>OY970387.1:0-4692975 GCA_963719485.1 uncultured Acidimicrobiaceae bacterium
GGCCTCCACGCCGCTGCCCACGTGGTACGTCTCACCCACCCGCCCCCGGGCGAGCACCGCGTCGATCGCGGTGCAGTGGTCGTACACGTGCAGCCACTCGCGGCGGTTCTCCGTGCTGGCGTAGAGCGTGAGCGCCTCGTCGTCGAGCGCCAGCGCGCAGAAGTGCGGGATCAGCTTCTCGGGGAACTGGTACGGGCCGTAGTTGTTCGCGCAGTTGGTGATCGTGATGGGCAGCTCGTAGGTCTCGGCGTAGGCCCGCACCGCGTGGTCGGCTCCGGCCTTCGACGCGTTGTACGGGGTGCGGGGCCGGTAGGGCGAGTCCTCGTGGAAGGCCTCTTCGGCGTCGAGCGGCAGGTCCCCGTAGACCTCGCAGGTCGACACGTGATGGAAGCGCGCCACCCCGGCCTGGCGTGCCGCCTCGAGCATGGACTGCGTCCCGAGGACGTTGGTGCGGAAGAACAGGCCGGGGTTCAGGACGGCCAGCGAGTTGTGCGACTCGGCGGCAAAGTGGACCACCGTGTCGATCTCCTCGTCCCGCAGCGACTTCTCGGCGAACAGCGGGTCGCAGATGTCACCCTGGACGAAGACGATCCGGTCCTCGATGTCGGACAGGCTGGGTCGGTTGCCGGCGTAGGTGAGGACGTCGTAGACGACCACGTGGTCCTCGGGGTGCTGTTCGACCCAGTAGCGAGCGAAGTTGGACCCGATGAAACCGGCACCTCCCGTCACGAGAAGGCGCATAGTGGGCCCGATATTAGCCCAGGCCCCCAACCCCTCCTTTGCCGCGGTCGGTGCGCAGGTGCACCAGGTCGCCGGCGCTCACGGTCCGCGGTCCCGCCACCGTCTCCACCACCAGGTGACCGGCGTCGTCGATGGCGGTGGCCCGCCCCGTCAGCTCCTCCCCGGCCAGGATCACCCGCACCTCCTGGCCGAGCGTGGCGCAACGGCGGCGGACCTCATCGGCCAGAATCGCCTGCCCGTCCGCCTCGCCGAGCAGCGCCAGCCGCGGGCCCAGCGCGCCCAACAGGTGGTCGAGGAGGACCCGGCGGTCCACCGGCTGCGCCGACCTGCCCACGTCGTCCAGGCAGGTGCCCCCGGCTCCGGCTGGACCAGGCCAGGCCACGTTGATGCCGATGCCGACGACGACGGCGGTCAGGGAAGGTCCGGCGAATTCGGCCTCGGCCAGGACCCCGGCCAGCTTGGCGCCGTCGAGCAGCAGGTCGTTGGGCCACTTGAGCACGGGTTCCACCCCGGCCACCACCCGGCACGCGTCGGCCCCGGCCAACGCGACGGCCCCCGCGCACAGGTGCACGTCGCCACCGCTGCTGGCCGGGCGGAGGAGGACCGAGGCCAGCAGATTCGCTCCCGGCGGAGACTCCCAGCGGCGGTCGAGGCGCCCCCGGCCGGCCGTCTGGTGGTCGGCCACGGCGACGAGGCCCTCGGGCGCTCCCTGACGGGCCCGATCACGCACATACGTGTTGGTGGAGCCGACTTCGTCGAGCCAGTGGATGTCCCACTCGCCAGCCCACATGGCAGACACCATAGGGCGCGTGCAATTGTGAAGGTCCGCCTCAGGGAGGAAAAGCCAGCGTGCTCCAGAAGGTTCTCATTGCAAATCGCGGCGAAATCGCCGTCCGGGTGATCCGAACGTGCCGTGAGCTCGGCATCGCCACGGTGGCGGTGTACTCCAACCTCGATCGCGACGCCCTGCACGTCCGCATGGCCGACGAGGCCTACGCCCTCGGTGGCGAGACGGCGGCCGAGAGCTACCTCAACACCGAGGCGATCCTCCACGCCATCGAGGAGAGCGGTGCCGACGGGGTCCACCCCGGTTACGGCTTCTTCTCGGAGAACACGGACTTCGCCCGCGCCATCACCGAGCGCGGCGTCACGTTCATCGGTCCACCTCCCGAGGCGATCGAGGTCATGGGCGACAAGATCAGCTCACGTCTGGCCGCGGAGAAAGCGGGCGTGGCGGGCGTCCCCGGACGATCCGAACCCCTGACCGCACCCGAGGAGGTGGTCGCCTTCGGCGACGAGCACGGCTGGCCGGTGGCCATCAAGGCTGCCTACGGCGGTGGCGGGCGCGGCATGAAGGTCGTCGCCGCGGCGGGCGAGGCGGCAGAGGCGATGGAGTCGGCGGCCCGGGAGGCCCAGGCCTACTTCGGCCGTCCCGAGATCTACCTCGAGCGCTACCTCGAATGGCCGAGGCACGTCGAGATGCAGGTGCTGGCCGATCAGCACGGCAACACGCTGTGGCTGGGCGAACGCGACTGCTCCGCTCAGCGCCGGCACCAGAAGCTGATCGAGGAGAGCCCGGCCCCCGACTTCCCCGACGAGGTCCGGCAAGCCATGGGCGCCGCCGCGGTCAAGGTCTCGGAGGCCTGCGGCTACACCAACGCGGGCACCGTCGAGTTCCTGTACCAGGACGGTGCGTTCTACTTCCTCGAGATGAACACCCGCCTGCAGGTGGAGCACCCCGTCACCGAGCTGGTGACCGGGTTGGACCTCGTCGCCTGGCAGATCCGCATCGCGTCGGGCGAACCGCTCGACTTCACCCAGGAGGACGTCGCGCGGAACGGGCACGCCATCGAGGTCCGCATCAACGCGGAGGACCCCAGCGGCGGGCGCTTCTCGCCCTCACCGGGCACCCTGACCTCGTTCCACCCGGCCTCGGGCCCGGGTGTCCGCCTCGATGCCGGCTACGAGACCGGCGACACGGTCTCGCAGTACTACGACAACCTGATCGCGAAGATGATCGTCTGGGCCCCTGACCGCGAGAGCGCCCGGCGGCGCATGCTGCGCGCCATCGGCGAGACCCGCGTCACCGGGGTGGCCACCACGCTGCCGGCCGACGTGGTGATCCTCGGTCACCCGGACTTCGTCGCAGCCACGCACTCGACCAAGTGGGTCGAGGACGCGCTCGACCTGAGCGGTCTGGTGGCCGAACCGGCGGGCGCGCCCGCCCCGCCGCCGACCGCAGACGAGGTGCCCACGGTGCAGCGCGACGTGACCGCCGAGGTCGACGGGCGGCGCTTCTCCGTGCGCCTCTGGGTGCCCGACCTGGGCACGACGGCTGTGCCCGGTCGGGCCAGCCGGCCCAAGCGGGCTGCCGCGTCAGCGGTGGCCGGCAGCGGTTCGGGGCAGGTGACCGTCCCCATGCAGGGCACGATCGTCAAGGTCCTCGTCGCGGTGGGCGACGTCGTGGAGGTCGGCCAGTCGATCTGCCTCCTCGAGGCGATGAAGATGGAGAACGCCGTGGCGGCGGAGAAAGACGGCGTGATCAAGGAGATCAGGGTCAGCGCGGGGGATTCCGTCGGCGCCGGCGACGTCGTGGCGGTCATCGAATAGTGGTCGCCGTGTCGTCGGCCAAGGACGCAGCCGCCGCGGTCGTCGACCGGCACCTGGACCAGCTCGTCTCGCTGAGCCATTCGGTCCATGCGACGCCGGAACTGTGTTTCGGCGAGACGACCTCGGCGCGCGCCGTCGCCGAGACACTGCGCGCCGGAGGGCTCGAGGTGGACGAGGGCGTGTACGACCTGCCGACGGCACTCGAGTCCCGGGCCGGTGACGGTGAACTCGTCGTGGCTGTCTGCGCAGAGTACGACGCATTGCCCGGGATCGGCCACGCGTGCGGCCACAACATCATCGCCGCGACCGCCGTCGGGGCCGGAATCGCCCTCGCCGCGGTGGCAGACGACCTCGGGCTCACCGTCCGCGTCCTCGGCACGCCGGCCGAGGAGGGCGGAGGCGGCAAGGTACTCATGCTCGAGCGCGGCGCTTTCGCCGGCGTCCACGCCGCCATGATGGTGCACCCCTGGTCGGCGGAATGGCTCACCGGGAACTGCCTCGCGGTCGCCCACTACGACGTCCACTTCGTCGGGCACGAGGCACATGCGGCCGCAGCGCCGTGGGAGGGCGTGAACGCGCAGGACGCCCTGACCATCGCCCAGGTGGCCATCGGCCTGCTGCGCCAACAGCTGCGCCCGGGCGACCTGGTGCACGGCGTCGTCACCAAGAGCTCGTCCGCGGCCAACATCATCCCCGCCGCCATCACCGCCCGGTACATGGTCCGCTCGCCCACGGCCGCCGGGCTGGCCGCGCTGCGACCCCGGGTCGACGCGTGCTTCGAGGCGGGCGCCCTCGCCACCGGCTGCGCCCTCGAGTACGAGGAGCTGTCGCCCGTGTACTCGCACATGGAAGCCGATCCCGGCCTCCTGCAGGCCTACCGCGCCAATGCGGAGGCGCTGGGCCGTCGCTTCGATGCCGACGACGACGGGAGGCCGCTGCCAATGCTCTCGACGGACATGGCCAACGTCTCGCTGGTCGTGCCCACCATCCACCCGCTCATCGGGATAGAGGCCCACGGCGCCGTGAACCACCAGCCCGAGTTCGCCGCGGCCTGCATCACACCGTCGGCGGACGCCGCCGTCCGCGACGGCGCGGTCGCCCTGGCGTGGACGGCCATCGACGCCGCCGCGGATCCGGCGTTGCGCGAGCGGTTGCTGCACAGGTGATCACGGAGCACGCGCTGCTCGAGGTCGTCCCCGGGCAAGAAGAAGCCTTTCTCGCGGCAATGGACAAGGCGAAAGCGCTGATCGGGGCGAGCCCGGGCTTCGTCTCGTTGCGCGTCGAGCGCGGTGTAGAACGGCCAGGGTGCTTCCTTCTCCTCGTGGAGTGGGAGCGGCTGGAGGATCACACCGAGGGCTTCCGCGGCTCCGCGGCCTACCAGGAATGGCGTGCCGCCCTGCATCACTTCTACGACCCCTTCCCGGTGGTGGAGCACTTCGCGGCGGTCGTCACTGCCTGAGCAGCAATGGTCGACCACCCGTCGCGCGAAGTAGAGGAGGCGCGGATTCTCCTGGACGCCCGGAAGGAGCTCTACGGGGAGTCAGATCCGGCGACGTTCGACGCCATGCTGCAGCTCGGCCGGACCCTGCGCGACGCCGGCCGGCTCCGTGAGGCGGAGCAGGTGCTGGCAGCGTCTCTGTCCCTGCAGCATCGAACGGCTGAGGTCGACGAGCGTCGGGCGATGTGGACCAGGTTCAACCTGGCCATCGTCCTCGACCGGCTCGGCGAGCAGGAGGCGGCACGCCGGGAGTGGGAGCGTGTCCTCGACGCCTCCGACCGGGAGAACGGGCCCGACAGCGAACTGTCCGTGCAGACGGCCACCAACCTGGCAATCACCTTGCGCAAGCTCCGCCGCTCCGGCGACGAATTCCCCCTGCGGGTCCGTGTCCTCGACTCGACCAGGCGAACGCTCGGCCCGGACCACGTCGACACCTTCAGGGCCATGATCGACCTGGCCCAGACGCAGCGACACCTCGGCAATCACGAGATGGCACTGGACCTGTTCACCGGGGCACTCGGCGGTCTGGAGCGACAGGGAGGAGACCAGCGAACGATCCTCTACCAGAAGTGGGCCATCGCCACGGAGCTGGTGGCGCTCAAGCGGCCGAAGGAAGCCTCCGTGATGTTCGATCAGGTCGTGGCAGGTGCCGTCGAACACCTGGAGCCGGACGATCCGTTCCGGCGCAGCGCGGTCCGGCAGCGTCGGGCCTACTGGTTCCTCGGCAAGTTCTCCGGACTCGGCCGGAGGCCACGCCGGGGAGCATCGCCGGGCGGCTGAGGCCGGCGATGCCGCACCATCGGGTCCGCTCAGCCGAGCGGACCCACGAACATGTCGAGGCAGCCCTCGAGCCCGTCGATCTCGATGTCGTCCCGCCGAAGCCGTTCCCAGGTGTCCCGTCCCATGCGGAAGCGGATCGTGCGCCCCGAGCCGTCGCGGCGGCGCCCTCTCGCCTCTCCGTTTGCCGAGTAGCCGACCGCGCGCGAGGTCGCCAACGAGGCGGCATTGTCCTCGAAGGCGCCGCTCAGCGCTTCTTCCGCGCCGAGACCTGCGAACGCAAGGTGCAGGACCGCCTCCCGCATCTCCCGCCCGAGGCCTTGGCCCTGATGCGCCCGGCCGAGCCACGATCCCGTCTCGACGGACCGCACGGCACGGAAATGGGTGGCCTCGAGATCCTGCGCGCCGACGGGCTTGCCGTCCACGAAGGCGACGCCGGTGAAGGTCCACTTGTCGGCCGACCACTCCGCCCGGTGCCGCCACCACCACTGGGCCGAATCGCGGGCGCGCTGCGACGGTTCGACCTCGGTCCAGGGGAGGAAGAACGGCATCGCCCCCGGCTCGTGGATCCCCCGGTCCACGAGCTCGATGATGGCGGCGAACTCCTCCTCGCGAGGGAGCCGCAGCTCCAGACGGGGCGTGCGGACGACGAGGTCGAACAGGGGCCAGAACCGCGTGGGCCCCTCCCCCGCCACCGCTCAGCCTCCAGGTTGGTAGATGCCGAACTCGGCCCGCAGGACGTCGGACACTTCGCCCAGCGTGGCCATCTGCTGCAGTGCGGCCTTCATCGGGACGAGCAGGTTGCCGTCCCCCTTGGCCGTCTCCGCGACGTCGGCCAGGGCCCGGTCCACCGCGGCCTGGTCGCGCTCGGCCCGCACCGAACGGGTGCGATCGATCTGGATCTGCTGGAGCTTCACGTCAATCGGGAAGACCTCGGCGGACTCGCCCTCTGCGTCGGTG
Source organism: uncultured Acidimicrobiaceae bacterium (assembly GCA_963719485.1). GTDB lineage: Bacteria > Actinomycetota > Acidimicrobiia > Acidimicrobiales > RAAP-2 > Bog-473. The sequence continues at coordinate 6,587 of OY970387.1, forward strand.
AAGCGGTTGACCCCGACGACGACCTTCTCGCCGTCGTCGACCGACTTGGCAAAGCTGTAGGCCGCGGCCTCGATCTCCTCCTGCATGAACCGGGCCTCAATGGCGGCCACCGCGCCACCGAGCTGCTCGATGCGTTCCAGATACGCGTTCGCCGCCCGCTCGACCTCGTCCGTCAGCGCCTCCACGAAATACGAGCCGGCCAGGGGGTCGACCGTATCCGCCACGCCTGACTCGAACCCGACGATTTGCTGGGTACGCAGGGCGATCTTGGCGGCCCGCGTGGTCGGGAGGCCGAGGGCCTCGTCGAAGCCGTTCGTATGCAGGCTCTGGGTGCCCCCGAGTGCGGCGGCCAGGCTCTGTACCGTGACCCGCACGATGTTGTTCTCGGGTTGCTGGGCGGTCAGCGTCGACCCGCCGGTCTGAGTATGGAAGCGCAACATCTTTGAGCGCTCGTCCTTGGCTCCGAATCGCTCGGTCATGATGCGGGCCCACATGCGCCGCGCCGCCCGGTACTTGGCCACCTCCTCGAAGAGATTGTTGTGCGCGTTCCAGAAGAACGACAGGCGGGGAGCGAACGAGTCGACGTCCATGCCGGCCGCGATGGCCGCTTCGACGTAGGCGATCCCGTTGGCCAGGGTGAAGGCGATCTCCTGCACCGCCGTCGAACCGGCCTCACGGATGTGGTACCCCGAAATGGAGATGGTGTTCCAGCTGGGGAGGTTGGCCGCGCAGTAGGAGAAGGTGTCCACGATGAGGCGCATGGAAGGACGCGGCGGGTAGATGTAGGTCCCCCGGGCGATGTACTCCTTCAAGATGTCGTTCTGGATGGTGCCGCGGATCTTCTCGCTCGGCACCCCTTGCTCCTCGGCCACCAATTGGTACAGAAGCAGCAGGATGGCGCCGGTCGCATTGATCGTCATGGACGTCGTGACCTTGTCCATCGGGAGATCGGCCATGAGCAGTCGCATGTCGGCCAGCGAGTCGATGGCCACGCCCACCTTGCCCACCTCGCCCTCGGCCCGCGGGTGATCGGAGTCGTAGCCCATCTGGGTCGGCAGATCGAAGGCGCACGAGAGCCCGGTCTGACCGGCCTCGAGGAGGAACTTGAAGCGCTGGTTGGTCTGCTCCGCCGAGCCGAAGCCGGCGTACTGGCGCATGGTCCACAGCTTCGAGCGGTACATCTGCGCGTGCACGCCGCGGGTGTACGGGAACACCCCCGGCTCCCCGAGCTGCGTGGTCGGATCCCAGCCTTCGAGGTCCGCCTGCCGGTAGACGGGCTCGATGGTGATGCCTGAGTCGGTGTGGCGCTCGGGGCTGCCCTGGGGGTCCTTCTTCTCCGGTGTCACGGCGACGAGCCTAATGGGGCGCGATCAGCTCACTCGAAGGCGAGCTGATCTCCGTGTCACGGGGCAGACTACGAGGCGTGGACGACTCCCCCGACCCCGTTTTCTCACACTTCGGCATCTGTGTCAGCGACCTCGAGGTGTCGCTGCGCTTCTACTGCGACGCGCTCGGCTTCGAGAAGGCCGAGTCGCACGCCATCGGCTCCGAGTTCGCCCGCCTCATGGAGTTCCCCGAAGTGGCCGTGACGTCGCAGTTCATCCGGCGGGGCCCGACCGCCATTGAGCTCCTGGCCTTCGAGGAGCCGGCGCCCTTTGGTGCACGCGAGCGACGACCGGTCAACCAGCTGGGTCTGACACATCTCTCCTTCCGGGTGCGCGACGTTGCGGCGACAGCGGCCCGGATCGTGGAGCTCGGAGGCGCCGTGGTGGAGTCGACCAGGACGACTATCGACCTCGGCGGAACGGCCCTCGAGTTCGTCTACTGCACCGACCCCGACGGGGTGCGGGTGGAGCTGATGGACTTGGGTGGATGATCGGGCGCGGGACCAGCGGCGGCGGCTTCTGACAGCGCCTGCGCGTCGAGTTCGGCGTCGATGCGCACCGCCTTGCGCTCCTCCATGTGCATCCAGCGCAGCGCGACGGGGATCATGGGCCAGAGCATCAGCGTGTCGCCCACCACCCACATGATCGACCCGCCCACGTGGAGGTCGACGACGTAGGACGGGCCCCACGTCCGGTGGGTGGCGAAGTAGGCGGGGAACATCTCGTGGGTCGCGCCGGCCAGGGACAGTCCGGTGAAGGTGTCGATCGGGATGGCCATGAAGAGGTAGAAGAACTGCAGCGCGGGGTGGAGCCGTGACGAGTTGGGGTCATTGCCGAAGATCTGCCGCCAGAACAGGTAGCCCACGAGGAGGAAGGCGAGGTGCTCCGCGTTGTGCACGCTCTCCTGCGTCAGCGTGTAGTTGTACCAGACAGTGAGGTGGCTCACCGGGATCACGACGGCGTACAGAATGAACGCCACGATCGGGTTTCCGAAGAACTTGGCCACGCGGGAACGCAGGGCCTCGGTGACGACCAGGTGCGCGGTGCCGGAGGTGGAACAAAGGGCCAGCCGCAGGGGGGAGGCGACGGCGAAGAGCGGGGCGGCCACCATGATCAGGATCAGGTGCTGAACCATGTGGTCCCAGAACAGCTCGCCGTCGTAGACGCCGACGAAGCTGCACACGGCCACACCGGTGGAGAAGAGCGCACCGACCCACGCCACCGTCTTGCCGACCGACCAGGGATGTCGAGGGTGGAGGGCGTTGTTGCGCCGGACCCCCCACAGGTAGAGGACGAGGGCGGCCACGATCATTGCCACCGGGACGAAGTCGAACTGGGTGGCGAAGAGCTGCGAGCCCCGCAAGGGTGCGAGTCCCGCGTCGGCAAGCGCGGCGATCACCCCAAGACGGTACCGCCCGTGTCAGCCGTGCTGCCAGACGCGCTGGGCGATCCCCCGCTTCCCGTAGAGCGCGGCCGAATCGAGCTGGCTCAGCTCGTCGCTGGTCAGGCGCCACCCGAGGGCGCCCGCGTTCTGCTGGGCCTGGTCCCGGTTCTTGGCCCCGGGGATGGGCACGGCACCGTGGGCGATGAGCCAGGCCAACGCCACCTGGCTCGGGGTGCGGTCGCCGTGGCTCTCGCCGATTCGGCGCAACAGGGCGACCACGGCGTCCACCTCGGCCATGGGGTGAGCCGAGAACGAGCGGCCCTTCGGAGGCGGGTTCGCCGCCGAGTACTTGCCGGTCAGTCGACCCTGCCCGATCGGTGAGTAGGCCAACGGCACGACGCCGAGCTCACGGCAGGCGTCGATGAGGCCGACGCGCAGCGGCATGGCGCGCAGCAGCGAGAACTCGATCTGGTTGCTGGCCAGCCGGAGGTTCCGCTTCCGCAGGGCGGCGTCCATCGCACGGGTCTCCTTGACCGAGTAGTTGGAGACGCCGACGGCGCGCACGATGCCTTCGGCGTGCGCCGTCGCCAGAGCCTCGGCCAGCGCGTCGTGGGAGCGCAGCGAGACCGGCCCGTGAATCTGGTAGAGGTCGATGACGTCCGTGCCCAACCGCTCACGCGACTTGCGGGCTGCGGCCAGCAGCGCGGCGCGCACGTTCAGCTTCCAGGGGCTCGGCATGAACTTGGTGGCGATGACGACGCGGTTGCGCACACTTGGATCGGCGGCGAGGAGGCGCCCGATGATGCGCTCGCTCTCACCGCCGCCGTAGACCTCGGCGGTGTCGAAGAGGACGACACCCGCCTCGATGCTCGCCTCCCACGCCTCGCGGATGGTGCCTTCGGTCAGTGACTGGTCGTAGCCCCCCATGCCCCAGGTGCCCTTGTCGCCCCAGGCCCACGTCCCCACACCGAGGGGCGGGATGGCCACGTCCGTACCGGCGAGCTCGATGCGGTCTCCCGCCTGCGGGGGCGAGGTGTCGCTCACTGGGCCGCTCCCGACTCGCCGGCCCAGGCCAGATGGGCCTCGACCGCAGCCCGCCACTGCGTGGGGTGCGTCAGCTGCGGCGAGTGGTACCCGCCCGGAATGACGGTGAGCCGGCCCCGGGCCACCTCGGCCGCCAGCTCCGGAGCCTGTTCGACCAACGGACGGTCGTGCTCGCCCACGATGACCGTGGTCGGACAGGTGATGGATGGGAGGTTGTTGCGCAGCGAGCCATCCCCGTCCGCGGCGTCACCCATCAGCTCGCTTCCGAGTCCCTTTACCGCGTACGCATCCATTCCGGCGAAGATGGCGTCCTTCGCCGCCCGCCAGTCGGCCGGCGTGCGCGCCTCGATGAGGACATCCTCGGGACCGCCCAGACTGAGGCTGGCGGGCATGCCGCCGGCCGGGTCGAACGCGTTGATGTAGCCGTGAACGAGCTGGCGGGTCTCCTTGTCGGACGGGAGGAAGGACCAGGCGCTGGTATCCATGAGGATCAGCGAGCGAACGAGATCGGGCCGGGCGAGCACGACCCCCATGACGACCCGGCCGCCCATGGAATGGCCCAGCAGGTCGACCGGGCCGCTCCCCACGGTCTCGAGGAACGACGTGAGGTCCGTCACGAGTTGTTCGATCGTGTAGCCCTTCAGGTGGCCCGTCTTCGTCGAGTGGCCGTGCCCCCGCTGGTCGAGCGTCACCACACGCCGGTCGGAGGCCAGCGAGTCGACCTCGAGCGCGAAGTCGTGCGAAGAGCCGGTGAAGCCATGGCAGAGCACGAGCGCCGGCGTCCCCCCGGGACTGCTTCCCCGTTCGGACCACGCCAGGTCGACGCCACTGACGTGGAGGGTGTTGGCCGCAACCGCCGTCTTTGTCATGACCCTTGTTTAGCTGGTCGTCCCGTCCGCTTGCTGGGTCGACGCAGGGCCCAGCTCGCGCCGGGCCGCGGCGCTCGCCGTTCGTGCTGGGTGGCGCCTGGCCGTGGCCCGGAGAGCTGGAGGGGAACTGGTAGCTTCCGCCGGATGGACAGCGACGAAAGCCCCTACGCCACCCCCCGCAAGATCACGGACGTCGCCAGCTGCCACTTCTACCACGTGATGGATATTCCCGGGTACGGCGTGCCAACGGGCACGCAGTGGGATCTCCGCGGCGACACTCCGGGTTACCTGGGGGGTGTCGACCTGGCTGGCAAGCGAGTCCTGGAGATCGGACCGGCATCGGGGTATCTGACCTTCTACATGGAGGCCCAAGGGGCGGAGGTGGTGTCGGTCGAGCTCCCGGTCGATCATCCCTGGGACATCGTTCCCGACGTGTCGATCGATACGGCAGCATGGGAACGCCTCATCCGCAGCAGCGTTGACCAGATACGCAATGGCTACTGGTTCGCGCACGAGCGCGTCGGAAGCAAGGCGAAGGTTTACTACGGAGACATCTACGCGCTGCCTGACGCCCTCGGGCACTTCGACTATGCCGTGATCGCCGCTGTGCTGCTGCACGTCCGAGACCCTCTGCGAGTTGTCGAGCAGTGCGCGCGGCTCGCGGACAATCTGATCATCACCGATGTCCATCACGAGGACATTCCGAGCGACAAGGCGTACATGGAGTGGTTCTCGACCAAGGACTACCCGGCCCCGCACGTCTGGTTCAAATTCAGTCCGCAGGTCTTCGTCCGATTCGCCGAGGTCCTGGGGTTCGACGAGAGCACCGTGACCTTCCACGAGCAGTCCTACGTTGCCGACGGACCTCCGAGGCCCGGACTCATGTTTACCGTTGTCTCGACGAGGGCTGCGACCTCCGACAAGACGTGATCGACGGCTGACCTTGACCGTCTCGGGGACCACAGATGTGAGTGCGACGGCAGCGCCGCCGGTGATTGACCGCCCGCGACGGGCGCAACACCAGCGGCGGGCAGTCGAACCGCTCCGCTCACGCTTCAGCGACAGCCGATGGTTCACGGTGCTCGTTGCGCTCGTCTATCTCGCTCTCTCCTTGCTGGCCAATTCGGGTGTCTGGATCCACGGGATCACCCACACGATCCAGACAGCCGGCGCTTCTGACGTACAAGAAGAGATTTGGTACCTCGCCCAGACGCCGTGGGCGATCGTGCACGGTCACAATCCGCTTCTCGGCAATTTCCTGAACGCGCCGACAGGCGTCAACTTGATGGACAACACGGCCATGCCCCTGTTGGGCGTGCTGGGCGCACCGATCACCTTCCTGTTGGGTCCGATCGCCACCTACAACATCCTGTTGAACCTGGCGTTCGCTGGTTCGGCGATGGCCTTCTACGTGATGGCTCGAAGATTCATCCGGTGGCGCCCGGCTGCCTTCGCGGGAGGCCTGCTCTACGGCTTTTCGCCGTTTGCGACGGCGGAGGGTTCTGCGCACCTCTTCCTCGTCGTCGGCGTCATCGCGCCACTCGTCGTTCTCTTCTTGGACAGGTTCTTCCGGACAAAAGAAGACCCCCCCTGGCTGACCGGCCTCCTTGTCGGCGTCTGCTTCGCCGCAGAGTTGTACATCTCCGAGGAAGTTTTCGCCTCAATGGTCGTGATGACCGCGATCGCCGGCATCGTAGGGGGCGTCTACTGGCTGGTCCGCCGGCCAGCAGTGGAGGTTCCGCAGCTCGCCAGAATGGGTGGGTGCGCCGTCGCGGTCCTTGCGATCGTCGGTGGCTTCGGCATTTGGACCGCTCTCGCCGGTTCGCAGCACATCAACGGGCCTGAGCAAAGCGCCACCACGATCGCTGGACTGTCGACCGACCCGGTCGGATTCGTCGTCCCCACGCTGGTCCAGCGCTACACGTTCGGGCACGGGGCGTTGGGCGACTCGCTCGTGGCTGAGCGCACCGCGAGCTGGCGCATCATCTTTGACGCCCCGATCGAGAACGGTTCATACGTGGGGATCCCGCTGCTGGCCACGTTGATCGTCGGAGCGATCGCGCTCCGGCGGAGGCGGTTGGTGCAATTCGCCGTGGTGATGGCCGTTGCCGGGATGCTGCTGTCCATGGGCTCGTACCTGCATGTCGACGGCCACAGAACCTGGTTCCCGCTGCCCTTCATCGTGCTGGCCCATCTCCCCCTCCTCGACGGCAGCGCAGCGTCCCGCTATGTCGAATTCTTCTGGCTTTTCGCCGCGCTCCTCTTTGTGGTCACCATCGACGCGCTCTATGTCGAGCTGGCCGCCTGGGATCAGCCCGGCGATCGGCTCAGAGCCACTGCGGCGAGTGCGCTCGTCGTCATCTGCGCCCTGATCCCGCTCATCCCGGCGTGGCCGTATGCGTCAGGTCCAGCCAATGTCCCTGCGTGGTTCACCACCACCGCCCGGTCCATACCGCTCGGCACGACGGTGGTCGTGTACCCCATGGCGAGTTCGGTCGATGCATCGTCGATGGTCTGGCAGGGCATGGCGGACGTCACCTTCCGGATGCCCGGGGGATACGCCGTTTTCAGGAATCGGGCCGGGAAGGCGACGTTCGTCAGTGATCCGTCCCTCTTCCAGATGGTCTTTGCCCAGTGCGCAATGGGTGAAAAAATAGGTCTCGCGCCGTCGACCATCCGCTCGGAGGTCCGGGGGTTGCATGCGTCAATGGTCGCTGTCGCGATCTCTGCCCCCGGCGCCACATGCGCCACGCGGCTCTTCAACTCCGCCTACGGGCGGCCGAAGAACACGGGCGGCGTGAGGATCTGGAGCACCTGACCGGTGCGGGTGTCCAGCCGGAACCCGTGGTTCAGTGCGCGTGCGGCATGCAGAGGTCGTCGTACTCGGCAATGACGATCTCGCCGGCGTCGGGCCCGCAGGCCGGGCACGCCGGGTCCCGGCGCACCTTGAACGTCCGGAACGACTCTTCCAGCGCGTCGTAGGCGAGGAGCCTACCGATGAGGGGGTCGCCCAGGCCCAGGAGCACCTTGATGGTCTCGATCGCCTGAATGGAGCCGATGATGCCGGGTAGCACGCCCAGGACGCCGGCCTCGGAGCACGACGGCGCCAGCTCGGCCGGCGGCGGCTCCGGGATCAGGCAGCGGTAGCACGGCCCGTTGTACGGGTCGAAGACCGTGACCTGTCCCTCGAAGCGGAAGATAGACCCGTGAATGACGGGGATCCGCTTGAGCAGCGAGGCGTCGTTGACGAGGTAGCGGGTCGGGAAATTGTCGGTCCCGTCGACGATGGCGTCGTAGCCGTCGATGATGTCGAGGATGTTGTCGGCCCCGAGGCGCACGTCGTAGGTGACGACGTTCACGTCCGGGTTCAGCGCCGTCAGCGTCTTCTTGGCCGAGTCGACCTTGCGGTCTCCCACCCGGTCCATGTTGTGCAGGATCTGGCGCTGCAGGTTGGACTCGTCGACGACGTCCATGTCGATGATGCCGAGTGTCCCCACCCCGGCCGCGGCGAGGTACAGGGCGGCGGGTGACCCGAGGCCGCCGGCACCCAGCAGGAGGACCTTGGACCCGAGCAGCTTCAGTTGGCCCTCCTCGCCCACCTCGGGCAGCAGGACGTGGCGCTGGTAGCGGTTGCGTTGGGCGGGGGTCAGCGTCTGCGGCGCTGCCCAGGGACGGTCGTCGTCCTTCCATTTGTTGAACCCGCCGATCATCGACTGGACGTCGGTGTAGCCGAGGTCGCCCATCGTCTTGGCGGCGAAGGCCGAGCGCACCCCACCGGCGCAGTAGACGACGATCGGCGCCGACTTGTCGGGGAGCTTGCCCTCGACCTGGAACTCGAGATGGCCGCGGGGCAGGTGGACGGCGTTGGGGATGGCGCCCTGCTCGTACTCGTCGGGCTCCCGGACGTCGAGGAACGTGACGCCGCCCCCGTCCAGCAGGGACTGCGCGTCAGCCTGGTCCACCTCGCGGATGGACTCCTTGGCCTCTTTCAGCAGATCTCGGGGAGTTGCCACTCTCGAACCTCCGGGTCGCACCAGCCCGTTCAGACGGCTGGCCTCGCACTGTAAAACACTACCAACGGGGTCAACATTCCCGGGAGAGTCCATGGAGCGGGTCCTTCCAGCACCCCGAATGCCAGACTGCCGGCTCATGGAGCTCCACGAGGTCATCCGGCGCCGGGCCATGGTACGGAGCTTCAGCACCGACCCGGTCGACCCCGCCGCCCTCGACTGGATCCTGCTCGACGCGCTCCGCTCCCCCACGGCCGGCAACACAGGTGGCACCGCCTGGGTCGTCCTCGAAGGCCCCGAGCAGACGGCGCAGTACTTCCACGCCACCACGGACGAGGAATGGCGCGCCCGGAACAGCGACCGCATGGCCGGACTTGCACGGGCCCCCGTCGTGCTCCTGGCCTACGCGTCGCCGGGCGCGTACGTCTCGCGCTATGCCGAGCCCGACAAGGCTGCGTCCGGTCTGGGCGATGGGGTCGAGGAGTGGCCGATCCCCTACTGGTACGGCGACGCCGCCTTCGGCGTCATGTCGGTCCTCCTCGGCGCGGTCGACACCGGCCTGGGTGCCTGCGTCCTCGGGACGTTCAGGGGCGAGGCCGAGCTGGCATCACGGTTGGGGGTGCCCAGCGGATGGCGGCTCTTCTGTGCGGTGGCCCTGGGGACGCCGGACGGACACGATCGTCCCTCTCCGTCGCTGGGCCGCCGGCGTCCCGACCCGATGGCCCGGGTGCACCGCGCTCGATGGTGACCCCGGATGCCACGGCGCGCTATTTCCCGGCGCAGGCGAATCGGAAGAAAAGCCCGCTGTAGGTGATGTTCGTCATCTGGCCGGTCGGTTGGCAGGAGCCGCCGGCATGGATGGCGTCGATGTCGCGTTCGATCTGGGGGATGGGCGTGCCATAGGGGACGTAGAGGAAGGCGTGGCCAGGATCCGTGCGGACAATCAGTCGCGTGATGCCCGACGACCCGTGGTCAACCGTGAAGTACGAGTGATCAGCGTCGATGCGGGCCGGGGGCACACTGCGGCCGTCGTACTCGTCCTGGTAGTACTTCCAGCCGGGTATTGCCATGAAGCCGGACACCACGAGAGCGTCCCCCGGCTTGGCCTGTTCCTTGAACGCGGCGACCGCCGTGTTGATCGACTCCCCGTAGCTCAGGGCGGCGATGCGCGGGGACGACGCGGACTCCCTCACCTGCGCGTACGAGCCGGCCTCGTACGTCGCGGCGAGTCCCACTCCGGCGACCAGCGCAGTGATGGCGACAACAGCGGCGGCCCAGCGGGCGGCCGACCAACGATCCGATACCGGCGCCGCTGCGCCATCGGACGGGCGGAGCCACCCCATGAGAAGGCGGATCACCCGTGCGGCGCCGATCCCGGCCACGAGGATCAGCAGCGGGACGAGGTAGAAGTTGGTGCGGACGAAGCCGAAGGGCCAATACCGCACGTAGGAGGCGACGAGGGTCAGGCCCAGCGAACCCCCGATGGCGACCAACAGGGTCCGTCCATTCCGCGTGCTCGCCGCCGTGGCAATCCCTGCGCAGAGCAGCAGGGCGAAGAGGATGCTGATCAGCCAGGTCCACCGGAGGCTCAACAGCTCGGGGAACTTCGGGTTGTCCGCGCCCGTCAACGTCCCGGTGACGAACCCCCAGAGACCGTCCCACACGAAGGCGATCTGGTTCCGGACGCCGTGACGCGGCAGGAAATTGGGATCCCAATACGCGCTCCTGGTCAGTGCGTTCTGCCGCCGTACGAAGAATTCGATGTGCGCCAGGGCGATTGCACCGGCCGCCACCGCCGCCGCCGTGCGCGCTCCCATGGACCGGTCCCTGGCCTGTCGAACCACGTCGAGCAGGAGCACGGGTCCGGCGACGAACACGGCAGGGGTGCTGAACAGACACGCCAGCGCAATACCGGCGTAGGCGAGCCACATCGGCACGTCCCTCCAGTGGCTCCGCCCCCGGCTCGCCGCCAGCTCGTAGAGCAGCAGGACTGCGATGACTCCCGCAGCGTCGATCTGGTACTCGGACAGCTGGACGGCGAAGTTCACCAGGGTGCCCGTCAAGCCCCCCACGAGCGCGAGGACCACGGCGCCGGGCAAAGACATCCATCGCCGCGCCAGGAGCAGCAGCAGGACACAGGTGATCGGGAGGAAGACAGCAGTCGGGATCCGCAGGGCGAGCTCGGTGCTCCCGAAGAGCCATCCCGAGCCTCGCTCCAGGAAGTACCAACCGGCGGGAAACGGCCCACCGTCGGTCTTCAGTGTCGACCACCAGTCCCCCGACTTGGAGATGTAGAAGGCACGCCACTGCTCGTTGTACCAGAACGAAACCGTGAGGTTCCGCCACAGTGAGATGAGCAGGGCGACCGGAACGGCAGCGACGATGAGACACGCGGCAGCGAGCTCACGCCGCGCACGCGTCTTCGCCCGTTGCCCCGCGTGGCGTGCCGTCCTCGCTTCCCGACGGGTGGGAGCGCCCTCACCGACATTCCGGGCAGGGTCGATCGAAGCTCCCCGTTCCACGTCGACCACCACGGCAACATTCTTGCCCAATCCTGCCGATATCACGGGGAGGACCCGATACCTGGGGATCAGGTCGGCCAGGCGCTGCTGTAGGGAAAGAAGTCGAGGCACCCGGTGGGGCCCCTGGCCTCCCAGCTCGGCGCGGGGAGCGAGGTCGCTCCGTCGCGCTTCCCTTTCGGATCGACGCGTATCACGGCCGAGGCTCCGGGATAGCTCTCGACGACCGTGCTCCGGCCGGCGGCGGCGAGCGCCGACACGTATTCCTGGAGCGCAGACGGCGGCTCGTACGTTCCCGCATCCGCGTACACGACCCACACCTTGTCGTACCGGCTCAGCCAGGCGGTCTCCTGCGTCGGGGAGCAGGCGGGCGTGCCGGGCGTGTGCGGGACCAGGTAGACGTTGCCGTTCACGGTCAGCCCCGCCGACTGGTGGTAGAAGGTATAGAGGTTCGAGGCCGACCCCTCGATGAGCACGAGGTCGTGCGCCCCTGCGTGACCGATGGCGTACTGCAAGGCCTGTCGTCCGCTCGACATTGTGTACGGGCGGGCCAATGCGACGGCGGCGGAGCTGAACGTCGTGGCCGCGACCAGACCCACGAGCGGTATCGCGAGCAGGCCAAACCGCGCGGAGAGCAGGATCGTGCCCGCGAGCAGCAACGCGGCGATAGGCACGAGAAAGAGCACCATCCGATCCGCCACCGGGTACTCGCGCACAAACCCTCCGACGAACGTCACGCCGACCAGCACGATGCAGAAGATCCCGATAGGGCGACGATGGAGAACCAGGGCCACCGCGCCCGCACACAGCAGGACGGCAGCCAGCGGGATCACGATGAGACCCAGCGGATTGTGGATGACGCCGATGCCGGCCCGGTACAACCATGCGGTCTTGCTGCCACTTGTCGGCGCCAACGCGTACGCCCAGAACGCGAGCAAAGTTCCGCTCGAGTGCAGTTCACGCAACGACACGAGGTACTCAATCCCGAAGCTGACGACCCAAATCGCCGTCCCGATGGCGACCCGAATCAGCTTCGCCACGTCGCGACGAGCCACGAACAAGAGCACGACGGTTCCGGTACCCGCTGCGAACGCCGCCGGGAACGAGAACCACAAGAGGATCCCGCTCGCCACGCCCCAGGCAATCACACGTCCCCTGCTCACTTCCCGTTCGACCGCCCAGATCGCCATCCAGGCCAGAAGGACGACCGCCATGGCGTCACCGCTGTACTGCTTTGCGTCGGTCGAGTAGTACACGAGCGACGGCGAGACGGCGACCAGGAGAACCGCGACGCACCCGGCCCACCCACGGAGCGTCCGCATGGCGAGAGACCGAAAGACGATCACGAGGACCAACGCGGCCAGAAATGGCGCGAGGCGCAGAGCGAAGGCTCTCGGTCCGAACACCTCGACCGCGGTCTTCTCCAAGAACAGGAAACCGATCGGGGCGCCTTGGTTCGACGCGAGCGGGTGCGTCAGTCCGGCATAGCTCCGGTTGATGATGTTCGAAGCGAGCTCCGCCTCGTCGTTCCAGATCGATGGGTTGGCCAGATACTCGCGGAACCGGAGGAGCAGGCCGAGCAGCGCGGCGGCCCACGAGACCGTCTCCGGCGTCACCCTGACCGGGCGCCGGCGCCGGTGTGCCGCGCCCCTCCGGGGTGCCGCGGCGTCGTCGCGCGCCGTGAGCCCTGGTTCGATGTCGGTGGCCTGCGTCATCGTTTCGAGAGCACGTGCTCCGGGCCCTCCTGCCAGCGCGCCATCGCCCAGAGTAGATCCGAGAGCCGGTTCAAGTACGGCACCACCAACGAGCCCTCAGTGGGTTCGGCGACGGCCAACCGCTCGGCCCGGCGCACGATGGTGCGGGCCAGATCGAGCGCGGCGGCAACGCGGTTCTCCCCCGGCACGGTGAAGTCGCTCGGCATGTCGAAGCGGGCCAGCAGGTCGTCGATCCCCTCCTCCAACGAGGCCACCATGTCCGGCGTCACCAGGCTGGATCCCGCCTGAAGCTTCGGGCGGTTCTCCGGGGCGGTGGCCACCTCCGCCATCAACACGTAGAGGTCGCGGGCCAGCGTGATCAGACGGTCGTTGACCTCCGTGCCGGCCGGCGTCTCGGCCCGGGCCACCCCGATGGCGGCCTGCGCCTCGTCGACGACCCCATTCAGGTCGATCCGCCAGGAGTCCTTGGGCACCCGGCCGCCGTAGAGCAGGCCGGTCGTCCCGTCGTCGCCCCTCTTGGTATAGATCCGTGGCGCCATCGGGCGGATGCTACCGGTGCAGCACCGGTCACCTTGGATGGCCCACGGGGACGAAGCTGCACCTGCTGCTCGGGCGCGTCGAGGCCGGTGGTGACATCTGGTCGACGCCTCAGGGCGGCCAGGGCCGGAAGAACGTCAGACAACCGTGCACGTGCACACCGCCTGCTTCCCAGCTGGGCGGCGGGAGATCCGATGCACCATCGCGGTGGCCGTGCGGATCCACCATGAGCACCGCCGTGTTGCCCGGATAGCTCTGGACGACTCGAGTCGTGCCGGCGGCAGCGAGAGCCCGCTGGTACTGCCCCAGCGCAGAGGACGGTTCGAACGTCCCCGGTGGCGCGAAGACGATCCATACCTTGCGGTAGCGCTGGAGGAAGTCTGTTTCCAGCGTCGGCGAGCAGGCCGGCGAACCGGCGGCGCCCGCCACCAGATAGACGTTGCCGTCCACGGTGTAGCCCGCCGCTTGGTGATAGAAGTCATAGAGGTACGACGCCGACCCCTCAATGAGCAGGAGGTCGCCGGGCTCGGTGTGGGCAATGGCGTACTGCAGGGCTTGGCGGCCACTCGTCATCACGTACGGATGCACCAGCGCGGCGGTGGCAGAGCTGAACGTGGAAGCCGCGACGACCGCGATCATCGGGAGGGCCACCCAGCCTGCCCGCGGGGTCAAGAGCATGGTGCCGGCAAGGAGCAGCGCGGCGAAGGGCACCAGGTACAGCACCAAGCGGTCGGCCACCGGGTACTCGCGGACGAGTCCCGCGAAGAGGGTGATCGCGACCATGGTCACGCAGAACAGGCCGATGACGAGACGGGTCCGCAGGAGCGCCACCGCGCCGGCCGCCAGCAAGATGACGGCCAGCGGCAACACCGACAGCCCCAGCGGGTCGTGGAGGGCGCCGTCCGTCACGTCGTACGCCCACGTCAGCTTGCTGCCGTGGGTCGGGGCGAGCGCGCCGGACCAAAACTGCAGCAGGACGGCGTTCCCGTGCAGGCTGCGCAGCGAAACGACGTACTCGACCCCGAAGCTGACGACCCACAGCGCTCCGGAGACGACGACGCGGAGCAGCGCGCTGACGTCGCGCCGGGCCACGACGAGGAGGACGATCGACGTCGCGCCCGCGGCGAACACCGCCGGGAACGAGAACCAGATGAGAACGGATGCGGTAGCGGCCCACGCCAGCAGCGAGTTGCGACTCAGCTGGAGCTCGACGGCACGGACGGCCATCCAGGCCAGAACGACCACTGCCATGGCGTCGCCGCTGTACTGCTTGGCTTCGGTCGAGTACGCGACGAGCGTCGGCGATACCGCCACGAGGAGAACGGCCACGCAGCCCGGCCAGCCGCCGAGCGTCCGCATGGCCAGTGAGCGGAACACCATCACTAGGACGAGCGCGGCGAGGAACGGGGCGAGGCGAAGCGCGAATGCATGCGGGCCGAAGACCTCGTCGGCGGTCTTCTCCAAGAAGAGGAACCCGATCGGAGCTCCCTGGTACAGCGCCAGCGTGTGCGTCAGTCCGAGGTAGCTCCGGTTGATGATGTTGCTCCCGAGCGCCGCCTCGTCGCTCCATATGGACGGGTTGGAGAGGTACTCGCGTAGCCGGAGGAGCACCCCGAGGGCGGCCAGAACCCACGAGGCCAGCGCCGGCAGCTCGATCGGGCGCGCGTGGCGGGCCCGGCCGGTCGCGACCCCCGCTCCGACCTGGTCGGCGCTCACTGGCTCGGTCAGCACGGTCCCGCCCGCCGCCCGCCGACCACTAGCGAGGTCGCTCTATCGACCCGGGTGCGCCGATGGCGTCCCGGGCCTCGTCGTCGCCCTTCCTGGTGCAGATCCGCGGCACCACCCGGCGGATGCTACTGGGCCCGTTCGGGAGGCCACGGGGGTCGCCGGTATCCTGAAGGGGTGGTAGCTCCCTCTCCCGAATTGCTCGGTCGACTCGACCCGTCCGCGTCGACGTACCTCCAGGCCCTGCGCGAGCGGGTCGTGATCTTCGACGGCGCCATGGGGACGAACCTGCAGCTGCTCGACCTGGGCCCGGACGACTTCGGCGGGCCCGAACTCGAGGGCTGCAACGAGTGGCTCGTCGAGACCCGGCCCGAGGTCGTGGCCCAGGTGCACCGCTCCTTCTACGAGGTCGGCTGCGACGTCGTCGAGACGGACACCTTCGGGTCGACCTCGGTCGTCCTCGCCGAGTACGGGCTCGCCGACCGCGCCCGCGAGCTCACCCGCAAGGCCGCCGAGCTGGCCTGTGCCGTGCGGGACGAGTTCTCGACGCCCGAGCGGCCCCGCTGGGTGGCGGGCTCCATGGGCCCCGGCACCAAGTTCCCCACGCTCGGGCACATCTCGTACGCCGAGTTCCGTGACGCCTACGAGGAGCAGGCCCTCGGGCTGCTCGAGGGCGGCGTCGACCTGCTGCTGATTGAGACGCAGTTCGACCTCCTCTCGATCAAGGCCGCCGTCAATGGCGCACGGCGTGCCATGGTGGCCCTGGACCGCTACGTCCCGCTGCAGACGCAGGTGACGATCGAGCTGACCGGACGCATGCTGCCCGGCACGGAGATCGGCGCCGCCCTGACCGTGCTCGATTCGATGCAGGTCGACGTGGTCGGCCTCAACTGCGCGACCGGACCGGTCGAGATGAGCGAGGCGCTGCGCCACCTGTCGGGGGCCAGCCGCGTCCCCATCGCCTGCGTCCCCAATGCCGGTCTCCCGTCGGTGGTCGACGGCAACATGCACTACGACCTGACCCCCGACGACCTGGCCGACCACCTCCACCGCTTCGTGACCGAGTTCGGCGTCTCCGCCATCGGCGGCTGCTGCGGCACCACGCCGGCCCACCTGGCCGCAGTGGTCGAGCGCTGCGCGGGCGTCACCCCGGCCGCGCGCCACCCGGAGCACGAGCCGGCGGCGGCCTCCATCTACACCTCGGTCCCGTTCAAGCAGGACACCTCGTTCCTGGTCGTCGGTGAGCGCACCAACGCCAACGGCTCTCGGGCCTTCCGCGAGGCCATGTTGGACGGCGACTGGGACACCTGCGTGGGCATGGCCCGGGACCAGGTCAAGGAGGGCTCGCACCTCATCGACGTGTGCGTCGACTACACGGGCGCCGACGGCGTGGCCGACATGACCGAGATCGCCAGCCGCTTCTGCACTCAGTCGAGCGTGCCGCTCATGGTCGACTCCACCGAGGGCCCGGTCGTGCGCGCCGCGCTGTCGTGGATCGGCGGGCGGCCCATCCTCAACTCGGTCAACCTTGAAGAGGGCGACGAGCCCGGCACCCGGCTCGACACGTTCCTCCGGCTCGCCCGCGAGTTCGGCGCCGCTGTCGTCTGCACCTGCATCGACGAGGAGGGCCAGGCGCGCACGGCGGAGTGGAAACTGCGGGCCGCCCGCAACATCCGCGACATCGCCGTCGAGCGCTACGGCCTCGCCCCCGAGGACCTCCTCTTCGACCCGCTCGCCCTGCCGCTCTCGACGGGGATGGAGGAGAGCCGCAAGGACGGGATCGAGACCCTGGAGGGCATCCGGGCGATCAAGGCGGAGCTGCCGGGCGTCTCGACGATCTTGGGGCTGTCCAACGTGTCCTTCGGCCTCAACCCGGCCGCCCGCCAGGTGCTCAACTCGGTGTACCTGCACGAGTGCGTGGAAGCCGGCCTGGACGCGGCCATCGTGCACGCGTCGAAGATCCTCCCGCTGTCCCGCATCGACGACCGGGTCAAGGAGGTGTGCCTCGACTTGGTCTACGACCGGCGGACCGACGGCTACGACCCCCTGCAGGAGCTCCTGGGACTCTTCGAGGGCGTCAAGGTCGACGCCGGCGCGGCGGACGAGCACCTCGACTGGCCGGTCGACCGCCGGCTGTCCCAGCGCATCATCGACGGCAACCGCAACGGCCTGGAGGCCGATCTGACCGAGGCGCTCGACTCGGGCCTGGGGGCGCTCGCCATCGTGAACGACATCCTGCTCGAGGGGATGAAGGTCGTGGGCGAGCGTTTCGCCTCGGGCGAGATGCAGCTGCCGTTCGTGCTGCAGTCGGCCGAGACCATGAAGTCCGCCGTCGCCTTCCTCGAGCCCCACATGGAGAAGTCGGACCAGGGCGGCAAGGGCACGGTGGTGCTGGCCACGGTCAAGGGCGACGTGCACGACATCGGCAAGAACCTCGTCGACATCATCCTGACCAACAACGGCTACCTGGTGGTCAACCTCGGGATCAAGATCGGCATCAACGAGATGATCGCCGCAGTCGAGGAGCACGAGGCCGACGCCATCGGCATGAGCGGGCTGCTAGTGAAGTCGACGCTGATCATGCGCGAGAACCTGGTCGAGCTGAACGGCCGCTCCCTGTCGAACATCCCCGTCCTCCTGGGTGGCGCCGCCCTGACCCGCACCTACGTGGAGCGGGACTTGCGCGAGGTGTACGACGGGCGACTCTTCTACGGGCGCGACGCGTTCGAGGGGCTCCGCACCATGGACCGCCTGGTCGAGCTCAAGCGCAACGGTGAGGAAGACCCCCTGTTCGGGCGGGAGATCTCCGAGAAGAACGTCCCCCGGCGCAGCCGGCTGGACGACCAGGACACCAGCCCGGTGGAGGGGCAGCCCGCCCGGGCCGACGTGGCGGCGGACAACCCGCTGTTCACGCCGCCCTTCGTCGGCACGCGGATTGCGGTCGGGATCCCGATCGACGAGATCGCCGAGTACCTCAACCTGACCGCGCTGTTCCGCAACCAGTGGGGCTTCCGGCCCGAGAACGGCGAGAACGACACCGAGTTCAAGGACCGGGTGAAGGCGACGCTGCGCGAGCAGCTGGGCAAGGCCAAGGAGGCCGACCTCCTCGTGCCGTCGGTCGCCTACGGCCACTTCGCCGCCAACGCCGAGGGCAACGACCTCGTCATCTGGAAGGACGAGACGCGCTCGTCGGAGTGGATGCGCTTCACCTTCCCGCGCCAGCGCAAGGAGCCATGGCTCTGCATCGCGGACTTCTTCCGGCCTTCGGGGTCGGGTTCGGGCGACGAGGACTTCGCCAGCTTCATGCTCTGCACCATCGGCGCCCGGGCGTCGGAGGAGGCGGCCCGCCTGTTCGCCGAGAACGAGTACCAGCAGTACCTCTTCCTGCACGGCCTGAGCGTCGAGATGGCCGAGGCCACGGCCGAGTACTGGCACCGCCGGGTGCGGGAGGAGCTCGGGTTCGCCGACGAGGACGGCCCGACGCTGACCGGGCTCTTCCGCCAGCAGTACCGGGGCGGGCGCTACTCGTGGGGCTACCCGGCCTGCCCCGACCTCACCGACAACGCGAAGGTCGTGGAGCTACTGGGCGGGGACCGCATCGGCGTCACGGTCAGCGAGGGGTTCCAGCTGAACCCGGAACAGACGACCGACGCCATCATCTGCCACCACCCCGAGGCCAAGTACTTCGTCGCGTGATGACGGCCCGGGGCCGATCCGGTGCCCTGGCGGCGTGCGGCATCCTCTTCCTGTTGGTCGGTACCGCGGCTGCTCCCGCCAGCGCCGCCGCGACCCCGCTCGGCACCGTGGTCATCCCGAACCTGGGCCCGGGCTACGCGGTCACGTCCCAGGGCCCGCTCGACCCCGCACAGTTCGCGTCGAACGCACCGGATCCGAGCGCGGCCGAAGGGGCATTGTCCACGCTGGCCACGTCCATCTCCACATACGAGCGGGTGTGGCAGGCCGACGGAGGTCTCAATCAGGTGCAGGACCTCCTGGTCCGCTTCCCCGACACCGCGGGGGCCCAGGTGTTCCTGCAGGCGGCGCAGCACTCACTCGAGTCGGGCGAGATCGTGAGCTCAGACCCGCTGCCGTCCATCCCGGGCGCCCGCCGCGTCACCTACTTCGCGGCGACGAACCAGGACGGCGTGGGCGAGGCCATCACCATGCGCGCCGGCGTCTACGTCGACCTGCTGTCGTTCTTCTCCGCCGCCTCCGCCAACGCGCAGCCCATCTCCCCCGCGAACGCCGAGACGGTGGCCCAGGCCCAGCACGCGGCAATGGTGGCGGCGCCGGGTGGCGCGTCCACCGCCGGCGCGGCCACGGCCGGTGCGAAGAAAGGGGTCTCGGCCGGCACCATCGGCCTGGCCGCGCTCGTGGTCGCCGTGCTGGCGCTCGCACTGGTCACGCCGCTCGTCCTCCGGCGCCGGCGTGCCCTGCGGGAGCCCGCGGCAACGGTGCCACTGCACGCGAAGCGGTCAGACGGCGACGCGGGTGACGATCTCCGCGAAGGCAGCGGGTGACGTCACGGGGAGCAGGTGGCCCGAGTCGACCCGGATGACCTTGACCGGCGCCGGGAGGCGTTGCGCCATGACCTCCTGGTCGTCCGGGCGGACGGGGCGATCCCGCTCGTTGAGCACGTAGGCGATCGGGACACCGGCGGCGGCGGACCAGTGCACCGGTTGGAAGTAGTGCTGCACCGTGTCCTCGACGGAGCGGGCGGGATCGACGACGAAGGCCAGGCTCGCATCGTCGAGCGGGTCGGCCCCGTACACCCTTCGGAAGGCTTCGGGATCCGCGGGTGGGCCCGGCAGGGTGACCGTCCGACCCTCCTTCGCCGCGGCGGCGACGGCCAGCCGCAAGCCGTCCCGGTGCCGTTCCTGCATGCAGTCGATCCCGCAGCCCCCCTCGACGGGCACCAGGGCGGCGTTGAGGACGATGGATCCCACCCGGCCCCCGAGCGCGGCGACCACGCCGGGCACGACCAGGCCTCCGGAGGAATGCGCCACGAGGGTGACCGGCCCGCTGCGCACGGCGGCCTCGATGTCGGACACGACCGAGGCCACCTCCACCTCGACGGTCAGCGTGGCCAGATCGGCCGGCCGGCCGGCGCGGCCGGGCAGGTCCACGGCGAGCGGCTCGGTGACGAGGTACGGCAGCATCCGGTCCCAGAAGCGGGCGGTGGTGCCGCCGCCGTGGATCAGGACGACCGTCATGGCGGCGGAGGCTACTGCGGGTGGTGACCCCGGCTACCCGGGCCGCCCCTCATTAGGATCGGCAAGGTGACCGGCAACGACGACGCGGGCGGCGGCGCGCCGATCACCGGTCTGTCGCACATCCAGCTCCTGGTGTCGGACGTCGGGGCCAGCGCGCGGTGGTACAGCGCCGTGCTCGGCCTGCGCCCGTTCGCCGACGACCCCGACATCGGGTACGTCGCACTCCAGCACCCCGGCGCGAAGTTCGTGGTGGTGCTCACGAGGGCGCCGGTCGAACGGGAGCGGCCGCCCGGTCCGGCCGACGACGGCCTGGACCACGTGGCCCTCGCGGTGCCCGACGGTGGCTCGCTCGAGGCCTGGGCCACGCACCTCACCGACGTCGGCGTCGACCACGCCGGCGTCGTGCTGGAGGGCGGCCACCCCTCGCTGCAGCTCCGAGACCCCGATGGCATCGCCATCGAACTGGTCGCGCCCTGACCGTCAGCCCCACTCGGTCATTCTGCGAAAGCGGGACCTCCGCGTCGGTCGTGCCTGAGGCTCCTGCAGTGCCTCGACCCGGTTGCTGCGCAACCAGTTCGTCAGGCCGTCGGCATCCTTGAAGACGATCTCCTGGTCGGTGTCCATCACGTAGAGGTGGATCGCCCCGCTGTCGACCGTCACCGAGAATTCGATCTTGCCGCCGAAGACGAAGCACCACAGCGGCGTCGCGCCCGGGGTCGACCTCGGCTCCAGCCGCCAACCCGGGCGACCCCCCAACAGGTCGACGAGCTCGTTGGTCGACGGGCCGGCGCGATCGGGCATGTCAGGCAAACCGTGACTCACGGCGGCGCGCGATGGCACAGAGGGTCTCGTTGTACGGAGCCTCGAGGCCGAGCTCACGGCTCAGCGCCACCACCTGCCCGTTGATGGCATCGATCTCCGAAGGACGCCGGGCCAGGTGGTCGAGGCGCATCGACGGGCTGGCGTTGGGAATCGTGGCGGCGAAGTCCGTGACGTAGCGCAACGGGTCATCGAACGGGAACTCGACGCCCATGGCGACGCCGAGCCGGTGGGCCTCCGAGGTGCAGCCAAGAGCGACCCGCCAGGCCTGTGGGTCCGCCATCAGCTCGCCCACGGTCACGTCGAAGACCGCACAGGGAGCACTGAGCGTGACGTTGCACAGGAACTTCTCCCAGATCATGAGCGTCACGTCGGCGAAAGCCCGGACGTTGAAACCGGCGTCGCGCCACGACTGTTCGATGCGCAGGGCCCGGTCCGTCAGGCCGCCGTGCATCTCGCCGATCCGGATCATGCGCATGCCTTCGTGGTGGACGTGGCCCGGCTCGGGAATCGACGAGCCAAACCCCTCGGCGATCCCGATCATGACGTGCTCCGGCGGGATGTGGCGCGCCACCCGCTCGCCCGCACCGAGCCCGTTCTGGAACGCCATGACCACACTGTCCGGCTCGAGCAGCGGTGCGATGTCCGCCGCCACCTGGTCCACGTCCGACGCCTTGGTCGCGATCAACCACAGATCGCAGGCCCCGGCGTCGCGCGGCCAACGCCCGACGTGGAGGTTGTCGACCACGAAGCTGCCGCTGGCACCTGTGACCATCAACCCGGAGGCTGCGATGGCATCGATGTGCTCCGCCCAGGTGTCCAGGGCCCACACCTCGTGCCCGGCCTTGCCGAGGAGCCCGGCGTACACCGAACCCATAGCGCCCGTTCCGACAACCGCGATCTTCATTCCATCCTTTGGGGAGCGAGCTCGAGCGAGCGTGCCTGCCCGCGCTGCGTAGCCGAGCGCGGTACTGCGGAGATTCTACGGAACGGACGGGTCGGAGCGAAAACCGGCCCGGTGGACGGAGTCCCCTGCACGCCCTTCGCTCACCGTCGCCGGTCGACTGGTGACGACCGGGAGCCCACCGGTATCGTCCGACCCCGTGTCACAGACAGCGCATCGATGACCGACCTCCTCGCTGAGGCCTTTTCCGTTCCGGCGCGACTGGGCGTCGTGGCCGAGATCCACGACGGCGAACTCCGCCTGAGCTTGGAGCCGCGGCCAGAGGTGCTGCGCCACGGCGCCGTGCGGGCGAGCGTCATCGCGTTCATGATCGACGTGGTGGCGGGGATCGTCCTGGACGACGATCCCGATGCCTGGACGTTGACCTCGGACATGTCGGTACGGATGCGACCGCTGCCCGCACCCGCGTCACTCTCGACGCGCCTCACCATCCTGCGGCGGGGTCGTCGCTCGGCCACGGCGGCGGTGGATGTCGTCACCGGCGAGGGAGAGCCGGTGGCGACCGGAGCAATCGGGTTCGCCAGAGTGCAGCGCCGCGAAGACGACGCCGTCAAGCCCATGGCTTCCCCGCAGCGCATCACGACCATGTTCGACGGATCGATCACCTTGACCCGCCCGCTCCGGGAAGAGACCGGCATCGCCGTGCTCGACCCGAAGGCGGGTGCTCTCGAAATGGCGGTGACGCCGGAGCTGCGCAATTCCGCGGGCACCCTGCAGGGTGCCATGGTGGCGCTCCTCGCTGAGGCGGCCGCCGAGGAGATGGTGTCGACACGATTCGACATCCCCGCCGTGGTGACCGAGCTCGATCTTCGCTACCTGGCGCAGACCGGCGCGAGCCCTGTCCGGTCGAGTTGCCGCCTGCTCGGCGAAGGGCCAGACGCGCCGATTGAGGTGGAGCTCCGCGACACATCGACGGATCGGCTGACCACGCTGGTCTACGCGCGCACCGCCGTCATTCCCGCGTAGCACCGGGCTGGTTGCTCTCTACGCCACGGGATTCCCGTCCTGCCCAAACATCCCGTCGGCCGCCAGCACCCGGCCCCGGAGGAGTGGAAGGCTGAGCGCATGCCTGGAAGGGGACGCGGTCGGGGCGGTGGACCTCGATGCATGCGGGTGGTCGCGGTTCTTGCTGTCGTCGCGTTTCTTGTTTCTGCGAGCTCTGCTTTGGCGGCCGCAGCAGCAACGACGACGGGTCAAACGGTACGCGCGCGGCTCGATCGCGCCCTCCACGCCTGGGCGGGCTTTCCGGCGCGATCGTCCCCTCGCCCCCTCATCCTGCTCGAAGGAGAGGTGCTGAACCCCGGGAACGGATTTCCGGACGAAACCAGCAAGGAGGCGTTCGGCAACGGGCAGATCACGGTTCCCGCCGGAGGCTGGCCCGAATCGCCGAACCGATCGATGGGCTTCCCGATCATCGGGGCGGCGGCCGCGTTCAAGACGTTGACCACGCCCGGCTCCAACGCACTCGGCTCTCCGCCGCCGCTCGGGACCACGGCGGTCCAGCTGGGCTCCGGGCTGTTCCTCACCGACCGAGGTTGGAGAACCCTGCCGGCATGGCTGTTCTCGCTCACCGGCGTCCAGAATCCCGCCGAGGTCCTCGCGGTCGCGCCGTCGGCCATCTACCCCGGGCCGGCCACCGGAGCCGGTCTCCCCCCGGCGCAGCTGTCCGTGACCGCCTCACGAGGTGGTCGGCACATCGTGGCGAGTTTTGGCGGTGCTCCGGCGGGCGCCGGAGCGTGCACGGCGAGCTACAGCCTCTCGATCAAAGAGTCCAAGCAGGCTGTCGCGGTTGCGGTGAATGCCCACCCGCACCGAGCACCGCCGGGAGTGGGTGACGTGGCCTGCGCGTTGGAAGCGGTCCTGCGGCGTGCGTCAGGAGAGCTGAAGGCTCCGATCGGGTCACGGGTCGTCGTCGATGCCGCCTCCGAGGCAGCGGTCGCGTTGACCGCTCCACACTCCGGCGGGACTGAGGGGGGCTGAGACTCTCAGCAGAGCACCCCTGCCGACGACTGGCGCGGCGAGCTCATTCGATGCTGCCGCTGGTCCCCGGCACGACCGGATGGACTTCGATCGGGCTGCACCCGGGAAATCCCGGGGGGTTGGCGCCCAGGTCTGAAACGGTCCCGCGCACCGAATCCGACAGGCCGGGCGGTGTGACCAGCAGGGCCGGGTAGTGGGGGCACGACGTGGCCGATCCGACCGGCATGTCGGTTCCTTCGACCACCGCTGACGCCGTCTGCCCGGGCATCAGCGGCACGGTCGGCGGAGCCGTGACGCCCGGCGGGAGGCCGCCCATGTAACCGCCCGGTGTTCTCTGGGCCTGGACGGCTTGATTTCCCTCCACATCGAGTCCGGCGACCGCGGGAAAGCCCGCCAGACTGCAGGTCGACCGACTCTGGTTGGTGAACACGATCACCTGGTCCTGGTGCCCGAGACCGGAACCACCGCCCGCGTTCGTGACCGAGATCTGACCGTCCTGACAGCCTGCGACCGCAGGTGCCTCCGTCGTCGGCGTCGCGAACGTTGTTGCGGCCGAAGTCGATGTTGTCGTCGTTGTCGTCGTTGTCGTCGTCGCGGGCCCCGCCGGTTCCACGCCGGGCTGGTCGGGAGAGACACACCCTGGCGGTGCGGGCGTCGGGACGGGGTCTCCCGGAGTCAGCGTCCCGGCACAGCCGATCTCGGAGATCATGTTGTCGCTCGACACCGAACCCCCGTCCGTGAACGTGGCCACGGTTTTGGTCTCTCGGATGAACC
This sequence comes from uncultured Acidimicrobiaceae bacterium, assembly GCA_963719485.1. GTDB lineage: Bacteria > Actinomycetota > Acidimicrobiia > Acidimicrobiales > RAAP-2 > Bog-473. Next base: position 31,525 of record OY970387.1, read on the forward strand.
CGAGGGCATCGATCGAGACGATCTCCGTCGTCCCCGAATACCCCTGGCGGCCCAGAATGGCGAGGGCCTGGCTGATCGTGGTTCGCTGCTCCGTGCTCAGGTTCGGCTGATTCAGCTCGCTCGAAAGGTCGATGGCCACCCGGTAGCTGGTGACCGGCACTCCATCCGCCGAACCCGTTCCGACGGGCTGCGCGTTCGTCATCATGGTGGGATCAAGGTTCAAGCGACCAGTCGGACTGGCCAGGGACACCATCGCGAGCGCCCCCTGGCCCTGGCCGAGGCTCCCCTCCACACTCCCGCCGAATCCCGAAAGTGAGTTGCCGGGCGTCGTGGCCGGATTCCGCGTTCCATAGTCGCCCGCGCCGAACTCCCACACGCTGGTGCTGTCGAACTCCGCCGTCACGTTAGGGAAGCTGCTCTCGGCGGAGTTCGTAGTCACCATCACGAAGGGGTTCAGATTCACCACCCCGTGACCGCTGGTGATGGAGGTCGTCGCACCTGGCGCCGATCCCGGTTGAAACGTCGTGGTGTAGCTGAAGGCGTAGCTGTCGGCACCAGTGGTGACCCGCAGCGCGGTCAGGACGGGATGCAGCCAGTTTCCGGAGGTGGACTTCGTGCTGGCATGGGGACCGCCTGGCGTGCTGGTGGATACCACGACACCCAAGACCAAACCGGCGACGGCCAGGATTGCGACCAGGACAATAAGTCGGGTTCTCGTCATCGATCACTCCCCTGCTGGCAACCGGCTTCAGGCTCTGAAGACCAGTGGGTGGGATCAGAGGCGAGCGTAACCCGGAAATGATCGATCTCCGGTGTCTCTACCCGTTCGACGCGACGCCGACCTTGTGGCCCTGGGAGTCGGCGAGGACGCCGAAGCTTGTCCCTGGCACCTGCTGCGCAGGTTGCACGATGGTTCCGCCCAGCTCCTCGGCCTTGGCCAGTGTGGCTGCCACGTCTTCAACGGCGACGAAGAACAGCACCTCGTCCTCGGGACCCTGTCGTGGGCTGATGGCCACGTAGGGGCCGCCCTCGGAGCCCGTGTCGATGAAGGTGTAGCCGGGGAAGGCGCCCTCGGCGGCCACTTTCCAACCGAAGAGGTCGGCGAAGAACGCACGGGTGGCGTCAGGGTCCTCCGAGCGGATCTCTGCGTGAACGACTGGGTGCGGCATGTGAATCTCCTTTGAACGAAGTGCGGCTTGATTGTCATTGGCACGACGAACGGCCGATGGCGAAATCGACACATCACGCGAAATCTTCCGAGCGGATGCCGGCGCACGCTCAGCACTAGGGTCGGTCACGTGCAGATAGGAGCAGTCACGATCGAGGGTGTCTCGGACGGGAGTCTCTCGGCGCCACCGACACTCTTGTTCAACAAGACTGACCAAGATTGGTTCCAGCACTCCCAGTTCCTGGACGGCGACGGGATGCTGCCCATCGACTTCGGTGGGTTCCTCGTGCGCACCGGCGAACGGCTCGCCCTCGTCGACACCGGGATAGGCCCACACGCCGCTCCAGGGCGGACCGGGTTGTTCATGAAGCACCTGACCGCCCTTGGAGTGAAACCGTCGGACATCACCGACGTCGTGCTGACGCATCTCCATTTCGACCATCTCGGTTGGGCCACCGACGGAGAACGCCGGCTCTTCAGCGAGGCTACCTACCGGTGCCACGAGGCGGACTGGGAGTTCTTCACGGGCACGGTCCCTTTCGACGACAGCCAGGCTGTCTCGTTGATGGGTGGCCGTACATCGGCAGAATTGCTGCCCCCGATGCTGGACCGGCTCGAGACGTGGAGCGGCGACGGCACGATTCTGCCCGGCATGGACGTCCGCAGCGCCCCCGGCCACACGCCCGGCAGCACCGTCATCGTGATCTCGTCCGGGACGGAGCGAGCGATGCTCCTCGGTGACGTCGTCCACTGTCCCGCCGAACTCCTCAGCGACGATTGGGAGATGATCGGCGACGTCGACAAGCAGCTCGCGCAACGGTCGCGCGAGGCCCTCGCCAGAGAGCTCGAAGGCGCGGACATCCCTGCGGCGGCGGCGCACTTCCCGGGCCTGCAATTCGGTCGTCTCCTGGCCGCCGACGGCAAGCGACGGTGGACGTTCGGTTGAACCGCTCGTTCGAAGCGGCTGGCCCTTCTCGCCTTTACGGACGACTTACCGCGGCTCTTTACCATCCGTCGCGTGAGAACGCTGGATGGTCACAGACGGCAGGCTGAGCGGACGTGGGCCAGCTACGAAGCCCACGCCAGTCGGAGCACGATCCGCGCGGACGTCGAGCAGGCGCCTGCTTCAGCTTTCAGGCGAATCGGCACGAAGATCGCCGCGCTTGGCATCGTTCTGGGAATCAATGCCCTCATCATGGGGGGTGGCGGCATGATCGAGGCCGGGGCCGACGGCCTCGGCAGTCCTGGCTACAGCCAGTCGCGATCCTGGTTCGTCCTCGTCCTCGGACTCGCGGCGTGGTTGGCCCTTGCGTTGATCGTGCTCGGGGTGGTCCGAAGGTCGAAGAGACGGCAACCGTGATGCGAACGCCCGCTGTCAGCCGCGTTTCACCTAGCGCCGGACTGCGCCGTGCCGGCCAAGCTCCAGGCGCGGTTCAACCGCCCCGACCCGCAGCCACCACCGCCTCGCGGGCGTGATAGCTCGATCGGGTGAGCGGTGACGCCTCCACGTGGGCCACGCCGAGCGCCGACCCCGCAGCGCGCAGACGGTCGAACTCCTCCGGGTCCCAGTAGCGGTACACCGGGAGATGGTCCCGGCTCGGCCGCAGGTACTGCCCGATCGTGACAATGGAGATGCCCACGTTGCGCAGGTCGGCCATGGTGGCGACCACCTCGTCCTCGTGCTCGCCCAGTCCCACCATCAGTCCCGACTTGGTCACGAGGCCGGCCTGCCCCGCCCGGGCCAGCACGGCCAGGCTGCGCGCGTAGCCCGCCGAGGGGCGCACGGCGCGTTGGAGGCGGGCCACCGTCTCGATGTTGTGGTTCAGGACGTCGGGCCGGGCCTCGAAGATAAGGTCGAGCGAGGCCGCGTCGCCGCGGCAGTCCGAGATCAGCACCTCGACGGTCGTCTCCGGGGTGCGGGAGCGGATCGCCCTGATCGTCTCCGCCATGGCGCCGGCGCCGCCGTCGGGCAGGTCGTCGCGGGCCACGCAAGTGATGACAGCGTGGCCGAGGCCCATCCGCTCCACCGCCTCCGCCACCCGTTCGGGTTCGTCGGGCGAGAGCGGGAGGGGATGGCGCGTGTCAACCTGGCAGAAGCCGCACGCCCGCGTGCACCGTTCGCCGTTGATCATGAAGGTCGCCGTGCCGTCGGCCCAGCACTCGTAGATGTTCGGGCACCCCGCCTCCTCGCACACGGTGACGAGCCCGAGGTCGTGCACCGTGGTCCCGAGCCGGCGGTAGCCCTTACCGATGCGCACTGGCACCCGAACCCAGGGCGGCTTGCGTTGCGAGATGTCGAGGCCGTCCTCGGGGGCCACCCCGGCCTGGCGCAGGCGGCGTAGGAGCGGGCGCTCCGCCGTCGCTGACGCGCCGCTCACGAGGGCACGGCCGCGCACCACGTCGTGGCGCTCCACGCTCCCCTCGCCGAAGACGGCGGCGGCCCGCGCCACGAACGTGTCGACGACCGATTCCATCGGGACGTCGATCCCCTCGGCCGCCAGCGACGTCACCCCGCGGTCGGCGATCCCGCACGGCACGATGTGGTCGAACATGGCCAGGTCGGTGGTGACGTTGAGCGCCACACCGTGGAGCGTGCGGCGGCGTCCCGGCCCGGCCCGAAGGGTCCGCACCCCTATGGCTGCGACTTTGCGTGCGTTCGGACCGCCGGCGTCCAGCCAGACCCCCGGGTACGCGTCGTCGCTCGTCGCTCCGGCGAGGCCGAGGTCGGCCAGCGTCTCCAGCACGACCTGCTCCAGGCGGTGCACGTGCGCCGGGCCGGACGCGGGGTCGTCGGGCACGGTGACGATCGGGTAGGCGACGAGCTGGCCCGGGCCGTGGTACGTGACGTCGCCACCGCGGTCGGTGCGCTCGAGCGCCGCCCCGACGGCGGCGGGGTCGACGAGCACGTGGCGCTCGTCGGCGTGCGCCCCCAGCGTGTAGGTGTGGGGGTGCTGCAGGACGAGCAGGTAGTCGTCGGTCGCCTCGGCGGCCAGGGCGTGCTGCAGCGCGTACGCCTCGTGGTAGGGAACCGTCCCGAGCGAGCGGACGCGCAGCACCGACGCGGCCCTAGAGCTCCGCGGCCCAGTCCCGGGTACCCAGCAGGTCCGAGACCTTGGCCAGGAACAGCGAGACGTAGGCGCCGTCGACCGCCCGGTGGTCCCAGCTGACGCCGAGGATGCCGGTCGAGTGGATGGCGATGGACTCGGACCCGTCGGGCTGGGTCACGACCACGGGCCGGCGGGCGATGCCGTCGGTGGCCAGGATCGCCACCTGCGGCTGGTTGATGATCGGGACCGTGAAGTAGGTGCCGAATGGGCCGTCGTTCGTGATGGAGAAGGTCCCGCCCGCGATGTCGTCGGCGTTGAGCTGACGGCCCCGCGCCCGCTCGGCCAGATCGCGGATGCGACGGGCCACGCCGCGCAGCGTGACTTCCTCGGCCCGGTGGATGACCGGCACGATCAACCCCTCGTGGGAGAGGTCGACCGCGATCCCGAGGTTCACCTCGGCGTGGACGAGCAGCGACTCGTCGACGACGGACGAGTTGAGCAGAGGGAAGTCGCGCAGCGCCTCGACCGTGGCGCGGGCGATGAAGGGGAGGTACGTCAGCGCGAACCCCTCCTCGGCCTTGAAGCGGTCGCCCCAAGCCTTGCGCACGCGCTCGACGCTCTCGAAGTCGACTTCGTTGGCGATGAACGCGTGGGGCGAGGTCGCCTTCGACCGCACCATGTGCTCGGCCGTGCGGCGCCGCATGTTGGAGAAGGGCACGATCTGGTCGCCGGCGGCCCGGAACGAGGCCATGGAGACGGGCGCCGCAGGCGCCGCCCGCGCCACGGGCGGGGCCGGCGCGGCCTGGACGACCCGTGCGGCGGGCGGGGCCGTGGGGGCGGAGGCCGGAGCCGGAGACGGGCCCGCGGCGCGGCGCGCGTCGACCACCCGCAGCGCGTCGTCCCGGGTGATGCGCCCGCCCGAGCCGGTGCCCGTCACCTCGGATTCGCTGATGCCGTTCTCGGCCAGGAGCTTGCGCACCATCGGCGAGAGCACGTGCGGCCCGACGCCGTCGCCGTTGCTCCCCGCCCCGGGTGCGGCGGGTGCCGGGGCCGGTTGTGCGGGGGCCGGAGCTGGAGCCGCGGCCGGAGCCGGTGGTGGAGGGGGCGGAGGTGGCGGTGGTGGTGCGGCTGCCGGTGCCGGCGGGGGTGCGGGTGGCGCGGGCTCGGCCGTTGCCGTGGCGGGTGCGCCGTCGGAGGCGGCGGATCCGGCGCCGTCGCCGATCACCGCCAGCTTCACGCCGACCTCGACCGTCTCGCCCTCGGGGACGAGGATCTCGCTGAGGACGCCGGCGGCCGGCGAGGGGACCTCGGAGTCGACCTTGTCCGTCGAGACCTCGAAGAGCGGCTCGTCCCGCTCGACCGCGTCGCCGACCGCTTTCATCCAGCGGGTGATGGTCCCTTCGGTCACCGTCTCGCCGAGTTGCGGCATCATCACGTCAGCCAAGGTGCATTCCCCTTCCGGTCAACGCGAGCATGGTCTCACCGAATGTCTCGGACAGGGAGGGGTGCGGCTGAATGAACTGCGCCACCTCCTCCGGGAAGGCGTCCCAGTTGACCGCGAGGTAGCCGGCTCCGAGCTGCTCGGTGACCCAGGGGCCGCAGAGGTGCACGCCGAGGATCCGGCCGGCGGAGCCGTCGGGACGCTGCTCCGCGATGATCTTCACCACGCCCTCGGTGTCGCCGATGATCTGGGCCCGGCTGTTGCCGCCGAAGGGGTCCTTCTTGGTCACCACCGGGATCCCCGCCGCCTTGGCCTGTGTCTCGGTCATGCCGCAGAAGGCGACCTCGGGGTGGCAGTAGATGGCCCATGGCACCTTGCCGTTGTCGACGGGCACCACGGGCTCGCCCAGCATTCCCTTCACCGCCACGATGGCTTCGGCGTACCCGACGTGGGCCAGCTGCGGCGTGTCGGCCACGATGTCACCCACCGCCCACACGCCGTCGACGCCCGTGCGCTGATACTCGTCGGTGACGACGAAACCACGCCCGTCGATCTCGACACCCACACCGTCGGCCACCAGTCCCTCGGTGCGGGGACGCCGGCCCACCGACACCACGACGGCCTCGACGTCGTACGTCTGCCCCCCCGCCTTGACCGTCGTGGTCTTCCTGTCCTGGGACGGCGCGTGACCCTCCACCTTGACACCCGTGACGATGTCGATGCCCCGCTTCTTGAAGGAGCGGACGAGCAGGCGGACGATGTCGTCGTCGCAGCCGGGGAGGATGGTGTCGAGCGCCTCGAGGATCGTCACCTTGGAGCCCAGGTCGGCCAGGAGCGAGGCGAACTCGCACCCGACGACGCCGCCGCCGATGACGACGACCGAGGCAGGGAGCTCCTCGAGGTCGAGGAACTCGTCGGAGGTCATGATCAGGCGGCCGTCCAATTCGAAGCCCGGCAACGCGTGTGGCACCGAGCCGGCCGCGAGCACGACGTTGCGGCCCACGACGACCCGTCCGGCGTCCTCCCCGTCGACCACCTCGACCCGGTGGTCGGCCTTCAGCGTGCCGGTGCCCGACAAGGTCGTGACCTTGCGTCCCTTGAGCAGGCCGGCCAGTCCCTTGTAGAGCTTGCCCACCACGGCGTTCTTGCGGTCCTGGCTCACGGCGAAGTCCACCGACACCCCGGAGACGCCGATCCCGAACTCCTTGGACCCCTCGATCGTCCGGTACACGGCGGCCGTCTCGAGGAATTCCTTGGCGGGGATGCAGCCACGGTGCAGGCACGTGCCTCCCACCTTGTCCCTCTCGACGATGGCGACCGACAGGCCCGCTGCGGCGCCGTAGAGGGCAGTGGCGTAGCCGCCGGGACCACCGCCGATCACGACGATGTCGAACTCGTCCTCGCCTGCCATCGCCCGTCCTCTCCCTGTGTGCTCACGACGTCCGTCCGGCGCGCTCGGCCTCCCCGGAACGTCCCGATCGCACTGGCGAGAGTCCTCTCCATACCCTGCGCGTTACCCCGGGCAGCCTACCGGTCGGACCACGCGCCCTCGTCCGGCGACGGCGCTCGCTCAGCCGGTGGTCCCGACCCCCAGATCCGCCGCCTGGGTGGCCAGCTCGTCGACCCGATCGTTCCAGCGGTCACCCGAGTGGCCCTTCACCCAGCGGAAGCTGACGGCGACGTCGGAGGAGAGGGCCAGCTCAATGAGCGGCTCCCAGAGGTCGCGGTTGGCCACCGGTTTGTTCTGCGTGTTCTTCCAATCGCGGCGCAGCCAACCCCGCCACCACCCGTCGGTGAAGCACTTGACGACATAGGTCGAGTCGCTCACCACCTCCACGCCGCCCGGCGCGTCGGGCGTCAGCGACCGCAGGGCCTCGAGCGCCGCCGTGATCTCCATGCGCTGGTTGGTCGTGTGGGACTCGGCGCCGCTCGCGTACGGCCCGCCCGGTACAGCCCAGGCCCAGCCGCCCGGGCCGGGATTCCCCGGCACGCGCCGTCCGTGTACACGACGATCGGGCCGTTCTCGGGAGGCATGCCAAATGTGTAACACCCCCGACAGGTGGTCGTGGTGGTCCCCCGCCTGCCGGTACCGTGGGGAAATGCTCTTCGACGGGATCAGTCACCAGGTCCCCGACACCGATCCGGGGGAGACGGAGGAGTGGCTCGACTCCTTCGACGCCATCGTCGACGCCCGGGGCCGTGCCCGGGCGCGCTACCTCCTGATGAAGCTGCTCGAGCGGGCGCGCACCAAGCAGGTGGACTTCCCGGCCACGGTGTCGACGCCCTACGTCAACACGATCCCGGCCGACGCGGAACCGTGGTTCCCCGGCGACGAGTACACCGAGCGCCGCATCCGCGCCTACATCCGCTGGAACGCCGCCGCCATGGTGGTGAGAGCCAATACGCGCACCGAGGGCATCGGTGGGCACCTCTCGACCTACGCCAGCTCGGCGGCGCTCTACGAGGTCGGCTTCAACCACTTCTTCCGCGGCAAGGCCGACGGCGGCTTCGGCGATCAGGTGTTCTTCCAGGGACACGCCTCGCCGGGGATCTACGCCCGGGCCTACGTCGAAGGCAGGTTGACCGAAGCCGAGCTAGACAACTTCCGCCACGAGGTCGGCGGCGACGGCCTGCCCAGCTATCCCCACCCGCGTTCGCTGCCCGACTTCTGGGAGTTCCCCACGGTGTCGATGGGGCTGGGGCCCATCAACGCCATCTACCAGGCCCACGTGAACCGGTACCTCAACCTCCGCCGCCTGGTCGACACCAGCGGCAGCCGGGTCTGGTGCTTCGTGGGCGACGGGGAGATGGACGAGCCCGAGTCGATCGGCGCCCTCGGCGTGGCCGGGCGCGAGCACCTCGACAACCTCATCTTCGTGGTCAACTGCAACCTCCAGCGCCTCGACGGGCCGGTGCGCGGCAACGGGAAGATCATCCAGGAGCTCGAGGCGGTGTTCCGCGGCGCCGGCTGGAACGTCATCAAGGTGATCTGGGGCTCGCGCTGGGACGCATTGTTGGCCAAGGACGTCGACGGTGTGCTGCTCGACCGGATGAACACGACGGTGGACGGCGAGTACCAGAAGCTGGCCGTCGAGTCGGGGGCCTACATCCGCGAACACTTCTTCGGCCCCGACCCGCGTCTGCGCAAGATGGTCGAGGACCTGAGCGACGACGAGCTGGTCTCGCTCCCCCGCGGCGGGCACGACTACCGCAAGCTCTACGCCGCCTACAAGCTGGCCACCGAACAGCGGGGGGCGCCGACGGTCATCTTGGCCAAGACCATCAAGGGGTGGACGCTCGGCCCCGAGATCGAGGCCCGCAACGCCACGCACCAGATCAAGAAGATGACCAAGGCGCAGGTGCGCACGCTGCGCGACCGCCTGTACCTGACCGATGACATCCCCGACGCCGCCCTCGAGGGCGACCCGCCCTACATCCGCCCGGCCGACGACTCCGACGCCATGGAGTACCTGCGCGCCCGCGGGCGCGTGCTCGACGGCCCGCTCCCCATCCGGGTGGTCCGGCCCACGCCGGCACTGCAGCCCGACGCCAAGGTGTTCGAGGAGTTCGCCGCAGGGTCCGGGAAGCAGTCGGCGTCGACGACCATGGTCTTCGCGCGGCTGCTCCGCAACCTGGTGCGCGATCCCACCGTGGGCTCGCTGGTGGCACCGATCGTCTCCGACGAGGCGCGCACCTTCGGGCTCGAGCCGCTGATCGCCGAGGCCAAGATCTACGCGCCCGACGGCCAGAACTACATCCCGGTCGACGCCGACCTGCCGCTCAACTACGCGGAGAGCTCCTCGGGCCAGGTCCTCCAGGAGGGGATCACTGAGGCCGGAGCGCTCGCGACCTTCATCGCGCTCTCCACCGCGTACGCCACCTGGGGCCAGCCGATGGTCCCCGTCTACCTCTTCTATTCCATGTTCGGTTTCCAACGGGTCGGCGACCTGGCCTGGGCACTGGGCGACATGCGCGGGCGCGGCATCCTGGCCGGCTGCACGGCCGGGCGCACGACCCTGATGGGCGAGGGCCTCCAGCACGACGACGGGCAATCGCCCCTCCTCGCCTCGACCAATCCGGCCGCGCTGGTCTACGACGCGTCGTTCGCCTACGAGGTGGCCACCATCGTGGAGGCCGCCGTCACCGAGATGCTCGGGCCAGACCCCAAGGACCGCTTCTGGTACCTCACGCTCTACAACGAGAATTACCCGATGCCCGCACTGCCCGAGGGTTCCGAGGGAGAGGCCGTCAGGCGCGGCATCATCGACGGGGTCTACCGCTTCGCCCCCGCGCCGACGGTCAAGGGCAAGAGCAAGGGCGACCTCCGGGCCTCGCTGTGCTTCTCCGGGCCCATGTGGAACATCGCCGTCGACGCGCAGCGCATCCTGGCCGAGCGCTACGGCGTCGCCGCCGACACCTGGGCCGTCACGTCCTGGTCGAACCTGCGCACCGACGCCCTCGAGGTGGAGCGGTGGAACCGGCTGCACCCCGAAGCCGAGCCCCGCACGGCGACCATCACCGCGGCGCTCGGTGGCGGGACTGATCCCGTCGTCGCCATCACTGACTACATGCGCAGCGTGCCGGACCAGGTGGCACGCTTCGTGGACCGTCCCTACCTCTCGCTCGGGACGGACGGGTTCGGCCGTTCCGACGCCCGCGATGCCCTGCGGTCGTACTTCGAGGTCGACAGCGCCAACCTGGTGGTGGCGGTGCTCCAGCAACTCGCCCTGGGCGGGCGCATCAGTCCTTCGGTCGTGGCCGGCGCGATCGCCGACCTCGGCATCGACGCCAGCGGCGACGCCCCCTTCATCGTCACCTGAACGATCGCAGCGCGGACGCCCGCCGTCCGCTCCTGGGAACCGTGAACAAATCGTTTGAGAGCCTGGGGAAACGCCGCCTCCAGCGCTGCCCCGCCCAGACGTCCCCCCGACGAACCCGTCGCAGTCTCAGGGCCGCGGAGCTTCGCTCAGCACGTTCACGAGCCGAGCAGGGCGACGAAGGCGGCGAGCGCCTCCTCGGCGCCATCGGGCACGGCCAGGACGAGCGTCCGCCGGTCTGCCTCCAGGGCGATCGACACCTCGAAGAAGGCGCAGCACTGTTTCTCGCGCTGGGCCAGCGCGGCCGCCGACGTGAGGGCGGCGTCCGTGTCGCGCAGCACGAGACGGACCGACGTGTCGCCGGCCACCACCGCGGTGACCGAGTCCGCGACGAGGGCGCGCCATTGGCCGGCGCGCTCCCCGAGCGACGCCGCATCGAGGCTGCAGGCGATCGGCACGCCGGCCGGCTCCGGTGTCACCGGCGCTGCCCGGCCACCAGCGTGTCCCGGGTGATCTCCATCTGGCCGAGGTGCTGGAACAGCTCCTCCAAGATGTGCAACAGCACCGCGCCCTTGGTCTCGGTGTAGGGCACGGGATCGTCGGGGTCGCGGCGCACGCTGACCGGCGGGTCGGCGGCACTGAGGCCGACGATGTCCTCGCGCAGGCGCCGACGGGCGAACTCGGTGCGCCGCAGCAGCCCGGCCACGTCGCCGCTGGCCGTGAACTCGGCGGCCCGGTCGCGCTGGACGGGGCGCTCCGCCACCGTGGCCCCGCCCCAGTACTCCACGACGCCGAGGCAGTGGGTCAGGATGGCGTAGGCCGAGTTGGAGTCGCGGAACGGGGGGCGTCGGTTGCCCAGATCGTCCCCCAGCTCCTCCACGATGGCGGCCATCCCCCCCAGCGCCAGGTCGACGAACCACAGGTAGTCGCCGGCGGCGACGGCGACGGCGACGGGCGCCGCGCCCTCGCTGTCAGTGGGCGACCCAGGCATCCGGGTCCGTGACGAGCTTCTGGACGTGCGGCGGGAGCTTGCCCGAAATCACGTCGGTCAGGGTGATCTTCTCGAGCACCGAGCGCAGGCTGGCCCGGACGGCGACCCAGACCTGCTGCAGGTTCTCGGCGGCGCCGTCGTAGCTGGTGGCCTCGGGCCGGTAGCCCCGCACCTCCGCCAGCGGTCCGTCGAGGGCGCGGATCACGTCGGCGATGGTGATGGCATCGGGTTCGCGGGCGAGCCGGTACCCGCCCTCGGCGCCCCGCTGGCTGGCCACCACCCCGGCGCGGCGCAGGTCGGCCAGGATCGCCCCCAGGAAGCGGGGCGGCAGCCCCTGCTCCCCGGCGAGGTACTCGGCGGTCTGCGGTGTCCCCGCCGCCGCCAACGCGAGCAGGGCCCGGATGCCGTAGTCGACCTTGGCCGGGATGTGCATCACGAGAGTCTGCCCGCGCGGGGCGTCCGGGGTCACTTCCGGTGCCGTGCCAAGATCTTCCCCATGGCACGGATCGCGCTCCACATCACCGGCGACGACGAGGCGGACGCGGTCCTGAGCCGCGATCCGCTGGCCCTCCTGATCGGGATGGTGCTCGACCAGCAGGTGACCATCGAGAAGGCCTTCTCCTCCCCGGCCGATCTGGTGCGGCGGCTGGGCACGAAGGGCCCGCTCGACGCCAGGGCCATCGCCGCCATGGATCCCGACGTGCTCGCCGAGATCTTCCGGGAGCGGCCCGCCCTGCACCGCTACCCCGGCTCGATGGCCGGCCGGGTGCAGGCCGTCTGCCGCGCTGTCGCCGACGACTACGGGAACAAGGCCGACGCCATCTGGAAGGGCGTGGGCAGCGGTGACGAGCTCATGGCCCGGCTGCGGGCCCTGCCGGGGTTCGGCGAGCAGAAGGCCAAGATCTTCGCCGCGCTGCTGGGCAAGCAGCTGGGTGTGCGCCCGGACGGGTGGGAGAAGGTCACGGCCCCCTACGGCAAGGCCGGGAGCACGCTCTCGGTGGCCGACATCACCGACCCCGAGAGCCTGGCCAAGGTCAGGGCCACCAAGAAGGCGATGAAGGCCAAGGCCAAGGCCCGCGCCACCGCGTGACAGGGGGGGCCGACCTCTCGGAGCGCCGCCTCTACCTGTGCACGCCGGACCGGCCGGACCTGGCCGCCTTCCTCGGCGAGTGCATCGCGGGCGGGGTGGACGTGGTCCAGCTGCGTGACAAGGAGCTCGAGGCCAAACCGTTGCTGGCCCGGGCCAAGGTGGCCGCGGCCGTCTGCCGCGATCACGGCGTGCCGTTCGTGCTCAACGACCGGCCCGACCTCGCGCTGGAGGTGGGGGCGGACGGCGTCCACGTCGGCCAGGACGATGCGCCCGTCGCGCTGGCCCGGCGCATTTTGGGGCACGACGCCATCGTCGGCCTGTCGACCCACGGCCCGGCCGACCTCGACGGCGCGGCGGCTCAGGAAGTCACTTACATCTCGGCGGGGCCTGTGGAGGCGACGCCGACCAAGCCGGGCCGCGCGGGGACCGGGCTGGGCTACGTCACTCAGGCCACCGCACGCTCCAGTGTTCCTGTCTTCGTGACAGGCGGCGTGACCCCTGAGAAGATCGATGCTCTGACGGGTGCCGGTGTCCGCCATTTCGTCGTTGTGCGTTATTTGACACAAGCCCCCGACGCTCGGCACGCGGCACGGGCTCTGCGCGCGGCGATTGATCGTGCGTTGAGTAGTGCGCCGTCTCCGGCGTGACCTGGTCGTCCTCGGCCTCGACCTCGACTTCGTTCGCCTCGGCCACGTCCGCGGGCTCGGCCACGCCGAGCGCGACCGTGAACTTCGATCCCCCCCAACCCGACATGCCGTACCTATCGGAACGTCGGGCGCCGGCATTGAGCGCGTTAGTGGCGGCGCTCCAGCCAACCCACCAAGATGGCGATGACCCGGGGGTCGGCCCGGAGCCAGTGGCCGGCCCCGAAGACGGTGTGCAGCTCCGAGGGCCCGGTCGCCGCGTCGGCCAGGGCGCGGGCCTCGGCCACGGGAACGTCGGGGTCGTCGGCGCCGTGGACCATGAGGAGCGGCCGGCCCTTGAGCAGCGCCGCATCCTCGACCGGGTGCAGCACGGTGAGCTCCTTGACCCAGGTGTCCACCGACGCCGGGAACCGGGGCGACGTGATGACGCCGGTCTGGCGGCAGCGGGCCAGCAGCTGCTGGGGGTCGGCGGCCAGCGGGCCGAGGTCGGCCGGCGTGCCGAGGCAGGCCACGCCGGCCACCCGGTCGTCGCCGGCGGCCAGGTGCAGGGCTAGCACCCCGCCGAAGCCGAAGCCGACCACGAGGCGGGGGGCTGACTCGGGGATCTCGGACGAGGCCAGGAAGGCGAGATCGTCCAGCCAGCCCAGCGCGGAGAAGTCGCCGGCCGACTCGCCGGCACCGCGCAGTGCGGCTGTGACCACGCGCCAGCCCGACTCGCGGGTCAGGCGGTCGGCCAGGGCCGGGTAGGTCACGGCGACATCGGCCGCCGCGCCCTTGGGCCGGGGCAGGTCGTGGCAGAGCAGGACGTGGCCGTGCACGGGCGCGCCGGCGCTGGTGGTGCTGGCATAGGTGGCCAGGTCCCCCGCCGGCCCGTGCCGGAGCCTGAATGGCCCCGCCACGTCAGATACCGATGCGCTGTGCCAGCAGCTCGCGGTGGTACGAGGGATCGCCCAGGAGCAGCTCCGACGACTTGGCCCGCTTGAAGTAGAGGTGCGCCGGGTGCTCCCAGGTGAAGCCGATGCCGCCGTGGATCTGGATGTTCTCCGCCGCCGAGTGGAAGTAGGCCTCCGAGCAGTACGACTTGGCCAGCGACGCCACCACCGGCAGTTCGTCGGAGTCCTCGGCCGCGGCCCACGCGGCGTAGTACGCGGCGGACTTCGCCGACTCGACCTCGAGCAGCATGTCGGCGCACTTGTGCTTGATGGCCTGGAAGCTGCCGATGGGCCGTCCGAACTGGATGCGCGTCTTGGCGTACTCGACCGAGGAGTCGAGCACGCGCTGGGCGCCACCGACCTGCTCGGCGGCGAGCGCCACCGCGGCGAGGTCGAGCGTCTTGGACAGGCCGGGCTCCGCGCCGCCGTCGGCGCCGATGAGCGTCGCCGGCACGTCCGCGAACTCGAGGCGGGCCTGCTTGCGCGTCTGGTCCATCGTCGGCAGCGGCGTGCGGGTCAGGCCCGACGCGTCACCGGGCACGGCGAAGAGCGAGACGCCCGCAGCGGTGCGTGCGGCCACGATGATGAGGTTGGCCACGTGCCCGTCGATGACGAACATCTTGTGGCCGTTGAGGACCCAGCCGTCGCCCTTCTTCGTGGCCGCGCACTCGATCCCGCTGAAGTCCCACTTCCCGTTGTCCTCGGTGATGGCGAGGGTGGCGATCGTCTCACCGGAGGCGATGCCGGGCAGGTAGCTCTTCTTGGCCTCGTCGTCGCCGGAGGTGAGCAGCGCGTTGGCGGCCAGCGCCACCGACGAGAAGAACGGCGCGCACAGCAGGGCGGCGCCCATCTCCTCGAGCACGACCAGCAGCTCGACGTAGGTGAAGCCCGAGCCGCCGAACTCCTCGGGGATGGTCAGCGACTGCAGGCCGAGCTGGTCCGCCATCTGGCTCCACACCGCGGGGTCGTATCCGTCGGTGGTGTCCATCAGGCGCCGGACCTCGGTCTCGGGCGACTTCTCCGCCAGGAACCGGCGCACCGCGGCGCGCAGCTCCTCCTGCTCGTCACTGAAGGCGAAATTCATGCCAGGGCTCCTCTGCCTCTTCTGCCTCTGCCCCCGGCAGCCGGGCCGGCGGTGCGTCGCTTGATTCGACCAGCGTGTCTACCAGACGAGGGGCCGGCGCGACCAGATGCCCGGCTCCGTGCTCAACGGACGGCCGGGCTCCGTGCCGAACGGACGGCTCAGCTGTGCCACGCTGGGGTCATGGGACAGTTGGAGCAGATCTGGAGCGACGCGGCCGCCGAGGTCCACCAGATTGTGGTCGGCCCGATGGACAACAACGTCTACATCCTGCGCTGCCGCCGCACGGGGGACGCCATGCTGATCGACGCCGCCAACGAGCACGAGGAGCTGCTCGAGATCTGCAAGCGGTTGGGCGTGACCCAGGTGGTCGAGACCCACGGCCACTGGGACCACATCCAGGCCGTGCCCGCCGTGCGCGACGCCGGCATCTCCGTCGCCGTGACCAGCGCCGATGCGGGCATGCTGCCGAGCTACGACCTGATCCTCGAGGACGACGAGCAGCTCAGCGTGGGCGACCTCCGCCTCAAGACCCTGGCCACCCCCGGCCACACCCCGGGCTCCATCTGCTTCGCCGTCGAGGGCACGAACCTCCTGTTCACGGGCGACACGCTGTTTCCCGGCGGCCCTGGCAACACGAAGCCCGCGAACGCCGACTTCGACACCATCATTGAGTCCATCGACCGCCGCATCTTCGCCAAGTTCGATCCCGACACCCTGGTCCTGCCCGGCCACGGCACCGCCACCACGGTCGGAAACGAGTCCCCTCACCTGGCTGAATGGGTCGAGCGAGGCTGGTGAAGGCCGCCGCGGGGAGTCCGCCGGACCCGTCCCGGCGGGCCGTACCGGAATACCTGACTAAAACGGTAAGCTTTTAGCCGATGAGCGCCCCGCCCCCGCTGCTCGAGATCCGGGATCTCCACGTCTCGGCGGAGGACGGCGCCATCCTGCGCGGCGTCGACCTCACCGTCGGCGCGGGCGAGATCCACGCGCTCATGGGCCCCAACGGCGCCGGGAAGTCGACGCTGGCCGGCGCGCTCATGGGGCACCCCGCCTACACGGTGACCGCCGGCTCCATCGTCCTCAACGGCGAGGACGTCACGCACTGGGCGACCGACGTGCGGGCCAAGGCCGGCCTCTTCCTCGCCTTCCAGTACCCCGAGTCGATCGAGGGCGTGTCGGTGACCCAGTTCCTGCGCCAGGCCATGGCGGCGCGCAAGGGCACGGACGAGGTCTCGGTCCTCGAGGTGCGGGTGCTCATGACCGAGTGGATGGAGCGGCTGGGCATGGACACCTCCTTCGCCAGCCGGCACCTCAACCAGGGCTTCAGCGGTGGCGAGAAGAAGCGCAACGAGATCCTGCAGATGGCGCTGCTCGAACCGCTGGTCGCCGTCCTCGACGAGACCGACTCGGGCCTCGACATCGACGCGTTGCGCGTCGTGGGGCGCGGCGTGCGGGCCGTGCGCGAGGCGCGCCCCGAGCTCGGCGTGCTCGCCATCACCCACTACTCGCGCCTGCTCGCGGAGCTGGTGCCCGACGTGGTGCACATCTTGATGGGCGGGCGCATCGTGGCGAGCGGCGGCCCCGAGCTGGCCGCCCGCGTCGAGACCGCCGGTTACGAGGGCTGGCGATGACGCCCGGACCCGGCGCCTCTGCGGCGTCATCGGCGGCACCGCTCAACGTCGAGGCGCTGCGCAAGGACTTCCCGCTGTTGACCCGCATGGTGAACGGGCGGCCGATCGTCTATCTCGACGCCGCCGCCTCCGCCCTGCAGCCCCGGGCCGTGATCGACGCCATGAGCCGCTACTACGAGACGACGCACGCCAACGTGCACCGCGGCGTCTACGCCACCGCCGAGGAGGCCACGGCGCTGTACGAGCGGGCCCGGGTGGTGTCGGGTCGCTTCATCGGCGCTCCGGACCCAGCCCACGAGGTGGTCTTCACCAAGAACACGACCGAGTCGCTCAACCTGGTGGCGCAGTCCTGGGGCCGGGCCAACCTGCGCGCCGGCGACGCCGTGCTCCTGACCGAGATGGAGCACCACGCCAACATCGTGCCCTGGATGATCCTCTCCGAGGAGCTGGGCGGCCTCGACCTGCGCTACATCCCGGTCGACGGCGACGGGCGCCTGGTGCTCGACGAACTCGACCGCCTGCTCGACGGCGTCAAGGTGGTCGGCGTGTCCTGCATGTCGAACGTGCTCGGCACCATCAATCCGGTGCGGCTGATCGCCGATGCGGCGCACGGCGCCGGCGCGGTCGTCGTGGCCGACGGCGCCCAGCTCGTCCCCCACGCGCCTGTCGACGTGCGCGAGCTCGGCGTCGACTTCATCGCGTTCTCGGCCCACAAGATGATGGGTCCCACGGGGATCGGCGTCCTGTGGGGCCGCGCCGAGCTGCTCGACGCCATGCCGCCCTTCCTCGGCGGCGGCGGCATGATCCTCGACGTCAAGCTCGACAGCTTCCGGGCGGCGCCGCCGCCGGCGCGTTTCGAGGCGGGCACGCCACCCATCGCAGAGGCCGTCGGCCTCACCGCGGCCATCCGGTACCTGAACGACATCGGGATGGACCGCATCCGGGCCCACGAGCGGGCGCTGACCGACCACGCCCTGGCCCGCCTGGACGAGAAGTTGGGATCCGACGTGCGGGTGTTCGGGCCGCCGGCGGGCGACGACCGCGGCGGCGTGCTCTCGCTGGCCTACCGCGACGTGCACGCGCACGACCTGGCCCAGGTGCTCGACCAGTTCGGCGTGTGCGTCCGGCCGGGCCACCACTGCGCCAAGCCGCTGATGCGGCGCCTCGGCGTCCAGGCCACCGCCCGCGCCTCGTTGTCCCTGTTCAGCGACGAGCACGACATCGAGGTGCTGATCGAAGGATTGCTCGAAGCCGGTAGATTGTTCGGCTAATGGCCGACCTCGAAGAGCTCTACCGCGAGATCATCCTCGACCACTACCGCTCGCCCCGGAACCGCGGAGAGCTGGACTCCCCGCCCGCCCACCGGGTGGAGGGCTTCAACCCTCTGTGCGGCGACGAGGTCGTGGTGTCGATGGTCGTCCAGGACGGCACGCTGGCGGATCTGAAGATCGGCGGCTCGGGCTGCTCCATCAGCCAGTCGTCGGCCTCGCTGATGTCGGCCGCCGTGAAGGGCAAGCCGGTCGGCGAGGTGCGACGCCTCATCTCCACCTTCAAGGGGATGATGTCGATCCACGAGGCGGCCCTGGACCACGACCACAGCGACGACGGCGCCGAGGTGGACGGGTCCGAGGTGCTGACGGGCGAGCCCGAGGAGATCGACCTCGACAAGCTGGGCGAGCTGGCCGCGCTCCAGGGCGTGGTGAAGTTCCCGGTCCGCATCAAGTGCGCCACCCTCAGCTGGAACGCGCTGGCCCAGGGTCTCGACGAGGTGGCGGCCGAAGCTTCGTAAGCGCCGGGCGGCGCGAGGCCGGGACCCCCGGCCGCCTTTTCCCAGACTCTAAACAAATCCGTTGAGAGTTGGCGGTCTCAAGGGGTCATCGCAATCGAGGCGGATTCGAGCGGCCTTCGCAATGGCACTGCAAGGGGTGACCGCACGGCGCCACACCGGCCCCCCTCTGCGTGCGGAAAGCTCAGCTCGGGGAGCAGGTCGTCGGATTGAAGGACGGCGGCGGGACCGTCGTCGTGGTGGTGGGAGCGGTCCCGGACCCGCCCGCCGGCGTTCCCCCGCTCGCTGGCGGCACGGTGGTCGGCGTGATGTCGGGGGGAGGGTTCGGATTGCCCTCGGCGTCGGGGGGCGGGTTGGTCGGCGCCACGAGGTCGGAGCCGAAGATGTTCACCAGCATCTGCTGCGCCTCCGGCTGCTGGACCGTCAGCACGTCGCCGAGGTCGCCGAACCCGTTGGCCGCCTCGGTCGGCAGGGTCTGCCCCTGCAGGTTGGTCGGGTCGAACGAGTGATAGGTGAGGGCCAGCCCGATCAGCTGGTTGAAGCCGAAGCTGTCGTCGATGGTGACACCCTCGTGGACCGAACCGATGAAGGCGTTGACCGTGAGCGGGTTCACCTTCGACTTGGCCGCTGCGATCAGCGACTTGAGGAACACGTCCTGGCGCTGGATCCGCCCGAAGTCGCTCGTCCCGTCCGTGTGCCAGTAGCCGTCCGTGTAGTACTCGTAATGGCGGGCCCGGGCCACGGCGAGCGCCTGCGCCCCGTTCAGCAGTTGGCAGCCCGGCGTCGTGATGTTGAGACCCGAAAAGGCGTCCTTGGCCGGGTAGGGGAAGTCGAGGTAGACGCCGCCGAGGGCCTGGACGGAGTCCTGGAAGCCCGAGAAGTCGACCTGCACGACGTGGTTGATGGGGATGCCGAGATTGGCCGTGATCGTCTTGACCAGCTGGTTGGCGCCGGAGTTGTAGGAAGAGTTGATGCGGTTGTAGGTGCCGAACTGCGCGACGTCCGGCGGGAGCATGGAGACAACGGTGTCGCGCGGGATGGAGACGATCTGGATCTGCTTGGTCGACGGCGTCACCCGCCACAGCTGCACGACGTCGCTGCGCTGCCCGGTGACCAGAGAGGAGGAACCGAACGCCTGCGCGGCCTGGCTCGACTCACCGACCCGGGTGTCCGAGCCGATCACGAGGATGGTGAAGGGCGCACCGCTCGCCGCGGCCACCTCGTCACTGATGTGGACCTTGTTGATCTGGTTGTAGCGGTACCAGAGGTAGCCGTAGCCGCCGCCCACGACGGCGACCCCGAGCACGAGCAGCGCGCAGAGTGCGACAACCGTCTTCTTGCCCGCGCTCCAGCGGGGCTTCCCGCTGCGCCGCATCTTGGACCGGCCCCGCTCGGAGTCGATGCGTGCTCCCAGGGCCTTCAGGCCGGACTCGTTGGCCACGCTCTCGCCGTCGGGCCCGGAGCGCATCTGCCGTCCGAGCGCGGCCAACCCGTCTTGGTTCGCGTGCCTGCCGCGGCGCTTTTCGGGTGAGCGATCCGACCCGTCGCCCGTTGGACGACCGTTCGCCATGGACAAGAACGGTACCAAGCACCGTTGCGCAGGTGGCGGCAGGTGGTGTGCGGGTGGGTCCCGCTCGCCGGCCGCCGCCGATCAGCGTTTGTCCTGGTACCCGGCGTAGCCGGTCTGTTCGAGCTGCAGCGCCAGCTCCGCATCGCCCGTGGCAACGATGCGGCCGCCCACCAGTACGTGCACCAGGTCCGCCTCGAGCTCCACCAGGAACTTGTTGAAGTGGGTGATGGCGAGCAGTCCCACGCCCCATTCGGTGGTGGCGTGCTGCAGGCGGCGCGCCACCTCGCCCAGGGCGTCGACGTCGAGACCCGAGTCGACCTCGTCGAGGATGCAGACGGCAGGCCGGATGACGCCGAGCTGCACCATCTCGGTGCGCTTGCGCTCGCCGCCCGACAGATCGACGTTGAGGGGACGCCGCAGGAGGCGGGCGTCGAGGCCGACGGCCTTGGCCTCTTCCTGCATGCGTTCCTGCAGCGCCTCGGCCGTGTCCGCGCCGACGGCGCCCGCGCCCTCACCCGCCGCCGCGGCGGCCAGCAGCGAGTGCAGGCCGACGCCCGGGACCTCCACCGGGTGCTGCAGGGCCAGGAACAGACCGGCGCGGGCCCGCTGCCACGCCGGCAGGCCCGTCAGCTCCAGCCCGTCCATGGTGATGGAGCCCGCGGTGACCTCGGTGCCGGGGCGACCCATGAGCGCATGGGCCAGGGTGCTCTTGCCCGAGCCGTTGGGGCCCATGATCACGTGGACCTCACCGCTGCGCACCGTGAGGTCGATGCCGTGGAGGACCTCCTTGCCGCCGGCGGAGGCGTGGAGGCCGCGGACCTCGAACACGTGCTCGGCGGTCACGGCAGCACCACCGAGACGGTGTCGTGGTCGACCTCGACGTCGTAGACAGCGACGGGCTGTGTCGCGGGCAGCGAGCAGGGCTTGCCGGTCACCAGGTCGAACGTGCTGCCGTGTCGGGGGCACTCGATCTCGCATTCCTCGACCCACACCTCGCCCTCGGCCAGCGAGTAGTCCTCGTGGCTGCACTCGTCGTCGAGCGCGTAGAACGAATCGCCGATGCGCACCGAGCGCGATGCGGCGGCCGGACACGTCGAAGCGCCGCGCTTCGCCGGAAGCCAGGTCGTCGGGCGCACAGAGCGCCACGGTCTCAGACACCGGCGGGCAGGGCTCGGCCGCCCAACGCGACGTCGAGACGGTCGTGCACCTCACGCTGGAGGAACGGGACCACTTCGGGGACGGGAGACCGCTCGATGATGGCGTCGAAGAAGCCACGGACGATGAGCCCCTCGGCGATCTCGGGCACCACGCCGCGTGACTCGATGTAGTAGCGCTGGTCCTCGTCGATCGGCCCCACCGTCGACGCGTGGGAGCACCGCACGTCGTTCTCAAGGATGTCGAGGTTCGGCACGGAGTCGGCGTGCGCACCCTCGTCGAGCACGAGGTTGTGGTTGGTCTGGCGCGCGTCGCTGCGCACCGCCCCACGGTGGACCCGGATCAACCCGCTGTAGACGGAGCGCGACGTCCCGGCGACGGCACCCTGGCACAGCAGCTCGCTCGTCGTCCGCGGCGCGACGTGGTCCTGCAGGGTGCGGATGTCGTGCACCTGGGTCTGGTCGCCGAGATAGGCCGAGAGGATCTCGCTGCGGGCGTCCCGTCCCTCGACCGAGACGTCAGCGCGGACCCGGTCGTAGGCGGCACCGAGGCCGACGGTGAAGGTGCGCAGTACCGAGGTTCCCCCGCCGCGGGCGGCCAGGCGGGCGATCGACCAGGCCGACGTGCCGAGGATCTGCAGCGACACGTACGAGAGCGACGCGCCGTCGGCCGCGGCCAACTCGGTGACCGGCACCACGAGGGTGCGGTCCGTCCCTTCGGCCCCCGCGAAGACCTCGACGACGGACAGGCGAGATCCGGCTCCGGTGCGCACGCACGTGCGGGGAAAGGCTGACGCGCCGTCGCACCAGTGCACGATGAGCACCGGCGCGCCCACGTCCACACCGTCGGGCACGTCGACGAACACGGGGTCGGGCGCGAACGCGTCGTTGAGTCGCACCAGGGCGTCGCCACCGTCCAGGACGGCGCCGAGCATGGCGGACGACCCCGCCACGTCGTCGGCCCGCCCAAAGGTGAATCCCTCCGCCGTCGGGCCGGGTGTCGTGAAGGCGCCGGCCCGGCCGTTGTGCACGAGGACGCTTCCGGCGATCGGGCCGAGGGCCGTCGTCAGCGCGGCCAGCAGCTGGTCGCCTGCGGGAGCCGGCCCGTCGTTCGTCGGGGGGGCGAAGTCGTCGAGGGCCAGGGCGTTGATCGGCGAGTAGCGCCAGACCTCTTCGCTCTCCGAGGGCATCGGGCACGACGCGAACGCCTCGTAGGCGGCGGCCCGACGGCCGCGCAGCCAGTCCGGTCCGGTCAGGCCCGCGGAGGCCTCGGCGGTGAAGGTGTGGGGGGTCACGTCCTCTTTCGGGATCGCCAATGTGGCCCATGCACTCTACTGGTCCCCACTGGCCTCCCCACCAGGCGCATTAGCCTTCAGGGCATGGGAGAGATCGTCGCTTTCGAGTCACCGGTGCTCCGCATCGAGCACCACGAGACAGAGGCCGTGGCCACCTTGTGGCTGGACCGGCCCGAGGCCCGCAACGCCAGGGGGTGGACCTCTGGCGGGACCTGCCCCGGGCCATGGACGTGCTGTCCACGGCCACGGCGGTGCGGGCCGTCGTCATCGCCGCCCAGGGGCCCCACTTCTCGGTCGGACTGGACCTCAAGGCCATGGGGGGCATGCTCAGCGGCGGCGGCGGGGATGCGGGCGGCGACTCGTCTCGCCCCTCCATGGCGGCGCGGGCCAGGTCCGCCCGCGCCGACGTCCTCCGGCTCCAGGAGTCCGTGACCGCGGTGGCGCGCAGCCCCAAGCCGGTCATCGCGGCCGTCCACGGCTACTGCATCGGCGGTGGCGTGGACCTCATCGCCGCCTGCGACATCCGCCTCGCGTCGGCGGACGCCGTGTTCTCGGTGCGCGAGGCCAAGATCGCCATCGTGGCCGACCTCGGCAGCCTGCAGCGGCTGCCCGCCATCATCGGCGCGGGACACCTGGCCGAACTGGCCTTCACCGGCAAGGACATCAGCGCCGAGCGGGCCAAGGAGATCGGGCTGGTCAACGACGTGGCGGCCGACGCCGAGGGGGTGCAGAAGGCGGCGCACGCGCTGGCGGCGGAGATCGCGGCCAACTCCCCCATCGCGGTGCAGGGCACCAAGGCCGTGCTGGCCGCCAACGAGGGCCGGACCGTCGCCGAGGGCCTCGACTACGTGGCCACCTGGAACGCCGGCATGCTGGCCTCCGACGACCTGACCGAGGCCGTCACCGCCTTCATGGAGAAGCGGCCGCCGAAGTTCACCGGCCGCTAGGCCGGCGCCGCCTCAGCGCTTGCGGCGCCACCAGCGGTTGGCGGAGCGGTCGCGCCGCGCGTCCTCGGCCCGGACCTCGTCGAGTACGTCGGGGGCGACGCCGTTCACGATGTCCTCGGCCGAGCCGAGCAGCTCGGCCACGTCCGCGCCTCCCGCACCCGGCTCCTCCTCGAGGGCGGGCTCCACCAGGCTCCCGTGCACCCAGCCCACGTCGGCCATGCGCCGGTGGTACGACGGGCAGTTCTCCGGGCAGCGCCACGGCGCCTCGGGGGCCAGGTCGAGCACGCAGAAGCGGGCGGCCTCGCCCGAGGCATAGGTCCGGCTCTGGAAGTGGACGCATTCCTCGCGCATCGGCACCGCTCTATGGTGCCACGCCGCAGGCGGGGTTGCGCGGGCTCAGCCGACCGAGCCTTCCATCTGCAATTCGATGAGGCGGCTCCACTCCACCGCGTACTCCATCGGCAGGGTGCGGGTCACCGGCTCGATGAAGCCGTTAACGATCATGCCCATGGCCTGCTGCTCGGACAGCCCCCGGCTCATCAGGTAGAAGAGCTGGTCGTCGCCCACCTTCGAGACGGTGGCCTCGTGGCCGATGCGGGCGCTGCGCTCGCCGACCTCCATGTAGGGCTTGGTCTCGGAGATGGACTCGTCGTCGAGGAGGAGGGCGTCGCAGCGAACGAAGGACTTGGCGCCGTACGCCTCGGGGTCCACGTGCACCTTGCCCCGGTAGGTGGTGATGCCGCCGTCCTTGGAGATCGACTTCGACACGATGGTCGACGTCGTCTCGGGCGCGATGTGGAACATCTTGGCGCCGGCGTCCTGGTGCTGGCCCGCGCCGGCGTAGGCGACGGAGAGGACTTCGCCGCTCGCCTTCGGCCCCATCAGGTACACCGAGGGGTACTTCATGGTCAGCCGAGAGCCGATGTTGCCGTCGATCCACTCGACGTGTGCCTCGGCCTCGGCCCGGGCCCGCTTCGTGACCAGGTTGTAGACGTTGGTGGACCAGTTCTGGATGGTCGTGTACGTGATGCGCGACCCGGGCAGGGCGACCAGCTCGACGACTGCCGAGTGCAGGGAGTCGGTCGAGTAGACGGGGGCCGAGCAGCCCTCGATGTAGTGCACCTGCGAACCCTCGTCGGCAATGATCAGCGTGCGCTCGAACTGGCCCATGTTCTCGGCGTTGATCCGGAAGTAGGCCTGTAGCGGCATGTCCACCTTGACGCCCGGCGGGACGTAGATGAAGGAGCCCCCCGACCACACCGCCGAATTGAGCGCGGCGAACTTGTTGTCGTTCGGCGGGATGATCTTGCCGAACCACTTGCGCACGAGCTCGGGGTACTCGCGTACCGCCGTGTCCATGTCGCAGAAGAAGACGCCCTGCTCCTCGAGGTCCTCACGGTTGCGGTGGAAGACGACTTCGCTTTCATACTGGGCGGTGACGCCCGAGAGGTACTTGCGCTCGGCCTCGGGGATGCCCAGCTTCTCGTAGGTGTTCTTGATGGCGTCGGGGAGGTCCTCCCACTTGTCCACCTGCCCGCCGGTCGGCTTGATGTAATAGAAGATGTCGTCGAAGTCGAGGTTCGGCATCTGCGTGGCGAACCAGGGAGCCATCGGCTTGCGCTCGAAGTGCTTGAGGGCGCGGAGCCGGAAGTCCCGCATCCACTGCGGCTCGTTCTTCATCTCCGACATCTCGCGCACGATCGACTCGTTCAAGCCCTTCTTGGGCTTGAAGACGTAGTCCTCGGCGTCGCTCCACCCGAGCTGGTACCGCCCGAGGTCGAGATCCGTGGTGGCCATGCGGCTCCTGAGGTCGGAGGAAAGGGGGAATTTCCCCTACAGAGATAGTAACAACTACCCGGGCCAGCCGAAACGTCGTCGGCGACACACCGGCGTGTCGCCAGGTGGCAGGCTCTGCATCCTATGGCCAGCCCCCCCAGCGCACCCCGGCGCCCCCATGTCATCTCGGCCCACGGCGACGACCGCGAGGACCCCTGGTTCTGGCTCCGCGAGCGCGAGGACCCCGAGGTCCTGGCCTACCTGGAGGCCGAGAACGGGTACACCGAGCAGGAGGCGGCGCCGCTGGCCGGTCTGCGCACCGGCCTCTTCGAGGAGATGAAGGCGCGGATCAAGGAAACCGACATGTCGGTGCCGACGCGCCGGGGACCGTGGTGGTACTACACGCGCACCGAGGAGGGGAAGGACTACGGCATCCACTGCCGGCGCCCGGCCCGCAGCCGCCAGGAGCTCCCGCCGGCCGGCGAGCCCGGGCAGGAGGAACAGATCCTGCTCGATGAGAACGCGCTGGCCGAGGGCTCGGAGTACTTCGCCGTCGGCAGTGCGGCGGTGAGCCACGACCATCGCTGGCTGGCCTTCTCGACCGACCACCGCGGCAACGAGAAGTACGAGCTGCGCTTCCGCCCTCTCGACACCGAGGTCACGGCCGCCCCCGAGGCTGTGCCCGACACGGGGTACGGCCTGGCCTGGTCGGCCGCCGCCGACTACGTCTTCTATGTCCGCCTGGACGAAGCGCAGCGGCCCTTCCAGCTCTGGCGCCACCGGCTGAGGAGCGACCCGGCCGGCGACGTCCTCGTCTTCGAGGAAGCAGACCGGCGCTTTTCGCTCGGCACCGGCTCGACCCGCGACACCGCCTTCGTGCTGATCGGACTGCACAGCACCAACACCACCGAGTGGCTCGCCCTCCCCTCGGGTGACCCGCTGGCCGAGCCCCGCGTCGTGCTCCCCCGCCGCGAAGGGGTGGAGTACGCCGTCGACCACCTCACGCCCGCCTCCGGCGGCACCGGCTGGTTCCTCGCCCTGACCAACGAGGACGCGCAGGACTTCCGCGTCCTGGCCGCCCCGGACGACGCACTGGGCAGCGCGGCGGCCGCCGGCACGGCCTGGCGCGAGGTCGTGCCGCACCGACCCGGCACGCGCGTCGAGGACGTCGATGCCTTCAGCAGCGTCCTCGTGCTGAGCGAGCGGGCCGAGGCCCAGACCCGGGTGCACGTCCTCCCGCTTCCCGAGGGGGACCCCTTCGCCGGCGACCTGCTCGGGTCGGGCTGGATCATCCCCTCCATGGAGAGCCCCTCGTCGACCTGGCTGGGGGCGAACCCCGAGCCGGACGCGCCCGCGTTGCGCATCGGCCGCACGTCCCTCGTGACGCCCTCGAGCGTCCTGCAGATCACCCTGGCCGAGCGCGAGGAGACACTGCTCAAGCAGGAGCCCGTCCTGGGCGACTTCGACGCGTCCCGCTACACCACCTACCGGGAATGGGCCGTCGCCCCCGACGGGACGCGGATCCCGCTCTCGGTGGTGCACCGCAAGGATCTCGAGCTCCCCGCTCCCTTCATGTTGTACGGCTACGGCGCGTACGAGATCAGCATCGACCCGACCTTCTCGCCCCACCGTCTGTCCCTCTACGACCGGGGCGTGGCCTTCGCCATCGCGCACGTCCGCGGCGGCGGGGAGATGGGGCGCGCCTGGTACGAGGGTGGGCGGATGGAGAACAAGGCCAACACGTTCTCGGACTTCATCGCCTGCGCGCAGCATGTGCTGGACGCCGGGCTCGCCCGTCCCGGCCGGCTGGTCGGACGGGGTGGCTCCGCCGGCGGCCTCCTCATCGGCGCCGTGGCGAACCAGGCTCCCGAGCTCTTCAGGGCGCTGGTGGCGGAGGTGCCCTTCGTCGACTGCGTCACCACGATGCTCGACGACGAGCTCCCACTCACCGTGGGCGAGTGGGAGGAATGGGGGAACCCCCTGGCCGACGAGTCGGCGTACCGCCGCATGCTCACCTACTCGCCCTACGACAACGTGACAGGGCAGAACCCGGACGGCTCGCCCCGCACCTACCCCGACCTCTTCGTCACTGCCGGGCTCAACGACCCCCGGGTGGCCTACTGGGAACCGGCCAAGTGGGTGGCCAAGCTGCGGGCCTTGTCCCCCTCGACCAGGGTGCTCCTCAAGACCGAGCTCGGCGCCGGCCACGGCGGCCCATCGGGCCGCTACGACGCCTGGAAGGAGGAGGCCCTGGTGTACTCCTTCCTCCTCGACGTCCTGGGGCTGGCCGTCGAGCCCGCACCGGCGACCGCCGGGGGTTAGCCCGTCGGCGTCGACGACGCCGTCAGGAAGTGCAACGTGAACGGCGCCTGATTGCCCAGGGGGAGCGTCACCGGCGCGCCGTTGATCGTGGCCGTGAAGGCGCCGGGCGCGCCGGCGATCACCGTGACCGGTCCGGTGGCGGCGACGGTGTGTGACTGGCCGGCGAGGAGTGTCGTCGTGAAGAGCACCGATCCGGTGGCCGGATTGGTGACCTCGACCCAGCACTCCCCCGTGGTGGCGGCGATGTTCAGTGCGTAGCTGGACGCGGCCACCGTGTAGTTCGCCGCGTGCGCCGACACCGCCGCCGGTGTCGACACCGCCGGCAGTGCCGTGGTGCTCGTGGTGGTGGTGGTCGCCTGGTGATGGCCGGTCGTGCCGTGATGACCGGTCGCCGGGTGGGTCGGCACGGTGGTGGCGGTGGCGGCGGACTTCCCGTGGTGCTTCGGGGTGTTGGAGTGCAGCCCGGTGATGATCAGCACCACGATCAGCACCGCGACGGCGGCGATAGCGGCGGCCGGGCCGCCGAGGCGACGGGGGCGGTGGTTGATGGAGTGGATGACCCGGTCCTCGTTCCCGGTCATGAAGGTCGCGGGGACCGGCTCGGGCTGGGCGTCGTCGAACGCCACGGGCTCGGAGGGATTGGGTACGGGCGGCGGAGGGATCGGCGGCACAGGGGGCCGCCCGGGCTCGGTGAGCCGCACGGTCGACGACCCCGAGACACGGATCGCGCTGGCGGGATACGCCGCGCTGTCGACCCCGTCCTCCCCGTCGCCGGTCGGGTGCGTCCGGATCTCCTCGAGCGTGTGCAGCTGGCGGTGGTAGTGCTCGACGGAGTGCACGTCGTCGTGGGAGCGCCGGAGGAGGAGCACGACCGCGGTGACGCCCAGCACGACCACGACACCGACTAGCCAAGCGATCAGCACCGCCCCATATTCAACAGGATCTGCGGGGGCACAGCACCGCGGCCGGACCGGTCACGACTCGGGTCGGGATCGGGGCGGTCCGAGGCCTCCGGGCGCGCCCGCATGCGGGCCACGGCGGGCCCTCAGGGGGCGAGGCGGGGGCGGAGCTCCTCGGGGATGTCGTTGCGCCGTGGGTTGCTCCGGTCCCGGTCCGAGAGGATGGGCGCGGTGATCCCCCAGTCGGCGCCGACCACGGGGTCGTCCCAGGCCAACCCGAGTTCGTCGGCGGGGTCGTAGTAGTTGTCGACGAGATAGGTCAGCAGCATGTCGCTCAGGGCGGCGAACCCGTGGGCCACTCCGGGCGGGATGTAGACGCCCTGGTCGACGTCGCCCTCGAGGTCGATCACCTCGGTCGCCCCGTCGGTTCTCGACCCGACGCGTAGGTCGTGCAGGACCACACGGAGGCGCCCGCGCAAGGCGTACCAGTAGTCGGCCTGGTGAAGGTGGAAGTGCAGGCCGACCAGCGCGCCGGCCTGCTTCTCCGAGCGGTTGCCCTGCACCATTTCGCGGCCGTTCGGGAACCAGCTGCGCCGGTAGGTCTCGACGAAGCGCCCACGCTCGTCGCCGTGCACGTCGGGCCGCACCAGCACCACATCGTCGATCACTGCGGAAGGGATCAGCTCTGGCATCGGGCGAACGGTAGCGGCTGTCCCGTCAGGGAGCGAAACGCCCGAAGCCCGACCGGTAGAAGAGCAGCGGGCTGCCCTCACCGATCTCCGTGGCGACGACGTGGCCGGTCACGAGCTCGTGGTCGCCGCCGTCGAAGATGTCGCCCAGCCGGCACTCGACGACCGCGAGCGAACCGTCGATCACGGGCGAGCCCGTGATGCCCTGCGACCACCCGACGCCCTCGAACTTGTCGCCGCCCGAGACGGCAAAGGCACGGCAGAGCGCCTCCTGGTGCTCCCCGAGGATGTTCACGCAGAACGCGCCCGCCTGTGCGATGCGGGGCCAGCTGGTCGAGCTGCGGGACGGGGCGAGGATCACCATCGGCGGGTCGAGCGAGAGCGCGCCGAAGGTCTGGCACGTGAAGCCGACCGGCACGCCCTCCTCCAGCGCGGTGACGATGGTGATGCCGGTGGCGAAGTGGCCGAGCACCTCGCGAAACCGGGCCTGGTCGAGGCCCGACACGCCTGGCTGCCTATGCCTTGCCGAGGTCGATCGACTGGGATTCGTGGGCCGAGGACACGTCCTCGACGAGCTTGGCCTCCGGGAGCCGGCGGGCCTGGTTGAGAATGCGGTCGAGCTCGCGGTCGGTGTGCGAGGGGTCGTGGTGCGTGAGCAGGAGCCGCTTCACGCCCGACTCGGCGGCCACGTGCACGGCGTACGCCGCGGTCGAGTGGCCCCAGTCGGCCTTGGCCGAGAACTCGTCCTCGGTGTACTGGCCGTCGTGGATCAGCAGGTCCACGTCCTGGCACAGCTCGAGCACGGCCTCGGGGATGGCGCGGCGGTCGAGCGGGGCCTGGTGGTCGGACATGTAGGCGATGGACCGGCCCTCGGCCTCGATACGGAAGCCGAGCGTCACCCCCGCGTGGGGAATCGGGCGCGCCATCACTTTGGCCTGCCCGACCGAGAAGTCCTCGGCGCCGACGTCGACGGTGATGAGCTCCCCGCGGAACTGCTCCATGTGGATGGGGAAGACCGGCGGCTGCACGGCGGCGTGCAGCGCGTCCTTCAGGGTGCCCTTGGGCTGCGCCGGCCCGTACACGGTGAGGCGCGCGCCGGGGTCGTGCAGCGGGCTGAAGAACGGGATCCCCAGGATGTGGTCGAAGTGGAGGTGGGTCAGCAGCGCCGTGGCGTGCATCGGTGTCCCGAGCGCACGCACCTCCCGCTGCAGGACGTCACCGTACGCCCGCAGACCGGTGCCCAGGTCGACGATGAGGGGCTCGTCGCCCTCGATATCGATGACGAGGCACGAGGTGTTCCCCCCGTACCGCCGATACCGATCACCCGAACACGGGCACGACCCCCGCACGCCGTAGAACGTGACGTTCACCCACGCGACGTTAGTCTGCGCGGGGGCGGTACGTTCTGCACCCATGGAACAACGGGCCATCGCCGCCAATGGGCTGGAGTTCGCCTGCCTGACCGACGGGCCTGACGACGGGCCGCTGGCCCTGTGCCTGCACGGATTCCCCGACACGGCGCACACCTGGCGCTACCTGCTGCCCGAACTGGCGGCGGCCGGCTTCCACGCCGTGGCCCCGTTCCTGCGCGGGTACGCCCCCACGCCGGTCGCTGCCGACGGCCGCTACCAGATCGGCGCCCTCGTGCAGGACATCACTGCGCTGCACGAGGCGTTCGGCGCCGGCGCGGACGCCGTGATCGTCGGGCACGACTGGGGCGCGCTGGCCACCTACGGCGCGGTCGCGCATCAACCGGACCGCTGGCGCCGGGCCGTAACGGCGGCGGTCCCGCCGACGGCATCCATCGGCATGTCGCTCCTCACGTACGCGCAGCTGCAGAAGAGCTGGTACATGTTCTTCTTCCTCTCCCCGCTCGCCGAGGTGGCGCTGCCGCTCGATGACTACTCCTTCATCGACCACCTCTGGCGCGACTGGTCTCCCGGCTACGACGGCGCCTGGGACGTGGCCCGCGTGAAGGAGTCCATCGGCGACCCCGAGCGAATCGTGGCCGCCATCGGTTACTACCGCGCCCTTTACGACCCCTCGCTCCAGGTGCCGGAGCTGGCCGACGAGCAGGCCGCGTCACTGCTCCCGACCCCGAAGCCGACGCTCTACCTCCACGGCCGCGACGACAACTGCATGCTGCTCTCGTCCATGGGGTCCCCGCTCGACTTCCTGGCGGAGGGCTCGGCCGTGGAGATCGTCGACGATGCCGGACACTTCCTCCACGTGGAGCGGCCCGAGGTCGTCAACCGCCACATCGTCAGGTTCCTGACCGCCTCCTGAGGGCACCGGGCGGCGCGGCCCACCTCGTCGGCCGGCCGTCAGCGCAGCCGGAGGACGGGGTCCCTCCCGCCGGACCACGTGGCGAAACCCTCGGCCACCACGTCGGCGGCCACCCGCTCCGCCCTCGTCGGGTCCGCGGGCCAGCCGCAGGCACCGGCCAGACCGCTCTGCGCCACGCCGCCGCGGCGCAGCGCGTCGAGCAGCCGTCCCCTGCCCTGGCGGTCCGAGCCGGCGAAGGTGCTCTGCGGCCGCGCCGTGGGGCTCGAACGCCACGGGTCCGGGCCGTCCGTCCTCTCGCGGCGCCAGGCGCATTGGCGGCGCAGGGGGCACCGCGCGCAGTCGGGCCGCGCCGCCGTGCAGACGGTGGCGCCCAGGTCGAACATGGCCTGGTTGAACTCCCACGATGCGCCGGCGGGCACCAGGTGGTCCCCCAGCGCCGTTGCCTGGCGAACGGTCAGAGACACGCCCGCCACCGCGCGGGCGAGGACGCGCACGCCGTTGGTGTCGACGGCGGCCACGTCGTCCCCGAAGGCGAAGGTGCGCACCGCCCGCGCCGTGTAGGGCCCGACGCCGGCCAACGCGCGCAGGGCAGCGTCGTCGTGCGGGACCGCACCGCCGTGGTCGGCGACGAGGGCCGCCGCCGCCCGGTGCAGGTTCAGCGCGCGCCGGTTGTAGCCGAGCCCCGACCACTGGCGCACCACCGCTGCCGGCCCCGCCACCGCACAGGCCGCCGGCGTCGGGAAGACGGCGAGGAACCGCTCGTAGTGGGGCATGACGCGGTCGACCTGCGTCTGCTGCAGCATGACCTCGGAGACGAGGATCCGCCAGGGATCCCGCGTGTGGCGCCACGGCAGGTCGCGTCGGTGCTCCTCCCCCCACTCCAGCAGGCGGCGCTGGAAACGCCGGACCCGGTCGGCCCGGAGCGGCCGGGCCTCAGTCCCAGACGTCGTCGCCGTAGGGGCGCTGCCGCGCCGGCGCGGCAGCGGCCTTCCAGACCATCAGCTTGCGGCGGAAGTAGCAGACCTCCTCGCCGCGCTGGTTGAAGGCCTTGGTCTCGACGGTCACGATGCCCCGGTCGTCCTTCGACTTGGACGGCGTGGCGTCGAGCACCCGCGTCTCGGCGTAGATCGTGTCGCCGTGGAACGTGGGCGAGCGGTGCAGGAGTGACTCGACCTCCAGGTTGGCGATGCACGAGCCGCTGACGTCGGGCACGCTCATGCCGAGCGCGAGCGAATAGACGAGGTTGCCG
Organism: uncultured Acidimicrobiaceae bacterium; assembly: GCA_963719485.1. Classification (GTDB taxonomy): domain Bacteria; phylum Actinomycetota; class Acidimicrobiia; order Acidimicrobiales; family RAAP-2; genus Bog-473. The sequence goes on from OY970387.1 coordinate 64,343, forward strand.
ACCACCACGTTCTTGCCCTGCACGGTCTCGTGCTCTGCGAACCACGCGTTGGTGTGCAATGGGTGGTGGTTCATGGTCATCATGCAGAAAAGGTGATCGTCGTACTCGGTGATCGTCTTGCCCGGCCAGTGGCGGTAGATGTCGCCGGGGACGAAGTCCTCCAGGTAGCGGCCGAAGGGCCGGTCGTAGACCGTCACTCGGCGGCTTGCTCCGGGCGCGGCCGGGTGGTGAAGCCCAGATTGGCGCCGGGGAGCGACTCGCCGTCGATGGTCAGGCGCCAAGCGAAGCGGGTGCCCGGCGCGAGCGGGAGCGGTCCCAGGTTGACCGCCAGTGCCACGTCGATGGGCGAGCCCTCCGGAATCCCCTGGGGCTGGCTCACGGTGAACTCCCCGCGCACCTCCACCGGCTGGGTCCCCTCCGCGGTCTCCATCATGACGGGACGGCCGTCGGCATCCTCCAAGAAGAGCTCCCAGTGGTGTGACGTCTCGGCCTCGTGCCAATCCACGTCGATCTTCAACGCCACCGCAGAGGGCACGGGGTCGGGGCCCGTCATGCTCCACCCGCCACCCAGGATGTAGAGCTTGCCGTCGGACACCTGGGCCGCGTCGCACAGCAGCATGGTCACTTTCACGAGAGGGGAGGTTATCGGTCCGCCCCGGACTGCCGATAAACCCGGCAGCGGGCTCCCGGCTCGCCGTAGGCTGGCACCGATTTGGGGAGGGGGGACATGCGAAGAGTGGCCGGGTGGCTCGAAAACCGCACCCCGCCGGTCGTCGCCACGGTGGCGATGCTGGTCGCCGTCATGGCGTACAGCCTGATGGGCCACGCCGTCCTGCACGGTGGCCAGGACGGGCTCCTCTCGCCCAGTGACCTGTGGAGCCTGGCGGGCTCGTCGTCGGCGGTGCTGCACGGAGACTTCGCGCACGTCTACATGCGCCACGGTGCACTGACGTCGCCCCCCGCCTTCGAGATCGCACTGGCGCCTGTCATGGCGCTGGGCGAGCTGCTCGGGCTCTCGCCCCACCTCCGGGTCACGGGCGAGCCGCTGAGCATGTGGCTGGTGTTGGGGCCCGCCGCGGTCTTCCTGGCGTCCACCGCGTTGTTCGCTGTCGACGCGGTGGCGCGCGCATGGGGCTTCTCGGAGCAGCGGCGCCTCGCATTGGCTCTGGTCGGCGGGCTGGGGGTGGCCAACGTCGTCGGGTACTGGGGCCACCCCGAGGACTGCATCGCCGTTGCCTTCGTGCTCTGGGCCGCGCTCAGCATCGAGCGCCGCGGCAGCGCCGGCGCGTCGCGGACCGCCCTCCTGCTCGGCCTCGGCATCGCCTTCCAACCCTTGGCGCTCCTCGCTGTCGCGCCGATCCTGGCCCGCCTCACCTGGCGCGGGGCGATCCGTCTCGTCGGGTGGCTGGCGCTGCCGAGCCTGGTGGTCCTCGCCGGCCCGCTCCTGGCCGAGACGCACCGCACCCTCTTCGTGCTCGTGCGCCAACCCTTCCAGCCGGCGTACGTCTCGTTGACCCCGCTCACCTCCCTGGCGAGCCATCTGGGCCCCGGACTCGACGGCGGGGGACCGACGCGGCTCGTCGCGATCCTGGTCGCGTCCGCCCTCGCCATCCTGGTGTGCCACCGGCGCCACGACCTGCCGACGGTGCTGACGATGGTGACCGTCGCCTTCTTCCTCCGCGTCCTCCTCGAGACCGAATTGAACTGGTACTACCTCTGGCCCGTCCCGGCCCTCTGCCTCCTGTTGGCGTTGCGGCGTGGCCCCGCCCGCTTCGGGGTGTGCTCGCTGGCCCTGGCGGCCTCCGTCGCGCTGGGCGACCGCAGGGTCCACGACATCGCGCTGTGGTGGCCGGCGCTCATGGCAACGGCGGTCGTCATGCTGGTGTGTGCGGCGCCACCGCCACGCCGGTGGGCGACCCTCGTGGCCGGCCGCCAACCCGCCGGCGCGACCACCCGACCCGTAGAGTGCACGACCATGAAGAATGCGGTTGCCGCGGGCGGGCGGCGTGAGTGAGCTGCAGGGGCTGCGCGACGACGTCTACCGGCGCCCTCTTGCCACCGCCCTCGCGCGGTTAGGCCTCGGCCCCGGCTGGCGCTGCGTCGACGTCGGCGCCGGCGGGGGCGACGTCTCCGTCGCGCTGGCGGAAATGGTCGGGCGGGACGGGCGTGTCTACGCCGTCGACAGCGACCCGGCGACGCGTGACGAGGTGGCCCGGGCCGCCGCCGCGCACGCGCAGGTGATCGCGCTGACCCAGGCCGGCGAGGATCTCTCTCTGCCCGAGGAAGTGGATCTCGCGTTCTGCCGTTTCCTCCTTCTGCACGTGCTCGAGCCCGGAGCCGTCGTGCGCATGATGGCCGCCGCCGTCCGCCCCGGGGGCTGGGTGGTGGCCCAGGAGCCGATCACGTCGGCCGGGCGCGTCGCGGGCGCTGCGCTTTCCATGCCCGACGCCGCGCCATCCGGACGTGGGCGCCCTCCTCCCCGCCCTGGTCCGTGACGCCGGCCTCGAGGTCGTCGATGCCTGGGCCGAGGCGCCCGCCGGCGTCGGGCCCGGCCCCGTCACGCGCTACCTCGAATCGCTCACGGGCGTTGACCCCGGGGACGACCCGGTGGTCCTCCCCCCGCTGGTGACGGTCGTGGGCCGCCGCGCCTGAACGGGCCCGCCCGCACTCCGGCCACCCGGAAAAGTGCCACTTTGGGGAGCCATTAGGGTCGCTCCCCGTGACGACGCCCACTGCTCCGGACCTCGCCGACGCCGCCGACGCGGTTGACCTGGCCCAGCGCCTGGTGGACCAGGCCCGCACCGCGGTCCGCGACGGCGGCGGGATCGACGCCAACCAGGTGGTCGCCTACGACGTGGCACACGCCGCGGCCGCGGTGGCCACCGCGAGGGCCACACTCGACTACGGCGCGCGAGGCGAGGTCGAGGCCCGCATCGCGGCCGCCTTCGTGGCCGACGTCGTCGCCGACCTCGCCGGCCGGGTGGCCGGCCGGGAGGCGCTCTGGGGCGTCGAACCCGGTTGGGACGCGCCGGCCGGCGCCTTCCTCCGGGAGCAGCGCGACCCGGCGGTGCTGGCCGGCCTGGCCACGACCGAGGGTCCGCGCCACCTCGGCGACGACTTCGAACTGGTGCGCGAGACCTTCCACCGATTCGCCGAGGACAAGGTCCGGCCCCACGCCGAGCACGTCCACCGCCAGAACAGCGACATCCCCGAGGAGGTGATCGAGGGCCTGGCCGAGCTCGGCGGTTTCGGGCTCTCGGTCCCCGAGGAGTACGGGGGCTTCGCGTCGGGCGGCGAGAGCGACTACATGGGCATGGTCGTCGCCACCGAGGAGCTCAGCTGGGGCTCCCTGGGCGTCGGCGGGTCGCTCATCACGCGGCCCGAGATCCTGACGCGGGCCGTCGTCCACGGCGGGACCGAGGAGCAGAAGAAGCAGTGGCTCCCCAAGCTGGCCTCGGCCGAGATCCTGGCCGCCGTCGCCGTGACGGAGCCCGACTTCGGATCAGATGTCGCCGGCATCGTGACAGCGGCCGCGCCCGTCGACGGGGGGTGGGTGATCAACGGCGTCAAGACGTGGTGCACCTTCGCCGCCCGGGCCGACGTGCTCATGCTGCTGGCCCGCACCAATCCCGACCGGTCCCTCGCCCACCGCGGCCTCTCCATGTTCGTCGTGGAGAAGGCGCGGGGCGACGGCCATGGCTTCGTCTTCACGCAGACCGCCCAAGAGGCGCCCGACCGTCCGCAGGACCTCGAGCCGGGGCGGCTCGAGGGACGGCCGATCGACACCCTCGGCTACCGGGGCATGCACTCCTACGAGTTGGCCTTCGAGAACTGGTTCGTGCCCGAGGCCAATCTGGTCGGCGGCCCCGACGGGTTGGGCAAGGGCTTCTACCTCCAGATGCAGGGCTTCGAGAACGGCCGGCTGCAGACGGCGGCGCGCGCGCTCGGCGTCATGCAGGCCGCCTACGAGGCCGCCGCCGCCTACGCCTCGGAACGCAAGGTGTTCGGGTCGCCCATCGACGAGTACCAACTGACCCAGGCCAAGCTCGGGCGTATGGCGGTCATCATCCAGGCGACCCGCCAGAGCTCGTACCACGTGGCGCGCCTCATGGCGCGTGGCGAGGGCACCCTCGAGGCGTCCATGGTCAAGGCCTACGTGTGCCGGGCCGCCGAATGGGTGACCCGCGAGGCCATGCAGATCCACGGCGGCATGGGCTACGCCGAGGAGTTCCCGGTGAGCCGCTACTTCGTCGACGCCCGCGTCCTGTCCATCTTCGAGGGCGCGGACGAGACCCTCGCCCTCAAGGTCATCGCCCGCCGCCTGATCGGGGACTGAAGGAGTCGCCGAGGCGTGCCGCTCGAGGCGCTCCGGGACTCGCTTCGCTACGAGCCGACGAGCGCCTGCAGTCCCTTGGACACCGACAGGCCGCCGTCCTGTGACACGGGCGTGAGGCTGTCCGCGCTGTCCGTCGTCAACGCGAGCCACACGAGCGGCGTGCCGACGTTCAGCTGGTCGAAGGCCTGCGGGTCCTCCAACATCGAGCCCTGGGCGGGCGAGCCCACCTCCGACGCCGGAACGTCGATGGTGATTGTTCCCGTGTCGGTGTTCACGCTGCCAGTGGCCTGGCTGGACGAGTTGACGTTGTACCCGTAGGAGCCCGAGCCGTAGACGCCCGTGTTGCCCGAGCTGAACGTCCACGTGCCGTCCGGCGACTCGACCGCTTGTGCGAACCAGACGATGTCTTGTCCCCCCGTCGTGGACAACCAGGCCACGTAGAAGGTGGCGCCCCCGCCACCGGTCGGAGGGGGAAGGGCGCCGATGTCCGGTCCGGACAGCGTGGCCACGATCCCCTTCGACGCCGATGCCGTGAGCGTCGCTCCGGTGATGTTCAGCGCCTCGTCGTTGCCGAGGCTTGCCACCACCGGGTCGGTCGCGTCTCCCACCGGGCCGTTCATGGTTGCCTGGCTGACCGTCAGGGCCGGTTTCTCGGTCCCGCCGTAGGGCACGGTCGCGTTCGTGGAGCCGTCGACGTCCTGGGCGAAGTGCGCCACGTCGATCGCACCCCAACCGCTCGCGTAGTCCCAACCCGGACCCGGCTGGAATTCGCCGTTACCCACGCCGTACTCGGACTCCGTGACATCGAAGAAGTCCCTTGCGTACGTGCTGGAACTGCACGGCGCGGTTTTGGAACTGCTGCAGGAGTCGGCCCCCTTGGCCTGGCGGTAGATGGTCTCGTCGGCGAAGCCGAGACCGCCCGTCTTCTGGACCTTGGCTGGTGCGGCGGCCTGAATCCGCGCCCACTGACCCATCATCAAGGGGCTCGAGAGACTCGTGCCCCCCTCACTCGACGGCTCGCCGTCGCTGTAGATGAAGTACTCGTTGGCTGCTCCGGGGCTCGGGCTCGCGTTCCCCGTGGTCGTGCCGGACATGTCGGCGACATCGGGCACCCCACGGCACAGCGGCGCGTCCGCCGGGCTGTAGGGATCACCCGCCGGCGTACTGATGCACGGGCGGTCGACGTTCGCCACGCCGACCTGGAAGCTCGGTTCGGGGACGAAGTAGCTGGTACCGCCACCACCGAAGGTCCACGAGGTCTCGGCGGCACGCTGCGATGTTTGCGGGTAGCTGGTGCCGTTGGTCGACACCACGGTGCCCCCGACGCAGACGACGTACTGGCTCGTGCACGGGTAACTGACCTCCGGGACGGGCTGTATCGCCAGGCCGTTGCCGGCCCCGATCACGGGGGCCACCAGCTCCGGACATCCCGAGCCGGTGTCGCCCGAAGACGTGAAGAGGGTCCGTCCCTCGAGGGTGGCCTGGCGCAGGATCGGCTCTCCGACCGCTTCGAGCTCGTCTCCGAACTCGGTCCCGTACGGCAGCTGGGCGAGTGGGCCCGTGACGGGATTGGCCGGGTCCTCCTCGCATTCACCGAAGCTCGCGTTCATCTGACGCGGCCCGTTCGGGTCGTTGGCCCAGTCATCGAAGTCGGCGAACACGTCCGAGTCGAAGAGCGACTTGGCGAAGTAGAGGTCGAGTTGCGACGCGTCGGGAGTCATGCCCGTGGAGGACTGGGAGTCGAGGTACCACTCGACCGACCCCGCGTTGTCGCCGTAGGCCGAGTCCGGGCCCCCTTCGGTCTCGACGGTGCGGACGGGGACCTTCGGGAAGCCCATGGCCTGCTCGAACAGCCGGAGCTGCGCCACGACGCTGGAGGTCTCGCCCTCACCGAAGATGCCCATGTCCTGGCCCTGGCCGAGGTCGGTGTGCGTGGCCTCGAGGGTTGCCGGCGTGCTCGAGCCGGTCGCGTTGGTGAGCGCAGTGGCGCCGGGGTCGTCGTAGATGCCCCAGAGGTCCTGGGGCGTGAGCACCCCTTCGTCGCCGGATTGCGGACCCTGGGAGACGCCGCTCAACGGCGCGACGCCTGTCACCGGAGAGGCCGTGCCCTGCGACACGGTTCCGGTGAGGGGGGCCAGGGTGAATTGGCGGACGTTGTCGAGGCCGATGACGGCGTCGACGGGCAGGTTGGCGGGCACCGACGGGGGCACGTTGTTCGCGTAGAAGTTCTGGCCGTCGAAGGTGTAGTCGCCGATGACGACGTGGAAGAGGCTGTCGAGCTGAGCCACCGTTCCCTGCGCGGTGAAGTAGTCGCCGGCGCCCGAGGTCGTTCCGATGTGGAGGCCGCCAGCCTCGAGCCAGTTCTCGACGGCCGAGGACTGAGAGGAGGGCACGCCGAATTCCTGGTCGAACTGCGCCGGGGTGAGGAACTGCTGGTACTCGGGACTCGAGGGATCGTTGAGCTCGGAGTAGAGCTGGGTCTCACCCGCGGTGTTCGGGCGCTGCAGCGACACCCCGATGCTCACCTGCTGGTTCGCCGGAGCCGCGCCCTCAGGCGTCGCCAGGGCGAGACCCGCCAGGACGGACGGCACCATGTGGGTCCCCGAGAGCGCGACCGCCGATGCAGGAGCGGTCGGGGCGGTGGCGGTGGCGGCAAGCACGACCGACGGCACGACCAAGAGGCTGCCCGTCAGCAGCCCGACGGCCCGACTCCAGCGTCTCCTGATGGAGCCGGAGCCAGAGTCGTGGACGGATCGTCGGCCTCTGACGAGACGGTGGACGGGGCGTGACGGCACGATCATCCTCCTACAGGGGAACCTGGACACGGCGCGTGTTCACTCTGTGCGAAAAACGACTGGTCGTTTCCGACCTTGCGAGCGATTCCGCCCGGTCACATGCCGGAAACAAAGAACGCCCGTTGCGATAGCGCTCCGCTCGGGTGGTGGCCAGCTACTCGGGGCGGCGCGTCACGACTCGGCGCCGCGAGTGACTACTGGGGGCTGCGGGTCAACCCGGCCCGTTCTCCTCGGCTGACGAATTTGACTGCCATCTTCCGGCTCGCCTCGTCGATCATCTCGTCGCCGAACATGACCGCGCCCTTGCGGTCCTCGTCCGTCGCCTTGCGATACGCCTCGAGCAGGTCGAACGCGTGGTCGAACTGTTCCTGCGTAGGCGAGAAGACCTCGTTGAGCGCCGTCGCCTGGTCGGGCGTGAGAGCCCATTTGCCGTCGTAGCCGAGCATGCGGGCACGCATGGAGTACGCCCGCAACGCGTCGAGCTCGCGCACCTTGAGGAACGGTCCGTCGATCACCTGCAGCCCGTTGGCCCTGCCCGCCATGAGGATCCGGCTGAAGACGTAGTTGAAGTGGTCACCGGGGTACTCGGGGATCTCGATGCCTCCGGTCAGCACGGGCATCTCGATGCTGGCGGCGAAGTCGGCCGGGCCGAAGATGATCGCCTCGAGCCGGGGGGAGGCGGCGCAGATCTCGTCCACGTTGATCAGCCCGCGCGCCGTCTCGATCTGGGCCTCGATGCCGATGTGGCCGACCGGCAACCCCGACGTCTTCTCCACCTGCGTCAGGAGAAGGTCGAGAGCCACCACGTCGGACGCGTACTGGACCTTGGGCAGCATGACCTCGTCGAGGCGCTCGCCGGCGCTGCTGACCACCTCGATCACGTCACCGTAGGTCCACTCCGTGTCCCAGGCGTTGACCCGCACGCAGAGCACCCGATCGTCCCAAGGGAGGTTCTTGATGGCGTCGACCACCTTGGGCCGGGCGCTCTCCTTCTGGAGCGGCGCCACGGCGTCCTCGAGGTCGAGGAAGGTCATGTCAGCGGCGACGGTTGGGGCCTTGGCCAGGAACTTCTCGTTGTCGCCGGGGGTGGAAAGGCAGGAGCGCCGGGGCAGGTCACGGGATCGTGCAGACATGCGGCGATGGTAACAAACCGGCTCCGGGGCCCTTCCCGGGGGCCGGCGGACGCGTCCGCGCGCGGCCTCAGCCGAGGTGTGCGGAGAAGAACTCCACGGTGCGGTCCCACAACGCGCCGGCCGCTTCCGCGTCGTACACCTCGGGTCGCGTGTCGTTGAAGAACGCGTGGTCGGCACCCGGGTAGACGACGATCTCCACCGACTTCCCCATGCCGCGCAACTGCTCCGCCAACGCGTTCGCCGCCTCCGGCGTGAAGAAGCTGTCCTTCTCGGCGTAATGGCCGAGGACCGCGGCCGACATCGCGGAGTAGTCCGGCTGCACGTCCGGCCACGGGATGATGCCGTAGCACGGGACGACCGCCGCCACCGCGTCGGGTCGCTGCGTGGCCAACACGAGGGCCAAGCCGCCACCCATGCAGAAGCCGATCACGCCGACCTTGTCACCGCTGCTCCGTCGGAGCAGCTCGTCCACCGCGCCGCTCATGTCGCGGGCCGCCTGCTCCATCTGCATCGCCATCATCGCCTTGCCCGCCTCGTCGGGCTCGTCGGGTTCCACCTTCTTGCCGTGGTAGAGGTCGGGGGCCAGTGCCACGAAGCCCGCTGCGGCAAAGCGGTCGCACACGTCCTCGATGTGGTCGACCAGGCCCCACCACTCCTGGATCACGATGACTCCGGGCCCGCTTCCGCCTTCGGGAGCCGCCAGATAGCCTCCCGCCGTCGACCCATTGCTCGCGAATTCGATGATTTCTCCCATGGCCCGACCGTAGTTCGCCATAACCCGTTTCGTTCTCCCCCTGCCGTTCACAAAAAGTTCGAATTTCTTCCTGTTCCCTAGCGACCTGCACTTTCGTACCATGAGTACTACCCCACACAGCCGTTTCGTACAGAGGGTGTTTGAATCGGCGGAAAGCGTCCGATAAGAATATGGCCCATCGTGACTGACGTAGAGCGGGTTCACCACCACTCCGCGCCGCGGTCTCCCAGGAGTGCACGTTTGCTCCAGCGGGTCGGGATCCCCGCGTTGACCGTTGTCACAGTGTTGGCGAGCACTGTGTTGAGCGAAGCGCGCCCGGCGGCCGGTGACGCCATCTCCGACGCCAAGGCCAAGGCCGCCTCCATCGAGTCGCAGCTCACCCAGGCGCAGAACGAGATGTCGGCGTTGAGCCAGCAGTACGACGCCGCCCAGTTGCACCTCTCACAGATCAACTCGAGCATCGCGACCACCAAGGCCAACGTGGCGGCGGACCAGCAGCAGGTCTCGAACGACAAGGCCACGCTCTCCAAGGCCGCCGTCGCCAACTACATCTCCGACGGCTCGGCGGCCGCCCAGAACCCGATTTTCAGCGGCAACGAGAAGACGCTCGGCGCGACCACCGAGTACAACAAGATCGCAGAGGGCGACATCTCTCTCGCGGTCGCCAACCTCCACACGGCCGAGAACTCGTTGAACGCACAGGTGAGCCAGCTCCAGGGCGAGCAGTCGCAGGCCCAGACGCAGGTGACGGCCGAGCAGAACGCCGTGAATCAGAACGCCCAGGCCGTGCAGCAGCAGAAGAGCGCTCTGGCCCAGGAGCAGGGTCAGATCGCGCAGCTCGTTCAGCAACAGCAGCAGGCCGAAGCCGCCGCCGCCGCCAGGGCCGCCCAGCAACGCCAACAGGCGGCTGCGGCAGCAGCTGCCGCAGCCGCAGCCGCAGCCGCTCCGAGGTCCGGCGGTGGTGCCTCCCTGGCCGGACTGAGCCAAGCCGCACCCCCGCCCTCGTCACCCGGAGGGGCCGGCGCCGTGCAGGCAGCCGAGAGCCAGATCGGCGTCCCCTACGTCTGGGGCGGCGAGTCCCCCAAGGGCTCGGCCAACCCCGGGTTCGACTGCTCCGGCCTCACCGCCTGGTCATGGGGCCAGGTCGGCGTCGGCCTGCCGCACTTCTCGGGGGCCCAGATGTCCGACTCGACACCGGTCCCGGTCAGCGATCTCCAGCCCGGTGATCTCCTCTTCTACGGCCCCGGCGGCTCCGACCACGTGGCCATGTACGTCGGTCCGGGCACCATGATCGAGGCGCCCTTCACCGGAGCGGACGTGCGGCTCACCGGCCTCCGGCTGGGCGACGGGTTCGTGGGTGCCGGCCGGCCCTAGCCGGTCCCGCCTTTCTCTCCGGCTTCAGCTGCTCCAGCTTCCCGGTCCCCGGACCCACTGCTCCGCCTCCCGGTCCTAATCTGGCCCGAGTCCCGCCATGAGACCGATCCCCGTCGCATTCCACATCGGCCCGCTCGAGGTCCACACCTACGGCATCGGCCTCGCGCTCACGTTCTGGTTCGGGTTCGTCTACTTCGAGCGACGCCTCCGCAAGAACGGCTACCCCACCGAATGGCTGGTGCCGGTCTTCCTCTGGATCATCCTCGCCGCGGTCGTCGGCGCCCGGGCCGTGCACGTCCTGTCGAACCTGAGCACCTACACCCAGCACCCGGGCGACATCCTCGCCGTCTGGCAAGGTGGCTTGTCATCCTTCGGCGGTCTCCTCCTCGCCGTGCCGGTCGGCATCATCCTCACCCGGCGTCGCTGTCCCGAACTGCCCATTGCCCGCGCCCTCGACCTGGCGGTGCCGGTCCTGCTGGCCTGCTGGGCCATGGGTCGCCTGCTGGGACCCCAGCTCATGGTGGCCGGCGGCGGTCATCCGACGCACCAGTGGTTCGGCATGTACTACGCCAACCAGCCCGGGCGTCGGCTGCCCGTGCCCATCTTCCAGGCCCTGGAGGACTTCAGCGTCTACCTGATCCTCATCGCCATCGAGCGGCGGCTCGATCGTTGGCCGAACGGAGCACGCCGCACGGGCTATCCGTCGGGGATCGTCCTCGGCACCGCCATGGTGCTCTGGGGCATCGAGCGCTCCCTCGACGAGCATTTCTGGCTGGGCGAGGACGGCCGGCTCGGCTCGGACCTCGTGCAGTTGGCCGGCGTGCTCCTCGTCGTCGGCGGCGCAATCATCCTGATGCGCACGCGTGGCCGTTGGAAGCGGTGGCTCCTCACCAACACTGCGTCTGATGCAGCCCTCGTCGAGGAGTCGGCGGAGCAGCCAGCCTGACTCGACCGCGCCGCGACCGCTCGACGCGGCGGATGCGGCGAACAGCTACTCGTCTCGCAGGTGACAGACGCTGGCGGTCCGCACTCTGATGTGGTCGCCCTGACGCTCAATGGCGAGCGCGTCGCCGTCCCGGAAGATCCATCCCACCTCGCGCCACGGGCGGATCTCGGGGATCGCCTCGGCGTGCTCCGCGCTCCGTGTCCTGATCTGGTCGACTCGAGTCTTCATGGTTCCGTTCCCCTTTTCCCCCACCACGTTTCCTCCCGCCCCTACAAAGGGAACTGCGCCTGCTCCGCCGATCTTGCGCGGCTTCAGGCTACGGATCTGGCCTCCGGTGGTGGTGGATCCAGTCCGAGCGAAGCGGCCCGGCATTTCCTGCACCGCGGTTGCAACATTCTTGCGACATCCCTCGCCACCCACGCGCCGTATACGCGTATGAACCCACCAAAGACCCGATCCACTGACTCTTACGAAAGACGAGGCGCTCTCAAGGCTTCCCCCCATGAAACCGATATGGCGGAGAGAGGGAGGTGCGTACGCATGGCCACCGTCCAGCCGTGGACTCCAATCATGAACGAGAAGATCTGGACCGAGGAGGAGAAGGAGGAGTGGCTCGCCACGCATGGCGGCGCTGCCACCCACCTCGTCACCTTCGAGCCGATGTTCCAGATCGAGATCTGCGTTCCCCCCTGGGAGCACCCCGACCGCCAGATCGCGCGTTCGGCCGTGGCGTGGGGTCAGCGCATGGGCGAGGTGTTCAGTGACGAGCATCTCGGCGCGGCCGCTGTCGTCGCCGCCCACCACGAGGGCAACGCACTGGAGGTCTACTCCACCGTGACGCCCCGGCCTCGCCTGCACCGGGTCATTTGACGCTGCGTCAGGCGTTGGGCCGCTCGCCCGACGCCGCCGCTTGGCGCATCTGTTCCAAGCGGTCGATCATCGCCATCCGCTCCTGCCCGACGTTGTCGTCGAGGCGTTCCGCGATCTGCTCGGGCGTCCAACGGCCGTCGGCCCACATGGCCCGTACCTCGACCGGCTGGTTCCACACGGCGATCTTCGAGCCGACCACGGTGTAGACCTGGCCGGTCACATGCTTGGCCCGGTCGCTCAGCAGGTACACCACCATCGGCGCGACGTCCTCGGCGTCACCCATCTCGGCCAGCTCCGACGGGACGTTGGCCGACATGCGGGTTCGCGCCACCGGCGCGATGGCGTTGGCCGTGACGCCGTAGCGGTGCAGGCCGACGGCCGCCGAGCGGACCAATGACACGATGCCGCCCTTGGCGGCGGCGTAGTTGGCCTGGGCGACACTGCCCTGGAAGGCACCGGAGGTGAAGCCGATGAGCGCCCCGCCGCCTTCCTGCTTGCGCATGACCGCGGCGGCGGCCCGGAACACCGTGAAGTGACCCTTGAGGTGGGTGGCGATGACGGCATCCCACTCGTCTTCGGACATGTTGAAGAGCATCCGCTCGCGCAGGATGCCGGCCACGGCGACGACGCCGTCGATGCGTCCCCACTGCTCGACCGCGGTGGCGATCAGGCGCTCACCTGACTCCATCTTGGAGATGTCGTCGGCCACGGCGATCGCCTCGCCGCCGGCCTTCGTGATCTCCGTCACCACGGCCTCGGCCACCTCGCTGCTCGGGTCCTCGCCGGCCATCCCCACGCCGAAGTCGGCCACCAACACCTTGGCCCCCGCGTCCGCCGCGGCGAGTGCCACGGCACGCCCGATGCCGCCGCCGCCGCCGGTGACGGCGACGACCTTCCCGTCGAGGAACCCAGACATGGTCGACTCTCCTGATCTCTGCGTGCCGGACGGCGCGGGACCGTCCGGGAAATTGCCGTAAGTTAGAACACGTTCTAGCCTGCGGGTGGCGGGGGCTGCCATTTGACCCGTACCGCGAGCCTGCAAGGAGACTGCTGATGGGTGACCTCGGCTTCTGGGCGCTGGCCCAGGAGAACCCCGACTATCTGGCTCTCGTCACGCCTGAGGGCGACGAGGTCAAGGCGGGAGAGCTGCTGGGACGGGCCAACCAGCTGGTGCACGCCCTGCGGGCCCAGGGGTTCGGCGAGGGGGACGTGGTGGCCACGCTGCTGCCCAACTGCGCCGAGACGCTCGAGGTCTACCTGGCCGCCCTGCAGGCCGGCTGGTACCTGGTCCCGATCAACCACCACCTGGTGGCGCCCGAGGTGGCCTACATCCTCGAAGATTCGGGGGCGAAGGCCTTCGTCGCCCACGAGCGTTTCGGCGACGTGGCCACGGCGGCGGCGGACGAGGTCGGCCTCGAGGCCACCGGCCGGCTCGCCGTGGGCGACGTGCCGGGCTTCGCCTCGTATGCCACGGTCCGCGACGCCCAGCCCACCACGCTGCCCGAGGGCCGCACTGTCGGCGACGTCATGAACTACACGTCGGGCACGACGGGGAACCCCAAGGGCATTTACCGCACACTGCTCGGCGTCACCCCCGAGCAGGCCGCGCTGGGTCTCTCCGGTCTGCTGTTCCTCTTCGGGATCCAGCCGCAGGACGACAACGTCCACATCGTCGGCTCTCCGCTGTACCACACCGCTGTGCTGCGCTTCGGGAGTGCATCGATGCACCTCGGGCACACCATCGTGCTGATGGACAAGTGGCTGCCCGAGGACATGCTGCGCCTCATTCAGGAGCGGCGGGTCACGACCTCGCACATGGTGCCCACCCAATTCCACCGCCTCCTGGCCCTGCCCGGGGACGTGCGCGCCAAGTACGACATGTCCTCGCTGCGCCACATGATCCACGCCGCCGCCCCCTGCCCCATCGACGTCAAGCACAAGATGATCGCCTGGTGGGGCAACGCCGTCGACGAGTACTACGCGGCGAGCGAGGGCGGCGGCACGCTGGTCAACGCGGAGGAATGGCTGCAGAAGCCGGGCACGGTCGGCAAACCGTGGCCCATCAGCGAGATCGCGATCTTCGACGACGACGGCAACCGGATCAGCGAGCCCAACGTCATCGGCACCGTCTACATGGCGATGCAATCGGCCGACTTCGAGTACCACGGTGACGAGGAGAAGACGAGGAAGAATCGGATCGGCCCCTTCTTCACCGTGGGCGACGTCGGCCTCATCGACGAGGACGGCTACCTCTTCCTGCGCGACCGCAAGATCGACATGATCATCTCGGGCGGGGCCAACATCTACCCGGCCGAGATCGAGAGCGTTCTGTTGTCGCACCCCAAGGTGGGCGACGCCGCCGTCTTCGGCATTCCCCACGAAGACTGGGGCGAAGAGGTCAAGGCGGTGATCGAGCCGGCCGAGGGCGTCGACGCCGACGACGCGTTGGCCCAGGAGATCCTGGAGTTCTGCGCCGGCAAGCTGGCCAAGTTCAAGACGCCCAGGACGATCGACTTCACGACCGAGATGCCCCGCGACCCGAACGGCAAGCTCTACAAGCGCAAGCTGCGCGACCCCTACTGGGTCGGAGTACAGCGGGCAGTCTGACGGTCGCCCGCTGCCATGAGCCGGCTCGGCGGTCCGGAGTTCCGGATGCAGGACGAGGGCGCGGGCGGCATCTGCGCTGAGATCCTCGCCGCCTTGCCCGGGTGGTTCGGGATCCCGGACTCGGTCGCCGACTACGTCGCAGCGGCGGACACGTTTCCGACAGTCGTGGCGACGCTCGACGGGCGCGACACCGGGATCCTGACGCTTCGCGTCCACAGCCCGTACGCCGCAGAGATCGTCGTCATGGGTGTGCGGCCCGAGCATCACAGAGCCGGCATCGGACGGGGCCTGCTCGGAGCCGCCGAGACCTGGCTGGCCGCCCGCGACATCGAATTCCTCCAGGTGAAGACCCTCAGCCCGCGCCATCCGGACTCGGGGTATGCGGCGACACGGGCTTTCTACTTCGGCTGTGACTTCCGGCCGCTCGAGGAGCTCCCCGAGCTGTGGGGACCCGACCAGCCGGCGCTGCAGATGATCAAGACCGTCGCGCCGGCAGCCCGTCCTTCGCGATCCGACCACTGACCCGCCGGCGTCCGCCCGGGAAGCCATATCCTTCGGCTTCGTCTACCGTTTGGCGCATGCCGGGGGAATGGGGGTTGCTGTGACGACCACCGAGAACTTGGCCATTCTCTTCACCGATGTGGTCGGCTCGACGGAGCTGTCCCATCAGCAGTCCCCCGAAGAGGGCGACGAGGTACGGCGGCGTCACTACGCCATCTTGCGCCGCGCCGTGCACGAGGCTGACGGCAGGGAGGTCAAGAACCTCGGCGACGGCCTGATGGTCGTCTTCGGCTCGGCGTCGGCTGCACTGGGGTGCGCCGTGGCCATGCAGCAGGGTGTCGACCTCGACAACCGCGAGCCCCTCCACCCCGTCGTCGGGCTGCGCGTCGGTCTCAGCTGCGGTGAGGTCAATCCGGACGACAACGACTACTTCGGCGACCCCGTCATCGAGGCCGCCCGGCTGTGTGCCCTCTGCGAGGGCGGGCAGATTCTCGCCGCCGAGATCGTGCGGCGCACAGCTGGTCGCCGGAGCCGCCACCGGTACCGCGACCTCGGGGCCCTGACGCTCAAGGGCATGCCCGAGCCCGTCGAATCGGCCGAGGTGCTCTGGGAACCTGCGCCGCAGGCACTCGCCGGGAGGAGGATCCCACTCCCGAGGCGCCTGCCCGTTCGACCCGGACCCGGAGTTGTCGGCCGCGAGCCGGAGTTGCTCGTGATCCGGGACATTGCCAAGGCGATCGAGGGCGGCGGGCCACACCGAGCGTGCTTGATCTCCGGAGAGGCCGGCCAGGGGAAGACGACCCTCGTGGCTGAGGCAGCGCGCGCGGCGTTCGACGACGGGTCGTGCGTGCTGTTCGGACGTTGCGAGGAGGATCTCGCCACCCCGTATCAGCTCTTTGCCGAGGCGCTCGGGCACTACGTGGCGCATGCCTCCGAGGAGCAATTGCGCACGCACGTCGCTCGGTTCGGCTCCGAACTGGCGCGGTTGGTGCCGACCCTCGCCGACAGGGTCGCGGACCTGCCGCCGTCGAAGGCCACCGACACGGATACCGAGAGGTATCTCCTCCTGGCGGCGGTCATCGGGCTCCTGGCCCAGGTGTCCGAGCACCAACCGGTTCTGCTCGTCCTCGACGATCTCCAGTGGGCCGACGAGGGAAGCCTTCTCCTGCTGCGTCACCTCATGGCGAGTGATCAGCGCATGCGGGTACTGATCGTCGGGACATACCGCGACAGCGAGCTGTCGCTGACCCATCCACTCCTCGCCACGCTGGCCAGCCTGCGCCGACGCGAGGACGTGGCGCGCCTTGAGCTGGCTGGGTTGGACAACGACGGCGTGGTGGCCTTCATGGAGGCGATTGCGGGGTACACACTCGATGACGCCGCGGTCACCCTGGCCCAGGCCGTGCACCGGGACACCGACGGCAACCCGTTCTTCGTGGGCGAGGTGTTGCGCCACCTTTCGGAAACCGGGACCATCTACCAGGACGAGAGTGGCCGCTGGGTGACGGACGAGCCGCTCGAGCAGATGACGTTGCCGCGGAGCGTGCACGAGGTGATCGGCGCACGGGTCGGGCGGCTCGGGCCCGATTCGGGCGCGGTGTTGTCGCTGGCGGCAGTCATCGGAAGGGACTTCGACCTCGATCTTCTGTCGCGAGCTACGGGGACGGCCGAGGAGCAGCTGCTCGACATCCTCGACGGGGCGTCCGGCGCCGCACTGGTGCGCGAGGTCGCCCACGCCCCGGGGCGCTTCACCTTCTCCCATGCCCTGATTCAACAGACCCTCTACGAGGACCTCGGACCGACCCGTCAGGCCCGGGCCCACCGGCGCGTGGCCGAGGCCCTGGAGGACATGTGCGGGAACGACCCCGGGTCGCGGGTGGGCGAGCTGGCCCGGCATTGGATCGGCGCCAGCGAGGGCAGTGCCGTGCCCAAGGCCATCCGCTACTCCCGGGAGGCGGGCGACGCGGCGCTCGGCGGGTTGGCCCCGGCGGACGCCCTGCGCCATTACACGGACGCCCGCGACCTCTCCGAGCGTGCCGCAGCACCCGATCCCATCCTGGCTATCGACCTTGCCATCGGAGTGGGCACGGCGCAGCGCCAGACCGGTGACCCGGCGTTCCGCGACACCCTGCTGGGCGCCGCGCGCGACGCGATCGAGCTGGGTGACACGGGCCGCGTCGTCACGGCTGCCCTGGCCAACGATCGTGGCTTCTACAGCGCGGTGGGAGCAATCGATGCCGACAAGGTCGAGATCCTCGAGACGGCAGCGGTCATGCTGTCGGGGCCGAGCGCCGACCGGGCTCTCGTCCTGGCCACGTTGTGCTCGGAACTGGCGCACGGCAGTCCGCTCGAACGGCGCCAGGCCTTGGCCGACGAAGCCGTTGCCATCGCTGAGTCCCTGCAGGACGCGGCCGTGCTGGTGCGCGTCCTCAATCACATCCAGATCGCCCTGCAGGTGCCCTCGCTCCTGCCGCTCTCGCTCATTCGGACGACGCTCGCGCTCGAGCTCGCTGAGCGCGTGGGCGACCCGGTGCAGCTCTACTGGGCGGCCCAATGGCGCGCCGAGGTCGCCGCCCGCTCCGGCGACATCGCCGAGATGCTCCGTTGCATTCGCATCCACGGGTCCATGGCCGAGCAGCTCAATCAGCCAATTCTCAATTGGGGCCATGCCTTCATGAGCGCGGTACCGGCCCAGATCGCGGGCGACACCGACCAGGCGGAAGCACTGGCGACGGAAGCTCTGCAGATCGGCAAGGAATCGGGACAGCCCGACGCCGAGACGATCTTCGGCGCACAGCTCATCATCGTCTGCGGACAACGTGGGACGATGAGCGACTTGGCGCCGCTCATCGAGCAGATGGCGGCCGAGGCACCCGACATCTCCCAATGGCTGTTCGGGTCGCTGCTCGCCAAGGCGTACGTCGAAGGCGACCGCTTGGACGCGGCCCGAGCGCTGTTGGAGGATTTCGCCCGGGCCAATTTCGACCTGCCGCAAGACCAGATCTGGCTCACCGGCATGGTCGACTTCGCCGAAGCAGCGATTGAATGCGGCGATCCTCGCTATGCCGGTCCGCTGCTTGATCGCCTCGAACCGTGGGCCGACCAGCTACCAGCCACCGGTGGCTCGGCCCTGGCACCGGTGACCTACTACCTCGGTGGTCTCAGCACCGTCCTCGGCCGCTTCGACGATGCGGAGTCCTACCTCGCGCACGCGACTGCGCTCTGCGGGCGCCTCGGCGCCAAATTCTTCGCGGTCCGAACCGATCTCGCATTGGGAAAGTTGCTGGCCGCACGGCGAGGCCCCGGCGATGTCGCGAGAGCCCGGGACCTTTTCACGAGTGCACGCGCCACGGCGGCGCATCTCGGTTACGGGGCGGTGGAGCGACGGGCGGGAGAGGCGTTGCAGACCCTTACCGAGACCTGAGGATCGATGCCGATGCGTCGGGCCGCGAACCATCCTGTTTGAATGACGTCCATGACTCTCTATGCGTTGGGTGAGGAACGACCGCGGATCCACTCTGAGGCCTACGTCCACCCCGAGGCGGTCCTGATCGGCGAGGTCCGTGTCGGAGCGAAAGCAAGTATCTGGCCGGGGGTCGTCATCCGGGCCGACAATGGACCGATCGTCATCGGCGCCGGGACCTCCGTGCAGGACGGTTCGGTCATCCATACCCAGGCCATGAACCCAACGCGGATCGGGGACGATTGCGTGATCGGCCACCTGGCGCACCTGGAGGGCTGCGTGCTCGAGGATCTGGTGCTCGTCGGTTCGGGGGCGGTCGTCCTCGAACGGGTCATCTGCCGCTCGTCTTCGCTGATCGGGGCGGGCGCCGTCGTACCTGCGGGCACCGAGGTCCCCACGGGAGCGATGGCGCTCGGCGTTCCTGCCCGCATCCGGCTGCGGGCGGTCGAGCCGGGTTCAGTGGCGGCGAGGGCGGAGGCGTACTCCTCGAGGCATCTGCCCCAACATCGCGACGGGAGTCACGAGGTGACCATGGCGGAGTGCCTCGAGCTCTGACGGAGGCCGACGCTGCTGAGCGTCGAGCGCGCCGACCAACGGTCAGTCTTCGGGGAGCTCATAAAACGCACGCTTCGCCTTCCTGTACCACCCCATACCCGCTATGGGATGCTTCCAGCGACCCTTCATCTCCTTCAATGCGGCCTGGTGGGCGTCATCGCCACCCGCCACACGTTCCTTGAGATGCCTGTCTTGCGCCTTGATGACCTCATCAGCGGTCGCTGCGTGATGCGCGAAATCACATGGTCCGCCCAATTGCTTGCATGTCATCGTCTTCATGAGGCTGGCTTCCTTTCATGGGACGTGGCCCGCAACCCGGACGATTCCCCTACGGACACGAGGTGCCCCGAGATCACCGACGATTGTAGAAGCGATGACATAGCGTGAACGGCGTGGACCCGGGACCCCTCGACTACATCAGGGTCAACGCTGCGGCTTGGGATCAGCGTCATGAGGACCAGCTGAAGACGGCCCGTCGCGGATGGTCGGCGAGCGAACCCAGATGGGGAATCTTCGGGGTGCCCGAGCAGACGGTTGGCCTCCTCTCCGGCGAACTCCACGGGAAGCACACGCTGGAACTCGGATGCGGGACGGCCTACGTCTCTGCATGGCTGGCCCGGCGTGGGGCACACGCGGTGGGCATCGACCCTTCTGCCGGCCAACTCGCGATCGCCCGGCAATTCCAGGCTGAATTCGGACTGTCGTTTCCCCTGGTGCGGGCCTCATGCGAGCACGTTCCCCTGGCCGGAGGCTCGTTCGATCTCGTGATCAGCGAATACGGGGCGGCGATCTGGGCCGATCCCTACGCCTGGATACCGGAGGCATCTCGTCTGCTGCGACCCGGAGGCGAGCTCGTCTTCCTCGGGAACAGCACCCTGATGATGCTCTGCGTCCCCGATGAGGACGAGACGCCGGCCACTGCGGAGCTCCGACGTCCGCACTTCGGCATGCACCGCTTCGAATGGCCCGACGACCCCACCATCGAGTTTCACCTGGGCCACGGCGACTGGGTCCGCCTGTTGAGGCAGAACAGCTTCGAGATCCTCGACCTGATGGAGCTTCGGCCCCCGCCGGGTGCGACGACGCCCTATGGCTTCGTCGAGGCCTGGTGGGCCGACCAGTGGCCCTGTGCAGAGGTCTGGCGAGCCAGAAGGACCTCGTAGCGCACGGTCACACCGCTGCAACGCGGCGTGGGCAAGAATGCCGGGCAATGGCATTCGGTCAGCAGTCGGGTCCCCCGGCCTCGTCCACCCAGGTGCGCGAGCTCCTGGCCCTTCTGAAGGAGGCGGGGCATTCCGACTTTCGCGATGCACGCGGTCCCATGCGGTTCACCCAGCGTCAGGCTGGAGGCAAGTTCTCTCGTGACGAAGCGGCGGCGTTCATCGCGCAGCTCTCGGACGCAGAGTCTGAAGACGGTCCTCCCCTCGCCGCTCCGGCGTGGCGGCACTCCGCTCAAGAGCAGGTGATCAAGTCCCTGCCTTCGGAGCAACTCGCCGGTGAGCTCCGTCGCCGCGGGTGGACCGCCACAGAGCCGGAGACCGGCGTCGGCGCGCGTCAGACCTGAATCGGTTCACGCGTCTCGTGTCCTCATCCGCCAGGCTCCGATGGCGGTCCAGAACACGATCCAGCCCACGATCACCAATGACGCCGCCAAGGTGGACTCTGGGATGAGCGGGTTTGCTCCGGGCCCGCCGCCACCCCCGTCACCACCGCTGAACGGCGTCGGGAGACCCCCCGGCTCGATGTGGGCCATGGCCACCCCGACGATCCCCCGCTGGACGTTGAGCAGGTGCGAGATGATGTGGCGGCTGAAGAGCGGCGTCAGGATCAGCTCCAGCACGATGAGGATGACCACCGGCACCGTCCGTTGACCCATCAGCGAGGCCAGCCCGAGTCCGACGACGAACCCGATCGTCGCCTCGAGCGCGATCCACAGACCGACTTCGACCATCAGCGTGGTGGAGGGGGCCAGGAAGTACGTGCGGTAGTTGGCGTAGTCCGCATTGGCGACCGCGACCGCGAACGCCCGAATCTGGGCTGGCGATTCGTTGGGGGGCACGGTGATCGTCCCCCCACCCTTGGTATGGATCACCGTCCCCGGCGGGGGACCGACGAAGCTCTGACCGTTGCCGCACGGGACGTTCGGTGGCGGGCCGCTGAGACCTTGTCCCCCGTTGAAGTTGAAGTTGCAGATGACCTCGTCGGCGTGCGATGCCGCCCAGCTGTCCAGCGCCGGACGCGACAGCCCCGCGGGGACGTTGACGCCGTCGTAGTTGAGCTGCGTCGGGGCGGCGAACACGCACACGGCGCAGACGATCGTGTAGCCGACGGCCACCATGGCGATGACGATGGCCAGCCCGGCCGGGATGCGCGCGAAGTACAGGGCCAGCCGGGAACGGCCCGTGATGACGAGGTGGCGGAACATCCCCTCGGTGAGGTCGACCGACCCCGCCGTGGAGCCGACGACGGCCGCCACGACGAACCCGAAGACGTACATGAAGCCGGCCACCAGTGTGGTGAAGATGTCGTAGCCGCCGGCCGGCCCGTAGGACTTGGGGGCCACGGCGTGGGAGACGAGGCGTACGCCGAGGAAGACGACCGGGATGCCGATGTTCACCGCGATCAGGGCGATCATCAGCCCGCGCCGCTTGCGCAGTTCCATGAAGCGCGTGGTGACCATGCCCCAGGTCGGAATCCACGAGCCGCGGTGATCGCTCCGCGCTTCCGCCGGAATCGGAGTGGGAGCCGGACCGGGAGCCGGTGCGCCCACGTCGGTGACGGTCGTCACTCGGATTCCCCCAGACGCTTTGTGACCTCGAGGAACCACGACTCCAGCGAGGCCTGGATGTGCTCGAGCCGGTATACCGAGATCCCGCCCTCGACGAGCAGGCGGTTGACCTCGGCGATGGCATCGCGCTCTGTGCCCTCGGGCAGCGAGATGGCGAGACCGTCCGGACCGACCTGGAGGTGGGCGCCGAACGCGGTGCCCCCGAGCAGGCCGCCCGCCCGGCCGGGGTCCGAGCACTCGATCTGGACCTCGAAGGAGGACCCGGCGAGCAGCTGGGCGATCGGGCCCTGGCGGATCACCTTGCCCCGGTCCACGATGGCGACGGCGTCGCAGGTGCGCTCGACCTCGTCGAGGAGGTGCGAGGACAGCACGACGGTGCGACCCTCGGCGACGAGGGACAGGATCATGTCGCGCATCTCGAGCATGCCCCCGGGATCGAGGCCGTTCATGGGTTCGTCGAGGATGAGCAGCTGGGGATCCCCGAGGAGGCAGGCCGCGACACCGAGGCGTTGGCGCATGCCCATGGAGTACTTCGACACCTTGTCGTCGGCCCGATGGAGGATGCCGACTCGCTCGAGCGCCGGGTCGATGCGACGTTTGGCCGCCGGCTCACGCGCCGCGGCGAGGATCTGCAGGTTCTGGCGACCGGTCAGGTGGCCGTGGAAACGGGACTCGTCGACGATGGCCCCGACCCGGGCCAGCGCCCGGTCACGGTGGCGGGGGACGTCGTGGCCGAGCAGGGACATCGTTCCGGCGTCGGCGTGCGTGAGTCCGAGCAGCACCCGGATCAGCGTCGTCTTGCCCGCGCCGTTGGGCCCGAGGTAGCCGAAGGCGGAGCCCCGGGGGACCAGGAGCTCCACGTTGTCGACGGCGACGTTGTCCCCGAACCGCTTGGTCAGCCCGTGGGTCTCGACGGCCCACTCGCTGCCGCCCGCCACTGCCGGCGGCGGCTTGGCCAGTGTTGCGGTGTTCATCCCCTCACCTGGACTTTCTCGCGCCGGGGACCAGGTGGTCCGCGCTATACCCGGTAGACTACAGAGGACACGGCCGATGCCGCCAGGGTGCTTTCACCCGTCTTTGCGATGGGGTTAGCACCAGTCCCGATGCTGCAACGGGCGAGCGCCCACTCGTCCCGGACAGCGTCGGCGGCAGACTGGGTGGCGGTGCAGACGATCGAGCTGGACATCGACTCCTCCCGCGAGCGCATCGTCGACCTGACGAGAGAGCTCGAGCGTTTCTGCGCCGGGCTGGGCGACGGGCTGGTCAACGTCTTCGTGCCGCACGCCACCGCCGGCGTGGCCCTGATGGAGACCGGCTCGGGGTCCGAAGGCGACCTCCTCGCCGCGCTGGACCGACTCCTCCCCCGCGACGGCCGTTACCGGCACGCGCACGGTTCGCCGGGCCACGGGGCCGACCACGTGTTGCCCGCCTTCGTCAGCCCGTCGGTGACGCTGCCCGTCTTCGGGGGCCGGGTGGCCCTGGGGACCTGGCAGTCCGTGGTCCTGGTGGACCTGAACGAAGACAACCCCCGCCGGCACGTGCGCTTCAGCTTCCTGCCCGCCTCAGGTGGCTGATTCGTCTCTGTCCGCGCGACCCCGCACTATCGCCCGCTGCCAGTCCGGGTCGACCAGCGGCGCCTCGGTGCCGTGCGCGTTGCCGGAGACGATGTCGAGCATGCGCCCCGGCGGGACCACGATGAAGATGCCCTCGGCCTCGGCGGTCAGCTCGCCCTGGTAATAGATGCCGCCCCAGGCGAAGACCTTGCGCCCCTCCTGGCCGGTGTGGCGCGCCGCCAATTCCAGCGGGGCCAGCAGGGGCGTCGGCCGGCGGTAGCGGATCTTCAGGGTCCCGGTCATCGCCCCCGTGCCGGCCAGGATGTTGGACATACCGAGCAGCTCGTCGAAGAGCTCGGCGATGACGCCGCCGTGCACGCAGGTCGGCGGTCCCTCGTACGCGTAGCCGAAGGTCACCCGGCCCCGGACCTCGCGGGCCCCGTTCTCTCCCTCGACCGCCCACACCTGGACGGGCGGCGCCACCGGGTTGGCGAAGCCGATCACCGGGCTGGTCGAGAAGATGTCCTGAGGGTGCCCCTCGGCGAAGGGCTGGTTACGGGGTCGTTTCTCCTCCCGTGCCGCCGCCTCCAGGCGGTCGGCCACGGCAGCGATCTGGGTCGCGGCCTCGGTGACGTGCTCTTCGCGCAGCGGCTGGCCGACCGAGACGGCGATGACCCGGCGCACCGCGTCGGCCAGATCGTTCAGCGGCTCGTCGCCCGCGGTCGTCGACGGGCCGTCGACACCGGGAAACCCCCCGCCCGCGGGCGGGTCGAGCTGGTGGTCGGTGCCACTCACGTGCGCGTGTAGTTCGGGGGTCGCTTCTCGGCGAAGGCCTTCTGGCCCTCCGCTGCATCGTTGCTGGCGAAGATGGGCCAGCCGATCTCGAGCTCACGGGCCAGCCCGTCAGCCTCGGACATGCCCTCGGTCTCGCGGACCGACCGCTTGATCGCCTCCACCGCCAGCGGCCCGTTGGCGCCGATCACCGCGGCGATCTCGAGCGCCTTGTCGAGCGCGGTGCCCGTGGGGACGACGTGCCCGATGAGGCCGATGCGCAGCGCCTCCTCGGCGGGGACCTCGCGGGCGGTCAGCAGCAGCTCCATGGCGAGCGTGTAGGGGATCTGTCGGCGCAACCGCACCGTCGAGCCGCCGAGCGGGAACAGGCCGCGCTTGGCCTCGAAGACGCCGAAGACCGCCCCCTCCCCCGCCACCCGGATGTCGGTGGCCTGCAGGATCTCGGTTCCGCCGGCGACGGCCCAGCCCTCGACGGCGGCGATCAGCGGCTTGCGCAGGTCGTAGTGGCGCAACAGTGCCTTCCAGTGCAGGTCGGGATCCTCGGCCATGCGCGACTGGTACTTCTCGGCGTCGCTGCCCCCCATGGCTTTGAGGTCCATGCCGGCGCAGAACGTCCCGCCGGCACCGGTGAGGATGGCGCAGCGGATGTCGTCGTTGCCGTCGATCTCCTCCCACGCATCCTTCATGCCGACCAGCATGGGCAGGCTCAGCGCATTCTTCGCCTCGGGACGGTTCATGGTGACGATGGCGGTGGCGCCGTCGCGTTCGAACGTCAGGTGCTCGGTCGTGACCACGGTCCCCTCCAGAGGTAGGCGCCGGAATGACAGATGGGGTGATGCAGAGTCAGGCGAGTGCCGCTCAGAGCCGCTCGATGATGGTGCCGGTGGCGAGCGCGCCACCGCAGCACATGGAGACCAGCCCGTAGGTGCCGTCCGTCCGCTCGAGCTCGTGCAGGATCGTGGTGATCAGCCGGCTGCCCGTCGCGCCGACCGGGTGGCCGAGCGCGATGGCGCCGCCGTTCACGTTCAGCTTGTCCATGTCGGCCTCGTGCACCTTGGCCCAGCTGAGCACGATGGAGGCGAAGGCCTCGTTCACCTCGTAGAGGTCCATGTCCTTCATCGTCATGCCGGCCTTGTCCAGCACCCTCTTCGTGGCCACGATGGGCCCGTCGAGGTGGTAGTAGGGGTCGGAACCCGCCAGCACCTGGGCCACGATCCTCGCCCGCGGTTTGAGACCCTCGGCCTTCGCGCGCTCCTCGGACATCCAGAGCACGGCGGCAGCGCCGTCGGAGATCTGAGACGAGGTGCCGGCAGTGTGCATGCCATCGGGCAGCACCGGCTTGAGCTTGGCGAGACCCTCGAGCGTCGTGTCGCGGGGGCCCTGGTCCTTGGACACGACCATCTTCTCTCCGCTGTGGTCGCCGCGCGGGCCCTCTTCGCCCACGATCGGTGCCTCGACGGCGAAGATCTCGCGGGCGAAGCGATCCTCGGCCTGCGCCCGCGCCGCCTTCTGCTGCGACTCGAAGCCGAACGCGTCGACTTCCTCGCGGGTGATGCCGTGCTTCTTGGCGATCCGCTCGGCCGCCTCGAACTGGCTGGGCATGTCGTAAGGCAGGTCTGCGGGCATTGCACGCCCGACGCCGGGCGCCGAGGCGTTGGCCCCGAGCGGGATCCGGCTCATGGTCTCGACGCCGCATCCGATCGTCGCGTCGGCCGCCCCGGCGGAGATGAGGTTGGCGGCCATGTGGTTGGCCTGCTGGGAAGAGCCGCACTGGCAGTCGACCGTTGTCGCTGCCACGTCGTAGGGCAGGCCGGCCAGCAGCCATGACGTGCGCGTCACGTTGAAGCCCTGCTCGCCCGCCTGCGTCACGCACCCACCGATGACCTGCTCGACGGTCGCTGGGTCGATACCCGCCCGCTTGACCACCTCGACCTGGGCGGCGCCCAGGAGATCGGGTGCCCGGAGGCCCGAGAGCCATCCGTTCCTCTTCCCGATGGGGGTGCGGACCGCCTCGATGATTACGGGCTGCGCCATGACGGACGTCCTCCTGCTGCCTTCCCGGCCCTCGGCCGGCTGCCCGCGATGGGCGAAATATAGAACCTGTTCTAACTTTATCACCGGCTCTACGGGCCCGGCCCCGGAAGTCTGCCCGGGCTGCGTCGCCGGGCGCCAACGGCGAACCGCCGGACCGGGCCTCTCAGAGGTTGTTCAGCACCTCGCGGGCGATGACGACCCGCTGCACCTGGTTGGTGCCCTCGTAGATCTGGGTCAACTTGGCGTCGCGCAGGAAGCGCTCCACCGGGAAGTCCTTCGTGTAGCCGTAGCCGCCGAGCAGTTGCACGGCGTCGACCGTGATGCACATGGCAGTGTCGGCGGCGAACGCCTTTGCCATTGCGCCGAACTTGGTGAGTTCGCCGCTCGGGTCGTCGTCGATCATGGCGCAGGCGCGGTAGACGAGGGCGCGGGCGGCCTCGGTGCGCATCGCCATGTCGGCCAGTATGAAGCGCAGCCCCTGCAGGTCGGCGATGGGGCCCCCGAAGGCCTGGCGCTGCTTCATGTAGGCCGCGGCGTAGTCGACGGCGCCCTGCGCGATGCCGACCGCCTGTGCGCCGATGGCGGGCCGGCTGCGGTCGAGGGTGTGCATGGCGATGGTGAAGCCGTGGCCCTCCTCGCCGATGCGGTGCGTCGCCGGGACCCACACCTCGTCCAAGATGACCTCCCCCGTCGGACTCCCGCGCATGCCGAGCTTGTCCTCATGCTTGGCGATGTGGATCCCCCACTCCTTCTCGACCAGGAAGCACGAGATACCGCGCCCTCCGGCGTCAGGGTCGGTCTTGGCGAAGACGATGTAGACGTCGGAGATCCCCGCATTGGTGATCCAGTACTTCGATCCGGTGAGCACGTAGTGGTCGCCGTCGCGCACGGCCCGGGTTCGCATGGCGGCGACGTCGCTGCCGGCGTCGGCCTCCGACAGGCAGTAGCTGGCCTGGATCTCCCCGGCCGCGACCCGCGGCATGTAGGCGCGCTTCAGCTCTTCACTGCCCCAGTTCATGACCGGCAGCATCCCGAGCTTCGAGATGATGATGGTCAGCGCCGTCGACGCGCAGACCCGGGCCAGCTCCTCGACGGCGATGGCCTGCGTGACAGTGTCAGCTCCGGCGCCGCCATAAGCCTCCGGGATGCCGAGCGCCGGCAGCTCCATCTCCTTGCAGGCCTCGAACGACTTCCATGGGAACTCGGCGGTACGGTCGACCTCGGCCGCGTGGGGAGCGATCTTCTCTTCGCAGAACGTGCGCAGGGTCTCGCGGAAGTCTCGCTGGACGTCCGTCAGGGCGAAGGTCGAGGTGCTCACGATGTCATTCTCGCAGGCGCCGCCCCTCCGCCGTTCGCCCCGACTCCGATCATCGTGCGTCAGTAGGCGCTCAGATGCCGGATCAGGAGCCCCGACAGCTCGACGGGGGCCATCTCGGGGATCCAATGCGACACGTTGTCGAGCACCTCGAATGTGTAGGGACCGTGCACGCACTCGGCGGTGTTCTGCGCGGCCGCCCACCCGAACGCCCCGTCCCCGGTGGACCAGACGTAGAGCGTGGGCACGCACACCGGGTCAAGGCCCTCGAAGGCGGTTCCGTCCATGGCGCGGTACCAATTGAGGGCCGCCGTGAGTGCGCCCGGCTCGGTCAGCGCGGCGACGTACATCCGGGCGTCCTCGTCGTCGAGCCCGGTCTCCGCCAGGAGGGTGGCGAGACCGCCGCCACCACCGTCGGCGCCGAGCAACAGGCGCTCGGGGACCTCGGGCGTGCGGAAGGCATCCATGGACGCGCCGTAGGCGGCCTGGCCCGGGTCCGCGCCGCGCAGTGCGTCGTGCAGCGCGCGCGGGTGCGGCGTCGACACGACGGTGACGGTGCGCACGCGGCCGGGGTGGCGCGCCGCCACGATCCAGGCCAACATGCCGCCCCAGTCATGGCCCACGAGGTCGAACGTCTCCATGTCCATGGAGTCGGCCAGGGCGATGACGTCGTCCAGCAGGTGCTCGGTGGCGTAGTCGGACACCTCGGCCGGGCGGGCGCCCGTGCAGTAGCCGCGCTGGTCGGGCGCCACAGCGCGGTACCCCGCCCGCCCGAGCGCCCACAGCTCGTCGCGCCAGGCCCACGAGGTCTGCGGGAAGCCATGCAGGAGCAGGATCTTGCGTCCCTCGTGCGGGCCACAGGCGCGCCCGGTGAAGGTGAATCCGCCCGCCTGAATCTCGAGCCGGTCAATCGCCCCGATTGCGTCCACGACGGTTGCGTGCGCCGCGCCTAGGCGGCGGTACCGCCCCGGGCGCGTACCTCCTCCGGGCTGAGCCGGAGTGTCTCTTCGGGGACGGCGTCGACGAGGGCGCGCTGCGCGACGTAGTCGTGGGAGATGGAGGAGAACGCGGCCCGGCGCACCGCCCGCACGTCGGCCGGCACATCGGCGTCGAGAAAGCTCCACAGATTGAGCGCGAACCGGACGTCGAAGATGCAGGGCGCGCGGCCGAACAGAGCGGCCCGCCTGGAGGCCACCAGGCCGACGCCGAGCAACACATCGTGCGCCGACTCGCCCTCGCCCAACTTGAGCTCGTCCTCGAAGCGGTGGGCCAGCCGGAGCGCAAAGCCCGAGTCGGTCCCGGGCGTCCCGATGTCCTTGCCGCGAGGTATGGTCGGCCCCACGAACTCGGCCGGGCGCGACGTGGTCCACGCCCCCGGGATCTGCAGGTGCCTGGCCGGTCGAACCTGGTCCGCCTCGGCGATGGGCACGAAGGTGGGCTGCGTCATGCGCGGGAGACTAGCCGAGGGGGTCCGGCGGACCCATTCCACGCTCGCCCAGCGTGTCGATCTGTAACAGGCGCACCACGTGCAGCGCGATCGATGACGGACGTCCGGGGTCGTGGAAGACCTCCATGTCGGCCGAGCGCAAGTTGGTGCCCGTGGCCAAGGGCTCGCCGGAGCCTGCGTTGCGGTTGAAGAGCGGGTGGGCACCGCTCGACACCTGGACGCGGATCCGGTGGCCGGCCCGGAACGTGTTGGCGGTGGGCCACATGGCGATGTCGAGCCGGCAAATGCCGTCCGCCCCCCTCTTGACCGAGCCAGGAGCCAGTCGGACGATCCCGTCGCTCAGGTTGAACGATTTGCCCTTCTCCGACACGTCGCACAGGCGCACGAAGAAGTCGGTGTGCGCGAGGGACGAGCGCACGAAGATCGTGGCCGTCAACGGTCCGATGACGGTGAGGTCCTGCGTGAGCACAGGGCTGGTGTACGTGAGGACATCGCGGCGCCGCTCGCGCCGGCGCTGCTGCTTGCGACCCGCCGTCATCATGTTGAGTGACGGGCCGCCTACGGCCGGCGTCGGGTCGTGCGGGTTGTAGTGGTACCGGTCGGGCGCGCTGTCCGTCGCATCTGTAGGCAGCGTGGGCGAGAGTGTGCCCGACCGCCCGAGATACCAGTGCTCTGTCTCCCCCGCCGGCGGCCACATGGAGAACTCTCGCCAGATGCGCGACCCCATGACGAAGACGCGCACGGGCGCCCGCGGTGGCCTGCCCCGCCGCTCGCCGAGCTGGGCGTCGAACCAGCGGGGGCCGTCGCGGACGGTCTCGGCGAACAGGGCGGGGCTCGTGTGTGTCCAGGGGCCGATGGTCAGGCGGGCCGTGCGCCCGGCACGCCGGAGCGCCTCGTAGTCGGCGACCTGGGCCCGCAGGAAGAGGTCGTACCAGCCGCCGATGAAACTGGCCGGCGGCACCTTTTCCAGGCGGCGCCCGAAGTCGACCCCGTCCCACCACGGGTCACCCGGGGCACTGTGCTCGAGCCAGTCCTGGTAGAAGGGCACGGGCTCGCCGACGGCAGCGGCGTCGCCCTTCCCGATCGGCAGGACGTCGCTCGATGTCGCCACCACCCGCGCGGCGCGCAGGCGGGCCCGCAAGACGTTGCGCCACCCGAGCTCCTGGTGCCGGACCTCGTGCAGCCAGGCCAGGGCCGTCTCGAGCGCGAACGCGCCACCCGGGTACACGACCGAGTCGCGGAAGTTCGACGCGGTCACCTGGAAGCTGAGCGCTTTGAGGAAGTCCGGCGGATCCTCGGCGACGGCCCACTGCGTCAGGCCCAGGTAGCTCCCCCCCCACATGACCAGGCGGCCGTCGAACCACGGCTGGGCCGCCACCCATTCGAGCGTGGCGTGCCCGTCGGTCTGCTCGTTTCGCACCGGGACGAACGCGCCCTCCGAGCCGAACGTCCCGCGGCAGCTCTGCACGATCACCTGGTAGCCCCGCTCCGCGTACAGGCGGCCGAGCGGGCCCATGAGAGTACGGCCGTACGGGGTGCGTATGAGCACGGTGGCCAGGTCGCCCGACGGATGCGTCGGGTACCAGCGGTCGGCCACCAGCTCGACGCCGTCGGGCATCTTGGCGATCAGTCCGCGCTCGACCGAGACGGCCGTGGTCTGCGGTGGCGGGAGTCTGACGGCGGATGCGGCGATGCGGCTCCACACGGTCATCGACGACCCCCCTGTACTCCCACTGGCGGCGAGAAGGGCTGCCCGGTCCCCGCCTAGGAGGCGTGGAGCAGTCCGAAGACGACCGAATCGTAGAGGGCTTGCCAGCTGGCCTCAATAATGTTCTCCGACACTCCGATGGTGGTCCAGGTCCGTTGCCCGTCGGTTGTGTCCACCAGGACCCGGGTGACGGCGCCCGTGCCCCGGCCCGTGTCGAGGACGCGCACCCGGTAGTCGGTCAGGTGGATGTGGTCGAGCGCCGGGAACTTGGCCCCGATGGCGCCGCGCAGGGCACCATCCAGTGCGTTGACCGGGCCGTTGCCCTCGGCGACGGCGACGATGCGCTCCGGCCCCACGTGGACCTTCACCGTGGCCTCGGTCGTGATCCCGGACACGTCGTCGGCGTCCACGCCGGCCGAAGTCGAAACGTCGGCCTGGTGGTGCTGGCCGTGGTCGGTGATGACCCGGAACGACTCCACCCTGAAGTAGTCGGCTACCCACCCGGTGGCCCGGCGCAGCAGCAGCTCCAGCGAGCCGTCGGCCACCTCGAAGTGGTACCCCTCGTGCTCCAGCCGCTTGAGCTCGTCGAGCACCCTGCCGATGACCTCGCCGTCGAGCTCGAGTCCGAGCTCGTCCGCCTTCATGGCCAGTGTCGACCGGCCGGCCATCTCCGACACCACGACGCGGGTGCCATTGCCCACGAGATTCGGTTCCACGTGCTCGTAGAGGTCGGCGCTGCGAGCGACGGCGCTGGCGTGCAGGCCGCCCTTGTGCGCGAAGACCGAGTTGCCCACGTAGGGCTGCTGCGGGTTCGGCGCGATGTTCACCAGCTCGGCGATGTGATGGGCGACGGGTGTCAGGCGCTCCAGGCGGTCGGCCGGGATCGTGCGGATGTTCAGTTTGAGCGACAGGTTGGGGATGGCGGCCGAGAGGTCGGTGTTGCCCGCCCGCTCGCCGTAGCCGTTGATGCACCCCTGCACCTGGGTCACCCCCGCCTGCACCGCCACCAGGGAGTTAGCCACGGCGCAGCCGGCGTCGTTGTGGCAGTGGATGCCGAGCTGCGCACTCGTGCGGGCCCGCACGTCGGCGACCGCCTGGCCCACGTCGTCGGGGAGGGAGCCGCCGTTGGTGTCGCAGAGCACCAGCGCCTCGGCGCCCGCTTCCTCCGCCGCCGCCAGCACGGACAGCGCGAAGTCGGGATTCTGCCGGTAACCGTCGAAGAAGTGCTCTGCATCGAGGAAGACACGCAGGTCGTGCTCGCGCAGGTATCGCACCGAGTCGGCCACCATCGCCACCGCCTCGTCGAGCGAGGTGCGAAGCGCCTCGGCGACGTGGCGGTCCCACGACTTGGCCACGATGCATGCGATCGGCGCCCCGGCGTCCACCAGGTTGGCCAGGACGGCGTCTGTCTCGGCCTTCACCCCGGCCCGCCGGGTGGAGCCGAACGCCACCAGCGTCGCGCTGCCGAGCGTCAGCTCCTTCTTGGCTCTTTCGAAGAACTCGACGTCCTTGGGGTTGGCCCCCGGCCAGCCACCCTCGATGTACGTGACGCCGAGGTGGTCGAGCTGCTCGGCCACCCGCAGCTTGTCGTCCACCGTGAGGGAGAGGCCTTCCTGCTGGCTGCCGTCCCGGAGGATGGTGTCGAAGATGTCGACCGCCTCGGGCAGCTCGGGGACCACGTAGTCGTGGGCGTGTGTGCTGTGGCCGTGGGCGTGGGTGTGGCGGGCGCGGCCGTGGCTGTGGACCTCCCCGCCGCCGTCAGTCGACATGGTCCAGCCAGTCCTTGTACTGGTCCACCTCGCCCCGGACGGTGGCGAAGTAGATCTGCTGGATCTCCTTGGTGATGCGGCCCGGGTGCCCCGGACCGACCGTGCGGTCGTCGACGGCCCGGATCGGGACGACCTCGGCCGCGGTGCCGGTGAGGAAGGCCTCGTCGGCCAGGTAGAGGTCGGTGCGGATGATGGGTTCGTGGCGGACCTCGTAGCCGAGATCGCGCGCGATGGCCTCGACGGAGTCCGCCGTGATGCCCTCCAGCGCGCCGGCATCCGACGTCGGTGGGGTACTGAGCACGCCATCGCGCACGATGAAGATGTTCTCCCCGGTGCACTCGCTGACGTTGCCATTGGGGGCGAGGAGGATCGCCTCGTCGTAGCCCGCGTTGAGCGCCTCCACCTTGGCGAGGGATGAGTTGGCGTACATACCGGTGCCCTTGGCCGCCGTCGGCACGGCATTGGGATCATGACGCCGCCACGAGCTGATCTTGCAGGACACGCCGTTGGCGATGCCCTCGTCTCCCAGGTAGGTCCCCCACGGCCAGGCGGCGACAGAGACGTTGACGGGGCAAGGCAGCGGGTTGAGGCCCATCTCACCGTAGCCGAGGTAGATGAGCGGGCGGAGATAGCAGCCGTCGTTGAGGCCGTTGACGCGGACGACCAGGCGCGTCGCCTCGATGATCTCGTCCACGGTGAACGGGACGTCGATCATGAAGATCTTGGCCGAGGCGAACAGGCGGCGGATGTGGTCGCCGAGCCGGAACACGGCGACACCGCGGCTGGTGGGGTAGGCCCGGATCCCCTCGAAGACGCCGGAGCCGTAGTGCATGGTGTGCGTCAGCACGTGCACCGTGGCCTTGTCCCAGTCGACGAGCTCGCCGTCCATCCAGATCTTCTCGGTCGTGGTGATGGGCATGACGGCTACAGCCTTTCTGCGATGGCGTCGCCCACGGCGGTGGTGGAGAGCGCGTCGGTAGACGATGACGGCGTTGACATGGAATCGGCCTGGTCGCTGAGGGCCTTGAGGATGCGCCCGGCTGCGTCGGTCTCGCCGAGATGCTCGAGCATCAGGGCGGCCGAGTGGATGGCGGCCAGCGGGTTCGCGATGCCCTTGCCCGCGATGTCGTGGGCTGCTCCGTGCACCGGCTCGAAGAGGGACGGGCCGGTGCGCGCCGGATTGAGATTGGCCGAGGCCGCGAAGCCGATGCCACCGGCAACGGCGCCGGCGAGGTCGGTGAGGATGTCGCCGAAGAGGTTGTCGGTGACGATCACGTCGTAGCGCTTCGGCTGCTCCACCATGTAGATGCAGGCGGCATCGACGTGGTTGTAGTCCCAGTCCACGTCGGGGTACTCGGTCGCCACCTCGGTGACGGTGCGGTTCCACAGGTCGCCGGCGAAGGTCAGCACGTTCGTCTTGTGCACGAGCGTGAGGTGGTTGTTGCGCCGGCCGGCCAGCTCGAAGGCGAAGCGCACGCAGCGCTCCGCGCCCATGCGGGTGTTCACCGAGCCCTGGGTGGCCACCTCGAACAGGGTCCCCTTGCGCAAGAACCCGCCCTCGCCGGCGTAGGTCCCCTCCGTGTTCTCCCGCACCA
Source organism: uncultured Acidimicrobiaceae bacterium (assembly GCA_963719485.1). Taxonomy (GTDB): domain Bacteria; phylum Actinomycetota; class Acidimicrobiia; order Acidimicrobiales; family RAAP-2; genus Bog-473. The sequence continues at coordinate 98,678 of OY970387.1, forward strand.
CCGCGAAGTTCGCGCCCTCGGCGATCGACCCCGGCACCCCGCTGAAGGGACGCAGGTTGACGTAGAGGTCGAGCTCGAACCGGATCTTGAGCAGGAGGCCGCGCTCGAGGGTGCCCGGTGGCACGGACGTGTCGCCGACGGGCGGGCCGACGGCGCCGAGGAGGATGGCGTCGAAGCCACGAAGCTCCTCCAGCGTCTCGTCCGGCAGGACGGTGCCGTCGCGCAGGTAGCGGGCGGCCCCGAGGTCGAAGTCGGTCGTGTCCAGGTCCACGCCGGACGCGGCGACGACCTTGAGTGCCTCCGCGCAGACCTCCGGCCCGATGCCGTCCCCGCCGATGACGGCGACCCGATGCCTGCTGCCCTTGCTCACTGTCCTGGGGTCCTTTCTGCGGGCGCTGTGTCTGATGTCGTGCTACGCCCACGCTCTGCCGAAGCCGCCGGGAATTGAAAAACCGCCCACGCAGTGGACGGTTCGACGGCGCGCGGGGAGGGTGCGCGCCTAGTGAATAATGCCTACGAAGTGGTCTGAGCGGCGCATAGCCCCCCCAGTCTCTCGCAGCCCGGCCATCCCGTCAACCAAGGCTGCACGGGGCGACCGCCACCCCACGCGGGGCCGATTAGCCTTATTGGCCGCCGGCGCTGTGCACCGCACCGCCCGCAGATCCACCCCTCGGAGGACCCCGCCGTGACCAACGCTTCCGCCAACCAGACAGAGACGACCAAGCTGACCCAGGCCACCTACGACCGCCTGACGGCCGAGCTCGAGGACCTGACCACTCGGGGCCGGGTCGAGATCGCCCAGGCGATCGAGTCGGCCCGGGCGCTGGGCGACCTGAGCGAGAACGGCGACTACCACGCGGCCAAGGACGCCCAGGGGAAGATGGAGTCGCGCGTCCGCCAGCTGCAGGCGATGCTCAAGGAGGTCGAGATCGTCGACGAGTCCGGCTCGAACGACGGGTCCGTGTCCCTGGGCAGCATCGTCACCCTCCGCTACGAGGGTGACGACGAGGACGACACGCAGCGGTTCTTCGTGGGGTCCATCGAAGAGCGGCAGGGGGACCTGCCGGTGATCTCCCCCAGTTCGCCGCTGGGCCAGGTCCTGGTCGGACGAGGCGCCGGGGACAGCGTCGAGTACAAGGCGCCCGGCGGCATGCTCAAGGTCCATATCGCGGCGGTCGATCGTTGATGGCTCCGCGCACGCTGACCGAGAAGATCTGGGACGCCCACGTCGTCCACGCGGCCGACGGCGAACCCGACCTCCTCTTCATCGACCTCCACCTCCTGCACGAAGTGACGTCGCCCCAGGCCTTCGACGGGCTGCGCCTGGCCGGCCGCACCGTGCGCCGGCCGGACCTCTCCGTGGCGACGGCCGACCACAACGTCCCCACGACCGATATCGACAAGCCCGTGGCCGACCCGATCTCGGCCCAGCAATTGAAGGTGCTCGACGACAACACGGCCGAGTTCGGCATCACCTGCTACCCGATGGGACACGCCAACCAGGGCATCGTCCACATCATCGGGCCCGAGCAGGGCTGGACCCAGCCGGGCATGACGATCGTCTGCGGCGACAGCCACACTTCGACCCACGGGGCGTTCGGCGCGCTGGCCTTCGGCATCGGCACCAGCGAGGTGGAGCACGTGCTGGCTACCCAGACCCTGCCCCAGGTGCGCCCCAAGACGATGGCCGTCACCGTGGAGGGCGAGCTGGCACCCGGCGTGACGGCCAAGGATGTGGCGCTGGCCATCATCGGCACGATCGGCACCGGCGGCGGCATCGGCCACGTCATCGAGTACCGCGGGTCGGCCATCCGCAGCCTCTCCATGGAAGGCCGCATGACACTGTGCAACATGTCGATCGAGGGTGGGGCGCGGGCGGGTCTGGTGGCCCCCGACGAGACCACCTTCGCCTACGTGAAGGACCGCGACCGCGCCCCCCAGGGTGATGACTGGGACACCGCTCTCGCCTACTGGCGCACCCTGCCCACCGACGAGGGCGCCACCTTCGACAAGGAGGTCGTGCTCGACGCGGCGGCCATCACCCCCCACGTCACCTGGGGAACCAACCCGGCCCAGGTGGCGCCCATCACCGGGAACGTGCCCGACCCTGACGACATGGTCGACCCCGGCGACCGCGAGTCGGCCCAACGCGCCCTGGCCTACATGGGTCTCGAGGCCGGGACTCCGCTACGCGAGGTCAGCGTCGACACGGTGTTCCTGGGCAGCTGCACCAACTCGCGGATCGAGGACTTCCGGGCCGCCGCCGCCGTGCTCCAGGGCCGGACCGTGCACCAGGGACTGCGAGCGCTCGCCGTGCCCGGTTCGCACCGGGTGAAGGACCAGGCCGAAGCGGAGGGGCTCGACAAGGTCTTCATCGCCGCGGGCTTCGAGTGGCGCGAGCCAGGTTGCTCCATGTGCCTCGCCATGAACCCCGACAAGCTCGCGGTGGGCGAGCGCTGCGCCTCCACGTCGAACCGCAATTTCGAAGGCCGTCAGGGCCGCGGCGGGCGCACGCACCTGGTCTCTCCCGCCGTCGCCGCCGCCACTGCCGTCGCGGGAACATTCGCCACCCCGGAGGACCTGCACTGATGGAACCCGTCGTCATCGTGACCGGACGTGCCGTGCCTCTCGATCGCACGGACGTCGACACGGACCAGATCATCCCCTCGGACTGGCTCAAGCGGGTGGAGCGCACCGGCTTCGGCGCCGGCCTGTTCTCCGAATGGCGTGACGACCGGAACTTCGTGCTCAACAACCCCGAGTACGTGGGAGCCACCATCCTGGTCGCCGGCCACAACTTCGGCACTGGCTCTTCACGCGAGCACGCCGTCTGGGCCCTGACGGACTTCGGATTCCGGGCCGTCGTCTCATCGCGCTTCGCCGACATCTTCCGCAACAACTCGACCAAGCAGGGACTGCTGCCGGTCCAGGTGACCGAGGAGCTGGACCGCGCCCTTCTCGATGCGGTGACGCAGGACCCGACGCTCGAGTTCACCATCGACGTCGCCCGGGGGACGATCGAGGCGCCGGCGGCCGGGCTGGCCGGCACCTTCCCGCTCGACGAGTTCACGCGCGAACGACTGCTCAACGGGTGGGACGACATCGGCCTGTCCCTACGCCACGTGGACAAGATCAGCGACTTCGAGCGCGGGCGCCCCGCCTTCCTGCCTTCGGCCTGAGCGTCCCATGGTGACGTTCCGCCAGATGACGGAGGAGGACGTGCCGGCCGCCGTGGCAGCGTTCGAGAGCGGGTTGCTCGGTATTGCCGCCGGTCACGGCCTCCCGGTGACGGGAAACTCCATTCAGGACGAGCGCCGGCGCCAGGACCGCACCCGACACTTCCTCGGCACGGACCCCGGCGGATCGTGGGTGGCCGAAGACGGCGGGACCGTCGTCGGTATGTCACAGTCCTTCGTGCGGGAGGACTACTGGATGCTGTCGCAGCTGGGGACGGTGCCCGGCCGTCAGGGTCGCGGCGTCGGCCGCGAACTGCTCCGGCTCGCCCTCGGGCACGGCGATCCGACCAGCCCGGGGACGATCCAGTGCTCCCGTGATCCCAAGGCAATGGCCCTCTACACGGGCTTCGGTTTCACCCTGCACCCGGTCGTGACGGCGTGGGGCCCCATGCGCCCTGGCTCGGTGCCGCGACCGCCCGAGGTCGACCGCTACGAGCCGGACGAGGTCGGCGAGCGCGAGCTCGAGATCGTCACGGCCGTCGACCGCCAGGTACGCGGGTCGGCGCGCCCCGTCGACATCGTCGCCATGCTGTCCCAGCCCGGCAACCGCCTGCTCCTCCACGCGGACCAGGCCTACGCCGTCGCCAAGGACGAGCGCATCGTCACCCTCGGCGCGCGCCAGGAGGAATCCGCCGTGCTGGTGTTGCAGGCGATGCTGGCCGAGGCGCCGCCGGGCGAGACGATCGAGATCAACTGGTTGACCTCGGCCCAGCAATGGGCGGTTCGCGCGGTCGTCGCGGCGGGCATCGATCTCCGGCCCTACGGGCCTGTGATGGTCCGCGGCATGGACGGGCCGCCCAGGCCCTACATCCCGAGTGGCGGGTACGGATAAGAGAAGGCACTCGTTTACAAGACGGTCCTGGGCCGAGCCGGCCCGACCGCTGCTTTCAGCGACGAGACCAGTAGCTCGCCAAACGGTCACCGTCGCACACAGAGCGCCATAGCGCTCGGCAGAAATCAAGGGCCGTGCCAGTGCCGTGCGTCTTCGCGTGGTCAGCGCGACGGCTCGGCGAATGCCTCAGACGGTGCCATTCTGCGGGTCGGAACAGTATTAAAGAGCCTCGCTATGCTGCACCCCTTCGGACACCGCCGACCGACGACCACCTCACGGTGTGTCTCGACGAGACGCCAGGAGCGTTGTAGAGGGAATTGAACTCGTGACCGAAATTGCTGAAGGGCACGACAGAGTTCTCGCGACCGAGTCGCCAATCGACCCCCAACATCCCCCTCCGATCGCCCCGCAGAACGTTCGTCGCTTCCAAGTGGTGGCAGTTTGCGCTGTCGTCGCTGCAGCCGTGCCTTATCTGTGGGTGCTCTGGGACCTCTGGAGCGGCAGGGTGGACCAGCTTCGGACCACCGCTCCGAGGACGGCCACAGCGTCCGTCATCTACGACGTACAGACCCGCGCCTTGTTGCACGGCCACTTGTCACTGCCACGCGGCAGCATCGGCGACGAGGCATTCATCCACGACGGGCGGACGTACACATATTTCGGCATCTTCCCGTCACTTCTGCGGATGCCGATCCTTCTGTTCACCCACTCGCTCGATGGTCGTCTGACGAGTCTGTCGATACTGGCGTCTTGGGTGGTCACTGCCATCTTCAGCACATTGCTCCTGTGGCGGATCCGGATCCTCTTACGCGGCGAGGCATCGCTACGATGGCCCGAAGCAATTTCGTACGGCATCCTCGTCTTCTCGATACTGGCTGGATCCGTTCTCCTCTACCTGGCGTCGACGAGCAACGTCTACGGGGAGGACGAGGCCTGGAGTGTCGCATTGGCTTGTGGCAGTCTCTTCGCGCTCGTTGGCGTAGTCGAACGACCTTCATGGGGCCGGGTGACAACGTTGGGGGTCCTCGTCCTCGTCACCAATCTCGGTCGCGGCACGACTGGCTACGCGTGCATCCTCGCGACGATCTTGGTTGCGGCCTGGTTTGCTCTTGGTCGAGCCGGACCGGAGAGGAAGCAATGGGCCTTCACGGTCCTGCTCGCCGGGCTCGTTTCCCTGGTCGTGGGGTGCGCCATTGATTTCGCCAGATTCAACCTGCTCTTCGGATACCCGGTATCGCAACAGGGGATTTACAAGCTCTTCGGAGGCAGCCACGTCAACGGCGGACACATCTTCAGCCTGCACTTCCTGCCCACCACGTTGGTGACTTACCTCTCACCGTTGAACCTACGGGTCTTGCCTGTCTTCCCCTATCTCGCCATTCCGGCTCTCCCGCATCAGATCGCCCACACCTCTCTGTTCAACAGCGGAAACTCATCGAGTGTCCCTGCATCGACGCCCCTGCTACTGGCCCTAGGGATATGGGGGGTGATCGCCAGCTTTGGACCACATCGCCCCATGATCGTCCGATCGTTCCGGATCCTGCTCTTCGCGGCAGCTGCCAGTGCCGGCGCCATGTTGGTCTACGGCGCGATTTATGAACGATTCCTGGGCGATTTCATGCCGCTGCTTATACTGGCGAGCGCGATCGGCCTGGTCGACCTCTGGTGCCGTCTGGACCGCAATCGACGGTCGGTACGGATCGTTTTACCGGGTATCGGCGTAGTCGCACTGTTCGGTTTTGTTGCGAACATGGGCATCGCCATTGGCCCGCAGGCCAACTGGTCGCCGACGCAGTTGGCTCACTATGTCCAAGCCGTACAAGACTTCGGCGACATCACCGGGCAACCAGGACTCTCGGGCTATCTCGTTCGGGGAAACAGCTTTCCTGGTAAAGCGCCGATGGACCAACTCTTCATCGACGGCCGGTGCCGCGCGCTCTACATCGCCGACCAGGCCGTACCAAACGGATTCAACGACCCCTGGATATTGGTCGAGAGGGCGCCGCACACACCGCTGTGCGATTCACTTATCGCAAAAGCATTGGTGGTATCGCTTGGAACGAGCATCGTTTCGCCGCGCGCCAACGAGACGGTGTCCGGGTCACGAGTGGTAGTCACGGCTTCGACGACGGGAGTGGACAAGGTATCAACCGTCTCGTTTGAGCTGGTCGGACATTCGCCATTCGCGACACAGATCATCGGCACTGGCACGCGCACGCGAGTGGGCTGGATCCATGTCTGGGATTCGCGCTCCACGCCCAATGGCACCTACAGTCTCGTGAGCGTGGCCGAGAATACATCGGGGCACACCGTTTACAGCTCCCCTGTCGCCGTTACCGTCCACAATCCCGCGAGCGTCCAACAGCCCCACGTGCATCGCTAGCCAATCGGTCCTTACGAACTGGCGCGACGAGGCGGTCATCATGGCTTCACCTCTTGCCAGCCTCCCAACAAGCGGTGCCCGAGAGGGTGGTCGTTACCGAGGGGCGCGGGGCATGCCCAACCCGATCATGGCGACGATGTCGCGCTGGATCTCGTTGGTCCCGCCTCCGAAGGTGAAGATGGTCTGCGTCCGGGCTTGCTGCTCCAGACGGCCTCGCAGGAGCGCCCCGGGCGATCCGTCGACCAGGTAGCCCGCTTGACCGACCACGTCGAGCAGCAGTCGGTAGACCTCAAGAGCGAGCTCGGTTCCGTACACCTTGGTCGCCGATGCATCGGCCGGATTTAGGCCCTTGTCGGAGGCCCAGGCCACCTTCCAGTTCAAGAGCTTCAGCACTTCGATCTTGGCCCGCACCCGGGCCAGGCTGATCTGCACCCACTCGTGGTCCAGCACCGTGCTGCCGTCCCGGAGCCGGTGCCCCAGCGCCCAGCGACGGACCTCACTGAAGCTGCGCAGCAACCCCGAGGCGGGGCAGATCGCCACCCGCTCGTGATTGAGCTGGTTGGTGATCAGCTTCCAGCCCTGGTTCTCCGCACCGACGAGGTTCTCCGCGGGGACCCGGACGTCCTCGTAGAACGTCGAGCTGGTGATGTCGCCGGCGATGGTGGCCAACGGCGTCCAGTGAAACCCGGCGGAATCGACCGGCACGATGAACACCGAGAGGCCCTTGTGCTTGGGGGCATCGGGGTCGGTCCGCACCGCCAGCCAGACGTAGTCGGCGTACTGGATCGCGCTGGTGAAGACCTTCTGGCCGTTGATCACGTACTCGTCCCCGTCGCGCACCGCCTTCGTCTTGAGCGAGGCCAGGTCGGTGCCCGCGGAGGGCTCGGTGTAGCCGATGGAGAAGTGGACCTCCCCCCTCAGGATGCCGGGGAGGAGTCGCTCCTTCTGTTCGTCGGTGCCGAGGGCCATGAGCGTCGGGCCGACACTGTTCAAGGTGAGCAGCGGGAGGGGCACACCCGCCCAGTGGGACTCCTCGACGAAGATCATCTGATCGATGGGCCCCCTGGCCTGCCCTCCGTACTCCCTGGGCCACCCGAGGCCGAGCCAGCCGTCATGGCCCATGCGGCGGATGTACCGGGTGTAGGGCGGCTCGTCCGTGGGCGAACCTTCCACCTCTGCGACGAGCTCTTCGAAGTAGGCGCGGAGCTCTCCCTGCAGACTCCGCTGCTCTTGGGTGAACTCCAGGTACACGTGGCCCTCCGAGTGTGATCTCTTCCGGGGGGCATTATCGCGAGAAGCGGACCTCGGGTCTGCCGGCCCGCCGCGCGGGGCGATACCGCCTACGCCAGAAGTCCGTAGGACCCGACCATCGAGGCGTCAGCCGGAGCAGGCCCGTCGACGCAACGCTCCCCGATGCCGGCCTGGAACGCGGCGAACGCCGGCGACGACGTCAGCGGGTTCACCGCACCGTCGAGGACGGCCACGTGCAGGAAGCTCACGCCGTCGTCGAGGCGGAACGCGGCGTAGTGGAGCCCGCCGGGGTCCTTCTCGGCCAACTCGCTGAACACGTCCCGGATGAGCCGCTCGTTCTCGTCGGCGTGCTCGGGCTCGGTGCGGTAACGGACCACCTTGGTCACGGACATGGTCAAGCTCCTCTTCTTGTTCGCGGTCGGGATCAGACGGCGCGCATGCTGTTGTTGCGCGCCGCGTGGGTGAGCTCGGCCAGGCCGAGCAGCTCGAGGAGGGGCGGGAGATACATGCCGAAGCGGCCCCGATACCCCTTGCGCTGGCCGTACCATCCGCCCACCGGGTTGTCGGGCGAGCGGCCCCACGCTTCCACCGTGCCGTCCGCCGCCGGCTTCTTCTCGTCGGCCGCGCCGAGCGGCACCCAGTCGCCCTGGGCGGTGAGCCAGCTGTGCAGGTCCTCGATCGCGCGCAGGTCATAGGTGAGCTTCGTGGAGCCCACCTGGCACACCAGCAGTGCCGGCTCCGCCCCCTCGTCGCGGTACATCGTGAACTCGGAGCTCCCCGGAGGGGTCTTCAGCACCCACGGATCATCCTTCGTCCCCGTTGCCATCAGTCGGCCCCTTTCTCCGCGGCCGCCGCGAAGTGCGGCAGCAGCGCGTCCCAACCGCCGCGGTTCTGGTCCCGCAAGGTGTCGGCTTCCGCGCCCAGCTTCTCCCACCCGCCGTGCTCGATCTCGATCCGCGTGCGCTCGTCCCCGTCGCCGACGAAGGTGATCTCCACGTCGGTGGCCGCGGCGCGGTCGCGCCCGATGTGCCACCGGTAGGCCAGGCGACGGGGCGGCTCCCACACGGTGACCTCACCCCACTCGTGCCGCACACCGGCCGCGGTCCGCTCATAGATCCGCCCGCCGGCGCCGCTCTCGAGGACGACCTCGGCGGGGTTGCCGCTCACCGTGTGGTCCCGCGGCCACCAGGTGCCGATCTTCGACGTCCAGACGGCGAACGCGTGCTGAGGCGGGCACTCGACGTCGAAACTGATGTGGAGGGGAGGGGTCACGACTGCGGCGGCACCGTGTTCTCGGCCAGCAGCAGGAACCGGGCGGCCGCCTCGCCCCAGACCCCCTCGAGGTAATCCTGGACGGCACGCAGTCCGCCGTCCTGCAGGTGGTAGATCCGCCGGTTGCCCTCGGCCCGTTCGGCCACCATGCCGGCGCCCTTCAAGAGACGCAGGTGACGCGAGACCGCCGGACGGCTGATCGGCAGCGCGGCGGCGATCTCGTGGACCGGCTTGTCGCCTTCGCTCAGCAGCCGCAGGATCTCCCGGCGGTTCGGATCCCCGAGGGCGTCGAAGGGATCGCCGCCGATCTCCGGTAACATCTTCGTTACCGTAACAGAATGGTTACCGATAGGCAATGCCCACCGGTATCGGGCCTATGCGGCGACGAGGGTCGTCCTCGAGGCGACCGTCTGCTTCACCTTCTCGGCCACCGAGGGCGCCGCCTCGATGATCCGGCGGAACTCGGCCGGTGACCCGGCGTAGATCTCCGCATCGGTGATCGCGGTCACGGTCGCGTTCCGCCTGCCTCGGCCGGCGCCCTGCAGCAGGGCCATCTCACCCACCAGGTCACCACGGCCGATGGTGGCGACGCTCCGGCCACCCTGCGTCACCTCGGCCATCCCGTTGACCATGATCATGAACTCGTTGCCGATGCCGCCCTCGCGCACGAGGACCCTTCCGGCCTTCACCTTCAGCCGTGTCAGCTGCCGGGCAATGACCGCCAGCTCAGACCGGCTGGCCTCGGAAAACAGGTCCAACTCCTGCAGTTCATCCTTGAGCGAACGCATCGGTGCTCCTTCCAACTCACTCTTCCCCACGGCCAGAGTGACGCCTGGACGGATAATCTGTCAAGCAGCTCGGGAAGATTCCTACTATCTCCATTACAGATTAGCGGGGAGCTATCCCTCGAACCAGCGGTAGCGGGTCCAGCCGGCCAGGGGCCGGGCGCCGAAGCGCTGGTAGAAGTCCATGGCGGGGGCGTTCCACTCGAGCACGTCCCACTCGACGCGCCCGTCGGTCTCCTGGCGCAGGCGGGTGAGCAGCTCTGCGGCGTAGCCCTGGCGACGGTGCTCCGGCCGCACGTAGAGGTCCTCCAGCCAGATCCCCGTCTTGCCCAGGAACGTCGAGAACGTCCGGTACCACAGCGCGTGCCCGGCGAGTCCCCCTTCGCCGTCCTCGACGACCCAGTCGTGCGCCACCGCCTCGGGCCCGAACAGGGCGCGAGCGAGGTCGTCCTCGGTCACCGCCACCTGGTCCACGAGGTTCTCGAACTCCGCCAGCTCGCGGATCATCGCCACGAGCTCCGGGACGTCCGCCTCGACCGCCGGGCGGATCACCCCTTGCGGGCCCGATTCGCCGCAGAGACCACTGCACCGAGCGAGGCGTCCAGGATGGACGAGTCGCGGCCCACGCCCCACCAGGTCGACCCGTCGGCCCCGGCGCACTCCACGTACGCCACCGCCGACGCGCCCGAGCCCTCGGTGAGGGCGTGCTCGGAGTAGTCCTTCACCTCCAGCACAATACCGAGGTCGGCTTTGAGGGCCGTGACCAGCGCGTCGATCGGCCCGTTGCCCTCACCCGTCACCGTCCGGTGCTGGCCGTCCACCAACAGCTGGGCCGTGACGCTGGTGTGACCACGTCCGGTCGACACCTCACTGGTGATCAGCCGCAGCCCCGCGTCCTCGGGCAGGTAGATCTCCTCGAACACGTCGCGCATCTTGCCCGAGGGGATGACCGTGCCGCTCGCCTCGGTGATCTCCTGCACCCGCTTGGAGAACTCCACCTGCAGTCGCCGCGGCAGGTCGAGCCCGTGGTCGATGTCCATCAGATAGGCCACGCCGCCCTTCCCTGACTGGCTGTTCACCTGGATGATCGCCTCGTAGGTGCGCCCGGTGTGCTTGGGGTCGATCGGCAGGTAGGGAACTTCCCACTCGTCGTAGTCGTCCCCGATCGCGGCCATGCCCTTCTTGATGGCGTCCTGGTGCGAGCCCGAGAAGGCGGTGTACACCAGGTCCCCCGCGTAGGGGTGCCGCGGGTGCACCGGCAGGCGCGTGGCGTACTCGGCCACGCGGCGCACCTTCTCGATGTCGCCGAAGTCCAACGCCGGGTCGATGCCCTGCGAGAAAAGGTTCATGGCCAGCGTCACGATGTCCACGTTGCCGGTGCGCTCGCCGTTGCCGAACAGCGTGCCCTCCACCCGGTCGGCGCCGGCCAGCACGGCCAGCTCCGCCGCCGCCACCGCGGTGCCGCGGTCGTTGTGCGGGTGCAAGCTGAGCACGATGGCGTCGCGGTCCTTGATGGTGCGGCCGAACCACTCGATCACGTCGGCGTACACGTTCGGGCTGTACATCTCGACGGTGGCCGGCAGGTTGAGGATGATGGGCGACTCGGGCGTCGGCTCGATGACATCCATCACCGCCTCGCAGATCTCGACCGCGAACTCCGGTTCGGTGCCGGTGAAGCTCTCGGGCGAGTACTCGTACCTGACCTCGGTCCCGCTCAGCTGAGCCTCGTACTTCTTGCACAGCTCCGCCGCCTTGACGGCAATTTCGACGATGCCGGCCTTGTCGAGACCGAAGACGACGCGGCGCTGCAGCTCGGACACCGAGTTGTAGAAGTGCACGACGGCGCGCGGCGCGCCCGCCAGTGACTCGAAGGTCCGCTCAATGAGCTCCTGCCGGCACTGCACCAGCACCTGGATCTCGACGTCGGCCGGGATCAGGCCCTCGTCGATGATGAGGCGCTGGAAGTCGAAGTCCGTCTGCGACGCGGACGGGAAGCCGACCTCGATCTCCTTGAACCCGACGTCGACCAGCGTCTGGAACAGCGCCAGCTTGCGCTCGGAGTCCATGGGATCGATGAGGGCCTGGTTCCCGTCGCGCAGGTCCACGCTGGCCCAGCGTGGGGCCCGGGTGAACTGGCGGTCGGCCCACGTGCGGTCGTGCAGGACGAGCGGCACGTGCGAGCGGTACTTCCCGGAGGGCATCGGTGACGGGTCGCAGGGCAGGGCCAGGCGACCCCGCTCCATGTCGTCACCACTCCCTTTCTGTCCCTCAGCCATCGGCTTCTTCCCTTTCTCCTTGTCAAACCGGCCCAACAAAAAACCCCCTGGCCCTTGGGCGCAGGAGGTTGCGAGCGAACGCGATGTGGCGTTCGCCGTCAGGTAAGCAGCAGGTCGGACGCGGTAGCCTTCACGAACACGAGTGTAATGGTCCCATCGGACGTGGCCGGCGTCAAGGCGTGATCGGGGACCCGAAGCGCAGCAGGTTTCCGTCCGGGTCCGTGTGCGCCGCCTCCCACACGCCGAACCCCGGGTCGAACAGGTCGGAGGTCTCGCCGACGGCGGCGGCCCGCCATTCGGCGTGCAGCGCGTCGGCGTCGTCCACGGCGAGGTAGGCCGCTCCCCGTTCCGTCCCCGGTGCCAGCTCAGGCACCAGCTTGAAGTGGATGCGGATGCCATCACGGGCGGCCGTGCCGTACCCGCTCCCGTGCACTTGGACCGTGAAGCCGACGGCCTCGTAGTGCGCCTGCATCGCGTCCATGTCCGCCGTGGGGAAGATCGGGGCGACGTTGCGCAGGGAGGCCATGGCCGCTCACGCTACCGTGGTCGGATGCGCCGGCTCCTCTCGACCCTGTTCCGCACTGCGCTCATCATCGGGGTGCTGGCGGTCGTGCGCGCCGTCCTGTTGGACCGGGCGCCGCGGCGGGAGCTCCACGGGGACGAGCCCGTCATCGGCAGCCTGGACACCTGGCCGGACGTGCCGCGCAAACCGCCGTCCTGATCACAGCGTCACGCGGTGGATGTCGAGGATCCCCTCGTCACCGCGGAGCTGCTCCACGACGTTGTCGGGGGCCGGCGTCGCCGTCGAGATCACCATCATGGCGGTGGTGGACTCGGGGCTCGGCCCCACGGCCATGGACGAGATGGAGACACCCGCCGTCCCGAGCGCCGTCCCCACGATCCCGATGACGCCGGGCCGGTCGTCGTTTCGCACGACGAGCATGTGCGTGGACGGCGGCACCTCCACCATGTGCTCGTCGACGATGACGATACGGGGCTCGGTGCGGAGGCCGACGGTGATCAGCGTGCCGGCAACGGAGTGCGAGCCCGAGCGCAGGGTGATCAGCGACTTGTAGTCGTGCGAGGTGGCGGTGGACGACTCGCGCACCTGCAGGCCGCGCTGCGGTGGCCAGCTGCGGCGCGTTGACGTAGGAGACCGGCTCCTCGGTCGAGCCACCGAAGATGCCCTTGAGGACCGACAGCGTCAAGATGCCCGTGCTCTCCCCCGCCAGCTCGCCCTGGTACTCCATGTCGATGGCGTCGGGCAGCCCGTCGTGCAGGCCGACGAAGAAGCGGCCCAGCTGCTCGGCGAGCCCCATGAAGCCGCGCACCACGTCGGTGACGTCGCGCGCGTCCACGTTGACCGCGTACGGCACGAAGTCGCGGGCCAGGCCGAGCAGCACCTGCTCGGCGATGGTCACGCCGGCCTTGTCCTGGGCCTCCTCGGTCGACGCGCCGAGATGGGGCGACACGACCACGCCGGGCAGTTCGAAGAGGGGCGACTCGGTGCAGGGCTCCTTGGCGAAGACGTCCAGGCCGGCGCCGGCCACGATGCCGTCGCGAATGGCCTCGGCCAGCGCGTCCTCGTCGACGATGCCGCCGCGCGCCGTGTTCACGATGCGGATGCCGGGCTTGGCCTTGGCCAACAGGTCGCGCCCGAAGAGCCCGATGGTCTCGGGCGTCTTGGGCGTGTGGATGGAGACGAAGTCGGCCTCGGCCACCAGCTCCTCGATGCTCACCAGGCGCACCCCCATGGCCCGCGCCCGCTCCTGGGACACGAAGGGGTCGTAGCCGATGAGCTCCATGCCGAAGGCGTGGGCGCGCTGGGCCACCAGCGAGCCGGCCCGCCCGAGACCGACGACGCCGAGCACCTTGCCGTGGAGCTCGACGCCCTCCCACTTCGAGCGCTCCCAGCGCCCCGACACCAGCGCGCTGTGCGCCTGCGGGATGTTGCGGGCCTGGGCCAGCAGCAGCGCCATGGCCTGTTCGGCGACCGACAGGATGTTCGACGTCGGGGCGTTGACCACCATGACGCCGCGCTCGGTGGCCGCGTCCACGTCGACATTGTCGAGCCCGACGCCGGCCCGGCCGACCACGACGAGCGCCGCGCCCGCGGCCAGCACGTCGGGCGTCACCTGCGTGGCCGAGCGGATGATCAGCGCGTGCGCGCCCACCACCGCCTCCAGCAGCTGCTCGGGGCTCAGCCCCTCCTGCACGTCGACCGTATGGCCAGCCTCGGAAAGCAGGTCGAGCCCGCTCTGAGCGATCTTCTCCGTTACCAGTACCCGTGCCACCGCGGTGGTCTCCTCACTCCCCCCGCCGATTGCCCCCACCGATTCGTTGCTCAGTCTTGCGCCTCACCGAAGAGCGCAGCCAACCGGCTGACGCCCTCGACCAGATCCTCGTCCCCCAGCGCGTAGGACATGCGGAAGTAGCCCGGCGCGCCGAACGCCTCTCCGGGCACGACCGCCACCTTGGCTTCGTTGATGCAGATCTCGGCCAACTCCGCGCTGTTCGCCGGACGTTGTCCCCGGAGGCTCCGCCCGAGCAGCCCCTTGACCGAGGGGTAGGCGTAGAACGCGCCCTCGGGCACCAGGCACTCAATGCCCTGGATGTCGTTGAGCATCGACACGATCGTCAGGCGCCGGCGGTCGAACGCCTCCCGCATCATGGCGACGTCCTCGAGCCCGCCGGAGACGGCGGCGAGCGCGGCGCGCTGTGACACGTTGGCGACGTTGGAGGTCTCGTGGCTCTGGATGTTGGTCGCCGCGACGATGGCGTCGGTCGGGCCGATGAGCCACCCCACCCGCCAGCCGGTCATGGCGTAGGTCTTGGCCACGCCGTTGGCCACGAGGCAGCGGTCGGCCAGCTCCGGCACGACCACGGGCATGGAGTGGTGCTCGGCACCGCCGTACACGAGGTGCTCGTAGATCTCGTCGGTCAGCACCCAGATCCCCTTGGACACCGCCCAGCGGCCGATGGCCTCGATCTCGTGCCGCGTGTAGACGGCCCCGGTCGGGTTCGACGGCGAAACGAAGAGGAGCGCCTTGGTGTGGGGGGTCCAGGCCGCATCGAGGTCCGCGACCGAGGAGCGGAAGCCGGTCGTCTCGTCGGAGGACACCACGACCGGGGTCCCACCGGCGAGGGCGATGGACTCGGGGTAGGTCGTCCAGTAGGGGGCGAGCACCAGGACCTCGTCGCCGGGGTCGCACAGCACGGCGAACGCGTTGGCCACGGCCTGCTTCCCGCCGTTGGTGACGAGCACCTGACCGGCGGTCACCTCGTAGCCGGAGTCGCGCAGGGTCTTGGCGGCGATCGCCTCGCGCAGCGCGGGGATGCCGCCCGTCGGGGTGTAGTGGTGGTTGGACTGGTCGCGACAGGCGATGACAGCCGCCTCGACGATGTGCGCCGGCGTCGGAAAGTCGGGCTCGCCCGCGCCGAAGCCGATGACGTGCTCCCCCGCCGCCTGCAACGCCTTGGCCTTCGCATCCACGGCGAGGGTCGCCGAGGGCGCCACGGCGGCGGCCCGGCGAGAGATCCGGCGGAGCTCGGGCGGGGATTTCGTGGTCGTCACGGATGCCATGATCTCATACGTGCCAGACGCCCCCGACATCACCATTCCGCCCGAATTGCTGCCCTCCGACGGCCGTTTCGGGTCCGGCCCCTCCAAGGTCCGGCCCGCCCAGATCGACGCGCTCGCCGCTGTGGCCACCACCTACATGGGCACCAGCCACCGCCAGAAGACGGTCAAGGCACAGGTCGGCCGGGTGCGCGCCGGCATGCGCCAGCTGTTCTCGCTCCCCGACGGTTACGAGGTCGTCCTCGGCAACGGGGGGACGACCTGCTTCTGGGACGCGGCCACGTTCGGGCTGATTGAGGAGCAGAGCCAGCACCTGAGCTTCGGCGAGTTCTCCTCGAAGTTCGCGGCCTGCGCCAAGGCGGCGCCGCACCTGAAGGACCCCCAGGTGATCGAGTCCGAGGTGGGCACCCACCCCAAGCCGGTCGCCGACCCCGCGGTCGACCTCTACGCGCTCACCCACAACGAGACCTCCACCGGGGTGGCCATGCCCATCCGGCGGCCCCAGGGTGCCGCCGCCCCCACCGATGGAGGCGGGCTGGTGGCGGTGGACGGCACCTCCGGTGCCGGCGGCCTCCGGGTCGATCCGGCCGAGTTCGACGCCTATTACCTCGCCCCGCAGAAGTGCTTCGCCAGCGACGGCGGCCTGTGGATCGCCCTCATGTCGCCCGCCGCCCTCGAGCGGGTGGAGCGGATCGCCGCCTCGGGCCGGTGGATTCCCGCCTCCATGGACCTCAAGACGGCGGTCGACAACTCGGTGCTGGACCAGACCTACAACACGCCGGCACTGGCCACCATCTTCCTGCTGGCCGAGCAACTCGACTGGATGAACGAGAACGGCGGCCTGGAGTGGACCGCGTCGCGCTGCGACCGCTCGGCCGAGATCCTCTACACGTGGGCCGAGCAGTCCGGCTTCGCCCGGCCCTTCGTCGAGAACCCCGCCGACCGGAGCCACGTCGTCGGGACCATCGACTTCGTGGACGCGGTCGACGCCGCTGCGGTCGCCGCCGTGTTGCGGGCGAACGGGATCGTGGACACCGAGCCGTATCGCAAGCTCGGGCGCAACCAGCTCAGGATCGCCATGTTCCCGGCGATCGAGCCCGACGACGTGGCGTCGCTGTGCGCCTGCGTCAACCACGTAGTGGGTGCACTGGCCGACTGAATCAGGCCACGGCGAAGCCCGCCGAGGCGAGCAGCCGCTCGCTCTCGTCCCACAGGCGCGCGGCCGCCTCGTCGTCGCGGGCCTGGCGGCTCATATGACCCGGCTTGGAACGGACCCAGTACATGCCCGTCTTGCCGGCGACGTCGGGGGACAGGGCCAGGTGGAGCGAGGTCTTGGCGCCCCGCTTGGGGCTTATCTCGAAGGGCCGGGCCAGCCGCATGCCGACGTTCATGAACCCGTGCAGGTCGCCGTCCATACCGAAGCTGCTACGGACGGGGCCGGGATGGACGGCGTTGACGGTGAGGGTCGGGGTACCGCCCCGGTCGTCGAGCCGCTTGGCCAGTTCGCGGGTGAACAACACGTTGGCGAGCTTCGAGCGGCAGTACGCCTCCATGGCCTCGTAGCCGCGCTCGCTCTGGAGGTCGTCGAAACGCATGCCGCGCCGGGCCGCGTGGTGACCCACCGACGTCAGGTTGACGACACGGGATCCGGCGCCGGCGCGTAACCGCTCGAGGAGCAGGTTCGTCAGGTAGAAGTGGCCGAGATGGTTGACCCCGAACGTGTACTCGAAGCCCTGCGTCGTCTCCTGACGTGCCGACCACGTTCCGCCGGCGTTGTTGACCAGGACGTCGAGGCGGTCCCAGCGAGTGAGGACCTCCTCGGCCGCCTTGCGCACCGAGGCCAGGTCGGCCAGGTCGAGGGGGGCGACGTGGACGTCGTCGTTCCAGGTGCGCTGCGTGACTTCCCTCGCTGCCGCCTCCGCCTTGCCCTGGTTCCGGCAGGCGAGCACCGTCGTCGCCCCCTGGGCGGCCACGCCGACGGCCGTCTCGAGTCCGATGCCGACGTTGGACCCTGTCACGACGACGACCTTGCCTTGCATGTTCATGGGGGACATCCAGTCTGGAGAGGGAGAGTCCTGAATTGCATAGTCCCCGATGTGTCCGGCCGTCACACCCGACCGGCGGGTTGTCCGCACCGCTGGCGCGAGAACAACGGCCGGCTGGCGGCAACCTGCGTCGCACCCGTCACGCCTCAGGGTCAGCGGCGGCGTCGGCCGGCCGGTCTGTACGCTGGTGCCCGCGGCGTGATCGACGCCGATCTGAGACCGGAGACCGGGCGGACGGGAACCAGGACATGACCATCATCTCGAGCCCCACCATGGACGCGCTGCTGCTCCAGGTCCTCGTGACGCCGGAAGGGCAGGCGGACCCCTACCCGTACTACTCCCGGATGCGCGAGGAGGCCCGCGTCAGCCGCACCGCCTTCGGGCCCTTCGTCGTCAACGGCTACGAGGAGTGCCTGGGCGTGTTGCGTGACCCCCGGCTCGGCCGGGGCATCAGGATCGAGGACACGTCGACGGGAATCTTCGGCGAAGGCGGCACCCGACGGGGCGAGTTCCTCGACGCGTCCAAGCACAACATGCTGCTGTCCGACCCGCCGGACCACACCCGGCTGCGCCGGTTGGTCTCACGCTCGTTCACACCCCGCCAGGTCGAGCGCCTGCGTCCCGCAGTGCACGACCTCGTCGACGGGTTGCTCGACGTCCTGGCCGAGCACGGCGAGGTCGACTTCATGGCAGCGTTTGCGCTGCCGCTGCCGATGGCGGTCATCGGGGAACTGGTGGGCGTCCCCGCCGGAGAACGGACCGACCTCCAGCCCCACGTCCGCGCCGCCGCCAAGGGCATCGAGCCGGTGCTGAGCGAGGAGGAGACGGCGGCGGCGATCGAGGCCATCACCTTCCTCGGCGACTACTTCGTCGAGCTGCTCGGGGAGCGCAAGCGGCGCCCGTGCGACGACCTCCTGACGGCGCTGGTCCAGGCACGGGAGAGCGACGACCGCCTGACCGACGAGGAGATCACCTCCACCGCGATCCTGCTCTTTGCCGCCGGCTTCGAGACGACGACCAACCTGCTGGGCAACGGACTTCTGGCGCTCCTGCACCATCCTGACCAGCTGGCCGATTGGCGGGCCCATCCCGACATTGCCTCCTCCGCGGTCGAGGAGCTGCTGCGCTTCGACAGCCCCGTGCAGTTCAATCTGCGTACCGCCCTGGAGCCCGCCGAACTCCTCGGTGAGCCGCTGTCGCGCGGCGACCGCATCGTGGTGCTTCAGGGAGCGGCCAACCACGACCCCGCGCGCTTCGACGCGGCGGAGCAGCTCGACCTCCGGCGTCAGGACAACACGCCGCTGAGCTTCGGGTGGGGGATCCACCACTGCATCGGTGCGGCACTGGCCCGGATGGAGGGCGAGATCGCGTTCAACGCGCTGCTGGCCCGGTTCGGCCGCATGGAGCTCGTCTCGGACGAGGCGCACTGGCGCCCGAGCTTCACGCTGCGCGGACTTCTCGACCTGCCGCTACGCGTCGCGGCGGGCTGACGGACGGCTCTGTCAGCCGTCGTCGACCTGTTCCCACTCCTGGGGCGGCCCGATGACCGACGCCTCGGGACCGAAGCGTTCTCGGTAGCCGGTGTGGACGACACGCCACCGCTCAGCCGGCTGCCAGGGCGGCTCAGTGCCGTCGCAGGCGGCGGCGAGCTGCTCGAGACAGACGTGCCAGCCGGCGGCATCACGCGCCGACTTGCCATGCTCGGGAAACGTGACGGTGAGGCGCAGAATGCACGCCGACGAAGCCCAATCGGGATCGGGCTCCAGCTCGAATCGCAGGACGTCGTCGGCCCAGCGGAGCTCCATCAGCGCCGGCGGAACGAACGCGAGCATTTCGCCGTCGAAGGGCTCGCCCTCACCCTGGCGGAAGGCGAAGTGCAGCGGGGCGCCGTCACGCCGTGCTCCCTCAATGGTCGTCGGGAACCACGCGGCCAGGTCCGCATCCTCGGTGAGGGCACGCCACACCTTCGTCTGGGGGTGCGCCAGGTGGCGCTCGTAGCGCACGATCGACACGTCGCCGGCGCGTTCGAGCGTGCCGTACTCGCCGACCGCGCCGCCGCTCATGCCCAGGTCTCGTCGTCCGCGCCCTGCATGATCTGGAGGTGGCGCTCGAGGGCGTTCAGGTGGGTGGCCCACTGGCGGCGGTAGGGCGCCAGCCACTCGTCGACCTCTCGCAGCGGCTCGGGACTGACCCGGTAGATCCGGCGCTGGGCGTCGGTCCGGGCCTCGACCAGGCCGGCCCCCCGCAGGGCCTTGAGGTGCTTGGAGACCGCGGGCTGGCTCACGGACAGGAGGCGCACGAGGTCGCCCACCGGCCGCTCGGCCTCCACCAGTAGATCGAGGATGCGGCGTCGGCTGTCCTCCGCCAGGATCTCAAATGTCGTCGTCACACGGGTATATTCCTCTAAAGGCATATACCCTGTCAAGGACCCGATCAGGTGGTCGCGGCTGTTTTCTTGGCAGCGATCCGACGCAACGGAGGGAGCGTCGGCGGGGGCTGGCGGCGCGGCGGCAGGGTGGCCAGGAGCGACATCGTCGCCTCGGTCACCTGCGTCACGGCGCGCTCGAACGCCTCCTCGGTCTGGGGCGACGTCGTCTGCACACCGCTGACCTTGCGGACGTACTGACGGGCCGCCGCCTCGATCTCCTCCGGTGTGGCCACGGGCTCGAGCCCGCGCAGCGTGGTGATGTTGCGGCACATGCCGCCACCCTATGCCTGGGTCGCGTGGGCGCAGCTCCCCGGCGTGACCACCACCGTCACGCGGCGGCCCGACCGGGCGTTGGCCACCATGAGGAGGTCGCTCCCCCGCGGCGACGTCACCCGCGCCCCGCTGGTGCGGGCGCAATAGCCGTGCGGGTAATGCAGCTGCGTCGGCACGTAGATGAGTGTCGGAGCGTGGATCCGGTGGTTGGGCGCGTAGGCCATGTCGAACTGATCGGTCGACGGCGAGAAGGAGAAGGACAGTGGTGTGCCGGCGACTGCCTGCGGATAGGAGCGGCTCAACACCCGCGCGGTCGAGCGCAGGTGTCCGTTGGCCATGACGAGCGACTCGGCCGCGCTGCCCGTGGGATCCGCGTAGTACTTCCAGGCCCAGTAGACCCAACCGACCTGTTGCGCGTCCATGGCGCCCGTGATCGACGCCAGGAGCGCAGGGTCGCTCGACGCGCCGAACTCGGTGACGAGCCAGGCCGGCCCCTTCGACTGCACGGCGGACGCCATCTCGGGACGGTCCGACGCCCGCACGCCGAGGGAGTGCCCGTCCTGGGCCGCGCAGGCCGCGGTATCGGTCGGGTTTCCGGTCACGGGGCTGCGGGCCCCGCAGTAGATGTGCACGTTGTAGACGAGATTGGGCAGGTCCATCGGGCCGAGATAGGTCGGGAGCCCTCGGCTGGCGTAGTTGTCCGGCTCGTCGAAGATGAGGTGGCGGGGGTCGTTGGCCAAAATGGTCGGCACGACGCCGCGGGTGGGGTCTTGGGCGGGGCAACGCAGCAATGGCGCGCCGTGGGACGGGGCACCGAGATGGGCCGTGCCCGTGTAGAAACACTCGAGCTGGGAGTCGAAGTGCTCGTCGCCGATGCGGATCAGGGACGTCGAGAACGGCTCGTTGAACGGGTCGTAGCCGAGGATCCATGGGTTCCCCCTGAAGGCGTGCGCGACTTCGCCCCAGACCTGGTCGTACTGACCCTGCAGATCACCGCGGACGTTGTTGTCCCAGAAGTGGTGAAACGCGATGCCGGCGGCCTTGGTGGCGTATTCGAGGGACCAGCGACCTGGCGGGTCGGTACTCGGCACGCCGTCGGTGCACACGGCCCAGCGCGGGGCGCCCTCGCCCTCGAACATCTGGTTGTACACATCCTGGTGCATGTCGAGAATCGTGTAAATGTGGAAACGACCGAGCAGATCGACTGTCCTGGTCAGGCGCGCCACGTAGCGATTGAGCACCGCCTGGTTGAACTGGTGCGGATTCGTCGCCTTCCCGTCCTCGCAGATGGCTGGGTCGTTCGCCGGCGCCGTACCTGGTTCGAGCCCGCTCCACGTCATGCCCAGGCGCACCACGTTGAAGCCGAGCCGCGCCATGAGTGACGCGTCCGCCGCGGAGAAGTTCCACGGCTTCCCCCGGTCCGGATAGAGCTCGTACGGCGCGTTCTTGTAGACGGCGTCGACCCCGTGGAAGAAGACGACACGGCCCTCGCTGTCATAGAGGTAGGGCCCTCCCGGTGCGCGGATGCGGCCGGACACAGTGGCGGTACCGCTGTCGCTCGGCGCCGTGAAGGGCGGTGAGGACATGGAGGGCAGGGCGGTGACGGATGCGGCGGCCGCCCGGGTGGCCGGCCCGACCCCGACCTGGGTGGCCGCGGCTCCGCCCAGCACGCTGAGCAGGACGGCGAGCAGCGATGATCCGGACCGGCGGCGCACGGCCGCCAGTCTGTCCCCAGGTGACTCCCAGGTGGGCGCGCCCCCGGGCCCACTCCGAGGAGAGAATGGTGCCGAGCTCGGCCTCCTCGGCGTCAACGTCCCCGATGGGACGGACGGCCGAGTATGGCGGACAGTTGATGCCGCTCCTTGACGACGGCCGACGGCACGTCGACGACCCGTGCGACAGGGCGCGCCGTCCACAGGCTGTCGTCGGCAGCGTCCGCCATGCGCCGCAGTCCTTCGGCCTCATGCTCGAGGGCGCCTGCCGTCACGACATCCCTGGACAGTCCCGACAAACGGGGAGATGATCGATCTCTCCACGAAAGGAGCACGACCATGCCCCAGTACGTCATCCTCGCCGACCACTCGGCGGACATCTGCCCCTCTTCGAACGCCAGGAGCCGGGCGCGCGCCATCGAGGGGTTGGGCCAGGGCCTGCCGACCCTCTCCGCCGACGCGGGCGTCACCTTCCTGACTGGACCGCTCCACCTCGACCCCGGGCACCGCACGGTGTCCGTGGTGGACGCGCCGAACATCGAGGCGGTGACCCAGCTCGTCTACGCCACTGGCCTCTCGCAATGGAACACCGTCGAGGTCTGCCCCACGACGCCCGTGGCCGACATGATGGCCAACCTCGACGCCTTCCCGATCGTCTTCGAGTAGTCAGGCAACCTGCTCGAGCGCCCTCGCGATCTCGACATTGCCCGAGACGCTGCGGACGCTCAGGTCCACCCGGGTCTTGGGGCGCTCGCCCCGCGCCGGGGCGTCCTCGAGCGGGATGTCCGAGTGCACGATCCCCGAGAAGGTCTCCACGTCGACGTGGAGGTCCACCCCCTTGACCACACCCACAGCGACGTCACCCGACACGGATCTGACGTGCAGGGCGCCCTCGCCCAGGGCAAGGACACGCACGCTCCCGGACACGTTGGCCACCCGGGCTCCGCGGGCGAGGTCACCCAGGCGGACGTTGCCCGAGGTCGCCTTGACCTCCACCCGATTGGCGGCTGCTCCCACCTCGAGGTCGCCCGAGGCGGTGGCGAACACTGCCGCGCCGCCGACGCTCGTGCAGCGCAGGTCGCCCGAGGCCGAGGTGGCCCGGATGTCGCCGCCCACCCTGCCCACGGTGATGTCGCCGCTGGCCGTCTTGGCCGTCACGTCGGCGGCCACGTCGTCGGTCGAGACGTCACCGCTGCTGGTCGTGAAGTCCGCCTCGCCGACGGTCCCGTGGACGTCGATGTCGGCCGAGGCGGTGACGGCGATGACGTGCGCGCCCGGGGGGACCTCGACGCGCACAGTGACCGCGTTGCGGCGCAGGAAGCGCATGCCGCGGGGGTTCGGGATCTTCACGGCCACCGCGTGGCCGCTCCCGGCCGGCCGGCACTCGACGGTGGCGCGCTCGACGAGCTCCTGCCCGTCGGCCGTGTCGGCCTCGAGCGACACGACGGTGGTCCCCATGTCCCGGGCGGTGATCGTCACCAGCCCCACCTGGTTCTCCACGTAGAGGCGCACGGCCCCTGGTGTGTCGAATGTCTTCTCCATGTTGGATGCTCCCTTCACGTCGTGCCGTAGCCGTGCAGGCGGTTCCCCGCACGGCCGCTTCGGCTGCGGTTGCGCTCGAGCGTGCGTACGATGAAGGTGTTCACCGAGACCCCTTCGGCCGCCGCGCTCTGCTCGACGCGGGACTTGAGCCCTTCGCTCACCCGCAGCGTGATGCGCGCCGACAGCTCGTCCCCGTCCCCCGCCGCCGCCATAGGCCCGGGGTCGTCGTGGACGTACGTCAGGTCGACGTCGTCACCCGCGACCCGGATGTCGACGCGCCCGTCCGGCAGGGTGGCCGTCAGCTCGGCGGCGGCGTCGGACAGGAGGTCCAGCACGCGCCCCGGCACGGACCGCCCCAGCACGTCGGCGATCCGCTCGGCCACCTCGGCCACCGTGTTGTCGCCGAGCTCCCCGACGGCGACCACGTCGGAACGCAGCCCTTCGACCACCAGTGACATCTTCATGACATCACTCTGACATCACTATGATGTCAAATCAAGACCCTCTGTTGGAGGGGTGAAACCGCAGGTCAGCCCCCCGAGGCGTCCTGCACCTTCGTCTTGCCGGCCGAGATGAAGGGCATCATCGCCCGCAGCTCCTGCCCCACCGTCTCGATTTGGTGGGCCTGGCCCTCCTTGCGCAGGGCCTCGAAGCGGGGGCGCCCGGCCCGGTTCTCGGCGATCCACTCCTCGGCGAAAGAGCCGTCGCGGATCTCGCCGAGGATCTTCTGCATCTCGGCCCGGACGGCCTCGTTGATGACCCGCGGCCCCCTGGTCACGTCCCCGTACTCGGCCGTGTCGGAGATGGAGTAGCGCATGCCGGCGATCCCCTGCTCGTACATCAGGTCCACGATGAGCTTCAGCTCGTGCAGGCACTCGAAGTAGGCCGACTCGGGCTGGTAGCCCGCCCCCACCAGCGTCTCGAAGCCGGCGGTCACCAACGCCGTCAGCCCGCCGCACAACACCACCTGCTCGCCGAAGAGATCGGTCTCAGTCTCCTCGTCGAACGTGGTGTCGAGCACACCGGCCCGCGTGGAGCCGATGGCGTGGGCGTAGGACAGCGCCAGCTCCCGCGCCTTCCCGGTGGCGTCCTGGTGCACGGCGATCAGGGTCGGGACCCCTCCCCCTTCGATGTAGGTACGACGAACAAGGTGGCCGGGCCCCTTGGGCGCGACCATGGTCACGTCGACGCCGGGCGGCGGCACGATCTGGCCGAAGCGGATGTTGAACCCGTGGGCGAACATCAGGCAGTCGCCATCCTTGAGGTTCGGAGCGACGAATTCGTCATAGGCCGCCTTCTGCTCGGTGTCGGGCAGCAGCATCATGATCACGTCCGCCTCGGCCGCGGCGTCGCCCAGCGACAGGACGCGCAGCCCTGCCTCCTCCGCCTTGCGCCGGCTCGAGCTTCCGTCGCGCAGCGCCACCCGGACGTCCACTCCGGACTCCATGAGGTTCTGCGCGTGAGCGTGCCCCTGCGAGCCGTAGCCCAAGATGGCGACCTTCCGCCCGGCGATCAGCGTGGGGTCGGCATCGGATTCGTAGTACATCGTGGCCATGGTTTCGCTCTCTCTCAGCTCTTTCCCTTTGTCCCCGGGATCGTCTCGTTCGCGGCGCATCCCAGGACCGTCTCGTTCCCGGGGGATCGGCGGCGTTTCAGCTTAACTGGACTCCGGCGGAGAACCTGTACCAGCCCTGATCTCGGTTGCCGGTCTGCGCCGGATTCTCGCAACCACAATCGCCGCCACGAGGCCGGACACGCCACAGAGGGCAAGGACTCCCCCCGCAACGAAGGTCTCAGGAAGGTACCGGACCACGACGGTGTGCCGACCGGCCGGAATACTCGCTTGGAGCATGAACCCTGAGAAGGTCTCGAGCGACAGTGGTTTCCCGTCAAGTGTGGCATGCCAGCCGGGGGCGGCGAACAGGTGCAGCCTCAGCACTCCGGGCCTCTGCTCGTCCGTCGCAAGCCTCCAGCTGGCCGGATCGGGATAACTCACAGAGATCGGCGCGCCGATCGACGGTGATGGTTGCGATGCTCCGGAACGTGACGAAGGGGTGAACGTCGCTGCAACTGCGCCCGGGATCCGATAGAGGTCTTCGGCCCCGCGCCCCGATCCAAGCGTCTCGGCGAATTTCCCGCCGACGGGGGCGGTAGATCCGTGGGCCGTGAGCACGTATCCGATGCCGAACTCTCGGGCCACGGTGGCCGAGGTCACGGAGGGGCAGAACGTCGAAATCTGCGGCTCGCCCCCGGACTTTCCGGTGACCGCTTGCCACCCCGAAAAGTACGACGTCTGAAGTAACGGGTCGTACACGGCCATTTGGCGGATCCCGAACATGACGTTCACGTTGGGAAGGACTCCCAGACCCGGCGCAAGGAGGCAGGCCCCGGAGCCCAACCCGACGACAGAGGAGCCGACCGCGTGTTGGAGCGCGGCTTCGGCGGGTGTGGGCGCCACGAGCGAGCGGTTCGACGGCCAGAGGTACTCCCCGCTTGCAACCAGAAATATCGTCTGGCATACGAGGAGGGTCAACCCGCAGATCTGACCGATGACGCGGCGACGATCCCTCTCCGCGTCGTCTGATCGTGGGCGACGAAGCCAGATCACCATCCCGACGACAGCAAGGACACCGAGCGCCGCGTCGAATCCCTCCCAGAGAAAAGTTCTCGAGCGGAAGTGAGCGGGCAGTGGTGAGAGCAGTCCGGATGGAAGCGCGTAGACACCTGGCCCTGCCACGAAGAGCACCAGTATCGCCCCAAAGGCAACCGCTAGTCCTGCGCCAACCCACCGAACGGACCGGACGTCCGTTGCACGAACCAATCGGTCCATGCCGATGCCGCCCAACATGGCAGTCACGAAGGCAACGCCAGTCAAGGCTCGAGGCCATCGCACGGCATGAAGGAGTGGCAGCTTTGTCATCAGCGAGATGACGAAAGGGAACGTCGTGAGTACGATCGACACGATGCCGATAACGGTCAGTGCGATAACGACGGGATCGCGGCGCCGTAGAACGATCGCGGAGACCGCCAGAACAACCGCGATAGCTCCGATGGCAGCAACCAGAGAAAAGGAGAATCCGTCGAACCCGACGAACATGTTGATGAGAATGCGCACGGACATCGCTTGTTCTCCGTTGAGAGCTCCTCCTCCTTGGCTCCGCACCGATCCCGCGATCAGCTGGAGGCCGGGGAGGAGCAGCGGAGCAGACAAAGCGATCGCTGCGACGCCGGCCACACCCACATCGAGAATCGGCTGGAGCGTGAGACCGCCGCGTTCCACCTCTGTGCAACGCATTGCCAGGAGCACCACGAAAAATATCAACGAAGTGAGGCCGAGAAGAATCAAGGTATCGGGCTGGCCCGCATACACGGAGAGTGCGATCGCGAAGGCCAGAAAACCGACGCTGCTCGTTCGGTGTTCGCCTCTCGTGACGAGAACGAGTGCGGCGAATATCCACCCGGACCAGGACAAGACGGACGCAATCGGCCAACCGACCCAACTGAAGAAGGGTCCACTCAGCTCGAACACAACCCCAGCGAACGTGCAGGCGACGACGCTCAGCCGGAGGACCCGGCCAAATACGTACGCACCGCTCCCGGCGATGAAGACCGTCAGCATGACCTGCGTCGTGTACGCGAACCTCAAGGGCACGAGATAACCCACGACCGAAGGGAGGCTGAACGCTGACGACTGCCAGTTGAAGGCCAGCGGCGTGCCGAGAGCGCTGTAGGGGTTCCACAGAGGGAGGTGTCCGCTGTGCACCTGGGTCCAGGCGAGCGTCGACCACGGGATCATCTGGGTGATCTGGTCACGTTGCAGCGAATCGTGAACTACCGCGGTCGATTGTTGGCTCAAGCCATACGTCGACAAGTTGTTGAATGGTCCTAGAGAGCTCCCATGAGCCAGAGCGGGGGCGAATATTGCTACGGCCGCGGCGCCAACCCATGCAATACCTAGAAGATCGGGCAGAATCCGACGCCAGATCGGGGTCTCGGTCACTGGGCGTGAAGGTTATCCGCCGCCATCTCGGCACTCTGTCCGACGCGGCGGCTTAGGAGTGCCTTGATCGGGCCAACGACCAGCGACAGAGTGAGGACGAAGGCCGCGACGGCCGCAAGGACGAGACCTACGGTAAACGTCGTCGGCCAATAGGTGACGACGATCGAGTGGCGGCCGGCCGGGATCCGCGCCTGCAGCAAAACACCCGAAAACCGTTCGAGTTGGAGCGGTCTTCCGTCGATGGTGGCCCGCCATCCGGGGACGTCGGTCAGATGTAGACGCAGGACCAAAGGGCCACTCGCCGATGTTGTGACGCCCCAGGTGGAGGGGTTGGGATTGGTGACCTTCACAGGAGTCCCCACCGCGTTGGGTGCAGGCAACGTTCCGCTACGCGGCAGAGGAGTTATCGTCGCGGCAGCCGCCCGGGGGATCTTGTAGAGATCTTCGGACGAAGCACCGCTTTCAAGCGCCTTCACCAAGACCGCGCCACTGGGCCCGGCCGCGCCGTGGTGAACGAGCACGTAGCCGATGCCAAAGCGCCGAGCGATCGCTGCCGAAGTCACCGCGGGACAGAATGACGCCAAGGGAGGGACTCCCCCCGATTGGCCGGTAGCTGACTGCCACGCACTGAAGTACGACGGCGGAATGATGGGATCGTAGACACCAACTTCGTGCAACGAATACGCGACGTTCGTCTCCAAGGGGAGTGCCACTAAGGCAGCCCCGAATGAGCATCCACCGGCTCCGAAACCGAGCAGGTCGGTTCCCACCGCTTTCTGCAGTTCCACGACACTCTGATTGGTGGGTAGGAATGTTGAGCTCGACTGCCAAAGGGAAGAGCCAGTAACTGCAAGGGTGACGGTTTGGACACCCAAGAGCACTGCCGCAGCCGCCACGAGCCATCCACGCTCACGCCGGAGAGAGGCAGCATCTCCCCGGCCTTCCGGCTCAAATTCGTTTTCCGGGTGGGTCTGGGAGGTGGGGAGTCGCTTGAGGCGGTGGACGATGAAAAGTGCGCTGACGACAATGATGCCGGTGACGACGTCAATCGCGGGCCAGAGATACGCGCGATCCCGGGCTGCGTTCAGTGCTGGGATGGAGTTTACGTTGCCGGAGAACCACGAATACAAGAGCCAGAGTCCCAAACCCCCGAACCCAGCGAACATCCAAAGCAAGGCTCGACGAGAATCACGCCCTTGAAGGAGGATATTTGCGCCGATCCCGGCCAATACGGACAGAGCCAGAGCCAGAGGCATGAGAGCACGACTCCAAATCACCGTGCTCATGAACGGCAGGACGTCGACTATAGATTCGAGTGATCCGCTGAAGAGGAGACCGACAAAGACGACAACCAGAATGGCCAGGACCAGCACGACCGGCCGACGCCAACGCCTGGCCACCGCAGCCAGGGCGAGGGGAATAGCGATAAAGCCGATGGTCGAGGGTATGTGAGGGCCTATGACGAGGGCTGCGGGATTCGCAGATGCCCGAAACCCGTTGGGGAGCAGGATCTCTGTCAACGAGTTGAGCGGGATGCTGCTTTGACCACCAAGATTGACCCTGGTGGTGACACTGCCCAGTTGATATCCGGGTAGGGCGAGAGGTGCGGCCAATGCGACCCCAGCGATCGTCGCGAGCATCAAGGACCCGACGGGACGCCAGACCGTGTTGAGCCCGCCATGCCAAGCTTGCAATGCCAGGACCAGCGCAAAGAACAAAGCAACCGCGAATGCCAATACAGCCAGGCTTTCGGGGTTCCCTGCATAGACGGCAAAGGCAAGCACCACGGCGAAGAAGGCGATGTTGCGAGCTCGGCGTTTGCCCCGGAGGATCAAGATGCCGGCCGCAAGTAACCAGCCCATCCAGGACATCACAGCGCCTAGGGGATACCCCAGCCAACCGAGAAATGGTCCACTCAGTTCGAAGAAGGTGCCGGCCATCACGCTGGCGATGACGCCGAGACCGAGCACACGGCTGAATACATAGGTTCCGGTTCCCGCCACCATGAGAGTGACGATGACACCGACGGTGAACGCGAATTGCATTGGAAACAGGTAACCGACCAACGCGGGAAGGCCAAAGGGTGCAGACTGCCAGTTGAAAGCCAACGGCATGCCGAATCCGCTGGAGGGATTCCACAGTGGTAGATGCGCTTGGTGTACCTGAGACCAGGTGAGCGTCGACCACGAAATCATTTCAGTGATCAAGTCGCTGTTGCCGGTTGCCGTAGCGGGTACGCCCGTCCGGTGCAGCAGCCCGGTGTTCAAAAGCAGCTGGTACGGACCGAGGTAGGGACCCCGCACCAGTGCCGGTGCCAATAACGCCAGGGCTATGAGAAGCAGCCAGGCCACAGCGAGAAGGTGGGGCCACCATTGTCGATCTGCGCAAGCTTCGACGGCCGTGTTGTCGTCGCATCCCACGCAGACCGTGGCCCACTCGGCCGGGTCCAATCTCATCGAACCCCCGCTTCTCACCGAGTCCTCCCGACTTCGGAGCAATAACGTAGCGGACGGCCTCGGGCGCTTGGTTGCTCCGGCATCACGATCTGAGAGCTCTCTCTGGGAAACCGCCGAACGCCGCCTTCTCCGCGTTCAGTCCGAACTTTGTGAGGGTCACCGGGAACACATGGCCGAAGACGACCCCCGCTGGCACGCCTCCGCCTCTCTGGAGCACGTCCGGGCGACGTTGACCGTGTGGCAATACGACTTGCGTTGATCTTGATCTCCAATGCTCACGATGATCAGTCGTCAACGATCGGTCGGTGCTACCGGCGCGTCCGACGGTGCCGATCTGGTGGTTTCGCCAACGCATCGGGCCGATCCCGGAAGAATCATCGAGTTCTTCGCAACTAGGTCAGGTGAGATTGACTGGCTGGGGCGTGGTCGATCCGGCGGGAATCCTTGCCACAACGTATTGGCGCTTGAGCCAGCTGCCGTACGTGGCCGCAAACAACCCTGGAGCGAAGCACTCGGCCAACGGGGTGCAGCCGTAGGGGTCGTACTTCGAGTAAGCGAGAAAGGCGGCCTCCTTCTCGTGAAGGAGGCCGCCGGACACATTGGCTGCGAGTGCATGGACCGGATATCCCTGGTAACCGAGGATGGGGCAGGGCTTGGTCGAGCCGGTCCGGGCTGCCTGGATCGTCAACAGGCCGGTTGCCACATGGTCGGTGTGGTCACCGTTCTTGAAGTTACCCAGGAAGTTCTGGGTGTAGAGGGTGTCGGGCTTGTACAGCCGGATGACACCAGCAAGGGTGTCAGCTAACTGAGTCTTGGTGTAGGTGGCTCTGCTTGCACTGGCAATGGTCGAGATCTCGCCGGTCCACAACTTCCTCAGGCTCTCGTAGGAGGACTCGCGGTACCCGCTACCGTTCACATTCCCGTCGGGAAGCCGCATGTAGATGATGGTGAGACGGGGATCGGCGACCAGAGTGTCGAGAGCGAGGGAATAACCGTTCACCGTGACTGCGCCCTGGCGCCATCGGTTGGGAACACCGGCCATATCGGCAGCGCCCGCTCTGGCGCCTTCCTCACGGAGGTGCCAATAGTTCGATCCCCGCCCGTTGTCGCCCGTCGTGAGATACACAACCTGCACCGCACCGCCCGCTTTGACAAGGGAGTACTCATCAGGGCTCATGAAAAGGAGGTTGTCGTCGGCGTGGGCGACGGTGATCAGCGTCTTGTTGGACGCATCCACGTCGTCTGCTTTGCGGTTCACGGATAGGGCACCCGATACGGTTCCCCAACCTGCAACCGCTAGCGACGCGCTGCTGATACCGGCCGCCGCGGAGCCCAAGAACGCGCGCCTCGAGAGCGGAACTCGTCCCAGCGCGTCGCCGCTCTCACCCGAAAACAATTTCGTTTCCACCCCCGGTCGGCCCTCCCCACTCACGGCCTGACGCTCTAGCCCGTCACCTTCCCCCCATAACATCCGATTCACACTGCCAGATGGCACGACTGGCTGCGAGCCAGAACTCTACGCCCTGGGCCAGTCGGGGGGGCGTCGCACATGATCGCACGGGCCTCCGACCGAGAAGGCCGCGGCGACCCGCGAGACCAGTAGACACTCGACGCTCTTGATGATCTCCGGATCCGGCTATAGCCTCGCGATCGTGGGCTCGGGGGGCATCAATCCCGCGGGGACGACGACGGTGCTCGCCGAGGGTCCGACAGACTCCCCTGCGGAATCCGAACGCGGCGATGGCGGTGCCGCAGTGTCAGGCTTCCTCCGCCGTCGTTGGATTTTCGAAGCCGTCTACGCCGTCTTGGTGCTCGGGGCGGCGGCACTCATCCTGTCCCTGGTCGGTAGGCGTGCTGGATGGCCCCTCGGCGAGCAGTACAACCGTGAGTTGACCCTCGTCCCGATTTATGCAGCGCACTTTCGCCATCTCGACTTCTTCCCCGTCTGGTCGAGCAGTGACGGCCTCGGATTGGGTACCCCATTACTGTTGTACTACCAAAAAGCCTTCTTCTACATCTCGGGTTTCCTCTACATCCTGCTCGGAGGGGCGCTCAAGCCGACGCTCGTTCTGAGCATTGCGATCTTCCTCGTGGTTGGTGCGTACGGGATGCGCCGTGCCCTCGAGATGGTCACGGATAGCCGACTGTTGTGCGCCGTCGGATCAGTTGGCTTCCTCTTCACGAACTACGTGTTCACCGATTGGTTGGCGCGCGGTGACCTTCCGGAGTTCGCCGCCTTCATGATCGTGCCCTGGTTGCTGTTCTGGTGCCTGAACCTTGTGATCAATCAAAAGGTTTCGCTCCTCTTGATCCCGATCATCGTCTTGCTTGTCGACGCGCACAGTGCAATTGCGCTGCTATCTTTGTTCGCTCTCGCCATTGCCTTTGCCACCTTTCTGACAACTGTTGGCGCGCGCGCGGCCTACGGACGATCGCACCCAGGATGGCCGTGGCGGTCGGTGCGTCAGCCCTCCTGCTTGCGCCGATGCTTGTCGCGGAGCTTCGGTTTTCCCAGGCCTACGACCCTGCCGACAAAGTCACCCACTACGCGAATATCTCGAATGATTACGTCGGGTTCGGCTCATACTTCGTCGACAGTTCGTACCGCTGGCTCAGCAGCAACACCCACGATTACGTCCAGATCGACTACGTCATTTGGGTTCCGCTCGTACTCTGTATCGTCGTTTTGGGGTTCGGCTGGCTCATCACCCGAACGAGACCCGATCGCTGGTTGTCGGCACACGGCGTACCCGTGCCCGCTGTCGTGTTCCTCTCTCTAAGTCTCCTTGTGTATCTGTTTCTCCAATTGCGCATATCGCTCTTCGTGTACGACATCCTGTCACCCCTCAAAGTGATCGACTATCCGTTCCGGATGTTGGCCTTCATCACACCGATCGGGGTCATCCTCCTCGTGATCATTTGCCACGCCTTCATGTCCAGACATCCGGCGAACGTTCTCCCAAGAGTCGGTGCTTTCGCGTGGCTCGTCATTCTGATCCTCATGTCACCGATCACGTCGACATGGGACACCACGTACGGCATCCTGGCGCGGCCGGGTCAGTTTCCCAGCGTGTCGCTCGCCCTCCCACCGAACCCGATCAACCTCGAGACGTACCACGGCCTCGCTGGCTCGAGTTTTAATGCCATCCTCTTCGACGAATACCTGCCGAAGGTCTACTCCTCCTCCTCGGGTGCCGAGCTCTTCGACGATGCTGGCTTGTACAAACAGATCCACGCGCAGCAGGATGGTGCCGCATCTTTGAGTCGGGTTCCCTGCTCGGTACGTGTTCCCACGAGACTGCCACTTGAGTCACTGAAGCTCACTTTCGCGATCACCTGCGGTGGCAGCACCCGATTGGCTCTCCCGATCTCCTACAACGCGTACTCGACGGTGTACGTCAACGACGCCCGAGGGAACCTTTATCAGATTCCCTATTTCCGTGTGGCATCCGATCCGCGCATGATCATCGGAGTGAGGTCGTCTCGACCCGAGGAAGTGGTCGTCCATCTTCCCACCCTCTGGGGATCCTTGTTCTGAGTCCTGGCTCAGTCCGCAGACGACGGCCCTCTCATCCGAAGTTCGTCGGCGTGCGCTGACCTGTCCGCCGAGTCACGCCGACGACCAGGACGTCCCACAGGGCGTGCATGCTCCCACTGAGGCTGAGCTTGGATCCGCCGATGTCGGTCCACTCGTGGAGCGGCATTTCAAGGAACGACGAGCTCGGGAGTCCGGGGACCTCGTCTGTGCCGTCGAACAGGCGCTGGCACAAGATGACGTCGAAGGACCAGCCTGAACGGAAAGGAAGTGCAATCGCCGCGACCAACTGCTGGTTGACGCGGAACGCCTTGGCGCCGCATTGGGTGTCGTAGACGGCGACGCCAAGAGCCAGAGAGGCGAAGGTGGCGAACACCCGACCCGTGTAATGCCGCAGGGCACTGCGTCGGATGCGACTTCCCAATCGGGCGATCCGTGACCCGAACACGGCAACGAGATCAGCCCTCTCCTCGAGAATTCCGATCATCCGGAGCAGCTCGGAACCTGGCGTCGACAGGTCGGCGTCCAAGTACCCCACGATGTCCGCTCCCGTCCCGATGGCGCGCTGTAGGCCGAAGCGGACAGCCTCCGCCTTTCCCATGTTGTGGGGCAGGTTCACTACTTCGACCCTGTCCGACCTGTCCCGCAACCGCTCGAGTACGGAGCCCGTACGATCAGTAGACCCGTCGTTCACGAAGAGCAGGTGCACTTCGTCCTTCTCGACGAAATCCAAAAAGGCCTGTTCGTCGATTCGGCGCTCCTCGTTGAAGCACGGGACGACCACGACGGGACGGGGATTTTCAGGCCTTGTACTCATGACGGAGACGGGTTTGGCGCATCTTGTTCGGACGTTCCGGGCCCGGCTCGATTCCGATGTCGGCGGGACGACACGACCAATAGGGCCGCCAGGAACACGATGCTACAAAGCGCCAGCACGATGCCGTACGTGAGGGTCTCGGGCCAATAGTGCAGAACGATCGTGTGATCCCCCGCCGGGATCCTGGCCTGCAACATCATCCCGGCGTACCCCTCGAGCGCCAGCGGCTTTCCGTCCATCGAGGCGTGCCAACCCGGGACATTGGTGAGATGGAGCCGAAGGACCCGTGGGGCGCCCGAGGAGGTTTTGAGCTCCCACTGGGACGGGGTTGCGTGCTGCACCGGGATCGGCTTCCCCGGGGCGTTGTCCGGAGGAAGCCCGCCGTGTGACAGCGGCGTCACCGTCGCCGCTCCAGACCCTGGGATGCGGTAGAGAGCCTCGTTCGTGAAGCGTCGGACAAAGACGCTTCCGGCGGGACCGGGCTGGCCGGATGGCTCGAGGACGTAGCCCACCCCGAACTCCCTCGCCTCGGAGGTGGATGCCACCGTCGGACAGAAGAGGTTGTAAAAGGGGAGCCCTGGGGACGAACCGGTGTCGGCCGGCCACGCGGAGAAGTAGTCCTTGGGGATTATCGGGTCGTAGACGTCGAGTTCGTGCACCCCATAGACGTCGTTGACGTTGGGGTCGAACCCCACCGTCGCGGCAGGAGCCGACACCCACGCCGAACCCCACCGTCGCCGATCCAACCGTCCGGACGAGGGCCTGGGCCGCCCGCGTCTGGGGAAACGAGTTCGGGCTCGATTGCACCATCGTGGCGCCTGAACTGACGAGAAACGCAGTCAGCACGGCCAGCACGACGAGGCCTGCGATCGTTCCCGGTGATCGCGTTATCCGAGCGACCCAGGTCGCGGGTCCGTTCGACCCGGTGGCTTCCGGACGCAAGCCCCGCGCGGCGCTACCACCGGCCCAGATGAGGAACCCGGCTGCACCGAGACCCACGAACGTTTCAATCGCCGGCCAGATGAAGCTGTGCGCTCGGACCGACGCATTCACCGGCCCGAGCCCCCCGCCGCCGAATAGCCACGTTCCCAGCAGGGCCAAGGCCGCAATCCCAAATCCCACTCCGAGCCATCGTCCGGCTTTGCGTGCCTCGGAAGAACGAACGACCAGATCGAGCCCGAATCCGCAGAGCACCGCCAGAGCCAGAGCCATCGGCATCAATGCCCGCAACGACGATACGCGACCGAATACCGGCAGCTTCCCAGCGAGCGAGGTGACCGGCGGAACGAAGACGACAGCGAGGCAGAGGACCACGACGACAGCGAACCCGCGGACCTCCGGGCGGCGGCGGAGGAGGACCACCGCCAGTCCGCCCAGGACCAGCGCGCTCACTCCGACGTACATCGCCGTTTCCGCGTAGTAATAGGTGTATCCAAAGACGGCGACCCGGCCTCCATGAAAGATCGGTAGGCCGTCGAAGGCGGGGATCGCCAGGTAGGCGAGCGCATGTGGTCTCAGCGTCCCGACCACGCTCGCATGGTTCCGCACAGACTGTGAGGAGAGCTGAAAGCCGGGCAGGGCGAACGGCGCCGCGAGCGCGCCGCCGGCGATCGTGCCAACGACAAGATCGATTGCCGGACGGAGGATCTCTCCCGAGCCACCCAGCCACCGCGTCCGGCAGAGGAGCACGACGGCGAAGAACACCAGTGCGGCCGTCATGAGCACAGTGAAGCCCTCGGGTGCGCCTCCGTCGAGAGCGAGAGCCGTGAACGCGGCGAGGGCCACGACGTAGCCGGCTCTGTGCTGCCGACCGCGCAGGAGCAGCCACCCGACCGCGAAGATCCAGCCGGCCCAGCACATCACGGCGGGGAAGGGGTAGCCGAGCCATGCGGCCATGGGTCCGCTCAGCTCGAACACCGTGCCAACGGCCGCACTGGCCACCGCCCCCATGCCGAGCACGCGGCCGAGCACGTAGGCCCCTGACCCGGCCACGAGGATGTTGACCACGACCCCGACTGTGAACGCGTCCCGCAGTGGTGCGAGGTAACCAATCAGTGCAGGCAGGCTGAAGGGAGCCGACTGCCAATTGAAGGCCAGCGGCATGCCGAGCCCGCCGTAGGGGTTCCAAAGAGGCAGGTGACCCGCGTGCACCTGCTGCCATACAGTGTCCCACCACGGAATGAGCGAATCGATCAGATCCGGATTGCTGTAGATGTGAAGAGGGACCCCCGGATGGGCCGTCAAGCCGTTTCGACTGATCAGGTCGAACGGGCCCAGGATCCAACCGTGAAGGAAGACGGGAACCAGGATCGCGAGCCCTGAACCCAGTACCCACAACATCCCGACAATGTCGCTGCGCCCCGCAAGGTGGCCGAGACGTGCCCCCGGCTGCGTGTCGGTCAGTTGCTCCGGGTCCACCGGGAAGGAGTGGTCCGAACCGACCGCTTCGCGTCCCCGCACCCGTGTCTTCTCCACGCGACGAGGAACGTTAACACCGTGATCCGGTTCAAGTTCAGGAGGAGTCTTATTGCGAAGTAGGGCTCAAGACGAGTCCGGACAGGGCGACGTCCGAACAGCAGACATCGCGGATCAGTGGTGTCGTCCCAGCTTCGGTAGGGCGACCCGCCCGGTCCGTTGCAACTCTTCGACGGTGTAGTGCTCGAGGAGGCCCTCGAAGTCGTCGATCTTCTCGGGGCGACCGGCCAGCATGACGGTGATGCGGTCGGCGCCCACGCTGACCACCTCGCCGCCGAAGACGCCCACCAGCTGGATGACTTGGGAGCGCTCGGTCGGTCCCACCGCCACGGTGACCAAGACCAGCTCCCGCTCGACGGCCTCGGCCGGCGACAGCTCGTCGATGGAGACGACGTTCACCAGCTTGTCGAGCTGCATGACGACCTGTTCCAGGGGCGCGGACTCCACGTCGACCACGATCGTGATGCGGCTGAAGTGCTCGTCCTCGTCCGTCGGGGCGACGGCCAGCGAGAAGATGTTGAAGCCCCGTCGGCTGAACAGCCCCGCCACCCGCGCGAGAACGCCGGCCTTGTTCTCGACGAGCACCGACAGGATGTGGTGTCGGGGCGTTGCCGTGGCCCGTCCGGAGAGTGCGTGCAGCTGGGCGGGCGTCATCGGGCGGCCGCCTGGTGCGGGTGAACGACGATGTCGTCGTTGGAGGAGCCGGCCGCCACCATCGGATAGACCTTCTCGAAGGCGTCCGTGCGGAAGTCGACCACGACCGGACGGTCGTCGATGGAGTTGGCCTTCTCAATCGCCGGGCCCACGTCTTCGGGCGTCTCGGCCCGGATGCCCACGCACCCCATCGCCTCGGCCCACTTCACGTAGTCGGGCAGATCGGGCGAGAGGTACACCTCGGAGTAGCGCTCCTCGTAGAACATCTCCTGCCACTGGCGCACCATGCCGAGATACGCATTGTTCAAGATCGCGATCTTCACCGGGATCTGCTCGGAGCTGGCGGTGACGAGCTCCTGGGCGGTCATCTGGAAGCAGCCGTCGCCGTCGATGGCCCAAACGGTGCGATCCGGGCGACCCACCTTGGCCCCGATGGCCGCGGGGACGGCGAAGCCCATGGTGCCGGCACCGCCGGAGTTCACCCAGGTGTAGGGGTGCTCGAACTTCCAGTACTGCGAGGCCCACATCTGGTGCTGGCCCACACCGGCGACGACAACCGTGTCGACCGGCGCCGCATCACGGAGCTGTTCGACCACGTTCTGCGGCTTGATGGCGCCGCCCTCGACGTCCTCGTAGTACAACGGGAAGCGCTCCCGCCACTCGTTGATCTGCTTCCACCACGGCGCCAGGTCCTGCACCACCGGCCGGTCCGCCTGGGCGTCCATGGCCAGCAGCATCTCTTCTATGACCTGCCGGCAGTCGCCGGCGATCCCCACGTCCGGCACGCGCACCTTGCCCAGCTCGGCGGGGTCGATGTCGACGTGGATGATCTTGGCCCCAGGGGCGAAGGCGCTGATCTTGCCGGTGACGCGGTCGTCGAATCGTGCGCCGAGGCTCACCAGGAGGTCGCTCTGCTGCATGGCGGTGACGGCGGTGTAGTGGCCGTGCATGCCGGGCATGCCGAGCGCCTGGTGGTGCGAGTCGGGGAAGGCGCCCCGGGCCATCAGCGTGGTGACGACCGGGATCCCCGTCCGCTCGGCCAGCACCAGCAGCGCCTCGGCCCCCCTGGCCTTGAGGACTCCCCCACCCACGTAGAAGACGGGACGGTGCGACTGTGCGATCAGCTCCACGGCCTCCCCTATGAGCACGGGGTCGCCGAACGTCACCGGGTGGTAACCGGGCAGGTCGAGCTCGTCGACGGACGACGGCCAGTACCACTCCATGGGCGCGTTCGAGATGTCCTTGGGCAAGTCGATCAGGACCGGTCCCGGCCGCCCGGTGGTTGCAACGTGGAAGGCGGCGGCGACCACCCTCGGAATGTCGTCGACGTCCTTGATGAGCCAGTTGTGCTTGGTGATGCCCATGGTGACGCCGGTGATGTCGCACTCCTGGAAGGCGTCGGTGCCGATGGAGCCCGTCGCCACCTGGCCCGAGATGACGATCAACGGCGTCGAGTCCATGTAGGCGTTGGCGAGCGGCGTCACGATATTGGTGGCGCCAGGGCCGCTGGTCACCATGGCGACGCCGGGGCGGCCCGTCGCCATGGCGTAGCCCTCGGCCATGTGGCCGGCGCCCTGCTCGTGGCGCACGAGGATGTGGCGGATGGAGGAGTCGATGATCGGGTCGTAGACCGGCAGGATGGCGCCGCCGGGCAAGCCGAACATGACGTCGACCCCCTGCATCTCGAGGCTCTTTATGAGGGCCTGCGCCCCTGTCATCTTCATGTGCTTCCCCTTGCTGCGTGTGTTGGTGCGAATTGGTCCGGAAATTGAAAAGACCCCCCGGTTCGGGAGGTCGTAGAGCACGCGTTCCGATTGCGGGCGCGTGCCTACGTTACGAGTACCAGAATCTCGGGACGGGTCGGACGTGCGTGCATCAGGTCGACATTGTGGCATGCCCGCCGGCCTGCGACAACCCCGGAGACCCTGGCGGGCTCCCGACCCGACCGCCTGGCCC
Organism: uncultured Acidimicrobiaceae bacterium; assembly: GCA_963719485.1. GTDB lineage: Bacteria > Actinomycetota > Acidimicrobiia > Acidimicrobiales > RAAP-2 > Bog-473. Next base: position 138,186 of record OY970387.1, read on the forward strand.
AGCGGTACGTCAATCGACGATCGGAACCCGGGCCCAGCGGAACGGGTAGGGAGGACCGGCAGCTAGATACGGACTGGGGTCCTCCGACCAGGCCCAGCTCGCCACCTGGGCGGCACTCCGCCGTCCGGCGAGACCACGAAACACCTCGTACGGTTCGACTGCGAGCTCGACCGGGTGCTCGTTCTCCGGCGGGCCGGTCCAGAGCTCGCGCCCATCGGGCCCGACGACGCGGACCCCACCCAGCTCAGCCCGCTGGAGCGCCTGCTGCCAGCGGTCGAGTGCGCCCTGCAGGCCGAGGCCGACCGCGGGGTCCGGGACTCGACCGGCTGCCGCCGCACCGCGGAGATCGCCTTCGTGGACCACGGCATCCCCGAACGCCCAACGCGCCGGGGTCGCCCCAAGCGGCGAGTCGTCGCGCTCCGAGAATGCCTTCATCGTGGCGCGCCATGTGTCGAGGAGCGAGGCGCACGACTCACCGCGATGACGTTGGAGATGAGCGGCCGTCCATCCCTCCGACGCGTAGCCGTCGAAGCGCCCCCTGACCCAGTCTTCGCACAGCCCGACGAGGTGTGCGAGCACGTCCGCGACGGTCCACCCGGGACAGGCCGGAACCGTTTGGCCCGGGTCAGCGTCTGCGAGCACCGGCTCGAGGCGCCGACGCACGCCGTCGTACGCCTCCAGGTACGTCACCGCGAGGTCTCTCCCTGCACGGCAAAAAGTCCCCACGCTCCCTCGATGCCCTTGAGGTCGTGGACACCCCGGTCGTCGAAGACGATGCCTGATCCGGCCACGAGATCAACGACGGTGCGTGAGACGAGGACCTCACCCGCGCCGGCGCAGGACGACACCCGCTGTGCGAGGTGCACCGCGATGCCCCCGACGTCGTCGCCGCGGACCTCCACCTCGCCGGTGTGCAGGCCGGCTCGCACCTCGAGGCCGAGCTGGGAGGCACCGGCGCAGACGGACTGGGCACAGCGGATGGCCCGAGCCGGCCCGTCGAACGTCGCCAGGATGCCGTCCCCGGTCGTCTTGACCTCGCGCCCCCTGAAACGCCGTAACTCGGCACGAGCCATGGCGTCGTGCGAATCGAGCAGCTCGTGCCAGGAACGGTCCCCGGAGCGGGCGGCCCGTTCGGTCGAGCCCACGATGTCGGTGAACAGCACCGTCGTCAGGACACGGTCGGTCGCCGCACCACCTCGGACACCCGTGAGGAACTCCTCGATCTCGTCGATGACCAAGTCGCTGTCCGCGCCGTAGGGCAGATGGTCTCCGCCCGGCATCACGACGAGGCGGGCCTGGGCGAGATGTTCGGCCAGATAGCGGGCATGGCCGACCGAGAACAGGCTCGGATCGCGATGCATGACCAGCGTGGGCGCGTCGATCAACGGCAGCGCGGACCGTACGTCCCCGGCGAAGGACATCTCGAGGTTGGCCCGTGCCGCCGCGGGGCTCGCCCCGCGCCTGCCCGCGCGCGCCGACCATTCGCGGAAGAGGGGGTCGCCGGACAGGCTGGGCGCGAGAAGGTGCACATCGTCCATGGCGGGATCTGGCTCCGCGCCGAGATCCAGCACGGCATCGAGGAACGAGGTCAAGAGCGCTTGCGGGATCCCGAAGGGATAGTCCTCGTCCCGCCGCAGGCGCGCGTAGCAGTTCAGCAGGGCGAGGGAAGAAACGCGGCCGGGGTGCACGGCCGCGGCCAGGAGAGCCGCCAACCCACCCCCGCCGACTGCGAAGAGACAGGCCTGGGTCGAGCCGACGGCGTCGAGCACCGTGCAGATGTCGTCGACGACCAGCTCGATGCCTGGCGCCACGCCCGGCAGCGGCGCGTCCGAGAGTCCGATCCCGCGGGGGTCGAACCGGATCAGCCGGCTGAAGGAGGCGAGACGCTCTTCGAACCGGCGGACGTGGGATTCTTCGTCACGCATGTCGATGGAGACCACGTTGCCGTAGCCGACGGTGACGAGATCCAATGGGCCTTCACCTATGATCTGGTAGGCGACGTGAGTGCCGTCCGCCGAGGTGGCGTACCTCGTTTCTGGCCCCCTGGTCACGACAACAGTCTGTCCACGCGAGACGTTGTGCGCCACGGCCGGGCCGTGGACTGGAGACGCCGCAACCCGGATCTGGTCGCCTCGTCAGGTCGGCGGCGGTGTCGCCATGCCTCCGCCGAGCAAGGCGGGGAGCGCCGTCGCCCGCATCCGGGCGAGCACCCGATCGGTGACGGGGACGGCGTCGGGATGGACGCCGCCATGGCCCTCGACTGCTGCCCGCCAGGCGGCGGCTCGGCGTTCGAAGAGATCGGGCTCGCCGAGCTCGGTGCAGTCAAGGCGATCCGTGTTGAGGTCGACCACAATCGTGTCCCCGTCCTCCACCAGCGCAATCGGCCCCCCGAGGAGGGCCTCCGGAGCCACGTGGCCGATGACCAGGCCGACCGATCCGCCCGAGAACCGGGCGTCGGTCATCAGCGCGATGGTGATGTGACGCTGGCGGCAGAGAGCGGTGATGCGCGAGGTGGGGTCCAGCAGCTCCGGCATGCCCGGTGCGCCCCGGGGCCCCTCGTAGCGGATCACCACCATGTCGTTGTCCTCGAAGCTGTCGGGGTACTTGTCGAGGGCGTCGATCAAGTCGCGTTCACCGTTGAAGACGCGGGCCCGGCCGGTGAAGACGCCGTCGTTGACACCGCCCTCGATGCCCGCGACCTTGAGGATCGCCCCGCCGTCGGGCGCCAGGTTGCCGCACAGCAGCCGGAGCCCGCCCGTGTCCTTAAAGGGCTTCGCCACCCCGTAGATCACGTCTTGGTCCGGCGGCGGCGGAGCGAGGCGGCGGACCTGTTCGGCCAGGGTCTCGCCCGTGCAGGTCAGCCCCCCTCCGTCGAGGAAGCCCGCCTCGAGGAGCTCTGCCACAATCACCTGCAGCCCACCCTTCTCGTCGACGTCCACCATGGAGTAATCGCCGAACGGCCGCATGTTGACGAGCACTGGGAGGCGGCGGGCCAGCTGATTGAAGTCACCCTGGCTCATGACCTCATCCCAGAGATCGATGCCCGCGGACCGGGCGATCTCGACGCTATGCAGCAACACGTTGGTCGAGCCCCCCATGGCGATGGCGACCGTCATGGCGTTTCTCAACGCAGCGGGCGTAACGATGTCGCGGGGCCTGATGCCGCGGCCCTCCATGGCGAGGAGACAGTCGACGATCTGGTCGGGGAACTCGGCGAGGCGGCGCGGATCGTCCGAAGGCGGGGCCACCATGTGCAGCGGCTCGAGCCCCAGGACGGCAATGAATGTCTGCATGGTGTTGTAGGTGAACATCCCCCCGCAGCTGCCCTGACCGGGACAGGCGTTGAGGGCGTAGCGGGCGCGGACCTCGGCATCCTGGTCGGCAACCTGGAAGGCGGACACCAGATCGATCCGGTCGCCGGTCGCCGGATCGATCCCGGGCCGGATGGGCCCGTCGGAGAGGATCACCGCGGGGGTGTTGTTCTCGAGCACGGCTGCGACCGTCCCGACGGGGGGCTTGTCACAGGCCACGACGGCGACGAGCCCAGCGACACCGTTCGCCGCCAGGTGGACATCGGCCACGTCATGGACGAGCTCGCGCCCGACAAGGGAGAAGCGCATCTGGGGCGTGCCGTTGAGCTGGCCGTCCGAGACGCCCAGCGTGAAGGCGGGCGGGATCAAGCGGACCGGCAGATCGCCCTCGGCGATGCGGCGATGGAGAGCGGCCTGGACGGCCTGGACCTTCTGCGGGACGCCCAAATAGCACTGGCTGTCGCCGAGGTTGCCGATCACGGCCCACACGGGGTCATGGATCTTCGCGACGTCCTCGCCGAGGAACGCAGCCGTGCCGACCCGCTGCACATCCCGCCCCGGATTGAGGGACACGAGCGTGGCCACGGACTCCGAATCGGTGCTCACGAAGCCAAAACTACCGGAAGGTGAGGACCAGGCTTCCTGACCCGGAGCCGAGGTTGAGGCGAAGCTCGTTAACCGACTCCACGTGCCTGGCAGTGCAGCCGGTGACCCCACTTGCGCACCCGTTTCACGGGAAGCCGGCATGAGTTCGTTTGCAGGTTGAAGAACACTTGAAGGACGACTGATCCCAAGGCAAGCTGGACCGCGTGTGGCTCCCCCTTGGGCAGTCAAGTGCTCGGGGTCCCTCGGGACATGCAGGGCAGCGCGCATATGTCCCCGACGAGCGGGACGACACGCGGTCCCACCTCAGGGGAGCGCGGGAAGAGCCGTCCTCCCTCAAGAGTCATCCGGCCTGATAGAACCACGTATCCGCCGAGTCGGGCGGTGGCCAGCAGATCGGCGGAATGATGCATGGCTTGGGTTCGGATAGGCAATGTCACCGCTCTCGGCTGATTCGGTGCTCGCCCTCTTCAACCGCGTCAGACTTATCGGGTGGAAGCGAGCGAGGAGGGCTTCATACCTCCGACCATTGAGTGGCGTGACGGTTTCGTCCGTCTGATCGATCAGCGGCGTCTGCCGCAAGAGCTGGTCTTCTTGGATGCCACGACGGTTGATGAACTGTGCGAAGCGATCCGCACGCTCGCTGTGAGGGGCGCACCCGCTCTAGGGGCTGCCGGAGCCATGGGAGTCGCTCTGGCGGCAGTCCGTGGCGAGGACCTCGTCGACGCGGCCCGCCGTCTCTCCGGCACCCGACCGACTGCGGTCAACCTGCGCTGGGGGGTGCAAAGGGCTCTTGCCGCTTGCGATCCTGTCGCTGAGGCCATTGAGGTGGCTTCGGAGGACTCGGTGCGCAATCGCCGTCTGGGCCGGTTCGGCGCCGAGTTGTTACCTGCGGGTGTACGAGTCCTGACTCACTGCAATGCCGGTTCTCTGGCTTGCGTCGACTACGGGACGGCTCTGGGGGTCATCAGGGCGGCTCACGAAGTGGGGAAGGTGAAATCGGTGTGGGTCGATGAAACCAGGCCGGTGTTGCAAGGTAGTCGTCTGACTGCATGGGAGCTTGCCCGCCTGGGCGTGCCGGCGACTGTCATCGTCGACGGGGCGGCAGGATCAGTGATGGCTCGAGGCGAGGTCGACTGCGTGATCGTTGGGGCCGACCGGATCGCGGCCAATGGCGACGTCGCCAACAAGATCGGCACCTACTCTCTCGCGGTGTTGGCTCGCCATCACAGGGTGCCGTTCTATGTGGCCGCCCCTGTTTCGACCGTCGACCTGCAGTGCGGCTCGGGATCCAAGATCCCAGTGGAACAGAGGGACGGGATGGAGATCACAACCTTTGTGCCCCAGGGTGTAACTGTCGCTAACCCCGCATTCGATGTCACGCCGGCCCATCTCGTCACGGCAATTATCACGGACGCCGGAGTCGCCACGCGGCCCTACCGCAACGCGCTGGCATCTTTGGCTCGTTCGAACTCCGGCGGGGTCGCCCTGGCCCAGGCTGGTGACAGCCCGCGCAGCTGACGATCAGGCGGGGGTGGGCACCAGAGTGGGCGTGACCTCCACACCAATGGTCGGGATGGACCGATCCATCCAGCCGGGCATCCACCAGTTGACCGGGCCGAGGATCTCCATGATCGACGGGACCAGCATCATGCGCACGATTGTCGCGTCGACCAGCACGGCCGTGGCCAGCCCCAGCCCGAACACCTTCAGGATGTGCAGCGGGTCCTTGATCACGAACGAGGCGAAGACGCAGAACATGATGGCCGCTGCCGCCGTGATGATCCGGCCCGTGACGGCGATGCCGTCTGCCACGGCCAGCGAGTTGTCGCGGGTGCGCAGCCACTCCTCGCGGATGCGCGAGAGGAGGAATACCTCGTAGTCCATGGAGAGCCCGAAGAGGATCACGAACAGAGCGACGGGGATCCACGGGTCGATGGGCCCCGTCTCGCCGATGCCGATGATGCGCCCCGCCCAGCCCCACTGGAACACGGCGACCATCACCCCGTACGCCGCGCCGACGCTCAGCAGGTTCATGATCACTGCCTTGAGCGGCAGCACCAGCGATCGGAAGACGACCATGAGCAGGAGGAAGGACAGGATCAGCACGGCGCCGATCACGATGAAGAGCCGGTGGCCCAGGAAGTTGGCGGCGTCGATGCTGGCGGCCGTCTGCCCGCCGACCTGGGCGTTGACGCTGGTCCCCCCGACGACGGGTGGGATGACGTCGTTGCGCAGTGTCTGGACGAGCGACTCGGTCTGGGCCGACTGCGGTGATGTCGTCGGGTAGACGATGATGACCGCGCCATTCTGCGCCTTGTTGAATTCGGGCGGAGTCACGAAGGCGATGCCGTTGTGATGCGCGCTGATGGCCTGCCGCAGGTGGTCGACGGTGGCACGGTCGCTCGGCCCCTGCATGTCGGCGGCAATGACGAGCGGTCCGTTGAACCCGGGGCCGAACCCCTGGGCGAGAAGGTCGTAGGCCTGCCGGGTCGTCAGTGAGGTCGGGTCGTTGCCGGCGTCGGTGAAGGCGAGCCGCATGCTGAACAGCGGGAGTGCCAGCCCGACGAGCACGAGCACGGCCAAGATGCCGGTGACCCAGGCCCGCCGCTGCACGAAGCGGCTCCAGCGGTACCAGAACCCGTTCTCGGGCGGCGGGCCGCCATTCTGTAGCAGGCCGGGCAGGTGCAGCTTGTCGATGGCGTTGCCGGCGAAGCCCAACATTGCGGGAAGCAGCGTGAGGGCGGCGATGAGCACCATGAGGACGGCGGCGATGCAGGCCGTCGCCAGCCCGATCATGTACGCCTGGCCGATGAGGTAGAGGCCGAAGAGCGAGATCACCACCGTGCTGCCGGCGAAGAGGACCGACCGGCCGGAGGTCATGAGGGAGGTGACGACGGCGTTGCGGGGATCTCGTCCCTCGAAGATGCCCTGCCGGTACCGGGTGACGATGAAGAGGGCGTAGTCGATGCCGACGCCGATGCCGATCATGGCGGCCATCTCCGGAGAGAAGTTTGGCACGGTCAGGACGTGGGTCAGGAGCTCCAGCAGGGCAACGCCGATGCCGAGCCCCGCGAGCGCGGTGATCACCGGGAGGCCCATGGCCACCACGGAACCGAAGGCCAGCAGCATGATGAGGATGGCCGCGGTGATGCCGATGCCCTCGCTCGGGCCGGGGGCCGCCGTGGCGGCGGCCGAGATCGGGTTCCCACCCAGCTCCACCTGGAAGCCCTTTGTGGTGGCGGCCTGCGCCGTGGCGATGATGCGTTTGACGGCTCCGGTCGGGATGTCGGCGGTGTCGGTCGTGAACTGGATCTCGGCGAAGGCGATGTTGCCGTTGCGCTGCGGGGCGATCTGGTGCGCACCGGTGGCCGAGAACGGGCTGGTCACGCTCTGCACGTACGGCAGCGGCTCGAGGCTGGTCGCCACCTTGGTGATGGCTGCCTGATTGGCGGCGGTGGCGATGGGCGCCGTCGTATGAAAGACGACATCAGCCGTGTCCCCCGACTTCGCGGGGAACCTGGACTGCAGGATGTTCTGCGCCTTCTGCGACGGAGTGTTCCCCGCCGTGAACCTGTTCTCGAAGTGCGTGCCCACCACCTGAGAGATCACCGTGATGCCGATGATGGCCAGGATCCAGATCAGAAGGACCGTCCGTCGGCGGTCGTAACAAGCGCCGGCCAGGCGTCCCAGGGTCGTGACGGGTGGTTCCTCAGGCGTCTGTGCGTCACCCACGGTCGTTTCACCCCTAAGATTCACCACTGATGAGTTCTAACACAGAATTCCCCGCTGGTGAATCCCCCGATGGGTGGAAATTTCGGGCGGGTCATAGATGAGTGCAGCCGCGGCGGCGGGCCGCCGGCCGGGCAACGCCGACACCCGGGGTGAGATCGTCGAGGCGGCCAAGCGCGTCTTCGCCGCCAAGGGGTACGACGGGGCGAGCCTGCGGGCCGTGGCCCGCGAGGCGGGGGTAGATCCGGCCCTCGTCCACCACTACTTCGACGGGAAGGCGAGTCTCTTCGTGGCGGCGATGGCGCTGCCCTTCGACCCGCGCGACGTTGCGGAGGGTCATGCCGCTCCCGCTTCGGGTCCGGACACGGGCATGGGCGTGATGGTCGTCACGGGCTTTCTCACGATGTGGGACCACGCGGAAGGAACGGGTTCCTCGTTCGCTGCATGTGTCGCGGGAATGGCGGCGTCCGCCAGCGTGGCCGATGCCATGCGCGAGTTCGTGGCCGAGCGGGTCTGGAACAACAGCCCTGTGAACGAAGGCGAGAGCGAGGACGAGACTCGTCAGCGGCGCGCCCTCGTCTCCTCGCAGCTCATGGGCCTCGCCTTCACCCGGTACATCCTCCGGGTGCCGCCGGTGTCGACGGCCACGCCTGCAGAGATCGCCCGGTGGGCGGGACCCACCCTGGACCGCTACATGGTGGGGACCATCGACTAAACCTAGGAGACTTGACCTGGAGGGTCCAGACACCAATGAGACCCTGCGAGGTTCGTGGGTCAAGGCCAGTCGCCTCCATCAACAATTTCCTGATTGACAGGTCAGTCGTCGGGCAGGATTCCAACGAACCGTTCGTCCTGGCATCAACGCCGCGCACGTCGCCGTTGGCCTGGCAACCACGCATCGGGCTCTGGCGATGTTCTGCGGTGGATGAATTATGATTCGCAGCGATGCAAGTTCGGCCGGACCTCGTGCTGATTTTGTCTGACGAGCAGCGGTTCGATCAGGTGGATTACGAGTCTGGCGGGTACTACTCGACTCCGAGAATCAACATGCTGGCCCAGAACGGAGTGTCTTCACGAATGCGTACAGCGGATCAACGACACGCGTCCCGGCGCGGATGTCTCTCCTCACGGGTCTTGAACATCATTGTGGGATGAGAACAGGACGGTTTTCAGTGCGACGAGCGCGATGTGGCCGATGGCGAGGCGCGGCAACTTCATATACATCGGTGACGAAACTTCCGGCGAGACCGCGCTGTTCGACATGGCGACAGATAGTGGCGAAACCGTCAGCGTGCTCGACGAGCCTCGATTCAGACCGACCGCTGACGAACTGCCGCGCGTTTTGAGGCAAGAGCTCGCTTGAACCGTCCCGACCATGTCTGACATACCGGGTGGAGGTGTCGCGCGGCCCATGAAAAAGGAAATCCACGCCCCCATGAAATTCAGCCGGGGTGTTGCGCAGGGCGACAAGGCGATGCAGTCAGCACTGTGGCTTCTTCAATACCTCTGCACTCAACTCGGCCTTGATGATCTGTCACACATCGAGATGCTCGACTTCGGGTGCGGAGTCAAATTCACAGAGGCCTTCATCAATCGGGGGCTGGCCATCAAACGGTATGTCGGCGTCGACGTGGACGAAGAAATGATCAAGTGGCTGCGCGACACTGTTGATGATGGCCGCTTCGAGTACAGCCACCTCGATGCTCACAATCAGCGCTACAACCCGGGCGGTCAGCCACTGTCGGACGTCATGGAGCTGCCCATCGACGGTAGGACGTTCGATCTCATCACTCTCTTCTCGGTCTTCACGCATCTTGCACCCCACGACTACAGGGCGATGCTGACACTGCTGCGTCGCTACGCGAGGCACGGCACTCGGTTGATCTACTCGCTCTACATCGATGAGCTCACCGAGGGCGGTCACGGGCTCATGGATTACTTGGGTCGTTCGATCTCTGACAACCAGCAGGCACTACAAGGCGTCATCGGCGATTACGTCGATCCGGGAACCGGGAGCCGACGAATCGAGCCCTTCATTGACATGGACCCCTCCCGTCCCCTCTTGTGGGCCGTCTACTCGGAGCGTCGTGCACGGGAGTTGATCGAAGGTACCGGTTGGACGGTGCTGCGGCTGTTACCGCCAGACGAGTACATCCAACATCACTTCCTTTGTGCCCCGTGCTGAAGTGGTCGAGGGAGCACCGAAGGTAAAACCGGCAACGCTGCACCTCCTCCTGCGTCACACGACCGAACGAGGATCGGGCTCTCGGTCGCGCACTCTTCCCGTGCCGGATCCTGCGCGGCCAGAGCACGACCGGCGCTTCGGCGCGTCCACTGACACACGGTCGGCGACGCTCCTATCACTTGTCAACCCCTCTTTGGGGATTCGGGAGTGAAAACAGCAGACAGAACATTGATGAGTCACTCGAGTTGAGGACAGGCTCTTATTGAGTCACGCGTTTTCGAGATGGTGGCCCGAGCTGAGGGTCGGCGAATCGCTGGAAAGTCAGCCCCGAGGGGCGACAGAACGGGGGAAAGCCAGACCCTCAGTCGGGGATCTAGGCGCGAGGCAAGTAGCGGTAGACCTCGCGGGCGACGTAGCGCTTCAAGATGCGGATGACCTCGTGGGTGGTCTTGCCCTCCTTGACCCGGCGCTCGAAGTAGAGCTGTGTCTCGGGATCATGCGCGATGCGCACCATGACGATGCGCCACAGCGCGCTGTTGGCCTGGCGGTCTCCACCGTCGTGCGCCTTGACCCGACCGCTGCTCTTGCCCGATCCCTTGGGGATCGGTGACACACCGCAGAGGTGGGCCCAGGCCCCTTCTGAGTGGAGACGTTCGGGGTTGTCGCCGGCGGCCATGACAAGGGAGGCCGCGGTGTCGGGACCGACACCGAAGAGCTCGAGGAGGTCGGGCACCGTTGCGACGAGGAGCGCTTCGATCCTCTCGTTGAGCTCGGCCAGTTCGTCGTCGAGCGAGCTGATCCGATGCGCCAACGAGGACAGCGATGCCTTGGTGGCAGCCGTCACCGGATCAGGAGAGCGCGTTGGCCGGAGCTTGCTCCCTTCGGCGATCAGGGCCGGCACAGATAGTCCCTTGAGGCGACAACGGAGCTGTTCAGGAGCGCTGTAGCCGAGGTGGCGCATCTGGACCAAGGCCTTGCCCCTGGCTTGGCGGGCCGAACGCTTGGCCACGACGAGGACCCGGATGGCCTCGACCGCACCGTCTCTCGATTTGGGCTTGCCCTTGGCCCGACCACTCAAGGCGGCCCGAGCGGCTTCGATGGCGTCGAGGGGATCGGACTTGCCACTGCGCCGGCGTTTCTGGCGATCAGGCCGGTCGACTTCGAGGACCTCGACTCCCACCCGCTTCAGGTAACGGGCCAGGCCCGAGCCATAGGACCCGGTGCCCTCGACGCCGATCTTAGAGACGTCACCGAAGGACTCGAGCCAGCCCAGCAGTGCCTTGTAGCCGGCCGAGTTGGTCTCGAAGCGCTCCGTGCCGAGCAGCCCGCCAAGTGGATCGAGGGCAGCAGCCACATGGACGTCGAGGTGCGTGTCAACGCCACCAGTCACACCACGCGCAGCTTCTACGATGGTCATGGTCATCCCTTCTCTTTAGGTGTTGAGGGATGGCACGGCCGTTCCGGATCGGAGCGACGGGGGTCTGGCTGTTGGTAGCAACCGGACCAATCACCCCAAACTCGGAGACGGGACGTGCCGTCTTTCAATGTGCGGCTGGAAGGTCTCGGTCGACGACGTCTTGCAACGTCACGGGACTCCAAGTCAGACCGGACTCACCAGCACTCCCGAAGCTATTCAGGACCAGCAGTCAAGCGGTGGATCCCTCAGAGAAGTATCAATGAACGGGGGTCGCACAGCGGTCGCTCCGGGACTACGCTCCCCAACCCATGAGATGGTTGCTGGCTGTAGCGATCGTCCTCCTCGGCTTGGCAGGCAGCAGTAGCCAAGGTATGAGCAAGCCAAGCGTGGTATTCGACGGAGACTCGATCACGGCCCTGGCCACTCCTGCAATCCACCAGCTTTTCGACCCGAGTTACCACGTTGAGGTTCTGGGTGTATACGGCATAAGTATCCGGAAGAGTTTGCCAAGGCTTATTTCAGCGTTGAGGACTCATCCATATGCCGTGGTCGAGAATCTCGGTACGAACGACGCGCGGCAGGGAGAAGCGCAGAGTGACTGGATGTCGAGCTGGGACCAACTGATTCACATTACAAGAGCAACACCATGTGTTGTCTTGACTACCATCGGCGTCGCTGCTGACTATTACGGCCACAAATCGATCGCAGCCAGTATCAACTCCGACATCATGAGCATCAGCGCACGAGACCCCAAGAAATACGAAGTGGCCGATTGGAACGGTTTCTTGAATAGCCGCCGAAATAGTGACTGGAGAACATACCTTCTCGGCGATCTGATTCACCCGACGTCCGCGGGGGGCATGGAGATCGCGAGACTCGACAAGCATGCGCTTGCAAAATGCGGAGGACGAACTTCCTAGCTTCATCAGCCGTCGGAGATGATTGATCTGACCTCCTGGTAGGCGCGACCAAACGCCTGACCCGACTTATTGGATTGGGGTGGCACCGATTGAGCGGGATGGTTCGCGTCGCCGATCTGCTGATCTGTCCGACTGGCCGGGGGACCCCGAACCCAGGACCTCAGACCCGATGGATGGCCGATTTCCTGCCAATCCCGGATCCCCTCGCAGGACGGTCGTGCACGGCCGCCTTATCCTGCGGGGGTACTTGCCGTCCGACCATGAGACTGGGTCCAGCAGTAGGCCGTAGTACGTACTTGTGAGGAACCTCGCGCTCGTTTTGTTTGGATCACCATCTTCTGGTGCACACAGGAAGTTGGACCATGCCGCGCAACGCTGATGAGGAGCTCACCTTCGTCGGCCCGAAGAGGCCGGGTCATGACCACGCGCCCCTCTCGCCGATGTGGACGAAGGGACGGCCGATCCTAGATCGGGTCTGGCGAGCTAACTCCTAGCCACGCCGGCGTCGCAACTCAGCCGCCACTTCCTTGCCGTTGGCCTTGCCCGACGTCGCCTTCATCACCGCACCGGTGAAGAATCCGATCAACTTGTCGTCGCCCTCGGCGAAGCGCGCCCATTCGTCAGCATGCGCAGCGATGACCTCGTCGAGCACCGCCCCGAGGGTGTCCGATCCCAGTGCCTCGAGACCCATCTCCTTCGCCAACGCGACCGGGTCTCCTCCGCCCCGCTCGAGAAGCGCGGCCAGCACCGCCTTGGATTGGGTCGCCGAGAGCTGGCCGCCCGACTCCATGGTGAGCACCGAGGCGAAGGCGTTCGGGTCCAGTTCGAGGGCCGCCTCGCTCTGCGCCGCCACCTCGTTGGCGGCGCGGGCCAAGGCCAGCGCGATCGGCGCCCCGCTGCCGGCCGCCGCGGTCACCAGGGTGTCGAGTCCCAGGTCGACCACGGCGTGGATCTGGTCCGTTTCGGCAGCACTCGGCGCCCCACCGAGTGCGAGTGCCAGGGCAGCCCGGCGGTCTGCGGGCATCGGGCCCAGCCCAGCCCGGACGTCCTCCTGCCAGGCCTCGTCGGGCGCCAGGGGCACCAGGTCTGGCTCGGGGAAGTAGCGGTAGTCGTTCGCCTCCTCTTTGGACCGCATCGAATCCGTGCGTCCCGCCGACTCGTCCCAGTGCCGGGTCTCCTGCGTGACGGAACCCCCCGACTCCAGAAGGGCGATCTGGCGCGCCGCCTCGTATTCGATTGCCCGACCCAGCGAGCGCAGCGAGTTCAGGTTCTTGATCTCGCACCGGGTGCCGAACGCGTCGGTGCCAACCGGACGGACCGAGACGTTGGCGTCCACCCGCATCGACCCCTCCTCCATCCGTCCGTCGGAGGCACCGGTCGCCATGAGGATGCCGCGCAGCTCGCTCACGTAGGCCCGCGCCTGGACCACCCTCCGGATATCCGGCTCGCTCACGATCTCGACCAGCGGGACGCCCGAGCGGTTGTAGTCGACCAGCGCGTGCAGGGCGGCATTGATGCGGCCGCTCGCCCCGACGTGGGTGAGCTTGCCCGTGTCCTCCTCCATGTGTGCCCGCGTCACGCCGACGCGGAACCCATCGGGGAGCTCGAGCCACCCGCCGACGTTGAGCGGGAGGTCGTATTGGCTGATCTGATAGTCCTTCGCTTGGTCCGGGTAGAAGTAGTTCTTCCGGGCGAACTCGGACGGCCGGATCTCGCAGTGGAGCGCGGCACCGATGCGCATCGCCAGCTCGACCGCCTGATCGTTCAGCACCGGCAGCGAGCCCGGCAATCCCAGGCAGGTGGGGCAGATGTTCACGTTCGGCTCGTCACCGAACGCGTTGCGGCACCCGCAGAAGAGCTTCGTGGCGGTCAACAGCTCGCAATGCACCTCGAGCCCGACGACGAGCTCCCAGTCGGCGCTCACGATCCCATCCCCTTCGGAGCAAGCGACTCGACCGCCCGGGCGACCCGGAACAGCAACGCCTCCTGGAGCGCCGGCGCCAGCACCTGCACGCCGACCGGCAGCCCGTCGGCGCCGGTGCCGAAGGGCACCGAGACCGCCGGGTGCCCCGAAAGGTTGGATGGGATGGTGCAGACATCGTTCATGTACATCGCCATCGGGTCGTCCACCTTGGCCCCGATGTCGAAGGCGGTCGTCGGCGCGGTCGCGCCGAGCAGAACGTCGAACGACTCGTAGGCCCGGTCGAACGCCTGCATCACGAGCGTGCGGACCCGCTGGGCTTGCGCGTAGTAGGCGTCGTAGTAGCCGGCGGACAGCGCGTAGGTGCCCAGCATGATCCGGCGCTTGACCTCCGCGCCGAATCCCGCCGTGCGGGTCGCGGTGTTCATGGCAGCCGCGTCCTCGCCATCCACCCGCAGCCCGTAGCGCACGCCGTCGTAGCGCGCCAGGTTGGAGGACGCCTCCGCCGGCGCGATCAGGTAATAGGCCGAGAGCCCATAGCCGAACTCCGGAACGGACATCTCCTCGACCTTGGCGCCGGCGGCGGCCAGGGCGTCAGCCGCCTCCTGCACCCGCGCCACCACGTCGGGCGCGCAGCCGTCGACGAGGTCGCGACACAGCCCGACCCTGATGCCCTCCGCCCCGTCATGAAGGGTCGGCAGTGTCGGCTCGGGCAGAGACGGCAACGAGGTGCTGTCGAGGGGGTCGTGCCCGGCCAGGACGTCGAAGAGCAGTGCCGCGTCCTCCACGGTCGTGGCGAACGGGCCGATCTGGTCGAGCGAACTGGCGAAGGCCACCAACCCGTACCGTGACACGCGACCGTAGGTGGGCTTCATACCGACCACCCCGCACAAGGCGGCCGGTTGGCGGATCGAGCCGCCGGTATCAGAACCCAGGCCGAGCGGCGTGAAGCCAGCCGCCACCGCGGCGGCGGATCCACCGCTGCTGCCACCGGGAACCCTTCCGGTGTCACGGGGATTCCGCGTCGGTCCGAAGGCCGAGTTCTCGGTCGAGCTGCCCATGGCGAACTCGTCCATGTTCGTCTTGCCGAGCGTGATCGCCCCCGCGTTGCGCAGCGTCTCCACGACGGTGGCGTCGTACGGCGGGAGCCAGCCGTCCAGGATCCTGGAGCCGCAGGTCGTGTTGACGCCCCGTGTGCAGAGATTGTCCTTTAGCGCCACGGGCACTCCCGCCAGCGGCCCCGGATCGCGTCCGGCGGCCACCGCGACATCCACGGCGTCGGCACCCGCCCGCGCCTCGTCGGCCAGGACCGTGAGGAAGGCGTTGATCTCGTCGTCGCCCGACGCCACGGCGGCGAGCGCGTCGTCGACCAGCTGGCGGGCTGACCGCTCTCCCGAGCGGACTTCGGCTGCCAGCACACGCGCGGTGCTCACGGGGCCTCCCCACCTATTCGGGGCACACGGAAGCGGTAGTCCTCCACCGCGGGCGCGGCAGCCAGCACCTCGTCGCGGTCGAGGCTCGGGCGGGGCTCGTCCGCCCGCAGCACGTTGTCCAGAGGGATCGGGTGTGACGACGGTTCCAGGTGGGACAGGTCCAGCGACGCCACGTCGGCCGCATGGTCGAGCACGGTCCGCAGCTGGGCCGTGAACAGCTCGACCTCGTCGTCACTCAGGTCCAACCGGGCCAGGCGGGCGACGTGGACGACGTCCTCGCGGTTCAGCGCGGTCGTGCGGTCCGGGTCGCTGGTCACGGGCGTGGCGGGAGCACGCCGCTGACGAATTCGACGGTGCGCGCTTCGATCTCGTCCTTGTCCCAGTCCAGCGTCGCCACGTGGAAGCTCCGTTCGAGCATCACCTGCTCCACCGGCCCTTTGGCGCGGGCGACCAGCTTCTCGCTCGACGCGGGATCGACGACATGGTCCTGCAGGCTCGTGAAGACGAGGACGGGGCAGGCCACCGACTCGAGCTCCTTCTCCACGTCCGCTGCAGCGGCGAAGAGCGAGAGCGTGGCGCGCAGCGGGAGGCCGGGATAGGCGGCCTCGACTGCACCCTCCATTGCGATGTCGGATCCGATGCCGGGAGCCACCTCGTCGCCCCCATCGATCATGGCCTGAATGAAGCCCACGGTGTCCGCGTCGGGCGGCGACAGCAGCGGGTTCACCACGGCGATGGCGGCGATCTCCGGGTGGTGCTCGGCCAGCCAGACGCTGAGCGTGCCGCCCATGGAGAGTCCCACGACGACCACTCCGTCGCTGCGGGCGGCCAAGTCGGTATACGCCGCTTCGGCCGCTCGAGACCAGTCCGCCCACGTCGTCGAAAGCATGTCCTCGATCTGGGTGCCATGGCCTGGCAGCAGCGGCATCTCGACGGTGAACCCGGCGTCGGCCAAGGCCAGCGCCAGACCACGCATCGACTGCGGGTTGCCGGTGAACCCGTGCAGGACCAACGCGCCGCGGGTGTCGCCGGTCGTGGAATAGGGCTCGGCACCGGGGATGATGGGGGCGCTCACGGACCGGCAGCCTACCGGTGAGGCGAGTAGGGTTCCGGCGCCAGATGGCTCCGGGCGGGGCGACCGAGGTCCTGCACCGCGACCGAGACCGATGACCGAAACAGACGTAAGGAGCACGCGATGCCGTCGTACCCGTTCCTCAGCGACGAATGGCTGGAGGAAGCCCGCAAGATCCGCGCCGAGTACGAAGGCAAGACGGCTCCCGTCGCTCACGCCGTCCGTATGAACCTGGTCGTCACGGCAGTCCCCTTCACGGACGAGGACATCCTCGCCCACCTGGACACCTCGAGCGGCGAGCTCGTCCTCGACACAGGCCACCTCGAGACCCAGGACCTCAAGGTCACGGTTGACTACGAGACGGCCAAGGCCATCCTCATCGAGGGCAACCCCCAGGCGGGCATGCAGGCCTTCATGGCCGGCAAGGTCCGCGTCGAGGGCGACATGGCCAAGCTCATGGCCCTCCAGGCGGCGCCGGCGGGCGGCGATCCCAACGCCGCCGAGTTGGCCACCCGGTTGCGCGACATCACCGAGTAAGCCTCTCTTCCCAAGAGCCCCGGACTCAGCTCGGGTCGGCCAACAGCTGCCCGGCTCGCACGTCGCGGGGCAGCGGCCGGATGAACAGCGCGCAGAAGACCGCCATCGCGGCGACGCCGGCACCGACCCAGAACGGGACGCTGAAGCTGTGGAGCAGCGCAGTGCTGTGTTGCACGCTGCCCAGGCCCGAACGGCGGGCGATCGACTCCTGAATCGTCAGCACCGCCTGGATCCCCGCCACTTCCCCGACCTGGGTGGCCAGCAGCTGGGCCGCGCTCATGACGCCGTACTCCGTCTCCGCCAGCTCATTGGACATGGTCGCCGAGGTGGCCGGCATCGAGACGCCCATGCCAAGCCCGGAGAGAGCGAGCGCCACCAAGATGATGAACAGCCCCGCCGACGGGCGCAGCGTGGCGAACAGGATCATGGACAGCAGGAGCGAGCAGGTGCCGAAGAGCGTCGCCGTCCGCTCCCCCGTCCGCACGGTCATGTAACCGGCGATGGGCGCGCTGATGGCGAACAGGAGTGGCCGGGCCACCGAAATGAAGCCGACCTGGGACACGCTGTAGCCGTAGACCTGCTCCATGAGCAGCGGGAACAGGAAGAAGCCCCCGAAGTAGGCGAAACTCGAGAACGTCTTCGTCCCCATCGGGAACATGAAGTTCCGCCGGCGCCAGTACGTGGTGGGCACGAGCGGGGTGGCGAAGGTCAGCTCCCGATGGACGAACACGCCGGCCAGCACGGCGGCAACGACCCCCGACGTGATCACGGCGGGCGAGGTCCAGCCCACGATGGGGCCGATGCTCAGAACCAGCATGGCCGCGGTGACGGACCCGGCCAGGCTCCAGACCCCCACCCAGTCCATGCCCTCCCAGACGCGCGAACGCTCTGGACGCTGCGGGCCCTCACCCTCGGCCCGCGCCGGCCTCCGGCGTGCCTTCCGGTCCGACGGCAACAGCACAGCCACCACGACGGAGGCGATGACCAGCAGCACCAGCTGACCCCAGAACAGCGTCCGCCACCCGAAGAACTGGATCACGGGCGACCCGAGCGTGACGCCGAGCACTGGCCCGCCGGCGCCGACCAGCGACCACCAGCCGAGGGCCTTGACCCGGTCCTGGCGGGAGAACAGCTCGAGGATGATCGCCATCGACGCCGTGCCGGTGGCGGCGCCCTGCACCCCGTCGAGGGCCCGCGCGAACAACAGCATCCCGACGTCGGGTGCGGTCGCCGTGAGGATGGCACTGACCATCGCCCCCAGCAGGCCGAATTGGTACAGCCGGCGATGGCCGAAGAGGTCCCCGGCCTTCCCGAAGAACGGCGCGGCCACCCCGAAGGCCAGGAGCGGTCCGGTCGAGGCCCAGGCGAGGACGGAGAAGTTCGTGTTGAAGTCCGCCTTCACTGTGGGCAGGGCGACCACGAAGACGGTGAAGGTGATGTTGAGGGAGAGCAACCCGGCCAGCAGCGCGGTCAGGGCCCACCACTGGTAGCGCGGGCTGCGGACGGCCCGCTCCGTGACGCGCTGGTGCAGGAGGGCGAACCAGTTGGTCTCGACGGAGCCGTCCGCCCCCATCGTCCCCATCGCCCCACCGCCGGGATCGAATTTCGGGTCGAGCAGGACGTCGGTTTGCTCGGCGCCTGGGTCCTCCACCGGGGACACCCTAGGGGCCTGGTGCAGCGCCACTCCCCGCTCGCCGCCGCCCTCGAGCGGCGACCGTCGTCGTCAGCGCAGGCCGCGCAGGCGGAACCACCAGTTGGGGTCGCGGCCGTGGGCGTGGAAGTGGTTGGGGATCTGGCGCATGACCCGGTCGACCGACCATTCGCCCTCGCCGAAGCGGGCATCGGCCACCCGGCTGAGTTGGGCCACCATGTGGTCGACGTCGCCGTCCGGCGGCGTCGGTCCGTGGCTCTTCCACACCACCATGGGCACCCCGCAGACTTCGCAGTCGGCGACCCAGCAGATGTCGTCCTCGTGGTGCCACTCCGACAGCCGCGCCGCCTCGCAGAGGTCGCAGTCGGGATCGAAGGGGGGCGCCACCGGCAGAGCTAGTGGGTGAAGATCTGCACGGACGAGCCGGTCGGCACCGTCGATCCGACCGAGGGCTGGGTCCCGCTGACCATCTTGCTGGGACTCCCCGACACACCCGAGACGCTGAGCCCGTCGCCCTGCAGGACGGTGGTGGCCTGCGTCACCGTGTCACCGATGACGTTGGGGACCTGCGTTGTCGGTGGCCCGGTCGAGACGTTGACCGTCACCGCCGACCCGAAGGGCGCCTGCGCGCCACTGGCCGGTGACGTCGAGATCACCTGCCCCGACGGAACGGTCGTGCTGGACTCGTTGTTCTGGGTCGCCGTCAGGCCCACGGCGGTCAGCGCGGCCTGGGCCTGGGTGAAGCTGTAACTGGACGGGATATTGGGAACCGTGGCCGGCTCGTGGCCCAGCGACGGGACGAGCGTGATGGTGGCCCCGTAGGGCGCCTTCGTCGGGTTCTGTGTCGAGCCGATGGACCAGAGCACCAGGACCTGCGCCGCCACGTTGTTGTTGTAGGTACCCGGAGCGCAGACGGAGAGGAAGTGCGCCGACTGCAGGGCGGTCGACGCCTGGGCGCAGGTCATGCCGGCCAGGGACGGCACGGTCACATCGGGCTTCCCGGACGCGAGCACCACGGTGACCACCGAGCCCTCCTTCTGCGACACCCCCGGCTTCGGGCTCTGGGACACCACGTCGCCGGCGCCCACGGTGATCGACGTCACCGGCACGCCCTCCTTCAGGGTCATATGGACCTTGGCCACTGCAGCTTGGGCCTGGGCCAACGGCAGGTTGACCACGGTCGGCGTCGGGTGCGACGGCGTGAACACATTCGTCTCGAACGCGGCCACCAAAGCCCCGGCGACGATCACCGCCGCTGCAACCGCCCCTACGATCCACCAGGTCCGCCGGCTCTTCCGCGGTCGGTACGGCGCGGCGGGCCCGCCTCCGCTGCCCGAGCTGCGCCCCGAGGATCGACCACCGGTCGGCTCGGCGTCGAAGATCTCCCCCGGCCCCGCCTTCGTCCCGATCGGCGCACCGGCCATCCCCGGGGCGATCGCCGTGGCGTCACCCACGGCCGCGCCCGCGGCCGCTCCGGCGGCCACCGTCGTGATCCCCGAGTCGGTCAGCTCGGACACCCCGGGCGCCCGGAACCCGCTGATCGGCGCGGAGTCCTCGAGCCGGGGCGTCACCAACGGCAGGGGCGACGGTGTCGGCAAGGCGGACGCGAGCGCGCCCAGCCGGGCCGCCAGCCCCGCCGCGTCCAGCCGGGAAGCGACGTCGGGCGCGGCGGCACGGGCGAGGACGTCATCGAGCGGGCCCAGCGCGTCGTCGTGCGGCAGCGGCTGGCCGATGCGGGCCGCGAGCGTGCCCATGGTCGTATCCGTGACGAAGGGGACCGTCCCCGTCACGGCCTCATAGAGGACCAGGGCCAGCGAGTACACGTCGGCACGACCGTCGACGGGCTTGCCCTCGGCCGCCTCGGGCGAGATGTAACGGGCCGTCCCCACCATCGCTCCCGCCGGCTCGGTCCACGCCGCCTCCGCCAGCGCGCGGGCCACGCCGAAGTCGGCCACCCGCACCCGCCCCTCCTCGTCGAACAAGAGGTTGGCGGGCTTTATGTCTCTATGAACCAGCCCCCGCACGTGCGCGTAGGCGAGCCCCTGCGCCACCTCCGTCCCCAGTTGGGCCGCCTGCGGCAGCGACAGCCGGATGTCGCGATCCAGCAGATCACGCAAGGAGCCCCCGCCGAGATACTCCAAGACCAGATACGGCCCGTCCTGGTCCTCACCCCAGTCGAAGACCCGCAGCACGTGCGGGTGGTTCAGGGATGCCACCGAGCGCGCCTCGGCCCGGAAGCGTTTCAAGAACGCCTCGTCCGTTGCCAACCCCGGTTGGAGCACCTTCACCGCGACATGACGCTGCAGGGACACGTCTTCGGCCAGGAAGACGTGGGCGGAAGCGCCGGTGCCCAAAGCGGAGAGCAGCCGGTACCGCTTCCCAAGGACCCGGCCGATGGAGTCTGATATCAGGGGCATCGGGGCGAACTCAGGCTACCGACCCCGGACGCTCGTCCGGTGGACACCCCCCTACCAGCAACGGTCGTGCTCATGCGGGCACATCACCCGTGTCGAGCAAGGTCTGGAACGACGCCGCGTCGAGGGTCGGGACATCGAGCTCCTCGGCCTTCTTCAGCTTGCTGGCGCCCGGCGACGCTCCCACCACGAGGACGAAGGTCTTCTTCGAGACACTTCCGGGCGACTTGCCGCCCCGCGCCATGATCGCCTCCTCGGCCCCCTCCCGCGTGTAGTCCGGCACCGCTCCTGTCACCACCACCGTCTTGCCCTCGAGCGTCTGCGGGAGGGCCGCCGCCCCGGCTTCCCCATCCGACGTCCCGGCGGCCCCCGGCTCCGTCATGGTCACCCCGGCCGAGCGCAACCGGCCCAGCACGGCCACGTTTGTGTCCGCCGAGAGGAACTCGGCCAAGGACGCGGCGATGATGCCGCCGACGCCGTCCACGGCCGCCAGCTCCTCGACCGTCGACCCCTCGATGGCATCCAGGGATCCGAAGGCGCGCGCCACAGCCCGGGCCCCGGTCGGTCCCACGTGGCGGATTCCCAGAGCCACGAGCAGCCGGCTCAGCGGTTGGGCCCGCGACGCATCGATGCCGGCCACCAGGTTGGCCGCCGACAGTGCGCCGAACCGCTCGAGCGTCACGAGTTGGTCGGTGTTGAGATCGTAGAGGTCGGCTGCATCGTGCAGGAGGCCCGCCGCGACCAGCTGCAGCACGCGCTCCTCGCCCAGCCCCTCGATGTCCATCGCCGAACGCGACGCGTAGTGCGAGATCCGCTGCACCCGCTGCGCCGGGCAGTCGATGTTGGTGCAGTAGGTGTCGCTCTCCCCCGGCAGGCGCACGAGCGGCTCGCCGCACGACGGGCACGATGTCGGGAAAGGCCCACTTCGGCTTGCGGCGCTTCGGCACACCCGGCCCGTCGCGCACCGGCCCCACGACCTCGGGGATCACGTCGCCCGCCTTGCGCACGACCACGAGGTCGCCCGGTCGGACGTCTTTGGCGGCCACCTGGTCCTCGTTGTGCAGGGTGGCCACGCCGACGGTCGAACCGCCCACGAAGACCGGCTCCAACCGGGCGAAGGGCGTCGCCCGCCCAGTGCGCCCGATGGAGACCATGATGTCGAGCAGCCGGGTCGTGCGCTCCTCGGGCGGGAACTTGAACGCGATGGCCCACCGGGGCGCCCGCGACGTGGCACCCAGCAGGTCGTGCAGCGCCAGCTCGTCCACCTTTGTCACCACACCGTCGATCTCGTAGGCGAGGTCGTGGCGCTCCTCGGCCAGCTCGTCGGCAGCGCGCCACCACGGCCGTCATGCCCACGATGCGCCGGGCGTCGGGGCTCACGGGAAGCCCGGCCTTGGCCAGCTGCGACAACGTCTCGGACTGCGTGGCCGCCGGCCACCTGCTCCGGGCCGGTGCGCCCTCCACCTCGCCCACCGCGTAGGCCCAGAAGTGCAGCGGCCGCGTGCGCGGTGACCGCCGGATCCTTCTGGCGCAGGGCACCGGCGGCGGAGTTGCGCGGGTTGACGAAGAGGCGCTCCCCCAACTCCGCCTGCCGCTTGTTCATGGCCTCGAACTCGGCCACCGGCATGTAGATCTCGCCCCGCACCTCGAGCACGGCGGGATACGGCCCGCCCGCCTTGGCCAGTTGCTTGGGCACGTCGTTGACGGTCGCCACGTTCGCCGTCACGTCCTCACCGGTCACGCCGTCCCCCCTTGTCGCTGCCTGCACGAACTTCCCGCGCTCGTACGACAGCGACATGGCGACGCCGTCGACCTTGGGCTCGCACGAGAAGGCCAGCGACTCCAGGTCGAGGTCGGGCGCCTGGCGCCGCAACCGTTCGGCCCACGAGCGCAGCTCCCCCTCGTCGAACGCGTTGTCGAGGCTCATCATCGGGACCCGGTGACGCACCTCCTGGAACAGGCCCGACGGCGCCGCCCCCACGGTCTGCGTCGGCGAGTCCGGCGTCGCCAACGCCGGATAATCGGCCTCGAGCTGACGCAACTCCACCACGAGCAGGTCGTACTCGGAGTCGGGGATCTCGGGCGCATCGAGCACGTTGTAGAGCTCGTTGTGGTGGAGGATCAGCGCGCGCAACGCCGCGGCACGAGCCGCCGCCTTCGTCGGAACCGTCCCGTCGCCCGTACCTCCCATGGCTATGAGGCGATGCCCGCGCCCACCACGGCGTCGGGGTCGAGCTCGTCGTAGAGCGCCACTGTCTGGCCCGGCGCCACGGGCCGCTGCGGGTCGTCGAAGCGGACCTCCATGCCGGCCTCTCCCGGTTGCTGCGCCAGGGTGCAGGGCACGGGGCGGCCGTGCGCGCTGACCTGCGCCACCGCCCGGGAGCCCGGCGCGAGCGGCTGATCGACCCACGTCAACGACGGCCCGGCGAGCAGCACCGAGGAGCGCAGCGCCTCCGCCGCGCTCCCGACCGTCACGCGCCGCTCCGCCACGTCGACGTGCGTCACGTACCGCCGCTTCCCGTCGCTCCCGTGGCCCATGCCGCGCCGCTGGCCCACCGTCACCAGCTCGACGGCTTCGACGGAGCCGGCCGGGCGGCCGTTCCCGTCCACCACCTCGGCGGCGTGCAGCGCCACCCGCCGGGACAAGAATCCCTCACGGCCCTCCGCACTCCCGATGAAGCACACGTCCTGGCTGTCCGGCTTGGCGGCGGTGCGCAGACCGAGACGGCGCGCATGGGCGCGGACGTCGTCCTTGGTCATCTCGCCCACGGGGAAGACGACACGGGCGAGGGCATCCTGTCCGAGCATGGAGAGCACGTAGGACTGGTCCTTGGCCGGGTCCGCACCCCGGCGGAGACCTATGGACGGGGTGGCATCGCTGACGCGGGCGTGGTGGCCGGTCGCCAAGCGGTGGAAGCCGAGCCGGTCGGCCCGGTGCAGCAGCCGGTCGAACTTCATGGAACGGTTGCACTCGATGCACGGGTTCGGCGTCCGCCCCCGCGCGTGCTCACCGATGTAGGGCGCGACGACGTTGCGGTCGAATTCCTCGGTGAGGTTGAAGACGTGGTGGGTGATGCCGAGCTGCTGGGCCACGCGGCGGGCGTCCTCGACATCGGCCACCGAGCAGCAGCCCGAGTCCGAGGGCCCGCCCCACAGCTTGAGCGTGGCCCCGACCACGTCGTGGCCCTGCTCCACCAGGAGCGCCGCCGCAACGGAGGAGTCGACGCCTCCCGACATGGCTACGAGCACCCGCATGGGGTCCAGTGTGCCACCGGTGATCAGCCCCGTCGGCGCAGTGCCGCGATGGTGGCAGGCACGACGGTCGAGCGCGCGGTCGACGTCTGCATCCGTGGTGCCGCACCCGAGCGTGAAGCGGAGGGCGCCCGCCGCCAGCTCAGGGGCGACGCCCATGGCGGCGAGGACGTGGCTCGGCTGGAGCGCGCCGCTGGCACACGACGACCCGCCGGAGATGCACACGCCCTCCGCCCCGAGCGCGACCAGCACCTCCTCCCGCTCGACTCCGGGCACGCACAGATGCAGATGGCCGGGCAGGACCGCGACCCCGGGTGCGCCCGGCGGCACGGTGCGGTGGGCTCCGTCGAGCGATGCCACCAACCCGTCGGCGAGCCGGTCCCGGAGCGCCTCCATGCGGGGCACCGCCTCGGCGCGCTCGGCCGTCACCAGGCGCAGCGCGGTGGCCAGCCCCACGGCCCCCGCCACGTCCTGGGTCCCGCTGCGCCGTTCGCGCTCCTGCCCGCCCCCGTACTGGCGCGGCTCCAACGCGACGCGACCGTTCACTGACAGTGCACCGACACCTACGGGCCCGCCGACCTTGTGCGCGCTCACGGAGACGAGGTCGGCGCCCGCGGTGGCCTCGGCCAGATCGAGCGAGAGAGCCGCCTGCACGGCGTCAGTGAAGACAGAGGCGTTGGGGGCGCGCCGGTGCACCTCCTCGACGATCTCGTGGAGCGGCTGGATGACCCCGGTCTCGTTGTTGGCCGTCATGACCGCGACCACGGTGACGCGTGACGACAGCGCCCGGGCCAGCGCGTCGGGATCGACGATGCCGTGGGCCTCGACCGGCAGCTCGCGCACGTCGATGCCGGTCTTCGCGGCGGCGCGGGCCGACTCGCGCACGGCCGGGTGCTCGACGGCAGAGCACAGTACGACAGCCTCCCCCTTCTCCCGCCGGGCCGCCTCGGCCAGCCCGAGCACGGCCAGGTTGGCGGACTCGGTGCCGCCGGACGTGAAGACGATGTCGCCCGGATCCCGGCCGAGGAAGCCGGCTACCTCCTCGCGCGCCTCCTCGAGCAGGCGCCGGGCGCGCTGGGCGGGCGGGTGGCTGCCTGTCGGGTTCCCGAGGACGATGTCGCCGGAATGCACCTCGGCCATGGCGGCGGCCACCTCGGGGCGCAACGGGGTGGTGGCGGCGTGGTCCAGGTACGTGACCGTGCTCACCGGCGCGGCGGCCACGTCAGCGGGGTCAAGCGACGTAGACGGTCTTGGGGTTCGTGAACTCCTTCAGGCCGAGCTCCGAGAGCTCGCGCCCGTACCCCGACCGCTTGATCCCCCCGAAGGGCAGCTCGGGCATGGAGGCCACCATCGCGTTGACGAAGACGGCGCCCGCTTCGATCCCCTCGATGCAGGCCTGGACCTCCATGTCGTCGCTGCTCCACACGCTCGAACCGAGCCCGAAGGTGGTGGCGTTGGCCGCCGTGATGGCCGCGGCGATGTCGGGGACTCTTATCACCATGGCCACCGGGCCGAAGATCTCCTCCCGGGCCACGTCCATGTCGGTGGTGATGCCCGTGAGCACCGTCGGGGCGAACCACCAGCCGTCGCCGTCGGGCAGCGGGGCGCCGGAGTGCACGATGGCGCCCTGTCGCACGGCCTCCTCGACCTGGCCGACCAGCTCGTCTCGCTGCGCCTCGGTGACGATCGGCCCGACGTCGGTGGCGGGGTCGAAGGGGTCCCCCACGACCAGCGCGTCCATGGCCTCGATGAAACGGGACTCGAATTCGTCCGCCACCCCGTCGACCACGATGAACCGCTTGGCGGCGATGCACGACTGGCCGTTGTTCTGCACGCGGGCGGTGACGGCGGTGCGCACGGCCGCATCGAGGTCGGCGCTGGGGAACACGATGAAGGGGTCGGAGCCGCCCAGCTCGAGCACGGTCTTCTTGAGGGCGTCGCCGGCGGCCGCGGCCACCGACATGCCCGCCGGCTCGCTGCCCGTCAGCGTCACCGCGGCGATGCGCGGGTCATGGATGAGCGCGGCGACCTCGCTCGACGGGATGAAGAGGTTGGAAAAGACGCCCTCGGGCAGCCCGGCCCGCCGGAACAGGTCCTCGAGCGCCAGCGCGGTCTGCGGGACGTTCGACGCGTGCTTCAGCAGCCCGACATTGCCCACCATCAGCGCCGGCGCGGCGAAACGGATCACCTGCCACAGCGGGAAGTTCCACGGCATGATGGCCAGCACCGCACCGAGGGGCTGGTAGTGCACGTAGGACCTCGACGCCGTGGTGGGAAACGGCTGGTCGGCCAGCAGCCTCTCGGCGTTGTCGGCGAACCAGCGCAGGCCGACGGCGCACTTGGACACCTCGGCCTTGGCCGCGGCGAACGTCTTGCCCATCTCGGTCGTGAGGATGCGCGCCACGTCGGGCACCTCCCCCTCCAGCAGCTCGGCCGCCGTCAGCAGATGGCGGGACCGCTCGGCGTACGTCGTGGTCCGGTATTCCGCGAAGGCGGCCATGGCGCGGCTGAGGATGGCGTCGACCTCCGCCGGCGTGTGCGCCGGGAACTCCTTCTCGGTCTTTCCGGTCGTGGGGTTGATCGTGGCGAAGGGCATGAGTGCAGTTTTACCCGCCTGCGGCCCTGTTTCAGCCGGACAACCCCAGGTGGCCGGGGACGGCCCGTCGGATGAGCTTCCCGGTCGCCGTGTGGGGCAGGTCCTTGGCCGCGATGTATGTCTTGGGCCGCTTGTACGGGGCGAGGCGGGCCGAGGCGGCGGCCCGCAGGGCCTCCTCGCCGGACGAGCCGTCCGAGACGTAGGCGGCGCAGACCCGCTGGCCCCACTGGTCGTCCGGGAGGCCGAAGACGGCCACCTCGGCGACGCCGTCGACGGCGGCCAGGACGCTCTCGATCTCGGCCGGGTAGACGTTGACGCCGCCGCTGATGATGAGGTCGTGGCGCCGGCCGGTCAGGTAGAGGAAGTTGTCGGGATCGAGGTGGCCGAGGTCGCCGACGGTGCACGACGACCCGCTCCAGGCGGCCGCGGTGGCGGCGGGGTCGTCCCAGTAGCTGAAGCGGGCGAAGGCCGGCATGTCGCACCAGATGGTGCCGGATGGGTCGGATGGGTCGCCTATGAGGTCGGTGTCGGTGTCGGCTGCGGGGATGATGTGGAGGCGGCGCCCGGGGCGGGCCCGGCCGACGGTGCCGGGCCGCTCGAGCCACTCCTCAGGCGGGCAGACCGTGAACTGGGCCTCGGTCGAGCCATAGAACTCCCAGACGACGCCCGGGCGGGCGCGGGCCATGACGGCCCGCTTGACCGGCTCGGGGCAGGGTGCGCCAGCGTGGGCCAACAGGCGCAACGAGTCGAAGCGCTCGTCGTCGGCGAGGTCGGGACGCTGCAGGATGCGCTGCAGATGCGTCGGCACGAGGAAGGTGGTGGTCGGGCGGTGGCGGCGGAGCGCATCGAGGGCGGTGGCGGCGTCGAAGCGGCTGAGGATGACCAGCGACCCGCCCGCCAGCAGGGTGTTGCCGGCGAAGCGGATGGAGACCGTGTGGTACATCGGCGAGCAGACCAGGTGGAGGTCCTCGGGGTCGAAGTGCCAGACGGCGGCCTCGTCCTCGAAGACGGCTCGGGCCGTGGCCTCGTCCCACAGCCCCGTCGTGACGCCCTTGGGCCGCCCCGTCGTGCCCGACGTGTAGTGCATGGGGCGGGTGAGGGGATGGGGCGCCAGATCGACGGGATTGCCCTCACGTCTGAGGTGGGCCAGGTCCGCTTCGGTGAAGATGCGCACGGTCGGGCGGGCGTCGTCGGCCAGTTCGTCGCGCTCGGCCGGGGTCAGCGTGGCGTTGAGGAGAACCGGGATGAGGCCGATCCGGGCGGCGCCCAACACCGCACATATGAGGTCGGCCGACGAGCCCAGGGCGAAGGCGACGCGGTCGCCCGTGGCGCAGCCCCGGGCCAGCAGGGCACCGGCCGCTCGGCGCTGGCGATCCTCGGCGTCGGCCGCGTGCAGCAGCTCCACGTCCCGGGGCACCGGCGCAGGATACGCGCCGGCGACCGTGCCACCATGGCCCCGATGGGGATGACCGACGACATCGGGCGGGCCCGGTCGCTGCTCGAGCAGGCGCAGCGGGTCGTGGTGCTGACGGGCGCGGGGATCTCGACCGATTCGGGGATCGCCGACTTCCGTGGACCGCAGGGCGTGTGGACCAAGAACCCCGAGGCCGAGAAGATGGCGACGCTCCAGGCCTACGTCTCGGACCCGGAGCTGCGGGCGCGGTCGTGGCAGAACCGCCTGACCTCATCGATGTGGTCGGCTGCCCCCAATGCGGGTCACCGGGCCCTGGTCGACCTGGAGCGCAGCGGGCGGATGGACCTCCTCGTCACGCAGAACATCGACGGTCTGCACCAGAAGGCGGGGAGCGACCCGGCGCGCATCGTCGAGATCCACGGCACGTCGCTCGAGGTGATGTGCCTGCGCTGCGGCGACCGCCAGCCGGCCGAGCCGGTGCACCGTCGGGTGCGGGCCGGCGAGGCCGACCCGGCCTGTACGGCGGTGGTCGGCGATGGCGTGGTCTGTGGCGGGATCCTGAAGTCCGCCACCATCAGCTTCGGTCAGAGCCTCGTCCCCGAGGACCTGTTCCGGGCCGAGGAGGCGGCGTCAACCTGCGACCTGCTGCTGGCCGTGGGCTCGACGCTGGCCGTCTTCCCCGCCGCCGGCCTGGTCCCGGTGGCCGTGCGGCACGGCGCCGTGTCGATCATCGTCAACGGCGGACCGACCGACTTGGATTCCCTGGCCGACGTGGTCGTGCAGGGTTCGATCAGCGAGTGCCTGCCGGCGCTCGTGGAGGGGCTGGGGCCTAACTCTCCTCGGTCGTGACCTCGCTGGCGGCCTGCTTGGCCTTGCGGCGGGGCTTGAGCGCGAACCACCAGATGCTGGCGATCGTCCCCAGCGTCACAGCGGTGGCGGCCACCGGCTTGACGACCTTTCGGGCACCGCTCTTGGCCATGGCGGCACCTTACCCGGCGAGTCTGGGACGGGGCCGAGACCGGGACCTCATCCCGGGGTTGCAGGTCACACGCCGGCGCGCACCGACCGTTCTTCCCTGTACCGGCGGGCCGCCCGGACCAGGGCATCGAACGGCCGCTGGTCCATCCCCTCCTCGGGGTGCCATTGGACGGCGAGGACGAAGCGGGCGGAAGGGAGTTCCACCGCCTCCACAACGTCGTCCCGGGCCCGGGCGGTGACCACCAAACCCCGGCCCAGGTCGCTGATGGCCTGGTGGTGCGAGCAGCGCACGGTGGTCGTGGGGCCGAAGACGTCTGCCGTCACCGTGCCCGGCACCGTCTCCACGTCGACGTCGCCGAAGACCATGGGGGCGCTGCGGTGGTCGAGGTTGCCGACGACGTCGGGCAGGTGCTGGTGGAGGGTGCCGCCCAGGTAGACGTTCAGCACCTGGCAGCCCCGGCAGATGGCCAGCACGGGCATGTCGGCATCGAGCGCAACGGCGAGCAGGGCCCGCTCGCTGGCGTCACGGATCCGGTCGACGCCGCCCACCTCGGGGTCGGGGTCCTCCCCGTAGGCGGCCGGGTCAACGTCTCCCCCGCCGGTCAGGACGAGACCGTCGAGGACGGCGATCACCTCGGCCGCGCCCGCACCGGGGCCGTCGGGGGCGGTGCTGGCGGGCGGCAGGAGCAGCGGTCGCCCACCGGCGGCGGCGACCAGCTCGAAATAGGACTCGGGCAGGACGGCGGCCCGGCGCTCCCACGAAGCCCAGGCCACGTCGGCCACGTAGGTCGAAACGCCGACGAGCGGGATCACCAGCCCAGCGTACATACGGGCTGGTGCTTCGCCCGCGGTGGGGTAGACAGGGCGCATGCCCGCATCAGGTCGTGAGCTCATTGACGCCGCCATCGCCGACGGGTCGGTCGACACCGTCGTGCTGGCCTTCCCCGACATGCACGGCCGGCCCGTGGGAAAGCGGGTGACGGCGGACTTCTTCGGGACGCACGTGGCCGAGCACGGGATCGAGGCCTGCGACTACCTGTTGGCCGTCGACGTGGATATGAATCCCCTGCCGGGGTACAACTTCACGAACTGGGACACCGGCTACGGCGACGTCGTCTGCCGGCCCGACTACGCCACGGCCCGGCTCATCCCCTGGCTCGAGGGCACGGCGGTCGTGATCTGCGACCTCACCGACGAGGAGGGGGTGCCGGTCGAGGTCTCCCCGAGGCAGATCCTGCGGCGCCAGCTGGCGCGGGCGGCCGAGCGCGGGTTACGCGTGTGCAGCGCGACCGAGCTCGAGTTCTTCCTCTTCAAGGAGTCCTACGAGGAGGCCGACGCCAAGGGGTGGCAGGGCCTCACGCCGCACACCTCGACGATTGAGGACTACCAGCTGCTGCAGACGTCACGCGAGGAGTATGTCCTGCGCCGTATCCGCAACGAGATGTGCGCCGCCGGCGTCCCGGTGGAGTTCTCCAAGGGTGAGGCGGGGCGGGGGCAGCACGAGGTGAACGTCACCTACGACGAGTCCCTGGTCACGGCCGACCGCCACCTCGTGTTCAAGAACGGCATCAAGGAGATCGCCGCGCAGGAGGGACGGGCGGCGACCTTCATGGCCAAGTGGACGATGGACGACGTCGGGTCGTCGTGCCACGTCCATACATCGCTGTGGGACGCCGAGAGCGGCGACCCGCTGATGGCGCCGGCGTCGGGCTCGGGCTCGGGCGACGATCACCCGAGCGGCCTGTCGACCCTGGGCCGCCGCTTCCTGGCCGGTCAGCTGCACGCCGCCCGGGAGCTGGCCTGGATGGCGGCCCCCACCGTCAACTCGTACCGGCGCTACGTGCCCGGCAGCTGGGCCCCCACGGCGGTCGTGTACGGCGAGGACAACCGCACGTGCGGCTTCCGCCTCGTGGGGCACGGGTCGGGACGTCGGGTGGAGTCAAGGATCCCGGGGGCGGACGTGAACCCGTATCTCGTGGTGGCGGCGCAGATCGCGGCCGGCCTCTACGGCATCGACCACGAGCTCGAGCCCGGCGACCCCTACCCCGTCAACGCCTACGAGGCGACCGACGTGCCGCGGATCCCGTCGACCCTGGTGGAGGCCATCGCCGAGCTGCGCGACTCGGCAGTGGCTCTCGAGGCGTTCGGACCCGACGTGCACCACCATCTCCTCAACACGGCAGAGCAGGAGTGGCTGGCGAGCAACCGCCACGTGACGGACTGGGAGCTGGCCCGGAACTTCGAGCGGATGTAGCCGCCCGGGCCTACACGTAGGCGTGGACGACGACGCGGTAGTTCGTGCTCGGGGCGGATTGCGGTGGCGTCGGCGCCGGTGGCGGCGGCGTGCCCGCCACCCGGCGGGCGACGCGCTCGCGCAGGCTCGGGTGCGGATCAGCCGTCGGAAGCGGGTCGGGCGGTGCGGGAGGGCCGACCACGGTGCGCACCTGCGCGAAGCCGGCCGCACGGCACAGGTTGTGCAGCGCCTCGATCGTCGGCACGAACCAGTTCCCGAAGTCGATCCGTAACGAGCTCCCCGCGTAGAACTGCAGCACCGCCTCGTGCTCGAGGCCCTGGAAGTGCACGGCCTCGGACTCGATGACCGCCACCTCCTTGGTGACGGCCCGCACCCGCTCGAGGGAGGTCAGCGGCTCCTTCATGTGGTACAGCACGCCGAGATAGAGCACCACGTCGTACGTCCCGAGCTCGTGCAGGTCGGTGCTCTGGAAGTCGGCCACCACCGGCTCCACCTTGGAGCCGAGCGTCGCGGCGGCGAACTCGAAGCTGCGGCGCCCCGGCAGGTCGGGCAGCCAGAAGTCGGTCTCGTCGCGCGACTGGTCGGGGAAGACGCCCTCGGCGATGCACTCGGCCCAGTACGCGCCCCTGGCCGCGAAGTCGATGCCCCAGGCGTAGTGGTCCAGCGCGACGACCCGGTCCGCGCCCGCCCGCTCGGCGAGGAAGGAGTACTTCCCGTCCCAGGCGCCGATGTCGAGGACGCTGCGTCCCCTGACGTCGGGCAGGATCTCGGCCCCCTTGTCCTGCGCGCTGGCGCCCTTGGTGACGACGCCGTCCCCGAGGTCGATGGAGTGGTACCAGTACAGCGCGTCGGCCTGCGCCTGCACCTCCGCCGGAGACGTCATGGGGCGAGAGCGTAGCGAGGCGGGGATGTCCGGCCGCAGGAACCGTCCCGGCGACCCCGCCCGGCAGAGGGCCGCCCTCTACACTTGCTCGGTGGTACCGGGGGTGGGAGTCGAGCCGGCCGAGCTCGAGCTGCCGGCGCAGGAGCCGGTGCCGGATGCCAGGGCAACGAGACTGCAGGGCGGCCTGCGGATCGCCTGGTTCGTGGGGTTGGCGGTCTTCGCCGTGCAGTTGATCCTGTTGGTCAACCACAGCTGGTACCTGTGGGACCACTTCGACCTGACCGCCGACTTCGGCCAGTACAGCCAGGCCTGGCAACAGATCGCCACGGGCCATCTCAACCCGTACGACACCACGTACGCCTGGTTCTACCCGCACTACGGCTACCCCTTCTACCAGGCCGACCTCGAGCTGATCATGTGGCCGCTCTCGCTCCTGTACTGGGTGTGGCCGCACGCCATCGACCTGTTGATCGTGCAGGACGCCGCGCTGGCCGGCGCCGGGCTCGTCGCCTACCGGTGGTCGCTCGAGCACATGCAGCTCCACGCGCCGAACCGGCGCTTCGCCATCGTGGTGGGCGGGTGCGTGGGCGCGGTGCTCGTGCTCAACCCGTGGACGTACTGGGCCGCGTCCTACGACTACCACTCCGAGCCCCTGGCGACGCTGTTCATCCTGTTGGCGGGGCGCGACCTGTGGAGCGACCGAAGGCGGGGCTGGATCTTCGTCGGGCTGGCGTTGCTGTGCAGCAACGTGGCGGCGTCCTACGTGGTGGCGCTGGGGCTCGCCGCGCTGATCAGCGGGGGGCGGCGCTGGCGTACGGGGCTCATCCTCGTCGGCGCCGGCGTGGTGTGGCTGGCGCTCGTCGGGCTCGTGCACTCGGGGAAGGGTGCGGCGCTGGGGGCGTACGCGTATCTCGACAACAAGGCGAGCGTGAACGACAGCATCGGGGGGATCTTCACCATCGTGTCCGGCATGGTGTTCCACCCGCACATCGCCGGCCACGTCGTCACGTCGCGCTGGGGCGAGATCTACAAATTCGTCGGGGGTGCGGGGACCATCGGCGTGTTCTCCGCGATCGGCGGTCCGATGGCGCTGGTGGTCCTGGCGCCCAGCGCCCTGAACTCGTCTCCTGCGTTCATTTCGGACATCGGGGGCTCGCAGAACATCATGGCGGTGATGGCGGTCGCCGTGGGGATCGCCATGCTGGCGACGTGGCTGACCCGCCAGGGCGGGCGGCTCGACCGGCGGTGGCGCGTCGGCTTGGCCGCGCTGGCGCTGGCGGTGGCCGCGGGCGCGGTGATCCAGACCGCGGTGCTGAGCGCGCACTGGACGCCCATGTCCGGTCAGATGTTCGCCAAGGTCGACTCGGCCACGGCCGCCGAGCTGGCCGCGGTCGAGGCCCGGATCCCCGCACAGGACGAGACCGTCGTCTCCCAGGGCGTGGTGGGCCGCTTCGCCCAGCGCCACGCCTTCTACCCCTACTTCGACGTGTTCGCCGACGGGCAGACGGTGCCGCTGTTCGGCCACACCGTCTACGTCGTCCTGGTGCCGCGCCAGGGGGTCGAAGGGGCCACACCCGAGGCGACGATGGCAGCGGTGAAGCTGATGCGGGACGTCGGGGCGCACGAGGTGGCGGCGCGTGACGGTGTGTACGCGTTCGCCTGGCAGGTGCCCAAGGGCCGGCACACGCTGACGTTCCCGCCGCCCTGACGGCGGTCAGTCGTGGCGCAGGCGGCGGCCGTTCAGCCGCTTGTGGATCCCCTTCGTCTTCTCATAGAGGTTGATGAACTCCTTGAGCAGCTCGGCGTAGACCGCGCCGGCGGCCGGGTCGGGCTCGTAGGTGGCCTTGACCGAGACGGTTCCCGGGATGTCGGCGATCCGGAGGTGTCCGAGGGCGAGAAGCGTGAGCAGTCCGGCGCCCCGCACGTTGGCCAATACGGGGTCCGCGATCTGACGGATGGTGCGGCCGGTGGCGTCGGCGTGGACTTGCGACCAGAGATCCGAGTTGCCCCCGCCGCCCACGAAGGCCAGCGACTCGAAGGGCCGCTTGGTGTACTTCTCCACCGCGCCGAGCAACCAGGCCGAGTTGAGGGCCACCCCCTCGAAGACGGCGCGCACCATATCGGCCCGGGTCGAGGAGAGCGAGATGTTGTGGAAGCCGCCCCGGATGGTGTGGTCGTCGACCGGGGAGCGCTCGCCGTTGAGCCAGGGCGTGAACAGCACGCCGTGGGAGCCGACGGGAATCGATGCAGCCACGTCGTTGAGGGCGGCGAAGACGTTTTCGGGGGCGGAGGCGGGGGCCGGGGCGGTCAGGGCGTCATCGGGGAAGAGCAGGTTGTCGCGCAGCCAGGTCAGGCACGCGCCCCCCGTCTCGTGCTCGTCGGCCACCAGGTACCGGCCCGGGATCCCCGAGGGGATGGACGCGATGTTCGTCAGCGGGTCCGTCTTCTTGAAGGGGACGTGACAGCTGATCCAGCTGGAGGTGCCGATGTAGAGATGGCCGGCGAAGTCGTTGACGGCGCCGGAGCCGACGGCGGCCGAGTGCAGGTCCCCGGTTCCCGCCACCACGGGCGTCCCCGGGACCAGGCCGAGCTCGCCGGCGGCGGCGGGCGTCAGTCCGCCGAGCACGCTGCCCGTCGGCACGAGGTCGGGGAGCTTCGCGCGCTCCAGGCCGGCCAACCCCATCAGGGAGTCGTCATATGAGATCGCGTTGATGTCGCGGTTGTCGGTGACCCAGTGCAGGGTGATGGAGTCGTACGAGGCCCGGGCCAGCCCGGTCAGGCGCAGGTCGAGGTAGTCGACCGGCTCGAGGAACACGGCCGTGGCCGCGTAGACGTCAGGGCGCTGCTGGCGCAGGAAGTGGATGTGGCCCACCGGGTCCTTGCCCGACAACGTCGGGATGCCGCCGGTGCGGCGCACCCAGCGGGCCAGCTTGGAAGCCGAGTAGCCCTGCACGTTGAGCGCGCCGCGCACCGTCTCGCGCACGGCGCGTGCACCACGGGAGTCCATCCAGGTGATGGCGGGACCGATGGCGGACCCGCTGTCGTCGACGGGCACGGTGCCCGACCACTGCGAGGTGCACCCGATGCCGACGACATCCTCAGGAGCCACGCCGCTGTCGGCCAGTGCTTTCCGGGCCGACGCGACGATGGCGTCCCACCACGCCTGCGGCGACTGCTCGGCTCCCCCATCGTCGGTCAGATCGATTCCGACCGCCTGGAAGGCGTGGGAGACGACCAGGCCGGTGGACGCCAAAACGGCCACCTTGGGCCCGCCGGTGCCGAGGTCGACCGCCAGGACATGCGGGTCGGTCGACTCGACGCGGCGGAGCTCGGTGGCCGTGACGGCGCGCAGGCTCCCCATCGCGGGGAAGCGTATCGAGCGGCGCCGGCCCGGGTCCCGGGCCGGCAACCGCCCTCTGAGGTCACTCGGCCAGGGCGGCCTCGGCCTCGATCTCGATCACGACCTTGTTGCCCACCACGACACTGCCGTCGAGCAGCGAGTGGTTGAAGCTGACGCCGAAGTCACGCCGGTCGATGGTGGCGCTGGCCGAGAAGGCGACCACGGACTTGCCTTCCTGCATGGAGGCGCCTTCCCCGAGGAACTCGAGGTCGAAGTCGACCGACTTCGTGACGCCACGGATGGTCAGGTCGGCGGTGAGGACCCAGTTCTCGCCGGCCCGGCGGATCCCGGTGCTGACCAGGGTCAGGGTCGGGTAGTTGGGGACGTCCAGGAAGTCGTTGGTCCGCAGGTGCTCGTCCCGCTGGACCTGGCCGGTGAAGATGCTCTCGGCCTGGACCGTGGCCTGGAGGGTCGAGTCCTCGGGCTTGTCGGCCACGGTGAAGGTGCCCTCGACGTCGGTGAAGCGGCCACGTACCTTCGTGCCGACCAGGTGGCGGGCGACGAAGCTGACGTCGGTGTGCGCCGGGTCGACCGTGTAGGTGCCGGTCTTCGGAACGGTAACGGTGCTGGTAGTGCTTGACATTTTGGTGTCTCCCTTTGTGCTCGTAACCTTCGTTGCACGTATTATATCTGACTATACAGATACTTGTCAATCAGGTATACTGGGCAAAGCAGTGGTTTTCGGGGGAGACTGAGGAAGGCGACATGGGAACGGCGATAATCCAGGCGAACGGCGGTAGTGACCAGCCCGGGGACGGGCCGCGTCCCGACGCCGCCGCCGAGGGAGCCGGCACCTGCGGGGTCCTGGGCCAGATGGACGACGACCGCATCCGCCTCATGGGCCTCATCGTGCGGACGCACCGCCAGTTGACCGACAACCTCGGCCGGGAGCTCGAGGAGAACGTCGGGATCCCGCTGGTCTTCTTCGACGTCCTCATCCATGTCGGGGCCGCCCCCGAGCGGCGCCTGACCATGAGCAAGCTCAGCACCGACGTCGCGCTGACCACCGGCGGTGTGACCCGCCTGGTCGACCGCATGGTCGAGGCCGGGCTGGTGGCACGGCAGAACTGTCCGAATGATCGCCGGAGCATCCATGTGGTCCTGACCCCGGAGGGGCAGGCGGTCCTCGAGCGGGCCGTCGCCGCCCACATCGACGGGATCGACCGCCACCTGGTGGCCCACCTGAGTGACCGCGACCGCGCGGCGCTCGAGGTGGCGCTGCTCAAGGTCCTCGACGCCGGCTGCTGACGCGCCCCCCGGCGCTTACGTCACTGCTTCGAACATCCGTGCGCGCTCGGCGGGCGCGGCGTCCGACGCGAACGTATCGAGCTTGGCCAGGGCGGGAAACAGCGCTGTGAGGAAGCGGTGCTGCAGTGCTTTCACCGCGGCCGTGTCGGGGTGCTGATCGAGACCCTTCACGAGATTGAGGCGCGACGCTTCCACCCAGGCGAGGACATCGGGAGCGCTCTGCCATTCCATTTCGGTCTGCATCCCGGTCAACAGGTGCCGTATCCAGTCGAACGGCGTGTGGGGCCACGCATTCGGACGGCAGAGACGATTCTTCTCGGCCTTCGATCGGTCCGAGGCCTCGACGAGTCCGATCAGCCCGGCGGAGAGGCTGATGCTCACGCGCGTGACCGGTTGCAGCAGGATGGTGTCGTCCGCGAAGATCGGCTTCGGTGAGCCGTCGCTCAGCCCGGCCGATGCGCAATGGACGTGGAGATGATCGGGGCTGGTCGGAATCGATCCCTGTTGCAGCGTGATCGCGTCCGCGGAGATGCGCTCGACGTGTCCGAGCCTGACGACGTTCTGAATGCGTCGCAGTTGGTCGAGCTCTCCAAGGCTCGCGGTGGCGCCTTTGAGCATGGTTGGCTGGACGGATCGGTCGATCCGGAACATGACCCGGCATTCCTCGAGTCGTTCGTAGACCTGCTCGATCGAGTCGCAGTCGGAGACCGCCTCGAGCTGCAAGACCACTCCTTCGAACGTCGGAACGACACCCACGCCGGGTTGAAAGAAGGCGCGGTTCAAGATCCACGAGTCGCGAGGACGGATCCAGGTGATGTCGCCGGGCGGCGTACCTTGATCGAGGAGCCAACACGCGGCGTCCATGGCCGTCTTTCCACCCCCGATGACCACATAGCCGGCCGGCGGCTTCGTGACGC
The DNA here is from genome assembly GCA_963719485.1 of uncultured Acidimicrobiaceae bacterium. GTDB lineage: Bacteria > Actinomycetota > Acidimicrobiia > Acidimicrobiales > RAAP-2 > Bog-473. The sequence continues at coordinate 176,324 of OY970387.1, forward strand.
TCGTCAGTGCACCGGCCGGAATGCATGCGACCCCGTCGGAAACCTCGAACGGTGGGGGGTCAGTGGCCGGAACCCGAGACGCCATGTACGTCGCGTCGACCACGCTCCGTCGCACCGAGACGCTCGTCTCTGCGCCCGTCAATCTTGATCGGAATCTCCCGTCGCCGAGGTCGTCGCACATCGGGAAGAAGCGCACCCGGCCCGACCCCAAGAATCGGTCACCCATGATGTCGTCGTAGTACGTGGAGATCTCGGTCCCACTGGCTCGTTCGTAGAAGCCTGCGTCTCGTCCTTCGGGCTCGGTTCGGTCGTGCCCGAGCGGCGTCGAGTTCACGCCGTAGTTCATGGACGGCTGATGCAACCGGACGAACGGGTACGAGTCGAGCCAGTGGCCACCGGGCCGGTGCCCCCGATCGATCATCACGACGTCGGCGTCGGAGTTCTGGATCAGGACATCCACGAACCCCATCCCGAGTGCCCCCGCCCCCACGACGAGATAGTCGGTTTCTCTTTCCGAGACCCCACTCATATGTCGAGAGCAACCGTAGCCCTGACCCCTCGGCTTCGAAAGGACGAAAAGGCCCTGTCAGCCAGAGACCACGTGACATAGAGTCGGTTCCCGACGTTCGAATCGAGGACCCCATGGTGCATGCCGTCACGTCGAAGCACCGGTCCTGGGTGCGTGCGCTCGGCGGCGCGGCGGTCGTCTGCCTCGCCATCACCGCTGCGGCCACGGCCGCGGGAGCCGCACCGCCGGACAGGGGATCGCAGGCCGGATCGGCCATCACGACGAACCAACAGGAAGCGGTCGCGACCTACAACGCCCTCCAGCAGAACCTCTACCTCTCCCGCCAGTCCCTCTATCGAGGCAGCTCGACGAATTCGTGCGGCACCTATTCGTGCCTGTGGCCGTTTACCAACGCCTTCGCCGGAACGGCGTATCTCTCCGGCACCCCGAGCGGTGCGCACTACTCCTCTGACGTCGCGGCCCGCCAGACAGGTCTCGGCCACTACGCCGACGCGTCGGAGGTCAACCCCCTGGGCGTGCCCCAGCCGCCCGCCTACCAGTCGGGCGTGGCGCCGCCGCTCGGAACGGGAGGCGCCACGTTCTACGACGACAACGCGTGGGTCGGGCTCGACCTGATCCACGCCTACCTGCTGACCTCCAACCGGAGCGACCTCACCCTGGCCCAGGGCGAGCTCAACTTCATCATGTCCGGGTGGGACACGAACACCGCCGACGGCTGCCCGGGAGGCGTCTTCTGGGAGGACGTGGCTGGAAGCCAGCGCAACACCTCGGCGAACGGGGCCGGCGCCGCGCTCGCGCTCGAACTGGACCGGATCACCCAGAACGCGTCGGACCTGGCCTGGGCGACCAGCACCTACCAGTGGGTCTCCACCTGCCTGCGCACCGCGAGCGGCCTGTACGACGACCACGTCAATCCGAACGGGACCGTCAACACGGCGATCTGGAGCTACAACCAGGGCGTGATGGTGGGCGCGGGCGTCTTGCTGGACCAGCTGACGGGGAACGTCACGTACCTGAACCAGGCGCAGCAGACGGCGGCCGCAGCGGTGTCCTTCTTCGGCACCGGGACCGCACTCGTCAACCAGGGGCCGGCGTTCAACGCCATCTATTTCCGCAACCTGTTCCTGCTCAATCAGGTCGCAGCCAACCCTGCCTACGCCTCCGAAGCGCAGAGTTTCGCGTCCACCATGTGGGCACAACGCCAAGCGGGTACCGGGCTGATCGACCCCCAGTACGGCGTCAACGGCACCGCTCCCATGGTCGAGGTCTACGCACTGCTGGCAGGGAGCCCGCCCACGCCTTAGCGCGGCGCGTCGCCTTCCATAGACTTCGGTCCATGAGCACCTTCGTCTTCAGGTTGATCGCGCCGCGCCCGTCGTTCGCCCTCGACATGACCGACGAAGAGCGGGAGATCATGGGCCGCCATGCGGCGTACTGGCAGCCGATGATCGAGTCCGGCCGCATGGTGATCTTCGGTCCGGTACTCGACAGCGCCGGTTCCTGGGGCCTCGGCGTCGTCGAAGCCGACGACGAGGAGGAGCTCCGGGCCTTCGCGCAAGATGATCCCGTGGTCACCAGCGGCACAGGACAGATGGAGGTTGGAAGGATGCTGGCCGGATTCGTTCGACCCCGGTCATGACCGGGCGGCACCACGTCCGCTGGCTGTTCCACTCGACGGCGATGGTGGCCGACTACGACCTGGCCGTCAGGAACCTCGGCACGCTGGTGGGACTGGCGTCGCTGGAGTACGGGGAATCCAGCGAGCCCGGAATCGGGCGCCGGGGCGGCATGGCGTGGGTCGGCGACAACGCGATCGAAATCGGCCAGCCGATCGTCGAAGGTGCGGCCGCCCGCTTCGTCTCCCAGTTCGGCGGGGGCATGCAGTCGGTCGCGCTCCAGGTGGAGGACCTCGAGGCCACGATGGCCCATGTGGAGGCCCACGGAGTCCGCGTCGCCGCGCGCCCCGGCCCGAGATGTGCTTCACCGACCCGCGTGACACCGGAGGCGTCTTCCTGCAGTGGAGCACCTTTGAGCTCGCCGTCGACCCCCGCTTCGGTGGCTCCGAGCCCGCCCCGGCATCACCGGTGGTCGCGCCGGCGACGCATCACGCCCACGTGGGCGCGGTGGTCGACGACCCCGGTGCGTGGGCGCACCGGTTCGCCGCGCTGCTCGGCACCGCTGTCACTTTCGAGCACGCCGGGGCCGCGCCCGGTCGCCCCGCGGCGGGTGTGTCACTGGGCGACTGCACCCTTGCCCTCTACCGGCTGGGCGAGGCTGCGGACGACCCCTCCCTGTGGGGGCGCACCTACGAGCGGGCCCGCTCCCACCTGCTGGCGCTGCGCGTCGAGGACCTGGGCGCGGCGGCCGACGCGATGGCCGGAGCCGGGATCATGGCCGTGCGGGCGGAAGCCGACGCGGACCTCGTCGTGTTGGATCCGGCGGCGACCGGGGGCGTCCAGGTGGCGCTCACCGGTTCATTGCTCCCCGGTGACCCTCGCACCTGACCACCGCGACCCGGGCCGGAGAGCCACTGCCTCAGCCCGGGTCGACCCGCTCGATCCAGACCTGCGCCGGCTCGCTGAGCAGCTCGTCGTCGAGGTCGAGCAGCATCCCCTCCCCCTCGCCGGGACCGCGCACGATCTCCACCGCCAGCACCTCGCGGGCGATGAAGTCGAAATACTCGGCGATGGGGTCGAGCCCCACCACGTGGAGGCGGATGCGGTCGGAGACCTCGAGGCCGCTGGCCTTGCGCAGGTCCTGCACGAGCCGCACGACGTCGCGCGACAGGCCGCGCTTGCGCAGACCCTCGTCGAGGTTGAGGTCGAGCGCGACCACCTCGCCGCCCTCCCGTGAGACGGCGAAGCCCTGCTGGCCCCGGACCCGCAGCGTCAGGTCGTCGGGCGACAAGTCGACCGGCTGGCCGCCCAACGTCACCGTGACCGAGCGCCCCTCTTCCAGCGCGGCCGCGGCGGCGACGCTGTCGAGCGCGGCCAACGCCGGCTTGAGCTCCTTGACGAGGTCGCCCAGGCGGGGCCCAAGGGTGCGGAAGTTGGCCACCAGCTCGAACTGCAGCACCTCGCTCAGGTCCTCGGCGGTGTCGATCTCGTCCACGTTGAGCTCGTCGGCCACGATGTCGCGCAGGATCTCCGGCGCGTCAGCCGGGAGGAAGACCAGCGCCCGCTTGAGCGGCTGGCGCACCTTGACCGAGGCCTCGCTGCGGGCGGCCCGGCCCAGGGAGGTGAGCCGGCGGGCCAGCGCCATCTGCGCCTGCAGCGGGGGGTCGACCGCGACCCCGGCCACGTCGGCTGCAGGCCAGTCGGCCAGGTGCACGGACTCCCCCTCGCCGGCGCCGGTCAGGTGGCGCCACATGGTGTCGGCGACGAACGGGCACAGGGGTGCCAGCAGCAGGGACAGCGTGGTCAGCGTGGTGTGCAGCGTCGCCTGGGCGGCCAGGGTGTCGCCGGCGGGCGCGTCGGGGTCGGTGCGCCAGAAGCGGCGGCGACTGCGCCGGACGTACCAGTTGGACAGGTCGTCGACGAGGTCGGCCAGGGCCGTGGCCGCCGCCAGCGGCTCGTACGTGGTCAGCGCCTCCGTCACGCCCGCCGTCGTGCTGGCCAGGCGGGACAGGATCCAGCGGTCGAGCGGCCCCCGGTCGGCGGGCGGCGGCACCGAAGGATCGGCCGGGTCGAACCCGTTCAGCGACGCGTACGTCGTGAAAAAGCTGAACGTGTTCCACAGCGTGAGCAGCATGTCCCGCATGGCGGTGTCGATGGCGCCGAGCGTCGCCCGCGTCGGGGTCCAGGGTGAGCCTTGGCTGAACATCCACCAGCGCATGGCATCGGCGCCCCGGGCGTCGAGGATCGACCAGGGGTCGATGATGTTGCCGAGCGACTTGGACATCTTGCGGCCGTCGGCGTCGACGATGTGCCCGAGACAGACGACGTGGCGGTACGGGCTCTCGCCGAAGACCAGCGTGTTGATGGCCAGCAGCGAGTAGAACCAGCCCCGGGTCTGGTCGATGGCCTCCGAGATGAAGTCGGCCGGGAACGTGAAGGCCTCCGCCGATCCCTCGACGTGCGGGTAGCCGACCTGGGCGGCCGGCATGGAACCCGAGTCGAACCAGGCGTCGATCACCGGCTCGACCCGGCGGCAGACCGACAGCTCGTCCACCTCGTCGACCGGCCCCACGTCGGCGGCACACGTCCCACAGGTGAACGTCACGTCGTCGATGGTCGGCCGGTGCGGATCGATATCCGTCACGTCCCGCCCGCACAGGTCCGAGAGCTCGGCCAGCGAGCCGACGCAGCGCACGTGCCCGCGCCCGCAGCGCCAGATCGGCAGCGGCGTCCCCCAGTAGCGGTCGCGCGAGAGGGCCCAGTCGACGTTGTTCTCCAGCCACTCCCCGAAACGGCCGTCCTTGATGTACGCCGGGTGCCAGTCCACCGTCTGGTTGGCCGCGAGCAGGTCGGACTTGCGAGTCGAGGTGGCGATGTACCAGCTCGGCTTGCCCCAGTAGATCAACGGCGTGCGGCAGCGCCAGCAGTGCGGGTACGAGTGCACGTAGGGCATCCGCCGCAGCAGCAGCCCGGCCGACTCCAGCCGGTCGTTGATGTCGTGGTTGGCCTCCCGGACGTCGCGCCCGGCCAACCACCCCACCGCATCGGTGAAACGACCGTCGGGACCGACGGGGTTCAGGGACGGCAGGCCGTTCTCCCGGCCGATCTGGCGGTCGACCTCACCGAAGGCCGGCGCCAGGTGCACCAGCCCGGTGCCCTCCTCGGTGGTCACGTACGAGGCGGGCACCACCCGCCACCCGTCGGCGCCGTGCGGCGCCGCGACGTCATCGAAGGGCCGCTCGTAGTGCAGGCCCACCAGGTCGGAACCGCCGATCCGCGAGGAGATCCGGGCCGACGCCCCCTCCCCCATCACCGCGTCGACCAGGTCTTCGGCCATGATCATCCCGTCGACGACCGCGTAGACGAGGTCGGGGTTCACCGCCACGCCCGTGTTCGACAGCAGCGTCCACGGCGTGGTCGTCCACACCACCAGCCACTCAGCGCCAGCCAGGTCTTCGGGCCACGGGTCGGTGATCCGCAGCCGCACGTACGCCGATTCGTCCTCCTCGTCCCGGTACACGTCGGCCTGCCCGAGCTCGTGGCTCGACAGCGCCGTCCCGCAGCGGGGGCAGTACGGCACCACCTTGAGGTCCTCGTACAGGAGTCCCTGATCGAAGAGCTGCTGCAGGTGCCACCAGACCGACTCGATGTAGGTCGAGTCCAACGTCCAGTACGCCGCATCCATGTCGACCCAGTAGCCGATGCGCGTGGTCAGGCGGGCGAACTCGTCGACGTAGGAGTAGACGGACTCGCGGCACAGCCGGATGAACTCGGCGATGCCGACCTGCGACTCGATCTGCTCCTTGCCCGTGATGCCGAGCTTCTTCTCCACCTCCACCTCGACGGGGAGCCCGTGGGTGTCCCAGCCGGCGCGGCGGGCCACATACGAACCGCTCATGGTGCGGAAGCGGCAGAAGAGGTCCTTGTAGACGCGGGCCCAGGCGTGGTGCAGGCCCGGCATGCCGTTGGCCGTGGGCGGCCCCTCGTAGAAGATCCAGGGCGGGGCTCCCTCGCGCTGGGAGACGGAGCGTTCGAAGACGCGGTGCGCCGACCAGCGGACCAGCTCGGCCTGCTCGAGGGCGACGAAGTCGATGTCGGGGGGGACGGGAGAGAACACGGGAAAAAGGTGGTGGCGGGCGGGGAACGAACGCCCCGGCCTGGTCGGAAAGGATAGAGGGTATGCATCGCCCCGCTTCCGCCATGATCACGGTGGCCCGCGAGCCCTACGCCGGCGACGGCCCGCGGTGGGTGGTGGCGCAGGCCGAGACGGAGCTCGTCGTGCGCTACGGCGGGCTCGACGACGGCGAGCTCGGGCTGACCGCGGCCATGTTCGACCCACCGGCCGGGGTCTTCGTGGTGGGCCGCGCCGGTTCCGCCGGACCGCCCGTCGGCGGGGTCGGGGTACGCGCCGTCGGCCCGGGCCTGGGCGAGGTCCGGCGCCTCTGGGTGGACCCGGACTGGCGGGGGCAGGGCGTCGCCCGCCGTCTCATGGCGACCCTCGAGGACGCGGCCCGCGGGCTCGGCCTGACCGCCCTGCGCCTGGTGACGGGCGAGCGCCAGCCCGAGGCGGTGGCCCTCTACGAATCGAGCGGCTGGGAGCGGGTCGAGGGCGGCGCCGCCCCCTGCGGTCTGCGCTTCACCAAGGAGCTCTGATGAGCCGGCCCTTCGAGCTGATCTGCGAGATCGAGCCGGCGACGACCCCGGACCTCACGCGTGTCCGGCACCAGATCGGCGTGCTCAGCCCGGTCGCCACCACGTTCCTCATCCCGGACAACCACATCGGGCGGGCCACCGTCTCGAGCGTCGCCGTGGCGCACGAGGTGCAGCAGATGGGCGGGCGCTCCATCGCCTGCCTCAACGCACGCGACCGCAACCTGCTCGGTTTCCGGCGCGACCTCCTCACCGCGGCCGCTTACGGCGTGGACCAGTTCCTCTTCGTCTACGGCGACGAGCCGCGGGCCGGCGCCCGCACGAGCGAGCTCACCGTGCGCACCATGCTGACCGAGGGACGCCGCTACGCCGAGGGTCTAGGGACCGGCACGGCGATGCGCTTCGGCGCGGCCGCCGGGCTGCGCTCGCTGCCGGCGTGGAAGCAGGCGGCCGACTTCCTCTGCGTGCAGATCGGGTTCTCCCTCCACGACCTGGTGTCCTGGCGGACCGAGCTGGGCAGCGCCATCGACGTCCCCGTGTACGCCGGGGTGATCGTGGTGGCAAGCGCCGGCATGGCCCGCACCTTCACCATCCCCGGCGTCGATGTCCCGCCCGACCTCGTCGCGCGCTTGGAGAAGGATCGCAACGCCGGCGTCGACGCCGCCTGCGACCTGGTCGTGGGCATCCGCGACTCGGGGGCGTTCGACGGTGTGCACCTCATTCCCGTGGCGCGTTACCGCGAGGTGGCGGCCCGCCTCGAACGCGTGCTCTGACCGCCGACAGCGACGTGGCACAATCTGGCTGGTGACCGCCAGCCCCGCCGAGGCCCAGCACCTGCGCGACCTGGCGTGGCTCCGCCGCGTGCGCGACCGGATCGACCGGGAATACGCGCAACCCCTCGACGTCGAGGCGCTCGCCCGCGGCGCGCACATGTCGGCCGGGCACCTCAGCCGCGAGTTCAAACGCGCCTACGGCGAGTCGCCCTACGGCTACCTGATGACCCGGCGGATCGAGCGCGCCATGGCCCTGCTGCGTCGGGGCGATCTCAGCGTCACCGACGTCTGCTTCGCGGTCGGCTGCTCGTCGCTCGGCACCTTTAGCACCCGCTTCACCGAACTCGTCGGCATGCCGCCCAGCACCTACCGGCGCCACGCGGCGCGCACCACGGACGGGATGCCGTCGTGCGTGGCGAAACAGGTGACCAGACCGATCAGGAATCGAGAAGCGCGGTCAGCCAGCGCCTCTTAGCATGACGGGCATGGACATGACGATCTATCAGACCTTCCTCCCGCACAACGACCCCGACGCCTCCGTCGCCTTCTATCGCGACACCCTCGGCTTCGAGGTGCGCGCCGACGTCGGCTACGGCGACATGCGCTGGATCACGGTCGGCCCCGCCGACCAGCCCGACACGTCCATCGTCCTGGAGCCGCCCTGCACCGATCCCGGTGTCACCGAGGACGAGCGCCGCACCATCGCCGAGATGATGGCCAAGGGCAGCTTCGCCCGTGTCATCCTGGCCACCGCTGACCTCGACGACACCTTCGGGCGGCTGCAGGCCGCCGGCGCCGAGGTCGCCCAGGAGCCGACCGAGCAGCCCTACGGCGTGCGCGACTGTGCCTTTCGCGACCCGGCGGGCAACCTGGTCCGCATCAACGAGGTGCGCTGATTCCCTTAGATGGGTCAGACGCCGGGAGCGAGGGCGCGCTCGAGCGCGTCGAGCGACGCGTCGGACACCTCGAGCAGCGAGCCGACGACGAGGTCGGCCAGGCCGAACGCGGGGTGGCCCTCCTCGCCCCGCTCGGGCACGGCGATGCACGTCATGGACGACGCCTTGGCCGCCAGCACGCCGGCCGGCGCGTCCTCCCACACGAGGCAGCGGCGCGGCGGCGCGCCCAATTTCGTGGCGGCGGTCAGGAAGACGGCCGGGTGCGGCTTGCCGTAGTCCTCGTCTTCGGCCGAGTGCACCAGCTCGAAGCGGTCGCGCAGCCCGAAGTGGGCCAGCGCGGCATCGATGAGTCGGTACTGCGACGACGATGCCACCGCCAGCGGCAACCCGCGGTCGCGGCACAGGTCGATGGCGTGCTCGGCGCCCGGCTTGAGCACGCCCTTGCTCACGATGAGCTCGATCACCCGGTCGACGATGGAGACCGCCACCTCGTCGGGCGTCGGCGTGGCGCCCGGCCACGGGTGCAGCCCGTACCAGTGCGCGGTGACCTCGTCGACGAACATGCCCTTGGTCGAGCGGCAGCCGTCGACGGCCAGCGGGACGCCGAGGCCGCCCAGGATCTCGATCTCGGCCTCGTGCCAGAGGATCTCGGAGTCGATGAGGAGCCCGTCCATGTCGAAGATGGACGCGGCGAACCCCGCCCGGGCGGGGTGCGGCGAAGTCAAGCGCTGGGGCTCAGGCGCTCAGCTGCGCCTCGATGTCGGCCACGACGGCCGGGTCCTCCGGCTCCGCCTGGGGCCGGTAGCGCGCCACGACGTCTCCGTTGGGGGACACGAGGAACTTCTCGAAGTTCCACGTGATGTCGCCCGCGGCGCCCTCGGCGTCTTCCTTCTCCGTCAGCTCGGCGTAAATCGGGTGCCGGGCCTCGCCGTTGACGTCGATCTTCTCCATCAGCGGGAAGGTCACCCCGTAGGTGGCCGAGCAGAACTGCGCGATCTCCTCGGGCGTGCCGGGCTCCTGGCCCATGAACTGGTTGCTCGGGAAGCCGATGACCGAGAAGCCGCGGTCGCCATAGGTCTTCTGCAGGCGCTCGAGCCCCTCGTACTGCGGGGTGAGGCCGCACTTGGAGGCCACGTTGACCAGCAGCAGGGTCTTGCCCTTGTAGTCGCCGAGCTTGGCGTCGTCGCCCTGGAGGGTGTGAATGGGGATGTCGTAGAGAGCCATGCGCCCGACCCTACCGGGCACCGGTGGCCGCGTGCCCGGGCCCGCGTAGGGTGGCCGCCATGCACGCCGTCGTGATCCGGGACAGCCAGCTGCACTGGGAGGAGCGGGACGACCCCGTCCCCGGGGACACCGAGCTGCTGGTGGCGGTGCGGGCGGCCGGGCTGAACGCGGCGGACCTGATCCAGCGCGCCGGCTTCTATCCGGCGCCACCCGGCTGGCCGGCCGACATCCCGGGCATGGAGTTCGCCGGGGAAGTGGTGGCCACAGGGAGGCAGGTGACGCTCTTCTCCCCCGGCGACCGCGTCATGGCGGTGGTCGGGGGCGGGGCCCAGGCCACCCTGGCGCTCGTCGACGAGACGCACGCGCTCGCCGTGCCCGACGCGCTGTCCTGGACCGAGGCCGGCGGCTTCCCCGAGGTCTTCACCACCGCCTACGACGCCCTCTTCCGCCAGGCCGACCTGCAGATGGGCGAGCGCGTGTTCGTGAGCGGCGGCGCCGGTGGCGTCGGGACGGCCGGCGTGCAGCTGGCCAAGCAGGCCGGAGCCACCGTGACCGCCAGCGTGCGCGACCCCGCCCGGCACGAGGCAGTGGCCGCCCTCGGGGCCGACGTCGTGCTGGCACCGGGCGACGAGGAGGAGCAGGCGCCCTACGACGTGGTGCTCGAGCTCGTCGGCGCACCGAGCCTGACCAATGTGCTGCCGCATGTCGCGCCCTGGGGCCGCGTCGTGGTGATCGGCGTCGGTGGCGGGGGGCGCATGGAGGTGGAGCTGATGCAGCTCATGCAGAAGCGGGTCCGCATCGGCGGCTCCACCCTCCGTCTCCGCAGCCGGCGCGAGAAGGCCGAGGTGGCGGCCGACGTCGCCGCCCACGTGCTGCCGGCGCTGGTGGCGGGGAGCCTGCAGGTCCCGGTGCACGAGATCTTCCCGCTCTCGGAGGCGCAGGCCGCCTACGACCGCTTCGGCGCCGGCGCCAAGTTCGGCAAGGTCGTCCTCGTCGCGCCGTGATCGAGGCCGTCCTCTTCGACGGGGACCAGACACTGTGGGACTTCGAGCGCGTGATGCGCGACGCGTTGATGGCGACGGCGGCGGAGTTGCGCGCCGCCCGGCCGGGCGCGTTCGCCGACGCGCTGCGCTGGCAGGACCTGCAGGTCGACCGCACCTTCGTGGCCGACGCCATGCCCGACGTGTGGTCGCTGTCCGAGCTGCCGCGTCCACGGTTTCGCCCGGACGCTGGCGCGCCGGCGGGCGGCCGAGGGCGGTGACGAGGCCGCCGACGACGAACTGGCGCGGCAGTTGGGTGCGTCGTACTTCGCCCACCGCGACCGCGACCCCGCCCTCTTCCCCGACACGCTCCCCGGCCTGGACGCCCTCCGGGCCGACTACCGGCTGGGGCTGCTCTCCAACGGGAGCCGGCTGCCCGAGACCGTCGGCCTGAGCGGCTACTTCGAGTCGGTCGTCTTCGCGCAGGACCACCGCGTGGCAAAGCCCGACAAGGGGATCTTCGACGTGGTCGAGCGCGAGCTCGGCGTCGGGCCGGAGGTCTGCGTGCTCGTCGGCGACCACCCGGTCAACGACGTCGCCGGCGCGCACGGCGCGGGCTGGCGGTCGGTGTGGATCGACCGCGACGGCGCGGTGCCGTTCCCCGGAGACGGTCCCCGACCCGACGCCGTGGTGGCCGCGCTCACCGAGCTGCCCGCCGTGCTGCGCCGGATGGGTTAGCGGGTGAGGATGACGACGCCTGCGTTGGCGCCGCGGCCCACCGTGTGGGACAGCGCGGCCCGGGCGCCCTCGACCTGGCGTGGCCCGCACTCGCCCCGCAGCTGGCGCACCAGCTCGACCACCTGGCCGAGCGCCGACGCGCCGAGCGGCTCGCCCTTGGAGAGCAGCCCCCCGCTCGGGTTGACCGGGAGACGGCCGCCGAGCACGGTGGCGCCCGAATCGAGCAGCGCGGCCGAGCCGCCGGGCTCGCACAGACCGAGCTCCTCGCACGAGCCCAGCTCACGGGCGGCGTCGGTGTCCTGGCATTCCACGACGTGGAGGTCGAACGGGCCGAGGCCCGCCTCCTCGTAGGCGTCGGTGGCGGCCAGCGTCGTCGGCGCCGGCACGTCGTCGTCAACACCTCCGGCCAGCGGGGTCGACTCGCTGAGGACGGAGCCGGGGATGTGCGAGCGAAGCACGGCGGCGGCCAGGGTGACGGGCGTCGAGTCAGCCACCAGGTCGGCACGGCGCAGCACCAGCGCGGCGGCGCCCTCGTTGGGCGAGCAGAGCATGAAGAGGTGGAGCGGCTCGCACACGACGCGCGAGGCCAGCACGGCCTCCACGGTCGTCTCCTTCTGGTACATGGCGTCGGGGTTGGCGGCGCCGTGGCGCCGGTTCTTCACGACCACGCGGGCCAGGTGGTCCTTGGTGACCCCGGACGTCAGGCACAGCCGCTGCGCCCGCAGCCCGAAGAAGGCGGGCGTGGCGGCCAGACCGGCCTCCTCCTGCCAGGGGTCGAAGAACGAGGAGCGGATAATCCCCTTGGGCATCTTCTCGGTGCCGAAGACGAGGACGGTGTCGTACTGCCCGGCCCGGATGGCCGCCGCCGCCAGCATGAGCGCGGCGCCGCCGCTGGCGCAGCCGGCCTCCACGTCGACGATCGGCATGCCGGTCATGCCCAGGCGGCTCAGCACCTTGTGCCCCGTCGCCACCCCGCCGTAGGCGGTCCCGCAGAAAGCCGCCTGGAAGCCGCCCTTGCCGACACTTGCCTCGCGCAGCGCGGCGCGCACGGCCACCACGCCCATGTCGGTGGTGGACACGCCGTCGAAGCGGCCGAAAGGGTGCAGACCGACGCCGGCCACGGTGACGCCGGTCATGCCGGCGCGAAGGCGTAGGTGACCACGTCGTTGCCGTCTTCGTCCCGATGCAGCGGCACGATGCGCAGCTCCATCGATTGGCCCAAGGACAACGAACCCGGGTCGGGCTCGGTCAGGCGAGTGATGACGCGCACGCCCTCGGGCAACTCCACGATCCCGATACCGAAGGGCACCTCGCCCCGGTAGCCCGGCGGCGGCGCCGTGACGGCGGTCCAGGCCCACAGGGATCCTCGGCGTGACAGTTCGATCAGCTCGGGGTCCTCGGTGGCGCAGTAGGTGCAGGCGTCGGCCCGCGGGAAGTGGACCGATCCGCACGCGTCGCAGCGGGTCCCCAGCAGCGCCGGCGGGTCGCCGTCGGTGAAGAGTCCCTCGTGGACCTGGACGCGCACGGTGCTCAACTCCCGACTTCCACCAGCTCCAGCCCGTCGAACTCCCAATAGGCCCGGAGCGACGCGATCTTGCCGGCGCCGTCGGTCCGGTAGGTGTAGACGCCGTGGACGATGGCCTGGTGGGTGCCGCCCGCCAAGGTGGTGCGGATGATGCCGACGTCAGCCACCTCGTCGCCGCACAGGTAGGACTCGGTGATCTCGAAGCTGATGGCCTCGCTCGACGCGATCACGGTGTCGTAGAAGGCGGCGATGGCGGCGCGCCCGTGGTGGCCCTTGCCCTCGGGGTCGAAAGCCGAGGGGCCGATGGGATCCTGCACGAAGGCATCGTCGGCGAAGAGGCCGAGCCAGCCCTCGCGGTCACCCGCGGTCACGGCAGCGCGGGAGCGGAGGCCCAACTCCCGGGCGGAAAGCGGTGTGTCGGTCATGTCCCTCCCTCTCAACGGACCTTGGCGATGACGTCGTCGGCGAAGCGCGTCAGATTGTCGACCTTCGTCGCCAACGACTCGGTGTCCTGTTCGATGCCGTAGGGCCAGCGGAAACCGACGATCACGTCGGTGACGCCCAGCTCCTCAAGCCGGCGCACCCCGTCGGGCGTGTACGCATCGAGCGAGATCACGTGGACTTCGAACGGCTTGCTCTCTGTCCCGTGCTCCTTGCGCAGCTCGGCCAGCCGCGCCAACAAGCCGGGCAGGTCGGCCGGGTCCCCGCCGCCGTGGAGCCAGCCGTCCCCGTCGACGGCGGCCCGCCGCAGCGCGGCCTCGTGATGACCGCCGATCAGGATCGGCACGGGTTTGCTCGGGGAGGGGGTCATCTTGATGGACGGCACATCGAAGATCTCACCGTGGAACTCGAAGAAGCCGCCTGCCATGAGGCCGCGCATGATGGCGATCTCCTCGTCCATGCGCTGGCCCCGGCGCTCCCAGGGCACGCCGCAGATCTCGTAATCCTCGGGCCACGGACTCGTGCCGACACCGAGCAGGAGCCGGTTGTCGGTCAGCACGGCGGTCGAGCTGACCTGCTTGGCGATCAGCACCGGCTGGCGGATCGGCAGCTTGACGACGAAGGTGACGAAGCGGAGGCGCTCGGTCAGCGTCCCCATGGCGGGGATGAGCGAGAACGGCTCGAGGAAGGGCTTGTCGTCGAGGAATTCCCGGGTCCCGTCGGGGTTGAAGGGATAGGTGGTGTCGGAGACCTCGGGGTAGCAGATGCTGTCGGGCACGACCATGGAGTCGTAGCCCGCGGCCTCGGCCGCCTGGGCCAGGGGGACGTAGTACGACGGATCGGTCATCGACTCGGCATACGAGAAACGCACTGCACCTCCGGCTGTCCACGAGTTCGGGCGCGCCTACCATGCGGCCCGTGCCCGCTCATCCTGCCAGCACCGATGCGCCGGGGCACAACCCCGTCCCCGTGAGCGCCACCGCCCCCCTGGTCACCGACCTCTCCCTGGACGATCTCGAGCGCGACGCCCGGCACGCCATCGGGGAGATGGCCTACGCCTACTACGCGGGGGGTGCCGACGACGAGCGGCTGCTCCGGGGCAACGTGGAGGCCTGGAGCCACTGGCAGCTCCACCCGCACGTGCTGGCCGGGCTCGCCGAGGTCTCGCCGGCCACCTCGCTGCTCGGGACGCCGGTCAGTTCGCCCGTGGCCATCGCCCCGACGGCGATCCAGGGACTCGCCCACGCCGAAGGGGAGGTGGCCTGTGCCAGGGGGGCCGCTGCCGCCGGGGCCCTGCTCATCCTCTCCTCGCTCGCCACCTGCCGGCTGGAGGACGTGGCGGCCGCCGCGCCGGACGCGCCCCGGTGGATGCAGATCTACATCCTGCGGGAGCGGGCGCGCACGGAGGAGTTGGTGCGCCGGGCCGCCGCCCACGGCTACCGCGCCCTGGTCCTGACCGTCGACGCCCCCGTCTCCGGGCTCCGCCTGCGCGAGTGGCGCATCGGCGTGCACCTGCCCGACGACCTGGCCCTGCCCAACCTGGCGGGCGACAGCACCGACAGCGCACGCGAGGGTGGATTCATGGCGGTGGTCACGAACGAGTTCGAGCCCGCGCTGTCGCCAGACGACATCGAGTGGCTGGCCGGGCTGAGCGATCTCCCCGTCGTGGTCAAAGGAGTCCAGCGCGCGGACGACGCCGTGCGCTGCATCGATGCCGGCGCCGCCGCCATCGTGGTGTCCAACCACGGTGCCCGCCAGCTCGCCGACGCGCCTGCGACCGCGGACATTTTGGGCGAGGTCGTCGACGCGGTGGACGGGCAAGCCGAGGTCTACGTCGACGGTGGGGTCCGCCGCGCCCCCGACGTGGTCAAGGCACTGGCGCTGGGGGCAAAGGCCACCCTGATCGGGCGCCCGTCGCTGTGGGCGCTCGCCACCGGTGGCGCCGATGGCGTGGAAGCGCTGCTGCGCTGGTACAAGTCGGAGCTGCGCCGCACCATGCACCTCTGCGGCGCCCCCAGGGTCGACGCCATCGACCGCACCCTGGTGCGCCGGACCCCGGGTTGGGCACTCCCGTGACGACCGTCGCCGCCATGCTGGTCGCCCGCGCCCAGGACGACCGCACCGGGGTCATGGACGCGGACGGGCGCTGGACCTGGCGTCAGGCTGTGCAGGAAGGCGCCACGCGCGGCGCGCTGGCCCGTTCGCTGTTCGCCGATGCCAAGCCCCACATCGGCGTGCTCCTGCCCAACGGCGCCGAGTACCTCTTCTGGCTGAACGGCGCCGCGCTGGCCGGCGCGGCCATCGTCGGCATCAACCTGACCAGACGGGGCGAGGCCCTGGCCGCCGACGTGCGGGCCACCGACTGCGCCATCATCGTCACCGACGCCGAAGGCGCCGCGCTGCTCGACGGGCTGGACCTCGGCGTCGACGACGACAAGGTCCTCGTCATCGGCACGGAGGCCTACGACAGGCTCATCGAGCGGTTCGCCGGCAGCGAGGAGGCCGAGAGCCTCATTCAGCACGCCGACAGCATCGACGAGTCCGCGCTGTACCTCCTCATCTTCACCTCGGGAACCACCGGCGTGCCCAAGGCGGTGCGCTGCACGCAGGGCCGGCTGGCCGGCATCGCCGAGGTGGCCGGCCCCGGCTACGGCTACACGACCGACGACGTCTGCTACTGCCCCATGCCCCTGTTCCACGGCAACGCGCTGATGGCGCTGTGGGGGCCCTCGGTGCTGATGGGCGCGGCCATCGCCACCCGCCCGCGCTTCAGCGCCTCGGCCTTCCTCGACGACGTGCGCCGCTACGGCGCCACCAAGTTCAGTTACGTGGGCAAGGCGATCGCCTACATCCTCGCCACCCCGGAGCGGCCCGACGACGGCGAGAACACGTTGAAGAGCGCGTTCGGCACCGAGGCGTCGGTGCGTGACCGTGACCGGTTCCGCACCCGTTTCGGGTGCTACCTGATTGAGGGCTACGGGCAGAGCGAAGGTGGTGCGGCGGTCAACCCGGTGCTCGGCATGCCCAAGGGCGCCCTCGGCAAACCGGTCGGGGGCGTCGACCTCGCCGTCATCAGCCCCGAGACGGGCGAGGAGTGCCCGCCGGCCCAGATCGACGCGGAGGGGCGCCTGCTCAACGCCGGCCAGGCCATCGGCGAGATCGTCAACCGCAGCGGCCGCGGCAGCTTCGAGGGCTACTACCAGCGGGCGGACGCGGAGCAGGAACGGTTGCGCCGCGGCTGGTACTGGACGGGCGACCTCGGCTACGTGGACCCGGACGGCTTCTTCTACTTCGCCGGCCGTACCGGCGACTGGCTGCGCGTCGACTCCGAGAACTTCGCCGCCGGTCCGGTCGAGGCCATCATCTCCCGCCATCCGGACCTGGCCGTGGCCGCCGTCTACCCCGTCCCCGACACGGCATCGGGCGCGGGAGACCAGGTCATGGCGGCGCTCGAGACGGTGCCGGGAAAGACGTTCGACCCTGAGGCCTTCGCCGAATGGCTGACGGCCCAGCCCGACCTCGGGCCGAAATGGCTGCCCCGCTACGTCCGCGTCTCGCCCTCGCTCCCCCAGACCGCCACGGGCAAGATCACCAAGGTGGGACTGCGGGCCGAGGCCTGGGCCTGCGACGACCCGATCTGGTGGCGGCCGCTCGGCAGCACCGCCTTCCGCTTCGAGCTGCTCACCGACGGCGACCGGGCGGCCCTGGCCGCCGGCCTGGCCGAGAACGGCAGGCCGCCGGTCGGAACGTCGTAGCACACTGCTACACTTGTCTCGAAGAGAAACAGGAGGACTGGAGGCTGGCATGGCCGCAGACCGAGTCACCCGGTTCGCCGCCGATCTCGTCGACGCGGCGGCGGTCGAAGGTGCCCGCCAGAGCCGCTCGACCAAGCAGCAGCTCGACCACTGGGCCCGCGTCGGGCGCACGGTGTCGACCCACCACTCCACCGCCCGCCGTCGGGTCGAGGCGGCACTCGACGGGACGCTCCCCCTCGTCGAGCTGAGCCCCGAGGAGCGCCTGGTCGTCAACGCCGAGGTGGACGCCGCCATCGCGGAGCGCCTGCGCACGGTGCAATACGGGGATGTGCTCGCCGGCGAGGGCGTGGTGACGGTTGCCCTCGACGACGACGGCCGCCTCCGGCGCTACGAGCCCGACGGCACCACGACCCTGTTGGACTGACCCGACCACAATGCGCCTCGACCTCGTAGTCGGGCCGAACGGCGCGGGCAAGTCGACCTTCGTCAGGCTCACCTTGGCGCCAGTCCTCCCCGACACCAGCTTCGTCAACGCCGACGCCATCGCGGAGCAGCGCTGGCCCGAGGACCCCGAAGCCCACTCCTACGAAGCGGCGCGCGTCGCGGCCGCGACCCGGTCGGCGCTGATCGAAAGAAGCCAGCCGTTGATCGCCGAGACCGTGTTCTCGCACGCCTCGAAGCTCGACCTCCTCCGAGAGGCGGGCGCAGCTGGGTACTACATCGCGCTACCCGTCGTCATGGTCCCCGAGGACCTCGCCGTCGCCCGCGTGGCGGCGCGGGTGGCCGGGGGCGGGCACGCGGTACCCGAGGACAAGATCCGGGGCCGCTACCGCCGGCTCTGGTCGCTGGTCGCCGACGCCATCACGTTGGCCGACGCGGCCACCGTCTACGACAACACGCGGCGTGCCGGACCCCGCGAGGTGGCGGTCCTGAGCCATGGCTTTGTGGTCGGGAACCCGTCATGGCCGGACTGGACCCCCGATCCGCTCACCATCCGTTGGCCCCGCGGCGGGTAGGGGCACCCCGCTCCCTACCCGGGCGACGATCTCGACAACGCCGGTCAGGTCCCCCACCCGGTGGTCGCCGGGCTCGAGCACCGGCGGGAGCCGTCCCTCCCGATCCTCGGCGCGCCAGACGTGGACCGCCGTCATCCCGAGCTGCCGCGGGCCCCGGACGTCGGGCTCCCACGAATCGCCGACGAACACGACGTCCGCCGCGTCGACGCCCAGCGCGGCCATCGACTCGGCGTAGATATCGGGATGCGGCTTGCGCGAGCCGGCGCGCGCCGAGGTCACCGCGACGTCGACCAGGTGGAGCAGTCCGACCTGCTCGAGAAACCCGTTGAGCTCCCAGCCCCAGTTCGAGCAGACGCCGATTGCGAGGCCCGCCTCCCGCAGCGACGACAGCGTCGCCGCCGCCTCCGGATAGGGCACCATCGGTCCCTGGTCCGACGCGCGCAGGGCGTCGATGAGGTCCGCGACGTGGGGATCAGGCACGCCACAGGCACCAGTGAGCTCGCGCAGGCGCCCCCGCACCCAGGCCTCGTAGGCCTCCTCGTTGACCGAATGCTCCGCGTGCTCGACCCCGTCGTAACGTGCGAAGTAGTTGTCGAGGACCGATCGCTCGGGCCGGTAGCCGTGGGCGGCGAAGACGGTCTCGTAGTTGGGGACGGTCGTGTCGGCGAATCTGGCCAGGGTGCCGTAGAAGTCGAAGATCACCGCGCGTACCACGGGCCCATTGTGCCCCGCGGGCGTGACAGACCGGCCGTGCCCCACCGCGGAAGGGCCATCGCGCCATACTTCTTGGGACATGGACGGGGACCAGCAGCCAGCTGACGCGCTGTCCCCGGCGGACGACGCCGACGGGAAACAGTCCTCTTCCCGCTGGATCGTCGAGACGGTCGGTGTCGTGGTCATCGCCATCGTCGTCGCCGTCCTCCTGCGGACCTTCGTGGTCGCCACCTACTCCATCCCCTCGGGCTCCATGGAGCCCACCCTCAAGATCGGGGACCGGATCGTGGTGGACAAGCTGAGCTACCACCTCCACGGGGTCGACCGCGGCAACATCGTCGTGTTCTCCACGCCACCGAACGAGAACTGCGCGGGACCGCCGGTGTCGGACTTGGTCAAGCGCGTGATCGGCCTTCCGGGCGACACCATCTCGCTCAACGACGGCCGTGTCTCCATCGACGGACACGTCCTCCCCGAGTTGTACCTCCCAGCGGACGTCCGGGACGACACCTACCCGGGGCCTTCGGGAAACGCCTACTCATTGCACCACGCCTACCGCGTCCCCGCCGGGGACGCCTTCGTGATGGGCGACAACCGGCCCCAGTCCTGCGACAGCCGCTACTGGGGCCCCATCCGCGAGTCGACGATCGTCGGCAAGGTCGACATGCGCATCTGGCCGCTGTCGCGGGTCGGCTTCCTCTAATTGCGCCGCTCGCGTCGCCACACGACGCGCAGACCCGACCAGGTCTCGTCGATGGCACAGACCTTGTTGTCGACGAGCCCGAGCGGCAGTGACACCTCGCGCACCACGTGTTCGTCCATGGTGGTCGCCCGGCCCGACGAGCGCTTGGGCCAGGCCACCCAGAGGCCACCGGACGGGAAGATCATCCGGCCCAGGGCCTCGATGCGGCGCTCGAATTCACGCCGCTCGGTGAAGAAGGCGACGACGACGTCCGCCTTCCCGCGGGCCTGCCGCTTCACGGTCACGTCGGGTGGCAGGCCGGAGATGACGCCGGGTGGCGCGCTGACGAGCGCCAGCGTCGACCCCTCGACGATCCCCAGCTTCTTGGACAGGGGCGTCCCGCTGTAGCCGGCCATCAGCCGTTGGCAGCCTCGTAGACCCGGAACGCCATGGGGTACTCGTACTCGTCGGACCCGACGACGAACTGCTCGAGATGGCGCTCGACCATGGTCTCCGCCTCGTGCAGGCGCTCGGGCGCGACGCCCATGAACTGGAGCAACGAGGTGTCCACGACCGCGCTGGCCGGAGCGCGGACGGTGATCTCGTAGCTGGTGCTCATCACGTCGGTGAAGCCCGCGCCGCCCAGGATGTCGCGCACGTACTCGTCGTCCCCGAGAGTGAAGGGACCCACCGGGCTCTTTCCCGGAGCCGGGACCGGCGGCGACGGGATCACCCCTCGCAGCGCGGTCGCCAGGTGCCACGGGTTCTTCTCGACCCCCTGCCAGCAGGCGAACACAAAGCGGGCACCGGTTCGCAGCGCGGCGCGGATGGCGCCGAAGCCAATCAGAGGCTCGTCGAAGAACATCACACCCAGCTGGCTCACGCCCAGGTCGAAGGGCTCCTGATCGAGCTGATCGATCTGTAGGTCCATGACGACGAACTCCACGTTCGCCACGCCGGCCCGCCGCGCCCGGTCGCCGGCCAGCTCGAGGAGGGGAACCGACACGTCGAGACCGACGGCCCGACCGTCAGGTGCCACCGCATCGGCGACCATGATGGTCAGGAGGCCGCCGCCACACCCGATGTCGCACACGCGCTGGCCGGGCTGGGCCGCGGCCGCCGAGAGCACGTAGGGAGTCAGCGCTTCCGTCAGCCGTTCGCGGTTGGGCCACGACGCCACCCACCTGTCGTCGTTCCACCGCTTCGTTTCCCTCTCGTTGGCCACCTCGACAACGTATAGGTTCAGCACTGTGCGCATCGGCCTCGTGATCCTGCCCTCCGACCGCTGGAGCGAGGCACGTCGCCAGTGGGAGTGGGCGGACCGCGTCGGGTTCTGCGCGGCGTGGACCTACGACCACGTCCGCTGGGGCGGCATGCCGGACGGGCCCTGGCTCGCCGCGGTACCGGTGCTCGCCGCGGCGGCGGCCGTGACGACGCGCATCCGGCTCGGCACGCTGGTCGCCACGCCGAACTTCCGGCACCCGGTGACGCTCGCCCGCGATGCGCTGGCGCTCGACGACGTCAGTGACGGCCGTCTCGACCTCGGGCTGGGCCCGGGCAGCGAGGGCCTGGATGCGACGGCGCTCGGGCAGAAGGCATGGACGCCCGCCGAACGCCTGGCGCGCTTCGCGGAGTTCCTGCAGGTGCTCCAGCCGATCGTGGACGGCGAACCTGCGGTACGCACGTCGATGGCGACGGCGCACTACACCGCGGCCGATGCGCCCAGCACGCCGGGCGCGCTGCAGCGCCCCCTCCCGCTCACCATCGCCGCGGGCGGGGCCAAGGGCCTCCGGCTCGCCGCCACCTACGGCCGCAACTGGGTCACCGTCGGCCCCACCGGGCGTGGACCGGGCACGCCCGAGACCACGCTGCAAGCGGTGCGCCGGCAGCTTCCCCTGCTCGACGAGGCGTGCCGGTCGACGGACCGGGACCCCGCGAGCATCGGCAAGGTGGTCCTGTGGACGCCGACCGAACCCGTCATCACCTCGCTCGACCAGTTCGACCACCTCGCCGGCCCCTACATCGAGCTTGGCTTCGAGCAGTTCGTCGTGCACCACCCGGACCAGACGGGGCCCTACGGAGGTGACGTCAGGACGTTCGAGAAGATCGCCGAACGCTCCGCAGCCACCTGACCGAGGATGCAACAGGTCGTCTGACGCCGATCTGTTGCGTCGGGCTGTCACGCAGGCCCGCTTTTCGCGCCAAACGTGCTCTCAGGAAGCTCCCAGGCATCGTTAGGCTTTCGCCGATCAGAGCATCCCCCGTTGGAGAAGTGAAGATCGCCGTCCTGGGCCCGATGCTGATCCGGGCGGGCGGTCGCGACATTCGTCTGACCGCTCCCAAGGAGCGCGGAACCCTGGCCCTGCTGGCCATCCGTTGCGGCACCGTGGTCAGCTGCGACGAAATCAGCCTCGCGCTGTGGGGCGACCAACCGCCGCGGACGGCGATCAAGGCGATCCACGGGTACGTCTCGAATCTCCGTCGCGTCCTGCCCTCCGAGTGCATCCAGACGATCGCTCCCGGCTACCAGGCGGTGATCAATCCGCAAGGCGTCGATGTGATCCGCTTCGAGAGGCTCCTGCGGAGGGCCTCCCATGACTTTGCTGACGATCCCGCCGCGAAGGCGGAAGGTCTGTCCAAAGCTCTCACGCTGTGGAGGGGACCAGCGTTGGGCGACCTCGCCGACAGCGATCTCGGTCGAAACGAGGCGACGCGCCTGTGGGAGTTGCGGCTGCAGGCGGAAGAGGAGCGCCTCGACGCCCTCTTGGAGTGCGGTGAGCATCAGAGGCTGATTGCCGAGCTGATGGCCGCAGTCGACGCCGAACCGTTCCGGGAAGCTCGCTGGGCCCAACTCATGGTCGCTCTCTACCGGTCGGGACGCCAAGGTGAGGCCCTCCGGACGTATCAACGCCTGCGGAACAAGCTCGCCACGGACCTGGGCATCGCGCCGAGTGCCCGTCTCTCGAGCCTGGAGGTGTCGATACTGCGGAACCGGACGGAGTTGGACTGGGTGCCCGGTGGCCCGAACTCGAGGAAGGCCGGTCCCGGCCAATCGCCGACCACCGAGATGCAGAGGATCCCCCTGCCCGGACACCTGCGTGTCCGGCCCACCGATGGGCTGGTCGGGAGGGAGGCAGAGGTGGAAGCGCTGCGGGACGCGTGCAGGCGCGTCGCCGGCGGCGAGGGACTCGAGGTCCTACTGCTCTCCGGAGAGGCCGGTCAGGGCAAGACCACCCTGCTGGCAGCAGCCGCCCGCACCGCCTTCGAAGAGAGGACCGCGCATGTGCTCTTCGGGCACTGTGAGCAGGTTCTCGCCAGCCCCTACCAGCTCTTTGCCGAAGCACTCGGCCACTACCTGACCCATGCGAGTGACGAGGAACTCCTGGGCCAACCCGCTGTCCACGGGCCCGAGCTCCTTCAACTGGTTCCCTCCCTGGCCAACCGCGTCAACGGGCCCGCGCCATCGAAGGCAAGCGGCACCGACGCTGAGCGCTACCTGCTCTTTGCCTCCGTGGTCGACCTGCTCGCGACCATGTCGAACCAGACGCCCGTGGTCCTCGTCCTCGACGACCTGCAGTGGGCCGACAGGGCGAGCCTGCAGCTGTTGCAACACATCATCGCTGCTGAGAGGCCGATGCGGCTGCTGGTGATCGGCGCCTACCGCGACAGCGACCTGTTCCGGGCTGGCCCGTTGGTCGAGACCTTGGGGGCACTGCGACGGCACGGAGATGTTGCGCATATCGCACTGAGCGGACTCGACCATTCCGGAGTGGTCTCGCTCATGGAATCGGTGGCCGGCCACACACTCGACGAAGCCGGGCAGCGCCTTGCTCTCGCCATCTCCCGCGAGACAGACGGGAATCCGTTCTTCGTGACCGAGGTGCTCCGACACTTGCTCGAGACGGGAGCCATCACCCGCGATGCGATGGGACGCTGGGTCGCGGTTGACACGCTCGAAGGTACGGCACTCCCGGACAGCATGCGGCAGGTCGTCGATGCCCGCATCGTCCACCTCGGGAGAGACGCCGAACGTGTGCTGTCGATGGCAGCGGTGATCGGCGTCGAGTTCGATCTCGAGCTCTTGGCCAAGGCCACGGGCACTCCGGAGGACGATCTGCTCGATGTCCTTGATGCCTGTGCGGCCGCAGCCCTCGTCCGCGAGCTGCCCGGTCCCCTCGGGAACTACAGCTTTGCCCACGCGCTGATCCAGAGGACCCTCTACGAAGACCTCGGACCGACCCGCCGGGCACGGGCCCACGGGACCGTGGCCACAGCCTTGGAGAGGTTGTGCCGAGCCACTTCCGAGCGCCGATCCGGCGAGCTCGCCCGTCACTGGAGCCTCACGGCGCGAGCGGGCGACCTCCCACGCGCGCTCGACGCCGCCCGGCGAGCGGCCGACACCGCCCTGGCCGGACTCGCTCCCGCTGATGCCCTTCGCCACTACTCCCAGGCCTTGGACCTCTTTCTGCGGGCAGGGACCCGAGACCCACGGCTCGAGCTCGACCTGACAACCGGCCTGGGCATCGCGCAGCGGCAGACCGGAGACCCTTCGTTCCGGCAGACCCTGCTCGATGCGGCACGTGGAGCGGCCGAACTCGGTGACACACACCGCCTCGTCGTTGCGGCGTTGGCCAACGATCGCGGCCGCGTCAGCACCTTCGGCCGACTCGACACCGAAAAGGTCGAGATCCTGCAAGCAGCGATCGACCAACTGCCACCCGACCACGTCGACCGGGCACTGGTTCTGGCCACCTTCTGCCAGGAACTCACGTTCGGAAGCACCTTGGAGCGCCGACGCGCCGTGGCGGCGGAAGCCCTCGACATCGCAGAGTCCTCGGGTGACGAATCCGTCATTGTTCGAGTGCTGAACCACATCGGGGACCCGCTCCGAGTCCCTGCGTTGCTCCACGAGTCACTGGTGCGGTCGGCTGACGCGTTGGAGATGGCCAGGCGGGTCGGCGATCCCGTCCAGCAATTCTGGGCGGTCACCGCCCGTCGCATCGCCGCCGCTTCCGCCGGGGACTTCGACGAAGTCGATCGATGCCTCGAAATTGGCGAATTCCTGGTCAGCCTGCTGCGCCAGCCGACGCTCACCTGGACTCAGATGTACGCGGCAGCCGACCGGGCCCTCCTGGTCGGCGCTCTGGACGAGGCGCAGACCCGGGCCACGGAGGCCTTCCGCGTCGGCTCCGAGGCCGGTGAGCCTGACGCAACCGGTGTCTTCGGAGCCCAGTTCCTGTCCATCTGCTCACAACGCGGCACCATGGGGAAACTGGTCCCGCAGATCGAACGGGCCCTGGCGGAAAAGCGGGGCACCCCGTCGTTCGTGTCAGTGCTGGCCAGTGCGCACGCGCAAGACGGACGGATCGAGGAGGCCGGCCGCGTGCTGAAGCAGTTCGTGGAGGCAGGGTTCCGGCTTCCCGACGACATGGGCTGGATGTCCGGAATGGTGACGTACGCCGAGGTCGCCGTCGAGTGCCGGGATCCGAGGCTGGCCGAGCCACTCTTCGCGCAGCTCCGTCCCTGGGCGGACCAATTGTCGTACAACGACGTCACCACCGAGGGCCCCGTGAGCCACTACCTCGGCGGATTGGCGACGGTGCTCGGACGGTTCGACGAGGCGCACGCATACTTCGCGGACTCCGCTGCCCTGTGCGAACGCATCGGAGCCTCATGCTTCGGCGCGCGCACGGACCTCAACTGGGCGCGCATGCTCCTCGAGCGTGGCAAGCCCGGGGACCTCGACCGAGCGTGCAGGTTGCTCCACCGGGCACACACCACCGCCGCCGATTACGGCTATGGGACAACGCTGCGCCGTTCTGCCAAGGTGCTCGAGCAACTCGGGTGATCCGAAGACGCCACGCCGCAGGAGCCCCGGCTCAGGTGCGCCGGGCCGAAACCGCCTCCTCCAGCTCCGCCCGGGCCGACGCCGGCTCGACCCGCTCGATCTCGCACTCTGTACATCCCACCCACGACGCCGCCTCGAGCAGCGCTTGCGCCACCTGCGCCGCGGCACCCGGGCGGATTAGCGTGACCTGCTTGGCCACCAGCACCTCGCCCCGCCGGCCCGGGTCGACGAGCCCGACGATGCGCGTGCCGGCGAGCACAGGCATGGCGAAGTAGCCGTAGATGCGCTTCTCCTTCGGGGTGTAGGCCTCCAGCCGGTGGCGCAGGCCGAAAAGGCGCTCCAGGCGTTCCCGGTACCAGATGAGCGAGTCGAACGGGGACAAGAGGACGCTCCGTCCCCGCATCCGGGTGCCTACCGCTTCGAGCACGCCGGGATCGGCGTAGGCGGGCTGGCGCCATCCCTCCACCGCAACCTTCGTCAAACCCGAGGAGGCCAGGGTCGTCCGGGCCAGGGCCCGCGGCAGGCCGTGGTACACGGCCAGGTCGGCCTCCGTCGCCACGCCGAGCGAGCGCCCGGCAGCCGCCACGAGAGAGCGGGCGCACTCGTCGTCGCTCCACTCCTGAGCGAGGAGATCCTCGGGGATGGCGCGCTCGGCGAGGTCGTAGACCCGGGCGAAGCCGCGTCGCTCGCGGCAGACCAACTCCCCGATGTCCAGCAGCCATTCAGCTGCGATCTTGGTCTCGGACCAGTCCCACCACGGCCCTCCCTTCTTCGCTCCGCCGAGCTCGTTGGCCGTCAGCGGGCCCTCGGCGCGCAGCCGGGCCACCACTTCACCGGTCGTCTGGTCGCGTTCCTGCAACACATGCCAACGCTTGCCCTTGGCACGCCGGGCCCGACGCTTGAACGCATACGCCGGCCAGTCCTCGAGCGGCACCACACAGGCGGCGTGCGACCAGTACTCGAACGTGGCGCTCTTCGGGCCCCAGTAGGCCCGTTCCACCCTGTCCCGCCCGATGGCCCCGAGGCGCGCGTAGGCCACCAGCTCGTGCGAGCGCGCCAGGACCGAAATGGTGTCGAGCTGCACGGCGCCGAGCCGGCGCACCATGGCGGGAACACCCCCGGTGGTCATACGGGCGCCCCGGAGACCTTGTGCCGAGAGGGCGACGCGACGGGCCTCCTCGATGCTCAGCGTGTCGCGCGCCATGGCGGCTGCAAGTTACCAAGGGGACGCGCCGCGGGCGGTCCTTCGCCACCGAACAGTCCTCTGAAGGGGATTCCAGCCATGCCATCCTCCGGGCCGAGGCGGATTCCTCGCGAAATCCGCGCGGCCCCACGAAGCAGAGAGCGCCCAAAGATCCGTTCGGCTAATCGAAGAGGGCGCCCGCTACCGCCTCCTCGAGAGCGCGGTCGTTGGCCCACATCAGCTGCTGCTGCTTGGCCCGCCGAAAGTACAACTGGATGTCGAAGTCGAGCGTAAACCCTATGCCCCCGAAGAGCTGCTGCGCCATTGCAGTGATGTCGCGGAAAGTGCTGCACGCAAACAGCTTGGCCATCGGCGCCAATGACCCGAGGGGTCGGCCCGTCGCGCCGGCCCAGGCCGCCTCGTGGACCAATTGTTCGGCGCCGTCGAGATTGGTGACGGCATCGGCCAAGTAGTGCGCCAAGGCCTGGAAGGCGCCGAGCGGCTTGTCGAATTGGTGGCGGTCCTTGGCATACTGCGTGGTGATCTCCAGCGCGTAGCCTGCCCCGCCCACCGCCTGCGCTGCCAGGAGCACCAACGCCGGTTCGAGCACGTGCTGCCAAGTGGACCACCCGCTACCGGACAGTCCGATGCGGTCATCTTCGGTCAGGACGACGTCCGTCAGCGTGACCTCGTACTGGGAATCGGAGGAGATGCTGAACTGCTGGCGCAGCACCACGCCGCTCGCTGCGGGATCGACGAGGAACATGTCGAGGGCTTCCGGCGCGCCGCCGGTCCGGGCCAGCACCACGAGCCGGTGGGCTGCCGAGGCGAAGGCGACGTGGCGCTTCACCCCGTTCAGAAGGAAACCCGCGGCCGAAGTCTCGGCCCGAGCTTCCACACCCCGGGACGAGAAGCCGTTCTCGGGCTCGAGCCAAGCTGGGGTAAGGATGGCCTCACCCGACGCGATCGGCCGCAGCCAGTGCTCCTTCTGGGCGTCGTTCCCGGCAGCGGCCAGCACGCCCCCGCTCATCACCGCGCTCACGAAGTGAGGCGTCGGGGCCAGGGCGCGGCCTAGCTCCTCGTAGAGCGCCACACCCTCTACGAGGGTCATCCCCGAGCCGCCATACTCCTCAGGCAGCAGCAGCCCGATCAGGTCGAGCTCGGCGAGTTGGGTCCACAGCGCCTTCGGGTAGCCGACTGGGTCGTCCTCCATTGCGCGCACCACCTCGAGGGGGCAGTGCCGCCCGAGGACGTCGCGCACCGTCTGGCGCAACAGCTCCTGTTCCTGGTCGAAATCAAGGTCCAACACTCAGCGTCTCTCTCCTGTTCGGGGGCACATGCACATGGACATGGGCACAGTTCTCACGGCGACGGCCGCCACTCGTCGCCGCGGCGCGCCCAGGGGTTGTCGTCGTCGGTCCGGGGCAGCGCCAGGCGGGCGGCGCAGGTGGTCTTGACGTCGCCGTCGACGGACAGCGTCACGGCCACGGACACGAAGCCACATCCGACCGCGTCCACCTCGGTCGACTCCACCACCCCAGTGAGCGACATGGTGTCGCCCGGGAACACCGATCCCTTCATGCGGAAGGTCACCCGGCCCAGCCGGCCATGCGGTCCGCTCCAGTCGGTCAGGTAGCGCTCGAACCACGCCGCCTGGTTGGGCGTGTTCAAGAAGATGTCCTGAGTCCCGTTGCGCTCGACCGCAAAGTCCTTGTCATGGTGCATGGGGCGCCAGTCCCGTGTGGCCAGGGCACCCAGCACGACCGTCGTCGCGGTGACCTCATAACGAAGCGCCGGGAGCTCCTCGCCCGCTTCGACGTCGCTGAAGAGGCGTTGCGGCTTCAGGGCGGTGGTCACGGGGCAGCTGCTCGTCTGTACCCGAAACCCGTGTAGGACTCGACGGCCACCAGGTCACCGTTCTGGTTCGCATAGATCACGTCGATCACCCAGAAGCGCCCGGTCCCCAGCTTCGTCGTCTTCTCGTCGCTCACCGAGCGCAGCACCTGGTGCGTTCGCAGGACGTCACCCATCCGCACCGGCGTGTGGAACTCGATCGTGTTGTCGGTCATCACCGCTTCGGGCAGGCCGAACCGTTCCTTCAGGTCGAAGTGGACCTGCAGCGGCAGCGCCTCCTCGGTCCGTCCCGGTGCCCAATGGTGCGGCCGGAACCACACCGAGACCATGGACGGCGGTGCCACCGGGCCTCCGGTCAGTGCGCCGGCAACCCCGTCATCCCAGTAGAGGGGGTTGCCGTTCTCGACCGAAGCGCACGAGGTCCAAACGTAAGCGCGTTCGACCGGGAATTCCCCGATTTCGTGGTACTGCTCCTTGCCGATCAGGTCACGGGCTTCCTGCAGCGCGTCGCCGATCATGCCACGACCTGCCGCGCTACCCAGCGGGCCACTGTCTCGCCGTCCACACCGGCCTCTTTCAAGAGATGCTCCGTATCCGTCTGCGCCATAGCGGGCAGCGCCAGCGGCGCCGCAGACTGGGGTCGCTCCATACCGGCCAGCAGCGGCGCCAGCTGTGACAGCTCGCCCTCTGTTGGATGCGTGGCCACACCCACGACCCCCCGGTTGACGAACTGCGGGTAGTCGGCTACCTCGGAGATCTCGAGCACGGGCGCGACGCAGGTGTCGGCCCCCGCCAGGACCGCGACCCACTCGTCCCGGGTCCGCGTGCAGAACGCAGCGGCCAAAGCTTCCCGTATGCCCGGCTGCGCGTCGTCATCCAGCTGTGACGACGCTAATTCCGGACAACCCAACGCGGCGCAGAGATTGGCGAAGAACTTCGCCTCAATGGCCCCGACGGCCAGCCACTTCCCGTCCAACGTCGCGTAGGTGCCGTAGCAGGCGTAGCGCCCCGATAACACGTCGTGCCCCGGAACGATGTCCCCACCCAACGCCAGCTGCTCATCAATCGCCAAAGACGTCAGCCACAGCACGCCCTCGGCCACCGACACGTCGAGGTACCCGCCCCGGCCCGTCGTGACCCGTCCCGCCAGCACAGCCGTGATGGCCAGCGCAGCGTGCATGCCCCCCGCCGCGGCGTCGGCAACGGTCGCACCCGGCAGCGGCGGCGCGCCATCGACCCCGGGCGTGCTCATTGCCAGATAGCCGCCCACCGCTAGGTAGTCGATGTCGTGCCCGGCCCACTGTGCAGACGGGCCCTCTTGTCCGTAGCCACTGGTCGAGCAGTAGATCACCCCGGGGTTGCGCGCCGACACCGCGGAGTACCCGACCCCGAGCCGGTCCACGACACCGGGACGGAAGCTCTCGACCACCACGTCGGCCCTGCCGGCCAGAGACAGGAAGGCTTCCCTACCTTCCTCGTCCTTCAGATCGACCAGCACCCGGCGCATGCCCCGGTGGCCGCTGTACGCGAAGTACTGCGGCACGATCGGCGCCGCGTCGGCCGAAGGGACCGGGCCCACCTTCACCACCAGGGCGCCGTAGTCCGCGAGGAGGCGCGTGCAGCGCGCCGCCGGTCCGACCGTCGAAAGGTCGAGCACGGTGATCCCTTCGAGGGGACCGGCAGCAGCAGGAGACCCAGCCACCTCAGAAGTTCTTCGGCAGACCGAGCTTGCGCCGGGCGATGATGTTCTTCTGGATCTCCGACGCCCCGCCACCGATGGTGTCGATCACGGTGTAGCGGTAGGTCGACTCGGACCGGCCCTCCATCGGAGCCTCCTGAGTCTTGACCCGCAACTGAGAACCGGGGCCGGCGATGTCCATGGAGGCGTTGGCCAGACGCTTGGAGAGCTCTGTGGCGAAGAGCTTGTATTCCGAGGCCTCGGCCGTGGGCGCCGCCCCGCCCTTCGACGACTCGAAGACGAACTTCAGACCCATCACCCGGGCCACCTCGAGCTGCGTGGCCAGCTGGGCCAGGCGCTGGCGGATCACCGGGTCGTCCTTCATCGGGACGCCGTCACGCTCCGTCGTCCGCACGTACTCCACCAAAAGCTCGAAGCGCTGCTGAATTGGCGAGAGGGTGAACATGGTGAAGCGTTCGAGGTCGAGCGCCTCCGAGATGTACTGGAATCCCCGACCCACCTCGCCCACCACGTAGTCGTCCGGCACGAAGACGTCGTTCAAGAAGACCTCGTTGGTGCGCTCGTCGCCCATGGTCCAGATGGCGTTGACCGTGATGCCGGGCTGGTCGATCGGCACGAGGAAGAGTGTGATCCCGGCGTGCTTGGACTCGGGATCGGTGCGGCCCCCCACCCAGTACCACTCGGCGAAGTGGGCAGAGGTGGTCCAGGTCTTCTGGCCGTTGAGGATCCAGCCCCCATCGTCCCGGGTGGCTTTGAGCTGCATGGAAGCCGCGTCGGAGCCGGCGTTCGGCTCGGAGTAGCCGACGGCGAACTCGACCTCGTTGCGGAGGATCTTGGGGAGAAACTCCGCCTTCAGTCGCTCGTTGCCGTGGCGGATGATCGTCTTGCCGACAATGCCGACACCCTTGCCGATCTGGGGCCCGCCTCGACCGGCCAGCTGCTCATTTAAGAGGTACTCGTAGACGCCCTCGCCCTCGGAGCCGCCGTTCTCCTTCGGCCAGGTCATACCGAGCCAGCCCCGCTCGCCCATTGAGGCCATGAAGGCGCGCCGCTTGGGCGTGTCGACGATCTGAGCCATGTTCTCCCTGGTCAGGTCGAAGACATCGGGATCGTCGTTGGCGTCGAGGAAGGTCTCCACCTCCTTCACGAAGGCGAACTGCTCAGGCGAGAATTCGAACTCCATTGCTGCCTCCACGTGGCTGGCGACCCCGGATCTGACGCCTCGTCAGATGCGGGCGACATCATAGGGCACCGCTCATGGACCTTTTGCTTGAGTCGGCCGCAGGCCAGGAGGGTGGCGACGACATCGAGACCCGCTACCCGCCAGTTCAGGAGCGTGCGAATGCCTCGACGTGGCTGTGCGCAGCCAGTTCTGCATCACCCATGGATGGCCGTTCCGGGTTTCTCACCAACCTTGATCACGTACCACGCGCCACCGTCGGTGTGAACGCCATTGCCGTCGACTTGACCTGGGGCTGTATCGCCGGAATATCGGGACAGCGGGTAACCCATAAAAGTGACAACGGTGCCAGAGGCGCTCCTGCCAAGACCTGTCACTCCGGAGGCTCCCCTAGGCGCTAAGAGGTTCGTGGGCGCGAGTAGTGGTCGCCAGGCTTGCCCGCACGTCACGCAGGTCGCGGGTTTGCCACCCTCCGTGAATGTGTAGAGCGTTCTGCCTTCGCTGTCCACAAGGATCTTGCCGTATTTGGAATTCTTCGTTGTCGCCACGCTTGGCGCTATGTTTTCACCAACCTTGATCACATACCAGACGCCACCGTCGCTGTGAATGCCATTGCCCTTCACTTCACCTGGGGCTGTATCGCCGGAATATCGGGACAGCGGGTAATCCATATATGTGACAACGGTGCCAGAGGCGCTCTTTCCGAGATCTGTCACTCCGGAGCCTCCGGTGAGCGAGAAGGCGCCGACCGGCGCGAGTAATGGTTTCCAGGTTTGTCCGCATGTCACGCAGGTCGCCGGTTTGCCACCCTTCGTGAAGGTGTAGAGCGTTCTCCCTTTGCTGTCCACAAGGATCGTGCCGTATTTGGACTTCTTCGTCTTCACAATCGCTGCTGGAGAGCCCGGTGGGGAGACGGAAGAATGTGGGGGGGAAGCGTGCGTCCGCGACGTTTTCGTGTCGATGTAATTCACATAGGTCTGCGGCGCCACCTCAACTGAGTGGGGGGAGAAGGGGGCCAAGGCGGCCTGCCATTCGGCGTCTTCTCCGGGCTCCTCATGGTTGAGCACGATCCATACCGTGTCGCCGGGACGCTTCTTTGCAAGCGTCATGGCAGCGGGCACAGCTGCGTCGATGGTGGGCGTCGGCGTGCCAGGCACGAGTGTGACGATGTGATCCGATGGCGGGTAGACCAGGGCATAACCGATGCCTGGCGTCTTGACCACTTCTGGCTGGGCGTGGCCATAGTAGGCGTAGCCCCAGTTTGCTCCCTCGTTGACGAGGACAACATCACCGGGCCGTTCGTGAGCGGCGACATATGCCTCCTGCGATCTCACATCTTCGGCCGGCACAAGGTGCCCACGCACGAAGGGCAGGGCGGCAAGGATGTAGAGGGTGGCCACGATCCCGAGGACTGCGGCAGCGGCAATCCAATTTACCCGCCGAGCGATCCAATCGGCGACGCCGACGACACCAATGGCGGCGATCACCATCGAAGTCACCATGAGAAAAGTCGATGTCCTCTCATCCAAGAGCGGATATCGCTGGAGCGCCGAGAGGACCACGACTTCCGCGAACAGGATAGGGAGGATGGCCGCGGTCGCCCAGCGGCCCTGGCGGGCGACCACGACGAGGCCGAGCAGGACGAAACCCACCAGAAGGTAAAGGTGGTTCACCCCGAAGTAGGGCAGAAGAGCATGAAGGTGGGCGTTGATGTAACTGAGCGAGGCGTGAAAACCATTCGGTAGGAAATACGCTTGCCAGTAGTGCCTGAGATCCTGGGTCCGTGTTCCCCCGTCGAGGACCACGTAGATGACGAGTAGGAGAAGGCCGGTCGCAACTGTCGCCACCGCCGCTTCGATGAACTCTCCACGACGTCGGCGAGCCAACCGCGTCACGCAGAGGCAGGGCAGTGCGGCGGCAGCAACAAGGAGGGTCACGTGGCTGATCAGCGCGCAGACGACAAACACCGTGCAGAGAGTGACGAGTCGTCGTCGCGACCAGGAAGCCTCTAATCGAGACACCAGGGCCAGGGCGAGTACGGCGACGAATGCGTCGGCGGTGTACTCCTTGAGGTCGTTTCGGACGAGCATCGCCGGGACGAGCAGAGCCGCTCCGGCGGCGAAAATCCCGGTGACGATCGGGATGAGGCGGAGCGAACGTCCGAAGGCGTAGGCCGCGAGCACTGTCGCGGCTGCGAACAGAAGCGGAACCAACCGCTGATCCTGCGCTCCGGCAGGCATGAGCCGAAGAAGGAACGACCAGCCGATCGGTGATACCTCGGTCACCTTGGGGAGGTGGCCGATGGACAACCGGGTGGATTCGGCTACCCATGCCTCGTCCAGCCAATATGGGGACTGGAGCAAGTAGGTCAGATCGTGGACAACAAGTACGCAAGCGGCGACACCAACGGCCACCGCCACTTCCACCCAACGGAGGCGAGAACGCAATCCGTTCGGCGGGGCACCCACCTCCTCCGTTGACCCCGGAGCCAGAGATCCTGCGGACCCCGTCCGACGCGTTGCCGGCTTGGCTGCTGTCTCCATGGTGTTAGCTTACGTTCACCCTACGGAGTGCTGCGAGCGTTACTCACCATCTGTCGGGCGATCGGCTGATGGTCGGCTGTCGGGTGATCGGCTGATGGTCGGCGGTGCGGCGGTGCAGCCACCCAGTTTCCGTGTCGAGTTCCTCCTGGCCCACTCGGATGTGATCGCGGATCTTCTTCAGAGCGATGGCGCGTGGTCGAGGCTTGCCGGACGCCCAGTTCAAGGCGCCGGTGGCTCGGTCCAAGTTGTCCGTGCGTCGATGCAGCCGGAGACCACCACAGCGGGTCGACACGGTAAGGGCCACACGATCTCGGTTCGCCTCGGCGTCGTCCTCCTCGTGATCGAGTAGCACGAAGAAGAGGCTCCGCAGGTGATCGGGCGCGTATCCGCCGTTAGTGGGGTGGGGCTTGGCCGGTGAAAGCCCGCCCCCCAACTTGCCTTGCCTCGTCAATCATCGTCTTAACAGGACTGTCTTACTCCAGCCGCGACCCGTTTCGTCACAGGTACGCCCTTGGCTACACTCTGTGCCGATTCCTCGTCCACACGATGAAACCGGAGGAGCATGTGGCCCAGTTCAACACTGCACTCCGTCGTCTGATCGCCCCGATGTCCCCAGACGAGCAACCCGAGGAGCGGCCGCGAACACTGAACCAAACGGTCGAAGTGATCCTCACGGTTCTCGTTGTCGCGGTAGCACTAATTGTCATCGGCGGCGCGGTGTACCACTACGTGACAACGCCCGCTCACCCCTGCTACAACCAGTTCGGAACCACCTACAACGGGCACTGCTGAGTCCGATGCTTGAGTCGCACCCGCGCCCAGCGCTCGCGATTAGCAACCGGCTAGTGCTCTGACCACCAACTTCGGAGACGCGTCCTCTGCGTCAAGTCGGCGACCAATCGACAGCGCAGCCTTCGACCCGCCCTTCACGTGCGGGTGTGCGCAGGATCGTGCACTACCTAGCGACCAAGAAGGGCCAGAGAGTCAGGATCTCCGTGCGAGCGCCTCCGCCAGATCCGCGCTGAGAAACCGTATGACCGACTTCACACCCAGGCTGGAGTGGAGACAGTCGATCTCGCTCGGGTGCTTCAGAAGGGCCACTCGAATTCTGACGTCCGGGCGTGCTGGCCCATCGACAGCGGGGGCCGGCCGCGACCAGCATTGCGGAGCGGATGATCGAGGACGTGTAAGGCGTACATCCGCTCCATCCAGAGCTCACGATCGAGAACCCGCCGATGCCGCAGGATCCTCATGGGGTCGAAGTGACGCAGCGAATGCCCATTATTGAATTCATCAATGGCGAGACGTTGCCCGGCCGCTTCCGTACGAAACAGGCTCCCGATCCGCCCGGCTCCGCCGAGCACGTCATCGAAGTGGGTGATGACCACTGGGAGCAGTTGCTCAGGTCGTGCGTCAAACAGGCCAAGGGCCTCCCTCGTCGAGCTGTAATAGTCGAGGTCGCAACTGACAAACCCGATCACCCGCCCGTCGAGCGAATCGACGAAGATCGGGACCGTCTCCGCGACGGGGCCGAGAACGAGTTCTGTCCCGGCAGCCAGGTTCTGACGCAGCCGCTCGATGTCCGGCAGCCGAAAGTCACCCTCAGCCCAGATTTCGGGGTGGTCCCGATAGTCGATTGGGGCCGGGAGTCC
This sequence comes from uncultured Acidimicrobiaceae bacterium, assembly GCA_963719485.1. Classification (GTDB taxonomy): domain Bacteria; phylum Actinomycetota; class Acidimicrobiia; order Acidimicrobiales; family RAAP-2; genus Bog-473. The sequence goes on from OY970387.1 coordinate 211,822, forward strand.
GGAGCCGGAGTCGAAGCCGACCACCTCAATGTCGACACCCGTCTCGTCGACCACTTCTCGAGCTACGTCGGACAGATTCAGGAGACCAGCTCCTTCCGCGACTCCGAACTCGACGGCCACAATGGTGTCGACACCGGTGAATCGAGCCAGGTCCGCAGCCGCCAGTAGTCCCACCGAGTGATGGGGTCGGTCCACCAGGTCGTACCGCACGCGCTCTCGGAAGGACCCTTCGGCCCTTGCCCGCTCGCGAGCGGCGAGCACGGCTTCCGGATAGTGCAGCGAGAGGGGATCCGACATCTCCGTCAGGAACCCGGGCCGGGCTCCGGTACTGAAGCACGCCGAGTTCCCTGGAACAAAGTCGAATGAACCTCCGAGTGCTCATCGGACGGGCGGCCGTTCGAGTAATAGTAGAAGGCCAATGACCGTCTGGTCCGGCCGGTCGGGCACCGCAGCGCATAAGGATGACCGTGAAAGGCGGTGTCCGTGATTGAGAAAATGACGGTGCGGTTGAACTGGGGTTCGATCAGCCGTACTGCGCGTGACATGGACGGGTCCCAGAGCTCCAGCTGACCTCCCCACTCGGACTGCCAGTCGCGGTTGAGGTACACGAGGACATTGACGCGCCGGTCGAGTCCGAAGGTGGGATGTCGGTTGAAGTCCGCGTGGACTTCCAAATAGCCACCCCGTTCGATCTGGTGGAGACCTCCACCGCGATAGTGAGGATCGGGGATAAGGGGCTCCTCGATGCCCGTCAAGATCTGCAAGAATTCAACGAATGCGGAGGAGTTGAACTCTGACAGCACGTTGCGGATGGTCGGCCCGAGCTCGATCTCCATTGCGCCGCCTCCGTACTTGCGCTGGTTCTCGTCGTCGAAGTGACGCCAGCGGTCCGAGGGAACGGGAAACTCGTCGACGACTCGCTCCAGGACTGTGTTGGGGACCAGTCCATCGATGACGGCGTGGGGGAACGGCCGCGCCGAGTGATACTGCCTTGCCTCCGAGCCCGCAAGTTCGCGCAGGCGTTCACGGTCGAAAAAGAACCAGTCGGGCGCGGACGCACCCGAGCGCTCGGTCGAGCGCGTCCCTCGTTCGGCCCTCACCCTGTCGTTCACGGCTTCGTGAACGACGTGCTCGGGGAGGTGGAGCCGGACGCGGATCGCTTCGCCGTCTCTGGGTCCGAACGAGGGGCCCGGATCTTGAACTTGTCGGTGAATGTTCCAGGGCTCGAAGGTTCGAAGGTACCGGTCAGCGACGTATCGGTGATCGTGAGGAGCAGGAAGCCGCGGCGCGGCTCACGGTTCTCCCCCATCGATGCGTCCAGATAGTGCACGACGGGATTGCTCTCGTTGATGTTGTACAGATTGCTACTTGCGGACCCGACGACCGCGAAGACTGTCCCCGCATGACGACGCATTTCCGTGCTCGAGCCGCTCACTCGACAGTGCGGGTTGAAGGCATTGATCATCACTTCAGGACATCCGCCTGCGTTCTTGTCGATCTGGGCGGAACGTTGGTAGCTGTGGTCCCGCGCGCTCAGGACCAGGTCCACATGGTCGTCGATCAGCAGTGACATCAGATCTTTGTTGATGTCGCAATAATACTGACCTGCGCTGATGCAGTCGTCGTTGATTGCCACGATGACCCACTTCGAACCGGCGGTGCGAGCGCCCGCAATCGCACTCTGCAGCCACGCATAAGCGGCGCTTCCCTTGTTGTAGTAGTAGTACGTGCCGTCAATGGTCAGGTTGGGCGCGACTACGATAACCCGGGCCAGCTTCCCGAGGTCGAAGTAGTACTGAGCGGCGTATCTTCCCTGCGCCTCCATGCGATCGGGCATGCACGCGGCGAGCGAATCGAGGCGGCTAGAGCTGCTCCCGTCCTCTTCGTCGCGCCCGGCGACCAGTTCGAACGGGGCCACCGGCCCGATGTATGAGCGCACGAGGGAACACCACTTGGATTCTGAGCCCACCCCCTCATCGCTGAGGTCTCCAAGGCCCAAGTACAGATCCGGGCGCTTCTTGGCCATAGCCTCGAGGGTGTCCTGTGCCGAGGCGCTCGAGCCGATCTCGCCGACGGTGGCGAGGTTGACCTGTTGGGCGGGTGTCGTCGGACCCGTGGCCTGGGTCGAACGATTCTCGTGCACGAGACTGATGACGTTGAACACCGTCAGGACGACGAAAGCGACCGGTACGAATATCCGGAATCCGATCTCGAACAGACGACCTTTCGACCGCCGCGGTCTCTCCGTTACGTCGTCACTCACGGTCGACCGGTCCTAGAGAGGGAGTTGCTCGCAAAACCCGGCCAGGACAGTCTCAGCACGGAAATACTCCTCCGCCAGAGCCCGAGCCGCGGCGGCGTGGGTGGCATAGTCGTCGACGATCCGATCTGCACCAGCGGCGGCCTCCTCGAAAGTCTGGAACGCCACGAGGCCCTCGCCGACCGGAAGGTTGCGTGAGAACCCGGTGTCCTGGACCAGAACGGGCCGGCCCGAAGCGAGATACCGCACGGTGCGGTCGCTGAACCATCCGCTACCAGTGTCCACATAGACCCCCTGAGCCACAGAGAACTCGGCTCCGGATTCCTGGACGTAGGTTCGGAACGCATCGGGCGTGTCGACGATCCGGGGCGGAGCGATGTGCCACCCGTGGTCGAGCAGCGCCTGCCGGTCCGGTTCGTCTTCCAGATAGATGCTCAGGGCCAACTCAAAGGTATGGGATGACACGCGCGGCAAGTCCACGAATTTGCGGAACTGGTGCGCCTTTAGGCCGTACGTGATCCCCTCGAACTCGACGGGCCCGAATGGTCCTCGCCAATTGGCCACGGTGGTGAACCGCCCGGGATCCTCGGCCAAAACCACGGGCCAGTCGTCCAAGAGGACCGGCTGGCGGACCGCCTGCCAGCGGACACCCGATGTCGGGATACGGCACTCTGGCCTGCCGACGTTCTCGCCGACCGTGAAGTGAAGGTCGTGCGTCCCGATTCGGTCACCCAGTTCTCCCTTGGCATGCCAGAACTGGCTGAATCCCGGGTCGAGGTCGACCATCACGCGGCTGCGAAACAAGGGGAAGAGACGCTTATCCGTCAGGTGTCCGCCGATATTGACGAGTACCGACGTCGCCGCTACCTCACGCAACACGTCGATCGGTGGACCCACGAGCACCTCGCCGTCGGCGAGAAGTGCGGCCTTTGGGGCGAGCCCGAACGCGTCGACGACGTCCTTAAAATAGGCCACGGGGTCATCTGCTTGAGCGTCTCCTGTGACCCGCTGGGCGGCGGGAAGCGGGGCGCGAAGCTCCTCGACGAACCACACGTCGAGGCCGAGCCGTCGGAGGCCACGAACCCAGCTGAGCGGCACCCACGCCGCACCACCGTTGCCGGCCTTGTTCGCCAAAGCCTCTGCCACGATCACCGAACCCTCGCGCTTCGCCACGTCAGGCCACCCCGAGGCGAGCAAGGAGTGCAGAAAGCACCACGTCCGAGCCGAAGCAGTCGGCCGCCACTTCACGAGCAGCCTGGGCGTGGTGACTGTAGTCCTCGACGACGGATGCGACGCAGTGCGCCGCATCGTCCGCCGTGCTGAAGACGAGCAAGCCATCGCCGGTGGGCAACTGCGCCGTCAGGTTCGTGTCCTGGACCACGACAGGCCGTCCGCTGGCGAGGTAGCAGGCGCTTCTGTCGCTGAACCAGCCGCTCCCCGTCTGCACATACATGCCCTTCGCCACCGTGAGCTCGGCTTTGGACCCCCGCACATAGTCTCGATACCGCCACGGGTCACCCGCCGCGACCACCGGATCGGTTATCAACCACCCGTTGGAATGGAGCTGGCGCAGGTCATCGGCGTCGGCTGCGTCGATGTCCAGCGCGATCTCGAGTTGCATACTCGTGCGGCGGGGAAGGTCGAAGAATTTCCGGAACTCGTGGACGCGCAGTCCGTACTTCTGTCCGCGGTACTCGACAGGGTCGAAGATCCCCCGCCAGCTCGCCACGGTCGTGAAGTGGTGACCATGACCCGGCTCCGCCGCCCACTCCCCCAGCACGACGGGCGGTCTCGTGGGGATCCACTCGATCCCCAACGTCGGGACGGTACAGGCGGGTGACCCGACGTTCAGCCCGACAGTGACGTAGTCGTCGTGCCCCTGAAAGATCAGTGCCTGGCCGAGCTCCTGCCACATTTGCCCAAATCCGGGGTCGATGTCCAAGAAGACCCTCTTGGAGGAGGCGGCCAGCATCTCCTCGTCCTCGAGATAGCCCATGACGTTGAGCAGAAAGGCACTGTGGCGAAGGCGATCCACCACGTCTTTCCGGCTCAGCCCGAACTCCTGCCTCCCGCGATCGAATAATAGGATCCACCGGTCTCCCAGCCCAAAACGCCGCATCACCTCCTCGAGATATCGGAGGTTTCGGGACGACTCGGGGGGGCACGGTTCGCCAAATTCGTCGGTGCACATGCCAGGCTCGAGTCGATCGATGAATACGACATCCCATCCGAGACGCTGCAGGCCGAGGAGGTATTGCAAAAAAACCCACGTATGTCCCCCTTGCTGTGGCCTTTGAGCGACCGACCCGGCCACGGCTATCGTCTGTCGGAGGTTCATCTAGAGATGCTGTATGAAGGATGAACTCGGCCGATTCGTCGGTACACCGAGCAAGCATAACGTCAGAAAACGTTCACCTTTAGTGCAGGCAGACCACCGCGTCAGGGACCAACCCATCGCTCTCGTTAGTGGCATGATCGCGGCCGTACCGCGGCAAGGAGGTGCCACCTGGGCAGTGCTCCAGTATGTCCTGGGTCTGCGCCGATTGGGTTGGCAGGTCTATTTCGTCGAGTCACTGGACCTCCGCGGGCCGCAGACGTCGGAGTCCGTGGCCTACTGCGCGGGCGTGATGGATCGGTTCAGGCTCTCGGATCATTGGGCCCTCGTTGAACCCGGGACCGATCGAACCGCGGGGCTCGCTCGGCGCGAGCTCCTCGACGTGGCCAGGTCCGCGGACATTCTTCTCAATCTCTCTGGAACCCTAACCGACCCCGAACTGTTCGAACGCGTCGACGTCCGTGTTTTCGTCGACCTTGATCCCGCGTTCATTCAGCTCTGGCACGCCGTTGAGGGGATCGACATGGGTCTGGACGCACACACCCACTTCGCCTCGATCGCCGACACGATCGGTTCCTCGGGGTGTCCAATCCCGACGTGCGGCCGGACCTGGATCGCTACACTTCCACCGGTGGTGCTCGAGGAGTGGCCACGAGCCACGGGCAGGACCCGCAATGCCGCGACGACCGTTGCGCATTGGAGAGGCTACGGATCGATCGAGTATGAAGGCCTGCACTTCGGCCAGAAGGCCCATTCATGGCGGTCGCTTTCTGAGCTTCCCCAAATCTCGTCTCTGCGATTCCAGCCCGCGCTGGAGATCGATCCGGGTGACGTCTGCGATCTCCGCGGCCTTGTCGCTAACGGCTGGAGGATCCTCGACCCGTCGTCGGTCGCGTCCGATCCCGATGCATATCAACGCTTCGTCCAGGGTTCGAGAGCCGAGCTCTGTGTAGCCAAGAGCGGGTACGTCGTGTCCGACTCGGGTTGGTTCAGCGACCGTAGCGCGTGCTATCTGGCCAGCGGTCGGCCTGTCATCGCACAAGAAACCGGCTTCAGCCGTAGACTGCCGACCGGTGACGGCCTGTTCGCCTTCCGCGACACCGTCGACGTCGTTCGGATCGTTGATGAGCTCAACGCGGAGTACCGCCACCATCGCATGGCCGCGCGCCAGGTGGCAGAGGAGCATCTCGACTCCGATTCCGTGCTGGAGCAATTGCTCGGTCGCATCAGGCCATGATCCCGACGTCAGCCTCGTCGCCCGATAACAGTGAGATCCTGGAGGGGCTCGGCGGTGCGGTGTGCGGCAAAAGCGTCGTATCGCTACGGCGCCGACCGTACCGATACACGACGAGTTTCCCGTTGGACGAAGTCGAGCTGCTGCTGGCCGATGGACGATCCGTTTCCCTCATTCTCAAGGACCTCACCTGGGAGCGGCTTCCCGAGGACGCCCGCCTCGGCAAACCGGCCTTCCTCTACGAGCCCCGGCGGGAGATCGAGACGTACCTGAGGATCCTCGGACCATCAGGGCTCGGACCCCACTGCTTTGCCGCCAGCTACCCCCGTTCAGGGTCAGGCTCCTGGCTCGTTCTCGAGAAGGTGCACGGCGTCGAACTCTGGCAGGTGGGCGACGCGGCGGTCTGGGACGCGGCAGCAAGGTGGGCCGCACGGCTGCACGCCCGGTTCGTTGGTGCTGACGTCGTCTCCCTGAATCCGTATCTGCTGCGTTGTGATGCGGCGTGGTTCCGCACCTGGGCGGCTCGGGCCAGGGACGGCCTCGCCGGCTCGGCGGACCACCGATCGCGCGACTTGATCGAGGTTATCGATCGATACGCCCCGGTCGCCGACAGGCTGGCTGCCCTGCCGACGTCGTTCGTCCATGGCGAGTACTTCCCCTCCAACATCCTCGTGGACCCTGAGACGTACCCTCCACGGGTTTGGCCCGTGGACTGGGAGATGGCGGCCGTGGGTCCCTGCCTGTTCGATGTAGCGACCCTCGTCTCCGGATGGGAGCACGCTGAGAGGCAACGACTGGTCGCCGCCTATCGGGACGAGATCCTCAAGCTCGGCGTCGCCATCGGTACCATGGACGAGGTACTCGAAGCGGTCCACATCTGTCAGCTCCACTTTGCCCTGCAATGGCTGGGGTGGTCACGGAACTGGACGCCACCGCCGGAGCACGCCCGGGATTGGATCGGACAAGCCCTGGAGTCCGCGAGGGAGCTGTCACTGTGAACGGATCGAAGGTCCTCATCGTCAACGCAGACGATTTCGGGCAGTCGCCTGACATCAACCGTGGCGTGATCGAGGCGCACGAGAAAGGCATAGTGACCAGCGCGTCGCTGATGGTCCGCTGGCCGGCTGCCGCCGAAGCTGTGGACTACGTGGCGGCGCACCCCGAGTTGAGCCTCGGACTCCATCTCGATCTCGCCGAGTGGGCCTACCAGGAGGAGCAGTGGGTCGCGCGCTACGAGGTCGCGCCAGCGGATGACGAAGCCTCGATCCGTGAGGAGATCGAGCGCCAGCTCGGCGGTTTCCGAGAGCTGGTGGGCCGTCCGCCCACTCACATCGACTCGCATCAGCACGTCCACAGGAGCCAGCCCGTCACGGGGCTCCTGACGGACGCCGGGCGGTCGCTTCGCGTGCCGGTGCGCGACATGGCGCCCGGCATCACGTATAGCGGGGCCTTCTACGGGCAGGACGCGCGGGGCCATCCCGTCGCCCACGCGGTAACCGTCGACGCGCTGGTGACGATCATCCGCGATCTTCCCGAGGGCATCACCGAGCTCGGATGCCACCCCGGTGGCGGCGGTGAGGGCGAGAGCATGTACGGAGCAGAGCGTGCGGTCGAGGTGACGACCCTCTGTGACCGGAGGGTGCGTAGCGCCCTGGACGAGCATGGCGTCCGGCTTTGCTCGTTTGCGGATCCCCTCGTCGTGAATCGGCTCGCACCGCCCACGACAGCGAACCCTTCGTCCAACGGGCCGTTGTAACGGGAGCTGCCGGTGCTGGACGCCGAAGTTCGGCTGTTACTTGACAGTCAGGGGGATCCGGCGACTACTTGACAGTCAGGGGGATCCGGCGACGCCGTGGTGCATCGTTCCCGAACCCGGGCATGGATTTCGCCGCCTCGTCCATGACGGCAAACATCTCTTGGACGTGCTCCGCCTGACTGCGGAATTCGGCGAGCAGCCTGTCGACGCGCCCGTCATCGGGCTCTCCTGCGGCGATGCTCCGCAGCTCCTCTACAAGCCGATTTGTGGGATCGAGGTTGCAGGTCTTGCAAACTGGATCTCGGCCACAAACGTGTTGCAGCTTTTGGTGACGGATGGCCATGAAGGACGTGTCGAACACGCTGCCGAGCGGCACCTCCTTCTTCCAGTCCGAACAGCAGAGGTAGTACTGGCCGTCATACCCGATGAACAGGAAGACGAATGGCGCGTCACACGTCGGCGTGAACGACTCCGCCTCTAACAGCCTTTTCGCTTCGGCTAGCTCGGGAAAGCTCTCGAATTGCATGTGGTCGACAAAGAGGGCGCCGCCACGATTCATGACATCAATACCAAAGAAGTGCGTGATGCCGCGCTCGCCCCAGTACTCCTGCATGCGCAAACCGTGTTGCTTGTCGCCGCGATAATTGACCTGGATGATCTCGATCTCGCACTGATCGGCCGCCATCTCGGCGAACCGCACGATGTTGTCATGGGTCCTCTGGAAGCCGAGCTTGTAGACGCGCTCGTAGTCCTCGTCCACGTCCGCGACGTTGATACTGATCTTCTGGAGGCCGGCTTCGATCAGGGCCCTGCCTCGCTTTTCGTCCAATAGCGACGCGTTGCTTGACATCCCACAGGTGAATCCGGCTTCCCGGACGGCGCGCACGTATTCAGGAGCGTGGCGGTTGAGAAGCGGCTCACCGAGGCCACAGAGGTTGACGCTGATCACCCGCTCTGGAAACGCCGACCCAAACTCCACGACGCGCTTAAGCGCTTGCTCGAAGACTTCAGGCCCCATCGTGCCCTGGTGCGGCGTCTGATCACGCGGGCAGAAGTGACACTTTGCGTTGCATCGGTTCGTCAACTCGATGTCGAAGGCGAATCGCACCCCCATGTCCATATTGCACCTCTCCTACGAAGACTTTACTCTTGGCCACCTAACCTGTCGACCAGGGTATATCTCAACACAGGACCCAGGAATGAGGAGCGACCGGGCGACACGGGTCGGTCCTGGGTGAAGTAGGGTTTTGGCGACCGGTCGAGCACACCCGACGGATCCGCAGATGACGACCACTCGATCACAATCGTCCGCGCAGGAAGGATTTGGCCTGTCCGCGCAGCAAGTCTCCTACTTCAATACGTTTGGGTTCCTCCATCTGCGCGGCCTATTCCGCGACGATATAGAGAAGATCACGGCAGCCTTCGAAAGGGTCTTCGCGGACCCGCAGCACAAACATTGGGAGATGTACGGCTCCCTACACGGGGAGGAGCGTCGTGTCATCCTGGCCAGCTTTATCGACAAGGACGAGGAGCTTCAAAAGCTGCGCGACGATCCACGAGTCTTGGGGGTCGTGCGAAGCCTGGTTGGCGACGTGTACGACTATGCGGAGAGCGACGGCAACATCTGGTACTGCGAGACCTTCTGGCACTCGGATGTCTATGGCTCTCCCCTGTCAACTTTCCACGTCAAATTGTCCTTCTACCTGGACCCGCTGCGCGCGGATAGTGGCGCTATCCGGTTAATTCCCGGCTCCAACTTCTACGCGGAGTCCTACGCGCAAGCGCTCCACCGGGACTTGTCGAACCACGAGAAGATCCCTGACATTTACGGCGTTGAGGGAAACCAGGTTCCCGCGTGGACGCTCGAGAGCGAACCGGGTGACCTGATCGTGTGGAACCAACGCACGATGCATGCCAGCTACAACGGCGGAGATCGCCGTCGGTCCTTTGCGATCACCTTTAAGGAGCGGGAACAGGTCGCAGATCATTACGAAGACCGGGACGGGACCCGCGGCAACGGAGCCTCGCACGAGGGAGGGTAGGACGCTGCTCGCCCTTCTACGCCCGTGACACCGCCGATCCCGGGCCGAGAGTCCGACTTCGTCCGCCGGTTCGCCGAGGCCTTCTGGGAACGCAAGGAAACCACACTCTTCGCCAATCGATTTCTGGGCATCCCCAGTTTCCAGAATCCGTTCGACGCGTGGATCACCCAGGAGATCATCGTCGAAGTAAAGCCCGATTTGGTGATCGAGACGGGCACGATGGCGGGCGGTAGTGCGTTGTTGTGGGCTTCGATTCTCGAGCTCGCCACCGGGGAAGGACGTGTGATCACGATCGACTTCGTTAGCGAAATCGACGGAGCCCGCAGCCACCCTCTCTTCCAAAGGCGGATCGACTGCATTCAAGGCAGCTCCACCGACCCTCTGGTCGTCGAGGAGGTTTCTCGTCGGGCCGAGGGCAAAAGGACCCTCGTCATCCTCGATTCCACTCATACACAGCGGCACGTGGCAGCGGAGCTCGAGGCATACGCTCCGCTCGTCACGCCGGGCAGCTACCTGATCGTGCAGGACAGCTTTCTCAATGGTCACCCAATTGAGCGGGACTCGGGACCAGGTCCCTACGAGGCCATCGAGGCATTTCTGAAGCGTGACAACCGATTTCGGGTGGACGAGGACCGTGAACGAATGCTCTTCACGTTCAACCCCAGGGGCTTCCTCCGACGGATCTCGTGAGCCCCGAGTCGATGCCGATCGGGCCGCGACCGTATGCTGTGTGCGTCGCATCGCTGTTTAGGATTCGTTGATGACCGAAGCTTCCCGGTTGAAGCTCAGCATCGTCGTGGTTGCGTACGACATGGCCCGCGAGCTGCCTCGTACGCTGCACTCACTGTCACCTGCTTACCAGCGCGGCATCGAGTCCTCCGAGTACGAGGTCGTTCTGGTGGACAATGGTTCCCCCCGCCCGTTCGACCAAGAAATGCTCGCCTCCTTTCCGGGGCGCCTAAAAACCGTCCGGATCGATCCCGCACCCCCTTCTCCGGCACAGGCGGCCAACGTCGGGCTGGAGATGGCGTCCGGTGAATTCGTCGGCCTTCTCATCGACGGGGCTCGCCTGGTCTCGCCTGGCTTACTCAGCCAATCTCTCGTGGCCCGTCGCGTGGCGGATCGAGCCGTCGTGGCAACCCTGGCCTGGCACCTGGGGCCGGAGACCCACATGCGCGCCGAGGAGACCGGATACGACCAGGCTGCCGAAGACCGCCTCCTCGACGAGGCGGAATGGCAGACCGACGGCTATCGGCTCTTCGCCATCAGCTCGTTGGCCGGCTCGTCGCGTCGCGGCTGGTTCGGGGCACTGGACGAGAGCAACGCGCTCTTCATGAACCGGCACATGTGGACCGAGCTCGGTGGCCTCGATGAGCAGTTCGCCCTTCCAGGGGGTGGTGCACTGAACCACGATCTCTTCCGGCGTGCCTGTGCTCTGAGCGGCTCGCAACTGGTCATCCTGCTCGGGGAGGGGACCTTTCACCAGATCCACGGGGGCGCCCTGACCTCTCGTAGCTACCCCCGTGAGCTGGCGCTCACCGAGTACGAGGAGCTGCGGGGGGCGCCGCTGGAACCGCCGGTGCTGGACCCGCTCTACCTGGGCACGGTGCCGACCGACACTCTCTCCCACCTCGAGTATTCGGTCCGTTGGGCCATCAGCAGCCGGACCTCGTCGGGCTGAGCCCGGGAGCGTTGTTCAGGAGATCCGCTTCAGGTATCCACCCGGATTGAAGGTCAACCCAAATTTCTCCATGGCCGTGTCGGCCCTGAAATTAGGCCACATTTTGAGGATCTCCTTCGCCGCCTCCCTTGGGCCGGGGCCCATGCCGGGCCAGACAGGGTTGCCGTTCGTGATCGTCTCCTCGAACACAGCGTACGAGCCGACCGGGACGAACGGCGAGTAGTCGCCCCACATCTGGAGCAGCCGATTGCATCCCGTGAGACCGAAGATGACGAGGGCGTTGGCGTCTTGGCCGACGAGCGCGCGTAGCTGGTCGATCGTCTCGGCCGATGTCGCGTCTCCCCCGAGATATGTCAGGCGCGAGTGCTGCGGCAGCTTGTCCATAGGCGCTGCGGTTCCGTCGTCGATCGACACGACCTGTCCGTGGCCGGTGAGCTCGCAGATGGTGGACAGGAAGAAAGCCCGCCCGCCACCGCCGGTCCCCGTCTCGATCACCCAATCCGGCTTCACCCGCACGATCAGGTCCTGGTAGGCGAGGAGATCGGTCGGGCACTTCCGGACACGGTGCGCCAGCCACGTGACCTCTTGGCGAGCATCACTCCGCCAGAACGCGTCGGTGAACTCGACCTTCAGTTCGTCTGGAATGGGCACCGGCTCGGGTGGGCGCTGGTCGATCATGAGCGCCTGCGCCGTGCGGAAGTACTCGGCTCCGCTCAGCCGTCGAGCGCGGGTACGACGTGATCGATCGCTAAAGCGGCCAACATAGTGAATCGGCTTCCCTGGGCCTCGGAGGAAGCGGCCGCGCAAGCGGGCATAGTTCTCCCGATATGCCTCGAGCTGGCTCGTGCGCGCTTCGACGTCGTCTTCGTTGGTGGTCGTTCCTCCGTGGATCTGATGGAAGGACCCTTCACCGAGCAGGCTCACCAGGGCGACATCCGGTGCTGACGTCATCCGCTCGTAGAAATCCAGGTTGGCGTATTCGCCACCGGGGATCGTGAAGGACTCGTCCAGAGCACCGATCTGTTCGAGAAGCTTGCGGGGGACGAACATGCAGTTGCTCTCCCAGAGCCCGTCGAACCAGTCCCGTTCTCCGATGAAGTGCCCGATGTCGAAGAGCCGATAGCCGTCGCTGGGCCACGCGACCGACTCGAAGAGCCGATCCTCGTACTTCTGGTCGTACCCATGCAACATCGACTCGTTCTGCTGGCCCGGTCCGACGTACCACTGCTGGGTCGCGACGACAGCAGGCCCATAGGTCTGCAACCCGAGCATGCCGAATCGGAGCACGCCGGGCGTCAGGACGTGCGCGGCATCGATCATGATGGCAAAGTTCTCGCCGGATGCCACCTCGATCCCGCGGTTCAAGGCTGCGACTGGTGACGGGTTCGCGGCCTCGCCCATGTCGAGGTAGACGAATTCGGGACCGAACCGCGTGACGAATTCCTCACCGAGCTTCTGGTTCTCGTCCGATCCATTCTCGACGACGATGACTTCGTAGGAGAGATCCTCTATGCCGTCCTGATAGGCACGGGTGAGCGACCACAGCGTCCGCTCTGCCTCGCGTCGCATGTTGTAGACACACAGGATGACAGAGAGGTCCTTGGCATCGGTGGGAAGTGGGGGCGCCAGCGGCGGGCGCTTCGCCCGCGCCTGCGGCCGATCCGTTGCAGCGATCCCGTCCTCGGCGTCGTTCCGCCAGAAGGCGGCCGCCCAGTCGACCTGTTCCAGCGATGACGTGATGCCGTTGGTGGCGCGGAACTCGTCTACGGCGCGACGACATTCGAGGTCCGCGTACGTCTCGACGATGACGAACGCTCCATCCGCCAGCTTCGGGTAGAGGTGGTCGAGCACCTCGCGGGTGTCCGCGTAGGTCACCGAAGCGATCCGCAACAAGGCAATCTTTTCGATGGGAGCACTGGGCAGGGTCTCGACGTAGGCCCCATGCAGGAACCGCACACGCTCGTCCAGCAGGTTGAAGCGGGCGAAGCCATCCCGGACAACATTCAGGTCGCCCATCGCCTCGGCTGGCCATCCAGCCGATCCGCCCACTTCCGACGCGGTTCCGGCCTCCTCCGTCGGGAACCCCTGCTCGGCAAGTCGTTCAGGCGTCGTGGTGTGAAAGCGGTCGGCGACCCAGACCGTACGGTTGCGCATCTCGAACGCCTCAAGGTAGCCCCGCATCATGATGGCGCCTCCGCCCCGGAGCGTCTCGCATTCGACCAGGTCACCCGCGATAGAAGCGCTCCTGACGACGTCGAGGCAACGGCGCAGGTGGTCCAGACGGGTGCGGCCCATGATCGTGTAGGGGAAGAAGACGGTCTGCTGACCGTCGGCTTCGAATGTGCCGACCCGGCGAGATCGGGCCAGCTCTTCCGCCTCGCTCCTCATGGAGCGAACAGGATCCTGCAAGCGGAGCAAATCGGGTTCACGGCGGAGCTCGGCGCAACTCAGCAGGTACCACAGCCGGACCTCGTTCTCGAGATAATGCTCGTTCAGGAGGGCTCCTTCGAGAAGGTCGAGATATCGCTCCGCGCCACGGTCGATCTTGGCGAGGGTCCCGTAGAAGAAGTTGTGTTGTGAGGTCACGGCATCGAGGCGGAGCTGCTCCGACAGCTCGAGGAGCGCCTCTCGGCCCTCAGTCCGCTCGAGCGCATCGAGGGTGGCACCCAGCGCGGGTGCCTGCGCGAGCCGGTCTTCTGAGACCACGATGGCGAGGCCGAAGTAGATGGGGAGGACCACGAGCCTCAAGGGCTCGGCGAACTCGGCCATGAAATCCTCGAGGGCGGTCATCACGCCATTGCGGGGGCCACCTTCTTCGAGAGCGTTGTTCAAGGTCGGACTGACGCCACCGCTCCCTTCAGGCACCAACTCCGAGCGTCCTGGCCGCATGCCCCGTTGCGCGTAGGGTTGCCGGAACTCCTGGGGGATGGTCTCGGGTGTGTAGTAGAGGTCTCGCCGACCGTACGGCCAGAGGACGTCGTGCATGATCAGGACGGGCAGCGGTGCCCCGGCCGATCGGGCGACATCCGCGAGCATCTTGAGCTCGTGGTAGACGGTGTACCAGTTGTGGTCCCCGTCGACGAGCGCCACATCGACGGCCTCCAGGTCGGGGAGGACGTTGTGGCTGATGTCCTTGTGGAACACGTACCGGCCCGGAAACCGCGACATGTGGTCCCGTGGGTCGAACTCGGGCACGGGATCGATGACGTGCAGCTCGGTGTCTGGCGCCAGCCTGTCGAGCATGCGGACAGTGGTGTCACCCCGCAACGCGCCGATCTCGACGATCCTCTTCGCTCCAGCAGCCTCGATCACAGGTGCGATCACCAGGTCCCAGAATGGATACACGTTCAGCCGATCCTCACTCGATGGGTGGATGTTGATAATTCGTTGTGACGCCGGAGGCACAAGTCTCTCGCGTATTGGTAGAGTTCGATGTCCAGCTCGTTTTCCCTCGCGATCCGCTCGCGAAAGGCGCGAGAAACCGGAACCTGCTCGGTCTGGTTCGAGCGCACGGGGTCGCCAAGCTGCCATTCAAAGCGAATGCGCAACTCATCCCAGAACGTTTCGAAACGCTCCTGCAGTCCGACCACGTCCATGCGTCGAACGTTCTCCTCGGCCTTCTCCAGGTCCTCTGATCCGAGGTCGGCATGCGTGAGAGCCCCGTCCGTCATGGTGTCCACCGTCAGTGACAGCATCTTCACCATGTGATTGTGAATCAGCCCATCGAAGCGAAAGGGATCGTCGTAGATCTCTTCCAGGCTCTTTGATCGGTCGGCCGGCGTCGCCTGTCGGTGGTGACGAAGATACGAGAGGGTGCGCTCGACGGGCTCCCGCAAGACGGTCATGGTCCTGCAGCGTGCCCCGAGCAGCTCGGCGGTGCACAGTGGGAAGTGTCCGGTGACGATCCGGATCTCGTGCCCCCGCGCTCGCCAACGATCTCGCAGGTGATCGACTGAGATCACCGCAGTCTCGATCGCTCCGTCCGATGCGTCCGGATAGATCTCGTGCAGGCGAAAGCGTCGCGGGAGCCGGTGGATCAGCGTGGTTCCACCGGTCTTCTGGAGATGAACGAAGAAGTAGCGTTCGCCCACACGGTGCTCCTCGTCAACGAAGCTCCCACCACTGGCATCTTCGGATCGTCCGGTGCTCGACACGCTCCCGACGTTGGAGGAGCTGGACGTGCTCCTATCGTTGGGTCGTGCGCTCCCGTCGGACTCGAGCATGTTGAGATCGCCGCTACGCATCGTGATCGCTCTGCTGATGCTCGGCGTGCTCGGCCTCGCTGGGTACGGGCTGGCGTCGTTGGTCTCGGGCGGTGGCAGCCACTTCTTGGCTCTCACCTGCGGTAACGCGCCATCGGGAAGCCAGGCGAACCCCGTCAACGGCGAATCGTTCATTCAGGACAACCTCTGGACGGCTGCCGGCGAGCAGTTTGCCGTCTGGGTGGGACCTGGAGGAGCACCCTTTGTCGGCCGCCACCGGCTGTGCTCCCCTACATGGCAGACGATGGATCTGGGTGGCATTCCCGGCAACCCTCTGCACGCGCCGACCGGCCCTGACGGACACGACGACTACGCCATCGCGGTCGACAGCCTTGGATACGTCCACGTCATCGGCAACATGCACGGCGTGCCCCTGCGCTACATCCGTTCGACTCGACCATGGGAGATCACGAGCTGGGAGACGGGTCAGATTCCCGGACCGACGGCGTCGGTCACCTACCCGCAGTTCGTCGAACTCCCCGACGCGACGCTCCAAATTCTGGTACCGCGAGGGCGTCTCCGGCAATGGTCAGGAGATGTTGGACGTTCTGCCGGCCGGGACGACAGCCTGGCAACCGATGGGGGTCATCCTCGACGGCAGTTCGACCCACGAGAGCCCGTACCTGAACCACATCGCGGTGGATCCCAAGACAGGAATGCTCGCCCTGATGTTCGAGTGGCGCAATGACCCCAACCCAACGACGACGAATGACGTGGGCTACGCCCAGTCCCTCGACGGCGGCCGAACGTGGGAGACGGCGACCGGCGCATCCCTTGCCCTCCCGTTGATCCACGATGCCGAGGACACCGTGCTCAAGACGGCCCCGAGCGGGTCGGGCCTCGAGAACAACGGTGGATTGACGCTCGACGCGCGGGGCCATCCTCATGGTGTGGTGGTATTCGGAGGGTCGGCAGGACCCGACGTCGAAGAGCTCTGGTTCGACGGACACGCATGGCACCAGCAATCCCTGGGTGAGGTCATCGACGGGCGTCCTGCGATCGCGGCCACGCCCGACGGTCGGATCTGGGTGCTCGGCACCATCGGCGACACGCTCCAGGCGGTTGATGTCACGTCGGCAGGTGCGGGCGTCCGCGTATTCCTGGCGCGCGTGCCGCCGTCGTGGGAGGTCGTCTTCGACTCCAGGGAGCTGGCCCTGCAGGGCCGGGTACAGGTGCTGATCCCGGACGGCAGCCACCCGGCAGTCGTCGACGCCGATCTGTAGCAGGCGATTCATCCCTTGGACGGCTCGCGCTGCCCACTGCAGTGGTACTCGATGATCGGCCGGTTGTAGTAGGGGGGTGCACGCAATGGATCGACGCCGTGTTTCCAGCCGTACTTGTAGCGGTGTCCCTGCAGCAGCCAGTCCACGTGAGGATCGAGCTTGGCCGTGGTCCGGCGGGTATGGATTACCCGAGCGGTCGGCACCGGTGAAAGCTCGATGCCCGTCTCCCAAGCCCGATGCCAGTAGTCCGTGTCCTCGCCGTATGCGGGATTGAAGCGTTCGTCGAAGGGTCCGATTTCCTCGAACAGCTGCTTGGTGAGGACGAAGCACCACCCCGCCGTGCCACCCTGGTCGGGCTGGCGGAACCCCTCACCGTCACCGTGGTCCGTGTAGGGAAAGGCGATTCGCCGCCCGGTCGTGGCAGCCTCGATGAGGGCGACGTCCCAACCTCGCTCGACTAGGCAGTCGCTGTTGAGGATGGCCAGGACCGGCGCCCGAGCGAGCGAGGCCCCGACGTTCCACGCGGTCGCAACCCCGCGGTTCTCTTCGAAGCGGTGCACCGTCGCCGCCAACGGGACCGTGTAGGGCGAACCGTTGTCGATCACGATCACTTCTGTAGCCACCTGGGACGCGGACCAGACGGCCTCTATGGTGCGCTGCGCCATTTCCGCCAGCTCTGGAGTCCGGCTCCAGACCGGGACCACGACGCTGAGCTCCGGCATCTCCGCGTCCCCGTCTTCGGGTCCAGTCCGGGTGCCCGTCTGCTGCGGCGAGCGCTGCTGCGGCCGGTCCGAGTCGAGGTCCGCGCACACCCCCTTGGCGTAGTAGGCCCCGAGGATAGCGCGGTAGCAGCGGTGCAGTTCGTCCAGGCTGGCGCCGGCGTCGCCGTCGACGCCACCCGGACGGCCGAGTTGCGCTTCGAGCACCCGCGCCCGGTGGATCGTGTCGGCAACGCTGTCCTTCGACGACTCCCACTGTTGACGTGCACCGGCAATCTTCGTGTATCTGCGGATCTCCTCCTCCGGGTGGAGCGCGGCGAAACGTGCTTGTGCGCGGCCCTTGCCCTCCATCCGGGCGCATACGTCGTCGAGGTCCAGTGCGCGGACCATGTCGCTGCGCGCCGCCGGCCAGTACCGGACTTCAAGGCCGTCCCGCAACCGCCAAGACATCTCGACGTCGATCGAATAATTAATGCGCTGATCGTGCAGCCCCTCGCGCAGGAGCATGCCACGCTTGCACGAGACGCGTCCTTCCCAGAAGCACCGCCAGTCGTATGTCGCATCCGGCGTGAGGTTTCCGAAGGCGAACAAGAGCTTGTCCACGTCGGTGAGGAAGTGCATCAACGGGGTGCGCTCAAGCTCTGGGGCCCATTCGGTGTGACCCAGAATGGCGGTCTTCTCCCGAGGGTGCCGCTGATGGGCCTCGACGTGTTGCCGGAGGAGATCGGCGTCGGGCCGGTCGTCATCGTCGAAGAAGAGGACAAGTGGAGCACCCGCCAGGAGCACGGCCAGGTTCTTTGCCGCGCTCCTGCCAGCGTGGTCGATGCGCACCCATGTCATCGGGAGACGCTGCGCGTAGCGCTCCAGCACGAGGGCCGTCTCGTCGCCGACTGAGCCGTCGTCGACCACGATGACCTCGAACATCGTGTCATCGAGGGTCTGCGAGCAGAACCCCTCAAGGCAGGTGTCCAGGAGCGCTGGCCGCTGGTAGGTCGCTATGAGGGCGCTAATAACCGGATGTCCCTGTTTCGTGGATCGGCGCACGGCACGCGCCGCCCCGTTCGGACCGGATACGTAGACCTCCGTGACGGCCGCACCGGCGGGCGGGTCTGCTTGCGGGGGTGGGTGCGAGGCCGACAACCCGATCGGTGTCACGTCCACGAGCACAACGGGACCGTCGATGGGCGCCCCGCGGCGCACCGCCAGTACGGGGATCGCAAGGGAGGCCGGGAACTGCCTAGCCAGGCACCCGGCGAGCCGCTCCCCCGCCGGCAGCACGGTCGGTCCACCGCAGTGCGAGGGTTGGGCTCGATCGGCACCGAGCCGTCCCGCGAGGGCGAGGAAGTCGTCGAGGAAACCGGGCACCACGACGGCACCGCTTCCCACGTACACGACCCAGTCGGCTTCAGCGTCCGCCGCCGGCTCGGGTCCGTCCGCATCGTCGGCGGCTTGCCATTGTTGGGTCACCTCGAAGGCATGGGCGGATTGGAGCGCCTCGACCAGATCCGGAGGTGGACCGGAGCGACTGGCGGCGTAGCGGCCTCGGACGAGAGCGCTCGAGCCGACCGGAACGGGGGTCGCGCTCGCGCCCGACTTATCGGCAGGATCGCGGAGGTCGTAGACGAGCAGGGTGTCGTCCGCGTGCACGGTCACGTAGTTGTCGTCGAGATGGCCGGCGAATTCCCGGTAGTGGTGGACCCACCAGAAGGATGCACTCGGAAGGACGAGGTAGCGCGCACCGAGCAGGCGTTCATCCTCGAGGAGGCGGATCGCCTCCTCGCTGTTTTCTGGGTGGAAGCCCGCCCACTCCCCGTTGGCAGCCTGGGGAAAATGCTTGGGGATGCGCCGGGCGAGCGAGAGCAACTCGCCGTCGCCCTTGGACACGACGAGGATAATCTCTCCGGGGTCAGTGATTGCAGTGACGGTCTCGCGCACCGAGGCGACCATTTGTTGGTACTCCTGGTGTCGCCGCTGTCCAAGGCGCAGCGCGCCAGAGCGGGACAGATCGACGACCGGTCGAGACATGACCTCGTCGACGATCGCGAGGAAGTCCTCCTGGACGCGCGCTTCGTCGTGAGACGAGAGCACGTAGTCCCGGCCTTCGTCGGAGAGGCGCGACCATTCGTCGGCATCCGTCAACAGGCTGGTGATCGCGGCGGCTGACTCCCGCGCCGTCTCGGCGACGATGACCTGTTCCCCAGAGGTGACCCCCAACCCCTCGATGCCGATATGGGTGGTGACGACAGGGGTACCCATCATGAACGCCTGCAAGACTTTGCCCTTCACACCCGCACCATGGAGGAGGGGGAAGGCGCACACCCGGGCCTTGGCGAAGTAAGGGAAGACGGACGGTACCCAGCCGATCATCTCGACATGCTGCAGGTTCTTCGCATAGGCCCTGATCTTGTCGTCCAACCCGCTGCCGATCACGGTGAGCGGGTGTCGGGCAAGGAGGTCCGGATCCAGCAGTGGGATGATGTCACCGCAGAGGTACTCGACAGCTTCCCCGTTGGGAAGGTGGCGGAAGTACCCGACGAAGAGGATCCCGCGACGCCCTTCGAGCGGCGGGGGTGGCCCGTTGATCGGCTCCTCCATTGCGAGGCACTTAGCTCGGCCCGGTCCAATGATGTCGTTGAGCCACTCCTCCTCCTTGACCGAGGTCGCCAGCAGGAAATCCGTTCGTTGATAGGTGTTCAGCTCACGCACAACGGTCTCGCCATAGCGACTGTCGAGTTCGACACCGATGCCGAAGCTGCGCCGGGCCTCGCGCAGGAAGTGCAGGTCGTGCGTGTCGAGAAGGATCCGCGTCTTGGGCGATAGTTCTCTGACGATGGGAAGAAGCCGTTCTGCAGGCTGCCAGAAGGCCAGCACGGCCAGATCGAAGTTCCCCGAACGCACGACGGATTCGGCTTGCTCGTACCCTACGAAGGTGGCCACGCCGAGCTGGCGGAGGCGCTGCGCGTGCCAGTCGTCCCCTTCGTGACGCTCGGAAAGGAACTGCACGCTCCACCCGTCGTCGACGAGGAAGCGGATCATGGCGTCGACCCGTTGCGCCCCCCGGTTGCGGTCGAACTCGGGAATCCACTGGGCTGAGACGAGCGCTCGGCGTTTCATTGCAGTCCCCCCGCCACGTCTTCCGCGGCCAAGAGGTCTCGCCATGCTGTCTCGTCCAGCACCGAAGGGCGCTGGGGCCGCCCGAGCAGATGGGGGGACCATACCGCCGTCGCTCCAGATGCGCGGGCATCGGTCCCAGACAGGGTCAGCACTGCCGCGGCCGCCGGTTGGTAGAGCACGCGATACCCCGCGCGCCACACGTGCTCCGACCATGTGGCCTGAGCTGCGGGACCGGGTGGCCGCTGGAGCAGGTCCCGTACGGCTTCCGCCCGGTAGAGCATCAGTCCCGGGCCCCAGCAGGTTTCTCGTACGTACTCGTGCCAGGCGGCCGCGACATCGAACGATCCCTCGCCGACGCCCGCTGACGACCCATCCGCAAACAGGGTCGTCCCGGCGGCGTCGAGCGCGCCGTATGCGCCGAGGATCTTGACGGCGACGGCGCCGATTCGATCGCTGCTCCACAGCAGACCGCTCGCGACTGACAGGCACGATGGCAAGGGCAGCACGCCGTTATCGATGAGGGCGACCATGTCGGCGCGGTCGATCTCGTCGGAATCGGTTGCGAGGAAGGCGGCGGGTTCTTCCTGCAGGGCTTCCGCCAGACGATCAGTCCACTGCGTCGTGGAGGACTGTCTATCGACGACGACGGCGATGCGCCGGCGGTCCTTAGGGCTCGCCCCGAGCAACTCGACCGATCTGACCTCGGGCAGGCCGCCTGGGCCCGGTCGGATCCGCACCACTGCTTCCATCGCCGTCCGCGTGGCCTCGGGGAGGTCCTCGTCGCTCTCGATCACCACGACGTCGATGGTCGAATCGAGATAGGGAAGGATCCCGTCATGATTAGGGGACGAAAATACGTTGTGCCCAGGGAGCCGCCCGGCGATGTGCAGGTGTGTCATGTCCAGCACGGCGAGGTTCCGTCCCGTCCCGGCGGCCAGCCGGTCTATGACACCCGACACGCTGCTAGACCACCGGTTCGTCGGCACCTGTCGATCCGTAAGATCCGCGAGGATGCCGAAGCTCGGATCGCTCGCCATCACGGAGTAGCGTTCGAGGAGGTACTCGCCGAAGGACGCGTAGTGGTCGAGCAACCATTGGCTCGACGCCGGAACCAGCAGGAACCGGTTGCCAGCGCAGCGAAGCGCCTCGAGGTGCGCGACCAGAGCCTGACTGTCGGCGAGCGCGAACCCGGGGTAGCGGCCCGAGGCGTCCTGAGGAAAGTTCGTCACGCGGCGGCCGGGGATCTCGGCGAAGGCGGGGTCGCTCTTTCCGGCCACCAGGACGGCTGCACGGATCGGGACGTTGTCATAGACGGCCCTGCGCCCAGCCGCGACGGCCTGGTCCACGGCGTTCCCGCCGCCGGGTCGGTCAATCAGGTGGTAGATGCCGTGCTCAAGCGACTCCATCCGCTCGTCCACCGACATGAGGATCGACGCGGTGGCGTCGGTCTCGACGGCGGCCAATCGCTCCCCCAGCAACAGGGAAGTCTTCTCGAGCGTGCCGACCTGGCTGGCCAGACGATCTCTCTCGTCTTCCAGTTCCCGCACGCGGTCGATCAGGGCGTCCCGCTCCCCACGGAGCTCCCCGACGCGGTCGACCAAGTCGTCTCGCTCCGCGCGGATGTCGCCGATCCGGCCCTCGAGCACGCTGATCGCCCGACCTTGTCGGCTTGCCGTCTCCTTGGTCGTGGCGAGGTCGAGCACCGCCGCGTGGACGCTGACCGGAGCGCCGGCGGACACGTCGACCTCCGGCGCCCAACCCGCCTCCTCGCAGAGGCGGGCATAGAGCTCGACGGTCGTGCGGCTCACGCCGGCGTCCGCCAGGGAAACCTGGGCTCGCTGATGGCGTAACTCCGGGTTGATTGCCTCGAGCACATCCGAACGGCACGTGCGTGGCGCGGCCGCAAAATCTAGCAGCCGATCCGCCTCACGAGTGCTCGCATCGAAGAGGGCCCCGAAGTGCGTCACCAGTCGTCCGGCAGGGGGAACCGCCTCAAAGAGCGCGGTGTAGTAACGCTCCCACAAGCTGAGGGCCAGCGCATAGGAGATTTGGTTTCGTCTCTTGAGCGACATCGCGACTTCGACGGGATGTCTGACGCAGATGATGAAGCGTAATTCCGGGACGAGATCGAGCCAGAAGGGGGCGGTAAGGCAAATTCGCGGGTCTTTCCATCCCCAACGCTCGTGCCCAGCGAGCTCACCGATCGTGTTTCGAGCCCGCTCGGAGAGGTGCGCGACCCGCGGGTCGTCCGCGGCGAGGGGGCCGCGGGCCGGAGGATGGTCCCAGCTGCCGCCCGTCGCCTCGAGCAGCTCGTCGTCGAGTCGAACGAGGCGCTCGTGTTCGAAAAAACCTTCGGGATTGTCCGAGGCCGGGCTGATGAAGCTCTCGTCGTCTCCGAACCACAAACCGCCCTCACGCAACATTCGCGCCACCATGGACGTGCCTGTCCGATGCATCCCGGTCACGGCCACCGAAACGATCGGCGACGTCCCGCTCACCGGCCGCTGGTACATCCGGGTCACGGGCACCGAAGCGATCGCAGACGTCCTGCTTCCCGGCTGCTGATTCGTCCCAGTCTCGGCCGCCGAAACAGAAGGAGACGGCCCGCTCACTGGCTGCGAATACATCCCGGTCACGGCCACCGAAGCGGTCCGGGACATCCCGCTCACCGGCTGCCGCTTCGCCGCTCGCCACCCTCTAAAGTTCATGATCGCGTGCCCCCAGGTCGTAGATCGTCGCGATTGCCGGTTCCATGGTCACGTCGTCATACTGTTCGTCGAGATGCTTCCTGAATCCCCGGTAGTGCTCCAGCCACCATGCGGCGGACACCGGTATCACGAGATACTCGGCACCGAGGCGTCGCAGTTGCTCAAGGTGGCCGATGGCCTCCCCATCGTCCCCGGGGTGATATCCCGCGTAGGTACCGTCACTCGCACGCGGGAAGTGCCAGCCTTCGTACCCTGGTAATTCCAAAAGCACATTGTCCCCCCTGGTGACAACCAGAATTGTGGATCCGAAGGGAATGTTATCCCTGACCATCACGCCGATTTTCCGACGCAGGCCCTCGTACGCGGCGTTGCTCCGACGTTCGTGGGGCTGCCACTCGACACCCCACTTCTCCTCGAAGCGCTGTCGGTTCGCTTCGAACAGCTCGCCGTATCTTCCGGATGAGGCCAGCGATCCGAGAGATCCCTCGCCGAAGTGGTGGACGAAGACGTCCTCGGCGCTGACGACCCGTCCGCCACCTCGACGGACCCGCAGCGAGTAGTCGTCGTCCTCAAAGAGCGCGAGGCCGAAGCGCTCGTCGAGCCCTCCGATGTCCTTCCAGGTGGAGCGTCGGAGCGCCACGCAGAACATAGTCGAGACCGGGATGTCCGCAAGCCTCCCCGAGGCGACCGATCGCCGCTCACCGGCCACGCGAAGCATCTCTCCGTAGGTTTCGTAGCTGGTCGGGATCTCGGCTTCGTTCCCACAGCGGTTGGTCACCGGTCCTACGAGACCGATCGAGGTGTCGTGGAGCGCCCTGACGAGTCCCGACAGCCAGCCTGGTGGGACGATGGTGTCGCTGTTCAACAGGACCAAGACGTCCCCTTGGGCCAGTTCGAGCCCTTGGTTGCTGCCTGCCGCGAAGCCTCGGTTGACAGGGTTGAGGACAACTCGTACGTGCCTGTTCCGCGAGGACAAGACGCTCAGATAGCGACGGGTCGGCGCGTCGCACCCGTTGTCGACCACGATGAGCTCGTAAAGGGGTGCGTCGGTGTTGGCAAGGACGCTCTCCAGCGTCAGGCGTGTCAGCACGAGGTCGTTGAACGTGACAACGACGATGCTTGCCCGCGGCAGGTTGTCCTCGAGCGAGACCGAAGGCACCGGCCGTTCGACGACCGCCCGGATGGTCTCATTCGGGAGGACCAGGGGACGCCGGCTGACCGGGGTGAGCTGGAGCGACGGGGGCAGGTCAGCCCCTCTCGGCACATGGCGGGGCCGACGCACTTCGTGCAGCGAGGGCAGGCCAACATGGTCGAGGATGGCCGGCAGGACCACGTCGTAGTTGAACGTCTCGCGCGCGATCTCGAGCGCAGCGCGGCAGTGCCGAACGTAGTCGGATTCGATGCGGCGGATGGCGTCGGCGGCCTCGTCACGGGACGAAAACCCGAACAGGCCCTCCCCGGTTGGAATGGCGTTGCCGAATCCGGTGTCCTGGGTCACGACGGGCCTGCCAGCGGCCAGGTAGGTCGCGCTGCGCTCACTGAACCAGCCGGTACGCAGGCGTACGTTCTGGTCCTTGGCGACGGTCAACTCGCCACGGGACGACACGATGTAGTCCCGGTAGGACTCGGTGTCACCCGACACGGGACCCGCGGAACGCACCCGCCAACCGTTCCGCTCCAGGAGGTCCCGGTCTGCGTCGGTGTAGTGGCCGAGGGCCAGTTCGATGGGTGGTTCCACCACCTTGGGGAGATCCAGGATCTTCAGGAATTCATGGTGCTTGCTCCAACGGTAGACGTCTCCCTGGTAGGTCAGATCACGCCATTCCTGTCGAAAGTTCCCGATGGTCGTGTAGGGCGCTCCCAGTGGTGGTTCATCGGAGGACCAGAGATCCATGATCACGGGCGGCGGGCTCGGCACCATCGGGAAGGCTTCAGACCACGGCAGCGCACAATCCGGGTTGCCGTAGTTGAGCGCCCAGGTGAAATGCGCCGAATGGGCCGCCATGAATTCGATTGCCTGCCGATCGTTCCGCTCGAGCTCGAGTTCGACGTCGACGGGGTCGGTGCCCAGGTAGACGAGGCGTCCCGACGCGGCGTGCTCGGGGAGCGGAACCGTTCCACCGTGCAGGTTGATGATCAGCGCGGCCTCCCGGTACAGGCGGGCTGTCGCAGACCGCGAAAGCCCGTAGGACCTGTCCGTACGGTGGAGGGAATGAAGTGCCCACCGGTCACGAAGACCAAAGCGGTCCATCGTCCCTGCAACGAAGCTCGCCGCGCGGTCGAAGGCGCGGTCGACATCCTTGTCGTCGTCGTGCTCCATGAACATCGACGGCGTCCGACTGTGCGTCTCGACGTAATAGGCCTCGTACCCGAGGCGGTCGAATCCCTGGGCATACTGACCCGCCAGCCACGCAACACCGCCGACCGGGATCTTGGACAACATTCCGAGCAGCACCACGGGGGGCTTGGAGGACCTCACGGCGTGCCCGCCGCCCCGTTCGTCGTCGGGGACGCTCCCGACCCGACGGCCACCCCGCGTCCGTTCTGGGCCTGCCAGAGCTGGCGGTAGAGCCCGTCTTGGGCGACGAGGTCGTCATGGGTCCCGTTTTGCACGACGGCGCCGCCGTCGAGGACGAGGATCTCATCGGCGTCGCGGATGGTGGAGAGCCGATGGGCGATCATGATTGTCGTTCTCCCCTGGGCCAGCCTGTCGAGTGCGTCGAGGATGACGCCTTCGGTCCGCGAGTCGATGCTCGAGGTCGGCTCGTCGAGGATCAGGATCGGCGCGTCGCGCAGGAAGGCTCTGGCCACGCAGATCCGCTGACGCTCACCGCCCGAGATCTTGGTGCCGCCCTCCCCCACGATCGTGTCGTACTTGCGGGGCAATTGCATGATGAAGTCGTGGGCGTTCGCCGCCATGGCCGCCGCCGTCATCTCCTCGGCCGTGGCTCCGACCTTGCCGTAGAGGATGTTGTCGGCGATAGTCCCTTCGAAGAGGAGCGGCTCTTGGAGCACGATGGTGAACTGCTTGCGCAACGACTCCAAGGTGAGATCGCGGACGTCGACGCCATCGATGAGCACCTGACCGCGCTTGGCATCGTAGAACCGAGGCATCAGACTGGCGAGCGTCGACTTCCCCGCTCCGGTCGGCCCGACGACTGCCAGCGCTTGCCCGCCCCGCACCTGGAACGACACATCCTTCAGCACCCCTGGACGGGTCGCGTAGTCGAAACCCACCTTGTTGAACCTGACATCCCCTCTGATGCCGTTCAACTCGATCGCGTCGGGTTTCTCGACCACGTCGACCGGGGCGTCGAGAATACGGAGAGATCCCTGAAACGAGATCATCTGCTGCTGGAACGTACTTAGGATCACGGTGAGCGTCTCCAAGAGCCCGTACGCTGTCGCGATGTAGGCGAGGACTACCGTCAGCTCCCCAGCCGACATCTTGCCCTGCAGGCACTCGTAGGCCCCCACACCCAGCACCGCGGCCGTGCCCACCGAGGTGACGAAGGCCACCCCGAGTTGGAAGATCGCCTGCCTCAGTGTGATCTTGACCTCGAGGTCCACCGAAGCCTCACCTTGCCGCCGGAAGCGTCCGTACTGATCGGCTTCCCGGCCGAACGCCGCGATGACCCGGAACATACTGAGAGCCTCGTGGATGATGGCCATCTGCATTCCCAGCATGCCGCGGACCAACCACAGCTTTGGTTCAATCCTGTTCGTATAGATCACCGTTAAGTAGTAGTTCAACGGAACAACGATGAGTGCGATCTCCGCAACATGGGGATTAATCCGGTAGGTCACGTAGGCCATCCCGATGATCGTTATGACATCCTGTGCGAAGAGCGGTATGGAGACAACCATGTCGCCGATGCTCCCGGCGAGCTGGTTGATCCGGTAGATGAGGACACCGACACGGGAATCGTCGTGATACGCCGGCGAGAGGCGCTGCACGTGCCGGAACAGGTCGCTGCGGAAATCCATCGTCATGTTCAGGTCGATGGTCGTGCTGAGGTACTCCTCGATGACCTTGGCCGTACCACCCAACAGGGTGATGGCGAGCAAGGCCAGCACCGCGAAGAGGATCAGAGCGCCCGTCCCGGTGCCCACGATGTTCGTGATCCAGGCCGGCGGGCGACGGTCTCTGAGGACGGTGTCGATGACGAACGCGAGCGGCCACGGGCCGGCCAGGGTGATGACGGCACCGAACGCAGTGCTGACCAACAAGCCCGCGTACTTGAGTCGGTAGGGCCTTAGATAGCCCATTGCCCGTGGGACGAGCCTCCAGGCTCGTCCGAGGGCGCTGCCCGACGCGGGCATGTCGAAGGTCATCAGCGACCGGTCGGCCATCTCCTCTGTGGGCGCCGGAGCCGGGTCGGAGCTGGAGGCCGGATGGTCGCGGCTGATGGTCATGTGTCTCGTCCGTTCGCGCCGCACGTGTCTGTTGCGTTCGGGTGTACCCCGGGGACCGCCCCGTTCGTCGTCGGGGACGCTCCCGACCCGACGGCCACCCCGCGTCCGTTCTGGGCCTGCCAGAGCTGGCGGTAGAGCCCGTCTTGGGCGACGAGGTCGTCATGGGTCCCGTTTTGCACGACGGCGCCGCCGTCGAGGACGAGGATCTCATCGGCGTCGCGGATGGTGGAGAGCCGATGGGCGATCATGATTGTCGTTCTCCCCTGGGCCAGCCTGTCGAGTGCGTCGAGGATGACGCCTTCGGTCCGCGAGTCGATGCTCGAGGTCGGCTCGTCGAGGATCAGGATCGGCGCGTCGCGCAGGAAGGCTCTGGCCACGCAGATCCGCTGACGCTCACCGCCCGAGATCTTGGTGCCGCCCTCCCCCACGATCGTGTCGTACTTGCGGGGCAATTGCATGATGAAGTCGTGGGCGTTCGCCGCCATGGCCGCCGCCGTCATCTCCTCGGCCGTGGCTCCGACCTTGCCGTAGAGGATGTTGTCGGCGATAGTCCCTTCGAAGAGGAGCGGCTCTTGGAGCACGATGGTGAACTGCTTGCGCAACGACTCCAAGGTGAGATCGCGGACGTCGACGCCATCGATGAGCACCTGACCGCGCTTGGCATCGTAGAACCGAGGCATCAGACTGGCGAGCGTCGACTTCCCCGCTCCGGTCGGCCCGACGACCGCCAGCGCTTGCCCGCCCCGCACCTGGAACGACACATCCTTCAGCACCCCTGGACGGGTCGCGTAGTCGAAACCCACCTTGTTGAACCTGACATCCCCTCTGATGCCGTTCAACTCGATCGCGTCGGGTTTCTCGACCACGTCGACCGGGGCGTCGAGGATCTGCAGGCAATGCTCGAACGAGATCGTGTTCTGCTGCAGCGTCGTGAGGTCGAGGGTAAGCGATTCGAGGGGTTGGTAGACAGAAGCGATATAGAACATGACGACGACGAGTTCACCAGCCGACATCTGTCCCTGGACAACCTCGTAGGCCCCCACACCCAGCACCGCGGCCGTGCCCACCGAGGTGACGAAGTTGACGGCCAACTGGAACATCACTTGGAGCACTGTCACGTGGACCCGCGTCGCCACAGTCGCATCACCTTGGCGGCGGAACCGCGCATAGTGGTCGGATTCCCTGCCGAAGGCCGAGATGACCCGGAACATGCTCAGCGACTCGTGCACGATATTGAGGTTCATCGCCTCCATGCCGCGGACGCGCAGAAGTTTTGGCTCGATACGGTTGGCGTAGTACACGGTGGAGTAGTAGATGATCGGCACGACGAACAGCGCGAGCTCGGCGACGTGCGCGTTGATCAGGAACACGACGATTGCCATGCCCACGACCGTGAGAAGGCTCTGGCCAAGGTCTGGCAGGGCCACGAGCATGGCGCCGACACCAGGCGCCTGTTGATTGATCCGGAAGAGCATGACTCCCGTGCGGTTGTCGTCGTGATAGGCCAGCGAAAGCCGCTGGAGGTGCCGAATCACGTCACTGCGGAAGTCGAGCGTCGCGCGCAGGTTGATGTTGGTCGAGAGGTAACGCTCGATGACCAGAGTCCCGCCCGCCAACAGTGCGATGAGCAGCATGGCAATCACCGCGAAGAGGATCAGTGCGGCGGTCCCCGTGCCCACGATGTTCGTGATCCAGGTCGGCGGGGGGCGGTCGCGGAGGACGGTGTCGATGACGAACGCGAGGGGCCACGGTTCGGCCAACGTGACGAGGGCACCCAATCCCGTGACAACGACCAGGACTACTGCTTTGATCCTGTGGCCCCTGAGGTAGTGCAGCGCGCGCGGCATGAGTTTCCACGTCCACGCGAGGGCGCTGCCCTCCACGGGGGCCTCGAAGGTGAGGGATCCTTCGTCCGCTAAGGTCTGGGCGCCCGAGTCAGGCGGGATGGACCCGGCATCGACTACTTGATCATCCGCCTCGTCGGCGTCCATCGAATGGAGGGTCATCCGCCCTTGGCATCGGTGGTGCTCGGCACGAGCCGGTGGAGAAGCAGCGGTGCGCCGACGACGCCGCGCATTGTTTCGGCAACTGTCAGCACGGCGAACACCCCGGCCAATGCAAGTCCGCCGACAGCAACGGTGACGAGCGTGACGGCGGCGGCGGCGGTCAGACGAGCGAATCGGAGCCGAAGACGGACACGAACCTGCACGTAGCCCGTCGGGTGACTCGAGGTCTGCAGGTCGCCGAAAACGAACGTGGAGCAGACAGCCCGAGCGTCGTAGTCGTCCCAACCCTGGGACGGATGCACCCTCGTCTTGGCCTGGCGAAGCTGCGAGACCAGGGTCGCCGCCAGTTGCACCCGAGGACGGTCCTCGCGGAACACAATGACCGCGCCTCCGGTAGGGCGGCACCGCCTGCGGAAGCGGATCACAAGGTGGAAGATGGCGGTAGGCGAGGCTCCGCGAACGGCTCCGACCCCACGTACGGACGATTGGCTGGAGGAGGTGGTGAAAGGCGACGCCCACTCGGAACCGCAGTCGTCCGTGTCGGAGCGATCGGGGCGGGCTGGTCCGCGCCGTGTCGACGGCGACGAGACCAAGGAGGAACAGCAAGGCGACGACGCCCGGGATGCCAAGCCAGACGGATCGCAACACGAGGGGGAGCGTGAAAAAGAGAATTGTGGCGACTGGGACGCCGACCTGGTGGACGAGGTCCAGAATGAACCCGCCTCCCTGGTACACGGACTGGTATGCGGCTGCACCGTAGACGCCGCGGTAGATGCGCTGCCGCGTGACGCCCGGTGGCGTGAGCGAGTCGTAAATATTTCCCCTCCAGCGTGCCGTACCGATACCGGTGAACCGATCGGGATTGCGCGCCTCAACCAATGCTTCGCTGCGTCCGTAACTTCGCTGCTGGCGGAGATACGTCCGTAGGCTTGACCGACGGTGGTGCCACACAAACGCCGCCGGGTGGAAGCCGATGTCCCAGTCATGGTCGAGGACCTTCCAGCAGAAGTCCACATCATCGCCCGCCGCCGTGTAGATCGGATCGAACCCCCCGAGATCCTCGAGGACCTCCTTCCAGAACGCCATGTTGCAACCTGGCACGTGTTCGGCGCGGTCGTCGGAGACCAGGACGTGCACGGGTCCGCCCGGGGACCGGGCCACCATATGCGCGCCGACTACGTCTCGTTCAGGCGGGAGATTGGGTCCTCCCACGCCTCCCACCTTCGAACTGTCGAAGCCGAGCGCGAGATAGTACGGCCACTCCATACATGGATAAGCGTCACTATCGAGATAGGCAATCACATCGCCGTGGGCCTGGCGGATCCCTTCGTTGCGAGCCGCCCCGAGGCCGGCATGGGGCACGGTTACCACGCGCGCCCGCGGGTACCGCCAAGCGATCGCCGCCGTCGCGTCGGTCGAGCCGTCATCGATGACAATGATCTCGAGTTGCGGATAGTCGAGGACACACGCGTGCCGGAGGCACTCGTCGATGGTGTCCTCCGCGTTGTACGCGCAGACGACGACGCTGATGGAAGGCCACGGAAAATCGAGGTCCCGAACAGTCCGGCGGTTCCAGTCGCTGACGACGCTCAGGGCGGGCTTCGACGTACGGTCCGAACGGGTCAACCCGAAGTGCCAACCGCGAACGGGAGTGCCGCCGACCGACCATTCGTCGGTCCACGAGAACACGCAGGTACCGGCCACGCCGCGCTCGGTTGCAGTCTCCATCTGCCACGAGAGCACTTCCGCCTGCCGGTCGTCACCGGCCGATCGCGTAGTCGCATCGATCCCGATCTCTCCAAGGACCAATGGACGATCACCCGCGAGGTGCTGCAACTTCGTGAGGTAGCGACGGAGGTCCTCCTGACGCTCGAGGTACACGTTGAATGTCAGAAAATCGAGCGTCGGCAGTGGCAGATATTCCGCCGTCGGGTAGTTGCCATACGTCACCAACATCGCCGGATCTACCTCACGGACCACCTCGGCGAGTTCCCGGATCGTCTCGGCCACGAAGTCGGCGCCCAGCCAGCGAAGGACATCAGCCGGAATCTCGTTGCCGAGCGACAGGGCCAGGATCTGCTCGTTCCCTGCAAGACGGCGCGCGGCAGCCTTAACCTCACTCTTGGCTTGTCGTGCGACGCGCCGATGCTGCCGGCGCGACACGCCGATGAGGTAACGCCAGTCCGGGAAAAAGACGTCGGCGAAGACCCGCAGCCCGGAGTCCGCCGCCACATCGAGAAGGTCGTCAGGCGGGAGCGTGTACGTCCGCACCACCGTGAAGCCCGCGGCCTCCATGGCTTCCAGGTCGAGCTTGATCTGGTGGCGGTCGGGGTAGAGGGCCCCGTCCTCCCGGGGGGAGAAGGTGCCATAGGTGACCCCCCTGAAGTCGAACCTATCTGCGCCCCGTCGGAAGAATTTGCCGTCAATCGCGACGCGTCCGTCGTTGTCCGGCTCACCCATCGACACCGATCTCCACTCCCCTGAGCGTCAGGGGGCGAATGTTATCTCGCCCCCCTTTCTCGGTCACATGTGCCCGACCCCCCCTTTTTTTGGGGGAACTGGCCGCGTGGGCGAGTGTGCGTGTCACCGGTCGTCCGAGGAGGAGGCACCCTCTCGGATGTCCCCCCTTCCGCCTTCGGCCAATTCACAACAAAACAACAACATACCGGTTGCTACCCCAGTTTGAACCTAGTCGTGGTGGTGTTGTCCTCGAACGAGTCGTAATAGGTCGAGGGCGGCGGGAGGACCTGCGAAACGAACAGGAAGTAGGTGCCTGGTCGATCCTTCCCCGACGTCTCGAAGCTGAAACGTGCGATGCCGTTCGAGCCGGTCGTGGCGCTAACCGTTGCCACGATCGCGTCCCAGGATGGGCTGTAGACGGTGGTCGTCACCGTCTCATGGGGGGCCGGTGCACCGTCGCCCTCGGTGAGCCGCACGTACCAGTGCGCGACCACCCCCTTCCGCACCACAGCTGCTGGCCCGCGGGTGGTTCCGCTCACGCCGAAGTCGGTGACATGGGACGACGGCGAAAAATCCTGGTGGGACACGGGTGAGGCGTTGGATCCTCGGCTCGTTGTCGGAGTCGGGTCCTCCACGGCGCCGACGTCGTAGCGGCTGCCCTGGGGCACGGACGAGCCAAAGTAGTCCCGCCCGCCCATCCGCATCGGGGCCCCTACCAGGTCTTCGCCGGCGCCGATTGCTGGAGAACCGGGTCGCAGCTCATCTCCGGTCGGCCCGGACCCGGCCGGCCCGGTCAGCAGCGCGTCGGTGTTCTGCCCGTGCGGATCGAATCCCAGCGCCGCCCAACCTGCCCAGTTCGTGATCTCGGACTTGCCCCAGTCGAATGCGACGCCTCCTTCCGCCCGGAACCACAGGTTGTTATCGAAACGGAACCTGCCCGCGCCGTCGGACGTCACGAGGGGATCGTCGGCCGCGCCGACCAAGGACCCGTTAGAGACGAAGATATTGTTGTCCACGTTGGCCTCGGGAATCCCCGCCCGGCCGCCGAACGACGTCGTCGTGAGGTCTCCACCCGTACCTAGAACGTTGTCTGCCGCCCGGACCGCCACGTAGGTAACGGTGTTGTTGTAGATCCAGGCGGACCGCACACCACCATAGATCTCGATGCCGCCGGCGTCCTTCTTGCCGTCGCCCTCGCTCACGTTGTACCGCATCGTCAGGTTCCTTGAGATGCAGCACTTGAAGCCGGAGCCGATCGGCCAGGACTCGAGCAAGTATCCCTCGCCCTGGTTGTCATAGGACCAGTTGTACTGCAAGACACTGTCCACGCTCCCCATGTCGAGGTCGAACCCTCCGCCGTCCTTTGCCTGTGTGTTTTCGAGCGGTGTCATGTTGTGGTCGGCCTCGTTGAACTGAATAGCGATATCCTTGGAGTCCCAGGACCAGCAGCCGTTGCTGGCGTTGCGGATGCTCCCGTTGTACGCACAGCGGTTGCCCTGGATGAGTCCGTGATCGACCTGTCCGAGGACGACACCGTCCCCGCCGTTGCCGTATGCGAGACTGTCGAGGACCCGGACGTTCGTCGCCTCGTAGCGCACGGTCTTCGTGAAGGTTCCCGCCACCACGATCCCGCTACCTTGGTTGTTGCGAGCCTCGACATCCTGGATCGTGACCCCGTCGATCGAGCCGAACACCCCATCGGACGCCTCCTGGAAGCCGGCCCCGACGTAGATGCCGTCCCATTGACCGTCGTGGACGATCAAGTCCTTCAGCTTGATGTTGCGGACCCGGCAGGCGGCAGCGCAGTTCTGCATTCCGCGCGGGCCGAGAGCCCGGACGTCGACGACAGCCTTCATAAAGCGGTCGGCATCCGGGTTGAGGTCCGTCCCTGTCACATTTCCGGCATCTAACGCCTGTGGCCTCTGGCCGGTTTGGGTCAGGTCGAGGTCGTCGATGGTCCAGTCGCTCACGTTCCGCAACGCGACGGCAGGCGCGTCTTCTCCGATGATGCGTGGGAGTGCCCCGGACCCGTACGCCGACACCGCGATCGGGAGGTGGGCGGTTCCGGAACTCCTCGGCACCAAGGTGCCCCTCCAGATGCAGTTCCGTTCGAACAGGATCTGGTCTCCCGCGGCGAAAGTCCGCGTGCTCACCTTCGACAACGTCGCCCAAGGAGTCGCAGCGCTCCTGCCATTGTTATGGTCACTGCCCGTGCAGGACACGAAGTATGCCTGCGGCGTGTCGGCATTTGGCTGAGCCGCTGCGGGGATCGCCGCTATAGCCCCCGTCGCCGCCACCACCATGACGAGCGCGATGGCGCAGCCCGTGACGACGCCGGACCGGCACGACCGGTACCCCAGCGCGCACCCGCGACCCCTCCCCTGTCGCTGCACGCGAGGCCGGCGGCTGCAGACTCGTCCTTCCATCACACGGACCCCGGAGCCTAAGCCGCTCCGGCCGGCAACGTTCGGTCGCCAAGATGGTGTGACCTCAGAGGTTCCCGGGCATGAGAATTTTAACCGACGCAACCATCCTGATCTCGCCCGACGAGAACGGCCGAATGGGACCGCTGGAATTTCGGTGCTTCAATGGAGAGGAGGGAAGTGGTCCAGACTGAGCAGACCCTGAGCGCGCCCGTCGTGGCGTCGCAAGAACGTCCATCGATGGCATGGTGGCGTGTCTTTGGCGACCCCCGGCTGCCCCTGCAGACCTTCGCCGTGGTCGAAGTGGTCGCTCTCGTTCGCGTCCTCGCACTGTCACCCAATAAGTGGTTCGCCTACGACGAATGGGAGTTCTTGTCGGGGCGTACCGCCGGAAGTCTCCACAGCGTCTTCCGCCCCACTTTGGGGAGCTGGATGACGCTGCCAATCCTGTTGTACCGGGCTGTCTACCAGCTGTTCGGTCTTCGCGCCTACCTGCCTTACGAACTCGTGCTGATCGTCCTGCACCTGATCGCCGCTGCGCTCGTCTTGACCGTCATGCGCCGGGTGGGTGTCTTCCCCTGGCTCGCCGTGGCAGCCGCTTCGTTGTTCGCTCTGTTCGGGTCCGGTTGGGAGGACATCATCTGGGCCTTCCAAATGGGATTTGTCGGCGCACTTGTGCTCGGACTTACCCAGCTCCTTCTAACGGACCACGACGGTCGGATCGACCGCCGCGACTGGCTGGGACTCCTGGCCGGGATGGGCGCGCTGCTCTGCAACGGCGTCGGCGTCGTCATGGTGGTCGTCGTCGGGATAGCCGCACTGCTGCACAGGGGGTGGCGCGCGGCGCTTTTTAGCACGGCACCGTTGGCCGCCGTCTACGTCGTCTGGTGGTTCGGCTATGCCAACACTTATTACCGCGGGCTCAACCGCAGCATGGATCCCGCGACGCTCGCGCGCTGGACGTGGGCCGGGGTCAGGTCGTCCTTCGGGGCGATGGGACAGCTCGAGGGGATGGGTATCATCCTGGCGATCTTGTTGGTGGTGGGACTCGCTTTGGCTTGGATCCCCCTCGATTTCGCCCAATTCCGGACGCAAGCGGCGATGCCCGCCGCGCTGCTTATCGGCGCGTTCCTTTTTCTCATCTCAGTTGGGTACTCGCGTCACACTTTCGGCGACTTCAAGCTCTCCCATGCCAGTGACAGCGGCTACCTCTACATCTTTGTGGCGATGACGCTGCCCGCCATTGCAGTAGCCCTCTATGCCATCGGTCGCCTCTGGCGGCCGCTGCTGTTCGTGGCGATCGTCCCGCTGCTCATCGGCATCCCAGGCAACTATGAGGCTTTCGCAAGCCGACCAACTGGGCTCTACCAGACTCAGGCTGAGGAGGCCTACCGCCAAACGATGGTCGCCCTCGCCACCGTTCCGGCCGCCCAAGAGGTGCCCCGATCAACGCAGATCGGTGACTTCACCGCCCTGTTTCGCCCAGAGCCGGCCCCACTGGATGTATCCCTCGGCTGGCTTCTCGACCAAAAGGCGTCCGGGAAACTGCCCGACGTCGGACCCCTCAACCCTCGCGTGGAGGCGGACGCCACGCTGGCTTTGGCGCTTCGTCAGTCCCAATCCGCGGCGAACTCGCTCAGTACCGGCAGCTCGTCGGCGCTCGGACAAGGGACGACGCAGGAGGCAAACCCGGCACCCGGCGGATCCCCCTTGGTGCGCGTCGCGTCCAATCCCAAAGACGGCCCGCTGCTCGTAGACAGCAACGGCATGACGCTCTACTCGCTCACGGTCGGCTTACGCCCCATTCCCTGCACCGCCGCCTGTGCCGGGATCTGGCATCCCCTCCTGGCGCCTTCTGCGGGGGTCGCACCCACAGGTGGTCCCGGCGTCACCGGCCTCGGGACGAGCGCGTCGGGCGAGGTCGTCACAGACTTTGGCTACCCGCTCTATCTCTACAGCGGCGACAAGACGCCAGGGCAGACGACCGGCGACGGCATCAAGAGCTTCGGCGGGACGTGGCAGGTGATTAGGGTGCATCCGCCCAAAACGTGCAGCAGCCTGACGACGCCTGTCACGAAGGTCCTGCAAAAGTACCAGTCGATGACCTTCACCGGGGCGTTGGGGGTGATCTACGAGTCCGGCAAGGCGCAGTCTGACGAGACCATCTTTGAGCCTACCTACGGGGAGCTGTTGACGGCACTCGCCGGTCCTCTGAAGCTGCAGCTCCTGCCCGCCGGAGGCACCACATCGGTGTGCATCTGAGAAAGAGGGATGTCGGGAACTCAGCGTAGATTCAGGCTAATGTGCCGTCCGCAATCCGATCCGTCGTTCTCGAGACGATGAAGGGAAAGGCCAGATGACCCAACAACGAAGCCATCCTGTTGCCCCTCCGGCGAGCGCTCGTCCTCGCCGTCGGAACACCGCCCTCAGCGCTCTCGCGGCCCTCTTCGCGGCGCCGCTCATCCTCGCGGCATGCAGTTCGAGTCCGTCGAGCTCGTCGTCGGGGACGTCGACGAGCTCGAGTGGATCGGGATCCTCAACGGCCATAGTCACCACCGCCAACAACGCCAAGTACGGCACCATACTGGTCAACAGCGACGGCAAGACGCTCTACACGCTGGTTAACAACGGTTCGCCCGCACCGTGCACAGGCAGCTGCGGGCACGTGTGGCCGCCCCTGCTGGTGCCGACGGGCGCAAAGACGTTGACTGGTGGTTCCGGCGTGACCGGACTAGGGAAGAGCGCATCCGGGACCGTCGTTGAGTATCAGGGTTTCCCCCTCTTCATGTACTCGGGGGACACCGCATCCGGCCAAGCGAACGGCAACGGCATAAGCAGCTATGGCGGCACGTGGTACGTGATCAAGATCGGGACACAGCCGGGTTCGCCCGTCACCGCCTCGGCGGGCGCTACCACCACCTGACACGCGTCGCCGGCTCGCGGATAGCCGTTCGGATGTTGTAGCCGTTCGGATGTTGTAGCCGTTCGGCTGAGGTAGCCGATCGACGGGAGCGAACGTACATCCACGTTTCGTACGCACGTTCGCTTGACAGCCCGTGCGTCCCGTTCAATCATGGCTTATCCGCAGCATGCGTGAGGCGGCCGCGCACCAGGCCGAAGGGGACATGTCAGATGCGACGAATGACACGGGCGTTTTCGGGCCTCGGAATCGCAGTCGTGGTTCTTGCGACCATTGGGGTCGCGGGTGCAGGCGGGGCGCCGCCACCGTGGGCGGTGCAGCCGACGCCGAACCCGGTAATACCGACCGGGGAGCTGTTCGGCGTCTCGTGCACAACCGGCACGGCGTGCACCGCCGTCGGGTTCTCGAGCAACAGCGCCGGTACCAACCTCACCCTCGCTGAGCGCTGGAACGGATTGTCGTGGTCGGTCCAGTCGACGCCCAATCCTTCCGGGGCGATCTACAGCTTCCTCTCAGGCGTCTCTTGCAGCTCGACCACGGCATGCACCGCGGTCGGCTACTACGGGAACAGCTCGGGCACCGAGCTCCCCTTGGCCGAGACCTGGAACGGAACCAGCTGGTCGATCCAGTCCGTGCCGAACCCATCGGGCGCCACCTTCGGCATGCTCATGGACGTGTCGTGCACGTCAAGCGCGTCGTGTACCGCCGTCGGGAACTACGGGACCAGCGGCAAGAATGGGGCGGGGCTGACCTTGGCCGAAGCCTGGAACGGGACGGCGTGGTCCGTACAGACGACGGCGAGCCCTAGCGGTGCAACCTCGAGTTCGCTGGATTCGGTGTCGTGCTCCTCGGCGTCCAGCTGTATGGCCGTGGGCTGGTATTTCAACAAGTCCGGGACGGAGTTCACCTTGGCCGAGGTGCGGAGCGGAACGTCATGGTCAATTTCCTCCACGCCAAACCCAAGCGGCAGTACGTTCCCCATGCTCTCAGGCGTGTCGTGCACCCTCAGCACGGCCTGCACCGCCGTCGGGAATTACTACAACGCCAACACACAGCTCTCGCTGGCGGAGCGCTGGAATGGGACCACCTGGTCAGTCCAGTCCACACCCAACCCTTCTGGGGCCAAGTTGACCGCGCTGAACGACGTCTCGTGCATTTCGGCGACCTCGTGCACCGCGGTCGGCACCTGGTACGGCACTGCGCAGTCGCCGCTCGCCGAGAGTTGGAACGGCACCAGCTGGTCGACGCAGTCGACGCCGAACCCGGCCAACGAGCAGAACGCGCTGTCGAGTGTTTCGTGCATCATGTCCACCGGTGGCTGCTTCGCCGTCGGCGCCTCTACTAACACCGCTGGGACTGGCACCGGCCTCGCGCTCGGTTACTACGGGACCACCTACGGATGGCTGGTCGTCTCGACGCCCCTTCCGAGTGGGGCGGCGACCAGCGTCCTCTCGGCAGTCTCGTGTTCGTCAGCCTCGTCCTGCATCGGCGTGGGGGTCTCGACTAGCGGTTCCGGTCAGGACACCCTCCTCGTCGAAACGTGGAACGGGTCGGCCTGGACCATTCAGTCGGCGCCGGTCCCGACCGGGGCGGTCGCGAGCTCCCTCTCCGGTGTCTCATGTACCGCTGCGACGTCGTGCGAAGCGGTCGGCAGCTACGTCAATGGAAGCGCTGTCACGGCGACACTCGCGGAGCGGTGGAACGGCACTGCGTGGTCAGTACAGTCGACGCCGAACCCGGCGGGTGCGACCACCAGTGAGTTCGGGGACGTTTCGTGCACCGCCGCGAGCTCCTGCGAGGCGGTGGGGGATGCGGTGACCTCCGCGGAGCAGCCACTCGCTGAGGCCTGGAACGGCACGAGCTGGACGCTGCAGAGCACCCGCACCCCAACCGGCGCCACGGCCACAGCCCTCTTCGGGGTCTCGTGCGTCGCCGCCACGGGTGGGTGCATGGCAGTCGGGCACTACGACAACAGCTCGGGAACGAAGTTGACCCTCGCCGAGGGCTATTACGGACCGCAGTACGGGTGGCTCGTGGTCACGACCCCGAATCCCACCGGGGCCACGTCGAGCCTGTTGACGGGTGTCTCGTGCGCCTCCGGCACCTCCTGCATCGCCACGGGTTCTTCGAGCACCAGCACCGCGACCCAGACCCTCGCCGAGGGATGGAACGGATCGAGCTTCGCGCTGCAGACCAGCGTCAACCCCGGGGCGACCTTGAGCGCCCTGAACGGGGTCTCCTGCACCTCGGCCACGGCGTGCACCGCCGTGGGGTATGACGTCAACACCTCCGGTATCACCGTGACCCTCGCAGAGGGATGGAGCGGCAGCAGCTGGGGCGTGCAGACCACGCCCAACCCCTCCATAGCGACCGCCAGCCTCCTCTACGGCGTCTCGTGCACCGCAGCGACGACGTGCACCGCCGTCGGGCGGTACAACAACGGTGTGCCGCTGACCCTGGCCGAGGGAGACTGACGGCACTCCCCCCACCGCCACGCAGGGAGCAGTGGAGGGAACCGGGGTAACATCGCGGGCCGACGAACAATTTGGGGACACGCACTATGTCGACCTTCCAGGTCCGCCGCCAGGAGTCGGCCGAGGCCGACGAACGAGGAGGAGCCGAGGCAGCTCTCGACGCCGCCGACGCCTGCATGCAGGCTGGTCGCTGGCGCGACGCCATCGACGTCCTCAGCCGCGCCAATCGCCTCCAGCGGGACCGCGTCATCGAACGGCATCTCGTTCGGGTGCGTCACGACGCATTCGATCAGCTCCGGCGCGAAGGAGTGGAGCCATCCCCCTGGTTTGCGGCGGAGACGGCACAGGTCCCCACCGGCTCGCCCCCCGAAGTTGACGGTAACGAGCTGACGCCGGCCGTGTTGGCGTCGTCCATTCTTCGGTCCGGCTCGTTGCTGGTACGCCGGTTGATCCCGGCCGAGACGGTCGCCATGCTCGTCGACGGCATCGACCGCGCCTTCGCCGCCTTCGATGCCACCCAGCAAGGACGCCTCGAGGCCGACGATGCGCCGTGGTTCGAGGAGTTCGAGCCCGCCGAGCGGCACCATCATTTGGCACCCGGCGTGCGCACGTTCGTGCGGAGCGGCGGCGGCGTCTTCGCCGCGGATTCGCCGCCAGTGCTCTTCGACCTCCTCGAGGCAGTCGATGCAGCCGGGATCACGGAGCTCGTGACGGCCTACCTGGGGGAACGGCCCGCCATCTCGCTCAAGAAGACCACGCTCCGTCGGGTCACGAAAAAGAGCAGTGACGCATCCTGGCATCAGGACGGTGCGTTCATGGGAACGGACATTCGCACCGTCAACCTCTGGCTGCCACTGACGCCTTGCGGCGTGGACGCACCGGGTCTCGACATTCTGCCGTGCCGTCTCGACGGCCTCGTCGAGACGGGCACGGAGGGTGCCGTGTTCGACTGGGCGGCCTCGGCCACCAAGGTGGAGCAGGCCGGAGGTGGCGTAAAGGTCTGCCGTCCTGTTTTCGAGGCGGGTGACGCGCTGCTCTTCGACCATCTCTTCATGCATCGCACGGCGGCAGATGCGTCCATGATCAGGGACCGTCACGCCATCGAAATGTGGTTCTTCGCTCCCTGCCTGTACCCGTCCAGGGAAATCCCCCTGGTCGTCTAGACGATGTCGCGTACGCCCAGGATCACTCCGGCACGACCACGGCGGGAATGCCCACCACAGTCGCTTTGTCGGGAACGTCGTGCACGACGACCGCATTGGCACCGACGACACACCCCTCGCCGAGCCTGACCGGGCCGAAGATCTTTGCGCCGGTGCCGACCGCGACGTTGCGCTCTAGAGTCGGACCCGCGAGGTTGCCTTCCTTCAGCCCGATCGTCACGAACGGACGGATCGAACAGCCCTCTCCCACTTCCGTCAAGCCGTCGACGACCACCTGGCCGTGGGGCAGGTAGACACCGGCACGGACGATGACGGGATCCCCGATGCACACCTGCGCCAGCACGATGGCCAGACGATGCAACAGCCGGGGCAGCACAGGCACGCCGCGGGTCTGCAGCCGTGCCTTGGCCCGATAACAGACCAGCGCCCCGAATGCATCAGTGACGCAGGTCAGACGGGTCGCCTGGAAGAGCGCATCCAGCGTGGAGCTGAAGTCCGAGCGCTCGCCTCGGAGGGCAGCCGTTACGCGGGCGTCCGCGATCACTGCTTGCACGAAGGGTGGATGTTCCGCTCGGCGAGCCTGCAGGAAAGCGCGCCCGCTAATCTCGGCCATGCCAAGTGGACGTTACATTGTCCTTGTCACCCGGGGCAATGGGTGTCCGGAACGGCCGGGTAGTGTTGCCCAATGACGCGTGTTGGGACGACATCCGTCGCGGCACGGTGATGAGGACGACATGACTCGAGCGGTCATCGCGGTTCGAAAGGGCGCCCCTGACGTGCGCGCCGTGGTGACGGCGGCCGAGGCGAGCCTGCCGTTTCCCGCGACGGTCGACCCGCTCGAGGTGGATCCGCACAGCTGGATGCACCTGGACGATATGGGTTGGGACCGGGCGGAGCTCCTGTCGATCGCGGGCGACGTGCGGGGCGTCGAGGCACTGCGACCCTTCGTGGCCGCCATCGAGGATCGCTTTCCGCGGCTCGACTTGCCGGGCTCGTTGGCGTGGTATGGAACCCACCTCGACGAGCAGGGGTGTGCGGCGTGGCCATGGCTCTTCACCTGCAACGTGTGCGGGACGGAAAACCGGGTTCCCGCAGCTCTGCCCGGCCGAGAAAACCCGTCGTGCGGTGGTTGCAAGTCGAACGTCCGCTACCGCGCCACCGTGCGGGCGCTGGTCGAGGCGCTCCTCGGTGACAATCTCCCGCTCTCGAGCATCAGCCCCCGTCCCGCTGTGCGGGGGCTCGGCATCAGCGACTGGAGCGCCTACGCGGATGCGCTGACCGCACTGTTTTCCTACACCAACACCCGACTCGACTCCGAGCCTCGCTTCGACCTGACCGAGACACCTGACGAACAGCTTCTCGGAGCTTTCGACTTCGTGATCGCGGGCGACGTCCTCGAGCACGTGGCACCCCCAGTCGAATCCTCCATGTCGCATCTGCGCGACGTGCTCCGGCGCGGTGGGGTCACCGTCTTGACCGTGCCCTTCACGAAATGGCCCAAGCATGTAGAGCACTTCCCGAGTCTCCACCGTTGGTCGCTCGACGAGTCCGGGGACGAACCCGTGTTGGTCAACGAGCGGGCCGATGGCACCCTCGAGCGGTTCACGTCGCTGTGCTTCCATGGCCCCGGGCGTTCTCTGGAGATGCGCGTCTTCACGGAGGAGTCCTTCGTCACGGCCCTGGAGTCGGCGGGTTTCGTGGATGTCCGCTTTTCCAACCACCCGTGCCTTCGCTACGGAATCCTCATGCCCGACTGGCCGGGGCCGGTCGTGGCGATCGCACCCTGACGCGCCGGCTCAGGTCGTGCCGATGGACACTGGCTGTTTCCGATTCGAACGGTCGAACCGGCGCTTCCATCGTAAGGCTGGTCGCTCCAGGAGGAACCATGACAACGTCGTGAATCCCGCGGTCACCCCCAACGCGACGGTCACGCGCACCACGTCCGGCCAGCCTCGTCCGTAGTACGCCACGGCGAAGTACACCGGGAGATGCCAGAGGTAGAGGCCGTACGAGACGGTGCCAATGATGATCAGCGGTTTGAGCTCGAAGAACCGCCGACCTGCCCAGCGCCCCTCGAGGATCCCCAGGATCAGGATGGCGCACGCGACGTCGATGGCCACCAGGCCCCCTCGATACAGGAACGGACCTGTGAGGTCGGCCAGTGGCAGGCAGGCCAGAAGGAAGGCCGCGGCAACCCATGCGGCGAGACGGACACCTCGGGTGGGCTCACGCCTGCGGACCCAGATGTGCGCCACCAGGCACCCGACGAGAATCGAGTCCGCACGCGTATCTGTCCGGACGAAATCCGCATACCAGGTCGCGGGCCCGTTGTACAAGAATGCCCGGTGCACGGCGACCGTGATGATGAGCAGGACGAGCACCGGAACCACGTGGCGCAGGCGACGGTTGACCGTGAGAAAGAAGATCGTCACCCAGGGCCAGATGAGGTAGAACTGCTCCTCGAAGGACAACGACCACATGTGCTGCAAGCCCGGTGCGATGTTCCCGCCGAGATAGTTTGAGCTGAAGGCCAACTTCCAGTTCGAGTAATAGAACAGCACCGACAGAACCGACTCGTACTCCTCACGGAAGGCAACCCCCGATAGGTAAGCGAAGATCGCCTGTCCGATCAGGACCGCCACTAAAGCGGGAAGGAGGCGCAGCGCTCGTCGCTTGTAGAAGGCCGACTTGTCGACGGATCCACTCAGCGACTGTTCGCGCAACAAGAGCGTCGTGATGAGGAAGCCGCTCAGCACGAAGAACGAATCCAGCGACACCGTACCTCCGGGCACCACTAGAAGCGTCGGGATCGGAAGGATCACCTCCATGTGGGCGACGAGCACGATGATGACCGCGATACCGCGGAGGCCGTCGAAGCCCGGCACCTGTCCGAGTCTGCGCATCGGCGCTGGCGAAGGCGCTTCAACGACCCGGGCGGTGGAGGTCACGTCCGGCGGGCCGTCCTTCGACCCGTTGCCGGCCGTGTGGTCCTCGAGCAGTCCGTCATCGACCTCGACGGATTCCTGGGCGCGGTTAGTGTCGCGCGGCATAGGCCGGGGCTGAACCAGGTTTCACGGAGCGTTGAAGCAGGCGGCGATAATCCCGCCCGGTGCTCGGCATCGATCGATAGCGCAACCCCCAGTCGGCAGCTGCAGCTGCATCATCTCCCACTCCACATCTCCGATGAACGACTGGCGCCTCGTCGGCGCTCCCCCAGCATCGTAACGACAGTCAGGGTGGTCGTTCCTGCGTTGGAGTTCGGAGAGAACAAGCCTGGTAGAGCGCCGTCAGCCTCGCACAGTGAACCAATGCGGCCTTTGAAATTGACGATGCGGCTTCGATCAAGAGGCGGCCCCGGCGCATCAGGGCGAGACCCAGGTCCCTTG
Organism: uncultured Acidimicrobiaceae bacterium; assembly: GCA_963719485.1. Taxonomy (GTDB): domain Bacteria; phylum Actinomycetota; class Acidimicrobiia; order Acidimicrobiales; family RAAP-2; genus Bog-473. The sequence goes on from OY970387.1 coordinate 256,404, forward strand.
CAATTGAGCGGTTCTGTGGCCACCGGTTGGACGATTGACCGGGAGAACGATTGTTGAGCACAGAGGTGGATCGCGTGTGAACCGTGATCAAGGTGCCTGAGATACGCATGAAACATGCGTATCTGCGCCGAGCGTGAAACGATGCCCTCTACGGTCCTCGGTGTGCTTGACAGGACGACGCGACCATTTGTCTGTCAAGGTTTGGCCAGATAGTTGATACACCTCAACTGGCGCTGCGACTCCTCGAATTCGGGCAGTGTGTAGGGTCCGTCGCCCGCCAAGTCGAAGATGCGGAACCCGGCCTCTTCACAGATCAGTTTGTACAGCGATGCGCACGTCGTTCCAAAATTCTCACACGCACTGACCGAGTGTTCGAAGATGACGGTAGGCCCGTGTGTCATGAGCACGTTGAGGGCTCCTCGGAGCACCCATTCCTCTCCTCCCTCGACATCGATCTTGATGAGCTCAGGGACGTAGCCTTCGGGCAGCGATTGATCGAGGGGTTCGACCCGAACCGTGATCTCCTCGATATCGTCCTCCCGCACGGTCGCCGGGTACGGCCGTCGGCGGAGCCCGCTCCAGGGCGACAGGCTGGTCACATGGACGAAGCTCATCTCGCCTTCTTCGTGAGCCAGAGCGACCTGGCGTACGTCCACCGTGGGGAAGAGGCGAGTGAGTCGCGCTGCATGGTCAGGGAGTGGCTCATAGGCCATGTGGCTACCGCGCGGAGCGCATCTGATGATCTCGCGGAGCACGGTTCCCCCGTGGGCACCGATATCCACCGCATTGCTGTTGCTGCTGAGTACCGACGCCAACACCAACCGCATCTGGTCCTCTTCGAAGCGGTTGCGCCGGACCGTGGCCTGAAACCGGCTGGTATCGGTACCGAGCATTGAGGGCACCACCTGCGTCATGACAAAAGCGTAGTCCTCTGATCCAGGTTGCGAGCCCCACAGTGGCATGCAACCGGACTCAACGCGGGCACACCGAACGAAACGCGAAGCGGCATCGAACGGTAGCCGGGCTCGCAGCACCTATACGACGTAAAGACTCAGAGCGGTTCTCCAGGGGGAAACGTGAGACCTACTCCCAACTCATCGGCAGCCCGGTTGTCGACAGTCAGCGCTATCCGGCCAGGGTGAACTCCTGGTTCACCGGCTGGCCCGTTCAGATTCTTAGTCCAGTCCCGCCGTCGAGGTCGGTCGCGACAGCAGCGGTGCTCACGTCTCGTGGAGGCCTACTATCCGCTCAGCGAGGTCCACGGGAAGGCATCCGGTGTCCACGAACTCTGGAACAAATGCGGAGGGACCGGGAGCTTGAGCTCCCGGTCCCTCCGTCACGCGTGTGCGAGCGTGATCAGCCTGCAGCCGCCATGCCAACCACCGGCTTGTTGAGGGGCGCACCCAAAGCCGAGCCGTAAAAGATGGCGTCGCCGTAGTTGAAGACCGCGCCGTCGGAGGCCGCCAACCAGTAGCCGCCGCCGTCGGGCGTCGTGGACATGCCAACGACGGGCTTGTCGAGGGGGTAGCCGCGGGCCCCCAGGAAGACTGCGTCGCCGTAGGTGAAGACGCCTCCGTCGGCGGCGGTCAACCAGTAGCCGCCGCCGTCGGGGGTGGAGGCCATGCCGACGACGGGCTGAGCGAGGGTGAGGCTGCCGGCGGAGCCGTAGAAGTTGGCGTCGCCGTAGGTGAAGACGCCCCCGTCGGAAGCCACCAACCAGTAGCCGCCGCCGTCGGGCGTCGAGGCCATGCCCACGATGGGCTTGTTGAGGGTCATGCCGCCGGCAGAACCGTGGAAGACGGCGTCGCCGTAGCTGAAGACGCCCCCGTCGGAGGCCACCAACCAGTAGCCGAAGCCGTCGGGCGTGGCGGCAATACCGACAATGGGTTTGTTGAGGGTGAGGCTGCCGGCGGATCCGTAGAAGACGGCGTCGCCGTAGCTGAAGACCCCTCCGTCGGCAGCGGCCAGCCAATAGCCGCCGTTGTCGGGTGTGGCGGCCATGCCCACGACGGGCTTGTTCAGGGTGATGGCCCCGGCCGAACCCTCGAACGGAGCGTTGCCGTAGTTGAACACCCCGCCGTCACCGGCGGCCAACCAGTAGCCAGACCGGTAGTTGAACTGGTCCAGGGCGCTGGTGATCGACGTGCCCGTCGGCGAAGTGACGGTCACGTCGACCACTCCGGTGCCGGCCGGCGCCGTTGCAGTAATTGACGTCGCCGAGTTCACCGTAAAGCTGGTTGCCGGAGTAGACCCGAAGTGAACGGCTGTAGCGCCACTCAGCTGCTGCCCGGTTATGGCGACCACGGTGCCACCACTCGGAGGACCGGTGTTGGGGCTCACCTTGGTCACGATCGGCCCGTTGGTGTAGGTGAATTGATCACCCGGATCGGCGCTCGACGCTCCCCCCGCGGTCGTCACCTGAACGTCGACCGTGTGGGCCGTGGCGCTGGGCGGAGAAACCGCGGTGACGGAGGTGCTGGTCCTGCCAGCGAAGCTCGCGGCCGGAACTCCGCCGAAGTTCACCGCCGACGGGCTGGACAGATTGGCGCCGTGGATGGTCACCGTGCTGCCGCCGGCGAGGGGGCCGGAGTTTGGCAGGACGGAGCTGACGCTCCCCGCCGGCACAACGATCGCGGCCGAGGCGATCTGCTCGGTCGGTGCCGTGCAGGGACCGGGTGGAAGTGTCACGGGGACGGGGCCGGTGAGGACCACGGTGAACATGGAATCGGCGGCCGTGGACACGGCCACCGTTCCCGAAGCGCCCGCGGTGAACGGGCTTGCCGTCCCCGGGGCAACCACTGAAAGAGACGTCGCAGCAGGAGGGATGACCACAGGATTCACGGTGTAGGTGACCGGCTGGCTCGCCTGGGTCGTCCCGGTGGCAGTGAGGGTCGAGGTGATGGTGCCGGTGAAGGTGTCCCCGGCCACGGCGCCCAGTGCTGGGCTACTAAAGGTTGTGTTCAAGGAAAGCCCGTTGACGGAAACAGATCCGCCCGGTGAGGGGGTTGAGAGCGACCCCACCACAGTCACCGGGGCCATGGTTGTCGTCCCCCCTATCGTGCAGGTCACGGTGAAGCTTGGGGTATCGGCACCGGCGGGGTTGCTCGTCGCTACGAGCCCCACCAGACCGGCCAAGCTGGCACCGACTAAGGCCACAGCTCCTCCGAGCGATGCCATGCGCATGCCGAGCGATCGTTTCGATCTCATGAACGTTCCTCCCCAAGCTTTTGGCTTTTTGTGAGCGTGACCCCCCTGGTCCACCGCTCCGATTCCGCCATGCCGATTTGGTCAACGCAATCTTTCCTGCTCAACCACAAATTGCCAACAAGAACCTAAGGGATGTTCTAGGCGATTGCAACCGCGTTGGCCGTCAGCATCTCGCGTATGCAGCCGCGGTAGCTGTCGTGATGTCCCGCCGTTCGGCCATGTCGGGCGCGGTTTAGCTTCCGATTCAGATACTTTCGAATGACGTCAGATGCTCGCGGGTCGTCGGTCTTCAGCCGGCTCTGCGCGCTCGAGGACGAAGACGTGGACGGTGATGACGGCAACTCCTGGCGGCGCAATGGGCCGCAGTCGTGAGAAACACATAAGGAGCCCCTCTTCCCTGCCCCACAGCCGGGAGTTCGAGCACACCCCTGTCGTGTCCGATGTCGCCATCCCATTCCGGCCCCTGGAACATCGCCGCAATCGATGCGCCCCGTGTTCCTCGTGAAACAATTCTCAAGCCCGTCCATGCGATCAGGGATCCGCTACCGGCCGCGCTGGAATGCGTTTAGACGGTGCGCTCGGCCCGACGTTTCGTCAACGCGCACATGTGGAGCCTCTTGGTGGCGCAATGAGCGGACGCCTCAATCACGCCCGTCGTGACTGTGAAGGCTCCTCGGATCAGGCGACCTGGCAGGGCCGTCACAGATCCGATCTCGGGCCATCGCAAGGATCGTGGCGCCGGGCTTCGTGGTGTGTCGGAAGCGCTGTTCACGCTTCCCGACTCCTCCACTGTCGCTCTCCGTTCGCCACTCGATGTCGCGGTCGTCTGGTCGGCAGGATAATCCGTCTCCGGGCCGGGAACCGCAGAGCCCAGACCGGCGATGGCCCGAATGGCTTCCGCCGTCTCACCGGAACGGGCCGAATCGATCATCCCCTCGAAGAGGCCGCGCACCGAGACGCCCAGACGCGCCGCTTCCCCCTCGACCCAGGCGCGCCGTTCGTGGTCGAGTCGGATCCCGACAACGGTGGACTTGGACGTCGCCATGGCCCGTTCACACTAACTCTGGGTGTTTACATCTGCGGGGGCCGACTGGTGGCAGCCAGTTCGTGAGCGGCACAGGCCGAGGTCCTCCTCAGATTGGGCTCAGAGCGACCATGACCGGCCGATCCGCGACAGCTTTGACTCAGGCGTCCTCGTCGGTGCTGACACCAGCGGCGTATGCCAGTTCTTCGGACCTCTGGCAAACCAGGTCGAAGGCAGAGACGATCGACCGAGCTCTACGGTTGCCGCAAGCAGTTGCAGCGTGACATGCCTGCTCACGGGGTGTTAACGGACTGTACGCGAGTGTTAACGCGGATCAGCCCTGACCATCCGTTTGAGGGGCGGCCCTGTGGCATGCGCCCACGCCGCGAGGACGGTCTTCAGTCAGAGCTGGCGACGATCGACGACGAAAGCCCGGACCGGGTCGTCGATGCCCCGGAGCTGTGCCGGCTCGAGTGGGCGCAGCGACCACTCGTCAGACGGCAGGTCCACGGCGACCGCCTCGGTCACCACCACCTCGCCCGGAGCACCCGTCTTCACAAGACGGGAGAGCAAATTGACGAGCGGCCCGTAGTAGTCGCCTTCCCGGGGCGTGGCCGGACCGATGCCGACCACGCCACGAGCCGGGGGCAGGACGGCGTCCTCCGCCGCGGCTCGGCAGACCTCGAGCCCGATCCGGCAGGCGGCGTCCGCCGCCGGGGCGGCGAAGAAGACCTCGTCCCCGATGGTCTTGATCAGCCGGCCCCCGGCGAGGACGGCGCTCGACCAGGCGGCCGACTCGAACCGGGACAGCGCCAGGCTCTGGTCGCGCAGGGTCAACGTCTGGGCCCAGGCGGTCGACCCCACCAGGTCGACGAACCCAAGCGCGACGACTTCGGTCGGTCCCTCGGTCTCACCTTCGTCGGAAAGGGTTGTGCCCAGCCAGGGCCGGGCGGCCTGGGCCCGACGCTGCGCCCGTTCGAAGGCGTCCAGCACCAAGGCCGCCAGGACATCGGGCACCGCAGTGAAGGCGGTCGTGGCCGCCTCGGCCAGGCGGGCCCGCGCGAGCTCGTCCGGACCCTCGCGGATGGTGCCCGGCCCCAGCTCCGAAAAGAAGAGCGCGATCGCCGCCTCCGACACATTGATGGCGGCCGCTCCCAGCACCCGGGTGAACGCGAGAATCGCCTCCTCCCCCATGAGGGCGGAGCCCTGCTCGAAGGCCGCCATGAACGAGTCCAGATCGTCGGAGACCTCGGTCTCGGGCTGGGCCGGGATGCCGGCAGCGAGCAGCGCCCGCAGGACACGCGGGACGGGGAGGCCGCTGCGTTCGGCGATGTCGGCCACGGTGGCTGTCTCGGTCCTGCCTTGGGTGACCAGCTCGCCGGCAACACCGGGCAGCGTTCCGGTGCGATGCGCCTCCACCATCTGCTCGATGGTGGCCCCGCGTTCGGTCAGGTACTCGAGGAGCGCCAGGCGCTCGGCCGCCGCAGGATCGAGCGGGTCGTACAGGCCGGCCTCTTGCCAGCGGTCCTTGGGGTCCACCCGTTCACTCGGCCCACGCGAGGGTCGCGGAGAGTTGCGCCCGCTCCATCCCCTTGAGGCGCGTCTCGCGATGGCCGTCGAACGCGAACTCCCCCGATCCTTGGACGAGCTGCTCGGACAGGGACGACACGAGGATCTCACCGCCGGCGGCGGCATCGGCCAACCGGCTGGCCACGATGACCGTGTGCCCGAGGTAATCGTCCCCTTCGTCGAGGGCGTCCCCGGTGTGGATGCCGACGTGGACCGCGATGGGCTCGCCGTTGGCCGGGACGTGATGGAAGAAGGCGCGCTGGATATCGATGGCACACCGGAAGGCACGGGCCACGCCACCGAAGGCGACCATGAACCCGTCTCCCTGGACGCTGATCTCGCGCCCACCGTGACGCGCGATGGCGTCCCGCACGATGCCGTGGTGTTCGCGCAGCACTTCACGGGAGGCCTGGTCGCCCAGCCGTTCCGTCATACCGGCGTAATCGACCATGTCGCAGAAGAGGATGGTGACGGTGCCGTCGCTGGGGAGGGCGCTCTCGGCGTCCGTGGCTCCGCTCTTGCGGTCGGCCCGTTCGCGGGTCGCGCTGGTCGCGCCGTGGTCCGTGCTGCTGCCCACGTAGCTGGCGGCGGATGTCCTGGCCCAGCGCCGTCAACTCGACGGGGTCGGCGTCGGCCGCTCCGAGCTCCCCTCGCGCCGACGCCCGGCCGAGCCGCTTGCTCGATCGGTTGGGCCGGCTCTTGACGTCGATGCCCCCCATAACGGCGAAGCCGCGCACCACGATCCGGGGCGAACCCCGGACGATCGGGACGTCGCGCAACCGCAACTCACGTCCGCCCATGAACGAGAAGCCCTGCAGCTCTACGTCGAACCCCTCGGGAACGATGATGTCGATGCCACCCCAGAACGCGAAGGCCGTGATCTCTACCTCTGGACCCTCGATCTCGGCTCGGCGCAGGTCCATGTCGCAGCCGCCCATGATCGCCACCGCATTCGTCTTCCCACTGATGCGCCAGCGGCCCTTGGTGCTGTGGCCGCTCATGATCGCGACGTGCCACCTTCGCTTCTTCCTGGTGGAGGCGCTGGTCGGCTCGGGCAGGCGTTGATCGGGCGTCCGAATCTGCGGGAGGTCGACCATGACCGCGTCGAGGTCGCCCCGAGTCTTGGCCTCGAGGGCCAGCCCGACCCGCTCCGAGAACTCGTCGAGGGTCAGCCTGCCCTCCACCACGTGCTCACGCAGCTGGGTCACGGTGCGGTCCCGGTCCGCGTCGGCCACACGTTCGGTCAACCCACCGGGACCCCGCAGCGGCAGGTCCGGTGGATCGGGGATCGGCAGGTCCGCCATGCGGACAGTCTGCCCGCTCCGCTCGGTCGGGCGTCGAACTGACGACCCGTCAGGCGTACTTCGGGCACCCGTTAGGCTCGACCGCCGTGCGAGGCATCATCAGTGCGGCGGGCTACGTCCCGTATCGGCGGTTGGCCCGGGCGGACATCGCGGCCTTCATGGGAAGCGGTGGTGGCAAGGGCACCCGCGCCGTGGCGTCGCACGACGAGGATACGACGACCCTCGGGGTCGAAGCCGCGCGGCTGGCGCTTCGCTCGGCGCCGGGCTGGGCCCCCGACACCCTCTGGTTCGCCACCTCAGTGCCCGCCTATCTCGACAAGACCAACGCAACTGCAATTGCTGCTGCCTTGCGCCTGCCCGGGGACGTGGGTGCCTATGACTTCGGCGGCGCGTTGCGCTCTGGGGTGGGCTGCCTAATTGCGGCGCTGCGGGGCGGCGGGACCAACCTGGTCGTGGCCGGGGACATGCGGGACGGGCTCCCGACCAGCGCGGACGAGTCCGCCGGTGGGGATGCAGGCGCGGCCGTGCTCGTCGGGGACGGGGCTGAAGTGCTCGCGGAGCTGGTGGCGACCGCCTCGGCGACGGACGAATTCACCGACCGCTGGCGGGCGCCGGGCGACCGCACCTCCAAGCTGTGGGAGGAACGATTCGGTGAGAATCGCTACGTTGCGCTGGGCCAGGATGCCCTGGCCAGAGCGCTGAAATCGGCCGGCCTGGAGGCCGGTGACGTCGGGCGCCTGATCGTGACCGGCATGCACGGGCGGGCGGTCTCGGGGCTGGTCAAGAAGCTGGGGTTGGACGAGTCGGTGGTGGTCGAGAATCTCGCCTCGAGCGTCGGCCAGAGTGGGACGGTCCACCCGCTCCTCGTGCTGGCCGGCGCCTTGGAGTCGATGGCGGCCGCGGGGGCTCCGGCGGGGACGACGGTAGTGACACTGCATTTGGCCGACGGCGCCGATGCGATCGTCCTGCGTACGACCGACGCGCTGGCGCGCTGGCACCCGGCGCGGCCGGTCGCCGACCAGGTTGGGACCGGTGCGCCGCTGACCTACGCCAAGTTCCTGGCTTGGCGGGGACAGCTCCAGCCCGAGCCGCCCCGCCGGCCCGAGCCGGCCCGGGTGTCGAGCACGGCGGCCTACCGCAACGAGGAGTGGAAGTTCGGCTTCGTGGGCTCGAAGGACCGCAGCTCGGGTGCCGTGCACTTGCCGCCGTCGCGGGTCTCCATGGAGGGTGGGGCCGTGGACGACATGGAGCCGGTCGCCATGGCCGATGCCACCGGCACCGTCGTCACCTCCACCATCGACCGCCTGGCCTACTCCCCCAGTCCGCCCATCGTGTTCGCCGTGGTGGACTTCGACGAGGGTGGGCGGTACCCGGTCGAGCTGACCGACGTCGACCCCGACGAGATCCACGCGGGCAGCCGGGTCGAGATGACGTTCCGCCGGCTCTTCAGTGCCGACGGCATCCATGACTATTTCTGGAAGGCGCGACCCGTTCGCAATGGAGCAGCGCGCACGGGAGGAGAGGCCTGATGGGTTCGCACGGCGTCCGCGACAAGGTGGCCATCGTCGGCATGGGCTGCACGAAGTTCGCCGAGCTCTGGGACAAGGGCCTCGATGACCTGATCGTCGACGCCAGCACGGAGGCCTTCGCCTCGGCCGGCGTGACCAAGGAGGCCGTCGACGCCTACTGGTTCGGGACGGCCCAGAGCGGGATGAGCGGCATCACGCTGGCCCGTCCGCTGCAGCTGCGCAACAAGCCGGTCACGCGGGTGGAGAACTACTGCACCACCGGCTCCGAGGCATTGCGCGGAGCCGTCTACGCGGTGGCGTCCGGCGCCTACGACGTGGCCATGGCGGTCGGCGCGGAGAAGGTGAAGGACAGCGGGTATCAGGGCCTCAACGCCATGAACCCGCCCGGTGACGGGACGGCCCGCACGCTCACGGCGGCGGCGATGTTCTCCATGGTGGCCCCGGCCTACGGGCAGAAATACGGCGTGGACGACGAGACCATGGCCGACGTGCTGGCGTCCATTGCCGTGAAGAACCACTACAACGGCGCCCGCAATCCCCGCGCCCAGTTCCGCCGCGAGATCACCAAGGAGACCGCGCTGGGGTCCCCCCGGCTGGCGGGCACCCTCGGCGTGTTCGACTGTGCCGGCGTAGCCGACGGGGCGGCGGCGGCGATTGTGGTGCGCGCCGAGGACGCGCTGAAGTACACCGACAAGCCGATCTACATCAAGGCGCTGTCGTTCGCCGCGGGGAGCGGTTCCGGTCTCATCGACCCGGGTTACGACTACACGCATTTCCCCGAGTGCGAGGCCGCCGCGGCGGACGCCTACGCGCAGGCCGGCATCACCGATCCGCGGCGACAGCTCGCCATGGCGGAGGTGCACGACTGCTTCACGCCGACCGAGCTCGTGCTCATGGAGGACCTGGGCTTCGCCCCGCGGGGGACGGCGTGGAAAGAGGTCCTGGCCGGCACGTTCAACCTGGACGGCGACCTGCCGATCAACCCCGACGGCGGGTTGAAGTCCTTCGGGCACCCGGTGGGGGCGTCGGGTCTGCGCATGTTCTTCGAGTGCTGGCTGCAGATGCGGGGCGAAGCGCCGGCTGACCGGCAGATCGCGACGACCGACCGCGGCCTGGCCATGACGCACAACCTCGGTGGCTACCCCGGCGAGATGGTGTCGTTCGTCTCTGTGGTCGGTTCCCAGCTCGGCTGAGCAGGCGGCCGCTCCGTCACTGCACCACCTTGGCCAACTCGATGTCCGGGTCGCGGAGGCGGCTGACGTCGACCGGTCGCTGTTCCGCCACCAGTTCGGCGATCGGGTCGGCCATGTCCCACGTGTTCACGGCCATGCCCGCGAGCAGCCGGTCGCCCTTCAGCCAGAAGGCGATGAATTCCCGCGTACCGGGATCGCCCCGATAGACGACGTTGTCCCAGTCGACGGCGTAACCGGAGTACTCCATGCCGACGTCGTACTGGTCGGAGAAGAAGTAGGGGATCTTCTCGTACGGCGTGGGCATGCCGAGCATGTTCTTGGCGGCCACCGGACCCTGGTTGAGCGCCGCCGACCAGTGCTCCAACCGGATCCGCGCGTTGAGGACCGGATGCCAGGCGTTGGCCAGATCGCCGGCGGCGAAGACCCCGGGGACGCTCGATTGGAGGTATTCGTCGGTCACGACCCCGTTCTCCAATTTGAGCCCTGCGCCCTCCGCCAACGCAATCCGCGGCGTCACCCCCACACCCACGACGATCAGATCACCCCCAACCACGGTGTCGTCGTCCAGGAGGACCGCGTCGGCCCGCGGGGAACCCCGCAGTTCTGCCACCCCGCTCCCGAAGTGCCACTCCACCCCGTGATCGACATGGACGTCGCGGTAGAAGGCGCCGAGCTCGGGCCCGAGGACGCGCTCGAGGGGCAGGTTGGCTGTCTCCACCACGGCGACCTCCGCGCCCAGCTGACGGGCCGACGCCGCGACTTCACATCCGATCCAGCCGGCGCCGATGACCACGACCCGGTTGGCTTCGCGGATGGCGGACCGCAGACGGTCGGAATCGGCCACCGTGCGCAGATACAGGATGCCCTCGAGATCGGACCCCTGCACCGCCAGACGCCGGGGTTCCGCTCCCGTGGCGAGGAGCACCGCGTCGTACGCGAGATGCTCCCCCGACGCCAGCACGACCTCTCGGTTCTTGGCGTCGAGCGATTGCACGTGGGTCGACGTGCGGAGATCGATGTCGTGCTTCTCGTAGTAGTCCTCGTCGTGAACGAAGACCGCGTCGAGTCCCGCCTTGCCCTGCAGGTACTCCTTCGAGAGGGGCGGCCGCTCGTACGGCCGCACTGGTTCGTCGCCCAGCAGGATCACCTTGCCCGTGAAGCCCTCGTCGCGGAGTGTCTGCGCGGCCTTGGCTCCCGTCAGGCTGGCGCCGACAATGATGAAGGTACGGGTGTCGGCCATGTGACCTTCTCTCGATTGGACCGGACCAGCGTCCAGGCGAGCTCCCCCTCCACCCCCGGTGCGGGCGAAGGCCGAATTCGAGTGCGCCTGTGTTCTAAAGGATGGTGATACCGACTCTAGAAGCGCACCGCGCGTTTGTCACGGGTCAGTCCAACAGCTGGGCGAGGGGTGTGAAGGCCATGCCATGGGCGTCGGCCACCGGCTTGTAGACGACCTGACCGTCCGCCACGTTCACACCTTCGGCCAGCGCAGGGTTGGCCCGTACTGCCCGCTTCCACCCCTGGTTGGCGATGTCGAGCGTGTAGGGCAGGGTGGCGTTGGCCAGCGCGTGGGTCGACGTGTGCGGGACCGCACCGGGCATGTTGGCCACGCAGTAGAAGATCGAGCCGTGCACCTCGAAGGTCGGATTCGAGTGCGTCGTGGGGCGGGTCGACTCGAAGCACCCGCCCTGATCAACCGCGATGTCGACGAGGACCGAGCCGTGCCGCATCTGCTCGACCAGCGCGTCGGAGACGAGGCGCGGTGCCCGAGCGCCGACCACGAGCACGGCGCCGATCACGATGTCGGCCTCGAGACAGACCTCCTCAATGGCATGCTCGGAGGAGGCGATGGTCTCGAGCTCGCCGCGGAAATGGTGGTCGACCTCGCGCAGGCGATCGAGGTTGCGGTCGAGGATGAACACTTCCGAGTGCATGCCCACGGCGATGGTGGCGGCGGCGAAGCCGGCCACACCGGCACCGATGACGACGACGCGGGCGCAGCGCACGCCGGGGACGCCAGAGACGAGGACACCGCGGCCGCCGCCGGGTCGCATGAGGTGATGCGCGCCCATGAGCGGCGCCATCCGCCCTGCGACCTCGCTCATGGGCGCCAGCAGGGGCAGCGAGTTGTCCTCCTGGCGCACGGTCTCGTAGGCGATGGCCACGTTGCCGGCGGCGACGAGCGCATCGGTGCACTCGCGTGAGGCGGCCAGGTGCAGGTAAGTGAAGAGCGTCTGGTCCTTCCGGATGCCCAGGAGTGGGAACTCCTGGGCGATGGGCTCCTTCACCTTGCAGATCAGGTCGGCCGCCGCCCACACCTCCTCGGCGGAATCGAGGATCTTCGCCCCGGTGCGGACGAAGTCGGCGTCGGGCATGGACGAGCCGTCACCCGCGCCCCTCTGGACGCAGACCATGTGGCCGGCCGACGTGAGCTCGCGCACGCCGGCCGGCGTGAGCGCGACCCGCCACTCGTCGGTCTTCACCTCACTGGGGACCCCGATGATCATGGGCTACTCCTCGATGTTGCTCATCACGTGCTTGATGCGCGTGTAGTCCTCGAACCCGTACGTCGAGAGGTCCTTGCCGTACCCCGACCGCTTGAACCCGCCGTGCGGCATCTCGGCCACCAGCGGGATGTGTGTGTTGATCCAGACGCAGCCGAAGTCGAGGTCGCGCGCCATGCGCATGGCCCGGCCGTGGTCGCGCGTCCACACCGACGAGGCCAGGCCGTAGTCCACCCCGTTGGCCCACTGGAGCGCCTCGGCCTCGTCACTGAACTCCTGCACCGTGATGACCGGGCCGAAGACCTCGGACTGCACCATCTCGTCGTCCTGGCGCAGGCCGGCGACAACGGTCGGCGCGAAGCAGTAGCCGCGCTCGCCCACCTGGGCGCCGCCCGCGACCACCGACGCGTGCGCCGGCGTGCGCTCCAGGAAGCCCCGCACGCGCTCGAGCTGGTTGACGTTGTTGAGCGGTCCGTAGTCCGCGTCCTCGTTGTCGGTGCCGCCGACCGTCGTCCCTTCGGCCTGCTCGACCAGGGCGGCGAGGAGGTCTTCGTGCACCCGCGGTCCCGCCAGCACGCGGGTGGCGGCCGTGCAGTCCTGCCCCGCGTTGAAGTAGCCCGCGCCGGCGATGCCTTCGGCCGCCGCAGCGGGATCGGCGTCGTCGAACACGATGACCGGAGCCTTGCCGCCCAATTCCAGGTGGATCCGCTTGAGGGTGGGGGCCGCCGCCGCCGCGACCTCCATGCCGGCGCGCACCGAGCCCGTCACCGACACCATCGCCGGCGTGTCGTGCACCACCAGGGCCCGGCCGGTGTCGCGGTCGCCGCAGACCACGTTGAAGACGCCGGGTGGGAGGTGCTCGGCCATGATCTCGGCCATCAGCAGCGCCGTGACGGGGGTGGTGTCCGAAGGCTTGAGCACCATGGTGTTCCCCGCCGCCAGCGCGGGGGCGAACTTCCACACCGCCATCATCATGGGGTAGTTCCACGGCGTGACGGCGCCGCAGACACCGATCGGCTCGCGCCGCACGAACGACGTGTGGCCAGCCATGTACTCGGCCGCACCCAGGCCCTGGAGGTGGCGGGCGGCGCCGGCGAAGAACCGGATCTGGTCGACCATCGGCGGGATCTCCTCGTCCATGGTCAGCTGGAAGGGCTTGCCGGTGTTCTCGGACTCGGCCCGGACCAGGTCCTCGGCCCTCGCTTCCAGGGCGTCGGCGATGCGGATGAGCGCCAGGCTGCGCTCCGACGGCGTGGTGCGCTTCCAGGAGGTGAAGGCCTCCGCCGCCACCCGGAGGGCGTGGTCGATGTCGGCCGCCCCCGAGACGGGTGCCTCCGCGAAAGGCTCGCCGGTGCTCGGATCGATCAGGGGTGCGCTGGGCCCGTCCTCGGCGTCCCGGTAGGCGCCTCCGACGAAGTTCTGCAGCTTGCGCATGCGGCTCCTTTCCTCACCCGGCCCGTTGGCTACAGGATCACAGATGATTACCCTGCCAACAAGCGTTTCCGCAATATTTGGACCGCAATGTGACGAATCTGCTTGACTGGGGTCCTAAAGATGACACAATTCTGCAGAACGGGGCTCGCCCCCCGGGGCCAGAACCAAAGCGAGGTGTGACATGCCCGACGCCGATGAGTCGGTGCAGGGGGGGCTCCAGAACGACCAGGCGCAGATGACGAGCGCGCTGCTCGATGCGCCGAACCGGGCCATCATCGAGGCCCTCCAGCGCGACGGGCGCCAGCCCTACGGGGCAATCGCCGAGGCGGTGGGCCTGTCCGAGGCAGCCGTTCGCCGGCGTGTCCAGCGCCTGCGCGAGTCCGGGATCATGCAGATCGTGGCGGTCACCGACCCGCTGCAGCTCGGCTTCACCCGCCAGGCCATGGTGGGGATCTCGGTGGAAGGGGACGTGCGCCAGGTGGCCGAGAAGCTCTCCGCCATGCAGGAGGTCGACTACGTGGTGATGTGCGCGGGGTCGTTCGACATCCTGGCCGAGATCGTCTGCGAGGACGACGAGCGCCTGCTGCACGTGCTCAACGACTCCGTGCGCTCCATCCCGGGCGTGCGCGCCACGGAGACTTTCCTGTACCTGAAGCTGGCCAAGCAGACCTACACCTGGGGCACGCGATGAGCGGCCCCTCTGATGTATCGGAGGACCGATGAGCACGAAGAACAGAGCACGAGCCGGCTGGGGGGCGGAGTCCAACGTGAGCGAGGAGCCGCCACAGCCGTCGATCACGACCAGCGAGACACCGGATCTGAGCGACCAGGCGAAGCGCAACCTCTGGATGCACTTCAGCCGGATGGGCTCCTACGTGGACCACGAGGTCCCGGTCATCGTCCGCGGCGAGGGCGCCTACGTATGGGACCAGCACGGGAAGCGCTACCTCGACGGCCTGGCCGGGCTGTTCACGTCGCAGCTCGGCCACGGGCGCACGGAGCTGGCCGAGGCCGGCGCCAAGCAGGCGGGCACGCTGGCCTACTTCCCGCTTTGGACCTACGCCCACCCCCGCGCCATCGAACTGGCGGAGCGGGTGGCGAGCTACGCGCCCGGCGACCTCAACCGCGTCTTCTTCACCACCGGCGGTTCCGAGGCGGTGGAGTCGGCCTGGAAGCTGGCCCGCCAGTACTTCGGCATGATCGGGCAGCCGCAGCGGACGAAGGTGATCAGCCGTTCCATCGCCTACCACGGCACCTCCATGGGCGCGCTCTCCATCACCGGCATCCCGGAGCTGCGCACGCCGTTCGAGCCGCTCGTCCCCGGTGCGATCAAGGTGCCCAACACGAACTTCTACCGCGCCGAGCTGTTCGCCGACGACGAGGTCGCGTTCGGCCGGTGGGCCGCCGACGAGATCGAGCGGGCCATCGAGCGGGAGGGCTCCGACACCGTGGCGGCGGTGTTCCTCGAGCCGGTGCAGAACGCCGGCGGCTGCTTCCCACCTCCCCCGGGCTACTTCGAGCGCGTACGCGAGATCTGCGACCGTCATGGCGTCCTGCTGGTGTCCGACGAGGTAATCTGCGCGTTCGGGCGTCTCGGCGATTGGTTCGGCGCTCTGCGTTACGGGTACCAGCCCGACATCATCACCGTGGCCAAGGGCCTGACGTCGGGCTATGCGCCCCTGGGCGCCATGATCGCCTCGGACCAGCTGATGGAGCCCTTCCTTCGGCCGGGGGCGTCGTTCCTGCACGGGTTCACGTTCGCCGGGCACCCGGTCAGCTGCGCGGTGGCCCTGGCCAACCTGGACGTCTTCGAGGGCGAGCAGATCCTGCAGCACGTGCGGACGATGGAACCGGCCTTCCGCAGCGCGCTCGACGGCCTCATGGACCTGCCGATCGTGGGCAACGTGCGCGGCGCGGGCTTCTTCTACGGTATCGAGCTCGTCAAGGACAAGGAGACCCGACTCTCCTTCGACGACGACGAGTCCGAGCGCCTGTTGCGCGGGTTCCTCTCCGGCGCGCTCTTCGAAGCCGGCCTCATCTGCCGCGCCGACGACCGCGGCGATCCGGTGGTGCAGCTGTCCCCGCCGCTGATCTGCGGCGAGGAGGAGTTCGCCTTCATCGCCGCCACGCTGCGCGAGGTGCTGACCGAGGCGTGGCGCCGGCTGTAGCGCCGGCAGCCGCATCGGGCTACCAACGCCTCTCGCTCTGGTGGGAGGCCATCGGGGTCCCGTTGCCGCCGCGCCCGGCGCTCACCGAGGACCTCGACGTCGACGTCTGCCTCGTCGGCGCCGGGTTCACCGGACTCTGGACGGCGCTCGCGCTGGCGGAGGCCGACCCGACGATGCGCATCGCGGTGCTCGAGCGCGAGGTCGCCGGCTTCGGGGCCTCGGGCCGCAACGGAGGCTGGTGCTCGGCGCTCTTCGCCACCTCGGACGCGGCGCTGGTCCGCCAGCACGGGCTCGAGGCCATGCGGGCGATGCGGCGGGCCATGCAGGAGACCGTCGACGTCGTCGGCGCCAGCGCGGCGCGCGAGGGCATCGACTGCCAATTCGCCAAGGGCGGCTCGGTGGACCTGGTGCGCAGCGAGGCCCAGCGGGCGCGGGCACTGGCCGAGCTCGAGGAGGAGCGCGCGCTCGGCTTCGGCGAAGACGACGTGCGCTGGCTCGGGCCCGACGAGGCAGACGCGATCATCGGTGCCGCCGGGGTCCTCGGCGCGACGTTCACGCCGCACTGCGCGGCACTGCAGCCGGCGCTGTTGGCGCGGGGGCTGGCCGACGCGGTCGAGCGGCACGGGGTACGGCTCTACGAGCACACGGAGGTGCTCGACATCCGAGCCGGGGAGGCGGGCGACCGCCCGTCGGTGGTCACCCGCGGCGGCACCGTGCGGGCGGAGTTCGTGGTGCGGGCCACCGAGGCCTGGACGCCGACCCTGCCCGGCCTCGAGCGGGCGATCGTCCCGGTGTACTCCCTCATGGTGGCGACCGAGCCTCTCCACGCGGACTTCTGGGCCCGGGCGGGACTGGAGGGCCGGGCGACCTTCGCCGACCACCGCCACATGATCATCTACGGGCAGCGCACCGCGGACGACCGGATCGCCTTCGGGGGGCGGGGGGCGCCGTACCACTACGGGTCGACCGTGCGCCCCGCCTTCGACAGCGAGCCGGCGGTCCACGCCCTGTTGCGCCAGACCCTGGCCGAGCTCTTCCCCGAGGTGGCCGAGGCCCGCTTCACCCACGCCTGGGGCGGCCCGCTCGGCATCCCGCGGGACTGGCACTCCTCGGTCGGACTCGACCGCGCCACCGGACTGGCCTGGGCCGGCGGGTACGTCGGCGACGGCGTGGCGACGACCAACCTGGCCGGGCGCACGCTGGCCGACCTGATCACCGGGGCCGACACACCGCTGACCCGGCTCCCCTGGGTGGGCCACGTCTCCCCGCGCTGGGAGCCCGAGCCACTGCGCTGGCTCGGTGTCAACGCCGGGCTGTGGACGATGAAGCTGGCCGACCGCAGCGAGAGCCGGCGCGGGCGCCCCAGCCGGCTGGCCGGCGCCATGGGGCGGCTCCTCGGCCAGTGATCGGTGCCACAATCTCGTCCATGCAGGAGACGGCGGCCGAGGCGATCACCAAGCTGATCTACACCTACGCCGAGCGGATCGACGCAGGCGACTTCGCCGGGGTGGCCGAGATTTTTGCAGATGCCACCCTGACCTTCGAGGGGTTCGGCGACGCGGTGGCGGGCCGCGAGGCCATTGAGGCACTCTACGCGCGGACGACGCGACGCTACGACGACGGGACACCGCGCACCAAGCATGTGATGACGAACGTCATGGTCGACGTGGCCGACGACGGCGACACCGCGTCGAGCCGTTCGTACTTCACCGTGCTCCAGGCGGTCCCCGGCGAACTGTCGCTGCAGCCGGTCATCGCCGGCCGCTACCGGCACACCTACACACGAGCCGACGGCCGCTGGCGCGTCGCCACCATGCACATCATCATCGATCTCATGGGCGACCTCGGCCACCACATGCTCTTCGACCTGGCGCCATGAAGCTGACCCTCGATTACACCTGGGGCTGTGCGCCCGAGGCCTTCTGGGCCCTCTACTACGACCCCGAGTTCGTGGTCCGGCTCCACCTCGACGCCCTGGGCTCGACCTCGGCCGAGGTCGTGTCGCAGGAGGGGGACCTCACGAACGGCCTGGTGCGGACACTGCGCTACGGGCAGCGCCCCAACATGCCGGGCCCGGTGCGCAAGATCTTCGGCGAGGAGGTCGTCACCACCGAGGTGAGCACCTACGACGCGGCCACCACGACGACCACTTTCACCATGACGCCGGGCACCATGGCCGACAAGACCCAGATCGACGGGCGCATCGCGCTCGCCCGCGAGGGCGATGGCGCGCTCGAGACCTTCTCTCTCGACGCCCGGGTCAAGATCTTCGGGGCGGGGCCCATCGTCGAGCGCTTCATCGAGCACCAGGCGCGTGAGATGCAGGAGAAGGCCGTGGCGTTCATGCGGACCGAGCTCGGAGCCTGAGTTTCACACGGTCTTCACGGGTACCACTTGACCAGGGGGCCCTCCATCCCACATTGTGTGGGCGACACACCTTCGGTCGCTCGCCAGGGACGTGCACCGGGACCCGACAGGTGGGTGCGTGGACGCGAGACCGAAGGCGGCTGCCGGGGGGCAGCCTGGGCACCAGCCCGCCCTGCGGGGGCGTCCGCGCCTCCGCGGAGGCGACGACAAGGAGGCACGGACGTGGCAGTGATCGAGGATTTCTCCGAGGACGTGGCGGTCATTCACGACCCCGCATCCGACGAGGTGTTCCACGTCGAGCAGCACGGGATCGACTTCATCCCCGAGAGCGAACGCTGGGCCAGCCCGAAGGACATCTTCGGCATGTGGGCCGGCGCAAGCGTCCAGATCGAGTACTTCATCTACGGCGCCATCCTGATGACGTTCGGGCTGACCTTCGCCCAGGTCGTGATCGTCATCGTGCTCGGCAACCTGTCCTACTTCCTACTCGGCCTCTGCTCGTTGCAGGGCCCGCAGACCGGCACCACGGTCTTCGCCATCAACCGGGGCCCGTTCGCGCCCAACGGCTCGCGGCCCATCTCGTTCTTCAACTGGATCACCCAGATCGGCTTCGAGGTCGAGGGGCTCATCCTGATCGTCGGGGCCGCGCTCGTCCTCATGATCAAGGCGGGGTACCTGCCCGGCAACCCTGCCAAGGTCGTGCTGGTCATCGTGGCCGTGCTGATCCAGGGCATCCTGCCCTTCTTCGGCCACGCCGCCATTGTCAAGACGCTGCGCTGGCTGGTGATCCCCTTCGTCATCCTCTTCGCCGTGCTCCTCGGATTCGCCATCCCGCACGCCAACCTCCACTTCGTGAAGACGAGCGGCGACTGGCAGGGGTTCCTGGAGGCGCTGGCCTTCACCATCGCACTGAGCGGGCTGGGTTGGACGGAGAACGGAAACGACTACACCCGCTACTGCCCGAGCAATACGTCCAAGAAGGGGATCGTGGGCTGGGTCTTCCTCGGCACCGCCGTGCCAGAGATCCTCATCATGACCCTGGGTGCAGTCGTGGGCACCTTCGTCCTTCATGTCGGGACCGGTTCCGGCGGTCTCCTCCCCTTCGCGCACACGAGCGCCATCCCACCGTGGTTCGTCGTCGTGTTCCTGCTGTTCGCCATCGTGCAGATCTTCGGCATCAACAGCCTGGACATGTACTCGTCGGGCGTGACGCTTCAGGCCATCGGCGTCCCGGTCAAGCGCTATCAGGCGGTGCTCATCGACTGCGCCATCGCGTTGGGCGTCACCATGTACGCCATCTTCAGTTCCTCCTTCACGACCTACCTCGAGGACTTCGTCGACGTCGTCATCGTGTGGATCGCCCCCTGGGCCGCCATCTTCCTGACGGACTGGATCCTGCGCCGGTACCGCTACGTGCCGAGCGAGCTGCAGAAGACGGGTCGCGACTCTCTGTACTGGCGCAAGGGCGGCGTGTTCTGGCCGGCGTTGGTGGCCCAAGTAGTCGGGATGTTCGCGGCCATCTCGGGGCTGTCGGCGACGTTCCATCTCCCTCAGTGGCTGAACCTCGTGACGTACCACACCCGCGACGCGTTCGGCTTCGGCGGAGACTTCAGCATCTTCATGGGTATGGGTGTCGGTGCGCTCGTCTACCTGATTCTGGCTACGCGGAGCGTGCGTAGGCAGGCCGACGCGCAGGACACACTTCTTCGGGAGGAGGGGCTCCTCCCCGCCGTGTGATGCGGGGGGGGACCCAAGAATCATCAGTCCCAGTCTTCGACGAGCTCCCCGGACCCGTCGGGATGGAACAGCGGCATGGTGCCGAGAGTGCGGACCAAGGCCGCGTCGTCGCCCAACGCCCCCTTCCAGCCGCCGCCCTCGGTCATGAGGGTCCCGATGACCACCGGCTCGGCCTCCATGCGCCGCACCAGGCGGAGGGCGGAGGACAGCGACGCACCGGTGGAGATGACGTCGTCGACGATCGCCACCCGCCGGCCCCGCACGGCCGGGACCCGGGCCGGGTCCATGCGCAGGCGCTGCGGCTTGTCGGTGGTGATGGAGTACACCGGCTCGGCCCACGTCTCGCCCAGGTGGATCTTGGGCGTCTTGTGCAGGATCACGTAGTCGTCGAGGCCCAGGGCGCGGCTGGCCTCGATGGCCAGGGGGATCCCCATGGTGGCGACGGACACGATGATCTCGGGGTCCGCCGGCCGCATCAGCTCGGCCAGCTCGCGCCCGGCGGTCTCCGCGAAGGAGACGCCCAAGTCCACGCAGATGAGGAGGGCGATCGTCAGCTCGTCGGAGAGCGCCACGAGCGGGAGCTCCAACTCCTGGCTCCCCACGGTGGTCGTGTAGGTACGATCGGCGGCCGTGGACATGACTCTCTCATCGGAGCATATGTCCCCCGCTGAGCCCCTCGGTGAGGTGCTGGTGCGTGAGATGCTCGCCGTGGCCCTGGCCGAAGCGCGCCACGGGTTCTCAGAGGGCGGTATCCCGATCGGCGCCGCGCTCTTCCACACCGACGGGACTCTCCTCGGGCGCGGCCACAACCGTCGCGTGCAGGACGGCGACCCCTCCATGCACGCCGAGACGGCTGCCTTCCGGGCCGCCGGGCGTCGGCGCGACTACGCCGATTGCGTCATGGTCACCACGCTCTCACCGTGCTGGTGCTGCAGCGGCCTGCTGCGCCAGTTCGGCATCGGTACCGTGGTCATCGGCGAGGCGCGCAACTTCGAGGGCGGCCACGCCTGGGTGGCCGAGCACGGCTGCCAGGTCGTGCTACTCGAGGACCCCGAGTGCATGGAGCTGCTCAGTGACTTCATCGCGGCCGACCCCAAGGTGTGGCACGAGGACATCGGCCTGTAGGCGGGAAATCGCGTCCCAAAAACGAAGAACCCCCCGAACCCCACGCCAATACTTGAGGGGTTGGGGGATTGACTTCGTCGGGACCATGGCGCATGAACGCGGCCCCAGGGGATCACACCTGAAAACTGGGGAGAGGTAGGCGCGCTCCCGGCTCGACGGTACGCCGACGCGGTAGGGGTGATGCAACGCCCTGCTTGGGGCACCACCAACAAGGGGTGTCCTCTCCCCCCGTGACAGTCACGAGGACTCTCCCAACGGGCTCCTCGTCACCGGGCCGGAGAACGGGATTCAGTCCGGCGGCCCGAAGAGACGGTCGCCGGCGTCGCCCAGCCCGGGCACGATGAACCCGTCGTCGTTGAGCTCCGGGTCCACCGCGGCGCAATAGACGGGGACGCCGGGGTGGGCGAGAGCGAAAGCGGCCAGGCCCGACTCGGAGGCCAGGATGCACAGGCCGATCACTTCGGCGGCGCCGCCTTGGATGACCAGGTCGCAAACCTGCACGAGCGAGCCGCCGGTGGCCAGCATGGGGTCGCACACCACGACCCGCCGGCCACCGAGGTCGCGGGGCAGCCGATTCAGGTAGACGTCGGAACACAGGGTTGCCTCGTCCCGGCGCAGGCCCACGTGCGCCACCTCTGTCAGCGGCACGATCTCCTGGATCGCCTGCACCATCCCCAGGCCGGCGCGCAGAATCGGCACCAACAGCACCACCTCGTTCACGCAACGCGCCGGCGCATCATCGGCCACGGGCGTGTCAACCGTCACGGCAGCGGTGCCGAGGTCACGCAGAGCCTCATACGCCAGAAGTCCGGACACCTCGGCGATCAGCTGGCGGAAGGTGTCGCCGCCGGTGCGGCGATCGCGCAGCTGCGCCACCCGGTGTGCCAGGACGGGGTGGTCGACGACGGTCAGTGCGCTCACCCGGGCTCATCCTCGACCGCCACCACCAGGTCGGCCAGCACGCGGCGCAATTCCAGCGTAGCCCGGTCGGCCCGGGTGTGGACCTCGGCGGTGGGCTCGAGCGGGAGGACGAGCTCGTGGTACGCCTCCTGGACCCGGAGGTCTTCGCGCAGCACGGCCAACTCGAATGCCACGGCCTCGGCCATGCGCGCCTCGTCACCGCCGAGGTCGTCCCGCCACAGCGTCGTGAAGAGCCGGCAGGTCTCGTCGGTCTCGGGCTGGATGAAGAAGCCGATGACGTTGGAGCCGCCCGAGTCGACGAAATCGATGCGCAGCCGGAGGTGGAAGGGCGCGCTCAGCCGGTAGGTCAGGCGCCGGGTCTGGACCAGCGGGCGCAGGCCGGCGGCGACCCCGGGGTCCTCGCGGTGGGCGAAGGGGTGCTCGTAGGACACGGTGAAGGACCAGTCGTCGCGGGCCACTGCGAAGGGGGCGACCTCGGCGGCCTCCTCGGTGCCGAAGGTGCCGGCGTGCACGAAGGGGAAGTGGGCGATGTCGAGGAAGTTGTCGGCCAGCAGGCCCGCCGAGCCCCGGGCCCGCAGGGTGGGGAGCAGGCCGGCCATGAACGCCGGGTCGTCGGCCTCGGCGATGGTGCCGAGCGGGGCGAGCGGTGGCTCGGGGGCGAGGAAGACGATGCCGTGGGCCTCGGCCACCGCGCCGGCGGGGGTCAGCCGGGCCGCCGTGGCAGCGTCGCCCCCTCCCCGAGCGCCGGGATCTCGACGCAGCGGCCGCCCTCGTCGAAGCGCCACCCGTGATAGGCGCACTGCAGCACGCCGCCCTCGCAGTGGCCGAGCGTGAGCGGGCAATGCCGGTGCGGGCAGCGGTCCACGAAGGCCCTGGCCTCGCCCCCCGACCGGTACACGACCCAGGGGTCACCCAGCAGCATCACTCCGTGCGGCTGCTCGGAGACCTCCTCGGAGCGGGCCACCGGATGCCAACACCGGCGCAGGGCTGGGTCTGTGTTGGTGAGGGCGCGCGCCACGGCGCCACCCTGGTTCGCCCGGGCGCATGGCGTCAAGGACGCCGCGCGCCGACCGAGCTCGCCGGTGACGCCGGCGCAGATGGTTGATCAGAGGCCAGGGCTGCTCTGCATGAGGCCGCCGTCGGCGAAGATGGTGGTCGCCGTCACGTAGCTGGACCCGTCGCCGGCGAGGAACGCCACCACCGAGGCGATCTCCTCGGGTTGGGCCATCCGGCCGAGAGGAATGGCACTGTTGAGCTTGGCCAGCGCGGCCGGGTCGTTGATGGTCTGCGCGTTGATCGGCGTGTTCACCGCGCCGGGCCCGACGCCAACGACGCAGATGTTGTGGGGAGCGAGCTCCACACCGGCCGTCCTCGTCAGCATGCGCATGCCGCCCTTGGACAGGCAGTACGCGGTGTTGCCCGGCATGGGCCAGTCCTCGTGGACCGACGTCATGTTGATGATGCGACCACCGCCACCCTGGGCGATCATCTGCTTGGCTGCCAGCTGGGTCCCGAAGAACGCGCTCTTCAGGTTCACCGCCATGACCTTCTCGAACTGTCCCTCGGTGGTGTCGAGCACCGAGGTCCGGGTCTCGATCCCGGCGTTGTTCACCATGACATCGAGACGGCCGAAGGTCGAGACTGCGGTGTCGATCATCCGCTGCAGGTCCTCGATCTTGGAGACGTCGGCCTCGATCCCGACCGCTGTCTCCCCCAGGCCGGCGATCTTCTTTTCCAGCTCCTCCTCGGCCTGCTCGTTGGCGACGTAGTCGATGACGACCTTGGCCCCCTTCTCGGCCAGCGCCAGCACCACCGCCGCACCGATGCCGGTGTTGCCCCCGGTGACGATGGCGACTTTGCCTTCGAGTTCCTCGGCCATGGCAGTTCCTCCGTCCCCGCGCCGTTCGGCGCGCCGTCCCGAATGAGAGCAGTCTTACGTTACTGAGGGACGGCCGCTCGCGAAACGTGACGTGGCCGTCGTCGGCGCGGCGCTTACCGGTTGGTCACCGGTTTGCCCTTTTGTCACGGGTTTGCCCTTTTGTCACCCGTTCCGAGACGATCGACCCCTCGATGGTCGCCCCACGGGTGACCCTGGGCCACGATCACCCACTCCATGGAGCCCCGCTCCCTGACGAGTGCGCCGGTACGCCAACGTGCATTTCTGCGTAGCATCCAGAGCATGACCGATGAGCCTGCAGAAGTACGTTCGACAGAGACTTTTCCCCCGATCGCCGAGTACGGGTTCCTCTCGGACTGCGAGAACAACTGCCTCGTCGCCGCCGATGGCTCGGTCGAGTGGTTGTGCCTTCCCAGGCCGGATTCGCCCAGCGTCTTCGCCGCTCTGCTCGACCGCGCGGCGGGGAACTTCCGCTTCGGGCCCATGGGCACCCTGGTGCCGCACCAGCGTCGGTACATACCCGGGACGATGGTCCTCGAGACGACGTGGCACACCCCGACTGGGTGGCTGATCGTGCACGACCTGCTCGTCGTGCAGCCCGTGGCGGACGGAAGTCGGCGCGCCGACTACCGGCGTGCTCCCGGCGACGCCGCGGCCGGTGGGACACTCCTCCGTCTGGCCACCTGCATCGAGGGCCACGTCGAGGTGGTCGCCAACGCGGTGCCCGTGTTCGAGTACGGGGCACAGACCGGCATGTGGGAGTACGACGGGGACGGCTACGAGATCATGACGTGCCGACCGCCGGTCGGAGACCCGGTGTTGACCGTGACGTCGTCCCTGCGCCTCGGAACTGCGGGTGCCCGTTGCTATGGCCGTTCGACGCTCGAAAAGGACCAGAGCGCATTCGTCTCGCTTTCGTGGTCGGACGGCCAGCCCACCGACCTGGACGAGGCGCAGGCTCAGCTCGCCGCCACGGTCAGCTTCTGGCGGGACTGGCTCTCCAACGGGACGTTCCCCGACCATCCCTGGCGCAGCTATCTGGAACGCAGCGCCCTGACCCTCAAGGGCCTGAGCTACGCCCCCAGCGGCGCGATCATGGCCGCCGCCACCACCTCGCTGCCGGAGACCCCCGGCGGGGCGCGCAACTGGGACTATCGCTACACCTGGATCCGCGACTCCTCCTTCATGTTGCGCTCGCTCTACCGGCTCGGGTTCGACTGGGAGGCGCTCGAATACTTCGCGTTCGTGCTGGAGGCGGTGGCCGGTGGCAGCGGCGACTTCAACCTGCAGATCATGTACGGCATCGACGGTCGGAAGGACCTGACCGAGTCCACCATCGACCACCTGTCGGGTTGGCGGAACTCGAAGCCGGTGCGGGTGGGGAACGGCGCCTGGGACCAGCACCAGAACGATGTCTGGGGGATGATCCTCGACGCCGTCGACGTTTCCCTCCGGCAGGGTGCGGCGGCGCAGATCGTCAAGCCCGTATGGGAGGGCTTGGCCAAATTCGTCGAGTCCGCCATCTCGCACTCGGGGGATCCGGACCAGGGCATCTGGGAGATCCGCGGTGATCCCCAGCAGTTCACCGCCTCCAAGGTGCTGTGCTGGGTCGCGATGGATCGTGGCGCCGACTTGGCCCGCTCCCGCCAGGACCATGACCGGGCCGAACAGTGGCGCAAGGCAGCCGACGACCTGAAGGCCGAGATCCTCGACCAGGGCGTCGATGCGAACGGCCGCTTCCGCCAGCACTACGGCAACGAGGAACTGGACGCGTCGCTCTTGTTGATCCCGATCCTCGGGTTCCTTCCGCCCGACGACGAGCGGGTGCGGGCCACCGTGCTGGCGATCGCCGACGAGCTGACCGAGGACGGGCTGGTCCTGCGCTACAAGGTCGACTCGACGGACACCGGATTCGAGGGGAAAGAGGGAACGTTCACCATTTGCTCGTTCTGGCTCGTCACCGCGCTGGCCATGATCGGCGAGGAAGAGCGGGCAAGGGCCCTGTGCAAGAAGCTGCTGGCGTTCGCCGGGCCGCTGCAGCTCTATGCGGAGGAGATCGATGCCACGACCGGCGAGCACCTGGGCAACTTCCCCCAGGCCTTCACCCACCTGGCCCTCATCGACGCGGTCGGCCGGCTGATCGAGGTCGAGCGGGGCGCCCCACCGCTCTAACGATCTGCCCACCGCGCCCACACGATAACCGAAGCACAACACCGCCTCAGGGCGACAGGGAGGAGGCCAATCGATGGCCGAGGACTACGACGTCATCATCATCGGGACGGGTGCGGGCGGAGGGACACTCGCTCACACGCTGGCCCCGTCGGGCAAGCGGATCCTGCTGTTGGAGCGGGGCGACTTCCTCGCCCGTGAGAAGGAGAACTGGGAGCCTGAGGCGGTCTTCGTCGAGGGCCGCTACACGTCGCCCGACTCGTGGACGGACAAGACCGGCGACCCGTTCCAGCCCGGGGTCCACTACTACGTCGGGGGCGCCACGAAGCTGTACGGCGCGGCGCTCTACCGCCTGCGCCCGGCCGACTTCGGCGAGATCACGCACGTCGACGGCGTGTCCCCTGCGTGGCCGCTCACCTATGAGGACTTCGAGCCCTGGTACACCAAGGCCGAGTGGCTCTACCAGGTCCACGGCTGTCATGGGGAGGACCCGACCGAGGGCGCCTGGAGCAGACAGTACCGCTGGCCGTCCGTCAGCCACGAACCTCGCATCCAGCAGATCCACGACGACCTGGAGAAGGCCGGCTACCACCCCTTCAATGCACCGTGTGGCATCCTCCTCGACGAGGCCAACCCCCCGAACAGCACCTGCATCCGTTGCACGTGGTGCGACGGCTATCCCTGCCTCGTGCAGGCCAAGGCGGACGCCGAGACCATCGCCGTCCTCCCGGCGCTGCAGCACCCCAATGTGACGCTGCAGGTCAACACCGAGGTGATCCGTCTGCAGACCGATGCAAGCGGACGCACCGTGACCGGCGTCGTCATCCGGCACGACGGCAGCGAGGAGATCCTGACCGCCGGCATCGTGGTGCTCTCCGCCGGGGCGGCGAACAGCGCCAAGGTGCTGCTGTCCTCGGTCAGTGACGCCCATCCCAACGGGTTGGCCAACGGATCGGACCAGGTCGGGCGCAACTACATGTACCACAACTCCAAGGCCGTCGTCGCGCTGGGCAAGGAGCCCAACGACACCGCCTTCCAAAAGACGTTGGGCCTGAACGACTTCTATTTCGCAACCTCGGGCTACGACTACCCGATGGGCAACATTCAGATGGTCGGCAAGTCCAACGCCGAGGCCATGAAGGGAGAGGAACCCCATCTCACCCTGCTGGCACCGCACTGGAGCCTGGCCGAGGTCGCCTCCCATGCGGTGGACTTCTGGCTGACGACCGAGGACCTCCCCATGCCCGACAACAGGGTCACCCTGGACGACGAGGGCAACGTGCAATTGGCCTACGCGTCGACCAACGACGACGAGGCCAAGCACCTCTACGAAGAGCTGAAGAAGATCTTGAACCACTGCGGCATGGCCTCCCACCACGTGCTCCGCAAGAACTTCTACATGTCGATGGACATCCCGGTGGCCGGGGTCGCGCACCAGGCGGGCACGTGCCGCTTCGGCGACGACCCGAAGACGTCCGTGCTCGATGCGAACTGCAAGGCCCACGAGGTGGACAACCTCTACGTGGTCGACACGAGCTTCTTCCCGAGCATCGGCGCGGTGAACCCCGCGCTGACCGCCATGGCCAACGCCATCCGGGTCGGCGAGCATCTCACCGAGCGGCTGGCCTGACTCCGACCCGCCCGATCACGACGTCGTACCCTGGGGTGGCGGTCACCGACTCTCCACCGTCGCTACGAAAGGAGCTGCCGTGAGCGCAACGCAACGCCACCGTGTGGTCGTCGTCGGCGGTGGGTTCGGCGGCCTGCCCGCCACCCGCCTGCTCTCCGGCGCCGACGTCGATGTGACACTGATCGACCAGCGGAACCACCACCTGTTCCAGCCACTGCTTTACCAGGTGGCGACCGGCATCCTCTCGCCGGGTGCGATCTCGCCCGTTCTGCGCCACATCCTGCGCAAGAGCAAGAACGTCGACGTCGTTCTGTCCAAGGTGACCGGGTTCGACCTGGAGCGGCGGGTCGTGCACACAGCCTCGATCCCGGGCGCAGTCGGCGAGTACGCCTACGACAGCCTCATCGTCGCGGCCGGCGCCGGGCAGTCGTACTTCGGCCACGACGAATTCGCCATGATCGCCCCAGGCATGAAGACGATCGACGACGCCATGGAGCTCCGGCGCCGCGTCTACGGCGCCCTCGAGCTCGCCGAGACGTCGCAGGACCCGGCACTGCAGCAGTTCTGGATGACCTTTACCATCGTCGGTGCCGGGCCGACGGGGGTCGAGCTGGCCGGACAGATCCGCGAACTCGCCTACCGCAGTCTCACCAAGGACTTCCGACACATCGACCCCGCAACGGTCCGCGTCATCTTGGTCGACGGCGGCAAGGAGCCGCTGGCCAACTTCGGCGGCGAGCTCTCGGGCCGGGCCCGGGCCGAGCTGGACAAGATGGGTGTCGAGCTGCGCATGGGCCTGCGCGTCGTCGGCGTCGATCTGTTCGGGGTCGACACCGAGGGCGCCGAAGGTGACAAGGGACGGTTCGACTGCGGCACCGTGATCTGGGCCGCCGGTGTCCAGGCCTCGCCGCTGGCCGGCCTGCTGGCGGCAGCCACGGGGGCCGACACCGACCGGGCCGGCCGGATCGCCGTGCTGCCCGATCTCAGCCTGCCCGGACACCCCGAGGTCTTCGCCATCGGCGACATGGCGACCGTCAACAACCTGCCCGGCGTCTGCGAGGTGGCCATGCAGGGTGGCCTGCATGCCGCCAACACGATCAAGCGGCGGCTGAAGGGCGACGACAGCGTCCCGTTCAAGTACCGCGACCTTGGAAGCGCCGCCGCCATCGGCCGCTTCAAGGCGATCGTCAGCGTCGGCCCCGTGCGACTCAGCGGTTTCCCCGGATTCATCGTCTGGATGTTCGTGCACCTGGCCTTCCTCAACGGGTTCGGCCACCGTTTCACCGCACTGATGGGGTGGGCCCGCGCCATGGTCGGGCATGCCCGGCCCGAACGCGTGTTCAGCGTCGGGCACACCGGTGGCGACCTCAGCCTGCCTGACGAGGTCAAGGCCGCGGTCATGCCCAGTCCCTTCCCGGTCCTCGAGGACCACACCGGCTGGGCCGACCTCGTGGCGCGGGTCGGGGCGCCGGCCTCGGGCAAGGCCGTCACTGGCCCGTCCGGAGTGACCGACCCGGCCTGAACCCGCCGCCGCGTCCCTCGGGGCGGCCAACTACATTCGCCGGATGATCCTCGATCGATTCCTCGTCACCGACCAGGTCGCCGTCGTCACCGCCAGCGGGCGCGGCATCGGTGCCGCCACCGCGGTCGCGCTCGCGGAGGCGGGCGCCGACGTCGTCCTCGCCGCCCGCACGGAGGACCAGCTGCGCCTGGTGGCCAAACAGGTCGAGGCGACCGGGCGCCGCGCCATCGTCGTGCCCGGTGACCTCACCGACTTCGACCTCATGGCATCGTTGGCCGAGACCGCATTCAACGAGCTCGGCCGCCTCGACATCGTCGTCAACAACATGGGCGGCACCATGCCGCGGCCGCTGCTCGACACGTCACCCCGCTTCTTGGAGGAGGCGTTCCGCTTCAACGTGTCGGCCGGGCACGCCCTGGTCCGGGCCGCCGTACCGCGCATGCTCGAGGGTGACCACCCGGGCGGAGCGATCGTGAGCGTCTCCTCGGTGATGGGCCACGTGGCCGGTCGCGGCTACGTGGGCTACGGCACCGTCAAGGGCGCGCTCGAGCAGTACACCCGGCTCGCCTCGCGCGACCTGGCGCCGCGCATCCGGGTCAATGCCATCGGCGTCGGCTCGACGGCCACCTCGGCCCTGGACATCGTCATGTCGAGTGACGAGCTGCGCACCGCCATGGAGGAGGCCACGCCGCTCAAGCGGCTCGGCCACGTCGACGACATCGCGGCGGCGATCCTCTACCTTGCCTCGCCCGCCGGGTCCTACGTCACCGGCAAGATCATCGAGGTCGACGGCGGGCTGCAGTCGCCCAACCTCGAGATGCCGATCCCCGACCTCTAAGGAGCCCGCCATGCCGTACCGCGTCGTGCAGTGGAGCACCGGGAACGTCGGGCGCCATGCCCTGGCGGGGATCCAGGCCCACCCCGAGCTCGAGCTGATCGGGGTCTTCGTGTCGAACCCCGACAAGGTGGGCCACGACGCCGGCGAACTGGCCGGGCTCACCGCCACCTTCGGCGTGGCCGCGACGAGCGACGTCGACGCGCTGCTGGCGTTGCGTCCCGACTGCATCGTGCACACCGCCATGGCCGACGACCGGATCTTCGAGGCCCTGAGCGACCTCGAGCGCTTCCTGGCCGCCGGCATCAACGTCGTGTCCTCCAGCCCGGTGATGTTGCAGTACCCGGCGCCCGATGACCCCCTGGCGGCGCCCGTCGTCGCGGCGGCAGAGGCGGCGGGGGTCTCCATCTTCGTCAACGGAGTCGATCCCGGGTTCGCCAACGACGCGCTGCCGCTCGTGCTGTCCGGCGTCAGCGAGCGCATCGAGGAGGTGCGCTGCAGCGAGATTCTCAACTACAACACCTACAACCAGCCCATGGTGCTCTTCGGCATCATGGGCTTCGGCGGCGCCATGGACGAGGTGCCGTTCCTGCTGACCCCCGGCGTCCTCGCCATGGCCTGGAGCTCGGTGGTGCGCCAGATCGCCGCCGGGCTCGGCGTGACCCTGACCGACGTGACCGAGTGGTACGAGCGCGAGGCGGCGCCCGAGGACTTCGACGTGGACGCCGGCACCATCAAGGCCGGCACCGCCGCCGCGTTGCACTTCGAGGTGCGCGGCATGGTCGGCGACCGCGCCGTGGTCGTGCTCGAGCACGTGACCCGGCTGCGCGACGACCTCGGGGCCACGTGGCCGCAGCCGGCCGGACAGGGCTGCTACCGGGTGGAGATCAAGGGTGAACCGAACTACACGCTCGACCTGCAACTCATGGGGACCGACGGCGACCACAACACGGCCGGGCTGAAGGCGACGGCCATGCGGCTCGTCAACGCCGTGCCGGCGGTGATCGCGGCGCCACCCGGCCTCGTCACCGCCCTCGATCTTCCGCTCGTCACCGGCCGGGGCCTCGTCGTCACCTAGGCAAATCCTTCGTGATCGGGCGTCGGCCGGCCGGTGCCCTGCCCACGTCTGGTTCAATGGCGCACTGTGCCGAGCCTCACCCTGCGGGCCGGAGACGGCGTCGGACCATTTGCGCTTCCTCTGACTCCGGCGTTGGTGCGTCAGTTCGCCGAGGCGACCTTGGACGACAGTCCGGCGCTGCGCGATGGCCGGCTGGTTCCTCCCAGCCTGATCGCCACGCAGGTCTACCGGGCCCAGTTCGC
Organism: uncultured Acidimicrobiaceae bacterium; assembly: GCA_963719485.1. GTDB lineage: Bacteria > Actinomycetota > Acidimicrobiia > Acidimicrobiales > RAAP-2 > Bog-473. Next base: position 287,859 of record OY970387.1, read on the forward strand.
CGCCATCATGGAGCTGGTACCCGAAGACGTCTTCGCAGCCGCACGCAGCGGTGTCCACGGGCAGCACGAGCTCCTGCTCCATCGGCCGATCGACTCGGACGAGACGCTCCAGACGTTCGTCGAGACCCACAGCGCGCGGCCGTCCGGCGACAACCTGCGCGTCACCCTGCACCACTCGACCCTCGACGAAGGTGGGGACGTGGTGGCGGAGCAGTGGTGGACGACGGTGCTCCTCGGCACCACCGCCGCGCCCGTCGGGACCGAGCTCCCCGACTTCTCCTTCGCCTCGGGCCCCGGAACGGCCCCGGTGGCAGAGGACGTGGTGCCGATCGACGCCGTCATGGCGAGGCGCTATGCCGAGGTCTCGGGGGACGACAACGAGCACCACTTCAGCATCGAAGGGGCCCGGCGCAGTGGATTCGACGCCCCGTTCCTCCACGGGCTGTGCACCATGGCCCTCTGTGCCCGCGCCGCGACCAGGACGGTCGCCGGCGGTGATCCGAGGCGGATCCGCCGGGTGGCGGTCCGCTTCGTCGCCCCGGCCTTCCTCGGCCATGACCTCTCGGTGCAGATCTTCGAGCGGCGCGGCGTGGGCTTTGCCCTCGAGGCCAACTGCGGAGAGCAACGCGTGATCAAGAACGGCTTCGTCGAGCTGGTGTGACCCGGTGTCTCGCGCCACCGCGCACTGCTACGTTGCGGTCGTGGAGCAACGATTCGGACCGATCGATTTCGACTGGTTCCACCGGGAGGAGCTTCCCGCGCTCCTCGAGCGGCGTGGCGCCGTCTTCTCCGAGACCGACGCCGGGGTCGTCCGCCCGCTCGGCGTTCAGCTCTCGGACGGCAGGGCCTTCACCTATGTGGCGGACGGCAGGACGTTCTCCGTGCAGCCGGGGACCATCGCCGCGCACACCGTCGTCGAACTCTCGCCCGACGCCTGGTGCGCCTTCGTGTGGGAGCTCAAGACCTGTTTCGCGCTCCTCTACGCCGACGAGCTGACCGTCAGCCGGGGCAGCTTCGGCCAGATGGCGCGCTGGGAGCCGCCGCTGCGGGTCGCCTTCAGCGGTCAAACCCTCTTCGACCTCGACCATCCAGCCCCGCTGGCGGACGAGGGCGGGCGCGCCGTCGACCTCACGCAGAGTTTCACCCTCGATGACCCCGAGGGGGCGATCCGGGACTTCCTGCATCAGGTCGGCTTCGTGCACCTTCGCGGCGTCCTCGACGCCGCCGAGATCGGCGCGCTGGAGTCCGACGTCGACGAGGCCGTCTTGCGGGCGCGCCCGGACGACCGGAAGTCCTGGTGGACGACGGTCGACGGGCGCGAGGTGTGCAACCGGGTGAACTACCTCAACGAGGGGTCTGCCCGTATCGACGCACTCGGCGCCGACCCGCGGTTCCTCGCCATCGCCGGTTTGGGTGGGCCCGATCTCCGGGATGCCAAGGATCGCCTCGACGGGAACGGCGTCGTCATCAAGGTGCCGGGGTCCGAGGGCGGTCTGGCCGACCTGCCCTGGCACCGCGACTGCGGCATGGGTGGCCACCCGGTGAAGTGCCCCATGCTCAACGTGGGGATCCAGCTCGATGCCGCCACGGCGGACACCGGGCAGCTCCAGATGATCCCGGGATCGCACCGGGGGACCTCCCGGTTGCCCAACGCTCGCGAGGCCGAGCACCACCCCGTCGTGGCGCTGACCACCGAGCCGGGGGACGTCACCGTGCACTTCGGCCACACCCTGCACGCGGCGCCGCCTCCGCAGGACCCGCACGCAACCGGGCGCCGAGCGCTCTACCTCTCTTTCGTGCCGCCGCTGACCTTCGAGATGGTCGGCCCCGGACAGGGCTACAACGACGTGCTCTTCACCAGGAGCGAGGGGCGGGTGCCCCACGTCGACCAGTTCCGCTGAGCGGGTGTTCCCTGGGAGACTCCGGCCATTGCGCTAGCCGGCCGAACCGACGAGCCGTCCCATGTAGGCAGCACCGCCGAACGTGAAGATCCCACCGTCGGCGGCGGCCGTCCAGTAGCCGTTTGTCGCGTTGTCCGCGGCCATACCCACCACCGGCGAGGCCAGGCGGATATTGCCGGTCGAGCCGTCGAACGTCGCCTGCCCGTAGGTGAAGATGCCCCCGTCGGAGGCCACGAACCGGTAGCCCTGGCCGTTGGGCGTCGTCTCCATGCCGACGATCGGTTTGTTGAGGTGGATGCTGCCGGTGCTGCCGAAGAACGGGGCCGTGTAGCTGAAGATCCCGCCGTCGGCCGCGACCTCCCAGTACCCGCCCGTCGCCGGGTCGTCGGCCATGCCGACAACCGGCTGGTTGAGCGGCGTCCCACCCATGGAGCCGTGGAAGGCGGCATCGCCGAAGCTGAAGATGCCACCGTCGGAGGCCACCAGCCAATACCCCTTGCCGTTGGGCGTCGAGGCCATACCCACGACGGGCTCGTTGAGGTGCAACGAGCCCGTCGATCCGTAGAAGCGGGCATCGCCGAAGCTGAAGATGCCACCGTCAGAGGCCACCAGCCAGTACCCACCGCCGTCGGGCGTGGCCGTGATGCCGACGAGCGGCGCGTTGAGTCGTCCGGTGAGCGACCCGAGGCTGGGCGCCGCGCCGAATGCGCCGACCGTGCCGTTCGCCTCGGCCTCCCAATACCCGGAACCGCTCGCCAGCTGTCCGATGCCGATCGTCCGTTCGGAGACGACAGCTTCCACCTGGCTCCACGTCAGCGTCACATCGTTCGGCGGCGCACACGATGAGACCATGAGGGCCGCGATGGAGCCGGACGAGGACGCAGCCCCCATGGAGAGGACTGGCGGTCCCGTGGGGCAGCCGCCGAACTCGTGCAGGATGATGTCACGGTGGACCCAGCACCCAGATGGCGTGGCGAGGCCGCAGGCGATGTTCGAGGTGGCGGACCCGCCGAAGCCGTCGTCGTACATGAAGTAGTAGTCGGCTTCGAGTGCGGAGGAGACACCGGCCCAGAGAGACCCGCCGAACGTGATCGGCGATCCGCCGGTGACGGAGGTCGGAATGGGCGGATCCGTCATCGAGTTGACGCCAGACTGCGCGTACGAGTTGAGCTGTGCGGTCATGTCGTCGATCGGCGGCAGGCCGCGGTCGACGCGCTCGAAGTTCACTACCGCGAATATCTGCTCCGACGGCGGCAACGCGGCCAGCGCGGACTCGGAGATGTCCATGGTCCCGACGCCCTCCTCGGCGCGCGCCGCATCAATCGAGCTGAGCCAGTCCGTAGAGCTGGGCGCGATGTTCGACGCGGGGTTTGCTGGCGGCACGATCCCGTCGGCTCCGACGGGTGCACCGCTGAGCCCGGCGGTAATCGAGCTGATGGTCATGACTCCGATCGGCAGCAGGATCGCGACGCGACGATGAGCACGGCGGTGGTGCATGGTGGTTCCCCCTTGTCCTCTTCCCTCGCCTCATAGTTCCCAACGAGGGCTCGAGCAAAACGTGGGCTGACGTCGAAACTTGTGCTTCCGTTGCGCGAGAAATCGGTCTACATCGGGCGTTGCACCGGCGGATGCGCTGCCGCGGGGTCGAGAAGAACCAGGTCAGGCTCTCGCTTCGCATCGCCGCCATCAACGTCAGGCGACCCCGCCTAGGGGCTCTGCCCAACCAGGGTGGCCAGCTTCATCCCTCTTGGTTCAACAGTCCTCTAGCCGGCGCCCGTGAAATCCATGCGCAGGCGGGTGAGGGTGGACGACGTGATCCGCCACTCTCCGCCCACCAGCTGGTAGGTCTCGTGGTAGTGGCCGTCGCCGTCCAGCCGGCTTCCGTCCGGCCACACGATGACGTCGTGGAGCGCCCAGACCCCGGTGGCCGTGGTGGCCGACGTGAGCGCGATCTCGGGCATGTGGCCGTGGTGCACGGTGACCGCATCGGCGAGCGTCTCTTGGAGGAACTCGACGAACGCGTCCGCACCGGTCACCATGCCACCGCCCGAGTCCGTCGTGTCCATGACGACGTCGTCGGTGAACACCTGGCGCATGCCCGCCCAGTCCTTGGTGTCCATCGTCCGGAAGTAGCGCGCCTTCAGCTGCTTGATGGCCTCGATGTCGTCCACGCGGACCGTCTCCCCGCCGCTCAGGAGTAGCGCGCCGCCCTGGTCCCGGGCGGGTTGCCGGCACCGGGGACCGCGTCCGGGTTCTCGACGCACACCTCGGACTCGAGGCCGTCGGGGTCGCGGAAGAAGAGGCTGAGCATGGGCCCGAAGTCGGTGACGAAATCGTCGGCGGCGCCGCGGGCCATCAGCCGCGCCCGGATCTCCTCGAAATCCTCCAGCGACGCGGCCTGCAGGGCCAGGTGGTCGAGGCGGCCCCGGCCGAACATCGGCGTCTGGCGGTCGGCCTCGGTGTTGCCCTCTATCTCGAAGACGTTGAGCTCGGACCAGTCACCGATCTTGATGATGGAGAGCCGGGGGCCCTGGCCTTCGGGGAACTCCGATCCGTCGCGCAGGACCTCGGCCCCGAAGACCTCCCGGTAGAAGTCGTTGAGGCGTGTGGCGTCGTGCGTGATCACGGCGACGTGGTTCAAACCCTTCAGCAGCACGGTGCCTCCTCCGGACTCAAGCGACGATCTCGCTCGTCTGCAGGACGGGTGCGATGGATGTGTAGTTGGCGATGTCGGCGAGCACGTCCGCCGTGCCCTCTGCCGCCATCGCCTGCTGCAGCGCGTCGAGCGAGTCGAACGTGAAGTGCACCGCGGCCACGTACGGACCGTCGACCCCCCTGTCGATCTCGGCGCGCTCGAGACCCCAGCTGCGCAGGGCCAGAGGGACGTGCGTGTCGCGGTAGTAGTCGTGGTCGAACGACGCGCCCTCGGCCGTCGGGTAGAACACGGACAGACGGATCATGGAAACGCTCCGTTGGTCGGTCAGCGCTAGTCTGCCAGGTGATGGTCGAGAAGGGCTCAGCGGAAGTCCCGGCTGGCCGGCACCGCCGTCCCCACCACCAGCGCCTCAACCCGCTCGGCGTCGAAGCTGACCGCGCCCTGCCCCTTGCGGACGCGCCCGCGGATCAACAACACGGGCGTGTGACGGGCGACGTGCTTCCAGCGGGCCCAGGCGCCGCGGGAGAAGACGACGTTGACGTGGCCGGTCTCGTCCTCGAGGTTGACGAAGACCGCACCCCGGGCCGTCTCGGGATGCTGGCGGTGCGTCACCACGCCGGCCACCGAGGCCCGCTCGCCGTCGGCGCAGGCTTCGAGCGCCAGCGCGGTCCGCACGTCCATGGCCTCGAGCCGCTCCCGGGCGAGGTGCATGGCCGTGCGCTCGGGCGCCAGCCCCAGCGCCCACAGGTCGTCACCCACTGCGTCGGAGGGGCTGGGCGCGGGCAGCGGCGGCGCCTCGGCTCCCACCACCACCCCGGGCAGGCGGTCGGGCGTGCCCTGGGCCGCCGCCCCGGCCGTCCACACCAGACGGCGCCGGGAGGCCGTCGTCCCGCGGTTCTCCAGTTCCCCGTCCGCGTCCCCATCCCTGTCCGCGGGCCCCTCGGGGTCGAGGGCGCCGGCGGCGGCCAGCGTCTCGAGCTGGGCCCGGGTCGCCCCCGCCCGCCGCACCAGGTCCTCACCGCCGGCCCAGGGCCGGCCGGCCACGATGCGCTCGGCGGTGGCGTCGCCCACCCCGCGCACCGACCCCAGCCCGAGGCGCAGCACGGCCTCGCCGGACGCGCCGCCCTCCAGGGACGCCCCCACCTCCGAACGGTTCACGTGCGGGCGGCGCACGCGCACCCCGTGCCGGCGGGCGTCGGCCACCAGCGACTGGGGCGACCAGAACCCCATGGGCTGCGAGTTCAAGAGCCCCGCGGTGAACGCCGCCGGGTAGTGGTGCTTCAGCCAGGCCGAGGAGTACACCAGGTGGGCGAACGAGACCGAGTGCGACTCGGGGAACCCGAAGTTGGCGAAGGCGGCCAGCGCGTCGAAGACCTGGTCCGCCACCGCGCCCGTCACGCCGCGCGCCGCCATGCCGTCGTAGAGGCGCGCCCGCATCTTCTCCATGCGCGCCGCCGAGCGCTTGGCCGCCATCGCCTGGCGCAGCTCGTCGGCGTCGGCCGCGCTCGAAGCCCGCGATGGCGACGGCCATCTCCATCAGCTGCTCCTGGAAGAGCGGGACCCCGAGCGTGCGCTTCAGGATCGGCTCCAGCAGCGGGTGCAGGTAGGTGACGTCCTCCTCGCCCCGGCGCCGGCGGATATACGGGTTCACCGCGTGACCCTGAATGGGACCGGGCCGGATGAGCGCCACCTCGATGGCGATGTCGTAGAAGTTGCGTGGCCGCACCCGGGGCAGGGTCCCCATCTGGGCCCGGCTCTCGACCTGGAAGACCCCGACCGTGTCGGCCCGGCACAGCAGGTCGTACACCGCGTCCTCCTGCGGCAGCTGCCCCAGGTCGACCTCCACGCCGTCGAAGGCGCGCACCAGGTCGACCATGCGGTGCAGCGCCTCGAGCATGCCGAGGCCGAGCAGGTCGAACTTCACCAGCCCGATGGCGGCGCAGTCGTCCTTGTCCCACTGCAGCACGCTGCGCCCGGGCATGCGGCCCCACTCCACCGGGCACACCTCGACCACCGGGCGGTCGCACAGCACCATGCCGGCCGAGTGGATGCCGAGGTGGCGCGGCCGGTCCAGCACCTCGGCCGCCAGCTCGGCCACCAGCGCCGGGACGCCTCCGTCCCCGCCCTGGGCCTCGGCCACCTCGTGCACCGCCGCCGCCGACGACGCGCCGCGCCCGTGCCCGGCGTCGATGCCGGCCGACCAGGCGTCCACCTGCTCCTGCGTGAAACCGAAGGCCTTGCCGACGTCGCGCACGGCCGAGCGCGGCCGGTAGGTGATGACGTTGGCCACCTGGGCCGCGTGGCGGCGGCCGTAGCGCTCGTAGACGTACTGGATCACCTCCTCGCGCCGCTCCGACTCGATGTCCACGTCGATGTCGGGCGGGCCGTCACGGGCCGGCGAGAGGAACCGCTCGAAGAGCAGCCCGAGGTCCACGGCGTCGACGTTGGTGACGCCGAGCGCGTAACAGACGGCCGAGTTGGCCGCCGAGCCGCGGCCCTGGCAGTAGATGTCCAGCCGCCGGCACACCTGCGCGATGTCCCACACCACGAGGAAGTAGCCGGCGAAGCCCAGCTGGCCGATCACGGCGAGCTCGTGCTCGATCTGCTTCCACGCCCCGGGGACCCGCTCGGCCCCGGGCGGCCCGTAGCGCGCCACCGCCCCCTCGGTCACCAGCTGACGCAGGTACCCCTGCTCGTCCAGGCCGGCGGGGACGGGGAAGTCGGGCAGCCGCGGCGCGACCAGGCGCAGGTCGAAGGCGCAGGCGCGCCCGAGCTCGGCCGCGCGGGCGACCACGCCGGGCCAGCGGGCGAAGCGGCGGGCCTGCTCGCCGGCGGAGCGCAGGCAGGCCGCCGGGGCCGAGGGCAGCCAGCCCTCCAGCTCGGCCAGCGGGCGGCGCGCCCGCACCGCGGCGAGCGTGGTGGCGAGCCGGAACCCGGCCGGCGTCGCGTAGTGCACGTTGTTGGTGGCCACGGCGTCGACGCCCCACTCGACGGCCAGGCGGGCCAGCGCGTCGTTGCGGGCCGTGTCGAGCGGGTCCCCGTGGTCCCACAGCTCCAGCGCGACGTTGGCGCGCCCGAACGCGTTGACGAGGCGTCCCACCTCCCGGGAGGCCGCCCGGGGCCCGGCCTCCATCAGCGCGGCGGGGACCGCCCCCTTCCGGCAACCGCTCAGCACCAGCCAGTGGTCCCCCGCGGCGCGGGCCAGCGCGTCGAGGGTGAAGATCGGCTTCCCCTTCTCCCCGCCCGCCAGGTGGGCGTCGGCCAGCACGGACGAGAGCCGCGCGTAGCCGTCGGGGTCGCGGGCCAGCACCACGAGATGCGTGCCGGTCGGGTCGGGCTCGCCGGTGCGCGGGCTGGCCGGCGCCAGCGTCACCTCGGAGCCGAAGACCGTCGGCAGCCCGCACACCCGCGCCGCCTCGGCGAAGCGCACCACGCCGTAGAAGCCGTGGTGGTCCGTCAGCGCCAGCGCGGCGAGCCCGAGCCGGTCCGCCTCGGCCACCAGCTCCTCGGGGTCGCTGCTGCCGTCGAGGAAGCTGAACCCCGAGTGGGCGTGCAGCTCGGCGTAGGCCTCCTCAGTCATAGACCGCCTCCACCCACCACTGCCCCCGCTCGTTGCACAGCAGGCGCGCCACCCCGTCCGCGGTGACCACCTGCAGGCGGGCGCGGCGGCGGCGCACCGACCACCAGCGCTCGGTCACCGGCCAGGGGCCGGCCCAGCCCATTGCCGGCAGCCAGGGACCGCCCCCGACCGAGAGCCGGTCGATCCCCGCGGTGAGCAGCCCGCGCCCGCTGACCTCGACGGCCCTGCCGGCGTCGTCGACGACCTCGGCGCGGAGCGGGACCCGCAGCACGTCGGTCGGCGCCGGTGGGGGCACCTGCCCCGGCCACGGGGCACCGCCCGTCGTCGTCTCGGTCTCGGGGCTGCCCCAGGGCACCAGCACCGACCGGCCGGCCGGGTCGCGCCCGCCGCGCACCCGCCCCATCAGCACGGCCTCCACCCCGAGGCGCTCCTGCACTCGGACGAAGGAGCGGGCGGCCCGGGCGTCCGCCTCCGAGGCACCGCCGAAGAAGCCGGGCTGGGAGGGCGGGGGCGGGACGTCGGGGCCCCGGTCGGGGTCCTCGCCCCGGGCCACCCGCAGCCGGCGCTCGATGGCGCGGTCGCGCAGCCCGGCCAGCTCCCCGCTCTCCCCGCGGGCCACCGCGTGGCAGACGGCCGCGTCCGCCCCGAAGCGGTCCGAGATGCTGGCCGCGGGCAACGCCGCCAGCTGACCCAGTGTGGTCACCCCCAACCGCTGCAGGGTGACGGCCAGGTCGGGCCGGCCCAGCGTGGCCACCGACCAGGGGCCCAGGAAGTCCGCCGTCCCCCCGGGCGGGACGATCAGCTCCGAGCGGGCGGCCAGCGCGGCGGCGAAGAGCCCGTCGGCCACGCCGATGGCGGCCTCCTCGCCCACGATCCCGGCCAGGCGGGACACCACTGCCTCCTCGCCGCCGAAGAACCGCGCGGGGCCGCGGGCCGGCAGCGCGCCGACCCCGAGCCGGACCGGATGGACCCACGGGCAGAGCTCACCGGCCCGGTCCAGCACGCGGGCGAACCGCCGGGCCTCCTCCCCCTTCGCCCCTTCCTCGAGGAGCTCGGGGCACCAGATGACGACCAACCGTTCCACTTCTTCTTCTCCACCGCTCCGTCAGGCCGCCTCCGGCCCGACATCGGGGCCGGCCCCCGCCGGCCCGCACTCCTCATCGGTCTCCGCGTCCTCGACCGCGCCCGAGCCGGCGGGGAGCCAGAGCGAGCACTCGCTGACCCGGCCGGCGGCCCGGCGGCCGCTGACCCGCACCTCGGCCCGGCGGCCCCGCAGGTGCCCGTGGCCCCGGCCGATGCCCTCCCACTCGACCGCCCCGACCGAGAGCGCCAGGTCGCCACCCTCGGGCCAGGCGCCGGGACCCTCGAGCAGGACCACCAGCGCCGCCTGGCGCTCGCGGGCGCGGGCCGTCAGGTGGCGCGCCGCGGTCAGGCGGGCCCGGCCCGGCGGGCGCACCAGGACGGCGTCGACCCCCGAGAGGAGGTCACCGGCCGCCTCGGCCCACCCGTTGCCGGGGTGGGGCACGAAGACGACCCGGCGCAGGTCGAGCCCGAGACCGGCGGCCGCCACCACGCCCGGGTCGGGCAGGCCCACGGCGGCGCACCAGCTCCCGGCGGCCGACGCCGCGGCCAGGAGGGCCAGGGCCAGGGTGGTGGCGCCGTGGCCGGGAAGCCCCGTCACCGTGGTGGTCGTCCCCCGGCGCAGGGAGCCGGCCGGGAAGAGCGGGGCCAGGGGCGGGGGCACCGGCAGGGTCCGCCCGGCCACCGGCGTGGCGGGCCGCACCCGTTCGGCCAGCCCGGCGGGGAGTTCCCGGGAACGGGGGGACGACGAGTCCCCGGTAGAGAAAGCGAACATATGTTCGCACCTTAGCCAGGCCGTGTGCCGCCCGCTCGGGGAGCCAAAGGCCCTGGTCAGGGGCCACGCACTCGGGGTGGGCCCCGGTAGGCCACAATGCAGCCCGCATGTGCGGACGCTTCGCTCTCTACACTCCCCCGGCCAAGATCGCCCGCTACTTCGGGGCGTCGCTGGCCGAGGGCGCCGACGGTGACCACGCCCCGAGCTGGAACGTGGCCCCGACCGACGCCGTGCTCGGGGTCCGGGACCGCCCGGCCCGCGCCGCGGAGCCCCGCCCGTCGGGGGCCCATCCGCCGGAACAGGGCCCGGCGGAAGGGGGCGGCGAGCCGGAACGGATCCTCATGTCCTTCCGCTGGGGACTCATCCCCTGGTGGTCCAAGGACGCCAAGTCCGGCAGCCGGCTCTTCAACGCGCGCGGTGAGACCGTGGCCACCAGGGCCTCGTTCCGCGAGGCGTTCCGGGAGCGGCGCATCATCGTCCCCGCCGACGGCTTCTACGAGTGGCACAAGACGAAGACCGGCTCCAAACAACCGCATTACTTCAGCCGCGCCGACGGGCAGCCGCTGGCCTTCGCCGGCCTGGCCGAGCGCTGGCGTGACAAGAACGCCGGACCGGACGCGCCGGTGATACGGAGCTGCACCGTGATCACGTCCTCCGCCGGACCGGACATGTCCGGCATCCACGACCGGATGCCGGTGATCCTCGATCCGGCCACCTTCGACGTCTGGCTCGACCCGGCCAACGAGGACGTCGAGGAGCTCCGGGCGCTGCTGCGGCCCCCGCCGGCCGGCACGATGGTGCACCACCTCGTCGGGCCGCGAATCGGTAACGTGCGGAACAACGATCCAACGCTCATCGAGTCCGTGTGAGGGACGCGTAGGGCAAAGGGGAGGCAGGGGTCGGGGGGCCCACGTGAGGAACGACCCGTGAAGGAGCAACAACGATGAGCCTCGACCGCGCGCGCTTCGATCGTCGCACCATGCTCGCCGCCGCGCTGGCGACCGGTGGCGGCGCCATCCTGGCCGCGGCCAGCCGGGGCGAGGGGGCAGGCGCCGCGATGGCGCAGTTCGCCGCGCGCACCAAGCCGGCGGGCTCGGATCTCGGGGCCATCGAGCACGTCGTGTTCCTCATGCAGGAGAACCGCTCCTTCGACCACTACTACGGGACCTACCCAGGGGTCCGGGGCTTCGACGACCATCCGGCACACACGCTCGGCGCGTTCGCCCAGGTCTGGCCGGGGGGCGCCAAGGAACGCCTGCTCCCCTTCCATCTCGACACCGCTTCGGGCATCGGCGAGTGCACCCAGGACCTCGACCACACCTGGCCGGCGCAGCACATGAGCTGGGACCGAGGCACCAACGGCGCCTTCGTCAGCACGCACGTGGAGCCCCAGTTCCAGGGGCCCGAGCACGGCGTCCTCACCATGGGCTACTACCGCCGGCCGGACCTGCCCTTCTACTACGCGCTGGCCGACGCGTTCACCATCTGCGACAACTACCACTGCTCGGTCCTCGGGCCGACAGACCCCAACCGCCTCATGTCGCTCTCGGGAACCGTCGACCCCACGGGCGCGGCGGGCGGGCCGGTGCTGATCACCAACGGGTCCTCCGACGCCATCGGGAGCGCGCACTGGGACACCATGCCCGAGGTGCTGGAGGACGCCGGGGTGAGCTGGAAGGTCTACAGCCCGGTGGGCACCATCTACAGCATGCCGTTCATCCAGCAGCACGGGCTGATCAGCGACGCCATCCTCCCGTACTTCAGCCAGTACCAGAACCCCTCGTCGACGCTGTACCAGAAGGCGTTCACCCCGCTGTACCCCGACGACTTCCTGGCCGACATCAAGTCGGGGCAGTTGCCCGCGGTCAGCTGGATGATCCCGCCCATCGGGTACGACGAGCACCCGTCGTCGCCCCCCGGCCTCGGCGAGTGGTTCACCAGCCAGGTGCTGGCCGCACTGGTGGCCAACCCGGAGGTGTGGTCCAAGACGGTGCTCTTCCACATGTACGACGAGAACGACGGGTTCTTCGACCACGTGCCGCCGCCGGTGGCGCCGCACGGCACGCCCGGGGAGTACGTCACGGTCTCGCCGCTGCCCAGCACGGCGCACGGCACGGCCGGTCCGATCGGTATGGGCTTCCGCGTGCCGATGCTGGTCCTCTCGCCCTTCAGCCGGGGCGGCCACGTGGCGTCCGAGGTGTTCGACCACACGTCGCAGTTGCGCTTCTTGGAGGAGCGTTTCGGGGTGAAGGCACCCAACATCTCGGCCTGGCGCCGCCGCCACGCGGGCGACCTGACCTCGACGCTGCACACGCGGCAGGGCGACGCGTCCGTGCCCAAGCTGCCCAGCACGTCCAAGGACCAGACGGCGAACGTCATGGCGGAGGGGTGCACGGAGGCCGCCATCGTCGAAGCGGCGCCCGACTCCGCCATGCCGGTGTACCCCGTGCCAGCGCAGCAATCCATGCCGCGTCAGGAGACGGCCTGATCGACGCGCCCAGCCCCGGGACCATCGTCGTCCTGAATGGCACGCCGCGCTCGGGCAAATCGAGCATCGCGGCCGTGCTGCAGGGATCGGCCGATGCGCGGTGGCTCAACCTGGGCGTCGATACGTTCGCCGGCGTGACCCCCCGGCACCTCTGGCCCGGCATCGGGTTACGTCCCGGCGGGGAGCGGCCCGACCTCGAGGATGCCGTGGTGACGCTGTACGACGCGCTCTACGGCGCGGTCGTGGCGTGGAGTCGTTCGGGGCTCAATGTGGTCGTCGACATCGGCCACCACGACGACTACTCGATGCCGTTGGGGATACTGCCCAAGGTGGCCGCGGACCTGCGCGGACTGCCGGCCTTCTTCATCGGGGTCCGCTGCCCGGTCGAGGTCATCATGGCCCGGCGGGATGCCGGCCCGTCCGGTGGCGCCGGTGGTGCTGGCCGCGGGCGCTACGTCACGAGCGCGGCTGACGGCACGGTCCCCGACGTCGTGCACCGCTGGGAGCGGGCGGTCCACGACCCGGGCGTGTACGACCTGGAGGTGGACACGTCGACGCAGACAGCTGCGTCCTGCGCCGACACGGTCTGGCGTCGCCTGGACGCGGGACCGCCCACTGCGTTCGCCGCGTTGGCGGCGCGGCGCTGACACGGTCGACCGCTAGCCGGGGATCTGCACCTGCTGCGCCTGCGCCAGGAGCGAAGCCTTGTCCGCGCCGAGGATGTAGCCCTCGGCGATGTCCTTGTCCAGGCTCTTGGTGTAGGCGGCGAGGTAGTTGCTCTGGGTCCCGTAGAGGCTGGCCAGCTGGGCCGGGGTGAAGGCGATGGTCTGTCCGAAGAGGCCGCAGATCTTGGTGGCGCCGGCGGGCGGTGCGCCACTCAGGGTGGAGACCGGCACGTTCACCGCCGGCGTCCGGACGCCCCCGATGACGTTGCCGTGCGCGTCGATCGCCAGCGTCGCCGGCTGGGTGCTCGACAAAGTGAAGGGCTGCGGGCTCGGCGGGGGCGTGCCGTTGTCGACCCACTTGTCGAACGCGGTGAACCCCGCTTCGACCACGTTGTGCTGGGGGCCGCTGTTGACGGGCGTGGTGCAGCCGAGGACGCTCGACGCCGGGCCGATGAAGTAGGCGTCAGCGTGTGAGGTGCCGGCGATCTCCCAGGTGCGGATCTTGTCCGTGTTGGGCTGTTGGGCGGGGACGTACCCGAGCTGGATCAGATCGGTCTGGGTCTCGGACATGAAGATCGGGACCTTCAGGTCGGTACGGATGCGCAGGTTGTCGGGCCCGTTGCTCGACGTGATGGACGATCCGCTCAGCGAGGCACCCGAACCACCCCGGCTGTGGATGAAGATCCCGTCGAACGTGTCGGTCCGCGGCTGCAGCGCGTCAGCGAACGTCGTCAGGTAGAAGGCGGACTGGGACTCGCCGATGGCCAGGACGTGCTTCGGCTTCAGGCCGCTCAGCGCTGCGGAATGCGGGGCCCGGAGGGCCTGCCCGATCTGGGCGAACATGTCGAGCGCGTACTGGTCACCGGGGTGGTGGAGTGATCCGTAGCGCTCCGGTTCGCCGGTGACCAGCCCACCCGATGGGATGGGTGTGCCGGGCGTGCTGAGCAGCGACTGCCCGCCGTTCACGCCGAGCGCCTGGGCCGAGACCGCGACGTACGCGTAGCCGTCCCGCATCAGCATCGGATTGAGGAAGTCCCAGTCGGGCGCGGATTCGCCTGCCGACACGTTCATCCACTCGACGATCACCGTGCCGTTGAAATGGGCCGGGTTCGTGGGCCGGCGCACCAGGATGCGGGTCTTGTAGGCCGCCGTCGTCGTCGGTGTGATCGTCCACTTCCCGTCGCTCGGCATGGAGTCACCCTTGAACGCGGTGGCCGTCCCCGACGCGAAGTACTCGTGCTCCTCGTAGCCGTTGGGGGCGAGGTCGAGCGTATGGGCGGTCTCGGGCTCCATGATGTGTCCGGTCGTGATCGGGCCGGTCAGGGCGGCCGCGCTGTGGAACGTCACCGAGGTGGCGGCACCGGTTCCCTGCTCGGTGGCCAGGGTCAGGGGGAACAGCACGACGAGTCCCGCCACCGCGCCCAGCGCGGTTCTCACCCTGGGCACGATCGAAGCACGCCCTTTGCTGCATGACATTGGAAGCCCCCTTGGCACAGCCCCGTTTGGCCCGGTGCGCCGGTGACTATACCGATGCCCGGTACCGATGCCCGGTCACCGATGGGCTGCAGGGTTTCGCCGAGCGGGAACTGCCCACCTCGGACGGCGGGCCCAACGGTACGCTCCGGCGATGGCTGCACGCGTCTCTCCCGACGCACCACGCAAGGGAGCAACGCTCTCCTACTTGCCGGCGCTCGACGGGATCAGGGGTGTCGCCTTGCTCGGCATCCTGGGCGTGCACGCCGGCGTCTACCTGACTGCCGGCGGCTTCTTCCTGCTGGACAGCTTCTTCGCCCTGTCGGGATTCCTGATCACCTCGCTGCTGATCGTCGAGTGGCGCAAGAGAGGCACCATCAAGCTCGGTGCCTTCTGGGCCCGGCGCGCACGGCGCTTGCTGCCCGCGCTCTTCGTCATGCTGATCGGGGTCGCGATCCTCTACGGCATCTTCGTCCCCGCAGGCACCTACCCGACGCTGCGCGGTGACGCGCTGTCGGCGCTCTTCTACTTCGCCAACTGGCACTTCATCGCGTCGGGCTCCAACTACTTCCACATGACCGGCCTCACCTCACCGCTGATCCACACCTGGTCCCTGGCGGTGGAGGAACAGTTCTACCTGGTCTGGCCGCTCGCGTTCCTCGGCGTCCTCAAGCTCACGCGCTCGTTGTGGGTCCTGCTCGCCGTGGCCATCGCCGGGGCGTTGGTCTCCGCCGTGGAGATGGCCATGCTCTACAACCCCACGAACATCAACCGCCTCTACTTCGGGACCGACACCCACGCGCAGTCCGTCCTGGTGGGGGCGACCCTGGCCCTGAGCCTGGCGTTGTGGGCCGAGCGCCGGCGGAAGGGCGCCGAACAGGACTGGCAGGCCCGCACGGCCTGGGCCCGCCGCGTGCTGACGGTCGTCGGCGCGCTCGGCCTGGTCGTCAGTGGCGTCCTGTGCGCCTCCGTGCACTCCGGCGATGCCGCCGCGTACCGGGGGGGATTCCTCCTCGCCGCGATCGCCACAACGGCGATCCTCCTCAGTGTGTCGTGCGCACAGACCTCACCGGTGGCACGGTTGCTGTCGTTGCGGCCGTTCACCTTCATCGGGCGCATCTCCTACGGCATGTACCTCTGGCACTTCCCGTTGTTCACCTTCATCAACGAGCAACGGACGGGCCTCAGTGGATGGCCCCTCTTCGTCGTCCGGGTGATCCCCACCATCGGGGTGGCGATGCTGTCCTTCTTCCTGGTGGAGCGGCCCATCCGGCAGGGCACCTTCTTCACCAGGTTCCGGGCCCAGGTGTTCACGCTGCCGGCCGTGGGGGTCGTGGCGTTGGCCATCGTCCTGGCCACCATGCCGGCGTTGGACACCATCGCCACCGGCGCCGCCGCCACCGGAGCAGTGCCGGCGACCCCCATCGCCTCGACCGTTCCCGCGGCGTACGGCACGACGCCGACCCGGGTGCTCCTGGTCGGCGACTCCCAAGCCCTCACGCTCGGCATCGGGCTGCAGACGGCGCTGACCGCTCATCCCAAGAAGTACGACGGGCTGCACCTGCTCAACGAGGGCATCCTGGGTTGTGGCGTGGCCGACGGGACGACCGGGGAGCAGTCCGGCGGGACGTTCATCGTCGGCGAGCCCTGCACCCCGGATCCGCAGAACGCGGACTGCCCTCCCGGTGGCGTCTTCGGACCCCATCAGAACGTGCCCTGCCAGGCCTGGACAAAGGCGTGGGCAGATTGGGTCACGCAGTTGCAACCGAACGTCGTCGTGCTCCTGGCCGGGGGCGGCGAAGTTCTCGACCGCCTCTACCGCGGGCACCTGACCAACATCTTGAACCCGACGTTCGCGGCCTATGTGGAGAGCCAGCTGGAGAAGGCCGTGCGGATCGCGACGGCACGGGGCGCACTCATGGTCTTCATGACCAAGCCCTGCCAGAGCACGGGCGAGCAGCCCGACGGTGCCCCATGGCCCCAGGACAGCGCGGCCCGGCAGGAGGCGTACAACGCTTTGCTCCGCCAGGTGGCGTCCCGGCATCCGGGCCAGGTCTACATGCAGGACCTGAACTCCTACGTCTGCCCGGGCGACAGGTACACCCAGGATCTCGACGGCGTCCCCGTGCGCGAGGGCGACGGCAGCCACTTCGACATGCAACCCGGAGGCGGCGGCGACTACCTGGCGCCCGCGGTCCTCCCCTACTGGATGGAGCTCGGCCACCTGCAGGAGTCGCGCACGAACGGTGCCAGCCTCCCCACCGGATCGCTCCCCCGGTTCTTCGCTCCGCAGTGAGGCCTGTGCGCGGCTCGCCCCGTGAACCCGCCGGATGTTTGTCCAGACTCTAAACAGGTTGGTTTAGAGTCGGCGGAAAAGCGGTGGCGAGTTGAGGTGGTCAGACGCGAAAATCCGGCCGCTCAAACGCGACGAGTGGCTCACAGGGGCCGAACCGCGGCCCGGGCCACGATCACGTCGGTCTCGCCCGCGCCGGCCCCCAGCCTGAGGCGCCGGCCCGACCACCCGGTGCGGGCGAGGGCGCGGTCGAAGTACGCGCAGTCGAAACCCAGTTCGAGCCAGCCGTACGTCCGGCTCGACCAGACCGAGAGCCCGTCGAGCCGCGGTCCCCACGGGTAGTCCAGGTTCTGAATCGGCTCGGCCGCGAACAGCACCACGCCACCGGGCCGCACGATGTCGTGCAGGCGGCGCAGCATGGCGAGGTGGTCGGCGCAGTGGTGGAAGCTCTCGAAGAAGACCGCCGCGTCGAACCGTTCCTCGGATCCGAACGCGAGCATGTCGTCCTGTTCCACGGTCACCCGGCCGGGGCCGTCGCAGCGGTGGGCGATGAGCCGGCAGAACTTCTCGTCCAGCTCGACGGCGGTGACGTCGAGGCCCGTGGCCACCAGGTCGCGGGTGAGATTGCCCCAACCCGAGCCGAACTCGACGACGCGCCGTGGTCCGGCCCGCGACGGCACGGCGTCGGCCAGGCACTCGAGGAGGTGGCCGCGGGCCACGAGGTCGCGGCCGACCAGGGCCAACGAACCGGTCTGGTACGGGAACGGTCGCTCGCGCGCGGTCGCCAGGTCGAAGGGGGAAGCCTCGTGCCCGATGTCGTAGCCGTCGCGGCCCGAGACGGCGCGGTAGAGATCCCACGTCCACTCCCGGTAGGCGTCGGAGAACGGGTCTTCGGGTGGTGCGGTCGGGAGCTCCAGCACGATGCCGTCGAGCAGGACGCGTGCGTCATCGGGACGGGGCCCCATCAGCGCGGTGGCGCGGGCCAGCACCGCGTCGAGCTCGTGCGGCGCGACCGCGCGGGGGCCGGGTCGCCCCAGCGCAGCGCGCACGGAGCGCCGGAGCCGTGGCGGGAGCGCGTCGACGGCCCGCGCGCCCAGGCGCACGGCGGCACGCGTCGATTCGCTCATGAGATGGAGGCGCCCGCTCGCCCTCAGCGGGCCGCGGGCACGCCGCTCGGGGCGGTCGGGGACGCGTCGAAGAAGCTCGCCGTCGCACCGGTGATGCGCCGCAGGTTCCGCTCGCCAAAAGCAGCCTCGTGCGGCGCGGCAAGGTGCGCGTCGAGCAGCTCCTGGGACTCCCAGCACTCGAAGAAGCGGAAGGTGTTGGGGGCCTCCAGGTCCTCGCCCCAGAAGTACTCGAGGCAGCCGGCGTCACGCCGGCTCGCCACCGTCACCTCGGCCAGGCTGGCGAGCACGTCCTTCCGGTCCGAGGGGTCGAAGCTGAGGGAGCCGGCGATGATGATCATGGCGGGAGGGTAGCGGCGTCCTCAGCGGTCGGCGAGAGCAGCGAGGTCGTCCTTCACGAGCGTGCCGCCCTTCAGGACGGCCAGCAACCGGGCCTGGTCCTGCAGGAGCCCGATGTCGGCCAGGGGGTCGCCGTCGACGACGAGCAGGTCGGCCAGATAGCCCGCCTGCACCGAGCCGAGCTCGTGGGACCGCCCCATCAGCTCGGCCCCGTTCCGGGTGGCCCAGCGGATCACGTCGAGGGGCGGGATCCCCGCCTCCTTCACGTAGAACTCGAGCTCGTCCGCGTAGCGACCGTGCGGCAGGCTGATGGCGCCGTAGTCGTCGCCGCACAGGAGCTTCACGCCCGCGTCGTTTGCCCTGGGCAGGATGGCGAGCGCCTGCTCGATGTCCGTGGCCATGGCGGCGGTGAACCCGAGCCCGCCGCCGCCCATCATTTCGGCGAAGCGGACCGGGAAGAGCTGGCTCGGGACAAGGAAGGTGCCGAGCTCGACCATCCGTTCAATGGCCAGCGCGTCGAGCCCGTCGCCGTGGTCGATGACGTCGATGCCGGCATCGAGCGCTATGTGGATGGCCTCGCGGTTGGCGATGTGGCCGCGGACGAGTGCGCCGCGCTCGATGGGCCGCCTCAATGCCCGCCGTGATCTCCTCTCGGGTCATCTCGGTCTGCTCGCTCGGTGCCACCGTGCCGTGCCCGCCCGTCACGAACATCTTGATGATCTCGGCCCCCTGTTTGATCTCCTCGCGCACCGCGAGCCGGAAGGCGTCGGGGCCATCGGAGCGGTTGATGGCGCCGCGGGCGCCGACGTCCCAGTACCACGGGAAGCTCTTGTCGCCGGCGTGCCCCGTCGTGCTCACGTCGCGACTGCCGGCCATCAGCCGGGGGCCCACGATGAGTCCCTCCGCGATGGCGGCCTTCATGGACGCGTCGATGGCAAAGGGCGCGCCCGCGCTCACGGCGCCGGTGAAGCCGCAGCGGAGCAGCAACTCGAGATGATGCGCCGCCCGCACGGCTTGGAGCGCCGGCGGCTCCTCGAGACCGAACGGAGCCGCCTTCGAACCGAGCTCGTGGTAGGTGGCGTGGAAGTGGCTGCTGACCATGCCGGGCATGACGGTCCGCCCGTCGAGGTCCACGACCCGGTCCTTGGGACCGGTCTCGACGCCGTCGGAGGGACGCACGGTGGCGATTCGACGGTCCTCGATCACCACCGTGGTCCGGGGCCGGGCCCCGTCCGCGTCGAGGACGGTGGCGTCGTGCAGGACGAGCCTAGGCACAGTCGCCTGCCATCTCGTGGGCTCCGGACACGGCTCCGGTACCGTTCTCGGGCACGGAGGGAACGATAGTGACCAGAACCCGACGACCGCAGTGGCGCGTCCCGGCAGACCTTTGACCCTCGGCGCGGGTGACACCGTGCTCTGTTCGGGCACGCTCCGGCCGGGCATCTCGTTCGGGGAGCGGGTGGCCGCCGCCGAGGCCGGGGGGTTCTCCGGCATCTCGCTGTGGGGGCGCGACTACCGGGCGGCCCGCGACGGGGGACTCAGCGACCGGGACGTGCGCCTGTTCCTGGCCGACCACGGCCTGGCGGTGGCCGAGCTCGACCCCTCCTGGTGGTGGCTCCCGGGCGCGTCCGATGTGCACGTCCCGCCCGAGCTCGATCAGGAACGGATCTTCGCTTTCGGCGAGCGGGAGCTGTTCGCCGTTGCGCACGCCGTCGGGGCCCGCTCTCTCAACGCCGTCGACGTCTTCGGGGGCTCCTGGTCCCTGGACGAGGCGGCGGCGGCCTTCGCCGGGCTGTGCCAGCGGGCGGCCGAGCACGGCCTGCTCGTCCACCTGGAATTCCTGCCGTGGTCGAGGATCCCGGATCTGGCGACGGCCTGGCAGGTGGTCCGCGCGGCCGACAGGCCCAACGGCGGCATCATGCTCGACGCCTGGCACTACTTCCGGAGCGGGCCCGACGGCGAGCTCCTGCGGACCATTCCGGGCGCCTCCATCCTCGGCGTCCAACTCTGCGACGCGCCGGCGGCACCCGAGCCCGAGCCACTCCATGCCACGCTGCACGAGCGGCTGCTCCCCGGCGAAGGCGGGCTGCCGCTGCGCGCCCTGCTCGACGATCTCCGGGAGACCGGCACGGCGGCTCCGCTCGGCGTCGAGGTGTTCTCCGACGTCCTGCACGCGCTGGACCCGGTGGAGGTCGGCCGGATGGCCGGTACGTCGCTGCGCGCCCTGCTCGATCCCGGGTGACTGGGCGTCTGTTCAGGGCGAGGTCATCGCCGAGAGCACGAAGTCCGTCAGGTTGCGATCGAGGCCTTTGTTGTTCTGTCTCGATCCCTTGGCATCACCATCATCGCAGAGGGCATCGAGCAGCCACGGGAGATGATCGTCCTTCGCAGTCTCGGCGTTCAGGCAGCCCAGGGATATCTGTTCGGCCGACCCCAACCGGCACAAGCGCAAAACGGGCACTCGGTCCGGCATCTTGCGGTGGTCGCCGAAAATCCGGTTCGCTCGCGTCGTTGAGGACGTCACGCCGCTGCGACGAGCGACTCGTCATTCGCTGACGACCACCCGGACCCGGCTGAGATTCAGCGATCGGGCGAACGGGGTGCCGGGATCGCCTTCGCGTTGGGAGTCCACGCGGAGCGCCGGGAAGTAGGTGCCCGGTTCGGAATAGGCGTGCGTGGTCATCACCTGGACGGTCCCCGAGGTCGGATCACCGAACTCAGCCGCGTCGGCATACGTGCCCGCGCCATCGAGGTCCCACGCCGCCGACACCACTTTGCCCGGCGCGGGCGGCACCTCGATCTGTGCGGTGAGGGTGACTCCTTCGCCCGCCGCGACCTCGGCGCGCTCGCCGCCGTTGACCTGAAGCTTGACCACGGGTTGGATCCCCTTGCGTTCTGCAGCAGACGCCGGCACGTGCACTTGGCCGTCCTGCACCCGGTATTCGCTGGTGGGCGGCGGAACGACGCCCTGCTCGACCCATGCGCTCAGCTCGCGTAGCGCGTACTGCACCGTGCCCGAGTAGGCGACGGCGTGGCTGTGGAGCGCCTCGGTCGTCGGGTCGGTGTGGTTCGCGTTGTCGACGTACCAGAGCCGGTAGTTCTCGTCCACCTGCGGTCCTTCGACGGCTTCGACCTTCTTTCGGTACCAGTCGGCCTGCCACGGGAGCGCGTCCCCGTCGAGCAGGCACTCCACCACGATCATCTTCCCGTGGAAGTGACCCGTGGGGATCTGACCGGTGGCGCCGAGAGTGCCTGCCGCGCCGATGTCCACGCTTCGCTGGGGGTACTTCGGCGTGCCGTCGGGGTTCCGGAAGAAGTTGTAGACGTCGGGGTAGTCGAAGTCGGGATTGGACGGCGGGAATTGATGACGGTGGTACGTCTGCAGCGCAAGGAACCTCGAGTTGTCGATCCGAACCTGGTCGCCGGCCGCAATGCTGTCGACGATGGCGGGATCGCCCGTGATGTCAATGGTGTCGTCGACCGATTCGAACACCAGGCCGATGTGACCCTTGCCGTCCGAGTCGACGCGGCCGAGCGAAGCGGTCTTGCCCGCGGCCGCTCCGCTGGTGATGACCACATCCGCACCCATGAGATCACCCGTGGGGACGCTCGACAGCTTGAATTGCTTCCGGAGGCCGGAAAGCACCTCGACGACGGTCGCTTCGTGTTGGATGCGGGCGGCGCGGACCGACGACGTCGGGTCGGTGCCGAGGTAGCCCGGCTTGCTCCAGAAGTCGTCGAGATAGGTCGGGTCCAACACCGGCACATAGCTGGCGACCAGTACGAGCGGGCCTCCGCCCTGGGGTACGTAGTTGAACCACGCCCCCGGCGGGAACCCGGTCCGGGTGGCCTCTTCGAGCGCGGTGCGCTCCTCGTCGTTCAGTCCGGCGTAGGGGTCACCGCTTCCGCCCGGCTCGATCGCATCGATGATGGACGGCCACTTGTCATTGAGCACCCGGAGGGCGTTCACCCGGACAGTGAAACAATTGGGGATGGATTGCGGCGAGCCCATGACATAGGGCACGAACCCGTCCCACACGCCCGTCGTCATCTCGGCACTCGTGACCGTCTGGTAGGCGCCGCCGCTCCCGCCGTAGAGATAGCCGTAGGTGCGGTGGGGGCCGAAGAGCTCGGCCGCCACCACGCGGGAGTACTTCGCTGCCTCAGCGTTGACCCGGTAGCCCCGAATGGTCGTGTCGGACTGGCCCATGGCCGACCCCTCGGCCGTCCGAGCGTTGTCGCTGCCGCCCATGTTCGTCTGCACCGAATAGCCGCCACTCGCAAGGGCGAACGCGACGTTGCGCGCCGTGGCGTCCTCGCCGGCCAGCAACTGATGGGTCGCTTGGAAGAAGCGTCCCTGGTACTCATCTTCCGGCGGGAAGCAGAACGAGAACTTGGCGTCGGTGCCCGCGAACCCTCCGTGGACATAGAGATGGCGCGCCTTGAAGGGCGCCGCGCCGCCGTGCTGCGTCGTGATGGCGCCGGGGAACACCGGGTTGTCCGCGGGCTCGTCGCGCCACTCCCGGACATCGATGTACGGCTGATTGAAACGCGGGTCCTCGGATTCCGCGGTCACGAACAAGGCCCCACGTTCGTCGGTCTTCGAGTCGGTCATCAGTACCACCTTCGGCTTACAGGGACCATACGGCGCGACTTGGGACCGTACTCGGTCGGGACTTGGGGGGGTCGGGACGGGACCCGTCGAGGATCAGGCGGTGCTTGCCCCGTGGAGGAGTTCGTACATGTTGTCGTAGAAGAACTTCGAACGAACTTCTTCGCTGGAGCCTGCGAGCGCATCGTCGAACTTCTGCAACGGATCCCTGCCACCTTCGGGATGCGGGAAGTCGGTCGAGAACATGAAGAGCTCCGCGCCCGACTGCTCGATCATCCAATCCACCGCTTCCCCTGGGAACGGCGTGAACTTGAGATGCCGGCGAACGTAGTCGGAGGGGGTCAATTCCAGTCGCGTGAGCGGCTCCTCGGTACGGCGGAACGCCCGGACCCCGTAATCGAGGTGGCGCATCCAGGAGACCACCCAACCCGCTCCTTGCTCGATACAACCTCCACGCAGCTTCGGGAAGCGGTCGAAGAGACCGTCGTAGATCAGTGCTCCCAGGAACACTTCTGGCGAGTGGGGGATCCCGAGGAAGTCCTTCGATCGGACGTTCTCGCCACCTCCCAAGTGGTCGGGAACCGGCATCGCGTTGTTGTGAAAGAAGGGGTCGAGGAGCCTCCCGCCACCGCCGACGTGCAGGACGAACGGGACGTTGGCTTCGCTGAGCACGTCCCAGAACCCGTCCAGGTCCGGATGGGTGGGTGCCCGCGTGCCCGCGGCCGTGGATGGAACCATCACCGCGGCGCACCCGGCCTCGATTGCCTCGACGGCCAGGTCGATGGCACGACCCGGGTCGACCAGCGGCACGAACGCCACAGGCAACAAACGCTTGTCCGCAGAACAGAAGTTGGCTATGGCCCTGTTCTGCGCAGAGCTGCCCGCGTAGAGGCGGTCCTCGTCCTTACCGACGAACCTCGCAGTGGCGAACGTGGCGAACACGAGCTGTGCATCGACACCGAGGAGGTCGAGCACCCGGCTCCGTTCCGTCGGATCGAAGGCGCCCATGGCGTGCCAACCCTTGTCCTGCAGGAGGCGCTCCTCGGCCAGCTTCGCCTTGTCGCTGTCCGAATGCCGCGCCTCGGACTTGGCAACGGCATCGGAGAGCACTGCGGCGAGGCGGTCACTCGTCACGTCGCGCAGGCGGTCCCTGAACTCCGGGTCGACGAAGTCGTCGAGGAAGTCAGCCAGCTCCATCACATGGCTGTCGGCGTCGAGGACGCTTCGGTCCCCCACGTAGGTCGTCGTCCCCATCGTGTCCACCGCGCTCACCAATCCTTCCCCATCGGTGACAAAATGTCACTACTTGTGAAACACTGACACCATGAGCCCCCCCAGCGCAAGGCCTCGCTCATCCACCGAGCGAAGACCCGTGGCAGGAGAGCGCCTGCAGAGCTCCGCACGCCGTGACGCCCTGCTCGACGCCGCCGTGGCTCTGGTCAGGACGAAGGGGGTGCATGTCGTGTCGATGGAGGCGGTGGCCGAACGTGCCGGCGTCAGCAGGCCCCTCGTCTACAAGCACTTCGCCAACCGCGACGAGCTCTTGGCTGCCGCGTATCGGCGGGAAGCGTCGAAATTGCACCAGGACCTGGCATCGGAGGTGGCCTCGGCGGGCAGCATCGAGGAGATGTACGGGGCCCTCCTGCGCGGTTCGATCCGGGCCATGGTGGAGCGCGGCCAGATCTTCACAGCGCTCGGGGCCGCCGGCGGGTGGAACCGGGACATCCGCAGGGAGCAACGATCGAGAGACCGCGACACGGTTCGGGCCTTCGCCGCGGTGGCGGCCCGGCAGTACGGCTTGGATCGGAAGCGCTCCACCTCGGTTACGGCCGTGCTCTTGGGCGCGCTCGACGCCGTCCTGGCGCAATGGCGTCTCGATCCGGGAGAGGAGAGCGCAAGGATCCTCGAGGAGACGTACCTGGCCATGGTCGTCGGCGCCTACTCGGTGGAGCCAGCGAACCTCTCGGGGTCCGCGGCCACCTGAGCGTCTGGTCGCTCCCGCAACGCGGTTTGGAAAGGGCCGGCGGTACGCTTCGGGGCTACTTCGGCCAGAGGAGCTTGGACCATGGAGACATTCCAGGAAGTCTGCGAGCGCGGTGTTGTCGAACGACAGGTGGGGCTCGAGGTGGAGGGCGGGGAGATCGTGCCGGGCATCGTCTGGCTGCCGGAGGCCGCGACCGGGCCTCGACCGACGGTGATCCTCGGTCACGGAGGCGTGGTTCACAAGCGCGCCCCTGAGGTGCTCGGCCTCGCCCGGCGCCTCGTGCGGCACCGGGGCTACGCGGCCGTCGCCCTCGACGCCCCCGAGCACGGCGATCGCATCACCGACAAGGAGGCGGCCCGGGCGAGGCGCCGTTCCGTCCAGGCCCGCATCGACCAGGGCCCCGGCGCCGGCCTGCCCGTTGTGATGGACGCCAACCAGACGGATGGATTCGCCCGCCGGATGGGCGCCCACGTCGGAGAGCTGAGCGCCTTGGTCGACGACCTCATGTCGACCGGGTTCAGCGACGACCGCCTGGGTTATTGGGGGCTGTCCATGGGTACCGGCATCGGTCTCCGATTCGTCGCCTCCGATCCTCGGGTCAAGGCCGCCGTGCTCGGTCTGGCCGGCTTGGGTGTCGGTATGGGCGGGAACGAGTTCGAAGACGGCGGCTCGCTCTCTACGCGTGCCGATCCTGTTCCTCCAGCAGTGGGACGACGAGTTGATCGCCCGGGACGCAGGCCTCGCTCTCTTCGATGCCATCGGCTCGACGAACAAGACCCTCCACGTCAACCCCGGGGGTCACGTTGAGGTGCCTGTCTTCGAGAACGACTCCGCCGAGTCGTTCTTCGTCCGGCATCTCGGTGACGGCGGGTAGTCCGGGCAGGACTGGGACCCGCCTCGCAGAGGGACGATGGTGGCCGATGTGGAAGAGGGAGAGGTTGAAGTCGTCGTCGCCCACAGCGAGCGCGCGACCCTGCGTGTCGGCGACGTTTTCCTGAAGATCGACGCTGATCAGACGCACACCGACGTCGAGGTCGAGGCGATGGCTCTGGCGCCGATCCCGACTCCGAAGGTCCTGTGGCGGCAACCGCCTGTGCTCGCGCTTGCCGCCCTCTCGGGGGCGGCACTCGGCCGCCTCGGCGAGCCGTCGACCGCGTCGGCGGCATCGTGGGCCGCGGGGGGTGCCGCCGTCCGGATGCTGCACGACGCGCCGCTGCCGCCATGGCCCGGTCAGAGCCCTGACGACATCGCTTCGCGCCTCGACGACGAGTGCGAGTGGCTCGTCACGAACGGCGTCCTTCCCACCGAGGTGGTCACGCGCAACCGCCGGATTGCCGAGGGTGCGCTCCGGCCGTGGACACCGGTCTTCACACACGGCGACCTGCAGGTCGACCACGTGTTCGTCGACGATGACCATGTCACCGGCGTGATCGACTGGTCCGAGGCGGGCCAGGGCGATGCCCTGTTCGACCTCGCCATCCTGACGCTCGGACACCAGGAGCACCTTGCCGACGTCGTCGCCGGCTATGGCACCGACGTTGACCTCGACGTGATCAGCGCGTGGTGGTCGTTGCGAAGCCTGGTGGCCGCCCGCTGGCTGATCGAGCACGGCTTCGACCCGTCGGCGCCGGGGTGCGAGTTCGCCGTACTGAGGTCACAGCTGTGAAGCCGGAGGAACCCGACCGCGACCGATGCACGTCCAATTGGCGCGGTCAACCCGCCCCGAAGAGCGGCGGCAGGGTGGTCGGCCACTGGCCCACTGTGTAGCGCTTGCCACCCAGGACGGCCACGAACGTTCCCTTCACGCCGTTGAGCGGCGACGTCTTGGTCCCGTCCCAGTAGACGAAGCGGGCATCGTCAGCCGCCGTGTGAACGCCGCCCCCGGGCGACCCGGTCGGCCCCACGTTGTAGGTCCACTGACCATATTGATAGGCGGGCGCGCCGAGCGTGGGCATGGCATGGATCCCCCGGGCCATATTGCTCGGCGTCAGGTCGGGCCCGGCCGCCTGCAGGTCGTTGAAGATCTCCACCAGGCCGCCGTAGTTGCCGTCCGTGCCCTTGGGGATGGCGTGCCCGGTCAGCTTCTGGTAGAGCTGGCCGGCCAGGGAGTGTGGACCGGTCGTGCCGGTCGAGGGGGCGCTCTCGGACATGCCGAACATGTGGCCCTCGACCTCCGGCTGGTCGTATTCCCCCTGGGCCACCTGGTCCAGGTCGGTCAGGGCCGAGCCGGTCATGAACCATTCGGGGTGGTAGTTCTGGGCCGCCGCCGCCTTGGTCAGCAGGCCGAGCGAGAAGGGGTCGGCAGAGCAGATGACGGTGGTCACCCCGGCCGCCTTGAACTGAATGATGGCCTGCTGCGCCGACTGCTGGAAGGTGGCGATGTCCAGGTTGTAGTCGAAGCTCGGCGACAGCTCGCTCTTGTTGATGTGGTACTTGTGCTCGACCAGGTTGGTGAATTCCTTGGCGCATCCCAGGTACTGGGGCACGTTGGGGACGAAGGCGGCGAACTTGCGCACCTGGGTCTTCAAGGTCGGGTCACCGGCGTACATGGCCTTCTTCCCGCCCAGCATGGTGGCCACCACCTCGGCCTCGGAGGCCGTGATCGTGTCGCAGTTCTGGGACGTCGACCACACGTACGGATTGAGCCCCTCGAACGCTGCCTCGTTGTAGTACGGGTCACCGTTGAACTCGACCAGGTGATCCTGGGCGGCACAGGTGGAGAACGGTGCGGTGCCTCCGAAGGAGTCCCCGTTCGTGATGCCCGTTTCCCCGAAGGCGTGGATCTGATTGGCGATCGCGTCGGCGTCGGCGCAGGCCTGCGGCTGGCCCTGCCCGAGCTCCTCGGTGGTGAAGCTGGCCTGGGTGGTGTACGGCTTGATGACGACCTTGCGCCCGTAGAGGTCGTAGACGCTGTTGAAGTAGTTGAGGAAGACCTGCTGCACCTGGCTGATGACCTGGGGGATTGCACCCCCGGACGCCTTGGCCTGCGCCTCGATCTCCTGGGTGTCGGCGGCACTGGGGAACTCGCGCTCGGCCAGGGTGATGGTGGCGGCGGTCACTCCGTTGTACGTGGCGCCACCGTTGTTGCCGGTGAATTTCGGGATGCACGGCGCGGCGTACGGCGAGGCGAACTGCGGGGCCGACGGCGTGCACTTGGCGCCCGAGGTGACGGTACCGGTGCCCGCCTTTATGCCGCCCGACGCCGGATAGGCCCACGGGTAGGGCCCCTCACCGGTCGGTCCCGAGCTCTTCAGCACCGGGGACGCACCGGACACCCCGGCAAACGGGACCATCACCAGGGCGGTGAGCAGCGCCACCGCCAGCACGATGGCGGGGCGTGCCCCCCGCGCCGTCCGATGCCCTGCGACGTGTCGCGACGAAACGCCGATCGACCTTTGGCCCGACGATGTCATGGCCCCCCTTTTCTTCTGATGGATGTACGGCGGTATTCCCCCCACCCTCCATCTGCTTGGCGGGAAACGTTAGTCAGGGCACGGTACGTTTGCCCTGTCAGGGCGCGACCACTTGGGGGTGGCATGGAAGTCGTGCAGTGATCGGCCGCGCCACGTGAGACCCGCAGGCGCAGATGGTGACGAGGAAACGTGACCGATCCTGAGGGGGGCGCGCCCCCGGGGGCTCAGGTGGACAGCGGCCTGCGCGAGCGCGGGGCGTCGCTGTGGCGTTCGACCCGTGCCGCCCTGGGCTGGTTCATGGCGGCAATCGTGGTGTGGATCCTCCTGGCCGCCACCCTGCCCAAGGGCCTTCCGCTCGGCATTGTGCTCCTCGGGATCGTCTACGGCGCCATCTACGCCATCCTGGCCGTGGGCATCGTCCTCATCTACCGCGGGGATCGCATCATCAACTTCGCCCAGGCCTCCATCGGCGTGCTCCCGGCCGTGCTGGCCATCGAGCTGGTGGTCACGTTCGGGGTTCCCTACGTGCTGGCCGTCGGCGTCGGCATCGCAGCCGCCATCATCCTCGGCGCATTGGCCAGCCTGTTGCCGCGCCACTTCCGCAACAGCTCCCGGCTGATCCTGACCGTGGCCACCATCGGGCTGGCCCAGCTCCTGACCGGTGTGGCCACCCTGGCTCCCATCCTCTTCTGCAACCCGGCCACCAACCAGTCGTGCATCAACGCCTCGAACAGCCAGTCGGTCAACACGCCCCTGCACGTGTCGTTCACGATCGGCCCGGTGCTCTTCAGCGGCAACGACATCGTGGCCGTGGTGGGGGCCATGGTCGTGGCGTCCGCCCTGGCGCTGTTCATGCGGTACTCCAAGTACGGGCTGGGCATCCGGGCGGCCGCCGAGAACAGCGACCGGGCCACCCTGCTCGGGATCTCGGTGGCCCGGCTCGACACCATCATCTGGGTGCTGGCCGCCATCCTGTCCACCCTCGCGATCTTGTTGCAGGTGCCCGTCCTCGGGTTCGGGGGGTTCCAGACCGTCACTGCGGGAGGCGACGAGATCCTGCTGCGCATTCTGGCCGCCGCCGTGATCGGGCGGATGGAGAGCATGCCAAGGACCGTGGTGGCAGCACTGGCCATCGGCGTGTTCGACGCCGCGGCCACCTGGACGTACTCCAACACGACCTACGTGGACGCTTCGCTTGTGGTCGTGATCGTCGTGGCCCTCCTCCTGCAGCGGCGTTCCCGCTCGCGGGTCACCGAGGGCGAGCAGTCGAGCTGGCGCTACGTGGCCTCGGTCCGGCCCATCCCCCGCCAGCTGGCCAGCCTGCCCGAGGTGCGCTGGACGATCCGTGTCATGAAGATCGCGTTCGTGGCCGTGGTGGCCGTGCTCCCGCTGCTGATAAGTGGCAGCCAGACCTATCTCGCCTCGATCATCGTTGTCTACGCGATCGTCGGGCTCTCGCTGTTGGTCTTGACGGGATGGACGGGACAGATCTCCCTCGGGCAATTCGGCCTGGCCGGCATGGGCGGCGCCACCACGGTGGTCCTCTACTCCCGCCACGGGTGGGACTTCTTCGCCGCGCTCGCGGTCGGGGTCCTCGTCGGCGCACTGGTCTCGCTGTTCATCGGGCTCCCGGCCCTGCGCATGTCCGGGCCTTTCCTGGCCGTGACCACCCTGGCCTTCGGAGTCACCGCCTCGTCGTACTTCTTGCAACCCAACTACCTGCCCTGGTTCGTCACCACTCAGGCGAACCGGCCGACGCTGTTCGGGACGAGCGTCTTGAACTCCGACTCCCAGGTCTATTACTTCTGCCTGGCCGGCTTCTTCCTGGTCCTCTTGGCGGTGCGCTCGCTGCGCCAGAGCAAGACGGGCCGAGATCTCATCGCCACCCGCGACAACGAGCCGGCGGCGCGCGCGGCCGCAGTGAACACCACCCGTTACAAATTGCTGGCCTTCGCCATCTCCGGAGGCATCGCCGGGTTCGCCGGCTCGCTCTTCGCCGTCCAGCAGCAGGGCATCAACAGCGGGTCCTTCACGGCCGACATCAACATCACCATGTTCTCCATGGTGGTCATCGGCGGCCTGGGCTCCCTGCCGGGCGTGATCCTGGGCGCCGTCGTCGTGTGGGGGGCCCAGTACTACCTCCCGGCCGGCTACGCCCAGCTGGTCAACGGGTTGGGCATCCTGCTGCTCCTGCTCTTCCTGCCCGAAGGCATCGGCGGCCTCCTCAACCGCGGCCGGGACCAGCTCTTGCGCGTCGTGGCCCGCCGCCGCGGGATCACCGCGGCCGGGATCTGGCGCCGGCCCGATGAGGACGCCGGCGGCGCCGGCCCATCACACGACGAGGGAACGCTGCGGCCCCGCCCGGTGGTCCGCCAGCCCGCCGACGTGCTCACCCTCGGCCTCGATGCGGGCGCCGATGGCTGACCTCACCCACCCCGCTCTGCGCCCACGGAGGCCTTCGCGCCTCACCGGGACCTACTCACCGCGCCCATTGATCGCCGTCATGGGGCTGGGCGCCATCCTGCCCATGAGCGCCCTGACCTTCGTCCTCCTGCTGCCCCAGATGCAGGACGCGTACCACCAGGACCTCTCGATCCTGGCCCTGCTGGCCGTCCAGCAGTTGCAGACGGGCCTCGGTCCCGACCTCGTCCTGGCCCTGGTGGCCAATCAGACCTCGCGGACCCGGGTCCTGGTCGGGGCGGGCGGATTCTTCACCGCGGCGGCCGGCGTCCTGTGGCTGGCCGGTGTGTTCCCCAACCAGATCCTGCTCTACGCCGGCGCCATCGGCGTGGTGCTCGGCGGCGGCGCGCTGACCTCGACCCAGAACTCCCTCCTGTGCGACTACTACCCGGTCAGCCTCCGACCGCGCGTGATCCTGGCCCAGCGGACGGCCCTCGTGTTCGGCCTCAGCCTGTCCCCGCTCATCGTGGGAACACTGGCCTACGCGTTCGGGTGGCAGGCGTCGTTCTTCGTTCTGGCTGCCGGTGCCCTCGTCTTCGTGGTGCTCGCCGCCCGGCTCCCGGACCCGGTCCCTGCCGGCGGCCTCACGGGAGGCGACCCGGACCACGCCGAACCGCCGGTCGAGCCGGCCACGCTGCCCGAGGCCGCCCGCGTCATCGCCACCACCCGATCCCTCCGCCTGATCTACTACTCGCTCCCGTTCCTCCTCGGGACCGTGCTCGGCCTCACGTTCTACGCCACGGCGTACTTCGAGAACGTCTTCCACCAGGACGCGGCGCACCGCGCCCTGCTCTTCGGCCTGGCCGAGCCCGGAGCGGTCATCGGTCTGGTCGTCGGCACGATGGTCCTGCCCCGACGCATCGCCGCCGACCCGGGGAGGGCGGTGCGCACGATCGCCTGGCTTGCAGTCGCTGCCGCCGTCGGGGCAGCCGGCCTGGCCCTGGCGCCCGATGTGGCCGTGGCCTACGCCGCCCAGCTGGTCTTCGCCACCGCCTCCGCCGTGGTGATCGCCGGTGTGTACGCCATGCTCTCGGTGGCGCTGCCGACCCGCATGATCACCTTGGGCTTCGGGCTCTCCACGGTCTGGCTGACCTTCGGCGCTCTCCTCATCGGTCCCCCCGGGGGGGTCCCCACCGTCAATTCCCTCATCACCGATGCCTTCGGCTACCGCGCCTCGTTCTGGCTCTTCGTTCCGCTGTTCGTCAT
This sequence comes from uncultured Acidimicrobiaceae bacterium, assembly GCA_963719485.1. Classification (GTDB taxonomy): domain Bacteria; phylum Actinomycetota; class Acidimicrobiia; order Acidimicrobiales; family RAAP-2; genus Bog-473. Next base: position 319,908 of record OY970387.1, read on the forward strand.
CGGCGCGTCGCTTCTCCGTTCGGCCTCCCGATTCGTGGCCGAGGACATCGCGAAGCGCAGGATCACCGAGGCGGCCGATGCGATCGTGCGCCAGGAACGGGCCGACGGGACGGCCCATCTCCTCATGGTCCGCTCGCTCGATGCCGGCTATGACGGCGTCCAGGTCGTCTTCGGCGTGGACCTCGACGTGGGCGACGGCGAGATGGTGGCGGTGCTCGGCACCAACGGCGCCGGCAAGTCGACGCTCATGCGGGCCATCTCCGGCCTGGTGGTGCCGACGGCCGGGGAGGTCATGTTCGACGGCACGGCCATCACCACCTACGAGGCCCACCGGATCACCGAGGCCGGCATCCTGCAGGTGCCCGGAGGTCGCGGCATCTTTCCCGGGCTCACCGTGGCCGAGTGCCTGCGGGTGGCCGGTTGGCTGTACGACAGCGACGACCAGGACCTGGCCCGGGCCACCGAGACGGTGCTCGAATACTTCCCCGCCCTGTCCCACCGCTTGCACACCCCGGCAGGCTCACTCTCGGGTGGCGAGCAGCAGATGCTCAGCCTCTCCATGGCCTTCATCGCCAAACCGAAGCTGCTGATCATCGACGAGCTCTCCCTGGGGCTCGCCCCGACCGTGATCGAGAGCCTGCTGGGCATCGTCAAGGGCATCCACGACAACGGCTCCGCCGTCATCCTGGTCGAGCAGTCGATCAACCTCGCCCTTCGGCTCTGCGATCGGGCCATCTTCATGGAGAAGGGTCAGGTGGTCTTCTCCGGGTCGACGGCCGACCTGCTCGACCGCCAGGACATCGTCCGGGCCGTGCTCCTCGGCGGAGCCGACGACTCGCCGACCGACACGACCCCGGCGGTCACCGTCGACAGAGCAGACCGCGCGCCGCGGGCCGACGTACCCGTGGATGCCGACCACGCCGTGTTGTCGGCCCGTGAGCTCTACCAGCGCTTCGGCGGCGTGGTAGCAGTCGATGACGTCGACCTCGACCTCTACCAGGGCGAGATCCTGGGCCTGCTCGGGCCGAACGGGGCCGGAAAGACCACCATCTTCGAACTGCTCTCGGGCGAGCGACGCTCCCAGCGAGGGCGGATCACCATGGGAGAGGACGACATCACGTCCTGGCCCGCCTATCGAAGAGCGGAACACGGGCTCGGTCGCTCCTTCCAGGCCGCCCGCCTGTGGCCGGGCCTCACGGTGCACGAATCCGTGATCATGGCGATCTCACACCACGTCTCTTCGCCCGGGGCGGCGGCAGCCATGCTGGGTCTCCCGACCGTGCGCCGATCCGAGCGCCGCCTCAGCCAGGCCGCCGATGAGATTCTCGAGCCGCTCGGGCTCGCGCAATACGCGGACCAACTGACCTCCGATCTTTCGACGGGTGTGCGACGCCTTCTCGAGTTGGCCGTGATCATCGCCATGGGCCCCAGCATCGTCCTGCTCGACGAGCCGTCCGCCGGCCTGGCCCAGGCCGAGACCGAAGCCATGGCGCCGGTCCTGCTCGAAACCAAGCGCCGCCTCGACTGTTCGATGATCCTCATCGAGCACGACATGGGCTTGTTGCGACAGTTGGCCGATCGGGCCATCGCCCTCGACGCCGGCGCCGTCGTCACGACGGGGAATCCAGAGGACGTCCTGAATCATCCGTATGTGATCGAGTCATATCTCGGGGTCGCCGCCCCGTGAGCCGTCGCCCCCGCCATGCGGTGGTCGGCCTCGTTGGTGTGGCCATGGCCGCCATGGTCCTTACGTCCTGCCACACCGCGCCCCGCCTCGGCGTGCCCACGACCGTCTATCCGGTCACAGGTCACTGCGACACCTCGGCCGTCGTCGAGGTGGGCGCCTCGCTTCCTCTGAGCGGGTCCGACAGCGAGGCCGGACACGCGCAACTGCTCGGCCTCGAGTTGGGCGTCAATCGGGTCAACGCCGCCGGAGGCGTCCTGACGGCCCATCGGTGTCTGGAGTTGCTCTACAAGGACGACGGCTCCGATCCCGCTGTCGACAATCAGGCCCTGTTGGACCTGGTGAACCGGGAAAAGGTCTCGTTTCTCGTGGGACCCTTCCTGGCCCTCGAAAATCCGGCCAACGTCGACCACATAGGTGCGCTCGGTACCGCCGCCGCCAGCTACTCCGCTCTCGCGGTGACCTTCAAACCCAGTGAGTTCCCCAACACCTTCCCAATCGCATCATCGATGGCGAACCAGGCCAGCGTGCTGGTGGCGGCGGCCAAGCGGCGGCACCTCGACCGCGTCGCCCTTGTTCGCTCCAGCTCGGAGGTGGCCGTCGAGGGGGCCACCGCATTCCGGAAGGACGCCCGCTCGGCCGGTCTCACCGTGACCGCAACCACCTTCGTTGTCGATTCCCGCACAGCCGCGACCTCGGCATGGACCGACCTCGGGGCGGGGCACCCGAGCGCGGTGGTGGTCTTCGACAGCGGATCGACTCTGGCCCCGTTGCTCACGGCCCGCCGAAGCGCCGGCTCGACACTGCCCGTCCTCGCCTCCACGCTGGGCGCTGCGGTGCAACCGAGTGCGGCCGTCGACGGAGTCGAGGTGATCGTGTCGAAGTCGTTGGTGGTTTCGCACCGCGTTCCTGTCAGTCTGCAGTCGTTCCGTGCCCGGGTGCTCCGCGCACTCCATCAGGTCCGGCTCAGCGGCCCTATCACGCCCTATGCGCAGGGGTACGACGCCCTTCAGCTCTTCGCCAGCTCCGCCAACGGAGTCAACGCCGATGACTCGGGCAGCATCCGCACCTTCATCGAGAACGCCAACTTCGAGGGACTCCTCGGGACATACGACTACACCTCGAGCGATCACGAGGGATTGGCCGCGTCACAACTCGCAGTCGCTCCGCTCGGTGCGCTGTCCAATGGGCTCTACATGGTGGCAGCTTCGAGCTAAGGGATCACTGAGCTTCGTTCGGTCACGTACGTCCACGCTCCACTGCAATGGGAGGGGGTACGGGGCCTCTGCGCTGACTCCTTCAAGCCTGCAATTCAGCTTCCCGTCGATGGTGGCCGCCCGATACCGCGCATGAACTCGTTGATGTCCGGCGCATTGCGATCGACGGGTTCGGAGTAGAAGCGACCGCCGATGATGGTGTCGGTGCCCGCGTCGACTTCCCAGATGATGACGGCCGCCATCTCCAGTCCAGTTCCGGTGGCGGACAACTCGGTCCAGATCTCATTCCGTTGACCACCTTCCGCAGAACGGCTATCGACAGGTCGGGCTGGGTGTCGAAGAGGTACGTGAGGTTCGCGATCTCTTGTGTCCGGCCCATGAAGCCTCGGGCCGGCTTCTGGAGAACGATCATCTCGAAGTCGGCATGCAAGACATGTTCGAGCTTTTCGAAGTCGCGATTCTCGCATGAGGCGAAGAAACGGTCAGCAGCGTCCTTCGGCTGTACGGCTGGGGGGACAGGAGCGGGGTTCAGGCTGCGGACGAAGTCGCCCAAGGGGACGCCGTCCAGAACCAGCCTGTCGGTAAAGACCCGTCCCCGGCGGATTCTGCCGTCCGCGACCTCGAGGATGTTCATGCTCGGCATCATCGTGCCATCGGCGTGCTCGACGTACGCCTCGATATAGATGCGGTTGCCGACCACGTCCGCCGATACGACCTCGAAGCGGCTTTCGCGATTCCTCTCCCGAATGAGCGCCCACGCCTGCCGGTAGGTCTCGACCCCGCGCCAACTCCGGTCAGGCCGCAGCGGATGGACCACCTCAACGTCAGGGTCACAGCACGAGACGAGCGCGTCGAGGTCCTTGTCTTCCTGGGCCTTCAAGTACCGCTGGAGCACAAGGGTCGCGTCATCCGCCTGGCCCCCTCCGGCCGGCGTGGTCATCGGGCCATCTCCCCCGCGTCGACGAAGAGTGTGCTGCCGGTCATGAACAGGGACAGGTCACTGGCGCAGAACAGCACCACTCGCGCGACGTCGTCAGGCCGGCCCGCCCGGCCCAACGGTCCCGCGAGCGCCGCTTCCAGATCGATGTGCTTCAATTTCTCTTCAACACCCGCAGTGATGATGGTGGTCGGAGCGACGGCAAGTACTCGTATGGCATGCGAGGCGAACTCCAACGCCATCTGGCGGGTGAGGCCGATGATGCCGTGCTTCGACGCGACATAGTGGGCAATGCCGGGGCCTCGTCCGCGGACGCCGGCGATGGAGGACACGTTGACGATGACGCCGCCCCGTTCGGTGGCGATCATGCGCCGGGCGGCCTCGCGACCGCCGACAAACGTGCCTCGAAGATTCGTATCGAGCACCCAATCCCATTCCTCGTCGGTGGTCTCGAGTACGGGTGTCGATGGATACACACCGGCGTTGTTCACCCAGATGTCGATACCGCCCAGGTGCTGGACAGCGAAATCAGCTGTCTCTGCGATCGACGAGGAGTGCGCAGCATCAAGCGGCGTGGCGAAAGCGGGCACACCGAAACGACCACCGATCTCCTCAGCTCGGGACTGGGCACCCATCTCGTCGGTGTCGCCGATCACCAGCGATGCGCCGGCTTCGGCCAAACGGCAGGCGATGGCAGCACCCAGGCCCCTGGCGCCGCCGGTCACCACCGCACGTCTGCCCTTCAGGGAGACGAGGTCTCGCAGCGGTTGATCAGTCAGGTCAGGGACAGACATATTGCGGTACGGAGCAGAGTATCGCTGGGCGGCGCATCGTGGTCCATGAGGTTGTTGCTGCGCTCCGGTCAGCACCAGAGATCGACCCTCGACAAAACCGACGGATCGGCCGAGAGTGCCCCTACGTCCCGGAGACAACGGACACGCATATCGTAAGGAAGGTGCCCGAGCACTTCAGTTACGCCATCGACAAGCGCTACCTGCCCGTGGTGTTGCCCTTTTTGCTACGGCCCGCAAGGGACGGCGTGACACTTACTGATGAGGGATCTTTCGTCGCCACCTTCGGCCTCTTCAAGATCGCGACGCCCCGTTCAAACATCACCGGTGGGCACATCACCCGGAACTATCGCTGGTGGACCGCGTTCGGGGTTCGCATGTCACGTGTCGACGACGGTCTGACGTTTGGAACGAACCACGACGCCGGCGTCTGCATTCATTTTGCAGAGAGAGTGCCGTCGCCACTTCGGCGAAGCGGCCATTCGGCACTCACCGTGACCGTGGCCGACTTGGAGGGACTCACAACGGCGTTAGGCGGGGACAGAGAGGAACCAGCGTCATCAGCCTGACGGACAGGCCACGAGGCCGGACGCGGGCCTTTCCGTAATCGAACGACCTGCCCGTTCGCCGGGACAATGACACGCACTGCGGCGCCCTGGCCCATTAGGCTCGACTCATGGGTCAAGGCGATATTCCAACGTCAAGGGGTGGCCCATTCCGACGTCGGCGGGAGAAGCGTCAGCTCGAACAATTGGCCGAGGCATCCGAACGGGAAGTCACACCAATGACGGGCACGGCTCATGTCAGGGTTATCGAGGATCAGGCTGACGCAAGCGACAAGGATCTCGGGAAAACGGACACCGAGTCACCGGTCACCGACTCGCTGCCCATTCGGACCGGTGGCTTTCACGTACGAGCGGTGCCCATCGATCAACCGTTTGGCGAATGAGCGAGGGGCCGACGGCCTGTCCACGCAGAGACGTGGGCCCAGTCCTCGCTAGGTGTATTTGTGGGACCGCTTCGGGTTGAATCGCCAGATGTAGAGACCGAAGGTGATCAACCAAATTGTCACGGGATAGGCAGCGAGTCGCTCCATAATTCCACGACCGATACCAAAATACCTGTGAGAAGCGAAACACAGAAGTGCGGCAAGCGCGAGGCTGCTGAACGTCAGCATGGAGCGCCGCATGGACTCCGGCAGCGTGAGCACGGCCCCCAGAACCAGGATGGCGACGTTGCCGATTGCGATCGCGAGAAAGGCTCCAATGATGTGCATGGTCCGATTCTCGTTCTCGGGAAAGAATCCCACGAGGATCGAACCGAGGCCTGCCAATGCCATCAAACCGAAACCGATCATGGCGGCGCGTCGCTCGCGAGGGACTCTCTCGGTGAACTCGTGGTAGAGCAGAGCCGAGCCGATCACCATGATCAGGCCGAGCAGAACGAAGCCGGCGTAGTCCATCAGCCACCAACGTGGTGAACAAATTGGCGGAGAGCCATAGCCGCCACAACTGGTTTCGCCCAGATCGCTGATCGAGTTCGAAACCAAGCTGTAGCTCGGGATGAAGACCCAAGCCACGATGATCTGAACCACGAAGTAGAGCGCTGCAGCGGTGAAAATGACAGGCCCAAGGGAGGGGTGGGCGTCGTGTCTCCCTCCGATCCATCCGACAAGCCGATTGTTGCTTTGGTATGGAATGCCCACGGAACCGACTGGGTCTTGCTTCTCCACCGACCCTCCTCGCCACTGGTCTCAAGTGGGACTGTCCCTCGCATTTGCCTGAGCCTGCAGACATTCCAGGGCCGCAGTCGGCGAGATTCTCGCGATGCCCCTCATTCTGAGAATGTCACGAGTCGCCAGCGGTGGGTGTTCCTGTCACCTCGGTCGAAAGATCGAGGTGACCGAAGACGGCCCGACAGTCAGACTGGGAAGCTCCTGTGGACGGTGAAGCGCGTCACTTCGGGTTGCGGCATGCCTCCGACCTTCCCGAAGGCCGGTTGCAACCTGGACGAGAAGAACGTGTCCCAGTCGCCTTCCGAATCCCACCATTCGATGACACAGAATCCCTCGTCGGTCTTTCCAACGGCGTGTGCGAGCAGGCCGGACGGCTTTCCCTCTTCCTCGTCCCAACCCAGTTCGGCCCGGACATCGTCATATTTGTCGGTGCCAACTCGCGAAAACTTCATGACCTGACCAATTGCCATCACTGCCTCCCTTTGTGCCTCGACCCGACGTTAGCCCCGGAAGGTCGAGCTGACTCTGGGACTCGAGAAGTCGAATTGTCAGCGTCAGGCAGATCCTGACGTCCTCGCGTGATGCCCGACGCAGAGGAGCCCTGGGCGACTTCAACCGCCGGGTGTACCCTCACCATGGCTCATTGAGAGCGCCAGCGTCACCGCTTACGGTGACAAGATCGAGAGGCCCGATGGGTCCCAATGCCAACGGGTGGGCTCGCCGGGCCTGCCGGCGCGAACTGTTTGGTACCGAATAATGACCGGGGCGTACGACACGGGGATGGAACTTCTCATCGAGTCTGCCCATGAGCTCGAAATGGCAGCCGGTGCGTGTGAGAGCTCGGAAGATGCAGGGCGCCTCTTCGCACTGGCGGACCGGATCAACAGCTACCTCGCGATGAGCCGTCCGACCACGACCCTTGGAATGCCCCGGATCGTCTCTGACGACGCGCGGCTCACGGATGAAGACGTGATCCATCGGACAGGAGACTTCGACAGGTCACACATACGTATCCTGGATTGAATCCACGCGACGACGCCGGCAACGTCCGGCATCTCGACGTCTGCCCGCAGCGCGAGCTCTCAGCGCAGGGGCACCGTCGCCACCCAGTCCTCAAGGGCAGTACCGGCCCCAGTCGTACGCCACCAGACTGTGGAACGGCGCGGCCAGAAGGGGTTCGACTGCCTTCTCCGACCAGCGCTTCCGGAGAGCAGGCTCCATCCTCAAGGCGACGTCGGGCGGCTCGTCGTCGAGGAACAGATAGCTGATGTGCAGGCCGCTGTTGTCCCGCGAGCAGAACGGGGGCTCCAGGGGCTCGGCGCCACCCCACCAGGCACCGCCCACACCGGGAACATCGATGAGCTCCCCAGCCGGTTCCTCGCCTCGCTCCACCAGGATGTAGACGCCCTTGGTCGGCCACCAGGGCAGCACGTCGGCACCGATCTTGATGCGCGGAGCTGCCGCCATCCCGTCGAGGCGGTACGCCGCCCGTTCCACCATCGGCAGCAGGTAGGGCGCCCGGCCCGCATTGCGCAGCGCGATGCTCAGTGCGTTGAAATCGTCCATCGCGGCGAGGCCACTGAAGAGGTAGGTGATGAGGTGGTCCGTGGCGTCGAATCGCTCGTCGCTGGCGGCGCGCGCGGCCCGGCAATCCGGGGTCGACACGAGGCGGAACGAGGTGCGCAGCATGGTGAGGCGCTGCTGCTCGGGTCGGTGGTCGAGCGAGTGCCACTCCAGGTAATCGGAATCCCGGCCTTCGGGATGCCGCTCCGAGAAGGACGCGAAGATGGTGGTGACATCCGTGCGTCCGGTTGCCACCACCTCGGGTGCTGCATCGGACGGTGTCCCCACCAGAGCGCACATGGCCACGAATCTAGGTGGGCCGCGTGGGCGGTGCCTGCCCACTCCGGTGCATCGTGGCACCCTTGACGACCCGCGGGGCGTCTCCTACGGTGCCCGGCCAGCGTGCTCGAAGGCGAGAAGGTCCTCATTACCGGTGTCAGTGGGAAGATCGCCTTCCCGATCGCCCGCGCCCTGGCGGAGGACAACGAGGTCTGGGGCGTGGCGCGGCTGCGAGATCCCGCGCAACGCCGGCGGCTCGAGAGCGTCGGCGTGCGGCCCGTGCCCCTCGACATCTCGGGCGGTGACTTCGCAGCGCTCCCCGACGACTTCACCTACGTCTTCCACGCCGCGGTCGACGTCGGAACCGGCGACTGGCGTCGCTGCGTCCAGACCAACGCGCGGGTCTCGGGCGACCTCCTGTACCACTGCCGCGGCGCCAGGGGCTTCGTCTACTGCTCGACCGGTTCGATCTACGCGTACCAAGGGCAGCGGCCGCTGCGGGAGGACGACCCACCGGGAGTCCCTCAGCGAGCGAACTACAGCTTCTCGAAGGTCGCCGGGGAGCAGGTCTGCACCTGGGTGGCGACCCACTTCGATGTCCCGCTGACGATCATCCGGATCTGCTCGACCTACGGGCCCGAGGGAGGCGCCCCGGCCGATCGCCTGGAGCGGATGCTGCGGGGACAGCCGATCCTTCTCTACCCCGATCCGCCCAACAACTTCAACCCGATCTACGAGGACGACTACGTCGAGCTCGGCATCAGGGCGATGGAGGTCGCCGCCCTCCCGCCGATCACCCTCAACTGGGGCGGCAGCGAGACCGTCAGCGCCGAGGAGTACTGCGCCTACATGGGCGAACTCGTCGGGGTCGAGCCGAACTTCGAGTACAGCGAAGAGGCCCACACCCCGCTGTGGCCGGACCTGACCTCCATGCACGAGCTCCTGGGTCGCACCAAGGTGCCCTGGCGGGACGGGTTCCGTCGCATGATTCAAGCCCGCCATCCCGAGCTGCTGGACTGAGCGACGGTGACGGTGTCGCCTCGGTGGGCGGCACTCAGCCGGTGGTGCTCAGCGCGGGCGACGGCGCAGCGACGAATCCGCGATGGCGGCGGGGACCCAACCGACGTCGGTGTCGTTGAGGTCGGTGCCAGGCGCCACGATCTCGTCGATGCGGTCGAGCACGTCGGGGCTGAGGCGGAGGTCGAGCGCGGGCAGCTGCGACTCCAGGTGCCCCATGGTGCGGGGCCCGATGATGGGCGATGTCACGCCCGGGTGTTCCAGCACGAAGCCGAGGGCGAGCTCGATGAGCGACAGCCTGGCGCTGTCGGCCAGCTCCGTCAGCGCGGTGACGGCCTCGAGCTTGGACCGGTTCCCGGGAAGCTCCATGTCGTAGTGGTGCGGGAGGAAGGTGGCCCGGCGGCTGGTGTTCTCCTTCCCCGGCCCGAACTGGCCCGAGAGCCAGCCTCCGGCCAGCGGACTCCACGAGAGCACGCCCATGCCGTACTTCTGGCACATCGGCAGCACGTCCTTCTCGATGCTCCGCACCAGAATCGAGTACGGCGGCTGCTCGGTCACGAATCGCTCGCGGGCCCGGCGCTCAGCCACCCACTGCGCCTCGACGATCTCGTGAGCGGGGAAGGTGGAGCTGCCGAAGTAGCGGATCTTGCCGGCCCGCACGAGGTCGGTCAGCGCGCCCAGCGTCTCGTCGATGTCGGTCTCGGGCGAGGGCCGGTGGATCTGGTAAATGTCGATGTAGTCGACACCCAGTCGGCGCAGGCTGTTGTCGCACGCGGCCATGATCCAGCGCCGCGAGTTCCCCTGCGCGTTGGGGTCCTGGCCCATCTGGCCGTGGACCTTGGTGGCCAAGACCACCTTGTGGCGCTTGGTCTGCGCCAGCGCCTTGCCGACGATCTCCTCCGACTCGCCGAACGAGTAGACGTCCGCGGTGTCGACGAAGTTGATGCCCGCGTCAAGAGCGGCATGGATGATGCGGATGGAGTCGTCGTGATCGGTGTTGCCGAAGGAGCCGAACATCATCGCTCCGAGGCAGAGGGGGCTGACTTTGAGGCCGGTTCGCCCGAGTGTGCGGTATTCCATCGCGCCGACGATAGCCACGGCGCTCCCGACGTGCGCCGCGGGGAGGCCGCGTCAGAGGCGGTCGCAGGCGTCGGCGGCGGCCAGCAGGAGCACCGCATCACCGCTGCGACCGAAGCTACGCAGCGCGGCCTCGGTCAGCTTGATGGCATGCTCGTCGCCGGAGGCCACGGCACGATCCACCAGGGCCTCCGCGGCGGGAGGAGCGTCCGTCGGGGCGGGGTCGATCCGGTCGACGTCATAGGCGACGTGCAGCGCCGCCACGGCCTGCCAGACATAGCCGAGGGCGGCGTCACGGTCTTCTGGCGCCAGCCACGGAAGGAGCAATTCACAGGCGAGTGGTGAGGTCACCGAGTGCAGGAGGCCGATCGCACCGCCGGCGTCAGCGTTGCGCAGGTAGGCCCGCGACCCACCGCTGGCGACCTGGTCGAGCAGGTCCACTGCCTCGCCGGTCCAACCGAGGGACGCCACCGCCTGCTCGAATTCATCGGCGATGTCGGCCACCGCAGCGACCCGGTCGCTGATGAGCACAGGCCGCGGCGCATCCTCGGGGAGGTAAGGGAGGTCCGCCAGCGCAGCGGACACACCCTCGTGCCCGATCAGCAGCGGCGGCCCCGGCAGCTCCTGGTAGCTCGAGGCCCAGAAGGCCAGGCCGGTAGCCACCTCGAGCCGCCGGGGCGGCGTCTCAGCGGCGCCGAACGCCCGCACCGCGTGGCCGGTGCGGATGAGCCCGTGAGTGGCGGCGCCGACGGAGCCGGGCAGCAGGCGCGGCGCCCACTCCCCCACCACGGCGGCGACGGGCCGGTCAGCGATCTCCCGTTCGAAGAGCGCGAGCCATTCGGGAAAGCGGTCGGCCTGCCCGAGCGCGGTGGGCCAGCTCTCCTCCGTCAGCGCTCGCGCCGGCGGCGGCGCCTCGTCGAGGCGGGCGCGGTACCCGGCCACCCAGCCCGCAATGTCATCGTGCCGTCCCAGGTGGGCCAGTGCCTCGGCGGCCATGGGCCCGTGATTGGCCAGGCCGACCGACCCGAAACGGGGTGCCGTGGAGGCGAAGACCATCAGGGCATCATCGAGGGCCTCCGTCTCCACGGTCCCAGTATGGCGAGGTGCGGCCCCGGGCGCCGGGGTCGACGACCGCTACGATCCGGCCTTCGACGACGGGAGGTCCGATGGCGACGACGCCGCCACTGCGCGGAATGAGGATCATCGAGTGCTCGGCGCTGGGGCCGGCCGCCATCACCACCGCCTTGGTCGACCTCGGCGCCGACGTGATCAAGGTGGAGCCACCGGCCGGCGACTACATCCGCGAGATGACATGGCCCATCGTCGAAGGCACCTCGCTCATGCACCTGCACCTCAACCGGGGGAAACGCTCCCTCGTGCTCGACCTGCGCACCGAGGCCGGCGTCGCCATCTTGAAGGAGCTGGCCGCCCGCGCCGACGTCGTCGTGGAGGCCATGCGCCCGGGCGCACTGGCCCGGCGCGGCGCCGGCTACGACGACCTGCGCGTCCTCAACCCCAAGATCGTCTTCTGCTCCATCTCCGGTTACGGCATGACCGGCCCCTACCGCGACTACCCGAGCCACGGCGTCGCCTACGACACCTGGGCCGGCATCGTGAACGTCGCCGCCGACGACGAGGGCTTCGCCTACATCCCCGAGCACGTCTCCATCGGCATCAACGCCGGCCCGCTCTACGGCGCGCTCGGCATCCTGGCCGCGGTCATCCGCGCCCGCGAGACCGGAGAGAGCTCCTACATCGACCTGGCCCAATCCGACAGCGCGGCCGCAATGGACTGGTACCGCTCCGAGACCTGGCGGGCCTACGAACGGCCCGAGTCCGAGGTGACGGGGAACAAGTCCGACGACTACGAGCGCCGCGCGCCGGGCACGGCGGGCATGGTCGAGGGCGTTCGGTACCAGGTCTACGAGGCCGCCGACGGGCGCTACGTCCTCTTCATGGCGTCGGAGCAGGCGTTCTGGAAGAACTTCTGCGAGGCCGTCGAACGGGTCGACCTCTTCGAACGCTGGCCCGGCTCGAAGTACGCGGACCACGCGCGAGGCAACCGCGAGCTCCAGCGCGAGCTGCGCGACATCTTCCGCACAAAGACGGCCCGGGAGTGGCTGGAGTTCGGTGGACGGGTCAACACACCCATCGCGCCGGTCAACACGCCCAAGACGCTGCTCGACGATCCCCAGTTCGCCGACCGCTTCCCGCTGCTGTCCGCGTCCGAGATGGGAGCAGACCAACTCTTCACGCCGCTCCATTTCGTCGGGGAGGAACTCCCGCACCCCGCCAAAGCACCGACGGTGGGTCAACACACCGAGGCGGTTTTGCGCTCGGTGCTGGGTTATGACGACAATCAGATCTCACTCGCCCGGGACGGGGGCGCATTCGGAACCGACACGTAGGCAACGGCGTCGGCCAAGGGAGGGTTTCTGATGGACAAGGTCCGGCTGGGCGTGCTGGGCGCCGGCAACATCGCTGCGATGAACGTGCGGGGCTACCTCGAAGACCCCCGCTGCGACATCGTCGCCGTATGCGACACCGACGGGGAGGTCGGACGCCAGGCGGCCAAGGAATGGGGTGCCGCGTCGTACCACGCCGACCTGGCGGACATGCTGGCGGACGATTCGATCGACGCCGTCGAGATCCTGACGCCCACCCACCTCCACCACGACCACGTGATCGCCGCGCTCGAGGCCGGGAAGCACGTGTCGGTCCAGAAGCCGGTGGCCAACTCCATTGAGGATGCCCTCGAGATGCAGGCAGTGTCGGATCGGGTAGGCCGCACGCTGCGCATCAGCGAGTGCTTCGTCCACTACCCGCCGCTCGAACTGGCCAAGCGCCTGGTCGCCGACGGCGCCATCGGCAAGCCGTCCTCGTTGCGCATCCGGACGCTGGTCGGTCAGACCGACTCGCCCTTCCAGGCTGGGCTGCGTCCTGAAGGTTACGGCTGGCGTCTCGACAAACGGAGCCCGGGAGGGCACCTCTTCGACGACATGGTGCACAAGTACGCGATGGCGCTGTGGCTGCTCGACATGGACATCACCTCCGTGCAGGCCGTCGTGCGGCGGCGCGACTTCTTCTTCGAGCCGTGTGCCGTCATCTTCGAGTACGAGGACCCCGGCGTGCTCGGCACCATGGAGGTCCAGTACGCGCCCAACTTCTACATGCGTTCCTCGTACTACGGCGCCGACGAGTTCTTCGAGATCACCGGCGACGAGGGGCAGATCTGGGTGACCCGGGCCACGGGCGAGATGCTCGACCTCGCTCCCGTGATGCTGTTCACGGGAACGGCGCACGAGATCAAGACGACGGAGTTCAGGGACCTCGACGCCGACTGGGGCGCCGGGTTCGCGCGCTCCTCTCAACACTTCATTGACGCGCTGGTGCACGGCACCGCCGCCGCCATGACCGGTGCCGAGGCCACCGACGTCCTCCGGCTCTGCTTCGCCGTCTACGAGGCGGGCACAACCCGGCTGCCGGTCGACCCCGCGGCGTGACCGGGAGCGTGAGCCCTCCCGGCTGGGGTGAGTGGTAGGTCACTCCCAGGGCGGCTTTCCCACCTCGATCCGGCCGAGCGAGGACCGCACGCGGCCGAAGCGGCCGTCGTCCGCCGTCCATTGCCGCCGTGCCTCGGAGAGCTCCTCGCGGCCTCGCCCGACGAAGTTCCACCACATCAGGACGGCCTCGGGAAACGGGACGCCCCCGAGCAACAGGGCGCGCGCCGGCGCCTCCACCTCGAACCGGCACTCGTCCCGGCCCAATCCGAGATAGGCCAGCACGCCGGGTTCCACCACGACGCCGTCCACCATGACCCTGCCCTCGAGGACCACCAGGGCGTGTTCGTAGTCAGGGCGGAGCGGCACGTTGGCGCCGGGCTCCCGGAGCATGAGGTCAATGCCCATGTGCTCGGTGTCGCGCCGCGCCGGCGAGACCACTCCGGCCACGTCGCCCACGAGCACGGTCGCCTCTGCGTGGTCGAGCTCGAGGCGCGGCAGTTCGGCATGGTGCTCGAAGGCGGCCGGACCATCACGGGTGGCGGCCGGCTGGGCCACCCAGAGCTGGACCGCGTGCACCTCTTCCGCCCGTGCGGGGTCCTCCTCGGCGTGGGAAACCCCGTGCCCCGCGGTCATCAGGTTCAGCTGGCCGGGCCGGATGAGCTGCTCGGAGCCCAGGCTGTCGAGATGCAGGACCTCGCCCGCGACGAGCCACGTCACGGTCTGGAGGCCCAGGTGGGGATGTGGTCCGATGCCGAACGCCATGCCCGGTCCGACGGCGACGGGGCCGGCATGGTCGACGAAGCACCAGGCCCCCACGGTGCGGCGTGGACGTTGGGGCAGGACCCGGCGCACCGGCAACGAACCGACCTGGGTGAGGCGGGCCGGAGCGATCTCGACGACGGGGCCATCGGCCTGGGCCTGCGCCCCGGGTACGGGCGCCGCGTCGTCAGTGGCGACTGGTCCACTCACGATGTTCCTTCCTTCACCCTTAGGGTGGCAGCCACAGAACCCCACCGACCGGGAGGCAACCCCCATGACGATTCCTGCCGACGCACCGGTCGTCGACGATAGTGCCGCGAACCGCTTTGTGATCCGAGAACATGGCGCCCAGGCCGAGCTCATCTACCTCGTTCAGGGCGACCGGATGCTGCTGATCCACACCGAAGTCCCAGAGGAGTGGGCCGGTCGGGGCGTCGGGGGCCGTCTGGTCTGCGCCGCCCTGGAGCGAGCCAAGGCCAATGCGCTGACCGTCGTGCCCTGGTGCCCCTTCGCCAGGCGCTGGTTGCACGACCACCCCGATGAGGCGGCGGCGGTCAAGATCGACTGGGAGACACCACGTCCCCCGTCATGAAGGCTCCCCCGACCACTGGCGGCCCAAGTCTGGGCCGGGCGCACCGGCCTTGCGCGGCCAATTCACAAGGTGTAGTCCATCGTGAAGGAGCTGGCACCTTCGACGGAGAGGGCGCGACGAGGTGAGTGCGACACCACATGACGAACCGGACGAGGTCGAGCCTGACCGCGACGACTACCTCGACGCCCAGGAAGAAGACTCGTTTCCCGCCTCTGACCCCCACTCCGACTGGTCGGGCCCCCGGCCCGAACCCACGTAGCGCGCCCGCCAGCGTGCTGTCCCCGTTGTTGCAGCCCCCGAGGAGGCACGCCCGTGGCCGATGACGCCGAAACATTCCCAACGCTGAACGACGCCGACATGGCCGTGATCGCGGAGCTCGGCACACGGCGACCGGTCGCCGCGGGCGAGTATCTCTACCGTCAGGGTGACGTGACCTACGACTTCTACGTCGTGGTGTCGGGCGCCATCGAGGTGGTGGCCCACGACGGTGCCGAGGAGCAGATCGTTGCCCAGCACGGTCCCGGCAAGTTCCTCGGGGAGCTCAACCTACTGACCGGGATGCGGGTCTTCGTGTCGGCCCGGGTGTTGGAGCCCGGCGAGGTGATCGTGGTCCCGCGGGATCGATTGCGCCGGCTCATCGCCACCAGCCCCGGGCTGGGTGACACCATCCTGGCCGCCTTCATCGCCCGGCGCTCTGTCCTCCTCACAGGCGCGTCGGCCTCCACACGCATCATCGGGTCGCGCTTCTCGCCCGGATCCCTCGAGCTGCGCGAGTTCCTGTCCCGCTCCGGCATCCCGTACGAGTGGCTGGACGCCGATCACGACCCCGGGGTGCAGTTCGTGCTGGACGAGTTCCAAATCGACCCCGGCGAACTCCCGGTCGTCATCACCTCGGGAGTGGTCCTGCGCCGCCCGACGCCCGGCGCCTTGGCCGAGTACCTGGGCCTCACCTTGGAGAACCTGCCCGATCGCTGCTTCGATCTGGTCATCGTCGGCGGTGGTCCCGCCGGCCTGTCCGCTGCCGTCTACGGCGCCTCCGAAGGCCTGCGCACGCTCGGCCTCGAGAAGATCGGCATCGGAGGGCAGGCGGGGTCGAGCTCGCGCATCGAGAACTACCTCGGGTTCCCCACCGGCATCTCGGGCGGCGACCTCACCCGAAAGGCTTTCGTCCAGGCCGAGAAGTTCGGCGCCTCCCTCACCGCCCCGTGCGAGGTGACGTCGTTGCGTGAGGAGGCGGGTCACCTGTTCCTCACCCTCTCGGACGGCACCGAGGTGGCGGCCCGCGCCGTCATCGTGGCCAGCGGTGCTCGCTACCGGCGCCTCGCCGTCGACCGTCTCGAGGAGTTCGAGGGCAACAGCGTCTACTACTCCGCGACCGAATTGGAGCGACGCCAGTGCGGTGCCTCACCAGTGGTGGTCGTCGGCGGGGGGAACTCCGCCGGGCAGGCGGCAATGTTCCTCTCAGAGGCCTGCTCCTCGGTGACGATCGTCATCCGCGGTGGCGATCTCGGGGCGAGCATGTCCCGCTACCTCGTCGATCGCATTGAGAGCCATCCGAGCATCACCGTGCGGACGAAGGCACAGATCACCGGG
The DNA here is from genome assembly GCA_963719485.1 of uncultured Acidimicrobiaceae bacterium. Taxonomy (GTDB): domain Bacteria; phylum Actinomycetota; class Acidimicrobiia; order Acidimicrobiales; family RAAP-2; genus Bog-473. The sequence goes on from OY970387.1 coordinate 336,655, forward strand.
CTCGTCGGCGACCCGGACCTGCATACGGTCGAGATCACGGACGCTGACGGGGTGACGGAGCTCCCCTGCTCCGGGCTCTTCTCCTTCATCGGGGCCGACCCGTCGTCGGATTGGATCTCCGGCTGCGCCAAGCTCGACGCCCGCGGGTTCGTCCTGACCGATCGCGCCCTCAGTGCCGAGGATCTCGACGATCGTTGGGATGCCCAGGGCCGGCTGCCGCTGCCGTTCGAGACGAGCCATCCCGGCCTGTTCGCCGTGGGCGACGTGCGAGCCGGCTCGACCAAGCGGGTGGCGGCGGCCGTCGGAGAGGGATCGGCCTGTGTCGGCGCAGTGCACCAGTTCCTGAACTTCTCCCACTGATTGCCACGATGCGTGAGTGCGGAGCGGCGCGAACGCCCCCACTGATCACGTCCGGGCGAAGAACTCGATCAGGTACGCGGCAACCTGTTCGGCGTGGGTGATGATGCCGATGTGTCCGGAGCCGGCGACCTCGCGGTAGTCGCAGCCGGGGATGGCCTCGGCCGCCAGGCGAGCGTAGCGGGGCGGCGAATCGACGTCGTGCTCGAAAGCCAGCACCAGACAGGGGACGCGCACCTCGGGCCAGCGGGTGGTGCGGGCCGGATCGGTCGACCAGGCGAGCGCCGCCTCGTACTGGCCCAGGCGTCCGGGGTTGGGCCACACCTCCATGTCACCCATGAAGGACAGCCAGGTGCTGACCACCTCGTTGTCCTGAATGTCGGTGGTCGGCAGGTAGCGCAGCGTCTCGGTGGCGTAGAAGAGCGGGGGCAGGTCGTAGTCGAGGCGGGCCAGGTCGCGCTCGACCGTCGTGATAGCGACTTCCCAGGCGGTCGGCGCGTTGGCGCTGCCCATCAGGGCGGCGGACCGGATCCGCTCCGGCTGGTCCAGCACGAGGGTCTCGGCGATCCACCCACCCATGGAGTGCCCGGCGATCCGCACTGGTTGGGCCCACCCGAGATGGTCCAGCAGCGCAATGGTGTCGGCGGCCATGACGTCGACGCTGTAGGGCGCCGGCGGCGAGGAGGACGGCGCCATCCCCCGGTTGTCGAAGGTGGCGACGCAATATCCCGCGGCCACGAGTGCCGGCACGAGCGACAGGTGCCAGGCGATGGCGGGCTGGCCGCAACCGGCGACGAGGAGGAGCGGCTCTCCGTCACCGGTGACCTCGTAGTGCAGCGTGGCGCCGTCGGCGCTGACCTCAGGAATGGAGCACCTCAGACAACAGCTTCGGCGCCACGTTGCGCCCGGTCAGCAACACGACGGTCTCCTTCCCCTCCACGGCGGGTGTCACGATGCCCGCTCGCAGCGCGGCGATCCCGACGGCCCCTGCGCCCTCCAGGACCAGGCCCATCTTGGAGGCCGAGAAGGCCATGGCGGACCGGATGTCGGCCTCGCTCACGGTGAGAACGTCGACTCCGTGGCTGAGCGCGACGCCGACGGTCACGGAGCCCGGCTCGAGGTTGCCCGCCAGCCCGTCCGCGACGGTCGGCTCGACCTCGATGGGCACGATCGCGCCCGCCGCCAGCGCGGTGCTCATGGAGGGTGACGCCTCGGACTCGACCCCGAGGACGCGCACACCCGTCCCTTCGAGGCCGAGAATGACACCGGCCAGCAGCCCGCCGCCGCCGCAGGGCACGACCACGGTCCCGAGGTCGGGCACCTGCGCGATCAGCTCCCGGGCCAGCGTCGCCTGGCCGGCGATGACGTCGGGGTCGTTGTAGGGCGACACGTACCGGCTTCCGTCGCGGGCGGCCAGCTCGAGAGCATGCGCCTCGGCCTCGCTGTAGCCCTGGCCGTGCAGGACGAGACGCACGTCGAACTGCTGCAGGGCTGATACCTTGGCCGCCGAGGCGCCCGTCGGCACCACGACGGTGACGGAAGCGCCGAGCTCGGACGCCGCGTAAGCCAGGCCGAGGCCATGGTTACCGGCGGACGATGCCACCACGGCGCGCCCGGGGTCCTGCTCGAGCGTCGCCGACACGGCGGCCAGGCCCCCGCGCACCTTGAACGACCCGGTTGGCTGGACGGTCTCCAGCTTGACCGACACCGAGGGCCCCAGCTGGGGGACGCCGACCACGGGCGTCACAGCAAGGAAGCGACGCACCGCCTTCCATGCCGCCTCCCGGTTGGCCGGTCCGGGAAGCTCCACGTCGCGCACCGGTCCAGTCTGGCCGAGACGCGCCTGGCATGCTGAACGCCGTGCAAACCGGGACCAGAGCCGTTGACGGCGCGACCGTGCACGTGCACGCCGACGTCGAAGCGATGGCCCGCGCCGCCGCCGACGAGGCGCTCGGTGTCTTGCAGGCCGCCGTGGCCGCCCGGGGCACGGCGCACGCCATGTTCGCCACGGGCAACTCGCAGCTGGCCTTCGTGCACGCACTCGTCCACGCGACCGAAGAGGTTCCCTGGGCCGACATGATGGTCTTCCACATGGACGAGTACGTCGGCGTGGGACCGGACCACCCGGCCGGCTTCCAGCGTTGGATCCGCGAGCGCATCGTCGAGCCGGCAAACCCGAAAGCGGCCTTCTACGTGGAGGGTCTCGGCGACCCCGAGGCCGAGTCACGCCGCTACGCCGAGCTCCTCCGGCAGCATCCGCTCGACCTGTGCTGCCTCGGCATGGGAGAGAACGGGCACCTGGCCTTCAACGACCCGCCGGTGGCCGACTTTGCCGACCCGTACGACGTCAAGGTGGTGGAGCTGGAGTACGCCTGCCGCATGCAGCAGGTGCACGAGGGCCACTTCCCTTACCTCGACACCGTCCCCGCCCACGCCATCACCGTCACCATCCCGGCCCTCCTGCGCGCGCGTCGGGTGCTGGCGATCGTTCCGGAGGCTCGCAAGGCGGAGCCGGTGGCCGCTGCACTGACCGGACCGATCACGACCGCGTGCCCGGCTTCGGCGCTGCGGACGATCTCCCACGCGACCATCCACCTCGAACCTGCATCGGCGCGACTCCTGCCGGACTGAGGGGCCTCGTTCTGGGGGGTCTCAGGACCCCCGATCCCCGGTGACGTCGTAGAGATGATGAACTGGGTCGTGGAGGAAGTAGCGGCTGAAGCCCTCGATGCTGAATCGGGCGCCGTCGCCACGTCGGCCCTGCCGCAGCCACTGGTCGCCCTCCACGGTGTCGAAGGCATCGGCCAACGCGTTGGCGGCAGCGTGCAACTGCTCGGAGACGACGGCGGGATCCTGCTCGCGGTAGCGCTCCTCGACCGCCGTCGCGTCCTGATCCCAGTTCGGGTACAGCGGGTCGTCCTCACGCAGCATGAGATCGAGTCGTCGGTGGTACAGCGTGCAGACGTCGCGCACGTGGCATGCGTACTCGAGCGGCGCCCAGCGACCGACGACGGGGCGGCGGCGCACGACGTCGTCCGGCTGCCCCAGCACCTTTTGCCAGGCCGCCGCATTGACGCGCAACAGCGGGGCCACCGAAGCGGGCGGCACCGCCGATGCGTCGAAGCCGCACTCGGGGCAGGGGCGTTCGAGCACCCACGTCCAGTCCTTGTCGTCGGGCACGATCGGCACGTTCACGCCGTCGCATCGCGCTGGAGCCAGTCCAGCAGGTCGGGCGGGGCCATGGCGCCGACGCGATCGCAGTAGTGGGCCATCTCGACCCCGGTCAGGAGCTCCCGACCCTCGCCCGACTTCCCTTGGCGGAAAAAGGCGGCCGGATCCTTGAGCACGCCGAGGGTGTCGGGCACGCTGGCGCCGTCACGCATGGCGTCGAAGGTGGCGGCCTGCACGAGCGCCGGCCAGCGCTCCTCGTCGACGGGTACCCCCAGCAAACCGGCGAGCCGGCGCATAGAGCCGTCGAGGTCCGTCACGAGGTCGTCGTAGTGCACCAGCACGATGTTGGGCTGGTGGCGCCGAGCCCAGGCGTCGGAGAGGTGGAGCAGCACGCCGGGCAGCGTGTCGAGCCATTCGCGGGGGTCGCCCTCCCAGTCGACGAACCCGACGAGCCACTCGTGCAACGGCGGCCGAGGCGGGCGGTCGGCCTCAGGCCGGCCGGTGAGCTCGGCCATCCGGTGGCGATCGATGTTGTTGCTGTGGTGATACAGCGAGACGGCGATGTCGAGCGGGTGGCGGCCCACGACGATGTAGGAGGCCTGTGCATCCAGCGGCACGCCGTCGAGCGGGGTGTGGGTCTTGATGACACGACGCTGCGTCTGGGCGGCCAGCTGCGCGAAGACCTCCTCCTTCGGCCGGACGAGCCAGTCCAGCCAGGGCGAAAGCGCGCCCAGGGGTGCAGGCAGCTCACGCGTCCCGTAGACGAGCAACAGACAGATCATTTGGACCCACGTCGTGCCCGACTTCGAACGCGTGCTCACCACGATGTCGCCGGGGCGGAACCGGAAGTTCCACCAGCGCGCGCTGTCCTCGTCGGGCGAGGTGTAGTGGAACAGGCCGTCTCCCACCGCATCAGCTTCGCGGATCGCGCCACCGCTATGGCGAAGCCACAGCAACCACATCGAACCCGGCGGGCAACGGCAGGGCAATGGCCGGTCCGTAGGTTGCGGGCACGGAGATCCGGAGTGCCTGGCGGAGGTCGGGGACGCTGGAGGAGAGGGATGAGATGACGGCAATTACCGCGGGGGAACTGGGCCTGGTCGCCCCGGGGTCGGCGCCGGGCCGAGGCCGGCGCTCGACGCTCAAGCGTGTCCTCATGGCGGCCGGTTCCGCACTGGTCGCGCTGCTCCTCGTGACCGGATCGTGGATCGGCATCAGCCTCTACCGCATCGACCACGCCGTACACCATGTCGGCGTCCCGGCCTGGCTGCTGGCCCGCGGCAAGAACGACCTGCTGGCCATCGTCAAGGGACCCGACCACAGCGAGCAGGTCTTCGTCTTCCACGCCGTCAACGGGCACACCAACGTCCTGCAGATCCCGCAGGCCCTCGGGTTGCCCCTCCCTGACGGGAGCACCGTCCGCCTCGGGGCGCTCAGCCTCCACGCTCCGTCGACCATCATCGCCGGGCTCGACCATCTGGGCATCCCGGTCAGCCACTACGTCGGTGTCGACCTCCACATGGTGGACCCGGCGTCGAACCTCGGCCAGCTGGCCACGGGAAAGCTGTCGGTGAGCTCCATGATCTCGGACCCGACCGGCGCCAGCTCGTTGCTCGAGCAGGTGGCCTCGCACATCTATCTCGGACCCGGGACCCCGGTGTCAGCCGTTCTGTCCCTCATGAACGTGCCCACCGCGCACCCGATCTCGGTCCCGACGGACCGGAGCGTGCACGGGACCGTCGTCCTGGCGGCCGCGTTCGAGAACGTGTTGCGCGCCTTCTTGTAGTGGCGAGCGGGTAGTGCCAAGCGGGCGGAAGCGGGGCGGGATCCGGCGGCGGGGCTGGCTGCATCGCGCCTCCCATCACAGGTCCGAGCAGACCGTCGTTGCGTCCGACGCGGCTGGTGCAGACACCGGTGAGGGTGAAGAAGGATCACGCGGGGGCGAAGACGGGGGACAGCGTGATGTCCGGGACGGAGATGGCACCGGCGGTGGAGCGCCCGCCGGCCCGGTCGCGCAAGCCTCGCTCGACCAGGTCCTGCGCAGTGCCGCCGAGGCCCGCGACAAGGGGGGCGACAAGGACGGGGCTGGCTGAGACAGTTGGAGTGACGGTTCCGCCCCCCGACCGGGTCACTCGTTCGTCAAGTTTGCTCCGGCCGCCCGCACCAACTGCTCCATGAGGTCGGCGCCGACGGGTGAGCCCAGGTTGGAGATCCAAAGGTTCGATTCGGAGCGTCCCCTCAGTACGGTGACCCAGTCGTTGAAGGAGATGCCCGCTTTCCCCTTGTACGTGTAGGTGATCGACCACATTTCTAAGGAAATGCCTTGACCAACGGTCGAAGCGCCGAGAGCAATCGGGGGATTGTCGTGCTCGCCTGCTCCCAGTTGGGGCCCTATCTCCTGGTCAAGGGAGGGCCCCCAGGACCGGAATGCGCAGTTGAGCGCATTGGGACTGGCCGACGCAATTTCGTCGGCGCGGGCGGCTGCCACCGTGGGGAACACGTCCACGGTGTCGTTGACCCACACGTTCCCGCGGTCATGTTCCTGACCCGCGGCTTCAACGGGATGGCTGTCGACATTGGTCCTGGGAAGGCCGAGGCAGATGACGATCTGTGGTCCCCAAGACGCAAAGTAACTGGCTTGGGTCGCGTCGGTTCCCGGACCCTGGCCAACGAATCCACGGGGGTATGCCGACGCCGGAATCAGTTCACGCTGGGCCAAGGCCTTGTCGTTCGCCGAGTGTGGGAGTACAACGAGCAGCACGACCGTCGCGAAAAAGGTGAGTGCGCCGAACCCGACGATGATGCCGGCCAGCGCCAATCGGCGGTCCCCGGTGGCTCCCTCGGCGCGGACGATGCGGGTCCGGGCCTTGAAGCCGAGCACGATCCCGGCGACCGCTGCGGGCCCGAACCAGATCCCGCTGACCGAGAACAAGAGCGAGAGTACGGCCATTCGGTCCGTGGGACGAGCACCCTCGGAGCTGTCAGCTGGCACATCGTCAAGGCCGCCTGCGGGGGCATCGACGGGAGGGGCAACCACAGGCCAGCGACTTCCCGACGAATCATGCGAGACCGGCCAGGGACGTCCTTCTTCGCCGGGGTGCATCACCGGAGGTCTAATAGATTCCAGTAAAGGCTCGGTAATGCCGTGTGCGCGGCCTCAGCGAGGGGTGGGATCCACAATTCGAAGATGCGTTCTGGACGAAGAGGCCGGACGCGCAGTCTGAGGCACGATCGCGTTCCTCGCTGATGGGAAGCTTGCTCCAGAGTGGATAAACGAAGCGCCCGATCGGACGTCGCGACGTGACCGTGACAATCATCTTCGCCCTGGCCGCTGCCCTGGCGAACGCGGTGCACCTCATGACCCAGCACACGGCCAGCCTCGGCGTGTCCGGCAGGCACCGGAACTGGGCTCTCGTGGCCTTCCTGATCCGCCAACCTCTGTGGCTCCTCGGGTGGGCGGCTGCCGCCGGCGGAATTGCCTTCCAGGCTGTCGCACTCCACGGCGGGCAGCTCTCGGTCGTGCAGGCCCTCCTCGTGACCGAGTTGGTCTTTGCGTTGCTCCTCCGCCGGTTCTGGGTGCGCCAGCACATCGCCAAGGTGGCGTGGGCCGCGGCGTTGGTCACGTGTGCGGCTCTGGCGATGTTCATCGCTGCGGCCGAACCTCATGGCGGACGCCTGCAGCCGGAGGCGACCAATTGGGTTTCCGCGGTGGCCATCTTCGGTGGGGCCGTCGCACTGCTGACAGTCATGGCGCGCTGGGGATCTCCCGTGCGTCGGGCCGCGCTCTACGCCACCGCGGCCTCCATCACGTGGGCCCTGATGGCCACGTTCCTCAAGGCGACAACCGATGTGCTCGGGGTATCGGGCCTGGTGGGCGTGCTGGAGCACTGGCCCATCTACGCGTTGATCGTCTCTGGAGTTGTGGGTTCCGTGCTGCAACAGGCCGCCTTGCAGGTCGGCCCGTTGAGCGTGTCCCAACCGCTGATCGTCGTCATCGACCCCGCCGTTGCCATCGTGCTGAGCGTCTGGGTCTTCGACGAACGATTCACTGTGAGCCCGGCCCAGAGGGCCATTGCGGGGCTTGCCTTCTGCGTCATGGCGGTGGGCGCAACGATCCTGGCTCGGGCAGCGCCGACGGACCTCGACTCGTCATTGCCGGGCAGGCTCTGAGGACAGACCAAGCGATACGGGAGCTTCTCACGGGCAGACTGGTGTCATGGGTGATGACAATCGTGGTGTTCGTCTCCAGCGTTTAGGCGCTTTCCTCGGTCGGTGGACGATGGAAGCCCACTTTCCGGGAACGGAACCGACTGGCCCCGTCGGGCGATCGACTTTTGAGTGGATGCTTGGGGGACGCTTTCTTCGACAGACAACCGAATTCCTCGAGCCGGGCCCTCCCGAGGGCGTCGCCATCATCGGGGCCGACTCGGAGGGCAACGCGTACACGCAGCATTATTTTGACGATCGAGGGATTGCTCGTCTCTATTCGATGACCCTCCATGAGGGTATCTGGCAGCTCCACAGACACGCGCCCGACTTCACCCCGCTGCATTTTCGCCAGCGCTTCACGGGTCGCTTCACCCAAGACGGCGACCGCATCGATGGGGAGTGGGAAATCAGCCGCGACAATGACGCGTGGGAACACGATTTCGAATTGATCTACCGAAGGATCGCGTAGTCGATAGCTTCGATCGTCGGCTCTCGCGATCTGCGTCAGACGCTGATCCTGGGATCCGGTTGGATAGGACGTTGGCTGTTCGCAGCCGCTCGAGCACCCGGTTCTCTCTTCCGTACGACAGTGGCGTGAACACGAGCGTGTCGAGTGGGAACCACAGGCCCACCCACACCAACACCCATCCCCCTGAATCGAGCACGAGATTGGCATTCACACTGGCTCCGACGATGCTCGACTTGATGATCACGAGAAGAAATCCCAAGACGACGAGAGGGAGCCCGATCCACAGGGAATGGACGCCATCGAGTCGGACTGCTCGTCGTTCCCGTTGGTTGTATTCGATTCGATGGTCGCAATAGCGATTGAGGCTCCGTGCAATCCGCTGATCCATTCCCTGTGAAATCGTGTCGGCGGGCAGAGCGAGGTCGATCCGTACCGGTCCCTTGGAGCGGCGGCTTCGCAGCACGCTGATGCAGTACTCCAGGCCTGTCATGAAATTCCGGTACTCACAGAAGAGATCTGCTGGCGCCAGCACGAACATCTCTTCCGGGCTGGTGAGAGAAAGGGGAATCACCTGGGGAGACTGCTCGGGCACGACATATGGTTTCGTCGCTGTGTGATCGCCTATAAAGGCGCATGGCCATTGTGATCGTGCAGGGAGTGTTCACGATTGACCCGAGCGAACGGGACCGGTTCGTAGAGGCAAGCGTTGAGGCAATGCGCTCCTCTCGGCAGGAGGAGGGCTGCCTCGAATACGTGATCGCCGCTGACCCCGTCGACGCGGAGCGCGCGGTCCTGTCCGAACGGTGGGAATCAATGGACCACCTGCAACAGCATCTTGGCCTGCAAAAGAATGCGGCTCGGGGTGCCGACTCGAGGCCGGTGCCTCGGAACGTTGAGATCACTGTTTTCGAGGTAGCAACGTCACATCCTCTGCGCTGAAGCAACGGGGACCGCCGCCGATCCTCGGGACTCCCCGAGGCCCGGTAGACCCAACCCGGCGGGATGGGCGCACGAATGCGGACGATCCTCTTCTCGGGCGTTTCCTGAGCTCTCGGAGGTGAGCATCACACTGGCCCGGCGGCACCAGCGCACAGCGATCATCTACGCATCGCTCACGATGACCGCACGAGATGCAGCGTGGTTGAGAGTCCAATCCAGCGCATCGCAGATCGACTCGTGGCCGACCGGATCAAATGCGTGACCCATCCCGGGGACGACGACAGCGTGGGCATCGGGCATGTCTGTGGTTGAGACACCGAGGGAGAAATGAAAAGGAATGAGACGGTCATTTCGTCCGTGGACGATGGCGAGGGGAACAGCGCTGACAACTCTCTTCGCCATCGAGCGTGGTGGCTCGGACGGATTCCATTCCGGATAAATTCGCACGTGCGTGTGGCGTTCGGCGAAGAGCCGACCTACCTTTGTACGAGCCAGAATGAACGTCAAGAGCGAGCGAATACGAAACGGAATTCGCCAATCGGCCGGACTCGAGACGACGACGACTCCCGCCAATTCCGGGTCCGTGGCGGCGTAGGCTATGGCCGCCACCGCCCCCATTGAGGCACCGACGAGCGCAACACGGGGATGACTGATGCGTGCATGGGCTACTGCCGCGGCGACGTCATTGCGCTCCAAGTCGCCGAGCGTACAAAGCCCTCCGGACTCACCATGTCCTCGAGCATCGTAAGAAAGAACATCGAGGGAGCGCGCCCGGAGGCGTTCGGCCATGGCGACGACGTGCGGGTGATCCTTCGTCGAGGACAAACCGTGCACGAGGACGACAATGGCCCGAGGTTCACCCTTCAACGACCAGGAGCGGGTCGCGAGCTCAACACCGTCACTTGTCAGCAGTCGCGAGTCGTCGATGGGCGTTTCGGACATATCCGTCCTCTGGGTCGACCACAGAGGCGTCGAGCCTGCACACGGTGGTCGCACCACCAGCCCAAACTTGGCGTCTCCGCCCACCACCTTAGGGGTGACCCGGCCCCCTGCACTCGGGCGTCTCAATCAATGTTCTGTGGGACCACGAGTGGACCCACTCACTCAGCCTGGGCTCAGTTTTGAAGGGCGGAACCGAAGAGGAACCATCGCGTCGCGTCGATCACGACCGACCACCCCTCTGCCGCGATCAGCGACTCGAGTTGGCCGGGTTCGTACATCACCTTGATCACCCTGAACTGCGAACCGTCGCTGAGCGTACGGAGGTGCAGATTCGTCCCGTACTGGACGACGTACGGATCCTTCACCGCCGAGTGGGGCAGCGGATCGTCCCGGTTGTCGATCAGGAATACCCTTCCGGAGGGGGCCAAGCAGGCGCGGACGAGGGACCAGAATTCGGCGAATCGAGTGCGCGGCACATGAGAGAGCCAGAAGGAAAAGAAGACGACGTCGTAGGCGGAGTCCGCCCGCCACCCGAAGAGGTCCGCCACTTCGTATCGCACATCCGCTCGTCCTGCTCTCTCCCGATTCAGTGCGATCGCCTCGGGTGAGCTGTCGACAACGGTGAGCTGGTCTGCTGTTTCAGCCAGGCGCTGGGTCCACCACCCGGTGCCGCCCGCCAGTTCCAAGACTCTGCCCGTGGGGGCGAAGGCGCCCAAAGCAGCCTCAACCGTTGTCACCTGCCGTTGCCACTCGAGGAGCTGTTCCTCTCCTCGGTCATAGCGACCACGCCGCTGCCACCACTCGTCGTACTCCGGAGCCCTGGCCTGATAGAACGAGCGCTGCTCCGCCAGCAAGTCGTCTTCGCTCACCGCCACAGCTTGGCACCAGTCGATGTACGTTCTGCACGGTGGGTCGACTCAGCACGCAGGGGCCTTGATGGAGAGTACGGAACTTCTCGTGATCGGGGCCGGCCCGTATGGCGTAGCGACCGCCGCTCGAGCAATTGAGCGTGGGATCAAGACGACGATCGTCGGCGGACCTCTGTCCTTCTGGAAGCAGCACATGCCCGAGGGGATGTACTTGCGCTCGGGCCCCGATTGGCATCTCGACGCGGCAGGCATCCACACCTTTGAGGCGTTTCTCGAGGAAGAGGGGATTGCACCCGACCAGGTCGACCCCGTGCCCATCAGCGTGTTCCTTGACTACGCCACCTGGTTCCTGGACAACAAAGGGGTTGTCGCGCGGGAGGCCCTGGTCACCCAACTCACCCGCAATGGCAAGAGATTCGAAGCGCTCCTCGACAACGGTGTGCGAATGAGCGCCGCAGCGGTGGTGGCTGCCCCGGGGATTCGTCACTTCCAACAGCTCCCTGAGTGGGCCGGATCGGTTCCGCCCGGGGTCGGTTCGCACACCGGTGATCTCGTGCACTTCGAGGATCTGCGCGGCGCGCGCGTGCTCATCGTGGGTGGTCGGCAGAGCGCCTACGAATGGGCCGCGCTGATTGGTGAACACGGGGCCGAGCGGGTCGACATCGTCCATCGCCACGATGTGCCCCTCTTCGAGCGTGTCAGCTGGAAGTTCGTGGACGAGTACGTCGACTCCATGCTGGCGGTGCCGGGGTGGTGGCGCACCCTGGCCGATTCTGAACGGGAACGAATAGCCCGGCGTTTCTGGGAGGCTGGCCGCCTGACGCTCGAGTGGTGGCTCGTCCCACGCCTCGCCACCGACCAGTTCCATCGTTGGCCGGGAACATCGGTCATCGCCATCGGAGACGACGCCCGAGGCGTGGTCGCCGATCTGTCGAACGGTGAACGTCTCTCCGTCGACCGCGTCGTCTTCGCGACAGGCTACAAAGCCAACCTGCCCGACGTGCCCTACCTCGGCGCACTCGTCGACAAGATCGATGTGGTCGATGGTTTCCCTGTACTCAGTGAGGCGTTCCAGTCGAGCATCGCCGGTCTCTACATAACCGGCTTCGCTGCCACGAGGGACTTCGGGCCGTTCCTCGGGTTCACCAAGGCGTGCCCAGCCGCCGCCACCCTCATCGTCGACAGCCTTCTCGCCAGCCGGTGACCGGGTGGTGCATCCGACCGGGCAGAACCGGCGTCAGGCCTCGGGAAGGCCGAGCCAGCGGTCGAGGAAGGGCAGGGCCTCGGTGCCGTGCCACTGGTGCCCCCCCTCGAAGACATCGTGGACCAACCGGTCGCCGGCGCCGAGTTCCTCGTAGACGAGGCGTGTTCGCCGCACCGACTCGGCGGCGGTGGCGAAGGGGAAGAGATCGTCCTGGGTGCCGGACTCGACGAGGAGCGGTCGCGGTGCCACGAGCGCGCCGAGGTCCTCGTGCTCGAGGCGGCCCAACATGCCGAACATGATCTGGGAGCCGCACATGTTCCACGGCATCTTGTGGCTGACGGCCCACGAGGAGAAGTAGCCGCTCACCACCGACGCCGCCACGCGGGTGTCGATGGCGGCGGTGAAGAGCGTGACGGTGCCACCGTAGGAGATACCGACCATGCCCAGGCGCGCCGGGTCGACCAACGGGTGCTGCTCCAGCACGTCGAGCGAGCGCCGCAGGTCCCAGACGTTCTGCGCCAGCGGATTCCAGCCCGCCATGGCGGCGTGCACGAGGTTGGTGTCGCAGGCGTAGTGGTCCTCGGGGTTCCAATCCAGGCGTTCGCCGAAGCAGCGCAGGTCGGGTGCCAGCACGACGTAACCCCGGCGGACCAGCTGCAGCGCGTAGTCGGCATTTGGCATGTCGGTGTGCTCGAGCCCCACGACCTGCGACTTGCCCGGACCGTGACCGTGACAGGCCAGGACGGCCGGTCCGGCGGCCCCCTCCTGCCGACTGTCGGGGACGAGCAGGTAGGCGGGCACCGACATGGTGTCCTCGGTGTCGAAGACGACCTTCTCCCGCCGGTAGCCGTCGCAGGATTCCGACTCGAGTGTCTCGAGGTCGAGCGGGACAGCGTCGGGCTCGGGGCCGAGCAACTCGAGCAGGCGGGCGCGGCGGCGCTCCAGCCAGGCGGGGAACCCGGCCGGGTCGCCCTCGGGGAGCGGGTCCTCGTGGGTGGTCGCGGCCAGGCGGGTCATCCACTGGTACCAGGGCGAGTAGTTGCGGGCGGGCGGGGTGAACACCTGGCCCCCCGTGTCGTCGCTCATGCTCGGCCCCTTTCACGGCGGTACGGCCGTCGGTGCGGGCCAATGTAGGTGGCGGGGCGGCACGATGGGGCGCCGCCGTCCGGGTTCGGGCAGAATTGCGCGGTGACCCTCGCCACCTCCGTCAGCGTTCATCCCCTCTCCCCCACCATCGGGGCCGAGATCGCCGGGGTGGACATCTCGCTCCCGCTGGCGCCCGAGGTCGTGACCTCTGTCCGCGATGCTCTCAACACGCACCACGTCATCTTCTTCCGTGACCAGTCCCTGACGGCCGAGCAGCAGGCCGATTTCGCCCGCCAATTCGGCACGGTCACCGAGGCCCACCCGGTCCTGCCCTCCATCGACGAGAGCCCCGAGGTGCTCGCCATCGACGGCAAGGTCGACCGGGCCAGCTGGTGGCACACCGACGTCACCTTCCTCGAGACCCCCGCCATGGGCTCCATCCTCTACATGCTCGAGGCGCCCGAGGTCGGCGGCGACACCATGTGGGCCAGCCTGCAAGACGCGTACGACGGGCTCGCCCCGCCGGTGCGCGCCATGTGCGACCAGCTCATCGCGATCCACCACGACCCGTGGTTCGCGGCGGATGTGGCCGAACGCGGCGGTTATGAGTGGGACGGCACCTGGCGCGACAAGCTGCTGCCCTCCCTGCACCCCGTCGTGCGCACGCACCCCGAGACGGGACGCAACGGACTCTTCGTCAACCGGCAGTTCACCCGGACCATCTTCGGGCTGTCGGACAACGAGAGCAGCGCCATCCTCGAAATGCTGTACCACCACTGCGTCAAGCCCGAGTACACCTGCCGCTTCCGCTGGCGCGCAGGTTCGGTCGCCTTCTGGGACAACCGGGCCACACTGCACTACGCGCTCGACGACTACGGCGACGCTGCGCGCTACGCACACCGGGTGACCCTGCGGGGCGACAAGCCCTTCGGGCCGGCCATGCCGCTACCCGCGAGCTGACGGCCTCCTTGTCCGCCGGCCTGGGGGCCGATCTCGGCGTCGCCGCGGCGGCCTTCGTCGGGACCAACGTCGACAACTGCGTCGTGACCATGGCCATGGTGGCCGGCGCGCCCCTCGAGCGGGCGCATCGCATCGCCGCGGGCCAGGTGTTCGGCTTCGCCGTGCTGGTGGCGGCATCCGCCGCCGCGGCGGCTGTGCTGTTCGAGTTCTCCACCGCCGTCGTCGGCCTGCTCGGGCTGGTGCCGCTGGCCATCGGTGTGCACGGTCTGGTCGCGCTCGCGCGCACCCACCCGGAAAAGGAGGCAGGGGCTCCGACAGAACCCACTGGCGGGGAGCGGCGCCGCTGGCCCTGGCGCGGGGGGACCAGAGGCGAGCGGCGCGCGGTTGGCCGCGGGTTCACGGCGGCCGCGCTGGTCACCGTGGCCGCCGGAGGAGACAACCTGGCGGTCTACATCCCCCTCTTCCGGGTCGGCGGGGCGGTCAATGTGGGCGCCACCTTCGCCGTCTTCGTGGTCGGTGAGGTCCTGGTGACCTGGCTCATCCTGACCGGAGGCCGCCACCCGAAGGCCCGGGGGGTGATGCTGCGACTCGGCCACCTGGCCGTGCCCGTCCTGCTGTGCGGCATCGGCTTGCTGGTCATGGTGCAGGCGGGGACCTTCTCGCTGCTCTAGGCGGCGCGACAATGGTGGCGTGCCCGACGCCGTCGACGCCCTGATCCTCGACCTCCTCGAGTGGGTCGGCCCGGCGCCCCGCCCCTACGGCGAAGTTCAGGAAGTGTGGCGCACGTCGTGCCCGCGCCTGCCCGTGTGGGAGGACGCCAACGAGCGGGGCTTCCTCGCCCGGCACCACGAGCCGGGACGAGGTGAGCTGATCGCGGTGTCCCCGGCCGGTGCCGCGTACCTGCGCCGGCACCGCTCGACCGCGCCGGCCTGAGGCGGCGCTGGCCGCGTCCGCACGGCCATGGTTGACTTCGACGGCACAGCGATGCACGACGACGGGAGGGGCCCGATGAAGGACCTGCAGGGCAAGGTGGCGGTCATCACCGGCGGGGCCAGCGGCATCGGCCGGGCCGTGGCGGACCGCGCGGCAGCCGAGGGCATGAAGATCGTCCTCGGGGACATCGAGGAGGGGCCGCTCAAGGAGGCCGTGAACGAGCTCACGGACCAGGGCGCCGCGGCGCTCGGCCTGGTGACCGACGTCGCCGACGCCGCGTCGGTGCGGGCGCTGCGGGACGGGGCGCTCGACCGCTTCGGGGCCGTGCACCTCGTGCACAACAACGCCGGCATCGGGCTCGGCGGCCCCATCTGGGAGGTCAGCGAGGAGGACTGGCGCTGGATCCTCGGCGTCAACCTCTGGGGCGTGATCAACGGCGTCGCCGCGTTCGTGCCGACGCTCATCGAGCAGGGCGAGGGGCACGTGGTCAACACGGCGTCGATCGCCGGCCTCATCGCGGCCCCGTTCCTCGGCCCCTACAACGCCACGAAGCAGGCGGTCGTGGCCATCTCGGAGACGCTGTTCAAGGACCTCCAGGCGGTCGGCGCGCCGATCGGCGTGTCGGTGCTCTGCCCGGGCTTCGTGCAGACGCGGATTGCCGAGTCCGAGCGGAACCGGCCGGCGTGGGCGCCCGACCGCGACGCGCCGGGGGCGGACGAGTTGCGTGGGGCGGTGCAGAGCCTGGTCGACGGCGGCATCGCGCCGTCCATGGTGGCTGAGCGCGTCATCGATGCCGTCCGCACCGACACCTTCTACATCCTCACGCACCCCGAGCTCGACGGCGCCATCACCACGCGCTTCGACGACATCCTGCTGCGACGGCCGCCCAGCTCGACGATGATCGCCTGAGCACCCTGCCCTGCGGCACGCTCGCCGGCGGCCCGGTGCGGCTACTCGTCTTGCAGGACCAGCGCGGTCGCCGTGCGGGCCGCCCGCCGCCCCGGGAGCACGGCAGCAAGGTTCGCCAGCACGAGGGCCGCGACCGCGGCGATCACGATCGACCACACGGGAACGGTCGGGTCCGGGACGGCTCCGATCTCGTCTGCGAAGAGGGTCCAGAGCCAGCGCCCCAGCACGATGCCCAGCGGGACGCCGATCACGACGCCGATGGTCGCCGTGATGGACGCATGCCAGGCCACGGCGGCGGCCAGCTGCCGTTGGACGAAGCCCATGACCTTCAAGAGAGCCAGATCCCGGCGGCACCGCCGCACCGAGGCGGCGAGGGCCAACCCGAGAGCCACGACTGCGGCGAGGGCGAGCCCCGCGGCCAGCAGCAACGGGGTCGTGCCCATGGAGCGGTAATTGGTGATCTGGGCGGGCTGCTGGACGGCGAGGACGCTGGCCTGGTTCCCCGCGCAGTTCGAATTGGGGTCTTGGTGGGCCAGGATCCGGTTCGCCACCACCGACAGTCGCTGCGCAGCGGCGCGGCCCTGCGGCGCGGCCTGGCCTCCCCGCACGCGCAAGAGGACCATGTTGGGCCCGGTGCAGGGCGGGTCGTAGCCCTGGGGACCGAGGCTCTCCGTCACCGGCCCGGCATCGGCGGGCACGGACGCACCGATGCCCATGGAGGTGTGCAACCCTTCGGCGATTCCGATCGCCGGCATCGTGGCCACTCCGACGATCGTGAGACGGATGGGACGGGGCGGATAGGCCGGCACGTACTTGAGGCCCACGGTGTCCCCGATCCGCTTGTGCAGCTGCGCCAGGGTCGCCGCGCCGAGGACGATCTGATGCTTCGTCATCAGCCCGTGACCCGAGGTGACGGGTGGGGCGACCGGGCTGCCGGGGTTCGACAACAGGGTCGGGACCTCGAGCCCGTCGAGCTGCATGGTCGCGAATGAAATTCCGGAGGACGACGTGACGGCGCTGTCGTGACGCAGCGTCGCCACCGCCTTGTTCGGCACGGGCCCGTACCCGTCCGAGCTCTGCACGGCATAGTCCCAGTTCCACCCGTAGAGGGCCGGCTGGGACACCAGCGTGTGCAGGCTCGCGCCGAAGGTCAGCGTCGCCGTCACGACGATCATGGCGACCACGGCGGCCAAGACGGCGCCGCGGTACGGTCCCGCCGCCCTGCCGGATCGTGCGTCGACGCCGAAGGTCGTGCCCGCGACGGCCGATGGCGGCAGCCCGGAGCGGGACGCGAGCTGCACGCCGGACGACCGGCGTACGCCGAAGCGTTGCCGCCGCTGGGCGCGGTGCGGCTCCTCGAGGAACGCGATGACGATCGCTGCGACGGAGAGGACGCCGACGAGGATCACGAACCCGATGCCGAACACGGTCCAGTCCGCGTTCACGCCGCGGTCGGGATACACGGCACGAACGGGTCCAATCGGGAAGAGCGTCGACAGGCCCAGCGCAACGCCGACGGCCAGCACCGACCCCAACAGGATGGATCCGAAGATACCGATCATCCCGTCGAGCCCCGTCGTCATGGGGTCGGCCCCCACCGCGCGCATGACCACCAGATCCTGTTCACGCGCGCCCAGCCGGCGCGCGATGACCTGGGTCGAGAGGAACAGCGCGGCGAGGGCGGCGATGGCGCCGAACGCGCCGAGGGCGAGCGCCTCGGGGCGGATCGCCTGGAGGGCCTCTCCCTGGATCTGCGACGCCACCTCGAAGTCGGTGAAGAACCGCTGGGTCGAGCTCCACCTCCGCTCCACCGCGGCGACGTCGGCCGTACCCCGTCGCAGCTGCACGCCGAGGTAGACCTGGGTCTTGCTGTCAGAGGCCAGCGACCGGGCGAGAGCCGGCGTCCCCACGATGTAGGTGGGGAACTTCGCGATCTGGTCCTGCACCACCTCTCGATTCAGCAGGCCGATGCCGACGACCTTGAGTCCCATCCGCCGACCCGGGGCCGAGCTCGCATTCGAGCTCGCATCGATGGACACGGGGAGGCTCTGCCCCAGGTGCAGACCCAGCGCGGAGGCGGCGGTCTGCGTCACCACCACCTGGTCGGCGCGGGCCGGATCGGCCATCCTCCCGCTCGTGACGGTGAAGCGGTCCTGATTGAAGAGGAGGCCGTCGACGCTGCTGACGAGAACGACGTCGCCGAGGCCGCTCGGCTCGACCTTCCCGTGCTTCACGAGCGCCGCGCTCAGCTCCTCGTAGCTCTCGACCCGCGTCACCTGCGGGTACTTGCGCACAGCGTCCTCGAGTCGCTGCGCCAAGTGTGCCTGAGGTGGGGCCGAACCGCCCGCGGGCTCGATCATCAAATCGGACGGGTTCGTCCCCGCCAGGAACGTCGAGTACGACGACGCCGTCCTGCGCGCCGCGGCGATCGACCCGAGCGCCACGCCACCGGCCAGGCCGATGAGGAGCACGAGCACCGCGTAGCCGGCCCGCTGCCGCCGCCAGCCCACGACCGATCTGTACCGGGCGGTCCGCAGGGCCGAGGGACTCCGCGCCGCGCCGCCCTGGTCCATGCCGCCAGCCTGCACGAACGTCAGTCGATCGCCAATGGGGTCAGCAGGTGCCGGGGCCTCGTGGTAGCACGAGGACCCAGGCACCGGGATCGGGCACGGTCCGTCCCGCGGGCGTCACCCTGCCGTCGTCGGCAGGGGCTTGAACGGCTGCACCGTCACCCAGCACGTGCCCTGGGCCTTGGGAGCCTTCGGATGCTTGCACTGGGTGGTCGGGGGCACGTTGTTGTGCACCTTGACGACCTGGTACTGCGTGGGTCCGTAGAACTTGTCGGGGCCGAAGCTCCAGACGGGCGAGAGCGTGCCCGGGTAGTTCGTGATCTTCGACATGGCCTCCACGAAGGTGCGCCGGTTCAGGTTCTTGCCGGCGTCCTTGGCCGCAGTGGCAAAGAGCCGGATCGCGCCGCACCAGGCCTGAATTGGGCCCTGCTCCTCGATGTAGTGGTACAGCGTGCCGGCAATCGGCTTCGGATGGAAGGCGTGCCAGGTCGTGTAGCACGACCGCGTGCCGGGGTCGTACCCGCCCTGGGCTTGAGGGCGGTTGTCGTCGATGCCGCCCAGGGTCTCCGTCGTCACGCCTTCCTGCCCGTTGAGCGCCTGCTCGTACGGGACCGGGATGAGCCCGAGCGCCACCTCGATCGTCGACTGGTAGTCGCTCAGGAGGAGCTGCGGGTAGTACTGCTGGGAGTTCTCGGCCCCGATGTAGGGGAAGAACGCGTTCTCGGGGAGCAGGGGGATCACCGACTGGACGCCGGCCGCCTTGAACTTCTCCACGGCCAGCTGCGCGTTGGAGTTGGTGGTGGCGGTCTGGTTGGCGCTGCCCGCCACCGTCTCGACCAGCGGGGTGATGCCGGCCTTCTTCAGGTCGGGCAGCAGGAAGTCGTTGAGCGCGGCCTGGTCGGCCGCCTGGTCCGACACGACGACGCCGACCTTCTTCCCGTGGCCGAGGCGGCCCGAGCTCTGCCCCCACTGCACCACGGCCGCCAGGACGGGCGCCATGTCTGCTCCCGTCCACCACAGGTAGGGCGAGCCGAGGTTGGTCCAGTTCGTCGTGGTGGACCAGGCGCTGAGGAGCGGCGTCTGGCCCTGCTGGGCCACACAGAGCTGGTTGTCCTGCTCCCAGGTGCCGATGCCGTCGATCACCGCGAAGGCCGCCGGGCTGCCCTGGGTCCACTGCCGGCACAGCGACTGCATGTTGGCGTCGTTGGTCGGGTCGAACTGCACGATGATCGGATTGATCTTGCGGCCGTTGACGCCGCCGCTGTTGTTGATCTGGTTCACGTAGAGATGGATCGCCACAATCTGCTCGTTGAACTCCTTGTCCGCGGCGAAGCCCTCCTTCCCGGCGAGGCTGTTGATGGCCACGATGGGGAACACCACATTGATGCTGGTGGCGCTGACGCCGCGGCTGCTGGTGCTGGCCTGCGTCACCGGCGTCGCACTGGTGCTCGACGCCGCCTCCGCCGCGCCGGCCGTGCCCGACCCGCCCGGTGTGCCCGCGGGGGCCAGCACGAGCCAGGCGACGAGCCCGACGACGATGGCAATGATGATCAGCGCCGTGCGCACCTGCGTGGCGCGGGGGCGCCGGCGCAGGCGCCGCCAGGACCGCCCCAACGGCGCCAGGGGATGGAAGACCGGCCCCCGGTGCGCAGAAACTTCCATGCTCGTTTCCATGCTCACCCTCTTTCGTTGCGGCCGGAGTCGCCGCCCTCCCCCATCGGACCTGAAGCCATCAGGGCCTCGTCGCTCGCACCAAGGTAGGCGGCCAGAGCCTTCGGGTCAGCGCGGATGACGTCGGGGGGGCCTGTGGCCACCACCCGGCCGAGCTCCATGACCACGACCGTGGAGCAGAGCGCGAAGACAAGGGGCACGTCGTGCTCGACCAGAATGATGGTGGTGTCGGCCACCTCGTGGATCCGGCGCAGCAGCGGGATGAACGCCTCGGCCTCACGCTGGGCGATGCCCGCCGTGGGCTCGTCGAGCAACAGGAGCCGCGGCTGAGCCAGGACGATGGAGGCCAGGTCGACCACCCGGCGCGTCCCGGTGGACAGCTCCGCCGTGCGGTGGTGGCGGAACCGCTCCAGCCCGAAGGCGGTGATCACCTGGTCCACCGCCTCGAGCTTGCGCCGCTCGGCCCGCCGGGCCCAGGGGAGGCGGAGCGTGGTCGACAGCACCGCCACCTCTCGACGCGCGTCCTCGCTCAGGAGGAGGACGTCGAGCACGGTGAGCTCGGGGAACAGCAGGCAGTCCTGGAAGGAGCGGACCATGCCCACGCTCAGGCGCTCCTCGGGCAGATACTCGGCCAGGTCCGTGTCGTCGAGGCGCACGGTGCCCGACTGCGGCGCCACCAGTCCCGAGATCACGTCGAGCGTCGTCGTCTTGCCCGAGCCGTTGGCTCCGATCAATCCCACGATGGATCCGGGTGCCGCGTCGAACGTCACCCCGTTGAGCGCGTGGACGCCGCCGAAGCGCACGTCGACCCCGTCGACGCGGAGACGGGCCGGGTGCACCGGGACCGCGTGCTCGACGACCGCCGTCACCGCTCGGCCCCGTCGGCTGCGACCAGGGGGGCGACCGGAGGCCCGGCGTGGCGGGAGCTCAGCCGCCCCTGCGCGGCGCGGATCCCCACCGTGACCAGGTCGCCGGAGCGGTGCAGCAGCTCGGCCAACCCTCCGGGCAGGTAGAGGATGAACGCGATGAGGCCCAGACCGCTCGTGATGAATTGGATCGTCTGGTTGGCGCCGAAGAGGGCGGGCAGGCCCTCGAGGTACATGGCGCCGAGGATGGCCCCGGAAATGGAGCCCAGTCCGCCGATGACGACCATGGAGATGATCACGAACGAGGTCGTGGGGTCGAACGTGATGTCGGTGTTGTTGAGCTGCTGGGTCGCGAAGGCGAAGCAGACGCCGGCGTAGCCCGCCATGAAGCCCGAGAGGCCGAAGGCCAGCAGCTTCGTGCGCAGGATGGGGATCCCCATGGCCGCCGCAGTCAGCTCGTTGTCGCGCACGGCGACGAGGCGGCGCGCCACGCCCTTGTCGCGCCAGATCCGCACCATGAAGATGGACAGCAGCAGCACGCCCAGCGAGAACCAGGCGAACGACTGCTGCGAGGCCAGGCTGATGCCGAACAGCGAGGGGCGCCCGAGGTACGTGTACCCGGGGTTGGGCAAACCGGTGCAGAGGGTCTTGTCGATGCCCGGCACGGTGAAGCAGGGCGTGGCCAGCACCGCGCTCTGCATGAAGATGGCGAAGGCGAGCGTCGTGACGGCCAGGAACAGTCCGGGCATGCGCAGCGCGGGCAACCCCACGATGACGGCCACCAGCGCGGTCACCGCTCCCCCGTAGAGCATGACGATCGGCAACGGGAGCGAGGTGCCGAGGTGGACCGCCACCAGCGCGCCGACGGCGACGAGGCCGAATTGGCCCAGCGAGACCTGGCCCGCCCAACCCGTGAGCATGGTGAGGCTCAACGCGATGACCGAGAAGATGCAGATCTGGCTGAACAGGACGTTGTTGCCCACCGACAGTACGAAGGGCAACAGGACGGCGAGCCCGATGGCGAACCAGATCCCGGTGACCGAGACCCGGCGGCGCAGCTGATCCACCCCGGCCCGCATGGTGGTGGCCGCGCCGTGCTGCCAGGTGCTCCGCTCCCCCGTGCGCGCCCCCTTGCGCAAGGCCCCGACCCGGACCAGCAGCACGGCCATGACGACGATGAAGATCACCAGCTGCTGCTTGGCGGGCGAGGGGACGTTCCACTCCAGGATCTCGAGGAAGACCCCCATGCCGATGCCGGCGATGAAGGCCACGGTCAGGTTGATCATCGCCCCGATGAGCGCCGCCGTCAGCGCGTACAGCAGCAGGTCGGGCGAGAGCGCCTGCGTCAGAGCGCTGGTCTGGTTGGGGGCGTTGAGGATGGCCGTGAAGGCCGACAGAGCGCCAGCCACCGTCCAGGTCAGCGTGGAGGTGCGGCGGATCCACACGCCCGAGAGCCGAGCGGAGTCGGCGTTCTCCGACATGGCGCGCATGGCCAGCCCCCACGAGGTGAACCGGACCGCCAGCACCAGGATCACGGTCACGATGGGGGCGACGATGAGCGTGAGCACCTCGGTGGGCGTGATGATGAACGGGCCGAGCGAGAACGACAGGTCGAAGGGAACCGGCGCCGGCTTGTAGAGGTTCGACGGCCGGATGAAGGGCAGCGCGGTGAGCGCGAGCAGCACGTAGCTCAACCCGATGGTGGCCACCATGACGAGAACGCGGGGCCGGCTGAACAGGCGGCGCAGCACCAGCTCCGACAGGGCGCCGGTGAGCGCGGCCAGTCCGACGGAGAGCACCAGGGCGAACCAGTAGTTGAAATGGAAGTCCCCCGTCAGCTTCACCAGGAACACGGCGGCGATGACGCCGATCTGGCCCTGGGCGAAGTTGAGGACGCGGTTGGTGCGGTAGACCAGCACGAGGCCCAGCGCCAGCAACCCGTACCCCAGGCCGTAGAAGACTCCCTGAATGAGGATAAAGTTCGGAGCCGAGAACGCGAGCACGGGCGCCTAGGTGAGCCCGGCGGTCGCAGTACCGAGGAAGACCGGGCGCAGGAGGTCGTCGCGGGCCATGAGCTCGGCGGTCGGCCCGTCGAAGCGGATCTCACCACGCTCCATGAAGAAGCAGCGCTGGGCCAGGCTGAGCGCGCGGTTCAGGCTCTGCTCCACCAGGATCACCGTCGTCCCGGACTCGTTGATGCGGCGCACCATGCCCATCAGCCGCTCCACCGTCATGGGCGCCAGGCCGAGAGCCAACTCGTCGATCATCAACAGGCGCGGTCCGGTCATCATCACCCGCGACAGCGCCAGCATCTGCTGCTCACCGCCCGAGAGCGTGCCGGCGGGCTGGTCCAGCCGCTCGGCGAGTTCCGGGAAGGCGGCCAGCGCCTCGTCGTGGGCGCGCTGGGCCCGGGACCGGTCCCGCCGCAGCGTGTGGCCGCCGATGCGCAGGTTGTCGCGCACGCTGAGCCCGGGAAAGGTCATCTTCCCTCCCACCAGGAGCGCCACCCCCTCGTCGATGATCTGCTCGGGCTCCAGATAGGTCGCGTTCATCCCGAAGAGCCGGACGACGCCGCGGTGCGGGTGGGACAGGCCCGAGACGGCGCGCAGCAACGTCGACTTGCCGGCGCCGTTGGTCCCGAGCAGCGCCACCATCTCCCCCTCCTCGATCTCGAGATTGACGTCGAAGAGGACCTGGTTGGTGCCGTAGAAGAAGTCGAGGTTGTGGATCTGGAGGGCGGGGATGTCGCCGCCGGCCTGGCGCCGCTTGCCCTCGGTGTAGCGCTCGATCACGTCCTCGATCACCAACGTGATGTCGCGGCGCACGCTGCGGGACCCGATGATGAGGAGGAGCCCACCGACGGCACAGACGGGGAAGATGATCGTCAGGGCCACGACGATGCCGTGCAGGCCGCCGATGGCGTCGGACACCGCACCGAGCACCACTGAGCCCGCGAAGCCGCCGAACACCAGCGAATAGACCCCGAACATGGCGAAGCAGATGGTGCGCATCTCGGGCGGCGCGGTGGCGGCCAGCGTCAGGAAGATACAGATGGCCAGCGGCGACACCGCCGCCGCGGCCAGGAACTGCAGGGTCACGACCATCCAGAGCTGGGGCACGTAGAGCGACAGGACGTAGAGCCCGCCGTAGGCGGTGATGCAGAACCCCGCGATGACCAGCGGTCGCTGGGGGGCGCGGCGGAAGTAGCGGTCGCCGAAGACGTAGGCCACCGGGAGCCCGAGGAAGGCGGCCAGGCCGATGATGGCGTACACCTCGCTCCGCGACGCGGTGTCGAGGTGGAACTTGTCGATGAAGAAGAGGTTGCCGAACAGAGGCGCACCCGTGCCGGCGAAGCCGAGGATGGCGACGGCCACGAGCTCGTAGTACAGGGAGCGGACCCGCAGCAGCCGGGTCACCGCGGAGCCGAGCAGGACGCGGGGCGCCTTCTCCTGCTGCGCCTGCAGGTCCATGCCCGACGCCTTGAGGATGTGGCTGGCCTCGTTGGCGCCCTTCTCCGGCTCGCGCAGGGTGAAGAGGGCGAAGCCCAGCGGGATGCCGGCCAGTGCAACCAGGAGCCCGTAGCGCCAGTTGTGCGAGACCGTCACGACGTAGCCGAAGATCAGGATCCCGATCGTCTGCGAGAGCGGGTCGGACAGGTTGTGCCAGCTGAAGACCCGCCCCCGCGACTCCGTCGGGTAGGCGTCGGACAGGTACGAGTTGTGCACCGTGTTGTTCACGCCGGTGCCGACGGAGGCGGCGAGATACAAGAAGGCGAACCACCAGACGTTGGGCGAGATAGCCATCAGGCTGCCGAAGCCGGCGAAGACCAGCAGCGCGACGCCCGCCACCAGCTTGCGGCTGCCCCGGTCGGCCCACAGCGCCAGGGGAACGGCCCAGAGGAGCTGGGAGACCTGGGCGATGAAGGCCACGGCCCCCAGCGAGGCGTTGGACATGTGGAACGAGGTCTCGAGGTTCTTGCCGATGAGGGCGATCCCGTTGCCGAAGGTGCCCGGCACCAGCGCCGCCGCCGTCAGGAGCACCAGTGGCGCGTAACCCGATTTCTTCAGGATGGCGATGAGCGGTGGCGGCTTGCCCTCGCCCGTGCCCGGCATGACCTCGAGGTCCGCCACGACGTCGGCGTCCTTGACCTGGGAGACCGCCTCGCGCAGGAGATCCTCAGGGACGGCGAAATCGAACAGCGGATCGTCGGTCACCGGCTTGGGACTCTATCTCTGACACCGCTGTCAGGTAAGGGCTGCTCGTCCTCACTCCGGGCCGGCCACGGTGGCCACCGTGAGCGGGCCCTCGGGAATCACGGCGACGCGGGCGTCCGGGCCGAGGCGGGCCAGCGCGGCCGCCACCGCGCCGTCGAGGTCCGGCGCGGGAATGAGCAGGGCGCCGGCGATGGCGGATGCGTCGAGGCCGGCGCTGTGCAGGTGCACCTCGGCCCGGGCCAGGACGCGACCGAGGACCTGGGCCTGCCAGCGGTCGAGTTCGGGCCCCCCGGATGCCGCGGCGAGCTGGTCCGGGCTGGTGGCGCCGGCCAGAATGCGGGCGAACGCGCCCCCGGCGGGCACCCCGTCCCCGCAGGCCGCCGCCATGACGATGATCCCGCCGTCGCGCACGATCCGGTCGGCGGCCGCCATGCCCTTGACGGCCTGGTAGAGGTTGCGGTCCAGCGGGTGCCCGCCGTTGGTCGACACCACGAGGTCGAACGGGGCACCGACCCGGCGCACGGCCGAGGACTCCACGTGGGCGCAGGCCGCGTCGTGGGCGGCCGGCAACAGGCCGGCGAAGACCGCTGTCACCCGGCGCGCCCGGTTGATGGCGACGTCGAGTGACAGGTGCGGGGGCGCCAGCGCCGTGGCGGCACGGACGAAGTCGTGTACCGGGTTGCCGGCGCGGGTGACGAAGGTGGCCCGCGCATCGGCGATGCGGCGGGGATGATGCGCCTCCAGGATCGTGGCGGTGGAGGCCAGCCCCGGGCAGACCGCCTTGGGCCCGCCGCTGAAGCCGGCGAAGAAGTGGGGCTCGACGAAGCCGGTGATGATGCGCACGTCAGCCTCCACGTACTCGCGCTGCAGCAGGATCGGCGTGCCCTCCACCTCCCCGACCGCCACGTGCGCCGCCTCGTCCGCCGCGTCGTGGTCGATCACGTCGTAGCGGGCCATGACATCGGTCCCGATGAGCTCCCCCATCTCCTCGGCCGTGGCCAGGCGGTGGGTCCCCGTGGCGCACAGGAGCGTGACGGCCGCATCGGGCACGCCGGCACGGGCGAGCTCCTCCAGCAGCGGCGGCAGCACGGTGCGGTTCGGCATCGGCCGGGTCAGGTCGGGGAACACGACGGCCACCCGTCCCGCCCGCGCCAGCAGATCGGCCAGGGGTGGTCCGGCCCGCGGCCTGCGCAACGCGTCGGTGATCGCCCCCGCCTCGTCCTCGAGGCCCGGCTCCTCCAGCGGGACGACGACCTCGGCACTCCCGGGCACCTCGACCGAGGTGCCGTGGCGGCCGTAGGCCAGCTCGACGCGCACGGGTTCAGCGACCGATGTCGTCCGACCCGGGCAGCGACTCGGTGGCGGCCAGCACGGAGTAGGCCACGTGGTCGACCCGCGGCCGCAGGCTGCGGTAGAGCTCGACGGCGCCGGGGTCCGGCGTGATCACCGCTTCGACGGGATCGAGCTGGTCGAGCGTGAGCCCCATGCCCAGCGCCTTGCCGGCCAACAGCGCGGCGCCGGCCGACGCCGCCTCGCCGGAGCGGTGGCGCAGCGCCGGCACGCCGAGCACCGACGTCAGGACCTCGACCCACACCGGCAGCCCCGATCCGGCTCCCCCGAGCGTCACCCCCTCGGCGGTCGAGCCGCCGAGGCGCCCCACGGTCACCACCTCCATCACCCGCAGCACGTCCCAGGCGACGGACTCGACCACGGCGCGGGCCATGTCGGCGGCGCCGTGCGCCGCGCCCAGGCCCAGGAAGCCGGCGCGGGCGTCGTCCCGCCACCACGGGGCGCGCGCACCGTCCAGCCACGGCACGGCGACCACGCCGCGGGCGCCGGGCCCGCTCTCCGCCGCCAGGCGTCCCAACTCTTCGTTGCTGTGATCGAGCAGGCGACCCAGCCAGGCCAGGAAAGAGCCGGCGGCGGACAACCCGCCCTCCAGCAGCCATCCCCCGTCGGCGGCGCGGGTCACGACGGCACCCGCCGGCGAGGGCACGGGGCGCTCTTGCACCGGCACCGACACGTTGCCGGTGGTGCCCCAGCTCACCATCGGGTGGTCCTCCGAGGCGCCCGATCCCAGCACCTCGCACTGGCGGTCGCCGGCGCCGATGACCACCGGGATCCCGGGTCGCAGCCCCAGCTCCGCTCCCGGCACGGGCTTGAGCTGGCCGACCACCGTGTCGGGGGGGACGACACTGGGGAGCTTGCCCAGCGCGGGCCCGGCCAACTCGCGCACCGCGTTGCCGTCGAAGTCGTACAGCCCGCTGCGCGAGGCGAAGGTGGCGTCGGTGACCAGCTGGTCGGTCAAGCGGTACACGATGAAGTCGCGCGGCGACAGGATCACGTGCGCGGCGACCATGCGCTCGGGCTCGTGCTCGGCCAGCCAGGCCAGCTTGGCCGCCACCGCGCCGGCGTCGAGCGGGATCCCGGTGCGGGCCCGGTTGATGTCGTCGCCCCCCATGCGCTCGGCCAGCACCCGCGCCTCGGCGGCGGCCCGGTGGTCCGACCACAGGATGCCCTTGCCGATCGGGTCGCCCTGCGCACTCACCGGGACGAAGGTCTGCCGGGCGCCCGAGCAGGCGACGACGTCGACCTCGCCGAAGGCGCGGGGTGCCAGCGCGCGGGCCTCGGCGCAGGCGATGACCACCGTCGTCCACCAGCGCAGGGGGTCCTGCTCGGTCCAGCCCACCTGCGGGTAGGTCGTGGTGAGCTCGGAACGGGCAAGCGCGACCATCCCGTCGTCGCCCCACAGGCCGACCTTGGTGACCGTGGTACCGAAGTCGATGGTGAGGATCACCGGCCGTGCACCAGCGCCTGCACCAGGCCGGCCACCTCGGCCGGGTCGGAGTCCTGATAGATGGTGCGGCCCATGGCCATGCCGGCTCCCCCGCCCTCCATCACGTCGCGCACCTCCTCGAGGACCTGGGCGCGCCCCCGGAGGTGATCGGGCCGCCCAGGAACAGGACGGGCACACCCACGCTGGCCACCACCCGGGCCACGGCGCGCTGGCGCTCGGCTCCCGGTGGCACGGCGGGCACGGGGACCTTGAGCACCGGCGCGCCCATGTCGTGGGCGATGATCGCCGCCATCACGATGGCGTCGGTGTCCCGGCGGATCCTCCCCTCCTGCCACACCAGCGGCTCGATCAGCGCCTCCAAACCCGCCTGGCGCGACTGCTCGAGCACCTGGCCGAGCAACTCGAGGGCGGAGGCCGTCAGCGGGTCGTCCATGTCGATGCGCGTCATGTGCTTCACGCCCGACCAGCCGTCGGCTGCCGCGCGCGGCACGCTGGCCACCAGGCGGTCGTCCAATTCGAAGACCGAGCCGGCCAGGCCGGTGCGGTTGATGGACAGGTAGGTGCGGTGCAACGCGGTGAGGTGGCCCGCCGCAGCCAGACCGGCCAGTGGCTGCGCGGTGGCCAGGATCGCGTCGCACGAGGGCAGCGCCTGGGCCAGCGCGCCGAAGAACTCGGCCCAGTTCTCGGTGGTGAGCACAGCGCGGGCACGGTGGTCGGCGGCGAGGACGAGGGCCGGCGTGGGCAGCGGGGCGGGGTTCGTCACTGGCCGCCCGCCAGCGCCAGGACGACCTTGGCCAGGGCGGAGAAGTCCTCGCGCCCGTAGCCGGCGGCACTGGCGGCGGTGAGCAGCTGGCGGGCCGTCGCCGTGGTGGGCACCGGTACGCCGCAGCGCACGGCGTAGGCCATGGCGAGGTCGAGGTCCTTGGCCATCAGGTCGGTCATGAAGCCCGGCTGCCAGCCGTTCGACGCCGGGCTCTCGGGGATGACGCCCGGCACGGGCAGGCGGGTCCGCACCGCCACGCAGTCCCCGGTGGCGTGCGTGAGGACCAGCAGCAGCTTCTCCATGTCGACCCCGGACCGGACCGCCATCGCCGTCGCCTCGGCCGTCGCCGTCATCTGGGCGGCGTAGATCACCTGGTTGCACAGCTTCACGACCTGGCCCATCCCGGGACCGCCCACGTGCACAACGAGCCCGGCAAAGGGCTCGAAGGCCGGCTCGGTATCGGCCAGCGTGGCGGCGTCGCCGCCGACCATCAGCGTGAGCGTGCCCTTCTGCGCGCCGCCCGTGCCGCCCGACAGCGGCGCGTCGAGATAGCGCGCTCCGGTCTCCGCCACCCGGTCGTGTTGGGCCCGCTCCACCTCGGGGTCGATGGTGGAGCAGTCGACGACGGTCTTGCCGGCGCCGAGGGCGGGCAGCATCCCCCCAACGACCTGCTCCACCTCGGGCGAGTTGGGGACGCACAGGATGACCACGTCGCACGCCTCGGCGACGCCGAGGGGCGATCCCCCGTCGGCCGCGCCCTCGGACACGGCGGTGTCGATCGGGCCCCGGCCCCGCGAGGCGACGGTCACGTCGTGGCCGGCGCGGATGAGGTGGCCCGCCATGGGCAGGCCCATGGCGCCGAGCCCGATGAATCCGATGCGCATGCGTGTCCCTCCCGACGTCCCGGTCAGCGCGATGCGAACTGGGGCAGCCACTCCGCCGTGCCCGAGAGGAGCTCGTCCACCATGGCGTCCGTGGCCCGCAGGTCACCCCGGCCGGCCAGCGGGTCGAGGGCGAAGGCCTCGGCCGCGAGCGTGCGGTCACCCCGCAGCGCCGCCTCGACCGTGAGCTCCTGGGTGGCGACCTGGCGGCGGACGATCTCGTCGTAGGGGGAGGGCAGCGCCGAGCGGTCACGGCCGCGGATGCCGTCACCGTCGATCACGCAGATCGACTCGATCACGGCGTCCGCCGGCAGGCCGACCGCCTGGCCCGTGTTGGGGATGTTCACCGGCGCCTCGAACGGCTCACCGGTGAGCATGGCCTCAATCAGGGGCGAGGGCAGCTCGCCGGACTGCCAGGTCTGCAGGTCCTTGGTGCCGGCCAGCCAGGCATCGACGTCGGCCACGTACTCCGCCTGGTGCTGCTCACGCCGCGAGATCGGGCTGAGCGCGATGTTGTACGCAGCGCCCCAGTCCGACTCGGGCGTGAGCGCGAAGGAGACGAACTCGGCGATGTGCCGGTCACCCGCCGCCGGGAAGGTGCCCCAGCGGTCGAGCAGCGTCAGCTTGAAGAGGTGGCGCTCGGCGAAGTCGAGCTTCGAGAACTTGTCCGCCTCGGGCCGCCCGGGGTACGGGGCCAGGGACTCGAGGCCACCGACCTCGTCCACCAACCGGCGCAGCGCGTCGAAGCCGTCGGCGCCGTCGACCTCGAGCGAGGTGAGCACGGGGAAGTGGTTGACGCCCGTCACCGACGCCGAGACGGCCTCGAAGGGACGGCCCATGGCGATGGCCAGGTCCATGCAGAAGTTGCCCACCTCGTGGCAGAGCCCGACGGTCTTGATGCTGGTCTCCCGGCACACCGCGCGCGTCAGCGCCGTCATGGGGTTCGTGATGTTGAAGAGCCAGGCGTCGGGGCAGCGCTCCTCCATGGCCTTGCCGATGCCGACGAGGACGGGGACATTGCGGAGCGCGCGGTTGATCCCACCGGGGCCGACGGTGTCGCCCACGGCCTGCGTGATGCCGTGGGCCGCCGGCACGTCGAGGTCGACCGCCATGGAGCGGAAGCCCCCGGTCGAGATGCAGACGATGACGAAGTCGGCGCCATCGAGGGCCGCATGCAGGTCGGTGGTTGTGGCCACCGTCGCCTTGGCGCCCATGGCCTCGTTCAGCTTGTGGGCGAGCGCTTCCATTTTGGGCAACGGCGCCGGGTCGATGTCCTCGAGCACCAGGTGCATGCCGGACAGCGCCGGCGTCCCGAAGAGATCGGCCATCAACTCCGGGCCCCACTGGTAGCTGCCGCCGCCGATGATCGTCACTTGGGTGGGCACGCCGCCACAGTACAGTCCCGATGGTGGTTCGCCTCCGGCGTCGTGCCCCGATCGCGCTGGCTGCCGTGTTTGTGGCCAGCGGGATCGTGCACCTGGCCCGCCCCCGGGTCTTCGCGTCGATCATGCCCCGCGCCATCCCCGAGCAGCACCACACCAGCCTCATTTACGCGAGCGGGGTGGTCGAGCTGGTGTGCGCAGCCGGGCTGGCCCGGCGCACGCGCTGGGCGGCCGCGGCCAGCATCGCCACCCTCGCCGCCGTGTTCCCGGCCAACGTCCAGATGGCGCTCGATGCCGGGACGGGACGCAACCGCGGCCCGTCCGACCGCCGCGCCGTCGCCTGGGGACGCCTCCCGCTGCAGCTCGTCATGGCCTGGGCGGCGCTGCAGGCGCGTCCCGAACGCGGTTGACGATGGACATCCGGGTGCTCCGCCCCGGCGACGACGGACTCGTGGCGGCGGCCTCGCATCTGTTCGACGGCCCGGCCCGGCCCGACGCGACCAGGCGCTTCCTCGTCGAGGACGGCCACCACCTGCTTATCGCCTACGAGGAGGAGCGGGCGGTGGGGTTCGTCAGCGGCGTGGAGGTGACCCACCCCGACAAGGGCACCGAGATGTTCCTCTACGAGCTGGCTGTCGACGAGCAATTCCGGCGGCGCGGCATCGGGCGTACCCTCGTCGAGCGCCTGGCCGCCGTCGCCCGGGAGGCCGGCTGCTACGGCATGTGGGTGATCACCGACTGGGACAACGAGGCCGCCCGCGCCACCTACGAGGGGACGGGCGGGGTACCCGAGACGCAGCAGGTCGTGGAGGTCTGGACGTTCTGACTCTCCCGGCTTCAGCGCAGCCGCTTCTCGCCCCAGAAGCAGGCGAACGGGTTGTCGTTGTACGGCGGCACCTCGACGTACCCCGCCCGGCGGTACATGCGAAGGGCGTGGACCTGCTTGGGGCCGGTGTCGAGACGCACCGCCTCGTAGCCAAGTGACCGGGCCGTTTCCTCGAGTGCGGCCAGGAGCGCCGCCGCGACGCCGCGTGAGCGTGCGGCCGGGTACACGTACATCCGCTTGATCTCACCCACCCCCTCGGACAGGCGACGCACGCCTCCCCCGGCGACGGCCGCCGATCCCTCGTACCCCACCACGTACGCACCGCCGGGCGCCCGCAGCTCCGCCGGGGCCAGCGGCGGGTTGTCCAGCCGGCTGAACGTCTCGTAGACGTCGTTGAGCTCGGCCCGCATGGCGGCCAGCAACTCCGAGGCGGGCGACTCTTCGGGGTCGGACCGTTCGAAGCGGATCGCGCCCGGGTCACCGGTGCGCGGCGCGGTCACTGCACGCGGTCGGGGTGCAGCGCCTTGGCCATGCGGTGCATCCCCTCGCGCCAGGGGACGCTCGTCGGGCCGGCCAGCTCGTGCATGCGCGTCGTATCGATCTGCACGCTGTCGATCGTGTTGGCCGTGGGATCGAAACGCGCTTCGGTGCCCGCCAACCCGGCCAGGTAGGTGCACCACTCCTCGATGCTGACCGGCTCGCTCCCGCCCCAGTTCACGGTCACCGCCGGCACGGCGGCGGCGGCGAGCAGGCGGGGCACCATGGCCAGGATGTCGTCGGCATGCAGCGGGTGGTACACGCTCGGCGCGTCGACGTGGACGGGGATGGCGTGGCCCGACAGCATCATGTGCAGGTGGATGGCCGGCCAGCCGCCGTTGTCGCCGTACGGCACCGACAGCCGGGCGATGGTGGTCGGGAGCCCGAACCGCTCGGCCCCCCAGCGCGCCGTGCCCTCCGCGGCGATCTTGCAGATGCTGTAGGTGCGCAGGAACGGCCACACGCCGTGGTTGTCCCCCAGCGGGCCCTCCTCGTCGAAGACACGGTGCCCTTCCGGCTTGTAGACGGCCGTGGACGAGCAGTGCAGGAAGGCACGGGCTCCCCGGTGGTGCTCCATCAGGTAGGCCAGGCCGCCGCTGTTGGCCGCCAGGTCCTTCTCCCAGTCGTTGGTCTTGGCCACCGCGAAGTGCAGCACGTAGTCGGCGTCCGCGGGCAGCTTGTCCACGTCGCCCGACACCAGGTCGACCGGCACGCACTCGATGCCGGCGGCCTCGAGCTCGGCCCGGGCGGCGGCGTCGGAGAAGCGGGCGGCCCCGATGACGCGGTTGTCGCGGGCCAAGGCCGTCGCGAGCGGGCGCGCCACCTGCCCCGTGACGCCGGTGACGACGATGGTGCTTCCCTGCAATTTGTCTGGACTCATGGGCCCTTTCGTACTCGCTACGCTGCCCGCGTGCACCTCTTCGCAGCCTTCCTGGGAGGGGAGCTCGGGCCCGGACGCATGGGCGAGGACCATGAGGTCGTGTTCGTGGTGGCCGCGGACATGGAGTCTGCCCGCCGGGCGGCCAAGGCGAAGTGGGGCGGGGACGGCCGGGCGCACGTCGACGCCCTCACCCGGTTGGACATGATCGACGGCTTCGCCGTCGGGCTCGAGGCCGCCGGCTCGGGCGACACCACCGAGACCGAGGGCTACAACTGAGCCTCACACTGCCGGCGACAGTCCTCCGTCGAGGTTGATCGCCGCACCGGTCAGGTACGAGGCGCGCGACGAGAGGAGGAAGCACCCGAGGTCGGCGAACTCGGAGGCGCGGCCGAAGCGGCCGAGCGGGATACCGGCGTCC
The DNA here is from genome assembly GCA_963719485.1 of uncultured Acidimicrobiaceae bacterium. Taxonomy (GTDB): domain Bacteria; phylum Actinomycetota; class Acidimicrobiia; order Acidimicrobiales; family RAAP-2; genus Bog-473. The sequence continues at coordinate 370,508 of OY970387.1, forward strand.
TCGGCGAAGCGTTCGTAGAACTCCCGGACGCCGGCCCCGGCGCCGGCCGCTATGCGGGTCCATTGCCCACTCTCGATGAGCCCGATGAGCACGGCGTTCACTCGGATCCCGTCGGGTGCGAGCTCCTTGGAGAGCGCCTTCATGAGCGCCATGCCCGCGGCGCGGGTGACCGAGCTCGGCTCGCTCGCACCACCGGGCGCCTTGGCCGCCAGGGCCAGCGTGAATAGCACCGCGCCGTGACTGGCCCGGAGCTGCGGGAGCGCCATTCGGGTGAGCCGCACCGCCGCCATGAGCTTGAGCTGGAAGTCGGACTCCCAGGTGGCGTCGTTGATCGTCTCGATGGGGCCGGCCGAGGCGCGGCCGGCATTGTGCACCACCCCGTCGACACGCCCCCAGCGGGCCACTGCGGCGTCGAGGAACGCCTCGAGGTCCGCCGCCCGCGTCACGTCGGCCCTTTGCGCCAGCACGTCGCCGCCCACGGCCTGGACCGCCCCTTCGGCGGTGCGCAACCGCTCCTCGTCGCGACCGCAGATGGCGACGGCCGCGCCCTCGGACGCCAGCTGCGTGGCCAGTGCCAGCCCGAGCCCTTCGGTGCCTCCCGTGATGAGGACGGCCTTGCCGGCCATTTCGAGGTTCATTGGTCAATCCTCCTTCAGCGCGCCGGAGGCCACCCCGGCGAGAAAAGCATCGGCCTCCCGCTGCGAGCGCAGACGGACGAATCGGAGCCCGGACCAGCGCGGGTCGTGCTCGGCTGCCCCGTAGCGCTCGCGGTAGATGCGGTGCCGGGTGGCCGCCCAGGCGATGATCGACTTCTCGGGTTTGAACGAGAACAGGTTGGACCAGGGCTCCTTGTTCCCGTTCCAGAGCTGCTGGCGGGTGAGCGTGCGCCGGAGGGTGCGCCTGATGGTGCGGGCCATGACCGTGACGTAGGGCAGGTCGAACCACACGACGGTATCGGCCTGTTCCCACACGATGTCCCGCACTGTCGAGTAGTTGCCGTCGACGACCCACCGGGCCGCCCCTGTCACCTCCGTGACCCGGGCCTTGAACGTCTCGTTGTCGAGCGGTGTCCACCCGGGCTGGTGGAAGATGGCGTCGAGCTCGATGTTCGGCGCGTCCAAGGCGCGTGCCAGCGCGCGGCTCAGGGTCGTCTTGCCCGATCCCGAGCAGCCGACGACGGCGACCCGTTCGATGTCAGCGCTCCTGTTCGGTGGGCCTGATCAGGATCTCGTTCACAGCGACGCGGCGTGGCTGGGTCACGGCATAGCGGATGCTCTCGGCGATGTCCTCCGCCCGCATGATCTCGATGCCCCCGAAGGTCTGGGCCATGCCCTCCAGGATCTGGGGACGGTTGTGGGAGGCTAACTCGGTGGCCGTCGCCCCGGGCTCAATCAGGGTGACGCGCACGTGCCGTGCCGTGACCTCCTGGCGCAGCGACTCGCTGAACGCGCCGACGCCGTGCTTGGTGGCGTTGTAGACACCGCTGTTCAGGCGGGCCACCCGTCCGGCCACCGAGCTGACGTTGACGATGTCGGCGACCGAGCGCGGCTCGCTCTCGGCGGTGGCCAACAGGTGCGGCAACGCGGCGTGCGTGCAATACAGCAACCCGAGCAGATTCAGGCCGACCATCCGCTGCCACTCCTCGAGTGGCGCATCGACGATCGGCCCCAGCAGCATGACGCCGGCGTTGTTGACCAAGGTGTCGAGGCGGCCGAACTCCGCCACCGTGGCGGCCACGGCGCGCTGTGCCTCGGCGGGATCGGTGACGTCCGCCTCGACCACCAGCGCGGTCGCGGCGCCGCCGAGCCGCTCGGCCAGGGCTTCGAGGCGGTCGCGGCGCCGGGCCACCAGGGCCACCTTCGCCCCCTCCTCGGCCAGGACGACCGACGTCGCCTCGCCGATGCCGCTGCTGGCGCCCGTCACGAGGGCGACGGTCCCTTCCAGTCTCTTCGTCATGACGCCTCCACGGGTCCCGTGCCGGCCGCTGCGGCACAGCGCGGGAGGCTATCGGGCGTCGGGCTCCTTGCCGACCGGTGCGTCCTCGACGGGTCCGACCGCCGCCGCGACCGGCGCGTGGCTCTCGTCGATCCCAAAGAGCCCGACCGGAACGCCGAGGTCCTCGGGCACCCGCGTCGGCGTGTCACGGTTCAATATCTCGCCCCGGAAGTAGGCCGGGCTGATTGCACGGCAGATGAAGAAGAGCACGACGCCGAGCACGATGGCTCCCACGTCGATCACGAAGACCCCGCCGATGACCCGGTGCGTCCCCGGAAACGTCCAGGTCGTGTAGCTGTTGCTCGGGGTGACCCAGTTGTACCAGAGGAACCAGAACATCGCGAACCACAGGATGACGCCGCCGAGGAGCGGAAGGATGCCGCGGAGCCACAGGCTCCGGGTGCTCTCTGTCAGGCTCTTGCGGTAGAACCAGACGCACACGAAACCCGTCAGCCCGTAGTAGAACGCGATCATCACACCGAGAGCCGAGACCGAGTCGCCGATGACGCTGCTGCCCGTCGACAGGTAATTCATGGCCACATAGAGCGCGATGGAAATCGCTCCCATGACGACCGTCGACACCGTGGGGGTCAGGAAGCGCTTGTGTACACGCCCGAAGGCAGAGGGGATCGCCTTGTAGGTCGCCATCGACAAGGTGGTCCGGGCCGTGGGCAGGATGGTCGTCTGCGTCGACGCCGCGGCCGAGCTGAGCACCATCAGCAGGAGCAGGTGGGTCATGACCGATCCGAACCCCGTCGTGCCAAAGACCGACCTCCCGAGCACGTTGATCACGTCTCCCGAGTTGTTGGGGTTGCCCAGGCCGATGCCGTGCGTGCCGACGCCGGCGTAGGACTGCGAGGCCAGGACCACCAGGGCGTACGTCACGAGCAGGATCATGGTGGAGAGGACGGCGGCGCGTCCCGGTATCCGGTGCGAGTCCTTGGTCTCCTCGTTGACCGAGACCGAGGTGTCCCAGCCCCAGTAGATGAAGAGCATCAGGGTGAACCCCACCATGAAGCTGGTGAAGGACAGATGGAAGAAGGGGTTGAACCACTCTGCGCTGGGTGTCAGGTGCCCGGGGGGTGCGTTGCCCGAGCCGACCTTCGCGAGTGCGACGACCGCGAACACGATCAGGATCGTCAGCTCGATCCCGAGCAGGACCTTCTGCATGTTGGCCGAGATCTCGATCCCGACGTAGCAGATCGCCGTCATCAGGACGATCCAGAGGATTCCGACCAGCAGCACCCAGCCGCTCGACGGGTTGGTGCCGATGCCATTGGCGTTGAAGAGCAGGAAGACGTACTGACCGGCGATCTGGGCCAGGCTGGCCATCACGAGGATGTCGGCCGCCACGATGCCCCATCCGCCGAACCACCCCGTCTTGGGGCCGAACGCGCGAGCGCCCCAGGTGAACGTCGTACCGCAGTCGGGGTCGGCGTTGTTCAGCTCCTTGTAGGCGTAGGAGATGAACAGCATCGGGATGAAGGCGAGAATCGTGATGATGGGCGCCCCCAGCCCGTTGATGGCGATGACGACAAAGCCGAGCGTGGCCGCCAGGCTGTACGCCGGGGCGGTCGAGGCGACGCCCACAACCACCGAGGAGATCAGCCCGAGGGCGCCTCCCTTCAGACCCTTCTCACCTATGTCCTTCTGAGCCCTTGTCGCATCCAGATGCACCATGGCCGGCCCCCCGTCCTTTCGCAAAGGAATTTCGCCCGAACCATACTCAAGCCCCGCGAGAATTACCTCACATTTTCACTGATCCCGTCTGCGGGCGGGGCTTCGGCCCCCTTTTCGGAGGGTGATGGACCCCCGCGTGCCCGATATCGTCGCCCGGTCAGCGCCGCCCGGCTTCGGCCTGCCCGATGCCATCCCGGAGCTTCTGGAGGCTGGAGGACAGCAGGCGCGAGACGTGCATCTGGCTCACTCCCACCGCCACGGCGATCTCCGACTGGGTCAGCCCGTCGACGAACCGCATGCGGAGGATCGCTTGCTCGCGGGCCGGAAGGTTGGCCAGGGCCGGCCCGAGGAGGGCCCTGTCGTCCACCGAGTCGAAGTTGCCGTCGTGCGCGCCCAGCCGGGCCGACAGCGGGTCATCCTCGCTCTCCGTGGCGTCGATTGAGGCGGCGCGATAACCCTGTCCGGCTTCGATCGCCTCGATCACCGCCTCCTCGGTCGCCCCGGTGGCCTCGGCCAGCTCGGCCACGGTCGGGTTGCGACCGAGCTGTTGGGACAGCGAACCCGTGGCGTGGCCGAGCTCGAGGTAGAGCTCCTGCACACGGCGGCTGGCCCGAACCGCCCACCCCTTGTCGCGGAAATGCCGCTTCAGCTCCCCGATGATGGTCCGCGTCGCGAACGCCGCGAAGTCGACGCCGCGGGACGGGTCGAAGCGGTCGACCGACTTCACGAGAGCCACCGACGCCACCTGTACCAGGTCGTCCAACGGCTCACCACGGTGGAGGAACCGGCGGGCGAGTTGGTGGGCGAGACCCAGGTTGGCGGTGATCAGCTCCTCGCGCGCTGCCGGGCTGAAGGCCGGACGGTCAGATTCGGCAGTGTCCGGCAGCGGCCCGGGATCGTGTTCCCGGCCCTTCGTCACTCCGCATGCCCCCCCCGGCGCTTCCGCAGCCAGGCACGCACAGAGCCGTCCTGGCTCTCCCGTCCGTGCTCGTCCACCAGCGCGTCGAGAATCTGCTCGCTCAGCCGGGCGACCTCGTCCTCTTCCGGCTCAGGCTCGGATGCCATCTCGGCCCGTTCGAGGGTGCACACCACCCCGATGGCGTCACCCAGCACATTGAGCTCGAGACACAGGTCTCCGTGCCGCGCGTCGTTCCCCTGCAGAGTGAGCAGGCACAGTTCGCCCACGGCGAGCCGCAGGTCCTCGAGCTCCTCGATGTCGAACCCGGCACGGGCGGAGATTGCACTGGTGACGAGCCGGGCGAGCACGATGAGATCACCGCGCGCCGGAAACCTGAGTTCGATCCGATCGCCGCTCTCGAGCCGGTCGGTCGTCTCCGTCACGCCGCCCCCGCCGATTCCAACGAGTCGGCGATGGTGAACACACTGGTCAGGCCCGTGATCTCGAAGATCTTGACGATGCGCGGGTCCGCCACGACCACATGCAGCTCACCGCCCAGCTCCCGGCAGCGCTTGAGCGCACCGACGAGCACGCCGAGCGCGGTGGAGTCCAGGAACGTGACCCCGAGAAGGTCGAGCACGACGGTCGCCTCGCCCTGGGCGATGACGCCGTGCAGGCACTCGCGGAGCTGTGGGGCCGTGGCGACGTCGATCTCGCCGCTCACCGCGATCACCGGGGGGCTGGTGCCCGCCCGCTCCTCGATGTGAAAATCCTGGTCCACTCCGCCCTCCTGTGGGCTCATCCCCGGCCACCCCGCGCATGACTGCAATGCCGATTGGCCAGACGTTCTATAGCCGCCGGAGAGCCAACCTAAACCTCCCGGGAACCGCCCGGGTTCCCCCCAGGTACGCAGGGGTGGAGAGTTGCCCCGCCGCCCGGGTGAACGTCATGTCCTTGACCCCCTCCGCCTGGCGGCGAGAATAGCGTTCAACAACGAGCCCACCGTGGCGACCGGGGGAGAGTACGTGCCCGAACCAGGAGACGAGGAGCTTCAGGCCACCCCTCGGAGCGACCGCGCCGATCGGGCGGAGGCCGTGGCGACACTCGTCGCCCTGGTCTGGGCTTCCGTCGTGGCCATCATCTTCGCGGTCTACGGCGGGAACGTGTCGCTGGTCGGGTTCCTGGCCATCGCCCCCTTCATCGCCGCCGCCTTCGCCCGCCCCTCGCGGGTGGCGCTGGTTGGGTTTCTGGCCGCGTTCTTCGCCCTCGTCATCAGCACACCGCCGCACAGCTACGGCGAGCTGAACCACACGCTCCGCGTCGTGACGATGCTGGCGGCCACCGCGGTGGCAATGTGGATCTCCTACCTCCGCGGGAAACGAAACGTCCAGCTCTGGACCGCCCGCTCCGAGACGAGGAACGAGAGGCGGCGGCGCGTCGCCGCCGAGACGGCGCAACGGATGCAGGCCATGGCGCGGGCGCTCACGACCGCGGCCGACCCGGCCCAGGTGGCAGACGCCGTCTTTGCCGCACTGCGCGACGAGCTGCGCGTCGACGCCTCGACGTTCGCTCTCCTCGACGATCGGGGTGTCCTCCGAACGCTGCGCCGCTTCGGCTACTCCCCCGACGACCCCAGCGACGGGGTGCTGACCTCCTTGCAGCCCGACGGACCGGTCCTGGGCCACAACGTCGCCTTCTTCTCGGAGACCATCGACGACCTCCAGCGGCAGCGCCCAGACATCTCTTCGTCTCTCGGCTCGAACCGGTTCCGGGCCCTCGCGATCATCCCCCTCGTCGTCTCGGACCACACCATCGGTGCCGTGGTCGTGCACTGGAACGACGACCGTGAGATCTCCGAACCCGACCGGACCTTCCTCTTCACCATCACCGGTGCCGCGGCCCAGGCGGTCGAACGGGCCCGGCTGACGCTGACCGAGTTCGTCAACCTGGAACGCAGCCAGCACCTGCACCAGCTCAGCTCGGCGTTGGCCGCCGCCACGACACCCGGCGACGTCGCGCACGCGGCCATCGCCGGTGGTCGGCGTGCGCTGGGGGCGCACTCGGCAGTTGTACGCGTCCCCGCCCTCGGCGAACGCGGCCTGGCCTGTCTGGCCAGCAGCGGCCATCCCGCGCTGCTCGCCCGCACCGTGGTGGCGCTCGATGGGAGCCACGCCGGCACCTGCTTCTCGCGCGGCCGGACCATTCTCGCCACCATCGATGCGGATGAGGAGGTCGCGGACGAGGTCGCCGCGGAGATCGTGCCGCGGGTGCTCCACGAACTGCCCAAGCCGGTAACGATCGTGAGCGAGCCGCTCGTGGGCAGCATCGGGCCTCTCGGGGTCCTCTCGCTCGCCTTCGTTGCCCTCCCCGAGCTGAACGAGCCCGACCTGCGCTTCCTCTCCACGCTGGCGGGTCTGACCGCCCAGGCGCTGGAGCGGGCCCAGGTCTTCCAGCACGAGCGTGAGGCGCTACGCGACGCGGAGGCTGGACGCGAGCGCCTGTCCCTGCTCTCCGAGGTCACCCGCCTCCTCAGCTCCAGCCTCGAGCCGACCACGGTGATCCGGCGGACCATGAGCCTGGTCGAGGGCCGCCTGGCCGACTCGTGCTCCGTCCAGGTACCCGGTGGGGGCGGTCTCATCCGCCTCGACGTGCGCGAGCCCCGGGCGCCGGTGCGGGCCGACGCGGCCAAGCCGGCTGAGGACGTCCTCTCCTTCGGCTCCGACGCGCCGGCCGCCGTCGCCTTCCGCACGGGCCGCACGCAGTTGGCGCCGCTTGTTGTCGACGAGAACGGAACCGACCCGCAGGGCTCCGGCACGGCATTGGCGGTGCCGCTGACCGCCAACGGCGAGGTCATCGGCGTCATGACGTTCGTCGATGGACCCGGCCGCCTCTTCGAAGCGGACGACGTCTCGCTGGCCACGGAGGTGGCGAGCCGGGCCGGTGTCGCACTGTCCAACGCCACCCGGTTCCAGCGCGAGCATGTCGTCGCCGACGTGTTACAGCGCGCCGTGCTGCCCGACTCGCTGCCCGACGTCGCGGGGCTTGTGCTCGACGCGGAATACCGGGCCGGGGTGGCCGGAACCTATGCCGGCGGTGACTGGTACGACGTGTTCGAACTCAGCAACGACTCCGTCTTCTTCAGCGTGGGCGACGTCATGGGCAAGGGCGCCCCAGCGGCTGCCTTGATGGGACAGGTGCGCAGCGCGATCCGCGCGTACGCGGTGTCCGGCTTGTCGCCGACCGAGGTGCTCTCGTCGCTCGACAGCCTGTTCGACACCCTCATCGAGGACAGGGTGGTCACCGCCGTCGTGGGGACGATCTCACCGTCGACCGGCCGGGTCGTCCTGAGCAACGCGGGCCACCCGCCGCCGCTCGTCGTACGCGCCGACGGCAGTGCCACGTTCTGCCCGATGCAGCGCTCGCTGCTCATCGCGGCCGGGTTGAGCGGCGCGCCCCGGCCCCGGGACGAGATCGTGCTCGATCGCGGGGACTCTCTCATCATGTACTCGGACGGCCTGATCGAGCGCCGCGGCGAGGTGATCACGCACGGGATGGAGCGGTTGGCGCACACGGCAACAGTGGTTGCGCGAGGCGGATGGCCCGACCACCCCGCGGCGACCTTTGCGTCCATGCTCAGCGCCGAGGAGCGCACCGACGATGTCGTGGTGCTGTGCCTCAGCTACACCGGACTCTCCGAGGAGCGCATAACCGCCCAGCCTGTGGGTACGGGACGAGATGGAATGTCGACGCTGCACCTCGAGCCGGTGGTTGAGAGCACCCCCGTGGCCCGCCACTGGGTGGCGGCGCACCTGCGCGGACTGCCGGCCGAGGTGACGGGATGCGCCGCGCTCCTGACCTCGGAACTGGTCACCAACGCGGTCCTCCACGCGGCGACCTCCATGTGCGTGACCCTCCACATCTTGCCAGACCGCATCCGGGTGGACGTCGCCGACGGCAACCCGGCCTTTCCGTCCATCAAGGAGTACGGCCAGGACGCGGCCACGGGGCGGGGACTGACGCTGTTCAACACGCTGGCGTCGAATTGGGGGGTCCAGGCCGTCGACGGTGGAAAGATCGTCTGGTTCGAGCTTCCGGTCGACTTCCCGGTGGCCCCGGTGAGCATCTCCGACGGCAGTTTCCGCTTCGACCTGACCGGCATTGCGCGACCGAGTCGCCGTGGCGACAGCGGCGACTCGCCCGAGCTGTCCGTGCACCTGCTCGGGATTCCCGTCGCCCTCCTTCAGAAGTCGAGCGAGCAGTACGAGGCCCTCTTCCGCGAGCTCCGGCTGATGAAGGAGCGGGCGGAAAGCTCCCCCGACGCCCCGTACCTCCCCGAGCGTCTCGCCGTGCTCGTGTCCCAGATCGGAACCCGCTTCAACGGCCTGGGCCCGGGCATGGACGACATGTGGCAGATGGCGGTCGACAACGGGGTCGAGTTCTTCGACTGGACACTCGATCTGCCGCAGTCAGCCGTGGTGGCCTGCGAGTTCTACGACGCCATGCTCGACGAGGCCGACGAGTTCGGCCTGTCGCAGCGACTCCTGACCCTCCCGGCGTCGCCCACCAGCGTCGCGGTGCGCCGGTGGTTCCTGTCGGAGCTCACGGGGCAGCTGCACGGCAAGGCCCCCGTGTCCTGGGTCGACAGTCGGTTCCACGCCGAGCTGCAGGCCGTGCTCGCCCGCTGAGCGGCGCGGTTCAGCGGCTCCTGGCGGTTGCCTTCTTCAACACCTTCCCGTAGTGCTCCAGACCCTCGCTCGAGAGGGGGGCCGACGGACCGCTGGCAATGGAGACCCGCTCGGGGATGATGCCCCAGACCGGCACCTTCAGCTCGGTCCACCACGCGACGGTTGCCTCCAGGTCGTTGGTCCCCAGCCGGGCCGAACAGATGACGACGCCGGCCGGGATGTTGCTCGGCGTCATCGCAAGCGTCGTCACGACGCGGTTGGGCTCGACCCCGCCGGCCCGGGTCGGGATGATGACCGCGTCCGCCCGGGCGAGCGCCGCCTGGACGACGTTGCCCTCCCCGGGTGGTGTGTCGACCACGACGATGCCCTCCTGCTGGTTCATCGCCTTGGTGACGGTGCGCACGGAAGGGCCTTCGATCAGCTCCACTCCATCCATCGGGTCGGCGTCGAACCACTCGGCCGTCGAACCCTGGGGGTCGGCGTCGACCAGCACCACCGGACCTCGTCCTCGCTGCGCCGACACGGCGGCCAGGTACACGGCGGTGGTGGTCTTGCCGACCCCGCCCTTCACGTTGCTCACGACGATGTTCATTGCCTCCGGTCCTCTAGCAATCGGGAAAATCGGCCCTTACGGTACCGGCCGTCCGGGGTCGCCGGTCACGGCAGGAGGAGCGCGCCCAGCCGACGTCGGGTGATGATGACTCCGACGACCGCCATTGCCAGCAGGTAGGCGATGTGGCCCGGCAGGGTCCAGCTCCAGATGCCCAGGTCGGCGGCGCGTACCAGCACCACGCCCTGGTAGAGGGGCGTGCAGCGCACGACCGCCTGGAGCCACCCCGGGTACACGGTGATCGGGAAGAAGGTGGCCGAGAAGAGGAACAAGGGGATGAAGGCGAGCGAGACCATGTCGAAGTCCTGCCAGGTCCGCATGTAGGTGGTGCCGGCCATTCCGGCGGATGCGAAGGCCAGGCTGATCAGCACCGCCGCCGGCCAGCACAGGACCGCCCAGGGCGAGACGATGTAGCCGAGCATCGCCATGAGGCCCAGGAAGGCGGCCGAGTACAGCGCGCCGCGCAGGACGCACCAGCTGAGCTCGCCGAGCGCCACGTCGGTCACACCCAGGGGCGTCGACAGCATGGCGTCGTAGGTCTTGGCGATCTTGAGCTTGAAGAAGACGAGGAAGGTCGAATCGAGCATGGCGCCGTTCATGGCCGACGACGCCAGCAGGCCGGGCGCCACGAACGCGGTGTAGGGGATCTCCCGGCCGTCCACGTTGATCGGCCCGACGAGGTGCGACAGCCCGACCCCGATGGAGAGGAGATAGAAGAGCGGCTCGAAGAAGCCCGAGACGAGGAAGATCCAGGAGCGCCGGTAGACGAGCAGGTTGCGCTCGAGCACCCGGGAGGCGTGGCGTCCTCCCAGCAGGGCAAGCGGGGTGATGCGCGCCGCCACCCCGGGCGATCGCTGGTCGAGGGCGGCGCCCGAGTCGGTCGAGGTCGTCATGGCCTCACACCACCAGCCTCTTGGTGAAGGTCCGCCGCCCCGCGGCGTAGCCAACCGCGATCAGTGCACCCAGGTAGGCGACATGTCCCAGGTCCGCCCAGCTCACCTGGCCGAGCGTCAGGTCGCGGCACAGCGCCACCCCGTGGTACAGGGGCGTCAGATAGGCCACCACCTCGAGCCATGTCGGCAACTGGGAGACCGGGAAGAAGGTCCCCGAGAACAGGAACATCGGGATGATGGCGAACCGGTACAGCGTCGAAAAGGAGGAGTCCTTGTCCTGGGTGGCCGCGAACGCACTGACCGGTGCTGCGAAGGCCATACCGGTCAGGACCGCGGCCGGAAGGGCCAGGATCGCCCACGGCGAGTAGACGACCCCGAAGATCGCCATCACGGCCAGATAGATGGAGCTCACGATGGCCAGGCGCGCCGCGATCCAGGCCAGGTGTCCGAGCAGCACGTCGTAGACGCTCAGTGGTCCCGCCAACTGGGCCATGTACGTACGCACCCACTTGATCGCTCCCATCACCGGGTAGGTGGCGTCGTTGGTGCCGATCTGCATGCAGGTGCCGGCCAACAGGCCGGGCGCCAGGAAGGCCACGTAGCTGACGCCGTCCACGCCGTGCGAGTGCTTGTCGATCAGCGAGCCCAGCGCGACACCCATGGCAGCCAGGTAGAGCACCGGGATGAGAAAACTGGTGACGACCGAGCTGCGCCAGGTCCGTTTGTACTGGTAGCCCCAGTAGCGGGCCGCCCGGAACCACATGGGGGTGGCCAGGCGACGGGACGGCACATCCTCGCCGTGTCCGAAGAGCGCCGTGCGCTGCGTGGCTCCCGCGTCGCCCACGGCAGTCATGGTCTCAGTCGACCAGGGAGCGGCCGGTCAGGCGCAAGAACACGTCCTCGAGCGTCGACCGGCGTACCAGCGTGGCCCGGGCCACGTGCCCCATTCGTGCCACCTCGGCCAGCGCGGCGTCGCCGTCGTCGGTGTAGAGGAGGATGCGGTCCGGCAGCACCTCCTGGCGCTCGGCCAACGCGGCCAGGGTCGGCGCCACCTCCTCGTGCTGGCCGGGCGCAAAGCGCAGCTCGACCACCTCTTTCGTGGAGTACTCCTCAATCAGTTGACGCGGCGTGCCTTCGGCGGCGAAGCGGCCCTTGTCCATGACGACGAGTCGATCGCACAGCTGCTCGGCCTCGTCCATGTAGTGCGTGGTGATCACCAGGGTCACCCCGTCCTGCTTGAGGCGGTAGAGGCGGTCCCAGAGCAAGTGACGGGCCTGAGGGTCGAGCCCGGTGGTCGGTTCGTCGAGTATGAGCAGGTCCGGGTCGGAGATGAGGGCCCGGGCGATGGTCAGACGCCGCTTCATGCCGCCCGACAGGGGGTCGACCCGATCGTTGGCCCGATCGGTCAGCTGCGCGAAATCCAGGAGTTGCTCCGCTCGCTCGCGGATCACCTTCTTGGGCATGTCGAAGTAGCGCCCGTAGATCATCAGGTTGTCGAGCACGGTGAGCTCGAGGTCCAGCGAGTCCTCCTGGGGCACAAGCCCCATGCGGGACCGGATGCGCGGACCGTCTTTGGTCGGATCCATCCCCAGCACGCTGAGCGTGCCACCGCTGAGCGGGCTGATGCACGAGATCATGCGCATCGTCGACGTCTTGCCGGCACCGTTCGGCCCGAGGAAACCGAACGACTCGCCTTTGGCGATGCTGAAGTCCACCCCGTCGACGGCGACGAAGTCACCGAAGCGCTTCACGAGCCCGTGGGCCTCGACCATGGGCGCAGAATCCGCGCCGGACCCGGTCGCGGGGTCCTCCGACCGCTCGGTATCGGGGGCGTCAGTCATCGGCGAGGAATGTGACGTCATTGTCAGGGAACGATACCGTGCCGCCCGGGGGCTCAACGCAGGTAAGAGGACGCGCCAAATGGCTGAGGCGGCACGGGGACGAGCGTTCCCGGAGGGGTTCACGTGGGGCACCGCCACGGCGGCCCACCAGATAGAGGGCGGCAACACCAACAACGACTGGTGGGCCTTCGAGCACACGCCGGGCTCGGGCTGCGCCGAGCCGTCCGGCGACGCCTGCGACTCGTGGAACCGCTGGGAGGAGGACGCGGATCTGGTGGCCGGCCTGGGGCTCGACAACTACCGGTTCTCGGTGGAGTGGAGCCGGATCGAGCCGGCCGAGGGTGAGATCTCCCGGGCCGCACTGGCCCACTACCGGCGTCAGTGCCTCGGGCTGCGCGACCGCGGCGTGGACCCGGTGCTGACGTTCCACCACTTCACGACGCCGCACTGGCTCACCGATCAGGGCGGCTGGGAATCCGACCTGGCCGTCGAACGATTCGGTCGTTTCTGCGGTGTCGTCACGGAGGCCCTGGGCGACGTCATGGCGCGTGCCTGCACCCTCAACGAGCCGAACATCGTGGCGACCATGGGCTGGCACGCGGGCATGTTCCCACCGGGCAAGAAGGACGTCGCCCTCTCGCGTGCCGTGGCCCCCCGCTTCGCGGCGGCGCACCGGGTGGCGGTCGAGACCATCCGGGCAGGCGCGCCGGGCGTGCCGGTCGGCCTCACGCTGTCGATGACCGATTACTAGGCTGCACAAGGAGGCGAGGAGAAGCTCGAGAGCATCCGGCACCACGCGGAAGACGTGTTCCTCGACGCCACCGATGGGGACGATTTCGTCGGGGTACAGGTCTACACGCGCATGCTTATCGGGCCCGGAGGTTGGGCCGGCTACGAGGACGGGTTGCCCGTCCTCGACATGGGATACGAGTTCTACCCGGCGTCCCTCGGCAATTGCCTGCGTCGAGCCTGGGACTACACGCGTGGGGCTGTTCCCCTCCTGGTCACTGAGAACGGCATCGGCACGACCGACGACGCGCAGCGCATCGACTACGTGCGCCAGGCGCTTGCCGGCGTGCTCGAGGCCATCGCCGACGGGGTGGACGTACGGGGCTACACGTACTGGTCGCTGCTCGACAATTTCGAATGGGCACTCGGCTACCGGCCGAAGTTCGGGATCGTCGGCGTCGACCGCACGACCTTCGCCCGGACGGCCAAGCCCAGCGCGAACTGGCTCGCCACCGTGGCGGCGGCGAACGCGCTCGATCTCTGACGGACGATCAGACGGCGGCGAGCTCCGTGTTGGCCACGATGGCGTCGGTGACGGCGTCCCACAGCGGCTCGGGCAGGTCGTGCCCCATGCCAGGGATCATGAGCAGTTTCGAACCGGGGACAGCGGCCGCGGTCGCCTCGCCGCCACTCGGGGTGACGAGTGGGTCGGCGTCCCCGTGCACGACCAGAAAGGGAAGCCGCACGCCGTGGAGCCCCTCCGTGCGGTCCGGCGAGCCGAGGATCGCGGCCAGCTGGCGGGCGGTGCCCTCCGGGCAGTAGGAGCGGTCGTAGGCCTCACCGGCCCGCACCCGCAGAAGGCGCTCGTCGGTGGGGTACGCCGGCGAGCCGATGACGCGACCGCCCTCGATGCTCGCCTCGATCGCCTCCTCCCGGCTCGTCGCCACCGGTCGCAGCAGTGCCGTCATCGCCTCGCCGGTCGGGGCGCCCACGGATCGGTCGCCCGTGGTCGACATGATGGACGTGGCGGTGAGGAATCGTTCGGGGTGGTTGATCACCAGGGCCTGGGTGATCATGCCGCCCATGGACACACCGACCACGTGCGCCTTGGCAAGGCCCAGCTCGGCCAGGAGCGCGGCGGCGTCGTCCGCCATGTCCTCAATCCGATAGGGCGCCGAAGACGCGTCGCCGGTGAACAGAGCCGTCATGTCCGGCAGACCCTCGAACTTCGTGGACAGCCCACTGTCACGGTTGTCGTAACGGATCAGGAAATACCCGCGCTTCCGCAGCCCGTCGACGAAGCCCTCCGGCCAGGCTGTGAGCTGCGCTCCCAGTCCCATGACGAGGAGCAGCGGTGGATCAGAGGGATCACCATCGGTGACGTACTCGATCTCGATCCCGTTGACGTTGGCCTTCGGCACGGACGACTCCCTTCGGTCGTTTGTCGCCGCCTTCCTAGCAGGAAGCCGGCCTCAGCGCGTCATGCCCTCCGCAGGCGAGGCCGACCCAGTGACGGCGGCGCCCGGGCCACGGGCGCGACGAAAGCGCGGACCGGGCTCGAGACCCACGAGGATCGACTGGACCGTGGCCATGCAGGCGACGAAGAGCGGGAACGCCACGACGTCGAAGGTCCAGTGGTCGACGGTCAACAACAGGACCACCATGCTGATGAGTGCGCCGATGTAGGAGTGGACGGTCTCCGTCTCCGGGTGGGTCCAGCTCTTCGTCATCGTGGGCAGGCCGGCCAGGAAGTCAGCGGCGATGGCGGCAGTGATGGCGAGCACGCCGTTGCGGGTGACGAGCCAGACGATCGTGCCGGCCACCGACACCGCGCCGCACGTGTAGTCCATCCGCCGCACCTTCCACACGGAGGCGGAATTGTGGAACGAGCCGATGAAGATCAACAACGGCATGAACCCGACCATGAAGGTGGGCAGGGCGCGCAGGCCCACACCTTCCCGGAGCTCCACCGCGGCGGCGAGCAAAGGCGCGACAGCCCAGAGGAGCCACGTCACCCGATTTGGCTTCGTCGTTCCCCGCAGGGTGTCCCGAAGGTATACGGCGGCTCCGGCCGCGCCGATTGCGGTCCCCACATAAATCCAGTTCTCGTTGATCACCGTGAGACAGTCTGCAATGCGGCGGCCCCGCCGTCATGCCGGAAGGGGGCGACCCCTGTCAGCGGGGGTGGGCCGATAGCTTCCACGGAAGAGACAGTCCCCGAAGGAGAGGCGCCGGTGCCCGAGTACAATCCGCAAAAGAGCGACTTGCGTGGGTGAGCTTCTCGTCATCGCGTTTCTCGGTGGGCTGATCACCGGGCTGTCCCCGTGCATCGTCCCCGTCATCCCCGTCGTGATGGCCGGCGGTTCCACGGGGACGAGCAAGAGGCGGCCCTACGTGATCATCGGCGGCCTGGTGGTGAGCTTCAGCCTCTCTGTCCTCTTCGCCAGCTCCCTGCTGGGCTTCCTCCATCTCCCCCAGGACCTCTTGTTCTGGTTGGGTGTCGCCCTCCTCGGCCTCCTCTCGGTGGGCCTCCTGGTCCCCAAGGTCGGCGAGGTCATCGAGCGGCCGTTCGCCCGGCTGGGGGCATCGCGTTACGCCAACGAGGGGGGCGGCTTCGTCCTCGGCTTGAGTCTCGGCCTCGTCTTTGTGCCGTGCGCGGGCCCGGTGCTCACCGCGATCTCGGTGGCCGCTGCCCACCATCACGTCGGAGCGAGCTCGCTCCTCGTGACACTCTTCTACGCGCTCGGCGTCACGATTCCGCTCCTCGTCCTGGCCGTCGTCGCGCAGCGCGCCACGACCTCGTGGTCGTCGCTGCGCAGTCACCTGCCGACCGTTCGCAAGGTGGCCGGGGTCATCCTCGGCGTGGCCACCCTGGCCATCGCCTTCAACTGGCTCGGCGCCCTCCAGCGCGACGTCCCGGGATACACGAGCGCATTGGAGGACCACATCGAGTCCACGAATTCCGCCTGCACCCAGCTGCAGCAGCTCAGCGGCGAACACCAGAACCAGTTCGCCGCCGCCAACGCCAAGCTCGAGGGAAGGAAGGCCACCTGCGCTGCGACTGACCAGGGCGACTCGCAGAGCGGGCACCTGGCGGCCGGAGCGACGACGACCACAACGACCTCCCCGCACGCCACCACCACCTCGCCGCAGAAGCCCTCGGTGTTCATGGCCAACAAGACGAACCTACCTGACTTGGGCCGCGCCCCGAACTTCACGGGAATCACCGACTGGTTCAACACCCCCGGCGACCAGCCGTTGTCGCTGAGCGAGCTGCGCGGCAAGGTCGTGCTGGTCGACTTCTGGACGTACTCGTGCATCAACTGCCAGCGGGCGCTGCCCCACGTCGAGGGCTGGTACAACGACTACAAGAACGACGGGTTGGTCGTGGTCGGTGTCTCAGCACCCGAATTCGCCTTCGAGCACGTGGTCTCGAACGTCGAGAACGCGGCCGGCAACCTCGGCATCGACTATCCGGTCGCCGTGGACAACAACCTGGCCACCTGGGACGCCTACAACAACGAGTACTGGCCGGCGGACTACCTGATCGACCCCACAGGCGTCGTGCGTGCCTATAACTTCGGTGAGGGCGGCTACAGCGGTATGGAGGACAACATCAGGATGCTCCTCGCGGCCAACGGGGTCACCGACCTCCCCGCCCGGACAGACGTCCCCGACAAGACCCCGACCAACGACATCACGCCGGAGAGCTATGTCGGCGACGAGCGCCTGAACAACGAGGTCGGAACCGCAGTGGTGCCGAACAAGGCGATCGTGTACCACGCGCCGTCGACCATCCCCTCGAACAGCCTCGCCTTCGGCGGCACCTGGACGGTACACAACGAGGGTGCGACGGCCGGCTCCAACGCGACTCTCGATCTCCAGTTCACCGCCGACGACGTCTACCTCGTGATCAGCGGACACGGCAGCGTCGGGGTGTCCTACAACGGCAGACACCTGACCACGGTGCCGATCTCCGGCATACCGAAGCTCTACACGCTGTTCTCGGGCTCCGTGCTCCAGAGCGGGCGGCTGACGTTGACCGTGTCGCCGGGCGTCGAGGCCTACGACTTCACCTTCGGGTAGCAGAATCGAGTACTCGGCGTCGGCATTCCATCGGCCTCAGTTGATCGAGCGTTCCCTGTCGGCCCAGTAGGGCGCCCGCAACTCACGCTTCAGGATCTTGCCCGACGGGTTGCGCGGCAGAGCATCGGTGGCGTCAACCGAGCTCGGACACTTGTAGTGAGCCAGTCTGCTGCGGCAGTGCGCAATCACGGCCTCCTCGTCGAGCGTTTCCCCCGGGGTCAGGACGACGATCGCCTTGACCGTCTCCCCCCACTTCTCATCGGGGACGCCGATGACCGCGGCGTCGACGATGGCCGGATAGGCGAGCAGCACGTTCTCGACCTCGGCCGGGTAGATATTCTCTCCGCCGCTGACGACCATGTCCTTGATCCGGTCGTGCAGGTACAGATACCCCTCGACGTCGAAGTACCCCGCGTCCCCTGTGCGGAGCCAGCCTGCGCCGTCGATGGTCGCGGCCGTCTCTTCCGGCTTCCCCCAATAGCCCGCCATGTTGTAAGGCGAACGAGTCCAGACCTCCCCCACCTCACCGAGCGCTGCGTCGCGGCCGCTGTCCGGGTCGACCACCCGCAACTCCACCGACTCGTGTGGTTTGCCGGCGGAGCGCAGGAGGCCGCGTCGCGGTCCGTCCGGATCGTGGTCCTCGAAGCGCAGCGCCGTGATGGCCCCGGTGGTCTCGGTCATCCCGTAGACCTGGCAGAAGGCACACCCGAAGGCCGCCATGCACTTGACGAGGACGTCTTCGGAGATGGGGGACGCGCCGTAGAAGACCAGCCGCAGGCTCGACAGGTCGGTCGCGGTCAGCGTCGGGGTAGCCAGCAGCAGCATCAAGACGGCGGGCACCACGAACATCTCGGTGATCCGCTCGACCGCGATCAGCTCCAAGAGGAGGGCCGGGTCGACGTCGCGCAGAATGATCGACCGCCCGCCCCGGGACATCGCGCACAGCGCCCAGCCCGACCCGCCGATGTGGAAGAGCGGCATGGCGACCAGGCTCACGGTGTCGCTGGCGATGTGGAACGTGATGCCGGCCTCGGCGATCGCCGTGGAGAGGTTGGCGTTGGTCAGCATCACGCCTTTGGGCAACCCGGTCGTCCCGGAGGTGTACAGCTGCATGCTCACTTCATCAGGTGCTCCGACGTGGCCCGGGTCGTCGGCGGGACAGCCGTCGATCCAGGCTTCAAAGGACACGGACCGCCGGTCGGCACAGACCGCCGCGCTGTCACCGATGACAACGATGCGCCGAACGGAGGGTAATTGGTTCTCCATGTCGGCCAATGCCGGCAGGTAGCCCGCGTGGATCGCCAAGACGGGCGCGCCGGAGTCGTCGATGATCGCCGCCATTTCCGCCGGCGCCAGGCGCCAGTTGACCGCGACGTTCACCGCACCGATCAGAGAGCCGCCGAAGAGGAAGTCGAAGTACGCGATGCCGTTGCGGTCGAGAAAGGCGATGCGGTCGCCCACGTCGAGCCCGTCGCGTCGCGCCGCCTGCGCCACACGACAGGCCATGTCGAATTCCTCGGCCCAGGTGCGCCGCTCGTCGCCCTGCACCAGCATCTCGGCGCCGGCTTGCTGGCGCGCCAGGTGGCGGATCAGCCCTGCGACCGTGTAGCGGTCCTGCTCGGTGACCGTGTTGCTCGGTGCCACCCGTGACCTCCTCGTTGCGACCGTTTCGGCACGGGACCCTACGCAGCGTCCGGACGGCCCTGCAGGGGCCTCAGAGCCGTTCTGCGCCTCTTGGAAGATGGAGCGTTGCTACTGGTCAGGCGCTTTTTTGAGAAATTAACGGCAAATTTATGTCCGTTATTCAGCTAAATGCGACGCACCGACCAGGGACTTTGTGAAAGCTATCACAAAGAAAGAAACTAAAATACCAGGTCAGCCCCCCGAACGGCCGCTTGAACCAGGGTTCATGTGACCGTCGGGTAAATTGCTCTCCGCTAATCCGGACTTGATCTTTCGGGTACATGCTGCGAGCGGAGTTCCAGCTGCATACCGAAAGCAGATAGCCAACCCGGATCGCCCAGACCGCTCGAGGTCTCGACGCGCCCGCCTGCGGACGTGCCGGGACCGTGAATTGAGGACGACACCCAGCAACAACTCAAGGGCTGTACCCAACCGGCCGCACACCCTGCGGCACCAAGCCAGAACGGACGACGCCTTCCCGCTCGCCGTTCGGGGCGCGAATGCAATGGCCGGAGCCCGCCTACACCGAGCAGAGCCTGGCGCGCCTTGCGCGCCCGACGAAGGGAGGTGCCGTGCGGATCCGCATTGCACTCGGGACGGCCGTAGCCGTCACAGCCGTACCCGCGAGCCTTTTCGCGGTTTTCACCAGTAGTCCCGCCGCATCGGCGCGGTTGACCCGCCACGAGGCGATCAGCCAGCACCGGACGGTGAAGATCGACGACACACTCACGTCGTACGCCCAAGCACGGCAGGCCGCCACAATGGTGACCTACGCCAACGCCGTGGAAGCCGCACAGGTCCGGACGTACCTCACCGAGATCGCCTACCTGAGGGCCGTCGCGGCGCAGAAACAGCAACAAGAACAACAGGCTGCCGCGCAAGCAGCTGCGGCTGCGGCTGCGGCTGCACGGGCCGTTCCCGTGGCGACACCGGCTCCCGCCCCGTCGGGCGGAGCGTCGGACGCGACCAGCACCAACACGGCCGACTGGGCCTGCATTCGCCAACACGAGTCGAGCGGCAACTACGCCGCCGGCAACGGCGGCGCGTACCAGTTCGAGTTCGGGACGTGGAACGGCCTCACGGGGCTCCCCTCGCCCGCGCAGGATTACTCGGCGGCCGTACAGGACGCGGCCGCACTGAAGCTCTACTCCCAGCGGGGTTGGGAGCCCTGGACGACCCGCTACGTCTGCGGGCTGTAAAGACCGAACCGTCGATGGGCTTCCGCGCGCCGGGGCCCCGAATTGAGGACGACACCGAGCAACACATTCGAAGGGCTGTACACAACCGGCCGCACACCCTGCGGCGACATGCCAGAACGGACGAAGCCTTTCCGCTCGCCGTTCGGGGCGCGAATGCATTTGGCCGGAGCCCGCCCACACCGAGCAGAGCCAGGCGTGCGCCGAGCGCACGCCCGACGAAGGGAGGTGCCGTGCGGATCCGCATTGCACTCACGACGGCGGTGGCCGTCATTGTTGTTCTCGTTCCAGCTGTACTCATGTCGCTGTTGAGCAGCGACACTGCCTGGGCACAGGCGACCCGCCACCAGGCGGTCCGCTCGCACCAAGGCGCCGCGAAGACCCAGGCAGTACGCATCAACGACAAGTTGATGTCCTATTCCCAGGCGCGCAAGGTCGCCAAGATGGTGACCTACGCCAACGCCGTCCAGGCGGCGCAACAAGCCACCTTTTTCAAGGACCTGGCCTTCTTCCAAGCGGTGGCGACCCAGGAACAGACCATCCCGGCAGCATGGATGGCGACTGCCATCTGTGAGGAGGGTGGCCGCAACGACCCGTACGCCGGGTACTTCGGGATCCTCGAGTGGCACCACTTCGATGGGTACCCGACCGCCGGCAGCGCGCCGTTGACGGTGCAGCTGGCCTGGGAAGCGCGGTACGTCGGTGGGCCGCCCGACGCACCGGGGCGGTGTCACAGCTACTGAGGCAGCAGGATGCTCGCTACCCCGCTTCGAACATGGACGTCACCTGTGCCATGTCGAAGTAGTCCCGCCATGCGGTGATCTTCCCGTCAACGACGTGGAAGGCACCCATGACGGGCAGGGGGGCGGACTTCCCCTTGATGGTGAAGATGTCCGTCCGTTCCGTAAGCACCGTCGCTCCGTCACTGGCCAGGTGGTGCACCTCGAACTCGAGGGCATCGCACATTCCGACGAACATGTTGATGACCGCCATGGTGGCTTCGATCCCCTCGGCCGGCGCCATCGGGATGTTGTGGTAGACGACGTCATCCGAGAAGAAGGCGCGCAGAACCTCGGGGTCCCGTGTGCTCGCCGCCACGCAGAAATCCCTCACGACCTGTTCGGCGCTGGGCATGGCACTCCTCTCTCACTGGCTGGGCCGCCCACGCTAGCCAACGATCGGGCATGATGACGGAGTGACAGCCACCACGAAACGGGTCGCGGTGCTGGCCCCGATGCAACCCGAACTCAAGGCGATCGTGAAGTCGTTCGGACTAAAGGCTACGTCCGGAGACGGCGTGTTCTCGCATGCCGGGAACGCCGGAACGTGGTGGGTCGGCTCCTTGGTGACGGGCATGGGTCCGGCCCTCGCCCGCGAGGCCACCGAGCGCGCGCTGTCAGCCGGATCGATCGACCACGTCATGGTGGTCGGGATCGCCGGCGGGCTCGATCCCGCCCTCCCGGTGGGTGCGCTCATGGTGCCCGAACGGGTCCAGCTCTACCCCGATGGGCCTGTGTTCGACGCCCATCCGATCCCGCCGCGAAAGGCCTCCGGCGCGCTGATGACCACGGTCGGGCTCTTCGATGACGACGTCGTGTGGCAGCCGATCGTCGAGCGGGGGTTCGGCGCCGTGGACATGGAAGCAGCGGGGGTGGCGGAGGTGTGCGAGGCTGCCGGCGTCGACTGGTCGGTCTACCGGGGCATCAGTGACCGCCCGGACGAGCACATCGTGGACCAGGCCGTGTTCTCCCTGAGCAAGCCCGACGGGTCGGCCGACCCGGTGGCCGTGGCCAAGTACCTCGCCCGCGACCCCCGCCGGGCCAAGGCCCTGGCCCACCTCAACCGCTGCATGCAGCTGGCGGCGAGCACCGCGGCGGAGGCCGCCTTCGCCGATCTGTCGGGGACCTAGCCGTCCTCGTCCGCGGGCGCACGCTCCTTCGAGTCCTCCCGACGGGCGATCACGTGCAGGTCGATGTCGTTTTCGGACGCCATCCGCAGGATCTGCTGCACGACCGAGCCCCGTGTCATGGACTGCCAGCGAGTAAGACGCGACGTGCCGATGACGATCTGCGTGATTTGCTGGTCGACGGCGGCGGCGAAGATCGTCTTGGCCACGTCGTCACCCTCCATGGTCTGCCACGTACCCCCGACGGCCTTCACCAGCTCCTGCAGCTCGGCCGTGCTGGCCTGCGTCGCGTCGGCGTCGCCGGACACGACGTGGATGGCAATCAAGGGAGCCTTGAGCCGGGTCGCGATGCGCGCCGCCCGCCTGATCACCGAGGCGTTGCCGGGCGCCCCCGTCACCGCGACCATGATCCGCTCCGTGGTCTCCCAGAGCTCGCCCGCCGCACCCTTGGTGCGGAGGTACTCGAGGAGCTCCTCCTCTGTCTCGTCCGCCACGAAGCGCAAGGCCAACTCGCGCAACGCCGCCAGGTTCTCGGTGCGGAAGAAGCCATTCAAGGCGGCCGGGACCTTGGGCTCAGGGTAGATGTTCCCGTGCAGCATCCGCCGCCGGAGCTGGTCGGCCGACGAATCGATCAGCTCGAGCTGATCAGCGCGCCGCACCACCCAGTCGGGCACCCGCTCGCGCACGCCTACTCCGGTGATCCGCTCGACGGCATCCGCTAACGACTCGATGTGCTGGACGTTGACGGTCGTGATCACCGCGATGCCGGCGTCGAGGATCTCGAGGACGTCCTCCCAGCGCTTCTCGTGACGTCCCGAGCCCGGCACGTTGGTGTGGGCCAGCTCGTCGATCAGCACCACCTTGGGTTTGCGGGCCAACACCGCGTCGAGATCCATCTCCTCCCATTCCGAGCCGCGGTAATCGACCTTCTTTCGCGGCACGATCGGCAGGTCGCGGATCTGGTCCACGGTGTAAGGGCGTTTGTGTGTCTCGACGAACCCGATGACCACGTCCGCCCCTCGCTGGAAGCGTCGCCACCCCTCATCGAGCATGGCGACCGTCTTCCCCACGCCGGCGGCCGCGCCCAGGTAGACCCTGAACTTGCCGGTCGGGCGCACGCCCTCGTCTTCACCGGTGCTCACGTTCATGTCCACCTCGCTTCGCCGGGTCCCGTCAGGGCGTCGGTACACTCACCGCAGGCTCCGAAGAACGGAGAGTTGTGGCGTACGTAAGAACAAACGGACTTGTTCCCAGGGCAACGTACCAGCGGACCGCGCTGGCAATCGTCGTCACGCTGGCCGGGCTGGGTGCGTTTTTGGCTCTGCTGCTCCCCTTCCGAGCCCATCTCAGCCTGGCGATCCCGGCGTTGGTGTTCGTACTGCCTGCACTGGTCGGCGTCGTCATCGGCGGCGCCCTTCCCGGCGTCGTGGGCGCGCTGGGAGGATTCCTCCTCTACGACGCCTTCTTCCTCCCGCCCTACGACACGCTGACAGTCAGCGCGTCGCAGAACTGGATCGCGCTCGCCGTCTACGTCGTGGTCGTGCTGATCGTCTCCCAGGTGGTGGCCAAGTTGCGCAGCGCCCAGGAGGAGGCGGAACGCAGGACCGAGGAGTCGACTACGACGTACGAGTTGTCGCAGGCGCTGATCGGCGATCTCACGCTGTCGCAGCTTCTGGCGCACATGGTCGCCACCGTGCAATCCGTCTTCGCGCCGTGCTGGACCGCGCTGGTGCTGCCCGAGGGCGACAGCGGCGTTCTGGGAGCCGGTGCGGCGTTGCGGGTCGCGGCCAGCGCGGGGCAGCCTCTGACCGAGACGGACGAATCCTCGCTGACGTCGGGCGGCGAGACCCGATCCCTCGGACTGCTCGACGATGCCGGCCCGCGCCGGGTGTCGGTCGCGCTGGTCGTGAGCCACCGGCCCGTCGGCATGTTGGTGCTCCAGGACGTCCAACTGGTGGAGCGCGAACGGAGCCTGCTCGGCACGTTCGCCAACCAGGCGGCACTGGCGGTCGACCGGGCACAGCTGAGCGAGCAGGCCATGCGGGCGCGCCTGCTCGAGGAGATCGACCGTTGGCGTCGCGCCCTCATGGGCGCGGCCTCGCACGACCTGCGGACCCCACTGGCGTCCATCAAAACCGCTGTGTCGAACCTGCGCCAGGTCGATGCGCGCTTGAGCCCCGAGGACCGGGCCGAGTTGCTCGAACTCATCGAGCTGCAGTCCGACCGCCTGGCCCGGCTCGTGACCAACCTCCTCGACATGACCCGATTGGAGGCCGGCGCGCTCGAACTGCGGCCGACGTCGATCGGCTTCACCGACCTGGTCGACGAGGGGGTGGCTCTGCTGGGCGGGCTCGTGGGACCCGACCGCGTCGTGATCGACACATCGGCGGACCTGCCGCTCCTGTACCTCGATCACGTCCTCATGAGCCAGGTCCTGGCGAACGTGCTCGAGAACGCAGAGCGGCTGTCCCCCCGCGACAGCGTCATCCGGATCACGGCTCGGCGCGCGCCGGGGAACGTGGCGCGAGTCGAGATCGCGGTGACCGACGACGGTCCGGGCATCGCGCCGGAAGACCGTGAGCGCGTGTTCGAGATGTTCAGCCAGAACGGCGGTGGGGGCAGGGCAGGTCTCGGCCTCGCGATCTCCAAGGCCTTCGTGGAGGCGCACGGCGGGCTCATCTGGATCGACCCCGACGTTGACGGCGGGGCACGGGTCGTCTTCACGGTCCCGTCCGAGACACGTGTCGCGGCGCCGGTCTGAGCGGTTGCCGTGACCAAGGTGCTCGTCGTCGACGACGATCCGTCGCTGCTCAAGGCGCTGCGGATCGGCCTGACCGCCCGAGGTGACGACGTGCTGATCGCCCATTCGGGAGCGGATGCCATCAACCAGGTCGCGCTGGCCGGGCCGGATATCGTCATCCTCGATCTCGGTCTGCCCGACATCGACGGCCTCGAGGTCTGCCGCCGCGTGCGCGAATTCTCGAACGTGCCGATCGTGGTGCTGTCCGCCTACGGCGACGAGCGGCGCAAGGTGGAGGCGCTCGACAGCGGAGCCGACGATTTCGTGACGAAGCCGTTCGGCATGGCCGAGCTCGAGGCGCGTCTCCGGGTCGCGTTGCGCCATGACGCCGCCCGCCGTGACGGGGCCGAGAAGTCCACCACCACGATCGACGTGGGCGACCTGGAGGTCGATCTGGTCCATCACATGGCGTCGCTGTCGGGTTCGGCCCTGCAGCTCACGGCCAAGGAGTTCGAGCTCCTGGCCTACCTGGCCCGGCACGCCGGCAAGGTGTGCACCCACCACATGATCCTCAAGGACGTGTGGGGCCCCGGCTACGGCGCCGAATCCAATTACGTGCGTGTCTACACCCACCGGCTGCGCAAGAAGATGGGCGACGAGGAGGGCCGGCTGCTCAAGACCGTACCCGGCGTCGGGTACCAACTCGTCGCGGGCGATCATCCCACCGCGGCAAACGAGTAGAGCGGATTGCGCATCAGGAGGGCGCCCCGCTCGAGCGCCGGCGTACCCTCTGCGACGACAATCGCCCCCGCCGCCATCCCGGGCACGGCGGCCCGGCCGTGGAAGCGCAGGATCAACGCGCCGGTGCCGTCGACCAGGATGGCATCGGTGCGGACCCAGGGTCGCTCGAAGGAGACGACCGATTCGACCTGGCCGGCCACCCGCGAGCGCTGTCGTGGCACCAACGCCGCAATGGCGGTGGTGTTGCATCTCACGACGTGAGCTTGGCCAGCGCCTCGTTGAGCTGGAGGACGTTGATGTAGGGCGAGCCGAGGAAGCCGAGCTGCATGCCGTTGGTCTGCTGGCTGATCAAATGCTGCAGCGTCGCCGAGGACAGGCCGGTAGCGCGGGAGACCATAGGGATCTCCGCCTGCGCGTCCTGCGGGGTGATGTCGGGGTCGATGCCGCTGCCCGAGGTCGTAACCAGATCGGAAGTGGGTTGGACGCCCCTGGCTCGCCAGTACTTGACGAGAATCTTGGTGTAGTTGAGGAGCTCCTGCGACCGTGGTCCCAGGTTCGTTGCGCCCGACTCTCCGGCCACCCCGTTGGCCACGAGCGGGTCGTCGCCGGGGTGCCCCGCGGGGTTGGGTGTCTTCGAGTTCGCGTCCGAGTAGGGACCCAGCGCGTCGGGCCGGCCCTGGAAGACACAGCTGCCCTGAAGGTGGCCCGGACACTTGGTCAGGGCCCAGTTCTGCCCGATCAGGGTCGAGCCGTTGGCCGTGATGGAGCCGTCAGCCTGGTGCTTGAAGAAGAGCTGTGAGAGCCCGACGCCGACAAGCGGGAAGACGAGGCCGAACAGCACCAGGCAGATGATGCAGAAGATGGCACCGCGGCGGAATTGAGTGAGCATGATCAGCGTTCCTTAGTAGGCGCCCAGCGCCACGATGACGAGGTCGATCAACTTGATGAAGATGAAGGGGGCGATGATCCCTCCGATCCCGTAGATGAAGACGTTGCGGCGCAGAATGGCGGCGGCACCCGATGGACGCCATTTGACACCGCGCAGGGCGAGTGGGATCAACGCCACGATGACCAGCGCGTTGAAGATGACGGCCGAGAGCACAGCGCTCTGGGCACTGTGCAGGTGCATGATGTTCAGCGAGTGGAGTTGAGGGTAGATCGTCACGAACAGCGCCGGGATGATGGCGAAATACTTGGCGACGTCGTTGGCGATCGAGAACGTCGTCAGCGATCCCCGGGTGATGAGCAGTTGCTTGCCGATCTCAACGACGTCGATCAGCTTCGTGGGGTTGGAGTCGAGGTCGACCATGTTGCCGGCCTCCTTGGCCGCCGTCGTCCCGGTGTTCATGGCCACTCCGACGTCGGCCTGCGCCAATGCGGGCGCGTCGTTCGTGCCGTCTCCCGTCATGGCTACGAGCTTGCCGCCCTCCTGCTCGGCCTTGATCAGCTCCATCTTGTTCTCCGGGGTGGCCTCGGCCAGGAAGTCGTCCACGCCCGCTTCCTGGGCGATGGCGGCCGCCGTGAGCGGGTTGTCGCCGGTGATCATCACGGTGCGGATACCAGCGGCGCGCAGCTCTGCGAAACGCTCCTTGATGCCCGACTTCACGACGTCCTTCAGCTCGATGACACCGAGGATGTTGGCGTCCTCGGCCACGACGAGGGGCGTCGAGCCTTGCCGGGCGATGCGGTCGACAATCTCCTGGAGGCCGTCGGGGACGGACCCACCCTGGTCGAGCACCCATTGGCGCACAGCCTCGGCCGCACCCTTGCGGATCTGCCGCCCGTCCATGTTGAGGCCCGACATGCGGGTGGTGGCCGAGAACGGCACGAACTCGTGCGGACCGGAGAGTTCGCGCTCGCGGATGCCGAAGCGGTCCTTGGCCAGGACGACGATGGATCGTCCTTCCGGCGTCTCGTCGGCCAGGGAGGCCAGCTGGGCCGCGCTGGCGACCTCTTCTTCGGTGTGGCCGCTGGCGGGGAAGAAGTCAGAAGCCATGCGGTTGCCGAGCGTGATGGTGCCCGTCTTGTCGAGCAGCAGGGTCTGCACGTCCCCCGCCGCCTCGACGGCCCGGCCGCTCATGGCCAGCACGTTGCGCTGCACCAGGCGGTCCATGCCGGCGATGCCGATGGCGGACAGCAGGGCACCGATGGTGGTCGGGATGAGGCAGACCAGCAGCGAGACCAGGATCACCACCGAGACCGTGCCGCCGGCGAACTGCGCGAACGGCTGCAGCACGACGACGACGGGGAGGAAGATGATGGTCAGCACGGCCAAGAGGATGGTCAGGGCGATCTCGTTGGGCGTCTTCTGGCGGTTGGCTCCCTCCACCAGGGCGATCATCCGGTCCAGGAACGTCTGGCCCGCCTCCGCCGTGATGCGCACCACGATCCGGTCGGAGAGCACGGTGGTGCCGCCGGTCACCGCCGAGCGGTCGCCACCGGACTCGCGGATGACCGGGGCCGACTCACCGGTGATGGCCGACTCGTCGACCGACGCCACTCCCTCGATGATCTCCCCGTCGGAGGGGATGTGGTCGCCGGCCTCGGCCACCACGAGGTCGCCCTTGGCCAGTGCGGCGGCGGGCACCAGCTCTTCGGTACCGTCGGGCAGCAGGCGCCGAGCCATCGTCTCCGAGCGCATCCTGCGCAGGGCGAGCGCCTGTGCCTTGCCCCGGCCCTCGGCCATGGCCTCGGCGAAGTTGGCGAAGAGCACGGTGAGGAACAGCCAGATCGTGATCGACCAGTTGAAGATGCCGCCGTGCGCGATCGACTCGATGAAGGTGATGACTGTACCGATCAGCACCACGAACATCACCGGGTTCTTGACCTGCACGCGCGGATCGAGCTTGGTGATCGACCCGAGGAGGGCCTCCTTCAGTATCTCCCGATCGAAGAGACCGCGGGACTCCGCCACGCCGTGCGGCGCGGGAGAAGATGGAGTCGGAGCGTCGGTGGCGATGACGGTCATTTAGAAGAACTTTCCGTGACTGAGCTGCTCGACGATCGGACCGAGAGACACGGCAGGGAAGAAGGTCAGGCCGCCGACGATGATGATGACGCCGATCAGCAGGCCGACGAACATGGGGTTGTCGGAGCGGAACGTGCCGGCACCCGCCGACACCACGTTCTTGGCCGCCAGCACCCCGCCCAGCGCGATGGCCGGGATCATGATCCCGAAGCGCCCGATGAGCATGTCGATGCCGCCGAGGATGTTGTAGAAGGGAGTGTTGCCGGTGAGCCCACCGAAGGCGGACCCGTTGTTGTTCCCCTGCGAGGTGAGGGCGTAGAGGATCTCGGAGAAGCCATGCGGACCGGCGTTCTCGGGCCCGATCTGGCCGGCATGGATCGCCACGGCCAATCCCGTGACGACGAGGACGGTGATCGGCATCACAACGGTCCCCAGGCCGGCCAGCTTCACCTCCGTGGCCTGGATCTTCTTGCCGAGATATTCTGGCGTCCGACCCACCATCAGTCCGCCGATGAAGACGGCGATGATGGCGTAGATCAAGATGGTGTACATGCCGCTGCCGACACCACCCGGGGTGACCTCGCCGAGCATCATGCCGGTGAGGTTCATGCCGCCGCCGATCGGAGTGAAGGAGTCGTAGGCGGAGTTGGCCGACCCGGTGGAGGTCGAGGTCGACGCCACCCCGAAGAGCGCCGAGGTCGGGACGCCGAAGCGGACCTCCTTGCCCGTGGTGTTCCCCGTCGGCTGATGGATGAGGCCGGCGGCCTGCACGGCCGGGTTGGCCTGGTGCTCTGCGACCGACGAGATGGCAACCCAGGCCCCGAAGATGATGAACATGGCGGCCAGGACGGCCACGCCCTGCCGGAGGGCCCCGACCATCTTGCCGAAGACGTAGGTCAGAGAGACCGGGATACAGAGCAATAGGACGATGGAGAGGAGGTTGGTCAGGCCTGTCGGGTTCTCGAAGGGATGGGCCGAATTGATGTTGAAGAATCCCCCGCCGTTGGTGCCCAGCTGCTTGATGGCCTCCATGAAGCCGACCGGACCGAGGGCGATGGTCTGCGAGACGCCGTTGAGGGAGTTGTGGACGTTGACCGGGCCGCCAAGTGTGTCGACCGCGCCCTGGCCGACGAAGATGAGGCCCGCCAAGATGGCGATGGGGGTCAGCACGTAGAGCATGGCGCGGGTCACATCGACCCAGAAGTTGCCGACGGTCGGGGACCCCTTCTTGGAGAAGCCGCGGATGATGACCAGCGCTGCCGCGATGCCGACGGCTGGCGTGACGAACTGCTGCACGGTCAGCGCGCACATCTGCGAGAGGTACGACATGGTCGTCTCGCCGCCGTAGTTCTGCCAGTTCGTGTTCGTGACGAACGATGTGGCCGTGTTCCACGACAGCGCAGGGCCGACCGCGCCGAAGTGCTGCGGGTTCCACGGCAGCGAACCCTGGAGGCGGAGGATGGCGTAGGTGATCCCGATGGAGAGGCCTGAGAAGATGACGACGGAGCCGGCGTAGCGCTTCCAGGTCTGCTCCTTCTCAGGGCTGGTGCCGAGCAGCCGGTAGATGGGCCGCTCGATGAAGCCCAGGAAGTGCAGACGCCCCTCGAACACGGCGACCATGTAGGCGCCGAGATATCTCCAGGCCAGGGCCAGCAGGACGAGGAGGACGACGATCGTCCAGAAGTAGCCCATTCAGATCAGAACCACTCGGGCTTGAACATGGCGACCCCCAGGTAGAGGAACACCAACACGGAGATGCCGAGCAAGACGCCTTGGACGACGCTCATACCCGCTCCAGGAGCCAGATGTAGCCCAGGAACGCGGCGATGAACACCACGACGCTGAGCACGACGAGAAGATCTGCCATGGGCACCATGGTGGCGGCGAGGCCGTGAACCCGATGTCAACGCGCCGGGGTGTCGCGTCAACAGAATGTCAACGCGCGCCCAGCGCCAGCTGTGCGTAAGGTGAGGACGGGCTCGGACAGAACGAAAGTGGGGTGGATGATGGCGCTGGACCTGAAGGGGTGCCGGACGCTGGTGACCGGGGGGTCTTCGGGCATCGGGGCCGGACTGGCCGAGGCCCTGGCAGAGCGCGGTGCGGTCGTCGGCATCTGCGCTCGCCGGGCTGAGCTGCTGTCCGAGGTGTTGGAGCGCTGCATGAAGCACTCGCCCGATAGCAGGATGTGGGTGACGAACCTGGCCGTCCCCGACGAGGTGGACCAGCTGGCCGTCGACGTGCTGGACGCGTTCGGCGGGGTCGATCTCCTGGTCAACAACGCCGGCATCCCCAAGCGCCGCCACACCACGGCGCTGGACATCGACACCATCACGGCCGTGATGCACATCAATTACCTGTCTCCGATGCGCCTGACGTACGACCTGCTGCCCCAGATGCTGGCCCGGGGTTCAGGCACCATCGTGAACGTGTCGTCGATCGCGGCCAAGCTCAGCGCGCCTGGAGAGGCCGCCTACGACGCCTCGAAGGCTGCGCTCACCGCCTTCTCCGAGGCGATGGCCGTCGACCTGTGGGACACCGGCATCAAGGTCATGGTGGTCTACCCCGGCGTCATCGACACAGAGCTGTTCTCCCTACCCGACAACGACGTGCCCGACCTGCCGGTGGCTGCCGAGCCGGTCTCGGTCGCCGTCGACGCCGTCCTGGCCGGGCTGGAATCAGGGGCCGCCCAGGTCTACGTGCCCGAGTGGTTCCACGGTGTCACCGCCAACAAAGAGAAAGACGTCGCCGCGTTCCTGGCGGGGACGGCCGCCTACCTGCGGGACCAGAAGGAGAAGAAGGGGTCAGCATGAAGATCGAGCCTGATGCAGCCGGCATGGACGAGGTGCGCCTCGAGCGCATCACCACACATTTCGACTCCACCTACGTGGAGACCCAGAAGATCGCCGGGTGTCAGATCACGGTCGTGCGGGGCGGTCACGTGGCCTATCACCGTTCGCTCGGGCTCATGGACCGCGAGCAGCAGATCCCGATGGGCGACGACACGATCTTCCGCATCTACTCCATGACCAAGCCCATCGCCTCGGTCGCCCTCATGCAGCTCTACGAGCGCGGCATGTTCCAGCTCCTCGACCCGGTGCACCGCTACATCCCCGAATGGCGCACCCAGCAGGTCGGCCTGGTGGGCGACGACGGTGCGGTGACGCTGGTGAAGCCGGAGCGCCCGATGAACATGCGCGACGTGCTCATGCACATGACCGGCCTGCCCGGCGGCCTGTTCCCCGGCAATCCGATCGACGACGCGTTCAACGAGGCCCGGGCCGCGCTAACCGGACCCCAGACGCTCGAGAGCGTCACGGCGCTGTTGGCCGAGCACCCGCTGAAGTTCCATCCCGGGACGCACTGGAACTACGGGATCTCGACCGACATCGTGGGGCGGCTGGTCGAGATCCTCTCCGGGCTCCGCCTCGACGACTACCTCCAACACGAGATCTTCGAGCCGCTCGGCATGGTCGACACCGGGTTCTTCGTCCCCGAGGCGTCGCTGCCCCGGTTGGCCGCCTGTTACCAGTACCGCCCGGCCAACACCCCCCGCCTCATGGAAGGACCATTCGCCAACGGGATCCGGCACCCCCGCTCCTATCTCTCGGGTGCCGGCGGCCTGGTCTCGACCACCCACGACTACGTCGCCTTCTGCCAGATGCTGGCCAACGGCGGCCAGCTCGACGGCCGGCGGGTCCTCGGGCGCAAGACGCTCGAGCTCATGACGGTCAACCACCTGCCAGGCGGGGCCACGCTGCAGGACATGGCCGTCGGGGGCTTCGGCGAGGCCAACTTCGAGGGCGTCGGCTTCGGGCTGGGCTTCGCCGTCGGGATGGGGCCCGCCGCCACGGCCATGGCGGGATCGGGCGGCGAGTTCTACTGGGGCGGGGCGGCCAGTACCGCCTTCTGGGTCGACCCCGCCGAGGACCTCTTCGCCGTCTTCATGACGCAGCTCTTCCCCTCGGCGGCGTACCCATTCCGGGCCCAGCTGCGCGCGCTCGTCTACCAGGCCATCGACGATTGATGGCCGGGGCGGACGAACCGGTCGGGCCCGCCGACGCCACCACGGTCCCCCGTTTCGCCGGCCTCGCCACCTTCGCCCGCCTGCCCACCGCCGACCAGGTGGACCGCTGGGACATTGCGCTGGTCGGGGTGCCATTCGACGGCGGCACCAGCTACCGGCCCGGCGCCCGCTTCGGCCCCGCCGCGGTGCGCCAGGGCTCGCGCCTCCTGCGGCCGTACAACCCGGCGCTCGAGGCACTGCCCTTCGAGCTGGCCCAGGTCGTCGACGCCGGCGACATCGCGTGCACGCCGTTCAGCGCGGAGGAGGCGGTGGGCCAGATCGAGGCCGGCGCCGACGCGTTGCTGCGGAGCGGTGGCCGGTTGGTGGCCATCGGGGGCGACCACACCATCGCGCTACCGCTCCTGCGGGCGACGGCGCGGCGGCACGGCTCGCTCGCCCTGGTGCACTTCGACGCGCATCTCGACACCTGGGACACCTACTTCGGGCAGCGCTTCACCCACGGGACGCCGTTCCGCCGCGCCTGGGAAGAGGGCCTCCTCCTCTATGACCACAGTGTCCACGTCGGACTGCGGGGCCCGCTGTACTCGGGCGCCGACCTGTCCGACGACGCCTCCATGGGATTCGCGCAGATCACGACGGACGACGTGGCCCAGCATGGGGTCGCCGAGGTCGTGCGCAAGCTGCTGGCGCGGGTCGGCGACGCGCCCGTGTACGTGTCGGTCGACATCGACGTCCTCGACCCCGCCCACGCCCCGGGCACGGGCACGCCCGAGGCGGGCGGCCTGACCAGCCGCGAGCTCCTGGCCCTTGTGCGGGGGCTCGGGTCATCCGCCGTCGTGGGAGCCGACGTGGTGGAGGTCTCCCCCGCCTACGACCATGCCGAGATCACGGCCATCGCCGCCGCGCACGTGCTCTACGAGCTGGTCACGCTGATGGCCGCACGAGGGACGCCTTAACCGATCGGACCGTCGGCCGGGGCGGGGCGCCGATCAGGGCGCTTTGGCTTGCCATCATGAAAGGGGCTCTCCCCCTTTCATACAGTAGAGGGAGACGATTCGCTGACCAGGGGGGGCATGGATCACCGCAGAGCGGTTACGCGCGTTTGTCTGACCGGACTCGGGCTCGGCCTCATTCTCGCCGGCGGGCCGGTCGCACAGGTCGGTGCGGCGCCACAAGAAAAAGTCACCATCTGTCACGGCACGAACTCGATCATGAACCCGTATGTGCAACAGACGGTCAACGAGAGTTCGATCGTCATGCCGAATGGCAGCCCGACTGGGCATGGGCTGCACACCGGCCCCGCGTACCCCCAGCCGAATTGGGGCGACGTCATTCCGCCGTTCACCTACAACAACGACCGCGGTGGTACTTCGATCTACCACGGGTTGAACTGGGCGAGCGACGGACAGGCGATCTGGAACGGTGGATGTGAGGTCGACCTCACCGAGCCACCGGAAGAGACCACCACAACGACCACCACGACAACACTTCCGATGCCGACGACGACCAGCGCTCCGACCACCACAACAACCCGACCCGGTTCCACGACCACCCGACCCGGTTCCACCACCACCCGACCCGGCGGCGGGACGACGACGACGACGACGACCGAGCCGCCTCCCGGAACCACTCCGACCACGGCGCCACCCTCCGAGCGTCCCCCTCCCGTCACGGATCCAGGGGGCGGCGTGGAGATCACGCCAGCCGTCGAAGCCGTGGTCGTCGACCCGGGCAATATCACCGTCGATCTCGGGCAACTGAGCGCCGAACAACGAGTCGTCCTCGAGACCGAGGTCGACTCGTTGGCGCGTACCGGTCAAAATGAAACGGCCATGACGTTGGGCGCGATCGTGCTCATCCTTCTCGGCTCGTTCCTTGTCTTCGGTTCGCGTCGCTTCGGCCGGGGCGGCCCCCGGCACCGAGTCCGGCAGCACGGGGCACCCCCTCCGTGACCTCACCGTGCGCATTGAAGGGACGGCCCTTTAACAGTGCGTTCACGTCTGTGAAACCGACTGCGAACGTTGCCTCCGTAGGTTGAGCGACACAGCGCAGTACGAAGGTGGGAAAACAAGGGACCGACGTGAAGCGAGATCTTCTGGTTGGTGTGGCGCAATGGCTGGCCGCGCCAGGGGAGCCGCGCCAGAACATGAGCGTGGCGCTGGGCATGATGGAAGACGCCGCCTCGCGGGGTGTCGAGCTCCTCGTCCTCCCGGAGCTCTGGTCGTGCGGCTACGACCCCGAGACGCTGGCCGGCGACGCGCGGGCAGACGCCGAACCCCGCGACGGGCCCCGCTCGACTCAGCTGGGTGAGGCGGCCCGTCGGCGCGCCATGTGGCTGGCCGCCGGGAGCGTGCCCGAACTGGGCGAGGACGGCCTCGTCTACGACACGGCCCTCGTCTTCAACCCCCGCGGCGACCTCGCGGCCTTTCATCGCAAGGCGCACCTCTACCCGCCGACGTTGGAGCCCTCCGTCTTCACCACGGGTGATCGGCTGACCACGTTCGACGATCCCGCCCTCGGGCGTGTCGGGCTCCTTGTCGGCTTCGACGGCGACTTCCCCGAGGTGGCGCGGACGCTCGCGCTGCGCGGCGCCCGCCTGGTGCTGGCGCCGTCGGCCTACGAGGTCGAAGGCGCAAACGCGTGGGACCTCCTCTACCCCGCCCTCGCATTGACCAACAGCCAGTGGTGGGTGCAGGCCAACCAGGCGGGGTCGCATTCCACGTCGACCCTGCTGGGCGCCAGCCGGATCGTGGCGCCGACCGGCACCGTGGTGGCGGAGGCGAGCCGCGTCGTGCCGGGCTCATCGAGCCGGGCAGAACTCCTGGTGCACCGCATCGACCTGCACATCGCCTCCGAGCTGGAGGGGGTCTCCGGGCACCTCGAGGACCAGCGCCGTCCCCACCTCTACTTCGACCGCGTGCCCGCCGAGTCGGGCTGACGGGGCCCGACTGAGCAAGGGCCCGTGTGGACGGGCGCTACCCTCGAACGTGGCGCGCATCGCGGCAGGCATAACGGCATGCGTTCTGGCCTTGTTGTCCGCGCTGCACCTCGCCTGGGGACTGGGCGCGTCGATTCCGTTCCGCAGTCGGGACGAGCTGGCCGACGCCGTGGTGGGCACCACCGCCGTGCCGCCGCCGATGGCCTGTTTCGCCGTGGCGGGCGCGCTCGCCGCCGGCGCCACCCTGGCCGCACCCGCACGTCCGTTCGCACCGGGCGTACGGCCATTTGCGCTCCGCGTCATGGCGGGCGTGTTCGGACTCCGCGGCGTGCTCGGCCTGTTGGGCAAGACCGATGTGCTCTCACCGGGGAGCAACTCGGAGCGGTTCCGCCGCCTCGATCGCCGGGTCTACGCGCCTCTCTGCCTGGCCCTTTCACTCGGCGCGTGGGCTGCCTCCCGACAGTTCGCCGGGGCAGGCCCGCGGCCGTGAGCGGACCCCCGGAGCCGGTGACTCGATCTCCCGGGAAATGGACATTGCAACGGGGGTAGGGTTGCGCTTGACCGTCCCAAATGGCCGGTCTCGTTGAGGAGGCAGCACATGTTGTTCATCACCGAGTACACGTTGAAGCCCCATCTGACCAAGCCAGAAGTCAAGGCCCTGATGGATGAATTCGGAAAGCGTGGGGCCAACGCGGGAGAGATCGCCAACTACGTCAAGGTCAACGGAACAGGCGGCTACGTCATCGCCGACGACGACAACATGACGGAGGCCTACGAGACCGCGCTCGCCTACTCGCAGTACATGACGTTCACCATCAACCCGATCCTCAAGATCGACGATGCCGTAGGTCCTATCTTCGCCTATCTGGGCTGACGATCCCGCAGACGCGGGAGCCGTCGACGGAACCGGCTGCACGGCCCGGCCCCATCGCGCGCGGCCACGCGATCCTCAGTGGCGCTTGCGCCGGTCGTGCTTCGACTGCGCGCGCTTGGCCTTGCGATTCCGCCGGCCCGCGGCATCGGCATGCGAGCCGTGCGCCGGATAGGCGGAATGCGTGGCGCTCGCCGTGCCGTGTGCTTCCTCGGCGGCGAGGTTCTTGCGGCGCCGCGACATGGTGGTGAGGCCCGCCACGACCAGCACCACAGCCGCCAGGCTGAAGATGAGCACGTAGAACATGGCCCATTAGATCACGGGTGCGCCGCTCTCCTGCAGCTCCCCGGGGCCGGAGGGTCAGGACGCGGGCGCCCCGTTGGGATCCGTCGAACCGAGCACGATACCGGCCAGTCCCTGCACGAGCTGCGCCGTCGAGCGGATGGAGGCATCGGGTGAGTGCGCCTCGGTGTTCAGCGCGCTCTCGGCCATACCTCGGGCCACCGGCTCGCTGATCGGCTGCAGTGGGCTCGACGCTTCCGTCGCCACGCGGGCGGTCAGGGCCGCCGACGCCGGGCCGACGGTGACGCCGTAGCGGACCGAACCCGTGGACGTCGTTGTCACGTAGGCCACCCGACTCCGGTCAGGGCGGCTCACCACGGCGTCGAGCACCGCCGCGCCGTTCACATGCACTGCACCCTGCACGGTCGAGGGAATGGAGAGCACGGTGTCGGTCTGGCGGTCGCCGCGCCGGCCCGCCACGGTCGACGTCGCCACCATGGCGAAGGTTCTGGTGGCCGGGTCATACGCGTACGCACCCAGCCGCCCGGCAACGGCCGTCGGCGACACGCGCATCAGCAGTTGCTGCCGGCTCGGGATGAGCAGGTCGGCGGCCGAGGGCGCCGATTTGGGGTTGCCTTTCCCGGGCGTCCCGTTGGCCGTCGTCTGATAGCTCGAGTGCTGCCAGCGCGCGCACCAGCACGTTCCCGCGACCTTGGACAGTCCCTTCCACGCCCACAGCGTGCCGCCGGTCTGCGTCGCCTCCTGCGCCGCCAGCTCGTTGGCGAGGATGGTGGGATCGGTGCTCGCGGAATCCCCGAACTCGGTCGTCAGCACGGCCGAGTGCATGGCCTGCGCCTCGGACTCGGCCGTCTGGTAGCCGAAGGTGAAGTTGGGCGGGTACCCACCGGGCTTCGCCGGCAGGCCCAGGAGATCCTGCTCGATGGTGAACGCGTACGTGTACACGTGGGGCGCGTACACGAGGTTCGGGTACGACGAGAAGGGGGTCGACACCTGCACCGAGAAGTCCACCAGGTTCCTGTAGGCGATGGGCTCGAAGAAGATCTGCTGCCGGTCGACCGACGCCAGCTGCGGGTAGGCGCACGAGCCCGTGAGCGAGGTCGGCGCGCCGGCCGGACAGGTGGGCCGTCCGTCGCGCACGCCGGTCAACGCTTCGATGGCCCGCGTGTAGAAGGGGTAGAGGTCCTGGCTGCTCGCCTCGTACCCGTTCCCGGCCGGCGTCGACCCGGTGGACCCGGGCTGGGGCTCATTCATGAGCTCGTAGCCCAGGACTGCGGCGTTGCCCTGGAACCGTCGCGCCAGCGCGGCCAGCCCGCCGATGTAGTGGTCCTGCAGGCCCGTTCCGGGGGCCTGGCCCCGCGGGCCGGTGACGGTGGCGTTCTGCCAGAAGTTGGCGAAGGCGGCCGACTCGGCGGGGTTGAGCTCGTCGATGCCGAACATCGCGCACGCCGCCTTGCCATCGTCCTGCACGGCCCAGGCCGGGGCGCCGTCGCCGCCGCCCGACGGGGTGCAGCCCGCGGGGGCCGTCCCCTTCTTGGCGGGCACGATGTAGCGCGAGTACTGGTCCTGGTGCATGTCGAGGATCACGTAGATGCCCTGCTGGCGCGCCCACCCCACGACCTGGGCCACCCGGTCGAGGTACGTCGTCGAGTAGGTCCCCGCCGTCGGCTCGAGCTGGCTCCAGTTGAGCACCAGGCGGACGACGTTGAACCCGAGGGCCCGCATCTGCGCGAAGTCGTCCCCACCGCCCGGCGCGGTCGATTGCGCGAAAGCCGGACGCGACGCCTGCACCTCGCACAGCGGCGGCTGCGGGATCAGCGCCGACGCCTTGGGACAGCGGCCGTCGTAGGCCGACGGCGCGACGGGGAAGATGGCAGGGCCGCCGTTCGCGCCCGGATAGGCCACGTCCTGCATTCCGACCGCTGCCGCGCCGTGGAGCAGGACCTGGCGCCCGGCGGCATCGGCCAGATACGGCGTGACATCGGGGCCGCTCGCCGGCGTGACGACGTGGAGGAAGGTCAGGGCCGGGACGCCGGCGCCCGTGAAGCTCGCCGCCGCACCGGCTGCGCCGGGCGGTACGAAGAGCACCGCCGCGGTCAGGGCGGCGCTCACGAGCGCGGCCGTCCGAAGGAAGCGAGGCTGGCCGGGCACGGCGGGGCAACCTAGTCGACGCCGCTGCCCAGATTGCCGCGGGCCCGTTCCGTACGTTCCGCCGGCGGCGTGCCGCACCGTCGTTGGTAGGGTCCCCCTCGTGCCGGGGACAGCAGGCAGTGGGCCCGAGGAGGTCTCGCTCTACGAGGGCCTGCTCACCACACGGGCGATCCGGCGCTACACCGACGAGCCCATCCCCGACGAGGCGCTGCGCGACATCCTCTTCGCCGCCACCCGGGCGCCGAGCGGCTCGAACCGCCAGCCCTTCCGCTTCATCGTCCTCACCGACGGGCCGGTGGCCGCGGAGGCCAAGCGCCTGATCGGTGAAGGGGCGCGGGCGTTCTGGGCGGCCAAGCGCGAGGCGGACGGGTACGACACCGGGTCGGGCGCCCAGACCGACTCGCCCAAGGCGCGGATGGCCCGCACCATGCAGCACTACGTCGACACCTACGAGTCCGTGCCCGCGCTCGTCCTGGCCTGCTACCGCCGCTACCGCCCGACCATCTCCCCCAGCGACGGCGCGTCGGTCTACCCCGCCTGCCAGAACCTGTTGCTGGCGGCGCGCGCCCTCGGGTACGGCGGCGTCATGACGGGTTGGCAGTTCGCGGCCGACGCCGAGTTGCGGGCGCTCCTGCACATCCCCGACGAGGTCGAGATCATGGCGACCATCACCCTCGGGCGGCCCCAGGGTCACCACGGGCCGGTACGCCGCCGCCCCCTGCCCGAGCTCGTCTACGGGGAGCGTTGGGGCGAGGCCCCCGCCTGGGCGGTCGACCCGGTTGGGGCCACCCACGCCTCGGCGGGACCGCCGACCCCCAGCCAATAGAGTCTGCGGTGTTGCGCTCGCTCGCGGAAGGCTGACCATGCACGCTGTCGACTCGCCCGTCTTCGACGCGGACAACCACTATTACGAGGCGCTCGATGCGTTCACCCGTCATCTCGATCCGAAACTCGGGCCGCGGGTGATCGAGTGGGTCGAGGTCGGCGGCAGGCGCTACCACGCACTGGGCGGCCGCATCAGCCGCGCCGTCACCAACCCGACCTTCAACCCCATCGCGCCGGCCGGGGCGCTGGTCGACTACTTCCGTGGCAATCCCGATGGACGGCCCATGCACGAGCTGATGGGGAAGTCCGAGCCCATCCGCCCCGAGTACCGCGACCGCGACGCCCGCCTCACCACCATGGACGCCCAGGGCCTTTCCAAGGTCTGGCTCTTCCCCACCCTCGGCATGCTCTACGAGGAGGCCCTCAAGCACGACCCCGGCGCGGTCGTGCTGCTGTTCCGGGCCTTCAACCGCTGGCTGGCCGAGGACTGGGGCATGGCCTACGCGGACCGCATCTTCGCCGCGCCCTATATCTCGTTGGCCGAGGTGGACGAGGCGGTGCGCGAGCTCGAGTGGGCGCTCGACCACGACGCCCGGTCCGTGGTGATGCGGGCGGCGGCGCCGACCACGGCCAGTGGACCGCTCTCGCCGGCCGCCGACGTTTTCGACCCCTTCTGGGCCCGGGTCGACGAAGCCGGCATCACCGTGGTCGTGCACGCCGGTGACGCCGGGCTGTCCTCCAACGGCTACGCGCCCGACGGCTTCTCCGCCTCCTTCCGCGCCGGTCCGTCCCGGCCCAGCATCAAGATGTTCGCCATTGAGCGCGCCGCCCACGACTTCCTGGCCACGCTGCTGCTCGAGAAGCTCTTCGACCGCTTCCCCAACGTGCGCATCGCCTCCGTCGAGAACGGCTCGGAGTTCCTCGCCCCCCTCTTCGGCAAGCTGCGCACCTCCAACCGGCGCATGCCGGGCTACTTCTCCGAGGATCCGGTCCTCACCTTCCGTCGCCACGTGTGGATCAACCCGTTCTGGGAAGACGATGTCGGTGAGATCGTGGACCTCATGGGGGACGACCGCGTGATCTTCGGGTCGGACTGGCCCCACGTGGAGGGGCTGCCCGAGCCGACCGACTGGGTCACCGAGCTGCAGAAGCTCCCATCCGAGTCCGTGCCGAAGATCATGGGGGGCAACGTGTCCGAGCTCAACGAGCGGAGGCCCGAGGGATGGACGGGGACGAGGGCCGCCCGCACCTCAGGGGACCGGCCCGCCGGGGACCTTCGCCAAAACTCTAAACAGGTTCGTTTACAGTCCGGAGAAATGGTCCCGGGCGACGGGACAGCGGGTGGGGAGGTCGCACCATGACCGAGGTCGTCGACCGGAACGAGACGGTGC
Organism: uncultured Acidimicrobiaceae bacterium; assembly: GCA_963719485.1. Classification (GTDB taxonomy): domain Bacteria; phylum Actinomycetota; class Acidimicrobiia; order Acidimicrobiales; family RAAP-2; genus Bog-473. The sequence continues at coordinate 411,659 of OY970387.1, forward strand.
AGTCGGCCGCCCCCGCCAACCAGATCGAGCCCCATGTCATCATCCTGTTCGGCGCGACCGGTGACCTGGCGGCGCGCAAGCTGATCCCGGGCCTGCTGCACCTCGCCATGACGGGGATGATGCCCGACTACCGGATCGTGGGGGCCTCGACCAGCACCCTGACCGACGAGGAGTTCCGCCATCTGGCCCGCCACGCGGTCGACCAGTACTCGACGGACAAGATCTCGCTGCTCAGTTGGGCGAACTTCGAGAAGCGGCTGACCTTCTGCTCCACCTCGGCGGGCCCGGAGGCGATGGCCGAAGCGGTGGCCGCCGCCGAGAACGAGATCGGCGGCGAACCGCGGCGGCTGCACTACCTGAGCGTCCCCCCGGCGGCCGACCGCTCCATCATCCAGCTGGTGTCCGACGCCAAGCTGGTCGAGCGGTCACGGGTGGTCATGGAGAAGCCCTTCGGCACCGACCTGGCCAGCGCCGTGGCGCTCAACGACATGCTCCACCAGGTCTTCGACGAGGAGCAGATCTTCCGCATCGACCACTTCCTCGGCAAGGAAGGCGTCCAGAACATCTTGGCCTTCCGCTTCGCCAACGGCCTCTTCGAGCCCATCTGGAACCGGGATCACATCGACCACGTGCAGATCGACGTCCCCGAGACCCTCGGGGTCGACGACCGCGTCGCCTTCTACGAGGCGACCGGCGCGTTCAAGGACATGGTGGTCACCCATCTCTTCCAGATCCTGGGCTTCATGGCCATGGAGCCGCCCACGGCGCTCGCCGCGGGTCCGATCAACGAGGAGAAGAACAAGGTCTTCCGCTCCATGCGCCTGCTCGATGTGGCCGAGGTCGTGCGGGGGCAGTACGACGGCTACCGCGACATCCCCGGCGTGGCGGCGGACTCCGACACCGAGACCTTCGTGGCGCTGAAGGTCGACATCGACAACTGGCGCTGGGCGGGCGTCCCCTTCTTCCTGCGCACCGGCAAGAAGCTCGGGGGCGGGGAGCGCATCATCTCCATCGCGTTCCGCGAGCCCCCCAAGTCCATGTTCCCCGACGGCTCCGGCGTCGGCACCCAGGGTCCGGACCACCTCACCTTCGACCTGGCCGACTCGTCGAAGCTATCCCTCTCCTTCTACGGGAAGAAGCCGGGGCCGGGCATGAACCTCGAGAAACTCAGCCTGCAATTCGCCCTCCACGAGACGGGGCAGGACGCGGACGTGCTCGAGGCCTACGAGCGCCTGATCCACGACGCCATGCTCGGCGACCACACGCTGTTCAACACGGCCGAGGGCATCGAGCGCCTGTGGGAGGTGTCGACGCCGCTGCTGGAGAACCCGCCGCCGGTGCAGCCCTACCCCGAGGGCAGTTGGGGGCCGCCGGCCATCAACGAGCTCATCGCCCCGCGCCATTGGCGGTTGCCCTTCGAACGCCGCTGGCGGGGGAACCCCGCCGTCTGACTAGGGCCGGCGGCCCGTGTAGGCGACGAGCAGCGCCATCGGGTCGGCGCCGGCGCCCAACGTCACCTCGTCGGCGAAGCTGTCCCCGTCGCGCAGCGCGGGCTGGATCAGCCCGTCCTTGGCCAGGCCCAGCACGTACGTGCCGAGCCCGTCGTTGGCGGGCAGCTCCTGCCCGGTGGCCCGGGCGAAGTCCCAGGCGTGCACCAGGAGCTCCATGGACAAGATCCGCGAGGCGACCTCGGCGGGGAGCTCTCCGTTCCCGAGCGTCACCATGCCGTCGAGGCCGCGGCGGCGCCACCCCTCGATGACGGGCTGGGCCAGCTCCGCGATGCGCACCTCGCGCTCGACGTCCTCGTCCGGCGTCACCTCCACGCCGACGCAGCCGCCCAGGCCCACCAGTGACCCGGCCAGATGCGCGGTCAGCTGGTCGACGTCGTACTTGGCGCACGGCGTCTGGGCCTTGCCGTCGCCCGGCGCCATGCGGCGCAGGACGTAGCTGCACATGGCGAGCGAGGCCTCGGCTGCGCCGAGCTGGTCCCAGTCCTGCGCGTCGCGGACGAGCCAAGGCTCGAGCCCGGCGTCGCCCTCGCGGCCGGCCACGGCCAGGCGCTCCATGAAGTGGTCCCACCCGCTGGAGTGGCTCTCCTCCTGCTCCGGCGTCAGGCCCTCGTGGACGAGCCGCACCGTGGTGCCGCCGTCCGCCGGCTCGAGCGTGACCGTGACGGTCGACGTCCCGGGCGAGAGCGCCTCGTCGCCCTCCCAGCCCCACGTGTAGACGAGCCGCTTACCCGGCTCGACCTCCACGAAGGTGCCGGCGGCATTGGCGCCGGGCACGACCGTCCAGCGGAACTCGCCCCCGGCCCGCAGGTCGACCCGCGCCGAGACGGTCTGCCATCGCCGCAGCCGCTCGGGTTCGGTGAGGAGGGCGAACGTCTGGTCGGCGTCGAGAGGGACCAGGACCGTCTTCTCAATCGTCATGCGGGTTTCCTTTCTTCGGGGGCTGGGTCGTCGGGGGCTGGGTCGTCGGGGGCTGGCCAGTCGGGGGCTGGCCAGTCGGGGGCTGGGCAACGACGAGTTGCTCGAGCTCGGATGTCCAGAAGGCGTCGAGGATGCTGCGCAGCGCCGCCATGCCGTCGGGATTCAGCCGGTAGCGGCGGAACCGGCCGTCCTGCCGGACCTCCACCAGGCCGGCGGCGGCGAGCACGCCGAGGTGCTGCGAGATGGCGGGACGGGTCACCGAGAACTCGGCCGCCAGCTCGGTCACCGTGCGCTCGCCCCCGCGCAGCAGCTCGAGCAGCCGCCGCCGGTTGGGCTCGGCCAGCACCGCCAGCAGATCCGGCGTCGTCTTCTGCGTCTCGCTCACCGGGTAACATGTTAGTCAAGACTAACACGTTATGGGCGGATGGCAAGGGCCTGGTGCGCTGCATCGGGTTTTCGAGACGGTCGGCTCAGCTGGGGACGTGACCGTTCGTCCGCGGTGCTTCCACCGGCGGTACGATGATGGGGTCGATGGGCTGCTCGCCGGCACCGGTTTCCACCGCGGGCTTGGCGCGCTCGTCGAGCACCTTCGTGCGTGTCGCGAGATCCCAGGGCGCGGCGCGCGGCTGCTTCAACAAGCCGTCCGGCGGCGATGCTCCCATCGCAAAGCAGATGCCGACGATGCCACCGATCAAAATGGTCGGAACCACCATCACCGGACAGCAGACACCACTCCGGAGAAAGGACCGTCCCAAACCGATGGGTCGCTCATCGGCGCGTCTGACCACGCGGAGCCCCATGAGCCGATAGCTCGGCGTGCGACCGTTGCGCCACTCGAAGACGCTCCAGACCAGCCAACCGACGACCAGCGTCACAACTAAGAGAAGCACGGTCAGCGCCAGTGCCTCGATCCGCCGGCCGAGGCTCGCTGCAGGCTCGTGTCGGACCATTGAGAAAATGGTACCGACCGAGATTCAGTCCAGCTCCGCCAGGGAGGCTGGATCGACTCCGGTGCCGCCGGACGCGCTGCTGGCGTAGGCGGCCAGTGCGAACCGGAGTATGTCGACGGCTTCCTCGCCGCTCCAGAGCATGGGGCCCTCCCCCGTCCGGAGCCAGCGCAGCCAGTGTCGACCCGAGTCCCGGAAACTGCTCGCCCAGTCGTCGTCGAGCGCGTGATACGAGCGCATCTCCCCGTCGAGGTACACCTCGAGGCTCGGCTGTTGGATGCCCCGGCCCGTGCAGCGGTTGACCCGGGCGTACCCGGCCCGGCCGGTGATCTCCCACCGCTCATCGTTTGTGTAGTAGTCGGAGCGCAGGTACATGTCCGGCGCCAGGGTGATGTCCCACACCCCGCGGACGCCGTTCTCGTGCTCCCAGACGATGGTCGTCGGCGCGTCGACTTCGACGCCCGGGAACACCTCGGTGCCGCCCACCCAGGCTCGCACCTCTCTGATGGGCCCGAAGAGCCAGAGGGCCGTCGCCAGCTTGTGCCATCCGTCGTCGAAAACCAGGATCCCGCGGCCCCGCCGCATCTGTTGGAACTGCCAGTGGTAGCTGCTCGCCGGCACGTCCCAGCCTCCACGGCCGCTGCCCACCATCTTCATGTGGTAGCCGCTGATCTCGCCCAGCTCACCGGACGTCGCGACCGCCTTCAGCTTCACCAGGGGCTCGTAGAAGATGTAGTTCTCCATGACCCGGAGCAGTCGGTCGTTGGCGGCGGCGGCGTCGACCATGCGCCGGGCCGCCCCGAGGTCGCTGCACATCGGTTTCTGCAGGTTGACGTGCCAGCCGTACCCGAGCAGCTCGATCACGCCCTCTTCGTGGAGCGGGACCGGAAGCAGCGCCTCCACCGCGTCGACCTCCAGGCCACTGGCCGCGAGCTCGGCGGCGGAGGCGAAGGTCTTGGCGCTCGGCCAGTCGGCGGCCCGCTCGGCGCGGCGCTCCTCGCTCGGGTCGACCAGGGCCACGACCTCGACATCGGGGTTGTCGAGATAGGCCCGCACGTTGAGGTCGTAGATGCGACCGAGACCGATGAAGGCAGCCCGGACGGGCCCGTTGTACGGCGTGAAGCTCATGTGGAGGCACCTCGTATCGAAATGTCGGGCGGAGCCGGACATCTTGGCGCGGATTGCGCCGATTCGTCTGGCCTGCCTCGGTCTGCCCGCCCCGACGAGGCAGGCCCGACCCCCCTCGCCGGGGCCCCCTTCCCGGAGATCGATCGACACGAGCACTGAGCGGCGGAGCTCGGTCGTGTCGCGACTCTGGGGTGGTCTTCGCCTGAGCTAAAGTGTGCAGGTGCCTACGGTCCTCGTGGCCGTCCTGATCGGGCTGCTCACCTCCCAAATCGCCTTCATCGTCACGACGGTGTACCTCCACCGGGCTCTGGCGCACAAGGCCATCACCCTGCGGCCTTCGGTTGCTTTCGCCTGTCGCTTCATCATCTGGATGTCGACGGGCACCCGACCCCGGCAATGGGTGGCGGTGCACCGCAAGCACCACGCCCACACCGACAAGGAGGGCGACCCCCACTCGCCCGTCATCTTCGGCTACTCCCTCGTCCAGTTCGGCAATGCCGTGCTCTACCGCCGGGTCTCCAAGAACCGCGAGCAGGTTGTCCGCTACGCCAAGGACCTGCCCGAGGACCGCTGGGACAAGATCCTGTTCAACCACGCCCTCCTCGGCCTGGCCCTGGGCATCGGTCTGCTGATCGCCCTCTTCGGTTGGGAGATCGGGGTGATTGCGGCTGCCGTCCACGCCTCCGTCTACCTGCTCGGCGGTGGCGCCATCAACGGCATCGGGCACAAGTGGGGCAAGCGTCCGCACGACAATCTGGCCACCAACAACCAGTGGCTGGCCTGGCTCGTCGCCGGCGAGGGCCTCCACAACAACCACCACGCCGCCACCACCTCGAGCCGGTTGTCGTTGGCCAAGGGCGAGATCGACCCCGGCTGGTGGGCGATCCGGGTACTGGTGCTCCTGCGCTGGGCCACCGTCCGCCACGACAAGCTGGCCGCCAAATCAGCGGCCTGATCGGCAGCGACTCGCACCTCACGGGAACCACGTGTCGGGCAAGCTGGTGCCGTGGGTGAGGATGGGCCGGAGCCGGGCGCCGACGAGCTGCAACGCGTGGGGCTGTACGACCCGAGCGCTCCCGATGCGGCAGAACATCTGGACCTGATCCGCTATGTGATGGCGCAGGGGGCGACGCTCGAGGACATGGCGGGCGCCACGAATCTCGGGCAACTGGCGCTCGACAGGACCATTCGGCCCCGGAGCCCGCTCACGCTGGGGGAGGTCGCCGCGTCGGCCGGCATCGACTGGCCGACGGCCGAGCGGCTGATGACCGCCGTCGGACTCGGGAGGACCCCGACGCGCTCGTGACCGACCACGAGTCCGTGACCGTCCGTCTGCTGGCAGGGGCGAACAACGATCTGCTCGGTGAGGAGGCGACGTTGCAGCTCGCACGGGTCACCGGGAGCGCGATGGCCCGACTGGCCGAGGCTGTCGTGGGACTCTTTCGCCTCCGGGTGGAGCTTCCTCGGCGGGCGGCGGGCATGCCCTACGTCGACATCGTCAAGGAATACGCAGATCTGACCGAGACCCTGCTTCCCGCGTTCGTCACGACGCTCGAGGCGGCGCTCCGCCGCCAGATCGTGGCGGTCGCCGAGCGCATGTGGTCGACCGACGCTGAACGATCGATCGTGATGCTGCAGCGAACCATCGGGTTCGTCGACCTCGTGGACTACACCTCGGCGACCGCGAGACTGTCCTTGCGTGAGCTGACGGATGTCCTGATTGAGTTCGATGCTCGTACATCCGACGTCGTGTCGAAGGGTCATGGTCAGATCGTCAAGATGATCGGCGACGAGGCGATGTTCGTGACCGAGGATGCAGCCGGCGCCTGCCGGATCGCGCTGGAACTGGTCGACGCCTCCGGCGGGAAGATGCCCCCGGTCCGCGTCGGACTCGCCACGGGCGAGATGGTTTCGGTGTTCGGCGACGTCTACGGCCACGATGTCAATCTGGCCGCCCGGCTGGTCGAGGCCGCCGATCCGTCGACGGTGGTGGTCTCGGAACAGGTTCGGTCTGCGGCAGGCGGCTTCCGCTACGAGCTTCTTCCACCTCTGGCCCTCAAGGGCTTCGCGCAGCCGACGACCGCGTATCGGGTGGTGAGGTGACGCCCGCCCGCCCTCACCTCACCACCAAAAGGTCGGGTAGTGGCGGGTGGCGTTCCCGGACAGGTTGTTCACGACCACGGCGACGACGAGCAAGATGCCGGACCCCGCGAGGATGGGTGTGAGCACGAACTCGTAGCCGAGGTGATGGACCTGGGCCGGTCCGAGCACGGCGATGAGCGCTGTCGCGCCCGCGGGGGGATGCAGGGAATGGGTGAGCTGCAAGACCACGATCGTGGTGGCGACGGCCAGGGCCGCAGCCAGGCCGACATGCGATCCGAGCACCTTGTACGCGGTCACGCCGACAGTGGCGGCGACCAATTGGCCGACGACGAGGTTGCGCGGTTGGGCGAAGTCCGAATGTGGCGCCCCGTACAACAGTGCAGCGGAGGCGCCGAAGGAACCCACGAGAAAGAGCCTCGTGGAGAGCGGGAGATCGGGGTAGAGGCTCGGGATCGCGATCAGGAAGATCCCGATGGCGGCGGCGGCAAAGCTCAGCAGGACGACCGAGATCGGCTGTCGTGTCTTGGCGCGCGCTCCCGTTCCGCGCATCCGCCCGAAGTACACGGCAAGAGGTGAAGAACCCGCTTTCTCTTCCATCGCCGCCATGCAACCTATCCGGTCGGTGGCAGGCGAGTCCGCTCCGGGCGCTCACACCCGAGCGCGCAGCGCAAGCCAACTCGTTCCGGGCAGGGTTTCGATCAACCGGTGGACCTCGTGTGCCCGGAGCAGGACCCAGTCCCCGGCTCCAAGGTGGAGCTGCTCGCCGTTCACTTCGAGCACCGCCCCACCGTGCAGGACGACGACCCACTCGTCGTGGTCCTGGTCGTAGACGAGAGGTGCCGGCAGCGCACCGCTGAGGATCTGCTCGACCACGGCGCCACCGAGGCGGGCTATCTCCACACTGTGCTCGCCGACGGACGGTGCGTCTGTCGGCGGAAGAAGTCGGCCGCGGACGACATCCGTCATGGCAACCGCTCAAGTCGCGTTGCCACCACTACAGCGTCGTGGACCGTGGTCGTGACGCCGTCGGGCTTCGTGGCCGACCGCGGCCTCGACTCATTGACGACGACGGTCCACGAGGCGTCGAGAAGACGGACGATGTCGTCGCCCGTGTAGAACCGGTCCGGCGTCGAGGGGCGCTGAACGCCGGAGGCCAGGTCGGACAGGTCGTGGGCGACCACCAGCAATGTCCCTCCCGCCCGTACGGCTGCGGCCAGCCCGGCGAACAATCGAAAGCGTGGCGCCGGCGGTAGCTGCATGAACTGCGCCGAGACGAGGTCGAACGCGTCGTGCTCGGGCGCGCTGGCGAGAAGGTCGACATGCAGTCACTCGATCCGCGACGAAGGGGCCGCATCGATGTCGCGCACGTGCTGCGCGGCTCGTTCGAGAGCGACGCCGGAGATGTCGGTCGCCACGACATCCCAGCCGCGTCGTGCGAGCCAGATTGCGTCGGCCCCCTCACCGCACCCGACGTCCAGGGCTCGTCCGGGCGCCAGACCGGCTACTTCTGCGACGAGTTGCGGGTTGGGATTGCCGCTCCAGACACGCTCCGAGGACCGATAGCGCTCGTTCCAGAAGTCCTCATCGAACCTGAATTCGGTCTCGTGATTGTGCTCAGTCATGTCTCCCGCGACGACCCGGCGATCCCTCTCAGTCCCCCCGCGACCCACTCCCGAGGCCCCCGATCCCCAACGATCCGTCGAGCGCGCCGGTGGGATCGCCCGGGACACCTTCGAGCTGGGCCGCATGCTCTCCAACTCCGGCGGCGGTCGCGTCGCCGAACTCGCCCGGCAACGGAGGAGGGCTGTCGAGAAAGTCCGCGGTGGGCACGAAGAACAGGCTGCCGGTCACCGCGGTGGAGAAATCGAGGATCCGGTCGTAGTTGCCGGGCGGGTCACCGAGGAACATGTGCTGGAGCATGAGCTCGGTGACCGAAGGGGTGGCGGCGTACCCGATAAAGTACGTGCCGAACTCCTTGGCTCCCAACGACCCGAAGGGCATGTTCTCCCGCAGGATCTGACGCTGGGTGCCATCCGGATCGAAGATCGTGTTGAGCGCAACGTGCGAATTGGTGGGCTTGACATCGTCGTCCATCTCCACGTTGGAGAGCTTGGCCCGCCCGATCGCCCGCTCCTGCTCCTCGACCGGCAGGGCATCCCAGGCGGCCATGTCGTGCAGGTACTTCTGGACGATCACGTAGCTCCCGCCGGCGAACGAGGGATCCTCGTCCCCGATCGTCACCGCCGCGTCCGCGGCCGACCCGCACGGGTTCTCCGTCCCGTCGACGAAGCCCAGCAGGTCCCGTTCGTCGAAGTATCTGAACCCGTGGACCTCGTCGACCACCGTGGCGGCTCCGGCGAGCCGGCCGACAACCAGGGAGGCCAGTTCCCAACACAGATCCATCGTGGCGGCCCGGACATGGAACAAGAGGTCACCCGGGGTGGCGACTGCCACATGCGGATCACCGTCGAGGGCCTCGAACGGGTGCAGTTCGGCCGGCCGAGGGCCGGCAAAGAGGCGGTCCCATGCCACCGAACCGATTCCCGCCACCACGGCCAGACCGCCTTCGAGGGAACGGAAGCCGACCGTCCGGGCCAGCCCCGACAGGTCGGCCAGCAGGTCCTGGACCACCCCTTCACCGCCGTCGTCGATGGTCAGGACGAGGATGACGGCGCTGGCCGTCAGCGGGGTGAGGACGGGCTGCGCGACCGGTGGTCCGGCGACGCCGGCCGGGTTCTGTGCGACGTTGGCCATGGACGTGCTCCCGCGTTTCCTCTCCGGTTTTCCTCGGGTCGACGGGGCAATGGCAGCCCGGTGTCGGTTCCGGACGAGCGTAGCGGTGGGGGCACCACGGGGCTTGAAGATTCTCGCTGTCGGAAGCCGGAGCCTCGGGCCGCACGGACGGCCCGATGCGTCATCCGGGAGGACGATGGGCGCTCACCACGCAGTACTGGGTTCCGTCACCGAGAGTCGCGTCGAGGACCAGGCCTGCGCGGGCGAGCGCGGCGAGAAGCTCCTCCCGGCTGAGTGCCGAGCCGAGCCACTGCGGCTCGAGGCAGCCTCGTGGCTTGTGGCCGCGCAGCCGGCTCACACGCTTCACGAGCGTGTCGTCCGCGGCCCACGACTCGCGCCGGTGGATCTCCGGTTGCTCGCTGACCTGGAAGACAGTCCAGCCTCCCGGCCGCAGGACCCGTCCGATCTCCTCGATGTAGCCACAGGTGACCCGTGGGTCGGGGATGTGTTGGAAGACGATGAACGAGTAGGCAACGTCCATGCTGGCGTCGGCCACGCCGCGCAGATCAAGCCCGCTCCCCACGACGAGCTCTACGTTTGCCACATCGGCGAGAGCCTCGCGGGCACGATCGATCATCTCCTTCGAGACATCGACTCCGACGACGTGGCGGGCACGGTCGGCCAGCGCTCTGGTCAAGCGCCCGATGCCACAGCCGACTTCGATGACCCGGTCAGTCGGCTCGATCGTGCGCGAGAAAGGCTCCAGCGTGCGGTCGAGGTTGTCAGGTCCCGACGCCCAGAACTCAGCCTCGTCGGTATGGGCGTAGTCGAGCGTGCTGTGGATGAAGAACATGGCATTCTCACGGGCCTTGGCGTCCCAGTAGGCGCGCATGGCCCGCCCCTCGGCTCCGTCGGCCTCGGTGCCGGCCGGTGCCCTTGTGGTGGAGAAAGGCTTCATCTCGCTCGTCCGCCCCTATCTCTCGAGACCTCGGAGAGGGAAACGCCCCCACAGGGGCGACCTTGCGTGGGCTGGTGGCCGGAGCCGCCCCGGGGAAGCTGCGGGGCATCCATCGGGGGCCAGATGGGCAGATGGGCTGGGTTGTCCCCGCCGGCACGGCGCAGCCGGAGGGGCGACACACGGGCGATGCGTCGCTCGATTACCGTGCCAGACGCGATTCGGCCGGCGCCCCCTCCGGGGGTAATTGGGGGTGAGGACCAAGGGCGCCGGCCGTCTCGCGGTAAGGAGAGCCTAAAGGTCCCGCGTAAGGCCCCGCTGTGCGGCGCGTTACGAACTCGTGGCAGTTTCGACGCGAAATGCCGCCCTCAGGGAATGAGCAGCACGCGGCCGAAGGCCTGCCGGCTCTCGATGTACGCGTGGGCCCCCGCCGCGTCCGAGAGCGGGAACGTCCGGTCGATGACGACCTTCAGCTCGCCCCGGGCGATGGCGTCCAGGTGCCCCGCGATCATGGCGTGCGGGCGGGGTGACAGGAGCAGCTCGGCCCCCAAGAAGTAGCCCGACAACGTCTGGTTGTTGCCTCGCATGGTGGAGATGTCGATGAGCTCCGCCGATGATCTCCCGGCATCACCCACCGTGACGCACCGACCTCGGTAGGCCAGCACGTTGATGCTCCCCTGCAGCGTCACGCCGCCCACCGAGTCGACCACCACGTCCACGCCGCGGCCATCCGTCAGCCGACGCGCCTCCGCGACGAAGTCGTGGATGACGTAGTTGATTCCCTCATCGAGGCCCAGTTCCTTCAGGCGCTCGAGGCGGTCGTCGGTCGAAGCAGTCGCGAGGACCCGTGCCCCGGCCCGCTTGGCCATCTGGATCGCCGCGATACCCACGCCACCTGCCCCGGCGTGGATCAGCGCCGTCTCGCCGGCCCGGAGGTGGCCGAACTCGAACAGGCAGTCGTCGGCCGTGCCGAAAGGAACCGGCACGCACGCTCCCTCCTCGGTCGAAACGCCGTCGGGGATCTTCCAGGCGAAGCCCTCAGGGGTCGTCCTTCGTTCGGCGTGCGAACCGTCGACCCCCACAGTCACCGCACGGTCCCCCACCGCGAAGCCGCGCACGTCTGCCCCCACTTCGACGACGGTGCCGGCGCACTGGTAGCCCACCACGTGCGGTACGTGCCCCAGGTCGCCGCCCAGCCGGTTGAGCGTGTCGCCACCCTCGATGCTGACCGCCTCGACGGCGACGAGGATCTCGCCCGGGCCCGGCACCGGGTCGGCCACGTCCTCGTAGCGGAACACCTCGGGCGCTCCGGTCTCGTAGTACACCGCTGCCTTCATGGCCGGACATACTCCCGCATCCTGAAGTGCTTCGTCTTCTGGGCGTACCACCTGGAGGTCTGGGGCAGCTGGGTGGCGATCTTCCCGTTGGCGTTCTTGAAGTAGCTCTGGCACCCGTCGCTCCAGATGGTCCCGTTCAGGGCCTCCTGCAGGTCGCGGTTGTAGTCGTCCATCACCTCACGCCGGACGTCGACGGCGCGTGCCCGGCGCCACCGCATCGCCCGCAGTGCGCTGAGGACGTAGGTGGCCTGGGCCTCGAGGATGACGATGATGGAGTTCCCACCCTGGTTGGTATTCGGGCCGTAGAGCATGAAGAAGTTGGGGTAACCGGCCACCGTGAGGCCCATGTAGGCGTGCGCCACCTCGGACCAGTCATCGTGCAGGCGGCGGCCACCGACACCGACCACGTCGATTCCCTCCAGGTACTCGGTCGCCTTGAACCCGGTGGCGAGCACGATGGCGTCCACCGGGCGCTCCCGTCCGTCGGCCGCGACGACGGACGCGGGAGTGACCCGGTCGATGGGTTCGGTCACCAGTTCCACGTTGTCGCGCAGGACGGCCTTGTAGAAGTCGCTGCACACCAACGTGCGCTTGCACCCGAACGGGTAGTCAGGCGTCAGCTTGTTCCGCAGGTCGTCGTCCTTGATCCGGTACTCGATGTGACCGAGCGCGATCCCCCTGAGCTGCTCGGCACCGTCTTCACCGTGGCGGAACGCGATCGTGTTCTCGAAGGCCCAGTAGAGCTCGCGGCGGTGACGCCTCGCCGCGATGGGGTTACGGGCGAAACGGCGTTTCTGCTCCTCGGTGAACGGCTTGTCCGAGCGCGGCAGGATCCACTGCGGCGTGCGCTGGAAGACGTGCACCGCCTGCGCCTCCTTGGCCACCTCGGGCACGATCTGCGCTGCGCTCGCCCCGGTCCCGATGACGGCCACCCGGCGGCCCGCCAGGTCGTGCTCGTGCTCCCAGCGGGCCGAATGGAAGCAGGGGCCGGCGAAGGAACTGAGGCCGGCGATCTCGGGGTACGACGGTGTGGCGAACGTCCCGACGGCACTGACGAGCACGTCGGCCTCATACCTCGCTCCCGCAGCGTCGGTCAGCCGCCAGCGGCGCGCCCGCACATCCCAGTGCGCGGCCCTGATGCGGGTGTTGGTCCGCACGTGGCTCGAGATACCGAAACGCTCGGCGCACTCCTCGAGGTAGCGCAGGATCTCGGGCTGTTCGGCGTAGGTCTTGGTCCAGTCCGGCTTCCGCGCGAAGGAGTAGGAGTACAGGTGTGAGGGCACGTCACAGGCCGCCCCGGGATAGGTGTTGCTGCGCCATGTGCCTCCGACGCCGTCGGACGCCTCGAAGAGCACGAAGTCCCGGCGCCGTGACTTCATCAGCCGGATGGCCAGTCCGAGGCCACCCGCCCCGGCCCCGATGATGGCGACCCGCCAGTGCGGCACACCGCCGTCCGCGCCCGAGCTACCCGTCGTCGGGTCGGTGTCGACGTCACGCGTCGCCACTGCTGAGTCCTGCACCTTCGCCACCGCGCCTCCGAGCAAGGGGTTCCGAAGGCCAGAGTCTGGCACCGCCAGCCGGGTACGGTCTGGCCTCGACGCGATCGAAGGGAGGCACATGACCGACGAGGGTGGGCCGTTCGCATTGGTAATCGGAGGCGGATCCGGCATCGGCGCCGCGCTGGCCGACGCCTACCGCAGCCAAGGCACGGCGGCCGTGACCTGGGACATCGCAGGATCCCACGACGTCACGTGCGACGTGACGGAGCCCGATGCCATCGACGACGCGGTGGGCGTGACGCGCGCTCACTGGGGCGTGCCGTCGTGTGTCACCGTCACCGCCGGCGTCGGCCATGCAGGGCTGTTGACCGAGGCCGAGCCGGCGGCGTTCGATCGGGTCATGCGGATCAACGCACGCGGCCCGTGGTTGTGCATGCGGGCCTGGGTGGGCGCCATGCGCGAGCGGGGGCTGGACGGCTCATTCGTCGCCGTCTCGAGCGTCAGCGCGCGGCTCGTCGACCGCAACATGGGTCTTTACAGCGCGTCAAAGGCCGCCTTGTCCATGCTGGTCCAGGTGGCCGCCGCCGAATGGGGGGCGTTCGGGATCCGGGTCAACGCGGTGGCGCCGGGCGTGACGCGGACACCGATGCTCGGCCGTGGTCCCTCGGCGACCGTGGAGGGATCACCGTGGCTGGCCGGTGTGGCGGAGCGCACTGCGCTGGGCCGTCTGGGAGAGGCGGACGACATCGCCCAGGCGATCATCGCCCTGCACGCCCTGGAGTGGGTGACCGGCCAGGTGCTCGAGTGTGACGGCGGGCTCTCGCTGCACAGTCCGGCCGATCCCTACGGCGCCATGCTCCGGGTGAAGGCCGCGGCCAAGGCCAAGGCCGAGGCCGACGTATCGGCTTCTGGACGCCCGGGCGGGTTCTGAAACTTAAACGGGGCGGTGGAGAGTCTCGGAGAACTACCCCGACGGGCGGGGCTGCCCCGGACCCGCCCCGGCGCGCAACCCGTCGCACACGATGGTCAGCAGATCACAAGCGGGCGCCGCACCGGCGTGGGCGGTCGCCTGACACGTCGCTCCCACCAGCGAGACCACAGCGGTGGGCGTCACGTCGGGCCGTACGGCTCCCGCGTCCTGCGCCCGCTGCAACAGCACGCCGATGGCGTCGCGCAGCCCGTCCTTCACCTCGACGGCCGCCTCCTCGAACTCGACCCCGGCGCCCATGACGGCGACCATCAGGTCGCGCTTGGCGGAGGCTTCCTCCACTGCGTGGGTCAGGAAACCGAAGAAGGCGCCCCCCGGGTCTTCGGCATGTGCCAGTGCCTGGGCGTCGACGGTCAGCGCCGAGAGCCGGTCGAGCAGCACGGCTTCGCAGAGCTTCTCCTTGGTCGGGAAATGGCGGTAGAGCGTCCCCACCCCCACGCCGGCCTTCTCCGCGATCAGGTCGACGGGGACCTCGATCCCTTCGAGCGCGAAGACGCTCTCGGCCGCCTCCAGAATGCGGGCCCGGTTGCGCTGGGCGTCGGCCCGCTGCGGGCGCACGCCAGCGCTGGCCAGGTCGTCACACCCCGCCTCTACCTTCTCCCCTGCGCCCACAGAAAACTCACCTCACCCGGTTGACAAACGGAACTCAGGTTCCGTATAGTCTAACTGGAACCAGAACTCCGATTCCGATTGTAAGCCATCCCAGCCGGAAAAACCAGACCTTTCCAGGTCAGAGCGGCGGGCGGGACGGTCGGAAGCGGACTCGTTGGACACGGAGACCCTCATGACCTCGACACTCGACCTGCCCGACCAGACGACCGGACTCGGGCCCGACCTCGATCCCAAGCGCTTCCGGGCCCTGGCCATCATCGCGGTGGCCCAACTCATGGTGGTGCTCGACGCGTCGGTGGTGATCATCGCCCTGCCATCGGCCCAGCGGGCCCTGCACATCTCGACTGCCAACCGCCAGTGGATGCTGACGGCCTACACCCTCTCGTTTGCGGGGCTGCTGCTCCTGGGGGGCCGAATCGCCGACTACTTCGGGCGCAAGCGGATGTTCGTGGTGAGCCTGGTCGGTTTCGCCGCCGCCTCGGCTCTGGGTGGCCTGGCCGAGAACTCGGCCATGCTCTTCAGCGCGCGTGCCCTCCAGGGTGCGTTCGCGGCCATCATGGCTCCCGCCGCGCTTTCCCTGCTCACGGTGGCCTTCACGGAGCCGAAGGAGCGGGCCCGAGCCTTCGCCGTCTACGGGGGCATCGCCGGCGGCGGCGCCGCCATCGGGCTCATCCTCGGTGGCTTCCTGACGGAGTTCGCTTCGTGGCGCTGGACCCTCCTGATCAACGTGCCGATCGCCATCGTTGCCGCGATCGCCGCCTTCCGGTACGTCTCCGAGAGCCGGGCCTCGGCCAACCACGGCTACGACCTCCCCGGTGCGATCACCGTCACGGGCGGGCTGCTCGCGCTCGTCTACGGCTTCACCAAGGCCGGCACCGACGGCTGGGGCTCATCCGTCACGGTCACGTTGTTCGCCGCGGCCGCAGTCCTCCTGGTCGCCTTCGTGATGATCGAGCAGCGCGTGCCCCACCCGCTCCTCCCCCTCCGCGTGGTGCTCGACCGCAACCGTGGCGGGTCATTCCTGGCCTCGCTGCTCGTGGGCACGGCGCTCCTCGGGACCTTCCTCTCGCTCACCTACTACTTCCAGGGCACGCTGCACTACTCGGCCCTGAAGTCGGGGTTCGCCTTCGTGCCGTTCTCGCTGGGCATCATCACCGGCGCCACCATGGCCAGTCGGTTCCTGCCTCGTTTCGGGCCACGGCTGGTCATGACCGGTGGCCTCCTCATGGGCATGGCCGGCCTGATCCTCTTCAGCACGCTCACCGTGGCCTCCACCTACCTGACTGTGGTGCTCCCGGCCGAGGTCATCGTGAGCCTCGGCATGGGGTTGTCGTTCGTGGCCATGAGCAGCACGGCCCTGATCGGCGTGAGTCCCGAGGATGCCGGCGTGGCCAGCGCACTGGTCAACGCCACCCAGCAGACGGGGGGCACCATGGGTGCCGCACTCATCAACACCATCGCCACCAGCGCCACGGTGTCCTACGTCGCCGCCCACGGAAAGTCGGTGGCATCGCTCACCGCCGGTTCCATCCACGGCTACACGACGGCCTTCACCTTCAGTGCCATCGTGCTGGCGGTGGCCGGCGTGAGCGCCTTCGCCCTGATCCGGCGGGCCCGCCCGGACGCAGTCGAAGCCGTCGCGGCCGAGGAGGCGCTCAAGGCGCTGGCCGCCGTCTGAGATTGCCGTCCGCTCCGGGCTGTGCGTGCCGACGCCGGCGCGCCGGCCTGGGCGGGGACTACTCGCTGATGATGTCGATGGCGTACTCGGGGCAGTTGGCCACGGCGAGCCGGGCCTTCTCCTCGAGCTCGGGGGGGACCACGTCCACGATGACGGAGGCCTGCCCGTAATCGTCGACGTCGAAGATCTCCGGTGCGAGGCCGTAGCAGCGGGCATGGCCCTGGCACTTCTCGGGGTCGACGCGGATCTTCATGGGAATACCACCGGCAGGATACGCGGGCCGCGGACCTGGCCGCCCGCCCAGGTGATCTCCTCGCCCTCGGCCAGAGAGAACTCGGGGATCCGGGCCATCCACTCCTCCAGCGCCACCTGCAGCTCCATGCGGGCCAGGTTCGACCCGGCGCAGCGGTGGATCCCCGAGCCGAACGCCACGTGGCGGTTGTGGGTCCGGTCCAGCTGCACGACGTCGGGCTGCTCGAACACCTCGGGATCGCGGTTGGCGCCTGGGAAGTTCATCAGGACCTTGTCGCCCGCCTTCATGGGGCAGCCGGCGTACACGATGTCCTCCGTCACCTCGCGGGCCATGGTCACGGGCGCGTAGGCCCGCAGCAGCTCCTCGACGGCGGTCGGCATGAGCTCGGGCTCGGCCGCCAGGCGCTTGCGGTCGTCCGGGTGCGCCGCCAGGTGCCACAGCGAGGAGCCGATGGCGCTCCACGTGGTGTCCACCCCGGCGATCAGGACGAGGGCGGCCATGCCGAGCACGATGCCGTCGTCGACCGGGTTCCCGTCGACCTCGGTCGTCAGCAGCTCGCTCAGCAGGTCGTCGCCCGGGTTCTGGCGCCGCTCCTCCAGCTGCACAAGGAAGTAATTGAGCAGCCCCTCGGCCCCGCGCTGGCGGCGGTCGGCGTCGTCGGCGAACTCCAGCACGTCGCGCACCCAACCGGTGAAGGTGTCGGACAGATCGGTGGAGACGCCCAGGATGCGGGCGATCACCCGGACCGGGATCTGCTGGGCGTAGTCGGCCGCCGCGTCAGCGTGACTCTGGTCGGCAAATTGGTCGAGCAGCCCGCGGCAGAGCTCGCGGGTGAGCGGTACGTAGCTCTCGACCCGCTTGTGCGAGAACCAGGGCAGCAGGAGCCGCCGGGTCCAGGTGTGCAACGGCGGATCGGCCGAGATCGGGGGCAGGCCGTACTCGAGGTTCGGCCCGTCGAAGTTGGCGTTGGGGTCCTCGTCCTCATCGCCCGGGATCACGGCCACCTTGAGCGAGCTGAAATGCGCGATGTCGTGCGCAATGGCCGTCACGTCGTCGTAGCGGGTGGGCAGCCAGCTGCTCTTGCGGCGGTCGGTGTGGGCGATCGGGCAGCTCTGGCGCAACTCGTCCCAGATGCTGAAGGGATCGGCCAGGTAGCGCGGATCCATCACGTCGAAGTCGGTCGCCCAGTCCTTCACGGGCGCGGTGTGTGGCACGGGACCCCCTTGGTGCTGTCGTCGGTCACCCGGACGCTTCACCCTACTGCGAGAGCTGGGGACGCTCGGGTTGGCCGGTCCCCGCGTGGGGCACCACCCTCGCGTGCCTACCGCGTGATGCGTTCGCCCTGCCGCAGCACCTCGTATTGGCGGGACTCGTCGTCGGCCGGAATCCGCAGCGTCGAGCCGCCCGGCTCGGACCGGATCACCTCGGCCCCCGCCGGCGCGAACTGCACGATGTAGGCCTTGCGCACGCCTTCCGTCCGGTTGGGACCGGTCGAGTGCGGCGTCAGCGAAGACAACACGACGATGCTCCCGGCGCGGACCGGCACGGCGACGGCGTTCTCCGGGTCGCGCAAGCAGACGAAGCCGATGTCGGAGTACTCGTGGGCCAGGGTGCCGCGGCGATGCAGTCCCGGCACCACCCACGGGCACCCGTTCTCCTCGGTGGCGCCGGTGAGCGCCACCCAGCAGGTGAGGTACTGCTGCGGCTCGACGAACGCGTACCCGTTGTCCTGGTGCCACGGAAAGGGTGACTCGGTCTCCGGTTTCTTGTAGACGGCCTGGTCCCAGTAGAGCCGCACGTCCGGCCCGATGAGGTCGGCGCACACGTCGGCGAGCAACGCGGAAGCCGTGAAGTCGCGCAATACGGGGGATTTCTGCACCAGGTGGGTGGTGAAGGTGATCTCGTCGGCGCGGGCGATGAAGAACCGCCCGCCCTCCATGGCGCGCAGCGCCTCCTCCGCCTGCGCCTCGAAGGGATCGATGGCCCCGATGAGAGCGTCCACCTCGTCGCGTCCGAGCGCGTCCTCCAGCACGAAGAACCCGCACTCGTCGTACTGACGAGCCTGTGCCGCCGTGACGGCACGGAACGGCCCGGAGTGGTCGGCCCAGGTGAAGGCGGAGTTGAGCTCGTGGGCGGCCGGCCCGGGCACGACTACGCTCCGCGGAACAAGGGGTCGCGGAGCTCCGCTGAGGCGCGCACACCCTCGGCGAAGTCGGCCGTGTCGCGCAGCCGGGTCTGCTCGGCGCACTCGTGCTCCATGGCCAATCGGGCCTCTTCCACCAGTCCACGGCGCAGCGTGGCCCGGATGGCGCGGACGGCGAGGGGACCCGATGCGGCCAACTCGTCCGCGTACCCGACGGCCTGCGCCAACAGCTCGCCGTCACCGTCACCGGCCAGGCGATCACACAGTCCGAGGGCCAGCGCGGCCTCGCCGCCGACGCGTCGCCCGGTATAGAGGAGGTCTGCCGCGGCCTGCCGCCCGACGACGGCGGGCAGCGTCACCGTCAGCGCGAAGCCGTGGTGGAAGCCCAGGCGGGCGAAATTGGCGCTGAAACGACTCCGCCGTGTGGCCACCCGGAAGTCGGACGAGAGGGCGAGCCCGCAGCCTCCACCTACGGCGGCACCCTGCACGGCGGCCACGACGGGAAGCGGGGCGGCGAACAGGCGCAGTGCGGCCCGGTACAGCGCAGCGATGTCCTGATCGGCGTTGCTGGCGAAGTCGAGCCCGGCGCAGAAATGCCTGCCCTCCGACGCCAGCACGATGGCCCGGCACCACCCCGCCGCGTCCAGTTCCTCGTAGGCCGCAGCCACCGCCTCGATCAGCGCGGTGTCGAAGAAGTTGTTGGGCGGACGGTGCAGGCGGACGATGCCGACGTGCGCGCCGTGCTGCTCCACTGTGACGTCGGTCTCGCTCACAACTCGATGTCCTCCAGGCTTCGCCAGTACATCACGGCGTCCTCGCCCTCGACGGCGGCCGGAATTCGCCCTACCTCGTCGAAGCCCAGCTGGCGGTACATGGCGCGGGCGGGGTTGGACTCGAAGACAAGGTTGAACATCATGGCGTCGAAACCCAGACGGCGGGCTTCGCGCAGCGAGTGCTCCACCAGCGACCGTCCCACCCCCGTGCCCCGGTAGGGGGCCAGCACGAAGTAGCCGGCGTTGGCGATGTGGGCGGCCCGGCCGACGAAGTTGGGTTTGATGTAGGAGGCCCCGATCAGGTAGCCGCCGAAGCGGGCCACGGAGACGGCCGCCGAGTGCCTGACCCA
The DNA here is from genome assembly GCA_963719485.1 of uncultured Acidimicrobiaceae bacterium. Classification (GTDB taxonomy): domain Bacteria; phylum Actinomycetota; class Acidimicrobiia; order Acidimicrobiales; family RAAP-2; genus Bog-473. The sequence continues at coordinate 431,587 of OY970387.1, forward strand.
GTAGTCGTCGAAGTCCTCCCGCGTCAGCGGAGGCAACTGCGGGAAGCCCTCGCGGGCGCCAACGATGCGGCTGAACGCCGTGTAGACCTCGTCGTAGTCGTCGACCGCCGCTTCACGGATCTCCACGGGCACGGCACCACGGTAGTGGTGCACGCCCAGGAACCGACTGATCGCACGGCGGGTGCAATCGATGACCTTCGGCCTACGCGCTGACGCCGAAGCCCGTCGTGCCCGTGCCGGGCCGCACCGCTTCGATCGGATCGCGCAGGTCATCGATGTAGCCGAGCGCATAGGCCCCGCGGTCGTAGCCCATCACCCGGAGCAGGTCGGTGGGCAGGGTCGCGGCCACCTCCCGCGGCACGGAGAGGTACTGGTTCTCCTCCTGGCGCAGCCAGGCAACGTTGTAGGTGATGTTCAGCCCGACCCGGGTGGCGTCGGACCGGTTGGCCCCGCCGCCGTGGTACACGCTGCCTGAGTAGAAGAGCACCGAGCCGCGGGTCATCTCGGCGGGTTCGGTCTCGTCAGGGCCGAAGGACAGTTTGTCCTCCCGCAGGTTGCTTCCCACCACCACCCGGGTGGCGCCGTTCTCCTCCGTGAAGTCGGTCAGCGCCCAGATGGTGTTGCACTGGACCTCGTAGCCCGCCGGGAACGGGAAGAAGTCGAAGGCCCACTGGTCGCGGTGGATCGGCTGCGGCGTCTCCCCAGGGCCGATGGCGATGGCCTGGGTCAGGTGCAGCTGGATGTTGGTGGCGTGCCCGAGGAACGTGCGCGCTGCGCCCAGCGCCAGCGGGTGCATGACCAGTTCGCGGCTGGCGGGCGAGCGGGCGATGAGCGAGCCCGTGCGCCGGGTTCGGTCACCGCTGAAGCGGTCCGGCCCCGTCGGGGTGGCGTCGAGGTAGGGACGCAACTCCGACTCGATACGCGCCAGCAGGGCGGCGGGGGCCACCCCGTCGACGACGACGACGCCATCACGCCCGATCGCCGCCGCCACCTCGTCCGGGCCGGCGTCGCTGTGTAGGTGGACGATGGGCACGGCCCATCTTCCACAACGCCCGCCGGAGTGGCAACTCGTCAGGCCTTGGGCCCTCCGCCCGCGGCGGGCACGGCATCGACCAGCAGACCCAGCTCGGCCAGCTTGCCCACGGTCTGGCGTACGTCTTCGCCGATGACGGCCGCGTCGGCCGGGTGCGCCGCAACCAGCTCGCCCACCATGGCATTCAGCGTCGTGGCGCCGTCGCAGCGCTCCCACACCGCGGCCGCGCTGGAGTTCAGGAGGATGAGAAGTTGCCCCACCTCGTCGTAGAGAGCCACGTTGTCGTCCAGCTCGACCGCAGCGGCGCCGTCGCGCCGCAGCGGCGCCGACTCACCGCGCGGCCAGTCAGTGGGCACGACCGGCTCCCACGAGCGCCGCTGCCGCAATCTCCCCCACCAGGTCGAGCACGACCGCGCATGCTTCGTCCAGGTCCGACATCGTCGAGCGCGTAGCTGGAGCACTGGGCCGCGAGCCGGCCCACGGCCACGCCGCCCGCAGCGCCGTGCGGGAGCAGGTTGACCGCGTGCAGGGCCAGATAGAAGAACGCCTCGGTGTCGGACAGTGGCGTGACACGCGTCGCCGCCCCGGCGACGTAGCGGGGCACGATGACCAGACCCGGCGCGCAGGGGCGCCCCAGGCGGCGGCCCGTGTCGGCTCCGACCGGCACCTGCCACTCCTCGCCCGGCCCAGGACCCGGCACGCCGTCGCGAAGCGGGTCCATGTCAGCGAGCACCGCGAAGCTCCCGGCCTTCACCGTGATCGGCTTGGCGTACGGGAGCAGCTCCCCCTGCGTCAGGTCGAGGGCAGCCAGCTCGTCGGTCAGGTAACCCAGGCCGGCGCGGGCCAGGCCCGCCACCAGCGTCGACTTGCCCGATCCCGATGCGCCGGGCAGCAGGACTCCGATGCCGTCGGCGTCGAGCGCCCCGGCATGGAACAGCAGGTGGTGGCCGCTCGCCTCGGCGGCGGACCGGTTGACGTCCCACACCAACCATTCCAGCGCGTCACCGGGGCACTGGTCGAGCGCGAGCGGTTCGCCGTCGCGGGTGACGTCGACGGTGCAGCGTCCGGTCGCGACCGTCAGCGTGTACCAGTGGTCCACTGGCGCCGCCCTCTCGGGCGCCAGCAGTCCGGCCAGCAGCGCGTCGACGTGGCGACCCAGTCGCTCGTCGTCGCAGCGCACCGCGAAGCGGTAGGACAGCCCGTGCAGGCTGAGGGTGCGGTGCACCCGATGATTCCCCGCCGGCACGGCCTAGGTGCCGTCGCCCGCGCTCTCCGCGGGGTGCGCGTCGGAGATGCCGGCGGCGGCCGGGTTGACGGCCCGGCTGGCCCAGTGCCGCATGGCCCAGCCACCGGCGATGAGCGCTGCGCCCACTTCCGCGTCCCGCTGGATGTCGATGCCGGTGGAGGCGAGCGTCGTCGACGGCTCGGTATCCGCCGCCGTGGTGACGCCGGCCGACCCGCTGGCGCCGTTGGCGCCGACCGCCCCGCTGGCGCCCGCGGACCCGCTGGCGCCGTTGCCACCGGTGGATGCGCCGGTGCTCACGCCGGCCGAGCCGCCCGCGTTGCCGTTGCCCGACATCGTGGCACCGGCGGCCGGCTTCGCCACCAGGATCTCGGGCACGACCCAGGCGGCCGCGCCAGCCGTCGCGACCGCGGACATCCGACCCATGGCCCGGCGCCGCGAGATGCGGGGCCGGCCCACACTTCCATCGGGCACTGCGGACGAAGAAGTCACCCCATCCGTCTGAGACTGTTCGCTGTCCATGTCGTTCGCCGTTCTGAGCCGCCCGCGAGGGGCAGGACTCTCCTGTCCTGCTGTCCGAACCGGCATTCTGCCTGCCCGTGTGGGGTCCTCGGCCAGGGCCGTCGGCTGCCTTCCGTGACTTTGATAACGCCCGGACCCGGGATTTCTCACCGCCCGGCGGACCAAATTCTGCAATGGCCGTCACAAAACCGCTGTGAAACGGACCGTGCCGACGCTCTACGGCCCCGGGAAGACCGAGCGCAACGCGTCGAGCACCGCCGCGTCACCGGCGAAGGCGGGCGTGTGATCCGGATCGAGCCGCCCGTACACCAACCGGCAGAAGGCCTCCGCGGGTAACTCGAGTTCGGGTTGCTGCCCGCGCGTGCCCACCTTCAGCTCGACGCCGTCCGTTGACAGGACCAGCGCGACGTCCCGTTCGGGGGCGCTGGTCCGGATGGCGATCGTGCCCTCCCGGCCGTCCGGCTGCCCGCTGAAGCGCGCGATGAGGGCGAGGTTGTCGACCACCAGGGCGGCGGCGTCCTCGGGCAAGTGTGCGGTCTCGTCGAAGACCACCTCAATGTCCCACGTGTGAAAGGCGTGTTCGTTGAGCCGCAGGCCGGCGAACTCGTTAAAGCCCAGGCTCAGCGGCCCCACGGAAAAGGTCAGCTGCGCCCGCTCGGCCTCACCCACGTCCTCGAGCGCCTCGAGCACGGCCTCGTCGGCAACGAGGGCCTCGTCCGCCTGGGCCCGGGGCTTCTTGGCGTTCCACTCCTCCCAGACCGAGGGCGCGAACTCGTCCGGCGTCGCGGTGCCGGCCCGGATGTCCTGGAGCCGACGATGCAGAATGACTGCGCCCGAGCCGAGATGGGACAGCACCTGCGCGATCGACCACTCGGTGTCGTAGGACTGCAGCATCAGCTGACCGTCGTCCAGCCGCTGGCGCAGGTCGCGCAGTCGACCGACGGAGGCGCGCAGTGCGCCAAGAGGATTGTCCATGGACGCGGTCTACCCGCCGGGGGCGCGTGCCGACGCCGGTAGTTAACTTGACAGCTAACTAACTTTTTGGTTAACTACATCTATGACGACGAAGGCCGACGAGCAGCTCGACGCCGCATTTGCCGCTTTGGCGGACCCCACGCGGCGCGCCATCGTGAGCCGCCTGGCGCGCGGTGACGCCACCGTGACCGAGCTGGCCGCTCCCTTCGCCATGTCGCTGCCGGGCGTGTCCAAGCACCTCAAGGTGCTCGAGCGCAGCGGGCTGATCACGCGGCGGCGTGACGCCCAATTCCGCCCCTGTCACCTCGAAGGCCCCGCTCTCGACGGCGTGCTGGACTGGGTCACCACGCACCGACGGCTCTGGGACGAGCGCTTCGACAAGCTCGACGTGCTGCTCGCCGATCTGCAACGCACGCAGGCGCCGAAGCGAACGGAGCGGACCCGTGGCTGAGCACGTCGACACCGGCGCGACCGGAGAGCTGCGTTTTCGCCGGGTCTTCGATGCGCCGCCGCGAGCTGGTCTACCGCTGCATGGTCGACCCGGATCACCTCACCCATTTCTGGGGCCCCGTCGGGGTGAGCGCACCGCGGGAGCGCATCACGGTCGATGCCCGTCCCGGCGGCGTGTTCGAGACACTGATGGTCAACGACGCCGACGGGAGCGAGTACCCGACCCGCGCCGTGTTCGATGAGGTGCGCGCACCCGAGCTGCTCGTCTGGACCGAGTCGCACTCGGGCATGCGGGTGCGCTCCGAGTTCGTGGCGCTCGGACCGGACCGCACCGAGGTCAGGATCCACCAGACCTATGTGCCCGAGGCGTTCCTGGCGCCCGAGTTCCAGGCCGGGTTCCTCTCGTCGCTCGACCGGCTCGAGGAGTATCTCGGCGGGCTGGCGGGATCGCAGCCGGGCCGCGGGGCGACGACGGAGGGCGGGCGATGACGCACCACGACCGAACCGAGTCCGCCGACGAGCTCGCGGCGGCGATCACCGACGAGTACATGGCGCTGGCCGACCTGTTGGAGACCGCCGGACCTGATGTCTGGGACGCGCCGTCGCTGTGCGAGGGCTGGCGCACCCGCGAGGTCGTGGCCCACATGACGATGCCGGCCCGCTACCCCGGCCCCGCGTTCATGGCCGAGCTGGAGGCCGCGGGCGGTGACTTCACCCGTCTCTCCAACACCGTGGCCGCGCGTGACGGCGCCCTCCCCGTCGCCGCCCTCGTGGCCGACCTTCGTTCCGACGCGCTGCACGGCTGGCAGCCGCCGGGGGGTGGCCAGGGCGGCGCGCTCACGCACTGCGTGATCCACGAACTCGACATCGTGGAAGCCGTCACGCTGGAGCGGCGGGTGCCCCAGGCTCGCATCACCCGGGTGCTCGGGCTCGTCGCCGACGCGGACGCGCCGAACATGTTCGGGGTCGATCTCGAGGGTGTGGAGCTACAGGCCGACGACCTGGTGTGGTCGGCCGGTTCCGGGGCACGCGTGACGGGCCCGGCCCAGACCCTCGCCCTGGTCGCGTGCGGGCGCCTGCTGCCGGCGGGCCGCCTGAACGGCGCGGCAGCCGGCCGCTTCACGCAGTCGTAGACGCCTCTCCGTCGTGGATCCGGCGCCAGGCCCGGTATCCCCCGGCCAGGTCTCCGGCAGCGGCGAAGCCCAGGTCGCATAGAGACGCCGCCGCCAGGCTGGAGGCGTAGCCCTCCGAGCACACCACGACGACGGGTTGGTCGTAGCCGCTGACCTCGGCCAAGGCGTGGGCGCCGCGCAGATCGAAACGCCATTCGAGCACGCTGCGCTCCACGACCACCCCGAACCCGAGCTCGCCTTCGGCGGCTCGCTGGGCTGCGGGCCTGATGTCGACCACCAGGGCGCCGCCGGCATGGAGCTGCTCGAGGTCGTCCGGCTCGACCCTTCGGATCCGCGCCCGGGCGAGCGCAAGGAGATCGTTCGCGCTCCGGGCGATCACCCGGTGCCCGACTGTGCCCCGCCGGCCGGCACCACCCGGGTGTGCACCAACTCGCCGCAGCCGTCAGCCGCCGCTTCCACCGCCCGCACCACCAGCTCCTCCCCCGCCACGTCGTAGAACGTCATGGACGTGAGCGCCGGGCTGTAGACGTGGAGGCTCAGCGCATGCCCGTCCGATTCGTTGGTCACGTCGTGGACATGCCGGGCGCCGAAGCCGAGGGTGGCCCCGGCCTGGAGCTCGTGGCGCACCAGGGAGAGCCGTCCGGTGTCGTCCCGCCACGGCACGGCCTCGACGAGTGCGCCGGAGATCACGCTCACTGCGCCGGCGGCGTTGCCGTGGTCATGGAGCTCCACCTTCCCACCGCTGGGCCAGGCGATCAGCCAGGCGTCGAAGTCGGGCGTGCGGGCCACGAGCCGCCAGGCGCGACGCTTCATGTCGAGCGCCCCCGGCCAGTGGACGGCCGGAGCCAGACGGCTCGCCACGTCGAGGGGATCCACGCCGGGGCGGCGCCACGACGAGCTGCCCGCCCCGGCGTCGGGGGTCGGGCGCCGTCGGGCTGGGGAGCGCATCCGATGAGGGTACGACATAAAGCCGACTAAGTCAATCGTATTTAGTGGGTTTGGACCCCTTCCTGGCAGGAGGTTCGTCCGCCCTGGAGTCGGGCTCGCTGAGTCGTCACCGAGGAATAACCGGCCCGTCACGACCTGATCGTCGGCATTTCATTCGGGCGTCGTACTTTCCGGTCACGTTCGACCAGGAGGACCTCATGCGCACGCCGCCCCGCCGTTCGGTCGCTGCTCTCTCACTCACCGTGCTCGCCCCGTGGGCGATCGCGCTCGGGGTGGGCGGGGTACCGGCTGCAGCCTCGGCGGGCGGCACCTTCGGACAGAGCGGACCGCACGGTGCCGGAGAATCCCTGATGGCGCGGACGGTCTTCACCGGCGGCTCGCTCACGCACACCCTCACCGCGGCCGGCTCCTCCGCACCGAGCTCGGAGCCGCTCAGCGACCCCGACGACATCACCCGGCTGGGGCGGGACATCTTCGTCGGCTTCCAGAACGGCGTCGGCCCGCAGGGTCAGCCCAGCTCGACCGGCAACCTGGACAGCACGGTGGTCGAGCTGACCACGAGCGGGCAGCCCGTCGCCCAGTGGGACATCGCCGGCAAGACCGACGGAGTGACGGCCGACCCCGAGACACGCACCGTCATTGCCACCGTCAACGAGGACGCCAACTCGTCGCTCGACGTGATCACGCCCGGCCGGGGCGGAGGCGTCCAGCACTATGCCTACAGCGAGCCGCTGCCCCACGACGGCGGCACGGATGCCATTTCCGTGCTGAACGGCCGCCTCTTCATCAGCGCGTCAGCGCCGGGCACGACCGGGACGCTGTCCGCGCCGCAGCCGAGCTTTCCCGCCGTCTACACGGTGACGTTGGACGCCGTGCATTCGATCGCGAACGTGACACCGCTCTTCGACGACGAAGACTCGGCGGTAGTGGCCAACATCGGGACTCCGCAGACGGAGCGCCAGGTGAACCTGGCCCTGACGGACCCCGACTCGAACGAGATCGTGCCTCCCGACGCACCCCGCTTCGCCGGTGACTTCATGCTGACAAGCCAAGGCGACCAGCAACAGATCTTCGTCAGCCCCCGGGACCACGGACTCTCCGTGTTGGACCTGACACAGTCCGTCGACGACACGGCGTGGCCGGACGACGGTCACGGGACCCTGTACGCGACCGACTCGACCAATGACGCCGTGGTCGCGGTGACCGGCAACTTCCCCGCCGGCCCCGTCGTGGCCGCCACGCCGTGCGCGGCCAACATCGCACCGGCGACTTGCCCCGCTCCCCGGGCCTTTCCCGCCAACGACCTTGCCTCCCTCGATCCGTGGACCGGACGGGTCACGGCGCTGCGCGTCGGCGGGGTGCCCTTCGTCCCCCAGGGCGGGCTGCTGTTCGTCGACGACCGGTAATAGCCGTTTCAACGGTGATGTGATTCACAAGCACGTCACGCCTCCCCTCGCGCCGTCATTTCTTTGCAATTTCGCGCCGCTCGCGTGTCCGACGCTGTAACGTCCGAAGCGATGCCGGGGGGCTGGTAGGCATGACCGCTCATTGGATGCGCCTGGTGCGGGCACGTACCGACCCCCCCGCCGGATAGGCCACCCGGTGACTGCGGTCACCGGCGCCAGACCAACCTCCCTCGGGCCAGAGGTCGCGCCCGGGGACCCGACACCGCTCCTCGTTGCCGACCAGCTGACCGTCGGGTTCGGCGGCCTCCTGGCCCTCGACGAGGTGTCGATGTCGGTCGACTACGGCGAGGTCGTCGGCGTCATCGGGCCGAACGGAGCGGGCAAGACGACGCTCTTCAACGTGATCAGCGGGTTCGTACACCCCAGCTCGGGCAGCATCACCTACCGCGGTGCTGTCCTGCGCCGGCACCATCCACACGATCTGGCCAAGCTGGGCATCGCGCGGACGCTGCAGGGAATCGGGCTCTGCCCCGGACTGACCGTGCACGAGAACGTGATGCTCGGCGCGGAACCGACGCTGCACAGCGACCTGGGATCCGCCTTTCTCGGCATCTGGCGCTCGAGCCGGGAGGAGCGCGCGGTGGCCGCGCGAGCGATGGCCGTGCTCGACGAGCTCGGTGCCGCGGACTACGCCCGGCGGATGCCCACCACGCTCCCCTACGCGATTCAGAAACGGACGGCGTTGGCCCGCGCCCTCATGGCCGAGCCGCGCCTCCTCCTCCTCGACGAGCCCGCGAGCGGACTCTCCGAGAGCGAAATGGACGCGCTGGGCTCGAGAGTCCGCGGGCTGACCGATCGCATGGCCGTCATCTTGGTGGAGCATCACATGGACCTGGTGATGTCGGTGTGCGACCGTCTCGTCGTCCTCAACTTCGGGCAGGTCATCGCGGAAGGCACGCCGGCAGCGATCCGGGCCAACCCCGACGTGGCAACCGCATATCTCGGAGACCCCGTCCAAGAGCAGCCGCCGCCCGTCTCGGAGGCCACCGACGATGCTTGAGGTCCGGGACCTCAGCGTCTCCTTCGGGGCGGTGCAGGCATTGCGCTCGGTCTCGTTCGACGCGGAACCCAGGGCAGTAACGGCCGTCCTCGGTGCCAACGGCGCGGGCAAGACCACCCTCCTGCGCACCATCTCGGGCCTCGTGAAGCCGCTGGACGGTTCGGTGCGCTTCGACGGCGTCCCGCTGCTGGGCCGCCATGTGGAGTCCATCGCGCGGTTGGGCGTGGCCCACGTGCCCGAGGGGCGGGGGGTCATCGAGGAGCTCACGGTCGAAGAGAACCTCCGACTGGCCACCCTCTGGTGCCTGCGCAAGAACGAACGCCAGGGTGCCATTGCGGAGATCCTCGAGCTCTTCCCCCGCCTGAAGCCGTTCCGGCGCCGGAATGCCTCGACGCTCTCGGGAGGCGAGCGCCAGATGCTCGTGCTGGGCCGGGCCCTGATCTCCCGACCGCGCCTCCTCCTCCTCGACGAGCCGAGCCTCGGGCTGGCACCACTGGTGACCGCCCAATTGATGGCGCTCCTGCAGGAGCAGACCGAGAGCAAGGACCTCACCGTGGTGCTCGTGGAGCAGAACGCCCGCAGCGCACTCTCGGTCTCGCGCTATGCCGTCATCCTCAACCTGGGCCAGGTCGTCGTCTCCGACGACGCGGCCATAGTGGCCGCCGACGACGCGTTACGTCGCCACTACCTCGGGTTCTAGTGCAGTGAGCCTGTTCCTCGACTACACCCTCGATGGGATCGCCAACGGGATGGTCTATGCCACCTTGGCCCTCGCCCTGGTCCTGATCTACCGGGCGACGCGCATCATCAACTTTGCGCAGGGGGCGGCCGGCATGCTCACCACCTTCATCGCGTTCAGCTTGCTGTCGCGGGGAGTCGGCTACTGGTGGGCGTTCGTCCTGGTGCTCGTCATCGGGTTCGCCATCGGCGCCGTGACCGAGCGCGTGCTGATCCGCCCGCTCCACGGCAATTCCGAGCTGAACCCCGTCATCGTCACCATCGGGTTGCTGGTGGTCTTCGAGGGTCTGGCGGGGGCGATCTACGGCAACGCGAGCCGCGGCTTCCCAGCCGCCTTCTCGCAGCGCGGCCTCAGGGTGGGCAGCACCACCATCGCCTTCTCCCACTTCGACGTCTTCATCCTCATCGCCGTCCTGGCGCTCATGGCCGGGACCCTGGTTCTGTTCCGCTACACGGCGGTGGGGCTCCGCATGCGGGCGACGGCCTTCCACCGGGAGATCGCGCGACTGCTCGGGGTGCGCGTCGGCATCCTGCTGACCCTCGGGTGGGGCCTGGCAGGCATCGCCGGCTCGCTGGCCGGCCTGCTGGTGGCGCCGACGAGCGCGTTCGGGCCCTATTACATGGACCTCGTCCTGGTCTACGGGTTCACGGCGGCCGTCATCGGCGGCCTCGAGAGCCCGGTGGGCGCACTCGTCGGCGGGCTGATCTCGGGCCTGTGCATCTCCTACGTTGGGGGCTATCTCGGCTCCGGCCTCGAACCGCTCGGGGCGCTCGCCCTGCTCATGGTGGCCCTGATGGCCCGGCCCGAGGGCATCTTCGCCCGGCCCGCGGCGCGGAGGGTCTGACGTGAGCACCGACGCGAGAGTGCGCGCGCTGCGCCTGCCGCGTCAGCCACTGCTCCGCCACCTCCCCGTCGCGCTGGTCGCAGGCGCTGTGCTCTACGTGGTCACGCTGCATCTGAGCTCGTACGACGACTACCAGGTCGGGGAGATCGCGTCGTACGTGGTCGCGCTCGTCGGCCTGAGTCTGCTGACAGGTCTAAACGGGCAGATCTCCCTCGGGCACGGCGCGTTCATGGCGGTCGGCGCCTACACGATGGCGCTCTTCATGAACCATACCCAGGCCAACTTCATCCTCGAGCTGGCCGCAGCGACCGGCGTCGCCGCGGCGGCGGGCCTGGTGATCGGCCTCCCGGCAACTCGCTTGAAGGGCCCCTACCTGGCGGGCATGACGCTGCTCTTCGCTCTGGCCGTGCCGTCTATCGCCGACAAGTGGCCGGACACGTTCGGGGGCGACCAGGGGTTGACGACGACGGTGCCGACCGCGCCGGGCTCGCTGACGGCCGAGCAGTGGCTCGCCCAGATTCAGATCGTCGGGGCGCTGCTCGTGCTGGTCCTCGTGGCGAACCTCCTGTGGAGCCGCTACGGCCGGGCCTTCCGGGCGGTGCGGGACGACGAGATCGCGGCGTCACTGGCGGGGGTCCACGTCGTGCGCACGAAGGTCATGGCCTTCACCATCAGCGCAGGCTGCGCGGGCTTGGGTGGCGCGTTGCTCGGCCTCTCGACGGGCGTGGTGAACACCGGGGAGTTCCCGCTCACGCTCTCGATCCAGTTGCTCGCGGCCATGGTGCTCGGCGGCACGGGAACGCTCATCGGCATGGTGTGGGGCGGGATCCTGCTGGTGTACCTACCCCAGTGGTCCACCTCTCTCTCGAACGGCTTCAACCTGGGCAGCGGGGCCAACGCCTACCTGGCCACGATCATCTTCGGGGTGGTCCTGATCGTGGCGATGCTGGCGGCGCCCAACGGAATTCAAGGTGGGGTGCGCTGGCTCTGGGGCCACCGGCCCCGCCTCGGTGGAGGATCGCGCGACGCGCCCAGTGCGGTCTCGACAGATGAAGAAAGCAATGCAACAGAAGACAGAAGAAGAAGGAGGAGCGATGCCAAGACAAGTGTGGAAGCCTAAGAGGTGGGCCCTGTGGGCCCGATCCCTCGTTGCCGGTTCCATCGGCCTGATGCTGGGGGTCACGTTGCTGCCGGCGACCGCGAGCGCGGAGAGCACGCCGGGTGTGACGTCGACATCCATCACCATCGGCGCCACGGTGCCCCTGACCGGTCCGGCCGCGCCCGGTTACGACGAGATCGCCCCCGCCATGAACGCGGTCTTCAGCTGGGTCAACGCGCAAGGAGGCATCGACGGGCGCAAGATCCACTACACCTACCTCGACGACGGTTACAACCCGGCCAACACGGCGACCCTGACGCGCAAGCTCGTGCTGCAGGACAACATCTTCGCCGACGTGGGGTCCCTCGGGACACCGACCCAGTCCGCGGTGCAAGGGTTCTTGAACTCGCAGAAGGTGCCGCAGCTCTTCATAGAGTCCGGCTGCAATTGCTGGAGCAACTCGAAGTTCCCGTACAGCCTCGGGTACCAGCCTCCGTACACCGTGGACGGGAAGATCCTGGGCGCATACATCAAGGCCAACTTCGCCGGCAAGAAGATCGGGTACCTCTCCCAGGACGACGAGTTCGGGCAGGACGTGGTCAAGGGCCTCGACATGGAGATTCCGTCGTCGGCGGTCGTCTCCCGCCAGACGTACGACGCAGCGACACTGGCCGGACCCCTGTCCAACCAGATGGCAGCGCTGAAGGCGGCGGGGGCTCAGGTGGTCGTGCTGGCCACCATTCCGGCTGCCACCGCGCTGGCGATGCTCCCCGCCGCGGTCATCGGGTACTCGCCGCAGTACGTGGTGGACAGCGTCGGTGCCGACTCGCCGACCGTTGGCCCGCTGCTCGCCTCGTTCACCCAGAAGGGCGGCGGGACGGCGGCCCAGGCGGCCGCGGCCGGAGGGCTGCTGAACGGGGTCATCACGACGGCCTACTTCGCGCCCGAGTCGGACACGTCCAACTCGTGGGTGCAGACAGAGAAGAAACTCCTTCAGAAGTACGCGCCCTCGCTGTATGCCAAGTCCGGCCTCGACGGAAACACCCAGTACGGCGTGGCGCTGGCCTACACGTTCGTCCAGGCGCTCCAGAAGGCCGGGAAGAACCTCACGCGCCAGAGCCTGCTCAACGCGATCAACAACGAAGGCAAGACCTTCATCTCCCCCGGCTTCGTGCCTTTCTCCTACTCGAGCTCGGTCCACTACGGGTACGAGGGTGAAGAGGTCGTCAAGCTGGAGAGCACGGCCCCGCCGGCGGTGACCCCGACGGGCAGTTGGATCGGCAGTGTGGCCGTGAGCCCGGTCGAGGTGACGAACCCCGGGTCGGGACCGATCAAGAAGTACACCGGGCCGCCCTCCGTCCCGCCCAAGAGCCTCTCGTCGACGGCCTGAGCGCTCAGCACGTGACCGGTGGCGGGGGGGTCTCCCTCCGCCACCGGCTCGCCGGGCGGACGCGGGCTGCCATAGCCTGACGGTGACGTCGGGATGGAGAGAGGACGGGAGGCCGCCATGGCTCAGCGCTGCGTCGCCGAGGGCTTGTTCGAGTGGCCGTCCGATGAACCGCGTCTCTGCGGCTCGCGCTGCGAGACGTGCTCCTTCATCACGTTCCCGGCCCAGGACTCCTGCCCGAGCTGCGGAGGGGACCTGGTTGGCCCGACCACCCTGTCCCGGACCGGGACGCTCTGGACCTGGACACGCCAGCGGTTCCAGCCCAAGAACCCGCCCTATCTCGGACGCGAGCCGGCCAACGAGTTCGTCCCGTACGGCGTCGGCTTCATCGAACTTCCGGAAGGGCGGGTCGAAGCGCGCCTCGCGGGGGACGTCGACCAGGAACTGCGGATCGGCATGCCGATGGAGTTGACCCTGGTCCCCTTCACCACCGACGAAGACGGTACCGAGGTGCTGACCTTCGCCTTCCGCCCGGTCGAGAGGGGCTGAGATCCATGGACGATGTCGCCATCATCGGAGTCGGGCTGCACCCGTTCGGACGCTTCCCCGGGACCTCCGCCATTGAGATGGGGGCCAAGGCGTCCCGACTCGCCCTGGCTGACGCCGGCATCACGTGGAAGGACGTCCAGTTCGCCTTCGGCGGCAGCTACGAAGTGGACAATCCCGACGCGGTGGTCAACTTCCTCGGCCTGACGGGCCTGCCGTTCACCGATGTGTACAACGGGTGCGCCACCGCGGCCAGTGCCCTGACCCAGGCGGCCAACACGCTCCGGCTGGGCGAGTACGACCTGGGCATGGCCATCGGCATGGACAAGCACCTGCCCGGAGCCTTCGCCGCCGACCCGGTCCAGTACGGCGTGCCCAGCTGGTACGGCGAGACGGGACTGTTCCTGACGCCGAAGTTCTTCGCCATGAAGATCCAGCGCTACATGCACGACTTCGGGATCAGCCCACAGACCCTCGCGCGCGTCGCCGCCAAGAACTACCGCAACGGCGTGGACAACCCGAACGCGTTCCGGCGCAAGGCTCTCAGCGAGGAGGAGATCCTCGGATCCCAGATGGTCAACGACCCTTTGACCCAGTACATGTTCTGCTCGCCCGACGAGGGAGCTGCGGCGGTCGTCCTGTGCCGGGCCGAGATCGCCCACCGTTTCACGAGTACGCCGATCTACCTCCGGGCATCAGTGGTCCGGACCCGGCGCCTGGGCGCCTTCGAGGTCCACAGCCCGTGGCTCCCGCTGGAGAGAGCCGAGGCGCCGACGGTCGACGCCTCCCGGGCGGCCTATCGGATGGCCGGGCTCGGCCCCGACGACGTCGATGTGGTTCAATTGCAGGACACCGACGCCGGGGCCGAGGTCATCCACATGGCGGAGAACGGCTTCTGCAAGGACGGCGAGCAGGAGGCATTGCTCGCCGAAGGCGCGACCGAGATCGGCGGCAGCCTTCCGGTCAACACCGATGGGGGCCTCATCGCCAACGGGGAGCCCATCGGCGCGTCCGGGCTGCGCCAGATCCACGAGCTGGTCCTCCAGCTGCGGGGCGCGGCAGGCGACCGGCAGGTCCCCGAATCACCACGGGTCGGCTACAGCCAGCTCTACGGCGCGCCCGGCACGGCGGGCGTGGCCATCGTGTCCAGGTAGGGCGCTAACCCACCGTCGTCTTCAGCTGCAGGATCTTCTTGGAAGGGCTCCATTGGTAGACGAACACCGGCCCGTTGCCGTCGTTGTGGCCTCCCGAGAAATCGAACGTCCCACCGCCACCCGGAATGCTCAGGTGCGTCAGGGACGTGCCGCCCTTGCCGAAGGTCTTGACGCTGAGCGTCTTGCCGGCGGCCTTGGTGATGGCGGTGAACATGGCCATCTGCTGGCACGCCAGCTCCGGGGCCGTCCACGTGACCGGCGTGCCCGCCGTCGCGGTGACCGGGTTGTTGATTTTGGCCTGCGGCTCCGCGGCCTGGATTTTGGCAACGCAACTCTTCATCGCCGGGTCGTTCCAGACGGTCGGCAACGGCGCGTAGCCCCCAGCCGTCAGGGCGTTCTTGAGGATCGACTGCCGGTACCCCAGCTTGTTGGAGACGTAGGCGCTCAGGTCGATGTAGTCCGTGGCCACGATGCGGGGCAGGTAGGTGCTCTGGCTGCTCTGGAGAGAGGCCGGCCAACCATTCCCCGAGTTGCCGACGGCGACCACGACGTTCGCTCCGGAGGCCTGGAACTTCTGGGCGATCACGTTGTACTCCTGGGTCTGTGCTGCAACGTCGGTCTCCGGCACGCTGTTGATGGCGGTCGCCACGACGTTCGCCTTGATCTTCCGGAGCGCAGGGACAACGAGGTTCACCTCTGCCTGATCAGTCGTCGTCCCGATTACGGCGACCTTCTTCCCGGCGAACGCTCCCTCCTGCTTGAAGACCGCCATCTCCTTGGGAATGAGGTCGCTGTCGGAAATGATGTTGTTGAACCACGGGGCCTTGGCCTGTGCCGCCTGGGCAGTGCTCAGCGTTCCGCCGACGATCGGGGTGTCGTGCCCGGTCACGTAGCAACCGATGTCCGCCGCCTGGAAGAACCCGAGGACGGCGAACACTTGGTCGTCTTCCGTGAGTTTTGTGCAGGCGGTGGCAGCTCCGGCCGTCCCCAGCGGGTCGACGGGTGCGTAGACCGGCGTGATCTTGCGGCCGTTGATGCCCCCTTGGGCGTTGATCTGGTTGATCAGCGTGTTGTACGCGACCTGGTAGTTGCCGGGATTGACGTTGATGATGCTGGCGATGGCGGCGACATCGGGATATGTGATGCCGATCTTGATGCTCGTGGGAGTGACCCCCGGCGTGGACTGGCTCTGCTCAGCACCGGCACCACCGGACGTGACCTGCTGGAGGAGCGCGGCCATCGGGAGTAGGAGCACGGCGAGAGCCGTGAGTGTCTTACGCATGGTGTGTCCTTTCTGCCGGGAGCATGCCGTAGGCCCGATTTGGTCCCACGAGCAAATCGCGCCAAGGTGCTCGTGCATTCGGTGGAAGGGGCGGGAGGGCCGTCGAGCGGCCCGCAGGATACGCATTTTTGGGGAGAAATGGGCCGCGACCCCGAAAATGCTCATAAGCCGCCCCGGCGGCCTCGAGACGCAGCGCGCGTGGCCCCCGGGGGGCCCGATTGACGCGTGTTGCGGGCGTGTGCCGCACTCTCTACCGGAGCGGAGCGACTCTCGGACGCCAATCGGGCATGCAACCCTTCGAGAACGGATCGCACGACCAATTCGAACTCTCGCGTCCCGTCGCGCTCGACGTTGAAGGCCAGGCGGGCACTCGGGAAGGAGGACAACGTGCCGGCATCGGGAAACGTGGTCTTGGCGTAAATCAGCTCGATCTCCACGAATCCGATGATCGCGGTGGAGCTGGCCGACGCGGCCAGGAGGGCGGCATTCAGCTCGAGACCACTCTGCTGCCACACGCTGAACCAGCGCTCGGTCATGGGAAAGATCGATGGGGTCCAGACGTGGTACGCGCTGCGCAGCCGGGCCACGGCGGGATGCGCCAGCATGGTCTGTCGCATCCACCGCGCCATGTCGAAGAGGTCCTCCTGCCACGAGCCCGTTGGTGGTGGCAACGGGTGCTCGGCGATGGAAGCATCGACGACGAGCGCGACCAAGGCGGCCTTGTCCTCCACGTAGTGGTAGAGCGCCATCGGAGTGACACCGAGCGTCTCCGCCACCGCGCGCATCGTGAATCCGGCTGCCCCGCGCTCATCCGCCACGGCCAGGGCCGCCTCCGCGATCTGTTCCCTGGTGAACTCAGCCATCGGCCCCGAGCCGTGCGACAACCACGGCGCGGCCTTTGCTCCCCCTACGCAACGACAACCCGCACCCGTCCGAGGTTCTGCCCAGTTCGGAGGACACGTGGCCGGCCGTGATCGTCACCCGCGCGAACGCCGAGTCGGTCACCCACATCCCTCCCCGTCAGCAGGGCTGACCCCTGTAGAGACATTGGTCTACAGCATAGAGATGAGGGCGTCAACGAGCCCGACGAAACCGTCTGTTGGTTGTGGCCGAGCCGCGCTCAGGCGGCGAATGGCACCTTCATGGCCTCGGCCAGATTGCCACCCATCACCCGCGCGACCTCGTCCTGCGACAAACCCTCGAGCTCGTCGACGTACGAAAGAGGCTCGGACATTCCCTCGATGTGCGGGTAGTCGGAACCGAAGACCACCCGGTCCACGCCCACCAGGTCGATCAGTCCCCGCGGGTTCTCCTCGTGGAAGGGGTGGATCCAGATGTTGCGCTTGAGCACCATGAGCGGGTCCTCGTCATAGAGACCAGGCTCGTGTGCGTACGACTGCCCGATGGCCTCGATGAAGGGACGAACCCAGGCGGAGCCGTTCTCCACGGGCAACATGCGCAGGGTCGGGAACCGGGTGAGGAGCCCGTGGCCGATCAGCGACGCGACGGTGTCGAAGATCCCTCTGCCCTGGGTGTGCATGATGTCCATGAA
The DNA here is from genome assembly GCA_963719485.1 of uncultured Acidimicrobiaceae bacterium. Lineage (GTDB taxonomy): Bacteria > Actinomycetota > Acidimicrobiia > Acidimicrobiales > RAAP-2 > Bog-473. The sequence goes on from OY970387.1 coordinate 448,960, forward strand.
GGCCGATCGGCCGCCAAAGGGGAGGTGCTCCCCATCGGGCTTGCCCTCCCACTGGTTGTAGTAGCGCGTGAGCCCATCGTCCGACGCGTGGAGGCCGACGGTGATGTCGAGCTCGGTGACCCGCCGCCAGAACGGGTCGAACTCGGGCAGTGCGAACGACCGGTTCCCCTCGTAGCCGGGCACCGGCGCCGGGCGGATCAGGACGATCTTCGCTCCCCGCTCGTAGACCCATTCGAGCTCCTTGATGGCCTCGCTGACGATCGGCAGTGTGATCACCGGTGTCGGGAAGATCCGGCCTTCGTAGTTGAACGTCCAGTGCTCGTGCATCCACTGGTTCAGCGCGTGCACAACGACGTGCGTGGCCTTCGGGTCCATGCTCAGCCGTTCTTCCAGCAGGCTGGCCAGCGTCGGCCACATCAGCGCCCGGTCGATACCGAGCTCGTCCATGAGGGCGAGGCGCGGCTCCGGCGAGAAGAAGGCCTCAGGCGATCGGATGGGCTCGCCCATCAGCTCCCGGCGGGACTTGCCTTCGGGATTGCCGTGCTTGAAGAGCTCTTCGGAAGCACCCGGCCGGCCCACCACGTTGAACGTGGGGTTCGGGATGTAGTCGGAGATGACGTTGCGCACCGCTATCTTCGTGCGGCCGTTGACCTCGACGTACTTGATCAACCCGGCGTACTCGGGCGGCAGGAACTTCGTGAAGGCGTCCGTCTTTTCGTACATGTGGTTGTCGGCGTCGAACACCGGAAAGTCGACAATTCTCTTGCTCATGGTTACCTCCACACCTCGTCGGACCGCTGCGTCAGAGGCGACGATGGTCACCTCGGACGACTGCCTCAGCGTACCGGGTTTTCGACTTCGACGTCAATATTATGCTCTCCTTCGAGTTGGGTAAGGAACTCCTCCACGAACGCGACCGTCTCGGCGTGGCCGGTGGTCATGCCCAGTGTCTCGCTCTCGATGACGAGGAAGCGCGAGGTGCTCGACAGCAGCACGGTGAAGACCAGGGGTGGGAACGCCCCGGCCATGCCGTACCGCGCCAGCACCGGTTCGAGACCCCGGAGCTGATCGGCCCGGAACCGCTCGGCGGAGGACGCGATCTCCGTCCTGATCGCCTTGCGGTGGTTGGCCAGCGCGACGAACTCCATCGTGAGGGCGGTGCCGCGCGGGTCGCGGCTGAGGTCCCACAGGGCCCAGAGGGGTTGCGGCGATGCGAGCGCCTGGGCCTGGCGTTCGAGTCCCTGTTCCGCCCGACGCCGGAAGAGGGCGAGAAACAGGTCGTCCATGGTGCGGAAGTAGTAGTGGACGAGCTGCGGCTTCAAACCCGCACTCGCCGCCACCCGCCGCGACGTCACGGCGGCATAGCCCTCCTGCAGCATCAGGCGCTCCGCCGCGTCGAGGAGGGCGGCGCGGGACTTGGAGTTCTCGGTGCCGAGACGGCGGGTGGAGACCGCGTGGCTCCTCACGACGGCGTGCCCGACGGTCGACTGGACGGCATGTCAGACGTACATCCCGCCGTTGACGCCGATCACCTGCCCGGTGACGTAACCCGCCTCGTCCGAGCAGAGGTATGAGCACGCGCTCGCGATGTCCTCCGGCGTCCCGGCCCTCCCCAGAGGGACCATCCGACCCATGACTTCGACGCTCGGGACGTCGCCGGCGGCCTCGGCCTTCCGGGCCATCGGCGTGTCGACGAGCGTCGGCGGAATGGTGTTGGCGGTGATGCCGTGGGAGGCCAGCTCCCGGGCGAAGGCCTTGGTCAGCCCCATCACTCCGCCCTTCGACGCCACGTAGTGCGCCATGTTGGGCGCACCGGACTGGGCGCTCGAGGACGAGATGGTCACGATGCGGCCCCAGCCGGCGGCGATCATGTCCGGGACGGCCAGCTGCAGGCAGGTGAACGTACCGGTGAGGTTCACCGCCAGAATCCGGTCCCATTTCTCGGGCGTGATGTCGGCGATCGGATCGAACGACTCGATCCCGGCACTGGTGACGACGACCGTGATCGGACCGAGTGCCGCGCGCACCGACGAGTAGACCTCCTCCAGCTCGTTCCGGTCGGACACGTCCACCTCGTGGGCCGCGACGGTCATGCCCTGACCGGACAGGTCCGCCTCGGCCTCCCGGACGAGATCACCGCTCTTGTCCAGGAGCGCCACCACGAGGCCGTCGCCCGCCAGCCGACGCGCGATCCCGAGCCCGATGCCGGATGCCGCGCCGGTGACCACGGCGACTCGGCGGCTCACGTGGTCACCTCGGCCGGAGTGAACTCGATGTGCAACGTGTGGAGCCCGCGCAGCACCCAGGTCGGCTCGTAGTCGAAACGGCGATCCCCCGGAAGCCCATGGTGCTCCTCGGACAGCCGGATGTCCCGCATGCGGTCGAGGATGCGCTCGATGCTGATGCGACCCTCGGCCCGGGCCAACGGTCCTCCGGGGCAGGAGTGGACGCCCCGCCCGAAGGCGATGTGGGCCTTGGCGTTGGGACGGTCCAGCCGGAACTCGGCGGGCGCGTCGAAGTGCCGGGGGTCGCGGTTGGCCGCGCCGTTCAGCAGCATGACCGGCGTGCCGGCGGTGATGCCGACGCCGCCGACAGTCGTGGCGCGCCGGGACAGGCGGAAGTCCGCCTTGACCGGGCTCTCGATCCGCAGCGCCTCGTCGATGAAGTCGGGGATGCGCTCGGAGTGTGCCCGCAGTTCCTCCTGCAGCTCGGGGTACTCGGACAGGTACTTGAGCGCAACGGCAAGCAGGCGCGCCGTCGTCTCCTGGCCGGCCGCGAAGAGAAACGTGGCCGTCCGCACGACCGACGTGACGTCGGGCGTGGACCCGTCGGGGTAGGTGCCCTGCGCCAACCTGGTCAACACGTCGTCACGCGGTTCGCGACGCCGATCCTCGATGTAGGAGGCAAACGTTTCGTCGAGCCACCCGAGAGCGTTGACCTCCATGTCGTGTGATTCGTCTCCGACTGCTCCCGGTGACGCGCTCAACCCGAATCCCTCACGAAAGCGCTGATGGTCGGCTTCGGGCACCCCGAGGACGTCGGCCACCACGAGCATGGCGAACGGCTGGCTGTACGCACTGATGAACTCGCAACGGCCGGCCGCGACGAACTCTTCGATCTGGCGGTCCGCCTGGCGCCACATGAAGGCCTCGTTCTCCTTCAGCCGCTTCGGGGTGAGGAGGCGCATGATCAGGGCCCGCTCCTGGGTGTGCATGGGCGGATCCATGGTCACCATGTGCTCGTTCATCGGGAGCTGGTCGCGGTAGGTGTCGATGATCGCTCCGACGTCGTCGCCCTCGAGCGGCACCGGGAACGACGCGAACGGGCCGATGACCGAGTTGCACGAGGAGAACGTGTCCGTGTCGAGGTAGACCTCCATCGCCTCCTCGTACCCCGAGACGGCGATCACCCCGTGATGCCCCGTCGGCAGCACCGGGCACTTCGACCGCAGGTGGTCGAAGTAGGGGTACGGATCTTCGAGCAGGGACTGGTCGGTGAAGAAGTCAACCGAGTCGTAATCGGTCACGGGCTGCTCCCTTGTGGTGGGGCGGATGCTGAGCACTTGCTTAGCATTCTGGCCCCCGCCCCGGCAACGGATCGGCCCTCCCGCCCCGACCGGAACCCGGTGGCCGGCACCCTCGCCTGGCACTCCCGCGCCTCTGCTGCAAAGCTTTGCATCAATGTCCCACCCGGACCGCCTCCTTCCCGCGGACCCCGGGGTCCGGCTGATTGCCCGGACGCTCTACCAGCGGACGCGCTCCCTTCCTCTCGTCAGCCCGCACGGCCACTGCGACCCGGCCACGCTCGCGGACGACACCCCCTTCGAGAACCCGGCCACCGAGCTCGTGACCAAGGACCACTACGTCCTGCGCATGCTCTACAGCCAGGGCGTGCCCCTCGAGGCGCTCGGCGTGCCACCCCTCGACGGAAGGGGAGCCGAGGAGGACGGGCGCCGGGTCTGGCGCGCGTTCGCGCGCAACTATCCCCTCTTCCGAGGGACACCGTCGAAGCTCTGGCTCGACCACACGCTCGGAGAGGTCCTGGGGGTCGCCGCGCCCCTGACGGCCGACAACGCCGACGCCGTCTACGACGAGATCTCGGCCCGGCTGTTGCAGCCAGACTTCCGGCCTCGTGCGCTGTTCGACCGTTTCGGCGTCGAGTTCCTCGCCACGACCGAGGGCGCCCTCGACCCCCTGGTGTCCCACGAGCGGCTCCGTCAATCCGGCTGGGGCGGGCGGGTCGTCCCGACGTTCCGTCCCGACGACGTCGTCGACCCGGATCGGGCCGACTTCCTCGCCAACGTGGCCGCGCTGGGCGAACGCACCGGCGCCGACACGTCGACCTGGCCCGGCTACCTCGACGCGTTGCGGAGCCGGCGGGCCAGCTTCGTTGCGGCGGGCGCGACGGCGTCCGACCACGGGCACCCCTCGCCCGCCACGGCCGATCTGTCCCGGCGCGACGCTGCGGACCTCTTCGCGCGGATCACCGTCGGGGAGGGCCGTCCCGGCGACGCCGAACTGTTTCGCGGACAACTGCTCGTCGAGATGGCCCGCATGAGCCTCGAGGACGGGCTCGTGCTGCAGATCCATGCCGGCTCGTGGCGGGACCACAACCCGGCCCTGGCAGCCCGCTTCGGTCGTGACAAAGGAGCGGACATACCGAGGGCGGCCAACTACGTGCGCGATCTCAAACCGCTCCTCGACCGGTTCGGCAACGAGCCCGGGCTCACCGTCGTCGTCTACACCCTTGACGAGACCACCTACAGCCGCGAGCTGGCCCCCCTCGCCGGCCACTACCCCGCGCTGCGCCTCGGCCCGCCGTGGTGGTTCTACGACAGCCCCGAAGGGATCAGGCGTTTCTATCAGTCGGTCGTCGAGACAGCGGGCTTCGCCAACACCGTCGGGTTCAACGACGACGCCCGATCCCTGCTCACCATTCCCGCCCGCCACGACGTGGCCCGGCGGATGAACGCCGGCTACCTGGCCGGGCTCGTGGCCGAGCACCGCATGGAAGAGGAGGACGCGGTCGCGATCGCCGAGGACCTGGCCTACAACCTCGCCCGCCGGGCCTTCCGGGTCGGACCATGAAGGCCGCCGTCCTGGTGGACCGGGTCCCTGCCGGCGCCTGACACGGAAATCCGGGAGGACTCGATGCTTCGACCACAGGACAACGGCATCCGGGAGACCAAACGGCTCGACGGCATCTGGAGCTTCGCGCTCGACGCGGCCGGCGCCGGGCGCAAGGAAGGCTGGTGGCGAGGGGCACTGCCGGGCGCACTGCTGATGCCGGTCCCGAGCAGCTTCAACGATGTGCTGGCCGACCCGAAGGTGCACGACCACGTCGGTGACGTCTGGTATCAGCGCTCGGTCTTCGTTCCCCGCGGCTGGGGCGGGCAACGGATCGTCCTGCGCTTCGACGCCACGACGCATCGGGCCGCAGCCTGGGTCGCGGACAGGCGCGTCGCCGAGCACGAGGGCGGGTACACACCCTTCGAGGTTGACATCACTGCCCTCGTCCAACCGGGTCAGGAGTTCCGCCTCACGGTGGTGGTCAACAACGAGCTCACGTGGCAGTCCCTGCCGCCGGGGCTCGTGGAGGTGCTGCCCGACGGGTCCCGGCGCCAGCGCCAGTATCACGACTTCTTCAACTATGCCGGATTGCATCGCGGCGTCTGGCTCTACGCCACGCCGCGCTCGTACCTCGCCGACGTCACGGTGGTCACCGACCTCGACGCGGGAGCCGGGGTGGTCCGGTACTCGACCGTCGTGGAGGACGCCGGGGCGGCGGCAATCCGGGTGCAGCTCCGCAATGCCGCGGGCACCGTTGTGGCCGATGCCGCCGGCGCGGCCGGCGAGCTGCGGGTGTCCGAGCCGGAGCTGTGGCAACCCGGACGGGGATATCTCTATGAGTTGGAGGTCGAGCTGGTCGACGACGGCGCTGTCGTCGACCGCTACGCGTTGCCAGTCGGTATCCGCACGGTGCGGGTCGAGGGGACGCGCTTCCTCATCAACGGTGAGCCCTTCTACTTCCGGGGCTTCGGGATGCACGAGGACCTGGAAGTCCATGGTCGCGGGCACGACGACGCCGCAATGGTCCACGACTTCTCACTTCTGTCATGGGTGGGGGCCAATTCGTTCCGCACCTCGCACTACCCGTACGCCGAGGAGGTGCTCGAGCACGCCGACCGGCTCGGCATCGTCGTGATCGACGAGACGGCTGCGGTGGGGCTCAATCTGGGCGTCGGGGGCGGCCTGTTCCTCGGTGGACCGAAGACCACGTACTCCGGGGAGACAATCAGCTCCGAGACCCAGCGCGTCCACCGCCAGGCGATCGAGGCCCTCATCGCGCGGGACAAGAACCATCCGTCCGTCGTCCTGTGGAGCCTTGCCAACGAGCCCGAGTCCCATACCGGGGACGCCCGGCGCTACTTCGAACCCCTGTTCGACACAGCGAGGAAGGCTGACCCGAGCAGGCCGGTCGGCTTCGTCAACATGATGTTCGCCCTCCCCGACACCTGCACGGTGACCGAGCTCGCGGACGTCGTGATGGTCAACCGCTACTACGGCTGGTACGTCGAGCCGGGCGACCTCGTTGCCGCTGAGCTCGGGCTGGAGGCGGAGCTGCGCGGCTGGGCCACGATGCACGGGAAGCCGATCATCGTGACCGAGTACGGAGCCGACACCCTCTCCGGCCTGCACACGACCAACGCCACGCTCTGGAGTGAGGAGTACCAGGTGGCGCTCCTCGACACCTATCACCGGGTCTTCGACCGCGTCGAGGCCGTCGTGGGGGAGCACGTCTGGAATTTTGCGGACTTCGCCACCGGACCGTCGTTCATGCGCGTCGACGGCAACAAGAAAGGCGTGTTCACCCGGGATCGGCGCCCCAAGATGGCGGCGCACGCGCTGCGCCGGCGGTGGCGGTGGCGGGACGCTACCGGGCGGATGCCGTCGAATGCCTGACGACGAGCTCCCCGAAGAGCTCCCGCGTCGAGGGCCCTTCCCTGAGCATGGCGACGGCCACGGCACCGACGTCGCTCGTCGGCAAGCTGATGGTCGTCAGCGGAGGCGCCACCATGGCAGCCATCGGCACATCGTCGAACCCCACGACGCTGACGTCGTCGGGGACGGAAAGACCGCGATCGGTCAGTCCGGCGATGACCCCCAGCGCCATCTGGTCGTTGAAGGCGAGCGTCGCCGACACGCCGCTGGCCACGACCTGGTCCACGACGGCCGCCACCGCCTCGAACGTCGGTTCGGCCACGGCGACCTCGACCACGTCCATCCCCGTCGCGCGGCTTGTGCGCCGGACTGCCGTCCGGCGTTCCCCCGCCGCCCACGATCCGCTGGGACCTCCGAGGTAGGCCATCCTCCGGTGCCCGAGCGAGGCCAGGTGGTGCAGGGCGTCGGCGACGGCCGGTGCGGTGCGGAGAAGGATGGACGCGTGCTCGCGGACAGGGCGGTTGACGAAGACCGCCGGGGAGGACCCCAGGGCACCGAGCGCGCGGTGCAGCCGGCGCGGCGAGACGACGATGAAGCCGTCGACGTCCTGCGAGAGCGTCGTCACGGCTCGCACTTCTTCATCGGGATGCTCGCCCGTGTCCACGAGGAGCACCTGCAGATCGGCCGTGCGGGCCGACCGCTCGACCGAGCGCACCAGAGCGGCAAAGTGGGGGTTGGTGATGTCGGGCACGATCACCGCGACGTTTCCCGTACGACCGGTGATCAGCCCTCGGGCGGCACGATTCGGTACGAACTCGAGATCGCGTACTGCGGCTTCGACCCGGCGCCTCGTTTCCGGGGCCACTTTCTCCGGGGCGTTGATGGTGCGCGACACGGTGGCCGCATGCACGCCGGCGCGCTCGGCAACGTCGAGAATCGTCGCCCGCTGCTTGCGCTGCACCACGCCCGACCCTACTCGGCGACCTGCACGCCCCGAGGGAACGGATGACGTCCAGCGGACGGCAACGGCTGCGCACGGGCACGATCGCCTGCGCACGTGCCGACACACTGCCCGACTACGACCGCGCCGCGACGCCCGTCATCACCCACCTCGGGTTCGGGGCGTTCGCCCGTGCGCATACATCCGTGTACGCGGACGACCTGTTGCGACGAGGGTCTCCCGCGTTCATCCGAGGCATCTCCCTCAGGAGCGCGCAGGCGCAGGACGAACTCGGGCCCCAGGACGGTCTCTTCACCGTCGCCGTGCGAGAGCCTGGCGCGACCGTGTCACTCCGGGTGGTCGGCGCGCTGACCACCATCGAGACCGGGCCGGCCGCCGCGCTCGAGGGGATGACGGCTCCGGCCACATCGCTCGTGACGTTGACGATCACGGAAAAGGGCTACGAGGTCGACGAACAGGAGCCGGCGCTGTCGAAGAGCGCCACCTCCGCGCCGGCGCTCATCGCGCTGGCCCTGGCCCGTCGCCGCCGAGCCGGGCTGGCGCCACCGATCTTCGCCTCGCTCGACAACCTGTTGGACAACGGAAACGTCCTGCGGGCGCGGGTCCTCGAGAGCGCCGGCGCCGTCGATCCGTCGCTGGCGGAATGGATCGCGAACGAGGTTCCCTTCCCCTGTTCGGTCGTGGATCGCATGGTGCCGGCTCCAACCGAGCGCGACCGGGAGGACATCGCGACCCGCCTCGGCCTAGTCGACCGGGGCGCGGTCAGCGCCGAACGCCATCGGTCCTGGGTCATCGGATCCGTCGATGCGCTCGCACCGCTGGCCGAGGTCGGGGTGGAACTCGTCGCTGACGTCGCGCCGTACGAGCGACGCAAGCTGTGGCTCCTCAACGGGCCACACTCCGCGGTCGCCTACGGCGGCCTCCTCTCGGGGCAGGACACGATCGCCCGCGCGGTGACGGATCCCACCATCGCCCGCTTCGTGCAGCGCCTCGTCGACGACACGCTCGAGGTGGCCGAGCTCCCGGATGCGTTACAACCGGCGGCGTTCGCCGAGGAGGCGCTGGGGCGATTCGCCAACCCGACGCTGGGTCACACCTGCGCACAGGTGGGCACGGACGGGTCGAGCAAGCTCCCTCACCGACTGCTCCCGGTCGTGACCGCACGACGGGCGCGGGCACTCGATACCAGCCGGTTCGCCGTCGTCGCGGCCATCTGGATCGCGGCGACCGCCGGCGTCGACGTCCGCGGCGTGCGTTTCCCCCCGTTGGAGGACCCGATCGCCGGCGTGCTCCGCGCCGCCGCGTCCCGGGGCACCGACCTGCGCCAGGTCGCAGAAGTCGCGCTCGGCGGTTACGCCGACAGCCCGTTCATCGGCGAGGTGGCATCGGCGTTGGCCCATCTGATCACGGAGGGGAGCACCGCGCTGGAGGTGCGGCCGTGACGACGACCCTCGGAGGCCCGGATCAGATCCTCGGCCCCGAGGAGGTCCGTCGCTTCGTGCGCGCCCGGGTCGCCGAATTGGACCTGTCCGGGCGCTCGCTGTGCGTGGTCATCCCCGACGGCACCCGAAGCTGCCCACTCCCCCCGCTCCTGCGGGCCGTCGAAGACGGGGTCGGCCACCGCGCCAGCAGCTGGACCGCCGTGGTGGCACTCGGCACCCACGCGCCGATGTCCGACGACGCCATCGGAAAACTGGTCGGTCCGGTGTCCGTCCCCGTCCGCAACCACGCCTGGTGGCAGGACGACACGTTCATCGATGTGGGCCGCCTTCCCGCTCCGCTCGTTCGGGAGCTGTCCGGGGGGAGGCTGGACGGCGCGATCGACGTGCGCATCAACCGGCTGGTCGTCGAGAGCGACGTGACACTGATTGTGGGCCCCGTGCTCCCGCACGAGGTCATCGGTTTCTCGGGAGGTAACAAGTACCTCTTTCCCGGTCTGTCCGGCCAGGAGATGATCGACGTCACGCACTGGCTCGGCGCGCTGATCACCAGCAGCGAGATCATCGGCACCCCCGGCGTCACGCCCGTACGGGCCCTGGTGAACGCGGCGGCCGAGCTCGTTCCCGGTGAACGGCATGCGCTGTGCGTCGTCGTCGACCATGAGACGGGTGGGTTGCGGTCACTCTCCTTCGGGGACCCCGCAGGGGCGTGGGCAGCCGCCGCCGACGTGGCGGCGGAGACACACATCACGTATCTCGACGCCCCGGTCCAGCGGGTGCTCTCCCTGATCCCCACTCGGTACCCCGACCTCTGGACCGGCGCCAAGGGCTTCTACAAGGTCGAGCCCGTCGTCGCCGACGGAGGCGAGGTCGTCCTCTACGGGCCGCACATCACGGAGATCGCGGCCATGCATCCCCGGATCATGGAGATCGGCTACCACTGCCGCGACTTCTTCCTGGCGCAGTGGGACCGCTACCGCAGCGTCCCCGCGGGCGAGTTGGCGCATTCGACCCACCTCTTCGGAGCCGGGACCTATGAACCCGGGGCGGGCGAGCACGAACGCGTGCGGGTGACCCTCGCCACCGGCATCCCCGAGGACGTCGTCCGCAGAGCGAACCTCGGCTACCTCGCGCCCCAAGCGGTGGATCGCCACGCGTGGGCCTCGGACCCCGGCACCTTAGTCGTTCCCGACGCCGGCGAGGTGCTCTACCGCCTCCGGTAGGCGGCGGGCCCGCCGCTCATTCGCCTGGGTAGACCACGCCGATCTGGGTCCGGATGGCGTCGAGCGTCGTGGCAAGTGCGATGGACTCGTCGAGCGGGATCACCCGGCTCTCGGTCTGCCCGTCGGAGAGGCACCGGTGCACCTCCTCGATCTCGAAGCGGAGCCCGTTCCCCTCGTAGGAGGCGTCGATGTGCTCCACGCCCGCCGGACCGGCCACCGTCAGGGAGTTCGGGCAGTGCATCATCGCCGGGAGGTCGATTACGCCCTCGGTCCCCGCGATCCGGGCCGTGCACGTCATGCCGACCCGTAGGGCCGCCTTGGCCACGCCCAGTCGCCCCGCCGGGTGATGCAGCACGGCGGCGACCACCTCGTCGACGCCGGTCTCGCCGACCACCCCGTCGGCCACGACGCGTTCGATCGGGCCGAGGACGAGCGAGCACAGCTGCACGGGGTAGATGCCCAGGTCGAGCAACGCGCCGCCGCCGAGCTCGCGGGCGAAGTGCCGGTGTGCCGGCTCGACCGGGCGCCGGAATCCGAAGTCGGCCTCGACCAGCAGGGGGTCGCCGATACGACCCTCGCCGATCACTTCGACGAGCGACCGGTAGGCCGGCAGGAACCGGCTCCAGATCGCCTCCATGAGGAAGAGGCCCCGGCTCCGCGCCTCCTCGGCCATCCGCCGCGCCTGCCGGGCGTTGAGCGCGAGTGGTTTCTCGCACAGGACGTGTTTCCCGGCCCGGAGCAGGCTGAGCGTGTCCTCCTCGTGACGGGAGTGCGGCGTGGCCACGTACACGGCGTCCACGTCGGGATTGGCGGCGAGCGAGTCGTAGTCGCCGTACCGGGTCGGAACGGCGAAGCGCTCGCCGAAGGCCTCGGCCCGCTCGGCCGCACGTGAGGCCACGGCCGTGATGGTTCCCCCCTGGGCGAGCTGCATCGCCTCGGCGAAGCCGGTGGCGATCGCCCCCGGCCCCACGACGCCCCAGCGGATCACCGCCCGGGCCCGTCCAACCGTGGGGGCCTGCGGCGATCGGCGGTCTCACGACGGAACATTGATCCCTTTCCCGGCCAGGCGACGTGATAACGCTATCATCGGGTCCTGCCAGGGACAATGCGCCGGGCCAGCACCCCGCAGGGCCATGACAGGAGGACGATGAGCGATCTCTTCACGCCGCGACCGGAGCACCACTTCACCTTCGGGCTGTGGACGGTGGGCAATCCGGGTCGGGACCCGTTCGGCACCGAGGTGCGGGCGCCGCTCGATCCCGTCGACACCGTGCACCGGCTCTCCGACCTCGGCGCGTACGGCGTGAGCTTCCACGACAACGACCTCGTTCCATACGGCTCCTCGGCCAACGAGCGCGACGAGATCCTGAAGCGATTCCGCCGGGCGCTCGACGCGACCGGGATGCACGTCCCCATGGTGACGACGAACCTCTTCTGGCGCCCCGTCTTCAAGGAGGGCGCCTTCACCGCCAACGACCCGCGGGTGCGCCGGCTCTCCGTCAAGAAGGCCTGCGAAGCGACCGAGCTGGGAGCAGAGGTCGGTGCGAACGTGTTCGTGCTCTGGGGCGGCCGCGAGGGCATGGAGGCCGAGGCCGCCAAGGACGTCCGGCTGGCCCTGGACCGCTACAAGGAAGCGATCGACCTGGTGTGTGAGCACATCGAGGCGCGCGGTCTCGGCCTGCGCATCGCGTTGGAGCCCAAGCCCAACGAGCCGCGCGGCGACATTCTGCTCCCGACCGTCGGCCACGCGCTCGCTTTCATCGGGACGCTCCAGCGTCCCGAGATGGTCGGGCTGAACCCGGAGTTCGCCCACGAGACCATGAGCGGCCTGTCCTTCTCGCAGGCGGTCGCGCAGACCCTGTGGCAGGGCAAGCTCTTCCACATCGACCTCAACGCCCAGCGGATCGGGAAGTTCGACCAAGACTTCCGGTTCGGCTCCGAGGGGATCCGTGATGCGTTCTACGTGGTCAAGCTCCTCGAGGACTCCGGCTGGGAGGGCATGCGGCACTTCGACGCGCATCCTTACCGCACAGAGGATGGCGACGGCGTGTGGGACTTCGCCCGCGGCTGCATGCGCACGTATCTGATCCTCGCCGACAAGGCCCGCCGGTTCCACGACGACCCCGAGATCCAGGACGCGTTGCGGGCGGCGAAGGTGGCCGAGCTCGCCGTGCCGACGACGCCCGCCGGTGGTCTCGGCGAGCTCCTCGCGTCGGCCTACGACGAGGATGGGCTCGCGGCGCAGGGCTACGGCCACGAGCGCCTGGACCAGCTCGTCACCGAACTGCTCCTCGGAGCCCGCTAGTGCCCCTGGTGGTCGGGGTCGACTCGTCCACGTCCACGTGCAAGGTCCAGGTCCGCGACGTCGACACGGGCGCCGTTGTGGCGTCCGGCCGCGCCGCGCATTCCTCCACGTCCCCGCCGCGCAGCGAGCAGCGTCCCTCGGAATGGGAGACCGCGTTCCAGGCCGCCTGCGCGGGGGCCGGCGTCCCCACCCGGCACGCACCCTCGGCCTTGGCGGTCGCCGCGCAACAGCACGGGCTGGTCGTCCTCGGCGACGGGGGCGAGGTCCTGCGGCCCGCCAAGCTCTGGAACGACACGGAGTCCGCGCCGGACACCGAGATGCTCCTGGCCGCGCTGCCGGGCGGTGTGCGCGAGTGGGCCAGCGCCTGCGGGAGCGTCCCCGTGCCCAGCTTCACGATCACGAAGCTGCACTGGCTTGCCCGCTGCGAGCCCGAGACCTTGCGACGCACCGCTGCCGTCCTGCTGCCGCACGACTGGCTCACCTTCCGGCTGACGGGCAGGCTGACCACAGACCGGGGGGACGCCTCGGGAACGGGGTACTGGTCACCGCGTGAGGCGCGCTACCGGGACGATCTCCTGCGCCTGGTCAGCGAGGACGTCGACTGGGCCGGCGCCCTGCCCGAGGTGCTCGCCCCGGACGCCGTCGCCGGGGAGTGGGCCGGGGTGGGCAGCCAGGTGGCTCCGGGGACAGGCGACAACATGGCGGCCGCCCTCGGTCTCGGCCTGCGCCCGGGCGACCTGCTCCTGAGCCTGGGCACCAGTGGCACCGCGTGCACGGTGAGCGACGAGCCGTCGGCCGATCCCTCCGGCACCGTCGCCGGGTTCGCCGACGCGACCGGGCGCTTCCTGCCGCTGGTCTGCACGATGAACGCCACCAAGGTCACCGATGCGGTGGCGCGGCTGCTCGGCGTCGATCACGCGCGGTTCGACGAGCTGGCGCTCGAGGCGCCGCCCGGAGCGGACGGGCTCGTGCTCGTCCCGCACCTCGACGGCGAACGGACGCCCAACCGGCCCGACGCGTCCGGCACGCTCACCGGACTGCGTACCGGCGTCACGCCGGCCCACCTCGCCCGAGCCGCCGTGGAGGGCGTGGTCTGTAACCTCCTCGCGGGAGCCGATGCCCTCGGTGCCGACACCGCGCACGGAGCGGTGTTCCTCGTGGGCGGGGCCGCTCGCAGTGCGGCCTACCGACGCGTCGTCGCCGACCTGATGGGCCGCGCCGTCCGGGTCCCGGCCGACGACGAGCTCGTCGCCGGCGGTGCCGCCGTCCAGGCCGCCACCGTCCTCCTCGGATGCGACTTCGCCCAGGTGGCGGACGCCTGGGGACTGCGCCGGGGCGAGACGGTCGAGCCGGACGACGGCGTCGACCGGGCGGCCATCCGGGCCGCCTACGCGGACGCCGTCTGCGGGACCACGCAATGAGCTACCGAAATCCCGTCGTCCCGGGCTTCCATCCCGACCCTAGCGTCTGCCGCGTCGGCCGCGACTACTTCCTGGTCACCTCGTCGTTCACCTACTGTCCCGGCGTCCCCATCTTCCGGTCGTCGAATCTCGTGGACTGGACCCAGATCGGCAACGTGCTCGATTGCCCCTCGCAGCTCGACCTCACGGCCACACACGACTGGTCGTCGCTCGGCATCTTCGCCCCGACCATCCGCCATCACGACGGGCGGTTCTGGATGATCACGACCAACGTCGGCTCCACCGGGACGAAGTCGTTCCTGGTGACCAGCGAGGATCCGGCGGGCCCGTGGACCGATCCCCTCCCGGTGCCGATCTCGGGTATCGATCCCGATCTCTGGTGGGATGCCGACGGGAACTGTTGGGTGCACTTCTCGGGCCTGGGCGGCATCGCCCGTTGCCGCATCGACGACGCGACCGGGGAGATCCTCAGCGGACCCGACCTCACCTGGTCGGGGACGGGCCTGCAGTATCCCGAGTCGCCACACCTCTTCGAGCGGGACGGCACCTGGTACCTCCTTATCGCCGAAGGCGGGACCCACGGGGGCCACTGCGTCTCGGTCGCCCGCGCACCGTCACCGGTCGGCCCGTGGGAGGGGGCACCCGCCAACCCGATACTCAGTCATCGCAGCAGTGACCGCGCGATCCAGAACACCGGGCACGCCGACCTCGTCGAGGCCGCGGACGGGACCTGGTGGATGGTCCTGCTCGGCGTCCGGCCCAAGGGGATCGGCGCCGGCTTCCACGTGCTGGGCCGCGAGACCTTCCTCACCTCTGTGCGGTGGGAGGACGGTTGGCCGGTCCCCGGCGACGTCGCGCTCGAGATGCCCGTGGCGCCCGGACCGACCGAGGTGCAGCAGGCCGCCGGGCGGGAGGACTTCGACCTGCCGGAACTGGCACCCCACTGGATGGGCCTCCGCAGGTTTCCTGGCGCGGTGAGCTCGCTCGCGGCCCGCCCCGGCTGGCTCGTGCTGCACGGTGGCGAGGCGACCCTCGATGCACCGGAGCCGACGTTCGTGGGCCGTCCCCAGCAACACCACCACTGCCGGGTCAGGACCCGGGTCGAAGCGGGTCCGGCCGCGGAGGCCGGACTGACCGTGCTGCTCGACCAGACGGCGCACTACGACGTCGGCGTCCGGGGCGACCGTGTGATCGCCCGCGCGCGCATCGGACCGCTCGAGGCGGTCGTCGGCGACGCCCCGCGTCCCACCGGACCCGTCGTGCTCACCATCGAGACGGGGCCCCACGTCCATGGGCCCGACACGGTCTCCCTGGGCTTCGTGGACGACCTCGGCGCCCCGCACTCGCTCGCCCGACTGGACGGTCGCTATCTGTCGACCGAGGTGACCGGCGGGTTCCTTGGCCGCATGATCGGCATGTACGCCGTGGGCGGCGACGCCGCGTTCGACTGGTACGACGACGAGGAGGCATGACGACCGACGGGCCGCCGCGCCGCGCCGTCATGGCCGACGTCGCCGGTCGCGCCGGCGTGTCCGTCATGACGGTGTCCCGCGTGCTGAACGGGTTCCCGGGCGTCGCTGACGAGACGCGACTCCGGGTGGAGGAGGCCGTTGCTGCGCTCGGCTACCACGCCAACACCGCGGCGCGGGTGCTGGCTGGAGGACGATCGAGGACCCTGGGCGTCATGGCGGTCGAGACCGAGCAGTTCGGCCCGTCGCACATGCTCTTCGGCATCGAGGCCGCGGCGCGGGAGGCGGGGCACCTGCTCAGCTTCGTCACGCTCAGCCGGAGCGGCAACGACATGGCCGCGACCCTCGAGCGGCTGCGCGCCTCGCACGTCCAGGGTGTCATCGTCGTCGCCCCGGTCCGGCGCGTCGTCGAGGCGGTGACCCGGCTCGAGGGCGACATGCCGCTCGTCGTGGTCGGCGGCCCTCCCGGCCTGGGCGCGCCCACCGTCGCCATCGACCAGTTCGAGGGCGCCCGGATCGCCACGCGGCACCTGCTCGACCTCGGGCACCGCACGGTCCATCACGTGTCGGGTCCGCAGAGTTGGATCGACGCCACCGCCCGCATGCGGGGCTGGTCCGATGCGCTGCGCACGCGCCCGGCGCCACGTGGCGTCTCGGTGGCCGGCGACTGGGGTGCCGGCAAGGGATACGCCGCCGGCAGTCGCCTCGCCGGTGACCCGGACGTGACCGCCATCTTCGCCGCCAACGACCAGACGGCTCTCGGGGTGATCCGGGGGCTCCACGATGCCGGGCGGAGGGTGCCCGAGGACGTGAGCGTGGTCGGGTTCGACGACACGCCCGAGTCGGGTTACTTCCTGCCGCCGCTCACGACCATCCGGCAGGACTTCGGCGAGGTCGGGCGGCGCTGCGTCCAGCTCCTGCTCGCGCTGGCCGACGGCGAGCCGGTCGAACGTCACGTCGTCGTGCCGCCCGAGCTCGTCGTCCGCGCCAGTACGGCGCCACCACCCTGATCGGCCGGTCAGCGGATCAGGTTCTTGACGTCGTCCAGGGCGCCCTGCTCGCACACGACCACAACGGTGCCACCACACCCGCCGCCGCTCGACCGCGCGCCGTAGACGCCCGGGCGGGCCAAGGCCTCCTTCACGATCAGCGTCGCCGCCGGATGGCCCAACCCCATGGCGTCGTACCCGGCCTGGCTCGCCTGCATCAGCGGCCCCAGGCGCTCGGGCTCCCCGTCGGCCAGCGCCGCCAACGCCTCTCCCGCGCGCACGTGTTCCTCGATCCCGAACGCGGTGCCGGCCCGGACGGGATACGTCTCGTCGGGCCGGACGGCCGTGACGTCGTCACCGCTGGCACCCCAACCATGCAAGAAGGTCGAGCCGCCGACCTCCACCGGGAGTTCCTCCACCGCGGCGCGTGGGAGCTGGCTCACCCAGGACCAGGTGCGCGCCGCCGCGTCCTCCACCATCCGTTTGCCCATGAAGGCGGCGGCCCGGGCGCGCTCGTATGGCAGCCCGCCGACGTCGTGCGGAGTGCCCGTCGGCCAGCCGACGATCTCGAGCCCCGCCGGCACGGAGACCGGTTCGGCCACGGACGCTGGCCGGCACAAAATCGGCAGGACCGTCCCCGGTGTCCCCCGCGCCACGGCGACCTGATCCATGATCCCGCACGGCGCACCCACGACATGGTTCTCCGCTTCCTGACACAGCGCGGCCAGACGGAGGGGATCGACTGCCCCGGCGCCGAGGGCGCGCGCGGTCGCCACCTCGAGCGCAGCGCTGGACGCCACGCCGACCGATGCGGGGAGGTCCGAGGTGATCTCGAGCCGCACGCGGGGCGGTTCGATCACGCCGTGGCGCACGAGCACGATGACGACGCCGATCACATAGTGCGTCCAGCGCGGCAATTCGGCCAGTTCCCGGCGGACATCGTCGTAGGAGAGGCCGGCCAGGCATTCGAGCTCGCCCGTCGAGAACGCGACGGGCCCCACGACGAACGCATCGTCGGGCAGGGCCACGGCAACAGTGCCCTGACGGGTCGGCATCTCGAGCACGAGCGCACCCGAGTAGTCCGCCACCCCGCCGAGGACGTCGAGACGGCCCGGCGCGCTACCCCGCACGCAGACCGTCCACCAGCTCGGCCAGCACCGGCCCGATCCGCGCCGCCAGCGCCGCGTTGGCGTAGCCGACCCAGGCCACGGGGGACACGTTGTCCAGCGGCAGCACCAGCGGGTCACCCCAGGGGTCGGTGACCACGCCGCCCACCTCCTCGAGCAGCATGGCCGTGCAGACGTCGTAGGGATGGCAGGCGAGTCCGTCCGCCTGCACCAATGGGCGCAGATCGGCGACGAAGCGGTCCCGCCCCGTGATGAGCTCGTGGAGCTGCCCACCCGTCGAGAGGTACTCGTCGTCGAAGACGTGACGGGCGCCGAGCCTGCGGAACAGCTCGGCTTCGAGCGAGGCGAGCGCCGTCTTCCCGGGGAGGAAGAACTTGGCCAGCCCGCTGAAGCTGTGCTCGAGGTCCGTTGCCGCCGACGGACGCACACGGAGGGTCGCCCGCTCCCCTTCGCGCAGGTCGATGCGTTCGGCCCGCAGACCGCCGCCCCGGGTGGCACTCAACTGATCGGCCCGTCCCTGCTTTGCCGTCGGCAATTCGGTCATGGCCGCCGCGACGATGTCCGCCAGACCGCCGTCCGGCGGCGCAGCGGCGGCGAGGCACCAGGCGGGGCGCTTGTCGTACATGAGGCCGCGCGTCCCATCGATGGTGTCGACGATCACCGTCCACGCTGCGGCGCCACCCACGACCACCGGTTCGTCGAGCCCTTCGGACACGACCCTGACCTCGGGCCAGTGCTCCTCGAACCACGCGAGCAGCGCGTCGTCCGCGACGCGGTCGATGGCGTAAATGGTGTCGGCCACGGTCTCACCCGCCACCGCCGACAGGTCCACGCCGCGCGAGGCGCCGAGGATCTCGCGCACGTGGTCACCGAGCGCGCAGAGCAGCCGGCGGGCCTCCTCAGCCGACGGCGGCACGGAGCTGTTCCGCCTTCTGGTCGGGGTCCGACTCGTTCGTCATGGAGCCGCCGCCCACCTCGGGCCCCGCCAGGTACTTGCGGAGCCCCGGCGCGCGCAGCGGCGGGTGCAGCTCCAGGTGGAACGGATAGTGCGGGTGGTCGCCGACCGGTGCCTGGTGCACGGCCAGCACATAGGGCAGGCGGAACCCCCACAGCGCGTCGTAGCGACGTACGACATCGCGCAGGACGAGCGCGAGTGATCGGCACTGGTCGTCATGGAGATCCACGAGGGACGTGGCGGCTCGCCGCGGCAGGATGTGCACCTCATACGCGTACTGCGCGAACCACGGGATGCACGCGAAGAAGTGCTCGCCCTCGCTGATGACCCGCGGCCCGCCCTCCTCGCGATCGACCACGTCGGCCAGGATCGAACGCCCCGTTCGCCGGTAGTGCTCGGCCGCCACCTCGGCCTCGCGCTCCATGGTGGCGTAGACCATCGATCCGGCGTAGATCTGGCAGTGCGGATGGGGGTTGGAGGTGCCGACCAGGGCACCACGGTTCTCGAAGATGAGGACGTGGGCCACTCCGTCCTCCTGCTGGAGCTCCTGCGTCCGCGCCCGCCACGTGGCGACGATGGCGGCCATCTCGTCGTCGGTCAAGTCGGCCATCGACCGGGTGGCGTCGTGGTGATAGCAGACCACCTCGGACGTGCCGGTCGCCTGGCGGGACCGGTAGACCTCGTCACCGGGGTCAGGCTCGGGTGCGTCGGCCGAGAAGACGGGCAGGTCGTTGGTGAAGACGTACACGCCCCGGTAGTCGGGGTTGCTCCCGCGCAGCCGCGTCCCGCGGGGGGCCAGCGCGTTGTCCTCCGGTACCGGCGGCTCGGCCGGGGCGGCGGTCTCGCCGATCCACGGGCGGGCATCGCGGTGCGAGGTGAAGAGGACCCACTGACCACGGAAGGGGTGCCAACGCAGCTCCCAGGTCATGGCTTCGACGGCGCGCGGTCAGGCGACGGCATCGATCGCGACCTGCCGGGCCTCGCACTCCGGCGCCGTGGCGCGGAGAGTGATCCGTCCCTCCCCCGTCGGCCGGACGACCGCGAGCGCGCGACCGTCGAACGTGGTGCAACTCGTCCCGGTGAAGCCCTCCTCGGTGGCGGGGTTCGCGCTGCCCAGCGCCTGGAGCACGCCGGGCCCCTCGACCTCAACCTCGACCCGCCGGTCCGACGCGCTCTGCAGCACGCCGTCGGCGTCGACCAGCGTGAGCGTCACATAGGCGAGGTCTCCGGGGTGCGCCGCGATCACGGCGCGGTCGGTCTGGGCGCAGAGCAGCACCGGGCCCGAGGCAGAGCGGAGGGCTGATCGACCGAGCTCGGACCCGTCCCGCCAGGCGACAGCCTCGAGCAACCCGGACTCGTACACCGTGTCGAATTGGGACGTGTAGCGGTGTGCTGCGCCGCTCGGCCGGCGGCCCAACGACCGCCCGTTCACCCGGAGCTCGACTTCGTCCGCATCGGCGTACACCTCCACGATCACCCGTGCGCCCTCGTTGCAGGCCCACGTCCAGCTGGAGACCGTGTCGCTCCAGGACCACGGCGTGCCGGTGCCGGCCTTCCCATGGTGCTCGGGCCGCTGGACCGCGAGGTACGGATCCGAACGGAGTCCGAAGACGATCTCGCGGTAGTACGACTGAGGCCGGCGGTGGCCCGTGATGTCGATGTCCCCGCACCAGGCCGTCAGCCACGGGTACTCGCCCAGGAAGGATTGGGGTCCCATGGCCGCATCCGTCTCGCGGTAGACGGTCCGGCCGATGCCCGCTTCGCCGAGGTAGTCCCAGCCGGTCCACGTGAAGTCTCCGATCACGTGGGCGTGCCGGCGGACCGCCGCCCAACCTGTGTCGATGGCCGCCGGATGGGTCTCGCTGCCGACGATGACGCGGTTCGGGTAGAGCTCGCCGTCGGTGGCGAAGCGCGTCTCCATGTAGTTGTAGCCCGCGACGTCAAGGTACGAGGCGGTCTGGGCCGAGTTCTTGGCCACCACGGGCGCCTTCATCAGCTCGTTGAGCCGGTCGGCGATGTTGGTCATGGCCGTATTCACGCCCGTCTCGCCGTTCGGCTCCACCGATGGACCGTCACGACCCGCGGCGAGCTGGGCGAAGAGCTCGGAACCGCCGACCAGCAGACCGCTGATGGCCTCGGTGACGAATCTCGTGCCGTCGAGCGACCGGATCTTCTCCGCCACGGCACGACCCACGCGGGCCCCCATGGGCGTCCCCGCCTCCGGTATCTCGTTGCCGATGCTGTAGAGGATGACGCTCGGATGGTTGAAGTCCTTTCGGACCATGGCCTCGACGTCCGCCTCCCACCAGTCGGGGAATCGCAGGGCGTAGTCGTGCTCGCTCTTCGGCTGTGCCCACATGTCGAAGGTCTCGTCCATGACGAGCACCCCGAGACGATCACAGGCGTCGAGCATGGGCTTGCTCAGGGGGTTGTGGGCGCTTCTGATGCCGTTGAACCCGGCCGCCCGGAGGAGCTCGACCCGGCGTTCCTCGGCGCGATCGATGGTTGCCGCCCCGAGGAGGCCGTTGTCGTGGTGCACGCAAGCACCGCGCAGGAGGACCGTCTCGCCATTGATGCGCAAACCCCGCACCGGGTCGACCGACAGCGACCGGATCCCGAAGGTCGTCGAGTCCTCGTCCAGGATCTGGTCGGTCTCCGTCAGGGTCGCCCGGCAGGTGTACAGGTACGGATCGTCCGGCCCCCACCGGTGCGGCTGCGCGACGCAGAGCCGTTGCCGGGCCGTGAGCGCGTCGCCGGGCACCGTGGTCACCGGCGACTCGGCGCCGGCGACGAGCGAGCCATCCGACCGGACCACCTCGAGGCGAAGGACGGCGCTCGACGTCGTACTCGACTGGTTCCGCACCACCGCGCTGACCGCCACCACCGCAACGTCGTCGTCGATCTCCGGGGTGACCACCTGCAGGCTCCCCGGAGCCAGGTGGACCCGCCCTCCCTGGAGCAACCAGACGCTGCGGTAGATGCCGCCACCCGAGTACCACCGGCTGTCGTCATGGGCGCGTGCATCGACCTTCACTTCGTTGGTCTCGCCGAAACGCAGCAGATGGTCGATCTGGACGATGAAATCCGAGTACCCGCCCGGCCGGTGGGCGACGAGGGCGTCGTTCACCCGCACACGCCCATCGCGGTAGACGCCGTCGAACTCCAGGAAGACGGCGCTTCCCGCGTCTTCGGACGAGGGCTCGAACGACTTGCGGTACTCCCAAGCCCCGGCGGGAAAGTAGGCCGTCGCCCCGTGGCCGGACGGCGACCGTTCCGCTCCGATCATGGCGTCGTGGGGCAAGGTGACCGCCTGCGGCTCCGAGCCCGAGCCGGCGATCAGCTCCGCGAAGGAGTTCGCCTTGGATCCGACGATCCAGCCGTCGTTGAAAGGGGTGCGACGCATCGCCGAGATCCTATGTCACCAGGGATGTTATCGCTACCATGACCGGGCGCACCCGGGCGCCGGCCCGACCAGGAGCGGGTCGTTTCGGCCCGGAGACCCGGTGTTACGTTGACCCGCGACGACGATTCCGCTCAGGGGTGGGACAAGGAGGGCAGATGGCGACGTATGTGCTGGTGCATGGTGGCGGCCACGGAGGCTGGTGCTACCAGCGGGTCGCCCCCATCCTGCGCGCCCAGGGGCACGAGGTCTACGCGCCGACGCTCACCGGCCTGGGCGAGCGGGCCCACCTGTTGAACGCCGAGGTCGACCTGCACCGGCACGTCGAGGACGTCGCCGCGGTGCTGCACTACGAGGACCTGCGCGAGGTAATCCTGGTCGGCCACAGCTACGGGGGCATGGTGATCACGGGCGCGGCCGACCGGGCCGCGGACCGGGTTGGCAAGCTGGTCTTCCTCGATGCGGCCACGCCGGTCAACGGTCAGTCGCTCGTCGACGTGGCCGGCCCGGTCATCGGGGCCGTCCGACCCTTCGGCGAGGTCGTCGACGGGATGGAGCTCGTGCTGTTGCCCGCGCCCGATGCCGGCCTCCTCTACGGAGTGACCGACGCCGACGACCTGGCTTGGATGGCCGAGCGGCTCACCGGTCACCCCTGGAAGTGCTTCGAGCAGCCGCTCGAGCTCACCAATGAAGAGGCGCTGTGGGCCATCCCGCAGTACCACATCGTCTGTACCTCGACGCTGGCGACGAGGGACGCCGCCCAGATGACCGCGGCCCGTACGGCCGGGCGGCTGTGGGATATCGACACCGGCCACGACCTGATGATCACCGAACCCGAGCAGACAGCGGCCGCGTTAGCCCAGGTCGCGGCCGCCTGAACCCCGCGGCCGGTCCACGGCGTGTATGCAATGGGACTCTGACGGGGGTCAGGCGGTTCACTGTGGGGAGGAAAGACAGCATGAGAGACACCTCGAGCACGCGACTCATGAGGTCGGGTCTTGCGGCACTGGCGATCACTGCCGGCGCCGCAGTAACCAGCCTGGCCGGCGGATCCGCCGGCGCGGCGACGTCCGGCACACCGCTGACCATCGTCATGATCAGCTCTCTCACCGGCCAAGGGTCGTCGGAGTTCAGCCAGTCGGCGGTCGGCTTCAATGCCCGCATCGCGATGCAGAACGCTGAGGGCGGGGTGAACGGCCACAAGCTGACCGGGATCGTCCTCGACGACCAGACCAGTCCCACGGCGATCGCCACCGCAGTTCAGGACGCCCTCTCGAAGGGCGCCGTGGGCATCGTGTCGATCAGCCCGCTGTTCTTCCTCGCCGACAAGGCGCCGAACCAACAGGGCGTGCCGGTCACCGGCGGCTCCTTCGACGGCCCGGAGTGGGGCACGCAGCCCTTCACCAACATGTTCGCGTCTGACACCGGAAGCATCGACCCCAAGTACCCGGTCAACACGGCCATCGGGAGTTTCATGAAGTCCCACGGTGGCACCGTCCTGTGCTCGTACGGGTACGGGATCTCGCCGTCGTCGTCCCGATCGGCCATCGGCACCGTCGACTCCTTCGAGCACGCCGGAGGCAAGGAGGGGGTGCTGGACACCTCGATTCCGTTCGGCTCCGTGGCCATGACCACACCGGCCCTGACGGCCAAGCAGAAGGGCTGTAACTCCTACTACGCCGGCCTCGACGACAACTCGAACGACGCCCTGGCGACCGCACTGCGCCAAGAAGGCGTCAAGCCCAAGGTGATGGTGTTCCCGACGGGGTACGAGCCGAGTGCCATCGGCGGTCCCGCCTGGAGCTCGGTCCAGGGGGGCTACTTCGACACAGGGTTCCGCCCATTCTCGCTGCCCAATGCCGGCACAAAGCAGATGCAGTCAGCCTTGGAGAAGTACGGGCACTTCAAGAGCAGCGAGTTCCCGTCGTTCAGCCAGTACGAGTCATGGCTCGGCGCCGACCTCATGATCAAGGGTGTGCAGCTGGCCGGTGCGAACCCGACCCACGCCAACGTCATCCACGCTCTGCGCAACCTGAAGAGCTACAACGGCAACGGGCTGCTGCCCCAGACGATCAACTACTCGACCATCTTCGGGCATGACCTGCCGAAGGCGTGCGGGTGGTACATGAAGGCCGAGAAGAACGGTTTCGTTGCAAACTCGAGTCAGCCCACGTGCGGCACCGACCTGCCGAACACCACGACCGTCTCGGGGTAGTCAGTTCCGGGCGATCAGTCCTCTATGGAGATGGCGTTCTTGGGGCACGTCCGGACGGCCGCGAGGATCTTCGCCCGTAGCTCCTCGGGAGGGTTCTCGTCCAGCACGTAGAGGAGATCGTCGTCCCGGACCTCGAAGACCTCGGGGGCCAGGCCCATGCAGAGGGCGTTGCTCTCGCACAGGTCGAAATCAACGACGACACGCATCGGCGCTACCTCCTGATATTCGGTTGACCATCAAAGAGGCTACGCGACGGGCGCCGGGCGCCCGTCAGCCCTTCTCGACAAATGGATAGATGCGGGTGAAGTCCGCCCCCGGTTCGGCCGCGGCGAATCGCTCCCACACCGACTCGGTGACTCTCCCCAGGACCGAGGGCGCACCGAGCGCCTCCACCGCTCCGAGATACAGCTTCAAGTCCTTGGACATCAGCGAGTTTGCGAAGCCGGCGGCGTAACGGCCGGTGAGCACGTGGTTCGGGAATTTGTCGCTGGTCGCGGCACTCTGCCCGCTCGATGCGTCGAGGACCTCCAGCATGGTCCCCATGTCGAGGCCGGCGGACAGGCCGAAGGCAACCGCCTCGCTGGTGGCAGCCAGTGCGGTCGCAGAAAGGAAGTTGTTGGCCAGCTTCAAGGCCTGTGCCATTCCTGGTCTATCGCCGACCCGCCGACGGCGGTCGCTCAGCCCGACCAGCACGGGTTCCACCGTGTTGCACGCCGCGTCCGATCCGGCATACATGACGGACAGCGTGCGCGCCCTCGCCCCGGCGACGCCGCCCGACACCGGCGCGTCGACGTAGGCGATTCCCGCCGACCGGAGGAGCTCGTCGATGGCGCGGGCGGCGGCCACGCCGACGGTTGAGGTGTCGACGACGTGCGCGGCGCGCCGTCGGGGGGCACCCGCGATCTCCCGTGCGACCCGCTCGGACGCGCTCCCGTCGGGCAAGCTGAGCACGACCACGTCGGCGCGACCCGCCAGGTCGGTGACATCGGTGACGAACACGGCGCCTTGGGGGTTCCGCCCCGGTCCGGACACGTCGTGGCTCACGACATCGTGGCCCGCCCCGACGAGGTTCGCCGCCAGGACACTGCCCATGTTGCCGAGTCCGACGAAGCCGACCGTCGCCACGCTCACCCCTCCTTCTGCTCTTCAGCCCGCTCGGCCAGGAGCGCCCTCCTGGCCGAGACCCCCGCAGGCGCGCCGCAATACGCGGCGACCTGGAAGAGCAGCTCGTCGAGCTCGTCGTCGGTGACCCCGGTTCGCGACCGCGCGCCGACATGCAGCCGGAACTCGTCCATGCGACCGAGTGCCGCCGTCATGGCGAGAACAACGAGACTCCGGTCGCGCGTGCTGAGTGCGCCACCGCGGGCCCACACCCCCCAGGCCATCGACGTGATGTAGTCCGAGAACTCCGCCATGACCGGGTTGGGGTCCTTCGTCTGGGCATCGACGTACGCGTCGCCGAGCATGGCCCGACGCATCGCGCGTGACGCCTCGAATGTGTCGTCTTCGGCCATGGTGCTCTCCTCTTCGCACGCCGGCCCCGTCGCCTGGCGACGTACATTTGTCCTGCTCATGGGGTGAGAACTCCAATGTACAGGATTGAGAACGGGCGTGCGTCTGTCGGGTCGGCCCCCAGCACGGGCGGGAGTCCGGTTGGGCCGGGGGCCCACCACGCCCGGCTCGTCAGGCGACGTGACGCTCGACGTAGGTCCCGAAGACCGATTCGAGCGCCCGCATCGACTCGCCCACGCTGACATGGTGGCGCGCCGCCTCGATGAGGGCGGGCATCAGGTTGACGGCCGGGTCGGCTGCCTCCTTGGCAATGCGGGCGAGGGATCGCCGTACCGCATCGTCGTCTCTCGCCTGCTTGACGGCGGCGAGGCGCTCCAACTGCTCCGTCTCGACGCCTGCATCGATGGAGAGAGTGGAGGGCGCCACGCCGTCGTCCTCCACATACCCGTTGACACCGACCATGGTCCACTCGCCCTTGGCGATCTTGGACTGGAAGGCGTACGCGGCGTCCGCGATCTCCGCCACGAACCAGCCGTCGTCGATGCAGGCGATCACGCCGTCGAGCACCGACCCCGAGCCGGCGTCGGTGAGGTGCACGAACACTTCCTCGGCGCGGCGCTCCAGCTCGTCCGTGAGCTCCTCGAGGTACCACGAGCCGCCGAGTGGATCCGCCACGTGCACGACCCCCGTCTCCTCCGCGATGACCTGCTGGGTGCGGAGGGCCAGGCGGGCGGCGTGCTCGGTGGGGAGCGCCAGCGCCTCGTCGAAGGCGTCGGTGTGCAGGCTCTGGGTCCCGCCCAGCACTCCGGCAAGTGCCTCGATGGCCACCCGGACGAGGTTCACCTCGGGCTGCTGGGCGGTGAGCGACACGCCGGCGGTCTGGGTGTGGAAGCGCAACTGGCACGAACGCCCGTCGGCTGCCCCGTAGTGCTCGCGCATCCAGCGGGCCCAGATGCGCCGCGCGGCCCGGTACTTGGCAATCTCCTCGAAGAAGTCGCTGTGGGCGTTGAAGAAGAAGCTGAGGCGAGGCGCGAAGTCGTCGATCGCCATGCCGGTCGCCAGGGCCGCCTCGACGTAGGCGAACCCGTTGGCCAGTGTGAACGCGAGCTCCTGCGCGGCAGTCGATCCGGCCTCGCGGATGTGGTAGCCCGAGACCGAGACGGGATGCCAGCGCGGCAGCTCGGCCGAGCAGAATCGCATGACATCGGTGACGAGTCGCACGGACGGGCGGGGTGGAAAGACGTACTCCTTCTGGGCCTGGTACTCCTTCAAGATGTCGTTCTGGATGGTGCCAGAGAGCGCGGCCCGGTCGACACCGGTCCGGTCGGCCACGCCCACGTACATGGCGAGCACGGGGGCGGCCGGCGAGTTGATCGTCATCGACGTCGAGACCTTCCCGAGATCGATGCCCGAGAAGAGGGTCTCCATGTCGTCCTGGGTGTCGATGGCGACGCCGGCCCGTCCCACCTCTCCTTCGGCCCACGGGTCGTCGGAGTCCCGCCCGAGGAGGGTGGGCATGTCGAAGGCGGTGGAGAGCCCGTCACCGCCGGCACGGAGGAGTTCCTTGAAGCGTCCGTTCGTGTCGGCGGCCGAGCCGAATCCGGCGAACTGCCGCATCGTCCACAACCGGGAGCGGTACATGGAGGCGTAGGGTCCGCGCGTGTAGGGGTACTGGCCGGGCAGCTCGGCGCCCTCCGGGCCGTAGACGGCCTCCAGCGGCACGCCCGACATCGTCTCGAAGCGGGCCGTGCGCCGCGGGGAACTCTCGAATTGCTCCTGCCAGGTCTTCCGGTCGGCCACAGCGCAAAGTTTACTTCAACGTCAAACTAGTTTCCACCGGGGCGGTCACTCGAAGTCGCCGGCGGCACGCCGGAGCTCCGCCAGCAGGTCGAAGAGGCGTTCGACCGTCGCCGGCGACGCACCGAGATCGGTGAAGACCTGTCCGTTCAGGGCCTCCGTGGCTTCGGCGGCCCGGCGCCGTCCCGCCGCCGTCAAGAAAGCCAGCGTGCCCCGCCCGTCGTCCGGATTCGATCGACGGGTCACCAGGCCGTCGCCCTCGAGGCGGTCGACCGCATTGGTCACGCTGGCGGCGTTGACCTGGAGCCGTTCGCCGATCTTGCCCAGGGGCAGGGCACCCTTGCGGGAAAAGGACAGCAACATGAGGACCTCGTATCGAGCGAACGTGAGTCCGAGGGGACGCAGCACTGCGTCGGCACGCGAGAGAAAGATCTGTTGGAGCCGCATGATGGAGGTCACGACCGCCATGCCGGGCGCCTGCTCCGACCATCCGTGGAGACCCCATTGGCGCTCCGCTTCGGCGATCGGGTCGAAGCTCAGCCGTCGCGATTCGACCACAGGCGCACGCTAGACCTTCGTGCGATCACTCCGTGTCAACGTCGGCCCCTCGTGCACGCCGGGGATCGCGCACTGTCCCGCATTGGGCGGAACCGCGATGCAAAGCTTTGCATAAGGCGATGCAACGTGCCACACTGCCTATCGAGCCGGACTCCGGCTGCGGCAAACTCGGGAGGACCTTCAATGACGCGCTTCCCGCCCGCCTTCCTCTGGGGCGCGGCGACCGCCGGCCATCAAGTCGAAGGGGGCAATGTCAACGCCGACCTCTGGCCGATGGAGTGGGTCGAGAACTCGACGTTCAACGAACCGTCCGGTGACGCGTGTGACCACTACCACCGGTACCCCGAGGACATCTCGATGCTCGCCGAGCTCGGGCTCAACACCTACCGCTTCTCCCTCGAGTGGTCGCGGATCGAACCGGAGCCCGGTTTCTCTTCACGCGCGGCTCTCGACCACTACGGACGAATGATCGAGTGTTGCTTGAACCAGGGCGTCACGCCCGTGGTGACCTACAGCCACTTCACGGTCC
This sequence comes from uncultured Acidimicrobiaceae bacterium, assembly GCA_963719485.1. Taxonomy (GTDB): domain Bacteria; phylum Actinomycetota; class Acidimicrobiia; order Acidimicrobiales; family RAAP-2; genus Bog-473. The sequence continues at coordinate 477,801 of OY970387.1, forward strand.
CGCGCTGGATGGCAGGTCGGGGCGGCTGGAGCGCTGCGGACGCGCCGGCGCGCTTCGCCGACTATGCGTCCCGGGTGACGGAGCACCTCGGCGACCTCCTGTCGTGGGTCTGCACGCTGAACGAACCCAACCTCATGGCCATGATGCGGAGCACGGGCGTCCTGGCCATGGGTGCGGGAGATCGTGAGCCCACGACCGACCCGGTCGAATCGGCGGGGGCCGGCGTCGGGGGCTTCGACCCGGCGCGCTACCGGATGGGGATCGTGGCGGCCGATCTCGAGCAGATGGCGACCGCCCATCGTCTGGCCGTCCAGGCGATCAAATCGACCGCCGCTGCGGTCAAGGTGGGGTGGACCTTGGCCCTGGTCGACCTCCAGGCCGCCGAGGGTGGCGAGGAGCGGTGGCTCGAGGCGCGGCGGCTGGGGCAGACCGATTGGCTGGCCGTGTCGGCCGACGACGACTTCGTCGGGGTGCAGACCTATTCCCGGGCGCGCATCGGAGCAGAGGGTCAGCTGCCGGTGCCGGAAGGCGCGGCCACCATGCAGACCGGATGGGAGCTGTACCCCGAGGCACTCGGCCACACGGTCCGGTTGGCCTCCGAGCATGCGGGTGTCCCGATCCTTGTCACGGAGAACGGCGTTGCGACCGACGACGACGAGGCAAGGATCATCTACACCCGTAGCGCGCTCGAAGGTCTGGCCCGCTGCATCGACGACGGGGTCGACGTGCGCGGGTACATCCATTGGACGTTGCTCGACAACTTCGAATGGAACGCCGGCTACTCCAAGACGTTCGGCCTCATCGCGGTCGACCGCGAGACCCTGGCGCGCTCGGTCAAGCCGTCGGGCCGCTGGCTGGGTCAGGTGGCCCGGCGCAACGGCTTGAGCTGATCAGGCGTCAGCGGCGATCGACCCCTCGACCTCGAAGCCGACCCTCTCGATGTCGGGCGCCAGCCGCTCGAGGTCGAAGCCGTACACGCCGGCCGCGTTCTCGCAGAGGATTTTGCGGGCGACGTCCGCGCTGATGCTCGGATGCCGCAACAAGGCCTGTGTGCTCACGTCCGTTCCGGGGAAGATGGATTCGAAGTGGGGGTAATCGACACCGAACATCGCGTTGTCGCACCCGATCGCGAACGGCTGGTACTCGGCACTGGGACGCGCCAACTCGTCGAGAGGCACTTGATCGTCCGTGAAGGGCGAGATGCCGGCGAAGCAGTTGGACGCCCAGTAGTCGCGGGCCGAACCGGTGAATTGGCGCATGCGTTGCAGCGTCTGGGCCCAACCCGTCCAGTCGTCACCCCACTCGAGGCGGCGGTCCAACTTGCGGATGGTCGGGGCGATCCAATCGGCCTCGGTCTCGACGAAGGCCACCCGGAGGTCTGGAAAGCGCTCGAACACACCGCCGAGGATCATCTGCCACAGCGAACGCCCGGAATAGAAGGAGTGCTCAAGAGCCAATGTCATGATGGCCGCGAATCCCGGCGGCCCGTAGGCCGGCGCCCCAGTCCCGCCGTGCTGGCTGACCGGCAAGCCGACGTCCACACACGCCTTCCAGATCGGGTCGAGCGCGGGGTCGAAGAAGAAGGTTCCCCCGGGAAGCAGAGCGGGCATCATCACGCCGCCAAGACCGTGCTCCCTGGCCCAGTGGACGTCCCCGACCGCCAGCTCGACGTCGTCGAACGAGATGAGGGCCTGCCCGGCCCGGCGCCCGGGCGTCAGCGCGCAGAAATCGGCGAGCCAGCGGTTGTAGGCCAACCGGGCCTGACGGTCGAGCTCGGGGTCGGAGAAGGAGCCGACGTCATCCGCCGGCCGGCGCTGGAACGGCAGTCCGTTGGGGAACAGCACCTCGGCCACGACGCCCTGGCTCTCCATGTCCTTCAGGCGGAGCTCCGAATCCCATTGCGACGTCGGGTCCAGTCCGGGGCTCAGGTTCCCGCTCTCGGGCGCCCCGGCCGCCTCCTCGTGCCGTACCCACTCGTCGAAGGCGTCGAGGTACCGCTTCTCGACGTAGTTGCGGTAGTCGCTGCGTGAGGCGCGGACGTGCCCGTCCACCGAGATGATCGCGGTCTTCGCCATCGTCCCCCTTCCGGCACGGCGGCGCCGTGCCGGTGGTCATGCTAACGATTGCAACAGGCAAAAACCAGGGTGTCGCGCTCCGGCGGCGGATGCGGGCTCACCCGGCTGCACACTCGTAGGTCACGGTGCCGGGTCCCTGATCACGCCTGGTGCCGTCCGGCAGAACGACCTCGGCCACCGTCCCCGGCGGCACGGTGACGGTCAGGCGGAGCGCCGACGCATTGATGTGCCAGGCGGACTCGATCCGGCCGTATGGGGAATCGTGCACGGCCTCGGCCCATGTCAGCCCCCCTCCGGGCCGGGGCACGACCCGGAAGCGCCGGTAGGCGGGGAACCCGTCGAGGAGCGTGATGCCGGCGACATAATTGTGCAGGAACGAGACGACGGCGCCCTTGCTGTAGTGGTTGAGCGACTCGTGCGGCACACCGTCCGTATCGATGCCCTCCCAGAGCTCCCACACCGTCGTCGCCCCGCGCTCGACCATGGCCAACCACGACGGCGGCGTGTCCTGGAGGAGGAGCTCGTAGGCCACGTCGAGATGGCCGGTGTCGGCCAGCACGGGCAGCAGGTAGGGCGTGGCCAGGAAGCCCGTGCCCAGGTGCGTCCCGGCCTCCCGGATCAGTGCGACCAGCCGCTCTGCTGTGCGCGCCCGGAGCCCGTCGGGCACCAGGCCGAAGGCGAGGGCCCGCACGTGGTTGGCCTGGGTGTCCGGCGTCAGCGCGCCGTCGGAGCCGATGAACTCCGTACGCCAGGCCTCGAGCACGTTTGCCGCCAGATCTTCCAAGCGGGCGGCCTGGGTATCGTGGCCGAGCAGCCGGCCGATACGACCGGCCAGCGCGGCGGAGTGCTGCAGGAACGCCGTGCCGACTGAGCCCTGGTCGATGGTGGTGTGGTCGTGCTGCTGTGCTCCCGGCTCGAGCCACTCCCCCCAGTGGTAGCCGCTGTCCCAGAGGAAGACCTCGTGAGGTGCGGGCTCGGGGCGGGCCTCTTCCCGGCTCGGGTGGCGTTGTGCCCGCGCCGTTGTGGCGGCGAAGTCGATCCACGAGACCATGTTCGGCCAGAGTTCGGCCAGCACCTCCGTGTCGCCATAGGCGCGCCACATCTCCCAGGGGACCATGACGATGGCGTCGCCCCATCCCGACGACCCCTGGCGCCCCAGCCACATGCCGGACGCCGAGATCCGAAACCGCAGGGGGTCCGGCACGTAGTTCGTGACGCATCCGCTGTCGAGCTGTTCGGCGGCGAGGTCGCGCAGCCACTTGAGGGAGAAGCCGGCGACGTCGTAGAGGAAGGCCCCGGTCGGGATGAACAACTGCCAGTCACCGGTCCAACCGGCGCGTTCGCGTTGGGGGCAGTCGGTCGGGATCTCGCAGGCGTTGTCACGGAAGGACCATTCAGTGATGTCGTGGAGCCCGTTCAGCTGCTCGTCGCTGCAGCGGAACCATCCGGTGCGGCGGAGGTCGGTATGCACGACGACCCCTGTGACGTCGTCGGGGGTGAGCCTGCCGGGATGGCCCTCGATGCGGGCGAACTGGAAGCCGTGGGTCGTCTGGCGGGGTTCGAACACCTCGCCGGGAGTCCCAGCCGCGATCACGCGATCGATCATGCCGACGTGCTTCTGCTCACCCAGGAAGTCGGGTGAGAGGTGGTCCTGCGTGACGTCGCCGGCCTCATCGAGAAACTCGCCGTGCACGATGGTCAGTTCCGTCCCGGCGGGCCCGAGGTCGCTCAGGCGCAGCCAGCCGTTGATGTTCTGCCCGAGGTCGACGACCTGGCGATCGGGGTGGGGGCGGGTGACGGCAACCGGGCGGAGATCCTGCACCCGACGCGTCGGGGGAGCCGGGGAGTAGGCCAACTGCCCCAGGCCGTGGTCGGCGACGGAGACGGCTTGCCACGCACTGGGCCGGGCCCGGTGATCCTCGCTCTGCCCCGCCATGAGGTCTGCGGTTAGCAGCGGCCCGGTGGCCGACCTCCATTCCGGGCCGGTGCCGATCACGACATCGCCGGCATGGAGCTGCCCGAGGAAGGCGAGCGCGCTGCCGTAGCCGTCGGTCACCTGGAAGAAGCCCGAGCGCCCGCGCCACCAACCGTCGGAGAGCACGACCTCCCACTCGTTCTCACCCGTGCGGAGGAGGTCCAACAGGTCGTAGACCTGGACGTGCAGGGTGCTCGGGTACGTGGTGAAGCCCGGCGCCAACTCCACGTCGCCGACCCGCTGGCCGTTGAGGAACGTCTCGTACACGCCGTGGGCGGTGGCGTAGAGCCTGGCGTGCGTGACCGGGGAATCGAGGAGGAAGGTGTGCCGGAGGACGTGGGCGGAACGTTCGACCTCGTGCGGCTCGATCCAGCGGGCGGTCCAGTCGGCCGGCTCGAGCAGCCCGGTCTCGAACCATCCGGGTGACGACCATTCGCTCTCCCCGTCGTCCGTCCAGACCTTGACCCGCCAACTGACTCGTTGCCGCGAGGTCAGCGGCTCGCCGGGCCAAGTGATGAGCACGCTCGCGTCGGAATCGACGCGGCCGAGGTCGCGTCCGTCCAGCTCGATCGCGTAGGCCTCCTGGCGCGTCGCGCCGGCGGGGAGCTGCCAAGAGAGGCGCGGCCGGCGGTCGCCGAGGCCCAGGACGGCGGAACCGAGATGCTCGACCCCGAGATGCGACGGCGCGTTCACGTGGACGGGCTCATGGCAATTCCTCGGTCACAGTACAACGTCGTCCCGCCGCTCTCTCCGGAGGTCGGGGCCGGGGCGCTGCGGCGGACGGGATCGGAACTTGTCTAACATCGGTTTTGGGAAGAGTGTCGGAGGAGGGCGAGCGTTGCGAACTGTCGTCGTAGGAGCTTCGAGCGGGTTGGGTCGCTGCATCGGCGTCGGGTTGGCGCGGCGTGGGGCCCAGACTGCGCTGCTGGCACGGCGGCAACAACGGCTCGAGAGCGCCGCCGAGGAGGCCGGTCCCGGGACGCTCGCCATCACCTGTGATGTGACGAGCACCGAGTCCTGCCGGTCCGCCGTGGACCAGGCCGCCGAGGGCCTGGGAGGCATCGACGCCCTCGTCTATGCGCCCGGGATCGGGCCCCTGGCCCGCCTGGTCGACACCGACGCCGAGACGTGGCGGCGCGTCCTCGACACCAACGTCATCGGTGCCGCGCTGGTGACCGCGGCGGCAGTGCCCCATCTCACCAAGTCGTCCGGCACCGCGGTCTACCTCTCGTCGGTCAGCGCGTCTATGACCCCCCCATGGCCGGGCCTGGGCGCGTACGCCGTCAGCAAGGCGGCGCTCGACAAGCTGGTCGAAGCCTGGCGCGGTGAGCACCCAACGGTGGGGTTCACCAGGGTCGTCGTGGGTGAGTGCATGGGTGGCGAGGGCGACTCCATGCCCGAGTTCGCCAACGGGTGGGATCAGGAGCTCGCTGCCGAGGTCATGCCGATGTGGCTGGCCCGCAAGTACATGAGCGGGGCGTTCGTGGGGATCGAGGACCTCATCGGCATCGTCGACTCGCTCCTGCGCCAGGGCGGCGGTGTCGCCATTCCATCGGTGACGGTCGCCGCCCGTGCAGCCGGGGACGGCTGAGTCGTCCGCTTCCGGCCTATGAGCATCGGCCGATACCCGTACCGGGCGAGCGCCTGGTCGGACCGCGGGCTACTCGCCCAGTCCGGTTCGTGCCTGTGTGTGGAAGAGCCCGGTCACTCGCCTGTCCTCTACTTCCCGCTCGCCGACATCGATGTCGAGCGTCTCGAAGGCGAAGGGCTTCGGCGTGCCCTGGTCGAACCTGCGGCCGGCGAAGGCGCGCTGGCCGGATTCGGATCCTTTGACCCGGATCGGGTGCGGATCGAGGTCTCCGATGGTCGCGAGGGTGACGCCGCTCGAGACGTGACGATCAAGCGTTTCCCCACCTGGGGCGACGCGGCTGACCTGATCGACCAGCTCGATGTCCGGCCGGACGGGGGCCTGGGGTTCATCGGGGTCGCCCGGAGCGACGGTCGGCGCCCAGTCGTCGAAGGCAGTCAGATGCTCGGGCAGGCGATCGTCGCCGCTGGTCGACATGCCGCGGGTCGCCGTGCCGTGTCGGCGAACATGATCTTCCTGCGCTCCGCCGATGCCGCGCAGCCGCTGCGGTTCGAACTGGAGGAGCTGAGCTCCGGCCGGATCTTCTCGGGCCTGGGCGTCCGGGTCCTCCAAGGGGAGCGGTGCTGTGCCGCGGGCCACGTCCTCCTCGACGTGCCGTCCGAGGACCTCATACGCCACTCTGTGGACCCCCCCGACCTGCCGGGACCCTATGAGTGCACGCCGTACGATATGGGGGTGACCGGCCGTGACATCAGGGTGGTCGACGCCGCCTACACTAATGACCCGGACGCGCCGGATGGTCCGCCCGTGATCGACGCCTGGGTGCGCTTCCGCGATGTGCCCGGGGAGCCCGCGCTCCACGCGGGCCTGCTGGCACAGTTCTCCGGTCACATGTCGATCGCCGCCGCTCTGCGACCCCACACTGGCATCAGCCAGGATCAGGCGCACCGGACGCTCTCCATGGGGATCAACGCCATCAATCTGTCGCTGCACCGCGACGTACGGGCCGACGACTGGATGCTCTACCACCATCTCTCGACCTTCGCCGGGAACGGCATGACCCACTCCGAGTGCCGGGTGCACGACCTGGGGGGCGACCTGCTGGCCTCCTTCACCGTCGAGGCGATGGTCCGCCCCTTTCCCGCCGGCACCGGGACCGTCGACGACCGGACGGCGCTGTGAGCCTCACGACCGGACGGGGTCCCCTGAGCGCGCGGCCGGCGGGACGTTTCACGACGCCGATGCCCGGAGCCGTCACCTACGTGGAGCCCCACCGCCGACGCGTCCGTGGCATGAAGCACGGCGTCACCATGGTCGACAGCGAGCGCACCTTGCTCGTGCACCGACCGGGGTGCCCGCCGACCTACGCCTTCCCAGCGGGTGACGTCGACGGTGTGCCGGCACTCCCCGACAGTGACGCCCCCGGCTATGTCACCGTGGCCTGGGACGCCGTGGACGCCTGGTTCGAGGAGGACGAGCAGATCTTCGGACACCCTCGCAACCCCTACCACCGCGTCGACTCCCTGCGTGCTCGGCGGCGGCTCCGGGTCGAGGCCGCCGGCACCACACTGGTCGACACGGCGGACACCCTGGCCGTCTACGAGACCGCGCTGGAGCCCCGGCTCTACGTCGACCCCCGCTTCGTGCGCATGGACCTGCTGCCGCGAAAGTGCGACGCAGACGTACTGCCCGTACAAGGGCACGGCCACGTACTGGACGGCGCGGATCGGGGACGCTGTGCTCGACGACATCGCCTGGAGCTACGAGGATCCGCTCCCCGAGTCCGCGCCGTTGGGCCACTTCTTGAGCTTCGACGAACACAGGGTCACCGTCGTCCACGACCTTCCGACGGCTGTCTGACCGGCCCTCGGACCTCCGAAACGCGTCCCGCTAATGTGACGCTTTGAGTCTTGTCCGGTGGAATTGGGGGCCTCGAGTTGGATACCTACGAGACACTGCTGTACGAAGAGGACGAAGGCGTCGCGATCGTCACCCTCAACCGTCCAGAGGTGCACAACGCATTCGACCAGCGGATGCAGGCGGAGCTGCGCGAGCTCTGGCAGTCGTTGCGGAGGAACGACGACGTCCGGGCCGTGATCCTGACCGGCGCCGGTGAGAAGGCCTTCTGCACGGGCATTGATCGCGCCGAATCGATTGAGCACGGATATCTCGAGGACGAGGAACGACGCCTCAAGATGGCCAACCGGACCGGACCCGTGTCGACGCCCTTCCAGTACAACGATCCCGGGATCAACATCAACCCGAAGGAGAACGACCTCTGGAAGCCGGTGATCGCCGCGGTCAACGGCATGGCCTGCGGTGGGGCCCTCTACCTGCTGGGTGAGTCCGACATCATCATCGCCGCCGAGCACGCGACGTTCTTCGACCCCCACGTCACGTACGGGATGGTCGCCGGCTTCGAGGGCATGCACCTCCTGCAGAAGCTGCCGTTGGGCGAGACGCTCCGCGTGGTGCTGCTCGGGGCGCACGAGCGCATGTCCGCGGCGCGGGCCTTCCAGATGGGGCTCGTCTCGGAGGTCGTGCCACTGGCCGAGCTCCTCGAGCGAGCCCTGTGGGTGGCGCGGGCGATCGCATCCGCCCCGCGCTATGCCATTCAGGGCACCGTGCGGGCGGTGTGGATGGCCCACGAGCTCTCCCGGCGGAACGCGCGCGCCCAGGTGTCGTCGTTCGTCTCTCTGGGAACCCAGTTCGAGAACATCGCGGAGGGCCAGGAGACGTTCCAGGCACCCCGGCCCGAGTGGCGGCTCCGTTGAACTCCTTAGGGGCTACCCCGCCGTCGAGGTCCCGGGGATGTCCGTTCCGCACGAAGGTTGCGAGGAGATCGCGGTGAACCCGTTCGTGCCGGCCTTCATGATCCAGGAGCATGTCTTGGGCGGATTGTGCCCGAAGTTCGTTGCGTAGTCGAGGTTGACGGGAAGGAGTCCGTTCGCGTTGTAGGACTTCAGCCCGCGCAGGTCGCTGATCACCGCCGCACGGGTCGGGTTCTTCCCCGCCATCTGCAGGCCCTTGATCATGAGGTCAGCCCCCGCCCAGGACTCGTACTGGCCAAAGTTGGGGAAATCGGTCTTGCTGAAGTGTGCGTACTTCTCCATTGCCGCCTGCATCTGCTGGGTCCCGGCGTTGGGGAGCGACCATGGGCGGAACAGCGACAGGAAGTAACCACCGTTCAGGGTCTTCCAGACCGGGGAGTGGATCACGTCCGGTTGGTACCCGGTGGCGTAGATCGCCGCCTTGATTTTCACGCCTTCCTGCTTCAGCGCCGTCGCCAAGGCGTAGTTGGAGTTGGCGTCCATTTCAGGGGCGATCGCGTTCACGTGGTTCTGCTTGGCGGAGAGCGCCGCACTGGTGAAGTCGACGCCACCAAAGGGGACGGTCGTGTCGAGGACCCCGACCTTGCCCCCAGCGTGCTGGAACGACTGCCCGGTGCCGATGGCGGCGCGGCTCGATGAGGGCGAGATGCTGTAGCCGTACGCGCCGAGGACCGTGCCGCCGAGCTTCTTGTACAGGTCGCCCAACTGGGTGTTCACCGGGTACTTCGGATCGACGCTGCCGTTGTCGGAGGCGAACATGTTGGTATTGGGCTGCGTACCCCACTCCGGGCCGTCGTCATAGGTGCCGGTAACCGGCACGCCGGCCTGCTGTGGGTACTTGGCCGCCAGGAACATCACCGGGCTCTGGGAGACGATCCCGAGCGCACCCTTGGAGATGGCGCTCTGCACGGCGGTGATGATCTGCGTCGGACTCGTCTGGTCGTCGATGACCAGCGGGACGAGCTTATGCCCGTTCACGCCGCCTTGTGCGTTCTGCAGGGCCAGTCGCGCCTCGAAGCCTGCGGGCGACGTCGAGTTCTCGGACCCGCCCGCTCCGGTGAGGTCGGTGATGTACGCGATGGTGATCGGTGCGCCTGAGGCGGATGCGCTGCCGGCGGTCGTCCCGACCAGCATCAGCGGCAGGACGGTCAGCATGGCCAGCGCCACGGGGATCGTCGTCCAACGTCGACGGGATGCCCGGACCGTAGATCTCATCGGCGGTTGCACGTCGCCATCTGCCTCCCCCGGGGTCCCCCACCAGGGGGATCCCATCTCGGATCGTCACTATGAGTGTGAGCGTTCGCTCCGTAAGGAGCGACGACCGTTACCGTACCGGACTGGCTGCAGCGGCGGGGGTCGCCGGCTCGGCATCGCCCAGGTAGCGGTCGATGACCTCCTGGCCCGCCTCCGAGGCGGGGCCGAACCAGCCCACCTGACCCCTGGTCAGGATGATGCAGGCGTCCGCCATGGCCAGGGCGCGGTGGACGAATTGCTCGGTGAGCACGATCGTGATGCCGGACCGGCGCGCCTCTTCCAGGCCCTGGAACACCGACTCGGTCACGATCGGCGCCAGGCCGAGCGACATCTCGTCAGCGATGATCAACTTCGGCGACACGGCAAGGGCCCGAGCCAGGGCGAGCATCTGCTGCTCCCCGCCCGAGAGGCTTCCGGCCCGTTGCGCCCTGCGCTGGCCCAGCACAGGGAAGCGCTCGATGGCCCGGTCGATGGCCGCGGTGCGTTCGGTTCGATTCTCCTGCGCGACGGCCATCCGCAAGTTGTCGACGACGGAGAGCCCCGGGAAGATGCCACGACCCTCTGGGATATAGGTCAGGCCGAGCTTCCGGATGCGGTGAGCCGGGGCACCGGTGATGTCCTGACCGTCGAACACCACTCGGCCGAGGGTGGTGGGCACCAGTCCAGAGACCGCGCGGGCCAGCGTGCTCTTGCCCGCCCCGTTGGCCCCGAGGACAGCAAGTACGGTGCCCGGCTCCACCGCCAAGGAAACGCCGAAGAGCGCGGGACGACCCGTAGCGCACGTCGAGATCCTCGACGGTGAGGAGGGGCTCGGTCATGCCGAGTCTCCCGACCCAACAGGGGTCTGTGCGATGGGCGCGGCGGAAGGACCCTCCTGCGCGTCGGTGTCCCCCAGGTAGGCCGCCCGCACCCCGGGGTCAGTACGGATCTCTTCAGGACTCCCGACGGCGATGCGTTCACCGAAGTCGAGAACGAACACGATGTCCGAAAGCGAGAGGACCGCCGCCACATCGTGCTCCACCATGACAAGCGAGACCTGGTGGCCTGGTTGATCGACAATCTGTCGGAAGACGGTCAGCAGGTTTTCCGAGGCCCTGATGTCCAGTCCCGAAAGTGGCTCATCGAGGAGGAGCACCCGCGGTTCGCTGGCCAGCGCCCGGCCCACTTCCACCAGGCGGAGGATGCCAAGTGGCAACGCCGCCACGGGCGCTTTCTCCACTCTGGTGAGTCGCAGCAGTTCGAGCAACTCATCCACCCGCTCGCTCTCTTCCTTGGAGGGTGGGAGCAATGAACGCGGATCGAGCATGTCGCGCCACAGGCGCCGGGGGGCGACCCGGGCGCGATGGGCCAGCATGAGGTGCTCGCGCACGGTCAACCCCAAGAAGAGCTCCGGCTGCTGGAACGTCCGGGCCAACCCCATCCTTGCCCGCGTCCGGCACGATGCGTTGGTGACGTCTTCGCCTCGTAGGTGCACCCGGCCGGCATTGGGTCGCAGGAGGCCGGACAGAACGGCGAGGAGCGTCGATTTTCCGGCACCATTCGGCCCGACCAAGCCAGCGATACTCCCGGGTTGCACTTCGAGACTCACCTCTGAGAGAGCCGTGAGGCCTCCGAAGCGGACGGTGATCTCACTCGCCGCGAGGGCGGCGTCACCCGCGCCGGCAGGTGCGGCCGCCGTGTCTGTCTCGCCCGGGGCAGACATCACGAGATGTGCTCCACCACGCGCGTCGTTGCCACCCGTCCGAGGTCTGTTGCGGCGACGCTCGGGCCTTCCGCCTGGGCGCCTCCCTGGGGCGGTCGCAAGCGGAAAAGCAACCGTCGAAGCTGGCGACTCTGCTCGGCCAGGGTGCCGTCCGGGTACTTGGCCGCCGAGACTGCACCGAGCCCGAAGAGCACAGGGGTCACATTCGAAGTCCATATCGGGAGATAGCTCTGGGTAAGGGCGGGAAGCAGCGCGAGCGAGACTCCTCCGATCAGCGCCGCAGCATTCGAGCGAATGCCGATGGTCACCAGCACGGCCAGCCAGACAACGCCCTCGAACGTGGCGAACTCACTGGGCTGGAAGGTCGTCTGGGACAGGGCGAATAATCCTCCCCCGACGCCCGCGATGCCCGCGGCCAGCGCCCCCGCAATGACCTTCATCTGCACGACGCTGATGCCGGACGTCTTCGCGCCCGCCTCACTCCACCGGGCTGCGTTGAGAGCAAGACCCGTGGTCGATCGTCGAAAGTTGACGATGAAGAGCGCGATGATGATGAAGGCGGTCAGACAGAGGTACGCGAAAGCGCGGTCCGAGGTGGCGAAACCTGGTCGATTGAGGGTGAGGCCCAGCCCCTGATTCACGAAGCTGGGGAGTGTGAAGACGAGGTTCTCCATCAGGAGCCCGAAGGTCAGGGTCACCAGCGCCACATAGAGATCGCCAAGGCGGATACTCAACAGGCCCACGACCACGCCCATGAGAAGGGCGACGACACCACCGGCGAGGATGGCCAGAAGAACCGGCCACCCGTGGTTGTTGGCGAGTTGAGCAGTGGTCAGGGCCCCGACGCCTGCGAAGGTGATCTGGCACAACCAGAGCATGCCGCCCTCGCCGGTGACGAGTGTCCAAGAAAGGAGGATCACGGCGTAGGCGAACCCGGCCGCCATGACGCCGACCCAGTAGCCCTGCACGATGAGTGGCACGACGGCCACGGCCGCGATCAGGAGCACCGGGCCCGCATATCGGCCGAAAAAACCGAGGGAAGCGGACTCAACCGCGTTGCTGGTCGAGCCCGCAAGGCGGCTCTCACCCTGCGGCGTGATGGCTCGATCGAGAGCGCCGCCCCATCCGTCCGACTCGCCCACCCGCCCTCTGCGGAGCAGTTCGTACACCAGCACGACCGCGACGACGATGAACGGTACGGCGTCAATGAACTCGGTCGTATAGGAGCTGGAGGGCGGCAGGTATCCCTCAATGAGGGAGGTGGCGATGCCCATCAGCAGTGCCACGCCCACTGCGACCGGCAGATTGCGGAGCCGTGCCGCCACCACTGCCGCAAAGGACGCGGCGATGAGCAACGTGAACTTGTTGGGGTCGAGTCCCACGATGGGCGCAGCCAGGACACCGGCCAGACCGGCGAAGAACGTGCTGACTGCCCAGACGCCGACCGACACAGCGGACGGGTTGGTCCCCGACAAGTCGGTCATCGCCGGCGAGTCGACCATCGCCCGGACCTTCAGGCCGATGTCCGTGTAGCGCAGGATCAGCGCCCCGGCGACCACGGTCACCACCACGCAGGCGTAGACGATGAGCTGGTCCAAGGTGACGGCAACACCGAAGACCTGGTAGACGGCAACCGGTTGCGGAGCCAGCCCAGGGGCCTGGTTAATGGCCTGGTTTCCGAAAATCAACACCGCGAGCGACGGGATGGCCACGAGCAGGCCGATCGTCGCCACCACCTTGATCATGGGTGACGCGAGGCGCAAGTGGCGGAAGAGGACGGCGTAGAGGAGCACGCCCAGCGCAGGAGCGGCCACGCCGATGGAGACGACGGCTGCCGGCAGGATGGACCATCCGTGCTGGGTATTGAGGAAGTAATAGAAACGCGCGATGAAGAACGCCATGGCGCCGAAGGCGAAGTTCAGAATCCCGGACGCTGTGTAGGTGATAACCAGGCCGGCGGAGGCAATGGCGTAGATGCCTCCGAGGACGAGTCCGGCGATCACGAATTGGAGCATTCCTGCAGTCTCCCTTTCACACCGACCGGCTCCGCCGGGGGCATATTTCTGACATCGACGTCGATTCAGATACTAACGATGCGGCGGTCCCGGTGCACAACGGGGGGCAAGGCCGCTGACCTGGGCCGGAGCCCTCAGTTGAGGCTGGAGCTACGGGTCCACCACGGACCTTCGATCATCGGCCCCGTCGTCGCGACCGAGGGGGCCACGCTCGACTGGGTGCGCCGCTGCTTGAACGGTGGCGCGCCGGCTTCGTTGGGTCCGAACGCCCGGAGGGACACCATCACGACGGCGTCCCCTTCAACGTCACCGAAGCCGCGTCCGGCCAGGAGACTCGGGAGCGGTCAATGATCAGTCAGCTCGCTCCATACTTCGATTTCGAACGACGCACGGCGCCCCTCAGAGGACATCAAGGGCACCGCGCTCTCGTCACTTCTCGGCGCGGACTTTGTCCTTGACTGCCGGCACGATCGGAGGTGCGTCCTTCCAGTTCGGAATGCCGGCGTCCTCCTTGGCCACGGGGAAGCGATCCTCGTTGACCCAAGCCCAGTGCGAGTGGTTCAGCTCGTGCAAGGTGAAGCAGGCATTGAGCGCGTTGAAAAAGCCCATGTTGTCCACGCTCTGGTTGACAGACTCCTTGATGAGCAGGGCCGTCATCGTCGGCAGCTGCGCGATGCGCTCGGCGAACTCCACGGTGCACTCCACGAGGTCATCGGCCGGGAAGATCTTGCTGATCATGCCGAGGCCGTGCGCCTCCTCGGCGCCGATCGAATCGCCGGTCAGAAGCAGCTCCTTGGCCTTGCGCGGCCCGAACTCCCATGGATGGGCGAAGTACTCGACGCCGCACATGCCCAGGCGGGTCCCGACGACGTCGGCGAAATTGGTGCCCTCGGCACAGACGATGAGGTCGCAGGCCCACAGCAGCATCAGTCCAGCCGCGTACACGTCGCCGTGCGCCTGCCCGATGGTGATCTTGCGCAGATTCCGCCAGCGGCGAGTGTTCTCGAAGAAGTAGTGCCACTCCTGGAGCATCAGGCTCTCGGCACCCTTGCGGGTGGCGCCGTTGATGGTGCGCGTCGGATGTTGGCCTGGCCCCGGCATCCCTTCCTCACGCGACGGCCTTGGAGCCCAAATCGTGCCCCGAGGAGAACATCGGGCCCGTGCCGCCCAGGATCACGACCCGTACCTCGTCGTCCGCCTCCGCCTCCATGAACGCGTCGTTCAGTTCCACCAGCAACCCGCGGTTCTGCGCGTTCCGCTGCTCGGGGCGGTTCAGCATGATGCGCGCCACCCTGCCCGAATCGAGCTTCTCGTACTGCACGAATTTGTAGTCAGTCATCTCGGGGCTCCTTGACGAGTGAAGCGGGTCAGTCCGGAGGTGACCCTACTGTTAGAAACCACCGCGCGCACCTTGTGGAAGAGCTTTCTTGCGGGACGGCGCGCCCGACCATGGCCGCACCGCTCTGGGCAACCAGGGGACCGTCGGACGTCCCGCGAACTGATGGCCGCTCGACGGTGCCTCCGAGCTAGACGGTCGCAGAGGCGGCGACGTCGACGCGCATGATGCGCGCCAGGTTGCCGCCCATGATGTTCCTCACATCCTCATCGGCGAGACCCGCTGGCAGGTGGTCGACATAGCTACACGGCTCTGCCAATCCCTCCGGGTGGGGGTAGTCCGAGCCGAAGAGCACGTGGTCGGCACCGATCACGTCGATGATGACGCCGAGGTCGTCCTCGTGGAACGGGCTTACGTAAACGTTGCGTTTGAACTGCTCGACCGGGTCCCCGTCGAAGGCGTGCGGCATCTTCCTATGGGTGTCGCCGAGGTGCTGGACGAACGCGGGAATCCAATCCCCACCGGCCTCAATGGAGGCGACCCGGAGCTCGGGAAAGCGTGCGAACACGCCGTGGCAGACGAACGCGGCCATGGTGTCCTGGATCGGCCGGTGACCGCCGGTCATATAGCGGAACGAATCGAGCCGGAACGGGAGCATCTCGCTCGGGCCGGTCCAGTCGTTCGTGTACCGGGTGTAGCCACTGTCGGAGGAGTGCATTGACACGAGGATGTCCGCATCGACCACGGCCTGCCAGAACGGGTCGAACTCGGGATACCCGAACGAGCGGGAGCCGCGGAACCCCGGTACGGGCGCAGGACGAATCAGGACAGTCTTCGCCCCTCGCTCCAGCACCCATTCGAGCTCTTCGATCGCCTTCTCGACGATCGGCAGAGTGATGACAGGGGTCGCGAAGATCCGATCCTCGTAGTTGAAACTCCATTCCTCGTACATCCACTCATTCAGTGAGTGGATCGCCGCGTGCGTCAGTTCGGGATCGTCCCGCATGCGCTCCTCAAGGAGGCTGGCGAGTGTCGGGAACATGAGGGAGCGGTCCACGCCGAGCTCGTTCATCAGCTCGATGCGGGGTTCCGGGTGCTGGAAGCCCGGCAGGCTTCGCATGGGCTCCCCGATGATCTCGCGATACGTCTTCCCTTCGGGGTTGCCGTTGCGGAAGTATTCCTCCTGGGCGCCGGGCCTCGCGACGACCTCGAAGGTCGGGTTCGGGATGTAGTCGCTGACCGTCCCCCGGATCATGATCTTGGTGCGCCCGTTGAGCTGCACGTAGTCGACGGCGCCCTTGTAGCGATCGGGCAAGTGCCGGGTAAAGGACTCCCTCGTCTCATAGAA
Source organism: uncultured Acidimicrobiaceae bacterium (assembly GCA_963719485.1). GTDB lineage: Bacteria > Actinomycetota > Acidimicrobiia > Acidimicrobiales > RAAP-2 > Bog-473. The sequence continues at coordinate 493,925 of OY970387.1, forward strand.
GTGGTTGTCCGCGTCGAAGACCGGGAAATCGCAGGTTCTCGTCATACCAGTCACTTTAGGGGATTTTTGACAGCGACGTCAATATCAGAGAATGGGCGATCGGACCCGTTCGATCAGGGGCCTTTCACCGAGGAGAAAGGCCACCCTACCTGGTCTTTCATCAAGGAAGAACCACCTGGTCGGATGCGGCCGGACACTCCGCCAGGATGCGACCCTCAAGAACCCGTCAGCGATTCGTCGGGAAGTGCAGCTCCACGCTGCTCGGGCCCGCGTCGGGCCACCGGGACGTCACGACCTTGGGCCGCGTGTAGAAGCGGATCCCGTCGGGTCCGTAGATGGACGAGTCACCGAAGATGGAGGCCTTCCAACCGCCGAAAGAGTGCGACGCCACCGGAACGGGGACCGGGACGTTGATACCGACCATCCCGACCTGGACCTCCCGTTCGAACCGGCGCGCCATGCCGCCGTCGCGGGTGAAGAGGGCCGTGCCGTTGCCGTACGGGTTGGCGTTCACGAGCGCCATGGCCTCGTCGAACGTCGGGACGCGCACGACACTGAGCACGGGACCGAAGATCTCGTCGTCGTAGACCCGCATGCCGGGCTTCACATCGTCGAGCAGGGAGCAGCCGACGAAGAACCCCGTCTGGTGCCCGGTACCCGACCCGTCCACGACGACCTTGGCTCCCTCGTCCGTCGCGTGCTCCACGTACGACTGGACGCGGTCACGGTGCTCCCCGGTGATCAGCGGGCCCATCATCGACTTCGGGTCGTCGCCGGCACCGACCACCACGTCCGGGATCCGGGCCGCAACGGCGTCGATGAGCGGGTCGGCAACCGGTCCCACCGCGACGACCACCGAAATCGCCATGCACCGCTCACCGGCCGACCCGTACGCAGCCGACACGGCGGCGTCGGCCGCAGCGTCGAGATCGGCATCGGGAAGCACGACCATGTGGTTCTTCGCTCCGCCCAGCGCCTGGACCCGCTTGCCGTTGCGCGTCCCCGTCTCGTAGATGTGACGCGCCACCGGCGTGCTGCCGACGAAGGAGATCGCAGCCACCTCGGGATGCGCCAGCAGCGCCTCGACCGCCTCCCGGTCGCCCTGCACGACGTTGCACACCCCGTCGGGGAACCCGGCCTGCTGTACGAGTTCGGCCAGCAACAGCGATGCCGACGGGTCCTTCTCGGACGGCTTCAGCACGAAGCAGTTCCCACAGGCGATGGCGTTGGCCATCATCCACAGCGGCACCATGACCGGGAAATTGAACGGGGTGATCCCGGCGACGACGCCGAGAGGTTCGAGCACGGTACGGATGTCGATCCCCGTCGAAACCTCCGAGTTGGACGATCCCTTGAGGAGGTTGGGGATGCCGCAGGCGAACTCGACGTTCTCGATCCCGCGCGCCACCTCGCCTCTGGCGTCCTCGAGCACCTTCCCGTGTTCCCGTGTGACGGCCGCGGCGAGCTCATCCCGGTTGGCGTCGAGGAGCTCGCGCAGCCGGAAAAGCAGGCTGGCCCGCCTGGTCAACGAGGAGAACCGCCATTCCTGCGAGGCGTCGACCGCCGCCTTGACCACGGCATCCACCTCTGTCGGCGAAGCCGAGCGCGACGTCTGCCGTCTGGACCCCGATGGCCGGGTCGTACACCGGAGCCGTCCTGCCCGACCCACCCGGCTCGGCCCGGCCACCGATCCAGTGTCCGATGTGCTTGACGTCGGTGGTCGGGGCCTCGGAGTCGCTGGAGTGTGCGGGCATGGTGGCTGAAGATCTTACGGGAGGGCTGGGCGGGGGCGCCTACGCCCGTTCTTCCACCACGACAGGGCGGGCGCCCTCCGGGGGCGCGGCTTGCCGCGGGGCAGCTCAGGCCTTGGTTCTCGGTCCTCCAGCGTCTCGACACGCGGTCGACCCGGCCCAGAGACGTAACATGTCGAAAGTGTTCGATTGCGACGTCGATGTCAATACTGGGTTGAGAGCACGACGCATGCGCCCCAGCATCTCCCATGCTCCCGGATCGGACGGAGAATGATGCGGCCCCTGCCCGAGCTGACTCCCGCCAACGAGTGGTTCTGGACCTCCGGCGCCGATGGGATCCTGCGCATTCAGGGCTGTAGCGACTGCGGCGAGCTGGTCCATCCACCCGTGCCCATCTGCCCGTACTGCCGGAGCCGGTCCTCGAAGCCGACCCCGGTGTCGGGCCGGGCCACGGTCGTTGGCTTCACGGTGAACTCCCATCGCTGGCTTCCCGATTTCGATCCGCCCTACGTGATCGCGAATGTCGCCCTGGCAGAGGACGCACGCGTGCACCTGACGACCAACATCGTCGGCTGCGAGCCCTCCGACGTGCAGATCGGCCAGGAGGTGGCCGTTCGTTTCGAACAGCAGGAGGACGTGTGGCTGCCACTCTTCGAACTGACGGGGTCCGTCGACCCCGTCGATCGCGTCGAGGCTCCGGTGCGGCCCATCCCGCGCGCCCCCGTCAGCGATGAGCGCTTCGAGCACCGGGCCGTCCTCAGCGGCATCGGCCGCTCCACGTTCGGCCGGCGCCTCATGGTCGACCCCCTCTCGCTGGCGATCGACGCCAGCCTCGAGGCGATCGCTGACGCCGGCCTGACGCTCGACGACATCGACGGCCTGTCGACGTACCCCGGGGCCAGCGGAGCGGGGATGAGTGAGGGGGGAGCCAGCGCCATCGAAGAGGCACTGCGCATCCACCCCACCTGGATCAACGGTGGCGGCGACCTGCCAGGACCGGGCGGCGCCGTCGTTGCCGCCGCCATGGCCGTGGCATCGGGACTCTGCCGCCACGTCCTGTGCTTCCGTACGGTCTGGGAGTCCACGTTCTCCGTCCTGGCCGCCCAGAGACAACAGGGACCGAGCAGTCAACTTGCAGAGCGCGTGTCCGGCCCGTTCCGCGAGTGGCGCGCTCCCTTCGGTGCCATGTCTGCTGCCAACTGGATCGGCATGAACGCCAACCAGTACCTGCATCGCTACGGCTCGCCTCGCGAGATGCTCGGTTTGATCGCGGTCAACGGGCGGCGCAATGCGGCGCTGCAATCCGGCCGCCATCTACCGGGACCCCATGACGATGGACGATTACCTCTCGGCGCGGCCCATCACTTCCCCGTTCGGGCTCTACGACTGTGACGTGCCCTGCGACGGCTCCATCGCCGTCATCGTCTCCGCGGCGTCGGTGGCCGACGATCTCCCCCACCCGGCGGTGCGCATCGAGGCCGTGGGCACGCAGATTCTCGAGCGGGTGTCGTGGGACCAGGACACCCTCACCCACGAGCCCCAGGTCATCGGCCAGGCCGCGCACCTGTGGACCAGAACCAGCGTGCGCCCGTCCGAGGTCGATGTGGCGCTCGTCTACGACGGCTTCACCTTCAACGCCATCTCGTGGCTCGAGGGCCTCGGGTTCTGCGGCTTCGGTGAGGCCTACGACTGGCTCGATGGCGGACGCCGCATCGCCCTCGACGGCGAGCTGCCGGTCAACCCGCACGGTGGGCAACTCTCCGAGGGACGGACGCACGGCTTCGGGTTCCTGTACGAAGCGGTCCGCCAATTGCGGCATGACGCCGGCGCGCGCCAGGTTGCAGACGCCAAGACCGCCGTGGTCACCTCAGGCGGCGGCACGCCATCCGGAGTGCTGCTCCTCCAGCGGAATGATGCCTGACGTCGTGGCGATCGCATCGCGTGTCCACCAGTGCGCTCTCGGAGCGACGGTACATTGATGCCGCCTGTCCCGGAGCCCACACGGAAGGAGAAGACCGTGACGACGACCCCACCGCTCACCGGCGAGAAGCCCAGTGGGCCCCGGTCTCGCAAAGGGATCGAGACCCGGGCTCGGCTGCTAGCAGCGGCCAAGGAGGTGTTCGAGCGTGATGGCTTCCTCGACGCCCGGATCTCCGACATCGCCGAGAACGCCGGCCTCTCGCACGGATCCTTCTACCACTACTTCGAATCGAAGGAGGAGGTGTTCCGTGAGGTGGCCGCCGCCGTGGAAGAGCGCCTCAGGGAACCGCTGTACAGCGTGATCCTCGACTCGTCGTCGACTGCACCACCCTTCGAACGGATCCACGAGGGCATACGACGCAACCTCGAGAGCTACCGGGACGAGGCTCGCATCATGGGCGTCATCGAGCAGGTGTCGCGCTTCGACGACGAGCTCCGCGCCTCCCGCAACGAGCGCCACCGCGTGTCGTCCGCTCAGATCGCCGACTCCATCCGGCGGCTCCAGCGCCATGGCCTCGCCGACCAGCAACTGGACCCGGAGATCGCAGCCGCAGGACTCGGCGCGATGACCTACCGCTTTCCCGAGATGTGGTTCGTGCAGGGCCTTCTTGACTGCGACTTCGATACAGGAGTCGAACAGCTGACGCGCTTGTTCGTGAACGCGCTGGGTTTGCCGGAGGCATCCGCAACGACGGCGCCTCGAGCTTCCTGAACGCCTAGCCCGACAAACCCGATCGCGGACCCGCCGTGGCGCGGGCCCACAGGGGCGAGGGGCGCGAGGTCATGACCCGGCCCTTGGGGGCGGTGAAGGTGAGCTCCTCGTTCGCGTTGCCCGACATGGTCCAGCCCTTGGAGTGCACCAGATGATGGTGGTAAAGGCATTGGAGCGCGAGGTTGCCCAGATCGGTCCGGCCTCCGGGCTTCCAGGGCACGATGTGGTGGATGTTGGTGAACGTGACGTTGGTACATCCGGGGAAGCGGCAATGGCGATCCCGGCGCATGACTTCTCGGCGCTGGGCATCGCTCGGTGTCCGCCGGGCCCGGCCCTCGTACATGGTGTGGCCCACGTCGTCGTCGACCCCGATGGCGATGGTGGCGTCACAGGCGATCTTTTGGACGACCTCGGTGCTGACGAGGCCGTCACGCTCGAGCTCGCCGGCGAGGGCGGTTGACTCGCCGGACTCATCGACCAAAACGGCGAGCGGGACGTGGGCGACGACGAAGTACGGGCTCGCGGTCGTGGAGGTGTCCTGGTCGCCCGAGGACCGGATGATCTCGACAAAGGCGTCACAGAGGCGCTGGTCCCAGGGCGTCTCGCCGTCGGTGGGGACCGCTCTGGCCCGGGCTTCGAGGCAGGCCCTAGTCGCAGCGAAGGACTCGGAAGGGAGTTGCACCGTCATGGTGCGGAACGCCTCGTTGAAGCGCAAGAAGCGACGGTCGTGCTCGGAGCGACCCGAAGCTGGTTTGGCTGCCGCCGCCTTCGTACCGGCGACGTCGGCCAGCTCGCGCACGGTGCATTTCTTGGCCTGATCGCGTAACTCCTGGTCGGTCTCGGGCGTCGCCACGTCGACCACCGCCCGGACCTTGTCGAAGGACACGTCCCCGACACACAACGACTGGACCAGGTGGGGGAGGTCCCAGGCCTTCTCCCCCACGTGCGTCAGTGCCCGCGCCGTCGGCGTCGATACCCCGAAGCGCTCGGCGGCCCAGGCCTCGGTCGACGTCGACCCGTCCTCTCGGTAGGTCTGTCGCCGGCCGACCTCGCCCAAGTGCACGGCGATCGTCCCCTCGGCGGCGGCCTTCTGCCGGAAGGCCTGATCGAGCACGTCGGCGATCTCCTCGTCCGACAGGGCCCCCGCAGCGGAAATCAGGCCGGGACCGGTGGGAGTTTCGGGCATCGAGCGAAGAACGGTCGCTCCCCGCCGGAAAAGAGTCCGGCAGCAACAAGGCGGTCAGCCGAGAACTTCGGCCTGCCACTCCAGAAGTTGCGGGGCCAGGCGCGGCCAACGGGCGAAGAGCCCCTCTTCGCGTGCTTCCCCTCGTTCGATCCACTCGCGGTCGCCCCAGGGCGGCTCGGTGAGGCGTGACTTCGGCAACAGTCCGGCGAGCAATTCGGAGGTGGCCCGGGTGTGGTGCGGGTCACTGGCGCCACTCCGGAAGACCAGGGCCGGGATGTCCAGGGTCCTGGCCTCCGCATCGGGGAGCCCGGGGATGTGCTCGTCGTCACGGGGGCAGTAGGCGAGCATCCAGCGCTCCATCGTCGATATGAACTCAGCCGGGTCCTGCGCCAGGAACCGGTCCCGATTGGAGGGGTTCGCCTGCAGCACCTCTTCCCATTCGGGGAGCGCCGCCACAGCCTCCATCCCGTCCCTCCACGCCGCGGCCAGTGACCCACCGCAGTAGTGCACCGCAAGCGTCATGAGCCCGTACACCCCGCCGCTGATCCACCAGACCGCCAGCCCTGCGGCCGCCTCCGGGTGGCGCGACGCGGTGAGCAACGACACCCGGGCCCCGCCGGACCCACCGGCGATGACGGCCGGGGTCATATCGAGATGTCCGAGCAACCCGGCGAGCGCGTCGGCCTGCATGGCGGACTCCGACGGGCCTTCGAAGCTCACGTCGGACTCGCCGCAATTGGGCCGGTCCCAGATCAGCACCTGGTTCCCGTGCTCGGCCAGGGCCAGGGCGAGCTCGCGCACCCCGGGCGACTCCTTGGTGAAGCGCCCGCCCGGCGTGATCACCCACGGGCGACCCGCCTCGCCGATCACCTCATATGCCAGCGACAGCCCGTTGATCTCTGCGACGGCCATATGTATGAGCTCCTCCGAAGTCGACGCCGGGCACGGGTTGCCACGGCTGGGCTGCTGATCAGGTCAGGTGCCGGAAGCGGGGCCGCGGGGCACGTCACGGAACGGCACGTCCTTGTCCAGCCTGCGTTCGCGGGGCATGGAGAGCACCCGCTCGCTGATGACGTTGCGGGCCATTTCGGTCGTGCCACCGCCGATCGTCCCTCCCTGGCGCATCAGGAAGTTCACCGCGGGCGGGAACGATCCCGAGTCGTCGGTCCAGGCCGCCCCGTCCGGGCCGGCCGCCTCGAAGGCCAACGTCACGATCCGATTGGCGGCCATGCCCTTGAACAGGCGGACGAGGGCCGCCGCCTGGTCGTTCAGGCGGCCGGCACGGATGCTCTCGCTCACGTACGACGACATCTCCTTGGAGACCAACTCGAGCATCCGCGCCTCGCCCACCAGCTCGCGCACCGACGGATCCTGCAGCCGCCCATTGTCCCGGGCGATGTCGAAGACGGTCGACGCGTCCATGTTCCCGTGGGTCAGGCCGATGGGCTCGGTGACGTACGGCGAGTTGTAGAGCATCCGCTCGTAGAACATCCAGCGGGTGGCGACGGTCCACCCGTCGTCGACGTCACCGATGCGCTCCGTGTCGGGCACGATCAGGTCGGTCATGAATTCCTGACAGAACTCACGAGAGCCGTTCAACATCTCGATCCGGTGCACCTCGATGTTCGGCTGGTGGATCGGGAACATGAACACCGACAGTCCCCGGTGCTTGGGGACGTCCCAGTTGGTGCGGGCGAGGCACAGCCCCCAGTCGGACCACCAGGCGCCCGTGGTCCAGACCTTCGAGCCGTTCAGCACCCACTGGTCGCCGTCCCGCACGGCGGTGGTCAGGGCCCCGGCGACGTCCGAGCCACCGCTGGGCTCCGAGAGGAACTGCATCCAGAGCGCCTCCCCCTTCAAAATGGCGGGGAGGTGGCGCAGCTTCTGCTCCTCGGTCCCGAACTCGAGGATGACCGTGGCGCACGGCGAGAGATTCGGTACCTGCATCCGGACGGGGTACTCGTGCCCGACGAGCTCCTCGTTGAGGATCTTCTGGTGCGCCGGCGTCAGGCCCTGCCCGCCGTAGGCGCGCGGGAAGCAGATGCCGGCCAGCCCCGCGTCGAAGAGCATGCGCTGGAGCTCCCGGTCGCGGGCTACCGCGGCGAGCTCCGCTTCCTCGCTCAGCCCGTGGTAGCCGAGGCGCAGCTCCTCGGGCGACATCTCCCGGAGATTGGCGCGGATGAAGGTTCGGGCCCGCTCCCGGAAAGACCCGAGGTCCTCCATCTCCTCCGCGCCCTCCGCCTGCTCCAGCCGCAGCGCGCTCATGCGGCCACCCCTTCCCGCTCGGCCACCAGCGCGGCGATGCGCTGGCGGTGGTCCGCCGGCGTACCGGCCAATGCGCGATCCACAATGAGGCGGCGCAGGTACAGGTGCAGGTCGTGCTCGAACGTGACACCGATGCCCCCGTGCATCTGCACGCAGTCCTGCAGCAGCTCGGCGCCGTATTGACCGATGTAGGCCTTGGCGGCGCTGACCATCTCGGGCGCGCCCTCGCTGCCCTCCTGCGTGGCGGCGCACGACGCCGCGCTCGATGGCGTGGGACGCCTCGAGCCAGCTCATCATGTCGGCGAACCGGTGCTTCAGGGCCTGGTACGAGGCGAGCGGCCGCCCGAAGGAATAGCGGTCGAAGGACCACTCGACCGTCATGTCGAACCCGGCCTGCATCGCACCGACCGACTCGGCGTTGAGTATGACGAGGAACTCCAGGAACTGACGGTCGACGTCCGCCGACGCCTGCCCCACGGCGCCCACCACCGTGCCCGCAGGGACCCTCACGTCGTCGAAGGTCACCACGGAGAAGCGGCGGGTCAGGTCGACGGTCTGCATCGGGGACACCGTCACGCCTGCTGCCGACGTGGGCACCAGCACCTGCGTCGTGCCCCCACCGTCATCGTGGCTGCAGGTGACGAGCAGGTGGCCCGCCGCGCCGGCCGACTCCACCGGGCGCGCCGCACCGCGCAAGACGAGGTCGGGTCCATCACGGGTCGCCTCCACGGTCGGTCGCCACCCGTCGGGGCCGGCCGCCGGGGCGCACCAGGTGGCGATCCCATCGCCCGAGAGGAGGGCGCCCAGCACGTCGGGTGCTCCGCCGTGCGCATTGAGCGCCGAGGCGACCACGTTGGTCGTGACCAGCGGTCCGGGTGCGGCATGGCGCCCGAACTCGTAGGCGACGAGGCTGAGATCCACGAGGCCCGCTCCGCTGATGGAGCCCCCGCCGTGCGCCTCGCTCACGAGCAGCGAGGTCCATCCGAGCTCCGCGCCGCGGCGCCAGAAGGACGGGTCGAATCCCGTGGCGTCCCCGCGCAGGGCGCGCACCGCGTCGGGCGGCGCCTGCTCCGCCAGGAAGCGAGCGGTGGTCTCGCGGAAGAACTGCTGGTCGTCGCTGAGGCCGAGCAACATCAGGCGGTCGTCACCACGCCGATGCCGGCGGCCTCGTTGCGCGTGCGCCACTCGTCACGCGACATGCGGGTCACGTCGACATCGCGGGCGACGCTGCGCAGGGCGCCCACGGTCGCCTCGTCCTTGGGTGTGTACGTGAAGGGGTCCCAGCCGAAGAAGCGGCAGGCGTTCTCCCACGTGATCTTGTGGATCTCGTCGTCGCGGCACCCCAGCGTCCTGGAACTCCTTCCAGGCGAACTCGGGCGACTCGGGCCAGGTGGTGTCGGTGTGGGGGTAGTCGCACTCCCAGGCGATGATGTCGAGCCGATGCGGTCCCGCAGCAGCAGGCCGGACGGGTCGGTGATGTAGCAGGCCAGGATGTGGTCGCGGAACACCTCCGAGGGCAGCTTGCCGCCGAAGTCGTCGCCGTCGTGCAGCCACTCCTGGTTCTCGAAGTGGCGGTCGATGCGGTCGAAGTAGAACGGGATCCAGCCGATGCCGCCCTCGGACAGGGCGACCTTGAGGTCGGGGAAGCGCGCGCAGGGTCGGGCCGAAGAGCAGGTCCTGCGCGGTGATGGCGCTGATCTGGCAGGCCAGCACCATGAGGTGGTCGACCGGCGCCTCCGCGGGCCGCTGGATGACGTCGAACCCGGCGCCGATGTGCAGCGAGAGCACCATGTTCTCGTCGCACAGCGCCGCGAGCATCGGGTCCCAGTAGCCCGACAGGAAGCTCGGGAAGCCCTGGACGTGCGGCGTCTCGAGGAAGCTGATCGACCGGCAGCCCTTCTTGGCGATGCGGTGGACCTCGGCCACGGCGAGCGTCGACGTCCCACATCGGCACGATGCCCAGCGGGATGAAGCGCCCCGGGTAGGCCCCGCACCACTCGTCGATGGCCCAGTCGTTGTAGGCCTGGAGCATGACGAGGGCGATCTCCTTGTCGCTGCGCCTCGGCGAACGTCCGGGCGTTCCAGCCGGCCATGGTCGGGAAGCTCATGCGACGCCGAGGACGCCGTTGGCGTTCATGTCGCGCGACGCGCTCGTGGACGTCGAAGCAGCCCGGGCCGCAGCTCGGTGTAGGTGCCGGGGTTGAAGCCCCACTCCTCGGAGGGCCAGCCGACCGTGGCGGCCATGCCGAACGGACGTGCTGGTCTTCTCGCCCTGGAACACCCACTGGTCGATGCCGTCCTCGTTGCGGACGACCTTCGGGCGCGTCGTCCTGCCACTTCGTCCGGGACGTGGTTCTCGTACATGTCGGGCGGCTCGATCATGTGGTCGTCGATGCTGACCAGGATCATGTCGTCGAGCTTCATGGTGTGCTCCTCTGCCGATGGCTCCACAACGACCGGGTCACGACGACGTACGCACCGGCAGCGTCTCCCAGCCCCGCACGGTCGAGGTGCGGGCGCGCTGTGCCTTGTCGTAGTCGACCTCCCACTCGGGGAAGCGGTTGAGCACCTCGTCCAGCGCCACGCGCCCCTCCAGGCGGGCCAGCGCCATACCGAGGCACAGGTGGATGCCGTAGCCAAAAGCCTGATGCCGGCCGATGGCACGGTGAATGTCGAAGCTGTCCCCGTCGGGAAAGTGACGCTCGTCCCGGTTGGCCGAACCGTTCAGCAGGACCATGATGCCGCCCTCGGGCACGGTCCGGCCGTGGATCTCGACGTCCCGCGTCACGTAGCGGGACTGCACCGGCGACGGCGACTCGTAGCGCAACAGCTCCTCGATCGTGTTGGGGATCAGCGACCGGTCCGCCACCACCTCGGCGCGCTGGTCGGGATGGCGCCCGAGGACTTCGCCGGTGAAGCCGATCAGGCGGGTCGTGGTCTCGTTCCCGGCCCCCGCCAGCAGGCCGACGTAGCCGAGGACCTCCTCGTGGGTGAGCGTACGCGTCGTGCCCGTGTCGTCCTCGAACTCGGCGTTGAGCAACTCGGTCATCAGGTCGTCGGAGGGGTGGTCGGCGCGCCAGGTGATGTAGTCCGAGAACACCTCGGACTGGGCTGCGCCGCTGTACTCGGTCTCGTTCGGAACGCCCTCCTCGAGTCGCAGGCCCTCGTCGAGGTGGTCCCGGATCGCCTCCTGGTCCTGCTCGGGGATGCCGAGCAGCATCCCGATGACCCGCATCGGCATGAACTTGCCCAGGTTCGCGATGAAGTCGAAGCCGCCCGCGCCGACGAGCGGGTCGAGGACCTCGGCGCAGAAGGCGCGCACCTGGGGCTCGAGCGCCAACATCTTCTTGGGGGTGAAGACGCGCGAGAGCAGGCCGCGGTGGTTGTCGTGCGTCGGAGGGTCCTCGAAGAGGATGGACCCGGGTGGGATCTCCACCCCGGCCTTGATGATCTCGAGGACCGAGCCGCGGCCCGAGATGTAGGTCTTCCAGTCGAGCATGGCCGCGTCGACGTCCTCCCAGCGGCTCAACGCGAAGAACTCATACTTCTCGTTCCAATAGAGGGGCGCCTCGTCGCGCAGCCTCTTCCACACCGGGTACGGATCGGCGTCGATCTCGAAGTCGTAGGGGTCGTAATAGACCCCGGACTCGCTGGTGACGGTCACGTCTCGACCTCCTTGCCTACGCGCTCGGGCCGGCCTATGCCGCCGGCCAGGCCAGGGACTTGACCTCGAGATACTGCTCGAATCCCGCCACACCGTTCTGGCGGCCGATGCCACTGTGCTTGTACCCGCCGAAGGGCAGGTCCGGCCCGTACGGGGCGCCCCCGTTGATGCTGAGGCCGCCGGTCCGGACGCGCCGGGCCACCGCGAGCGAATGCTCGACCGACGACGAGAACACGCCGCCGGACAGCCCGTACTTGGAGTCGTTGGCGATGCGGACCGCGTCGTCCTCGTCCTCGTAGGGGATGACGACGAGCACCGGTCCGAAGATCTCCTGCTGGGCGATGGTCATCGCGTTGTCGACGTCGGTGAAGAGCGTCGGCTCGACCCACCAGCCCTTGGCGAACTCGGCGCCCGAGGGACGGCCGCCGCCGACGGCCAGCGTGGCGCCCTCGGCCTTCCCCTTCTCAATCAGGCCGAGGACCCGCTCGCGCTGCTTGGAGGAGATGACCGGGCCCATGATCACGTCCGGCCGCTGCGGGTCGCCGAACGGCACCGCGGCGAAGAGGCCCTTGAGCATCTCGACCCCCTCCTCGTAACGGGAGCGGGGCAGGAGCATCCTGGTCTGAATGGCGCAGCCCTGCCCGGCGTGGAAGCAGGCACCCATGCCCATGAGCGTGGCGACGCCGAGGTCGGCGTCCTCGAGGACGATCGTCGCCGACTTGCCGCCCAGCTCCAAGAAGGTGCGCTTCATGGTGGCGGCGCCCTTCTCGATGATGCGCTGCCCCACTGCGGTCGAGCCGGTGAACGAGATCATGTCGACCTTGGGCGACAGCGTGAGCTCCTCGCCGACGAGGTGATCCGACGATGTGACGACGCTGACCACGCCCGGCGGGATGTCCGTCTCCTCGGCGATGAGGCGCCCCAGGAAGGTGGCGTTCCACGGCGTGTCCGGGGCGGGCTTCAGCACCACCGTGTTCCCGGTGGCCAGCGCCTGGCCCAGCTTGTGGGACGTCACCTCGAACGGGAAGTTCCACGGCACGATGGCGCCCACCACGCCGACCGGCTCCCGCCAGATCCGACGCGAGTCGAGCGAGCCCTGCAGGCTGACCGCGTCGGGCAGGACCGTCTCCCACTCGAATTCGTCGATCAGTTGGGCCGGGTAGGCGAGCGCGTCGGACAGCGGCGCGTCGAGCTGCGGGCCGTTCGTCGTCATGCGGGGGCATCCGACTTCGAGGATCAGCTGCTCGCGCAGCTCCTCCTGCTCGGCGTGCAGGGCGGTGTTCAGCTGCTGGAGGCACTGCTTGCGGAAGGCGTGGTTCGTCGACCAGTCGGTCTCGTCGAAGGCCCGGCGGGCCCCGTCGATCGCCCGCTGCATCTCGGCTGTCGAGGCGTCGGCCACCTGGCCGATGATCTCCTCGGTGGCCGGGTTCACGTTGTCGAAGGTCTTGCCCGAATCGGCGTCCACGAGCTTGCCGTCGATCAACATCCTCTGCTCGGGGTTGACCTTCACTGTCTCAGTCACGGTGCGCTTCCTCTCGTCGTCCGGATCCACCCAGGTCACGGCGGGCAGTGCCCGGCAACGGCACGCGACTCGTGCCTGGGAAGCCTCTCTTCGGGAGAGTATCTGACTTTGACGTCGCCGTCAAAAACGGCAGTATGATCCCGGATTTCGGCCTCGCGATCTCCGCTCCCGGGACGGGACCCCGAGGCCGGACCGCCGCCCGCCGGGCCGGTGATGAGACAGTGGTGGGCCACCGGCCCCTGAGGAGAATCGAGACCCCGATGTTCACCATTGCTGCGTTCGTCGACGCCCTGTCGCTCGAGGAGGTCGGCACCGACCGCTACCGGGCGGGCAGCCTCCACTCCACCCACGGCGTGGTCTTCGGCGGGCAGCTGCTGGCGCAATCCGTGATGGCGGGGCTGGCCGGCCAGGACGAGAAGATGGTCAAGACGATCCACACGGTGTTCGCCCGAGGCGCGTCGCCCGAGGCCCCGCTCGACATCGTCGTCGACCGCATGCACAGCGGCCGGTCCGTCGCCAGCAGCACCGTCACCATCAGCCAGGGCGAGACGCTGGTCACCCGCTCGCTCATCCTCCTGAGCGCGGAGGAGCCGGACGTGATCCGGCACGCCGATACGCCACGCTCGGGCACGAACCGCGACGACGTTGCCGGCACCGTGCGCGGCGAGGGCGCCTGGGAGATCCTCATCGTGGGCGATGTCGACATCAACGACCCCGAACTGGTCGGCCCGCCCGAGCTCGATGCCTGGGTTCGCTTCGTGGATGCGCCCGACGATCCCGCCACCGACCAGGCCCTGGTCGCCTACTCGACGGACGGCTTCCTGATCGGGACGGCGATGCGCCCCCACGCCGGCGTGGGCCAGGCGCAGGCGCACCGGACGCTCTCGACCGGGGTGCTCAGCCACACGCTGACCTTCCACGAGCGCTGCCCCGCCGCGGAGTGGCACCTGCTGGAGCAACGCAGCACCTACGCCGGGCATGGCCGCAGCTACGGGCACGGGGACATCTTCCGGTGCGACGGGCAACTCGCCGCCTCCTTCGTCCAGGACGCCATGATCCGCGCCCGCTCGGGCGGCGCCGGCGCCCTCTGACTCGGAGCGCGACGGCGCCGGGCGTCTCCCGTCAGGGACGCAGCCGGGCCACCTGGCGTGCCAGCCAGTCGTCCATGTCGTGCATGGCGAGCTGCACGGCGGCGGCGCCCGGCACGAGCAGGTATGCGTGCGGCAGGCCGGCGATCACGTGGAGCTCGCAGGCCACTCCCGCCTGGTTGAGACGCTGGGCGTAATCGATGTCCTCGTCGCGGAAGCCGTCGATGGAACCGACGACCACGCAGGTGGGCGGGAGTCCGGCCAGGTCCTCGGCCCGGGCCGCCGCGGCGTAGGCCGGAACCTCGTCCGACCCGTAGAGGTCACCGAGGTACGTCCGCCAACCGAACTCGTTGGAGGCCGGTCCCCACACGTAGAGCCCGTCGGCCCGGATGGAGGGAGTGCGCTGGCGATCGTCGAGCATGGGGCAGTCGAGCAGCACGAACGCCAGCGGGACCTCGCCGCGATCGCGGGCGAGAAGGGCCAGCGCGGCCGCGAGCCCACCCCCGGCACTCAGCCCGTAGATCCCGATGCGCCCCTTGTCGATGCCGAGCTCGTCGGCGTTGTCGTACGTCCAGCGCACGGCGGCGTAGCAGTCCTCGAGCGGGCCCGGGTACGGCGCATCGGAAGCGAGGCGGTAGTCAACGGACACACCGACCACGCCGAGTCCGGGACACCAGCGATCGAGCAGCGGGTCGTCCATGTCGTAGGAACCGATGACGTAGCCGCCCCCGTGGATCGTGACGACGGCGGGGAGGACTCCGGCTGTGTCCCGCGCCCGGTGCACCCGTACCCGGACGGGCGGCTCACCGGGAACCTGGTGCTCGGTGCGGACGACCGCATCGGAGAGGTCCGGCGACTTGAAGGAGGCCGTCCGCATGGCGGCCATGCCTTCGGCGTCGATCGGCGGCAGCTCGAAGCCGCCGAGCACTGGCCGCAGTTCGGGATCGAGGAGGTCCTTGACGTTCACGGACGAGATCATGACAGCGCCACTCCCCCGCCACTGCGGATAGCAGCCATCACGCCGCCGTCGACCGGGAGATCGATCCCGGTGATGAAGCTCGCGTCGTCGGAGAGCAGGAAGGCCGCCCCGGCCGCCACCTCCTCGGCACTGCCTTCGCGTTTGAACGGGGCGACCTGCACGAGGAGGTCGTTGGCGGCGTGGGCGGCCCCCTCCTGGCGCCCCATCGGCGTGTCGATGATGCCCGGCGTCACCGAGCAGATGCGCGCGCCCACCTCGCCGAACGGCGCGGCCTCCCGGCGGACCAGCCGGTGCACGCCTCGTTTCGACCACGTGTAGGCCAGGCCGGGATCCTCGATCTCGGGTCCGACCGCGTCGTGGACTTTCTCGAGAAAATCGGCGGCCAGCGGATCGTCGAGCACGGCGTCTGCCGGAAGGTCGTCTTGACCCAGCGCCAGCAGCGGGGCGACCGATGCGAAGCAGACCACCGCCGTCCCCGATTGCGCCAACGCACGACTCGCGTCGACGAGCAGCGCGGTGCCGACGAGATTCACGGCCAGGATCTCCCGCCAGTCGGCCATGGTCGGCGAGACGCCGGCGGCGTGGGCGACGGCACGCAGCGGGCCGAGCTCCGATGCCCGGGACGCCAGGCGGGCGATGGCGGCGCCGTCCTTGATGTCGAGGACGAAGGGCTCGACCTCGGCCCGCGTGTTCGACGCCGCCAGGATGTCCGCCTGCGCGGCCAGTGACGACTCGTTCCGATCGACGAGAAGCAGGACGTCGACCAGGTCCGCCACGCGCGCCGCACAGGCGGCGCCCATGCCCCGGGCGGCTCCGGTGACGATGCCCACCGTCATGCACGACTCCCTCTGGAGGAGACGGTCACGCCGGAGTCGCGTCGGTGCCGAGCGCCGCCGGAGGCGAGAGGGCCAGCCCGGCATGCGCCGCCCCGAGCGCGTCCGCAGGAGCAGGCGTGGCGCCGCTCCGGTTGATGGCACGCTCGTCCGTCCCGAGATAGCTCGCGATCACCCGAGGGTTGTTGCGCACGTCACTGGGCGCACCGTCGCAGATGACCTGTCCGGCTTCCAGGCAGTACACCCGGTCGCTGATGCCCATGATCAGGGGCATGTCGTGCTCGATGAGAAGGACCGATGCGTCGAGCTGGCGCTGCACGGTCACGATCAGCGGGCCGAACGCCTCCGTCTCGCGCTGGGCCAGCCCCGCCGTGGGCTCGTCGAGGCACAGCACCTTGGCATCGAGCGCAAGGAGGCCGGCGAGCTCGACCACCCGTCGCGTGCCGGTCGACAGGTCGGCAATGTAGTGGTCGCGGTAGTCGCCGAGACCGAGCAGCTCGACGAGGTCGCCCACCTCGGCCCGGTCGCGCCGGCTCCGGCGCGTCGCCCGGGGCAGGGCGAGCGCGGTGGAGAGCACGCCCGTCTCGCTCTTCCCTTCGAGCGCCACCAGGAGGGTCTCGGTCACCGTCAACTCCGGGAACAGGGTGGCCGACTGGAACGTCCGGCCCAGTCCCAACCCGGCTCGGTAGGCCGGCGCCTTGTCGCCGATCTCCTCGTCGCCCAGTCGCACCGAGCCCGACGCGGGAACGAAGCCGCCGATCGCATTCATCAGCGTCGACTTGCCCGCTCCGTTGCTCCCGATGAGCCCGACGATCTCACGTTCGCCCACGTTGAGCGAGACCCCGTCGACGGCGGTGTTGCCGCCGAAGGTCACACGGAGGTCGCTCACGGCGAGCGTCGGGATGCCGGCCTCGCGGTGCTCGGGCTCCGGAAGGGCCGTGTGGGCCGGTGTGCCCGCGGCGGTGGGGATGACCTCCTTGCCGAAGCGCTTGTCTGCCCACTTCAGGAAGGCGTCGCGCGCGTCGTAGGCGATCTGCATGAGCCCGCGGGGGAAGTAGAGCAGGACGGCCAACAACCCGATGCTCGACGTCAGCAGCCCGAGGACCGGGTTGTTGGGGGCCAGCGCGGGGATCCCGATGACCCAGACGGCGCCGATGACCGCTGCGGTCACCGAGCCCATCCCGCCGATGACCACCATGGCAACGAGGCTCAGCGACGCGTCGACCACGAAGAAGCTCCCCGGGCCGGCGAAGGCGACGTTGGCGTAGGCGCCACTGAGCAGGGCCCCACCCATCCCGGCCAGTGCCCCCGCGATGGCGAAGGCACGGATCTTCTCCCAGGCCGGGCGCACCCGGTAGGCGGCGGCCGCGTTCTCGTTGTCGCGCACCGCCATGATCGAGCGGCCCACCCCACTGTCGCGGAACCGGCTGGCGATCAGGAGGACCACGGCCAGGACGACCAGGACCACGTAGTAGTAGGTGCGCTGACCGGGGAACGAGAGTGAGAAGAGCTTGCCGGGGGCGAACGGCAGGTTGGAACCGTCCGGGGAAGCACCACTCAGGATGTTCAGGCTGAAGAAGTACTGCTGCGCCGCCAGGGCGAAGACGAAGGTGACCACGGCGAGATAGAGACCCTTGACCCGCAGCGAGCTGAGCCCCAGGATCGTGGCCAGGACGGCAGAGCCGGCGGTGGTGGCGCCGATGGCGAGCCAGAAGGGCACTCCCCCTTCCACCAGGCGGGCGGCGAACAGCGCGCCCAGTCCGGCGAAAGCCATCTGGCCGAGCGAAAGCTGGCCCAACCATCCCGTGAGCACCGTCAGCGACGTGGCGCAGATCGCGAAAGCCAGCACCTCGGTGAAAGTCTGCTGGGTGGACGGCTGCGTGAAGACGAGCGGGAGGATGACGGCGATCGCGGCCAGCAGGAACACCCCGCTCTTGTTCACGTTCCTGGCCCACCGGTAGGACCGCAGGCGCACGGGGATGGGGCGCGCTCTCGGAGTGAACGCGAAGACCTCGCTCTCGTCGGTGCGCTCCCGGTTGAAGAGAACCGCCACCACCACGGTGATCAGGAGCAACAGGTTGATGAGCCCGGGCTCATCGATGAAGTTGAAGTTCACGATGCTCTCGAGGAGGCCGATGACGACGCTGGCGATGATGGTCCGGCGAAACGACGTCATGCCACCGATCACCGCGGCCACGAGGGCCAGCGACAGCGTCTGGGGCCCGAGGGTCGTGAGGTCCCCCGCCGCTCCACTCTCACCGGCTATCAGGACGACCGAGAGTGTGGACAGCGCCGCGGCCAGTGCCCACACCATGGTGGAGACCATCTTGGGACTGATGCTCGACAAGCGGGCCAACCGCGGGTTGCTGGCGCAGGCTTTCACGGTGCGACCGATCGTCGTCCGGTCGAGGAACCACGTGAGAGCGATGAGTGTGATCGGGACGATGATGAGGATCGAAAGGTCCGACCCTCTGACCGTCACGCCCGCCACCGTCCAGGTCCCACTCAGCGCGCTGGGGTAATGGACACTGAGCGTGTTCGGAACCGGGATCTTGATGGCAATCGCCGCCGCCAGCTGCGACACGCCGATGGTCGCGACCAGAACGACGACGCGCGGGGACTTTCGCAACCGGCGGATGATCGCAAGGTCGACGACGGCCCCGAACGCCAGCCCCAGGAGGAGCGCGACGACGAGTGCCACCCAGAACGGCACGTGGTACTGGACGACCAGGAGCGACAGGACCGCGGCCCCGACCACGCCCATGTTGCCGACGGCGAAGTTGATGATCCGAGTGGCGCGGTAGACGAGCACGACCCCGACGGCGATGACGGAGATGGCGAGCCCCTGCACAATGCCGTCGAAGACGATCTGGCTGTTGACCCACGAGACGGCGAGCATCGTCACGCGTCCTCCTGGCCCCCGAGGAACACCGCCCGCGCCAGGTCGTCCCGCTCCATCAGGTCGCGGATCTGGCCTTCGAACCGCACGCGGCCCTTCTCGAGGAAGACGGCTCGGTCGGCGATGGCGGCCGCCACGTTGAGGGACTGCTCCACGATGATGAGCGTCACGCCGGCCGCCTTGAGCCCGTCGACAACCTCGATGAGCTCCTGGACGATGATCGGGGCGAGGCCGAGGGACAGCTCGTCGATCATGAGGACCGCGGGATCGTGCAGCATTGCAATGGCCAACGCGAGCATCTGTTGCTGTCCACCGGAGAGTGCATCAGCCGTCTCGCCTCGACGATCCTTGAGAGCTGGAAAGAGCTCGTAGACCCGCTCAGTCCGTCGGCGGAGCTCATCGCGGTCGGAGCGGTACACGAAGCCGCCCATCTCGAGGTTCTCGGCCACGGTCATCGGACCGAAGACGCCCTTGCCTCCCGGGAGGAGGTGGATGCCGAGCCGCGACCGCTGCTCCGGTGTGGTGTAGGTGATGTCCCGTCCGTTCAACCGGACCGCGCCGCGGGACGCGATCTCCAGGCCGGCGGCGACGTTCAGCGCTGTCGACTTCCCGGCGCCGTTCGTCCCGAGCAGGGCAAGCACCTCTCCCCGTTTCACTTCGAAGCTGACGCCGAAGAGGATCTGGACGTGCCCGTAACTGAAGTCGACGTTGCTCAGCTGCAGGACCGGGATCTGCTCCGGATCGGCCGCTTGCCGCTTGTGCTCCTCCATTTCGTCTTGGAGCTCGACCACCACGAGGGAGAGGTCGTTCCTGATGAAGTGCGCGCTGCGGATGATCATGAAGGAGCCGAAGATGGTGGAGGGGATCATGATGATCAGCACCGTGGCCCGCAGGCCGACGACGCTGTCGAGCAGCGCGGCCAGCACCGCCCCTCCCGTGGCACCCACGAAGAAGACGTAGATCCCGCCGACCGCCCCGACGAGCCCGCGCAGGCGATACGGAGCCACCGAGGTGAGGACCGGGCCGATCATGGAGAAGCCGGTGAGGAGGAGGACCGCCGTCGGCACGCTGAAGATCGCCCACAGGACCGCGTTGGGCATGAAGTACTGAATGGGGACGAGGACGGCGCAGGGAAGGACGACCTTGCCGATGAGCGAGAGCGCCCGCGCCGGGTCCCTGCGGTAGAGGCGGTCGTAGTACCGCCCGACGAGTGGCAAGGCCACGAGCACGCCGACGCTGCCGATGGTGCCGATCAGGCCGCGCTGGAAGGCGTCGAGGCCGAAGCGTTGCTTGAGGTAGAGGTTCCCCAGCACCGGGACGGTGAACAACCCGAACCCGATCGCCGAGAAGGCGATGAGGACCATCTTGATGGTGCGGATACGCATGATCCGCTCGAACGCGGCCTCGAGCGACGGTGCGGCCGGGCGATCGTCGACGATGACCTCGCCCAGCACATCCTTCTTCTCGAATTGGCCACGGGGAGGCTCAGGGATCCGGAATGCGAAGATCGCCACCAATACGATCGGGATGGCGAGGATGTAGAAGGCCCAGCGCCAGCCGTTCGGGCCGCCCACCTCGGTGGCGATCAAGCCGACCAGAACCGGGCTGAGTGCCATGGCCGCGCCGCTGCCCATCCCCATGGCCGCGTAGAGCCGCCCCCGCACGCTGATCGGGTAGGTGTCCGCCAACAGGGAGCCGTGCACGCTCTGCGTGCTCGCTTGAGAGATGCCGGCGCCGAAGCGTGCCAGGAAGAAAACGAAGATGTTGATGGCCAGGCCGGAGGCGAACACCATGAGGCCGAACACGAAGGTCGCCCACCCGATGATGGGCGGACGGCGGTACCGGTCGGCCAACCACCCCATCGGCACGATGCCCAGGACGAGGAACCCGCCCGCGATGCCCGCCACGAAGGTGATGGCCCCGGTGGAGACGTGGAAGGACGCCTGGATGTTGGGGGCCAGGACGGCAAGTCCCGAGCTCTGCAGGTTGTCCAGCGTGACGATGATGGCGAGGACGATGAAGGCGCGACTCCCGGAGGTGCGCAGGCCCTCGCGCAGGGACATCTGCTCCTCGCCCGCTCCCGGCAGCATGTCCTCGGGGAGGAGGACCTCCGGCACCGATTCGGCCACGAGCTGACGCTCGGCCGCGGAGTCGACGACCAGATGTGCCAGGTCGGCCGCGCTCGGCGCATCCGCCGGGTCAGGGCTGATCGGGCCTCCCAGGGTCGGCTGGCTCAAGGGAGCCCCGATCTGCGTGCCCGGCCCCACCCCCGCGCGCAAGGGCCTGCCTCGCGGCTACGCGCTGGGGTGGTGCCGGTCTCGATCATTTCCCAGAGTTTGACGCAGGCACGAGCGTCTCGCTCGTGGGGTCGTACTTGAAGATCGTCACCGCTCCGGTGGCATACGGCTGGCCCGGGGCGAAGGAGATGGCTCCGATGCCGGGGATTTTGGCGTTCTTCAATGCGAAGCCCGCTTTGGTGAAGCTCGCCACCGTGAGGTTCTTGCCGGCGGCGGCCGCGATGTCATCGAACAATGCCAGGTACTGGCAGGCTTCGACCACCGAGGCGTACGTCGTGTCGGTGCTGCTGCCGGCTCCGGGACTCGTGGGGTTGACCGGCGGCGTGATTTTGTCCGAGGGGTACGCCTTCTTGACGGCGGCCACGCACTTCTGGATGGCCGGGTCCTTCCACTGCTGGTAGAAGGTGGGCGCGGTGGATGCCGCCAGCACGTTCTTCAGGTACGGGTTGGCGCCCTTGGTCGACTCCACGTAGGAGATGAGCGACGACTCGCTGGTCGCGATGTAGAGCGGCTTGTAGGTGCTCTGGTTGTCCAGCTGCGCACGAGGCCACGTCGTCGAGCCCGAGCCTCCGACGCCGATGACCACGTTCACCCCGGCGTTCTGGAACCGCTGCGAGATGGACTGGACCTCCTGGTCGGATGCAACTGCGTCGGTGGCTTGCACGCTGTCTTCAGCCGTCAAGACCACGGGCACACCCAACTTCTTCAGCGAGTCCTGCACGACTTTCACCTCAGGAGCGTCGGAGTCGGCGCCGTAGAAGACGGCGACCTTCTTCCCCTTGAAGTCGCCGGCCTTCTTGAAGGCGGCGAGCTGCAGCGGATCGAAGTTCGCGTCGGGCGGGATGAGCGAGAAGTCAGGCGGCGCCGAAGCCGGCAACGTGCCCGGCAACGACCCCATGAGCACCGGCGTGTCGTGTGTGGCCTGGTAGCAGTCCGGGAAGACCGGGGCGATGGCGACGAACACATGGTCGTCCTCGGTGAGCTGTGTGCATGATGACGTCGCGTCAGCGGGCACCGCCGGGTTCATTTCGGCCGTGGAGAGTACGAGTTTGCGACCGTTGACGCCACCCTGCTTGTTGATCATGCCGATGACGCCGTTGTAGGCGTCGGGAAAGCTGCCGTCGTCGATGGTGACCCCGAGGCTCTTCAACGCCGCGAAATTCACGTAGGGCAGGCCGACGGCGATGGTCTTCGCCGTGACGCCCTGATCGGCCGGGCTCGCTGCCCCGGCTGCCGTCGGGCTGACGACCACCATGGTCCCCAGCGCAGTGACGAGAGCCGCTGCTGCGGCACAGATTGATGTTCGGGTGCCCATGGCCCCTCCTTTTCGGGAGAGCCGCCCCGTAAAGGACTCCCTCCCCGATTTTCCCCTCACCGATTGGTTGTTGTGCGACATGTTTGCTCCCTACCTCCAACTTGTGTCGTCGGGTACGTGGATCGTGCAGCTGACTGCGATGTCTTGCGAAGAAGGGCCGATCAGAATGTCGTAGCTGCCGGCATCCACCTGCCACCCCCGCTCACGGCGCTCGGCCGGGGGCGAGAGAAGGTTGAACATCTCGGGAAGGAGTGCCTGCACGTGATCCCAGTCGTCCTGACCCGGGTCCCAGTAGGCGAACGAGCGGCCTTCGAGGACGAGGTCCACGTTCGTCGTCTCACCTGCCTCGATCCACACTTTTGCGAAGGCCTTGAGCTCCTTGGGTGGGCGCGCCAGGCGCGCCGAGGCCGGCGCAACGTAGCACTGCACGACCTCGGATCCGGCGCGGGCGCCGGAATTGGTGACCGGCACCGAGACGGTCAAGGTCTCACCGGTCTGGTAGACGTCGGCCGACAGCGTCGGTTCGCCGAATTGGAACGTCGTGTAGCTCAGGCCGTGGCCGAACGGGAACCTCGGCGCGATCGCATTGTGCTCATGGCCGCGGTACCCCATGAACAGGCCCTCGCCGTAGCGGAGCTCACCGTTCTCGCCCGGGAAGTTCGCGTGGGAAGGGCTGTGTTCGAAGCGGATCGGGATGCTGGTGGGGAGCCGCCCCCCGGGCTCGGCGGTGCCCGCGAGCACGCCGGCCAGGGCTGCGCCCATCTCCTGGCCGCCGAACCAGCACTGCAAGACGGCAGCCACATCATCCGCCCACCCCATGTCCACGGGTGCCCCGGCATTGACGACGACGACGGTGTGATCGTTGACGGCCGCGACCCGTCGAATGAGCTCGTCCTGTCGCCCGGGCAACGCGAACGCGGCACGGTCGCGACCTTCGCTCTCAGTTTCTTCCGTGGTACCCACGCAGACGATCGCCACGTCGGCCACGGCGGCGGCGGCCACCGCACGGGCCAGCAACGTGTCGGCGTCGGGCGTCCGGAATCCCACCCGGAATCCGGCCAGGGTCGTGTTGCGTGCGGCGTACTCGACGACCAACTCGACGGGGACACCCTCCTCGAACCGCACGTCGGCCACCAGGTCCTGACTGGCCTGGCCCCAGAAGTCTCTGCCGCCCGGAGGAGGGCGGTTGGTGAACCCGTCGAGGACGAGCTCGCCGTTCACGAGGACGCGCGCCATTCCGGCCTGCGCCAAGGCGAGCTGGAAGAGCCCGCTCTCCTCGGGAACAACCGTTCCCACCACCCGCATGGACCATTCGTCCGCGGCTTCGCCGGTTCCCAGCCCTCTCGGCTCCAACATGCGGAGGCGTGTCAGTCTGCCGCTCTCCTCGATCGGCCCTTCACAGTCGCCGCCCTCGTAGCGGTCGACCCGAAAGCCATCGGGAGCCCGTAGGACGGGACCACCGACGACGGCTGGGGAGACGGTCACCTCGCATCCACGCTCGTACGTGATGTCAGTACCGGGGGCGCAGGCATCTGCCAACGATGGGAGGAACTCGGAGGCCGCATGTGCAGTCAGCTGGGCTGAGCCACCGCCCATGATGGTGAGCGAGACGGCATGGGGACCGAGCACGGCCACGCAACCAGGTGCTGACGCGGCGAGCGGCAAGGTGCCGTCGTTGCGCAACAGGACCATCGACTCCGCCGCGGCACGACGAACCAGTGTCACATCGGCGGGCGTCGGAGCTCTGGGACCGGCCTCCGGTTCAGGGGCGTCGAGCGCGCCGATGCGGTCGAACCCGCCAAGGAGACGTCGGATCGCGTCGTCGAGGTCGGACTCGTCCACGTCGCCGTCTTTGATGGCAGCGACCACCGCCGGCCCGAGCGCACGACCCGGGCCCGGCATCTCGAGGTCCAGTCCGGCACCGAGCGACACGGCGGTCTCGGCCACGCCGAACCAGTCGGTCATCACCAGGCCTTCGAAGCCCCACTCGTCGCGCAAGATGTCGAGGAGAAACTCGCGCCGCTGGGTCAGCCAGCGCCCGTTGAGCCTGTTGTACCCCGTCATGATGGCCAGCGCCCCGCCGTCGCGGACGGCGATCTCGAAGGGCAGCAGGTACAGCTCGCGCAGTGTGCGCTCGTCAATGACTGAATTGATGGAGGAGCGCTCGAACTCCGCGTCGTTGCCGACGAAGTGCTTGACGGTGGCGAAAACTCCGTTCGACTGGACACCACGGACATAGCCCGCCGCGAGGGCTCCGGAGAGGAGCGGATCCTCCGAGTAGCACTCGAAGTTTCGGCCCGCCAACGGCGAGCGGTGCAGGTTCACCGTGGGCGCCAGCAGGCCACGGCACCCGCGCTCGAGGGCTTCTCGCCCGACGAGCGCCCCGAGAGCCTGCGCCGTCCCGGGGTTCCACGTGGCGCCGATCGCCGACCCGCAGGGGATGCACGTCGAAGGGGTGCCCTCCACGCCGGGGAACGCGTCCCCGCGTGCACCGTTGGGGCCGTCCGTGACGTGGAGCTTGGGGATGCCCAGCCGCTCGACCGCCACCGTGGACCACATGTCCTCTCCCGAGGTGAGAGCCGCCTTCTCTTCTAGCGTCAATGCATCGACTAACGCTTTGACATCGGCCAATTCGTCGCCCCCGGAGCCCCACTCTGATATTACGAGAATGTGATTTTTGAGAACTATAAGAAAAATCCCGGTGTCACGCAAGGGGTACCGACCGTTCCAGAAGATTTTGGGACCAAGGAAACGCGATCTCCCGTCACGGCTTGGACGGGGAACCTCTTTCTGCCCCGTGACCTGGTGCTCGAGGTCCTTCCCTCGGGGTCCGGCCGGGAGATCTTTTGACGCCGAAGGCGGAGTCCGGGTCCAATGACCCCGTGACTGGTGCACCCGACGGTCAGCGGGAACGCCGGTCGGCCCGGCGTGGACGCGGGGCTCCCTACGGGGAAAACGCGGGCGCGGACGAGCGCACCCGCCAACCCCGCGGCGACCTGCGCCGGCAGCAGATCATCGATGCCGCCGTGGAGCTCTTTGCTGCAAAGGGGTATCGCGGCACCGGGGTGGCGGCGCTCGCCGACCGGGTCGGCATGACCGCCACGGGCCTCCTCTACTACTTCGGCACGAAGGAACGCTTGCTGCGGGAGGTGGTGGCCGAACGCGATCGGATGGAGACGATCGATCCGGACAGGGAGTTCCCGCCGGCGTTGACGCTGTCGAGCCTGCGCGAGCTCGGTCGGCACAATGTGGAGACAGCCATCCTGACCCGGCTGTATCTCGTCCTCGGAGCAGAGAGCTTCGACCCGGACGACCCGTTGCACGACTTCTTCGTCGAGCGCTACGAGGTCGCGCGGGAGTTCGTGCGCGCGCTGCTCGACGACGAGAAGGCGCAGGGGCGCGTGCGAGCGGACGTTGACGTGGACCAGGTCGCGCTCGAAGTCATCGCGATGATCATGGGACTCGAGTACCAGTGGGTGACCGACCCGGCGCGGGTCGACTTCGGCCGGGCGATGGAGACGTACATCGATCAACTCATTGTGCAGCTCGCTCCGGCACCGCCGCCCCTCGGTGCTCCATCGCCCGACCACGAAAGCACGGCGACCGGTAGTGTCGCCCGCGACCCATGAACGACGACGCATGAAGGAGGACGCGCATGTCGGAGGAACTCGGCGCCGCAGGGCTGCGCTTCGAACGTGAAGGCGCGGTCGCCTGGTGCATCATCGACCGGCCCGAGGCCAGGAACGCCTTCACGCCGGCGATGTACTTCGGCATCAAGCGCGCCGTCGGCATCGTCAACGCGGATCCGGATCTGGCCGCGCTCATCATCACCGGCACCGGCGACGTCTTCGCCCCGGGCGGCGACCTCGGCGGACGGAGCGACCCGGGCGACGAGCCGACGCCCGACATCGGTCACGACATCCTCCCCTTTCTCACCATCCGGGACAGCCGGGCACCGGTGGTGGCCGCCGTCAACGGCATCTGCCAGGCCGGGGGCCTCTTGATCGCCATGCTGGCGGACATCGCCGTGGCCAGCGACCGGGCCACCTTCCGAGTCCCAGAGCTCCTGCGGGGCATCCCTGACGCCACCTACGCCGCGGTCCTCCCCGCGCACGTCGGTCTCGCCGTGGCCCGCGACCTGCTGCTGTCGGCCCGGCGCTTCGACGCCGCCGAGGCGCAGCGCCTGGGTGTGATCTCGCGCCTCGTACCTCACGACCAGCTGCGGGAGTCCGCGCTGCTCGCGGTGCGCGAGATCCTGCAGACACCGCCGATGGCCCGTATGCACGTCAAGCGGATGCTCAACGAGCGCTACGGCCTCATCGACTACCAGACGATGTTCTGGGCTCTGGCGGAGTCGACCGAGCCGCGCGAGGGGATGCTGGCGTTCATGGAGAAGCGGGCGCCGAGCTGGGTTCCCGAGGAGTTCGCGTAAGTCGAGGTCGGTGCCCGCCGGAAGCGGTCCGGCGGGCCGGGGCGGCGGCCCGATCAGGACGCCGGCGTCAGGTCGTGACGGCCCGCAGGCAGAAGGAGACGACGCGCTCGGCCTCGGCGCGCGTCGGCTGGACCTGTTGCCACAGGCAGTCCGAGAGCATGCCGAGGGTGGCGTGGGCGGCGAGCGCCGCATCGAGCTCGGGCGCGCTGCTGCCAAGGGCCGCGAACGGTTCGTGCAGGAGGGAAGAGAGTGGCGCGCTGGCGAAATGGCGCCCCGCCGCCGGGCCGCCCAGCGCGCTGGCGTTCCAGAGCACGGCCAGCGTCGTCGCCGCGATGTCCTTGTCGGCCTGGGCCAGGACGCCCTTGACCCAGCGGCGCACCTGGCCCTCGGGCGTCGGCTCCTTGGCCAGCTGGTGGGCCAGGTAGCTGTGGAGCCGCTCCCCGCCGTCCTCGAGGATGGCCGTGACCAGGGCGTCCTTGGAGCGGAAGTGCCGGTAGAAGGCCTCGTTCGAGAGCCCGGCCTCGGCCACGATGTCGGCCACCCGGGGGCGGGACGACGTGCCGCAGCGGCGGATGACCTCGAGCGCCGCATCGAGCAGGCGCCGGACCTCGCTGGCGTACTGGTCCTCCCGCTTGGCCAGTGTGCGGCGCACGATGCGGCCGGCCACGTCGTCGGGCTGCGAGGTTGGTATTGCGTTCTTGATACTCAGAATCATATTCTGAAACCCGACCGAGGGAGGGTTGCACATGGCGTGGGACTTCGAAACCGATCCTGAGTACCAGAAGAAGTTGGACTGGGCCGATGCGTTCGTCCGGGAGGAGGTCGAGCCGCTCGACCTCGCGTTCCCCCACCTGCAGTTCACGCCGCTGGAGGGCAAACGGCGCGAGGCGATCGACCCCCTCAAGGAGGAGGTGCGGCGGCAGAACCTGTGGGCGACCCATCTGGGCGCCGACCTCGGGGGCCAGGGGTACGGCCAGCTGAAGCTGGCGCTGCTCAACGAGATCCTGGGCCGGTCGTCGTGGGCGCCCATCGTGTTCGGGTGCCAGGCGCCCGATACCGGTAACGCGGAGATCATCGCCCACTACGGGACGGACGACCAGAAGGCGCGCTACCTGCAGCCGCTGCTCTCGGGAGAGTGCTTCTCGAGCTACTCCATGACGGAGCCCCACGCGGGCGCCGATCCGACGATGTTCAAGACCCGGGCCGTCAAAGACGGCGACGAGTGGGTCATCAACGGGTGGAAGTACTTCTCGTCCAACGCCAAGACGGCGTCGTTCCTCATCGTGATGGCGGTGACCAACCCCGACGTCAGCCCGTACAAGGGGATGTCGATGTTCCTGGTGCCGACCGACACGCCCGGCGTGAACATCGAGCGCAACGTGGGCCTGTACGGCGAGCCGGTGAACGAGGGCTCCCACGCCCTGATCCACTACGAGGACGTGCGCGTCCCTGAAGAATCGCTGCTCGGCGGCGAGGGCCAGGCCTTCGTCATCGCGCAGACCCGTCTCGGGGGCGGGCGCATCCATCACGCCATGCGGACGATCGGCATGGCCCAGAAGGCGATCGACATGATGTGCGAGCGGGCGCTGAGCCGCGAGACCGCCGGCAGCAAGCTCGCCGACAAGCAGTTCGTGCAGGGCTACATCGCCGACTCCTACGCCCAGCTGATCCAGTTCCGGCTCTTCGTGCTCTATACCGCGTGGGAGATCGACAAGTACAACGACTACAAGCGCGTGCGCAAGGACATCGCCACGGCCAAGGTCGTCATGCCCACGGTTTTGCACGACATCGCCTGGCGGGCCATGCAGGTGCACGGCGCGCTGGGGACGACCAACGAGATGCCGTTCTTCGGCATGATCCACGGCGCCGGCGTGATGGGCCTGGCCGACGGCCCCACCGAGGTGCACAAGGTCACAGTGGCCCGCCAGGTGCTGCGCGACTACAAGGAGAGCGACGACATCTGGCCCACCCAGTGGCTGCCCAAGCGCCAGGAGGCCGCCAAGGCGAAGTACGCCAAGTACCTCGAGCTCGAGGTGGGGAACCTGTGAGCGCGACCGAGGAGACCGCGTTGGAGGCAGAGACCCCGACGATCGCCGACGTCGACTCGCTGACGGCCTGGCTCGACACCCAGGGCCTCGGGGTCGGCGCGCCCCTCGAGCACGGTTACATCTCCGGGGGCAGCCAGAACGAGATCTACGAGCTGCGCCGCGGGGACCTGCACTGCGCCATGCGCATCCCCCCGACGAGCGCACCCGCCTCGCGCGACGAGGGCATCGTGCGCGAGTGGCGGATCATCGAGGCGCTCGGCGGCACGAACGTGCCGCACACCGAAGCGATCGCCGTGTGCACCGACCCGTCGGTGCTCGGGCGGACCTTCTACCTGATGGGCTTCGTCGACGGCTGGTCGCCGATGTCCACCCGGCGCCTCTGGCCGGCTCCCTTCGACACCGATCTGGAGAAGCGGCGCGGGCTGGCCTTCCAGCTCGTCGAGGGGATCGCGCTGCTCGGCAACGTCGACTGGCAGGCCAAGGGACTGCAGGACCTCGGCCGACCCGAGGGGTTCCACGAGCGCCAGGTCGATCGTTGGACCGCGTTCTTGGAGCGCATCAAGGGCCGCGAGCTGCCCGGCTTCGACGAGGCCGCCGCGTGGCTGCGGGCGCACCGGCCCATCGACTACATCCCGGGCCTCATGCACGGCGACTACCAGTTCGCCAACGTCATGTTCAAGCACGGCGCGCCGGCGCGGCTCGCCGCCATCGTCGACTGGGAGATGGGGACGGTCGGCGACCCCAAGCTCGACCTGGGCTGGGTCGTGCAGTCCTGGCCCGACGACACCACCGCGGACGAGGACAGGGCGGGCGGCTACGTCGACATGACGGGCATGCCGTTGAAGGACGAGGTCCTCGCCCACTACGCCACGACGTCCGGCCGGCAGGTCGACGACATCGACTACTACTGCGTCCTGGCCAAGTGGAAGCTCGCCGTCGTCCTGGAGCAGGGCTACCAGCGGGCGGGCGACGACGAGAAGCTCCAGGCCTTCGGGCCCGTCGTGACCGACCTGATGCAGGCGGCGGCCGACCTGGCCGAGACGACGGACTACTCGGTGCTGGCCGACTGAGCCAGGGGGGCCGGCCGAGGACGTGGGGGTCAGCTGAGGGTGCGCGCCGCGCTGTGCTCCGTCTACGGGGGTCCCGAGGTCGTCGAGGTCGTCGACGTCCCGCCGCCGGCGCTCGGTGCCGGGGAGATCAGGGTCCGGGTCCACGTCGGGGCGATCAACTTCCCCGACCTGCTGGTGATCGCCAACACGTACCAGATGTCCGCCACCCTGCCCTTCATCACGGGCAGCGAGTTCTCCGGCGTGGTCACCGAGGTCGGTGACGGTGTCAGGAGGCTGCACGTCGGTGACCGCGTGTTCGGCTCGTGCTTCGTGGGCGCCTTCGCCGAGGAGGTGGTGGTCGAGGCCGGTGCGGTGACGCCGATCCCTCCCGCGGTGGACGACCACGTCGCCGCAGCGTTCGGCGTCGCGTACAAGACGGCGTACCACGTGCTCCGCTCGGTGGCCGCCCTGCAGCCGGGCGAAGAGCTCATCGTGCTCGGTGCAGGCGGCGGCGTCGGTTCCGCCGCGGTGCAGCTCGGCGCCGCGCTGGGCGCGACGGTGACGGCGGTCGCCTCGACGCCCGAGAAGCTCGAGGCGGCACGGGCCTGCGGCGCGGAGCGGCTGATCGACCACCGCTCCGGCGACCTGCGCCAGGCCCTCCGTGACGCGCTGCCCGGCGGTGCCGACGTCGTGATCGACCCGGTCGGGGGGGACCTGGCCGAGCCCGCACTGCGTTCACTGCACTACGGCGGCCGCTTCGTGACCGTCGGCTATGCCGCCGGCACCATCCCCCGCATCCCGCTCAACCTGGTGTTGCTGAAGGGCATCCACATCCTCGGGTTCCAGTTCAGGGACTTCGCCACGCACCAGCCGGCGGACATGGCCCGCAACGACCGCGAGCTGCTCGAGCTCCTGGCCGAGGGCCGGGCCGCGCCGCTCATCGGGGCCGAGTTCGATCTGGCCGAGGTGGTGGCGGCGCTCCGCCACGTGGCCGACGGCCGGGCGGTGGGCAAAGTGCTCCTGCGAGTGGCACCAGGCGCCTGACCAGGTGCGACCCCAAGGGGCGGGGACGAGGTCCAGGGGACTATTGTCGACGTCGATGTCAGAATTAGATTCCGCCGGGGGCCCGGGTGGCAGCCGGGCCGGGCGGACAGAGGGAGGGTTTTCGTGACCGCAGTGATGGAGGGCGTCCGCATCCTCGAGGTGGCCGAGCACACGTTCGTGCCGGCGGCCTCGGCGCTTCTCGCCGACTGGGGCGCCGAGGTGATCAAGATCGAGCACGTCGAGCGGGGCGACGCCATGCGCGGCCTCGCTGCCACCGGCGTGGTGTCGATCACCGGCGACGTGCACGCGCTGCTCGAGCACTCGAACCGGGGCAAGCGGAGCCTCGGCCCTCGACCTGACCACGCCCGAAGGGCTCGACATCCTCTACAAGCTGGTCGCCACCGCGACGTGTTCCTCACCAACAAGCTGCCGCGGGTGCGCACCAAGCTGAACATCGAGCGTCGAGGACATCCGGGCGCACAACCCGAACATCATCTACGTGCGCGGCACCGGCCAGGGCGAGCGCGGGCCCGACGCCGACAAGGGCTCCTACGACTCCCTCTCCTTCTGGTCCCGGGCCGGCGTCGCCCTCGGGCGACCCCGTCGGCCCGAGTACGATCTCGTCCGGTCCCCCCGGCGCCGGGCTTCGGCGACTCCATCGGCGGCCATGACCATCGCCGGCGGGATCATGGGCGCGCTGTTCCACCGCGAGCGCACCGGCGAGGCCACGACCGTCGACGTGTCGCTGCTCGGCACCGGCATGTGGGCCATGGGCCAGGCCTTCGCCCTGTCGCTGGTCAGCGACACGCCCTGGGCCGGCCCGCCGGCGGACGCGCCGCGGCTCAACCCGCTCGTCGCGCAACTACCAGACCAAGGACGAGCGCGTCGCTCTCCTTCTGCTGCCTCCAGGCCGGCCGGTACTGGGCCGACGCTCTGCGTGGCGGTCGGCCGGCCCGAGCTCGGCCACCGACCCGCGCTTCGCCGACCACGCCGGCGCTCGTCGAGAACAGCCTGGAAGCGCAGCGCGCTCATGGAGCGAGGCCTTCGCCGAGCGCACGCGTGGCCGAGTGGCGCGAGCGGCTGGCCGACTTCACCGGCCAGTGGGCCGTCGTGCAGGACACGCTCGAGGCCGCGGCCGACCCGCAGACGCGTCGCCAACGGCTACATGCAGGACTGCGAGACGGCGGGCGGCACGCCGTTCCAGCTCGTGGCCGCGCCCGTGCAGTTCGACGAGCGAGCCGGCCACCGGTGCGACGGGCTCCCGAGTTCAACGAGCACGGCGACGCCATCCTCGAAGAGCTCGGCCTCGACTGGGACACCATCGTGGACCTCAAGGTCCGCGGCGTCGTCGGCTAGGACACATTCACGCACGCCGCACACGCGCTTCAGGAGGGAAGAGATATGGGACTGTTCGATGCATTCCGCTACGACGGCAAGCGGGTCCTGGTCGTCGGCGGCGCGACCGGCATGGGTGCCGCCGCGGCCGAGCTGGTGCAGGACGCCGGGGCCGAGGTCGTGGTGATGGACTTCGCCGAGGTGAAGCTGCCCGGCGCCAAGGCCATCCACGTGAACCTGGCCGAGGAGGCCTCGATCGACGCCGCGGTCGACGAGTGCGGCGGCCCGATCCACGCGCTCTTCTCGTGCGCCGGCGTCGCCGACGGCACGCCCGGCATCGAGAAGATCAACTTCGTCGGCCACCGCCACCTGATCGACCGGATGCTGGCCGGGGACATGCTGCCCCGCGGCTCGGCCATCGGCTTCATCTCGTCGGCCGCCGGCCTCGGCTGGGAGTCCAACCTCGGCGAGCTCAAGGAGTACCTCGACACGCCCGACTTCGACTCGGGTGCGGCCTGGGCCGTCGAGCACGGCAACGCCGACTACTTCCACTCCAAGCAGGCGGTCTGCGCCTACGTGGCCCGCGAGGCCTTCCCGCTGCTCAAGCAGGGCATCCGCATCAACGCCATCTGCCCCGGCCCGACCGACACGCCGCTGGCCCAGGCCAACGCGGAGATGTGGCTCGGCTTCGGCGCCGACTACCGCGAGGAGGCCGGGCATCGAGGCCTCGACCCCGCTCGAGCAGGCCTACCCGCTCGTGTTCCTGTGCAGCGACGCCGGCGGCGGCCATCAGCGGGCATCACCCTGATCACCGACGTCGGCTACGTCAGCTCGGGCATCACCGAGCGCGTTCCCGCCGGCCACGCCGGCGGCAGGGTTCCTCCTCGCCCGCAGCTGGGACTGACGCTCAGGCGGACTTGTCCGCCTCGGCGGGCTTGTCCGGGCGCCAGTAGACGGCGAGCAGCCCCGCCGCGCCGAGCGCGCCGGCGCCGAGTGAGATGCCGAAGCCGGGCCACCCCCACAGGTCCTGCAGTGTGCTCACGTGCCCGTCGATGCTCCACTGGCCGGGCCCCAGAGTCCCGATGACCACGCCCATGGCCGTGAGCACCATGACGTACTCCCAACCCTCACCGGGCCTGAAGATGAAGAACCCGTTCCTGAGGTGGTTGGTGATCCAGGCCACGAGCATGACGCCGACAACACCCGCGGCGGCGACGGGCGTCAGCAGGCCTAACACGAGCAGCGTCCCGGCGCCGATTTCGGTGAGGCTCGCCGTCCAGGCGTGGAGGATGCCCGGGCGCATGCCCAGCGAATGGAACCAGCGGCCGGTGCCCTCGATCTTCCCGCCCCCGTAGATGTGGTTGATGCCGTGGGCGAGGAAGACGGCCCCGATCACCACCCGGAGGATCAGCAGCGCCATGTTGACGGAGGATGCAGAGAGGTCACCCAGGATCACATGCGGCACGCTCGAACCTTCCTTCTCTCAGCCCTGGGGAGCGTCACGTGGGCTCCCGTCCGACAGTGTGGCACCGTCGGCGCCGAACCCTAGCGACTCTCAGCACGCTGCGGCATCCTCGCCACCGGGTCAGACGCCTTTGTAGACCTGGCCGTCCTTCATCACGAAGCTGACGTCCTTCGTGACCTTGATGTCCTCCGACGGATCGCCGGGCACGGCGATGACGTCCGCCAGGTAGCCCGCCTCGAGCCGGCCGAGGTCGTGCGCCCGCTCCACGAGGTCGGCGCTGGTCAGCGTGGCCGCCTGCAGGGCCTGCATGGGCGTCATGCCGCGGTCGACCATGGCGATGAGCTCGTCGGCCTGCGTCCCGTGCGGGATCGCCGGTGCGTCCGAGCCGCAGGCGATCTTCACCCCGGCGGCGAGGGCCTTGCCGAACATCTGCCGGGCCCGCGGGAAGATCTCGGCCGCCTTCTTCTGCAGGATCGGGTGGATGCGGTCGATCGCCATGTGGTCGGCCAGCGCGGTGGTGCCGACGAGGAACGTCCCGGAGTCCGCCATCAGCTTGACGGTGTCGTCGGAGGCGAGCGACCCGTGCTCGATGCAGTCGACCCCCGCCCGGATGCAGGCCCGGATACCGGAATCTCCATGCGCATGGGCGGCCACGCGGAGGCCGTTGCGGTGCGCCTCGTCGACGATGGCTTCGAGTTCCTCGTCGGAATACTGCTGGGCGCCGGCCGCCGAGCTGAAGGACATGACCCCGCCCGACGCCGAGATCTTGATGAGCTTGGCCCCGTACTTCATCTGGTAGCGGACGGCCTTGCGCACCTCCGCCACGCCGTTGGCGATGCCCGACTCCACGCTCTGGGGCATGATGCCGGGCGCGAGCCCCTGGAACATGGTGGGATCGAGGTGGCCGCCGGTCGGCGTGATGGCGTGGCCCGCGGGGTAGATGCGTGGGCCGGGGAACCACCCCTGGTCGACCGCCTTGGCCAGGTCCACGTCCAGCAGGAAGCCCGCCGTGTAGACCATGAGGCCCAGGTTCCGCACGGTGGTGAAGCCCGCCAGCAGTGTCGTGCGGCAGTTCACGACGCCCCGCAGCGTCCGGTAGACGGGCGAGTCCTTGACACCGTGCATCGGGTCGGGCAGCCCGTCGGGACCGCCGGGCCCCCCGATGAGCATGTTGAGCTCCATGTCCATGAGGCCCGGCAGCAGCGTCACGTCGCCGAGGTCGACCTCCGTGGCGGGACTGGGGAGCTCCGAGGGGTTGACCGCGACGATCTGGTTCCCGTCCACGACGATCACCGCCGGGGACCGCACCTCGCCGGAAACGACGTCGACCCATCGGTCGGCCCGCAGAATCGTCACGTCACTCATCGCAAAACTCCTAACGGATCGGCTCGTCGCCGCTCATGCTGGTGCGGTGCATCTCGCGGGCTGACATCGGGTCGTAGGGCATCACCCGGTGCATCACGCCGGTGTTGTCCCAGATGACCATGTCGCCGACCGTCCACTCGTGCCGGTAGACGCGCGCCGGCGCCGTCGACCGCTCGACCAGCTCGTCGAGCAGGGCCCTGCCCTCGTCACGGTCCATCCCGACCACGTGCGACGCCGAGGCGCCGATGACGAGGGAGCGCCGGCCCGACCGGTGCTGCCAGACGAGCGGGTGCTCCTTGTCGGGCCTGGTCCGCCAGCCCGTCACCTGGTCGGGTGTGGGGTCGGGGTGCACCAGGCGCTGGGAGGCCTCGAGGGAATGGAGCACACGGAGCTCCTCGTAGCGCTTCTTCTCGGCACCGTTGAGGTCGTCGTAGGCGGCGTACGTGCTGGCGAACTCCGTCTCCCCGCCCGTGGCCGAGGTCACGTGGGCGCTGAGCGTCGTCGCCTTCGCGGGGACGTCGTCCTGCGCGCCGTCGATGTGCCAGTGGACGGTCCCGCGCAGGTACTCGGCCATCGCCGCCTTCGTGGGGTCGAGCGTGACCGTGAAGATCTTCGGCGGCGGTGCCGGCTCGGCCTTCCCCACGTCGTCGAGCCGCTTGGAGAACGCGACCTGGGTCTCGTCATCGATGTGGAGCCCGCGGAACACCAGGACCCCGTTCTCCTCGAGCGCCTCCATGCACGCCGCCGGCAGGGTGTCGTCGTCCAGCAGGCCTTCGGGGTCCAACCCGAGCACCTCGGCCCCGACCGTTGCTCCGAGCTTCTTCGTGGTGAGCGTGCTCATCTGCTTGCTCCTCTCACAGGTACCAGCCGCCGTTCACGTTGATCTGTTGTCCGGTGATGTACCCGGCTTCCTCGGAGCAGAGGAAGGCACAGGCGACGGCGATGTCGTCGGGCGTGCCGGCGCGCCCGAGCGGTGCGCGCGCCACCACCTGCTCCATGCTGGCCATGGCGCCGGACTCGATGGGCCGCCGCATCATGGGTGTGTCGATGACACCAGGAGGGATGGTGTTCACCGTGATGCCGTTCGGCGCAAGGTCGAGCGCCAGCGCCTTGGTCAGCGCGATGACTCCACCCTTCGACGCCACGTAATGGGACATGCGGCGGGTGCCCGACTGGGCCGAGGAGGATGAGATGGTCACGATCCTTCCCCATCCGGCCTCGATCATGTCGGGCACCACGGCCTGGAGGCAGTGGAACGTCCCCGTGAGGTTGACTGCCATCATCCTGTCCCAGGCATCGGCACTGATGTCGAGAAAGTCCTCGAATCCCTCGATGCCGGCGCTGGTGACCATGATCCCGACGGGCCCGAAGGCGGTCCGCACCTCGTCGAGCGCGGCGTCGATGGCGGCCCGGTCGCTCACGTCCACGGCAGCGCCCAGCGCGGCACCCCCCTCCGCCACCACCTCCTTCGCCACGGTGTCGGCCGCCTCGCCGTTGATGTCGAGCACGGCCACCTTGTTCCCCGGGCGAGCAAGGTGGTGGCAGATGGCCCGGCCCATGCCCGAGCCACCACCGGTGACCACCGCGACCCGGCTCACCTGCGACCCTCACCTTTCGTGCCGGCACAGCTCATTCGTCAGCCCCTCCGATCCGGTCGAGGCTTCCCACCCCACCGTCTTCCGTCCCGGCGACCGTCTTGGACCAGGCGGCCGTCGGTCGATCTCCCCTGCCGGCGCGGAACGGTGCCGGTAGAGTGGTCGGATGTTATTGACAGTGCAAAATCCTGTCAACCGTCCCTAGCAGCTGGCGATAGCACGATGTACAGTTGATGAGAATGCCCTTTCCAGACTGAGAGGAGGTTCGGATGCGCATCGGTCTTCAGGTGAGCGCCGACCGGGGCCGCTACGCCACCAAGGTGGAGAAACTCCAGGCTGACGCCCGCTGGGCCGACGAAGCCGGCCTGGACTCGGTCTGGACGCCGCAGATCCCCGACGAGTTCGACGTCATGACGGCGGCCACGCTCATCGGTGCGGCCACGTCGAGGATCGAGGTCGGGACGGCCATCGTGCCCCTGCAGCCCCGGCACCCGATCGTGCTGGCCCAGCAGGCGCTCTCCAACCAGGCCGTCTGCGCAGGCCGCTTCACGCTCGGCCTGGGGGTCTCGCACCACTGGATCATTCAGGACATGCTCGGTCTGCCCTACGAACGGCATGTCACGACGATGCGCTGCTACCTCGATGTGCTCGAGCAGGCTCTGGGCGGACCGGGACTTGTCGACGTGCAGAACGAGCTCTTCACCATCCGCAACCCGCTCGACGTCACCGACATCACGCCGACGCCGATCATGATCGCTGCACTGGGCCCGGTGATGTTGAAGCTGGCCGGTGCACGCGCAGCGGGCACCAGTTTGTGGTTGGCGGACGAGCGCACGATCGCGTCGCACGTCGTCCCCGCCATCTCCAAGGCGGCGGAGGCGGCCGGCCGGCCGGCACCCCGCATCATGGCCGGCGTGCCTGTCTGCCTCTGCGACGACGACGAGATCGACGCGGCGGTCGAGAAGACGAACCGCACCCTGAGCGAAGTCGTGGCCTCCCCCAATTACGTGCGGTTGATGGAACACGGTGACGCGGAAGCCATCGGCGACGTCCTCATCTGCGGGAGCGAGGCCGCCATGGAGAAGCGGATGCGCAGCTTCGCCGACGCGGGGGTCACCGACCTGAACGCGCGCATCGTGCCACTGGGCGAAGGACGCGACGAGATCAAGGCCTCAGCCGAGCGGACCCGCGAATTCCTCGCGGCCGTGGCACCCTCGCTCCGGAGGTGAGCAGCCTCGGGGGCTTCAGCTTCCCTTGGAGGTGAGGATGCCGCTCGACAGAAACGTCCAGAGCTGCGCCGCGGCCCGCTCGCCGTCCAGCGGCTCCTCGTTCCCGCTGATCGTCTGCGCGTACGCCGCGTTGAACATGATGGTGGACAGGATCACACCGGCCACCTGCGCGCGGTCCAGGCCCGACGGTACGTCCCCGGCCTCGGCCGCGTCCTCGAGGACCTTCTCGAGGAGCGTCACGAGCGGGACGAAGGCACGCGATGCCTCCGTCTGGTGTGCGGTCAGGAGCTGGTGGCAGAACTCCGCCATCACCGGCGTGGGATTGTTCTTCGACGTCCGTCCCTTCGGCGCGGGCAGGCACATCTTGTAGTACTCGACGACGAAGCAGTGGAGCCGCTCCAAGGGTGTGTCCTGGCGGGAGATCTGCTCTTCGAGCCGGTCCGCCGTGGAGAGGATTGCCTCGTCGAACAGAGCGAGGAGCAGCTCGTGCTTGCCGGCGAAGTACTGGTAGAAGCTCCGCAACGACTGCCCCGAGCGGTCCACGACCTCCTGGACGGTGAACTCCTTGCCGGACTCGGCCCGGGCCAGCAGCTCGAAGCCGGCATCGAGGAAGCGCTGAACCCGTCCCTCGCTCCGCAGGCGGGCCGAGTCGAGGGAGCGCGCCACGGCGAGGTCACGCCGCCTGACGGGCTCCGTGGTGGCGGTCGAACCGGCTGAAGGATCGTCGACTGACATCGCGCCACTTTAACGGCTGTGTACCAATTTGAGAGCATCCTTCTCCCCAGACTGCGAGGCGTAACGTTGAAATACTGCAATCCGACTTCCGCCCGGTTGGTGCGGGATCACATACGGATGCGGCCGCGAAGTGCCTGGTATACGACCGTTACACTTTTGGAGAATGCTGTTATCGTAGAGCGGACGTTCCTGGCGGCACGCCCCGATCACACAGGAGAGGACCGAGGAGAGCGCGGACCATGGACCAGTCCCGCATTGCGGACATCACGGAGATCGAGCAGCTCCTCGCCCGCTATGCCATCGGCATGACCCGGGACGACATCGATGCGGTCATCGAGGTCTTCACCCCGGACGGGGCCTACAGCGCGTTCGGTGAGACGTATGCGTTGCGTGATTTCCCGGCGCTGGTCCGGGTTGCCCCCAAGGGCCTCTTCCTCACTGGTACCCCGGTGCTCGACCTCGACGGGGACGCCGGCACGGGGCACCAGACGCTCTGCTTCGTCGATCAGACCACCCATGACATGCGCATCGGGTACTACACGGACTCGTACCGCCGGACTGCCGACGGATGGAGGCTCCACACCCGCTCGATGACCTTCCTCCGGCGCAGCGGTGCCCGAGACGCCGGCAGGCCGCACGACCCGACCCGCCCGGCGCCCACCGCAGGCGCGACCGACTAACGCCGGCGCGATGGAGCTCGGGGAGTTCAAGGCAGCGGTCGACGCCTGGCTCGACGAGCACGAGTCCGAACTCGCGTCCGGCTACGTGGGCATCGGGACGCCTCGACGAGCAGATGGCGCAACTGCGCAAGGTCATGCGGCTGACCTACGACGCCGGCTTCATGCGCATGGGCTGGCCCGAGCGCGTCGGCGGGCTCGGAGGCTCGAACCTCTTGCGTGCGTACCTCGGGGAGGCGCTCACGGCGCGTGACCTCGTCGAACCCGGCATCTACTCCATGCCCGAGGTGCTCGCGCCGACGATGATCGACTACGCACTCGAGGAGCTCGCGGCCGACATGGTGCCGCGCCTGCTGCGCGGTGAGGAGATCTGGTGCCAGGGGTTCTCCGAGCCGGGGACGGGGAGCAACCTGGCGTCGCTCGCCTGCCGGGCCACGCGGACCGACGAGGGTTGGCGGATCAACGGCCAGAAGGTGTGGACGAGCCTGGCCCAGTACGCGCAGCGGTGCGTGCTCCTCACACGCACGGGCACGCCCGAATCGGCGCACAAGGGGATCACCGCGCTGTTCATCGACATGGACAGCCCCGGGATCATGGTGCGGCCGATCGAGACGATGCACGGCGCCCGGGAATTCTGCGAGGTCTTCTTCGACGACGTGCTCGTGCCCCTTGACCGGGTCCTCGGCGAGGTGGACCAGGGCTGGGCCGTCGCCATGGACCTTCTCCCCTACGAGCGGAGCACGGCACTGTGGCATCGCGCCGCCTACCTGCAGCGTCGGCTGCAGCAGCTCGTGGCGGCGGCGCCCGCCGGAGCGCTCGACCCCTCGGCCGTGGGTCAGGCGACCGAGCTGCTGTGGGCGTTCCGGGCTCGCTCGCGGTCGACTCAGCGGCGGCTCGCGGCAGGCGAGACGTTGGGCCCCGAGACGTCCATCGACAAGGTGCTCGTGGCGACGGCGGAACAGGCGGTCTTCGACCTGGTCGCCGACGGCCTCGGTGCCGAAGTGGCCATCGGGGACGACCCGGCCAGCCAACGATGGCGCGCCGAGTATCCTCTACTCACGCGCCGCGACGATCTACGGCGGCAGCGCCGAGATCCAGCGCAACATCATCGCCCGCCGGCTGCTCGACCTCGGGGCCGATCGCTGATGGAGGCGGCCGAGCGCGCGCTTTTCGAAAACGGGATCCGGCGTGCCGCGGAGGCGAGCAGCGCAGTTGCCCTCGACGCGGCGCTCGACGAGCTCGGTTGGCGTGACGCACTGGCGGCCGACCGCCGGGTCGCCGTGTCGGTGCTCTTCGAATCCCAGGGTGCGGCCAACGTGACCTCCGCCGCACTCGACCTCCTGCTGGCGTCGACGCTCGCCCCGGACCACGCGGACGCGGCTGTCGTGCTACCCCCGCTCCGGCAAGGCGCGCCACCGGCCCACGTCCTTGGCGACCTGTGTCACATCGAGGGGCTCGGTACCGCGGCGTTGGCCCGGTCCGAGACGGCGATCGTGGTGAGCGGAGACGGTGACGGGGCCACGGCGCTCGCCGTCGAGACGCGCCTGCTCCAGCGCCGCCCCGTGCACGGCCTCGACCCTGCGCTGAGCCTGATAGAGGTGAGCGGCGACGTCCATGCCGCGCGCTCCGCCGGGAAGCCGGTCGACTGGGCGGCTGCCCTGGAACTGGGACGTCTCGCCCTCGGCCACGAACTCGTCGGCGCCGCGCGCGGCATGCTCGAGCTGGCGCGCGTGCACGCACTCGAGCGTGTCCAGTTCGGGCGGCCCATCAGTACCTTCCAGGCCGTCCGCCACCGGCTCGCCGACAGCCTCGTGGCCGTGGAAGCCGCCGCGTCGTTGCTCGACGCGGCGTGGGACGACCCGTCCACGAAGACGGCCGGCATGGCCAAGGCGTTCGCCGGACGGTCGGCCCGCACGGTGGCGCGCCACTGCCAGCAGGTGCTGGCCGGCATCGGGTTCACCACCGAGCACCCGCTGCACCGGTTCGTCCGGCGCACCCTGGTGCTCGACCAGCTGCTCGGTGCGGGCAGTGTCATCACCCACCAGCTGGGGACGGACATGCTCGGGAGCGGCTCCCTGCCTCCTGCTTTCCCGCTCTGACGTCCGGGCGGGAGGGGCGGGTTGCGCTGACCTCGATTATGCTGATGGCGGTTTTTGATAATCCGGTTTCCACTCTATGAGAAACCATGAAGAGACAGGGGGTCGGGCATGACCGCAGGCAACCACGAACACAGGATGCTGGTGGACGGCGCGCTGGTCGAGTCCGATACGGGCAAGACCTTCGACAACATCAACCCCGCCACCGAGGAGGTCCTCGGGCCGGTGGCCGACGGTTCGAACGCCGACATGCAGCGGGCCATCGACGGCGCGCGGCGGGCCTTCGACGAGACGGACTGGTCGACCAACCGGGAACTGCGCAAGCAGTGCCTCTCGCAGCTGCAGGACGCGCTGGAGAAAGAGCGGGCGGAGCTGCGCGAAGAGCTGATCCTGGAGGTGGGCTGCCCGCGCATGACCACCCACGCCAACCAGCTCGACATCCCACTGGACGGCGCGCTGCGCTACCCGGTCAAGCTCATGGACGAGTTCCCCTGGCGCACCGACGTCAGCGAGATCGTCGACCGCCGGGGCAGGGCCAACACCCGCCAGATCTGGAAGGAGCCGGTCGGCGTCGTGGGCGCCATCGTGCCGTGGAACTTCCCCCTCGAGGTGACCCTGAACAAGCTCGGGCAGGCTCTGGCCACCGGCAACACGGTGATCCTGAAGCCGGCGCCGGACACGCCGTGGAACGCGACCCGCCTGGGGCGTCTGGTCGCCGAGCAGACCGACTTCCCGCGCGGCGTGCTGAGCGTCGTGACGTCCTCCGACCACCTCGTCGGAGAGGAGCTCACCCTCTCGCCCAAGGTCGACCTGATTTCGTTCACGGGTTCGACCGCGGTCGGCAAACGCATCATGGAGAAGGGCGCTGCGACGCTCAAGCGCACCTTCCTCGAGCTCGGCGGCAAGTCG
The DNA here is from genome assembly GCA_963719485.1 of uncultured Acidimicrobiaceae bacterium. GTDB lineage: Bacteria > Actinomycetota > Acidimicrobiia > Acidimicrobiales > RAAP-2 > Bog-473. Next base: position 536,395 of record OY970387.1, read on the forward strand.
GCGACGATCGTGCTCGACGACGCGGACTTCGCGGCGTCGGTGCCTTCGGGAATCCAGGTGTGCTTCCACGGCGGCCAGGGCTGCGCCATCCAGACCCGCATGCTCCTCCCCCGGTCGCGCTACGAGGAGGGCGTCGAGATCCTCCGCGCCACGCTGTCGTCGGTGGCCTACGGGGACCCGCAACGCCCCGACGTCCTGATGGGGCCCCTCGTCTCGGCCAAGCAGCGGGACCGGGTGCTCGGCTACATCGAGAAGGGCGTCGACGAGGGCGCCACCCTGGCCCTCGGGGGCGGTCGTCCGGCCCAGCTCCCCACGGGCTGGTACGTGGAGCCGACCCTCTTCACCGACGTCGGCAACGCCATGACGATCGCCCAGGAGGAGATCTTCGGGCCGGTTCTCGTCGTCATCCCCTTCGACGACGACGACGACGCGGTGCGGATCGCCAACGACAGCGTCTACGGACTCTCGGGTGGGGTGTTCTCGGGATCACTCGAGCGCTCGCTGCGGGTGGCCGAGCGCGTCCGCACCGGGACCTTCGCCGTAAACGGGGGCGCGGCGATCGGGCAGGCCGACATGCCGTTCGGGGGCTACAAGCACAGTGGTATCGGCCGCCAGAACGGGTTGGCAGGATTCGACCAATACCTCGAGACGAAGTCGGTGGCGTGGCCGACGCCGCAGTAGGCCACTTGACGGTGCCGTGAGCAATCACGAACCCGTTCTGCGTCAGCACGGGTATCACACACTGCGGATCGGGCAGGTCGTCCGCGAGACCCACGACGCCTGCTCCTACGTGCTCCACGTCCCGGAGGAGCTCGGGGAGACCTTCCGCTACCGTCCGGGACAGTTCTGCACCTTTCGGGTGCACATCGACGGCGAGGAGCAGCTCCGCTCCTACTCCATGTCCAGCGCGCCCGAGACCGATCGCGACCTGACGGTCACCGTCAAGCGCGTGGCGGGCGGCCTCGTTTCCAACTGGTTCCTCGACAACCTCAATGTGGGAGACGAGCTCGAGGTCACCAAGCCCGCGGGCATGTTCTGCCCGCAGGAGACGGAACGTCCGGTGCTGGGCTTGTGCGGTGGCAGCGGCATCACGCCGGTCATGTCCATCGCCAAACACGTCCTCGCCACCACGCAGCGCCCGGTCCGGCTGCTCTACGCCAACCGCGACCGCGACTCGGTGATCTTCGACTCCGCGCTGGTCGCCCTCTGCGCGGACCACCCCGACCGGCTCGAGGTCCGGCGCCACTTCGACTCCGACGACGGCTATCTGACCGCGGAGGCCGTCGCCGGGTTCGTGGTGGACGGCCTCGGTGCCGACATCTACATCTGCGGTCCGGGCCCCTTCATGGACGTCGTCGAGTCCGCCTTGCAGGACTCGGGCGTCGAACCGGGACACATCTTCATTGAGCGCTTCCTGGTGGAGCAGCAGGAGAAGACGTCGGCCCTGGTCGACGAGGAGGCGGCCGCCGTCGCAGAGGCGGCGGGCGGCGGCGCTGCGATTCCCGCCGAGGTGACCGTCCTGCTCGGCGGGAAGACGAAGGTGATCCGCTACCAGCCGGGCGACACCCTGCTCGAGACGGCCCGTCGGGGCGGCCTGCGCCCGCCCTTCTCGTGCGAGGCCGGCAACTGCGCCACGTGCATGGCCTTCCTCAAGGAGGGCTCGGTTACCATGCGGGTCAACAACGCGCTGACTCCCGAGGAGGTGGAGGAGGGCTGGGTGCTCACGTGTCAGAGCCTGCCCTCCGGCCACACCGTGACCGTCGAGTACGAGACGATGTGACCTGATTCAGGGACCGGGCTCGACCAGCAGATCGAGGTAGGCCGCGCCCGAGTCGGGCACGCGGGGCTGTCCCCAGCACTCGACCGGGAACGACACCATGATCATGGAGTAGAGCAGGTGGAGCAGGTTCACCCCGTCCTCGGTCAAGTCCTCGAGGGGGACCTGGTCGAGGTAGGTCATCGCCGCGTCGGCCCGGGGCATGGCGGCGTCGTAGAGCGCCTGCATCTCGTCCATGGTGCTGGCCAGCCGCGTGGCGTAACGCTCGCGCTCGGTCGGCAGGCACCACTTGGAGGCGAACGGCTCCAGGTCGGAGAACTCGCTCGGCAACAGGGTCGCTTCCATTGACGTCATACCTCCGCGTGCTGCTGCTTCTTGTAGTCGTCCACCCACTCGTTGACCACCTTGTGCAGGTGGCGGCAGAGCACTTCCTGGTCCATCAGGGGGAACCGCTCGATCACGCGTGAGTCGAGCATCGTCTGCGTCGCCTCGAGGGTGTTGGCGTCCTGGAGCCCGAACTCCTTGAACGTCACGGCGGCGTTCTCGTGCGCCACCCGCTCGCGGGCCGTCTTCGCCGGAACGAAGTACAGCGTCCCCTCGAAGACGTGCTCGTTGGGGGCGACGGGCCAGTAGTGGTACGTGAGATACCAGCCCTGTTGCCAGACGAGGATGGTGAAGTTCGGCCAGAGCTGGAATGAGTCGAGACCCCACGGGTCGCATCCCGCCGGGTTGATGCCGGCCTCCTTCTGGTCGAAGCCGAGGTCGGGTCCGTCCCAGGGCCCGAAGAGCCCGCTGCGGGTCAGTGTGTCGATGGGCTTGACCATGTTCTCCGCCAGGTTCCAGGGGTGGATACCGGCCGTGCTCACCAGCCGGTGCGGGCCGTCGATCTGGTAGGCGGGCGCCTCGAACCCCGCCTCCGCTGCCGCGATCGACCAGTCCGGCGGTGACTGCTTCGCGTGGAGAATTGGTGCGTGGTAGAACTCCTGGAAGGCGTCCATGTAGAGCTTCCAGTTGCTCTTGACGTTGGCGCGGTAGAAGTAGCGCTCGCTCTGGAGCTCGAACGGGTAGTGCTCCAGCTTGGTCACCATCGGGCCGAGGAAGTCGCGTAACGACTGCTCGGGCTCCTTGGCCAGGTTGATGAAGATGAACCCCGCCCAGACGTCGCACTGGACCGGGACCAGCCCGTAGTCGGCCTTGTCGAGGTCGAAGAACTCCTGCTCCTGCTGGACGAACGAGCACGCGCCGTCGAGGTCATAGCGCCAGGCGTGGTACTTGCACACGAACTGGCGCGTGGTGCCGCTGGTCTCCTCCTTGGGGTCATCGCTCCAGACGAGCTTGTTCCCGCGGTGGCGGCACATGTTGTAGAAAGCGCGGACCTCGCCGTCCTTCCCCTTCACCACCACCACGGACGTCTTGGCGACCGCGAGCTCCTTGGTGAAGTAGCTGCCCGTGCGCGGCAGCTGCTCGACGCGGCCCACGTTGAGCCAGGCCCGCTTGAACACGGCCTCGCGCTCCAGCTCGAAGAACTCCTGCGAAATGGAGTCCTCGTAGTTCATCGGCTCGGTCCCGAGGTCGAAGTGCTCCGTCCAGCTGCCTTCGGGTGGCTTGGGCCAACGTGGCATGAGCGGGTCCTCTCTGCGTGGCGTTCTCGTTGACCCTGGCGATGGTAGCACCCCTCTCTGGAGAAGAGAAGGCCGTTTCCACACCTAGCCGGCTAGAGGCGCCTGGTCGTCGACGGGCGGCCTTGAGCGAGGCGGGCCTCCCTCAGGCCGAGGATTCGCCCGGCTCGCCGACCCGCGAGGCCTTGAGGAGGGTGTTGGCGGCGAGCCGCATGTGGGCGGCGTCGACCAGCTTCCCGTCGCGCCCGATGGCGCCCACGCCGCCGGCCTCGGACTCCCGGTAGGTCTCGATGGCCTCATGGGCCTCCGCGACCTCCGCCGGCGTCGGGGAGAAGACCTCGTTGGCGATCGGCACCTGGCTCGGGTGGATGGCCCACTTGCCGTCGTACCCGAGCAGGCTGGCGTGCAACGCGGCCGCGCCGGTACCCCTCGGGGTCCTGGTAGGCGGGGTAGGGGGCGTCGATGGCGTCGATGCCCGGCCCGCCCGCGCCGCGGTGAGCGACCTGCACGCGGGCGAAGTGCCAGAAGTCGCCCGGGTAGCGCACGACGGGGTCGAAGTTGCCGTCGACCCGCGCCCGCAGCGACGCCGAGAGGTCGCCGGCGCCGAAGATGAGCGCTTCGAGCCGGTCGCTCGACTGGGCGATCTCCAGCGCGTTGGCCAGTCCCTCCGCCTCCTCGATCAGCACCTCCAGGCCGATCGCGACTGCGACAGGTCGCAGCTTCGTCTCGAGTTGGGTGAGCAGCACGTCGACCCACCAGACGTCGCGGGCACGCCGCGCCTTGGGCACGATCAGGACGTCGAGCGCAGTCACGGGCTCCGGTGACGACCTCGATGATGTCGCCGTGGCACCACGGCGTGTCGATGCCGTTGATGCGGACCGCCCGCACCGTCGTGCCCCAGTCCTGTCCCGTCAGCGCGCCGACCGCGGTCGGCCCGCGCCGACTCCTTGACCGCCGGCGCGCACGCGTCCTCGAGGTCGAGGAACACGAGGTCGGCGCCCGACGACGACGCCTTCTCGCACATGCGCTCGCTGCTGGCCGGCGTGGCCAGCTCGGAACGCCGGGCTCGTGGTGCGCGCACGGGGCCTCCTTGTCCCGGTATCAAATGGTCCCGGCCGCCCGAAGGGCGTCCAGCCGCTCGTCGTCGATCCCGAGCAGGCCGCCGTAGACGGCGTCGTTGTCCGCCCCCAGTGCCCGCCCGAGGTGGTCGACGCCGCCGGGCGTCTCGCTCAGGCGGGCGACCGGCGCCTGCACCGTCATCGGTCCCGAGGTCGGGGTCGTCCACCCGGAGGAATGAACCACGCGCCTGCAGGTGTTCGTCGGCGAGGAGCTGCGCCGCGTCGTACACCGGAGCCGCCGCCACCTCGGCGCGCTCGAAGACGCCCATGGCCTCCTCGCAGTGGCCGCTCGCCGGATCCAGCCGGCGACGACCGCGTCGATCTCGTCCCCGTGGGCCTGGCGTCGCACCGGGTCGACGTAGTCCTCGTCCTCGGCGAGGTCGGGCCGGTCGACGGCGCGGTAGAGGCGCACGACGATGTTGGGCGACGCGCTCGAGATGCGCCACCCACCTGCGTCCGCGGTGCGGTACGCGTTGCGTGGCGCGCTGGCGTCGAGCCGGTTCCCGGCGCGCCCGGGCACGATCCCGAGCTGGTCGTAGGCCAGCGTCGATGTCTCGATCAGGCGGGCCAGGGGCTCGATCAGGTTCACGTCGATCAGCTGCCCCCCGCCGCCGTGCACGTCGCGGTGGTAGAGCGCCATCATCACGGCGAAGGTGGCCGACTGCGCCGCGACGCCGTCGGCCAGCATGAAGGGCGGCAGCGTCGGCGGCCCGTCGGGTTGGCCCGTCACGTGGGCGAAGCCGCTCATCGCCTCCGCCAGCGTGCCGAAGCCGGGGCGGTCGCTCTTCGGTCCGCCGCTCCCGTAGCCGCTCACGTGGAGCATGACGAGGCGCGGGTGGGCCGCGTGCACCGACTCGTAGTCGAGGCCCCACCGGGCCAGGGCGCTGGGGCGGTTGTCGACGACCAGCGACGTCGCTCACGTGCGAGCAGCTGGTGGAACAGCTCCTGGCCCTCGCCGCGGCGCAGATCGAGCGTGACGCAGCGCTTGTTGCGGCTCACGCTCTTCCAGAAGAGGCCGATGCCGTCCTTCTGGTGGCCCCAGGTCCGGAGCGGGTCCCCGACGCCGGGCTGCTCGACCTTGATCACCTCGGCGCCGAACTCGCCCAGGGCGGTGGCCACCATGGGCCCGGCGGCGAGCGTGGCCGCGTCGACCACCCGGATGCCGTGCAGTGGGCGCTCGGGTGCGGGTGTGTCAGCCATGCGGGACGGAGGCCGGGCGCTCGAGCCCGAGGTGCTCGCGGAGCGTCGTGCCCTCGTAGCGCTCGCGGAACACACCGCGCCGTTGGAGCTCGGGCACCACGAGCCGCACCATGTCCTCGTAGGCGCCCGGCGTGTGGGTGGCGGCGATCACGAATCCGTCGCAGGCGCCGCCGTCGAACCACTCCTCCATCTGGTCGGCGACGTCGCGTCCCGGTGCCGACGAAACGTGGGCCCTGCAACAGGGTGGCGCGGTGGCCGGCCAGGTCGCCCAGCGTCACGGTGTCCCCGCCGATGTGGGCCTTGATGTTCTGGACGAGCCCGCGGATGCCCGACACCGACTCGATGAGCTCGTCGGTGATGGGGGCGTCGAGCGACAGGCCCGAGAAGTCGTAGTTCATCAGCTCGGAGAGCAGGGTCAGCGAGGCCATGGGGTCGACGAGGTCGTTGAGGAACATCTGCTCGCGCTCCTCGGCGTGGGCCTTCGACTCGCCGACGACCGTGTAGGCCATGGGCAGCATCTTGACGGCATCGGGGTCGCGGCCGCCCTCGCCGATCTTCTCCTTCTGGTCCTTGTAGTGGGCACGGGCGATGTCGATGCCGGGGTCGCCGGTGAAGATCAGCTCGGCCCAGCGCGCCGCGAAGTCGCGGCCCCGGCCCGACGATCCTGCCTGCAGCAGCACGGGCCGGCCTTGCGGGCGAGCGGGGCACCGTGAGCGGGCCCCGGACCGAGAACCACTCGCCTTCGTAGTCGAGCTCGTGCACCTTGTCGGGGTCGGCGAACAGCGGCGTCTCGCGGTCGAGCACCAGCGCGTCGTCGTCCCAGCTGTCCCACAAGCCGGTGGTCGCCTCGAGGAACTCGTCGGCGCGGTCGTAGCGCGCGTCGTGGCGCGAGGTGCCTCCTTGACCCCGTAGTTCTGCGCCTCGCTGTCGTTCACCGATGTCACGACGTTCCAGGCCGCCCTGCCGCCCGAGAGGTGGTCGAGCGTGGCGAACGTGCGGGCGACGTGGAACGGCGAGTAGTAGGTCGTCGAGTAGGTCGCCCCGAGACCGATCCGACTGCGTCGCCGCGGCGCAGATCCCGAGCACGATGCTCAGGTCGAGCTTCACCGGGCGGGCGCCGGTGCGCACCGCCTCGGCCACCGACCGGCCGTAGATGCCGGGCATGGCCAGCCGGTCGTCGAAGAACATGAGGTCGAAGCAGCCCTCTTCGAGGGTCCGCGCCGAGCTTCTGGTAGTAGCTCGCCGTCAGGAATCCGTGCTCGGTGGCGGGGTGCCGCCACGAGCCTGCGTACACCGTGGCGTTGCCGGCCTGCATGAACCCCACCAGCGACATCTGCCGTCTCGGGCTGTTGGCCATCACTCCCCCTTGTTCGTGTGGTTCGCGGCGACCAAACTTAATATGTAATATTTCAGATATCAAACTGATCAGCAGCACCGTCCGGGCCCAGGCGGCCAACGAGCTCCGTGAACGGATCCTCACGGGCCGCCTCCAGCCCGGCGACCGTCTCGACCTCGACCACCTGACGGCCGAGTTCGGGATCAGCCGGACCCCGATCCGCGAAGCCCTGCTCGAGCTCTCCTACGAGGGCCTCGTCGCCATCACGCCCCGCAGCGGCATCGCGGTCGTCGGCATCAGCCCCCAGGACGCCGTGGACAACTTCGCGATCCTGGCGACGCTGGCCGGCAAGGCGGCCGAGATGGCGACCACCCGCATCACGCCGGCCGAGCTGGACCAGCTGCGGGTGCTGGCCGACGCCATCGACGGCGCGGACGACGTGGTCGCGGCCAACCGGCACTTCCACCGAGGCGTCAACCGGGCCGCGCGTTCGCCCCGCCTCGTCACCTACCTGCGCCAGGCTGTGCGCGTCGTGCCCGACAACTACTTCGAGCTGTTTCCCGAACAGGAGCGGCGGAGCCGGCGCGAGCACGCCGCGCTCCTCGACGCCATGACGCGCGGCGACAGCGCTGCCGCGCGCGCGGTCATGGAGGAGCACGTCTCGGCGGCAGGCCAGGCGCTCGGGGGCTGGCTCGCCGGCCTGGCGGCGGAGGACCAGAGCGAGCTGCCGTCGGCCTGAGGCCCGGAAGGCTGCTACTCCGCCTTGGGGTGCTGTGACGCGCGCATGCGCTCGATGTTGGCCCGCAGCTCCGGCGTCGTGAACGACCGGTCCTCGGCGGTGAGGGCGAAGTCGAGCGTGGCGAGCACGGCCCGCTCGAGGTGGAGGTTGATGATGCGCTTGGTGTCCTCGACCGCCCGCTTGGGCAGCTTGGCGATGCGCTGCGCGCAGGCCATGGCCTGAGTCGAGCACCTCGTCGTCGGGGACACACGTGGTTGACCAGGCCGATCTGCGGCCGCCCGCTCGGCCGGGATGCGGTCGCCGGTGAGCGCGTACTCCTTGGCCAGCTGCAGGCTGGTCAGCAGCGGCCAGGTGACCGGGTCCGCCGTCGGCGGCGACCAGCCCGATGAGCACGTGCGGGTCGGCGAGGTGCGCGCTCTCGGCCATGAAGACGATGTCGGAGAGCGCGACCAGGCTGCAGCCGAGCCCGACCGCCGGGCCGTTCACGGCGGCGACGATCGGCACCCGGCACCCCACCATGCCGGTCACGATCTGGCGGCCGTGGGTGAGCGTCTGATGGCGGAGGTGCGGCGTCCTTGGTCAGCTCGTCGATGTAGCTGAAGTCGCCGCCGGCGGAGAAGGCCCGCCCGTTGCCGGTGATCACGGCCGCCCGCGCCTCGTCGTCGGCGTCGAGCTGGGGGAACAGCGCGGCCAGGCCCTGCGTGGAGGACGTGGTTGGTGGCGTTGAGCTGCTCGGGCCGGTTGAGGCGGATGATGCGGATCGGGCCGTCGGCCTCGACCTGGAGCTCGTCGGGTAGCGTCGTAGGTGCTCATGAGGTGGGCAGCCCCAGGATTCGGTTCGCGATGAGGTTGCGCTGGATCTGCGACGTGCCGCCCATGACGCTCTGGGCCCGGCTGTAGAGGTACACCTTCAGCCACGTGTCGTCCCCGCCGGCGTGGCCGGCGCCGCCGACGGCGAGCGCGGCGTGGCCGACCGCCTGCTCGGCCTCCGTCATGAGCAGCTTGTCGACCGAGCCCTCGGGCCCGTGCGACGATGCCGTCGAGCCGGTCCGAGAGCCGGCGGCTCACGTGGCAGCGCAGCATCTCGGCCTCGACGATGCGCCCACGCCAGGTCGCGCAGTTGCTCGGCGCCGAACGGGTACGGATCTTCCTCGACGACGTGGACCAGCTCGTTGACGAGCTTGCGGTAGCGCGCGACGTAGCCGAGCTCGCCGGGCTCGCGCTCGTGGCTGACCACGGTCATGGCCAGCGCGCCAGCCCTCGCCGGGCTCGCCGATCATGTTGGCGGCGCGGCACCCGGGCGCCGTCGAAGAGCACCTCGCCGAACTCCTTGGTGATCCCGTTGATCATCCGCAGCGGCCGCTGCTCGATGCCCGGCTGGCGCATCGGCACGACGAAGGCCGAGATGCCCTTGTGCTTGGCGACGTCGTGGTCGGTGCGGGCGAGGACCAGGCACCAGTCGGCGTCGTCGGAGTAGCTGGTCCACACCTTGTGGCCGGTGATGACGTACTCGTCGCCGTCGCGGTCGGCCCGGGTGCGCAGCGACGGCGAGGTCGGAGCCGGCGTCGGGCTCGCTGAACCCCTGGCACCAGCGCTCGCGCCCGCTCACGATGCCCGGGCAGGAACCGGCGCTGGATGTCGTCGTTGCCGTGCTCGAGGATGCCCTGCGACCAGGTAGCCGAGGCTCGGCCGCGGCGGCGCGCCGGCCGCGGCGAGCTCCTCGTCGAGGATCACCTCGTAGACGCTGGGCAGCCCGTGGCCGCCGATCGCCGTCGGCCAGGACAGGCCGAAGAACCCGGCGTCGTAGAGCGACTGGTGCCAGGCCGCCTGCCCGGCCCAGTAGTCGTCGTCGGTCGACGACGGCGGGCAGGCCGGGGTTGTTGTGCTGCGAGCCACGTCGCGGAGGCGCAGCCGGAACGCGGCCTCGTCGGGCGAGTCACCGAAGTCCATCGGCGACTCCGATGCCGTGGTGCGGCGAGCACCCGGGCGAGGCTGGGCCCGACGCCGCCGAGCACGTCGCTCGAGAGCAGCGCCCGGCGCAGGTAGACGTGGGCGAGGCACTCCCAGGTGTTGCCGATGCCGCCGTGGACCTGGATGGCGGTCTCGCACACCGATGCGGGCCGCCCGGGCGCAGTAGGCCTTGGCGGCCGACGCCGCGACCAGCGCGTCGGCGGGGCCCGGCAGCGCGTCGACCGCCCATGCGGCGTGGAGCGCGACGCTGCGCGAGCCCTCCATGGCCACGAAGGCGTCGGCCAGCAGGTGCTGCACCGCCTGGAACGATCCGATCGGCGGCGCCGTACTGGCGGCGGTCGCGCGGCGTAGTCGGAGGCCAACGCCGACCGCGCCGCGCATCACGCCGACCAGGTCGGCGCTGGTCACGGCGAGGCCGAGGCGGTCCACGTCGCCAGGTCGTCGGCGATGAGCGAGCGCGACTGCCCGCCCGACCGCTGTGACCGCACCGCTGCGGGTGCCAGCTGGCGGTGGGCCGGGTCAGGTCGACCTCGACGGCTTCGACCGCTCGAGCGCGACCGCACCGAGCGTGTACCCGTTCGCCGCCGGCCACGAGCACGAGCGCGCGAGGCGGCCCCGCGGGCATCGATGGCGACGGCTCCCGGCGGGCACCGCTCGCCGCTCTCGTCGGACGGCGGGCCGTCCGAGATCGGCGCTCAGGGCGACCGTCTCGGGCTCGAGGGCGGTCGGCGCGCCGGACAGGCGGCGGAGCTCCGCGGCCAGGGTCGGGCCGAGGAAGGCGACGTCGGCCAGGCCCCGACCGAGCTCCTCGGCGACGATGGCGACCTCGACCGCCAGACGCCAGCGGTGTTCCGCCGTCCGTCGGCCGTGCGCAGCTCGCGCCAGCCGGACGCGCGCGACCGCGGCGTCGAGCTTGGCGGTCCGCTCGCCGTCGTCGAGGTCAGCCGACGCGCGTGGACGGCCCGAGCGGTCGACGACCTGCGCCGCGCGCGTCGCGCAGGCGACCTGCTGCTCGGGTGAGAGGCGGACGTCCATCAGTCGGCCTCGGCGGCCGCAAGGGTCGGGGCCCACTCGTCGCGGAGCGTGCGGCGCAGCACCTTGCCCGACGGCAGCCGCGGGATGGCGTCGACGACGACGACGTGGCGCAGGTGCTTGTAGGTGGCGAGCGAGTCGGCGACGAGCCGCTCGAGCTCGTCCGTCGGCGACCGGGCGGGCCGGGCTCGAGCTGGACCGCGGCCACCGGGCACCTCGCCGGCCCGCTCGTCGGCCACGCCGAACACCGCGCAGTCGAGCACGGCGGGGTGGCCGTGCAGCACGGCCTCGATCTCGGCCGGAGCGACCTGGAAGCCGTTGACCTTGATCATCTCCTTGGCAGCGGTCGGTGAGGTGGACCCAGCCCTCGGGCTCGAGCCAGCCGACGTCACCGGTGCGGTACCAGCCGTCGTCGAACGCCTCGGCCGTGGCCTCGTCGGGGAGGTAGCCCGCCATGGCCGACGGGCTGCGCGACCTGGATCTCGCCGATCTCGCCCGGCGGCAGGACCTCGCCGGTGTCGAGGTCGACGACGCGCAGCTCGACGCCGTCGGGCGGCAGGCCGGCCGAGTCGAGGCGCCAGCGCGTCGGGATCGTCGACCGGGTTGCGCGGCGATCACCGGCAGCTCGCTGGCGCCGTAGGCCGGCAGCCAGCGCACGCCGGTGCGCGCGCGTCACCACGCTCGGCGACGCTCGCGCGTGACCGGGGTGGCGCCCCACATGATGTAGCGCAGCGACGAGAGGTCGTAGTCCTCGAGGTCCGGGTGGTTGGCCATGGCCAGCGCGATCGGGGCGACCGCCATCTCGAGCGTCATCCGGTCGGACTCGATGCGGCGCAGCACCTCGTCGAGGTCGAAGCGGCGGTGCAGCCGGACCGTGGCGCCGGCCGCGGCCGCGGCGAGCAGGTTCAGCAGGCCGAGGATGTGCGACGGCGGCGTCGCCACCTGGAAGCGGTCGTCGGGGCCGAGGCCCGAGCGCGGCGACCCAGTGGGCGGTGGCCGTGGCCGATCGAGCGGTGGGTGTGCCGCACCGCCTTGGGCGGCCGTGGTGCCGGAGCTGAAGACGAGGACGGCGTCGTCGGTCTCCCGCACGACGACCGAGGGAGGCGGCGCGCTGCTGCTGCGGTCGATGACTGCCGCGGCACGCACGTCGTCGAGACTCAGCACGGCGTCACCACCGAGGCGCTCGCTCAGCAGGCCGGCGCCGGGGCCGTCGGCGACGCCGTAGCGGGGTCCCGGTCAGGTCGACGGCGTGGCCGACCTCGAGCGCCTTCCACGCCGGGCTCAGCAGGACGGCGGCGGCGCCGACCTTGCTGACCGCATGGACCGTCGCCACGAACTCGGGCCGGTTCGACGTCATCACCGCCACCCGGTCGCCGCGGCCGACGCCGCGGTCGGCGAGGTGCCGGGCGAACGCGTTGCGCGGCGCGGTCGAGGTCCCGGAACGTCCAGCGATCGTCAGCCGCCAGGACGGCCGCGTGATCGCCGAACCGCTCTGCCGCCGACTCGAGCCCGCGATGCATGAGGCTCGTTGCCATAGGGAAACATTCTTCTCCGAATTGAGATCGGCGTCAACACGTAGGAAGGGTATGGTTCTCGCCATGAGAAAGACGTGACCGGGCCCACTCCGGGAGCGGTCGACGAGGACGTCCGGTCAGAGATCATCGAGACCGTCCGCCGCTTCGTCGCCGCGGGAGGTCATCCCCGTCGCGTCCGAGCTCGAGCGCGTCGGACGCGTTCCCCGACCGAGATCGTCGGCGCAGATGCGCGAGCTCGGCCTCTTCGGCGTCACCATCCCCGAGGAGTACGGCGGCCTCGGCCTCGACCTGCTGCACCTACATCGGGGTGATCGAGGAGCTCGCCTACGGCTGGATGAGCCTGACCGGCATCGTCAACACCCACACCATGGCCGCCACGCTGATCATGACGCACGGCACCGAGGAGCAGAAGCGACGCTGGCTCCCCGCCATGGCGACGGGCGAACGGCGGGGCGCCCTCTCGCTCTCCGAGCCCGACGCCGGCAGCGACACCCGCAACATCTCGTGCCGGGCGCGCGCGCGACGGCGACGAGTACGTCCTCAACGGCACCAAGGCCTGGGTCACCAACGGCGAGCGGGCCGGCATCGTGGCGCTGGCCGCCCGCACCGAGGAGGGCATCACGGCCTTCATCGTCGAGAAGGAGCCCGGCCCGCGCTTCGAGGGCATCTCGGTCAGCAAGCACGTCGGCAAGCTCGGCTACCGCGGCGTCGAGACGGTCGAGATGGCCTACGCCGACCACCGCATCCCCGCCGCCAACCTCATCGGCGAGCCCGGCCGCGGCCTGCCCCAGATCCTCGGCGTGCTCGAGGTCGGCCGCATCAACATCGCCGTCGCGGGCGGTCGGCGTGGCCCGGGCGGCGTTCGACGCCGCGCTCGCCTACGCCCAGCAGCGCGAGACCTTCGGCAAGCCCATCGCCGAGCACCAGGCGATCCAGCTCAAGCTGGCCGACATGGCGACCCAGCTCGAGGCGGCCCGCCTGCTCACCCGCAACGCCGCCGAGCGCAAGGCGCCGGGCCTGCGCTGCGACGTCGAGGCCGGCATGGCCAAGCTCTTCGCCAGCGAGACGGCGCTCGAGCTCGCCACCGAGGCGATGCGCATCCACGGCGGCATCGGCTACACCACCGAGTTCCCCGTCGAGCGCTACTACCGCGACGCGCCGCTGATGATCATCGGCGAGGGCACCAACGAGATCCAGCGCCTCGTCATCGCCCGGGGCCTCCTGGCCCGGGCCCGCGCTCAGACCTGACCCGCCCCGTCGCCCTCCCCCCGCGCCGCCAGCTCGGCCAGCACCGCCTCGGTGTGCTCGCCGAGGAGCGGCGCCGGCGCGGCCACCCGGACGGGCAGGTCGGAGAAGCTGACCGGCCCGTTGATGGAGCGCCCCGTGGTGCCGTCGGCCTCGTTGCGCAGCTCGAGGAAGCCGTCGTTGGCCGCGAGCTGCGGGTCCGCGAGCACGTCCGACGGGCCCTGCGCGGGTGCCCACCACACGCCGTCGTCGTCGAAGCGCTCCGCCCACTCCTCGAGTGTCCGCTCGGCGACGATGTCGTCGAGGACGGCGATGACCTCCGTGCGGTTCTTGCGCAGGGCCCTTGCGTCGGCGAAGCGCGGGTCGTCGTGCAGGTCCGGCCGGCCCAGGGCGCGGTAGACGCTGTCGATGTGGCGGTCGGCCTCCAAGCCGGTGAAGAAGAACCAGCGGCCGTCCTTCGTCTTGTAGGAGTTCATCAGCGGCGTCTGGTTGGCGTCCCGCGCCTCGGCCTTGGCCACCTTGCCGAGCGTCTCCTGCAGGCCGAGGTCCCACCCGAGCACGTACGTCCCCGGTCCGCAGCAGCGACACCTCGACGACGCGGCCCGCGTCCCGTCTGGCGCTGCTCGAGCACGGCGGCCAGCAGGCCGGCCAGGGCGGCCAGCCCGCTGATGTGGTCCCCGATGCCGCCGCGGGCGTTGAGCGGGCACGCCCTCGCTGTTGGCCAGCTGGACCGACAGGCCGGAGCGGGCCCAGAAGGCGCCGATGTCGTAGGCCGGCCGGTTCCGGTCCTCGCCCCGCAGGCCGTACCCGCTGACGCTGCAGTAGACGAGGCGCGGATGGCGGGCGACGGTGGCCCGCCGGCTCGAGGTCCGAGCCCGTCCAGCGCGTCGGGACGCAGGTTGGTCAGGAAGACGTCCGCGGTCGCAAGCAGCTCCTCCAGGCGCTCCCGTGAGTCCGGTTGGCGCAGGTCGAGGACGATGCTGCGCTTCCCCCGGTTGTCCTGCGCGAACGCCGGGTTCGGGAAGTCCTCGCCGATGCCGAGGGAGCCGAATACGCTGCGCATGGGGTCGCCGGCCGGCGGCTCGACCTTGATCACGTCCGCGCCCCAGTCGGCCAGCAGCGCGCCAGCCGACGGCGCCGCGACCCACACACCCATCTCGACGACGCGGAGGCCGGTCAGGGCGGCCAGTCCGGCCCGTTCGGTCGACCCGGCCTGGGTCATCGGGCGCCACCGCCCGTGCGCCCGGCGGCCTGCTCGCGCAGCGTCTCCTTCATCACCTTGCCGGTGGCGTTCAGCGGCAGCGCGTCGACGATCTCCACTACCCGGGGCACCTTGTAGTTGGCCATCTCGTTGCGGCTCCATCCGATGATGTCGTCGCCGGAGACCGTCCCCCGGAGACGCACCACGAAGGCCATGCCCACCTCGCCCAGCCGTTGGTCGGGAATGCCGATCACCGCGGCCTGCCGCACGTCGGGGTGGCGCAGGAGGGCGTTCTCGATCTCGGCGGGATAGGCGTTGAACCCGCCGACGATGAACATGTCCTTCGACGCGGCCGACGATCCGGAGGCGGCCGGCGTCGTCGAGCGACGCCGAGGTCGCCCGTGCGCAGCCACCCGTCGGGTGACAGCGCCTTCGCCGTCTCGCCCGGGTCGTCGAGGTAGCCGGCCATGATGCTGCCGCCCCGGAGCAGCGACCTCGCCGGCCTCGCCCGGTCACGACGTCGCGACCGCCCTCGTCGACGATGCGCAGCTCGAACCCGGGCCGCGGTCGGCCCACGGTCGTGGCGACGGCTTCGGCGTCGTCCCCGGCCGACGTCGCGCAGGCGGTGCCGCCCTCGGTCAGCCCGTAGCCGGTGACGACCAGCGAGAACGGGAGCTCGTCGTGCACCCGACGGATCAGCTCGACGGGGATGTCGGCCGCGCCCGTCACGGCCACGCGCAGGGTGGAGAGGTCGTGCCGCGCCGTGTCCGGGTGGTCGAGGATCGACTGGTAGAGCGTCGGCGGTCCGGGGAGGACCGTGACCCGTTCCGCGGCGACGCGGGCCAGCACGCGATCGACGTCGAAGACGGGCTCGGGCAGCATGGTGGCGCCGCTGGCGACACTGGCGAGGATGCCCGCCTTGAGGCCGAACATGTGGAAGTACGGGTTCACCTGGAGGTAGCCGTCGCCGGCCTTGAGGCCCGTCATGGCCACCCAGTCGGTCGCCACCGTCAGCGTGCGGCCGTGCGTCATGACGACACCCTTGGGGACCCCGGTGGTCCCCGAGGTGAAGAGGATGTCGGAGGGATCGTCCGGGCCGAGCGGCCTGGCTGCGCCGCTCCACCTCGGCCAGGGAGGCGGTCGTGCCCGCGGCGACGAAGTCGCGCCAGGCCACCGCCTTTCCGGTCGCGCCGCCCTTGGCGACCACCGTCGTCTGCGAGCTCCGGCAGCGGCGACTCCCGTGCCCTCGAGCATGGCCACGTAGTCGGTGCCCAGGAAGTCGGTGACGGTGACGAGGATGCGAGCCCCGCTGCGCGACAGGATCTCCGCCGCCTCGGCACCCTTGAACCGCGTGTTCACCGGGACGAGGACCGCGCCTGCCGCGAACAGGCCCAGCGCCGACACGATCCACTCGACGCAGTTGCCGCACCAGATCGCCACCCGATCGCCGGGCTCGAGCCCGGCCACCACGAGCGCGGCGCCGAACCGCCGGGCTGCCACCGTGAGCTCGGCGTACGTGAGCGTCGTTTCGCCGTCGCGCACCGCCACCCGGTCGCCGAACTGCTCCGCCGCTCCAGCGAGCATGGCCGGGATGGAGGGCCATGCGACCGGGATTGAGAATGGCCCTCTTTCCATACAATAATGTTACTTTCGAACGGCGACGCCACAAGAGGGCGTGGGTACGCCCGCTCGCTGCAGGCGCAAAAGGGAGACCAGATGGCCACAACTGCACCAGCGCCGTACTACGACCCCTACGACTTCGACATCGACGCCGACCCGTACCCCGTCTGGAGACGGCTGCGCGACGAGGCCCCGCTCTACTTCAACGAGAAGTACGAGTTCTATGCAATCAGCCGCTACGAGGACGTCGAGCGCGCCCTGGTCGAGTGGCAGACCTACAGCTCCGCCAAGGGCTCGGTCCTCGAGATGATCAAGGCGGGGATCGAGATGCCCCCCGGCATGTTCATCTTCGAGGACCCTCCCGACCACGACCTCCACCGCGGCATCATGAGCCGCGTCTTCACTCCGAAGCGCATGGCGGCGATCGAACCACAGGTGCGGGAGTACGCCGCCCGGACCCTCGACCCGCTCGTCGGCGCCGGCGGTTTCGACTTCATCGGAGACCTGGGTGCCGAGATCCCCATGCGCACCATCGGCATGCTCCTCGGGATACCCGAGGAGGACCAGCAGACGATCCGCGAGCACATCGACGAGGGCCTGCGCCTCGAGGCGGGCGTCATGCCCGAGGCCGGTTTCGCGGAGAACAGGACCGACGCGGACTACGGCGCCTACATCGACTGGCGGGCCCAACACCCCTCCGACGATCTCATGACCGAGTTGCTGACGGCTGAGTTCACCGACGAGACCGGGACGGTGCGGACGCTGACCCGTGACGAGATCCTGGGCTACATCGGCCTGCTCTCGGGCGCCGGCAACGAGACCACTACGCGCCTCATCGGCTGGGCCGGCAAGCTCCTGGCCGACCACCCGGAGCAACGCAGGGACCTGGTGCAGGACCCGGGGCTCCTCCCAGCCGCCATCGAGGAATTCCTGCGCTACGAGCCACCCTCCCCTGTCCAGTCCCGCTCCGTGACCACCGCGGTGGAGCACCATGGCCAAGTCGTTCCGGCGGGCAGCATCATGGTGCTCCTCAACGCCTCGGCCAACCGCGACGAGCGCCAGTTTCCCGAGCCGGATCGCTTCGACATCCACCGGAAGGCGCAACGCCACCTGAGTTTCGGCTACGGCCTGCACTTCTGCCTGGGCGCGCATCTGGCCCGGCTCGAGGCGCGTATCGCGCTGGAAGAGGTGCTCAAGCGATTCCCGGAGTGGGACGTCGACACGGCCAACGCGGTGCAGGCCCGGACGTCGACCGTGCGGGGCTGGGAGAAGCTCCCGGTGCTCACACCGTGACCCCCGCGCACCGCCGTGGCTGAGGCGGTCCGGACGACGCGCCACGGCGCTGTTCTCGTCATGACCTTGAACCGGCCCGAGGTCAAGAACGCGATCGACTCGGACATGTCGCTGGGCCTGCTCGATGCGCTGGCCACGTTGGACCGCGACGAGGAGCTCCGCGTCGGGATCATCACCGGCACGGGCGGATCCTTCTGCGCCGGGATGGATCTCAAGGCGTTCGCCCGATCGGGGCTTCCCGAGAGGATCGACGACGTCTTCCGGAACCGATGCCGGAAGCCGCTGGTCGCGGCCATTGAGGGCGTCGCTTTCGGCGGCGGGCTCGAGCTCGCGCTCATCGCCGACCTTCTCGTCGCTTCGAGCGACGCCACATTCGGCTCACCGGAGGTCAAGTTCGGGCTCTTCCCCGGCGGCGGCGCCTTGCTGCGGCTGCCCCGCCACCTGCCGCAGTCGATCGTCACCGAGATGGCGTTGACCGGGGAGCCGCTCTCCGCTCGGGCGGCGCTCGACCATGGTCTGCTCGTACGCATGTGCGAACCGGGGAAGGCACTCGACACGGCGATGGAGCTGGCGTTGGCCATCGCGCGCAACGCGCCGCTCGGTGTCGAGGCCGCGAAGCGCATGCTGCAGGTCGGCCCGGGCAGGCCCGAAGAGGAGGCGTGGCCCGCTCAGCGCGCCCTCGTGGACGCCGTCTTCCATTCGGAGGACGCGCAAGAGGGCGCACGCGCCTTCGCCGAGCGACGACCGCCGCACTGGGTCGGCCGGTGAGCACTGGGCAACATGAGCCTTAGCAAGAAGGGAACGAGATCGGCATGAGTGATCGCTATCGGGTGGTCCAGTGGGCGACCGGGAACATCGGCCTGCGCTCGTTGCGAGCCGTCATCGAGCACCCGGACCTCGAACTGGTGGGGCTCTACGTGTACTCCGAGGACAAGGCCGGTCGCGATGCCGGGGAGCTCTGCGGCACTGACCCCACTGGTGTGCTGGCGACCAGGGATATCGCAGAGATCCTCGCCGTGAAGCCCGATTGCGTGGTCTTCATGGGGGATCGGGCCGACATCGACGTGCTGTGCCAGCTGCTCGAGGCCGGCGTGAACGTCGTGTCGACGCGGAGCGAGTTCCACAACCCGGCTCGGCTCGATCCCGACGTCCGCCGGCGACTCGAGGAAGCGTGTGCCCGCGGGGGTGCCTCGTTGCACAGCACCGGCTCGAGCCCCGGGTTCATCACCGAGGCGCTGCCGATCGTTCTGACCTCGCTGCAGCGCCGCCTGGACCGCCTCACGATCGAGGAATTCGCGGACATGTCGTCGCGTAATTCGCCGGAGCTGATCTTCGACCTGATGGGTTTCGGCCGCGACCCCGCCAGCTTCGACCCGCGCGGCGTCGAGATGCACGGCGGCGCCTCCTTCGGCGGCTCCCTGGAGACCCTGGCCCAGGCGCTGTCACTTCCCCTCGACTCGGTGGAGGCATCGGGCCAGGTGGCGGTGGCCCGCCACGGCGTCGACGTCGCCGCCGGTCGGGTGAAGGCCGGCACTATCGGCGCCCAGCGGATGCAGGTGCACGGCATCCGCGGCGGCCGCCCGCTCCTGACGTTCAGCGCGAACTGGTACCTGACCGCCGACGTCGAGCCGGCCTGGGACCTCCGGGAGACGGGTTGGCACCTCCTGGTGGAGGGTGACGCCCCCCTGGACGTCGACATCCGTTTCCCGGTGCCCCCCGACGAGTGGGCGGCGACGTCGCCGGGCTTGACGGCGCACCGCCCCGTGAACGCCATTCCCTACGTCTGCGCGGCCGAGCCCGGTATCCGGACCATCGTGGACCTGCCCCAGGTCATCGCCTCCCTCGGCTGATGGGTGCACGCCGGCCCGGCTGCGCTTCGCCATGAGCGACGTCGGCATCGTCGTGGGGAACCCCAAGACGCAGTCGCGAACGCTCAGTCTCGCGGAGGACATCGCCGCTGCGGCGGCCGACGCAGCAGGACTCGAGGGTGCGGAAACACTGACGGTCAACCTTGCCGACTTCGGCCCGCAGCTGTTCGAGTGGTCTTCCGCCCGCGTCAAAGAGGCGGTGGAGGGATCCGTTCCTGCTCACTGGTCGTGGTGGCGTCACCCACGTACAAAGCCAGCTACACGGGCCTCCTGAAGTCGTTCCTCGACTGGTTCAGCACCACCGACCTCGTGGGCGTCACCGTCGTCCCGGTCATGACCGGCGCCGGCTTGCACCACGCCCTCGCCGTCGAGGTCCACCTCCGGCCGGTTCTCGTGGAGCTCGGCGCATCGCTGCCCACCAGGGGTCTCTACGTCACCGAAGCAGATCTGGCGGACCCGGACGATGTGATCTCGACCTGGTTGCGGACGGCAGGCCCGTTGTTGCGGCAGGCCGTCACCGGCCGGCGCAACGCAGGCTGACCTGCGGGCCGGCGAGCGCGAACGCCATGGGACCCGAGGACCCCGGTGCGCGAAGATGCTGCACCTTGTCCCCGAGCACATCCCGCCAGGACCGATGACACTCCCCGAAGAACCGCGGCTGGCCCCTCTCCCCTTCGCCCAGTGGGACGAGGAGACCCGCGCCACCCTGTTGCAGTACCTGCGCCGACCCGAGCTCTATCTCTCTGGCGCGCCGGACGCACCGCCGATGCCGATCGTGCTCGAGATGTTCGCCCGTCACGTCCCCCTCAGCGTGTCCTGGCTTCCCTTCACCGAGATGCTCGCCGGCGAGGACGCCAAGCTGAGTGCCGAACATCGCGAGCTGCTCATTCTCCGCGTCGCATGGCGCACCCGCTCGGGTTACGAGTGGGCCCAGCACAGCCGGATGGGTGTCGACGCGGGTCTGACCCAGGCGCAGGTCGACGCGATCCCCGAGGGGCCCGCAGCGGACATCTGGACGCCGCTGCAGCGGACGATGCTGACCGCCGTCGACGAGATGCTCGACCAGCACGCGGTGGGCGACGAGACCTGGGTCGGTCTCGAGGCGCACTTCGGGCCCGCCGAGCTCTTCGAGTTGCTCTTCGTGATCGGGGGCTATCTCTGCCTCGCCACCGTGTTGAACAGCATCGGGCTGCAGTCCTCGGTTCCGTCGATGCCGCCGGGTGACCCCGGTGATCCCGACGGCGCGACCTCATAGACCCGCGCCGGCGACGATCAGGGTGGAAACGGTTCGTCCAACAAGGACACGCCCCGCTGGAGACTGGCGAGTGAGAATCCGGCCGTTCTCCGATAGTCCTCCGTCACCCGAGCGATCTCCTCGGGCGTGATCACGTCGCCAATGTCGTCGAATCCCCCGGGTGCACGCTCTTCGACCAGCACCATCGGCATCTCGGGCCCGAAGCCACGATTGGCTTGCACGATCGCCGCGGTGGCCGGCCGACGGACCGCCTCGTAGCGATCGAGGGCTTCGGCGGGGTGATCCCGGAAGCGGCGGAGGCACCCCGCCAGCACCCGGGCGTCCAGAATCGCTTGGGACGCACCGTTCGAACCGATCGGGTACATGGGGTGGGCCGCGTCCCCGAGCAGCGTGGTCATCTCGAACGTCCACCGGGGCAATGGGTCTCGATCGACCATCGGGAACACGAACGTCTCCGTGGCGGCGCTGACGATGGAGGGCACGTCGAGCCAGTCGAAGTTCCAGTCCGTGAATTGCGGCAGGAAGTCCTCGAGCGAGCCATTGCGGTTCCAGTCCTCTTGTGCGGCCAGGTCCGAGTCCGGGCGGCGGAGCTCGGCCACGAAATTGAAGATCTGCCTGCCATTCGAAAGGTTGGCGATCGGGTAGCCGACGAACTTCTGGTCAGGGTGCCCGGCCCAGATCAAGGAGCGACCGCCGAGCACCGGCTCGATCTCCGCCACGCCGCGCCACAGCAGAGAGCCATTCCACAGGGGCGGTCCCTCCGCGGGGTAGCGCTGAGAGCGGGCGACACTGTGGATCCCGTCGGCGGCAATGAGCACGTCCGCGTCCACCCGGCCGTCTTCGAAGACGGCCACTGGTTGTTCACCGCCCAGCTCGACCCGGATGAGTGACCGCCCGAGGTGCAGCACATCCCGCCCGACCCGGTCGATGAGGGCCTGCTTCAGGATCTCCTGCAGGACGCCCCGGTGGATGGAGAGCTGGGGCCATTGATACCCGGCCGCGAGGCCGCGCGGCTCCCGCCAGATCTCCTGACCTCGCCGGGTGCAGTACACGAGCTGGGAAGGAGCGACCGACCGGGCCTTGAGTTCGTCGAGGAGTCCCAGGGCATCGAGCTCGCGCACCGCATGGGGCAGCAGGCTGATCCCGACCCCCAGTGGGCGCAGCTCCTTCACCGAATCAAAGACCTCGACCGTCACGCCAACTTCATGGAGGCTGAGCGCAGTGGTCAGGCCACCGATGCCGGCCCCGACGACGGCACAGCGGAGATCCGCACCACTGCCCCTCACACGACCTCGTGCACGTCGATGCGCACAAGCGACTGGTCGCGCCGTCCCGTGGAGACGGCGATCAGCTGGTTGAGCCAGCCGAGCCGCGGCGCCGGCGTCGAGAGGCGCACCAGCGTCCGGAAGTAATACTCGTCGGGGTCCACGCGGTCGCCCCGGGCCAGCCGTTCTGCGACCGAAGCCGTCGCCCGGCGCAGCCCCTGCGAGACAACCTCGATCGCTTCGTCCCTGTCCGTCAGGAGCGCGTAGTGCGCATCGATCTCGAGCGTCCCGTCGGGTCGGACCGTCTGCCAATCGACGCCACCCAGGAGAATCGATCCGGCGAGCCCGTCCCGCCCCTCGAATCTCCCGCCGTCGAAGGCGACGAACCGGCGTCCGCCCCCGAGATCGACCAGAGGGAGCACATCGACGTAGATCGACATGAGTTCACGCAGTTCGACCGGCCGCATGGTTGTCGAACCCTCCTCGTCCCGTGGTCCGGCGATGGTAACAGGGGAGGCTGTCAGCGCTGCCCAGAAGTCCAGTACTGCTCGAGTCCCGCGACGAGGTCGCGGCTGACGAGCTCGATCCGTGGTCCACTCGCACTTCGGTGATATGCCCACACCGCGGTCCCATCGGGACGGACGCCGGTCGCCTCGGCGGCGTAACCCCGGGACGTCAAGCGCACGGCATCTGCGGCAACGTCGTCGGACCAGTAGCCAAGGTGGTGAATGCCCGATCCCGGTGCCGGCGTCCACAGTGACCCGGGGATGCTCTGGATCACCTCCACCCTGGGCGTGGTCATGGAATAGGTGAAGACGAGGTCGAGTGTCGTCTCGCCTTCGGGAAGGACGACAGGCGTGCTGACGGAGATGGTCGGACACCAGTCGTGGCCGAACAGGTCGGAGAGATCGTCCAGGGCCGCGGCGAAGTCGTCGACGACGATGCCGACGTGGAAGTGGTCGGCGGCCTTCATGACGGCTCGATGACCACGCGGACGGCACCGCCGGCCCGGTCGGACGCGACCCTGAACGCCTCGGCGGCGTCCTCGATGGGGAAGCGGTGCGTGATCAGTGTGCGAGCGATCTCGGGGTCCTCGGCCAGCATGGCCGCCGCGTCCTCCATCTCCCGACCGTCGTCGTGGGCGCAATAGCCGAGCGAGGGGATGACCCGGGCCTCCTTGCGGAAGAGCGGCATCCAGTCCAGCTGGACCGGTCCGAAGTGCACGCCGAGGACGACGACCGTCCCGCCGGGCGCAACCAGCTCGCCGCAACGGGCCAGGCTCGCTTCGGTCCCGGCCGCCTCCACGACGACGTCGTACAGCCCTTCGGGATCCACACGAGCCCCCAGGCGCTCGCCGGCTTCCTTCTGATAGGGGTGGCGGGCCTCGAGCGCGACGTCCGCTCCGCCGAGTCGGCGAGCTCCGGACACCGCGAGCAAACCGAGGGCACCCGCACCCACCACCGCGACCCGTGTGGCCGGTCCGGTGTCGGCCAGACGGAGCGCGTGCCACGACACCGCAGCCGGCTCCACGATGGAGGCATCGCGCACGTCGAAGCCGGATGGCAGAGGGACCAGCCTGGCCGTGGGGGCCCGGAAGTGTTCCGCCATGCCCCCGTCCGCGGTGACCCCGAGAGCGCGCTCGCCGTGCGTGGGGCACAGGTTGTAGGCGCCACGGGCACACTGATCACACTCCATGCAGCCGTAAATCGCCTCGACGACCACCGCGCTGCCGTCCTCCCGCACGCCGGCGAGCTCATGACCCAAAATGGCCCTGCTCCCGAACCGGATGTAACTCAGATCCGAGCCGCAGATGCTGGTCGCCCTCATTTCGAGCAGCTCGCCGGTCCCGGGCGCCTCCTCGAGCTCGACCACGGCCACCCCACCCTCGACACTCCGTACGGCCTTCATCGTCTTCCTCCTCGCCGCTTCCTACCAGAGCGGCAACCATAGATATCCTCTCGGTTGCCTGTCATGGGGTCGTCGCGGCAGTGATGTTCATTCCGCTCCCTATGCGTCCTGATGAGGAGTTTGCCGGTGCCAAACGCGCTCGAGTTCTGGGTCTTCCTGCCACAGATGCGGCTCACCATGGACCAGCTGGTGGACCGCGCCCGCGCCGCGGAGGCGGCGGGGTTCACCGGCATCGCGTCCATGGATCACCTGGCTCCTCCGGGCGCAGAGGGTTCGCCGATGTTCGAAGCGATGATCACCAGCGCGTGGCTCGCCAGCCGGACCGAGCATCTTCGCGTCGGATCGCTCGTGCTC
Organism: uncultured Acidimicrobiaceae bacterium; assembly: GCA_963719485.1. Taxonomy (GTDB): domain Bacteria; phylum Actinomycetota; class Acidimicrobiia; order Acidimicrobiales; family RAAP-2; genus Bog-473. Next base: position 560,731 of record OY970387.1, read on the forward strand.
TGCGACTCGTTCCGACATCCTGCCGTCCTGGCGCGTGAGGCCGTCTCGCTCGACCACGCGTCGGGAGGACGGTTCGAACTCGGGATCGGCTGGGGTTCGGTCGTTGACGAACTGCGGACCTTCGGCATCGGGTCACCGGAAGGAAAGGTTCGGCTGAGCCGACTCCGGGAGTCGCTCGAGATCATCAAGGCGCTCTGGAGCGGTGAGACGCTCGACTTCGAGGGCGAACATTTCCATCTGCAGGGCGCGCAGCAGCAGCCCGGACCTCTCGGACAGATTCCGATCGTCATCGGAGGGGCGGGCAGGGGAACGATGAAGCTGGTAGCCGCCCACGCAGATTGGTGGAACGTGCACACGCATATCGCCGACAGGTTGGACGAGATGCGGCCGTTCTCCGGCGACGCCCGCTGTTCGGTGCAGGTGCAGGTGGCCTTCGTGCCGCCGGCGAGCTCACGCGAGGAGATCGAAGCGACGGCGCGACGGCGTTTCGGGCCCACGCCGATCGTCGGCACCGCGCCGGAGCTCGTCGACTACTTCGGGTCGCTCCGTGCCCGCGGCATCGAGCGGGCCTACGTCTGGTTCTGCGACTTTGCCCCACCCGAGACGCTGTCGGCCTTCGGTGATGCCGTCATCGGGCAGCTCGGCCAGAAGCGCTAGTCCAGGCCGCGATTGAGGAGGTCCCGCGCTTCGGGGCCACCGTCGATGACGTGATTGACGCGCCTCGTGATCCGCCACCCCTGAGGCGTCCGCCGGAACTCCCAACGGTTGGCAGAGATCCGCCAGATCTCGTGCGCACCATCCCTGAACCGGTAGACGCGGGAGTACCCGGTTGCAGTGGCGTTGTCCCCGTCGATCGTCACGAGGGGAAAGGCCTGCACGTGCGCACATCCCTCACGGATCAAGGACTGTTGCCCATCGCTGTCGACCATGGCGGCCACCGCATCAGGGCCGACCAGATGCGACAGGTCCGATTCGAGCACCCCGTCCGCCGCCCAGAGCGCCGCGGCCGCGCTGCTGTCCCCGGTGTCCACGGCCGGCCCCCAGCTGTTGACGAGGCGATGGATGGCGAACTGGTCCTCGAGCAAGCGGATCCGTGCCTCAAGGGTCGTCGGTCGATCGTCTTCCGGTCCGGCGCCGTCCACCCTCAGCCGCCTGTTCCGGGCACCAGGGTCCCGTTGGCGTCGAGGAGGTGATGGTGCGCCTCGTGGACGGCACAGCACGCCAGACCGGCGACGGTGAAGGTGTACACGCCGTCCTGACCGCGATTGCTGACGACGGTGCGCGTCCACCCCGCCTCGTCCACAGTCGCGATGACGTCCGCCAGCCGGTGCGCCTGCGCGTGCAGGTCCTGCGCCAGCTCGTCGCGCGGCAGTTCGTTGTAGCTCGCCCACACCTCGTCGCCGGGGTTGAACGACGCAAAGCTCGGGTTGTCCTCGGCCAGACCGAGCACCATCCGATCGCCGTAGACCCGCAGGATGTCGCGCACGTGCGCGCCGTATTGGATAGGCGAGAAGACCCCGGGCTCAGGACTGGTGCGCAGGTGGTCCTCGTCGGCCTCCGCGAGGAAGCTGTCCCACTTCACGGCGAGGACCACGGCGCGGTCTCCGAGCGAGCCCGGCGGGAGCGCGCCCGGGTGATCGCCGCACTGCGGACATGGATCGGTCTGAATCCGTGGCCACTCCCAGCCCTCGCCGCGGGCGCGGCGCAGGTCCTCCAAGGTGGCAACAGGCTCGTGACCTGCGGTTTCTGTCATTGGCTCCTGCTCCTTACAAGGTGACCAACCGTGAGTATGCCTCCACTGGGAAGGAGGAACAACGCTCGCGCCCTGGCGCCCCGACACCAATGACCCGACACCAATGAGGGACTCAGAGAATCATCGTCCTCGGGGTGGAAGCGCCAACTTTCATTTCTCAGGACGGACCGCGTCCTCGACCGTGGAGAGCCGGCCGGAGGTGAAGGAGTGCATGCACACAGCCGTTTCGCGTCGAATCGAAACAACGCAAGGGATCACATGAGAACTCTCACAGCCGGCTGACATCGCTTCTTTCCTAATGGGTCCCCCGAACCAGGGGGTGGAACCACCTCATACTTCATTGGGGCCGTCATGGTTGGGGGTTTGTGGTCGCGCGACGCGCAATACTGAGTCAACAGTTCGCGCGCGAGGTGACTGCACGGATGCGCGTGCGCGCAGGGTCTAGAGTCCGGGTACGGATTGAGAGCGTCGACACGAGGCGGTGTTGCCGCTGTCCCCGGAAGCATCGAGAACGAATGCGGGGAAGCGCAACTTGCAGACAGCCACGAAGGAAGCCACGGCGGAGAATTTCGGCGCCCTGGCCATGCAGGTACGCGAAGCGGGCTTGCTGAATAGGCGGTTCGGTTACTACAGCGTCATGATCCCCTTGACCATCGCGGGTTTCGGCATAGGGTTCGCCGGATTGGTCCTGGTCGGGAATTCGTGGTGGGCACTCGCCATCGCCGCATTCCTTGGACTGGCGTTCACCCAGCTCGGCTTCGTGGGCCACGACGCCGGACATCACGAAGTGTTTCGTTCCCGGCGGGCCAACCGGTACCTGGGACTTGCAGTCGGCAATGTGCTGATCGGGATGAGCTTCGGCTGGTGGGTCCCGAAGCACAGCGCACATCACGCGCACCCCAACGAAATGGGGCGTGACCCGGACATCGGCGATGCGGGTGCCACGCCACTCGTCGCGGATGCTGGGAGCAGGTCTTCACGCTTGTGGGCGCGCTGGCAGGCACCGCTGTTCTTTCCCCTGATGGTCCTGCGCAGCACCGGCATCCATGTGCTGGGCGTCCAGAGGCTGATCCGTGAGCGCAACAGAGCGGCCGGCGTGGAGGGTGCCCTCCTGGCCCTGCATGCCGCCCTTTATCTCACCTGCATCTTCTGGGTCCTCTCACCGCTCAAGGCCGTCGCGTTCATCGCTCTGCAGCAGGCCGTGTTCTCCATCTACCTGGGGTGCAGCTTCGCTCCCAACCACAAGGGCATGCCCATCATCGATCCCGAATCGGGACTGAGCTTCGCGCGGCGCCAGGTCATCAGTTCTCGCAACGTCACCGGAGGCTGGTTCACGAACGTGGCGCTGGGCGGCCTCAACTTCCAGATCGAACACCACCTCTTCCCGAGCATGCCTCGCCCGAACCTGGCCCGCGCCCAGAGCATCGTGCGGGCGTTTTGCCTCGCCAACGACCTGCACTACAGCGAGGACTCCCTCACCGGCTCCTATCGCCAGACCCTTGCGTCTCTCCGGAGGCCTGCGCTCAGCGCGGCCGCTGTTCCTCAGCTCGTCTGAGCCAGCGGGCGTCCCGGGGGTCGGGAGACGGGCGACCTGCCCGCCCCCGTCCGCGTTTTTGACACAATCAGCGAGTGACCCCCGCCTCAGCGCACCCGTTTGGCGGCGTCGCTCTCGCCGGAGTCCACAACACCGTGCAGGCTCGCCATCTCCCGGACCATGACTCGACGTCCATCGCGCTGGTTGCCGCGCTCGGTGCATTGGCCGACGCCGGCATCGCCCCGCACGAGGTCGATGGTGTCGTGGGAACGGACTGCGCGCAGATCGCGCTCGAGCTCGGCCTCGGACCGTGTACGAGAAGGCCCAGCTCACTGGGGATCCCCGCCGTCCTCGATGCCGCTGCGCTGATCATCACCGGCCAGTGCAGCGTCGTCCTGGTGGCCGCCGGAGGAGCCGGCATCCACGTCGACCGGACCTCGACCGCACCGTGGACACGACCGGCCAACGAGTTCGTCGTCGGCTACGGGCTGTTCACTGCGGCTGAATTCGCGCTCATGGCGCGGCGGCACATGCTCATGTACGGCACGACGCCCGAGCAGATGGCGACGGTGGCCTCGGTGATCCGCAACAACGGACATGCCAACCCCGACGCCGTCTACCGCGGCCGAGGGCCGTTCTCACCAGAAGACATCCTGTCGTCGCGCATGATCGCCGACCCGTTTCACCTGCTCGACTGTGCCACCACCTCTGAGGGCGGCTGCGCCATCGTCCTGGTTGCGGCGGAGCGGGCGCACGGGTGCGAGGCGCCTCTGTGGATTCTCGGCGGGGCGAGCGATGCCTTCGGGCCCGCCTACACGGTGGCACCGGTGTGGGATTTCCAACCTCGGCCGGAGGGTCCACCCGCGGGCATGGTGGGGGCTCGAGCCGCGCGCATCGCCTTCTCCATGGCCGGACTCACGCCGGCCGACGTCGACGTGGCCGAGCTCTACGACCCGTTCTCGTTCGAGATCATCCGGCAACTCGAGGCGTTCGGCTTCTGCCCACCGGGCGAGGGGGGTCCGTTCGTCGAGGAGGGGAACATCCGGCCCGGAGCCCTGCTCCCGGTGACGACCGACGGAGGGACCATGTCCTTCAGCCACCCTGGGATCAACGCCCAGCAGCTGCAGCGTGTCATCAGGGCCGCCCAGCAACTCCGCGGATCGTGCAGCTCGAATCAGGTCGAAGGGGCAGAGGTCGCGCTGTGTTCGAACGGTGGCTCCGGCGCGTTGTTCTGCGATGTCCTGCTGATGGGCAAGGAGCGCCCGTGAGCCTGCTGCTCCCCCAGGCTGGCGGGATCCCGGCCCCGCTCCCGAGTCTCCACGCGCAGCCCTATTGGGACGGATGCCGCCGGCACGAACTGCTCTACCAACGCTGTCCCGAGTGTTCGGCCTGCGCCCTCGGCACGTCCACCGCGTGTGCCAATTGCCTCACGTCGCCGCGCTGGGAGCCCAGCAGCGGCAGGGGGTCTCTCTACAGCTGGACGGTGGTCTGGCGACCACCCGACCTGTCGTTCCGGGTGCCCTACGCCCCAGCCGTTGTGCGCCTCGACGAGGGGGCATGGATGATGAGTGCGATCATCGGGTGCGATCCGGAGGCGTTGCACGAGGGACTCCGGTTGCGTGTGGAGTTCCACACCGTCTCCGAGGAGATCACCCTGCCGTACTTCACGCCCGTCGACTAAGGGTGGATGAGAGAGGAGACCCCGTGGAGCTACAACCGAAGAAACCGTCCAACAAAGGTCCGGCTGACCGGTTCACCGGTGACGTCTGGATCGACCCGATCGTCCTCGGGGAAGAGCCGTCGCGGGTTCGGGTCAACGCCGTCCATTTCATGCCCGGCGCTCGTACGGCTTGGCACTCCCACGCCGTCGGGCAGACGCTCTACGTCACCGAAGGAGCAGGACTCGTCCAATCCCGCGACGGCGCCCTCGTCGAGATCCGAGCCGGCGACATCATCCGCACACCTTCCGACGAATGGCACTGGCACGGCGCGACGCCGGGCGATCTGATGACCCACCTCTCCATCACCGAGGGCCTCGGCGAGAGTGACCGTCCCGAGACCGACTGGGGGCCGCACGTGACCGACGCCGAATATCGCGGCGGGGTGCAGTGACGGCGGCGTTGCCCCTCACGCTGACCGCGTCTTAGGATGGAGTCGATGCCGACTGACCGTGTACCGGCGCGATTCCCATCTTTTGACAACGTCGAAGACGAACGCCGGCACCGCAAGCAACGCCTCGCGGCTGCCTTCAGGGTCTTCGGTCAATTCGGATTCGACGAAGGGATCGCGGGTCACATCACCGCACGCGATCCCGAGAAGCCAGACCACTTCTGGGTCAACCCGCTCGGGATGAATTTCAGGCTCATCCGGGTCCGGGATCTCATTCTCGTCGATGATCGCGGCGAGGTTGTCGAGGGCACCTGGCCGGTCAACGCCGCAGCCTTCGCCATCCACTCGCAGATCCACGCGGCGCGGCCGGACGTGGTCGCCGCGGCGCACGCCCACTCGGTGCACGGCAAATCCTGGTCTTCGTTGCGACGGCTGCTCGACCCTCTGACGCAGGACGCGTGTGCCTTCTACGGCGATCACTCGCTGTTCGGTGACTACACCGGTGCGGTGCTCGAACTCGAGGAAGGCAAGCGTCTCGCCCACGCGCTCGGCGACCACAAGGCGGTCATTCTGTCGAACCACGGGCTCTTGACCGTCGGACAGACCTCGGTCGACGAGGCGGCGTGGTGGTTCATCACGATGGAACGCACCTGTCAGGCCCAATTGCTGGCCGAAGCGGCCGGCACACCCGTCCTCATCGACCCAGCCCAAGCGCGCAAGACGGCGGGACAGGTCGGACCACCGATGGCGGGATGGCGGGCGTTCCAGCCTCTCTACGACTGGATCGTCGCAACGCAGCCCGACCTACTCGAAGAGTAAGACCGAGCCATTCACTGGATCGCTCGGGTGCCCGAGGTCACGCACCTTCGCTGACGCTGCCCCAACCCTCGCCCGGCGTCTCGACGTGGATGATCTCGGGGGCGGCGGCCAGGAGGCGGGGCATGTCCGCCATGGCGGCCTTGAAGTGGTCCGACCCGACGTGCGCCTCCCCGGCCTCGGCGTCGCGGAAGCCCTCGATGAGGAACCACAGGTTCGGATCATCGGCACTCCGGCACCAGTCGAAGAACAGATTGCCCGGCTCGGCCCGTGACGCAGCGATGTAGTCCGCGATCAGCGTCGGGAACTCGTCTGCGTATTTTGCCCGCACCGGTTGCTTGACCACGTTGAAAATCAACAGAGCCTCCTCTGTTCGAGATCGAGGACCTGGATCGTCATCAGTCCATGGCCTTCTCGGTCGCCGTGAATTCCAGATGCAATCGGGTCAGGCCGCGCAGGATGTACGTGGGCACGTACTGGTAGCGGCGTCCTCCCGGGGGACCGTGCTGTGGCTCGGAGATCCGGATGTCCGCGGTGCGGTCGAGGAGCCGTTCGATGCTCACCCTGGCTTCCAGCCGGGCAAGCGATCCACCGGGGCAGCTGTGCACGCCGCGCCCGAACGCCAGGTGCTCACGGGTGTTCCCGCGCTCGACACGAAACTCTGCCGGATCCTCGAAGCGACGCGGATCGCGGTTCGCGGCCCCGTTCAGCACCATGAGCGTGACGCCCGCGGGAATGTCGACCCCGCCCACCGTCGTCTGGCGCCGGGCCAGCCGGAAGTCGCCCTTCACCGGGGCCTCCATGCGCAGCGTTTCTTCAACGAAGTCCGGGATCAGCTCGCGCCGTTCCCGGAGGAGTTGCTGCAGGTCCGGACGGTCGCCCATCAGCTGCAGCGCGGTCCCCAGAAGCCGCACCGTGGTCTCCTGTCCTGCCGCGAAGACGTTGGCGGCCACCCGGACCACGTCGATCACCTCGGGGAGCTCACCGTTCGGGAACCTCGTGGTTGCGAGCGCGGTCAGGACGTCGTCGCGAGGCTCGCGTCGACGATCCTCGATGTACCGACCGAAACGGTCGTAGAGCCAGGCCAGTGGGCTGTGTGACATCTCGCTGCTGGTACTGCCGACCGCATTGTCCCGGGGCCGCCGGGCCAACGCATCGCGGAACTCGTCGTGTTCCTCTTCGGGTACGCCGAGCAGGTCCGCGATGACGAACAGGGTGAACGGGTTCGCATAGTCACCGATGTACTCGCACCCACCCTGCGCAATGAACGAGTCGATCTGGCGGTCGGCCAGCCGCCACACGAAGTCCTCGTTCTCTTTCAGGCGCTTCGGCGTCAGTTGGCGCATGAGCAGGTGGCGGTGGTCACCGTGCTTGGGGGGGTCCATCGTGATGATCTGGTCGCTGAAGGGCAGCTCCTCGCGGTGCTCCTCCACCAGTTCGCTGACGTCGTCGCGGCCCTCGAGGGGAACGGGGAAACCCGGGAAAGGCCCGGTGACCGAGTTGCAGGACGAGAACGTGTCGGGGTCGGCGTACACTGCGAACGCCTCTTCGTACCCTGTCACCATGTAGACGCCGTGCTGCGGCTCGCGGTGCACCGGACACTGGGCGCGCAGCCAGTCGAAGTAGGGGTACGGGTCGGCGACGGTCTCGCTCCCGCGGAAGAAGTCGACGGCAGCGTTGTCGATGGTGGCGTCGCTCATGGTTTCTCCTTGCCGGGTGGGTCCTGGGTCACGAACGTGGCCTCACGACGGTGAAAGCGCCACGTCCCGTCGCCACGATGCAGCACGTCGTGGTACCGACCCACGAGCTTGACCGCCCAGCCCGAGTCGTCGAGGAGCAGGAAGACGACGTCGCTGATCGCCGTGGCCTCGTGGTCGTTCCACTCGGCGACCACGGTGTTGAGGACGAGGTGGCGCTGGGGTTGCCGCGGCTTCCATCTCGTATAGGCCGCCCGCAGCGCCTCGTGGCCCTCGTGGGTGCCCATGCCCGGGATCTCGCAGACGCCCTCGGGACAGAAGGTGGCGACCACGTCCTCGGTCCGGCCATCGTCCAATGCCTGGGCGTACACGGCGAGGACGGCTCGCACCCCCTCGGCCACGTCCGCGTATGACAGCGGCGTGCTCATTCGTCCGGCTGCTTGCATGTCCCCTCGTTCTCCATCAACGTCCGATCTCAAAAGCCGAGATCGGCGACCGGGCTCTCGAGAGGGTCGACGTTGACGGCCTCGAGCGCCGGGAGCAGCCTCTGGTAAGGAAGTCCGGCCAGGAAGCCGTCGACCAACCGCTCGAAGTTCGAGACGCCTCCCTCCGCTCGCTCGGACAGCCGCATGTACTCGAACCCTTTGGCGTGCAGGCCCTTCTGTTGCCTCGGCAGGTTCGAGAAGTCCTGGGCGGGTATCGGCGGCCACCGTGGATCGTCGAACTCCCAGACCTCCGGCGGCGCGGGCTTCACAGGTTCCTGACCCTCCGGGAACCGCGTGAGCGACCAGATCTCCATCAAGGTCTCCTCTGGCCCCAACGGGCGGAAGCGGTACGAAGACGCGCTGCTGTACATGGGCAGCACGAAAGAGTGAGGGAAACAGTACCCCATCGGCTCGTTCAGTCCCCGCGCTTCGAGGTCGTTGAGGTCGGGGATGTCACTGCCCGCATCCCGGTGCCAACGCACGACTTCGTCGTTGAGTGTCTTGAGCCAGGTCGCGATGGCCGACTCCGGGTCGTCGGGAAGCTCGATGTCGCGCAGACCCTCGGCAACCCGGACGTCGTTGGCGTGCACCATCCCGTCCATGCCCTCACTCATCGTGCGGAGATAGTGGATCTCCGCATCGATGACCGTACGCGGATCGGTGGTACCACCGGTGCGCGACACGTCTCGCCCGCCGATGACGAGTTGGGGATGCGTCTCGACGACGTGGTACTGCTCCATGAAGGCCTCTTCGGCCAGCTTCCAGTTCACCGGGAGGCGGCACGCGAACCACTTCTCGGTCCGCAGCGACTCCACCTTCCAGGCGTCCATGACGGTGGCGAACGGCTCGATGCACTGGCGCAGCGGAGGCGCATCATCGTCCATGTTGATCCAGGCACAGCCGCCCCACATCTCGCACCGCACTGGCGTGAGGTTGAGGTCCTCGGGCTGTAGGTTGTGCTCGGCGAACGTCTTCGAACGTGTGACGAACGTGTTCGTGCCATCAGGGCCGTAACACCAGCCGTGGAAGGGGCAGATGAAGGTGCCCTCGCACGTCCCCCGGCCCTGGACGACCTTGACCCCTCGGTGCCGGCAGGCGTTCTGGAACGCCCGTACGCCCATGTCGTCAGTGCGCACCACGACAACCGACTGATCGAAGATCTCATACTCGGCGAAGTCGCGTGGTTGCGGGATCTCCTCGAGTCGGCATGCCATCTGCCACGTCCGCGACCAGAGCATCTCGACTTCCATGCGGTAGAAGTCGGGGTCGAAGTAGCGCTGCTTGGGCACCCGGTCCGCATACTCCATCGCGTACGGCACCGGGAGTGCCGACCATTTCCGATCCACGATCGCCATGTGGCCCATTCCCTCTCAGAGGCCTTCGGCGGCGATTGTAATCGGCCGGAACTCGCTCATTGCGGCTTCAGATCGTCGTCGAGCGGCACCGCGAACGTGCGGAGAGCCATGGCGAAGACCTCGTAGACGCCGACGGTGAAGACGACGTCCATCAGCTGCTGCTCGTCGAGCTCCGCCGCCAGGATCGCCCACGTCCCGTTTCCGATGCGCGCGTCAGCCACCAGCTCGTCGACGGCCCGGAGCAATGCGCGCTCGAGGTCGGTCCACCCGGGCGCTTCCGGGCCGACGGCCACGCGCTCCGCTTCGTCGACATCGATGCCGTTGTCGGTTGCGCTGGCGAAGTGCTGTGCCCACTCGTACTGCGAATCGCGCACCGCGGCAACGCGCAGGACGAGAAGCTCGCGCTGGCGGGGAGTGAGCGTCGATCCGTAGAGCATCTGACCGGTGAAGATGTTGTAGGCGCGGGCGAGCTCGGGGTGCCACGCCAGCATCCCGAGCGCGTTGAGGCCCTTCGGGCGCCCCTCCGGCCGGGGGCGATCCGCGGGGGGCCGGAGCACGGCGAACGCCTCGCGCATGGACTCGGGCCATTCCTTCGGCGGGAGCGGCCGGAGCCGCGGTGACTCAGGTGTTGCGGCCACCGTTGACCCCCAGGACCTGACCGGTGACATAGCTGGCCTCGTCGCGCACGAGGAACGAGCACATGGCCGCCACGTCTTCAGGTTGACCGATCCGCCGTACCGGCGTCAGCGCTGCGTGGTGGTCGACGCCCTCGCCGAGGAGGCCCTTGCTCTCCTGGCGCCGCAGCATCGGCGTGTCGATGAATCCCGGCGGAATGGTGTTGACGGTCACGCCCTTGGGCCCGAGCTCGAGCGCGAGCGACTTGGTGAACCCGATCACGGCTGACTTGGCCGCCACGTAGTGCGTCATGAACCCTTGCCCGCTGTGCGCGCTCGACGACGAGATGTTCACGATGCGCCCCCAACCCTCCTCCACCATGTCCGGCACGACCGCCTGACAGCAGTTGAACGTTCCGGTGAGGTTCACCTCGAGGATACGGTGCCATTTGTCAGGTGAGATCGACAAGAACGGGTCGACGGCGTGAAGACCGGCGTTGTTCACGAGGACGGTCGGGCGGCCCAGTTGCTCCCGGACCTGCGTCACGCCCGCATCGATCTGGTCACGCTGGGTCACGTCGACGGTGACCCCGATCGCCTTCCCTCCGTCGGCGCTGATCTTGCCCGCCACAGCGTCGGCTGCCTCGCCGTCGCGATCGAAGACCGCCACGGCAAGCCCATCGGCGGCGAGCCGCTCGCTGACGGCCAGTCCGATGCCCGATCCTCCGCCGGTGACGACGGCCACCCGCCGGGCACCCCCGGCTGAACCGCTCATGAGCCCGAGCGGACGCGGTCGCGCTGGTCACCGGGCACTGCAGGTTCGGCGGCGCGTTCTTCCGTCGTCCGGACAGCCATCACGTGAGCCTCCTCGGGCCCCAAGCGGGCACCGGTGGACAAGTTATACTAAACGGTCGGTACAATCCGCAGCGGCCGTCCGGGAGCGCATGATGGGCGTGCCGGTGGACCGGCTGCCCAACCACAGTCCCTTCGCCGCGGAGGCTCATGACATCCAACGAACCCGCACCCGACCGGAGCTCGAGCCGGCTTCCGAAGGACGTCGAGGTCCTCGTCGTGGGTGCGGGCATCACCGGTATCTACCAGCTCTACCGCGCCCTCGAGGCCGGCTTCTCGGCCCAGCTGCTCGAGGCGGGGGACGGGGTCGGCGGTACCTGGTACTGGAACCGCTACCCGGGGGCGCGGTTCGACTCGGAGAGCTACACGTACGCCTACCTGTTCTCCCAAGAGCTGTTCGAAGAATGGGAGTGGCAGGAGCACTTCGCAGAGCAACCGGAGACCGAGCGGTACCTCAACCACGTGGTCGACCGGTTCGACCTGCGCCGCCACATGCGATTCGGGGCCAGCGTCGCGTCCGCCGTGTACGACGAGCCGTCCTCGACATGGACGGTCGAGACCACGAACGGCACGGCCGTCCGGGCACGATTCCTCATCGCCGCGACGGGCGTCCTCTCGGTGCCGTACTACCCGGACGCGCCCGGACGAGAGGGCTTTGGCGGTGCGTCGTACCACACGGGGCTGTGGCCGGCTGTACCCGTCGACTTCGCCGGCAAGCGCATCGCGGTGATCGGCACCGGGTCGAGCGGTGTGCAGATCATCCCGGCCATCGCAGGCGAGGTGGCATCGCTGACGGTCTACCAGCGCTCTCCGAACTGGTGCACCCCGCTCAACAATGCGCCGATCACGCCCGACGAGCAGGCGCAGCTCCGGAAGGACTTCGACGCCATGTGCGACACGCTGCAGACGTCGCCGAGCGGATTCCTCCACCCTCCCAACGATCGCGCCACCTTCGACGACTCGGAAGAGGAGCGCCGGGCCTTCTTCGAGCAGATGTGGAGAAGCCCCGGCTTCTCCAAGCTCACCAGCAATTACAGCGACCTTATGTTCGACTTCGACGCCAACGAGGAATGGTGCGAGTTCCTCGCTGGGAAGATCCGGAGCATCGTGAAGGATCCCGAGACAGCAGCGCGGCTGACCCCCAAGGATCACCGCTACGGCGAGAAGCGGCCTCCGTTCGTCACACGCTATTACGAGGTGTACAACCAGCCGAACGTGGACCTCGTCGATCTGCAGCAGACGCCGATCCTCCGCATGACCGAAGGCGGAATCGAGACGAGCGAGGGCGAGCGGACGTTCGACATCGTCGTGTGGGCGACGGGGTTCGACTTCGGGACGGGCGCGCTGGCGCGGATGGACATCCGCGGCAGGGGCGGTCTCGCGCTCGCCGACCATTGGGCCGATGGGCCGCGGACCTTCCTCGGCATCCAGACGGCGGGATTCCCGAACTTCTTCTTCCCCGGAGGGCCGCACGCCGCCGCCGGCAACAATCCCCGCTACAACGGGGATCAGGTGGACTTCGTCACCGACACGCTCATCCACCTGCGCGACGCAGGGCTTCGACGCGATAGAGGTCGACCCGACGGCCGAGGACAAGTGGACCGCCATGGTCGATCGCTGGGCGACGAAGGCTCCCTCCTTTGGCGAGAGCAGCTACTACTTCGGCACCAATATCCCCGGGAAGCCCCGGAAGTACCTCCTGAACTCCGCCGGTCGGCCCAAGCTCCTGGCGGAGATCGACAAGGTCACGCAGAGTGGCTACGAAGCGTTCCGGCTGACGCGTTCGCCGGACCCGGCGCCAACGGGAGCCTGAACGGCCCCACTCGCGGCGTCGCTGGTCAGACGGTCGCCACCGGCGTCAACGGGGAGCCCACGATTCCTGGCAGCCGCAGCGGCGGCGCCGTGAGCAGGAAGCGGCTGCGGTCGTGCGCGCGCAGCCACGACGCCAGTTCGTGCAGGTACCACATCTCGCCGAGGGGGACGCCGAGCCGGAACAGGCACAGGTGGTGAATGGGCAAGAACGAATGGCGACTCGGGTCGCGGTCCTTGCCGACCATGCCCTCCACCGCGTAGTTGTCCGCCACGAGAGCAGAGATCCGCGAGTCGCTGATCCACTCCAGCAGCGACTCGTCACGAGCGTCGAGGTACGTGCACAGCGTGTGGATCTTCACCGGATCGGGGTTGCGGTTCCACTTCAAGATCTCGGTGGCGAACCCGGTGTGCAGCAGGAGCATGTCGCCCGGCTCGACCACCACATTGTCGGCCGCCATGATCTCCAGAAGTGTCTGCAGGTCGACCCCGCGCCACGCATGGCCCAGGTGATGGGCCAGGTCGACCAGGACACCCCGACCCTGCACGCCGGTCGCCGCCATGTGCTCCAGACCCAGGTGGTGGGCGAAGCTCCGGTGGCTGCCGCCGTCACCCGCGGCGTCCTGCTTCGGGCCCACGAGGTCGACGCCCGCGCGATAGCCGTTGTAGTAGACGGCCTCGTCGACCCCGTCGCCGTCGGCGTCGAACTCGGCACCGACGTGCGCCAGTGAGTCCCACTGCGTCGAGTACTGCAGGGAGAGGGTGACGACGTCATCCGCCCACACATCCACGTACTTGGGGTCCCCGAACGTGTCCATGGTGCTCATGGGGACGTTGTAGAAGGTGTCGGGATTGCCGTCCATGTCCTCCGTCGGCGAGATGACCGGCGGGTACCGTCGTTGGTTCAACGCGGTACCTCCGGGGTAGTCGAGGGGCAGGCTGAGACAGAAGCTGATGCCGGCCTCGACCTCGCGCACGCCCTCGAGCACCTTTTGGGGAGTGAGCAGGTTGATGCGGCCGAGCTCGTCGTCGTCACCCCAGTCGCCCCACGTCGAGCCAGGTGGGCGTTGCTTCCACCGCTTGCTCATGGTCCTCTCTCCTTCTGGCCGCGGTGCGCCGCGGTCGGCCTGGTCGGCGTTGTCTGTACCGACCGGTTGGTCTAGAATCCGCGCGCAGAGTACCGCGTCCGCGCGCGCGGTCACAGAGATCTTGCGTCCCGCGCAGGAAGGGCACAACCATGGCAGAGAAGCAACTCGTCGTTTCCGCCGACGGGCACATCCTCGAACCCATCGATCTCTTCGTCACCCGCCTGCCGAAGAACCTGCGGGACCGGGGAGTCTGGGAGGACGACTTCGAGATCGAGCCACTGGTCGACGGCGGGGCGCGCCTGTTCCGGAGACTGCACACGCCCGGGTTCGAGGGTTGGACCATTTCCCGCTACCGCCAGACCGGCGGCCGGATGCCCGAGGGCGACCCCGACATGATCGTCGAGGACCTCGCCTCCGACGGCGTCGACGTCGGGGTCATGCACCCGAACCTCTCACTCTTCGGCCTCTACTCGGACGACCACGAACTGTCCATCGCGCACGCCCGCGTCTACAACGACTACATCATGGAGCGCTTCACCCCGTACTTCGCGCGTCTGGCGCCCACGGCTCCCATTCCGCTGACCGACGTCGGCGATGCGGTCGCCGAGATTGAGCGGGTCGCCGCCGGCGGCTTCCGTGGCATCCTCCTACCGGCGACGCCGCCCAAGCCCTATTACTCACGGGACTTCGATCCCGTCTGGGCGGCGGCCCAGGCCAACGGCGTGCACGTGTTCATCCACACGCAGACGGGCGGGGTCAAGGTCAACGACCCGGCCTCCACCACACTCAAGGTCGTCATGGAGAACGCCGCCCAGGTCAACCAGCCCATGACCGAGAAGTCAGCGTCGAAGCGCATGGTCACGCAGGCGATCTACAGCACCATCGTCCCCCAGCAGGTCATCTGCGAGCTCATCGGCGGAGGAGTCCCAGAGCGCTACCCCGACCTCCACTTCGCGTTGATCGAGTTCAACGCGCACTGGCTCGCGTCGTTGGTGGGCAGCATGGACAAGTGCTGGGTCACCGGCATCGGCCAGGACGCAGACTGGTGGCTCGGTGTCTGGGACGACAGCCGCCCCGCCAACGAGCAGAGCGGCATCGCCCAACTGTTCCGGCTGAACGAGAAATGGCCCTACCCGCTGATGCCGAGCGAGTACGTCCGGCGCCAGTTCCACGTCTCGTTCCAAGACGACCCGGTCGCGGTTGCCTGCCGGCACATCACCGGTCTGTCGACGATCGTCTGGGGCAACGACTACCCGCACGCAGAGGGGACGTTCCGCGGCAGCCGACAGCTCATGTCCGAGCTGTTCACCGATGTCCCGCCGGACGAGCGGGCGGCGATGGTCGGCGGCACCCTCGGTGGCCTCCTGGGGTTCACGGCTCCTCTGGCCGCGACGTCATCCCGGTACTAGAGAATCCTTCAGGTCGGCAAGACCGAAACGGCGCGATCGACGTGAGCGAGCACAGCTTCGAAGGACGCGTCGCGGTCGTCACCGGCGCGGGGCGCGGCATCGGCCGGGCCCATGCGCTGCTTCTTGCCGGACGGGGCGCCAGTGTCGTGGTGAACGACCTGGGCGGATCGATGGAGGGCGCGGGAGCGGACACCGGGGTGGCGTCCGCCGTCGCGTCGGAGATCGTCGGCGCGGGTGGGGTGGCCGTCCCCGACGGCAACGACGTGGCCAGCGCCGCGGGGGACAGGCGGTGATCGACACGGCCGTCGAGCGGTTCGGACGTCTCGACATCCTCGTGAACAATGCCGGCATCATCCGATGGGCGGGCTTCCCCGACGCGGACAAGGGCAACCTCGCCAGCCATCTGGCCGTCCACACGTTCGGGTCGTTCAACACGGCGCGGGCGGCGTGGCCACACATGGTGGAGCAGGGCTACGGCCGCATCGTCATGACCACCTCGACGGGGATCTTCGGATTGCCCGAGAACGTCTCCTACGCGACGGCCAAGGCGGCCGTCATCGGCCTCACCCGCAGCCTCACGACCGCCGGCGCCGCCCACGGCATCAAGGTCAACCTCATCGCTCCGGCGGCCTTGACGCGGATGGCGGGCCAGCCCGCCGATGAGGCGGACTCCCCTATCGGGGACGGCGACACCTCGCCGATGGCACCCGACCTCGTCGCACCGATGGTCGCCTACCTGGCGCACGAGGCCTGCCCGGTGAGTGGCGAGATCTATGCCGCCGGCGCCGGGCGTTTCGCCCGGATCTTCATCGCCTCGACGCCGGGCTACCTCCACCCCACCCCGACACCGAGCATCGAGGACGTCGCCGAGAACTGGGCCGCCATCAACGACGAACAGGGCTATACCGTCCCGGCGGACCTCATGGCCTGGTCGGCCGCGTTCACGGCGCACCTCCGCCCTCCTCGGTAAGGGAGGATCGGGCCGTGGATCTCTCGCTGAGCGAATCGGAACAGGATCTCGTCGACCTCTGCCGCGACTTCGCCCAGGGCGAGATCGCACCTCGTGCGCCGCTGGCCTGGGAGGAGGCACGGTGCCCAACGGACCTGCTCCGGGAGATGGGTGCGCTCGGGCTTCTGGGCATCCTCATCCCCGAGCGGTGGGGCGGCATCGGCATGTCGACGATCGGCTTCGTGGCTGCCATGGAGCAGATCGGCCTGGCGGACCAGTCGGTGGCGGCGGCGTGGCAGGCCCACGCCACCATCGGCTCGCTGCCCCTCTACCTCTTCGGCAACGACGACCAGCGCGAGCGTTGGCTGCGACCGCTCGCGGAGGGACGGGCCCTCGGCGCCTTCGGGCTGACCGAGCCCGACGCCGGCTCCGACGCACGCGGCATCCGCACCCGGGCCGTGGCGCGTGACGGCGGGTGGCTCGTCAATGGCCGCAAAGCGTTCATCTCGAACGCAGGAACGGACATGTCGTTCGGCGTGACCCTGCTGGCCCGTATGGAAACCGCGGAGGGCGACGAACCGAGGTTTGCGAGCTTCGTCGTCGAGAAGGACACACCCGGTTTCACCATGGGGCCGAAGATGCGGGGCATCGGCTGGCGCGGCCTCGACACGCGGGAGCTGTTCCTCGACGACGTCTGGGTTCCGGACGAGCATCTCCTCGGTGACCCGAACCTGGGGATCAACCAATTCCTCCGCACACTCGAGATCGGACGCATCTCCATCGCGGCATTGTCGCTGAGCCTGACGCAGGCCGTGCTCGACCTCGCCACCGCCTACGCGCGACAGCGCGTGCAATTCGGACAGCCCATCTCGAAGTTCCAGGCGGTGCAGTTCAAGCTCGCCGACATCGCCACCGAGCTCGAGGCGGCGCGCTGGCTCACCTACCGGGCGGCCTACCTCCGTGACAGCGGGCAGCCGTTCCAGAAGGAGGCGGCCATGGCCAAGCTGAAGGCCAGTCGCACCGCGACCTGGGCGGCCTCGGAGGCGGTCCAGATCCACGGTGGCCTCGGCTACATGCTCGAGACGCCGGTCGCCCGCTTCTACTGCGACGCCAAGGTGCTCGAGATCGGCGAGGGCACGAACGAGATCCAGCACCTGGTGATCGCACGCCAGTTGGGCTGCTGAGTCACACCGGCAAGGAGTGACACGGTCTGCTGCGTTACACCGCCGCCAGGCGACGGATCGCGGCTGCGATGTCGTCGCGGTCGGGCAGCCAGGCCCGTTCGAGCTCGGGCGCGTAGGGAGGCGGCGTCGTCGCGGCGCCGACCCGCTCAATGGGTGCATCGAGGTCCCAGAAGCCCTCGCGGGCGACGGTCGCGGCGATCTCCGCCCCGATGCCGAAGGGCACGACCGCCTCGTGGGCGATGAGGAGCCGGCTCGTCTTGTGCGACCGACTCGAGGATCGGCGCCATGTCGAGTGGCGCCACCGTCCGCAGATCGATCACCTCGACGGAGATGCCCTCCCCCTGCAGGCTCTCGGCGGCGGCGACCGCTTCATGGACCATCCGTGAGATCGACACCACGGTGAGGTCGGTTCCGGCGCGCACGACCACCGACTTGCCGATCGGGAGGAGGTAGTCGGGCGGCGGCTGCGGCCCCTTCATGCCGTAGAGCAGCCGGTTCTCGATGAAGACGACCGGATTCGGGTCCTGGATGGCCGCCCGGAGGAGGCCGTAGGTGTCGGCCGGTGTCGACGGCATGACGACGCTCAGCCCGGGGATGTGCGCCAGCAGCGCCTCGAGGCTCTGGGAGTGCTGGCTCCCCGAGGATCGACCGGCGCCGAACTGGGTCCGCACCGTGAGGGCCATCTCGGCGGCCCCGCCGGTCATGAAGGGCAGCTTGGCCGCCTGGTTGAGCAGCTGGTCGAAGCACACGCCGAGGAAGTCGAGGTACATCAGCTCGACCACGGGCCGCATCCCGGCCATGGCGGCACCGACGCCGAGGCCGATGATCGCCGTCTCGAGGATCGGGGTGTCGCGCACCCGCGAACCGAATTCGTCGGCCAGGCCGCGCGTGAGCCCGAAGACGTTGCCGCCGGCCCCGACGTCGATGCCGGCGACGAAGACACGGTCGTCCGCGGCGAGCTCAGCCTCGAGTGCGGTGCGCACCGCGTCCATGGTGCGGAACACCGGGGCATCCGGTACCGGCGGGACCGGCTCCTCGCCGGTCGGGCCTGGCGCGGACGCACGAAGTGCGTCACCGTGGACGGGATCGGGGCCGGCCAGGCGCCGGGCCGCCTCGACCGCTCCGTCGAGCTCGTCGGCCACCGACGACTCGAGCGCCTTGATCTCGCTCGTCCCCGACACCGGCCTCACGGAGCCGCGGCTCGTGCACCAGGAGCGGGTCACGCGCCTCCCACTCCCGGAGCTCCTCCGGTGTGCGGTAGCGCTGCGGGTCGCCCTCGTAGTGCCCGTGCCAGCGGTAGGTCGCCGCCTCAACGACGGCCGGGCCGCGTCCGGCGCGGGCGGCCAGGACGGCGTCCTCGGTCACAGCAGCTGTCGCCACGACGTCGTTGCCGTCGACCGCGACGTACGGGATCCCGTAGCCCGGCGGCCCGCTGCTCCAGCGACGCCGCATGCTGGGTGGCAGCCGGGGAGAACTCGGCGTAGCCGTTGTTCTCGCAGAAGAAGACCGCCGGCAGCTGCCAGACCGCGGCGAGGTTCATGGCTTCGTGGAACGCGCCCTGCGCCGGCGCGCCGTCGCCGAAGAACGCCACCGCGACGCTGCCGTCGGCTCGGAGCTGCGCGGCGGTCGCCGCGCCCACGGCGATGGGCAGCCCCGCGGCGACGATCCCGTTGGCGCCGAAGATCCCGAGCTTCGGATCGGCGATGTGCATGGAGCCGCCGCGGCCGCGGTTGCGTGCCCTGGTCCTTGCCCATCAGCTCGGCGAACATCCCGAGCGGGTCGAGGCCCTTGGCCAGGCAGTGGCCGTGGCCGCGGTGGGTGGAGGTGATGACGTCCGCCGGGCCCAAGCGGCCAGCAGGCACCGACGGCCGTCGCCTCCTGCCCGATGGAGAGGTGCACGAAACCCGGGACCACGCCGTCGCGGTAAAGCGCGGCGACCCGCTCCTCGAAGCCCCGGATGAGCAGCATGCGCCGGTGCATCTCGACGAGGTCGACCGCAGGGAACGCGGCGGGCGAGAAGAGGCCGGCGGTCATCGACGGTGTATTGTACTGATCGGTACAACGTGAGCAAAGCGATGTCCGACCAGATCGAGATCCCCGAGTCGTTCCCGGACCCCGGCGCGGTCGCGGGGAAGCGGGTCGTCATCACCGGCGCCAGCCGCGGCCTCGGCGCCCTGCTCGCCCATGCGTTCTCGCGGGCCGGGGCGTCGGTGGCGCTCGTCGCCCGGACCGAGATGGACCTCAAGGCGGTCGCCGACGCGCCTGCCCGGGCCGTCGCTGGTGCTCAGCGGCGACGTCACCGACGAGGACTTCAACGAAGCGGTGGCCGACGCCACCGTGGCCGAGTGGGGCGGCGTCGACGCGTGGATCTGCAACGCCGGGATCTCGCCGGTCGTGGCCGGCCCGCGCGAGACCGACGCCTCGGTCTGGCGGCAGGTCATGGAGGTCAACCTCACCGGCGCGTTCCTCGGCGCCCGCGCCGCCGCCCGGGTCATGGGCGAAGGCGGGCGACTGATCTTCACCGGCTCGGTCCTCGGCGAGCGGCCGCGCAAGGGGCTCTGCGCCTACAGCGCCTCCAAGGCCGGCCTGGTGGGCCTGGCCAAGGGCCTCGCCCTCGACCTGGCGCCCGCCGGCATCACGGTCAACGTCGTCGCACCGGGATGGTTCGACTCACCCCTGGCCGAGCCGTGGATGACCAACCCCGAGCTCGTCGGCCGCCATCACGGGCCACACCGCGCAGCGGCGCTGGGGCGCGTCCACCGATCTGGCCGCGGCGCCTACCAGTTCCTGGCCTCCGACGCGTCGGCGTTCATCACCGGCACGGTGCTCAACGTCGACGGCGGCTACCTGCTCGCATGACGCCGGCGCGGCGGGTCGTCGCCATCACCGGCGCCGGCGGCGCGCTCGGGGCGGCCCTGTCCGCAGCGAGTTCGCGGGCGAGCCCGACACCGACCTCGTGCTCAGCGACGTCAGCGCATCGTCGCTCGACGCGACCGTCGCGGACCTGGCGGCCGGCGGACGGCGCGGTCGAGACGATCCTGGCCGACGTGAGCGACTACGCCCAGGTCGAGGCCGTGGTCGCGCTGGCCGTCGAGCGCTTCGGTCGCCTCGACGTGCTGATCAGCAACGCCGGCGTCCTCTCGCCGAACGGCCGCATCCACAACCTCGACGACCGAGGACTGGGAGCGTGCCTTCCGGGTCAACGTCCTCGGCGCGGTCAACGGCATCCGGGCCGCGGTGGGCGTGATGCGCCCGCAGCGGTCGGGCTCGATCGTGCTGACCGCGTCGGTCTCCGGCCTGACGGCGTGGTCCCACGCGGCGCCGTACTGCGCGACCAAGGCCGCCGTGATCCAGCTCGCCAAGGTCGCCGCGGTCGAGTACGCCCGCGACGGCATCCGCGTCAACTGCGTGTGCCCGGGGACGTTCCGCTCGGCGATCCACGACGACCTCCCGGCCGAGGCGCTCGACGACCATTGCCGGACGCCATCCCCTCGGGCTCGGGTCGGCCACCGACCTCGTGGGCGCGTACTCCTACCTGGCGAGCGACGCCTCGCGCTGGACGACCGGCTCGGCGATCGTCGTCGACGGCGGCTACTCGGCGCCTTGAGGCAGCTAGGCGGGCGGGTCGGCGGAGGGGCTGGTGATGCCGTGCATGAAGATGTCGGCGAACGGCTTCGCCACGTCCCGGGCCGACAGCTCGCCGCCGGCCTTCAGCCACAGGTAGGTGTAGTTGTGCATGCCGAGCCAGGCCAGCGCCGTGAGCCGGGGCTCGAGGTCACGGAACTCGCCCGACTCGACGCCGGCCTGCAGGACCTCCTCGACCCGGCGCTCGTAGGCCCGGCGCCGCTTGCGGAACTGCGTCGGCCCGCTCGCCGGTGAGCGCCGGGAACTCGTGCAGGAAGACCCAGACGTGATCCGGGTAGCGGTGGATCACGTCGAGCAGCTCGTCGCCGAGCATGGCCAGCTGCTGCGGCGGCGACCCGCCCGCCTCGGCCACGCGGTCGGCGCCGAGCATCACCTCGTCCATCACCCGGTCGTGGATGGCGGCGAGCAGCTCCTCCTTGGAGCCGATGTAGTGGTAGAGCGCGCCCTTGCCGAGGTCGTTGGCCGCGCAGAGCTCCGTGATGCCCGTGGCGTGGTAGCCGCGCCGGGCGAAGACGCTGTGCCGACGTGTCGATGATCGCCTCGTGGCGCGCCTCCCAGTTCGCGCTTGCGCTCCGAGAATCACCGGTCGGTTCCGCCCGTGCCATCGCTAGCGAGCGTTAGCGGGCCGCCGGACGCGGAGCCGGAGGGGCGCTTCTCGTGACACCGGACCCAGCCGATGCAGGGCCGACATCAACTGGTTCGCCGTGCTCGCCCACCACGCGACCCGCTCCCCGGACAAGGCCATCACGATCTTCGAGGGCGAGCGCACGACCTACGGCGAGATGGCCGCGCGGGTGGCCGCGCTGGCCGGCGGGCTGTCCCAACACGGCGTCGGCCGAGGTGACGTGGTCGGCCTGCTCTCGTACAACTGCCCCGAGTTCCTCGAGACGATCTTCGCCGCCAACTACCTCGGCGCGATCGCCATGCCGATCAACTGGCGGCTCGCCGCCACCCGAGGTGCGCTACATCCTCGAGCACTCGGGGGCCCGCGCCCTCGTGTGCGACGAGGCGCTCGCCGACGCTCGCCGACGAGGCGACGCGAGGGTCTCGAAGCCACGCTCGTGCGAGCCTGCGTCGTTCGCCTCCACCCGGGACGGGTGGACGTCCCTGCCCGAGCTGCGGGCCGCCCCGGGTCACGCCGCACGCGTCCCGACCGCGGCCGACGACGTCCACCGCCTCATGTACACGTCGGGGACGACGGGCCGGCCCAAGGGCGTGATGATCACCCACGCCAACCTGGCCTGGAAGAACCTCGCCCACATCGTCGAGTTCGGCTTCACCGGCGCCGACCTCGGGCTCGCCTGCGGACCGCTGTACCACGTCGGTGCGCTCGACCTCACGACCACCTCGCTGATCGCCGCGGGTGCCACGACCATCATCCACCGGGCGTTCGACGCCGCCGCCGTGGTCGACGAGCTCGAGCGGTCCCGGGTCTCGACCGTGTGGCTGGCGCCCGCGATGGTCAACGCCGATCATGGCGTTGCCCGACATCGAACAGCGCGATCTCTCCTCGGTGCGGCTCGATCATCAACGGCGGCGAGAAGATGCCGATCCCGCTGATCGAGCGGATCCAGCGCGTCTTTCCCTCGGCCTGGTTCGCCGATGCGTACGGCCTGACCGAGACGGTCTCCGGCGACACCTTCCTCGACCGGGACAGCATCGTCACCAAGCTCGGCAGCGTGGGCCGCCCCTGCCTCTACCTCGAGCTCGACATCTGGGACGACGACGGAAGGTCCCGTGCCGCCCGGCGAGCGGGGCGAGATCGTCCTGCGCGGACCGAAGGTCTTCAAGGGCTACTGGCGGGACCCCGACGCCACGGCGGCCGCGTTCGCCGGCGGCTGGTTCCATACCGGCGACATCGGGGTCCGCGACGACGACGGCTATCTCTTCATCGTCGACCGCCTCAAGGACATGATCGTGTCCGGCGGTGAGAACATCGCCGGCTCCGAGGTCGAACGGGTGCTGTACGAGCACGACGCGGTGCTCGAGGCCGCCGTGGTCGGACGACCCGATGAGCGATGGGGCGAGGTGCCGGTCGCCTTCGTCGTCGCTGCGCGAGGATGCGACCGTGACCACGGAAGAGCTCCTCGAGCACTGCCGGGCCCAGCTGGCGCGTTTCAAGGTCCCCAAGGAGATCACGTTCCTCGACGCGCTGCCGCGCAATCCATCCGGGCAAGGTGCTCAAACGCGAGCTCCGAGGTGGCGCGTGAATCCCAAGCGACGAGGAGGTGACGCCCTGTGGGGGGTGACATGGCACGCGTGAGGGGACCGGTGACGGGCGGCAGCAAGGGATGGGCCTTCGGCGGCCCGGTGCTCGACCTCGCCGCGCTGGGCTACCGCCAGGAGGAGTACTTCGTCGAAGGCGAGGCGTCCCGGTACGGACCGGTGCCGGGCACGGAGCTCGGGTGGGACGGGCACTGGCAGGTCGAACCCGTGGAGACCATGCCGTACAGGACTCGCATGGTGGTGGTCCGCCCGGAGGACCCTGCCCGCTTCAACGGGACGGTGCTCGTGCTGTGGAACAACGTCTCGGCCGGGTACGAGAATTTCGGGGCCGGCGACAGCGCCGAGCTGTTCGAGGAGGGTTACGCCTATGCCGCCGTGTCCGCCCAGCGCGTCGGCGTGCACGGGCGGGCCGAGAACCCCCAGGGACTGCGGGCCTGGGACCCGGAACGCTACGGCTCGCTCTCCATCCCGAGTGACGACTACTCGTTCGACATCTTCACGCAGGCGGCCAACCTCGTGGCGCCCGATCGTCGGCGCGGCGACCTCGATCCGATGGGTGGACTCGAGGTGCGCCGCCTCGTCGCGGACGGCGCCTCGCAGTCGGCCGCACGTCTGGCCACCTACGCCAACGCGGTCCAGCCGATCACCCGGCGCTTCGACGCCTTCTTCCTCGTCATGTACTTCGGCGGCGGGACCTCGCTCGAGGTCGGCGACGCCGTCCTGACGGTCCCGGATGCGGCCGGCGACGCCAACCAACCCCGTATCCCCGAAGGAGAGCACCTCCTGCGCGACGACCTGGGGATACCCGTGATGGTGCTCAACACCGAGTGCGAGGCGACCTCCTGCTACGGGGTCCGCCAGCCTGACACCGACCGCTTCCGCTACTGGGAGGTGGCCGGGGCGTCGCACGTGTCCCTGCAGGCCATCGCCTCGTCAGCGCCCCGGCAGGAGCGGGACTTCGGCTTCTCCATCCCCATCGACGAGACGATGCAGAGCATCAATCAGGTCTCGCTGGCACCGGTGGTCGACGCCGCGCTCCATCACCTGCAGACCTGGATGTGCGACGGCCCGCCACCACCGATCCAACCCCGGATCGAGTTCGCCGGCGACCCGCCCGCCATCGTGCGTGACGCCGACGGCATCGCGGGCGGCGGCATCCGGCTGCCCGATGTTGCGGTCCCGTTGGCGCACAACAGCGCCATCCAACGCACGCCCGGCGTCTTCGGCCGGCTCATGGGATCCCACGAAGCCTTCCCGCTCGAAAAGGTCCGCCAACGCTACGGGAGCCGCGACGGCTACCTCGCCCGCTACCAAGAAGCAGTCCGAGCGGCCGAGGCGGCGTCGGTGATCCTCCCCCGCGACGTCGCGCCGCTCCTCGCCGAGGCAGCCGCCAAGAGCCCGCTCTGAGTCCAGGGCGCTGTGACCACCATCAACCATTCCGGCTTGTACGTCGAGCACTGCGGTCCCCACACGCCCTTGTCGATCATCCTCGTCCATGGTGCGCCTGATCGCTCGGCGGCGTTCCGAAACGTGATCACGTACCTCGGCGATCGGC
Source organism: uncultured Acidimicrobiaceae bacterium (assembly GCA_963719485.1). Lineage (GTDB taxonomy): Bacteria > Actinomycetota > Acidimicrobiia > Acidimicrobiales > RAAP-2 > Bog-473. The sequence goes on from OY970387.1 coordinate 585,811, forward strand.
ACGTCGTCGTCTATGACCGGCGCGGGTACGGTCGATCGCGCGCGGCGACACCCGCACGGGCGATGACCGACCACGCGCACGACCTCGTCGGGATCGTGGAGTCATGCCAGAGACCTCCGGTCGTCGTGGCCCACAGCTTCGGGTCGAATCCCACGATGCTCGCGGCGACGCTGCAGCCGGGCGCCTTTGCCGGCCTCGGCCTGTGGGAGCCACCAATGCCCTGGGTCGACTGGTGGCCGGAGCGGACGAAGGCGTACAACGCGGAGGTCGCGTCCTCGGGTGCGCCCGGCGACGAGATCGAGACGATGTACCGCAGGTTGCTCGGCGACGAAGCGTGGGACCGCCTCCCATCTGCGGTGCAGGCCGAGCGCCGCGCTCGAAGGACCGGCTTTCCAGGCGGACATGGCATCCGAGCTCGATGCGCCGTTCGCGTTCGAGGATGTCGCCGTCCCGGTCGTCGTCGGATACGGAACCGACACGTCGGAGGAGCATGCGTACGGCGCCCGTTGGCTCGCTGAGCGCTTACCCGACGCGTCGTTGCATTCGATACCGGGTGCCGGGCACTTCGCCCCTCGCACCCACCCCGCTGAGTTCGCTGCCTTCGTGCGCGCCGTCGCGGCATCGGTGGTGCCCGGCGAGAGTCATCGCTGACAGCACACAGGCCCCCGAATCGCCAACACGGGCTACTTCCCGGGAGGCAGGTGGTCCGCCAGCGCCTTCACCAACAACCGCCGGAACGTCACCCGCTCGGCGTCGCTCAGACCACTGAGAATCTCGTCCTCGATGCTCCCCTGCGCCACCTCCGCCCGCTCCAGCGCGCCGAGGCCGGCGTCGGTGATGTCGACGAGGTGGCGTCGGCGGTCCGACGGGTCGCGGCGGCGCTCCACGTAGTCGAGGTCCTCGAGGTCGTTGAGCACCAGCACGCCCGTGTTGGAGTCCAGAGACAGATCCTCCGTCATCACCTGCTGCGACGCGCCCGGATGGTCACGCAGGTAGGCCAGCACGACCATGTTCTTCAGGTTCATCCCCACCAGCTCCACGGAGCTGCGGACGAAGACGGCGCGGGACAGCCGGGTGAGGAGCACGAGTGTCCCGCTCCCTTTCACGCCCCTGTCACGGCTCGGCTGCTGCACGCCCACATCCATCACCCCTCTAGGATAGTCCCGAGATCATGACTATCCCCGCATCTGGCACGATGCCCGCCCTCCGACTCGGCACCGACGACCCCGCCGGCGACCGGCGGCGCTGGATCGCCCTGGTCGTCGTGTGCCTGGCCATGTTCATGAACGCCCTCGATGGCTCCATCGTCAACGTGGCGCTCCCGGACATCCAGCACAGCCTGCAATTCACCCAATCCGGCCTGACCTGGGTGGTCGACGCCTACCTCATCAGCTTCGGGAGCTTCCTCCTCATGGCCGGCCGGCTGGGCGACCTCATCGGCCGCAAGAAAGTGTTCCTGGCCGGGGTGACGCTGTTCACGCTCGCCTCCATCGCCTGCGGGTCGGCCGACAGCCAGGCCATGCTCGTCGCGGCGCGCTTCGTGCAGGGCATCGGCGGCGCGCTGTCCGCCTCGGTGATCGTGGCCATCATCGTGACGGAGTTCCCCAGTCCCATCGAACGGGCGAAGGCGATGAGCGCCTACGTGTTCGTCGCCGTCGGCGGCGGCTCCATCGGGCTCCTCGTCGGCGGCGTGCTGACGCAGGCACTGAGCTGGCACTGGATCTTCTTCGTCAATGTGCCTATCGGCATCGCCACGCTGATCCTGGGCCGCATCTTGGTGGCGGAGAACGTCGGCCTCGGCATCAAGCAGGGCGTCGACGTGGCCGGGTCCGTGTTGGTGACGTTGTCCCTGATGGTCGGCATCTACGGCATCGTGACCGCGTCGAGCGACGGCTGGGTCTCGGCGCACACGCTGGGCATCCTGGGCGCCGCCGTCCTCCTTTTCGTCGCGTTCGTGATCCTCGAGTCGAGACTGGAAAACCCGATCATGCCGCTGCGCATTTTGAAGCTGCGCACCCTGACCGGCTCGAGCGCAATCCGGGGCCTGCTGGCCACGGGCATGTTCTCGACCTTCTTCATCGGCGCGCTCTACCTCGAGCACGTGCTCCACTACAGCCCCATCAAGACGGGACTGGCCTTCATGCCGGCGACGGTGGGCATGGCGACCATGTCGGCCGGCCTCACGGTTCGCCTCGTCAACCGGTTCGGCAACAACGTGATGTACCCCGCCATGCTCCTCGCTGCGGGTGGCCTGCTCCTGCTGGCGTCCGCGGGCGAGGGCGCGGGCTACTTTCCGAAGATCTTCTTTGCGTTCCTCATGCTGGGCGTGGGCGCCGGCGCCTCGTTCATGCCGCTTTTGCAGATCGGGATGTCCGAGATCCCGAGCGCCGATGCCGGCTTGGGCTCGGGCATCGTGAACGTGTCGCAGCAGATGGCGGCCGCGGTGGGCCTGGCCGTGCTGAGCACGATCGCGACCAACCGCACCAAGTCCTTGGTCGCCGAAGGACACCAGGTTCTGGCTGCGCTGACGGGCGGCTACCAGCTGGCGCTGCTCATCGCCGCGGCATGCGTCCTGGCCGGCCTGGTCCTGGCGCCGTTCCTCCTCCGAACCAACGAGTCGGCGGAACAGGAAAAGGCGCGCATCGCCGAGAACATGCAGAACCCGGAGACCTACGAGCACCTGGTGCTCTAAACCGAACCCGTCTCACCCGTCAAAATGACGTTGGTAGAAGGCGAGAGCCTCATCTCGCTCGAAGAGCGGGATCCCCACATGCGGTCCGGGATTGATGTGCGCGGTTTTCTCTCCGGCTCCGAAGGCGTCCCAAAGGGCGAGGCCGCCCTCACGCGTCATGAGCTCGTCGTCCCACTGGAAGAGGAACAAGAGCGGGATCGTGATTCGTGCGGCCTCTTCACGCACCTCGTCCTGGCCTTCCCTCAGCGCACCGAGACCGAGTACGGCGGCGACAATTCGCGGTTCGCTGGCGAGCAGCGGAATGCCGAATGCCGTCCCCATCGACACACCCCAATAGCCGAATGGCCCCTGGGCCCACTGCGGCGTGGTGGCCAGATCATCGAGGAGGGCCTTCCACTCGGCAACCGCCTGGGACGCGGTGCCGCGCATCCCCCGCATCTGTCGCTCTGATATCGGGGCGAGACGATCGCCGCTTCGGCGCTCGAGAAGCTCTGCCCGAGCCTGCTTCTGCTCTTCGGTCATCCGGTCGCCGTGGCCGGGAGCATCGAGGGAGACGACCCCGTAGTTGCCGTGCCGCACCAGCTTCCTGGCCAGGCCGAGGACATTTGGTACCCGCTTGTGCTGTGTCCCCCCATGACCGATGAGCACCGTGGGATGAGGGGCGGTGAACGCCTCTGGCAACCAGTGGATCCCGGGCACGATCTCTCCGTCGACCATCAGATCGAAACGCCGCTCGATCACGCCCTTCTCACAGACCTCGTCCAGGATCTCCATCGCTCTCCCTCGTGTTCGGCGCGGGGTGTCGGGCACCATGATGCCCGGCTTCCCCCCGACCCGCCCTGGTAGACCGTCACGCGTGCCCCTCAGCCTGGACGAACGCTGCGCCGCGCTCTTTCGTGATCACCGGATCGAGGCATTCGGCGGGAGCTTCCACGTACCGAACAGCGAGAGCTACCCTGCGCTCTTTGCCTGGGACAGCGGCTATCACGCCCTGGCGCTGCTCCACGTCGAGCCCGACGCGGCGGTTGAAGAGCTGACGACCCTGTACCGGGCCAACCGGCTGCCGGACGGGCTTTTGTCCCATCAGCGCTACGTCCCCGGTGCCGAGGAACACCAACGCTTCATCGAGAACCTCTTCGGACCCATGTTCGACGGGGATCGCACACCCTTCATCGATCCACCCACGCCCGTGTATGCCGCCGCTCGCCTCTCCCTGGCCCTCGGTTCGCCGGCCGACCCGCTCCTGGACGAGGCCCTTGCGCACCTGCACGCCCTGGCGCGCTCTCGGACGGTGGGCGACCGGTCCCTCCCGGTTGCGCTCCATCCCTTCGAGACGGGAACCGAGGGCAGCGCGCTCATGGAGACCGTGGTCCCCGCTGGCCTGGGTGCCGCCCTCCCCCGCCTCAAGGAGCTCACCATCTCCGGCCGCGCCGCGGGCATGGCCCCCGACAATGCGCTGTCGGCAGGGCACGGCTTCGTCGTGTACGACCCCACCGTCTGCGGTTGGTACCTGTTGGCCCTCGAGGAGGTGGCAGACGCCTGCCGGAGCCGGGGCCGCGCCGCCGAGGCCCAGGAAGCCGAAGACGTGGCCGGACGCGTGGCAGAGGATCTGGTGTCGCTGCTGTGGTGGGAAGCGGGGCAGATCTTCGTCGCCTACGACCTGACCCGATCGCGCCAGCTGCAGGGCATCGGGGCGATGGGCCTGATCCCCGCGGCCAGCCGCGCCCTGGCGGAGTCGGGCCTGTCGCAGCGTGTGGCCGAGCGCCACCTCGGCGCGGACGGGCCGATGTGGGGACCCCGGGGCTTCGCTGCGGGCGTCCTGGTACCGGGAGACGGTGTCGGCGCCTACGTCCAATGGGACGGCAACGCCGTCTGGGGTGCCACGGCCTACTGGGCCTACCTCGTGGCCGCCCGGCTCGGACGGTGGGACGGGGCCCGACGGCTCCGCCGACAACTCACCGGCCTGATCGACCGGCACGGCTTCCGCGAGTTCTACGACGCGTTGACGGGCGAACCGGGTGGAGCGGGTGCCGGGTCCGGCTTCACCTGGCCCGCGCTCGTCCTGGACATGACGATCCCGGAGTAGCCCTCCGGCCCGCCGTCAGGTCGCGGCGGGCGTTGGGGCGAACTGCAGCACATTGTGCGACGCGTCATAGGTGACGAGGTAGACCGGTCCGATGTCGTACGCCCGGCCGGGTCCGAAGGAGACCGGTGCGCCCGCACCCGGGATCGCCGCGTTCTTGAGTCCGTAGCCGGCGTGCGTGAAACTGGACACGGTGAGGTTCTTGCCTGCCGCCTTGGCGATCGAGTCGAACAGGGCGAGGTTGAGGCAGGCCGCCTCCACCGCGTAGAAGGTCTGGTCCGAGCCGGTGAGCGGGTTCGTCGGGGGTGTGATCTTGAGCGCGGGGTAGGCCTTGTGCACCACGGTGTCGCACTTTTGGACCGCCGGCGTGTGCCAGATCTGATAGTTCGAGGGGACCGGACTGGAGGTCAGGACGTTCTTGAGGTACTTCGGCGCGATGGCTGAGCCCAGGACCGCGGCCTCGATGCTGGGCTCGCTCGTGGCGATCCACGGCGGGCTGTAGGTGCTCTGGTTGTCGGCCAGCGACTCGGGCCAGATGGTCGAGCCCGTGCCGACGGCGACGACCTCGTTCACACCCGCCTGTTGGAAGCGTTCCGTGATGAGCGCGACCTGCTGGTTGGACGCCGTCTGGTCGTCCGGCGGTGCGGCGTCGACCGCGCTCTCGGTCACGCGGACCCCGAGCGAGTGCAGCGACTTCTGGACGACCTGCAGCTCGGCCGCATCAGTCTTCTGCCCGGCGAACAGGCCGACCTTCTTGTCCTTGAACAGACCGCGGCGAGCGAAGACGGCCAGCTGCACCGGGTCGTAGGCCGTCAGTGGGGGCGTGAGGGTGAAATTGGGCGTGCCCCCCGGGGACTCGGCACTCTGGAAGCTTCCGGCGATCGTCGGGACGTGGTGCTGCTGGAGGTAGCAGTCGGTCTGCTGCGGATTGATGGCGACGAAGACCTTGTCGTCCTCGGACAGCTGGGTGCACGCCGTGATCGCCGGTCCGGTGCCCGCGGGGTTCACGGCGACCAGGTACGGGAGCAGACGCCGGCCGTTGACGCCGCCGTGGGCGTTCTGGTTCGCAATCAGGGCGTTGTACGCATCGGGGAAGCTGCCCTGGTCGAGGGTGATGCCGAACTGGCGTACCGCCGCCAGGTCGACGTACGGGATACCGACCCGGATGGTGGTCGCCGTGACGCCCTGGCTCGGCGCGCTGGCGCCTGCTGACGCCGCTCCGGCACTGCCGGTGATGCCGGCGACGCTCAGGATCAGTGATCCGACGACGAACGGGACGAAGCTCTTTCGCATTTTGGATCTCCACGGAACAGCTGCCATGGGCGGCGGGAACTGCGTCACGTTTGCACACATTTGGGGCCCGGACGGGGCAGGTCCGTCCACGAATGGGATTTCTGCGCCCTTCGAAGGGTGGCGAGGGACGCCCGAGCGGGAACATCGGGCTCGTGGAGGCGTTGCACATGCACGTGGGCTCCACGGTGCTGCTGATCTCGGGGAGCCTCCGGTCGAGGTCCACCAACACCGCGGTGCTGCGCACGGCACGGACCGTGGCTCCCTCCGACACGCAGTGCCTCCTGTACGAGCAGCTGGGTGTACTCCCGCATTTCAACCCCGACGACGCCGATCCGCTCCCTCCGGCGGTCGCTGGCCTCCGAACTCTCGTCCACCGGGCGGACGCGCTGGTGATGTGCACGCCCGAGTACGCAGGAGCGATGCCCGGCTCGCTGAAGAACCTGCTGGAGTGGCTCATCGGGGACGACGACACCCGTTCCATCTACCGCAAGCCCGTCGCTTGGATCAACGCCTCTCCGCGGGGTGCAGGCGCCACCCACGAACAGCTGCGTACGGTGCTGAGGTATGCCCACGCGACCCTTCTCGAGGACGTGAGTGCCGACATACCGGTCGCGGCGTCCCTCATCGGTGGGGACGGTGAGATCCATGACGTGGTGGCACGCTCCGGAATCGAGGACGTGATGCGCACGCTGCGCGACAGCCTCGGCTCGAGACGCGACAATGACGCCCGACCTGTGGGAGACAATGAGTGATTCGAGCCGTCATGTTCGACTTCGGCGGGGTGATCTCGTCGAGCCCGTTCGAGGCCTTCGCCCATCTGGAAGCCGAACGCGGGCTCCCGACCGGCTTCATCCGCACGGTGAACGCCACCAACCCCGACGCCAATGCGTGGGCGCAGCTGGAGCGCGGCGAGCTCGACGTCGAGAGGTTCGGATCTCTGTGGTCGGTCGAGGCCGAGGCCCTGGGCCACGAATTGGACGGGCGGCTGGTGCTCGAACGGCTGGCGGGGGAGATCCGGCCGAAGATGGTCGCGGCAATCCGTGCGTGCGGGACGGCCTACAAGACGGCCTGCCTCACCAACAACTTCACCCGGGCGGAGGCGGTCCTCTCGGTTGAGGTGGCCGCGATCTATGCGCTCTTCGACGTTGTCCTCGAGTCACGCGTGCTCGGCGTGCGGAAGCCGGACCCCCGCTTCTACGAACTCGCCTGCGAGGCCCTCGGCGTGCAACCTGCGGAATGCGTTTTCCTCGATGACCTCGGCGTGAACCTCAAGCCGGCGAGGGCGCTCGGCATGTACACCATCAAGGTGATCGACCCCGACGCGGCGCTCGTCGAGCTCGGGGAACAGCTGGGCCTCGACCTCACCGCCTGAGAGACCCGGGCCACCGAGGCGTTGGGGGCACAGCTGTTCCACCTGGCTTTGAGAACGCGACGCGCAGCTCAAACTACGCCTCGCGGGTAATAGTGATCCTCCTCGAGGTCCTCGAGAAGTGAGGGCCCGGCCGGCTCCCACCCGAGCAGGTCCCGGGTGAAGGCGGCGCTGGCAGGGCTGTCGAGGGAGACGAAGTGGCCCAGATGGGAGAAGTGTTCGGCGGCGTCAGCCGAGGCGACGGACGTCGCCGGCACGCCGAGGTGGCGGCCCATCGCCTCGGCGATGTCACGGAAGGGGACGCCCTCGTCTGCGACGGCGTGCAAGACCGAGCCGGCGGGTGCGGCCTCGACGGCGAGGCGGGTCAGTAGGGCGGCGTCGGAGCGGTGCACGGCCGGCCACCGGTTCATGCCGTCTCCCACGTACCCCGCCAAGCCCTTCTGGCGAGCGATACCGACGAGCATGGCCACGAACCCGTGGTCGCCGTCGCCGTGGACCGTCGGGGGGAAGCGCAGCACCGACGAGCGGACGCCGATGCCTCGGAGCGACAGCGTGAACAGGGCCGTGGCCGCCCGACGTCCGGCCGGGTTGGCTCGCGTCTCGGCGCTAGGCATGAACCCGTCGTCCTCCGTCGCCACCCGACCGCTCGTCAGACCGAGGATGCCCGAGGCGAGCACGAAGGGACGGTCGGAGTCGGCCAGGGCCGCGCCCATCGCCTCGACGGCTCGTCGGTCGGCTCCCGCCGCGGCTGCGAAGTTGCCGCCGAAGGCCACCTCGTGCTGGAAGGCCAGGTGGACAACCCCCTCGGAGTCATCCGCCGCCTTGGCCAGGCCGTCGGGGTCGTCGATATCGCCCCGCTGCACGATGGCACCCGCCTCCGCCACCCGCTGCGCCGCCGCCTCGGAGCGGGCGAGGCCCACGACCTCGTGGCCTGCTCCGAGCAGCTCGGCCACCACGGCCGAGCCGATCCAACCCGATGCGCCCGTGACGAAGATTCTCATCTTGGTACCTCCCGAGACCTGTTGATGTCAGTAACTGTCATAACCATAGGACTCATGACAGTGACTGTCAACGGTAGGATCCCATTTCGTGGGCCGATGGCAGCCGGACAGTCGGGGACGGCTGCAGGAAGCAGCGTTGGCCCTCTACGCGGAACAGGGGTTCGACCAGACCACAGCCGCCCAGATCGCCGACCAGGCGGGGCTGACCGAGCGCACGTTCTTCCGGCACTTCGCCGACAAACGAGAGGTGCTCTTCGGTGGATCCGCCCTCCTCCAGGAACGGATCGTGGCCGGCGTGGCCGGCGCGCCGGCAGCTGATGGTCCCCTCGACGCCGTTGCCCAGGGCCTCGATGCCGCGGCCGTCGTGCTCGGCGAGTTTCGCCGTGACCTGTCCCGCCAGCGTCAGGTCGTGATCGCCAGCAACCCCGAACTGCGCGAACGCGAGCTCGCCAAACTGGCCGACTATGCCGCCGCGGTCGCCACCGCGCTGCGTCAGCGGGGCGTGACCGAGCCCCAGGCGACCTTGGCCGCCGAAGCGGGCATGACCGTGCTGCGCGTGGCGATGCAACGGTGGGTCAGCGGAAATGACGGCCAGGACCTCGCTTCCATCATGCGCGACTCCATCGCCGAACTACGGGCGGTGACAGCCGGCGACTGAAGATTCGTGGCTGTGCAACCAGTTGGCAACCAACCGCGCGGCAAATTTGTCCGACAGTAGGAAGTGGCTCGGCGCGAGAAAAAGATGGAGCGATCGCGAGGGGGCAGGCGGGACGGCGCCGCCGCAGCGGAAGAGCTCGGGCCTGACCTCTACGGGGGCGCACCTCCGGAGGTCTCCGCCCCTTCCATGGCGGACGTGGCCTCGCTGACCGGCGCCCTGCTGAAGCTGCCGGACAGCGTCGTCGTCCTCGACGAGCAAGGCAACGTCGCCTGGGGCAACTCGTCCGCGCTGCGCTTCTTCGGCCGGTCACTGGACGATGGCGTCGGCATCTCGGGCTTGAGCCTGGTGCACCCGGACGACCACGAGCTGGTGCTCCGCTCGCTCACCACCATTCAGGACAAGGAGGTCGGCGACCCCATAGAGATCCGTGTCCAATCCGCCACAGGTTGGCGGCTCGTCGAGATCGTCGGCACCCCGCTCCAACTCTCCGGCAAGAACCACGTCCTCCTCTGCCTCCGCGACCTCACCAAACGCCGGCGTTTCGAGCTCGCCAGTGGCCAGGAGGCACGCTTCCGGTCCTTGGTGCACAACGCTGGCTCCGCCATCATGCTCGTGTCCGCCACCGGGCTCCTCGAGTCCGCCTCGGGGGCGATCACCCGACTTTTGGGCCACGATCCTGAGCTCATCGAGATGCGACCGCTCACCGACATCGTGGCCGAAGCCGATCGTGGCAAGGTCGTGGCCGCCCTGCGTGCGGCCTCCGGCGGGGCGACGGCCGTCCACCCGGTGACCGTCAGGGTTGCGCTGCTGCGCCACGACGGGGAGACCACGGTCCCGTTTGAACTGAGCATCGTGGACCTGATCGACGACCCGACCGTCGAGGGCTTCGTGATCTCGGCCCACGATGCTTCGGCACAGGTCGCCGCCGAACACGAGCTGAGCGAGGCCCTGTCCCTTCTGACCGCTACCCTCGATTCGACGGCTGATGGGATTCTCGTCGTCGACAATGGTGGGGCGATCACCGGGTTCAACCGGCGCTTCTCCGAGATCTGGCGTATCGCCGCCGACTTCGTGATCGTCGGCGATGATTCCTCCAAACTTGCCTTCGTCCTCGACCAGCTGCTCAACCCACAGACGTTTCTCGCCCGACGGAGGGAACTCCTGCAAAAGCCGGAGAACGAGAGCTTCGACACTCTCGTGTTCAAGGACGGGCGCGCCCTCGAACTGTCGTCCCGGCCGCAGGCGGTCTCCGGCAGGATCGTCGGACGGGTCTGGAGCTTCCGCGATGTCACCGACCGCCTCCGGTTGGAAGACGAACTCGAGTACCGAGCCTTCCACGACTCCCTGACGGGACTCGCCAACAAGGCGCTGTTCCAGGACCGGCTGGAGCACGCCCTGGCCCGGATCGACCAGACCGGCTCCCACCTGGCCGTGCTGTTCATCGACCTCGATGATTTCAAGACAGTGAACGACAGCCTGGGGCACGGAGAGGGAGACCTGCTGCTCAAGCAGGTCGCGACGAACCTGTCCGAGTGCCTCAGGCCCCTCGACACGGCAGCACGTCTGGGCGGGGACGAGTTCGCCATCCTCATCGAGGACGTTTGGTCCCGCGAGGACATCACGACCCTGGCCCAGCGCATACTCGAATCGCTGCGCCCAGCCGTCCAGGACGGCGCCCGATCCGCCACTTCGGCGGGCAGCATCGGCATCGCGTTCGACGAACCCGGCATCACCAGCGAGCAACTCCTACGAAACGCGGACATCGCCATGTACAAGGCGAAGGAGAGTGGCAAGAACCGTTTCGAGATCTACCGGAAAGAGATGCACGCGGCGGTACTGGCCCGTATCGAGCAAGAGCGCGAACTGCGTGCGGCGATCCACAACGGTGACCTGCTCACGCACTACCAGCCGATCTACGACCTCAACACACGCCGAATCATCGGCTTCGAGGCCCTCGTGCGATGGGCACACCCGATCGGCGGTCTCGTCGACCCGCGACTATTCGTGCCGTTGGCCGAGGAGCTCGGGCTGATCAACGAGATCGACTCCTTCGTCCTGCGTTCGGCGTGCTTGCAGGCCCGCCATTGGCAAGAGCGGGGCCTCTCGGATCCGGGGCTGGTCATGAGCGTCAACCTGTCACCCGGCCAGCTCATCGATCCCGACCTGGCACAAAGGATCGCGGCGCAGGTCGAGGCGTGCGGGTTCGATCCCAGGTCGCTCATCCTCGAGATCACCGAGAGCGCGATGCTGAGCGACAACGAGACCACGGTGCGCAACCTGGCGAAACTGCGATCCCTTGGCATGCGCGTCGCGCTCGACGACTTCGGGACGGGCTACTCCTCGCTCTCCCACCTTGACCGGCTCCAGGTCGACATCGTGAAAATCGACAAATCATTCGTCCAGGCCCTGGGGTCCGGCGACGACACGCACAGCCTGGCTGCCGCCATGGTGCAGCTCGCCAAGACGCTCGGTTACGAGGCGATCGGCGAGGGTGTGGAGAACCCGGTGCAAGAGCACGGGCTCCGGGCGCTGGGCTGCCGGTTCGCGCAGGGCTATCACCTTGGGCGACCCCTGAACACCGAATGCACCGAACTTCTGCTCAAGGCCCAGGTCGCGCTCGACCCAGTCGCAGGGACGGTGTTGACGGACTGAATTGACGGGCGATCGGTCCGAGGCTGGGTGCGGCTCAGTCCTGCGCAACCAGCCGAGCTGGGAATCCGCCCCGGCTTATCGGGCTCCAGCGCGCGATCGTCAATCTGAGCAGCACCTTTCCCTGACGCACCATCGCTTGCCGATACTCGTCCCAGTCGGGATGTTCCCCATTTATGGAGCGGTAGTACTCGACGAGCGCCTGGACGGCATCGGGCTGCCGGACGACTTCGATGCGACCGTCGACCTGTACCCATTCGCCGTTGAAATCGTTCGAAGAGCACACAGACAGAGGCGTGCTCGTTCCGAGCTGCGTTCTTCGATTTGGCCCGTTCGGGATAGCTCGAGATGGCGACCCGACCCTCCGTGTCCACACCGATCGTCACCGGGGAAACCTGCGGCCTGCCGTCCCGGCGGGTGGTGACGAGAATCCCGTGGTGCCGTGGCCGAACGAAGTCCAGTAGCTCGTCGCGGCTGACGATGAGATCGCGGGCGGCGGTGGCTGCCATTGCTTGATGCTACCGGCGTGTCGCGGTGCTCGAGAGTGGACGGCGTCCCGGCGTCGGGAACCGGCGCTTTGGCAGAGGCAAGCCGGTAGCGTCGCAATGAGTCGGAATTACGGGACGCGAGAGAGGAGTCGAAATGGCCAAATCGCTGTATACGGCCGAGGCGCACGTGGTGGGCGGCCGAGAACAGGGGCACGGAGTGACCAGCGACGGGGCGTTGGATGTCCAACTCCGCACCCCCGTCGAGATGGGCGGCGAGGGTGGAGGCACGAACCCTGAGCAGCTTTTCGCCGTGGGCTACGCCGCGTGCTTCGAGGGGGCACTGGCGGTGGTCGGACGTCGAGAACGGGCGGAGCTCGGCGCGGTGGCAATCGACTCAGAGGTGAGCCTGATCACCACCGAGAACCGCGGATTCAATGTGGCGGTCGGACTCGATGTCTCGCTTCCAGGAATAAGCGATCCCGACCTCGCGGTGTCGATTGTGGCCGCAGCGCACGAGGTGTGCCCATACTCCAACGCAACGCGGGGCAACGTGGAGGTGACCCTGAAGGCCAACGGCAAGTTGGTCCCGATCGCACAGCCTGGGCCCAATTGACTGCTCCGACCGCGGATGAAGTGGAATCACAATGATCCATTCGAGTGATCCCGTTGAGACGCCCTCAGGTCACACTCCTGAAGGAGGAGTTCTCGTCGGCAACGCCAATGCGAGGCTGGGTATGGTCCTCTTTGAGGATCCGCAGTGTCCCTACTGCCGACAGTTTGAAGAGGCCAATGGGCCACTCATCACGGCTGCGGTCGGTGACGCCGAACTGGCAGTCGAGTATCGCATGCGGTGCTTTCTGGGCCCGGAGTCGGTGAGAGCAGACAATGCTCTCGCTCTCGCCGCGGAGGCTGGTCGTTTTGATGAACTGCGTCAAGGGCTCTTTGCCGCACAGCCCCCCGAAGGAACTGGAGGCTTCACGACCGAAGACCTCTTGGGTCTCGGCGCACAGGTGGAACTGACCGGCTCAGACTTCGTCTCGGGTGTGCGGACGGCCCGATATGAGAAGTGGGTGCTGAGGCGAGAGACGGACTACCAACGAGAGGATCCACAGGGAACCCCAGCTGCGTGGATCGACGGCTCCCCGCTCGATTCGCGGGTTCTCTTCGACAGCAGGGCGTTCGAGAGCCGGCTGCGCGCCGAGACGCGTCGGGGGAGCTAATTCGATTCGGCCCACGTGCGCAATGTCAGGAGATGCCTGGACAGCTCCTGTTGGATAATCCCCAGTTGGGCCCGTGCACCCCGATCGTCTTGTTCTGCTTGCGCAGCCGCCAGGTGGACCGAAAGGTGGTCGAGATGTTCAAGGATGGTGCGGCGAACCTCTTCGTCCGTGGGGTTTCCGGGCCAGAGGTTCGGCGGCGTTCGGCCGGCAACGCTCGGCATGCTCCCGAGCGGAGAGGAGCCAAGTTGCTCGTCTTCCGCCATCAGAAGGCCCGCCCAGTTCCTCAAGTCCGCAAAGAGCCCGTCGAGTTCCCGGTGGAGTTCATGGTTCCGTGGGACTTTCCGGTCAGCCTGCTTGACGTCTTGCACGACGTCGATGACCTCACTCAGCACGCCGTTGAGAGCGGCGATCGCATCGTGCGACGCCGGCGTGCGGGGCGGCTCTTCGCTCATTGTCCGCGGACAGCGGTTTCGAGGGCCTCTGTCACGGTCGTCACAGATTAATCCCAGATCCTCACACGTGTCGGCCCGAATCCATTCAAGGCACCACGACGATGACCGGACTCTCCCGATTGAGAACGAGGCGGCGGCTCACCGAACCCGCCAGTCGATGCAGAATCTTCGACGACCGACCCACGACCATCAGGTCAGCATGTTCGGAGCGCGCCACGTCGGTAAGGACGTGGACGGCGTCGCCGATCCCGCGGATGAACCTCACCTCGACGCCGAGCATGTCGGCGCGCCTTGCCACTTCGGCCGCCAACTCCTCGGCCATGTGATCCCTTGCGTCGGCTGCCGCTGGATAGCCAAGTGGTGCGGTGCTTCCAAGCGCCTCCTCCGGCTCGATGAGCGAGGTGACGAAGACCGCGACAATTCGCCCATTACCTCGGCGCGCCTCACCAGCTGCCCACACGAACGCGTCCCAGCTTGGCGGCGAGCCATCCACGCCCACAACGAGCATCGGTCGACTCGCATCGTGAGCCACAGCATTGTTTCCGCCATTTCTCCCGGTGAGGGGTGTCGCGCTCATGCCGCACTCCCTTCTGACGCGAATTCCTCATCGGCGAGCTCGAGCATTCGGCCAAATGACGGGAGGGCGGCGCGCAACAAGGTGGCCTCGGAGGAGTCGAGCTTTTCGATGAGGACGTCGAAGACCGCAGCACCGGCTCGGCGCAGCGTGCTCAACTGCTCTTGCCCCGCCCCTGTAATGGCGACTCGGACGACACGCCCGTCCCAGCGCGTCCGACTGACGCTCGACGAGGCCGAGCTTCTCCAGCTGGCTGACGATCGCAGACATGGACGGTTGCGTCACTCCCTCACTGACAGCCAGATCCGTCAAGCGACGCGGGCCGCTCCTCTCGATCGTCGCCAGCGAAGACAGCGCGGTCAAGCTCAGGTCCCGGGGGCGCTGCCGAATGCCCAGGGTGCCCAAGGCGAAGAGGATCTCTCCGATGGACAGTCGTTCTTTGCTCATGTCCTCAGTATAGAGCCACCTATATAGTTAAATCAATGGATTGGGCGAACAGGGAGCATGCGGCCTCCAACCTTCGAACCCGGTGTGATGCACCGATCGACTTGGTGGCTATTTTGAAGACCACCAGGACTCCCGGAGGAAACGCCATGCCCTCTGACGATGCTGCACACCTTTGGGCCATTCGTTCCACCCTGATCGGCGTCGCCGACCTCGATCGATCCGTCTCTTTCTACCGGGAGGTCGGTCCTTTTGAGGAGATCGCTCGCGAGGACGCTGCCGTGGTGCTCGGAGGGCTGGAGCCCGCCTCCATCGTCCTCATCCTGCGTGAGTGGCGGAGCATGCATCATGTTCGCCATGGCCAACAGTCGCTGGGCCTCCGGTCGATCACCTTCAACGTCGGATCGGCCGGCGAACTCGATCGGATCGAGTCCGTACTGCGAGGTGTCGACCTCTTCACCGGCCGTCAGCACATCGCCGAAGGCGAAGCAGAAATGATACGCGGACGGGATCCGGACAACCTACCTCTCGTCTTCATGAGCTACGCCGAGGACGGACCGCTCTCAGTCGAGTACTACCAATCGGTTGCCGGTCTGGTGTATTCACTGGACACCTGAGGCGACCACCGGCGCCAAGGAGCAGCGGGGGCAGGGTGACCTCGGCATCACCCTGAGAGGCGCCGATTGACAGCTTCGTACGCGCGAGCGCGGGCGGGTGGAATGTGCAGGCCGACGAGGGGCGGGCAGCTCGGCGTCAACCTCATCCGCAAGCTCACACGGGCTCTCGAGCGGGTCGAGCGCGTCGAGCCGAGTGGCGAGCAACCGCACCTGGTCGCGGAACGACGCGCGGGCCTCTTGGTCAAGGGGGGCGAGCAGGTATGCCTCTGCCCCACGAAGACGCCCATCGAGCTCCGTGAGGAGCTCGGAGCCGCGTTGGGTGGCAACAACCCGGCGAGCTCGCCGGTCGGACGGATCAGGACGGCGCTCGATCGGGTTGGCCGCCTCGAGGTCATCGAGGAGGTAGGTCGGCGCTCCGGATCGCCTGGCGATGGCTGCAGCAGGTGATGACCAGGCCGCGGTCGCAGCGGTCCTGTCGCTTCTCAATCGACTCGGGTTCGACGCGGTCGATGCCGGACCGCTCGACGCCGGCGTCGCCTTCCAGCCCAATGGACCGATATTCGGTAAAGCTCACAGAGCCGACGAACTGTCGAGTCCCCTCCGGGCCGATCCGTCTGGCGCGTGACGACGGGCCACGGATCGCGAAATACCGTATCCTCACAGGACGGGCGGCGTGACCCCCTGCGCACTCGCGGCGAGGACCGGATCCCAGTCGCACACGTCGCACGCGTGCCGGATGGCTGAAAGCCCGAAGTCCAGAGCTGCGCGGAAGGGGTCAGCCGCAGTACAGACGTCGTCCCAAATTCAGGATGTATTCGCCAAGATTCGTTTCCCAATGTGCTGCCGGTGGCGTCAGGGTCGCGCTCTCCAAACCCGTCGCGGCAGGGAACGCGAAGGCGTAGAAAGCGGCATTCGGGTACCGCGTGTCGCCCGGCCACCAGCCGATCTCGATCTGTTCGGCATTCGCCGAGTTGCGCGTGATGAAGTCCTGAGCCGGAGGCTCGACGGGTTCGCCCGAGAGCAGGCTCACGGCCAGGTCGAAGGATCCCCACCAGGCGTTGACCGGCGTGGATCTTCCCCGGTACGGGGCGCGCAGGGCGCCGAGTACCAGTGCGGCCTGGGTCGCCGCCGAAAAGTACTCGGCCACCTGGGCTGTGTCGTAGGTCGTGTGCTCGTCGTCCTCGTCCAGCGGTGTCGCCCAGGGGGTCTCTTGAGGCTTGGGGTCGAACGGGAAGGTCCCGACGAGGTCGTCCACTGCGGCCAACAACTCGCGGGTCACGGCGCCGACCGGACGGTCCGGCGCCAGGGGGACGCGGTGCACGCGGCCGTCGCTGTGCTCTGCCACGGCGTGATGGCTGTGCAGGTCCATCGCCACGACCAGGGCGCCCGAGCCATCGGGGGCAGGCAGTGGCAATGTCTCCCAGCCACGTGCGCTCAGGCGCAGCGCGGCGTGCTGAAGCTGCGGTTCGGGGGGCGCCAACGCGACGGCCAGCTTGCCGAGCACCTGCGTGTGTGCATGCAAGGTGTCGCACGTGGCGTGCCACGCCTCGTAGGGGAGCGGACGCCACGGAGACGACATGACTGCCACCCTAGCTATAGCTACGGCCCAGGCCGCCAAGACCTTCGCCGTCCTCATCCGGACGGGCGGGTGCAGGCGGTTGGGTCGAACTGGCAGAATTCGAAAGAATCCAGAGCACTGGTACGCACGTCCATCGAGTCACAGCATCGGGCGGCAGAGGGGAGAACATGACCACAAGCGCGGTGTCGAGCACCAAGATCCTGGAGGTGGAGGGCATCGGTCTCGTTGAGCTGACCGTGGAGGACCGGGGGGACGGGCGGCCCTACCTCCTGCTGCATGGCGGCGCGGGTCCACAGTCGGTTGCCCGATTCGCCCAGTTGCTCGCCGAGAAGGACCACAACCGGGTACTCACACCGACCCATCCGGGCTTCGGGGGGACTGCGCGGCCGGACGGACTGAAGAGCGTGGCCGGGCTCGCCGCCCTCTACCGTGCCCTCCTCGACGACCTCGGACTCGAGAACGTGACGGTCATCGGGAACTCCGTCGGCGGCTGGATCACGGCCGAGATGGCCCTGCTCGGCTCACCGCGCCTGCGCGGCATCGTGCTCCTCGATGCGGTGGGGATCGACGTGGAAGGCCACGGTGTCGCCGACGTCTCCGGCCTTTCGGTACCCGAGATCCAGGCGCTCTCGTTCCACGACCCGACGCCCTTCCGTGTCGATCCCGCCACCGTCCCCGACGCGCAGAAGGCAATCATGACCGCCAACGGCGTTGCCCTGGCCGTCTATGCAGGTTCTCCGGCCATGGCCGACCCGACTTTGCTCGGCCGTCTCAGCGGCATCACTGTCCCGACTCTGGTGCTGTGGGGCGAGAGCGATCAAATTGTCAGGCCTTCCTACGGCCAGGCCTACGCCGCCGCTATCCACGGGGCGCGCTTCGTGCTGCTGCCGGCCACCGGGCACGTGCCCCAAATGGAGACTCCCGATCTCGTGCTGCGAACGATCTGGGACTCGGACGAGGGCCTCGGGGAGCCGCCCCCGAGCGGCTGATCAAAACAGACCCGGATCGTCCAGTACTCAGGCTGTGGCTGGTGTGCGCCACAAGTCAATGCCGGCGTCAACGGCGTAGCGGTCAATCGCGGCGATCTCGTCGGCGGCGAACTCCAGGTGGTGGAGCGAGGCCACGTTTTGTTCCAGCTGGGCGACGCTGCTCGCTCCGATGAGCACCGACGTCACTCGGGGGTCGCGCAATGCCCACGCAATGGCCATCTCCGCGAGCGATTGGTCTCGCCCCTGAGCGATGTCGTTGAGGGCCCGGATGCGAGCGAGGTTTTCGTCGTTCAGCATTTCACGAGTGAGCGAGCCATCCCGAGAGGCCCTCGAGCCCGCGGGGATGCCGTTGAGGTAGTGGTCGGTCAGAAGCCCCTGCGCCAAGACGGAGAAGGCGATGCACCCGACTCCTTCGGCGTCAAGGACCTCGAGGAGGCGATCTTCGATCCAACGGTTGAACATCGAATACGACGGTTGGTGGATGAGCAGCGGCGTACCGAGCTGGCGGAGGATGGTGACTGCCTCGGCGGTGCGCTTGTCGGAGTAGGACGAGATACCGACGTAGAGGGCCTTACCGGAGGTGACCGCCGTGTGAAGGGCACCGAGGGACTCCTCCAGCGGGGTCTGGCGGTCGAAGTGGTGGTGGTAGAAGATGTCGACGTACTCGAGCCCGAGCCTCCGCAGGCTCTGGTCCAGGCTTGCGGTGAGGTATTTCCGAGAGCCGAGGTCGCCGTACGGACCAGGCCACATGTCCCACCCGGCCTTGGTCGAGATAACGAGCTCGTCGCGGAGATCCCGGAAGTCCTCATGGAGGATCCGGGCGAAGTTTGTCTCGGCGCTGCCGTACGGGGGTCCGTAGTTGTTGGCCAGATCGAAGTGGGTTATCCCGAAGTCGAAGGCTCGGCGCAAAATGGCGCGTTGGGTGTCGATGGGCCGGTCCTCGCCGAAGTTCTGCCAGAGCCCCAGCGACACGGCGGGCAAGAGAAGTCCGCTGCGTCCGCAACGGCGGTAATTCATGGACCGGTAGCGATCTTGAGCTGGGTGGTAACTGGTCACGTCGCGCTGCTCCGTTTTGGTGTTCTGGCGAATCTGTTCGAATGCTCTCAATCGGTCGACGAGACTGAGAGCGGAGGGCGTCGCGCCTCCCTAGACACGTCCCCCTTCCTCCTCGAGTGCCCTGGTGACGACGGTGAGGTCCTGGTCGCCGAGCCCGTGCTCGACGACTTCCTGCCATTCATCGGCGAGACCGGAAAGCGCCCGGAAGCGGTCGTCGCCGGCCGCCTCGAGGGCGAGATGGACGTCTTTCAGCGCAAGGGACAGCGCGAACTGCTCCGAAAAGTCACCTTGGGCGATTCGTCGCAACTTGGCTGTCTGCCAGGGGGACACCAACGGAGATCCATCGAGAGCGTTCACGACAGTGTCGGTCTCGAGTCCCAACCGGAGGGCGAGCGCCACCGACGTGTTGACCGCCTCAGCCGCGAGGCCGAGCCAGGAGTTGGCCACGAGTTTGAGCCGCGAGCCGGTCCCGACCATTCCCACCCAGATCGTTCGGTGGCCGAGCGCATCAAAAAGGGGGTCGAGGCGCGAACGGGCCACATCCGGGCCGGAAGCAAAGATCGTGAGCCGGCCCTGCTCCGCAGGTTCCTTGCTCCCCGACACCGGCGCGTCGATCAGTATCACGTCAGGACGTTCGGCTTTGACGAGGGCTTCGACGCGCTCGGTCCCTGCGACGCCGATCGTGCTCATCTGTACCCAGATTGCACCGGGATCGAGTGCAGCCAGCATTCCCTGGTCTTTGGCGATGGAAAGGACGACATCCGCATCCGTCACCATCGTGACGACGATGGCGGCTTGTCGTGCTGCATCGCCGGGGGTTTCGGCGGCCTTCGCTCCAAGCTGGGCGAGATCCCGGGTCGCACCCGGATCACGGTTCCAGACGATGGTCGGGATACCGGCACGCAGGGCACTGGTTGCCATCGCGTGGCCCATCGTGCCGATCCCCAGAAAGGCAACCGGCTCTGTTGCTGGGGCCATCGTTCTCCCCTCTCCTCGTGGGTCCTCTGGGCGACGGACCGTTACCCATGAAAAAGAGCTCTGGCCGCCCTCGTCCAAAGAGCAGGCTTCGCTTCTGCATGGTATTTCTTCGCAGCCCGATCGGGAAGCGAACCCGTGTTGCCGCTCTCGTTACCTCCTGCTGGCCACGGGCCAAACGCCACCGCGTGACGTTCTAGGCGAAGGTCAGCGACCGGGCGTTTTCGACCATGATCTTTCGCTGATCCTCCAGCGAGAACGATGCGACGTTGGCAAAGAAGTCGCGCGGCTCGGCGAGACCCTCGGCATGCGGCCAATCCGAGCCGAAGAGGATCCGTTCCACCGGAAGAAACCGAGCCAAGTCCGTGACATCGTCCTCAACGAATGGAGCAACCCAACAGTGCTCGATGAATTGCTCGACCGGGTCCGACGCGAACATTCCAGGGTTCTGACCAGCCAGCATGTGCAACGAGTGAAGGCACCGTGGCACCCAGTCAGCCCCGTTCTCGATGTACGCGAATCTCAGGCGACAGAACCGCTCGAAGAGCTTGTGGGCCACCAGCACGGTGGCGAAGTCCTCGATCAGCCGGTGCTTCATGAGTTGGGCCACCAATGACGCTGCCTGGACCGCCGAAGCGTCTGGACGACGATCGCCCTCCGGTACGGCTTCCAGGCCCCAAGTCCGGGCGATGTCCGAGGCGACGCCTGTGTAGCCGTCTTCGAACCCGGCGTGCGTGGTCACGACGATGCCGGCTTCTTGCGCCCTGGCCCAGAACGTGTCGAACGCCGGATCGGCCGGGGAGCGCAACCCCTCGGGAGTGAAAACTGGTCCGTTACGGATCGTGACGACCCGAGCGCCGCGATCGAGGCACCACTCGAGCTCGCTGACGGCCAGGTCGAGGTCCGACAGCGTGAGGAAAGGAACAGCGAAGATGCGGTCCTGATAGGCGAATCCCCAGTCGTCGTCGAGCCAACGGTTGAAGGCCCGGATCACCTCGATCGAAGCCTCGATGTCGGGCTGCATCGGGCCCTCCATACAGACACCCTGCGACGGGAATAGCCAGGCCGCTTCGACGCCCTGTGCGTCCATGCAGGCGAGGCGGGCGTCACGGTTGAACCACTCGGGGTGCGCGGCGGGGTCCTCGCAGGCGAGCTCGTTCCCGACCCGCTCTTTGCTGCTCTTTCCCGCGAAGTAGTCGTAGAGCGCGCCGGGTCGGGGGCGGGGGTGTACGTCGCCCGGGCCCGGGATGATCGGGTGGGCCCGCTTCCCGAAGAAATAATGGGGCTTGCCGTTCACCTCCTTCAGGACGACTCCCCGATCGGCGAACGCAGGGTCGCGGTAGCGAGTGAAGGAGTCGGTGACCTCCCAGTAGTGGTTGTCAGCGTCGAAGACCTTCCCGATCTCGAATTCGGCGGCAGGCATCATTCCCTCCTCAATCTGTCCCATGGCGTAGCAGTTTGCCGGGGGTGGCTTCTGTGCATTCGCCGTCCACGAACGTCGTCACGCCGTTCACGATGACGCGGTCGTAGCCGACGGCCCTTTGGATCAGACGCCATTCGCCGGCCGGGTAGTCCCAGACCCGTTCCTGCGGAGTCGAGTCGATGGTGATCGGATCGTAGACAACGACGTCTGCAGGCGCTCCTTCGGCCAAGAATCCCCGGCCCTTCAGGCCGGCCGCCACCGACGGGTAATAGGAGAGGCGCCAGTGCGCCTCTTCGAGCGACATGATCTGGTGCTCGCGCACCCAGTAGCCGAGAAGCTCGGTCGGATAGCGAGCGGTGGTCACGAACTTCGTGTGAGCACCGCCGTCGCTTATGCCGGGAAGAGCCACGGGAGACGTGGCGATCTCCTTCATCGACTCCGGTGGGGTCACCAGCATCGGGGTGGCGAAGCCCACCCGGAGCTGTCCGGCCACGGCGACGTCCAGAAAGGCGTCGATCTCGTGCTTGCCCTCTCGGGCCGCGACCTCCCCCACGGTGAATCCTTCGTACGTCTCCTTCAGCTCCTGCGCGCCGGGGACGTCACTCGAGATCCAATGGATCTTGATGGCGGTGAGGTCGTAGCCCGCGCCGAAGAGACCGCCGCGCTCTTCATGGATCTCTTTCATCGCCGCGCGACGAGCCGGATCGGCGAACTTGACGATCTTCTCCTCGACGGTACCGAGGCAGGCCTCTCTCCAGCAGGGAATCGTGTCGGCCAGGTTGTAGTCCTCAAGAGTGAACTCCGAGATGAAATTGGTCGTGAGCGCCTGAGCGAAGACGCGAAGGCCCTCCTCCTCGTTCAGGTAGGCGAGTTGCTTGAGGGCGTCGCGATGGCTGTACTTCGCTCCGCCGTGCTGATTGAGCGCTCCGTCCGCCAACAGGGCGTTCCAGATGATGGGCCGGCCGCTTTCGCGCGCCATGAGGGCGGCCGTTTCGAGCGTGCCGGTCAGTTGCGCCGTCCCGCGACCGAGCGACCCCATAGCCTGGGAGAAGGCGATCACCTCTTGTTCGGTCATACAGTCGGTCACCATGGGCGTGCCGTCGTAGTCGAGCTGGACGTTCCCCACCTCACCGGAGACTTGCGCGCTCGAAGCCGCAGCCGCCCGCCTCCATCCCCTCAATGAGAAGACGGCACATCTCGTCGAGTTGCGCGCCGGTGACCCGGTGGGCCTTGGCGTTGTCCACGCCCGCCACATACGCGTAAAGCGGCGCCAAGGGAACGAACGACATCACGTTCACACCCTTCGGTGTGCGGTCCACGCTGTCGAGGAACTCGGGGTACGTGACCCAGTCCCAGGGCATCCCCACTCGCATGGTCTTGAGCGGCACCGCCTCGTTGCGCGAAACCGTCAGCATGGCCCGCTCACGGTCCTCAGGCCGACAAGGGGCGAAACCGAACCCGCAGTTGCCGATGACGACGCTGGTCACGCCGTGCCAGGCCGACATGGTGCACCACGGATCCCAGAACACCTGGCTGTCGTAGTGCGTGTGGAGGTCGACGAATCCCGGCGCCACCACCTTGCCCGAGGCGTCGACCACCTCACGGCCATCGGCCGCGTCGACCCGGCCGATCTGGACCACCCGACCCCCGGCGATCCCGACGTCGGCCTTGTAGCGCGGCGTCCGCAAACCGTCGATCAGGGTTCCACCCTTGATCACCACATCGAGCTTCGACATGCCCCTCCTTTCATCGACGGCGGTTCCTCCCGCTCGCCGACTGCGCACCGCAAACCAAACGTACTTCCTTGCTGATCACTCAGCAAGTACAATCCGCCCATGGGTCTCCCTCAGGAACGCGAAAGCCAGGCCGAGCGGCGCAGCCGGTCCGAAGATGCCCTCTTGGACGCGGCGGCCGAGCTGGTGGCCGAACGAGGCGTACAGGGTGCCTCGCTGGCCAGCATCGGAGGACGGGCTGGGGTCAGCCGAGGTCTGCCGACCCACCACTTCGGTTCCAAGGACGCGCTGGTGGCCCGCCTGGCCCAACGAGCGCAGAGCAGGATCCGCCAGGAGATGGAGGCCCGGCGAAGCCAAGCTGAACGAACCGGGGACCTCTCGGCGCTCGACGAGGTGTTCCTCACAGTGGACGCCTACCTCGAGATGTTCGAAGACCCCACAGCCGATCAACGAGCGCTCCTCGTCATGTGGGGCTCGACCTTTCCCTCGGGCACGTCGGTTGACGACGGAATGGCAGACGCAGAGAGGCGCAGCTACGAGGGACTGTCGCAGCTCATCATCTCGGGCCAGCACGACGGATCCGTGCGGGCCGATGTCGACCCGATCGCCACTGCCGTCCTCCTCCACGGACTCATGCGAGGACTTGCTGCTCTGCGGTTGACGGACAGCCGGCTCGCGGACATGCGTGGCGTCCGCGAGACATGTCACAACTGGATTTCTTCTGCGCTTGCGCCGCGGTGAGTGAAGCGGCGATCAGAGCGCCCAGCGATAGTCCTCGGTTGGCTCGTAGATGATGCCCCGGGTCAACAGATCCTCGATCTCCTGGCTCGAGTAGCCGAGGCGCTCCATGATGCCCCGGGTGTGCTCTCCCACCAGAGGCGGAGGACCATAAGGGCCGGTCGGAGATTCCGAGAAGTCAATCAGTGTGCCGAACTGGCGCAGCTGTCCGAGCGTCGGATGGGGATACTCCGCCACAAGGCCGAGGCGCTCGTTGTCGGCGTCGTGCAGCACGACCTCACCGTCGTTGGTGTCGACGGAGACCTCCGCGTCCACTCCTGCTTCAGCGAGATCGTGGAACCAAGCCACTGCCGTCCGCGTGAGGAAGATCGCTTCGAGCTCCGACTCGATCTCCAGCCTGGCACCCACCCTCGCCTCGAACGTCTCGTACCGCGCGAGGTCGGGGCGACCCAGAAGACGGCAGACCTCCGCCCATTGACCTGATGCGAATGCCGCGACTTGGATCCACCCCTCCTGGGTCTGGTACAGGCGGCAGCAGGGCGAGACCCCCGCCTGGTTGCGGTCGAGACCGGGACGAACCGGGCCGGGCTGCCCGTCGACGAGGAACACGTCGGAACCGAACACGGCCGCACCGTTGAGGAGGGACGTCCAGAGATCCTGTCCCTCGCCGGTACGACGCTGGTGGTACAGGGCGGCGAGCACCCCGACCGCCGAAGCCATGGCGTTGGCCGTGTCGGTCATGCCGAAGCGGAGATACAGCGGCGGGTTGCCCTCGGCCACCGGGCCCGCCTCGAACTCGAGCCCGCAGGCGGCCTGGTAGAGCGGGTCGAGGCCGCCGAAGGCCGACAGTGGTCCCTCAGCACCGTAGGCGTAGGTGTTGCAGTGGACGAGGTCCGGGTTGCGCGCCTTGAGAGCGTCGTAGTCGACGCCGAGGCGTGCTGCGGTGCCTTTCGTCATGTTGTGGTGGACCACGTCGGCGATTTCGCCGAGGCGCATGACCGCTTCGAGCCCCTCGGGCGTCTTGAGATCGACGGCGAAATCGAGCTTGCCGCGCTGGCACCCGACGAAGGGCATCCCGGCCATCCGCATGCCGTCACCGCGCACAGGCTCCACCTTGATGACCTCGGCCCCCAGGTCCGAGAGCACCATCGGAGCGAAGGGCCCAGCCAGATACTGGCCGAGGTCGAGGACGACCACACCGGTCAACGGACCCATGACTCGTCCTCCACGACACCCGCGTCGAGCAGACGTTCGATCTCGGCCGCCGAGTATTCCGCCTCCTCCAGTACCTCCCGGCTGTGTGCACCAACGCGGGGCTGACCGCCCTGGATCGCCCCCGGCGTGCCGCACAACACGGCCGGGACTCCGACCTGGGTCGTGCGACCGAGCTCGGGGTCCTCGACGGTTGCGGCCATCCCGTTCGCCACGAATTGGGGATGGGAGAAGACCTCGGCCATCGGTCCCACCGCCTCAGCACCGAGACCGGCCTCGTGGAATTCCTCGATGAGCTCTGCACGCCGGCGCTGCAGATACGCGGCACGGAGCCGGGCCTCGTGGCCCGCCCGTAACTCGGGGTCGGCGTACAGCGCGCGGGGGTCCACCGGGTCGAGTCCGAGGATCTCCTCCGGCGTGCGTGTCGGGGTGAGGCCGTTCATCGTCGCGGCGTGGATCCACTCACCGCCGGCACACTCGAAGAGGGACGTCTGATGGACGCCGGGCGGATACGTCTTCGCCATGGTCTTGTGAAAGCCGGCGGGCGCTCGTTCGTGCTCCTGCCAAATCTGCGTGGTGTACGCGAGGACCCCCTGATAGAGCGAGGTCTGGACGTGCTGGCCGCGCCCGGTCTCCTCGCGGTGGATCAGCGCGGAGAGCACGCCGGTCGCCAGGAGGAAGCAGGCGGCCATGCTCGGGGCGGGAAAGTGCAGGTACGTGGGTCCAGGTCGCCAACCCGGCTGCTCGTTCTGCATCCCGGAGCGGGCCTGGACCGTGGCGTCCCAACCGGGTCGATCAGCGAAGCGATGGCCAGGTGGATACGCCGGCACCGAGCAGAAGACCAGGCGCGGAAATCGCGGTGAGACCTCTTCGTAGGAAAGTCCCAGCCGGTTCATGGTGCCGGGACTGAACGTCTCCACCAAGACGTCGGCATCTCCGCAGAGCCTCAGGAACACGTCCCGGCCCTCGTCTGCCTTGAGGTCGAGCACCACCGACCGCCGGCTGCGGTTCCAGACGTGATATGCGGGCTGGCCTCGAAAGGGATCCCCTCCCGGCGGCTCGACCTTGATGACGTCGGCCCCGAGCTCCGCGAGGAGGAGGACGCCGACCGGTCCCGCCGCCCCCCAGCTCAGATCGAGCACCCGCACCCCGCGCAGCGGGCCTTGTGGCTCGGTCACGTGCCCGCGGTCACGCCGTCCTTGTGAGCCACGGGTTCCCTCCCTTGGCTCCGGGCGACGATCTGCGCGAGATCCTCTCCGGAGATCGTCTCCTTCTCGAGGAGGGCGGCGATGACCGCGTCGAGCGCACCGCGGTTGTCGCTCAGGAGGACACGCGCTCGTTCCTCCGCTTCTGAGAGCAGGCGGCTGACTTCCTGGTCGACGAGCTGCTGGGTGCCCTCGGCATAGGGACGCTGCTCTCCGAAGGGGAGTCCGGCCTGCTGGGTCGCCTGCTCGGGTCCGTAGCCGATGGGTCCGAGCCGGGGGGACAAGCCCCACTCCGTCACCATCTTGATGGCCAACACGGTGGCGCTCGAGAGGTCGCTGGCCGCTCCGGTGGAGGCCTCACCGATGACCAGGTTCTCCGAGGCGCGGCCGCCGAGGCGGACGGCGAGGGAGTCGAGCAGGTAGCTCTCCGAGTAGAGGTGTCGCTCGTCGACCGGGAGCTGCTCGGTGACCCCGAGGGCCCGCCCGGCCGGCAGGATCGTGATTTTGGCCACCGGGTCGGCGTGCTCGGAAAGGAAGGCGACGAGCGCATGCCCTGATTCGTGGATGGCCACAGATCGTTTTTCTTCGGGGAGAAGTGCATTGGACGCGTCGCGCCGGCCGAGCAGGACGCGGTCCCTGGCCTCGTCGATGTCCCGGGCCGAGATCACGTCGCGGTTGTCGCGGATGGCGACAATGGCTGCCTCGTTGATCAAGTTGGCCAGATCGGCCCCCGAGAACCCCGGCGTGCCCCGGGCCACGGCGTTGAAATCGACGTCGGGTCCAAGATGCTTGCCCTGGACGTGCACCGCCAGGATGGCGGCCCGCTCGGCCTGGTTCGGCAAGGGGATCTCCACCTCGCGATCGAAGCGGCCCGGACGGAGCAAGGCTGGATCGAGCACCTCGGGGCGGTTGGTGGCGGCCATGACGACCACACCCGTCGTGGGGTCGAACCCGTCCATCTCGGCCAGGAGCTGGTTGAGTGTCTGTTCGCGCTCGTCGTTGGAGCCGAAGGCCGAGCCACCACGGCGCTGGCCGATGGCGTCGATCTCGTCGATGAAGATGATGGACGGGGCCCGCTTGCGGGCATCGGCGAAGAGATCCCTGACCCGAGATGCCCCCACTCCGACGAAAAGCTCGACGAAGCTCGACCCGGTCAGCGCCAGGAACGGCACGCCGGCCTCGCCGGCCACGGCCCGGGCCATGAGGGTCTTGCCGGTTCCGGGCGGACCGACCATGAGCACCCCTCGGGGCCCAACCGCTCCGGCGCGGGCATAGCGCTCGGGGTGGCTCAGGAAGTCGACGACTTCCGCGACCTCTCTCTTCGATCCCTCGTACCCCGCAATGTCGGTGAAGCGGGTTGCGGGCTTGTCTTCGTCGTACAGCTTGGCCTTGGACCCCCCGAAGCCCATGATCCCGCCGGCCAACTGCCTGGCGTTCCTCCGCCCGATCCAGATGAAGAAGGCGACGAACAGCAACAAGGGGAGGAAGGAGAGAAGGTCGGTCAGAAGGGCTGATCCCTGCCCCACTCCGGTGACGTCGACATTATGGGCTTTGAGCGTCGGCGCCAGCTGGTTGTCGACGATGGCCGTCGGGATCTGGCTCGTATAGTCGTCGCCCCCTTTGAGCGTGCCGGTGATCGCCCCGCCTGGGTTGACCGACGCGGTGCGGACTTGGCCGGAGGTGACTTCGGACAAGAACTTCGAATAGGTGAAGTTCTTAGTCGTCGTGTTCGACGTATGAGGAATCAGGAACAGGAGCAACGTGATGAAGATGCCGGCCGGGAGGAGCCACATGCGCCAACGGGGCGGAGGAGGACCCGCCGGCGCGGGACTGCGATCATTGGGCTCGCCCGGCTTGGCTGCTCCCGTGAGATGACGGATCCTGTGCACCATAGAGACTCCCCTTGCTTGGCGCTCAGACCTTAGTGAAGCCTCGACGGAGACCGGTCCGGTCGACAAATCATGGAGGTCGACTCCGTCGGTCAGTGTCCAGCCGCTTGACCCCCGTCGATGTGGAGCGTCTCACCGGTGACAAATGTGGCCCCTTCGAGGTAGAGGACCCCGTCGACGACGTCGCTGACTTCGCCGAGCCGGCCGAGAGGGTGAAGATCCGCCATGCCCGTATAGGACGCGGCGTCGTCCCCCGTCCTGATGACCCCGAGAGCGACCGCGTTCACCCGGATGCCGCGCGACGCGTACTCAATGGCCAGCGATCGTGTCACGACGGCCAAACCACCCTTGGTGAGGGCGGGTAGCGCAGCGGGTGTCTTGCTGTCGGCGTTGTCCACGAGACTGGTGGTGACGTTGACGACGTGGCCGCTGCCCTGCATGACCATCTGCCCAATGACGCGTTGGGTCACATGGAAGAATCCGGCGAGGTTCACCGAGGTGATCGACACATAGTCTTCAAGCGTGTAGTCCGTGAACGGCTTGCCGATGAACACTCCCGCGTCGTTGACCAGGCAGTCGATCCGTGCGAACCGATGCAGAGCTTGCTCCACGACGTTCTGAGCTGTCTGAGCTTCGGCGATGTCACCCCTTACCGTGAGGTAGTCGTCCTCGTCGGCAGCGCCGATGGAGCGTGACGTCGCGACGACGGCATACCCCGCGCGTCGGAAGCCAGAGACGAGCCCTGCGCCGATCCCGTGGGAAGCGCCGGTGATGATCGCGACTCTCCGGCCCGACGGTGAAGATGCGGGTTGTCCTGTGCTGTCGCGCGAGGGGTTCATGCGACGAGGTAGACCTCGTAGACCACGCCTCCGGGTTGGCGACCGGCGACACTGATGAATACGCCCTTGTTGAGCCAATCGAAGTCGGCGGCCGCCGTCTCGATCTGCGTAGACGTGCGGAAGACGTATTCACTCGCGTCGACCTCCTCACCGCGACCGAGGCGAGCGAGAACCTCCGCGCTACCGTGGCGCACTCCCTGCGAACGGACGTAGAGCAAGTCACCGTGATCAGTCCGCAATGTGTAGCGAACGTCTCCCAGCGCTGTGCCGTCTGCCAGAAGAATCTGCCAATCGGCGCTGACGCCCGGGACGAGCGTGCCGTTGAGTTCGGGCCCGGCGAATTTGCCACCGGTCAGGGGGACGATCCGCCGTTGCCCCACCGCCACGCTCCCTACATCGAGCGCCTCGCCGAGGCTTGCCTCCAAACGGAAGATCTTGGTCAGGCGAGGTTTGGGAAGCCGATCGCTCATCATGCGCTCCTCTGGATCTCTTCCGGGTCGTTCGGATGCTTCTCGAGCGGCGTGATGGACATATGCATCCATTGGGACAGCGGCAGCGCGTCCAGGAAACCGTCGAGTTCCGTCCTGCTGGCGGCACGATAGAGGCCAAGGACCGTTCCCGGGCCGGGTCGGACGGAGGCCTTCCACAGACGGACGAGGTGCCCCTCATTCGCCAACGCCTCTGCGGCAGCAGCTTCGGCCTTCTCGCGGTCTTTTACCTCGGACTCGGGAGCACCGTCCGGGATATCCAACTCGAACTCGACGAGAAACTCCATCATCGTCACCCGGACTAGCTCGCTCTACCGAGGAAGGTGAGCAGTGCCGTGTTGACCTCTTCGGGATACGTCCACGCGATGTTGTGCGGACCGCCCTCCACCGGGACGAGGGTGCAGTCCGCGATCAGCGCCGGAAGTCTCGCCGCAGTCACCTCGAAGGGAAGGATGCGATCCTCCGTGCCGTGCAGCACGAGCACGGGCACGTCGACTTTGGGCAGGTCGGCGCGGAAGTCGGTCAGCCACGTGTCGACGCACGCATACGTGGCGTACGGTGAGCTGCCGACCGCCACATTGAAGCTGGCCTGCCACGCCCTATCGCTGATCCGGGTTCCACCGAGGACATCGACGTTGTAGAAGTTGTTGAAGAAGCCTTCGAAGAAGGCGTAGCGGTCCGTGACGATGGACGCCTCGATGTCGGCGAAGACCTTGCCATCGACGCCTTCGGGGTTATCGTCGGTCTTGAGCACGAAGGGTGGGATGGTGCCGAGCAGGGCGGCTCTGCGCACCCGCAGCGAACCGTAGGTCGCGAGATAGCGGATCACCTCACCGGTCCCCATCGAGAAGCCGACGAGCACGGCGTCGCGCAGATCGAGGTGCTTCATCAGCACCTCGAGATCACCTGCGAAGGTGTCGTAGTCATAGCCAAACGTCGGCTGGCTCGACTTGCCGAAGCCGCGGCGGTCGTAGGTGATCACTCGGTAGCCATTGGCGAGCAGTTCTCGCTCCTGGCGTTCCCACGAGTTGCCATCGAGCGGATACCCGTGGATCAGGACGATGGGCTGGCCGCTGCCGTGGTCCTCGTAGTGGATGTCGATGGGGGTGCTGTTCTCGGTGCCGACGGTGACAGAAGCCATTGCCTCTCTCCATTTCTGCGATTCCCGCTGGGGGCGGGTTCAACTATGCGGATGGGGCGCCCCGGCCGTCGCATCTGCGACGGCCGGGGAAGTTGCGAATTCGCTGACGCCAGCGGATCACTCCCGCCCAGGGAGCCTCGTGGTGACCTCCTGGACGAGCCAGAGATTGTCGTCGGGGTCGTTGAAGGAGCAGAAGGATCCGTAGCTGGTGCGTTGGGGGTCAGGGCCGGGTTGGCGTGCCTCGACGGGGAACGGCGGGCCGTGCCACACGTCACTCACGTCGATACCAAGTTTGAGGAGTTCGTCATGGGCCGCCTCGATGTCGGAGACGACGAGGGTGGCCTGGATCCCCCCAGGGGAGCCCGTCGGGAGCCCCAGGCCGAACGTGATCGAGGCGGGCGAGCCCGGGGGTGTGAACTGGACGAAGCGGAGCCCCTCCATCGGGGCAACGTCGTCGTCGAGGCGCCAACCCAGTTGCTGATAGAACCCCTTGGCCCGATCAACGTCAGTCACTGGGACGATGTGGTTTTCGAGCCTTATCGTGACACCGGATACTTCTGCTGGACTCATAATTCTCTCTCGCTTCCTTTGGTTCGGTTATTGGTCCTCGTTGTCAGTAAACGCTTGTCCTCGTCCTGAGTCCACGACTTATGTCCACGCTCTGGTAGGCCTCGCCTATCACCCCTGCGGTGTCCATCACGTGTCCGGTCGCCACGGTCTAACGCATCGCCGCTTCGACGATGGCAATGTCCTGTTCCGTGGTTCCGCCGCTGACCCCGACGCCGGCTATGACCTTGTCCTCGCTCGTGAGCGGCACGCCGCCGCCCATCGCGGAGTATCTACCGCCGGAGACAGCCAGGAGCGGATAGAGATCGCCGCCTGGTTGCACGAGAGGGACGAGATCGGCGGTGCGCATCCCGACGAGCGCGGACGTGTAGGCCTTTCGCTCGGAGAGCTCGAGGGAGAATGCGGGCGCTCCGGGCATGCGGTGCACGAGAACAACGTTGCCGTGGGTATCGATGACGGTAACCGCGACGGGCACGTCTTGCTTCAACGACTCGGCCTCGACACGGTCGGCGATTTCCTTTGCGGTGATGAGTAGGTCCATGGTCGGTGCTTCCTTTCAGAGGATGAGATGGGCCGTTCGGACTCAGCGCTCGCCTGTGAGGCCGAGTTGTTGTCCCACGGAGAATCCGAGCCGATCTTCCGTGTCTCCATGCTTCTGGAGCCCCTGCTCCAGCAGGGTCTTGATTCTTTCCTGCGCCGCTGGTCGCTTGACGGACGCCATGCAGGCATCCCACCCCGCTCTCATTTCGACGTCGGGCGGCAGGCTGGCTTCATTCACGAGGCGTTTGGTGTTGGCGACCGCCCACTTGTCGAACGACGCGATCCTTGTTGCGAGTGCGTCCACGAAATCGTCGAGGTCGGCATCCGGTAGCGCACGGTTCACGTAGCCGAAGAGCTCGGCATCGGCGCCCCGCATGTCGTCTGCGCCCAGGAGCACTTCGAGGGCGCGTCCCCGTCCGATCACCCGCGGCAATCGCGCCATGGGCCCTCCACCAGGGACGACGCCCACGCCCACCTCGAAGTGCGACAAGAGCGCCTTCTCTTGACTCGCGAAGCTCATGTCGCAGGCGAGTGCGAGCTCACTGCCGTTGCCGGTCGCCCGACCCCGGATCAGTGCGATCGACACGAACGGGGGGCGCGTCAAGCGCACCAGAACGTCCGGCCACGCCTCCAGGCCGGTGGGGCCCTGCGGGATGCTGGTCAGATCCTCGAAGTTCGCGAGGAAGTCGGAGTGATTCAGAAAGACGCCGTCGACGGCACTTTCGAAGACCACCACCTTCGCTCGGTCCAAATTCTCGAGCGCCGTGACAACCTCTCGGATCTGCAAAACGAATTCCGGACCCATGAGGTTGAGTGGCGGGTTGTCGAGTGCCACACGAAAGTATGAATCTGTGACTCGATTGAGCCTGACTTGCGCGGCGTTCGCTGCCGAGGGCACGTCAGTGGTACTCATGATGACCTCCAAAGTTGATGTGACCGCAAAGCCCTGGCCCCAACGCCGAGCAACGACCGACTTCGTGAATCCGATTCGAGCGAATACCGCGTACGTCTCTGTGAGTTAACCCCTGTCGTCGTCCTGCGTCCACGACTTATGACCAAGCTCTGGTAGGCCCCGCCTATCACCCCAGCTGTACCATCGTCCGCGTGGAACTCCGGCAGCTGACTTACTTCGTCGCCGTTGCCGAGGAACTGCATTTCGGTCGGGCCGCTGCGCGGCTGAACCTTGCCGGACCTTCGCTCTCGCAGCAGATCAGCAACCTCGAACGTGAGCTCGGGACCCAGCTCCTCGTCCGAGACCGCCGACACGTCGAATTGACGCCGGCCGGCAGCCGCTTCCTGACCGATGCACGCGAGGTGTTGGACGCGGCGACACGGGCGTTCGATCGGGCCCGTGAGGGAGCCGGAGAGTTACCTCTGCGTCTGGGCTATGTCAGTTGGCTTCCCCCGGAGGCGGCAGCCATGGCTGACCTTCGGGTCCGCGTCGACGAATGGGTCCTGCCCTCACACACGCAAGCGGCGCGGGTAGCCGAAGGCAGCCTCGACATGGCTATCGCCTGGATCGAGGAGGCGGACATCGACCGGTACAAGTTGGCCGCCCATCTCTTGTGGTACGAACGACTGGAAGCCGTCATGCCACGCGCACATCCGGCGACCCGTGAGAAGAGCGTGGCCGCGGCCGACATCACGGTCCTCATCGATGTTGACGAAGCGTCATGGTGGTCATGGAACCGGTACGCCTATTCCTTCGCAGAGGCGAACCAGGCGTCAGTGATCAATATCGACGACGGTGGCATTGCTGGACCTGCTTTCTTCGACCACGTGTCCCGCTTGCGGCGTCCCGTGCTCGATTCGCCGAAGCGCCACGCAGCGCCGATGCCGCCGACGTTGACCCGCCGGTCCGTCCGGTCCCCGGTACCGCTCTGGACCTGGGCGCTCCTTCACCGCGCCGATGACACCCGGCCGATGGTTGCTCGCGCGACTCGGACTCTGATCAAGCAGGCCTCAGCTCTTGGCTGGCGAACACCTCCCTCCGAGCCGTACTGGCCTCCAGTCAGCGAGAAGTGGGCGTGACCCAGTGCTTGTCTCAGACTCGCCTGGCGAACTCGATGCCGAGGGCGTCGAGCCCCTCCCGCAGCTCCGTCGGATCGGGTGCGACGCGACACGGGGAATCGAAGACCATCGTCGAGCGGTCCTCGGGCCTATAGGCCGTCCACTTCGGCAACCCTGGGTGGTTCGGATCGCCCTGGCGGGCGAAAGCGACCCACGCGTCGCTCATGGCGCGAGCGAGGTCGAGGCGTTCCGGTCGCGTTCCTGTGGCCGGGGTCGCCTCGACGTCGTTGAACACGAAGGCGACCTCCATGCCGTGACCCGCCTTGAGCCGACCGTCGAGGGCGTCGCTCTCGTAGGCGAACTGGTACATGAAGACCGGCGCCGGGCCGCTCATGGCCTTTCGTTCGGCGATGTGGACCGAGTCCAGCCACATGGCATCGGTTGAGATCAACGGGTCGAGCAGATCCTTCGGTTCGGCCGAGGGCCGCGTCCGCCCGTAAAGAGCGACCACACCGCGGCCCTTCTCGCCGCGGATAGCGGTGGCGATGCCCTCGACATCCGCCCGCGTCACGTCGTTGCTGGGATACATCATCATCCACATCGACGACTCGTCCTTGTTGTTGCCGATGATCAGCGGGACGGAGGCCGAATACTGTGGAGCGACGGGGTCGAAGGGGTGCCGGGGAAGCGCGACGCCGTCGACGACGGGGCCGATGTCCCAGAGCGGGCCGCCATGGGCCACGCCCACCAGGAACTTCTTCAGCCGGTCCTGCTCCACCTCGCCGGCGCCCGATGCATCAGCAGCCACGTCGCGGAGAACCTTTTCCTGGGCCTCGATCAGCCGGCCCACGGGAAACTCGTCGAGGTCATGCGCCTTCACGCCCAGCTCCCAGAGGAACCGCTCGGCGAACTGTGTCGCACGACCGGCGTCGACGCCCCGCACGTAGGGTCCGCTCTCGACGATCGCCTTGTGGAACAGACCTTCCGCCGCCGGCATGGCCAGCAGCGTGGACGTCTTCATTCCCCCACCCGAGCACCCGGACACCGTCACGTTGGCCGGGTCGCCGCCGAAACCGCCGATGTTGTCTCGCACCCAAGCGAGCGCGGTCACGATGTCGAGCATCCCCGCGACCCCGGAACTTGCGTACCGGTCGGGGACGAGTTGGTCGAGATACAAGAAGCCGAGGACACCCAGACGGTGGTTGAGCGTCACCACCACCACATCGCCCCGGCGCGCCAAGCTCGCGGCTTCGCGCCCGGACCCGGTGCCGAGGTTGAACGGAGAACCATGGAGCCACACCAGCACGGGCCGCTTCCCGTCATCGAGATTGGGTGTCCACACGTTCACGACGAGGCACTCCTCGCCCATGGGCGGCAGCTGGTTCGTGCCGGCGCCACCGAGCTCGCGGAGTTCGCGGAGTTCGCTCGGGATCACGTTGGACAGGTCCATCACGACCTGGGGCGCTGTCGGACCCCATGCCGTCGCCTCACGGATACCGCCCCAATCGCGTGGCGGCGACGCCGGGCGGAACCGCGCGCCCGTCGCGGTACACGACCCGTAGGGAACACCACGGAACACATGGACTCCGGACTCCATTGTGCCGGAGACCTTTCCGTGGTTCGTCTCGACGACTCCATCGTTCACGACTGGTTCCCCCTCTCGAACGCGAGGAGTCCGCTTGCGCCTGGGTTCATATCCGGACGACCAGCTCCGAGAAGCCCCGAGCCACCAGGTTCGGGCGCATCACCGGCTCGTGCTCGGACGACAACGACATCTCGGGGAAGCGCTCGAAGATCTTCAGCACGGCGAGCTGTGCCTCCAGTCGGGCCAGAGCGGCGCCCAGGCAGTGGTGACGTCCCAGGCCGAAGCTCAGGTGGCGGTTGTCCGAACGCTCGATGTCGAAGGAGCCGGGGTCCTCGAACTCCTCGGGGTCCCGGTTGGCGGCCGCCACGAGGGGGACGACGGGGTCGCTCGGATGCAGCGTCGCGCCACCGATCTCGGTTTCCTCGACGATGACGCGTGGCCTCGTGAGGTGCACCGGCGGGTCGAGCCGCAGCACCTCCTCAATGGCGCTCCGGATCAGTTCCGGGTCCTCCCGCAGCTTCGCCAGTTCGTCGGGGTGGCTCAGGAGTTCGTAGATCGCGTTCGCGATGAGGCTGGTCGTCGTCTCGAAGCCGGCCACGAGGAGGAGTCCGGTGTTGGCGACGAGCTCGTCCTCGCTGGCCACGCGTCCGTCCTCGGTCGCCTCGATCAACCGAGTCATGAGATCGTCGGTGGGCTGGCCTCGCTTCAGCTCGACGAGGAAGGAGCAGTAGTCGCGCAGAAGCTGCACCGCCGCAATCCGCTCGTCCATGCCCACGTCGGGATCAACGGTGCGGACGACCTCGTGCCCGATCTCCACGAAGCGGTGGTGCTCCGAGGGATCGACGCCCAGCATGTCGCAGATCACGAGGATGGGAACCAGCAGCGCGTAGTCCGCCACGACATCGACCGTCGGGCCGGCAAAGCCATCGAGTAACTGGTCGATGATCTCGGCGATCTTGGGCTTGCTGGCCTCGACCGAAGTGGGCGTGAACGCCCGATTGACCAGCGAACGGAGCCTGGTGTGCTCAGGAGGGTCGCAATCGATCATCATGCGGCCCTTTTGATTCTCCTCGAGCTGGTGCACGCGTTCGGCCGGATCGTCCGAAAGCCTCTGTTGGAAAGCCGCCGACTTCGTCATGTCGTAGCTCGGCTGCGTCCGGTAGATCGCGCAGCAGTCCTCGAAGCGGCTGAAGTACCAGACGCCTTCCGGCGATCGCCAGGCTGGAGCTTCCTCCCGCATCCTCTCGTAGACGGGATAGGGATGCGTGCGCAGCCCGGCATCGGACGGGTCGAACAGGACCTCATTCTCCGGCATGTTCCTCCTCGTGGACGTCGTTGGGAGAGAGCACTTCCTCACGCACTGCCATGAACCAGCGTTCGCCGATCAGGTCCTCGTCGCCCGCCGCACCCAGGTTCTCTGCGAACCATTCGACACGCCGGCGGAGGCCGGGCACGTCGTCGAAGTAGACCTCGTTGACCGCGTCGTAGGTCCAGTCGCCCTCCTCCCGCGGCAGTGGGTGGTTCTGGACGTACGCGAGGCCCCGAACCTCCTCCGGGATGATGATGTCGGGCCCGCCGCCCGGACGTGGTGCGCGGCCGGCATGGCTCCGCCACCGCTCTGCGAAACCGGCTGGCGTCAGGCCGTCGGCCCGGCGGGCGATCGCCATGTGCTTCAACTTCTCGCCCCCCTCCTGCCAGCGACGGGAGAGCCACTCGTCGCCGCGCAGCACCACCTCCTCCGCCACGACCACAGCAGGAGCCCCGACCGGCCGCGGCGAGGATGCGACCACCTCGGCCCACCAGCACTCGTAGCGGTCGAGATGATCAGGGTCGCTGAACCAGTCGAGTCGTACCCCGTCGTGCTTCGGCTCGGGCATGCCGTCGCGCAGCGGTGTACACACCGCGCTGCGGACCGGCCGGGCCTCGCCGGGGACGTCGGGCCCGCGGTGGGCCGCCTCGCGCCAGACCGCCGAGAACTCCCCCCCCGGGACATCGGGCGGTCTGGTGGCGAACTCCATCCGCTTGATCACGCCGGGACAGCTGAAACGCTGCGCAGCTCGGTGAGTTCGCCTCGCCAGCGTTCGACAGCTTGCTCCTTGACGGGCCCGTACCCCTTGATGCCCATGACGGATTCGGCGATGCGACAGCGCGTTGCATACGGGAGCTCGGACCGGCCCATGGTGGTCTCCACGATCTCCCGGTATTCGCGGATCAGCGCACGCTCCATCCGGCGATCACGGTCCCACCCGAAGACGTCCAACGGGGTGCCGCGGAGCCTCTTCATGCGGCGCAGCGCATGGAACGCGATTCGATAGGTCGTCCCCATCGGGAGCTTCTTTTGCATGCCGGCGCGGCGCAGCACCGGCGGATGCAGGTGATACGTCACCGCGTACGGGCCGGTGATCCCGAGCTGACGGGCCACCTCGTCGTAGTCGACCTGCAGGTGGAGCCGGGCCACCTCGTACTCGTCCTTGTAGGTGAGCAGCTTGAACCACCCCTCGGCGACCGCTGTCGTGATCGCCCAACCGTGGCCCTCGTCGTCCCCTGCCGCCGCGGTCTCGACGAGGTCGAGGAACTCGGCGGCTCGGGTCGTGTCCTGGTAGTCGATGACCTGCGCGGCTCGGCGTTGCAGGAGCTCCCGCAGCACGGGCGGGAGCCGTCGTCCGTCGACCAGCGGCCCAGCCTCCCGCTGCGCCCGCGGCTCGGCTCGAAGGGTCCCTGCGGGACGCCGTGTGCGCCATTCTCGGCCGCCACGAGTGCGGCGTGCACGGCGTCGGGGTCCTGCACGGCCCAGCGACCCCACTCGAAGGCCCGCCAATTGTCCTCTCCCGCCTTGCCCTGACGCTGCATCACGTCGCGGAGGCGCTCGCTGGCCAACGGCAGCGCACCGTGCTGGTACGCAACCCCGAGGAGGATCACGTTTGCGAGCAGGTGATTGGAAAAGAGGCTCTCGGCGATGCGCGTGGAGTCCACGAAGGCAGTGCGATCCTCGCCCACCTCTTGGCTGACGGCCTTTTCGAGCGCGGAGAGCTCCGGACCCTGAGTGTCCGTCTGGAGCATGCCGGCGGTCGGCGTGACGTGGGTGTCGATCACCGCGAAGGTCCGCCCCGGTTCGACCTTCTCGAGATGCCGGTCGGCCGCTGCCTGCAGGATGTCGCCCGACAGGTACAGGTCGGCGTGCCCGGCCCCGACGACCGGAGAGGCGATGGCCTCCTTGTCGGCGGCCAGGCGGAGGTGCGAGACGACGGCGCCCGCCTTCTGCGACAGGCCGGTCTGATCGAGCCCGGCCACCGCCAGACCCGAGGCCTGTGCCGCCGACTCCATGATCCTGCTGGCGGTGACGACGCCCGTCCCTCCGATCCCGGTGAAGTACACACTGAATCCGTGCTCCCCCACCGGTGGGACCGAGGGTGTCCGGAGCTCTCCCGGGGGCAGCGGGTACCCGGCGTCGGTGCGCCGCGCCCCGGCCCCCGTCCGCCAGGGCCGCGCCCGCTTCGGCGTGACCGTGACGAAGGACGGACAGTCACCCTCGAGGCACGTGTAGTCGCGGTTGCACGAAGGATCGTGGATTGCTCGCTTCTCGCCGAATTCGGTCTGGACGGGCAGCACTGACAGGCAGTTGCTCTTGACCGAGCAGTCGCCACAGCCCTCACAGACCGCATCATTGATGACGACACGTCGCGGAGGCTCGGCCAACAGACCTTTCCTGCGCAGCCGGCGCGCCTCGGCGGCGCAGCGCTGGTCGTAGATGATCACCGTCACACCGGGGACCAGACGGAGCTTCTCCTGGACTGCGGGCAGCTGGTCGCGCCCGAGCACCTCGACACCCCGGGGCCAGTTGGCCCGGCGGCCGTAGTGACGGGGATCCTCGGCGCACACGACCACCTTGCGCACCCCCTCAGCGTCGAGGGCCCGCGTGAGAGCCGGCACGTCCATGAGACCCGTCACGTCCTGGCCGCCCGTCATCGCCACCGCGGCGTTGTAGAGGATCTTGAACGTCACATTGACACCGGCGGCGACACAGGAGCGGATGGCCAGCGTCCCCGAATGGCTCAACGTGCCGTCGCCGATGTTCTGAAACAGGTGCGGCTCCGATACGAAGGGAGCGAGGCCGACCCAGGGAACACCTTCGGCGCCCATGGGCGTCGGCGGCAGGCTCTTCATACCCTGATGCCGGGCCTCGAAGTACATGATCCCGTGACAGCCGACGCCGCCGCCCACCACTGCATCGTCGGGGAAAACCGTGGAACGGTTGTGCGGACAACCGCTGCAGAACGCCGGCGGGCGGGCCGGCAGGTCCGCCAGTGGGAGCCACCTCTTCTTGGGCGTGGCGGTCGGCCCAGCAGCGAGGTCGGGGAGCAAGCGGACGAGAATCGATGACACGGTCCGGGCATCGAGCTCGCCGACCAACGGCGCGAGCGCGTGGCCGGCCAGATCGCGCTTGCCCGACACGGGCACCGGGCTGCGCGCCTCGTGGAGGATGCTCCGGACCTGCGTCTCCACGAACGGACGCTTTTCCTCTATCACCACCAGTTCGTCCACCGTCGCGGCGAACTCGAGGATCGTTTCCTCCACCAGGGGGTACGTCATGCCGAGCTTGAGCACGCGGAGACCCGCCTCGGCCAGCGCGTCGCGGGCGACCCCGAGGTCGGAGAGCGCCTGTAGGACATCGGTCGACGTCTTGCCCGCGCAGACGACGCCGAGGCGCCCGGTCGGTCCGCCGAGCATGCGATCGATCCCGTTGCGGCGGGCGAAGGCCTGGGCCGCCCGCAGGCGATCGCGCACCACGAGGGCCTCCTGGTCGGGAACTGCGTGGGGCCCGATGGTGCGCAGAGGCTGATGGCGCCAGGGG
Organism: uncultured Acidimicrobiaceae bacterium; assembly: GCA_963719485.1. GTDB lineage: Bacteria > Actinomycetota > Acidimicrobiia > Acidimicrobiales > RAAP-2 > Bog-473. The sequence continues at coordinate 626,172 of OY970387.1, forward strand.
CGACCATCGAGTTCGAGGCCGGCCTCCACGGGTCCGAACCGCGCCGTGTCCGCTGTCGTCGTCCCGTTCCCGTCGGCGACGGAGGTGACGACTTTCAGCCCCACCCAGCAGCCGGCGACGCGCGCCATGCGGAACGCCTGGATCCCCAGATCGATGATGTCCTGCTGGTCCGCCGGGTACAGCACGGGGATGCAGGCGTCCTCGAAGGTGTACTGGCTGTCACAGGTGAGGGTCGAGGACTTGGCACTCGGGTCGTCGCCGCAGAACAGCACCACGCCGCCGTTCGGACCGGCCCCCATGGCGTTGCCGTGCTTGAGCACGTCGCCCGACCGGTCGAGCCCCGGTGTCTTGCCGTACCAGACGCCGACCACACCGTCGACGCCGTCGTACGGGAGGGACGCACCCATCTGGCTTCCCCACACGGTCGCGGCCGCCAGCTCCTCGTTGAGCCCCGGCCGGTGGACGACGCCGTGTGCTTTCAACGTGGGTCCCGCCTCCTCGAGCGCGAGGTCGAGGGTGCCGAGCGGTGACCCCGGGTAGCCCGACACCATGGTGCCCGTCCGGAGGCCGTCGCGTTCGTCCAGTTGCTGGCGGACGAGGAGGAGACGGACGAGTGCGTCCACTCCGGACAGGGCCGTCGTCTGCCCGGTGCCCGACCCGAGGTCGGTCAAGGAAACACCGCTTCGTTGACGTAGGCGAAGACGCCACCCTTCATGACCGCGCGACGCTGCTCGTGCTCCTGCAGCAGCGTGATGTCGGCGGTCGGATCACCGTCCATGATGACGAGGTCCGCCAGGAAGCCCTCGCGGATCTGCCCGCAGTCCAGCCCCACCAGCCCGGCGATGTTCCGGGTAGCGGTGTGGATCGCCTCGACCGGAGTCATGCCGATCAGCTCGACGTAGCGTTCGAGTTCGGCGGCGTAGGTCCCGTGGTGGGTCCACTGGTGTCCGAAGTCCCCGCCGGCGAGGATCCTGATCCCGGCCGAGTGCAGGTCCTGCATGCTCCGGACCAGGCCGTCGAGTTCGCGCGCGTAGCCCGAACGCTCGAGCCGGTCGGGCGTCATCCCCCATGGTTCCGCATGGCCGTGCACCATGGCGTAGACGTAATGCAGGCCCGGGCAGACCCACACGTCCTCCCCCCGGTCCTCCAAGGCGAGCAGCGCCTTGTCGTCGACGAAGCACGCGTGGTGGATCAGCTGGACCCCGGTTCGGGCCGCCATGGCGACGCTCTCGGCGCTCCGCGCGTGCGCGGTGATGATCGCGTCGTAGCCGGCCGCCTCGTCGACGGCGGCTGTCAACATCTCGTCGTTCATGTAGGTGTCCTCGGACGGGAACTCGGGCATGATCCCGTCGCCGGAGATGAACAGCTTGACCGCGCGCACCCCCGTCTCGCACTGGCGCGCCACGATGTCGCGCATCTCCCTGGCGTTGGCCGCAATGTCCATGAGCCCGCCGTCGGCGCCCAGTGCGCCGGGCTCGGTGACCATGGGGCCGCTGGGCACGATCCGGGGGCCGGGGATGGCGCCTCGGTCGATCGAATTCCTTGGCCAGCACGTCATCCTCGGGCTGCAGCACGCCGGCCCCGATCAGCAGGGTGTAGCCGCTCTCCAGGAAGGTCCGGGCGACGGCCGCCACCTCGAGCATGTGCCGGTTGGGCGCGGAGCCGGCCACGCCGTCGTGGTCGAAGGTGAAGTCGAGCGGCCAGCTGATGTGGGTGTGGGCGTCGCTCAGGCCCGGCAGGACCGTCGCGCCCTGCAGGTCGACCACCCGGGCCGATGCCTCGTCCACATCCATGCGGCCGTGGGACACACGGGCGATGCGCTCCCCCTCAATGAGGACGTCGCCGTCCCTGGGCTGCTCAGCCGGCCCCCCGGCGCAGGTGAGCACTCGCCCGTTCCGGAGGAGAATGCGGTCTGCCATCTTCGTGTCCTCCTCCCGGGATCACCAGCCGTCGCCGCGGCTTCTGCCCGCCGGTGAAAAGCGAATATTCACTTTTTTACTCTATTGCCCATCGGCGGTCACGCCGTCGACAGATAGCGGTCGCCGAGCCTCCTCCGGTGGTCGCCCGGAGATCCGAAGAGTGCCCGGTTGAGGGTCGCCCGCTTGAGGAAGGCATGGATCCCACTCTCCCAGGTGTACCCGATGCCGCCGTGCAGCTGCATTGCCTTGCCCGCCACGTCGACGCCCGCGGTGCAGGCGTACGACGTGGCCATGGAGACGGCAACCCACTCTTCGGGGTCGTCGGCGACCACGCGCCGAACGGCCTCGGCGATCAGCTCCCGCGACAGGGAGATCCGGACCAGCATGTCGGCGCAGGCGTGTTGGACGGCCTGGAAGGATCCGATCGGGCGGCCGAACTGGTGGCGCAGCGAGGTGTAGGCAACGGAGGCCTCCAGCATGGCTTCGGCCAGCCCGAGGCTGTCGCAGGCCATCGCCAGCGCGCCGCGGTGCCGCACGCGCGTCCAGCAGCTGTCCGCGTCCCCGTCGAAGGGGAGGACCGAGCCGGCCTCCACCACCACCCCGGTGGTGGTCACCGTGCCGAGGTGCCGCGTCTCGTCCACGAGCGGCTGGGCGGCGACGTCGACGCCGGCCGCTGCCGGGTCGAGGTCGACCAGCACGACGGACGAGCCCGAGCGGGCCGGGATCAGGAGCCGGTCCGCCGTGGTGGCGTCGAGCACGTCGCCGGCCCTCCCAGTCAACCGGAGTGCCGTTCCCGACGGTTCCAGGGTGAAGTGGGCATCAGGCGTCTCGCCCTCGCCGCCGACGGGCAGGACGAGCACCACCTGCACCCCCGAGGCGGCGGCGGCCAGCAGCCCGTCGCGGGCGGGACCGGACGGCAATGCGCGCAGCGCCCCGATGCCCAAAACGGCGGCACCGACGTAGCCGCTCACCGCCGCCACCCGGCCCATCTCCTCCAGGACGACGGCGACCTCGGCGAACGTCGCATCCGCCCCGCCGAGCGGGCTCGGCACCTCCAGGCCGAACCAGCCCGACTCGGCCAGCAGCGGACGTCCGGCGCACGCCGGTGCGTTGCCGTCCCGATTCTGGGAGAGGACCTGCCGCGCCACGGCGCGCAGGTCGTCGTGGAACTCCGAGTAGTCGGTGCTCACGCGCGTGGTCCCGGCTCACGGGGCAGGCCCAGGCCGCGCTCGGCGATGATCGTGCGCTGGATCTCGCTTGTCCCCCCGGGGATCGTCCACTCCCACGAGCCAATGAAGTCGAGCACCCACGCTCCGGACTCCCAGCCGGTCGAACGGGGCTTCTGGAGTTGCGCGTGCGCGGGCAGCCCGCAGACCTCGGCCGCGAAGTCCATCATGCGCTGCAGCAGCTCGCTGTAGACGAGCTTCACCACGGACGCATCGGCAGGCCCGACCTCGCCCGTATCGGCGCGCGCGACCAGCCGCGGCAGAGCCCCCGGAGCGCGGCGATCTCGGTCTCCATGGCTGCCAGCCTGTCCCGGACGACGGCGTCGTCGATGGGTCGAGCGCCCCCCGATCCCTTCTCCGAGCAGGCACGCACCAGCCACGAGAACCCGCCGGCCCGCAGCCGCTCGGCCAGCTCGAGCATCGTCATCCCTCGCTCCGCGCTCGAGGGTCGCCTGTGCCACCTGCCATCCCTCGTTCTCCTTGCCGATGAGCTGGGAGGCCGGAATCTCGACGTCGTGCAGGAAGACCTCGCAGAAGTGCGACTCCCCTGTGGCCTGGCGGATGGGTCGGACCAAGATCCCCGGCGCGCGCATGTCGAGCATGAAGTAGGAGATGCCGCGCCGCTTCGGGGCGACCGGGTCCGTGCGGGCCAGGAGCAGGCACCAGTCGGCGAAGTGCGCGCCGCTGGCCCAGACCTTTTGGCCGTTCACGACGTAGGCGTCGCCCTTTCGCCGGGCGGTGGTCCGCAAGCTGGCGAGGTCCGAGCCGGCCTCGGGCTCCGAGAAGCCCTGGACCCAGATCTCGCCGTCGAGGATGGCCGGCAGATGACGCCGACGCTGCTCGTCCGAACCGGCGACCAGCAGCGTCGAGGCCGCATGGTGGATCGAGACGAAGGCAAGGACGAGCCGCGGCGCGTCATGCCGGGCGAGCTCTTCGTAGAGCACCGTCTGCTCGGCCGCCGACAGGCCCCCGCCCCACTCCTTTGGCCAGTGCGGCACGGCAAAGCCGGCCTGACGCAGTTCCTGGAACCACTCCTGCTGGAACCGCACGAACTCCTCGTCGGAAGCCCCGGTCTGCCGCCGGCGCCAGTCCGCCGGGATGTGCGACCGGCACCAGCTGCGCACGGTCGCCCGGAACGAATCGAGATCGGGCCCGGACCGGGTGCTCACTCGCTGAAGAGCCCGGGGAGCCCTCGTCGGCCGAGGTGCTGTGTCAGCTCCGCCGTCGTCCCGGACACGCCGAACGGAAGACGCCGGATCGGCGCGCTTGCGCGCGATACCCAGGACAGCACCGTCTCGTCGCAGAAGCCGATCGCTCCGTGGAGTTGGTGGGCGATGCGGAACACGACGTTGGCCGCTTCGAGCACGCCCAATCGGAAGGCGAGCACGTCGACGTTCGCGCTCGCCTGCCCGGATTCGATGCTCCAGATCGCGTACTTCCCGAGCTCCTCGGCGCCGGACCGTTCGACCTCGGCGTCGGTGAGTTGGAACTGGACCCCCTGGAAATCGGCCAGGGGCTGCCCGAACTGGCGCCGCTCCAGGACGTAGCTCCGCGTGAGCGCCATGGCTCGGTCCAGCATCCCGAGAAGGGTCCAACCGGGGAGGACGAGGCCGAGCGCCACGTCGTCGGCGCCATCGTCGTCGAACGGCTCGAGCTGGAGCCGGGCGACGAAGGCGGAGGTCCGCGGCGTGCCGGTCATCGGGACGGCGGTGACGACGCTCCTCCGGCCACCCATCGTCACGGCAAGCCAGCGGAGATCGACACCGGCGATCGCCGCGGACGGTTCGTGGTCAGCGACGATCACGAGGCCTCCCACCTCGACGGGCAGGTCCCGTGGCCGGGAGAGCCGTTCGGCGGCCGGGTAGGGCACCGCCCAGTAGCCCACGCTCCGGCAGAGTGCGGCCGCTGCTTCGAGCTCGTCGCCGCTCCCGCGCGGGTCGAGATCCCATGCGCCGAGGTCCCCCAGGAGGGGTTCGACGGTGCTCCCGCGCCGATCGGGTTCGGCCTCTGCCTGCTGGAGCAGCGCATCCCCGCCCGCCGACTCCACGGCTTTGTGGACCAGATTCCCGTAGGTCGCCGCGTCGTCGCTCAGATCGATGTTCATGCGGGTGCCAGGAGAGCGCGGGCAAGGAGGATCCGCTGCATCTCGATACTTCCCGACGCGACGGTGGACGCCTGCGCGTACTTCCAGTGGTCGTCGATCGCCTTGCGGTACCGCTCCTGCTCCTCGGTCTCGAGCACCGACAGGCCGGCGATGTCCGCCAGCACATCGGCGCTCTCCTGGTCCAACCTGGTCACGGCGATCCGGTAGGTCGCGGCGTCGCCCGGACCCACCTGCCCCCGTCGCTGCGTGTCGAGAACCTTGTAGGCGAGGAGTCGGGCCCGGCGGGCATGGGTCAGCATGCGCCCCCAACGACTGCGGAGTTCCTCGGGGAGCCGATCCCATTGCTCGCCCAGCACAGCCGGCGCCTCCATCAGCAGGCGCTCGACCCGCGCGTAGCGCGCGATACCCACTCGCTCGAAGGCCAGCACCTCCTGCACGACCTTCCACCCCTCGTCGACCGACCCGAGCACGTCGGCCTCGGTGACCCACACCTCGTCGAAGAAGACCTCGTTCAGGTGATGCGGGCCGAGCATTGAGGCGATCGGCCGCACCTCGATCCCGGTCGCCGTCATCGGCACCAGGAACACGGTGAGTCCGTGCTGCTTCCGCTCCCCGCGCGACGTACGGGCGAGCAGGAAGCACCACTGGGCCATGGTGGCGTACGACGTCCAGACCTTCTGTCCCGTGACCCTCCAGCCGTCGCCGTCGCGCACCGCCGCGGTCTGCATGGACGCAAGGTCGGAACCCGCGTTCGGCTCGCTGAACCCCTGGCACCAGATGACCTCCCCACGGGCGATGCGCGGGAGGTGCTCCCGCTGCTGGGTGGCCGTGCCGTGGCGCATGATCGCCGGCCCGACCCAGTTGACGCCCATGTACTGGGCTCCCCGCGGTTCGTGGTGGGCCCACATCTCCTCGCGTACGGCCGTCTGCTCCCAGACGGATGCGCCGCGCCCTCCCCACTCGGTCGGCCAGGCCACGCAGAGCAGTCCCTCTTCCGACAGCAACCGGCAGAACCGTTGCGCAACTTCGAGGTCGGCCGGGTCGTCGGTGAAGGCGCCGAGATACGACGACGGCACGTGCTCGCTGATCAGCCTGCGCAATTGCTGCCGGAGCGTTGCCACGTCGGGTCCCATGTCGAAGTCCACGGCTACCTCGCCGTCCACCCGCCGTCGACGACGATCGTCTGCCCGGTGATGTACCGACCGGCGTCGCTGACAAGGCACAGCACCGTGCCGACGAAGTCGTCGACGGTCCCGTCGTAGGGCAGCGGGATGTTGCGCTGCAGCCAGGCGCGCCCGCGCTCGCTGTCGTAGAGCGACTGCGTCATGTCGCTCCGGAAGAACCCCGGCGCCACCGTGTTCACGCGGATCGACTGCGGGGCCCACTGGACGGCCAGCTCCGCGGTCAGTCCGGACAGGCCCATCTTGCTCGCGGCATAGGAAGCCTGCGGAATGCTGGGAATGCCGACCCGGCCGCTGACGGAGGAGATGTTGAGGATCGACCCGCGGCCCTTCACCACCATGTGCGGATGCACCTGCTGAGCCAGGCGGAACGGGGCGACCAGGTTGAGCGTGAGGGTCTCGAGAATGGCCTCGAGCGGTTCGTCCTCGGCGCGCTCGTCGGAGAACTTGTTGCCCGCGGCGTTGACAAGGATCTCCGGTGGTCCGAGAGCTGCGACGACTCCCGGGACGACCTGCCCGAGCTGCTCGTCGTCGAGGAGATCCGCGCCGGCGGCATGACCGCCGATCTCGCTCGCCAGCTGGCGCAGGCGTTCGCCGCGGCGCCCCACGACGGCGACCCGGGCGCCGGCATCAGCCAGCGCCCGAGCAATGCCTTCGCCGAGTCCCGACGACGCGCCTGTGACGATGGCGACACGCCCCTCCATGTCGAACAGCGTTCCTGTGAGGGAGCCGGCGGCCATCGGTGGCGACGCGACGGGTCTACGAGTTGACCCGGGGGCCGGGCGTGAAGCTGATGGGCACGCTCAGGGGCGACCGGTTGAAGGCGGAGTGGAACGGAAGCGTGTCCTCCGGCGCCGCCAGTTCCATGTCGTGCAGGCGCTGCACCAACTCGCTCACCGCGACCCGCAGGTTCAGGCGGGCCAGGTTGGAGCCGGCACACCGATGCGGACCCGCGCCGAACGCGATGTGACGGTTCTTCGCCCGGTCGAGGTTGAAGACGCCGGCGTCCTCGAATTCGTCCTCGTCCCGGTTGGCGGACGCCCAGTAGATCACCACCTTCTCCCCCGCTTTGATCGGCGTTCCGCTGATGTCGGCGTCGTGCCGCGCCGTCCGGCCGATCCCGATGAACGATCCCTCCAGGCGGAGGAGCTCCTCCACCGCGGCCGGAATCTGTTCGGGCTGCTGCCGGAGCAGGGAGGGGATCTCCGGCTCGCGGCAGAAGCGGATCATGAAGTGGCCGAGTGCCCCCGCCGTCGTCTCGAGACCGCCGAGGATGAGAAGGAGGACCATGCCAAGGATCTCCTCGTCGGTGACCGGGCGGCCGTCGATGTCGGCGTGCAAAATGGCGTCGACGACGTCACCACGTGGCGGCTCGGCGCGCCGCCGGTCGACGAACTCGTTGATCCAGGCGTGCATACCCGCCCAGCATTGGGCTGCATCCGGGTTGTTGGGCACCGAGGCCCGGGTGGCCAGGTCGTTGATCTCGGCCACCTGGTCGGAGGGCGCATTGAGGACGAGCTCGAAGAACGCGAGGCCGGGGAAGGGTCGGGCGAAATCGGTCAGGAAGTCGCAGCGTCCCTGCTCGATGAACCCGTCGATGAGCCTGGTCACGAGGTCTCGCGTCGGCTGCTCGAAGGGCGCCACCGCTGCCGGGGTGAAGTAGGCGTTGATCAGGCGCTTGTAGACCCGGTGGAGCGGAGGATCGACGTGCTCGGGTATCGCTTGCACGGTCATCTTCGTGGTGGGAACGGAGATTCCGAGCTCGGAGCTGAAGGTCTCCCAGTCCTGGGCGACGCGCAGCACGTCCTCGTACTTCGTGGCGATCCAGTACCCCTCGTACTGGTCGCTGTGGGCCACCGGGCACAGCGCGCGCATCCGGGCCAGGGTGGGATGGAGGTCCCGGGCGAAGTCCGGGGAGAGATAGTCGAAGTGGTCTTCGCACCACGCGTCGCTGATCGCTCCGGTCTTCGACGACGTGTCCATCAGTCCTCGGAGGGCGCGAGCGCCGCCAGGAAGGCCCGGTGCAGGTGCTGGAGCGCGGGCTCGTTGCGACCGACCACGACGGCGTCGAGGAGTCCCGTGCGGATGCCCGGCTCGGTCCGCGCCGCGACCCAAAAGTCCTCGCCGTCGACGACGGTCTCGCAGATCCACGGCGCCATGTCGACCGCCTTGGCCCGCTCTTCGTCGGAGAGCCCGGGGCGCAGGTAGGCCGTGTGCACCACCTCGGACGTCTTCTCGTCGACGGGGAGGATCTGCCACAGCTCGATGTGGCGGGCGTCGAACGTCAGCGCGGTGTTGGGGAACAGCTGGTACTGGTAGCTGAAGTAGGGCATCACGTCGTGCCACTCCGCCTCGGGCACGTCCCGCAGGGCGTCGATGGAGCGCAGGGCGGAGCAGTTGCGCAGGTGCCGGCCGAAGGGATCGAAGGTCAACACCCCCCCGTAGGCGTATTCCCGCAGGGTGGTGCGGTGGAGATGGTCGAAGTGGTAGTTCTCGCGGAAGGTGTCGAGCGTGACCTTCCAATTGGCGCCGACCTGGTGGACGTGCGCCTCGCCGTACGGCTCCCAGTCCGCGAAGTCCAGCGCGGCCAGCTCGTCGTTGAGGCCCGGTCCGAGGTATTCGTCGATGTCCACCGGTGCGCCCGGGCGCAGCCGGCCGACGACGAGCCCGTACTTCTCGGCGACGGGCAGCTGCACCAGGCCCTTGTCCTCGCGGCACATCCCCTCGAAGCCCTCCGCCACCGGGACGCCGACCAGGTTGCCTTCGACGTCGTAGACCCAGGCGTGGAAGGGGCAGGTGAATCGCCGCGCCGCACCGGCACCGTCGACGACGCGCACGCCACGGTGGCGGCAGACGTTCGCCATCGCCCGCACCGCGCCGTCGCTGTTGCGGGTCACGAGGATCGGCGTCCCGCACACGTCCACCGTCCAGTAGGACCCCGGACGCGGCAGCGCGCCGGAGAGGCACAGGACGAGTGGCTGCCCGTAGAACAGGGCGTCGAGCTCACGGTCGAAATGGCCACGATCCGTGTACGCCTCGGCGGGCACCTCGAGCACGTCCTCGGCCATGTCCGTCGTCCGGTTCTCGACGTGGTCGAGCAGGCGACGCACCAGGCTGTGCTCAAGCGCTTCCCTGTCCAACTCGACCCCCTTTCGGTGCACCATGCCACGGAACGTGGCCACCCCAGACTCGCGCCGTCGGAGCCCTCCGGTTCGCCTTGACGGGCAACCGGCCGACTTCCAGAATAGATGAAAGTGAGCGCCCACATTTTACGGAAATGCGGCGTCAGCGCTCAACCAGACTTCGACCACGGAGGGACATGAAGGTTGCCGTTGACGCTGACACCTGCCAGGGCCACGCACGGTGCTGGGAGATCTGCCCCGAGGTCTTCGCGCTCGACGAGGAGGGCCACAGCCAGGCGGTGCCCGGCGACGTGGCGCCCCAGTTCGAGGACAAGGTGAGGGAGGCCGCCGCCAACTGCCCCGAGCGCGCCATCACGATCAGTTAGGCACGCCCAGCGAGGCACGCGGAGCGAGACAGGCTCAGTTATTGCTGGCGTACCACCTTCGCGGCGAGGAGCCTCCGGGCCTCGTCGTCCCCCACGCCCAGCTCGGCCAGCACCTCGAGGCTGTGCTCGCCGACGCCCGGCAGCATCAGCCGCGGCCCGCCCTCGGCGTCGGGTCCGCAGCGGAGCAGCGGACCGATCTGCTCGAACCAGCCCCACTCCGCCGTGGGGTACGCGGCCACCCGGCCCAGCTGCCGGTTGAACGGGTCGTCGAGGATGCCCCGGCGGAACCGATCACGGTCCATCGATGCGATCGGCTCCACCAGGATGGCGAGGGAGCGGAGGCGCGCCACCCACTCCGCGGCCGGTGCTGCGCCGAAGGCGCGCTCGAGCACCGTCTCGGCTTCCCTGGCCACCGCGTCGTCGTCGCCGCCCCGGAGGGGGGCGTAGCGCTCGGGCAGTGACGCGAGCTCGGGCAACGCCCCCAGGCGCAGCCAATCCGCGCGGTGGGGAGCACCAGGGCGAACCAGCCCGCGTCACTCCCCCGGTACAGCCGGTACCCCGGCCCATAGCCGGTCTGCGCGGCGTCGAGCGCAGGGTGCGGCACGCACGCGCCGTCGCGCGCGAAGACCCCGCTCTGGAGCAGCATGCCGGCCCCGAGCAGGCTCGTCGCCACGCGGAAGCCGCGCCCGGTCGACGCCGCGGCGTACAGCCCGGCGAGGACGCCGACCGCCGCCACCCAGCCTCCGCACATGTCGATCGGGATCCACGAGCCGGCGATCGGGTCGTTCCCCTCTCCGCCGACGGCGCGCTCGAAACCGGTCAACGCCTGCATCAGCGCATCGTTGCCCGGCGATGTCGCCCGGGGACCCGTCGTGCCGAACGCGCTGGCGTGGCAGTAGACCGCCGTCGGGTTGAGGCGCGCCACCGTCGCCTCGTCCATGCCGAGACGCTCCGACACGCCGACCCGGAAGTTGTGCAGCACCACGTCCGCCGAGGCGAGCAGGCGCTCGACGACCGGCCGGGCCTCCGGCGCGCCGATGTCGAGGGCGAGGCTCCGCTTGCCCCGCTGGCAGGCGGCGACCGCGTAGGCGGCCGCCCGCATGGCCTCGCCCTGCGGCGGCTCGACCTTGATGACGTCCGCGCCGAGGTCGGCCAGCACCTGGGCGGACAGGGGCCCGGCCACGAAGGCGGAGAAGTCCACCACCCGCACGCCCTGGAGCAGGGGCCCCGAGACGGGAGCGGCCGCCACGGGCCGCCGCGGCGTCGGCCGCGGTCCCGGCGACGGACAGCGGGCGCACCGTGATCGGCGTCTCCACCATGACGTCGCGCCCGCCGCGGTCGGACCGCTCGGTGACGAGTCCGGCCTCGGTCACGTGCGGGTCGGACAGGACCTCGCCCGGCATGAGGACCGGCTCGCAGGCGACCCCGGCCGCGCGCAACCGGGCGATCCAGGCGTCTCGTGGCTCCCGGGCGAAGAACGACCGCCAACGCACCGCCCGCTCGTTCAGCGCGCCCGACACCTGCTCGGCGTAATAGCCGTCCTGACTGGGTTCGTCGCCCAGCACCTCGATGACCTTGGCGTACATGCCCTTCCCGCCGAACCACACCTGGAGCAGCTTGCCGTCGGCGCAGCGGTACATGAAGTTGGGAAACGTCGAACCATGTTCCCAGTAGCTCTCGACGTCGACCGGTGCCCGCTCCGAGCGGCCGATCATGCAGCCGAGCGTGGAGAGCATGCCGTCGTAGAGCGACGTCTCGGCCCACCCACCGCCGGCCCCGAGCGCGCGCCGGCGCAGCAGCGCGAGCACCGACGCCGTGAGCACCAGGGCCGCCCCCCCTCCACTGGCCTGCACGTCGACGAAGATCGGGCCGTCGCGGTGACCCGCCAGCTGGCTGCAGAACCCCACGCCCGCCTCCACCAAGAGGCCGAAGTCGGAGGACGCGCCGCGTGCGGTCCGGCTCTGACGGCACCGCGCGTAGACGAGCCCGGGACTCGACGCCCGCAGGTCGGCGTAGCCGAGCCCCCGCCCCTCCACCAGCTCCTCGTCGCCGTACACCAGGGCGACGTCGGCCCCCAGCACGAGGTCCCGGATGCGACCGGGGTCGTCCTCGGCGACGGCGGTCTTGTCGCGGTGCCAGGCCCGGCCCCAGGGCAGTGCGGCGTCGATGTCGGGGGTCGCCGTCGCGGTCACCCGCGCGACCGACGCACCGAGGTCCCCGAGGATCATGCCGGGGACCCCCGCGGCGAGTCCCAGCCCGAGGTCGCTCGTCCCGACGGCCACCTCGACGACCGCGAGACCCGCGCACGGGAGGAACGGTGCCGCGCCGCTTTCCGTCACGACCCCGCCGCGGGCTCGGACAGACGCGGGAGGACCTCCTCGGCCGCCAGCCGGACGACCTCGAGGGTGTCGGTCGGGGTGGCCGGCGAGACGACGATGTGCCGGGCCCCGGCCGCGACGTACTCGGCAATGCGGCCCGCGACCTCGCTGGGAGTGCCCGCCGGCGCGATGCGGTCGAGCATCCCCCGGGGACGGTCCCCGTAGGCGCGACCGAAGAAGGAGCCGACCTCCGCACGGGCGCGGTCACCGTCGCTGCGGATGGACGTGTACAGGTAGAGCATCCAGGCGAAGTCCGTGAGGTCGCGTCCCGCCGTCTCGGCCTCGGCGCGGATCGTCTGCACCGCGCGGGCGTAGGCGGACGGGGACACGAGATACGGCATGAAGCCGTCCCCGAGGCGCGCGGCGCGGCGCATGGCGGGCGCCTTGCGACCGGAGATGATGAGCGGAGGCCCGCCGGGCGCCGCGCCGGCGGCTGCGCCAGAGGCGGTGCGGGGAGGGATGACCGGACGCAGCTGGACGTCGTCGAACTCGAAGAACCTGCCGTGGTGGCTCACCGGCCGGCCGCTCCACAGCGCGCGCAACACCGCGATGCTCTCGTCCGTGCGGGCGCCCCGCTCCCCGAGCGGCACCCCGACCGCCTCGAATTCCTTGGCGAACTCCCCGCCGACGCCCACGCCGACCCGGAGCCGCCCGCCCGAATGGGCGTCGAGATCGGCGAGCTGCTTGGCCACGATGACCGGCTGGTAGAGCGGCAGCACCAGGACGGCGGTGCCCACCTGCACCCGTTCGGTCCATGCCGTCATCAGCGCCAGGCGCGTGATGGCCTCACCCGTCGCGGTGGGCGGGAGGATGTGCCCGCCCTGCCAGACCGACGCGATGGGCAGCTCTTCGACGGCGCGCAGCCAGGCCTGGTCCGGTTCGGGCAGGACGGCCGCCCCCAGCACCACCCGCTCGTCAGCCTTCACCATCTCTCTCGTCATCCGGTGACCGACGCGGGCGGCGCGACCCGTCAGACCCGGTACAGCTTGCGGGCGTTCTCGCCCATGATCTTGGCCCGGACCTCGGGTGTGAGCGTCGCCATCTTGGACTCCACCGCCTCCAGCGGGTTGGGGTACAGGCAGGTGGGGTGGGGGAAGTCCGTCTCGAAGAGAATGCTGTCCTCGCCGACCGCATCGATGAGGTCGGGCAGCTTGTTCCGGTTGTTCTCGAACCAGAACGTCGCGTACATGTTGCTGCGGAAGTACTCCGACGGCATCTTCTTCATCTGCTTGAGCTCATCGGGCGCATTCTCGCTCATCTCGTAGTCGAGGGCCTCCAGAATGAACGGGATCCAGCCGCAGCCGCTCTCCACCGACACCATCTTGAGCTCCGGGAACCGGTCGAACATGCCCGCCAGGATCAGGTTGGTCACGACCCGGGCGTTGCCGATGAAGAGCAAGGTCCCGCCGATGGCCAGGCGGGTGTTGGCCGGGTGCGACGCCCACGGGTACTTGCCGTAGAACGTCATGCCGGTGACGCTGGCACCGATGTGGAAGTGGACGGGGAGCTGCAGCTCCGTGCAGACCTCCCAGAAGGGGTCCCAGTCCCGGCTGGCCAGGTCCGGCGCCCCCAGGTCCTGGGGGTCCGACGTCATGTTGACGCCGCGCGAGCCCAGGGCCGCCACCCGCTTGGCCTCGGCGACGCAGGTGGCGATGTCCCAGGCGGGCATGAGCGGGAGGGGCAGCAGCCGGTTGCCCGACTCCGCCTGGATCTCGGCCTGGGCGTCGTTGTAGATCTCGATGGCCAACCGGCTCAGCGCCTCGTCGTCGACCAGGCCGAGGTCCTGTCCGCCGAGGCCGATGGTGCTCGGGTAGATGATCTGCGCGTCAATGCCGCACTCGTCCATCACGTCCAGCCTGACCTTGGGGTTCCAGGCGCCCTCGTGGACCTCGTCGAAGGTCCAGTGGTGCAGCGCGATGTCGGCCGCCTCCTTGGAGCCGTCACGGGCGATGACACCGCCGGCACTGAAGCGGCCGACCGGGTGGCCGTCGAAGACCCACATCAGCTGGCCATCGACGTCCTCGACGCGCGGCATCCTGTCGCGCACGGCGACCGGGGCGCGACTGGTGAACAGGTCGGGCCGCTCGCACCAGTGCGAGTCGGCGTCGAAGACGTAGAGTCCCTCTGCGGTTGCCATCACTCCTCCTTCGTGGCTGCCTCAGCTGCTGCGGACGACTGTGCGGACGCCCTCAGCTCCGTGCAGCGTTGCCAATCCATCGTTGATGTCGTCGAGCGTGATGCGATGTGATACCAGGGAACCCAGGTCGAGCTTCCCCGACTCGGCCAGCGCGATGAACCGCGGGAAATCCCGCAGGATCTGCGCGTCGCCGACCACCGAACCGGCGAGCCGCTTGCCCGAGAACACGTACTTGAACACGGGCAGCGCGAGCGTGTCGTCCATATGGGGCATGCCCACCAGCGTCACGGTGCCGGCGCGGCGCGCCATGTCGTAGGCCTGCATCATCAGCTCCGGCCGGCCGACGACCTCGAAGCTGTAGTCCACGCCGCGCCCGGCGGTCAGCGAGCGGGCCAGCTCCACCGGGTCCACGTCGGCCGGGTCGACGACGTGCGTCGCGCCCACCGCCGAGGCGGCCTGGCGCCGGGAGGCCGAGGGATCGATCGCCACAATGACGGCCGCTCCGGCGATGCGGGCGCCCTGGACCACGGACTGCCCCACACCACCGCACCCGATCACGGCGACGCTCGAGCCGGGCTGCACCCGTGCGGTGTTGAGCGCCGCCCCGAGGCCGGTCGTCACGCCGCAGCCGAGGAGCGCCAGCTGCTCGTCGGGGAGGTCGGTCTCGACCGGGACGACGGACGCCTCGTCGACGACCATCACCTCGGCGAAGGTGCCGCAGCCGCACAGGGCGCGGGCGGTGACGCCGTCGGGCAGCCGCCAGCGGGGCGCCGCTTTGACGATCGGCCCGAACTCGCACATGTTCGACAGCGCGTGCACGCACCACCAGCACGCGCCGCAGGCGGGCGCCACCGACGCCAGGACCCGGTCGCCGACGCGGACCCGCCGTACCTCGCTGCCCACCGCCTCGACCGCGCCGCACCCCTCGTGGCCGGGGACGAAGGGGAAGGGCGTCGGGGTCGTCCCGTCGATGGCCGCCTCGTCGGTGTGGCAGATCCCGCTGGCCGACACCCGCACCCGCACGTCGCGCGGCCCCACGGCCGGCGCGGGAGATCTTCCACGACCAGGGGTTTTCCTGCCGCATAGGCCACCGCGGCCCTCATCGGCCGCCCCCGCCGAGGGCCCGCCGACGGCTGCAGGAGTAAGCGAGCACTCGCTTATTGTAGGAGCGCCGGTGGAGCCGTGCCAGAAGGGCGCGGCGGTGCCGGGCGGCGGCCCGCGGTCCCTCCGGCGCGGCGTCCGGCCCGTTCCGAGGGAGCGGCATCCCCGGGGCGAGCAGCCTCACCGAGCAGCGGTCACGCGGACGGGATGCCCTAATCTGACGCGCATGTCTTCGCCGCGGATGACCGTCGCAGGTCGTGCGGGGCCGATCGGTGGCTAAGGAAACGGCGGGCCAGAGTGCGACCGCAGTGACGCCGCCGCGGGCTCGCCGCCTCAAGGCGGACGCCCGGCGGACCTCCATCCTGGAGGCGGCCCGTACCGCGTTCAGCAAGACCGGCGACGTCAACGGCACCACCATGAAGGTCATCGCGGAGTACAGCGGGATCAGCGAGGGTGTCATCTACCGGCACTTCGAGAGCAAGGACCAGCTGTTCTACGAAGCCGTGGTGGACCCCCTGCGCCAGGCGGTGGACGACCTGGTGGCAGCCAGCGAGATGGTGGACCGGGAGGCCCCGCTCACGCCCGCGCGCCAGCTCGAGGCGCTCAACGGGCTCTACCGGCAGCTGACGTCCACCCTCGAGGACGTGCTCCCCCTCCTCGGTCTCGTGCTCTTCGGCGACCCCAAGGTGGCGAAACGCTTCTTCGACGAGCACTTCGTCGTCGCCATGGACCGCCTGGCCGGGGCCTGGCGCCAGGTGGAGGACCGCTACGGGTACGAGTTCGAGTCGCCGGACATCTCGGCGCGTGCCGTCATGGGCATCGCCCTGGTGCTGGCGCTCGAGAGCCACTACGACAAGGGCTTCGACCGCGACCGGGCGGTCGTGCTGGCCAGCGAAGGCACCATGCACGGGTTCTTCCCGCCGCTGACGCCCAAGGCCCGGCGCGACTGATCGTGACGGCATGGCCACTCCCTTCGGCGTGAGGCCCCGGCGCACCGCCCGGTGACCGAGCCCGTCATTCTGGTCAACGAGCTGGCCCGGCGCTTCGGCGCCGGGGACCGCGAAGGGGCGCGCGCGTTGCTGCATCCCGACCTGGTGATCGAGCAGCCGGCCTCGCTGCCCCACGGCGGCGTGCACCGCGGCCTGTCGGGCATGGACGACATGGGCGTGCAGTTCGGGCAGCACTGGACCCGCACCATCACCGACGCGCGGGTCCTCGGCTGCGGCCCGGCCGTCGTGCAGATCACGACGCAGACGTGGACGGCCAAGGCCACCGGGCGGTCGGCGACGGTCGACGTCGTGGAGCTCTTCGCCTTCGCCGACGACCGCATCGCCGAGATCCGGGTGTTCCAGCAGGACACGCACCTGCTGCTCCAGACGCTCGAGGACGCCGGGGCGTGACAGGCCCGGCGGTCTCACGGGGGCCGATGCATCGCGCTCCGAGAGCCGGCGATGTTTCTGGGAACTCTCAACGAGTTGGTTGAGAGTTCCGGGAAATGTCCGGCGGGCGCCGCCTCCCCCTCGTCCCCCTGGTCCCCCTCGTCACCCTCTCCCCCTTCTTGACAGCGCGGACGGGGTGCGCTGGAATAGGAGTGGGCACTCACTTTCTTAGGATTCGCCGACCGGTGGAGCCACGGTCGAGGCCTGGAGGTCGGATGTCTTTCAGCTGGTTCGTCTCAGTCGATGATCACCTCATTGAGCCGGCGCGGCTCTGGCAGGAGCGGGTCCCGGCGGCGCAGCGCGAGCACGCGCCGCACATCGTGCGCGACGGCGACTCGGAGTTCTGGGTCTACGAGGACCGCCAGATCGTCACCACCGGCCTCAACGCGGTCGCCGGCAAGCGGCGCGAGGAGTTCTCACCCGAGCCGATCACGTACGACGACATGCGCCCCGGCTGCTACGAGCCGGCCGAGCGCGTCGCCGACATGAACCAGGGCAACGTCCTGTCCTCCATGCTCTTCCCGTCGTTCCCGCGCTACTGCGGCCAGGTCTTCCACGAGGCCAAGGACAAGGCGCTGGCCCTCGAGTGCGTACGCGCCTGGAACGACTTCATCCTGGAGGAGTGCAACGACGCCTACCCGGGCCGCTTCATCCCGATGATGCTGATCCCGCTGTGGGACCCGGCCGCCGCCGTGGTCGAGATCGAGCGGACGGCGGCGCGTGGCGCCAAGTCGATCGCCTTCTCGGAGAACCCGACCAAACTCGGCCTGCCGTCCATCCACACCACCTACTGGGACCCCGTGTTCGGCGCGGCGGCCGACGCCGGCCTCGTCCTGTCCATGCACGTCGGGTCGTCCTCGAACCTCATCCGCACCTCCGACGACATGCCGACCCTCGCCTTCATGGCCTACTCGGCCGCGGCCAACCAGGCCGGCACGCTGCTCGACTGGCTCTTCAGCGGGAAGTTCGAGCAGTACCCGACACTCAAGATCGCGCTGTCGGAGGGCTCCATCGGGTGGATCCCCTACTTTCTCGAGCGGGCCGAGCAGGTGGTCGACAAGCAGCGCTTCTGGGCGTCGCGCTTCGACATCAACATGAACGCCAGCCACGAGCGCGGCGAGGCCAAGGGGGGCGCCACCTTCTCGCTGGACACCGACGTCCGCCGGCTGTTCCACGACCACGTGTTCGGGACCTTCATCGACGACCAGGCCGGCATCCGCCTGCTCGACATCATCGGCGAGGAGAACGTCATGCTCGAGTGCGACTACCCGCACTCGGACTCCACCTGGCCCGACTCGGTGAACCTGGCCCACAAGTGGCTGGCCCACCTGCCCGAGGACGTCCAGTACAAAATCGCCGTCGGCAATGCGGCGCGGGTCTACGACTTCACGCCGGCCGACCCCGCAACCCTCGCCCCGGCGTGAGCGAATACTCCGCTGACTGGATCGAGGGGACGACGATGACGCAGTTGGCCGAGGCGACGGTCCCGCTGTGCGAGCGCTACGCGGTCGCCGACGTCGACTCCCACATCATCGAGCCCGCCGACCTGTGGACGTCCCGGGTCTCGTCCAGGTGGGGCGACCTGGTGCCGCACGTCAAGTTCGACGAACGGAGCGGCGAGGACCGCTGGTACATCGGGTCCAAGCGCCTCTTCGGTGTGGGCGCCTTCGCCCAGGCCGGATGGAAGGAATACCCGCCGTCGCACCCGGCCACCCTGAGCGAGGCGCTGCCCGCCGCGGTCGACGCCAAGGAGCGGCTCGTCTACATGGACTCCGTCGGCGTCTATTACCAGCTGCTCTACTGCAACATCCTCGGGTTCCACAGCCACGTCTTCCTCAACCAGATGGAGCCCGCGCTCGCCACCGACTGCGTGCGGGCCTACAACGACTGGTTGACCGAGTTCGCATCGGCCGACTCACGCCGCCTCATCCCGATGATGATGCTCCCCTTCTGGGACATCGACGCCTCGGTGGCCGAGATGCGCCGGGCCCACGACATGGGCCACAAAGGGGTCCTCTTCGCGGCGCGCTACGACAAGGTCGGCATGCCGCGGCTGGTGGACGACTACTGGGAGCCACTGCTGGGCCAGGCCCAGGAGATGGGGCTCAGCATGAACTTCCACGTCGGCTTCCTCTCCTCGAGCGACGACCTCAAGGGTGCGGTCGACCAGTCGAAGAAGCTCGACTTCACCCGGGAGAGCTCGCTCGTCCTCCTCGGCAACGCGCAGAACGTCGCCGAGGTGATCCTCAGCGGGGTCTGCGAGCGCTACCCCGATCTCAACTTCGTCTCGGTGGAGAACGGAGCGGGCTGGCTGCCCTTCCTGGCCGAGAGCATGGACTGGCAGTGGCTCAACGTGGGCGCCCACAAGGACTACCCCGAGCGGCTGCTTCCGAGCGAGTACCTGCGCCGGCAGATCTACGCCATGTACTGGTTCGAGCAGGCCTCCATGCGCTCGGTGATCGACCTCCTCGGCGACAACCTCATGTTCGAGACCGACTTCCCGCACGCCACGAGCCTGTCCCCGGGGCCGGCGTCGGAATCGCCCAACCCGCGTGACGTCATGGAACGCTCGCTCGCCGGCCTGCCCGACAGGGTCATCGGCAACGTGCTGCAGCACACCGCGACGAGGCTGTACCACCTGGAGCCACCGACCCGGTGACGCCCGGGACCACCCGGCGGTGCACGATCCGCCGCACCCCGTAGAGAAGAGGACGCGTTGGACCAGCGGTTGCTGCACCGGCCGTCCTTCTTCATCGGCGGGGCGTGGGCCGAGCCGGCCGGCCCGGCCACGCTGGACGTGGTGTCGCCGTCGTCCGAGGAGGTCGTGGGGTCGGTGCCGGTGGCGACCGTCGCCGACATCGACCGGGCCGTCGACGCCGCCCGGCAGGCCTTCGACGAGGGACCCTGGCCCCGTCTCACCGCGGCCGCGCGCGCGGACATCCTCGCCCGCGCCGCCGAGCTCCTGGCGAAACGCTCGCCCGACATCGCCGCGGTCACGACCGAGGAGATGGGCTGCGCCATCAGCCAGGCGCCCCAGGCCCAGACCGGGCTCGTCGGGCCGGTCTTCGACTACTACGCGGCGCTGCTCCGCACCTTCGAGTTCGAGCGGACCGTCGTCACGGGCGACCGGGCCGCTCTGGTGACGCGCGAGCCGGTGGGCGTGGTGGCGGCGATCGTGCCCTGGAACGCTCCCGTCACCCTGGGCTCGTGGAAGACGGCACCGGCGCTCGCCGCCGGCTGCACCGTGGTGCTCAAGCCGCCGCCCGAAGCGCCGCTGAGCAACTTCGTCCTGGCCGAGGTGCTCGACGAGGCCGGGGTGCCGCCCGGCGTGGTGAACGTGGTCCCCGCCGACCGCGACGTGGGCCAGCACCTCGTCACCCATGGCGGCGTCGACAAGGTGGCCTTCACCGGCTCGACCGCCGCGGGCCGGCGCATCATGGCCCTGTGCGCCGAACGCATGACCCGGGTCTCGCTCGAGCTCGGGGGCAAGTCGGCCGCGCTCGTGCTCGACGACGCCGACCTCGCCGGCGTGATCCCGCGGGTGGTGCACGGCGGCATGCACCTCTCCGGGCAGGTGTGCGGTGCCCACACCCGGATCCTGGTGCCGCGGGCGCGCTACGAGGAGGTGCTGGAGCTGGCCGCGGCCACGGCCTCGGCCATCGCCGTCGGCGACCCGCACGATCCGGCCACCGAGGTCGGGCCGCTGGTGGCCGAGCGCCAGCGCACCGCGTCGAGGGGTACATCGCCCTCGCCGTCGATGCCGGCGCCCGCATCGTCGCCGGCGGGACGCGCCCGGCCCACCTCCCGCGGGGCTGGTACGTCGCCCCGACGATCCTCGGCGACGTCGACAACTCCATGCGCGTGGCCCGGGAGGAGATCTTCGGCCCCGTGCTGTGCGTGCTGGCGCACGACGGCGACGAGGACGCCATCCGGATCGCCAACGACTCGGACTACGGGCTCTCGGGCGGCGTGTGGAGCGCCGATCCCGAGCGCGCCTTGGGCGTGGCGCGGCGGGTGCGCACCGGCAGCATCGCGGTGAACGGCAGCTACCCGCCCTTCCCGCTCGTCCCGTTCGGGGGCTTCAAGCAGTCCGGCCTCGGACGCGAGCTCGGTCCCGAGGGCCTCCTCAATTTCCTGGAGCCGCGCAGCATCGGGCTGCCCCCGTCGCTCCTCCCGGGCTGAGCGTCTTCGCCATGGCTGGGCCACTGGCCGGCGTCCGTGCCGTGGAGGTCGCCTCGCACGTCTTCGTGCCCATGGCCGGCTCGGTGCTCACCGAATGGGGCGCCGACGTGATCAAGGTGGAGCACCCTGTGACCGGCGATCCCTACCGGGGACTTGTCACGTCCGGGCTGCACAACGAATACCACGGCCACGACCCGTTCTTTCAGTCCGCCAACCGGGGCAAGCGTTCGGTGGCGGTCGACCTCCGCCGGCACGAGGGGAGGGCGGTCCTGGCGGCGCTGATCGAGCGGGCCGACGTCTTCCTGACCAGTCTGCGACCCCATGCCCGGCAACGGCTCGGCATCGACGTCGACGACGTGCGCGGCGACAACCCGTCGGTGATCTACGTGCGGGGCTCCGCCTTCGGCGCCCGCGGCCCCGACGCCGGGCGAGGCGGCTACGACGTCACGACCTACTGGTCCCGCAGCGGCATGCAGCACACGCTGACCCCGCCCGGCGCCGAGTGGCCGCTGCCCACGCGGCCGGCTTTCGGCGACGTGGTGGGAGGGCTCACCATCGCCGGGGCGGTCGGCGCGGCGCTCTACCACAGAGCCACGACCGGAGCGGCGTCGGTGATCGACGCCTCGCTGCTGGCGTCGGGCCTGTGGCAGGTGCAACCCGACATCGTGAACGCCAGGCTCGGGGGCGGGGGCGCGACCGAGGCCTCCCCGGAGCGCCACGAGGCACGGAACCCGCTCACGCTCCCCTACCGCACCGCGGACGGGCGCTTCGTGGCGCTGATCATGATCGCCGCCGATCAACGCTGGGCCGAGCTGTGCGCCGCCCTGGGGCATCCCGACGCGGCCATCGACCCCCGCTGGATCGACATGGAGGCGCGCCGTCACAACGCCCGCTCGTGCGTCGAGTGGCTCGAGTCGGTGTTCGCTCAACGCACCCTCGCGGAATGGGCCCGCGCCCTGGCGGACATCGAGGGTGAGTGGGCGCCGGTGCAGACACCGGCCGAAGTCCACGATGATGCAGCGGTGCGGGCCAACGGCTACATCGCCGACGTGGAGATGGGCGACGGCGTCTCCATCCCCCTGGTGACGAGTCCCATCCAGTTCGACGGCGACCCGGGGGTCCCGCGCCGGGGCCCCGAGCACGGTGAGCACACCGAGGAGGTGCTCCTCGAGCTCGGGCTGACCTGGCCCGAGATCAGCCGGCTCAAGGACGAGCAGGTCATCCTGTGAGGATCGCACGGTGAGGACTACATGGACGCGTCCGTAGGCATCCCGCCTGCCGTCACCGAGGAGACCGAGCCGTTCTGGTCGGCGGCTGCGGAGGGCCGTCTGCTCGTCGAGCGCTGCAACGCCTGCGGGGCCGAGAGCTTCCCGCCGCGGGGGATCTGCCGGCGCTGCCGGAGCCGCGACACCGCCCCCCGTGAGGTGACGAGCCGCGGCACGGTGTACAGCTTCACCGTCAACCACCAGCAGTGGCTCCCCGACCTCGACGTGCCGTTCGCCCTGGTGCTCGTCGAGTTCCCCGACCACCCCGGGGTGCGGGTCGTGGGGCGCCTGCGCGGCGTCCCCCCCGAGGACGTCGCCGTCGGCACCGAGGTCGAGGTGGGGTTCGAGCCCGGGCCGGGCGGGTTCGCCATCTCGAGCTTCGTCGCCGTCGGGGCGGCGGGCTGATGGCGGGCGAGCTGGTTCGAGCGGCGCGCCGTGATCTCGGGCGTCGGCCAGTCCGCCATCGGGCGCCAGATCGACCGGTCGGGCTTCCAGCTCACCCTCGACGCCGTGCTGGCCGCAATCGCGGATGCCGGCCTCGGCGTCGACGACATCGACGGCCTCGCCATGTTCCCCGGCGGCGGGAAGGCCAACCTCCCGGGCTACGCCGACGGCAACCTCTACGAGGTCCAGGACGCGCTCGGGATCACCACGACGTGGCGCCAGGGTCTGGTCGAGGGCATGAGCCTGCCCTTCTACGGCGCGGCGCAGGCGGTGGCCACCGGCGAGGCGCGCCACGCCGTCGTGTGGCGCACGGTCAAGGAGGGCAGCGCGGCGCGCCACGCCGGCGGGCGACCGGCCTACGGCTCCATCCACCGGGAGGCGGAGGGACCGCTGGCCTGGCTGCTGCCCGTGGGCGCGCTGTCGCCCGTCGTCCAGATCGCCCCGTACGCGACCCGCTACATGCACGAGTACGGCGCCACCCGCGAGCAGCTGGGCTGGATCCCCGTCACCCAGCGCCGCGCACGCGGCGCGCAATCCCGACGCCGTCTACCGCGATCCCCTGACGCTCGAGGACTACCTCGCGGCGCGGATGATCTCGACGCCGATTTGCCTCTACGACTGCGACGTCCCCTGTCGACGGCGCCACGGCCTTCGTGGTCTCCGCCGCCGACACCGCCGCCGACCTCCGGGCACCGGTGCGGATCGAGGCGATGGCGGGGGTGATCGACGGCCGCCCGTCCTGGGAGCAGTGGGAGGACCTCGCTCGGGTGGGCCACGCGACGGCCGCAGCCATGTGGGACCGCACGGACCTGCAGCCGGGCGACGTCGACGTCGCCGAGCTGTACGACGGGTTCACGATCGAAGTGGTGTGGTGGCTCGAGGCGATGGGCTTCTGCGGCACCGGCGAGGCCGGGGCGTTCGTCGACGGCGGCACGCGCATCGGACTCGGCGGCGACCTTCCCCTCAACACCTGGGGCGGCCAGCTCTCGGGCGGCCGCCTGCACGCCGCCTTCGGGCACACCGCCGAGGCCGTGCGGCAGCTACGGGGTGAAGCGGGCGAACGTCAGGTGGCGGGCGCCGAGGTGGCCGCCGTGACGAACGTCGGCGGCTACGAGGCCGGCGCGGCGCTGCTGACGCGCTGGTAACGATCCATTCGAGATGCGAGCAAAGGAGAGCAGCACATGGTGCAACGGGCTGGGCGGGTCGAGGGAAAGATGGCCATCGTCACCGGTGCCGGGTCGACACCCGGACCGGGCATCGGGACCGGGAAGGCCAGCGCGGTGCTGCTGGCCCGCGAGGGCGCGCGGGTGCTGCTCGTCGACCTGCATCCCGAGCGGGCGGAGGAGACGCGGGACATCATCGCGAAGGAGGGCGGCACGGCCGAGGTCTTCGCGGCTGACGTGACGGTGGCAGCGCAGTGCGAGGCCATGGTGCGGGCGGCGGTCGAGGCGTTCGGCGGCGTCGACATCCTCGTCAACAACATCGGCCTGGCCGCGCTGGGCACCGTCGTGGACACGACCGAGGAGGCCTGGGACCGCGCGCTCGACATCAACCTGCGGACCGCGTTCCTCGCCTCCAAGTACGCCGTCCCGGTCATGGCCGAGCGGGGTGCGGGCTCGATCGTCAACATCTCCTCCATCTCCGCATTGCGGGGCGACGGGACGGTGGCGTACTCCGCCGCAAAGGGGGCGCTGCATCGCCATGACGGTCGACATGGCCTATTCCCACGGCCGCCAGGGCATCCGCGTCAACGCCATCGCCCCCGGGCACATCACCACGCCGATGGTCATGTCCGTTTCCGCCCCCGGTCCACGGGCGGCCTTCATGAACACCATGCGCTCGGAGGCCGGCCTGCTGGGCACGCCGGGCGACGGGTGGGACGTCGGCTACGCCGTCACCTTCCTGGCCAGCGACGAGGCCCGCTGGATCACGGGTGTCGTCCTGCCCGTCGAGTCCGGCGTGCTCAGCGTGACCCCGCTGATGATGGCGCCCTACCTGCGCGCCATCCCCGAACCCGAGGCGTAGGCCGCCCTCAGGCCCGCATCAGGGAACCGGGGGCGACGCCGGCCACGTCCTCGCCGCCACGGCGCGTCGCCGTGCCGTTGACCCACACGTGCTCGATGCCGGTGCTGCGCACCAGGAGCCGCTCCGCCCCACCGGGCTGGTCGTACGCCCGCTCGACCGGCGTCGTGCCCACCGTCGCGGGGTCGAAGGCCACCAGGTCGGCGTAGAAGCCGGCGGCGACCAGGCCGCGGTCGCGGAGGCGGAAGGCGGCATGGGGGTGACCCGTGAGCCGCCACACCGCCTCCTCCAACGAGAGCGCCCGGCGCTCGCGCACCCAGTGGCCGAGCAGATGCGTCGAGAAGCAGGCGTCGCAGAGCTGGCTGGCGTGCGCGCCGGCGTCGGACAGGCCGAGGAGGACCCGCGGGTCGGCGAGCAGATCGCCGATCTCCGCGTCGCCGTCGTTGTCCAAGACCACGCGGAAACGCGTCGCCAGGTCGTCGTCCAACGCGAGGTCGAGCATGAGGTCGAACGGGGTCGTGCCCCGTTCGGCAGCCAGCCGGTCGAGGGGAAGGCCCACCAACGCGCCGTGGGCCTGCGTCTCCTCGACGTCGACCTTCGACCATCGGTGGCCCCAGGCGGCCAGGGTCGGCTGGCGGGCTCGGTCACGCCAGGACGCGTCCCGGTAGAGGGCGGCGCGCTCCTCCCGCGGGCGGGCCAGCGCCTCCTTCCACTCGTCGACCTCACCGAGCGGCCCGGGGTCGGCCAGGGTGATCTGCATGACGATCGGCCGACAGGCGACCTGCGGGTACACCTCCCCGGGCAACGCGGCCCCCCGCTCGACCGTGCGCAGCGCGGCCCCGGGCTTGTCGGCGCGCGGCGACCAGGGCCGTCCAGGTGACGGGCACCCCGTAGCGCACCGCCAGGTCCGAGAACTGCTCGACGAAGAGCCCCGGGCCGATGGAGACCTGCAGGACACCCTTGCCGAGGTCCCCCAGGACCGACGCCAGCGCGTCCACCTCGTCGTCGGCTGCGAACCTGCTCGGGACGGGCCGGCCGTAGGCGCCCTGGTGCGCCGGCTGGCGCGACGTCGAGAAGCCGATGGCGCCCGCCTCCATCGCCTCACGGACGATCTCGCGCATGGTGGCGATCTCGTCGGCCGTCGCCGGCCGCTCCTCGCCCCCGAGCGCCCACAAGCGCAGCGGTGAGTGGCCGACGAAGGCGCCGACGTTGAGGCGCTTCGGCCGGCGCTCCAACGCGGAGAGGTACTCGGGGAACGACTCGAAACACCAGTCGATGCCGGCGTTGAGCGCGTCCATGGACATCCCCTCGACGTTCTCGAGGAGGCGAACGATCGTGTCCCGGTGCTCCGGGTGGGTCGGGGCCACGCCGAAGCCGCAGTTCCCCATGACGACACTGGTCACCCCGTGCCAGCTCGATGGGGTGAGATCGCCGTCCCAGAGGATCTGCGCGTCGTAGTGGGTGTGCACGTCGATGAACCCGGGCGCCAAGGCCAACCCGTCGAGGTCCACCACTTCGACTGCGGGGCCCGGGTCGAGCTCCCCGGCGGCCGCCACGGCCACGATCCGGTCGCCCGCCACGCCCACGTCAGCGGCCCGTGCCCGCGCCCCGGTGCCGTCCACCAGGAGCGCATTGCGGAGAAGCAGGTCCACCTTCATTCGATCAATTCGTAGACGGTCACAACCGGGGGCGGGGACAGCTGGAGGACGTCGCTCACGGGGGCCGTGCGGTCCGCCGCACGGGCCCGCAGCGCACCGAGCGGCTCCGTCAGGTCGTCGGCCTCCAGCTCGTAGATGGCGACGTACCGGCGCTTCCCCTCCTCGGACGGCGGGGCGCCGGCCCCGTCGCGCCGCTGGTACCGCCGGACGCCGACGAACCCGGGGAGGGCGCACAGCTCCGGAGCGTGGACCTCGCGGTACCAGTCGTTGTACTCGGCCTCCCGGCCGGGATCGCTCGGCTCGGACTCCACGATCATGATGCCCTTGGCCACCGGCGAACCCTCCCGCATCGAGCCCACCCTGCGCCCTGGCCCTGGCTTCGCCGGACGGAGTAAGTGAACGCTCCCTGACTCCGCACAGTAATGTCGGCCTGTGGCGGTCGCAACGGCGTCCCGCGGGGACGTGCCCGTGCCCGAACATCCCAGGAGGGTCCCTTGACCGACGCAGTCATCATCTCGGCGTGCCGCACGGCCATCGGAACGGCCAGGCGGGGCACCCTGGCCGACGCCGATCCCTTCGACCTGGCCCGGCTCACGGTCGCCGAGTCGGTCGTCCGATCCGGGCTCGATCCGGAGGTCATCGACGACGTCATCTTCGGCGAGTCCCTCGCCGGCGGTGGCGCCATCGGTCGGCACGCCGCCATTGCGGCGGGCCTGACGGAGGTGGCCGGGGTGGCGCTGAACCGGCACTGCGCCTCGGGTCTGACGACGGCCAACATGGCGGCGGCCTCCGTCATGGCCGGCATGGATCGTGCTGTGGTCGCCGGGGGCGTCCAGTCGGCGTCGATGGCGCCGGTGTGCAACCGCCGGATCCCCGGTACCGACGACTGGACGGAAGGCTGGTTGTCGCCCAGCCACCCCGAGACCCTCGAGGCGCCGATCCGCGACATGAGCATCACGGTCGGTTGGAACGCGGCGCGCCTGGCCGGCGTGAGCCGCGAGGCGATGGACGAGTGGGCCTTCCACTCTCATCGAAAGGCCATCGAGGCCATCGACGCCGGCCGGTTCGAGGAGGAGATACTCCCCATCGACGTCGCACGCCGCGACGGCACCACCATCACGTTCGCGGTCGACGAGCACCCTCGACGCGACACCACACTCGAGAAGTTGGCGTCGCTGAAGCCGCTCCATCCCGAGATCGAGGGTTTCAGCATCACCGCCGGCAACGCCGCGGGTGTCAACGACGCGGCCGGGGCGATGGTCGTCGCCTCATCCGACCTCGCCGCCGGCGAGGGCATCGAGAGGCTGGCCACCATCCGCGGGTGGGCCTCCGTCGGCGTCCCACCCGTCGAGACGGGGCTGGCCCCCATCAAGGCGATACCCAAGGCCCTGCAACGCGCGGGCTTCGGTCTCGACGACGTCGCGTTGTTCGAGATCAACGAGGCGTTCGCCTCCATGTGCGTCGCCACGGTCGATGCGCTGGGGATCGACGCCGTCAAGGTGAACCCGAACGGCAGTGGTTGCAGTCTGGGCCACCCCGTCGCCATGACCGGGACTCGGATGCTCACGACGCTCGTCTACGAGCTGCGTCGGCGCGGTGGCGGCATCGGCGTCGCCGCCATGTGCGCGGGCGGCGGCATGGGCACGGCCACCGTGATCGAGGTCTGATCGGTTTCTAGTGCACCTCTGCGGCCAGCGCGCCGTGGGTCACACCGAGGTCGCCGCCCACGTCGTGACGCTGGAGCTCGGGGAGCACCTCCGCCGCGAACAGGTCGAAGTTGGCTCGTGCCTCCTCCGCCGACATGCCGCCGAAGGACAGGGGGACGACGAGGGCCCCCGCGTCGGTCCGCCGGACGTAGTCCAACAGCTTCTCGGTGACCTGCTCGGGTGACCCCCACACCTGCAGGTCGGCGAGGAACCCGTTGAAATTGTCCAACCCGTGCTTCGCGATGTTGTTCGCCAGGCCGCCGTAGTACTCGTAGCCCTCGATCTCCGCGAAGCCCCGGTTGTCGAACTCGTAGTGCTCGACCGTCGACCGGGCCCAGCGCTGCAGGTGGACCTCGCGCATCCTCCGGGCGCCTTTGGCGTCGTTGCACACACCGGCCACGACGACCAGAATCGGCTTGGGCGCCTCGAAGCCGTTGATGTCCAGATAGCGCTGGCGGTATTCGGCGAGCTCCGCCTCTGTCGTCTCCCAGGGCTTCTGGGCGATCACCATGATGCCGACCCCCAGGCGGGCCATCAGCTCCATCGACTGGGGCGAGACGGCCGACGCGAACGTCCGTCCCTTGAAGCTGGCGAGCGGCCGCGGCCGGATCTCGACGCGTGGCTGCTGGTAGAGCTCGCCGTCGTACTCGAGGTAGCCCGTCTCGAGGGCCTCCAGGATCGCCTCGGAGTACTCGGTGAACCGGCGCCGCGATTCACCCATCTCGACCCGCAGGCCGTTGAACTCGACCCGTCCGAGCCCGCGCCCGATGCCGAGAATGGCCCGGCCGTCGGAGAGATGGTCCAACACCGAGAAGCTCTCCACCACCCGTACCGGGTCGTGCCAGGGCAGCACGGTGACGAACGTGCCGAGCTTGACCCTCGTGGTCCGCCCCGCCAGCCACGACAGGAACATCGGCGTCTGTGAGGTCAGCTGGTAGTCGGAGAAGTGGTGTTCGGATCCCCACACCGAGTCGAAGCCGACGTCCTCGGCCCGGGCGGCAAGATCCAACTCCCGGCGGTACGCCTCGGCGTCCGTGGCCTTGCCGTCCAGATTCGCGAACTGGAGACCTAATCCCGTGTGCATAGGCACTTAATTACCACATTTTGTATGTGAGCGCTTACTCAGTCCAGGGACATCCGACCCTTTCCGGTGCTCACGCTGGTCTTCCCCGCTGGCGGATGGCGCCGGCTGTGCGCAGCTCGGCGATCTCCTGAGCGGTGAAGCCCCAGTCCGACAGTGCCTCTGCGGTGTGTTCACCGGGCCCGGGCGGAGGGCCGGCGATCTCGGGGGCGGTCCGGCTGAACCGGGGCGCCGGCGATGGGTGCACCACGCCGGCCACCTCCGTGAACGTGCCGCGTTCCCGGTTGTGGGGATGCCGCGGCGCCTCATCCGCTTCCAGGACGGGGGCGAAGCAGACATCGGTGCCCTCCAGGAGGGTGCACCACTCGTCGCGCGTCCTGGTCTTGACCAAGGCGGCCATCCGCCGCTTCATGGCGGGCCACGTCTCCCGGTGCGACTGTTCGGGAACCGGGCCTCCCCCGTCGACGTCGGCGGCCAACCCGGTCAGGCGCAGCAGCTCCTGGCAGGTCTTCGCGTCGAGAGGCCCCAACGAGACGAAGCCGCCATCGGCCGTCTCGTACGCCTCGTAGAACCACGCCCCCGAGTCGAGCAGGTTCGTACCCCTCTCCCCCCAGTCCCCGGAGGCCCGGAGCCCGTGCATCATCCCCGCGAGGAGCGCGGCGCCGTCCACCATGGCCGCGTCGATCACCTGACCCGCCCCGGATCGGGCGACCTCGAGCATCCCGCACACGATGCCGAAGGCCAGCAACATGCCGCCTCCGCCGAAATCACCGATGAGGTTCAATGGTGGCACCGGTGGGCCTCCGCTCCGCCCGATCATGGACAACGTTCCCGAAAGGGCGATGTAGTTGATGTCGCGCCCGGCCACTTGGGCATACGGCCCGTCCTGGCCCCACCCGGTGATCCGCCCGTAGATGAGGGTCGGATTCCGGGCCAGACACTCGTCGGGACCGATTCCCAACCGTTCGGTCACTCCGGGGCGGAAACCCTCAATCAGGGCATCCGCCTGTTCGACCAGGCGCAGGACGACACCCCGGCCCCGCGCGTTCTTCAGATCGACGCCCACCGACCGCCGCCCCCGTGCGTTGACGTCCCAGAGAGGAGCTGGAACGCCATCGTCCACCGAGTCGGCGCGGTCGACGCGGAGCACCTCGGCCCCCATGTCCGAGAGCATCATTGCGGCAAAGGGACCAGGGCCGATGCCGGCCAGTTCGATGACCCTGTACCCCGCCAGCGGACCTGGCATCGGACTTCCTCTCGTCGAAGTGGAGCTTCCCGTTCGGCGCAACGAGCTGTCTCCGGTGTCATGCTGCCGCATCCACGCCGGCCACGAGGTCCTACCTCATCGCGCCGGACGAAGATCCGTCTATGTTCCAACTGATGGTTCGACCAGCACGGTGAGCGCACAGGGGGTCGGTGACATGCAGGGACCGCTGTCCGGGTTGAAGGTTGTCGAATTGGACTGCCGGGGACCGGGCCCCTTCGCCACCATGCTGCTCGCCGACCTCGGTGCTGACGTCGTCTCCGTCGGTCGGGTGGGGAACGTGGCTGCGGACGCCGACGAGACGCCGATGACCCGGATGCTCAAGGGCAGACGCCGGATCGACCTCGTCACCCGGGGAAAGCGGTCGGCCGCCATCGACCTGACCCATCCCGACGGCCTGACGGTGGCGCTCCAATTGATCGACCGGGCCGACGTGCTCGTGGAAGGCAGCCGGCCCGGCGTCGCCGAGCGGCTCGGCCTCGGCCCCGACATCTGCCTCGATCGCAACCCCCGCCTCGTCTACGCCCGGGTCACCGGCTGGGGACGGGAAGGTCCCTACGCGCCCACACCCGGGCACGACATCAACTATGTCGCCCTCGCCGGCGCGCTCGACCATCTGCGCCGGCGCGATGAGCCGCCGATGCCTCCGCTGAACCTGCTCGGCGACTACGGCGGGGGCGGCATGCTGCTGCTGGTCGGCATCATGGGCGCGTTGCTCGAGCGGTCTCGCTCCGGCCTGGGTCAAGTCGTCGATGCCGCCATGGTGGACGGGGTCGCGCTCCTGTCGACCCTCTTCTACGGGCTGCGCGCCGAGGACCTGTGGTCGGACGAACCGGAGACCAACATCCTCGACCTCGGAGCACCGCAGTACAACGTCTACGAGACGGCCGACGGTCGGTACGTCTCGGTCGGCGCCGGCGAGCCTCAGTTCTACCGGGAGCTCCTGCAGCGCATCGGGGTCGACGAGACGCTCGTGTCCCGACAAGGCGACAGGGACACGTGGTCCGACGGCAGAGATCTTCTCGCGGCGACCTTCAAGCAGAAGACGCTGCGCGAGTGGTGCGACCTCCTCGAGGGCACCGACACGTGCTTCGCGCCCGTGCTCACCATGGCCGAAGCGCCGGAACATCCACACCACGTCGCCCGGGGAACGTTCGTCACGCTCGACGGAGTCGTGCAGCCGGCGCCGGCGCCGCGCTTCAGCCGGACGCCGTCGGGTACGCCCGGGCCCCCCGTCGTCGCCGGCCAACACACACGCGAGGTCCTCGCCGCGTGGGGGGTCGACCCCGACCAGGTCGAGTCGCTCCTCGCCTCCGGGACCGTCGCCCAGGCCGCCCCGCGTTGAGCCCCTACGGGGTCGCCGGGATGGCCCCCGCGGTCGCCAGCCTCGCCGCGACGCCGCGTCGAAACCGACCTCCTCGAGGACCTCGTCTGTGTGCTCGCCGAGCTTCGCGATGTGGGCGCCGGCACGGGGCCGTGCCAGCGGTCCGACGCGGGGCCCGAAGCCCGGTTGCTCGACCGTGCCCCGGTCGCCCCAGCGGTAAGAGAGCACCCGACCCAGCTGATGGTTCACCGGATCGTCGAGGAAGCCGGCGCTGAAACCGGTGCGGTCGACCTCGACGGCCAGCTCGGCCGGGACGCCGGCTCGGCGGAGCTCGCTGACCCACGTCGACGCGTCCTTGGTACTGAATGCCCTTTCGAGGACCAGCTCCGCGGGCTGGGTCTCGCCCGACTGCGTCCGCAGCGGCGGCGGTTCGGCCGCCAGGTCGTCGTCCCCCAGCAGATCGCGCAACCGACGCCAGGCCGCGGCGTCGGGAACGGCCAGGGCCAACCAGCCACCGTCGGCGCCCTCGTAGAGCCGGTAGGCGGCGCCATAACCGCGCTGGCCCGAGTCGAGGACCGGTCCGGTGACGACCCGCTCCCCGGTGAGAAACGGACCTGACTCCAGGAACAACCCGGCGGCCAGGAGACTGCTCGAGACTCGTTGGCCGCTCCCGGTTCGTCGGCGGGCAAAGAGCCCGGCCAGGACACCGCAGGCTGCGATCCACCCGCCCGTCACGTCGACCGCCCCCCAGACCAGGTACGTCGGTGGCTGCCCGGACCCACCCTGGGCGTACTCCACGCCGGAGAACGCCTGCATCAGTTGGTCGTTGAGGGGGAGCAGGGCGCGGGGGCCGTTCTCGCCCCATCCACTCGCGAAGCTGTAGACCACCCCGGGGTTGGCGGCGCGCACGGTGGCCTCGTCGTAGCCCAGCCGCTCAGCCAGCCCGACCCGGGAGTTGTGGTGGACCACGTCGCTCCACTGGAACAGACGGCTCAGCACCGCGGCCGCGTCGGGTGCCTTCAGGTCGAGCGCCAGCGCCCGCTTGCCGCGTTGACCCGCTGCGTACATCGGCTCCATGTTCCGGTGCACGTCACCGGTCACCGGCTCCACCTTGACGACGTCGGCGCCGAGTTCGGCCAGGACCAGCGGCGCGATGGGGCCGGCGAGATAGGCCGAGAGGTCGAGGACCCGGACGTCGGAGAGCCAGGGTCCCTCGGCATCCCGCCCTGTGCCGTCGCCGTCGCCGACGGGGACGACGCGGACGACGGGGCCCAGGCCCGTTATGGGACCGCGTCCGGGGTCGTCCTGGGCCGCGGCGAGGCCGACGTCGCGGACGTGGGCATCGCGCAGGGCCTCCCCCGGTCCGAGGACCGGCTCGCACCGGAAATCCCGACCGGCGAGATCCTCGAGCCACCAGCCACGGTCGTGCGCGGCGAACCGGACCGCCCAGCGCCGGCCCCGCTCCACCATGGCGCCGCTCATCAGATCGGCGTTGTAGCCCTGCTCGCTCGGCGGCTCGCCCATGTGCCCGAGGAAGGCCTCGTATGCGCCCTTGGCACCGAACCAGAGTTGGAGGTATCCGCCGTCCGCACAGCGGTAGCAGAGCGTCTCCGCCGGACCCTGCTGCTCCCAGAGCAGCCGAGTCGTCGGGGAGTGGTGCTCGACCCGGCCCACGATCATGGGGAGCAGCGCCATCATCCCCTCGTAGAGCGATGTCTCGGCCCACGCGCCCACCCCGCTCCGCTCGCGCTGGAACAGGCCGGCGAGTGCACCGACGGTGGCGGACACGGCGGCGCCGGCCTGCCCGACCGCGAGGGTGGGAAAGACCGGACGGCCTGCGTCGTGCCCGCGGATCTGCGTGGTCAGCCCGGCGCGCGCCGCCACCAAGAGCTCGAGGTCGGGCAGGCCGCCCTTGGCGTTGAAGCTGGGTCGGACACGGACGCCGATCAACCGTGGGTTGGCACGGGCCAGATCCGACACACCCAGCCCCTGCCGCTCGATCGCCGTCTCGGGACCACAGAGGAACACGACGTCGGCGTCGCGTGCCAGGGCCGCGACGGCATCAGCGGCGTCGTCGTCGGCCACCGCGACAACCTCCTTGCCGCGATCCCAGACCCGCTGATATTCGACGCCGGAGTCGAGGGTCGAGCGCTGGGCGGACTCGACCCGGGCCACCTCTGCTCCGAGGTCACGCAGCAGGCTGCCGGGGAGGCTGGCCGCCATTCCGGCTCCGACGACGCTCACGCCGAGCGAGACCTCGACCACCCGCACGCCGTCCAGCGGGGCACGCGGAAGTTCCATCGGGCCATGGAATATACCCACGTCGGCCGGCGACGGCGTCGAGAGGCGAGAATGTCACCGAGCCCAGGGAGGGTGCAGTCGCCGAGGGACACCCTTCCTCCAGGTCGACGCAGCAGAGGAGACGGAAATGAAGACGAGAGCGGCGGTCCTCATGGAGCAGCCCGCGAAGTGGGAGGTCATCGAGGCCGACCTCGACGACCCGAAGGAGTACGAGGTGCTCGTTCGGATCGTGGCGTCGGGTCTCTGCCATTCCGACGACCACGTGGCCAAGGCTGACGGCATCGTCGCGCACTTCCCCTACTGCGGTGGCCACGAGGCGGCCGGGATCGTCGAGCGGGTCGGACCGGGCGTCCGCTCCCTGCGACCGGGGGACCACATCGTCTCGTCGTTCATCCCCGGCTGCGGGCGGTGTCGATGGTGCGCCAGAGGGATGCAGAACCTCTGCGACAACGGCGCCCTCATGGGGCAGGGCTGCATGCTCGACGGCACCTTCCGACTGCACTACCGAGGTCGGGACGTGGCCAAGTCCTCGCTCACCGGTGCCTTCGCAGAGTGGACCGTCATGCCCGAGTGGTCTTGCATCAAGATCCCCGAGCACGTTCCGCTGCGCTCGGCCGCGCTCCTCGGCTGCGCGGTCCCGACCGGATGGGGGTCGGCCGTCAACGCAGCGGAGGTGGCGCCCGGGGACGTCGTCATCGTGATGGGCACCGGCGGCATCGGGATCAACGCCGTGCAGGGTGCCGCCCACGCCGGCGCGAGCCGCGTCATCGCGGTGGACCCGGTGCAGCTGAAGCGCGACACGGCACTGCGGCTCGGCGCGACCGACGCGCTGGGGTCCATGGACGAGGCCATTGAGCTGTCCCGCTCGCTCACCAACGGCCAGGGCGCCGACTCGGCCATCGTGACCGTCGGTGTCCTGACTGGCGATCACATCGCCCAGGGCGTCGAGTCAGTCCGCAAGGCGGGCACCGTCGTCGTCACCGCAGTCGCCCCGCGTGCCACCATCGGCATCCCGGTCAACCTGTTGCTGCTCGCCATGTACCAGAAGCGGATCCAAGGCTGCCTCTACGGGATGATGTCACCGTCGGGCGACGTCCCGCGGCTGCTGGCGCTGTATGAGCAGGGAGCGCTCAAACTCGATGAACTGGTGTCCCGGACGTACACCCTCGATGAGATCAACATGGGCTACGACGACATGCACGCCGGCACCAATATCCGCGGCGTGATCGAGTTTCCGACCTAGCCCTTCGGCCTGATCGACCTAGGCCAGCTTAGCGGACCAGCCCCCATCGACCGCGATGACGGCGCCCGAGATGAAGGACGCCCGATCGGAGGCGAGGAAGCTCCCGACCTCTGCCACCTCATGGGGGAGCCCGCCGCGCCCGAGAGCCGCCTTCCGCACGATCTCGGGCATGTGAGCTTCTGCGTCCTTGGACATGATCTCCGTCTTGACGTAACCGGGACAGATGACGTTGACCCGGACCCCTCGGGGGCCGTACTCGATGGCGGCGGACTTCGAGGCTCCGATCACCGCATGCTTCGATGCGTTGTAGACCGCCGTGTAGGCGTTGCCGTTGAGCCCACCCACAGAGGACCAGTTGACGACCGAGCCGCCACCCGTCGGCAGCATGGCGCGGATCCCGTACTTCATGCCGAGGAAGACACCTCGCAGGTTCACGTCCATCAGCCGGTCGTACATCTCCATGTCCAACTCGACGAGTTGGGCGCCGTCGGCCACCCCCGCCACGTTGAGCACGGCGTCGATCCGGCCGAACTCCTTTGTGGCGGTGGCCATGAGCGCCTCGACGTCCGCCTCCTGGGTCACGTCGCAATGGACCGGGAGCACGTCTCCGTCCACTTCCTTCGCCGTGTCCACCTCGGCGCCGCTGATGTCGGCCGCCACCACCTTGGCGCCCTCGCGGGCGAACACCTTGACCGAAGCCTTGGCCATGCCTGACCCCGCACCGGTGATCACGGCAACCTTGCCGTCGAGCTCTCCCATCACCAACCCTCCTCATCTGTCCGACGGTGACGCTTCATCACACGCAGGCTCACCGGAGGGTGGCCGGGAGGCTCTCCCATCCCCGGACAGTCGAGGTCGGAGCGAGTTTGGCCCTGTCCATGTCCACCTCCCACGTCGGGAATCGGTTGAGGACCTCCTCGAGCGCGACCCTGCCCTCCAGGCGGGCCAACGCTGCGCCCAAGCAGAGATGGATCCCGTAGCCGAAGGTGAGGGACTTCCCCTGGCTCCGATGAATGTCGAAAGTGTCTCCGTCAGGGAAACGACGGTCATCATGGTTCGCCGATCCCGGGAGGAGCATCAAGATGCTGCCTTCGGGCACCGTCTCACCGTAGAGCTCGACATCGTGGGTGACGTACCTCGCCGCGTGAGGAGCGGGCGTCTCGAAGCGCAGAAGTTCTTCGATGGCGTTGGGGATGAGCGATCGGTCCTCGACCAACTCCCGTCGTTGCTCCGGATAGTCGGCGAGGACCTTGCCGCTCCATCCGATGAGACGGCTGGTCGTCTCGTTGCCGGCACCGGCGATGACGCCGATGTAGGTCAAGAGCTCGTCGCGGGTCAATCTGCGGACGACCCCGTTCTCGTCCTCGAATTCCGCCTGGAGGAGCTCGGTCATGATGTCGTCCGAAGGGTGCTCGGCCCTCCAGTCGATGTACTCCGCGAACATGGCGGTAGGCACGATGTTCTTGTTCCCGGACACCTCCATGGGCTGGCCGGCCTCGGTGCGCAGGTTGGCGTCCACCTTGTCGCGCACCGCCTCTTGGTCGCCCTCGGGAATGCCGAGCAACATGCCAATGACCCGCATGGGCATCTGTGCCCCCAAATCCGCGATGAAGTCGAACTCCTCGGCGCCGACCAGCGGGTCGAGGCTACGAGCGCAGAACTCTCGGATCTGGGGTTCGAGCGCCGCCACCCGGTTCGGCGAGAAAACCCTCGACATCAGACGCCGGTGGATGGTGTGGACCGGCGGGTCCTCGAAGATGAGCACACCGGAGGGCATTGCGATGTTGGCCCTGATGAGCTCGAGGATCCCGCCTCGACCGGAGATGTATGTCTTGGGGTCGAGATAGCCGCGCTCGACATCGTCGAAGCGGCTCACGGCATAGAAGTCGTGTCGCTCGTTGTAATAGAGCGGTGCCTCTTCGCGCAGGCGGCGGAAGACCGGGTACGGATCGGCGTCGATATCGATGTCGTACGGGTCGTAGTAGACGTCACTGGCGCTCGCAATCGTCACGCAGTAGCTCCTCCCTGCTCAGTGGCGCACGCGTCGCCGGAAGGCGATGAGCGGCGCCACACTCGAATCCACCAGGAGGGTAACATGGTTACTCCCCATCATCAACCAACGGCCTGAGGAGTCACATGGCTCATGCATCAAGGGACGGGACGGAGTCAGAGGTCCAGGACCGCATCATTGACGTGGTGATAGAGCTTCTTGAGTCGACTGGCTACGAAAGCGTGCAGCTTCGTGAGGTGGCCCGAAGGTCGCGGGTGTCGCTGGCGACGATCTACCGCACCTTTGGCAGCCGTGCCGAACTGATCAACGTGGCACTCGAGCACTGGTTGGCTCGGCACAGCTTTGCCTCGTCTCCCAGGCCGGACGGGACCGAGACGGTCTACGAGGGCCTGATCCGCGTGTTGAGGCAGGTGTTCGAGCCCTGGGAGCGGTCACCCACCATGCTTCGGTCCTACTACATCGCGCAGACAAGGCGGGGCGGAGAACGCTTCCTGACTCAGGGTCGCTCTGCCATCCATCCGATCTCCCAAGCGGTGCTTGCCGACGTCGAGCCCTCTCTGAAAGCGGACATTGAGCTCATTCTCACCAATATGGCTTTCGCCGTCATCGGTCGTTTCGCTAACGGCGAGATCGATATCACTGAGATTCTGCCGACACTCGAGCGGGCCACCTTCCGGCTCACTGCTGACAACTCCTTGCACGTACGACCGACAGCTGTACAGACAGACAGGCCGGACGCGTGACTGTCCGATGGGTGGATTGTCAGCCCTATCGGACGATCAGATCCTCAAGGTTCGGATTTCGCAGCCGGTGCCACATCTCGTTGCCCCAGAAGGGACAGTTCGTCGCCGAGCGACCGTGCTCGTTCTGGTAGTAGCTCTTCGCTCTCGGGTCCATGTAGATCCTTGAGCTCTCGCGTTCGTCGAGTTCGGCATTCCACCGCCAGTAGGCGGCCTCGGTCACGTCGACAGACAGCCGTCCGCTCAGGAGCAGGTGCTCCACGCACTCGAGCGAGAACCGGACGACCATCTCCTCGAGGTTGAGGACCCCGAGGCCACCGTAGGCGTTCATGTTCGGGCCGTAGATCATGAAGAAGTTCGGGAATCCCGGCGCCATGGCGCCGAGGTAGGCCCGAGGACCATCCTTGGACCAGAGCGCCTCGATGGAAACTCCATTACGCCCACGCACCTCCATCGGCCACAGGCACTCGTTCGCTTTGAAGCCGGTCGCGAAGACGATCAGGTCGAGTGCGTGCTCGACCCCGTCATTTGTCCGTATGCCGGAGGACGTGATCCGTTCGATGCCCTCGGTGACGAGCGTGACGTCGTCCCGAAGGAGCGCGTCGTAGTAGGAGTAGTCGACATCGACCTGCACCGGCCGCTTGGCGTAGGGGGGCCAGTCCGGCACCATCTTCTCCAGCAGGTCGGGTCGGCTCGCAAACTTCCGCTCCATGAAGGCGAGGCGCTGGTCGAGCAGGCGCTTGTTCACGGCGCTGCGGGCGC
Source organism: uncultured Acidimicrobiaceae bacterium (assembly GCA_963719485.1). GTDB lineage: Bacteria > Actinomycetota > Acidimicrobiia > Acidimicrobiales > RAAP-2 > Bog-473. The sequence continues at coordinate 665,168 of OY970387.1, forward strand.
GCGGGTGCTCGAAGCTCGGGTCCACCTCCCGAAGCGGCCCGGACAGATAGGGGCCCATCAGCCAGTGGGCGCGGAACCGCATGAAGTTCCTGAAGTAGGGAAAGTTGCGGTCGAGCCAGTTCACCTGGGGCGGGTAGGAAGCTCGATAGCCCGGACGGTCGAAGAGCCACTGCGGGCTCCGCTGGAAGACAGAGACGTGCCCGGTCAGCAGCGCAAGCTCCGGGACCAGCTGGATCCCCGAGCATCCCGTGCCGACGACGCCGACGTGCTTGCCGGCCAGATCGAGGTCTTCGGGCCAACGCGCCGTGTGGAACGACGCCCCCTCGAAGTCGCCCGCGCCGGCGATGGCCGGAACATTGGGGCGAGACAGGAGGCCGACGGCGCTGATCACGACGTTCGGGCGCCACACCCGCTGGCCATCGGGGCCTTTCGACATGACCTCCCAGGTCGAGCTGTCCTCGTCCCAGGTGAGCGATGTCACTTCGGTGTCGAACACGATGTGCTGGCGCACGCCGAAGTCGTCAGCCACCCGGTTGAAGTAGCGCTGGTTCTCCGCACGATCGCAGAAGGGCTGCGACAGGATGATGTCGACGCCGAAGATGTGGGTGTAGGTACGGCTGGGCGAGTCGACACGGGCGCCCGGGTAGTGGTTCTCGAACCAGGTTCCGCCGACGCCCGAATTCTTCTCGATGACCGTGAAGTCGATGCCGGCATGCTTGAGTTGGACCGCAGCGTTCAGCCCGCCCATCCCGGCTCCGATGACCACGACGGAGAACGAACCCAGGTGCTCGGATGGGGGCGGCCGTTGCCACGTCAGACCCCGCACATTGGGCTCGAGCCCCAGTTCCTCGAGCCACAGTCCGAGGTCTTCGGGCGGCACCTCTTGGACACCTCCCGCGAGCGCCAGACTGCGCACGAGCCGCTCTGGAGGTCCGATGTCGATCGGTCCCGCCCCGGCATCGCGGTAGGCCTTGAGGAAGGCGGCGGCCCTGGCCCGCACGAGCGCGACGTCGGACTCGGCGGCAATGGTGGGCACGTCGATCCCCGATACCGGTGTCAGCTCGGTGGACGCGACATCCTCGTCGGCGGTGAGCTGGTAGAGCAGGCCGCGGAGCATCATGGGGTCGGCGTACAAGACGGCGTCCTCAATCTCGGCATCGGTAGCCTCGAGCAGTTCCGCTCGCAGGTTCCCCTCGTCCCCCGACACCTCTGTCATGTGCTCAATCCTCCGTCCCCGCGGGCACTCCGCCGTCGAGTCCGGGGATGATCCGCATGTGCGACGCCATCATCAGCGGGGTCACGGACATGATCCCGGAGTCGACCGGAAGCGTCACGCCGGTGATCCAGCGAGCCTCGTCGCTCGCCAGGAACGTCGCCGCCCAGGCGACGTCCCATCCGTTTCCCTCGGTCCCAAGTAGCCCCGCCGCATTCGCCATTCGTTGGCGCAGGTCCGTCGCCGGCGTCTGGCCTTCATTCGAGAGCAGCATGGGCGTGGTGAGATGTCCGGGCGCGATGGCGTTGACGCGGATTCCCTGTCTGCCGTGTGCGAAGGCCATGTCGGTGGTGAGCGCGTGCACGGCGCCCTTGGCCGCCGCGTAGCCCACATAGTTGCCACCCCTGAAGGCCGCGATCGAGCCTATGTTGACGATTGCACCAGCTCCTTTGGCGACCATCACCGGCACTGCGTACTTGCAGGCCAGGAAGGTCGTACGGAGCGATACGTCGAGAACACGGTCGAAGTCCTCCACCCTGGTATCCACGACATTGCCCGGCATGGCAGCGGCGATGTTGTTCACGAGGATGTCGACCGTGCCGAACGCCTCGAGAGCGGAACGCACCATGGCCTCGCTGTCCGCCGCTTGTGTCAGATCCCCGACGAAGACGGCGGCCGAGCCTCCCTCATCGTCGATGATGCCCTTCGTTTCCTCGGCGCGATCACGGCGGATGTCAGCCACGAGCACCCGGGCACCTTCACGGGCCATCACGATTGCGGTGCCCCGACCGGTGGCCATTCCCGGCCCCGGCGTCGAGCCGGCGCCTGTGACGATGGCAACCTTGTCGTCAACCCGCCCCGCGTGCTCGACCACGTCCACCTCCATTCCCAAGACGCCCTCCTCAGCAAAGTTAGTGGATACTCACTCCGCTGGGGTCGGTGAGGTCCGAGCGGCCTCACGTCCGGCGACCTCCTCTGTCCTTGTGTCGAGCTTCGTCGCGGGCCTTGAGTCAAGGGCTCATCGGGACATCCGCGGAAACTCCCGATTCCGTGATCTTCGTTTCGCCACCCACGTCAAGGCACGACGACAACGATCGGTGCGCCACGCTTTCCGACAAGCCGCCGACCCAGTGAACCAGCAAGGTGGTGGCGAGCCTTGGTCGAGCGCCCAACGACGAGCAGATCGGCGTGGTCGGCGTTCGCAATTTTTAGGAGCTCCTTGGCTGTGTCTCCGTGGGTGCACACGAACGTCACGTCGACTCCGTGGTCGTCACCGTACGCGCGCACCTGATCGGCCAATTGCTCTGCTCGATCGGTCATCGATTGTTGAATGGCCCCGTAGGCGACGGCTGCTCCGGTGAGCGAAGCCGTTGCGGCAGCCGAGGCTGCGCCAGGGGTCGGACCCACGAAGACGGCGACCGTACGGCCACCGAGTCGCCTGGTCTCGCCGCAGGCCCAGCAGAAGGCGTCCCAGGAGGTACACGACCCGTCGATCCCGACGACGACCCGTGCGGGGACGGAGTCCCCACGGGCGTCGTGCTCAGAGTCGCGGGGTTGCGGCCTGTGCTCCATTCCTTCGCGGTGTCCCATGATCATGTGTGACCCGCCGACGCGGGCGGCACCTGGGATTGGTCCCTCCGCTCTTCATCGAGTCTCTGGATGTGGGTCATTGCCGTGATGGCAGCGCGAAGGGCTTCGGATTCGTCAGCGGGGAGCACGTCAACGAGTTGCGCGAAGACGTCGACGCCTGCTCGTTGCCTGGAATGTATGTACTCCGTGCCATCGGAAGTGAGGGCCACCAGCGTCACGCGTCCGTCGGAAGGGGCGCGGCGCCGTGCAACGAGTCCCGATCGTTCCAGCGTGCTCACCAGTGCGGTCATGGACGGTTGCGTCACGCCCTCGCTCGCAGCCAGATCGGTGATGCGGCGGGGCCCGGTCAGTTCCAGCGTTGCCAACGTCGACAGCGAGGTCAGGCTCATGTCGCGCGGCTGACTGCTCACTGCCGCTGCCATGAGGCCGTAGAGGGCTCGACCGATCGTCCGACTCTCGGTGCTGCCGGTCTTTCGGGGAGCCCGGAGATTCGTCCTCATTCCTGAAGCATAGCCCGATCTATATACCTTTGTCTATATAGATGTTACGATGGACCGGTGAGCATCACGAACGTCTGGCAGACAAGGCCGACTCCGGCAGCCTCCCCTGGCGCCCCACAGCACGCACGAAACCAATGGGTCGATTTCCTCGTCAGCTCCGATCCTGGCCTCAACCGGCTCCGCGCTGCCGCCCAGAGCGTCCTGATCATCGCCGTCGCGCTCGGAGCCGAATGGATCTTCGTCCACCTGACCGGGGCGCTGCAGATGGAGAGCAGCGCCACCGCTTCCGTGGCAACCGCATCCAAGGTGGCGCTGGTCAATCACGATCTCCTCGCCATCGCCATGCTGCTCGGTGCCATCGTGGGGCTGACCGCCAGCATGGGTGTGCAGGATCCCAAGGCCAAGAGTCAGGTGATCACGCTCCTGATCATCCCCGTCCCGATCATCTCGGCCCTCGCCCTCGGGATCGGTATCGGCGAACACCGCGTCGTTGCCCTGGTGGTCATCGCGCTCGTTCTTGCGTTGGGCACCTACTTTCGTCGTTTCGGCCCGCGAGGCTTCCTGGTTGGGCAGCTGCTGTTCATCGGCTACTTCGTTGGCTTTTCCTTGCACAGCGCCGTCACAATCGGTGACCTGGGCTGGCTCGCGGCCGAGGTCGGCGTCGGTCTCGGGGTGGTCGCCGCCGTGCGCTTCGCCCTCTTCTACCCGCATCCGGGCAGAGCACTTGCGCGTACCCGGCGTTCCTTCGATGCCCGAGCCCGTCATGTGTCCTCACTCGCACTCGACCTGTTCGACACCGTCCGGCTCGAGACACGCCGCGTCCGACGGATGCACCGGCAACTGATTCGCCTCAATGAGGCTGCACTGATGATCGATGCTCAGCTCGGCGACCAAGACGCGGTGCCGGACGGCTCTTCCGGCGAACTCATGCACCAGCGACTGTTCGATATCGAATTGGCTCTGACCAACATCGCACGCTTCGCTGGGGCGATGGCGCGCCTCGACCTCCCTGGCGAGCAACGTTCCGAGATTCGTTTGGCCCTGCTCGACCTCGCTCGCGGCGACAACAAAGGGGCGAAGGCACACGCCGAGACTCTGATCGACCTGCTGCACGCGGCCGGACGTCCGCCAGCCGACGAAGACCGCACCGCCTCCGTCATTGCCCACCGCTTCGGCGGTTCGGTCATCGACCTGTGTGACGCCATGACCGAGTGGATGGCACTCGGCACCATCGACACCGAGGACAGCACCTTTCAATCCCCCGTTGTGCTCCTCGGTGGCTGGCTCCCCGGCTCGGCCCACGTCAGCAGCACCGCGTCACTCGAGGGCGGAACACGGTGGGACAAAGGAGGCGGCCTGCCCCGCTACACCCGCAACGCCATCCAAATCGGCGTCGCCGCCGGCGTGGCCATCGCGTTGGGAGACCTGATCTCTCCGGACCGCTTCTACTGGGCGGTTCTTGCCGCGTTCATCACCTTCATGGGGGCGCACAATGCCGGTGAACAGATCCGGAAGGCTGTCTTCCGTGTCGCCGGCACGGTCATTGGTATCGGCGTGGGCTCACTGCTTGTCAGCGCCGTTGGTCACCACACCGTGTGGTCGATCACGGTCATCCTCGTTTCATTCTTCCTGGGTCTGTACCTCTTTCGGATCAGCTACGCCTTCCTCGCCGTCGCAGTCACCGTCACTGTCTCGCAGCTTTATCAGCAACTGGGCGAGTTCACGAACTCACTGCTGGTCGTCCGCCTCGAAGAGACAGCCCTCGGGGCGGCGGTGGCCATCATCGTGGTGATGTTCGTGTTCCCGCTGCACACGCGCCAGGTCCTCCGCGTCGCCCTGCGCGAGCACGTCGATGCCGTTGGGCGGCTGGTCGACGACGCCAGTGCCCGCTTGGCCGGCCGCGAGGACGGGATCGATTCGACGCTGCGATCTGACGCTCGGGCAATCGACGCGGCCTACCAAACCGTCGTCGCGACCGCCCAGCCGGTACGGCGCACGGTCTGGGGCAGCGCCGACGAGGACACCCTGCGGGCTCTGCGCCTCACATCGGCCTCTCGCAACTACAGCCGCAATCTCGTGGTCGATGCGGGGAGGTTGCGATCACTCGGTGTCGACGCCCACGTCGACGTGTCACGGGCCAGCGCAACTCTTCACAGCTCCATCGACGTTGTCGCTCGAGCACTTACCGGACCCCGAGACGGTACCTACACACGTTCCTCGGCGCTCTTCGATCAGGCTGAGAGCCGTCTCAATGCGTGCCCGCATCGAGCCGCTTCCCTCGAGTTCGCCCTTCGTGACTTCAAACTCCTCGACGGCACGATGGCCCGCATGGCCGAGCTCATGGGTCTCGGAATGAATGATGATTACGACGCCGAAATGAGCTCAGATGTGGGCATGGAGGGCGCACGACGGACGCCACAGGCATCCGGTGAACGGCGGTATCGATAGGTCGGTTGGTCTCCACGGGATGGACCGCCGTTGCCGCAGACCGGGCCGACCGTGGATACGCTCGGAGCCATGCTCCTGCTCGATGACCACGCAGCGGGACGATGAACGTCGTCGCGACGATCGTCGGCTTAATCGTGGTGATCATGACCGTGACCGATGTCGTCTTGACCATGGTTCTTCCGCGGCGACCGTCGGGCATCGAGCGTTTGAGTCTTCACGTCAACCGGAGCGTCCGGTTGTGCTTCGTGCTCGCCTCCCACCTGGCAAGGACGTATGAGCGACAGGACGCCATCCTGGCGCCGGCTGGCCCGGTCGCCCTTGTCGTGCAGTTGCTGTTCTGGGCGGCCTGCCTCGTACTTGGGTTCGCCCTCATCCTCGTCGGGGCCGGCGTCTCGTTCGCCGATGGGCTGCTCCAGGCTCTGACCGCGCTCTTCACGGTAGGAGCGGTCCATATCGGCGGCGCTCCCGACACGGGCGTGGACATCTCCATCGGTGCGATCTGGGTCGTGATTGTCGCCCTACAGATCGCGTACCTGCCGGCTCTCTACAGCTCGTTCAACCGACGCGAGGGCCTCGTTGCCCTGCTCGAGAGCCGGGCCGGCGTCCCGGCATGGGGTCCCGAACTCCTGGCCCGGCACCAGCTGGTCGGCATCAACGACACCCTGCCGGACCTCTACGCCGCTTGGGAGCAGTGGGCGGCCGACGTGGCGGAAACCCACACCACCTACCCCGTGCTGCTCCTCTTCCGGTCCCCCGAGCCGTGGTATTCGTGGCTGCTCGGGATCATCGCGGTGTTGGATGCCGCCGCCATGCACCTGGCGCTCGCACCAAGCCAGGCATCTTCGCAGGCCCGCCTGTGCCTGCGGATGGGATTCACATTGCTCAACCGGATCGCGACCACGCTTGGATGGGAGGTAGACCTCGATCCCAATCCCGAGGGTCCGATCGACCTGACATTTGCGGAGTTCGAGCAAGCGGTGACCATGCTCGTGGGTGTGGGCTTCGCCACCGAGCGAAGTGCCGAGGAGGCCTGGATCGACTTTCGCGGCTGGCGCGTCAACTACGAGACCGTTGCCTACAGACTCGCGGACCGCCTGACCGTACCGCCGGCCCCGTGGTCCGGTCAGCGGCGTCACCTTCGTTCGGGCACCGTCGAACCCAGGCGCCCACCGCAGCGCCGCCCCGGTGGTGCAGCGCCGTTCGTCTACGAGCGTCCGCCAGTCGTCATCGAGCCCCGACCCAGCCTCCTCCGCCGCGGTCGGGATCGATCCTAAGGTTCCATCAGCCCTGAACTGCATCTTCCTTGGTGGCGGGGGATATCTGAGCTCATGGTCGGTGCCCGACGCCGTCGTGGTGATGGCCGAGCCAACCATACCGAGGCTGTAACCCGTGTCGATATGAGGAGGTGACGAAGAATGAGAGACACTCCTATGGCCCTCTCCCCACGCACTCAGAGGTGTCGGGAGCCGGAGCCCGGCGACAGGCGTCGAAACGCAGAGAACCCCGATAGCTCGCCCCCTGTGCAACCACATCGTGCGCCGATCCACCTGGACCCAAAGAGAACCGGCTGGAGCTCTCTGCCAGGTCGGCCATCCGGAGTCCATCCCGTGATCGGGTGCAATCCACGCGCCTTGATATTTCGTTACTTCTGACGTGCTGCTCGATATTCATGATCGAAGGTGAGGGACGTTCGAGGTGTGCCCCGTGCAAGTGGGCAATCGCAGACAAGTGAGAGATTGAAATGAACGTAGGAGATCGGTTTCCGTTGACGCTCGACGTAGCGGTGACCCAGGTGAACAACGATCGCGCACGGCTGCAGTTCATCACGGATACCGGAACAATCGTTCGGTTTTGGGTTGGTGTTGAATCGCTGCCAACGGCGCAAGCGTTTGGAAAGCAAGGTCCACATGCACTAACGGAGACAGGTTAAGTGTTCCGGCAACGTGTCATGAGCGACGACGGTTGCTTTGGTGTCGTGATGACCGGATCAGGACGTACCCATGGGATCGAGCGTTTGGCTGAGCGAGGAGACTGAGATGACAACGAATGACCCCAACAACCGCACGGGTCATGGGGTTGCGATGTCGGGCGTCGGGATGATGGATCGTGTGAGGACTGTCCGACAGCTGGCCGCTGAGAGCGGGATGGATGCAGGGCGCAACAGCTGGTGGAACAACGCCTGGATGGCGCTGGCGAAATGCCGGGACATGGACCCATCGTTGTTCTTTCCATCCGACGGAGGGGGCGAGCGAGCAGCCCAGCGCATTTGTGCCGTGTGCCCCGTGAAGCTTTCTTGCCTGGAGTACTCCATCGACAACCGTATGGATGACGGCGTCTGGGGCGGCACATCGGCGCGGGAGCGTCGCTTCCTGCTCGACCAGCCTCGGTCGACGGTGAAACTGTAGCTTCGGCCCTCGATCATCGCGATTGCTTGAGCCTTACCATCCGGCGACAAACTGACCATTGGTTGGGCGAGCTCGTCGATCTCAACCCCCTTTGTGCCCGTTTAGGCCGGCATCGATGAGGTCCTGGCGCATCCACACAGAGAGGATCAGTTGCCTCACACGTGGACGGCCGCAAAGACTGCCTCTCTACGCGCTCAAGTCACTAGCAGGTGAGTCCCGTCCCGGCATTGTTGATGTCAGCGCAGAAGGTTGCCCGAGTCACCTTCCAGGCGCCCCCGTCGAGCACCGCATATCCGATCTTGGGGCCGACGACGGGGCTCCCCTGGTAGTCGATCTCATACAGAACCGCAGCGTCCCTTGGATCCGTAAAGACGACCTGAAGCACGACTGGCGCTGAGGCCGCGGACACCTGGGCGTGGGCACTCGCTGCTGCGTCAGCAGCTGCGATGACTGTCTGATCCGCACCTTGGACGAGCTGGAGCTCTTGACCGGAAGTTCCCTGTCCGTAGACGGCCTTGAATACGCTCTCGACGTCGGCTTTTGCAGAGGCCGAGTTCGCGGGTTGTACTCCCGCAGAGGGAAGACTTGGGGCACTTGGAGTCGGAGCGGTGACAATGGTGCTGTTCGCGCTCCCGGAACCGCTTTGGGCCTGACTTGTTGGGAGGTCCCACTCACCCTGACTCTCGGTGATGGGGACTATCTCATTGGCGCCACAGGTGCCGAAACCAAGATTGTGCTGAGCTGACACTCCCGTCGCAGTCGCGTTCAACTCGATCGATGGATAATCGCACGCCGACTTGGGCAGCGATCCGATGAAGAACGAGACTCCTTGGACAATTTGGACGTCGGGGACAGGCAACGAGGTGCCGGTCGCGAAGGTGCCGGCAGTGCTCTCGCTCAGCTGAACCACTGCCTTGCCCGGATAGCCGACAACACCGACGACGATGCCGTTGGCACCGGCATTGACCAGCTGCAATTCGGCTGGATTCGGGAACCCGGGGCACAGTCCGTACGCGCGTCCGTTGAGAATCAGCGCCCCGTTCTCGATGGCGTTGGCTCCGCTCTGACCGCTTGCGGTACGCAGACTCCAGCTCATCCCTTCGATACTCCCGCTTGTAGCCACGGGCCAATTCGGGGACACAGTGTTCGCCGCTGCCCCCGAAGTCATCGGACCGGTCGTCGGGGTACAGGTCGAATTCGAACTTGCGCCCTCCCCCGGAGCAGATGAGCTGCCGCTTCCGCTGAGGGAGTTGGGCTCAAGATCGCCCTGAGCCTCCGAAGTGCCTTTGGGATGTGCGTCTGGACAGCCGTTCACCTCGACCGCGTTGCACGATTGCGTCGAGATGAGCGAGACATTGTTACCCAGGACATTGACCACGTATGCCGTTCCAGATGCCTCGCTGATCGCAATGCGACGCGGACTACTCCCGACCGGAACGGACTTTGGAACATCCCCGCACCCTGCTCGGGTCGACGCGTTACACCGGTTCGTGTTCAGCATCGACACGGTGTCCGAGTCGGCATTGGCAACGTAAAGGGTCGAGGTTGTCGAATCCAGTGTGGCGCCGCGGGCGTCTGCACCGACGGACACCATCGTGGGAGTGGTGCTGCACCCCCCAGTGTTGCTGCCCCTGCACGACGATGTGTTGATGACGGCAACGCTGCCACTCTCCCCGCTGACGTAGAGAGTGTGATGCGCGTCATCAACCGCGATTCCGGCAGGGATGGTGGACAGCGGGATGGTCACTGGATCCTTCGAGCAGCCGATGATGTCAGAGCCGCGACACGTCGATCCGTCGATCACTGCCACGCCCCGGTTCGTGCCGACATAGACCGTATTGGTCGCCTGGTCGACTGCGATCGGAAATGCTCCCGCACCCACTGGGGACGTAGCGAGAGGATGGCTGCACCCTTTCGTTGTGTTGGCGTTGCAGGCCTGCGCGTCGAGCACGGAGACTGTTCCCGTCGTGGTGTCCGCGAGATAGACAGTCTGTGTTGCTGAATCGAGAGCGAGAAACTCAGGACCTCCTGGCACCTGTACGAGGGTCGGCGCCGAAGTGCAGCCACCGTGGTCGCTCGCATTGCACTTGGCAGTGTTGATCACGGCGAGGGTGTTCGATCCGCCGTTCACGACATAGAGCGTCCCAAAGGAGGGATCGGCAACGACGCCGATGGGATCTTGGCCCCCAGTTGGAACGCTTCGCGGGTCCGCGCACTGGACGCCATCCACCGCCTTGCAGGAGGCCTCAGCGAACATCGACAAGCTGTTTGCATCGCCGGCGGCCACGTAGACCGACTGGTTGCTGGGATCGATGGCGATGCCGGTAGGAAATCCGCCTACGTTGACGACAGGTGCGCTTCTCGCGGGAGCCGACGAACTTGTAGGCGGCGTCGAGCCGGGGAGTACCAAAACCAGCACCAGGGCCACGATCAACGCCGCTGCTGAGCCGGCCGCGATCACGCTCCAGCGAGGGATGAAGACGGTCCATCCCTTTCTTCGTGCGAGGGGGGCGCTGAGCGCTTCGGCAGCTATCTCCTCGGGATCGCCCAGGCGCTCGAGGGCCTCTCGCACCGCCGCTTCAGAATCGACTGGAGAACCCGTTCTGGCTGATTCGACGTGTGATCGAAGCTCATCGAGCAACTGGTCTCGTCGATGTCGAGACATCGGAAGGAGGGCCCGGCCAAGCTGTTCGAAGTAGTCGTTGACGATCTGTTCGGCCCGCTCCTCGCTCACTGCGACCCTTCTCCCTCCAGCAACTTGTCGACGGAGTCTCGAAAGCGCTCCCACTGCCCGACGAAGGCGTCGAGTGCCCCTCGCCCCGCGTCGGTGAGTCGGTAGTAGCGGCGTGGCGGACCTTGTGGGGACTCGTGCCAGGTTGTCTCGACATAGCCCTCCAGGCGGAGCCGGCCTAGCAACGGGTAGATAGTCCCCTCACTCGTCACCAGTCCGTCGAATCCCGAGAGGGTGCGTGAGATGTCGAAGCCGTAGCGGTCTTCGTCGCGCAGGAGCGAAAGGACACAGAACTCGATGGCCCCGCGACGCATCTGGCTCAGCTGCTTGCCCAGGCCAGGCGCTACCATGTATTGCAATGTACCTGGTTTAGCGATGTTGCGCTAGGGGTGGATTCGGCATCGAGATTTGGCGTCTCGTGGGAGAGCCCTGGCAACCCATCGCCCCGCGCTCTTCGAGTCCGCAGGAAGGCCCAGCGTGGAGCGAACGCCTGGCTGCCAAGCTGGGGCGGGTCGAGCGGGATATTGGGGGTTGTATGTGACCGACCGGACGACGGAAGAAGTCCACCTGAAGGGGCTGGTCGATCAACTCCGCGAGCGAGGCGTGATCCAATCGGACCCGGTGGCCGGGGCGTTCGCCGCCGTCCCCCGCCATGGCTTTCTTCCGTCTCTGCCGCTCGAACGCGTGTACCGGATCGACCAGGCGATACCCACCCACTTCGACGGGGTGGGTGTCCCCACCTCCTCCTCCAGTGCTCCGGTCATCATGGCGGTGATGCTCGAGATGCTCGAGATCGAGCTGGGTCAACGAGTGCTCGAGGTCGGGGCGGGGACGGGCTACAACGCCGCTCTGATGGGCCAGCTCGTCGGCGAAGACGGGTCTGTCACCTCCATCGACATCGATCCGGTCGTCACCGATGAGGCGGCGGCCAACCTGGAGGAGGAAGGCATCGGCGGCATCCATATCGTGACCGGCGACGGTTGGCTCGGAGAGTCCGGGAGAGTCTTCGACCGGGAGATGGTCACAGCGGAGTGCTGGGACATCTCGCCGCATTGGGTGGCCCAGCTCGTCGAGGGAGGCGTTCTCGTCCTGCCGCTCTGGCTGCGCCCGGGACTCACGCTTGCAGTGGCCTTCGAGAAAAGGCGCGACATCCTGGTCAGTCGCTCGCTGGCCATCTGTGGTTTCATGCCCTTGCGGGGGCCCCATGGCGGTCCGCCTCGGCGGGCCCTCGTGCCAGCAGCCCCGTGGGAGGGCGGCGACGGCGACGACGGCGGTAGCCATTGGATCGCCGTGTTCGACGATGCCACGGAGGGACGGCGGGAGACGCTCGAGGACCTGCTGAGTGGAGTCGGATTGGCCCAAGCCGCACCTCCACTCTTCGCAGGGTGGAGCGCCCGCCTGGCGCTCGATATGCCGGATCCGATCTGCTTCTTTCCGTCAGTGCCCGGCTTGGCTCGGTCCGCCACTGGGCTCTTCGACCCTGACGCACGGAGCCTGGCGGTCGTCGCCGATGAGACCCTTCACTGGTTCGGAGATCCCTCTTGTTGCGAGCGTCTGACCGCATTCCTCTCCGAACCCAATCCGCTGGACTTAGCGAAACTGCAGATCACGGCAGCGCCCCGTGAGTTGTTCGGGGAGTCGGTCAGCGACTCGGCGCGCCTTGTTCGGGAGCACTTCGACCTTGCCCTAACCGAGTCACGCCAGGGAGACAACGGGGTTGACGTGGACATGGGAGGCGGAACGTGATGAGATGCTCGACCTCGCCGAGAAATTCACCGTGCTCGATGACGAGCAGTTGAATCTCGTTCACTGTAGGCACAGTGGGCGCATCAGGGACCTGCTCGCTCACGCGACCGCAGATTGGTGCTGTCGTCTTGTGGCTGCTCAGAGCGGAGGCAGAGTCCCTACCGTGCCCGCCCGACATTGCAGGACGCCCTGTCGAAGAGCTTGCAAAAGCTGCTCTTCGACAGGGCATCGACCTTGTCCGTCGCTGAGCCTAAGGGCGCAGCTATCGACCACCGGCTGATTCAGTTTTGTGCGTGTCGCACGCTCAATTCATGAACCGAGTTCTCGATGTCGTTCCCATAGTAAATGACCGGATTGCCGGCGCTGTCGGTGCTGACATCCAGCCCGAACAGCGCTCCCGCTGGCTCACCGTGGGCGAGGTTCCGGACGGCCACCACCTGCCCGTTCGGAGTAATTTCCACGAGCTTGTTGTTTCCGGCGTTCACGACAAGCAGGTTTCCGTTGGCCGGGTCGATGACCACATTCTCCGGACTGCTCAATGGCGCACCACTGAAGACCACGTTGGGCGTCACCGGACCGCTCGCGGTGGCGGCATCAGGTATGGCATAGAGGGTGTTCGAACTGTCGTTTGTCTCGTACAAAACGCCATTCGATGCATCGAAGGCGTACCCCTGAGGCCCTGCTGCAGTGGCCGCGTTGCCTCCTGCCGGAGTCTGCGCCTGGCCATTGGCAATTTGGGTGTACGTGGAGTTAAGCGGCTGTCCGTTGGGTGTGCCTGTCGGATGCGGATCCAGGCGCCAGACGTCTCCCCCGCCGGTGCCGGTCGTTGCATTGCCGGCATTTCCCCAATAGAACGAGACCGCTCCATTGACGTCACTTACTCCCTGGCCCCAGATCCCGAGGAACGATGCCGCATTTGAGGTAGAAGTGTTGTTGAATGTGGTAATAAGCGCGCCACTCGGACTGATCAAGAGGTCGTTTGCTCCGGTTCCGTCCCCGGCAGCACCGTAACTGCCGATCCACACGAAATCGTTGGGCGGATTGATTGCGATTCCGACAGGTCCAGTGGCCGACGGATCGCTGAAGAAAACGCTCGCAGCGTGCGTCGTCGGGTTGACCTGCATGATTGTCATCCCTTGACCAGCCACACCACCTGCATTGCTGAAATCAGCAACGAGAAGGTTTCCTTGCGTCAGCACCCCGGCCGTAGTTGGGATCACTGCCAGACCGAAGGGATTCTGATCGCCGTTGGGTGCGACAACAGATGCAATGGTGGAATCCTTCAGGCTCGAGAGCTGACCTTGCGGGGAGGCCGCTGAAGAGGCCGCACCCGCGGATTGCTGTGCTGACGTCAGCAACGCGCTCGAAGAGCAACGCCGACCCTGTGACAGCGACTCCCGCAACACGTCGCAGGCGGATTGAGGTTCGTTTTCTTGAATAGTCCAGCATCGTGTTCCTCCTCGTGACATTGGTTTGTTACCGACAACCACTCGAGAATTCTGAATCCGTGGGATGAAGGTGTGACTTAAATCACACCTTGAACTGTCATGCTTCCTGTGCCTCCTGAGCGATCGATCCCATCGCCGTGTCCCTGCCGTAGCCGTGTCCCTGCCGTATCAGCTTTGGTACGGGAGAAAGCGACGCTCCAGCAGCACACCATTAATTACGAGATGTCAACGCGTACGGATTGCACCCGATCGCAAGATTGGGTTGACCTGCCAGTTCTGGATGGGTCCGCGCCACCGGCGCGTGGGTGGATGCTGAATTCCTAGCGACTCCGTCTCGACGCCCGAGGTCATGCCAAAGAACCTGGTTGGTCGGGAGACAGATCGCTGCGGCGCTCGTCAATGACGTGTAGTACATCCCTGAGCAACCGCAACGGCCCAGGTCTACGCTGTGTCCCAGACGTCGGTGCTCGATGTTTGAGACATCACAATTACAGCCTCAACGGATTTGAACCCGTGTCGCCACCTTGAGAGAGCGAGTAGCTTCGTCTACTGGGTCCTAAAGCGTAGAGTTCTACCAGGTCAGCGCTTCGGTCTTGTCCAGTACTTCCGCCCAGATCACCCAAATATGGCTCCATAGTTGGGCAATTGGATGGGCAAAACAAGGTCTGTGGAATGCCTACGGAGGCCTCCGAGCATCAGCAAGGCCAGCAATTGCTCGGTGTGATTGGATGGTGCTCTTGGGAGCTCTCCGCATTCGCACGCACGCGGCGCTCCTGCGATGCCGGGCGCGCAGAGTCGCCCGCCTGACGCTTGAGCTTTTCGACGACCGCGGTTACGTGCCACGCGATGGCCGACGCCTGCATCACCAGCTCGGGATCGTCACAGTTGAGATAATATAGATGAATGTTGACGTTTCCCGGGGACACCCAAGAGGCCCGAAGGGCGGATCCAGTAGACGAAGCTGCTCGGAACGGTCCGCCAGCTTTCTGCCTAGCGTGACCGAGTGAGCTCTCCTTCTCTCAACACCTCGGACAATAAGGAAGCCGAAACTCCGGCCCCCCGCATCAAGAAGCAAGAGCAGGAGGAAGCCTCGGCAGATATTGCTGAAGTCGCACCTGGCATCCTGCGACTCCAGCTCCCCATCGACTTCACGGGGCTTGGTCATGTCAATACGTACGCCCTCGAGGACCAAAGGGGTTTCGCACTGGTGGACCCAGGACTTCCCGGGGAGTCGTCGTGGAATGCGCTGTTGGGCCGCATGCACTTAGCTGGCATCCCCCTTCACCGAGTCCACACGGTCGTGATCACACATTCACACCCAGATCACTTCGGAGGCGCTGGCCTGTTGGCGCAAGAAAGCGGCGCCGAGATTGTCGCATCAGACCGATTCCGCACATTCTTCGATATGGACGGCCTCGATGACAGCGAGCTCCAGGCTGCTGACGATATCGATCCTCGCGACAATCCGATTCCGCGACTGCGCTTCGACCGCCCCTCTCCCTGGGGCGGCGCGACAATTGGCCCGCCCGCAAAAGAACGAGACCGATTGTTCGGCGATCGGGAGACGTTCTTCCGTTGGTTTAAGGCTCCTCGTCCGTCGCGTCGAGTGGCGGATCGCGAGCACGTCACCCTGGGAGGCAGGGATTGGTTCGGCCTCTTCACTCCCGGGCACACTGACGATCACCTTTGCCTCTATGACGAGGAGGGCGGTGTGCTTCTCTCGGGCGATCAGGTGTTGCCGACAATTACGCCTCACATCTCGGGTCTCATTCCCGATGATCCTCTGACGCAGTACATCGAATCACTCGATCGACTGGCCGAACTGCCACTCGTCGAAATCGTCTTGCCTGCCCATGGCCAGCCATTCCACAACCTTCCGCGACGCACTGCAGAGATCAAAGCTCATCACGTAGAGCGGCTTGAGAAGTTACGCCAGCTCTGCGATGTTCCGGAGTGGACCAGCGTTGTCGACCTGACACACCAGCTTTTCGCTCCGCGCTCGTGGGGTTCAATGGCCGAGGCGGAGACCTATGCTCACCTCGAACGCCTGCGGATCCTCGGAGAGATCAAAGCGCGCGAGGAATCCGGGGTCATTTCATACAGGGTTTGACGAGCGGCCCGTAGCAGACTGCAGAATGCCGAGCTTTGACAGCTTCTGTGGTGGATCGACTACGCGGGGCCGACATCGCGGCGGTCCAATGGTGCAGACTTACTCTGCAACCAACGCGTCGAACATCAGCGATGTTTCGTGGTATTCCCACAAGTGCACCTGTTGGTCATCATGTCGTTCGAATATTTAGCAGTACAGATTGTCGTATCGGCGACCGTTGGCCGGATTGATGACATCGCCGACGACTTCAAGTGCGGCACGATCGTCTTCGGCGATATAACGGATCGAACCTCAATGGCGAATTCCTGTGCCGTGGCGAAGATGCGGAGAACTTCATAAGCGTTTCGGCCGTATACCTGTCCAGCTCGTCCACTGGAGATTTTTCGAGTCCGGACAAAGAGTTGGGTGATTGGATGGGCGACTCTCCCGGCGACAGCCACGCCGTCGGGCACGCGGCGCGGCTCACCGAGAAGTGAGCTACGAACCGCAATCCAAATTGAAGGCTGCTCTCAACGCAGGATCGGGGTCGGGCCAATCTCCGGTTTGTTCAGCACCTAAATATCATACTATCTAGATTGTCAGAGTAGGATGCAGGATCGACAAATCAAGCCCTGAGAACGAGGGTTTTCGATGTGCCTGGCGGCGCCCACACGATGCGCCATCCGGACGTCCCAACCAAGATCGCCGAGGCGAGCCGGTGAAGGAGGAGAGCGAGAACACAATCTGTGTTCAGCACTTGTAGAGAATGTGAAACGAGCCACTTGAAAAAAGGAAGGTCTTAGACCGTGACACCAGAAGCGACGACACTGCCTCTCGTCCCCCATTGGATCGACGGGGCGGCGGTGACGCGGTCGTCGGAGCGGTCCGGTGAAGTCTTCGATCCAAGCACCGGGCAGGTCACCAAGCGGGTGACGTTCGCCTCGGTCTCGGATGTCGACGATGCCGTGGCCGCGGGCCGCCGAGCTTTCTGCTCCTGGCAACAAGCCTCGCTGGCCAAGCGAACCAAGGTCCTCTTCGCCTTCCGCGAGCTGATCCACCGCCGAGCCGACGAGTTGGCCGCCATCATCACCTCCGAGCATGGGAA
Organism: uncultured Acidimicrobiaceae bacterium; assembly: GCA_963719485.1. Taxonomy (GTDB): domain Bacteria; phylum Actinomycetota; class Acidimicrobiia; order Acidimicrobiales; family RAAP-2; genus Bog-473. The sequence continues at coordinate 682,443 of OY970387.1, forward strand.
GGTGACGAGTGATGCCTTGGGCGAAGTGTCCCGCGGGATCGAGGTAGTCGAGTTCGCCTGCGGCATCTCTCAGCTCATGAAGGGCAGCTTCACCGAAGGGGCCTCCAGTGGTGTGGACGTCTTTTCGATCCGGCAGCCGCTCGGTGTAGTTGCCATCATTAGCCCGTTCAATTTTCCGGCCATGGTGCCGTGCTGGTTCTTCCCCCTGGCCATCGCCACCGGCAACACGGTAATCCTCAAGCCCAGCGAGAAGGATCCCTCGGCCGCCAACTGGATAGCCGAGCTATGGGCCGAAGCTGGGCTGCCCTCCGGGGTCTTCAACGTGGTCCACGGAGACAAGGTGGCGGTGGACGGCCTGGTCAGCCATCCCGACGTCAAGGCGGTGTCGTTCGTGGGCTCGACGCCCATCGCGGCTACGTCTACGAGTCGGCTACACGAAACGGTAAGCGCGTGCAGGCTCTCGGTGGGGCCAAGAACCACATGGTCGTGCTGCCCGACGCCGACCTCGACGTGGCCGCCGATGCCGCGGTCAACGCCGGGTTCGGATCGGCCGGGGAGCGCTGCATGGCCATCTCCGTCCTGGTGGCCGTGGATCCGGTGGCCGACGACCTGATCGCCAGGATCGTCAAGCGAATCTCCGGTCTGACCGTCGGGGATGGACGGCGGGGAACGGACATGGGGCCCTTGGTCACCGGCGTACACCGGGACAAGGTGGCGTCCTATCTCGACGCCGGCACAGCTGAAGGGGCCATCTTGGTGGTCGACGGGCGTGACACATCCATCGACGGCGACGAATCGGGCTTCTGGTTGGGCCCGACCCTCTTTGACCAGGTCACCCCGGACATGACTCTCTACACCGATGAGATATTCGGTCCCGTGCTGTCGGTGGTCCGGGTGGCCACCTATGACGATGCCATCGCTCTGGTGAACGCAAACCCTTACGGCAACGGGACGGCCATCTTCACCAACGACGGGGGGGCGGCCCGTCGCTTCCAGAACGAAATGGAGGTGGGCATGATCGGGGTCAACGTCCCCATCCCTGTCCCGGTGGCCTACTACTCCTTTGGCGGGTGGAAGAGTTCCCTGTTCGGTGACACCCATGCCCACGGCACCGAGGGCGTGCACTTCTACACTCGAGGCAAGGTGGTCACCAGCCGGTGGCTCGACCCCAGTCACGGCCAGGTCAATCTGGGGTTCCCGCGCAACGAGTGATGAGGTGGCTCCGCGCCGGGTGCCGAGAACTTGCTCATCGAGCCTTCGAGGGTGTCAATGGCATCACCAGTAGGCCCTGTGCAAGGACTCGACGTGTTCGAGTGCATAGAGCGGGTGCTCGATATCGCACGCCGTGCTCCCCCACGCCCAGCTGCTTGCCAACCAAATGGGTGATCGGGCGCATGAGAAACCCGGACAACCGTCCGGAGGTGCGATGCGGCCTTTGTCTGGCACGACAACAGCGAGCCTGATCCGCTTCCCGCTAACTAGACCAGGCCGCGTGCCTGCAAGGGACTAGGCCGGATCGGTTACGACGACGGACGCTATGAGCTCGGTGTCGACGAATTCGAGGACGTCCACGATGAGGTCATCCTCGAAGGTGAAAATAGTCGCAAGTTCGTTTCGGAATGGTCGACCGTCGACGGTCTCCCCATTGGTGTGTGCGATCTTGACGAAGCGGTCACCCTCACCGAACACATCGTCGACATCTACCTTGTTGAAGGCCAGCCCACGCCCCAGCGGGGCGAAATTTTCGGAGATTCCCGCCACTCCTACCGTGACACCGGACACCGGCGTCGTGCCGATCATGCGCCAACGGAAACCAGGCGCGAAGTGCTTCCACCTATCACCGTCGGGATCGCTGAAACTTCTAACGATTTCGCGCCGTCGTTCGTGCTGCTCCGAGTTGGTCACGGGGTTGAAACCTCCTGTTGTCTGGCCCTAGCTCCCAACAACCAGGACTCGCGAGCGTAGAAATCTGATGGATACGACGGTGTGGGCGCCGTCGCTTGGTCCAGTTCAGACCAAAGCGTCTCGTCGATCTTGAAGTCGGCCACGGCGAGGTTCTGCTGCACCTCGTCGACCGACTGCGCCCCGATGAGTACCGATGTGATCGGCTCTTGGCGAAGTACCCATCCCAGGGCCACTTCCGCCGTCGTGTGTCCTGCCTTGGCCGCGACCTCGACGACGGCCGACGTCACATGGCGGAACCGCTCCTCATCCCCCAGGTAGACAGCGGGATTCATCGCCGCGCGCGTCCCGGGCTCGGGCCCGCGGTCAACGTCGATCGGTCGGCCGAGCAATCCACTGTGAAGGGGACTGTAGGTGAGCAAGGCCACCCCACGGGCGCGACAGACGGGGAAGATATCGCGCTCGAGGTCCCGCCGCACGAGGTTGTACATCATCTGGCAGGACGCGAACCGAGGAGCACCAATCGACCGAGCGATGACGTTCGCTTCAGCCAGTTGCCAGGCGAAGTAATTCGAGCAGCCGATGGAACGGACCTTGCCGGCGTGGACGCAGTCGGCGAGCACACCGAGCGTTTCTTCGATCGGCGTCGTGTTGTCGTAGTAATGCATCTGATAGAGATCGATGTAGTCGGTCTTCAAGCGCTTCAGACTCTGATCGAGCGCAGGGAGGATGTGTTTCCTCGACATCCCCCAGTCGGTGGGGTTGGGTCCGAGGGCGTTTCCGACTTTGGTGGCCACGACGACTTCATCCCGTCGTCCGGCGAGGGCGGCGCCCACGATCTCCTCCGAACGTCCCCCGCTGTACGCGTTGGCGGTGTCGATCAGGTTGCCTCCAGCATCGAGAAAAACGTCGATGATGCGTCGAGCCTCGTCTTCGTCACAGCCCCAAGAGGGCGTGCCGAACGTCATGGCACCCAGACAGAAGCGCGATACGCGCATCCCCGTGCATCCGAGCTGTCGAAATTCCATCAGTCGTCATCCATCGTTAGAAAGTGCATGCGACGTTCATTGGGCAACATGTCAGTTCCTTTCAGGTTGACAACAAGGTCAGATAGGAACCGAGGTCAGCTGAGACCGATGGTTCTGGTCCTCTACCGCGAGAACGTCCAAGCGTTTCCCGCCCCATGACGTCCACAGCTCCCGGCGCTCCCATCGGTATCCCGGAGCGATCTCCAAGGACTCAAATCTCTCCAGCAACGCATCGAGCGCGTGAAGGGCAACCGTCCGGGCCAGTGCCGCTCCGATGCACGAGTGCGGCCCCGAAGCGAAGGCGAGGTGGTTGCGGTCGGCTTGGCGATGGATGTCGAACGCATCCGCGTCGTCACCCCATACCAACTCGTCCCTGTTGGCCGACAGATTGCTGACCGCGATCGGTTGGCCGGCGGGGATGATGGTCTCGCCGACGCGTAAATCGGAATCCGGGACTCTGACGATGTATTGGATTGGCGGGGCGAGGCGGAGCGACTCCTCTATAGCCGCCGGCAGCAGGGTCCGATCAGCCCGGACCGACGAGTACGCGCCTGATGACACGAGCTGGAGGACGGTATTCGTCAGCAGGCTCTGGGTAGTCTGGTTCCCGGCCATCAGCAGAAACACGACGTTGCTTACCACCTCCTGATCCGTGAGCCTGACGCCTCGGTGCTCGGCTCGAATCATGCGGGTAATTGCGTCATCGGGTGCGTCGTCGCCCCGCCGTTGCTCCACGTGCTTGAGGACATAGTCATCAAAGGCGGTGACCGCAGATCGCATTTCTGCCTCGAGGTCGCTGGACACTTTGCCACGCGAAGCCTGTGCAACGAAGCTTATGAAGACCTGCGTCCAGCGGAAGAACGTGGGGTGGTCGGCATCGGGAAAGCCCAGAAGGTGGCCGATGGCGCGAGACGGGATGGTCGAGGCCCACGCCTCGGCCAGATCGACTGGGCCAGGACAGGGGATCGACTCGACCACTGACCGGCACATCGAATCGATAGCTGGTTCCTCGGCGGAGACAGCGCTGGGAATCACGGCGGCCATGACGATTCGCCGAACCGCTGCGTGTTTCGCTCCTGTCAGTTGGAGGAGATTCGCAGTCAGGATGCCGCCGCCGCGTTCCTGTCCACGTCGGACACTGCCCACCGCAGGGCACGCGCGATACACCGTGGAGGCGTCATCGAACCGCGTCACCACCGCCAATGGTGAATGGTCCGGATCAGTCAACACCGCCACAGGGCAATTGCGACGCAAGTCGGCCAGCGCCTCGAACGGGTCTTGCGCGTCGCTCGGATTCAGTGGGTGATACATGTCCCTCCCATGAGGTCAGCGATTCGTGTGGCTGAATACCGTCTGTGGCTGATTGGCGACACTGGAGACGGAACGCGCTCTGCGCGTGTTGAGCTGGCCCTACAGCGACATCAGTGTGAGCACGTGGCCCAGTACGCCACCGAGTCCTGGGAAAGCTCCACACGCCAGGTCACTGCGCCTCCGGGTCAAAGACGAGTTCATCGCCCACTGCAACCGTGATGGCGAAGTTGGGGCACGCAGCCGCCGCGTCCAGGACAGTGGCCAACTCGTCCGTTGGCTCGTCCACACCGTGCGAGATATTGCCGTCCTGAATGACGAAGCTCCCCGGAGCGGTCTGCACGCACGACCGGATACCCATGCACATGCCGGGATCGACGGTGATAGCGATCTTCCCAGAGGTGTCGGGTCGATTTCTCACTGTCATCCTGGATCCCCTCTCGCTCCACTGATCCGCTTGGACGAGTCTCCCAATCTGCGCGCCCAGCTTTCCATCATATTATCTAGATCCATGACCATGGTCAACTCTCGAAGGTCCACTGGATGTGGTATCTCGGTCGGTGGACCGCCTCGACATTTACAAGCTTCGAAGATCAGTGCAGGTGGACCAGCGTTCGCACTTTGCCTAGACCCAACCCCGCAATTTTTCCAGAAGGACGACCGGATCGGCGCCCACGGGAGTGACATTGAGATGCGTGACTCCCACCTCAGCCATGGCGGCCACTCGCTCCTTGACATAGGACTCTGGGCCGCACAGCGACGTGGCTTCGAGCAGTTCGGCCGGCACCAGGGCTGCCGCCTCTTTCTTCTTGCCCGAGAGATAGAGATTCTGGATCTCGATCGCTTCCTTCTCATAGCCGTAACGGCAAGCCAAAGCGTTGTAGAAGTTCTTCCCCTTGGCGCCCATGCCACCTATGTAGAGGGCGGCGCCAGCGCGGCCAAGATCGCGGTATGACGCCACTTCGGACTCTTCACCGATTGCCAGGACCCCGCCAGCGGCGATCTGCAGCGTATCGAGCGAGGGGCTTCGCTTGGCTCTGCCAGAGGTGAGGGAGGGTCCGAAGACATCTTTGACCTTTTCGGGTATGAAGAAGACGGGGAGCCATCCGTCGGCTACCTCGGCGGTCATGGCGACGTTTTTCTCACCCAGGGCCGCAACGCACGAGTGTATTAATCAGCTTCAGCGGCTTGCCAAGTCCTGTACCCTCGTCCGGCGGCAATGGAATGTGGAACACATTGCCCTGATGGACTAAGGGGGACTCGCGTGCCCACACTTGGCGACAAACGTCGATGATCTCGCGCGTACGGGCGAGTGGACGATCGTAAGGGACGCCGTGGAAACCCTCGATTACCTGGGGACCAGAGGCGCCGAGCCCGAGTTGAAACCGGCCGCCTGAAAGCGCATCGATGCCGGCCGCTGTCATTGCGATCAACGTCGGTGTGCGACTGTAGATCGGCAGGATGGCCGACCCGATCATAACGCGCTCAGTCTTGGCGGCCAGGTACCCCATGAAACTGGGAGCGTCGTAGTTGTAGCCCTCGGCCACCCACACAACGTCAAGCCCCACCTTCTCGAGCTCTATTGCGCGTTGCGTGGACTCGGCGAAGCCGGCAGTGTAATTGAGCATCATGGAAAGCCTCAAGAAGACCTCCTCCGCATCTGTATTTTGCCCATCGGCGGCCGAACGGATTTACTCCGCGACCCAGACGTCGAACATCAACAATGTGTCCTGGTATTCCCGCAATAGACACATTTGATCGTCACGTCGTTCTATGACGTAGCAGTACAGGTTGTCGTAACGGCGACCATTAGCCGGATTGACTGCGGCGCCGACCAGTTCGAGTGCGGCACGATCTTCTTCCGCAATGACGGATCGAAGTTCAATGGCGAACTGCTGCGCCGTGGCGAAGATCCGCGAAAACTTCGTAACCGTTTCGGTTTTGTCGAATATCGGTTTCGTCCACGCAATATTCATCCCCGCAAGCAGCTTGGACTGCAAGGGCCGGAGGTTCGGCTCGTCGTAATCCGTCACAGCGATGTGCCAGCGGAAATCAGGATGAAGAAGTTGGTCGAATTGTTCGAGGTCGCGAGTGTTCCACGCGGCAACGAAGCGCTCCGCCAGAGCCTCCATGCCGGACATCTCACCCATTAGGTCATCCCTCCCCGGGCGCCCCCACTCACAGCGACGACCTGTCCAGTGACGTAGTCGGACAGCGGAGAGCAGAGCCAGAAAATGGCGTCGGCAGCTTCGCGGATCGTGCCCGACCGCCCGAGTGGAACTCCCGGCAACGGCTTCGCCGCGTAGATCTCGTCGTCGGTAACGGCACGATTTGGGTCGTTCAGCACACCTCGGCGCTCCGCCTGCTTGGGTGTCATCCCGACATGGATCGTTCGCCCACCGGTCTCTATGACCTCACGGTCGGACTGAGGCAGCCCGAAGCGGGTCTCTATCCGACCAAAAGCAACGGCGTTGACATTGACTCGGAATCGTCCCCACTCCTGTGCCATGGTCCGCATGAGACCGAGCATCCCAGCCTTCGCCGCAGCGTAATTGCCGGCCCCGACAAGTCCCCACTGCCCGGCAAGAGACGAGACCATGACTGTTTTGCGATGACGAGAATGGGCGCCGCGATCGTCGTCCGCCTGGGCGGCGGCCCTGAAGACGGGGGCGCTGGCACGCGCAATGCGAAACGGAACAACGAGATGGATATCCAGCATGGATTGAAATTGCTCGTCGTTCATGTTGTGCAATCCGCCATCCCAGACATACCCAGCGTTGTTCACCACGATGTCCAGGCCGCCGTGAGTATCGACCGCATGTTGTATGAGGTTCTCGCAGGCGCCATCGGCGATGAGATCGGCCACATGCGCGCTCGCAGCGCGTTCGCCGAATTCAGTGTTGAGAGAATTCACTGTCTCAACTGTCTTAGAAGCATCGACGTCGGCGATGACCACATGCGCACCGTTCGCAGCGAGCATGGTGGCCGCGGCGCCGCCGATGCCACGCGAGCCACCTGTGACAATTGCCACGCGATCGGCGAGAAGGTGGGAGCGAAGCGTAGGCTCTATCAGCATTAGCGGCCGGTCCAGATCGGAGTGCGCTTCTCGGAGAAAGCGCGGAGGCCTTCAATGAGGTCCTGGGACGATTGGACCCGCCGCGATGGTTCCTTCTGACCCTTCCAACCCCGTTCGTCGTTCCACCCTTCAGAGATGGCGCTCGCCGTGACTTCAAGAGCAGCTTGGACGGCGACCGGACTATTGGCGGCGATCACCGTTGCGAGGTCACGAGCAGCAGAACGAGCCTCGCCCGGTTGCGTCAACCGATTGACGAAGCCATGCTGATGAAGCACCGCGGCGGTCATGGGCGCTCCGGTCACGATCATTTCCGTCGCGATATTCGCGGGCAGTCGGCGAGGGAGGCGAAAGAGGCCGCCTCCGATGGCGAGAAGCCCGCGTTTCACCTCAGCTAGGGCAAAGGTGGCCTCAGTTGTGGCCACGATGAGATCGCACACCATAAGTATCTCGAGGCCGCCCGCGTAAGCCTGGGCTTCGACACAACCAATCACGGGCTTGTGATGGCGGTGAAAGATCGATGCGGCATTGGCCGGCCGCTTGATCTCCTGTCCGCTTTGTCGGGCCTCGAGGGCTTCCTTAAGGTCGGCGCCAGCGCAGAAGGTCGGGCCTTCACCCTGAAGGATTCCAACCCAGCAGTCGATGTCGTCGTCCAGTCGCTCGAATGCGGCCGCGAGCTCGGCCATCATCTGGTAGTTAAGGGCATTGCGAGCTTCGGGTCGGTCCATGGTGATTGTCAGAATGTGGTCGACCAGATCGACGTGCACGACCTCTTTCTCAGTCATTGACTTCCCCTTCTTGGGACCGAACCGGGGGCATTTGGGCCGAGGAGCCGACCATGAGCGCGCCGTGGACGAAGGCGGATACGGTGATTTTACTCGCGTCTAGATCGACGGCTGCGGGGTCGACGACGTACTGGGCACCGACCCCTCTGAGCAAACCAACGAGCGCCACCCCAAAGCTCGTTGCGTCGATGGCCGCTCCGATGCTGCCCTTGGCTTGGCCAGCCCGGACTATCGCAGCGATCCCGTCTCTGAATCGGGCGTCATCCGCCATGAAAATGGATCGAAGAGGGCTTGCATCTGGAAATGCAGCGCCCCACATGACAAAGAAAGCTTTTGATTCGACAGCTTCGCGCTCGATCCGATCGAAGTACGTGTCGACCACCGCTTGCAGCGTCTCGATCTGCTTCCCGGGCCCGAGATTGCCGACATCCTCGACGAATCCTGCCTGCGAATCGGAGGCGAGTCGTTCGACGAAAGCCTCTTTCGATCCAAAGCGGTGATTTACCAGACCGCGGCTATAGCCGGCCTCCCGTCCGATGTCGGCGACAGACGTTCTGTCGATACCATTTTCGGCGAAGAGGCGAGTAGCCGCTTCGAGAAGCGCCAGCTCCGTTTCTTGGCGGCGTTGTGCTTGCGTCCGATGCGGTAGAACAGCGGACTCAGACGGCGACACTGAAGCCTCCATTGACGGGATAGGTCTGGCCGGTGATCCAACCCGAGGCAGGAGAAGCCAGGAACGTGATCATTGCCGCGATGTCGCTCGGCTCACCGAACCGCCGGATGATGTATTTCGAAAGCACCTTCTTCGCTCGGTCTTCGTCGTCCATGCGTGCCGCAGTGGCGGGGGTACGGGTGCCCGCGATGGATACAGTGTTGGCGGTGATGTTGTAGCGACCGAGTCCCCGCGCCAGAGCGCGCGTCAGTCCCGCCGCTCCAGCTTTGGCCGCAGAGTATGCCTCAAGACCAACCTCGCCGACGCGCCCCGCCTCGCTGATGACAGTGATAAGGCGTCCGCCATTGCCGGCTTCGATTATGCCGGGAATCACGGCCCGACAAGTGTGGAGCACTCCATACAGGTTCACTCGCAGAAAGGGCTCCCACTCGGATGGATCCTTCTCCCAGAATGGCTTTCCAGTGAGTCCCTTCGGGTTGGCTCCTGCGTTGCCTGCGTTGTTAACCAAGACGTTGATGGGCTCGAAGGTCGCGGTCGCAATCGCGACCATGCGGGCGACATCGTCGCCGTCGGAGACATCGCCAGGTGCCGCCGTCGCCATTCCCCCGTCGGCAATGATCTGGGCGACGATGGCTTCGGCCCGATCCGCTACGTAGTCATTGACCACGACCCGGGCACCGTGTGAAGCGAGGTAATGAGCAGTCTCGGCACCAACACCCTGCCCAGCGCCAGTGACCAGAGCGACGCGCCCGGACAAATCCAACATTTCACGATCAGACATTGCGCTCCCGTCCGGCCCAGTAGGGCTCGCGTAATTCTGTTTTCAGGATTTTCCCCATGGGATTCGTCGGCAACGTGTCCACGAATTCGATCTGGCGGGGTTTCTTGAACGATGCAAGGCGGCCATCAAGGAAGGCGTAGACGTCGTCCGCAGTGAGAGCGTGGCCTGGCTTGGGTATGACGAAGGCAAGTGGCTGCTCGCCGAAGTCGTCCTGAGGGACGCCGATGACCGCGCAGTTCTCAATGTCAGGGTGCTCGATGATGGCTTTTTCAATCTCGGCTGGGTAAATGTTGACCCCGCCGGCGACAATCATGTCTTTCACTCGGTCGGTGATGAACAGGTATCCGTCCTCGTCGAGATGACCAAGGTCGCCGGTGCGGTAGTAGCCGTCCTTCACCACATCTTCACCGAGCGCATCGCGTCCCAAGTAACCCTTGAGAACTACGGGAGTATTGACCGCAATCTCACCGGTCGTGCCGGCCGGCAGCCGGTTCCAGTCGTCGTCGACGATGGAGACATCCACACCCTCGTAAGGCAGGCCGCTGCTCCCCGGCTTACGCATCTGGTCTCGTGGCGAAATAAAGGTGAGCATCCCAGCTTCGCTGCAGCCGTAGGTTTCCCAGAGCACGCCGGGACCGAGCCGCCCGATAACCCAATCCTTCAGCGAATGCGGAACTGGAGCGGCACCGAGTGTGAGGGAAAGCAACGAGGAGAGGTCATAGCGATCCAGAGTGTCCTCTGGCAGGGACTGCACCCGAAGGAGCATCGTCGGGACGGCGGTCCAGACCTGCACCCGATGTCTATCGATGAGACGCAGTGCTTCCTCTGGGTCGAAGGGGTCGAGAAGCACAACCGTTCCGCCCTTCGTACATGTCCCCATCGCAACTCCGGGTCCGGCACCATGGTGAGTCGGCAGCGTCAGGAGCACGATCGCGTTCGGTGGATATGGCGGAACATTGCCAACGGATGCTCCGTAGCGCAGCAACCTGTCGATGTCGATATCTCCGGCGTTGCCGCGCGGGACCCCCTTGGGTTTGCCGGTGGTCCCCGACGTATAGAGGACCAGATTCGCCCGACGCGGGCCGAATCGCTCGACCGGCTCATTCTGGGAGATCAGGTCCTCAAGACGAGTCCCACCGTTGCCGGCCCGCTGACCGACAGTTACGAGTAGCCCTATGCCGAAGTCAGCCCATGCTGAAGCGTCCTTGTCGTCGCAGGCCAGACCCTTGGCCTCACTGTCGCGCAAGATGTAAACAGCCTCGCTTGGCGTCAGCTTCCAATTGACCGCAACCTGCTGGACACCCAGCTTCTGCAGCGCTCGCTGCACGATGAACCACGGCAAGTCGAGTCGAAACCGCATGCCGATGCGGTCGCCGGCCACGAGGCCCAATCGAGCCAGGCCCTCCGCGACGCGGTTCGCCTGGTCGTTCCAATCCCAATACGTCAGCTCTTGGTTGCCGTTGACCACGGCGACTGCGTCCGGCTTCTCCAAGGACCATTGCTCCGGCGTTCCAGCCTCGGGACTGTCCAGCATTTTCCCCTCCAACAGACGTCGCTAGTAGGACTGGGTTACAGTAACTTGCTAAGTACTTATCACGTAACTCTACCGAAGGGAGCGCTGGTGCGCACTGCGGCACACCCGGGTCTCTACGACCCAAACGAGGAACCCCCGGCTCTGCACGGCATGCGCTGCGAACAGTGCGGCACGACGTTCTTCCCTCCCTTTGGGATCGGCTGCGAGGTCTGTGGTGCGCCCGAATCAGCGCTGCAGGCTGCACAATTGGTCGCTGCCGGGGTCCTGTACTCCGTGGCGACCGTCCACCACTACTCAGGAGTGGACATTGCCGTGCCGTTCACCATGGCTGAGGTCCTCCTCGACGACGGACCTCTCATCCTGGCCACCCTGGTCGACGAGGTGGACGCCAGCTCGATCGGTATTCGCATGCACGGGGAGTGGGCGGAGGTCGACGGGGACGAGATGTTCGAACTCCGCTTTTCGGTCCCAGCCTCGTGAGCCTGAAACTGCACGACCTCAGGCCCGTCCACGTGCTGGGTATCGGACTCCACCAATACCAGAAACCGAGCACAACGCCCTACACCGCGCTGGGCGTGACCGCCGTTCGAGCAGCACTGGCGGACGCGGGTCTCGAGTGGAGTCAAGTGGAAGTTGCCTACACCGGCACGGCGACAACCGCGATGGGCCTCTCCCGGCTCATGTACCGCCATTTGGGCGCTACCGGCATTCCGACCGCTCAAGTGGAGAACGCCTCCGCCTCGGGCTCAACCGCTTTTCGACAAGCATGCTTCGAAGTCGCGGCCGGCCTCGCGGACGTCGCGATTGCGGTTGGTGTGGACAAGCCGCTGCACTACAGCTCGCCGCACCGCGCCGCCGGGCTCAACGATCTCGCCGGAAGCCGCGTCGCCCCAACCACACACTTTGCGCTGCTGGCCAACCGCTACATCTACGAATACCAGGCTACGCCAGACCAATTCGGTCTTGTGGCCGTGAAGAACAGTCGCAACGGGTCGTTGAATCCAAATGCGCAGCGCCAGAAGGCGAGGACACTCGACGAGGTCATGGCTCCTCCACAAATCAGTGGGCCGCTTACCCGGCTGCAGTGCTGCCCCATCGGCGAAGGAGCCGCGGCGGCGATCGTGGTCTCCGACGAGGCCATTCGGCGCTACGGCCTGGACAGTGCTCGGGCGGTGCGCGTGCTCGCCTCGGCCTCGCGCTCGGAGACCGTCTATCGCAATGAGAATCACGACGCCGCCCTCACCCGCGAAACCACCGACGAGGCCCTGACCGAGGCTAGCGTGACAGTCGCCGATCTCGACGTCATCGAGCTGCACGACGCCTTCACCGTGGAAGAACTCTTCTACGTCGAAGCGATGGGCATCTGTCCAGAAGGCCGTGCGGCAGACGCACTCGAAGCTGGCGAGTTCGATATCGGTGGGCGGGTGGCAGTTAGCCCCTCTGGCGGCCTGCTCTCCATGGGGCATCCCATCGGGCCGACCGGCGTTGGCCAAATCTGCGAACTTGCTACACAACTCCGGGGCGAAGCGGGCTCACGCCAACACGCAGACGCTCGCACAGGCCTGGCTCACATGGTGGGAGTCGGCGCAGTCTGCCTCGTGCATATTCTCGGCGCACCCGCGTAAGTCACCAGGATCGGGATGACGAAGCTCGGAAACTACATTCGGTGGCAGGATCGAAAAATCGAGATCCCGATCGAGCGAATCCGGCTCTGTGAAGAATGGGGGTACGACGCCCTCTTCATGGGCGAGGGCCTCGGCCACGATGCCTTCTCCGTACTCGGGTACTGCGCGGCGATCACCAAGAGGGTCACCCTCGGTACGGCTATCGCACAGATTCCCGCTCGGCTGCCTGTCGCCATGGCCTGCAGCGCAGAGACGCTCACGCACCTCGTCGGGCCGGATCGGGACATCATGCTCGGCATCGGGACCAGCGCCGAGATCATCGCCGAAGGGTTCTACGGGGCTTCGTTCGGTCGGCCGCTCGCGCGCTTGCGTGACTATGTCGCCATCGTCCGAGCGGCGTGCTCAGGAGAGGCGGTTGACCTTCAGCGAGAAACAATGTCCGTTCCGTACCGTGGCACCGATGCAGCCGGCATGCCGGCGATCCCTATGGGCATCGACACCCGCTCAGACATTCCGCTCTATCTCGCCGCCGCCGGCCCACAGACAATCAGCCTCGCCGCTGAGATTTTCGACGGGTGGTACCCAATGCCATCGGTTTATTCGCCGACAACGATGCACCGGTACCAACCGCTACTCGAGGCAGGGTTCGCACGATCACAGCTGAAGCGCACCATGTCCGATCTCGACATCTGGGTGCACCTCGACGTGCTCGTCAACGACGATCTCGATGAAGCCATGCTCGAGGCGAAGCGGTTTGTCGTGCGCTATTGGGGTGAATACAAAGATCAACTCACGTTCCTCGGGTATGAAGACGAGGCGTCGCTCGTCGACCGGGCCTTGCGGGAGGGGAGAAGCGAAGAGGCCATTCGCCACGTGCCTGACACATATGTCGATGATGGCTGGCTTCTAGGCCCTCTCTCTCGCATTCGGGAACGGATGCACCCCTGGCTCGACTGCGGGCTCGGGGGTCTGATCATTCGAAGCGGTTCTCGTCTTCCGGAGACTCCGGAGCCGGAGAGCATCGACGTGTATCGCGCCATCGCGGAGGAGGCGGGCAAGTTCGCCTGACGACGGCAAGGGCCCCAGCCGCGGTCGATTGGGGCGTAATAGGTGGGTGCCTTTCTGACGGTGCCATGGGAGTGAAGGCCCTGGTTCGTGCCTCCAAAACTCATTAATCTATAATACATTCAGAAGATCTAGATGATTCTGATGAGGAGGTCCCATGCGGACGAAGTTCACCCAGATGGCCGGCTGCGAATTTCCGATCGTCGCCTTCAGCCATTGCCGGGATGTGGTCGCTGCAGTTACCAACGCAGGCGGCTTCGGAATGCTCGGGGCCGCGAGCTACGACCCCGGCCAGCTCGAGATCGAGCTCAAGTGGCTCGACGATCATTGCCGCGGGAAGGCCTACGGTATCGACGTCCTCATCCCAATCAAGTTCAACGCGACCCCGTCGGAGTCCGATGGCGGCATCCCAGATGCACACCAAGCATTCGTGCAGAACTTGATGCAGAAGTACGGCGTCCCGGAGCTCCCGCCAGACGAGCAAAAGGCCATTGTGGAACGCCAGCGCAATGCGGCATTGCTTGTAGAACAGGCATCGGAGCTCTGGGACGTAGCTGCCGCCCACAACGTAAAGGTGTACGCCGCCGCCCTCGGAACGCCCCCGCCTCATCTGGTCGAGCGGGCCCACGACCAGGGAGCGGTGGTAGGTGCTCTTGTCGGCGCAGTGGCGCACGCGGAACGCCAGAAGGCAGCGGGAGTCGATTTCGTCGTTGCTCAGGGGACCGAAGCCGGCGGTCACTGCGGCGAGATTTCCACCATGGTTCTCGTACCCGACGTAGTCGACGTCATGGGAAACATTCCGGTGTTGGCCGCTGGCGGGATCGCGTGTGGACGCCAGATGGCGGCGGCCATGGCCCTCGGCGCCGCCGGCGTCTGGACGGGCTCGGTGTGGCTCACGACCAACGAGGCGGAGACCCATCCAGTGGTGAAGGATAAATTTCTGGCTGCCTCGGCCAACGGTACCGTCCGCTCGCCATCGAGCACCGGAAAGCTGGCCCGACAGCTGCGGTCTGCATGGACCGACGAATGGTCCGATCCCGACAATCCCAAGCCGCTCGGCATGCCCCAGCACGGTGCTCTGATCGCCGAAGCCAAGGCCCGCATCAACCGCTCAGCAGACCGCAACGAAGGATCCAAACAACTGGCCAACTACTTCGTGGGCCAGGTGGTCGGTCGTATGAACGAGGTCAAGAGCTCTCGTCAGGTCATTGAGGAGATGGTCACGGAGTACATCGATGCCATGGAACGCCTCGAGCGCGTCAATGCTGGCTAGACGGGCTAGTCGGGGCTTGCCCGGTGAATGATTAACATCTAGACTATCTAAAGGTTGCGGGATACCCGCACCGGTAGTCGCACGTCACCAGGGGGCCTTAGGCCGCATGGTACGGGCGGCCCGCCCGCTCCATCCCTATTCCCCAAGGGGTGACCCCCCGCCCCGAGGGGTGGGGCGGGTTTGCTCGACTCCTTCGAACTCCAGGATTCAAACGATGTCCGCCGAAACTGCGCCTGAGCTGAAACACGCCGGGGTGTTCGAGAACACGTTTGCCGCGGATGAAAACACACTAGCGTGTATACAGTAAAGATGAATTATATCGCTCTGATCAAAGATGCCTTACCGCCGCGGAGTTGGCGCCACGGGTATCGCAAGTCGGGCGGTGTTTCTCGGTGACCGCGCCCGATCGAAACTTGCAACGGCGAACTCGTTCGATGCCTCAGATGCTGGCGGACGACATTCGCAGGAGGCTGGTGGCAGGCGAGCTGGTACCCGGCGAACCGCTTTCGCCTGAGCGGGAACTCATGGAGACCTATGGGGTGTCCCGTCCAACCCTTCGCGAGGCCGTCCGCATCTTGGAAGCGGAGTCGATCGTTGAGTCCGTGCGAGGGCCGAAGGGTGGCGTGATTATGCGCGCGCCGAACCCCACCGTGGTGATCCGCCAAGTGGGCGTGCTGCTTCAGCTTTCCGGCGCCACCTTTAATGATGTCTATGCGGCCCGAGCCGCAATTGAGATCGCGGCCGTGCGAACGCTGGCAGAGCACGGGAACCCCGACGACCTGATAGCCCTCCAAGAGGTGATAATGGAGGCCCGAGCTTGTGCAAGCTCCACCAGCCCTGAGGACTTCGGCCGGGTCGCCGGCCGCTTCCATCGGACACTGGTACATGAGTCCCTCAACGTGACGATGGCCTTTATCGTCGACATGTTGGGCAGCCTGACGGACGCCTCGTACACTCGACAGGTTGCCGGCCTGAATCCGGGGCCACGTGAGACGCAGATAATGACGGCCATACGTTCGTGGACCAAATTGACCAGACTGATCGAAACTGGAGACGCAGATGCAACCGAGGCACACTGGAAAAGGCATCTCGCCACTGTGGCTGTAAGCCTCGACAATGCGGGCCGACCTCTGGCGGCCGAGGTCCTCCCAGCCGAGTTCATTCCGAGAAGCGACGGTCACCTCTAGCCGTTGCCGGGCGCTTTCGTGCCACGAAGCCTTCGTATTTGTTGCCATGGCACGCAAGCGTCTTTATGCGTTCAGCTTCCGGCGGTCCAGCTCCTCTTGCAGCAACGAGACAATGAATCTACGGTCTCGCTTCAACATCGGATTGAGCGGCATGCTGCCATGACTGCTCACCAAAACCGGCGCCATATACGGTGCCAACTTCCTCCGCACTGCAGCGATAAGTTCTGCTTCATCCGGCGGCTCAGATGCATCGGTAATGACCAGGGCCGCCGGCACCTCACCTAACCGCTCATCGGGTAAACCCACAACGCAAGCCTCCTGTACCAGTGGATGCTCCAAAAGTGCAGCCTCCACCTCCAGCAGGTGAACCTTGAAACCACCTCGAATGATGACATCGTCGCCACGCCCAAGGATCCAAACGAACCCGTCCTCGTCGACGCGAGCCAGATCGTTCGTGGCCACCCATCCCGCCGGTACACCCTGTACTCGATAGGGTGAATCCACCTCGAGGTTGCCCACTGCATTCGGTCCCAGCACCGTCCCCGAAGCGCTGTCCACAACGCGCAGCTTGACTCCTGGTATCGCCAGTCCAACGCTGCCGCGCTTCATGGCTCCCCACTTCTTCGAACGAGTCACCGGGCCAGCCCGTGACCGCGCCGAGGAATTCGGTCGCTCCGTACCCCTGGATGATCGGAATTCCATATGTCGCCTCGAACTCGTCAGCGAGCTCCATCGACAGAGGGGCCGAGGCGGTGTAGATGAGCTTGACGCTGGCCAGCCACTCCGGCGGAATCTTGGCGTCGAGGACCATCCGCAGCACCGCCGGCGGTGCACCGGCACGTCGCGGACGATGGTCGCGGATGAGACCTGCCCACTCGACCACGTCCAGCTTGTCTATGAGCGCTATCGGTCGGCCCGAGAACAAGGTTGCGGCAATAGATCGGGCTCCGCCGATGCTGAAGAGCGGAAGGACATTGATCATGACCCCGCGACCAGCAGACGGATCGCGAGGGATTCCTACAGGTGCCAGGTCCTCCCATGAAATGGCGAAGCGCTTGGGCTTACCCGTCGTTCCGCTCGTGGCGATCCGGACAGCGTGGCTCTCCGTCGATGTGGTGTCGATCGGAATCACAGCGGGAGGTGGTCGATACAGCGCAATCGGCTGCTCCAAATCAGACCGCAACTCGACACAAATGGCATTTCGACAGGCGTCCGAAAGGCCCGGGCGCGCCCAGTCGTCACTATCGGCTATCACGATCGCCGGTGCGAGATCAACAATTTCAGCGATGATTGCTTCGTCTGGTCCAAGTGGCGACATAAGCGTCACACATCGACCTTGGGCCCATAGCGCCATGGTGGAGGCAACGCTGTTCGGCCGTTGCCGCAGGATGAGAACAGTGGAGACGACGGAGTCGGTTTGGGCCAGGGCCTGCCTGAGGAACGCATCAATCTGTCCGACATAGCCCCACGAGTACTTCTCCCCCTGGTAGAGCGCGGCCGAATCATCACTGAATTCAGTGACCAATCGTGCCAAGCGTGCTTCGTACGCACTCATCGGGGTACCGGACAGCGCTGCTCCCGGCGTGCTCGCCCCGCTGATCACCACCCGAGAAACACGTTCTTGCTGGAGATGAACTCTTCGACGCCGGCTTTCCCACCCTCTCGGCCGAATCCGCTGGCCTTTTTTCCTCCAAACGGGGTGGCAGCTCCGCCCCGGCTACCTCCACCCCGGAATCCGTTGATGGAGATATTCCCGGCTTCGAGCCGGCGAGCCATGTCATGTGCCCGTTCGAGGGAGTTCGTGTGGACGTATGCAGTCAACCCGTACTCGGTGTCATTTGCAAGGTGCACCGCCTCGTCGTCGTCGCTGAAGGGGAACACCGTGAGGATGGGCCCGAAATGTTCCTCAGTAGCAACCTGGGACTGCGGATTGACTCGCTCCAAGATCGTCGCTTCCATGAAGCTTCCCGGGCGCAGCTTGTCCACGCGGCCGCCTCCCATGGTCAGCTCTCCGTCCGTTGCTTCGATTGCCTTTTTCACAACAGCCAAGAGCCGTTCCAGGTGAGCTTCCGTGACGATGGGGCCCATCACTGTGCCAGGATCGAGTGGATCGCCGACAGCCAAAACCGCCGCAGCGTTCCTCACCCTGTCCATAACTTCTTCGTAAATGTCGGCATGGACGAGCAGCCGAGTCGGTAGAGCACATCCTTGACCGGACATGTAGAGGGCCCCTACCGCTGCAGATCGCGCCGCAGCCTCCACATCGGCATCTGGGAAAATGATGTTGGCTGACTTTCCGCCCAGCTCCAATGCGACAGGCTTTGGGGCACACGCAGCTGAAGCCTGAATCTTTCGGGCGGCTGCAACTCCGCCGGTAAAGCTGACCTTGCGAACGTCCGAGGCACGGACCAGCCGGTCCCCGGCAGCACCATCTCCGTGGACGATGTTGATGACGCCGGGAGGAATGCCGGCCTCGATGGAGAGCTCGGCGAAGCGAACAGCCGAGAATGGAGCCAGCTCGCTGGGCTTTATGACCACGGTGTTTCCTGCAGCTAACGCCGCACCAGTCTTTCGCCCGAGTGCTGACATACCGCCATTCCAGGTCATAATGAGCGCCACCACACCGTACGGTTCGGGCAGCACGTAATCGAGACTCCGAACCGGGTCAACCTGAATAACTTGGCCTTGCATGGTCGCGGCAACACTGGCGTTGTAGTACAGGTAATCGGCCCCCCTGAGGGAAAAACTCTCGGTGAGGGAATTCGGCAGCCCCGTCTCCAGACTGAGAATCGCACCGAGTTGGCTGCTGTTGGCCTCGATCAGGCCACCCAGCGCCGCAAGAACGGAATACCGTTCGTGCGGAGGGAGATCGCGCCACAGGCCGGCTGCCCCTTTGGCCGCTGCCACCGCATCGTCCACTTCGCTCTCTCCCGACATGGGAATCGTGGCCTGTACATCTCCAGTGCTCGGGTTCACATGCGGCCTCGAACGACCGGTCGCCGATGTGGACCATTCCCCGTCAATCAAGTGTTGTGGCGCCGGAAGCAGCTCCTTGGCCAAGGTCTGGTGCTTCGAGTTGTCAATAGACACAGCCATCCGTTCGGTGGTTGGAGGAAGGGGTCATTTCCCCATCGGACGAAACGAGCGCATCCGCACAGTGTGCGTGGCCGAGTTGGCGAGACGTGGTGCGCAGATGAGCGTCTGCGAACCGTTTCCAGCATTCGCCAACTCGTTCACCTTCGGGACCCGGAATACACGATGATATTATAATCAGATCATCTAAATCTGTCCATGCGAAGATCGCAGTCGTGCCAACCGGTATGAGAACCACGGATGCCTCTGAAAAGGCGATCGTTGGATAGTCTGCGAGCCGCACTCAGAGGGTCAGCACGAACTTCCCGAATGCATTGCCGTCGGCCATTTCTTGGAGGGCGGAGCGTGCCTCGGAGAGCGGACGGGCATTGTGGATGACGGGTCGGATCCGCGTCGTCTCGACGAAGGCCAGGAGCTCGATCAGCTCGTCTCGAGTGCCCATGGTCGATCCCACAACTTCCAGTTGCAGGAAGAAGAGCCGGTTCAGATCAGCCGATGGGTTGGCGCCACTGGTGGCCCCGCTGACCACGACTCGGCCGCCAGGCCGGAGCGAACGGAGGGAATGAGACCACGTGGCCTGACCGATCGTCTCCAATACGACATCCACCTTGCCCGGGAGCCGGGCGCCGGTCTCGAAGGTGGCGTCGGCCCCGCACGTCTCGGCCTGCTGGCGCTTACCGACGTCCCGTGATGTACAGAAAACCGTGTGGCCGAGCGCTTTGGCCAGGACGATGGCGGCGGTGGCGACACCCCCGCCGGCCCCTTGAATGAGGACCGTGGCCGGTCCGGTCAGCCCCGACCGGGTGGTCAACATTCGATAGGCGGTGAGCCAGGCGGTGGGAATGCAAGCCGCCTCCTCGAACGATAGCCCTGCGGGCTTGGGCACCACGTTGCGCTCTGGGACCAAGACCTGCTCGGCCAGCGTTCCGGGATAGAGCTCGGACAGCAAAGTGCGCTTCGGGTCGAAGGTCTCGTCGCCACCACCGGCCGCCGGATCAGCGATCACAGAGTGGATGACCACCTCGGTGCCATCGTCGAGCACGCCCGCGCCGTCACCGCCGAGGATCATGGGAAGGCGATCCGGGGTCAGCCCCACGCCTCGCAATGACCAGAGGTCGTGATGGTTCAGCGCGCTGGCCCGCAGTCTGACCCGGACCCACCCGTCCTTCAGCTTGGGCGCAGGCTGATCGCCAACGACCAGACCGGAGAGGGGATCATCCACGGACTGCGAAACACAAGTGACTGCGAGCACTAGGTGTGCCTCCTTCGTGCCACGACATTAAGATATGTATGATCTATATCGAATCTCGGCTCCACGCAAACAGCGTGAGATCACGTGCATTGTGACGTCGGGCTTGATAAGGAGATGTACCTTGAGCGAAGTTGGCGATGACGTAGTTGGCGACGAGTTGAAGGTCGAGCGATTTGGGCACATCGCCGTGCTGACGTTGAACGCCCCCGAGCGTCTGAACGCGCTCAATCAGGGCATCATTGAAGCGCTGGCCGAGACTTGGACCTCCCTGGACGCAGATTCGGCGATCCGGGCGGTAGTCGTGACGGGAGCCGGGCGAGGATTCTGCTCAGGGGCTCATGTTGGCGGACTGGCCAATGCGGCGTCATTGTCGGCCAAAGAGCAGCCCGCAACGTACCCTCGCTTCACCGCCCGGCATCTCAAGTTCTACAAGCCAGTGATCACCGCAGTGAACGGAGTGTGCGCCGGAGCAGGACTGCACTTCGTGGCTGATTCCGACATCGTCATCGCTGGGTCATCGGCCCGATTCGTAGACACGCACACCGATGTTGGGCAAGTGACCGCGCTCGAGCCCATCGGCCTCATCAGACGAATTCCGCTCGAGCACGTGTTGAGAATGGTGATTCTCGGCCGAGCCGGGAGTATCGATGCTGCGGAAGCATTGAGGATCAGCTTGGTCAGCGAAGTCGTCCCCGACTCCGAGCTCATGGACCGCGCAATGCAACTTGCTGAGACAGCTGCGAGCGTGTCTCCTGCTACCGTCCAGGCGTCGCTGCGAGCGATCTGGGAGTCTTTTGAGTGCCCCCTGAGCGAGGCCTACGACCGAAGCTACGAAATCATACGGGCACATCGAGACCATCCGGACGCTCTCGAGGGCGTCCTCGCCTTTAGCGAACGGCGAAAGCCTGTCTGGGTGTGACGAACAAACAGACTTGACTTTCCGTCGCACATTGCGGAATGAGCAAGGCTGAAGAGCCCCCTCTGATCCGAGCGGCGACCCGCGGGTTACTGGCCGACTGCGACCTCGTCAGGATGTCTCCCGTCCACGATGTCTGCGGCTGGCACCATTCGGCCCACCGTGCCGTCGGTGGTCACCGCCGCCGAGATGGAACAGGATTGGTGGGGATACACGACAAGGGTTGGGCTGTCGGGACCACCAGCGGCCACCAGATGAATGTTCTCTGCCCGGGGAAGGTAGAAGGCATATTCACCGACGCTGCCCGTTGGATTGCTTCCCCAAACAGCCGCGGCATCGGGCCCGAACGTCTGTGGCGCGGTGAGCCGAGGGTGCAGATACGTGCGGACGTCCGCTTTGGACCATCCGTTTCGCTCAAGCGCTCGGCGATGACGTTCGCCGACCAGGATCACGACGCTTCGCCATTCACCGACGAAAAAATCGACATGGAGGGGCCGAGCTCGCGCTAACGAGGCGAGGCCATCGAGAAGTTCCTCTGGATTCTCGACATCGCTCGCAAAGGTGAAGATGTCGGTGTTCGATGCGACGGTGACCACATCTTCGTGGGCTTCAAAGCCGCGCTCAACGTGCAGCGGATTCCATAACGTGCTCTCCTCGTTCTCGCCCAAGCAGAACGAGTAGCGAGCCGGATGAGAGAACGCGGCACGATCGGAAAATCCAGGGATTGCCCATGCCATGTTCCGCATCATGAGCCGCAACGCTCTTCCTACCGTCGCATTAGGGCGAAAGCCTGGTCCCATGCAGCCCGCACCGGAGCTGAACCCGAGCCGGCGCGCAATGGGGCCGTTCACGATGACGGGATGGGACGATCCGGAGAGCGTCGCCGTCGTGCCATGCCCGTTCGCCAATGGGTGACACCACGCCCTCGCCCCAGCCGCCACCACGGGGAAGTACTCAGGGAGGCATCCGGCCATGACGGCGTTGATGGCAACCCGTTCGGCATCGAGCACAACTTCTCGTGTCGGGATCTCTCCCAGCACGTCGGCTGGCTCGAGCCCGGCCGCCTCCAAGGACGCCCTGACGAGCGCCTTGGTCGGCGGTGCAACTGGGAGGCCATCGGTTCCGCCTCTGGCGACGACATCATCGAAGTACGAGTCGTAATCATCGAAAGTCGTGGACCGTTGGTGGAAGGTGGTCATGTCAGCTACTTCCTCCCCCTATGGGTTTTGTGAGCTGGTCGATGATCTGCGGGATCAAGGCATCGCACAGGGCGTCGATCTCCTCGTCTGTCCACACACCAACCGGAGGCAGGGGGAATGGGACCTGAACAAAGGGGTACTCAGGCATCTTCGAGATGATGCGCATTGAGTTTGCCGATCCAGCGAGGGCCTCGTGCACCACAGCCACAGCGGGAATGCCGGCCCATTCCATTTCGATCGAATCGCGCAAACTGCGCGAAGAGCACGAGCCTCAGGCACCGTAGAGGGCGAGCCCTACTGTCCCCCGCTTGATGACTTCCGCCCAATCCTCAGGCCGTGGAGGTACGTTGACCGTATCTTTGATCACGAGGATCACGTCTTCGAACGAGCACTCATCCGTGAGCCGCTGAACCAACCGTTCTCGAAATCGACCTCCGGCGCGGTTGTCAATGACCGCGAGGATCTGGCCGTCCAAGGAGCCTGGGCGCGTCGCAGTGGCGCGCGATGCTGCTGCACCTGCCGCCTCGATCCCCTCGAGGGGATCGAGGGTAGTGCCGACCTCATCGCTGACGTTGCTTATTTGAAAGGCTTGCATGCTCCTCCTTCACGGTGTTGGTGGGCGATGGTCATGGGGCAATTGAGATTGTGGTGGGCGGCGGGGCTGGGGACGTGAATACCCATGCCGTTGGAAACGCGACGCCGCCAGCGGCAACGATTGAAATGTCTTCCTTTGACCGAATGTTAACCGGACCGAACGGGACTCCATCATCAGCCGTGGCACGCTCATAGAGCGTCCTCCGTAGTGATTCCTTGGTGTACTCGGGAGAGATGACCCGAACCAGCTCCTGGCCGATAACAACCATCAGTGAGAGGGGTTGCTGACCGAACAACGAGGTGCCGGAAGCTCGCCCACGGATAAAGAGGTTGAGGTAATCAATCACTTCTTGGCTACCGCCGCTGGCTCGATGCATGACCTGGCGATAGACGGGTGCCGGGAAGACAGTTACGGTGTTCGCCGTCGCCGAAAACCCGCGATCCACGTGCAGCGGTTGCCACGGCGACTTCTCCTCATCCTCTCCGAAACAGAACGAGTATTGGCCTTGGTCGCCAAATTTAGATGACCGTTCGATTCCGAGCGGTCCAGTGGCAAACAGCCTCAGCGCCCGCCCGATCGTCGCGTTGGCCCGCCACCCCGGACCGAAGATCGCGTCGGAGCAGTTCATGTCGGTGGTGAGCCGAATCGGACCGTTCACCACCACGGCCAAAACCGAATCGGGCAACGTGGCACGAGTGGCCTCTAACCCGTCCACCAGGCTGCGGACTCCCGCGAACACAATTCCCGCATACTCTGGTCCGCAACCGGCAGCGACAGCACTTGCTGCCGCATCCCGAGCGAGAATCCCGGTCGGTTCGATGACTTCATCGCCATCGATGCCGGCCGCTTTCAGGAATCGACCGATTCGGTCTGGGGTCGGGGGAACCATTGGCAAGCCGTCACCTATCCCCGATTCGCACATGGCGTCGAAGTACCGGGCATAGCTCCCAAACGTCGTGCCTTGACTGCGGTCGGCGAGGATAGAGCCGCCCATCGAAGGCGCTGCCGGAAGCTCAAGCTCGCCGTCCCACCACCTGAGGGCGTTCACGGCTGCGTTGCTGCCGTCTCCCATCGCCGCCACGAGTTGATCGCTTGATCCCTGCCGAACCGATCCGGCAGCGAATATCCCGCGGGTGCTGCAAGCGAGGTAGCTGTCGACCACCAGCCTGCCACGGTCCTCTCGGGCCAGGTCGCCAGCGAACTCACTGACGTCTACCGTCATACCAACCGCGGTAAAGACCCCGCTCATGGGCTGCACCAGCTCGACGCCGTCAACCGTCGACCGCAGTACCACTTCAGTGACGGCGTTCTCCCCGCGGATCTCCACTAGCTCGGTGGAGGGCAGGGTGTCGACCTCGGTCGCCGACGCCACTCGATCTCGAAGAACTGCGGCGGCAGCCTGCATCTCTTTACCTCGGTGCACGAGAGTCACCTTGGCCCCTGCGGCCTGCAGGGCCATGGTCGCATCAGCGGCTCCGTCACCACCACCAACGACCACAACGGACTTTCCCCGAAAGAGAGGCCCATCGCAGGCCGCACAGTGGGAGACTCCCCGGTTTTCGAACTCTGCCTCCCCGGGAACGTCGACCGAACTGGGTTTGGCTCCCGTCGCGATGATGACAACGTCCGCCTCCAGTGTTTCGTTTCCGTCTGTTGTCACCGAGAATCCACTGGTGCCCCGCTCGATGCCTGTCGCCAAGCCAAAGGCCGTCTCGACCTCGAGTCCGTCAAAACGCGCCACCATGGCCTCCACCAGGTCGGGCCCGGTCATTTCAGGCATGCCTGGGATGGTCTCGATCACCCCGGCGTTCTGCAGCTGACCCCCGGGTCCCAACGGGTCGAGCAACTGAACCCGGGCACCCCTCCAACCCGCAGCGAAAGCTGCGGCCAAACCGGCAGCACCAGCGCCCACGATGAGGACTCTGGGCCTCGGCAAGTCGGTCATACCAATTGGCCGATCACTGATGAGCGTCCCCGAAGTGTGCGATGGCGGTGGGATGCCGAGCCGTCAATGGGAATCACGTCCGGCCTCCTAGATCGTTTAATGAGGGACAAATATCTGAATCATCATATCATTGTCGGGTTCATCGTCAAGGAGACCCAAGGCCGAGCCCTGACTGCTCCTCCGGATGGCCGCCAACCCGCAACCTTGGTAGTATATAGATCATCTAGGTCAAAGGATTCTGTCCTCCAGCTGTCGATCCATGGACCTGCGTCGCCATGGGGGTATGAGTGGCCCGATATGAATAGCTCCAGCCGAACCGCCGGTCGGGCAGGCAGTCGCTGCCTTGTTCCGCCAACCCGACTGATCGGATCCGTCGACAGCCAGTTTTTGCGGCAGGTTTCTCGAAAGTTTGGACGCCTCATCAATCAGAAGGATCGAGGTTTCGTTATGCAGATTTCATTCAACGAACTGGACCGGGTCATTGAGGACGTTGTTCGCCCATATGCGGTGCAGGTCGATGTAGCCGGTCAGTTCCCCAATGAGTCCCTCGATGCATTGGCCGCCTCGGGAGTGATGGGCCTGCCCATGGCTGAATCCGTAGGTGGCGGAGGCGGCGACCTGGCCGACGCGGTGACGGTGATCCGCAAGGTGGCCGGTGCGTGCGGCTCGACGGCGATGATCGTGCTCATGCACTACACCGCGGCTGTACTGATTGATCGCTATGGCCCCGAGGAGGTCAGAAAGGCAATCGCCACAGGAGAGCATCTGACCACTCTGGCCTTCTCCGAGGTTGGATCTCGCAGCCAATTTTGGGTTCCGTTGGGAACGGCCACCGCCTCGACGGATGGCCGGGTACGCCTCGACGCCAGCAAGAGCTGGATCACCGCCGCAGGCGAGGCGAACACCTACGTCTGGTCGAGCCAGCCGCTGGCTGCGGATGGTCCCATGACGCTCTGGCTGGTTCCGGCTGATTCGACCGGTCTCTCCGAACCGGGTGCTTTCGACGGACTGGGGCTTCGAGGTAACCGCTCCGCTCCGGTTGTCGCAGAGGGGGTGGAGGTCCCCGAGGATGCAAGGCTCGGGGCCGACGGATCTGGACTGGACATCGCATTGACCGATGTCTTGCCATGGTTCCTGGTGCTGAACGCGGCATTTAGTGTCGGCCTCATGGAAGCAGTCACCCTAGAGACGGGCGCCCACCTACAGTCGACACGGCTTGAACACCTGAACCAATCGCTGGCTGACAACCAGGTGGCCCGGATGGACCATGCTCGGATGCGCATCGCTACCGATCAGGCCGCTTCACTGCTCACCGATACATTGGCCGCACTGGCCGCGGAACGGGCCGACGCGCTGTTGAGGGTGCTGGAGGTGAAAGCTGCAGCCGGGGAAGCCGCTGCCGCAGTCACCGACCTGGCCATGAAGGTCTGCGGTGGAGCCGCCTTCCGTAAGGAACTCGGTATCGAACGCCGCTTTCGCGATGCCCGTGCCCTTCGGGTCATGGCCCCGACATCCGACACCCTCCTGGACTTTGTGGGACGGGCCATCAACGGGCTGCCGCTGCTATGACTGGAGCCCTGCGACTCGGTGCGGTCGCCTACGACCCGAAGGTGGTGACGATCTGGGATGGATTCCGTGATTGGCTACGCCAACGAGGCCTGGACTTCGACTACATCCTCTACTCCAATTACGAACGACAGGTGGAGGAGCTCGTGGGTGGGTCCATCGACGTGGCATGGAATTCGCCGCTGGCATGGGTCAGGACCCGGCGAGTGGCTCCTTTGGCCACATCGCTGGTCATGCGTGATACCGATCAGGATCTCGTGTCGGTGATCGTGGTTCGGAGTGATTCGGCGGCTACCCAGTTGGGGCAGCTGGAAGGCGCCATGGTGGGCGTGGGAGCCGTCGACTCGCCCCAGGCCACCCTCCTCCCTCTGGCCTTGATCGGCGACACACCGACCAAGGTGCGACGCTTCGACGTCGGTGTCGGCCTCCACGGTGACCATATCGGCGGGGAGCGAGAAGCGGCCATGGCGCTTCTCGCGGGAGCGGTGAACGCGGCGTGCATGAGCGACACCACCCATCTGATGCTCGCCAGGGAAGGCAGCCTCCCGGCCGGATCCACCAGGATCCTCGCTCGCACGCCGCCCTACGATCATTGCAATATGACGGCGATTGCCGAAGGGCCGGAGTCCGTGGATCGTTTCGTGTCGTTGCTTTTGGAGATGGACTACGGCGATCCGACGGTACGGCCGCTTTTGGACCTCGAAGGTCTTACTCGGTGGCTTCCCGGGCGGACTTCGGGATACGTCCAGCTTGAGGCGGCCGTCGATCGAATGGGTTTCTACGATCAGCATGGAAAGGTAACGGCCGACGATTACGAACCATGACGTTGCCGACGAAGTCGACCTCGGCTCACTCGGTCTCGACCGAGGCGGCCATCTCCTGCTCGAGCGGTCGCTGTCCGGACTGGCACCGGGCCAGCGGCTGCAGGTCACCGGAACCCATCCATCACTCGAAGTACACGTTGCAGCGTGGGGGCGTCAGCTGGGACACCACGTCGAGCGTCACCCATGCCTGGCCCTGATCCGTGGCGATGCATCAGAACGACGATGGGCCGATGCCGAACGAGCAGGAACGAGTTCCGTGGTGTCGAGCCAAGCACCAGCTTCATGGGGCTTGGCCGCCAGGGGGGCACTGGTCGAGAGCGGGGGTCCGCAATTACCGGGCGTAAATCTCGACCGACGGGACATGATCTGGACCGACCTGGCTCCCAAGTTGTACGCACAGGCCGCGGCCAACCAATGGGATCCCGCCACCGCCGTCGACTGGACACCGCCAACGTTGCCACTGGAAATCGAAGCTGCTGTCGTGCAGACGATGACCTACCTCGTAGAGAACGAGCAGGCAGCACTCTTGGTGTCCGCGCGATTTCTTGGTCGCGTGCATCCGCACTACCGGGAGATCAGCGGCTTCCTCGCCACCCAGGCGGCCGACGAAGCTCGCCACGTGGAAGTGTTCAGCCGTCGTGCCAGCCTGTGCGGACTCCCGCCAGGGATCTCGGGGGCTGGGGGCCGGGCGTCGCTCCAGACGCTGCTCGACGAGCCGGATTGGACAAATGCCTCGTTCCTGCTCTCGACGCTCGGTGAAGGTACCTTTCTTTCGCTGTTGTCGTTTCTCGAGACCTACGCGCCCGACCCAGTCACTGCCCGTATCGCCCACCTGGCCCTGGCCGACGAAGCTCGACATGTCGCCTTCTCCCTCGCCCACCTTGGTGAATACGTCACCGGACGACCCGAGCACCGAGACCAACTTCGAGCTGCCCTTGAGCGGCGCTACCACGCATTAGCCTCGACGTCCGGGCTGGCACCGGCCGTCCACGACAGCCTCGTGCTGATGGCGGCCGGATCATGGGATCCAAAGGCAATTCAGAGGGGCTGGGACGCCGTTCAATCTCTCCAAGCCGACATGGAAGAAGGCCGCCGGCGGCGGTTGGTCCGCCTCGGATTTACCGAGGGTCAGGCTACAGAGTTGGCCCGGCTCCATACCAGGAACTTCATGTAACCAGCCGTCGACTCATACAAGGAACACCCCAGCCGATCCAGATCGGACCTCCCCAACCGACCACCAGCCGGCATCAATCAACCCCTCAGCGGCTGCCGGATCAACTGAGGCAAGCAAGCCCCCTGACGTCTGGGGATCGAGGGCAACCGCCTCGAAGAGAGGATCTGACGTCACGGTCAGATGGGAACCCAAATATGTCCGGTTCCGGTCATGTCCGCCGGTCTTTACCCCGCTTGCGGCGAGACTCCGAACTGACGGATACAGCGGCAGGGCTGCGCAGTCAAACACGACTTCGACGCCGGAGCGCTCTGCCATCTCCCAACCGTGCCCAGCCAGGCCGAATCCGGTCACGTCGGTAACGGCGTGAACATCCTGGTACGGCAGGAGACTTAACCTTTCGGCGGCAGCCCTGTTGAGCCTTCGCATGCCAATTATCGCCGCTTCCGTTGCCGTCTCGTCGGATCCAGCGAGCGCGATACCGGTGCCGAGAGACTTCGAGAGCACGAGTCGGTCACCGCTGCGAGCCCCTGCTTTGCTCCATACGCGATCGGGGTGCACCAAGCCCTGGACGGCCAATCCGAAGATCGGTTCCGTCGAGCGGATGGTGTGCCCCCCAGCGATCGAGCCTCCCGCATCTGACACCGTCGCCGCCGCGGCATCGAAGATCTGCGCAATGACCTCGGTAGGCATGTGCTCAGGGAAGGCAGCGATGTTGAGCGCCAGTATCACCTTGCCGCCCATAGCGAACACGTCGCTGCAGGCGTTCGCGGCGGCAATGGCGCCGAAATCGGCCGGGTCATCAACAAGGGGCGGAAAGAAATCAGTGGTCGATACGACCGCGACATCGTCGCTGAGTCGGTACACCGCAGCGTCGTCGAATGGCGCCAGGCCAAGCAATAACGACGGATCGGTAGTCTGAGCCAGGTCGCGCACGAGTTGACCAAGCGGCGCACCGCCCCACTTGGCTGCGCAGCCGCCGCACGTTGTCCATTCGGTCAGTTTCATGCTCCTCCTGCTAAACGGGGACCCGCGACACGGCAATCGCCTCTGCGGCGGGTGATACCGGTCGAATCCAGATACAAAAGCAGCGAGAGCACGTACTTTCGGCTACTGCCAAGAGCATCCCGGGCCTCCGAAACCGCGAACCCGTCCGGGGTTGCCTCGAGCAACCGACGGAGGATTTCCACGGCCGACTGCACCGACGAAGCGGAAAACCAGATGCCGCCAGCCTCGACCGCCAGGCCAAGTCGTTCGAGCTCCCTTAGCGCCCCCCGGTCGGTCGTGGGAAGCAGATCCGGTGACAAGCCGCCCATGTCGAGCCTGTCCAGTACCAGGCGAGCTCCGTCGCTCATCCCCTCTTGCCGAGCGACCGAGCTGTCGACCAGACGGCCACCGCGAACCTCGATGCCGACCAGACCGTCATCGACGATGGCTCGAGCACGTTCGTCGAGGAGGGCTAGGTCGACACCATCGCCCCCGGCGGCCCGACACTGTTCGATGAGATCAGCCTGGGCGGCCATCAGCACCGACGGGTCCACTGCCCATCGACCCACGGTGGGCTCGATTTGTTGGCCGGTGATGCGGAAAAGGTGATCGACCGCAACCCACCCTCGCTCGCTGACCACCCGTGAGAGGGACCGGCTTGGCTGAGCGCGACCTGCCGGGACCACCGGTTCGACGTCCAGGATTTCTCCGCCGCCGACAGTTTCGAAGCGACCGGCCTCCCGCAGCACGTACCGGTCGCCGGGTAGGAGAGGTATGCCGGCGGAAGTACTCAATATAATGCGCACAGTTCCAGCCTCTCCCGGACCAAGGTCGGGCGAGGCAATCAGCCGGAGGCGGGCGGGAAACTCTCCGCTCCCGATGTACACCACGTACGCACCCCGGCGACCAACAGGATGATCCACTGCGGCGAGCACATCGAGGGTGGCGTCGAAGGAAGTGGTGAGGTGCCACTGGTCTGGACGAACCAGCACCTGACCCCGACGGGCGTCGCTGCGCGCCAGGCCGCTGACATTCACAGCCAACCGCCGACCGGGAGAAGCCTCATCCAGCCTCGAACGATGGCTCTGGAGGGATCGGACCCGTCCGTGGTGACCCCCGGGATCGATCAAAACCTCTTGACCCACCGCAATCGACCCACCCGCAAGCGTGCCGGTGACGACCGTGCCAAAGCCCTGCACCGTAAACGAGCGGTCGACCCACAATCGTGGACGACCCACGTCTGGTGACGCAGGCACACGGGCGACTAGGCGGTCGAGGCTTTGGCGAAGTTCCTCGATACCGACCCTGGCCGGCACGTCGACCTCCACCACCTCGGCATCGGCCAGGAAGGTGCCGGCAAGTCGCTCGCGAACTTCCAACGCCACTAGTTGCGACCGTTCGTCGTCCACCAGTCCCACCTTGGTCAGCGCAACCACTCCGTCGCTGACACCGACTATTTCGAGGATCCGAAGATGCTCCTCCGATTGCTCCTTCCAACCTTCGGTGGCAGCCACCACGAACAGGCAGGCATCAACGGAACCGACCCCGGCCAACATGTTCTTCACCAGCCGTCCATGACCGGGGACATCGACGAACGCAACTTCGCGTCCTGATGGCAGTACGGTTGCCGCGAACCCAAGGTCGATCGTGATTCCCCGAATCTTTTCTTCGGCCCACCGGTCGGGGTCTTCGCCGGTGAGAGCCTTGACCAGAGTTGATTTGCCATGGTCGACGTGCCCGGCCGTGGCCACGACCCTCATGGCGATAGCGCGTGAGCCAGAATGCAATCCTGGTCTTCGAATACCGTTCGCAGATCGCAGACTGTCCGTCCCGCTTGGTTGCGAGCGATTATTGAGAACGTACGCAGGCGATCGGACCAATCACCGTCGACGGCAATACCGATTGATGGGATCGTGACTCCTGGCAATGTCCCGCCTCCCATGACGGACTGGCAATCCACCACGTCGCCCTGATTCAGCGCGTCTGCTCGGCGTCTGAGTCCGGAGACTGGAGCGAGGGCCATACGCCACAGCTGGACGGTTTGCTCTACGTCGCGCCTTAGGTAGGCAAGCACGACGTTCTGCAAAGCTTCGAGCACAAGCCCTCCCGGCCTGAGGGCCCGAGCCAACGGATGTCTGCGGCATTGCTCGACCAGCTCTCGCCTGCCGGCGATCACACCCGCTTGCGGGCCGCCAAGAAGCTTGTCGCAGGAGAATGTGACCAGCGCAGCACCGGCCGCGAGGGCCTGGTGGGCTCCTGGCTCCCCCTCCAGCCAAGGCGGGGGGCCACCTTTGAGCCAGGGACATCGGTCGTCCAGCAAACCCGACCCAAGATCCACGACGACGGGAGGTCCGAGTCGCGCCAGTTCGGCGACGGACGCAGATTCGGTGAAGCCGGTTATCCGGTAGTTGGAGGTGTGGACCTTGAGCGTCAATGCTGTGTCGACGTTGATCGCCTCGGCATAGTCGGCGCAACGCGTTCGATTCGTCGTGCCAACTTCGACAAGTCGCCCTCCAGACGAGGTCATGACCTCGGGGATCCGAAAGCCGCCTCCGATCTCGACGAGTTCCCCTCTACTGACAACCACTTCCCGCGCGGCCGCGAACACAGAGAGTGCCAACAAAAGTGCAGCGGCACCGTTGTTGACCACCAAAGCTGCCTCCGCCCCGCACGTCTTGGCCAACAGGGCGGCGGCGTGGTCGGAGCGGTCGCCCCGTTTCCCCTCCACCAAGTCATATTCGAGATTCGAATATTCGGCCGATTGGGTCACCGCCAGGGGCGCCCGGCCCAAATTGGTGTGGAGGAGCACTCCAGTCGCATTGACGACCGGCTGCAACAGTCGACGTTCGTATCGCGTCGCCAACCGGGACATGGCCTCGGACACCAAAGCTGGGTCAGGTGACAGACCCGCGGTAGCGATCGCCTCTCGAGCCAAATCCACCAAGACGACGTGAGGAAGCCGCGTTCCGACCAGATCCCGAACCAAACGGTCCACTGAGGGAGGCCGACCGTTCACGTCCCCTAGGCTATTGTTCGCTTCGGAGGTGTCCGAGCACCTGGTGGGCTCCGCCGCCTTCAAAGCGGTTGGCTGTGGTCTATCCGCAGCGGCGGGTTCGATTCCCGTCCACCTCCGCCACAACCACCACCTTTGCCAACCAGCTCCGGTTTCACGACAGGATGCGGCCGCGGCCGAGAACGGCTGCGATTGAATCGAGAACGACTTCCACGTCCGATCAGACCTCCCGCAAGTTTCATGTTGCCGTTCTTCCTGCTGCTCTTCTATTAGTCTAGATCATATGGTTGGTTCTTCCCACCCCGACAGCGCTGCCGTCCTGACCGAACGGGTCCAACACGTCTTGGTCGTCACCGTTAATCGCCCTTCGGCCCACAACGCCGTGAACCTTGCCGTCAGCGTTGGTCTCGGGGCTGCTCTCGAGATGGCCGAAAACGACACAGACATCCGGGCCGTGATCCTCACTGGCGCTGGCGAGCGGGCCTTCTGTGCCGGCGCTGACCTTAAAGCCCTGGCCAGGGGGGAGACCCTCGGTCCAGACGACGAAGTACGAGCTGCATGGGGGTTCGCCGGCTACGTTTCCCACCACATCTCTAAGCCGACCATCGCGGCGGTGAACGGCCTCGCCTTCGGCGGCGGCACCGAGATCGCCCTGGCGTCAGACCTCATCATGGCCGCCGACACTGCCTCCTTCGCGTTGCCTGAGGTCAAGCGTGGGATCTTCGCTGCCGCCGGAGGGGTTTTCCGCCTCCCCCGGCAACTCCCGAAGAAGATCGCTATGGAGATGATTCTCACGGGGGCGCCGATCAGCGCAACCCGGGCCTTTGAGCTCGGGTTAGTGAACCGCGTCGTCCCGGCAGGAGACCTTATGAACGCAGCCCTCGAGTTCGCGGGAGCCATCTGCGCCAACGCACCCCTCGCCGTGCAAGCAAGCAAGCGGATGGCCAACGGAATCTTCGACGGCATCGTCTTCTCCGAAACTTCCTCTTGGGATCACTGCCGAGCCGAGGGCGTAGGGCTCATGCGCAGTGCCGACGCACAGGAGGGTCCCCGGGCGTTTGCCGAAAACCGCGCGCCTGTCTGGCAGGCGCGATGAGCCCGGTCGACACCTCAGCCGCACCACGTCGTCAGCCTGCAGGCCGACGTCCAGTCATCGCCGGCCTCGGGATTACGGAGGTCGGCAAGTTCTACGAGCGGACTGCCGCTCAGTTCGCCAGCCAAGCCGTACGCCTCGCTGCTGCCGACGCGGGCCTTGGGTTAGACGACATCGACGGGCTGCTCGTGTCCTCCGGGGTTACCAACGGAGTTCACCTCGCCCTCCAGCGGGACCTCGCTCTCAGCGACCTCCGCCTCCTGAGCGAAATGCAGGCATACGGCTCTACTGCGGCCAGCATGGTCCAGATGGCGGCCATGGCCGTCCAGTCCGGCATGGCCACCACCGTCGCCTGTGTCTTCGGTGACGACCCCCTCAAGCCAGATCAAGCCAGCGGGGCCGCCTACGGAAGGCCGCGCTCCCCCGCCGGATGGCAAGGGCTCTTGGGCGCCAGTGGCTTCCTCGGCACCAACCCCATGTACGCACTGGCGGCCCGACGACATATGGACCGCTACGGCACCACCAGCGAACAACTTGGCCATATCGCCGTCGCCCAACGGGCCTGGGCGGCACACAACCCGCTGGCCCAGATGCGCGAACCGATCACCTTGGCTGATCACCAAGCGTCACGGTGGATTGCCGAACCGTTCCGCCTCCTCGACTGCTGCCTCGTCTCCAACGGCGGCGTCGCCGTGATCGTCACGACCGCCGAGCGGGCCAGACACTTGGCCAAGCCCCCCGTTCCGGTCCTGGGCTGGGCTCAGTGCCACCCCGGCCACTCCCTACGCCGCGACGAGAACTTCGGACTCGTTAGCGGTGCCGCTGTCGCCGGACCTGCCGCGCTGGCCATGGCGGGTGTGAGCTTGGATGAGGTCGACGTCGTCGAGCTCTACGATTGCTACACCTTCACCGTCCTCATCACGCTCGAGGACTACGGATTCTGCGCCAAGGGCGACGGCGGCCCTTTTGTATCCAGTGGCGTGCTGGGCCCCGGCGCCAAGCTCAAGCTCAACACTGGGGGCGGGCAACTCTCCTCCTATTACCTCTGGGGCATGACTCCCCTCTCCGAGGCCATCATCCAGGCGCGTGGTGACGGTGGTGGCCGCCAGGTCGACCGACACGACGTTGTCCTCGTGTCCGGCAACGGTGGTGTCCTTGACCACCACACCACCCTCGTACTAGGCGGAGAAAGGCTGATGACCCACGACTACCGTCAAGGAGGCGACCGATGACGGTGGGATCTGTCGACCGAGACAGAGCCACCGCACTGTTCTTCGATGGCACTGCCACCGGAAGGCTCCTCCTTCGGCGTTGCCCTGACGGCCATTTCAGCGAAGCATCGGTTGAGGGGTGCACTTCCTGTGGTCGAACCGACCTCAAGTGGGTGCCCGCCTGCGGCGATGCCACCATCGTCAGTTGGTCCATGGTTCACCACCGCAAACTGCCCAACCGTGACCCAGGGCCGGTGACCATTCTCGTCGTCGCCGAACTGGCCGAAGGTCCATGGTGGTGGTCTCAGATTATTGACGTACCCGACCAGACCCAGTTGACCATCGGCATGCCGTTGAACCTGACTTTCGTTCAGCCCGACGATCACAGCGAGGCGGTACCAGTGTTCCGCCTCACCCCAACGTAGACAAGCCGCGCCCCGCGACCCAACGAACTCACATCATTTTGGCACTAGAGGCGCTCAGAGACGAAAGGCGCGCTGAGCGTTGAGTTGGCAGATCTTGCGCGCCTCGTCGTCGGGGACGTCCAACAGCACCCGCTCGAGGTTCGTCCGGCTGTGGGGATACATGCCGTCGGTATGAGGGAAGTCGCCCTCCCACATCAGATTGTCGATGCCGATCGCGTGACGACTCTCGATGGCGAACTCATCGGTCACCATGCAGGCGAACATATTGTCCCGGAAGTATTCGTGCGGCGTCTTGGTTATGCCGAGATCGGAGAGGCGGCCACCACGCACGTCAACCAACTTCTGGGCGCGCTCCAGGATGTAGGGAACCCAACCAGCACCGCCCTCGGACAGCAGCACACGCATGGCCGGGAAGCGGTCAAAGATGCCAGAGAAGATCCAGTCGGCCATAGCCAACATCGAGTTGATCCCGGTCGCCGTCCATTGCACGGAACCCGGTGCATCCGGTGAACTGGTCACGAGCACTGAGGACGAGCCAATGTGCATACACAGAGCGAGGTCGTGCTCGGCGACTACAGCCCAGAGCGGATCCCAGTGATCAGTGTGGACCGATGGGAGCCCGAGCACGGTCGGATTCTCCGTGAACGCCACCGCCTTGACTTGCCCGGCCAGTCGCTTTACTTCGCTCACGCTCGCCTCGAGGTCCCAAAATGGGACAAGCATCAGCGGCAACAGCCGGTCCGGTGCCGCTGCACACCATTGGTCGATGATGAAGTCGTTGTACGCCTCGATACAGGCCAGGCTCAGTTCCGGATTATTGGTGGGGAAAAACCGGTGCCCAGCGAACCTGGCGAAGTTAGGGAAGCAGAGTTGGGCCCAGACGCCATCGCCATCCATGTCCTCTAGTCGTTTTCCCGGGTCATAGCAACCGGGCCGCATCTCATCGAAATTTGCTGCGTCGCCATGGGGGGTGACACCCGGCAGGTGGCGCACCGTCCCCGGCATCACCGGCACGATCTGGTCCTCGTAACGCCAGATGTCGCGACCGTCAGCCCGCTTTTCGATACGCGGGCCCACTTCCTGATACTTCGAGGGCAGGCGCGAGACCCAAAGGTTGGGTGGCTCGATGACGTGGTCGTCGACCGAGATCAGCTTCGTATCAGTGGTGAGCATCAGTAACCTCCGTTGGATCAGACGCGATAGCGAGTACGTCGACGGCGACCGCGCCGTCGGCCGAGACGATGAGTGGATTGATTTCGAACTCCACCAAGCGGTCACCAGCGCCGGCAACGAGGTTGGCGACCGCCTCGATGACCGACACAACCGCCTCTCGATCGACCGGCGCCCCGCCGCGGACGCCTTCCAGGACCGGGAAGCCGCGGAGAGATCGCAACATGAAGTGCGCGTCACTCCGGGTGAGCGGCACCGGACGAACGGCAACGTCGGCCAAGACTTCGGTCAAGACTCCGCCGAACCCGACCGTCACGGCAGGCCCGAGAACCGGATCTTTTGTCGTCCCGACGAGCAACTCTACGCCAGCGTCGAGTTGCCGCTGCATGATTACCCCATCAATGGACGCCCATGGCGTGATCGCCTGAGCGCGCTCGACCAACTCACGGTAGACGGCCGCGGCAGCTTCGGCGTCGTTGACGTCGAGCCGGACAAGGCCGTGGTCGCTGCGGTGCAGAAACTCCGGTGAGGACAGTTTCATCACTGCGCGTCTTCCGATCGAGCGCCAGCACTCCGCGGCCTCCACCGGGCTGGTCACTACATACTCTTCGCATGTGACAATGTCGGCAAGATGAAGCAGTTGCTGCGCAACCGCCTGGCTCAAGACGCCGTGCTGGTCGGTCAGCACATCGAGAACGTCGCTGCGCGGAGCTGGAATAGTTACCCTCGGGCGGTTCGGCCGGCTCCCATAGTCATGCACCGCCTTCAACGAACGCATGGCACCGCGGGCCGAACGTAGGATTGGGATCTCCGCGTCTCGCAGGCGGCCAAACAGCACCTCGCTCTCGGCCGGTGTGCCCCAGACGCAGACGAGAGGCACCTGTAGCTCAAGTGAGGCGAACGTCGTAAGGTCTTCAACGAAAGCTTCAGCGATCGGTCCCTCCGACATGTTGTTGCCGGCCACAATCACGTCAATGTTGGGGTCCTCCGCAATCGCTCGCAGAACCTCAAGCCGATCATCGGGCGATGCCGTCATCAGAAACTGCATGCCATTGTCGACGGGATTCGACCGCGCTAGATACTCGGGCAGCAGCGCGGCGAGTCTGTCCTGCGTCCTGCTTTCGAGCACAGGGACCGATAAACCGTGGCGTTGTGCACTTTCAGCGAGCAAGGTGGTCACCCCGCCTGACGCGCCGTAAACACCGACGCGGTCACCGACATGGTCGGGCAATTTCGAGAAGAGGTTCGCCGTTTCCATGAGCTCGTCGACATCAAACACCCGGGTCACGCCAAACTGCGAGAACAGCCCAGCGACCACCGAGTCGCTGCCGGTGAGATGTCCGGTGTGAGAGCGTGCCATTCGCTGACCAGCCTCGGTCTGACCGATCTTCAACATCACGACCGGCGTCCCCGAGTCATAGGCCGCTTGAAAGGCGTCACGCAGCTTGTCGCCGTCCTGAAATCCCTCGACGTAGGCCCCAATGACCGCTGTCTCCGCATCGGCCGCAAAGAAACGGACGAAATCTGAAACATCGAGATCCACTTCGTTGCCGGTCGCAATCCAACGACTCAGCGCGACGCCGTACGGGGCGGCCTGCACGAATGGTCGACCTTGGTTGCCGCTTTGAGTGATCAGCCCGATCTTGCCAGTGCGTTTCGTCGGCACCGACGGCATCGGCTCAAATGCGTTGGTGTTCGTGTTCGGTCCCAGGACAGTCAGGCCCAACTCTTGGACCCGTTGGCTCACCGCCCGCTCTAGGCGGGCACCTTCCTCACCGACCTCGGCGAACCCTCCGGTGAAGATAACGACGTCGCTAATCCCGTTCTTGGCGACGTCCTCAAGGACGTCGAGTACGCGGGCGACGCCCACGCTCACTACGGCGAGGTCTACCGGTTCCGGAAGGTCTGCCAACGACTGATAGATCGGCGTGTCGCCCACACTGCCGCCGTTGGGGTTCACGAAGTAAAAGCGTTCACCCCAGCGCGACCTTTCACGTGCTAGCAACTGATCAGGATCTCTTGTCGGCATGACCCGACCGAGCAGGGCGACACCATCAGGTTCGAGAAAGCGTGAAATGGCGGCGGGCTCGGTAGCTTTTCTCATCTCACTCGTTCAACTCCACACGCCCGTGACGCTCATTCATTGCCCATCCAGGTCAAAAGCGACTTCATTGCTCATCGGAGCGGTGATAGGGGCGCGGGAGCGCTTGGTGGCGGCGCCTAGCAATCTGGCCAACTCGTCTTTGGGCCAGGACCGTTGGACCGATATGGAGGTAATGCAATGTCGGTCGGCTCGGATCTGTCATCACATCCCCCTTTCAATCACTGACCTGCACGAATGAATCGTTGCTCCACACTCGATGCCACCGATCATATTATCTAGATCGAAAGGTACGGTCAAACCCGGTACGGCACCCAATCGGATCAACAGCCGCCTGGTCGACGGGGCGTGGGCGGCTGCCGGAATCGGCTCGGAGCGCCCGATGACCGCCACGGCGTCGGGTGGGGCGTCACGCGGGTGAAGGCGTCAGAGGCCCAAGGACGACCCGCTCTATGAGCGCGGTATCAAGGTATTCGACAATATCGACGATCTGATCGCCTTCGAACCGGAACACCGTGGCATATTCGTTCCGGTAAGGCTCGCCCGACACCATTGAACCCTCGCTGTGAGCGATCTTCACGAATTTATCGCCCTCCCCAATCACCTCGTCGACGATCACTCGTAGTGATTCGATACGTTCACCGAAGGGGCGCATGGTCTCACCAACACCCGCCACACCGACCATGACTCCCGATACGGGCGTGGTCCCGATCATCCGCCAACGGAAGTCTGGCGCGAAGTGCTTCCACCGGTCCGGACCGGCGTCACTAAACGTACGCACGATCTCGCGGCGCCGTTCGTGCTCATCGTGGCTGGTCATTTGGCTCCCTTCGTTCACGCTTGACTACGACGAAGTCTGCGCCCTCGCGTGGCTCACCATGCAGACCAATCAACAGCCGTGCTCAGAAGCGCGTTGGATCGATTGCTTATCGGTCCCAATCGTTAAACGATGCAATCCGCTCGCGGTGCACAGGTGGGCTACCAAAATAGGCTCGATCGAAGATGGCTCGCTTGAGGAAAAAATGGACATCGTGAGCCCACGTGAACCCGATCCCGCCGTGATATTCCACAGCGCGTCGACCGGCGTGCACCGCAGTCTCAGTTACAAGTGATTTTGCCATCGCCGCGAACCGCGATGCCTCGTTGGGCTGATGGTCGAATGCATGTGCGGCGAACCAGTACAGAAATCGTGTGGGATCGACATCGAGTGCGAGATCCGCCAGTTGGTGTTTGAGTGCTTGGAAGTGACCGATTGTGACGCCGAATTGCTCTCGGCTCTTGGCATATTCGACAGACATGTCAACGCAACGAGCGGCGGAACCGTACGCGTCAGCTGAGAGCAAGATCAGGGCGGCATCACGAATTCGATCGACCTCGCGAGGCCCGACAGCGAGCGGCTCGTGCTCCACTCCGTCAAACTCAACCGTAGCGATACGTCGGGTGCGATCAATGCCTTGACGACTTCGCACGGTCAGGCCAGGTGCAGCCTTCCTCACGAGCGTGAGACCGCCGACGGTTCCTACCACGACGACGTCAGCCAACTCGGGGTATGGCACCCAATGTTTCTCGCCGTCCAGACGGGCATTGGCACCCATCGTCCACTCCCCCATGGCCCATTTCGCTGGCGTTTCGGCTACGGCCAAGGTCGCACGAAGACTTCCCGCCGCGAGTCCTGGGAGCCACTCGCTCTTTTGGTCGCTGCTGCCACCAATCGCAATGGCCAGCGTGGCCAGCACGTGTTCCAGGAACGGTCCCGGAGCAGCGGCGTATCCGAGCCGCTCAGCGGCGATGGCGAGGTCAAGAAGGTCGCCCCCCAGGCCGTCATACTCGGTCGGGACGAGAATGGCAAACAGTCCAAGCTCGGAATAGGCCTGCCAGAGGTCCTCCGTATGACCCACGGAACCATCGAAGATCTCACGTACGTAAGTCAAGGGAAAGCGGCTCGCGAACATTCGGTCGATCGTGTCGGCCAGCAATTGCTGGTCGATCGTGAGGTCGAAGTTCATGAAGGAGTCGCGACCTGAGCGTCTCGCGGTAGCCCCAAGCCCCGCTCGGCGATGACATTTCGCTGGATGTTCGATGTGCCTCCGGCTATGGCGAGTCCCAACGAGCCGAGATACTGGTTCATCCAGCGTTCGTCACCCGGCCTCTCGCCTTCGATGCCGCCAAGCGGATCTAGGAGGCTGTTGTCCTGGAGAACGTCCAGCGCCAATTCTGCCATTTGCTGGCCGAGATTTGTGGCGTTCAGCTTGTTCATGAACGAAACCCGCCCACTGCTTTCACCTTTCAGGGATCGTGACAGCTGAAAGTACGAGCTGTAGCGATGGGCTTCGAGTCGGGACTGGATCTGAACAAGCCGGTCGCGGATGCCTGGATCTGTGATGGCGGGGCGGCCCCCGATCGATGCCCGTTGGACGAGCTTCACCAGGCTCGCAAACTGTCCATCCATCCGCCCCGTCGCACCCACACCACCCCGCTCGTGCTTCAGGGTTGTGTTGGCCACGGACCAGCCTTCTCCGCGGTGACCCACGATCCAGTCCTGTGGCGTTCTGGCGTCCG
This sequence comes from uncultured Acidimicrobiaceae bacterium, assembly GCA_963719485.1. Taxonomy (GTDB): domain Bacteria; phylum Actinomycetota; class Acidimicrobiia; order Acidimicrobiales; family RAAP-2; genus Bog-473. The sequence continues at coordinate 723,797 of OY970387.1, forward strand.
TAAGGAACACTTCATTGAACTCCGCCGATCCGGTGATCTGTTTCAAAGGGCGGACGTCGACTCCGGATTGATGCATGTCGAGGAGCAGATAGGAGATGCCCTGCTTAGCCGGAACATCCTTCTCTGTCCGGACCAAGATGAACATAAAATCGGCCATGTGGCCTTCCGTCGTCCATATCTTCTGACCGTTGATAATCCACTCGTCGCCGTCAAGGACCGCTGCCGTGCGGAGCGACGCCAGGTCACTGCCGGCTCCCGGTTCGCTGTAGCCCTGACACCAACGGATATCCCCGGCGAGCGTGGGCGGGATGAACTTCTCCTTTTGCCACTGTTCTCCTCGTTCAACGAGAGTCGGGGCGAGCATTCCGACTCCTATTCCAGCTTCCTGTGGAGCGTGAACCCGCCCGAACTCTTCTGAAATGATCTGCGCCTTCAGCGGATCACTTGGCTGCTCCGAACCACCGAATTGACGGGGGAATGCCCGATTGAGATAACCGCGCTCGGTGGCCAACTTCCGAAAGGCGATTTGCTCATCACGACTCCGACCTCCCCGACCGCTAGGCCATTGGTCGGCAAGAAAGGTGCGGATCTCACTCCGATAGGACTCGTACTCTTCTCCGAAAGTCAGCTCCATGGCTGACATCTCCTCTCAAGACAAAGCTGGAAATTCGCTCGTCCGTTCATCGCTGCGACCGCGCTCACTAGAGGAACGAGCGGGCGTGTTGAACGGCGAGGTCGGCCAACGGGCCGCAACTGACGAGTTCATCCGTTGCGTTTGGCGCAATCCTTTGGACTCCGCGCCTGCACCACACTCCCGCCGGACCGGTGATCGTATCTGTCGCATCTCGATCGCCGTACGACCACAGCTGACCGCCAGGACCTGTCACATCGACCCTCAGTGTCCGCCCAGGCGGAGCTTCAACGCCAACGACATGGAAGGCGTAAGGGAGAGAGCTGTAACACAACCATCCGATATGCTCCAATCGCTCAGTGTCCACAGACTCAACACCGAGCGCGGCGCGAACATCGAGCCCGTGCGCCCAGTGCTCCAAGAGTCGGGCGGTGACAAAGGTACGCCAGCCCATTCCCAAGCCCCACGGCACGCGCTGGCTGACATCGGCAGCCCGCAGGGCGTCGCGATTTCTGGCTGCGGCTGTGACCCACCACTCGCCGACCACTGGGCCCGACATGGCCCGACCCTTGGCCACCCCAAACTCAATGACCCCACCCTCGGACTGGTGGGCCATTGCTTCGTTGTGCAGCGACCTTGGCCCCCCGATGACTGTGTCGTGGGCGATCTCCTCGGTGTCGGCAAGGTGGCTGAACTGATCGCAGATATTCCAACCGGCCGCTGGCGTCGCTCGCGACCAGTCCTCTCCCTGAATGGATCGCATCAGCGACTCGAGATCCCTTTGTTCGTCCTCGAGCGTGTCGACGAATCGGTGCTCGTCGCTCATGCCGGCCGACCTTGGTGATCGTTGCTGACCGCCGACGCCGCGGCTCCCAAGGTGCTCCGGCGGATCTTGCCGTTGTCGTCCCGAGGCAGCACAGTCACGAGGTCGTAAGACTTGGGGACCTTCGGCGCTGCCATCCGGGCCCGGCAATGCTCGTCGAGGGTGGCAATGAGGTCCGACGTGTCGCAGCCGGCGCGGGGCTCCACGATGGCGTGCACGCGTCGCCCCCACTCGGCATCCTCGATCCCAATGACGGCGACGTCAGCGACGTCGGGGTGTTCGGTCAATACCGCCTCGACCTCGGCCGGATAGACGTTGACGCCGCCGGTGATGATCATGTCAACACGACGGTCAGCTACAAAGATGTAGCCGTCGTCGTCCCGCCAACCGAGGTCCCCAACAGAGACAAAACCTTCGTCGTCGGAATTGGCCGGCGGCGACCCCCAGTACTCAAAGCCGATACGCGGCTCAGAAGCGTGTGTCTCCGGGCGTCGGAACCGCATATAGATCTCACCGACGTCCCCAGTGGAGCACTCCTTACTGTCGCCATCGCGGATGCTGACGTCACTGATCACTGGCCGCCCGACGCTACCCGGATGCTCGAGCCACTCGTCTCCTCGGATGGCCAAGGCTCCGACCGTCTCGGTAGACCCAAATCCCTCGAAGATATGTTCGGCGCCCACTCGTTCAATCCAACGGCGCTTGAGCCACGGGGGACATACGGCGCCCGAATGGTAAACGGTCTCCAGGCTGGAAAGGTCATAGCGGTCGAAGTCAGCAACCCTGGCCATCCGCAACAGCTGCGCAGGCACCGAGAACAGCCGGTTGACCTGATGCGCTTCGATGAGTTTGAGGGCGCGAGCGCCGTCGAATCGCTCCATCAGCACCACGAGAGCGCCATCCGTGAGGCCGCCGAACAGCGTCCCAAACGGCCCGGTGTGGTATGTGGGACCGAGGACGATCTGTCGCTGACCTCTGCGGCTACCAAAGAGAACCGCCATGGGATTCGGAGGTGCGTCGGGCTGTATCAGGAGCGGTTCGAGACTGACGATGACCTTCGGGCGGCCCGTAGATCCTCCAGAGGGCATTGCTCGACCCGGTTGGGGCACAATCATTGGGCGAGGGGCATCCTCGAACGCTGAACGGTTGGAGAAGACGGACCGCGAGACCGTTGTGACCGAGCTCGTTTCACGGTCGCCGATAAGAAGCTGCTTGCGGCCGGACTCACCTGCGCTCTGGAGAACAAGCTCGAGTTCGGCGTCCGGCAGCGAAGGTGACAAGGGAAGCACACACGCGCCCAGCCACCAAGCTCCGAAACACGCAACTACACCGTCGAAGCTGTTCGGTAACGCGACATCTACGAGGGTTTTACTGTCCACCCCGTGGTCTTCGAGAAGAGCGGCGGCCCGAAGTGACTCGCTGTAGACCTCCGCACGCGTGACCTGACATTCAGAGCCGTCGGATTGTGCGACAACCAGCGACACGTCGTGAGGCGAGGCTGCCGCCAGGTCTGCGATGCGCTGTGTATAGGTGATGCGTTCCCCGGTCACCAATCCCCCAGTGTCACTCTTAAATAATAGATCATCTAGATGCTTTTGCACAAGCGAGACTGCAGTCGTGCCCGCTGTCAGTTGGACGCCGTTTCGCGAGGCAGGCCGAGAACTCGCTCAGCGATGATGTTGCGTTGGATCTCGTTGCTCCCGGCGGAAATGGTCCACACCCAGGACCCAATGTGCTCAATCATCCAGTCCGTCGATTCTTCGAACCCGTCCCGTCCGACCTCCAAGTCGGACGGGACGCCACGCACTCGCATCGCCAGCTCAGTCAGCTTCTGCAGGGATTCACTGAAGAACAGCTTGATGATCGAACCCTCCGGGCCCATCTCGCCGTGGCGCAACGTTAATCCGACTACTTGCTCCGCCAGAGCACCAAGGACCTCGACCTCGGCGGCACGATCGGCGATCTCGTGCCGAACGCCGCGGTCATCGATCGCCATCCTCCCTCCGCCGATAGGCGTCCGCGCTGCTTCATCGCAGACCGCCTGCAGCATTCGTTCGAGCCTTGCGTGATTGTCGATGATCATCGACCCCCGCTCAGTCGACAGCGTCGTATTGGCGATCGACCAACCTTCATTCTCAGGGCCGACACGGAGGTCGAGTGGGACGTGCACGTCGGTGAGGAAGATCTCACTGAAGTGAGAACCCCCGGTGGCCTGCCGGATTGGGCGTACGTCGATGCCGGGAAGATTCATGTCAACCAGGAGCACACTGATCCCTTTGTGCTTCTTGGCGGCAGGATCGGTGCGGACAAGAAGCAGGCACCACTGGGCATGCTGTGCGCCACTCGACCAGATTTTTTGGCCGTTGACGATGTAGACATCACCATCGCGAACGGCTCGGGTCTGCAGCGATGCCAAGTCGGAGCCAGCGTTCGGTTCGGAGAACCCTTGGCACCACACCTCGCCTTCGAGGATTCGCTCGAGTGCCTCCTGCTGCCTCGGCGTACCGTGCTTGATCAACGTGGCCGCTACGTGGTGAAACGCGATGCCACCTCCCACTGGCGGAAAGCCGGCCCGCTGCAGTTCGTGCTTGAGAATGAGCTGCTCCGCCGAGCTTAGGCCGCCGCCGCCAAACTCCTTCGGCCAGTGCGGTACGAGATAGCCGGCGGAGTGCAGCGATGCTCGGTATTTGGCCAAGAACTCCTGCTTCTCTTCGCCGTTCGCTGCTTCAAACCAGTCGTGCCAAGACCTTGGTGCATTCTCGTCGAGCCACGTCACCACCTCTCCGCGGAACGCGGCGAGAGCAGGGTCCTCGAGTTCGTCGAACGTTGGATCCTCTGTCATGCGCCTAACCCCAAAACTCCGAAACACTGATCGACTCGACGAGTCGCTCGCCTTGTGTCCACGTGTCGCTCAAAAGCAGAAGATCGAGCTTCGCTCGCTTGAGCAGAAGGTGACTGTCGTGTTCCCACGTGAAGCCGATACCCCCGTGAATTTGCAGTGCTTCGCCGGTGATGAAAGCGGCAGACTTCCGGCCGTACAAGCCAGCGACCGCGGCACGGCGTCGGGCCGACGCGTCGCCTCGGTCGATCGATTCGGCGGCGCTCTTGATGGCGGCGTCTGCGCCCGTGGCCAGCACATACATGTCCGCGAGTTTGTGCTTAATCGCCTGGAAGGATCCGATCGGTCGTCCAAATTGCTCGCGCTGCTTTGCGTAGTCGAGCGCCAAGTCGAAAGCTCGATGGGCCGCACCCATCGCATCCGCCGCCAGCGCGACGGCGCCGATGTCAGCAATCCGGTCGAGAAGATCCGCGGCATCCTCGCCGACGGCGATCACTGCGTCACCGTCGACGTGAACGTCTTCGAAGGCTAGGTCAGCCAGCGAACGCGTCCGATCGATGCTCGGACGGTGTTCGGCTTGTACCCCCGCTGCCGGCACGGCAAGGATTGCGGGGCCGTCACTACTTCTGGCTCCCACAATGAGTACGTCGGCGTCGGCACCATCGAGAACGAAGGGCGCGACGCCATTGAGTTGGCCCCCACCACTGTCGCCACGCCACGCGACCGGCAGGAGGTCCACATGAATTCTTCCGCTCGTCCCGGCTAGCGCAGCCGCTCCCACGACGTTTCCGGAGGCGATTCCGGGTAACCACTGCCTGCGTAAAGCCGCGCTCGGTGCAGCAGCTAGGGCGGTGACGGCCAGGACCGCGCTCGACAGGAACGGCCCCGGGGTGGTGTGATGTCCGAGGCCCTCGAGCACGGTCACGGCGGCCCAGAGCCCGGCTCCGGCGCCCTCGAATTGGTCCGAGACCAGAAGGGCGGTCCATCCGAGTCCCGCCATCTCCTTCCAAAGTTCGCCATCGAATCCGCCGCCTTCAGTGAACTGACGGACCGACTTCGAATCCGACCGGCGATCAAGCAGTCCCTTTACGCTGCCGGAGAGCGCGGCTCGCTCCTCGTCTCTGTTCGGCGCGGTCATCGTCTACCAGCGACCCACAGTCGCGGCGATTCTCGATTCATGAATTGTCCTTGAGTTCGCAGGTGCGCCCTATAGAGATTGAGCATCAAATCGACTCCCGAAATCCAATCTTCACGATCACAATGCCTAAGTGGACTGCGTCTCGTTGATCTCCCTTGCCTTTTCCGCGAGCTCGGGGTCTGGTGGTGGAAGCCGTATCGCACCCTTGGCACGTGACGATACGAGGATTGTCGCCTCGGCGTGGGTGTTCTCATCGCCACGCTGGTTCTTACCACTGATCTCGATGTCGATTGCCGGCCCGAGCTCGGGTGTATCGTTCTTGGCCACCACTCGACCCGAATACCAGGTCGTGTCACCGAAGTAGTTGAATTTCCGCAATTCGGTTCGCACGTGATAGAGCCATGCGTCGTCGCCCATGACGTTCGTGCAGTAGTTAAGCGTCCACGCCATCCGCATCGGCGCGATGTCGTAGATCAACTCGACGCCGACCTCGCGAGCCATCGCCTCGTCCCAATGAACGCGCTGGATAACGTCCCACGAGTTGAATACTGTTCGGTTGTAGAAGCCGCGCATCTTCTTTCGGTTCTCGAACCCGAGGCGGAGAGGCGGATTGCCGTAGCCGAACCAGCCGTCGCCCATATGTTGGTTAATCATGTCAGTCAGATGTAGAGGGCCCTTGACCATCATGGGCAGTACGTCCCCGACGTTGACATCCTCGTAGTAGAGAGTGTCGGCACCCCGGCGCTCCTCGGCGTCGTAGGCCGCCTCGATCTCAGCCAGCTGGTCGTCGGTGTACCAAGGCCGCTCGACACTGGCCTTCTTCTTGTCCGCCGAATCGACCTTTTTGCGCGCCGCGTGAACAAACCACCCCTGTGAGACTGACGTGACCTCCCCTTCTTGGTTCCACGAGAAGTTCCGGTTACCGACGATTGCTGACTGGCCGGCGAACTCCGACTCTTTCAAATCGACCGACCACACTCCTCCGGCCGAACCGGCGTTGTAGTCGCCGAGGCGTAGCGGTCGGTGGAAGTAGTGGTCGGTCCCGGACGCGTAGAGCTGAACACCTCGCAGCGCTTTGCGCGTTTCGGCATCGAATTCCTCAGGCATACGCCTGCCCAACCGCCGGAGCCATGCGTCCGACTCCTCGCCGGGTTGCACCGCGCGATCGTCGCCGAAGGGGCGGGGAGGTGCTTGGCGATGGGCGTTGGGTCCGCCTGCAGCGTTGAATCCAGGGGGTGCGATGAGCCCATCCCATCGCGTTGTCGCCGCATAGTCAGGATCGGTGTACAGCGGATTGTCGTCCCCGTATCCGTTCACATGGTGTCGAAGCGCGTCGACTGACGTCACGGTCCACCAGGGCAGCTGTCGCGTACCGGACCGAACCGTTGGGTTCGGGTATCCACAGCGGTTCCGCATGAGATCGATATCCCGTTCGGTGATCTCGGGCCGCATCATTGAGTCGGCTGGCGTTGCGCTCATCGGCGCCCCTTCGCTAGGTATCTATACATCAGACAATCTACATGAATAGGAAGATTCTTGCCATTGTCCGCTGTCCTTTTCGTTCACCGAAGGCGCGGCATGACGGCCGTCACTCATCGTCGCCCTGACGTCGCTCCATCGCTCAAGTGGAGGATTGGGTCACCCAATACCGGGGCGGTCACCATTCAAGATCGATGCGAGCGGTGATGCTTCTTGCGTATCATCGTCGATTTGGTCCGTGACCTCGCCGAGGTAGCTCTCTTCAAGGAGTTGGCGATCGTGCAACAACTTTGTGGCACTGCCCTGAGCCGCGATCACGCCATGATGGAGAACATATCCCCGGTCGGCAGTATTCAATGCGAGATCCACGTGCTGCTCAACAAGAAGGACGCCGATCCCCTCTTCGTCGGCCAGCTTTCGCAACAACGCCATCAGACTCTCCGCAATGATCGGGGCCAAGCCCGCACTCATTTCGTCGATCAGGAGTATCTTCGGCTGGCACGCCAGCGCTCTAGCCAGCGTAAGCATCTGCTGCTCTCCGCCTGATAGGAGGCTGGCCTTCCGTGACTGAATTCCCTGCAAGATTGGAAACCACTCAAAGAGTTCAGCTATAGGGCGGGTACCCCGCGCCATACGCAAATTCTCGCTCACCGTAAGATTGCCGAAGAGGCTGCGATCATCCGGAATGTAGGCAACTCCGCTCCAGCGCAACTGATGAACTTTGCAGTTCTTCAGTTGTTGATCCTCGATCGAAACTGACCCGCTATGGAGTTTGGCGATTCCGGTTATTGCGCGAAGCGTGGTGGTCTTGCCCGCTCCGTTAGCTCCAAGGAGCGTCACAATTTCCCCCGGGGCGACCTGAAGCGAGATATCTCGCACAACTGGCACTTTCCCGTAGCCAGCGGTGAGTCCCTCCACCTTCACTAGTGTCGTGGGGCTCATGCAGCGCTCGTTCCGCCGAGATACGCGTTTATGACGTTTGCATCACGTCGCACCACATCGGGAGCACCCTCTGCGATGATCTCGCCAAAATTGAGGACATAGATATAGTCGCAAACCGAAAGGACGAGTCCCATGTCGTGATCGACAAGCAACAGGGGCAGACCGTCATCCACCAATGCCCGAAGTCGCCTACCAAGGGCAGCGCTTTCTTCACTATCGAGTCCCGCTGCCGGTTCGTCGAGTAGTAACAGCTTTGGATTGAATGCTAACGCTCGACCAACCGCAACTCTTTTTCTGACGCCGTTTGGAAGTTCAGAAGGCAAACTCTCAGCGTACTGAGAAATTTCAGCGACCTCGAGCGCCCGTGCCAGTTCTCGGCTTGATCCTCGATTGCGAGGACGAACGGCGTCAGTGAGCGGAGACCACCAACGGGTCCGATCCGCGGCAACGAGCAAATTCTCTTGTACTGAAATGTCATCGAAGAGCTCTATGCCCTGGAAGGTCCGACCCAAGCCCAACGAAGCGCGCCGGTGTGGCTTAAACGCAGAGATGTCCTGGCCGTCAAAGACCACGCGCCCCTGACAGGAAGTCGCACCAGTCAGTGCGTCAATCAGCGTTGTCTTCCCGGCACCATTTGGGCCGATGAGTCCAACTAGCTGTCCGACGTCGACCGAAAAAGTCGTGGGCAACAGCGCGCGGACTCCCCCGAAGGTCACACTTACGTCGTGACATTCGAGAAGTGCCACTAGTTACTCCGCTCCAACACATCTGAGTTCGGCGCTCCAATGAGCCCCGAGTTCGCGTTCGTTGACATCCGCGTTGTATTCGTGAGGCCGAGTTTCCTTCTCTGAGCGAAGAAAGGTGATATTCGCGTACGAAACAGTTCAATGTTGAAGCCGGCGACCCCATCAGGTTGACGGACCGCGACGACAATCAACCCTAAGCCGCCCACGAACGCCTGCCACTGCGTGAAGCTTGCGATATTGGATGACAACAAGAAGTACAAAACCCCACTCCCGGAAGCCAGTCCAGCAAGGATGGCGCCACTCACGGTAGAGATCCCCCCGATGAACACCGCCGCCAAGAGCGTCAGAGATGCAATAGGTCCGAAGCTATCGCTCGATAGGTTTCCGCCCAACTGTTCGTAAGCAAAGAGGCACCCACCGATACCAGCAATGAATGCGGAAATGGTGAAGGAAAGGAGTTTTACGTGAGAGACGTTTATGCCAGACGCAGCCGCCGCCTTCTCATTTGCTCTCACTGCAAGCATTCGACGACCTGTTGCGCTACGCCGGAGGTTGGCGACCCCAAGACAAGCGACAATGACGATGATCAAGCACATGAGGGCAAAGGCAACCGATGCCTGGCCGCCGCCGGCTGAGATGCTGAGATTCAAGCCAAATAGCCGTGGCTGAACGATTGGAGCACCGCTGTAGCCACCGGTGAAGCTTGGATTCTGAAACAGGAGGCTATCTATCGCCTGGGCTGCCGCCAACGTCACAATAGCCAAGTTGATGCCACGCACACGGAGTGCTGGCAATCCGATCACCACACCAAATGCTGCTGCGCACATACAGGCGAGCAGGGGAGAGAGTGGAAAGGGAATGCCAAGATTGGTCCCTAGCTTGGACAGAATAAATCCGGCCAATCCTGCGAATGTGAACTGGCACAGTGAGATCTGACCTGCGTACCCAGTCACCACGACCAATGACAATGCAAGGACGATTCCGATAAGGCTGTCGATGACAGCAAACCGGGCCCCTCCTGACGTAGCGAATATAAGTATGACGGCCACCACGGTGAGGGCTATCGTTCGACGGAGTACGTGACGCGGTACATAGGCAATGGGTTGACGAAGGCTTGGTGGTGTCCCCCTGGTAGGAAGATGCTGACCAGCGAGAACCATGATCACAAGGATGCAAACAAAGGCCACGCCGTCTTGAATGCCAGACTGAGGCAGCCAAGAGTAGTTTGCGCCCGCTCGCTGAAGCACCGATCCAAGTATTCCGAGACCTAGTCCTCCGACCACACATATGGCGAATGAACGGAACTGGGCAACCAGCGCGACTCCAAGTGCCGGAATGATGAGTAGCGCATAGGTCACTTGGTCGGTGGCGGCGATGGGTGCGATGAGCACCCCTGTGACACCAGCGAGGAGTCCAGCCACGATCCACGTGAAAAGCGCAAGGCGGTCGGGAGACCAGCCGAGGATAGCGGCACCCATCTCCGACTCGGCAGACGCACGAATCGCGAGTCCGACTGAAGTGAACCTGAAGAGGGCCCAGAAGGCCACTCCGAACAGGATGGCGATTACCGGAAGCAGAAGCTCAAATTCTTGAAGCCTGGCTCCGAAGACCGTTATTACGGTACTGGGCAATACTCCAATCGGAGCCCCCTCCAGTGATCCATATCGGATTGTGGCCACTGCCTCCAACGTGAGCATCAGGCCAACAGCGGCTGCAACTCTTGAAAGAGCCGGCGCTCCTCGGATCCAACGAAATATCAGGAAATGTGCCAGAGCCGCGATACCAACGACTACGGCAATCGCCAATAGCGCCGCCAACCAGGCGCCGCCTTGGCCTCCGCTGAGATTCACCGTCGGCAGTCCGGGTATCGGAAAATTGATGCTGCCTGCAGATCGGATACTCGTGTAGACCAAGGTGGAAATCATCATCATTGCGGCGAACGCGAAGTTCAAGATATTTGAACCGCGCTGCTGCACCACGATTCCCATCGCAACAATCGCGTAAATCGCTCCACTGCCGAGTCCGAGAACGGCGAACGCTGCGTAACTTGGCATCTCCCTAGGCTTCCGCTTGGCGCAGACCGACGAATGCCAGTAGCTGGTTCCTGCTATCTGGGTCCGTTGTCAATGGCACGCCGACGACTCAGCTCGCCGGCGGGTTGAGCCAACCGCTCGCCGAGCTCAGGGTCCCCCGGCTGGTCACCTTCACGTATTTGAACTGTACGTTGCAGGACGTGGCCGCCAGCGGGTCCAGGACCTTCGAGCAAGTCAATCCGGCTGGGGGTCCCATGGGTACAGCTAGATTCGTGGTTGTCGAGATCGTCTTTTGCACCTCTGGTCCGGTGGCCGACGCACCGCCCGCGTTGTTGATGAAGGCGATACCTCCAAGCACCTGCTCATAGGTTCCGACATCGTAGGTGCCCGAATCCCAGTGGTACTTGTGGGCCAGGCTCAGATAGCGTCGCACTTCGGAGTTGGTCGCGGCTGTGGACAGCGATGGGACGACAGTTCCCACAGAGCCATACACGCCGGTGGACGCAGCTTTGCCCATTGCCTGCAAATCTGACGGTGCAATGCAACCGATTACGTGACCCTGGTAACCAAGAGTCTTTGCCTGCTTGATCGCCAAGTCTGCGAGTTGGCAACTCGTGAGCACCTGAAGCGCATCGGTGTTCGCAATCGAATTCACTGCCGAGGTGAAGTCCGGGTTGGATTCGTTGATGCTCACGATCTGAGTGGTGACCCCATCCGCGTGAAGCGGCGTTTGGATGAACTTAGTTGCTGCTTGCTGCGCGGCGGCAGACGAACCAACTATCAATCCGACTGTCTTCACCTTGAGGTTATTGACCATGAATACATTGTTTGTGGAGAACCCCGCCAGAGCTCCTCCCCCAGCGAACCAATGATTGCCATCTGGCGTCAGATCTGCTGCGTCGAGCGGAGAGTTTCCACCGCCGAAGAAGGGAATCCCAGCGGTTTTCAAAATAGGATACATCGCCGCCGAGTCGATGATCGAGTTCCCGAGCACGAGAACCGCTTTATCCTGAACCATCCTGTTGGCGCAGACGGCTCCGCCCGAAGTGGCTGTCGTCACACACGTCACAAGATCGATCGGATGGCCGCCGATGCCGCCCCGGGAATTGAGATACGACACAAGCTGCGTTGCCAGGATGCGCTGAGGCGCAAATGAGATGCCTAAGCTCCCTTCAATGTCTATGTAACCGATGGTCACGGGTGCACCCTTCAGGCTGCTCTTTTGCAGCGAATTTTGAAAGGACGTTGAAGCCCCACTGCTGCTGGAAACCCCGAGTAGGAGAACAAGACCTACCGCCAGGGTGATGACTGCTTGGCTCCTGACACGCGCGGCTCGGATCACTCAATGCCCCCCGAATTGTTGAGGCGACGCGGTACGCCGCCTGGCTATTTCTCTAGATAGTAATATGATCTGGATCTCACTGTCAAGGAGTCGAGGTCCTGCTTGCAGAAGCCCGCAATGTTGTTACGTCTCGGTACGGCAAGCCGCGATGCAGTCGGCAACCGTTGCGGTCGTATAGAACATCCAGTGGACGCAGTATCGCGCCACGTTCGGCGCAATCTTCAGAATTGGCTGGAGACGAGCGGCGACCAGTGAGGGTAGAAGACCCATGACAGTGCTAAGCCCGGACCGCCCGCGGCGGCGATCTGTAGGCCTTCTGGAGTCAACAAACCGAACCGGCTCTCCGCGACGCCGCCCTCGATGCCGACACCCCATTTGTCCTCGGCTCGGCCGCCTCGAACGTCGACCAAATCCTCGTCCGGCGCGCCAGACGGATGCGCGATGAGGAGCGGGAAGAGGAACTCCCGTACGTCCTGCTTCGACCAGCCTGCGGCCACGAGACGGTCGCGATGCTCGGGGCCGAAGACGACGAGTACAGTCCGTTCCTTGCCGAGTGCATGGTCTTCATGAACCGGACGGCTTCGCGCGATCGTTGCGAAGCGCCGGAGCAGATCACGCGGCTCGCTCGACACGTCACGGAGGGCGTACATCTGCGTGAACGACGAGACGGTGGCGACGTTGGCACCGGGCGCGAACCCGCGCTCAACATGGATCGGAACCCAGGTGCTGCCCTCCTCGTCCTCACCGAAGCAGAATGAGTAGCGACCGGGCTGTGAGAACGCGCCACGGTCCGCAAACCCAGGAATCGCGTTGCAACAATTCCGCAGCACCAGTCGGATTGTCCGGCCCACGACCGCGTTCGGTCGCGAACCGGGACCGAAGCAGCCCGCGCGACAGTTGATGCCCAGATCGTACCTGGCGGGCCCACTGACCAGCACCATGTGCGCGGGGCTAGCTAGGCTCCCGGTCGTTCCGTGCGCGTTGGACTTTGGTTGGAGTAGGGCCGCTATTGCCGCGACGGCGAGCGGCATCTCCTTGAGAGCGCACCCTGCCATCACGGCGTTGACGACGACCTGCTCTACGGTGACGACGACGTCCTGCGTGGGGATTGTGCCGATGACGGCATCGGGTGCGCGGCCAAGGAACTCGATGGACTCAGCGACGCGATCTACCGTAGGCGGGACGATCGGGAGGCCGTCGGTCCATCCGTTGTCGAAGTAGGACTCAACGAGGCTCCTGTAGTCGTCGTAGTGGTGCTGGGGCTGCTGGAGCGTTGTCGTGGTCATGCCACAACGCGTTCGGCCTCGCGCTCCTGTCCGATGGTCAGCTCGATGACCTGGGGCAGGATCTGCTCAACTAACGCGTCGGTCTCCTCGCGGGTCCACATGACGAGCTGCCATGGGCGAGGCACAAGAATATACGGCGTCGATGGCGCCCGGCTGATCTGCTTCATTGCGTCGACCGCGCCCTTCAATTCCTCGTGCGCGATCGCGACGGCCGGTATGCCCGCCCACTGCATCTCGATTGCGTCTCTCATGGTCCGGGACGAGCAGGTGCCACACCCGCCGTACATGGCGATCCCGAGATCGGCGCGGTTGATCACTTCGGCCCACAGCTCCGGTTGGGGTGGATGGGTGCGGTTCGCCTTCTTGACCCAGATGACGTCTGAGAGCTGCAGGCGCGTGCGCGAATTCGCGGATCAACGCGGCAGCGAAGTACGACTCAGCGTCGCCTGGGCTGTCGCTATCGATCACCGCGAGCACCAATCCGGCGGTCTTTTCATGGGTCTTGGAACGCTCAGCCACCAGGCGTTCCGGCGCGCCCGAGGTGATCGCAATTGGCTCAAGAGCTTCCAGCGGTTGGTGGGTAACGGTCGCGAGCGACGTAATCATATTGCACTCTCCTTTGTGTCGATGATCCGGGTGTTAGGTGTTGCGATGTGAGAGAGGAAGAACTGCGTCGAGCAAAACGCGCGCCCTCCTGCGGCCACAATGAGGATGTGATCGGGCGACCCGAGTGCGACCGGTTGCATCGGGGAACCGTCGTCGGCTGTCAACCTTGGATATAGGTACGCGCGAATGTCCTCTTTCGACCAAGCTCCGAGCAACCGGCGAGCCTCGTCGGGGATCACCAGCATCAACGAGACCGCCGACCCGGGGAACCAACTCGACCCCGATACCTTCCCGCGTCCGTACACCACGAGATTGTCGAGGAACTCTTCTGGTGTTGTGCTGTGGCGGTCGTGGGACATGCTCATAACGAGCGACGAGTGCACGGTGACGGCGCTGCTTCCCGGAGCGCAGCCTCGCTCGACGTGCAGCGGCACCCAATCGGTGCTCTCCTCGTCTTCGCCGAAGCAGAGCGTAAATTGGCCGGGATCCCCGAATGATGGTTCGCCTCGGCCGAAGGCGAAACGCACGATGATCTGCAACGTCCGCCCAATCGTGGCGTTGGCCCGCCATCCCGGCCCGTACAAGCCGAGACCACAGTTCACGTCGATCTCGTTCCTGATCGGTCCGTTCACGACGACGCACTGGGACGAGTCGGCGACGCCCCCCAATCCGACATCGCGAGTCTCGACGTTGTCGAAGAACGCCGCCACAGCAGCGACCACGACCGGGAGATAGCCGGGAAGGCAACCGGCAAGGATTGTGGCGATAGCGGCGTCCTGAACCGTGACGATGACACCCGTGGTGGACGCCATACCGAGCACGGCGTCGGCACCGAGTGGGACGGTGCCGAGCGCTTCGGAAACGAGTTGAGGCTCGGGTGGTAGGAGCGGAAAGCCGTCGGCCCATTGAGCTCCGACGGTGTACTCCGCGAATTCGTCGAGGTCGCTGAAGACCCGCAGCCCGTTGTGATCGTCGACATTCCGGATGTTCATGGCCGCAGGCTCTTCCTTATCGGCCGGACGAGTCGATAGCCGGCCCCGAACTCGCCGTCGAACACAGCGCGGACTGGCAAGCCGAGTTCGATGGTGGACTGATCAACCGAATCGAGCCCCGCGCCTTCGCAGGCGACGAGGTTGCCGACGACCCGGATGGTGGGATCTTCACGTTGTGCGGCGCGACCTCCGCGAAGCCCGAGAGAAGTGGGGGGAGGTACGACGAAGGACCGAACTCGGCCATGACCCGAGACTTCGACCCACTCGGGCGGCTGTCGTTCGCCCCACGGCTCATCGGGCGCGGGGGCCAGATCAGGCGTTGAGTGTCCGGGCACCGTTGGATGACGAAACTTCGTTCACGGCTTCCTTCCCAGAAGGTGAGAGCATCGGCCGCCAAAAGTGGTCCCAGCACTGGCATATTGGGCTCCACCTCGACTTGAGTACTCATCGGTGTCTTCCCTCTAATTCCGGGCATTAGTTCCGCAGGATGCATGCGCGCATGGGAACGGAATCGGAGCCGCTACCAAATATCTGAATCATCATATTATCGTTGAGACTGCGCAGTCAACGAGACCTCGGGTCTAGTACCTCCGCGTAGACCCTTCATTGCCTCAGATAGGCATCTCCGCTTCAGGTCGCGATTGAAGGCCAGCCAGCGGTGATTACGTCTGTTCACATGGAGCTTTCGGTGGGGCAACGCCAGGCTGTGACCAAGAAAGTGGCGCTTTCGCATAAGCGGGGGCCTAAATCGGTTGGGGATGAGAATCTTGACCGAGCTGGTCGAACTCACCGGGTGGATCCTCTAGTGGCTTCCTGCTGTTTGGTCTCTGCTTCGTTGGTTGCAACTACGCTGACGGCCCGCGGAGCTGGCGGTATACCGAGCGAGCGGCGGTCACGCCGTCGGCGAGGGCGGTGATCAATTGGTCGGGTGACTGCGAGCGAGCGACGCCCGCAGCGAAGACACCCGGCGCGCTCGTCGCGAGGGTGAGATCGACGATGATCCGTCGGTCGTCGTCGAGCTTCAATGCATCGGCGAAGGCATCCGTGGCTGGCACCAAGCCGATGCACAAAAACGCGCCGTTGGTGCTGATGTTCGACTCGACCCCATTTGCAACGTCGCGCACAGCAATCTCCTCGAGTTTCGTGTCGCCGATGAAGGCATCTACGACATGACCCAGCACGAGGTCGACATTGGAGCGCGCATATATCGCCCTTCGTAGGACGTCAGCGGCCCGCAGCTCTGATCGTCGGTGAAACACAGTTACACGGGGACACAGGTCGCTTAGGTACAACGCCGATTCCAATGCGTGATCGCCTCCTCCGATGACAACCGCTTCCTGACCAGCAAAAAGCGCGCCGTCACAGAAGGCACAGTGCGAGATGCCGCGGCCTTCGAGCTCCTCCTCGAGGGGGACACCGAGCTGCCGGTGCGAGCCGCCAGTCGCGATGACTACGGCCGTGCCGTGGAGCTCACCGCTGTCTGTCTGGATTACGGGACCGCCGTCCCCGAGCAAGAGGCCAGTGATCTCTGTGAATTCCATTGTCACATCGAACGCCATGACCTGATCCGTAAGCCTCGAAATGAGATCAGGTCCGCTGACCCCTTCGGTGAGACCCGGGTACCCGTCGATGACGCCTCCGTTCATTAACAATCCACCCGGCCCCACGGCGTCGGCTAACGCTGTCCTCAATCCGAGACGCGCACTCTCCAGTGCGGCAGCCAGGCCAGCCGCGCCTGCTCCTGCGATCACGACGTCGTATTTGTTCATAACCCGCGCCTCCACTGGCGACAATCGCACCGTCTACCCACCCGTCTGTCGACCCGAGGTCTCCTTGACGGCGCAACCTGAATGATAATATGATGATACAGATGTTTGGCAGGGGACTCGCTAGTCGCAGTCGCTAGAGGTCCAGGACTCGGCCTGACGTTTGTTTGTACCCGTACTTTTTGGCCGACGTCTAGAAGGAGTTCTGAAGTGCTGCCTAAGGAAACACGAATCTTCTCAGTCGACGATCACATCCACGAACACCCAACGGTGTGGCTCGATCGACTCCCGGTCCGCTATCACGACGTCGGCCCCAGAGTCGTCGAACTCGAGGACGGTCGACAAGCCTGGAAATACGAGGACCAGGTCGTACCCATCGACAAAGGGACCTCACTGCCGCGACCAGATCTCCCTGGTGCGATGGCGCGTCCGTCGAGGTTCGACGAGATGCGGCCTGGTTGCTTCGATCCGAAAGCGCGACTGGACGATATGGACATAGACGGTGTCTGGGCCGAGCTCGGGTTCCCCCAGTACGCCCGGTTCGCGGGCCACAGGTTCTTCCCCACTAACGACCCCGAGCTCAGCAGGCTCTGCGTCAAGGCGTATAACGACTTCGTGCTGGAGGAGTGGACCGCGACCGATGCCGAGCGTCTCGTTCCTTTGACGATCATCCCGTGGTGGGACATCGATGCCGCCATCGAGGAAACGTATCGGACGGCCTCCTTAGGTTCGAGAGCTATCGCCTTTAGCGAAAACCCGACAGTCCTCGGCGAACCCTCGATTCACACCGATCACTGGGACCCGCTCTGGCACGCAGTAGCGGAGGTCGGGCTGCCCCTATGCATGCACATTGGATCCTCCTCGAAGCAGATCACCAGCTCGGACGATGCGCCCGTTCAGGTTAGTTGGACCGCGACCGGAATGAACTCGCTGCTCGCTTTCGCCGACTGGCTCTGGAGCGGTGTCTTCGATCGGTTCCCGGCCATGCGAATCGCGCTTTCCGAAGGAGGAGCCGGGTGGGTTCCCTACGCGCTGGAGCGCGCCGAAAAGTACGTCCAAAGCCATCTCGCGGACAGACGATTCGGTTCGGATCTTGGCGCGGCCAGACCCGAGCGCAGTCCATACGAGATCTACCGCGAGCACATTTTCGTCTGCATCGTCACTGACAACGTCGCGCTTTCGCAAATCGACATAATTGGAGAGGACAACTTGATGTGGGAGAGCGACTTCCCTCACATGGACGGGATATGGCCTCACAGTCGCACGGCGCTCGAACGCTCACTGGCCGAAATTCCAGACGACATCGCCGTCAAGATCAGTTCGACGAACGCGCACCGAGTCTTCGGCGTGTCAGCGCCTGGCCGACGTTAGTCGGGTTCGGAAAGGAAGACGGATCTCACTGACGCAACTAAAGGCTGACTGCCGCTCTCACTGAGAGGCCAGACGGCGCTCGTTGCGCCTGCCTGCGGAGTGAGGTCCACTTCGAAGTCCCGCTCAACTTGCGTCCCACTGCGGGTCTATCGGTTTCTTTCAGGCCTCACTAAGCGAGACCCATCGCGGGACCACCATCCCTTGCACTGGCTCTGCCGAGAGATCGACAACGAGCGGTTGATCTATAAGGACCGTCGAGCCATCAACAGATCCCAAGGGGGCGCCCTGCGATGCCACCAAGGGCCCAACCAGCCGGCATCTCTCATCCTCATCAAGTGCCACGGCCACCGAGACGTACGGCGCCGCCAAAGCAAACTGGGCAATGAGAGGCTGGTGGGCTGTGATGAACGACCAGACCCGGCCCTTCCCTGACACCTCGACCCACTCCGGTGGTAAGTGTGAACCCCATGGGCTGTTTGACACTGGCGGAAAGAGCAATCGGCCGGTGTCCACACAGCGCTGGACCTTCAGTTGCCCGTTTGACGTACCCGTCCAATATGGTTCAGCTCCGCCCCACGGTATTGGCCCCAGAATGAAGGCGCGCTTCTCTTCGGCTTCGCCCATCGTCACCTTCTCAAAATGACCGCGCTAGTAGGAACGGTTTCGGAACCAGTCACCAGACAACTCGCTGCACCCGGTACCTGATTCGTTGACGTCCCCCTCATCTGACGAACTCCTTCGAGGATGAGATTGAAGCCGTGCACGTAGGCCTCTGACAGCGAACCACCGGAGGTATTGACGGGAAGTTGACCCCCGACTTCAATAGCTCCCCCCTCCACAAAGGCTCCGGCTTCTCCTGCGTCACAAAATCCATAGCTTTCGAGACTCCACAAGACGAGCGGACTAAATGCGTCGTAGATCTGCGCAACGTCCAAGTCGGAGCTCGTAATATCGCTCGACGCAAAGAGCTGCTGTGCGCACACTTGGCCAGGAGTCCGCAGAGGATCATCATTGAAGTAGTTCACCATGGGTACCATTCGGGTCGGCATTCCTTGCGCTGTCGCATGCACAAGAACCGGGACTTGGCGAAGATCCTTTGCCCGATTAGCCGAAACCATCACCACGGCACCGGCTCCGTCACTTTCCAAGCACGCATCGAAGAGGCAAAGCGGCTCACTTATCCAGCGCGCGTTGAGATATTCGTCCAGAGTCAACTCTCGATCGAACATTGTCGCAAGCGGATTTGAATTGGCATGTCGCCTGAACGCCAGCGCCACATTTGCCAGCTGCTCACGTCTAATGCCGTACTCATGGAAGTACCTGCGGGCCAACATTGCCACCTCATCTACTGGGCGGACGACACCAGCCGGCCGGGTGAACTCAGCTCCCACACTCACCAGCGGCGCCGAACCGGCTTGGGCCCATGGACGAGCTCCGCTGCCGCGCTTTCTAGATCGCCAGACAACGCCAACGTCACACCGTCCGGTCGCTATAGCGAGGGCCATCAGTCCGATGCAGCCCGGACCACCCCCACCGCCATATCCAACGCCCACGAAAAATTTCAGATCTCCGGAACCGATCATGTTGCTTAGAGCCGTATCCAATACGGACTCCACTGAATAGGACACCATGCCATCAATCTCTGACGGCGACACCCCGGCGTCCGTGCATGCCGCCAACACCACCTGAGCTGCCAGCTCCGCCTCACTACTCTCGAGCTTCCTTGCGTAGGGTGACTGAGCCGCACCAACGATCGCGACTCGATCCTTGATGTCCAAATCACTCATGCGCCCTGCCTAGCGAGACATCCAGCCAAAATGAGCTTGGCCGGGCCGCTCGTCTCGACCCATGCGGACAGTAGGCCGCTGGCGAGTATCGCTGAATGGACCTCACGAGACCCCCGCTTCCCAGCACCCATCCTCCCGCAATTCTTCCGGCATCTGATGATCTAGATCATTTAAGCAGAGTTTGGATCCCACCTCAACGTGAACGGCTGGATGATCACGGATCGGGCGCGAGCGTCTGACATTCGTTGGAGGTTTCGCGGACCCCGACCTCAATGCTCTGGATCATATAGACTGTTAAATCTTCGGTTGAGGCCCTGTCGTCGCGGATGTCGTCGAACGTGCGCTTGGAGATTGGTCGTGTTCCAAAGGTGGGTCGCCTGGGGTGGGAGGACGCACGCGTGGTTGTTGGCGGTCTCGGTCGCCCAGCTGGACTCGACTGCGGCTACTACGTCCGACCCACGGTCTTTTCGGACGTCACCTCGTCAATGACGATCGCTCAAGAAGAGATCTTTGGTCCAGTCCTTTCAATCTTGCCCTACGACTCTGAAGACGAGGCATTCACTATCGCTAACTCGACTATCTGCGGACTCTCAGGAGGCGTGTGGGCGGCTGATCCGAATCGAGCGATGGCTTTTGCCCGCGGCATGCGTGCCGGTCAGGTCGAGATCAATGGAGGCACCCACAATCCGCTTGCGCCATTCGGCGGATACAAACAATCGGGGATTGGTCGAGAGTCCGGCAAGCAAGGACTGGAGGAGTTCTTTGAGGTGAAGAGTCTCCAGCTCTAGATGATTTCATTTCGGGCATTCCCGGACACGCTCCGGTAACACAGGCGATGCACAAAAGGAGACGACTATGACCAAGACTCGGTCGGCGGTGCTCTGGAATATCCGTACGCCATGGCAGGTCGAGGAAGTCGAGTTGGATCAGCCGCAGTCAACAGACGTTCTGGTACAGATCAAAGCTGCGGGCCTGTGCCACTCCGACGAACATGCCTCTACGGGTGACGTCGTCCTGCCGCTTCCGCTCATCGGCGGTCACGAGGGTGCCGGGATCGTAGAAGCAGTCGGCCCTGATGTGAAGGGGCTTGCTCCGGGCGATCACGTAGCCATGTCCTTCATCCCGGCTTGCGGCCGTTGTCGCTGGTGCGTAATAGGCCAACAGTATCTATGCGACCTCGGAGCGAAACTCTTTGATCAAGGCATCATGAGTGACGGCCGTGATGCCCATCACATTGTGACTGGTGAAGCCAGAAAGCCGGCAAAGCGGTTCGCTCAGTTGGGTACTTTTTCCGAATACGCGCTTCTTAGCGAAAACTCACTGGTGAAGGTCGACAACGATATGCCGTTCGAAGTTGTCGCCCTCGTCTCGTGTGGCGTAACGACAGGTTTCGGGTCAATGACTGAGCGCGCTGGTTGCAAACCTGGAGATACGGTTGCTGTGGTTGGCGTTGGCGGCGTCGGGATGAACGCCATTCAAGGGGCACGGGTTGCTGGTGCCAAGAGGATCTTCGCTATCGATCCCGTGGAGTTTAAGCGCGAACAATCCATTTCCTTTGGAGCGTCACGGGCCTTCTCTTCGATGGAAGAGGCGATTCCGCTGATCAATGAGATCACTTGGGGTCAGATGTGCAACCGGGTGGTGCTGTCGGTCGGCGTTGTCCGCGGCGATATGTTGGAGCCGGCACTGAATTTGACCTCGAAGGGCGGAACCTTGGTCATCACTGGCTCAGCGCCGGCGAGTGAGACCGTTACCAACATCGGTCTATCGAGGTTCTCCTCGTACAACAAGGAGATCAAGGGAACCATCTTCGGATCCTTGAACCCGCGCGAGGCAATTCCCCGATTGCTCTCGATGTACCGCGAGGGAGTCCTGAAGCTTGACGAGTTAGTCACTCAGCGATACTCATTGGACGAGATAAATGAGGGCTACGAAGACATGCGAAACGGAAAGAATATCCGAGGCGTCATCACGTTCGACTAATCGTCTCTAGTGCAGATTTCCCTGTCGCTGAGGCAGAGTGTTGATGGAGCTGCCTTTTGTTGTGGCCGATATAGCGAAGAGACCCGCCTGTTGGGAATGAACTCATGAGGAAGACGGATGCCAACGCTCCATCGTGAGGGTCTCGGCCTACATTTCGAGGAAACTGGACAGGGGGTCCCGATTCTCCTGACTCATGGCTTTTCTGCCACCTCGGCGATGTTTACGGACACCGCCCGCGCCCTTGCCGACGATTTCCGCGTGGTGACCTGGGACCTTCGAGGACATGGCTCGAGTGACTCACCTGACGACCCGTCGTTGTACTCTTCCGAACTGGTTATGGGCGACATGGTGGCTCTTCTCGATCATCTCGATATCGAGCGCGCAGTCGTGGGAGGCCATTCGGTAGGGGGGTTCCTCACCCTGCTGTTTGCCGTCACGCATCCAGAGCGGGTGAGTGCCCTGGTCCTCGAAGACACCGGTCCCGGCTATCGGAGTGATACCGCACGGGAGCAATGGAACACATCAGTGGTCGAATCGTACGCCACGGCCCTGACTGAACGAGGGCTCGACGGCCTACCCGCCGGAACGGAGCTGCACGGGGACGCACACCAAGGTGCCGTCGGCCTCATTCACGCCGCACGAGGGATCTTGGTGCAGCATGACGCGCAAGTACTCGAAGCGTTGCCGACGATATTGGTGCCAACTCTGGTGATCGTCGGAGAGAATGACAACGCCTTCGTGCCCGGCTCGCGCTATATGGCCGAGAAGATTCCGAACGCTCAACTCGTTGAGATCTCTGGTGCGGGACATGCTCCCAATCTCTCGCATGCCGAGCTTTTTGACGAATGCCTGCGGACCTTCCTCGAAGAGGTCGCATCAAAAAGGGGCGCGTGAGCACCAGTTCAACAGTCACGATCGGCGCCCGCCCTGTCGCCACTCTTTATGGGTGGAGATATTCATATTGGCACTGCCTATTTCATCAGCGACTCTTCGCTCGCTTTGTCGATCGACACCCTGGCAAAGATGGTCAGATGGATGGGCAAAGTGAAATCGAGTTCCCGGCCAGAACCCTCTGACCAGGAAGAGTGAAGCAGCCCCAACGGGATTCGAACCCGTGTCGCCACCTTGAGAGAGCGGGAAGCTGCGTCCACCCGGTCCTCTGGGGTCGCGTTTTAGCAGTTCAGCGCATTGGCGTTGTCCAGCCGGTCTGCCCGCTAGAACCTAACGTCGTCCAATAGTTGGGCAATTGGATGGGCAAGTTGGCCCAAGCTTCCCTGATGGCCTATTCCCCATAGGCCGAGCCAGCGTTGTAAGAGTTTGGTCGTGCGCTACCAGGAGGTAGTCCATGCCCAAGCAATATGCGAGAGAGTTCCGCCGGGCCGTCTGTGCCCGACTCGTGGCCGGCGAGAGGGTGAGCGCGCTGTCCAAAGAAGTCGGAGTGTCCGAAGGGACCCTCTATCTGTGGAAGCGCCAGGCCCTGATCGATGCCGGCCGCGCCGAGGGCGTCAAGAGCTTCGAGGCCGACGAGCTGGCCCAGGCGCTTCGGACCATCGCTGAGCTCGAGGCAGAACTCGAGGCGGTCAAAGCAGCGGTCGCCCTGTTCAACGGGGAGGAGCCGGTCAGCCCAAAAGGCGGTGCCAGATTGCCCAAGGCCTGAGCAATCTGGGCTACAACGAGCGCGTGGCGTGCCGGATCGCCGGCGTCTCTCGCTCGACCTTCTACGAGTTCAAGTACCACGTGCCGAGCGACCGCCAGATCCGTCGGCTCTTGCTCAGCGGCCTCGTCGCCGACATCCACAAGCGCTCACGGGGCACCTACGGCATGTTGCGCATCCGAGCCGCGCTGATGCGCGAACAGGACATGGTGGTCAACAAGAAGCTGATCCTCTCCATCATGCGCGAGCTGGGCATCAAGGGCCTCCCCGGGCCGAAGAAGCACAAGAAGAACCTGGTGAATCAGGCCACCGAAGAAGACCTGGTCCAGCGCAACTTCACCGTGGACCGACCCAATGTGCTCTGGCTCACCGACATCACCAAGCACCCGACGCGCGAAGGCAAGGTCTACTGCTGTGCGGTCCTCGACGCCTACAGCCGCCGGGTGGTCGGCTGGGCCATCGACCGGCGCTGTGAGACAGCGCTGGTCAACGACGCCGTGATGATGGCGAGCGAGTCACGAAAGACGGGACAGAGCTCGATCATCCATTCGGACCACGGCAGCCAGTTCACGTCCTGGGGCTTCAGTGAGCTCATCCGAAACAAGGGCCTCTTGGGATCGATGGGCACGATCGGTGACTGCTACGACAACGCGCCCATGGAGTCGTTCTGGGGCTCGATGCAGATCGAGCTGCTCAACCGCAAGAAGTGGCGGACCAAGATCGAGCTGTCGATCGCCATCGCCGAGTGGATCGAGCACTTCTACAACCCCGAGCGTCTCCACAGCTCGCTCGGGTACCTGCCCCCGATCGAGTTCGAGGACTTACACTCGGTCCAGACCCAGACCTGACTCTTACAAAACGTGGCTCGAAAAACGGGGTCAAGGTCATGATGATTGGATGCGAGGATCTGGTCCTTGCAGTGGCTAAGCGGTCGCCAATGAGTTTTTGTGGAGAGCATTGGTTTGGTTGATCCGGCTGCCGTTCCCTGCCCTCAGGCTGAGGATTGCTCGTTACTCTCGGCCGATGCGACGCGCTCTTCCTCCCGTGCTCCTTCTGGTTCTGTTGGGCAGCATCACCACAACCGCACCGGCGGAGGCGGCCTCGAGCCACAAGGCGAAGCGCACAACACCGGCGAGCTCGCCTGTCATAGGCGTGCTACCGGTGACCTCGTGCTCGACCACCTATGGCGCACCGCCGAGCGGATCGCCGTTCGTGGCACGTCAACTAGCAACTACCAATTCAACCCGCGGCCTCAGTTACTACTCCAACGGCCAGATCAGTGTCTTGGGGCCCGCCGGCTGGGCATGTAGTGGACTTGTGGCGGGCGACGGCGGGCAGTCGCTTGCCGTCTACAAGCCGGGAAGTCCCGACTACACCGCCGTGCCCATTCCAAAGGGCACTCAAATCGTGGAAGTGCTCGACGACGACACCGGTCACATCCCCGGGGCCGATCTCGTGTGTGGGTTTTATCCCCACTCGGCGGCTGCGAGCTACGTCGCTTCAGGGGGAATGCCTTGCTCAAACCTGCCGGTCGGTGAGAAGGTGACGAGTCTCACTTCCGACGTTGTGACGTTCGCCGATCCCGCTGGTGTCAGTGGTTCGGGCTCAGGATCTGGAGGATCCCTTCCTTCGATCGGAGCCGCCGTTTATCCGCAGCTTTCCTACGGCGCGACCGACAGCGTGGACATCTCGGTGCTCTCCTGCACGCTCCCATCCAAAGAGGCCTCTCTGTGCCGGGCCATCGAGGGCGACTTCCTCGTGCGGAACCCTCCGGCGTACGTGCCGCAGAGCTCCGGATAGATCACCGAACATCTCTAGCGACACGCCCCAGGCGCGCCTCAGCGATCCTCTCGAGAGAGGAAGCCAACGGCTCGGGATGCGCGCATGGACGACTCGGGCGCCCCGATGTCACCCAGAGTCTGACGCCAGGACGCCCGCCACGTAGCCCTGGTTGCGTCATCGGCCAGAGCGGCGTCCACTCCAGCGTCGTCATCGAGCGGCCACAGAGGCTCGTTCGCCGACGACAAGCAAAGTCGAGCGAGCACCGCTCGCCGAACGATGTCTCGGAGTCGGTCGATCAGGTGGCCGCCCGCGAGACCCAACGCAGCATCGTCATCCACCGTGGATACCCGGTGCACAAGCTTCTGGAACGAGCTGACCTTATAGCTGCCACCATGAGCGAGCTTGGAGCGCAGTTCGTAGATCCTCTTGATGTCGTCGAATATGACACTCGACGGATCATCAGGTTCAGACAAGAGCGCGGCCGCACGTGTTTCGAGGCGCAGTAGGACGTCGGTCGTGGCGGTTCCCGAGATGGCACCTTCGAGGGCTGTCGTGAGGCTAAGAAGTTGGGCGTCCCAGTCTGACGTCGTGTACGACTCAGCGAACCTGGAGATCGCCATGCCGAACGACGTGAACACCATATCGTCCGGCACATGCCGCGCCGTGACCAGCATTCCGATGAGAGCCTCGATCGGCCGCTCGAAACCGGCGTCGAGCCTCAGGGTGCGCCGCACGAGAGCTCGGTGGCGAGAGGTCTTGATCAAACGAGCCCCGACAGGATCCACCAGTGACGCCGGTCCTTGGACTTCGTACGCGTTCCAGGCCGTGGCCGCGTAGAGCAGCTGGGTGGCGAGCAAGAACGTGTCTATACGTGCCGACGTCTCGGCGGCGGCTCCAAATGGGTCTGATCCGTGCCCTCGCGCGACGACAAGCGCCTGAGGTGGGTCGAAGAGGAATGGCGGATCTCTATTGAACGCACTAGCTCCAAGCGGAATGAGTCGCGGGATCCGCTCTCTGCCGTCGACGTCAGGCAGGACCTCCAGGCCGGAAATCGCGAGCTCCTGCCCATCCGTGGTCGTCAGGTGGGGCACGGCACGGCAGACGATCACATGGCACTCCGGCTCCGACAGGACCGAGATGAGCTCGGCGACGGTTTCCTCAACGGCATGCGTCGAACTCTGCAGGGGTTCATGCTGGATGTGGCATCGGGCGATGGACGCCTCAAGGAGGCCGAAGATCCAACCCGAGGAGAAGTCAAGGGCGCCGTCTGCGTTTGCCTCGTCGAAGCGGTCCGGAAAAGCCTCGTTCAACACGGTCTCAAGGTCGAGGTACTCGTCGAGAAACATGACAGCGTCTCCCGGGTAGTCGCGGCCGACCTCGAGGTGCGGGTGGTAGATCGACGTTGGCACGACCCCGCGCTCGGTCAGGGAGCCGAACGCCGCGTCCAGGAACCGAGCGGCTGCGGCATGGATCTCCACGAGCCGTGACGCAACGGTCATGCCCAGCGACGCTCTCGAGCCGCGAGATCTCTACGAATGCTCCGGCTCAAGGAATCGCGTCGCGGTAACGCCATTCAGGCTCCCCGCGCCACCTGAGAGCCGCCCGCCGTCCAGGTTACGGCATCGGTTCGCAGATCGCGACGGATCCGCGAGCGACGTTGGCGGTCCTTGAGGGCCTCGCGACGACTCAACCCTCCGATGTCTTCACCGAGCCACGCGTCCACATCCAGGAGTGCGCCCTCAAGCGTGCGACCCGCGTCCATCGCTCGCTCACACCACTCTTCGATGATATCGGCCTCTTCGAAGACAGGGCTCGTCACTTCATCGTACGTAAAGGTGGGCACGACCACCCGAGCCGAGTGGTACACCCAGCGCTGCATCAAGATGTTCATGCCGGGCAGCGACAAGCAGGCCACGCGGTCGGTGAGGTCGTCGGGGTGCACGTGGTGGGTGTGGTCGAAGAATGCCCCGGCGTGCCGCCGGCCGCTCTCGTACTGCGGGTACAGGTCAGGGAGCGGCATCAACTTCCCGTAGCCTGTCCAGCGGTCGGGCGGCACCTCAGGGTGTCGGCGCACTTCGGCGACAAGGAGGCTTTTGGCGAGATTGGTGCCATTGGGGCGCATGGCGCACGGATGCTGTATCACCATTACCGTCTTGTTCTTGGGCTCCGTCGCTCGCGGGGCCAAAACGGGCACTTTCTCGAAGACATCGCCCGTGAATACGGGCCGGTGGGCTACTACCTCATCGAAGCCGCGCGCCAGGTACAGCACGGGCCAATCCGCGCGATCCCCAGCAGGAGCCTCGAGTTCTTGACCCACCGATCACGGATCCTTCCGGCGAAGCGCGAGACCGTCTTCGGCCTCGAACACCTCGAAGTCGCTGCGGTAGGTCTCGCGCCATTCAGGGTCAAACACTCCGAGCACTGCTTCGGGGTCGGTCTTACCGCTTGCGAGACGGAACACGAGATCGATGTGCTGCGCTGCGTAGAGGTCGAGCGGGGTGACGGGCACTCCCAAAAGAATGGGGGACTCGAACCACTGCGCAACGTCCTGCACCATGTAGTGCTCGGTGATCATGTGGCAGGCCGCCAACGCGGCCGCTGCTCTCGTCCGGCTCTCGCCGCTGACCGAGCCACCCCGCCGCCACTTCTGGACGGCCGGGACGCTGACACCGATCAGCCTGGCGATGTCGCGCCACGCGAAGCCGAGGTCCGACAGCTCACCCAAGAGGGTCGGGACGTCCATGCGGACGAACTCAGTCGTCTTGGCCCCCCACTCCCTCAAGAGGACCTCCACGTGGAGTTCTCCTGTGTCGTCGTGGAGCAGCTTGGCGCGGTTGTCGAGGAACCCAACGTCCTCGGTCAACTGCGACCAGCTGGGCGTACCGGTCTGGGGCAGGTCCGGCGTCGGCGAGACGACTTCCACCGTGCCAGCATCAGTTGCGGTCTTTGTCGATGTGTCAGCCACGGCGCAGCACCTCTTCTCGTAGTCGGTCAGTGATAAGACTCTCGAACAGGCATGAAACCGGTTCATGGACCTGGCGTGCGAACTCAAGGACCGTCTCCTCGGAGAACTCAGGCACGTCACCAGTGGGGGCCCAGAAGCTGTCAATGTCGAGCAGGAAGAACGGACCTGGCGCTGGTACCGAGCGCTGCAAGATCCCACCGGGCGGCACCGCGAAGCCCTCTCGCGGTCCGTAGCGAACGATGAGCTTGTGCCCATCACCACGGTCGAAAACGGTGGCTCCTTGTCCCTGCTCGGCCGCGAGTCCGAGCTTTGCCCCGACCACGACCGGACCGAGAAGGCTGATGTCGACCCAGTCACTCCACCCCTCCACGCCACCGGCAAGGTCGGGAACCCGGATCTCGTCGACGTAGCGGAGCCCAAGGCGCAAAAGCCCTTCGACGGGCTGCACTGCCTGCCGGGCCGAGATGGCGACCCGCAGGAGTTCGGTGAGGTGCTCGAAACCCCGGTGTTGGGAGGTCTCAACGACGACAGCCTGGGCGTTGAAGGTGACGGCGGTTGTCAGGTCCCGCGTGGCAAAGCGCGGCACGACCTGCTGAGTGATTACCGGGTCGGCCGGCGGCGCGTGGCTGATGACCTGGTTGGACTGCGTCTGAGGAAGGGGGAAGGTCGCAGTGAGGAACCGCTTGAGCTCGCTCTGCTGACCGGCATCGAACTCGGGCGCGTCGGGATGTCGGGCCTCGACCGCGACAAGGACCGCGGGCGCGTTCGGATAGATCTCTCGCTCGGGCACAACCTCTACTCTACCTGAAACAGAAACCAAATCGACAACCACAGCAACAACTATAGGTGCACCACCACCTCACCGGACCGCAGTT
Organism: uncultured Acidimicrobiaceae bacterium; assembly: GCA_963719485.1. GTDB lineage: Bacteria > Actinomycetota > Acidimicrobiia > Acidimicrobiales > RAAP-2 > Bog-473. The sequence goes on from OY970387.1 coordinate 752,837, forward strand.
TTGCTCTGCCAGCCGGATTTGTACCCGGAACCGCTAAAACCCTGGTCAGGGGAGTAACCCGGATTAATTGCCCGAGGTCTTTCCGGTGCTGCTGTTAGCGAGTATGCTAACATCGATGAATGAGGCAGCCACCCTGATCAAGGAGGCCCGCAGGGACGCTCGGCTTTCCATGCGCGCCCTGGCCGATCGTGCCGATGTCTCCTTCACCACGATCTGTCGCATCGAGAACGACCAGATTGACCCCACGCTGGGAACCCTGCGCAAGCTGCTCGGCGCGGTCGGCGAAGACCTCGACCTGACTCGGTGCCGGGGACCGGAGACCCCCCAGCTCGCCGCGCTCTATGACGCGTGGTCGCCCGACCTCTTGGGGGACCCTCAGCCGGACTGGACCCGCCTGCGCGCCTTTTTGGATTACTTGACTCGCCACAACGACCTGGCGCCAGGAGCGATTCGAGCCCGGCCCGCCCCGTCTGGCTCCGCTTTCTTTGACAACCTCTTGGCAGGCATCGCCGAAAAGGTCGCCGACGACGCGAAGGAGTCGCGCCCGGCGTGGACCAAGCGGGTCGCCGAGCTGACCGAGCCCTGGGCGGCCGACGGCACGCCGCGCACGCTCGCCGCGGCCGCAGCCACCACACCGCCGCAACTCGCGGCTCGGCGCATCACCTTGTCGGCTTCATCCCTCTGGCGCGGTGCCGCCGCCTGAGGGGCGACCGCTCAGCGGCACGGAGATCTCAGCTCTCATTGTCCAGGTCGCCGACAAGCTGACGCCCGAGGGGCCCCAGCACACCCTCATCATTGTGGGTGGCTCATTACTCGCGTGGTATGGACTACGTGCCAGCACGGAAGACGTCGACAGCATCGCCTACCTCAACGCCGAACTCCGAGAGGCAGTGGCCAGCGTCGCGGCCGAGCACGATCTCGATGTGGAGTGGCTGAACGCAAAGGCCGCTCAGTTCAAGCCGCAGACATTCCGGCTCGATGAGTGTGACGTGCTCTTCACACACCCCCGCCTGCGTGTCTTCGGTGCATCAATGCGTCAGGTGTTCATCATGAAGCTGGCGCGGGCCGATGCACCAGACCTCGTCGACATGGCGAAGATCTGGTCAAGTACCGGGTTCACCAGCTCCGAAGAAGTGGTGGGCGCCTTCTACGAGGCCTACCCTCACGAAGAAGTTGATCCGTACCTTCGCGCGCTCGTCATCAAAGTCGCCGAGCGCGCCGGCTACAAGATCACCTAAGCCGATCAGATCCGCTGTGTAGGCCCGTCGGTCGTACTCGGTCAGCACACCGAGTCCGACCTCTGATAACAGTTCCTATTTAGCAGCAAAGAGAGGTTCGACTGCTAGAACATGCGAGCCGCGTCAAAGGCACCTAGGGGATCTTGAGGAACCTCGTCCTCGACACAAGTGGGGCCGCTACTACCACCACTCCGTGGGCCCGCTCGCGAAACGATCGTCGCCGTGATGACGTGCAACTTCCACGTGAAGCACATCTGGGAGGCAGGTGATCATTTCACGACCGAGAAGAATGCGAACGATCAGAAGATCGGCTCGCAACCGCAATGGAAGCCTTTTTCACGAACGTCGCTGTGCGCGCGGAGGAGTTGAACCTCGGACCTCCGGGTTATGAGACCTATTCGTTCGGTCCAACTGGACTTTACGGACTGATAGAGCACATTCGATTTAGGTCTCTACCTGGGACATGGGGCGCCGGCCACCTCGAGCAGGAAATGGTCTTCTGACATCAAAATCTGAATCCGTGGGATTTTCGTGGGATCCCATTGACCTTCGGGCAATCTTCGGGTCATATCATGCGTGATCGTCCGCTTACCGCTTACTCACTGTGCCGATCGGAGAGGCGACCCTTGATCTCGCCGGGAATGAGAGGCCGGGCTCCCCAGAGCGTCTCCTCGACAAAGCGACTGACAAATCGCAAGGACGCACGACTCGAGTCAGCCCAGGGCATCAGAACCGGGAAGACATGGAACATCCCGTCATACTCCTGTGCCTTTGTATGCACCCCTTCGTCACGAAGGCGCCGAACGTATCGCCGGATTGCGTCACGGAACATCTCGTCAGCGCCCCAAATGACGCAAGTGGGAGGCAACTGACTCAAGTCAGCACACAAAGGCGAGCGTGCGGGGCTCGACACGTCGACCCCTTGTAGATACGAAGTCGTTGGAATATTCCACGGCAGGACATCTGTCTGAGCGTTCTCGGTCACGGATGGCTCATCCAGACGCAGATCCACTTCTGGCGAAAAGAGTACGAGCCCTGCGGGTTGCATGCGGGCATGGTCAGGCCGATCCAGGAGGAGGGTATTCGCAAGTCCGCCACCGCCAGAGTCACCAGCCACGAAAATCCGCGCCGGGTCGATTCCCAGATCGACAAGCGCAGCGTAAACGTCCGAAGCGTCCTCGGCCCCGGCGGGATAGGGGAACTCAGGTGCGAGGCGGTAGTCGGCCACAAAGACTGCACATTCCGTTTCACGGCACAGTCGTGCCGTGAAAAACGCGTACATGTTTGGCGAGGTGCCGATGTAGCCACCTCCGTGGAGGTAGAGAACAACCCCTATTGGCGGGCGATCCCGGGGCATGTAGAGGATCCCCGGCACGCCACCCAGCTCCGTCTGGCGCGCTACGACCTCGAGCGATCGTACGAATGGCGGCATGATCACCTTGCACGCGTTGTCCACGATCAGCTCGAAGGATCTGAACTCTGAGATACACAAGGACGAGGCGTATCCCATGAACGAACGCACTACCTCCCGGGTCACTGAGCTCCCCAGATTGGACAGAGACGACGATCCGCCTCTGAAGGGAGCTCGGAATGGCAGTCGGCCCAGCGCAGAAGCCGCGTACTGGAGTCCCAGAAGCACATCAAGTGCCGCAATAGGTGCCGGCGCTGTCTCCACACCAGGACGATCACCCATCGCCATGCTCGGCACCTCCACGCTTCACGGCAATGACTGGTGCGAGGGACCTTTGATTCGCTTCGTCATGCACGGACGGATCGCAGAGCTGCTCTCGTCACGACCACGAGTTCCGGAGCCGTCACGTCGTTGTCGTCCATGAGGACCGATTCAATCGGGATGAGGATCCGACGTTGGATGTGTGCCAACAGCACGGCGCTGCCCCGGACCAACCTGACAAGATCCAGAGCCAGGGTCGACCGTGCAGCCGTCCAAGCACCTGCCTCCAAAGCGAGTGTCCGAAGGTCGGACGGATCAGCGTGCTTCGCCATCCGGCTGATAGCAGCGAGGTCCCCATGGGCCAAGCAATTGAGCCGTGCCCACACAGGAACGGTCTGATTGCTCGCCAGCAAGTAGTCCTCGTACGTACCGGCAAGAAACGACTCGGCACTTTTCACGAGTAGGCGATTCCCTCGTTTGTAGACTTGGGTTACTTCCTTGTTCCGCAAGCTTCGACGCACTCCCATGGCTCCACCTCCTTGCTCTATCGAGACTCCGGGAGAACTCGATAGATAGGCGCTTTCAGCCCTGATACGCGAGGTCAGCGGTCGTCAGTCCCTCAAGCGCCATGCCGTAGGGCACTGCTTCGGCCACGCGGCGGATAAGGCGCTGGTTGAGGGTTTCCTTCTGCAGCTGGCGATAGACCGGCGGCCTGGCGGCAAGCTTTGTGGCGATCTCGACGCCGCGGGCCATGACCTTGTCATGGGGAAGGACCTCCGTGACAACGCCCCACTGCATTGCAGTGGCAGCATCGATGTTCTCGCCGCTCCAGAGGAGCCACTTTGCACGCGCCAGACCGGCCAGATCCTCCCAAACGATTTGCATGCCATCACCGGCGGCAATCCCAAAGGTTGTGTGAGGCAGGTCGCCGTAAATGGCGCGCTCTGAGGCGATGTGGATGTCGGTCAGGAGAAGGTACTCAGAATGCACGATGGCGGGCCCGTTGGCCACGCCCACGACAGGGAATGGAAGCGACGGGATCCGGCTGAGGATCTTGACTCCCTGGCTGCGAACCTTGAGGAACACAGCGGGCTTGCTCATGTCACCCAAACTCGGTCCGTCGATCTGATCCATGAATGTGTCACCGGTACCGGTAATGATCATTGCCCGATTGGTCTCGTCGAGGGCGACTTCCTCCAGCGCGAGGGGGAGGTCCTCATGAGTTCGGCCGGTAAAGGTGATCGGGCCGCCGTTGGTGTGGAACCGCATCGTCAGCACGCCGTTGTCGTCGCGTGAGAACGCCAAGTTTTCGTAGCGGTCGGAGTAGCTCGGGTTGGTCATGATGGATAACTTCCTTTCTGAATGGCACATTGGGGATTCCGATTCGGATATGAAAACAAGTGGACTCATCGGGAGAACCCCTCAGAGACTCTGCGGTCTGCTTCGTGTAGCTGCTCGGCCTCCATCGACTGCGAGCACCGCACCGTGAATGAAGCTGGCCTCGTCGCTTGCTAGGAATACGATCGCAGAGGCGATCTCCTGGGAGCTGGCGGGACGCCCCGCGGGAGCGACAGAGGCGAGCTCGTCAAGGGCATCGCCCATGCGGGCAGAACCCTCGGTCCGGGTCGGGCCAGGGCTCACGGCGTTCACACGGACCCCTTTCGGTCCGAACTCGGCCGCCCACGCTTTGGTGAGTAGCTCGAGTGCGGCCTTGCTCGAGCCGTAGAGGGCCATGCCGTCGAGCCCAAACTGAGCGACCATCGTGGACACATTCACGATGGCACCTGTCCCCCGCTTGGCCATCGCCGGGGCGAGGGCGGCTACGAGGAAGTAGGGCACTTTCACATTTAGGCCGTAGATGGTGTCGAACATTGCTTCGTCACTCGAGGCGGTGGAACCGAAGGTGGAGGTCCCTGCGTTGTTGACGAGGATGTCGACCCCTCCGCCCAGGAAGTCAACGGCGCTGGCTGCGAGGTCGATGGCACTTCGGGCGTCAACGAGATCATTGGCCACGAATACAACCGACCCGGCAGGTGCAATCGCGTCGACGACGGCCTGACCCTTGGCCTTGTCTCGCCCGCTGACCGCGACCGTGGCGCCCGCCGCGGCAAGTGCGATGGCAGTTGCCCTGCCAATGCCACTTGTGCCGCCGGTAATGAGCGCTCGCTTTCCTTTGAAGTCGAGCATCCTGCGTCCTTTCCAGTGGCGCAATCGCGATACCGAGACCAAATGGCTCGCTAGGTGGAAACAAAGACTTTCGGCCTCGTAGGCCTACGATGCGGGTGGCTGGGGCGTCGCCGGATGAGGGTGGGGGTGCCCGTGAGGATGAGGGTGGTGGTGCCCCCCACGGACGGGACCTCTGCCCGAATCGCCTGCTCCGGCCCCTGAGTTACCTGCCGTCGGCGAGGCCCCGGGTTCGCCTGCGCGCAACGGGACGGTCGAGTATTGACCCTCGTGAGCCACGATCGGGCGGCGATCTCCTGCCAGCTCGGGATAGCGGTCCTCGAGACGGCGGCGTCGCTCCCACTGCCGCTGGAGAATGGTGGTGTACTCAGGATGGCCGTTGTAGGTGCCATTCCAGGTCTGCGGCATCCGGGACTGCGATGGGCCGGCGTCGGCGCGTCCTTGCAGAGCGAACCTCGATACGGCCTTTTGGGTTTCGGCTCCGCACGCTTGGCACGCCGGTGCGGGCGTACCGAGGGCAGCCAGCACTTCGACAGTTGTGCCGCAAAAGCAGCGGTATTCGTAGATGGGCATGTCCAGATCTCCTCCGCGCGACCGGGTCGCCATTCCTGCGATTGATCAGGCGTACGACTCGGGAGCGGTCCGCAGCCTCGTCATCTGATCGGAATCGTGACCGAACACCAACATGGCGTTGGACTCCTCCGCCAGCTTTCGGACCTTCTCGACCGACGGGTACCAGGTGGTCAGGTCGTTGATAAGGAACCCGGGGGTGGCCGGTGGACCGTAGGTATCGCCCATGAACACCGCGTCAGAAGTGAAGATCATGGTCCCTGTTTCGGGGAGGTCGACGCGCATGGCCATAGTGCCGGGAGTGTGGCCAGGCACCTGAATCAGCGTGACACCCGGAAGCAGCTCTGTATCACCCTCAACGGTTTCCCACTTCAACTTGTCGTAGTCACTCTTGAGGTGCCCACCGTTGAACACGCCTTCGAATCCGAAGGCGAAATCGTGTTCGTCCTTTGAACAGACCATCTTGGCGTCAGTACCTTTGAACATCTGTGCGTTGCCGGCATGATCGAAGTGGAGGTGAGACAGGACGACATAGTCAATGTCGCTCAATTCCAACCCTTCTTCGTGAAGTCGGGAGTCGAAGAACTCACTTTCGTCAACCTGGTCGTAAGGGAAGAATTCCTGCAGGCCCATGGGGGCCCAACGGGTCTCCCAGTCGCGTGGACAGCTAGTGTCCCAAAGCAAGCGACCCTCGGCCGTTTCCACCAGCACGCAGTGGGTCGAGGCCCGGTACCACTCCGTGAGCTGGTCCTTCTGTGTACGAGAACGGATGTCGCGGCCCGGTTCGAGCAGCAGCCAGGTGAGATCGCAGCTCATGGCTCCGCAGTCGAGGATTTTGACCGTCGTTCCCGAAGCATTCATCTTGTGGTTCCTTCTTTCCCTCTGTCTGCGCACATTTAGCGCATTGTCTCTTCAAGATGTCTGTGCCAGTCGCGCACATCAAGTGCATCGCGATTCCTACGGTGTGATCGCCCACATCTCATCGAACGCGATCGCGTCATAGAACGCTGACGCTTCAACGACCAGTCCTTGATCCAGCGTGAAGATCCAGGCGTAGGTGTTCTCGTAGGAGGTTCCCGTGACTGTTGTTCCTCCACCATCCCAAATGACAATCACCGTCGGCCCGTCGGCATAGACAGCCCGAATCTTGGTAGGCCGCATCGGGTCGGATTCTTTGAACCGCTTATTCAGGGGCACCAATACTCTCGTGGCGAAGTCGCCGGCACTTTCGTAACGCCCGGAAGCGGCGGACTTGCCGTAGACCTCCCACGTCATCTGAGGTGCGAATATTCGGCCGATGTTGCCGGTTCCATTCATCCACTCTTCGAACGCCTGCTTGACGATCATCGACGGGCTATCGGCCATTTCGTCGTCTCCTTTGTTGATCGAGGTTGACCATTGGATTGCTCTGGGCTATCGGTGCACGGTCTCAGCTCAGCGTTTGGAGCCGCCGAGGCCAGCCACTTTCGTAACCGAATCAGAATCCGGTTACGCCCTGTGGGGTGTTGTACGGGAGAGCAGCAGACGTAACCTCTTCGAGCCAACCGTCGGGCTGAATTGCGTATCCAATCAGCTTCGAAGCGTTCGGATACACCTGGTAGAGATATGCACCGTCCGGCGACATCCACATATCGCTAGGGCTTGCTCCGACAATCCCTCCAACTCCTCTGAATGTCCCGTCGCCTGCCGGCTTTTCGCAAGCCGGGTCTTTAGCGATTGAGAGAATGTTCCCCTCGAGGCGCCAGCTGGTTATGTAGCCGTAACCGGTCATCGTTGCGAACACGAGTCCATCGTCGGGAGTTATTGCCATCCAGCAGAGCTCGGATGGCCTTCCGATACTCGTGTCGGCGCGTACGATCGGTCCTGTTGCGATCTGGCCGGAAGATTCGAGCGTCGCCAGAGACACACCGTCTGCCGTGGCGTATCCAATTACGAACTGGTCGGGTCGGTTGTGTAGGAAGAGCGGACACCATGGCGAGCTCGCTCCAGAATCCTGGAACATGGGTTCGCCGAGCGCGCCCGCGTCGTCGATTGGGAAAACTGCCAACCCATCCGGATCAGGCGCATTGGCTGCAATCGCGTGCGGCTTGCCGTCTCTGGTAACCCACAGAATAGGGCTTCCGTCCGGATTCGTTGCGGGTAGCTCATCCATCGAGCAACCGACGAGGAGAAACTTCTCGTCGGGCGAGACGGTGAGCATCGTGGTGACGCGGCCCGGCTTGTCGGCGGGAACGGCCGTGTATCGCTCTGGACGAAGTGTTAAATGGCCGTCTGGGTCGACCGACATCAACCGGATCTGGCTGGGTCCGAAGGTATGCAGCACATAGAGCGTCCCTGTCGAAGGCGAGTATTCCAAGGACTTGGCCGTCCCGCTCCTCCCCGTAACCGGGTTACCGGTTCGCTTGACGTCTAAAAGAGTGAGCTTTCCGTCCTGAGCAACCTCGAAGCTAGAGACCGAGTTGTCACCAGCGTTCACGGCAAACAAAAACCGCTTATCCGAGGTCATGAGCACGCTATTTGCGCCCTCGACGATGAGACCCGGAGGGGTTTCCCGGTAGTTGAAGGACCCAGAACCCGCGCCTCCAGTGAGAACCCGATCCGCTTCAGTGAGAGTCCCGTCGCCAGCCCGAAGAAAGTGGATGACAGCGTTGTGGACCGCACTCGTCTGGACATACAGGTGGCCGCTCACTGATTCCTTGGACATGTGACGTTCTTTCCTTCGGTTGTGCTGGATAGGTTTCGGTCGATGTCCGGCCCCCGCAACTAGCGGGCACCTGCATCCGTGGCGGACAAACGAGATTGCTGTTCTGGGTTCACTACCTCTGCGCTCAAGCCGCCTTCAGGGCTAACTGAAGCTCGGGTCCATGGTCCTTGCACTCGACCTGAGTCGAATCCGCCAGATGGACAGTGCGATACGCCAGTCACTCTGCGAGTTACCTGAAAATGGCTACTAGACCCGCTAGCAGCGGGATCCCGAGGGACTAGCTTCGGGCGATGTCGTCCTCACGGCGGGCCCGTTTTGGTTCCAAGGCGCCGTGTCCAAGTTGACGACCTTCACCTCTCCAAAACGCCAGTTGAGATCTACCCTTGGCGAGGTGAAGGACGCAACGGGATTCCCGATGAGGCGCCACGCCGCACGCCTCGTCGGCCGCAACGCTGAGCAGCGAGTGCTCGACCGGCTCCTGGACGACGTCAGGGAGGGTGCCAGCCGAGCTCTGGTCGTGCACGGCCAGGCCGGTATGGGCAAAACAGCGCTCCTTGAGTATGTGGCGGAGCGAGCGTCTGACTGCCAGGTGATTTGTGTGGCGGGGACTCAGGCAGAGATGGAACTCGGGCTCGCAGCGTTGCACCAGTTGTGCCTACCGCTTCTGGACCACCTCGACGCTGTCCCCGCTCCCCAGCGCAATGCGCTGCAGGTCACATTCGGACTCGAGGTAGGCCCGGTCCCGGACCGATTTCTGGTGGGCCTGGCGGTCCTGAGCCTGCTGGCGGAGGCCGCCGCGGAACGGCCGCTCCTGTGCCTGATTGACGACCAGCAGTGGCTGGATCGGGCGTCATCGCAGGTGTTGGCATTCGTGGCGCGACGGCTGGGCACAGAGTCGGTCGGGTTGGTGTTTGGAGCCCGTACTCCTAGTGCTGAGGTGACGGGACTGGCCGAGCTGGCGGTTGGCGGCTTGGCGGACGGCGACGCTCACGTTTTGCTGGCTTCGGTGCTCACGGGACCGGTTGACACGCGGATACGCGACCGGATCGTCGCCGAGACGGGCGGCAACCCATTGGCATTGTTGGAGCTTCCACGAGGCCTGACAGCGACGGATCGGGCGGTCGGATTCGGATTGATGGGGGCACCGGTGCTCTCCGACAGCGTCGAGGAAAGCTTCCAACGCCGCGCCGGTGCACTGCCCGCCGAGACTGGGCGCCTCTTGCTGTTGGCGGCGGCAGAACCTCTCGGTGACCCGGCGTTGCTGTGGCGGGCCGCTGCGCTTCTAGGGATCGGCGCAAGAGCAGCGCAGCCGGCGTCCGACGCGGGCCTGGCAGAGTTCGGTCAGCGCGTGCGGTTCCGACACCCGCTGGTGCGCTCGGCCGTCTACCGCGCCGCGACGACTGAGGACCGACAACGGGTCCACGGCGCCCTCGCCGAGGCCACCTATCCCGCATCCGACCCCGACCGCCGTGCATGGCACTTGGGCCAAGCCGCCGTCGGACCCGACGAGGGCGTTGCCACCGAGCTGGAGGACTCGGCCGCGCGGGCGCAGTCCCGCGGAGGCCTGGCCGCCGGCGCGGCATTCCTCGATCGGGCCGCCACGCTGACCCCGGATCCGGCGCGACGGGCGTGGCGTGCGTTGGCCGCCGCTGAAGCATCTCATCATGCCGGGGCAGCGGATAGGGCAATCGCTCTCCTCGATCTCGCAGAAGCCAGCCCATACGACGCTGTTCAACGGGCACAAGTTGACCTACTCCGCGCGCAGCTCTCCTTCACAATGACGCGCGGTGACGACTCGGTTTCGCTTCTCCTGAACGCGGCGAGGCGACTGGAATCCGTCGATCCTCAGCTAGCGCGTGAGACGTACTTGGACGCCCTGATGGCAGCGATGTTCGCCGGCTCCCTTGCCGCAGGGGATAGCCAGGTCGAAGTGGCACGGGCAACTCGGGCGGCACACTGGCCGGCGCACGAGCAGCTGCCGGCCGACCTTCTCCTCAACGGCCTGACCGTGCGGTTCACGGACGGTTATACGGCGGCCATGCCGCTGCTAACTCTGGCCGTAACCGCGTTCAATCAACGCGACATTTCACCCCAGCAGCTGCGATGGCTTTGGCTTGCTCACATCGTCGCTGGCAACCTCTGGGATGAGCGCACCTTAGAGACGATCCACCACGTGGATCGGGCCAGGGACTCCGGCGCGCTGGCGACGCTGCCCTTGGCGTTGGCAACGCGTATGGGCGCTCACGTTCTGATGGGGGACTTACGGGCCGCGACCGTCTTGCTTGAGGCTGTGAATGCAGTTACGGAGGTCACCGCTATTCCATCCGCTCCCTATGGCGCATTGCTACTTGCCGCATGGCAAGGCCGCGACGCCGAGGTCTTCGCTTTAGTGAAAGCAACGACCGCGGAAGCGCTCCGTCGCCGCGAAGGATTCGGATTGATCATCACTGGATTCGCTGAGGCAATGCTCTGCAACAGCCTCGGCCGATACGAAGAGGCGACCAGGGCAGCTGAGACCGCTCGTGACTACCACACAGCGATGGGCGTCGAGCCTTGGAGTCTGCTCGCGGAACTCGTCGAGGGAGCGACAAGAAGTGGGCAACAGACAAAGGCTAACGATGCCTTTCGAGATCTGGCCGTTACGACGCGGTCGGCTGGGTCGGATTGGGGCTTGGGAATTGAGGCCAGGAGCCGTGCATTGCTCAGCGATGGGAAGGAAGCGGAGGCCGCCTACAAAGAGGCGATCGACCGGCTCGATGGAACGAGGATCCGCGGTGAACTCGCTCGTGCTCACCTCTTGTACGGCGAATGGTTGCGACGCGAGAAGCGGCGCAGCGAAGCTCGCAGGCGTCTTCGCATGGCTCACAGCATGTTCGACGAAATGGGCATGGAGGCCTTTGCGGCGCGTTCAGCCAGGGAGCTTCGTGCCAGCGGCGAGACCGTCCGGGAGCACAACCCCGCTGGCCTCAGCGAGCTCACCGCCCAGGAAGCCCAGGTCGCCCGGTTGGCCAGCGAGGGGCTGTCCAACCCCGAGATCGCAACGCGCCTGTTCATCAGCGCACGAACCGTTCAGTACCACTTGAGCAAGGTCTTCACCAAAATGAACCTCAGCTCGCGCAACCAGCTGTGGCGTGCGCTGGACGGCAGGAATGATTCGGCGGCATCTCCGGAGTCGAAATCCTAGAGCCTGCACAGCGCTCGCAATAGGACGACGAGTTTGAGGGCTCAATGGCTTGCGAATGCACCCTAAGAGTCAGCCAGCCCTAGTCCAACACACGTCCAAGCTGAGCACGTGAACTGATTTCCAACTTAGTGAAGACCTTGCTCAAGTGATACTGGACGGTGCGCGAGCTGATGAAGAGACGGGTGCCGATTTCTGAATTCGTCAACCCCTCTCGGGCAAGGCGGGCGATCTGTCCCTCCTGCTCGGTCAACTGCACACGTGTTTCGTCTCTTCGCTTCCGGGCGGTCTCGCCGGAAGCGCGCAGTTCGCGTCTAGCCCTCTCGGCAAACGCTCCCATGCCCATCTCGTCAAATGAAGAACAGGCGAAGCGAAGATGCTCCAGCGCCTCTCGACGCCGACGACTCCGGCGCAGCCATTCTCCGTAACACAGGTGGGCACGGGCGAGTTCGAAGTGCACCGACGTTCGGCAAAGGTAGGAGATCGACTCCCGGAAGAGATCCTCCGCTTCGTCTCCCTCACTGATCAGCGCGCTCATACGGGTCTCCACACCCAAGCCCCAGTCCGTGCTACTGGCACGCGTCATCTCGGCGAGTTGGTGAAGGGCGAGAGTCGCTGCCTCACGTTCGCCGACATGCACTGCGGCCTCGATCAGTTCGATCAAGGCCCAGTTCGAGATACCGAGTTCATAGGAGACCTCAGATGCCACCCGGGCAGCCGTGAGGGCTTCGCCGTAACGGCCATACCCGTTGTAGAGGACGGCCCTCGCCCATTGGGCGGTCGAAATCCCGAACCCCTCGCCCCTTTGTTCGGCTTGCTTGATTGTGGATTCGCTCAACGACAGGGTCTCCATTTCATCCCCTCGGCAGGCGGCGAGGCCCATCGCCCCGTAGGGGAGGAACGTGCTCGCGGTAGCACCAATCGCGGCGTTCATTTCGTCGAGCGCCAGCGCTGCCATCGTGAGGTCGCCGTCAGAGATCAGGACGTATATGCGGGACATAAGTGCGAGTGGCATTTCGCTCAGTGCTCCAGCGTTGCGAGCGAGCTGAACCCACCTTTCAGAAATGGCCTTTGTCGTATCCTGATCCCACATCGTCAATGCGGCGGCGTAACCCATCGAGAGCCACCGCATTTCCTGTTCAACTGGCATCTCGCGCATCGCTTTCAGCGCTCTGCGCAGGATCGGAACCGCGGAGGAATAGCCACTGTTGAACAGGACCGCCCAACCATCAAGTAGTAGGTCTGCTCCAGTGAGTGCAGCACTTTGTAGATCGGCATCACCCGCCGAGCGAGCGACATCCAACAATGTCCCTCCCCGTCTGGCGAATCGACCTGCGAACTGGGCGGCCACCAGCGCGTCGAGATAAGTAGCTCTTGCGAGATCTGAATCTACGGATTCAAGCTTTGCGGCGGCCTTCACGAGTAACGGAGCGACGTCGTTACCGCGGCTGGAAACAAAGGCGAGCTGTGCACGGACAAGTTGGACCCGCGCGAGCTCAAGCTCGCCCAGCGGTCCGACTTCCGCGATAGCGAGCAGCTGCAGCGCCGACTCCACAGCTCCTACTTGCACCTTGGCCTGGGCACCATCAAGTGCCCTCTTGGCCCGCAAGACCGGGTCGCGTGTCAGCTCGGTCGCCCGATCGAGGAATGCCGCCGCCGCCGCAAACCCACCGCGTGCTTGCGCCCGGCCGGCTGAGCGCTCAAGTTCGCCAGCTACATGCTCGTCGGGTCCGTCGGCGGCCTGAGCAAAGTGCCAAGCGCGGCGGTCGGGATCCGCTAATGGATCGGTTACCTCGCCCAATGCACGGTGTACGTCGCGCCTTTCCGTTGCTGCCGCTGACCAGTAAATCGCAGAGCGGACCAGTGGATGACGGAACCGCACCCTGGACCCGAACTCAACCAAACCGGCTTCGGCCGCAGGCTGCGCGGCCGGAGGATCAATCCCGAGACGTTCAGCGGCCTGCCACAGCAGTATCGGATCGCCCGCGGGCTCGGCAGACGCAAGCAGCATCAACTGTCGAGTCGAGGGCGGTACGGTCTCAGCCCGTCGCAGAAAACTCTCTTCGATACTCTGCGACAGGGGCAACGCATGAGGGGGCGCGAAGCCACCTGCGAGCTCCGTCGCGGTCAGACTGAGCGGAAGCTCCACCAGCGCAAGGGGGTTGCCGCGAGCTTCGGCGACGATGCGGTCACGTACGGCGTCGTCGACAGGGGAGGTGAGCACCGAATCGAGAAGCGAGCGCGCATCGCTTTCTGTCAATCCGTGGATTGGCAGCTCAGGCAACCCCGCCAGCTCGGAGCTCGGCACTCGGGCTCCAAAGATTAACCCGATCGACTCCTCACCCAGGCGCCTCGCAACGAATGCCAGGATCTGCGCTGAGGCCCGATCCAGCCACTGTGCATCATCCACTATGCATACAAGAGGCTGTTCGGCCGCGACCTCCGACAGTAAGCTCAGCACGCCTAGACCCACCATGAACGGATCTGGCACGGGACCGGAAGTGATTCCGAACGTGATCTGCAGTGCATCTCGCTGAGGGTCGGGAATTTTCCCTACGTGCTCGAGCAGTGGTGAGCACAGCTGGTGCAAACCGGCGAAGGCGATCTCCATCTCCGATTGCACGCCGGCGGCGCTAAGTACGCGGCAGGCAGCCGCCGTCCAAGCCAAGTGCTCCAAGAGCGCCGTCTTGCCAATACCCGGATCTCCGTGCAAGACAAGCGCACGACTCTCACCGTTGCGGACAGATCTGAGAAATCGATCAATGGCCGCTCGCTCGGGCGCACGGTCAGTCAGCTGAGCGGGCATGTCCCCTGTCCAAGCGCGCTATTCGCCGGCATGATCGAACAATACGCATCGCACAGGCAACCCTGGTGGGGAGAAATTGGATTGTCCAATCCAGTTATCATTAACATCAACGCGTGGAGCCCGAAGATGCTGGGCCGAGTGTGGAGCGACGACTGACACTTCGAGGCCTCGAAGCAAGACAGAGGATCGTGGTCGCCGCGGCGGACTTGATGTTCGAATATGGAATCGCGGAAACGACCATCGATGAAATCCGCGCTGCGGCCGGAGTAAGTAGTTCGCAGGTGTACCACTACTTCGCGGACAAGCAAGCCCTGGTGCGAGCCGTGATCGATTACCAAGCTGACGTCGTCATCGAAAGCCAGGGCGACTACCTCAATCATCTCGACACCCTGGAGGGCCTCAAGGAGTGGAGGGACTTCGTTGTCGACCACCAACGACGTCTGCAATGTCGCGGCGGCTGCCCGATCGGCTCTCTCGCGTCAGAAGTAGCCGAGACCGATCCGATTGCCCGCGTTGCGGCAGCTAGGGCCTTCAGGAGGTGGGAGGCACGCATCCGGGAGGGGCTTCAGACCATGCACGACCGCGGCGATCTCCCAGCAGACGTCGACCCGGAGGACTTAGCCCTTGCGACCCTCGCCGCGCTTCAAGGCGGTCTCCTCCTGACTCAGATTCAACGTGAGACGCGGCCGCTCGAGGTAGCGCTGGACTCCATCCTCGACAGAATCCGCACCCTTAGCGAATCGGCTCGGGCGAACATGCGGTGATCATCCGGATCTCATGTCTCGCCCCAATGTGATCAAAGAAAGACGCCCGGCCTGGCTATGACCGAAACGGGTCCGTCGACCTTCGCCCAGATCGCCGAGCTGTTAGCCAAAGCCCGATTCACTCATCCCCCGACCGCCCGGCCGAGGCGGCGGCGCAGCCGCCGTCCGAGGGGAAGGGCGGCTTGAAGCAGTAGAGAAAACCTCTCATGATTTGGTTCGCTCTCCAGTTCCGGGCACGCGTCGATCGGATCGGTCCGGTTCGATTTCGTTGTCTCGCTGATTGCTCGTTGCATGCCGTTGCTGCTCTCTATTGTGAGCTGCTGATCATTGTGCAGCTCGTGTCGTCCCTGCGTCCTCGCTGGATGGAACTTCGAGGTATGGAGATGCAACGTCAACGGTGCTCTGTTGGTCATCTGAGCGACAAGTCTGTGACCAGGATGTTGTCCGGTTTCGGGTGTCTCGATGTCCAATTCATAAGTAGGAAGGAAATTCCTTCTGGACAAGGAGGACCGCAATGGACACCCAGACTCAGACCTGGCCGAATCACGGTGTCGATCGCCTCGTCTACACGGTGGCCGAAGCAGGCACCCTGCTCGGCATCTCACGCGCCTTCGCCTACGAGCTCGTCGCCCGGGGCGAGCTCCCGGTCATCCGCCTCGGCCGGCGCCGCCTGGTGCCGAAGGTCGCTCTGCTCGCCCTCGTCGAAGCGGAGCGCGCCAACAACGGCAGCGACGCCACGCAGTGAGCCGCGCTCGACGCGCCCACTTGCCCTTCGTAGCGGCGGTGTGGACGTCCACACCAATATCCACACGAACGTCCACACCCCTGGTCAAGGCGTCGCGAAGGCGAGCACACTTCGATCCTCTCGACCGCGCGCCAGAGCCGTCCAGGCCGGCGGAGCCGAGGCGTCCGACGTGTCGGATGCCGGGCCTTGACGGCTCGAGAAGATTCTGGTGGACACAATGGATGTGGCCGGCCCGTCCGGGCCGGCCTGTATGCGCCCTCGTCCTCTCCCCCGTTGCGTCGCCAGTCGCCCCGGGCAGAGTCCGGCAGGTTGATGGGGTGGCCTCGCACTGAGGTGCAAGTGTGTGTCTAAGCGCAGCGGGTTGCCTTGAGACCGAAAGTCGCCAGTTTCAGATTGAACTCGAGAGGGCTCCCATGCCGAACTCTTCGGTGCCCGATTCGACGGAGCCGAGCGGGGCTGGAATTGGAGGGCCGACTCACCAACGGCCGGTCGGAACGGTCTGCCTCCGATACCCGTGCCCAGATCGCCCAGATCGCCCAGATCGAGACGTCTCAGTGGGATGCTGAGGTGAGCACGATTCAGTGGTGCAACCATTGTTGGCGGTGCCGTCACATCTGACTCGTAAGTTGAAGCCGTGACTGCGCCGCTGCGAAGACAGACTCCGATTGAGGACACCCTCAAGCACATCGGCGAAGAAGCGCGAGTGTGGCTCCGCCTGGCCGCCATTCGACAGGGGGGCGAGTGGGAGCTGAGCTTCCTGGAGCTCAGCTCCGGATCACCACCTCCAGGCTGGGATCAGATCGAGTGGGAGTACCCAGAGGTGCTTATCAAGGGCACGATGCTGAGCGGCGAGGCGGTGGTTGGGAGTCTGCAGGATCGTTCGTTCACCTTGGAAGGTCGGATTGTCGCTGTGCCTGAGCTCATGTCCACAACCACATGGGAGCGCCATCAAAGCGGTCACCGCGGGACATACCAACCACTGGACTGGCCAGTGATCGAGACTCAGCTGATCATGCAGTCCGGAGCGCAGCGGGAGCCTCAGGGGCCGCTGCTGCCGATTGGGGAAGCGCCGTCCTTCTTGAATCTGTACACGGCCGTGAAGAGCTTCTTTTGGTTGGGGGGTGAGGTTATGGGCGGACAGATGCCCCGCGGAGCTGTGTACCGACACCAGGATTTGCGAGCACGAATCCAACACGTGCGAATTGTCTCCGACGGCTCCTTCGTAGAAGTCGAGGTCGATGGGAAGGGCTCTGACGCCATGATTGTTGAGCTCCCCGGGGACATGCCCGGCCCGCACAAGAGCATCTGGTTCGAGGAGACCAAGGGATCTCAGATCGTGAGGTTCGATCTGGAGGCTGGGCTCCCACCTGGAATGTGGATTCTTCTTCGCAAGGGCGAAATGTGGATTGACCGGCGGTTCCTCTTTTACCCCTGGTCCCGCGGTAACGAGGTGGGCGTTGAGTACGAGGTAGACCAGGTAAGTCGGCTACAAGCCCTGGTTGCAAGTAGGGAACGCCAAGAGGTTGAGTTCAAACAGAAAGTCCCCGAACCCGGGGAGGGCCGTTCCAGGTTGATGAAGGCGGTCTGTTGTTTTGCGAACGACTCCGGCGGATCCGTTCTGGTCGGCGTGACAGATGACCGAGAGCTCGTAGGTGTCGGCCCGGCTGAGGTAGGTCGATTGAGCGATCAATTGTCGCAGATGGTTGGTACGTGGATAGACCCTCGGCCAGTCGTTAGCTTTCAGGAGCTACCGATCCAAGACAGCCCGAAGGTTGTTCTTGAAATGCGCGTCGAACCCGTGACCGGTGCTGTCTGCGGATCCGGCGGTCCCGGAGAAACGAAAACAATCTACGTCCGCCATCAGGGTGTCAGTGAAAAGGCGACGCCCCGGGAGATCACGGCGTTGATCCAGTCACGGACTGGTGGCCAGTCCCTCTCCTTCTCGGGTCTCGAGTAGAGGGACTCGTCCGCCCGGCTGCACGCTCCCCGAGGGGATGCCATCTGCGCCGGTTCGGCCTACTCTCAAGACGTGGCGGAACGTAATGGTCAATGGGTCCCCAATACCGCGCCTACGCAAGATAGGCCTTCAGAGCGAGCCGTTGCACTGGCTGAAGATGACTTCGAGCGGTCTCGGTATATCCGCCGGCGCGCCCACTCTGGTCTTGCCCTGAGTGGGGGTGATCGCGATACACCTGGGACATTAGGCATCCCTCGCGTCCTGGTTCAATATTGGAATTCGGCCAGACACATTCCTGACGATGTCCGCCGCTGCTTGAACAGTTGGGATGCTCTTCGGGACCGAGGCCTCAGCCGTCTTCTATTTGACGATGAATCCGCAAGGGACTTTCTTCGCGACAACCTCGAAGGCAATCACGTGGCCGCATTCGACCGTTGTCCCCATCCCGCGATGAGATGCGACCTATTCCGCCTTTGTTACCTGGTCACCAAAGGTGGGGTCTACATCGACGCTGACGAGGTGTGTCTTGGTACTGGGTTAGACCACCTAATTGAAGACGATCGCTTAAAGCTTCAGCCTCTCTGCTATGACTCTGCAGCTCGATCGATGGTGAGGTGGTCAGACGCACTGTCAGCTCATGAACCACCGAGCAGCTGGATCTACTACGTCAACAACAATCCTTTGATTGCTCCGCCCAATCACCCGGTTCTTAAGCTTGCGCTCACACGTGCGACGTGCAAAGTACTCGGCCACGAGCCGCGCCATACGCTGGATATCCAGTCAATGACTGGTCCCGGGAACCTCACCGCCAGTTTGGTTGCGTATTCCATTTCGTCGGGGAACGCGGCGGGAGGTCACGTCGTATTGCTAAACGATTGGGATCGGATCTCCCACACTGAGTGGGACCTCGACTACCGTCGTGATTCCCGCAACTGGCGAACCTGGGTTCGCATGGCGCCCGAGCGACGAGTACTTCAGGCGCTGTTGGATGCCTAGCGGCGTAGGCCCAAGATGAACGAAGGTCCTCCGCAAGTAGACGACCAAGTCGGTTCGGTGTCGCACCGACTACTGCCACCCGTTCCCATGGCAGATCTGGGCTCAACCACGATCGTCGGATCTGGTGGCATAGCGAGGGTGCTGGTTCTCAACCTCGACCGACAGCCACTCAGGTGGAGCCGCGTCTCTGAACAACTGCAGCGGGTCCAACTCGGACACGGTGGCACGTTGCTAGACGTGTCGGAGCGAGTTTCCGCGATTGACGGGCTCGCTACGCCGCTTGATCGGGTTTCCCATGATGTGTCACGCACCTACACGCTGGCCGACTTCTACGCCGTAGATCCGCAACAGGTACTCACAAATCTAGAGAGTCGCAATGGAATCACCATCTCAAGTTCGCCACAGGAGATGGCAGTTGCAGAGTCGCACCTAGTCATCTGGCGGCAGGTAGCTGCTGGCGACGACAACGTTCTTGTCTTGGAGGACGATGCGGTGTTTACGTCCGGCTTTGGTAACACTCTCGACGATGCTTGGTCCGAGTTGATGGTGGAGACCATCGACGAATTCGACGTCCTCTACTTGTCCTACCGGCCCGTCGACTCCGGGCTTCGCTTCGACTCCTGCTCGCCTCTCGTGATCCGGCCTAAGTCTGGTATGTGGTGGCTGTCCGGGTATGTATTGAGCGCACGAGGGGCTCGCCGACTACTGGACGCTCTTCCGATTGTAGGACCGGTCGATCAGTGGATGAATCATCAGTTCGCGGCGCTCGACGTTTACGCCATCCGGGATCCACTCATCAAACAGGAACAGAGCCGGCAATCCGACAATCAGTACTCGATCATTCCGATCCTGCGCACGGCTCGGGGCCTAAGAGCAGGAGGCATCCCTCTCCAAGAGATCAGTTCAACCCCCACGCCACTCTCCGATGCCGGCCTCAACCGTAGGTTGCCTGTGTTCGGGATTGGTCTGAGTAAGACTGGAACGACCAGCCTCCATGAGGCGCTGGTCATATTGGGCTATCACTCCTGCCACTGGCAGAGCGACGCGTTTTCGGATCGCCTGAGCGGATCCATTGACAACGGAGACGATCTGCCGTTCGAAGCCTTTACAGACGTCGCCAGCGTTTTGGACCGGTTTCGAGAGCTGGACAGACTCTATCCCGAGGCCTGCTTTATCTTGACAACGCGCAACCTCGGGGAGTGGCTACGAAGTCGCTCGCGGCACGTCACTCTCAATCGCGCAGACGCTGTTGACGGAAGAGCGCGACACAGTTGGACGTCAATCGACTTCGATGAATGGAAGTCAGAACGACTTCTGCACCATGAAGCTGTCTTCTCCTATTTTCAGACTCGGCCCGACAAACTGTTGGTCCTTGACATCTGTGGTGGGGAGGGATGGGAGCGACTCTGTGAGTTCTTGGGATGCCCGGTGCCCGCGCAACCTTTTCCTCGAGTCGATCCTCTCGCCGCCCGTCAAGGTTTGACCACGGCGACTACCCGTCCGCATGCAGTGTGCGCAGCGAAGGCTGTCGAACTTCCTCATGATGACCTCCCCTGGATTGACAGACCGTCGACTCGACCAACCCCACCTAATTCGGCTACCTCGAGCGCCGTAGCACATTGCGCCGGTGGAGAATTTCGCGGGATCGTGGAAGACGATCTTGCTCAACTTCGTGAGGGGCGCTGGACCAAGCTCACCGATACCTTCGATACGAATCTTGCAATGTTTCGATCAGCGAACATCACAACCAATTCAGAAGGGGGCGCTCGGATCGAGGTTCGATCACAGCGTTGCCGCGATCGGGAATACACAGCAGGTGGATTCGCAACCTCTGAGGAACCTGATCGGTGGTTGAAGTTCGGACGCTTCGAAGCGGAGATGCGCCCGGCAGCCGCCGACGGGATCCTGACGGGCTTATTCCTTTACCGAAGGGACCCTTGGCAGGAAATCGATCTGGAGTTCCTCGGCCGCGAACCGACAAAGCTTCTAGCCAACGTCTACTACAACCCAGGGATTGCCGAAGATAAATACAACTACGGCTCGCGGGGCACACCCGTTCTGGTCGACCTCGGGTTCGATGCGTCGGCGGACTTTCATCGCTACGCGATCGAATGGGATCCGTCGGGCATTCGCTGGCTGGTCGATGACACGGTCATTTACGCCCGATCGAAGCACCCCACGCCAGTGCCGGATCTCCCCATGCGCCTCTACGCCACGATTTGGCCGATTGACGCAACCGATCTTGCTGGCGGCGTAAGCCCGTCTCAGCTCCCCGCCGTAACCCACATTCGTTCGATGCGGATCGCTACGTGGATACCTCCGCTCCTTTGACTGCCGCATCCGTTGCCGTGGAGCCAGCTCCGGCGGTGACGGGCAAAGCTCGGGTATGCGCCTTCGTCCGTTGGTAAGGCGGCCGTCCCGAGTGGGGTCGAGTTCGGCTCGTGTGGGCGGAGGGGCGACTCTCTGAGTGGCGCAAGAGACCCTGGGGGGCCCAACCTAGCTAAGCCTCCTCCAAGCGCCAAGCGCCTGAGGAGGGAGGCCAAAGGCGGTCTGAGCACCAGGACCTGCGTTAGCGTCACGCGGAGGGAGCGCCCTACCCTCGGCTGCGGTTCCGCCGCCGATATTTGCGCGAGGCCTGGGCCCGAGCACATGCCGAGGAGCAGTAGAGCACCCCGGTCGTACGGAATTGGCCTGCGACGGCCCGCCCGCGTTGGCGGGTAAACCAGTTGGCACACGTTTCGTTGGCACATCGCCTCGCTGGGACGCCTTCGGCAACCCAGCCGAGCAACTGCACGGCTATGGCGCCAGCGATCCCCGGAATGGGGCGTCCGTAGGCCCCTCCAAGGGCCTCGAGTCGCGGGTGGGTCAGTTCGATTCGAGGGCCCGCCATCGCCGCCCCCTCGGAGACGACAGCGCAGATGGTGTTCAGCATCTCGAAGACATCCCGAGGAACATCGAGTCCTCGGGACGACCAGATCCGGGCCTGCTCGTCGTCGAGATCGAGACCCAGGGTGGCGGGGTTCACACCGGCAGACACGTCGATGGTCAGCCACGACTCGATCACCGCCTGGTAGAGCCCAATGGCGTAGCGCTGGGCCGGCAACGAGTAGGCGCGCACGCTGACGACATACCGCGGGTCGGCCTCCGAGGTGATGGTCTTCTCTTCCGCCACGCTGCCGTGGTAGATGCGGTCGTCGCTCCACAGCGCAATCCGATGCCGCCCCTCGGCCCGCCACCCCTCATCAAGTTGGGCGTCGAAGGGATTCGCACCCGCTTCCCGCGACACTCGGATCTTGCGCTCTTCCTCGTGCCGGTGCTGAGTCTCGATGGCGGCGCGCACGTCACCCATCGCGGCGACCCGCTCTTCGAGCTCCTCTTTGTAGGAGAGTTCCCCGGCGCGGAACCCCACAACGTCGCGCTGCGTAAGGGCCTGCCACGCCCGAGGAACCAACGAGACGGTCCCGGTGTCCTTGTCCGGCATCGGCAGACTCAAGGGTCCCCACTGGCCGACGAAGTCGATCAGCGTCGCGTCCACAGCGATGTTCACCGCCAGGAATTCGCGCAAGAAGAGCTCGTCGGGCAGCTCGACGAGCCGGGGTGGTGCGTCCTCGATGACCAGCGCGCTCGGCCACTCCTCCTCGCGCGCCGCGGCCCGGAGCATGCCTTCCTCACAGCCCGGGTACTCGGCGCGGAACCCGGGGTCGATATGGACCCACTCGTGCCAGAGCTCCTCAGGCGCTCGTGAGTCCCGAACTTCAAATGGGCCGATGGTGTCGAAACTCTCCTCGAGGGGCCCGAGTTCGATCCGGGTGGTCCACTCGTCCTTGCCATAGCCCTCGTAGCCGGTCTGACCGACGTTGACGGTCTGCCCGAGGCCAACCAGGCGTGGCACCGCAATGCGCTGGGGGAGCTCAACCACGCTGGGCCATGGAGTGATACGAAATCGTGAGGCTTCGTCCCTCGACATGGTCCCATCCTGCATGGCACGCTGTCCGTTGTCAACGTATCACCCACGAAAGGAGCGGGCATGACTCAGCCCCGTAGATTCTCAGCCGCCCAGCGCGTGGCCATGTTCCTCCAGACGGACGGTCGGTGCTCCGAATGCGACGAACCGCTGCCTGAGGGCTGGCACGGCGACCACGTGCTTGCCTTCGCCACAGGAGGCGAGACCGACGTGGTCAACGGTACGCCTGCCTGCCCGGGCTGCAATGCGGTGCTGGGCGCCCGAGACGCCTTGGGTCAGCGCGCGAAGCCGCTCCGGCGCTGGCAGCGCCGTGCCCTTGAGGCCTACGACGCCACCTTGCCCCGGGATTTCTTGGTCGTTGCCACCCCGGGAGCGGGCAAGACCAAGCTGGGCGGCACTATCGCCGGGCGCCACCGGCGGGCGGGCCGGGCCGAGTTGGTCGTCGTCGTGGTGCCGACCGAGCGGCTGAAGGGTCAGTGGGCCGACGACATCGCCAGCTGCGGCGTTGAACTCGTCCCCGACTGGTCCAACGCTGACGGGGTCATGCCGACCGGCTTCGACGGCGTTGTGGTGACGTACGCCCAGGTCGCCGCGCTCCCCGATCTCATGCGCCGCCACGTGGCCACGCGCTCCGCGGTGTGCCTCTTCGACGAGATCCACCACTGTGGCGACTCGCGGTCGTGGGGCGATGCGCTGCGCCACGCCTTTGAGCCGGCGCGCTGGCGCATCTCACTCTCGGGTACGCCGTTCCGCTCGGACAACAACGCCATCCCATTCGTCCGCTACGTCGACAGCGCCGGCACGGCCGACATCACCTACGACTACGGCGAGGCCATCGCCGACGGGGTCTGTCGGCCCGTCTACTTCCCCCGGCGCGGCGGGCGGATGGAGTGGGCCACCTCGTACGGCGAGGTGCTCGAGGCCACCTTCGACGACGAGCTCGACGAGCCCCTGGCCAACCAGCGCCTGCGCACCGCCCTGACCCTCGAGGGCAACTGGCTGACCTCGGTCCTCGACGAAGCGCACCGAGAGCTGGCTGCCGTGCGTCACGACATCGATGACGCGGCCGGCCTGGTGTTCGCGGCCGACCAGACGCACGCACGGGGGATCGCCGAGTTGCTGCGCACCCGCCATGGGGCCGACCCGGTCGTGGTCACGTGCGACGATCCCGAAGCTAACGAGCGCATCGAGCGCTTCGCCAAGGACACCGCGCCTTGGATCGTCGCGGTGCGCATGGTGTCCGAGGGGGTCGACATCCCCCGACTGCGCGTGGGCGTCTACGCCGCACCGGTCACCAGCGAACTCTTCTTCCGCCAGGCCGTCGGTCGTCTGGTCCGGGTGCTCGACCCGGACTCGGGGGAGACGGCGTCGTGCTTCATCCCCGACGATCCACGGCTGCGCTCCTACGCGGCCACGATCCGCGCCCAGCGTGACCATGTGCTCAACGAGGAGGTCGACACCCTGTTGGAGAGCCCACAAACCCCGGATGGAACTGGAACCCGCACGCACAGCGGCTTCATGCCCATCACGTCCGAAGCCACTGACGCCGGCGGCATCTACGAGGGGGCCGAGTTCAGCGCCGCCGAGCTCACCCGGGCGGCCGAACTGAAAGCACAGAGCCCCGAGACGTCCGGTCTGCCCACGCCCACGGTGGCGGTGTTGCTCCGCCTTGTGCGGGCAGACGACCCAGTGGAACTGGCCGCTGCAGCGGGGACACCCGCGCACCGACACCGCCGTGACCTGCGGGCGGCCAACCATCGGATGGTCGGGCGCGTCGCCTACGCGCACGGATTGGACCACCACGACGTCAATGCCGCGCTGAACGTGGCCCTGGGTATTGAAGGCGTTGCCACCGCCAGCATTGAGCAGCTCACCGAGCGCATGCGTCTGGGGCAGAACTGGCTCTCGACCGGCCGGCCGCCGGGGAACGCGATCTCGGCGTGACCCGGGAGCTCGCTGAGGTCGATTTTCCCTCCCACTTTCTGGGTGGTGGTCTCGGCCCGGCTCTCCTCAAGGAGGCGCTCGGAGTCCGCTGACGGCGTGGGGTTCAGCGGCGCATGCGTACCGCTACTCACTCGATCGACTCGGTGAGGTTTGCAGCATCCTCAAAGATTCGCCCAAGTGCGTCGGCTGCTTCTTGATCTGATTCTGGAACGAAGTGCGAATAGACGTTGAGGGTCGTGCTGGGATTCCGATGGCCAAGCCTTCCAGCGACCGTCCGCACGTCGACGCCTGCGGTGAGGAGGCGGGTCGCCACATAGTTGCCTGAGATCATGGAGTCGTACGCCCTTGACTCCGGCCTGCTGACAGATCTTCCGGAAGGCTCGCGACGTCGAATCTGGGTGCCAAGGTGCCGAACCGTCGACCGCGTGGCTGAACACGAAACTCCCGGACGTTACTGCGGAGCCGGCAACCCGGGCCCGATCGGTCATCTGATTCCGGTGGACCTGCAACGCGGAAACGGTCCCGGCATCGAGGGAGATCCGCCGACTCTGGTGCGTCTTGGTGCCTTGTTCGATGAGGTCGTCGCCAACCCGCACGATGCCCCGCTCGATCGACAGCCTTGCACCGTCAAGATCGATGTCGCTCCAACGCAGGGCTAGGAGCTCGCCTCGTCTCGCTCCCGACGATGCCGCCAGCATGATGAAGGTGGCTAGCTCCGGGTCCGACTCCTGGGCGAGCCTGAACAGCTGCACGACCTGATCGGGATCGGGCGGCTTCAGCTCCTTCATCGGCACGCGCGGAGGCGAGGCATCGATGGCTGGATTATGCGGGATCCAACCCCAGCGGACTCCCTGGGCCAACGCCCTTCGGATGATGCCGTGAACACGTCGGATTGTGGCAGGGGCGTAGGGCCCACGGGAACGACCGACCTTGAGCAGCTGGCGGTAGAAGCGATCCAAGTCTGCCGGAGTGAGCTTCGCGACCGGCATAGACCCGAGCAGGGGAATGATCGGATCGTCGATGTACATCCGCGTGGTCTCGACCGTCTTGGGCGAGAAGCTCGGGGAAGCGTGGTCGAGCCACTCCCTGCAGAGCTGCGCCACCGTTCCCTTCGCGGCCGACGTGACCGGCCGCCGGTCAACCTCGGCCACCATGGCGGCCAGCACCTTGGATGCCTCGCGCTTGTTGCCGCGCACCGTTCGCTCGATGGAGATCTTCTGTCCGGTGACTGCGTCACGGCCGGCGTAGACCCTGAGGTTCCACGAGTTCTCACCCCGTTGGCGCATAGAGCCCGGCATGTCTGCTGCCTCCACCTTGTCCATCAGGTTTGCCCAACTGTACCTGAATAGTTGGGCAAAAGGATGGGCAACTTGGCTGTGCTGCTGGAGTTCAGGGAGCAGACTTGGCCTCTGAACTGGTCTTTCTTTGCAGCCCCAACGGGATTCGAACCCGTGTCGCCACCTTGAGAGGGTGGTGTCCTAGGCCTCTAGACGATGGGGCCGAGCGGTGGTCTCCAATGACACGATACGGAGGCCGCCGGTGCTCGGGGGGAAGGACTCGAACCCTCAATAACTGGACCAGAACCAGTCGTGTTGCCGATTACACCACCCCCGAATGGGTGGGCGTTCAGAATAGCCGAGCGACCTGCGGCCGGAGTTCCCCCCGTTGACCAGGACGGGGGGCGCGTTGAATCGCGAGGGGCCCGGTGGAAAGATGCGTCGCCCCGGGGCTCTCCCCCGGGGGTGAACCCGGGTTCGGAGGTCCTCGGCATGCACCTGCGGTCCGTAGCCGTCGTCGTCGCCGCCCTGGCGGCGGTCGTCGGCATTGTCGTACTGGCCGGTCCGGCCCAGGCCGGCACTCAGGGCCTCGTCGTCAAGGTCACCCCGAGCCAGAGCCTCAAGCCCGGCCAGAACGTCACCGTCAGCGGACATGGCCTGCCGAAGTCCTCTGGCGGCAGCCCTCGGACCTGGTTCATCACCGAGTGCACCACTGCGGTCCGGGGGCGGATGAACCCGGCCACCGACACCCCCCACTGCGACATCACGCACGCCCAGGCACTCCGGGTCAGCGCCAACGGCACGTTCAGCTCCCACTACCGCGTCACCGCCGGCATCATCGGCGACGGCTACTGCGGCACCGTCGGGCACGCCACGTGCGTCATCGGCGTCGGGACCGCCCAGGGCCTGGGCACCGTCGTCCGGATCAGCTTCAAGACGCCGGCGCCTCCACCCGCCTCGACCACCACCAGCACGACCGGCTGACGACAGCGCCCATCCGGCTCATCAGGCGTCGTGCAGCCACTCCAGGTGGTTGTACCCGATGATCCGCCCCAGCCCGACGCCCACGGTCTCCTTGGCGAAGTACGGCACGGTCGACCAGCCCGTGATCGGCGAGGACTGCGTCGGCGTCGGCGACGGGGTCAGGCCGAGGTTCGACGCGATGGCCATGGAGCGGTCCTCGTGGAAGGGGTCCG
This sequence comes from uncultured Acidimicrobiaceae bacterium, assembly GCA_963719485.1. Lineage (GTDB taxonomy): Bacteria > Actinomycetota > Acidimicrobiia > Acidimicrobiales > RAAP-2 > Bog-473. The sequence continues at coordinate 780,035 of OY970387.1, forward strand.
TCGTGACGAGCACGACCCGGGCGTCGTGCGCCCCCAGCTGCTTCTGCGCGTCCGCGACGTTCTCGTAGCTGTCGTTGCCACCCGCTTCTAGAATGTCCCCGTTCGGCACGCCCCGGGCCTCGAGATACATGGCACCCGACTCCGCTTCGGTGCACCTGTCTCCCGGCTGCTTGCTCCCCGTCAGCATGATCAGGTGGGCGTAGCCCTGGTGGTAGAGCGTCAGCGCCTGGTCCAGCCGAGCCTTGAAGTCCTCCGTGGGCCTGCAGTTGTCCTGCGCCGCCCCCATGACCAGAATCGCGCCCGCCGGGTGCGGGTCGTACTGGCGCGAGGTCAGCCACACCTGCACGAAGGTGACTGCGAAGTAGAGGACGATCGCCGCCACAACGACGATCGCGATGCGCAGCGCCCAGCGCAGGGGAGCGAGGAGCATCAAGCGGCGGGCGTCACGCGGGCGAGCGCGACCGCGAGCCGCCGGCACGTCTCGGTGCGGCCCAGCACTGCCAGCGAGTCGAAGAGCGGAAGGCCGCGGGTGCGACCCATCACCGCCACCCGGATCGGCGCCTGCGCCTTGCCCAGCTTGCGCCCCACCGTCTCGGCGATGGCCAGCGTGACCTCGTGCAGCGAGTCCTTGTCCCAGGGGCAGGTCTCGTAGGCGGCCAGCGCGTCGGCCAGAATCCGCGGCGCGCCCTCGTCGCCGGCGATCGCCTTCTGCCAGCTGTCCGGGTCGTCCGGCGCGTCTTCCAGGAAGAGGAAGTCGACCAATTCCGGCACCTCGCCCAGCACCGCCACCCGCTCCTGGGTCACCGCGGCCAGCGCGGCGAAAACCCCGGCGTCGAAGCGATCGGGCGCCCAGGCCGGCGGTGCGACGGCGGGCTCCCCCGTGTCGGGGTCGCGCCAGCCCCCCGGTGCCCACTCCCCCGGCACCGGGTCGACCCACGGGCGCGCCGCCGCCACGAACTCGTCCACCGTGAGCGCACGGAGGTAGACGCCGTTCATGTGCGAGAGCTTCTTGACGTCGAAGAAGGCCGGCGACCGCTGCACGTCCTCCAGCCGGAAGCGATCAAGGATCACGTTCAGCGGCACGATCTCCTCGTCGCCCGGGCTCCAGCCGAGCAGCGCCAGATAGTTCCGGAACGCGCCCGGCAGGTAGCCCTGCTCGCGGTACATCTCCACCGCGACGGGGTCGCGCCGCTTGGAGAGCTTCTTCCCCTGCTCGTTGACGAGCAGTGGCAGGTGCGCGTAGGCGGGCAGCGGCAGGTCGACGCCCTCGGCCCGGTTGAGGGCGCCCCACAGCATGATCTGGCGCGGTGTCGTCGGCAGCTGGTCCTCGCCGCGGATCACGTGCGAGATTGCCATGGTCCGGTCGTCGACCGCGTTGGCCAGCACGAAGAGCGGCTTGCCGTTCCCCTTCACGCAGATGAAGTCCTCGAGCGCGCGCTGCGGGAACTCGACCTCGCCGCGCACGAGGTCGTCGACCTCCACGACGCCCTCGTCGGGCGTGCGGAAGCGCAGGGCCCGCCCGTCCCCCCGCGGCAGCCCGAGGTCGCGGCAGTAGCCGTCGTAGCCCGGGGTCGGGTCCCCCGCCGCCGCCCGCTGTTTCGTGCGCTCGTCGATCTCCTCCCGCGTGCAGGCGCAGGCGTACAGCGCGCCGCTGTCCCACAGCGCCTCGATCGCCGCCTGATGCGCCGGCTCCAGGGCCGACTGGAAGTAGGGGCCCTCGTCGGGGGCCATGCCGAGCCAGTCCAGGGCGGTGATGATCCCGTCCGTCCACTCCGGCCGGTTGCGGGCCTCGTCGGTGTCCTCGATCCGCAGGATGAACGTGCCGCCGTGCTGGCGCACGAACAGCCAGTTGAACAGCGCGGCCCGCGCGCTCCCGACGTGGAAGTAGCCGGTCGGCGACGGCGCGAAGCGCGCCCGTATCGGGGTGGTCGGGTCGGTCATGGGGTGTGCCGGCGCACCCCGGGCGCCGGCGGGATGCAGGGGGAGGGGCCGGGCGTCAGTCTTCCTCTATGGAGATGGCGCCGGTCGGGCAGCCGTTGACCGCCTCGCGCAGGCGCTCGCGGAACTCCTCGGGCGGGTTCTCGTTGAGCACGTACAGGTAGCCGTCGTCCCGCACCTCGAAGACCTCGGGCAGGATCCCCATGCACACGGCGTTGCTGGCACACTCGTCGAAGTCCACGACGACCTTCACGGAGACCTCCTGGTCAGGGCTGGTTGGGCTCCGCCGAGCATACCGGCAGGGCCTCGCGCCTCAGGGCCGGTCCGCGCTGACGACCCACATGGCGAAGAACTGGGAACCGCCACCGTAGGCCTGGCCGAGGGCCCGGCGGGCGTCGGGCACCTGGTGCTCGCCCGCCATCCCCCGCACCTGCAGGGCCGTCTCGAGGAAGCGGAGCATCCCCGACGCGCCGATCGGGTTGGAGGACAGCACGCCGCCCGAGCAGTTCCACGGGATGTCCCCGCCCTCGATCATCGACGTTGCACCGGCCTGGGTGAGCTTCCAGCCCTCGCCCTCGGGGCAGAAGCCGAGGTTCTCGAGCCACATCGGCTCGTACCAGCTGAAGGGCACGTAGACCTCGGCCATGTCGAAGTCGGACCGCGGGTTCGCGATGCCGGCCTGGCGGTAGAGGTCGGCCGCGCAGTCGCGGCCCGCCTGCGGGTTGACCTGGTCCCGGCCGGCGAACATGGTCGGCTCCGAGCGCATGGCCATGCCATGGATCCAGGCGGGTGGCCGCCCGGTCGCCGCCGTCGCCGCACCGGCGGCCTTCTCCGAACCGATGACCATGGCGGCGGCGCCGTCGGAGGACGGGCACGACTCGAGATAGTGCAGCGGGTCCCACAGCATGATCGAGTCCTCGACCATCTGCATGGAGATGTCGGGCAGGTGGAGGTGCGCGTAGGGGTTCTTCAACGCGTGCAGCCGGTCCTTGACCGCCACCATCATGCCGATGTCGCTCGGCGCACCCGACCGGTACATGTAGGCCCGGATGATGGGGGCGAAGTACCCGCCGGCGCCGGCGAGGAGCGGCGCGGAGAAGGGCTGGGGCACCGAGAGCGCCCACATGGCGTCCGAGTCGCTCTGCTTCTCGAACGCCACGGTGAGGACGCGCTCGTGGATGCCCGACGCCACGAGGTGCGACGCCACAATCGCGGTCGACCCGCCCACCGAGCCGGCCGTGTGCACGCGGAACATCGGCTTACCCACGGCACCGAGCGCGGGGGCGAGGTAGAGCTCGGGCATCATGACGCCCTCGAACATGTCGGGGGCCTTGCCGACGACCACGGCGTCGATGTCGGCAAAGGTGAGCCCGGCGTCCTCCAGGGCCGCCAGCGCGGCTTCACGAACGAGCCCGGCAATCGACACGTCCTCGCGCTTGGACTTGGCCACCGTCTGGCCGACGCCGATGACTGCGCAGCGCTCCGCCATTACACCCCCTCCAGCACGCACACGAGGTTCTGCTGCAGGCACGGTCCCGAGGTCGCGTGCGCCACGGCCCGGTCGGCCTGCCCCGACCAGATGGCCCGGGCCGACTCGCCGATGCGGATCAGACCCGCCGACATCATGGGGTTGGCCGCCAGCGCGCCGCCCGACGGGTTGAGGGCGACACCGTCGCCCAGGCCCAGCGCCTCGGCCAGGATGAGTTCCTGGTGGGCGTACGGCGCGTGCAGCTCGGCCACGTCGACCTTCTTGGCCCCGACGCCGGCCTTCTCCCCGGCCAGCTTCGTCGAGGGCGAGAGGGTGAGGTCACGGGCGCCGACCGAGTGCGTCTCAATACGGTGGTCGATGCCCGTGATGAAGGCCGGTCGCTCGCAGAGCTCGTAGGCCCGCTCGCCCGCGGCCAGGACGACGGCGGCGCAGCCGTCGGTGAGCGGCGGCAGGGCGTGCCGGCGGAGCGGCGCGACCTCGTAGTCCTCGGCCAGCAGCTCGGCCGGCGAGCGGTCGTAGGCCACCTGGGCCTTGGGATTCGAGAGCGCCGAGCGTCGCGAGCGGCTGGCCACGGCGGCGAAGTCCGCCTCGCTGGCCGTGCCCTTGTCGATCATGGCCTGCGCCTGTAGCGCCGCCAGCGAGGTGGGGTCCGGCCACAACGGCGCCAGGTAGTAGGGGTCGAGCTGCACGGACATGATCTCGGTGAGGTCGCCCATCGACGAACGTCCGAAGCCGTAGATGAGGGCAGCGTCGATCTCGCCTTCCTGCAGCAGCACCCAGGCCTCGTAGAGCGCCCAGGCGCCGTCCATCTCGACGTGCGACTCGGCCCGCGGCGGCCACACCCCGACAGCATCGAGCGCCGCGACGAAGGAGAAGGGGCCGCCGACGAGGTAGTCGGTGGAGCCCGAACAGATGAAGCCGACGTCGTCCTTGGTGATGCCGATGTTGCCGAACACCTCGGCCACGACCGGCATGAGCATCTCGACCTCGTTGCGCTCGTCTTCGCGGCGCACGTTGTCGTACTGGGCGAAGGACACCACTCCGACCGGCCGGCGGCCCGAGACGAGCCCGGGGAACTCGCTCACAAATACTCCTTGTACGTCTCGTAGTCGGCGTCGGGCTCGCCGGTGGGACGGAAGTACTTGACCGAGGCCAACGTCGGTCCCCACTCCTCGGGCGGCGCCCACACGGCCTCGACCCGCATGCCCATGCGGATCTCGTCGATCGGGATCTCCTGAATGAGGCCCATGAACGACAGGTTGGCGCCGTCGAGCAGGATCTGACCGCAGATGTAAGGGATCTCGATCGACTGGCCGGCGAAGGGGACGTTGACCACGCAGTAGGTGGTCATGGTGCCGGTGTTGGGCAGCTCGACGACCTCGTCGGTTGGCACGCCGTCGGTCGGGCACGACCCGCGCGAGGGCACGTAGACCTTCTTGCACTTGGGGCAGCGCTGCCCGATGAACCTGCCCAGTTCGTACCCGTGCAGGTTCTTGCTCATGGCCACTCCGGCCGTGAAGACGTAGTCGAGGTGCGTGGTGGCCGCCATCATCGTCACCGGCTCGCGCTCGCTCACGACCCGCCGCCCACCGCCACGAAGTGGCTGATGTCCTTCACGTGGCCGACGCGCTCCTCCTCGGGGGCGAACTCGGGGCGCACGCGCATGCCGGTCGAGACCTCGTCCGGGCTCGACGCCGGCAGCACGTGGAGGAACGAGGTGTCGGCGCCGTCGAAGCGGACCAGCACCCAGGCGAAGGGCTCCTGCAGGGGGTGCTTGGGACGGGGGTGCGCCACCCAGGACCACGTGGTGACCGTGCCCTCGGGCCCCACCTCCACCACGCCGGACGTCTCCTCCCCCGTCTCGGGGTCGTACTCGGTCGGCGGGACGATGACGCGCCCGCCCGTGCCCCGGATGCCGACGACCTTGCCGTCGCGCAACCCGGTGAGGAAGGCCCCCACGACGGGCCCCACGGAGCGCACGTAGGGGTACTCCAGGACGTGGTCGGCGCGGTAGATCACCGCCTCCTCTGCCATGTCACCTCCCCGTGTCGGGGGCCACCGGCGGGCCCGGGGTGAAACTAGAACAGATTCCAGTTTCGTGCCAGGTCCGCCCGCTCAACCGGCCCTCGATCGGCCGCTCAACCGAGGCTGGACATGTCCACCCCGGCCAGCAGCTGCTCGATGAAGGCCCGGTCGTTGAGAATGGGGACCTCCGAGACGAACATCCGGCCGTAGCGCTCGAAATACATCAGCTGCTTGGCCAGCAGGAACGTGCCACGGTCGAAGTCCGACATGAGCCCGCCGGACTCGTCGGCCATCCGCCGCACCTTGCGCTGGGTCCGGAGGCGGCGCAGGATCGCCCGGACGCTGCGCTGGTGCGCCTCCACCCCCTGCGCCTTGGCCATCTGCAGCTGAATCGTCTGCATCATGCCGGCCAGGCTGACCTCCCCGAAGGGCCGGGTCAGCGCCGGCTCCATGATGGAGCGGAAGAACGCGGTGAGCTCGTCGCCGGACAGGCCGACGGCGACCGCGATGGCGGGCCCGTAGACGTCGGTGATGTGCTTGGTCACCACCGGCCAGGCCGCCTCGTCGCCCATGGCGGCCGAGAGCAGTGCGATGAAGAAGCGGTGCGTCGAGGGATCGAGCCGGCCCACGATCCCCCAGTCGATGACACCGATGCGGCCGTCGCGCAGCAGCATCATGTTGCCGGCGTGCACGTCGCCGTGGAAGGCGCCCCAGCGCACCGTGGTCAGGAAGAAGGCCCGCATCACCTCCTGCACCAGCGGCGTGGGATCGAAGCCGAGGTCGGCCACCCGGGCCAGGTCGTCGATGGGGACGCCGTCGAAGAACTCCATCGTCAGCACGTTGCGGCCCGAGAGCTCCGGGTAGGGCTCGGGCACGGCCATCATCTTCAGGTCGAACTCGTTCTGCAGCCGGCGGAAGTGGGTGAGGGAGCGCGCCTCGTTGCGCAGGTCCATCTCCTCGCCGATCTGCACCCGGAAGCCGTCGAGCAGCTGCAGCGTGGAGCCGGCCATCTGGTCCCCGGTCTGACGGACCAGGATCTCGAGCAACGGCTGCATCAGGTCGAGGTCGGTGGCCACGACGTGCTCGATGTGCGGCCGCAGGACCTTGACCGCCACGGTCCGCCCGTCCAGGAGGCGGGCCCGGTGCACGACGGCGATGGAAGCGGTGCCGATCGGGTCGGGCTCGAACTCGGCGAACGCGTCACGCAGCGACAGGCCGAGGTCCTCCTCCACCCGCTGGCGCACGTCGGGGAACGGCACCGGGGGCCCGGTGTCGAGGCAGGCGCGGAACTCGTCGGCCACGTCGTCGCCGAACATCCCCGGCGACGAGGCGATGATCTGGCCGAACTTCATGAAGGTGCCGCCGAGGTCCTGGAAGCTCTTGCGGAGCGGGCGGGCCAGCTGCGCCGCCGGGAGCGGGCCCTGGCGGATGGTCCGCAGCTGGCGGAACGCCGTCGGCGCGAAGCGGATCGCCACGACCTTGGCGATGGTGCGGCTGCGACGGAGGAGGTCGCGGTGGGTGGGGTCGGGGAGGCGCCGCGGGTAGATGCGCGGCACGTCCTCGGTCAGCGGACGCGGCTTCGGGGTACGCGCCGGCGCCCGGGGTGTCGTGCCGACCGGTGCGTCCGCCGCGCCTGGGTGCATGGGGTCAGGGTAGGCGAGGCGCCCCCGCGCCCACCCATTCCGCTGGTGGGACCGCTACGAGAAGGACCCCGCCAGCGCGGCCAGGGCGCCCTGGTAGGTGTCGCCGAAGATCGGCGCCATCTCGTCCGGGGACACGTCGTAGGCCCAGATCACCTTGGAGCCGTCGCCGTCGGGCTCGACCGAGATGACGGCGGTGTGGCGATCGATGGGGACGCCGCCGACCACCGAGTAGCTGAGCACGCGGCTCTCCTCGTCACGAGCCAGGAGCCGCTCGCGGATCTCCATGCCGAACATGCCGATGATCCGCTCGTCGCCCTCCATGCGGAAGGACTCGATCCCCGGGAAGAAATCACCGACGGCGGCGAAATCGCCCACCTTCTTCCACACCTCGTCGGGTGTGGCTGCGATCGTCGCGTCCACTGCGCCTGCTGCCATTGCGGCCTCCTCGTCATTCTCCGGATCCCCGACCTGAAGTCGCCGGTACAGTACTGCCGTCCCGGTCCGCCCGCAGGAGACCGGCCGTCAGGAGGGAGAGTGCCGATGGAGACACGCACGATCGGCTCGTTGCAGGTCAGCGTCGTCGGCCTGGGCTGCAACAACTTCGGCATGCGCATCGGGCGCACGGAGACGGCGGCCGTCGTGGACGCCGCCCTGAGTGCGGGGATCAATTTCTTCGACACCGCCGACATTTACGGCGGCACCAAGAGCGAGACGTATCTGGGCGCCGCGCTCGGCGCCCGCCGGGACGACATCGTGCTGGCCACCAAGTTCGGCGCGCCCTACGAGGGACACGAGGGTGGGGCGTCCCCCGCCTACATCCGCACGGCCGTCGAGGACAGCCTGTCCCGGCTCGGCACCGACCGCATCGACCTCTACCAGCAGCACGTGCCCGACCAGAAGACCCCGATCGCCGAGACCATCGGCGTGCTGGGCGAGCTCGTCGACGAGGGCAAGATCCGCGAGTTCGGCTGCTCCAACTTCAGCGCCGACATGCTGGCCGACGCCGCCGCGGCCACCCCGGCCGGCCGGCCGGGGTTCGTCAGCGTGCAGAACCAGTACAACCTCCTCTACCGCGAGCCCGAAGACGGCGTCCTCGAGTTCTGCGACCGCACCGGCACCGCGTTCCTGCCCTACTTCCCGTTGGCCAGCGGGCTCCTCACCGGCAAGTACAAGCTGGGCGAGCCGGCGCCCGAGGGCACCCGCCTGGCCGCCATGGGCGACCGGGCCGCGAGCCAGCTCTCCGACGAGCGCCTGGCCGCCGTCGCTTCCCTGGACGAGCTGGCCGAGCGGGAGGGCCACAGCGTGCTGGACCTGGCCTTCGGCTGGCTGCTGGCGCGTCCCGCGGTGGCCTCGGTCATCGCCGGGGCCACCCGGCCAGAGCAGATCGCCGCCAACGTCGCCGGCGGTTCGTGGCGCCCGGGTGCCGACGTGCTCGCGGCGGTCGACACCATCGCGCCGCGTTAGGCGTTACCGACCGCGCGCTCTGCGTTCTGCGGGGACGTCGGCGCTTCCGCCACCCGATTCGACCCCCGTCGCTGCACCCGCACGCGTACCGGCGCCACGTGCACCAGCAGGTTGTAGGTCACCAGTGCGATGGCCACGTGCATCGCCATCAGGACGAGGACCGCCTGGGCCGGCTGGCGCTGGTGCCAGATGTAGAGGTCGGGCAGGAACAGCACGAGCGTGATCAGCACGGCGAGGCGGAAGAACAGCCAGCGCGGGGCCGACGAGATGCGGGTCACGACCGGCCACCCGGCGCAGGCGATCAGCACCCCCAGGATCGTCAGACGGGCGTAGTCGTCGAACTGGAAGTGCACGTAGCCCTCCGTCGCGGGGAACAGCCTCGTGCCGACGGCCACCAGCGCGGCGTCGGCGGCCAGCGAGAGGGCCACGGCGAGGACCGTGGCCAGCGCCAGCCGCCACCACTGCGGTGGACGGTGCGCGGGTGAGAAGTCGAGCCGCGCCCACGAACTGAGCCGCTCGATGACATCGGGGGAAGCCGCCATGGACCAAGGTTACGAACGGGGGCGGCCCCGCCGGATCATCCGTGAGGGGGATTCGGACGGCGGCCTCTCATCCTTGCGACGCAACCGACGTCCCGCTCAACTGCATCACGGCCGCCTCGACCATCTGGATGTCGGGCGGCTGGATGGCCAGCGGTCCGCCCGCCACCGGGACCTGCCACACCATCGAGACGTAGGGCGTCGGCTGCATGACCGAGCCGCTCGCGCACGGCGGGTAGCCGGTGATGTCGAACGGCATGGCGGGCGACGGCGTGGCCGGGCCGCACACCTGGGTGCGGCGGTGCCACTGCACGAGCGCGCCGTAGGGCATGGGGACGGTGGTCTTGGTGGAGGGCAGGATGTACATGGCCGCGACGAGCACGTCCGCACCCGACGGCGTCGTCGCGTAGACGAGGCCGTCGACGTGATGCGGGTCGAGCGTCCGCTGCGCCGCCGCGTTGGCCGCCACGATGGCCGGGTTCACGTACGCGACGACCGGGTAGTCCGTGGGCGAGGCCGGGACGTAGCCGGCGGCGACCGCCGCCGCGGGGGTCGCGTAGGGGGACACCGCCGCGCTGGTTGCCTGGACGTACTGCGCCGCGCCGATGTCCTGCGCCGCCGTCAGGGCCGGCGCGCAGCCGCTCTCGGCCATGTGGATGTCGATCGGCCCGTTGTTCCCGTTCGTCAGCAGGGCCTGCGCCTCGGCCTGCGGCAGCGCGGGGCCCGTGTAGTGCCAGTTGGGCGTCGTCGTGTTGAACCCCGCCGCCGCGCTGGCGTCGGCCCCGTTCATGTCCATGGAGTTGTTGCCGCCCATGACCATCAAGGGTGTGTTGGCCAGGTCGAGCCCGGCGATCTTGAGGCCCTTCTGATGCGGGACGCAGGTGCTGGCGGTGGCCGACTGCGAGCTCGAGCCCGTCGACCCGCCGCTCCCGCCGCCGCTCCCGTCCATCACCATGCCTCCCATGGCGGCTTGCGTCGACTCGGGGGCGGCGGGGGGATAGCTGGCGCTCAGTGCGAGCGCCGCGCCCAGGGCGGCGACGCCGAAGATGGCCGCCGCGGGGCTCCGCTGCAGGATGTCGGCGGCGGGCGAACGCCAGGACTCCTTCGACGCGATGACCGTCGGCACCATGGCCGCCGCCAGCAGGATCACGAGTGGTCCCGTGTTGGGATCGGTGTCGGACCCGGTGAAGACGTTGCCCACGAGGCCCTGCCCGGCAATCCACAACAAGAACGCGAGCAGCGCGCCGGCGGCGAGGAACCAGCCGGGGCGCCGGGCCACCAGCGGGCCGAGACCGATGACGACGGACACGGCGGCCAGGATCCAGGCCGTCTGGGTACCGGTGGTCGAGAACAGGTTGCCGACGTCGGTCAGGAAGTGCGCGTACCAGCCCGGCGCGCCGTCGGCCATGCCCACAATGGCGCTCTGGACCGACGTCGCGGTCCGGTTGGCCGGTAGCAGGAACAGCACAGCGGCCAGGGACCAGTAGCCGGCCCACGCGGCCAGTGGCGTGATGGTGCGACCGATGCCCTGAGCGGCGGCCGACGACGCGACGCCGGCCGGGCGGTCACTCCAGTCGACCCAGCGCCGGGGTGGCCGGGGCCAGGCCATGAGGCCGAGGAGCCCGTAGATGAGCACGGACCCCGGCGCGCCGGTGAGCGCACTGGCCGTGCCGGTGAGGAGCATGCCGAGTCCCTCGCCGATCACCCAGATGCCGAGTGCCCAGACGAACGACACCGCCAGGGCCGGGCGCACCGAGCGCCGGAAGAGCAGGCCGACGCCGATGAAGAGCTGGATCAACGCGAAGAACGTGTTCCACACCGCGATGTCGGGCCCGACGAAGTTCCCGACGTGGGTGATGAGGTCACCGAGGACGAAGGGCTGCCCGCTGGCGTTGGGCAGGATGAACGAGTTCACGAAGCCGCGGCCGAACATGTAGGGCTGGAACTGCAGGGCGGCGTCGAGGATCCAGAAGAGGCCGAGGATGATCTGGAGCACCCGCTGGGAGCGGACGGCCAGCGGGAAGCGGCTGGCCGCTTCCTCGTCCTGCGTGCTCCGGTCGCCGTCCATGCCCTGACCTACGCTACCGGCGGCCCGTGAGATGGCCCGGTCAGGGCAGCTGGAAGTTGCCGCCGCGCGTCAGGGCAGCTGGAAGTCCTGGGCGATGCAGTTGGCCGGCGTGACGGCCTCGGCCACCTGCTTCCCGTTCACGTTGTCGAACACCTTCAGCGCGGCCCCGTTCAGGCACGTGTAGGCGGGCACGTTGGACTGGAAGTTGGTCAGCGTGCCCGCCTGCACCAGACTCAGCACCCCGGTCGAGGAGACGGGCGTCAGCGCCACGGTGGCGCCGTTGTACACCCCCGTGATGAATGTCGCCGTCGTGGTGGTCGTGGCCGGCGCCGCCGCCGACGGTGAGGCCGGTTGCGCGCCCGCACCCGAACCGGAGGCGGGGGCGGAACCGCCGCCGGCGGGTGGTGCCGCGGCCGGAGGCGGCGCGGCTGACGCGGGGGGCCCGCCCGCAGGCGCGGGGGCCGCCACGGCGGGGGCGCTCGGCGCGGTGGCCTGGGGCCCGGTGCCGGGGGGAGCACCGGGCGAGATCCCGTCGAGCGCCGCGATCATCTGGGCGCCGTTGCTCTCCATCCCGAGCGCCCAGATGCCCACGCCGCGCGCGCCGTAGTGCGACGTCAACTGCGAGATGTCGAACAGCCCGTTCTCGCCCTCGTAGTACGACTCGTGCCACTGGCCGCCCACCTGGTAGCTCGTCCACGCGGTGTGGGTGACCGGGTCCCAGTACTCGGGCCCGTTGCCCTGCGCCTGCGAGTCGGGAATGTCGGCGGCGCCGCCCGTCGCGCCGGCGGCCATCGTCCCGTTGTTCGTGGGCCAGTCGATGCCGAAGAAGGGTGCGCCGATGATGACTTTCGACGCCGGGGCGGCGGCGGTGTACTGGGCCAGTGTCGTCTGGGTGCTGAACATGCCGCTCGTGAGCGGCGATGCCGCCGACGCCGTGCCGGCCAGGTTGAGCTCGTAGTCCATGACGAAGAACGCATCGACGGCCGGCGCCAGCGCGGGAATGTTGTAGAAGCCGTTGGGGTCGCCCGCCGAGGAGGCGTAGGTGTCCATGGTGATCTGCCAGTGCGGATCGGCGGCCCGCAGCGAGCCGGCGACCGCGGTGATGAGGTTGGTGAGCCCCACCTGATCGCCGTTGCCCTCGCCCTCGAAGTCGAAATTCACCCCATCGAGCGACTTGGCCTGCAGCAGCGGGATGAGCGCCGCCGACAGGGTGGCCGGGGCCGTGGGCGACGACGTGACCGCGTTGAGGGAGCTCTGCCCGAAGTCGGTGACCGTGAGCACGACCCGCTCTCCGGCGGCGTGCGCCCGGGTGATCAGGTCGGCGAGGTCCTGGCTCTGGAAGCCGTTCCACCCGGGGCCGCTCTCGTCGAGCGTCCCGTTCCCGTTCACGTCGATGGAGAAGTAGGCCAGGGTGGACAGTCCGGTGAGGCTGAAGGTGGGCGCCTGGGCCAGCGTCCAGTAGGGCGCGAACGCGAAGTCCTCGCGGGCCGCTAGCGGTGGCTGATCGGTCAGCGTGGCCGGAGTGGCCGTCGGCGCCGCGGTGGCCGGCGCCAGGGCGAGCGAAGCCGTGGCGCCCAATTGCTTCAGGACCGCGTTGCCGGGATTGTCGGAAAAGTCGCTGTCGGTGGACGCATGGCGGGCGTGGGCGTGGCCGCCGTGGGTCGCGGGAACGGCGGACCCGCCGCTCATGGCGACGGCGAAACCTGCGACGAGCATGACGAGGCAGAACGCCACGGCACCGAGGGCGGGCGCCCACTTGCGCTTGCCGAGGGCGGACGCGTGCTCCCGGACCCGAGCCCATCCGCTCGCAGCTCTCCTCCCCATCCCCGACGGAATGCCCCTCCTGACGAGGTGGGCCAGCTTGTCAGCCAGCACCATCCTCTGGAGAACGGGCGTGACCTTCGGAATCTCACGGTCGGCGCCGAAGTTCCAGGCTGCGGGTCTGCAACCCGGGCGCCGCTTCCCTTTGTGGCCGGCCGCACGAGCGCCCCCCGGCAACAATTCTCCAGACTATAAACGATGACGTTTATAGTCTGGAGAGACATCAGGCGGGTTCAGGGCAGGCCCCGCCGCCCCCGCTCCGGAGCTCAAGCGTCGTTGACGGCGGCCACCAGCTTCTGCAGGGTGTCCTTGGCGTCCCCGAAGAGCATGGTCGTCTTGGGGTCGTAGAGCAGCTCGTTGTCGATGCCGGCGAAGCCGGGTCGCATGGACCGCTTCAAGAAGATGATGTTCTCGGCCTCGTCGGCGTGGATGATGGGCATGCCGTAAATCGGGCTGCCCGGCGTCGACTTGGCGGCCGGGTTCACCGTGTCGTTGGCCCCGACCACCAGGGCGACGTCGGCCGTCGACATCTCGGGGTTGGCCTCGTCCATCTCCTTCAAGTCCTCGTAGGGCACGTTGGCCTCGGCCAGCAACACGTTCATGTGGCCGGGCATGCGGCCCGCCACCGGGTGGATGGCGAAGAAGGTCTCGACGCCGCGGGCCTTGAGGGCCTCCTCCAGCTCGCGCACGGTGTGCTGGGCCTGGGCCACCGCGAGGCCGTAGCCCGGGATGATGACGACCTTGCGCGCGTAGGCCAGCAGCACACCCACGTCCTCGGGCGTCCCCGCCCGCACCGGCCGGGACGCGTCGCCCTCCTCGCCGCCGGTGGCCGTGATGACCGATCCGAATGCACTGAAGAGGATGTTCGGCAGGGAGCGACCCATGGCGCTGCTCATGAGCCGGGTCAAGATGATGCCCGAGGCACCGACCAGGGTGCCGGCCACGATCAACAGGTTGGAGTCGAGCACGAAGCCCGAGGCCGCGACGGCCAGGCCGGTGAACGAGTTCAAAAGGGAGATCAACACCGGCACGTCCGCGCCACCGATGGGGAGCACGAAGATCACGCCGAGCACGAGGGCGAGCACCAGGATGATCCAGACGTAGATGATGCTCCCGGTGACCAGGGCCAGGATCACCATGACGCCGATGGCCCCGCCGACGAGTGCGTTGATGACCTGCTGGCCCGGATAGGTGATGGGCCGCCCGGTGATCAGCTCCTGCAGCTTGATGAAGGCGATCGCGCTCCCCGAGAACGACACCGCCCCGATCAGCACACCCAGGATGACCTCGGCGGTGACGTAGACGGCGGGTTGCAGACCGAGCGAGTGCAGGTGGAGCAGCTCGACGATCGAGATCAACGCGGCGGCGCCACCCCCGACGCCGTTGAAGACGGCCACCAGCTGGGGCATCGCGGTCATCTTCACGAGGCGGGCCACCGGCACAGCGATCGCCGCGCCGAGCACCATGGCGATGATCGTCAGCGTGAGGTTCCAGCCCGAGTGCCGCAGCGACGGCAGCGTGAAGGTCATTCCGATGGCGAGCGCGGCCGATGCAGCGCCGACCAGCTCGCCCCTGCGTGCGTGCTTGGGCGAGCTCAAGCCCTTCAGGGCGAAGATGAAGCCGGCGATGGCGATCAGATACGCCAGGTCGCGCGCGGTCGTCAGCGTGAAGGAGACAGCCAGCATCAGGCGGCGCCCCCGCTGGGCTCGGAGGGCGGCGGGGGCGGCGTCGCGCTCGGCGGCGCGGCGTCCTCCGCCTTGACGGCCTGCGCCTGGTCGGCCGGACGGCGAGTCCGCTCGCCCGGGTTGCCCTTGAACATCTCGAGCATGCGGTCGGTCACCACGAAGCCGCCGACGACGTTCAGCGTGGCCAGGAAGACAGCGAGGAAGCCGAGGGTGACCTCGGCCGTCCCGTGGGCTTCACCCATGATGGTCATCGCGCCGACCAGCACGATGCCGTGGATGGCATTGGACCCCGACATCAGCGGGGTGTGCAGGATGCTCGGCACCTTGGAGACAACCTCGATCCCGACGAAGGCCGCCAGGACGAAGATGGTCAGGTAGCCGACGATCCCGGTGGTCGAGCCGGTCACAGACCCCAACAGCACATGCATCACGACTGCGCTCCTTGTGTCCCGCCGCCCGACCCGCCCAGCAGCTCCACCGCGGCGGGCGCGACAGCGGCGCCGTCGCGCAGCACGCACATGCCGGCCACGATCTCGTCGTCCCAGTCCGGAGCGAGGGCGCCTTCAGGGCCCATGAGCCCCAGCACGTTGGCCACGTTGCGGGCGTACAGGAAGCTGGCATGGGTCGGCATGCCCGAGGGCGGGTTGGCCATGCCGACCACGTGCACGCCGTTGTGCTCCACCACCTCGCCCGCCACGGTGAGCTCGCAGTTGCCGCCCTGGTCCGCCGCCATGTCGACGACGACGGCACCCTCGGCCATGCCCTCGACCATCGACGTCGTGACCAGCACCGGGGCCTTGCGCCCCGGCACCGCCGCGGTGGTGATGACGACGTCGGAGCGGCCGACCTCCTCGGCCAGCGCGGCGCGCTGGCGGTCGAGCTCCTCGGGGGTCAGCTCGCGGGCGTAACCGCCGGTGCCCTCGGCCGACACCCCGGTGTCGAGGAAGGTGGCGCCCAGGCTCTCGGCCTCCTCCTTGGCCGCGGCGCGCACGTCGTAGGCCTTGACGACCGCGCCGAGCCGGCGCGCCGTGGCAATGGACTGCAGGCCGGCGACGCCGACGCCCATGACGAGCACCTTCGCCGGCGGCACCGTCCCGGCGGCCGTCATGAACATCGGGAAGAACTTGGCCAGGTGCTCGGCCGCGCTCAGCCCGGCTCGATACCCCGACACCGTCGCCTGCGAACTGAGCGCGTCCATGCCCTGGGCCCTCGAGATCCGGGGCAGCAGGTCGAAACTGAAGACGGTCGTCTTCTTGGCCGCGAGCGCGCGCACGGCGTCCTCGGCCTGGGCCACCCCGAAGAAGCTCAGCAGCGTCGCGCCCTCCGGCAACCCCGCCACATCGGAGGCGCTCGGGGGGTTGACCCGCACGACGAGCCCGGCGCCCGAGAGCGTCGACGCGGCGTCGGCGGCCACCCTCGCGCCGGCCTCGCGGTAGGCGCTGTCGCTGAACGCGGCCTCGGTGCCGGCGCCGGCCTGCACGCAGACCTCCCAGCCCGAACTCACCAGCTTCTTGACCACGTCGGGGACGAGGGCCACGCGGCGCTCACCCGGACGGGTCTCGGTGGGGACCGCCAATTTCACGGTCGCACTGTCTAGCAGGCCACCCCCCGTTTACCCCTAATCGGGGAGGTCACCCAGGCACGAAACGACCCCTCAGGAACCGGCCACCGCCCCGAGATAGGGCGGGGGCTCCCCACCCCCGTGGACCAGCAGGTTGGCGCCGGTCACGAAGGAGGCGGCCTCGCTCGAGAGGTACAGGCAGGCCTCGGCGACGTCCGCCGGCGTGCCCATCCGCTGCATGGGAACGGTGGCGGTCGCGCGCTCCATGCCCTCGGCGCCGCCGTAGAAGTCGTCGCCGGCGCCGGTGTCGAGGAGCCCCGCGGTGACGCAGTTGACCCGCACCAGGGGGGCCCACTCGACGGCCAGCGTCTGCGTGAGGTTGATGAGGCCCGCCTTGGCCGCGCCGTAGGCGGAGGCGCCGGGCGACGGGCGCGTCCCGGACACGCTGGAGATGTTGACGATGGATCCGCCGTCCTCCTGCACGGCCATCACCTTGTGGGCCGACTGGGCGCACCAGAGAGGCGCCAGCAGATTCAGGTTCACGATCGCCTCGACGAAGCGCGGCGTTGCCTCCGCCGCCATGACGTGCGGCGAGCCACCGGCGTTGTTGACCAGGACGTCGAGCCGGCCGAAGTGCTCGACGGCCTTGGCGATGACCCGCTCGGCGTCGGGCGGCTTGCGGACGTCGGCCGTGACGAACACCGCCCCCTCGACCTCGGCCTCGTGGCGCCCGCAGGCGACGACGTGCGCCCCGGCGGCGGCGAACGCTGCCACCACCCCGGCCCCGACGCCGCGCGAGCCGCCCGTCACCACCACGACACGCTCGCTGAAGTCGTAGACGGGCTGGGTCACCGGGCAAACCCTACGGCACCGCCCGGATCGGCGGCCGGGCCCGCCGGGCGGGGTTCGCGTTGGCCCGGCTGCGCACCCTGGCCTAGGTTTCGTCCGGCTTTCTGACGCCGCGTCAGGGCCCAGACGAGGAGATCCGGCGACCGCATGCCCATCGATGTGATCCAGGAGCACGACGGGATCGCCGAGGTGGTCATCGACCACCCCCCGGTCAACGCGCTCGGCGTGGCGGCCTGGTTCGCCCTCGCCGACGCCCTCATCGCGGCGGGCCGGGTGCCGACCAACCGGGTCGCCATCCTGCGGGCGACCGGGCGCGGCTTCTGTGCCGGCGTCGACATCAAGGAGATCAACGCCAAGGGCGACGAGGCGCTGGTCGGGGTGAACCGGGGCTGCGCGGCCGCCTTCGCCGCCGTCTACGACTGCGAGGTGCCGGTGATCGCCGCGGTGCAGGGCTTCTGCCTCGGCGGCGGCATCGGCCTGGCCGGCAACGCGGACATGGTCGTCGCGTCCGAGGACGCCACCTTCGGGTTGCCCGAGGTCGACCGCGGCGCTCTGGGCGCCGCCACCCACCTGGCCCGCCTCGTCCCTCAGCACGCCATGCGCAAGATGGTCTACACCGCCAAGCCCATCACCGCCGCCGAGCTCGCCCGCTACGGCTCGGTCGCCGCGGTGGTGCCGCCGGACCGCCTCCATGCGGCCGCACTCGAGCTGGCCGCCGACATCGCCGCCAAGAGCCCGACCATCATCCGCCGGGCCAAGGAGTCGCTCAACGGCATCGACCCCGTCGACGTGAAGCGCAGCTACCGGTTCGAACAGGGCTTCACCTACGAGCTCCACGTGCGCGGCGTGGCCGACGAGCAGCGGGCCGCCTTCGTCGAGAAGCGCGACGCCGACACCTCCCAATGAGTGTCTGGTGAGCGACAAGCGCACGTCAATCGACGACATCGTCGGCGAGCTCCGCCCGGGCATGACGGTCGGGATCGGCGGCTGGGGCTCGCGTCGCAAGCCCATGGCCGTCGTGCGCGCCATCTGCCGCTCGGACCTGAGCGACCTCACCGTCGTGGCGTACGGGGGTCCCGACGTCGGGCTGCTCTGCGCCACCGGCAAGGTGCGCAAGGTGGTCTGCGGCTTCGTGACCCTCGACTCCATCGCGCTCGATCCGCATTGGCGGGCCGCGCGCCAGCACGGGCTGGTCGAGGTCATGGAGGTGGACGAGGGCATGTTCTTCCTCGGCCTCCAAGCGGCCTCCTGGCGCGTCCCCTTCCTCCCCACCCGGGCCGGGTTGGGCTCCGACGTCCTGACCTTCAACCCGGACATGCAACTGGTCCGCTCCCCCTACGGCGAGGGGCACCCGTACCTGGCCGACCCCGCCGACGCCGACGTCGAGCTGGTGGCCATGCCGGCCCTCCACCTCGATGCCGCCATCATCCACACCAACCGGGCCGACACCGCCGGCAACGGCCAGGTGCTGAGCCCCGACCCGTTCTTCGACCCCCTGTTCCTCGGCGCCGCCGAGCGCCGCTTCATGACGACCGAGTCGATCGTGGAGAACGGCGCGCTGGCCGACGGGACCCACCCGATCTCGAGCGTGCCCATCCACCGCATGTTGGTCGACGGCGTGGCCGAGGCCCCGGGCGGCGCGCACTTCACGGCCAATCCCCCGGACTACGGGCGCGACGAGTCGTTCCAGAAGGAGTACGCCGCCTCGGCTGCCGACCCCGCCGAGTGGGAGGCCTTCGCCAAGCGTTACGTCTTCGTCGACGACGACGAGTACCGGGCCCACGTCGCGGAGCGCCCGGGAAGATGACCGAGCCTGTGCGTGTCATCGGCGTGACCCGGGCTGAGTCCTGCGTCATCGGCTGCGCCGAGGCCTGGCGTGGGGCCGGCGAGGTCATGGCCAGCCCGTTCGGCACCATCCCCGCCCTCGGCGCCCGTTTGGCCAAGCTGACCTTCGCGCCCGACCTCGTCCTCACCGACGGCGAGGCCGCGCTCATGGTCGGGGCGCCGCCCATCGCCACCCCTCCCGCCGCACTCGCGCGAGAGGCGACCATGCCCTATCGCAGCGTCTTCGACGTCGTGTGGTCGGGCCGGCGCCACATCATGATGATGGCCAGCCAGATCGACCGCACGGGTAACCAGAACATCTCGGCCATCGGGCCCCACGACAAGCCCAAGGTCCAGCTCGTGGGCGTGCGCGGCGCGCCGGGCAACTCGGTCAACCACGCCACCAGCTACTGGGTGCCCGACCACACCGTGCGCACCTTCGTGGAGCAGGTCGACGTGGTGAGCGGCGTGGGCTACGCCCGGGCCGCCGCGGCCGGGCGCGGGGCCACCCGCTTCCACGACATCCGCCGCGTCGTCTCGAACCTGGGCGTGTTCGACTTCGAGACGCGCGACCGCACCATGCGCCTGTGCTCGCACCATCCCGGCGTCACCGTCGACGACATCGTTGCCGCAACTGGCTTCTCGCTGACCATCCCCGACGACGTGGCCGAGACCCGGCTGCCGACGCCCGAGGAGCTCGAGCTCATCCGCGCCCTCCTCGATCCGGGCTCCCAGCGCGATCCGCGAGGTACGAAGCTGACCGCGGACGACGGCGCCGGCGCAGGGGCCGGGGCGCTGCATCCGGCGCTCCACACCGAGCTGTGCAAGCGCCTGGGCGTGCGCTACCCGCTGGTGCAGACCGGCATGGGCTGGGTGGCCGGGCCCCGCCTGGTGGCCGCCACGAGCGAGGCGGGCGGACTCGGCATCCTGGCTTCGGCCACCATGAACCTCGAGGAGCTGGCGGCGGCCATCGCGGAGGTGCGCCGACGCACGGCGGCCCCGTTCGGCGTCAACCTGCGCACCGACGTGGCCGACGTGCACGAGCGCATTGAGCTCATGATCGAGACCGGCGCCCGGGTGGCCAGCTTCGCCCAGGCCCCCAACGCGGCCCTGGTCACCCGGTGCAAGGAGGCGGGCCTTTTCGTGGTGCCCACGGTCGGCGCCCGCCGCCACGCCGAGAAGGTGGCCGAATGGGGCGTCGACGCCGTCATCGCCCAGGGCGGCGAGGGGGGCGGGCACACCGGCACCGTGCCCACCACGCTCCTGCTCCCCCAGGTCGTCGACGCCGTCGGCGACCGTGTCCTCGTCCTGGGTGCGGGCGGTTTCTTCAACGGGCGGGGCCTCGTAGCCGCCCTGTCCTACGGTGCCGCCGGCGTGGCCATGGGCACCCGCTTCCTGCTCTCGGCCGAGAGCCGCGTGCCCGACGCCGTCAAGGCGCTGTACCTCGGCACCCCGGTCACGGGGACCGTCGTGACGACCAAGGTGGACGGCGCGCCCCAGCGGGTCGTGCGCACCGACCTGGTCGACCACCTCGAATCGCAGTCATGGTTGCGCGCGCTGCCGCGCGCGCTGCACAGCGCGTACCGCTTCCGTCAGGAGACGGGCGCCAGCTTCACCTCACTGCTGCGCGAGGGGCGCGCCATGAAGGAGGGCAACGAACTCACCTGGGCCCAGGTCGTCATGGCCGCCAACGCTCCCGTCATGACGAAGGCGGCGCTGGTCGAAGGCCGCACGGACGTCGGCGTCCTGCCGACGGGTCAGGTCGTCGGCGTGATCGATTCGCTGCCGACGGTGGCCGACATCATCGCCGCCGTCATGACGGAGGCCGACGGTGTCTTGCGGGGGTGGACCGCCTAGACGCTGTCGGCGCTGCCGTTGGAGGCAGCAGCGGCATTGCCCTGGGCGACGCGGCGCAACAGGTTCGACACCCGCTGGTGCGTCACTCCAAAGAGGTGGGCGATGCTCGGGATGCTCTGCCCCTCGGCGCGCAGCGCCACGACGAGCGAACGGCGGAGATAGCCGCTCGCCTCGGACTGGCGGCGCAGGACCGTGCTCACCAGCTGCACGGTGCCGGGCTCGTCCTCGTCCCCGAGGATCGCCTTCCACTCCCGCCCGTTCTGCCGGGCCAGACGGACATCGGCGATGCGCTTGGAGAGCAGCCGCTCACTCTCGGCGTTCTCGCGCAGCACGGCTTCCAGCTCGTCGAGTGCCCGCAGCACGTCATCAGACCCGGTCCCGTTCCGCTCGGTGTTCTGGTCCGGCATTGCGCTCTTCGCTCCTCTTCGCTGTGTCGCTTCCTGACGCAGCTCAGTCGCCTCTGTGGCCAACATGCAGGTCGTTCCTCCAATCAGTGGAGCCGTTCCGCGCCGACCCCGTCACAAGACGACCTACACATGCACCAGCCTAAGCAGGCACTGCACGCATACGGCGTCAGCCCTGCCAATACCCGAAACGATCCGGCTCACACACGATGCGGGCGCGTAGGCCCGAACTTGCCCGCTACCTGGGTTTCAGCGACGCAGGAGGACCGAGGATCCGTGCCCGAACAGGCCCTGGTTGGCCGTGACGGCCACCCGGGCCCCCTCGACCTGATGCCCCGACGCCGTGCCGCGCAACTGCCACACGCATTCGCACACCTGGGCGATGGCCTGGGCGGGGATCGCCTCGCCGAAGCAGGACAGGCCACCCGAGGGGTTGACGGGCACCCGGCCGCCCAGCGTGGTCGCGCCGTCGCGCAGCAGCTTCTCCGCCTCGCCCTCGCTGCACAGGCCGATGTCCTCGTACCAGTCCAGCTCGAGCGCGGACGAGAGGTCGTAGACCTCGGCCAGGTTGACGTCCTCGGGGCCGATGCCGGCCTCGGCGTACGCCGCCGTGGCAATGGAGGGCCGGAAACCTGCGGCGGTCACCGCCGCGTCGTGCCCACCCGTCGTCGCCGCGGCCGAGTCGGTGGAGAAGTTCGGCATCTCGATCACCGTGTTGGGGAACGTCGGGGTGACGGTCGACACCGCATCGATGGTGACGAGCGGCTCCGCGCCGCCGGCATGGCGCCGGGCGAATTCCATCGACGTGAGGACGAGGGCCGCGCCGCCGTCGGAGGTCGCGCAGATCTCGAGCAGGCGCAGGGGGTCCGCGACCATCGGGGAGGCCAGGACCTCGTCGACGGTCACCTCCTTGCGGTAGCGCGCGTAGGGGTTGGCGAGCCCGTGCCGCGCGTTCTTCACCTTGACCTGCGCGAAGTCCTCCTCGGTGGCGCCGAAGCGGTCCATGCGCCGGCGCGCGTACAGGCCGAAGTAGGTCGGGTTGGTCGCGCCCATGAGATGGAAGCGCAACCAGTCCGGGTCGTCCTTGCGGTCGCCGCCGCCGACAGGGGCGAAGAAGCCCTTGGGCGTCGTGTCGGCGCCCACCACGAGCGCCACGTCGCACAGCCCGGCCAGGATCTGCGCCCGCGCGTTGGCGATGGCCACCGCACCCGACGCGCAGGCCGCGTAGACGCTCGAGACGCGTGCCCCCGTCCAGCCCAGCGCCTGGGCGAAAGTCGCCCCGGACACGAAACCCGGGTAGCCGTTGCGGATGGTGTCGGCGCCCGAGACGAACTGCATGTCCCGCCAGCCCAGCCCGGCGTCGGCCAGGGCGTCCCGGGCGGCCGCCAGCCCGTACTCGACGAAGGGACGCCCCCATTTGCCCCACTCGTGCATGCCCGCACCGAGCACTGCCACCCTCTTGTCGTCGGGCATCTTCAGGCCTCCCCGCCGCTCGCCGTGACATCGGCGCCGAGCGGGCGCCACTTCCACACCAGGTAGTCGCAGTCGTCCTCGGTGTAGAGGGTGTCGACGACCAGCTCGACCTCGTCGCCCACCGTGAGGTCGTCGACCGTCACCCCGGCGACCACCTGGCCCATGACGACCAGCTTCTCGGCCGCCAGCTCCACGGCGGCCAGACAGAAGGGCACGTAGGGGTCGGCCGCCACGTACGGGGGCGGCGGCTGGTAGCGGGCGTCGGTGTACGACCAGATGCGGCCGCGCCGGGAGAGCTCGACCGTCTCGAAGGTGGTGGAGCTGCAGTCGGGATTCCGGCAGTAGCTGGACTCCGCGGGGAAGGCGTAGGTCCCGCACGCCGTGCACCGCGACCCGAGCAGCGCCGGCGACGCACCGCCGGCGCCGTCGCCGTCACCGTCACCGTCGCCGGTGGTGAACCATCCCTCGACCGCGGGGACCCGCGTCGTCGCGCCCATCAGCCGATCCGCTCCAAGATCGTGGCGTTCGCCTGCCCGCCGCCCTCGCACATCGTCTGCAGGCCGTAGCGGGCCCCCGTACGCTCCATCTCGTTCAGCAGGGTGGCCATGAGGCGGGCGCCCGAGCAGCCGGTGGGGTGGCCGATGGCGATGGCGCCGCCGTTGGGGTTCACCTTGGCCATGTCGGGTCGATACTCGCGCTCCCAGGCCAGTACGACCGAGGCGAAGGCCTCGTTGATCTCGACCACGTCCATGTCGTCGAGCGAGAGTTTGGCCTTGGCCAGCACCAGCTCGGTGGCGGGGATGACCGCGGTCAACATGATCTGGGGGTCGTTGGCCGCCACGGCGAAGGTGTGGAAGCGCGCCCGGGGCCGCAGCCCGAGCGACGACGCGCGCTCCTCGCTCATGATCAGCACGGCCGCGGCGCCGTCGGAGATCTGCGACGACGTTCCCGCCGTCACGCTCCCCGTCTCGGAGAAGGCCGGCTTGAGGTTGGCCAGTTTCTCGAGCGAGGTGTCGCGGCGCACACCCTCGTCCGCGCTGAGCAGCCCGGTCACCTCGGCCGCTCCCGGGACGTCGGGATGGACGCGCGCCTCGAGCGGGACGATCTCGTTGTCGAAGCGGCCCCCGTCTTGGGCGGCGGCCGCCCGCTGGTGCGAGCGCAGCGCGAACTCGTCCATGGCGTCGCGTGTGATCTTCCAGCGCCGGGCGATCTCCTCCGCGCACTCGCCCTGATGGATGAGCTCGAAGCGCTCCCGGTAGAGCGGGCCGTAGGCCTCGCCGGGCCCGTGCTCGGTCGTCGAACCGATCGGCACCCGGCTCATCGACTCGATGCCGGCCCCGATGGCCACGTCCATGGCGCCGGCCATCACGGCCTGGGCGGCGAAGTGGATGGCCTGCTGGGCCGAGCCGCATTGCCGGTCGACCGTGGTCCCGGGGACCGACTCGGGGAACCCCGCCGCCAGCGCGGCGTTGCGGGCGATGTTCATGGCCTGCTCCCCGACCGTCATGGTGCAGCCCATGATCACGTCCTCTACCAGGGAGGGGTCCAGGTCGTTGCGGGCCAACAGGGCCGCCAGCGGCTGGGCGGCCAGGTCGGTGGCGTGCCATCCGGACAGGCGGCCCCCCCGGCGGCCCACCGGGGTACGGACGGCGTCGACGATCACGGCGTTGGGCATAAGGGGGCAATTCTGACGCCGAATCAGATCCGGTGCCAGACGTGCCCCTCGGGCGCGACCGACGGGGTCCTCCACCCATCAGCGGCGGGGATACTTTCTGGAACTATCCACGAACTCGTTGATAGCTTCAGAAACATCTCCCGGCGGAGAGACCTGCGCTCGTCGTTCGTCTCGTTTGTGGGGTTTCCTGGAGCCGGATCGGTCCGGAATTGACGCCGAAAACCGGGGCGGAACCGGGGCGGAACCCGCCTCCCGTCCCTGATGGACCAACATTGACACCCATGCGCAGAGGCTTCGCGTTCGCCGTCGTCTGCCTCCTCGGCATCGCGGTGCTGGCGGCCTGCTCCAGCGCCAGCCCGACCCCACCCGAGGCGGGCCGCGGCAGCTCGCCGGCTCCGGCGCCGGCTCCTACTCCGGCTCCGGCTCCGGCTCCCACGCTGGCGGCCGGCCACCAGGCCACGGTCGAGTACTGCAACCACCAGGAGGCCCTGATCACCGAGCCGCCCGCCCAGCGCGGCCGTGGTCCGGCCCCGGCCGCGGTCTACGTCCACGGGGGATCGTGGGTCTCGGGCGACTACGACACCGGGGGCTTCATCATCGGCCGCATCGGCCCATCGCTGGCCGACCGTGGGTTCGTGGTGGTCAGCCTCGACTACCGGCTCGGGCCACGCGAGCACTGGCCGGACCAGATCGAGGACGTGAAGTGCGCCATCCGCTATCTGCGGGCCAACGCCCACCGCCTGCGCATCGATCCGACCGAGATCGGCGCCTGGGGACAGAGCGCGGGCGGCCACCTCGTGGCGCTCCTGGGCACGGCCGGCCCCGCGGCCGGGTGGGACGTCGGTCCCTACCGCAACGAATCGAGCGCGGTGCAGGCGGTGGTCGACATGGCCGGGCCGAGCGACCTGCTCACCATGGGGGACCAAGGCGACGCCGTCAATGTGGCCGAGAGCTTCATCTCGCTGCTCGGCAGCGTGCCGAGCGGGCAGGTGGGCGCCGACCTGAGGAAGGCCAGCCCGGTCACCTATATCGCGCCGGACGACCCGCCCTTCCTGATCCTCGACTCGAACAACGACGAGATCGTCTACCCGCAGCAGTCGATGGAACTGGCCTGGGATCTCGGGCTCGCCGGTGTGCCCCGCGAGCTGTTGACCGTGTCCGACGGCGGGCACGCGTTCGACACGGCGGGCGAGGTCCCCTCGGAGCAAGCGGTCATCGCTGCGGTGGTCGGCTTCTTCGTGCGCACCCTCGTGCAGCACCAGCCGCTGGCCCAGGGCGCCTGAACGGGACACGGCCGCGCCCGTTGGCAACGCAGTGGGCGCTGTGGAAGATTCCCTCCCGGCATGGACCTGACCTTCAGCGGTGAGCAAGAGGCCTTCCGGGCCGAGGCCCGGGCCTGGCTGGAGGCGCACGTTCCCGCCGACCCGCTGCCCTCCCTCGATACGGCAGAGGGTTTCGAGGCCCACCGGGCCTGGGAACGCACCATGTACGAGGACCGCTGGTCGGTGGTGAGCTGGCCGACCGAGTACGGCGGGCGCGACGTCGGGATCTTCGAGTGGCTCGTCTTCGAGGAGGAGTACTACCGCGTCCGTGCCCCGACGCGGGTCTCGCAGAACGGCATCTTCCTGCTCGCCCCCACCATGCTCGAGTACGGGACGGAGGCGCAGAAGGCGCGCTTCCTCCCGCCGATGGCGTCGGCCGACGAGATCTGGTGCCAGGGCTGGTCCGAGCCCGACGCCGGCAGCGACCTGGCCGGCATCCGCTCGCGGGCGGCCCGCGACACGGCGCACGACGGCAACTGGATCCTCAACGGGCAGAAGACGTGGGCCAGCCGCGGGGCCTTCGCCGACTGGTGCTTCGGCATCTTCCGCACCGACCCCGAGGCCGAGCGCCACCGCGGCCTCACCTACTTCCTCGTCGCCATGGACTCGCCCGGCGTCACCGTCCGCCCGATCCCGCAGATCGACGGCGAGACGGGCTTCGCCGAGATCTTCTTCGACAACGTCGAGGTGCCCGAGGACCAGGTCCTCGGCGAGGTCGGCGCCGGCTGGTCCGTCGCCATGGCCACGGCGGGCTCCGAACGCGGCCTCTCCCTTCGTTCGCCGGCGCGCTACACCGGGGCGGCCGACCGCCTCGTTCAGCTCTTCCATCAACGCGGCGGCCCGGCCGCGTCAACCGACGCTGTGGCGCAGGCCCACATGGATGCCGAGGCCTACAAGTTGCACACCTACTGGACCGCGTCGCGGGTGGCGCGCGGCCACGCCGTCGGCCCCGAGGCCAGCTGCAACAAGATCTTCTGGTCCGAGACCGACGTGGCCATCCACACCGCCGCGCTCGACCTGCTCGGTCCCGAGGCCGAGCTGCTCGAGGCGGGCGCGCCCGGCGACTGGCTGGACGGCTACCTCTTCTCGCTCGCCGGGCCCATTTACGCCGGGACGAACGAGATCCAGCGCAACGTGGTGGCCGAGCGCCTGCTCGGGCTGCCCCGGGGCTGAGCGGGCCGGGACCGGCATGGACTTCGCCTTCACGGACGAACAGGACGCGCTGCGCGAGGGCGTGCGCACGGTCCTCGACACCGAGTGCACCCCCGACGCGCTCCGCGCCTTCGAGCTGGCCGACGAGGAAGGGCGGGCCGAGCAGTCTGCGAACCGTTGGGCTGTGCTGGCCGAGCTGGGTGCGCCCGCCCTCATCGTGCCCGAGGCCGCCGACGGGTTGGGCCTGACCGACGTCGACCTCGTGGGCGTGCTCGAAGAGGCGGGGCGGGCGGGACTGCCCGAGCCGCTTCTCGAGACGGCCGCGCTGGCCGCGCCGACCCTGGCGGCGCTGCTCCCCGACCCCGCCGCGACAGCCGCTCTCGACTCGCTGGTGCGGGACGACGTCAGCTTCGCCGTCGGCGGCGTCGACGTCACGCCCACCGGGATCGTGTCACCGACCGAGGTGTCGGCCGACGGGACGTTGCGCACGCCGCGCGTCGTCGGTGCGCGCGACGCGGACCTTTTGTTGCTGGCGGTCCGCGACGTCGAGTCGGGCTGGCAGCTGCACGCCGTGCCCGCGGCGTCGGTCACCGCCTACCCCACGCCCGCGTTGAGCGCCTCGCGCGATCTCTCCATGGTGCACTGGCCTCTGGCGTCGGACACGCTGCTGGCCTACGGCGTGGCGGCGGAGGCCGCGGTGGGGTTGTTGGCGGACCGGGCCGCGGCCGGGAGCGCCGCGCTGCTGATCGGCCTGGCCGAGCGCATGCTCTCCATGACGGCCAACTACGCCAAGGAACGCCACCAGTTCGGCAAGCCGATCGGCAGCTTCCAGGCCGTCAAGCACCTGCTGGCCGACGCGCGGGTGGCGCTCGAATTCGCCCGCCCGGCCACCTACCGCGCCGCGTGGTCGCTGGCGACGGCGCAGCCTTCGCTCTCGCACGACGCCTCCATGGCCAAGGCCATGGCCTCGGACGCCGCCGACCTGGCCGCCCGTGTCGCCCTCCAGGTGCATGGGGCCATCGGCTACACGTGGGAGTGCGATCTCCACTTCTTCTTGAAGCAGACCTGGGCGCTCTCCCGGGCCTGGGGCGACGCCGCCACCCACCGCCGGCTCGTCCTCGCCCAGATTCAGTCCGGCTGACGATCCTCCAGTGTCTTCACCCGCTTGCGGAGTGCACTCACCTCGCTGAGCAAGGCGCCGACCAGCTCGTCATTGGTCAACTTGTAGACCTTGCCGTTCTCCCACTCGTCCCAGTCGAAGACCTCGGGTTCGGTCATGGGCCAAGGATACGTTCGGCGCGGCAAGGAGGACCGGAACGGCAATGTCCGATTCCCGCCAGTAATCGTCACCGCGGCGTGGCACGCTGGCACCCGTGATCGAGGACCCGGACCGCTGCTACCAGGCGGCGCAGAGCAAGGACGCCCGTTTCGACGGCCAGTTCTTCTGCGCCGTCACCTCGACCGGGATCTACTGCCGTCCGAGCTGCCCGGCCCGCACCCCCAAGCGCGAGAACATGCGCTTCTACGCCACGGCGGCGGCTGCACAACAGGCCGGGTTCCGCGCCTGTCTGCGTTGCCGTCCCGACGCCACGCCGGGGTCGCCCGAGTGGAACATCCGGGCCGACGTCGTGGCCCGCGCCATGCGGCTGATCCGTGACGGCGTCGTGGACCGGGAGGGGGTCGACGGCCTGGCCGGCCGCCTGGGCTACAGCACCCGCCAGCTCAACCGACTGATCACCGCCGAGGTCGGCACCGGGCCGCTCGCGCTGGCCCGCGCCCAGCGCAGCCAGACGGCGCGCGTCCTGCTCGAGACGACCGAGCTCCCCGTCGCCCACGTGGCCTTTGCCGCCGGCTTTTCCAGCGTGCGCCAGTGCAACGACACCGTGCGCCAGACGTTCGCCGACACGCCGAGCGGGCTGCGGGCCCGGGCGGCGCGGACCGCGCTGGGGCGTCGCTCCCACCGGGCGCCGGCCACACAGGCGATCCGCCTCCGGCTGCCCTGCCGGCGACCCTTCAACCCGGCGTCGGTCCTCGATTTCCTGGGCCTGCGTGCGCTGCCCGGCGTCGAGGCGCTCGACGGCACGTCCTACACGCGCAGCCTGCGCCTCCCGCACGGACACGGCATCGTGACGCTCACTGCGCCGGAGGCGGATGGCGCCGACGGCCCGGCCTACGTGGAGGGCGAGCTCGTGCTCTCGGATCTGCGCGATCTGCACACCGCTGTGGCGCGGTGCCGGCAGCTCCTCGACCTCGACGCCGACCCGGTCGCCATCTGGGAAGCCTTGCGCGACGACCCGCTGATCGGCGCCGTGATCCGGCGCGATCCCGGGCGCCGTGTCCCTGGCGCCGCGGACGGCTTCGAGCTTGCCGTGCGCGCCGTCATCGGGCAGCAGGTCTCGGTCCCCGGGGCTCGCACCGTCGCCGGACGACTCGTCGAAGCAGCGGGCGAGCACCTCCCCGCGCCGGTGGGCGCGGTCACGCATCTCTTCCCCACCCCGGCTGCGCTGGCAGAGCTGGCTGCGCGCGACCCGGGTGCGTTCGCCATGCCGGCGGGTCGCCGGCGCGCCCTCGTGGCGCTGGCGACAGCCGTGGAGGCCGGCGACGTGGTGATCGACCCCGGCGCCGACCCGTCCGAGCTGCGCCGCACCCTCGTCGCCCTCCCCGGCATCGGCCCGTGGACGGCGGAGTATGTCGCCATGCGGGCGTTGCGCGACCCGGACGCCTTCATGCCGACCGATCTCGGCATCCGCCGGGCGGCGGTCGCGCTCAGCCTGCCCGACGACCCCGCCCGCATGGGCGAGCTGACCGACCACTGGCGGCCCTGGCGCAGCTACGCCATGGCCCACCTGTGGTCGCTGCCCGCGGCGGCCACCTCGCAACTCCCCACCCGACCCGCGAAAGGACGTGCCGCATGACCACCACCACAGCCAGCGACCTCACCACCACCATGCCCCTCGAAACCCCGATCGGCCGCCTCGTTCTGGAAGCGGACGGGGACGTGCTCATCGGCGTCTGGCTGCCGAACGAGCGGCGCCACGGACGCCGCGACACCGACGACGTGGCGCCGATCCTCAAGGAGACGGCGACGCAACTCGAGGAGTACTTCGCCGGTGAGCGCACCGACTTCGACCTGCACATGGAGCTCGACGGCACCCCGTTCCAGCGCGAGGTGTGGGCCGAGCTGGCGCGCATCCCCTACGGCGAGACCATCAGCTACGGCGAGCTGGCCCGGCGGGTCGGACGACCCAAGGGGCCTCGGGCCGTGGGCCAGGCCAACGGCCGGAACCCGATTCCCATCATCGTCCCCTGCCACCGCGTGGTGGCGAGCAACGGGATCGGCGGCTACGGCGGTGGGCTCAAAGTCAAGCGCGCGCTGCTCGCGCTGGAGGGTGTCACAGCGTAAGGTGCGCCGGTGGAAACCGCCGGGAGTGTGCACGCCGCGTTCGACCTGACGGGCCGCGTGGCCCTCGTGACCGGTGCCGGTAGCGGCATCGGGCGCACGACGGCCGAGGTGCTGGCCGGCGCGGGCGCCACCGTCGTCTGCGCCGACATCAACGCGGCCACCGCGTCCGAGACCGCCTCCGCCATTTTGGGGCAGGGTGGGCGCGCCGAGAGCGCGGAGCTCGATGTGGCGACCCGGGGCGCGGCAGCGAGTCTCGTCAGCCACATCGCGGCGCGCCACGGTGGGCTGCACGTCATGTGCAACATCGCCGGGATCATGATCGACAGCTCCGTCATCGACCTCGACCCCGACGAGTTCGACCGCATCCTGGCGGTGAACCTCAAGGGCGTCTTGTACGGATGCCAGGCCGCCGGCAAGGTGATGGTGGCCCAGCGCGGCGGCTCCATCATCAACATGGCCTCGGCGGCGGTGCTGTCGCCCGCGCCGGGCATCGGGCCCTACGCCATCTGCAAGGCCGGAGTCGCCCAGCTGACCCAGTCGATGGCGGTCGAGGTCGGCAAGCACGGCGTGCGGGTCAACTCCGTGGCGCCCGGCTTCATCCCCACCAACATGACGGCGCGCTACTACACGAACCCCGACGGCACCGTGAACGAGGAATCCAAGGCCGCCGCGCTGGAACCCATGGCCCGCTACGCCCCGCTCCGGCGCGTCGGTGACACCGCCGACATCGCCTACGGCGTGCTCTACCTCGCCTCGGACGCCAGCAGTTTCGTGACGGGGCAGCTGCTCAGCCCCAACGGCGGCGTCTCCATGTCCTATTGAGCCGGGCGCGAGCCGGCCGCGCCGGTCAGGACACGCTGCTCAGGACAGTCGCATCAGATCGAACTGGCCGGTCGTCGTGTCGGACGCGACCACGGCCGGGCCGGGACCGAGCAACGTGACGGCCGCCCCCACGCCTACCGGGTCGGTGGCCGTGCCCTGGGGGGTGATGCGGAAGACGCACGACGACGGCGTGGTCGGCGACGCCTGCGGGCAGGCGGGATTGCTGCCGGCGGGCTCCAGCGCGAGCGCGCCGGCGGCGGAGTCCACGACGGTGCTGGTCACCGTGCCGCTGTAGGTGCCGAGCGTGTGGAGCGTGGCGGCGTCGTAGGTGGTGTAGTTCGCATCGAGGCCCTGGCCCGCGGGCTCGCTCACCCACACCGCGCCGCCGGCGATGACGTCGAGGTACTGCACGCCGCCGCCGAGTCCGTTGGGCTTGTCGGCCAGCATCGGGCCGACCTGGCTCGCGCCGCTGGGGCGCAGCGCCACGAGGGCATGGTCGGCGCGCTCGTAGAAGACCGAGCCGTCGGACCCGACGGCGTCGCTCAGCCCGCGGACGAGGAGCCGTGGCGCGGCCGACGAGCCCGGGTTGATCCGGTACACGCCGACCGTGTTGCCCCGCGTCACCGAGACGAAGACGGAGCCTCCCGCCGCCACCAGCGAGACGAGATCGGCGTTCGAGCTGTTGGCGCTCTGCACCGTCGGCGTCGTCCACTGGCCGTCCTGGTTCCCGGTCGAACGGCTGTAGGCGAACACGTTGGCGTAGGTGGCCACGTAGAAGTTGCTGGCGTCGGCGGCCAGCGCGGCGATGCCGGTCGCCACGTGCTCGGCGATCAGCGCCGGGCCGTTGCCGTCCACGACCCAGGCGATGGACGGGGACGGACTGGTGGGGTCCTGGGGCGCGGCGAACACCGCGCCGTCGGGACTCTCGGCCGCGGTGACGCGGTCGGCCGAAAAGGGTAGGGCGATCGGCGCGCCCGGCTGCAACGGTCCCGTGGTCGACACCGGCGGCAGCGAGGCGGGGGTGGCGGTCGTCGTCGGGGTCGTGGTCGACGAGGCGGAGGACACGGCGGTCGTCGTCGTGCCATGACGCGGGGACGTCGGAGTCGGCGGTCCGGAGCTGCACGCCGCGAGCAGCAACGGCACCGCCCCGGCCGTCACCAATCCCAATTGCAGGTGCCGACCTCGTTTGCCGCGCATGGCCGCCAGTATGGCGTGCAACGCCAGGACACTACGGTGCACCCATGGCCACCACCCGCGACATCACCTACGAGGCCGACGGCCGCACCATGGTCGGCACCCTCGCCCTGCCGGACGGGGACGACCGGCGCCCCGGTGTCCTGGTCTGCCACGAGGGACCGGGTCTCGACGACCACGCGCGCGCCCGGGCCACCCGGCTCGCCGACGAGCTCGGCTACGTCGCCTTCGCCCTCGACTACCACGGTGAGGGAAAACCCATCGCCGACCGCGAGCAGATGATGGCCCGCATCGGTGAGCTGCGGGCCGACCCGGCTCGCAACTGGGCCGTCGGCACGGCCGGCCTCGACCTGCTGCGCGCCGAGCCACGCACCGACCCCGGCCGGCTGGCCGCCATCGGGTATTGCTTCGGCGGCACGCTCGCCCTGGAGCTGGCGCGCGGCGGGGCCGACCTCAAGGCCGTCGTCGGCTTCCACTCCGGCCTCTCGACGGTGCACCCCGAGGACGCCCGCAACATCACCGGCAAGGTCCTGGTCAACATCGGTGCCGACGACCCCATGGTCAACATCGACGAGCGACGCGCCTTCGAGGACGAGATGCGGGCCGGCGGCGTCGACTGGGAGCTGAACGTGTACGGCGGCGCCGTGCACTCCTTCACGAACCCACGCGCCTCCATGGTCGACATCCCCGGCATCGCCTACGACGAGGCGACGGACCGCCGCTCCTGGCAGGCGATGGTCGACCTGTTCACCGAGGTCTTCGGCTGATCGGCCACCGTGGCTCGTTTCTGACGCCCCGTCAGGTGCGGGCTACGCTCGATGTTCATGCCTGAGCCCCTGCCGATGATCATCTCGGTCGACGATCACGTGGTCGAGCCGCCCAACGTCTGGCAGGACCGCCTTCCCTCCAAGTACGCCGAGGTGGGGCCGCGGGTGGTGCGGGCGCCGATGCCCGAGGTCGAGTTCCGGGGCGGGTCGCTCAAGGTCAAGCCGGGATCCGCCGGCGTGCCCGTCGACTGGTGGTACTACGAGGACCTCAAGCGGCCGCTGCTGCGTGTCGACTCCGCCGTCGGCGTGCCGCGCGACGAGGTGACCATGAAGGGCGTCACCTACGAGGACATGCGCCCCGGCTCCTACGAGGTCAAGCCGCGCCTCGACGACATGGACGCCAACCACATCGAGGCCGCGCTCTGCTTCCCGACCTTCCCGCGTTTCTGCGGCCAGACCTTCACCGAGGCCAAGGACAAGGAGCTCGGCCTCCTCTGCGTCAAGGCGTACAACGACTGGATGGTCGACGAGTGGTGCGGGGACTCGGGCGGCCGGCTGATCCCGCTCTGCCTCATCCCGCTGTGGGACGCCGAACTGGCGGCGGCGGAGGTGCGGCGCAACGCCGAGCGCGGCGTGCGCGCGGTGTGCTTCAGCGAGATCCCGCCCTTCCTCGGCCTACCGAGCGTGCACGACCCCGACCACTACTGGGACCCCTTCTTCCGGGCCTGCAGCGAGACGCAGACCATCGTGAACATGCACATCGGCAGCTCGTCGAAGATGCCGTCGACCTCGGCGGACGCCCCGCCGGCCGTCGGCTCGACGCTGACCCACACCAACGCCACCTTCTCGCTGGTCGACTTCCTGTTCAGCGGTGTCTTCGTCCGCCTCCCCGAACTGAAGGTGGCCTACTCGGAGGGGCAGATCGGGTGGATCCCCTACATCTTGGAGCGGGCCGACCGGGTGTGGGAGGACAACCGCGGCTGGGGCGGGGTGGCCGACATCGTGCCGGAGAAGCCGTCGAGCTACTTCAAGGACCACGTGTGGGGCTGCTTCTTCGACGACGCCCACGGGCTGAAGTCGGTCGACGAGATCGGCGAGGACAACATCACCTACGAGTCCGACTACCCGCACTCGGACTCTACGTGGCCCCGCACCAAGGAGATCGCCGAGGAGCAGATGGCGGACCTCACCGACGAGCAGCGCCGCAAGATCGTGCGGGGCAACGCGATCAAGCTGTTCGGCCTCGACTTCGTCGCCTGATCCCGCTCCACGGTCGCGCCTGCGCATGGACCTCCGCTACACCGCGCCGGAGCAGGCGTTCCGCCGCGAGTTGCGTGCGTGGTTGGCGGCCACGCTGCCCGACGTGGGCGAGCCGCCGCCCCAGGACGACTGGCCGGCCCGGCGCGCCTACGACCTGCGCTGGCAGCGGGCGTTGTTCGACGCAGGCTACGCGGGGGTCGACTGGCCGGCCGAGGGTGGCGGGCGGGGATCGTCCCCGGTGGAGCAGCTGATCTTCAAGGAGGAGTGCGAGCGCGCCGGCGCGCCCTACGTGGGGGTGAACTTCGTCGGGCTGCTGCACGCCGGCCCGACCATCATCGCCGAGGGCACGGCCGCGCAGAAGGAGCGCTACCTGCCTGCCATCCTGCGCGGGCAGGAGGTGTGGTGCCAGGGCTTCAGCGAGCCCGACGCCGGCAGCGACCTGGCCTCGCTGCGCACGCGGGCCGTGCGCGACGGCGACGACTACGTGGTGACCGGCTCGAAGATCTGGACGTCACACGCCGAGGTGGCCGACTTCTGCGAGCTGCTGGTGCGCACCGGCGAGGAGCGCAACCGCGGCATCACCTGGCTCATCATGCCCATGGACGCGCCCGGCATTGAGGTCCGGCCCCTGCGCACCATCGCCGGCACCACCGAGTTCGCCGAGCTGTTCCTCAACGAGGTGCGGGTGCCGGTGGCCAACCGCGTCGGCGACGAGAACGACGGATGGCGCGTCACCATGGTGACGCTGTCCTTCGAGCGCGGCACGGCGTTCGTGGGCGAGCTCCTCGAGTGCATGCGCCTGCTCGCCGAGGTCCGCGCGATCGCGCAGCGGCTCGACCTCTTCCAGCACGACTCGGGTTTGAAGGGCCGCATCGGCCATCTCCAGGCGGCCTTCGACGCGCTGTGGGCCTTGACCAAGCGCAACGTGTCGGAGGCGGCGAAGACCGGGGTGCCCGGCATCGGCGGGTCCGTGTTCAAGCTCTCCTTCTCCGAACACGCGCAGGCGCTGGGCGACCTGGCCATGGACATGCTCGACAAGGCTGCGCTGTGTGCCGACCCGCTCAGCGGTCCCCGCGGGCCGATCGGCAACGCGGAACAGGTGCACAACTGGTTCAAGTCGATCAACCTCACCATCGCCGCGGGCACGTCGCAGGTGCAGCGCAACATCGTGGCCGAGCGCATCCTCGGCCTCCCGAGGACGCGCTGATGGACTTCCGCGTCGGCGAAGACCAGCGCGAGCTGGCCGAGGGAATCCGGATGATGCTGGCCGGGCGCCTCCCACTCGACGACATCCGCGCCGCGAGGGCGAGGAGCGGACGGTCACCGCCGACGACTGGGCGGCGCTGGGCGAGACCGGGGTCTTCGCGCTGACGCTCGCCGAGCCGGCCGGCACCGGACTCGGCCTGGCCGACGCCGCCGTGGTCTTCGAGGAGCTCGGCCGGGCGTTGGTGCCCGGTCCGCTCGTCGGGACCTTCCTGGCCGCCGCCATCGACCTGGTGCCCGGCGCGGCCGAGGGCCGTGCGATGGTCGGCGTCGGCCTCGGCAGCGGTGGGCCGCCCTGGCTGATGGAGCACCTGACCTCGCTCGACGCCGCCTTCTTCCTGCCCGGCGGCGGCATCGGCGGGGGGCGGAGCCTCACGCGCACGATCCGTGACGCGCCGACGGCGCAACGCGTGGCCGCGCCGCTCGACCCCCTCACGCCCCTCTGGCAGCTTTCGGAGCTGCCCGCGGGCGAGCCATTGGAGGACCCCGACGAGCGCCTGTTCCGTGACGGCGCCATCCTCACCGCGGCCCTCCAGGTGGGTCACGCGGCCGAGACCCTCGAGCTCGCCGTTGCCTACGCCAAGGAGCGCCACCAATTCGGCAAGCCCATCGGCAGCTTCCAGGCGGTCAAGCACATGTGCGCCGACATGCTCGTGCGCGCCGAGGTGGCGCGGGCTGCCGTCCACGCCGCGGCCTGCCTGGCCGACGCGCCCGACGTGCTGGCCGCGGAGGCCGAGACTGCGCGAACCACCCCGTTCGCGTCGATGCAACGCGCCGCGGCGGGCGCCAAGCTGCTGGCGGACGAGGCGGCGATCGCCAACGCCCGTACGGCGATCCAAGTGCACGGCGGCATGGGCTACACGTGGGAGGTTCCGCTGCACCTGCACCTGAAGCGGTCGCGTGTCTTGGCGACCACCTTCGGCACCGCCGCCACGCTCTCGTCGCTGCTCGGCGCCCCGGCTCCGACCACGGCGCCGGCCCCGGCGGCTTGAGCGAACATGAGCGCCACCGTCCCCCTCGACCCCGCCCGAATGGAGTGCCCGCGATGACCGACCCTGCCCTGATTCCCGCCGACGTCGTGCGCACCGTCCCCGAGGGGGAGGTCGTCTACGGCATGCAGCTCCCGATCCAGTCCCAGTCCACCCTGTACGTGGCCGACTGGGAGAAGGAGGCCGGACCGGCCGAGCTGGCCCGGATCGCCCGCGTGGCCGACGAGGCGGGCTTCTTCTATCTCGGCGTGTGCGACCACACCGCCATCCCGCGCCGCCTCGCCGACGCCATGGGCACCACCTGGTACGACACGACGGCCACGCTGGGGTGGCTGGCCGCGGTCACCACGCAGACCCACCTGCTGTCCCACGTGTTGATTTTGGCCCAGCGCCATCCGCTGCGGGCGGCCAAGGAGCTGTCGACGATCGATCACCTCTCGGGCGGACGCCTCATCGTCGGCGTGGGCGCCGGCCACGTCCCCGAGGAGTACGAGCTGCTGACGGGAGACTTCGCCGCACGCGGCCGTCACACCGACGAGGCGGTGTCCGCGCTCGCCCGCGCCTTCACCGACGAGTTCCCCGAGCTGCCCGGACCGCGCTTCCCCGCCCGTGACATGGGGGTCGCGCCGCGCCCGACGCGCCAGCCCCGCCCGCCGATCTGGATCGGCGGCTCCTCCCCCGCGGCCATCCGCCGCACGGCGGCCTTCGGGGACGGCTGGCTCCCGCAGGGCACACGCCGGCGCGACCTGCCGGAACAGATCGCGCGCCTGCGCGAGCTGCGGGCCGAGCTGCGCGGCGGGGTGCCGATCGACATCGGCACCATCGTCGAGCCCATCTACCTGACCTCGGTGGGCTCGGGGTGGGACCTGCCCGGGTGGGTGCTCTCCGGTGGCGCCGACGAGGTGGCCTCGTCGCTGCGCGAGCTGGCCGACATGGGCGTCAACCACCTGCAGGTGCGTTTCATGGCCCGCAGTGCGGAGGAATTCTGCGAGCAGACCGCCCGTTTCGGGGTCGAAGTGGGACCGCTCCTGAACCACTGAGCGGTGCCCGGCCATAGGCTTGGAGGCGATGTCGTTCTTCTCTTACGCGCTGGGGGCGGTGGTCCTGATACTGGTGCTCCTGCGCCAAGTCAGGGTGCGCCCCGTGCCGCGGGTGTTCCAGCCCCGCCTTCCGATCGTCCTCGGTGTCATCGGCCTCTTCGAGATCGCCTCGTACGCGGGCAACCACCACGTCTCGTCCACCGCCTGGTTCTGGCTCCTGGGCGCCACCCTCGTCGGCGCCCTCGGGCTCGGCGCCCTTCGCGGCCTGTCCATGCGGGTCTGGACCGGGAACGGGTGGGTACTGCGCCAGGGCAACGCGCTCACCATGGCGCTGTGGCTCGTGTCGCTGCTCGTGCACTTCGCCGGCGACAACGCGGGGTCCCACGCCGGGTCGGCCGGACTTGCCGGTCCCAGCTTCCTCCTCTACCTGGGTGTGACGTTGAGCATGCAGGGCTACGTCGTTCACCGCCGGGCCCTCCCGTTGTGGGGGCAATTGGGACCCGACGCGGGCCGGCCGCTGCGCATGCAATTCACCCAGGCTCCCGGCGCCTTCTTCGCCACCTTCGGCGGCGGCGGCGCCGGTGGCCCGGCCGGCTGGGGACCGCCGCCCGGTGCCGCGCAGGACGACGACGTGATCGACGCCGAGGTCGTGGAGGACGACGACCACGGACCGCCCGAGTTGCAGGCTCCGCACTGAGCCTTCTCTACACTCGGCGGCCGTGAGCACGCCCCGCAGCTTCAGCCAGCGGCCCTACGTCGGCCCGCCCGGCTCGACCGAGCTGCTGCTCGTCCGCCACGGTGCCTCGGCCGACTCGGTCGAGGGCGAGACGTTCGAGCTCGTCGAGGGACAGGGTGACCCGCCCCTGTCCGAGGCCGGACGCCACCAGGCCGAGCAGGTCGCGTTGCGGCTGGCCCAGGAACCGTTCGACGGCCTCTACGTGAGCACCCTGCAGCGCACGGCCCAGACGGCGGCACCCCTGGTGGCGCGCAGCGGCATGACCCCGGTGGTCGACGCCGACCTGCGCGAGGTCTTCCTCGGCGAGTGGGAGGGCGGCCTGCTGCGCCAGAAGGCGGCCGACGGCGATCCACTCTTCGCGCGGCTGATGGCCGAGCAGCGCTGGGACGTGGTGCCCGGGGCCGAGTCCCGCGCGGTGTTCGGCGGCCGGTTGCGCGGCGCAGTCGAGCGCATTGCGGCCGCGCACCCCGGCGGGCTCGTCGTCGTGTTCAGCCATGGCGCCGCGATCGGCGAGATCCTGGCGCAGGCCACGGACTCCGCGCCGTTCGCCTTCGTCGGCCCCGACAACGCGTCGCTCTCACGAATCGTCGTGTCGCCCGAGCGCTGGATCGTCCGGGGCTACAACGACATCGCGCACCTGGTCGGCTGACACTGGCGCCGTGGCCAAGGCCAAGCGGGCTCGCAAACCGAGACAGAAGCTGCCGCCGGTGCCCGACTACGTCCGCTACCGCGGCGGGGGCCGGCGGTACTGGCGCCTCGGTGGACCGCTCACCTGCGACCACGAGGCCGAGGCGAGGGCGGCGCAGGGCGCCAAGCCCCCCGGCCGGCTGGGCCGGCTGGTGCTGCGTGTCCTCGGAGGCGGAAAGGAGCCGCCGCCGGGGTGAGTCAGGCGCGGCCGGAGGCGGTGCCGGATGGACGCAGCTCCGCGATCACCGCGGGCTCGGGGGCGCGGAGGGCGGACTCGATCACCTCGGTGATCTCGGAACCCACCAGCTCGTCGCGCTCGAGCAGAGCGTCGCGGCAGGGCCTCGACCACCTCGGGGTGGGTGGTGACGATGTCCTTGGCCGCGTCGCAGCTGCCCATCAGCAGTGAGTCGAGCTCGGCGCGGGCCGCGGCGTCGCCGAGCACCTTGTCGACGAGGCTGCCTTCCAGGTAGCCGTTGCCGGCGGCGGCGACCGAGATGAGGGAGGTGCCCATACCGCAGGCCCCGATCATCTGGGCCCCGATGGACGTGGCGGCGGCCAGGTCGGAGGCGGGACCGGTCGACACCTCATCGAACCAGTGCTCCTCGGCCACCATGCCGCCCATGGCGATCTGCAGGAGCGCCCGCAATTCCTCGCTGCTCTTGGTGAAGCGCTCCTCGGTGTCGGAGTGCTGCAAGAGGCCGAGCGAGTCGCGGCGCTTCACGATGGAGAGCACGTCGAGCTGCCGCGTCTGGCCGACGAAGTAGGCGACGGTCGCGTGACCGGCCTCGTGGGTGGCCACCCGGTCGCGCTCGTCCGGGGTGTAGATGGTCTCGTCGGTGACCCCGAGCTCGACGAGCATCTTGGCCTCGGCGACGTCGGACATGGTCATGGCGGCGCGGCCGTGGGTCAGCGCGATCACGAGCGCCTCGTCCATCAGCCGCTCCAGGGCCGCCGGCGAGTACCCGAACGTCATGCCCGCCACGATGTCGACGGCGCCGTGCTCGTCGAGATCGGCGGTGTGCGCCTTCTTGCCGAGGTAGTAGGCGACGATGTCGGCCCGGGCCCGTCGTCCGGGCAGGCCGAAGTAGATGGCCCGATCGAAACGGCCCGGGCGGATGAGCGCGGGGTCGAGGTCGTCCTTGCGGTTGGTGGCGCCGACGACCAGCACGTTGGCGGGCACCACGGCGGGCTTGTGGAGCTTGCTCCCGTCGGGCAGGTAGCGGTTGAGCAGGTCGATCCAGGCCGAGGCGAGGCGCTGCCCCCGGGTCGGGGTGTCGAAGGACTGCAGCTGCACGAGCAGCTCGTTGACCACACCGGACACGCCCTCGCTCCCGCTGCTGCCGCCCATGCCTCGCCGGGTGGCACCGATGGCGTCGATCTCCTCGATGAAACCGATGGCGCCACCCTCTTTGCGGGCGTGCTTGCGCAGCTGCTTGAAGAAGGAGCGGATCTTGCGGTTGGTCTGGCCGTAGTACATCGACTGGAAGGCCGACGCCGACACGAACAGGAAGGGGACGTTGGCCTCCTTGGCCATGGCCTTGGCGACGAACGTCTTGCCTGTGCCGGGCGGGCCCTCGAAGAGCACGCCGCGCCGGGCGGAGCCGCCCATCGTGTCGCGGAACGCCTTGTGGGCGAGGAAGAGGTTGATGGAGCGCACCACCTCGGCCTTGATGGGATCGATGCCGACGAGGTCCTCGAGTCCCACCTGAGTCTCCCCCGGGCGGATGAGGCTGTGCGGTGAGCGCCCGGCGCCGAGGAAGGGCGCCAACATGACCGCCCCCAGCATGCAGACGATGAGGATGATGGGGAGGGCGGTGCCGAGCCCGTGGGGCAGGTGGACCGTGGGGAAGATGCCGCGCCCGCTGACCCGGCGAATGACGATCCAGCCGAGGAAGAGGGCGGCGACGGCCACCAGGCGGCGGAGCCGGGCGATGCGCCGGCGCTCCCGGGCCTGGGCCACGTCCGCAGTGGCGAGGACGGTTTCGCCCACGATCCCCGAGACGGACGAGTTGGCGGCGGTGCCGCCGGTCCCGCCGGGGCGTGCAGAGGCAGGGACCTTATCGGCGGGCCGACTCATATCCAGACTCCGTTCACTCCCCCGAGGACGTTTCCAATCTAGAGAATCCCACAGGTCATGTGACCTTGCGAAGTGACAAAAGTCATAAATGAACCTGATTTATCCCCTCGAGAGCGACCGGAGCCGCTCAGCTCCACCTCAGGTAGCGGCGTCCCGGACCCATTGGGGCAGGTAGACGTCGGTGCCGTCGGGGCGGGGGCGGGCGGTGAAGACCGCCCGCACGGGCTCGCCGATCTCGATGCCGGCGGGATCGACGTCGTTGATGGCCCCGCCGGGGGCCGTGACCAGGTTGCCCACCATGCGCAGGCTGGGCCTCTCGGCCAGCGTGACCGTGACCACGGGGAACGGCACGTAGGGCGCGTACGCCGGGAGGACCGGGGGGTGGACCACCACAAACGACCAGATGGTGCCGCGGCCCGAGACGGCCCGCCACGAGCGCTCGGTCGATTGGCACTCGGGGCACATGACGGTGGGCGGGAAGCGCAGTGCCCGGCAGGACCCGCACTCCTGGATGCGCAGCTCCCCGGCAGCGGTTCCCTCCCAGAAGCCGTCGGACTCCTCGTCGCCCAACGGCAGGAGGAAGCTCTCGCCGGCGGAGGGTGCAGAGGCGGCAGTCGTCATCGGGTCAGTCTCACCGCCCGGATGACGCGGGCGCCAGACCCCGGTGCGCTGCGGCTTTGGCGGAGCCCGACCGGGCGGGGTTGAATGTGACGGGCCGTCAGATCGGCTGGCGGCACCCGAGTCGGGAGCACACATGGCCGAGACCACCCAGCGCAACGAACACCAGCTCCTGATCGGGGGCAAGTGGGTCGACGCGTCCGAGGGGACCTACGAGATCGTCAACCCCGCCACCGAGGAGATCGTCGGGCTCGCGCCCAACGCCAGCGCCGACGACGCCCTGGCCGCGGCGGCCGCTGCCAAAGAGGCCCAGCCCGGGTGGGCGGCCTGGTCGGCCGAGGAGCGCGGCGCCCTCATGCGGGAGGCTGCGGCGGCCATCCGGGCCAAGTCCTCGGAGCTGCTGCCCCTCGTGATCGCCGAGACGGGCGCCACGGCGACCGTCGGCTCACGCATGCAGGTCCCGGTGGCGGCGGACCGCTTCGAGCGCTACGCCCGCGACCCCCGTGGCGTGCTGCAGACGCCGCTGCTCCCCCAGCCTGCGCAGGCGACGCCACTGGCGCCGGGCGGGATCATCGGCGGCATGGTCAACCGGCAGCCGCTCGGCGTGGTGGCCTGCATCACGTCGTACAACTTCCCCATGGTGAACATGGCGGGCAAGGTGGCACCCGCGCTGGCGGCGGGCAACACCGTCGTCGTCAAGCCGGCGCCCCAGGACCCGCTCGCCATCGTGGAGCTCGTCCGCATCCTCAACGACGTCGGCTTTCCTCCGGGCGTGGTCAACTTCGTCAACGGCAACGGTCCGGCCTCCTCCGCCGCGTTGGTCGACGCCGACGAGGTGGACTGCGTCAGCTTCACGGGCTCGACCCAGGTCGGCGTGAAGATCGGCGAGCAGGCGGCGCGCACCATGAAGCGCACCCTGCTCGAGCTCGGCGGCAAGGGCGCCTGCGTCGTCTTCGAGGACGCCGACGTGAAGGGGGCCATCGGCTGCATCGGCTCGACCTGGACCTTCCACTCGGGGCAGATCTGCACCGCACCGACGCGGGCGGTCGTGCACCGCAGCCTCTTCGACCAGGTGCGTGACGGCCTCGTGCAGATGGCGGGCTACCTCAAAGTGGGCGACCCGACCGCCACCGCCACCATCATCGGGCCGGTGATCTCGGCGGCGCAGCGGGGGCGGATCGAGGCGCACATCCAGACGGCGGTCGAGGACGGCGGCGAGATCGTCCTCGGCGGCGAGCGCCCGGCTGACCTCCCGACCGGCTTCTACGTGGCCCCGACGCTCATCACGGGCGACAACACCATGCGGGTGGCGCGCGAGGAGATCTTCGGCCCCGTCATCACGATGATCCCCTTCGACGACGAGGAAGAGGGCATCGCCATCGCCAACGACACCGAGTTCGGGCTGTACGACTACGTGTTCTCCAAGGACGGCGCGCGGGCGCTCCGGGTCGCCAAGCGCCTGCAGGCCGGGCACGTCGGCGTCAACACGGCCCAGCGCAACCACGACGCGCCCTTCGGCGGGTTCAAGATGTCCGGCGTCGGGCGTGACGGGGGCGACTACGGGCTGCTGGCCTACACCGAGCCCCAGGCCATCATCTGGAGTTCGTAGGGCGCTGCATCGGGGTTCGGACGGCCGTCGGGCTCGGCGGTCGAGAGGCCTCTCTCCCGAGTTCGTTTCGAGTTGGGTGCAAATCGGACACGCTGTCCGACGTTTTCGGCTCCAAAGTCCCTCGTGAGAGCGTTCGATTGATCGGAGAGACCGTCCGATCTTCACCCCACTCAGAGACAGTCCCCCGAGCCGGGCTCAGGCACCGGCTGTCCGGGCAGCGATGAAGCGCTCCGAGAAGGCCGCCATCGCTTGGAGCGCCTCGGCCGAGCGGCGCCACGGGGACACGATGACCCGGTCGACGCCGGCGTGGGCCCATGCCGCCACGTCGTCCTCACTGGCGCATACGCCCCCGACCGTGACCTCGAAGGGCTGGTCCAGCCGCCCGGCCTCGGCGCGGTGCGCCCGGATGACGGCCACCGCGGCCGCGGCGGAGTCCGGGGTGTGGCTCATGCCGATCCAGCCGTCGCCCAGGCGGCCGGCCCGGCGCAGCGCCGGCGAGGACTCGCCGCCGATGAGGATCGGGATGGGCTGCTGCACCGGCTTGGGCTCGAAGGCCACCTCGTCGAAGGGGAAGCACGCGCCGTCGTTGGCCACGGTCGCCTCCG
The DNA here is from genome assembly GCA_963719485.1 of uncultured Acidimicrobiaceae bacterium. Taxonomy (GTDB): domain Bacteria; phylum Actinomycetota; class Acidimicrobiia; order Acidimicrobiales; family RAAP-2; genus Bog-473. The sequence goes on from OY970387.1 coordinate 823,894, forward strand.
TCCAGAGCCGGCGGCACACCCCGATGGCCTCGTCGAGCCGGGCGCCCCGGGTGGCGGGGTCGATGCCGAGAGCGCGCCACTCCTCCTGCAGCCACCCGGCGCCGGCGCCGATCACGGCGCGGCCGCCCGAGACCCAGTCCAGCGTGGCGAAGGCCCGGGCGGTGACGAAGGGATGGCGCAGGCCGAGGAGGTAGACGTAGGTGCCGAGGCGGAGGGTCGTCGTGCGGGCCGCGATGAACGAGAGGTAGGAGGCGGGGTCGAAGAGCTGCGTCGTCGGCGGCACGGGCGGGTGGTCGGCGCCGGCGTGCGGCGACCCGGACATGGCGACGGGCAGCACCAGGTGCTCGGGCAGCCAGGCGGACTCGAAGCCGAGACGGTCGGCCGCTTCGGCGGCCTCGACCCACAGGCGCGGGTGCATGCGCCCGAAGGTGACGGCGAACTTCACGTCGGATCCCCCCGCACGGCGGCCAAGCTACCCGGCACCCATTCGCCGCACATCTTGCGGTTGGTGTGGGCTAAGAACGTCGGCATGGCCACGTTCCCCCACACGCCGATGCCCGAGCAGGGCCTCCCCCGCGACGAGGTGATGCAGCGACTGATGAAGCAGGACGACCAGGACTGGCGGGGCGGGCGCGTCTTCAGCCTGGTCTACTCGGCGGGCGACGACGTCCACGAGCTCCTTTCCGATGCGCTGGCGCTCTACAGCGCCGAGAACGGGCTCAACGTGCTGGCCTTCCCGAGCATCGGGGTCATGCAGCACGACATCGTCTCCAACACGGCCACGCTGCTCGGCGCCGACGACGCGGCGGCAGGTGGGGCTGTCGAGGGCTACCTGACCTCGGGTGGCACCGAGAGCCTGCTGCAGGCGGTGAAGACGGCGCGCGACGTCGGGCGCGCCCGCGGCATGGCCCGGCCGCGCGTGGTGGCCGCCGAGAGCGCGCACGCGGCCTTCACCAAGGCGGCCGACTACTTCGACGTCGAGCTCGTGCGCGTCCCGGTGGACGCCGACTTCCGGGTGCGCGCCGGTGCGTTGGCCGACGCCTGCACCGACGAGACGATCATGCTGGTCGGCTCCGCCCCCACCTACCCCCATGGGGTCATCGACCCGATCGCCGACATCGCCGAGCTGGCACGCGAGCGCGGCATCCTGTGCCACGTCGACGCGTGCATGGGCGGCTTCCTCCTCCCCTTCCTGGCCGAGCTCGGCCGCCTGGACGAGCCGTTCGACTTCCGGCTGCCGGGCGTGACGTCCATGTCGGCCGACGTGCACAAGTACGGCTACGCGTCGAAGGGCGTCTCGGTGATCCTCTACCGGACGCACGAGCTGGCCCGCATGCAGTTGTTCGTGACCACCGACTGGCTGGGCGGGTTCTACGCGTCGACGGCGATGGCCGGGACCCGACCCGCCGGGCCGGTCGCCGCGGCCTGGGCGGCCCTCATGCACATCGGACACGACGGCTACCTCGAGCTCACCCGCACGGCGCACGACGCGGCCCGGGCGCTGCGGGCCGGCGTGGAGTCGATTCAGGGTCTCGCCGTGCGCGGCGACCCGCCGGCCACGGTCTTGGCCTTCGGCGCCGGCGATCCCGACGCGCTCGACATCTTCGCCGTCGGGGAGCGGCTCGCCGCCGACGGCTGGTACCTCGACCGCCAGAACCGCCCCGACTCGCTCCACGCCACGGTGCACGCCGGCAGCGCCGCCACCGTGCCCGCGCTGGTGGGCGACCTGCGGCGCGCCGTCAAGGATGTCGGGACGAGCCGCGCCGAGTCGCGCGACACGACGTACGGGCAGACCTCCTAGCTTGGGCCGTCACCGTACGTACCAGAGGGGCAGTGACCGAGTCGGCGAAGATTGTGCGCTCACGAGTTGGATGCCGCCGAGCCCGGCAACAAGTTGTGAAGGTTGACGATGTCAGAGCTCACCTGGTTCGACAGCGAGTTGAGGTTGGTGCGCGCGAACTGAAACGCGCCCTGGGCGTCTTGAGAGAGGGCTGATGCCGCCGAAGTGCAGTGTGAAGAGCACGGAGGCGAGCATGAGTAGACGGGCCACAACGTTCCTTTGATCGGTGTCACCGAAGGCTCAGCGCCTCGATGACGATCCCCCTTTCTCCGCCGAGAGGGAAACTCGCCGAGGGCGAGTGTCTTGCGTGGATGACCCGACCGTTCTTCCGCGAGACCCCTAAGCGGGCTCCACGGCGACCTCGTCGACGTAGCACCAGATCCAGTCCTCACCGGGCTGGAAGGACTGGATGAGCGGGTGGCCCGACGCGTGGAAGTGCTTGGTGGCGTGTCTGTTGGGGGAGGAGTCGCAGCAGTTGACCTCTCCGCACTCCAGGCACAGGCGCAGGTGCACCCAGCGGTCGCCCACCTTCATGCACTCGCCGCACCCGTTGGGTGTCTGCGGCTCAACATCGGCGATCTGGTCCAGGTGGGTGCAGTCGGCCATGCGTTTCTCCCGTCTTCCTATGAGGTGGTCATGCCGCCGTCGACCGGGAGCGCCGCCCCGGTCACGCCCGCGGAGGTGGGCCCGCACAACCAGGCGATCAGTGCGGCGGGCTCCGCCGGCTCGAGGAGGCGCTCCACCAGCTGCTGGCTGGCGAACTCTTCCGGCGAGGACAGGCCGTAGACGGCGGCCGACGCGTCGAGCATCGGTCCGCGCGTCGAACCCGGGCACACCGCGTTGGCCGTGATACCGGTGCCCGCCAGGTCGGCGGCCAGCGAGCGCATCAGCCCGATCGCCGCGTGCTTCGATGCGGTGTAGGCGCCCAGGCGCGGCAGCCCGAGCAGCCCGGCGGCCGAGGCGACGGCCACCACCCGGCCCTGGCGCGGCGGCGGGGCCTCCAGGAGGGCCGGCACAGCGGCGGCGGCCAGGTTGCGCACGCCGTTGACGTTGACGTCGAACTGCGCGTCCCACTGGGCATCCGCCGCCTCCCAGAGCGGCGGGCCGCCGCTGATCACGCCTGCCGCGGCGACGGCAGCCTGCAGGCCACCGAAATGCCGGAGGGCCTCGTCGACCGCGGCGCGCATGTCGGAGGGACTGCGCACGTCGCCGACGACCGCGCGCACGGCGGCACCGTGGCGCCCGGCCACCTCCTCGAGGTCTGCCTTGGTGGCGAGGGAGTAGTCCAGGGCCGGATCGTCGGCGCACCGGTCCACCGCCACGACCTGCCAGCCGGCGGCCACGAGCAGATCGACGGTCGCGGCACCGATGCCCCGCGCCGCGCCGGTGACGACGGCAGCGGGGCTCATGAGGTCGACCAGCGCACCGACACGGCGGAGGCCAGGTCGCTCACCAGGGCCTCGAGGAGCACCCGGCCCTCCTCGACGCTCGCACCCGTGGGATCGCCCAACACGCCGTTGGACGATACCGGGCGCACCCCTTCGGCGTGCAGACGAGGGAGCAGCGTGGCCAGGGGCTCGGTGCAGCCGGGCTCGGCCAGCTCGAGACGCACGGCCGCGGCATCGATGGCCAGCAGCAGGGATGTCTCGGTACGGCCGGCGTGCGCGTCGCCGCCGGCCACCGCGGCCCGCCAGACGAGCACGTCGTCCCCCTCGGCCGCGCAGCGGCTCTGCGCGGCGGCCAACGCGTTCTCGTTCCCGCCGTGGGCGTTGACGAGCACCACGCCGGCAAACGAGCGGCGGGCCGAGCGCACCAGCTCGACGAGCAGGTCGGCCAGCACCTCGTGACCGAGCAGGAGCGTGCCGGGGAAGTCCGCGTGCTCGCCGCTCGCCCCGTAGGCCACTGCGGGCGCCACGGTGACGCCGGCGCAGCGCGCCGTCAGCCCCGCGGCCACGGCCACCGCGATGCGGGTGTCGGTGTCGAGCGGGAGGTGGGGCCCGTGCTGCTCGAGCGAGCCGAGAGGGACCGCCAGCACCGTGCGCGCCCCGGTCGCCTCCACCTGGGGCCAGGTGGCGCCGGCGAGCTCCACGGCGTCAGGTACGGGCCGGCGAGCGGAAGCGGACGGGCGTGGGCACCGGGATCGGCGTGCCGTCGCGGGCGACCTTGGAGTGGCCGAGGGCCGACTGCGGCCGCTCGCCCAATGCCGCCAGCGCAGCCTCGCCGTGCCCGAGCACACACTCGGGATCCGGCCCGTCGAGAGGCAGGCCGGTGAAGAACTTGGCCGCCATGCAGCCGCCCCGGCAGGCGTCGAAGGAGCCGCACGACGCGCAGGCCCCCGCGCTCTGCGGCTCGCGCAGAGAGGTGAACAGTGCCGAGTCGCGCCACACGGTGGGGAAGCCGCCGTGGTCACGTACGTTGCCGGCCAGGAACTGGCGGTCGATGACGAAGGGGCAGGCGTACACGTCCCCCACGGGGTCGATGAGGCAGACGACCCGTCCCGCGCCGCAGAGGTTCAGGCCGTCGAGCGGCTCGCCGAGCGCGGAGAGGTGGAAGAAGGAGTCGCCCGTCAGCACACCGGGGCGCTCGATCAGCCAGTGGTACAGCGCACGCTGCTGGGCCGCTGTCGGGTGCAGCGCGTCCCAGGTGTCGACCGCGCGGCCCGAGGGGCGCAGCCGCGTCAGCCGCAGCTGGGCACCGTATGAGTCCGCGATCGCGGCCAGCGCGTCGAGCTCGGCCACGTTCTGGCGGGTGATGACGACGCTGATCTTGAAGGGCCCGAAGCCGGCGGCAGCGAGGTTGTCCATGGCGGTGCGGGCGGCGGCGAAGGAGCCCTCGCCGCGCACGGCGTCGTTGGTGGCCGCGGTGGCGCCGTCGATGCTGATCTGCACGTCGAGATAGTCCAGGGCGGCGAGCTGGCGAGCGCGAGCGGACGTGAGCCGGGTCCCGTTGGTGGAGAACTTGACCCCGACCCGACGATCGACGGCGTACGAGACGAGTTCGAAGAAGTCCGGTCGCAACATCGGCTCGCCCCCGCCGATGTTGACGTAAAAGACCTTCAGGTCGACCATGTCGTCGACGATGCCGCGGGCTTCGGCCGGCGTGAGCTCGTTCGGGTCGCGGCGGCCCGAGGAGCTGAGGCAGTGCACGCAGGCGAGATTGCAGGCGTAGGTCAGCTCCCAGGTGAGGCAGATCGGCGCGTCGAGGCCGCGGCTGAATTGCTCCTTCAGGGGGAGCGGCGCCGTGTCAGCGGACATCGATCACCTCCGAGGCGGCCAGGCGGGCCAGGGCCCGCCGGTACGACGCGTGCTGACTCTCGGGTACGACGGCGCTGATGGCGGCGGCGGCGCTGGGGTACTCGTGCAACGACGACACCAGCTCGACCAGCGTGCGCGACTTGAGGAACACGAGCCGCCGGTTGCCGTAGTGGTAGGCGAGCGCACCGAACGACTCGTCGCGCAACGCGACCTGCGGGTTGAGCTGCCAGGCCTGCTCGACTGCGAACGCAGCCCTTGCGGGCTGCGTCTCCGTGACGCTCAATAGACGCCGCACATCCCGTCGATGGAGACCTCCTCCACCAGGAGCTCGTCGACGTCCTCTTCGGACAGCTCCTCGACGTCCTGGGTGTCTTGGTCTTCAGCCAGCATCCCGACCTCCTCTGGGCAGGGGCCCAGCCTATCTCCGGCCCCGGGCTGCCAAGATTGGACGGTGCCCCAGCCCAGCGCCCCCGGAATGCCCTCCGCGGTGCGGCCCGCGCCCTCGCGGGCGTCCACTCCACTGCCGGGATCGTTCGTCTTGCGCGAGGACGCGTCGACGCAGGAGTTCGATGGCGGGACCGTGGTGCTCGGCGGCAGCCCGCTCCGCCTCTTCCGGATTTCCGAGCGGGCCCGGCGGCTGGTGGAAGGCTGGAAGGCCGGTGCGCCCGTGGGGACGGGACGGCCGGCCCAACTGCTGGCGCGGCGCCTCGTCTCCTCGGGGGCGTTCATCCCCCGCCCCGGCGACGGCACCCTCGGACCCCGGGACGTGACCGTCGTCGTGCCGGTGCGCGACCGTCCGGACCAGCTCGACCGGGTGCTCGGCGCGCTGCACGGCTTGGCGTGCATCGTGGTCGACGACGCGTCGACCGATGCGGGCGCCACCAAGGAGATCGCCGAGCGGCACGGCGCTCGCTTCGTCGGGCTGGCGGCCAACGTCGGGCCCGCCGGTGCACGGAACGCGGGGCTGGCCGGCGTCCACAGCGCGCTCGTCGCCTTCGTGGACTCCGATTGCGTGCCGAGGGACGGCTGGCTCGCTCCACTCCTGGGCCACTTCGACGACCCGTTGGTGGCCGCCGTGGCGCCCCGCATCGTGCAGGCCGTGGGACGCCGGACGAGCGGACGCGCCCCGGTCTTGCCGCGCTCGTCACTGGACCAGGGCGCCGTGGCAGGGCTGGTCCGCCCCGGAAGCCGCATCTCGTTCGTTCCGAGCGCAGCGCTCGTCGTCCGTGCCGACACCGCAGCCGGTCCCGACCTCTTCGACCCGGCCCTGCGCGGCGGTGAGGACGTGGACCTGGTGTGGCGACTGGCCGAGGCCGGCTGGGACGTCCGCTACGAGCCGGCGAGCACCGTGGTGCACGACGGGTCCGCGACGCTGGGGTCGTTCCTGGCCCGGCGGGCCTTCTACGGGACGACGGCGGCACCGCTGGCCCGGCGCCACGGGGACGCGGTCGCTCCCGTCCACGTCTCCGGCTGGTCGCTGGCGGTGTGGACCCTGGCCTGGGCTCGCCGTCCCGTGCTGGCCCAGGCCGTCCTGGCGACGTCCATCGTGATCCTGGCCCGCCGCCTGCAGGGCCTCGTGCGCGACCCCGTGGCCGTGGCGACGCACATCGCGGGAGGCGGCACGACGCACGCCGCACTTCCGGCCCTCCGGTCCGTGGTGCGGGCGTGGTCGCCGGCACTCGTGCTCGGGTTGGCCTTCCGCCGCACGCGGCGGGCGTCGACGCTCGCACTGCTCTTGCCAGCGTTGGCCGATTGGGCGCCCGACCGGGACAGAGCGGACCCGGTGCGCGCCGCGGCCCTGCACGTGGCGGACGACGTCGCCTACGGCGCCGGCGTCTGGGTCGGCTGCGCCCGCGAGCGGACGCTGGTGCCCCTGGTCCCGCGCATCTCGTGGCGGTCCCGGGTCTGGTCCTCGGGCACCTTGCGCGCCGAGCTGCGGACGGCGCCGGCCGAGAACGGCTGAATCCTCGTCTGGGAGGCTGACTCAGCCCTTGGCGAAACGGAGCTGCTCGCTCTGGTGCTCCCAGTCCGTCGCCCGCCAGAAGGCCACGGCGCGGGCGTTCGTCGCGACGACGATGGCATGGGACCGCAGCGCCCCGAACTCCGCCAGGTGGTCCTCGGCTGCCTGCAGGAGCGCCCGGCCGAGCCCGTGGCGACGATGGTCCGGCGCCACGGCCAAACGGTAGACGGATCCTCGCCAGCCGTCCCACCCCGCGATGACGGAGCCGATGATGTGGCCGTCCGCCTCGGCCACCATCAGCGCGCCAGGGTCGCGGTGCAGGAGACCGGTCAGCGCGTCGGCCGAGTCGGTGGACGTCCGTTCCGCCGCCTCCCACCAGAAGGCCAGCACCCGGGGGATGTCATCGGGCCTCGCCGTCCGGACCTCCGAGGGCACGGCCTCGTGTGAGGAACCCGAACCCCGAGGGCGTTCAGCCATGACGGCGCGCCTTCCACACCTCGGCCCGGTAGGGCATGTCGACCGTCACGTCGCCGGAGACGCCGAGCATGTCGCGCAGGACCCGGCGCGCGGTCTCGAAGAGTCGCGCCCTGGCGTCGTCCTCCATCAGGATCACCCAGCTGAACGTTCCGAGTAGGCCGATGAGCTCATCGGCGTCGAGCGCCACGTCCCAGGTGATCACCGTCTGCTCGGGTTGGTCGAACGGGACGCCCGGTGGGATCTCGAGTGACTGGACGAGCGCGGACCGGTCGTTCAGCGCCGCCGACAGCTCGGCCTGGCTCTGGTTGTCGATGCCCGCAGCGCCGTCGCCGTCGCCGCCGCCGTCGGCGCCGAGGAGCGCCCGAGCCTGCGCGATGAGGCCGGAATCCGGATCGGGCCCGGACCACACGGCGGCCAGCGTGCCCCCGGGAACGAGGACCCGTCCGACCTCGAGCAGGGTGGGCACGGGGTCCATCCAGTGCCAGGAGGACGACGCGATGACGGCGTCCGCACTGGCGTCGGGCAGGGGGATCGACTCACCCCGGCCGGCCACGACCCGCACCCCGGGCACCGACTCGGCGAGCACCGCCCGCATGCGGTCGTCGGGTTCCACGGCGACCACTTCGGCAGCCCGCCCGATCAAGAGCCGGGTCAGGGCACCCGTTCCTGCGCCCAGGTCGACCACCGTTCCCACCGGATCCGGGAGGATCCAGTCCACCGCCTGCACCGGAGGGCCCGGGCGGTAGCGCTCGTAGAGCGAGGCCGCACCCCCGAAGCTGGCGGCTCGTTCGGCCTTTTGTTCCGGGGTCAGGGGGACGATCTCGGGCTCGGGCATGGCGCCGACCCTACGTCGGCGCCCGGCTCGAATGCCCAAGGCCGGGTACCGGGAATGGGGACGAGCGGAGCGGGCGCGCGTAGAGTTTCCCGGTTGTGGCAGACAAGTGGTTCGAAACGGTGGCAGAGGCGCAGCGGCGGGCCAAAAAGCGCCTGCCCAAGTCTGTCTACGGCGCGCTGATCGCGGGCTCCGAGCGCGGCATCACGGTGGAGGACAACGTCACCGCGTACAGCGAACTGGGCTTCGCTCCCCACGCGGCCGGCTTTGCCCAGAGCCGGGATCTCACCACCAAGGTCATGGGCCAGGAGATCTCGTTCCCCGTGCTGATCTCCCCCACCGGTGTCCAAGCCGTGCATCCGGGGGGTGAGGTTGCCATGGCCCGTGCGGCCGCGGCCCGTGGCACCGCCATGGGTCTCAGCTCGTTCGCCAGCATGCCCGTCGAAGAGGTTGTAGAGGCCTGCCCGCAGACCTTCTTCCAGATCTACTGGATCGGGACGCGGGACCAGATCGCCGCACGGGTCGAGCGGGCCCGCGCCGCCGGGGCAGTCGGCCTCATCGCGACGTTGGACTGGTCCTTCTCACACGGCCGCGACTGGGGCAGCCCGACGATCCCCGAGACGGTGAACCTGCGGGCCATGCTCCGCTTCGCGCCCGAGGCCCTGGCGCACCCGAGCTGGCTCCTCTCCTTCGCCCGCACCGGGAAGTATCCCGACCTGACGACACCGAACATGGTGCCCAAAGGGGAGCAGGGGCCGACGTTCTTCGGCGCCTACGGCGAGTGGATGGGAACACCGCCACCGAGTTGGGACGATGTGGCCTGGCTGCGCGAGCAGTGGGGCGGCCCGTTCATGTTGAAGGGCGTGAGCCGGGTCGACGACGCCAAGCGAGCCGTGGACGCCGGCGTCAGCGCGATCTCGGTGTCGAACCACGGCGGGAACAACCTCGACGGCACCCCCGCCACCATCCGCGCCCTCCCCGCCGTCGCCGCGGCAGTCGGCCAGGACATCGACGTCCTCCTCGACGGGGGCATCCGGCGGGGCAGCGACGTCGTCAAGGCCGTGGCACTGGGCGCCCGCGCGATCATGATCGGCCGCGCCGGACTCTGGGGCCTGGCGGCCAACGGGCAGGCCGGTGTGGAAAACGTCCTCGACATCCTGCGCAGCGGCATCGAGTCCGCGCTGCTCGGGCTCGGGCACTCGTCGGTCTCGCAGCTGAGTCCCGACGACCTCGTGATCCCCGAGGGGTTCGCCCGACACCTCGGCTGAGCGAGCGCACCCCGGAAGGCTCTTTCAACCAGAAACAAGAGTGTTTAGAGCGTCAGCGGATAGGCCGAAGGTCCGGGGTCCAGCGATTCCGCCAGTCGATGAGCTTGGCGGTCAGGATCAATGCGATGGCGAGAGCCAGCTGGGCAACCCGGTGCGCGCCACAGCGGTCGGTATTGCGCCGCATCTGCCCATAGTTCGAGAGCCACGAGTTGGTCCGCTCGACGGGCCAGCGCAGTCCGAGGGGGACCCGGATGCGCCGGGGTTTGGTCCCTTTGGGCCGGTTCTTGCGCTTGCGCTCGGCGATGACGAGGTCGCCCAGACCCCGGGCGGCGCAGCCGGCTCTGACCCACTGGGTGTCATAGCCACGGTCGAGGTGCAGTGTGCCGAGATCGGCGAGGAGCCCATGGGTGGCGACGGTGTCGAGGGTCGGGCCTAAGAGGCTGTCGTCGTGGCTGTTGGCACCGCCGACGACCCAGCCAATGGGGATTCCCGCCGCGTCGGTGGCGATGGACCATTTCCACCCGAGCTTGGAGCGATCGACCGGGCTCGGCCCGGTTCCTTCTCCTCCAGCTGGGGCTTTGTGCACCGAGCCGTCCACACAGACCTCTGCGAGGTCGAGCCCGACGATCTTGTCGTAGGCGCACAGGGCCTCGGTGGCGATGGCCTCGAAGATCCCGGCCGACAACCACTCGTCGCGCCGTTGGCGTGCAGTCGTGTCAGAGACCACCGAGCCGCAGACACGCTCGGCGTCCTCCCACGAACAGCCCGTGACCAGGCGGACCAACATGAGCGAAAAGCAGTCCCGATCGGACTTCCTCGGTCGGTGGCAGCCCAGGGGATGGCAGTCGGGCCGACGCGGGACTCTGGGCTCGATGGCGGCCCAGAGGGCATCGACCACCTCGGGATCGAACGCGCGCGATAATTCCATCAACCTCCACTCGGTCGTTGGTGTGTTGGGTGCAGCCCAAGTCTCTTGGGGCCACCACCACGACCGGTGGATGTTGCTCGTTTAGTGCTGGGTCGATGCGCTCAACGTGGCCAGCCAGCGCTGCCTATCCACGCGGGCTCTTACAGCTCCGGGACATGCCCCTGACTGCGGCGGCGGTGGCGCGCTGTGAATGCTCAGTTCAGATCAGCTCAGCTCAGCTCAGCTCAGCTCAGCTCTCGAACTTGACGACCCCGCGCACGATCGTCCCGGCGGCCTGATCGTCGTAGCCCTGCTGCACCTGGTCGAGCGTGTACTCCTGCGTGATGAGCTCGTCGATCTTGAGCTCGCCCTTCTCGTAGAGATTCAGCAGGTTCGGCACCTGCACCCGCGGGCTCTGTGACCCGAAGACCGTGCCGAGGATCGCCTGGTTGAACATGGCCAGGCTGAACAGGTTGAGCTTGACGTCCATCTGGTCGAACGGCGCGATCGCCGTCACCACGACCCGGGCGTCCTTGGAGCCGCAGGCACAGGCCGCGGCGATCATCTCGCCCTTCAGCGTGCCGGGCGTCAGGATGACCACGTCGGCGTTGCGGCCCATGGTGAGCTCGGGGAGCATCATCTGCGCGTCGAGCAGTGACGCCGCGGTGTGCGTGGCACCGATCTCCTTGGCCTTCTCGAGCTTGAAGGGCACCGGGTCGACCGCAATGATGTGGCGCGCGCCGGCGATGCGGGCGCCCTGAATGGCGCCCGAGCCCACGCCGCCGGCCCCGGCCACCACGACGGTCTCGCCCGGCTTGACCTTGCCCCGGTCGACGGCCGAGCCGAAGCCGGTCGCGATCCCGCAGCTGATGAGCGCGGCTGCCTTCATGTTGTCCCACGGGTTGATCCGCACGAGCGAGTTCTCGTGCACGACCATCTCGTCGGCGAACGTACCGAGCTGCGCCATGCGGTTGAGGTTCTCGCCCCCCAGGTGGTAGCGGTAGGTCCCGTCGCTGATCATGCCGCCGGCCAGCGTCATCATCCCGAGGTCGCAGAGGTTCTGACGGCCGGAGGCACACCAGAAGCAGGTCCCGCACGAGGGGATGAAGGACACGGCGACGTGGTCGCCCTCGGCCACCTGGGTCACGTTCGTCCCCACCTCGGTCACGATGCCGGATCCCTCGTGGCCTCCGACCACCGGGAACATGGACTTCACGCCCATCATCTCGAGCACCTCGGGGGTCTGGCTGATGTCGCCGTTGCGCAGGTGCTCGTCGGAGTGGCACATGCCCGACCAGACCATCTGCACCCGCACCTCGCGGTTGCGCGGAGGGTCGATCTCGATCTCTTCTGTCTTCCAGGGCTCGTTGAGGCCCGTGCACACCGCCGCACGCGTCGTCGTCATTGGCAATCCCTCCCTGAGGTTGCTGCGAACCAATTCGCATCCTCAGTATCGCCCCCCACCCGGTTGGGGACAACCGGACCCGGCGGTAAGGTGCGCGCGTGCCCGTCCCCGAGGTGTTCGCCGACATGGCGGACCGGGTGCGCAACTGGGGGCGGTGGGGGCCCGACGACGAGATCGGCACCCTCAACCTGGTCGACGAGGCGGCCCGGCGGCGGGGCGCGGCCGCAGTCAGCTCGGGCAGGGCGTTCGCCCTCGGGTTGCCGCTCTCGGAGGCCGAGGGGATCCAGATCGGCGTCGTCGAGGGCCGTGTCAACCCGACTCGGACCATGGTGCAGGTCAACCAGCCGGTCAATGCCGACGAACCCGACTGGGTGTGCTTCAGCGAGGACGTCCTCACGATGGCCACACAGTGCGCGACCCACTGGGACGCGCTGGCCCACAGCAGCTACGGCGGCGTGATCTACAACGGGTACCCGGCGTCGACCATCTCGACCGACGGGGCGGCCCGCTGCGGCATCCATCGCCTCGGCACGGTCGTCGGCCGGGGTGTGCTGCTCGACGTCGCCCGCGCCCTCGCCCGTGACGTGCTCGAACCGGGATATCCGATCATGCCGGCCGACCTCGATGCCGCGTGCGAGCTGGCCAAGGTCGCCCTCGAGCCGGGCGACATCGTGCTGGTGCGCACGGGCCAGATGGTGCATCTCGCCCCCGAGCACCGCGACCTCGTCGCCTACGTCTGGCCGTCCCCGGGACTGACCATCGAGACCGCGGAGTGGTTCCACCGCCACGACGTGGCCGCCGTCGCCACCGACACCCTCCCCTTCGAGGTCATTCCCTGCCAGCACGAGGACATCTACCTCCCCGTCCACCTCCTGCACCTGGTGGAGATGGGCCTGACCCAGGGGCAGAACTGGGTGCTCGACCCCCTGGCGGACGACTGCGCCGCGGACGGCCGCTACACGTTCCTGCTCGACGCCACCCCGCTGCCGCTGACGGCGGGGCTCGGCACGCCCCTCAACCCGGTCGCACTCAAGTAGCGCGGCGCGCGGTGGCGCCGCCCAGCGTCGGTCCGGTGCGCGGCCGCGTCGCCTCTCGGCGGGGAATGTCGGCGGGGGGCGGCGGCCGCCCCGTGACCGCCCAGTGCAGGGTGCGGGCCTGCGTATCGATGAGGTTGCGCGTCCGGATGCCCCAGAACTCGAAGCCGTAGCGGTGCGCCGACACGCTGGCGAACATGGCGACGAGCGTGCCGGCCACGGCCATCGGGTCGGCACCGGCGGGCGAGCACGTGGCCCCGGCCGGCCCTCCCTCGGGCGAGGGCGAGGCGGTGGCGATCACCTGGGCCAGCGCCACCGTCACGGCGTTGAGCGCCCGCACCCGGATGCCGCGCAGCTGCCCGTCGCCTTCCTCGGTGGCCAGGTCGACCACCCGGAAGACGGCGCGGTTGTCCTCCCAGTACCCGAGGAACCCCTCGGTCACGGCCAGCGCGGTGTCCCAGCTCGCCTGCTCCGACCAGTCACCGCCCACCAGCTCGGCCAGCTGCCCGGCCTGCTCCACCATCCCCTCGGCCAGCACCTGGATCGCCTGCTCCACGTTGGCGAAGTACTGGTAGAAGGTCGCCGGCGAGGTCTGGGCCTGCCGGGCGATGTCGGTCACCTTGACGGAGCGCCACGGCGTGGTGGCCAGGAGCTCGACGGTGGCGTCGAGCAGCCGCTGGCGCGTCTGGCGGCCCCGCTCGCCGGGAACCCTCCCGTCGGTGGTCGCCACCTGCTCGACGTAGGCACCGAGGTCCACCACGGTGGCCTCTTGCCCGGTGTGGGGTGCTGGCATGGCGCCCCAGCGTACCGGCCCTCTCCCCGAAGACCCAGGTGGCGGCGCGGATACGCTGTCGGAATGGAGCAGACGCTGACCCGCCCGCTCACCCGCGCCCAGCAGGCCCGGCGCCAGCGCGTGATCGACGCGGCCATGGCTTTGGGGCTCGAGGGGGGCTACGAGGCGGTGCAGATGCGCGACGTCGCCGCCCGCGCCGACGTCGCCATGGGCACGGTCTACCGCTACTTCACGAGCAAGGACCACCTCCTGGCGGCCACCCTGGTGCACTGGGTCGAGATGCTCGAGACCCGGATCGGCCAGCACCCGCCCCGGGAAGAGCACCCCGCCGACCGCGTCCTCGACGTCCTCGACCGCGCGCTGCGCGCCATGGGCCGCCAACCCAAGCTGGTCACCGCCGTGTTCACGTCGCTGTCGTCGCCCGACCCCGCGGCCGTCGGCTGCCAGCAGCAGATCACGCTGCTGATGGAGGGGATCATCTCGCGGGCGATGGGCGAGCGCGACGTCCCCGACATGGGCGACCGGGCCCGCATGATCGGCCACGTCTGGTACTCCGCGCTGGTCGGCTGGGTGAACGGCTGGTCGACCATGGCGCGCGTCTACGACGAGCTGGCGGTGTCGGTGCGCCTGCTGCTCCCGGACGAGCTCGTCGAGCGTCGCACACCGGCCTGACCTGGATCTTCAGCCCGCCACACGGGCGGTGACGCGGGCGAGCGCGACCGGTGCCGCTCGGGCCGCCCGCGCTAGGGTCGCCTCCGATGACCGCCGGCGCCTCTCCCCGCGGGCTGCCGATCGAGATCCGGGGACTCTCCAAGCACTTCGGGCCGGTCCTGGCCGTCGACGACCTCTCGTTCACCGTCGAGCCGGGACGCGTCACCGGCTTCCTCGGACCGAACGGCTCGGGCAAGACCACGACGCTGCGTATGTTGCTCGGCCTCGTCCACCCCTCGGCCGGGACGGCGACCATCGCCGGCCGCAACTACCAGGACCTCGAGCACCCGACCTCCACGGTCGGCGCCGTGCTCGAGGCGACCAGCTTCCACCCGGCGCGCCGCGCCCGCACCCACCTGCGCATGGCGGCCCGGGCCGGCGGCCACGACGACAAGCGCGCCGACGAGGTGCTCGCGTTGGTCGGCCTCACGGGTGACGCCAAGCGCAAGGTCGGCGGCTTCTCCATGGGCATGCGCCAGCGGCTCGAACTGGCCACCGCCCTCATCGGCGACCCCGATGTCCTCATCCTCGACGAGCCCTCCAACGGGCTCGACCCCCAGGGCATCGCGTGGTTGCGCGACTTCATGCGGTACCTGGCCGGGGAGGGCCGCACGGTGCTGGTCTCCTCGCACCTGCTCTCGGAGATGGCCCAGACCATCGACAACGCCGTCATCGTGTCGTTCGGGCAGCTGAAGGCACAGGGCACGCTCGACCAGATCACCGCCGGCATCACCGGCATGGTCATGCGCGCCCGCACCCCGGAGGCCGACCGCCTCGTCGGGGTGCTCACCCAGGCCGGCATCGCCTTTCGCCGGACCGGTCACGACGAGGTCGCCATGGACGGGGTCACGCCCGAGCGGGTCGGTCCGCTGCTGGCCTCGAACCAGATCGTCCTCTACGAGCTGATCCAGGAGGGGGGCGACCTCGAGTCCGTCTTCCTCTCCCTCACCGCCGGGCTCGGCTTCGGCGACGTGGCGGCCCACCCGTGATCGACGCCCTACGCGCCGAGCTGCTCAAGATGCGCTCCATGCCGGGGGTGTGGGTCACCTTCGCCCTCGCCTTCCCGCTGACCGTGCTCATCATTCTGGCCGTGCTGGCCGAAGCGGGTGGGTTCCCGGGCCACACCTTCTACTTCGTCTCGACCCTGGCCCGGCGGCGCGAGCTGCTCGGCGCCGGCTTTTTCGGGATCGAGGTCCTGGCGCCGATCATCGGGGTCCTCTGCGTCACGGCGGAGTACCGCCACAAGACCATCACCACGTCGCTCGTCCTCGTCCCCGTGCGCAGCCGGGTGCTCCTGGCCAAGGTCATGGCCACCGCGCTCTGGTCCATCTTCATCGCACTCCTGGGCCTCGTCGCCGTGGCCGCGGTGGCGCTGCCCTGGAACGCCGCCCTCGGCGGCGTCACCTCGCAGGTGACGGACCAGGTCGGGGCCGTGGTCCCGGGCCTGCTCGTCTCGGCCGTGCTGCTCGGCCTCTTCGGTCTCGGCTTCGGGACCCTGGTCAAGAACCAGGTGGCCGCCATCCTGCTCACCATCGGCGGCACCCTCATCCTCGAGGGCATCCTCATCGCGCTCGCCCGCGCCATCTTCCACTACGACCTGAACTGGCTCCCCAACGGTGCCGGCGCCGCCCTGGCCGGGGACATCGCCCGGGGCTTCGGCGGCGGCGACCGGGGCAACGGGCTCCGGCTCCTGACCTGGTGGCAGGGAGGCCTGGCCTTGCTGGCCTGGGGTCTGGCGCCCTTGACCCTCGGCTACTTCACGACGTTCCGCCGTGACGTCACCTGAGGTCGAGCAGGCGCCGTCCTCGACGGGACGAGGTCAGCCCCGCAGCACGACGCCGGGGCGGGCCGCCAAACCCTCTTCGGCCGGCGCGCCGTCGACCCGGATCGGCACCCCGTTCACCAGTGTGTGGGTCATGCCGACGGGCGCGTCGGCCGTCAGGCGCTCACCATTGGCCGGGAAGTCGCGCAACCGGCGCAGCGGGCCGGGGGCCACGGTAACGGGGTCGAACACGCACAGGTCGGCTGCCTTGCCCACCTCGACCGTTCCCCGGTCGCTCAGCCCGTAGACGCGCGGCGGGCTCGCCGGTCAGCTTGTGGATGGCCCGCTCCAGCGGCATCACCCCGCGCTCGCGGACCCAGTTCCCGAGGAGGTCGGTCGAGAAGCAGGCGTCGCAGAGCTGTGACACGTGGGCCCCGGAGTCGGCCAGGCCGAGGAGCACGTTGTCGCGCGGGAGCAGCCAGGCGATGGCCTCGGGGTCGTCGTTGGCCAGCACCGACCAGAAGCGCGCCTCGAGGTCGTCGTCCAGCGAGACGTCGAGCATGACGTCCAGCGGCGTGCAGCCCCGCTCCTCGGCCACGACCGCCACCGGGTGGTCGGTCAGCTCGGGGTGCGAGCGCGACTCGGCCACCGAGATGGCGGCCCAGTTGAGCGGGAAGCCGCCGGCTTTGCCGCTCACGTCCTCCCAGGCCGTGGCCCGCCAGGAGGGGTCGCGGTAGGCGGCGACGCGCTCGGCCTTGGACTTGCCCATCAGCGCCGCGAAGGTGGGGCGCATGTTCAGGGTGAAGGGCTCGGACAGGTTCATCTGGAACACCAGGGGCCGGCACGACACCTGCGGCCACACCTCCACGCCGTCGGCCCAGGCTGCATCGTGCTCGGCGATCACCTTCTCGTGGTACGGGTAGCCCTTCACGGTCAGCAGGGCCGTCCAGGTGAACGGCCGGCCGACTTCGCGCTGGAGCCGGAAGACCTCCTGGTTGGGAAAGACGCCGCCCGGGAGCAACGCCACCACCCCCCGGCCGCTCTGCTTGACCGGCTCGAGCAGCGCGCGCAGCTCGGCGAGGTCGGCCACCCGGGACGGCACCGGCCGGCCGTTGTCGCCGTTGTGCGTCGGCGACGCGCTGGAGGCGAAGCCGGCGGCGCCGCCCGCCATGGCCTCGGCCACCACCGCCTGCATGCGCGCGATCTCGTCGTCGGTGGCCGGGCGCTCGTACGCGTCCTCGCCCATCACGTAGAGCCGCACCGCGGTGTGGCCGACGTAGCACCCGTAGTTGAGGACCGTCCCCCGGCCGGCCACGGCGTCGAGGTACTGGGGGAAGGTCTCGAACTCGTCCCAGGGCACGCCGGCGGCCAGCGTGTCGAAGCTCATGTCCTCCACGTGCTGGAGCGTGCGGGCCAGCAGCGGCACTCCCTCGGCGCGGATGGGCGCGATGGAGAAGCCGCAGTTGCCCGCAATGACCGTGGTCACGCCGTGGAACGACGACGGGGTCAGGTTCGGGTCCCAGAACACCTGCGCGTCGTAGTGGGTATGGATGTCGACGAAACCGGGGCTGACGACCTGGCCCGCCGCGTCGAGCACGCGGTCGCCCTGCAGGCCGGCACCGATGTCGCTGATCCGGCCGCCTGTGACGGCGACGTCGGCGGTCCGGCCGGGAGCACCGGTGCCGTCCACCACGGTTCCCCCCCGAATGACGATGTCAGCGTGCATGCACCCATCGTCGCAGCCCAAACGCCCCCGTGCACGCCCGCAGGTGCTTGGACCGGGCCGTGGTCGGATACCGTGGCATGGAGGGCCCCTGATGTGCGGGTAGGGGAGGAAGAACGCGCCGGGTGCGCGCGGGAGTGGAGGACGCATGGCGGTTCGGTTTTTCAGGTCCAGGGCGACGCCGCCGCCCGACGACTCCCTGCAGATCTCCGGCGCCATCGTCGCCCCGTCCGACGGCCCCTCCCCCGTCGAGCTCGTCGACGCCGGGCGTGCGCCCCACGGCCTCGGGGTCGTGCGGGACCAGTACGAGCGGAAAGTTCGCAAGAGCCCGACCATCCGGATGGTCCCGAGTTCGATGATGGTGGATGGACGGCGGCTTCGCTTCGCCGTCTCCGACAACGTCGACGCCTTCGGGCCCGACGGCCCCGGCACACCACCCATCTGGGCGGTGAACATCCACGGCTACTTCGCCGGCGGGGGCATGTACTGGCGTGAGAGCGCGCGGCTCGCCGAGCAGCTGGGCTGGCGGGTCATCAACCCGAGCCTGCCCGGATTCGGCGGGAGCGACCCGCTCGAGTGGCAGGACGTCTCCATGGAAAGCCTGGCCAACCAGGTGATGGCCATCATGCACAAGGTCGATGCCGGGCCCGTGGTCCTGCTCGGCCATTCCATGGGCGGCGCGGTGGCCGTGCAGTTCGCCCATGACCACCCGCGCCGGACCCTCGGTCTGATCTATCGCGACGGTGTGAGCACCCCGGCCTGGAAGGACCGTCAGGGCGTGCTGCCGGCCGTCCTCTCGCCGCTCCTGCCCGATGTCGCACCCATGGTCGACATGATCGCCGCCGTCCTGTTCGACCTGCCCGACCTCTTCATCGGTCGCATGTACTCCACCGTGCGCGCCGTCCTGCCCGACATGCGCCAGAACATCCGCACCATGTCCCAGACGCTGCCGGTCGGCAGCATGCTCATGAGCGTGGACCAGCGCAGCCAGGTGCGGCACCTGGCGGCCCAGCAGATGCCCATCCTCAACGAGTGGGGCTGCTTCGACCGCATCACGCCCGGTCGCACCGCGCTGGAGTTCGCCTCCATCGCGCGCTCGCCCGTGATCTGGGTCCCGGGTGGGCACAGCTGGATGCTGGCCCGCCCCCAGGGCCAGGCCGACATCCTCACCCATCTCGTCCAGGGCAAGGACTTCATGACGCGGGTGGACGACCGCTGGCGCCAGCTCACCCCGCGCGAGTACACGCTGCGCGCCGTCAACTGACGGGAACCGTGCCCCGGTCTCGCAGGGTGTCCCGCGGCGGGACGCCGGACGGCGCCCCGTGATCGACCGCCTGCTTCAGCCGCTGCTCTCGCTGCACGGCTGGCAGGCCTACACACTGGTCGGGCTGCTCGTCTTCGCCGAGGCGGCCATCCTGCTCGGCTTCGTGTTCCCGGGCGAGACGGCCGCCATCCTCGGCGGCGTCCTGGCCTCCAAGGGCGGGGTGGACCTGGCCGGCATGCTCGTCGTCGTGGTCGTGTGTGCCATCGTCGGGGACTCCGTTGGCTACGCGGTGGGCGAGCGCTGGGGCCGCCAATTGCTCCAGCTGGGCCCGCTGCGCAAACGCCAGAAAGGACTCGATGCCGCGCTGAGCCAACTGAACCGCC
Organism: uncultured Acidimicrobiaceae bacterium; assembly: GCA_963719485.1. Lineage (GTDB taxonomy): Bacteria > Actinomycetota > Acidimicrobiia > Acidimicrobiales > RAAP-2 > Bog-473. The sequence goes on from OY970387.1 coordinate 843,507, forward strand.
GCGGTCCCGTCGCCGTCTTCGTGGCCCGTTTTTCCGCCTTCCTGCGCGCCGTGGTGCCCGGCCTGGCCGGCATGTCCTCCATGCACTACCGCACCTTCTTGGCGGCCAATGCGGCCGGCGGCCTCTGCTGGGGCGTCCTGTACGTCCTGCTCGGCTACTTCGTGGGGCAGCGGGTGGAGAAGGCGACGGGCATCGCGTCCGACGTGGTGCTCGGTCTCATCTTCGTGGCGATCGTGGTGCTCTTCGTGCGCCACCGGCGCCGGGTGAAGGAGGAGATCGAGGGTCCGGCCGAGTCCCCGGCGCCCGGGAGCGACCAGGCGGACTGACTCCTGATGGGGTTCAGGCCGGTCCGCCCAGCACCGAGCGGTCCCCGGCGCGCAGGCCGGCGACGACCCGGGCGAACTCCCCCGCGGCGTCGTCGCCCTGGGCGTCGGTCTCCAGGAAGCGCACGGCGCAGGGGTCCCGGCGGTCCATCCCGAAGAGGCCGTAGCGCGGCTCGTAGGTGCCCCACTCGTAGTTGTCCATCAGGGACCAGTGGAAGTAGGCGCGCACGGGGACGCCGGAGGCCACGGCGTCGGCCACGGCCCCCAGGTGCTCGCGCACGTAGCGCGGACGGTCCATGCCGTCTTCGCGGGCAAAAGCCCGGCCGTCCTGCACCCGCGTCGCCATGCCGTTCTCGACGACCCACAACGGGAGCCCGGGGCGCAGTGCGGACTCGGTCGCGCACCAGTTGCGCAGCCCCGACGGATTCGACTCGACGTCCCAATAGGTGCGGCCGAAGGACCAGTCCCGCCGGCCCTCCGGTGTCCGCCGTCCCGGGACGCGCAGGGCATGGCTGGCCACCGGGTCGTACCAGTCGAAGCCGACGGCATCGAGGCTGCGCGGTCGCGCCGACGCCTGCACGGCCGCCAGGACGCGACGGGGGGCACGCCGCCGCGTCGCGCCGCGCAGGCGCGCCCAGGCGGTGCCCCGGCCCAGCTCGACCACCGCGCCATAGGGCGACACCGCGGCGAAGAACCGGCGGATCACCGCCTCCCCGGTGTGCCGGGGAGGGAAGGCGGCGTCGTGCACCACCCGGCGCTCGTCGATGTAGCGGTCCACCTCGCCCGGGTCCACGTCGGCCTCGCGCAGTTGGAGCAGGTCGAGCAACATGCGGTCGTGCTCGTAGACCGACGACGAGCTCGTGTTCATCGTCACTTCGGCGTCGGGTTGGACGGCCGTGACCTCGTCGGCGGCCAGCACGTGCGCGGTCAGGAGGTTGTCGAGCGCGCAGTAGGCGTCCGAGACGGCCATGCGTCGCCCGGGCGGGCAGGACCCCTCGATCCACCCCATGAGCGTCACGATGTTGGGCTCGTTGATCGTCACCCAGCGCCGGCAGTGCGGCGCCAGCGCCGGCACCACCCGGGCGACATGGCGGGCGAAAACGTCGGGCGAGCCGGGCCGGAGCCAAAACTCCTCACCCAGCCACCACGGATGGGTGAAGTGGTGCAGCGTGACGATGGGTTCGAGGCCCCGCGCCGTGCACATCGAGAGGATCTCGGTGTAGCGCCCCAGCGCCGCGGCGTCGAAGAGGCCGGGCTGGGGCTCGAGCCGCGCCCACTCGACCGAGAGCCGGAACGCGTTGCAGCCGATGGCGGCGGCACGGTCCAGCGCCTCTTCGGGGTGTCGCCAGAAGTCGCAGGCCAGACCGGAACGGGCGGCGCGACCGGCGCCTTCCCACGCGGACCAGTTGTTGTGGGGCTCGCCGTCCCCGTTGAAGCCGCCTTCGACCTGGTAGCCCGACGTCGCCACCCCGACGGCGAAGCCTTCGCCGAGCAGGCTGACCGGCTCGGCGGGACGGGCGCGTGCCCGTGACCGCGCCGGCGTCGGCTTGCGGGAAGGCGTGGCGGCGGGCATCCGTTCAGCTTGGCAGGCGCAGCGGGCGCGGGGATCGCCCCCGGCGGTGCGCTCAGTGGGGCTGGGCCACCGAGCGCATGCGGGAGAGCGCTGCCGAGACGATGTCGACCTCGTCGCGCGCGTGGCGCACCAGCGAGCGCACCTGGGGCTCGGTGGCGTCGCTCCCGGACTGGACTGCGGCGGCCTGCACGTCGCGGGCCGCGCTGATCACTTCCGCCACTTGGCGACGCACCGCTTGGGGCCGGCCCGCACCCGCGGGGAGCCGCCGCTCCAGACGGAGCAGGCCGTCCAGCTCACCGGCCACGGTGCGCAACGAGCGGCACACCGCCGGCAGCTCCGCCACCGGGGCGTCATGGGAATCAGCGTGGGCCACGGCGATCTCGGCGTCCTCGACCGCAACCCACATGCGACGGCGCACCCGGGAGGCCGCGCCGCGGCTCAGGTCCTCGGGCGTGGCCCGTCCCGCGTAGCGCTCCCGCCCCGCGGCCAGGAGCGCCACGGTGGACTGGGCGCCCCGCACGACGACGTGCCCGCGCACCAACCGCCAGTGCCGCCGCACATAGCTGCGCCCCAGCAGGAAGGCGGCCGTCACGACCAGGAGGACGACCAGACCGGCGATCAGCAGGAACTCGAACACGTGGGCCACGAAGGTCACAGAGGCCATGCTACGCGGAGGAATCCAGCTTTTCCGGCAGTACCCTTTGAGGATGGAGCCGGAGGTACCGGGGGGCACCGAGGGGCCGCCGGCCCTGCCTCCGCCCGGTGCCGCCTGGCAGCCCGGGATCCCGTCCATCCGCGAGCACCTGCCCAGCCTGATCTTCGGCGCCGCGCTGCCGATCGGGGTCTATTTCATGGTGCGCCGGCACGTGCACACCGATACCCAGGCACTGATCATCGCCGGCTGCTTCTCGGTGGGCTGGATCGTCCTGCAGTTCATCCGCCAACGCCGGGTCGACGTCGTCGGCGCCGCCGTCCTCGTGGGCTTCGCACTCGGTGTCGTCACCTCCACGCTGGTCGGCGGCAACACCTACATGCTCAAGGTCCGCGACGGCTTCTTCACCCTGCTGTTCGGTGTCGCCTGCATCGTCACGCTCTACACGCACGACCGCCCGGCTCTCTTCTACGTCAGCCGCTATCTCTCCGCCGGCAACGACCCCGCCAAGGTGTCCGCCTTCGACCGGTTGCACGAGCTGCCGATGGGGCGCCACACCTTCCGCCTGCTGTCGGTCGTCTGGGGCATCGGGCTCGTGGTGGAGGCCTCGGCCCGGCTCACCCTGGCCGACATCCTGCCCACGGGGACCTTCCTCGCCGTCTCGCCGTTCATCACCGCCACCGTCATCGGCGGGCTGTTCGCCTTCACCGCGGCCTACACGAAGCGGGGCCAGATCGAGGCAGCCGAGCTCATGGCACGCATCGTGCACGACGCCACGCCCGCGCCGGAGCCCGGTCCTGCCGCCGTTCCCGGTCCCGATCCCGATCCCGATCCCGCCGCCGGTCCGGTCGAGACCGGCGGCGCGGGCCCGGCGCCATCTCCCCCGGCGTGATCGCACGCCGCGTTCGGTAGCCTCGGCGGCGCCCGGGCGCCGGTCGGCGGCGGCGGCATCAGCGAAGGGAGCACCATGGCAGACGAAGTGCTGCGGGAACGCCGCGGACACGTTGACATCCTCACGATCAACCGGCCCGAGGCGCGCAACGCCATCAATGGCGCCGTGAGCACCGCGATGGCGGGCTTCATGGACGAGCTGACCCAGGACGCGGAGTGCTGGGTGGTCGTGATCACCGGAAGCGGCGAGAAGGCGTTCAGCGCCGGGATGGACCTCAAGGCCTTCAGCAGCGGCGAGGGCGGCGACATCATGGGCGCGAGTGGCGGCTTCGCCGGGCTCACGCAGCGCGACTTCCCCAAGCCGGTGATCGCCGCGGTCAACGGGTCCGCTCTGGCGGGCGGCTTCGAGATCATGCTCTCGTGCGACCTCGTGGTGGCCGCCGAGCACGCCACCTTCGGCATCCCCGAGGCGAAGCGCGGCCTCATCGCCGGTGCCGGAGGCCTGATCCGCATGCCCAAGCGGCTCCCGATGGCCGTGGCGCTCGAGCTCGCCATGACCGGCGACGCCATCGAGTGCGACGCGGGCCTACGAACTCGGCCTCGTCAACAAGGTGGTGCCCGCCGACGCCCTCCTCACCGAAGCCGTCGCGCTGGCCGAGCGCATCGCCGCCAACGCGCCGCTGGCCGTGCGCTACTCCAAGAGCGTCATGAAGCAGGCCGCCGAGGTCTCCGAGGCCGAGGGCTGGTCGATCAACCGGGAGGCCGTCGGCGTCGTCTTCACTTCGGCCGACGCCATGGAGGGGCCCATCGCCTTCGCCGAGAAGCGCCCGCCGAACTGGCAGGGCAAGTAACTGCAGTGCTGGCGCCGGCCCTCGACACCGTCCGCCTGACCCTGCATGTGCTGGCCGCGACGGTCTGGGTGGGCGGGCAGATCGTGATGACCGGCCTCGTCGGGCCGGCCCGCGGGCTGGGTCCCGACGCCCCCAAGACCCTGGCCCGGGCCTTCGCCCGCCTGGCCTGGCCCGCGTACCTGCTCCTGGTCGTCACCGGCATCTGGAACGTCACGGCGGTCCACTACGCGTCCCAGGACGCCGCCTGGAAGGCGGTGCTGATGGCCAAGATCGCCGTCGTGATCCTGGCCGGCGTGGGCGTCGGCCTGCACCAACGGGCCAGGACCAAGGGCCAGCTGGCCCTCTGGGGATCGGTCGGAGGCCTGGCCAGCGTGGCTGCGCTGGTGATGGGCATCCTGTTGGCGGGGTGACGCCGAATACTTCGGGCGACGACCCGGTGTGCGGGAACTCCGGGTCGGGAATGGGTCTAACCTGGGACCCAGTTCACCGCCCGATGGACCCAGGTGAAGGAGAACATGATGCTCGCTGACATTTTCGGCCCCGACCTTCTGATCGTCGCCATCATCCTCGTGGTGCTGCTCTTCGGCGGCGCCGCCATCCCGAAGCTGGCCCGGAACCTCGGTTCGGCCAAGAACCAGTTCGAGAAGGGCATCAACGAGGGCAAGGCCGCCGGCACCACCTCCGCCGCGGCGGACACGCCGGCACCCTCGACCGAGGAGAAGCCGGCCGAGGAGAAGGCACCGGGCGCCTGACGCGGCGGCCGGTCCAGGCCGCGAGACAGACGCCCAGGGGAGTTCATGCCGGCTGACGTCCTCGCTGTCGCTGACCGCCTGTGGAACGGCGAGATCACCACAGCCACCTTCCACCCGGTCGACCACATCGGCGGCTTCGTCGAGATCACCGACGGGGTCGGCTTCTGCCCCTCGTTCGCCAACGTCTCGTCCTTCGCCACCGAGGACGGTCTCGTCCTGGTCGACACCGGCAGCGCCCCACTGGCCCAGGTGGTCCACGACGACATCCGCACCTGGAGCCCGGCCCGCCTCCACACCGCGGTCTACTCCCACGGGCACATCGACCACGTCTTCGGCGTGCCCGTCTGGGAGGCGGAGGCCGAAGCCGAGGGCTGGGCCGCCCCCGAGGTCATCGCGCACCACGCGCTGCCGGCGCGCTTCGACCGCTACATCTTCACCGCCGGGTACAACACCGTCATCAACCGCCGGCAGTTCGGCTTCGCCGACCTCAACTGGCCCACCGAGTACCGCTACCCCGACCGGACGTACCACGACACACTCGACCTCTCGGTCGGCGGCCTCGACTTCGCCCTGCGTCACGAGAAGGGCGAGACCGACGACCACACCGTCACCTGGCAGGCCGACACCCGGGTGCTGTGCTGCGGTGACCTCTTCATCTGGGCCTCCCCCAACGCCGGCAACCCGCAGAAGGTGCAGCGCTACCCGCGGGAGTGGGCGGCGGCGCTGCGTCGCATGCTCGGGCTCGAGGCCGAATTCCTTCTCCCCGGGCACGGCTTCCCCGTCATGGGGGCCGACCGGGTCCGCCAGGCCCTGACCGACACGGCGGACCTCCTCGACTCCCTGGTCGACCAGACCCTGGCCGTCATGAACGCCGGCGGGCGACTCGACGACGCCATCCATGCCGTGCGCGTCCCGGCCGCCCTGGAGGCCCGGCCCTACCTCCAACCCGTCTACGACGAGCCCGAGTTCATCGTCCACACGGTGTGGCGCCAGTACGGCGGCTGGTGGGACGGCAACCCGGCCACGCTGAAGCCCGCGCCCGAACGCGCTCTGGCCACCGAGCTGGCGGCGCTGGCGGGCGGCCCCGGGGTCCTGGCCGACCGCGCCCTCCAGCTCCTGGCCGACGCGCTCGAGGCACCCGCGTCCGAGTCCGGGGCGGCCGAGGGGGCCCTGCGCCTCGCCGGCCACCTGGTCGAGCAGGCCTGGCTGGCCGCGCCGGGGGACGAGGGCGTCCAGCGGGCGCGTCAGCAGGTCTTCGCCGCCCGGGCGGCCCGGGCCACCTCCACCATGGCGCGGGGCGTGTTCACCTGGGCCGCCAACGAGTCGACGGCGCCCCCGCACCCCCACCCGCACTGACCTCGACCGGGGCCGAGAAACCCGGCCCCGGGATTTCCAATTTTTTTGCGGGGTTCGATAGTGTCGGCGCGGTGGACTCGTCGGTGACCAGCCCCTCTGTCGACACGACCGAAACCCCAGCTCGCAGCGCCAAGAGTCCCCGCCGTCGGCTGGCAGTCGTGGTGGTCGGCCTGGGCGCACTCCTCCTCACGGGCTGCCAGCTCCCGACCTTCGGCGCCTATAAGGGCGCGACGACCCAGGGCCGCTCGACCTTCCATCTCTGGCAGGGCTTCTTCATCGCCGGCATCATCGTCGGCGGCTTCACGCTCTTGCTGATCACGTGGGCCATCTTCCGCTATCGGCGTCGCTCCGACGACATGCCCGTGCAGACGCAGTACCACACGCTGACCGAGATCACCTACACCGTGCTGCCCATCCTCATCGTGCTCGGGCTCTTCTGGGCCACGGTGGTCGTGGAGAACAAGGTCACCGCGGTGGAGCCCCACCCGGCCACCCAGATTCACGTCTACGCCTTCCAGTGGGGCTGGGAGTTCGAGTACCCCAACGGCGTCAAGGTGATCGGCCAGACCACCGACGCGCCGACCATGGTGCTCCCGACCGGGCAGACGACGCGCATCTACCTGCGCTCCTACGACGTGCTGCACGGCTTCTACGTGCCCGAGTTCAACTTCAGCCGCTACGCCAGTCCCGGCTATTGGACGAGCTTCGACCTCAACGTCCTGCACAACGGCGTCTACCGCGGCCAGTGCACCCAACTGTGCGGGCTGTACCACTCCATCATGTTCTTCAACGTGCGTTCGGTGTCGCCGTCGGCGTATGCGGTGTGGCTGCGGACCGAGCGCGCGTTCCAGACGGCCCACCCCTCGTCCATCGGCCAGCTCCCGGCCACCCTGCATGCCAATCAGAACGGGACCGTGCCCAGCTACTCTGGCAACTCGGGCAATTCCGGCAGCGGGAACACCGGCAATTCAGGAGGTCTCCTCTACGGTGACTGACGTCATCGCCCCACCGGGCGTCCAGGAGCACGAACCACTCCACCTGCCGCCCTCGGTCCCCGGCGACGGCCACGAGCCCGGTCACGGCGGGCACGAGGCGCACGGGCCGACCGGCATCCTCAAGTGGCTGACCTCCACCGACCACAAGGTGATCGGCCTCAGCTACATGATCACCGCCGTCATCATCTTCTACATCTCGGGCATCATGGCGATGTTCATGCGGCTGCAGCTCGCCTCGCCGCACTCGTCGCTCCTGAGCTTCTCCCAGTTCAACGCGCTCTTCACCATGCACGGCAGCCTGATGCTGTATCTCTTCGCCGGCCCCTTCGCCTTCGGTGGCCTGGCCAACTACATCGTGCCGCTGCAGGTCGGTGCGCCCGACATGGCCTTCCCCCGTCTCAACGCGCTGAGCTACTGGCTCTACCTGACGGGCTCCATCACCATGTTGATGACGTTCTTCGTGGCGGGCGGCGCGGCGCAATTCGGGTGGGTGGCCTACGCGCCGCTCTCCAGCGCCACGAGCTCGCCCGGCGCCGGACCCGACCTCTGGATCATGGCGCTCGCGCTCACCGGGTTCTCCGCCATCTTCACCGGGGTGAACCTGTGCGGGACCATCTTCTACCTGCGCGCCCCGGGCATGACGATGTTCCGCATGCCGATCTTCACCTGGAACATGCTGGTCACCGGGATCCTGATCCTGATCGCCTTCCCCGTGCTCACCGCGGCGCTGATCATGCTGTTCTGCGACCGCCACTTCGGCACCCACATCTACACCGCGGTGGGCTGTCACTTCGTGAACGGCCTCCCCATGCATTCGTGCGGTTCGCCGCTGTTATGGCAGAACCTCTTCTGGTTCTTCGGCCATCCCGAGGTCTACATCCTGGCCCTGCCGTTCTTCGGCATCGTCACCGAGATCCTCCCGGTCTTCTCCCGCAAGCCCGTCTTCGGGTACAAGGGGATGGTCTTCGCCACCATGGCCATCGCCGCACTGTCGACGGGCGTCTGGGCCCACCACATGTTCACCACCGGCGCCGTGCTCCTGCCCTTCTTCTCGTTCCTGAGCCTGCTCATCGCCGTGCCGACCGGCATCAAGTTCTTCAACTGGATCGGCACCATGTGGCACGGCCAGCTCACGTTCACGGTGCCCATGCTGTTCAGCATCGGGTTCCTCTTCGCCTTCCTCATGGGTGGCGTCACGGGCATCATGCTGGCGTCGCCCCCGATCGACTTCGCCACGCACGACACCTACTTCGTCGTGGCCCACTTCCACCAGGTGCTCTTCGGGACGGCGGTGTTCGCCGGGTTCGCCGGTCTCTACTACTGGTATCCCAAGATGTTCGGCCGCATGCTCCGCGAGAGCCTGGGCAAATGGCACTTCTGGCTGATGTTCATCGGCTTCTGGGTGACGTTCATGCCCCAGTACGTGGTGGGCCTCTTGGGCATGCCCCGCCGCGTGGCGAGCTATCCGTCCAACCTGGGCTGGCAGAGCTACAACATCGTCTCGACGGTCGGCGCGTTCATCATTGCGATCTCGTTCGCCTTCCTGCTGGTGAATTTCTTCGTCTCGTGGCGCAAGCCGGTACCCGCCGGGAACAACCCCTGGGACGCCCACACGCTGGAGTGGTTCACCACCTCGCCGCCACCGCACCACAACTACACCCATCTGCCGCCGATCCGCTCGGAGCGCCCGACCTGGGACTACAACCACCCCGACGCGTTGACGGTGCCGCACCGCCCCGGGATGCACTCCAACGGGAAGACCAACGGAAAGGTGACCGCAGGCGTATGAAGGTCGAATCGCTCTTCCTGATCTTCCTCGGCGCCTTCTTCGGGCTCATCGGCCTGATCTACTGGTTCTGGGGCTACGAGGACGGTGGCTTCGTGATGCTCATCGGTGCCACGTTGCTCGGCTTCCTGCCCGGGCTCTACTACTTCTTCTGGCACCGGCGCTTCCACGGCCACAGGTACTTCTACTGGGGCAAGGTCCACGCCGCGGGTGACCGCCCGGCGGACCGCGAGGACGCGGAGCTGGCGGACGGCGCGGGGACGGTCGACTCCTTCCCCGGCTCCTCCATCTGGCCCTTCGTGCTCGGCATGGGCGCCTTCATGACGGTGCTCGCGCTGGTCTTCGGCACCTGGCTGTTCTTCATCGGCGTCCCGCTGATCATCACCGCGCTGACCGGCGTCACGGCCGAGAGCCGGCGCGGCGGCACCGTCTGACCCTGCACAGGGCGCCGCTAGCCTGACCCGGTGCACGCGGCGAACACGGGATCGCACAGCTCCGACGAGTTGCCGCGCGGCCTCGTGGTGCTCATCGCCGTGGCCACCGGCGCGGTCGTGGCCAACCTCTACTACGCGCAGCCGGTGCTGCACCAGGTGGCCCGGACGTTCCACAGCGGCCCCGGGCCGACGTCGACCATCATCACGGCCACGCAGATCGGCTATGCCGCCGGCCTCCTGCTCATCGTCCCCCTGGGCGACCTCCACCCGCGGCGGGGGCTCGTCACCCGCCTGTTCTGTCTCAGCGCGGTCGCGCTGATCGGCTGTGCGCTGGCGCCGAACCTGTGGTTCTTCGCCGTGGCGTCGATCCTCGTCGGCGGCGCCTCGGTGGCCGGCCAGGTGATGATCCCGTTCGCGGCCGACCTGGCCCCCGAGGAGCGGCGCGGCCGCGTCGTGGCCCGCATCATGACGGGGCTGCTCCTCGGCATCCTCCTCGCCCGCACCGTGTCGGGACTCGTGGCCCAGGCCGCCGGGTGGCGTGCGATCTACTGGCTCTCGGCCGCGCTGATGGTCGGCTTCGCGGCCGTGCTGTGGCGGGCGCTCCCGGCCGAGGGCGCGCGACCGCACCACAGCTATCCCGAGCTCGTCGGGTCGTCGCTCCGGCTCCTGGCGACCGAGCCCGTGCTGCGCCGGCGGGCCTGGCACGGGGCCTGCGCGTTCGCCGCTTTCAGCGTGCTGTGGACGACGTTGGCCTTCCTGCTCTCGGGGAGCCCGTACCACTATTCCAACGCCGTCATCGGGCTCTTCGGCCTCGTCGGCGCCGGCGGGATCGTGGCGGCCAACCTGGCCGGCAAGCTGGCCGACTCGGCGCGGGTCAACGCCACGACGGTCGTCGCCGGCGTTCTGCTGGCCGGCTCCTTCGCACTGCTCTGGACCGGCCGTACCTCATTGGCCTTCCTCATCATCGGGATCGTGGTGCTCGACATGGGCACCCAGGGCATGCAGATCACCAACCAGGCGGTGATCTACGCGCTGCGCCCCGATGCCCGCAGCCGGATCAACAGCGCGTACATGGTCTGCTACTTCCTGGGGGGCGCCGCCGGCTCCCTCGCCGCCGGGGCGCTCTACGGCACCCACGGCTGGGCGGGTGTCTGCCTCCTCGGGTCCGGGCTCGGCCTGCTCACGCTGGCCCTGTCGGCCTACGACCGGGTGCGGCCGGCGCGGCGCGTTCAGCCCTCGACGATCGCGAGCCCGTTGCCGTCCTGATCGCGGAAGGCGAACATCGGCGGCACGCCGGGCCAGCGCAACACGTCGCCGGCGTCGACGCCGAGTGATCGCAACGTCGCATGGGCCCCGTCCGCGTCGGCTGTCGTCAACCGGATGCCCGTCTCGACGCCGGCGGGACGCCCCGCATGGGCGGGCTCGAGCGCGAGGGACACGGCGGCGCTGGGGGGCGCGACCTCGATCCAGCGGGCGCCCTCCCCCATGGGCACGTCCCGGCGGGTCTCGAAGCCGAGCGCCTCGTAGAAGGCCAGTGCCTTGTCCTGGTCGGTGACCGGGATGCCGACGGTATGCAGGCCGGTGACGGGTGTGCTCTGTGCCATGACTTCTCCTCTCGGTTGGGTTGATTCCGTTGCGGACACTGGTCAGGCGGTGTCGTAGCTGAGCATGACGACACCCGTCGTGGTCTGCTCCGCGCCGAGCAGACGCAGGCGCCTGGGGTGGTCGAGCTGGTTGAAGAGGCGCTTGCCGGTGCCGAGCAGCAGCGGGTGCAAGAAGATGCGGTAACCGTCGACGAGGTCGAGGGCACTGAGCTGCTGCACCAGCGCGCCGCTGCCCAGCACGGCGATGATGCCATCGCCCTCGGCCTTCACCCGGGGCAGCGCGTCCGCCAGGTCGCCCTCGAGGACGCGGGCGTTCGCCCACGCCAGCTGCCCGTCGTCGAGGGTGCGCGTGGCCACGTACTTCGGTGTGGCGTTGAGGTGTGCCGCCATCGGGTTGGCATCGGGCTGCCCGGGCCAGAACGCCCGCATCTTCTCGAACGTGCGCCGCCCGAACAGGTACGCGCTGGTGGTCCGCATGCCCTCGAGCGCCGCCGCCTGCAGGACCTCGTCCCCGTACTCGGCGCCCCACCCTCCGTGCGTGAAACCGCCGTCCCGGTCCTCGTCGGGAGACCCGAGTCCCTGCATGACCCCGTCGAGCGTCATGAACTCGATCACCATGAGCTGCCGCATCAGGCGTACCGGATGGAGCCGGGCGTCGTCAGCAGCTCGCCCGACTCGAGCCAGGTCTTCAGGCCCGAGAGGATCATCGGCCAGCCGCCGTAGATCTGCGAGTTCGCACCCTCACGCATCTGGTCGTGGATGAGGGTCAGGTGACACGAGTCCCCCACCGTCTCGATCTCCCACGTGACCCGGGTCGACCCTTCCGCCTTCACGTCGTCGTCCCAGAGGGCGGCCATGGTGTGCACCAAACGGCGGGGCGGGTCGTACTCGAGCACTTCGCCCTCGCCGAGATGGACCCCGTGCTTGGCCACGTCGACGCTGATGGGCGCACCGACCTTCCAATCCGAGTTCACCGCGGCGCCGAAGTTGTACTTGGCCCGGATCTCGGGGTCGACGATCGCCTCCCACAGCCGCTCGGGCGTCGTCTTGATGAAGATCTCGTACACCTTTTCCATCTGGCTCTCCAGTCTCTCCTTGATTTCGCTGAGCCCTGCCACCCAGGGCTCCGCGTACTTGCTGACCCAGCGATCGTGGATGAGCCGGATCGGGACCGGGTTGAGGAAGTGGAGCTTCTCCCGGCCCCGTCGCCTCGTCGCCACCAGCCCGGCCTCCTCCAACACCTTGAGATGCTTCATGACGCCGAAACGGGTCATGGAGAACCTCTCCTCCAACGTGCCCAGGGTCTGGCCGTCCTCCCGGAAGAGCTCGTCGAGCAGTTCGCGTCGGGTGGGATCGGCCAGGGCCTTGAACACCTCATCCACGCGGTCACTATATGTGACCTTTTAGTCACATGTCAACGGTCGGGCCCGAGCTCGGCGCTGCAATCGAGGCTCCCCGCGCGCTGACGCGGGGACCGTCGGCACGGCCCTCGGACTGGCCGGTGGGGTCGCTCGGGGGCACGGTCGACCGCGTCTGCGGGTGAAGGGTGTGCGGCGCGGGCGGTGCGGGCGGTGCGGGCGGTGCGGGCGGTGGCGACACGTTGCATGAACCGTCGCGGTGTTCGCACGCCGTGCGGACGCGCGCGGAGCACGGGCACCGGGGGGGAACAACGCCGCGCCGACAAGGTCAGCACCGGGTCGTTGCTCCCGTCCGCTGCACTAGGGTTCGCCCATGGCCGCCTCCGGGATGTTGCCGGGCCTCAACCGGATGCTGGAGAATGCGGACCTCGCGGCGTACGCGGACGTCGAGGCGGCGGTCGAGAGCGCCGACACGGTGCGCGACGCGGTGGAGGCCATCGGCATCCTCGACGCGCTGGAGGCGGACGCCGCCGACGAAGCGCGCGCCGTCCTCGACGCCATCCCGCCGTCGGTGGACGAGGCCATCATCGCCGCGCTGGAGAACGCTTTCGAGCGCGGGGTGTCCGTCGTCCTCGAGTGGGTGGAGGGAGACCGCGGGACGATCCAGGTCCAGGTCTCCGAGGAGCAGTACGCAGGCGGGGTGCGGGTGCGTCTCGCCGTCGTGTCTCCCGACGGCGCCACGTTCCTCGTCTGATCCCCCGGCTGGCCGGGGAGACAATGCGGGGCCCAGCCTCTCAGCCCACTGCCTCGGCCGGGGTCACGTGCCGGCCCGACGCGGCACGCGGGCGCCGGCTCAGCCAATGCGGCCCGACCTGGGTCTCCGTGGTCGGTGCCTCCCACTGGGCGGCCCGGTCGCGGCCGGACCGCTTGGCGACGTACATCGCCTCGTCGGCCCGCCGGAGGAGCGCGTCCGGGTCGTCGTTGGGACCGAGCCACGTGCTCACCCCGATGCTGGCCGTGACCCAATTCGAGCCCGTCACCTCGTGCAGAGCGGCGCGCAGCCGGGATGCCGCGGCCATCGCCGCCTCCTCACCGGTCTCGTGGAGGAGCAGGGAGAACTCGTCGCCGCCCAGGCGCCCCACCACGTCTGAGCCGCGGGCGGCCTGGCGCAGGACACCGGCCACGATCCGCAGGGCGCGGTCCCCGCAATGGTGGCCACTGGAGTCGTTCAGCGCCTTGAGCTGGTCGAGGTCCGCCACAATGAGGCTGAAGGTGGTGTCGTGGCGCCGCGCCAGCATCGACTCCTGCACGAGGCGCTCCTGGAACGCCCCCCGACTGAGGCACCCGGTGAGAGCGTCGAGGCTGGCCGCGGCCATCAGCTGGCGCATCAGGCGGTCCCGGTTGGCCGCGGCGGCGGCGGTGATGACGCCGGCGATCACGATCCCGATCGTCAGGAACACCGTCGTGGACCAGCTGCGATCTGGGGTCAGCAGGGCGACCACCAGGCTCGTGACGAGGCCAAAGCCGGCCAGGAACATCACCGTCCCGGCGGAGTAGGCCAGTCCGGCAAAGAGCATCGGGAGGATCAGGAAGTACGAGATGGGGCTGCGGACCCCGCCATCGAGGACGGCGCCGACGCCGATGAAGATGAACGTGCAGGCGGCCCAGGAGGTGAAGAACATCGTTGACCAACGGGTCTCGACGAGACGCAGCCCGATGAGCCGGAACGGACCCATGGAGGCGACCAGGCTGACCGTGCTCAGAATCACCAGGGCCGTCCGATGCGGACCCGGTGCCGCCAACGCGTAGATCAGGACCGCAAAGGCGCCCAGGCTGTAGCTGACCACGCCGACGTACACGTAGCTCCGCCAGAATTTGGTCACGTTGGACGACATGTCGAGTGCTGGGATCTGTCGCATGCCTGGCTCCTCGTTCGCCCTGTCGTGCCCTCCTCATATCGGCTGTTTCACGGCGGACGTTGAGAAGGAATCGAGACACGGAAAGGGCGGAGGATCAGGTCCGCGGCCACGGGTACGCGCTCAGCTGGAGAGGGAGCGCGCCGGCCGTCGCCGCCAGGTGTCGACGCAGCCCGACGAGCAGAACAGCACCATGGAGCCGCGGACGTCGTGGGCGATCTCCTCGGCTGTGTCCTGGGTCAGCGGCAGCCCGCAGATGGGGTCGTGGGAGCCGTCGGCGCCGCGGCCGGCCATGCGGATGCTCGACGCCGGCACCGGCTTCTCCACCCCGCGCAGGGCGACGTGCGTCTCCGACACCACGTGGCCCCAGCTCGGGAGGTGGCTCATGACCGCCGGGGCCGCCAGTGCCTCGCCGGCCGATGCCAGGTCGCATAGGCGCGCGGCGACGTTCACGCAGTGGCCGATGTAGTCGTCGCCCTCCATGAGGATCACATCGCCACAGGTGATGCCCGAGCGGATGGAGACCGACTCGACGGCACCGACGTGGCCGACGACGTAGTGCACCTCCAAGATGGTCTCGACAAGCGGGCGGGTGTCGACGCAGACCAACATGACGCCATCGCCGAGCCACTTGGCGATCCGCACGCCCCGCCGCGAGCAGATGTCGCGCAGCAGAGCCCGGAACGCCGTCAGCACGTCGACGGCGCGCTCGTCGCCCTCGAGCTCCGTCAAGGCGGTGAAGCCCGAGACGTCGACGAAGGCAAAGCTCCGATGCACCCGCATAGCGAGATATTCCCATGTGCGCCCTGACCAGGCCCAATTCCCTGCACCGGCGCGGAACCGGATGGTGGCCGTCCCGCCGCGCTCCTACGATGGCCGAATGGCGCCGGAGGGGGGACAGCTCGACGGCAAGATTGTCCTGGTCAGCGGGGGTGCATCGGACATCGGCCGCGCCACCGCGTTGCGGCTGGCCGCGGAGGGTGCGGCGGTCGTCGTCGGCGATGTGTCGTCCGAGGGCGCACACTCGGTTCGGAGGTGGAGGCAACGGGAGGCCGTGCGGTGGGCGTGCACTGCGACGTCCGCCGCGAGGAGTCGGTGCGCGCCTTCGTCGAGCAGGCCGTCGCCGAGTTCGGCGGCGTCGACGCGGTCGACCACAACGCGGCGTGGAGCCACCCGCGCCTCGACACCGACGCCGTCGGCGTGGACCTCGGCGTCTGGGAACGCGCGCTCGACGTCACGACGCGCGGCGCCCTGCTGCTGGCCCGCCATGCCATCCCGGTCATGACGGCGGGTGGCGGGGGGTCCATCGTCACCATCTCGTCGGGGACCAGCACCATCGGCGAGTCGACCCGGGTGGCCTACGGCGTGTCCAAGGCCGCCCTCAACCAGCTGACACGGCACCTGGCCGTGCGCTACGGCCGCGACGGCATCCGCGCCAACGCCATCGCCCCCGGCTTCATCCTCACGGAGACGGCGGCGACGCAGGTGCCGGCTGACATCCAGACGCGCCTGGCCGAGGCCAACCCGACCCGCCGTCTCGGTACACCCGACGACATCGCCCGCGTGGTCGTGTTCTTGTGCAGCGACGCCGCCTGCTACGTGAACGGCCAGGTGCTCCACGTCGACGGCGGCCACCAGATCGCCGGGATGATGTAGGTGGCGCATGCCTGAGGCCCGCCGCGTCGCCCTGGTCACCGGCGCCAGCAGGGGCATCGGCCGCTGTGCCGCCGTCGCGCTGGCCCGGCGCGGCTTCGACGTCGTGATCACGGCGCGCACGGTGCACGAGGGCGACGGCCGCGCCCACGCCTCGAGCACCCTGGTGCGCGACGAGCCGCTGCCCATCGCCGGCAGCCTCGACACGACGGCGGCGGAGATCGAGGCCCTGGGGCGGAGCTGCCTGGCCGTACCAATGGACCTGATGGACCGCGCCTCGGTCGAGCGGGTGGCCGCCGTCGCCCTGGCCGACATGGGCCGGGTCGACGTGCTGGTCAACAACGCCATCTACCAGGGTCCGGGCACCATGGATCGCATTTTGGACCTTCCGCTCGAGTTGGCCGAGCGCTGCCTGGTGGGCGACTACCTCCATCCCCTCCTCCTCACCCAGTTGCTCCTGCCCGCCATGCTCGAGCGGGGGGAGGGCCGCCTCGTCAACATGCTCTCCGAAGCCGCCTTCACGACGCCGCCGGCTCCCGCCGGCGCCGGCGGGTGGGGCGTGGCCTACGCCGCCGCCAAGGCGGCCTTCCACCGCGTCACGGACATGTGTCACGTTGAATTCGCGGCCCAGGGCATCTGGGCCTTCTCCATCGCCCCGGGCCTCACGCTGACCGAGTCCATGCGGGCCTCGGGCATGGACTCGGTGCTCGTCGGGGCCGGCCACGTGCCGGCGCCGCCCGACGTGGCCGGTGCGGTGGCGGCCTGGCTGGCCGACGACCCCGACGCCGGACGCTACGCCGGTCAGATGGTGTCGTCCCGCAAGCTGTGCAAGGAGCTGTCGCTGGTGCCGGGCTGGCCGCCGCCGCGGCCCGCCTAGCGCGCCCTGGCGCGCGGCAGGCCCATCGGATTGGGGAACGGCACCAACCCGGACGCGGCGACGTCGGTGGCGCAGGCGCTGAGCGCACCGTGCAGGTCCTCGAGAGCCGTGTCGCTCAAGGCCGCGTCGGCGGGCGCGGCCAGCTCGTCGGTAAGCTCCTCCACCCTTCCGTGCAGGGTCCGGCCGGCGTCGGTGACGCGCCCGTCGGCGTGCACCAGGCCCCGGCGCGCCAGCGCGGCCACCGAGTCCTCCCACTCCTGCTCGCTCCAGCCCCGGTTGTCCCGGAGGACCTGGACCGGGATCGCCTTCGTCCCCGCCGCCAGCACGTGCGCCTCCACCCCGCTGAGGCCGTGGACCACCAGTGCGGCCACGTGCCCGTCCCCGCGGTGCTCGCGCAGCGTGGTACAGGCCTGCCAGGCCTCGCCGAGCCCCCCGGTCCCCAGCGCGGTCGAGATGTGCGGCCACAGCGACCGGTTGGCGCCGGCCATGACCCGTCCCGCCCCGTCACAGGCCGCGACCGCCCGGCGCAGCAGCGGCAAGGCGGCCAGGAGTGCCGAGCGCGCCTCGACGCGGCACACCTCGCCGAGTGCGTCGGACGCCGCGATGGCCCGCACCCGGCACAGCGTCTCGGGCGCCACGACGTCCCAGCACCCGGGCACGGCCATCCCGACCATGTCGGGGTGGAAGTTGAAGAAGGCCGCGGCGACCGGGCCGGCCGCCACTCGCCCGAGCGGAGCGGCGCGGGCGGCGAAATAGCCCGACCAGAAGCCGCGGAGCCCGGCCTCACGGAGAGCGGCCCGGCATCCCGCTGCGAAGTAGGTGACGGCGTGGACGGATTCGGCGGCGACCCACAGGTCGCGGGCGCTGACCCGCCCTCGCCGTGTGGTCAGCGGCTGACCTGTCGCACACCCGTGGGCGAGCTCTCCGGCTCACGGGTGCTGCCGTTGCTCAACGGCTCGATGTCGATGCGCACCGGGACGGGCTCCGGGTCGAGTTCTGCGTGCTGGTCGTCGGCGCGGGGCTCCGCCGGGACCGTCGAGTACTCACCCTCGACGGACCGGCGCACGATGACGGCGCGCTTGCGCTGGCCGATGCCGTGCACGCCCTGCATCTCCCGGCACAGCTGGTAGGCCACGAGGCCGCCGATGATGGGGACGATGATGACCGCGAACCGGAAGAACCAGAGCACCTCGTTCAGCGACACGTGGAAGAAGTTGGCCAGGACGTCGGTCGAGCTCGCGGCGAAGAGCGTGAACAGGAGTGCGAAGACGGCCACGCCGGCGGCGGTGCGCTTGGGTCTGTCCCGCGGCCGGTCGAGCAGGTTGTGCAGCTCGTTGTCGCCGGTCACCCTGCGTTCGAGCATGGGCCAGATCCCGCACAGGGTGAAGATGAGGCCGGGGAAGACCACTGCGGGCAGGAAGACCTCGAGGGGGACGGTGTGCCCCAGTCCTGTCAGCTCCCACGAAGGCATGATGCGCAGCGCGCCGTCGAGCCAGCCCATGTACCAGTCGGGCTGCACCGCGTAGGAGATCTTGGAGGCGTCGTAGGAACCGAACTGCCAGATGGGGTTGATCTGGGCGAAGGCGCCGAGCAGCGCCGTCGCCGCGGTGACCATGAGGAGGAACCCGGTGGTCTTGGCCATGAAGGTGGGGAACATCGGGGAACCGACGACGTTGTCCTCGGTGCGACCCTCACCCTTGAACTGGGTGTGCTTCTGGCGCACCAGGAGACCGAGGTGGGCAGAGAGCAGCCCGATCAGGACGAGCGGGATGATCAGGACGTGGATGATGAAGAAGCGAGGGATGATGATGTCGCCGGGGAAGCGGCCGCCCCACAAGAACGACACCAGGTAGCTGCCGACGATGGGGATCGACTCGGCGATGGAGTAGCCGATGCGCAGCCCGGTGCCCGAGATCAGGTCGTCGGGCAACGAGTAGCCGATGAAGCCCTCGAAGATGGCGAGGATCAACATGGTGAGGCCGATGATCCAGTTCAGCTCGCGGGGCTTGCGGAAGGCCCCGGTGAAGAAGATGCGGGCCATGTGGACCACGATGGAGCCGGTGAAGATGTCGGCCGCCCAGTGGTGCATCTGGCGGATGAGCATTCCGCCGCGCACGTCGAAGGAGATGCCGACGGTCGACTTGTAGGCCTCCGAGACCCACTGGCCGTCCAGCGGCTTGTAGCTGCCGTGGTAGATGACCTGCTGGGTCGAGGGGACGAAGTAGAGGGACAAGAAGACGCCCGTGGCCAGCAGGACCACGAACGAGTAGAGCGAGATCTCGCCCAGCATGAAGGACCAGTGGTCGGGGAAGATCTTGTCGAGGAAGACGCGGCCGCCCTTCGCCACGCCGAGGCGGTCGTCGAGCTCACCGACGATCTTGCCGACGTGCCCGTAGGGGCCCATGGCCTCCCTGGTGTTGCGCTTCGTCTTGGCGGCGGTGTCGCTCATGTGGTCCGCTCCCAGAAGCCGGGCCCGACGGCCTGATCATAGGGTGCCATGGCGATGAGATAGCCGGCATCGTTGTAGCCGAGGTGCATCTGGGGCAGCGGCCGCGGCGCGGGACCGAACTGGGGCACGGCGCCGTTGCGGACGTTGAACATCGATTGGTGACAGGGGCAGACGAGCAGTTCGAGCTCCTGCTCGTAGAGGCCGACCGGGCAGCCCAGGTGCGTGCACAGCTTGGAGTAGGCAACGTAGCCGTCGGGGGTCCAGTCCTCGCGTCCGGGCTTGGTCGTAAAGGGCTGGTCCGACACCCTGATCAGCACGGTCTGGTCGATGGCCTGCCCGTCCGCGGTGATGAACCCGGTCTGCGGATTGACGGTGTGCTGCGGGTAGACGGTCATGATGCCGCCCACGACGAGGGTGTTCTTGCGGACGGGACGGCCGTTGGAGTCCACCAGGACCGTGCCCTTGCGCCAGTCGGTGACCTCGAGGGAGTCACCGGGCAACGGGCCGAGCGAGCGGATCAGCGGGAAGGCAGCGACGATCGCGAAGACGCCCGCACCGGCGGCGGCGAGGCCGCCCAGCATGCGGCGGCGCTTGACGACGACGGCAGAGCGCTCGACGAGTGCGGCCGACATGACGTCGCGCTCCTCGGGCGTCGAGGCGAGCGTGTGGCGCTCCTCGACGAAGGGCCCCTGCGGCATCAGGTACTTGCCCCAGGCGGTGACGCCGAAGCCCAGGGCGAAGAGGCCCGCCCCGAGAGCGCCCCCGAAGGTCCAGGGGCTCCAGTTCTGCCAGTACGCCGCACCGGCGACACCGAAGCAGACGATGCCCACGACGAGGATGGCGGCGATGATCTTCTCGGAGCGGTCCGGGTTCTTCGCGGCGTCACCCATGTGCGGATCGCTCAGGGCGGCGACAGGCATCGGCACCCGGGTGCGGGAGGGCTGGTGGTCCGTGTCGCTCACGAACGCTCCCCGATCCAGAAGCAGATGAGGGCGAGCCCGCCGACGCCGATGAGCAGGGCGACGAAGCCCTCGGCCACCGGGCCGACGCCGCCGAGGAACAACCCTCCCGGATTGTCCGGGTGCTGCAGCCGGCCGGTGACGTAGGACGTGATGTCGACGACCTGGCGGTCGGTCAGGTTGCCCGAGAAGCGCGGCATGTTGGCCGGGCCTGTACGCATCGCCTCGACCACCTGCTGCGCCGTCACCGAGCGATTCTCCAGCGACGGGGCGTTCGTGCCGAAGGCCAGCGCGTCCCCGGAACCCTCAATGGTGTGACAGGCGGCGCAATTGAGCGAGAAGAGATCCTGCCCGACCGACTGGTTGGCACCCCCCAGGTGTGGGGTCGGCACCGCCGGCACTGCGGGGTCGAGCGAATTGACCCAGGCCGCCAGCTCCAGAGCCTGAAGGGGCGTGAGCCGACTTGGCTCGCGCTCGGCCTCGACCGCCTTGACGTTGGCGGCCGGCATGCGACCCGTGCTCACCCAGAAGTCGACCGTGGCCGCCCCGACGCCCTGCAGGTTCGGCCCGATGGTGGCCTGCCCGTCGGGACCCACGCCGTTGGCGTCGTTGCCGTGGCAGCTCGAGCACGTCTGCGCGAACAGGAGGCGGCCGGCCGAGATGAACGCCTGCGGCGGGTTGGCGTAGGTGATGGCCGTGTTGCCGTAGGAGATGAGGTGGCCGTTGAGGCAGGTCTTCGAGTTGCTCAGGAAGGGGTTGCCGGCGTTGGGCACGGCGTTGGTGACGCCCTTCACGTTGACCGTGCCGCAGGACCGCGTCGTGACGTGGGTCGGGTTGGTCGTGATCTGGGCCGCGTCCGAGTGCCCGCTCGCGCCCGCGAGCGTGCCGGGGAAGAACATCGCCAGCGAGGCCAGGGCGGCCACCGAGAGGAGGCCTGCCGGCAGCAGGAACCGGCTGCTGACCGTCCTCTTCTTGTTCGTCTTCTTGTGTGGTGCGCGCACGCCTCGCATGCCTACTTGAGCAGGAACAGGCACGAGTAGAGCCCGACCCAGACGATGTCGACGAAGTGCCAGTAGTACGAGACCCCCTGCACGGCCGAGAGCTCACCGGGATCACCGCCGATATCGCCCCGCATGCGCCCGAGGAGGAACACCATGGCGACCAGTCCGATGAAGACGTGCAGGCCGTGCAGGCCCGACATGATGTAGAAGAGCGACCCGTACGAGTTCGTGTACCAGCGCGTCGTGCTGAACAACCACTCGTACGCCTGGTTGCCGAGAAAGGCGACCCCCAGCGCGATCGTGCAGACGATCCAGATCCGGGCCGAGCGCCGCTTGCGCCACTCCACCTGGTACACGGCTCGCTGCATGGTGAAGCTCGACGACACGAGGATCAGCGTGAAGAAGCCGGCTCGCAACGTGTCGAGATCGGTGCCCGCCGGCGGCCAGGGGCCGATGGTGTTGGCCCGGATGGTGAAGAACGCCGCGAACAGCCCGCTGAAGAACATCAGCTCGGACCCGAGCCAGATCATGACGCCGATGGCCAGCATCGGAGGCCGGTCGTGGACGATCTTTCCCTGTGGCGCGGGGACCTCCGCCGAGACAGCCTGGGTCACAGGGCAATTTCTAGTCGACCCGGCAGCGACCACGCCAACTGTGGGCTGGCGGCGTTGCGGCTCGGGCCATGGGCCCGAAGGCCCAGGTCAGCGCAGCTCGACGGGAAGCGGCTCCGCGTGGAGCAGCACGAGCCGCCTGGTGGGTCTCGTCATGGCGACGTAGAGCGTCCGCAGGCCTCTGGTCGTGGCGATCGGGGGACCCTCGCCGGCGGGCTCGTCCCCCACGGCGGCGACCAGCGACGGCTCCACCACGATCACCGAGTCGAACTCCAGACCATTGGTCTCGTCCGCCGGCAGCACGACCAGGCCGGCCGCCAAGCCGTCGCCCGCCGGGTCGCGTGGATCGATCGGGTCGAGGCCCGCCTCGTCGAGTGCCCTGGTCAGCTCGGGCAGCATGACGCTGGGGCCGAGGACGGCGACCCGGCCCGGCGCCACGGCCGCCACCTCCGAGCGGGCGAGATCGGCCAGCGCGCCGGACAGAGCCTGCCGGCTCGTCGCGACCACCCGCGGGGCGAAGCCCGACTGGCGCACCGGGCGGGGCGCCGCGATGCCGGGAGCGGCCACGGCGAGCACCTGCGCCGCCAGGGCGACGACCTCGGCGGGGGTGCGGTAGCTCACCGTCAGCTCGACGAGACGCGGTGGCCGCTGCGGGCTCAGGTGCCGCGTGATGTCCTCCCAGCCCGAAGGGGCCCAGGGTCCGGTGGCCTGCGCGATGTCGCCCACCACCGTCATGGAGCCCGACAGCGAGCGGCGGGCCAGCATCCGCAGCTGCATCGGTGAGAGGTCCTGCACCTCGTCCACGACGATGTGGCCGAAGGCGCGGATCTCGTCCTCGGAGCCGGTGAGCGCGCTGGGTGCCGGGGCGGGCGAGGCCGCCAACCCCTGGGGCCAGAACCCGCCCTCCCCCGCCGACCCTTCCTCGTTCCTCTGTGCGCGCACCCGGGCCGGGCGGCCGCGCCGGGGACCGAGCAAGGTGCGCGCCTCGTCGATGAGCGCGGCGTCGCCCACCGTCCACGGCACGGTGTCCAACGACGAGCTGCGGGGCCGGTACAGGCGCTGCACCTCCTGGGGGCTCAGGATCCCCTTGCCGGCGGCGGCGAGCAGTGCCCGCGCCCCGAGCAGGTCGTGCAGGAACTCGTGGGGCGACAGGCGCGGCCACATCCGGTCGAGGGCCTCGCTGACCTCGGGCACCCGGCGCAGACGCTGGGCCAGGTCCTTCTGCTCCTCGGGTGTCGGCGCCTCGTCGGCGTCCTCGACGCCGCTCCGGCCCAGCCTGGCCCGGTACTCGTCCGCCAGCGCGCGCAGGACGTGCGACTCCACGAAGCGCCGGCGAACGTTGTGGGAGCCCGGCCGGCGCCGGGCCATGCCCACGATGTCCTCGGTCGTCTCGGCGCGCAGCCGCAGGACGCTCGCGCCGAAGGGGACCTCGACATCGTGCCGCAGCGGGCGCTGCCGAGTCCGCACGGCCCTGGCCAGGACCTTGACCATCCGGACGTCGCCCTTCAGCTTGGCGACGGCCGCATCATCGACGCCGCGCACCCGCACCTCGGGCACCAGGCCCGCCACCGTCGACAGGCTGACCCCGGTCTCGCCGAGCGAGGGGAGGACCTGCTCGATGTAACGCAGGAACAACGGGTTCGGCCCCACGACCAGCACGCCCTGGCGCTCGAGGGGGAAGCGGTGCGTGTAGAGCAGGTAGGCCGCCCGGTGGAGGGCCACCGCCGTCTTTCCGGTTCCGGGACCGCCCTGCACGACGAGGACCCCGGGAAGCGGCGAGCGGATGATCTCGTCCTGCTCGCGCTGGATGGTGCCGATGATGTCCCCCATTTGGCCCGTGCGCGCCTGGCCCAGCGCGGACAGGAGCGCGCCCGGCCCACCGAGGACGAGCCCGTCGGACAGCAGGCGTTCCCCGCCGCCGTCCCGGAACTGCGCCCCTCCCGCTCCGGCGGGCGGTCCCGCACCGGTGCGGCCCTCGGGGTCGACGAAGTACTCGTCCTCGAGCCCGAGCACGGCGCGGCCCCGCACAGCGAGGTGGCGGCGGCGCGCCAACCCCTGGGGGTCGAGCCCCGTCGCCCGGTAGAACGGTTCGGCGACCGGCGCCCGCCAGTCGACCACCAGCGGCTCGTGATCCGGGCCGGAGACGGCGAGCCGGCCGATGTGGAAGGACTCACCAAGAAGGGGGTTCCCCGAGCCGTTTTCCTCCCCGGGTTCAGGTAGGCGGTCGATGCGCCCGAAGTAGAGGGCCTGGTCACCGATGTCCAGCTGCTCCAGGCGGGCCAGGCTGGTGCGCACGACGATGTCGCGCTCGGTCCGTGACTGGAACGTGCCGCCCCGTCCGAGGTCGAGAACGCCCTGCAGCATCTGGCGCGCCTCGCCCCGCATGAACTCCAACCCGTCGTAGGCACGGTTGAGGAACTCCTGCTCATCCTGCAGATCGGGATGTTCGGGCACCTCTCCCCTTCCTCCCCGGCCCACGGGGAAACGGTCCAGTCTAGACGCCTCGCGACGCCCCGGCCGCCGGGGTGGCGACGCGTACGATGAGCCGACCGAAAGGATTGCCATGCTCATTTCGACCATGAACGACGTTCCCGGGTACAAGGTGACGTCGGTGCTGGGCGAGGTCTTCGGGCTCACGGTCCGCTCGCGCAACGTCGGCTCCCAGTTCGGCGCCGCCTTCAAATCCCTCGCGGGAGGCGAGCTGAAGGGGATGACCAAGAACCTGCAGTTGAGCCGCGAGGACGTGGTGAACCGCATGGTGGGAGAGGCTGAGGCGCGTGGCGGGAACGCCGTGCTGGCCATGCGGTTCGACACCTCGGAGATGGGTGGGAACTGGACGGAGATCTGCGCCTACGGGACGGCCGTCGTCATAGAGCCGATCGGGTGAGTCTGGCGGCAGATACCCGCACCCAGCTCGTGCGGGCCTGCTTCAGGGACCCCGTGTCCCGCACGCCGGTGTGGTTCATGCGCCAGGCAGGTCGTTCGCTCCCCGAGTACCGCGCGGCGCGCGGCGAGGGCTCCATCCTCTCCGCCATCGGCGACGCCTCCCTGTCGGCGGAGCTCACGATGCAGCCGGTCCGCCGCTACGGCGTCGACGCGGCGATCCTGTTCTCCGACATCGTCGTGCCCCTGCATGCCATCGGCTTCGGGGTCGACGTGGAGCAGGGCCGGGGTCCCGTGGTGGCCGAGCCGTTCCGCAGCACGGCCGACCTGGCCCGCCTCCGGCCCTTCGAGCCGGCCGCCGACGCGCCCTACGTGGCCGAGACGGTGGGAATGGTCAGCCGGGAGCTGGCGGGGTCGGGGGTGGCCGTGATCGGCTTCGCCGGCGCGCCCTTCACCGTGGCGAGCTATGCCGTGGAGGGCGGCCCGTCCCGCACCTTCGCCAACGTCAAGGCCCTGATGCACGGGGACCCCGCGCTGTGGCACCAGCTCACGGACCGGCTCGCGGCCATGGCCGTGGCGTCGCTGCGGGCACAGATCGAGGCCGGGGCCCAGGCAGTGCAGCTCTTCGACAGCTGGGCGGGCTCGCTCTCGCCGGCCGAGTACACCCGCTTCGCGCTGCCGTCCACCCGGACCGTCCTCGCCGGCATCGCCGACCTGGGCGTGCCGACCATCCTCTTCGGCGTCGGCACCGGCGAGCTGCTCCGGCTGATGGGCTCCGCCGGTTCCGACGTGGTCGGCGTCGACTGGCGCGTCCCCCTCGACGAGGCGCGACGGCGCGTCGGTGCCGGGCGCGCGCTGCAGGGCAATCTCGACCCGGCGCTGTGCCTGGCGCCGTGGCCTGTGGTCGAGGAGGCCACCCGGGCCGTGCTCGCCGCCGCCGCGGACGGAACCGGCACCGGTCATGTCTTCAACCTCGGGCACGGCGTCCTGCCCGAGACGGACCCCGGCATCCTTTCCGCCGTCGTCGAACTCGTGCACGCCGAAACCGGGTCGACGTGACGACGGGCGTGCTCCTCATGGCGCACGGCACGCCGGCCAGCAAGGCCGAGATCGCACCCTTCTTCACGCGCATCCGGCGCGGCCACCCGCCGACGCCCGAGCAGCTGGCCGAGTTGGAGGGACGTTATGACGCGATCGGCGGCGTGTCGCCGTTGGCCGTCCGCACCGCCGCGCAGGTCGACGCGGTGCGCGCCGTGCTCGAGCAACGGGCCCCCGATCGCTACCTCGTCTCGTTCGGCGCCAAGCAGACGGACCCCCTCATCGAAGAGTCCGCCGCTGCCTTGGCCGCGGCCGGGCCCGAGCGCGTCATCGGTCTCGTCCTGACACCCCACGGCTCGTCCCTGGGCTCGCAGGAGTACCTCGACCGCGCCGCCGCCGCCCTCGGCGACACGACGTTCGTGCCCGTGCCGCCGTGGTACGCCCAGCCGTCGCTGGTCACGCTCCTCGCCGCGCGCGTCACGGACGCACTCCGCAGCGTCCCCGGCAGGGCCAGGGTCGTCTTCACCGCGCACTCGCTGCCGGCGCGCATCCGCGCGGCCGGTGACACCTATCCCGAGCAGCTGGCCGAGTCGGCCCGTTTGGTGGCCGAGGCCGCCGGGCTCGCGGAATGGCTCGTGGCGTGGCAGAGCGCCGGGCGGACTCCCGAGCCGTGGCTCGGGCCCGATGTGCGCGATCTCGTGCGCCAACTGGCCGCGGAGGGGGCGACGGACGCGGTGGTCGTCTGTCCGATCGGGTTCGTGGCGGACCACCTCGAGGTGCTCTACGACCTCGACGTCGAGCTGGCGGGGGTCGCGGCGGCGGGCGGCCTCGCCTACGCGCGCACCGCCTCGCTCAACGACGACCCCGCCTTCATCGCCACGCTCGCCGATCTGATCGTCGGGGCGGACGGGGCGCCCTGACATGGCGGCGCGGCGGGTGGTCGTCATCGGCGGCGGCATCAGCGGCCTGACCGCGGCATGGGAGCTGAGCGGCGGCCCCGCGCCGCGGCCCGGGGCGCCGACGGTGACCCTGCTCGAGGCCTCGTCGCGCCTCGGCGGCCCGCTGCGGAGCGAGGACCTCGGGGGGCGGATCGTCGACGTGGGTCCCGACGGCTTCCTGGGGCGCCGCCGCGAGGCGGTCGACCTGTGCCGCGAGGTGGGGATCGCGGATGCGCTCGTGCCCATCGCCGCCCGCGGCGCGTCGGTGTGGGCCCGCGGGCGCCTCCGCACGCTGCCCGAGGGACACGCACTCGGGATCCCGACGCGCTTCTGGCCGACGGCGCGTTCCGGCATCCTCGGCCTGCGTGGCGGACTGGGCCTCGCCCGCGACGCCGTGCTGCCCCGTCCCGACAGCCGCGGGCCGATCGGCGACCGTTCCATCGGCCCTCTGGTGGCGCACAAGCTCGGCCGGCGTGTCGTGGACACGTTGGTCGATCCGCTGATCGGCGGCATTCACGCGGGCTCGGTCGACGACATGTCTGCCGCGGCGACCTTCCCGCCCCTGCTGGCGGCCGCGCAGCGCCGGGGCGGCCTCATGCGGGCCATGCGGGCCGAGGTGCCCGCTCCCGACCCCGACGGGCCGCCGCTCTTCTGGTCGCTCGACGGCGGCATGGCGGCGCTCGTCCGCGCACTGGCCGCCGGGCTGCGCGAGCACGGCGTCGACGTCCGGCTCTCGACACCGGCCGCCCGCCTCGAGCGGGCCTCCACGGGGTGGACCGTGGTGTCGGGAACCGAGGCCGTTGACGCGGACGCCGTGGTGCTGGCGACGCCGGCACCGGCGACGGCGAACCTCCTGCGCGACCACGATGACGAGGTGGCCGGGCTGTTGGACGCCGTCGACTACGCCTCGGTCGTGCTGGTCACGTTCCGTATCGGCGCGGAGGACGTGCCGTCCACGCTCCACGGGACCGGGTTCCTCGTCCCGCGCCACGGCTCGCACAAAGGACGCGAACCGTGGGCCGTCACCGCCTGCACCTACCTGGACCGCAAGTGGCCGCACCTCGAACGGGGTGGTGAGGTGCTGTTCCGCGCCTCGCTCGGGCGCATCGACGACACCCGCCCCGCGGACTGGAGCGACGAAGAGGTGGCCGAGCGGGCGTGGGAGGAGCTGGGCGCGCTCATGGGCGTCAGCGGGCGGCCCGTCGACGCGCTCGTGGTGCGCTACACCGACGCCTTCCCGCAGTACCGGGTACACCACCTCCTGCGGACCGCCGGCGTCGAGGCCGGGCTGGCGCGCCTCGGCGGCGTCGCCGTGGCGGGTTCGGCGTACCACGGGGTCGGCATCCCCGCCTGCATCGCGAGTGGCCGGGCCGCGGCACACGCGCTCTTGTGAGCCGCCTGCCGCGCCGGGGCGGCGTGGCCGCCCCCTCGGTCGCGGCGGGTGTCCTGCTCGCGCTCTCCCTCCCCCCGTGGGGATGGTGGCCCCTCGGCGTCGTGGGAGCCGCGGTCCTGTACTGGCGCCTCGGCGGCCTCCCGCTGCGGAGCCGCATCTGGTCCGGCTGGCTGGCCGGGCTGGGCTGCTATGCCATCGGCCTCGCGTGGGCGCGCGCCTTCAACTGGTATGGCGCCCTCGTCCTCATTGTCGTCGAGGCACTTTTCTTCGCCGCCGCCGCCGCGGCGACACCGCCCTGGCGCGGGCGCGCGCCGGCCTTCGTGGGCGCCTGCACCCTGGCCGAGGCCCTGCGCCTGACGTGGCCCTTCGGCGGCCTCCCGCTGGGCGGCGTCTTCCTGGGCCAGGCCCGCGGCCCGCTGCTCGAGCTCGCCCGGGTGGGCGGCCCCCTCCTCATCACTGCCGGCGTGTGGGCCGGCGGGGTCGCGGTCGCCACCCTCAGCGCGTCCCTCTGGGCCCGTCGCCGACGCAGCCAGGGACCGTCAGCCATCGGCGCGGCCGCGATCGTCACCGGGATCGTGGCGCTGGCGGTGGCCGGCGCGCTGGCCCCGGACGGCGGGACACCCGTGCGCACGCTGCGCGTGGCCCTGGTCCAGGGGGGTGGGCAGCGGGGTTTGAGCAAGCAGGAAGTGGCGCCCTCCTCGGTCTACGACGCGCAGGTGGCGGCCACGTTCGCCGTGTCCTCCGCGCACCCCGCCCCCCGGCTCGTGCTGTGGCCAGAGGACGTCGTGGCCCTCGACCGGCCGTTGGCCGGCTCGCCCCAGGCGGCCCTGCTGGGGCGCCTGGCCAGGGAGCTCCACACGACGCTCGTCGTCGGCGTCACCGAGCCGGCCTCGGCCACGACCTTCCGCAACGAGGTCGTCGCCTGGGGACCATCGGGCCGCATCGTCGGTGTCTTCGAGAAGGTGCACCGGGTGCCCTTCGGCGAGTACGTGCCGCTGCGCTCCCTGGTCGCACACGTCGCCGACCTCTCGGGCGTGCCCGTGGATGCCGTGCCGGGTCATGGCACCGGCCTGATGCACACGCCGGCCGGACCGCTCGGCTTGCTCGTGTCGTTCGAGATCTTCTATGCGGGCCGGAGCCACGAGTCGGTGCGCGCCGGGGCCCAGCTGCTCGCCGTGCCGACCAACACGTCGTCGTACGGCACGTCCCAGGTGCCGACCCAGGAGATCGCCGCCGCCGCCGTGCAGGCCGTCGAGACGGGGCGCGACCTCGTCCAGGCGGCGCCGACGGGGTTCAGCGCGGTGGTGACGCAGCGCGGCGTCGTCGTCCAGCGCAGCGCGCTCGGCCGGCGCCAGGTCCTCTTCGCCACCGTCTCGCTCCGCCGCGGCATGACTCCCTATGACCACTGGGGGGACCTTCCGGTGCTCGTCCTCTCGGCGCTGGCTCTCGTCGCCGGCTGGGCCCGCCAGCTGCGCTACTCGTAGTAGCCCGAGTGGATGTACACGCAGGGCACGCCGGCGGCGACGTACATCGCGTGGTTCGACGGATCGTCCTCGAAGGCGAGCCGCAGGTCGAAGCCATGGGCGCGGAGATCCTCGACCACCGACTGCTTGAACTCGGTGACCTGGGTGTAGTCCCCGCGAGAACGCATGACGAGGAGGTCCCAGCGCAGTCCGTAGCGCTTCAGCCAGGCCAGCGTCTGCGGGCGGACACGGTGGGGCCGCCCCGTGAGCAGGATGACGGCGAGTGAGGAGTCGAGCAGCTCCAGCAGACGCGCGACCTCCTCGATCACGGGGTCGTCGCCGCAGGCCTCGAAGAACGACGCCCAGTCCCGCCGCCGTCGCTCAATGAAGTGCTGTCGACCGGCGGCGTCGGAGAGGACGCCGTCGATGTCGAAGATGACGGCCGGCCCGACCGGGTAGGGGCCGCCCTCTGCGCGCCACGTCCAGTTGCTGCGGTCGCCCTCTGGACTGGTGCCGAGCACGAATGGGCAGCCTAATGGGGTTCCCCGGACCCCTCGGGGGGACAATTCCTCCTCACGGCGGAGGAGACTCGGGGCCCGAAGGTGACACGATGGACGAGGAATGGGAGCCGACGCCGACATGGGGGTGCTGCGTGCCCCGGCCGATACGCCCGGCACCGATCGCACGCTGCACGTGGCCCTCGGTCGCCGGGTGGAGCTCATCGGCGACCTGCTGCTCCCGCCGGAGCCCTCCGACAGCTCGCGCGCCGCCTGCCGCGACATCGCCCGCCGGCTCGAGGAGTGGCAGGGTCCCGGCGTCGTGATCCTGTGCGGGCGGTTGGTCGCGCCGGGCTGCCACACCGATCCCTCCGACGTCGTGGACAGGCATCCGGACCTCACCGACGCCCTGGGCACCTTCGCCGCCCGCGCCGACTCCCAGGTGATCGTCGTCATGGTGCCCTCCGAGAGGGACCCCGCGCTGGTGCAGACGCTGGAGCGTCGGGGGGTGGCGGTGCGCGACGGGGTCGACCTCGCGTGCGAGACCGGTGCCGGGACGCGCACGGTGCTCGTGCGCGCCGGCTCGCTCCGGCCCGATGGCCACCCCCCGGTCGACGCGGCGCCCACCGACGACCGGCCCTGGCTGGCCGGCATGGAGCGACTGGACGACCCGCGGCTGGCGCGCCGCTTCGTCACCTCGCGCGTGCTGTACCGGCGGCTGCGCCGTTACCTCTGGGCGCCGCCGCTCGCGCTGGCCGTCATCGCGCTGTTGCTGCGCTTCGAATTCGTCGTCGACGGTCTGGGCCGGGTGTTCCGCACGCCCCGGCAGCAGACGGCGCTGCAGCGCGCGTACAACGCCACCTGGCCGTCCCGCTTCATCGTCACCGCGGTCATCGCATTGGGCCTGCTCGCCGTGCTGGCCGTCGTGGTCGCCATCACGTCTCGGGGCATCTGGCGCGCCCTCGGGGGCGAGGGGCTGCCCGCACCGTGGGCCGGCGGTCCGTCGGGGTCCCGGCCGATCGCGCACGACCAGCTCGAATTGGACGGGGAGGATGCGCTCGACGTCACCCGGGCCGCTGTCGAGGCGGGAGCCTCGGGCGTCGTCGTCGGCGGGGCGCTGGTGCCCGAGCTGACGCACCTCGACGTCGGCTTCTTCGCCTGCCCGGGCGCCACCTCCGAGGTCGTGCACGAGCATCGGGGCCGCCTCGGGCTCCCCCCCACCTTCCTGCACCATCGCCAGGAGTCGACCCTCGAGATCGAGACGGGGGCGGATCTGCACGTTCGGCTGCTGCTGGCCGAGGCCGACCTTCCGCTGGCCACCATGGGTGAGCGGCTGGTGACGGCCGACGCCGTGGTCAAGGGTCGCTCCAAGGCAGCCGACGTCCACGCGGAGCTGGCTGCGGGCTGGCCCAGCGGCGCATCGTGGCCGCCCGCGCCCGAGGTGGCGGCGGACCGCATCCGCGTGCGCCGCATCCGGCGTCTGGCCGCGGTCTCCCTCTTCGTGGCCGGGGCCATCGACCTCCTCTCCTCGGTCACCACCCCCCTGCGCGAGCACCTGCATCTCATCGCCCAGTACCTGCCCGTCGCGGTGGTCCAGGCGGCCGGAGCCCTGACCGCCCTCGCGGGCATCGGCATGATCATGCTTTCGCGCGGCGTCCTGCGGGGACAGCGCCGCTCCTGGCTGGTCGCGGTGACCCTGCTCGTGGCGTCCCTCGCGTTGCACCTGTTCCACGCAGCCGACATCATCACGCTGTTCGTCTGCGCCGGGGTTCTCACGCTGCTCATCGTCCAGCGCGAGCGCTTCCGGGCCCAGACGGAGCCCGCGACCCTCGTGACCGCCTTCGTCATCCTCGCCGTCGGCGGCGTGGTGGCGACCCTGGGCGGCTTCCTGGCCGTGGAGGTGGCCGGCCACGTGCACCACCATCCCCTCCCGGGCTGGCCCGACGTGCTCCTCGGTTCGGCCGAGCGGCTCGTCGGCGTGGAGTCGGTGGCCTTCCCGGCCACCATCGATCGCTACGTCTCCATCAGCCTTCTCGCCGTGGGTATCAGCTTGATCGTGGTGGCGCTGTACCTGCTGACCCGGCCCGTGGTCGATCGCCGCCTGTCGTCGGGGCGCGCCGCCATAGGCCGGCGGGCCGCCGAGCTCCGGGCGCGTGACATCGTGCGGCGGCACGGCACCGGCACCCTCGACTACTTCGCGCTGCGTGACGACAAGCAGTGGTTCTTCCATCGCGACTCGCTCGTCGCCTACGGCGTCTTCGGCGGCGTCTGCCTCGTCTCGCCTGATCCCATTGGTCCGTTCTCCGAGCGCGCCCATGTGTGGGACTCCTTCCGCCGTTACGTGGATCGCAACGGCTGGGGCCTCGGCGTGATGGGCGCCGGCGAGGAGTGGCTGCCGACCTACCAGGCGTCGGGCATGCGCTTCCTCTACATCGGAGACGAGGCGGTGGTCGATCCGCGGGAGTTCTCGCTGCAAGGCGGCAAGATGAAGGGCCTGCGCCAGGCGGTCAACCGGGTGGCCCGGTACGGCTACACCGTTCGCTTCCTGGACCCGGCCCGTCTCGACCCGGCCGACGCCGCCCGCATGGCGGAGCTGATGGCCAAGAGCCGGCGCGGCGAGCAGGAGCGGGGGTTCTCCATGATGCTGGGACGCCTCTTCGACCGCCGCGACACCGGACTGCTGCTGACGCTCGTCGAAGGCCCCGACGGGTCGCCCGTCGCCATGTGCCAGTTCGTGCCCTCGCCCGCCATCGGCGGCTACTCGCTGGACCTCATGCGGCGCGACCCGGGCGATCACCCCAACGGGCTCCTCGACTTCGCCCTCTGCTCGACCATCGACCGCCTCAAGGAGATGGGCATGAAGGGGCTGAGCCTGAACTTCGCCGCGCTGCGGTCGGTCCTCGAGGGCGACACGGGTGACGGGGTGACCCAGCGCGTGGAGCGCTGGGCCCTGCGCCGGCTCTCCGGAGTCCTCCAGATCGAGACGCTGTGGCGGTTCAACGCCAAGTACGAGCCCAGGTGGCTGCCGCGCTACATCGTCTTCGACTCGGCGGAACAGTTCGTGCCGGTCGTCGTGCAGATCATGCGGGCCGAGTCACTGACCGAGGTGCCGGTGATCGGCCGCCTCCTGACGACGGGTGTCGCCAAGCGGACGGGGCCGGCCGTGCCCGAAGAGGTGTTGGCGGCACAGGAGCACCGGGGCGAGGGGGCGCCCAGCCGGCAGGAGGCCGGGACGGCGGGACCCCGGTCATGAGCGAGCCCCGCTGCCCGCGCTGCGGTCATCCGGGGGTACACGCCGCCCGTGGCGACGGCGGTCCGTGCGAGGGATGCGACCGGTGCTGGGCCGAGGAGCAGCGCCGCGATCGCCCGCCCCACCATCTGTGACGAGGACGCGCGCATCGTTGTCCGTGCGTTGACGGGGTCGGGTCGAACGGCTCTAGTCGCTCGATGACCTCACCGCCACACTCGTGACCCGAGGGCCGGGTGACCGAGGATCGTCTGGGGGTCACCCTGTCCTCGCCACGCGACTGCGCGGCGTCCGCCCCTAGTGGCAGATGATCAGGACGCACGACGTCGTGGTGGTGGTGGTCGGCGGTGGCGCCGTCATCGTGGTGGTCGTGGCCGGTGCTGACGCCATCGTCGTCGTGCTCGTGGTGGCCGACGGTGGCTTCGTCGAGGGAGTGGTCGTCGCCGCCGTGCTGGGGGCCGCCACCAACGTCGCCGCGGCCGGGGCGGAGGGGGTGTGGTGGGAAGCGCCGGTCCTGGTCGTCCCGGCAGCGGGTGCGGTCGACGTCGTGGTGGATGGCGCGACGGCGGCAACCGTGGTGGTCGACGCGGCGGTCGGGACGACCGTGGTCACGGGGCCCAGGTCGTGCACGGCGCGGGTGGGAAGCCCCGGCTTTGATCCACCGGGTGCGACGAGCACCAGCACCCCGAGGAGCAGGCCGACCACCGCCAGCCCTGCCAACATGCCGGCGCGGTGGGACCGCGGCGGCGCGTCCGCCGCCCCGCCGAACTCGTCGTAGATGAGCGGTCCTGCCGGTCCGGTGTCAGTGGGACCGCTGTCGGCCGGGCCGGGTGCGGCCGCTTCGTCGTCCATGTCGGTCCGTCCCTCGTCCCGCGGGGGTGCCGGTGGTGTCCCCGCAGTGAAAACGGCGTCCACCAGAGCAGCTTGCGGGCCCCGGGTGGGGCCCCTTCGGCGACCGCGTGTCCACGGGCGGGCCGACCTGGGCAAAGATGGGAGCCGAGCCGGGACAGAGAGGGGACGAATGCCGTGAGCAAGGCCAACCGTACGGCAACCCCCGTCGCGGCGAAGCACGACCTCGCGGCGACGGCCGCCGAGCGCCGCGAGATGGGGCGCCAGGCGCGGGTGCTGTCACCGCGGGCCGATCTGGGCGAATGGGACGAGCGAACCCGCGGGCACGATCCCATCGACACGATCCTGGCCCAGAACGACATGCGGTTGCCCGAGCTGGCCCCGCTCCGGCACAAGCGGATGTCGCTCTCGCCGTGGAACTTCTACCGCGGCGCCGCCGCCATCATGGCGGCCGACCTCGCCTCCCGGGCGCACAGCCGCATCGAGGTGCAGCTCTGCGGCGACGCCCATGTCCTGAACTTCGGGCTCTGGGCCACGCCGGAACGCAACCTCAACTTCGATCTGCGCGACTTCGACGAGACGCTTCCCGGGCCCTTCGAGTGGGACGTCGCGCGTCTCGCCGCCAGCCTGGTCGTGGCCGCCCGGGAGAACGGGGTCAAGCCGAGCAAAGCAGACGCCGCCGTCACCGCGGCGGTCGACGCCTACCGCGAGCGGATGCGGTACTACTCCACGCTGCCGCTCCTCGACATCTGGTACAAGGGCACGCGCTTCGACCAGTTCATCGACTACTTCGAACCGGCCGACCGCGGCCAGGTGAAGGTGGGGATCGAGAAGGGCAAGGGGACGCGGACGAGCCGGGGCGCGTTCGCCAAGCTCACCACCACGAGGCAGGGGCGGCCGCGCATCGTCCCGGACCCACCGCTGCGGGTGACGCTCGACGACGACGAGCAGGGCGACATCGTCGAGGGACTTCTCGGCGGGTACCGCCTGACGCTCCAGGAGGACCGCCGCAAGCTGTTCGACCGCTTCATCCCGGTGGACATCGTCCGCCAGGTGGTGGGCGTAGGCAGCGTGGGCATGGTGGTGTATCTCGTGCTGCTCGAGGGGAGCGCGACGGGCGACCCCCTGTTCCTGCAGTGCAAGCAGGCCGGGCCCTCCGTCTACGAGTCTTACACCTACTCGAGCGGGCACGAGAACCACGGGGCCCGGGTCATCGCCGGCAAGCGCATGGTGCAGAGCGCCACCGACATCTTCGTGGGGTGGGGCTCACTGGGTGGCCGCGACTTCTACATCCGCCAGTTCCGCGACATGAAGCTGATCCCCACCACCGACCTCATCGCGCCCGTCCTCGCGGACTTCGGCATAGCCTGCGGCAACACGTTGGCCCGGGCGCACGCGCGCTCCGGTGACCCCGAGGCCATCGACGCGTACATGGGCAAGAACGCCGACTTCACCGCGGCAATGTGCAAGTTCGCCCGTCGCTACGCCGACCAGAACGAGCGGGATCACGCGTCCCTGATCGCCGCCATCCGGCGGGGCAAGGCCGAAACCGTCCCGGACTGAGTTCCCTTTTTTTGGGCGCCCTACTTGGGCAGGAACAGCAGGGTGGCGTGGTTGGCGAAGTCGATGAGCGGCTGGGGCCACACGCCGAAGAGCACGGTCACCCCGGTGCACAGCCCGATGGCCAGCGCGCTGAGCGCCGGGACCGGCACCCGCTCGTCCTCCCCGGACTCGGCCTGGTCCCCCAGCAGGATCTGCTCGTTCAGCGCGGTCACCGAGGCCGCCGCCGCCGCCGGGGTGGCCCACTCGAGCCCGCCGCCCGGGCCGCTCCCGTCGGTCACCGCCACGATGGTGCCGCCGCCGGTCATGGCGCCCTCGGCGCCGAGCTCGGCCGAGCCACCCGTCCCGCCCTCGGGCTCGCCCAGGCCGCCGCCGGCGTACATCAGAACGGCGACCCGCAGGTAGAAGTAGGCCGCGATGACCGCCGTGACCATGGCGATCGCGCCCAACGGCACCTCGCCCGCCGAGATGGCGGCGAAGACGACTTGCAGCTTGGCCCACAGGCCGGTGGTGAAGGGCGCGCCGGCCTGGGCCAGCAGCAGGACGGCCAGCGCCAGCGCCAGCACCGGCTGGCGGCCGGCCAGGCCGCGGTAGCGGGACAGGTCGTGGTCCACGTCGCCCTCGCGCCCGAGCACGGTCACGATGGCGAAGCTGCCGATCACCATGAACATGTAGGTGAAGAGGTAGTAGAGGGACGCGCTGGCGCCGCGGGCGGTGCCGGCCGTGACGCCCAGGAGGATGAACCCGGCGTGGTTGATGGAGGAGTACGCCAGCATGCGCTTCACGTCGCGCTGGCGCAGGGCCACGAAGGCGCCCAGCACGAGCGAGAGCACCGCCAGCCCGTAGACGATGGGGCGCCAGTCGGTCGCGATCACCCCGAGCGACGAGAACAGGACCCGGAGCATGGCCGCGAACGCACCCGCCTTGGCCACGGCCGCCATGAACCCCGTCACGGGTGAGGGAGCGCCCTGGTAGACGTCGGGCGTCCACATGTGGAACGGCACCGCCGCCACCTTGAAGGCGAAGCCGACGAGCATCAGGGCCAGCCCGGCCAGCAGGAGACCGTTGGTCAGGACGACGTTCTTGGACAGGAAGTCCGAGATCTGGGTCAGGTTCGTCGAGCCGGTGGCGCCGTACGTGAGCGCAATGCCGTAGACGAAGATGGCCGACGAGAAGCTGCCCAGAATGAAGTACTTGAGGGCGGCCTCGCCCGACGCCGCCCGCTTGTAGTTGAACGCGGTCAGCACGTACAGGGCGATGGAGAGGATCTCGAGACCCAGGAAGATGATGATGAGGTCGTTGGCCATGGCCATC
Source organism: uncultured Acidimicrobiaceae bacterium (assembly GCA_963719485.1). Taxonomy (GTDB): domain Bacteria; phylum Actinomycetota; class Acidimicrobiia; order Acidimicrobiales; family RAAP-2; genus Bog-473. The sequence continues at coordinate 880,730 of OY970387.1, forward strand.
AACATGGCGCCCGAGGCCGACACCATCGCCAGCACGTGGAATTCCGCCCCCTGCATGCCCTCCCGGTGCAGGTAGCCGTCCGCCACCAGCGCGCTGAGCAACATGGCGATCGCGATCAGCATCACCACGAGCACGCTGAAGCCGTCCATCACGACTGCCTGCTTCACGTAGGTGTGCGCCCCGTGCTGCTGCACGTCCGACCACTGCCAGAGCGCCACGCCCAGCGCGCCACCGGAGATGAGGACCGTGGCGATGGTGCTCACCCGCACCCGCAGCGGGCGGCGGACCAGCGAGGCGAGGCCCAGGAGCACGACGGCGCCACCGATCATGATGATGGGCGGCAGGATGGCGAGCCAGCGGATGGGCGGCACCGCGATGGTGTTCGTCGCCGCGTGCGTCGCGTGCGTCGCGTGCGTGGTGGCGAGCAGGGAGGCGATCACTTGGTGCCCTCCACGCCCCGGACCGCCACCGAGGGCTCGGCGTGGCCGGTCTTGGACTCGACGTGGGCGATGAGCTGGTTGACCGACGGGTTGATGCGGTCGAGAACCGGCTTGGGATAGACGCCCAGGAACACGATCAGAATGATGAGGGGCGCCATCACGAGCCGTTCGAGGAGCACGAGGTCACGCGTCTTCTCGTCCGCCTCCCGCGGCTCGCCGTGAAAAACCTGCTGGTAGGCCCAGAGCAGGTAGATGGCGGCCACGATCACGCCGAGCATCGCGACCACGGCCCACCAGCGGTGCGTGATGAAGGTGCCCGACAGGACGAGGAACTCGCTGACGAAGCCGTTGAGGCCGGGCACGCCGATGGAGGCGAGCATGACCACCGTGAAGACGGCCGCCATGACAGGCGCCGCCTTCTGCAGCCCGCGCAGCTCGCTCGCCTGCCAGGTGCCCCGGCGCTGGTAGATGAAGCCGATGAGGATGAACAGCGCCGCCACGATGATCCCGTGGTTGAGCATCAGCAGGACGGCCCCGGACAGACCCTGCGTGCTCAGCGAAAAGGTGCCGAGGGCGATGAAGCCAATGCCGGCGAGCGACGAATAGGTGACCAGGCGCTTCATGTCGCGCTGGGCGCAGGCGACGATGGCGCCATAGACGATGCCGATGACGGCGAGCGTCAGGAAGAGCGGTGCCAGCGTGCGGGTGGCTTGGGGGAACAGGCTCAGGTCGAAGCGGATGATGCCGTACGTGCCCAGCTTGGCCAGCACGCCGGCCAGGAGGACCGAACCCTCTTCTGAGGCTTCGGTGTAGGCGTCGGGGGACCAGGTGTGGAGCGGGAACAGCGGCGCCTTGACCGCGAACGCCGACGTGAAGGCGAGGAACAGGAGGATCCCCGTCGTCGACGAGAGGTGGGTCTGCATGAGCGGCCCGAGCTCGAACGTGAGGTAGTGGTACTGCGACTGGTGGATGAAGGCCAGCGCCAGGATCCCGACCAGGAGGAAAGCCGAGCCGAGGAAGGTGTAGAGGAAGAACTTGATGGCCGCGTAGGCGCGCCGTTGGTGTCCCCACCCGGCGATGATGAAGTACGACGGCACCAGCGTGAGCTCGAACATGAAGAAGAACACGATGAGGTCGAGCGAGAGGAAGCTCCCCATCACCGACGCCTCGAGCAGCAGGATCCAGGCGAAGTAGGCCCGGCCGTTCTGGCGGTTGCGCCCGAGGATGATGGCCAGCGGGAAGAGCAGCCCGGTCAGGAGCACCAGGAAGATGGAGATGCCGTCGACGCCGAGGTACCAGTGCACCCCGAGGCTGCTGCCGGTGTACTCGTGGTTCGAGACCAGCTGGAAACCGCCGTCGTGCACCTTCATGGTGATGAGGGTCAGCACGGCGATGAACGCCGTGACCAGCGAGGCGATCAGGGCGATGACGTAGGGGACCTCCCGAGGCAGCGAGCGGTCGAATCCGAGCAGGCCCAACGCCGCGGCCCCGATGGCCGGCAGCAGGATCAGGAGCGTCAGGAAGGGGACGGAGTGCGTCATCCCCACCACGTCCGGCTCAGCAGGAAGGCGATGATGAGGGCCATCCCGATGGCGATCCCCAGCGCGTAGTTCCGGGCGTAGCCCGTCTGCAGCTTGCGGGCGGCGGTCCCGGTTGCCTTGGCGAGGTGCGCAGTGCCGTTCACGGCCCCGTCGATGACGCGGGCGTCGACCACCCAGGCGCAGAAGGTGGCCAGTCGCTGGCTCGGCCGGCCGATGACCGAGTCGTAGAAGTCGTCCCAGTACCAGACTCGCTGCAGGAAGGCCGGCTCGAGCCGGGGCTGGAAGACCTCCTTGCCCCGCCAGAGCCACCAGCCGACGATCACACCGATGAAGGCCGCCGCGATGTCGGCCAGGGCCAGGGCCCACTCGGCCGCATCACCAAGGTTGTCATTGTAGAGAGAGCCGGCGAACACGGGGTTCAGGAAGCTCTGTAAGTCGTCGATGTGAATCCAGGGCAGGTCGAGCGCGCCGCTGAAGAAGGCGAAGAAGGCGAGGACGATGAGCGGGATGCGCATGATCCACGGCGATTCGTGCGGCGTCGGCAGGGCGGGCTCCCCGTTGCGGCCGACCTTGTCGAAGCGCTCCTCGCCGCCGAAGGCCAGGACCTCCAGCCGGCTCATGTAGTACGCGGTGAGCACGGCGGTGATCAGGCCGAGCACCCAGAGCGGCTTGTAGTGGGCGAAGGTGTTGTCGAGCACGTCGCCCTTGGCCCAGAAGCCCGAGAGCGGCGGGATGCCGGCGATGGCCAGGAACCCGATCGTGAAGGTCACCGTGGTCCACCTCATATAGCGGCGCAGCGCGCCCATGCGTTTGAGGTCCTGCTCGTCGTGGAGCCCGTGGATGACCGAACCCGCCCCCAGGAAGAGCAGGCCTTTGAAGAAGGCGTGCACCACCATGAGGAAGACGGCTGCGATGTAGGCCCCCGAACCCACGGCGAGGATCATGTAGCCGATCTGCGAGACAGTCGAGAAGGCGAGCACCTTCTTGATGTCCTGCTGCGCGCAGGCGATGGTGGCCGCCACGAATGCGGTCACCCCACCGATGATCGCGATCACCTCCGTGCCGTTCGCCGTGAGGTGGAGCAGGGGGTTCATCCGGCACAGCAGGTAGACCCCCGCCGTGACCATGGTGGCGGCGTGGATGAGGGCCGAGACCGGCGTCGGGCCCTCCATGGCGTCGGGGAGCCAGTTGAACAGGGGGATCTGGGCCGACTTGCCCGCGGCGGCCAGGAATAACAGCAGCACGGCCGCGGTGGCCGTGACGCCGCCGAGGTGCGACAGCTGTCCGAAGATCCCGCCGCCCGGCCCGCTCTCGTACTGAATGGTGCCCGTCTTCTCGAAGATGAGGAAGATGGCCAGGAGGAAGCCGACGTCGCCGATGCGGTTGTAGATGAAGGCCTTCTTGCCGGCCGAGGCGGCCGACTCTCGCTGGAACCAGAAGGCCACCAGCCAGTAGGAGCAGACGCCCACGCCCTCCCAGCCCACGAACGTGAGCACCAGGTTGTCGGCCAGCACCAGCAGCAACATGGAGAAGACGAAGAGGTTCAGGTAGATGAAGAACTTCGTGTAGTCCCGGTCGCCCTTCATGTAGCCGATGGAGTACAGGTGGATGAAGGCGCTGACGAACGTGACGAACATGCACATCGTGATCGACAGGGGGTCCACCAGGGTGCCGACGGGGACCGACAGGGCGCCCGAGCTGAACCAGGTGAAGTAGTTGTCCACCACCACCCGGCCGTTGTCGGGCAGGCCGAGGAGGCCGGCCAGCACGAAGCAGGCCACCACGAACGCGCCGCCCACGGCGACGGTGCCGACCCAGCCCGCCGCGGGGTCGCCGATGCGCCGGCCGAAGGCGAGCAGGAACAGGAAGCCCGCGAGAGGCAGGAGCAACATGAGGTACGCGAGATGGACCACGGGTCAGCCCTTCAGCGAGTCCAGGTCATCCGCCACCGTGGTGGCGCGGCGGCGGAAGTTGGTGACCACGATCCCGAGGCCCACCACGACCTCGGCGGCCGCCACCACGAGCACGAAGAACACGATGGCCTGCCCTCCGATGTCGTTGAGCATGCGGGCGAAGGTGACGAAGGTGAGGTTGGCCGCGTTGAGCATGAGCTCGATGCACATGAACATGATCAGGATGTTGCGCCGCACCAGCAGCCCGATGGCGCCGATGGTGAAGACGATGGCGGCGAGGCCGAGGTACCAGGCTCCGGAGAGGCTCATGCTGGCAGCTCGCTGTCGGCGCTGTCCTCGTCCTCGGCGTGGACCGAGGGCGGGCGGCGGGCCAGCACCACGGCGCCGACCACCGCGATCACCAGCAGCGCGGCGGTGGCCTCGAACGCGAACAGATAGGTCGTGAACAGCTGCTTCCCGAGCTGTGCCGGCTCGCCGGCCGGCGACGACGGGCCGGCGACGTGCCCCTGGATGGGCCCCACCACCTGCTTGGCCCCGGTGACCCAGTGCGCCGTGGCCGCCATGGCGAGGACGCCGCCGAGAGTGATCAGGGAGAACACGACGGCGAGGGGGCGCTGGCCGACCAGCGGTTCGGTGGTGGTGTCCTCGGCGCGGTCGACCCCGAGGAACATGATCACGAAGAGGAAGAGGACGACGATGGCGCCGGCGTAGACGATGATCTGCACCGCGGCCAGGAAGTCGGCCTCCTGCTCGATGAAGAGCACGGCGACCCCGAAGAGCGTCATCACCAGGGCGAGGGCGGCGTGCACCGGGTTGGACGAGATGACGACGCCGACGGCGCCGACCAGGATCACCGCCGCCGCGGCCGCAAAGACCAGGAGGTCCGGCCAGGTGGCGCGCGTCGCAGCCAGCAGGGGTACGGCGTGGAGCATGGGTCAGTCACTCCCCTCGGAGTCGGCTCCGGTCGACACGCTGTGGGTGATCGCCACCTCCGCCTCCTCGGAACCGGCTTCCGCCAGCTCCGACTTGGCCTCCGCCTTCCCCGCCTTGGCCTCCGCCTTGGCCGCCTTGCGCGAGGCCCGCTGCGCCTTCATGCGGGCACGCGTGGCGTCCATCTTCTTGCGGTTGGCCGCCGCCCCCTCCTTGGCCCGCCAGACGCGGCCCTGCATGCCGCGGTGGGCCAGGGGGATGTCCTCGTCGAGCAGGTGGGCCTCGAGCGTCTCGCGCAGCGGCTTGGTGCCCGTGGCCTCGTCGTCGCGCCGGCCCGACTGGCCGCCCTCGGGCGCCCGCACGCCGTAACCGAGCTCGCCCGACCACTGGACCTCGCCCTCGTAGGCGGCGCTGCCCGACGGGGAGGTGGCCCGCATCCAGCCGGACGTCATGAGGTCGTCGCCCTCGCGCCAGTCCTCCCAGGGGAGCTTCTTCGGCGTGCCGTCGTCGTTCACCAGGAGCTCTTCCTTGGTGTAGATGGCGTCGGAACGGTTGGTGAAGGAGAACTCGAACAGCTTGGACTCGGTGATGGCCTCGGTCGGGCAGGCTTCGACGCACATGTCGCAGTGGATGCAGCGCAGGAAATTGATCTCGTAGACGTAGCCGTAGCGCTCCCCCGGTGACACCGGGTGGTCGGGCGGGTTGTCCAGGCCGCGCACGTAGATGCAGTCGGCCGGGCACACACCGGCGCACAGCTCGCAGCCGATGCACTTCTCCATGCCGTCCTCGTAGCGGTTGAGGACATGGCGGCCGTGTTGGCGCGGCTGCTTGGGCTTCTTCTCGTCGGGGTACTTCGAGGTGACCCGCGGCCGCGTCAGGTGTTGGAAGGTCAGCTTGAAGCCGCCCAGGAAGGAGAGCTGGTCCCTCACTTCGTCGCCCACGCCCACTACGCCCCACCTCCCGGGGAAGGATCGGGGACCGGCGTCAGCCGGGGCGCCCGTGTCACCCGGCTCCCGATCGCCGGGATGATGACGTCCTCTTCGCTGCGGCCCATGCCGAGCTTGTTGGCCCGCAGGAGCAGGAAGGAGGCCAGGATCACGACCGGCACCAGGAACAGCCCGCCCCAACCCCAGGCGACGATGCCGGCCACCAGGAGCAGCCAGCCCAGCGTGAGCGGGATGAGGCGCTTCCAGCCCAGGTCCATCAGCTGGTCGTAGCGCAGGCGGGGCAGGGCGGCCCGGAACCACACGTAGATGAAGCAGAAGGCCACCGTCTTGAGGAGGAAGTAGATGATCGGCATGTAGATGGTCGCCCCCGGGATGTGGAAGATGTAGCCGTTGGGGCCGCCGAAGAACAGCGTCACCACGATGGCCGACATGGTGATGGTGTTCATGAACTCGGCCAGGAAGAACAGGCCGAAGCGGATGGAGGAGTACTCGGTGTGGAAGCCGCCGACGAGCTCCTGCTCGGCCTCGGTGAGGTCGAAGGGCGGGCGGGTGAGCTCCGCCGTGATGGCGATCATGAAGAAGATGAAGGGCAGGAAGCCGAGCCGGATCAGGTTCCAGTTCCAGAAGCCGTCGGCCTGCGAGGCCACGATGGCCCGGGTGGACAGCGAGCCGGTCACCAGCACCACCATGACCGTGGTCATGCCGAGCGCGGCCTCGTAGGAGATCACCTGCGCCGACGCCCGCACCGATCCGAGCAGCGGGTACTTCGACCCCGAGGACCAGCCGGCCAGCATGACGCCGTACACCGCGATGCCCGACATGGCGAGCACGAGGAGGATCCCCATGGGCGGATCGGCCACCTGCAGCTCGAAGGTGTGGCTGCCGATGGTGATCACGCCGCCGACGGGAACGACGGTGAAGATCAGCACGGCGGGGATCACCGACAGGTAGGGCGCCAGCTTGAAGACGAAGGAGTCCGCCCGGTCGGGCAGCAGGTCCTCCTTGAAGATGAGCTTGGTCCCGTCCGCGAACGTCTGCAGCAGGCCCCACGGGCCGGCCCGGTTCGGCCCGACCCGGCTCTGCATGTCCGAGATCACCTTGCGTTCGAACCAGATCATGAGCGCCGTGGCCACCAGCAGCGCCACGAAGGCGACGAGGCACTTGATGATGACGATGACCCAGACCTCCCAGTTGAGGCCGAAGTAGAAGAGCGGGTCACCGTTCCCGCTGTCCGCGCTGTGGGTCAGGATCGGGGCGGAGTTGGAGAGGAGCGCGGCGGCGGCGATCACACCGACTCCAATCGCACGTCGGTCACGAGCTGGCGGCTGTCGATGAGCGTGGCCACCGCGTTGCACGGCGCACTCTCGCCATCGGGCACGTTGAAGTCGATGGCGACGACGCCGCGGGCTACGCCCTCGTCGGACTCGGCGGCCAGGATCAGCTCGCCCCGGGCCGAGCGCACCTTCACGCGGTCGCCCGTCTGCGCGCCGAGACGGTCCAGGTCGTAGGGATTGGCCCGGGCGACCAGTGTCGGCACGAGCGGCGTGAGCGACGGGGAGCCGGTGACCGAGCTCCCCGCGTCGTAGAGGCGGCGGCCCGACATGAGCCGCAGGCTGTAGCTGTCGGCCTTGGGGATCTGGAGCGGCGCGGCGCCGCCGGTACCGGTCCCCGCGAGCAGGGGTGGTGGGCTGCCCAGGTCGGAGGTCGACGCGATGGCGGGATCGCTGCTGCCGGTGCCGACACGGGGCGGCGCGCCCTGGCGCTCCACCGACTCGACGCCGGGCAGCGCGACCGGGTCGATCGGGGCGACGTCGTCACGGTGATCCTCGTTCCCGGTGAGCGGCACGAGGATCCCGTCGTGCGCCACGTCGGAGTGCAGGACCTGCTGGGTCAGCCCGGCGTAGGCGGGCGCGGTCCGCGCCAGCTCGTCCGAGAGCTCGTTGTCGCTGGTGAGGCCGAGGTCCGACCCGAGCGCGACCGCGAGCTCGGCGGCGATCATCCAGTCGGGCCAGGCGAAGCCGGGCGCCGAGAGCTTGGGGCCGAGCCGGCTGACCCGTCCCTCGATGTTGGTCGTCGTGCCCGCACGCTCGTGGGTCACCGCGCACGGGAGCACCACGTCGGCGTGGGCGTCGACCGACTCGGACGGGTGGCCCGTCACCGCGACGACGAAGTGCCCGGCCGACAGCGCCTGCTGCGCCACGGCGCGGTCGGGGAAGTCGTCGAGCGGGTCGGCGCCGAGCAGGACGAGGGCGCGCACGGGGCTGCTCCCGCCAGCCTCCGGGACGCCCTCCCCCGCCATGGAGGCCAGGATGTCGGCCGTCGAGAGGCCGGCGGCGGCCGGCACCGAGCCCCACGCTGCGGTGTAGCGCTCGCGGCCTGCATCGAGGCTGACCCGGCCCGGCAGGATCCCGGGGGCCAGCCCCATGTCCAGCGCCCCGAAGACGTTGCCGCGCCGCAGCGCGGGAAGGAAGGTCGCCTTGGGCAGCGCCGCGGCCAGCGCGCGCACGGCCGCGGCGGCGATCTCGCCGGACTCGGCGTAGCTCGGCCGGCCGGCGACGATCACGACACCCTGGCCGTCGGGGTGGGCGGCCAGCACCTCGCGGGCCGCCGCCAGCGCGTCCGGCGACACCGCAGCGCCCTCGGGGTGGGCACCCAGTGCGCTCGCGGCCGCCGCGTCGCCGGTGAGGGCACGGGCCATCTGCGGCGCGTCGCCCGGGCGGATACGCAGTGTCGCCGCGGCCAGCGCGCTGAGCGCGGTCGGGGCAGGTGCGATCTCGATCAGTTGGGTGCCGCCGGCGATCACGGACTCGCGCAGGCGGAGGAAGAGGACCGGCAGCTCCTCGCGGAGGTCGCCGGCCAGGGTGAGGAGGACCGGGGCCGCGCAGGCCTCATCAATGGTGGCGCGGGGCAGCCCGAGCACGAGTTCGGCGGGGAGGCCGTCGCCCAGCTGTGCGTCGACCGAGTCGGTGCCGATGACGCCCTTGGCCAACTTGGCCCAGGCGTAGGCAGCCTCGTTGGTCAGGCGGGCCCCGCCGATCAGGGCCACCGCGCCGGCGCCCCCGGCGTCCTTGGCGGCGTTGAGACCGGCCGCCGCGGCGGCCAGGGCCTCGCCCCAGCTGACGGCGACCAGCTCGCCCTCCTTGCGGACGCGCGGTTCGACCAGGCGGCCGTGCTCGAAGCGTCCGGTCTCGCGCGCCTCGCCCAGGAACTGGCCGCGGGTCACACCGAGGCTGACCACCTGGGACGCGGTGGCCGGCGCCACGTCGACGGCCACGTCGGCCAATTCGCTCGGCAGGGGGCCGGCGTCGACCTCGTCGCCGTTCACCGACTCGTAGGTGAAGCGGCCCTTGTCGCACAGCCAGCCGTGGTTGACGGGTTCGGAGTCGATGCCGAGCAGCCGGGTGAGCCGGTTCTGCGAGGACTGCACGGCCACCCGGCAGCCGACCGAGCAGGCGGTGCAGGTGGACTCGACCTGATCGAGGTCCCAGGGCCGCGCGGTGAACCGGTAGGGCGTCGCCGTCAGCGCGCCGACCGGGCAGATCTGCACGGTGTTGCCGCTGAAGTAGGAGGAGAACGGCTCGGTCGGGAACGTGGCGACCTCGACCGCCTCGCCGCGTCCCGCGAAGTCGATCTGCGCCTCACCGGCCACCTCCGAGGCGAAGCGCGTGCAGCGGGCACACTGGATGCAGCGCTCACGGTCGAGCAGCACCAGGTCCGAGATGGCGATGGGCTTCTCGAAGTGGCGCTTCTCCTCGACGAAGCGGCTCTCGCCCGGGCCGTAGGCCAGCGTCTGGTCCTGCAACGGGCACTCGCCGCCCTTGTCGCAGACCGGGCAGTCGAGCGGGTGGTTGGCGAGGAGGAACTCGAGGACCCCGTCCTGGGCCTTCTTGACCCGGTCGTTCGTGGTGTCGACGACCATGCCGTCGGTCACCTCGACGAAGCAGGCCGGCGTCAGGGTGGCGCCGCGCGGTCCCTCGACGTCGACCAGGCACATACGGCACATGCCGACCGGTTCCATGCGCGGGTGGTAGCAGAAGCGCGGGATGTAGGTGCCAGCGCGCTCGGCCGCCGCAATGATGAGCTCGCCCTTGCGCGCGCTGACCTCGCGCCCGTCGAGGGTGAAGGTGTGCGTCCCGTCGTCGGTCTTGGCCGTGTCAGTCAAAGGGACACCCCCCTTCCTTTATGTGCACCAGGAACTCGTCGCGGAACATGCGGATGCCCGACGCGATGGAGGACGGGATCGACGGCCCGAGCACGCAGATCGTGGTCTGCTGGGGCGGCCAGGCCACACCGGGGGAGATGTTGTCGCAGAGGTCCATGAGGAGGTCCAGATCCTCCTCGCGCCCGGAGCCGTTCTCAATTCGGAACATGATTCGTTCCAGCCACCCCGCGCCCTCGCGGCAGGGCGTGCACTGGCCGCACGATTCGCGGGCGAAGAACTTCGTGATGCGCCAGGCGGCGCGCACCATGCAGGTGGCCGAGTCCATGACGACGACCGAGCCCGAGCCCAGCATGGAGCCGGCGTCGCCCACCTCGTCCTGGCCCAGGGGCAGGTCCACCTGGTCCGGGCCGAACCACGGCGCGGACACGCCGCCGGGGATGAAGGCCTTGAGCGTGTTGGAGCCGCGGATGCCGCCGCCCAGCACCGGCGCGTAGATGAGGTCGCGGAACGTCGTCTTGACCATCTCGAGCTCGTAGTTGCCGGGGTTGCGCACCTGGCCGGCCAGGGCGAAGAGCCGCGTGCCGGTCGAGCGGCCGGCGCCCAGCGCAGCGAACGCCGCTCCGCCGTTGTTCACGATCCAGGGGATGTTGGCCATGGTCTCGACGTTGTTGACCACGGTGGGCTCGCCGTAGAGCCCGATGGAGGCGGGGAAGAACGGTGGCTTGATGCGCGGGAAACCGCGCTTGCCCTCGAGCGACTCGAGCAGCGCCGTCTCCTCGCCGCAGATGTAGGCGCCGGCGCCGGGGTGCACGACGACGTCGAGCGAGAAGCCGGACCCGAAGATGTCGCGCCCGACGGCGCCGTGGGCGTAGGCCTCGTTCAGCGCCGTCTGCAGGCGCTCGAGCCCCAGGGCGAACTCGCCGCGCACGTAGATGAAGGCCTGGCTGACCTGCAGCGCATAGGCGGAGATCAGGACGCCCTCGAGGATCTGGTGCGGGTCGCCCTCAATGAGCATGTGGTCCTTGAAGGTGGCCGGCTCGGACTCGTCGCCGTTGATCACCAGGTAGGTGAGCGGGGCCTTGGCGGGCAGCAGCGACCACTTGCGCCCGGCGGGGAAGCCGGCCCCGCCCCGGCCCAGCAGGCTGGCCGCGTCGACCTCGGCGGCCACCGCCTCGGGGGTCATGGTCAGGGCCTTGCGCAACGCGGTATAGCCGCCGGTGGCCAGGTAGCGCTCCAGCGTGTAGGAGTCCTCGGAGCCGAGGCGCGCCGTGACGATCTTGGGGGCGTCGGTGACGGCCATCAGGCCTTCTTCTCCCCGGCCGCGGCGGCGCGGGCGGCCTTGGCCTCGGCGGCCGCGGCCCGCTCGGCCACGATGGCGGCGCGGTCGACCTGCAGGCCGACGGTGCGGCGCACGCGCACCAGGGTCCCGTGGGTCGGCACCGTGTCGGTCAGGCGCCCGCTTCGCAGGTCCTCGACGAGCGCGTCGAACGTCTCGGGGGTCTGGGCCCCGACGAAGCGGTGGTTGACCTGCACGCACGGCGTGCGGTCGCAGTCCGCCAGGCACTCGGCCTCGTGCAGGGTGAAGACGCCGTCGGGCGTCGTCCCGCCGGCGCGGACCCCGAGGGTCGACTCGGCATGCTCCAGCAGCTCGAGCGCACCCCCGAGCATGCAGGCGATGTTGGTGCAGACCGCCACCACGTACGTCCCGACGGGATCGACGTGCAGCATGTCGTAGAAGCTCGCCGTGCCCCGCACCTCGGCTGCGGTGACGCCGCACAGTTCGGCGATCTCGCTCAGGGCCTCGGGGTGCAGCCAGCCGTCCTGCTCCTGGGCCAGGTGGCACAGCGGGATAAGCGCGGAGCGCGGCTCGGGGTAGAGCGCGACCATGTCCTCGGCCCGGGTCCGGAGGTCGGCTTGCAGGTGGCTCACCGGTCCACCTCGCCCATGACCGGGTCGACGGACGAGATCACGGACACGGCGTCGGCCATGGTGCCGCCACGGAGCAGCAACGGGAGGGCCTGCAGGTTGACGAAGCTGGGGGCACGGATGTGCATGCGGTAGGGCTTGGACGTCCCGTCGGACACCATGTAGCAGCCGAGCTCGCCCCGGGGGGATTCGATCGCCACGTAGACCTCGCCCTCGGGGACGCGGAAACCCTCGGTGAAGATCTTGAAGTGGTGGATCAGCGCCTCCATGCTCTCGTCGATGCGGGCCCGGGGCGGCGGCGTCACCTTGCGGTCCTGCACGCGGTAGTCGCCCGGGGGCATCATCTCCGCGATCTGGCGGATCATCTTGATCGACTCGCGGATTTCGTTGAGCCGCACCGAGTAGCGGTCGAAGTTGTCGCCGTAGGTCCCCACGATCACGTCGAAGTCGAGCTTCTCGTAGTCCAGGTACGGCATGGTGCGGCGCAGGTCCCATGGCACGCCGGTGGAGCGGAGGACGGGCCCGGTGACGGAGAGCGCGAGCGCCTCCTCGGCGGAGATGTTGCCCACCGCCTCGGTCCGCTCACGGAAGATGGGCTGGCCGGTCAGGAGCTCGTCGTAGTCGTAGGTGCGGGCCAGGATCGTCTCGCAGATGATGTCGATGTCGTCCTGCCACCCGTCGGGCAGGTCGGCGGCGACGCCACCGGGCCTGATGTAGTTGGTGTTCATGCGCAGCCCGGTCGTCTTGTCGAAGAAGGCGAGGACCATCTCGCGCTCGCGGAAGCCGTAGACCAACATGGTGGTGGAGCCCAGGTCCCCGCCATTGGTCGCCATCCACACCAGGTGCGACGACACCCGGTTCAGTTCGACCATCAGCATCCGGATCCAGGTCGCACGCGGCGGGAGCTCGACGCCGAGCAGCGATTCCGTGGCCAAGGAGAAGACCAACTCGTTGTGCAACGGGGAGAGATAGTCCATCCGGGTGACGTTGGTGGAGCCCTGGGCGTAGGTGAGCTCCTCTCCCTGCTTCTCCATGCCGGTGTGGAGGTAGCCGATGACGGGCTTGGTGCGCAGCACCGTCTCACCGTCCAGCTCGAGCATGAGGCGCAGCACGCCGTGCGTCGAAGGGTGCTGGGGCCCCATGTTGATGATCGTCGTCTCGTCGTCACGGCGCTCGATGTCGATGTCGGCCGGGTCCACGTAGCCACCCTCGGGGAGACGCAGGACCGCGCCCACCTCCTGACGGAGCTCGCCGGCGCTCGTGGTGGAGCGCGGTCGCAGGCCCTGGTCGCCCTCCGACGTCTCCGCGACCAAGGCCTGCTTTTCGGCCTCGTAGCGGGCGGCCGCCTCCTCCGGGGTCTCGCCCTCGTGCATCTCCTCCGGCCTGTGCGTGTGACCGTGCTCGTCGCCGTGCGTGTGATCGTGATCACTCATCGGGGACCGGGCGCTTCCTTGAACTGCACCGGCACGCGCCCGACGCCGTAGTCCTTGCGCAGGGGGTGGCCCTCCCAGTCTTCGGGCATGAGGATGCGCGACATGTCGGGGTGGCCCTCGAAGATGATCCCGACCATGTCGTACGCCTCGCGCTCCATGGAGTCGGCGCCCGGGTAGATATCCACCACGCTGTCCAACGTGGGATCGGGCTCGGGCACCTGCACCCTGATGCGCACGCGCCGGCGGGACGACAGCGACAACAGGTTGACCACGACCTCGAAGCGCTCCGCCTGCACGCCTTCGGGCAACGACCGTCCCGGGTGGGTGAGGTAATCGACGCCACACAGGTCGGCGCACATCTCGAAGCCGGCGTCCTTGAAGGCGGCCACCATCTGCTTGTAGGTGCCGCGCTGTGGGAAGGCGAGCTGGTCCACCGACCGATCGGGCAGCCGCGGGACGTCGGGCAGGATCCCCGCGACCGGCGCCGGCGGCGCGGCCGCCGGGGTCGTGCCGCTCACCGCGGCGTGGCCACGCGCACGGCATCGGGCACGCTGGGCACCCAGCCGCCGGTCGCCTGCTCGCCGGGCGGGATGGAGCTCCCGGGGCGGCGCGTGATCTCGCCGGTGCGAATCTTCTCGTGCAGCGTGAGGATGGCGTGCAGCAGCGTCTCGGGCGACGGCGGGCAGCCCGGGGCGTAGACGTCGACCGGCACGATCTGGTCCACTCCCTGCACGATGGCGTAGTTGTTGAACATGCCACCCGTCGACGCGCACACGCCCATGGAGATGACCCACTTGGGCTCCATCATCTGGTCGTAGACCTGGCGCAGGACCGGGGCCATCTTCTGGGAGACCCTCCCGGCCACGATCATCAGATCTGCCTGTCGCGGCGAGCTCCGGAAGACCTCCATGCCGAGCCGGCTGATGTCGTAGTCGGCGGCCCCGACCGCGATCATCTCAATGGCGCAGCAGGCGAGACCGAAGGTGGCCGGCCAGACGCTGTTCCGCCGGGCCCACTTGACCATGTCCTCGATGCGACCGGTCAGGAAATTGTGCTGGAGGTCCTCGAACCCCATCGGTCAGGCCGCCTCACCGGGTGTCTTCGCCCCGCTGATGCGGGTGATGGTCGACTCGGACGTGCGACTCGGCAGGCCCGGATGCAGGGTCTTCGCCGGGCCCCAGGTGAGGGCACCGTTGGAGATGAGGTAGAGGAAGGACACGAAGACCACGGCGGCGAACACGATCACCTCAATGAGGCCGAACGTGGCGATCTGGTGGAAGACCACCGCCCAGGGGTAGAGGAACACGATTTCGATGTCGAAGATGATGAAGATCATGGAGACCAGGTAGAAGCGCACCGGGAAGCGCTGCGGGGGCTCGACGCTGGGGACGATGCCGCACTCGTAGGGCGCGAGCTTGGCCGCCGTCGGCTTCTTGCGCGGCGCGAGCATCGCCGAGGACACCAGCGAGAAGACGGTGAAGGCGAGGGCGAGCAGCCCCAGGATGAGGATCGGGAGGTACTGGTCCACTGTGATCCGTTTCTACCATGCGACCCTGGCGCCGGGCACATCCGCGCCGCTGGTCAGAGGCCCCTGCGGGGGACCTACGATGCCCTCGTGACGGCTCCCGACGAGACCCCCGGGCGGGGCGCCCCCAAGAAGGCGCCGAAGGCGGCGAAGGCCCCGGCGAAGGCCCCGGCGAAGAAGCAGGCGGCGGCCAAGAAAGCGACGCCGAAGAAGGCGGCCGCCAAGAAGGCCGCAACCCCGGCAGCAGCCTCCGGAGCGGCGAAGTCGACCCGCGCCCCGCGCCGGACGGCAACGCCCGCGGCGGCGTCACGCCGGGCCGCCGAGCACGTGCACGACGTCGTGATCGTCGGCGGCGGCCCCACCGGCTCCTCCTGCGGCTACTGGCTGGCCGAAGCGGGTTGGGACGTCGTCGTCGTCGAGAAGAAGGAGTTCCCCCGGGAGAAGACGTGTGGCGACGGCCTCACGCCCCGGGCCGTCCGGCAGCTCGCCGACATGGGACTCGAGCCGGCCCTCGCCGGTTCCCACCGTTACCAGGGGCTGCGCGCCTTCGGCTTCGGGCGCTCCATCGACATGCGGTGGCCCGAGCACCCGAACTTCCCCGACTACGGCTACACCATCACGCGCCACGATCTCGACGGGCTGGTGGCCGGGCACGCCGCCGGAGCGGGCGCCACCCTGCTCCAGGGCACCGAGGTGACGGCGCCGCTCGTCGACGAGGCCGCCCCTTCCTCCGGCCCGCTGCCGACGCTGACCGGTGTCACGGTCCGGGACAAGGGCGCGGCGGGCACCCGCACCATCCGGGCGCGCTACGTCGTGGTGGCCGACGGGTCCAACTCGCGACTGGGCCGCATGCTCGGCACCTCGCGTCGACGGGATCTGCCCATGGGGATGGCGCTGCGCGGCTACTACCGGTCTGACCGCCACGACGACCCGTTCATCGAATCGCATCTCGACATCCGGGACGCCGAGGGCGATGTGGTCCCCGGCTACGGCTGGATCTTCCCCATGGGCGACGGCCGCGTGAACGTGGGGGTCGGCCTGCTGTCGACGGACCAGCGCTGGAAGGGCCTCAACACGTCCCACCTCATGGATGCCTTCGTGGACTTCGCCCCGCCGTCGTGGGGGCTCCGGGAAGAGACGAGCCTGGGCCCACCGACCGGCGGGAAGCTCCCCATGGGGCTCTCGGTCGGCCCGCGTGCCGGTGCCAACGTGCTCATCGCAGGGGACGCCAGCGGCGCCATCAACCCGTTCAACGGGGAGGGCATCGCCTACGGCTACGAGACGGGGCGGCTGGCGGCGGCGGCTCTGGGCCACGCCCTGACCGGCGAGGGCGAGCAGGCTTTGACCGACTACGACCGCGAGCTGACGGCCGCCTACGGCCCGTACTTCAAGGTGGCGCGGGCCTTCGTGCACCTGATCTCGAACCCCGAGGCGATGCGCCTCTGCGTCGGCCTCGGCATGCGCTCGGAGCTGCTCATGACGCAGCTCCTACGCATCATGGCCAACCTCATGCGGCCCGACGCCGCCGGGCCGGCGGAGCTGGGCTTCAGGGCCATGGAGCTCGTCTCGCGCCTCCTGCCCGACGACGAAGGGTTCGAGAGCCCCGCGGCCTGAGCACCCGCCCCTCGCCGTCGGCGAAGACCTCGGCGGAGCGGCCCTCGACCAGCAGCTCCACGAGCTCAGCCCTGCAGGCGGGCGCGCAGCGCGGCGGCTTCGGCCTCCAGCCGCGCCGGCGCGATGGCCGGCGTGGCCGCGCGGTCGAACGCCTCCGACTCGAGCGGCCACCCGGCGCGAGCGTCGTCGTGCGGGCGCGGCACCAGGTGGACGTGCAGGTGTGGGACGCCGTTGCCCAGGCTCAGCCAGTTCATCTTCGCCGGCCGGTGCTGCGCGTCAACGGCGCCGGCGACGCGGGCGACATCGGACCAGAACCCCGCCGCCTCCTCGGCCGACAACTCCGTGGGCTCGGCGACGTGCCGGCCGTTCCAGATGACGAAGGCATAGCCGGGCCGGACCGGATACCGCCCGAGGTACCCGTCGGCCCAGGCTCCCTCGAAGACCCGGAGGCCGTGCGGTGTCTCGTCGGCGCCCGCTCCGCACATGGGGCACCCCTGGCCCCGGCGCAGTGCAGCAAAGTCATCGGGCCAACGGTGCTCGGGCATGGTCTGCAGTCTGCCCTCACAAGGGCGGCCGTTCCGTGTGAGCATCTGGAGGGCGCTCGGGCTGGGTTTGGCAGACTCTTGCCGGCTCGACGTGAACCGACTGGAGGTCCTTGCGATGCTCGGAGGTGAACAGGACGACGAAGTCTCGGTGGACGCCACTCTCGAGCTGGCCCTTGGCACCGTCGAAGAGGCGATCGACGCGTATCTGCTGGACCCGTCCTCTTCGCCGCGCACGCAGCTCCTGGCCGCACTCGAAAGCCTCGACCAGCTGATCGACAGCAGCGATGCCTACGAGAGCAGCACTCTCGGCTCGGCCGCCTTCGGCTATTCCACCAAGGGATCGGTCATCGGGGAGACCAGCCTCGGATCGGCGGCCGAGGAGGTCCCCGGTGCGGAGTGGCGGGCGCAGACGGCCTTGATCAAGGCGGCCAAGGAAGAACTGCGCGCATCGAGCTCCGAGACCCTGACCGCACTTCGTGCCGCATCGCAGGCACTGGCGTCCGTGCGGACCCAGGGTTCCGCTCCATAGGGCCGCTCACCTCTGAAGACGCCCGGCTCCCGCGAAAACTATAAACGATTCTGCTTATAGTTGGGATGGAATGCCCCCCAGCCATTGAGAGCGTGGGCGCGCGAAGCGGAGCGGGGCGAAGCCCCGCTGAGAAAGGGTTGGCGGACCGACCGCTATGCCGCCGGAGTGAGGGTGACCTCGTGACCGAGGTCTTGGAGTTGCTTTATGAGTCGGCGGGTCTGGGCTTCACGGCCGCGGCGGTTGACGAAGTAGTCAGGTCCGAGGTCCTCGTAGATGGCACCGGTCGAGAGCATGTGCCAGGCGGTCACCAAGATGGAGTGCGCGACGGCGACGGTCGCCTTGTTGTAGCCGCGCCGGGCGGAAATTTGGCGGTGCTGAGCGGCGAAGTAGGTGCCTTTGGTGCGGCTAGCCGCGTTGGCCGCCTCGACGAGGGCCTGGCGCAGCCAGCGGGCTCCCTCACGGCTGCCGGCGGGACGGCGCTTGCCCGCGGACTCGTGGTTGGCCGGGGCGACGCCAGCCCAGGCGGCCAGATGAGCCGGGGAGGCAAAGCGCGACATGTCGGCGCCGGTCTCGGCCACGATCACCTCGGCCACGGTGCGTCCGACCCCAGGGATGGTCTGAAGAAGCGTCACGGCTGCTTGAAAGGGCTCGAGGCGCGCCGCCACCTCCTCGTCGAGGCGGGCGATGGTGGCACCGAGGAAGTCGATGTGGTCCAAGATCGCCCGGGCCACCACACCGTGGTGGGCGCCGAAGCGCCCGACGAGGGCCTCTGCTAGAGCTGGGATCTTCGGGCGCATACGCCCGAGCGCCATGCCGGCCAAGACCGCAGCGTCTCGCTCGCCCGCGATGAGGGCCTCGATCATGGCCCGCTGGGACTTGCCGAGCACCTTCGAGGCGACCGAGGAGATCTTGATGCCGGCGTCTTGGAGCACCTTCTCGAGGCGCTGGACCTCTTGGGCCCGGATGCTCACCTGGGTCTTGCGATAGCGGGTGATCTCGCGTAGCTCGCGCACGGGCGGTGGCGGCACGAAGGAGGGGCGCACCATGCCATGGGCAGCCACATCGGCCAGCCACTCGGCGTCGGCCACGTCGGTCTTTCGTCCCGGGACGTTCTTCACGTGGCCGGCGTTGCAGAGCCACAGCTCCTCGAAGAGGCCCTCGAGCGGGTAGTACACCGGCTTCCAGTAAACCCCGGTCGACTCCATCACGACCCGGGTCACCTCGTAGTCGGCCATCCACGCCGCAAGCTCTGACACCCCCGCCGTCGTGGTGGTGAAGGACCTTCGGTGGATCTGGGGTTCGTCGCCCCGGCCCAGCCGGATGCAGGCCACCACCGAGTCGCGGTGGACGTCGAGCCCGGCCACACGGTCACTTTGCTGTCTCACTGCCAACCTCCTCTCGGTTTGGAGACCGGCGGTGACAGGGACCCTTCGAACAAGAAGTTGGGATACGCGCTCTAGGCGCACTCAAGGGTCCCCCAGGGTTCCCGCACCAGGTTTTTTTACGCGCTCAAGGCGTCAAGCTAAAGCGGTGTCCGTCACCGCCGACCCAACCCCGAGCATTCCATTTTCAAGGGTGGGCCGCCCGCCCATATGGATTTTTTTTGGAACACGGCAGGTTCAAGGGGAGCGCGCACAGGGGACGGATTCAGCGTCAGCGCAATCAGTGAGCCGAGCGGCGGCCGACGCCGGCGTCAGCGGACCTCGGACGCCACCTCCGCCGCGGCCTCCCCCGCCGCTTCGACGACGCGGGCCAGCACGTCCTCGTCGTGGGCCAGCCCGGGGAACATCACCTCGTAGGCGCCGGGGGCGAGCGCCACCCCGCGCCGCAGCATCGCGTGGAAGAACCGCGCGTAGCTGTCGCCACCGGCCAGCGCCCGGGCCCCTTCGTAGTCGGTTGGTGCCGCAATGGGACCGG
The DNA here is from genome assembly GCA_963719485.1 of uncultured Acidimicrobiaceae bacterium. Taxonomy (GTDB): domain Bacteria; phylum Actinomycetota; class Acidimicrobiia; order Acidimicrobiales; family RAAP-2; genus Bog-473. The sequence continues at coordinate 900,152 of OY970387.1, forward strand.
CCGCGGCATCGGACACGAAGAGCCCGACGAGAGGCCCGACCGTCGGGACCAGGACGGAGAGACCACCGCCGGCGACGGCCGACTCGAGGTCCTTGGCGAAGACCGCGACACGCGACGAGAGCGCCTCGTAGTCCGCCGGGTGCACCTCGCCCAGCACGGCGAGCCCCGCCGCCGTGGCGAGCGGGTTCCCCGACAGCGTGCCGGCCTGGTACACCGGTCCGCCCGGCGCCAGCTCGGCCATCAGGTCGCGCCGCCCGGCGAAGGCGCCCACCGGCAGCCCGCCGCCGATGACCTTGCCGAAGCACCACAGGTCGGGGGTGACGCCGGACCAGCCGGTGGCGCCGGCGGGGCCGAGGCGGAACCCGGTGATGACCTCGTCGAAGATGAGGAGCGCACCGATGGCGCTGCAGGCGGCGCGGAGTCCCTCGAGGAACCCCGGCGCGGGCGCGACCAGGTTCATGTTGGCCGCCACCGGCTCGACGATCACGCAGGCGACGCGCTCGTCGAGGTCGGGGACCACGTTGTAGGGGACGACCTCGGTGTCGGCCACGGCGCCGGCGGAGACGCCGACCGAGCCGGGGAGGCCGAGCATGGCCACGCCGCTCCCACCGCCGGCGAGCAGGCCGTCGGAATGGCCGTGATAGCAGCCGTCGAACTTGACGACGCGGTCGCGCCCCGTGGCGCCGCGGGCCAGGCGCACGGCGCTCATGGCTGCCTCGGTCCCCGACGAGACGAGGCGCACCTGCTCGCAGCCGGGCACCCGCTCGCAGATCGCCTCGGCCAGCAGCACCTCACCCGGGGTCGGCGCGCCGAACGTCGTGCCGCGCGCCGCCGCGGTCGCCACGGCCGCGGTGACGGCGGGGTGCGCATGGCCGAGCAGCACGGCACCGTAGGACTGGACCATGTCGAGGTAGCGGTTCCCCTCGACGTCGACCACGGACGCGCCCTCGCCCGAGACGACGGTGTAGGGCGTCCCGCCGACGGAGGCGAAGGAGCGGACGGGCGAATCGACCCCGCCGGGGATGACACGCCGGGCCCGGTCGAACCACGCGGCGTTCGACGCTGCGGCCGGCTCAGCCACCGAGCGCCTCGGCCACCTCTGCGGCGAAATAGGTCAGGATGAAGTCGGCCCCGGCCCGCTTGAGGACGGTGAGCTGCTCGAGCGCCACGGCCGGCCCGTCGACCCACCCGGCGGCGGCGGCGGCCTTGACCATCGCGAACTCACCGCTCACGTGGTAGGCGGCGAGCGGGACGGTCACTTCGCGACGGGCGGCGGCCAGCACGTCGAGGGACGTCATGGCGGGCTTGACCATGACCATGTCCGCGCCCTCGGCCACGTCCTGCCTGATCTCTGCCAGCGCCTCGCGACCGTTGCGCGGGTCCTGCTGGTAGGCCCGGCGGTCACCGCCTCCCGCGATCGTGACGTCGACCGCCTCCCGGAAGGGGCCGTAGAGCGCGGACGCGTACTTGGACGCGTAGGCCAGGATGGCGACCCGGTCGTGACCGCCCCCGTCGAGCGCGGCGCGGATGGCGGCCACCTGCCCGTCCATCATCCCGCTGGGCGCCACCACGTCGGCTCCCGCCTCGGCCTGGGCCACCGCGATGCGCCGGTACAGCTCGAGGGTCGCGTCGTTGAGCACCTCGCCCGTGGGGCCGAGCACGCCGCAGTGACCGTGGTCGGTGTACTCGTCAAGGCAGAGGTCGGCCACGAGCACGAGCTCGTCACCGACCGCGTCGCGCACCGGCGCGCAACGCGACCTGCACGACGCCCTGCGGGTCCCACGCGCCGCTCCCCTGCGCGTCCTTGTGCGCCGGCACCCCGAAGAGGATCAGCCCGGGCACGCCCAGCGAGACCAGGCGCTTGGCCTCGACCACCAGCGATTCGAGCGAGTGCTGCACTTCGCCCGGCATGGACGCGATCGGGACCGGACCCTCGGTCCCCTCGCGCACGAAGAGCGGGGCGACCAGGTCGTCCACCCCGAGGCGGGTCTCGGCCACCAGACGCCGCAGCGCCGGTGTGCGGCGCAGCCGGCGCAGCCGCCGCGCCGGGAAGCCGCCCGGAACGGGCGCTGACGTCGCCTCGGCCATGCCCCCAGCCTACGTCGACCCTCCGTCGCCCCCGTCGGCGCCGTCGACGCCAAGGTGCCCGATGAGCTCGTCGACGATGCCCTGGGCTGAGGCGCCCCACGCTTCGTGCACGCCGTCCAGCCCGGCGGCCCGGGCCGCGTCGGCCGTCGTCGGGCCGATGCAGACCACGTGCGGCGGCGGGGTGACCGGTGCGCCCGCCGCGGTGCGCAGCGCCACGAACGCCTGCACGGACGACGGGGCGGTGAACGTCAGCGCGTCGGCCGCGGTCACGCGGTCCACCAGCGCGGCCTCGGGCGCGGCGCGCGCCACGGTGCGGTACGCCTCGACGCGACGGACGTCCCAGCCTTTCTGCCCCAGTCCCTCGGGGATGGTCTCGGGCGCGAGGTCGGCAGAGGGAAAGAGGACGCGCCGCGAGCCGGCGCCGTCGGAGACGGGGAACTCCTCGATGAGCCCTCGTGCGCTGTGCTGGGCCGGCATGAGATCAGGCTCCACGCCGGCCCGGCGCAGCGCGTCGGCCGTGGCGGGTCCCACCGCCGCCACCCGCACGGGTCCGAGGTCGCGGGCGTCACGCAGTGCGCCCATGAAGCGGTCCGCCGCGTTGACCGAGGTCACCACCACCCAGCCGTTGTCGCGCACGTCGACCGCCGCAGCGCGCAGCGCGCGTCCCCCGTCGGCCGGGTCGATCTGGCGGGTCAGAGGCAGCTCGAGCGCGGTGGCGCCCGCCCGCTCCAGCGCGTCCACCAGGCCCCTGGCACGCCCACCGGCGCGCGTCACCACCACCGTGCGGCCGGCCAGGGGCCGTTCCGCGCCGAAGGGCGGTGCGTGCGCGCCGAGCGCCGCCACCGGGCCCACGACGATGACGGCGGGCGGCCCCAGGTCGACGCCGGCCAGACCGGCCAGCGTCGTCCGCGCGACGCGCTGGGACGCCGTCGTCCCCTGCGAAATGACCGCCACCGGCGTCTCCGGCGCCCGCCCGCCACGGACGAGCGCAGCGGCGATGGCCGCCCGGGTCGTCATGCCCATGAGGATCACCAGCGTCCCGCCCACGCGGGCCAGGGCCTCCCAGTCCGGGTCGCTGGTGCCGCCCGGCTCGCCGACCCGGCCCGTCACGACGGTCACCGATGCGGCCAGGCCGCGCTGGGTGACGGGGATGCCGGCCGCGGCAGGGACGCCGAAGGCGGACGTGACCCCGGGGACCACCTCCCAGGCGATGCCGGCGCGCGCCAGCACCTCCACCTCCTCGCCGCCCCGTCCGAACAGGAACGGGTCGCCCCCCTTCAGGCGGACGACCACGCCCGACGTGCGGCCGTGCTCGACGAGCAGACGGGCGATCTCCTCCTGGCGCCCGGCTCCTCCCGCCGTGGAGTCCGGGTCCTTGCCCACGTCGATCAACCGGGCCGACCGGGGGACCAGTTCGAGGACAGCGGGACTCACCAACCGGTCGTGCAGGACGACGTCGGCCCGGGCCAGGAGCGCGGCCCCCCGACGCGTCAGGAGCCCCGGGTCGCCGGGGCCGGCGCCGACCAGGTAGACGGTCACAGCGGAGCGTCCCGGAGGCCGCCGAAGCCCTCGACGGCGGCGCCACCCCCGTCCAACAGGGCACGCGCCACCTCGGCTCCGACTGCTTCGGGGTCGTCGCCCGAGCGGGCCAGGCGGATCACGGTGTGGCCGTCCGCGCTGGCGAGGAGCCCCGACACCCGCAATCCCGCCCCCCCGTCGTCCTGTTCGGCGTACGCCCCGACCGGCACCGTGCAGCTCCCGCCCAGCGCGGCAAGGACGGCGCGCTCGGCCCGCAGCGCCCGGTGACTCGGCGCATGGTCGATGGCGGCGAGCAGGCGGCGCGTGGCGTCGTCGTCCGTCCGGCACTGCACCGCGATGGCGCCCTGCCCGGCCTGGGGCAGCACGTCGACGGGGTCGAGCACGTCGCTCAGCCGGTGCTCCCAGCCCAGCCGGTCCATGGCGGCGACCGCCACCACGACCGCCGAGACGGTGCCGTCCTCGGCGAGGGCCACCCGCCGGGCCATGTTGCCGCGCACGTCGGTGAAGACGAGGTCCGGGCGCAGGGACGCCAGCTGGGCTCGGCGCCGCGCCGACCCGGTGGCGACCAGGGCGCCGGCGGGGAGCCCGGCGAGCGTGCCGCCGACGAGGCCGTCGCGCGCGTCGGCCCGCCGCGGTACCGCGCCCAGCACGAGGTGCGCCGGCATGACCGAGGTCATGTCCTTGGCGGAGTGCACGGCGGCCTCGGCCCGCCCATCGGCGACCGCCGCCTCGACCTCGGTCACGAAGACGCCCTGCCCGCCGATCTGGTCGAGCGGCGCCGACACGTCGCGATCGCCCCGAGTCCGCACCACGAGCGGCTCGACGACGAGGCCCGGATCGGCCTGGCGCAGGAGCGCGGAGACCAGTTCGGCCTGGCGCAGCGCGAGCGGCGAGCCGCGGGTGGCCAGGTGGACGGTTGTCACGGCCCGACTATCCCATGGCCGCCACTACAGGTCGAAGAGGATGCGCAGCGCCTCGACGAGCCGTTCGCCCCGGGGCGTGCCCGCCGTCTCCTTCAGGAGCATGGTGGGCTCGTGCAGCATCTTGGCCAGGGCGGCCCGGGTGGCCGCGTCCACGTGGTCCCACTCCTCCTCGCTCAGGTCGGCCAGCTGCGCCCGACGCCGCTCGAGCTCGGCGATGCGCAGCGTCTCGAGGCGGGAGCGCAGCGAGGCGATGACCGGGGCGGCACCGCGCTGGCGACTCGCACTTCGATAGCGGTCGACCTCGGCCGCGACGATGCCGCGGGCGGCCACAGACTCCTCCTTGCGCTCACCCAACGCGCGGGCCACCGAGGCGCTCAAGGTGTCCATGTCGAGCAGCGTCACGCCGTCGAGGGCGGCCGCCGCCGGCTCGACGTTGCGCGGGACCCCGAGGTCGATGACGAGGAGCGGGCCCGTGACCCCGGCGAAGTCGGCCGCACTCAGCACGTGGGACTCGGCGGCCACGGCCGTCAGGACGACGTCGGCGTCAGCCAGCTCACCGGCCACACGCTCGAGGGGCGCGGCGCGCATCTCGAAGGGTCCGGCCGCCGCCTGGCGCACCAGATCCCGCGCCCGGGCCGCCGACCGGTTGACCACCACGACCCGCTGGGGCGCGTCGGGCGGCGCGATGTCCGTCAGGGCACGGCACACGCCGAGGCCCATCTCACCGGCGCCGACGACCACGACTCGGGCGCCGCGCAGGCCGGAGGGGTCTTCGCGGCGGGCGACCGTCACCGCGGCGTAGGCGAACGACGTCGTGCCCTGGCTGATGGCCGTCTCGGTGCGCACCCGCTTGCCCGTCTGCAGCGCGTGCCGGAACAGCGCGGAGAGCACCGGACCGGAGGTGCCTTCCTCCTGGGCCCGCTCGAAGGCCCGCCGCACCTGGCCGACCACCTCGGTCTCCCCCGTCACCACGGACTCGAGGCCCGAGGTGACCGAGAACAGATGGGAGGTGACGTCGTCGTCGAAGCGGACGGTGGCGTGCGCCGACAGTTCCTCCACGGAGCGGCCCGAATGCTCCGAGAGGACCTCGTAGATCTCCGCCACGGCGTCGTGGAAGCGGTCGACCACCGCGTACACCTCGGTGCGCAGGCAGGTCGAGAGGACGACCGCCTCCTGGACGTTCCGGCGGTGGTTCAGGGCACTGAGCGTCTTGTGCAGGTCGGCGTCGGACACGGCGGCCGCCTCGAGCAGGGGCAGCGGGGCCTGCGTGTGCTGCAGCCCTATGACGACGACGGACACTCGGTTCCCTCCTGGGTCGGCTCACAATTGTGCCGGTCCCGACCCCCAGCCTGCCAGTCGCCGGCCGACTGCGCGGCCGTCAGGCCAGCTCCGGGCCCTGTGCGAGTCCCACCGAGCGCATCATGGGCGCTCGCTGGCTGTCGCGCCCGGGCTCCCCCTCACGGGCCCGGTAGAAGCCCAGGACCTGCAGCTCGATGGAGAGATCCACGTAACGGAGGTAGACGGACGGCGGCACGGTCAGGACGCGGGGAGCGAAGTTGAGCAGCGAGGTGACGCCGGCCCGCACCAGGAGATCGGCCACACCCTGGGCCGCCCAGCCCGGCGTGGTGATCACCCCGATGTCGGGTCGCTCGGCGTCGGGCAGCATGGCGATCTCGTCCATGTGCCGAACCCGCATGCCCCGGATGTCCTCGCCGACCACGGCCGGGTCGACGTCGTAGAGCGAGGTCACCTGGCAGCCGCGCGAGGCGAACCCGGCGGAATTGGTGAGGGCGCGGCCCAGGTTGCCGATGCCGACGATGGCCACCGACCAGTTCTCGTCGACCCCCAGCGCGCGGTCGATCTGCGCGATCAGGAACGCGGGGACGTAGCCCGAGCCCCGGGTGCCGAAGGAGCCCAGGAAGGACAGGTCCTTGCGGACCTTGGCCGCGTTCACCCGGGCCAGCTCCGCCAGCTGCTCGGAGGAGACCGTCGGCAAACCGGCGCGGACGAGCTCGGCCAGGATGCGCTGGTAGATGGGCAGCCGCAGGACGGTGGCCTCGGGGATCCGTCGCGGCGCGGCGGACGCATCGACGGGGTCGGGACTGCGCTGCTCGTCGCTCATTGCGACGGATGGTACCGAGGGGGCTCCGGGAGACACCAAACCGCCAGGCCGCCCCGTCGGGAGCAACCGTCACCAGGCCAGGACGAGCAACTCCCCTGCGGCGACGTTGAGCCAGTGCGCCGCCGACGCCTCGCCGGCCACCACCGCGAGATGCCCGTTGGCGTCGACGAGCAGGCCGAACTCCCCTTGCTGCAGGTCACCGAATGCATCGACGCAGCGCAGCTGGACCCCGTCGGGGACCAGCGAGTGCGGCAACCCGTCGGGGTGCTCGCGTCCCGACTCGATCCGGGCCGCCAGCTCGAGGAGGCCGGTCAACGGGATCCCGGCGACGCGGATGTCGGCCACGGTCGCCGCCAGTTGCAGGTTCCCGAAGTGATCGACCCAGGTGACCTCGGTGCGCAGGCAGCGCCGGCCGTCGTGCAGCCGGCCCTCCTCGACCACGCCGCCGACGAGGCGCACCAGCGATCCCGGGTCGATCGGCTCGCCGAGCTTCTCGAGGGCGGTGCCGGAACACAGGGCGGCCACGGCGGGAGCGAACACGTCGCGCCCGTCGAAAGTGGCGCCCCGTTCGGGCGGCACCGGATCGCGCGCGAGCTCCACCAGTCGGGCGACCGGTGCCTCCCCGGCCGCCTCGGCCGCGGCGACGAGCAATCCGTTGTCTGGCCCGACGAAGGACAGCGTCCCTCCTTTGGGGAGGGCGACCTCCAGAGCGATGCCCCGGCGCCCGGTGCCGACCCCGGGATCGACCACGCCCAGCACGACGCCGGGCCCGAGGTGCGGCACCGCCCGCATCAGCGTGTGGCTCCCCGCCCGCACGTCGAAGGGCGGGATGTGATGGGTCAGGTCGATGACCGTCGTCCCCGGCGCCCGGGCCGCGATCACCGCGTGCACCACGCCGGCGAACTCGTCCTCCGTGCCGAAATCGGAGAGGAAGAAGACGGTGCGCGGCGGCTCGCTCGTCATGGCTGGTCGCTCAGCGCTGCAGGTTGCGCGATCGTTCGGTGGCGGCAGCGACCGCCTCCATGAAGGCCGAGCGCACGGCCCGGGACTCCAGCGCCCGGACGCCCGCGGCCGTCGTCCCCGCGGGTGAGGTCACCATGGCGCGCAAGGCCTCGGGGTCGCGGCCCGTCTCCGCCAACAGGGCGGCCGAGCCGCGCATGGTCTCGACCACGAGGGTCCGGCTCACCTCGCGGGTGAGCCCCATCTGCACGCCCGCCTCCATGAGGGCCTCGGCGACGAGGAAGAAGTAGGCCGGGCCCGATCCCGAGAGCCCGGTCACGGCGTCGAGGAGGCGCTCGGGCAGCCGCACGACCGTGCCCACGGCCGAGAGCACGTCCTCGGCCCACGCGAGATCCTGCGAGCGGGCGAACGACCCACCCGACATGGCCGTCACCCCCGCGCCGACGAGCGCGGGCGTGTTCGGCATCGCCCGCACCACCGCGGGCTCGCCGCCGAGCGCGGACTCGAGGCGGGCACAGGGCACGCCGGCGACGATGGAGAGGACGCGGGTCACCCCGCTGATCCCGAGGAGCCGGCAGGCCCCCTCGGCGACGTCGGGCTTCACGGCGAGCAGGGCACCGGCGATCCGCTCGCCACCCTCGCTCAGGAGGCCCGGCTCGGGGGCGGCAAAGGTCCGCAGCCCCGGGAACTCCGCCACGAGCTCGTCGCGGCGCTCGACGACCGGCTCCACCACGGCGACGTCGGCCACCCCGGTCCAGCCCGAGCGGAGCAGCCCGCCCAGCAGCGCGCCCCCCATCTTCCCGCCGCCGACGATGAGCAGGCTCGACACCCGCGCGACGATACCGAGCGCGGGGCCCGCCGCGCTGCGGGCCGCGGTACCCGGCTAGCGGCGGGGGCGGCGGCGGTAGGTCGAGGGGTGGGCCAGGGTCATGGCGGTCGGGAAGTGATCGTCGGTGTACACGACCGACGCCCCCGCGATCCGGTCCAGCTCGTCGTCGTCGACCAGGCGGGCCGGCACCCGGCCCACCAGGTACACGGCGTCCTCGGGGCCGAGCGCGAACCACATACCGAAGAGGTGGATGTTGCGGCGCAGCAGGTAGGCATAGACCTCGGCCCGGTTCGTCTCCGGTGCCGGCATGAACTGCGCCTCGTGCCACAGCGTGCGCTGCTTGAGCGTGAACCACACCGTGATGAAGTCCTTCTCTTCCCCCTTGAAGCGGAGATACCACTGGAACGAGGCGGTGCGGTCGGTGACCTCCTGCCGCTCGGCTGCCACCAGGGGCCCATCCGCCGCCAGCTCCCGGGCCGCCCAGGCGTCGATGCGGGCGACGGCCGCCGCCATCTCCTCGTCGGCGGGGAGATCGACGACGGGCACGGCTCGGGGCGGGCGGCGCGGCCGGGCGCGCTCAGCCGCACTCGACGAGGCGGCCGGAGGCCAGCTCGTCGTGCAGCTCGACCAACGTGCGGGCCGCGGCCCGCCAGGTGTACCGGCGAGCCCGCAGCACCGAGGCGGTGGAGAGCCGCTCGGCCGCCAGCGGCTCGTCGAACACCTTCCGCACGGCGGCGGCGTAGGCATCCGGGTCGGGGTCGTCCACGAGGTACCCGGTGTGGCCGTGGTCGACGAGCGTGGTCAGCCCGCCGACGGCCGAGGCGACGACCGGCGTCCCACAGGCGGCCGCCTCCAGGGCGACGAGCCCGAACGACTCCGAGCGGCTCGGGACGACGCACACGTCGGCGGCCCGGTAGTACGACGAGAGAAGCTCGTGGGGCTGGGGCGCAATGAAGTGGACGTGCTCGCGCACGCCGCGGGCGTCGGCCACATCGTGCAGGCGCTGCAACGACTTCTCACCGTGGGGGCCGCTCGGGCCGCCCACCACGACGAGCCGGTACGGCTCGCCTCCGCCCTCGCGCAGCTCGGCCAGCGTCTCGATCGCCACATCGGCGCACTTCAGAGGCTGGATCCGCCCGACGAACAGCAGGAGCCGGCCGTCGAGCGGCAGGCCGAGGGCCCTGCGCGCCTGGGGCCGGTGGCCGGGGCCGAAGAAGGCGTGGTCGACGCCGGGAGGCACGATGCGGATGCGCCCGGGCTCGCCGCCGTAGAGCGACGCGATCTGGTCGGCCTCCACCGTGCAGGAGGCGAGCACGGCGTCGGAGCAGTCGATGATGCACGCCTCGGCCTCGGCCCGGCGGTGGGGCATGTCGGCCTCCACCTCCTCGGGCATCGACTCCGCCTTGACGCGGTCGAGCGTGTGGAAGGTGCACACCAGCGGCAGGTTCAGCTCGTGCTTGATCACGTGCCCCGACAGCCCCGACAGCCAGTAGTTGGCGTGCACCGAGGTGTAGGGCAGCCCGCCGCCCTCGTCGCCGCCGGACGCCGGCGCGGCGGCCATGCGCCCGAGCACCCCGGCCGTGAACTCGTCGACCACGGCTGGGAGGGATTCCTTGGGCAGGGCGCGCAGCGGCCCCGCCGGGACATGATGGACCCGCAGGCCGGGCTCCACGTCGACCACGGGCGGCAGATCCGGGGACCAGGCCCTGGTGAAGACGTCACAGGCGACGTCGGATCGGGCCAGGGCCGAGGTCAGCTCCCGCACGTAGACGTTCATGCCGCCGCCGTCCCCCGTACCGGGCTGGGCCAGGGGTGACGTGTGGAGAGAGAGAACGGCGAGCCGGCGCATGGCGGTCAGAGCCTACCGGCGGCCGGGAAACTCGCCCCGGCCTGGTCCCGGGGGCGCGGCGCGCTCAAGCGGTGGAGACACGGGCGGTGGGGCCGGGCGGCTCCGCCGGAGCAGGCGATGCGGGGTCGGGCTCCGCCGCGGCAGCCGGGGCCGCCGGGCCCGCGTCCTGCTCGCCCCGCTCCTCCTCGTGGTCGCGGCGGAACGAGAGGTAGATGCGCACGAGGGCCTGCTTCTGCTCCTCGCTGATCGACTGGTCGGCCATGATGGCCCGGGTCAGGTCGGGCGAGCCCGACGGGGGTTCGAGGATCCCCGCCTGGACGTAGAGCGTCTCGGCGGAGATGCGCAGCGCCTTGGCGATCTGCTGGAGGATCTCGGCCGAGGGCCGGCGCAGGCCGCGCTCGATCTGGCTCAGGTACGGGTTGGAGATCCCGGCCAGCTCGGAGAGCCGGCGCAGCGAGAGCCGGGCCGATCCCCGTTGCTCACGGATGAACGACCCGAGGTCGAGCCAGCGGTCTTTCGGGTCCGTGCTCACTCTTGCAAGCGTACCGCCGGGGCGGGCTGCGCCGGGGTTGCCCGCACCGGCCGACGCCGGCCTCCCGCCCTGCTCGGATGGCAGTTGGATCCCCTGTTGGGATCGGGGCCCCTTCGGGTATGGTCCAGCACGCAGCAGCCCCCACGACCACCACGAGGAGATCCGCCATGGCCGACTACAGCCTCCCCGACCTGCCGTACGACTACGCCGCGCTCGAGCCCCACGTCTCGGCCCAGATCATGGAGCTCCACCACGACAAGCACCACGCCGCCTACGTCACCGGGGCCAACCAGACGCTCGAGAAGCTGGCCGCGGCGCGCGACAAGGACGATTTCGGCGCCATCGTGGGCCTCGAGAAGACGCTGGCCTTCCACATCTCGGGCCACGTCCTGCACTCCATCTTCTGGAAGAACCAGAGCCCCGACGGGGGCGACAAGCCCGACGGCGCGCTGGGCGCGGCCATCGACGAGAACTTCGGCTCCTTCGACAAGTTCAAGGCGCAGTTCACCCAGGCCACCTCCACCATCCAGGGCTCGGGCTGGGGCGTGCTGGCCTACGAGCCCCTCGCCGGCCGGCTGATCGTCGAGCAGGTGTACGACCACCAGAGCAACGTCGGCCAGAGCTCGGTCCCGCTCCTGGTCTTCGACGCCTGGGAGCACGCCTTCTACCTGCAGTACAAGAACGTGAAAGCCGACTTCTTCGCGGCGCTGTGGAACGTCGTCAACTGGCCGGATGTGGCGGCCCGGCTCGACGCGGCCAAGGGGCTGAAGGTCCCCGGCTGACCCCGGGACGCCCCGATCGGGCGCCGCCGCGGCCGCTCAGGCCAGGGTCAGGTGCTGCTCGCACATGCGCCGGGTCGGGTCCCGTTCCAGGTCGGCGTCGAGGACCGGCGCGCCGCAGGTCTCGCACTGCCCGTAGGTGCCCTCGCTCAGGCGCTCCAGCGCCCGGTCGACCCCGTCGAGGACGGTCGCGGCCCGGGTGAGCTCGGACTCGTAGCGCTCCTCCACGACGCAGCAGGGTAGCGCCCGCCTCGGACCCGGTGGGGACGGACGACGAGGAGCTCGGACCGCCAGCCCGTTTAGGGGTTGCGCCACCGGGGCAGAACTACGGCAACCGGTATGCAAGGCCCAGATCTTCCGGGGGGAGAGCCCACGGCCGACACGCGCGCGATCGACCTGGCGGTCCCACTTCTTTCGCGCCGGTTCCACGCGACCGCGCTCGCCGTCGGACAGGCGCGCCGCTTCCTGCTCGCCAAGCTGCCCGCCGCGTGGGGAGACGACGCCGACGGGCTCGTGCTCATGCTGTCGGAGCTGGCCACCAATGCGGTGCAGCACGCGGCAACCGAGTTCGAGGTGTCGATGGGGGTCTCCCCCGACTGCCAACGCGTGCGCGTCGAGGTCAGCGACGTCGCCGCCGGATACCCGACACCGCAGGAACCGCTCCCGGACGCACCGCACGGGCGCGGTCTGCACATCGTGCGCGCACTGGCCGACGCCTGGGGCATCGAGATGCGGCGCGACCGCCCTGGCAAGACGGTGTGGTTCTCGGCGGTGCTGCCGGAGACCGCGACCCCGCCGACGTGCCGCGAGCGGCCGCCCGGGCCCGACCGGGTCGGGGCGACCCTGCCGGCGACGGCCGGCGCCGCGGCGGTCGTCGGGACCGCGGCGTCCGCGGCGTCCGCGGCATCCGCGGCATCCGCGGGCCAGCCGGGGTGGCCCGTGCAGGGCGTGCGGGCCGTGCTCGACGGGCTGCGCGATGCGGTCGTGGCCACCGACGAGCAGGGCGTGATCCGCTACGTCAACGCCGCGGCAGAGGAGCTCATGGGCTGGCCCCGCGGCTCCCTCGTCGGGCGGCCCGTGTTCGACCTGGTGCCCGAGTCGCTCACGTCGATGCTGGGCGACGACTTCGGGGCCTTCGTGCGTTCCCAGGCCCAGGATCTCGTCGGGCGCCGGCTGGACGCCATCATCAAGCAGGCCGACGGATCGGACGTCCACACCGAATTGGTCATCAGCGTCTTCGACCATCCGCTCGCCGGCCGGGTGGTCGTCGGCATCTTCCGCCCCCGCGACGAGAAGAAGCTGCAGCGCTGGTCGGAGCTGACGAGCGAACTGCTCGAGATCCTCGCCGACGCGCCGATCGACGAGCCGCCGGCCGAGCGGCTCCTGTCGACGCTGGGCCGGCGGCTCGATTGGGACGTGACCACGTTGTGGGCGCTCGCGGCCAACGAAGAGCTCGTCTGCCGGCACGTGTGGACGCGATCGCCGAACGTCGCGCCCGCCTTCACCCAGGAGAAGGAGGGCGATCCGACCAGCGGCAACGACGGGTTCCCCCAGTGGGTCATGGAACACGGCGAGCCCCTGTGGGTGCCCGATCTCATGGCCGACCGGCGCTTCATGACCGACGCGTTGGCGCGGGACGGCCTGCAGAGCGCGTACGCCTTCCCGGTCCGCTACCACGGCGCCTGCGTCGGGATCGTGACGATGCTCAGCCGTCATCCCCGCGAACGCGACCCGTCGGTGGTCGAACTGATGGACGCGGTGGGCGACCACCTCGGTGAGCTGCTGCACGCGTCGACGCAGGCGACGGAGCGCGAGCATCTGGTCGACGAGCTGCTCGAGGCCCGGCGGCGCAACGAGTTCCTCCTTCTGGCGACCCAGGTCCTCTCCGAGGTCGTCGACTACCGCGAAATGGTGAAGCGCCTCGCCCAGGTCTCGGTGCCCGTCATGGCCGACCTGTGTCTCATCGACATCGAAGACGAGGACGGCCGCATGCGACGGATGGCGGCCTGGCACGCGGACCCGGAGAAGCGTGCGCTCACCGAGGAGCTCCGCACCTCGTACCCGCCCGAGCCCGGCAGTGCGCATCCGACCATGCAGGTGATGCGCAGCGGCCGGTCGATGTGGAGCGCGGAGATGGACGACGAGTTCCTCCGGTCGACCAGCCGCGACGAACGGCACTACGCGATTGTGAAGACCTTGGGCTTCACCTCGTACGTCACGGTGCCACTCCGGCTGCGCGACGAACAGGTCCTGGGCACGGTGACCCTGGTGTCGGCCGGATCGGGTCGCCGCTTCTCCGAGAAGGATCTCGGCCTGGCCGAACAGCTGGCCAAGCAGGTCAGCTCGGTCGTCATCCGGGCGCGGGCCTATGACCGCGAGCGGAGGATCTCGCACGAGCTGCAGCGGCACCTCCTGCCCGACGCCATCCCCTCCATCGACGGATGGGACGTGGCCGCGCGCTACCGGCCGGCGGCCGTCGGCGTCGAGGTCGGCGGCGACTGGTACGACGTGATCCCGATCAGCGAGCACCTCGTGGCCCTCGTGGTGGGCGACGTCGAGGGTCACGACCTCGGAGCGGCCAGGATCATGAGCCGGCTGCGCCACACGCTCGGCCTGCTCGTGCTGGAAGAGCGGGCCCCGGGCAAGGCGCTGCAGCGGCTCAACCGGGTCTCCTTGCCCGGAGTCGGGGGCCGGCTGGCGACCGCCCTGGTCGGCGTGCTGCACACCAGGTCCGGGTCGATCGTGCTCTCCTCGGCCGGCCATCCGTCGCCGGTGCGGGTGGAGCCGGGCCAGGCCGTCGAGCTCCCCGTGCCCCCGGGGCCACCCTTGGGCGTCCAGCACTGCCACTACAAGGACCACGAGTTCCACCTGGACCAGGGATGCCTGGTCATGTTCACCGACGGGCTCGTCGAGCGGCGCGGCAGCCACATCGACGAGCGTCTCGGCCAGCTCGAATCGTCGCTGCGCAGCTCCCCCAGCAGCGAGCCCGGCGAGGTGGCGGACTTCGTCATCGACGCCATGACGGCCGGCCGGCGGAGCTCCGACGACATCGTCGTGCTGACCGCCCGGCGACTGGTCGCCGACCCCGGGCTCATCTGAGCACCGGATACCGCCGGTCGCCGGCACTTCGTAGTGTGACGGCCGTGCATCCTGAGGCAGCCGTGGCGCCACTCGTCGGCGCCCACATGCCCGTGCCCTGCCTCGACGGTGTCGAACGCCCCTACCGCGACCTCGACTGCGCCGCCTCGACGCCGGCGCTGCAATCGGTGGCCGATCGGGTCAACGAGTTCCTGCCCTGGTACTCCAGCGTGCACCGCGGCGCCGGCTACAAGTCGCGACGCGCCACCGAGGCGTACGAGGCCGCCCGGGACGGTGTGCACCGCTTCGCCCGGCGGCCGGCGGGCGGTGACGACGTCGTCGTCCTCGTGCGCAACACCACCGAGGCCATCAACCACCTGGCCTACCGTCTCGGACTGAGCCCCGACGACGTGGTGGCCACCACGGTGGTCGAGCACCACGCCAACCTGCTCCCCTGGGCGCGGGTGGCGTCGCGGCGCTGGGTCGAGTGCGGCACGGCGGGCACCTTCGAGACCGCCGACGTGGTCGCCGTGCTGGACGACGGGCGCCGCCCGGCGCTCCTGGCCCTGACCGGAGCCTCCAACGTCACGGGTTGGTTGCCGCCGGTGGAAGAGATCTGCGCCGAGGCCCATGCACGCGGGGTGCCCGTCCTGCTCGACGCGGCGCAGCTGGCGCCGCACCGTCCCCTGCCCCAGGGACCCGACTTCGTGGCGTTCAGCGGCCACAAGCTCTACGCGCCGTTCGGCGCCGGCGCGCTGATCGGGCCACGCCGGGTCTTCGAGCACGGGGACCCGTTCCTCGCCGGTGGGGGGGCCGTCGACCTGGTCGACCTCGACGAGGTCATCTGGACCGATCCCCCCGAGCGCGAGGAGGCCGGCTCACCCAATGTCGTCGGCGCGGTCGCCTTCGGGACGGCCATGGACGAGCTGGAGCGCATCGGCTGGGACACCATCACGGCCCACGAGGGCGTGCTGGCGACCCGGCTGTACGAGGGACTCCGGGGCATCGACGGCGTGCGGGTGCTCGGGCCTGCGTCCAAGCCCGGTGCGCACGACGGGCTCGCCGTGGCCACGTTCACCGTGGAAGGGATGCACCACGCACTGGTGGCGGCCCGGTTGAGCGCGGAGTTCGGGATCGGCGTGCGGCACGGGTGTTTCTGCGCGCACCCCTACCTGATCCGGTTGCTCGGCGTCGGCCGCGCCGGCGTGGCCCAGGCGCGCGCCGCCGTGCAGCGCGGCGACCGCACCGGGATCCCCGGTGCGGTGCGGGCCAGCTGCGGGCTCGGCACCGACGCCGACGACGTCGATGCCCTGCTCGACGCGCTGCGCGCGCTGGCGGCCGGCGAGCCGGCGCCCGTGCCCTACGTGCAGGACGGGGTGACCGGCGACTTCTGGCCGGAGGGCGACGCGGCCGGTTGGGGCGCGGAAGAGCGGCCGGCCGGCGCCGCGTGCGCGCGGGGCTGAGCCCGCCGTGAAGCGCACGGTGGTGCTGCTCGTCGCGCTCACCGCCCTGGTCCCCGCGCTTGCTGCCTGCTCGAAACCCGTGGGCAGCACGTCCGTGCACGACGTGGCCTGGGTCACGACCGGCGCCTCGGTGACCCTTCCGGCCATGGACGTCACCCCGGTCAACGTCGCCCGGCGGCACGTCGGGGCCAAGGTGCAGGTGGGCAGCCTGCCGTCCGCGCTGGCCTACACGCCGGGGGGCAAGGGGCTGCTCGTCGTGACCCAGGGGGACGACCAGCTGCACGAGATCGACACGGCGACGCACCAGGTGGTGCACGAGGTCACCGTCGGCGTCGAGCCGGACGCGGTGGCGGTTGCGCCCGGCGGCAGTGGGGGTAAGGGCGTGGCCCTGGTGGCGAACCTCGACTCGGGCAGCGTGACCCCCGTCGACCTCGGCACCTGGCGGGCGGGCACGCCGATTGCGGTGGGGAGCGAGCCCGTGGCCATCGCCGTCTCGGTGGCGGCCTCGGGCGCGGCCACCGCGTTCGTCGCCGACTACGGCAGCAACACGGTGACGCCGATCGACGTCGCGACGCTGCAGGCGGGGGCCGCGATCCCGGTCGGCCCCGGACCGCAGACCATCGCCGCCGCGCCGGGAGAGGTCCTGGTGGGCAATTTCGGCAACCGGACCCTGACGGCGATCAACCCGACGGCGCTGCGGACGGGCGGGACCATTCCGCTGCCGCTCAACCCGACGGGCATCGCCGTGGCACCGTCGGGTGCCACGGCCTACGTCTGCGGGGGGGCGGCCGTGGTGGCGGTGACCGTCGTCGGCCTGACGGCGGGCGCGCCGGTCGCGCTGACCGACGTCGCCCAGGGGATCGCCATGAGCGCCGACGGCTCGACGGCATGGGTGACGCAACAGGCGGGCACCCTGATCCCCGTGACAGTGGCGACGGGCACGGTGGGCGTCGCTCTCCACGTGGGCGGCCACCCCTCCGCCATCGTGATCGGTCCGGGCTGAGCGGGCTTCCGGTCGACGGCGACGGGATTTCAGACGCTGTACACGGCGCGGACCCGGAAGCGCAGAGGACGCTCGGTCAGCTCCTCCATGTAGTGCGCCGCCCACCCCGCGATGCGGGCGACGGCGAAGATCGTGCGACCCGTGTCGGGCGGCATGCCCGTGCCCCAACTCAGTGCAGCAAGGGCCAGGTCACAGTTGGCCGGCGGTACCTCGTGGGCGGCCGCCAGGGCGACGACCTCGCGCAAAATGGCGCGGCGCTCCTCGCTCAGGAGGGGCTCGGCCACGGCCAGCAACGCGTCGAAGCGGGCGTCGCCGCTCTTGTAGACCGCGTGCCCGAAGCCGGGCAGCCGCCCGCGCTCGCGGAGCACGTCGTTCAGCGCGCGGGGCACACCGTCGCGCTCGGCCACCACCAGGAGCTCATAGGCCTGCTGGCTCGCGCCACCGTGCAGCGGTCCGGCCAAGGTGGCCAGCCCGGCCAGGAACGCGTCGTAGGGGTCGGCGCGCACCGACGCCGCCACGCGCACGGCCATGGTCGAGGTGGCGAGCTCGTGGTCCGCCAGGAGGACCAGTGCGGCGTTCACCGCAGCGGTCGGCACCGCGGCGGTCGCCGCGGTGAGACGGGCGGTCAGCCGCGCGGCAATCGAGTCACCCGGGTCCTTCCCGGGGGGCGGCGGCCCCACGGCGTCGGTGAGTGCGGCGGCGGAGCGGCGGGCCGCCCGGGCGACCGCGGCGGGACGCGGGTCTGCGCGCAGGGGGTCGTGCGCGCCACAGAGGACGAGCGCCCAGCGCATGCGGTCGAGCGTCTGTGTGAGCGGGCAGGGGCCGAGATCGGGTGCCGTCCAATCGCCCCCACCGTCGGACTGCCACAGGAGCTCGGCCACCTCCTCGAAGCTCGAGCCGGCCGCCAAGCCGGTGGCGGCCCGCCCGCGGTAGATCGGGCCCAGCTGCTGGTCGAGCTGGGTCACCGCGGTCGTGATGGTGGCGAGGCGGGTGGCCGTCTGGCGCCCGCCCCGGCTGCGCGCCGCCAACCCCTCGATGTCGTCCAGGTCGAACAGGCTCCCCCGCCGGCCCGGATCGGGGTGTGACGCGAGCAGGCCCCGGCTGACGTAGGCGTAGAGCGTCGGCACCTTGACCCCGAGGCGGCGGGCCGCCTCCTCGGTCGTGAGCATGCGGTCCATCCCGCCCACCTTACATTGACTTGATCAACGTTTACAGACGCAGGGAAAGAGCGTCATAGTGGGATCCATGGAAACCATCGTGCGTGATCTCATGACCTCTCCCGCAGTGACGTGCAACGCCGACGACAGCCTGGCCGAGGCGGCCCGGGTGATGCAGCGGGCCGACACCGGCTCGGTCGTCGTGACCGACGACGACAAGGTCGTGGGGATCCTGACCGAGCGCGACCTCCTGCGGGCGGCGGCCGGAGAGGGCGGCCCGGAACGGGAGCGGGTGCGCCTCTGGATGACGTCCCGTCCGGACGTGCTCGGCCCCGACGAGCGGGCCGACGCGGCGTGGGCCAGCCTGACCTCGCACCACTACCGGCACCTGCCGGTGGTGGAAGGTGGCCGCTGCGTCGGCGTCGTGTCGCTGCGCGACCTCATGGCGGTGGCGCGCATCCGCCCTGCCGGCGAAGCGAGCGGAGACGTGCCGGCGGGGCTCGAGGGCGTCGTGGTGGCGGAGACCACCATCGGCGACGTCCGCGGGAAGGAGGGCTTCTTCCACTACCGGCAGTATTCGGCGGTCGAGCTGGCGGAGAAGCGCTCACTCGAGGACGTGTGGCACCTCCTGTTCCGCGGCGAGCTCCCCGACGCGGCGGCTGCGGCTGCCTTCGGGGCGGAGGTCCAGCGCCGACGCGCCCTGCCGCCGGGGCTGAGCACGGTGCTGCCGGCCATCTGCCGTCGCGGCGCGCCGCTCGACGTGTTGCGCACCGCGGTCTCGCTCCTGGCGGCGGAGCTCGGCTGGCGACCGACGCACGACATCGGCCCCGACGAGCTGTACGACCAGGCGCTCGGGTTGTGCGCGGTCGTGCCGACGATTCTGGCGGCGACCCACCGGCTGCGACAGGGCGAGGAGCCGGTGGAACCGCGCGACGACCTCGGCCTCGCCGCCAACTACCTCACCATGCTGACCGGCTCCGAGCCGACTCCCCTGCATGCCCGCGCCATCGAGCAGTACATGATCCTGACCATCGACCACGGCTTCAACGCGTCGACCTTCACCGCCCGCGTGGTGACCTCGACCGGCGCCGATCTCGGTGCCGCCGTCGTGGCGGCCATCGGCGCGCTGTCGGGACCGCTGCACGGCGGAGCCCCCAGCCGGGCCCTCGACATGCTCGACGCCATTGGCACGCCCGACCGCGCCGAGGCCTACGTCCGCGCGGCCGTCGAAAAGGGCGACCGCATCATGGGCTTCGGCCACCGCGTGTACAAGACCGACGACCCGCGTTCGCTGCTCCTGCGCTCGGTCACCGAGCGCCTCGGTGGGCCGATGGTGGAGTTCTCCCAGTCGGTCGAGCGCACGACGGTCGACGTGCTGGCGGAGCTGAAGCCAGGTCGCCAGCTTTACACCAACGTCGAGTTCTACGCCGGCGTGGTCATGGACACCTGCGGCATGCCGCGCGAGATGTTCACCCCGACCTTCGCCGCCGGGCGCACCATCGGCTGGAGCACGCACGTGATGGAGCAGGCGTCGCACAACCGCCTCATCCGCCCGGCCGCCCGCTACGTCGGGCCGCCGCCGCCCCAGCCGGTGCCCCTCCCGGAGACCTGAACGGGTTCCCCGGCGCCGGCCGCGGCGGCGGCCGCCCGGCCGATCCCGAGCGAAACCCGACTAATCTGGTCAGGGTTGAGACGATTCGGGAAGGAGCAGGCCATGGGCCAGACCGACACCACCGTGCGCCCCGCCGGCCGGCTGCGCGCCCTCTTCTCGTTCCCCAATCCGGTCAACGAGGTCTCGGCCCGACTGGTGGCGGCCGGCGTCGTCCTCATGTGCGTGCTGACCATCGCTCTGGGCCTGCACTGGGCCACCGTGATCATCGCCTACGGCTTCGTGGCCAGGGTGCTGACCGGGCCGACCCTCAGCCCGCTCGGGCAGTTCGTGACGCGGGTCGTCACGCCACGGCTCGGCCTCCGCGAGCGCCCGGTGGCGGGTCCGCCCAAGCGCTTCGCCCAGGGCATCGGTGTCGCCTTCTCGCTGACCGCCGTGGTCCTCACCGGCCTCGGCTTGTGGACGGCGGCCGCGGTCGTCCTGGGCCTCCTCGCCGGCGCCGCCCTGCTGGAGTCCGCGTTCGGCCTCTGTCTCGGGTGCAAGGCCTTCGCGGTGCTCATGCGCGTCGGCGTCGTGCCCGAGGAGGTCTGCGAGCGCTGCAACGACATCTGGGCGACGCACGGCGCCGCCGCGTAGGCGGCTTGCCGGCGCCGTCCCGGCGCGTCAGTCGTCGTAGATGAGGACGCCCCGGATGTTCTTGCCGTCCCGCATGTCCTGATAGCCCTGGTTGATGTCACCGAGCTTGTAGGTGTTGGTGATCATGGAGTCCAGGTCGAGCAGTCCGTTGCGGTACAGCTTCAGCAGCTTGGGGATGTCGGAGTGGATGTTGGCCGAGCCGAAGATGCTGCCCACCACCTGCTTCTCGTAGATGGTCAGCATCATGAGGTTCATGGTCACCTCCGTCTCGTTGAACGGATGGATGTTGGTGACGACCACCCTGCCGCGCTTGGCGGCCAGGTTGAGGATGGAGTCCATCATCGCCCCCGACCCGACACCCATGGCGCAGATCACCTTGTCGCACATGTGACCCCAGGTCTCCTGCGCGATCAGCGCGGAGGCCTCCTCGATGGAGGGCGCCACGTGAGTGGCACCGAAGGTGGGGGCCAGGTCGCGCTTGAGCTCCACCGGGTCGATGGCGAAGATCATCTCGGCGCCGGCCAGGCGCGCGCCCTGCACGGCGGAGGCCCCGATGCCCCCGATACCGATGACGGCCACGCTGTCACCGGGCTGCACGTCCGCCGCGTAGACCGAGGAACCCCAACCGGTGGTGACGCCGCAGCCGACGAGGCAGGCCTTGTCGAGCGGGATGTCGTCGAGGATCTTCACGCACGAAGCCTGGTTGACCACGGTGTAGGGGGCGAAGGTGCCGAGGCAGACCATGGTCGAGACGTCCTGGCCCCGTGCGTGATGGCGCACCGTGCCGTCGAGCTGCTTGCCGGTCATGAGAATGCCGCCCACGTCGCACAGGTTCGAATGCCCCGTGGCGCACGGCGGGCACTTCCCACAGGCGGGGACGAAGCCCAGCACGACGTGGTCCCCCGGGGCCACGCCGGTCACACCGGGACCCACTTCTTCGACCACTCCGGCGCCCTCGTGTCCGCCGATGACGGGGAGGGGCACGGGCATGTCGCCGGTGAGCAGGTGCTCGTCGGAGTGGCACATGCCCGAGGCCGCCAGCTTGATGAGGACCTCGCCCTCCTTCGGGGGGTCGAGCTCGATGGGCTCGACGCTCCAAGCCTCACGGTCCCACAGGACAGCTGCTTCGGTTTGCACGGTACCTCCTCGACTGCGGCGTGACGAAGGGTCACGCTACCCGGGGCGCCGTGTTCGATGACGACCTCCACCGCTCCCATCTTCCGGCGGCCGGGATGCCGGTTGGCCCGCCCGGTCGCCCGTGGGACCGGTGCGTAGGCTCGGGGCAGGCGCAACGCACAAGGGGATGCCCATGGCAGACCGATCGGCCCGTGCCACCGCCATAGCGGGCGTGCTGGCGTTCGCTCTGAGCTGGGCGGGCCTCGCCGTTGCCGGCCCGCCCGCCTCGGCGGCGCCCTTCAACCGGCACGTGACGCTCGAAGGCGACGGGCTCGGAAGCGTGCGGATCGGCACGTCCGAGGAAGTGGCGACCCGGGAGCTGTCGGAGGAGCTCGGCAATCCGTCCGAGCTCACAGCCTCGGGCTGCACTGGCCGGTACCGCGACGTGGAGTGGCACGACCTCATTGTGCAGTTCGAAGAACGGGCGCTTCAGCGGCTACCGCTACTGGGTGGCGCGCCCGCACACGACGGTGGAACCGAGGCTCCGGACGCGGCGGGGGATCACCGTGGGGAGCACGTTCCGCGAGCTCCGCCGCGCCTATGCGCTCACCCAGACCGGCACGGACTTCTGGAGCGCGCAAGGGATGACGTTCGGCCTGTCGGGCCTCGCCTACCCCTCGCCACCGAGCGCGCCCGTCTACGAGGTGAAGGTCACTGTGTGCCCTGCGGCAGTGTGACGCCGCCGGACCCCGGCCGCGTCAGCGGTGGAGTGGGACCACCGACTGGATGCACACCAGGGTGAACCGGCGACGAGCAATCTGCCACGCACCGGATCGCACCACCAAGACGTCGTCGTAGTACCCGCTCGCTTGAGTGCCGGACGTGTTGTCGGGGCCCATGACCAGGGCATCGACGTAGCTAAGGGAACTGACGCCGTCATCGTTGGCTGTCACGACCTCATTGGAGATCCGATGCAGCGTGTGGCCACAGCGAGCGTGCGACTCCCGCATCCAGTCGGTGATCGAACCGGCACCGTGCCAGAGCCCGATGTCGCCATAGTCGGCGAGACAGTCCTCGGTGAAGCAGGTGCGGAACAGCTCCCAATCCCGCCGGTCGATTCCCGTCGCATAGCGCACGAGCACCTCGGCGACGCGCGCACGCACCTCGGGATCGATCTCAGCGGCGCTCACGGCGTGTCCTTCTCGTTGTCCCCTGTCTCCATGACCCCGCCGCTGCTCATTTCGAGCATCGCTCTCACCGCGTCGCTGCGTGAGAGCGCGCGCAACATCTTCGAGCCCTCACGCACCCGTTCGCCCACCAGCAGCGTCGGGCCGTTGGTCACATTGGCGAGCACGTCGGCAACGACCTCTTCCGGGCTGGACGTACCGGGGATCGGCGTGCCGTCATCGGGATCGGACAACAGGCCACGGCGCGTGAGCATCCGACGGAAGGCGGGCGTGTCGGTGGCTCCGAGCACCGTCACCAGCACGTCGATCCCCGCGTCGTGGAGTTCTGCCCAGAGGCCTTCCCCCATCACCGTGTCAAACGCCTTCGAGGCGCCGTAGGCGACCATGTTCCGGGCGCCGGCGAATCCCGCTCCGGAGGAGATGAGGACGATGCCGCCCTTCCCGCGTGCCGCCATCGACGTCGCGAAGGAATGGCAGAGCTGCAATGGCGTCGCGCAATTTCGTTGGACCAGTCTCAGCGACTCCTCAACGGGTTGGTCGAGGAAGGGTTCGTAATTGGGGTCGGCACCGGCGCCGTACATGAACATCCCGATATCGAGCCCGGCGGTCGCAGCAAGAATCCTGGCCGCCGCATCCGGTTCGGCGAGGTCAACGGCCAGAGTCCTGGTCTCGACTCCACTCGCTGATCGGATCGACGTTGCCACGTCGTCAAGCATCTGCTGTCGGCGGGCCAGAATGGCGACATTCAGCCCGCGTTGGGCGATGGCGCGTGCATAGGCCGCGCCCACGCCTTCGGATGCACCGGCAATCAGCGCCCACGGCCCATAGCGGTCGACGAAGTCCTGGTCCCTGGTCAAGGCTCATCCCTCCACGGTCTCAGCTGCGCACCTGTCCACATTCGTGGGCTCATGCTCCGGCACCGTGGGATCCGGTGATGGGGGCATCGAGCGGTTTCACGGCGAACATGAGGAGAGTTTGGCCGCAAACGCGGTCATTCGCGCTCTGCTCCGCAGTGGCACGTTCGCGGCGGGCTGGAGTCTCAGGCCGGCTGGGCGCCCAGGTCCACCTGCCACTCGGTGCGCGTCCCAATCACCTCGAAGCCGAGGGCGTCGTTGATCGCGAGCATCGGAGCGTTGGAGGACGCATTCCCCGTGCGGATCGTCAGTGCCTCCGGGCGGTCGTCTCGGATCCGCTCGAGCATTGCGGCCTTGGCCCACTTGGCCAGCCCCAGTCCGCGATGCGACGGGTCGATGCCGGTGTTCTGCTGCTGGACGAGCGCGGGTTCCCAGTGCTCGAAGGTCACCTCCGTACCGCCGACACACCTGCCGGTGGAATCACGCATCAGTGCCGTCCAGCGCCACCGTCCCGCCTCGAGCAGTGCCCGGTCGAGGTCGGCGATGTCGCCGGGACCGAGCAGGACGTCCCCCACCTCGAGATCCTCGCGAGGCGCGGTCTGCATGATGTGATGGAAGGTCACCGCGTCGGCGCGGAGATCCTCCGGGAAGACGCCGTCGATCATCTCGAGGTGGTAGCCGTGCTCTCGTGCGAGCCGAGCCTTCGACCACTCCTCGATCATCCGCCAGTCGAGATCGGCGAGACGCAGCTCGCTGGTGAGGTTGACTCTCGCCGGCTAAGCGCCGAACCGACGAGAAAAGGCCTCCCCGGCCGGCGAGCGGTCGAAGGTCTCCCACGTGAGCAGGCGTCGGCCTTCGTCGGCCGTCGTGGCGAAGATCCTCTCGAAGAGCCGGGACCCGATACCCTCCCGTCTCCGGTCGCGACGCACCGACAGGTCGCACTGCATGACGCGCGGGTCGCCCGCCGAGTTGGACCAACAAAATCCGCAGGCAACTGGCGAGCCGTCGGCGGTCTCGGCGAGCCAGGCATGGTCATCGAATTGTGAAGGCAGGCTTCGCGCGTACGAGATGTAGGCCTCGATCGGTTGCGGCATGCGGTTCGATCGAATTTCCACTCCGACGGGAGCTTCCACGGCGTGGAGTGCGGTGAGCTCCGCATCCGTGCCGGAACGAAACCTGACCCGACGAATGCTGACGTCGTGCGAGAAGTCCACCAAACCCAGTCTTCCTCACATGCCACCATCGGAACATCGAGAAGTCGACACCCGGTCGCCGGTCCGGATCGATGTGCTCACGTCGTCGACGAACGTCGACCCTGCTCCACTCGAGTTTCTCGTACCCGCCGACGGGTTGAGGCTCCGTTGGCACGCGATTGGTTCGGAATTGAGGGTATGCCCGAGAATGGATTCAAGGCAGCGGCCCTCATGGACGATGTCGTAAAGATGGATCTCGCAAAGGTCGGCTCGGAGTCAGAAGCAGCCTTGGGCCACGTCACGGGCACCCTTTGGCAGAGAACGGTGGCGACGAGTTGTGTCCTGGCCGGATGCCTGGCCTTGCTCGCGGTGCTCACGATCTTCTGAGCCGAGTCACCGGCGAGCGAATACGCCCCGTGTGGCCGGAGCGGTGGCAGAACAGTCAGCCGCTGATCGCCTTGACCCTTGGTCGGATCGACGCCGGGTAGACACAGGCGAGCACGAAGCCAACGATTCCGGTCACCAGCCAGAACACGACGATCAGAGCGATCCACATCGCCTTCGACGAGCCAGCCGACACGAAGGCGCCCGACGGCCTCGCGGCTGCGTCAGCAATGGCCCAGATCGGTACCAGCAGACCCGCCACGACCACGATCACGACGATCAACAGATCGGGACCGAAAATGTCGCCAATCACATTCTCGACCTCCAGTCGATTGCCGTTCGTGGCAACGATACGTCACGGGCACTCGAGCCCCGAGGAGGCAGAGATCTGTCCCAGCGGGTTTGGGCTCGCGGCCAGGGCACGGTCGCTCGTACACGGACCGGGCGACGGAAGGAGCGTCAGCGAGATGTCTTGGCCGTTGTGCGTTCACCCGGAGGATGCTGGGACGAGGCCGAGACACCCTCGTCGTCACCGACGTCTTGACGCCTCGTCGCAAAGAGCCTCGTCCCAACCAGTCCCAGGAACGCCAGCGCGGCAATGGCGTAGGCATTCTCGCGGAGATACCACAACACGCCCGAGCCCCACGCCTGGCCGGGCTGAATCACGATGAACACCAGAGCTCCGACCAGAGCCCATCGCTCGCCTCTGGCCGGTCGATCCGAGCCCTCCAAGAGCCACACCAGCGCGGGAACGATCCACACGTAGTGGTGAACCCATGAGATGGGTGAAAGCAGGAGGCCGGTGGCCGCACAGACGAGCACGCCGAGCATGGCCGACGAGCGCCGGTACGCAGCAGCCGCGACAACGAGCCCGACACAGAGGACGGCTGCCGCAACCAAGTAGAAGCCGGCTGGAACGAGCGGCACGTGAGCCCTGGCGATCGCGTCGCGCAATGTCTGATTCCCGGTGACGGCGGCATTGCCCACCCGCCCGACGTCAAAGGCGTCCTTGGTGAAGTAGATCCATGACGCCCGGGGAGCGACGACGAACATGGCGCCCGTAGCCAGCGCAAAGGTGATGGCGGCATTCCAGGCTGCCCGCCACTGGCGGGTGACGGCCAGGTACGGGATGAAGACGAGTGGGGTCAGCTTGATGGCGGCGGCCAAGCCAACGAGCAAGCCCGTCGGCAGGTGTCTCCCGCGCCAGGACACTCCGATGGTGAGATCCGCCAGAATCATGAGGACCAAGACGATGTTGATCTGCCCGAGGGCCAGGTTCTCGCGTACCGGGTAAAGGAAAAATCCGACCGGAAACAAGAGGATGAGAGCGGTCTGCCAGTCCGAGCGAACCACCCCTCGCTTGTGGGCGGCCGCGATGCTGACGGCGATCAGAGCGGTCAGGGCCACGGGATCGATGGCATCCCATACGGCTTGACCGACAGTGATTGAGAGGTGCGACAGTGGCCAGAAGAACACGGCGGCGACCGGCGGATAGGTGAAAAACAGATGTCGGCCGTACACCGTGATCTCCGAGGAGTAGAGGCCCTGCGAGAGGACGTGTCGGCCCCCCATCCGGTAGACCTCAAAGTCCATTTGATGAAAATGGGCCGACCAGGCCATGTAGCCAGCCATCACCATCGCGGAGAGGAAGGCAACCGTCCACAACACCACCGGGCGCCGCGTCATTGCAGCTGGCGTCGGCGGCCCCGCGGCCCAACGACCCCAGCCGCTCAACGACAGAGAGCGATGAGGCATCCCCCCTCCTTTTTTGCAATTACGACCACGCAACCTCTATTGATCAAGGCTTGCCGACATCTGTTGATCAAGGCTTGTCGAAATGGTGGGACCCAACTGCACGCTCTGGTGGTCGCAGCGACTCTCGGACATCGAATGCGACCATCAATCGAGGCGGGTCCCAGACCCCTCAGGGAAACGGGCGGACGCTTTCCCGGGCGTTCGAAAACACGAAGGACGGCCAGACCCTTCGGTGGCAGCCACGGCAGCTTGGGATTCCCTGATTGGGACAGTGGGCGATGCGCCGAAGAGCATGCGGGCAGCGCAGAGTGGGTTCGCGCCGGTTTGGTTGTACGCGAGGCGACCCACATTCTCGGGGCGACCTGAAGCACGTCGCTGTCAAGCTTGGAGACGCACTTTCGGACTCGTCGAGGACCAACCGTCCCGGCATCAATACGGGACCGCGATGCCGAGGCGATTACCGACTATCGGCGTTGAGAACGGGAGTGACCTTGAGGTCGTCGGGCGGGGCAATCCCGCTGGCCTTCATCCCCTCGCCCAATGGGCCCTCTGCGAAGCTCTGCCAAGCCTCGGCGCTGGGCCAGAAGTCCACGATCCCGACTTGGCTACCCTCCTCGTGAGCGGAGTGAAAGAGAAGACCGGCCGGCATCGCGAGCCCAAGCATCTGTTCGTGCATACCCCGGTAGGTCTCGATATCGCTCTTCAGGGTGAATGTGACCATGACTGCCATTGGGTGGCCCCTTTGCTGGTGGAAGTCAGACGCTAGTCGGGATCACTTTCGACGTCCGGGGTCGATGGGGCGGCGACATCTGTCAAGGTGAGGGATCATTCGAGATAAGGGAGAGACATGTCCTGGCCTCTCATCTTCATCGCCACCAACAGACTCAGGTCCGGCAGACTCGAGGAAGAGAGCCGGCGACGTACTCGGGTGGTCCGAGTTCATTGACGCGACACGAGTACGGCTCAAGATGGACCGTCGGTTCGTGGATCCAATTCGCTCGTCCCTTCGCTAGCAACTCACGGCCCTTTAGGACTGCAATCAAGCCAGTTTCGGAAGGTGGCGCTCGTGCCCCAGTCCGCCAATCGGGCCTTTGGCCAGACGGCCCGGCTACCGTTTGGATGCTTTGACCAGCAAACGTCATTGGAGGAAGGCTGGGATGGAGAGGCACCGCATCTCGACAGAGAACGCACCGGCAGCGCTTGGTCCCTACAGCCAAGCAATCGTCGCGAACGGGTTCGTGTTCTGCTCAGGCACCGTCGGCACCGATCCCAAGACCGGCTCGCTCCCCGATGGGGTGGCTGAGCAGACAGAACAAGCGTTGTTGAACTTGGCCGCCATTCTGGAGGCTGCAGGATCCTCAATCGCTCAGCTTGTCAAGACGACGATCTTCTACACCAACGTGGAAGATTTCGCCATCATCAACGAGGTCTATGCGCAGCACATGCCCGATCCTCCGCCAGCCCGGTCGGCTCCAGCCAATGTGGCGTTGCCGCGAGGTCTGCTGATTTCGATCGAGGCAATCGCCACTCTGGGGAGTGGGAACTGACCTCTCCGGCACGGGTCGACAGGGATAGCGTCAGCGGCGTATCCGACTAGCCCATAACGCCGGATATGCGCCGCAATTTGAGGACGCGTCAGTCAGTATTGGAGCACGACCCGACAGGAGCGCCTAGACAGGCCTCCAACTGAGGACGGCGTAGCTCACGGTCTGGCAGAGCTGGTCGATTCTGGTGGCTACAGCAGAAGATAGAGGCCGCCGAATCCTCAGCCGAGGCCGCGTTTTGGATGTCCCTGACCGCCGGTAGTGAGTGCCATTCGATCCGCCGGTAGTTGTTCGTCGTCGCGCAGATCCGAATACGCTGAATGGTCGTGCGAGGGTGGAAGGCGATCGACGAGGCGGAACCAGAGTTTGCCAGGCGAGTACGGAGCCTGTTCGATGCCGGTCGCCACAAGACGATAGCGACGCTGCGCGCCGACGGCTCGCCACGCATCTCGGGGATCGAGTGCGAGTTCACGGACGGCGATCTCCGCTTTGGTTCAATGGCCGGCGCACGCAAGGGGGCAGACCTCAAGCGGGATCCCCGGTTCGCCCTGCACGGGCCGACTTTCCATCCGGAGGAGGGAAAGGAGGGCGACTGGCCGGGCGAGGCCAAGATCGCTGGACGAGCCATCCCCGCCGGTCCGGTGACCGCGGAAGAATCGGGCGAGCAACCTGACGGGGAGATGTTCATCGTGGACATCAGTGAGGTCGTCATCACCGGACTCAACGCCGAGGCCGGCAGACTCGTCGTTGAATCGTGGACACCTGAGCGAGGTCTACGAAGGGTCGAGAGGGACTAGCACTGGCCCAGACCGCTGGGACGGTGGGACAATTCGAATCCTCTTTGAGTCAAGACCCCAATTTCGGGGACTGCCAGGCGCGACGAGTCGAGCCGTCGTAGAGGACACGACGGCGTAGGGTTTCTATGGGTTCGGGAGTGACTTCGCCGAAGAACCGGTCGCGCAGGGTGAAGAGCCGGTCACGCAGGCAGCGAGTCGTCCCTGAGTGTCCTCCCGGACCCCTTATCGTGCGTCGACGAGCAGCTGGCGATAGACGGCGTTGCTGATGTGGCGCTTGAGTGAGCGGAGCGCCTCCTTCTTGGTCTTGCCCTCGGCGACCTTGCGTTCGAAATAGATGCGTCCATCGGTCCCGGGATTGTGGATCTGGGTGACGGCGGCCATGTGCAGCGCGTGGTTGAGCCGGCGGTTCCCGCGTTGGGAGACGCGGTGGACGACTCGGCCACCCGAGGCGAATTCGACCGGTGTCGCGTCCGCTGTTTTCACTCCCGAGCTCCCTAAGAGGGGTTGACAAGTGCTAGGGGCTCGCCGGCTCGGCGTCAACTGCCGCCGAGCCCAAGAACGGCGCAAACGGATCGGGTCTCTGAGACGTCGACGTACAGCTCGATCTCGTTCCCGTCCGGATCAAGGACGTGAAGACTCCGAGCGAACCTCCGCTCGGCCTCGTAGAGGACTGGGGTTTTCTCCGTCTCGAGCACACTCCGTGCGAGGCGGAGCTCTTCAGCTGAGCTGCCGATCTTGAATGCCACATGAGCGAGGCCAGTGGCGTCGCCAGCCGGTGTTGACGCGACTGCATCGATCTCCATCAGGGCGAAGTCATGATGGTTCCCTGGCGTCTCAAGGGTGAAGAACGTCATCCGTGGATCTTCGATCCTCAACACGACTCTCATGCCCAAAGTGTCCAAGTAGAAGACTTCGGCTCGTTGCAGATCGCGAACCTTGAGGACGACATGGCCAAGTGCTTGCACCTGCACGGTGCTACCTCCTTCGCGCGATGACGCTTCAAACGACAGCGGCAAGCACCGCGTAGGTCTCTTCGACGCTCATTGGCGGCCCAATTGGCCTGAGGTCGTGCGAGGCGGCAATACGCGCCAATTCATCCATCGGCGGAAAGTGTGGCTGGGTCGGAACCACGTGCGTCCTCGCGGGACTGCTCAGCTCGCGAATCAAGTCACGGAAGCTGGCATTGTCGTGCACGAGGAGAATCCGCGCTTCGCGATCACCCACGACCCGGAACGTGTGGGGAACGCCACGTGGCATGGAGACCCAGTGCCCCGCGCCGACCACCAAGTCGTCGTCGCCGCAGCGCACGACCATCTCGCCCTCGAGGATGTACCAAGTGTCGTCGAGGTCGTCGTGGACGTGCAGCGGGGGCGACGAACCGGTCGGCAGGGTCATCTCGAGCACCACGGTGTCCATTCCGGGTGCGCAGCGGTGCTCGACGACGAAGGTGTCGAGGAACCACCATGCCTGCGCCTGCTCGTTCTGGGGGGAATCAACAACTGCTGTCGTCACTTCGGCCACCTCCTGGTCGGAACCCGTCCCGTTCAGGTAGTCCGGTATCCGTACGATCTGGATCGTATGGTAACCTTACGATTATGTCAAGCAATTCCTCCGGCCCGGAGGGCCAGCGGCCCCCGTACGTCGGGGCCATGCTCGGTGTCGTGTGGCGGTGGGTCCGAGTTCAGCTGTATGCGGGAGTCGCTGCGGCAGGATTCGACGAACTGAGCGCAGCGCATGTCGCGCTCTGGCGCTATCCCGGCCTGGAGGGGGTACGTCCCAGTCAGCTCGCGGATCGTGTGGGTATCACGAAACAGTCGGTCAACGACCTGCTCGGGCACCTGGAAGGACACGGGTATCTATTGCGCGTCCCGGATTCGGTCGACGGTCGGGCTCGTGTGATCCAACTTACCGCCAAGGGACGGAGGCTCCAGGAGACCATTTACGCCGCGGCGGGAACGGCTCAGCAGCAGATCGAAGAGATCCTCGGGCCACGTCGATTCGCACAGCTGCACAGCTCGCTCGAGCTCCTCACCGAACAACTTGAGTTTTCGCCGGCCGTCCCCTAACCGGGTGGCGTGGCGTCAGGACTTTCCTTTGGTCGCGATGCATCTCGCAAAGCGTCCCGCTATCTCTACGGCCAGCTCCCCGCCGGGTCGACACGGTCCGTCGAGCCGCCGTAGCGCAGCTTGACCAGGCCGCTTGCCACATCGAAGCGAGCGTTCGCGTTGGGCATCGGACGGTTGTTCCCGAAGGGGAAGACGGGGTACTCGGTGGCTCCGCGGGGGCAAGGCTGCCCGTCGCCATAGGCCATGAGATCCACGTCCCAGGCGGGTACGTCGCCCCAGCGTTGGGCGCGGCTGTAGACCTCCACGAAGGCCGTGGAGGCCTCCTCGATGATTGCCGGCACGGAGGCACGTCGCCGCGGAAATGCCAGGCCCCCGACCCATGTGCGATTGCCGAGCGGTTCGGCGCGGCCCGGGCCGGTGCCGAACGGAGCTGTCGGCTGGATGTAGAGGTCGAACCAGTCGGCGGGAACGTGCAGTTGGGCCGCCGGCTCGGAACGGACGAGCGTGACCCGGTAATCCCCGACGACCCACGAAAAGGGCCGACGGACCCCGACGAAGCGGCCCTCGTGGGTGCCGAGTTCTCGGAAGCCCCCTGGGGCAAGGCGAGTGGCGCCCGCGTCAAAGGTCCACCAAGTGGAGAAGATGAGCCCCTTGCCGGCACCGTGAACGTGGCCCGGGTCCCAGATGTCGGTCTGCAGCCCGAGATAGAACGTCGAGCCGTCGATGCGGCCCTGGGACAGGGCAAGGTAAATCCCGACCGAATCTGTCGGGTCGGCGAGCACCTTCAGGTCCCACTCCATGGTGACCACAGGGGCCTCGAGATCCCATCGGACGTAGATCCCCGCCACTGGCAAGCGGATCCCTTGGTCGAGTTCACGAGTCCGTCCGGCCTGATCAGGAAGCGGGGTGGAGGACGCACCCCGCACTCGTCCAAGCACACCCGACAGTCCGCGCTTCATCGGCACTGATCCATTTTGGCCTGGTATTCGATGGTCCTTGTCAACCCCGGCACGCCCAGCGGGTTCTCGCTATCCCAGTTCGCCGACACTCCAGTATGTAGCCCCACTGAACGCAGTATCGAGGCTCGATGGGGCCTTCAAGATGCTCCTCAACCCTGAGCCTCCCGAGGTCACCCAAGTGGACACCCGAACTCATTCGTCGCCTTGTCGAGGGTATGCAGGCCTGTCGTTGGTTTCTCGCCACAGGCTTCGATCCGCAGGAACAGTTCGGGTCGTGGTTGCGCCGAAGGCTGGAAGAGAACGAACTCGGCCCGCCTGACGGGCCGCACGGCGACTTCTCTGGATCATGGGCCTGGCACGCGGCGGATGCGGTCGACCAGCTACGACGGGACTGGCGGCCAGAGTGGTCGATGTGATGGCTCGTGCTGCGGACAGAACCGTCCCCTAAGGCCGGGGACGGTGGGACAGTCCGGCGCAACGGGATACCGTGAAACGGTGGATCTTCCA
The DNA here is from genome assembly GCA_963719485.1 of uncultured Acidimicrobiaceae bacterium. GTDB lineage: Bacteria > Actinomycetota > Acidimicrobiia > Acidimicrobiales > RAAP-2 > Bog-473. The sequence continues at coordinate 933,081 of OY970387.1, forward strand.
GAGGTTTTGGTTGCTGATACTGCCGAATGGCGGACCTGGTTGAGGGGCCACCACTCCAAGTCACAAGGCGTGTGGCTCGTGCTAGCCAAGAAGGGCACGACGCATCCGACAACGCTCTCCTACGACGAGGCTCTCGACGAGGCGATCTGCTTTGGTTGGATCGATGGGCAGCTCGGGCGTCGTGACAACGCAACGTACCGGCGACGATTCACACCCCGAAACGCTCGGAGCCCTTGGTCTCAACGGAACGTCGCCATCGCCGAGAGGTTGAGCGCCTCGGGCCGAATGCATCGCTCAGGAGAAGCCGAGGTTCGGCAGGCCAAAGCGGATGGTCGGTGGAATACTGCCTACGCCGGACAAGCGAGCGCTGAGGTTCCAGAGGATTTGGCGGACGCCCTGACTGCCAATCCTCGTGCTCAGGCAGTGTTTCAGGCGCTCACAAGTGCGAATCGGTACTCCATCCTCTATCGGATCGGAAGCGCAAAGAAGCTGGAGACCCGAGCCAGACGTATCGAGCGGTTTGTGGAGATGCTGGCCCGAGGCGAGACCATCCACCCGCAAGGTCCACGATCACCTCGCTAGTTGGATATGTTCATCGATCACGGTGTCCCAGGGTCGCCCCGTACGCGGGCTACGCGCCCAGTGCACTGACGGCCGCAAGGGTGTTCGCTGTCCTCCTCGTCACAAGGAGGTAGTCATGCCCAACCCGATCCCGAGGGCGCCAGCGATTCCTCGATCGGCTCTGATTGCTAGGCCTCAACGGTAGGGCGTCAAGTCAACTCGGGGGTAGCGCGCCTGGGTATCGGCCAGGGTCTGCTCGTCCCAGTACGGATCACCCGGTGCGGGGAACCCAAAGACCGAGCGTTCCCGGGGCGTCGTCCGCTCGATCAGCTCGCACCAGTCGTGGCCGAGCGCATTGGCGGGCCAAGCCACTCTTCCGGTCCAGCGTGGCGCCCACACGTCGTAATGAGCGGACACGGTGAATCGGGCTGAGCGCTCGCCGGTCATGCGCGATCCACGGTGCAGTACGTCGGGTCGGTAGCAGAACAGAGTCCCTGCTGGCCCCGTCACTACAACCTCCTCTTCAGCAAAGGTCCCTGCTGGAAGGTACGTCTTGGCTAAGTCATGGCCTCCATCAACAAGGGAGTTCGGCCAGTAGGGAACGCTCTCCCCAACAGAGAGCGGGACCACCCTTGTGGGTCCATCTTCCTCGGCGACAACCGAAAGCAGAATCAAGCTCTGCATCTGGGTGGGCCGGTCGGACTGCTTGGGGACGACCAGGGTGTGGTTGCCGAAGTCGCGGTGGTGGCTCTGGTCGTAGTCGACGGCCCCGGCGTACTTGGCCCAGAGCTCGGCTTCGTAGAGACGGAGGTCCTCAGACCCCAAGAAACGTTCCGCCAGGTCGAGGAGGTCGGGATGAAAAGCCAGACGGTTCAGATGCCAGGATCGCCACGGTCCCCCGATGATGCCGGCGAACTGGCTTGTTGCCAGCCAGGCGTGGGACGCCGGATCCGCGAAATAGTCCTCGGGCCGGGGGAAGTGCAGCCAGAGGGCCCGCTGGGCCGCCGCCAATTCGTCGGCGTCGAGGAAGCCCTCAAACACGAAGTAACCGCGCTCCCGCAGGTCGGACAAGCATTGATCCGGCACCCTCATCGGTGCCTCAGGCTATCTGGGCCTCCTAAAGTCGGACGGAACACGGCAATTGGCGGCCCTATTCATTACTTTCGGCCTATCCCAACCATGAACCACGCCGCGGGTCCCGGTGTACAGGGGAATCCAGGAGTATGTGGTCACCTAAGTTGGGCGCATGTACCGGCCCGTCGTCTTGGTGCACGGGGCGTGGCATGGCGCTTGGGCATGGGAGCGCGTGCTTCCCCAGCTCGCCGCGGCAGGCATTGAGTGCTTGGCTCTCGATCTGCCCGGACATGGAGCTGACGGTGGTCCATTCGGCGACCTGCACTCCGACGCCTTACGTGTGCATCAGACACTTGACCAGTTGAATGGTGAAGTGGTGCTCGTCGGTCACTCCTATGGAGGAGCGGTCATCACCGAGGCGGGGATCCATCCCGCTGTCCAGCACCTGGTCTACATTGCCGCGTTTGCCCTCAAAGACGGCGAGTCGTGCACGAGCGCCGCTGCCGACGAAGTACAAGCAGGTCTGGTCACTCACGAAGGGCGGCCGAACTTGAGTGCGGGCTTCGTCATGAGTACCGGCGGTACCATCACCCTCGATCCGTCGAGCGCAGCAGAGTGTCTCTACAACGACTGCAACGCAGAGACGGTTGATTGGGCCGTGGCCCGCCTCGGCCCTCAACCGCTCATCACCTTGGAGGGAAGGCCAAAACAGGCGGCCTGGCGGACCAAGCCGTCCACCTATGTTGTGTGCCTCGACGACATGGCGGTACACCCTGATCTTCAGCACATCATGGCCCGGCGGTGCGGCGCTGTCATCGAGTGGCCGACCGATCACTCACCGTTCCTTTGTCGGCCTGACCTCGTGGCCGGGCTTTTGGTGGATCTCGCAAAGAGGCCTGATTGACGCCCATACCCGGCGATAGGACACCACCGCGTAGCCTCATGACGATGGGCAAGATCGGGGCCATTGACGACCCGATATGGACTGCGCCGTCCGGCGACGCCACTCAAGAAGGGCGCCCGACAGGCAGGCAACGACTACTTGTGATCACTCTGCTGGCGATCATCGGGCTCGGCGTGGTGTACCCAACCGCCGCCGCCGTAATCAGTCGCAAGGACTACGGAACCTTCGCCTTCTGGAAAGTTCCGAACCGCATCGATTACTGCGGGAGACGGTATTACGATGGCGGACCACAACAAGGAAGCCCTGCCCTTTTCGAGTCTCAAGACAGCGCGAGAGATGCGCACTGGACCTTCATATCTTGGACGTTCAGCGGGCGCTCGATCTACGCAGACGTAAACGCGGTGAGGCATCCGTACTCGGTGTGCACGATGGCTCTCTACATCCCGATTGGTGGCGGTAAGTGGGAGACCTATTCGCTCAGTGGCGGACCCTGACTCATATCCGGCGAACTGAGGCACCCTGAGTACGTCCTTAGTCATCTCCTGACCAAGTCCACAGAGGAACATCGCGCAGGGGGTGAAGTTCGTCATCGGTCTGGGCACGCGAGTTCTGCATGGCAACTTTCGAGCCGAACTCCACATGCGATCGGACCGCCTCCCGAAAGTCCTCGTCGTCGGGAAGCCCTATTGCATCCATCGCTGCGAAGTACAGCTCCACGAACCTTTGACGTTGCTCTTCGGTGATCTGAAGGTGGCGGTGGATATTGATCAAATGGGCGAACCCGAGCTCCCGGGTGAAGCGGTCGGGACCACCGAACGATTCGGCGGTGAAAGCGGTCAGGTGATCAACGTGCTGGGGCTGGCCAGCTCCGAAAAGGGGCTGGAGCAGCGGATCCTTGAGGACGCTGCTGTAGAACGTGTCTTCAAGGCGATGGAGCGCCTCTTCGCCACCCGCAAATTCGTAGAGGGAGGGCATCCCCTAATCGTATTGCCACCTCTGCGCGTCCAAAATAGGCGACCCCGAAGTACGAACTGTCAGTCCGAGCCGGCGAAATGGAGCATCCGTTCAGGGGCAGGTGTCGCCCATGACCGGAGGGGTAGGACGCTTCCACACCCCCCAACCGGCCGGTCAATCGAGCCCGGCTCGAACATGAAAACCGCCGGTGCTCCTTTGCGGAGCAGATTCGCTAGGCGGCGTGGCGCTCGTTCGATTTACGGGAGGACCTCGACTCACCGGGGGAAACGGCAACTGTCGCCGTTGCCTCGACTCCGATGCCACCGTCCCCTCCGCTGGAGGTGAGAGTGCGGTCGGAATCTGGCTTCGTCATGTTGCCGATTGGATCCCTTAGGGATTGCCGAGCGAGGGAGTTCGTTAGGAGTATCCGACCCACCTCAAAATGCCAGCCGAACATCTCACTTTTTTTACCCGACAAAGGTGAAGTCAAACAACGGGGACCTCTCAACTCGAATCGAACTCGATGTGTCGAGTGGAGATAGGGCTGCCTCGGCGTTGGCTGAGATGGAGGTGGTCGAACGTCAAGTTTCAGAACTGGAATCGCAACCCAGGTTCCTCGCGGGCCCGTCAGTCTCCTCCGTATTGACTCGCTACCGGCGTTTGGGGATAGGTCCAGGCATATCGCGGCAGAGCTGATATCTGACTTGACCTTCCATCCAGAACACCAGCCCTACTACCGCGTCCGGATCACGTTGCTTGTCGGGGAGGTTGGTGCAGCAGCACTCGGGCTCGCCGCAACGCTCGACGACCTCTCCTCGGTCCACGAGGCACCCGCACTCTGCGCAACTCATTTCCATACAGGTGGCATTTTCTCACGGGATTGCTGTCCCTCGCTTCGACGATGAAGCGGGTTCCTGCCGACATCCAAGGACATGGGACACAGGGTCTCGGAATGAGCGCTCCGTTACAACGGACTGCCCTGTCGCCTGATGTGAATCTGGCGAGTGAGGTGCAAATCGGGCAAGTTGAGCAACAGCAACGTCGCGGTTTATGTGTCGTTCAGGCTGCTCTCTTTTTCGGAGGCGCTCCGCAGCGCCAGAAGGTCTCCCCCGACGAACCCGAATGCTAGAGCCGCGGCAAACAGAGAATCTCGTCTTCCGATCGACCGGAATGCCGCCAGACTTACGGCCGTGTCGAGCGCATCGCTCGCCAGCGTGGCCTTCAGCCAACGGGGGGCATCGGATTGATCATTTGATCGTGCGGAGGACACCGTCCCCAGACCCAGCACGAGATCCCGGATGCCTATCGTCCTCATAAGAAGGAGTGCGGCGCCTGTCGGGGATTCGGTACCGGCGAGACGCATGGGAGCGCCAGGAGCGACTATCAGGGCGATGCCCACCGACGTGCGGAGCCATCCCATTGTCCCAGTACTGATTGTCGACACAGCCAGATCGTAGCGAGGGTATTGACTGCCCCCGGCGCCGGTATGGCGTCAGCCTGTCGTACTTCCCGTCGAAAGCTCGATTCGATCCTGTCGAAGTTGACCGATGGCAACTCGATCGGCGGACCAGGGGCGGACTGTCCCGGGAGTGCTGTACCGTTCTAGTCAATCTCCTCCTTCAGAAATCGAGGAACGTCCATGAGCGTTACTACCGTGACCCGATTTCACGCCGCTGCTGGTCAAGAGGCGACGCTGCTCGATCTCCAGTCCGAAGGACGGCGACGCATGTTGGCTGCCGACGGATGCGAGTCATTCGACATCCTGCGCGATCAGTCCGATCCGCGATCCTTCACCTTCGTTCAGACTTGGTCATCACGCGAGGCACACGACGCCGCTTTCGGCGAGCTGATCATGGCAAGCGGTCATCTGGAAAAGGTGCTTGCGGCGCTCGACGAGGGCGTCGTCCAGACCTTCTACGACGTCGTTTCCTGACGGTTCCGCCTGCTCCACGTCGCCGGGGTGGGTGGGCGCCTCGAACCAGATGGTGGCTATTCGATCGGCTCGATCGCGAAGATCTGTGTCTCCAGCCTCTCGTTCCAGCCGGCCAATTGATGGGTCGGCACCTTTGTGCAGGTGAGCAACGGCCACCTCGAGCCATCCTCGAGGACGGCTCGGTGCGTCGTCGACGCGATGAGCAGGCCATCGCACCTGCGGCATGGGATTTCCTTATCTGACATGCCCCGACTTTCGCGCGGAGCGTGGATTGTTGCTCGTTGTGCACCCTCACCGACGCGTCGTCAGAATCGTCGCGGCCAGGCTTGCCCGCATGGGACAGGCCTCCGAGGGGTCGCCCAGATCGCCGGGATAACGAGACCTGACACGGCAGCGGTGCATCTGCGCATGACCAGATCTGTGAGCGATGATCCAAGCGGTGAAGCGCCCGGAAGGTTTCGAAGGATCCCAGGCAGAGCTCTATCTGCAGCTGCCTGACGTAGGAGAGAGCCAGGTCGTTCACCGAGCTGTGGCCAGTGGTGCAGCCATCCTCGAGCTCGGCTGCGGGACGGGACGGATGACCCGAGGTCTGCTCGAACTTGGTCATGCCGTCACAGCGGTGGACAACGACTCAGAAATGCTGAATCACGTTCCTGAAGCGGCCGAGACGGTATTGAGCGACATCGAGACCCTGGACCTTGGGACTGCGTATCCAGTAGTGCTGTTGGCCAGCAACCTCATCAACAATCCCGACCAGGCTGTCCGATCGAAACTCCTTGCAACCTGTCGAAGCCACGTCTCAGAAGGAGGGATGGTGATCCTCCAGCGCTATGAGCCAGACCTAGGAGGATGGGAACCCGGTGATTGGGTGGATCGAGGACCCGTTGCGATCCGAATCTCCGGGTTCCATCGCCAGGGGGATCAATTCTCTGCCTCGATTGAGTATCGATCCGCAGATCGAACGTGGACCCACCATTTCAACGCTGCGATCCTTGATGACGACACGCTTCGTGCCGAATTCGCCGACGCAGGGCTCCGCTTTCAGCGAAGTTTGGATCCCGAAAGGACCTGGATTCTCGGGATGGGGTGAGACGTTCCAGGTCCCCCAGTACCGCCTAGACAAGGCGCGGGCGGCTGTCGCCGCGACGTCCTCGCTATCGAGCCGTTCTTGTCCATTTCCGCAGATCGTGTCGTTGACGATGCGGACGGATGGACGCTTCGAACCGCTCACGGGAGCCTCGTTGCTCAGTTCGAGCACTCAATGGTGGTCACCAAAGATGGACCGCTCGTCCTGACGGCCTGACGAGCGTCGCAAGTACGGCGGATGGCGCGCCGCGGGCTATGGGAACAGACCGTGCGACATAAAGAAATGTTCGGATGCCGCCGTGCCGGTTCCGCCGAAACCGATGCGGTCGCCGGCCGCTTCGCTCTTCGTGACGAGTGCGCGCAGAATGTCTGAACTTTCGATGAACATTCTGTGAGCGGCTTCGATTGATGACATACGAACGCCTGCCATTGGGTAGCTGAGCCGCTGACAATGCTGGTGAAGCGACGCGCGTCATTGGGTCGGAGGTCGCGCGCTCTACTGGATTCGGAGGGAAACATGAAACATGCTGTGTCCCGTCGCGCCTTCGCAGCGGGCGCGACTTCCATCGTTGGCTTGATCGGGATGATCGGCCTGCCTTCGAGTGGACTGGCAAGTGCGGAGGTCAACCCCCCGATCCAGCACGTGCTCCTGATCTCGGTCGACGGCATGCACCAGTCCGATCTGGACTGGTACGTCGCCAACCATCCGAACTCGGAGCTGGCACGGCTGGCGACCGGCGGCGCTGAATACACCGACGCGCAGACCGCCGACCCGTCGGACTCCGACCCGGGCGGCACGGCGCTGATGACCGGCGGCGACCCGAAGGTCACCGGCATCTACTACGACGACGAATACAGCCATGGCGTCTTCCCTCCGGGGGCGACGAACTGCTTTGGGCCGGTCCCAGGCGGCGACGTGATCTACGACTCGCCGGACGACAATCTTCCCGCCGTTCCGGACCTCCTGAATAACGGGAGCGGTAACACCTTCCCATCGTTCGATGAGGGCGGCTCGATCTACGCCAACGGCATTGACACCAACCCGGCCTTGATCATGAAGTTGAGTCCGCACCCGCAGTCGGGTCTCAACCCGGAGACGTACCCGGTCGACCCGAAGACCTGCAAGCCGATTCAGCCGTGGGACTTCTTGGGCGTCAACACGATCTTCCAGGTGATTCACAACGCCGGCATGCGAACGGCGTGGTCCGATAAGCATGCGATCTACACGTCGTTCAACGGCCCGGGCTCGAACGGCGCCAGCATCGACGACTTCTTCGGGCCGGAGATCGACTCGCAGGCGGTCGAGCCGAGCGGCAAGCCCTACCCGGTCGACGGCGCGTGGACGGCCGACAACGTCGCGACCAGGCAGTACGACTCCTACAAGGTCCAGGCGGTCATCAATTGGATCAACGGTTATGGCCACTCCGGCATCGGGCCGAAGGTCGGCACACCGGCGATTTACGGGATGAACTTCCAAACAGTCTCGACGGCCGAGAAGCTGAAGAGTTCCCCGGCGACGCTGATTGGCCCAGACGCGCAAGGCAACTACACCGAGGGCCCGTCGCTGCTTGGCGGGTACGTGACCGTGGACGGCCAACAGGTGCCGGGCCCGCTGCTCCAGAGCGCGCTCGACTACGTCAACGACGCCCTGCACCAGATGGCCGACAAAGTTCAGGCCGACGGCGAGGCGAACTCGACGGCGATCATCTTGACGGCCAAGCACGGCCAGTCGCCGCTGAACAACAACCAGCTGCAGCGGGTCGACGACGGTCCGATCATCACCGGCGTCAACGCCGCCTGGGCCGCCCTGCATCCGAGCAACCAGACGCTCGTCGTCCAAGAGGCCGACGATGACGGGTTGCTGTGGTGGCTGTCGGATCGCTCGCAGGCGGCGACTGACTTCGTCAAGGATTACCTGTGGACCCATACCGCCCCGGCGGTCAACTACGCCGGGCAGACGGTCAACGTCCAGCACTCCGGCCTGCAGGAGGTCTTCGCCGGCCATCAGTCGGCGCAATTCTTCGGCGTCTCGAATTCCGACCCGCACCACCCAGACGTGTTCGGGACCTCCCAGGTTGGGACGATCTATACGACCGGCTCGAAGATCGCCGAGCACGGAGGCGACAACCCGGGCGATCGGGACGTTCCCCTCGTCGTCTATGCGCCGGGCACGGTCCAGCCTGGACAGTCAAGCAACGGGGTGGAAACGACGCAGGTCGCTCCGACGATCTTGATGCTGCTGGGACTCTCTCCGAGGTGGCTTCAGGCCGTCCAACAGGAGGACACGCAAGTCCTCCCCGGCCTCGGAAACGGCGAGTAACCGCTTCGTCTCGTCGGGCTGCGGGGCGGCGGCTCCCAACCGCCCCGCAGCTCACCACTCGTCCCGAGGCATCTGGGGACGTTGTGACATCACGCCTGACTGATCGAACAAGTCACGCCTGCCCCCGTGCGTCGCTGGGAATGGGTGAGACCATGCGACACTGGAGACACCTGCTCGGTTGCTGCCTCGTCCATCTTTTGAGTTGATCGCTACTTGAAGCGTGAACTCGTCGTTGAGTACGGACTCGTCCTTGCCTTCCCGCGCGTCGTCTCGGCTCATTCGGTGGCTTGTTAGCTGAGAAGAGCGTAGGATCGCGAACCCGCCGACAAGGGAGATCCAAATGGCCTATTCCATTACGTGCGTCGATGCTGGTGAGGACTGCTCGTTTGCGTGTACCGCGCCGACAGAAGAGGAACTGATGCAGCACATCCAGATGCACGCCTCTGTCGGTCACCCTGGTATGGAGTTAACGCCCGAGAAGGTTTCACAGGTCAGGGGTGTGATCCGAACAAGTTGAACTCTGCATTCACGGACGTCCGACATACCGTTCATAACCTCCCGAACGACCTCTTCCCCATCGTCGGGAGGTGCGACGCTGGATCTGATGAACCGTGATGACCTCCGTGCCAGGTTGATTGCGGAGGGCGTGCGGCCTTCGGTCCAGCCGGACTGCCAGCCGGAGTTGATCGGTGGCCAGTCGGCGGGTCACCAGTCTCCTCTTGGGCCGGTGGTTTGCCCCACTTCGATGATGTAACCGTCGGGATCTCGGAAGTAGCAACGGATCTCGCAAGGTGCTGCTTCGGCGGCCGTCAGGAACTGAGTCCCTCGGGCGCTCCAGGGTGTTCACCCGGAAAAACGCAGCGTGTCGCTGAGCCGCCCAGGTCTTGATCCCGGCACCTCGGGATCCGATGATGGAGACATTTAGCGGTTCACGGAAGGTGCATGTAGGCAGCTCAGAGTGGGTGAGCAGTTCAGGCTTGTCCGTGCGAAACCAGCCAAGTGAGTTCCCTGGTCGCAAGTTGGCTTTAAATCTCACCGGGCCGCTCCATCGGAGGACATCAAATATCCCCGATTCCCTTCGGACGGTCAGCCGCTGGTCAGTCTCCCTACGCCCCGTACGGCACGACTGGGGCAGTCACACCCGCTCTGGCAAACAAGCTTGACCTTGGACCTGACTCCAAGGTTTACGGTGTCGATACATGACCAGCAGCACCATCTCCTCTCTCGCGGCAAGTGTCGGACTAAGCGCCGACACCCTGCGTTATTACGAGCGCGTGGGCCTGTTGGAACCTGCGGCGCGAAGCGATGCTGGCTATCGGCTGTATGACGAGGCGTCAGCGCAGCGACTCCGCTTCATCAAGGGCCTCCAACGGATGGGTCTCCGCCTCGGCGACATCAAAGAGTTGTTGGACGTACGGGATCGAGGCTCCTGCCCCTGTGGGCACACCAAGGACCTAGTGGAACGTCGGCTGGCGGACGTGCAGGCCGAGATTCAGGAGCTTCGCGGAGTCCGAGAGCAACTCCTGCTGCTCAAACGGCGTAATGAAGATTGTTTGGACGCGAGCGCCGCCGAGTGGTCATGTGTCATCAACAGATTGGAGGGAGGTGAGACATGACAGTTTGCCCGCACTGCGGCTGTACGTGCGGCTGTAGTCCCTGCTGTTGTTGCGGAGGTCGCTAGCCACTTCGCCCGGCCGGGTCACCTCAACGATTCGCGAGCCTCGCGCACGGCGTAGTACAGCAGCACGTATCCGGCCAACGGATCAGCCCACCACCACCCGGCTACGGCGTTCAGTATCAGGCCAATCAGGACTGCCGTCGCCAAGATGCCGTCGATCATCGTGATCCGACCCTCGGCTTGAAGAACAGGGTTGCTCAACGCGGCACCCGTTTTCGCCTTACCGAAAGCGAGACTGAACATGACGACAGCCGTGACGCCTGTCCACGCAATGCCCAGCGGGCTGTGGTGCGGGTGGAACGCAACGACAAGGACAACGGTGCTCTGGATGCCCAAGTAGACCGCCAATGCCACGAATGCAACCCCGATCAGCCGTATCGCCCGATGCTGACGTTCCTGGTTGACGTCGGCCAGTTCCCACAAGACCACGGTCGAGGCTCCTATCTCGATGAGGCTGTCGAGGCCGAAGCCCGCCAGAGCAACGGATCGAGCCAGGATCGCGGCATAGGCCAACACGAAGACGCCGACAACATTCCAACCGAGCGTGGCCGCTTCCAGTTTGCGACCACGGCCGAGGAGTCGATCTCGACGGTTGTCTCCAGTGACCTCAACCACGGGTTCAGTGTTCCAGATCGCTCCCGGTCACCACCACCGAGGGTGCCCCAGTACGCCGGACTTGGGTGACTCGGATTGCTATGTGGCCATTGACGAGCGTGGGCGTGCGGAAGCCTCACGGTCTGACCCTGCCCGGGGCAGATGAGTAAATTTTGGCTTCATGGTGCGAGACATCGAGGACCCCAGACGATCCGAGCCACCTATGGACGGATTGGCGGAACGCGAGATGCTCGAGGCATGGCTGGAGTTCCACCGTACGACCTTGTTGTTCAAAACCGAGGGTGTCGACGACCGAGGACGCAAGGCTCGCCCCGTGACAACCTCGAAACTGTCCCTTCATGGTCTCGTTCGCCACATGGCCGAGGTCGAACGCTCCTGGTTCCAGCGGGTCCTCCAACGCGATCTGCAAGCTCCGTACATCTGGTACGACTCCAACATCGAGGACAGTGACATAGTCCCCATCGACGGCGCTGATTGGGAAGCCGACCTCGCGACCTGGCAAGCCGAGTGTGAGGAGAGCCGCCGTGCCGCTGCTTCCCACAACCTCGACGACGTCGGCGTGACTCGTAGTGGTACGCCGTGTTCGCTTCGCTGGATCTACGTACACATGATCGAGGAGTACGCCCGCCACAACGGACACGCCGACATGATTCGTGAGCTTGTCGATGGCAGTGTCGGCTGGTAGCGAATCGATCACAGTTCGCCACCGAGGAGCCTCTCCGAGACGTTCGGACTAAGGACTGCCCCAGTTCGCCGGCACGGTGGGCATTTCCGCGCAACTGTGCACGGTCCACAACCCTCTTCTAGTCTGATTTCCGTGGACAGAAGGGGTGAAGTGTGGCTGTCGCTCGAACTCCCACCACCGGAGGAGTGATTGGATCGCGACGTCGCACCACCTGAGTTTTTCGTGACCTGGACGGGCTGCTGGGTTGATGGAAACCGGCATCACCTAGAGACGAGCCCCAGTTTCGCCGAGGCTGCCGATGCCGTCGTCTGGGGCAACGCTAGAGCGCCATCAGTCTTCATTTCGCTTGATGACCACGATCTGTGGGCTGGCGACGGCGATGCCCCTCAAAGTCACGAAACGGGATTGCCCATGGAAGTTTTCGACCCCGCCGATCCTCGGGCCACACAGCAGCATGGCCGAATGGTTGCCTTGGAATTCATGCGAGTCTTTAGGGGTCGGCCGTAGACCTTGAACCGCAGACGGTCAGTAGGATCCTGCCCCCTACCGCCGGGACGGTGGGGCAGTTCGACACGAGTGGGCTAGGCCCTCCGAACTCCGTGCTCCGTGCCTACACGCCAAACGGACAAATCCCACGAGCACAATCGCCGCTAGTTCCCCGACGGCGATCAGGGCTGTTCGCAACAAGGGTTCGTGCCGACTGGCGGCCCCGAATACCAGGGCGGCTCCTAGAAATCCCACAAATCCCGGCTTGCCAGACATGGCCCGCAGGTAGGCGAGGAATGAGCGACTCCCGCCGTCGTAGTTCCATCTCCGGCGCACTCCATGATTCTCGTTTCGGTCGGGCCGTGACCTGAGCAGGGTGTCCCACTTCGCTGGGAAGGTGACGCCCTTCAGCGATCGGGATCACGTTCTTCGAGGGTCCATTCCGTTCCGCCGCAACGACGACAGGGTGGGCGAACAAGATCTACCTCCTCTGGCGGGATTGAAACGGATCGTCCGTCCCGTAGTCCCAAAGCACGGACAGTCCAAGTCATTCCGCAACGGTCGCAACTCTCCAGCTTGCCAAAGTCCGTCACGGTTGCAAAAGCTATCGCTCGCCGGTCCGCACCGCCCCCTACCGCCGGGCCGGTGGCTACCCGGCAATCTCGTTCGTGAGTAGCCGGAGCAGGACGTCGCATTCCGAGCGAAGGCGATCAGCCTCGTCGATCCTGCCCAACTCTTCGTATTCCTCGGCGGCCGTATTTCGGTTTGTCACCTCGGCTCGCACAATCTCGATGATCTGCCCCTCGTCCAGTTCCCTTCGAGCGGCATCGCCGGCGGCGAGCCCCTGAACGCTGCCAGCAATGTGGCCAGATCTGCTTGACAGGTCTGGGTTGTTGTTCACGCCGACGGACCCGGCGTTGTCGATGGCCCCAGGGCGGAACGGATCGCCGACCTCGCTATCGCGTGGCGGGACTTCATGGCTTCCTTCAGGGAGGCTCGTAACCGATCTTCTAGGGCACTCACTGATCCAAGTTTGCCCAGTGTCCCTGTGTGCCGGGTTGGTGACCACCGAAATCGTTGGATTCAGTAGTCAGCTTCCTCGACCCTGTACCTCTTTCGAGCTGAACGAATGGCAGCCTCAGGCGTCTCACCGGCTCCGTACCAGCGGACCAGCTTCGAGGTTTCAATCCTTTGTAGATCGGCCCAATATGGCGCACCGAAGTCCCGCCTAGCTCGCCGCGATGCTGAAGACATTCGACGCCATTCATCGGGTGTTGGTTCTGGTGGGGGTTCTTCGTGAACGACTACCCGAAACTTGCGGCTAGCGAAAAACGCCTCGATATCGGGGAGAGGATCGTCCTCGGGCAAGCCCATCCCTGCGATTATCTCGCTTAGGCCGCCCAACCGCCTGCCCCCGAACGCCGGGAGGAGGTGCACCCGTCCGTCTTTGAGGCACTCGCCTACGAGCGCGAAGCTGTGGACGTGAACGACGATGACCTGCTCGCCGAGCAGCGTTCCTACTACCGGGCGCGAGCGCCCGAGTATGACGAATGGTGGCAGCGACGGGGTCGGTATCACCGGGGCGAAGAGCAGCTGGTCGAGTGGCAGCGCCAGGTAGCGGTCGTGGACGACGCCCTCACGTCCTTTGGTGCTGAGGGCTCAGTCTTGGAAGTGGCGGGAGGAACTGGTTGGTGGACTGAGCGTCTCGCACCGACAGCCGACCGTCTCACGGTTGTGGACAGTTCGCCAGAGGTTCTCGCACTCAACCAGGAACGGGTGGGACGCTCCGATGTCAACTATGTCGTAGAGGATCTGTTCGATTGGCAAGCAGACTCTACATATGACGCTGTGTTCTTCTCCTTCTGGCTATCGCACGTACCAAGGTCCCGATTTGGCGAGTTCTGGTCCCTCGTTGACTCATGGCTCACTCCTTCGGGCCGAGCGTTCCTTATCGACAATCGAAACGACCCATTGCCAGACCCGACTACGAAGGATCCATTCGTCGTCCGATACGACACCGACCTTCACCTGCGTCGTCTTAGCGACGGATCGCGGTACCGGGTAGTCAGTGTGATGTACGAGCCAGACGAGCTGCAGTTACTGATCGAGGCAGAGGGCTGGACGACTGAGATCCAGGCGACGCGATGGTTCATTTTCGGCTCAGCCGGTCGACCCTGAATTGCACTGCTCGCTGCCGGGCCGCGGGCAGCGTCGCCACTCGATCGCGTCCTGAGAAGCAACTGAGATCGGTGGCCATCGTCTGGAACCTGTACAAGACTCGTTTCTCGTCGCCACTTGGTTGACCCGCAGATTGGAGGGCGAGCATGTTTGCAGTTATCGGTCGGGTGCAAATCAAGCCTGATCACGCCGACGAAACACTTGCGATGGTCAGCGATCATGGAGAAGCGATGCTCCGGAGTATGACCGGATCAAACGGTGGCTACTGGGCGCGAACGGTCGATGGTGGGGATCTAATCCAGCATTCCTTCTGGCTGTTCGATACCGAAGAACACGCCAGGTCGGCCGAAGCGACCTTCAACACGCTGCGCGAGATGCCTGAGGCCCCCGCGGTCTTCGTCAGCGTGGACGTGTGCGAGCTCGTTGGCGAGGCCTAGGTCGGGAGCACACTCCAAGGGCATCCGCCAATACCCGAGCAGCGGACATGTGTCGCCGTACGCCGGTTGTGAGAGCACCAGCAGCCATGCAAGTGAGAAGGCATAAGGCGCGAAATGGCCTCCGTCCCAAGGCGGTTAGGAACGGAGGCCTTCCGCCCCGTCCCTGGGGCACTGCGACGGCTTGGCGCGACCGTCGTGCCGCTGGTACCCCGATCTCACGGAACAGCCAACTCCGTTGTCGACTGCCCGAGAAGATGAGTTCCGCCTGCGGCCTCTGATACCCAACTCAACGTCGGCAATATCCGACTACCCCAGATCGCCGGTTCGGTGGAGCAGTTCGGCACAACTGGGATACCCATGAGCCGCCCCAGATGGCCAGATCTCGGGTCCTATTTTTCACGGCCCTTGCTCTCGTTCCCATCTTCTGAATTCGCCATCGGCGGGCTTCCACGCCGACCTGATCATGTCGTGAGGCAAGCCTTCGCCGACGACCCCGGTCTCCGGCAGATTGTGTGCATCGACATCTGGATGTTCCTCCACGAAGTCAGCCATGCGGAAGAAGCTCTTGTGGGACTGGGATCCATCTGGACTCACCTTCCAATGCACGACCCAGCGATCGAGGAATCTCGGCGGGGCGGGGGACGAGATCCAGTACGGCGCGATCTCCCAGGACTCTCGCGATTCCACGAACGCGACCACCTCAGCGTCAGGGATCTCCTCAACGGCACTCCGTACAAAAGGTCTGAGCAATGAAGCGTTCGGGTCTCCGAAAGAGCTCTGAACCGCCCCGGGATTGGTGACTGCTCCTGAGAGGATGGAGCAATGCCAGAGAAGAGCAAGGCGGGACGAGGTCCTTATCCGCCCGAAGTCCGGGAACGGGCCGTGCGGATGGTCTTCGATCACCAAAGCGAGTACCCGTCGCAGTGGAAAGCCATCGAGTCAATCGCGGCGAAGCTGGCGATCAACCACGAGACACTTCGACAGTGGGTCAGACGGGCCGAGACAGATGCCGGCGAACGGCCCGGGCTGACTACCGACGAGCGGGCCCGGATGAAAGAGCTGGAAAAGGAGAACTTCGAGCTGCGCCGGGCCAATGAGATCTTGAAGGCGGCCTCGGCTTTTATGTCGAACCAGCGGTTATGCGCAGTTGGACCTGATCGGTGAGCAACGTCGCTGGTGGGCAGGGTGGCGGCGCTCGGCGGATCGGCATAATCACGGTCTGAGGACCGATGCTTCCTCCTTCGATTCTTCGGAGTGAGGAGGCATGTCATGTTGAAGCGGTGGTTGGCCAAAGTGAGCGGTCCGCTTGCGGAATACGCACCCGGATTTGCTCAGGAGTTGATCGACCTCGGGTACTCGAAGTCGGCGGCGAAGAAGCAGATGCATCTGCTGGCCCATCTGGACCGATGGCTCGAAATGGAGGGTCTTGGGGCTCGGGACCTGACGGCGGAATTAGCCGAACCGCTGTTCGTCACCCGGCGCCACGAGGGACGGTCGAACCTGTTGACGACGAAGTCCTTGAAGCCTTTCCTCGGGTTCTTGCGCCGGACGGATGTGCCCGAACCGCCGACGGCAGCTTCCACTGATGCTTTGGACCAGATGGTCGATCGATTTCGACGTCATCTGAGCCAGGAGCGGGGCCTGGTTGACGGAACCGTCGCCTTCTACGCGGATGTGGCCGGACTGTTCTTCACGGAGCGTTCGGCGATCGAGGGCCTTGTGGACCTCGGAGCTGGCGATGTCATTGAGTTCACTCGGCACGCGTGTGAGGGACGCGGCCTGTCGTCGGCTCGTCAGGTGGTTTCGGCACTGCGCTCTCTGCTGCGCTGGCTCGAAATGGAGGGTGTGACCCCAGCAGGACTCGAGCAGGCGGTGCTCCCGGCCGCGGGTTGGCGCCCAAATCTGCCGAGAGGAGTCGATCCTGGTCAGGTAGAGCGTCTTTTGGGGAGTTGCGACCGGCGTCGGGCGATCGGCCGCCGGGACTATGCCATCTTGACCCTGCTGGTGCGCCTCGGACTGCGCGGAGGTGAGGTCATCCGGCTCGAGCTTGAAGACATCGACTGGCGCGGAGGCGAGCTCCTTGTGCGCGGCAAGGGTCGGCGACAGGACCGACTCCCCTTACCAGCAGACGTCGGAGCTGCACTGGCCGCGTATCTGAAGAGGGGTCGGCCCCGAAGCTCGTGCCGTCGGGTGTTCCTGCGACAGCAGGCTCCGTTCGTCGGCTTTGCGGACACTGGGGCCCTCCGTGGTGTGCTCGATCGCGCCTGCAGGCGAGCCGGGATCGAATATGTTTCTCCTCACCGTCTCCGTCACACCGCGGCAACCGAGATGCTGCGAGCTGGCGCGCCCTTGTCCGAGATCGCACAGGTCCTGCGTCACCGCAGTCCGACGACGACATCGTTCTATGCGAAAGTCGACCTGGCTCGCCTGGTCGGTCTCGCCCGTCGTTGGCCTGGTGCGGCATGAGCGAACTGCGAAGTTACCTGAACGAGTACCTAAAAGTTCGCCGTTCCCTCGGCTACAAACTCGAACGAGCTGGTGAGTTGCTCGACGATTTTGTTGCGTACATGGACAGCGTGGGCGAGACCACGGTGGTGTGTGGCCGGGCGCTCGAATGGGCCACCTCGTCTTCGGACGCCGGAGCGCAGTGGCGGGCCCAGCGGCTCGGTGTTGTGCGAAGTTTCTCCCGTTATTTGTCGGCGTTTGACGCTGGCACCGAAGTTCCACCTGTGGGCCTTCTTCCCTCCGGCAGGCGTCGCCCAGCCCCATTCATCTACTCAGACGCCCACGTGGCAGCCCTGATGATGGCGGCCAAAGGTGTGGGACAGCCACTGCGTTCGGCCGCCCTCCAGGCTGTGATCGGGGTGTTGGCCACAACGGGTCTCAGGGTGGGCGAAGTTCTTCGGCTCGACAGCGGTGACGTCGACTTCACACGTCGAACCCTGATCGTGCGCAATACAAAACAGGGCAGGTCACGTCTGGTCCCTTTGCATCAGAGCACTGTGGAGGCGCTCAGGGTCTATGCATCGAGGCGCTCTGCAGTCATGGCGAAACCGGTCTCGCCTGCACTCTTCATCTCGAGGCGGGGAACGCGCTTGGGCGCCGCGAATCTGGCCGAGGCCTTCAATCAGGCCCTCGAGAGGGCCGGCCTGCCTGCGAGAGTCCGAGGTGCCGGTCCGCGATTGGGCGACTTCCGCCACACCTTCGCCGTGCAGACCCTGCTCGGCTGGTATCGCGACGGCGATGACGTCATGGCGAAGTTGCCCCTGCTCTCGACGTTCATGGGCCATGTGAGTCCGGCGTCGACTTATTGGTACCTCTCGGCGTCCCCGGAGCTCCTCGCCACAGCAGCACTCCGCCTCGACACCCGGCTCGGAGATCTGTCATGACCGCGTTAGCTCCGACTCTTGAGGCCTTCTTCACAGAGCGCTTGATGGCGCAGCGGCGAGCGAGCCAGCACACCGTGGCGTCATATCGTGACACCTTCCGCCTCCTCTTCAAATACGTCCAAGGCGTCGCTGGCATCCAGCCGTCGCGCCTGTGCATCGAAGACCTTGACGCTGTGCTCATTGGGTCATTTCTCGACAATCTCGAACACGAACGGAAAGTCTCGATCTCAACGCGCAACACCAGGCTGGCAGCGATCCGCTCCCTCTATCGCTTTGCGGCCCTCCGACATCCCGAGCACTCAGCCGTTATCCAGCGCGTATTGGCCATCCCTTCAAAACGTGCCGAACGGGCGATCGTTGCCTATCTGACTCGACCTGAGATCGACGCTCTCCTCGGTGCCCCTGATCGCTCGACGCCTATAGGTCGGCGCGACCACGCCATCCTGCTCGTCGCCGTCCAGACGGGATTGCGAGTCTCTGAACTCGCTTCTCTGCAGCGTCAGGATGTGGTGCTCGGCGTCGGGGCCCACGTCCGCTGCACTGGGAAGGGACGCAAGGAGCGTGCCACTCCGCTGCTGGACAACACGGCAATCGTCTTGCGCGACTGGCTGGACGAGCGTGGCGGTGCGCTGGATGATCCATTGTTTCCTGGACCGAGCGGCAAACCGCTCACTCGAGGCGCAATCGCATGTCTCGTGGCCCGCCATGTCCGCACGGCCAACGAATTCTGCCCATCGCTTGCTTCCAAGCGAGTAGCGCCTCACGTCCTTCGTCACAGCTGTGCCATGGAACTTCTCCACTCAGGAGTCGATGTCGCAACCATCGCGCTGTGGCTCGGCCATGAGTCCATCCGGACGACCGACATCTACCAACACGCTGACCTCACCCTCAAAGAGAGGGCGCTGGCTCGAACCGCGCCAACGGCATCTCCCCGCGGACGTTATCGACCGGAAGATCCCCTACTCGCGTTTTTGGAGGACCTGTGATTATGCCGATCCGCCGAGCGCCGCCACCCTGCCCACCAGCGACGTTGCTCACCGATCAGGTCCAACTGCGCATAACCGCTGGTTCGACATAAAAGCCGTTATGTGGAATTCCACATAACGGCTTTCTTCGCGCGGGAGCTCGACCCGCGACCGCCGCGATAGTCGCCTTCATCGACCAACACCGCCACCGCTTCGGGGTCGAGCCGATCTGCCGGGTGCTCTCAGAGCACGGGTGCAAGATCGCCCCGAACACCTATTGGGTGGCCAAGAAGCGGCCCCCTTCTGCCCGCTCGGTGCGTGACGACGAGCTCAAGGGCGAGATCCTCCGGGTTTGGGGCGACAACCTCGAGGTCTATGGCGCCGACAAGGTCTGGACCCAGCTCAACCGGGAGGGCGTCAGGGTGGCCCGCTGCACCGTCGAGCGCCTGATGCGTGAGCTGGGCCTCTCAGGGGCCCGACGCGGCCGGGCCTACAAGGTCACCACCCGCTCCGACAAGCGCCAGCACCGTCCTGCCGACCTCGTCGAGCGCCGTTTCAGCCCGCCGCCGAGCCCAACCGGCTCTGGGTGGCTGACCTCACCTACGTCAAGACCCACGCCGGCTGGGTCTACGCCGCCTTCATCATCGACGTCTTCTCGCGCATGGTGGTCGGCTGGCAGATCTCTGAGTCCTTGCGCTCGGATCTCGCCATCGACGCCCTCGAGATGGCGGTGTGGAACCGCAGCCGCAACGGCCAGGTCCTCGACGGCCTGATTCATCACAGCGACCGCGGCGTCCAGTATTTATCAATTCGCTATTCCGAGCGCCTCGACGAGAACGACATCGTCGCCTCGGTCGGCTCGCGCGGTGACAGCTACGACAACGCCATGGCCGAGGCCTTCAACAGCCTCTACAAGTGGGAGCTGATCTACCCCCAAGGGCCCTGGAGGGGCCTCGACGACGTCGAGTTCGCCACCCTCGGCTACATCGACTGGTTCAACCACCGCCGGCTCCACGGCGAGATCACCGAGGACAACTCGTACGTCACCCCAGCAGAGTTCGAAGCGACCTACTACCGTCAAACAGAACCCGCCGCAGAGGCGGCTACCCAATAACCCGAGCAGTCATCGAACCCGGGGCGGTTCACTCGATCACTTGGTCAACCTCTAGAGGCTCCATATACAGACCGTCCAGCACTCTCACCGCGTCGCCGTAGATACCCGGTCCGATGAAATGCAGGTAGGAAATATGGCCGTCGCCAAGGGGAAAGACGATCAAAGACCCGAGTTCCGTGCGCTGTGCCCCATCTGTTGTTTATACAAGGTCCCCGCCTAGAGGAGGGCGAGCACAAGGGGTAACTTCAACGGTGGAAGACAGGCCGAACCACGACGGTCCTTACTGCTTCGTGTCGCTCGCGACCACCAATCCCTCGGTAACTCGCGGCGGGTTTGGGAAGAGCGCAGCAGCGTTATCCTCAACCCATTTATGCGCCACTGTGACGGACTCGTCGGCACCGGCTTTGTCCTCGAACACGCTGAGGGACGCCATAGTGCCCTCGCCAGCGTCAATCCAGTAGTAGGCGATGAAACCGCTCACTTCTTCAAGGAGAGGCATGAAGCTTTCACGGACGAGGCGTCCCGCTTCGGCGTCGTCTGTGATGCCCTCGTACCGCCGAACGGCTGCATACATCGGCTTACCTCCTTCGCTCACCCTTCTTGTGCACCGCCTGCGCTGACCTCCGGCTCCCCCCGCCGCACTACCCACGCGGGCGAGCCGGACACAGCCATCATGGCCACCTCGGCCCTTGCAGGGCAAGGGTGCAGTCTCCCCGGCGAGAAACGGCAGTTCAGGGAGGCGACGCATACATCGAGGACGAACTTGGCTTGTTCCGATGGGGCAGGTCGAGGCGGATGGAGCGAGCCCACGAGGTTCGCTGGGCCGCAGCGCCGTAGCGCCCTCCCGCGGGTATCCCCTACCGCTGGGTAGGTGGGCTCAGTTCCACGCTCATAGTGTTGGTGTCGTGGACGAAGTTGAAGCCCGCGAGCTGGCACGTCGAGAACTAGGTAGTGAGAACCTCGTAATCACGGACGCACAACGTATCGACCAGACCTGGGTAGTCTCCTACAACAGCCAGGAATACGTCGAGACAGGTGATCTTCGCTATTTCGAGACCGGACCCTCGTTGAGGATTGCCGCCTCAGATAACGGTCGTGTCGTGCGGGCACCATCCACTAGACCAACACGTCCGTCTGGAAGCAAGACCCTTGCAGAGTGGCTTGAAGAGTCTGAGCAATAGCAACCTTGACCGTTTGGCTATGTGCCCCCGTTCATTGCCGCCGCCGGGAGGGGGAGCACCTTGGGTTATGCGCCCGCCACCCAGTGACAGCGGCTGGACACACCGGTGATACCTTGCTGTCATCGCAGGTGGAGCGACTCCGCGAGAGGTTGTGCTCGAGATGGGTCGCCTGCTGCTCAGACCTTGGCGGGTGAGAAGGAGGGGCTCGATGGTCAGGGGAAGACGGCCGACAATGCTGCTTGGGGCATGCCTGCTGCTGGGCCTCTGGTTGCCGGCCCGGGCGACTGGCGCAGGCGCAGTGGCCCCGCCCCCGCTCCCCGACAGCATGGCGGCGATCGGTGACTCCATCACTCAGGCGTTCGACGACTGCTGCTCCTTCGGGAGCCACCCACAGGACTCGTGGAGCACGGGGGACGGCTACCCGGCCAACGGTATTGCCAGCCACTATCAACGAATCTTGGAGCGCAACGAGTCGATCGCCGACCAGGCCTTCAACTACTCCGTTCCGGGGGCGAGGGTGTCCGACACCCTAACGCAGGCTCAGAGCGCAGTTCACCAGCAAGTGCAGTACGTGACGATCCTCATCGGCGCTGATGACGTCTGCACGTCGACGATCGGATCGATGACCCCGACGTCGAGCTTTCAGTCCGCTTTCGAAGCCATGATGTCGACGCTCGAGTCGGGTCTCCCGGCCGGCGCACACATCTTCGTGGCATCCATTCCGAACGTCTTCCAGTTGTGGTCCCTGCTCCATACAAACTCAACGGCGCAGATCGTATGGTCGGTGGGGCACATCTGTCAGTCGATGCTCGCACCGGCGAATACGCCATCGCAACGCCAACAAGTGGTCGCACAGGAGCAAGCAGACAATGGGGTCCTGGCGTCTGTGTGCGGGTTGTACGCCAACTGCCGGTGGGACGGTGGCGCCACGTATAACTACACGTTCTCAGCATCCGATGTGTCGACGCTCGACTTCTTCCACCCAAGCCAGACCGGTCAGGCCAAGCTCGGGGCGCTGACTTGGAACGCGTCCTGGTGGCCCGACAACGACCTGTCGATTGGCCAACCGGCCAACATCACCAACGTGAACGCCACCGGCCCGAGCGGGACGGTGGTCACCTACCCCGCACCGACGGTGAGCGACCCCGACGACACCACTTTGCCGACACCGACCTGTGCGCCCGGCTCGGGGTCAACCTTCGCCATCGGGACCACCACGGTCAACTGCTCGGTGAGTGACACCGACGACACCAACAGTCCCCAGACGACGAGCTTCAGCGTCGCCGTTCTGGGAGCGGCTGGCCAGTTGGCGGTCCTCCAACACAGCGTCATCGGGATCGGACCGGGGACGAGCTTCTACGACAAGCTCGTCCAGGCCCAGACCTACCTGGCCGCCAACGACAATGCCGACGCCTGCTCGACGCTGAGTGCCTTCATTAACGAGGTGAACGCACAAAGCCGGAAGTCGATCACCAAGTCGACCGCGACTTCACTCGTCGCTTCGGCCGCACGCATCAGGGCTGTCATGAGTTGCTGAGGGCCTGATGCCACTCGGCCTTCCAGTGAAAGGCCCGCCTTTGGGCGGAGTCGTTTCGCGTAATGGGCGCCTGTCTCAGACCGCCGGGACGGGGTGCCACCCGGCGGCTTAGGGGCAGGGAACCGATTAGTCGGTGTGGCTGCCGCTGTCGGAATCTTGAAGCGTCCAATGTCCTCGCCCGTGCCCGGTCAGGCAGTGGCCGAGACTTATGGCACCGCTTAGCGCACTGAGAGCCGAGCCCCTAGAACACAGCGCTTGCACTCCCCGAACTCTTGTAGCCGACGATTCCGAATGTGACGGCCAGGACACCCTGATCACAACAGCCGAGCCCGTTCCGCTACGAAACGTCCCGCCGAAGAAACGGCGAGAGGGTTGCTCTTGGTTCGTGACCTCATCGCCCATCATCTTCATTTTGCCACGGGCGACCAGCCGAATCCGGAGTAGCCCAGTTCGCTGGCTCAGGGCGCACCCTGCGGCACCTGGGGATAGTTCCTCTCGTGACTGCGTAACGAAGGAGAGTTCCCCGACATCGACGAGGGGAAGGCGCCTCGAAAGGTCACCTCCCCCTCGCCAAAACTGTCACAGGACCATTGCGGTCCCTAGTGGGCTCCTCCGGTGATCTGCACCGGTCCGGAGAAGTTGAACACAGCATCGCAAGGGTTCGGGAAGAAACTGCCAAACCCACAACTCGAGTCGCTGTCGAACGCTCCCGCTTCCCCATTTGACGCGAAAGCCGGACCGGGCTTGTAGCCGGGCCCGCTGGTGGGGATGAGCTGAACCGTGAATGGTTGCGGCGTCCCGTCGCACGTCACTGGGGCGAAGTCGCCGCTCGGTCCGTTTGAAATCTGGTTGCTCACGATCGTGCCCTTGACATTCTCAACGAGCGTGAACCCGGCGATCACGAAATAGGTGTCAGCGGGAGTCTCTTCGGTGCCACCATCCGCCGCCACATCGTTGGCCGTCGTGCAGGTCACAGAGAAGTTGACGTTGACCGCCACCTTGTTGACCAGCTGCACGTTGACCACGGTGACCGTCATACCGTTACCAACCACAGTCAGCGGCCCCGACGCGCTGGCTGGTCCCGTGCCCGCCAGAACCAGCAACGAGATGAGTCCCGATGCGAGCAGGCCGATTCTCAGCCTGCGAAACAACACTTTCCCGACGATGAGTCTCTTGATTGTCACGACAATTCTCCTTCTCGTTTCGGCGGGGAACTCCCCGCTGCTCCCATGACTCGGAGCGACCGCACCGAGACATGGGCCTGATCCTTATTGCGTCGGGTAAAGTCTCGGTAAATCGGGTGAACCCGGTGCCCCAGTACGCCGGGATTGGGCGATGCCACGAACCCTTAGCCGCGCCCGCCGGCCGGTTTGTACTCGTAGATCATCGTGGTGAGAATGCAGGCGCCCGGTTCGATGATCTCCACCCTCAGGATGCCGGTGGATGGGTCAAAGTCCACCCCCTCTGCTTCGAAGGTGCCGGAACACGTGCTCGCTTGCGGGATCGATCCCAGATCCACCACGTGCGCCGTCACGCTGGTGCCGTGGAGCGAGCTTGGCAGGTCGATCTCCAGCAGCGGCTTCTCGTTGGGGAAGAGGGTTCGCGAGTCGTCGTCGGAGGCGCAGATCAGTCTGACCGGGGTCACGAAGTCACAACCCTGGATGTCGTTGACATCGTGATCGAGTTCGATATACCCGGCCAATGGGAGCGGACCGCCGTCAGGAGGGGTCTGGTGGTTGAGAACAGGTGTCGGGTAGATCTGCAGATGGCTCATCGTCCCCCACTCACCGGCGACCATC
Source organism: uncultured Acidimicrobiaceae bacterium (assembly GCA_963719485.1). Classification (GTDB taxonomy): domain Bacteria; phylum Actinomycetota; class Acidimicrobiia; order Acidimicrobiales; family RAAP-2; genus Bog-473. The sequence continues at coordinate 957,977 of OY970387.1, forward strand.
CATTGGGTGTCCGGCGAGATGGCGGCGAAGGAGTTGTTGTACAGCTCACCCGGCACGAGTGTGTGGACGTACTCGAAGCTGTCGCCGGACGGGGTCGTGACGAGAAACATCTTCGAGCTTCCGGAGCTCGGACCTTGGTAGGCGTCGAAAATGTAACCGCGGACCGAGTCAGGGTCCCCGATGTGGGTCCAGCCCTGAGCAGCCAGGTAGCTCGGTATCGACAAGATCCCCCTGTACAGCTCGTAGGTGCTTCGACGAGGTTCGAAGACCGTCGCCACACCCTCGTCGGCGAAAAGGGTGTTCTGGCCGTAGCTCCCCAACTCGGTCCAGCCGGCGATGCCGCCCTGAGAACCCGGCACAGCAGGACGGTCAGTTTCGGCGGCAGCCGGTGCCGGAGCTCCGAAGCCTGTGCCCAACAAGGCAGCACAGGCAATCAAGATAACGAGCCAGCCAATTGTCGAGGCCCCCGACTTGTATCGCATTCTGGCTTCGAACACCGGTGCTCAGCGTAGCTAAGTGAGGTGTCCCAGAACGCCGGTTGGTGGCCGCCGCATCCACGGTTCGGATTAGGCCACAATTCGCCCTGTGCGTCGCCTTGTTCCGTGGATCCTGCTCTCCCTGCTCGGGGTGGTGGCCGCTGCCGGAGCTGCCCTGGGCGTCACACAGAAGTCCTCCCCAGCGAACCCGTCACAGTGGATCGCCGGTGTGCTTGTCGCGACCGAGAAGGCTGGAAGCGCGCACTTCTCGTACACCCATGTCACCTCGAGCCCCAACGTCGAGCTGCGCGGCTCGCTCTCGGGCCACGGGGTGGTCGATTTCATCACGGGCGACGCTCACGTCAATGAGGTCGATCACGACATCAGCTTCAGCTCGACGGGTAACCAGCCTTTACACCCGGTTCACTCGACAAGCACCGAGGATGCCATCGTCGTCGGCGGGACCGTCTACCAAGCCAACCCGATCCCGGGGCTCGCCTTCACTAGGGAGTACCACGTGCTTCCGTTCCCTCGGTTGCCTCGCTCGCAACGCTGGCTCTCTCTGGCGCTCAACGCGTCGGTCGCGCTCGATGTACTGCACGGACCTAACGCCGTCGCGTCCGTGACCGACCTCGGACCGGCCGAGGTCGACAGTGTCGCCACCACGCAATATGAGATCGCGTACGCGCCCCTCCATGTCTGCGCGCCGCGCCAAGCGCCCCAAGTGCTTACCCAGCGTCCGAGTCACATATGGCTCGACGACGTCGGCCGCCTCGTCCGGGTACGCAGCACTCTCTATTTCAGTGACCGCCTGCCCCACGGCGTGAAGCTTCCCGCAGCCTTGCGCGGCTTTCCTCGGGGACCCACGACCACGGTCGCAACGCTCACGTTCTCGGAGTTCGGCGGTGCGGTGCATGCGACCGCACCACCAGCTAGTGCGGTCCTCACCGGGGGGAAGACTTCCTACGGCAGGTTGATCGCGAGGAGCGACACCTGCCGATCCTGATCGGATCCGATTACTCCGTGAGCCAGCCAAGTCTCTGAATCACTCCACTACGACACCCGGCGAACGCAAGGTGCTCCCGTATAAAGGCCGGCAATGGGACACCCCATAGCTGCAGGGAGAGCCGTTCTCGTCACTTGTCAGCCACTAGAAGCCACTCGTAGGAGGCTGGCGGCAGCCCATCGACCCGTTGAGAGAACCACGCTTCGAATGAAGAATGGTTAACGCTGCGGGCGTTGTGCCATCCGGCACCGTTCACGATGGCTCGATCTCTTCCGGCGCGAAAGCCGAGACGTGGTCCTCGCCACTCTCGGCAGAGGCTGCCCTGGCAAGATCGTCGAATTCTCGCGAGTCTTGATCCATGAGATCTCGTGTGACCGTGTAGGACGCAACTATATCGAGACCCAGGTGCGGCCAGCTCTGCGGTAGCAGGAAGCATTGATGTGATCGCATCGACCCCGAGATAGACGGCTACACCGACCCGGGACCATATTGAAGACCGATTCGGGTCGAAGCCAGCGTGTGACATCCCGACGAAAAGGTTCTTTTGAGCCTAGAAAGTCCATTCCGACGAAATGGACATTGGAGGGATGCGACAACCCTGCGACGCTCATCCTCTGTCGCTTCCACTCTTGTGTCATCGGATGATCCACTTCGAACAGCTCGATGGCGGTCATCAGGTCGGTGCGTCGCCAGGCGAACGAATCGAGACCTGCTCCGAGGATGACGTACTGGGTGATCGCCCTCGCACGGCGTGCTCGACCTGCTCATCGACAAAACGGGCCCGCTGATTTGGGAGGACCCGCGCAACCCGAGCACACGCCGGAGGAATGAGGTCGAACAACGCCCTGATCTCTTCTTCGGATGCGTCCGCCAGCACCATGGCGTAGGGGTCCTCCAAAATGGGGCTGTGATCGAGGACGGCGTGGGCGGCGCGAACTTGAGCGGCGAAAATCGCCGTCTGACTCACTGCTTCCGCCCTACGAGTCTGCTCGATCCTCTCCATCTGGGACCAAGTAGCAGTGGGGTGGTCGTCAGACGACCCATCAGGACAGAGATCTGCCCCCTATCGCCGTACATCAAGGTCTGTGGCGGGGTGTGAAACTAACCCTTCCCTCGCGCAGGACGGAAGGCGGGACCGCTGGGCGCACCGCCATTGGCGCTAACGGGTCCCCCTGCTGAGGGAATCAACTTGATCCCGGGGTTGACCGTTGTCACTTTTGGAGTGGACCGGCTGTTCTGCGGTCCGGAATGTAGTCCGCCAACATCCGGCACAAGATGCGGAATGACGCCCATCTGACCTGCAGTCTCGGGTCCCTGTGTTGAGCTGCGCGTCACCAGCACCGCCGCACAGATGCCTCCGGCCAGCACAACACCCAGCACGGCCACAACGAACCGCTTACGCAGCGTCAATCTGGGCTGGCGAGCCACCATCTCATTCTCCCACCACCGGAGCAATCGTCAACAGCGTCCGGTGGCAGCCTGGGTCAACACGACGTCTGCCACAGGTGTCCCACTTGCCGGACCTGGGCGTGGCTGAACGGCACGACGGGATAGGCAGTTCGCCGTTGCTCCCGAATGGGATCCGTCAGCCGAAAACCCCGTAGTTCACCTCGCAGCGAGTCGGACGGAGGCCCGGCAGTCGCTCAATCGGCGTCATGAGCCGCCAGGTGGTCTGCCCAACCGACACTCCAGCGACGGCTTCGCCGACCTGCGGGTTGCGGACAAGCAAATGTCCAACCCGGAGACTCTTGGAGCTGACGACAAGTAGCTGCAGCTGTAGCGCACCCACCTGTTGTCCACCGACGACCGGCAGCGACGCCGACGGGCTGAAGCTTCCGGAGGCAATGGCCTGGGTACCGGATGCATTGAGCGTGCACTTGGTCGGGTGAACACTTCGAGTGGCTGAGGTGACCGAGATCGGAAGATCTCTCCCCGGTGAGGACGAGTTCAGCGAGCAGGCGGAAGCCCCAAGCAGCACCGGGAGCAACGCTGCACCAACCACCGCCCGAAACCTCCCGGTGACGGGTCGAACTCTCACCAGACTTGGCAGCGGCGAGGCCCTTCGGGGCATGCCACATTATGTACCCGCACGACCGATGACCGCCCTGCCCCCGAACGCCGGAACGTAGGCGGCTTAGGTTGCAGCGCAGCCTGCACGGTGACGGATAATCTCTGACCGTTCATCTAGAGCGACCTGAGGGACCTGGCCCTTTGACGGTCCGGCAGCCGGCTATTGCACGGTGCCACTGCCAGGATCGATGAGGAGATAAGCGTGGCTCAACAGGACCCTCTTACGCAGTATTTCGTTGCGTCGGACTTCGATGCCGACGGCATAGCTGCCCTCCATGCCGACAGCTGGCGACGCCACTACCGAGGTGCCTACTTGGACTCCTACCTCGACGGGGACGTCGTCGCGGACCGCCAGGAGGTGTGGAGAAGGCGACTGGCCCAACCCAAGACGGGTCACTTCACGATTGTTGTCCGTCACGATGATGAGGTCCTCGGGTTCGCCCACACCATCTTGGACGAAAACCCACTCTGGGGATCACTTCTTGAGAACCTCCACGTCAGGAGTGATCAGAAAAGAAGCGGAATAGGTTCACGCCTGCTGTCAGAGACAGCCCAGAGATTCCTTCGACGTCGGCCCCAAGGGTCGCTTCATCTCTGGGTGCTCGATCAGAACACCGCCGCACAAGCCTTCTACGACGCACGAGGCGGCAGGCGAGTCGAGACGCAACTACGGGGGCCGTTTCCAGGTGGTGGTCGGGCGATAGGTCACGCTACCACTGGGACGACCCAACTCGACTTCTGATGGGTCCTGAGTCGCGCAATCACGGGCCTGCTGAGACTGCCCTCTAACGCTGGGAACGGGTGTGACGCACCCCTCCGGGGCAGTCGGTCACCTCCCTCAGCCCGACAGGCGCTCCGTGAGGCGAATGGTGACCGTGTCGCCAACGTCCTTCCCGATCTTCTTTCGGATCTCGGCCTTGATCGGCAACTTGTGAGTGCCGTCGCCGAGTGCCATGAAAGAGCTCTGGAATGGCTCACCGTCCACGGTGCCCCGCACCTTGACGAGACCCTTCGTCTCGAAGTACTCGGCTGAACCTCCCATGACGACGTAGGTCCATCCGCCTTTACTGGGGCTCTTCTGCAGTTCAGCCCGGAAGGTCTTCTTCATACCCTGATCTTCTTCCGCCACGCTTTGGTCGTCCACTGCGGGGGCGTCCCAGTTCGCCGGCCATGGGATGCCGTATTGCGACCTTCTCTCAGATCGGTGAGGTCAGACCGCCTTGGCGAGGTCATAGCCTCATCGAGTGCGGCAAAAGACTGGAGAGAGACCGTGGACATCGAAGCCAACAAGAGGACGGTTGTCGATTACTACCAGATGGCGTTTGCAGGCCAGCCAGAGAAAGCCGTCTCTGACCATTTCGGCGATCGCTACATCCAACACAATCCTGACGCTGAGGACGGTCCCGAGGCCTTCATCAGATTTGTGCACTACCTCCGCACGGAATATCCGGAGTTACGGCTCGATATCAAGCGGGTCATCGCCGAAGGCGATCTGGTTGCGACCCATTCGCATCTCATCCTCAAGCCCGGCGAACCAGGCCGAGCATTGGCGGACTTTTTCCGCTTAGAGGACGGCAAGGTTGTCGAGCATTGGGACGTAATACAGGACGTGCCAGAACGATCGGCGAACTCCAACGGCATGTTCTGAGACTGCCCTAGCCCTAGTCCGCCGGCTATGTGGTGCCACGCGGCGGCACCATGGGGAAGAAGCATCCGCCAGCTAGCGTCGCCTCGGTGGGTGATTCGACAATTGACGACTCGGTCCGGAACGCGTACGACATCGTTGCTGCGGACTACTCCGAACTGCTCAGGACGGCGCTCACAACGAAGCCGTTTGATCGAGCAATGCTCGTCGCTTTTGCTGAACTTATTGAAGCAGAGTCTTTGGGATCGGTTGCCGATCTGGGCTGCGGACCGGGACACGTCACAGCGTTCCTTCATGGACAAGGTCTCAATGTGTTCGGCGTGGACCTCTCATCCCAGATGGTTGCCATAGCCAAGCAGAACTATCCAACGCTGCGGTTCCAAGTCGGTTCGATCCGGGCACTTGCCGTGGAAAATGGCACTCTGGGAGGGATCACGGCGTGGTATTCGATCATCCATACACCGCCCGCACAGCTACCAGCCGCCTTTGATGAGTTTTCTCGGGTCCTCGTCAAGAATGGGTGCTTGGCCTTGGCGTTCCAAGTAGGAAACGAACAGGTGCACATCGAACAGGGATACGGGCACTCGGTTTCTCTAGACGCTTACCGATTGGATCCGGACGAGATCTCAGACCTACTGGCCTCGGCCGGACTTATCCTCCGGGCTCGCCTTGTCCGCCAGCCAGATGCCTCAGAAAGGGTCCCACAGGCATACCTCCTCGCTCGAAACACGCCCGGCTGATCGATCAAGTCATCACTGCCCCGGTGCGGTAGGCGCTCCGAGCGCCAGCAGGGTAAGAGAGGCAGGTGCTCAAGGCCAGAACGAGAACAGATACGACGAACATAGACCGGGGTTCGGCGCATCCGCAGATTCCTTTCCAGAGGGTCGGGTTCACAACGTATGACTCCGCCGAGGACCTATCGTTTCCTCTGGGGCAGGTCATACGTCGGTCCTCAGCTACTCCCGTCCTGCCTCCGTTCGCCGGACTGTGGCGCAACATCGGAAGAGACTCGATGCCGGTCAGTGTGGAGCCTCCCACTTTCAGCACCTGCGCTCAGCCATAGGATCACCGCGTCGAGGGAGGACGCATGGACATGACCAACTATCAGCCGTCAGACGAGGTTCGGCGCATCCGCGCCCGGCTCAACCACCCGATTATCGACAGTGACGGACACCTGATCGAGTTCCTCCCCCTCGTTCGGGATCTGCTGGTCGACCTGGCCGGCGAGTCGGTGGCGCAGCGCTTCGACGCCCTCGTGCACAGCGGTGAGACGCTCCAAGGAGTGAGCGACGAGATTCGCAAACGCCACCGCATCACCCAGACGCCTTGGTGGGGCATCCCCACCCGCAATACCCTCGACCGGGCCACCGCCATGCTCCCCCGCCTGCTCTACGAGCGCCTCGATGAGCTCGGCCTCGACGTCGCCGTGCTCTACCCGACCTACGGACTCATCCCTATCCACATCCCTGACGACGAGCTCCGCCAAGCCATGGCGGCCGCGTTCAACGCCTACCTTGCCGAGCAGTACGCCCCCTTTGCTGACCGGCTCATCCCCGTAGCGTGCATCCCCACGTTCACGCCCGAGGAGGCGCTGGCCGAGCTCGAGCACGCTGTGGTCGATCTCGGCCTTCGCGCGGTCATGATGGGTGGCGCAATCCCCCGCCCGATTCCCGAAGGCGGTCCAGGGGCGATCTGGATGGACGGACTCGGCCACGGCTCTCTCTACGATTACGACCCGCTATGGCGTCGGTGCGCCGAGCTAGGGATCTCCCCAACCTTTCATTCGACAGGCTCGGGATGGGGTTCTCGTATGTCGACAACCAACTTCGTCTACAACCACATCGGCAATTTCGCTGCCGCCGGCGAACTGACTGCTCGCTCTCTCCTCATGGGTGGGGTGCCGCTACGGTTCCCCGAACTCCGCTTCGCCTTCCAGGAAGGTGGCACCGCGTGGGCCTGCAACCTCTACAGCGACGTGATCGGGCACTGGGAGAAGCGCAATGCCGAGGCTGTGACGCGCTACGACCCGGCCGAGCTTGACCATGCGATGCTCACTTCGCTGTTCGACCGCTTCGCTGACGGTCCGGTCCAGGAACGTCTGAGCCGGCTCGACGAGGGCCTCGGCCTGCTGTCCGAGCCGATGGTCGAGGGTGCAAGTACCGACGACTTCGCCGAATCCCTCATCAGTTCACCCCAGGACATTTACGACGTGTTCAACTCCCAGTACTTCTTCGGCTGCGAGGCGGACGACCCCATGGCTGCCGTGGCCTTCGACGAGCGCCTCAATCCTCTCGGAGCCCGCATCCCCGCCCTCTTTGCCAGCGACATCGGCCATTGGGACGTCCCGGACTTCCGCAAGGTGCTCGAGGAGGCGTGGGAGCTTGTCGAGCACGACCTCCTCGACCCCGAGGGTTTTCGCCAGTTCACTTTCACCAATCCGGTGCGGCTCTGGGCGGGGACGAACCCGGATTTCTTCGAGGGGACGTCCGTCGAGGAAGCGGTTAGACAGGAACCGACCCGGCTCTGAGAACTGTTACCGGTGCCTCTGTACGCCGGGACTGGGCCTCAGTTAGCGCGGCGACTGGTGCTGCCAGATAGCTTTTAGTCCCCGAGAGTTGCCGGGAAAAGAGGTAGCATTCGCTGCGTCCACGAGGTGCGAAGGGGAGAACAGAGATGCCTGAGTTCCCTGCGATTACTCACGTGGCGCTAACGGTTACGAGCCTTGAACGTAGCGTGCCTTGGTACAAGGATCTGTTCGGCTCGGACCCAATCCTTGACGAGGACACAGGTCCGTTCCAGCGCGTCGCTTGGCTTACCGGCGGCACAATCGTTGGCGTAACTCAGTTCCCTGACTTGGACAGCACTGAGCCGTTCAACGAACGGCGGCCGGGGCTCGATCATCTGGCTTTCGGCTGTGCCAACCGCGATGAGTTAAAGGCATGGGAAATCCGTCTGAACGAACTCGGCATCCCCAACGTTGGCATCGTGGACACTCCTTACTACTCTGCATTGTCGTTTCGAGATCCCGACAACATCGCACTTGAGTTCTTCGCACCCCGGGGCTAAGACCGGCGGAGTATCTGACTACTCATAGGCCATCCCATACCGCCGGGAGTGGGTGCCACCCTGCGGCACGACGGGGGGACGTCCCACTCGCTCGGTCCGCCGTCAAAGTGGGACACCTTCGAACCGCTGCCCAGATGCATCACTCGTCCGGCGTTCACTCAGGCCCGGGGTCTCTGCCCGACTTGAGCGGGGGCGCCAACCGATCTCTCGCTCCTGAGCGAGACGATGCTGCTGACGAGGACGAAGACGAGGAGCAGCACGAACCCGACCAGGTCGAGAACCAGACCAAACGATGCGATCACGCCGCCGAGGCCGAAGGCCTGCAGAAAGAGCAGTGGCGCGGCGAGGATCGAGACCCACCCAAGCCACCGTGGCGAGACGCCACTCCTGAACACGAGCACCCCAGCAGCGAACGCGAAGAGACTGCCGAAGACGTCCGCGACGCTGTCCACGGCGTAGGTCAATAGATACAGCGTGTAGGAGACACTGTGGTCGTGTTGCGCACCGAACACTGCGAGCTTCCCGTCGAGCACACCGTAGATCCCGATGTCGCTGAACGCGTGAAGGGCAACAAACAGCATGCCACCGACCAGCATCAAGGAGCCCAGGGCACGCGATCCCTCGGCATCGGTGTGCAGGAAACGGTCGTACAGCTTCCACAGGTAGATCGGAAACACGACAGCGTAGACGACGCAGAAGCCCTCGACCACCACCAGCCGGTTCTTGTGATCGGCGAGCGTGTTAGCGATCTTCGCGGCCGAGTCGTTCTGGTTGATGCCGACTCCGAGCCCGATCGCGGACTCCACCAGGACGGCAAGAAGGAAGAGGATCCCTGCCAGCCAGGCATACCGCTGCCAGCCAGGTGCGGCCCGCGTGGTCGCCTGTGAGGTTCCTGCATCAACGATGTTGGTAGCAATGACGTCGTCCTTCCTTGGCGGCGTTCGAGCGGTCAGTGCAAAGACACCGTTCGGGCGATCAGTGCAGGGCCGGCTCCAGGTGCTCCGTCTCTGGGTGCTCCGTCTCCGACAGATCCACCACCGGAGCGGCCGTTTCCCGGGAGGCGGCCCGGTCGGTCCAGATGTCGAGCACGAGCAGGCTAAGGTTCAACACGGCGGCCGCACCGATGATCGTCGTGATCAACGCGATGCCTCCGCTGGTCACGTGGAAACCGAGTGCGGCTCCGACCACCGCACCGACACCAGCGGCACCGATGCCCTTGGCCCGCATCGCCTTCGGCGTGTCGGTGCGGACCCAGCCGGCGTAGACCCCGAGCCAGATCGGCACCGCGATTGAGACCACTGCCAGCAGCTGGTCGTCGAGCGGCCGGCTCGGCCAGAACCGCAGCACCAACAGCGCGCCGAGGCACCATCCGCCGAGTCCGAACACGATTGGACCGGCCGAACGGATCCATGCGCCCGTCTTGCGGCCGGTACCGCCTCGGCGGCGGATGCGGATCGCCAACACCACGAGCCAGATCACTGCCAACAAGGCGACGGCGATCATTGTCGCAAGGATTTTCTTGGCAACCGCAGCCTGCGTGTCCGGTGTGGCGAAGCTGACCTCGTTCGGGGTGTAGCGCGACGTGTCGACCTGACCGGTGGCGTAGAACGTGGTCAGCAGCTGCGTGCTGGCGCTCGGCTCGTAGGCGTCGAAGTCGTCCACGTGCCCGAGCCCGGACAAGATGACCTGATGCCCGTTGGAAAGGTGCGGCAACAGCTCCTTCGTGGCGTTCTGGACCGGTGTCTCGAAGTCGAGCGTCCCGCCGATGAGCAGCGTCGGGACGTTCGAGTTCTGCACGCTGGTGTACTGGTTCTCGCCCGGGTTCGCCGGCCAGGCGTGAGCCATGCCTCCTGCCCCCCACAAGAACTCCCCGAGGGGATTGCCAATGATCGAGCCCCGGTCCGCGCCGGAGCTGAAATAGCGCTCGACGGGCTGCGCGTCGGCCATCCCGATGCTTGCAAACTCGCCCCAGGTGAACGACTGGGGAAGGACGAGATTGGCCATTGCCGAGAGGAACCACAGGCCGCTCGGGTCGCCCTGCGCGGCGGAGATCCACGAGTTGAGGGTCATCGGCCCAGTCAGTGGCGAACCCGTCGCCTCGGTGAGCCCGAGGAACGTCCCGACCAGGACGTTGCCCGGCTTGATCGGCAGGGAGTACCACGAGCTCGGCATGTGTGCCGCCGTGTGCTGCACGCTCGCGGCGAGGCTTTTGGTGCGGGCGCGGCAGGCAGGCTGCTGCGCGCACAGCGCCGAGTAACGCTCGATCCCCTGATCGATTTCGGCTCCGCCGTAAATGAAGTTCCCGGGCGGGTTGACCCCGACCAGCACCGAGCGGTCGACACTGTTCGGGTACTGCCACGCGTAGATCATCCCGAGACGAGTCCCGGCGCTCTCGCTCAACAGATCGATGCGCTTGTAGCCGATCGCGACGCGAGCGGCCTCGATGTCGTCGGCCTGCTCCGCCAGCGTGTAGCCGGCGAGGTCTACGCCGGATCGCTCAATCCGCTGCGCGCACGAGGCGAAGGCCTGGGAGTACGCGCTCAGCGACGCTTTGCCGAGGTAGTCAGCGGAGCTCTGGAGCGCCGCCGTCACCTCGGGACAGTTCAGCACCGAAGAGCCGTCGACGCCGCGGTAGCCGACCATGACGACATCGTGCTGGGCGGCCAGGCGGTTCGCTTGGGGAAACGTCATGTTGGTGATGCCAGGGCCGCCGCTGAGATGGAAGATTGGCGCCAACGGGTGGGATGAGCGAGCCAGGATCCGGGTCACTGGCAGCGCGATCAGGCGCGACCGGGGGTCGGCCCGGTTCTCGGGCACGACGAGCGTTCCGCAGTCGGCGCGGTAGCCGCCTTTCTCGGTGGAATAGGTGCATGGGTGCATGGTCAGCTGGCCGGCGTGCGCCCCCTGCGGGACCGAGACCGCGGCGTCGCCGGATGCGAACCCGATGTACGTCAGGCCGAGCAACATCACCCCGATGACCACCAGGGCAACGATCCGTGCCCAGGTGAATGCCCGTGGTCTTTGCGGCGGCGGTCTTGGTTGGTCGACTGCCACGGTTTTGCCGTCGCGCTTGGTCAGGTGGTTTTTCTCGATCATTGTTCTTCCTTTCGTCGACCCTCGTTGTGCCATGTGGCGAACCTAAGGTGCGATCGCGAGATCGGCATCGTCGGGAGGCTGGATTGCGGCTCCTACCATCCGACGATTTCGACTCCTACGTAGGTAGGAGGCGGGAACGGAGGGAGCGGAGTACGTTCAGCGCGTGAGCCGAATCGCACATCTCGCCCGCACGTACTGGTTCGACCTGCTGATCGCGCTGCTGGCGATCATGGCGATGATCGAGGTGGTTCTCGGGCGCGGCTCGTCCGGAGCTCCGACAACGACGCTGTGGTTCTGCCTTCCCGCGCTCGCGATCCTGGTGCTACCACTATTCGCGCGGCGATGGTTTCCGTTTGCCGGGCCGGCGACGTTCTGGCTTTTGGCCGCGGGAATCTCGTTCGTCGACCCGCTGTTGATCCCGTACCCCGAGTCCCTCTTTGCGCTGCAGCTGGTGGCCGCATTCCTGCTCGGGAACGGTCGGGACGTTCGGCGGGCCGGCCTCGGACTGGCGATCATGGTCGCGGCTGCGGCGACCCTCATCTACAACATCCCCGGACACTCGGTCGACCAGCTCATCTTCATTCCCGTCGACTTCGCCGTCGCCTGGGTTGCAGGCCTTGCCGTCCGCGCGCGGGCCGAGCAGGCCGAGGTGGCGGAGTCGCATGCGACACAGGCCGAGCGGGAGCGGGACGCAGCGGCGCGCGTCGCCGTGGCCGAGGAGCGGGCGCGAATCGCGCGCGAGCTGCACGACATCGTGGCGCACGCCGTCAGCGTGATGGTGCTGCAAGTCGGCGCTGTCAGGCACCAGCTCCCTGACGTGATGGCCGAGGATCGCGATGCCCTCAGAAGTGTCGAGCAGGCCGGGCGCGGCGCGCTCGCGGAGATGCGCCGTCTGCTCAGTGTGATGCGCCGTGACGGCGATGGCGTCGAGCTCGCGCCTCAGCCCGGCCTTGACGGCCTCGACTCGTTGATCAAGGAGATCGGCCGCGCCGGACTCCCCGTCGAGCTGCACCTCGACGGGGAGCGGTTCCCGCTCCCGCCAGGGATGGACCTCTCCGCGTATCGGATTGTGCAGGAGGGTCTCACCAACGCGCTCAAGCACGCCGGCGCCAGCCACGCGGAGGTCACCGTCCGGTATGCGCCCGACGAGGTAGGGATCGAAGTGCGCGACGACGGCACCGGCGCGACGCCGAGCGACGCCCACGGCCACGGACTGATCGGCATCCGCGAGCGCGTCAAACTCTACGGCGGCGAGATGACTGCAGGCACGACAAACGGCGGCGGGTTCACGCTCAGCACCCGCCTCCCACTCACCTCAGACCGGCCATGACGATCCGAGTCCTCATCGCCGACGACCAGTCCATGGTCCGCGCCGGCTTCCGAATGCTGCTCGCCGGCGAACAAGACATGGAAGTCGTCGCCGAAGCAAGCAACGGACTGGAAGCGGTGGCCATGGCGGCGCGGTTGGACCCGACCGTGATTTTGATGGACATCCGCATGCCGGAGGTCGACGGACTCCAGGCCACCCGGCGGATCCTTGCTACCGACAACACCGCGCGGATCCTGATCCTCACCACCTTCGGACTCGACGAATACGTCTACGAAGCCCTCAGCGCTGGCGCGAGCGGATTCGTGCTCAAAGACGACCCCCCCGAACAGCTGATCGAGGCGGTTCGCACCGTCGCCGCTGGAGACGCGCTCCTCTCACCAGCGATCACCAAGCACGTGATCAAGCAATTCACAAGCATCCCTCGGCACGTGCCGCCGAAAGAACTCGACGAGCTCACCGCACGCGAGCAAGACATCCTTCGACTCATCGCCCGCGGCCTCTCCAACGCAGAGATCGGCGGGGAGCTCTATATCAGCGAGACGACCGTCAAGACCCACGTCACGCACATCCTCCAGAAACTCGGCCTCCGCGACCGCGTCCAAGTCGTCGTGCTCGCATACCAGACCGGGCTCGTACCGGGAGCCACGCCCACCTAAGCCTCACAGGGGCCCGCAAGCGACGTGGCCGCGACGCTCGAGGCCCCCAGAGCCGACGACGTCGCCGAGCAACTCGCGCATCTGCGATCATTTGGTCCTCGGTGGCCTGGTGCTTGCTGGCCGCGAGCGGTTGGACCGTCCCTCGACAGACGCTTCTGCAGAGGGTGTGCTCGATGGGGCAGGTGCCCGAAGGGTGCCCCCAAACGCGCGGCCTTCGCTCCTGTTAAGGGTGTCACCTACCGTCGGGACGGAGCCCGGCGCTAGCCCAATGTCTCGTGTAGTAGGCGAGTCCAGGTAAGTTTCCAATGGTGGCGACGTCCGAACCGATCGAGGCAACGACCCCTCGGACGCCCAAGCAGGAGCAGATGGACGCTTCGCCGGACATCGTCGAAGTCGCGCCTGGCATCTTGCGACTGCAGCTTCCCATCGATTTCACGGGTTTGGGCCACGTCAACACGTATGCCCTCGAGGATGAGAAGGGCTTCACACTGGTCGATCCGGGGCTCCCAGGTGAAGAGTCCTGGATAGCCCTCCGGAGCCGCATGAACGCGGCGGGGATCCCTTTGGAGCGAGTACATACCATCGTGGTCACACATTCGCATCCCGACCACTTCGGCGGCGCGGGGTTGTTGGCCCAGGAGAGCGGCGGCGCCCTTGTGACTTCTGACCGCTTCCGCACATTCTTCGATCCCGATGACATTGACGATCGCGAGCTCGAGGCGGCCGACGATATCGATCCAGACGAGAGTCCGATCCCCAGCATCCGCATCGAACGGCCTGCGCCCTGGGGCGGATCCACGGTCGGACCGCCACCCGAAGCCCGAGCCAAAATGTTGGCCCATCAGGGGGATCTCTTCAAATGGTTCAAGCCACCCCGCCCGTCGCACCGGGTGGCTGATTGTGATCACATCACTTTGGGCGGCCGGGACTGGGTCGGTCTCTTCACTCCGGGCCACACCGACGATCATCTCTGCCTCTACGACGAAGAGGGTGGGGTCCTGCTCGTTGGCGATCAGGTGTTGCCCACCATCACGCCACACATTTCAGGGCTGATCGCGGGTGACCCGCTCCTGAGGTACCTCGAATCGCTCGACCGCTTATCCGACTTGACTCACGTGTCCACCGTGCTGCCGGCGCACGGGCAACCGTTCGAAGATCTGCCCGGCCGGGTCGAAGAAATCAAGCGCCACCACTTCGAACGGTTGGACGTGCTGCTCGAGATCTGTGACGCCTCAGGTTGGGCCAACGTTGTCGACCTGTCACATGAGCTGTTCGCCGCGAGGTCATGGGGCTCTATGGCCGAGGCCGAGACCTTCGCACACCTAGAGCACCTGCGGGCGAGGGGCGCAGTACAGCGTCGTGAAGAGGCGGGCATCTTGCTATATCACGCGTAAACCGCCACATCAGAGGGGTTGAGGTGTCCCCATACGCCGGGATTGCATCGCTCCGTAGTCGACTAGCTCGATTGTGATCGTGCCGTCCGGCAACACGGACCTTTGACGCGGATCACCGGAACCCGAGGGTGCTCGCGAGCGAGGATAGATAGTCGATGTGGGCGGCCACCGAGTGCAGCCCCAGACCCATCGTGACCACCGTGACATGGGTACCGCCTGCCTCGCGCCAGGCATCAATCTCATCGGTAAGTGTGTCTACGTTGGCACCACTAAGTGCGACATATTCACCACCGAAATCGCCGACGGACCTTCCGACATCGCCCACCCGCTCGCGCAGCCGACTCCACGAGTCGATGGCATGGTCGACCCCGCCGCCGAAGAAGATAAATCCGTCTGCGAGCCGGGCCGCCCGATCGAACGCCCTCTCGCCGGAACCTCCGAGCCAGATTGGTATGGGTCTCGTTGGCTTCGGCACGAGCGAAGCCCTGTCGATGCGATCGAAACGGCCCGTGAAGTCGACGACCGGCTCCGTGAAAAGCCGGCGAAGCAGCTGGATTTGTTCCTCCTGCCTCGCCCCACGGGTATGGAAGTTTTGGCCCAGCGCCTCGTACTCGACGTAGTTCCAGCCGATCCCCACGCCGAGGCGCAATCGGCCGCCCGAGAGGAGGTCGACATCGGTTGCTTGGCGAGCGACAAGTGCAGTGGGGCGCTGCGGGAGTACGAGTATGCCGGTGGTGAACTGGATCCGCTCGGTGATGCCAGCGAGGTAAGCGAACATCACGAGCGGGTCGTGGAAGGGGTCGTGCTCGGTATAAGGCCCCGTCAGTGGCGGGGTTCGATCGGAATGAACGGCGCCCAGAATGTGGTCGTAGGCAAGGATCTGGTCAAAGCCCAGGTGCTCGACAGCTCCGCCGAATGCCCCGACGGCGGCGGGATCGCCTCGGAGCTCTATCTGGGGGTAGGCGACGCCAATGTTCATGAGCCGCAGTTTTCCATAAGCTCATTTCGGCGCCCAACGGAATCTTCCTGTGGGGTAAATGTCCCCGACCGCCGGACCTGGGCGTGGCTGAACGGCACATCGGGGCTAGGGTCCTCCGCCTACCGACCACAACCCAGCGGGCTACATTCTCTCGATGGTTGAGGAAATCGCTGGGGTGGTGGGTTTCGACCAAGCCAATGTCGTGCAGCGCTGTATGCGGCTTCTGGCTGGAACGCGACCGATGGCGTGGCTGTTCGCACGGGTGCTGCACCACCTCGATGGTCCAGTGCTGCGACGCAGCGCAGGGCGTCACTCCGTCTCGGCCGCTCTGACCGGGCTACCCATCATCGAGCTCACGACCGTCGGTGCCCATTCCGGCGAATCACGGACGTTGGCCCCTCGTCGGAGTGCCCGATGGTGATCGGCTCGTGCTCGTTGCTTCGAACTACGGCAAGCAGCAGAATCCGGCCGGGTACTACAACCTCAAAGCCAATCCGCGGTGTAGCACCGTCTTTCGCGGTCAGCGGGACGAGATGGAGGCCTATGAGGCCGAAGGCGAGGAGCGACAACGCCTATGGGAGCTGGACGTGTCCGTTTACCCGCCACGCAACCACTACGCACAGCGAGCGGACAACCGTCGCATTCCGGTAATGGTCTTGCAGCCGGCACCAACGCCCACCCGCTAACGAACCCGATGCCGCTGTGCAACCTGAGCGTAGAGATGCATCGGGAAGGTGTCAGTATCCCGCCAACGGTCTGGTCTGATCGTAACCTGTTGAGCGAACTGCACGCGTCTCCGAACGCCGGTTATGCACTGCCCAACGGCGCCGCTGTCATACGAGAAGAAGTTTGGTGATGGAGTCTTTTAGCCAGGCCTCGCTGTCATCGAAGGTCCAGGCCGCGGCCTGAGTGAGTTGTCGCCAGCTCGCGGGTGAGGTCATCATCGAGAAGACGGTTGCGGCTCGTTCCTGCGTCATCCCGACCGACAAGGCACCTAGCGAGCCGAGCTGACGGCCGACTGAAGTAGCCCCATGTTCGTGCCGCCGCATGCCGTCGGCAACTGCGGCAGCAACCTCTGGTTCGGCGGGTTCCGCCGACAGCAGCACCCAGATGAGATCCCCGCACCTTTCGTTGAGCTGCCTGGTGAGATGCACCGCCTTGCCGATGAGCTGGGCCGGGTCGTTCTCGGCACCAAGCTCGGCGGCGAGTGGGCCGATGCCGGCCTCCTCGTCGATCAGATCGTTGAGAGCAAGCAAGAGAGCGGCTTTGGAGCCAACGCTCGAGTAGATGGTCTGCACCGCAACTCCGGACTCCTCAGCGATCTGCTGCACCGAGGTGTTGGCATAACCGTGTTCGGCAAACAGCTGCCGAGCCACGCGCAGGATCTCGCGGCGGGTCTCGGCGGCAGCGACCTCCCGCCGATTGGGTCGTTTCACTCCTTGCCCCCTTGACACCACGACTTCAGTGTATCAACATCACATTCACTAGAGAGTCATTCTAGTGACATGACCCACATTCTAAGTAAGGAGCCGGTGATGACCGTTACAACAGCTACAGCAGAAAAAGCCCGGACAGGAGCACCGGCAGTCCTCAGCGCTGGTCGCTATGCCGGCATCGGCGGTCTTGTCTTTGTCGCGGGCCTGGTCGTCCAAAACGTCCTTCGCGCCAAGGCGCCGGGTCTCGACGCGGCCCCGGGCGCGGTCAGCGCCTATTTCCTGCACCATCGGGCCGCTGCCATTATCCCGCTGGGCATGTTCCCGATCGAGATGCTCGCGCTCTTCGCCTTCGTCGCTGGGGTATGGACGAGCGCCAGCCGCAATGAGAATCGGTGGTGGGCGACCATGGGGGTCCTCGGCGCGGCGGCCATCGCGTCGCTTTTCGCGCTGGTCAACATCATCGAGATCGTCCTCACCGCCAAGGCCGAGACCCTGGCCCATTCCCCGAGCGTCGTCGAGGTCCTGTGGGCCCTGCACGCGGCCGCTTTTGGGCTCGACTTGGCAGCAGTAGCGGTCGCTCTCATAGGGCTGGGCCGCGCCGCTACGTCGTCGGCGCTCATGCCGGCATGGCTTGGTGCCGCGGTCCTTCCGGGCGCCGCCTTCCTCCTCGTGGCCTCTGTCTTCACCGTCGCCCTCTCCAACGGCGGTCCCTGGCTCGGCGTCGGTCTCGTCGGATTCCTCTTCTGGCTCGTCTTCATGATCGCCACCAGCATCTCGCTGCTCCGCACACCGCAGATCCCATGACCGGCCAACCGAAGCCCGACCTACTATTCGTCACGCTCATCCACCAGGCGCTGCGGGTCGACGCCGAGCGCCTGGTGGACGCCACCTCGACGTTGAGCTCTGCCGAGCTACAACGGCTTGACGGCCTGCGAGTGTTCTTCGATGAGTACCGCGAACAGCTATGCCTTCATCACACCCACGAGGACAGCCTTTTCTTTCCTGCATTCCAGGCCATCGTCGACGAGATTCGGATACCTATCGCCGAGCTGGCGGACCAGCATGAAGCGCTAGATGCTGACCTCCAATCCATTTGCGATGGGTTTGCATGCCTGGCCAATCCTTCCTGCGACTTCGAGGTTGAGCACGCAGATGTGGTCAGCAGCATGATGGGTTTGGCAAAACGCCTTGATACCCACCTCACGATGGAAGAAGAAAGTGTTCTTCCACTCATGGTGTCGGCCATTCCCCAAACAACCTACAAACAGCTTGAGGCTCAGGCGCGCAAGCGCACCCCCGGTCGCCGAGCGCGATTCCTGATCCCGTGGATCATTGAGCACGCAACCCCTGATCAACGAAAGCACCTGTTCAAGAGTGCTCCGCCCCTACGTGCGGCCTACTTGGCCAATCGCCACCGTTACCGACTCTTGGACCGAACTCTGCAGCTGACCACGAACCCACCCCAGGGTCAACGTGCGTTCGACTAATCACGGCTTGAGCCGGATTTGAGGTAGCCCCTAACGCTCACAGGTTCTACGAGATCGAGGGGTCGAGCTGGGGTCTGGCGATCGACGACAACCACGGCCGCTCGATCGGAAGGGCTTACTTCCGATGCGCATCAAAGAACCACTTCTTTGTTGGGTCCAAGGACGCCTCGTGCCAGCTCCTGGCGGACGACCTCGTGATGGAGCCGTTTTCAGGTCGCCCTTTCGGAGAGGTTATGAACCTCATCACGGAACGGATCCACAACTACTTCCACCGATGTTGAAGGTGTCCCCGTACGATGCTCCTATGGGCTGTCAAGCCCTAATTTCTCGTGAGGTAGAAGGTCGTAGACCTCGCGTGCTACGTAGCGCTTGAGGCATCGCACTGCTTCCTTCTTGGTCAGGCCCTCGGTTCTGCGTCGAGCGATGTACTCGGTGGTTCGAGGGTCATAGACCATTCGGGTGATCACGATGTGCCAGAGCGCGGAGTTGGCCTGACGATCGCCGCTGCGGTTAAGCCGGTGTCGTTCGTTCTTGTCGCTGCTGGCGTCGAGCGGCGAGGCACCGCAGAGGTGAGCGAAGGCCGCCTCGTTGCGAAGGCGTTCAGGATTGTCACCGGCGGCGACAAGAAGCGCCGACGCGGCGTCCGTCCCGACGCCCAGAGTGGAAACCAGTTCGGGCGCGGTCTCTTTGACCAAGGGTTTGAGGATGCCGTCCATCTCGGTGATTTCCTCTTCGAGGGTGATGGCCCGGCGGGCCAGCATCCGAAGGGAGTACTTGGTGAGCGAGATGACGTCGCGCTTGACTCCGGGCCGATAGGTCGACGCTCGCTCGAGGAGGTGGAAGACGTTGAGGCCTCGGAGCTCGGCGCGGATGGGCTCGGGCGCAGTCGAGATCAGGCTGCGCATCTGATTGAGCGCCTGGGTCCGTCCCTTGCGGGCCGAGAACCGGGCGACGCGCAAACCCGCATGGATTCGACGTTTCCATCCCTCGTCTTGGCCTCACCCGCCGCGTCACCGCAAAGGGCGGCGCGGGCGGCCGAGATCTCGTCTTGGGGATCGGACTTGCCCTTGCGCCGCCGGCGCTGGCGTTGGCGCTTGGGACGGTCGACTTCGACGACGCGGACCCGCTCGGCTTGGAGATGGCGGGTGAGCCCGGCGCCATAGGATCCGGTCCGTTCGACGCCGACAAGCTCGACGGGGCCGAGGTCGGCGAGCCACCCGAGCAGCTTCTTGTAGCCGTTCTCGGTCGTGGCAAAGCTCTGGACACCAAGGAGAGTCCCTCGCTCGTCCAAAGCCGCAGCTACATGGACGTCGAGGTGCGTATCGACGCCGCCCATGATGCTTCGTGCCAAAGTGGTCACTTTCATCCCTTCGTTGGATTGGGCTGGGGTGACACCACACCAGCGGGACGACGGACACGACAGCGACGGGCCTGTGTAGGCAGGCTCCTATTAGGTCACTCCGTCCGACCGGGGGTGTCGAGTGGGTGACCGGGCCAGGCCGACGGATCGTACGAAGGACAGTCCCAAAGGACGTCAGCCGGTGTAGTTGAGTCAGACCTGGCCTGGGCACCCACCCACACGCTGATCAATCCATTCACCGAAGTGGTGGATCACTCAGTGGCCACTTCAATCCTCGCTGCCGGCAGTGGGACGGCCGTCGTGTGCATTTTCGAAACGGTCAACTTACCTTCTGCGATGCTCTGCAAGGAAGCGTTCGACGGCGTCGTTCGCCGTCCCTTTGACCTCTCGATACAGATACTCCTCGTCCCAGCCCTCCGGGCCGAGTGCATCGAGATCGTCGTGATAGCTCGTGAAGGAGTGCCTGATATAGGCCCGGACGCTGAGAGCAGCCCGCTCGTCGAGGGTGAGCTTGCGGGTCCTGCCGACTCGGCCGCTGCCGACGACCGCTGCGTGGGCCGCGGTCTCCTTTGCGATACGGCGCTCGAGTTCGTGGTGTGCCGGGGCAAAGGCGAGGAAGCCCACGATGGCGTCCTCTAACTCGTGTCGGTAGCGACCTTCCTGGCGCTGGCGCGACTGAGCTCCCAGAAGACGCTTGGCGGCCCGGCGCTCAGCCGTTTCCTCGGCTTGCGCCTGGGCTGCCGCAATAGCGTCGATCGGTGCCCAAAGTCCGAGGAGTCGACGATGTTGGCGATTCCGGCTTCGCGGTTGCCACAAGAGCCAGTAGACGCCCGCAGACTTGACCGTCCGCGTGAGGAATGCATCGCCAGAGGGTAAGAACTCCCAATCAGCAGAGACCTCGAGTTCTCCGTGCTCAGGGTTCCACGGACCGTTCTTGGTCGCGTAGAGGTCGAGATGCTGCGCCGCCAGAGCTTCGGAATCGGGCCGGGCCTCAGCGTCTTCCACACCGAGAGCCTTGGCGGGTGCGATTCGCTGCGCAAGTCAAACGGGACCGGAGTCGTGAACCTTGGATCTCACCGTGGTTGCGAGTGTGCCCACCGTTCCGGCGATCGGGCGCAGTTTCTGTTGCGGCATACCCCGGACACTCGGCCCGTCCTGAGGGCCGCCTTCGTCACCATACGATTTCGACAGAACAAGTCCATCTGTCGCCGACATGGGAGATTGGATATGACCTCCACCCGTCCAGCCTTCCCCGCTGGGATCATCACGAAGGAGAGTCCGCACTCTTTCGAGGCCACCGTCAGCAAGCTGACCGAGCTGGTCACAGACCGAGGAATGAAGATCTTTGCGGTCATTGACCAGTCCGCTGAGGCCCGCAGTGCGGGGCTCGACCTCAGGCCCACCACGCTCGTCCTGTTCGGCAATCCGGCCGCAGGAACTCCGGTTATGGAGGCTGCGCCGCTCGCGGCTCTCGACCTGCCCCTCAAGGTGCTCATCTGGGCCGATGGAGATCGAACCAACGTGTCGTACGTCGCTCCTCAAGCCCTCTCCGCTCGGTACTCCCTCAAAGATGATTTCGCTGCCAACCTTGCTGGGATTGAACGGCTGATCGATGCTCTCGTCACCCCATAAGCAGGATCCCTCAATCCCGGCGGTCGGGGGCAGGGTCGATGTTGCCGAAGCTATTGGGAGGACCAGACGATATCCACCGAAACCTCCACTGCGATCACAGTTCCTCTGTTTTCGAGCCAATGCATGGTGTTCCTATCCTCGGCCCAGCCCACACCCGGCCCGTAGTCCGCAGCGACTCCATCTCGGTGGTCGGTAATCGTTCCTTGCAGGATGTAGACGATGCCTGGTCTGTCCTTATGGTCGTGGAGCGGGCCGAAGGTGGCTCCAGGTTCGAAGGTAAACATTCGCATCCGGAGCTCGCGCCCTGCCATGCCCTCGATCTCAGGGCCGAGGTCAACAGTTGCGAGCAATTCCGCCGTCACGCCCTTCGCCTCAGCTATCACCTCATCGCTCATCGTGCCCGACCTCTCCGTACTCCCAGGTACTGACGTGCAGCCTCTGTACTCGCACGCCGCGCTCGATGACGAGCGCAGTTCCACCGGGACAGTCTTGTCGGTCTTCAACGAGGGCGCCCGGAAACGCGCCCGGACTTGTGCCGCTGAGCTGAATGGGACCGTCCGAAAGTGCCTGCGGACATTTCATTGGCGCAAGGACCTCGGTGCTTGCTCGGTCGAGGCTCAGGATTTCCCGTGAGGACTCGCTTCAGCTAGGACCGAGGAGCCTTTTGAGCTGGGGCACCCCTCCCGGCGATCTGGGGCAGTTCAACTCGGAGCGATACCGTGCGGTTCTCTAGCCTCAGAACTCCAGTCCTCCTGACGCGACCGCCGGACTACGACCAGAGTTCAGCCCGGCGCGACCACCATGCCTCGGCGGCGGTCATCGCGCCTTCGGCCTCGCGGATGCCGTCGCCCACGAGCCCTGCGGTAGCAGCCCAGTGCAGGGGTACAAGGACTAGAGCCCCGGGGAGCCATCGGTACTCGTCGCGAGTCAAGGGTTCCGGAGCCGTGCTTTCGTAAGCGTGGAGCAGTCGTCGGGGCTCGAGCAATCCGCCGTTCGGTGCGACCTGGTTCAGGCTGGCCGCGATGTCGTACAGCCGCTCCCTGACCCTCGCGAAATCGAGGTCGAAGGTGGCCCATGAGCCGTCTGACAGTTCTCCCGCGTTGCCCAATTTGTAGTCCCCATGAATCGGAGCGCATGGCAGTTCGACCTCCTTCCGGAGTTTGGAGAGCTCGCCAGTCAGTTGGCGCATCCGATGCACGACCGGCTCGCTGCGGGGTCCGAACCTGCGGCGTGTGAAGCCGACCGAGTATCGCAGTTGGCCGAAGGTTCTGTGGTCGTCGAGGGGTTCGGGCGGACTGGGCTCCCAGACTGCTTTGAGCGCAGTGTGAAGGCGTCCGAGCTCCTCGAATAGGCGGACGTAGGAGTGCTGGTCCGTCCGTGGCTGCACGTGATCGATGAACTCCTCAAGCTCAGCCCAACGATCAGCGACCCTCAGGAGGTCGCAGCCGGAAATCGGAATCGGCCGAGCGACGCGGACTTGCGTCCGCTGGAGCCGTTCCCGCAAGCGCCGCAGTCCCGCGACTCGCCCGCGGCGGACCCAGGGCCTGTGAACCCGGAGGACAACCGGCGGCTCAGCGTCTATCCGCAGGTTGAGGTTGAATCCACCGCCGATGTCTGCCCATCCGGCCCCGCGGCGACGCGGTCGATCAGGGCCGAGACGGCCGGATCATCTGGGCTGGCTCTAGGTCCAAACCAGCGCGGCAAGGCAGGGGGAGAGGTCGAAGCTTCGATTCCGGTCATGGCAATGGCCCGCCAGCGCACCCCACGGAGGGTCCGCTGGCGAACCCATCCTCCTCGACGCTGGTCGATCGTGCCACGCATGTGCCGGCAGGCGACAGGGCGAACGTTGGATGACGCGGCACTAGCTGATGGGAACCGCCCCTACCTTGGGATGTGACGGGCCCAAAGCCGCTGCTGCTTGTTGCGAAACTCATCTGTCTGCCCCCGCACCCACCACCGACGTGCCGAACTGTCCCACCGGGCCGGCGAACCAGTCCGCAACTGCGTCTATTTTACTGGAGGCGCCACACGCTGACATGACTGCGGCTCTCGCCCGTGAACGGCGAGCGGTCCCACCACGCCCAACGATGTTCCAGCTTCATGCCTGCGATCCGAGCCATCAGGTCCAATTCAGCTGGCCACACATATCGAAACGGTGCCGTGAACTCGCTGAAACTGCCGTTAGGGAGCCGGTTGAAGTGCCGAGATCGGGAGATCTGCTTGTGCGTGCGGTCAATGAAGTCGTCGATCCCGATGTAGTCCTCCGTCAATGCGAACGGCACTCCGGGACTGCCCGGTGGTAACTGGCGAAGATTGGGCACGTTGAGTTCGACAACAAAACGACCTCCGGAGTGAAGGTGACGGGCAGCATTTTCGAAGCAGGCAACCTGTTCGTCCTGCGTCGTCAGGTTCGAGATCGTGTTGAAGACCAGATACACGAGTGAGAACTCGCCCTCCACGAACGTCACGGCCATATCGCCTTCGACGGCCTTGATGACACTCGCTTCAGGCTTCGATCGCAACACGGCGAGCATGTCTGCGGACAACTCGATCCCGGTGACCGGAACGCCCCGAGCAGCCAAAGGGACAGCGACCCGGCCAGTCCCTATGGCGAACTCCATCGCCGCTCCACCGTCACTCATCTCGACCAGGCAATCCACGGTCGCTTTGAGAACGCCGTCATCCCACATTCCCGTCCCAGGTTGGTCATAGGTTCTGGCGATTTCCCCGACGAATCGGTTTTCGGGCACACACAAAGCTTGGCCCGACCCGAGTTGTCCCGCAACGGACCCTGCCCTAGCCGTATGTGCCGAACGGCCGCACCCAATCCCGGCGGTAGGGGGCACCGTCAGGCTCCCTACCGAACGGTCAGAAGTCTTCGAGGTCTTCCCAGTCCCGTACGCCGATACACCTCATTCCCGACTCCTCTTCCCCCCTTATGGCGCGTCCACTCTCTGCGGCCGCGGTCAGCCACTCAGGCATCCGCTCGTGGCCGATTAGGTCCATGTCAATGAAGGCCTGGATGCCAGTAAGTGCACTGATCCTCTGATCGAAATGAGTAGTTATGCCACCATCTATCGAGCGCCAGTAGATTCGCTTCACGTCTTTCATGAGACGGAAATCACGATCTGGGTCCTGATGTGCTGCTTCGATCTTTCCCAACATGGCCCGTGGGCCTTCGACGACGGCGTCACTACGCGGTCGGAGGCGCCGAATCAGTGTCCCCCAGGGCATCGCTGCTGCGCCCAAGACTACGACTCCGATAATCCCCACCGGCTGCCAGACAAAGATTCCGACGGCGAGAATCGCCACGCCCACCAAGACAAGCAGCAACCGATTCTTGCTCATCCATAGAAAGGACCCCACGGCCTGATCGTACCGGCGCTGTCGGCATTCACTAGAGATTCCGGTATCACACCCTCCCGGTGTATGGGGGCGGTCAAGCGGCGAACTACTCGACTGGACGTTGAGTCTCTCTCGGTGGATGCTCCGATCCGCTTACTGCGATGAACCGACGTAGGAATTTCGATCATGTGGCTCGTCGTATTCATCTACGACTGCGGCGACAAGTCTGCCATGAGTCGAGATGACGCCCGGCTGGCCAATCTCAACGCGATGCTCGTCGAACACTCTGGTCGTGCAGAGCGCGAGGGCGGCTCGATCTGGTCCGTCAGAGTAGTCATCGACGCCCCCACCTATGGTGTTGCACTGGAAGCAGCGGAGATCCTCTTGATGCCCGCTATCCGGGAAGCCGATCTCCCAGCAGAACGTCTTCGCAGCGTCGAAGCAAACTGGGTGCCAGCAGCTCGGGGTCTTTGGTTCGGTGAACCAGACCCTTAGGCGCGCTTTGGAGTGCCACGTCTTACCCGTTTCGTGCGTCCCATATGTGCCGATCAGCAGCGCCCAAGCCCGGCGCTAGGGGACTGCTGAAACGGTCCGCCACCATTCCGCATCAACGCCATCCCCCTTCCAGTACAGGACAGCAGCCTGAACGGTTGCCTCATCGGCGGGACTCGGTTCGAGCAGCAGAGCCTCCACGGCGGACGGTAGGCGCACGCTGTGGTCACGGATGTAGTGAGCGAGGCCTTCGGGCCAATCAATACGCCGTCGGTGAGCTCGCCCGAACCGTTCTGACACCCACAGAATCGGCACCGCGAGAACCCCATATAGTCGATGCCCGTACGCACCCCAGCGTTCAGATGCGCAAGGATCGTCTCTCTGTAATCATCGGAGGGATCAACGAAGTCATGCACGTCTGGCCAGCCATCCGCTTCGTTTCGCATCCACAGGCCGATGAGTCGGAACGGTGGCACCGGAGAATCTTGGCAGATCCGGCATCCGCCTGGTCCGCCGATCCCGCGTACGGGGATACCGGCCTCGTTCTGCCAAATCGGTCGATCCTTAGAACAGGGAACCACCCGCAAGGATGTCTCGAGCCTTTTTAAGCGCGAGCCTGGCGTCGGGATCGTCGGGAGATGAGTTCAGATAAGCGCCGTGTGACACCCTGAGAAGGTGAGGGCGTGGCCAGAGCGGTTCCATTTCTTGGATGATCTGAGCGAATTGCGCTCAATTCGTCCCGACTCACGGAGGGTGGGAGTTGGAACGACGGTCACTTCGATTGTTCCTAAGGGCTATGGCTCCTGTCCGCATCCTGCATCCGGCGAGTACCGCTGCTGGCCCGCTGCATTGGTCCGAGATCGCCGAGGCCAGCGAGACCATCGTCCATCCGCTGGTTCAATTGCATCTGACCGTCCCGGACCCTGATGACGGCCCGTGGAAGATCCCTCTCGAGCAGGCACGGCCCCCGTCAGAGATCCTGTCGGCACTGGTCTCGCGCCTCGGGCCCTTCACGACGACCTCCGACCACTGAGCTTCCCCCACTTGGACGGACACGAGTCCACCTTCGAGTTGATGAACCGGGGTCAGTGAGTGGCTCGGCGGCACCGAGACTCCTCCTTCGACGACATGTCGGGCAACGGAGAACCCACTCGCGAATTGCCCGATAGACTGAGGAACGTACTCGCTACTCCTCGTCAAGCACATTCTGAGTGAACGCACTAAGACGACAGCCTCCTCGTCTTCTCGGAGTATTCGCCCACCCAGATGACGAGACTTTCTG
This sequence comes from uncultured Acidimicrobiaceae bacterium, assembly GCA_963719485.1. GTDB lineage: Bacteria > Actinomycetota > Acidimicrobiia > Acidimicrobiales > RAAP-2 > Bog-473. The sequence continues at coordinate 984,729 of OY970387.1, forward strand.
TGCTGGCGGCACCCTCGCCAAGTATGCGTATGCGGGGGCAGACGTCCGAGTGCTCACATTCACGAAGGGCGGAGCGGGCCAGATCAGGGACGCCAGCGTCGCCACACGGACGACCTTGACTGCAGTCCGGGCCAAGGAACTCGATGCTGCCGGTCGGGAACTCGGGATTACGGAGACGAGATGCCTTGAGTATCCCGATGGGGTCCTCTCAGACATTGACAACCGGGTGCTCATCGGCGTCGTCTCAGATCTGCTCGATGAATTCGATCCCGATGTTGTGATTACCTTCGGGCCTGATGGGTTTTCGGGTCACCCTGACCACATCGCGGTGGGATCAGCCACCACCGTGGCATGCTCGGAAGTTCGATCCGAGACATCTAGACGGGTCTTCTATTGCCAATCCCAGCGAAACAGCATGCTGCTGCGCAACCGCCTGGCCGAATGGGTAGTCGAGCTGGCAAACCGATTCAAGGGCACGCAGGACTTCGTACGAGCACTCTGGGTCCTCTCACGTGAAGCAACCGCGCTCGGATACGCCTCAGACTTTGTCAACGTCGAGTGGTTTCCGTCGGGTTTCTATCTCATCGAACAGGGTGACGCAGCGGCCGAAATGCATTTTCTTCTCTCCGGTCATGTGGAGATCCGACGAGAAGACGAAGATGGCCAGGTCCGGGTGATCGACCAATCGGGCCCGGGGGAATTCATCGGAGAAGAGGGCATCGCAACGGGCCAGCCGCGCAATGCGCATGTCGTTGCACTTGATGACGTGACGACCCTTACGTTCTCCACACCAACACCTATCCTTACGGACGAGCCCGCAGCGCAGTCTCAACACAATGTGGCTCGATATCTCGCAACAGAAGATTCGACGGACGATGGGGCGAGCATGCGCATCGACGTGTCCGAATTCGTCGGCCACAAAGTACGGGCCGCCGCCGCGCATCGGTCCCAGTATCCAATCGATCCGAACATCTTTCCGGATCCGATGCTTCGAGAGATGTTCGGAGTCGAGTTCTTCATCCCTGTCGGGCACAAGCCCGAACTGAATACTTCGCTCCTCGAAGAGTAAACCGCTATTGCTGTGAGGGCACTACAGCTCGGCGACTAGATCATCGAACAAGGCGGTTGAGAAGTACCGCTCCATGCGGTCCGGCAGAATCGTCGCCACGTGATGGCCGGGGCCGAGGCGGGTGGCAAGTCGCCGAGCTGCGGCGATGTTGAGCCCGCTTGATGGGCCAATGCCCAGGCCGCGGCGCCCGAACTCGCGAGCCGTTGCCATTGCTTCCGGCTCTGGAACCAACACGGGTTCCTCGAGCCCGACCGCGCTGGGGTCGAGGAGCTGGCTCATGCCCTCGACAATGCCTGGTATCCCGCCCACAACCTCCGGGTCACCTTCAGTGGTAAACGTGGCGGTCGGCATCGCTCTTGCGATGACAGTGTCGTACCCGTGATCCCGCAGAGAATGTGCCACGCCCATCAGTGTGCCGCCAGTGCCGACGCCGGCGACGAAGCCATGCAGACGAACCCCGACATGTTGAATGAGCTGGGGTCCGGTTGAATGTTGGTGGGCGAACACGTTCCGCGGATTCTCGAACTGCCGGGCCGCATAGAGATCGTCCTCTTTGCTTTGGTCGTTGAGCATCGCGGCCAAAGCGCCATTCATGCCCTCCTCTGCCGGAGTTAGAACAACCTCACCACCGAGCCGACGGATCATCAACACTCGTTCCCCGCTGACCGTCTTGGGCATATACGCCCGAAAATGCACACCGACCGTGGCGCAGACCATGCTCAATGCAATCGAGGTCGACCCGCTTGACGCTTCTGCGACAATGGTTGAAGGCGTCACATCGCCGTTGGCGATTGCATGCGCCACAATGTTCGTGGCCATACGATCCTTTGTACATCCGCTCGGCAGCAGGTACTCCAGCTTCAACCAGAGCGTGCAGCCGGTTACTTCATCTTCGAACGGAATGGTTGGGGTCTCGAGTGGGAGACGCAACAACCACGATGCGCTCTCGATGAAACGCGATTGACTCGGACCCATCACCCTCCTGACGGCCCGTGATCCTAACCCGAACATCAAGTGTCAGAGACTGTTCTGGGCGACTGGACGTTCAGACTCGCACAGCCCAATCACATGAATCTCTCGGCCGATCACGCTGCAGCATCACTCTGGGGTTCGATTGAGTCGCCACCGGGATCGGCAATCAACTCAGGGAGAACCGACCCGGGGTTGCGCTAACATCTCCACGCATATTAATTCGTTTCGCGAACTGCGTTCGCAGGCGATCGGATCGACTACTTGGGGAGAACGCGCTTGAGTGCGGAGCGGGCAACCACGATTCGAGAGATGTGCCCGTTTCGACTCGTCGTCGATGAAGACATGGACCAGCTCGACAGAGAAATCACGATGTCATATGCAGAAGCCGGCTCGACGATCTTCGAAGACGGTGATTCCGCAGACGATCTGGTTGTTGTCATGGAAGGAACTGTCGACGTCCTCAAGGACGGCCGACTTCTCGGGACGCTCGGTCCGGGGTCGCTCCTCGGCGAGGTGTCGGCCTTCGTGCCATCATCGTCTCGTACTGCCACCATTCGTGCGAACTCCGCCGTGCGAATGATCAGGTGGCGTACGGACCATGTCCGAAGCAGGTTGGCTGGCCATGAGCGCCTTGCGACGGCCATCGTTGCCGACATGGCATTTGTTCTCTCGGAGCGGCTCGACCGCCGCACGGAGGACGTGGTTTCCGTCCTCAAGGCCGCCGGGACCCGCCTCCCGGTTGCGGAGCTCGAGCGGCTTCGCGGCCGCACGGTGCAATAGTCCGCGGCCACCTGATCGGATGTTCACGCTCTTCATGACACCTTTTCAGATTGTCGTCGGGCAGCCCTCCACACGATTGGGGCGGTTCGGATCCACACGGACGACAGGATTCGCTCGCCCTCGTGCACATTCAGGGACGATCGGCGGTGTCCTGCAAGTCTATGGAGGATCTCGCGGAAATTGATACGGTCACGCATGACCTCTGGACGTTCGCTTCTCCTCATCGCTGACATCGGTGGCTACACCGAATACATGCGCTTCCACCGTATGAGCCTTGCGCATGCAGAGGTCAACACGGGCCGGCTGCTCGAAAAGGTGATCGATGCCGTGCCCGACTTCGACCTGATCGAGATCGAGGGAGATGCAGCTTTTCTAGCTCGCGAGGCCGATGCGCTCGATAGTGATACCACGGTCGCCCTGACGCTCGACGCTGCCATGGCGATGCACCGCGCCTTCCACAGTGAGCGCGACAATGTCGAGACCAACCTTTGCCCATGTGGCGGTTGCAACCAGGTAAAACAGCTGAAGCTCAAGTTCGTCGCGCATATTGGCGACGTCGCCACCCAAACCATTAGGCAGCGTCGCAAGCTTGTGGGGATCGACGTTATCCATGTCCATCGGATGCTGAAGAATCCGGTCAAAATTCCTGAGTACGTGCTCCTGTCCGAGGAGCTCTACCAGACCGCAAAGGACCCGATGCCCAGCCCTGCACACGAGGTGTCTCAAGACCTCGAAGGCATCGGTCGGACTCGGGCTTATTTCGTGAATGTCTCAGACATGTCTGGTGCGCCGGCTCCGTTGCCGAAACCCTCCATCATCGAACGCGTCGGAAAGACGCTGAGCGTCGCTGGTTCGGGTCTGCCGTACATGGTGGGCCTGCGGCGCCGACGTGCGGCCGCTTCCCCAGTCTGACGCAAGATTCTTCTTGTTCTCGGGCCGGATCTGGAAACAGAATCGTGAACGTGTGTTACTCAAGGGTGTGCGGTCACTCAAGGTTCTGATCAGGGTCGATCGGAGTGGACGCTTCGTGACTCGAACCCGCGACCACAGGGGTGTGAATCGCTTCAAGCCGCTTTCCGTTAGTTGGGGACATCAAGGAATGCCCAGGTCGGATCCGAATTCAACTGACCCCTAGTTGCCTCTCTTCTCCCCTATTTCGCGTTGCTTCGCGCGTACAATGCGCGCGAAGCCGGCTGACTCAATGGAGAATTGCGATTTGTCAGGCCGGTAAAGGGACGCCGAAGGGGAGCGAGGACGGGAGCGCAGACGAGGCCCGCAGCGGCCCTTGAGGGGTCGGACCACTCGCTACCCCAGCATAGGAGTGGCCGGCCCCATCGGGCCGGCCTGGATGCCCCAAGGGGCGCCCAATCCCGGCGAACTGGCACAGTCGCTCTAACCCTCGTACTAGGTCGTTGAGATCAGAGCGACGATTCTGTCCCGCAGTGGACGGACATCGTCAGACGCGTCTGGCCACACCTCAGCCCATGAGAGCGGACTGGTCAATGGCACGTAGGGAGGCCGCTACCTCTTTGCGGAGTTGCCTTTGTCGAATCGGTCCCGCCAAAAGCTTTCGATTCAGTGTCTTGAGATATACGTCCCAGTTCACGCTGACATCTGCGCCGGAATCTGCCGGTTTGATCTCCCACCTCCACAAAGCGTAGGAAGGGTTGCCGTCCTCGTTCCTGGTCCGATATGCGAAGCGGAACGCATCGCGATCGATCTCCTCGACGCTTGACCGGCTCTTCCAAGTCATCATGCGACTCGGGTGCATTTGTACGACCCATTCTGCACCCGTGACCAGCTCGGTTGGCCGATCCACGACGCTTTCGATCGCCTCGTTCCACTCCGGAAGGCGGTCGATGTTGGTGATCAAACTGAATACAGCGTCGGGAGTGGCAGTTACGCGGCCACTCGCGTTTCCATGAATCTCTTGCACCGTTTCAACCTCCCTACCTATCCGCACCGAATTGTCTCACCAGGATCCAGGACATTCCAGGGTCATGTTCAGCACTGCTACTGCCGGACTGTCCCCAAGGTGCCTGAACCGTCCCACCGACCCGGCGAACTGGGCTACCTAGATGACCATGGCGATTACAAATCGTGCAAACTAGAAGTGCAGGTCAGAGTGCTCCCAGGATTCGGTGGACGTGACGGTTTTTTGGCGCAAGCATTGCGTTCGTAGTTGACGCGGATCGTGGGTCCGTGCCCAGTCAAGGGAGGAACTATGTCGAACGAAAACAAGCCGAGCATCGTGTTCGCACACGGGCTCTGGGCTGACGGCTCGTGCTTTAGCAAAGTGATCCCCGCGTTGATCGAGGATGGGCATGAGGTGGTTTCCACCCAGAACAGCCTGGACTCACTCGAGGGCGACGTGGCAGCAGTGAAGCGCGCTCTGGGGCAGGTCAAGAGCCCCGCCATCCTGGTCGGTCACTCATATGGTGGAACCGTCATCACCGCGGCTGGAACCGACGACCGCGTCGTGGGTCTGGTCTATATCTGCGCGCTCGCCCCGGACGACGACGAGACGTCGCAGAGCCAGCAGGAACAGTTTCCTAAAACCGATGTCTTGGATCACATCGAAGTCGCGGAAGGCCGGATCTGGTTGAAGCGCGAGGGCATCCAGTACTTCTGTGGCGACCTGTCGGCGAAGGAGCAGCAGCTTGTCTGGGCCACCCAGAGCGTCCCGGTTGTGGACCTGTTCAATCAGAAGATTCCTGGTGCCGCTTGGAAGTCGAAGCCGTGCGCGTACGTCGTGGGGACGGAAGATCACACCGTAAATCCGGAACTGGAACGCTTCGTCGCGAAGCGGATGGGAGCTACAACGTATGAGGTTGCCAGCAGCCACGTTGCCATGCTCTCGAATCCCGACGTGGTGATCGAGGCCATCCTCAAGCTCGCTGCGGCCGTCTGAACGGTCGGAGGGACACTCCAACGTAAGCAACGTGATCCGCATTCCGGCCTTGGGTTACTTATGACGCGCTCTACCCATGCCTGGGTCACGCACTCCTGACGGATTAGGACGAGGTTCTGCACCGTCCAGCAAAGAACGACAGAACGATGTGGCTCGTCTTTCGCTGCCCGCCGACCCGCACGTCGAGGGGAACGCAGCCCCGTTTTCTACCATCGGTGAACCGGAAGCTCTGGGGAAAGAAACCAGGCTTGTGCGAACAGGCTTGGTACGTGACCGACACGCTCCCTTGAGGTGGCGACCATGGGTTCTGTTGCACCACGTAGGACCGGGCGCCGCGGGCGATTGTCATGGTCACCGTAGCTCCGGGATGGACAACCGGAGGGAGCTTGTACCCGGTGAGTTGAGCGTCTCGACCCGAGTTTGGCGGATTCGTGGTCGCAAGGCGGCGCGCCTTCGGGAAATACCCAGGGCCGAATCCGATGTCATGCGGCCCGACGGGGGGCAGAGCGCCGGTGAACTGGGTCGCTTCCTCATAACAGGTGAGGATCTGGGGGTGCGTCGGAGTGCCGACAACAGTGGAAGAACCACTGGTATTTGAGACGCCACAGAGGCCGTAGACGAGGACGAGAACCGTGAACGCAACCCCGCCCAGCCTCCAACGGCGTCCGCGAAGTCTCGCACTCACACGACCATGATGGCCTGTCCACGATGCAACCGCGGCCTGCCGATAGGGGCAGGAAGCACGTTGCGCTGAGGTCGCCATCTCCTGGCTGCAGTCGAAGGCCGCTTACGGACGCTAAGGAGACGAGGCGGTGCCGAGGGAGAAGGCGGCCTCGAACTTTGGAGCGGGCTTCTCGTAGAACACGTCGAGTTCGGTGATGATGAAACCCGCGGTCGTCAGCAGGTCAACGATCGGCCGGGTGAGATGGCATCCGCCACAGAGCTGCTTCTGTACTGGCTCGACGCGGTGCTGCCAGCGCTGCACCCGCTCGTCTGGGGCCAACCCATGCTCAACGAAATGCAAGGTTCCCCCAGGCTTGAGAACCCGGCGCAGCTCGGCCAGAGCGGCAGCGACGTCGGGGATGGTGCACATCGTCCAGGTGGACACGGCCGCGTCATAACTGTCGTCCTCGAAGGGCAGCGACTCGCCGTCCAGACCTGACCGCTGGACAGAGACATTCGACGCCGCCAGGCGCTTGTCGGCCAGCTTCCAGGCCCCGTCGGCCGGCTCGACGGCGGCCACCCGGGTGACAGTCGTTGGGTAGAAGGGGACATTGAGACCCGAACCGAAGCCGATCTCGACGACGTCCCCGGCAAGGCCTTCGCAGACCCGGCGTCGTAGCGGTTCGTTTGCCTTCGTGCCACAAGCGACGTTGATGATGTGCGGCAGGATTCGTTCACGATAGATTCCCATTTGTTCCTCCCTCGTTGCCACGATGCTCGATCCCATTATCCCTGACGCCTGGTTGTAGGGAGGGGGTGCGACTGGGTCCTGACAGACTCAAACCTCCGACAAGCCACCACCGCAGGCCAGCCGGTCACCGCCTAAGGGAAAGCCGGTGCAGGAATGCTCCCGACGGCAGGTACACCTCTCCGCCGGATTCGACGGCTAACGCCGCTCCGGCAGGCCGACGAAAATGCTTGCGCTCCGTCCCGGCGTACTGGGGCAGTAGCGCGAACTGGCAGGGCGCAGGGGCCAAAATGTGACCATGGAACAGGGTTCGGGTCAGTTTCACTTCAACCCTGAGACCTACCTAGAGATGGTTATTTCCGAGGTCCCGGCGTATGAGGAGTTGGAGGATCGAACGGCACAGGCCACTGTCGGGGTTGAAGTGGACACCATTCTCGATCTTGGAACGGGCACAGGAGAGACCGCTGTCCGAGTGGTACAGAGGCACCCGAAGGCCCACCTCTTCGGAATCGATGAAAGTGGCGAAATGCTGACTCATGCGCGCCGGCGGCTACCCGAGGCCGACTTCGCGATCGCCCGCTTAGAAGACCCTCTGCCGCCAGGTCCCTTTGATGTCGTCGTCTCAGCACTTGCTGTTCACCACCTCGACGGACCGGCCAAAGCGGACCTCTTCCAAAGGGTCGCTGAACGCTTGGTGCCAGGAGGACGCTTTGTGATGGGTGACGTTGTCGTCCCAGACGATCCCAGCGATGCGGTCACTCCGATCGATGGCGTCTACGACAAGCCGAGCCGGGCAGTAGATCTGCTCCGATGGCTAGGAGAGGCGGGCTTCGATTCGCGCCTGATCTGGACGAAGCAAGACCTCGCGCTCTTCGTCGCAGATCGGTCGTCGTAGGTCCAGTCTCTCGGGCTAGCCACGAGCCGAAACCATGCCCCCATGGTGCGCCCAGGCCCAGCGATCTGGGGCACTGCGGTGGAACGATCTGTTGTGTCAGTTTTGGTTGACACAACAGTGCTTGTCAGTCCATACTGACAAGCATGGACATCGAAGAACTCAGCGTGAATCTCTCGTCGGGTGACCCGGCGATCGGGCTTCGCGCCTCGTTGGCGCTCCATCGCCTGGCTGAGAGGGTCGAAGCCAACAACGTCGCGGCCGCCCGGGAAAAGGGCTGGTCGTGGCGGCAGATCGGAGACGCCTTGGGCGTCACCCGCCAGTCCGTGCACACCAAATACAACAAGGAGTCATCATGACCACCGAATCCGTTGCTCCAGAAGTGCTGCACGCCTGGGCCATCTACCTGCAGGCCAGTGAGGAGGCTCGTCGCCGAGGTGATCGCCGAACCGGCACCGATCACATCTTGCTCGCCTTGTGCGAAGACTCCTGGATCGAAGTCGCCTTGGGCGTGAGCCTGCAGCAAGCTCGCCAGGCCCAGGAGTCGCTCGATCACGAAGCCCTGGGCGCCTTGGGCCTGGGGTCTGGCGCCGACGCTCCCGCACTGCCGATGCGCGCCGTGCCGAAGAAGCCCAGGATCAGAGACGTCGCTGAAAAGAGATCGGTTCCGCCTAACGCCCGCGGCAAAGAAAGTGCTGGAGGAGGCGTACAAGCCCAAGGGTCATCGGAAGCTCCAGGTCACCGGCACCGAGGTGCTGGCCCAGATCCTCGCTCTCCAACCACCGGATCCTGCGGCGGTGCTGCTGGGTGCTCTCGGCGTGAACACGTCGGAGGTTCGGCGCCGATTGGATGCGGTCACGCCCGACAGCTGAGTCCCCGCAGCCGTCCTACCCCTCGGGTAGGCAAAAACGTGCACTTTCTTCGGGCCCTGGAGTAGCACCACGGTGCCGGAAGTTGCGCCCAGGCCCGGCAGCGAACTGGGGCGCCCGTCCCCCAGAGTTAGCCCACGACACGACCGAAGTCTGATTGATACTCCGATTCGGCACCCTCGGACCTGCTCGGTATCGGCACGTTGCGGGCAGTCGCGAGACTGACCACAGAAACCTGCCGCGTGACGGCTTGTTAGCGTCAGCCTCATGAGTGCCAAACACGAACCGGTGCCGTTCGAGCTATACGAGTCTGGCCTGTACTTGCACGGCACGAAGGTGCATCTCGCCGTGGGCGAGATGCTGGTCTCCGGCCGCGAGTCGAACTTCGAACAGGGCCGAGTGATGAATTACGTCTACTTCACCGCGACTCTTGACGCTGCGACCTGGGGCGCCGAGCTCGCCTCTGGTGAAGGCCGCGGACGAATTTACGTCATCGAGCCAATGGGCGAGTTCGAAGACGACCCCAATCTGACCAACAAGAAGTTCCCTGGCAATCCGACGCAGTCATTCCGTAGCCGCGAACCGCTGCGCGTCGTAGGTGAGCTTGTCGACTGGGTCGGGCATTCGCCGGAGAAGCTGCAGGCCATGCGCGACGCCGTACAAGGCAAGGGACCCGGGCAGATCGAGGACTGAGTCTGAATCCGGCCCCCCTGCGGCCGTCCCCGAGGTGTCGGGTGCCCCACCATCCCGGCGGACGGGGATACCTCTCGAAATCCAGCCCATGTGAGCTCATTGAGCTAGTCGTTGCACAAGGAGTTGACCCGGCCAGTCGCCCTGACGGAACGTTTCCGTCGCGGTGAATCCCTCGCCTTCGTAGTACCGAACGAGATCGAGATTGGCCCCGGCCCAACAATCGACCCGCAGGAGAGTCCGGCCACGGCTTCGACATTGAGACCGGGCGTGTTCCAGCAGGACAGGTCCAATCCTCTGTCCGGCGTGACGCCGAGATACGAAGAGGAGTGTGACATAGAGCTCCGGTTCGCTCGCGGGAGCAACATATGGTGGAGATTCGTCGTTGACGATGAGAGCACCTACGACCTGCGAATCGATCTCTGCGATCGTCAGGCCTGGCTCCGTAGTCATCTTGACAACCGAGTTTCGCAGTTCCGGCTGCTCGGACCACGGTTGAGTGCCCCACTGGCCGGCCTCGATTTGTTAGCCATACAACGGCTTCATCGAAGAGGCCAAGCAGCGCTTCTTGATCCCCGCGTTCGCCTGGGCGGTGCATCAGCTCCATAGGCCAATCGTAAGGTGCAAGCCCTCACCAGCTGATCTACGCAGCCAGGCGCAGTTCCGGTTCTGTTCGGGGGCAGGGCAGAGGCGGCGGACAAGCGTCAACGGAGGGTGGCAGTCGTGAGGGTGACGACGAGCGGCTTCGTAGCGACACCGCCGAAATCGCTCCGGATGAATGACTCCATTTCGTCGAGCAGCCCAACTCGGTCGGGCTGCTTCATCATCTGAGTGCCAGAGGACGAGAGCATCAAGTTTCGGTAGTCCGAGGCGCCGTACGTCTGGTCCCAGTCGAAGTGGTGGACCTCAACGCAATCGAAGCGACGATCTGCGTCCAGCACCGATCGGATCTTCGGATCGACGCTTCCGCGAGTGGGTGTCTGGGGTCCAGTATGACCCTGGCCATGTCGGTCGTAGATCGGCTGGGCAGCGGCGAAGAAGCCTGCATCTTCGGGCGAGTCAACTTGGATGAAATCAGCGATCGCCACGAGTCCCCCTGGTCGCAGAATCGCAGCGGGCCGATCCGGCTGCGCCCCTAGGGAGATCCAGTGGTAGGCGGCGGCGCAGAATACGGCGTCAGCCTCTCCGCCTGCGATCTCCATCACCTCGAAGTCACCGACGAGTACACGCAGCCGATCCGAAGGGAGGTTCGAGCGCAGCTTGGCGGCCGTCGCCGGACCAATCTCTATGGCGAGCACCGATGCTCCTCGGGCAAGGAGATCCTTCGTGGCTTGGCCCGTTCCCGGACCGACCTCCACGATCTCGGGCTGTGACGGCAGCATTTGGAAAAGCACGTCGAAGAGTCCAGCGGGATACGAAGGCCGGACCTTGTCGTAGATGTCCGGGACTTCGTTGAACGAAAGCCTGATGTCGTCTGGTCGCCCCACCCTCTCATTCTGGCTGAGGTCCGAGTACCCCTTGGTGCCGAAGTGTCCCACTCTCCCGGCGTTTGGGGGCAGTGTGTGCGCGTCAGGGGCATACTCACTTCCATGTCTCCCAAACCCGACCAGGAGCAGTCGTCCACGATCCAGCTTCACCGTGCGAACCACGGTTGGGTTGATCGAAAGAGCGCCTTGGAGATCTTGGTGGATGGGGTCGTGGCAGGGGAGTTGCCGGCCTATGGCACCACCGACCTAACCGTCTCTCCTGGTAGCCATCTGGTCGGCGTTCGATTCGGAGACGAGCAATCTCAACCGATCGTCGTCGAACTCAGGCCGGGCGAGACCAAGTACTTGACGAGCCTCGCCAGGCCAGGGATGTCACGGTTCAATCCACTGCTGCTCGGTCGATCTGTCCGGTTCAAGGTCCGAGAATCGACCGACAAAGAACTACTCCGGGGTGGAACCGGACTCGGGCAGCGATAAACGCCACCGACCCGGTTCTGGGACAGGGGCGACCATTCCAGATCAGCTCAACCGGAATGTGGACAGAGGACGATTAGGTATCCGTCGGGGTCGCGGCAAACAACAGCTCCAGCGTTGGCCCAGTACGGATTCTCGTGGCGAACGAGTTCGAACCCTGCGTCACCCAGGCTCGTGGCAGTCGCCTGAAGTTGGTCCTCCGACACGTAGAACACGAGAAGGTCCTCTTCCGTGGGCCTCGGTTTGGGCAGACCACTCTCGTGACTGGTGAACTCAATGTGCCAGTCGCTCCCCGCTTTGCCGACGAATGCACCGTCGTAGCCATTGTGTGCCGCGAACCCGCCAAGCTGGTCAAGACCCAGGATGTCAACGTAAAAGCGAAGACTTGCAGGAATCTGACTAACTGGTCGAGCTACTCGCATCGACGAAGGCGAGAGCGGTCGAGTACTCATCATCTCCACTGTAGAGGTGACACCCATGGGGTATCACCCAGCTCCGATTCTGCGGGTACTCCCACAGCCGGCGGACTGGGACTACCTGATTCGTGTGGTGGGGTCTTTGACGAGGCAAGAAGAAGTTCCGAACAAGCCTCGTTCTCAGTCTCGTAGAACGCTTCCTCGTTTCGGTTGCCGCGCTCGCTGAACCACACCGACCACCCACCAGGAGCGATTCCAAGGCAGTAGGTCTCGTCCCTGTCACCGTCGATGCTGTAGCTGGTGTCTGAGATGCCTTCCCGAGCGGCCGCTAACCGCAAATCGTCCCGGTTCACGGGGGAACGATGACACACACGGGGTATCCCAGTCGTGCCGGTATGGGGCAGGGTACTGCGGGCTCGCTTTCCGGCCCTAGCTTGCCGCGGCGGCATGTTTGGCAATCCGATTGGCAATCAAAGGGCAGACCTGTAGGGACGGTCACCAACTGCCTGGACTCGGGACCCTGTTCAACAGCACTGCACATGATGGTGTGGACGAGTTGAATAACCCAGACCGGCCTCCGGAAGCCGGTGATGTTAGCGAGCTACTTGCGAGAACGCCCTTTAGGACTTGGAGTCAGTATCGAGCCGATTTTCTCTGCGACGTCTCGATCCGACTCCTCAACAAAGTGCGCGTAGACGCCGAGCGTTCGCGTGCCTCAAACGTCCGCTCACGGTCCCTACCGGTACTCCCTCCGACAGCAAACGGGTTGCAGTGAAGTGGCGAAAATCATGGAGACAGACTGAATCCAGATCGATCGATCGCCGTACCTGATGAGCCCGCTTTGGGAATCCCTCGACGTTCGGCCCAAGCTTATGGGGACGGAGTCTTCCCTAGCAGGCGACCGGCCCGTTATCGTGCTGGCTCGGGCCGCTAGCTCATCCGGAAGAGCAGGGGACTTTTAATCCCAAGGTGCCGGGATCGAGACCCGGGCGGCCCACCACAAAAGCCCACCACAAAAGCCCCACCACAAAAGCCCCACCACAAAAGCCCACCACAAAGCCCCACCACAAAGAGCCAGTTCAGACGATCGATCTGAGCTTCGTACGTTTCCGATCTCCGCCGAAATGCTACTGGATGCTGCTGTTTTCCTAGCGCCGCGCGGCTCGGCGCAGCCGACGGAGGGATCTTCAATTACGGCAGCGCCGGCTTCGAGGCATCAGCCGTGGCGGTTGAACCCGGAGGCCTGGGCCACCCATCAACCGATGGCAGCCAACGTCGGCACCAACGGCCCCCACGTCTCTTCGAGCCATCGAGACGGCTCGGAACCTGCGGCGCGGACCACAATCGCCTGCACGCCGGCCTCATGGAGTGCCTCTGCCTCGCGCGCGATGACGTCGGGACCAGCATCGTCTGCTACCCCGATCAGCGCAGTGACCTCGATCTCTCCAAACGCACGGCCGACCTCGTCGCAGTGACGTCTGAGCACGTCCACTTTGTGTGCCACGGTCGCGGTGTCGCCGATGATGTTACAGGCGTCGGCGTAGGTTGCAACGAGGCGAAGGGTCTTGCGCTCCCCCCCGCCTCCGATGAGCACGCGCGGTCGAGGTGAGCTGATGGGCTGGGGGGAGCAGAGCGTCTCAGCCAGTTGGTAGTGCGATCCTTGGTAGGGCCCGTTGTCGTCACTCCACATCTGGAAGCAGATCTGGAGCGTCTCTTCGAGCCGCTCGTAGCGTTCGCGCAAAGGCGGGAACGGGACTCCCAGCCCCCGGTGCTCCCGCTCGTACCACGCTGCCCCCAACCCCAGCTCGGCTCGACCGCCCGACAAGACATCGAGGGTGGTGATCGTCTTGGCCAGCAGGCCGGGATGACGGTACGTCACACCACCGACCAGGAGCCGGAAACGCAGCTGCTCCGTCTTGGCGGCGGCGAAGCACAGTGCCGTGTACCCCTCGAGCATCGGCTCTTCGGCGGGCCAGAGCATGTCCATCTGGAACCAATGGTCCATCACTGAAAGGGTCCGTACGCCGATGGCCTCCGCCGTCCTGGCCAAGGTTGCAAAGGTCGGCCCGATGGCCTCGGGTCCGCCCGCCCAGGTGAAACGGGGCACGTGGATGTCGAGTTGCATGTCGTCCTCCGGTCGGTCGTGTCGAGGGTACCCGCATGGTCTACCGGGGTGGCGGGCTTGCACGATACGGGGAGCCGGTACTCTCGGCCCGCATGAGCCTGGTCGTCAATGCGCTCGACGCGCCGCTCGCCGGCCGAGCACGCATCCATTGCCTGTCCGACGGGTCGCACCCTCGCACACTGGCCGAGATCGGGTCCGACTCTCGTCGGGCGGCTGCCTGGCTCCAAGGAATGGCCGGGCGGAGCGGCACCGTTGCTGCCCTCTTGACCGCGTCGCACGACTGTCTCGCCACATTCTTCGGCGCTCTGCGTTCGGGCATGACGCTCGTCTCGTTGCCCCACCCCGCCCGGGGCATGGATGCGGACGAGTACCTGACCCAGATCGGCCGCATGTGCGCACTCTCCGGTGCGACCCACCTCGTCTGTGACCCCGGGCTGGTCCCGCTGCTGTCAGCGGCGCCCATCGCCGCGCGGCCCTTCAGCGGGTGGGCGTCGGCGGCCTCTCCGAGCGCGACCGAAGCATGTGGTGAATTCGTGCAATTCACGTCAGGGAGCACTGGCACACCGAAAGGCATCGCCCTGTCGCTGGACGCGCTCGATGCCAACTTGGCATCCATGTACGGCTGGCTCGAGCCCAGCGACGGCGCCGTGATCTGCAGCTGGCTGCCGCTGTCCCACGACATGGGACTGATCGGACTCGCCCTGTATGCCATCTGCTCCGTGAATCCCCCCTGGTCCACGCCGACCGACCTGGTGCTCCTCTCCCCGGAAGACTTCCTCACCGACCCGGCCCGCTGGATGCGCGCCTGCACCGACTATCGGGCAACATCGACCACGTCGCCCCCGTTCGCGCTGCGCCTGGCCTCCCGCTCGCTCCGATCGGCCGGTTCGTTCGACCTCTCGTCGCTTCGCAGCTTCGTGGTCGGGAGCGAGCCGGTCCCGGCGGAGGGACTCCGCGAATTCGAAACCGTCGCCCGGGAGGTCGGCCTCGCCCCGCACGCCTTGTGCCCGGGCTACGGCATGGCAGAGGCGGCCCTGGCCGTGGCCATCGATCCGACAACCTCGCCCTGGTCGTCGGCGCGAGTCGATACGGACGCGTTGGCCGCCGGGGAATGGAACGAGGTCACCGGAGGCGGTACGGAACTCGTCTCGTGCGGCCCTCCCGTTCTGAACACCGAGGTGCGCACGACTGGCGCCACTGCCTTGGGCGAACTCGAGATTCGGAGCCCCTCGTTGCTCGACCGGTACGTCGGGGATGGGACGTCACCGTTGAACGCCGACGGCTGGCTCCACACCGCCGACCTGGCCTACCTGCGTGACGGCCATGTGTTCATTGCCGGGCGCACCGACGACGTCCTGATGGTGGCCGGCCGCAACATCGACGCCCGGGCTCTCGACGCGCTGGTGGAGGCCCACCCTGCCTGCCGACCCGGCAATGCCGCCTGCGTACCCGACGGCTCAGGGCGCTACGTCGTCGTCGTCGAACCGCGCTCGACCGCAGCGAGTCAGGACGAACTCCGAGCCGGGGCCCGCGAGATCCGGGGGTCACTGACCCGGCGGTTCGCAGCCGGCCCGTCGGCGGTGGTCTTCATCGAGCGGGGAACGCTTCCCAAGACCCCCAGTGGCAAGGTGCGCCGCAACCACCTGCACGCGCTCTGGGCCGAGGGGAAGCTGCACGAGGTCGCGTCGGGCTGAGCGGGATCACCCTTCCGCCATGCCGACGACGGGCTGCACCAGGGGCTTGCCTCCCATCGACCCTTCGAACGGGCCCGCGCCGTAGGCGAAGATGCCGCCGTCGGACGCTGTGAACCAGTAGCCCGGAGCCTCTGTCACCGCGGCCATACCGACGACGGGTTGGTTGAGGGTGATGCTGCCAGCGGAGCCGTAGAACCCGGCGCTGCCGTAGGCGAAGACGCCGCCGTCCGACGCCACCAGCCAGTACCCCTTGCCGTCCGGGGTGGCTGCCATACCCACCACAGGTTTGTTGAGTTGGATGTTGCCGGCCGAACCGAAGAACCCGGCATCGCCGTAGCTGAAGACCCCGCCGTCCGACGCCACCAACCAGTAGCCCTTGCCGTCGGACGTCGAGGCCATGCCCACGATGGCCTTGTTCAGATGGATGTTGCCCGTCGAACCGAAGAACGCCGCATTGCCGTAGTTGAAGATGCCTCCGTCCGATGCGACCTCCCAATAGCCGTTGCCATCCGGTGTCGGCGCCATGCCGACGATGGGCGCGTTCAGCCGCAGGCTCCCGGTGGAACCGTCGAACCCTGCATCGCCGAAGGAGAAGATGCCGCCGTCCGTGGCGACCTCCCAATACCCCTTGCGGTCCGGCGTCGCGGCCATGCCGACGACGGACGCATTGAGCGAATGACCGCCCATGGACCCGTAGAACGCGGCCGTGCCGAACGTGAAGATGCCGCCGTCGCTCGCGGCCTCCCAGTAGCCGGTCGAAGCCAGGAACGTGAAGTGGTCATTCGACGAGACGGCACTGGTCCCACCGGCAGTGGTGACCCTGACGTCGACCGTTGCCGTCCCGGTCGGGCCCGTTGCCGTGGTGGGTGAGACAGCCGTCAGTTGGGTGGGGCTGACATAGGTCACGCTGGTGGCCGGCGTCGAACCGAAGGCGACCGACGAAGCGGGGAAGAAACCGGTACCGGTGATCGTCACGGTCGTACCACCGGCAGCCGGGCCCGACACGGGTGTCACACCGGTGACGGTCGGCGCCGCCGGGAGGACGTTCTCGAGCAGGCCCTGCTGGTTGGCGCTCGCGTCGTCGTAGAATCCGCCGGCGGCACAGCTCCCGTCGGGTGCACACGAGACGCCCTCCAACATGGAGGATGCGGTCGAGCCCGTTTGGGCATCGGAGGGAACCGGCGCGGCGAGGGCGCTCCACGTTCCCGCCTCTTGCGTGTCGACCAGACCGATGTCGTTCGATCCGGAGGCCGGCGCATAGTCCCCGACCGTCACGCAGGCGCCCGATGCGAGACACGAGACCGAGATCAGTTCCGAGGTGCCGGACGGAGCGGCGTCGGCCGGCACGGGGGCACGGGCCGCCGCGGGCGTGCCCTTCTCCACCGTGTCGATCAAGCCGACGTCGACACCGCCTGCGGTCTCGTAGAAGCCGACCGCGGCGCAACTGTCACCTGCACTGCAGGCGATCGAGTTCACAGCGGCACTCTGGTCGGTGCCCGAGCCGGCGTCGGACGGCTCGGGCGTCTCGGTGGCGGTCCAGGTCCCGCCGGAGAGGTGTTCGAGCACGCCGTGCTCTGCGCTCCCCGCGTCCTCGTAGCTGCCACCCGCCTCGCAGGTGGTCCCAACGCAATCGAGGGCGTTCAACTCGACCGAGTTGACCGCGTTCGCAGGGAGCGGGGCTGCCTCCGCAGTCCACGTGCCCCCGGAGTCGGTGAGAAGCAGCCCCTCCTGGTCGCTCGAGGCGTTCTCGTAGGTCCCGACGGCCACGCAGGACTGCTCGGAGGGGCACGACACCTCGCCCAGCGTGGTGTCGGGCGAGCTCGCCACGTCCGACGGCTCCGGTGCGGCGGCCGCGCTCCACGTTCCGTCGGTCAACGTATCGATGAGGCCGACGGTGCCACTCCCGTTCTTGTACTGGCCGACCGCGACGCAGCTGCCGTCGCTCTGGCACGACACCGACTTCAGCCAATCCAGAACGTCGCCGCTGGTTGCGTCCCCGGGCAGGAGCCCCTCGACCGTGGTCCACGCCCCGTCGGAGAGCTGGTCGATCACCGGCACGCGGTCGGATCCGGACTTGAAGCTCCCGACGGCGACGCAGGCCCCCACGTCCCAACAGGTCACGTCGTCGAACTTGGCGTCGGGGCCCGGGGTCGGAGCCTCGGTGGCGCTCCAGGATCCGTCGGCATACGTCTCGAACATGTTCTCCGTGCCGGCGCTGGAGCTGTCATAGCTCCCGAGACCGACGCAGTACGAGCCGGTCAGGCAGGTCAGGTCGTCGACGACCGCACTGGGGTTGGCGGCCGGTGCATCGGGTGCGGTCGGGAGGGGCGCAGTCTGCGCGCCCCACGGCGGGCCCGTCGGCGTCGCCGAGGCGGGACCGGACCCGACCAGCCCCGTTACCGCGCCTGTCCCCACGGCCAGCACACCATCGAGCGCGACGAGCGCCGAACGCCGTAACCGCGTCGAGCCCCCGCCCCTGACTTCCGGATCGCTTGGCCTGGACATGAAATCTTCTTCCGCCTTCCACCGCCCGTCATCGGAGCATCTGTGGCCACACCCGATGACGGAGGGATCGTCGAATCCCGCTGTTGCCTTGCACGCGTACCCTCGGCGGGCGAGACAAAAACCCAGGGGCCTCGCCGGATGCGGCCCTGATACTGTCGATTGCACCCGGGGTATCGATCGACCGGGACGCGGAGCACGGGGAGTTATGTCGAACGGGAACACGCGCACGGACGTCATGTCACTCGACGAATTCAAGCGATGGTTCGTCACGGAAATCGCATGGAGTCCTTCCGAGATCTCCGAGGAGAACGACCTCGTCGAGGACCTCGGCATGGACTCGGTGGGCGCAGTCGACCTGATGGCAGCCATTGAGGATGCCGTCGGCGGCGACGTGATCATGCCCATTGAGCTCCTGCTCCAGATCACGACGGTGCGCGACGCATACCTCCAGTACTGCGCGCTGGCGCACCTCCCCTACGAGAGCGACGTGATCCGGTGAGCGGCCCGCTCACCGGAAATGACGAGGTCCGCTTGTCCCCGAGCCTGCAGACGCGACGGCTGCACCTCAGGATGCTCACGAACGAGGACCATGCGCCGCTCTACCGGCTCTCGAGCGATCCCGATGTCACCTTCCAATGGCGCTTCAGGGGCACGACACCCAGTTACGACGACTTCCTCAAGCAGCTGTATCCCGGCGTGCTGTGCCAGTTCGTGGTCAGCCCCCACGGCTCCCAGGAGGTGCTGGGCCTCGTCGTGGCGTACAACGCCGACTTCCGTCATCGCTTCTGCCACGCGGCGGTCGTGATGCACCCCCGCCTGCACCGCCGCGGTCTGGGCATCGAGGCCTTCATGGGCCTGGCTCGCTACGTCTACTACGGTTGGGATTTCCGCATGATCATCATGGAGACGGTCGGCATCGCCTACCAGCACTTCGCCTCCGGTGAGGAGGCCGGCTACTTCACCGTCGAGGGCCGGATCCGCGACCAGTTCTATTACGGGGGCCAGTACTGGGACGGTATCTCGGTCACCCACCGCCGCGACCAGTTCGAAAAAGTCATGCAGGGACCGGTGGGTCAGCTGCTGGCGCCGGGCCGCCGCGTCAAGGTTCCTCCCCCGAAGTAGCTGCGCCAGGTCCTGAGCAGCCGGTCTGGACCCAACCTACGATGCAGCGGATGGACCCGTCGGTGCAGGACATCGCTGGGATGGCGGATCCCGTGCTGCGCAATCTGTGGATCACGCAGCGCTACCACGAGTTCGCCGTTGCGCTGCGTGACGCAGGCCATGGGGAGGATGCGACCTGGTGCGCGTTCGCGGTGTGGGCGTCGAAGACGGCCGGCGCCACCATCCGCGGCGAGGTCCTGCCGGCAAGGGCCAAGCAACTCCTGGTCGACAACGAGGCCACGGAGGCCGCCCTGCACCGGTTCAACCACGGCCTGGCGGAGCGGGCCGTGCAGCACCTCACCCATGATCACCTCGGGCAGGTCGTCGAGGGTGTGACGGGCGACGTGTCCAAGCAGATCGCCATGGGCAACGTGCTGGTCTTCGCCGAGCTTGCCCCCATCTTCACGGCAATGATCCAAGCCCTCGGGTCGAAGCCGGCGACCGCGCAGGAACTGGCCGACGAGGTTGCGCCTGCCCTGAGCTCGGTCGGGACCGGTGCCGACGCAGCCGCGGTGACGACCGCGTTCGACAGCTACGGGCGCGCCTTGTTCGGGTCGGCTGATCGCAGCACCCTCATCCTCCAGGCCAACGTCCTTGCTGTGGCCCACGAGCAGCGACGCCTGCAACCGGCCATCTCGGGTGCGCTCAACGCTGCGATCAGCGACACCCTCAAGAGGATGATCGAAGACGACATCGTGAGCCATCTTCCCTTCGCCGCAGCCCGCCAGGCGCTCGATGCCCTGACGGACGAGCTTTGCGGAGTGCTCGATGAGGCCTGGGACACCGCGCTCACCGAGGCGATCATGCAGCTCGTGACCGCAAGCGAGACATTCGATCTCCGCCGGGACGTACCTCCCCTGCCGGCGGGAATGTTCCCGCCAGGGCTCCGCGAGCTGCACGGGACGGCCGCCGAGGGCGCGATCACGCAGTGGGACAAGACCTCCGGAACAGGGTCGCCGACCGGTGCCCGTGACTGGGCCGACCTCGACGACCGGATGAACTTCATCGTGAACCTGTTCCGCTCTCGCCAGAACGACGCAACGCTGTTCGACCCTCCGTTCTCGGCCACGCAGCTGGACGATCTGGCGAAGGGTCAGCGACCCCCGGGGCCCTTGTAGGGCGGGATGTTCCAGCGGGCCGCCAACGACGTTGGGACCTGGAACGGTGGTCGGTCTCCGTAGCGCTCCGCCTTGACGGCCAGCGACAGCATTCCGAATCCGATCCTCTCCGAGACGCTCTGGAGCAGGCGACGATGCAGCTCCTCGAGGGACACGCGTCGGCTCAGGTCGGCGAGGGGACCGAAGAGGTTCTTTGTCCAGTCCGCTTGCGGGACACTCAGGAGGTCAGCCGTGGCGTCGCCCACGTAGTACCGGACCGTCGCCGCGGGCAGGCCGCGCAGCCCGGGCGGTGCGAGGCGGGTCCCCTGTTCCAGCAACGCGGCCATCAGGTCCCGTCCCGACTCGCTCGGGCCGAACTGCCTCTGCCGGACGATCGGCATCAGGACGGACGTTTGTGAGCGGGTCAACGGGAGCAGGTCGTCGCGGATCCCGAGGTAGTGACCGATGAGCGACCACGTGTGGAGGTAGGCATTTGCATCCTCCTCCGTGTAGACGATGCCAGTCCGGTCGAACACCTCGAACACGATCTCGGTGAAGGTCAGGAGCGTCTCGAGCAGATCCTCCTGGTTGATCGGCGTACCCCAGGCTGGGTCCCACTCCGCCCGTGGGTCGTTCTGAATCAGCCACCGCACTGCGGCGTGCATGAGGCGGACGTGCCGAACGTCCGAGTATCCCCGACCACCGGATTCCAGGCCACCGGCCTCCATGACGTCGAGGTGGAATTGTGCGGTCTCGTTCAGTCGGCGCTTCGCGTCGGTCTCGAGCCGTGCCGTCAGGCCCAGAACTTGCACACCACGCCAGCAGGCGTAGGCCGAGGGCAGCGCCGCAGCATAGAGCGCGGTGAACACGTGGGAGCCCCAGTGGGCGAAACACTCCTGTCCGGCCGCGACGAGCTTGGGATCGACCCACGGGGGCGGATCCGGTTTCTCGTCCAGAAAGGCCGTCAGATCGGGGTCGGCCGTCTCGTGCTGTCGGACCACCAGCGACCGGAAGGCCGACGTTGCGTCCTTGGTGCCCGAGAACAGCCCGGCGATGACCTGGTCCGCATCCGGGTCCGCCTGGGTCCGCAGACTGTCGAGAAAGGCGTCGTCCCACGGCGTCATGCTCATGGAGACTCCAAGAGTCGGCGGGCTTCGTCAAGGCTGCGGCTCGGTCCGCCTCCAGCGATGGCCGCCACACAAGCCTTGAGGTCTCCACGCACGTGTGGCGGCGCGCCCGGCAGGCCGAGCCAGTCCGTCAAGGCACGGAGCTCAAGCATCCGAGCGCCCTGCTGCCGCGCCACCTGGACCGCCTCGGCGTAATCGCGCCCGGCCCGTTCCACCTGGTGCGCGCGCCGCAGAACGCCGGCTCGCAACCGAAGGATCTCGGCCTCACAGAACTGCTCGCCTGTTGTGCGCGCCGTATTGAGCGCGTCGTCGAGCAGGGCGCGTGCACGCTCGACGCTGGCCAACAGATCGTCCGCCAGGAGCATCTCGAAGTACGGCCGGAGCAGCGGTCCGGGCAATTCCGGCTCCGCCACTCCTTCGCCCGCCCACCACTGCAGCGACCGGGCCCACTGCCGCCATTGTCGGGTACTGACCTCGTCGGCACCGTGCAGAGCCTCTCCGGCCAGCTTGATCACGACCGCGCGCTCTCCGTCGAGCTGCGCCATGATGGCGGCCGTCACGGCGGCGACAGCCTGCGCTTGGGGTACGTCTCGCTCAGTCGTGCAGCGAAGCACGTCGTCCGCAATGCGCCACGCTTCGGTCGTGTTCCCGGTCAGCCAGCACACGAGCGCGGTGGCGACGCGGGGCGCGGCCAAAGCCATCAACTCGACCGAGCGCATCGGCGGGAGCTCACGCAAGCTCGAGTCGAGCGGGAGCCCGCTCGACTGGTAGGAGTCTCGCAGCTGCGTCAACCCTTCCAGGAGCATGCCCTGCCAAATCCGGGTCGTCCCCTCGTACGTGTCGATCAGCTGGAGGGACCAGTCGTCGCCCAGCGTCTCCGCTTCGTTCCTCGCGTCGTGCAGGATCCTGTTGATGGTCTTGTATTCCGCGCTGGCCTGCCACCACGGCACCAGCACCATGTAGTTCCGTAGCAGGATCTCGCGGTTACCGAGGCGACGGGCCAGCTCCTCCACTCGTTGGGATTCCTCGAGCGCCTCCGGGGCACTCTGGTCGACTGCGGTCAAGCACATGACCAGACGGCTCCGCGATTTGAGCTCGGTGGCGTCCCGTTCCTCCTCGGGCAGCTGCCCCACGAGAGCGAGCATCTCCCGCTCATGGCCCGCCGCCTCCCGGAAGCGGGCGTTCTGGCGCGCCGTGTGGGAGGCCTGCTTCCACAGGGGCACCGCCGCGGAGGCCCGGCCGGCCGCACCCAGGTGATACGCCGCGATCTCCGGCTCCGCCTCGGCCCTACCCGATGCGACCAGTGTGTCCCCGACAGCACCGTGCACCCGGACCCGGTCGACCCGGAGCACTGAGCGGTAGGACGTCTCGTGAATGAGGGCGTGGCGGAACTGCATGGTGTCTGGTCTTGGAGAAGGCTCGATAATGGCGTGCTCCACCAGCCGGTGGAGTTCCTCGTCGAGAGCCGGTCCTTCCAGTCCCGTCGCCGCCTCGAGGACCAAGCGATCGAACGAGCGCCCGATGACGGCGGCCGCCTGCGCGACGTGTTTGGCCTGACCGACACGGTCGAGACGGGCCGTGATGACCTCCGAAAGCGTGGCCGGCATGGTCTGGGACGTGATCTCCGAACCGTCGGCCAATCCGCGCGCCAGCTCCTCCAGGAAGAGCGGGACGCCGTCAGCCCGCCGCACCAGAGCCTCGCGGACGTCGGCGTTCAACCGCGCTGCGTCGGGCAGTTGCTCCAGCATGGTGCGGGCCTCGTCGTTGCTCAGCCGGTCGAGTTGCAGCCCGGCGTCGGGCTGCACGTGAGGATCGTCGGCGATCTCCGGACGGGCACTCATCACCACGAGCACCGGCGAAGACCCACGTGCAATGACATGGACCGCTTCCAACGTACTCGGGTCAGCCCAGTGCGCGTCCTCCACGACGAGCAAGAGCGGCGCTGCTCCCGCCCGTGCTTGCACCCACTGAGCCGCCTCCTGTGGCGTTGCCGGCACGTGACCCATGACGTCCCCGAACGGATGCAGCGGGCTCAATGACCCCCGTCGGCTACACACCAGCGTGACAACCGGCTCTCGGCGCGCCTCGAGCTCCGCACTGAATTCGAACAGAAGGCGGGACTTCCCGATCCCAGGCTCTCCCGAGACCACCACGAGCCGGCCCGACCCGTTTCCGACCTCCGCCCACTGCTCTTGGAGCCAGCGCGAGGCCTCGGTCCGGGGGACGTATTCCGTAAGCGGCCCGGCCTCCAAGCGGGTGCGGGCACTACTGCGTTGCACCACGCGGAAGGCCGGCACGGGCTGACCGATGCCCTTCAGCGTGATGGATCCCAACGACTCCAGCTCGAAGAAGCCGGCGACGAGCGTCGCGGTCGCACCACTGATCACGATCTGGCTCGGCTCCCCGACGGCCTGAAGGCGAGCCGCCATATTGGGCACCTGACCCCAGACATCCGGGAGCCGTTGCTGTCCTCCGGCGGTCACGGCTGCCACCAGCACTTCGCCCGTGTGGATGCCGGCGCGGGCTTCCAGGTCGTTGATCCCGAGCTCCGGCGGGAGCTCGCTCCCCAGCCGCACGATGTCCTCGACGATCTCCATCCCAGCCACCAGGGCATCGCGGCTCGCGGACTCCTGTGCCTCGGGGTAACCGAAGTAGGCGACGGCTCCGTCACCCTGGAACTGCGCGATCACGCCGCCGTGCGCGGTGACGATGGCCGCGACCCGGTGTTGGTAGGCATTCAAAACGTCATGCCAGTCCTCGGGATCGAGCGCCGACGCGAGGTCGGTCGAACCGACGAGATCGGTGAACATGACCGTCAGCTGGCGCCGCTCCGGCCCATCGACCGAGGCGGTCATGGTGCTGTCCCCCTGGCAGGGCGCCCAGCACAACCGCCTGGACTCCTCGGGAGTCGTCGCACCCGGCAAATCTACGTCCGCCCAGGCCGGAGCGGTAGTGCCGACTGGCAGGACTTCTGCTCCAACCTCCCACGTGCCTGCACGGGGTCGAGCCACGCCGAGGCACCGTCATCCCGTCCGGCGGGAGCGGCTGATCGTAGGCTACTCCCATGCATGTGAAGGTTTCCGGCCGTGCAGCCGCGCTGATACTCGCGCTCGCCGCCACCCCCGTCATGCTCGGCGTCTTGTCGGGAGCCGCGGCGGCGCAGGACACGACCACCACGACCACGGCACCTGTCACCACGACAACGGTCGCCCCGCCGACGACGACGGTTCCCCCCACCACTGCGCCGACTACCACGACCCTTCCGGCCACGACGACGACGCGAGGCCGCCCGACGACGACAACGTCATCGAGCACCACGACGACGACGGTGGCCAGCTCGACATCGAGCTCCAAGACGTGGGGCTGGGTGCTGCTGGCCGTGGTCATCGCCTTGGCGGCCCTGCTCGTCGGCCTCCTGATCGCCCGGAGCCGACGACAGGGGCGCGAGGTGAACTGGGAGCGCTCGGTGCGGCCCGCGGTGACCGCAGCCGAACTGGCTCGGGAACTCGTGCTGTCGCAATCCGACGCCGACGACAACCAGCGTCGGGCGACGGTCGCCGCGCAGCTGGACGAGGCCGTCGATGGTCTGGAGCGGGCCGCGAACTCCGCTCCCGATGAGACACGCCGGGCCCTCTGCATGCGTTGTGCCGACAGCCTGCGTGGCCTGGCTTTCGCCGTCGAGGCCGATCACCTGATGCGATCTGGAGGCGCGACGCCGACCGGCGAGCAGTTGGCCTCCGCCGATTCGGCCCGGCGCAACCGCGCGGCCGAGCTGAACGCAGCGCTGGAGGACCTGAAGGCGGCGATCGCGCCAAAGACGTAACGCCGACCTCCACCATTGAGCCCGTTCGAACGGACGTGGTTGACTCTGCGCGTGGCATCCGTCAGTCGTGTTCGCGGGGCTGGGCTCTCGCTTGCCGTGACCGAGCAGGGAGCGGGACCGACCGTCGTGCTCGTGCACGGCTTCCCCGACACGAGCGCTGTCTGGGATCCCGTCGCCGAACGCCTCGCCTCGGATCACCACGTCGTCTCCTATGACGTCCGGGGGGCCGGGGACTCGGAGGAACCGGGCTCTCGAGCCGGCTACGGGCTGCCGCTCCTCGTCGACGACCTCGTGGCCGTGCTCGAACGCACGAGCCCTGACTCACCGGCCCATGTGGTGGCGCACGACTGGGGGTCGATCCAGGGCTGGGAGGCCGTGACCACGAAGGGTGTGGCACACCGCTTTGCCAGCTATACCTCCATCTCCGGTCCGCCCCTCGACTATGCCGGCCTCTGGGCGCGCCGTCACCGCTCCGTTCGCCCGGCGCTCCTCGGACCTGCCCTGCGTCAGGCTCTTCACTCGTGGTACATCGGGTTCTTCCATCTGCCCCTGCTGCCCCAACTGATGATGCGTCCGCGCCGGGCCAACGAGCTGTGGGCCGCGACTCTGCACCGGGTCGAGGGAGCGCCCACCGACGACCGGTGGCCTGCTCCCACATTCGGCTCGGATTTCGCGCACGGCGTCGAGCTCTATCGGGCCAACGTGGGCGACCGCATGCGCCACCCTCGGGCGGGGCACACCGACGTCCCCGTGCAGCTGATCGTTCCCGTGCGAGATCGCTACGTGAGCCCCGCGTTGCTCGAGGGCCTCGAGGATTGGGCGTCGCTCATGTGGCGCCGACCGGTGGACGGAGGGCACTGGCTCATTCGGACCAATCCCGACGACGTCGCTCGGTGGGTGCGGGAGGTTGTCGAGGCGGTGGAGACCGGCACCGAGCCCGAGCTCCTCCGCCGACTGCGGGTAACCGGGGCCTGACCCTTATTCCGCCCGCAGCATGAGCGCCGTGGGCGTCCGCGCCGCCTTCCGGGCTGGCACCGCCGCGACGACGTTGGCCAGGAGCAATGTTCCGAGGACCACCAGGGCGATCGACGGCACGGAGAACGTGGGATAGGGCACCGCGTAGATCTGGCGGGCGAAGAGGTCCCAGAGCCACCGGCCCGTGACGACGCCGAGCGGAATCCCAACCACAATACCGACGAGGGCGGCAACCGTGGCCTGCCAGGCCACGGCGGCGGCCAACTGCCACCTCACGAATCCGACCGTCTTGAGCAGCGCCAGGTCGCGTCGGCGCTGGCGTACCGAGGAGAGAAGGGTCAGGGCCAGTGCCACGATGGCCCCGAGAGCGAGGCCCGACACGAGATAGGTCGGCGTGAGCCCGATCGTCTTGTAGTTCACGATCTCCGCCGGGCGCTGCACGCCCTGCACCACGAGCTGGTTGGCGCCGGGACCGCCTTCTGCGGCGGTGAAGACCTTGTCGGTCGCGCCTGCGATGCGCTGCAAACTTGCGAGCGCTGCCGTCGGTGGCGCGCCCGGCCGGATCCGCACGAGCGCGAGGTTCGGCCCGTCGAGCGCGGGTTCGGGGCCGCTGTTGACGGCGTTGGCGAAATCCTTGGGGAACATCTGATTTGCGAACAGGACGCCGGTGCCCATCGACGTATGGTCGGAGATGGTGCTGGCGAAGCCGATGGCGGGAAACGTCGCCGTCCCGACGATCAACAGGCGGGTGGGCGGAAGGTAGACGGGGGCATCCGCAGCAGTTCCGTAGGACACTGTGACGTACTGCCCGAGGTGCTTGTGCAGCGCTGCCAAAGTGGCTGCGCCGAGAACGACGTCACGCGGAGCGTCGACAGCATGGCCGCTGAGAATAGGAGGCGAGACCGCCGCATCGACGTTCTCCACGAGGAAGGGCACGCTCTGGCCGTCGATCTCCACGTCGTTGAACGAAGCGCCGCTGTAGGCGGCGACGTATCGGTCACGCTTCAAGAGCGAGAGAGTCACCTGGGGTACGTTGCCGCTCCCCGCGCCCACCGGTTGGAGGAGGTAGGACCAGTTCCATCCGTAGAGAGCCGGCCTGGACACCAGCGTCTGCAGGCTGTTCCCGAAGGTCAAGGTCGTCACCACGAGCGCGACGGCCAAAACGGACCCGAGCAACGCCGATCGCACGGGGACGGCGCTCCGACCCTCGCCTGGTTCGAGTGCCATGCGCACCCCGACGACGCCAGGGGCCGAAAGGCCAGCCCGCGCGGTGAACGCCACCACCCGCGCTCCGGCCGTCGACTGCATGCGGGGACGCAGTCCAGTGCGGTGCGGCGCCGTCGAATACGCCAGCAGGACGGCGACCGCACTCAAGAGCACGACGAGAACCACGACGCCGAGGCCGAGAACTGTCCAGTCGAAGGAGATGCCTCCCGATGGGTCCACGGGCCGCATGGGTCCGAGCGGCGCGAGCGGTGAGAGGACGACGGCGACCACTGCGGCCAGCACTGCTCCGATCAGTATCGACACCTCAAAACCGATCAAGCCGTCGAACATGGTCTCCGCGGGACTGGCGCCGAGCGCCCGGAGAACCTGGAGCTGACCACGGTCCACTCGGTACCGACGTGCGATCAATTGGGCGGCGATCAGCAGCGCCGCGAGGAGGGAGATGGCGCCGAAGACCCCGAGCGCAATGGAGATGGGCTTCAGCGAGCTGTCCGCCTTGGCGACAACCGGTGCCAACAGGTGGTCCGTGGAGATGACCCCAGGCGGAATGAGAGCAGCCACCTCGCGCTCGACGGCCGGCACCGCGGCGACGCCACCCTTCGTCTGGATGCCGAAGACGAGGGCGCCGGCGAACTGCTCGCCCTTGTGGGCGAGCAACTCCCGGTCGAACGCGGGCGTCAGGGGGATGAGTGTGGGGAGCGTGTCGACGTCGTCCTCCACGATCTCCGAGTTCAGCGAGGCCAGCCCGACGATCCTCAGGTCGGCGCGCAGCGCAGGTGGCACGGCCTTCGTGCCGAAGCCGGGGAGGTTCTGCTGGGCGTCCGAGTAGAAACCGAAGGGGATCACCTGTCCGATGTGGAACCCCAACCGCTTCGCGACGATCGGGGACATGACGATCTCGTCGGGCCGGTCGGGCGACGGCAAGCGACCTTGGGTGACGGCCACGCGGTCCTGGGTGAAGAACAGCCCGTTGACGCTGGCCACCGGAAACGCCTCGCCGGTGACGGCCAACCTCGGCGACCCGTCCGATGTCAGGGGCGCCCCCGTGACTTCGATCGCCGCCGCCACATGGCGCACGTGGGGAAGACGGGCGATCGCGGCGGTCAGCGCGGGGTCGTCGTCGGGGATGCTGGACCCGCCCGTGCCGCCCCCGCCGTACACGGACACGCTGAGGTCCGACGGATTCGTGGCGGCGAGAAACGTTGAGAACGACGACTGCGTGCGCCGAGCCGCGGCCAGGCTGCCGAGACCGAGGCCGCCGACGAGGGCGACCAGGATGATCAGGGAGAGGTAGCCACCCCAGCGGTGTCGAAAGGTGGTCCTCAGGCGGTATCCCGCGACCGCGAGGGCCCCTGTCGTCACCGACCGTGGTCCCCCGGCATCACGCCACCTGCCCCTTCACCGTTCTCAGTCTGGTCAACTGGCCCGGGTGCACCAAGGGTGCCACCCTGACCTGCTCTCGGGGTGGCAGCACCACGGACACCCTGGTCATCCGGCACTGGCGCGCTACCGTACGCTTGGAATGGCGAGCATCCGGGTGGTACTGGCGGAGGACAACGCGCTCCTCAGAGAGGGGATCGCGCGCATCATCGACGGCGAGCCTGACCTCCAACTCGTGGGCCGGGCGGCCGACCTGCCCGAACTCCTCGAGATCATCGAGGACACCTCCCCAGATGTTGTCGTGACCGACATCCGCATGCCCCCGACCGGAACCGACGAGGGGATCCAGGCCGCGTCGTGGTTGCGCGAGCACAAGCCGGAAGTGGGCGTTGTCGTGCTCAGCCAGTACAAGACGCCCTCGTACGCTCTGGCCCTCCTCGAGACGGGGTCGGCCGGGCGCGGCTATCTCCTGAAGGAGCAGGTCGCCGGCGCCGACGAGCTGGCTCAGGCCATCCGGACCGTGGCCCAGGGCGGCTCCATGATCGACCCGCAGATCGTCGACGAGCTGATCGAGGCTAAGTCCTCGCGCCGGAAGTCGGACCTGTCCTGGCTCACACCACGGGAGTCGGAGATCCTGGGTGAGATGGCCAAGGGGAAGAGCAACGCCGCCATCGCCGCCTCGCTGCAGGTCTCGGAGCGGGCGGTGGAGAAGCACACGAACTCCATCTTCTCCAAGCTCGGACTGACCGAGGAGCGCGATGTGAACCGGCGGGTCAAGGCCGTACTGGTCTATCTCAGCGACCCCGGGGGAGGGTGACACCACCCCCCTGGCGTGCGTGGCACCGCCCCGGCCACCCGTCGGGCGTCGTGCGAGAATAGGGATATGAGCGATCGGCTCCCCGTCCTGATCGTCGACGATCAGGCTCCATTCAGGGCCGCCATGAAAGCGGTGCTCAAGCGGGCCGTCGAGTTCGAGTTGGTGGGCGAGGCCGCCAGCGGGAGCGAGGCGGTGTCCCTCGAGGAAGAGCTGCATCCCGCACTGGTCCTGATGGACATCAACATGCCGGAGATGAACGGGATCGAGGCCACCCGTTCCATGGTGTCCCGGCATCCCGAGGTCGTCGTGATCCTGTGCTCGACCTACGACGCGGGAGACCTGCCGCCCGAGGTGGCCACCAGCGGCGCCCGCGCCTACCTCAACAAGGAGCACCTGGGTGCCGACACGCTTCGGCAGCTCTGGGAGGGGCGGAACGCCCAGAAGTTCGTCTCGGTTTGATCCGCTGCTGCTAGACGAGCGGAACCGAGCCCCGCACCTGGGACCCCTTCCCGACCTCTGAGTCCCACCGCACCGTTCCGCCGATGGCGCCGAGACGGTCAGCCATGTTGACGTAGCCGTGCCCGTGCTGCGCCGAGTCCGGGTCGAACCCCGGTCCGTCGTCGGACACGGTGAACAGAAGGCCGCCGGACTCCTCCCACAGGCGGATCTCGACCCGCGCGTCGGGAGCGTGCTTCGCCGCGTTCTGGAGCGCCTCGAGGCAGCAGAAGTACACGGCCGCCTCCGTCTCGGACGGATACCGGCCGATGCCCTCGACGACGATGTCCACGGAGAGGGGGTTCCGGTTGGCGGCGGCGCGTAGCGCCTCGGGCAACCCACTGTCGACGAGCAGTGGCGGGTAGATCCCGTGAGCCAGCTCCCGGAGCTCTTGAATGGTTTCCTGGACCTCGCCGGCCAGCTGGTCCAGCATCTCCATGCCGGCCTCCTGGTCGTCGACGATGATGTCCTTCGCCAGCCGGAGATTGACTGCCAAGGCAACCAGATGTTGTTGCGCGCCGTCGTGCAGGTTGCGCTCGACCCGCCGCCGCTCGGCGTCCCCGCTGGCGACGATCCTGGCGCGGGACTCGCGCAGCGCGTCCGCCTGCTTGCGGACCTCGTCCAACGTGGTCTGCAGGGCCGTATCGAGCTGGGAGTTGTGGAGAGCCAGGCCGACCTGCCGGGCCAGGTCGGTGAGCACCCGGTCGTCGTCCTCGGAGAACGCGCTGGCCAGCGCCGACCGCTCCACGACGATGAGGCCCAACAGCTCCCCCGCGTGGCTGACCGGCGCGACCCGGACCTGC
Organism: uncultured Acidimicrobiaceae bacterium; assembly: GCA_963719485.1. Taxonomy (GTDB): domain Bacteria; phylum Actinomycetota; class Acidimicrobiia; order Acidimicrobiales; family RAAP-2; genus Bog-473. Next base: position 1,015,929 of record OY970387.1, read on the forward strand.
TCCGCCTGGCGCCCCTTGAGGAGCGCGGGCATCCAGACGGAGGCCCAGGCCGTCCCTGACACGCCGGCCCGCGTCACGACGGGACGCTCCCGCGGCGACACGACCAGCGATCCCGGACCCAGATCGGGCACCGACGCCGTGCGCTCCAGCACCTCACCGGTCCCCGTATAGACCTCGGCGCTCGTGAGGCTCATCGTCTTGCGCAGGGACTCGGCGAGTTGCAGCAGCAACTCGTCCATCGGGATGGCGCGCGTCAGTCTGCTGCCGAACGTCCGCAGGACCTCGTCGGGGGCCTCACGAGATCCGTAGACGAACCGGGTGGCGGACTCGAGGAAGCGCGCCCGCACCGGCACGAAGATGAGCGCCGCCACGCCGGAGGCCACCAGGGAGAGGGCGAGAACCTCCTTGTCTCCGGTGGTCTTCGGCGCGTGGCCCAGACCGAGCACGACGACCAGGTAGATGGCCGAGACGACCACGACGAACCCGAAGACCGCGAGGACCTGGACCAGGCCCCGGCTTGCGTGGGGGCCCATCCGCTTGCTCTCGCCGGCTAAGAGGCCCAACGGCACCAGAGCGGTCGCTGCGGCCGTCACCGCGCCGAGCGGGCCCGGCCAGCCGACCAGAAGGTGCAGAACCGTCGCCATCAGCGCGACGGTCGCCGCCAGGGTGACCCCGATCCCGAACCACTCCATTCTCTCCCGGTGGTGGCCGATCGACCCGATGTAACGGGCTCGCATCGGTGCGATGGCCAGTGCTGCGGCAATCGACCAGCTGATCGCGCCATCCGTCAGGCTGAACGGTCGCTGGTCGACGACGAACACGAGGCCGACGGCGACGGCGGCCACGTAGCCGCTCACCGCCAAGAAACGCCGCACGGAATCGTGGAGCCGTCCGTCGGGCAGGGCGAGGAGGAAGTGGAACGAGATCGCTGTCACGACGATGGCGGCCAGCGTCGCCACGTCCCGGGCGCCGCTCGACGCATGCAGCGTTTCGGCCTGCCGGCCTGCCGTCAGCGCCACCGCCGCCACCAACGCGTCGACGGCTGCGAGCAGATGGTAGGGGGACGCCTTGCGCCCTGAGCGATCCCGCGCCCGTGGGTCGACGATCCCGACGAGTGCCCACGCCAGGGTGAGGCCGAAGGCGACCGAGCTGGCCGGCGCGGTCCCGCGCGGCAGGGTCGTGCGCAACCCGATGACGACACCGGCCACCGTCAGCCCGAAGAGGACGACCTGGAGCAGTCTGATCCACCCGAAGGTCGCCCGTCCCGGCGCCGGCGCGGTGACGGTGGGTTCTCCGCCCACATCGAACTGCACCTCGTCGCGCACGGTCACCGGATTGCGTTCCCGCTACGACTGGACTGCGACGGGAAGGTCGGACTCCTCATCCACCGCGATCCTCCCGTCCCGCATCCGCACGATCCGGTTCGCGGCCGACGCGACATTTGCGTCGTGGGTGACGAGCACGATCGTCTGCCCCCCAATATGCAGCCGGCTGAGGAGTTCGATGACCTCTTGTCCACCTTCGGAGTCCAGGGCGCCGGTCGGCTCGTCCGCCAGCAACAGGGTCGGCTCGTTGGCCAGGGCGCGCGCAATGGCGAGCCGCTGGCGCTGACCACCCGAGAGCATGCCCGGCACGGTTCCCGCCTTGTCACCGATCCCCAGGAGATCAAGGAGGTCGCGGGCGCGGCTCTCGGCCGCCTTGCGCTTGCGTCCCGCGATCACCGCCGGCAGCGCGACGTTCTCCAGGACAGTCATCCCCTCGAGGAGGTTGAAGAACTGGAAGACGATCCCGATGTGGCGCCGGCGCAGCTGAGACAGCTCGTCCTCGGTCCGGCCTGTGACGAGCTCCCCGGCCACGGTGATCGTGCCCTCGTCGGCGACGTCCAGTCCGGCAATCAGGTTGAGCAGCGTCGACTTGCCGCACCCGGAGGGTCCCATCAACGCGACGAAGTCGCCTGCGTGCACGACCAGGTTGGCGCCCCGTAGAGCCCGCACCGGTGCGTTCTCCGCCTCGAATGTCTTGCGGACCTTGTCTACGACTAAGGCGTCCATGTCAGGTTCCCTCTTTCGCCAAGACGTCGCCGGATCGGCATCCGTCACCCACCAGTTTGTATGCGATCACGGGGGTCTCGCGTCCCTTTACCAGTTGGGGCGCCAGGGCGATCGTCTCCCGAGCCATCTCCCAGGCGTCGACCGTGCCCTGGGAGACCACGATCTCGCCCGCATCTGCGAGCTGCTGGAGCCGCTGGGACATGTTCACCGTGTCCCCGACGAGGGTGTATTCCAACCGTTCCTCCGAGCCGAGCAGGGCAGCTGCCGCCTCCCCGGTCGAAAGGCCCAGGCCGAGCCCGAATGGCGGGAGGCCCTCCTCTTCCCACTGGTGGTTGATGATGGACTGCTTCTCGTGCATGACGAGCGCCGCCACAACGGCCCGGTCGGCATGGTCGACCTGTTCGAACGGAGCACCGAAGACGGCCATCACGGCGTCGCCGACGAACTGCATCACCGTGCCGTTCTCGCCGAGAATGGCGTCGTTCATGGCCGCACGGTGGGTGTTGAGCTGCCCGGCCAGCTGGCTCGGATCGGCGTGCTCGGCGATGGTGGAGTACGAGCGGATGTCGCTCATCAGAACGGTGACGGTGACCCGCTCGGTCTCCCCGATCTGGCGACCGTCACGACGGAGCTTCTCGGCCAGGCCACCGGGAAGCAGCCGTGACAGCGTCTCCCCCTGCTCCTCGCGGTCGACGATCGCCTTGTGGAGCAGACGCAGCCGTTGCAGCGCGCCCTCCGTGCCGGCCGAGACGCCCTCTGCCAGCTTGACGAAGACAGCCTCGACTTCGGCATCGACCGCTTCGGGCGGGAGGCGCTTGGCCGCCGCAATGGCCTTGATCGGCTTGCCCTCGGCGACCATGGCCAGCAGCTCCTCCTCCGGAGGCGAGAGACCGCCGTTCACGGTCATCGGGCGCAAGAGCGCGTCGACGATCGCCGGATCGAGTGCGTTGCCACCGGTGGCGACCGAGCGAATGGCGTCGACGAGCTGGTCTCCCTGGGCGATGTGATCCTTGAGGAGGTAGCCATAGCCCGCCGAGCCCTCGGCCAGCAGGGACACGGCGTATTCCGGATCGTCGTACTGCGAGAGGATCACGACACCGGTCCCCGGGTGGCGCTTTCGCACCTCCTTGGCGGCGTCGATCCCCTCGCGGTTGAACTCCGGCGGCATCCGGATGTCGGTGACCAGGACCTGTGGCTGCAGGTTGGTCGCGCCGTCGACGACCTCGTCGTAGTCCGCTCCGACACCGACGATCCGGAGGTCCTTGTGCCGTTCAATGAGCGCCTTGACACCCTCGCGGACGATGAGGTTGTCGTCGGCGAGGAACACCGAGATCGTGCCGGAACCACCCTCTGCGTCATCCACGCTTTCAGTTCTCACACACATCGGGCGCTCGGAACAGGTGGGGACCTTCCCGGACCGGGTGGTGCTAGGCACACCATGCGACGCCTGTCACCACACTCGTCAACCCAGGTCGGCCGGTAGAGGCTGTCTTCATGAGTACAGAAGAGCTCACCCGCCACACCGGTCTCGTCACCTCGCTCTCCTGGATCCCCACCGAGGCGATCGAGGGTGCCCAGCGCCTGGCGTTCGACTCGGGGATCACGCACTATGACTCACCTCCCCCGAGCGAGGGCATGGACGTCGAGCGCCTCCGGGACGAGGACCGGTTCCGCTTTGCCAACGAGCTACGGGCCTTCGTCACGGTGGCGGGCGGGCGGATTGTCGACTGCGGTTACGAAGGTGGAGGCCTCATGGGCTCCACCCTGGTCAACCTCGGCGCGGTGCGCCACCGGTTCCAAGCCGTCCAGCTGCCCGACATCAAGCGCGAACCCGAGCGCGGCGACGGATGGGTCCGGTTCGTGCAGACCTGCGGCGGGCGCACGGGGGTCCCGGCACCGCGGAGGGTCCGGCGGCGCCCGTTCGTGCAATGGCAGGCCCCGCTCGTGTGGACGACGCTCTCATTGACGCTCTATGCGGACGGCCGAGCGGAGCACGCGCTGATCGGAGCCAGCCGGTTCCCCCGGCACTGGGTGTACGGCGCCGACAACAAGCTCTCGCACAAGTCCGGCCTGACCGACTTCAAGGACTGGTACCGCAAGTCGTTCGGCAAGCACAGCCCGTGGGGGGACGAGGACTCCGAAGCGCTGGTCTCCGCCGTCGAGTCGGCGCTCGAAACGTCCCTGTCGGCCCAGCTCATGCAGGGTGGGGGCAAGCGCCGGATCGAGCGCTTCCCGGCCGGCACCATCCTCTTCAACGAGGGTGAGCCGGGTACGGAGGTGCTGCTCGTCCTCGACGGCATCGTTCGCGTCGAGCGCGGCGGGGAACGACTGGCCGAGTACGGTCCGGGGGCTCTGCTCGGCGAGCGCGCCCACCTCGAAGGCGGCATCCGCACATCGAGCAACATTGCGGTGACGCCCTGCCGGGTCGCACTCTTCGACGCCGACCTGATCGAGCGCGGCCACTTGGAGGAGCTGTCCGCAGGCCACCGCCGCGAGGACCGGGCGCGAGACTGAGCACGTGCGTGTGACCTTCTGCGGGACTCGGGGGTCGACGCCCGCACCCGGTCTCGACTACATACGCTTCGGGGGGCACACCTCGTGTGTCGCGCTGTCGCATGACGACGAAAGCTCGGGGAACCTGCCGACGCTGCTCCTCGACGCCGGAACGGGGCTGCGACGCCTCCCTGAGCTCCTGGGCGACCTCCCGTTCCGCGGCACCATCCTGCTGACGCATCTGCACTGGGACCACGTCCAAGGCCTGCCTTTCTTCCGGTCCGGTGACCGCGAGGACGCTCGGGTAAACCTGCTCCTGCCGGGCCAGGGCGACGGCATCGACGCGGAGGCCGTGTTGGCGCGCATGATGTCGCCGCCGTTCTTCCCGATCGAGCCGTCGGCGCTCCGCGGCCAGTGGCGTTTCGGCCTTCTTCCCGGCGACGCGTTCGCGGCCGAGGGCTTCAGCGTCCTCGCCCTCGACGTTCCCCACAAGGGCGGCCACACCGTCGGGTTCCGCGTGAGCGACGGCCATTCGTCGGTCGCGTACATCCCGGACCACTGCCCGACGGCGCTCGGTCCAGGCCCTGGTGCCATCGGCGAGTACCACGAGGACGTCCTCCGTCTGGCGGACAAGGTCGACCTCCTGATCCACGACGCCCACCTCCGGGCCGAGGAGGTGGAGGCGGAGGGGTCGTTCGGCCATGCCGCCGCCGAATACGCGGTACGACTGGGCACCATGGCCGGGGCCCGTCGGGTCGCCCTCTTCCACCATCGACCGGATCGGAGCGATGCCGAGGTCGAGCGGACCGTGTGCCGGTTCGCCGAGAGCCCCGTGCCCGTGATGGGCGCCGCAGAAACGCTGACCGTCAGGCTGTGATCTTCCCGTGAGGCGGGCACAGGCGATCGTCGTGGGCGCCGGCCCCAACGGGTTGGTCGCCGCGCTCACGCTGGCCCGGGCCGGCTTGGCGGTGGACGTGTACGAAGCTGCCGACGAGCCCGGGGGCGGCTGCCGCACCGCCGAGCTGACGCTGCCGGGGTTCCGGCACGACATCTGTTCAGCGGTGCACCCCCTGCTCCTTGCTTCGCCGGCGTTCCGCCACATCGACCTGTCCGCGCACGGCGTCCGGCTGCTGACCCCTCCCGTCGCTTTCGCCCATCCACTGGGCGGAACGCGCGCCGTGTCGGTCGGGCCTGACGTCGGCGACGTGGCCCGTTTGCTCGGAGCTGACGGGACGGCCTACCTCCGACTGTTCGCTCCCCTCGTCCGGGACCTGGACAAGATCCTTCCTGCCTTTCTGGGCTCCATGCGCGACGTGCCACCCCACCCGCTGGCGGCCGCGGGTTTCGCGTTGCGGGGACTCTCGTCGGCCCGGCACCTGGCCCGGCGGTTCCGCACCGAGGAAGGCCGGGCGCTCGTGGCAGGCACGGCGGCCCACTCCATGCTGCCGCTCACGGCCCCGCTCTCGGGCGTCTTCCCCCGGCTCTTCACCGCGCTGGCCCAGCGCTACGGCTGGCCCGTGGTGGAGGGTGGTAGCGCCGCCATCGTCGACGCCCTCGTCGCCGAGCTCACCGCCGCGGGCGGGCGGATCGAGACGGGCTGTCGGGTGAAGCGTCTCGACGAGCTCCCACCGGCCCGTGCCGTCGTCTTGGACGTCACGCCACGCCAGCTCCTCGAGATGGCAGGCGACTCCATGCCGTCGGGGTACGGGCGCGCCCTGGCCCGGTACCGCTACGGGCCCGGGGTCTGCAAGGTCGACTGGGCCCTGAGCGGGCCGGTCCCGTGGAGCGCCGAGGGCTGCCGGGAAGCCGTCACGGTGCACGTGGGCGGGACGTTCGAGGAGATCGCCCGGAGCGAGGCCGACGTCAACGCCGGCCGGCACCCGGACCACCCCTACTGCCTCATCACCCAGCCCTGCCTGGTCGACCCCGGGCGCGCGCCAGCGGGCGGGCACACGCTGTGGGCCTACTGTCACGTCCCCAACGGGTCACGTGTGGACATGACCGAGAGGATCGAGGCACAGATCGAGCGCTTCGCCCCGGGGTTTCGCGACCTGATCCTCGGTCGTTCGACCTTCACCGCGGTGGCCACCGAGGAGCACAACCCGAGCTACGTCGGTGGTGACATCAACGCCGGCGCCGCCACGCTCCGACAGATGGTCTTCCGGCCCACCGCTCGGTGGAACCCGTACCGCACCGCGCTCAAAGGCGTCTACCTCTGCTCCGCGGCCACCCCACCCGGCGGGGGGGTCCACGGCATGTGCGGGCTGGGCGCGGCGCGCGCCGCACTGCGGGACCTCGGCCAGGACGCAGCAGGCTCGCCGGAGCCCTGATGCTGGCGCGTGCGATTTCCTTCGCCGGATACCGGTTCCGGACGACCCTGAAATCGGAGCTCAGCTATTACATCTCTGTGATCCTGTTGGTGGGTGGGCTGGGCGGCCTCTCCATGGGCGCCTTCGCTGCGGCTCGCAGCACCGAGTCCTCCTTCTCCGATTTGGTCGTCAGCTCGCACGTCCCCGACCTCTTCGTGCTCGACGGGGTGATCAACCCGGCCATCGGATTGAACTCGGCCTACAACCCCGCGCTGTTGCAAAAGATGTCCCGTCTGCCGCACGTCGAGCGAGTCGCCGACACGCTCGAGCTCAACCTGGGCCCACTGACCCCCAAGGGCAAACCACTCCCCGCGAGCCTTTCCATTCCCGCCGACGCCAGTGTGAACGGGTTGTACTTCACCGAGGACCCAGCCGCCATCACGCAGGGACGAATGGCCGACCCTCACAAGGCCGGCGAGGTAGTGATCGATGCGGCCACTGCGAAGGCATTCGGGTATCACCTCGGGGAGGAGATCCCGATCGGGTGGGAGACCAATGCACAGGCAACCTCGGGGAACCTGTCGCTGAACTCGAACATCCCCGCCGACCAACGGACGCGGGTGACGCTGGTCGGCATCGCGGGGGCCCAGGTGACCAACTTGTTCGAGGACCAGGACGAGGCACAGGGCCAGACCATCGTGTTGTTCACTCCGGCGCTGACCGACAAGCTGCTCGCCTGCTGCAGCAACACCATGATCAGCGCGCTGACGTTGCAGGGCGGCAACCGCTATCTCTCCGCCGTGGAGGCGGACATCAAGCGCGTACTGCCCAGGGGCTTCCCCTTCGTCTACGTCCAGGTCAAAGACCGCGTCGCCATCGCCAACGACACCTTGCGGCCCGAGGCCATCGCGCTGGCCGTCTTCGGCGGCATCGCCGGCGTGGCCGCACTTCTCATCGCGGGTCAGGTGATCAGTCGCCGGATCCGCTTGAGAGCTGACGACCTCGACATCATCCGGGCCCTCGGGGCGAGCCCCACCATGACGTTCTGCGACGACCTGATCGGGCCGCTCGGCGCGGTGGCGGTCGGTTCAGTCCTGGCCGGGGTGGTGGCCCTCTGCCTGTCGCCGCTGGCACCACTCGGACCGGTGCGGCCGTTCCTGCGCGTCGAGGTGCGTGGGGACTGGACGGTGATCGGGCTCGGCGTGGCCGGTCTCCTGCTGTCACTCGGGGCGATCGCTGCCCTTGCTTCCTGGCGAGCCCTCCCGGGCCGAGCAGGCACCCGGAGCCCGCGAATCCCCTCGTCACGCGTCACGGCTGCGGCGGCACGCGCCGGACTGCCGCCGCCGGCGATCACCGGCGTGCGGTTCGCCCTCGAGCCGGGGGTGGGGAGGAGCGCCGTGCCAGTGCGGTCGGCGATCCTGGGTGCGATTCTCGCCGTCACCGTCGTCGTGGCCACGGTCACGTTCGGCTCTAGTCTCAGCACCCTGGTCAGCCACCCGGCGCTCTACGGCTGGAACTGGACCTACGACATGGACGGTGGCGGCGGGCTGGGCGACGTCCCCGCACAGGCCGCCGCCCATCTTCTCGACGCAGACCCCCTCGTCGAGAGTTGGAGCGGCGTCTCCTACTCGACACTGCAATTGGACGGTGTGAACGTGCCGGTGATGGGAGCAGCGCCCCGCGCCCCGGTGGCACCGCCTCTTCTCAGCGGGCACGGTCTCGATGCGCGGAATCAGGTGGTCCTCGGCGCCGGCACGCTGCACGAGCTGCACAAGCGGGTCGGGGACACCGTGATCGAGCGCGCACCCAACCGCGCGCCGGTCACGCTGAGGATCGTCGGCACCGCGACGCTGCCGCCCATCGGTGTCACCGGATCGTCACATCTCGAGATGGGATCGGGCGCACTTCTCTCCTACCAGCTCATCCCACCCGCGGCGAGGAACCTCTTCGAGGTCACCCCGGGGCCAAACGCCATCCTGATCCGCACCAAGGGGGGAGCAAGCCCGGCGGCGCTGCGCTCCATCAAGGCCATCGCCCGCAAGCTGAGCATCGCAAGCGACGGCGGCTCGGTGCTCCCTGTCCAGCGGCCGGCCCAGATCATCAACTACGGATCATTGGGCACCACACCGATGCTCCTGGGCGCGGCGCTGGCCGTCGGTGCCGTGAGCGCCCTCGGCATCACACTGGTCACGTCGGTCCGGCGGCGACGGCGCGATCTGGCGATCCTCAAGACGCTCGGCTTCACCGGACGCCAGTTGGCGACCGCCGTGTCCGTGCAGGCTGGCGTTGCCGCCATCATTGGATGCGCGGTCGGGATCCCGGCTGGGATCGCGTTGGGCCGCTTGCTGTGGGACCTGTTCGCGGGCGAAATCAGCGCCGTCCCCTACCCCACCTTCCCGGTCGCAACCGTTGCCGCCATCGGGCTCGCGGCCATCATTCTGGCGATCTTGATCGCCACCATTCCCGGCCGCCTCGCTGCGAGGACCCGCACGTCCCAGCTCCTCCGCGTGGAATAGAGGCGGGGGGTCGCCCTCAGTCGGCGAACCGCCCGACCAGCACCTCCCCGAGACGGCGCACCGTCTCCGGCGTGCCGGTCGGCACGTTGAAGACCAAGTACTCCACGCCCACGGCGGCCAGCTCCTCGACCCGCGCCACCAGCTGTTCTGCCGTGCCGACGTCGGACCCCGTGGGCTCCTCGCCCGTGACCTGGCGGAGGAAGTCCTTCGTCGTGGCCGTCTCCTCCTCGCTCGCGGTCAACACCAGGGTGCTCAGCCGACTGACCGTCACCTCGGAAGGGTCGCGCCCCTCCGCCTCACAGTGCCCGCGGAGGACATCGACCTTGTGGGCGATCGTCGCTGGGTCGCCGGTGATGTTGCACATGTCGGCGTAGCGGGCCACGAGCCGGAGCGTCCGCCTCTCCCCGCCGCCCCCGACCAGGATGGTGGGCCCGCCCGGCTGCACCGGAGGTGGCACGTTGCGTACCTCGTGGATCCGGTAGTAGGTGCCGTCGAAGCTCGGCGCCTCTTCCGTGAACATGGCGCGGCAGATCTGCAGCGCCTCCTCCAGCCGGCTGAGCCGCTCGCCCGCCGGCGGGAAGTCGAAGCCAAGGCCGTCGTGCTCCACGTCGTACCATGCCGCGCCGATCCCGAGGATGGCCCGGCCGGCGCTGATCACGTCGAGCGTCGTCACGATCTTGGCCAGGTGCGCCGGGTTGCGGTAGGTGACGCCGGTCACCATGGTGCCGAGCCGCACCTTCGACGTCCTCGCCGCCAGCGCGCCGAGCAGCGTGTAGGAGTCGAGCATGGGCTGGGTGGGGCCTCCGAGCGGGGGCAGTTGGTAAAAGTGGTCCATCACCCAGACGGAGTCGAAACCGGCGTCCTCCGCCGCGTCCGCCATCTCGGCCACGCCGTCGAAGAGGGCACCCGGTGTGTTGCCGGCGGTGAAGTTGGGGATCTGCAGTCCGAAACGCATGGTGCGGAACCTAGCGGTGCGCCGGGCACGCCGGGCGGTCGTCACCACCCGGTGCGGCGGCGCAGCCAAGCGAGTGCCACCCCTCCTTGCGCCGCCTGGAACGCACGGAGCGTCGGCAGGCCGGGCGGTGCCGGGCGCAGCGAGCGCGACACGAAGAAGCCCGCCACCGCGGCGAGGAGGACGGTGATCACGTCCGGGTCGATCGGAACGGGGGCGACGTGGCGTCCGAGCAGCTCCTCGGGAGGCGGCCCGCCCTCCAGCACAACCGACGGCGCCCACCCGATGACGTCGAAGGCCGGGGTCCCCACGGCGGCGTGGGGCCAGTCGACGAAGACGACACCGCCAGCGGCGAGCAGCACGTTGTCCGCCCGCACGTCGCCGTGCAGCAACGTCGGGCCCTCGCACGCTCCCGGCCAGCCCGACTCGAGCTCGGCCAGCCGGTCGAGGTGCGAGCGGACCCACCCGTCGAGCGCAGCCGGAGGGGCCTCCAGCGCGGCCAGCTCCGCCCATCCCCCGAAGAGGTGGCGCGCGCGGTTGGCCAGCGGCTCCAGCGACGGCAGGGGGCTGGGGGTGAGTTCGCGGTGCAGAGACGACAACGCGTCCATGACCAGAAGGAGCTCACCGGTCTCCCACGGATGATGCGGCGGACGACCGTCGACGGCCTCGAACGCGAGCGCGACCCAGTCGCCGTCGTCGTAGGAGCCCAGGAAACCCGGGACACGAGGCGACGGCGGCAGCGCGGCGGACACAACCGCCTCCCGGCGATGCATGCCCGGAGATTCGGCGTTGAGCGCCGTGCCGACCGCCTTGACGAAGATGTCCCGCTCCGCGCACTGCAGTACCGCGGTCGCACCCGGCGAGAACCCGCCCGCGAGGTCACGGACGGACTCGGGTGCTCCGCCGCCGACGGCCTCCGCCCACGACTGCACCGCAGCCGGCACCGCGGCCCAGGGCAGGTGGACGCCGGCCGCCGGGCCGGTGGGTTGCGTCACGTCGCGGCGGCCCCGGCAGCGGCGAGCGCCTCGTTGATGCTCTCGACCAGTCGGCGCGCCGACTCTGCACTGAGCTCGACGGCGACGCGGGCGCCGGGACCGCGCGCCGGATCGGCGAAGTCGATGTTGAGGGTGTGGTCGAACGGCGCGTGGAAGGGGTGGTCGAAGTACACGCTGGCGGAGGTGACGCCGAACCACCCCTGCGGCCCCTTGGCGCTGCCGGCGATGTCGGTGGCGACGGTGAGGTAGGAGCACATGGTCAGCCCCTCGCCAGGTAGCGGCCGTACCAGTCGAAGATCCGCTGCCAGCCGTCGAGGGCGGCCTCGGGCCGGAAGGCCGGGCGTTCGACCGAGAAGAACGCGTGGCCGGCGCCGTCGTAGCGGTGGAACTCGTAGGTCTTGCCCGCTTCCTTGAGGGCCGCTTCCAGCTCGTCCACCTGTTCGGGGTTGGGGAACTGGTCGTCGTTGCCGAAGAGGCCGAGCAGGGGGCAGCGCAGCTCCGGTGTCCGGTCGACCAGCGGCGTGACCTTGAGCGGGAAGCCGTCGGGCACGGTGCCGGTGACGAAGGCCCCGTAGCAGTCGACCGCCGCATCGACGGGCACGCTCAACGCGGTCAGGAAGGAGTGCCGGCCGCCCGAGCAGTAGCCGATGACGCCGACGTTGCCGTTGGACGTGGGCAGCGCCCGCAGCGCCGCGACCGCGGCGGCGGCGTCGCCCACGAACTGGTCGTCGGGGATGCCGCCCGCCTCGCGGGTGGCGGCCGCGGCGTCGTCGGGATCGACATCGAGGCCCTGGCGGGCGTAGAGGTTGGGACAGATGGCGTTGTAGCCCTCGGCGGCGAAGCGCCGCGTGATCTCCTTGGTCCCAGGGTCCCAGCCGGGCAGGTGGTGGATGACCAGGACCCCGGGGAAGGGCCCGGCGCCGGCGGGCAGGGCCTGGTAGGCGTTGATCGTGGCGCCGTCGTCACCGGTGAGCGTGACGTTCGCGGCGCTGAGGGCCTCTTCGGGTGCGGACACAGCGGTCTCCTCTTCTCTATCTCTTTGGGTCAGTTGCGGCGTGGTGCACGCGCTGCGCCGCCCACTATGGCCCGTCGCCGGGGCCCGTCGCCGCCGCAACCGGCATGATGTGCGCCGTGCGCCGACTCTCCGTGGCCCTGGCCGGGCTCGTCTCCCTCGCCGGCGTGGCGGGCGCAGCACCGGCGGCCGGCGGCGCGACGCCGGCCGTCCGCACCGTCGTCGGACCCGGCGTCCTCGACGGACCCGGCGGGATCGCGCTCGATGCGGCCGGGAACCTCTTCGTGGCCGACACGGACCACTGCCGCGTCCTCGTCGTGCCGGCCCGGGCGGGGACGCTCGACGGGCTGCAGCTCCGGGCGGGCCGCGCCGCCACGGTCGCCGGCGGCACCTGTGCGGGGAGCCGGACCATCGGGCACCCGAGCGCCGTGGCCGTCGACGGCCACGGCGACCTGTTCATCGCCGAGGCCACCGCGCAGCGCGTGCAGGAGGTGCGGGCCGGGTCCCGCACCGCGGCCACCGTGGCGGGCACGGGCTCGACGGGCTTCAACGGTGACGGGCTCGCCGCCACGGCGAGCGAGCTCGACCAGCCGACCGGGGTGGCGGTGGATGCGGCGGGTGATCTCTTCATCGCCGACACCGCCAACTGCCGGGTGCGTGTCCTCCCTGCGGCGAGCACCACGCTCTTCGGACAGGCCATGACCGCCGGGCACCTCTTCACCGTCACGGGCACCGGCGTCTGCGGCACGACGGGCCAGGGTGGTCCGCTGCGGGCGGCCCAACTCTGGAACCCGGTGGCCGTCGCCCTCGACGGCGCGGGCGACCTCCTGGTGGCCGACAGCGGCGACCAGTCGGTGCTGCTGGCGCCGTCTGGGGCCGGGTCCTTCGACGGCAGCGCCGTCGGTGCGGGCGACATCGGGGTCGTCGTGGGCGGCACCGGGAGCTACGGGCCGTATCTCGCCGACGGGCTCCCCGCCAACGGCCCGACCGCCGAGCTCAACGACCCCCGCGGCCTGGCGGTCGGCCCGACGGACGCGCTCTTCGTCACCGACGGCTTCATGCACGTCATCCGCGTCGTGCCGTCGTCGACCGGCACGCTGCTGGGCCGGACGATGAAGGCGGGCGATCTCTACACCGCCGCCGGCGCGCTGCCCGTGAGCACGCCAGAGGGCGGCAACGACGGCACACGTTGGATCCTGACCCACATGGCGACGCCGGTGGGAGTCGCCGTGTCCGCCACGGGAGCGGTGTACTACGCCGACGCCGCTCTGGACGCGGTGCGAGAGATCGGATCGGGAGCGGGATCTTCGTGAGCCGGTTCGGCCGCCGCACGTTCCTCGCCTCCTCCGCCGGCGTCGCCGCCGGTGCCGCCGTGGGTGAGGCCCTGCCGCTCGGGTCGGTCGACAGATCCGGCGCGGTTCTGCGTCCCTCCGGGACGGCGGGCGGTCATCAGACGCGCTCCCGCGGCCCGCTGCGGGCGCGTTCGCTCACCGTCAACGGGCTGACGAACCCCGTGGGCATCGACCCCGACGGCTGCTTCTTCGCCTGGACGCTGCAGGGGCCGGGGCGCGGCGTAGCCCAGACGGGCTCACGCATCGTGGTGCGGCGCACCGACCCCACCCGCACGGGGATCGTGTGGGACAGCGGTTCCGTCGACTCGGCCCGGCAGGCCTTCGTGGCCTACGGCGGTCCAGCGCTCGCCGCCGACGCCGCCTACGAGTGGAAGGTCCAGGTACGGAGTGCCGCCGGTTGGGGGCCCGTCTCAGCCCCGGCCCACTTCACCACTGGGCTGCGCGCCACTGACTGGGGGGCCGCCGTCTGGCTGAACCCTGCGGCCGGGCCGGAGGGGCCCGACCGCGTCACCTACCTGCGCAGCGAGTTCACCCCGCCCGCAGGAACCCTGGTGCGCGCGACCGCCTACATCTCGGCCGCCCACACCTACCGGCTCTACGTGGACGGGACGCCGGTGGATGCCTGGCCGAGCTTTTCGTACCCCGACGAGCAGTACGTGCGCGCGGTCGACCTGACTTCGGCGTTCCGGTCGGCGCGCCCGAGCGCCATCGGCGTGCTCCACCGCTGGTACGGGGCGGGCCAGGGCCGGCCCGCGTCCTCGCCTGGCCTGCTCTTCCTGCTCTCCCTCCACTACGCAGACGGCTCACGCGTGGTGCACTTCTCGGACGGGTCGTGGAACGAGCACCCGGCCGAGTGGCTGCCCTCGCCGCAACGCAATTCCGACGTTGGCGACTTCGTCGAGTGGGTGAACGGCGGCGCCCATCCCACCGGCTGGGCCGGCGTCGGCTTCGACGACCGGTCGTGGACCCGGCCCGCCATCGGCGGGTTCGCCGGGACGCCGCCGTTCACCGCGACGTACGCGCAGCGCACCAGCATCCACGAGACGCCTGTCGCGCCGGTCACTGTGCACACGCTCCCTGGCGGCGCGGTCGTGGCGGACTTCGGGGCCGTCTACGCGGCGCGGCCGCGCGTCACCTTCCCGTCTGGCCCGTCAGGCGTGGCCGGACAGACCGTGTCCATGCGGGTCGGCTACCTGCTCGATCCCGACGGGCACGTCTCCACGCTGCACGGCACCCAGGGGACCAACCTCTCGATGTCCTACGTCATGGGGTCGGGGCCGCAGGCCTTCGAGGGGTTCACGTACCTCGGCTTCCGCTACCTGCAGGTCGACAACCCTCCGACGCCGCTGCGCGCCAACGACCTGGTGGCGATCGCCCGGCATGCCGCGATGCCCGACGTGCCCCCGGCGACCTTCATGACGGACAACCGAATGCTGAACGCGGTGTGGAAGCTCTGCGCACGCTCGAGCCTCTACTGCAGCCAGGAGCAGTTCGTCGACACGCCGACCCGGGAGAAGGGCCCGTTCCTCTGGGACGCCAGCAACGAGTCCGAGGGGGTGATGCGGGCCTACGGCGACCAGAACATGACCTGGCAGGCCTTACGCGACGTCCAGCGCGGACAGGACCGTTACTGGCCGGCCGGGCAGGTCAACGCCGTCTACCCCAACGGCGACGGGGCGCGCGCCTTCGCGACCTCGACGGCGCGCTACGCCGAATGGCTCTGGCGCTACTACACGTCGACGGGCGACCTCGCCACGGTGACCGGGTTGTACCCGTCGGTGTCCAAGGCGGCCGCCTGGCTGTGGGGTGCCCGTCAGGCCGCCACCGGGCTGCTCTACGGGCTGGCCGACACCAGCAACGGCGACCCGGTGTACGACTACGACCTTTCGGTGGTGGCGGACACCGCCAGCAACGTGCTGGCCGTAAACGCCTTCGACCGGGTGGGCCAGGTCGCCGCCATTTTGGGTGACCCCACCGGCGAGCAGACCAACCGCACCCGGGCGGCCCAGCTGGCGGGCGCGGTGAATGCCGTCCTGCGACGGGCGGACGGCACCTACGTCGACGGGGTCGACGCCCACGGTGCGCAGAGCAGCCACGCCTCCCAGGAGGCGAACGCGCTGGCGCTCGCCTACGGCCTCGTGCCGGCGTCCGACCTCGCGTCGGTGGGCGCGTACGTGGCGCGCCTCGGCATCGACGTCGGGCCCAACCACGGACTCGAGCTCCTGCGCGGCCTGGCCGTGGCCGGCATGCCCGAGGCGATGGTGCGCACGCTGACGGACACCACCATCGGTGGCTGGGCCCACATCGTGGCCGCCGGCGGGACCTTCACCTGGGAGGTCTGGAAGCCGAGCGACCTGATCGGGGACTCCATGTCGCACGGCTGGGGCTCCTCGGCGCTGGTCGCGATGCAGGAGACGCTCCTCGGCATCACGCTGCAGGAGCCGGCGGCGGACGGCACGGTCCGCGCCGCCGTCGCACCCCCGACGGCCGGCCTCGGCCGCGCCGCGGGGTCGGTGCCGACGGTCGCCGGACCCATTGAGGTGTCATGGCAGCGGCGGGGCAAGGGCATGAAGGTGGACCTGACGGTGCCGGCGAACGCGACGGCGACGGTGCGGCTGGCTGCCGGCACGCCGTCGTCCGTGCGCGAGGGAGGCGTCGCGGCCGGGCGGGCCCCCGGGGTGAGCGTCGTCTCGGCGGCCGACGGCGCCGCCGTGCTGTCGGTGGGGAGCGGGACCTACCGCTTCACCAGCACCTGAGGGATCAGGCGACGTAGTCGCTGATCACCCCGAGGTCGACGAATTCGGGCGGCCCCTCGAGGATCTCGTCCATCAGGGCTCGGGTGCCGGCCAGGGCCTCCTGGCGACGGGCGTCCTGCTCGCGCGCGCGTGCCTTGTCCTCGCTCTCGAAGACGACGAAGTTGTAGAGCCTGCTCGGGTCCTTCTGGTCGCGGGCGCCGGTCGAGCGCACCAGCCCCGATCCCGGCTGTTCGGCCGCCTGCAGCTGCTCGTACAGGCGTGCCACATCAGCGTCCTTGCCGGGCTTCACACGCATGATGATGAGCTGTGCCCACATGGGGTCCCCGCTTTCGCCAAAGCGGCCGCCGCTGGCGGCTGTCACCGCCGTGCAACCACGCCTCCGGGTGGAGGCAGCAGCACCCTAGCGACGACGTGCCGGCCGTGCCCGGTCTTGTCCCCCGTCAGGCGCCGGGCGATCGTTCGAGGAGGATCGCCGCGCAGCCCGTAGCCCGTAGGGTCCGGACCGGGCGCCAGCCAGAACGCTGCAGGGCCTCGTAGGTCGGGTTGAGCGACAGCGGCGGGGCTTCGACGAACCACAGTCTCCGGTACGTCGACAGCATGGATGCCCAGTGCGCGGGCCGCGAACCGCCCTCATAGAACTCGGACGGCACAATGAAGGTGTTGCGATCGGGACTCACGACGGTGAAGCCCGTGCTCCAGTCGGGACCGAACGCAATGTGCGGACGAGGGTCCTCGTAGAGCGCCCATGAGTAACGCATCAGTTCGCCCACGACGACGTGATCGCCCGGCTGCTCAGCCTGGTGCACTTCGGCGGCCAGCTGGCGAACGTTTACGCCCGGGTAGGAAGGTGCCGACACCAAGGCGTTCGCCAGCAGCACGGCGCCGACGAGCAGCGCCACCGCGCCAGTCGAGTACCGGGCGCGACGGGACACCGACGGCAGGACCGACGAGGCGACCCGGGCCAGACCGGAGCCGACGAGGAGCAGCAGGGCCGGGTAGAGGTACTCGTCCGTCCTACCCGTGCCGAGTGGTGTCACACCCATGGCGCTGGACCCGAAGGCGGCGGCGACCAGGAACGCCGGCGCCAGCATGGCCCCACCGCGGGACACGCCGGCGACCAGAAGACCGAGGACGCCGAGGAAGAGCAGGGGGTCCAGGGTCGGAGAGAGCAGCGGCAGGTCGAAGAGATCCGCGAACAGCCGCCACAGCGTGGTCACCACTGATCCAGTGAACGCCGCCGGCGACGTGTGCACGATGTACCAGCCGACCCAGGGCTTGCCGATGAACGGCGACAGGTGCCGATAGAACGTCCCGGCGATGGCACAGCATCCGACGCCGACCGCAAGAGCCGGGGGCAGCACGTGCCGGCGGAGGTGGTCCCACGTTCCGGAGAGCAGCGCCAAGGCCACCCACACGGATGCGATCTCGGGCCCGACGGAGGCGGACATCACGAACGCCACGACCGACAGGACGGCCAGTGCGCGATAGCTGCGGTCCGTGCGCTGTCGCCGCGCCGCCTCCGTGCAGGCGAGGAGGAGGCACGACAGCAGGAAATCCACCCCGTACTCCTTGACCCTCGTCGAGTAGACGACGGTCACGGGGCTGACGCAGACGAACACCGTCAGGACGAGTGAGACCATCCGGCTGAGCGAGAACCGGCGGGCCAGCCAGTAGGTGGCCGGCACCGAGGCGATACCGGCCGCCAGAGGGAGCAGTTGTGCCCACCACGTCGTGTCGGGCCCCAGCCCCGTGAGAGTCCGCTCGATGAAGGAGAAGCCCGGTGCCGTCACCCACATGTGGACCGCCGTGCCGAGGCCCACCTTCGACGACAGCGCCACCCAGGCATCGTCCCGCCACAGGCCCAGGCTGCTGAGACCGGGCGCCCGTATGGCGGCGGCCAGAACCGTGAGGACCGTCAGGCAAAGGCGCGTCGTCCACGGCGAGAAGGTCGGCGCACGCCCCGTGTTGCGCTCCTCGCGGAGGAGATCCGTTCCAGGGCGCGCGGGCGCGGCGTCCAGGACAGTCGAGCCCACCATGCACTCCCCCTCGTTCTGCAGACACGCTCCGGCGACCGGCCGCCCCCGGCAGCGGCTCCCTCAAGCGTACGGTCGACCCTCAGCCGCACCAATGGGCCGAAGGACCCATTGGTGCGGGGGGCACAGATGGCGGGTGCGGGCGCGGGTGCGGGCGCGGCTCCGCCTCTACGAGGCGCAGACGGTGCCTGAAGGAGGCGTGAGCCCGCTCACCAGGTACGTCTGGACGTCGGCGCGCACGCAGGAACTGTAGAAGTAGGCGACGTGGTCGTCGCCGTCGTGGGTGAGCAGCACGCCCCGATCGAGCTCCTTGGCCACGCTGACCGCCCAGGCGTAGGGCGTGGCCGGGTCGTCGGTCGTCCCCACGACGAGGATGGGCAGCGCGCCGGGCGCCGCGACCGGCCCGACCGTCCGGGTCGGCCGGGCGGGCCAGACCGCGCAGCCGGCCTCGCCCCAGGCAAGCAGCGGGCCGAAGACCGGCGCGGATGTCGTGAGCGTGTCGGCCAGCGCGCCGTACGATGCCAGGTCCCGCGAGACGGGGTGATCCAGGCAGTCGATCGCCTGGGCCGCATCGTCGGCGTTGGTGGAGCCTGCCGTGTTGTAGTGCGTGGACAGGGCGACGATCGCTGCGCCGTTCCCGGCCGCGTCGGCGGCCAGTGCCGCCCCGAGCTGCGGCCACTTCGACTGGGAGTAGAGCGCGTCGAGCAGCGCGTCGTACACCTGCCCCGCGCCGGCGAGGTTGCCGTCCCCCGCCGGGCCGGTGACGACGCCGCCGTGCTGAGCAGCGCCAGCAGCGCCGTCGTCGGGTCACCGGCGGGACGCCAGGGGCAGCTCGCGCTGCCCGCGCACCAGGTGAAGAACGCGTTGAGCATGGACTCGAAGCCGACCGCCTGGCCCTGGGTCATCTGGGTGAAGGTCAGCGCGGGGTCGATGACACCGTCGAGCACCATGGCCCTGATGTGGGTGGGGAACAGCGAGGCGTAGGTGAGCCCGAGGAGCGTGCCGTAGGACTGGCCCATGTAGGTCAGCCCGCTGTCCCCGAGCGCCTGGCGGAGCCGGTCCATGTCGCGGGCGACGTCCACCGACCCGACGTGGGGCAGCACGTTGGCGCTCGCCTTCTCGCAGGCGGCGGCGAACTGCCTGAGCCCCGCGATGGTCGCCGCCTGTTGGCTCGGCGTGGCCGGTGCGGGATCCGACCGCGCACCGCCGGTGGCGGGCCCGCAGGTGACCGGGTCGCTGCGCTCGACGCCGCGCGGGTCGAACAGGACGATGTCGAAGTCGTCGAGCAGCGGTTGCGTCAGGGAGGTGAGCTCGTTGGCTATGTCGTCGATACCCGACACGCCCGGCCCGCCGGGGTCGATGACGAGCGACCCGATGCGGGTGGCCGGGTCCTCCGCCGGATGGCGTGCCACCGCGATGGGGATGGTCGGGCCGGCCGGCTGCGCGTAGTCCAGCGGCACGACGAGCGTGCCGCACTGGAGGTCGCCGTTGCAGGGAGTCCAGGCCATCGGGGTCACCGGCGGTTGGGTGGTGGACGTGGTGGTGGACGGCGCGGCCGGGTGGTGCGCGGCGGGCGGCTGGGCGGCCCGCGACCCGCTGTTCGTGCAACCGCTTGCCACCAGGGCGGCCGCCAGCACGACGAGGGGCAGCACTGTGGGCCTCGCCGTCACCCGGCCAAGCGTTGCACGTGCCTTTCCGACGCAGCGGTCACCGTTCTCCGGTCATGCACGCAGGACGGGACGGGCACGGCAGACCCGATTCACGCGCCCGAGGGCACCTCCCACAGTCCGACCGGGGCCTCGCCGAGGCGGTAGTGGCCGGGCTGGCGCTCGCCCGACATGGCGAGTTCCATCCGCCGCTGCATGCCAGGCAGGAGCGTGCCGTCGCCGATCATGGCCATGAACACCGCGCCTGCGTTGCCGACGTCGAAGAAGTCGCGCTGCCAGGACCACTGGAAGTTGCCGCCGTAACGGAACCAGCTGCCGCCGAGGCCGGCGATCTCGTAGGCGGTGCCGTCCGCCTTCGTTGCGTCGGCCACCTGCTTCCAGAGGCCGAGGATCTCCCCCTGCGCGTCGTCGATCAGCACCCTCTGGTACGGGTAGGTCCACCCCTCCAGGCCGGCCATCTCGAGGCCGAGTGCGATCTCGCGGATCTCGTCGCGCCCGACGGCCATGAACTCGTCGCCGGGTCCGACGTTCCACCCGTACGTGGCGTCCTCGGTGTAGAGGTCGGCCATGTGCTTCCAGTCCTTCTTGGCCTCCCCCGCTCGGTTGGCCTCGAGCCAGCGCTCGACCATCTCCTCCAGCTCGGTGCGCGGGTACGCGGGCATCGTCAGTCCTCCTCTATGGACAAGGCATGGGTGGGGCAGTACTGCACGGCCAGCTCGGCCGCGGCCCGCAGGCTCTCGGCCGGCTCAGGCTGGAGGATCGTGAGGTCTCCCTTCTTGGAGACCGAGAAGACCTCGGGGGCCTCGCCCTCGCACGCGGCGTGGCCCTGGCACAGGTCGCGGTCGACCACGATCCTCACCGCGCCGCCCCCGTACGGCGGCGGTAGCGCACCCGGCACGGCTGCTGCAGCTGCACGACCATCTTGGAGTGGTCGTTGCGGTAGGAGTCCAGCGGCTGCGCCGCCTCGAACTCCCAGCCCTGGAGCAGCACCGAGAAGATCGCCTTCAGCTGCATCATGGCGAAGGCCGCACCGACGCAGCGGTGGCGGCCCGCTCCGAAGGGGATCCATGTCCACGGGTTGGCCCGGTCCTCCTCGCGGGGCTCGAGGTAGCGGGCCGGGACGAAGGCGTCGGGGTCCGGGAAGTCCTCGGCGATGCGGTTGCAGACGGCCGGGCTGGCCGCCACAAACTTGCCGGCGGCAATCCGGTAGTCGCCGTAGGCAAGGTCCTCCATGGCGACGCGGAGCAGGAGAATGAGCGGCGGGTGCAGCCGCAGCGCCTCCTTCAGCGCCGACTCCAGGTACGGGATCTCGCGCAGGGCCTGGAAGCTGACCGGCGACCCGTCGGCGTAGAGCCCGTCCAGCTCGCGGTTCACCGCCCGCAGGTCGTCGGGGTGGCGGAGCAGCTCGATGAGCGTCCAGGCCGCCGTGCCCGACGTCGTGTGGTGGCCGGCGAACATCATGGAGATGAACATGCCGGTGACGGTGTCGGCGCTGAAACGGGGCGACCCGTCCTCCTCCTTGATCGACATCAGAATGTCGAGCAGGTCGGCCTCGCCATCGGGCGCCGGCGGGCCGGCCGCCCGGCGCGCCATGATCCCCCCGACGAGCTCGACGAGCTCGGCCCGCGCCGCGTCGCGGCGTCGGAAGCTCTCGATGTCGGCGTAGGGATCGACGTAGGCGATCGGGTCGGTCCCCTGTTCGAGGTCGTGGTACAGCCGGGCGAACCGCCCGTCGAGCTCGCGGCGGAAGCGCGAGCCGATCAGGCAGGCCGAGGACGTGTAGATCGTCAGCTCGGCGAACCACTCGAGGAGGTCGATCTCCCCCTCGTCGTCCCAGCCGGCGACCATCTGCTCCACCTCGTGCGCGATGGTGGCGGCGTGCCCGCGCATGAACTTGTCGCGCAGCGCCTGGTTGTGCAGCATCTCGCGGCGGCGCTCCGGAGGCGCGTCGAACACCACGCCCTGGCCGAAGATCGGCGTCATGAACGGGTAGGCCTCGGCCTGGTCCAGCTGCTCCTCGGGTGCCCGGAAGTAGAACTCGTTGGCGTCCGCGCCCGTCAGCAGCACGACGTCCCGTGCCGCCAGGGTGAACTCCCCGACGTCGCCGCACTCGGCCCGTACCCGCGCCATCAGGCCGATGGGGTCGCGGCTGAGCTCCTCGAGATGGCCGTTCTCCCCCTCGCCCCCCGACACCCGGGGCGGTTCCCTCAGCGTGGTCTCCGTCGTCACTGCGCTCCCTCGGTCGTGATCGGCGCCTCCGGCTGCACCTCGACCACGCTGAGATGGGTGCCCCGAGGGGCCGCCACCGCGTGGGCGATCGCCGACGCCACGCCCTCGGGGCGCAGGAAGGCCGAGTGCCGGGCCAGCCCCCAGCGCGTCCACTCGGCCAGCACCTCGCCGGTGACGCCGGGGTCCCAGTCCATGCCCATGCCGGTCAGCGTCGGTCCCGGCCGCACGATGACGGCCCGCACCCCGGTCCCTTCGAGCTCCATCTGCAGCGCGGTGACGAAACCCTCGAGCCCCCATTTGGAGGCCACGTAGGCCGACATGCGGGGCCGGGGGTGCGCCACCACGTCCGACGTCACGAAGACCAGGTCGCCCCGCCGGCGCTCCACCATGCCGGCGCCGAAGGCGCGCACCAACCGCTGTGCTCCGCCCACGTTGACGCGCAGGACCTCCTCGAAATCCTCGGGGCTTGTCTCGAGGGCCGTGCCGGGCTGGATCTTCGCCGCGTTGGAAACCAGGATCTCCACCGGCCCGAACGCCGCGTCGGCCTCTTTGGCGAACCGCGCCACCGACCCCGGGTCGGCCAGATCGAGATGGCGGGCCACCGCCTCTCCCCCCTCGGCCCGGATGGAGGCGGCCACCTCCTCGCAGACCTCCACCCGGCGCGCCCCGAGCACGACGGGATGGCCCGCCCGGGCCAGGGCCCGCGCCGCCTCGGCCCCGATGCCCGAGGAGGCCCCGGTCACCGCGCTCGACCGGCGCTCGGGGTGCGGCGCGAAGCGCGCCATCAGCGCGCCGACACCGTCGTCGGGAGCGCGGCGAAGCCGCGCACGTTGATGGAGTGGACGCGCTGCATGCCCGCCGGGTCCACCTCGTAGTCCGTGACCCGCGCCAACACCTCGGTCAGCGCGACGCGCGCCTCCATGCGGGCCAGCGCCGCCCCCATGCAGAAGTGGCGTCCGCTGCCGAAGCTGACCAGGTCCTGGGTGCGGCGGTCGAGGTCGTAGGTCTCGGGGTCGGCGAAGACGTCCTCGTCGCGGTTGGCCGAGCCGAGGAGGAGCAGGACGCGCCGTCCCGCCTCGATCTCCACGCCCCGGACGCGCACCGGTTGGCTCGTCACCCGGGCCAACATCTGCGTCGAGGTGTCGTAGCGCAGCGTCTCCTCAACCCAGTCGGGCACCCGGGCGGGGTCGGCCAGGGGCTTGGCCCGTTGGTCCGGGTTGCGCCAGCCCCAGTACCAGGCGTTGCCCAGCAGCTTCGTGGTCGTCTCGTTCCCGGCCACCACCAGCAGGAAGAGGAACCCGATCACCTCGTCGTCGCTCAGGCGGTCGCCGTCGATCTCGGCCTGGAGCAGCGACCACGTCAGGTCGTCGCGCTCGTGGCTGCGGCGATCCGCCACCATCTCCGCGTAGTAGCCGGCCAGGGTCAACGCGGCCTCGAGCCCCTCCTGAGGGATGTCGTTCATCCCCTCCTCGCGGTGCACCAGGAGGTCGGCCAGTCGCCGCACCTCGGCCCGGTCCGCCGGCGGGACGCCGACCAGCTCGGAGATCACGTCCATCGGGAGCCGGCCGGCGAAGTCGCCGATGAAATCGAAGGAGCCCGCCTCGAGCGCCGGCCCGAGGTGTGCCACCGCCAGCGAACGGATGCCCTCCTCCATGGCCGCCACCCGGCGCGGCGTGAAGCTCTTGCCGACGATGGAGCGCATCCGGGTGTGCCGGGGCGGGTCCATGGCGAGGAAGGACATGGCGCGGTGGGCGTCGGGCCCGAACGCCGCCGGGTCGAGGCTGACGCCGTAGGCGTTCGAGTAGCGGTCCACGTCGCGGAACGCGGCGAGGACGTCGGCGTGGCGCGCGTAGGCGAAGAAGTCGAGCTCCTCGTTGTAGAAGACGGGCGCCTCCGCGCGCAGCCGCGCGTAGGTCGGGTAGGGGTCCTCGTGGATGCGGTAGTCGTAGGGGCTGTAGGCCAGCGGTGCGACCGTGGTCACGAGGCGCCCGCCATCAGCGCGGTCGCCTCGGCCATCAGCCCGGGTACGGCGTCGAAGGCGAGGTGGCCCATGCCCGCGCTGAGCAGTGCCCCGGTGTAGGTGACCTGCAGCACGCTGCGCACCGCGGGGTCTCCCCCGGGGCCGAGCGCGGCGGCCAGGCGGCGCCCGATCTCGGCGCCCAGACGCGAACGCACGCGCTTCACGTCCGGGCCGTCGCCCAGGAGCGCCG
Source organism: uncultured Acidimicrobiaceae bacterium (assembly GCA_963719485.1). GTDB lineage: Bacteria > Actinomycetota > Acidimicrobiia > Acidimicrobiales > RAAP-2 > Bog-473. The sequence goes on from OY970387.1 coordinate 1,040,504, forward strand.
TGGTGCAGGCGGCCACGGCCGGCGATCCCATGGAGCCGAAGCCCATGGTGCGGACGGTCTCGCCCACCCGCTCCGGCAGCGGCAGGGTGAGATCGACCAGGCTCGGCGACGACTGCATGCGACGCCACAGCACCTCGGCCAACAGGTGGTCCTTGCCCGAGAAGTAGGTGTACGCCGTGGCCGGCGCCACGCCCGCCCGCTTGGCGATGGTCCGCACCGAGATGTCGGCGTACGGCCGTTCCTCCGCCTCCTCGGCCGCCGCGGCCACCAGCCGCTCCATGACCTCGGCCTGGCGCTCGGAGAGGTGGCGGCGCCCCGGCTGCTCCGGCTGCTCCGTCGATGCGTCCGCCGCGACCGCGTGGACGGCGTCGAACATGCTCATGCGCCGGGAGCCACCGGGACGTGCGGCGCCCCGTCCTTCATGGCCGGGAAGGTGAAGGTAGCGGCGGTCGTCATGCGCGTGATCTTCGTGATGTCCTTCTCGGGCAGCGTCTCGGTGTCGTCCTCGATCACGATCTCCCAGCGGCAGTGCGGCACCCGGTCGCCCGGGACGCGCGGCGGCCGGTGGACGTGGCGGATGTGCGCCTTCGGGTTGACCGCTTGGGCCGTGACGTCGAACGTCCCGTCCTCGATGTGGTGGCACATGTTCGTGACCATGGCGTCGCCGAAGGGCTCGGCGTCCATCAGCGCGCCGCAGTAGGCCAGCTCGAAGTAGCCGTGCCGCTCGTCGACCAGTTCGTAGTGGACGTCCATGTAGTGGTGCGGGAAGCCGGGATCGAGCTGGAGCACTTTGAAGATGGCGGACACGCCGTCCCCCTCGACGCGCATGATCCGGCGCAGCCGGTCGCCGTAGACCGGGCTGGCGCCGGCCCACTCCTCGATGGCCAGGTCCTTGACGGCCTCGGCCCCGTAGCGCAGGCCGATGGCGGCGCACATCGACCGGTCGAGCAGGTGGACGATGAGCCCGTACTCGCGCACCAGCCTGACCAGGGCTTCCTTGGAGAGGTCCTCGTAGTCGAAGGCCGGGTCGAAGTCGCCCGAGTAGTCGTTGCGCTCGGTCATGCGTTCAGACTATAGTCCAGACAGTTGTCCAGATCTAGTGTCGTTCCTCGTTTCATGGGCCGGGATTCCCTTCCCGGTTCCCCTTTCCTGATTTCACGGAAGCGACGACCGGAGGTTCCCGCCAGTGCCGCAGAACGACAGCGAAACGGTGCCGAGCGCGGGCGTCATCGGGCTCGGCGACATCGGGGGCGGACTGGCCTCTTCCCTCCTCGCAGCGGGCGTCTCCGTCTCGGTGTGCGACCTTCGGGACGAGGCCACCGCGCCGTTCCGGGAGGGCGGCCATGTGGCGGCGACACCCGCGGCTCTCGCCGCGCGGAGCGACGTGGTCCTCGTGGCGGTCTTCAGCGACGTGCAGGTGCGCGGCGTGCTCCGGGGTCCCGACGGCGTGTTCGCCGGCGCGACGCCGGGCACCGCGGTGGTCGTCGTCAGCACGATCCCGAGCGCCACCGTCCTCGAGCTGCGTGACGAGGCGGCGCCCCTCGGTGTCACGGTGGTCGACTGCGGCGTCAGTGGAGGGCCGGACGCGGCCGCCGGTGGCGATCTGGTCTGCATGATCGGCGGGTCCGCCGAAGAGGTCGACCAGGTGCGCCCCGTGCTCGACGCCATCAGCTGCCTGGTGCTCCACATGGGCCCGCCCGGTACGGGCCTGGCGGCCAAGCTGGCCCGCAACCTCATCACCTACGGCTCCTGGCTGGCCGCCTTCGAGGCCCAGGAGCTCGCCGAGGCGGCCGGCATCGACCTGCTCAAGCTCGGCGAGGCCGCACGCGAGAGCGACAAGCGGATCGGCGGCGCCACCCGCCTCATGTTCCGGACGACCACTGCGCCCTGGCCGGCAGACACCGACGCGGGGCTGCTCGGGGCGATGCGGGCTGGCTCGGAGATCACCCACAAGGACCTGACCTCCATCCTCGCCCTCGGCGCGGAGCTCGGCCTCACCCTCCCCCTCGCCGAGCTGACCGAACGGCGGAGTGGCCGCATCTACGGCTTCGACGACAATCCGGGATCAGCGGCGCCTCGCTAGGGTCGGTCATCCGAAGGGAGGGCGAGTGAGCGAACCAGACGAGCGGCGCGTCGCCGGCATGGCCAAGATGCAGGAGGTCTACGGCTTCACCGTCGACCCCACCCACCTCCCGGGGCGCTACACCGACATCACCGTCGACCATCTCTTCGGCACCGTGTGGACCGATGACACCATCGACCTGCGCCAGCGCCGACTCCTTACCATCGGAGTGCTGGCCGCGCAGGACAAGCCGGAGTTGCTCGAGATCCAGTTCGATTCGGCGCTCGAGCGCGGCGAGCTGACCGTCGAACAGGTCCGCGAGGTCGTGGTCCACCTGACGCACTACGTCGGCTGGCCCATCTCAACCGGCATCAGCGGTGCGGCCGAAACCATCATCCGCCGCCGCGCCGCCGCGGCCGACGCCCAGGGCGGCTGAACGTCCGTGCCCCGCGTCCAGATCGAGGATGCCGCGCCCGGCGTCCGCGTCCTCGCGTTCAACCGGCCCGAGGTGCGCAACGCGTTCGATACCGCCATGTACCAGGAGCTGACGGCCGCCCTGTGCGCCGCCGACGCCGACGAGGCGGTCGGGGTCGTCGTGCTCACTGGCCGCGGCTCGGCCTTCACCTCCGGGCAGGACCTGGCCGAGATGGCCGCCATCGCCACCGGGACCGCCGTCGAGGGAGCCGGGCTGGGTTTCATGGGACTGCTGGACTGCCTCGTCGACCTCTCCGTCCCGCTCCTCGCCGCGGTGAACGGCGTCGCCGTCGGGCTCGGCTTTACCCTGCTCCCGCACTGCAATCTCGTCCTCGTCGACGCCGGGGCGCGCCTGCGTGTGCCGTTCGCCGAGCTGGGCGTGCCCCCCGAGGCAGCCAGCAGCCTCCTCTTCCCCGCGCTCATGGGCTGGCAGCGGGCGGCGCGGGTGCTGCTCACCTCGGACTGGGTCAGCGCGCCGGAGCTCGTCGAGCTCGGCCTGGCGCTCGAGGTGTGCGACGAGGGCACCGTGCTCGACGAGACGGTCGCCCTGGCGGTGCGCATCGCGGCACACCCCCGCGCAGCCACCCGGGCCAGCACGTCACTCGTGCGGGCCGCCCGCCGCGACGCCGTGCTCGAGGCCAACCGTCGCGAGCAGGCGGCCTTCGGCGCACTGCTCGGCAGCGCCGTCGGCCACGGCACGTTGGCCGAGTTTGCCTCCCGGCCCGCCGCCGGGAGCTGACCGTGCGCCTCGGCGTCACCGCCGCCCTGACCGACCGCGACCTGGCTCCGGCCGTCCTTGCCGCCGCGGTCGAGGAGCTCGGCTTCGAGTCGCTCTACCTGCCCGAGCACACGCATCTCCCCGTCGTGGAGGACACACCCCCGGCACTGGTGGGCGGCGTGCGCCTCGACGACTACAAGCGCTGCCTCGACCCGCTGGTCGCGCTCTCCACGGCCGCCGCGGTGACCACGCGCATCGGGCTGGGCACGGGCATCCTCCTCGCCGCGCAGCACGAGCCGATCCTTCTGGCCAAGCAGGTAGCCACGCTCGACCACCTCAGCGGTGGGCGGGTCACTCTTGGGGTCGGGTTCGGCTGGAACCGCACGGAGGCGGAGGACCACGGCGTCGATTGGGCCCGTCGTTACGACGTCGTGCGCGAACACCTCGCCGCCATGGAGGCCATCTGGTCGACCGAGCAGGCTGAGTACCACGGCGAGTTCGTCGACTTCGGCCTGACCTGGTCCTGGCCCAAGCCGGTGCAGCAGCCGCGTGTCCGCACCCTCGTCGGCGGCGGCGCCAACGAGGCGGTGTTTACCGCCATTGTCGAGGGCGCCGACGGCTGGATCCCCATCGGCGGCAGCGGCCTGGGTGCGGCCATCCCGCGCCTCCACGCGCTGGCCGAGGAGGCCGGGCGCGACCCCGCCGCGCTCGCCGTCGTCCCCTTCGGCACCATCGCGGATGAGGGCAAGCTCGAGCACTACGCCGGGCTCGGCATCACCGAGGTGGTGCTGCGGGTCCGGGCCGGCGACGAGCGGTCCGTGCGGGCCGAGCTCGAGTCGTTGGCGCCACTCGTCCCCCTCGCGGCCACACTGGAGCAACCATGACCGGACTCATCGACGACACGACACCGCGGCTCGGCAGCACCACGCCGCTCCCGAAGATCATCAGCGTCGACGACCACATCGTCGAGCCGCCGCACCTGTGGGACACCTGGCTGCCCGCGCGCTGACCGCGACCGGGGGCCCAAGTCGGAGCGCCGCGGCATCGGCGAGATGGAGCACATCGGCGGCGGCACGTACCGCCAGTCGTTCGACCCCAACGGACCGCAGGCTGACTGCTGGGTCTACGAGGACCTGGTCTACATCAACAAGCGCCACGTGGCCGCCGTCGGCTTCGACCGTGACGACATGACGATGTCCCCCATCACCTACGACGAGATGCGGCCGGGCTGTTACGAACCCAAGGCCCGCATCGCCGACAACGACGCCAACTGGGTCGAGGCCAGCCTGTGCTTTCCGAGCTTCCCCCGCTTCTGCGGCCAGACCTTCTTGGAAGCCAAGGACAAGGAGCTCGCCGAGGCCTGCGTCGTCGCCTACAACGACTTCATGGTCGAGGAGTGGTGCGGCGACAGCGGCGGCCGGTTGCTCCCGTTGATCATCATTCCGCTCTGGGACGCGCAGAAGGCGGCGGCCGAGGTGCGGCGCAACGCCGACCGCGGCGTGCGCGCCGTCTGCTTCAGCGAGATCCCGCCCCACCTCGGTCTGCCGAGCATCCACAGCGGTGCCTGGGACCCGTTCTTCGCCGCCTGCGAGGACACGGGCACGGTGGTCTGCATGCACATCGGCTCGTCGTCGAAGATGCCCGCCACCTCGGCCGACGCCCCGGTTGCCGTGGCGGCCGCGCTCAGCTTCGGCAATGCCATGTCGTCGCTGTGCGACTTCCTCTTCTCCGGCGTCCTCGTCCGCTTCCCGCGCCTCGTCCTCGCCTACTCCGAAGGCCAGATCGGGTGGCTCCCCTACATCCTCGAACGCGTCGACGACGTGTGGCGCGAGCACCGGGCCTGGGGTGGCGTGAAGGACATCGTCCCCGAGCCGCCGTCGACCTACTTCCACCGCCAGGTCTACGGCTGCTTCTTCCGCGACCAGCACGGGCTCGACTCCCTTGGCGTCATCGGCGCCGACCGGGTGACCTTCGAGACGGACTACCCGCACACGGACTCCACCTGGCCCGACACCCGCGCCGTGGCCGAGGAGCTGGTCAAGAACCTGTCCGACGAGGAGGTGTACCGGATCATGCGGGGCAACGCCATCGCGATGCTCGGCCTGGAAGGACCGTGAAACTCGGCGACGTCGTCAATCCCGAGGCGGCGCAATGGGGCAAGCCGCTCGACGGTGTCCGCATCCTCGCCCTCGAGCAGATGCAGGCGCTGCCCTACGCCACCCAATTGCTGGGCCGCCTCGGCGCCGAGGTGGTCAAGATCGAGTCACCCGGGTCCGGCGACCTCGGGCGCAGCGCCTCGCCCTCCATGACCGACCCCGAGGGGCGTGCCGTCGGCGCCACCTTCCTCCGCAACAACCTGTCCAAGCGCTCCGTCGTCGTCGACCTCAAGCGTCCCGCCGGACGCGACCTCGTGCTGCGGCTGGCGCCGCGCTTCGACGTCGTGGCCGAGAATTTCCGCGCCGGTGCCATCGAGCGGCTGGGCCTGGGGTACGACGACGTGGCCGCGGCGCACCCGGCGGTGGTCTACCTCTCCATCTCGGGCTTCGGCCATCCCGTCCCCGCCGGCACGCCGGAGTCACCCTACGCCGACTGGCCCGCGCTGGCCTCCATCGTCGAGGCGATGAGCGGCGCCTACGAGTTCAAGCGACCCTCGGGGAAACCACCGATCGGCTCGCCCTTGGGCGGCCTCGGCGACATCGTCACCGGGTTGTTCGCCGTCATCGGCACCCAGGCCGCGTTGCGCCAGCGCGACCGCACCGGGCAGGGGCAGCGCGTCGACATCGCAATGCTCGACGCCATGGTGGCCGTGCTCGACGTGGTGCCGAACTTCTGGTCCATGGGCATGCCGATGGGCACCCCGTGGCCGGGGATCCTGCACGGCTTCCGGGCCGCCGACGGCTGGTTCATGCTGCAGGTGCTGCGGGCGCACCAGTGGCCCAACCTGGCCCGCGCCATCGGTCGCCCCGAGTGGGCGGACGACGCGCGCTTCGCCACGCCCCAAGGGTGGCTCGAGCACCTCGAGTCCGACATCCGGCCGGCGCTGGAGTCGTGGGCGACCACGCTGACCAAGCGCGAGGCCTGCGATGCTCTGAACGCGGCCGGCCTGGTGGCCGGTCCCGTGGCCAACGACGAGGAGGTGGTGGCCGATCCGCACCTGGCAGGGCGTCACATGCTCGTCGAGCACCCCCGTATCGACGGCGTCGCCCAGCCCGTGCTGATCCCTGGGCTTCCGGTGAAGTTCGCCGAGGTCTCCGAGGGACCTGAGACCCGGGTGCCCTGGCTCGGCGAGCACACCGATGATGTGCTGGCCTCCGAGCTCGGTCTGAGCTCCGACGAGCTCGCGGCGCTGCGGGCGGACGGGGTGATCGGTCCGTAAAATTCCGCCATCGGCGTGCGACATCGCCTCTGGGCGGGACCGTTTCCCTCCCGATGTGCCGCACACCGACCGACACCGCCCCGGCGCCGACATGATCCCTACGTCGCCCGGCAGGTCCCACGAGGAGCGGACGGCGCGTCTCGAATTGCTCTTCGCGCAGCTGGCGTCCATCGCCGGCGACATCGTGGTCCTCCTCGGTGAAGTGGATCGGTCCCAGTCGTTTCGCGAGGACGGCGCGACCTCCCTCGGGTCCTGGGTGACCGAACGCTTCGGAGTGGCGAGTTCGACGGCACGGTCGTTGGCTCACGTCAGCGACAAGGTCGCCGAACTCCCTCACCTGATGGGTGCGCTGTGCACGGGAGAGGTGTCCTTGGACAAGGTGCGGACGGTGGCTGACGTGGCCACTCCCGCGAGCGACCAGGAACTGTGCGATGAGGCTCGGCGTTGCAGCGTGCGTGAGCTCGCTGACGTGGCCCGTTCCCGGGCCCGGGACTCCAGATCCTCTGCCCTCACCTCCGCCGAACAGCATGAGCGTCGCTTCGTGCGCTTCAACGACCAGTTCCGCACTGTGACGGCCCAGCTGCCGGCCGAGTCCTACGCCGAAGCCAAAGCGTGTCTCGAAGCCCGAGCCAAGGAGGTCCCCTCCGAGGGGGAGACTCCCTGGGACCACCGGCTCTGCGACGCCTACATGGACGTGATCCGCACTTCGGGTGGTGGAGTCTCGGGCCCGCGGCCCAGAGCCAACCCCTACTTCGTCGTGGTCCACGTCCCTCTGGGTGCCCTGGTCGAGGGCGCAGCAGGCGAGACCACAGAGCTGGCCGGCGAGCTCGAGCGCGACGGGCTGATCAGCACCGAGGTGGTGCACAAGATTGCCTGTGGTGCCACCATCTCGGTGGCCGTCGACGACGACGTGGGGCACACCATGTACGAGGGCCGGGCCCGGCGCGTCCCGACCGGGCCCCAAAGGCGAGAAGTCAGACGTCGGGATCGACATTGTCGCTTCCCCGGCTGCACCCATGTGACTTTTGCCGATGTCCATCACATCGTGGCGTGGAAACACGACGGTGGCACCGATCTGGACAACCTCGTGCTCCTGTGCCGCTACCACCATGGCTTGGTCCATAGGAAAGGCTGGTCCATGACCGGCAACGCCAATGAGGAGCTCACCGTCGTCGGTCCGACCGGCCGGGTCATGGTGTCGCGCCCATCGCCGCTGTGGACCCGGGTGGCGGACAATTCGAGACCTGGCTGAGGCTGAACCTGGGTCGCTCTCAGGAACGCGGGCTAGTACCGCGGCAGGGCGATGAAGGCGACGAGGTAGGCAAACAGCCCCGCGCCGACGAGCGTGCAGGCGTGGAACACCTCGTGGAAGCCGAAGACCCGGGGCCAGGGATTTGGCCACTTGCGGGCGTAGACCAGCGCCCCGACCGTGTAGGCGAAGCCCGCCACGAGCATGAGGGCGAAGCCGCCCCAGCCCAGGCTGCGGACGAGCTGGGGTGCCACGATGACCGGGCACCAGCCCACCACCACGTAGGGGATGGCGACCACCCACTGCGGTGCATCGAGGAACACCTGGCGCAGCGCGATCCCGGCGGCCGCGCCGGCCCAGACCATGACGAGGACGAGCACCTCGGCCCACCCGGTCAACGCCAGTCCGGCTACCGCCGTCGACGTCCCGGCGATGCCGACGAAGATCGCGCTGTGGTCGGCCCGCCGCATGCGCCGCCACGCCGAGGCGGACCAGCGCAGCCGATGGAACGCCGCGCTGGTGCCGAACATGGCCAACATGCCGGCGACGTAGACCGCGAGCTCTGCGGTCGCCGCGGCGTCGGGCGCGGCGGCAATCAGGAAAGGCCCCCCGATCAGCCAGGCGAAGAACGCACCGGCGTGCAGCCAGCCCCGCAGGAGCGGGCGCTCGCCGCGGTTGTCGGCCGATTTCCCCTGCTCGCCCTGGGCCAGGACGGTCACGTGGTCCCCCCCTGCTCCAACCGATCGGCCAGCTCCACCTCCCGGCGCGAGATACCGAGCAGGAAGAGGATGGCGTCGAGGTAGGGCACGCTGAGGGCCGCGTCGGCGGCCTGGCGCACCACGGGCTTGGCGTTGAACGCGATGCCGAGCCCGGCGGCGGCGAGCATGTCGATGTCGTTGGCCCCGTCGCCGACTGCGATGGTGCGCGCCAGCGGGACGCCCGCCGCGGCCGCGAAGGCGGCGAGCGCCGTGGCTTTGCCGGCGCGATCGACGATGGGCCCGTCCAGCTCGCCGGTGACGACGCCCCCGTCCAGGACGAGCACGTTGGCCGCCAGATGGTCGATGCCGAGGTCCGCCACCAGGGGAGCGATCAACTGGGTGAACCCACCGCTCACCACGGCCAGCTCGTACCCGAGCCGCTTCAGCGTCCGCACCAGCGTGCGAGCGCCGGGCGTCAAGATGATGCCGTCGCGCACGTCTTCGAGGTCCGCTTCCTTCAACCCGGCCAGGAGCCGCACCCGGCGACGCAGCGCGTCGGCGAAGTCGACCTCACCCGCCATGGCGGCCTCGGTGACGGCGGCGACCTCGCGGCCGCACCCGCAGCGTTCGGCCAGGAGGTCGATCATCTCGCCCTGCAGCAGCGTGGAGTCAGCGTCCAGGACGATCAGATGCTTGGCCCTGCGGTGCAATCCGGCCGCCTGCACGGCCAGGTCGACCTGGCACCGCGCGGCCGCCTCGGCCAGCGCGCGGCGCAGGCCGTCGACGTCGGCCCCGGCGACGGTCAGCTCGTAGCTGTGCACCGGGTAGGCCGCCAGGCGCACGATTCGCTCGATGTTGCCGCCACATCGGGCGATGCATCCCGTCACTGTCTCGAGGGTGGCCGCGTCGATCTCCTGTGCCAGCAGCGTGACCAGATGGCTCTCGGTGACCGCGTCGAGCTCCGCCTCCACGAGGGGCTCGACAGTCACCTCAACTCCCGCCGCGCCGAAGCGCTGCGCCAGCAGGGCGCGCACGGGCGCCAGCTGGGCCGGCATCAGCTCCGCCTCCACGCAGAGGAGCAGCCGGCCGTGGACCCGCACCTGCTCCACGTCGTCCACCACGACACCGCGCTCGGCGAGCGCACCGAATAAGCGCTCCGAGATGCCGGGACCGTCCTGCCCGCTCACCGTCACGAGATACGGCGAGGGCACCGCCTCCGTCACGAACGGGACACGTCCTTCTCGGTGACCCAACCGGCGCCCTCCACCCAGCGCTTCACGATGCGCGCCGGCACGCCCGCCACGACACAACGATCCGGGACCTCGCCGCGGACGACGGCACCGGCGGCCACCACGACGTGCTCGCCGATCTGGGCCCCGGGGAGGATGACCGCGTTGGCGCCCAGCCAGCTCCCCGAGCCGATGCGCACCGGGGCTTCGGTCGGCCATTGGCGTCCGATCGGCTCGACCGGGTCCTCATAGGTGTGGTTCTGATCCGTGATGTAGACGTACGGCCCCGTCTGGATGTCGTCACCGATCACGATCTCCCAGTGGCCGACGATGTGGGAGCCGCGGCCGATGAGGCAGCGGCTGCCGATGGAGACGACGGGGTCGGTGACCATCTCCTGCCCCGGTGCCATGCCGGCCGAGATCGAAGCACCGGGGCCGACGATCGTCTCCGCCCCGACGTGAATCAGGTGCTCGTTGTAGATGGCGCCCTGCGGAAACAACAGGCAGGCTCCCGCGCCCATGCGTCCGAAGCGCTGCCCGCGGGGATCGCCGGGGCCGATCGCCCCGAGTTCGGCGGCGCCGTCCCAGGCCGCGTGCACCAGCCGCGACAGGGGTCGCCGCAGCGGTCCAGGAAGGGAACGGGCCCAGCTCACGCACGAATGGTAGGTGGTCCAGACGCCCCGGCAGCAAAGGCGCCGCAGGGCTGCATCAGGGGGTCGTGGGTAAACTTCGTTGTTGTGCAGCCCCTCCCACCGGACGGTGGCTCCGACCCTCGGCCGCTCCCGACCCAGCGCCCCATCGACCGCCGGCAGTTCCTGCAGCTGTCCGCGCTCGGCGCCGCCGGCTTCGCCGGCGCGACCCACCTGGGCTCCCAACATCCGAAGCACCGCGTCCCGGCGCGGGCCAAGCGCCCCGGCGTGGCCCATCCCGCGGTGGTGGACACGCAGCTGCCGAGCGGCGTCATCGTGCCGACGGCGCCGTGGCTGATCGCCGAGAACGCGAAGCCCGGCACGCTGAACTGGATCTGCAACCACAACCAGCCCGACCACACGCTCGAGGGCTTCGCCAGCCAGGTGAGTGCGGCGCCCGGCGACGACGTGGCGGTGTTCGTCAGCACGACCGCGCGCGCCGTCCAGGTCCAGGCCTACCGCATGGGTTACTACCAAGGCCTCGGTGGCCGCCTCATCGTGCAGACCGACTTCGTCGCGGCCAAGGTCCAGGCTGCGCCGGTGGTCACGCCCGGCATCGGCACGGTGACCTGTCCGTGGTCGCCCACGGTCACGCTCAACATCACGAAGGACTGGCTGCCCGGCTGCTATCTCTTGAAGCTCGTCGGTGACGGCGGCGAGGAGCAGTTCGTCCCCCTCACCATCCGCGACGACGCGTCCATGGCGTCGTACGTGTTCCAGAACAGCGTCACGACCTGGCAGGCCTACAACCTCTGGGGCAGTTACAGCCTCTACTACGGGCCCGACAAGACCGGTCGGTCCGCTTTCGCCGACCGCGCCCGCGCCGTGTCCTTCGATCGTCCCTACCCGCAGACCTGGGCGTCGGGCGCGGCCGACTTCGTCGGCAACGAGCTCCCACTGCTGTTCCACCTCGAGAGCCTCGGGCTCGACCTGACGTACTGGACCGACATCGATCTGCACGCCCGCCCGCAGCTGCTGACGAACCATCGCTGCCTCTTCAGCCTGGGCCACGACGAGTACTGGTCCCAACCCATGCGCCAGGGTGCCGCGGCCGCAAACGCCGGCGGGGTCAACCTGGCCTTTCTCGGGGCCAACGCCTGCTACCGCCAGATCCGGTTGCAACCGACCTCGGTCGGCCCCAATCGCCTACAGGTCTGTTACAAGGACGCCGCGGAGGATCCGATGGCGCTGGAGCAGCCGGCGCTCACGACGGTCAACTGGAACCAGGCCCCGGTCAACGATCCCGAGTCCACCCTCATCGGCTCCATGTACCAGTCGGTCGGGGCCAAGGCGGACATGGTGGTCACCGACGCGTCGTCGTGGTTCTACGACGGGTGCAATCTCACGGACGGCCAGACGTTCAGCACCGTCATCCTCGGCGAGTACGACCGTTACGTGCCTTCACTGCCCGGCCCGCACAATGCCGATGTGCTGGCCCACTCCCCGGTCCCCGGACAGCTCAACTGGTCCGACATCACGTACTATACGGCGGCGGGGAACGGGGGTGGCGTGCTGGCCAGTGGATCGGCCAGCTTCGTGTCGCTGCTCGGGACCACCGGCGCCATCCCGCCCATCGTCATCGTCGGTGCCCGACCCGGCGTGACCGACGTCATCCGCCGGGCCATGGAGAACGTCTACAGCCGTTTCGGCCTGGGTCCGGCCACCTCCTACGGGAGTTCCGGCGGCAATTGGTCGTCGATCTACACCGGGGCCGCCGCCAGCGCGGGGACCGCCGCCGGCACTCCCTCCGCCTGAGCATCCCGCTGCGCTGAGCAGGACACGAGCGAGGCAGGGGTGGGGATGACACCACTCGCGGGCTCCGCACCCGTACGATCGACGCCCAGCGATGGCCAATTCCGAGAACGACCGCTCCAGGGCGCGCCACCCGCTCGCCTGGGGTGTGCTGGCGACCGCCGGGCTCACCGGGCTGCTCCTCAGCGCCTGCTCGTCTTCCGACCCGCCCCATCACCAGGCGGCCGCGGCCAAGGTGAAGCCGACCACCACGACGTCCACGGCGCCGCCGGCCCCGTGCCCGCTCACCGGGTTGCCGGCGCCGTTCGGCGTGCCCCAGCGGCCCGCCATGGCGGTCAAGATCGACAACTACCCCGACGGCCGCCCCCAGGCGGGGCTGGACAAGGCGGACATCGTGTTCGAGGAGCCGGTCGAGGGCGGCATCACCCGCTACGCCGCCGTGTTCCAGTGCCAGAACGCCTCGCTGATCGGCCCGGTCCGCTCAGCCCGCAACATCGACATCGGCATCCTCGGGCAACTGGGGAATCCGCTCTTGGCGCACGTGGGCGGCATCAACCCGGTGCTTGCCAACATCAACGCCTCCCCGATCGTCAACGTCGACCTCGGCGCAAGCGACTCGTTACAGGTCCACCCCCCGGCCAGGAAGCCACCTGACGCGGACTTCACCACGACCAACATCGTGTACGCCACGCACCCGACCATGACGACGCCACCGGCACCCCTGTTCACGTACTCGACGCTGCCCCAGGGGGGGAGCCCCGTCTCCACCATAAACATCGACTTCTCCGGCACCTCCAACGTCACCTGGAAGTGGAACGGCACTACCAACACGTTCCAGCGCTACTACAACGGGACGACGCCCGACATGCTGGCCGACGGCGCTCAGAACCAGACGCCCAACGTCGTCGTGCAATACGTACCGATCAGCTACGGGCCCTGGGTCGAGAACTCCGAGGGCGGCCTGGAGGTCCAGGCCGCCATGTACCCCAACGCCAGCGGGACGGCCGTGGTCTACCGGGACGGGTACGCGATTCCTGCCACCTGGCACCGCTTGGCGCTCGGGACGCCCACCGTGTTCACGAACGCGTTCGGCGTGCCCATCCCGCTGATACCGGGCACCACGTGGGTCGAGCTCGTGCCCAGCACCATTCCGGTCACCACGACCCCCTGAGGCGGACGAGCGGACCGGAAGCTGTCAGCGCGGCGGCTTGCGCGCCACCAACGCAAGCAGCAGGCAGTCCTCGGCGGCGGCGAACACACCCGGATGCGCGCCGGCCTCGGCCTCGTCGAAGACACCCGCCGCCGCGCCGGCGCGCATCAGGTTGAGGCCCTTGCACTCGGTCACCTCGAAGCCGGCCCGGTCCAGCTTGGCCACGAGCTCGCCCGCCGCGTATTCGATCTCGTGGTCGTGGTTCATCAGCGCATCCGAGCGCAGACGCCACACCGGCCCGTTCGGCGTGTCGAGACAGAACCAACCGCCGGGCGCCAGGACGCGGAACGCCTCCCGTACGACGACGTCCCCGTCGGCCTCGCTGACGTGCTCAATGGACTGGCCGCTGTAGACCAGGTCGAACGAGCCGTCGTCGTAGCGCCCGAGGTCGACCATGGAATGGAAGGCGAACTCCACCGGCCCGAGCTCGGACACGACCGTCTCGCCCGACGAGCCCCCCTGGTAGATGGCGTCACGCTCGTCGACGGGCAGATCCACCACGACCAGGCGCTCGAAGGGATAGGGGTAGCCCAGGTGCACGAGCGCCCCGTCGGGCAGGCCCTGGTGGGTTCCACCGAGGTCGAGAATGCGCCTCGCGGGCGGCAAGCCCGACACGAATTCGCTGCGACTGACGTGCATGGAGAGCAGCACGTTGCCGATCGGCACGCGCCGGCGGAACTCCTCGGAGTGGGCCAGGGCCTCGGCCACCCCGTGCCGGGACAGCTCACCGTCGGTGAGCTTCTGGACGTACTCAGCACCACCCGCGGCGTCGGGCTCGCGGTCAAGGACGACGTTGAAGGCCAGCCGCACCGACTGCTTCGGTGGCAGGTAGCGGAACGGGACGGTCGGGACGACACGGTCGAGGACGCGGTAGGCGCGTTGCTTCCATTCACTGGCCGGCATCGCACCATTGTGGTCCGGACGCGAAGCGCTCCGGGCCACTGACCCGAGGGAGGCGGGAGCGGACCCGGAGGCTTCGGCGCCGTGCGAGGCGGGGGTGCGGCTACGAGTCGATAGAGATCGGGGCGTCGTCCGGGTCGAGCGCGTCCGCCACCAGGAGGTCCTCCTCCTTGGGAGCCAGGCACTCGCGGACGCGGTCGTTGATCTCGGCCATCAGCTGAGGGTTCTCGATGAGGAACGTCTTGACGTTCTCCCGACCCTGGCCGAGCTGCTCACCTTCGTAGGTGAACCATGCTCCCGACTTCTTGACGAACCCGAGGTCGACCGCGACATCGAGGAGCGAGCCCTCACGGCTGATGCCCTTGCCGTACATGATGTCGAACTCGGCCTGCTTGAACGGTGACGAGCACTTGTTCTTGACGACCTTGACCCTCGTGCGGTTGCCCACCACATCGGCCCCGTCCTTGATCGCCTCGATGCGGCGGATGTCCAGGCGGATGGAGGAATAGAACTTCAGCGCACGCCCGCCCGGGGTGACCTCGGGGGACCCGTACATGACACCTATCTTTTCCCGCAGCTGGTTGATGAAGACGGCGATGGTGCTGGACTTCGACAGCGTGCCCGTCAGCTTGCGCAGCGCCTGGGACATGAGCCGCGCCTGGAGGCCGACGTGGGTGTCCCCCATCTCCCCCTCGATCTCGGCCCGCGGCGTCAACGCCGCCACCGAGTCGATCACCAGGACGTCGAGCGCGCCGGAGCGGATCAGCATGTCGGCGATCTCGAGCGCCTGCTCGCCGGTGTCCGGCTGCGAGATGAGGAGGTCGTCCACATTGACCCCGATGGCCCGCGCGTAGACCGGGTCCATGGCGTGCTCGGCGTCGATGTAGGCGCAGATGCCGCCGTTGCGCTGCGCCTCGGCCACCACGTGCATGGCCAGGGTGGACTTCCCCGACGACTCGGGACCGTAGATCTCCACGATGCGGCCACGGGGAAGACCCCCGATGCCCAGCGCCAGGTCCAAGGAGAGCGCTCCGGTGGGGATGGACTCGATGTTCATGCTGAGGTTGTCGCCCATGCGCATGACCGAGCCCTTGCCGAACTGCTTCTCGATCTGACCCAGCGCGGCGTCCAGCGCCTTGTCCCGTTCCGTTTCGGCCATCCCTCTCTCCTCTGTGTCTGTGTTTGCGACTGTGTCCGACTGTGTTTCGACCGACCGTGGGTTTCGTCCTGTGCCGACCCTGCTCGGTGCCGTTGCGGTGACCCTACGGCGGGGGTGTGACGGGTCCCGCCGGCGCTGCCTGTTGGCAGCATAACGAACATGTGTTCGTAGAGTGTGGATCCTCACGCCGGTGAAACGCGTCGGCCGGAGAACGGTCGCCCCCGGGCCCGAGAGTCCGCCCGGAGACGGAGCGATCGTGAACGGATGGGGTGCCGCGTCCATGGGAAGCTGACGTCTCGCCGGGCGGGAACGGGAGAGGAGGAGGGCAGAAGGTGCTCGCGAGAAGGCTGGCGACCGGCATGCTGCTGGCGGTTGGATTGGCGACCGGCGTTGCGATCCAGTCCGCGCCCGCGGCGGCGGCCGCATCCGTCTCCGCCACGAACGCCTCGGCCCTTTACAAGGACGCACTCGCCACCACCCACTCCTGGTCGGTCCACTACGCCTCCAACTCGACCGAGTCCAACCAGACCCTCGTCGAGAGCGGCGACGCCGGGCCGGCCTCGGGCAGCCAGTCCGTCGTCATGGGCAAGGGGTCGATCTCCATCCTTGTGATCGGCGGGATCAGCTACCTCAAAGGCAACCCCGATGGCCTCGAGAGCCTCGCCGGCCTGAGCGCCTCTCAGGCGGCCGAAGCGACCAACCAGTGGATCGAGTTCTCGACCGCGAACTCCGCCTTCGCACCCGTCGTCGACGGGGTCCGCTCGAAGGACCTGGTCAAGGAGCTGGCCCTCAAGACGCCGCTCTCCCTCGGCCACGGGCGCACGCTCGACGGGCAGGCAGTCGACGCCATAGACGGGACGCAGTCCTTCGGTCGCAAGTCCCTGCACGTCGTCCTCTACGTCCGCGCCAACGGCTCCCACGTCCCGGTCGAGGAGGACTCAGTCAACGCTCAGGGAAAGGCCACGAGCGCGGAGCACATCACCTATTCCAAGTGGGGGGAGAAGGTCCGGCCCGAGGCCCCCAAAGCGACCATCTCCGTCGGGCCGATAAGCGCCGTATAAGAAGCGCCCGAACCCGGGCCCACGCCCGGGCGTGGGAAGATGGAACCTGTCGCCCCCCCTGGCCGAGCCGGCGCTCGCCGCGCCACCGTGCCGGGCCTCCAGGAGAGTGAAAGGTCATGTACCCCTTGCGCCACATCCCCGTCCGCACCGCCGCGGTCGCCACCGGACTCACCGCCGCGACCGCACTCACCCTCGCCACCGCCGCCCTCCCGGCGGGCGCCGCCACGGGCGCGCCCGGAACAGATGCGACGACCGAGTACCAGGCGGCCCTGAAGGCGGTCGGCAGCCAAGGCGTGCACTTCGCCTCTGTGGCCAAGCAGAGCGGGGCCACCCTCGACGTGACCGGTGACGCCGGTACCACCTCGGGCTCGCAGACGTTGGTGGTGCAGAACAAGAACCTCACAGAACGCATGACGGCTCGGGTGGTCGGATCGACTGGATACGTGACCGGCAACGCCGCCGCCCTCCAGCACGTGATCGGCCTGACCAAAGCCCAGTCGACGAAGTACGCCGGGAAATGGCTGTCCTTCCCGACCTCGAACGGCGGCCTCGACGAGCTGGTCGGCGGGCTGCTCTCGTCGCAGGTGTCCAAGGAGCTCGAGATAGGCGGCCCCTACACCTACGGGAAGCCCGCCACCGTGGGCGGCCAGCGCGCGCTGGTGATCAAGGGTTCGGTGGCGACACAGAGCGGGACCAAGGTCCCGGTCGTGCTCTACGTCCCGGCCAGCGGCTCGCCGCTGCCGATCCAAGAGGTGACCAACGCCGGCACGTCGGGAGGCTCGTCTGCCATTCACGGCACGGTGACCTTCTCGCACTGGGGTGAGAACAAGAACCAGAACGCGCCCAGCCACGCGGTGTCGCTGCTCAAGCTGGTCCCGCCCACGTCGTCGTCCTCCACCGGGGGGTAGTCCACCCGGTGGTGCCGCTGCTCGAGGCCACCCAGGGCGACATCACCGCGGAGCGGGTCGACGCCGTGGTCAACGCGGCCAACCGCCGGCTGCTCGGGGGCGGTGGCGTGGACGGCGCCATCCACCGCGCCGCCGGGACGGAGCGCCTGCAGCCGGCGTGCCGGGCCATCGGCGAGTGCCCGCCCGGTCAGGCCGTCGTCACCGACGGTTTCGACCTGCCCGCGCGCTTCATCATCCACACCGTCGGGCCGGTCTGGCGCGGTGGGACGGCGGGCGAGCAAGAGACGCTCGCTGCCTGCTACCGGAACGCGCTGGCGGTCGCCGACGAGGTGGGCGCGCGTTCGGTCGCCTTCCCCGCGATCTCGACCGGGATCTACGGCTACCCCTTGGGACAGGCCGCCGAGGTGGCCGTGACCACTGCCCGCGCGGCGGACACCGACGTGACCCTCATCCGATTCGTCGCCTTCGACAGCGCGACCCTGGCGCGCTACCTCGAGTTGCTCCGCTGAACGCGACCGTCCCGCCCTTCAGGACGAGGCGCCGGTCGTCAGGTTGTAGACGGTCACCCCGCCCAGGGTCTGGGCGGTGAAGTGCGACTCCACCCACGACGTGATCTGCGAGGCGTCGTCCGAGCTCCTACCACCGCCGCCGAAGCCGCCGCCGCCGAAGCCACCGCCGCTGGCGATGAAGTAGTGGATCTTGCCTGCCGAGACGTACTGCTCGAACTGGGACAGCGTCGGTGCGGGGTCGGTGCCGTTGAACCCACCGATGGCCATCACCGGCTCGCCACTGGCCAGCTGGTAGCCGGCCGCGTTGTTCGAGTTCACCGTGGCGGCGGCCCAGGTGTACGTGCCGGCGTTCGACTGCAGCGCCTTGGTCAGTGCCGGATTGGACTGGCTCGAGCCCAGGAAGCCGCCACCGCCGGCACCGCCAGCACCCGCGCCGCGGCGGAACCCACCGCCGGCGCCGAACGAAGGTGCACCGCCGGGGAACCCGCCGGTACCCGTACCCGTACCCGTCCCGGTCCCAGCCGGGAAGCCACCGGGACCGAAGCCGCCGCCGGGACCGCCCTGGGTGCCCCCACCGGGGAAGCCACCGGCGAAGGCCCGCCGGAATCCGCCGCCCGGGAAACCCCCGCCCCCGGGGCCGCCCTGGCCGCCGGTCGCGGTCGGCGTCACCGACGGGATCGCCCCGTTGTGCGGGGTGGCCGCGGTGGCCACGGTCGAGAAGAGCGGGGCGGCCAGTGCCGCGCCGAAGCCCAGCGTGGCCACGACGGCGATGGCGAGCTTCGGGACGTTGCGCAATAGCGGGAGCGCCAGAATGGCGGCGACGCCGAGCGCGCCGACCACCGCCACGAAGGGCCGGAGGGCTGGGAACCAGTTCGCCGTACGACCGAGGAGCACGTAGCTCCAGACAACCGTCGCTGCCAGTGCGGCGGCCAGACCGATGCGGGCGGCCCAGCTGTCACGTCGCTGCCAGAGACCCATGGTGCCGATCCCGACGAGAGCACCGAGCGGCGGAGCGAGAGCCACCGCGTAGTACGGATGGATGATGCCTTGGGCCAGGCTGATGACGAGCCCGATGCTCACCAGGGAGCCGCCCCACAGCAGCAGCGCGGCGCGCTCGCGATCGGTGCGGCGGGCCTTCACGGTGATGACGAGGAGAACCGCGCCCATCACGAGCGCGCCGGGCAGCAACCACGACATCATGTTGCCGAACTCGGTGTTGAACAGACGGGTGACACCGGTCGGGCCCCACATGCTGCCGGCGACCCGGCCGCCGCCGACGCTCCCCGATTCCGTTCCGGTGATGCGTCCGAAGCCGTTGTAGCCGAAGATGAGGTTGAGGATGCTGTTGTTCTGCGACCCGCCGACGTACGGTCGGTCCGCGGCGGGCGTCAGGGCGACGGCCGCGACCCACCAGCCTGCCGCCACCAGGACGGAGACGCCCATCAGGACGACCTGCCACACGCGGCGCCACCAGCCCGTCGGTGCGGCCAGCAGGTAGACGACGGCCATGACCGGGAGAATCAGGAATGCCTGCATCATCTTGGTGATGAAGCCGAAGCCGACCAGCGCGCCGGCGAGGACGAGCCACTTGGTCTGCGCCCTCTCGAGCCCGCGCATCGTCGCGTACGTGGCTGCCGTGAGGAGGAGCGCCAGCATGGCGTCCGGGTTGTTGTAACGGAACATCATGGCGGCGACCGGCGTGAGCGCGACCACCGCGCCGCCGAGGAGCGCGGCCTGTGCGCTGAACCAGCGACGCACGGAGAGATACACCAAGCCAACGGTGGCGACACCCTCGAGGGCCTGCGGCGCGAGCACGCTCCACGAGTTGAGGCCGAAGATCCGTGCGGAGATCTCCATCGGCCACAGGAACGCCGGTGGCTTGTCGACGGTGATGAAGTTCGACGAGTCCGAGGACCCGAAGAACATCGCCTTCCAGCTCTTCGTCCCCGCCTGGACGGCGGCCGAGTAGAAGGAGTTGCCCCACCCGCTGGCGCCGAGGTCCCACAAATAGAGGACGGCGGTGGCGGCGAGGAGGGTGAGGAGGGCGGGGCGGACCCAGGCCGCGTCGCTCTCCTTCCCCCGTATGAAGCGGGCCAGCCACCCGCGGCGTGGGCCGGGGGGCCAGGCCGCTCCGGCACGCGCCGCATCCTCTCCGGTGGCGGCCGGAGGCGACGTCACCGGGATCGGCGGGTCGAGGACCCCGACGGATGCGTCAGGGCTCGTCAGGTCGGTCATCGGGACACCTCCACTGGGCTGGAACCTGGTCGGGCGCTCGGGCGGAAGATCCAGGCCCGCAAGACGGCGAACCGGAAGACAGCGGCGAGCACGTTGGCCACGGAGAGGGCCAGCAGCTCGGGGATGAGCGCGGCCGGGGCGATCCATTGGGCCACCACCAGTCCCAGCGTCGTGAGGCCGAGGCTCACCAGGTACAGGCCCCCGGCCACGGCGAGGAGACGGCCGCGGCGGGCCTGGCCGTCCGTGCTGCGGGAGAGCTCCCGGTGGACCGCCGTGTTGAAAAGCGTGGCGATGGCCATGGCGACGGCGTTGGCGCCGAAGGCGCCGAGGAGCGGCCGCCAGGCGACGAAGAGAAAGAGGTACCCGAGCGTGGAGACGACGCCTACGCCGGCGAAGCGCAGCAGCTGGTCGGCCGCCACCTCGTTCGAGCGGACGCGGCGCAGACCTTTGGGGCGGCGGACCAGCATGCGCCAGACGCCGCGCAGGTCGTCGGTCGCCGTCGAGACGATGTGCACCCGCGAGTCGGGATCGTCGACCCAGTCCACCGGGACCTCGCCGATCCGCAGGCCGAGACGCTCGGCCGTCACCAGGAGCTCGGTATCGAAGAACCACTCGTTGTCCTCGACGAGCGGCAACAACTTCTCCGCCGCGTCCCTTCGCAGGGCCTTGAAGCCGCACTGGGCGTCGCTGAAGCGGCCCTGCAGCGTGAGCTTGAGCAACAGGTTGTAGGACCGCGAGATCAGCTCGCGCTTGGGGCCGCGCACGACGTGTGCCCCGGGCGCGAGCCGCGAGCCGATGGCGACGTCGCGGTGACCGGACAGCAACGGCGCCACCAGCGGGAGGAGTGCCGGCAGCGAGGTCGAGAGGTCGACATCCATGTAGGCGACGACCAGGGCGTCACTGGTCGACCAGGCCGCGCGCAGTGCGTAGCCGCGTCCCTTGCGGGCCAGGTGCATGGACGCGACGCCGCGCATGGTCGCGGCGAGTTGGCGCGCCACCCGGTCGGTCTCGTCCGTGCTGGCGTTGTCGACCACCGTGATGAGCGCCCGGAAGGGGAACGACTCGTCGAGGAAGGTGCGCAGGGCGGTGATGCGCTCCGCCAGCTGCGGCGCCTCGTTGTAGACCGGCACCACGATCTCCACGTCCAGCGGGACCCGGCGGGGATCGACGTCGGCTTCGAAGGGAGCCAGGGCTGTCATGGCAGTCATGGTGCGGGTGCCGTCTCCGGCCTCCGTGAAGGTCGGCTGTGGACCCGGTGTGAATCTCACGCCGAGCGCCATCCGGCGGCCCGTCAGGCGGCCGGTTCGGAGGACCCCTCGCCTGGGTGCGGGTCGGGGACCGCCTGGATGCTGCCCACCGGGATCAGGACCGTGACCACCAGGCCCTCGCCTGGCGTCGAGGCGGCAGAGACGGTCCCGCCGTGGGCGGCCACGATGGCTGCGACGATGGAGAGCCCGAGGCCGCTGCCGCCCCCGGTTCGGACCCGGGCCGGGTCGGCCCGGTAGAAGCGCTCGAAGACACGTCGGGCGTCCTCCTCCGGCATGCCCGGGCCGGTGTCCCGTACCTCGATCTGCGCCTGGTCGCCGACCTGGTCGACGTGGACGGTGGTCGTCGTCCCGGGCGGCGTGTGAGCCCGAACGTTGGCCAGCAGGTTGTCGAGGACCTGGCGCAGGCGGTCCTTGTCGCCCGTGACCTCGACCGGATGCGCCGCCCAGAACTGCACCGGCCACTCGGGCCCGACGGCGGTGGCGGTCCGGACCGCGTCGGAGGCCAAGGACACGAGCTCGACGGGTGCCGTCTCCATCGGCACGCCCTCGTCGAGACGGGCCAGCGTCAGGAGGTCGTTGACCAGCCGATCCATGCGGGCCGTCTCGTTGCGGATACCCGAGACGATGCGGGGCAGGTCGTCGGGGTGCTGGGACCCCCCGCGCTCGAAGAGCTCGGCATAGGCCGACACGGCGGCGATGGGGGTGCGCAGCTCGTGCGAGGCATCGGCGACGAACTGCCGCAGGTGCTGCTCGTTCTCCCGCAACCGTGACTCGGAGGCAACGCGGGCCGAGAACGCGGCCTGGATCCGCTCGAGCATGACGTTGAGGGCGCGGGCCAAGCGTCCCACCTCGGTGGCCTGATCGGCGCCGGGAACACGCTGGTCGAGGTCGCCGGCCGCGATGGAGTCAGCCGTCCGCTCCACATCCTCGAGCGGGCGCAGCCCGAGCCGGACCAACCACCATCCGCCGGCCAGGGCCAGAACGAGCGCGCCCGCCGTCACGGCCAGCTCGGTCAGGAACAGTGTGTGCAGGGTGCTGTTCTGATCGACGAGCGGCTGCGCCTCTACTTGCACCAGGCCGCCGTTGAGTTTCTCGGCGCGCACCCGAAAGGCCGGACCCCCGGGGGCGATGGACCCCGTCGTGAAGTACGCGACTTGCGATCCGTCGGCTTGGGTGCTGAAGCCGCTGATCGGAACCGGCAATTGGGGACGATAGGGGACGTTGCCGACGTAGGCCGGACACTCCACGCTGTCCACCACGGTGCTCTTGCTCTGCGTCACCAACGAGAAGTAGCTGATGGCAAAGACGTTGGGGAATCGCGTGGCTCCCGCGCCGCCGGGAGCCGGGCCGGCGCCGCTGTTGCTGCTGTTGCCGCTGTTGCCGTTGTTGCCGTTGTCCGCGTCCGAGCCCGGGCCAGGGCCGCCAAAGTTACGTTCAGGGGAAGGGCACGTGAAGACCAGGCCGGACGGCGTCCCGACGACGTGGGGACGCTGGTCCGCCAGCTGCTGGTCGACCTGGTTGTAGAGGGAGCTGCGCAGCGCCGAGTAGGTGGCGAAGTCCGCCACCACCAGTGCGACGATGGCAATCGCCCCGACCGCGAGGAGGAGTCGGAGCCGCAGTGACACTCAGGCCGCTCCGCTGGCAGATTCGGACTCCCGGAGGGTGTAGCCGACGAGACGGATCGTGTGAATGAGCGGGGGCCCGAACTTCTCGAGCTTCTTGCGCAGGTAACTGACGTAGGTCTCCACGACGTTCCCGTCGCCACCGAAGTCGTAGTGCCAGACGTGGTCAAGGATCTGCGACTTCGAAAGAACGTGGCGCGGGTTGAGCATGAAGTAGCGCAGGAGATTGAACTCGGTCGCCGTGAGATTGATGGCGTTCCCGGCCCGCCGCACCTCGTGCGCACTCTCGTCGAGCTCGACGTCCGAGAAGCGGAGGATCCCGTCGTCCTCAGGCTCGTAGCCGGTGCGGCGCAGGATCGCGTGCACCCGGGCGATCACCTCGGCCAGGGCGAAGGGCTTGGTGACGTAATCGTCGCCACCCACGGTGAGGCCGGCCAGCTTGTCCTGCAGCGTGTCGCGGGCGGTGAGGAAGAGAACCGGCACGCGGAGCCCGTCGGAGCGCAGCCGACGCGTGACCTCGAGTCCATCGAGGTCGGGCAGCATGACGTCGAGGATCACCAGGTCCGGCGGGTCCTCCTGGGCCTGTGCCAGGGCGTTGCGCCCCGTCATCGCCTCGTCGACCGTGAATCCCTCGTAGCGCAGCGACGTCGCCACCGCATCGACGATGGAGGGCTCGTCGTCAACCACCAGGACCCGCGGTCCGTTGTCCGTCTTCACTTGGCCTACCTCCCTGCTTCAAGGGTCGCGCCCCGGTTTCCGCGTCCAGTGTGACCCGGCTGTGGGCCTCCTGTGAGCGCGGGCGCTCAGCGGGAGTGGGCGTCGAGGGCGCGTCGCAGCAGGTCGAGGGCCGAAATAGCCCCGTACTGGCGGACGCGCTCCCGGTCGCCGGGCACCCGCAGCTCGCGGGTTTGGGCCGGCTCCCCGGGGAGGTGAAGGCCCACGAAGACGGTGCCCGGGGCAACGCCCTCCTGGTCGTCCGGCCCGGCGACCCCGGTGATGCCGAGGCCGACGTCCGCCCCGGTCACCCGGGCGACACCCTCGGCCATGGCCGCCGCGGCCGACTCGGTGACCACCGGCCCGGTGGGCACCCCCAGGACGTCGAACTTGACCTGCGAGGCATAGGCGACGACGCCGCCGCGGAACCAGGACGAGGCCCCGGCCACGTTGACGAGGCGTGAGGCGATGAGGCCGCCGGTCAGCGACTCGGCGACGCCGAAGGTCAAGCCCCGCGCCAGGAGCCGGGCAGCCACGGCGACCTCCATCGACTCGTCGTCGACGCCGAAGACGATGTCGCCCAGACGCTGCTCGATGGCGCGGCGGACCTCGACCTCCTCCTTGTCCAGCAACGCGTTGACGTCCTCGATCGTGCGCGCCCGAGCGGTGATGCGGACCTTGATCCCCTCGATCCCCGACGCCAGGAAGGCGAGCGTGACGTCACCGACCGCATCGAGTGCGTCGATGCGGTCCTGGAGTGACTCGGCCAGCCCGGACTCGCTCGCACCCCATGTGCGCAACACGCGGCTGGCGATGACGCCCTCCTCCTCCCCACTCTCGGCCATGCGGGCGCGCAGGTCAGGCAGGATGCCGCGCTCGAACATTTCGGCCATCTCGTAGGGGACGCCGGGGACCGCGTAGACGACCTTGTTCCCGACCGGGCAGATGAGACCGGGTGCCGTCCCGGCCACCTGGGGGATGATGGTGGCGCCCAGCGGCACGTCGGCCTGGCGCGCGTTGTTGGCCGACATGGCGCGGCCCCGGGCCTCGAAGAAGCCGGCGATGACGTCGACGATGGCCTGGTCGCGCACGAGCGGGACGCCCATGACCTCGGCGATGGCCTCCCGCGTGATGTCGTCCTGGGTGGGGCCGAGCCCGCCGCACATGATGACGCCGTCGCTGCGGGCCAGTGCCGTGCGCAGTGCCAGCGTGATGCGCTCGTGGTTGTCTCCCACGGCCTGGTGGAAGTGGGAGCCCACGCCGTTGGCCGCCAGATGCTCGCCCAGCCATGCTGAGTTGGTGTCGGCGATCTGGCCGAGGAGCAGTTCGGTGCCGACCGCGACGATCTCGATTCTCACAGCGGCGACCTTACGATGTGGCCGGCCGGTGGATCGCCCTGCGGCCGTCGAGCAGGTACTCGGCACCGGTGTAGAGCGTGAGCGCGCAAGCGAACCAGATCATGGCGACCTGCAGCGCGTGCTGGTGCGCCAGCGGCGGGATGATGACCACGCCGATCGCCAGGTCCTGCACCAGCGTCTTGAGTTTGGCCGATTTGCGCGCCGGGATCGACACGCCGCGGCGGCCGACCCAAGAACGGTAGACCTGCATGCCGACCTCGCGCCCGGTGATGAGCACGACGGGCAGCCAGGGCAAATGGCCCTGCGCGGCCAGCGTGATCATGGCGCCGAGGACACACGCCTTGTCGGCCAGCGGGTCGAGGAAGGCGCCCGAGCGGGTGGTGCCGTGACGGCGGGCGATGTAGCCATCGAGCCCGTCGCTCGCCGCCAGGAAGAACCCGACCACGACGTTGATCCACGACGCCCCCCAGGCGATGAGCATGAGCACGTAGACCGGTGCGGCGAGGAGGCGCGCGACGGTGACGGCGTTGGCCGGCGTGACCAGCGCGCTGGGGCCGAACGCGAAGTCCTGGTGCGACCTGGGCTCGTGGGTGGCCTCGCTCACGCTGCCCCCGCTCCCGCGCCGGCACCGGCGGGAACCGGTTCGCGCCCGGCCGCCACGGCGTGCAGGTCGGGGCCCTCCGCGCCGGTGACGGTGACGTCGACGAGGCTGCCCACCGGGAGATCCGCCGGCAGGTACACGATGCCGTCGATCTCCGGTGCCTCGTGTACCGTGCGGCCCCGGCCGGGTGCGTCGACCAGGACCTGACGACTGACGCCGATCAGCGCGTCGCGCTTGTCCGCGGTGATGGCGTCCTGCAGCTCGGCACATTCGCGCAGGCGCTCGAGCGCGAGCTCGGACGGCACCTGCTCCTCGAGTTCCGCGGCGTGGGTGCCGTCCTCGCGGGAGAAGGGGAAGAAGCCCGCCCAGTCGAGCTGCGCCGCCTCGAGGAACTCGAGCAGGAGATCGTGGTCGCGCTCGGTCTCACCGGGGTAGCCGAGGATGAAGGAGGAGCGGAACGTGGCGTCGGGGTCGGCGGCTCTGATGTCGGCGATCCGGCGCAGGAAGCGTTCGCCGTCGCCCCAGCGGCGCATGCGGGCGAGCAGCGGTCGGGCCACGTGCTGGAGCGAGAGGTCGAAGTAGGGCACCCCCGTGGAGAGGACGGTTTCGATCAGCTCGTCGGTCAGCCCGGACGGATACAGATAGAGCAGCCGGGTGCGCTCCACGCGGGCCGACACGGCGCGGGTGAGGGCGGCGATGGGCGAAGGGCCGTGGGCGATGCGGGTCCGACGGCCCGGGCCCGAGCGGTCCCGGCCGTAGGAGGCGAGGTCCTGGGCCACGAGGACGATCTCGCGCAGGGGCGGCGCCCCGTCGGCGGGCGCGCGCGAACGCGTCGACCTCGGCCAGCACCTCCTCGGGCGAGCGGGAGCGCTGCTTGCCGCGGAAGGACGGGATGGCGCAGAAGCCGCAGATGCGGTCACAGCCCTCGGCCACCTTCACGTAGGCCCAGGGGGCGCGGGCGGCGGGCCGCGGCAACTCCAGCAGGTCGAACGCGTTTGTCGACGGCGGAGGTGCTGCGGCGCGGCGACCGGGTGTCAGGACCACGGGGACAGAGCGTGCGGTGGAAGGTGTCGTGAGCGGTACGGTGAGCTCGGCCCCGAACCCCGCCACCAGGTCCACCTCGGGCAGAGCATCGCGCAGCTCGTCGCCGTACCGCTCGGCCATGCAGCCGGTGACGACCAGGCGGGCGCCGGGCCGACGGCGCTCGGCCAGGCTCAGGACGGTGTCGATCGACTCCTGGCGGGCGGCGTCGATGAAGGCGCACGTGTTGACCACCACGAGGTCGGCCGCGTCCGCGTCCGGGGCGCGCCCGTATCCCTGCGCAGTGAGATAGCCCTCCAGCTTGTCGGAGTCGACCTGGTTCTTCGGGCACCCCAAAGTCTGCAGCCAGTAGAGGCCCACGACGTCACACACTCCTCGCACCAGGCCGGTTCCCGCCGGGGCGACGGTGCACGGCAGGCCCGCCGGAGCGGGCCGACTATCCGGAAGGCCGGAACACCACGTGTGCCCGACCCCCGAGCGGAGAGGGAGGGATTTGAACCCTCGGACCCGGTTACCCAGGTCAACTCATTAGCAGTGAGTCCGATTCGGCCGCTCTCGCACCTCTCCTAGCTGGACTTATCCACGTTTCATAGGGGTGTGTCTGAGGAGTTGTGCCCCATTAGACCCACTACCCGATAAAATACGGGTATGACCAGCAAGACCAGCAAGGCTACAGGCAAGACCAGAGCTCCCAGAGGGGCAGGCTCCCTATCTGAGCGGGCTGGACATCCTGGCACATGGCGGCTGCGCTACCGCGAGGGCGGGCGCACGCGTGAGACGACGTTCCGCGGCTCGAGGTCAGCTGCGGCAGCCGAGTTGCGCCGCCTGTCGGCGTTGGCCGGCAACGCTCCGCCGGCCGCTGAGGAGGAGGAGGCCAGAACAGTCAGCGACCTGTTGGACGCATGGATCGATTACATCCAGGGCGACAAGGCTGCGCGCTATGTCGCCGAGAACCGACGCGTCGTTGAGACCCGGCTCCGGCCAGCACTCGGCGCTGTCCGGCTCGACCAGCTGACGACGAAGCACCTTGACGACCTCTACCGGCAGTGGTCGGCCGAGGGACTGACTGGCGCCACCATCCGCCGTTATGCGGCACCGCTGAGGACGGCACTTGGCCAGGCGCGCCGGTGGACCTGGATCGACTCCAATCCGGCCGAGCTGGCGACAATCCCTCGAGGCAAGGCCAGCCGGGAGACTCTGACGCCAGCGCCCGCCGAGATCGCCTCGCTGATCCGTGCGGCTGCCGCTCGAGATGACTTCGCAATGGTGACCGCCATCCGCCTCGGATACGCCACCAGCGCCCGGCGTGGCGAGCTGGCCGCGCTCCGCTGGTCAGATGTGGACCTTGACTCCGGAACCGTCACCATCGCCCGCTCTGCGGACCGCCACGGCACCGAAGGCCCGACGAAGACACAGAAGGTGCGGACGGTCCAGTTAGACCCCGGAACGCTGGCGATGCTGTTGGCACAGCAGGACCGGACAGACGGCGATCACGTCGTCGGGCTGTCGGCGGACAAGATCACGGACCGATTCCGCAAGCTGGTCGCCACGACGGACGACGTGCGCGACGGTATCCGCTTTCACGACGAGCGCCACGCCGGTGCGTCGGAACTGATCGCCGCAGGGATGCCGATCCCGGCCGTCGCTGCCCGCCTCGGCCATGCCTCGCCACGTACGACTATGCAGGTATACGCGCACGCCGTTGCCGGCGCTGACCATGCGGCTGCCGCGATCATGGAGCAGCTGATGGAGGATGAGACACCGGAGTTCGAGGAGGCGACCCGATGAATGCGCGATTCGCGGACTACGCCAAGCAGCTCGCCGTGCTACCAGGCCCGGAGGCATGAGAACGCCTCACTCAAGACCGCCGGGATCAGAACGTTCGCCCGCTGAGCAGGACCTTCAGTGCCTTGGCAGTCTTTCGGTCGAGTGAGCAAACCCATGTCTGTTAGCTAACTCGAGCTGCTTTAGGACGAACTCGAGTGATATAAATCACCGAATCATCACTCGACTTGACCAGAGCGGCGCATCCTTGCTTGACCAGGGTGGAGCATCTGCGATAGAAAAAGGGCCGCCCGGAAATTCCGGGACGGCCCTTTGACTGGTGCCTCGTCGTAGACGAAGACCCAAGCAATCCGATTCTACTTTGAGGTACCGGCGAGGGCCAACCACGGGGACCCAGGAGGGCCCCTCGCCATGACGACATTCAGCAACATCACAAGCAGGTCCGCGCTCCAAGGGCCAACGGAGGCAGAGATGCTCGACTTCACCAAGGGGACCTTCATCCCCTGTCTGGAGGTCGACTACGACCCCGCCACGGGCGCCGGGGAAGTGATCACGACCATGCCCGTGGCCCAGTTGCTCGAGTTCGTCCTCGACCCGAAGGCCTCGGAGGACCCGAAGAGGGTGGCCGAGGACCCTCGCCTCGCCGAGACGGGAGAGCTGCGCAAAGAGGTGCAGCGGGCCGTCGAGGGAGCGAAGCTCCGCAACGCCTCCTCCTACGCGCGCTACCTCGTCGAGGGCTACACGGGCAAGCGGCCCACGATGATCCCGCCGGTCACGCTCTATCACCAGGGGAGCCTGGAGGTGGTCGATCTGGGCGGCGGCCTCAAGGCTCTGGTCCTGCCCTTCGGCGACGTCTTCGTGTGCATCGACGGAGAGACGCAGCGGATCGGCTGGGCGGGCGCGGCGCGGGAGATGCCCTCGATTACCCGCCAGCGCGCCAAAGCGAGCATCCACTTCGGGAAGTCGTTGGAGGACGCCCGCCAGGGCTTTTACGACTTGAACACTAGGGAGGTCAAGCCCAACGCCGCCGTGTCCATCTCGATGGATACCGTCGACCCGGCGACGAAGATCACCCGCGACCTGATGGAGGCGTCCGTGATCCTCGCCGAGCGCGGAGTGAACCTCACACGCCGACAGCTCCGGGACCGTGACCCCGAGGTGACCACGATCGGCGCTCTGCGGACCGCGGTCATCACGACGATGTTCGGCACCGCCGGGCTGGCGTTTGGCACGCGTCCCACCGCCGATCGCCTCGCCAACTACACCGGACAACAGATCGACGCCCTGCGCGATGCGGTGGTCGAAGTCTGGTGCGCCATCATCGAGGAGCTCGAGGATCCGCTGAACCGACGGGGCGAAACGGTGACATCGGCGCCCGGGGTGCTGGCTGGCATCGGCGTGGTTGCTCACCACGCGGTCACGGCTCCGCCGCGAACGGTGCAACAGTGGTCGGTGTCGAGCGTTCTCGAGACGCTGCGCGACGTGCACTGGGAGCGCACCTTCACTCGGGCCGACGGCACCGTGGGATCCCGGTGGGAGGGCATCGCGGGAAAGTTCACTCCCGCGGGTCGCCTCAGCCTCGGCGGGCCCAAGGAGGTCGGCCACAGCGTCGCCGACGCGCTCGAGGACCCAGACTCCACGGGCGGCAAGCGGATCCGGGCAGCCCACCTCGACTGACCGGCTCCACAGCGATAGGGCCCACAAGAGACCCCGCCCCCTCTCCGGGGCGGGGTCTCTTTTATGCTCCCTCGCGACGGCTTTTGATTGCCCAGGGGTGCCTCCTAAGCCCGGTGCCGACCAGAACACAGCCGCGATCATGGGGCAGCTGATGGCAGACGAGGCGCCGGCGCTCGATGAGGCGGCGGCGGAGGGCTCTCGCAGCTGGCGTCGGAGCGTTCGACAAAGTCGACGTCGACCAGCCTGCACTGCAGTCGTGAGTTTCCTTCCGTACTGGCTCGAACGTGCCGGACGAGGATTCCGACCCGATACCACCACAGTGGTTGGCGTGCTGACACTGGCCGAGGACGACGATGTGTAAACGTCGCACCGTGCTCGTGCAGTGAACGACCGGTCGCAGGGCCGGTCGTTTCACATTCGGTTCGCTTATTCGGTTTAGTCGCAAGGGTTGTAAGCGTTCGTTTCACATTCGGTTTACGCGCAGGGTTGTCAGCGTTGCAGGAATGGTTGCATTGGTGGCGCGAATGATTGCGCATGCGGTTGCAATCATACGCGTGTGCTTCCTGCTTTCTTCGCAGATCCGTACCAATTCCGCGCTGGCGTCCACATACTGGATGAGTGGTGCAGAGAGTCTGCGGCACGAGATCAGGAGGCAGAACAGTGAGGGAAACATGGATACGAGTGATGACATCATCCGACTGACGGAGGCGGCGCAGCTGCTCGACGTCAGCATGGGCACGGTGTACCGCATGGCCGAACGTGGTCAGTTGCCCGGCGCTGCGAAGGTCAGCGGACAATGGAGAGTGTCTCGTGCAGCGATGTTGCAGGGACTCGGGCTGGCGGTGGTGTCGTGAGTGAGTCGATGAAGGTGAACCCGCCAGGTGATGCGGCGTGGGAGTGGGCGGTGAGGGTGCTCGACAACAACGGAGCGTCGGTGGCCGACCGGACAGCGGCAGCACAAGTCATCGCCACGTTCACGGTGGTCGACGCGCTCGACGCTGTCACGGCGGAACTGGCGCACCGATGAAGTGGGTCGAGAACGAGGACGGAATCCACGCCGAGGTCGAGGTCGAGGTCGACCAGCGCCCTCCGAAGGACGACTGGGTCGTCGGTGCAGGAAGGCCGACAAAGAGCGTGAACGTGAGCGAGCACACGAGCGAGGAGTACCGAAGACATGAGGTCCGAAGACAAGTCCATCTACACGACGGACACGATGAACGCCACCAGGCTCGTGAAGAACCATGGAGCCGGCATCCGCTATGTGGCGGAGCGCAAGACGCACGGGTGGATGGTGTGGGATGAGACCCGGTGGCTGACCGATACGCGGAGCTACGTCACCGAACTGGCGAAGGACTCGGCTGCTCGGATCTTCGATGAGGCACGAGCAGTCGCCGAGGGCCAGTACACGCTGCAGCACTGCACGGCGGGCAACCTGGCGCAGTGGGCGATCGAGTCAATGGACAGCGGTCGACTCAACAACATGGTGCGATTGGCGCAGTCGGACCCGGCCGTGGTCGTGTCCATCTCGGACTTAGACGCTCACCCGTACCTGCTGAACTGTGCCAACGGCACAGTGGACCTGCGCACTGGTGAAGTGCGTGAGCCGACACGGGAGGACATGCTTACGAAGTCCACCGGCATCGAGTACGACCCGGCAGCGACGTGTCCGCACTGGGAGGAGTTCATCTCGTGGGCTATGCAGGGCGACGACGAACTGATCGAGTTCATGCAGCTGTCGCTCGGCATGTCACTTACTGGTGACACGACGGAACGGCTCGTCTTCTTCCTGCACGGTGGTGGGAAGAACGGCAAGTCCGTGACGCTCAAAGTCTTCCGTGGCATCCTGGGCGACTACGCACTGCGCGTGCAGTCGAAGCTGTTTGAGGCCACGAAGTTCAAGAGCGGATCGAGTGCGCCCAGCCCCGACATCGCTGAACTGAAGGGCAAGCGGTTCATCTGCACGTCGGAGATCGAGGACGGCACCAAGCTGGCGACGGCACTGCTCAAAGACATGACCGGCGACGAGAACATGAGTGGTCGGTTCCTGTACGAGAACATCGTAGAGTTCAAGCCAGAGTTCAAGCCGTGGATCGCAGCCAACCACAAGCCGGACGTTCCTGCCGAAGATCAGGCCGTGTGGGACCGTCTGCGACTGATCCCGTTCGACGCTCGTGTCGATCCCGGCAAGGTCGACCCGCACCTGGGTGACAAGCTGCTCGCAGAAGCTCCCGGCATCCTGGCGTGGGCGGTGCGTGGCTGCCTGCAGTGGCAAGAGTCCGGCATCACGACGCCAGCGAAGGTGATGGAGGCGACGGCCGACTACCGGGCCGAGATGGACTACTTCGCCGACTACCTCGACGCCACCCGTGAGCGCATCAACGCCATGGGCGAGGACTACTCCGACAGGGCGCTCGGTGCGTCGGTACTGCGGGAGCACTACAACGAGTGGGCCAAGTCGAACGATCACGACAAGCTGTCTCAGCGTGCGTTCGCCGCCAGAATGGCCGGTCACGGTTGGACGAAGGACAAGGACGAGGGTGGGTGGTATTGGGTGATGCCCGCCACGAAGTCGAGGACGATCGACTGGGGCGAGCAGGCCAGGCTCGCAGCGGAGCGTGAGCTATCCCCTGAGGCGATCGCAGCGCACGAGGCAGAGCTACAGCGGATCTACGAGGCCGATGCGAAGGCTGCCGCCGACGGCGGATGGCCGGACGTCGAGTCGTATCTCGACGCGCAAGCAGGGGTGCGCTGAACCGTCTGAAGTGTCGGCGCTAAGAGTCCCGTCAGCCCTACGATGCCCTGACCAGGAAGTCTGACAAGACTGACAAGACAAGACTGAAAATCAGAACTTATCGAGTTCCGCCTACATGGGAGAAAGTTCGGAAAGTCTCGTTTCTCTTGTCAGTCTTGTCAGCCGATGTCGGAGGGGCGCAGCACGAGGTGCTGGCGGGCGCTACCTGACAGTTCCTCATGACAGGTGGGGCGATCACAGGTGTCTGACTGGCGTAGTGCGCCGGCCCCACCAGCTGAATGACGAACGACCGACCGGCGATGCTGACCTCAACGTACGGAGATGGCGAGGCATCAAACGTGCAACGACTGGGGCGTCGACGTTGCCGGTAGCGAGCAGCGTCGACGCCCTGCAGAAGTACGCACTCGGGGCGGGGTCGCCTTGGCCTGTCAACTGCCCTAGACCCTGTGGTCGCTAAAAAGTTTCTCCCCGGGGTACAGAGGTCGATCACACAACCCCAGGTCAGAGGTCAGAAAGTACTCGCAGAATCGGAGCTACAACGCCTAGAAAAGTCCACTGCCTGAGGCACACGGGCACAGAGAAATGCTCATCGCGTGACCGGGTGTCACAGCTCGATGGCTCGCTTGGTGGCCCCCATCGCCTTGCCGATCGGAAGCCCGGAGAATGGGAAGCGGAGAATCACCTTGGTGCCTCGGAAGGCCGCCTCGACCGCTGCCCTGTACTCCTTACCGCCTAGCCCGACCACCTCCGCGTACCGGCCCAGACCCATCTGCTGGACCTGAACCCGCAAGGTTTCGACTGCAATCGGTCCCGTCGATGGCGCCTTGAAGGTGACCTCGTAGGGGCCCGGGACGATGTCGGTCGGGCGGAGGAACCCGTACTTGGCAGAGAGGATTACCCAGTCCCCACCGGAAGCCGCTGCGTACCGCCGGTTCACCGTGAAGGGCGCTCCGGTGTAGGAGTCGGCGGCTGGGGTCGGGCCGGCGTTGGGATGCTTGGACCAGATCTTGGACCGCCCGCAGGGGACGACCACGAGCAAAGGCGCCGGACTAGGTGGAGGTGACATGGGCGGCACGCTCGACCTCCTTCGGGCAAACCAGAGTGAGGGGGCAGGTGGAGCAGTCCGGGACTCCGGGGTGGCACCACGCCCGGCCGATGATCCATGTCGGGAGGTCCAGCGCTCCCGGCCGTTCAGGGTGCAGTTGTCTAGCGGCGGCAATCATTTCATCTCGATCGTCCCGATCTGCCAGACGGGCGCGCAAGAAGACACGGCGAATGTGGACGTCATAGGCGATGTCACTGCGCTCCAGATTGCGTACTGGGACCCCAAGATCCCGCTCCAGGATCTCGACGGCCATCGCCGCTTTTTTCTGGCCAATCCCGACGAAGTCGTCAAAGCGCTTCTGGAGAACATCGGCAGTGGGGTTGTCGGACCAGATGGTGGAGGCGTCGCCGCCGTAGCGATCAAGGACTCGCAGTGCCGCTCGGACAATCCAGCCCGGCATCTTGTTGACGTAGCGGTGCAGCTTGGGTTCGTCCTGTATGGCGGCCTCGACAGCTCCCGCCGCAGCCGCGATCGACTGTGGATCGAGGTAACCAAGTCGCTCCTTGAGCAGGAACGGCGCGAGCCATGCGCGCTCCGC
This sequence comes from uncultured Acidimicrobiaceae bacterium, assembly GCA_963719485.1. GTDB lineage: Bacteria > Actinomycetota > Acidimicrobiia > Acidimicrobiales > RAAP-2 > Bog-473. Next base: position 1,075,194 of record OY970387.1, read on the forward strand.
CGGTACGTTCTGGTCGAAGATGACGGCGCAGAGGAAGGCGAACGGATCGGTTCGGACAAGGTCGTTGGCGGCAGGGTTGGTCGTGAAGTCCACGGCGATTGCCTTCTCCGGGGAGCTGTGATGGGTGCCGAAGTCAAGCAGGGCTGCCGCTACCGCCAATTGCTGGTCACCTGGAGTCTCGAAGCAGGTCGAAGCAGGTAGCGGACCGAGAGCGGACGGCGCGGGTAGTGAAAGCCGGTCACGCTGGGCGACAGACAGCCGGCCCCAGGCCGCGCATCGAAGCAGTGCGTGGCGGCTCCACCCCTCCACGTCGTCCAGACGGAGCTTGACAGCGAGGCTGTTGAAACTGTGGGGACCGAGGACCTCGTCGGCGAAGACGGTCACCTCGAAAGGCTGATACTCGAGAGGCACCGGATCTTCGGGTCGCAGGTGTTTCTTAGTGGTCTTGATGAGACTGAGTAGGGACTGGGACTGGGCGAAGTCGTCGGCTTCGACACCCTCGACGGCAACATCTCCTTCGACCCAAGTCACGGACCGCAGCCGAGTCCTACCGAAGGCGCCTCGCCGACCAATGCCGAGCCGAATGTGGAGGTCTCGCCCTCCGACCTCGGCGATCGCGAGCCACCCGCGCTCGTAGTTCTCGATCCCCTCCGGCCATCGCCATGAGAAGGGCCCGATCTCAGTCGTGCTCACCATCCGCAGGCGGGCTGCAGTCGACAGATCGGGATCAGCCACCGGCTTCTTCGAGCTCAGTCGTTGTCGAGATACCGGGCTTGGTTAAGGAAGAGAGTCGCGTGTAACGCTGACCCATCGTCCACGCGAAGGGCCGGCCTGATGCCGCTTTGGTCGTGTTTGTGATCGGTCTACCCAGGGTTACGGTCTCGTCGTCGTTCGGATATGAAAGGACGAACACTTGATATGGCTGACCGGCGCTGCGGATTCCGCCATCGAGAGAAGCTTCTATCGCGTCGGCGATGCGTTGGTCGATCGCGCTTCCGGCCCGTTGCTTCTTCACGGTATCGCTGTCAAAGGTGGCGGGCTTCGGGCGCTGATCAACGATCTTGGCGATCTTCGGCTGGATTGCACCCAGTGCGTAGAAACCCATGTGGGTGAGCCCGGGCCGGAATGATCGGTCAGGCTGGCAGATGTAGACACCGTGCTCGTTATATTCACCCCATGCGAACCGTGCCGCCACCACGACGACGTCAGCAAAGTCGAGCAGGCCGTCTTCGATGAAGAGCAGCTGAAGCTCTCGGAGCAGAAAGCGGGTTTGCTCTCCCACGAACGTCGTGGCGTCACTTAGGATCTCGTCGATGGCGTCGGACATCGCCCGGAAGCTGAACCAGATGACTCGCTCGTCATCTATCGAGTCGAGAACCGTGGGCTTTTCAGGGTCCGGCGTAACGATGAAGAGCCGCTCGTGCCTCGTACCCGGAGTGAGATTCTTGTAGTGCTCGGAGAGCTGCTTCTGCCCGAGGGCGTTAGGGACGGTCTTGGTCTCGAACCAGTAGTCGAACTGCGCGGACATCCGGGCGTCCGGCACGGAGGCACCGACACCGGCCGGCTGGTTAACGAAAGCTACGAGCTGAAGGGCGGATTCTTGGGCGACGGCGCCGAGGAGACGTTCGAGCAGACTGAGTTCGAGTCGCTGGAAGACAGCAATCATCGATGACGTCACCCGGTTCTCGCCGCCACGGTAAGTGCTGAACAGGGCACTGTTCGTCATCGCCGAACTCTAGGTCGAAGTGTTCGCTAGTGCCCCTGGATCCATTATGGGTTGTGGGAACCAGTCCCCGACGTAGTCCGAACGTCTGCCAGCGGCTCCCAACTCGCAACCAGATCGGGGCTCTCTGCCTAACATGCCCTGCAATGTCCGGGTGCTGTGACACCGCGCCATCGGCCGGCGATCGAGCCTTTATCCAATAGATGAGTTGCGACCACACCGGATCGGCGAGATATCGTTCTGATTCAGGTCCTTGACCTGCAGATCTGCCGAGTTGAATCGGTTCCGATACACCAGACTGGAAGGCTTGATCTATGCCCTTGAGAGTGACCGCTCGCCTTGAAGGGTCGTTGGCAAGGCTTGGCGAAGTTCCTGCTGCCGATATCGCGCACCTCATACTCGGAGTTGAACGAGCGATCGCCCGATCGGCCGCTCAAATCATTGGGAGGCGCCCTGGAACAGGGCGGCGGGGCGCCACTATCGAGGCCTCGACCCGCCTCCGCCTGGTCAGCATCCTCGAAGGCAGTGTCATGCCAGTTTTGGAGCTTCCCGATGTTACTGGTGATGTCGAGGGAGGCTTCGATCTCGATGTCCAGGATCTTGGGTCTTTGGCCCTCGATGCCACCCTCGGCCTCTTTGAACTCAAGGAGCCAAGTCCGGACGTTGCGGGCGCGTTCATACAGCTTTATGACGACCTTGGGATCGGGTCCCGCTACGAGCGCCTCACCATCTCGTCGCCTGACTTGAAGGATCACGACAGATCCTTAATCCTTGATTCGGCCAGTCGCCAACGCGTTCGACGGATCGCCGAAGGTGCGGGCGTAACTCGACAAGACGACAACGTGGTTGGAACGTTGGTAGAGGCCGACTTTGAGAGAAAGACCGCTCGTCTCCGGACGTCCTCAAGACGTTTAGTTGCTGTTACATTCTCTGATCAGCTCGCTGACAGCATCCAAGAAATATTACGGCGACAAACTGAGCTAAAAGGGCGCGTCCACTACGACGAAACAACTGGCGAAGCGACCAGAATCGAGGTCGAGCGAATCCTCAAGACGGAGCAGCTTCTAATGGGTATTGAACCCGATGAGTTCTGGGCAAACGTATCCGTTCCGGAACTAATCTCGCAGCACCCCGGTCCCATTGCGTCGTCGATGTCGGATCTCTTCGACATCGATGCCACTGACGAAGAGCTAGATGCTTTTCTAAATGCCGTTGCAGAATGAACCCACAAGATGTTCCTGCGGGACCGCTTGTCTTGGATACCGATGTCTTCTCGTACCTCCTAGCGCAGAAGGGACCCTACGAGGCATTTGAACGGCTAGTCGATGGACATCCGTTTGTCATTAGTTTTGCGACTGTAGGCGAGTTGCGTGCGGGCGCCTTTAAGGCAGCTTGGGGTGAGCGTCGATTTGGCGCTCTGGAACAGCGGATCCGTTCATGTGTTGTCATCAACCCGACGAACGAAATTTCAACGCAGTACGGAAGACTCCATGCCCTGTTTCGAGATCAGCTTAAAAAGGATGGCTCGAATGACATGTGGACTGCCGCATGCTCCTTGTCTCAGAGCCCGCCATTACCGGTGGCGACGAACAATCTAAACGACTTCGAACTTATGGCATCTAAGTTTTCCTTTCCGATCGTACATCCGGATCTGTAAATCCATCGTGCGAGCAACGGTCAATGCTCAGGATCTCCTTACGGCCTGTCGCACTGTGTCCCCCACGCTCGGAGGCACTAGGGCAGTCCACTCGATGCTTCGGCTCGACATTAATGACGACTCCGTGCGTGTCCGGGCGAGAAACGACCAGTGGGGAATCGACACTGAGGTGCCAGCGGTCGACGCGGAGGCCGGTTCCATTCTTGTTCCAGGTCGCGCCTTCCAGCTTTTCGCTGCCAGCATTGATCATTCGGTTTCGATTACATGGCCCGTGGATCATCAACACGCGCTGGTCGATGCAGGCGATTCGAAAATGAAGTTGGCGATTGGCGATATGAATGACTGGACTGATCCTCCGGTAGAAAAGGCAAAACCTGTGAAGGTTCCTAGTGAGGACCTCGAGGGCCTAAGTCGGATTCTTTTCGCGGCGAGCAAGGACCTCATGCGGCCTGTCCTTCGGGGAGTGCGGCTTCAGGGCAACACCGCGACGACGATGGATATGAGACGTATGGCCCGTGCGCGACTTGCCACTGAATTTCCACCGATTACTGTTCCTGCTGATTTCCTGGTTCATGTTGCCAAGCAGGCTGAAGCGGACGTGGAAGCAATCGTCGGTCCAGACAGCATCCGATTGGCGGATAGACGTACTGCATGGTCTTCTCAAGCCATCGGTGGTCTATACCCTGATCCATCCAGATACATGGAATTAGAGCCAGCTCAGTCGCTTCTACTGAGTAGGCAAGCATTACTCGAGTCTCTGAGACGAATGATGATCTTCGAGTCCGACAACGCAGCCATTCGGATCACCCGAAATGGCGGAACCGTCTTGGTGTGGACTTCCCATTCAGAGCTGGGAGAGCTCAATGACCGCATCAATGCAAACGGGAACTTCAATGATCAGGTGTGGTTCAACTCCCGTATTCTGTACGAGGCAATTGACGCCCACGACACTGACGATGTCACGCTCAGGTTTGACACCCCATCTGACCCCGTTGTGCTTCGAGGCGAAAAGATCACGCAAATCATCATGCCTCAAGTTGTGCAATCGTAAGTCTCCAAATCAATACCGCTGTACCGACGTTGGAAATGTCTCCGGCAACCGCAGGCAAATCATGTCGGAGCCGGTGGTCCGGTCTGAGACGGACTGGGCTGCGGAGTCGAACTCATCGGGAAAGTTTAGGATCCGCCCTGGAGCAATCCGGTACGCATTGACGAACGCGCCGGACGAAGAAGACAACATATCGACTTACCGCTCTGCAATCCGCTTCAAGGTGAGTCTGAGGGCAACTAGGCCCGGCTCTCTGAGCCGGCCCGATCCATTGTCGAAGACCTGGGTGCGTCTGGCCTGTCAAGGGTCGTTCCGGGACTCCGCTTCGCTCCGTGTCCTCACTCCGCATTGGCGGACCCTTGACAGGGCTGTGGATCAGATGCTGACGAAGGGCGGTCGGTTTATTCGCCATCTATGCCAGCGGAAGCGATTGGTTCTCGCCTTCAGGAGCAATGGAAGTACTTGAGCGAAGACCGCCAGGGCCATGAACCGGAGAGCCGACCCGTTCAACGGCGATCCGCTTCACTGATCGTATGATTACGGGAGATGGAGCGATTTGCAATAATTGACTGATGCTGCGCGTCCGACTCGAACATGACATTGATCCGTATGGTCGCGAGGCGACACCTGAGGAGACGGCCATCGTAGAAGCGGCCCTGAAGGCGGGACCCCCGTTTCACCTCAATTTGCCGGTGGCACCTCGAAGAGGTCCTTATTTGGTGGTCGAGGGTAAGCCTCCCATCTACATCGGGGATGAATTACCAGTCTTGCCTCTGGGTCTGGCCAGCGACGCAAATCTCGCCAAAATGGCCACTGCCTGTCGTCGGTATCTGCATGAGTGCTACGACCTCCCCTACTCCGCCAATATTGGAGAAGAAGAGGTCGAACCGATTTCGTTTGGAATATGCGATCTAGGGGAGGCTGACTATCTGGACGCTGCCCAGCGACACGCTGAAGAATACCTTCCATGTAGCCAAATCAGCTTGATTATCGGACCGCGATCAGTCGGAATCGAAGCGGTAGCTGTGACGGAGAAGGGAAGATTTGAAGAAGAGCAACTGAAGTCTCTGTTAAGGCAACGCTTGCCTCGGCGATTTGCGATCTCTAGTGTTGAGAGGCTGACTGAGGTCACAACCGAAGACATCTGGCAAATTGCCTGCCAAATCTCACCACGGTCAGACACAGTCGGTAGTGCATATCGGATTATGGATGACGCCACACGGCTCGTCTCGCTCGGCGGCGCCGAACCTGACGCACCTACGGCCTACCAATGGGTGCGAAGCGGTAGGCCGGACCTGTTGCTTGGCTTTCACGAAAGCGGTTGGCTTGAGGCAAAATCCGCCCCCTATCAAATGGATGAAGCGGGGAAAATCGAACTGGCACAAGACGTGGCTCGATTTGCAAACAGCAAAGGTGGACTTCTTGTCATTGGAGTTAAGGCAAAGAAGACTAAAGATGGTGATGAAGTCTTTGACCGTCTGAGCCCGATTCCCTCTGGGATGATTAAGAGACGACAGTACCTGGACGTCATCAATAGGCGTGTGGTTCCCGTTGTCGAGGACCTTTCCTTCCACTATGCCGAAACAGTTCCAGGAAAGGGAGTGGCCGCCATTCTCGTCCCGAACCAGAATCCGGACGCCCAGCCCTTCCTGGTTCATGGAGCAATCGCGGGAGGCAAGGTCGAGGGTTCGTTCTTCTCCATTGTCCGTCGACGGGGGGATGACAGTGTTACCGTCGAAGCTCGAGAGATTCATGGATGGCTAGCACAGGGCCGACGTCGAGCGATGTTCGGTGATTTGAAATCTCCTGCGGACCCAAGTTCACCCGTCCTAGCCAACACCATTCGAAGTGATGCTGGGCCGTACCTCGCCCATGGCCCCTCTTCAGGGTTTCCGTCATTCGGCGATTTGCCTTCGGCCACCTTGGCTACCCCAGGCATTTCTCGACTGGCTCCCGGTTCGTGGCTAGTCCCCTTGGGGCCAGACGTTCCTGATCTGACGATGCGGGTGGCGGCCGCCATTCCCGGATCTCTGCCTTTGATGCATTACAGCGGCAAGATTGCGGCCCGTTTGCGTGGCGAAGCCCGAGAAGACGTCATCCTCGAAACGCTTAATGCATTGCCACTAACCAAATGGCTCACTGCTCAGCAGACGGTGTGGCATTGGGAAGGTGATCCGCAGTGGGAGGTGGTTGGATCGGGTTCCGCTGAGTTCACTCAGGCTGTCTTCCGACCGACATGGGCCAATGAGAGAGTGCCCCCTCTCATTGCCAGGTGCGGGGTAAATACAGGCTTTGCGTCCGCTGATGCAGAAGGAATGGAAAGTTCAGGTGCGCTCCAGATGGCCCTCGATATCATGCTCCAGTGTGTGGGACTGGATAAAGAACAACAGCCTCTGAGCGAGGATCAAGAGTCCGCCGCAGATCTCCTGCTGGTTCCATTTGATCTTCATGACATTGCCCAGATCCTGCTGCGCCTACTAAATGCAATACCACTGACTGCAACACTGGCAGGGAGGCTGTTGGAATCCGCCGACGTCAGTTCCGGAGAAGTAGGCGCTTGGATTGGTGGCGGCAATGTGGAACTTTCGAAGTTGATCGACTTTTCAGAATTTCGGCGGATCACCGGAAGTTATGAGAGTCCAACCCATCCTCAGGTTGGAATATGGCCTCTTTCTCTGAATCCGAATAGAAGTGGCAACGCTGAGTCTCAGTTCCTGGCTGAGTTGTTTGAAGGAATGCTTGAGCGAAATGGATACCGTGGCGTTGGTCCTTTCATCCAGACAATTGAGCAGATCGAAATGAACTAACGATCGCCGTGGGCGAACGAGCTTGACATGACCGGACTTAACTCTATTGTCCCAACGTCTGCCAGGACCGCAGAATTTCCATGGCGTTCCTCATCGACCGAAGTCCGTCGGAAACGGGTCGAAGAGCCTTCCTGAGAGTGACGCTTGCTAGCGCCGCAAGCCGCATCCCTTGTTCAAGTTGAATAATCTCGCTCAAACCCTCATCGAGGCCAACGAATTCCACTTCAACCGCGTTTCGAAAACCCAGCAACAGATCTCTAGCGCTCCCGGGGCCAATATCACTCAGTTCTCTAATCATGGCTCGCAGTTCGACATCCAGCTGAGTGGCTTTTGCCTCGTAATCCGAAGCGGTCTGTCCAAACGACGCAGCGGGAGTCGAAATATCCTTTGCGAGAGCGCCGAACAGAAAGGTTCGCTGTCCTGATGTCATGGAAGCCAGGTCACGGCCGTCCATTCGAGCTTGCAACGTTTGGCCGAGTTCCACGATCGATTCCGACATTGAGCTCATAATTGTCGTCAGTTCGCCTACGCGCTGTGTAATGGATTCAAGATCTACTGAATCCAAGAGGTCCGCCGAGGGTGTGGCCTGAGTCTCAACTTCTGTCAGCGATTCGGTCGCGCGCTGAAGGCCGGCTCTTAGTCCAGATACTAATGTGCCAAGTGCGCGTTTCCAGTCGGCAGAGTCATAGCCAGATTCCCATGCGTTGGAAATGGGCACCCAGTTCCGTGCGGCAACAGCACGGACCAGATCATCAGGGTTCTCGTCCGACAATCGATCCTCCCCCGACAGCACAATGGGAAGTATCAGATCTTCAGCCCCACTCTGTGTCGCGGCTGCGTGAAATGCAGAGAACTCCTCTCTACACATCTGGCTATTGAAGTAGCGCATGGTGATAATCGGAATGAACAGAGTGGTGCCGGATATCGCCGTGAAGATCTTGTCTCTCCAGTCCTCTCCCCATCCGATCGCGTCTCTGTCGAGGAATATTTCGAGGGAGTTACCAGTCGCAGCCTCAAATCGGCCAGCGAGCTCCGTGCGGAGTCGATCAACTATTCCATCGAAGGTGTCGTTATCGACCCGGCTATAGCTAATGAAGCATTGATATGGGATTGAGTCATCCGGCAAAGTAATGGTCCCTTTCCATACAGTCATCTAATGGCGGCAATCCCGAGCAATGAAGCTGCGATTGCGAACGTGGCCGATCCGAGTGGTCCCAGCGGTAGAGACCACTTAGAGCCGAGGCGTCGACCTACAAGAAGGTTAGAGCCGGTCGCAGATCCATGCCCCTACAACTTCTGGGTATATTTCATCAGAGCCAACTCGGGAAAAGGTGAAGGAAAGGCACTTTGGCATACTTACCTTCGCCGCAGTTCAGGGCCGAGTTGGTTCTGAACAATTTCCCGCTCAGACTGTCACCGTTCGTTCGTACCGTGAGCTTCACTCAGGCCGATCTAGCTCACGCTCTCTTCACTACAGGCAGGGCGCCGGGGGATCAAGCCAGGTTTGGGGCGGCTTCCTTCTGGGAGCTATTGCACCGGACCTCGTTGATTCCCGCCTACATCCGGATGAACAGTGGTAACCGTCTCGTTCGATCGCGCCTCGCAATGGAACTCGACCGTTCTGAGAAAGTTGGCCTCTCCTACGCTCTTGGACAAGCAATGACCGACATTGTCTGTCGACAAGTTCTTCGTGTGAACTGGCTAATGCACATTGAGCGCTATGCGTATCGCTATGGAGTTCGCTTTGGTACAACGCGAATTCGCCCGGATCTGTTCGGGTGGAGTCCAGCAGGTTGGGTTGTGGCTGAAGCGAAAGGGAGATCCGGCGGAATGGAGTCCGCACTGCCAGGCAAGATGGTAGCGCAGAAGCGATCTGTAGCGTCAATACAGGGAGCGGCTCCGGATATTGCCTTGGGGTGCGTAGCGTCGTTTCCTCCTCGTTCTGAAGTTCTGCATTTGGACGCATTCGATCCAACTGAGGCTGCCATCGAGGCGGTCGATCTGGACGAGATCACGTTGGATCGAATGGTCCAGGCATACTACGAACCGTTTCTCTCGGCGTTGCAAGTCGGTCAGATCGAATCAGCCAATGATGGTAGAACGATCGCCCGATTTGCTGACTTCGGAGTCCGGATTGGGCTGTCAAGTTCCATCTTGGAGCGACTTCAATCCGGAGTGGAGTCAGTTGATAGCGATCTCGCTTCAGACGTTGCCGGATTGTTGAACGCGTCGGGGGCGGTGGCGGGAGAATTTGGCGACGGTACTGTTGTTGAGACAGCTTGGACGGACGCTTTGTACATTCAGGACCAACTGGAGACGGAAGAACAACTCCGCGGTTGAACGTCGGTGCCAATTCGAGTCCCGCAGGTTGATCATATTTCATGGTTCGGGGCGCTCACTTATGGCTATCTCCCGCCCACGGCCCGTACGCGTCCGGATGGTCGACCGAGATCGGTCGCTCTCTTTAAGAGTCAGTTCAGACACCTTACGAGACCGGAAAGTCAAGGTGCGCCGAGAGCCCGCTTTGCTCCGACTCTTCCCTTGTCTGTGGCCTCGCTGGCGACTAGCAATGGCTGATGGATCCGATCGAAACTTGAGTGAGTAACTTAATTTCGTGCGCGATCCGTGCGCGAGTGAACGGAGAATGGCGGTCGCGAGCGGCTACTGCCGCTACACGACACCGTAGGTCTAGATGGGATTATTTCGAGACGGTGGTGGCAGGAATCGTCCTCCTGGGGTCCCGTTAGGTTGAGCGTTTCGAGTCTCCCCTTGGGCATGTCTTCTTAGGCTCTAAGGGTCTATCTCCGATGTGACTTCAACACGCTTGGCTAAAAGGGGGCTCGTTCTGCCATGAACTTTCGCAATGCCGACACTGGTATGAGCCTGCGCTGCCAACCTTGAAGCTGGCAAGTTGCCTCGAGCCAATAAGTTCGTAATCGACCCTCGGCCGACTCCGAGTTGCTCCGCCGCTTCTGCCACGTTGAAGGTTAGCCTGCCGATCTGGCTGCACTCCCGACTCTGAAGTTCCCTCTGTGGGCTCGCACAGGTGCATCCACGAGAGCCTGCGAGTTCAGAGCGTCGGCGGTTCCCTGGAGTGCAGCGCCGAGGATCCTTGGAGGGATCCATTGGTCAATGTGGCGTCAGGCGCATAGGCATTGAGCGTGAGACAGTCATACCTGATCCATCTCGTTTCGGGTGGTCTTTCGCGGGGTTGTGACCGAGGCATAATGACTGGGTCTCGCGGGTGTAGTTCAGAGGCAGAACACGAGCTTCCCAAGCTCGGAACGCGGGTTCGATTCCCGTCACCCGCTCCAAGGTGGCTTCGAACGACCAGTGCGTACTCCCTGGTCTCGGGCCTGTCGAGACCAATCTCGGGTAGGCGCTCGGGGAGCTGACCGTGCGAGGGGAGCTCTGTCGACCCTCGAGAAGGGCCATGGAGTCCTCCTCGGGACCGGGGGGCAGGGCGGCGTAGGTAAGAGTAGGAATGGGTTCCTCCGTATACGCCGAGCATCGGGCTAAACCAGCTCGTACAGCGACCCGTGCTTGCTGGTCATGGTTGCTTCGACCGACTCGACGAGGGCGGGGTCGCGGACGAGCAGCCCGAACTCGACGTTGCGGTTCTCGGCGTTGAACGAGAAGTTCGCACTCGTCAACAGGAGGACCGCATGGTCGACGATGACGAACTTGGCGTGGCTGATTATCTGTCCGCCGTTGGGTAGGACGGCCGACCGGTAGATAGTGGCGCGCTCGAGCTGTGCCTTGACCTTGTCCGCGTCACCCTTGTCGCCGTCGACATAGACGGTCACAACTACGCCTGCCTGCCCTGACGCCTCCTTGAGCACGGTCCACATCTGCGAGGTCGACTCGAAATTGTAGGTCGCACAGGTCACTGACTGTCGGGCGGCGCGGACAAGCCGGTGGAACTCGCTCGTCAGGTGACCGACGCTCGCCTCGTTGCCAGGCATAGTCCAAACGGGGGTCAGATCCCTGCGGACCGACTTGGCCCCAGCGATCGCGTGAAGCACGGCGACGGATCGGTCAACATCGGAGTGACCCAGACCCGTGGCAGCAAGGAGGACTTTCACTTCGTCGCGCCGTCCTGCGCTGACCTCTCGTAGCGCCACAGAAGTGTGCTGGCCCTCAGCGAGGAGCACGGCGAGCCCGATGGCCTCGTTGGCTGTGAGGAACTCGCCGAGAGCTTCGAATTGGTTAGCTGGCATCCACGCTCCCGAAGAACCCTGGAACTGCACCTCCGGCGGCGGACGGGAGACTCAGCATGAAGCGACGGTCGAGGTATCGGTTTGCCCTCTCGCAGGAGGTCTCGGAAGCAAAGGTGCAGCAATGGCACGCGGCGCCATGGAGGAAGTCCTCTGGGTCGCTCGGTGTGCGCATCGCACATACGGGGTCGGACGAGCATCGTGCCGCACGGCGAAGCGCGGAAACGACGAGCCCTTGCAGCCGGTTTGGCTCAGACAGGGCGACCAGTCCCCCGAGGGTGCCTTCGCTATCGGATGCGGTCGTGCAGATGAGTAGTCCGGCCGCCGCATCTCGCTGTGGAGTCGAGGACCACCCGTAGATGCGTTCGGTGAGGCTGGCTGCGCCGTATCCGCACGACATCGCCATTTCACGGATCAGAGCGTGAGCGAAAGTATGGAGCAGCCAGTATCGCGGCGCGGGCAGGCGGCTGTCCGGGTCGACGAGTTTGGCGGTTTGGGAGAACCGCCGCCGAAAGTTGCGTCGGTGCGCTTCACGGTGGGCGTCCCACAATGGTGACGCAAGGATGGTCTGTTCCCATAAACTCACCGCGTCGAGGTCGAGCTGGAGGAAGATGCCCTCGCCGCGGTCCTCGGTGGCAGGAACCCAGGTCGCGTTGCCGTTGCGGGTCAGCTTGACGAGACGGCTGGCCAGGTCGTTGACCCGGTCCATCTCATCGAGTCTCGTGAACCCCATCACCGCGTTGACCTTCTTCATTTGGTTGACCGCGACGATGCGGGCGATGGACGGGTGCAGGGCGGCTCCGCGTTGGGTTTCGGTGACCATCAGGCCGCTCGAGTTCTGCTGCTGTGGAAACAAAGATGGCTTCTGGAGGTACAGCCACTCGGGCACCAACAGCTCGACCGGGTCCCAGGCGGCGAGCTTCTCTTGCCGCTCCTCTTCGGAGTCGACAGGGGCCACCACCTCGGCGATCGCGGCAGCGAGCTCGTCGTCGGCGATACCGGCCAGGTCGACCTTGCCGTCGGCAAGATCGCGGATGAACTCTACGTTCGAGGCGTACTTGGAGATCTTCTCGGTTCCCAGCTCGACGCGGAGACGGTCGGCCAACGCCTCCTGCTCTTCGGCCTCGGTACGAGGCATGACGATGATCGATTGGGTGGAGGGGAACCACAGGTTCGACGCGCCCATCATGATCAGCGACGGGCTGGCCTCGCAGGCCGCGTCGAACGCGTTGAGGTGAGGGTGCCGGCGACGACACGTCTGCGGGAGCTTGTCACGCCCGGCTGCTCCCTGAGCTTCGGCCATGCCGCGCGTCGCCCCGCAGGACGCACAGATGATCGTCGAGCCGACGCTGGCACCAACATTGGCGTCACGCATCTTCAGGTCGGGTAGCTCGGCCTTGAGGCACTCGCCTCCTCGATGAACCCACAGGGCGTAGGGAAACTCGTCGAGGTGCCCGTTGGTACAGGTCAGCAGGTGTTGGGCTGGGACCGCCGGGCTTTCACGCTTCCTGCTGGTCGAGCCGGCGCGCTGTCCGCCTCGCCCGGGGCAGTTCTTGTGGGTGAATTGGGCCAGGTCTGGCCGGAAGGGATGGGTGTTGGTGTAGGTGAAGCGAGGAAGAGGCCCGAGGTAGTCGCAGCCGGTGCAGCGGAACCACTGCGGGAAGACCCGAGCCGGGATGCCCAGGTCGTTGCCGTCCGTGGTGTTCTGACCCAGCTTCGGCTGCCACGGAAAGGGACGCAACGCATCGACCTGCGGACCGAGGTGCAACCGAACGACGTTAAGCAGCCGGGGCTCGAGAATCGTTGGTACGAACTCGCGTCGCTTCCAGATCGGCTCCCAATCGTCAAGGCCAGCGGGCATGACCGAGAAGCCCGGTAGATCCATGATTGCCCCTGCCCCATAGGTGTACAGCAGCGACGAGGGGCGAGCCGATCCGACCTTGGCCCGGTTCTTGACAACTCCCTCCTCGGCGTCCGCCAGGGGGTCCAGCGCCTGGTTCGGGTCGTGCAGCATCCCGTCAGCGCCGATTGGATCGGGAGTCCGGATATCGGCCACTAGTCGTCCGCTCCGGCAGGCATTGCCCACTCCGGTGCGCCCTCGGGTGCACGTGTGAACAGCCGCTCGGGAATCGGGCTCACAAGCAAGTTAATCTCCGGTTGCACTTCGCGCATCGAGTTCGCTATCACGAACGGCGCTTCGATCGAGCCGCCAACTGACGCCTTGGCGTTCTCCGGGCTGATGATCAGCGGCAGGTACTTGTCGCCGTCACCGGTGCGTTCGTATACCAGCGTCTTGCTCATCTCCGCGGCGCGCTTAGCACGCTCGCTCCACCGGTCGATCCGGTTGACCAGCAGATCGCCGGCCCGCTTGGTCGCGTCATCGCTCTGCGCTGCGGCCGCGATCCGTGCCTTCAGCCGTTCAGCCAGCGTCTCGACAGCCGAGCGCTGGTCCTTGATGCGCCACGCCTCCCGCTCAGGCGACAGCCCATCAGATTGAGTGGCCTGCACGACTCGTGCTGCGCTGACCAGCAGTCCGTCGATGCCCCGGGCGAGTGACGTCGGTGAGAACGGCGTGACGGACAGTGCTTCTACCTGCGCGTAGAAGGTCTCGTGGTAATGGCGGAACTGTTCGAAGTGAGCGAGGTCCCGAGGGCGAGCCCAGTTTCCCAAGGCGACGACCAGCCCGGGTCGATCCGAAGCGTCTCGTCCGACACGAGAGGATGCCTGGATGTACTCGGCGGTGTTCTTCGGCTGGCCGACGACCAGCATCAGGCCGAGCCGTTGCACGTCGACGCCGACTTGCAGCATCGACGTTGCCAGCACCACGTCGAAGGGCATGTCTTTGCGGCTCGGCATCTTCTTGCCCGCGTCGAGGTCCCCGAGCCGTTGGCGGAAGGCTTCGGTGGTGTCGTAGCTCGGGTCGAACTCCAACCCGAGGCGGTCCAAGGTCCGGCCGATCTCGGCCGACGCGATCCGCGAGGTCAGCTCACCAACGTTGAGTAGACCGAACGAGGTACCCAACCGGCGATGGGAACCCCGAATCCTTGCGAGGCCGCTTGACCCGACTCTGCACGTCGTCGGCCATGTATCGGGCCATGCCCGCCAGCTCGCGAGTCGCGTTGAAGTACCCCACCACCGTCATGTAGGGGTCGGCGGCGGACCCGGCCCGGTCGAGCAGCAACTGTCCCGCTGACAGCAGGACTTCCGCCACGCGGATCTCGGCGCTCGACAGGCGCACGCCCTGTGCGCTGATTCCGACGTACCGGCGCCCCGGGTTGTGCGTGATCGATCGGCACCTCTTGGGAGAAGATAGGTATCGGCCACATCCAGCACCTGCGGCGGGAAGATCTGTACCTGCCGTCCGTAGAGGCCCCGGACCTGCTCATGGGCGTTGCGAACGGTAGCAGTCGAGGCAACGATCAGCCGGCCGCACGGGCTTACCGTCGGGGGTTTCCCACGACGAGAGCGTCTCGACCGCTACTTCGAATAACCCGACCGCGGTGCCCAGCGCTCCGGTGATGAGGTGCAGCTCGTCCTGGATGATGAGGTCGGGTGGACGCAGCCGGCTGACAGACTGCACCGTGGCCGCGGGGTGCCCGTTCTTCGTGGCCGGGTGTGTCGTTGTGATGTCGCACTTGGCGTAGTCGGGATGAACGTACCCGTGGCGCCCGCAGCGGCGACTGACATACCCGAACAGCGCTCGCGGCCTCACCTTCGCGCGCGAGTCGAGCGAACTTGTCGACGGTGGCGATCACGAACGCTGGCGTCAGCCGGTAGATCTCCTCATCGACCGTGAGGACCGGAAGGCCTTCGTCAACGCCTCCGCCTTTGGCAAACGGGCACCGAGCGAGCTCGTCGCCGCAGTACACGAACACCCGCCGCACGGTCGGGTCGGATTTGACCTGCGCGGCGGTGATGGGTGTACCGCACCAAGGGCAGCGCTGGATCTGCAGGACCGTCAAGCGGTGCGATCCGTACTCGTTGGCCTTGGTCAGCTGCTCGTCGGCTTCCTCGAACCGCTTTGGGCTCACGTCCGTACCGACCCACAACCCGATGCGGAACGGTTCGACTCCCCAGGTCGCCTCGTCTTCTTTGCGAGCCACCTCCGCCGCGCACATCAGCGCGGTCGCACGCTGGAACTGCTGGGCGGTCAATAGACGCAGCGTATAGCGCATCAAGACGGCCACCCCATCGTTGCCATCTAGCGGCCCAGCGGCGGACTGAACCATGCCCTGGCGCCGGCGGATCGCGAACGTGTACGCGGCCAGGCCCAGGTATGCCTCGGTCTTGCCGCCACCGGTTGGGAAGAACAACAGCTCCACGCGGGCTTGATGCTCTGCGCTGCGCTGGGGCGCTGCGGGATCGGTCAGAGCGCTCAGCTGCATAAGGATGAACGCCAACTGGAACGGATACCACGACGCTGCATCGGCGCCCTTTGCCGCTACCCCCAGCCTTGCCTGCTCGATCGTTACGGATGAGTCGGACGACCGAGCCGCGGCAACCTGCGAGGCGACACGCTGGTCGCGCATGACACGGTTCATGAACCGGAAGCACCTCATAGCGTCCTCGTTCGTCGCGACATAGTCCAAGCCGTCAACTAGACGTTGGTGAGCCTGTTTGGCTTCCCACAGGATCACCTCGGCAGGCTCCTGCAGGTGCACCGGTAGCGCCCGGGCCCTGGCCTCCTGCTCATCAAGCCACGCTCCGTACCCGGCCAGCAACGGGTCCAGCCCTGCTCGCAGCTCCTCGGATGTCACCTTTGCGAGTGCGTCCATCGACAGCAGGGCGCCGGTCACCGAGCGCGCCCGAGTCTGTGGCGTTTCACCAATGGGAAGCCAGGTTGTTGACACCGCAGTTGCGCGCCGCGCTCCATCACGAACTACCCAATCCACCGAGCAGGTACGGCCGATCGCGAACTCCAATCGGTTTCGGTACTGGAGGTTGAGGCGACGGACCTCGTCGTCGTGTTCGGGCCAGTCCTGTTCCAGAACGTCGCGCACGGGCAGAAATACCTCAGCTCCGCCCGCATGAACTCGCAGACTCGTCTGGAACATCCACATGCTGATCGGGATGGGCATCGGAGTCTCACGGTCATTACACAGTGCGATCTCTACCAACGCCCGGCCGAATCGCTTGTCGTCATAACAGTCGAGACGCAAGCAGACCGAGTCGCGCAGCTGGACCGTAGCCGTCCGCCCTGCCACGAGGTCAGACAGCGCAATCGATCGTGCCTCCTCTACCGGCGTCCGTTGGTAGTGGCGCACCGCGCGTCCCGCCTTAGTTACCAGATCGGTCCCGATCGTCTCGTAGGTGCCCCACGATGCGGTCACCGTGAATGACTCCAAGTCCGCTGGCACCTGGAACCGCAGGCCCATCGAGGCGGGGAGCATCAAGCCCTGCTTGGGCGCACGGTCCTCGGCATCATCGTCCTCCGTGTCGGCTTCGGACTCGTCCGCGGCATACGCCGGCACACCTCGTCCTTCAGCCAGTCCGTCATCGTCAGCACGGACCTCGACCAAGTCTCCCCGTTCGGAGGAATCGTCATCGGATGCTGCTGCGACCGAGCTGGCGTTGAGCTTGACGGGAGCGATATGGCCTGCGAGGTACTGAGAGCGAGGGCTAAACGGCAGCACCTCCTCTGGTCCATGGATCGGTCCGAGCAACTCCCGCTCAAGAATGTCCAGAAGGTTCTCACGCACTGCAATCGACGAGCCGTTCAACTCATGGTTCAGCTCATAGGTCGCCTGCCTCCCAGCATCCGTCCCGTCCGTCATCACGCCGATCCCTTCGTCGCCGTAGCTTTTTCGAGCTCCCGTGCGTCAGGCAGCGCTGCGTAGACGGCAACCTGCGCGGAATCGCCGTAGCGTTCGACGTTCTCGGGAAGGAGGAGGACCAAAGCTGCGGCCTTGTACTCGAATCCGCCGTCAGGCTCCTGGAAGACGATGAGCTTTCGGAAGTCGAACTCGATCTCCCTCCGTTTCGTCGACGGGCGAAGTACCTTCATCTCAATCACGAGCAGATTCGTTGTCGTATCGCGACGGTGCACTATTAGATCTGGGTAGACAGGGTGCGCCTGCCCAGCGTTTGTCTCGTCACCGATGCCCTCAACTGCCATCCACTTGCGCAAGGATTCGATGCCCTCGGTCTGCGCAACGTTGCTGCCGAACAGGTTGTACTCACAATCGACATGCCAGCGTTCGCAATCCCGACGAACCTGATTGACACGGGCTTCCAAGTAGACGGCCAAGCGATGGCAGATCGCTCGCTCGGCTGCTCCTCGTTCAAGGAGCACCGCGTCCTGCTCGATCAACGACGCGAGTGCCTCGCTCAACTCGGGTAGGACACGCACGGCCTCCGTCCGCGTGAAGCAATGGTCGCGTGCGATCTCTTCGACATCTGCCAGCCGGACCACCTATGTATCCGATCCGCCGCCGAACAGCGACGGACTAACAGCGCCTTTGGCCTTGGACTTGCGAACCTTTGCCTCAGGTTTCGTCTGAGCTTGTTCCGTGGCCCCTCGATGATGATTCTCCTCCAGAAGCCGGTCGAGGATCTCGACCCGGGCAGCCGGATTAACAGTCCACCGCTCCATTTGCCGGTAGGTGTGGAACCCATGATCCAGCGGAAGGTCGGACCATCCGTACGCGTCCATCACCGCTTCGTCGAGCTCCACGTGAATCGCGCGTAGCCGAGCGACGTCAGAATCGAACGTATCGGCGGTAGCTGGATCGTTGACAAGGTTGTAAAGCTTCGTGAGCCCAAGATCAGACCGCAGCATGAGCTCGCGCCGCACTTCATCGAGCGTTCGACCAATCCGCTCCAGCCAGTCAGTCGGATCAGGCCGCGGAAACGTCTCAAAGACATCTCCCGTCGTGTAGCGGGGATCGTTTCGCATCGCCGATCCGTACTTCATAGCCCAAAGCTGATGCGGAGTCGACGAGAGGATGGCTTGCTGGGCAAACGATGAGGTCGCAAAGACTGCGAGCGCGTGACTGAAGACGTGGCCGCTGGGTACACGGACTGGCATCAGGCTCTTACTAACAAGTGCTATGGCCAAGACCTCGTCGAGGTCCGCGATGGCAATTCGCATGGCAACCGCATCACGCTCGAACCGCCACCAACGTTCGCCGAGTTTTGGCTTTGTAATTAGTCCATCACGGTGAGGTCGCACGTTCTGATCGACCCAGGCCAAGGGGCGTCCGTAAATCGCTGCTTCGCTCAGCTCGCGCGGGTAAAAATCTACGACCCACATCGGTGCGCGAATGTCAGGGATTTGATTGATATCTTCACCTCCGAGTAACGGCCTAAGAACCTCGATGTTGCGACCGTCCTCAGTGATCATTGCCGCTGCCGTCTCTGGCGGGACCTCGAAGCCTTTGCCGTTGATGTTGCAGCCGTTGAAGGCCCGGTTCAGGTTCTCGGTGAGCCGGAAGGGCTGACCTTCCACGCGTCCGCCAGGTTCGAGTAGAGAGGTGATTCGTGGGACCATGACTCCGTCGCAGCTTCTGCGGACCGCAGCGCCGAGGGCTCCGTTCGCTCCCCACACCGACGCATATTCGAGATTCGCGCTAGCACACGGCCACGGCCTCGACTGAACGGAACGGCAGATCGTGAATCCTCGTCGGAGCATCTGGTCGAGGCCAACCTCCCGCGTATCGCCTTGCGCGACAGAGTTTGTAGCGACCAGGCCAAGTGTCCCACTATCACGTAACAATGACTGGGCTCTGAGGAAGAAGTAGGCCACGAGGTCGGCGCGGCCGCCCGACTCCTGATCGCTAACGATCTGGGATATCCAATTTCGAGTGTTTGAACCCATTGCCCCCGACATCTTCATGCCTCCTAGGAACGGTGGGTTCCCGATGATCGCATCAAAGCCTCCGCGCTCCACGAGTACATCAGGTGCCTCGAGTACCCAGTGCAGTGGCTGCCAGCGTTCGTAGTCAGTCTCTGCGGTGGGCGTGAGGCCGTGGTCAATCACGTTGTTGAGCCAGATATCTCCCGCTGCGTTGTCGCTTGGGCCGGGGTGTGCCTGCTTCACCGCTTCGCGAAGGTTCACGTACGCCGCGTCGAGCCCCTTCCCAGGCTTTCCCCCAAGTGGTAGCCCCGTGGCAACGACGCCATCCGCGATCTGACGAAGCGAAGACGTCACGAGGCGAAGCTCGTTGAGCTGGCGATGCTTCGCTGAGCTGCTGCGGGCTGGGTCGTCCTCGTCGATCTCGGTCGCGAGGCGTTCGCGCAGATCGACGGCCTTGCGGATGATGGCGTCGATGTCGACGTCAAAAATATCGAATCGTTGGCCTACAGGAACCCGCGTGGGATCGATGTGAAGTTTGCGGAGCTGGTCGAGACTGGTGAGGCCAAGAAGGGAGTTGCCGAGAAACACCTTGTCGTCGACGAACGAGAACGGCAGGTCGCGGTCCAGGGAGACGAGCCAGAGCGAGAGCTTGCACATCTCGACGGCCATGTCGTTGATGTCGGCGCCGTAGAGGCAGTTCGCGACGACCTGGCGGGTGGCACGGGTGTAGAGGTCCTTGCGCTGCGCGTTGCCCTGGTCCTCACTAATCCACGCCTCGACCACCCGGTCGGCGAGATAGCGCGCCGCCGCGACAAGGAACGCCCCGGAGCCGCAGGCGATGTCGGCGACCTTCAGGTTGAGCAGTTCGTCGGACGAATTGAGCGTCCACGACGCCTCGTCGGCGGTCTGGTGAGGACCGGGTGAGTAGCACAGCGGCTGGAGCGCGTGGAGAACGACCTCCTCGGCAAGCGACTTGGGGGTGTAGTGGGCACCGGAATTCTTGCGTGACGGGGTCTCTTTCACCATGAGTCCGCCGCCGAGCACGACGAACGGGTGGTTGCGCAGGTCGCGCCGAACCAAGCCGAGCCACGGTATGATGCGGTCGCGTAAATCGAGATCGTCACCGACAGCCTGGCTCAGTGCGCTGATCGCGGAGGGGCTGGGCTCGGTTTGGATGGCCTTGGCGATCGCGGCGCCCGAGGAGGGTCGGGCTGACGGCTGGTCCTCGGCGATCCAGTCGCGGACGGCGGTCGCGAACTGCTTCGGGTCGATGTTGGTTGCAGCGATGCTCTCGAGCGTGGCGAGGGGGATCTCGGGTTCGATTCCGGTCGTCCCGATCACGCCGAGGTAAGTCTGTTCGACGGTCACGCAGGTATAGCCAAGCAGGCCCTCATAGATGTAGCCGATCTGCTCGACGTCGACGTCGCGGAAGGTGATCTGGCGTGCTTCACCCTTGACCGTCGCGATTTGCACGGACCGGAGCACGTGGAGCATCACGCGGTCAGACACCGATACCGCGAGGGAGCCGTGATCCGTGGTGGCAGTGAGGAAGGGGAACCGCGCCGGGTCGAACAGCGAGCCGCCATAGGCGGGCATGCGTAAGTTCTCGAATGACGCTCCGCTAAAAAGGGCATGGCTGGTCGCCAGCAACCGATACCACGTCAGCGAGGTGGCGTCGAGCGCCTCCTCGCCTTCCTCGTTCTCACGAGCGGCGAGCCGGCTAAGTTCGCGGGAGATGCCGTAGCCCTGCTCGAACAGCTCCCCGGACGGTAGGAGCCCGCGCTCCTCGGCGAAAAGCAGGAACACAGTGCGCATCATCACGGTAAGCGCAGCCTCGTAGGTGTCATGTGTGCGAACCGGGAGGGGGTCAGGTTGACCGCGGCGCTTGGCGTCGGCGGCTGACTCGGAGAAAGACTGGATCAGGAGTTCGACGGCTCGTCGCACCTGCGCGCCGAGAGCTTCGGTGATCTCCTCGGCCGCGGCGACGGACTCCTCGAACAAGGCCGGGAGCCGTTCAGAGGAATCGCCACCGATGATGTGCTGACGCCCGATGAGGGTGAGGAACGCGTCGCGGGCGCGAGGTTCCTCGACCCAGGTGAGGGCATCGACGATGCCTGAGGCGGCCATGCGACCTTCACTTGCACAGACCAGGCCCCACCACCGGCCGTCGGTGACGATGCCGATATCGACGTCGTTCTCCCGGAGGAGCGCTTCGAGCCGATCGACCGGAGTTGCTGCCCACAAGTCGTTTGGTGTCTGCCGCAGCGACTCAGTCGGATCGACGACGTGGACTAGCGCTCCGATTCCCTCGGCACCGATGAGCGCCGCCTGTGCTGCAACTGTCACGGCCCGGTTGGGGGATTGGGCCTGCACACCAGGAACTGTGCCCCATTGCAGGGATTCTGCCCAGCCAACGACATCGCGCAGAACGATCTCTGCCCACTTGTCGCGGTATGAGCGGTAGGCGTCCAGCCCGCTGTTGCTGTCCGGATCGCGATCGAGCGCCTCCCACGCGGCCTCGAACTCCTTGCGGGCATCCACCAGGGCCTGAAAGTGGTCAGGGTGGGTCGAGCGGAAGTCAGGGATGCCGTTGGGCCAGACTCGCTTCAGTGGCGGGATGGCTAAGAACGGTCCCTCGATGTCAACCAGCTCCAGCCACTGCCGGTGCAAATCTGAAGCGTTCGGGGTGGGAACCGTGCGGCGACTAAGGGGGTGCGCCATCAATTCGTCCACCCTTCTGCGTCCTCGCGTGTAAGGGCGAAGACGATGGCCGCGGCGGTAGTGTGCGGCTTGACGTCGGCGTACCGCTCCGTGATGGCGGCGATTTCTCGCGCCTCCTCGTCGTCGAGCTCGTCGAGTCGGCGTTCCATCCCCTGGATGTCGCGGCGACGCTGTCGTTGTTGATCATCTGGAAACAACATGGCTGCTGCTTCCTCCTCGGCTTGTTGGAGAAGGTCCAGCGAGTCGCGGAGGTTCGTGCGGAATGCAGCGAAGATCTCATGTGCGCGCTTGGTGTCCGTCGCCTGACGCCCATCGAGCTGCTCCAGGACGAGTTCGTGGCGGCGAGTAGCTCGTGCCTGCATGGAGTCCTCGAGGCGGGCCCGCAGCGGTGCGTCCGGCACGTTCCACAGCCCACAGAGCTGACGGCGGACCGCCTCCTGAGCGAGGTCGAACTGTGTACCGTCGAGCGCATGGTCGAGCGCAGCCTCAGCCTTCTCCTCCGCCATCGCCCGTCGCCCATGCAGCCGCACACCGGCGAGGAAGACTTCCTCGTGCAGCCGAAGACCGCCACGACCTACCAGAACCATGCGAGTCACCGCCGCTACGAAAGACTCAGCGAGGTCATCCACCACGACGGCAGTGACGCGGCTCAGCGGTGAATCCGCGCTCCATAGCGACCGGCGCAAGCAGTCGCTGGGCCTGCTGCAGGATCGGGTGGCCGAGGTGCACGTACACCACTTCGTTTCGATGTTCGGCCGCATCGGGATCGAACGTGATCGGGCGGAGGACACCGGGTTTCAGCCTCGTGTCCAAACCCTTGAGGGCGCCTTGCCAGCCGGTGGTCAGCGGGGGCATGTCGAATACCTCGGCACCGGTGTCCTCTGCGAAATCGTAGTTGCGGACGAGTGGCTGCTGGTGGTTGATTCGCAACGCGGTGTCGACCACGCGGCGCAGGTTCGCCGGCTCGAGATGCATCTCGGCTCGTGAGGCACCAAAGCCTTGCTCCAGCTGAGTCAATCGAGCGTTGAGCTCGATGCCGCCGGCCAGCGCAGCATTGATGACTTCGTTCGCGGCGATTCCAGCGGCCTTTGTTTCGTGTCGGAGCGCGCTTGGTGAAGTGCTTTTGGATCTCGTCGCCGATCACTTGATTCGCCGAACCGAGGTCGGCCTCGACGTGTGCCACCTTCTTCGCGATGCGAGCCATGAAGCCGTAGTCGTCAGCGAAGATCGACGCGTCTGCAACCGGGATGAAGTGGAACACCTCGGGTTCGTGGGTCTGGCCGTAGCGGTCGATCCGGCCGATCCGCTGTTCGAGCCGAGACGGGTTGAACGGGATATCGAAGTTGACCAGTCGATGGCAGTGAGTCTGCAGATCGATCCCCTCGCCGGCCGCATCGGTGGCCAGCAGCACTCTGACTGGTTCGATGGTGGGGTCCTCGGTGAACTGAGAACGGATGTACTCCCGGTCCTCGGTCGGCGTCGAGCCCTGGATCACCGCGAGCACCTCGCCGTACCCTTGCTGCGTCAGCACGCGTTGCAGCCACTCGACAGTGTGCGCGTACTCGGTGAATACCGCCACCCGTTCGTTCATCCAGTACGTCCCGTCGGGGCGGCACACCCCATCGAGGAGGGTGAGTAGGGCGTCGAGGCGAGAATCCATGCGACTCTCGTAGCTCAGCCCCCACTCCATCAGGGTCTCGAGCTGACCCGGCTCGGCCGCGCTAAGCGGATCCGAACCCTTCGACTCCCGCAGTCGTTCAGACTCGTCTTGCTCCCAAAGGCCCTCTTCCTCGTCGGACTGGCCCTCGCCCAAGATGTCGTCGTAGTCATCGTCGGAAAGACCGCGTCCTGCCCGGGAAGTCAGGTAGTGGTTGAGTGTCTGCCCGAAGGCAAACGGGCTCGAGAGAAACCGCTTCTTCAGCAACATCGTCACAATGTCGCCCCCCGGCTTGGTGCCGTTGAGCTTGGAGCTTTTCGTCACGATCTGGTCGAGCAACTCGAACATCTCCAGCTTCGTCGTCGTTTGGGGTGAAAGGCAGAGCGTTGACCACCCGGTTCTTGAACCCCTTGCCGGTAAGGTCGCGCTTGAGCCGGCGGACCGTAACGTCCTTGAGCGCGCTCGCGTCGAGCAGCGCTCCGCGCGAGAAACGGCGGGAGTCGATCATCTCCAAGCAGCGCGGTGAACGATTCGGGATGTCCATTGTGAGGCGTCGCCGACAAGAACAGGCGGTGCTCGCATTTGTCCGCGAGCTGACGCACGGCGACGGTGCGCTGGGTGTCCACCGCATAGCCCCGGCCGCCGGAGATGGCCGGGGGGCTTGACGGGGCGACGTGGTGAGCCTCGTCCACGACCAGGATGTCGAACGCGAACCGCTTCCCCGACTTGGGACTGCTCGCCTGTGCGTACACATCGCGCAAGAGACGCTGGGCTCGGACCTGGGGCACCCACGCCATGGAAACGATCACCCGAGGAAACATGCAGGAACGGGTTGGCGTGCAGGCCGTGGGTCCGGCGCACCTGCGCCATCAGCTCGCTGTTCACGATGGTGAAGTCCAGGCCGAACTTGTCGCGCATCTCGTCCTGCCACTTCAGCGACAGGCTCGGCGGGCACACCACGACCGCGGTTCGGGCGCGGTGGCGCAGCAGCAGCTCCTGGATGACCAGCCCAGCCTCGATCGTCTTGCCGAGGCCCACGTCGTCGGCCAACAGCAGGTTTGTGCGCGGCGATTCGAGGGCCCGCCGTAAGGGTTCAAGCTGGTAAGCCTCAACGTTGACGCCCGACCAGAACGGAGCCTGGTAACGATTCGGGTCGGCCGAGGTGACCGCACCCCACCGCATCGCGTCTGATGAACCCTGCCAAGGTCTCGGGATCGTCGAACGCTTCCGGGTTGACGCGATCGGGGAGACCTTGGGCCGGGGTGACCGTGTGGCCGACCTCCAGCTCCCACACGACGCTCAGCGTCTCACCGAGGCGATCCTCGTCCAGGGACTGCAGGTCGACGACGTGGGAGAGCTGAGCCGTGGCTTCGTCAGCAGGGCTGCGGGGGAGACCCTGGGCTTGCACATTCGCCACCGCCCAGGTTGAGCCACGAACTTCGACAACCTGCCCCGTTTCCGGTAACGGAGGCGCCGTGGGTAATGGTGTAGTAGTCATTAGCACCCGTCGCTCGACGGATCCGCTGAGCCGGCCTCGCCGCTCCTCAGCAAAGCGTCGATTTCGCTCACCTGACGGTCTTGTCGTCCGAAGAGTCGACGGGTCGGTGCGCGTTCACGATCGACGGCAGCACGCCCTGCGAGGGAAGCTCTCGCATTGTGGTGCGTCAACACAAGCCTTAAACCGATTCATGGCCGTGGTTCTACTTCCTCTTCCGGCGAGCGCGTACCGACTTTAGAGCAAGAGCGGTGAAGTACGCCTTTCGTGCATGTTCAGCTCGGCGTAGACGTTCGGCCTCGGGCAACACTCGATCGGGGTCAACTTCATCCTCGAACCGTGACATGAACCTGTCTCGACCGGCCCGAGTTAGCTCTCGCGAGTCATACCTGGAATGCAACATATGGGCGGCCATTCGCGCTTGCTGAGAGCGCTCAGAAGGAGTACTTGTCATGGCTGGCGACACTCCTTTCCACGGAGGCGGCCAGGCCAGACGCGCTGATGAGCCGGACCGCTTACCCCTCTCGTTCTCGAATCCATTCTTCAACAGCTTCGCGGCGATACCGCACGTAACGACCGATCTTGACTCCTGGTGGACCCTCGCCTCTATGCCGCCACCCATAGAGGGTCGCTTTTGGTATCTGCAAGAACTCGGCTAGTTGTTCCACCGTAAGAAGTCGATCGTCAGAGTCAATGTCCAGGACTGTACCTAGAAGGCTGGGCAAAGGTAGAAACCTCTTCGCGACTCACTGCCAACTCATTCTGGGCTTGTTCCCCCGGACGCGCAGAGACCTGGTCCAACCTGCCCCACTATGCCCCATTAAGGGTGCCCAATCGCTGCAAACGATGCCTAGTTCTGCTTGGAAAATCCCTGTCCAGACGCCACCCGGCCAGGTGACGGAGATGGCATAAACTCATTAGCAGTGAGTCCGATTCGGCCGCTCTCGCACCTCTCCAGCAGGAGTTTCGTCATGTGACCAGGACCCTTGCCCGTAATCCGGT
The DNA here is from genome assembly GCA_963719485.1 of uncultured Acidimicrobiaceae bacterium. Classification (GTDB taxonomy): domain Bacteria; phylum Actinomycetota; class Acidimicrobiia; order Acidimicrobiales; family RAAP-2; genus Bog-473. Next base: position 1,101,316 of record OY970387.1, read on the forward strand.
CATAGTCGCCGACTCGCTCCGGCTAGGAAGCCTACGTGAAGCCCGGCCTGGCGTTGGGCGGGTCAGGGTGTCTCCACGCGCGACGCTGAGCGGACGGCGGCCCCTCTGGCGTACGAGGCCACACCGCGTGGGATCCCATCGACCAAGGAAACCTTCGGGCGCCTTCTGGACCGCTGGCTCGAACACATCGAGGTCCGCGGACGAGCACCCAAGGACGATGATTGAGAACCGCCGTATGGCTGCCATCATCGCCACGGGAGTCGGGACCCAAGGGGCCTATCCCACGCGAGTCCTTCTCGCCTGCTCCTGTCCTACGTCCAGGCCTCGGTCCGCGATATCGGATGCACAGATTCCCTACGACCTCTGCGCATCCAGCTTTCGGCGGGTACCAACGAGATAGAAAGCGGCAATGGCCGCACCGACGATGCCGAAGAGCAGCCAGCCCAACAGCGAACCGAGCACCCACGCCGCCTTTCTGCCAGGTGGCAGCTCATCGCGTGGTCTTCTCATCACGTCGACAACGCACCAGATGACCACGATCAAGGAGACGCCGTAGATCAAGAATGTGGCCGCGTTGGCCCCGACCGTTGCCATGGTCATCGCTTACGCTGTTCCGGAATCTTCGGATTGTGAGTGGCGTGCCGCGAATCCCACCCGGAGATGGTTGCGGACCGCTCCCGCTCGGACCTGAACCTTGGGGGCCAGTAGATCCCGTTGCGCTCGGGGGCGGGCGCCACGAGCACCGGCAGAGACGACAGCCTGAGGATCCGCTCCCTCACGCCGTGACCGGACAGCCTGGCGAGCCCGTGCACACGCCGGGATCCGAGAACGATCGCCTGGCATTCCCAGATCAGCGCCTCCTCGACGATTCGCCGCGCCACGTGCTCGTGAAACACTGAAGAAGAGCGACCCTCGGCTGCGATCCCCCGCATCGACAGCGAGAGAACGGCCTCGCGCACCAATTCGTCGGCGTCGGACGGTGACTCGAGGGGGACGGCGTGAGCCATTCTTGGAACGTCTCGCACGTGGAAGACCCTGACGCTGGCTTCGTTCCCGGAAGCCACCCCTGCAGCAAAATCCAGAGCGGTCTGGCCGGATTCGAATTGATCAATGGCAAAAAGCAGTCGGTCCCACACCGGAGCACCTCCGTTACTGACTCAATTTTCTCCCGTGAGGGAGAAACAGAGTGTGAACAACCTCGGGCTTGGAATTAAAGAACGTCAACGGGCGGCTGAGGGTATCGAGACCCCGGTCAGCAACTCTCAATTTGCCGGCGTGGGTCGAATGTCGTGCGAGACCTGGTGAGTGACCGTCGCGGTGGTGGAGCGTTCCCCCGGTTGCTGCGTCCGCGCGCCCAGCCAGGCGACGAGGGTCCCGGTGAGTCCCACCAGCGCCGCCACCAACAAGGCGTTCCGGTCTCCACCGACGGAGGCGACCCCGGTGCGTGCATTGGCGCCCTCGGCGATGGCCACGAGGGCCGCCACCCCTACCGCGGCCCCGACCTGCCGGGTCGTGTTCACCACGCCGCCCACGAGACCCTGGTCGGCCCGCGCCATGCCGCTGGACGCCATGACGGTCGTGCCGAAGACGGTGCCCACGGTGCCGAAACCGATGAGGACCACGACCGCGAACAGCGCGTTGTAGTGGCCGCTCGTCGGGAGGTCGGACAAGGCGAGGAAGCCGATGCCGGCCGCGGCCGTCGCCACCACCAGCAACGTCCGCATCCCGAAGCGGCGGACGAGCCGAGCGCCGAACATGCCGGTCACGAAGCCGACCACCCCCTGCGGTGCGATCACCAGCCCGGCCACGAGCGGCGAGTCGTGCAGGGTCTGTTGGAGGTAGACGGACATCACGACGAGCTCCCCCGCGGTCCAGGCGCCCACCAGCAGGGTCAAGATGGCAGCCGTCCGCAGCCCGGGGCGCCGGAGGAGACGGAGGTCGATGAGGGGATCCGCTTGTGACCGCTCGACGGCCACGAAGCCCAGCAGCGCGACGCCGGCAACGACCACCGCGCCGATCACGACTGGCTGCAGCCATCCCAGGATCGGGCCCTCGGAGATGCCGAACACAGCGAGAGCCACCGCGACAGTGATCAGGAGCCCACCCCGCACGTCCAGGCGGGTGGTCCCGACCCTCCGCCTGTCCGGGCTGAGGAGGCGACGGGCCAGGAGGGCGGCGGCCATGCCGACGGGGACGTTGACCAAGAAAATGGAGCGCCAGCTCGTGTATTGCACGAGGACGCCACCGAGGACCTGCCCGACCACATACCCGATGGAGGCGGTGGCGCCGTAGAGGCCGAGCGCCTTGGTGCGTCGGGGACCTTCGGCGATGCCCGCTGTGATGAGCGAGAGCGACGCCGGTGCGACAAGCGCGGCTCCGATGCCCTGGATGGCACGGGCCGCAACGAGCAGGATGGCATCGCCGGTCAGGCCGGCGGCCAACGACGCGGCCGAGAAGACCGCCAACCCCACGATGAAGACGGACCGCCGCCCGAAGGTGTCGCCGATCCGGCCGCCGAGCACCAGGAGGCCGCCGAAGGTGATCGCATACGCCGTCACCACCCACTGCACGGAGTCGCCGCCGAATCCCAAGGCTTGTCGGATCGATGGCAGCGCCACGTTGACGATGCTGAAGTCCAGGACGACCATGAACGACGCGACGAGCACCAAACCGAGTGCGACACCGGAGAGCCCTGCTGTCGCTCCCCCGTCGGGGGTCTCCTCGGCCGGCAGGGCGGCAGACGTGCGGTGTTGGCGGTTCGGCGCGGCGCAGTCCGGGCCGTCGGGACGGAGTACCCCACAACCGGTGTGGTGGTCGCTCCCAGTGGCCCTTCGATCAAGAACACACGTCACTGGCGTACCTCCCACTTATCGAAACGATCCGTATCGTATCGTATTCCATGCTACAGTGTCAACGCGATGGCCGAAGCAGTCATTCCGACGACGGCTCCCCGGGGGCGACCCCGCAGCGAGCGGGCCCATCAGGCGATCCTCGACGCCGCCAACGGACTCCTCGAGGAACGCGGGTTCGTCGACCTGACCATCGACGAGGTGGCGCAGCGGGCTGGGGTGAGCAAGGCCACCATCTATCGGCGATGGCCGACCAAGGGCACCTTGGTCTTCGAAGCCTTTTCGGCTGACTTCCTGGCCCGACAGCCCAGCCCGGATTCCGGTTCCTTGCGCGGCGACCTCCTCGCCGCCCTGCGCGCCTGGATCCGCGTGGTCAAGGGAACGGTCAAAGGCCGCACCCTGGTGGGATTGATCGCCGAAGTCCAGCGGGACCCTGAGTTGGCCGAGATCTGGCGAGAGGGTTTTATCGGCCCGGTCCGGGCGCACCATCGAACGATGGTCGAACGGGCGATCGAGCGGGGCGAGATTCCGCCCGCCGTCGATCCCGAGGTCGTGCTCGACCTGGTCTACGGCGCTGCATACCACCGGCTCCTGCAGTCCCATCTCCCGCTGAGCGACCGCTTTGCCCAGGACGTGGTCGACACGGTGGTCGCCGGTGTGCAGGCGAACGCCCGCACAGAGAGGCGCCGGACCTCCTAGAGCTGCCGCGCCCCGACTGCCGAGGGCACCGACCGTTCAAGCCGGTGCAGCAGTTGGCACCGACCCCTCGAACTCCCGGCGGCGGCTTGACGCGGCGTGGACTGGGCGCATCCGGGCCAAGGCCGGGGTTACCCGCTGTTCAGCCGGTCTCGCACCTCTCCAACAGGAGGTCTGCGCGGCCGAGCTCGGGCCACGTCGTCTCGACCACTGACCCGCCGCTGACGGTGACGGCGAGTACGGGATGCTCATCGCCGCTCCCTCGCACGCGCAGTTCCCAGTTGCCCTGGGCCAGAGACCCGAAGACGGCCGCGTAGCGTACGACACCGGAAAACCTTCGCTCACGGACTGCCGTGTGGACTCCGCGCCATTCGTCCGAGGCCGGACGAATTTCGAGCTCGGCGCCGACGAGGTCGGGATGGGTGTAGATGACGGCCGCCCCGACTCCCTCTCCGATGTCGATGACGACGGCGCCCTCGCTGGGACCAGGCGGCTGTTCGGTCTCGGGGTGGTTGTGATGGTGTGCAGACATGCCGTTACGAGGCGACGCTGGGTGCGTTGTACCCGCTGTGCGGGACGCCCAGATAGGGGAAGTTGGGCAGGTAGTTCTCCGTGCCACCGACGGTCGTGTCCGTCCCCCCGTCGACGAGGTCGAAGATGGCCCCCGCCGCGCCGTCCGCGGTCGGGAAACCGGGCACGATGCCATGAGCCAGCACTCCGGCGAAGCAGCGGAGCTCGATCGTCACCACGTCGTCGAACACGCGCCGGCCGTTCGGGAAGCCCGCGGCGTCGAGGGCCAGCAACCCCAGCGTGTTCGGCGTCGCCGAGGGGTTGATCGCCATGTTCAGCCGGAGCATGTCGACCTGGGTCGGCCCGGTGAAGTTCTGGAACGTCGGCGCCACCGACAACGCCCCCGCTGGTATCCCGGTCAGAAGGATCGCCAGAAGGTCGATCCTGTTGGGAGTTCCGCTGTTGTTGTACGAGAAGAGGTTGGGGAACGCTCCGTGGGTCGGATCGGGCGCCGTCGGCGGCGTGTAAAGGCTCGGCAGCAGGTTCGCCAACTCCGGGTTTGAAACGTACTTGGCGAACTGGCTGTCATGGACGGGCTCGCTGGAGTTCCAGAAGTCCTTCAGTGACATGGGGACGACGACCTCGTTGAAGAGCGGGTTCCCGAGCCGCGAGACCTGCGCCCATGGCCCGGCTTCACGAGGCTGGCCGAGGAACGCCTCGTTGAATTTCACCTTCCTCCGACTGGCGGCCGTCCACACCCCGATGACCGAGCTCTGCTTCGAGGCGTCGGTCGGGTTGATGGCGCCCGCTGTGAGCTGGTTCTTCGGGATCTGCAGGGCCAGGGTGTGGACATTCAGGGTATTGGTCGAGTTGACGCCCGCCATCGCGGACAGCGTCCCGGTGACGCCGAACGTGGCGTGCAACTCCTGGAAGGGTCGCAGCGTTGCCAGGTCGAAGATGGATCCCAGGTCGACGTAGAAGCCCTCAGCCCGTTGACCGGCGAAGGCCAAGATTTGGTTGCCGACGTGTTGGACGGCAGGTACTCCCAGGGCGGACTCGTAATTGGGCGTGGAGAGTTGGCCCACGTTGCAGGGAGGACACGGGAGCCCGGTGCCGAGCACCGTGACCTTGCCGTTCTTGCCCTTCGCATAGTCCACTCGCTGCAGGCTGTAGGTCTGCACCCGATTCCAGTTCGGGCTCGTGAGCGACTGAATGGGACCCGTGTTGTAGAGAAAGGTGTTCGTGTTCTTGATCGTTGTTTCGAACAGGAACTGGAACGAGATGTTGGGCTCGCCGTCTCCGTCGTTGTCGATGAGGATCTCGTAGAGAACGTCATTGCCGAACTCGTAGAAGTTAGGCCCTGCCGCCGGTCCTTCGAGCGGCAGGTAGTTGGCGATCAACGTCACGGTGTCCGAGGCATCCGGGCTGACGAACGCATACAGGTCAGTGCTGTCCGCCACTGGGTCCTTGGAGATCTCGGGGGCTTCACGATGGGATGACATGACGAACCTCGGTTTCTTTGATTTGTGGGTGTTCGTGTGATGGATGGGGCGACAGATGCTGGTGCTGCCTCAGGGCAGCTTCGTGAGGTGAGACCTCACTGGGCCGCTCGGAAGAGGCGCGCCGCGAGCTGTGGATCGGAATAGGTCACTTCTCGTGTGCCGAAGAACATCTGCATGGATCCCGACGCGAGATCGTTGACGCGCACAACGAGTGGTTGCGCCGAGTTGATCGCGACTTCCGAGGTATTCGCGGCCACCGCCGAATCAGCTTCAGGTCCCTCCGTGTCGACGACGTTCACCATGGCGGGCACAAGCGGCATGGTTGCCGCGACCCCCGCAGCGGCTACGGCCACGGTTCCGCTCTTCAAGAAGTCGCGGCGTTTCATCTCTGACATGGTGTGTCCCTCCTTGGTTCCCGCCCTCGAGCGTCCGGCATGGAAGGGAAGAGCGGACGAGACTCGGTCTGATTCCCGCAGGGCTCGCGGTCGGATCGGGCATGGGCTGGGCACCGCACCCTCCCGGTGGCCGTCGATTTCGTGACTGGTGTCTGCATCCGAATCTCCGTTCCCTGAAGAGGGGTTCGGAGCGCAGCAGCACTCGTATGTCAGAAATCCGAAAGAAACATTTCGACCTGGGGAGTGCCCGGACGGAGAACCCCGACCTCCCTGACGGGAAGGGTGCCGGAAGAGGTCACGAGGGCCGACGGAACCCGGAGGGTCGCGCGCCTTCCATCAGCGTCACCTAGCTGAAGATTCGCCCTGAGCTGCCGTTGGATTCCCAAAACCCCGTGCTACGTTCCGCAGCTCAGTTTCCGGCTGCGAGCACTGTGCCGGGTCCACGAAGAGGACGGAACATGCCACGCCGAATACCTCCCCGCATGATCGCGGCGGCCTTGCTGAGCTCTGCCACCGGATTGGCCGTGTGCACTGTCGTGACGAGCCACGCCGGAGCAGCAACCAAGCCCTCCACGACCTTGACCATCTTCGTGACGAATGACGATGGGGTAACGGCACCGGGCATCAATGCAACCGTGCAAGCGTTGACTGCTCTCCCCCACACCAAGGTCACTGTGGTGGCGCCTCTCACCAATCAGAGCGGGACCGGCGCAAAGGTGACCGGCACCACCGTCGCCGTGACCAATGCGACGACGGCGAGCGGGTATCCGGCCAAGGCCGTTGCGGGGTATCCGGCAGACACCATCATCTGGGCCATCGATGACCACGGCATCGCGCATCGACCGGACCTCGTCGTGTCAGGGATCAATCTCGGCGAGAACGTCGGTCCTTTCGACCCCCTCTCGGGCACGGTCGGAGCGGCACAAACCGCCTTGGCTCGTGGGATACCCGCCCTCGCCGTGAGCCAGGGCGTCGACAACGGCCAGTCCGCCAACTTCTCCCAGGGGGCGAAGTACCTGGTGGCCTGGGTGCAGGCTCACCGTAAGGCCCTTCTCGCGGCGAAGAAGGGGACGGCGAAGAGCACAAACGGCAGCCTCAACGTCCCGACCTGCGCCACTGGGCACATTCGAGGGCCGGTGAATGTGACGGTGGCGCCGTCGCTCGGTAGCTACTCAGTCGGCACGGTCGACTGCTCCAGTACGGCCGCCAACCCGTCGACCGACGTCCAGGCCTTCGTGGAGGGCTTCGCCTCGATCTCGGCGCTCCACCCGGTGAATCCCCCGAAATAGGTTCTCGGCCCTGAATGGGCCGGCGCGACTGACCAGCCGGTGACCCTCGGTCCCGACCGGCCCGCTGGATTCCCTGCGACTGGCCTATCCCTCGGCGGCGGCGGTGGAGCCGGGAAGGGTTCCGGTCGTCGTCGGTGCAAGCCCTCGCTGTTGGGCCATCACGGCTGCTTCGACAACCTGGAGGTCCGAAGGATCGATGGCCAAGGGCCCACCGGCAACGGGAACCTGCCAGACGTGCGTCATCATCGGAGTCGATCCGTAGTGATACGTGCCCGGCGGGCACGGCGTGAAACCGTCGATCAGGTGTGTCACCGCTGACGTACAGAGGTTGGTGTGTGCATGCCATTGGACCAGGCAGCCATACGGCATCGGACCGCTCCCAGGGCCGGGCATCAGATACATCGCAGCCACCAGCACGGGGCCGTACGGCGTGGTCGCGTACACCAAGGAGTCGACGGTGTTCGGACTCATGAGGTCCTTCATGTTCATGTAGGACGGGTTGAGATAGTGGACGACGGGATAATTGGGATTCGTGATGGGAAAGTAGCCGGCAGCCTTTGCCACGCTCAGGTCCTTGTACTTGGCAACCGCAGCCGACGTTGCCTGCACGTACTCCGTCGCTCCCAATACCTGATCCGAAGTCGGGTTCGTTGCACAGTTCGGGGTTTGCATCTTGTGACCCTGATCCGTTTCAGCGGAAACGGTTGTCAGGTCCGCCACCTCGGAGGGAGGCAACGGAGGGCCGGTGTACTTCCAGTGTGGATCGGTCACGCCGAGACCAGCCATGCCCGCCATGTTCATAGGGGCCGCGTGACCGCTCTTGGTCGAATGCTTCTTCGCGGGTGACGTCGACATCCCCGTCATGCCCGAGCCCGAACCCGACATGCCCGACATCGACGAACTCGACGAACTCGAGGATGTCGACGCCGCGGCAGAGGCCGATGCAGCCGCTGTGGCCGGGACGATCGCCACCGCTGACGGGATCAGAATGATGGCCAACACCGAGCTGAGGGCGCCCAACGGATTCGTCGCCAGGAACTGGGCCGCCAGCGTCGGCTCGTCCGCGCGTTCGGGCACCATTGGCAAAACCGAGAGCCCGATCAACGCGAGCAGAGGCCCGTTGCTCGGGTCCGTCCCGCCAAAGGTAAGCAGCGCGCCCAATCCCTCTCCGGTGACCCAGTAGAGCATCGCCAGAGCGATTCCGAGCCCGATGTAGAGCTGAGGTCGTTTCGAGACGAGCGGACCGAGGCCGATGACCATGGACAATGCGGCGAGAACCACGGCCACCCCGAGGCCGGCACCGGCGAAGGCATGACCGAACGAGTTGAGAAAATGGGCATACCACCCGGGTTCGCCGTTCGCCGTGTCCGCCATCTGGTTGGTGACGGCGTTGCCCGTGCGGTTGAACGGGAAGAGCCAGATGATCGCTTCGAAGATCCAGATGCCCGCCCAGACCAGCAGAGCACCGGTTCCGCCGAAAACGCCGCCGGCCGCCGCGGAGGATTGCGGCCCGGTGCGGACGCGGCTGGTCTCCTGATCGGACTTCGGCCAAACCAGCAGGCCGAGAAGGATGTAGAAGCACACCGCACCGGGAGCACCCTGCAAAGGGGAGGTGTGCCCGGTAAGGACCATGCCGAAGCCTTCGCCGAAGAGATAGACCCCGATGCCCCAGATGAAGGAAGCCACGAGGGCGGGCTTGACGGAACGGCGGAAGAGCAATCCCACGCCGATGGCGATTTCGACAAGGCCGAAGACTGCGACCCACGTGGTGGCCCCGTGGGAGAGAAAGTTGGCCGTGTGACCGATCGTGGAGCCGATCAGACTCGGCTGTCCTGCCGCCATCGGACTGATGAGATCGGGGACGAAGGAGGGCTTGAGGAGATTGGGCTGGAATTTCAGGAGCCCGTCGAGGATCCAGAGCGCACCGAGAGCACATTGCAGCGTGCGTCGATTGACGTGCAGCGCTGCGGCAACGGTGCGCTTGGGTGTCGCGGTTGAGTGAGGAGACGACACCATTCGGGACGCTCCTTCGGGAGTGCTTCGGCGAGCTTTCATCAGATGTTCCCCCTACGGCCCGATCCATCCGGCCGCGATGAGGACAAATATAGCGACGGGACCGATGGGAGGTTCGGCGGGTCGAGCGGGTCGCCTCAGGAACGCAGAAGTTGAGCTCCGGCGGGGACGGGTGCGGACGTGTCGCCGTGAAGCAGTCGTTCCAGCAACTCCACGCCGTCGACCACCCGGGGACCCGGGCGGGAGAAGTAGGCGTTGGCGTCGACGGCGAAGATCCGTCCGAGGTGTTCGGCCTCGGGACGGGCGAGGAGCGCAGGGGCCTGCGCGACAGCTCCGCCCAGGTCAAAGCCGCACGGCATGAAGATGGTGATGTCGACCTGTTCGCCCGAGATCTCATCCCAGGTGAGACGGCGCGACCGCGCCCCGGCATCGGCCAACACCGCTACCCCGCCTGCTGCCTCGACCTGATCAGGCACCCAGTGTCCGGCATTGAAGGGCGGTTCTGACCACTCCAGGACGAGGACCCGGGGCCTCGCTCGTCCCGCGACGCGTCGCCGCACCGCATCGACGCGCGCTCGCAAACCCTCCATGACCGCGTCCGCCTTCTCTCCGGTGCCGGTGGCGGCGCCCACCAGGCCGACGCAGTCGATCACTTCATGGAGCCGACCGGGGTCGAGCGAGACCACCTCGGCGTGACACCCGATGACGCCGAGCGCCTCCTCGACGGCACCGGACGGCACGGCGCACACTTGGCACAGGTCCTGAGCGAGGATCAGGTCGGGGTCGATTTCCCGTATTCGAGCGTCGTCAAGTGTGTAGATGGACTCACCCGCCGCCACCCGCGCGCTGACCGCAGCGTCGATCTCCTGCGCGCTCAGCGAGCCATCGGTGGGCAGGGCCGTCCCCGACACGATCGGAACGGACCGGGCGAGTTCCGGGTAGTCGCATTCGAAGCTCACGCCACGGAGGTGGTCGCCGAGATTCAGCGCATAGACGATCTCCGTGGCCGACGGCAGCAGCGAGACGATCTTCACCGGTCGACCCGCCCGACGCCCTGGCGGGCGGTCGCCGCGGCCAGCAACAACTGCGTGGCCAGGGTGGCGCCCACGCCTTCCCCGGCCCGGAGGCGGAGGGTCAGCAGCGGTTCAAGGCCGAGGTCGATCAGTACGCTCTCGTGGGCCCGTTCGCGGCTGCGCTGTCCGGCGACCAGGTGAGCCGCCACCGCTGGCTCCAACGCCACCGCAGTGGACGCCGCGACAGCGGTTGCGAGCCCGTCGAGCACCACGAGCGAGCGGGCCTCGGCGGCACCCAGCATGACACCGGCCAGCACGGCCAACTCGGGTCCTCCGAGCGCGGCCATGGCGACGAGCGGGTCAGCCAGCCGAAGGCCGTAGAGCGAGCGGGCGCGAGCGAGGGCGCTCTCGACCGCGGCCAGCTTGTGATCGAGCGTTCCCGTGTCGCCGCCGACTCCGAGCCCGACCACATCGGACGCGGACAGGTCGAGTTGGGCGGCAGCCAGGGCAGCAGCCACGGTGGTATTGCCGATCCCGACCTCTCCCAGCGACACGATCTGACCGCCGAGGCCGAGGCCGAGGCGGCGGCCGGCGGCCACCAGGCGTGTGACATCGGCGGCGGTGAGCGCATCAGTGCCAACGAGGTCGCCGCGCCGCTCGGTGGGCCGGGCGTCGAGCGCACCGGCAACCGGCGCGCCGCGTACGCCGGCATCGACGGTGATGACGGTGGCGCCGATCGCCTGGGCGGTGGCCGCGCCGAGCGACTGGCCGGCGAGCGTTGCTTCGAGGACCTCCCGGGTGACCGCGTCCGGGTAGACCGACACGCCGTGTCGGGTCACCGGATGATCCGCACCGACAATGACGAGCTGTGCCGTCGTGCCTGTCATGAGACCCAGCGCATCGAGCCGGTCGAGGGCGCGGTCGAGGATACCCAGCGCGCCCGGCGCGCTCAGCAACTCGTCAGCGTGGTCCCTGGCCTCGACCACCGACGACGGTGCCGGTGCCCGCAGTTTGGAGATCGGTGGCGACGGACTGTCGGCCGGCCAGCGCTCGAAGAGCACGACATCGCTCAGCGGCTGGCGTCGCGACCATCCGGCCCGCTCGAGGCCTGGCCAGGGCGGCCGTTCGTCGGGCCAGCCCAGGCAGAGCCACCCGAGCGTCTCGACTCCCTCGGGCAGGGCAAGCAGGGCGCGGAGCTCTTCGGGACGAAAGAGCGTGACCCACCCCATGCCGAGCCCCTCGGCCCGCGCAGCCAGCCACAGGTTCTCAATGGCGCAGGCGCAGGACCAGACGTCGGCATCGACAAAGGTCGACCGGCCGAGGACGCCACTGGCCGGCACCCGGCGGTCGCAGCACACGATGAGCCCCACCGGCGCCTCACGGATGCCCTCGAGCTGCAAGTCGAGCAACTGCTGGGCGGCTTCAGGCTCCATGCCCGCCGCCTGACGGCGGCGCTCCCGGTCGGCCATCAGCGCGGCCTGCTCGCGGGTCGCCCCCTCCTGGACGACGATGAACCGCCAGGGCTGTGAGTGCCCGACCGAGGGCGCGGCATGGCCGGCTCGGAGCACTCGTTCCAGCGTCGTGGCGTCGATCGGGTCAGGGCGGAACCGCCTGATGTCGCGTCGTCCATCGAGCACGGCGTAGAGGGCCTCGCGTGCGGGCGGTGGGAAGGCCCACCCGCTGGGATCATCCCGTCGCTGCGCAGCCGAGGTGGTATCGCCGACGAGTGGTACCGGTCGAGCCCAGCTCATGTGGCCATCTCTAGCAGGCGGCACAGCTGGTCGAGATCGAGCTCGCGCGCCAACAGGTCAGCCATCCGGTCGATCTGCTGGTCGCGTGCCTCCCCGAAGGACAGGGTGCCGACGTGGAACTCCTTGTCCCGTCGGGCCGCCACCGCACCCAGGAACCACCCTCGAAAAGCGTCAGCCTCGAACAGCCCGTGCAAGCTGGTGGCCCAAAGACCGGCAGCCTCGTCGGCGATGCCCTCGGGCTCGGTGCCCGCTTCCGTCTCGAGGTCGAACCATGGAGGCACGAGACGTTCGAGCTGGGGACGGCCGTGGTGGATCTCGTAGCCGCCCACGGGGAGCAGGCCCATGAGGCCGCGTCGTCGCCGCGTGACCTTGTCGACCTCGAATGTGGTCGTCACCGGGAGCCATCCGAGCCCGTCCACCAGGCCCGCGCCGGACTCCACCTCGTCGAGGATGCGCGTGCCGAGCATCTGGTAGCCAGCGCAGATACCGAGCACCGAGGTGCCGCGGCCTCGCGCCTCGGTGACAGCGGCGGCCAACCCGCTGTCGTCCAACCAGGCCAGGTCGTCCACCGTGCATTTGGAACCGGGGAGGATCACGAGGTCGGGGTCGCCGAGCGCCGCGCCGTGGCCGACGAATCTGATGCCCACGCCCGGCTCGATCGACAGGGCGTCGACGTCGGTGAAATTCGAGATGTGGGGAAACCGGCAGACCGCGATGTCGAGGCCGTCCTTCACCGGTGGCCGTGCGGGTCGGCCCCATCCGAGGTCCAGCGAGTCTTCGGCATCGAGGGTGAACGGCTCGACGGAGGGCAGCACGCCGAGGCACGGGATGCCGTTGCGGTGCTCGGCGTCGTCGATGGCGGGCTTGAGGACGGCCGGGTCCCCGCGGAACTTGTTGATGACGAATCCCCTGACCCTTTCCCGGCGGGCCGGGGGCAGCAAAGCCATGGTGCCGGCCAGCGCGGCGAAGGCGCCGCCGCGCTCGATGTCACAGACCAGGATCGCCGGGATCCCGGCCGCGTCGGCCAAGCCGAGGTTCACCAAGTCGTGTTCCATGAAGTTGGGCTCGGCCGGGCTGCCGGCGCCTTCCAGAATGACCACGTCGAAGCGTCCACGCAGGGCGGCCAGGGCCGAGAGCACCACGCTCTGCAGCGACTGCTTGGTCGCTTGAAAACCTTGGGCATCGTCGCAGCCGACCGGCCTCCCCATGACGATCACCTGACTGGAGCGCTCGCCGGTGGGCTTGAGCAGCACCGGGTTCATGGCGGCCTCGGGTGCCACGCAGGCCGCCACAGCCTGCACGCCCTGGGAGCGGCCGATCTCTTCGCCCGCATCGGTGACCCAGGAATTGAGCGCCATGTTCTGACCCTTGAAGGGAGCGACGACGACGCCGCGACGTGCGAACAGCCGGCACAACCCGGTCACCACCTGGGACTTACCGACGTCGCTCGCCGTCCCGCACACCATGAGCGCGCCGGAGAGGGTCATCGCGGTCCGTTCTCGCCGTGGCCGGGAGTGCCGTCGAGGTCGATGTGGCGGAGCGTCGCGGCCAACCGGTCCAGCCCGTGCGCTGACGGCACAGCCACCCGGGCAAGACCGGGGAGGCCGAAGCTCGAGCAGTCGCGGACCACCACGCCGAACGGCGCCAGCAGCGCGCGCAGGGCCGGGTGCTCGACCAGGAGCCAGTTGGCGTCCGACGGCCGGGCCACCAGCCCGTGCGAGGCGAGCTCGGCGCGCAGCTGGGACCGCAGTTCGGCCACCGCGGTCGACCAGGCGGGGAGGTCAGCCACGTCGAGCAGCTCGGGCAGGGCGGCCAGGGCCAACCCGTTGACGGACCAGAGCGGTTGGCGCCGCCGGCAGCGCGTCACCAGCGCCGGATCGGCCAGCAGGTAGCCGAGGCGCAGACCCGGGCAGGCGAAGAGCTTGGTGAGCGATCCCACGACCGGCGTGCTGGGGTCGCCCCTCGTCCAGCAACCGGTGGCCAGCGGGAAGAAGGCTTCGTCCCAGACGTCGGCCGTCTCGGCCTGCCCGGCCAGCAACCCGCTCGGGTTGTGCGGATTGGAGCGCCAGCGCGGACCGGTGCCGCGGGGGTGGAGCGCGAACTCGGGCTCGATCACCGATCCGCCGAGCTCCGACGCCACCAGCGCGATCGCCTCTGCCCCACCGTTGGTCAGCAACAGCCGGTCGGGGTCGACCCCCATAAGCGTCGCCAACAGACGCGTGGCTCCGTCCGGGTCGGGGTACCGGCGCAGGGCATCGAGATGTCGGGCCACGACAAGGGCCGCATCGGGCGCGACCGGGTTGAGCGACAGGGAGAGGTCGAGCACCCGCCCGGGATCGAGGCCCAGGGCGGCGGCGACGGCCGCGCCGTCTCCTCCGTGCGGCCCGGCGTCGGGCAGCCGGGAAGGGCGTGTCGGGGACGTCATCGGGGTCGCCGCAGCCATTGGCACGCGCCCACGGCCGCCAACCCGGCGCCGAGGCCGGCACCCACGTCGAGCGACAGGCGCACGGCCCGGGCGATGTCCCCGACCTCCGCGGCGCGCCCATGGCCGAGCGGGGGCCGTAGCTCGACCTGGTCCCCGTAGCGGTTGAGGCCCCCGAGCCGGAGACCGAGGGCGGCGGCGAAGGCCGCCTCGGCCACCCCCGCGTTGGGTGATGGGTGCGCCGGCGCCTGGGTGCGGACGGCCCGCCACACCTCGCGCCCGCTTGCCGGCCGGACGACGGCCACCAGAGCCGCGGTCAACCGGGCGGGCACCCACCCTGCGGCGTCATCGAGCCGAGCACTCGCCCAGCCGTAGGCGCTGTACCGGGGCGAGCGGTGTCCCACCATGGAGTCGAGGGTGTTCACCGCCCGGTAGCCCAGGGCACCGGGTGCCCCGGCCACCGCGGCCCACCACGCCGGTGCCACCACCGCGTCCACGGTGTTCTCCGCCACCGACTCGACCACCGCCCGCACGATCTCCTTCTCGCTCAGACCGGCCGGATCGCGGCCGACCAGCGCGGGGAGCAGCCGGCGAGCGCCCTCCAGATCGCCGACCTCGAGTGCCTGACCGACGGCCAGCGCGGCGGCGGCCAGCGACCGGCCCGCCACGGCCAGGCAGGTGGCGACCCCGGTCGATCCGAGGGTGCGTCCCGCGGCCATGCCGACCGCGGTACCGAGCCCGGCGTGCGCAACGCCGGCGCATCGCGTGTCGGCATACAGCTCGTGCTCGACCCCTGACATCATCCGGCCGAACAGCGCGACAGGGTGCACTGCGGTCGGTGGCTCCGGCAGCAACCGGTCGGCCAGCAGCCCCACGGCGGCCGCGAGCACTCGGGGTGGTCGCCTCCGGGTCATCGCGCCGCCAGTGCCAGGAGCCCGAGCGTCTCGCCGATGACACCGGCGGCGCCCAGGACGTCGCCGGTGTAGCCGCCGATGCGTCGCTGCGCCAGGAGGGCCACGCCGGCTACGCCGACGGCCTCGGCCCCCAGGACCACGAGCCCGCGCGACCCCGATCCCAACACGGCCAACGTCACGGCAAGGGCCAGGCCGACCAGCCCGCTCACCACGGACCGTCCCGTCCACACCGGGTCACCCGGAGCCTGTGCCGTTGGCGCCAGAAACGCCGAGACCAGGCCCCCCTCGGGACGGGCGTAGTGCAGGACCCTGGGGAGCGTGGCCATGGCGGTGCGCGAGCCGCACCACAAGGCGCCCAGCGTGAGGGGCACGGCCGCGGTGGCCGCCAAGGAACTGAACCGCAGCAGCAAGACGGCGACCAGGGCGACCGCACCAAAGGCGCCGACCGCCGGATCGCGCAGCACCTCCAGCCGTCGCGACCGGTCCATGGGCGGCAGGAGCCCGTCAGCCGTGTCGGCCAGGCCGTCCAGGTGGAGGAACCCGGTCAAGGCGATGTCGGCCGCCACGGTCAAGCCGGCGGCCACCAGCGGCGTCCATCCCTTGGCGGCCGCCCACCACACCCCGCCCACGGCCAGTCCGATGGCGGCACCGATCACGGGGAACCAATCGAGTGTCAGCGGCGTGGGACGGCTGGTCCGCCCGAACGGGGTGAGAAAGGCCAGGGCACCGCGCATCAGTCGACCGGTACCGGGCCGAGGGGCAGCACGCGT
The DNA here is from genome assembly GCA_963719485.1 of uncultured Acidimicrobiaceae bacterium. Lineage (GTDB taxonomy): Bacteria > Actinomycetota > Acidimicrobiia > Acidimicrobiales > RAAP-2 > Bog-473. Next base: position 1,117,440 of record OY970387.1, read on the forward strand.
CCGGCCACGACCAGCAGGGTCCGATCGGCCACCGCGGCGACGGCCTGGTTCACCAGGCCGAGGGCATCGCGGAAGCGCAACCCCGACGCTGACGACGGGTGGACGCCGAGTCCCACCTCGTCGGAGACGAGCACGGTGTCGCCCTGGCGCCGGACCAGGACCGCGCACAAGGTGTCCACGTCGACGTCCATGTGGGGCTGGCTCGCCACCCAGGGCCCGAGGGAGTCGACCAACACCGTGCCGACAAGGGTGCCCAATGTGTGCACCAGGTCGGCGCCGACTTCGACCGTCGACCATCCGGCGGGCCGACGGGCGCGGTGCGCTGCCACCCGCACCTGCAGCTCGACGTCGTCACCCACGGCCAAGGTGGCCACATAGGTCACCGGGGCCGCATGGCGCGCCGTCAGTTCCTCGGCGACCGACGACTTCCCCGAGCGGGTCCCTCCCAGGACCAAGGTGATCACGGGACAGGACCATCGGCCTGCCAGGCGGCGCACCCGGCCCCGACGGCGTCAAGGGCGGCCCGGGCCAAGCGGGCACCCCACCGCGAGCGCGGGCCGCCGAACTGCTCGGTGGCGGGGCCCTCGGGACAGACCACGGTGACGGCATCCGTCGGGGTGCCGGTCCCGTCGAAGCCGGCCAGTTGCAGCGCTTGCGTCTTGGCCTCCGTCAGTGTGCACAACGCGTTGAGCAGCGCGCCGTCGTCCAACCGCTGCGGCACGAACGCCACCAGGTTGATCGTCCCCGCCGTGGCCGGCGCCGTGGCGGGATCCGGCGCGGCCGCCCACGTCGTCTCGGAGAGGCCGACTGTCACCTCGACCGACGCGCCACCGTCGTGGGCCGTGCGGGACCGGGTCACGTCGGCCGCGGTGAGCATGCCCACACCGGGCGAACCGAGTCCGAGTGGTGCCGCCAATTCCTCAATGTGCCGCTCGGGGTCAAGGCGCGAGTAGCCGATGGGTACCTGGGCGTTGAGCACCCAGGAGCGCAGACCGACCCCACCGCCCACCAGCGCAGTGGACGCCACGGTCATGGGCCGCTCGAAGCGCCAGACGAGGAGTGGGTGGGCAACGCCCGCCTCGACACGGGAATGCAGCACCGACGCCGTCAATATTCGATTCCCTTGATCGCGCTGACGCCGCGTTGGTAGGCATGCTTCACCACGGCCATCTCCGTCACGGTGTCGGCGATCTCGATCAGCTCGGCCGGCGCGTCCCTCCCGGTGACGACAACGTTTGTCTTGGACCAACGCTCGGCGATGCCCGCCACCACCTCACCGACGGGGACCCAGCCGTAGCTGACGAGATAGGTGAGCTCGTCGAGGATCAAGAGGTCGTACTCGCCTGAACTGAGCTTGGCCCGTGCCACCTCCCAGGCATGGCGGTTCTTGGCCGCTGATTCGTCGATGTCGTCGGACTCCCAGGTGAACCCGTCACCCAAGGTCCACCAGTCAATCCCGAGGTGCTCGGCCAACTTTCGCTCGCCCGCGTTCCATTTCCCGCTCTTCATGAATTGCACGACGCCGACCCGCCAACCACGGGCCCAGCCTCGACCCATGACTCCGAAGGCGGCCGAGGACTTGCCCTTTCCGTCGCCGGTGTTGACCAGGACGACCGAGTCGACTCGCACACGTTCGGGCTTGTCGACGTGGGTCGGGATGGGCTTGGTGGACCCACCCGGAAGCGAGCCCTCGCTCATCGGCACCCCTCTGGTCGTGGCTTCAGTGACATTGGGTACTCCCTTCACCCGTGCCCCGAGACGCCCGCTGGGGCAACACGACCAGCTCGCCATCTTCGGTGCGCAACACGCGCACCCGGCTCCCAAAATGCTCCGACAGCAGCCCGGCCTGCAGGACCTCGTGCGGGCGACCCTCGGCCACCACCTTGCCCCCGAACAGCAGGATGAGTCGATCGGCGAATTGCCCGGCCAGCGTCAGGTCGTGCAGCGCGCTGATCACCGTGAGGCCGCGTTCTCGCCGGAGCTGATCCACCAGCTCGAGGGCGTCGACCCGCCGACCGAGGTCCAGGGCGCTCGTCGGCTCGTCGAGGAGGAGGACAGGCGCGTCCTGCGCCAGGGCACGAGCCAGCACGATCCGCTGGACCTCGCCTCCCGAGAGGGTCGAGAGGTGCCGGGTCGCCATGGCCGAGAGGTCGAGCCGATCCAGCAGGGCCGCGCAGGCCCGCCGGTCCTCGGAGGTCTCGCTGCCGAAGTACCCGATATGTGGCGTGCGCCCGAGAAGCGTGTAGTCCATCACGGTCATGTCGGCCGGCAGCTCGGGCTTCTGGGGGACGTACGCCACCAATTGGGCGTGCCGTCGGCGCGGCAACTCGCGGGTCAGGTGCCCATCCACGCGCACCGTGCCTTCGTGCTCCTGCAGATGGGCGATCGCCCGCAGCAACGTTGTCTTGCCGGTGCCGTTGGCGCCGATGAGCGCCACCCACTCGCCCCGGCCGACCGACAGGCTGACGTCGTCGACGGCCGTCGTGGAGGCGAAGCGGACCGACATCTGGTCCAGGAAGATCATCGCGGTCGTCTCGCTGCACGCAGGTGCCGTCGGTACGCCCGAGCCGACGGCGACCTCGCCGGTCATCACATCACCCCTCGCTGGGCCCGGCGCGAGACCAGGACGAAGAGGAAGAACGGCGCGCCAACGAACGCGGTGACGACGCCGATCGGTATCTCGGCGGGCGCCTCCAGCGTCCGCGCCGCCAGGTCGGCCAGCACCAGGAAGGCCGCCCCACCCAGCATCGAAACCGGCATGACCACGCGGTAGCTGGCGTTGGTGGCCAGGCGCACCGTGTGCGGCACGATGATGCCCACAAAGCCGATGAGTCCGCTCACCGACACGGCCGCGGCGGTGCCCAGGGTGGCCGCGGCCACAATGAGCAAGCGCGTCCGTTCGGGGTGGATGCCGAGGGCGCCGGCCTCGTCCTCACCGATGCGGAACACGTCGAGAATGCGCCGGTGCGCGATCAGTATGACCGCGCTGATGAGCACGTAGGGGAGGATGAGCGTGACGTCCGACCACGTCGCGACCGACAGGCTGCCGAGGATCCAGTTGTAGATCTGCTGGATCTCCTGCGAGTGCTGCTGCTGGAGATACGTCTGGATCGCCGTCAGGAGCGCGGCCACCGCCACCCCGGCCAGGATTATGGAGCGGCTCGAGGAGCGCCACCCGCCGGCCGCGCCGACGACGTAGGTCAGGGCAACGGCCAGCACGGCGCCACCAAAGGCGGCCACGGGCAGGATGATCGAGGTGTTGCCACCCGACACGATGACGAGGGTGGCGCCCAGTCCCGCGCCGGCCGCCACGCCGAGGAGGTAGGGATCTGCCAGTGCGTTCCGGAAGACTCCTTGATACGCGGCCCCGCCCGACGCCAGCATCCCGCCGACCAGCGCCGCCAGCACGACCCGTGGCATGCGCAACTCCCAGATGATGCTCTGGTTCAGCGCCGAGACGTGGGCGTGGTAATGCAGCAGAGGGACGTGTGCCAGGAGCGTCTCGACGATGTCGCGGAAGGAGATACCGACCGGCCCCACGCCGACCCCGAGCAGCAGCGTCAGCATCAGGACAACCGTGGCAACGAGGATCGGGACCCGGGCCGAGAGCCGGGCCGGCAGCACTGTCGGTTCGGCGGTGGCTGCGGGAAGCGTTCCCACCCGGTCCGACAGGTTGGTGCTCACGAGGAGGAACTGGCCGGGTGTTGGCGCATCTCGGTGGAAACGTCACTGAGGAGATCCACGATGCGCGGCCCCCAGCGAGAGGCGATGTCGTCGCTCAGACCCAGGACGCGACCGTTCTTCACGGCCGCCAGTGTGCCCCAACCCGGCCGCGCCGCCGCCGTGGCCGGAGACTGGCCGCAACAGATGGTGTCGGCCAGGAAGATGTAGGCCGGATTGGCCTTCAGAATGAACTCGCCACTGAGTTGGGGATACCCACCACTGCTGGCCGCGCCCTTGGCCGAGTCGGCGATGCTCTTCAACCCGAGCAACCCGAGGACCTGCCCGATGAAGGTCGACGAGGTCTCGGAGTAGTACGTCTGGTCGAGCTCGAAGTAGTAGCTGTTGTTCCGAGCTGGCCGTGGCGTGTCACGCACGATGCGGGCGATGGCAGACTTGAGGTGCGCAACCTCAGCAGTGGCGCGTGCAGAGTGACCGGTGGCCTGGCCCAATTGGGCGAACTGCTCGTATTCCTGCGTGAGGCTCGCCGCGGCCGGATCGTCGAGCACCGGAATGCCCAGCGAGTGAAGCTGGTGGTTGAGCCCTGAGGTGTCCTGTGACACGATCACCAGGTCCGGCTTGTACGAAGCGATTGCCTCAACGTTGGGACTGTTCCCGTCCATACTGGTCATCGGCGTCCCCGGTGGGTAGTCCGAGTACTTGTCGACTGCTTTGACCTGATGACCGGCACCAATGGCGTAGAGCATTTCGGTGGCGGTGGGTGACAGTGACACGATGGCCGTGGGCTGAGTCGCCAGCCGCACGCCACCGCCGGCACCATGCACGGTCACCGGAAAAGCCGACCTGGACCCCCGCAGAGCGGCCGACGCCGGCCCGCTGGTCAAGCCGAGCACCATCAGTGGCGCCACGGCAGCCATGGCGAGCAGGGAACGTTGCATCTTGAACATGTGTTCATCCTCCATCGGGTTGCGGAGGACGAAGTGCGCCCGCTCCGACGCCCGATGGGGACATCGAACGAACCGCCCTTCCTCCGAGGACTGGTTGCGTCAATGCAAGTCAGGCGTCCGGGCTCACCCCCGAGGCGGGAGCAGTACCGTTGCGGGAACAGCGCCGGATTCTCACCGGTCTTCGCTGAACTTGCACCACTCCGCCCTTTCGGTTGGAGCAGCGGGACATTACCGCGGCATGGACCGCGGCGCCATCGCCACCAGCCCCGCCGAGTGGACCACAGGAGTCGCTCGCTCAGAGCGTCGGGCTCGGGAACAGCCTCACGCCCGGTTGACCGTGGAGTCGAGCCGCGGCAGCCTGACGGACATGGCAATGGGTGACCGTCCGGAGGTGAAGACCGCATCGGCACCGATCGTGGCGTTGGACGTGTCACTGCTGGCGGGCCAATTCGCCGCGGCACTCGGTCGGGTGCCGTTCCGCCGTCCCTTCTCGGGCAAATCCTCGCCCCTGTCCAACTTGGGCATCTCGGTCACGCGGGAGACCATCCGTGCCTTCATCGGCTACGCCTCGGCGCTGCGCATACCTGAATTCCGCTCACTCGAGCTCGTGCTCGACGACATCTGCAAGAGGATCATGCCGCCCATCGTCCGCTCCCTCGACGTCGAATGCCGTACAGCCGAGTTCGGCGGCGTTCCCGGGATTCTCTACGTGTCACGCCAGCAAGCGCCGGTCGGGGTCGTGCTCTACCTCCACGGAGGTGGCTACATCGGCACGTCGCCGACGATGTACGCGTTCTTCACGGCGCGCGTGTGCCGGGAGACCGGGTGCGCCGTCTTCGTGGCGGACTACCGCCTGGCGCCCGAGTTCCCCTACCCCGCCGCTGCGGAGGACGCGTCCGCCATCTACACGGAACTGGTCCGCCGCGGGATCCCCCCTGCCCGGATCTTCCTCGCCGGCGACTCGGGCGGGGGCGGGCTGGCCAACACGGTCCTCCTCGAGTCGTCCGACCGCATCGATCCGGTCCGTCCGGCAGGCCTCGTGCTCTTCTCGCCCGAAGTCGACCTGCGTCTCGACGAAGATTCGGTGACGGACAACGCCGACCGCGACATCCTGCCGTGGAACATCCCGACGGCGGCGTACCTCCACGGCTTCGACGCCACCAACAGCACGGTCTCACCCGTGAGCGCGGACCTGAGCGGGTTTCCGCCAACGTGCGTCACCTGGGGAGGGGACGAGATGTTCCGCGACCCCATCCGTCGCTACGTCCAGCGCCTGCGCGCCGCCGGGGTGCCCACCGACGCGCGGGAGTTCGACGGGATGTTCCACGTGTTCCAGATCCTGATGCCGTGGGCCGACGACAGCAGAGAGGTCTCCCTCCACGTCCACCGGTTCATCCAACGCGTGCTCGCCGACGCGCCGGCGCTCGACGACGCCGACCTCGGTCTCATGCTCGGACTGCAGCACTGACCGGTCAGGGGCGGCCGAGCCCGTCGGCCACCGTGCGCAGCTCCTTGCGGAAGTCGGGGTGGGCGATGTCGACCAGCGCGTGGGCGCGCTCGCGCACCGTGAGACCGGTGAGCTCCGCCGCGCCGTACTCGGTGATGACGACGCCGGTGTGGTGGCGCGGCGTGGAGACCACCGATCCTTCGGGAGGGAGGCCCGCAACGCGGGACACGACCTCTCCTGCGCGCTCGGCAGTCGAGCGCAGACAGATGAGCGAGTGGGCGTCGAGGTGCAGCTCGGCCCCCGCCACGAAGTCCTCGTGGCCGCCCACTCCCGAGATCTGCCGCCCGTCGATGCTGTCGGCCATCACCTGGCCGTACAGGTCGACCGAGAGGGCCCCGTTGATCGAAACCAGGTTGGCGTTCTGGGAGATGACCGTGGGGTCGTTGACGGTGTCGACGGGGAGGAACGCGACCTCTTCGTTGCCGTCCAGCCACCGGTAGAGCTCGGCGACACCGAGGGCGAAGGTCGTCACCGACACGCCCTCGAACACCCCTTTGGCGTCGTTGGTGACCTTGCCCGCCCGGTGCAGCTCCATCAGGCCGCTGGTGAACATCTCGGAATGGACGCCGAACCCGCCGAGCCGTCCGCGCGCCAGCTCCGCGGCGACGATGTTGGGGATGGCCCCGATGCCGGTCTGCAGGGTCGACCCGTCCTGCACGTACGTCAGCGCGTGGCCGGCAATGGCCTCGTCCGCTGCGGTGGCAGGCGCATCGGCGAGGGCGAAAGGCGCGCCGTCGGACTCGACGAGCACATCGATCGTGTCCACCGGGATCGTGTTGTCGTACGTGGGCTGCAGGCTCGTGGTGCGCGGAAGGTTCGGGTTGACCTCGACGATGAGCAGCCGGTCCGGGTCCCGTCCGGCGCGGAGGAGCTCGTCCCGGGTGCCCCCGAAGTGCAGCGAGAGGTTCACCGTGCCCCCGTCGTCAGGCGGCGCCGCCTGCGCCACCATCACGCGGGGGGCGAACCGGGCCATGATCGGGCCCATCTGCCGGAAACCGCCCGGCACCAACTCCACGCGGTGGCCCATGGAGTGGTGAAGTCGCTCAGCCGGCCCGAAGAACCCGCAGCGGTAGCTCACCTCCGGTTTGGTGAAGACGTCGTAGAGGTTCAGGCACAGCGCGCCTCCGACCTGGAGGTCCTCCCAGTCGTCGCGGCCTCCGAGCGCGGTCAGCAGGGCGTCGGGGATGCCGGGGCCGAGCCCGAAGCCGATCTGATCGACCGGTCGGAGACGCGCGACGGCCTCCTGGGGTGTGCAGATGGTCGGCATGGACTCCCCTCTCGCGCCGGATCACGTGTGTGACCACGGACCTGATTCTGCGTCGCGACGTTCTGAGCAGCCAATCCATTACTTTCGGCTCTACCCCCACCTGGGGTGCCCCCGCAGAATGACTGGGACACCCTCCTCTTCCCAGACAACGGTGCTTGGAGAATGGCGGCCACCCCCCTCGGTCGCCATTTTCCAAATTCCGGGTTGTCTCTCCCAGTGCGCCGACCCGAGCGCACGGACCCCCACCATTGGGACCTCCGGCCCTGCCGCGACGCGTTCCGTCGGCGCATGCTGGGTCGAATCCCCGAGTGGGGCGACCGGACGGACGGCATGTCAAGGAGAGGGTCCCGCCTGGTCGTGTTCGAACCGTCAGCGCAGCGGGCCTGCGAGCTCGTTGCGCACGGGCGGAGGAGTGAGGAGGCACCGCCGGCCCAGGGGAGGGTTGGGCGGGGTCGTACGGGAGCAGCCGATGTCGATGTACACCCAGCTTCTCGACGCTGCCGTCGGGCAGCGCGCCCCGGTCCTGGTCCGCCCCACCGAGCGCGGGGCGCTCGACGAGGTGCTGCGCCGCCGCGGGGAACTCGAGGAGGACGTCCCGGCGGGCACGGATCCCGACACCGTTCCCACTGTCCTGGCCCGTGAGATCGGATACGACGTCGCCCTTCTCGAGCTGGCCGACGTCCTGGGCGTCGAGACCGATCCGAGCCGCTTCGAACAGCCCCGGCTGGAACGTGCCCGCCTGGAGCAGGCGTTCCGGGACCGCGGCGTCACGCTCTGAACGTTCACGTGCCCGTTGCGTCGCTCCGCGTCTCTTGTGTCGTTCGCTCGTCGAGGCGAGCGGCGAAGGTGGCGGCTTGGGTCCGGCGCTCCATGCCCAGCTTGGCGAGCAAGTTGGACACGTAGTTCTTCACCGTCTTCTCGGCGAGGAACATGGTGTCCGCGATCTGGCGGTTGGTGCACCCCTCGGCGATGAGGTCGAGTATCCGTCGCTCCTGTGGGGTGAGGCTGGCCAGGCGCGGGTCCACCTTCGGGCCCTCGCGCAGGCGATCGAGCACGCGCTCTGTCAGCGAGGGGTCGAGGAGGGACTCTCCGGCCCCGGCCCGCCGGATGGTGTCGACGAGGTCGAGACTTCCCACCTGCTTCAGGACGTAGCCCGCTGCTCCCGCCATGATGGAGGCGACGAGCGCCTCGTCGTCCGCATAGGACGTGAGCATGACGCACGCGATACCGGGCGACGACGATCGGATCTCGCGACAGACCTCGACGCCGCTGCCGTCGGGCAGCCGGACGTCGAGGATGGCGACGTTCGGCTTGGCCGCCGGGATGCGAGCCAGTGCTTCGGCCACGGTGCCGGCTTCACCAACCACATCGATGTCCGGCGCGGCTTCGAGCAGGGCCCGCAGACCCGTCCGGACGACCTCGTGGTCGTCGAGGAGGAAGACGCCCAGTCCCACGCCGACATCTTCCCATTCCGACCAAAGGGCTGCTACTCGCCGGAGAGGGTTGCGCGGCACCTCGATAAGCTCACCGAGGAGCGGAGCCCACGCTCCAGAATGACCTCCAAGAGGAAGGGTGCAGAGTTATGACCGCGGAACCGTCATCAGCCCCGGGCCGGATCGTCGTCGGCTACGACGGTTCCGCCTCCTCGGTCGATGCCCTCGCGTGGGCGGGCCGCCAGGCCGCCCTGACAGGGAGCAGCCTCGAAATCGTGATGACATGGGAGTGGCCGTCGAGCTATGGGTGGGCGGTGCCCATCCCCGACGACTTCGATCCCGAGTCGGACATGAAGCAGTCCCTCGACGCCGCCGTCGCCGGGGTGTTGGCGGAACACCCTGGGTTGCAGCTCAACGCCCGGTTGGTCAGCGGGCATCCGGCACCCGTCCTCGTCGAAGCCTCCAAGGGAGCGGAACTCCTGGTGGTCGGCAGCCGCGGCCACGGTGAGTTCGTCGGCATGCTGATCGGCTCGGTCAGCGAGCACTGCGCGGCGAACGCGCACAGCCCCGTCCTGGTGCACCGGAGCGACGGCTAGGAGCCCACGGCCTCAATGGCGCGTTGACGCGTCGAACGGTCGGCGCGCAGTTGTGCGAGGCCCGGACCGCCGTCGGTTGGTTCCGGCCAGTCGGCGTGCCCGCCCAGCAGCGCGCCGAACGTCGCCACCACGGAGGACTCGAGCGCACCCGCCTCATACCCGCCTTCGAGGAAGAGAGCCAGCCGTCCGGGCCGGGGTGCGAATTCACTGACGACGCGGGCCAACTCTGCGAAGTCCCCGCTCGAGAGCCGCAGGTCACTGAGCGGGTCGGCCTCGTGGGCGTCGAACCCGCAGGAGACGAGCACCCAGTCGGGCCGGAACGCCTCGATCGCCCCGCGTGCCTCCCCGTCGAGCGCTGCCCGTAGGACGTCGCCGGTCGCGCCCGGTGGCACCGGGAAATTGAGCGTGCGGCCGGCCGCATGTCCCCCGCCGACCTCGTCGGGACGGCCCGTTCCGGGATACAGGGGGTACTGGTGCGTCGACACGTACAGCACGCCGGGGTCGTCCCAGAAGATCGCCTGGGTTCCGTTCCCGTGATGCACGTCCCAATCGACGATGAGCACCCGTTCCCCGAGCACCGTGCGTGACGCGGCGGCGACGGCGACGTTGTTGACCAGGCAGAAACCCATGGCCCGCTCGGCGGTGGCGTGGTGGCCCGGCGGCCGGACCGGCACGAAGGCAACACCATCCCCGCGCTGCTCGAGCTCGCGCAGGGCGGCCAGACCGGCGCCGGCCGCTCGCCGTGCCGCGGTCCACGAATCCGGTCGCGCGTAGGTGTCGGCGTCGATGTCGCCACCGCCCTCGGCACAGAACGCCTCCAGTGCGGCCAGGTAGGCCGGATCATGGGCCCGCGCCAGCTCGCCCATGGACGCTTCGTCGAAGGCGGGGTACACCACCTCGTGCTTCGACGCCAGGGCATGCACGCCGGCCATGACGGCGACGAGGCGCGACGGTCGCTCCGGATGGCGGGGTCCGCCGTCGTGCTCGGAGGCCCCGGACGGTCCGGCAACGATGAGCGTCACACCGCGTCATGCTACGGGCTGCGACCCTTCACTCCCGGGGCCGACGGTTCTACGCTGTCCTGCGATGACTGCGGTCATGCAGGCATGGGCCCTCGACCAGCCCGGCCCGGTCGACGGCCACCCGCTGGTGCGGATCGACAAAGCCGTCCCCGAGGCAGGCCCGGGCGAGGTCCGGGTGCGCGTGCGGGCGTGCGGCGTGTGCCGGACGGATCTCCACCTGACCGAAGGCGACCTGGCCCCGCACCGCCCGCGGGCGACACCCGGGCACGAGGTCGTCGGCGTCGTCGACCAGCTCGGACCCGGGAGCACCCGGTGGCAAGTCGGTGACCGCATCGGGGTGCCGTGGTTGGCCCACACCTGCGGAATATGCCGCTTCTGCGTGTCCGGTCGCGAGAATCTCTGCCTCACACCGCGCTTCACCGGTTGGGACGTCGACGGGGGGTATGCGCCGTACGCGGTCGTGGACGAGGCCTACGCCTATGCGCTCCCCGAGGAATTCGACGACGTGGAGGTGGCCCCGCTCCTCTGTGCGGGGATCATTGGCTACCGCGCCCTGCTGCGGGCCGACCTCCCGGAAGGGGGCCGGCTGGGTATCTACGGGTTCGGCGGCTCAGCCCATCTCACGGCCCAGGTCGCGCTGGCCCATGGCGCCCGTGTTCACGTCATGACCCGCTCCCAGGATGCGCAGCAACTCGCGCTCGAGCTCGGTGCCGCCAGCGCGGGGGAGGCGGACGCCCCGCCACCGGAGCCGCTCGACTCGGCCATCCTCTTCGCGCCGGTCGGCTCGCTCGTGCTGCCCGCCCTGGCGGCCCTCGACCGGGGCGGGACCCTGGCCATCGCCGGCATCTACCTGAGCGATGTGCCCGCCCTCAACTACGAGAAGCATCTCTTCGAGGAGCGGAGTCTGCGCAGCGTGACCGCCAACACCCGGCGCGACGGCGAGGAGTTCCTGGCCGAGGCGGCCCGGATCCACCTGCGTGTCTCGGTCGTCGAATACCCGATGGCGCAGGCCGATGCAGCGCTGCGCGACCTGCGCCACGACCGCGTCAACGGCGCCGCGGTGCTGGTTCCCTGAAACCCTGTTTCCCGGAACTCCCGCGACGCCCATGAAGGGGCCGGCCCGGGGCCCTGGGGCGCCCTCAATTGGGCGTGCGGAGTGTTCCGAGATCCCCACCACGAGTGCTGCCTGCGGGGCGCGCTGACCGCGCCACAGGACAGAGCATCGAGGAAATCGCCGTGAACAGGGGAAACGCCTCTGAGAAGCAGAGGCGCCGACGGTGCCCCAGCCGATTCACGACTAAGCGCTGTCACAGGGCCCTTGGCGATAGGTCCTGGAGCTTACGGCTGGGGCACGCACGCCGGCAGTGCGATCAGGCGGTAGATCGCTGGACCCATTATTCCCGATCCCAGGCGTCATAAACACAGAATTTCGGGAAATTTTGGAAGCGTTTAGATGACGGGTTCCACCTGGTCAGCGGCCATGAGAACCGTTGCCAGCTCCTGGTCGCGGGGGTAGGACAGAAGGCTGGTTGCATTTTCGATGCTCAACCACCGCAACTCGTCCACCTCGGAATTGGGGGTGAAGAACCCCCCTTCCGCCGCCATGACCCAGTAGGCGACCGCCTTGGGGCGGCCCTTGCGGTCGGCGTACTCGGTGTGGCCGAGGAAGCGCAGGAGGCGACACGCCATGCCGGTCTCCTCGCGCACCTCGCGCAGGGCGGCCAGCTCGAAGGTCTCTCCCGGTTCGAGCTTGCCCTTGGGGAACGACCAGTCCTGGTGCAGCGGCCGGTGCACGACCACGAGCTCGAGCAGACCACCCTGCCGGCGTACGACCAACCCGCCCGCCGCCTGGACGACCTCTGTCGGGGAAGGGAGTTCTGCCGTCATTGTTCGTCGCGCCACTGCGTCGGAGGTTACCGTCGCTCCCCCCGGAATCCGCGGCAATCGGCCGCCGGGCCGGGAATCCGCCACGGGGACCCGCTGTAGCCTGACCGGCGGTGTCCGATTCCGAGGGAGACGAGCCGGGCCGACACGACCCCGTCGAGATCGAGTGGCAATTCGACGCCCTCGATCTGCGACCGGTGGAGCGGTGGCTGGCCACCCTGCCGACCCTCGCGGTCGAAGCCGCGGAGGGCGGCACGGTGACCGCGCTCGCCCGCACGCCGCGGCGCCAGGTCGACTCCTACCTCGACACCGACGACTGGCGCATCGCCCGCGCCGGCTTCGTCGTCCGCATCCGGCGCCGCGGCCGTCACGACGAGGTGACGCTGAAGGACACCCAACCCGCGGAAGGGAGTGGCCTCCGCCACAGGCTCGAGGTCACCGAGGTCCTTCCCCCGTCGGGCCTGACCGGACTCGGCCCCGACGGGCCGGTCGGGCGGCGGCTGCACGCCATCGTCGGCCTGCGCCCACTGCACGAGGTGCTCCAGGTCCGAACCCGCCGGCGTCCGTTCGCGCTGCGGGTCGGCGGCGTCGATGCGGCGGAGGTCGCCCTCGACGACACCATGATCGTCGTCGGCGACGGCCAACGGCCGATGCGGCTGCGGCGGGTCGAGGTCGAGGTCCAGCTCGAGTGGCTCGACGCGCTGGAGCCGGTCGTCGAACAGCTGCGCGTGTCGTGCGGCCTCCAGCCGGCGCGCCTCTCCAAGTTCGAAGCGGGACTGTTGGCCGCTGGCGAGGAGATCCCCGGCACGCCGGACCTCGGGCCCACCGACGTCTCGGCCGCCTCGACCATGGGTGAGCTCGCCTTCGCCGTCCTGCGCCGCCAACTCGCCGTGATACGGGACAAGGAGCCCGGCACGCGGCTCGGGGAGGATCCCGAGGAGTTGCACGACATGCGGGTGGCGACGCGCCGGCTGCGGGCAGCGCTCTCGTTGTTCGAAGGCGTGCTGCCCGTCCGCGCCCAGGTGTTCCGCGAAGAGCTCGGCTGGTTGGGGCGCCTGCTCGGCGCGGTGCGCGACCTCGACGTGCAGCTGCAGAACCTGGCGGGCATGCGCGCCGCCGACGTCGACCGGACCGGTCACGACGTCGACGGACGCGACGACGCCGAGCGTCCCGACCCGCTGGCCGAGTTGACCGCGCTGCTCGAAGCCGAACGTAGCGCCGCCCGCGCTGCCATGTTGAGCGGTCTCGACTCCGTGCGCTGGGAGCGCCTGGCCAAGGGCTTGACCGCCATGGTGCAACAAGGTCCAGCCCGTCGCTCGCTGGCCACCAGGGTCCCGGCCGAGATCGGCCTGCCGGACCTGGTGCTGGCGCGCCACGCCAAGGTGGCCAAGGCGGCCAAGCGGGCCAAGCGCTCGGGGCTGGTCACCGATTTCCACGGTCTGCGTATCCGGTGCAAGCGACTGCGCTACGCCCTCGAGTTCAGCGCCGACGTCTACGGGGGCGCGACGTCCCGCTTCGTGCGCGAGCTCACGGTCCTCCAGGACGAGCTCGGCGAGATGCAGGACGCCGAGGTGGCCTCCCTCCAACTGGCCGCCCTGGCCACCGGTGAAGCCACTCTGCCCGCGGCCACCATCTTCGTCATGGGCGGCGTCGCCGAACGGGACCGGCGCAAGGTGCGCCGGCTCCTCAAGCGCCTGCCCGGGGAACTGCCCCGTACGAGAGGGCGGGCCTGGCGTGAGCTGCGCGAGCTCATGGAGCGTCGCCGGGCGGAGGCGGAGGCGGCGCGGCCGCCCGCCCGCGCCACCCTGCGCGCCCTGCCCCGGCCATTGCCCGACGCCGGGCCTGCGCCCGCTCCTGACGAGGCGACCGAGCCGGTGCACCCGGCGAACACCCCCGGGCTCACCGCTCTGGCGCCGCCGCCCCAGTCAAGCCAACGGGAATGAGGCCGCGTCGTCGCCCATGACGATGCGTGGATGCTCCGTGACGATGAAGTGCAGCTGGTCGGTGTCGAGGAAATGCCCGATGTCGGTCCAGATGTCAGGGAAGTCTGGCTCCGCCATGTGGGCCCGGTACGCGTCCATGCTCTCGAACCACTGCACCGTGACCCCGTCAAAGCCGGTGTCCGCGTCACCGTTGTAGTCATCGAGCGGGCGCGGGTGCTGCTCGTAACGCACCACGTGGCTTCCGCTCTTGCTCGACTTGATCAGCGGGCCGTGGACGTCCTGCCAGTAGGCGTGGAACTCGGATGGCGTCAGACCGTCCTTGCGGCGCAGCAGGCACGTGAGCCGGACCATGGGACCTCCTGTCGGATGCGGGCGCCGGCGCGGTCGACGCCACCGGCGCCCCGCAGGCTACCGGCGGTCCCGGGGTCTCAAGGGAGGCTGAGGGTCAGTCCGGAGCCCGAGCCGCTCGAGCTGGTGCCGACCGAGACACCGCCGACCGAGATGGGCGGCGTGCTCGGGAGCGGCGTCGGGAGCGGCACGGTCACCGTCGTGGTCCCACCGGTCGACGGGTTGGTCGTGGTGGTCACCGTCGACGGCGCCGGCGTCGTCACGGGCAGGCTGGGCAGGCCCGAGCCGCCGCCCGACGACGAGAGCGGGAGCGAGGGAAGGGACGGCGACGTCGAGCCGCCGGTCGCACCGGCCGCGGCCGCGGTGACGCCGTTGAGCAACGACGTCAGGCCGCCCCCGCCGGAGAGCGGCAAGCTCCCCGAGCCGCCGGACCCCGGCAGGCCGGACCCGGTGGTGCCGGGGAGCGGGAGGCCCGAAGCGGGGATTCCCCCGGAGGGGAGGGGGAGCGACGACGTCGGCATGAGCGAGCTCAGGTCTGCCAGCGTCCCCGTCACGTCGGTGAGGACGCCGGCCAGCGTGGGGACGAGGCTGTCGGTCAGTCCCGTCGGGTCGTTCGCCAGCGTGCCGAGATTGCCGAGGGTGGTGACGAGGCTGTCGAACATGCAGCCCAACCCGAGGTCGCTCTGCGTGGCCGTGCAGTCCGATCCGCCGCCTGGTCCGCCGCCCGAACCCGAACCACCCGAACCGGTACCCGTACCTGATCCGGTACCCGACGTCCAGCCGCCCGGCAGGTCCGCCAGCGTGCCCTGCACCGACGTGCCGGGCAGGGTGCCGGTCCCGTCCGTGAGCCACTGCAGCGGCGCGAGGCCCTGGGTCAACGAGCCGGACAGGGAGCTCATCGAAGCCGTCCCCCGTGCCGCAGAGCCGCGCACGCTGAAGGCGGCGTCGTGCGAGCGGTTGACGGCGGCCGCCAATGAGCGGTCCGATGACGCCGCCGACGTCAGCGAGTGCGCCGCCGCCGGGTTGACGGTGAAGTAACCGCCGAGACCGCCGAGGAAGGCACCGACCGCGGCGCAGGCCAGTCCACCGGCCCCCACCATTGCGGCGTTGCGGTAGCGCGCGAGCCCCCTCGGACCCTCGCTCTCCGCAGGTGCTTCCTCGAGGGCCGCCGGCTGCACCGTCGGGTCGAATTCCTCGTGGATCGGCGCGTCCGCCGCGGCGACGTGCCTCCCGTGCGATCGGGTCTCCTCCTGGAGCACCGGACCGGTGTCGGTGGCGGCGTGCCTGCCCCTCGGGCTGAACTCCGCCCGGAGCATCTCGTCGTACCTCTCGTCCAAGCTCACCTGCATCCCCTCCTCCCCAAACCCCTCACCCGGGTTCTCACTGTGGAAACGTGGGTTCGCAGGCGCCCTTGCGGTCCCGGCCGGTCCGGATCTCCAACGTCCGCGCAATTGGCGCAATGGGGCGGCATCATCCGACGACCCAGCTCCCGATGGTCACCACGGACCCGTGAACAGGGAGGACGACCGTCATGGCGTGCTCGCCGGGGGCGGCTCCCCCCGACAGGGTCACGGTGGTGCGCAGGACCACCTGGGTCGGGGTCCCGCCCGCAGAGTCGATCTCGACGTCGAGGGGGGTGTCGTGGCCCGTCACCTCCGCCCCGGCCAGCTGGGGTGGCAGGGCAAGCCCCGGCGCGATGGCGGCCCACCAGGCCGCCTGGTGCTGGGCGGCCGCGTGCAGCCCGCCGAAGTAGGTCTGGAGCGCCGCCGCTTCGAGGGAGAGCGGGCCCGGGGATTGCGCGAAGGCCACGGAGGCGTTGACGAGCTTCATGGTCCCCATGGGGGCCTCGTTCTGCTGGAGGGTCAACCCCTGCGCCTGCAAGGCCCGCGGTGCCGACGTCGTGTAGTCGGTGGACGCGACCGTCTTGACGAGCTGCTCCCCCGGGTCGAGCTTGGCGCCCTTGGTGGCGGCACCGACCTCCGTCGCCCGGATGAGCAGGCGGTCCGGCGTGAAGAAGAGCGCGTTGGGCGGCCAGCAGGTGTCGAGCACCAGGCTCGGGTCCGTGGTGTTCGACACCGGGGAGCCGGCGGGGACGACCTGCTGGTTGCTCACCTGGAACTTCACGGTGCTGCAGGCCGTCTGGTACGTGATGGTGTCGCCCGGCTTGAGCTCGTTGAGATGCACGAAGTAACTGACGTCGTGGGCCAGGAAGACCGCGGCGCCGTCGACCCCCGGCCAGACCGACTGCGCGTCGTGTCCGACGGCGACGTTGAGCTCCTGGTCGTCGGTGCCCTCCTCCACCGGGGCGGAGAGGTCGAGGGCGGGGATGGACAAGATCCCCGAGAGCTGGCCGGGCTGCACTCCGGCCAACTGGCAGGAGGCCCCGTGGCTGCGCGCCGCGATCTTGGCCATGGCGGCGCGCTCGCTCTGGATGAGCACGGCTTGCGCGTGGCGCTGGTGCTCCTGATGGGCCAGGGCGTAGGTGCCGGCGAAGACAGCGGCGAAGAGGAGCACCACACCGACGAGCGTGATGCCCACCCGTCGCAGGTTCCGGAACGGGCTCACCGTGCCGTCTCCCCTGTTTCCGGCTGCACCTGCCCGGAACGGGATTCCGCCATCCCGTTCCGAGCAGTTCGCAGCACCGGTTCCCGCTGCATCTCTGCTTCTCCCTCCAGATCCTCCGAAGATCTTTTGCTTGGTCCTGTTGCCGGCCGGAGTGGCGGAACACCCGGGCCCGTGTCGTCAGTGGTTGTCGGTCGTGTCTCCCGAGGGCTGCCGCCGGGCCGGCCCCCGAGACCGGAGGGGGAACGGAGGAGGTCCCGAAGGCCGGGCCCGGTGGCGGCCCGCCGTCCGACCCGTGTGGGTGGATCGGTTGAGGTGGCTCATGGGCCACCCCGACGGCGGTTGGTTGGGTTGAGCGAACGAACGAACGGGGCGAGGCGGCGCCGGCCGATCAGGAGCAGCCCGGCCAGACCCATGCCCGCCATCAAGATGATGGGCAGCGTCCCGGCCCAGTACTCGCCGGTGTGCACACTGGTCACGTTGGGGACCACGGCGGGGGTGGTTGCCGGAGCGGGGGCCGCGGCGGGTGTGGCCGGACTCGCGTTGTTGGCCGCGGTGGCCACGGCCGGCGTTGCCGTGGTCGACGAGGCGGACACGGTCGTGGTACCGAGGTCGAGACCGATGAGGCCGTCGGGGGCCAGGGCTGCCACCGGCAGGATGTGCAGGCCGGAGACGTCGCCTCCGGTCTGGCTCACCGAGCTGCCGCTCTGGTCACCCGCCGGGCTGCAACTCAGCACGTCCGGGTTCTGCGCCGGCGGCGCACCGATGAGGGCGGTGAGCAGCTGGGCCAGCGGGGTCTGGCCGAGCTGCGTGAGCAATGTCTCGATCGCGTTGCCGAGGGGCAGGAGCGAGACGAAATTGTCGGTGCCTCCCTGATCGACGCTGATGAGCCCGACGTCGCAGTGGGTGCTCGCCTGTCCGGTGGCCTCGTCGAGGGTGACCGTGTTGGTGGTGGGGGTGACCGTGAGGTCGAGCATGCCGCCCATGACGTTCGCTTCGAGCGAACCCGTGGAGGCGGAGGCTGTCACCGTGGGATCGCCGGCGCTGTTGGTCGAGTTCGCCACCGCGGACTTCGAGCCGGCCGCCGTGATGTTCAGCAGCGGGGGGAGGCTCGAGGCGTTGAGGGTGCCACCGGCCACGAGGGTGTCGAGGAGCGACTTGACCGGGCCGGCGCTGCTCGGGATGGCCGCGTCGAGTGGTGCGAGCAGGCCCTCGAGGACCGAGCACGAACTGTTCGACTGGTCGCTCGGATCGGCGACGTTGGTCAGGGCCGGCGCGGGCGTGGGCAGCGAGGCCAGCGCCTGGTTGACCGTGCCGAGCAGGGTTTGCACCGGCGCGGGCAGCTGGCTGACGTCGTTGGTGGGCCCGGGCGTGGCGGCCGGGACCGAGGTCCCCGAGCAGGCGGACGAGGACAGGCCGGAGACGGGCAGGTCGACCTGGACATTGGCCACCGCGCCGTCGCCGCTCGCCGTGGCGTTGCCGTTCGCGTCCTCCGTGGCGGAGGCGTTGCCGCAGCCCACGTTGACCACGACGACCTGCGCGTCGACCGCGGGCGTGAGGCAGGCCGGGGCGGCGGACTGGGTCGTCCCCTTGCCGCTCGACGTGGCCACCGCCGTGGTGGTCTTGTCCGGCGTGGTGATATCACTGGTCGCGCCGGTCGGGCAGTTGGCGCCGCCGTGCGCGATGCAGACCCCGGTGCCCATGGCGTCGGCCACCGCGGCGCTGTTGGCGTCGGCCTCGGACGTGCCGCCGGCAAGCTGGACCTGGTTGCCCAGGACCGTCAGATTGACAAAGCCGGCGCTTGCCTTCACGTTCCATTGGTTGGCCGCGGCCCCGGCACTCGACGATGCTGCACACAGTGCTGCCATCGTCAACAACCCCAACGCGGCAATTCTGATCCGACCCCTCATCAGTTACCCCTCACCGACCCTCCGCGACACGGAGGGCTCCTCTCGCCTTTGACTTTGAAACGGGGGAGTCCGGGGAACCTTGCGCCCAGCTGTGGAAATAATTCGGCTTCGACACCCCCGTTTCTGGCGTACGCCGTGCACGGGGCTCGGACGGGGGGCGGCGGGGAAACGCCGACCGTCCCGTACTCTTGCCCGACGATGCCCGCCTCCCATGTCGTCCTGCTCCTCCTGGGCGGGCTGGGCGCCGGCATCTTCAACGGCGTGGCCGGCGGGGGCAGCCTGATCTCGTTCCCGATCCTGCTCGGGCTCGGTTATCCCGCCCTCACCGCGAACATCACGAACACCATCGGGATCTGGCCCGGCTACGTGGCCTCGGCCGCCGGCTACCGCCGGGAGATCGGCGACCAGTCGCGCCGCCTCATCCGCCTCACCCCGGTCGCGCTGGCGGGTGGGGTGACCGGCGCGCTGCTTCTCCTGACCACGTCCCCCGCGACCTTCGAGGACGTCGTCCCCTGGCTCGTCCTGGGGGCCGCCGCCCTGTTCGCGGCCCAACCGGCTCTGCGGCGTGCCCTCGACCGTGGCTCGGCCCACCCGCGCACGCGGCCCGTCCTGCTGGTGGCCGGGGTGTTCGCCGCGTCCGTCTACGGCGGCTACTTCGGCGCCGCCATGGGCGTGATGTTCCTCGCCATCCTCGGTCTGGCGCTGCCCCTCTCCATCGCCCACACCAGCGGGCTCCGGGCCGTCCTCTCCATGATCGTCAACGGCATCGCCGCCGTCGTCTTCCTCATCCATGGCGGGCTCGCCTGGGAGGCGGTGGGGCTGCTGGCCGCGGGCAGCCTCGTCGGCGGCTACGCCGGGGCCCGTCTCGCCCTGGCCCTCCCGGCGCCGGCGCTGCGGGTCGTGGTCATCGTCATTGCGGTCGGCACGGCGGTGAAGCTGCTGGTCTGACGCCGGCGCGGCGTCAATCGACGGCGAGCGGGTAGTGGCCGACCACGGCGCGCCCCAGCTCCCGCCGCGCCGCCCGTCGGGCCTCGTCCGCCGCGCCCGGGTCCGTCGGCACGAGGCGCACCGCGGTGCCGGGCGCGCACTGGCCGAGGAGGCCGAGGTCGGCGGCCACCACGACCGCCAGCACCGGGTAGCCACCGAGGGTGGCGTGGTCGGGCAGGAGCACGACGGGATCGCCGTCCGGTGGCACCTGGACGACCCCGGTCACAACCCCCTGCGAGTCGAGCTCGCCGCCGACGGGACGCCACGGCACGTCGGCTCCGCTCAGTTCGTCCCGCAGCCGGAGCCCGACGCGGTTGGACGCGGACGCCGCCGCGAAGATGCCATCGGCGAGCTGCGCCAGCGCATCGGGCCCGAATCGCTCGGGGTGCGGGCCCGGCAGGACACGGAGTTGGACCGGCGCGTCCGGCGCGAGCTCGGTCGCACAACCCTCCCTGACATGGTCCCCCAGCGGGGGCGACCAGGGGCCGGCGTGCAGCCGGGCGCCCCGGGCGAGCGCGCCGGCGCCGAGGCCCGTCAACTCGTCACTGGCGCTGCTCCCGAACCATTCCGGGCCGAGGAAGCCGCCCGCCACCGAAAGGTAACTGCGGCACCCGCCGCGCTGGCGGCCGACCTCGAGCACCTGGCCGGGGCGGAGCGGCAGGAGCTGGCCGGCCGGCGCCGGGGTTCCGTCGACGCGGATCTCGGGTGCGGCGCCGACCACGGCAACATGGCACGGGCCGAGGCAACCGAGTCGGGCCCCTCCGCCCGTGAGCTCGAGCGTGCCGGCACCTCCGGCGTTGCCGGCGAGCGCGTTGGCGAGGGCGAACGAGACCGGATCGGCCGGACCGGCGCCCGGGACCCCGACCGCGGCGACCGCGCGCCGGCCGCCGTCCTGGACGACCGCCCGCAAACCCGGGGCCTCGACCTCGAGCACCGGGCGCGACCCGGGCGGCGGCGACCAGAATGGCGCCGCCACGGGCGGCGGCTCGACCTGCTCGCCCGCACCGGCCACGGTGAAGTGGACGCGATCTCCCGGAGCGAGGACGGCGAAGGGCCGACGATCCGGGGAGAAGAGGGGGACGCCGGTCCGGCCGACCAGGTTCCATCCACCCGGCGACGCAGTCGGGTACACGGCGGCGTGGCCGTTGGCGATCGCCACCGACCCGGCGGGGACGACCGGGCGAGGACGGGAGCGGCGAGGCACCCGCTCCAGCCCGGGGGGCAGTCCCCCGAGGTAGGCGAACCCCGGGGAGAAACCGACCACCTCCACGGTGAGGGGCTGACCGGTCAGGAGTGCCACGACGTCGTCGGGCCTGCACCGGGCGAGCGCGGCCACCTCGTCGAGGTCCGGGCCGTCGAACCGGCATGGGACGGTGAGGGGGCGCCGCGGCTCGGCGGCGCTTTCGGACGCGCCGGCCGCGGATCCGCGCTCGAGCACCCTCTCCGCAACGGCCTGGACCGAGCGGAGCTCCGTGTCGGGGTCGGTTGCACGCACCATGACCGTGGCGGAACCGCACACCACGTCGGCCCCGTCGCCCAGCGCCGTGGCCAGTGCCCGCGCCAGCGCCCGCGCCGACGTGGCGTCGGCGACCCCGATCAGAAGGGCGCGGTCACCCAGGGGCCGGACATCCCCGACGGGGATGGACCGGGTCATGCACGTGCCGGCGCGACCACTTCGATCTCCGCGTCCGCCAGGACCCGGCGCACGTCCGTCGCGATGGCGACGGCCCCGGGGGAGTCGCCGTGGATGCACAGCGTGTCCACCCATAGCGTCAGCACGCACCCGTCATCCGCCACGACGGCGCCGCGGGCGAGTCCCAGCGCTTGCGCTGCCGCGGTCGAGGGCTCCCCCAGCACGGCGCCCGGCGCGGCCCGGTCGACCAGGCCGCCGTCGGACCGGTAGGCCCGGTCGCAGAAGCCCTCCTCCCACGCGTCGACGCCGTCGCGGAGCACCATCGCCATCGCCCGACAGCCGGAAGGGAGGACCAGGGCCGCGCCGGAGCCGACGCTGTCGCGCACGGCGTCGCGGAAAGTCTCGTACACGGCACCGCCCTTGGCCACCTCCTCGTAGAGCGCGCCGTGGGCCTTGACCGAGTCGATGGCCCTGCCGGTCGCCCGGCAGACCCGGCCGAGCGCGCGCAGCTGCTCGGACAGGGACTCGCCGAGCTCACCCCGGTCGATCTCCATCGGGTTCCGGCCGAAGCCGGCCCGGTCTGGATAGGACGGATGGGCGCCGATCCGCACGGCGTGCTCGACGGCGGCGCCGACGGTTGCCGTCATGGATTGGTCGTCTCCCGCGTGCCCGCCACAGGCGACGTGCACCGTCGTCACGAAGGCGAGCAGCGCGCGTTCCACGTCGATGCCGGCCGGATCGGTCGCCTCGCCCACGTCGGCGCTGAGATCGATGGTCCGCTTCGGGGCCACAACGTCAGCCGGCCTCGAGCTGATCCACCACGATGCCGTCTCGATAGACGACACGCTGGTTCCGGCGCGTCGGCACGCGGGTCCCGCCGAGTATGGAGCCCGTCATGTTGAGCGGGTCCGCGCCGGCCACCACGACCTGCTCGCCCTCGGCCCCGCGGCGGTGCATCGCCTGCAGTTGCTCGAACGCCTCGGGGAGCGCGTACTGCTCGCCCGACAGGCCCGCGACGAAGCGGCCACCGAGTGCGAGCCCTCTCGCCTCCATCCGGCGCAGCGCCCACACGACCTCGCGCCACGGCACCTTGAACGACTCCCTGCTCCACAGTTCCCAGGCGACGATCCCCCAGCGCACGAGCAGCTGCTGCGCCACCGACTCGGCCAGCGCCTCGTTGCCCGGCAGCAGCACGCCGTCGTCGACCGCCGGCGCGCCCAGGACGTCGGGACCGGGCAGGAGCGACCACCGGCCCTCACCGATGCCGGTCCCCACCGGGGCGCGGCGCCGCGCCAATCGCCCCGCGGGACGGCGCACCGTCCGGGTCCGCCACCGGTCGCGCGCGGAGAGCAGGGCGCGCACGGCGGAGAAGGCGTCGGCGGTGACGAGACCGCGCGAGACCAGGTCCCACAGGCCCTCGTCGACCTCGGCCGGCAGTCGGCCGGTGAGCGGAGCCAGCTCCGGACGGAAGCAGGCGCCCCGCACCCGCAACGCAGCGAGGACGTCGGCGGCGGCACCGACTTCGGGCTCGGGCGCGAGCGACCCCGCTCTCACGGCGCGCAGCATCACCTCGAGCTCGTCGCGCACCACGAAGGCCAGCGGCGTCGCCGGCGAAGGTGTGCCGCTGCGCCCGGTCCGCTCGGCCCGCGGCGTGAGGCGCCCCCACACCACCTCGCCCGACAAGCAGAGCTCGTCGAGCCAGCGCGCGTCGTAGCCGGTGACCCGGGCCGGGAGGATCTGTGCTTCCCACTCCACCGCGGGAGCCTCGATCCCCTGCAGCTGCTCCAGCACTTCGAGCAATCCGGCCCGGCCTTCGAGGCGGCTGCCGGGCGTGGCGTGCTGCCAATGCGTGAGGAAGCGCACGTACTCGGCGATCGGCACGGCGTCGACCAGGCCGCGACGCCGGCTGCGGCTGGCTCCGTGCAGGCGCACCAGGAGATTGCGGGCGCACCAGCGACCGTCAGGCAGCTCGATGGCAGAGCCCTTGGCCTCGAGACGGGCCAGTGCCGTGCGGGCCCGGGCCGTTGACAGGGGCGCGCCCCTCGGCGCACCGGACGGCAGGGCTTCCTCCCCCACCAACTGCTCGACCGTCACCGGACCGGCCAGCTGCAGGTGGCCGGCGACGCATGCCGCCGCCGCGTCGTCGTCACTCCCGAGGGCCTCCGCCGCGGCGCGGCGCTCCGTCGCCACCCAGCAGCCGTCGTGTGTGCTCGCCCGGCCGTCGGCGGCGAGGGCGTCGTACCAGGCCGCCCATTCCCGGTTCGGCCGCGCCGCCACCAATGACAGCAGCAGGTCGTGCAGCTCGTCGGCGTTGCGGAGGCGAGGGCGCACCTGGTCGAGCACGGCGGCAACGGCGGCGGGATCGAGCGCAGCCAGCTCCGCGGCGGGAACCGGCAGTCCGTCGGGTCCCAGCTCTCCCAGTCCGCGGCGCAACGACAGGGCGCGGGTGCGCCTCTCCTCGAGCGGCGCATCGTCGAGGTAGGTGTAGGGACGCCCGCTCAGAATGGCGTGCGCGAAGGGGGAGGGCTCCGACGACTCGACGGTGTGCACCGCGATGGCGCCTGACTCGACCTGGTCCCACAGCCACACCAGCCCCTCGACCGAGAGTCCCTCGTGCAGGCAGTCGTGGACCGTCTGGCGCGCCAACACGTGGTCGGGCACGCCCACCGGTCCTGCCGGTGCATTCTCCTGGCAGGCGGCCAGTCCCGGCCACACCGCGGCCAGCAGGTCGTCCGCCTCCATGCGCTGGAGGTGGATGGGCCTCCGCTTGCCGCCGTTCATGCGGGGGAGGACCAGGGCGCGATTGAGATTCCAGCGCCAGCGCGCGCCGAGCATGGGGTGGGGCAGCACGGCCTGGGTCAGGACCTCGGCTGCCCGCGCGCTGCTGAGCATGGACTGCACGCTGGTGAGCGGGAAGCTGTGCTGGGGCCCGAGCGACAGGACGACGGTGTCGTCGTCCGCGGCCGCCTGGAGCTCGAAGTCGAAGGACACGCAGAACCGCTTGCGCAGCGCCAGGCCGAGCGCGCGGTTGATGCGGCCACCGAAAGGCGCATGGATGATCAGCTGCGACCCCTCCGTGTCGTCGAAACACCGCTCCACGACGATGCGCTCGCGGGTCGGGAGATGGCCCAGTGCGCCCAGGCCGGCGGCACAGTAGGCGACCACCTGTTGGGCCACCTCCGCCGACACCCCGGCGCGCTCGCGCACGAGTCGGCGCGCCCCGTCGCCGTCTCCCTCGTGCAGCACCGGTTCGAGTGCGGCCCGAAGGTCGCTCACGGCCTCTGAGAGCTCGGCGGTACGGGCGGGGGCCTCGCCCAACCAGAAGGGGATCGTCGGCGGCAGGTCGCCGGCGTCGTGAACCCGGACCGTACCGACCTCGACCTTGGCCACCCGCCACGAGTGCGTCCCCAGGAGGAAGATGTCACCGGCCGTCGCCTCGACGGCGAAGTCCTCGTGCACCGAGCCGACCGTGACCCCGTCGGGGTCGAGGACGACGCGGTAGTCGCCCGTCTCGGGGATGGCGCCCCCTCCGGTGAGCGCGGCGAGGCGCGCCCCCGCCTGGCGCGCAGCCGCCCGTTGACGGCGTCGTGGTGCAGGTGCGCCCCGCGGCGTCCCCGTCCGGTCTCGATCCCCCAGCTGGCCAGGGCCACCACGTCGTCGAAATCCTTCCGGCGCAACGCCGCGTAGGGGGCCGCGTGCCGGGCCATGGCCCACAGCGCCTCGACCTCGCACTCGTCGGTGGAGGCCACTTCCGCGACCAGCTGTTGCGTCAGGACGTCCAGCGGGGCCACGGGCGGTTCGAGAAGGTCCAGCCGGCCCTCGCGCACCGCGGCGAGGAGGGCGGTGCACTCCACGAGCTCGTCGCGCGTCGTCGGGTACAGACGGCCCGCCGGCGTCCCGTCGCGATGGTGGTTGGCCCGGCCGACCCGTTGGAGGAACGTGCCGATGGCGCGGGGCGACCCGATCTGGCAGACGAGCTCGACCGGGCCGACGTCGATGCCCAGTTCGAGCGATGCCGTGGCCACCAGCGCACGGAGGTCCCCCGCGCGCAGACGCGTCTCGACGATGCGCCGGCGCGCCGCCGAGAGGCTGCCGTGGTGCGCGGCCACGAGGAGCGACGCGTCGACGTCACCGCCGGCCGCGCTCTCGGCCTCACCGAGCCGCTCGGCCAACTGGTGCGCCACCCGCTCGGCCATCTTGCGCGTGTTGACGAACACCAAGGTGGTGCGGTGGTGGCGCGTGTGGTCGGCGATGCGGTCGAGGATGTCCGACATCTGGCCGCCGCTCATGACGGCCTCCAGCTCCGTGGAGGGCAGCTCGATGGCAACCTCGAGGTCGCGGGCATGACCGCAGTCGACGATCACCGTGGGTGGGCGGTCCTCGTGCACGCCCGAGAGGAGCCGGGCCACCAGATCGAGCGGCCGCTGCGTCGCCGAGAGCCCGATGCGCTGGAGACGTGCCCCGCTCTCGGCCACCAGCGCGTCGAGCCGCTCGAGGCTCAGCGCCAGGTGGCTCCCCCGCTTGTCCCGGGCCAGGGTGTGCACCTCGTCGACGATCACGGTGCGCACGCCCCGCAGGAGCGCACGCGACGACGGCGCTGTCAGCAGGAGGTAGAGGGACTCGGGGGTCGTGACGAGGAGGTCGGGCGACTGCTTCTTCATGGCGGCCCGCTCCGCCGCCGGCGTGTCCCCGGTACGGATCGCGATGCGCAGGCCCGGATCGGCGTACCCGAGCCGCGCCGCCTCCTCCCGGATCTCCGAGAGCGGGACGTGGAGGTTCTCGTGGACGTCGACGGCCAGTGCGCGCAGCGGGGAGATGTAGAGGACCTCGGGCGCGCCCCGGGCGGCACTCGATCCCGCTTCGGCGGCGCGGTAGGCCGCGTCGATGGCCACCAGAAACCCCGTGAGCGTCTTGCCCGAACCGGTGGGCGAGGCGACCAGCACGTCGCTCCCGGCCGCGATGTGGGGCCAGGCCTTCGACTGCGGCGGCGTCGGGCCGGCGGGGAACCGGCGGTTGAACCAGCCCGCGACGGCCGGGTGGAAGAGCGACTCGGGCCCAGTGGATGCGGGAGGAGCGTCGGGCACCCCCCTATTCCACCAGGAACGTGTGACGGCGACGACCGCTCCGGCCGCCGGTACCGGTCAGGTGGGCGGAGGGCGGTGGCCCCAGCAGGAGATCATCGGGGGTTGGGCCAGGTCGAGCAGGCCGGATGCCACGTTGGCCAGGTGCCGGGTGATCTCGGCCTCGGTGGCGATCCGATGGTCGAGGAGCTGGTCCCGGATCAGCTCGATGGTCGCCGTCTCGAGATGGTTGGAGGCGGGATCGCTCAGCGGGAAGCCGGCGTCGGCGGCCACCCGGACCAACCCGGCCGCCCGGAGGCGGCGCGGCAGCGAGCGCCCGTAGGCGAGGTCGACGCCCCGTTCGGCCAGGAGCGAGCGGAAGCCCCGCCGGATGCGGTTGGCCAGGACCTCCGCGGGCCCGATCTCCTCCAGGCAGCTCAGCGGCTGCAGGGCGGGATCGGCGTCCTCCACGAGCAGGACCCCGCCCGGGCGGAGGGCGGAAACCATGTTGGCCAGGGCGGTGTCACGCTCGGGCACGTGGACGAGGACGAGCCGGGCATGGACCAGATCGAAGGGCCCTTCGGGTGGCGGGTCGGCCGCCACGTCGTGTTCGCGGATCTCGACGTTGGGCGCAGCCGCCTCGCCGGCCCAGGACAGGTTGATATCGGTGGCGAGGACGTGTCCGCCGGGCCCGACCCGGTCCGAGAGGTGCTGGACGAGCGAGGTCCCGCCCGCGCCCACCTCCCAGCAGCGCCAGCCGGGGGCCAGACCCCGGCCGTCGAGATGCCGGAAGGTGGAGGGGTCGAACAAGGCGGCGAAGGCGGTGAAGCGGTCCATGGCCTCGGGAGCTTCGTTCGAGAGGAGGTAACGGTCCCCGCTCACCTGTTCACCATTTCACGGTCACCACTTCACGGTCACCACTTCACGGTCAGGACGCCGGCGCCGGCGCCAGGTCGTGCGAGGTCCCGGCATAGCGGTCGAGGACGTCCGCCACCTCGGCCCGTCCCTCCTCAATCAGGGTCGCCGTCGCGGAAAAGTCGCGGTACTGGCTCGAGGGCTCTCCTCCTCCGCTGAAGACCACCACCTCGACGCCCGGCGGGAGCAGGGTGAGCTCACGGACGAACCGGGCGTGGATCGCCACGAAGAACGCCGTCAGCGCGGCCTCCGCGGGGCGCCGCGGCGCCCGTGGGTGATAGTGCAACGGCCCGCACAGCAGGACGTAGATGCGGTCACACCCGGCGGAGAGAGCCCGGCTGATCGGCACGTTGTTGACCACGCCACCGTCGACGAGCACGTCGCCGTCGATGGTCACCGGCGGAAAGATGGACGGGATGGCCGAGGAGGCCAGGATGGCCTCGACCGCCGGCCCGTGGCCGATCCAGCGCTCCCTGCCGTCGGTCAGCGATGTCGTCACCACTTCGATCGGGATGGTGGCGTCCTCGAGGTTCTCGTAGTCGACGCCGGACTCGATGATGGCCCGCAGCCCGCTGTTGGCGTGCACGGACGGCCGCTTCTGCAGGAAGGCCCACGGCCCGTCGAACGTGCCGCGCGGAAAGATGTCGTCGCCCTTCACGTTCCGCCAGACGGCTGCCATGTTCTCGATGCCCTCGAGGGTCGGGTTGCCCGCGTACGACGCACCGTTGATCGCCCCGACCGAAGCACCGAAGACCCGGTCGGCCTGGATGTCGCGCCGGATGAGCTCCTCGAGCATGCCGACCTGGACCGCGCCGCGGCTCCCTCCACCGGCCAGCACGAACGCCGTGCGCGGCGGCGCGTCCCGGTGCCGGCGCTCCGACTGCTGACGGCGCTGCGCCAAGCGGGCGCGGACGCGCTCGGACCAGGTGGGCGCCGGCGCGCCCTCAAAGTGACTGGCCTCGCTCACGACGCCGAACCCGGTCCACCCGGGGGCTGCTGTGCCCTCTCCTCCTGGCGGGCACGCCACGCGGCTCGGCCGGCGATGTCGTGCCGGACGGCCCACATGATCACGATCACCACCAGCGCGACCATCGCCACGACGAAGACGCCGAAGATCACGTAGAAGGCGGTGTTGCCGGCCGACGCCAGCACGAGCGCGGGTGCCATGTACGTCTCAGGGTAGAGCAGTGTCACAGCCCGTGGGCACACTGCTCCGATGGTCCTCGTCGCACCACGTCCCCTGCTCAGGCCGGCCCTTCAGGGTGACGCGGCGGCGGATCGTGGAACGGGGGGAGAGGTCCTGGCACTCCTCCGCGGCGATGCGGCGGCGCGGCCGCGCTTCGACCCGGGTCTGGCCGGCGGACTGCGGGCCTGGCTCGAGGATGCCGCCTACGACGTCGTGGCGGCACGCGGGGAGCACGCGCCGCCCCTCTTCCTCGGGCCGCGCCAGCTGCTCGGATCCCCCGACGAACGGCGCAACGACGACGACACCGCGACCGGTCAATTCCTTTTGTCTCGCCTGGTGCACACGCTGCTGCGCCAGCTCGTCCACGCGGGAGAGGTGAACGACCCGCTGGCCGACGCGCTGGACGGCCTCCGGGCGGCGGGAGCCGACACGGCGGCGCGCCAGGTCGAGTCGCTCCCCGAAGCAGCCCGCGCCACTCTCGCGGAGACACTCGCGGTCCACGCCCGGAACCTGACCAGCCTGGTCCCCCGGTTCGCACCGGGCTGGATGCCGCGTACCGACGATCGGGTCGCCATTCCTCTGGGAGGAGGCCGGGTCGTGCTCCATGGGGTCTTCGACCTGGTGGTCGGTCTCCCGCGGGCGCGCACGGCCTCGCTGTGCGCGCTGGGCCTGTCGACCGGCGGGCCCTGGGCGTCGGAGCGACGGTCGCTGCACTATCTGTCCCTGCTCGAGACCCTCCGCAGCGGCACTCCCCCGTTCCGGCTGGCCCTCCTCGAATCCGCCACGGGCCGCTACGGCGTGGAGGACGTGCGCGAGGAGCACCTCCGGGCGGTCGCCTCGCACCTCGCCGCGTGGCTCGCCCGCGCCAGCGCAGACCATGGCTGACCGGCTCATGGACGCCCTGGTGGCTCCGGTCCCCGCCGTTGACGCGACGACCTGGCGGGCCGCCCTCGAGGAGGCCAAGTCGAAGCTGGCCGGCCTGGCCGTGCGGCGCGCCGGCGCGGTCCGGTTCCGGGTCACGGACCACGAGGTCCGCACCGCGTTCGCTGGGGACGCCGGCGATCCGGCCCATGCGGAGCCGTTTGCGTGGTCCGCGCGCAACGCCCGGCGATCCATCGGTGTGGCAGCCGTGCGCACGCTCCTCGCGGGTGGGGCGCGCTCGCCACTCGAGGCCGTGCGATACCGGCTGGCCGAATCCTCCCGTTTGCTGCGCGACGGCAGTGCAGCCGTGTCGCAACTCGACCGCTGGATCGACGGGCTCCCGCCCGCCGGCCGCGCCGCCGTCGGGGCGGAGGCCGTGACCTGGGCCACCCGGCTGTGGTGCGCCCTCGACTGGTCAGCGTTCGCCGCCCCGCCTGCGGTCGGCCGCGACCACTGGTGGGACAGCCCCCACTCCGCGCTGCTCGCGCTGCGCGGCCGGGCCGACGTGCGCACCGCGCACGCGCACCTGGTGGTGCTGTCCGGGCCGCGCCGCGACTCGGTGCGCGCCGAGCTCGCCCTCGTGGCTCTCGTCGAAGCCCTGCGGCGGCGCGGCGACGAGGTGCCCGGCCGCGTGGTCGGGTGGTGGCCCGACTCCGGCCACCTGGTGCGGGTCGAGCCTGAACCGGCGGTGCTCGCCCGGGGGACCGAGGCCGTGGAACTGGCCCTGGGGGGCGCCGGAACCGCGCTGCGATCGGCCGCCTGAGGCACCCCACCCAGGTCATCTATCGTTGGTCGCCCCATGGAGACCCGCGAAGACATCAGGAACGTGGCCATCGTGGCGCATGTCGACCACGGCAAGACCACCCTCGTCGATGCGCTCCTCCGCCAGACCGGCGCCTTCGGTGCGCACCAGGAGCTGACCGACCGCGTCATGGACTCGGGCGACCTCGAGCGGGAGAAGGGCATCACCATCCTGGCCAAGAACACGGCGGTGCGCTGGGGCGGGGTGAAGCTGAACATCGTGGACACCCCCGGGCACGCCGACTTCGGCGGTGAGGTCGAGCGTGGGCTGACCATGGTCGACGGCGTGCTCCTGCTGGTGGACGCCTCGGAGGGCCCGTTGCCGCAGACCCGCTTCGTCCTGCGCAAGACGCTGGAGGCCCGGCTCCCCGTGGTGCTCGTGATCAACAAGGTCGACCGGGCCGACGCCCGCATCGCCGAGGTCGTCCATCAGGTGGAGGAGCTGTTCCTGGATCTCGACGCCGACGAGGACCAGATCGACTTCCCGATCCTCTACGCCAACGCCCGGGCGGGCTGGGTCAGCACCGAGCCCGGGGTCGAGGGGAAGAACGTCGAGCCGTTGTTCCGGACCATCATCGAGCGCGTCCCGGCGCCCTCCTTCGAGAAGGGGGCCGGCACGCAGGCGCTCGTCTGCAACCTCTCCGCGTCGCCCTATGTGGGCCGCCTGGCCATCTGCCGCATCCACAACGGCACCCTGGTCAAGGGCAGCGCGGTGGCGTGGTGCCGACTCGACGGCACCATCGAGAAGGCCAAGATCACCGAGCTCTACGTGACCGAGGCGCTCGACCAGGTGCCGGCGGAGTCGGCCGGTCCGGGCGAGATCGTCTCCGTGGCCGGTCTGGCCGAGGTGACCATCGGCGAGACGCTGGCCGACCCCGACCATCCGGTCGCGTTGCCTGCCATCACCGTCGACGAGCCGAGCCTGGCGATGACCATCGGCATCAACACGTCGCCGCTCTCGGGCATCGACGGCACCAAGCTCACGGCCCGCCTGCTCAAGGCACGCCTCGACTCCGAGCTCGTCGGCAACGTGGCCATCAGGGTCGCCCCCACCGAACGCCCGGACACGTGGGAGGTGCTCGGACGGGGTGAGCTGCAGCTGGCCGTGCTGGTCGAGACCATGCGGCGCGAGGGGTTCGAGCTCACGGTGGGCAAGCCGCAGGTCGTGACGCGTGAGATCGACGGCAGGGTCCACGAGCCGGTGGAGCGCGTCAGCATCGACGTGCCGGACGAGTATCTCGGCGTCGTCACCCAGCTGTTGGCGCTCCGCAAGGGCACCATGCTCGAGATGGTCAACCATGGGACGGGCTGGGTGCGCTTCGACTACCGCGTCCCCGCCCGTGGACTGATCGGCTTCCGCACCGAGTTCCTGACCGAGACCCGCGGCACGGGGATCCTCCACCACGTGTTCGACGGCTGGGAGCCGTGGCACGGCGACCTGCGGACC
This sequence comes from uncultured Acidimicrobiaceae bacterium, assembly GCA_963719485.1. Classification (GTDB taxonomy): domain Bacteria; phylum Actinomycetota; class Acidimicrobiia; order Acidimicrobiales; family RAAP-2; genus Bog-473. The sequence goes on from OY970387.1 coordinate 1,149,490, forward strand.
AGGCGCAACGGGTCGATGGTGGCCGACCGGCGCGGGGCCACGACGACGTTTGCTCTGATGAATCTCCAAGAGCGGGGCACGCTGATCGTCGGCCCGGCCGAGGAGGTCTACGAGGGCATGATCGTGGGGGAGAACGCCCGGGCGGAGGAGATGGACGTCAACCCGACCAAGGAGAAGAAGCTGAACAACATCCGCTCGGCGACCGCCGAGGACTTCGAGCGGCTGACGCCCGCTCTGAACTTCTCGTTGGAGCACGCGCTGGAGTTCATCAGTGAGGACGAGTGCGTCGAAGTGACCCCCAGGGCGGTGCGGCTGCGCAAGGTCATCCTGGATCAGGCGATCCGGGGGCGTCAGCGCAGCCGGGCCCGGGACGCGCGCGACCAGGCCGCCAAAGGGTAGCGAGGGCCGCCGCAATGGTGACCGCACGGAACGAGGGCTTCGACCATATGACGATCGTGGTCACCGACCTCGACGAGGCGCGACGTTTCTTCGGGCTACTCGGTTTCGAGGAGACGATCGCGGTGGTGGCGTCCGGGGAGCGGATCTCGGAGTACATGGGGATCCCAGGGTGGGAGTCCGATCACGTGACGCTGGCGCTCAAGGGGGCAGAGGTCCATCAGGAGATCCAGCTGCTGCGCTTCCATCAGCCGCCGGTCACGGTCGACGCCGGGACGGGCACGCTCGACCGCACCGGCTTCAACCACGTGTGCTTCCGGGTCAACGACATGGCCGCGATGCTCGAGCACCTGGCGGCGAACGGCATCACGCCCCGCAACGAGATCTTCGACTACCACGACAAGAAGCTGGTCTTCTTCGACGGACCGGGCATCGTCGTCGAGCTGGCCGAGTGGGCCGGCGGGTGAGCGGGGCGGGCAGCGCGCTCACCTAGCATGAACCGCCTGGAGGGATGGCAGAGCGGACGAATGCACAGCTCTTGAAAAGCTGCGAGGTGCAAGCCTCCGTGGGTTCAAATCCCACTCCCTCCGCTCAGAGGAAGCCGGAAACCTACTGTTCGAGATCCACGAGAGGCATGATCGCTGGTGGCGCAGCCAACGTGACACCCAACTCCTCGAGTATCGGGACCAAGACTCCGAGAAACGCGTCGAACGCCTCCTGGCTCTCCCATATGTCGAAGACCTGAAGTTTCCCTTCGTCGCCGAAAACCGAGTGCAGCTTCATCGCGTCTTCCGGCGCACCTGCGGCCTTCAGGCGTTTGCGTCCTTCAGCATGGAGCGCCGCAGTCAAGTTCTCGGTGGTGATGTAAACCGCAATCATTCGGTTACTCCTCAGCTGGCCGGTCGATCGAGAATGTACAGCGGGGATTTGACGTGATCAATGGATTCAGGCCGGCGTCACGGGAGAACCCGGTGAGACCCGCCTATAGGGTTCTTGATCTCGCGGTGTGACGACCAGGACAGAGCAACAAGGGGGAACCGCACATGGCAGACATGAAGGCGCTTCAGGTGACCGAGCACGGCCAACCGGGCGAGGTTCTTGCCGTGCGGACGGTCGAGCGCCCCGAACCCGGCCCCGGTGAGGTGCGGGTGAAGGTCAGCGCTGCGTCGCTGAATTTCAACGATATCGACCGCTGTCGGGGCAAGCTGGTCTCGGTGCCCACCCCGCCGCCCTTCACGCTGGGCATGGACGTGTGCGGCGTGGTCGACGCCGCGGGAGAGGGCGCCGAGCAGTGGCTGGGCCGCCGTGTCGTCGCCATCACCAAGAATGCGCTCGGCGGCATCGCCGAGTACGCGATCGCCCCAGCCATCTCGGTGTTCGAGGCTCCCCCCGAATTCGACGACGTCGAGGCCACCGCCTTCTTGCTGTCGTTCCAGACGTCCCACCTGGCTCTCTTCAAACGAGGGCGCCTGCAGGCAGGAGAGACCCTGGTCGTGCACTCGGCCGCCAGCGGCCTGGGCACTGCCGGGATCCAGCTCGGCAAGGCCGCGGGCGCCCGGGTCATCGCGGTGGCGGGCGGCCCGGAGAAGGGAGCCTTCTGCTCCTCACTGGGCGCCGACCTGGTCATCGATCACACGGCCGAGGACTTCGTCGAGGCGGTCCTGGTCGCCACGGGCGATGCCGGCGCCGACGTGGTGTACGACCTGACCGGCGGGGACTTCGTCGAACGCTCGTGGCGCTGCACGGCGCACGGGGGGCGTTACCTGGCGGTGGGGTTCGCGGACGACGACGCCAACGGCATGACGGGCCGGCCGCTCCGGATGGCCTGCATCGGGAACATCGACATCGTGGCGGTGATGGTGGCGTGGGCCGATTCGGTCGACCCGGGCATGCGGCGCTTCGGGTTCAACCCGTTCGGCCGCGACGTCGCGGACGAGATCCATGCCGATCTCCTCCGCTTGGCCGCCGCCGGTGCAATCCGTCCCGCCGTCGGTCGGCGCGTCTCCATGGAGGAAGCCGGCCGGGCACTCGACGAGCACGAGGCGCGTCGCTCGGTGGGACGCACGGTCGTGGAGGTCGGGTGAGCACGGTCGAGTACACCTGGCGCGATTCCGAGCTGCGGAGCCGGCCCCTCAGAGCGCTCAACTGGACCGGGGCGCGGGTGGCCCGTTTCGGCCACGAACTTCCCTCCCTCAGCCCCTCGTCGGTGACCTCTGCCGCGGCCAAGATGGCCGGGTCCGACGATTTCGGCAGCGATTCCTACCAAGAGCCTCTCGAGGTGTACCTCCGCGCCTGTGAGGACGAGGCCGAGCTGACGACCTTCGGGCGACTCCTGATCTCCAAGATGCTCGCCGGCTCGCTCGCCAACCGCATCGAGCTCCATCGCTGGGCCCAGGAACACCCCGAGGTGCGCGAAGGCCGCATCGAGCGTCCCTGGATCATCGTCGGGCTGCCGCGCACGGGAACCAGCCTGCTGTCCATTTTGCTGGGGCTCGACCCCGTGGCCCGGCCGCTCCTGCAGTGGGAGGCCGCCCACCCCATTCCCCCCACGACCCTGGAGGAGGCGGCGGAGGATCCGCGGATCGCCAAGACGGCCAAAGACCTCACCGGGCTGATGAAGCTCAATCCACCCCTCAAGGCCATGCACCCCTTCGGCGCCACCGTGGCCGAGGAGGACGTGGCGATCTTCATGTACGACGTGCGCGCCCTGGCTCTCGAGACCCAGGCCCACGTCCCCAGCTACGCGCGCTGGCTCGAGCAGGCGGACATGACGCCCGCCTACGCCCAGCACAAGCTCGCCCTCCAGACGCTCCAATCGCGCCAACCGACCGAGCGCTGGATCCTCAAGACCCCGAATCATCTGTGGCACCTCGACGCCATGCTGGCCGCCTATCCCGACGCCAGGGTCATCTGGACGCACCGGGACCCGGGGCCCGTGGTCACGTCGTTGGCCAGTCTCGCCAATGCGGGCCAGCGCATCCTGACCGGCCGACGGGACCCGCGTCCCACCGCCGAGGAGTGGAAGCGCAAGTGCGCGTTCGCACTCAGTTCGGCGATGGCGTTCGACGAGAAGGCGGATGACGGCTGGTGCCGGCACATCCACTACGACGCCCTGGTCGCGGACCCGGTCGGGACCGTTCGGGCGCTGTACGCCGACTTCGGCGAGGAGGTGGGCTCGCTCCATGCCCGGCGCATGCACGCCTTCCTCGAGGATCGACCCCAGGACGCCTTCGGCCGGCATCGCTACGACCCCGCCGATTTCGGCTGGACGTACGCCGGCCTGGCCACGGAGTTCGCCGAGTACTCCGAGCGCTTCAAGATCGAGACGGCCGATCACTCGTAGGGCCCGGAGAGTGCTCGGGACTCAGGTGGCGCAGAGATTTTTGACCCGGGGATTGCTAGTGTTCCGAAACAGGAACGTGTTCTAAGATTTTGTTAAGGGAGCCGGGCTGGACCCGAGCGGGTTCGGCCCCGGGAACAGGGGGTTTGATGATGAAGCGGGTTACCGGTTTGCGGACCCTGGGGGCGGCACTCATGCTCACGTCGCTGACGGCGGCGGGCGTGCTCCTCTCGCCCGGAGTCGGCGGGGCAGCGTCGACCTCCTCGGCCAAGTTCGGCACACTCCCCTCGCCCTGCGGCAAGGGTCACGCCACGGGCGCCACGGAAACGGGTGTCACCAACTCGACCATCAACCTCGCCTACGGCGACGACCGGGGCTTCTCCGGTCTCCCCGGTCTCGACCAGGAGATGGGTGACGCGGTCAAGGACATGATCGCGTGGTGCGACGCGCAGGGTGGCATCAACGGGCGCAAGATCGTCGGTGACTACTACGACGCCGCCGTCACCAACGTCGGTTCGGTGATGACACAGGCCTGCAAGCAGGACTTCATGCTGGTCGGCGAGGGTTTCGCCCTCGACGGCACCGCGGAGCAGACCCGGCTGGGCTGCAACCTGGCATCGGTACCCGGCTTCACGGTCGCCCCCGCAGTGGCGAACGCGTACGAGATGTACCAGGCGTCGCCGAACCCGGCCAACGCCAGCCCGGTGTCGAGTGCGTACCAGGCCGAGAAGCTCTTCGGATCGAAGACCAAGCATGTCGGCGTCTACGACTCGACCCTCTCCACCCAGCAGTCGTCGACGGAGAAGGCCGAGCAGGCGTTTACTGCGACCGGCTGGAAGTTCCTCCCCAATTGCAACGCCGTGATCGACTACAACGGCGAGGCGAACTACACGCCGTTCGTGCAGAAGCTCCAGAGCTGTGGCGCCCAGATCATCTTCAACGACGCCACCCCGGGGCCGACGCTCTATGGTGCCTTCGAGGCCCAGAACCAGATCGGCTACGACCCGATCTGGGTGATGGACTCCGGCTCCTACACGGCGGGCTTCGCCAAGTGGAACACCGCAGGCCTGGCGAACAACGTCTACGTCCGTATCTCCTACGAGCCGCTCGAGGCGGCCAAGGTCGTCCCGGCCGTGTCCCAGTACCTCTCCATCGTCAAGAAGTACGGCGGACTCACCTCGCAGCTCGGCGAGCAGGCTTCGTCCTCGTTCCTCCTCTGGGCCACCCAGGCCAAGGCGTGTGGATCGACCCTGACCCGCCAGTGCATGATCAACCACCTGGCCAAGGTCACGAACTGGACCGGCGGTGGCCTCAATGCGTCGGGGAACCCGGCCAAGAACATCCCGCCGAACTGCGGGATCCTGATGAAGCTCGACGGCACGAAGTGGGTGCAGGCGTACCCGAAGACGCTCGGGACGTTCGACTGCTCCTCGAAGTACGTCGTCCCGAACACCGGGTCCGTCATCGGCACGACGCTCAACTCGCAGGGCTACGCAACCCAGTACGCGACGTCCACCGTCATCAAGCCTCAGGGGTGAGCGCCCGGCACGTCCGCTGGCTAGCGTCGTGACCTGAGCGACGGAGCTCCGGCCATGCACCTGTTCCTGACGTACACCATCCTCGGCCTCGTCACCGGCGCCGTCTACGGGATCGCGGCTTCGGGACTCGTCCTGACCTACACGACCTCGGGCATCTTCAACTTCGCCCAGGGCGCCATGGCCATGCTGGCGGCCTTCACCTATTGGCAGTTCCGCTACGGGTGGAACTGGCCGGCGCCGCTGGCGCTCTTCGCCGTCATCGCCGTGCTGGCACCGCTGCTGGGCATGGTGCTCTATGCCGGCATCATGCGGGGGCTCCGGCAGACCGCCGACGTCACCAAGATCGTGGTCACGATCGGCATCATGCTCGGGCTGATCGCGTTGGCCCAGTGGATCTGGAGCCCCGGCGTGCCCCGGACCGACGGCCTCTTCTTCGGCGAGACGGCGAAATTCAAGGTCCTCGGGGTCTACGTCACCGACCACTCGGCGATCGCCCTCGGGTGCGGCGTCCTCATCGCCATCGGGATCCGCCTGCTGTTCACCAGCACCCGCACCGGGGTGGCCATGCGCGCCGTGGTCGACAACCCGGCACTCCTGCAGCTGAACGGGGGGCGCCCGGAACGGCTGGCGGCCTTCTCGTGGGCGCTCGGCGGAGCGCTGGCCGCCCTCGCCGGCATCCTCATCACCCCCATCAGCGGCGGCACCCTCGACGTCCACGTGCTGACCCTGCTCGTCCTCGACTCGATTGCCGCCGCCATGTTCGGCCGACTCCGCAGCATCTGGCTGACGTTCGCCGGCGCCCTGTTCCTCGGGCTGTCGACCACCTACGTGCTGGGGTACTTCCCGTCGTCATGGTCCTGGGCCGCGGACTTCCGCATCGCCCTGCCGATGATCACGCTGTTCGTCGTGCTCCTCGTGCTCCCCCAGGACCGGCTGCGGGGCGCGACCCTGCTCCGCACGAGGGAGCGGTTCAAGGTCCCCACCATGCGCTCGGCCGCCACCTGGGGCGTGATCCTCGTGCTCGCCGTCCTGGCCCTGGAGCAGATCATGGGCACCAACGACATGTCGACGCTGACGATCGGCATCACCTACGCCATCATCGCCCTGTCGCTCACCCTGCTCACCGGCTACGCCGGTGAGATCAACCTGGCTCCCGTCTCCTTCGGGGCCATCGCCACGATCATCGTGTTCCACCTGGGACTCTCCGGCACCGGGCTGGAACAGCGGATCACGATCTGGGGGGTGTTCCTCGGCGTCGTCGTCACCGCGCTCGTCGGCGGCCTGATCGCCTTTCCCGCCCTCCGCCTGCGTGGCCTGTACCTCGCGCTGGCCACGCTGGCCTTCGGCGTCTTCGTCTCCGACATGATCCTGAACGACATCGCCCCGCACATACTTCCCATCTTCCACGTGCACTTCTCCATCTTCCCCAACGGGACCCTGCAGATCCCGCCACCCAAGCTCGGCCCGATCGACCTCAGCTCGTCGAAGACGTTCCTCACCACCTCGGTGTGCATCTTCGTCCTCATCGGGATCGGCCTGGTGGCCCTGCGGCGCAGCCGCTACGGCCGCCGCCTGACCGCCATGAAAGACAGCCCGGCGGCGGCGGCCACCCTGGGCCAGAACCTGGTCAAGCTCAAGCTGTCGGTGTTCATGCTCTCGGCGGCCATCGCCGGCATAGGGGGCATCCTGCTGTCCGCCGCCTCGGTCAGCGTCAGCTCGACGACGTACATCATCTTCATCAGCCTCGCCCTGGTCATGCTGACGGTGGTGGGGGGGATCGGCAACGTGGCCGGCGCCCTCATGGGTGGGATCCTCGCCGGCACCGCCTTCCAGGTCCTCAACACCACGTTCACGAACCTCAGCATGGATCGCGGCGGCGGGGGCTTCTGGAGCGTGATGGCCAACCTGGCCCTGGTGGCGCCGGCCCTGGTCGGCGTCAGCCTCGGTCGCAACCCGAGCGGGGCCGTGCCGCAGATCGTGGAGAACTACAGCCCGCTGTGGCGGGTCAAGGGGGTGCTCGCCCTCGGGGTGGCCGCCGAGATCGTCGTCTACATGCTCACCTTGACCAAGGTCATGGGGAACTGGTGGTTCGTGCTGGCGACAGGGCTCATCGTCCTGGGGCTGCCGGCGATCGGCCGTGCCGTCCGACCCGAGGCGTTCCGCCCGGCACCGGTCGCCGCCTCGGGCACGGTCGTGCCGCCTACGGAGTCCAAGCCCGCGCCGAGCGTGCCCGCACTGGAGGGCGTGGCCGATGTCCGTTCTTGAGGTGACGGACGTCTCGGTCGCCTTCGGCGGGGCGCTGGTGCTGAGCGAAGTCTCGCTCTCGGTGGCCGAGGGTGGCGTGACCGGCCTCATCGGGCCCAACGGAGCCGGCAAGACAACGCTGTTCAACGTGGTCAGCGGGCTGCTCGAGCCGCAGTCGGGGCGCGTGCAGATCGACGGGCACGACGTCACCAACGCGGGGCCCGCCGCCCGGGCCCGGCGCGGCCTGGCCCGCACCTACCAGCGGCTCGAGCTGTTCACCTCTCTCACCGTGCGGGACAACATCCAGGTGGCGGGCGAGATCCGCAACACCTGGGGTCGGCGCGGCCGGATCGACGTCGGCGCCGAAACCGACCGCGTCATCGAGCTGGTCGGCCTGGGCGACGTGGCCGACCGCGACGTGAGCGAGCTGCCGACCGGCCGGGCCCGGGTGGTGGAGGTGGCACGCGCCCTCATGACCCAACCAAAGGTCCTCCTGCTCGACGAGCCGGCCTCGGGACAGACCGAACAGGAGACAGAGGCCTTCGGGCGGCTCCTGCAGCAACTCGTGTACGAGCGGGGACTGGCCATCTGCCTCGTCGAGCACGATGTCGGCCTCGTGATGGACACGTGTGCGCACATCCACGTCCTCGACTACGGCGAGATCATCGCCAGTGGGACGCCCGAGCAGGTCAAGGTCGACCCGGTCGTGGTGAACGCCTACCTGGGTGCCCCGTGACCGTGGCTTCGGCCGCCGCAGCCGATCCCGGTATCGCGCCGATCTTCGAGCTGCGCGCCATCCGGGCGGGTTACGGGCCGATCGAGGTCGTCCACGGGGTCAGCCTCGAGGTCCCGGCCGGATCGGTGATGGCGTTGCTCGGGCCCAACGGCGGCGGCAAGACCACGCTGCTCAACGTCTGCGCCGGCACCCTGCCCGCCAGCAGCGGTGAGGTGCGCTTCGAGGGCGCTCCGGTCACCCGGTTCTCGGCGGATCACCGCGCCCGCCGGGGCATCTGCACCGTGCCCGAGGGGCGGGGGATCTTCCCCAACCTCAGCGTGCGGGAGAACCTCCTCATGGCCACCCAGGTCGGGGTGCCGATGGACCAGGTCGAAGAGGTGACCTTCGCCCAATTCCCGCAGCTGAGCGGACGACGCCGGCAGATGGCCGGCACGCTCTCGGGCGGTGAGCAGCAGATGCTGGCGCTGGCTCGCGCCTTCGCAACCGATCCGAAGCTGCTGCTGCTCGACGAGCTGTCCATGGGACTGGCGCCGATTGTGGTCGGCCAGCTCTACGACAAGGTCCGCCAGCTCGCGTCGATCGGCCTCTCCATCCTGCTGGTCGAACAGTTCGCGCGCACCGCGCTCCCCATCGCCGACAGCGCAGCGGTCGTGCTCCAGGGCGTGATCGCCCACCGCGGCAGCCCGGCCGAGATGGAAGAAGCGCTGTCCAGCAGCTATCTCGGCGGCTGACGGCTGCTGAACGGAGGACACCCGGCGCCGGTGCCAATATGAAACATGGCACGGCGGGCCGGACATGGGGCGTGAAAAGGCACCGAGGCGGCCGGGATGAGGAGCCTGCTCGAGACTGATCACCCTTCCGACCCTTCCGCCCCGCCCGCGCCACCACGGCGCTCACGGCCGTTGCGCCGGAGTCGCTGGGTCCTGGCGGTGGCAGGGGGAGCGCTGGTCGCGACCGCACTGAGCCTGCTGATCGCCGACCAGGTCACGGCGTACGACCGCTACGACCGGGCCCAGACGTCGCTCGGGGTGACGCGGCAGGAGACCCACACCGTCTCGGCCCAACTGGCCGACCTCCGACGTGACCTCAGCGAGCTCCAGACGCAGGTCGGCAACGACACCACCGCGCTCAACCAGGACGCCTCACAACTCCTGGGTGCACAGACGTCGCTGGCCGCGGCGCAGACGCAGGTGACGCAGCAGGCGTCACGCATCGCCTCGCTACAGACCTGTCTGGTGGGTGTCGAGCAGGCTCTGAACGCACTGGCCGTGGGGAAACAGGCCAAGGCCATTGCCGCGCTCAACTCCGTCTCGGCGAACTGCACCGCAGCAGAGGCATCGGGTGGCTGATCTCCGGCGGGCGCGGGGCGGGCGATGGCTCGTCGCGACCGGGGCGGTGCTCTGTCTCGGAGTGCTCGTCGCGGCGGTGTGGACCGATGTCGACGCCCGCACGCGCAACCGGAACGAGCAAGCTGCCCTCGCGGCGGCAAAGGCCCACCTCGCCAGATTGCATCACGACGTCGCCGTCACCCGGTTCGCCAAAGCCGTCACGACCAGCAAGCGCGACGCGCTGCAGGCGTCGATCAACTCGACCATGAGCCAATTGGCCGTCACGAACGGGTCGTTGGCCAACACCAACGTGCACGCGTTCGTGCAGGGCGTCGGGATCGACACGCTGCAGACCTGCCTGGGCGGCGTCAAGAGCGCCTTCGCCCAGATCACGGCCAAGAACAACACCGAGGCCGCCAAGGACATCTCGGACGTCTCGGGTGCGTGCACCCAGCTGGCCGGCGGCGCGGGCACGGGCCTGGTCTACCCGTTCGACTTTCCCGACCCCGCCGTCATCCTCGTCGGCAGGACCTACTACGCGTATGCCACCAATTCGGTGGCAGGCAACATCCAGATCATCGAATCCACGGACCTCACCCATTGGACCGCGGTCGGGAACGCACTGCCGAGCCTCCCCGCGTGGGCGGCAGCCAACAACACGTGGGCCCCCGCCGTGGCCCGGATCGGCGGGAACTACCTCCTCTACTACGCGGCGGACGTCGCCGGCGGCACGAAGGAGTGCATCTCGGTGGCATCCGCCAGCCAACCGCAGGGGCCGTTCAGCGACAACTCGACGGCGCCCCTGGAGTGTCAGAAGGCGCTCGGGGGCTCCATCGACCCGGCATCGTTCATCGACACCGACGGAAAGCCGTACCTCGTCTGGAAGTCCGGCGGCCCTGGATCGTCGGTCCTCTGGTCGGAGCAGCTCAACGCGTCGGGCACCTCGTTCGTCCCAGGGGCCAAGCCCGCTGCACTGCTGGTGCCGGACCAGTCGTGGGAGTCCGGCACCGTGGAGGCCCCCGACCTCGTCGCAACGGGCGGCCACTACTACCTCTTCTATTCGGGCAACGACTGGAACACGGCGAAGTACGCCGTCGGCGTCGCCTTCTGCACCGGGCCTCTCGGACCGTGCAATGACGCGACGCCCGGCCCGATCCTCTCGAACGGCCCCGGCGTGGCCGGTCCGGGCGGGGAGTGGGTCTTCGCCGACACGAGCGGGGACTTCTGGATCGCGTTCCACGCCTGGGTTCCCGGGGCCGTCGGATTCCCCAACAGCCGCGACCTCTATCTCCGCCGGCTCACGTTCAGCGGATTTGGTCCGGTCGTGGCAACGTCCGGATAGAGCCGTCAGCGCGCGGCGGCCAGGGCCTCGGCGCGACGGCCGAGCCCGGGAGCGTCCAGCTCGACGCTCAACCGGGCGAAGTCGCTCGTCGGCCCCCGCCAGCGCAGGTCCTCGACCGACCCGAGCAGCGAGCGATCGATGCGCAACGTCGCCAGCTCCTTGAAGAGCAGCGCGTCCTCCCGGCACTCCTGCAACGTGGTCGCCAGCTTCGGGGCGCTCCGCACCGTGACCTCCCAGGCACCCGGATCCGCTGGGATGTCCTCGATATGGCTCCATCGAGCCAGAACGGCGGCCGCCGACTTGGCGCCCCAACCCGCAAGTCCGGGAAAACCGTCCGCGCTGTCGCCGACGAGCGCCAGATAGTCGGGGATGGAAGCGGGGCCGACCCCGAACTTGGCCTCGACTCCGCCCTCGTCGATCAGCACGTCCTTGCGCCGGTCCAGTTGCACGACGCGGTCCCCGCGGACGCATTGGCCGAGGTCCTTGTCGGGGGTGCAGATGACGACCTGCTCCACCTCCGGGTCGTCGTCCGCCACGGCCGCTCCGCTCGCCAGCGCGTCATCCGCCTCGAGCTCGACCATGGGCCAGACCATCACCCCCAGGGCGCCGAGAGCCTCCTCGAGGGGCCAGGCTTGCGACCATAGATCGGGATCCACGCCTTCACCGGTCTTGTAGCCCGGCCAGAGATCGTTACGGAAGGACTCGATCACGTGGTCGGTCGCCACGCCGACGTGGGTCGCACCGTCGCCCAAGAGTTGCAACACGGAGCTGACCACCCCCCTGACCGCGGCCACCTCGTTCCCGGCGGCGTTGCGGTGGGGCGGCGCACCGAAGAAATGGCGGAACAGCTCGTAGGTCCCGTCGACCAGGTGCACCTTCATGGTGGGACCGAGTCTGTCACTCCTCCATGGGTGTCACCCGGGCCAGGTCCGTCAGCCCCGCTTCTGGTGGTCTTTCCTGGCTCCGGTGGCCTTGCGCTGCCGGCCTGCGACGGGGCGGTGCGTACCGTCCCAAAATGCGGGTATCAGTACGTCATGGCACTTAGCCGGCGCATTGCCCGACCGCTGCTCGCATCCATCTTTGTCGCCGGAGGATTCGACGCGGTCCGCAATCCGGAAGGAAAAGCGGTCAAGGCGCGCGTCGTCACCGAACCGCTCAACGAGAAGACCGGCATGGGGGCGCTCGACACCGAGACGGCGGTACGCATCAACGGCGGCGTCCAGATCGTCGGTGGTCTGCTCCTGGCCACAGGAAAGTTCCGGCGACTGGGTGCCCTCATGCTGATCGGCTCCCTGGTTCCCACCACGTACGCCGGCCACCGATTCTGGGAAGAAACGGATGAGACCACTCGATCCCAGCAGAGAATGCATTTTCTGAAGAACCTCGGACTTCTCGGCGGCCTCATCCTGGCGGCGGTGGACACCGAAGGAGCTCCCTCGCTCGGCTGGCGCACGAAGCGCAGGGTGCACGAGCTCGAGGACGCGGTGCTCCCGTGGCACACGAACGGCCAGGCGCCGGCCCTTGGAAGAAAGTCGAAAGCTATGGCCGCCAACGCCTCGAAGACGGGCGGACGGGCGATCCATGAGGTTCGTGATGTGGGAGGTCGCGCCCGTCAGCGACTGGGTGACGTGAAGTTCGACCCGACGGAGAAGCTGGCCGTCGTGCGCGAGGGACTCGACAACGTGCAGTCCACCGTCACGGGCGGGGGCGCGGCACAGGCCGTGCAACAAGCGACTTCGCTCGTGGCCAACGCGGCGCGACAACTGGAGCCCCTCGCGGAGAGCACGGTGCAGGCCGGTGTCGAGGTGGCGACCGAAGCACTGTCCAAGTTGAGCGAGCATCTGCCGAACGCCTAGGTCGGGGTGGACCACCGCGAGAGGCGGCTGGTCGCAATGCGTTCGAAGGTCCGGTCTCTGTGACGCCCGCGTTCAGGCCGGACCGGTCACGGCCGCCAGCGCGCGTTCGAGGAAGGCGCGTTCGGCCTCGTTGTCGGTGCGCGCCAGGGCCGCCCGGTAGGCAATGGCCGCTTCGGCGTGACGGCCCGATCGCCTGAGGAGGTCGGCCCGGACCGCGTGAAAGAGGTAGTACGACTCGAGCGGCAGGCCCTCCAGTGCGCGGAGCCCGGCCGCCGGGCCCTCCACTTCAGCGAGCGCGACGGCCCGGTTGAGCGCAATCACGGGCGACGCATCGAAGACGAGGAGTTGGTCGTAGAGAGCCACGATCTGGCGCCAGTCGGTTTCCGTCCCGCGCCGCGCGTCACTGTGGACTGCGTTGATGGCGGCCTGGATCTGGTACGGGCCCGGTGCGTTCCGCCGCAGGCAGAAACGGACGAGACCCTGGCCTTCGTCGATCAGATCCTGATCCCAGAGTGTGCGCTCCTGCTCGGGGAGCGGGACCAGTGCGCCGCCCGGGCCTGTTCGGGCCGGCCGACGCGCGGCGATCAGGAGCATGAGGGCCAGGAGCCCGATCACTTCGGGCTCGTCGGGCATGAGCTCCACCAACGTGCGCCCGAGGCGGATGGCCTCGGTGCACAGGTCTTCGCGCACCAGGAGCTCACCCGACGTCGCGGTGTAGCCCTCGTTGAACACGAGGTAGATCACCGCCAGCACGACGCCGAGGCGGTCCGGCAACTCAGCACTACTCGGGACGCGGTAGGGAATGGCGGCGTCACGGATCTTGGCCTTGGCCCGGACGATGCGCTGGGCCATGGTCGATTCGGGGACGACGAAGGCTCGGGCGATCTCGGGCGTCGAGAGCCCGCCGAGCAGACGAAGCGTCAACGCGACCTGGGCCGACGGCGCAAGCGCCGGGTGACAGCAGGTGAAGATCAGGCGAAGGCGGTCGTCAGGCACGGCTGGCTCCTCTTCGGGCTCTCCGGTAGGGATGAGGAGCGCGGTCGCTTGAGCCTGGCGATCCTCCCGGGAAGCTTCCCGCCGGAGGCGGTCGATGATCCGGTTGCGTGCCGTGGTGATGATCCATCCCGCGGGACTGGGGGGAAGGCCCTCCGTAGGCCACCGCACAGCGGCAACGGTGAACGCGTCCTGCACGCCGTCCTCGGCGAGGTCGATGTCATTGAAGTCCCGTATGAGGACCGAGACCGCTCGTCCGTATTCCTGGCGGAAGATGCGCTCGATCTCACGATCGCGCACCGTCGGATCGCGGTCTGGCATCAGCCGGGAGGGTCCTCCTGGAACGGCCGCACCTCGACGGGCTCCATGCAGGCCCGGGTCGCCTTCTTGGCCCATTCGAGCGCGGCGTCAAGATCGGACGCCTCAATGACCCAGAAGCCCCCGATGTGCTCCTTGGATTCGGTGAAGGGCCCGTCCGTCAGCATGAACTCGCCGCCCTCGGCGCGGACGACCGTGGCGGAGGACGCCGGCAGCAGCCCGCCGCCGAAGACCCAGACCCCCGAGGACTGCATCTCTTCGTTGAGCCGGTCGACCTGTCGGTAGGCCACCTGGTTCTGCTCCTCGGACCGTGGCGGTGCACCGTCGATCATCGCCACGCTCAACATGTATTGCCTCATCGTCGTTCTCCTTCTCGCTCGTCTTCTCGCTGTCGATCGTCAATGTCGGGGAGGACCGCTACGCGGCGGCGCCTCCGGCGCCGCGCCCGAATCCGCACCCTCGTTCGCCGAACGGTAGGTCAGGATCACGATCCCGTCCCCGACGGTCTTGACGTCGTCCAGGAACATGGTCGGCGGTACCGACACGTCCCCGAAGAGCCGCTTGCCAGTCCCGAGGACGATCGGGAAGACCATGAGCCGGAACTCGTCCACGAGACGGTGCTCCATCAGCGTCTGCACCAGGGTCGCGCTACCGGCGACCAGCAGATCGCCTGCCAGCTGGCCCTTCAGCGCAACAATCTCGCGCACGACGTCGCCTCTGATCACGGAGGAGTTGTTCCACGTGGCGTCTTCGTCCCGGAGCGTGGTGGAGACCACGTACTTGGGCATGGCGTTCATCTTGTCGGCAAAACCCACGGGGTCCTCCATGGTCGGCCACGCCTGGGCGAACGCCTCGTAGGTGACCCGACCGAGCAGCTGTGCTTCGGCCTCCACGAGCTCGTCGAGCTTGAACTGGTCCCCTTCGGGGCCCCGGTTGAAGCGGAACGTCCAGCCTCCGTGTTCGAAGGCTTCGGCGCCGCCCGGATCCTCCATGACCCCGTCCAGCGAGACGAACTCGGTGACCACGATTCTGCCCATGACCTGCCTCCATCGTTTTGCCGCCCCGGCCCAGCACCGGCGGTCACCGTCTATACGAACGGGCCGGGCCGAATTCGACAGGCACACCGGAGATTTTCTCCGTTGTTCGGCAGACACGGCGAAGTGGCTGTCCGACGGGCCAGACGCCGGCCGGGATCAGCCCGGAGGATCCTCGATCTGCTCCATGAACTCGAGGCGGATGCCGCCCGGGGCCTCCACGAACGCGATCCGGCGCGTGCCGAACGTGCCGCTGACCGTCCGGGGTCCCCACAGAACTTCGTGGCGCGCCAGCTCGGCGTCGAGATCGTCCACGAAGAGCGCGGGGTGCAGGAACCCCTCGTCCGGCAACGAGCAGACGTCCTCGTAGATCGCCTTGGTGAACAAGGTCAGGGCCAGCGCACCGAGCTGGACGTCGGCCCGGCGCCCGTTCTCCCACTCCACCGGTTCGGTCACGGTCGCGCCGGCCGCCTCGAACCAGGCGCACGCCTGCTCGAGGTCGGCGACCTTCACGGCCAGATTGGCCAGCCCCGTGACGGGCATCAGTGCAGCGGAGTGCCGTACAGCGAGCCGAGATCCTCGGCGATGAGCTCGAGGCGCACACCATCGGGGTCCGAGAAGTACAGCGAGATCTCGCTCTCGATCTGCGTCGGGACGCCCGCCTCTTCCAGCCGGGCCCGGGCGGCGTCCCACTGCGCCCGGTCCACCGAGATGGCGATGTGGTGGAAGCCCCCGAGCACTTCGGTGTACGGCTCGAGGCCGAGGTCCGGGAAATCGAAGAAGGCCAGGGTGTTGTCGTGCCCCAGGTCGAAGAACAGGTGGGTCGACCCCTTGTAGTCCCGGTTCTCGAACAGCTCGGCCAGCGGGAAGCCGAGGAGGCCTTGGTAGAACCGGATGGTCTGCTCGACGTCGGAGCAGAGCAGCGCAACATGATGGACGCCCCTGGCGGTCGACGTCGGGCGCGCCGCCGGCTCCTGCAGGTAGGTCGCGCGCAGCCGCTCCCGCTCCGCCGCCGCGGCCTCCAGGTCGACGCTCACAGGCCGAGGAGCCACGCGGCGTTGGCTCCCAACATGTTGGACCGGGCGGGGTCCGCCAGTCCCGCCACGGCCCGCTGCGCCTGCGCCATCGGGTCTGCCACTCCTTCGGCGTGGGGCCAGTCGCTGCCGAGCATGAAAGTGTCGTCACCGACCTTGGGGACGAGACGATTCGGCATCTCGTAGGGAAGCGCCGCCACCCGCACCTGACGCAGGAAGTACTCAGACGGGCGATCGGCCAGGTTGTGGAACGGCTCGCCGTGGCGCAGGGTGTAGAAGTCCGACGCTCCGTCGATGTGCAGCAGGAAGTGCGGCACCCAGCTCGCCGTCAACTCGACCACCCCGACCCGCAGGCGGGGGAAGCGCTCGAGCACCCCGGTGAGGATCAGATTGGCCAGGGCGACGGCGGGAGCCAGGTACAAGAAGATCGAGTCGAAGAGCTGCTCGCCGTCCTCGTGTTCCCCCGTCCGCCAGGCCGGGTGGAGCGGGCTCTCGAATTCCGAGACGTGGAACACGGGAGCGACGCCTTCGTCACTGCATGCGCCCCACACCGGATCGAAGTCCGCGTGCGAGAGCGGCTTCCCGTCGACCGGCGCCGGCGCGATCATCGCGAGGCGCAGCCCTTGCGCCCGCACCCGTCTGATCTCCTCGACCGCCCACGCCGGATCGTGCAAGAGGACGTGGGCCACCCCGAAGAGACGTCCTGCAGCCTCCCCGCACACGTCGGCGACGAAGCGGTTGTAGGCCCGGGCGTTGGCGCGCTGCGCATCGCGGTCCGAAGCCAGGCGCTGTTCCCACAAGAGGCCGTAGTTCGGGAACATGACCGCAGCGTCGAGCCCGAACTCGTCGAGGGATGCCAGGCGGGCGCCGGCCAGGCGGTAGGAGTCAGGCACCAACTCGTCGAACGACGCTGGTGCGCGCTCACCGCGCAAACGGCGGAGGCGGTCCTCCCCGATCAGGTTGGAGCGCTCGGGGATCGGGACCTCGAGCGGTGTCAGCCTGCTGCCCCGCCAGGTCAACCACGGCCACCCGGCGTCGTCGTCGGCGATGGACAGGGCAGCGGAGCGCTGTGCGGGGTCGATGTATTCGGACCACGTCGTCCTCGACTCGAACAGATGCTGGTCGACGTCGATGGTCTGCAGCGTCACATGCCCTCCCGGCGCAGAGTACCAGCGGCCGTTCCCCCTAGTCTCGCCGGCATGGACGGGGGCGTTCGGGGCGACGGGTTGTGGGCACCGCACCGCCGCGCGCTGACGCTCGGCCTGGTGCTCACGGTGACCTTCGTCGCTTCGGAGGCGTTGGCCGTCATCACCGTGATGCCGCTGGTGGCCCGGGATCTGCACGGACTCGCGCTCTATGGCTGGGTGTTCTCGACCTTCCAGTTGGCCAGTCTGGTGGGGATCGTCGCCGCCGGCCGCGACGCGGACCGTCACGGCCCGGCCCGACCGTACGTCGCGGGCTTGGTCCTTTTCGCGGCGGGGCTCCTCGTCGCCGGCCTCGCTCCGTTCATGTGGGTGCTGGTCGCCGGGCGCTGCCTGCAGGGGCTCGGCGCCGGAGCGGTGCCGGCCGTGGCCTACGTGGCCATCGGGCGCAGTCTGCGGGAGACGCAGCGGGCCCGGATGATGGCGGTCCTGTCGACCGCCTGGGTGGTCCCGGGCATTGTCGGTCCGGGAGTGGCGGCGGTGGTCGCCCATCTCTTCGGGTGGCGCTGGGTGTTCCTCGGCCTCATCCCCCTGGTCGCGGTCGCGGGGCCGATCGCCGTGCCGGCGCTCGTGCGACTCGGTCGTACCGACATGCCGCCGGCCGAGGAGCATCGCATCGCCGATGCCGTGCGTACCGCGCTCGGCGCAGCCTGCGTGCTCGGGGCGCTGAGCGCACGCAACCTCCTGGTCGGCCTCGGGCTGGGGGTGCTCGGCGTCGCGGTCGGGTTCGCTCCGCTGCGCCGGCTCCTGCCCGCCGGCACGTTGCGCGCCGCCCGCGGTCTCCCGGCCACCATCTTGAGCCGGGGACTCGTGACTTTCGCCTTCTTCGGCGCCGACGCCTACGTCACCTTGACCATCACGAGCGTCCGCGACCACAGCACCCTCGTCGCCGGTGCGGTCGTCACGGCCTCGACCCTCGCCTGGACCATCGGCGCCTGGATCCAGGCGCGGCTCAACGACCGCTGGGAGGGCGCGCGTCTCGTGCGAACCGGGCTCGCCCTGATACTGCTCGGCACCGCCGGCATGGCTTGGCAGCTCCGCCCCGGCGTGCCGGTCTGGGAGGCGTTCGTCGCCTGGTCGGTGGCGGGTTTGGGGATGGGTCTGGCCTATGCACCGATCTCACTCATGATGCTGCGGGCCGCTCCCCCCGGCCGCGAGGGCTGGGCCTCGGCCTCCTTGAACCTGGCCGATGTCCTCGGGATCGCGCTCGGCGTGGGCATCGGCGGTGCCGCCGTGGCCACGTTCTCGCGGGGTGCGCGACCGGTCGCCGGCGGTGTGCTGGTCGCGTTCGCCGTGGCGGGGCTCGCGGCGGTGTTGGCACTGGTCATCGCTCGCCGCCTGCCCGGGTCGCTGGTGCGCGTCCAGGAGTCGCCGGTCAGTCGATAGCGCTGCGGATGCCGCCCAACCAGGCATCGGCGGCCTGCCATGCCTTGTCGGCCTGCCGCCGCTGCTCGGGTCCGTGCTCCCCGGCGGCCGGATACGAACCGAGGAATTTCACACCGGCCAGGCTGGCGTGGAGGTCACGCAGGCAGTCCGCCACCACCTCGTCGCCGACGTGACCCGACAGGTCGATGACGAAGCAGTAGTCGCCGAGGGCCTGCTTCGTCGGGCGGGACTCGAGCTTCGTCAGGTTGATGTTGCGGGCGGCGAACTGGCCCAAAATGCCATGCAGGCTGCCGGGATGGTCGGCACGCTGGAAGCAGACGATGCTCGTCTTGTCGTGTCCCGTCGGCGCCGGCACGCGGCTTCGGGCGAGGAGGACGAAGCGCGTCTGGTTCTCCGGGTGGTCCTCGACGTCCTCTGCCACGATGGTCAGGCCGTACCGCTCTGCGGCCAGCCGGGGCGCGATGGCGGCTTCGCCGACGGCGCCGGACTCCCCCAGCACCCGCGCCGCGTCGGCCGTGGAGTTGGCCGCACGCTGCTCGGCCCCCGGCAGCGCCCGAGCCAGGTACTTCTGGCACTGGGCGAGGGCATGGGGGTACGACGACACCGAGTGGATGTCAGCGAGCCCGGTGCCCGGTACTGCCATGAGGTGGAGGTGGATGTCCATGACGACCTCACGCTGAATATGCAGGTCGACGTCGTGGATGAGCCCGTCGATGGTGGCGCTGACCGTCCCCTCGATCCCGTTCTCAATGGGCACGAAACCGAGGTCGACCTCCCCGCGGCAACGGCCTCGAGCACCGCGGTGATGGAGACGAGAGCGGTCAGGTCGGCCCGGGCCAGGTCGGGCTGGGTCAGGAGCGCCTCCTGCGTGAAGGTGGCCGCCGGGCCGAAGTACGCCACGGAGGTCGCAGGAGGGTTCACAGTTGGGCAGGATAGAGCAGGTCATGGACGCTTCCTCGCTTCGCACGCTCATCGAAGAGGTCGCCTCGGGCATCTGCACGCCCGATGAGGCCGTCCGCCAGCTACGGCGGCTCCCCTACTCTGACCTGGGCTTTGCCCGGGTGGACCATCACCGCGACCTCCGCCTGGGCATGCCCGAAGCCGTCTACGGCCCCGGCAAGACCCCGGAGCACTGCGCGTCGGTGGTGGAGGAGCTCCTCTCGGCGAACGACGGACCGGTCCTCCTGACCCGGGCGACGGAAGCCCAGGTGAAGGCCGTCACGGCCGCCGCCGCCGCCCTCGGCTTCGGCCCGGGTGCGGTCTCGGAGAGCGGCGCCCTCTCGACGGTGGTCTTTCGTCCGGCAACGCCCAGGGCTGGTGCCGTCGTGGTGATCACGGCCGGCACGGCGGACCTTCCGGTCGCCACCGAGTGCACGGCGGTCCTCGGTGCCCTTGGCTTCGCCCCCCAACTGCTCACCGACTGCGGTGTCGCCGGACTGCACCGGCTCCTTGCCGAGCTCGACACCCTCGCCATGGCCGACGCGATCGTGGTCATCGCCGGTATGGAGGGCGCGCTGGCGAGCGTGGTGGGTGGGCTGACCCCGGCACCGGTCGTCGCGGTCCCCACCAGTACCGGCTACGGCGCCGCCTTCGAGGGCGTCACCGCGTTGCTGTCCATGCTTTCCGCCTGCTCCTCGGGCGTCACCGTCGTCGGCATCGACAACGGCTACGGCGCGGCCTGCGCGATCGCGCGTCTGCTCCCGTGACGGTGCCGGCGACGGGCGCCTCGACGGTCGCATGGTTCCACTGCTTCGCCGGCATCGCCGGTGACATGGCTCTGGGGTCGCTCGTCGACGCCGGCGCCGATGTCGACGAGGTCCGCAACCTCCTCAATCGGCTGGCCCTCCCCGGCTGGCACCTCGAGTTCGAGGAGGACATCCGGGGAGGCATCGCCTGCACCCGGGCCGTCGTCGGGGGCGACGACGTCGTGGTGCGCACCCACGGAGCCATCACCGCTCTCATAGAGGAGGCCGCGCTGCCGGCGCGGGTGACGGCGCGCGCGCAAGCCGTGTTCCACAAGCTGGCCTCCGTGGAGTCGGCCCTGCACCGGCGCCCGATCGACCAGGTCCACTTCCACGAGGTCGGCGGTCACGACGCGATCATCGACATCGTCGGGACGTCAGCCGCGCTCGAGGTGCTCGGTGTCGACGAGGTCTGCGCCTCCGCGGTGGCGACGGGGATGGGCACGGTGCGCAGTGCGCACGGCTGGTTGCCCAATCCGGCGCCCGCCACCGTCCGCCTGCTCGAGGGAATCCCGTCGTACGGCCGCGATGTCCGGATCGAGCTCACCACACCCACCGGTGCCGCGCTGCTGGCAGCCTTGTCCACGGCGTTCGGTCCCCTCCCCGACATGACGGTCGCGGCGTCGGGGTTCGGCGGCGGCGCCGGCGAGATGGACGACCTGCCGAACTGCACCCAGGTGGTCATCGGCCGGCGCGCCGGCCTGCCCCCGGTCGGTCCCGGGCAGGCGGCCATCCTGCTCGAGACGAACCTCGACGACGTGACCGGTGAGCAGCTCGGACATGCCGTCGCCGCCGCGCTCGAGGCCGGAGCGTTGGACGCCTGGGTGAGTCCCGTCACCATGAAGAAGGGCCGGCCCGGCCACGTGCTCCATGTGTTGACCGAAGCCACCCTCCTGGAGGCCCAGCGCGCCGAGATCCAGCGTGTGACCGGCACCATGGGGATCCGCGCCACCCCCGTGGAGCGCTGGCCGGTCGCCCGCGCGCTCGAACAGGTCACCGTCGACGGGATCGTCGTCCGCATGAAGGTCACCAGCGGACGGGCCAAGCCGGAATTCGACGACGTCGCCCTGGTGGCCACCAAGACGGGAGCCCCTCTGCACGAGGTCGCGAGCCGGGCCGAGGAGGCCTGGCGCGCCGGCCACCCGGCCCCGGGGCCGGGACCGGAGGGTGCACCGGCCTGATGTCGAGCGCGATGTTCCACTACGACGAGGCGATGACCGACCTGATCCTCTCGGCGTGCCGGGAACGGCTGTCCGTGGACCCGGTCGCCCTCGATTTCGGCGGTCTCGTCGAGTCGCTCGACGCCGAGTTGGCCGGGCTGATGCGGCCCGAGGGCAACGACGCCGCCCAGGTGCTCAAGGTGTTCGTCGACAAATTGGCGACCGCGGTCGTCTCGTGCGACAGCCCTCGTTTCCTGTCGTTCATCCCGGCCGCGCCCACCAAGGCCTCGTTGCTCTTCGACATGTTCGTCTCGTGCTCCTCCCTCCACGGGACCTCCTGGCTCGAGGCGGCCGGCGTCGTCGTGGCCGAGAACCAGGCCCTTGCCGTGCTCTCGGCACAGGCGGGCCTGCCCGAAGGTGCCGGGGGCTGCTTCGTGGCAGGTGGGTCAGCGGGCAACCTCTCGGCACTCATGGTGGCCCGCGATACGGCCGGGTACCGGCGCGGCGCCGACGCGCCGGCACGACCGCTCGTCGCCCTGAGTGAGGACGCCCACTCGTCGGTGGGCAAGGCCCTCCAGGTGCTGGGCGTCGGGACGCTCACGGTGCCGTCGCCGCACCACAGGCTGACGGGTGCGGCCCTGCGGGAGGTCCTCCGCGTCGACCCGCGCCGGGCCGATGTCATCGCCGTCGTGGCCACCGCGGGGACCACCAACGCCGGCATCGTCGACGACCTGGCGGGGGTGGCCGATGTGGCCGCCGAGCACTCCCTGTGGTTCCACATCGACGGCGCCTACGGCGGCGCGGCTGCGTTGTTCGCGCCCTCGGTACGGACCGCGTTCACCGGATTCGAGAAGGCGGACTCGTTCATCGTCGATCCGCACAAGTGGCTCTTTGCTCCCTTCGACTGCGCGGCGCTCGTCTACCGCCAGCCCAATCTGGCCAAGGCCGTGCACACCCAGGACGCGCAGTACCTCGATGTGCTGCACAGCGAGAACCCCGAGGAGTGGAACCCGAGCGACTACGCGTTCCACCTCACGCGGCGGGCCCGCGGGCTGCCGCTCTGGTTCTCGCTTGCCGTGAACGGCCTGGACGCGTACCGCGACGCGGTGGAGGCAGGCCTGGCCATCGCGCAGCGGGCGGCCGAGCGGATCGCCGCGTCACCCCACGTCGAGCTGGTGCGCGAGCCCGGCCTCTCCATCGTGCTGTTCCGACGCCCGGGATGGGAGAAGCTCGACTACGAGAGCTGGTCGGCCCGCTTGCTCCACGACCAGATCGGCTTCGTCACGCCGACGACCTGGGAAGGCGAAACCGTGGCCCGCTTCGCCTTCCTGCACCCCAACACCACCGTGGAGATGATCGACGAGATCCTCGACTCAATGGCCGAGGCGTGACCAGGCGCGGCGCAGCACGATGCCGAGCGTCTCGACGTCCTGCGCGCCCGGAAGGGGCCAGGCGTCGTCGATGAGGAAGTAGGGCACGCCGGTCACGTCGAGCTCCTCGGCCGCCGCTTCGTCGGCACGGACCTCGAACGAGTAGGCGGTGCCGCCGAGCACCTTTTCGGTGATGTGCTCGGGCAACCCCGCCGAGTGGGCCACGTCCCGCAGGACGCCGTGATCCGAGAGCTGCCGTCCCTCGCTGAAGTGGGCGGCGAACAGCCGCTGGGCCAGGGCGTGTTCGTGCACGGTTCCGCGCACCGCCTGCGTGAGGCGGTGCGCGTCGAAGGTGCTGCCCGACCGCACGTGCTCGAAGTCGAAGGTGAAGCCCACCTCCGCCCCGAGCGCCGTCAGCTGCGCGTGACCGGCGCGGACCTGCTCGGGACTCATGCCGTACTTGCGCGCCAGCCGCTCCTCCTGGGTGCCTTCAACCCACGCCGGCGCGTGCCGGTACAGCTCGAACGCTCGGTGCACCACGGTGACCTCGTCGGCGTGCTCGAAGTCGGCCAACGCGACCTGGAGCCTGGCCAGGCCCAGCGCGCACCACGGGCACACATAGTCGGACCACACATCGATCTGCACGCAGGGGTCACCCTAGGGGCGCGCACGAGGGCCTCCTACGCCCAATCCCGGGCCGGCCATCCCTCGGCGGCGGCCATGAGCGTCCAACACGTGCCGCCGTCGATCGACTCGCGGATGATGTCGGCGTGCCCGGCGTGCCGGGCCGTCTCCTCAATGAGGTGCAGAAGGACCCAGCGGGGCGTCCAGACGATGCCGCCGGGGATCCACGGGACGAGGTCGATCGTCGGGGGGAGGGGCGCGGCGAGGTCCTCGAGGGCGCCGACCACCTTCTCGGTCGCCCGGGCCTGGTCCTCGGCCAGGGCGAGCACGTCGTCGAGCGTCTCCCCTTCGATTAGGCGGAATCCGTCGGGCCACTCCTCCTCGTTCCCGGGGGCGAAGACGGCGGTGTCACCGGTCGTGAGGAACGTGGTCCAGGCCTGCTCCACCAGCGCCGCGTGCTTGATCAGGCCGGCGAGGCTGAGCTCGCTGACCGTCGGCCGCGCCGTGACCTGCTCTCGGTCCAGGCCGTGGGCGGCGTAGCGCAGGGCGTCTCGCTGCTGCCCCAGGAAGGCGAGGAGCGCCTCGCGCTCGTCGACGAGCGGGGGGACGAGTCCGGGCATGGTGACTTCTCCGTTCTGGCCGGGTCGCCCCCGGCCTCGGTGTGCGGTGGTGTCATCGTGCGCCTTGAAAGTGGCCACCTCATGGCCACTTTTCTTGGCAAACTTGTCAGATGCGAGCAGATCGCCTCGTCGCCGCCCTCCTGATCCTGCAGGCCAAGGGCCGCATCACCGCCGCCGACCTGGCACGCGAGCTCGAGATCAGCGAGCGGACGGCCCGCCGCGACCTCGAAGGCCTCGCCCTGGCCGGGATCCCCGTGTACTCCCAACCCGGGCGTGGCGGCGGTTGGGAGCTGGTCGGCGGGGCACGCACCGACCTGAGCGGGCTGACCGCCGACGAGGCCCGCGCGCTCTTCCTCATCGCCGGACCGTCCGGCGCCACGCCCGAGGTCCGGGCGGCACTGCGCAAGCTCGTGCAAGCCCTGCCGGCGACGTTCCGCGGGCACGCCGAGGCCGCCGCCGGCGCGGTCGTCCACGACCCGGCGGGCTGGGACCACGCGGTGCCCGCGGTTCCGGACCACCTCGAAGCACTTCAGCGCGCCGTGATCGAGGGGGTGCGGGTCGAGCTGGACTACCGCGGTCGGGACGGACGCGCTTCATCGCGCACGGTGCACCCGCTCGGGCTCGTCGTCAAGAACAACACCTGGTACCTGGTGGCGGAGACCGACGCCGGACAGCGCACCTTCCGGGTGAGCCGGGTGCGGTCGCTGCGGCTCACCACGGAGCCCGTCGTCCGCCCCGACGACTTCGACCTGGCTGAGGCCTGGCGCTCCATCGTGACCACGGTGGACGCGCAACGGGCCCCGGTGCGTGTGCTGCTGCGCGCCGACCCGGCGACGGTCGACGTCCTGCGCTATGTGTTCGGGAACCGCGTCGAGGCCGGCGCGGCGGGGCCGAACGGGCGGGTCGAGGTGGAGGTCAGGGCCCAGTCCGAACTGATGCTGGCGCGCCAGCTGGCCGGCTTCGGCGACCGGATCGAGGTACTGACGCCCGACAGTGTCCGCCAGCACCTGGCCGACATCGGCCGGGGGCTCGTGCGCGTCCACGCCTGATGGCGACGGTGTCAGGTGGACGCCACGGCCGCCTCGAGGAGCGTCCCCAATGCCAGCAGCCGTTCCTCGCTGTGCGCCGGCCCGATCAGTTGGATGCTGGCGGGCAACGGCCCGGTCGTCGGTACCGGCAGCGAGAGCGCCGGCACGCCGGCCAGGTTCACGGGAAGCGTGCAGCGCGACACGAGGAGGTCGTCCCCCTCGTCGAGTCGCGGCGGGAAGATGGTCAGGGTCGGGGTCACGAGGATGTCGACTTCGGTGAAGATCTGCTCCAGCGCCGCCTTCCAGGTCCGTTGGGCCATCCAGGCGGCGCGGACGGTGCCCTCGTCGAAGGCTGATCCGAGCTCCAGCCGGCCGCGCACGTCGGCGCTGATGCCCGCCGGCTCCTCCTCCACCAGGCCGGCGTCGGAACCCCACGCCTCGACCACGAGGAGGAGCCCGGCCTGCATGGTGGCGTCGTCCCACCCCGGGGCCAGCAGATCCCGGCAATCCCAGCCCACGAGATTGAGCGCCCGGTCGAGCGCACTCGTGATCAAGGGATCCGCCTCGATGGCGAGGCGGCCCACGGTCAGATCGGCACCGCCTGCATCGGCGACGGTGAAACCGGGTTCGAGTAGCTGCATCCCGGTGACCAGACCGCCCACCGTACGGGCCATCGGCCCGACGGTGTCGAAGCTCGGTGCGAGCGGCCAGACCCCCTCGAGCGGGATGCGCCCCCATGTCGTCTTGAGGCCGGCCGTCCCGCAGCAGGCCGCCGGGATGCGCACCGAGCCGCCGGTGTCGCTGCCGTAGGCCACGTCTGCCTCGCCCGTGGCCACCGCCACGGCGGAGCCGCTCGACGAGCCACCGGGGACACGCCCAGGGTCGAGCGGGTTCACCGGGGTGCCGTACCACTGGTTCACGCCGGTCACGCCCAGGGCCAGTTCGTGCAGGTTGGTCCGGCCCACGATCCGTGCCCCCGCGGCCCGCGCGCCCGCGAGGCATGCAGCATCCCTGGCCGCCGGCGCGGCCCGGTCCGCCACGGCACGGCAACCCGCAGTCGTTGGCTCCCCCTCCATGTCGATGAGGTCCTTGACGGCCAGACGGACGCCGGATCCCGACGTGTCGTACCTGGTGATGAAAGTGGTCATTCCCTCATTGTGTCCGGAGCGGCGCCGAGGGACGGAGCCTTACGTCGGCGCCGTCGTGGTCGTCACGGGCGGCGCCGTCGTGGTCGTCACGGTGGCCCCGGGGGGCAGCTCGAACAGCGACGGCGCCGGGGACGACGAGAAGTTCGTGATCTGGAAGGTCGTCGGGCTGGACGCCACCTTGACGTAGCCGAGAATGCCCTGGGACGTGCTGCAGATGGTGCTGGTGCCGGGCACGCCCCGGGCGACCAGGTCCACGCAGTTCATGTCGAAGCCGTTGAGCGACATGGTGGACGACGTCACCGTGTCGCCGGCTATCCCGGCCACCAACGACACGCCCTTGAGGAAGGAGATCCAGTGCGACGGGGTGTAGATGTCGAAGACCTTGTCCTCGGCGACGGCCTCGGCCTGCCCCAGCTTCTGGCACGACCAGGCGCCGCCCGATCCGCTCTGGTTGCAGACGTACTCGCCGGAAGAGTTCACGATGACCTGGAAGTTGGACGCGCTCGATCCCGTCTGGGTCTCGTGAAAGGCCAGCCCGCCGCCGCCCGGGTCGACGGCGTAGACGATGGTGGCCGGAGAGCTCCCCGTCGTCGTGTAGGTCGCTTCGAACGGCGTGTCCTTGGTGGATTGCAGGTTCTTCGTGAACGAATTGACCGTCGCCCTGTTGGCTTCGAGGTTGTGCACCTCCTGCTTGACCTTGCTCACCGTGCTGCACCCGGCGACCACGACCCCCGCCGCCACCAACGACGCCATGAGGATCCCGGTGCGGCTGCGGAACGACATGCCTGCCTCCTCGACGTCGACCGTCACTGCTGAGACGGTGGTGCCGGCGCGAGGTTACGGCAGCACCGGCGCCGCACTGCGGCACCCGGTCCGCGTGCAGGGTCAGCCGCCACCAACGGGTGAGGGCACCGTGCCGTCTTCGACCGGCACCGCCTCCTGGCGGCCCCGCTGCAGCCCGAAGAGCGCGACGACGCCGGCGAAGGCCATGATCCCGCACATGACGTAGAGCACCGCCTGGGTGGCGTGGGCGAAGTCGAGCGAGACGAAGTGCGGGATGGACGTCACCGACCCATGACCCTGCTGGGACTGTGTGATGCGGTTGGCCTCGGCGGCCGCGTTCGGATCTCCCATCGCCTTCAGCGACGTCGTCAGGTGCGAGCGGTAGGTGAACAACAAGATGGTGCCGAGCGCCGCCAGGCCGAGGCTGGCGCCGAAGTTGCGGATGGTCTGGGTGATGCCGGTGGCCTCGCCGTAGGACAGGTTCCCGGCGCGGTTCACGGCGTCGGTGTTCGCCGGGCCGAGCATCATGCCCATGCCCGCTCCGGCCACGATGACCCAGAGCTGTTGCTTACCGAAGCTCAGGGTCGTCGCCTTGGAGGCCCAGAAGCCGAAGCCGACGGCCGCGATGGCACAGCCGAGCACGACGGCCCGCTTGGCCCCCTCGCGGTCGAGGATGCGGCCCCCGATCTGGGCGGCGACCACGAAGCCGAGGAAGAAGAACAGGAGGAACAATCCCGCCTGCGACGCCGTCCTGTGGAGGGCGATCTGGGCGTACTCGCTGGCGAAGAAGAAGACGGGGATGAAGGCCATCATGGCGATCAGCAGCACCAGGTTCTCCGCCGTGAAGGCACGGACGCGGAAGATGGAGACCTTGATCAGCGGTGACTCCGTGTGCAGCTCGACGAGAACGAACACCGCGAGGATGACGATCCCGCCAATGATGCAGATCCACGTCCAGGGATTGCTCCAGCCCCAGAGAACGGACTGCTGCAGGCCGAAGATGCTGAGCCCGATGCCAACAGCGATGAGGACGGCGCCCCGGTAGTCGATCGGGGCCCGCTTGTACTGGGTCTTCGGCTTCGACACGTAAATCAGGGCCAGCGCGATCAGGGCGACCGGGATATTGACCCAGAAGATGGCCCGCCACGTCCACTGCGTCAGGTAGCCGCCGAGGATGGGCCCGATCGCGGTGAGGCCGCCGGCGATCCCGAAGAACAGGGCGAGCGCCTTGCCGCGCTCGCGGAGAGGGAACACGTTGACGACGATGGCCAGTGCGGCCGGGAACATCAGGGCACCGCCGGCACCCTGGACCACGCGGAACCCCACGATCCACGCCTCTGCCGCCGACCCCGTCGGAGTGAAGCCGCACATCGTCGATGCCACGACGAACACGATCACGCCGATGACACACAACTTGGTGTGGCCGAAGATGTCCGACAGGCGTCCGCCCAGCGCGAACAGCGCGGCGAGTGCGATCAGGTAGCCGTTCACCACCCACTGCACCCCGGTCGACGACAAGCCGAGCTCGCTCTGGATGTTCGGCACGGCGATGGAGACGATCGTCTGGTCGATGAACGTCATGGAGACGGCGAAGATCATCGCGGCAAGCACCCAGTTACGCCCCTGCATGCCGTTCCCGCTCATGACACCCTCCACGTTGCCCGCACCGACCCTAACGGTCCGGCGCGCTGCCGCCACCCTCGCACTGGCGCGTGCTCAGCCAGGTGTTCGCCAGCGACCGGACCTTCTCTGGGGCGAGGGCCGCTTCACACCCACCTTCGCCCGGCTCACGCGTCTGCGGCCTGCCGCGTTCCCCCTGCCGGCGGCGTGACCGCGTTGCCCGCGGCGGCGGCCGTCCTCGGCGCGCCGTCCCGTCGGGTACCGTCGTTGCGCGAGGGGGGTGCCCGTGCGACGACGGAAGAGGGCAGTGCCGATGGCCTTCGTGGCGGTCGGGATGTTGTGGCTGGGTCTCACCGTCGGCGCGGCTCCCCCGGAAGCATCGGCCGGCACACCCGTTCCCGGCGCGCCCAACTGTCCGATGTTCCCGTCCGACAACGTTTGGAACACGCCCATCGCCGGGTTGCCTGTCAACGCGCACAGCGCGGCCTGGCTGGCCAGCATGCACGCGGGCACCACGAACCTCCATCCCGACTTCGGGCCGTCGGGCGACCCGTCTACTCCCTACGGCATGCCCTCCACCGTGGTGTCCCCGTCCCAGGCGGAGGTCCACATCACCTTCCAGTACGCCGACGAGAGCGACCCCGGGCCGTACCCATTCGGTGCGAACACGCCCATTGAGGGCGGGCAGGGGTCAACCGGCGACCGCCACGCCATCATGGTCAACCCCGCCACGTGCACCCTTTACGAGCTCTACGACGCGCGTTACAGCTCTTCTGGTTCGACGGCGGGCTCCGGGGCGATCTGGAACCTGAACTCGAACGCCCTCCGCCCGGCCGGATGGACCTCCGCGGACGCCGCCGGCCTCCCGATCCTGCCCGGGTTGGTGCGCTATGACGAAGTGCAGTCGGGCGTCATCACCCACGCCATCCGCATGACGGCCGAGGAAACGGACACCTCGTACCTGTGGCCGGCCCGGCACGAGGCCGGGTCGTCGTCCGACCCGAACCTCCCGCCCATGGGGGCGCGGTTCCGGCTCAAGGCCGGCTTCGACATCTCCGGCTACTCGCCCCAGGCCCAGGTGGTGCTGCGCGCCATGCAGCAGTACGGGCTGATCCTGGCCGACAACGGCTCCAACTGGTACTTCGGGGGGACCGCGGACGGGAGCTGGCCCATCTCCCTCGTCGACGAGCTCAAGTCGGTGCCGGCCAGCGCGTTCGAGGCGGTCGACGAGTCGTCGCTGATGGTCGATCCGAATTCGGGCCAGGCCCGGCAGCTCGGCGTCGCCGTCAACTGCGGAACGGGTCCGGGGTACCGCATGGTGGCCGCGGACGGCGGCGTGTTCTCCTTCTGCCAGGCGTTCCTCGGCTCCATGGGAGGCCAGCAGCTCAACGCGCCGATCGTGGGCACGGCCGAGACCCCGGGTGGCGGCGGCTACTGGGAGGTGGCCTCCGACGGCGGCATCTTCAGCTTCGGGAACGCCGGCTTCCACGGCTCGACGGGCGGGCTGCATCTGAACGCCCCGATCGTCGGCATGGCGGCCACGCCCGACGGAGGCGGCTACTCGCTGGTGGCCAGCGACGGGGGCATCTTCACCTACGGGGACGCCGGGTTCTACGGCTCGGCCGGGTCCATTCACCTCAACAAGCCCATCGTCGGCATGGCGACGTCGCCCGACGGGCGCGGGTACTGGCTCGTCGCTTCCGACGGCGGCGTCTTCACGTACGGCGACGCCACCTTCCTCGGCTCCCGCGGCGGTCAGCCGCTGAACAAGCCGATCGTCGGGATGGCCGCCAGCGCCTCGGGGCGCGGGTACTGGTTGGTGGCCTCCGACGGCGGCATCTTCAGCTACGGGGACGCGGGGTTCGACGGTTCGGCCGGCTCTCTCGTCCTCAACAAACCCATCGTCGGCATGCTGGGCACGCCCGGCGGCGGCGGCTACTGGCTCGTCGCATCCGACGGCGGCATCTTCAGCTACGGCGACGCCGCCTTCAACGGCTCGACCGGGGGCCTCGCCCTCGTCGCGCCGATCGTGGCCATGGGATGACCGTCGCCCGGCTCGCGCCGAACGGATCGCCCGACTCAGCGATCAGCGAGTTCGATCGTCTTTCGGTAGACGTTGGTCGTGCGCTGTTCGAACCCGAGCTTCACGTACAGCCGGTTGGCGTCCGCGCGGTCGGGGCGCGACGTCAGGTCGACCGTGCGCGCGCCGAGCTCGGCGGCGTGGGACAGCGCCGCGTCGACCAGCGCTCTGGCCACGCCTTTGCCGCGGGCGGCGGTGTCGGTCACGACGTCCTCGATCCAGGCCCGCCGACCGGTCGGGATCTCGAAGGCGGCCAAGGTCAGCGAGCCCACGATCAACCCATCGTCCTCGGCCACGAAGAGGGTCGTGGCCGGATCGGCCACGATGCGGGCCAGCTGCTCGGCCGTCGGCGGCGGGGCAGAGCGCGAGAGCTGAGGCAGGAGAGCGGTCACGGCCGCCACCAGGTCGGCGTCGACCGACGCGGCGACCCGGACCGAGATCACGACTTCGTCGCTTCGCCCCGCCACATCGGTTGGCGCACGCTGTCGTAGAGCACGTCGCGGCGCTCGCCGTTGATGGCGGCGAAGACGTGTTCGCCCCAACGATCCGACCCGACCAGCGGCTGGGGCAGCGTCTCGCGGGTGAACCAGCCGACGTCGCGCGTCTCGAGCGGGTGCGGCGCCAGCTCGCCGCCCACGGCCCGGCAGTAGAAGAGGAGTGAGTACAGGGGCACCCGCGTGAAACCGAGACGCAGGCCGTCGAGAACCGCGATGAGGCGCACTGGCTCCGCGATGATGCCGGTCTCCTCCTCTACCTCCTTCACCACGACCTCTGCCGCCGAGTAGCCCACGTCGCACCACCCGGTCGGGTACAGCCAGATGCCCGAGTCCGCCCGCTGAATCAGCAGCAGCTCGCCCTTGTCGTTGCCCACCGCGGCGCCGACCGCCACCTTGGGGGTGACGTAGCCCGGGACGCCCTTGCCGACCGTGTCCATCCACTCCTGCACGAGGCCGCCGGCATGGTCGGGGTCGTCGGCATCGCCGTCCGCCTCGGCCCGGATGTCGGCCGCAACCTTGAGGATCTCCTCGAAGCGCTCGCGCTCGTAGAGGCTCTCGGTGAACCCGAGCCCCGTGCGGGCGATCCCCGCCAGTGCCTCGCTCCAGCGCAGCAGCGTCTTGAGGGGGACGTCGCGGTCATCACTCGGGTCCACGAGCGGTGACGCTACCGCGACCCGCCGCCTGGGCCAGAATGGGGCGTGTCCGTCAACGAGGATTGCCGCCACTACGTGATGCGGACCACGCCACGGGGCGACCGCCTCGAGCGCTGCAAGGTCGACGCCAACGAGCCGCTCCCCTTCGCCTGCCCCGAGGGTTGCGTGTTCTACGAGCCCCGCACGGTGTCCTCGGCGGGGTGGCACGTGCCGCCGGACCCCGAGAAGCGCTGAGCCCACCGGGCCTCATCCCTCGAGGACGTCCCCCAGCAGGTCCACGGTGATGCCCTCGCCGCGCAACCAGTCCAGCGCCGCCTCCACCTGGGCCGCCTGACCGTCCATCTCGCAGACGATCCAGCCGCGGTGCTCCTCGACGTCGGCCCGACGGATGTCGGGGTCCACGTCGAATCGGCGCACCAGGGTGGCCAGGACGGCCCGCCGGACCTCGGACTCGGGGAACGTCAGCTTCACCTTGACCCGGACCGCGCTCATGGCTCCTCCTCGCTCGCTCCCGTCCCGCGCAGGGCGCGGTTGAGGCTGCCGGACCGGAAGCCTTCCAGGTCCAGTGCGACGAAGCGGAAGCCCGCCGCGCGCACCGCGGCCGTGACCTCCTCCCGGCGGGCGAGGACCTCGGCCAGCGCGGCGGGCTCGACCTCCAACCGTGCGGCGTCGCCGTGGTGGCGCACCCGCAGCTGCCCGAAGCCCAAGGCGTGCAGCGCGGCTTCGGCCGCCTCCACCTCGGCCAGGCGGCCCAGCGTCACCGGGGTGCCGTAGGGCAGACGCGAGGCCAGGCAGGCCGCGGCCGGCTTGTCCCACGTGCGCAGGCCGAGCGCGCGCGACCAGTGCCGGATGTCGTCCTTGGTGAAGCCGGCCCCGACCAGAGGGAACGTGGCGCCGGCGGCGGCCGCCGCCGCCTGCCCCGGCCGGTGGTCGCCCAGGTCGCTGACGTTCACCCCGAGCACCACCGTCGCACCCTCGGCGGCGGCCAGAGGACCCAGTGCGTCCATGAGCGCCGTCTTGCACCGGGCGCAGCGATCGGCGCCGTTGGCGACGTAGGCGGCGTCCTGCATCTCGTTGGTCGGCACCCCGACCCAGCGCAGGTCCCATTCGTCGGCCAAGGAGCGGCAGTCCGCCTCCTCGGCACCGGCCAGCGAGGGCGACAGCGCGGTGGCGCAGAGCACCGCGTCCCGTCCGAGCGTGTCGTGGGCAACCTTGGCCAGAAGCGACGAGTCCGCCCCGCCGCTGAACGCCACGACCACGCGCCCCAGCCGGCGCAGCTCGATCCTGAGGTCGTCCAGGGAGGCCGGCGCGGTGGGCGCGGTGGAGGTGGAGGTGGTCACGGTCAGGCGCCCAGCACGGACAGCACCTCGTCGAGCGTGCCCACCATGCCGGTGTAGAAGGGGCCGAACTCGGCGTAGAGGGCCGAGGCTTCGTCAAAGCGCATCTCGTAGACGCAGTCCTTGAGATCGTCGGGATGCGTGCCGAAGAGCGTCACTCCCCACTCGTAGTCGTCGAGCCCCGTCGATCCGGTGATGACCTGGAGGATGCGGCCGTGGAAGGTCCGGCCCACCTTGCCGTGGCCCAGCATCAGCTGCTTGCGGGCCTCGAAGCGAAGGGCGTACCAGTTGTGCGCGTCCCCGCGGCGCTTGCTCATCGGGTAGAAGCAGAAGGCATCCTTGCCCTCGGGCGGCAGCTGGGGGAACAGCCGGGCCTGGCGGAGTTCGTCGGGCACCCCGGCGGCGTACTCGGAGACCTCGGTCAGCGACACGTAGGACTGGACGGCGACCAGACCGGACCCGACGACCTCGGTCTGCAGGCGCCGCAGGCGCCAGACGTCCGGCCCGAGCGCCATGAGGCCCAGGTCCGCCTTGTGCCCCAAGAGGGCCACCGGGACCACCTGATAACCGTCCGCATCGGCGGCACTCACCGCTTTGCGCAGGGAGTTCGCATCGAACGCGGGCGTCAATCGGCAGAAGAGATGCAGGACGCCCCAGCCGGTCGTCGGGGTCAGTGCCACGCCGTCAGTGTAGAGAAGCGTTCCCGGCGTGCGAACCGTGCCCAGGGTCCTCGTCGGAGTGTATATACCCACTAGCTTTCCCTAGTGGGTATATACACATCGGATACATCCGGCCGAAGCAGCCGCAGACCGCCGAAGAGTCCACAAAGAACAGTGTCCACAAAGAACAGTGCGCCCGGCCTTGCGGCCGGGCGCACCATTTCAGCCTCGGTTGGGGGTGAGGCAATCCCAAGTGTCACACTGCGCTGTTGCAGTGCTGTGGCAACCGGGTGACAACCCCTCCCGGGACCGGCCCAGGCCGGTCTAGTAGTCGTCCATCCCGCCGGGCATGGCGGGAGCGTCCTCCTCGGGCTTGTCCACGATGACCGCCTCGGTGGTCAGGAACAGGGCCGCGATGGATGCCGCGTTCTGCAGGGCGGACCGGGTGACCTTGGCGGCGTCGATGACGCCGGTCCTTGAACAGGTCCTCGTACTCGCCGGTGGCGGCGTTCAGGCCGTGGGCACCCTTGAGGTTGCGCACCTTCTCGACGATGACGCCACCCTCGAGGCCGGCGTTGACCGCGATCTGCTTCAGCGGCTCCTCGACGGCCTTGCCGACGATGCGGGCCCCGGTGGCCTCGTCGCCCTCGAGCTTCTCGGCACCCTCGTAGATGGCGGTCTGGGCCCGCAGCAGGGCAACGCCACCGCCGGGGACCACGCCTTCCTCGATGGCGGCCTTGGTCGTCGAGACGGCGTCCTCGATGCGGTGCTTCTTCTCCTTGAGCTCGACCTCGGTGGCAGCGCCGACCTTGATCACGGCCACACCGCCGGACAGCTTGGCCAGGCGCTCCTGGAGCTTCTCCCGGTCGTAGTCCGAGTCGGTGTTCTCGATCTCGGTCTTGATCTGGTTGATCCGGCCCTTGATGTCGGACTCGGTGCCGGCACCCTCGACGATGGTGGTCTCGTCCTTGGTGATGACGACCTTGCGGGCGGTGCCCAGCAGGTCGAGGGTCACGTTCTCGAGCTTGAGGCCGACCTCCTCGGTCACGACCTGGCCGCCGGTGAGGATGGCGATGTCCTGGAGCATGGCCTTGCGGCGCTCGCCGAAGCCGGGGGCCTTGACGGCCACCGAGCGGAACGTGCCGCGGATCTTGTTCACCACGAGGGTGGCCAGGGCCTCGCCCTCGACGTCCTCGGCGATGATCAGCAGCGGCTTGCCGCTCTGCATGACCTTCTCGAGCACCGGGAGCAGGTCGCGCACGGCGGTGATCTTCGAGCCGACCAGCAGGACGTAGGCGTCCTCGAGGGCGGCCTCCATGCGCTCGGGGTCGGTCACGAAGTAGGGGGCGATGTAGCCCTTGTCGAAGCGCATGCCCTCGACGAGGTCCATGTCCATGCCGAAGGTCTGTGACTCCTCGACGGTGATGACGCCGTCGCGGCCGACCTTGTCGATGGCCTCGGAGATCATCTCGCCGATCTCGGTGTCGGCGGCCGAGATGGAGGCCACCTGGGCGATCTGCGCCTTGGACTCGGTCTCCTTGGCGATGCCGTGGATGGCCCGACGGCGATCTCGACGGCGGCCTCGATGCCCCGCTTGAGCGACATCGGGTTGGCGCCGGCGGCCACGTTGCGCAGGCCCTCGCGGACCATGGCCCAGGCGAGGACGGTGGCCGTGGTGGTGCCGTCACCGGCCACGTCGTCGGTCTTCTTGGCGACTTCCTTGACCAGCTCGGCGCCGATCCTCTCGAAGGGGTCCTCGAGGTCGATCTCCTTGGCGATGGACACGCCGTCGTTGGTGATCGTCGGGGCGCCCCACTTCTTGTCGAGCACCACGTTGCGGCCCTTCGGGCCGAGGGTCACGCGGACCGCGTCCGCCAGCTTGTTCATGCCGGTCTCCAGGCCGCGGCGGGCGTCCTCCTCGAAGGCGATGATCTTGGCCATCTGGTGTATTCCTCCGTTAGCACTCTCGTCTTGTGAGTGCTAATAGGTAACCACCTTAGGGCGCTCTGCGCAAGGGCGGCGCGGCCCCGGTCCGGGGCCCGGGTTCAGCCCCCGGCGACGGCGGGGACGATGGAGAGCGTCTGACCGGGCGAGACCGGCGTGGCCAGGCCCTCGAGGAAGCGGACGTCCTCGTCGGCCAGGAAGACGTTGACGAAGCGGCGCAGGTTGCCGGCGTCGTCGAAGAGGCGCTCGGCCAGGCCCGGGTGGGCGGCGTCGAGCGCCTTGAGGGCCTCGCCGACCGAGGCCCCCTCCACCTCGACCTCGCCGGCGCCCCCGGTCAGGGTGCGGAGCTGGGTGGGGATGCGGACGGTCACGCTCATCGGGGGGTCTCCTTGGTCTCGTGGTCGTCCAACGCGGCGTCGAAGGCGTCCAGGGTGGGTGCGATGGTCGCGGTGGGGGCGCTGCCCGGTGCGCCGGCCAGGGCCTCCACCGTCTTGAGGCCATGCCCGGTGACCAGGGCCACCACCCGCTCGTCGGGTCGGATGGCCCCGGAGGCGGCCAGCTTGCACAGGGTCGGCGATGGTCACCCCGCCGGCGGTCTCGGCGAAGATGCCCTCGGTGCGGGCCAGCAGCCCGATGCCCTCGATGATCTCGTCGTCGGTGACGGCGGCGCACGAGCCGCCCGAACGGCGCATGGTCTCGAGGGCGTACCAACCGTCGGCCGGGTTGCCGATGGCCAGCGACTTGGCGATCGTTCGGGGCTTGACCGGGCCGGATGGCGTCGGTGCCGCTGAGGAAGGCCGCGGCCACGGGCGAGCAGCCCTCGGCCTGGGCGCCCGACACCCGCACGGCGGGCTCCTCGGGCAGGAGGCCCACCTGGCCCAGCTCGGAGAACCCCTTGGCCACCTTGGTCAGCTGGCTGCCCGATCCGATGGGGACCACGACATGGTCCGGGGCCTGCCAGCCGAGCTGCTCGGCGATCTCGAAGGCCAGCGTCTTGGAGCCTTCGGCGTAGTAGGTCCGCACGTTGACGTTGACGAAGGCCCAACTCGGGCGCTCGCTCGTCAGCTCGGCGCACAGGCGGTTGACGTCGTCGTAGTTCCCCTCGACGGCGATGACCGTCCCGCCGTAGACGGCCGTCATGGTGACCTTGGCCGTCTCGAGGTCGTGCGGGATGAGGACGACCGAGTCCATGCCCGCTCGCGCCGCGTGGGCGGCCACCGAGTTGGCCAGGTTGCCGGTCGACGCGCAGGCCGCCACCTTGAAGCCCAGCTGCCGGGCCTTGGTGAGGGCGACCGAGACCACCCGGTCCTTGAACGAGCCCGTCGGGTTGGCGGTGTCGTCCTTGATCCAGAGCTCGCCCAGCCCGAGCTCGGCGGCCAGGCGATCGGCCCGGACCAGCGGCGTGAAGCCGGCACCCAGGTCCACCGGCGTGGCGTCGTCGACCGGGAGCAGGTCCCGGTAGCGCCAGATGGAGCGGGGACCCGCCTCGATGCGCTCCCGGCTGATGGCCGCCGCGATCCGCTCGTAGTCGTAGGCGACCTCCAGCGGCCCGAAGCAGTAGTCGCAGACGTGCAGCGCCTCGGCGGGAAAGGCGCGCTGACACTCACGACAACGCAGCCCAGTGACGAAATCAGCCATCGGTCCTCCTCATCGGTCGGGCATTGGCACCAGGTGCTCCGCACTGGTTGCCGCGACGTCGACGGGCCCGTCCCTCAGTCGCTCTGGATGATGGGAGTCATGATAGCCCGCCCCGGCCGGCCGCCTCAACGCAGCCTGGCTGCTTGAATCGGGGGCGTGGCGCACACGTCTCACCACGGGGACTTCCCGACCGGCCTGGTGATGGAGGCCAAGGCCCGGACCGGGCGGACGGTCTCGGTGTGCATCCCGGCCCGCGACGAGGGCTCGACGGTGGGCTCGGTCGTCCGGGCGGTCGTGCAGCCCTTCCTGGCTCGGCACGGGGGCAACGGGCTGGTCGACGAGATCATCGTGCTCGACGACGGGTCGCTCGACGACACGGCCGAGCAGGCACGTGACGCCGGGGCGTTCGTGGTGGCGGGTCCGGGCGGCGCCGGGGGCAAGGGCCAGGCCATGGCGGCCGCGCTGGCCGCCTCCACCGGTGACGTCGTCGCGTTCCTGGACGCGGACGTGGCCAACACCACCCCGGCCTTCGTCACCGGGCTGCTCGGGCCGCTGCTGACGACCGACCACATCGCCCTGGTGAAGGGCTTCTACACGCGTCCGCTGCACGGCGACCCCACTGGCGGCGGCAGGGTGACCGAGCTGGTGGCCCGCCCCGTGCTCGAACTGCTCTTCCCCGAGCTCTCCTGGGTGCGCCAGCCGCTGGCCGGCGAGACGGCGGCGCACCGCTGGGTCTTCGAGAAGCTCGGCTTCGCGGGCGGCTACGGGGTCGAGCTCGGCCTGCTGATCGACGTGGCGCAGCATCTGGGAGCGGACCGCCTCGCACAGGTCGACCTGGGCGAG
This sequence comes from uncultured Acidimicrobiaceae bacterium, assembly GCA_963719485.1. GTDB lineage: Bacteria > Actinomycetota > Acidimicrobiia > Acidimicrobiales > RAAP-2 > Bog-473. The sequence continues at coordinate 1,187,983 of OY970387.1, forward strand.
CGCATCCACCGCAACCGGCCCCTGCACGAGCTGCGCCCCCAGGCGGTCGACGTGCTCCGGGCGGCACTCGAGCGCGTCCCGCCGTCGACGCTCCCGCGGCCCTCGTGAACGCACTGCCTTCTGATGACACGGCTCACGAAGACAACGGTGAGCCCGTGAGCGGAACCATCGTCGTCTCCAACCGCGGCCCCCTCACCTTCCGCTCCGGGCCCGATGGCGCGCTGGTCTCGGTCCCCGCCGCCGGCGGCCTGGCTTCCTCCCTGCACCGCATCCTCGCCGGGAGCGGCACGACGTGGGCCTCGGTGACGATGGGCGCGGCGGATCGCGAGGCGGTCGCCCAAGGGCGCATGCACGAGGACGGCCTCGACCTGCTGCCCGTGGTCGTGGACGACGACACCTATCGCCAGGCCTACGACGTGGTCGCCAACACGACGCTCTGGTACTGCCACCACCACCTGTTCGACCTGCCGCACCGGCCCCGCTTCGACCGCCACTGGCGGGCGGCCTGGGAGGGTTACCGGGCCTACAACCGGGCCATGGCCGACGTCGTCGCGGCCCGGGCGGGTGCGGGCGACGCGGTGTTCGTGCAGGACTACCACTTCTCACTCCTCGGGCGGATGCTGGCCGAGGCTCGACCGGACCTGCGCCTGGTGCACTTCTTGCACACGCCGTTCGCCGCGCCCGACATGCTCGCCGTGCTGCCCGACGACGTGGTGGCCGAGCTGCTCGACGGCATGGCCGGCTACTCGGCCTGCGGTTTCCACTGCCACCAGTGGGAGGCCGGCTTCACGGCCTGTTACGCCGCGGCCGGGCGCCCGCCGCCGCGAACCTTCGTCGCCCCTCTCGGTCCGGACGCCGGCGCGCTCGAGGAAGAGGCGGCGTCTCCCGAGTGTGCCGCCGCGGCCAGCGCGCTGCGCGCCGAGGCGGGCGGGCGCCGCATCATCGCCCGGACCGACCGCATGGAGCCCTCGAAGAACATCGTGCGGGGGATGCTCGCCTTCGAGGAGCTGCTGACCGCGCGTCCCGAGTGGCGCGGCCGGGTGGTGCACGTGGCGTTGGCCTATCCCAGCCGGCAGGGGCTGGCCGAGTATCTCGCCTATGGCGCCGACGTGGAACACACGGCCGAGCGCATCAACCACGCCTTCGGGGACGACGGCTGGACGCCGATTCTGCTCTCGGTCCAGGACGACTGGCCCCGCTCCCTCGCTGCGCTCACCTTGTCGGACGTGCTGCTGGTCAACCCCGTGCGCGACGGCCTCAATCTCGTCGCCAAGGAAGGGCCGCTGCTCAATACCAACGACGGCGTGCTCGTGCTGTCCCGCCAGGCGGGGGCCTGGGAGGAGCTGGCCCTGGCCGGCGGCGGCGCGCTCGGGATCAACCCCTTCGACGTCGCCGGCACCGCAGACGCCCTCCACGCGGCGCTCGTCATGGACGCGTCCGAGCGTTCGGCGCGGGCCACCGCACTGCGCACCGTCGTGCGCGGGCGCACGGCAGCCGACTGGTGGGCCGACCAGCTGGCTGCGGCTCAGGGCTGAGAGTTGCCGGACCCGGCGGCATCGGCCAGGGCCCGCAACAGCGCCACCGCGCCGGTGGCTCCCCGCACCGAGAGGTCGGCGGCGGCGGCTACCGCGGGCGGGCTCTCGGTATCGACCGCGGCGACCCTGACGGCGATGAGCGGCCGGCCGTCGGGGGCGCGCAGCTCCCCCACGGCGGCGAAGGTGGGGAGGTCGCCGATGTCGTCGCCGAACGCAGCGACGGCGCGGAGCGGCTCGTCCCGCTGGTCGTGCTCTGCCACCAGGGACCGGACGACGGTCCCCTTGTCCACGTCGAGCGGGGGACGAAGCTCCCGCTCGTGCCGTCCCTCGTGCACCATCAGGTCGCGCCCGGCATGCTGGCGCGCGGCGAAGGCGACCACCCACTCCTTCTGCTCGGGGGCGCGGCGCCAGTGCAACGTGACGGTCAGGCCCTTCGGTTCCACGTAGACGCCCTCCGGCGCCGTGGCCGTCGCCTCGGCCACCACTTCGTCGATGACGGCCGCCCACGCATCGTGCTCGGGTCCCCGCAGGGCGCGCTCGAGGCCGTAGAGGCCGGCCAAGGTGACGCCCGGAGGCGAGCCCAGGACCTCCGCCAGGAAGGCCGTGGGCCGGCCCGAGATCACCGCGACCAGTGCGAACGGGACGGCGAGCTCCGCCAGCAACGCCGGCACGCCGGGGAGCGGCCGCGCCCCGGTCGGATCCTCGACGATGGCCGCGAGCGTCCCGTCGAAGTCGAGGAACAGCGCGCTGCGATCCGGCTCGGCCGCCAGTGGCTGCAGCAACGCCGGCAGGCGCGCCGCGGGGTCGCCCGCGTCGGGCAACGTCAGGTGGTCGTCGTCGTCGTCGAGGCCAGGTCTGCGCCGATGACGACCACGACGTCGGTACCCGTGACACCGTTGACCGGGGTGGCCGTCGTGAGCGGGAGCACCTGGGCCGGCTTGACGCCGATGGAGGTGGCGATGGCTGCCGCCGGTTGCTGCATGCCCGCCGCGTAGTAGACGGCCGAGGTGGCCTCGCTGGTCGAGGCGTCGATCGGCGTCTTCATCATCCAGCCGCCGGCGCCGATGACCGTCGTGTAGTGCGCGGCCAGCCCGTTGGTGCTCGTCGCGTTGGCCACCGCGACGCTCACCGAGCTGGGGGGCACGGTGGTGGTCGTGGTCGTCGCGCCCTTGTGACCGCCCTTCGTGGTGGTGGTCGTCGAGGGCGGCCCACCGCCCGCAGCCGCGGTGGTGGACGTGGTGGTCGTCGCCCCCGCCGCCGCAGTGGTCGACGTGGTGGTCGGCGTACTGCTCACGCTCGGACGCGTCCCGACCGCCACGAGAATCGTGACCGCCACGACGAAGAGGATGAGCACGGCCGCCGCCCGGACGACGGAGAGTGAACCGGACGAACCTGAACCGGACGAACCTGAAGGGGACGAACCGGTGCCGGACGACCCTGTCTGCGACTGTTCGTCCACCATTGCGGGTCCAGCCTGCCCCGGACAACCGGCCGGTGCAAGCCTTTCCGCTGGCCGGGGGTCGGCATGGTAGGCCTGTAGCCTGGAGCCCAGCGCCCGAGTAGCTCAGTTGGTAGAGCACTTCACTTGTAATGAAGATGTCGCGGGTTCGATTCCTGCCTCGGGCTCCCTCAGCTCCAATATCCGGCCCCTTGTCGTCGTCCCTGCGTGGTGCAACGAGCCGATACGGGTACAGAACGTCAGGGAACTGGCGCGTCAGCCGTCGCGAGAAGGGAAGCCCAGATGCTGTCTGATTTCAAGAAGTTCGTCCTTCGGGGCAACGTCGTGGACCTGGCCGTCGCGGTCGTGGTCGGTGTGGCCTTCACGGCGATGGTCACCGCGTTCGTGGCGGACCTGATCACGCCGCTCATCGCCGCCATCTTCGGCAAGCCCGATTTCGGCAACCTGACCTTCCGGCTGCACGGTTCGACGTTCAAGTACGGGTCGTTCCTCAACGCGCTGGTGTCGTTCCTCATTGTGGCGACCGTCGTGTTCTTCGCCATCGTCGTGCCGCTCACCACGCTGATGCGGCGTCTCAACCTCCTGCCGACGGAGGAACCGAAGCCCGAGACGCGCGAGTGCCCGGAGTGCTTGAGCGACATCCCCGTCGCGGCGCGTCGGTGCGCGTTCTGCACGTCCGAGGTGGCGGCGGTGGCCTAAGCGCGGCCGAGGTTGGCGCCGCGCTGGCGCGCCACCTCGAAGCAGGCAACCGCCCCCGCCACGCCGACGTTGAGGGAGGGCAGCGCGCCGTGCTGCGGAATGGCCACCACCGCATCGCAGCGCCGGCGCACCAAGGGCGCCAGTCCCTTCTCCTCGCTGCCGACCACCAGCGCGACAGGTCCCTCGCCCAGCGGCAGGTCGTAGAGCGACTGCTCCGCCTCGCCGGCCAGGCCGATCGACCACACCCCGAGCTCGCGCAGCTCGCTCAGCGCGGCCGGCACGCCGCCCACCACCGCGAAGGGCAGGTGTTCGATCGCCCCGGCCGCCGTCTTGGTCACGGTGGGCGACAGGCGGGCCGAGCGGTGGCGCGGCAGCACGACGCCGGTCACGCCCGCGCACTCGGCGCTGCGCAGCAGCGCCCCCAGGTTCCGGGGATCGGTGATGCCGGCGGCGACCAGGAGGAACGGCGCCGTGCCGCGGCGGTCCGCCGCGGCCAGGTCTTCGAGCGCGACGGGTTCGAGCGGGCGGGCCAGCGCGAGGACACCCTGCGGTGCCTCAGTGCGGGCCTGGGCGTCGAGCCGGGCACGGGGCACCGTCTCGACGGGGACTCGTAGCCGCGCCGCCAATTCCTCGATCCGGTCCAGCTGGGGCGAGGGGTCCTGCTCCTCGGCCAGCAGGATCCGGCGCACGGTGCGGCGCCCCACCGAGAGCAGCTCGAGCACGGCGCGGCGTCCCTCGACCTGATCGCCCCCGAGCTCGCTGCGCGGGCCGGGCCGGCGGTCGGGCAGCGGGCCGCCCTGGCCTCGGCGCTGGTCCTGGCCCCGGCGGGACTCTTGTCGCGGCGAGCCGGCGCGCCGCGGCGCACCCCGGGGCGGGCGGCGGCTCACGCCGACTCCATGAGCACGACGGCCAGGCAGGCGATGCCCTCGGCCCGGCCCAGCGCCCCGAGCCCCTCCGCCCTGGTCGCCTTGACCGAGACGGGGGCCTGCAGCACGGCGCTGAGACGCTCGACCATGGCGGCCGTGTGCGGGGCCAGGCGGGGGGCGTCGGCGATAATGGTGCAGTCGGCGTTGGCGCAGGCGAAGCCGTGCGCACCCGCCATGCCGACCACCTCGGTGAGCAGCGACACGCTGTCCGCGCCCTCCCACACGGGGTCCGTGTCGGGGAAGTGCCGGCCCAGGTCGCCCAGGCCCACGGCGCCCAGCACGGCGTCCGCCAGGGCGTGGCACACCGCGTCGGCGTCGCTGTGCCCGCCGAGACCGCGCGCGCCCTCGATCTCGACGCCGCCGAGGACCAGTGGGCGGTGCGGGTCGTCCGAGAAGCGGTGGATGTCGATGCCCTGGCCGATGCGCACGCTCACCGCCCCAGCTCCGCCAGCAGGCGTTCGGCCGCCTCGAGATCGCCGGGACCGGTGATCTTGAGATTGCCCGGCTCGCCGGGCACCACCTGGACCGAGCCGCCTTGGGCCTCCACCAGCATGGCGTCGTCGGTGGCGCTCGCGGGGGCATGCTCGTGGGCCCGCCGCAGCACGGCCGCCCGGAACGCCTGCGGCGTCTGGACGGCGACCAGCGCGGCGCGGTCGAGCGTGCTGGTGACCCGCCCGGACTCGTCCACGGCCTTGATGGTGTCACTCGGCGGGATGCCGGGCACGGCACCGTCCGCTCCCCCGCCGTCCACCGCGTCGAGCACGGCGTCGAAGAGCGCAGGCGAGGCGAGCGGCCGCGCCGCGTCGTGCACCACGATCACCTCCGCGTCGGCCGGCACCGCCGCCAGGCCGCAGCGCACCGACTCGGATCGCGTCGCGCCACCGGTGACGACGGCATCGGCGCCGTGAAGGTCATGGCCGCCGGGCGCGGCGGGGACCACGAGGACCACGCCGGCGGAACGGGGCCGGCACGCCGCGACGGCCCACTCCAGCACCGGGCGGCCGCCCAGGGCGGAGAACTGCTTCATCCGGCCGAAGCGCCGGCCGGAACCCCCGGCCACGACGATGGACCACACCCGGGCCACGGGACGACCGGGCCGGTCGATCAGGTCAGTGCCTCATTGAGGCGCTCTTCGGCCGTCTCCTCGTCCACGTTGAGGGCGAAGGTCAACTCGGAGACGAGGATCTGGCGCGCCCGCTGGAGCATCCGCTTCTCCCCGGCGGAAAGACCCTTGTCCTTGTCCCGGATGGACAGGTTCCGGACCACCTCGGCCACCTGGTAGATGTCGCCCGAGCGCAGCTTCTCGGAGTGGTTCTTGTAGCGGCGGGACCAGTTCGTCGGCATGCGCGCCTCCTTCTTGCGCAGCACGGCGAACACCTCCTCGACCTCCTCGTCGTTGATCACCTCGCGCAGGCCCACCCCGTCGGTGTTGTCGGCGGGGACGTTGAGGATCAGATCGCCGTAGGCCAGGCGCAGGACCAGGTACTCCTTCTTCTCGCCGAAGGCGACCTTGGTCTCGCGCTTCTCTATGACGGCGGCCCCGTGGTGGGGGTAGACGACTTTGTCTCCGACCTTGAAGGGCACAGGACTCACGACTCCTTAGGGTGGATCGGCTGCCGCCCGCACGGGCATGCAGATCTGCGGGCGATGCTCCGCAGAGGTTCCGGGACGGGCATGGGCTCGTCCGGCGGTGACCTCCTATTTTACCAGACCCACCCGGTCATTCGTATCGCTCGAAGATGCTGGCCTCGACCAGACGGGCCAGGCCGTCGCGCACGTGGCGGGCGGTGGCGGCACCGATGCCGTCCACCGACTCGAGCTCGGCCGCCGAGGCGGAGAGGATCTCGGGCAGCGAGCCGAAGCGCTGCACCAGGCGCTCGATGAGCGTCTCGGACAGCTGCTGGGGCAGCCGGTGGAGCAACCGGTACCCGTGCGGCGCCAGCTCTGCGTGCAGCTGACCGTCCGGCGCGGGCAGATCCAGCGCAGCCATCACCTTGGGCAGGTCCATGAGCGCGTCGGCGGACAGCGAGCGCAGGTGGGCGATTCCCTTGTCGTCGGAGTAGTCGCGCAGGACCAGGGCCAGGGTCTCGGCCACGCCGGAGCTGAGTTCCTCCGTCTGCAGGTGGATGAGCCGGCCGTCCGATCCGAGCTCGACGAGGTGGCCCTCGATCTCCTCGGCGATGCGGCGCACCATCTCGCCCGGCTGCAGCGCCGAGACGACGTCACGCACCGAGACCGAGTCCTCCATCTCGAGCCGGGTCAGCGCCGACAGGGCGTCGTCGTAGCGGGCCCGGAAACGCTGCAGGGTGGCGAGCGCCTGGCTCGAGCGGTCGATGAGCCAGCCCGCCGACTGCGTCGTGTGCTTGCGGTCGTTGCGGTACACCGCAATGGTCGCCATGGCCTCGGAGACGGCGATCACCGGAACGTCGATGGAGCGGGCCACCCGTTCGGCCGTGCGGTGGCGAGTGCCGGTCTCCGACGTCGAGATGGTGGCCTTGGGGACGAGGTGCACGTTGGCCCGGGCGATGCGCGAGGCGTCGGCGGCCAGGATGATGGCGCCGTCCATCTTGGCCAGCTCGGACAGGCGCTGGGGGCTGTACTCCGCGTCGAGGAGGAACCCTCCGGTGCACACCGAGAGGACGGCCGGGTCGTCGCCCACCAGGATCAGCGCGCCGTGCTTGGCCTGCAAGATCCGGTCGAGACCCTCGCGGAGCCGGGTGCCCGGCGCGATCATCGCCAGCGCGTCGTTCAGAGGCTGGCTGCCGCCGGCACCGTCGGCCACCCGGGCATCGTACCCGGCGCGCCCCGCGCGCCGACCTCCGATCGGGCCAGGGTCAGCGCCTCGGCCAGCGTGCGCACCCCGTGCACGACCATGCCGGTCGGCGGCTCGGCGGGCGTGCTCAGCGCCGAAGCCGGTACCAGCGCCCGGGTGAAGCCGGCGCGGTGGGCCTCGGCCAGCCGACGGTCCGCGCCCGGGACGGTGCGCACCTCGCCGGCCAGTCCGAGCTCACCGAACACCACGACGTCGGGCGGCAGGGGCCGGTCCGTGATGACCGAGGCCATGGCCAGGGCGACGGCCAGGTCGGCCGCCGGCTCGGTGACGGTGATACCGCCCACGGCGGCGGCGAACATCTGGGCCGATGATGGGATCTCGACCATGGTGCGGCACGCCAGGACCGCGAGCAGGAGGTTGGCCCGTGCCGCGTCGATGCCCAGGGTCTGGGGCCGCGGCGGGCCCGTGCCGCCGCCCGTTCCGGGACCGAGGAGCGCCTGCACCTCGACGAGCAACGGCCGGCGGCCCTGCAGGACCGGCACGACCACGCTGCCCGGGACGCCGGCCATACGGTCGCCCAGCAGGAGCGGGCCGGGATCGGGCACGGCGCGCAGGCCGTCGTCGCGCATCTCGAAGATGCCGACCTCCCCGGTCGGGCCGAAGCGGTGTTTGACCGAGGTCAGGACGCGCAGCGCGTGGTGACGGTCACCGTCGAACGAGAGCACGGTGTCGACCAGGTGCTCGACGGCCCGTGGGCCGGCGAGGTCGCCGTCCTTGGTCACGTGGCCCACCAGGAGCAGCGGCGCGCCGCTCGACTTGGCCATGCGGGTCAGGCGCTCGACGCAGGTCCGCACCTGGGCCAGGCTGCCCGCCGGCTGCCCCAACTCGGGGTCGGACACCGACTGGAGCGAGTCGACCACCACCAGCGCCGGGCGGTGGCGCTCGACCGCCGCCTCGATCGCCTCGACGTCCGGCCCCTCAATGGCGAGGAGGTTCCGGGGGACCGCCCCGATGCGCGACGCCCGCCCGCGCACCTGGGCCAGCGACTCCTCGGCCGAGGCCAACATGACGTCCAGCCCGGTCGCGGCAAGAGACGAGAGGACCTGGAAGAGGAGTGTCGACTTGCCGATGCCGGGGGGCCCGAACAAGAGCGTGACCGATCCGGCGACCACGCCGCCGCCCATGACCCGGTCGAGCTCGCTGACGCCGGTCGGGAGTGGGTGGGTGCCGTCGGTCGAGACATCGACCAGCGCCAACGCCGGGGGGGCCTCTCCTGGGCGGGACTGCGTCTTCCCACGGCGCACAGGCGCCGGGCCGAGCGTGTTCCACTCCCCGCAGGCCGGGCAGCGGCCCGACCACTGCAGCGACGTCGCTTCGCATGCGCCACACAAGTACGCACCTCCGTCGCGGGCGCGCGTGCGGGGAGTCGGGGCCATGGCGGCACCCTATTGGAGGGGTGTCTCACTCATTGTGGGCACAGAGAGGGACACGGACAGAGAGGGACAGAGAGGGACAGAGAGGGCCCTCGACGCCGGGCCCTGCGCCGATGCAGGCTCTGTCCATGCGCGCGACCACATCTCTTTTGGGGCGCCCGTGGCACTGATCATTCGTCTCGCGCTCCCCGTCGACAAGCCCCAGATCCTGGCCGTCGTGGAGGACGCGTTCTCGTTCGGCGGGACGCGTGACGTGGGCGAGGAACTGGCCATCGTCCGCGGCACCTGGTCGGCGCAAGAAGGTCGCCCCCTTCTTGAGCTCGTGGCCGACGAGGGTGGAACGGTCGTCGGCCACCTGCAGGCGGCGCCGGGGCGCCTCGACGGCGAGCCGACTCCGGTCGCCGGCGTGGCACCCGTCTGCATCGCGACATCGCACCAGCGTCGGGGCGCCGGCAGCGCATTGGTGGGGGCCCTGCTCGGCGCGGCGGAAGAGGCACGCTGGCCCCTGCTCGTTCTGCTCGGCGACCCCGCGTACTACGGGCGGTTCGGGTTCGAGCCGGCCGCGCCGCTCGGGCTCACCTACGCACCGGCTGGCGCCGGCAACCCGAACTTCCAAGCGCTCCGGCTTCCGGACTGTGGCGCGGCGCCGCGCGGGAGCTTCACCTACTGCTGGGAGAACTGAGGTCTCCGTCGACCCAGGCGCTGCGCCGACCCTCAGCCGCCGGACGTCTTCAATGTGTATATACCCACTAGTGTCCTGGAAAGTTGAACCGCCAAGAAATATTGGCTGAACGGGAATTTTCTCGGTTGGGCCGCGTTGGTCCGGTGTTATACGCCAACATCGGAGGAACGCCATGGCCCGAAGAGGACGCCCCACCGTCGAGATCCATTTGAGCGCCGACGAACGCGCCACCCTCGAGCGCTGGGCGCGCCGGCATTCGTCGTCCCAAGCGCTGGCGTTGCGATCCAAGATCGTGCTGGCCTGCGCGGCGGGGAGAGCCACCCACGCTGAGATCGCGGCTGAGCTGGGTTGTAATCCGGTGACGGTAGGCAAGTGGCGGAACCGCTTCGCCGAGGGTCGCCTCGACGGCCTCGTCGACGCCCCACGTCCGGGAGCGGCGCGCACCATCGGTGACGAGGTGATCGAAGCGGTCGTGGTCGAGACGCTCGAGAGCGCACCGCCCGACGCCACGCACTGGTCGACGCGCACCCTGGCGGCCAAGCACAAGATCAGCCACACCACGGTGCGAGAGATCTGGCGGGCCTTCGGGCTCAAGCCCTGGCGCGAGGACTCCTTCAAGGTGTCGCCCGACCCGGACCTGGTGGAAAAGATCCGTGATCTCGTCGGGCTCTACATGAGCCCGCCGGTGGCCGCCGCCGTGTTCGCCATCGACGAGAAACCCCAGATCCAAGCGCTCAATCGCACCGCGCCCACCCTGCCCATGTTGCCCACTACCCCGGCCCGGGCCACCCACGACTACGAGCGCAACGGCACCTGCGACCTCTTCGCCGCCCTCGATGTGGCGACGGGGACCGTGATCACCGACATCCGCAAGTCCCACACCAGCGCCGACTTCATCGCCTTCTTGAACAAGGTCAACCGCGAGGTCCCCGCCGAGCTCGATGTGCACGTGATCCTCGACAACCTCGCCACCCACAAGACCCCCCAGGTCCACCGCTGGTTGTTGCGTCACCGCCGGTTCCACTTCCACTTCACCCCGACGTACGGGTCGTGGATGAACCTCGTGGAGCGGTGGTTCTCTGCGCTCACCACCAAGAAGTTGAAGCGCTCCGCGCATCGCAACGTCAAAGAGCTGGCCGCCGACATCTTGGACTGGGCTGCCACCTGGAACGAAAACCCGCGTCCGTTCGTGTGGACCAAGAGCGCCGAACAGATCCTCGAACGCCTGGCCGCCTACTGCGCCGCCATCAACGTCAGCGCATGACTTTCGTTTTCACGGCGCTTCAACCTTCCGGGACACTAGGCGCCTAGTGGGTATATACACACGAAATGTTCTCGCCCTCCGGAGCAGGCGCAGCAGGCGCGCCCGTCCTCGACCGGGCGACTCTTCCGACCCTCAACTCCAGAGGGGGCGTAAGCAGCGCACCCCTGATGCCGAACGAACTATTCGGCGTCAGCGCCGGCGCCGGCCAGCTCGAGCGGCGGAGGCTGAATCCCCTCGATCGCCGTGAAGCTGAGCTGCGGGCCCTCGCCGTCGATGGGCGACTCCTCGACGTCGACGACGATGGTCTCGCCGACGCGGAATTCCTTCCAGAGGATGCGCTCGGACAACGGGTCCTCGACCAACTGCTGGATGGCCCGACGCAGCGGTCGCGCTCCCAGCTGGGGGTCGTAGCCCTTCTCGGCCAGGTGCGTACGGGCGGCCGGGGTCAGCTCGAGGCCGATGCCCTGCTCCGACAGCTGCTTGACGGTGCGCGACATGAGGAGGTCGACGATCTCGGTCACCTCGGCACGCGACAGCTCGTGGAAGACGATCACCTCGTCGATGCGGTTCAGGAACTCGGGGCGGAAGTGCGCCTTGAGCGCCTCGTCCACCTTGGCCTTCATCCGCTCGTAGGTCACGGCCTCCGACGTCTTGGCGAAGCCGATGTTGGCCTTGCGGAGGTCGGCCGTCCCGAGGTTCGAGGTCATGATCAGCACCGTGTTCTTGAAGTCGACCGTACGGCCCTGCGCGTCGGTGAGCCGCCCGTCCTCGAGGATCTGCAGCAGCGTGTTGAACACGTCGGGGTGCGCCTTCTCGACCTCGTCGAAGAGGACCACGGAGAACGGCTTGCGCCGGACGGCCTCGGTGAGCTGGCCGCCCTCCTCGTACCCGACGTAGCCGGGAGGCGAGCCGACGAGGCGGCTGACCGTGTGCTTCTCCATGTACTCGGACATGTCGAGCTGGATTAGCGCGTCCTCGTCGTCGAAGAGGAATTCGGCCAGGGTCTTGGCCAGCTCGGTCTTGCCGACGCCCGTCGGGCCCAGGAAGATGAACGACCCGCTCGGCCGCTTGGGGTCCTTGAGACCGGCCCGGGTGCGACGGATGGCCCGCGACAGCGCCTTCAGCGCCTCCTCCTGGCCGATCACGCGCTTGTGGAGCTCTTCCTCCATGCGCAGCAGCTTGGCCGTCTCCTCCTCGGTGAGGCGGTAGACGGGGATGCCGGTCCAGGCGGCCAGCACCTCGGCGATGACCTCCTCGTCGACGACGTCGAACAGGTCGACGCCCTCGGCCCGCAGCTCGGCCTCCTGGCTCTCCTTGCGGTCGAGCCGCTCCTTCTCCTGCTCGGCCAGCTTCTTGGCCTGCTCGAAGGCGCCCTTCTCGATGGCGGCCTCTTTGTCGGCGCGCAGGCGGGCAATCTCCTCGTCGAGCTTCTTGGCGTCCGGCGGCGTGCTCATGCGCCGGATGCGCAGGCGGCTGCCCGCCTCGTCGATCAGGTCTATCGCCTTGTCCGGCAGGTAGCGGTCGGCCAGGTAGCGGTCGGCCAGGTTGGCCGCGGCCACCAGGGCCTGGTCGGTGATGCTCACCGCGTGGTGCGACTCGTAGCGGTCGCGCAGGCCCTTGAGGATGTCGATGGTCAGCGCCACCGTCGGCTGGTCGACCTTGACGGGCTGGAAGCGCCGCTCGAGCGCCGCGTCCTTCTCGAGGTGCTTGCGGTACTCGTCGATCGTCGTCGCGCCGACGGTCTGCAGCTCGCCGCGCGCCAACATCGGCTTGAGGATGGAGGCGGCGTCGATCGCACCCTCGGCGGCGCCGGCGCCGACCAGGGTGTGGATCTCGTCGATGAAGAGGACGATGTCGCCCCGCGTGCGGATCTCCTTGAGGACCTTCTTCAGGCGCTCCTCGAAGTCGCCGCGGTAGCGGCTGCCCGCCACGAGCGCGCCGAGGTCGAGCGTGTAGAGCTGCTTGCCGGTCAGCGTCTCGGGAACCTCGTTGGACACGATGCGCTGGGCCAGGCCCTCGACGATCGCCGTCTTGCCGACACCGGGCTCGCCGATGAGGACGGGGTTGTTCTTGGTGCGGCGCGACAGCACCTGCATCACGCGTTCGATCTCTTTTGCACGTCCGATGACCGGGTCCAGCTTGCCGTCACGGGCCAGCTGGGTCAGGTTGCGGCCGAACTGGTCGAGCACCGGCGAGCCCGACGGGTTGTCGCCCGAGCTCGAGCCCTGGCTGGCGCCCACGGACTCCTTGCCCTGGTTGCCCGACATCAGCTGGATGACCTGCTGGCGCACGCGGCCGAGATCGGCCCCGAGGCTGACCAGCACGGTCGCCGCGACGCCCTCGCCCTCGCGCACGAGGCCGAGGAGCATGTGCTCGGTGCCGATGTAGCTGTGCCCGAGTTGCAACGCCTCGCGCAACGAGAGCTCCAGCACCTTCTTGGCCCGGGGCGTGAACGGCGGCGAGCCGCTCGGCGCGGTGCCGGCCATGCCGATCGTCTCTTCGACCTTCTCGCGGACGGCCTCCAACGAGATCCCCAGGGACTCGAGGGCCTTCGCGGCGACGCCCTCTCCCTCGTGGATCAACCCCAGGAGGATGTGCTCGGTGCCGATAAAGCTGTGATTCAGCAGGCGCGCTTCCTCTTGCGCCAGCACCAACACCCTCCGGGCCCGGTCGGTGAAACGTTCGAACACCCTGACCGCCTCTCCTTGTTCCTCTTGCTTCTCGGCCCAGTGTACCTGTGGCCTTAGTCCATCACGCCGCAGCCGGCAGGTCCCGCATCCACCAGGAAAACCGCGCCGGACGGCAATTCCTGCGGCCCTGGTGCCCGGCGGTTGTCGGACTTCGGCAGCCGTGCCCTAACGTTTGGACCAGTGAACCCGACCGAGGCCCTCGGCCTGCCACGCCTGCAAGAGGGCCTAGGGCGACTGGAACCCCTGCTCACCGCCTGTGTCGTCACGGGCGACAGCTTCCTGGACGAGGTCACCACGCACCTGATCGCCGCCGGGGGCAAGCGGCTGCGACCCCTGCTCGCCCTGGCCGCGGCCACGGGGGGCAACCGGGAGGCAACCGAGGACGACCTGCTGGGCGCGGTGGCGGTGGAGCTCGTCCACCTGGCCTCCCTGTACCACGACGACGTCATCGACGAGGCGACCATCCGCCGCAACGTCGAGAGTGTCAACAGCCGTTTCGGAAACCTGGTCGCCATCGTCGCCGGCGATTATCTCCTGGCCCGCAGCGCGGCCATCGCAGCCGGGCTCGGCACTGAGATCGCGGCGCTTCTGGCCGACACGCTGGGCCGGCTGTGCCAGGGACAGGTGACCGAGGTCCGCTCTGCCTTCCAGGTCTCCCGCAGCCGCGAGGACTACGTCGCGTCCATCAGCGGCAAGACGGCCGCGCTCACCGCGACGTCCTGCCGCATCGGCGCGCTGACCGGCGGGCTCCCCGCGTCCGAGGTCGACGCGTGCACGGAGTTCGGGCGCTGCTTCGGCATGGTGTTCCAGATCCGCGACGACATCCTCGACATCACGGCCACGGACGGCCAACTGCAGAAGCCGGCGGGGCAGGATCTGGCCGAGGGCATCTACACGCTGCCGGCGCTGGTGGCGCTGGCCGATCCCGACGCCGGGCCCAACCTGCGGGCCCTGCTCGGGCAACCTCTCGCGCAGCCCGAACGCGACAAGGCCCGGGGCATCGTGATGGCGTCGCCGGGGATCGCCGAGTCCGTGGTCGAGGCGCGCCGCTACGTGGACGAGGCGCAGAAGGCCACCGCCGGGATCATCCAACCTGAACTGCGGGCGGGACTCTCCCGGCTGGCGGCCGAACTGCTGATCGATCTCCCGGACTGACCTCGACGGTCAGCCGGCGGTCGTGCCGGTCCCGGCGGCGCTGCAGGCCGCCTGGGCCTTGGCCAGCCGGGCGTTCACCTTGGTCTCGCGGTTCTGGATCCTGGTGATCCGGTTGGCGATGGCGTCGGCGCGCTTCGTCTTGCCGTCCGCCTTCAAGGTCGCCTCACGCGCCTCCGCCTTGGGCACCCAGGCCGTGACCTTGGCCTCCACCTTCTGGACCTTGGCCTGCACGGCCGGGAGCTTGGCGCACAGGGCGGCCTTGCCGGCTCCCGACGCGCCGGTGGCGGGGGTCGACGCACCGGCGATGCCGGCCGCGCCGAAGGTCAGGGCACCGGCGACTGCGGTTCCTACGATGATCGTGCGAAACATGGTGTCCTCCTTGGACCTCGGTGCTCTGTGCACTCTCGACCACCCTCCGGCGGCACACCCACACTGGGTGCGAGATGTGAGGGAACTGTCATTGGGATTTGAGGGAAGACCCCGAAATATAAAGGCAAGACCCCGAAATATAAGGAGACCGGAAGGAACCGTGGCCGCGGGCGGGGGCGGGCGCCTCAGCCCCGGTCGGGGCGCAGCGTGGGGAAGGCGATGACCTCCCGGATGTTGGCCGCGTCGCCCAGCAGCATCAGCAGGCGGTCGACGCCAAGCCCGAACCCCGAGGTCGGGGGCAGCCCGTACTCGAGGGCGCGGAGATAGTCCTCGTCGATCACCGCGGACTCCTCGTCGTCACCCGCCCGGGCCTTGGCCGCCTGCTCCTCGAACCGGGCGCGCTGGTCGTCGGGGTCGATCAGCTCGGTGAACCCGTTGCCCAGCTCGCGGCCGGCCACCACGGGCTCGTAGCGCTCGACGAGCTCGGGGCCGTCGCGGTGGCGCCGGGCCAGCGGGGACACCTCGGCCGGGTAGTCGACGACGAAGACGGGGCCCCACAGCTCGGGCTCGGTCGTCTTCTCGTAGATCTCGAGCAGGATCTTGCCCGGCCCCCACGCAGGGTCCACCTCGATCCCGACCTCGGCCGCGACCGTGGCGAGCTCGGCCCGGGGCGAGCGCACGTCGAGCGTGAAGGTCGTGGCCTCCGCGATGAGCTCGCTCATTGTGGCGCGCCGCCACGGCGTCGCGAGGTCGAGGTCCCGCCCCCCGTAGGTCAGCTGCGTCGTCCCCAGCACGTCCAGCGCCAGCCCGGCCACGAGCTCCTCGAAGACGACCATCGTGTCGGTGTAGTCGGCGTAGGCCTGGTAGAGCTCGAGCGTCGTGAACTCGGGGTTGTGGCGCGGCGAGATGCCCTCGTTGCGGAAGCTGCGGCCGATCTCGAACACCTTGTCGAAGCCGCCGACGACGAGCCGCTTGAGGTAGAGCTCGGGCGCGACGCGCAGGTAGAAGTCGGTGTCGAACGTGTTGTGGTGCGTCACGAACGGGCGCGCCGTGGCGCCGCCCGCGATGGGGTGCAGCAGCGGCGTCTCGACCTCGACGAAGCCCTGCTCCCACAGGCGCCGGCGCATGTGGCGCACGACGTCGCTGCGCAGACGCAGCAGCTGGCGCGAGCGCTCGTTGGCCCACAGGTCGACCTCGCGCTGGCGGTACCGCGTCTCGACGTCGCTGACGCCGTGCCACTTGTCGCCGAAGTTGCGCCGCGCCTCGGCCAGCAGCGACCACTCGCCGACCTTGACCGAGAGCTCGCCCCGCCGGGTCCGCACGACCTCACCGGTGACGCCGACCCAGTCGCCCAGGTTGCGCTTGGTGAACTCCTCGAAGCGCGGCGTCTCGGCCGCCCGCGCGAACAGCTGGACCGAGCCCGAGTTGTCGCGCAGCTCGGCGAACGCGGCCTTGCCCTGATCGCGCAGGAGCATGATGCGGCCCGCCACCCCGACGGTGACGCCGGACTCCTCCCCGGGAGCGAGCGACGACCAGGCCTCGACGACCGCGGCCGTGTCGTGAGAGCGTGCGAAGCGGTAGGGGATCTCCGGCGGGGTCGGCCCGCTCATGAAGGGACGTTGCGCTCGTACACGATGCGCAGGCCGTGCAGGGTCAGCCAGGGCTCCACGTGCTCAATGGTGTCCGAATACGGCGCGATGAGCGAACTGAACCCTCCCGTGGCGACCACGGTGGCGGGGCCGAGCTCCTCCATGAACCGGCGAGCCAGCGCGTCGACGAGCCCGGCGAAGCCGTAGAGCGTCCCCGCCTCGATCGACTCGACGGTGGAGCGCCCGATGACGCTGCGCGGCTCGACCAGCTCCACGCGGCGCAGCGCCGCGGCCGACTGGTAGAGGGCGTCGAGGCTGACGCCGACCCCCGGCGTGATGGCGCCACCCATGTACTCGCCCTTGGCGCTGATGGCCTCCACCGTCGTGGCGGTGCCCATGTCGACGACGACGCAGGGGCCGCCGTAGAGGTCGTAGGCCCCGACGGCGTCGGCGATGCGGTCCGCCCCGACCTCCTTGGGGTTGTCGTAGAGGATCGGCATGCCGCTCTTGGTGCCGGGGCCGAGTACGACGCAGGGCAGGGTGGAGAACCAGCGCGAGGCCATCTGGCGGAGCTCGCCCGTCACGTGCGGGACCGACGAGCTGACGGCGATGCCCGAGACCGACGTCGAGATGTCGAGACCCTCGAGATCCAGCAGCTGGGTGAGGAGCACCGCGTGCTCGTCCGGGGTGCGGCTGGGGACGGTCGAGAGGCGCCAGTGGTGCGTGAGCCCGCGCGGCGCCGTCGGGTCGTGCTCGGTCCCGATGCCGACGCCGATGCTCTCCTCGGGCGGCGGGACGCGGCCGTCGTCGTCGGAGGCGTAAAGCCCGATCACCGTCTCCGTGTTGCCCACGTCAATGACCAGGAGCACGGCTCAGCTCCCACCCGTCGTCGTGTCGTCCGGGCCGGCCTTGGTCCAGATCAGGTCGAGCCCGAGGTCGAGCACCGGGGCCGAATGGGTCAGCGCGCCGACCGAGATACGGTCCGGCCCGGCGGCGGCATAGGCGCCGACGGTGGCCAGCGTCACCCCACCGGACACCTCGGTCAGGATCGGCCCGGGCGCCTCCTCGCGCGCCACCGCGATGGCCTCGCGGACGGTGCCCGCGTCCATGTTGTCGAGCAGCACGGCATCCGCGCCGGCCCGGGCGGCCTCGGCCACCTGGTCGAGCGCGTCGCACTCGATCTCGACCATCCGGCCCGGCCACAACGCACGGGCACGGCCGACCGCCTCCGTGATGCTCGTGCCGGCGAGGTGGTTGTCCTTCACGAGCACCGCGTCGGACAACCCCGACCGGTGGCTGGTGCCGCCGCCGGCCCGCACCGCCGCCTTCTCGAGGATGCGCAGTCCCGGTGTGGTCTTGCGGGTGTCGAGCACGGCCACCGACGGGTTGGTCTCGTGCGCGGCGGCGACGAACCGTGCCGTCAGCGTCGCGACACCGGACAGGCGCCCGAGGAAGTTCAGCGCGGTGCGCTCGGCCGTCAGGATCGGACGCAGCGGACCGGTCACCTCGAGCACCGTGTCGCCCGCCTCGAGCACGTCGCCGTCGACCGCCAGCCACCGCAGCTCGACCTCGGGGCCGACGCGCCGGAAGGTCTCGGTGGCGCAGTCCGCGCCCGCCAGGACCCCGCCCCGGCGGGCGCGCAGCGCGAAGTGCGCGCGTACGCTCTCGGGCACCAGGGCCGCCGTGAGGTCTCCCTCGGGCCCCAGGTCCTCGGCCAGCGCGCGCCCGACGGCCTCGCGCACGGCCCGCGCGTACGTCTCGGCGGCCTCCTCACCCACGGTGCGGCTCCTCCCTTGGCACGGCGCGGCCGTGCACGAGGCGCCGCCGCCACGACGGGACGGTGTCGGGGTACTCGACCCGGGCGTGGGCACCCCGGCTCTCGGTGCGGGCCAGCGCGGAGACGAGCAGCGCGTCCGCTACCCGCAGCAGGTTGGCCAGCTCCCCGGCGCCGACGGAGCCGGCCGGGTCCCCGAGCGCGGCGGCCGCGTCGTCAACGACGGCCCGGGCGCCGGCCAGCGACTCGGCACTGCGCATGACGCCCGCTCCTCGCGTCATCGAGCGCTGCACCGTGTCGCGCAGCTTGGTCACGTCCAGGCCCGGCAACCGGTCGAGGGCGGGCGATGGCGCCGCGGCCGGCGTCTCCAGGACGGTGCATCCGATGCCGTCGATCGGCTCCTCGCCCAGCACGGCGCGCAGCGCGCCACTCGGCTCGGGGCTCCGTGCGCCCGACGGGATGCGCTCGGCCAGCCGGGCGCCGAACACCATGCCCTCGAGCAGCGAGTTGGAGGCGAGCCGGTTGGCCCCGTGGACCCCGGTGCAGGCCACCTCGCCCACGGCCCACAACCCGGGCAGGGCTGTGGCGCCCCACAGGTCGGTGAACACCCCACCCGACAGATGGTGCGCGGCCGGCGCGATCGGGAGCCAGTCGTGCTGGGGGTCGAGCCCGATGGAGGCGAGCGAGGCGGCGATGGTGGGGAAGCGCGCCGAGAAGCGCTCGAGGTCCGTGGCATCGAGCCAGAGGTGGTCGACACCCTGCTCGGCCATGCGCGCCGCCATGGCCCGGCTGACCACGTCGCGGGGCGCCAGCTCGTCGACGAAGCGCTCGCCGTCCCGGTCGCGCAGCAGTGCGCCATGCCCGCGCAGGGCCTCCGAGAGCAGGGGGCGCGGCATGGCCGGGTGGTGCAGCGCGGTCGGGTGGAACTGCACGAACTCGAGGTCGCCCGTCGGCACGCCGGCCCGCAGGGCCATGGCCACGCCGTCACCGGTCGACTCGGAGGGGTTGGTGGTGACCGAGAAGAGCTGCCCGGCACCGCCGGTGGCCAGCACGACGTGACCCGCCCGCACCTCGACCGGCCCGTCACCGCCGGGCGGCAGGGCCCGCACTCCCACGCACCGTCCGTCCTCGACCAGAAGGTCGAGCGCGAACCAGCCCTCCAGCACGGCGCTGGCCGAACGGTAGGTGGCGTCGACGAGCGCGCGCTCGACTTCCGCACCCGTGGCGGCACCGCCGGCGTGCACGACGCGCGGCCGGGAGTGGCCTCCCTCGCGGGCCAGCGCCAGCGATCCGGTGGCCTCGCGGTCGAACTCCACCCCGAGCGCGATCAGCTCGTGCACCCGCCCAGGACCCTCGTCGACGAGGATGCGCACCGCCTCCTCGTCGCACAGACCGGCGCCGGCCGCCAGCGTGTCGGCGAGGTGCAGGTCGGTCGAGTCCTCGTCGGCGCCGAGGACCGCGGCAACGCCGCCCTGGGCCCAGCGGGTCGCCGACTGGGAGAGCGCGCCCTTGGTCAGCACGCCGAGGGAGAGCGGCGGCGTGGGCCCGCCGGGTCCGGCCAGGCGCACCGCGGCCGACAGCCCGGCGACACCGCTGCCCAGGACCAGGACGTCGAAGGGTCCGGGCCGGGCCCCGGTGGTCACGCCGGTTCGTTCAGCGTGAGCTCGGCGTCGAGCTGGGCCGACACCTCGTCGATCACCCGGTTGCGCCCGTCGACGTGAACGACGCGGGGGATGTACGACTCGAGCTCGGCGCGCTCGTAGTCGGCGTAGGTGATGATGATCACCTTGTCGCCCGGCGCCACCAGGCGGGCCGCCGCACCGTTGAGGCAGATCTGGCCGCTCTCGCCCTCGATGGCGTACGTCTCGAAGCGCGCGCCGTTGTCGATGTCGAGCACGGCGACCTGCTCGTAGGGGAGGATGTCCGCCAGCGCCATCAGCTCGGTGTCGATGGACACCGAGCCCACGTAGTGCAGGTTGGCCCCGGTGACCGTGGCCCGGTGGATCTTGGACTTCATCATGCGGCGGCGCATCGGCTCACCCAATCCTTTCGAGTTGGCGTGCCTTCTCGTTCTCCCCGGGCACGGCGCGGGCGTCGGCGGCCGCCGGCAGGGCGGCACTGTTGTCGATCAGCCTGACCGGGCCCACCTGGGCGGCGATGAGGAGGCGCAGGGACGCGACGTCGCCGAGGGTCACCACCTCTTCGAGCGAGTCGGCATCGACCACGACGGCGTAGTCGAGCTCCACCGCGGGCTCGTCGGCGACGACCGCCCGCATCGCCCGCCCCACGGCCGCGCCCGAGCGCTCGCCGGCCCCCACGGCGGCCCGGCCGGCGGCCAGAGCGCGCGAGAGGACGGTGGCGGACTGCCGCTCGGCCGACGAGAGCCTCACGTTGCGGCTGGACAGAGCCAGGCCGTCGGCCTCGCGCACAATGGGGCAGCCGACCACCTCGACCGGGAGCGAGAGCTCGAGCGCCATGCGCCGCACGACCGCCAGCTGCTGGAAGTCCTTCAGGCCGAAGTAGGCCCGGCAGGGTCCGGCAATGGTGAACAGCTTCGCCACCACAGTGGCCACCCCGTCGAAGTGACCCGGCCGCGACGCCCCTTCCCAGCCGGCGCTGACGCCGCGCACCGATACGGTCGTCGAGGGCGCCGCGGGCCACGACGGATACATCTCACGCACGCTCGGGACGAAGACGACGTCGGCCCCGGACTCCGCGCACACGAGCAGGTCGCGTTCGAGTGTCCTCGGGTAGCGCGCCATGTCCTCGGGGTCGCCGAATTGGAGGGGGTTGACGAAGATGCTCACAGCGACGACGTCGCATTCCGCCCGGGCCCGGGCCATCAGCGAGCTGTGCCCGTCGTGCAACGCGCCCATGGTGGGCACCAGACCGACCGTCCGGCCGGCGGCGCGGGCACGGTCCAGCAGGGCCCGGCAACCGGCGGCGGACTCGACGATCTCCACCGTCGCTCCTACACCGTCGCCGGCTCGGCCGGCGCTATGACGTCAGAGGCCGTGACCAAGGAGGCTGTCGCGTCCGAGGCAGTGGCGTCGGAGGCAGTGGCGTCCGCGTGGGCCAGGCGGGTGGCCAGCGCCGCCCCGGCCTGGTAGCCGGCGCGCTCGGACTCGGGCAGGGCGTCGAGGTGGCGGCTCAGCGTCGCCCAGTCGCCCCGCCGGGCGGGGCCGGTGAGCGCGGCGCCCGCTCCGAGGGCGGCCACGTCGTCGACGGCGGCCCGGGTCAGCGGGAGGAAGGACTCGAGGTCGAGCCCGACCGAGGCGGCAACGCGCTCCACCTGTCCGAGCAGGGCCACGACGTGATTGGCCGCGATGCAGGCTGCCGCGTGGTAGGCCGCCCGGTCGCCGTCGGCCACCTCGACCACCCGGCCCCCGAGGCAGGCCACCATGTCGCGCGCCACGGGGGCACCGGCCACGGCGAAGGTCACGCCCGAGCACAGGCGGGCCGCACCGACCTCGCCGTTGGGCAGCGGCACGAGCGGGTGCACCGCGGCGCGCCGTGCGTGCGGCGCCAGCGCGTCCAGTCCGAGCGAGCCGGACAGGTGGGCGACGGTGGTCCCAGGGACGGGCCTGACCGCCGCCGCGACGTCGGCGACCGCGTCGTCAGGCGTGGCGATGACGAGCAGCTCCACGCCTTCAGCGGCGCGGGCGACCTCGTCGTGGCGCCCGAGGAAACCGGCGAACGCCCAGCCGCGCGCCGACAGCGCGGCGGCCAAGGACGTGCCGGCCCGACCGGGACCGATGATCCGGATGGAGTGCATCTGACCTCCTTCGGCGTTCCAGCCCCTCTCGGGTGCCGTTCGCCTACAGACGATCGAAGAAACGACGGCTATAGCCTACCCATACGGGTGACCTCCCCACCAGAGCCCCTGAGCTGCTCCGACGTCACCAGGTCGGGGGCCAGATCCGCCAGGGGCTGCACGACGAAGCGGCGCTCCCACAGGCGCGGGTGCGGGACGGTGAGATCCTCCTCGTCCACCTGCCACCCCTCCACCCACAGGACGTCGGCATCGAGGGTCCGCGGGCCCCAGCGCACCGTCCGCACCCGGCCGGCTGCCTCCTCGAGGGCGCGGCAGCGTTCGAGGAGCTGGCGCGGCGTGTCGCCCGTCGACAGCTCGACCACCAGGTTGAGGTACGGCCCCTGGCCCTCGGGGCCACCGACGGGATCGGTCTCGTAGAGCGGTGAGACGCCCACCACGTCGCCCCTGGCGCGCAGCGCCTCCACGGCCCGACGCAGCAGCTCCCGCCGGTCCCCCAGGTTCGAGCCCAGCCCGATGAAGGCACGCCACGGCGGCGATGCCGGCCCGGCCATCAGCGGGCGCGCCGCACCCTGACCCCGGTCGAGCCCACATCGAGGGCCAGCGGTGGGTGGAGCTTGCGGACCGTCACCTCGACCGCCTCCAGGCGGGGGTCCACGATCAGCAGCGCGCTCGGCGAGACGGCCGGTCAAGGCCTCGAGCAGGCGGTAGGAACGCCCGCCGACCACGTCGGCCGCGGCCTGGGCCAGAGCCCCGTAGTCGACCGTGTCGACGAGGTCGTCGCTCTGCTGGGCCGCATCCATGTCCACCCAGGCCACGATGTCGACCGAGAAGGGCTGGGCCCGCTCCCGCTCCTCGGGCAGCACGCCGTGGACTCCCGTCACCCGGAGGTCACGGATCTCGATCCGATCGGTCACTGCACCTGACCGCGCGACGGCATGCCCTCCAACTCCGAGAGCAACTCGCGGCCGGGCTCGCCCATGGCGTGGCCCACCACGTGCTCGACCAGCGCCACCGCCTGGGGCTGGTTCGCGATGCGGGCCGACCAGACCAGGTACCCGGCCACCACACCCATGACCCGGTCACCCAGCTCGTCCTGGTGCACCAGGATCCGCAACCCGGCGGCCAGCGAATCGTCGATGTCCCGGTAGCACGCCGCCAGCACGGGCCTCGGGTCCCCGGAACGCTCGAGCGGGTAGTGGGCCCAGGCCAGCCCTTCTTCCTCATACGCGGCCAGGTTGTGCGGGGACGGGAGCAGTGAGACCACCCGTCCGAATCCCTGCACCCGCAGCCAGATGATCTCCTCCTGGCGGCGCACCCGGCGGTGGTTGACCGCGAACCCGCCCGGCCGCTCGCTGACGGCCAGGTGATCCGTGATCACCCAGGTGAAGTTGCGCGGGGGGATGCCCGCGGCCCACTTGCCCTTCATGCGGCAGGACCATACAGCCGCGCCATCTGCACCGTCGCCGCCACGTCGTGGACCCGCAGCATCCCGACGCCCGCCACCAGGGCGGCGGCCTCCGTGGCCAGTGACCCCTCGCCGCGCTCCGCCACCGGCGCCGGCTCGGACGACCCCGGCTCCGCCGCCAGCACCCCGAGAAAGCGCTTGCGGCTCGTCCCCACCGTCACCCCGGCGCAACCGGCGCCTGCGGCCGCCTCCACCAGGGCCGGCAGGTGCCGCAGCAGGGACAGGTTGTGCGCCGGGGTCTTGCCGAACCCGATGCCCGGGTCCACCCAGACCTCGTCCACCCCGGCCGCCAGGGCCCGCCGGGCCCGCTCGAGCACGTACGCGCGCACCTCATCGACCACGGCCTCGTAGCGGGGGTTCTCCTGCATGGTGCGCGGCCGCCCCTGCATGTGCATGGCGACCCAACCGGCACCGGTCGCGGCCGCCACCTCCCACAGAGAGGCCGAGATGTCGTTCACGAGGCTCGCTCCCGCCTCCACCGCCGCGGCCGCCACCTCGGGCTTGACCGTGTCCACCGACACGCGCACGCCGCGCCCGACGCCGCGAGCGGCGTCGGCGAGGGCCGCGACCACCGGCAGCACGCGCGCCAGCTCGACGTCGACGGGTACGGGCTCGGCGCCGGGTCGCGACGACTCCCCGCCCACGTCGATCACGTCGGCGCCGGCGGACATCATGTCGAGGCCCTTGGCCACGGCCGCGTCGGGGGTGACGTAGAGGCCCCCGTCGGAGAAGGAGTCCGGCGTGACGTTGAGGACCCCCATCACGAGCGGACGCCCGGAAGCGGGGGGCGGCCCCACCGCCGTCAGTGCCCCCGGATGAACTGCATGGCCTCCGCCCGGGTCGCGACGTCGGAGCGGAACAGGCCGCGCACCGACGAGGTCACCGTGACCGTGCCCGGCTTCTTGACCCCCCGCATCGACATGCACAGGTGTTCTGCCTCGAGGACGACCAACACGCCGCGGGGGACAGGACGGAGGCGATGGCGTCGGCGATCTGCGTCGTCATCCGCTCCTGCACCTGCAACCGCCGGGCGTAGCCGTCGACCAACCGGGCCAGCTTGGACAGGCCGGTGATGCGGCCGTCCTCGGCCGGGATGTAGGCGACGTGGGCCTTGCCGAGGAAGGGCACGAGGTGGTGCTCGCACAGCGAGGCGAACGGGATGTCGCGCACCATCACCATCTCGTCGTGCTCCGCCGCGAAGGTGACCTCCAGGTGGCGGGCGGGGTCGTCGTGCAGGCCGGAGAAGAGCTCCTCGTACATGGAGGCCACGCGGTCGGGCGTGGCCAGCAGGCCGTCCCGGTCGGGATCCTCCCCGATGGCGATGAGCAGTTCGGACACGGCCGCCTGCACCCGTTTGACGTCGACACTCACTGTTCTGCTCCCTTGTAGCGGTGGACCCCGCGCAGGTTCCGGTAGCGCTCGGCCACGTCGAGGCCGTAGCCCACCACGAACTCGGGGGGGATGGTGAAGCCTATGTAGCGCAGGTCGAGGTCCACCCGCTGTTCCCCCTCCTTCACCAACAGCGCGCAGATCTCCACGCTCTTGGGCTGGCGGGCCGTGAGGTACCGCCGGAGGTAATTCAACGTCAGGCCGCTGTCGATGATGTCCTCCACGACGAGCACGTGACGGTCGGCGAGCTCCGAGTCGAGGTCCTTGACGATCCGCACCACACCCGACGTCTTCGTGGCGCTGCCGTAGGAGGACACGGCCATGAAGTCGACATCGACCGGCAGGGCGATCGCCCGGCAGAGGTCGCTCATGAAGAGCATGGCGCCCTTGAGCACCGCCACGAGGAGCGGCGGCTCGTCGGCGTAGTCCCGGGTGATCTCCGCCCCGAGCTCGGCGACCCGGAGCGCCAGGCGATCGGCATCGACCAGCACCGGCCCGACGTCGGGGACAGCCCAGGACGGGACGCCCGCTCCGGACTCGTCGAGGGTCACCGGGGTGACACTACCGGAGCCTCGTCCCGGCTCGACCCGGAGCCGCCCACCCGTCCGGCGCACCCGGAGGCCCCCCGCCAGCTCGGTCCCGACGGCCGCCCCCGTGGCGACGGCCAGGGTGCGATCCACCTCGGCCAGCGACGCCGGGTGCTCGCCGCCGGCCGCCTCGCGCAACCAGCGCCGGACGGCCCGCCGGGCCAGAACCCGGTCGGCCTGCGCCACCGCCCGGGCGTCGGTGGGGTCGGGCAGCACCTGGGCGGACAGCGCGTCGAGCAGCACGACCTCAGCGCGCAGCACGCCGGCCTGGCGCGCCAACAAGGGCACGGGATCGCGACCGGCCACCTGTGCGCAGAGCGGGAGCAGCTCGTGGCGGACCCGGTTCCGGACGAACGCGGGGTCGGTGTTGCTCTCGTCGCACACCGGCGCCACGCCGACGGCGGCACACAGCGCGTGGGTCTCACTCCGCCGCAGGGCCAGGAGCGGATGCCGCCCGCCCGGCTCCATGCCCGCCAGACCGTCGGCCCCGGCCCCGCGCAGCAGGTTGATCAGGATCGTCTCCGCCTGGTCGTCCATGGTGTGCCCGGTGGCCACGTCCGGCGGCAGCACGGCGAAGCGGGCCGCCCGCGCGCGGGCTTCGAGATTGGACCCCGGGCCAACCGACACGCGGTGATTCTCGAAGCGTGCGCCGAACCGGGCCGCCGCGTCCCGCACCACCTCGGCCTCGGCCGGCGAGCCGGCACGCAGGCCGTGGTCGACGTGGATCGCGGTGACCTCGCACCCCGCCGCGGTGGCCAGGACGAGCAGCGCCAGGGAGTCGGCACCCCCCGAGACGGCACAGGCCAGCGGCGCGCCCGCAGGCGGGAAGGTGCACCGGCTCAGCAGGTCGGCGACGAGAGTGGGAGGAAGGGCGGGGCCTTCCTCAGCCACCGGCTCGGGCCACCCAGGCCGCCGGCTCGCGGATCTCCTGCAGGGTGGGCAGCCACTCGGGCCCCTCCCACACGCGGGCGAGCAGCGCCGGCCCGCCGGTGGCCTCCACCGACTCGACAAAGCGCTCGCCCTCGGCGTACTGGCGCATCTTGGCGTCGAGGCCGAGCAACTTCGACATCAGCCTGGTCAGGCCCCGCGCCTGGGTCCGCCGCTCGTGCAGCACCTGGGAGAAGTGCGCGGCCCCCGGGACCTCGGCGGCGCCCGCCCGGTCCATCGTCACGTCGCCGTGGCCCTCGAGCAGGCTCATCATCCCCGAGATCTTCGACAGGGCGAGCCGCTGCTCGGGGGTGGCCAGCATGCCGACCACGCCCCCCTCCCGAGTCGGGTTGCGCCCGGCCCGCAACTCCTCGGCGGCGCGGCGCACCATTTCGGCCAACCCCGCCGGGTCGCCCGAGAGCGGCCCGAGCAGCTCGGTGACCAGTCCGATGAAGTGGTCGCGCAACCAGGGCACCGCGGTGAACTGGAGCCGGTGGGTCACTTCGTGCAGCGCGAGCCAGAGACGGAACTCGTTGGGCTCGAACCCGTACTGCGTCTCCACCGCGACGATGTTGGGGCCCACGTAGGAGACCAGGTCCTGGTCCTCGGGCGCTTCGTCGTTGATCAGCAGGTCGTACTGGCCGAGCACCCGTGTCGCCATGTAGGCGAGCATCAGGCCGAGCTGCGTGCCCGCGACGGCGCGGCCCACGACGAGGGACGGGCCTCCGAGCAGCTTGGCCCCGCGCTTGCGCTGCAGCTCCAGCATGGCGGGACCGACGAGGCGCTCCACGGAGCGCACGTTGGCGGCGGCCCAGCTGGCGCGGTCGGTCACCTTGGCCCGCGCCGAGCCGTGGGCCGAGTGCAGGCCGGTGGCCTCGCTCACCAGCGTCTCGGCCCGCGCCGTCAGGTCGTCGAACTGCCCCTGCAGATCACGGGAGCGATAGGTCGCCGGAGCGGGCTTGAGAATGAGGGCGCCCGTCGCGACGCGCTGGGCCAGCGCCCAGTCCACCATGGCCGGAGTGTCGATGACGGGGTCGGGGTCCGGGACCGCCGGCGAGAGATCAGTGCTCGCCGTGGTGCTGCCGGCTTTCTTCGTCGATGGCCTCGGCGACGCGGCGGATGAGGCTGTCGGGCACCCGGTCCTTGCAGCGGTTCGCGATGACCCTGCGCAATTCGGCTTCGAAGTCCGCCGCGCCGTGGCACGGCCCGCACCAGTCGAGGTGCACACGGATCTCTTCGCGGCGCTCCTCGGTCAGCTCGCCATCGAGATAGTGGTACAGCTCGTGCACCGCTTCTTCGCAGTCGACGGACGGCCCGAAGAGTGCTTCGGCGCCCATCGGCCCGCTCTCGGTGTCCTGACTCTTGCCCACGTTCTCGCTCATTCCGTCGACCCCCCAGGCACGCTACCCACAAGTCCGCGCGCTTCAGCCACATCGTGCAACGCCTTTTGGAGGGCTCTTCTTCCCCGGTGGATCCTGCTCATGACCGTCCCGATGGGGACTTCGGTGATCTCGGAGATCTCCTTGTAGCTGAATCCCTCGACGTCGGCCAGGAGCACGGCCATGCGGAACGCCTCGGGCAGCGCCTCGAGCGCAGCCTTCACGTCCTCGTCCGTGAAGCGCTCGAGCGCCTCGTCCTCGGCCGAACGCCCCGGATCGCTGCCGCCCGAGCCGGCGAGCCGCTTGTAGAGATAGAGGTCCTCGACGTCCTCGACGTCGGCCACCTCCGGGCGCCGCTGCGCCGCCCGGTAGTTGTTGATGTAGGTGTTGGTGAGGATCCGGTACAGCCAGGCGCGGAGGTTGGTCCCCTCGGTGAACGAGCCGTAGGAGCGGTACGCCTTGAGATAGGTCTCCTGCACCAGGTCCTCGGCGTCGGCCCGGTTGCGGGTCATGCGGAGCGCGGCCGAGTACAGCCCGGGCATGAATTCCATGGCGACGTCGGTGAAGGTCGCCTGGTCTGCCATGGAACAACCCTACCCACAGCACCCGGGGATATCGTCTCGGCCGTGACCACTGCACCGGAGGGCCTCGGCATCGACCTGATGAGCGGCGTGTTCTTCGGCCGTGAGCCCCACGACGCCTACGCCTGGATGCGGGCCAACGCCCCCGTCTACTACGACGAGCCCAACGACCTGTGGGGCGTGGCCAGCTACGCCGCCGTCAAGGCGGCCTCCGTCGACACCGAGTCCTTCTCCAACGCCGGGGGCATCCGGCCCAAGTCCCCACCGATCCCGATGATGATCGACTTCGACGCGCCGGAGCACGTCCGCCGGCGGCGGCTCGTCTCCGAGGGCTTCACCCCCAAGCGGGTGCGTGCCATGGAGGACAAGCTCCGGATGGTCTGCGACGCCATCATCGACAAGGTCTGTGCAGAGGGCCGCTGCGACTTCGTGCGGGACATCGCGGCGCCGCTGCCGCTCATCATGATCGGCGACATGCTCGGGGTGGCACCCGACGACCGCGACGACCTGTTGCGCTGGTCCGACGACATGCTCAAGAGCCAGGGTTCCCCGGACCCCGACGCGATGACGAACGCGATGCACGCGTTCATCGAGTACTCCGAGTACATCCATCCCGTCTTCGACGATCGCCGGGCCAGCGGCAACCGGGACGACCTCGTCGGGGTCCTGTGCCATGCCGAGATCGACGGCGACTCGCTCGACGACGATTCGCTCGTCCACGAGACGCTGCTCATCCTGATCGGCGGCGACGAGACGACCCGTCATGTCATCAGCGGCGGCGTGGAGGAGCTGCTCGCCCACCCGGATCAGGTGGCGCAGCTGGCGGCCGACCCCGCCGGGTTGATGCCGGGCGCGGTCGAGGAGATGCTGCGCTGGGTCTCGCCGATCAAGAACATGGCCCGGGTGGCCACCCGCGACGTCGAGCTGGCCGGGGCCCAGATCCGGGCCGGTCAGGAGCTCCTCCTCCTGTATCCGTCGGCCAACCGCGACGAGGCCGTGTTCGAGCACGCGGACACCTTCGACATCACCCGCAGCCCGAACCCGCATCTGGCCTTCGGCTTCGGCGCCCACTTCTGCCTGGGCAACCAGCTGGCCCGCCTGGAGCTCCGGGTGATGGTCGAACGGCTGCTGGCCCGACTGCCCGATCTCCGGCTGGCCACCGAGCGCAGCGCGCTGCCACGACGGCAGGCCAACTTCATCTCCGGGATCGAAGAGATGCCGGTGGCCTTCACGCCGAGCGCACCCGTCGGCGTCGGACCCGTCTGATGCCCGACGCGGACAGCGCGCCGGGCCCGGTCGGCATCGCCGGCTGGTCCGTCCTCGTCACCGGCGGCGGGAGCGGCATCGGGCTCGCCGCCGCGGAGCGGTTCGCCGCCGAGGGCGCCCACGTCACGATCTGCGGGCGTACCGAGCAGAAGCTGCGCGACGCGACCTCTCGCATCGCCGCGGCGGCGACCGGCGGCGCCACCGCGCGCTACGTCGTCGCCGACGTCACCGTCGAGGAGCAGGTCGCCACCGCCGTGGCGGCGACCGGGGAGGCCACGGGCCGCATCGACGGCCTGTTCGCCTGCGCGGGCGGCTCGCTGCACCTCGGCTCGGTGCTCACCGCCGACGTGGACGCGGTGCGGGCCACCATCGACCTCAACCTGATGGGCTCGGTCATCTGCGTGAAGCAGGGCGCCGCCGCCATGCAGGCCCAGGGCGGTCCCGGCTCCATCGTCCTCATGTCCTCGGGCGCCGGGCGCTTCCCGCACCCACACCTGTGGGCCTACGGCGTGGCGAAGGCGGGCATCTGCTTCCTCACCGAGACCGCGGCCGAGGAGCTCGGCGGGGTTGGGATCCGGGTCAACGCGGTGGCGCCCGGGATCATCGCCGACGAGCTCATGGCCTTCATCACCGCCGGCGGCCCCCTACTGGACGACTACCTGGCGCAGATGCCGCTCGGCCGCGTCGGCACCGTCGAGGACGTGGCCGGTGCCGTGCGCTACCTGATCGGGCCGGAGTCCTCCTTCGTCACCGGGGAGACCCTGGGCGTCGACGGCGGCCACCACCTGCGGCGCGGCGCGGACTACTCGCTGCTGTTCGGCTGAGGAGCCGCTCCGCTCCAACCCGCTTCTCCGCACCCCCTTGCCCGGGACCCGGGTCTGTCGGGCCCAGGACGAGAGGTTCAGCGGGGCAGGGCAGGGGCGGGATGTTCCTGGGAACTCTCAACGAGTTCGTTGAGAGTTCCGGGAACCCGCCTTTCGGTCCAGCAGGGCCCACAGTTGCCAGGCTTATCTAAAATGATTACCGTTACGGTTATGAGCACCAAGCCCCTCTGCACGGCCCTGGCCGGCGCCGCATTGGCCGCGACCACCCTGGGCCTGGCCGGCGGCGCACCGGCCGCCGCCAGCACACCCGGCGTCGTGCACGTCGTCGCGGCGGAGAACTTCTGGGGCAACATCACGAGCCAGCTCGGTGGACGGGACGTCGACGTCACCTCGCTCATCACGAATCCCAATGCTGACCCCCACCTCTTCGAGACGAACGCGGCCGATGCCGCCACGCTCGCCCAGGCCCAGGTCGTGATTGAGAACGGCGCCGGTTACGACACCTGGATGAGCTCGCTGCTGGGCGCGGACAACGGGCACCCCCGCATCGTGAACGCGGCGACGGTGCTCCACGTCACCGGCAGCGACCCCAACCCCCACCTCTGGTACGACATCCCCCGCGTGCCCACCGTGGCGGCCGCCATCACGGCCGCGCTCGTGAAGGCGGCGCCGCAGCACGCCTCGACCTTCCGGGCCAACCTGGCCGCCTTCGACCGGTCCCTCGCCCCGCTCGACGCCACGCTGGCCACCATCAGGGCGCACTTCCACAACATGCCGGTCGCCTACACGGAGCGGGTTCCCGGCTACGCGCTGGCGGTCGCGCATCTCGACGTCAAGACACCGCCCGGCTTCGCCCGGTCGATCGAGGACGGCGTCGACCCCGGCCCGGCGGACACGCTCGCCATGCAGCAGCTCCTCGACGACCATGACATCAACGTGCTGCTCTACAACGTGCAGACGGTGACGCCCGTCACCGCCCAGGTGCGCAACCTGGCCAGGCGGCACGGCATCCCCGTCGTCGGCGTCTCCGAGACCATGCCGGCCGGCGCCGCCAGCTACCAGCAGTGGCAGCAGTCGCAGCTCACGAAGCTGCTCCGCGCCCTCGAGTCGAGCCGCAACCCGTGACGACACCGCTCGTCGAGCTCCGGGGGGCGGCCGTGCGCATGGGGTCCCGTACCTTGTGGTCGGACCTCGACCTCGATGTCGACGAGGGCGAATTCCTCGCGGTCCTCGGCCCCAACGGCGCCGGCAAGACCACCCTGCTCAAGGTGCTGCTCGGTCTGGTGCCGCTTTCCGCCGGCACGGTGCGCGTCAACGGTGCCGCACCGAGGCTGGGCAACCACGAGCTCGGATACGTCCCCCAGCAGCAGGCCTTCGACCGCTCCCTCCCGATCCGCGGCCGCGACCTCGTCCGCTTCGGTGTCGACGGCCACCACTTTGGACTGCCGCGTCACACCCGGGCCATCCGCAGCCGGGTGGACGCAGCACTCGAGGCCGTCGGGGCCACCGACTACGCCGACGCCCCGGTCGGGCTGCTCTCCGGCGGCGAGCAGCAGCGCCTCCGCATCGCCCAGGCCCTCCTCGACGACCCCAAGGTCCTCCTGTGCGACGAGCCGCTGCTGGCCCTCGACCCGGCCAGCCAGCAGGGGGTGACCCGCCTCATCGACGAGCGCCGCCGCCGGGCCGGCACGCCGGTCGTCTTCGTGACCCACGAGGTCAACCCGGTGCTGCCCTACGTCGACCGCATCCTCTACCTGGTGCGCGGGAAGTGGGCCATCGGCACGCCCCCAGAGATCCTGACCAGCGAGCGGCTCAGCGCCCTGTACGGCATCGAGGTCGACGTGGTCAAGGTGCGCGACCGCTACCTCGTCGTCAGCGCCGAGGACGAGCTCCCGACCGAACCCGGCGCGCACGCGCACCACGGGCACGCGCACTGATGGGCATCGGGTTCTACCTCCAATTCGGCTTCGCCCAGCACACGCTCGAGGCGGCTTTCCTCGTCGCCGTCAGTTGCGGCCTCATCGGCCCCTTCGTCATCACCCGCACCATGTCCTTCGCCGTGCACGGCACCAGCGAGCTCGCCTTCACCGGCGCCGTGGCGGGGTTGCTCGTCGCAAACAACCCGCTCGCCGGCGCGCTCGTCGGCGCCCTCATCGTGGCGACGCTCATCGGCCTGCTCGGGCAACGCGCCGCCGAGCGCGACTCCACCATCGGCGTGATCCTGGCGGCGGGGCTCGGCCTCGGCGTGTTCCTCCTCGGCTACTACCACGGATACGCCAGCGAGGCGCTCAACATCCTCTTCGGCAACATCTTCGGCATCAGTTCGGGCCAGATCCTCCTCCTCGGCGTCATCGCCGTGGTCGTGGCCATCGTCCTCACCGCCATCCGTCGGCCACTGCTCTTCGCCTCCATCGATCCCGACGTCGCACGAGCCAGCGGGGTGCCCACGGGTCTGCTGGGCATCGTCTTCTTGTTCGTTCTCGCCATCACGGTGACCGAGGCGGCTCAGATCGTGGGGACGCTGCTGGTGCTGAGCCTGGCCATCACACCGGCGGCGGCAGCCCAACGCCTGAGCGCGAACCCCTTCGTCGTCACGGTGCTCTCCGTCGTCATGGCGGTGCTGGCGGCCGACGGAGGACTTCTGCTCAGCTTCCAATTCCCGACGGTCAAGCCGAGCGTGCTGATCGTGGCCATCAGCTTCGCCTTCTACGTCGTGGCCCGCCTCGTCGGCCCCGCCGTGGCCTCCCGGCGGAGGGACCGGTTCGCCGCGCCGGACCTGGCAGAGTTGAGCCGTGGTTGAGCACGCCGAGCACCCGGCCCGCACCTCGCGGCGGACGCGCCAGGGGGACGCCGTGCTCAACGTCGTGCTGGGCTCGGACAACTTCCGCAGCGCGCAGGACATCCATGCCGCGCTCCGGGCATCCGGCGAGACGGTCGGATTGACGACGGTCTACCGGCACCTGGCCCTTCTCACCGACGAGGGCCAGGTCGACGCGCTGCAGACCGCCGACGGCGAGCTCGTCTACCGTCGCTGCCACAGCGAGAGCCATCACCACCACGTGGTGTGCCGGCGCTGCGGGCGCGGCACCGAAGTGGAGCTCCCGGACCTCGAACGGTGGGCCGAGACGACGGCATCGGACCTCGGCTACAGCGAGGTCACGCACACGGTCGAGATCTTCGGCGTGTGCGCCGACTGCCGGGCGCGACCCGCCGCAGCGGGTTCAGCCGACCGCTGAGAAGAACAGCCCGGCGTCGATCACGGTCTCCCCACGCTGGGTCTCGGTGCGGAACCGGTAGGCGCCCTTGACGCTGTCGCCGATGTCCCACAGCGAGACGGTCAGCGTGTCCCCGGGCATGGTCGGCTTGGAGAACCGGGCGCGCATGGCGCCGAAGCGCGCCGGATCCGAGCCGCACGCGGCGTGGAGCAGGGCGCGCCCGGTGAACCCGTACGTGCAGAGGCCGTGCAGGATCGGGCGGTCGAAGCCGGCCCTCTTGGCGAACGCCGGGTCGGAGTGCAGCGGGTTGCGATCGCCGCTCAACCGGTAGAGGAGCGCCTGATCGGTGCGGGTGGCGTAGGAGACGACCTCGTCCGGCTCACGCGTCGGCAGCGGCTCGGCGGCCAGCGTGCTCTCCTCGTCGCCCTCGGGGTTCCGCGGCCCGCCGAAGCCGCCCACACCGCGGATGAACAGGGCGGACCGGCTGGTGAAGGCGGGCTCGCCGCTGTCCGCATACCGCGACGAACTCTCGAGGACGACCAGGCCGGCCGCTCCTTTGTCATACATGCCGGCCACCGTCGTGGTGGTCGACACCGTCCCCGCGACGGGCAGCTCGCCGTGGAGGCGGATGGACTGCTCCCCGTGGACCAGCATCGCCGGGTCGAAGTCGCCGAGCGACGTCCGGCCCCCGCCCTGCCCGATGATGGTGGTGAACGTCGGCAGGACGCGCTGGGTCACCCCGTCGGAATTCTCGGTGGTGAACTCCAGCTCGAAGCCGGTGGGATCAAGGGCGCCGGCGCCGACTCCGAGGGCGTAGAGGAGGGCGTCCTTCGAGTCCCACGACCGCTCGGAGGGATCAGAGGTAGTCCCCACCGCATCGAGATTCAGTCCCATCGTCGCACCTCTCTCATCTGTTGTCGGTCCTTCTCGTCAAGCTTGACAGTATGTGATCGCCGCTCCGTGCTCTGTAGGGTCGCGGGTCGTGCCCGATCCCCCGGATGTCCCCCTCCTGCGCTGGGACGGGGCGACCGACCTCGGGGTCGCCGTGGCCGTCACCACACGGCACGGTGGCGGGTCGGTGGCCCCGTACGACACCCTCAACCTCGGTCTGCACGTGGGCGACCGCCCCGAGGCCGTCATCGACAACCGGACCCGGGCGGCGGCGGCCTTCGGCGTCGACCTCGACACCCTGGTGTTCGCCCGTCAGGTGCACGGCGCGGCGGCGGCGCTCGTCGGCCGCCAGGATCGGGGACGCGGCACCCGCGCTGAGGCCGACGCCGTCCCGGACGTCGACATCCTGGTCACCACCGCGCCCGGCGTCACGCTCGCCATCCTGGTCGCCGATTGCCTCCCGCTCGCTCTGGTCGATGCTGACGCCAGGGTCCTGGCGGCGGTCCACGCCGGCTGGCGTGGGACGGCCGGCGGGGCGGTCGGCAGCGCGCTCCGCGCCATGCAGGACTGCGGCGCCCGGCCCGAGCGAATCCGCGTCTTCCTCGGGCCGGCCGTACAGCCCGACCGTTACCAGGTCTCCGACGGGGTGCAGCGGGCGCTGTCGGGTGCGGTGCACCCGGCAACCCTGGACAGCGCCGTGGCGCGTCCCGACGGTCCCGGCCACTGGCTCGTCGACCTGATCGCCGCGAACCGCCAGCAGCTCCTCACGGGCGGGGTGCGGGCCGACGCCATCTTCGACTGCGGCGCCACCACGGCGGACGAGGGCTTCTTCAGCGACCGCGCCCGGCGCCCGTGCGGGCGGTTCGCCCTGCTGGCGCGCCTCGTCGGCTGAGCCGGTCCCCGGCTCGCTGCGCCCTAACATGGTCAGGCCCGGACGGCCGGGCCACCCCAAAACTGCATGCCACCACCCGACCGGTTCCGCTACGACGGCTTCGCCATCGATCCGGTCGACTCGACCGTCACCTGCCGCTACTCGACGGCCGACCACTCGTTCACCGAACGCTTCACCTTCGAGCACGCCGGCGACTGGGAGGACCCGGCGGTGCTGGCCGCCGTGCGCATCCTGTACCTGCTGGCCGGGGTTTCGTACTACAAGACCACCGCAGCACCCGTGGTCGACCTGGGGGACCTCAAGACGACAGCACCCGAGCGGGACTTCCTCCGGGCGTACTACGTCAACGGCCTCGGCGAGTTCGCCTACCGCAACGGCCTCGACCTCCCGGGGCTGCGGGTGGAGGGTCCCGAGGCAGCGGCCGCTCCGCCGGCCGCCTTCGATCCCGAACCGGGCCGGCCCCTGATCCCCTTCGGCGGCGGTATCGACTCCATCGTGACCGTGGAGGCCCTCGCCGGCGATCACCCCGACGCGGCGTTGTTCGTCGTCGAGCCGCCGGGCGACCGCTTCGCCGCCATCGAGGACGCCGCCGCGTTGACCGGGCTGCCCGTCACGCGCACCACCCGACAGATCGATCCGCTCGTCCGTCGCTCGGCCGAGCTCGGGTTCCTCAACGGGCACGTGCCCGTCACCGCCATCATCAGCGCCGCCGCCCTCGTGGCCGCGGTCCTCGAACGGCGCGACGCCGTGGTCCTCTCCAACGAGTGGTCCGCCTCGGTGCCGACCGTGGTGACCGACGGCGTCGCCGTGAACCACCAGTGGTCCAAGAGCGAGGAGTTCGAGCGGTCCTTCGGTGAGCTCGTCCTTTCGGGACTCGGACCGGGCATCTCGGTGTTCTCCTACCTGCGCCCCCGCAGTGAGCTGTGGGTCGCGCAGCAGTTCGCACGTCTGAGGCCCTACCACGGCGCTTTTCGCAGCTGTAACCGCGCCTTCCACCAGGACCCGGCACAGCGGCTCGACCACTGGTGCGGCCGGTGTGACAAGTGCTGCTTCATCGACCTCGTCCTCGCCCCGTTCATGGAGCGGGTGGACCTCGAAGCCGTGTTCGCCGGCGACGAGCCCCTGCAGGACTCCGCCAATGAGCAGCGGTTCCGCTCGCTCCTCGACCTGGGTCCGGGACCGAAGCCGTTCGAGTGCGTGGGCGACACCGACGAATGCCGCGCCGCCACGCTGCTCGCCGCACGGCGGGAGGACCGTGCCGGCACCGAGCTGCTGGCGCGGTTGCGCGCCGAACTGGCCGCGGCCCCGCCCACCGACCCTCTCGCGCTGCTGCAGCCGCGCGGTAGCCACCGCATCCCTGATCGCTATGCGCCAACCGATATCCTGGTCCGCGCTCACTGACGCGTCCGTCGGCGTCTGGGGGCTCGGCGTCGAGGGGCAGGCCAGCGTCCGGCGGCTCCGGTCCATGGGTCGCGAGCCCGTGCTCGTCGACGACGCGCCCGCTTCAATCGCGCTCGACGGGCTCGAGGTCATGGCGACTGACGCCGGCGGGCTGGCCGCGCTCACCGCCTGCGACGTCGTGGTGAAGAGCCCGGGCATCAGCCGCTACCGGCCCGAGGTGGCCCGCCTCGAGCAGTCGGGGGTC
The DNA here is from genome assembly GCA_963719485.1 of uncultured Acidimicrobiaceae bacterium. GTDB lineage: Bacteria > Actinomycetota > Acidimicrobiia > Acidimicrobiales > RAAP-2 > Bog-473. Next base: position 1,225,167 of record OY970387.1, read on the forward strand.
GTCGTCTGCGGCGGCCTCGGCCTCTTCATGGCGGAGGCCGATCCGACCCGGGTGGCCTGCATCACGGGTACGAAGGGCAAGAGCACGACGACGGCACTGGCCGTGCACCTGCTCACCGGGCTCGGCTTCGTTGCCCGCGCCGGCGGGAACATCGGACACCCGCCTTGGGACCCCTCCCCCGACCCGGCGCCGGAGTACTGGATCGTCGAGACGTCGAGCTTCCAGGTCCCCGACCTCGGCAACGCGCCGGGGGTGGTCTCCGTCACCTCACTGTCACCCGACCATCTCGACTGGCACGGCACGGTCGAGCGTTACTACGCAGACAAGCTCTCCCTGTGCACCAAGCCCGGAGTGACGCTGGCCCTCGCCAACGGTGCGGACGAGGAGCTGCGTGCACACGCCGAGCTCCTCGGTCCCCACGTCCGCTGGGTGGGCGCCGCCGAGGTGGAGCAGGACTCCGGCTGGTCGCGGTCGCTCGGTCTGCGCGGGCCGCACAACGCGCGCAACGCTTCGGTGGCCCGCGCCGTGCTCGATGGCCTCGGCATACCCGGCGCCTCCGACAGTGACCGGCTCGCCGAAGCAGCGCGGGGTTTCGAGGGGCTCCCCAGCCGCTGCCGCTCCCTGGGCTCAGTCGGTGCGGTCGAGTTCGTCGACGACGGCCTGTCGACCAACGTGCTGCCCGCGCAGGCCGCGCTGGAGGCGTTCGCCGGACGACCGGTCGCCCTGCTCGTCGGTGGACACGACCGGGGCCTCGACTACACGCCGCTCGGCCGGACGATCGCCGGACGACACGCGCCGACGCTCGTCGTGACCATGCCGGACAACGGGCCGCGCATCGGCCAGGCGATACGGGACGTGACGGGCGGGCGGGTCGAAGTGCTCGATGCCGTGAACCTCGACGCCGCGGTCGAGGCCGCGGTCGAATGGGCGCCCGACGGCGGCGTGGTGCTGCTCTCGCCGGCCGCTCCCAGCTTCGGGCGCTACGGCGACTACCGGGAGCGCTCCGCGGCCTTTGCCCGGGCCGCCGGGCGCTACGGCACGCTCAGCTGAGGAGCCTCAGCAGGCAGCGGCGGCCGGCGCCAGCTCTTCACGCTCGCTGAGGAAGAGCCACCACGAGTCGGCCGACACTGTCGCCGCCGCCTGCACGACGTCGGGATCGGCGTCGAGTGCCGTGAGGGCCTCGATCGACCATCCGGCGTGGTCCACCTCTTGGGTGCGGTGCACGTCCCAGAAGCGGGTGCCGTCCTCGTCGAAGCCGTAGTGCCGGCGCAGCCCGTCGCCCTTCGAGCCTGCGATGTCGGCGGCCTGGACCTCGTAGGCGGCGACCATGGCCAGCGCCGCCACCGGGTCGTTCGACGCCGTCGTGCGCACGACGGCCAGCAGTGCCGCCGTCGAGGGCGTCGCGGGCGCGTCAGGTGCAGCCCCGGCCGGCCCCGCGAAAGACTCGAAGAGTTGCGCGTGCGGTTCGGGGGAGCCGAGTTCGTCGGCGAGGTTCGCCTCGACGAGCTGGCGGGCGCGCCCGGGTGGCAGCGCCTCGGCAATGGCCGCGAGCGTCACCGGGAGCTCCCGCTCAATGTGCCGGTATTGCTCCGCGTAGGCGGCCAACTCACCCTCGGTCAGGGTGCCGGCTTCCCAGCGACGGTAAAAGGGGTGCGTGAGCAAGTGACGCCCGACAATCGCCTCCGCAAGCACCTCGTTGATCGGTTGAGTGTGCATCGGGGCACCTTAACCGCTCCCCGCCGAGCGTCAACTGAGCGGGCGGGAGTCCGAGAGCGGCCACAATCGGGGTGTGCTCACCCTCGTGTGGTTCATCGTGGGTGGCTTGGTGGGCTGGGGCGCGGCGCACGGGGGCCCCGCCGTGCAACGCGCCTGGCCCGTCTTCCTCCGGGTCCAGATCCTGGCAACGTCGGCGACGCTGTCGCTGGTGGCGGCCTGGCGGCTGACGTCGGTCAGCGAGTTGCTGGGACCCCTGGCGCTGTCCGCCGGGATGTGGTTGCTGCTCGGCGCAACCCTGCTCTCCCGGGGCGAGCGGAGCGCGGGCCAGAACTCGCTCGAGGCGTGGGCCGTGAGCCCCAACGCCGCCTTCTGGGTGGTCCCGACGGCGGCGGCCTTCGCCGGATCGGCCGGCACGATGATCGCCGTCCTGGCCAACGTCCTCACGACGGCCTGGAACGCCGTCGCGGTCCACCTCATGCGACGCGATGCCCCGTTCCCCCAGCGCCGCTCCACCTCCTGGGTGGACCAGTCTCCCGTCCTCGCCTCCTTGATCGGGCTCTTGCTCCATCTCTTCGGCCCGGCTCCGAGCTGGACCGCCGATGTCCTGACCCTGGCCGGCCCCCTCCTGGCCTTCTCGGGCGCCGCCCTGTTCACGGGGTCGGTCATCCATCCGCACAACCTGGCGGTGCGCCACACGGCTCATGCCATGCGCCGGTTGACCTGGCTCACCGTCCTGCGGATCGCCTATTACGCGCTCGTCGCCATCGCGGCCTCGCTGGCCGGTTCCACGCCGCTCGTCGTGGTGGCCGTCCTCACGGCGCTGAGCGCGCCATCGTTCCAGCCCGTGCAGCTCTCGGTCCTCTACGGCTACCGTTCGGAGGTCGTCGTGGCGGCAGTGCGGTGGGGGTGGTTGCTGGCTCCTTTCGGACTGGGATTGGCGGCGGTTATTCACTAAGACCCGAGAGCGGACGGCGAGCCGCGGGCAACGAAACAGCGCTGCTGTGCAAGGCTGGTTGGAATGGCGAACGCGGCATCTGGGCTGGATCCGTACATCCCGCGCATCGCGGCCGAGTGGGAGCTCGACGCGCCGGGCGCACTCTGGCGTGAGATGGAGGCGACCTGCTGTTTCGTCGACATCTCGGGGTTCACGGCCCTGTCCGAGCGCCTGGCGAAGCGGGGACGCATCGGTGCAGAGGAGCTCACCGAGGTCCTCAACCACGTGTTCTCCCGGATGCTCGAGGTCGCCTACAGCAAGGGTGGCGCCCTGCTGAAGTTCGGGGGTGACGCCCTCCTCCTGGCCTTCACGGGGGACGACCATGCCCGCATGGCGGCGGAGGGAGCCGTCGCGATGCGCGCGGCCCTCCGCGAAGCCCGGACGTTGCCGACGTCGGTCGGCCGGCTCAACCTGCGCATGTCGATTGGCGTCCACAGCGGGGTCTTCCACCTCTTCCGGGTCGGCGACGTCCACCGCGAGCTGATCATCACCGGTCCCGCGGCATCGACCACGACGCGCATGGAGGCAACGGCGGACGCCGGCGAGATCGTGATCAGCCCCGACACCGCGGCCCGCCTGCCGGTCGCCGCGGTGGGCAATGCGAAGGAGAACGGGAGGCTGTTGCGGTGGCGCCACGTGGTCGAGGGCGGGCGTGGGCCGATCACGGCGCGCCCGGTCCCGGCGGCAGCCGTCGAGATGTCGGTCCCGATCGCCCTGCGCACCCGGCTCACGCAGCGTGGGGGTGAGGCAGAGCACCGGTTGGCCAGCGTGGCGTTCGTCAAGTACTCCGGAACCGACGACCTGCTGGCCTCGGACGGCCCGGACGCGGTAGCGGGCGCGCTCGACTCCATCGTGCGCTCCGTCCAGCGGGCCGCCGACCTCGAATCCGTCACCTTCCTTGCCTCCGACATCGACGCCAACGGCGGGAAGATCATCCTGACGACGGGCGTCCCGGCGACCCAGGAGGACGACGAGGGGCGCATCCTGCGTGCCGTCCGCATGGTGATGGATGAGCAGCACCCCCTCCCGGTCCGGGTGGGGGTGAACCGGGGCCACGTCTTCTCCGGCGACATCGGGACGGCCTACCGGCGCACGTTCACGGTCATGGGCGACACCGTCAACCTCGCTGCCCGCCTCATGGCCGCGGCGAAGCCCGGCGACATCTACGCCACCGCCACCATCCTCGATCAATCGCGCACGCAGTTCGCCACGGAGGTCCTCGAGCCCTTCTCGGTGAAGGGAAAGGCGGAGCCGGTCCAGGCGTATCGGGTCGGTCCGGCCGTCGGGTCGAGATCGGATGCCTATGGCACGCTCCCGTTCCGAGGCCGTGACAAGGAGTTGGCGACCCTTCTGGACAGCTTCGCGTCGGTCACGACCGAGCACGGCCGGACAGTGCTCATAGACGCCGAACGAGGCATCGGTAAGACGCGACTGGTGACCGAGTTCGCCAACGCGGCCGCACCCGAGCGCAGCCTCTGGCTGCAGGGGGAGCCACAGAGCACTGGCGTCCCGTACCTGCCCTTGCGTGCCCCATTACGAACTGTTCTCGGTATCGACGCCAGAGACCGCATCGAGGCCGGAAACCAACTGCTGAAGTCGATCCTGAGGCTGGACGACGAGCTGGCGCCGTTCGCCCCGCTGCTGGCGCCGATCGTCGACGCTGATGTTCCCCCAACCCCGGAGAGCGAGGCCATCGCAGAAGAGTTCGTTCGCCAACGCGTCGCCGACATCGTGTTGAGCACTCTCGATGCGGCATGTACCGATCCACTTTTGATCGTCGCCGAGGACGTCCATTGGTTCGACGACACGACATCGGAGATTTGTGCGCGCCTCTCAAAGGCGACGGCGAGTCGTCGCTGGCTCTTTTGCAGCACCCGACGTCCCGACGCCGAGGGCGGATTTGAGCCGTCGAACCCGGACATACGACTGCCGCTTGCGGCGTTGACCGACGACGTGTCCCGGGAGCTCGTCGAGGCGACCACGGAGACCGCCCCCCTCCGTCCGCACGAGTGCGACGGAATCGTGACCCGCGCCGGTGGCAATCCGCTGTTCCTCGAGGAACTGCTCCGTATCGTACGCGCCACCGACATCGACTCGCTGCCGGACAGCCTCGATGCGGTAGCCATGCGCGAGATCGATGGGCTGCCCACGACACCTCGCCGCGTCTTGCGCCTCGCCTCCGTTCTCGGTCGATCGTTCGGTCGTTCACTCATCGATCAGCTCCTCGCAGTCGAGTTGGTGGATGCAGGTGCAGACCCGCTCAAGGATCTACAGGCTCAGCTCGTACCGGACGGGGATAGCGAGCGGATCCGATTCCGTCACACGTTGCTCCAAGAAGCCGCCTATCAGAGCCTGCCCTTCCGCCAGCGCCTCGAGCTGCACCGCATTGTGGGCGAAATCATCGAACGCGGGGCGACCGAGCTTGACGACGTCGCTCCACTGCTGTCGCGCCACTTCCTGGCCGCCCAGGACTGGGATCGGACATGGCGCTACGCCCGGATGGCGGCGACGTCGGCACGCGAGGCGCATGCACCCGCTGAAGCAGCCGTCCATCTCGGACACGCTGTGACAGCGTCCCGCAAACTGGGCGAGGTCGCTGGTGAAGAGCTGGCCGACGTGTTCGGCGAACTCGGTCGGACTCTCGAACTCCTCGGGGACTATGAGCGGGCTGACGATGCCTACAGGCGTGCCGCGGCCTGCGAGACTGATCCGCTCCGGCGAGGACAGATGGCGTACCGCCGTGCGTACCTGCGGAGCGAATATCTGGGCCAGCCGGGAACAGCGATACGCCTGCTCCGCACCGCTCAAGCGGCCCTCGACGGCGTCGGCGAGATCGGCGTCGGTCTGCAAGCGCTCTTGCTGGCCGAAGAAGCCGACGCGCGTCAACGGCAGGGTCGTCTCACCGAGGCGATCGAATGCGCAGGCCGCGCAGTACAAAAGGCGGAGCTATCGCATGAGAAGCGGGCGCTCGCGATCGCCCTCCACGTACGCAACCTCTCGTTGCTCAAGTCGGGTCGCTGGGGGGAGGCAGACTCCATGGACTTGATCCTCGAGCTGTTCGAAGACCTCGGCGACGACGTAAGGGTGGCCTCCACCCTCGGCAACATCGGTATGATCGCCTTCTTCTCGTCCCAGTGGGACAGGGCGGCGCACTACATGGCACTGAGCGCCGAAGCCTCGGCCAAGGCAGGTGACCTCGCCGGCGCCGCGTTGAGAAATGCGAACCTCGGGGAGGTGCGCACGGACCAAGGCAGGCTCGAGGAGGCCGTTGCCATCCTCGCTCCGGCCCTGCGCACGCTGGAGTCCTTCGGTTGGCCGTTGATTGCGGGTGGGACGGCCGCGCAGCTGGGACGGGCGCTGGCGTTCCTCGGCGATTGTGACGGCGGACTGGTGCTCGTGCGTTCCGGAATCGTCATCCTCGAGGAGATCGGGGCTCACTTCGAGGCACTCGAGGCACACACCCGTCTGGCCGAGGTCCTCGTCTTCGATGGTCAGCTCACCGAGGCGCGCTCGGCGCTGGCGCGAGTACGGGAACTGGAGCGCAGCGTCGGAGAGACACCGTTGGCCCTGCTCATCGAGCGCGTGGAACTGACCCTCGCTGCATCGGAAAAAGGCGTGCCGCCGGACGCGCTCGAGAGCTTTCTCGAGCGGTCCCGGCGTGTCGGAGCAACCTACGAGGAACTCGTCGTGCTCACTCTCTTGTCGCATTCAGGTGATCGGAACCACGACCAGGACCTGTCCCAACTCGCTCGCGCCCTTGGTGTGGTCCGGCTGCCAATGTTCCCCGCTGCCTGACCATTAATGGTAGTGGAGGTCAATGTCGCCGATCCAGGTCTCAACGATCTGAGTCCCCGGCGCCTGAGTCGACGTCAAAATGGGGTTGACGGTGCCGTCTGCGTTGAGGGTGTCGTTGTTGTAGCTCTTGGTGACGGTACAGAGTTCCTGCTGTGGCAGGACGCCGGGCGCTGGCAAAGCGGCATTCTGGCAGTACGCCTGGTCGAAATAGTTCACGCCGTCGAACGAGAACGAGTGCACCGGGCACATGTTCTGCGCCAAGCCAGGCGCATCCGGAATCCCCGTCGTCGCGCCTGGGGTAGTCCCGGGCACGTCGACGTACGGGTTGCACAGCGGCACGGCCGGCCAGGCGATGTGCACCGTCAACTGCACGTCTGTCGACGAGAACCCGTTGAAGCTCAGCGTTGGCAATCCCGTATTGGGGTCGATGGTGGACGAGAACGACGTGTATGCCTTGCATTGCTGCGGCGAGCCAGTCAGGGTGAGTGTCGCCGTGACGTTGCCGCCGTTGTTGGTGGGCTGGATCGATTGGCCACCACAGATCTCGCTCGCCAGGTCGAACACTGCGGTGGGCCCGACCACGGAAATCGACGTACTTGACGTGATGTCTCGAACCTCGATGGTCTGGAACGCGATCGGGACACCGCCACCAGCTGCGGGCATGGACACCGCGCAGACAGCGGTGTTGTTGGGGTCGGCGGTGATCTGCGTGCCCGTATTACCGTTGATCGCGCAGTTCTGCGTCCCGAGCAGAACGGGTGGACTCGACGAGTCGAACTCCGCCAGCTGCACGATCACGCTCCCAATCCCAGAGTTGCCGGTGTCCTTTCGTTGGACGGGGATCTGGGCGTCGGTGAACTCGCGGCCCGAACCGATAACTGCCGTGTCCGACCCGGGTGAGAAGTCGATAGCTTCGGCACCCTTGTTCGACTTGTTGTCGACAGTCCACGCGGGCGAAATGGAGCCGACTCCGGTCGCCGGACCGTTCGTACCCAAGTTCGCCGCTTTTGCCGTGCTCGCGTAGTTGGGCGACGAGTAGACCTTTCCACAGACAGAGAGGATCGCCGGGCCGCCGCCGGTGGGCGTGGCGCAGTTCCCGCTGATGTTCGCCGCCTGGGGCGCCGATGCCGTACCACCGTTCGGCAGGAACTGATAATTGTCCCCGCCGCTCGTCGGCTGATTGAAGAGAATCTCGTCCGAGCCGCCCTGCGCTCCAGCCACCGCGGAGGGTGCGACGCCGGCCCCTGGCAGAGCCACGGCGAGCGCGATGGGTGTGACGATGGCCGAGATGCCGATCGCCCCTGCTGCGAGCAGACGCTTCGCGGTGAACTTCATAACGCTGTCCTCCTCTAGGTAGCCGCCAAAACCACCCCCAAATCCGCCTGAAGCTGCGCGCCGAGGAAGCGCCGCGACCAAATCCCTCTCCTACCGCCTGAAGTTGCGAGGATAACGGCGTTTCCGCCCCGTTGCAATCCGCCTTTCGGCACTATTTAGCCGGGTTGCTGTGCCCTGACCACAAAACGGTCAGGCACCTGATCCGGAGGGCGACCCGGCCAGCACGGGCACCTTCCCGTTGAACTCCTCGATCTTGACGATCTTGGTGACGCGGATCGGGTACGAGTCCGGATACTCCACGACCCGGACGGTGCCGGTCGGCGTGAAGCGGCCGCTCTCGATGACCTCGCGGGGAACGTAGGGGTCGCGGCCCATGCTCCGGAAGAGTCGCTGGGTCGGCTCCCAGATGGTGACCCTCTCGTGCCAACGGAGCCGATCCAGCTTGCGCAGGAGGATCATGAAGGTGACCAGGGTTCCCGCCAGCACGCCCACGACCAGGGCGCCGAGGACGGTGCCGCCGGGCAGGACGGCGATCAACCCGACCAGAAGGAGGAGCAGGAGCAGGAGGCCGCTCCATTCGATCGGAGAGAGCGCCTGCCCGGTCGCCGCCTCGATAAGGGAGCGGTCGAGGCTCATGTTGATGCACAGCGCCACCAGCTCCTTGTAGACCCCCTCTTCCTGGGCTCCTTCGGGATCGAGGCCGTAGACAGCGTCGGTCAGGGCCAGGTGGGATGGCGTCGCCAGGTGGTAATCCACCAGTCGATAGTCGATTTGGTCGGTGAGGTGCGCGTCGACCAGAGCACGGATGTGACGGCAATCCTCCTCGCTGAACACCGACACCAGCTGGTGAATCGACAGGAGCGACGAGTCACCCTTGGCGAGCAAGTTCTGAATCAGGGCGAGTCGTTCACGCGTGCGCACGATGGTGAAGGCCAGCAGGACCCCGAAGAGAAAGGCCGCCATGCTGGCCATCGCCACGTCCACACGGATATCGCCCCTGTTCGATCCGACCAGAAACGATGCGACCCCCACGAGCACAGCGGCGACCACGGCAGGCCAGACGACCACGTCGCCTGCCGTGATGGACATCCACAGTGAACGGATCGGTTTCATCGGGTGCGCACAGGTCGGCCAGTCATGCTCTCTACCTCGCCTCCGGCTATTGCCGCGTTTCGCCGACCATACAAAAAGTTCTCGCGGCGCCCGCCGACCCTACAAACGAACGGTGGCGATCGAGGGCCGACGGTGAACGTCTCGCGAACGCCCGGTGACGGGCCGGTGAAACGACGGCTTGAAGCTATCCCGCCGAGCGCCGGGATCGGAGCTTGCGGTTCTTGATCCGGTTGCCGCACACCGCCATGTCACACCACGCTCCCCGGCCAGCATGAGAGCGGTCGTAGTAGGCCCATCGACAATCAGGATTGCGGCATGCCTTCAGGCGTTCCCAGGTCCCGTCATGCTGAGCGTCCCGGATGATGAGGAGGAGCATGGCGACCATCGACGGCGGGCCGTCGTCCTCGGGTCGCAGATCCACATCGCCGCTGTCGAGGACGACAGGGCGCAGGCGCGCGCCGGCGGCGAGGGCGCGCAACGCACTGAGATCACCGGGCTGCGGCGCGGGGCCGCCACTGTTCTGGACGAGCAGCGCGCGGATGTTCTCCCTCACCTGGCGCGCCTGGGCCAGATCGACGCCGGGTCCGTGCACCAGACCGGTCTCCTCGAGCCACCGCGGGCCTGCGACGGGATCGGCCAGGAGGTCCACCCCCGAATCGCCCTCCCAGGTGTTCACGAAGGACTGCACCACCAGGAGCGGCATTGGCGCTGGCTTCGTCTCCTCGTCCGGGACCCAGGTGGGCAACGTCACCCCACCATCGTAGCAGCGCGTGACCGGTAAATGGGGTTGACTAGTCATGGCATGACGAGCATAATCGCTTTGATGGTCACGGTTGGAACGACGAGGTGACGCCGAGAGTCGTGGTGCTCGAGGAGTGTGCCGGCCTCGGCCTTCGGCGGGTGCGCTGGCGGGACCGACTGATGGTGCGGGCCCGGGCGTCGGCGCTCGACCGGGAGCTGGCCACCGGGGCATCACCGGAATCGAACGTCGCACTCGCCGTGCACGCCGGGCGCCTGTGCCAACCGGGACAACGGCGCGCGTTGGCGCGGAGCCTCACCCGGATCGTCGCCGCTTCGGAGGCGCCCACGGCGCGCCACCTGAACGCGCCCGTCTGCCGCCCTGCCGTGCACCGGGCGCGCGCCGAGTTCGCTGCGGTGGTCGGTCGCCTCACCGCGACCGGGCCCGTCGACGTGCAAGGAGTGGCCCAGGTCCGGACACTGCTGGCCGACGGGACGGGACCGCTCTATCACGCTGCTCCGACCGACCAGCTCCGCCACGAGCTCGCCGCCGTGCTGACGGCCCTCGACCCGCCGGTCTAAACGCGACGCGACGCGCGCGGGGCCGTCAGCGCTGGCGCAGAATCCGGTCGAGTTGGGCGATGGTCAGCGGGTCGTGCGCCACCGGGTCATGGCCGGGACGCAAGCCGTCGAGGAGGAGCTCCAGGAAACGCACGGACGGCTTGGAGGACTTCGTGTCGCAGAGGTCCGCGATGGAGCGGACCGACATGAGGACCACGACGAGGTCCGACACGTCGATGTCGGATCGGACGGTCCCGGCCTGCTTGCTCCGGTCGAGGATCTCCTCGAGGAGCGGGGCCAACTTCTCGAGTCCCGTCCCGCTCGACCGCCACGGAGGGGCGGAGATCGCCGCCCGCCAACAGCTGGGGAACGCGATGCAACGCCGCAGGAATTCGAAGACTTCGCTCCCGGGAGGCACGTCGGCGAGGACCGCCTCGGCGATCTGCCGGTTGCGCTCGTGCGCCGCCTCCACGACCGCATTGAGGAGATCAGCCTTGTTCGGGAACCGGCGGTACAGGGTTCCGATCCCGACCTCGGCTCGCACCGCAATGCCCTCCATGGAGGCCTCGTAGCCGTCCTCGGCGAAGGCGTCCCGTGCTGCGGCCAGAATCCGGCTCAGGTTGACCTCGGCGTCGCGCCGCAGCGGTCGCGGCTCCGCGGTGGACGTCGCGCTGACCTCTCGCTCCGGGACCGGCACCCTGCGCTGTGTCACGCGAAGTCCTCGGGCCCGAATGCGATGGCGCCGACAATGACCTCGGCCTCCGCCGTGAGGGCGGGGTGCGACTCGCGCTCAACGACAGAGGGCGTCGTCCGCTTGGGAATGGTGAGCGCCGCAAGCGCCGCAATGACGAGCGCGATGCCGCTGACGGCGAACGCCAGCACGTACCCGTGCTCCTTGGGGAAGCCGTCGGGCAGGAGGCCGCTCACCACCAGACTCGTGGCGATCCCGCTCCCCAGCGCGGCGCCGATGTTCCGGATGTTGGTGTTCATCCCCGTCGCCACACCCGTCTGCTCCGGCGGCACGGCCTCGATGATCAGGTTCGCCATGCTGGCGAATCCGAGGGCGATCCCAATGCCGAGAAGCCCCGACGCGGCGTAGATCGACCATTCCTGGTTGTGGTCCAGCACCAGCAGGAGGTAGCTCGAGGCGGCGAAGAGCGACCCGGCCACCAGCACCATCTTCGAGCCGACGGCCCTCGAGAGCCGCCCGGTCATCGGCGCGACGATAACCATGGCGACCGCGAACGGCGCGAGGTAGAGACCCGACTGGGTGACCGAGGCCCCGAATCCGTAGCCGGCGTGGGTGGGTGTCTCGGTGAACTGAGGCAGCGTGATGAACATGGCGAACATGCCGAACCCGAAGAGCAACGCCGCGAGGTTCGTGCTCCACACAGCTGGGATGCGCATCATCTTCATGTCCACCAGAGGTGAGTCTGAGCGATTCTCCGAGACGACCCACGCGACGATCAGGACCGCAGTGGCAGCAAGCAGGCCGATGACCGACGAGCTACCCCAGCCCCACGTCGGTGCGTACGAGATGGCCAGCAGTCCCGTCACCAACCAGGCCGACATGAGCAACGCTCCGGGCCAGTTGATCCGGCCGGGCGCTCGCACGGGCGACTCGGGCACGAACACGAAGGTCGCGATCGTCGCTGCGGCCGACATGATCATGGGAATCCAGAAGAGCCAGTGGTAGTTCAGGTGCACCAGGATCGGACCGGCCAGCACGATCCCAGCCCCTGCTCCGGCCCCGAGGATGGCCGACATGACGCCGATGGCTCCTGCCACCCGTTCGGCGGGGAACTCGTCACGGATGATCCCGAAAGCGAGCGGGAACACGGCCCCGCCCGCGCCCTGAATGACGCGGCCGACCAGCATGACGGGCAAGGTCGTCGCCAGCGCACTGATCAACGACCCCACCGTGAGGGCGATCAGGACGGCGACGATGATCTTCTCCTTGCCGACCATGTCCCCGACGCGGCCGAGGATCGGCGTCGCGATGGCGGCACTCAGCAGATACGCGGTGAGCAGCCAGCTCGCCCCGCTCTCCGACGTGTGCAGCGTTTGCTCGAGCTGGGGAATGGCGGGGATGATCAGCGACTGCAGCAGACTGAAGGCGAGCGCGGCCGTTCCCAGCACCGCGAAGGTAAGGGCGTAGTGGGTGTGTGTTCTCTCCATTCGGGTCCGATCGCCAGAGAACGGAACGTCTCGTTCCGGTTAGACTAACAGAAGCGGAAGACGAGATTCCGGAAGCATCAGCAGCACCACGTCTGAAGGGGGCGGCATCCGACAGGAGACGAAGACATTGGTCACTGGCCGATCGGCCGGACGAGCGTGGACGACGTGACCGCTCCTGCAGATGCAGGCCTCGCCCGGGGCTCGGCGGCCGCGAACGAGCGTCACAGGTGGATCGCGCTGTTCATCACGACGCTCGGCATGCTGATGGCGACGATCGACGCCTCCATCGTCCTGATCGCGCTGCCGGCCATCTTCCGCGGCATCCGCCTCGATCCCCTCCTCCCCTCCAACACCTTCTTCCTGCTCTGGATGATCCTGGGGTTCCTGATCGTCACCAGCGTGCTGGTGGTCAGCTTCGGCCGGTTGGGCGACCTCTACGGCCGGGTGCGCATGTACAACCTCGGCTTCGCCATCTTCACGTTCTTCTCGCTGTTGTTGAGCATCACGTGGATGACCGGCACTGCCGGCGGCATCTGGCTGATCGTGATGCGCATCTTCCAGGGGGTCGGTGCCGCGCTCTTGATGGCGAACTCGGCGGCCATCCTGACCGACGCCTTCCCACCAGACCGACGGGGCTTCGCCCTCGGCATCAACCAGGCCGCCGCCATCAGCGGCAGCTTCATCGGATTGCTCCTCGGGGGACTGCTCGCCCCCATCAACTGGCGCCTGATCTTCCTGGTCTCGGTCCCCATCGGGCTCTTCGCCACCATCTGGGGCTACTTCTCCCTGCACGAGATCGAGAGCGGCTCGCACGCCCGCATCGACTGGGCCGGCAACGTGACCTTCGCGGTGGGGCTCATCCTGGTGATGGTCGGGATCACGTACGGGATCGAGCCCTACGGCGGCCACCCCATGGGATGGACCAACCCTGTCGTGCTGCTCGAGCTCGGAGCCGGTGTCGCCTTCCTGATCCTGTTCTGCTTCATTGAGGTGCACACCGACGAACCGATGTTCCGCCTGCAGTTGTTCAAGATCCGGGCCTTCTCGGCCGGCGTCTTCGCCAGCTTCCTCGGCGCGCTCGGCCGCGGCGGCCTGATGTTCATGCTCATCATCTGGCTGCAGGGCATCTGGCTGCCCCGCCACGGCTACACATTCGCCGTGACCCCGCTCTGGGCCGGGATCTTCCTGATCCCCCTCACTGCCGGCTTCATGATCTCGGGTCCACTCGCGGGCATCCTCTCCGACCGTTACGGCTCCCGCCCCTTCGCCACCTTCGGCATGCTCGGCACGGCGGTGTGCTTCGCGCTCTTCGAACTGGTGCCAATCGACTTCTCTTACAGCAGCTTCGCCGTGCTGCTCTTCGTCACCGGTGTGTGCATGTCGTCGTTCGGCTCGTCGAACCGCACCGGGGTCATGAACAGCCTGCCGGCGGGGGACCGCGGGGCGGGGTCCGGCATGAACACGACGTTCCAGAACTCGGCCCAGGTACTGTCCATCGGCATCTTCTTCACCTTGATCATCCTGGGTCTGGCCGACAACCTGCCCGCGGCGCTGGTCACCGGGCTGACCGCCCACGGGGTCCCAGCCGTCACCGCGGTCTCCATCTCGCACCTCCCGCCGGTCTCGACTCTCTTCGCGGCCTTCCTGGGCTACAACCCGGCGGGCCATCTCCTGGGTCCGCACGTGCTGTCCCAACTCACGCCCCACCAGCGCGCCACCATCACGGGCGAACGCTTCTTCCCGAGTCTGATCACCAACGCCTTCCGCGACGGACTGCACACCGCCTTCGACTTCGCCATTCTCATGTGTCTCGCCGGCGCCGCGGCCTCGTGGACGCGCGGCGGGAAGGCGGCACCGCGCGGATGCCGACGAGCTCTACTCCCAGAACCTGATTCCGGAGCCTGTCCCCTGACGACGTTCCGCCACAGCGTCCAGGCGTCGGAGATCAGCCCGCCGCCATCCCCACGACGGGCCTGTTGAGCACGAGGGAACCGGTCGAGCCGTAGGAACCGGCGTCCCCGTAGTTGAAGATGCCGCCGTCGGTGGCCACCAGCCAGTAGCCCCCACCGTCGGGCGTCGGCGCCAGGCCGACGACCGGCCTGTTGAGCGGCAGGGAGCCGGCGGAACCGTGGAACGGTGCGTCCCCGTAGTTGAAGATGCCGCCGTCGCTGGCCACCAGCCAGTAACCCCCACCGTCGGTCGTCGACGCCATGCCGACCACCGGCCTGTTGAGCGGCAGGGCCCCGGCGGAACCGTGGAAGGTCGCATCGCCGTAGGAGAAAATGCCGCCGTCGCTGGCCACCAGCCAGTAACCCCCGCCGTCATGGGTCGGGGCCATGCCGACGATCGGCTTGTTGAGTGGGAGGGACCCGGCCGAGCCGTAGAAGTGGGCGTCGCCGTAGGTGAAGATGCCGCCGTCGCTGGCCACCAGCCAGTAACCGCCGCCGTCCGGCGTCGCCGCCATGCCCACGATGGGTCGGTTCAGCGGCAGTGAGCCGGCCGAGCCGTAGAAGTTGGCGTCGCCGTAGTTGAAGATACCGCCGTCGCTCGCCACCAGCCAGTAACCCCCGCCGTCACGGGTCGCCGCCATGCCCACGACGGGCCTGTTCAACACCTGGCCGCCCTCTGAACCGCAGAAGGGCAGATTGCCGTAGTTGAAGATGCCGCCGTCGGTCGCGACCATGTAGTAACCGTAGGGCGACGCCGGCGCGCTACAGGGAACCTTGCCGCTGACGTTGGGCAGCGAGATGGGTGCGACGAAAAGTCGCCGCGCCGCGCCGCAGCCGTAATTGGTGCAGCCGGCCGAGCCGCCCTGCCACGCCGCGTAGTCGAGCCACCACGATCCTCCGGCGTCGGCGAAGAGGGCGCCGCCGCCCGGTCCCAGGACCGAGCCGTAGGTCGTGAGGATCTGGCTCTGGGGACCGCACGGACCGAGCGGCCCGTTGCACGTGGTGATCCCCTCGGAATACCCGGTGCTCGTGTACACGCCGGCCGAGAACGCGAGGTAGAAGCCACCGCCGGCCGCGACCATGGAGGGATCCTCGACGGTCGTCTCCCAGGGGTACGAGACGGTGTTGTTGAAGAGCAGCATCGTTGCGGCCGAACCGGGGGCGAAGCCCGTGCCCGCGGCGTTCAGCTGTTGCGCCCAGATGTAGGCCGGCGCCGATGAGCCGCCGTCGTTCTGCTTCCAGACCAGGTATGCCGTGCCCGTGCTGGGGTCCACGAAGGGCTGCGGGTCGATGGATCCGGTCGGCTGGCATTCGATGGGCCCGTTGGACACGTCGCTGAACTGGACATCGGTGGGCGAGATGGACGGTGCCGTGGCCACGGCGAGGCAGTCGAATCCGGAGTCGGACGCGTGCCCGGCCTGGGAGGCGTCGTAGAACATCACCCAGTGTCCGGCGTACTCGAAAACGCCGGGCGAGGTCTGCGTGTTCGCCTGCTCCCACGGGGAGGGGTTCGGCAAGGCAGTCGAGCCGAAGCACTTGTTGGGGTAGGGCCCGTAGCCCGAGTTGGGTGAGTTCGACACCAGGGCGGCAATGTGGTTGCCGAGCGCATTGCCGGTCGTGAAGGCGTAGTAGGAGCCTCCGGAGGAGACGGTCTGGGGATCTGCCGCGTCCCCGCTTCCCTCGAAGTTGTACGCGGGGGTGCCGGTGCCACAGGCCGATGGGACGAAGGCCGGACCGGCACTCGGGGCCACCGCCACGTGCGTCGCTGCCGACGCGCCGTCGGCAACGGGGAGCTGGGGAACGACGAGCGAGGCCCCCACCGCAAGAAGCAGTGCCCCGACCCCCGCCAGGCTGTACGTCGCCCTCATCACCATGCCTCGCTTTCGTCCACGATCGTCGACCGGGGGCGCAGCGAGTCCAACCTGGCCAGCCCACTCTCGGTATCGGGCAAAAGACCATGGAGCCTAAGACCTTGGAGCCCGAGAGGAGACTGGAACTCCTGACCTGCTGAGTTCGAGCCGGGTCAGGGCAATGCCGACCTCCGTCCGCTCGATATTCAGTGGGGCAGACCGGGACTCAACGAGATCAAACGGACCCCCAGGACAAGACCCTAGCTGGGCAGTGGGTCAGCGGTCCGAAGGCCGCTGACCCACGCTCCGGAAAGATGCGAGCTGTTACTTGCCGATCTGTGAGTGCACCGCAGACTGGTTGAGCTCGTTTGCGTCGGCTGGGAGCAGGAACCCTTCCTTCACGAGGTTTTGGGTGTCCTTGTTCCACGCCGAGACGAACGTGCCGTGGTTCTGGTAGAGGGCTGCCAGTTGCGCTGGCGTGTACGGCACGGTCGAGCCGAACAGGCCACAGAACGCCGAGATGGGCGAGCTGTTTGCGGGAGTGTTGCCGATACCTGCGAGCGCCGCGATCGGAACGTCGACCTGGGGCGAGCGCACGCCACCGATCGTGTTGCCGTTGGCGTCCTTGGCATAGGCGAACGGCGACGTTGACGCGATCTGCAGAGGCTGCCCGCTTGGAGGCGGGGTGCCATTCGTGACCCACTGATTGAGCCAATAGATCGCCGAGTCGAGCAACCAGTGCGCGCCACCGGTGTTGATCGGCAGGGTGCACTGGCCGCCGGGGCCTGGGACGTTCGTCGGGCTCTGCATGGCTGCGAGGTTGGCGACTGCGCCCTGACCGTCACCGTTGTCGCTCGGACCGATCAACAAGCCGTAGGTGTCGAAATGCGACGTTCCCGCGGCCTCCCATTGGCGGAAGACGTTGGTGTCGGGCTGCCGCGCCGTGAAGGCACCGGAGACATCGAACTCGGTCTGGAACACAAACACCGGCACGTCGAGGTCGGTGCGGATCAGCGTCGGACTTGGCGGCTGCACGGAGGTGAGCGGCGGCTGCGACAGTGGGGCACCCGCTGCGCCGCGGCTGTGCACCAGGAATCCGTCGTAGACGTTCACGACCGGTTGTACGGCGTCGATGTAGGTCACCATGCGGGCAGCCGACTGCGACTCACCCGCCGCCAGGAGCGTCTTCGGTGTGAGACCGCCGAGGATCTGCGCCGAGTCGTCGCGAATCGCCTGGCCCGCTTGGGAGAAGATGTCGTAGGAGTAGCTGTCACCGGGATGTGAGAGCGATGCGTAGCGCACCTGATCGCCGGGAGCCGGACACTGAAGAGAAGGAGGGGCTGTGGCAGAACACTTGAGCTGCTTCACCCCCTGCGCCTGGGCCGAGACACCCACCCAGGCGAACCCGTCGCGGATCAGTTCGTTGTGCGTCTGCGTCCAATCCGGGTCGGCGTCGAGCCCACCGCTGACGTTGAGCCACTCAACGACGACGGTGCCGTTGAATTTCTTCGGGTCGCTCGGCCGGTAGACGACGACGCGGGTTGTATACGCAGCTGGTGTGCCTGCTGTGACGGTCCACTTGCCGTCCGTCGTGAGCGCTGCGTTTGGGGTGTACGCGTCGGCCGTCCCCGTGAGGAAGAACTCGGACTGCTGGTAGCCAACCTGAGCGAGATCGAACTCGTTGAGGTTCGGCGGCAGGATGGCGCCCGAGCCGCCGGTGACGGGTCCTGAGACCGTCGGGCTGGCGGCCGACGCCCCGGCCGGCCCGACGCTCGCTGCAACCCCGAGGGGCAGGGCGACCGCGAAAAGAGCAATCCCTGCGAGCACCGTTATGTGGCGGCGAAGCGGGCTCGAGACCGAATGTGAGCGCATAAATCCCCCTGTCGCTGGAATACGCCGATCTAGGCACAATCCACCATGACTGGCAGATTGTGACCTTAGAATGGGAACATGTTGGCGTCAAGGGGCACGGTGCGCGAACACCTCTTCGCGCGTCCCGCCTGGTCCTCGACCACCGGAGATGTCTCGTTTCGCAGTGGCGCGATCGAAGCGCGCTCCCGGCGAGGTCAGCGTGCAACGTCCTTGTGGCTGAAGAGCCGGACAGGACCAGTCGGCACGCAGCGAACCACACTGGTCACGCCGTGGCAGCCGCTGACCGACGCTCATCGCATACCAGGCTCCCTTCTCAGCCAGCGAGCACGAGGGTGACACCCAACGACGTCACAGGCCTGGCTGTCGAATCGCTCGCCCTCCAACTGAGGATGAAGCGATCGGAACTCATGATCCAGGAGTTGGAAGCCGTGGCGCTCCGGCTCTTCGATCAACGCGGGTTCAAAGACGTGACCGTGGACGAGATTGTCTCGGAAGCGCACACCTCGGCACGGACGTTCTATCGCTACTTCCCCAACAAGGAAGACGTACTGCAAGTGCAAATCGACCGGCGCTGCAGGAGCCTCCGTGCGTCGCTTTCTGACCGACCGGCCAGCGAGGAGCCACTGGAATCACTTCGCCTGGCACTCGCCAACGTGCTCGAAAAGGAAGACCCCGAACTCGTGCGACGCTGGATCGCCATCATCATCGCGAGCCCGTCAGTGCTGAACTCAGTTCTCGGTGGAATCCAATTGAAGATTCAACGAGTCATCGCCGGGTTTCTCGCCGATCGACTTGGGCTGCCCAGGTATGCCCTCGTGCCCACGATGATGGCCTCCGCTTCGGTGGGCGTCATTCAGGCCGCGCATGTCGACTGGTATCTCAACGGCGGCGACCTCGCAACCAGAGTGTCCGAAGCCTTCTCGGTACTCGAGCAAGGTCACATCGGCCCATGGCCGGCGATCGATAGCTCCCAATCCGGCTGACCTTCGCACTCGATCAATCGGCGGCCTGTGTCGCGTTGGACAATCTCTTGGAGCGGGCCACTGCTGATCGGCCTCGATCGCCCCTGCTGACTCGCCTCTTACGTCCTTCACCCGCCCTCCTCCCGCCTGCGCCGAAGTGATTGCAGCGTCATCTGCGGCAGTTTTCCTCTTGGGAGAACTGGGTTCACCGTCGCCGTTATACGAGCTGCCGATGGCATCGCTCGGCCAGAGCCTCTTTGCTCCTTCGAGCAAGAGCCGGTAAGGCCGGGTGTCAAGGATCAGCCGTTACTGGGTAACAGGTCACCCGTTACGGATCTGAGACACATCAGCCGTGGCAAGACAGAGCCACATGTGTGCGGCCACTGGAGCCTGAGAGGAGATTCGAACTCCTGACCTGCGCATTACGAGGGAGATCTCGGGGATCCCGAGGCGTCCCAATTCATGCCGACCTGTCCCACGCCATCCTGGTCGGAAGGTCGCCCGACCGTCAGCACCGGAATCGGCGGGATCACGTGGGACCGGCTGGGAAGGAATTGTCGGGACAAAGTTGGGACAGCATGAACCCCACCATGCAAGCGGAGCTGTCGCAGTTCGACGCCAAGTTGCCCTGCAACGATATCAATCGATTGAGTGGGGGACCCCGTGAACAGAACAGAAAAAGGGATGATCGGGTCAGGCGCCTTCGCCTGCCGGCAGAGCTGCAGCGATCCGCGCAGCAACGGTTGCCCAGGTATATCGCTCGGCGTAGCGAGGACCGGCCGACCCGTACGCGGAAGCCACCTCCGGATCAGCCATACGGAGCATGGCACGCACGAGCGCTTCGCGGTCGCTCGGATCGACGCATTCCCCGGCCGGGCCCACGGCGTCCAGAGCTCCGCCGACTGTCGTCCCGATTATTGCCAGGCCGGCGGCCGCAGCCTCGGCGTAGATGATCCCGAAGGGCTCGAGAAATGAAGGCACCACCAGGCAGGTCGATCGTTCGAGGAGCTTCATGAGTGTTTCGCGCTCATCGGGCTGAAAGTGCCTGAGACGGCCAAACCCCTGGACGCCCGGAGTGTCGAGGGCTGGGTGGTTCCCCACGACCGCCAGTTCCGCGGATGGGAAGCGTTGGCGAACGCCGGTGAAGGCCTCGAGTACAGCGGGTCCGTTCTTGCGTTCCCAGTCGGCGCCGACGAACAAGAACCGCGGTACCGACCAGTCTCGGTTCGCTGGGGGGGGCGCTTCCACATTGCGACCGAAGCCAACCACCTCGATTTTGTCCGCCGGAATCTTGTAGTCCCGAGCGATCGAGGCGGCGGCCCACGAGCTAGCTGCGAAGCATCGGGTGGCGCCTCGGTAGAGCTTCTCCTGGTTTGAGTTCCAATGGGCCCAGGTGCGTGGCGGATAACTCGCAAAGTACCATCGGTGGTTCTGCGCCTCGGCAACGGTGAGGTCGTCGAGGGTGACGAAAGGGCCCCTTATGGGCAGGCCGTTCTCGCTTCCTAGCACCACCCAGCCGTTCACTGCTGGGAGTCGGAGCCGTCGCATGCGGGCACTGACCTCGCGCAGCTTCATCATCTCCGGAGCGACGAACCATCCTTCCTCGGGTTGGCGCGTTGCTCGGAAGTACAGCCGCAGAACCAGATACGCTCGGTAGAAAGCGTCGGCGCGGCAGACGATAACCTCATAGCCACACTCTTCGAGTCCGCCCACGATCCCTGCCGGAATACCCGACCAGTTTTTCGGGGCAACACCGCCTCGCACGACAAGCCCGATCCGTGGACGACCCACTTTCGTCAACTCTCGGTGTATGACCGGTAGCCAAGAGATGTCATGTAAGACGCTAACTCACCCTCGACCCGCTGGGCGCAATCAAGGCTCACGTAGTCTCTCCAGTTCTTGGTTTCGTTCACCACTGGCTCGAAGAGGTACGGATCGATCCACCAGGACTTCCCTTCCTCGCGGCGCGCCAGCAAACAGTCCTCTTCGAGGTCCTCACCGACATGCGCGAGGGCGCGCCGAATAGTTGGCTCAGTCCGTTGGGTCAGATCCTCGTAGCGCAAAACCAATAGGCGAGGCGATCGGCGTCGTGCCATCTGGAGAGCGGTGCGGGTATTTGTCTTCCATAGTTGACAGAACGATTGTGGATCAATATTTGCCCAGTAGGAATCACGAGGGTCGAGCTGAAAACGTCGCCAGTAGGAACTCAAGGTGTCGATCGGATGCCGAATGATGTAGAGGAACCTGGCCCGGGGAAATGCGATCTGCAGTTGAGGTACCCATTGAAGATTCTGTGGAGTCTTCTCGAGTAGGCGTTCGGCCCCCCGGGCGGCGGCGGCCATTATGAAGTAACGCCGGATGACCAGATGGTCGCCAGCGGCAATCCACACCCAACGGTTCTGACGGGTATCAGGGAATCTGCGGCGAACGAACTCTCGCCTTCCTCGAAGTTGCGCGATGTTGTCGACGAACTCAGCGAATCTTCGCTCGTCCGTCATGAACTCAACGAGAGGATGGTCGGGCCAGCCGGGAGGATCGATACTGGCGAGAAGGTCGAGGGCGTGGCTTTCAGCCAGATTCACGCCGCCGCGCGGTCTGAAGGCTGAATGCGTCTGGAGGCTGCGGTAGAGGAGTGACGTGCCACTGCGTGCTTCGCCCACAATGAATACGGGGGCAAGGCGAAAGGCTTGAATGGAGCTGCCAACTCTCCCCGCCTGTTGGGTGTGGCCCACCATGCGGACCACAGAATTCTAGGACCAGACTCGCACCCAGTCGACGAGCATCTCGGCAGGAAGGATCGGAGGGGCACTGTTCGATGCGATCTGGTAGTCAAGAGACAGATACAGCGGGTATGGCCCGTTGAAGGCATGCGTCAAAACCGCTATACCGTCCCAGTAGAAGGTTACTTGTCCTGCTGCAGCATCCCAATGCTCACCGAACGTGTGCCAACCGGTGTAGGCACTCCGACTGATATAGCCAATGTTCTGCTGGTGGCCCCTGGTGTCGTTGTAATGCAGGTGGGCCTCCGTCTGCCCGGTTAGTCCTTCGACCGTGTCGATTTCGCCTCTTGCAGGCCACGACACCGTATCGGGCCCGTTCTGCCACCAAGCTGGCCACGCTGCGACTTCGGGTGCGCCATGCGACATCGTGCTGCTTGCTGGCAGAAACAGACGAGCCTCGAAAGAGCCGCTCTGTTGTGTGAAAGTCAGTCTGGTATCGACGTGGCCGCCGGTGTATGGCTGTGTTACCCCACCACAGGTTGATTGATCGTTCGTCAACAGCAGATGAAGTGACCCGTCCCCCGGCTCAGTGACGTGGGATGAATCATTGCAAGAGATTGCGCCAGGACCCGGTGAGGATGTGACGCCGCTCTTCTTGAGCCCCAGATACCACCCTGTTTCCCACACGGAATTGTTGACACTGGTTCCGTTAAACTCATCATCGAAGGTCAGTGTGTAGTTGCCGTTTGGGTCCCATGATGGGTTCGGCCCCGTAGCTTGTGCCCGTTGTGCGTTGATTGTTACTCCTATAACTAACAAGAGCCAACGTAACGAGCAAGAGGCTGCCGACCCGGCGTGTGGGAGGGGACTTGAGATTGAGGCGCCCACCCGGTCGGCTCAACATGCCGTTCCTTTTCGATCCACGAATGACTGGTTCGGCCCACGGCCCTGCGATTGCCCCAGATCCGATCATTGCTCGCCCCCGTCCTGAGTACCGCCAGCCTCCTATTACTTCGACCCGGAGGACTTTACCCAGGACCCGGCGATGACTAACAGGAGGTCGGCCGGTCGATTTGCCATTTCCCAATCGTACGACCCGCTTCGCCGAATCACGATCACTCAGGACTCGACTCCCCTGAATTCCTCGACCTGCGCCGCCCAGACACGGCCTGCTTGTTCACTGTGCACGTCGTGACTGCTGGCCACTGCGCGCCGAGCCGCGGCGAGCGCCCTCCGGCGCTGGTCCATCTGTTCGAGGTTTCCCCTGTCGGTCACCGTGCCGAGGGGATGAGGGCTCTCGATGTGCCAGCGGTCCCTGTAGGCAGCGACCGTCGAGACGTCTCGCACCCAGCGCGCTCGGCGACCCGGTTCCCTCGGCACAGGACCGAGTTTGTCGACCCAGCTCTGCCGGCTCGCAATCGCCTCCGCGGCCAGCACCAGGGCGCGCTCCTCCATGGCCTGGGCGCGTTCGCTCAGCGCTCTGGCCATGTCCGTATCGGTCACGCCTTGGGCTCGGGGCACGAGTCCGGCGATCAGATTGGCGGTGTTCTGGCGTCGGCCAGCGGCCGCCTGGTTGAAACGATCGATGCGGCTGTTCAGAACCGAGGCAACGTCGGATGCGTCGGCCAGGGAACGCACGGCGACGATGAGCGGGACCGCGGCGTCGACGTCGACGCCACGCGCCTCGGCGGCCCGGAGTGCGGCGAAGAGCGCCCCCCGTGCGTCGCTCGCTCGCACGTCCGCCAGGTCGGCCTCCGAGAGTCCCGCGCGCGAAAGGAGACTCTCGAAGCGCTCGGTCTGGGCCAGCGTGGCGAGGGTCAGGTACTCGGCCGAAAGCCGCTCCATGGACTCGGCCTCGTCGTGTTGGCGGCGAATCATCTCGTGGGCCGCCAACTCAGCGCCCTCGTTGGCGAGCACGCCCACGAGCACCTGGCGTGGCGTCATCCCTTCGGCCCCGTTGAGGTGGGAGGTCTCCGGGTCGGGGTCGTCGCTGGTGTCAACGTAGAGCCGGTTGGATTCCGCGCCCCGGGTCACCGCGACGTAGAGGACCTCTCGGGTGGTGCTCGGCGAAACCACGGCGTGCGCGGTGTCGACGGTGCGACCCTGGGCCCGGTGCGCCGTCGAGGCGTAGGCGAGCTCGACGTGCCGGCCGACATAGTCAGCGGGGAGGTGCACCTCTCCGGGCCCGATGAGGCGCCGGAGGGTCAAGGACCCGTCGTCGTGGGTGCCGGTGACGCGCCATTGGTCGCCGTTGCGTACCCATCGGTTCCCCGCCGCGATCAGGCGGTTGTTCTGGCGGGTCACCACCAGATCGCCGACTCCGGCGGATCCCCCGCCTGAGAGCGTCACGCCGCTTTTTGCGACCGTTCCGGCGGCGACCCGATCGGCCCGGGCCCGGGCGTTGAGCTCGCTGACCGTGTCGCGGTCGCCGGCGATCATCAAGCTCGTCTTGCCGACTGCTGTGTCCGCCTTCCACGCGGCGTAGAGGGCGTCGAGCATCTGGTCCCGGTCCCCTCCGACCACCCGCCCATGGGCCTCGTAGACCACGATTGCCTCGCGCGATCCGGCCCGAAGTTCGACGCTGGCTTCCTTCTCCCAAGCGTTGGCGAACCGGCGCACGTCGGTCAGCTCGGCCACCTGGTCGCCCCGGTCGCGCACCAGGGCGGCGAACATCCCGCCGGCATCGACGGCGCCGAGTTGGCGGTGGTCGCCGACCAGGACCACCTTGGCTTCGGCCGCCTGCGCTGCGCGCACCAGTTCGTCGAGGGCCAGGGTCCCGGCCAGGCTGGCCTCGTCGACGATCACCAGTTGGCCGGCGCGGAGGCGCCACCGGGCCATGTCCTCCTCGATCCCTTTGGCTCTGTTGTCGAGGGCGGAGCGACGTGCGGGATTCAGCGGTGCGAACCGGAGCTCGAGTCCGAGGTCGTCCAGCGCGGCTCGCCGTTCGGGTTCCCGGCGGTGCTCGAAGAGCCACTTGGCAACGTTCTCCGTGTCGATCCCGAGCTGTTCGGCCAGCACCTCGGCCGCGGCCGCGGAGGGAGCGAGGCCGAGCACCGAGCCCGCACAGTGTTCGGCTTCCCAGGCGGCCCGGAGCCCGGCCATGGTGCTCGACTTGCCCGTCCCGGCCGGCCCGACCAGCACGTCGAGACAGCGACCAGAGGTGGCGATCCGTTCCACCGCGAGGGCCTGGTCGAGCGAGAGCGAACGAGACACCCCGGGCCGATCGGCGGCTGCCGCCACGGCCGCTGCCACAGTGCCCCTCCCCACAACCGGGCCACCCATTCGGTGCCCGGCATCGAGCAGTCGGGCCTCGGCCTCCAAGAGCGCGGGCGTGGTGTAGACCTCGTGGCCCTTGGCCCGGAACCGGCTGGTCCCATCGCTCCGCCCGAGCCTCTCGGGCGTCGGGTGCAACGCCGGCGCCGAGAGCAAGAGCGACTGAGAGACGGCAAGGTCGGCCGTGAGCTCGGCGACGGTGATCCGATCCTCGGGGTCGGCGAAACGGACGCCCTGCAGCTGGCGGTGCACCTCGGCGAGCACGTTGGCCCGGGAGAACGTGGCCCGGCGCTCGGACACCTTCCCCACCGCGACGGCGGCCGCGTCGGCGAGGATCTCGTCGGCCAGATCACCGGCTCGGAGGAGCGGCAGGTCGTTGCGCTGCGCCAGCCCGCCCACCCAGGACTCGGGGTCAGGCCCGACGTGTTTCTCGGCCCGCCGGCGCCATTCCGCCGTCATGCGATCGAGCCGGCGGTGCTCCTTGCACGGCCGGGTCTCGAGCGTCGCCCGCTGGCGCAGCTTGATGACCTCGACGTTGCTGGGCTGGCGCCCATGGGTGGCACGAAACTGAGCGATCAGCGCCTCCTTGCGCTTTTCGATGGCGGCCGAACGCTGGGAGAACTCGGCCAGCAGCACCTCGCCGACCCCGCGCACCTCGAAGCGCGGCTGGTCGGAATGGCGCCGCGCCCGGCCGTCCCAGCCCCAGCCGAGCTCGGCGCTCAAGAGGTCGGCCAGCACCCCTTGGTGGAGCTCGGAGAGCATGACCGCTCTCTTGAACAGGCCCCGCGAATCGAGCGTGCGCCACACCCCGTCGGAGACCGAACGCGCCCGGTTGGCCACCACCACGTGGTCGTGGAGCTGGGGGTCCCCCGCGCGCGAGTCGAAGTGGGTGAAGGCGGTGGCGACCACGCCCTCGATGTCCTCTTGGACGACGCCGCTCTTGCCCGAGCGCGAGTGGAACACCTCGCGCTCGGCGTAGGAGAGGACGACGTCGATGGCCCGGCGGTGGCAGTCGTAGATGAGCGCCTTGGTCGTCGGATCGGCCAGCGCCCAGGCCGCCGAGACCGATTTGGACGGAGAGAACGTGAGGTCGAACCCGGCCACCGGCATCCGCAGCGTCGCCTCCTTGGCCCGTTCCTCGGTTTCGATCAGGGCCACCTGCCCGTCGCGCGCTCCATCGGCGGTGTCCATCGCCGCGATCCGCTCCGCCACCCGCGTGGCCAAGGAGAGGTGCGAGCGCAGCGGCGCCCGCCCGAGCGGCTTTCCGGTGACCGGGTCCGCGCACATGCCGAGCAGATTGAACAGATGTTGCTCGGTGACTTCCGAACCGCCCTCGACGCCTCTGCCGTCGTTGAGGGCGGCCAGGCCGGCCCCGAGGAAGACCCCCGGCGGCGTGCCCGACGCGACGTAATAGTCGGTCAAGCTGGTGGAGCCTCGGGGCGTTCCATCACCGGCCGCGACGGACTCCATCAGGTACCGGTAGCCCGACCCCAAGCTCATCCTGCGGATCGAAATCACGTGCCTCTCCAACCACTGCGATGCTCGTCGTCCCTCGGCTATCGAGGTCGCAACCACCATCGACCCCTCTGTGCCAGACGTGTGGCGCCATGTGGCGCCATGTGATGGGGAATTGAGGGAGTCGGAGAGGATGGGAACTTCGGGCTCGTGAGAGTGATATGGGTGTTGGCCGGGCTGCTGGAGGAGGTCTGCTGTGTTGGTGGAAGTGTCGGGGATACGCGCGGATGGCGCCGGACACCTTGTCCATGTTGGGCGCCCGGCAGCGCGCACTTCGATCATCCGCGAGTGCAGACGCCGGTGCTCATGGAGATGGTGGTCGTGCGTTGCTCATTGTCTTGCTCCTTATGCTCTTCTCTTGGCTCGTCCCTTGTGAAGGACGCCTCTGTGTCGTTCGGTGAACGGTGACTCCCGCCGGCGGCGAAGCGGGGTCAAGTTCCGGCGAGGGGAGCCCTTGGGCCGAACAAGAAGTTCTGGCTGGGTTCGCCGTAAGGCGAACTTCAACGACCGCGAAGCCGCCAGAAGTTGTTGTGCCGAGCCGGCGACTTGACACCGTGAAGCGTCGGTGGCCTTGCCCCGGAAAGTACCTATCCGCTGGAATCCTGACTCCCCTGAGCGAGGAGCGGGCGGAAGATGGCTCTTGGTCGGCTCGATTATGTGAGCGCATTGCAGCAGGCTCTATGTGAACACCGGTGTCGTTGGCCGCGACGGCCCTTCCGGAAAAGCGCCGGCAGCGCTCGAGCCTCGGCCCGGGGCGCGAGCTCCGGCGGCACGTTTTGGGAGAGCGAACGATGAGAGCGCGCAGTCGTCAACTGCTCAGCCTTGAGGAGACCGCGCTCTTCTTGGGGATCGGACGTTCGACGTTGTATAGGGCAGTCCATGAAGGGACGGTGCCCTTTCCAGTGCATCGGATCGGGGGGTACTGGTACGTACCGAAGGCAGCGCTACAACGGTTTGTCAATGGCGAGGATCCGACTGAGAGTAAGACGGAGTCGGCGCCTACACGGTTGATGAGATCCATGTGAGCGTGTTGTCCACGCCGTTCGAGTTCCCTCGACACGGGAGGTCGGTGAAAGGGACTGTCCCAGCCGTGGGAGCCTCCGGATGTGGCTCGACTTGCTGCAAGCAACGACGCGCAAATTCAAATCGGAGAATCGAGCAGACCGCCCATGTGGTTTGCCGCACGACGGTCCTCGGTCGAGATCGAGTCTGTGTAGTGCCGTGCCATGTGGACGGTCGACCAGCCGAGACGGGACTGCTTCTGGCGCTCGGGTATCACGGCGTCGAGGGAGGTGGCCTGGAAGTGTCGGAGCGAATGCAGGTGGAGGTCTGCAGGCAGCCTGGCGGCGACCCGGGCCTTGGTGAAGGCGCGACTGATGGTGTCGGGGTAGGGAGGGATCGCGCCGCCCGGTGCCGCCGAGAAGACGAAGCCACTCTCGCTCAACGGCACGCCCGCGTCGACGGCCACGCGTTGCTGCTGCGCCCAGAGTGATTCCAGCTGCGCGAGCGTGCCCACGTCGACGGCGACCTGGCGGATGCTGGCCCGAGTCTTTGGGGATTTGACCGTCGCGCTGCCCTTCGACGCGATCACCGACTCGTCGATTGTCAAGGTGCCGTCCTTCCAGACGACGTCGGACCACCGGAGCCCCGCTGCCTCACCCCTTCTGATCCCTGTCGCAGCAATAACCCGCAAGCAGGCGGCGTAGCGGGCTTCCAGATCAGAGGCGGCAGCCAGGAGTGCTCGAACCTCCTTCGCCTCTGGGGAGCGGACCGGCCGGGCGGAGTGCTCGATCCCCCAGCTCGGCAGCTCAGTGTCGGCGACGGGATTCGGCAGCTGGTTGGCGCTCCACTTGCGGGCGAGCCGGCAGGCCCGGTTCAGCACCGAGCGGACATAACGAACCGTCTCGCGGCCGGCTCCGCCCGCCTTCAGCTCCCTGAAATAGCGCTCGACCTCGTACGGGGTGAGCCGTGCGATGCGCTCTCTCCCGATCGTTTTCTTGATGTGAACGTTCCAGACGTTCTCGTAACGCCGTGCGGTCACCGGGCTCAGATCGTCCCAGCCGTTGCGCTTCCAACCCTCTATCGCGTCGTTGACCGTGGTTGAGGGGCCCCAGGACCGGGTCTCGGGCTCGGGCATCAATTCCGGCTCGACGTCCTGCACAAGCACGAGCCTTGAGAGCTCCTTCTCGGCAGCTCTCTTGGACCCGCGGAACAGCTGGCTCTTGTGTCGAACGCGGTCCCGCTGGTCTCGGCCGAGGAAGATCCTGAGCTCCCAGGCGTCATGTCCACGATCGGGTCTTTTGCGAATGCTGCCTGCCATCGGCTTCCCAAGAACGGTCAGCCCGGAGCCATTTACGGCACGGGTTGTTGGGACAACTGTTGGGACTGAGCGTACCAAGATCGAGAAGGAAGTCAGAAACCCCCTCTGAACTGGAGCCTGAGAGGAGATTCGAACTCCTGACCTGCGCATTACGAGTGCGCTGCTCTACCGACTGAGCTACCCAGGCAATTGCCGTTCCCGACCGTCGGAGGCCCTGGCAAGAACCCCCCGATCCGGAACCGGCCCAACATGGTAGACGCCTTCGGCGGTCGCCCAACGAAGCCGCTGACCACGCCCTTGGACCTTCCGAAGGCCAGCTCAGGCTGGCCGTGCCCACCCTGCAACAGCCCTGCAATGAATGTGCAAGGGGCTGGGCTCACACTGGTCGGCGCCTTGGCCGATGCAGTCGCAGGGCAACTGCATCGCATCGGGAAGGGAGACGAGAGGTGGCATCCATCATCGGGGCGCAGGCCACCGTCGACATGCTGCAGGCGGTTGACCTGCTGGGTGGCTGCACGCACGCCCAGCTGGAGGAGGTGGCTCGCCTGGCCGAGAGGGTCCATGTGGGCGAGGGAGAGGTCCTGGCCCGCGAGGGGCGGATCGGCCGCGAGTTCTTCCTCATCCTCTCCGGCTCCGTGGCGGTGACACAGAGGGGCCGGCGGGTCAACACTCTGGGTCCGGGCGAGTTCTTCGGCGAGCTGGCTGCCATCGACCCCGGACCGCGCAACGCCACCGTGACTGCGTTGACCGACCTCGACGTGCTCATCATCGGACCGCGCGAATTCTCCGCCATGGCCGCCATACCCGGCTTCCGCGACGCGCTCTTCCGCAGCATGGCGAGCCGACTGCGGGCCGTCGACGCCCGCTTGGCGGCCACGCTGACGTCTCGGGACCCCGCACCGCACCAGGTGGAAGCGCCCCCTGCCGAGTGACCTTCGGCCCTTCAGCCCGGTCGGAGCCCTCAAGACCCCCGGCCGGGCTTCCCAGCGCATACCCTGACGACGCGGGGACCGGACTCCGCCGACCGTGGGGAGCGGGGATGGACCTGGACAGCGAGGGCGGCGGGCGGATAGAACCCGGGCGCCTGCAGGGCGTGCCCTGGTTTGCCGCCTGCACGGAGGAGCAGCTCTTCGAGATGGCCCACATCGCGGAGCGTCTCCACATCCAGGCGGGCGAGGTGATTCTGCGGGAAGGCCGCCTGGGGCGCGAGCTCTTCGTCATCCTCGAGGGCACCGCCACCGTCACTCGCTCCGGTCGGGTGGTTAATATCCTCCACGCCGGCGGTTACTTCGGCGAGCTGGCGGCCATCGAAGCTGTGCCCCGCAGTGCCACCGTGACCGCGACGACCGATCTCGACGTCCTCATCGTCGGGCCGCGCGAATTCGAGGCGATGATGGAGATTCCGGGCTTCCGCAACGCGCTGCTCAGCGGCATGAGCCGGCGCATCCGCGAGGCCGACGACCGGCTGGCCGCCTACGACGAGAAAGACGATCCGCTCCCGGACTCTCTCGGAGGGGATACCGCAGCCGGCTGATCCGAGCGTCAGCCCGGCGCGGCGGCCATCTGCGCAAGTCGGTGCAACCCCATCTGGAGCGCCGCCTCCTCGGCACTGCGCAGGAGCATCGCCACCCGCTCCTTGTCGCCGTCTCGCCGTCGCTGGCGTAGCGTACGGGCCAGGGCCACTTCGGCCGCGACGACGAATGGTGGGGAGCCCATGCGGCGGGCCAGACGCAGCGCCGCCTCGTGGTGTACCTCCGCGAGGGCGAGATCGCCCATGGTGTCCGCCAGGAGACCCAGGTAGTGATCGGCCGGCCCCACGCAGGCCGCAGCCGGCGCCCGCAACACGACGGCTATCCCGGCGTAGGGCCGCATCTCCTCGTACAGCCGCGGCGCGAACTCCTGAGCCGGAGCGCCAAGAACGCTGCAGGCGGCGGCGGCCAGACAGAGCGACACGCCCTCGGTCTGGTCGTCCGCCACGATCTCCCACCCGATGGCCGCCAGCGAACGCAGCTGGGCCAGCGCCGCCGCGGTGTCCCCTGCCTCGGCGTTGAGGAGGGCCAGTGCAGCCGGCACCGACGGGTACTCCGTCGGGACCTGAGCGATGACCTCGCCCCATACGGCGTCAGGTGACGCCAAATCGCCGCGCTGCCACCAGGTCCACATCATGAGGGCCCCGTAGAAGCTGAGCGCCAATTCGTTGTGGCCCTCGGCCACCTCCAGCGCCCGCCGGCCCAGCTGCTCTGCCGTCTCGAAGTCCCCCGCGAGCAGCGCCATCATGGCGGTGACGTTGAAGCCGAAGGACGCCTCGAGGGGATGGACCGGCCCGGTCTGCCTGGCCCGGAACCGGGCGATCTCCTCGTTGACGGCATCCACGTCGCCCTGGGCCAGGAGTTCACGGATGCGCCACATGTGCCCGTGCACGGCAAGGAGCTCGTCACCGATGTCGTCCGCGATCTCTCCGAGCTCCGTCCCGGTCGCCAGGCGCTCACGAGCCGGCCCGATGCCCCACAGCGCGTGCATGCGTGCGTTGAGCGCGTAGCCGAGGGCGACGCGGTCCCCGATGCGCCGGGCCATGGCGACCGCGTCGTTGCTGAGGGCGAGGGACCGTGACAGGTTCCCCGGCGTCGGGACGCCGGTCGTGTAGAAGATCACGAGCCCGAGCCGGGCCGTGACCATGGTCCGGAGGTACGAGTCCTCGACGGGCAAGGCGGCCCGTGCTTCCTCGAGGAGCTCCACCTGCTCCTCGTTCGCCTGCACGATCCCGAGGTAGCTGAGTGGCCCGGCGCGCAGTGCGGCGGCGGCCAGGCGCCCGGGGTCGCCAATGGCCCGGGCCAGGGCCGCGGCCCGTGCGAAGTTGGCGTTGGCAAGCGCCGTGTCGCCGGCCCGGTTCTGCGCTTCGGACAACGCGATCAACACGTCGCAGCGCTCTCCTTCGTCCTGTGGCCCGAACTGCTCGGCCACCTCGAGGCTGCGGGCAAAGTGGACGGAGGCCTCCTCGAAGGCCAGCAGCCGGAGGGCGCGCTCCCCCGCGGCGCGGCAGTATCGGCTCGCCTTGTCGGCATCGGCCAGCGCCGCACCCATGTAGAAGTGGTGCGCCAGCTCGTTGACATACGTGTCGGGTGCGCCGGCGTACGCCCGCTCGGTAGCCAGCGCGATCCTGTGGTGGTAGCGCACCCGGCGCCCGCGCAGCAGCTCGCCGTAGATCGCATCGCGCACGAGGGTGTGGGTGAACGCGTAGCGGTCCCCGTTGTTGTCTCCGACGCGGCGGAGCAGGCGGGACTCCTCGGCCCGGTCGAACGCATCGAGCCGCTGCTCGGGCGAGAGCTCGGCGGCCTCGGCCACGATGCCCGCCTCGCATTCGGGGCCTGCCACGGCGGCCGCCTGCAACAAGTAGATCACGTCCTCGGGCAGCCGGGAGACGCGCCGGGCCACCAGTTCCCGTATGGCTTCGGTCGGGCTCAGGTTCGGCGGGACGGGCGCATCGCCTTCCTCCGTCCGCTCGGCCTCCCAGTAGCCGAGCTGCCGGAGCAGCTCGTCGAGAAAGAGCGGGTTGCCGTCGGTCAGCCGGCAGAGCTGGGGCACGAGGTCCGCCGGGGCGTTGGGCCAGCCCCGCACCAACTCTTCCACTGCGGCGCTGCGCAATCCCTGCAGGTGCACCGTCTCGACGGGGTGCGCCGCGCGGACGTCGGCCAGCATGGTGCGCAGCCGGTGGGCGGGCGGCACCTCTGTGTCGATGAACATCCCGACGATGCCGAGCCTGGCCTCGTCGGTGCCCCGCAGCACGTGGCGCAACAACAGCAGGGTGGGCTGATCGGCCGCGTGGAGGTCGTCGATCACCAGAAGGACGGGGCCGCCGGACGAGAGCTCGTTCAGTGTCGCCGTCACCGCCTCGAAGAAGCGGAAGCGCTCGCTCTCGGGATCGCCGCCTTCATCCTCCAGCGTCCGGGCGTAGTCGCGCAGCCGTGGCACGAGCCGGGACAGCTCGGTCAACTGCCAGTCGGGCATGCGCGAGATCCGATCCGCCGAGACGGACTGGAAATACCGCCCGAGCGCCTCCGCGAAGGGCTGGAACGGCGCCACGGGATCCTCGTCGCAACGGCCCCACAGAACCAATGACCCGTCCGCCTCCACGGTCCGCGCGAGATGGGCGACCAGGTGGGTCTTCCCGATACCGGGATCGCCGTCCACCACCAGCAGCCGGCCGCCGCCCTGCTGCACCGACGTCCACCAGACGCGCAGCCGCGAGGACTCCACGGAACGGCCGACAAACGGCCCGTCGAGCTGGGACGCCGGCACGTGGACCTGGTAGCCCCGGGGGGAAGCCGCAGGCGGTTCCGATCCCGCTCCGGCTTCCGGCGGGACCGGAAAGTCCAGCGCGGGCTCCTGGGCGAGGATGGCGTGCTCCATCCAGGCGACGTCGTGCCCCGGCTCGATCCCCAACTCGGCCACGAGGACGGACCGGAGGTCCTGGAAGACCCGCAGCGCTTCGGCCTGGCGACCGGAGCGGTAGAGCGCCAGCATGCGCTGCGACCACAGCCGCTCCCGCATGGGGTTGGCGCTGGTCAGCGCCTCCAGCTCACCGGTGACGGCCTCGTGCCGGCCCAGGGTCAGCTCGGCGTCGATCCTCGTTTCGGTGGCCGACAGCAGGAGCTCCTCCAGCCGGCGGGCCTCGGCCCGGGCGAACGGCTCGTCGCGCACCTCGCTGTAGGCCGGCCCACGCCAGAGATCCTCTGCCTCGCTGAGCAGGCGGACGCACTCGCTGGGGCGGCGTCGGGCGAGCTGCCTGCGGCCCTCCGCCATCAGGCGTTCGAGCCGGAAGACGTCGGTCACCTCGGCCGGCACCTCGAGCACGTAGCCCGGGGCCCGGGTCACGATCACGTCGGCCGGCGCGCCCGCCTGGCGCAGTCGCTTGCGCACGCGCGAGATGGTCGAGCGCAGCGCGATCTCAGGTCCCGGCCCGTCGTGGTCCCTCCACAGGGAGTCCACGATCCGATCGACCGAGACGATGATGTGGCGGTCGATGAGCAGACGCGCCATGAGCGCCCGCGCCTTGACCCCCCCGATCTCAATGAGGCGCCCGTCCCAAGCGATCTCCAGGGGGCCGAGCACCCGGATCTCCAGCCGCGTCAGGTCAACCCCGGCGCGACCGATCTCCTCTTCCGGCGACTCAGTCCCCGCCATGCCCACACCCTCCCATGTGGCTAGCCGGTGGCGCCCCTCACGAACCAGTCGGTTGCTCGACCAAGTGGTGAGGATGATCCTGGCGGAAGGCGCGCACCGTGTAGCCCGTCACCACCGAGTCCTCGACCGCACGGACCGAGGCGCTCCGGGGCAGGTTCAGGATAGGCCCCAACTCGCCGACGTAGTTACCCGGTTCCATGTGGGCCAGCACTTCGGTGCCGCCATCGGCCAGCTCGCGGTACACCTCGAGCAGCCCGGACTCGACGCGGTAGATCAGCTCTCCCCGCTCGCTCTGCCGGAACAGGACTTCCCCCGCGGCGAGACGGACCTCTTCGGGCAGCCGGTCGGCGTCGGAGAAGTGGGGGGCGAGCTCGATCACGCGGTCGGCCAGCTGGCTGACCCGGTCGTCGTGCGTCGAGACCACGACGATGCGTCCGGGGCTGGCCAAGTCCCGCATCAGCCGCAGAATTCCCTCGACCTGAATGTGGTCGAGGTGGGCGGTGGGCTCGTCGGCCAGGAGCAGGGGCGGATCGTGCACCAGTGCCCGGGCGATCGCCACTCGCTGCTGCTGCCCGCCGGA
The DNA here is from genome assembly GCA_963719485.1 of uncultured Acidimicrobiaceae bacterium. Lineage (GTDB taxonomy): Bacteria > Actinomycetota > Acidimicrobiia > Acidimicrobiales > RAAP-2 > Bog-473. The sequence continues at coordinate 1,259,819 of OY970387.1, forward strand.
CAGCTGCGCCGGACGGTGGTGGGCGCGCTCTTCCAGCCCGACGCGGCCCAGGAGCTCATTGGCCCGCGCCTTGGCCGCCTTGCGGGACACGCCCGCCAGGCGCAGGGGGACGACGACGTTGCCGCGTGCCGTCAGGCTGGCGATCAGGTTGAAGGCCTGGAAGACGACGCCCACGGTGTGGCGGCGGTACTCGGAGAGCGCGGGGCCCCGCAGCTCGTTGACCACGATCGGCCCGAACTCGATCCGTCCGGTTGTCGGGGTCAGGAGTCCGGCGAGGCACGAGAGCAGCGTCGTCTTGCCACAGCCCGAAGGCCCGAGCAGCACGACAAGTTCGCCGTCCTCCGCCTTGAAGTGCAGCCCGTCGAGCGGTTTGATGACGTAACCGCCCGAGTCGAAGGCGACGGTCAGGTCCTGGACCAGAAGGTCGTCGCTCATCCGAAGGCCGTCGCAGGATCGGCACCCGTGACACGGCGTAACGCCGAGATGCTGGCGATCACACCGACCGTGACCGCAATGAGGGGCAGCACGAGGCGGGCGTCGGGGGTGATGTCGATGGGCTGGGCGAAGAGCGGCGCCATGAAGAGCGACAGGACCTCGGCCAGGACGGCGGCGAACAGGGTGACCACGACGGCTTCGACGACGAGGCTGAAGAACAACGTCCCCGACGAGGACCCGAGGGCCTTGAGCACCGCGAAATCCCGCTTCCGCTCCAGGGCGGCGACGTAGAGCATCGAGGCGACGATGGCGGCCGCGATGAGCCACATGAGCGAGCGCGTGTTGTCGATGGAGGACACGGCACTGCCCAGCGCGGACACCGTGTCGGTGACCACGGCCGAGGGCGTCAGGGCGACCAGGCCCGCCGGCACGGTAGCCGGCGTGCCCGTGGTGGCCACCGCCGTGATCAGCGGCCTGCCGCCGGTAACCGCCCGCTGCACCGTCGCCAGCGGCATGTAGACGATCGGGATCCCTCCGTCCATGGTGCGGTCGTCGACCACCCCGACCACGTTGTAGGGATGCCCGCCCAGGGTGAGCACGCTGCCCACCGGCGCCTTTACCTTGGAATCGACCACCGCCTGCCCGGGGCCGGAGAGCCCGTGACCGGCGACGACCTGCGGCGCCCCCAGCCCGCCCGGCCGCACCCCCATGAGGTTGACCGTCTGGGGTTTGGTCGATCCGGCGGCGAGGATCACCTGCTCGGGAGCGAAGAGCACGGGTGAGGCGCGGTGGACGCCGGGCTCGCGTGCCACGGCGCCGACGTCGGAGGCGGGAAACGCCGCGAAAGCGGTCAGGCGGCCCTGGGCGGCGGGCGCCATCACCCAGGACGTGGCTCCCACAGCGTCGACCGTCGACGCCACTTCGGAATAGAAGCCGTCCGCCAAGCCGCTCATGCCGAGCGCGAGCGCCAGGACGAGCCCGACGCCGACGACGGCAATGAGGAACTGGCGAGCCCGGAACCACAGGTCCGCAAACGTGACCGCCAGCACTCGTCCACCCCCTCATGTATCGCCAAGTCGGGAGAATCGGAAGGACTCTAACGCCGATCCGGTCCCTCACGCTGGTTGCAGCGCTGGGACCGTTATGCCGCCAGCGCCGCCAGCCTTACCAAGAGCGACTGCACCAGGAGCGTCTCGTTCGGGTTGCGGGGCAGCGCCTCTGCGGTCTCGGTGATCAGCCCGACCGCTTCCGTGGCGCTGCGGACGTCCTGGTCCCCCACCGCGACGGTGCCCCCGGCCGCCCGGACCACCCGTCCGCGGTAGGCCCGGGCCAGCACGCCGAGTCCCGCCCGCAGGGCGTCGGTGCGGAAGCGACGCTCCTCACGCTGGTGCTGGTCCACGATCTCCTTGCGACCGGGCAGCCCGCGTTCGCCCATCTCCTTGGCCGCCGCCGTCAGCGACTCGAGCTCGCGGGCGTGCGCGGCCCGCAGCGGCTCCACGGCGCGGTCGGCGGACTCCAGCACGCGCCGGGTCAGTCCGGCCGCGGTCATCCCCGCCGCTGTCAGCTCGTCGGGCAGCGACGTCCACAGCGCGACCCGCGCCGCCACGTCGGGGTCGTCGACCATGACGCGCGCTCGCTCCGGGTTCCCGCCGCTGCTGTCCGCCACCACCGCAGCCACCTCGAGCGGCACGCCCGACGCGGTCAACCACTGCACCAACTCCGCCCGCGGCACCGGCGGGAACGCGATCTCGGCACACCGGCTCGCGATGGTCACCAGGTCGGGGGTGACGTCGTCGGCCAGCAGCACGAAGACCGTCTCCCCGGGAGGCTCCTCGAGGGTCTTCAGCAGGACCGGCGCCCGGTCCAGGACGAGGTGCACGTCGAGCACGACGATCACCTGGCGTGCCGCGTGCAGCGGTCGCCGCTGGGCCAGCGTGACGATCTGGCGCAGCGTGTCCTTCGACACCGACGCGCCGCTTCGGCGCACGACGTGCAGATCGGGATCGGTGCCGGCCAGAGCCGCCCGGCAGGTGGCGCACTGGCCACATCCGCCCTCGGGGCACAGGAGCGCGGCGGCGAACCCGTACGCCGCCGTGAGCCCGCCGTTCCCCGGCGGCCCGCGGAACAGGTAGGCGTGGACCGGGTTGACCGCCGCGGCTCGCAGCGCGGCCACCGCGGCATCCTGGGACACCACGCCGGCGAACAGCTCGGGGACCGGCCGCGCCGCGTTCACCGGCCCGGGGCCGGCACGTCACCCAGTCGATCGCGCACGGAGGCCACGATATGCGCCGTCAGCAAGCCGATCTCCGCCTCGCCGTCGACGACGATCCAGCGCCGCGGGTCCGCCGCGGCCTGGGCGTGGAACCCCTCGCGCACGCGCCGGGCGAACGCCGGCCCGAGGCGCTCCAGGCGGTCGGAGCCGCCCCGGCCCCCCGCGGCGAGCCGGCTCGCTGCCACCTCGACGCTGACGTCCACCAGGATCGAGAGGTCCGCGGCGAGACCACCGGTGGCCCACCGGACCAGCTCGTCCAGCGCGACGGGGTCGAGGCCCTGCCCGAAGCCCTGATAGGCGATGGTCGACGCCGCGTAGCGGTCGCTGACCACCCAATCGCCCGCGGCGAGGGCGGGCTCCAGGACGCGGGCGACGTGCTCGGCCCGGTCGGCCGCCATCAGGAGGGCCTCGGTCCGCGGCGAGGGCGCCGGCGCGTCGTGCGCCAGCAACAGCTCGCGCAAGCGGGCCCCGACGGGCGTCGCCCCGGGCTCGAAGGTCAGGCGTGCCCCGAGTGCCTCGGCGAGCGCCCGGGCCTGGGTCGACTTGCCACAGCCGTCGATGCCCTCGAGCGCGATGAGGCGACCCCGGGCCGGCATCTCAGAACGGTTCGGTCGGCGCCGCCTTCGTCGCACCCGACGCCTTCTTGGCCGCGGGCGCCTTCTTCGCCGTGCTCTTCTTGGCCGTGGCCTTCTTGGCCGTGGCCTTCTTCGCGGTGGCCTTCTTCTTTGCCGGCGCCGCCTTCTTGGCCGCCTTCTTCTTGCGCGTCGAGGGGCCGGCGGCCCGGCGCTCGGCGAGCAGCTCGGAGGCCCGCTCGATGTCGATGGACTCGACGACGTCACCCTTGCGCAGGCTGGCATTGGTCGTGCCGTCGGTCACGTACGGACCGAAGCGCCCCTCCTTGACGACCACGGGCAGGTTGGTGGTGGGGTCGGTTCCCAGGTCGCGCAGGGGTGCCGCCGACGCCCGGCCCCGGCGCTGTTTGGGTTGCGCGAACAAGGCCTGCGCCTCGGGGAGGGTGACGGTCAGCAGCTGGTCCTCGCTACCCAGGCTGCGCGTGTCGGCGCCGCGCTTGAGGTAGGGGCCGAACCGCCCGTTGTGGGCCACGACGTCCTCGCCCGTCTCGGGATCCGTCCCCACGGTGCGCGGAATCTGCAGGAGCTCCAGCGCCTGCTCGAGCGTGAGCGTGGCCGGCTCCATGGAGGAGAACAGCGAGGCGGTGCGCGGCTTGTCGCCACCCTCGGTGACCTCGCCCACCTGGACGTAGGGTCCGAAGCGGCCCGCCTTGACCTGAATGTCGAGCCCGCTGACGGGGTCGACGCCGAGCACCCGGTCGTTGGAGGGCGCCGCCAGGATCTCCTCGGCCCGCTCGATGGTCAGCTCGTCGGGGGCCATGTCGTCGGGGATGGACGCACGGTCCTCGCCCCGCTGGAGGTAGGGGCCGTAGCGGCCGACCCGCGCCACGATCGGCTCGCCGTCGCTCCCGGTGCCGAGTGGGATGGAGTTGATCTCGCGGGCGTCGATCTCGCTCAGGTGGGTGGCCACCGACGCCTTGAGCCCCACCGACTCCACCTCGTCCCCGTGGCCGTTGCCGGCACCGGGCACCCCCGTCCCGAAGTAGAAGCGGGTCAGCCAGGGCAGGGACTCCTCGCGCCCGGCGGCGATCTCGTCGAGGTCGTCCTCCATCGACGCGGTGAAGCCGTAGTCGACCAGGTCGCCGAAGTAACGCTCGAGCAGGCCCACCACGGCGAAGGCGGTGAAGCTCGGCACGAGCGCCGTGCCCTTCTTCCACACGTAGCCACGGTCGAGGATGGTGGCGATGACGCTGGCGTAGGTGGACGGGCGACCCACGCCCAGCTCCTCCATCGCCTTGACGAGCGAGGCCTCGGTGTAGCGGGCCGGCGGCTGCGTGGTGTGCGAGCCGGGATCGAACAAACTGCCCTCGACCAAGTCGCCGACGGCCAGCGCCGGCAGCACGACCTCGCGGTCGGCCAGTTCGGCGTCCGGGTCGTCCTCGCCCTCGACGTACGCGCGCAAGAATCCCGGGAAGGCGATGACGCGGCCGCTGGCGGAGAACTCGGCCTCCTGCCCCCGGGCCACGCCGTCGGGCACCTCGGACGTCAGCCGGATTTGCGCACTCGTCCCGGTGGCATCGTTCATCTGGGAGGCCACCGTGCGCTTCCAGATCAGCTCGTACAGGCGGAGCTCGTCCCCCGACAGGTCGCGGCCGGCCTGCTCGGGCGTCCGGAACGTCTCACCGGAGGGGCGGATGGCCTCGTGGGCCTCCTGCGCGTTCTTCACCTTGCGCTCGTAGCGCCGCGGCGCGTCGGGCACGTAGGCGTCGCCGTACATCTGCCGGGCCTGGCTGCGGGCCGCGGTCAGCGCCTCGTCCGAGAGCGTCGTCGAGTCGGTGCGCATGTAGGTGATGAAGCCCTGCTCGTAGAGGCGCTGGGCCACCTGCATGGCGCGCTGCGCGCTGAAGCGGAGCTTGCGGCCCGCCTCCTGCTGCAGGGTCGAGGTCATGAACGGCGCCGCCGGCGAGCGGCGGAACGGCCGCTCGGTCACGGCGCTCACCGTGAAGGATCGGCCCACCAGGGCAGCGGCGACGGAGGTGGCCTCCTCTTCGCCCAGCACTCGGACGTCGCTCTTGCCGGTGCGCTCCCCGTGCTCGTCGAAGTCCTTGCCGGTGGCCACCGTGGCCCCGCCCAACGCGACGAGCGCCGCGCCGAAGCCGGACGCCGCGGGGGTGTTGGTGAACGTGCCGTCGACACCCCACCAGGTGGCGGAGCGGAAGCGCATCCGGGCCCGCTCGCGCTCGACCACCATCCGGGTGGCCACGCTCTGGACCCGCCCGGCCGACAGGCGCGGCATGACCTTGCGCCACAGCACCGGCGACACTTCGTAGCCGTAGAGGCGGTCGAGGATCCGGCGCGCCTCCTGGGCGTCGACCAGGCGCCGGTCGAGGTCGCGCCACTCGTCAACGGCGCGGGCGATGGCGGCCGGCGTGATCTCGTGGAACACCATGCGCTTGACCGGCACGGTCGGCGACAGCACCTCGGAGAGGTGCCAAGCGATCGACTCGCCCTCGCGGTCTTCGTCCGTCGCGAGATACAGCTCGTCCGCGCCCTTGAGCAGCTTCTTGAGGTTGGCCACGACCGACTTCTTCGGTGAGGACACCACGTACAGCGGCTTGAAGCCGTTGTCCACGTCCACTCCGAGCCGGGCCCACGACTCGCCCTTGTACGCCGCCGGCACCTCGTCGGCGCCGCGCGGCAGGTCGCGGATGTGGCCCACCGAGGACTCGACGATGAAGTCGGGACCCAGCATGCCGCCGATGGTGCGTGCCTTGGCGGGCGACTCCACGATGACGAGCGCCTTACCCACGGCACACCCCGCGGGGCAGCGATCGGTGCGGTGAAAGGGAGGGCATGGTCACGTCAGAGTGGGGGTCCGCCACCCCACCTGTCAAGGGCGGGGTGCCCGACCAGGGCGACGGCAGGACGGTTCGTTATGCGCCTGAGCAGGTCAATCGACCGACGCAACGGCTGCCGCAGCCGGTGTCGAATCGGCCGTGTCCTCGGCGTCCATCGCCTCGGACCCCCGCTTGGAGAAGGCGAGCGCCGCCAGCAGCACGACCAGGGCAACCCCGGCGATGGCCAGGCGGGCACCGGTGTCGTTCCGCAGGGCGATGACCCCGGGCAGGATGAGCAGCGACACCAGGTTCATGACCTTGATCATGGGGTTGAGTGCGGGGCCGGCCGTGTCCTTGAACGGGTCGCCCACCGTGTCGCCGATGACGGCAGCCTTGTGGGCCTCCGATCCCTTGCCTCCTTCGTTGCCGTCCTCGATGTACTTCTTGGCGTTGTCCCATGCCCCACCGGAGTTCGACAGCGTGTTCGCCAGCAGCTGCCCGGTCAGGATGGTGCCCGCCAGGAAGGCGCCGAGCGCGAAGTAATTGATGCCGAAGCCCACGATGACCGGGGAAAGGATCGCCAGCAGCGCCGGCGTGGCCAACTCGCGTTGGGCCGCCGCGGTGCAGATGCTGATGACGCGTCCGTATTCGGGTTTCTCGGTGTAGTTCATGATGCCCGGGTGCTCGCGGAACTGGCGGCGCACCTCGAGGACCACCGTGCCGGCCGAGCGACCGACGGCCCGGATGGCGAGCGACGAGAAGAGGAAGCCGATCGATCCACCGATGAGCAACCCGATGAAGGTCTTCGGGTTGGACACGTTGATCTGGGTGAAGGGCGACACCAGGAGCTCGTTGGCCCGCAGGTGCAGGTTCAGCTGGGAGTTGATGGTCTCGATGAACGACGAGAAGAGCGCGACGGAGGCGATCACGGCTGAGCCGATGGCCACGCCCTTCGTGATGGCCTTGGTCGTGTTCCCCACGGCGTCGAGACTGACCATGACGCGCTCGGCCTCGCCGGTGAACTCGCCCGACATCTCGGCGATGCCGGCCGCGTTGTCCGACACCGGCCCGAAGCTGTCCTCGGAGACCACCATGCCGGCGGTGGCCAGCAGGCCGATGCCGATCAGGGCGATCAGGTAGAAGGTCAGCTCGATGTTGCCGTCGCCCAGCCCGATGGCCACCCCGATGGCGATGGCGATGGCGATGATCGCCCAGACGGACGACTCGAGCCCGATGGAGAAGCCCGAGAGCACGGTCGTGGCAGGCCCGGTGCGGGCCGATGCGGCAATCTCCTTGACCGGGCCACGCTCGGTCGAGGTGAACTGTTCGGTGATCTGGCTGGCCACCAGCGAGAGGATGACGCCGGTCAGCACGGCCCAGAACACCTTGAGGTCGTGCACGTAGTACTGGGCCACCAGGAACGCGCCCACCACCGTCAGGAGGGCGGCGAGCCAGAAGCCGCGGTTGATCGGGGCCAGCGCGTTGCGATCGGCCTTGCGGGCCCGCACCACGAGGACGCCGATGACCGACGCGAAGATCCCGATGGCCGGGACGATGAGGGGGAAGAGCACGGCCGGCGTCGGGTTCTTGTGGATGGAGGTGAAGGCGGAGAAGCCCAGGATGATGGACGAGATGATCGTGATCTCGTAGGACTCGAAGAGGTCGGCCGCCATGCCCGCGCAGTCACCGACGTTGTCTCCCACGTTGTCGGCGATGGTGGCCGCGTTGCGCGGATCGTCCTCGGGGATGCCGGCCTCCACCTTGCCCACGAGGTCGGCTCCCACGTCGGCCGCCTTGGTGAAGATGCCGCCGCCGACACGCATGAACAGGGCGATGAGGGAGGCCCCGAAGGCGAAGCCGATGAGGACCGCCGTGGCCGAGTTCTGGAAGATGAGAACGATGGTGGTGGCGCCCACGAGGCCCAGGCCCACGCAGAGCATGCCGGTCACCGCGCCCGTGCGGAAGGCCACCCGCAGGGCCTCGGCCATGCCGCCGCCCTTGGAGGCCGCGGCGGCCGTGCGGACGTTGCCCCGCACCGCGATGCTCATGCCGATGAAGCCCGTCAGGCCCGAGAAGGCGGCGCCGAAGAGGAAGCAGATCACCCGGTAGAGGCCGTCCTGCTGGAAGGTGAGGGCGACGCCCCCGTCGGGCTTCACGACCTTGGTGGCGGTGAAGAAGATCAGGATGGCCAGCGGGATGATGATCATCGCGATGGCCCGGAACTGGCGGCCCAGGAACGCCTGGGCCCCCTCCTGGATCGCCTGGGCGATCTCCTTCATCTTGGCCGTGCCCTGGTCGAAGGCCAGCACGTTCCGGGCGAGCAGCAGGCCGGCGCCGATGCCGACGATGCCGGCGACCAGGCAGATGTAGAGCCAGGTCTTGTCCGTCCCGCCGAGATGGAAGGGCTGGTAGCCGCCTTCGGCTGCGAGCAGTTTGATCATTCCCGGTGTGGCCTTTCTGTTCCTGTCCGTGTGGCGGGGAGGGGATGGAGGCGCCCTCCTCCGTGCGGAGCGGCCGCGCTCGGCACCATTGCATTCGATGTCGTCGCCCCGGGCCGAGGGCGCGCCGCCGAGGTCGCACCCGACGCCGGGCCGGGGGGGACGTTAGCGACTGGCGACCGGGCGGGCAATTTGGCTGGTCCCCGCGTCGGCGGCGGACGAGGGAGGACGGCTCAGAGATCCGCCGGATCGTTCGGGGCAGCCCTTGTCGTTCCCTGACGGACCTGGTCATACCCTCGACACGGCCGGCCGAGGTTCGTCAATGGTTCACTCAGGCTCGACGGTCCGCTCGGAACTGGCCTGCACGAGCTCGTACCGAGGGATTGAGGATGGCTTGCCGCCGGGCCCAGTCGCCGACCATGCCCTCGACGACGAGGCGTGCACCAGGCTCGATACCGGCGATCTGGCGCCGACCCTGGAACACCAGCAGAATTTTGCCGGTGCCGTCGGCCAGGACGCACTCGAGGTTCGAAGTTGCCGGCACGGGGCTGGGTCCGCACCGAGTTGACCCGGCCTGCGATCCGAACGCGCTGGCGCCACTCCACCCGACCGATGGGCGTGGTCTCTCCGGCATGGCCCCCGAATGCCGCCTTTTCGAATGAGGAAGCCGCAGCCTCTCGGTCCGCGGCCCGTCGTGCCGCCCTCTCGGACGAACGGTCCGAACGGGCCCCCGCAGCGGCGTTGGCCGGCTCACCTTTTGTCGTCTCGCGATCAGGCGCCCGGCGCTTCGAGAACCAGCCGCCGGTGAGTTGATAGGGCACAACGGTGGCGTTGACGTGGTCGAGTTGCGCAACCGCAGCGGCAATACGGTCGGCCGTGCCGTCGTGGAGCAGGCGGTGCCAACCAGTGGCGAATCCGCGTCGAGGCAGCAAAATGGTCAGCTCGGTCTCCTGGTCGGATACCGCCTCGGCCGCAAGCTCGAGGACGGCCCGGCCGAGCCGCCGGTCTTCGCATTCCACGACGTCGAGCGGGAGTCGAGCGAGCCCAAGCCGGCTCCACTCGGCCACCAGCTCCGCCGATACCCGGCTGTCCAGCGTGAAGTGGACCGCACGCAACTCGTCAGCGTTGAACGTCCGTGCGTACTGGAGGGCCCGCGCCGTCGCCATGTCCAAGCGGTCGACCAGGACCACGACGATATGGCGGTTGAGCACCCGCGCCGCCGCGGCTTCGGCTGCGCCCTCTTCGAGTTGGTGCTCCTCGTCCGCGTACTGGCGGTGCAGTCGCAACAGAACGAGTACGCCGAGGGGCAGGATGATCAGGATGACCCAGGCTCCTTCGCTGAACTTCGCCACCGCGATGATCACCAACACGATGAACGAGAGCACCGAGGCGGTGCCATTGATGGCCAACCTCCGTCTCCAATGGTCCTCCCGGTGCGTCAGGTGATACTTCGCCATCCCCGCTCCGGCCATGGTGAATCCGGTGAACACGCCGATGGCGTAGAGCGGAATGAGGCTGTCCACTCGAGCCCGGGTGATGAGGAGCAGGAGAACGGACACAACGGTGAGCACGATGATTCCGGTCGAGAACACCAGACGGTGGCCCCGCTTCGTCAACTGGCGGGGCAGGTAGGAGTCCTCGGCTGCGAAGCTCGCGAGGAACGGAAAGCCCGTGAAGCTCGTGTTGGCCGCCAAAATGAGGATCAAGGTCGTCCCGATCTGGAGCATGGCATAGAGCACCCCGCCGAGCCCCTGGCTTCCGTAGACGTACTTGGCAACCTGGGAGATCACCGTCGGGGTGCCGGACACGTAGGGCACGGGGTGGGTGATCGAAGCCAGAACCGAGACACCGAGGACGAGAGATCCGAGGATCGTGGCCATCAAGATCATGGTGATCCGGGCGTTGCGAGACTCCGGCTTGCGGAAGATGCTCACGCCGTTCGAAATAGCCTCGGTTCCGGTCAGGGCGGAGCCTCCCGACGCGAAGGCCTTCATCACCACGAACACGGTGGCCCCGTAGAGAAGACCGCTTCCTGCCGTACCGATCGGGACCGAACCCGGGTGCCCCGTGATCGGATGGGCATGCAGGGACCCGGTTGCCGTCTTGTAGAGCCCCCAGGCAATGAGGAGCACCATGTTGCCGATGAAGAAGTAGGTGGGAACGGCGAACGTGCGGCCGGCTTCGCGAATGCCACGCAGATTCCCGTACGCCAGAAGAATGACGAGGCCGATGGCGATCCAGGTCGTGTAGGGAGTGAGGCTCGGGATGACGGAAGTGACAGCGGCCACGCCGGCTGCCACCGAGACCGCCACCGTCAGGGTGTAGTCGATGAGCAATGACATGGCCGCCACCTGGGCCACGTTGAGGCCGAAGTTCTCGCGGGCCACCACGTAGGCTCCTCCGGCCTTCGTGTACACCTTGACCACCTCGAGGTAGGAGAGGGTCACGAAGAGAAGGACGAAGATCACCGCGATGCTGATGGGGATGACCAAGGAGAATGCGGCGATGCCGACGATCGGGATCAGGGGAATGAGCATCTGCTCGGTGGCATACGCCGACGACGAGATGACGTCTGAGGACAAGACCGCCAGGGCGGTCGGTTTGCCCAACCGCTCGGTGGACTGTCGCTCGGTGGCGATCGGAGGCCCGAGCAACCGGTTCTTGATGCGGTAGCGGAGAGTTTCGGGGAGATCGAGCTCAGCCAGAGCGGAGGCCGCAGGCTTCAAGCGCGCGTCCGGAGCGGGTTTCACCGCTGTCACCGGAGCGTTGGTGCCCGTCCAGGACGATTCCGCCGAATCGTCACCACTGGCTTCCGTTTCCTGCATGCGCTCAGTAAATCATGGGCCGTGGTCATCCCCAGGGCTCGACCGCTCTCCCTGACCAGCAGCACCGAGGGTAGGAAAGCGGGCACAGGTTCGGAACGGCTCAACTTTTGCAAGAGCCGACGCGGCGTGTTGCACTGTGGCGTGCACGTCGTCGTCGTCGGGTGTGGTCGCGTGGGGTCGGGCCTCGCCCTCTCTCTCAGTGCCGAGGGTCACTCGGTGGCCGTCATGGACAAGTCGGCCAAGGCCTTCCGCCGCCTCAAGGAGTGGGACGGCCCCTTGATTTTGGGGTCGGGATTCGACCGGGACGACCTCGAGAAGGCGGGCGCGCTCGAGGCGGATGCACTGGCGGCGGTCACCAGCGGGGACAACACGAACATCCTGACCGTGCGCATCGCCCGGGAGACCTACAAGATCCCCAACGTGGTGGCCCGCATCTACGACCCCCGCCGGGCCGAGATCTACCAGCGGCTCGGGATCCCCACGGTGGCCACGGTCACGTGGACCATCGACCAGGTGCGGCGGCGCCTGCTGCCCGACGAGGATGTCGGCGACTGGTCCGACGCCACCGGGCGCCTCACTCTGATCGACCGCTCGTTGCCCGAGAACTGGGCCGGCCGGCCCCTGGCCGACATCGAACAACCCGGTCGTCTCAGCCTCGTGTCGGTGACGCGCGCGGGCGTGCCCCGGCTCGATGCGCGCCAGCTGGTCGGCCAGGAGGGCGACGTCCTGCACCTCGCCGTGCTCGACGACGCCTTGCGCAAACTCGACGAGACCCTGGCCCGCAGCGAGGGTGCGGTCGGGGACGGCTCCGGATGAAGGTCGCCATCGCCGGGGCGGGCAGCGTCGGCACCGCCATCGCGTCCGACCTGCACGCCAACGGCCACGAGGTGCTCCTCTTCGAACAGGACCCCGAGTTGGTGGAGCGGCTGCGCCCGACGCTCGACATCACCTGGATCGCGGCGGACGCCTGTGAGGTCTCCTCGCTCGACCGGGCCGGCCTCGCCACCGTCGACGTCGTCGTGGCGGCCACCGGCGACGACGAGGACAACCTGGTGATCTCGTTGCTGGCCAAGCAGGAGTTCGCCGTCCCCCGGGTCGTGGCGCGGCGTCAACCACCCCAAGAACCAGTGGCTCTTCAACGAGAGCTGGGGGGTGGACGTCTCCGTCTCGACCCCGCAGCTGCTGACCGCCCTCGTCGAGGAGGCGGTCTCGGTCGGTTCCCTCGTGCGGCTGTTGCAGTTCAAGGGCGGCGTGGCCCACCTGGTCGAGATCACCCTGGCCGAGGACTCGCCGGCCAACGACACCCGAATTGCCGACCTCGCCTTCCCCCGCGATGCCGTCGTGGTTGCGGTCGTCCGGGCCGACCGTCTCGTCGTGCCCCGCGGCGATACGACGCTGCAGTCCGGCGACGAGGTGCTCGTCCTGGTGACGGCCGAGGCGGAGGACGCCGTGCACACGTTGTTCATCGCGGGGCAACAGTCGTAGCCGCAACCTGGCCGCAACCCCCGCGACGTCCCTGTTCGCGGGCCCCAAACGTTCGCGCCCTCGTCCTCTAATTGTCACGGTTGCTCAAGGCGGGGGCCCAGTCGCCCGTACCATGAAGATATGGAGGCGGCCTTCTTCGACCTCGACAAGACCGTCATCGACCGCGCCTCCATCGCCGCGTTCGGGCGGCCCTTCCTCAAGGGCGGGCTCATCAACCGCCGGACCGTGGCGCGGGCGGCCATCTCCCAGCTGATCTATCTCTACTTCGGCGCCGACGAGGAGCGCCTCGTCCGTGTGCGCGAGTCGATGCTGGCCGTCACCAAGGGCTGGGACCGGGCCCAGGTCCGCCAGATCGTGCGCGAGACGATGCTCCAGACGATGGAGCCGATCATGTACGCCGAGGCGCTCGAGCTCATGGAGCTGCACCGGGCCGCCGGCCACCGCGTCTACCTGGTGTCCGCGTCACCCGAGGAGATCGTGCTGCCGCTCGCCGACCTGCTCGGTGTGGACGGTGCCATCTGCTCGCGGGGCGAGGTCGACGAGGAGGGCTGCTACACCGGCCGCATGGCTTTCTACGCCTACGGCGAGTCCAAGGCGATCGCCATCCGCGAGTTGGCGGAGCGCACCGGCCTCGACCTCGCCGCCAGCAGTGCCTACTCCGACTCGGGCACCGATCTGCCGATGCTCGAGGCCGTGGGACGGCCGGTGGCGGTGAACCCCGACCGGGCCTTGGCCAAGGTGGCGCGCGAACGCGGCTGGGAGGTGCGCAACTTCACCAAGCCGATCCGCCTGCGCGACCGCGTGGGGCGCAGCACGCCGGTGATCACGACGAGCCTGGCGGTGGCCGGCGCCGCGCTCATCCTGTGGCGGCGCGGTCTCCGTGGTCGCCACACCGCGGCGCGGCTGGCCGGGCGCGCCGCGTAGCGCAGCGTCTCTCGGTTTCTACGCCTCGCGCAGACGGCGGGCGGCGATGACGCCGATGGCGACCAGTACGGCGAGAACGAGCAGCTTCTTCATGGCGGAAGAGCCTAGGCGCCCTTAGACGGTCAGCAGATCACGCGCCCCGGTGTCCGAGGACGGGTGGCGCAGCTTCGACATGGCCCGGGCCTCGATCTGGCGGATGCGTTCACGCGTGAGGTTGAAGTGCTCGCCGACCTCCTCGAGCGTCCGGGGCTCGCCCCGGTCCAGCCCGAAGCGCAGGCGCAGGATCTCGCGCTCGCGCTCGTCGAGGGGCGAGAGGAGCCGGCCGATCTCGTCGGGCAGCAGGGACACGGCGGCCACCTCGAAGGGCGACTCGGCGGAGCGGTCTTCGACCACGTCGCCCAGCTCGGCGTCGCCGTCCTCACGCAACGGCTCGGACAGCGAGAGGGGCTCGGCCCGGAAGCGCAGGGCCTCGACGAGCTTGTCCTCGGGCATCTCGACCTCGATGCCCAGTTCGGCCAGCGTGGCCGGTCGGCCCAGCTTCAGCTCGAGCCGCGCCTGCGCCTTCTGCACCCGGGCCAGGGTGTCACCGGCGTGCACGGGCAGGCGGATGGTGCGCCCCGTGTTGGCGATGCCACGGGTGATGGCCTGGCGGATCCACCAGGTGGCGTACGTGGAGAACTTGAACCCCTTGCGCCAGTCGAACTTCTCGACGGCGTGCATCAGGCCGAGGTTGCCCTCCTGGATCAGGTCCAGCAGCGGGAGCCCCGAGGCCTGGTACTTCTTGGCGATCGACACGACCAGCCGCAGGTTCGACTGCACGAAGGTCTGCTGGGCCTGCTCACCCTCCATGACGGCACGGCGGAGCTCACGCTTCTTCGCCGTGGTCAGGCCCTTGGGTGCCTTCGCCACATCCGCCTCGGCGTCGCGCCCGGCCTCGATGGCCTGGGCCAACCGGACCTCGTCGTCCTTGGTCAGCAGTGGGTACTGACCGATGTCTGTGAGGTAGAGCCGGACGAGATCCTCGTCGTCGCGCTCAATTCGTTCCTTGGCCAAAATCGTCGCCAAACCTTCCGTCCCATGACCACGGCAGGGGAACCTGGCCGGGCTGTCGCGCTCGTGATAACGCAGCCGACGGCCGTTTCGGGCGTACGCGGGCTGCTCACACAGTGTAATGGCGCTGTCAAGATGCGGGTACAGCAGGGAAAACGCTCGTCTGGTCAAACGCCCGTTCAATTTCGGCGTCGAGCGCACCATCCCTCGTCAGCCCCCCGGCGGACCCCTGCAGGAGGGAGCCGCCACGGCTGATCTCGCCGGCCAGGTCCCGGTGGGCGGCCGCCAGGACGTCCAGGACGGGGCCGTCGCTGACCGGCGTGGCCGACGCCAGATGGGCCCCGTAGACGCCCCGCAGGCGGGGGAGCACCTTCTCCACCAGGGCCGCCACGGCGACCGGGGTGTCCGGCACCGCGGCCAGGGCGTCGAGCGCCCCGGCCAGGGGCCCGGCGGGTGCGCCCACCAGGGCGGCCCGATCGACGGCGGCGCGGAACGGGAGTCGCTCGGCCCAGCGGACCGCCAGCTCCCCGTGGCGCCGCGACACCCCGGCGCACCACACCCGCAGCGCCGGGTCGAGGCCGGGCTCGCCGGCGCGGGCCGGCGCGGCCGCCCAGACCCCGCTGAGCTGGAAGACCCGGTTCTCGGTCCAGCAGTACGCGCCGGCCAGCCCGGCCAGCTCCTCGATGCCGCGCCACCGTCCGCTGGCGACGGCCACCCCAGCCCCGGTCACCGCCGCCTCAGCCACCGGCGGACTCCTCCCGGGCCGAGGACCGGTAGCGGTTCGTGATGGGCATACGCCGGTCCTTGCCGAAGGCCTTGGTGGTGATACGCACGCCCGGCGGCATCTGGCGCCGCTTGTACTCGGCGCCGTCGACCAGCCGCACGACCTGATCGACCACGGAGGGGTCGAAACCCTCGGCCACCAGCTCCGCCGCCGTGCGGTCGCGCTCGACGTAGCCCTGGAGCACCGGGTCGAGCTCCTCGTAGGGCGGGAGCGACTGGTCGTCCCGTTGATCCGGTCGCAACTCCGCCGAGGGCGGCTTGTCGAGCACGCTGTCGGGAATCGGGCCCGGCAGCCCCTCGAGCACCGCCTGCGTGTTGCGGTAGCGGCACAGCTCGTACACCAGCGTCTTGGGCACGTCCTTGATCACCGCGAAGCCGCCCGCCGAGTCCCCGTAGAGCGTGGAGTAGCCCGTCGCCATCTCGCTCTTGTTGCCCGTCGTGAGCACGATCCACCCCTTGGCGTTGGACACCGCCATGAGCAGCACGCCGCGCAGGCGCGACTGCAGGTTCTCGTCGGTCAGCCCGGAGGGCTCGCGGCCGAGCACCGGCGCCAACATGGCGGTGAAGGCGACGTGGGCCTCCTCGATCGCGACCGTCCTGATGTCGATGCCCAACCGCTCGGCCAGGACCTCGGCGTCGTGACGGGAGCCGTCGCTCGAGTAGCGCGAGGGCATGGAGATGCCGTGCACACGCGACGGGCCGAGCGCGTCGACGGCGATCGTGGCCACCAGCGACGAGTCGATGCCACCCGACAGGCCGATCACCGCCTCGCTGAATCCGTTCTTGCCCAGGTAGTCCCGGGTCCCGAGAACGAGCGCGGCGTACACCTCGGCATGGTCGCTCAACGCCGGGCGCGTCGTCGCCCGCGTCAGCGGCGGGCGATCGGCCCGCCGCGGTTCGGTGACGGCGATCCGCGGCAGCAATCCGGTCACGGCACGCGGTGGATGGGTCCCGATCGGGAGATCCACGACGACGAGGTCCTCGGCGAACTGGACACCCGATCCGACCAGCGTGCCGTCGGCCGCCACAATGAGGGAGTCGCCGTCGAAGACGAGCTCGTCCTGGCCCCCCACCTGGTTCACGTACGCGATGGCGCAACCGGCCTCGGCCACCCGGCCCGAGAGCATGGCCAGCCGCTCGGCCCGCCGGCCCCGGTTGTAGGGCGACGCGTTGAGGTTCACCACGACGTCCGCTCCCGCCCGACCCGCCTGGGCGACGGGACCGTCGTCGAACCAGATGTCCTCGCAGATGGAGACGCCGACCCAGGCCCCCGCCACGCCGAAGAGCGCCGGCGGCTCGTCGCTCGGCACGAACCACCGCTGCTCGTCGAAGACGCCGTAGTTGGGCAGGAAGCGCTTGCGGTACACGCCGGCGACCCGGCCTCCCGCGCAGACCGCGGCGGCATTGGCCAGCCCGACACCCCCGGGGGCGGCGCCGACGAATCCGACCACCACCGCGCAGTGCCGGGTGGCGGCGGCGACCTTCTCGAGCGCCGCCACGTTGTCCGCGATGAACCCGGGCTTGAGGAGGAGGTCTTCGGGCGGATAGCCCGGGATGGCGAGCTCGGGCACGACGCAGATGTCCGCTCCCGCCGCCTCGGCGGCGGCCAGCGCGGAAAGGATGCGCTCCACGTTGCCAGGCAGGTCGCCCACGACGGTGTTGAGCTGTGCGGCGGCGAGACGCAGGTGCGGCATATTCCCAGAATACCGGTGGTCCCGCCTCGACCGATGGGGCCTCGCGGGGCGGGGTCCCGGAAGAGGCATGTCGTCGGGCATGCGAAGCTGGTGTGGTGCAAAGCCAGCGTGATTACGTGCTCCGGACCGTGGAGGAGAGGGGCATCCGCTTCGTCCAGCTGTGGTTCACCGACGTGCTGGGCACCCCCAAGGGGTTCAACATCACGTCGGCCGAACTGGAGAACGCGCTCGACGAGGGGATGACCTTCGACGGCTCGGCCATCGACGGCTTCAGCCGGGTCCAGGAGGCCGACGTCCTGGCCCGACCGGATCCCAAGACCTTCCAACTGCTGCCGTGGCACCACGACGACGCGCAGGTGGCCCGTGTCTTCTGCGACATCGCCAACCTCGACGGCACGCCGTTCGAGGGTGATCCCCGCCACGCCCTGCGCCGGACGCTCGAGCGAGCCCGAGCGGCCGGCTTCACCTTCTTCGCCTCGCCGGAAGTGGAGTTCTTCTACTTCGCCGACGCCGATCCGGTGCGGGGTCCGGTCACGCTCGACTCCGGGTCCTACTTCGACCTCTCGGTGGCCGACCTCACCAGCGACCTGCGCCGGCGATCGGTCCTCATGCTCGAGGAGATGGGCATCCCCGTGGAGCACACCCAGCACGAGGACGCGCGCAGCCAGCACGAGATCGACCTGCGCTACACCGACGCCCTCACCATGGCCGACACCGTCATGACGACGCGCATGGTGATCAAGGAGATGGCGCGCCAGGAAGGGGTCTTCGCCTCCTTCATGCCCAAGCCGATGGCCGGCGTGCAGGGATCGGGCATGCACACCCACATCTCCCTGTGGGAAGGCGAGCGCAACGCGTTCGTCGACGAGAACGACCAGTACGGGCTGTCCAAGGTGGCGCGCCGCTTCATCGCCGGGCTGCTGTACCACGCCCGCGAGATCACCGCCGTCACCAACCAGTGGGTCAACTCCTACAAGCGCCTCATCGGCGGCTACGAAGCCCCGGTCCATGTCAGCTGGGCGCGCAACAACCGCTCCGCCCTGGTGCGGGTGCCCGTCGTCAAAATGGGCAAGAGCGAATCGACCCGGCTCGAGTACCGCGCCCCCGACAGCGCCTGCAATCCGTACCTCACCTTCGCCGTGGTCCTGGCCGCCGGGCTGCGCGGCCTCGCCGAGGACTACCCCCTGCCGCCCGAGGCCGACGACAACCTGTTCACCCTCACCCCCAAGCAGTTGGCGAAGAAGGGGATCGAGCAGCTGCCTTCGAGCCTGCACGACGCCGTCAACGAGATGGAGGGCTCCGAGCTCCTGGCCGACACACTCGGCGACCACGTCTTCGAGTGGTTCATCCGCAACAAGCGCGAGGAGTGGGACGCCTATCAGGCCCAGGTGACCCAATTCGAGCTGGATCGCTACCTGCCCCTCCTCTGACACCGACGGACCGATGGATCCCCTTCTCTGCTTCCCCACCGACCTGCCCGCCGAGGTGACGCTCGCGCTGCAGAGCGCGGGGCTCGGCCACCAGAGCGTGGCCGGACCCGACGACCTGGCGGCACCCGGCCCCGACGGCCGCGCCATGGGCTACTCCGGCGCGCTGGTCGTGGCGGGCGACGACATGTCGGCCGCCGTGGCCTTCTGCCGCCACCTCCGCCTGCGCGAGGTGCCCCTGGCCCCGCTCCTCCTCGCCATCGGGACCGACCAGGTGGGCGAGTTGCTGCTGCGCGACGACCTCTACGACGACTTCTGCGTCCTGCCCGCCCGGCCCGAGGAGCTGGTGGCGCGCCTGCAGCACCTCTTCTGGCGCACCGGACAGAGCATGCGCCCGGACCTCATCGAGTACGGGCCCCTCATGCTCAACCTCGAGACGTACCAGGCCGCGGTGGCGGGCCGGGTCCTCGACCTCACCTACATGGAGTACGAGCTCCTGCGTTTCCTGGCCGGGCACCCGGCCAAGGTCTTCACCCGTGAGACCCTCCTCAGCCGGGTGTGGGGCTACGAGTACTACGGCGGCGCCCGCACGGTCGACGTGCACATCCGGCGCCTGCGGGCCAAGCTCGGCGAGGAGCACGCCCACCTGATCCAGACCGTCCGCTCGGTCGGCTACCGCTTCGGCCAGGTCGCCTGGCACCCCGGTGTCGCGCCGCGCAACGGTGCGGCAGGCCCGGCGGGGGCGCCGACAAGCGCCCCGTCAGCTCAGACGACCACCGGCGCGTAGGCCCAGGCTTCGACCTCGATCCGCGCGCCGATCGGGAGTGCCGCCACCGCGATGGCCGACCGCGTCGGCCGGTTCTGCGTGAAGTACTCCACCCAGACCTCGTTCACTGCGGCGAACTCCGACATGTCAAGGAGGTACACCGTCGTCTTGACGACGTCGGATAGCGTCGCTCCCTCGACGGCCAGCACCTCCGCGACGTTCTGCAGCACCTGCCGGAGCTCGGCGACGGTCCCGCCTTCGACCAGACGCGCGGCACCGGTGCCGTCGGTCGCCAAGCCGACCTGACCCGACGTGATGACCCAGTCGCCGACGCGACGAACGGGAGAATAGGGACCGACGGCTGGGCTCATGCGCGCTCCTCTCAGCTCTCCGATGCTGCCACGTCGCGCGACGGGGCCCGCACGGCATCGCGGCGCGTCGGCCAGCGCCCGGGCGACCCTTCGGCGATCCAGCCCGCGGCCAGGGTGGCCACGAACACGGCGTCGGAGCCGTTGACGGGCCACCCGTCCTCGTCGTGGAGCCGGACCGTGACCTCGGGCATGTCACGCGCCGCAAGAATGCCGAAGGAGCGGATGGTGAGATCGACCGGCTCGCCGGAGCCGTCGACGGCGATGCCCTCGCTCCACACCATGCCGAGCGCCTGGTGCACCGCGCCGAGCGCGTAGGAGCGCAGTGTCACGGGGCAGAGGATCTCGCCGGCCCACACGTCGACCGTGACCCGGCCCCGCGCGCCGTCCCCGAGATGCAGCTCCACGCGGGCGCTCCCCGCACCGGGCACCGCGACGTGGACCCGGCCGCTTCCCGCCTCGGCCTCCGGGGCGTCGAGTGCGGCCCGCGCCGCCAGCACCTCGGCCCAGACCGCTCCGCGCAGGTCGGGCGACACCGGCGGACCTGCGACACCGACCATCTCGACCTCGACACCCGGGCAGGAGCCGCGCACCGTGGCGACCAGCGGTTCCAAGTCAGCCGAACCCGCAGTGCGGCCGACGCGCACGACGCCGGTGCCGTCAGGTCGGAGCGCGACGGCCAGGGGCGGGCGCTTGGGCCCGCGTCGTACCACGTCCTCACGCCGCCACAGGACGCGGACGGCCTCACCGGCGCCGTCCGCCGACTCCCTGGCGACGGCCGGCGCCGGGCTGTGCCGCTTGCCGCCGAAGGCGCCCCCGTTGGCTAGCGGGGATGCCGGCACTTGGCCAGGGCGGCACCAACTCGCGTCTGGCTCGACGTAAGCGGGCTCGACCCAGGTCGTCTGCAACGTGAGGGCCCAGTCGCCCCCAGGGACGTCGACCGGGTGCGAGAGGGGCACCGTGCTGTTGCGGCCCTGGACGCGCCCGCTCGCTTCGCGGGCGGAACGGAGTCCGGCCGCGAGTGGTGCATCCGCCCCGAGCTGGACGAGCGCGCCCGACGGCGCCGAGTCGTCGGCGAAGCCCCCGCCCCCGAGGACCACGTCGGGTCCCGAGGTCTGGAAGGCCGGCCCCTCGAATTGGGCCCGCCACGCGGCCAGCAGCGAGTTGCGCGGCTCGGGCGCGGGCGGGCCTGCTGCGCCGTCGACGCGCAGGACGCTGCACGCCGCATCGACGATGGATTGCCAACCCGTGCATCGACACAGATGGGCACGCAGGGCGGCCTCGATGTCGCGACGCGTCGGTGGGCGCCCTGTTCCCGCCCCCTCCAGCGCGGCCAGCCGGAGCACGATGCCCGGCGTGCAGAAGCCGCACTGGCTGGCCCCGTGCTGGACGAATGCCGCGGCCCACCGGTCGCGCAGCTGCTCCGGTGCTCCCTCGAGCGTCGTGACACTGCGGCCGACGATGCGGCGCACGGGTGTGACGCACGCGACCCGGGGTGCCCCGTCGACCCACACGGTGCAGCATCCACACTGGCCCTGCGGGCTGCAGCCGTCCTTCACCGAGCGGCAACCGAGCTCCTCGCGCAGGGCGTCGAGGAGGGTGATCCCATCGGCGACCGCGACCTCGTCCCCGTTGAGGACGAAGGGGACCGACATGGGCGCGGGCGCGCCGATGTCGGGGGATTGCTCGGGAGTGGTGCCGGTTCCGCTCAGGAGGCGGGTTGCCCCGGGCTCAGCTGAAGGAGGAGCCGCAGCCGCAGGTGCGGGTGGCGTTGGGATTGATGATGTTGAAGCCGGCGCCCTGCAGGCCGTCGCTGTACTCGAGGGTCGAGCCGGTCAGCAGCTCGGCGCTCGCCGAGTCCACGACCACCCTGACCGCGCCGAACTCGCGCACCACGTCGTCGGGCATCACCTCGGTGTCGAAGAACATCTCGTAGCTGTAGCCCGAGCACCCGCCAGGCTTGACGGCGACCCGCAGCGCGAGCTCCTCGCCGTCTTCCTGCGCCAGCAGCTCGGCCACCTTCGCCGCGGCGTCGTCGCTGAGCGTCACCGGTGCCGGCTTCTTCCCGATGTTGACGGAAGTGGACATCGTGGTCACTGGATCCTCCTCGTTGCGCCGCACGCCTGGCGACCGGCCGCCCGGGTGCACGGTGCACCGCGGACGCCCCCCATGCTACCGGCGCCCGGCGGACCCGAGCACCCGAGCCGGGAAGGGTCAGAATTCCCCGCCACGCAGGTACAATTCCCTCCTGTGACCCCTCCCGCCGCATCGACGCCGACGCCGGAGCCGCCATCGCGTGAGGCCCGGCAGGAGGAGGTCCGCGACTGCCTGCGGGCGGTGGTGGACCCCGAACTGGGCGACACCATCGTGGACCTCGGCATGGTCCGGGGCGTCGCGGTCGAGGGCGGCGACGTCATCGTCGACGTGGCATTGACCATCGCCTCCTGCCCGTTGCGCAGCCAGATCGAGCGCGACGTGGTGAACCACGTGCGATCCCTGGACTGGGTGCGCTCCGTCGACGTGCAGGTGGCAGCCATGGACGCGGACGAGCGCGCCGCCGTGATGGCGCGGGCTCGCTGGAAGGCCCGTGAGGACGCGCCCGAGACGGCGATCGCCGCCTCGACCCGGGTGCTGGCCATCGCGTCGGGCAAGGGCGGCGTCGGCAAGTCGTCGGTGACCGTGAACCTCGCCGTGGCGCTCGCCTCCCGGGGCCTGGTGGTCGGGATCCTCGACGCCGACATCTGGGGCTTCTCGGTCCCCCGCCTCCTCGGCATGGAAGGTGACGTCGAGGCCCGGGCCGGGAAGATGGTCCCGCTGGAGCGCACAATCGGGTCCGGCACCGTGCGGGTGCTCTCCATGGGGTTCCTGGCCGACGAGGAGCAGGCGATCATGTGGCGCGGGCTCGTGCTGACCCGCGCCGTGCAGCAATTCCTGCAGGACGCCCACTGGGGCGATCTCGACTACCTCCTCATCGACCTGCCGCCGGGAACCGGCGACGTCCAAATGGGACTGGCCCGCCTCCTGCCCCGGACCGAGCTTCTCGTCGTCACCACCCCCCCGGTGGCAGCCCAGAAGGTGGCGGCCCGGGCGGCCGACATGGCGCGGCGCGGCTACCTGCGCGTCGCCGGTGTGATCGAGAACATGAGCGACTTCACCTGCGAGCACGGCACGACGTACGCGCTGTTCGGTTCGGGCGGTGGGGCCCGACTGGCCCACGGCCTCGGGGTGCCCCTGGTCGGCTCCATCCCGCTGCACCCCGACCTGGCGGCTGGCGGCGACGCCGGCGTGCCCGTCGCCCTGGCGGGCCCCGACAGCGAGCTGGGCGCCGTCTTCGCAGAGATGGCCCGGGTGGTCGCCGAGGACGTGGCGCCGATCGTCGACGTCCAGGGATGCTCGGCCCGGCTCATGGATCGGGTCGAGGCGGCGGTGGCCCAGGGGGACGCCGGCGCAGGCTGAGTCCGGACGCGCCTGGCGCGCCGGACGCCGGGCCTCCGTGGTCGTTCAGGTGGCGGCCCAGCGGCTCTCGATCGTGTCCCCAGCTGGCGGTGCATCGACGCAGACCGCACTGCCCTCCTGGCCGAGCGCCCGCAGGTGGGCCCACAGCGAGAACCGGGCCACCGGGAGCTGGCGCTCGGTCACGTCGCCGTAGACCACGGGGAGCAGCTCGTCGACCGTGCCTTCGCCGCTCCGCTCCAGCGCAGTCGCGATGGTCTCGTGACGCCCGAGGCGGTGGGCCACCAGGGCGTCGACGACCTCGGGCACCTGGTCCATCAGCCGACCGTGGCCCGGAGCCAGCGTGCGGATCGCCGGCACGGCGTCGCGCACACGGGCCAGGCTGGCCAGGTACTGGTGCAGGTCCCCGTCCGGCGGCCGGATGACCACGGTCGAGCCGTGCATGACGTGGTCACCCGTGAGCAGGAGGGCATGCTCCTCGACCAGCCAGCACAGGTGGTCCGAGGCGTGGCCCGGCGTGTGCAGCGCCCGCAGGGTCAGGTGCCCCGTGGTCCGGGTCCCGGGACAGGACAGGCTCCACCCCTCGCCGACGCACTCGTCGGGCGTGAAGCCCTCCGCCGGGCCGTAGCCGACGACCCGGGCCCCCGTGGCCCTGGCGAGCGCGGCCGCGCCGGGCGCGTGGTCGACGTGGGTGTGCGTGACGAGGATCGTGCGCACCGGGCCCAGCGGAGCGGCGGCCGCGACGATGGCGGCCGTGTGCGTGTCATCGTCGGGGCCGGGGTCGATGACGACCGACTCGGCTCCTCCCACCAGATAGGTGTTGGTGCCC
Source organism: uncultured Acidimicrobiaceae bacterium (assembly GCA_963719485.1). Classification (GTDB taxonomy): domain Bacteria; phylum Actinomycetota; class Acidimicrobiia; order Acidimicrobiales; family RAAP-2; genus Bog-473. Next base: position 1,283,977 of record OY970387.1, read on the forward strand.
GGACCGGTCATCAGCCCGGGATTGGGTGCGGTCAGCCGCAGGACGCCCGGTGCGACCTCGTCGACCCGGCCCGGCTCGGGGGCGGGGCCGATGCCGAAGTCCGGCACCGCCGGGATCACGGTCCGTCGGGTGGGGGCCCGGCGGGACGAGGTCCGGGTGCGGCGTCGGGACCTTCCTCGTTGGCCCGCATGGAGACGGCGCGCACCGCCTCGTTGAAATCGCCGCGCGCCGCGCCGTCGGTGGGATCGGGCACCGCACCACGCTCGTAGCCGGGGTCGCCCGGGAGCACGATGCGCATCCCGTTGCCGTCGGGCACCACCCGGGGCTCGATCGCCGGGACCGCGCTCGACGCCCGCTCCGCCGCGTCCAGGAGCGCAGCGCTGGTGGCGAAGCGTCCGATGACCTGGAGGTTGCGGATGGTCGGGAAGATGATCTCGATCTCGCCGGCGCGGTGTCGGGCCAGCGCGTCCTGCGGCGAGATCCACACGTCGGCGATGGTCTCACCGGCGTCGTGCGCGGCGATCTGCCCCGGGGGTGCCGCGGCGACGAAGAACCGCGTGTCGTAGCGCCGGGGGGCACCACGGGGGGTGATCCAGTGGGCGAAGTAATGGATGTCGCCCACCGTGAGGCGCAGGTTCTCCTCGCGGCACAGGTCGAGGAAACGGCGCGACCCGGCGTTGACCGCGGCCCGCTCGGCGGCGAAGCGCTCCACCTCCTGGTCGCTCGCCAACAGGTCGGGGCCGCTCTCACGCCGGGCCAGGAGGATGCCCGCCTCCTCGAAGGTCTCGCGCACCACGGCCACCCAGTAGGCCAGGCCGCCGGATTCGAAGCCGAGCAGCGTGCTGGCGCCGGCATCGGTGCGCCCGGCGCACAGCGCCTCGGCCTCGGCGCCCCCGTCGAGCGGGTCGACGGCACCGCCGGGGAAGACGTAGGCACCGCCCACGAAGTCGGAGCGCAGGTTGCGCCGCACCATGAGCACCTCGAGGGACGTCCCGCCCGACGGCGCCGGGGCGTCGCGTACGAGCATCACCGTGGCGGCCGGGCGGATCTCCACGCGGGCCGGATCCGGCGGAGCGGCGGGTGGTGACGGGGGGGGAGCCGATGCAGGCACGCCGGAGAGGGTACCGGCAGCAGGAGGCGGCGCCCCCGGAACAGCGGCACCCCTTGACTAACCTGACTCGGTTCATGAGCCAGCCCGCCACCGAGCCCGCGCCGGCGCCCGCGTTGCGCCACATCCCGCGTCGCTACCTCGCTCTCGCGCTCATCATCGTGGCCATCTGTCTGCTCGGTGCCCTGGTCCTCGTGCGGGACTACTCGGGGCCGAGCACCTCGTCGACGGTGGAGACCTTCAGCCCGGCGCCCTCGTCGCTCGTCGCGACCATGTCGTCGGTGCCCGCCCCGGTCTACGACGCCGTCGGGGTGAGCTCTCCGGCCAACCCGGTGCAGGCGCCGCGGCCGGTCGGGAACAGCGGCGCACCGATGTGGTCGGCCACGGTCGACGACGGGCCGCCGCGGCCGGTGGTGTTCTTCTACGGCGCCGAGTTCGCGCCCTACGCCGCCGTCCAGCGCTGGCCGCTGATCCTCGCCCTTTCGCGCTTCGGCACGTTCAACGAACTCGGGCTGATGCAGTCGAGCGCGACCACGGCGTTCGCCGACCTGTCGACGTACACCTTCTGGAAGGTCTCGTACACGAGCAAGTACGTGACCCTCGAGTCGGTGGAGCGTTACAGCTCGCTGAACCCCACCGGAGCCCGCTATCTCAAGTTGCAGACGCCCGATGCCCGCCAGGCCGCGGCCGTCGCCAGCTTCGGGGCGGGCGCCAACACCTTCGCCCTGCTCGACGTGGCCAACCGCTGGGTCCTCAACGGTGCCAGCTTCTCCCCGGGTGTCCTCGCCGGGCTCTCACAGGGCCAGATCGCCGGCGACCTCACCTCGCCGGCCAGCCCCCTGACCCAGGCCGTGGTGACGGCGGCCAACGAGATCACGGCGAGCATCTGCGCGGTCGACGGCGACAAGCCCGACGCCGTGTGCGAGAGCCACGGCGTCCTGGCGGCGGATCAGGAACTGAAGATCACACCCCCGCACTGAAGCGGCGAAGTGCGTAGCCGGTCAGCTGGCCCGGCGGTCGAGCATGAGCTTGCGCTCCAGCTCGTTCATGCCGCCCCAGATCCCGTGGGGCTCGCGAATCCTGATGGCGTATTCGAGGCACTCACCGCGCACGCGGCACTGGTCGCAGATGGTCTTGGCCCGCATCTCGCGTAAGGCCTTCTCCTCCTTGCGTTCAGCGTGTGACGGGGGGAAGAACACCGCAGCCTGCGGTCCCCGGCACGCTGCCTTCAACTGCCACATGTCTTGTCCCTGGCGCATCAAACCCCCCGATAGGGCACTTCGGATCCCCCCGCTGGGGTCAAGCTACCGCCGGGGGTTGCCGCTTTCAAGGGGTGTGACCAGGATCTTTGGACAGCGATGGATCTGCGGCGCAGGTCCGGCAACTACGCTCGGCCCGGCATGGACGTGGGGACCTTCTGCGCACAGAGCCACGTCCTCGTCGTCGCCGGCAAGGGTGGCGTGGGCAAGACGACGATGACCGCGGCCCTGGCCAAGATGGCTGCCGGGGTGGGCAAATCGGTGCTCATCGTGGAGCTCGAGGGCAAGTCGGGGATCGCCGCGGCCTTCGGCCGCCACGGGGACCTCGCGTACGAGGAAGTCCTGCTGGCCCCCGCCGGGCGGGGTCCGGCCGGCCCGACCGGCTCGGTGCGGGCGAGGCGGCTCACGCCCGACGACGCGCTCGTGGAGTATCTCGAGGACCATGGCCTGCGGCGCGTGTCCAAGCGCCTGGCCCGCTCGGGGGTCCTCGACGTGGTCTCGACCGCCATCCCCGGGATCCGCGACGTGCTGGTGCTGGGCAAGGTGAAGCAGTTGGAGCGGGAGAGGGTCGCCGACCTGGTCCTGGTCGACGCCCCGGCCACGGGCCATGCCGCCACGTTCCTGACCTCGGCCAGCGGCATGGTCAGTGCCGCCCGGGGCGGGCCCCTGCGCACCCAGGCCCAGGACGTGGTCGAACTGCTGAGCGACCCCACCCGCTGCCGGGTGATCCTCGTCACCCTGCCCGAGGAGCTGCCGGTCTCCGAGACGATCGAGTCTGCCTACACGCTCGAGGACAAGGCGGGCGTCCAGCTGGGGCCCGTGATCGTCAACGCCTGCGACCCGGACCCGATCGGGCTGGACCGTCCCGCCGCCGACGCGGCCGTGGCGGCCGGGGTGAGCCTCGCGGCGGACCACCTGGCTGCGCTCGAGGAGGCCCGGGAGTTCAGGCTGGCGCGGCACGCGGTCTCCGTCGAGCAGATCGATCGCCTGCGCCGGGACCTGCCGCTGCCCCACCTCCTCGTGCCGGCGCTCGACGCGGACTCCATCGGCCCGGCGCAGACCCAGGAGCTGGCGGAAGCCTTGGCGGAGGCCGTGACGATGCTCGTGCCCGAGGGCGCGGCGTGAGCACGGGCAACGGGTCGGCGGAGGGCGCCGCGTCGGCGGGCGGGGCGGGGGCGGACGGGGGCGCGGCCAGGAGCGAGCCCCTGGCGAACCTGCCGGACCTCGTGACCGAGCGCTCGGTCGTGGTGTGCTGCGGGTCGGGCGGCGTCGGCAAGACGACGGTCTCCGCCACCATCGCGCTGGCCGCGGCCCGAGCCGGGCGGCGCTCGTGCGTGGTCACGGTCGACCCGGCGCGGCGCCTGGCCGACGCGCTCGGCGTGGAGTCGCTCCCCAATACGCCGACCGAGGTGGCGGGCGACTGGCCCGGCCATCTGCACGCGCTGATGCTCGACTCCAAAGGCACGTTCGACGACCTGGTGCAGCGGTACGCGCGCACGCCGGAGCAGGCCGAGTCCATCCTGGGCAACCGGCTCTACCAGAATCTCGCCGGCGCACTCTCGGGCACGCAGGAGTACATGGCCATGGAGAAGCTCTACGAGCTGGTCCAATCCGACGAGTTCGACATCGTGGTCGTGGACACGCCTCCCACCCGCAACGCGCTCGACCTGCTCGACGCACCGCGCCGGCTGACCCGCTTCCTGGAGAACCGCCTCTTCCGGGCCCTGCTCGTGCCGACCCGGATGTCGCTGCGGGCGGTCGGCGTGGCCACCCAGGCACTGCTGCGCACGATCGCCAAGGTCGCCGGGGCCGAGATCGTGCAGGACACGGTCAGCTTCTTCCAGGCCTTCGAGGGGATGGAGGACGGCTTCCGGAGCCGGGCCAGCGCCGTGCACGAACTCCTGGCCGACCCGGCCACGGCCTACGTCCTCGTCACCTCGGCCCGGCCCGACGCCATCACCGAGGCCGGCTTCTTCGCCGAGAAGCTGGCCGAGCGCGACGTCGCGGTGGCCGCACTCGTCGTCAACCGGATCGCGCCCGCCTTCGGCAACGGGGCCGGGGACCCGGCCCCGGGCGCCACACCGGGACTCGAGGCGCTGGAGGCCAACCTGGCCGCGCTCAACGCGCTGGCGGCCCGGGAGGAAGCAGCGTTCTCCGGCCTGGCCGCGCAGGTGGCGCCGGCGCCAGTCGGACGGATCCCTCTCTTCGGGCAGGACGTGCACGAGCTGGTCGGGCTGCAACGGGCGGCCGACCGCCTCTTCTCCTGAGCGCTCCCGTACGCCGCGCCGGCGCCTGACGGGGGCCCGACCGGGTTTCCGGCCCCGCTGATGCGTCGGATAGTGTCCCCGCGGTGCAGACCATCCTGGTCGCCAGCGACGCACCCACGCTCCGCAAGGAGGTGGAGGCCGTCATCAGCGGGCCCGACATCGAGGTGCGCGCCGTGACCTCGGGTCCCGAGGTGGTGGCGTTCGTGGCCGAGGAATCGCCGGATCTGCTCATCGTCGACATGCAGATGGGCAACATGGGCGGCATGGCTGTCTGCCTCGAGCTGCGGCTGCAGGAGTCGTACGACGCGCTTGACCACATTGCGGTGCTCATGCTGCTCGATCGACGACCAGACGTCTTCCTCGCTCGAAGATCGGACGCCGAGGGTTGGCTGGTGAAGCCGCTCGACCCGCTGCGCCTCCGGCGTGCCGTCGCCGCGCTGCTCGACGACGGGACCTTCGCCGACGACTCGTTCACACCCGTCCCCGTGCTGGTGGGCGGCGGACCCCAGCTGCAAGCGGGACCCGAGACCCGAACCTGATCCGGCGCAGCCGTGTCGCACCGATCACGACGACTGTGGCGCCGCTCGGTTGGCGCCGACGAGCCCGGAGGGACTGACCGGCAGAACCAGTCCCTCGAGGCTGAAGCCTCCGAACAGGAGCGCTTCATCACCGAGGCCCTGGCCGATCTGCGGGACATGGACGTGCGCGAGGTGATGACGCCACGGGTCGACGTCACGTTCCTGACCATTCCGGTGCACGCAGAGGACATCGCGCACGCAGTGCGCACGTCGGGGCACAGTTGTTTCCCGGTGGTGCACGACGATCTCGACGACCTGATCGGCATCCTCTTCGTGAACGACATCTTCCGGACCAATCGAGCCGGCTCGCGTAACGGCAACGGCGGCGGCGGCGGCGACGAATCCCGGGACGCCACCGACCCCAGCCCGCTGGAGATCTCCCGCAAGGTGCGTCAGCCCTATCTCCTACCGGAGACGCTCGGGGTCCTGGAGGCGCTGGCCGACATGCGCAAGCACCGCCGTGCCGTAGCCGTCGTCGTCGACGAGTACGGCGGCGTGGCGGGACTGCTGACGGTGAAGGATCTCCTCGAGCCACTGGTGGGCGATCTCCACGACGAGTTCGACGAAGCGGAGGAGGCCGACATCGTCCGGGTCGACAACACCCGGTGGCTCATTGAGGGACAGGTGAACGTCGACGACGTGCGGGAGCGGATCGGGATCGAGATCCCCGACGGCGAGTACGTCACTCTGGGTGGTCTCCTCTTCGAACGGTTCGGCCACATCCCCGCCGAGGGCGAGGAGGTCCGCGTCGGGGACTGGGACATGCGGGTGGTCGAGATGGACAAACGGCGGGTGGCCCAGGTCGTGGCGACGTTCGCCGGCGGGGACCCCGGACCGGTCCCGCCGGGTGCGGAGGGCGGCGGTTCGGGTGGCACGCACCCCTCGCCCGACCGCGGCGGGGAAGCCGCCGTCTGACGTCGCGGTAGGGTGGCGTGTTGCTCCCCCCGGGGGGCGGACGGGCTGTGGCGCAGCTTGGTTAGCGCGCTGCGTTCGGGACGCAGAGGTCCCCGGTTCAAATCCGGGCAGCCCGACTCACAAGTCCCTTTCAAGGAGTCGAGTCCCCGAGTCGCCTGAGTTGCTCGTCAGGGCGCGGCGCAACGATTTCGGCCGGACATTTTCGACTGCCGTGCGTGACTCGCCAGCCTGCGTTCCGCAAGCCGGTCCCGTTCCGTGAGCTTCCGCCCGTCAGTGACCCTGGCCAGGTCCGTGGCACATGCCCGAGCCGGTGTCCGAGAAGCTGGCCCAAGCCGGTGCGCCGTTTACGGTGGGGGCGGTCGCGGACTGGTAATCCCAGCTGTAGCTGTTCTGACCAAGGGTCAGCTTCATGACGCCGAAGGCCCCCGGGTACCCGGAGGTGGTCTTCCCGTTCTGGAATGCGCTGCCGGCGCCCTGGGCGGCTTGCAGGTTGGGAACCGCCACCTGACCGGAGGCGTCGGTGTGCAGGCTGTCGAGAGCTTCCCCGCCGGTGCCCACGATGAATTGGCGGATCCCGTGCGGGTCGGCCTGGCCGGCCGCGTTCATCGGCGCGGACCGTGCGTAGAGGTGTTCGTGGCCATTCAGCACAAGGTCAGCTCCGTGGTCCTGCAGCAACTGCCACCACGCGTCGGCCGCCGTCCCCTCACCGCTGTCGGCGCCGGGGGTCGTCGCCGATACCGGGGCGCCGGTCACGCTGAAGGTCGGCTGGTGCCAGTAGGCCAGGGTGCACGACGCGTGATCGCTCGCCAGGTCCTGGGACAGCCACTGGGTTTCCTGCTGGTACCAGGCAGGCGGGTTGGCGCAGCTGGTCGTGGCGGCGTGGTCGCCGATGGAGCACTCCGCGTTGAGGGAGATGATGTGCCAGCTGCCGAGGTCGTAGGAGTACCAGCCTTCGCCCGACTGTCCGGCCTGGCCGCTGGGCCGCGGGACCGGCTCCACGCGAGGCGGGTTCGTCGTGGAGAGCGGGTCCGTCTCGAGTACCGGCTGACCGGTGTTGGGATCGAGTTGGTAGCCGTTGAAGTAGTCGAAGTAGCCGATGCCATCCTCGCCGTCCTGCCCGTGCGTGCTGTAGAACTCGTGGTTGCCTGGCGACGGCCGCTGCAGGAACTTGAAGGCCCCGTAGGTCTGGTCGTAGGAGCCCTCGAAGTCGGCCAGGGTGCCGACCTGGTACTGCTCGTCGCCGAGGATGGCGACCAGGCTCGGGTCCATCGACTCGACTTCGTTGGCGGTTGCGGCCTGGGCCTGATTGCGGAGGTGGATGTCCGCCTGGTCATTCTGGCTGCACGTATCGTCCGTCTTGGCCTTCTCGCCCGGCTGCGTGGTGCTGTTCACGTCCGGCTGGCAGGAGATGTCACCCACCGCAACCAGCACCGGGGCGGTCGGCTGGGGCGCGTAGGGCCACGCATTGTCCTGGGTATCCCCGCCGTTCTGGGTTCCTGCACTGACCATCGAAGGTAGGAGAGCGACGAGCAACGCCACAGTCAAGGCCACCCCGGTCGTGATCGTCATCTTCTTCTTCGAGAAGCGAATCGTCATGGTCGGGACGGTAACGCCAACGGATTTCGTCTTCGTGATCTCAAAGTGAGAGGAAGATGAACTTTGCCGGACCGTCGGTGACGTCAGGTCCTCTGGGACGACATCTCACCAATCAGTCGGACGAAGCACGACGGCCGTCTGTACTGGATCCACAGCTTCTCGCGGTTCTGCGCGTCGACCTCGAGGACAAGCAGGTGTCGATCGCTCGTCTCCTCAACGGGGTCGAGCGGCTCCCGTGTTGTGCAGCCCGATGGAAATCGGGACGGGTCAGGTTACGAGGGAGCCTCGCCGCCAGCGTTGCCCGGAGGTGGGTCGGTGCCCGGGGCACCACCGTCGGTGACATGCTCCGTCCATTCGGACCCCGACCAGTACCGCTGCTCGTGTCGGCCCGAGGGGTCCCGCAGCCAACCTGGAGGGATCCCGGTGAATGTGACCTCGCCGGACGATCCGGCGACGGCATCCGATGCTCGGCTCGAAGAAGTGGGGTTGGTGAACGCGCTCGTGGAAGGTGAACTCCCTGGTCGACCTCGGCGGCGGCGCTGCGAGGAGAGCACCCTTAGCGCGAACAGGCCGAAAAAGACCACCAGAGCAATCGAGGAACCGTGGCCGTAGAACGTGTGCGCAGCCTACCCGTGTCAGGTAGGGACCGGAAGGGCGGCTCAGTCTGTTCGCATGCGGCCACGCCGGCGGTCTTCTCGCCGATCGTCACACCAAGGGGATCCACGACCACAGCTCGGACTGCGGAATTTCCCGTCACGCGCGCCCCGAAGATCGGCGCAGAGATGCCGCGGAACAATGAAGTCCCAGCGGCATTTCACCGTCTCGAGCGATCGGGTAGATTCGGGAAAACAGCCCGGTTGACATGGGATTTCATGTGATTCCCGGGCTTCGAGACGAAGGAAGAATCGGGCATGACCACGAGCGGGTCGCAGAAGAGCAAGTCTCCTTCTCAGTTGATCGACGCCAGAATCAAGGAGCTCGGTGACTGGCGGGGCGAGATGCTCAGCCGGCTCCGCGCCCTCATCAAGGAAGCCGACCCGGACGTCGTCGAGGACTGGAAGTGGCGCGGGGTTCCGACGTGGTACCACGACGGGATCATCTGCACGGGCGAGACCTACAAGAACATCGTGAAGTTGACCTTCGCCAAGGGAGCGGCGCTGAAGGACCCTTCGGGCCTGTTCAACTCCAGTCTCGAGGGGAATGTACGGCGGGCCATCGACATCCACGAGGGCGAGAAGGTCAACGAGAAGGCCTTCAAGACTCTGGTGCGCGCCGCCGTGACCTTGAACGGGTCCAAAGCCAAGAGCTGAAGCTTCAGGTCACGTTCGATCCGTGACCCGGGGGTGGCGAGCATGCTGACGACGCGCAACGTGCGCCACGCGCTTGGCCTCGTACATGGCCTCATCCGCTTGCTGTCGGAGCCGATCGATATCGCCGTTCTTGCCGCAGCTGGCGTATCCCACGCTGACCGAGGTCCGCACGCCCTGCACCTTGATGCGCGAGACAGCTTCGGTGACGCGGTCGGCGACACGGCGGGCATCCGACTCGTCGGCATCGGCGACGACAGCGAGGAACTCGTCTCCACCCGTGCGGGCCAGGAGGTCGCTTCCCCGTAGTACGCCCGAGGCAGCGCGGGCCACCGCAACGAGGACCCTGTCCCCGACGTCGTGTCCGTGTGCATCGTTTATCGCCTTGAGGCCGTCGATATCCAGCACGAGGATGCTCATGGCGTTCAGGCGCCGGTCTCCGTCGAGATACAGCGAGAGGCCCCGGCGATTGGAGAGGCCGGTCAGCGGGTCCGTATTGGCCTGGATCTCGAGTTCCTGATGTGCGATGGCGTTGCCCAGCGCGAGCTCCACCACGTTGGCCAGAGAGCGGCACCGGGCCAAGACCTCCTCGGAGAGCGGGGTGCCCTCGCTGTCAACCTGGAATATGCCGTGCAGGCTGTCGTTGAAGTTCACGGGGATCAGGGCCACGTCGGTGATCCCGACCTCGTCGGTGACAGACCGCAGCGTCGCGCCCATGGCGGTGCGGTCCACCCTCGTGACCAGGGGACGACCGCTGTCGATCACCTGGTGCACGTACGGATCATCCTTGAGGAGGTAGCTGGTCGGGACAGATCCGCGGTCGTCCACGAGGGCTACCTGGGTGACGACGCCGTCGGACACCCGTAGGTACGCAGCGCCGCGGAATCCGTTGCCGGCCAGCTCGAACATCGCGAGTGTGCCCTCGGCGATCACGTCCTTGGGGTCGCGTAGCGACGTGAGGGACTGGGTCGCCCCGTTCATCAGTCGGCCCAGGCGAGCGAGCTCCGCCGAGTCCCGCACCTGCCCTTCGAGGCGGTTCCGGAGATGGTGGACGGTCATGGCGACCACCGCACCTACCGCGGTCCACAGGAAGAGGCGGCGGAGATCCGTTGCCTCGGTGCTCTGTACGGCAACGCCCACCGCCGCCAGGCTGAGCATCGAGGCGCCCACGACGATCGCGGTGTAGGAGATCGGGTAGTAGAGGGCCATCGCCAGCACGGGGAGCAAGACCAGGGCCGAGAGCCCGCCGGCCGTGCTCACGCCCGGGTTCGTGCCACCCGAGATCAGCAGCAGGGTGACGGAGACCAGGTAGCCGAGGGTCGGGACGAGGATGGCCCAGCGCGGCAAGCGCTGCCACGGCAGCAGCACAGAGAGCGCGCAGAGCGAGAAGACCGCCAGGCTGGCCCAGTAGAGCCCCGTGTTGGCCGGGCCCGGAGGGGCGGCGGCACTCGCCTGTGCGACCGCACCGAGCCCGATGAAGATCGATGCCCGCACGAAGAACTGGCGGCGACCCGGGTCGGCCCACGCCTTCTCTTCGTGCTCTTTCATGGCGTCTCCCGCTGGTGGTCGACCCAGGACGTCGCTGCACAACGTCGGTCAGTCACCCGATCGACAGTTATAGAGCCAAAAGTACTCAACCGGCGAACCTCGGAGCGCATCACAACCGAACTGCAATCCATTGGCAACTTCACTGCGCGGACCGTGTGCGTCAGTCCGGAGCGGACGAGGTGCGCCCCTCCTGCAGGCGGGTGTCCTCCGCCGCAACCGCTCCCAGCAGTGCATCGAGGAACGGCACCTGCCCCTTCAGGAGCTTGCGCCGGGCCCGGTCGACCGGAACCCACTCAACCCGGTCCACCTCGGGGAACTCCTGCACTGTGCCCGATCCCTTCGGCCACTCGAGCTCGAACATGTTGCTCGACGCGCCCGTCACGTCGAGGTCTCCTTCCAGCCTCCACACACTCACGAGCTTGCCGCCGGGCTGGCGGCGCTCCCCGAGGAAGACGGCCGCGCCGCCGGGGGCCGCCAGACCCACCTCCTCTTCGAACTCCCGGTATGCCGCAACCTGTGCATCTTCGCCCGCGAGGTACTCGCCCTTCGGGACCGACCAGGCGGCGTCGTCCCTCCGCGCCCAGAACGGCCCGCCCGGGTGGGCGATCAGGACCTCGACCACGCCCTCGGGGGAGATCCGGTACAACAAGAGTCCTGCACTCTTCGCGGCCATCGGTCCGGCCCCATCCTTGCATCGGGTTCGGGCGGGTCGCAGGCCCAAGCCGGACACGGTCTTGCATCCCGGGTTGCATCGGGCGGCCAGCTGCGCCACCTCCTGTCGCTCCCGTCCGCGACCCGCCGTTGGGGGCCACGCTCGCTAGGCTTTCGCCTCGTTCCGGATTCCCGTTCCGGAGCGATCTCGGGGGCACGGGCGTCGACCGGAGGAACCGGCCGCACGTCTTCGTTGTGAACACTGCGCCACATGAGCCCCCCCGATCCCGAGAACGACCCCGTCCAGAAGGGCCCGGACCAACTCGGCCACGAGATCGACGGCGAAGAGCGGCCGCCTGGAGTCGCGCCGGACCCGGTGGAGAATCCGGTCGAGAAGGGGCTGCGCGAGCTCGGGCACCAGATCGACCAGGCGAGCCGACGCGGCGGCCGCCGCAAAGCCGGATCGGCAGAGAGTGGGACGGCGCGTCGCGGGCCGGCTCACGCCGCCCCCCAGGTCCGCTCCCGCAAACGGACCGCAGCCTGGGTCACAGGGACGCTCCTGCTCGTGCTGGTGCTGGTCGCGGGCGCGGCCGCCGGGTACGGCTGGTACCTCAACCACGAGATCCACCGCATCGACCTGAAGAACCTCACCTCTGCTCCGGTCAAGGGCGACGACGCGGGGACGCAGAACATCCTCATGATCGGTTCGACGGATCGGTGCGCACTCAAGGTGCAGAACCCCGCGTACGGACTGTGCTCTCAGGGTGTCAACGGCGTGAACAGCGACGTGGTCATGATCTTGCACCTGAACCCGGCGAACCATTCGGTATCGATCCTGTCCATTCCGCGCGACCTGTTCGTCCCCAATGCGCGTTCCGGCGGAGCGAACAAGATCGACGCCGCGCTGTACCAGGGTCCCGACCAGCTCATCGCGGCGATCGAGGATGACTTCGGAATTCCGATCCAGCATTTTGTCGAGCTGAACTTCGACAGCTTCATCAACGTCGTCCAAGCCCTCGGCGGTATCAAGATGTACTTCCCCGAACCCGTCTACGACGCATACTCGGGCCTCAACATCCAGACCACCGGCTGCCTGGCGTTGAACGGCACGCAGGCGCTCCAGGTCGTCCGGGCCCGCCACGTCCAGTACAAGGGTCCCGGGGTGACTACCGACGACCCCACCTATTGGCCGCAGGAATCGCAGAGCGACATCGCGCGCATCCGCCGGGATCACGAATTCCTGCGCGTGCTGGCGTCCGCCGTCAAGGCCAAGGGACTCAGCAATCCCATCACCGACCAGCAGCTTGTCGCCGGCGTCGTCGGGCAGCTGACGGTTGACTCGGGTTTCTCGGCCTCGGACATGATCAGCCTGGTCCTCGGCTACCACAACGTCGACGTGAACAAGGCACCGCAGCTCACTGTGCCGGTGTCGGTGGACCAGTTCGGTAACTACGTGTACCAGGGCGGGAGCTACGGGGACATCGAATTCCCTGCCGAACCCCAGGACCACGATGCCGTCGACCAGTTTCTCGGGCTCAAATCGAGCAACGAGGACACCTACTCCGGCGGCGCGCTCCCGTCGCCATCGACGGTGACGGTCTCTGTCCTCAACGGGTCCGGCGCCTCCAACCAGGCGACGACGACAGCAGAGAGCCTTCAGGCGCTGGGTTTTCACATCGGGACGATCGGCGACAGCCCACCAGTTGGGCGAGAAGCCGAGACTGTCGTGTACTACGCAGCCAAGACGCCCGCCCAGCTTGCGGCAGCCCAGGCCGTGGCGAACTCCATGTCGGGAGCCGTGATCATTGCCAAAGATCCGACGCAGGCGAAGCCGGGCTCGCAGGTCACCGTCGTCACGGGCACCGACTTCACGGTCAACCCCCCGCCGGCGACCACCACCACCGCCCCGTCGAGTGCGACGGCACCGAGCACCACGACGACCACATCGGGGACCAGTGGCAACACCGGGAATTCCGGTGCCTTCCAGGCACCGACGCCCACCGTCGAGCCCTTGCAGCCCTGGGATCCCCGTTCGTGCACCCCGAGCGGGGGCGAAGGGACGTAAGGCTTCCAGGTCCTCATCGACACCCGGCCGTGTCAGGCGAAGATCTCGCCCCCGTTGGTGTCGAGCGCCTGTCCAGTCATGGCCGACGAGAGATCCGAAGCGAGGTAGACGATCGATCCGGCGACGTCCCGGTCGCTCGGGATCCGCCCGAGCGGAACCCGCGCGTTCAACTCGTCCACGACGACCTGGGCTGGCACGCCCCGCCCGCTCGACGTCATTTCGACGTAGATGTCGACCGACGGCCCGGCCATCCAGCCGGGCACGACTGCGTTGACCCGGACGTTGGACGGACCCAGCTCATAGGCGAGCACCCGGGTCGCCGTCAGCAACGCCCCCTTCGAGATGGCGTAGCCGCCCTGTGCCGGCTGGGGCTGACGCGTCACCATGGAAGCCACCATCACCACCGAGCCACCCCCGCGCTCACTCATGGAGGGAAGCGCGGCCCGGGTCATCTGGAGCGACCCGAAGAGGTTCGTGTCCATGATCTTGCGCCAGATGGCGAGGTCAACGTCCTCGAAGCTCTGGAACGCGTCGAAACGGAACGCGTTGTTCACCAGGACGTCGATGCCACCGAACTCCTCCGCCCCGGCTGCCATCAGTCGGGCGCAGGCCTCGGGATCGGTGATGTCGGTGGGCACCGAGATGGCCCGGGCTCCCAGAGCGGACACCTCGGCGAGGACCTCGTCGAGAGTCGACTGACGTCGCGCCGCCAGGACCAGATCGGCCCCGTGGGAGGCGAGCGCCTGCGCCGCCTGGCGGCCCAACCCCGGCCCGACACCAGAGACCACGCATACCTTGCCCGACAACAACCCGGCCCGGGCCCGGGCTGACTCTTCGCTCTTCACAGTCGTCATCCGCGAAGGTTACGGCAGGCCCGGTGCCCAAGGCCGGGAGGCCATCCGCGCCGATGTCACACGGGCCTGAGATGATCGGCGGCACGGTTGAACAAAGGAGAGTCATGGCCATTTGTTCGCACTGTGGTGGCGAGATGACCGAGGGGATCAGCTGCCTGACCGACCCCGTCATCATCGACGGCAGGGCCTATGCCCGCATCCCCTGGGGGCAGGAGCTCCGGCCCAGGCATCGCTACGAACCAGAGGAATGCCGCGACTGCGGCACTCCGATCGGCGGGGTCCACCATCCGGGCTGTTGCATGGAGCGGTGCCCGGCCTGCCACGGGCAGGCCATCGGGTGTGGCTGCGTCACCGAGGACGACTGCACCTTCGAGCGAGCGCGCACGCAGCGCTGCCATGCACACGTGCTCCGCCGCGTCGGATGGCGCTGAGGTCAGTCGTCCGCAGTGAGTGACCGGCCTGAGCGCCGGAGAACCGCCTCCCAGGGCCGGAGTCGGGACCCCAGAGGCACGACCACGCCGGCGAGTGTGCCTTTGAGGCCGCCCTCAACCGCCGCGAGGCACTCCCCGGTCGCCTCGTAGAGGGTGGCGGGGTCGCTGGGCTGGTGCCCGAAGCCCCGGGCGTGGGCCAGGTCCCAGGTATGCAGGTGCCACTCGCTGGCCGCCATGGCGGCGTGCAGACCGGCCGTCACCGTGCACCGCGGATAGCCGTACGGCAGGTCCCACGCTGCGGGCAGCCGGGCCCGGTAGGCGCGGGCGCGGGCGACGAACTGCTCGACCGCTGCCGGCCCGTCGAGGTGCGCGAGCTCGCCGAGCGCCGCGGCATTCCTCGGCGCCAGGTCCTCGACGCCGAATGCGGGGGCGACGTCGCCTCGCTCAGCCCGGTCGAGCCATTCGTGGTACCAGCCTGCGACGGCCAGGACGTGTCTGGCGAGCTGCGCAACCGTCCAGGACCCGCAGGCGGTGCGGGTCCACTCGTCCGGGGACAGCCCCTCTGCGGCCACCTGAAACGCGCTCGACACCCTCGTCGTAGAGGCGCAAGACGCTGTCTCGAGGGACGCGGGACATGACCGGACTCTTTCACCGGAAGGGCAGGGCCGTGCGGACCGGTGCGCTTGACCTGCCCGTGGCAAGTCACAAAGGTGGGCGGATGACCCTCGACAACCACGCCTTCGCGAGCGAGCCGAGGCAGGGACCTCTCGACGGCATCCGTGTCCTGGAGGCCGGGCTTCTCGTCCAGGGACCTCAGGCCTCACTGACGATGCAGGAGTGGGGCGCCGAGGTCGTCAAGATCGAGCTGCCCGGGTTCGGCGACCAGGCCCGGTGGCTCCCCATCGACCGCGGCGACCGGCGGTCGGCGTTCTTCACCGCCTACAACCGGGGCAAGCGGAGCATGACGATCGACCTGCGCGTGCCAAAGGGGCGCGCCGTCTTCCTGCGCCTCGTGAGGGACGCCGATGTCGTCATCTCCAACTTCAAGCCGGGAACCATGGAGGCGTGGGGCCTCGGGTACGCCGACGCAGCCGCCTGCAACGAGCGGATCATCTATGCCATGGGCTCCTCCTTCGGGCCGGAAGGTCCTGATGCGGCACGGGAAGGAGCGGATCTGAGCGCCCAAGCGGCCGGCGGCCTGATCAGCACGACGGGCGGCAACGGTGCAGACCCCAGTGCGATCGGTGCGACCATCGCCGACCACATCTCGGGGCAGAACTTGCTCTCGGGCATTTTGGCCGCGCTCTACGCGCGAGAACACACGGGTCGAGGACAATTGGTCGAGACCTCGTTGCTCGGAGGCCAACTGTGGGCGCAGGCCGGGGAGTACACCCGATATCTCCTGTCGGGAAGAGTCTCGGGGCCGAGCGGCCGCAGCCACCCCATGATCCCGGGCATCTATGGCGTCTTCCCGACCGCCGACGGGTGGATCGCCATCGTCGGCACCGCAGGGCCGGCGCGCGACCTCTTCTACCAAACCATCGGCCGCCCTGACCTGATCGAGCGCTTCTCGACGCTCCTGTACTTCGAGGACGACAAAGCCGCCCTGTGGCCCATCCTCGACGAGGTGTTCGCGACCAGGCCGACGGCGGAATGGTGCGAGCTGCTCGGCGCCGCGGGCCTGCGCTTCGCCCCGGTCCGGGACCACGCCGAAGTGGCAGCGGACACGGGCGTCAGGGCCAACGGCTACATCGCAAAGCTCGAGGATCCCGACGCTCCCGGGACCACCACCGAGGTGGTCAGAGCGCCTGTTCGCTTCTCTGACCCCACGCCGACGGCCCGTCCCGGAGTGCCGGAACTGGGACAGCACACCGAGGAGGTCCTTCTCGAGGCCGGCTACTCCTGGGAGGACATCGCGAGCCTGTCGACCGACGGTGCCATCTAGTGGAGGTGAAGGGACTCGAACCCTCGACCTACGGCTTGCAAAGCCGCCGCTCTTCCAGCTGAGCTACACCCCCGAGCAACCGGGTCCGCCAGAGCCAGATCTCCGCTCATCGGGATGACCATCGTAGGCCCGAACGCGGTCAGGCCTCGGCTCCAGCCCGGGCTTCCTCGTGCGACTCGAGCGGTTCATGCGGCGTCACGACGTCGGGCCACCACGGCGAGCGACCAGCGCGGCCGTCTCGTTTCGCCCTATCGTGTCGGAAAATTGGTCCTGGCCAGTCCAGGACGGGGGAAACGAAGGGGCGGGCTCATGCGACGGACCATTGGTAGTCGTCAGGCGGCATGGTGTTTCGGCGGGTTTGGCATCGCGGTGGCGCTCGTCGTCGGTCTGGCGACGGCACCGGCCGGCGCCGCCCAGGCGAAGTCGGCCCCGAAGGCGGGCGTGATCGCGGTCGAAGGACCCATGACCGGAGAGCAGGCCGCCACCGGCATCGACATGGCGGACGGCGCGCAACTGGCCGTCGACCAGATCAACAGCGCCGGTGGCCTCAATGGCGTGCCACTCACGCTTGTGAAGGTGAACGACGACGCGACGGCGGCCGGCGGCCTCGCCGCCGCCAAGAAGGTGGCCTCAGCGCACGCCTTCGCGGTCGTCGGCCCGTTCAACTCCTCCGTCGGTGTCGCGAATCTCCCCATTTACAAGAAGGCCGGCCTGCCCATTGTGCGCCTCACCTCGAGCGTCAAGACCGAGGGGTTCGGTGTCACGACGCAGCCCATGGATTCCCAGGTTGCGCCCGTCGACATCCAGGAGATCACGAAGGTGCTCCACGCCCAGCACCCTGCGATCATCTCCGACACCTCCACCTACACGTCCGGGATCGCGAAGCAGGTGAAGGCCGGCCTCGCCAAAGCAGGCGACCCCGTGGTGGCCAATGTCTCGGTGAAGACCGGGCAGACCAACTACAGCGCCGCAGTGAAGAGGGTCGCGCAGGCTCATCCGGATCTCCTCTACATCGCCGCCTACGGGACCGAAGCGGGAGCCATCGCGAAAGAAGCATCTTCCATGGGGACCGGGCGATGCCTCGTCGACCTCGCCGCCCAGGGCCCCGATTTCGTGACGGCTGCAGGCCAGTCGGTGGCATCCGCGTGCGTGTCGAGCGGCGTTCCGAGCGCCCAGCTGTTCACCGGCGCCAGCGGGTACGTGCAGGCGTACCAGACGATGTTCCACTCGAGCCCCGGGACATGGGGCACGTTCACCTACGACTCGGTCGAGATTTTGGCGAACGCGGTGAAGACGGCCGGATGGCACCAAAAGCCAGTGATCTCGGCCCTCGATCACACCGCCGACTACACCGGTATCACGGGACCGATCAGCATCGCTCCGTCGACGGGCAACCGGACGCAGAGCACCGTGGTCATCCTTGACGTGAACAGCTCGGGCTCCTACGTCATCGACCCCCAGTGGGCGGCCGCAGCCGGATTCCCCCTCCCGCCAGCGGGCTGAGTCGCGACCGCGTCGGCCACGGCAGGTTGATCGCCCCCTTTCCGGATCGTCGCCGGGTTGCCGCCAACCAGGCCGACGCCGGTAGGGTGCGGCCCCGTGGATGCCCGGACCTTCCTGGGGATGGAGCCCGACGGCGACAACCTGCACTGGCGGATGCGCGTCGTGCCGCAGCTCACGACGCCGGGAAACTTTCTCTTCGGTGGATGTGGGCTCGGCGCGGCTCTCGTCGCCCTCGAGGCGGCATCCGGGCGGCCGACCGTGTGGGCCGCGGGGCACTACCTGTCGTATGCCCTCACCGACGCGGAACTGATCTGGGAGGTGACCCTGGCTGCCGTCGGCGGCCACGTCACCCAGGGCCGTGCGGTCGGCAGTGTCGACGGGCGGGAGATCCTGACGGTCAACGCGTCCCTCGGGAAGGACGAGCTGGACGTCGGTGGGGTGTGGGTCGCGCCACCTGACGTCCCACCGCCCGATCAGTGCCCACCACGGTTCCTGCCCGAGATATTCCGCAACACCATCATGGACAGCGTCGAGGTGCGTTCGGCCCGGGGCCGGTCGTTCGAGGAGATGGACGGTTCCCCCGGGAGCCCGGATTCCGCCCTCTGGGCGCGCGTCCCTGGTCACCTCACCCCCTCGGCTGCCACTCTGGCCATCTTCGGCGACTACGTCTCCGGGGCGGTCTCCCAGCCCATCGGGCGCCGCGCCATGGGGCGGAGCCTCGACAACACGCTCCGCATGGTGCAGTTGAAGCCGACGGAGTGGGTGCTCTGCGATATCCGCATACACGCGCTCGTGGGTGGATACGGGCAAGGCGTCGCGTTCCTCTGGTCCGAGGACGGGGACCTCCTCGCGACGGCGAGTCAGTCGATCGCTGTGCGTCTGTGGCCGGAGGACAGAGCGCTCCCCAGCTAACACCCGGGTGCGACGAACGGTCGCACCCCAATCCCGCGAAACTGTCCCTCATGGCCCGCCACGCGATCACCCGCAAACGGCGCCGGCCCTCCGGCAGGATCACCGCTGCCGCGGTCGCCGTGGTCGCGGTGTTGGCCGCCGTGACGGCGTTTCTCGTCCTGGAGACATCCGCGACGTCTACTCCGACGCGCGTTGTCGCGCCGCCAGCGGCCAAAGCCACCACGACGACGTCGTCCACCGTTCCGCCGACCACCACCTCGACGACGCGGCCGGCGGGGGCGGGATTCAACGCCGGCCAAGTCACCGCCGTCGGTGACTCGGTCATGCTCGACTACCAGGATCCGCTCAAGACCTCGATTCCCGGCGTGAGTGTGGACGCCTCGGTCAGTCGGCAGTGGTCGGAGGGCGAATCCATCCTGCAGACCCTGAAGGCCGCGGGCCAGCTCGGAGGGGACGTCGTCGTCGGGTTGGGCACCAACGGACCGATCACGGACACAGATTTCGACAACATGATGTCGATCCTCGGCGGAGCGTCGCGCGTGGTCTTCGTGAACGTGCACGTCGACCGCCCCTGGCAGGACACCAACAACGCGGTGCTCGCCGACGGTGCCACCCGGTACCCCAACGTCGTCGTCGCCGATTGGGCGACGCTCGCGGCCCAGAACCCACAGTGGTTCGGCGCGGATGGCACCCACCTGGCGATCGACGGGGCCGGGGCGGACGCCCTCGCATCGTTGGTGGCGTCGACCCTGTCCAACGGGTGAGCGGGAGGACTTCTCGCGTGGCAGGGGAAGGGAAACCCAACGAGCTGACACGTCTCCCTGCATCTGTCCTACGCTCCGGCGGTGCCTACGAGTCCGCGACGAGGCCGCGCGCGCAGTTGGGGCGTCGGCTCTGCTCTGTTGGCGGCCGTCATCCTCGCCGGCTGCAGCCAGGCCCCCGCTAGCTCGAGCACGAGCCAGTCCACGGCGCCTGACGTCGGGAGTGTTCTCAAACCCTCGCCGATCCGCACTGGGCAGGTCTATGTCCCAGCAGGTCGATCCGCCACCAAGGGACCGATCGGGGCGAACCCGTCGCGGGAACACGGCCTCCCCTTGAGCATTCTCTCGGGGCTGCGCCTCGATGAGCCGATCTACGACGGGGACTTCGCAGACCCGTCAGCCCTCGCTGTCGCGAACACCCTGTACTTCTACGCGTCGAGCAGTTCGCCGTCCAAGCACGACCAAGGTGCGAATGTGCCCGTGGTGGCGTTGTCGCGCGGAAACGGCTTCTCGGGCCGTTTCGTCGGCGACGCGTTGCCGAAAGTGCCCAGCTGGTCGGTGTCCGGGTACCAGTGGGGGCCCGACGTATGGGCTCGCCCGGACGGGATGTTCGTCCTCTACTACTCCACCCCGGCAACCGTCCCGTTGGGATGTCTTGCCACCCCGCCTTCTGCCGGCTGCGTCAAGACCACCCAGGGTCGGACGACGAACGCGGAGTGCGTCTCTCGCGCCACGGCGGCAGACGCAGCCGGTCCGTTCGTCGACAATTCGACCTCGGCGTTCATCTGCCCAACCGACGAGGGAGGAGCCATCGACCCGAGCGTGTTCGTCGGATCGAACGGGACGCCCTGGCTCCTCTGGAAGAGCGACGGGGACTGCTGCGACAAGCCGACCTACATCTACTCGCAGCAGTTGTCGAGCGACGGCCTCTCGACCGTCGGGCCGCCCCATCGCCTCCTCGGAGCGACCCAGCCCTGGGAAGACCATCTCGTCGAAGCGCCCACCATGGTCCAAGACAACGACCACTTGTGGCTCTTCTATTCGGGCAGCCTGTGGGGACACAAGACGTACGGGATCGGTATCGCCAGTTGCGCCTCGGTGGTAGGTCCGTGTACCAAGCCACTCGACCATGCGTGGGTTGCCTCCCATGCCGACGGGGTGAGCGATCAGGGACCGGGCGGCGAGGAGTTCTACCTGACCGGCTCCATCGTCTGGATGGTGCACCATGGGCTGGCGCCAGGCGAGACCGGCAACTCGGCCCAACGCCGGCTCTATGTCGACCTGGTCGCCTTCCCACCCGGAAAGCTCCCTCACCTGGCCGCGCGGGAGCCGGCGGCGGCACTGGCGGCGGCGGAGGTCTACTTCCAGGATCCGTCGCTGCCGAAGAATCCTCGGTCCGCCTACCTCGCCGTGTTGCACCTGGCGGGAGTGACGAAGGCCGCCAGTGACACCCTCCTCGCATCATCGGCAACTGCGGCCTGCACCGACCTTGCGCACAGGAAGTCCTACGGTCAGATCGTCGCCGCCCTCGAGGGGCGGAATCTGACGACGTACGAGGCCTATCTCGCAATCATCTTGGCCGCGCAATACCAGTGCCCGTCCCGCATCCCAGAAGCCACGCGCGTCCTTGTCAACGCGCTCAACCAATTGCCCTCGACAGCCTGACCACTCCTTTCGGCACAGCTGCGAGTGGGATCTGCGTACCTTGGTGGTTCCAGCGGGGTCGGGCGTCACCGCAAATCACGTCGGGACCTCTCCTCTCGGCCTGCCCGGCCCATCTCGGGTGCGCCGTCGCACGTCGAGGGCACGCCAGCTCGCCGACTCGTCGGGACCGGAGCGTGGACACTAGGTTTATGTGGGAGTTCCTTGCTCCGGGGCTATAGCTCAGTCGGTTAGAGCGCAGCACTGATAATGCTGAGGTCGCTGGTTCGATTCCAGCTAGCCCCACCATCCGCTCTCAGCTTGCATAGCTGAGAGCGCGAGCTCGATTCCCGTCGCCCGCTCTTGACTGACATCGCAGGTCAAGAAGATGTTCTTGCAGAACTGCCACATCACTCGAGACCAACACTGCGATTAGCCAAGCGGCGAGTGCACGACGGGTGTGAGCAGGTCACTCAGCTGAGCGATGTCGTCGAGAGTGTCGATGTCGAGGACGGCCTTTTCGATGGCGGCCTGGCGCTCCGCAGAGATGGCACCGCTGGTCAGCTTGATGTACTTGTCGCGAATATCCGCATTCGTGAGGTTCCGGTCGCCGGTACCGCGCGGGTGGACGACCTTGGCTGTGTGTGCGCTCCCGTCTTTGAGGGTGACGCGCACCCTGGTTGTGAGCCGTTCGTCAGCTGGCAAGTTGTCATAGGCCCGCTCGTGGTGGGTCAGGGTGCGGTCGATCAGGTTCCAGACGTCGTCGCCGTTGATCCGGTCCTGGGTGAATTGATCCACGAGCACCTCGCCGTCGAGGAGTGCCACCGCGACCGCGTAGGCGACGTTCATCTGGGCACCGACCGTCTCGAGAGGGCGCTCCGCCTTCCAGCCGCCATGTGCGTAGGCGGCTTCGCCCATGTCTATGTCGATTCTCTGGATCTGGCTCACGTTGATCTTCGGCCTGAGCTCGAGGGCGGCGTCGATGGCGGCGTGGAGCAATCCCATGGCCGAGTATGGCTTGACGGCGATTCTTTCGGTCTCCCAGAGGTTTCCTAGTCCCGCGTAGATTTCTTCGGGATATGTTTGGTGGCACTCGCCGAAGACGGCCAGCCACCCCCCGTATGGGCGCTCGAACACTCCCTTGATGCCCACGTAGCCGACCGCTGCGAGCGCGGCGGCGGTGAGACCGTTGCGCGAGGCGAAGCCGTGTTGCATGCGCTTGACCATCGATTCGTACATGGCTGACATGAGCCCGCAAGACTGGGTTGCCGCCATTCCAAAGGCGTCCTCAAATCCAGCAGCGTCGAGCTCGTACAGCGTTCCGGCAGCGGCGGCGGCCGGGATGGTGCCGAAGACTACACCGGAGTGCCATCCTCGAGAGAGCATGTCCAGGCCGCCGAGCGCTTGGCCGACCCGGGGGCCCGTCTCGTAGCCGAGGATGGCGCCGAGGAGGAACTGCTCGCCTGAGACACGGCCCAGACGCGGAGCGGCGGCAAGCATGGCGGGGAGGACGAGTGAGTTGCTGTGTAGCGGGGCTAGTGGGTGGTAGTCGTCAAGCTCGAACCCCTGAATGAAGCTGGAGTTCAACATGGCGGCCGACGTGGCACTGGTGGCTCGACCGTCCCAGCCGATCAGCCTGCTCTCACCGGCACTGTCGAGCGCTGTGACACCCTCGACCCCTTTGCGCGAGACGGGCAGCTGTGCCCCTACGACGGCACAGGCGATGCCGTCAAGCACCAAATGCTTGGCACGCTCGCGAACCGAGGCGGGAACGTCGTCGAGCGTTGTTTGAGCGACCCATGTCGCAAGCCGGCCTGTGGGACCGGCCGGGTCCGTAGGGAGACGGCCGGGATTTTGCTTCTTGCTGACAGAGCTCGGAGCCTTGGCAGCGGTGGTCGATGTCATGGGCTTCTCCTTTTGAGGGAGGGGAGGTGCTAGCTCCACCTTGGGAATTGGGTTGTTGTCCTTGGATGTTCACAACTCCTGGCGTCTCGACGTCGGGCCGGTCCATCAAGTTCCGGCAGCCGCTAAATCAATCCGCGGGAACCTCGGCCCAAGGTGTGATGACAGCGCGAGCGAGAAGATGGCCACCCGAATTGATCGTGAAGCCGACTAGGGCGGGCGTCGAATCGGCCCGCATGGCGATCTTCTCAATGCTCTCGATATCGAGTGCCTGCACCACAATGACGTAGCGATGACGGCCATCTCCGGGCGGCGGACCCGCGCCGACAAACTGCGTCAAGCCGGCGTCGTTCGGGATGTGGAACGAACGTTGCGGAAGGCGGTCCCCGGAGGCGGAGCCGGCACCGGTGGGGAGTTCAGTCACCGAGGACGGAATGTCCATGAGGGCCCAATGCCAGAAGCCTGAGCCGCTCGGCGCATCTGGGTCGTACATGGTGACGGTGAAGCTTTGTGTCTCTGGTGGTGCACCCGACCATGAAAGGTTCGGCGAGACATCCTGGCCACCGGGAACCCCGAAGATGCCAGACATCTGGTCCGTAGGCAGTTTCCGCCCGTCGCCCACATCAGCGCTCGCGACATCGAAGGTCGGCACGATCGGCAAGCGCCAGAATGGATCGTTCATGGTCGTTACCTCCGCTTGAGTTGACTTTGCGTGAGGCGGCTCGTGGTGGGAATGCGGAGCCGGGCGGTCATGGTCGCCGCACAGGGAATCCCGTCGACCCAATAGCGCCTCCTTCGTGGCACCACTAGAAGTGGTGTACGCCGGGAACAGCACGAAGTCAACTGGCAAGTCGTCTGGAACGGAGGCTCCAAAGGAGACCGCCAGCTTTCCGCCCCCTTTGATTCTGGACAGGGGAACCTATTTCCCGACTGCCGATGGCAATTCCGGTTGCATTGAATGTTGCAGGATTTCAGGGATACCAACGCGACGCCGTGATCGACATCCGCTTCGCTCCGTGTCCTCCGTGAGGTCGCAAGTTCGATTCTTGCTAGCCCCGCACATCACCACATCCACCTCACTGCCCGTCCGAACAGGCTGCGTCGCGGCGACGCTGGCTATGGCGACGAAGAAGCCCTCCGCATGGGCCGCGGCGGCCCGGGATCGCGCTGGCCGGCCGGAGTCCGGATCCGGAGGGCGGCGGGAAGCGACTCGAATCTGAGCGGTGGCTCGAGCCGAATGGCCTCACCGTCCAACCCGACGTCGATCGTGGCCCCGGAGTCGACCTCGAAGCGAAACGTGGTCCATTCCCGCCAGCGGCGCAACGGCGGTCCGCCGGGAACCACCACAACGCCGAGCGTCCCTCCGTCAATTGCCGCCCTGGTGCCCCGTGCGCCGAGCGGGTCGAGCTGGTAGCGATTATTGGAGACCATGACGAGCTGTGCGGTCTCGTATTCCGCTCCGCCAGGGTCGGTGAAACGCAGGTCGAAGGGCACCGCGCCGGGGCCAAGGAGGTCGGGCAGCATGTCGATGACCGTGCGCAGCTTGGCGTCGCGGTACTCCGGCGATTGAACGACCTTCCCGTAGAAGCCGATCGAGGCGTTGTTCACGAAGACCCGACCGTTGACCTGGCCCAGGTCGATGCGGCGCTCGGAACCGTGCTCGTAGGCACCAAGGGCACCGATCACATCTTCCCGGTCCACGCCGATGTCCAAAGCGAAGTGGTTGCGTGTGCCGGCCGGTATGCAGACGTACGGGATGTCGTGCCGGGAGGCGGCGGCGGCCACGATCGCTTGTGAACCGTCGCCGCCGGCCATGCCGATGACGTCGGCTCCCGACGAAACGGCGGCGGCGGCCAGTGATGCGAGGTCGTTGCCCTCTTTCAACACGACCGGCTCGATCCCGCGGTCGCGGCACCGAGCTACGAGGTCGTAACGCTGCGCCTTGCCGCCGCCTGACCTCGGGTTGATCAAGAGGACCGGGTGCACCGGCCTGGTCTCCATTGGGTCCGTCATCTCACCTCTCCCTCTCGGGGCGTTCATCAACAGGTTTACAACCGCTTTTCCCCGTCCAATAACCCATGGCGACCGGCCCGCTGGAGGACTGCACGAATCCGTCACACGTGCCGTTCGCGTATTGGACGTGGCTGGCCTCCCACTCCTGGCTGGGCTGTGCAGGCTGTGTTCGATCTGCGAGATGGTGTCAGTCCCCGGAGGCAAGGTGGGATACGGCAACGAGCCCGGCTCGCGCAAGCTTGTCCGGCCGAGAACGGCGAGCGCTTCCGGCAGATGGTCCACCTCACCCCCAGCACTCCCCGAACCGCCGGAGGTCAGTACCGGTGTGGCTCCGGCCGAGCCCCAGCCGGGGAGCAACGAGGCCGGCGGCGGCGACCCCGACACCCGCCGCGAGAAATCGCCGGCGACTGAGCGGAGCCGGGGCCGCGGCACGAACACGGTCGAAGTGGACGAATCGGGCAGGTTTCATCTCGGCGGTTTCGTTCCCGGAAAGACCCCATGCTCTGCGCACCGATGAAATCCGCGCGAACAAGGGGTGATCGAGTGGGTTCGCTGTTCGGGATCTGTTGCGGGAAGAACGCCGTGTGGGCCGAAGCCTTACGGCGAGCCACGCGAGTGATGAGCTTCGCCCGACCACAGGCCATACAGTTCGAGGCGGTGGAGTTCAGCAAGGAATTGCTCGACGACGTCGCAGCCGGCGACATCACCGTCACCTTCCGCCTCTGGCGAAGACCACAAGCCAAGGTGGGCGGGCATTACCGAGTCGGGCGCGCCGAGATTGAGATCGACAGCATGGAGCTTGTCCCGTTCGCCGGCATTCCGGAGATCGATGTACGGAGGGCCGGGGAACCCGACCGCGAGTCGCTGCGGGCGCGTGCCGCGCATGCGGGGCCGATCGCCGACGACACGTTGCTCTATCGGATTGCGTTCCACGTGGTCGGGTAGTAAACGGGGTTTGGGGCGAAGACCCACGCGGAGCTCCACACCACCACGAGGAGGACCACATGCAGCAGCGTCCCATCGGTAGCCGGACCGTCAGCGCCATCGGACTGGGGGAGATGCCGCTCTCCATTGAGGGACGTCCTGACCGGCGCCAGGCGATGGCCACCATTCATGCCTCCCTCGACGCCGGCGTCACCATCATCGACACCGCTGACGCCTACTCGCTCAGCGTCCAGGAGCATGGCCACGGCGAGCGGCTGGTGGCCGAGGCCCTGGCCACCTACGGCGGACCGACCGACGACGTGCTCGTGGCCACCAAGGGTGGGCACCGCCGTCCCGGTGACGGCAGCTGGACCGTGCACGGCGATCCGTCCTACGTGAAGGAGGCGTGTGAGGCTTCCCTCAAGGCTCTGGGAGTCGACGCCATCGGGCTCTATCAGTACCACCGGCCGGACCCGACGGTGCCCTGGGCCGAGTCGATCGGCGCCCTGGCCGACCTCCTGGACGAGGGGAAAATTCTGATGGCGGGCGTCTCGAACGCCAACGTGGCGCAGATCGACGAGGCGCAGAGGGTCTTGGGCGGCCGCCTGGCCAGCGTGCAGAACGAGTTCTCCCCCCGCTTCCGCTCCTCGGAAGGGGAGCTCGAGCACTGCGAGAAGCTCGGCATCGTGTTCATCCCTTGGAGCCCCATGGGCGGCATCGGCCGCTCCGACCGGATCGAACAGAGCTTCCCTGCGTTCGCAGAGGTGGCCACGGAGGTCGGTGCCAGCCCGCAGCAGGTCAACCTGGCCTGGATGCTGGCCAAGGGCTCCCGAGTCATCCCGATCCCCGGGAGCAGTCGACCCGAGACGGCCATCGCCTCGGCCGCCGCCGCCGACCTCACACTGTCGCCCGACCAGGTGGCTCGCCTCGACGCCTCTTGAGTTTGCCGAGGCACACGTGAGATGCGACAGAGAGAGGTTGCCATGCCTGCAGTGACCGTCCCCGACAATCTGGTCCTCGCGCGCATCGACATCGGCAACGCGTGACCCGGATCACCGGAAGCGAGGTGACTGGCGCCGCCACGTGGGGCGCCGCGGACATCGGCGACCTGACCGGCAGGATTGCGCTCGTCACCGGGGCGAACAGCGGCATCGGGTACCAGACGGCGCGCGCATTGGCCGAGCACGGTGCGCACGTGATCCTGGCCTGTCGCGATGCGGAGAGGGCGCGCCGGGCGCGCGACAAGCTGGAGAGCGAGCTCGAGCGCTCCTCCCTGGAGCTGCTCCACCTCGACCTGGCCGACCTCGTGTCCGTGCGCCACGCCGCCGAGGAGGTGCTCGCCGGGCACGCCCGGCTGGACATCGTGGTGAACAACGCCGGCGTGATGGGCACCCCCTACCGACAGACCGCCGACGGCTTCGAGCTGCAGATGGCCACGAACCACCTGGGCCATTTCGCTCTGACCGGCCTGCTGCTCGACCGCATCGTGACGACCGAGCGCTCCCGGATCGTCACCGTCAGCTCGCACATGCACCGCATGGGGAGGCTCCGCCCGGACGACGTCGCCGGAGCGGCGTTCCACAGCACGTGGGTCGCCTACGGAACATCCAAGCTGGCCAACCTGCTCTTCACCGCCGAGCTCAGCCGGCGGCTGGAGGCGGCAGGTTTGCCGACCCTGGCCCTCGCCGCCCATCCCGGCTGGACCCGCAGCAACCTGGCCGGGAGCGGAGCGGCGCTGGGCAACAACCGCTTGCGGCGCAGGCTCGCGCGGGCCGCCGGGTCCACGCTCGGGCAGTCGGCGGCCGCCGGCGCCCTCCCGGTCCTGTGCGCCGCGACCTCGTCGTCGGTCCGGTCGGGCCAGTACATCGGTCCTGCCAACCTGTTCGGCCTCTACGGCCCACCCCGGGTGGCGCGGCCGTCGAGACGGGCCCGGGACCTGCGGGCGGCGTGCCAGCTGTGGGAGGCCTCAGAGGACCTGACCGGCGTGCGCTACTCGGTGGGCGCCCCGGTCTGAACGCCGGCGGCGCCCCTCAGAACGGCGCGTCCTCGCGGGTGACCGGGGCGGGAGCTAGACCGTAGTCATGCCGGACATGGCGACCACAGGAGAACCGGCCGGCCAACTGGCGGTCCACGACCTCGCCCGCTCCCCCAGCCGGACCGACACCACGGTCGCCGCCAACCTGCCCGAGAGCCGCCGCTACCGGTTCAAGCGGGTGCTCCTCGGCCCACCGTTGGTCAGCGACGACCTGCACGGCCAACGGCTCGGCAAGCCGACGGCGCTCGCCGTCCTGTCGTCGGACGTCATGTCGTCTTCGGCCTACGCCACGGAGGAGATGCTGCGCATTTTGGTGCCCATCGCCGGGCTCGCGGCCTTCTCCATCGTCACGCCCATGACGGCGGCCATTCTCTCCGTGCTCGCCGTCGTGACCTTGTGCTACCGGGACGTCGTGCGCTCGTACCCCAAGGCCGGGGGGTCCTACGTCGTCAGCCGGGACAACTTCGGACCGAACGTCGCGCAGGTGGCGGGAGCCGCGCTCCTGATCAGCTACACCATCACGGTCGCGGTGTCGGTCGCGGCGGGGGCGGACGCGATCGTCTCCGCGGCGCCCGCGCTGGGCAGGGAGGCGTGGGTCCCGGTGGCGATGAGCATCGCCTTCGTCGTCGTCCTCGCCTACGGCAACCTGCGCGGCATCCGCGAGGCGGGGCGCGTATTCGCCATCCCGACCTACTTCTTCATCTTCAACATGGCCGTCCTGATTGTGCTCGGACTGTTCCGCAAGGCGTCGGGCGATCTCCCGCATCAGCCGGCGCACCCCGGCGCGCTCCCGCTCGGGCACGCCAGCGGAGGGTTGATCCTCGGCGTCTCCGCCTTCTTCCTGCTGCGCGCCTTCGCCAACGGCAGCTCGGCGATGACGGGCACCGAGGCCATCTCCAACGGCGTCAGCATCTTCCGGAAACCGCAGGCGCGCAACGCCCGGACGACCCTGGTGCTCATGAGCACGATCCTCGGGGTCATGTTCCTCGGGGTGTCGGTGCTCGCCGCGCTCACGCACAGCGTGCCGTTCGTGTCCGGGACGCCGACGGTCGTCTCGGAGATCGGCACGCTGGTCTACGGGTCGTCCCCCGCCGGGCAGGCGTTGTTCTACTCCCTCCAGGCCGCGACGGCACTGATTCTCATCCTGGCCGCCAACACGAGCTTCACCGGGTTCCCGTTCCTGGTCAGCTTCGTGGCGGAGGACTCGTTCTTGCCGCGCAAGCTGACAGTCCGTGGGCACCGGCTCGTCTTCTTCGAACGGGATCCTGCTCCTGGCCGGCGCGTCCATCGCCCTCCTCCTCGCCACCGGCGCGAAGGTGGCCGCGCTCATCCCGATGTACGCCATCGGCGTGTTCACCGGGTTCACCATGGCCGGTGCCGGCATGGTCGTGCACCACTGGCGCCATCGCGACCAGCACTGGCGCAAGCACGTCGTGATCAACGGGTTCGCCGCCATCGTCTGCGCGGTCGTCGTCGTGGTCTTCGCCGTGGCGGAGTTCACCCAGGGCGCCTGGGTCGTGGTCGTGGTCATGCCACTGCTCGTGTACGCCCTGGTCACCATGAACCGCGAATACCGCGCCGAGGACGCCGTCCTCGAGGAGGGAGCGGCCGTCGAGGCGTGCGAGGCCAAGGTCCTGCGCCGCCACGTCGTGATCGTGTTGGTGGACCGCATCGACCTGGCCGCCGCCCGGGCCATCCAGTACGCGCGCACGCTCACCCCCGACGATCTGCGCGCCGTGCACTTCAACATCGACCACACGCGGACGGACGCGCTCATCGAGCGCTGGCAGCGCGTCGGACTCTCCCGCCTGCCGCTCGACGTGGTCGACTGCCCGGACCGGCGAATCGGGCGGGCGGCGCTCGAGCTGGCCGCCGAGCAGGCGGACGGCGAGACCGAAGTGAGCATGCTGTTGCCGCGGCGTTCGTACGGCAAGGCGTGGCGGCGCATCCTCCACGACCAGACGGCCGACCGCATCGTCGAGATCGTCAGCCAACTGCCCCACGTGAACGCCACCATCATCCCCTTCCACGTCTCCGGGGGCATGCCGGAACCGTCCCTGGAGCTCCATCAGCTGCTGGAGCTCGAGATGGACCGGGATCCCGGTCCGGTCCACGCCGGGCGCAAGAAGAACGGTGGGAAGCCCGTCTCCTCCTCCGTGCCCGGCACCCAGCCGATCGCCTCGCTGCAGTGGCGCACCCGGGCGCGGGTCGCGGGCCGGGTGAAGACGATCCGCGTGCAGCCGTTGTCCGAGGTCCCCACCATCGAATGCACCGTCGCGGACGACAGCGGCGAGGCGATCACGTTCGTCTTCCTGGGCCGACGCTCCATCGCCGGTCTGCGCAGCGGGACGCAGATGGTCGCCGAAGGGATGGTCGGCAAGCACAAGGGAAAGCTCGCCATCATCAATCCCTCCTACGAGGTGCTGGTGGTCTCCCCGGGGGACGACGCATGAGTGCGAAGCGGTCCGGGCGGCAGCGCCTGTGGGCGATGCTGCACGGTGACGGCTTTCAGTGGCTGCTGGCCATCGCGACGCCCATCGTCGTGGCACTCCTGCTCATCCCCGGCCGCAACCACCTCGACAGCGCGGACGACGCCCTGGTGCTCGTCGTGGTCACGGTGGCCATTGCGTCCACCGGAAGTCGGCTGCGGGCCTTCGTCGCCGCCCTCGTGGCCGCGGCGTCCTTTGACTTCTTGCTGACCCGGCCCTACGGCTCGTTCCGCATCAGCCGTTCCGCCGACATCACCACGGAGGTTCTGTTCGTCGTCGTCGGGCTGCTCGTCGGCGAGCTCGCCGCGCGCGGCCGCAGGGACCGACAGGCCGCCGCGCTGGGCCGCAACGAGATCGCCCGGCTGCACGACCTGAGCCAGCGCATCGCCGAGGGTGAAGACCCCGACTTCATTCTCATCGCCGTGGCAGGGGAGCTGCGCGAGCTGCTCAGCCTGCAGGACTGCCGGTTCGTCCGGGAGCAGCCCTCGGGCAAGGGGGCCTGGATCGCCCGTGACGGTACCGTCCGGCTCAATCCGCTCCGCTGGCCCGCCGCCACGGTCGGGTTGCCGACGCGGCACGTGGAGCTCCCGGTGCGGGGCGGTGGCCACGTGGTCGGGACGTTCATTCTGACGCCGACGCCGTCCACCCCGATCAGCCACGAACAGTGTGTCGTGGCCGTCGCTCTGGCCGACCAACTCGGCGCGACCATGGCGACCCAGGGAACCGAGGGCTGAAGCTGCCCCACCGGGCTGGCTGCCCGCCTTCAGGCCACGTGCCGGCGCAGGAAGTCGGCGTGTGACGCCACGCGGTCGGGACGCAGGACACGTCCGAGCGGCAGGATCAGCGTCGAGCGGGCCCCGCCCCGGTGCAGTGCGGCGGCCGCGCTCTGGGCGCGCGCACCGCTGACGTAGATGTCGTCGACGAGGAGGGCACGCGCCCCGGCGACTTCCCCCCTGTCCGGGGCGCGCAGGCTGAAGGCCGCCGGCGCGGGCCGCATGTGCGCGACGGGCGGCGGCTCGCCCCGAACACCGGCGCGCTGCAGCAAGCCCGGCGCCCACCGCGCCGCAGGTAGGGCGGCGGCCACGTCACGGCCCAGTCCGTCCACCCGGCCCAGCGGGCTCGTGCCGGGCCGGTGGGTGGACGGGACGAGCAGCGCGAGGTCGAACGGGCCGCCCGCCAGTGCCTCCAGCCGGGCGGCGTCGTGGAGCAGGAACTCACGGAGGAGCGTGCGGACGATGGCCCCGAAGCGAAGACGGGCCTCGGCCACCGGCGATTCCTTGTATCCGAGCAGCACCGTATAGAGCGGGCTCGGCAGCGGACAGAGCCGTACCGGCGCCACCGGAGCGAGGGGCAGCCCGAGGCGCCGGGCCACCACACTGCACGCGAAGCACACCTGCCGGTCTTCTGCGGGGCCCCGGCAGACGCCGCACACCCCGGGACCGGGGTCGGGCACGCGGAACGGGTCAGGCGGCGGGATCGGGTCGATGGAGGAGAAAGGTCCCCGTGGCCCGGCTGACCAGCGCGCCGTCGGCGTCGCGCACCGTCGCCTCTCCGTAGGCCACCTGCTTGGCCATACGCACCACCTCGCCGCGCAACGTGTAGGTCTCGCCCCGCATGGCGGGGCGCATGCACTCGGTCTTCATCTCGAGGGTGCCCCGCGTGCGGGCCTTGCCCGGCAGGGCGGCGTTGATGGCGAAGTTCATGGACGCATCGAGCACCAGGGAATGGATCCCGGCCTGGGTGATGCCGTGGGGATTGGAGGCCAGGTCGGTCGGCGTGAAGGTCCCGGCGACCCAGCCCAGGTCCTCGCCGTCGACGCCGTAGGCCGTGAGGCCGGCGCCGACGAGGGCGATGATGGGCATGCCCCCATCACCCAACCAGCGGTCCATGTCCTTGCCGGTGCGGCTCATTCGGGGCAGACCCTAATAGGACGTCCACCGGGCGGGCTCGAGCGCCCCGGGGGACCTCGGGCCAGATGGCCCGCCAGGTGGGGCCGGGTAACATGTTCTCCGATCTGGACCGGCGTGGCGCCGATCGCCACCGCCGGGTTTGGGAGGAGACACCACCATGACCACCGCAGTCATCGTCGACGCCGTCCGGACAGCCGGCGGAAAGCGCAACGGGAAGCTCCGCAACTGGCATGCCGTGGACCTGGCCTCGGAGGCGCTGCGGGCCCTGGCCGAGCGCAACCAACTGGACCCGGCCCTGGTCGACGACGTGATCATGGGCTGCGTCATGCAGGTGTCGGAGCAGTCGCTCAACGTGGGTCGCAACGCGGTCCTCGCGGCCGGCTGGCCCGAGTCCGTGCCCGCGACGACGATCGACCGCCAGTGCGGTTCCTCGCAGCAGGCGGTGCACTTCGCCGCCCAGGGCGTCATGGCCGGGGCGTACGACATCGCCATCGCCGCCGGCATCGAGTCCATGACCCACACCCCCATGGGGTCCTCGGTCGTGCGCGACTTCGGCTTCCCCTTCGGCCCGCGCATGATGGCCCGCTACACGGACGACGAGGGGCACAGCCAGCTGAAGGGTCAGGGCATCGGGGCCGAGATGATCGCCGACCAGTGGGGCATCTCGCGGGAGGAGCTCGACGCCTACTCCGCCCGGAGCCACCAGCGGGCCGCACGGGCGACCGCCGAGGGCCGCTTCGAGAACGAGATCGTGCCGGTCCACGTGCATGACGACGAGGGCAAGGACACCGACGAGGTCTTCGCGGCCGACGAGGGCATCCGGCCCGACTCGACCGTCGAGACGCTGGCCAACCTCAAGCCCGCCTTCAAGGAGGACGGGAAGGTGACGGCCGGGAACTCCTCGCAGATCACCGACGGCGCCTCGGCCGTCCTCATCATGAGCGAGGAGAAGGCCAACGCGCTGGGCCTGCGCCCCCGGGCCCGCTTCCACGCTTTCGCGCTGGCCGGCGTCGACCCCGTGACGATGCTGACCGGCCCCATCCCGGCGACGACCACGGTGCTGGAGCGGGCCAAGCTCACCATGGACGACATCGACGCCGTGGAGATCAACGAGGCCTTCGCCTCGGTCGTGCTGGCGTGGGAGAAGGAGCACCACCCCGACATGGAGCTCGTGAACCCCAACGGCGGCGCCATCGCCCTCGGCCACCCGCTCGGGGCCTCGGGGGGCAAGCTGACGGCCACGCTCCTCAACGAACTGGAACGCACCAACGGTCGCTACGGGCTGCTGACCATGTGCGAGGGCGGCGGGCTGGCCAACGCCACCATCATCGAGCGGCTGGGCTGATCTCCCACCGGGCACCGGCGCTCGAGGACGCCGGCGGCCCGGTGATCGTCGAGGTCAGCGGTATCTGGTCGCCAGCAGGAAGCCGACGAAGATCGCGCCCAGTCCGATGACGAGGCCCCAGGGCGAGCCGTGCGCCATGAACGGAAGGTGGGCCAGGTAGTTGACGGTGATGATGGCGACGCCGCCGATGAGCAGCACCAGGATGAGCGCCCCGAACCAGGGCGGGCTGTGGCGCACGTTCTTGGGGATCGGTGCGGTGTAGCGCCCGCTCTCCTCGGCTGTCTTGTAGCGGCCGACCTTGGAGTTCGAGGTACGGCCGCCGGCGGACTTGCCCTTCTTGGAGGCGCCGCCCGGTCCCTTCGTGCTGGTGGCCACGGGGTCAGAGGTTACTCATCGCCGGCGGGCGGCTCCGGCCACGCCGGGTACGATCGTCGACCCATGGGACCGCGGGTGCTGGTCGTCGACAACTACGACTCCTTCGTCTACAACCTGGTCCAGGAGCTGGGCGAGCTGGGCGCCGAGCCGGTGGTCTACCGCAACGACGCCGTTGACATCGCCGGCATCCGGGCCGAGCGTCCGGACGCCGTGCTCGTCTCGCCCGGACCCGGGCGGCCCGAGGACGGCGGGGTCAGCCTGGAGGTCATCCGGGCGTTGGCCGGGGAGATCCCGCTGCTGGGCGTCTGCCTGGGCCACCAGTGCATCGGCCAGTCCTTCGGCGGCGTCGTGGTGGCGGCCACGCATCTGATGCACGGCAAGACCTCGGAGATCCACCATGACGGCCGGGGCCTCTTCGCCGGTCTCCCCAACCCCTTCGTGGCCACGCGCTACCACTCCCTGGTGGTTGACCCCGGATCGGTGCCCGACGAGTTGGAGGTGACGGCCACCTCGACCGACGGCAGCGTCATGGGGCTGCGCCACCGGACGCTGCGCGTGGAGGGGGTGCAGTTCCACCCCGAATCGGTCCTGACCGCGTCAGGCCCGGCCCTGCTGGCCAATTTCCTCGGCCAGCTCGGGGTCACCACACCCGCCTGACCCGCCCGGCCGAAACTCAGCCGTCCTCCTTACGGATGGGGTGGTATCGGCGTCGTCGCGGTCGTCGAGGTGGTCGACGTCGACGAGGGCGGCGTGGACGTCGTGGTCGTCGCCGGCTGGCAGACCGAGATGTTCACCGTCGACCCGCTGTTCACCTGCGCGTTCGCGGCCGGGCTCTGGCTGTCGACGTTGCCCGGTTGGGCCCCGCCGGCGCAACCCGTGTCGAAGGTGGTGTTGGCGACGAGGCCTGCGCCGGTGATGGCCGACGTCGCCGAGTCCTGCGTCTGTCCGACGACACTCGGGACCGAGATGCAGTTGCCGCTCGAGACGACGAGGTTGACCGCCGTGCCCGGGGGTTCGCTCGCGCCGGAGCCCGGGTTCTGCGCGGACACCACACCGTTGGGCTGACTCGAGCAGGCGGTGGTCTGGCTTCCGACGTTCAGCCCGGCATGGGTCAGGATGCCCCCGGCATTCGCGGGCGACTGCCCGATCACGCTCGGCACCGACACCGAGGTCTGCGTGCCCGAGACGGTCAGGACCACCTTGCGCGTCTCGAGGATCATCGTTCCCGCGGCCGGGTCCTGGTTCAGCACGGTGCCGACCGCCTGATTGCTGCTCACGTTGTGGATGGTGTAGCCGAGGTTGGCCGCTTGCAGCAGCTGGATGGCCTGGGTCAGCTGCTTCCCCGTCACCGAGGGGACGGCCACGGTGGGGATGTTCGGGCCGCCGCTGACGATCAGCTTCACCGCTGAGTTCTTCGCCACGGACGCGCCCGCCTTGGGGTCGGTCGACAGGACGTTGCCCTTGGTGACGTTGCTCGTCCGGACGGTGGTGCTGCCCACGGTGAGGTGGTCGTTGTGCAGCGTCTGCGTGGCCTGGCTGGCG
The DNA here is from genome assembly GCA_963719485.1 of uncultured Acidimicrobiaceae bacterium. Taxonomy (GTDB): domain Bacteria; phylum Actinomycetota; class Acidimicrobiia; order Acidimicrobiales; family RAAP-2; genus Bog-473. The sequence goes on from OY970387.1 coordinate 1,319,853, forward strand.
GAGAGGCCGACGACGTCGGGCACGGACACGTTGTTGCCGAGGGAGCGCAGGAGGAAGAAGGCGATGACGGCCAGGGCCACCAGCAACACGACCAGCAAGATGATGAGGTTGCGGGTGCGCTTCTTGCGCTCGAGGTCCTCGCGGCTGGCCGAAGGGGCGGGTCCGGCCGGCACGGCCATGGTGCGGCCGGTGGTCGTGGGGACGGCCTGGGTCACCCCGACCGCCGCCATCATGGAGGTCACGCCCGGGTCGCCCGCCTCGACGGGCCGGCCGTCGGCGAAGCGAAGGAGGTCCGCCCGCAGCTCCTCGGCCGAGCTGTAGCGGTCGTCGGGGTCCTTGGCCATGGCCTTCATGACGACGGCTTCGAGGGCCGGCGGCACCGACGGGTTGACCTCACGGGGGAGCACCGGCATGTCGCGCACGTGCTTGGAGGCGACGGCCACGGGCGAGTCGCCCGTGAAGGGCGGGCGCCCGACGGACATCTCGTAGAGCACCACCCCGAGGGAGTAGATGTCGCTGCGCGAGTCCACCCCCTTCCCCTCGGCCTGCTCGGGCGAGAAGTAGGCGGCCGTGCCCATGACGGCACCCGTCTGGGTCAGGCTCTCCTCGGTGTTCACGGCCCGGGCAATACCGAAGTCGGTGACCTTGACGTCCCCCTCCGGCGTGATCAGGACGTTGCCCGGCTTGACGTCGCGGTGAATCACGCCGTGACGGTGCGCGAAGGCCAGCGCCGCCGCGACGCCGGCGCCGATGGTGGCGATCTGGCGGGGCGGGATGCGCTGCGGGTCGCGCAGGACGGCGGACAGTGGCCGGCCCTCGACGTACTCCATGACGATGAAGTAGGACCCGTCGTCCTCCCCCCAGTCGAACACCGGGACGATATTGGGGTGGGACAGGTTGGCGGCGGCCTGGGCTTCACGGCGGAAACGCTCGACGAAGGTGCGGTCGACCGAGAGCTCTGGGAAGAGGACCTTGAGCGCCACCGGTCGCTCGAGCTGGCGGTCCATGGCGCGGTAGACCTGCGCCATCCCGCCGCGGGCGATGAGGTGCGTCAGCTCGTAGCGACCTGAATACGTGCGCGGAGTCTCAACCGGTTCCATGGGCGCCCTGAGCCTACGCTGGGGGCCTTCGCCGACGGGGTACCGGAGCTGCCGTCATGGCGCAGCTGTCGTCGCGGTCACGGGGGCGGTGCTCGTCGTCGTGAGGGGAACGGTCGTCGTGCTTGTGGTCGGAGCCGACCCGGAGTTCGTGGAGGTCTTCGGCCGGGGGACCGTTGTGCTCGTCGTCGTGGTCGTCGTGGTCGGGACGGTGACGATGCTGCCGACGTAGCCCTTGGCGGCCTGCAGCGAAGGCCTCTGCACACCCGCCCGCACCGGGGCGACCGCGGAGGGGACGATCTGCTCGATGGTGTGGCCTGTGTGGTCGACCACCTTCGGGTGGAACCACAGCACCCCACCGGGCTGACCCTGCTTGACCACGATCTGGTTGCCCTGTGCCGTCACGATCCAGTTGTCGTAGGCGTACCACTTCAGCACGTAGTAGGCGGCGACCGGCACGGCGGCGACCAGGAGGACGAACCCGATCACCCGCGGCGTGATGCGTCGGGGGATGCCCAGGCGCCGGCGGCGCGCTCCCCTGCTTTCCTTCCCAGCGGGTTTCTCGCCGCCCGAGGGGGGCGGAGGTGGCGGGACTCTGGTCGTGGACCGGGCAACCGGCACCGAGGCGGCCCCACCCATGAAGAACTCGTCGCTCCGCGGCCCGGGCTCGGCCAGCGTGGCCTGGTCGCCAAAGGTCAGCTGGGCACCCGGAGCCAGCGTCTCGTCCGGCCCGACCGCGGGGACGACGGCCGTGGCGTCGGACAGGTCTGACGGGCCGCTGAACTGCTGATGGGATTCGGGCTCGGGCTCGACCGCAGCAACCGCGGCCGTGGCGGGTGCAGCCGACACGGCCGAGGTGGCGGCGCCCAACGCGAGCGGCGTCACCCGCGATGAGGGACCGTCCTCCGGCTCCCCCACCTGGACGTCGACGACGACCACTGTGATGTTGTCGGCGCCGCCGTGCCGGTTGGCCGCCTCGACGAGCCGCTGTGCGGCTTCGCCGGGATCGGCGACCTCGCGCAGGATCCCGGCCATTTCGTCGCTTCCCACCTCGTTGGTCAGGCCGTCCGAGCAGAGCACCACCCGGTCTCCGGTGCGGAGCTCGAGCTGCCACATGTCGGCCTCCACCTGGGCCCCGACCCCCAGGGCCCGGGTGAGGATGTGCCGCTGGGGATGGACCGCCGCCTCCTCCTCCGTCATCTCGCCGTGGCGCATCCGCTCCTCGGCGAGGCTGTGGTCGGCGGTGACCTGGGTCATCTCGCCCTCGGAGAGGATGTAGGCCCGGGAGTCCCCGACGTTGGCCAGAGCGAGCACGTCATGGCCCTCGCGACCGCCCACCAACGCCACTGCGGTGAGGGTGGTCCCCATGCCCCGCAGGTCGGTGTTGAATTGGCTCTCCTGCCACACCGCGGCGTTCGCCTCCGCGAAGGCCTCGCGCAACCCGTCCACCGTCGGTGTCCGCTCGAAGGCCCGGTCGAGCGTCTCGACGGCGACCCGCGCCGCCACCTCCCCGCCGACGTGACCACCCATGCCGTCAGCGACCGCGTACAGGTTCGGGCGCTCGAGCGGCAGATCCTGGTTGATGGTGCGGACCCGCCCCACATCGGAGGCCGAGCCCGACCGCAATACGGTCAACGCGAAACCTCGAAGACGGTCGAGCCGATCTGGAGCAGGTCGCCCTTGCCCAGCCGCACAGCCTGCTTGATCTGCTCGGAGTTGACGAAGGTTCCGTTCGTGGAGCCGAGGTCCTCGACCCAGAGCTGGTCGTTGCGCCGGAAGAGACGCGGCATGGAGCGTCGACGTGTAGATGTCCTCGGGCATGGCGACGCCGCAGCCGGGCGAGCGTCCGATGGTCAGCTCGTCGTCGAGATCGTACGTGCGCCCGACGTGCTCCGGCGGCTGCACCACCTTGAGGTACAGCTGGCGGCGCCTCGGCCGGGGTTGGTCCGCCGGACGCACGGCGGCGCTCGCCTGGCGGCGCTCCTGGCGGCGGACAGATCGGGGCTTGCGGATGGTGGCGGGGCTCATCTCGACCCAGACCGCCCGGATGACCCGGAGGAAGAAGAGGAAGATGAGCGCGATGACGCCCCACTGCATGATGCGGAGGACCGCATTCAGGTTCTGAGTGGCGATGAGGACCACGACCGGACCGGGTGCGGTCACGACATTTCGAAGACAAGCTTCGTCGAGCCCACGCTGACCTCGTCCCCGCTGGCGAGGAGCTGCTCCCGGACCGGGGTGCCATTGACCCTGGTGCCGTTGGTGGACCCGAGATCGGTGACGAAGACACCGTCACCTTTTCGCCGTAGCTCGGCGTGGCGCCGGCTCACGTTGGAGTCCGGCAGAACCACTTCACATTCAGGCAGCCGGCCGATGACCACAGCTTCGGAGCCCACGGGCACCCGCCGGCCGTCGGGCAGCACGAGCTCGGCCAGGAAACCGCCGTCCTCGCTCTCGTGCACGTCGGCCGTCACCGTGAACCGCCCCGCCTTCAGGCTGGCACCCTCGAAGATCTCCACCTCGACCGGGCCGACGAACGAGTAGCCCTCGATCCGGGCGTGCTCACGGGCGGCATCGGCGAGCTCGCGGGACAGGGCCTCGATGAAATTGGAGAAGCGCTTGACGTCGGCCGGCGAGAGCGTCACCGCGAAGGCATTGGGCGCGATGAGGCCTCGTACCCCCACCCGGCGGTGCAGGTCCATCTCGCGGGTCAACCTCCGGCCGATTTCGACCGGCTGGAGGTTGCTTCGAAACGGCTTGGCCAACGTGCCCTCCACCAGACGCTCGAGGCGCTCCTCAAACTGCTGGAGTCCCATGGTCTCTGAGAGATTACCGGTCCGGTGGGCCCGTAGGGATTCCACAGCCTCCTGACCTGGCACCTCACCACGAAGAGGGCCGGAAGCCCGACTTCGGGGGCCAGCGCAGCGAGTACTGTTGTCCGGTCACCCGGGCGAGTGGCGGAATTGGCAGACGCGCAGGATTCAGGTTCCTGTGTCCGAAAGGATGTGGGGGTTCAAGTCCCCCCTCGCCCACCGAGACGTACCGACCAAGGGCTCCCGGCAGAACTTCGGTATTCCAACCGACAGAACCCAGGCGAACATAGCTCAGGTCGCCCTTGTAGGGAGAAGGCCAGACTCGAGCTTGGTGCCGCCTTCGGGAATTCGGGCCCGGTCGAACCGGGTGGCGCCTTGTTCCGCGGCACCGAACTGAGGGGTCGCTCGGGTATGGCCAATGCGCTCGCTCTGTCCGCGCGGACGATTCGATCGCCAGCCAAAGAGACTCCCCCGGGTGCCGGCGGATTTTGTCTGGTGGCGAGAGTTCGGCGGCGCGAAGCTGAGGGTAATGGCGTCTCGTTGGCAACGCTCATTGCAGGAGAAAGGCTCAGGGACGTTCGCGCAAGACGAACTCGGATGGTGCGCTTGGGATAAGTGACGGAGCTTTGGGTGGCGTCCGACACCCCCGATTCCCGCAGAAGTCACACTTGGCCGGGAAGACAAGCAGAAATCAAGAATAGGACAATTCGATGGGACAGCGAGCTGTGGGCGACGCCAGCGGTAGCAGTATCGGTGTGCTGGCAGATTGCCCCACCTCGCGGCCGGGGAGGTCCTAATGGCGACCGGACTGGCGAAGAGCGCTGACCCTGCGAAGGCGATGGGTCGCGGGAGATCTGAGAGGTGGCTCTTCCCTACCAATCGCTCACTCTTCCACCCGACTGATGGCGAGCCCGCACCGTGGGGGTGTTTCAAGAGGGGCACACTCCACGGCGAAGTGGACAGGTGAGACTCCGTCCTCACCTCCGAGATGGGGTCTGGTATCCCGGCGTCGGACTCGTCGTCGCTGTGCTTGCGGTTAATGGCGCTGTGTGGGCTTTCGCTGCGACCGACACCCCGCCGGCGCCGACGCTTTCTATCGTGCATGTGAACGGCACCACGACAGTGCCCACCGCAGTGGCGAGTAGTACCACGACCACGACAAATGTAGTTGGCACGACCATCACGACCTCGCCTCCGTTACGCCGAAGTAGTACGTCATCGCGGACGCCAAGCCCATCCCCGCCTCCTAGCGCGCTGCTGGTGAGTGGACCACCGGTGGCTACGTCACCAGCAAGCGCCCCACCGCCCCTCACCCCGATCCTGAGCACGACGACCACGACACTTCCGCCAACAACCGCGACAAGTCCGCCGAGCACAACCACGACGACCGCACCGTCCACAACGATCATCGTTCCTCAAACGACGACGACGACGACAGTTGTGCCCAAGTGAAGTGTGTGATGCCGATAGGTAGAGGCTGCCTCATGGCCAGCGCAGTTTTCCTTGTGATTCTGCTTGGTGCGACGGGAAGCCCTCTTGGAAGCGGAGCGGCCGTCATCAACACCTCATCGAGCAGCATCCCGCTCCTGGTCGGCGGAGCATCTCATCCGCCCAACCTGGCGCACCCGATGACCGCTCTGACACCGCTCAGCCCGGCACAGCCACACAGCCATCCGCTCGATCGCGTGGGTGAGGGTTTTCCACGTGACATCCCGACGAACTCCGCGTTGAATCTGTCGAACAACTGGTCTGGTGAGTTGGACTCCGGTCCCGGTGCAACCTTTACTGAAGTCGCTGGAAACTGGGTCGTACCCGCTGTCCAGCCTTCGACAACCGACAGGGCTTCTGGCACATGGATCGGTATCGACGGGGCTTTCGCGGCGTCACTGATCCAAGCAGGAACCGAACAAAACAGCGGGCCGGGGGGGACGCAGTATTACGCGTGGCTTCAATTACTCCCCCACGCACCAGTAGTCATCGACGCTCCGGTGTTCCCGGGCGACACCATGCACGCTGCCGTGTCGGAGAGCGCTCCTGGTACGTGGAACATCGCACTCGACGACCTGACACAGGCATGGTCATTTTCTCAAGCGTTTCCCTACAGCACCCCTGGACTTTCGGCGGAATGGATCGAGGGGGCACCAACGGGCGGCGGAGGCGTCACCGCCCTTGCCGACTATGGATCGATGACATTCACAAATCTGGGGATAGCCGGAACCGGACTCTCTTCGGCATTTACAGACCCGATCTATATGGACGATCAATCGGGGGCGATCATTTCGTATCCGGCGGACTTCAACACCACGACAGGCTCATTCTCTGTCTTCTACGGATCGCCGCGACCGCAAGTTACGTCGGTGAGTCCAAACGGAGGGGGAACTTCGGGCGGGACTCCCGTCACCATCGGCGGCAACTTCGTGACTGGCGTGTCCTCGGTGGACTTCGGAGGTGTTTCGGCGCCATTCACTGCTGATGTGGCCAATGGAACGGTCACCGCGTCCTCGCCGCCGCACTCCTCCGGTGTCGTCGACGTCACGGTCACCACGCCCGGGGGAACGAGCCAGCAAACGAGCGTCGATCAGTTCACCTACGGCCACGGCTACTGGCTGGTGGGTTCCGACGGTGGCATCTTCTCCTTTGGTTCGGCTCCGTTCTACGGCTCGATGGGCGCGACACACCTGCAGCGCCCGGTGGTCGGCATCGTGCCGAGGCGCGATCAGGGCGGATACTGGCTGGACGCGTCCGATGGCGGTGTGTTCAGCTTCGGTGACACCCAGTTCTACGGCTCGATTCCAGGACTGGGTCTAAACCCGGCCGGCTCTGGACTTCCCAATTCTCTCAACGCGCCGATCGTCGGGATGGTGCCGAGTCACGACCAGGGCGGTTACTTCATGGTGGCTTCCGACGGCGGGGTCTTCGCCTTCGGCGACGCCCACTTCGCCGGTAGCTGCCCGGGCATCGGAGGGTGCTTGGGGGCCGCCGTCGCGGTCATGCCCGATGCCAGCGGCAACGGCTACTGGCTGATCACGCAGACCGGCAACATCTACACCTTCGGCGACGCACCGTACCTAGGTGCGCCGGGTAGCCAGGCCTCGCATATCACCTCGGCTGTTGCCACACCGTCTGGACACGGGTACTGGATCCTCGATGGCGACGGGCAGGTTTTTGCGTACGGCGACGCCGTCTACCTCGGCAACGTGGCGGCAGGTGCGACAGGCGGGTTCAATCCCGCAACGGCCATCTTCTCAACGTCCGACGGCGGTGGCTACTGGGCGGCCGACGCACAGGGCAAAGTGTTCACCTTCGGCGACGCGCCGAACGACGGTGACATGTCGGGGACGCGCCTCAACGGTCCGGTCATCGCAGCCAGCGGTTCGTAGAACCTCAGGCGCAGTGAGAAGCCTGGAGGTTCCGGTCGTACACCATGCTCCGGCACGCGCAAGAGCGCCGACGCGACGTTCAGTGATCACCTGCGGTTCCGGTGAGCACCACAATGGACTCGGCCGGCAGCAGCAGTGACCGGCCAGCCGTTGCGGTCGTACCTGCGATGGGATCGACGGTGTCGGCTGTCGACGCGTCGAAGGTGAGCGTGTTGAGATGCGAACCGGGGCTGAACCACCGGTCGGCGACCGACGTAACCGCAGAGGGATTGGCGTTGACCAAAAGCACCCGTCGCGCGTTTCCCAGCTCCGACCTGAAGCCCAATACCTCCGTCGACCCAGAGTTGACCGCCTTGATGTGGCTGCCGCTACGGGCGAGCATCGACGCCAACGCCTCGCCGTAGTAGGGAGGAAAGGGCGTCCCGGCCGGTTCGCTCTCCGAACCACCGGAGGAGACCAACCCATAATCGCCCGTGGTGGGTGAACCGAAGTTGTTCAAATCCCACCAGTCGACGCTCTGCGCTCCCTGCGACAACCACATGAGGGATGTCGCTGCGGCGAAGAGAGCCGAAACAGGTTGGAAGTCGAGTGCGGTCACTCGGTCCGAGACGTTCGTCTCTCCGATGAGGAAGGTCGAACCAGGCGCGATCCTGTGCAGCGTCGAACGGATCTGCGCTGCGGCTGCCGGGATCCGGCGGGTCGACCGGAGAATCTGTTGGTCAGTCAGCCCGGCGATCCGGTCGAAGGGATACCAATGCGCGTCGACAAAGCTGATATCGCCCTTGACGGCCCGGAGAACCTTGGCGTTCCACAGGGAAGCGTCTTTGAGGCCCTCCCCTTCAGCCTCCGTCCGACTGAACGCCCACGGTACTCCGATCCTTGCGCCGGGGTCCGCCCTCTTCATCGCTTCGAGGTAGGGAAGGACGTTGGTCTTATACGACGCCGTCATCAACGCCGTGGATGGGCACTCCGGATCGCCTGCTGAGTAGTCCTTGATGAAGGTCGGCGCCCCGGCCAAATGTTGGTTGGTTTCGTCACAGCTGTACGTCTCGTTTCCAACTTCCCAGAGGGCGATCTTCTCGCCCTGGGAGACGACAGATTGCGTGACCCATGCGGCCGCCTCGCCTGGTGTTCCAGAGCCGTAATTGACCGTGGCGAAGATTGAGGCGCCCGCAGAACGGGCGTCGGTTGAAAGGTCGCCAAAGCTCAGCGGGTCGGCCTCTCTGCAAGAGCCAGCAGCGGCTCCGAGGCAATGGGAGGCGTCCGTGTTGGTGCTCCAGTCGTACTCATCGGCCCAGCTGCCGCCAGGGTAACGAAGGAGGCGAAGCCCGGCGGACTTGAGAAGATTGGTCATGGTGGCAGCGTCGACGTCCTGTTCAATGCTGTCCCAGGCGGCCACGTTCACCCCGAGCGCGAGCGGACCGATTGTGCTTCCCGAGCCAGGGGCTTGGAGCGCAGCCGCGGTGCACGGGCCGGGCGTGCCTGCAACCGAGACCAGACATACCAACACTGCGGCGATGGCCTCTCGGCGGAGCCAGCACCTCCGGGACAGCACTCCCCGCACCTCGCCGACGGACAAGACTGGCCCCTCTCTTGGCGTTGTCCTTCAGATGCTGTTCAGACCGGTTTCGTGATGACTTCCGAGACCTTCTGACTCCCGAAACCCATGAAGCGGACGATGCCCAGCATGACCCCAAACGTCTCGAGCAAGGTGATCATGTAGATGGCAGGGATGATCAGAATGCTGAGGACCAGGTGGGGTGGGGGACGGTATGAGGCGGAGAGGTTGATCTTGAGACCCTCGAGATACAACCAGAATACGCCGGCCAAGCCGAGAGCCCACAGAGGCAAGAGCAACGGGCTTATCGGCGACGTGTTGTCGAAGCCGACTGTATACGAGATGAGCAGGGCCAGTCCCACGAACTGGAAGGGCGCCAGACTCCAGGTGAAGATGGAGTACAACAGCGGGAGCTTCGGTATCAGCGGCAGGCGCCGGTTGAACGCGAGCCGGAGCAGACCCTCGATCCATCGCCGCCGCTGCCGCAGCAAATCCCGGACGGAGGCCGGAGACGCCCCGTAGGAGTAGGAATTCAGAGTGGTAGACCGCCTCGGGTACTTGGTGGCGAACTGGACGGCGAAATAGGCATCCTCGATGACCGTGTCAGGAAAGTCCCACCCGATTTCGTCCTCGATATCGGCCCGGATGATGAGGTGTTCGCCGTGCAGTCCTCCGAGGGGTGTGCCCAAGACGCCGGTGAAGAAGGCAAACCTCGTCAGGTCGTCGGCCGGGCGGACCGAGTCGGCCAATCGGCAGATTTTGGACCTGGTCAGCTCGTGGGGGAAGGTCAGGATCCCCTGGGCCAGGTAGAAACGGTCGCCGTCGAGCTCGATGAACTCGGCGAGTGAAGCCGCGGTGTCCCTTCCGATGTGGGTGTCGTCGTCGAGATGGTAGACGTAGCAATCCTGCGTGTTCTCCCCCGCTTGCCGCCGGGCTTCCATGGCGAACTGGTTGGCCCGCGTCTTGAAGCGGGCGCCGAGGGGTGTCTGATATTCGGTGGGGACGTTGACGATACGGACGGGCTCGCCCATCCGTCCGCAACTCTCGATCCACTCCCGGAACGGTCCCACCTCCACGTCTCCCTCAGTGATCACGTCGACGTAAAACCTGTCAAAGTGCGCCGGAAGGTTGATGAGGAGTGACAGAAGAACACGTTGGAGGGCAGGCAGGTTGCCATCGGCCAACAGTGTGGGCACGGTCACGATGAGAAGACGATCGGACCGCCCCTTGTACTCCGACCGGAGAGGCTTGTTGCGTCTCTTTGAGGTCGTCGGGACGACGCTCGCGTTGCCGACGCCGCTCTTCGGCCTGCGCCGCTGCTGTTTCCGAAGCGAGAAGGCACCGATCAGGCCAATGACGAGAATAGGCGCATAGAGAGACCACACCACTGAAAGGAAATAGTTCAACGGCGTTTGCTCGGCAGACGTGATCCTGACGAAGACGACCAGGACGCACATGAACAGAAGGAAGAAGATGAGGAAATTGATCTTGGGAGACCTGCGATGTGTGAAGCGCCTGTTGAGACGTGCTCCATGCGTGTTGATCCGACGAAGGGATTCCGGAAGCCCAGGTGCGCTCGTCTTCGATACCGTCGTCGGATCCTGAACGGTTGAAATGAGCGGTTCCCCCACTCGAAACGCCTCGATGGTCGATGCTGACCCCTGGGAGTGGTTCGCCGAACCAACGGGCGCGTCCACATCGCCGTCGTGACGCCTGGAGACAACCGTCGGCGACAGCAGCATTGCGTCTGCTTCTGGCACCTCGACGAGCTGCGGCAGGGCGTCTGGCTTTGGATGAGTTGGTCCATCAACAGCTCGACACGCACCCGTGGCAGTTCGTCTGCGCCGAGCGGGCTGCACGAGATGTCCCAGGACACGTTCACAAGGAAAGGGAGCCATCAGGGGCCCTTTTGGGGCGATGACCGTCAGGGGGCGATGACACTCATCCTCAGATCCGGATCGTTCGATGTCGTCGCCGTCGACGTACCATTCTCGATACGTTCCAAAGGGATCTGCTCGCCACCGGCCATTGTCAGACATCGGACCTCCTCCTTTAGCCGCCGCCCGAAGACCCGGTGCTGCTGCAGGAAGCGACGGCATACGGTCCTTCCGCCTTATTGGAGCTCAGCAGCTTGCCTTCTTCGGAAATCGTGCAGACCACGTAGGAGAGCCCTATCGGACCATTCTCCACCTTGACCGAGAACGAGGTGCCGAGACCGAGATCTGACGTGACGACCCTTCTCGTCCACGGAAGTGGGGCGTCGATTACATGCACCTCTCCGCTGAGTCCGTTCCCCCTCTGAAGGGCCAGGATGGTGATGTTGCGGACACCCGAAGAACCCGATCCGGTGACCGAGTAAGTGACCGTGTGCTTCGAGTGCGCGTGGTGGCCACTTCTCGCGGCACACCCGCAGCAGCTGAGATGGACCCGGCAGTGAGAACGAGGAGGACCGCGAGGATCCAGTAGCGCGGCGGCCGGCGAACCGGCTTCTCTGACTGTGCCCCGGTGTCTGCAGCAGGGACGGCCATGTTTTGCGGCGCACCCGCCGGGCTTCCTGTGGCTACGCGGGCATGGCGAGGACGGCGGGTGGAGGGCGTCGACGGAACTGATGCCGGCGGGTACCACCTCCCGTCGATTGCCTGCCACCAACCTTGGGCCGGAGAGGTCTCGTCCATCCCGCACCCCTCGAAAACCGACATCGACAGATGGGAAACCCATGTTTTACCTCATAGGGGCGAGCCCGGCAAACCCCAGACGGGGTACTTTGACTCGCCACCCGAACCCGGGCGCTACCCCACCGGGGCCGGCTCCCGGGCCAACTTGGCCAACTCGTCGGTGACCATCTGATTGTGCTCGGCCAGGTCGCGGCGGGCCGCCCGCGGGCTCCACCGGCCCCGCATGAAGAAGACGAGCACCGCGAACACGAACTGGCCGGCGAGGCACACGAGCCACCACCGCTGCCACTCACCCGGCGCCGCCTTCTGGGCGGGCACCAGCTTCTGCTCGGCGACGAGAAGGCTGGCCAGGTTCTGCGAATGCACCCCCACCTGAGTGTTGATCTGGGTCTGGGTCACCGTCTGGCCGTTCTGGATGGCCTTGGCGAGCGAGTTGTAGGCCAGGAGGCCCTGGACCTGCGGGTTGGACAGGCCGCCCGCGGCGGTCAGCGCCTGGCCGAGGTTCTTGGTCGAGTTGCATGAGGCCAGGATGGTGGCCAGCGTCTGCGGCCCGGCCTCCTTCGTGGCCTGCAGGCCGGTGATGACCGAGGCGGGCGCGGGAGTCGCGGCGCAGGCGGGTGGCGTCGTGGACGGGGCGTAGGGCTCCGCCGCCTGGATCGCCTGCAGCGCGGTCGCCGCCGCCTGTTGGTCGACCAGGACCGTCGCGGTGGTGATCACGTAGGGCAGCACCAGGAACGAGAGCGCCACCGTGATGCGGAGGATCCATCCCCACACCGCGAGCCCCGAGGCGGTGAGGGCGGGGTTGTGGGACTCGACCTGCTCGGTGTAGTTCGCCATCCACGGTGCGTAGGCGATGGAGATGGAGACCGCGAGGAGGACGATGACGAGGACGTTGGCGTAGTAGCCGGTATGGGGGTGGCCGGTCTGGACGATGAGGAAGCCCAGCATCACCATGCCGGCGACCGCGCCGAAGAGCATGAAGGGCTTGCGGACCCGCGCCAAGTCCGAGAGGAAGCCGGCCACGACCAGCCCCCCGGAGAGGAATGCGGCGAGCCAGACGTTAATGCCGTTCGCCTGGGGCGTCGAGCGGTTGAAGATGACGACCCAGTAGATGGTGAGCACGCTGACCGACGCGTAATAGAAGAGGAGGGCGACCGAGATGGCGATTGACGAGGAGATGAGGTCGAGCTTCATCATGGAGCGGATCGGGTGCGCAGTGGCCGCCTCCACGTCGATGCCCTTGGCGCGCGCCTCGATGAGCGCGGTCTCGCGTTCGCTGACCATGAGCTGGTCGCGCAGCTGCGGCGAGAGCTCGCGTAGGAAGAAGAACGCGACGATCACGACGCCGAGGCACACCAGTCCAGAAATGATGAACTGGTCCTGCCACGGCGAGAGGTGGGTGAGGGTGTGCGTCGCGACCAGGCTGGCGCACAATGCGCCCATGGTGGGACCGAGCGCCCAGAACCCCATGGCGACGCCACGGCCCATCTGGGGCGAGAAGTCCCGCATCAGCGCGGGGGTCGAGACGAGGATGACGCCTTCCACGAACCCGATCACGCAGTACGCCCCCGCGAATCCCCACTTGTCGTGGATGTGGGGTATGGCGAGCAGCTGGACGAGCGCGACGACGAGCGTTCCGTAGATGGTGAGGTTGGCCCGCCCGATCTTGTCCGACAGCCCGCCGATGAATGCGCTGAAGGCGCCGATCGCGTTGGAGACGACCAGCAGGTACAGGAAGAACTGGAACGACATGTGGTAGTAGGGGAGCAGCAGCGGCGTGACCGCCCCCTCCACGTAATAGAGGTAGTAGAGCATGATCGTCGTGAGCACGACGATGGCCAGGTAACCGAACCGCGGCCACGTGTTGGGGTACTTGTAGAGCTGGCGCCTCCCGAGGGCGTTCGCCAACCCGCGGTGTGGAGAGACCCCTGGCGCCACCGCTGCCGTGGTCATGACGATCCCCTTTCCACCTCATCGCGTGGATCGACCTGATGCTACTGGGGGGTCTCCTCCGGCGGGTCTCGAGGCCGCGGGCCCGATGAGGTCGCGCCGGACGTGCGTGGGTCAGGCCGCGTTCAGACGCCCACTTCGAGCGGCACGTGCCAGGTCAGCCGGGTGCCCCCCTCACGGGAGGTGCCGAGGTCCACGCTTCCGCCGAGGCGTTCGGCCCGCTGCCGGAGGTTCTTCAGACCGAGCCCTGCCGCGGCGGCATCGCCGATCCCGTCCCCGTCGTCGGCGACGACGAGGCGCAGTTCGTCACCGGCTGCGATCGTGATGACCACCTGCGAGGCGCGGGCATGCTTGCCCACGTTGGTGAGGGCCTCTCGGAGGACGGCGAGCACCTCCTCCGACAGCGAGTCGCTGACGACGGTGTCGACCGGGCCGCTGAAGGAGACCTGCGGGAGGAGGCCGAGCACGGGGCGCAGTTCGTGGACGAGGTCGAGGACTTTCGGATGGAGGCCCTCTTTGTTGATGGTGAGCTCGATGTCGAAGATCGCCTTGCGCAACTGGCGAATGGTCTCGTCGAGCTTGTCGATGGCCTCTCCGATGCGCATGACGGCCTCCGGCCGCTCGACGAGGCGGGCCGTTCCTTGCAGTGACAGCCCGATGGCGAAGAGGCGCTGGATCACCGAGTCGTGCAGGTCGCGAGCGATCCGGTCCCGATCCTCCGTGAGAGCCCGGTCGCGCACAAGGCCGTGCAGGCGCGCGTTCTCGATCGCAATGCCCGCTGCCATCGCCAGCGCCAGCACCAGCTCCTCGTCGTCCTCGGAGAACTCCGCCGCCGTCTTCTTGTTGGTCAGGTACAGGATCCCGTAGACCTCGCCGTGCACCCGGACCGGGACGCCGAGAAAGGACGTCATGCCGGGATGCCGCGCCGGGAACCCGTAGCTCTCCGGGCTCGCGGCGAGGTTGGCCAGACGAAGGGGTTTGTCCTGTCCGATCAGGGTGCCGAGCACACCCCGCCCGGTCGGGCGGGCGCCGATGGCCCGCTCCTCGTCGTGGCTCAGCCCGACGGTCAGGAACTGGTCGAGGGCCCGCCCGTCCTCGGTCAGGACCCCTAGGGCCCCGTACTGGGCGTCGACCAGGTCACGAGCCTCCTCGATGATCCGCCGGAGCACCACCGGCAGGTTCAGCTCGGCATCGAGTATGAGGATGGCCTGCACCAGACGGCGCAGCTTGGCGGGATCGTCGATCCGATCGAAGGGCTGCACGGGAAGCAGGATAGAGGGGACGAAACGTCAGGTGGGTTACCGGGAGGAGGGAGGCGGTGTGGCGGCCTCTTATGGCCTTCCGCGACCGGGGGCGTGGCAATATTGGGAAAATGACGATTCGGGTGTTCCTCCTCGACGACCACGAGCTGGTGCGGACGGGCTTGCGCACGCTGCTCGAAGCCGAGGAGGACATGGAGGTCGTCGGCGAGGCGGGCACCGCCGCGCAGGGGCTCGAGCGCATCCGCGAGCTGGTGCCGGACGTGGCGATCCTCGACGTCCGCCTGCCCGACGGCAACGGGATCGAGGTCTGTCGCGAGATCCAGTCGGCCGCGCCACAGGTCAGGTGCCTCATGCTGACGTCGTACTCGGACGACGACGCCCTGTTCTCGTCGATCATGGCCGGCGCTTCGGGCTACGTGCTGAAGGAGGTGGGTGGAAATGACCTCCTGGGCGACATCCGGCGGGTGAGCCAGGGCATGTCCCTCCTCGATCCGGCGCTGACCCAGGAGCTGTTCGACCGCCTCCGGAAGGATCAGGAGGCGGAGTCGCGCCTCACGGTGCTGACGCCCCAGGAGCGCAAGGTCCTGGAGCTCATCGCGCAGGGTCAGTCCAACCGCCAGATCGCCGAGCAGCTGTTCCTCGCCGAGGCGACGGTCAAGAACTACGTGTCCAGCCTTCTCTCGAAGCTCGGGATGCGCCGCCGCACCGAAGCGGCCGTCTACGCCGCCGTGCTGGCCGAGCGCAAGACCTTCAACCCGAGGAGCTGAGGACCCGGGCCCCCAAATGCCCTGCTAGGCGACCTTTGCCCGTCGATGGTCGTCGAGGGTCCGAAAATCCACTCCGAGCGCTCGGAGCTGGTCCTCCAGCCGCTCCCGCTCGGCCAAGGGGTTGCCGAACCGGCTCGGCTCGGACTCGATGCCCATGGCGGTGCAGAGGCGGAGCAGCATCCGGTCGTGGTCGAGCTCCAGCGCCAGGTCCTCAGCCATGAGGTGGTCCGCGTCGTGCCCGCTCATCCGGCGACGGCACTGCAGCAAAATCACGACCAGCTCTTCCCGTGAAACCGGCAGGGGCAAGGGGTCCACGTCTGCACACAGTCCTGAGAGCAATTCGCTGTACATGGACATCACTCATAATTTTGCCGGAATTGGGTTGGACCAATAGAGCCGATACTCCTGTTTCCTCTAGGGCCAATACTCCCTATGTGCGCGACCGCCGCGCCTCGGGGCCGGCACCCGGCTGACCGACCTGCACGAAGGGCGGACTTAGCGCCGGCCGACCCGGGTGGACCGGTCGGCCCTCGCCAGCAGGTCCTCGGCGGACTCGGAGTCCTCGGCCACCGCGACCCCCAGGGAGGCGTGCAGGCGGACACCCTTCCCGCCCACCGTGACCGGCTCGTCGAGGGTGTGCTGCAGCCTGCGCATCAAGGGGCCCACCACGTGCTCGTCGGTGACCGCCAGGACCACGACGAGCTCGCTGCCTCCGACCCGGGCGACCGTGTCCTCGGCCCGCAGTATGGAGGTGAGGCGACGGGACATGTCACACAGGACCGTGTTCCCCGTGGTGTAGCCAAGGTCCATGTTGATCTCGCCCAGATTGTCCAGGTCGATGTGGCACACGACCACCTCGCCGCCGTGCCGCCGCCGCCGGGCCAGGGCCTGCGTCAGGCGATCGAGCAACAGGAGCTGGTTGGCCAGGCCGGTGTGGGGATCGGCCATGGAGAGCTGCCACAGCTGGTCGTACTTGCCCCGGGCGGGGCGTGCGCCCACCGGCGCGTCCGCGCCACCGGAACTGAACTCCTGCAGCATCGACTCGACGCTCTTCGGCGTCCCGCCGGTCGGGGCACTGGCGTCCTCCGGTCTGGCCGCGCCGCGGTTACCGCCGGACGTGGTCACCGTCTCGCCAGAGTCGCCGTCGCCAAGTTTCCTCTTGGCCTTCTTCACGCCGCCCCCCTCCAGTACAGACCTTTTACTCTTATCGGAATGTCGGACTCCGAAACAGAGCCGGAAGTCATGAGATGGGCTCCAAATGTGTCGTCGGCCGACTCGTCAGCGAGTGCGGCGTGACCCGAGTCTACCGAATCCCTCCCGAAGGGGCGCACCGCCGATACCGCCACTCGTGTGTCCCGACACTGCTGTGACCAGGGAAAAGTATCGATATAGGGCTCGGCGGACCTGCTGGTTGCGCTAGCCTGAGTGGGCCACCCGGGACCGTCTGACAGACCGTGGTGGCCTTCCTGCCACCGGGCGGAACGCCCAGAACGATCGAGTGTGCAACGAGTCGGGACCATCGAGCCATCCTCTCCAGCCGTGAAGCAGAGCGCACCTGACCCACCGTCGGCTGCGGTGACCCGACGGTGACCGCAGCCGCGACCATCGTGGTCGACACCGAGGGTCTCGAAGCCCTCGTGGCGGAGGTCGCGGCCGAGGACTTCTACGGTTTCGACACCGAGTTCCACACCGAGCGCACGTACGTACCCGACCTCGCCCTCATCCAGATCGCCTGGGCTGACAAGATGGCGCTGGTCGACCCGCTGGCCGTCGACCCCGCGCCCCTGGCCGGGGTGTTCGGCGGGCCGGGTGTCGCCGTGGCGCATGCGGCGTCCCAGGATCTCGATGTGCTCATGGCGGCCTGCGGCGCCATCCCCACCACGGTGTTCGACACGCAGATCGTGGCCGGATTCCTCGGCCTCTCCACTCCCTCACTGTCACGGCTCGTGGACCAGATGCTGGGGGTCTCACTGCCCAAGGCCGACCGGCTCTCGGACTGGCTCGTCCGGCCCATGTCGGATCGCCAGATCTCCTACGCCCTCAACGACGTCGCCCACCTGCTGGAGCTGCGGAAGATGCTCACGGACCGTCTGCGCGCGCTGGGCCGGCTCGAGTGGGCCCTCAGTGAGTGCGATCAGGTGCTCGGAGACCGCACGCCGGCCCGCGTGCCCGAGGAGGCCTGGTGGAAGCTCGGTGACGTGCGTGGCATGTCGCGCCGCTCACGCGCCGTCGCGCAGGAGGTGGCGGCTTGGCGCGAGCGCACGGCCGCCGAGACCAACCGGCCCCGCCGCATGGTGTTGTCCGATCTCGGGCTGATGGCGATCACGCAGCGGCCGCCCCGCAACGGAGACGAGCTGCGCGGGACCCGCGGCGTCGACGGACGCCATCTGGCGCAGGGCCGGGCCGCCGAGATCCTGCGGGCCGTCGAACGGGGCCTCTCACTCCCACCGGAGCAGATCCGCATGCCCTCGGAGGGGAGGGATGCGCCCGCTCCACCCGCCGCGGTCGCCGTGTGCTCGGGCGTCGTGCGTCAGATCGCCGACGACCTCGACTTCGACCAGGGCCTCCTGGCCACACGGGCCGACATCGCACAGCTGCTCTGCGGCGAGCCGAGCCGGCTCGACACCGGGTGGCGACGCACGATCGTCGGGGACCCGCTGCGCCGGCTGATCGCCGGCGAGGTGGCCGTCGCGTTCGACCGGCGGAGCCACCTCGTCATGGAAGAGCGCCCGGAGCGCGTTCTCCCACTTCCTGTTGACTAGTTGACGAGCTTCTTCCGCCCCTCCCAGTAGGGCTGACGCAACTTGTACTTCTGCAACTTCCCTGTGGCAGTGCGGTCGAGCGCGGGGCGGAGCTCCACGCTGGTGGGTGCCTTGAAATGCGCCAGCCGCTCCCGGCAGTGCGAGATGAGTTCGGACTCGGTGACCGCGGACCCGTCGCGCACGACCACCAGCGCCTTGATCGTCTCCCCCCATTTCTCGTCGGGAACGCCGATCACCGCCACCTCGGCCACCGCCGCATGCTGGTAGAGGCAGTCCTCGACCTCGATGGACGACACGTTCTCGCCCCCGGTGATGATGACGTCCTTCTTGCGATCCGAGATCACCAGGTACGCCCCGTCGAGGTGCCCACCGTCGCCCGTGTGGAACCACCCGTCCTCGAGCGCGGCCGCCGTCTCGGCGGGCTGCTCCCAATACCCCGCGAACACGTGATTGGAGCGGGCCAGCACCTCACCCTCCTCGTCGACGGCGATCTGCACGCCGAGCGCGGGCGTGCCGGCGCGACCGAGCAGGTGCGACCGCGCCGCGGCGTCCAGGTCGTCCCACTCCGCGGGGGCCCGGTTGATGGTGAGGAGCGGCGCCGTCTCGGTGAGCCCGTAGATTTGGATGAATTCCCAACCGAGCTCGGATTCCACCCGTTCGATGGCCTTCGACGGGGGCGGCGCTCCGGCGACGACGATGCGCACCGTGTCGCGTCCGGGTATGGGGCCGCTCTCGGCGGCACGGGCCTCCGCCGCGCTGAGGATGGCGGCCACGACGGCCGGTGCGCCGCACAGCAGCGTCACCCCGTGTTCCTCGATCCGCGAAAGGATGTCCTCACCGTCGACTTTGCGCAGCACGACGTGCATGCCCCCCATGCCGGTGACCGCGTAGGGCATGCCCCAACCGTTGCAGTGGAACATGGGCAAGGTGTGCAGGAGCACGTCGCGGTCACTGACCCCGGTGTGCCACCCGAAGGTGGCTGCGTTGAGCCAACAGTTGCGCTGCGTGAGCTGCACGCCCTTCGGCCGCGCCGTGGTCCCCGACGTGTAGTTCACGGAGCAGGCAGCGTCCTCGTCGGGCACCCAGGCCCGCGGCACGGCACCCGCCGGCGCGGCGGCGAACAGGTCGGCGTCGTCGACTCCGTCCAGGCAGAACCGGTGTGCCACCTTGACGGGGTCCACCTCGGCTTCGAGGTCAGGGTCGTACAGGAGGACTGACGCCCCGGAGTGCTCGACGACGTAGGCGATCTCGTCGGATGTCAGGCGGAAATTGATCGGCACGAGGATCCGGCCGTAGCCGCTCACCCCGAAGTAGGCGGTCAGGAACCGCCCGGAGTTCGGGCTGACGATGGCGACGCGCTCGCCGTGGTCGACGCCGAGGTCGTCCAGTGCCATCGCCATGCCCCGTGCCCGCGCCTCGAGTTCCCCGTAGGTGAGCGCCCCGTAGGAGCCCGGCACCGAAGGCTCGTCCACCACCGCGACGCGGTGCCCGTAGACCAGCGCGGCCCGGTTGAGGAAGTCGGCCACCGTGAGAGCGACCCGCATGCGACCTCCGATCTCTGCTGCTTGGCTCCACCCGCGGGGTGACCCTAGTGGACCACCCGGGCCGAATCCCTAGAAGTGGCCCAGGACGGGGTGGGGGACGTAGGGCTTCTCGAGCGCGGCGATCTCGTCGTCCGACAGGGTCAACGCCTCGGCGGCGAGTGCGTCCTTGAGGTGCTTCTTCTTGGTCGATCCGACGATCGGTGCGGTCACACCGGGCTTGGCGAGCAGCCAGGCCAGCGCGATCTGCGCCGGCGGCACGTCCCGGGCCGCGGCCACCTCGCCGACGGCATCGACGACGTCGAAGTCGGTCGGCTGGTCGTAGAGGTAATCGGTGAAGGTGTCGGTGCTCGAACGGGTCGTGTGGCGGCCGCCGTCACGTGTTCGGTTCCCGGCCAGCATCCCCCGCGCCAAGGGGCTCCATGGGATGCACCCGACGCCCTGGTCGAGGCAGAGCGGGATCATCTCGCGCTCCTCCTCGCGGTAGATGAGGTTGTAGTGGTTCTGCATGGACACGAACGTGGTCCAGCCGTGTGCCTCCGCGGTGTACTGCGCCTTGGCGAACTGCCAGGAGAACATGCTGCTGGCGCCGATATACCGCGCCTTGCCGGCGCGCACGACCTCGTGGAGCGCTTCCATCGTCTCCTCGATGGGTGTCCGAGGGTCCCAGCGGTGGATCTGGTACAGGTCCACGTAGTCCATCTTCAGGCGCTTGAGCGATGTGTCGATGCCCGAGAGGATGTGCTTGCGGCCAAGACCGCCGCCGTTCTCGCCGGGCCCGACGGGCATGAACACCTTGGTGGCGATGACGGCTTCATCCCGGGTCAGGAACTTCGGGACCAGCCTCCCCGTCGCCACCTCGCTGGCGCCACCCGAGTAGGCGTCCGCCGTGTCGAAGAAGGTGACGCCGCCTTCGACTGCGGACCGCACAATGGGCTCGGCCGCATCTTCGTCGATCACCCAGGGTCGGTCACTGCCGTTGCCGAAACCCATCATGCCGAGGCAGACCCTCGAGACCCGCAGTCCGGACGTTCCAAGATTCGTGTAGTTCATGGCTGACCTCGCTCGTGCCGGCACGCGACGTCGCCGGCACCCGCATGCTTACCAGCCGGCGCCGTGGGTTCACACGCCAGGTTCCCGCCGATGGCAGGGCACTTCGGGGTCGGGAAGGCTTTGTGGGTCGAGCTGCCGAAGGACCGGCGCGTGCAACGGAACCGCCGCCGTGTCAGTTGTCCTAGCCGTTCCCGTTGTTGCCCTTCCCGTTCCCGTTGTTGCCGTTCCCGTTCCCGTTGTTGCCGTTCCCGTTCCCGTTGCCGTTGTGTCCGTTGCCGTTGCTGTTGCCCTCGCCTTGGCCGTGTCCGTTGCCATTGCCTTGGCCGTTGCCCTTCCCACCGACAGGCGCGGCACCGCCCGACGTCGATGTCACGGGAATGGTCGTCGTCGTTGTCGGCGGCGGCGGCGTTGTGGTCGTGGTCGTCGGCGGGGCGGCTGTCGTCGTGGTCGTCCCGACCGGGGGCGGGGAGACAGTCAGCGTCGCGCCTCCCCCCTGAGGTGAGGGATTGCTGGCAAGCACGGCGTTCGCCGGCGGTGCCGGTGTCACCCCGTTCGAGGCCTGTGCTGCGCCGCCGGATTGACTACCGGCTCCCGGGCTCGGAGAGCCCGATGGTGCGCCGGTCGCGGGGCTCGGAACCGCGGTGGTCGGCGTCGTGCCGAAATCGGGAAGGATGGGGCCGGCCGAATGGGCGGAGAACTCGGGTGGCGCCATCGGGCCCGAGCCGATGCTCAACCCGGCCACGACCGACAGGGCGGCTGCCGCAACAGCGCCCGCTGCGATGAATCGGTTGCGGGCGAAGGACAGCATGGGTGTGGCGATGGCAGCCGCCGCGATCGCGCGAACGGGTGGCTCGGGAAGCGGGTGCCCGAATGAACGGGACGTAAAGACCTCTTCCAAACTGGCTTCGTCGCCAGCACGAGCCCCTCCGGACTTCGACCCCCTCATTGTCCTCCGCAACTCGTCAGTCAACTCTGCGTTTGCCGCTCGGATTCCCAGCTCCGAGATTCAGACGCCCCTCAAATCCACCCTATAGCTCTCGGGCCCGTGTGAGAACGGCAAACTCGAAACTGTCAGTAATTGGTTCGAACCGTTGCGCGTTCTTCTGAAACGAAAGTTCTGCCGGCGTCGCTGTGCATCAATCTCGCGGCGGCGTTGCGCGCCGTTGTGATTGCCTTGTCGAACACGTACTCACACCGGCGTTTGCCACCGAGGCGAGCCCGCACCGCACGCCTCGGGGCGCCGACCTGACCGAGGGCGCGGCCCGGTCGTCCGTTCGTTCCGTTGTTCTTCCGTTGTTCTTCCGTTGTCATTTCATCGTCGAAGCCGTCTGGCCGACGCCGCTCATGATCGTCCCCACCGCGCTGGTGGCCGGTGCGGTCGACGGGATGGAGCTTCCGAGTTGGTCGGTCACGGCCGTGACCGACGTCTCGACCGGGCCCACGCTGCTCCCCAATGCGGTCGTGACGGGCGCCAGGGGGCTGCCGCCTCCCGAAGGCGGTGGTGGGGCGCCGATCCCTCCGCCCGCGCCCGTTGGGCTTCCGCCCGAGGGCGCCGTCGGCGCGGGAACCGCCGTCCCGCTGGTCCTTGCCGGCGCACTCAGGGTCACCTGCCCGCTGGAGACGTTGCCCGGGCGGAGCGCCGGGTCGGTACCGAGAGGGGAAGAGCCGGCACCGTCCCCTCCCGTGGCGGCGAGAGTCGCCGTCGGTGTCAGCCCGCCCGCACCGGGTGCGTGGCCCGACCCCGGCAGCGATGCCGTGCCCCGCAGGCCTTGGGTGGACACTTCGGATGGTCGTTTCTGGACGGTCCCGGATGTGATGCCGGCCACGACGAGGGCGGCAGCCGCGACGCCGCTGACGGCCGCGACCGCCCGGTACCGGTTGCGCTCCGGACGCCGTGCGTCGAGCGACACGAGGTCGGCATCTTCGCCCGGCATCGCGGCCCCGACCGGAGCCCCCGCTGACGGCGGCGGCAGCAATGTCAGAGGACGGTCAGCCCGCGCGGAATGGAGGATGTCCTCGAGTGGCCGCTCGTTCAGTCCGACGACGGCGTTCCCGTGGAGCACGGGCGCGACGACGCGCGTCGCGACATCGAATCCCTTTGTGACGATCTCAACACCCGCTCTTCCGGCCACATCCCGTGATCCGGCTCCACCCGCCGCGGATGCGCGGCGGAATTCCCGTGCGTTGAAAACGTCCTCGAGGCTGGTGCTGTCATCGGCCTCTGTTTGTTCTGACATGGACCCCTCCTTCCTCCATGTGCTTTGTCCCCGTCGGCGCCACCGCCACTGCGGGCGGCGCGCCCGAACCTCCTCTCAGGTGGTTGCCGTGCGGCTACGCCGTCTGGCCCTCCCCTCGACGTCCGAGGCGCTTGATCGTCAGGCCCATCAGCACGGCCCCCGCCCCGATCAACAACTCGAACAGGATCGGCGCGCCGGTCGAGGCCAGCGGCGTGGTACCCGAGGAGGTCGATGCGGTAGCCGGCGTCGGGGTTGTCGAGGCCAGCGTCGCGGGGACGACGGTCGCCGTGGAGGGAGACGTGCCAGAACCCGAGCCAGAACCCGCCCCGGAGCCCGAGCCCGAGGGCGACGTGGTCGGCTCGGGGCACGCGGAGTTCGCGGTGCCCCCGAGCGCCGCCTCGACGCCACAGATGGTGACCGGCACCGACCCGCCCGTCCCGGGGCCGCCCGGGGTACCGATCGGGACGCTGGTCGACCCGGCCCCGGTGCACGTCCCGCTGGCGTTGCCGTCGAGAGCCGCTGTGACGGCGCAGATCGTCACGGGCACATTGCCCGTGACGGACCCCGTCGGAGTAGTGGCCAGGTGGGACGGCTCGCAGGAGTTGCTCGCCGACCCCGACACGGCAACGACGACACTGCACACGTTGATCGGGATGACGCCGTCAATCGGCGCGCTCTGCGTGACATCGTTGGTCGGCAGGTCGTTGACCAGTGGGAACCCGGCGTCCGGCATGCACATCCCGGTGGCCGCACCCTGGACCTCGACGATCACCCCGCAGACAGTGGCCGGGGCGAAGACGTCGGCCAGCTGGCCGTCCTGGCTGACCGGACCGGAACCTTGCGGGCAGTTGGCCGTGCTGTTGCCGTCGATCTCCGCGATCACGTCGCACACGGTGATTGGCACGTCGGCGTCAATGACGCCCGTCTGCGAGACCGGCCCGCTCGTGCCTGTCGTGTCGCAATCGCTCGACGTGTTCGCGGCAAGACCCACGTTGATCGCGCAGATGGTCACCGGCACGTTGGCGTTGATGGAGCCGTTCTGCGTCGTCGACGCGGAGGACTGCCCGCTGGTGAGCCCCAGGGCCGAGGCGGCCTGGCCGAGCAACCCGATGGCATTGTCCTGGGCCGTGATCGGGACGTTGATGTTCCCGACCGCTCCCATCTGGTTCAGGCCGACGGACGTCGTCGAGCAGCTGCTGCTCGCGTCGGCTGCCAGGCCGACCGAGAGTGAGCAGGCGTTCACCGGCGCGTTGACGTTGATGAGAGGTGATGACTGCACCGTGGTGTTCGTCCCGGTGGTGGAGTCCTGTCCCGGGAGGAGCGAGCTGCCGATCTCGTTCGCCAGGGCCGTGATCGGGACCGAGACGGAGACCGGCAAGGACGTCAACGGAGCCAACGGGTTCGTGGCCGGCGCTGCGGCCGGCGTGCTTGCCGTTGGGGTCGGCGTGCCTGCCGCGGGGGTCGGCGCTCCCGTCCCGGTCGCCTGCGCGACCGCTGCCGCGGTCGCGCTCTGAACGCCTTGCACCGTCGTCTGCACGCTGGCGCCCGCGGGCATCACACCCGCAATGACACCGGCCGCCAGGATGAGTCCGCATGTGGCGCCCGCGAGGGCCGTCACTCGATTCCGCCGATTCCGCCTCACTGTCTTACTCCCTTGTGGTTGAAATCACTCCCGCTCTGTGCCCGCCCCAACCTCATACCCGGGTAACGGGAAACCCCTCCCCCCCATGCTCAACGGCCCAACAACTTGTGCTTGCACGAGCGCTGCAACCGCGCCGGGATGGTGGGCTCTGGAGTCCGAACGCAACGCATGTCGGCGTGGGAACCCGGGTGACACTCTCAGTTCAAGCAGACGCGGGGGGTCTCGCGCACAGACCCCGCCGCTGTGCCGGTCCCGCTACCCCCGTGAACGACGGAAGTACCGGCTCAGCGTCTCTTCCTGCTGCTGGTAGGAGGACCCGATGCCGCTGCCGTAGAGCGCAGTGGGCTCCTCGAGCATCCGCTCGAAGGTCAGCTTGCACACCGCCTGCCCGTTTTCGACCATGAACGGCACGTCGTGCGCGCGCACCTCGAGCGCGGCGCGCGAACCCCGGAAGCCCCCGGAGGGGTCGAACCCGAAACCGGGGTCGAAGAAGCCGGCGTAGTGGGTGCGCAGCTCCCCACTGGTCGGGTCGTACGCCGTCATCTCGGCCGCAAGGTTGGGCGGGATGCTCACCGCCTCGTTGGACATGAGGAGGTAGAAGCGCTTGGGGGACAGCACGAGGCGATCGCCGTCCTCCCGGAAGACCGGGTCCCAGAAGGGCGTCGGGTCGACCTCCCCGCTCGACGTCAGATCGAGCAACGGCGCGCTGTCGCGGGTGCTGTGCCCCACTTGCCCGCGCTCGTCGCCCCGCAGATCGAGCCCGAGGAAGAGCCCGTTCGAAAGGACGAGGTCCTCGACGGGGACCGGTGTGCCCGCCTTGTAGAGGATCGGCTCCTCGAGGTGCGTCAACCGGACCTCGTCATCGCTGAGCCACGGTCGGCCGATGGACAGACGCAACTGGTTCAGGGTCAGATCCTCACGTACACGGACGGCGAACGACAGCGGCACGACCTCCAGGTAGAGCGGGCCCTGATACCCGGGCGCCACCTCGTCGAACCGGTCGCTGTTGTCCGTGATCACCCTGGTGAACACGTCGATACGGCCGGTCGAGCTCTTGGGGTTCGCCTTCCCGCGCAACCCGGCGGGGAGGTCCAGCCGCTCTTTCAGCTCAATGAGGTACGGACACCGTGCCTCGAGCATGGCGCCGTCGCCACGGAGGTCGATCTCGTCGAGGATGTAGTCCTTCAGCTTCCGCTCGACCGAATCGTTCCCCGGCAGGAAGCTGCAGCGGATGCGCAGGGCCCGCTCCCCGAGGCGCAGGTCGAGGCTGGCGGGCTGCACGTTGGCGTCCGGGATGTTGAACCGCCCGGCATCGACGTAGCCGGCCCGGATGGCCCGCTCCAGGAGCTGCCCCGGCAGGACCCCCTCCGACGACGGCTGGAGATTCAGCATCGGGGAGGCTCCAGGGGGTCGGATCGTCGGGCGGCGGGCACGAACAGAGCAAAGCACGTGGCGTCGTGACGCGAAAGGACAAAGGTGGGGACGGCTCGGGCACAGGCTGTGGATGACTTGGGGATGACGTGACGGGTCGCAGCGCCCGCCAGGCAGGAAACGGTCATCCACAAGGGGTGTGACAGAACCCCAGTAGCGGACCCCATCGCCCACGCGGGCTGGGGATTGTCCGTACCCCGGCCGTTTCAGGCCGCCATGACCTCCCCTTTCGTGGTAGAGAGAAGCGGTACGAGGGTCGGCTCGCGGAGCCCACACGGTGGAAGGGGAGTGAGACCCGTTGTCTTCAGCTCACGTGCATGCGCAGGGTGGAGGCGGCCCCCAAACCTGGGGGCTCTCCCTGCCGGACCGCCCGATCCTGTTGGCCGACATCGACCGGTTGCTCGAAACGTCGGCCGACGTCGAGCTTCTGGGTCGCGGCGCTCCCATCACGACCTGGCGGGATGCTCTGACGGCCATTTTGGAGTTGCTGACCTACGCCCAGGCGATCCTCGCCGGCGACGTCGCCATTCTGCGGCACGGCATCGCCGGCGACGCAGCCGGGAAAGAGAGCGTGGTCGACTACCTCCCGCGCGTCCTGGCCTCTCTCGAGGGGGACACCGACTACGCCGGGCAGGACGACGATGACTGGGACGAGTGGGACGCGGACTTCGATCTGGCCGTCTTCGAGCGGGCGGACGAGCTGCTCTCGGCCCACCAGGAGATGGCCCGCGTGAATCTGGCCTCGCCGGCCGACGTCGCCCGCGTCTTGGCCGTGGTGGAGGAACAGCTCGCCGGCCTGACGTCACGGCAGCAGGCCGTGGAGGTCCGCCTGCGGCAGATCCGGGTGGCCATGATCCGCCAGGCTCGGCCCGCTCGCGACCAACCGGCGTAGAGGGCCCCCACGGGCCACGGCCCCGTGCCCCTGTAAGCTGACGGGTCGTCAGATTTCGGCGCCCGGCGCCAGCCGCGGCTGCGCCCGCCTCCGGAGGTTCCATGCTCGACTACGTCATCCGATCCGGCACGGTCATCGACGGGTCCGGGGAGCCCGGGCGCCTCGCCGACGTCGGGATCCGCGACGGCCGGATCGTCGCCCTCGGCCAGATCGACGAAGCGGCGGCGGCGGAGTTCGACGCCGGAGGACTCACCGTCATGCCTGGTGTGGTCGACCCGCACACGCACTACGACGCCCAGCTCTTCTGGGACCCCCTGGCCTCTCCCTCCAACGTGCACGGCGTGACCACCGTCATCGGGGGCAACTGTGGGTTCACCCTCGCCCCCATCAACGCCGAAGACGCGGACTACATCCGCCAGATGATGGCCAAGGTCGAGGGGATGCCCCTCGCCGCGCTGGAGAACGGCGTGCCCTGGAACTGGTCGACCTTCGGGGAGTACCTCGACGCCCTGGACGGCCGCCTCGGTGTCAACGCCGGATTCCTCGTGGGGCACTGCGCCCTGCGGCGCAAGGTCATGGGCGCCCGCCGCGGCGAAGAGGTGGCGTCCGACGACGAGATCGCCGCCATGCGAGCGCTGCTCGCCGAGTCCCTCGAAGCAGGGGGATTGGGGTTCTCGTCTTCCCAGTCCCGCACCCACTCCGACGGCGACGGTCGCCCGATCACCTCGCGCTACGCCGATCGCCGCGAGATGCTCGCCTTCTGCGAAGAGGTGGCGGCCCACGAGGGGACGACCCTCGAGTACATCACCAACGGATGCCTGGACTCGTTCACGCCCGAAGAAGTCGACCTCATGACCACCATGAGCGTCACGGCCCGCCGGCCGCTCAACTGGAACGTCCTGACCGTCGACGCCCGCTCCGCTGACCGGATCGAGCATCAGCTGTCCGCTTCGTCCACCGCGGCCGCCGCGGGCGGGCAGATCGTCGCCCTCACCATGCCCACACTGGTCCCGATGAACATGAGCTTCCGCACCCACTGTGCGCTCTTCCTCATTCCTGGGTGGGGGGACGTCATGGGGCTCCCCGAGGCGGAGCGGATGCGCCAGCTGGCGGACCCCGCGGTCCGCACCCTGCTCGACGAGCGGGCGCACAGCAAGGAGGCGGGAGTCTTCCGCGGGCTGGCCCGCTGGGGCACCTACGTGATCGGGGACACCTACTCCCCCGCCAATGACGGGTGCGCCTTCCGCACCGTGGCCGACATCGCCGCCGACCGGGGCACGACTCCCTTCGACACGCTGCTCGACATCGTGCTGGCCGACGACTTGCGCACCGTCCTGTGGCCCAACACCGACGACGGGGAGGAGGCCACCTGGGGGATGCGTGCGGAGATCTGGAGCGACCCACGCGCCATGGTCGGCGGGTCCGATGCCGGTGCGCACCTCGATCGCATGTGCGGCTCGAGCTATCCGACCGCATTCCTGGGCGACTGCCTGCGCGGTCGCAAGTTGGTGCCGGTGGAGAAGGCCGTCCACATGTTGACGGCGCAGCCCGCTCAGCTGTTCGGTCTGCGCGACCGGGGCCTGATCCGCGAGGGCTACGTCGCCGACCTCTTCGTCTTCGACCCCGAGACGGTCGCCTCCGAGCCGGCGCGACTCGTGCACGACTTGCCCGGCGACACCCCGCGGCTCTACGCCGGCTCGCACGGGGTCGTACGCGTCCTGGTCAACGGGGTCGAGACCGTTCGAAACGGCGTACCGACCGGCGCGTTGCCTGGCACGCTGCTGCGGTCCGGCCGCGACACGGCGTCGGTGATCCCGGCCCCGGCCTGAGCCCCGGCACCCCGCACCGCCGTCTAACCTGCGTCCGGTGACGCCCGAAGACAACGAGCCGGTGGTCGCCGTCGATGAACCACCCGCAGGGGGGCTTCCGGGGGTCGACACCGCACCCGTTGCTCCCCCGTCGAACCCCCATCCCACGCGTTGGGTCAAAGAGGCGATCATCGTCGTCGTGGTCGCCGTGCTGGTGGCCATCCTGCTGCGGACGTTCGTCGTGCAGACCTTCTTCATTCCTTCCGGGTCGATGGAGCCGACATTGCAGGTCGGCGACCGCATCCTCGTCAACAAGCTGAGCTACCACCTCCACAGCGTCGACAGGGGCGACATCGTGGTCTTCTCCCGGCCGCCGGCCGAGAACTGCGGCGGGCCCGAGGTGAACGATCTCGTCAAGAGAGTCATCGGGTTGCCGGGGGACGTCGTCTCCCTCACCGGCGGGCACGTCTACATCGACGGGAAGCGCCTCAACGAGAGTTGGCTCCCGACTTCGGAGCAGGGGATCACCGTCGCGGGACCGCCCGGGAACAGTTCGAACCTGGCTCACCCGTACCGGGTCCCGGCCAACGACTACTTCGTCATGGGCGACAACCGGACCGACTCGTGCGACAGCCGGTACTGGGGACCGATCACCAGGTCCTTGATCGTGGGCAAGGTCGAGGTCCGGGTCTGGCCCTTCACATCCCTGCGCATCTTCTAGACCCGGGCGCCTCCACCCGGGTCGGCGGGCTCAGCCCTCTTCGGTCTCGGCACTCACGCGTGCCACCGCCGCCACGCTCTGACCCTCGTCGAGGTTCATCACGCGGACCCCGGTCGCGTCCCGTCCCTGCGAGGCGATCTCGCGGGCCTGGGTGCGGATGACCACCCCACCGGAAGAAACCAGCAGGATCTCCTCGTCCAACGCGACCATGAAGGCGGCCACCACGGTGCCGCGCGTGCCGGTCAGCCGGATCCCCCGCACGCCCTGGCCGCCGCGGGTCTGACGGTTGAAGCGCTCCAACTTCGTGCGTTTGCCGTAGCCGGCATCGGTCACGATCAGGATGTCGGTGTCGTCCGCCGCCACGTCCAGGGAGACGACGGCATCCCCGGCGCGGAGGCGGATACCCCGCACGCCGGCGGCGTCGCGGCCCATCGCCCGCACGTCCTCCTCGTTGAAGCGGATGGTCATGCCGTTGCGCGTGACCTCGAAGAGGTCGTCGTCGCCCGACGTCGCCACCACCCGAACGAGCTCGTCGCCGTCGCGCAGGTTGATGGCGATGAAGCCCTCACGCCGCGACTTGTCGTACTCGCTCAGCGCGGTCTTCTTCACTTGACCGAGTGCGGTGGCGAACACGAGGAACTGATCAGGTGCGAACTCCCTCGTCGCGATGATGGCCGTGATCGACTCGTTCGGCGCCAGGGGCACCAGGTTGATCGCCGCGGTCCCCCGGGCCGTCCGGTCCTTCATCGGGATCTCGTGCCCGCGCAGCCGGTAGACCTTGCCCTGGTTGGAGAAGAGCAACAGGTACGCGTGGGCGGAGGTGTGCACCACCTGGCTGACCAGGTCCTCCTCCTTCAAGCGGGCTCCCTGCACGCCCCGTCCGCCCCGACCCTGGGTCCGGAAGGCGCCCGCTGCCACGGACTTGATGTAGCCGGCCCTGGTCATCGTCACCACGATCTCCTCGTCGGAGATGAGGTCCTCGACGCCCATCTCGCCCGGGTCGTGGGTGATCACGCTCCGACGCGGGTTGGCGTACTTGTCGCGGATCGCCGTCATCTCGGTCTCGATGACGCCTCGCAGCTTGGTGTCGTCCGACAGGATCGCCTCGAGCTCGGCGATGGTGGCCCGCAGCTCCTCCATCTCCGCCTCGAGCTCGGAACGCCCGAGCCGGGTCAGGCGTCCGAGCGTCATGTCGAGGATGTGCGTCGCCTGGACCTCGGTGAAGGAGAAGGGCTCCGCCATCAGCGCGGTGCGTGCCTCGGGCCGGTCGGCGGACCCACGGATGGTCGCGATGACCTGATCGAGCATGTCGATGGCCCGCAACAGGCCCTCGACGATGTGTGCCCGGTTGCGCGCCTTGTCGAGGCGGTACTGCGAGCGGCGTTGAATGACCTCGATCTGGTGGTCGATGTAGTACGACAGCGCCTGGGCCAGGTTCAGCGTGCGGGGCACGCCGTCGACCAGCGCCAGCATGTTGACGCCGAAGCTGGTCTGCAGCGGCGTCTGCTTGTAGAGGTTGTTCAGGACGACGTTGGCGTTGGCGTCGCGCTTCAGCTCGATGATCAGGCTCGGCTGCTGGTTCGCCGACGCATTCCGCATCCCGCTGATCCCGTCGAGGTCGCCGGCGCGCACCAACTCGGTGATCTTCTGCTCAATGACCTCGACCGAAGTCTGGTACGGGAGCTCGGAGACGACGATGCGGTCGCCGGTGCGGCCCTCCTCGATCTCGGCGACCGCGCGCATCTTGATGGAGCCGCGACCGGTCCGGTACGCGTCGAGGATGCCCTGGCGGCCGAGGATCTGCGCGCCCGTCGGGAAGTCGGGGCCCTTCACGAACTCCATGAGCTCGTCGGGGGTGGCCTCGGGGTGGTGCAGCACGTGGATGGCCGCGTCGATGACCTCGCCCATGTTGTGCGGCGGGACGTTGGTCGCCATGCCCACGGCGATCCCCTGCGAGCCGTTGACCAGAAGGTTCGGGAAGCGGCCAGGCAGCACCACGGGCTCCTGCGACGAGCCGTCGTAGTTGGCCACCATGTCGACGGTCTCTTCGTCGATGTCGGCCATCAGCTCCAGCGCGAGCGGGGCCAGCCGGCACTCGGTGTAGCGCATGGCCGCCGCACCGTCGTCGGGGCCCCGGCCGCCGAAGCTGCCGTGCCCGTCGATCAGCGGGTGGCGGAGCGAGAACTCCTGGACCATACGGGCCAGCGCCTCGTAGATCGCCGAGTCGCCGTGCGGGTGGTAGGTCCCCATGACCTCGCCCACGACCTTGGCGCACTTGCTGTGGGGCCGGTCGGGACGTTGCCCGTTGTCGAACATGGAGTAGAGGATCCGGCGGTGCACCGGCTTGAGCCCGTCCCGCACGTCGGGCAGGGCGCGGGCGACGATGACGGACATGGAGTACTCGAGGAACGAGCGCTCCATCTCCTCTTGGATCTCAATGGGCTCGATCGACCCACTGACCGGCTCGTCGGCCTCGGGTGGGGTCTCGTCCCCGCCCGAGGCCGCTCCCCCGCGGCCCGAGCCGCGTGTCGACTGTGGCATGTGCTCCCTACTCCCGGTCCGGCTGCTCAGATGTCGAGGAAACGGACGTCTTTGGCATTGGTCTGAATGAAGTGGCGCCGGAGCTCCACGTCGTCACCCATGAGGATGGAGCAGACCTCGTCCGCCGTCGCCGCCTGCTCCACGTTGATCTGCAGCAACGACCGCTTGCCCGGGTCCATCGTGGTGTCGCGCAGCTCGGCGTAGTCCATCTCGCCGAGGCCCTTCAGCCGGTTGAAGTCGTGCTTGTGGTCCGGGTGCTCGGCCAGGAACGCGTCCCGGGCGGCATCGTCCTTGAGGTAGATCTTCTCCTTGCCGACCAGCGTCGAGTACAGCGGCGGCTGCGCCACATAGACGAAACCGCCCTCCACCAACGGCTTCATCTGGCGGTAGAAGAACGTCAACAGCAATGTCCGGATGTGGCTCCCGTCGACGTCGGCGTCGGCCAGCAGGATCACCTTGTGATAGCGGATCTTCTCGACGTCGAACTCCTCGGCGAGCCCGGCGCCGATGGCGGAGATCAGCGCCTGGATCTCGGCGTTCTTCAGCATCTTGTCGATGCGCGCCCGCTCGACGTTGAGGATCTTGCCCCTGATGGGCAGGATCGCCTGGGTGTGCGGGTTGCGGGCGTCCTTGGCCGACCCGCCGGCGGAATTGCCCTCGACGATGAAGAGCTCGGACTCGCGCGGGTCGCGCGACGAGCAGTCGGCCAGCTTCCCGGGCAGGCCCGCCCCGTCGAGCGCCGACTTGCGCCGGGTGAGGTCGCGCGCGCCCTGGGCGGCCAGACGGGCCCGCGCCGCCTGCATCGACTTCTGGACGATCTGGCTCGCCTCGCGTGGGTTCTCCTCGAGCCATTCGGTCAGCTTCTGGTTCGTCGTCCGTTCCGTGAGAGACCGGATGGATTGGTTCCCCAGCTTGGACTTGGTCTGCCCCTCGAACTGCGGGTCGCGCAGGCGGACCGAGATGATGGCCGTGAGACCCTCACGGATGTCCTCGCCCTTGAGGTTCTCCTCCTTCTCCTTCAGGATGTTGCGGGCGCGGGCGTAGCGGTTCACCACGTTGGTCAACGACTTGGAGAATCCCTCGACGTGCATCCCGCCCTCGATGGTGGAGATGCCGTTGGCGAAGGAGTGGATCGACTCGTGGTACCCCGCGTTCCACTGCAGCGCGATCTCGACCTCCTGACCCTCCTCCGCCTGCTCGAACGACGCCACCTTGCGGAAGAGCGACTCCTTGGAGGCGTTGAGGTGCTTGACGAAGTCGACGATGCCACCGTTGTACTTGTACGTCGTCTTGGTCACGGGGTCGGTCCGCTCGTCGACGAAGCGGATCTCGAGGCCCTTGTTCAAGAAGGCCATGATCTGCATCCGCTCGACGATCGTCTGCGCCCGGAACTCGGTCTCGTCGAAGACCGAGCCGTCGGGCCAGAAGGTGACGGTCGTGCCCGTCCTCGGCTCGCCCGTGGTCCGGTCCTTGGGGGCCGGGCCGGTCTCCCTGATCTTCTGCTTGACCTTCCCGCCCTTCTCGAATTCGGCCTCCCAGTGCTGGCCGTCGCGGTCCACCTCGAGCACCAGGCGGGTGGAGAGGGCGTTGACGACGGAGATCCCGACGCCGTGGAGCCCGCCGGAGACCTGGTAGCCCTTGCCGCCGAACTTGCCGCCGGCGTGCAGGGTGGTCAGGACGATCTCCGCCGTCGAGACCTTGGGGTTCTTCGGGTGGGGGCCCACCGGGATCCCCGCACCGTCGTCCACGACCCGGCAGCCGCCGTCGGGCAGCAGGGTCACGTCGATCCGGGTGGCGCGGCCCGCCATCGCCTCGTCGACCGAGTTGTCCACGACCTCCCACACCAGGTGGTGCAGACCGGTCGGGCCGGTCGAGCCGATGTACATGCCGGGCCGCTTGCGTACCGCTTCGAGCCCTTCGAGGATGGTGATGTCGCTCTCGGTGTACGACGCACCGGTCCCACCAGGTCTCTCATCCACCGTTACTGCCACAGGCGCGCCCTTTCAGAACATAGGTCTTCGCGGTGCGTATCGAATCCCCGAATGGTGACCTCCGGCCTTTCGATGCGAACGCACCATTCTACCCGACCGTGGCCCCAATTCGGCACTCATGAACGGTCGCGGGCGGGTCCGTGGAGGACCCGGTCAGGCGCGCTCGACGACGACCTCGAGTCGTTCGATCGACGTGTCGCCCAGCTCCTTCAGCCGGGCCAGGATCCGCCCCGATTCCATGCGGGCGCGGGTCGCCCAGGCCGGGTGCTCCACCGCCACGACGAGCGCACGCCCGTCGACGCGCAGTGGGCGGAGGTGCCCACCGAGCTCGGCCCCGACGAGCTCCTCCCAGCGGGTGAACACCGCCTCCATGACCGCCGGGGTGGGCGCGGAGCCCAGCCGGCCCAGCAGCCGCGGCATGGATTCGCCCACCCGTCGGGGACCGCTGTCGCGCCGCCGGGCCGTCACCGGGGTTCCAAGCTCTGGACCGGGAGCAGGCGGGCCACCACGATCCCATCGGGCAGCGGTGCCGCCGTGGTCAGGATGGCCTGCCCCTCCGGCAACTCCGTCACCAGGGCACGGCTGCGGGCCGGGTCCAGCTCCGAGAAGACGTCGTCGAGCAGCAGCGTCGGGAGCAGCGGGGTCCGGGACAGCACCAGCGCGTGCACACCCAGACGCAGGGCCAGCGCCACGCAGCGTTGCTCGCCCTGGGAGGCGTGCGTCCGGGCCGCTCGCCCCTCGATCTCGAAGAGCAGGTCGTCCCGATGGGGCCCCACCGTGTTGACCCCACGTCGCAGGTCGTCGGGCCGGCTGGCCGCCAGCGCATCGAGGAGATCGCCGTCCCAGCTGCGCAGGTAGCGCTGGGCCATGACCGGCTGGTCGCCGGCGCCGGCCAGGCGTCCGTACGCCGCCGCGACCAGCGGTTCCAGGTCCGCCACGAGCCGCTCGCGCGCGGCCACGAGCACCTTGCCGGCATCGGCGAGGCGTTGGTCCCAGACGTCGAGCGTGGCCGCGACCTCGTCGGTGGCCCGGCCGGCCGACTGGCGCAACAGGGCTGCCCGCTGCCGGAGGATCCGTTCGGTCTCGTCGGCCGCCCGGGCTCCCTCGGTATCGAGAACCGCCAACGCGTCGTCGAGGACCTCGCGACGGCCGCTCGGGCCGCCGCTCACGATGACGAGATCGTCGGGCGAGAAGATGGTGCAGGGGGCGGCAGCGTCGAGCTCCGTGCGCCCGGTGACCGCCTTGCGGTTCACTCTGGTCCGGCTGCGCCCGGACGCCAGGATCTGCGCCTCGACGAGCGCCGGGCTGTCGCGGTTGTCGATCTCGGCCCGCACGATCGCGCTCGCCGCCCCGGTGCGCACCATGGCCTCGGGGGGAGCGCCGCGGAAGGACCGGCGCGAACCGAGATAGGCGAGGGACTCAAGCACACTGGTCTTTCCGGTCCCGTTCGAGCCGGTGATGACCGTGGTCCCTTCGGCCTCGAAGTCGATGCTGGCACCGCGGAAGATGCGGAAGTCGGCCAGCTCCAGGTGCCGGACGCTCACCGCAACCGGCGGCCGATCAGGAGACCCGGACCGGCATCAGGAGGTAGCGGAACTCCTGATCTTCGGCGCCCCGCACCGTCGCCGCGCGCGACGCGTCCGCTGTCTCGACGATGACCTCGTCGCCGGCCACCGCCTCGACGCCGTCGATGAGATAGGCCGGGTTGAACGCAATCACGAGATCCTCGCCGGTGTAGTCCCCGTCCACCGCCTCCGCAGCGTCGCCCACGTCCTGGCTCTGGACACTCAGGTCCACGCCGCCCTGGCGCATGGAGAGCCGCACGGGTGTCGTGTTGTCGCGCACGAGCAGCTGGACCCGGCGGAGGGCGGCGAGAAAGTTCTCTTTCCCGAGGTGCAGCTTGTTCGGGTAGTGGTCCGGGATCAGTTGCTTGTAGTCCGGGTACCGCCCCTCAAGGAGGCGGGTGCTGATCTGGACGTTGCCCTGCCAGAAGGTGATCTCGTTGCTGTTGGCGGCGACGCCCACACGGTTGGTCTCCGATCCCTCCGAGATCGTGCCCGTAGGCAGCCGCTGCAGCTCGGACAGTGCGCGTGCCGGGACCAGGAGGTCTTCCTCTCCCGGGATGGTGTCGGACCCCGGGAGGTCCCGCATGGCCATCCGGTACGAGTCGGTCGCCACCATCCGGATCGACCCGTCGACGCGGGAGACCAACACGCCGGTCAGCAGGGGACGCCCGTCGTCGTGCGACGCGGCCCGCACGACCTGGCGCACGGCCTCCCCGAGCGCGGTCTCGGAGAGCTGCGTCGTCGGCTCGCTCGTCTTGCCCACGGGTGGGAACTCCACCACCGGATAGGTGTGGAGCTTGAAGGTGGAGCGGGCCGCGCTGATCGTCATGTGGTCGCCCTGGTCGGCGAACGTCACCGCTCCGGGCTCGAGCCGGCGCACGATGTCAGTGGACAGGCGCGCCGGAATCACACAGCTCCCGTCATCGATCCCGATGACTTCGCCGGTCACCAGGATCGTGAGATCGAGATCGGTCCCGGTGACCGTGAGTGTGTTCCCGTTACAGGTGAGCAGCAGGCCGAGGAGCACCGGTGACGAGCCTCCTCGACCCCCAACGGCACGGCTCGCGGTAGCCAGCATGTCGACGAGTGCATCGCGCTCGGATCTGAACTTCACCGCCGGCAGTCCTTTCGGGAGTTTTCCCAATCCTTCATCGTGAGGGAAGAGGTATATGTGTCTTGTAAAGGTAGTAAGGGGTGTGGATTGTGGACGACATGGTCCCATCCCTGCTCGGTGCCCCCGACGATGTCCCCATGGCACTGTGGGTGTGGCGCGGGCCCGATGGGAGGTGGCGGGCCGGCAAGGTCAGCCTGGGGACAAGCGTGCGGGTGATCCCCAGCGGCGACCCACCCGGTCCACAGGCTTTGCCCTCGGCAAACCACAGGGAGTCGGGCGGCGTGCGGGAGGGTCGGGAGCTCAGGCCGACCCGGCACGGATCTTCTGAATGAGCTCGGTGACCTGCTCGTAGATCTGTCTCCGCTCCTGCATCTGGCCGGCGATCTTGTCCACCGCGTGGATCACGGTGGTGTGGTCGCGCTTGCCGAAGACGCGCCCGATCGCGGGGTAGCTGTAATCCGTGAGCTCCCTGGTCAGGTACATGGCGACCTGCCGGGCCGTGACGAGTGGCCGGGTCCGGCTGGGGCCGCAGATGGCGTCCACCGAGAAGCCGTAGCTTGCCGAGGTCGCGTCGAGGATCATCTGCGGCGTGATGCGGCGGGGCTCGCCCGCCAGGACCAGGTCGGAGAGGACCTGCTCGGCCTGGGCCAGGGAGATCGGCTCCTTGTTGAGGTTGGCGAAGGCGCAGATGCGGGTCAATGCTCCCTCGAGCTCCCGGATGTTGTCCTTGACGTGGGACGCGATGAACTCGAGGACGTCGTCGGGGACCTCCTGGTGCTCGCTGAGCGACTTGGAACGGAGGATGGCGAGACGGGTCTCGAGGTCGGGCGGGTCGATCTCGGTGATGAGGCCCGAGAGGAAGCGGCTGCGGAGGCGGTCCTCGAGGGTCTCGATCGACTTGGGCGGCCGGTCCGACGTCAGGACGATCTGCTTGGAGGCGCCCTTCAGGTCGTTGTACGTATGGAAGAACTCCTCCTGGAGACCCTCTTTGCGCTCCATGAACTGCACATCGTCGATGAGCAGGACGTCGCAGTCGCGGTAGCGCCGCTTGAAGGACAGGGTCGTGGACGTCCGCAGGGAGTCGACGAAGTCGTTCATGAACGTCTCGGTCGTGACGTAGAGGATCTTGCGGCGGGGGTAGTTCTCGGTGACGTAGTTCCCGATGGCGTGGAGGAGGTGGGTCTTGCCTAGCCCGGAGTCTCCGTAAATGAACAAGGGGTTGTAGGAACGGCCGGGCGTCTCCGCCACGGCCTGGGCGGCGGCGTGGGCCAGGCGGTTCGACGAGGCGGCGACGAAGGTCTCGAAGGTGAATTTCGAGTCGAGTTGGACGGCGGGCGATTCACGCCCGGTCCGGGCGGCCGGCTCCTGGGCCCGGGGCTCGGGCTCGGGAGGCAGTCCGAAGACCTGTTCAGCGGTCGAGTCGACCTGCGTCGGACCCGGCTCCTGCACTTCCAGGCGGCCCCGGACGGGCGAGCCGACCTCGTTGGCCAGGGTGTCCTCAATCATCGGGAGGTAGCGCGACTCCACCCGCTCGCGGATGAGCCCGTTGGGAACGGACAGGACGAACTCGCCGTTGGCGTAGGCCACGGGTTCGATGCCCGACAGCCACAGCTGCCACGTGCTCTCGGACACCTGGTCGCGCAGAGACCCGGTGCACCTCGTCCAAAGATCTCCTGCCTGGGTCACCGCTTCGTCCGAACGCCCCTTCTCCCCCCTCGGCGTCCAGGCAACTTGTTCGGAACGATCCTCGGTGCGGGTAATTGGTTGAACGTACACCGTGCCGGGCGATGCGACTAGAGGCCGTCCCCAAATCGCGCCTAACATGGGCGTACTCGCCGCCGGCGGCCGGAATCGACTTGTCAGGCCGAGGCATGGAACCAGCGACGAACCGGCTCCGGATGCTGCACGGCCGTCGCGAAAGGCTGAATTGACGTGAAGCGCACTTATCAACCGAACACCCGGAAAAGGGCTCGCACCCACGGGTTCCGCAAGCGCATGTCCACGCGGGCGGGGCGGGCCATCTTGAAGTCACGGCGGCTCAAGGGGCGCCACCGTCTCACCGTCTGAAGGCCTCGCATGCCTGCACGGACGGTCGGACGCATCACCCGCCGCGCGGCGTTCGTCGAGCTGCAACGCTCACGGGCCCGTGGGGCCAGCGGCCCGGTGCGGGCGACGTTCGTCCCGGCCGGGCCCGGGGACTCCGGTGTGTTTCCCCAGGTAGCGTACGCAATCGGCCGCCATTGTGGCACTGCCGTCGTGAGGAACTCGCTTCGGCGCCGCGCCCGCGCAGTCGTCCGGGCCGAGGCGCCGACGCTGCCCCGGGGGACCTACCTGGTGCGGCTCGAGCCCGGCGCCGCTGCCCTGGCACCGAGCGTGTTCCGCGCGGACGTGGTGACCGCGCTGGTGAAGGCCGGGCGAGGGAGACTACGCGCATGAGCGAGGCCACGGATACCCCCAACCGAGCGGTCCGGGTGGCGGTCGCGCTGGTCACCGCCTACCAGGGTGCTGCCTCGGGAAGGATCTCGCCCTGCCGCTTCTATCCGAGTTGCTCCACCTACGCGGTGGAGGCCTTCACCACCCACGGTTTCTGGCGGGGCCTGGCCCTGAGCGCCCGCCGTCTGCTGCGCTGCCGCCCCTTCGGGCCGCACGGCGTGGACCTCGTCCCCGTGCGCGTGCATGCCCATGAAGGGAGCCGTCCGTGCTGAGTCACCCCGTCTTGGCAGAGAATTCCCTGTTCAAGCTGATCGGCGAGATCTTCCACCCCCTCTTCGAGCTGTTCGGGTACATCCTGGCCGGCCTCTACGCCGTCTGGCCCAACTACGGATTCGCCATCACCGGCCTGACGATCATCATCATGCTGGCCCTGACGCCGGTCACGGTGAAGAGCACCAAGTCGATGCTGGCCATGCAGCGGCTGCAGCCCGAGATGAAGAAACTCCAGGCCAAGTACAAGGGCCCGGAGAACCGGGAAGAGCTCAACCGGGAGATGATGGCGCTCTACAAGGAGAACGGCACCAGCCCGTTCGGGGCCTGCCTGCCCAGCCTCTTGCAGATGCCGTTCCTCATCGTTCTCTACACGCTGATTCGTGGCTTGTCGACCACGACGACCAAGGTGGTCAACGGGCACAAGGTCGTCGTTGGAGCTCCAAAGTACATCCCGACGAATTCCCAAATGCATCACGATTTGGTCCTAAGTCAAGGCCAAATGCATTGGTGGTTTGGCATGGACTTGTCGTCGTATCCATTCTCGAATCACACAATGAATCCGTTCAGCCACGTGGTGACGACGAGCCTGAGCCAGGCCGTTCTGGTCATCCCCTATCTCTTGCTCATTGGCGCTGCGATGTTCTTGCAGTTCTACCAAATGAAGCAGATGAATAGCCGCAATCCTCAGGCTGCAGCGGCGAATCCACAGATGCAAACAATGCAGAAGTTTTTCCCTATTATTTTCGGTGTCATTTACCTGAGAGTGCCCGCAGGAGCAACCATTTACATGGTGGTCTCATCGGCCATGCGGATCGCGACACAAGAAGTGATGTTCCGGAGCGGCATGGTGACGCC
This sequence comes from uncultured Acidimicrobiaceae bacterium, assembly GCA_963719485.1. Classification (GTDB taxonomy): domain Bacteria; phylum Actinomycetota; class Acidimicrobiia; order Acidimicrobiales; family RAAP-2; genus Bog-473. Next base: position 1,360,214 of record OY970387.1, read on the forward strand.
CGTCGCCGCGGAGCGTGAGATCGGGTCGACCAAAGTCGAAAAGAAGGAGAAACCGCCTCCCCCGAAGCCGGTCAAGAAGACATCGACGGCCACGGATGGCACGGCGGCCGCGAAGGGAACGCTGCCGCCGGCGAAGACCGGCCCCAAGAGCAACGGGCGGACGCCCACCAACGGGAAGAAGCCGGCCGCGGGGAAGCAGACGAACGGGAAGGCGGCCGACGACAGCGTCGAGGACGCCCCCGCTCCGAAGTCCCATCCCCGGTCGCGCTCGAAACGGACAAGAAAGGCTCGATAGCGCGTGGAGTGGGTTGAGGTGGCGGGGAAGACCGTCGAAGAAGCGACCGAGCAGGCCCTCGACCAGCTCGGGGTGGCCGTCGGCGATGCCGAGGTGATCGTGGTCACCGAGCCGAAGACGGGTCTCTTCGGTCGCGTCCGCGTCGAGGCGCGGGTGCGGGCCCGGGTCCGACCGGTCGGCCCCCGGCCCCGCCGGGAGCGCTCGCGGCGGGGGAACAACCGATCCGCCGAGGGGAGACAGGGGAACCAAGGGAGCCGCCAGGGTGGTCAGCGGGCGACCTCCTCGGAGGGCACCGGGGACCGCAGCAGCGGGAACGGGGGCAGTCCCAATGGTTCGGGCACGGCCACGGCCGGCACGGGCACCGGGACGAGCCGCTCGGCTCGGCGGCGCCGCAATCGCAGCAAGGCGCCGGCGAGTGGGTCGGCGCAGATGGAAAGCTCGAGGAACGGTTCGGGGGAGCCGGCCGGCGAGAAGGCTCCACCGCGGAGCACCGAAGCGAAGGAGACAGTGGACATGGCCGAAGGAATGACGCTCGAAGAGCAGGGAGAGGTCGGGCGGGCCTTCTTGGCCGGCCTCCTGGGCGAGTTCGGCATGGAGGGGACGGTGGAGACCCGGCTGCTCGACGAGGACACCGTGGAGATCGCCGCCCTGGGTGAGGATCTCGGCATCCTCGTGGGACCCCGGGGGTCCACCCTGACGGCCCTGCAGGACCTGACCCGAGCCGTGGTGCAGCGCCAGTGTCCGTCGCGCACGGACCGCATCCTGGTCGACGTGGCCGGCTACCGGGAGCGGCGTTCGGCGGCGCTCAAGCGGTTCAGCGCCCAGATCGCCGAGGAGGTCCTGGCGTCGGGGCACGAGAAGGCACTCGAGCCCATGAGCCCGGCCGACCGCAAGGCCGTGCACGACGCCATTAACGAGCTGCCGGGGGTCGAGACCCGTTCCGAGGGCGAGGACCCCAACCGGCACGTCGTCATCGCGCCGGCGGGCTGACCCGGCGCCGATGCCCGGCGCCGACGAAGGGGTTCACTCCCCTGCTGTGCTGCACGAGATCCTCGGCGAGGCCCGGGCCGCCGGTTTTCTCGGCCCCGGGCCGATCGACCCCCAGCTCCTCCACGCGGAGGGGTTCGCCACCATCGCCCGCCGCATGGCGGCCGACGGCCCCACGAACCTCGTGGACCTCGGTTCGGGAGGAGGGCTTCCGGGGCTGGTGGTGGCCGCCGGCTGGGCCCAGGCCTCGGTGGCGCTGCTCGAGGCCAACGGCCGCCGGGCGGACTTCCTGCGCCGTGCGGTGGACCGCCTGGGCCTGGCCGACCGGGTGAGGGTGCTCGAGGGGCGCGCCGAGGACTGCGGGCGCCAGGACGGTCTGAGAGGCGGGTTCGACGGGGCTCTGGCCCGTTCCTTCGGGCGGCCGGCGGTGGTGGCGGAGTGCGCCGCACCTCTGCTCCGCGTCGGGGGCTGGCTGGTCGTCTCGGAGCCCCCCCGAACGGGCGCCACGACCGATGGTGAGGAGTCCCGGTGGCCGCCGGCGGAGCTGAGCCAGCTGGGTCTCGAACCGGCGGAGGTGGTGCACGGCGACTTCGAGTACCGGACGCTCCGCCAGACGGCACCCTGCCCGGACCGCTTTCCCCGGCGCAACGGGGTCCCGGCCAAGCGGCCTCTCTTCTAAGGCCGGCCCCTAGGCTCGGAGACCCGCCGGTCGCGACGGCGTGGTGCTCGGCGGGCGCCGGCGCGTCACCCGGGCGATTCTGGGCATCATGTTCCACGTGAAACGAATGGCCGGTGTCACGGGCGCCCTCGACCGCAGGTTTCACGTGGAACAATCGCAACCCTTGACCTCGGGCCGTCGGCAAGCCAGGATAGGCGCCGTGCGGCGGCGATCCGGAGTTCCCACCTGATGCGCATCAGGCGCAGGGAGAGGGACCTTCCCGACACATCAGAATCAAGCGAACCGGCGGACCTTCCTTACGACCAGGAGGGCGTGCGTTCGCCGGACCCGGTTTCGAGCCTCATCACCGAGAAGGTCCCCGCCGAGCCGGACGCGGCCGACACGGCGCCCACTCCCCCACCGGCCGAGAACGCGCCGCCCCCACCGGCCCCCGAGGCGGTCCAGACGGCCCCAGAGGGACCCACGACCCCCTCCGAGTCGAGCCCTGCTTCCGCAGCAGGGGCGGACAACGGCGCGCCGGCTTCGGGAAGCGAACCAGCCGAAGAGGTCCCGGTGGCGGCCGCAGCGCCATCCCCGCCGGTGGTCACCGAGCCTGAGACGGCAGCGGCCCCGGCCTCGGCCCCGCCGGCCGTCGCTCCGCCCGCTCCAGCCACCATGCGGCCCCCGTCCATCGGAGACGAGGCCACCGAGCTGCTCAACGGATCGAAGCCGGTACCCCGGGAGCTGCCCCGGGTCATGGCCGTGGCCAACCAGAAGGGTGGTGTGGGGAAGACCACCACCACGGTGAACCTCGGGGCGGCCCTGGCCGAGATGGACTACCGGGTGCTCGTGATCGACCTGGACCCCCAGGGCAACGCCACGACCGGACTCGGCGTGGAGGCCCGGAACTTCGAGCTCTCCATGTACGACGTGATCATGCGGGACCAGCCCCTCGAAGACTGCATCGAGCCGACCAGCGTCAAGAACCTCTTCGTGGCGCCGGCGACGATCGACCTGGCCGGCGTCGAGATCGAGCTCGTCCCGGCCTTCAGCCGGGAGCTCAAGCTCAAGCGGGCCATCGCCACCGTCGTGGACGACTTCGACTTCATCCTCATCGACTGCCCGCCCTCGCTGGGCCTCATCACCGTCAACGGCCTGGCCGCCGCCGACGAGGTCCTCGTCCCCATCCAGTGCGAGTACTACGCCCTCGAGGGTCTGAGCCAGCTCCTGCGCAACGTCAATCTGGTCTCGACCAACCTGAACCAGACGCTGGAGGTCACCACCATCGTGCTGACCATGTACGACGCCCGGACCCGGCTCTCCGTCGACGTGGCCAACGAGGTGCGCGAGCATTTCTCGGAGCGGGTCTGCCGTTCCGTGATCCCGCGCACGGTCCGCCTCTCCGAAGCGCCCTCTTTCGGGCAGCCCATCACGGTGTTCGATCCTGCCTCGCGGGGTGCCGTGGCCTACCGCGAGCTGGCCAAGGAGGTGAGCAATGGCGCGCCGCAGCGGACTCGGTAAAGGCCTCAGTGCACTGATCCCGAGTGAGTCGACGGGGGAGTCGGACTCGCTTCTCCGGGTCGTGCCGATCTCGCACATCCGGCCCAACGCCTTTCAGCCCCGCAGTCATTTCGACGAAGAGTCGATGGGGGCCCTGGCGTTGTCCATCCGGGAGGTCGGACTTCTCCAGCCGGTGCTCGTGCGCCAGCTGCCCGACGAGGAGGACAGCTACGAGCTCATCGCGGGGGAGCGGCGCTGGCGGGCGGCACGACGAGCCGGGCTGCAGACGATTCCGGTCCTGGTCCAGGTGGCCGACGACGTGGCCAGCCTGGAGCAGGCTCTGGTGGAGAACCTCCACCGGGTCGACCTCAACGCACTCGAGGAGGCCGCTGCCTACCAGCAGCTCATCGACGAGTTCGGCCTGACCCACGAGCAGGTGGCCACTCGGATGGGCAAGGGCCGCGCGACCGTCACCAACACCCTGCGGCTGCTCCAGCTGCCGGCCGGGGCCCAACGCGCCCTGGCCGAGCGCACGATCTCGGCCGGGCACGCCCGCGCCCTGCTCGGGACGCCCGACCGGGCCCTCCAGGAGAAGCTGGTGGACCGGATCGTGGAGGAGGGGTTGACGGTTCGGGCGGTGGAGGACCTCGTGCGCCAGGGAGGATCGGAGCTCAGGGTCGTGCCCGACGAGCCGGAGGTCGCCGAGCCCGCGCCCGCCAGGGGTGCCACTTCAGGTACCACCGAATCGGCGGGGCGTCGGGCCACGCCGCGCCAGCTCCCGGAGCCGGGCGTGCTCGAGCTCGAGGATCTGCTGTCGACCTACCTCAACACCCGGGTCAAGGTCGACATCCAGAATCGGCGGGGGCGCCTGGTCGTCGAGTTCGCGACCCTGGAGGACCTCGAGCGCATCTACCGGGCCATGGTCGGTGACGGAGGCGTCGCGTAGTTCACGCAACTGTCAAGGGTCGGTACAGCTTCATCCACAACCTGTGCATGACGTTGTGGATTGTCACCTGGTTCATCTGCCGGAGGCATTGATCGCGTAACCGTCGCCGGGGCCGCAGAAATGCCAGATGGGCACCTTGACGGCAGGTGAGGGGTGATTACAGGTAATCAATCCCAGGAGACGTCGGCCCAGCGGCCCAGCGCGGCGGCCAGCGCGGCGGCGAGGGCGGGGGTCCCCTCGACGACGGTCTTCGCGGGCCCCACCTCGATCAGCACGGCGGGCATGCGCGTCTCACGCAGGAGGGGCACCGACATGCCGTGGACGCCCGCGTCGGCGACCCCGAGGGCCCCGGGAAGGCCGGCCTGGACCATCTCGGCCAGCCGGCGCCCGCCCGGCGACTCGTCGTGCCGACCGGACCAGAAGGCGGTCCGGCAACCTGAGGTCGAGGGATTGAGCCGGAGTCCGACGAAGACGTCGACCTCGAGCTCGTTGGCCTCCTTGGCCTGGACGGCGTCGTCGGGGTGGTGCAGCTCGGTCACCCGGATGCCGCCCCAGGTCAATCGGCGCCGGAGGGCACCGGTGACGCTCCCGAGGCCGCCGCTCTCGCCCACGGCCACGTGACGGCCCCGGAGGGTGGGCGGGGCGTCGCGCAAGGCCGCCCGCGCCCGCACCGCCGAGACGAGCTCGGGCGTCTGGTGGCGGCTCTCCAACCTCATGAGCTCCTCGAGGGTTGCACCGCCGACGATGCCGTCGACGGGCAGACCGGCGTTGCGCTGGAACTCCCCGAGGGCCCGCACGGTGGCGTCGCCGAAGATGCCGTCCACCCGGCCCGTGTCGAAGCCCAGCGTGCAGAGGCGCTGCTGCAGCTCGGCGACGTCGTCGCCCCGCAGCATCGGCGTCCGGCGGTAGAGGAAGCGGTCACCCATCCCGAAACCGGCCTCTACCAGGGTGTTCCAGGTCTGGGGGCCGCAGACGCCGTCGACCCGGAGCCCGCGCAGGCGCTGGAAGGCCTCGAGCGCAGCCCGCGTGGCCGGGCCGAAGATGCCGTCGGCGTCCACGGGCGCGCCCGGCAGGATGGCCGTCAGCCGGTGCTGGATGTCGGAGACCGCGTCACCGCGGTCTCCGATGGCGAGAGGCAGGCCTACAGGTAAGCCGAGATCTCCTCGAGCAGCTGGCCCTTGGGCTTCGCCCCGATCAGGCGCACCTGGGGCTCCCCGTCCTTGAACAGGATCAGCGTCGGGATGCTCATCACGTCGAAGCGCCGGGTCACGTCCAGGTTGTCGTCGATGTTGAGTTTGCCGATCCGGATCTTGCCGGCCTGCTCCTCCGCGATCTCCTCCAACACCGGGGTGATCATCTTGCACGGGCCACACCACTCCGCCCAGAAGTCCACCAGGACGGGGACGTCCGAAGCTTTGACATGCTCGTCAAAGGTAGCGTCGGTCAGGGTCTCGATCTTCTCGCTCATCGCATCTCCTTGTCAGGGGGTGCAACGCCCACCCACCCGGTTCTGTTCCCGGCTACTCGCCGCGGGCCTCGAGCCAGCGCTCTGCGTCCATGGCGGCCATGCAACCCGATCCGGCCGAGGTGATGGCCTGACGGTAGTAGTGGTCCTGCACGTCGCCGCAGGCGAAGATCCCGTCGACGCTGGTGCGTGACGTGCCGTCGAATGTGCGCACGTAGCCCATGTCGTCGAATTCGAGCTGGCCCTTGACGAGCGACGTGTTGGGCTCGTGCCCGATCGCGACGAAGAGACCCGTCGCATCGAGCTCGCGGTCCGCCCCGGTCACCGTGTCCCGGAGGACCACGCCGCTGACCTTGGTGTCGCCGAGGATGTCGGTGACGACGGAGTTCCACGAGAACTCGATCTTGGGGTTCGCGAAGGCGCGCTCCTGCATGATCTTGGAGGCCCGCAGCTCGTCGCGCCGGTGGATGACCGTGACCTTGGACCCGAAACGGGCCAGGAAGAGGGCCTCTTCCATGGCGGAGTCCCCGCCGCCGGCCACGGCGATGTGGTGGTCGCGGAAGAAGAAGCCGTCGCAGGTTGCGCAGGTCGACACGCCGTAGCCCAAGAGGCGCTTCTCGTTGGGCACGTCGAGCATGAGCGAACGGGCCCCGGTGGCCACGATCAGCGTGTCGGCCACCACGGTCGGCTCGTCCGTGTCGGGGTCGCCCACCCAGACCTTGAAGGGCCAGGTCGCGCTTTCGACCCGGCTGACCTTGGCCGTGCGCAGCTCGGCCTCGAAGCGCAGGGCCTGGGCGCGCATCATCCCCATGAGTTCGGGTCCCATGACCCCGTCGACGAAGCCGGGGTAGTTCTCGACGTCGGTGGTCAGCATCAGCTGGCCCCCGGGCTGGTCGGTCGTCGACGAGGGCTCACCCTCGATCACCAGCGGTTGGAGCTGCGCCCGCGCCGAGTAGAGGGCGGCGGTGAGGCCCGCCGGCCCGCTCCCGATGATGACGACCTTGCGGTGCTCAGGCATCGGGCGGCACGCCGCGACGCGAGTACAGGAAGGCGCCGACCGCACTGAAGATGAGCCCGAGGACGATGTAGGAGGCCCAGATCCGGTGCCCCGCGATGGTGGTCAGGCGGATGAAACCGATGCAGAAGAGCACGATGACCGTGATCCCGACCACGGCGATGACCACGCCGAAGACGATGCCCCGGGCGGCGACGATGGCGGGCCGGATGGCCTTGTCGTTGACGGTCGCGACCACCGTGTCGACCGCCTCGAGGGCCCGGTCCGACAGCGCGTCGGCAAGATCGTTCTCAGCCACGGCGTGGAGACTACCCGGCGGTCCCGGCCGTCCTGGCAGGGACGATGTAGCAGACGCCCACGGTGTTGGGCCCGGCGTGGGTGCCGACGACGGGGCCGAGCTCGACGGGGACCAGCGGGTGCTCGGTGGCGATGCCGGTCAGGGAGGCCAGGACCGCGGGGAAGTCGTCGCAGGCACCGTCGGCCACGGCGATGCGCTCGAGGGGCGCCTCGGCCGTCACCTTGGCCGTCAGGTAGGCCAGCGCCCGGGCCCGGGTCCGCTGCTTGGACTCCTCGGCCACCTCGCCGTCCTTGAGCTGGATCACCGGCTTGATGTTGAGCAGCGAGCCGAGCAGGGCGCGCGCGCCGCCGATGCGACCGCCGCGTTGGAGGTGCTCGAGCCCACCCAGCACGCCGTAGATGTGGGTGCGGGGGATGCGGCCCTCGGTGGCGGCGACGAGGTCCTCCATGGAGGCGCCGTCGGCGGCCTCCTCGGCGGCGGCGATGACGAGGAGGCCCTGGCCCATGGTCAGCGAGTAGGTGTCGATGACGCGCACGGGCACCGAGGTGAAGGTGTCGGCCGCGGTCACCGCCGAGCCGTAGGTGCCCGACACCTTGGAGGAGATGGTCAGGCAGAGGACGCCGTCGGCGCCCTCGTCCGCGGCCTGCTGGAAGGCGGCCTGGAAGGCGCCGGGGGAGGGCGCGGCGGTCTGCGGCAGGTCGCCCTTGCCGCGGCAGCGCTCCCAGAACTCGGCCGGCGTGAGTTGACGGCGGTCCTCGAGCTCTTCGGTGCCGAAGCGGATGGTCAGCGGCACCACGGTGACGTTGTGCTCCTTGACCAGCTCGTCGGTCAGGTCGCACGCACTGTCGGTGACGATGTGGACTCCGGGCATGCAGGGATTCTGCCACGGGGGGCCGGGAGGCTGGCGTTGGAGCGGAACGCGGCTTCTCAGACGCCGCGGGTCGCGCCCAGCGGCCGGGCGGGCCGGGCGGGCCCGACGGGTCCCGTGGGCCCGAGTGGCCCGGCGGGCGGGGGACGCCGGTGGGTGTCGTGGCGCCGGCCCAGCCAGATGATGACTGCCCCGAAGGTGAGGCCGCCGGCGACCACGGCGCCGATCACCCGGGCCAGCAGGCCGGGGACGCTCGTCGAGCCCGAGAGGTTGGACACCACGAGCACCACCACCGCCATGGGGACAGAGGCGATGAGGACGCGGACGAGCGGTGACCAGGTCTCGCGCTCGGCCAGGCGCCCGAACCACTGGCGGAAGACGGCCAGGGCGAGCAGCGCAGCCACCGTGTAGGCGATGGACAGCGAGAGGGCGAGGCCGCGCACGCCGAGCGGCCCGACCAGCAGCACGGCCAGCACGATGTTGAGCGCGTTCTCCACGAGGTAGAGGTAGAAGGCGACCTTGGTCCGCTGCATCGACTGCAGCACCCGCACCAGGTAGAGGTAGGTGCAGAACCCCGGCAGGCCGAGGGCGAACATGGCCAGCGCGGCGCCGGTGGTCGCGGTCTCGGCCGGGGTGCTGTGGCCGTTGCCGAGCAGCAGCGCCACCGCGGGCCGGGCCAGGAGCAGCATGCCGACCGCGGAAGGGATGATGAGGGCGAGGATCGCCCGCAGGCCGCCGCTCATGCGGTGCAGGAAAGCGGTTCGCTGCCCGGTCGACCAGCGCTCGGCCAGGTCGGGGGTGACGACAGACATCACGGTCACCGCGATGACGCCGTAGGGCAGCTGGAAGAAGGCGTACGCGTACGTGTACGACGACACGGGGTCGGGCCCGGCCACGCTGCCGGCCAGCACCGTCACGACGAAGAGCGCGATCTGGTTGGCCAGCACGAAGCCGAACGTCCATCCGCCCAGCCGGGCCACCACACGCAGGGCTTCGTCGCGCGGGTTCCAGTTCCAGCGCAGCAGCCCGAGATCGGCGCGGCGCAGGCTCGGGATCAGCGCCAGGCCCTGGAACACGACGCCGAGGGAGGTGCCGAGCCCCAGCAGGATCAACTCCGAACGGTGCTGCGCCACCCCGGCCAGCGACGCGCCGTGCCCGCCGGCCCACAGCCCGAACCAGACCAGGATCCCGATGCAGACGAGGTTGTTCACGATCGGGGCCCAGGCGACGGCGATGAACCGGCGCCGGGTGTTGAGCAGAGCGGCCGCCAGCGCGAAGAGCCCGTAGGCGGCGATCTGGATGACGAACCAGCGCAGGAACCCCGTCGCCACCTGGCGCTCGAGCAGGACGCGGTGGAGCTGGTCGGGGCGGGCATGCGTATCGAGCACGGTCAAGGCGTCGATGAGGAACGGCGCCGCCGCCAACGCGGCCACCGTCGTGACGAGCAGGACCACCACCGACACGCTCACCACGGCGGAGATCGACTCGAAGGCCTCGCTCTCGGTCTTGTTGGCCAGCCGGTCGACGAAGACCGGGATGAAGGTGGCCGAGAGGACACCGCCCAGCACGACGTCGTAGAGCATGTTGGGCGTGGTGTTGGCCAGGTTGTAGGAGTCGGCCAGCAGCGTCTGGCCGAGGGCCCAGGCCAAGGCGACGAAGCGGAGCAGCCCGGTGATGCGGGAGACGCCGGTGCCGACTGCGACGTAGGCGGCCGACGTCCGCAGCGGAAGCGTGCGGGCCCGGCGGGGGGTGGCCACCGTCAGTGCGCCCGGGGGCGGGCCCGCCGGGAGCGCCGCCACGTGCGCACCCACCAGACCAGGAGGACGGCGCCGGCGAGAACGGTGAGCGCGACACCCACGAAGGAGATCTCGGTCGATTGCACCGTGAGCACGGTGTGGGCGATGAGGACCTGGCCGTCCGGCGTGTGCAGCGTCACCTCAATGGGGAGGCGGTCGCCCGAGGTGCGGGCCTGCGCGGTGACCCGGACCGAGGTCGTCGGATGGACGAGCGTCAAGCGCTGCGTGTTGCCGTCGGGGAAGGTGAATTTGTCGCTGCTGAGGGTCACGACGACCGTCACCGGGTAGGGGGCGGAGGAGAGGACGGTGACGGGGATGGCGGCCCGCTGCGAGGTGAAGGTCACGGTCCGCTCGGTGGCCAGCGTGACCTGACCGGTCGTGGCCTCGAAGGCCTTGGCATAGGCGCTCAACGCGATGGCCCGCCCGCCGGTGCTGAGCCCACGCGCTTCGGTGGTGAGGAGGGTGTCGCCGAGCGTCGTCAGGTTGGCCGGATGCCCGTCGACGGCCAAGGCGAACGATCCGAGCTGCTGGCGGTTGAGCGCAATGCGGTCGGCCGCGCTGCGCGTGAACCCTCTGTCCGCCGGCCCGGCCTGCAGCTGGCGCACCGTCGGCTCGTGGTTGCCGCCGGCGGGCACGTCGGTGAAGAGCTGGGCGAGGGTCTCCGCTTTCAGAGCCGGGTTGTTCGAGAGGCCGCCGAGCAGCGCATCCACGAACGGGGCCGAGGGGCGCCACCCCGGGGGCGGGCTCACGACCACCCCTCGGGGTTGCCGGAGAAACGCGTTCTCGAAGTGGACGAAGGACAGGCCGGCGAGCAGCTGCTCGGCTCCGAGAACGGGGTTGTCGGGGTGGGCGGCGAACCGCGTGCTGAGCGCGGAGTCGGCCGCCAGGGCCGGAATGGTGGAACCGTGCCCCAGGTCCAGCGTGAATGGCTGGGCGAAGGTCAGGTTGTTCACGCCGCCCGAGGCCAGATCGTCGTCGCTGATCACGGCTTGGCTGGCGCCTGCGACCTGCAGGCCCGAGGCGAGATTGCCGGCGTCACCCTGCGAGAACGTCGAAGCGGTGTCCACCCAGGGGCCACCGTCGGGCCGGAACCCGGCGGTGCGCAGGACCTCGTCCCCCCGGTCCGTCTGAGCACCGATTTCGTTGCCGATCCCGGCCTCGGAGAGCGCGGCGACGTTGATGGGCACGTAGGGCTGGTCGATCACCTCATCGCCGCTGAGCGCGGCCAACTGGTCGAGCGCGTGCAGGTCGGTGCGCGAGCGGGTCGCCTGAATGATGCTGACCGTGAGCGGGTTCACGGCGAGCGTGGTCGCCACGTCGTGATTGTCCGGGTCCGACAGCGCTCCCGCCATGGTGGTCACACCGCCCGCCGTCACCGGGAACACGACGCCCACCCGCAGCGCGCCGCCGGTCGCGGACACGGCGGAGGGCTGCTGGTAGGTGAGGAAAGTGGTGAAGCGGGCCAGCGAGGTCGATGAACCCTGACGCACCAGCGCGACCGAGACGGGGTAGACGTCACCACACTCGTCGGCGGCCGGCGAACAGCCCAACGTGAGCGTCGGCGCGCCCGGTGCGCAGACGCCCGACCCGCTGGAGGGCGGGCTGGCGCTGGAATCCGGCAGGACGGTCACGCAGAGGGAGGCGGTCAGGCCCCCGCCCGCGGCTGCGGCGGTGACGGGGATGGGGACCACCCGCCCCAGCGTCGTGCCCGTCGGCGTCCCCGAGGTCGCCTGTTGCAGCTGGGATCCGCTGTTGACGCGGCCGTAGAAAGTCACGTTGACCCGCAGCCCACTGGCCGGTCCCTCGGCGGCGGAGACGCCGAGCGCGAGATTGAACCAGGGCTGGGCCGCCGTCACCCACGGCGTCTGGGACAGCAGGACGAGGGGCGGGGCACCCGCGCGCGCCTGCTCGGCTCCTCCCGCGGGAGCCGTTCCCAGCGCGCTGACCAGGGCTGCGACGGCCACCGCGAGCGTGCAGAGGGCGGTCCCGGCCCGTCGCGTCGACACAGGGAGAGGCTAGATGGCGCTGTACCGTGGGCTGGTGCAGTCCACGTCGGTTCCCGAGCGGTTCCGCCCCTACGTCGACGCCACCGAGGAGGTGGCGCGCCGCTTCGCCGCGGCCGGGCACACGTTGTATCTGGTCGGGGGTTCGGTCCGCGACGCCCTGTTCCCGGGGCCGGCGGGGGCGGCGGGCGACGAGGACCGCGACCTCGACCTCACGACCGACGCCCTGCCGGCCGAGACCGAGCGGCTGGTGCGGGGCTGGGCCGACGACATCTGGACCCAGGGCGAGCGTTACGGCACGATCGGCTGCCGCAAGGGCACCCAGGTCTACGAGATCACGACGCACCGGGCCGAGGTCTACGCGCCCGAGTCGCGCAAGCCCGAGGTGACCTTCGGCGACGACCTGGCGGTGGACCTGTCGCGCCGCGACTTCACCATCAACGCCCTTGCCCTCCGTCTGCCCGACATGGAGCTGATCGACCCCTTCGACGGGCTGGGGGACCTGGCGGCGGGGCGGCTACGCACGCCGCTCGACCCTGAGATCTCCTTCGCGGACGATCCCCTCCGCATGCTGCGCGCGGCGCGGTTCGCCGCCCGCTTCTCGCTCGAGCCCGACCCGGCGCTGACGGCTGCCGTGGAACTGATGCACGGCCGGCTCTCCATCGTCTCGGCCGAGCGCATCCGCGACGAGCTCGACAAGATCGTCATGATCGACGTGCCGTCGACGGCGCTGTGGTTCGTGGTGCGCACCGGGCTCGCCGGTGAGTTCCTCCCGGAGCTGCCGGGGCTCGCGCTCGAGCAGGATCCGATCCACCGACACAAGGACGTGCTTGCGCACACCCTCGCTGTGGTCGACAAGACGTCGAAGAACAGGCTGCTGCGGCTGGCTGCGCTGTTCCACGACGTCGGCAAGCCGCGCACGCGCGCGATCACCGACGGCGGCGTCAGCTTCCACCATCACGAGGTGGTCGGCGCGCGCATGACGCGGACGCGCATGGAGGCGCTGCGCTACTCCGCAGCCGACGTGGACACCGTGGTGCGCCTGGTCGAGCTGCACCTGCGCTTCCACACCTACCGGCTGGGCTGGACCGACAAGGCGGTGCGCCGCTACGTGCGCGACGCCGGGCCGCATCTCCGTCTGCTGAACGAGCTCACACGCTGCGACTGCACGACGCGCAACGCGGCCAAGGCCAAGGCGCTGGCTCGGCGCATGGACGAGCTCGAGGCGCGCATCGCCGAGCTGGGAGAGCAGGAGGAGCTGCAGGCGCTGCGCCCCGACCTGGACGGGAACCAGATCATGGAGCTGCTGGGCATCGGCCCGGGCCGCGCCGTCGGGGAGGCCCTGGACTTCCTCATGGAGCTCCGCCTCGACGAGGGGCCTTTGGGCGAGGAGGAGGCGACGGCCCGGCTGCGGGCCTGGTGGGCCGAGCGCCCCTAGCTGGGCCCGCGGCCCGGCGTCGGCGCGCGCCCGGCGGTAGCGTCGCGGGGCATGACGAGGATCGAGGCACCCGACAGCGGCATGGGCGAGCACATCGACTGGGCGCTGCTGCGCCCGGACATGGCGGCGGGCATGGGCAAGCTGTCGGCGGCGGTCTACGGCAACTCGCAGCTGCCGGTGCGCGAACGCGAGGCGGCCCGCTGGACGATCGCGCTGATCAACGACTGCGCCGTCTGCCGTGACACGCGGGCCCGCGACGGCGAGGCCGCCGGTGCGGGCGAGCCGTTCTACGCCGAGGTGACCGACTGGCGTGGCGCCACCGGGCTGAGTGTGCGGGAGCGGCTGGCGGCGGAGTTCGCCGAGCGCTTCGCCCTCGACCACCTGGCCATGGACGACGAACTGTGGGATCGCCTGCACAACGCGTTCTCCGAGGCCGAGCTGGCGGACCTCACCATCTGCTGCGGGATGTTCCTCGGCATGGGGCGGACGCTGGCTGTCGTCGGGGTGCGGGCCCCCGACGAACGCATCCTCGTCTGAGTCGCGTCGCCGGTCAGTCGACCGGCCAGGTCTCCTGGTCCTCGCCGGCGGCGAAGTCCTCGACCAGCTGGTGCGCCACGTCGTCGTGGTACTGCACCGGCGGCGACTTCATGAAGTAGGCCGAAGGTCCGAGGAGCGGTCCGCCGATGCCCCGGTCGAGGGCGATCCGGGCGCAGCGCACGGCGTCGATGATCACGCCGGCCGAGTTGGGGGAGTCCCACACCTCGAGCTTGAGCTCGAGGTTGAGCGGGACGTCGCCGAAGTTGCGCCCCTCCATGCGGATGTAGGCCCACTTGCGGTCCTTGAGCCACGGCACGTGGTCCGACGGGCCGACGTGGACGTCGTCGGCGTCGAGGATGTTGTCCTCCAGCTGGCTGGTGACGGCCTGGGTCTTCGAGATCTTCTTGGACTCCAGCCGCTGGCGTTCGAGCATGTTCTTGAAGTCCATGTTGCCGCCGAAGTTCAACTGGTAGGTGTGGTCGAGGGCCAGCCCGCGGTCCTCGAAGAGACGGGTGAGGATGCGGTGGACGATCGTCGATCCGACCTGGCTCTTGATGTCGTCGCCGACGATCGGCACGCCGGCGTCGCGGAACTTGCGGGCCCACTCGGGGTCCGAGGCGATGAAGACGGGGATGGCGTTGACGAAGGCGACACCGGCATCGAGGCAGGCCTGGGCGTAGTGGCGCTGGGCCTGCTCGGAGCCGACGGGCAGGTAGGAGACCAGGACGTCCGCCCGGGCCTCCCGCAGCGCGGCGGCCACGTCGACCGGCTCGGCCGGCGACTCCTCGATCAGCTCCCGGTAGTACTGCCCCAGCCCGTCGAAGGTCGGTCCCCGCAGGACCGTGACCCCGAGCTCGCCCACCTCGGCGAAGCGCACGGTGTTGTTGAGGCCCGCCCCGATGGCCTTGCCGAGGTCGGTGCCGACCTTGGTCTGGTCCACGTCGAAGGCGACGACCGGGACGAGGTCGCGCACGTGGTACCCGCCCAGCTCCACGTGCATCAGGCCCGGCACCACGTCGTCGGGGTCCGCGTGGCGGTAGTAGGTGAGGCCCTGGACGAGCGAGCTGGCGCAGTTGCCGACGCCGGCGATGGCGAGGCGGATGGGGCTGGGCATGGACGTGTCTCCTTGGGTCTCGGTGTCGGTACTGCGTGGTTCCGTCACGGCGCCGGCTCCGTACCGGCGGTGACGAGGGCGGCGCGTTCGGAGGCGATGAGGGTGTCGAGCCAGCTGATGTCGCGCGCGACGCCGTCGGCGGTGTGCTGCACGACGGAGCGTGCGTAGACGTCGAGGTCGGCGCGGGCCGCCTCGGCCTCACCGAGGCGCTGGACCAGCTGGGCCCGCCGGCGCTCCAGCAGGGTGAGACGGGCCTGGGGCGCGAGATGGCGGGCGAAGGCCAGCCGGAGCCCGAAGCTGCGGGCGTCGTCGGTGGCCCCGCTGCCGGCCAACAGCTCGACGAAGAGCGCGCGGCCGGCGTCGGTGATCCGGTAGACCTTGCGGCCCCGGCGGCCCCGGGTGGGGGAGTGCCGGCGGGCGCGCAGCACGGCCAGCTCCCCGCTCAGGGAGCCGGTGGGCGGTGCTTCGGCGGCCGTGGCCCCGGTGCTCCCGGAGCCCCCGCCCTCGGTCGCCACCACGGCGCCCGACTTCTCCAGCCGGGTGAGGGCCGGATAGATGGAGCCGAAGGAGACGTTGGCGAGAAGTCCCAGGTGCTCACGCAATTGGCGGCGTATCTCGTAGCCGTGGAGATCACGCTCTTCGAGGAGGCCGAGGATGGCCAGGTCCAACATGACGGAAAAGTATATCGGTTCGATATAGCGACGTGACAGTTCACGTCACGCGGCCGTCGCGTTCGTGCCTGATTTGCCCCCAATTGGTCCCGGATTCGAGGTCTGGGGGGTAGCCTGGCCGCCGTGTCCGTCACCTCGGAGCCGAGGTCACCATCCCGTGCGGTGAGCCCTGACGTCACGGCCCAGGTGGAGTACCGGATCGTCCGCAACGGGGTGGTCCGGGAGGTGGAGCGGGGCAAGGTCCTCAAGACCGACGTGTGCGACGCCCACCCCGAGTTGCTCCGGGCGGCGCGCAACGTGGGGCGGCCGACCAAGGAGGTCTGCCCCATCTGTGACGACGGACGGCTCGTCACGGTCACCTTCGTCTTCGGGGCGAAGCTCCCGCCGGGCGGGCGCTGCCCCGGCACCGCCGCGGAGCTCAAGGCGCTCTGTCGCCGGGAGGAGCCCGTCCTCTGTTACGAGGTCGAGGTCTGCCCCGACTGCGCCTGGCACCACCTCATGCGTAAGTACCCCGCCGGCGGCCGCGCGCCGCGCCAGAAGAAGGCCCAGGAAAAGCCGGGCCCGGCCCGGTGAGCGACGGACCCGTCACGGTTCCCGCGCTGCGGGCCCGCAAGCGGCGCAACGGCGACACGCCCATCGTCATGGTGACGGCCTACGACGAGCCAGGGGCGCGCATCGTGTCCGACGCCGGCGCCGACATCATCCTGGTCGGCGATTCGGTGGCCAACACCGTCCTCGGCCATCCCGACACGCTGCACGTCGACATCGACGTGATGGCGCACCACACGGCGGCCGTGGCGCGCGCCGCGCCGCACTGCCTCATCCTCGGCGACATGCCCTGGATGAGCTATCACCTCTCCGCCGAGGACGCCGTGCGCAACGCCGCCACCCTGATCCGCGCCGGGGCGCAGGCGGTCAAGCTCGAGGGCGGCCGGGCCCGCCTCCCGGTGGTGGAGGCGATCATCCGGGCGGAGATTCCCGTCATGGGACACCTCGGCCTCACGCCCCAGTCGGTCCTCGCCATGGGCGGCTTCCGGGTGCAGGGCAAGAGCGCCGACGCGGCCAGCGCGCTGCTCGACGCGGCCAAGGCCCTCAGCGCGGCCGGCTGCTTCGCCTTCGTGATCGAGGGCGTGCCCGACGTCGTCGGTGCCGCCGTCACCGAGCAGCTGGACGTGCCGACCATCGGCATCGGGGCCGGGCCGGCCTGCGACGGCCAGGTCCTCGTCTTCCACGACCTGCTGGGGCTGGGCAGGGGGACCCCGCCGAAGTTCGTCCGCCAGTACGCCGACGTGGGCCGCATCGCCACCGAGGCCATCGCCGCCTTTGCGGCGGACGTGCGCAGCGGAGACTTCCCGAGCGACGCCGAGAGCTACCACGCCCCGCCGGGCCTGGGCGACGCCCTGCGCTGACGCCTCGAGCCGGGGGCGGCTAGCATGGCTCCCTGCAATAGACCCTGCTCCTGACCGTCAGGGGCCCGGGCACGCCCGGTCCAGAGGGAGGTACGCCGCATATGCGGCCCTACGAAGTCATGGCCATCTTCGAGGCCACCACCGAACCCACGGTGATTCAGGGCGTGCTCGACCAGGCCCTGGACGTCATCCGCACCACGGGCGGCACCCCCGGCGCCATCGACCGCTGGGGCAAGCGCACCTTCGCCTACGAGGTGAACCACAAGCGCGAGGGCTACTACGTCGTCGTGGAGTTCACCGCCGAGCCCGAGACCGTGGCCGCCCTCGACCGCATGCTCGGCCTGGCCGACGAGGTCGTCCGCCACAAGGTCGTCCGCCTGCCCGACACCAAGGCCGCCGCACCGGCGGCTGCGCCAGCGGCCAGCTGACCGGCCGGCGAGAGGAGCAGAGATGCCGTCAGACAACAGCGTGACGCTGGTGGGGAACGTGACCCGCGACCCCGAGCTGCGCTTCACCAACACCGGACAGGCCAACGTGACCTTTGGCCTGGCGGTCAACCGCCGCTGGCAGAACCGCCAGACCCAGGAGTGGGAGGAGGCCACCTCGTTCTTCGACGTGGTCTGCTGGCGCGAGATGGCCGAGAACGTGAGCGAGAGCATCACGCGGGGGCGCGGGTCATGGTCGCCGGCCGGCTCGAGCAGCGCAGCTGGGAGACCCAGGAGGGCGATCGCCGCTCCAAGGTCGAGGTGGTGGCGGACGAGATCGGCCCGTCGCTGCGCTGGGCCACCGCCCAGATCACCAAGAACGAGCGCCGCGGCCCCGGGGAGTACAGCCGGGGTGGCGGCGGAGGCACCAGTGGCGGAGGCGGTGGTGGCCGACCGGCCGCTCCGCCGGCCCAACCCCAGCCCGCGGCGGATGCCGGCGCCGGCTACGGATTCGACGAGGAGCCCTTCTGATGGCACGGAACAACCAGCGCGGCGGGACGACGTCCCGGCGCGCCCCCAAGGATCTCGGCCGCCGGGTCAAGAAGAAGCCCTGCGCGCTGTGCCGGGACAAGACCGAGTGGGTCGACTACAAGGACGTCCCGATGCTCCGCAAGTACATGAGCGACCGCGGCAAGATCCGCTCGCGCCGGGTGACGGGCAACTGCGCCCAGCACCAGCGGGCCCTGGCCATGGCGATCAAGACGGCGCGCGAGCTCGTGCTGCTGCCCTACACCCAGCGCACCGTGACCGAGCGCCCGGGCGGCCGGGGCGGCCGCGACCGCGGCGAGCGCACGCTCGACTCGGTCCCGACCGAGGCTCCGCGGCCGCGTCGTTCCGACGACGTGCCCGCCGAGAGCGCGCCGGCTGAGGCTGTGCCGGCCGAGGCAGTGGCGGACGAGGCCCTGGCCATCGTCGAGCAGGCCGAGGCGGATGCCGAGGCCGGCGTCGTGGTCGAGGTCGTCGTGGAGCCGCCTGCGGCCGGAGCGGACGCATGAAAGTCGTGCTGCGGGACGACGTCGCCGGCGTCGGGCGCCGGGGGGACATCGTCAAGGTGGCGGGCGGCTTCGCCCGCAACTTCCTGCTCCCCGAGGGCCGGGCCATCGTGGCCAGCGACGGGGTCGAGGGCCAGGCCGAGCAGATGCGGCGCGGGCGCGACCTCCGCGAGGCCCAGGACCGGAGCGCGGCGGAAGCCCAGGCCACCCTGCTGGCCGGCGCCGTGATCCCCATCAAGGCGCGGGCGTCGGGCGGCGGCCGGCTGTTCGGCTCCATCGGCCCGGCCGACGTGGTCGAGGCCATCAAGGCCGCCAAAGGGGTCGAGGTGGACCGCCGGCACATCCTGCTGCCCGAGCACATCAAGGAGACCGGGTCCTTCGAGGTCACCGTCGAGCTGTTCCGCGACGTCGCGACCATCGTCACCGTGGAGGTCTCGGCGACCTCCTGAGCAGGGCGCCATCCGCGCCCTGTCACACCCCGCTGCCCATCATGTGGGCATGCCGATTTGCATTCTGCGTGGTCCACAGTCAGCGACCGCTCGTGCACGGCTTATCCACATGACTCCGTGCCTTACCCACACCTATTGGGGCCTTATGGTCCCCAGCGCGCGACCGGCAGAGTAGGGGAGCCGTGGTCCAAGCTTTCGATGACATCCGCCCCCGACCGCTCCGGACGGCCCCCCACCCCATGCCGAGCGGCGCGCGGGTGCCTCCCCATGACGTCGAGGCCGAGGAGTCGCTGCTCGGCGCCATGCTCCTCTCCAACGACGCGGCGTCGGTCGGGATAGAGAAATGCTCGTCGGCCGACTTCTACAAGCCGGCGCACGGGCACATCTTCGGCGCCATCCGGGCGCTCATGGAGCGGGGCGAGGCCATCGACGCGGTGACGGTGACCGACGAGCTCAAGCGCTCGGGTGTGCTCGAGGCGGTGGGCGATCCCTCGATCTTCATCTCGCTCCAGGCCAACACGCCGTCGATCGCCAACGCCCGCCACTACGCCGAGATCGTCGAGGAGCACGCGTTGCTGCGCAAGCTCATCGGGGTCGCCGGGGACATCGCCGACATCGGCTACTCGGTGCCCGAGGACGTCAAGGCGGCCGTCGACGAGGCGGAGCAGATGGTCTTCAACGTCGGCGAGCGCCGCACGGTCGACACCATGCGGCCCCTGCACGAGCTCCTGGGTGCGGGGCTGGACCGCATCGAGGAGCTGGGCCAACGGGGCTCGAGCATCACCGGTGTGGCCACCGGCTACCACGAGCTGGACAAGATCCTGCTCGGCTTCCAGCCCTCGTCGCTCAACATCGTGGGCGCCCGTCCCGGCATGGGCAAGACGAGCTTCGCTCTCGGGGTCCTGGCCAACGTCGGGCTCCAGGTGCAGCGGCCGGCCCTCCTCTTCTCCCTGGAGATGGGCCACCTCGAGCTCACCCAGCGCCTGCTCGCCTCCGAGGCCGAGGTGAACGGGCAGAGCCTGCAGACGGGCCGCATCCGCACGCAGGACTGGAGCAAAATCGGCATGGCCGTGACGCGCCTGTCCGGCGCGCCGATCTTCATCGACGACAACCCGAACGTCACGGTCATGGACATCCGCGCCCGCGCCCGCCGGCTGAAGAAGTCCGAGGGGGACCTCGGCCTCGTCGTCGTCGACTACCTGCAGCTGATGACGGGCCGGGGCCGGGCGGAGAACCGCCAGACCGAGGTGGCCGAGATCAGCCGTGGGCTCAAGATCCTGGCCCGCGAGCTCGAGGTGCCCGTCGTCGCCCTGTCCCAGTTGTCCCGGAACCTCGAGTCACGGCAGGACAAGACGCCGCAGCTTTCGGACCTCCGCGAGTCAGGTTCGCTCGAGCAGGACGCCGACGTGGTCCTCTTCATCTACCGCGAGTCCGAGTACAACGACGAGGTGCCCATCGACCGGGCCGACGACGCGCTGATCGAAGTGGCGAAGCACCGGAACGGCCCGACCGGGAAGGCCAACCTGCTGTTCCTGAAGCAGTACGCGCGCTTCGAGAACCACCGCGGCGTCTGAACCGAGGCCGTCTAGGCGGAATCCGGCGGGACAGCGGCCGCCGGCAACACGAAGTGGTCGACGGCGAACGCGAAGCCCTCGTCCTCGTTGCTCTGCGAGGTGCGCTGGGCCGCCTGCTTCACCTCGGGGTCGGCATTGCCCATCGCGATGCTGAGCCCCGAATGGTCGAACATCAGAATGTCGTTGGGCTGGTCGCCGATGGTGGCGATCTGCGCGGGGTCGAGCTTGTAACGCGAGGCCAGCGAGAGGGCGACGGCACCCTTGTTGGCCAGAGGGTGCGTCACGTCGAGGTAGTAGGGCTGGGAGGCCGCCGCCGTCACGTGCTCGCCGAACTTCTCGGTGGCGGCGTGGGCGGCCGCGGCGATGGCGTCGTGGTCGTCGCTCACCCCGACCAGCTTGACCACGCCGTCGGTGAGCCCGGCGAACCCTTCCATGACCTTGGGCTCGAACTTCACCGTCCAGGCCTCTCGGTCGACGTGCGGAGCCTTGGGGTCGCTCACGAACCAGTCCGCCCCGCGGTAGAGCCACACGTCGAGCTTGAACGACTTCATGTGGTCGGCGACTCGGACGACCAGGTCCTCGGGGATGACGTGCTGTTCGAGGACCTGCATGGCACGGTCGACGAGAAGGCCACCGTCGAAGGCCGCGATGGGCGTATCGAGGTCGAGCGGCTGTACGAGCATCTCCATGCCGCGCGGCGGCCTGCCGCTGGTGATGGCGAAGAGGACACCCGCCTGGCGCAGGCTGCGCACCGCGGCGACGGCGGCGTGGGTCAGGACCTTGTCCTGGGTGACCAGCGTCCCGTCCACGTCGGCCAGGAAGAGCCGGATGGGGAGTGCGCGCTCCTCGGGTGCGGCGTGGACGGAGGTGATGGTCCGATGGTAGGCGCCTCCCCCTATCCGCTCGCGCATCCATCGCGCCGACCGGGGTAGAGCCGAGCCATGGCCCACACCAGCATTCCCGACAGCCACCGCGACCTCCTGGACGGCGACTTCGCCACCCTGGCCACGGTGGGTGAGGACGGCTTCCCCAGGTGTCCGAGGTGTGGTTCCTGGCCGAGGCCGACCAGGTCGCCATGTCGCACAACACCGCCCGCCAGAAGGTGAAGAACCTCGAGGCCGAACCGGCCTGCACGCTGCTGCTGCTCGACCTCCGGAACCCCTACCGCTACGCGCCCGGTGACCGCCGCGTCGTCGTGCGGATCGTCCCGGTCCGCGTCAACGCCGTCAACATGGGCGGCTAGCTCCGGGCCACCGCTGGCGTGCGGCGCCGCACGCGGCCGCCCGCCGCGGCGGCGGCGAACAGGGTCACGACCAACGCAGCCCAGAGGGACACGAACGCGGCGAAGGTCACGGCGCAGGCCAGCTCGGTGGCGACGACGATGCCGAGCATGACGGGCCCGAACTCGGTGAAGCGCCGGTGGAAGGCGGCGAGGGTGGCCGCGCTGGTGATGCCCCGGCCGAGAAGGACGGCGAGCCCGCGCACCAGGCCGAAGAGCGCGCCGATGGCCAACGCGGTGAGCGGGCTGCTGGTGAGAGCAGCCAGTCCGATCATGAGGTAGAGCGCGGCGGTCTTGATGTAGGTGACCAGTCCCGTGCCGATCTGCCACCCGAAGCCCGCGCCGTAGACCCAGGGCCGGAACTGGTCGAGCCAGCGCTCGTTCACCTGTCGATGGTGGACGGGGAGGTGGAAGCCGCCGAGACGCGCCTCGGACGCCGCCGCCAGGATGGAGGCCACGCCGGCGACGACCGCCACGGTGATCGCGGAGGGCGCCGCGGCGCGCACGCCCAGGGCCAGCGCGGCCATGCCGAGGCCGAGCGTGGCACCGCCCGCCAGGCCGCCCCCGACGAACCAGGTCGCCG
Organism: uncultured Acidimicrobiaceae bacterium; assembly: GCA_963719485.1. Classification (GTDB taxonomy): domain Bacteria; phylum Actinomycetota; class Acidimicrobiia; order Acidimicrobiales; family RAAP-2; genus Bog-473. The sequence continues at coordinate 1,382,576 of OY970387.1, forward strand.
TGCTCCGGTAGCGGTGACCCCGGCCGCGCTCGGCCAGGGGCGTCACGGTGGCCAACATGGAGACGCCGCACGGGGACCAGGTCGAGCGGGCCGCCGCGACCACGGCGACGAGCAGCGCGGCAACGGTGAGGAGGGCGTTCATGGATGCTCCTTTCCGGTCATGCCGGTGACCCGAGGAACGGTGCGCCACCGAACGCGAAGATCCCGCCGTCCTGGGCGACCAGCCAGTAGCCGGCGTCGTTGCCGTAGGGCGCGATCGCCACCACGGGTTGGTTCAGGCGGATGGCGCCGGTCGATCCGTCGAACACGGCGTCCCCGTAGGAGAAGATCCCGCCGTCGGCGGCGACCAGCCAGTACCCCTGTCCCGTCGGCGTCGCCGCCATGGCGACGACCGGTTGGTTCAGGTGCTGCCCGCCCATGGAGCCGAGGAAGGGCGCGTCGCCGAAGGTGAAGATGCCACCGTCGGCCGCGGCCAGCCAGTAGCCGGCACCGGTCGGCGTGGCCGCCATGCCGACCACCGGGGCGTTGAGCGCCCGCCCGCCCATGGAGCCGAAGAACAGCGCGTCGCCGTAGTCGAAAATGCCGCCGTCGGCGGCGACGAGCCAATAGCCCTGGCCGGACGGGGACGCCGCCATCCCGACCACGGGAGCGTCCAGCGGCTGGCCACCCATGGAGCCGAGGAACGGGGCTCCGCCGTAGTCGAACACGCCCCCGTCGGCCGCGGCCAGGAAATAGCCGCCGGTCTTGCAGGTCGCCACGGCGACGATCGGCGCGTGGAGACCGAGCTCGGATGCATCGCCCTGGTTGGCGAAGTCCCCGAAGCCGAACAGCCGTCCGAACGACGTGAGCACGGCGTAGCCCTGGTCGTCGGCACTGGCGGCGAGACCGACGACCTGGCAGTTCGTGGCGGGAGAGGCGCACAACGGTGCCGGCGGGGCCGTCGTCCAGCACGGCTCGTTCTGCTCGGCCGTCGCGTTGTCGACGGCGACGGCGGTCGTGCACGAGGGATCGACCGTCCACGGGGGGACGCAGGCGACGACCCGGCAGACGATCCGCCCCATGCAGGCCACGTCCTGGTTGCACTGCCCATAGCGGAACTGGAGGCAGCCGGTGAGATAGGAGTCGCAGCCCTGCGGGCCGCACCCGCACCCCGTCTGGTCGCAGCCTGGCTCGCAGAAGGCGAAGCCACCGCCGCAGCCGCTGTCACAGGTGCAGGTGGCGTTGCAGTCCATGTAGTACCGGGGGCCGCCGCAGAACGAGGAGTTGTCCGCCACCCACCAGCCGCCCATGACGGTGTTCTCGGGGCAGAAGTTGGCGCCGCTGACCGCGCAGCAGAACTCGGAGAAGCCCGAGCAACAGGTGGAGCCGCAGCCGCAGCCGGCATTCCCGCACTCGCAGATCGCGCCGTAGGCGGTGCCGGGTCGCAGGGCGAGGTCCAGGCCGGACCCGACGGCCACGGCGCTGCCGACGAAGGCGGACCGGTTGATCAGGCTGCGGCGGGTCAGGCGTCCCTCGAGGACCCGGGCCGTGCGCGCGACCAGCGCGGTGGAGACGCTCATGCCGCGCCGGCCGGGCGGGATCGGGCGAGGCGACGGGCGGCGGCGAGGGCGGCCAACGCGGAGAGGGCCAGGGCGGTGAGCCACAGGCCGACCGCGCTCACGAAGACCAGTGGGATCCCGGCGCCGGGCTGGTGTGCCAGCAGCGTGCCCAGGGTGCCGTGGCCCGGCGCGCCGGTGGCGACGGCGAGCGCGGCGGCGGCCAGCGCGAGGTCGATCACCAGGTGGAGCCCCGTCGGTGGCGTGTCCGGTCGGCCGAAGCAGCCACACGTCGCCAGCGGCCCTCCCCGCCGCCGGGCGAAGGCGACGACGCCGAAGAAGCAGAGGTACGACAGCGCGACGAGGAACGCGGTGGCCGGGCGCGGGAAGACGATGGCGGCCAGGCCCAGCGCCGCCTCGGCCAGCGCGCCGGCTCGCACGGCGTAGCGCACGAGCCGGACAGACGGCGTCCCCGGCACCAGCGACACCATGGCGCGGGCCGTGTCATCGGGCCGAACCGCCTTGCCCACGCCGGCGACGACGAGCAGACCGGCACCGATCAGGTACAGACCGATCAGTTCCATTGGGGCCTCGCCGCGGGGAGGTCGGACGTCGCCGGGCTCAGGGTGAGGGAGGTGAGCAGCGTGTTGACGTGGGGCACCAGCGCCGGACGCAGCGCATGGCTGCCGAGCACGGCGTAGAAGGAGAAGGGACGCCCGGCCTCGGTGAAAAACCACTGGGTGCCGGACTGGCCGGGGATCCCCCGCCGCAGGACCATGGGGGAGAAGTCGGCCTCCGACATGGCGGACGGCCGGCCTTGGCGTGCGAAGAGTGCCGCGCCGACACTCTCGGGGCCGTACTCGAAGAGGGTGGCGAAGACGTCCGACGGCCCCATCAGCGTGACGGCGCCGCTCCCGAAGTCACCGATGTCGTCGGGAATGGGGAAGGTGGCGAACTGGGCGACCGGATGGGACACGCCGACCACGGCGGGGCGCACGAAGATCCGGCCCTCGAAGCCGGCGGGCAGGCGCGCCGTGATGCCGTGCGCGCCGATCGTGGCCACTACTCGGCTCGGGAGGAGCCGCCCGGGGAATCGGCGGCGACCCGACCGAATGGGAAGACGTCGTCGAGCGAGCGCGGGTAGAGGCTCGGGTCACCCGGGAGGATCCCGGCCGCCCGCAGCACGTCGTCGGCCGCGGCCTCGCGGTCCGGGCCGCCTTGGCCGCGCCCGCGGCTCGTGGTGACGTGCCCCCGGTCGTGCTCGGCCCGCCGGACCAGTTCGGCCAGCTGCCCGACGTGGCTGGCCACCCCCTGCCCGACCTTGCGCCCCGTGGCGCCGTCGACCAGCACGAAGAACGGGGAGCCGGGCACCTGGTAGTCGACCCAGGCGTCGGTGGACATCACCACCGGGATGCGGCCGGTCGTCCTCGACCGCACCTCGCCCGGCACCTCGCGGTCGGGGCCCTTGGTCACGATCACCACACGGGTGCTGTCCGGCAGTTCGAGCCGTCCCGGCTCCTGCAGTGCGTCCCAGAAGGCGGCGCAACCGGTGCAGCCCGAAGACAGGAACCCCAGCAGCGTGAGGTGGTCGCTGTTGTCCACCGCCACCGCCCGTGCGTCCCCGGCCGGGGTCACGCCCGCCACGGCGGGAGCCGCGCCCAGCGTGGGGCCGGCGTGCGGAGGGGCCAGGGTGACCGGGGCGGCGACGGGCACCGACGCTGTCGGGTCCCCGACACCCACCCCGAGCTCGTGGAGCGAGCGCAGGATGTCGGCGTGGCTCCGGAGAAGTCCCGCCACCAGGACGCCGAGGAGGAGCACCACGAACGTCGACACAATGACCAGCGCCAGCACACCGCCTCCTTTACCCCGTCCGCTCCAGTATCCATCCGGGATCGGTCGCAGGCGCGGCATGTCACGGCAGCGCGGCCCGCTCCCGTCGGGCATACTCCGGTTCGTGCTGGACGAGGATCTCTTCCTCCCCGAGCCGGAGCCCCGGGAGGTGCGCTACACGGTGATCTCGGTGGACGATCACGTCGTCGAGCCCGCCCACACCTTCGAGAACCGGGTGCCGGCCGCGCTGGCGGACCGTGCCCCCCGCATCGTCGAGACGCCGGAGGGGCACCAGGTCTGGGAGTTCGAGGGCCAGCGCTACACGCAGGTGGGGATGAACGCGGTGGCGGGCCGGCGCCCCGAGACCTACGGGCTGGAGCCCTTCCGCTTCGACCAGATGCGGCCCGGCTGTTACGACGTGGACGCCCGTGTGCGCGACATGGACATCAACGGGGTGTGGGCGTCGGTGAACTTCCCGTCGATGATCACCGGTTTCTGTGGTCGGGTCTTCTTCGACGCCGAGGACCGCGACCTGGGCCTGGCCTGCATCCGGGCCTGGAACGACTGGCTTTTCGAGGAGTGGTACTCGCGCCATCCCGATCGCATCGTCCCGCTCGGGATCACCTACCTGGCCGATCCCGACCTCGCCGTGGCCGAGATCCGCCGCAACGCGGACCGGGGCTTCACGTCGGTCACGTTCCCGGAGCGCCCGCACGAGATCGGGCTGCCCTCGCTGTGGGACCGCGCGCACTGGGACCCGATCATGGAGGCCGTGGTCGAGACCGACAGCGTCGTCTCGTTGCACGTCGGGAGCTCGGGTCTCACCCCGGCCCCGCCCGGGGCCGGCATCGACACGCTCCACCTGGGGGCCACGCTCTTCGGCCAGCTCTCGCTGACCGCCTGCGCCGAATGGCTGTGGTCCGGTTACGCACTGCGTCTCCCCGAACTCAAGATCGCCATGAGCGAGGGCGGCATCGGCTGGGTGGCCATGCTGGCCGACCGGCTCGACAACATCGTCGACCGCTCCGGCTACGGCAAGGGTTGGGCCGTGCGGCCGGCCGACGTCCTGAAGCGCAACTTCTGGTTCTGCACCATTGACGATCCCTCGACCATCGACACCCGCCACGCCATCGGGGTCGACCACATCATGGTCGAGGTGGACTACCCGCACGGCGACAGCACGTGGCCCGACACCCAGGACGTAATCTCGAAGTGCTGGGGACACATCCCCGCGCACGAGCTGCGCGCCATGTGCTGCGAGAACGCCGCCGCGCTCTACCGCCACCCGCTGCCGGACCTGATCCTGCCGCGCTGAGAGGAGCTGACCGTTGTTCACGCCGACCGCCGAGAAGCTCATCCCCGATCTCACCCCGCGAGGAGCTCGTGGTGCTCGCCCGTGCGCTGTGGCGGGAGGGTTACAACGACCACCTGGCCGGGCACATCACGGTCAACCTGGGTGACGGCACGCTGCTGTGCAACCCGTGGCTGCTGACCTGGGCGGAGCTGCGCCCGTCCCAGGTGCTGCGCATCGACCTCGACGGACGCGTCGTCGAAGGGGACTGGCCCGTCCCCCTCGGCATCCCGCTGCACCTCGAACTGCACAAGCTGCTCGCGGACGTCGGGTGGGCGGTGCACAACCACCCGCTCTTCGGCACGGTGTGGGCGGACCTCGGCGAGCTGCCCCCGATCCTCGACCAGAGCTCCGCGCTCGGGGGCGGGACGCTGGTCCTGGTCGACGAGTACGAGGGCCCGGTGAACGACGCCTCGAGCGCGCGGCGGGCGGTCGAGACGATGGGCGACGCGTCCATGGCGCTCCTGGCCGGCCACGGCGTGTTCGTGCTGGGCGGGTCGGCCCGGGCGGTGCACCAACGGGCAGTCGCCCTCGAGCAGCGCTGCCAGCACGCCTGGTACGCGCGGGCCGCCGGCGGGACGGGCGCCTCCCGGGTCCCGCCGTCCTTCATCGACCTGGTGGCCCGGAGTGACGGCGAGGGTTTCATCGGCTTCTGGGAGGCCGCGGTCCGGGCCGAGCTGGCGGCCGACCCCGAGCTGTTCGGCTGACGCTCAGGCCGTCCCGAAGACCTCGCTCAACTCCATCGGCACCGGCGTGTCGAGCTGCGCGTAGGTGCACGAAACGGGGTCGCGGTCGGGGCGCCAGCGCACGAACGACGTGGCGTGCCGGAAACGGTCCTGCTGCAGGTGGTCGTAGGAGACCTCCACCACCGCCTCGGGCCGCAGCGGCTCCCAGGTCATGTCCTTGCCGGCGTTCCAGCGGTTCGTGCCGCCAGGGGCCCGTCCGGACGCCTGCGCGTCGGCCCAGCCCGCCCACGGGTGGTCGCGCAATGCGTTCTCCCGGTACGGATCGAGCTCGGCCACCAGCTCGCGCCGGCGGGCCACGCTGAAGCCCGACGCCACACCGACATGGTGCAGGGTCCCGGAGGGGTCGTAGAGACCGAGCAGCAACGAGCCCACCCCGGCGCCGTCCTTGTGGGTGCGGAAGCCCGCCACCACGCAGTCCGCGGTGCGCTGGTGCTTGACCTTGACCATCGCCCGCTTGTCGGGCTGGTAGGTGAGCGCACCGTCCTTGGCCACCACGCCGTCGAGCCCGGCACCCTCGAAGCGGGAGAACCAGTCCGCCGCCACGTCGGGGTCCTCGGTGACCGGGGTGAGGTGCACCGGCGGACGGGCCTTCCTGAGCGCCTTCTCCAGCGCGGCGCGCCGCTGCGCGTAGGGCGTGTCCATGCAGGAGCGGTCGCCCAGAGCCAACAGGTCGAAGGCGACGAAGGAGGCGGGCGTCGATGCGGCAAGTTGACGGATGCGCTTCTCAGCCGGGTGAATGCGCTGCGACAGTGCGTCGAACTCGAGGCCCCCGGGGCCGGCGATGACGATCTCCCCGTCGAGCACGCACCGCTCCGGGAGCTCCCGGCGGAGGGCGTCGACGAGCTCGGGGAAGTAGCGCGTCAGCGGCTTCTCGTTCCGGCTCCCGAGCTCGACCTCGTCGCCGTCGCGGAACACGATGCAGCGGAAGCCGTCCCATTTGGGTTCGTAGAAGAGGCCGGCGCCGCGGGGGAGCTCGCGTGAGAGCTTGGCCAGCATGGGCGCCACCGGCGGGCGCACGGGGAGCGTCACGTCGGGTCAGCCCTCATGCGACCCGGCCCAGGCCAGCAGATCGTCGATCCCGCCGCGGTTGACGATCCGCTCGGCCGGCACCTCGGCGTCCACGGCTTTGGCACAGCCGCGGCCGAGCCAGCCCAATTGGCCCGGCGCGTGGGCGTCGGTGTCGATGGAGAACGAGCAGCCGAGCTCGAGGGCCCGGCGGAGCAGGTCCTGGGGCGGGTCCTGGCGCTCGGGCCGCGAGTTGATCTCCACCGCCGTGCCCGTGAGGGCGCAGGCGCCGAACACCGCGTCGGCGTCGAAGGTCGACTGCGCCCGGCCCCGCCCCGTGATCAGGCGCCCGGTGCAGTGGCCCAGGATGTCGGTGTGCGGGCTTTCGATCGCCGCCAGCATGCGCTCGGTCATGGCCGGTGCCTCCATGCGCAGCTTCGAGTGCACGCTGGCCACGACGACGTCCAGCTCGGCCAGGAGGTCCAGCTCCTGGTCGAGTGACCCGTCCTCGAGGATGTCCACCTCGATGCCGGTCAGGATGCGGAACGGTGCCAGGTCGTCGTTGAGCTCGGCGAGCACGTCGAGCTGGGCCCGCAGCCGCTCGGCGTCGAGGCCGTGCGCCACCGTGAGGCGGGCGCTGTGGTCGGTGAGCACCAGGTACTCGTGTCCCAGTTCCCTCGCCGCTTCGGCCATCTCGCGGATGGGACTCCCCCCGTCGGACCAGTCGGAGTGGGAGTGGCAGTCCCCGCGCAGCGAGCCCAGCAGCGCCTGCGCCGGCGCGTCGAGCTCCATGTCGTCGGGCGCCTCTTCCAGTTGGGTCAGGCGGTCGGGCACCTTTCCCTCGAGCGCCTCGTCGATGACCTGCGCCGTGGACTTGCCGACGCCGTCGATGCTCTGCAGCCGCCCGGCGCGGGCCAGCGCGGCGAGCGTGTCGGCGTCCATGTCCGCCACGGCCCGCGCCGCGCCACGGAAGGCGCGCACCTTGTAGGTGTCGGCCCCGCTGCGCTCGAGCAGGAAGGCGATCCGGTTGAGGGCGTCGAGCGGCTCCACCGGCTACGCCTTCTTGGCCCGGCTCGGGGCCACCCGGGGCGGCTCGTCCGGCATCTTGGGATATTGGGGCGGCCACGGGGCGTCGTGCAGCCCGGCCTCCTTGTCGCGCGCGGCCAGGGCCAGCAGGGGCTCTATCGACTGCGGCCTGGCGGCGATGTCGGCCCAGGGGTCGCCCCGCCGCCGCACCAGATCGGGCACGGTGCGGATGGTCAGGTCGTTGGGCACCACCGTCTCGACCTCCTCCCAGGTGAGGGGGGTCGAGACCTGTCCGCCCGTGCGGGGCCGGGCGAACCAGGCACCGAAGACCGTCTTGTGGGGGGCGTTCTGGTTGAAGTCGACGAAGACACGGCTGCCGCGCTCCTCCTTCCACCAGTTCGCCGTGATCAGGTCCGGGAACCGCCGCTCGAGCTCGCGGGCCAGGGCGACGGCGGCGGCGCGCACCTCCACCGAGTCCCAGCGCGCCTCGAGCCGCAGATACACGTGCAGCCCGTTGTTGCCCGTCGTCTTCGGGTAGCCGCGCAGGCCGAGCTCCTCGAGCACGTCGCGGCACAGCAGGGCGACGGCCCGCACCTCCTCGAAGCCGATGCCCGTCGTCGGGTCGAGGTCGATGCGCAGCTCGTCGGCGTGCGCGGGATCGGCGGCGAGGTAGGGCCACAGGTGCAGGCCGATGCAGCCGATGTTCACCGCCCACACGACGTGGGCGATGTCGGCCACGACGAGCGCGTTGGAGGTGGTGCCGTTGGGGGTGGAGACGGTGGTCGACTGGAGCCAGTCCGGTGCGCCCGCCGGGATGCGCTTCTGGTAGAAGGACTTGCCCGTAGCCCCCTCGGGAAACCGCTGCAACATGGCGGGACGGCCGCCGGCGGTATTGAGCAGATGGTCCCCCACGTCGAGGTAATAGCTGACGAGGTCGAACTTCGTGGCGTCGAGGGCCGGGAAGTACACCTTGTCCGGCCGCGAGATGCGAACCGCGCGCCCGCCGGCCTCCACCGTCCGCTCGTCGTCCCCTGGCACCGCCCCGACTCTAGTGACGGGCCGGCTGCGCAACCCCTGGGGGCCGGCGTCGCACCGGCGGACGGTCCGATCAGGGCGCCGAGAGCGGTGACCTCCCGGGCCAGTGCTTCTGCAACAGGGGTCGCCACACCCGTCGCTCGAAGCCTGGCCCGGGAGCCAACGAGGTCCGCCCGCTCAGGTCGTCCGACCCGCGCGGTTCCTCACCTTTTGCCAAGGGCCCGCGTCAGGAGGTCTCTGTCGATGACCACCCCACCATGGTGCACTCCCGCGGACCACGCGAGATAGGGCTAAACGTCCCAGTTTTCGGGCCTCCGGCCTGTCTCGTGCTCAGTGGCTGAGGAGCAGAGGGTCGAGATCGCCGAGGTCTCGCCGCAGCCGGCCACGGCCTGAGATTTCCGATGTGTGAACTCTCGGACGTTCCCTTGTACGGGGGACGAAGGCGGCGCACTATCGACAGTGTCAGGACCGCCGGTGTCTCTACAGCGGTGGACCGGCCGGACAGGTCCTCAGACATGGGCGTCCCGCAGACGGCCCGCCCGCCCCCCCGGGCGGGCCGTTGCGCGCCCCGGCCTCAGATGAAGTCGGCCAGGCCTTCCCACCCCGCCGGGGGCGCGGCCAGGCGCCAGAACTGCTCGGGGACGCGGCCCTGCATGCGCGCCGTGAGCGCGTGGTCCTGCTCGAGCGGGGCGATCTGCGACGTGTAGCACCAGACGGCGCGGCGCTTGCGCTCCTCGTCGGGCACGTGCGGGACGATGGCGGGAGTCGGCCAGGGATGCGAGCGCAGCAGCTTCGCCACCCGCCAGGCCAGCATGCCGGGCAGGTGCTTGTAGCCGTGGTCCTCGTAGCAGAACCACTCGCGTTGGGGCTGTTCCTGACGCACCAGGAGGCAGGCGTCGTGCACCATCACGTGATCGGGGTTGGCGAGTCCCATGGGGAAGAACACGGAGGTGGGATCGAACTCGGCGATGGTGGCGGCGAGATCGGGTGCCACGTCGGCCGGCGTGGGCCGATCGGGCGGGGCCAGGTACTGGTGGTCGGCGAACTCGAGCCATTCGTAACCGGACCCGAGGACCGCCATCGCCGCCGCATCCTCCTCGCGTCGCACCCCCACCACGTCGTCGCCGGCCACGAAGCCACCCAGTGCGTCCCACTCCGAGGGCTCGTCGGGGTAGGCCGGCGGGCGCCCGCCGAGCACCGTGACGACCGTCGTGTCGTCGTAGCTGGCGATCAGATGGCCGGCGCCCATGGCGGCGTCGTCGAAGTGGGGCGAGACAACGAGGATGCGGCTGAGGGCGGTAGGGTCGACTTCGCCCCAGGTCGGTTCGGCGAACGTGTTGCTCATTGCCGGATCATATGGGCACGTCGTCGACCTGACCGGCCACGTGGTGCCGGAACACCGGCAGCAGCGCGCCGATGACGGCGGCACCGATGATGCAGGCGAGGCCACCCGAGACGACGGAGAATTCGATGCTGGTGAGCGTGGCGACGGCGCCGGATTCCATGTCACCGAGGCGGGGCCCGCCCTGGACGACGGCCATCTGGATGGAGGACATCCGGCTGCGGAACCGGTCGGGAATGGAGCTCTGGAGCATCGTGTTGCGCAGGACGGCCGAGATGACGTCGGCCCACCCCGCGACGGCCAGCAGGGCCAGGGCGATCCAGAGCGTGTCGGTGAACCCGAACAGCGCGATGGCCGCACCCCAGACGCAGACCGCAACGATCACCGCCCAGCCCTGGCGACGCAGGTTGGCGACCCAGCCCGTGGTCACGGCCCCGATCAGCGCGCCGACGCCGGGCGCGGCGTACAGGAAGCCGAGGGTGATGGTGCCGCCCCCGAAGACGGAGCCGGCCATGGCGGGAAACAGCGCCCGCGGCATGCCGAACACCATGGCGTTGATGTCGATCAGGTAGACGCCCTGCAGCGCCTGACGTGAGCGCAGGTAGCGCAGCCCCTCCTTGGTCGACTGCCAGGGCGAGACGCCCGCGGCTCCCTCGTGCGGCGGGATCGGAGCCATCATGGCCGAGGTGACGGCGGCCACCACGAACGAGGCGGCGTCGAGGGCGTAGACGAGCGGGAGCCCGATGCCGAGCAGCACGCCGGAGAGCGCAGGTCCCACGATGACGCCCAGCTGGAAGACGATCTGTGTCATGGCGGCGGCGGCGGGGATGTGCCGCCGCTCGACCATGCCGGGCACCGCAGCCATGCGGGCGGTGCTCGAGAACCCCGTGAGGCCGGCCGCCAGGGAGCTGATGACGTAGAGCGCGGCCAGCGACGGGTGCGCGACGGCGGCGTTGACGGCCATGCCGCCGCTGGTGAGCATCAGGGCGACCGCCGACCACACCATGATCCGGCGTTTGTCGACGGAGTCGCCGATGGGCCCTGCGGAGAGTGCCCCGGCGAGGAAGGGGAAGAGCTGCGCCAGGCTGATCGCCCCCACCTGCAGGGTGGAGTGCGTCATGGAGTACACCTGATAGGGGATGGCCACGACCGTCAGCTGCGTCCCCATGACGGAGATGAGCTGACCGATGAAGAGCAGGCGGAAGTCGCGGCTCTCCCGCAGCGGCGTGGTGTCCACCAGGATCCGGCCCGGCATGGCGGTCAGCCTCCCGGTGACGGCGCGATCAGGAGAGCTGCTGGCCGAGGCGGCGGACGGAGATGTCCCAGGCCGCAGGCCAGTCGTTCGTGCGCAGGAGCGCGTCGCTGCCCCCGTCGCAGAAGACGACTGAGCCGCAGAAGAAGGCGCTGTCGGGCCCGAGCAGGAAGTCCACCAGCGCGGCGATCTCCTCGGGCCGGCCCGGGCGTCCGAGCGGGATGGGCAACATGTCGAGCAGTGGCCCGGCTTCGGGGTCGGCCCGCATGCCCCCCACCATCGGCGTGTCGATCAGGCCCGGGGCGATGGCATTGAGGCGGAGACCCGAGCCCGCCCAGTCGGGCCCCGTCGCGTGCCGGCGCACCCAGTGGGCCAACGCCAGCTTGCTGGCGGGGTAGGCCACCAGGGAGTCACGGGTGTCGGCGATCTGCGCGCTCAGCTCCTCGTCGTGGTGGAGGAGGGCCTCGACCAGGTCGGCCGGGATGGCCGGTTGCACAGTGGTCGAGTTCGAGCTGATGGCCACCGCAGCACCGCCCGGTGTGAGCAGTGGCCGCAGACCCTCGAGGACGTCCACCGTGCCGAAGTAGTTCACGGCGGTGAGGAGGGAGCCGGGCCGGTCGGGCAAGGCGGCCAACCCGGCACAGGTCACGATGCCCGCCAGCGTGCCGCCGGACCGTTCCGTCGCGGCCGCGACGGCGTCGCGGCGCCCTGCGCCGGTCGACAGGTCGGCCACGATGTCGGTCGCGTCCTTGTCGACTCCGATGACGTGCCAACCCGCAGCACCGAGCCGCGCCGCGGTGGCGGCGCCGATGCCCGATGCGGCACCCGTGACGACGACGGTGCGGTCAGGCAGCGGGTCGAGCCTTCAGGAGGGCGAGTGCCTTGTCGGCGTGCGCACCCATGGAGACCTCGGTGTGGAACACGTCGAGAATGGTGCGGTCGGTGTCGATCACGTAGGTGACCCGCTTGTTCGGCAGGAAGCTGATGCCGCGCTTGGCCCCGAGCTGGGACGCCACCGTCCGGTCGGAGTCGGACAACAGCGGGAAACCGAGGCTCTCCTTCTCGTCGAACTGCTTCTGCTTCTCCACGCCGTCGGCGCTGATGCCGACCGGCTGGGCCCCGACGGCGGCGAACTCGCCGGCCATGTCCCGGAAGTGGCAGCTCTCCTTGGTGCAGCCGTAGGTCATGGCCGCCGGGTAGAAGAACAGGACAACCGGCCCGTTGGCGAGGAACCCGCTCAATGAGCGCGGCGTTCCTGTCTGGTCGGGCAGTGTGAAGTCGGGAACAACGTCGCCTTTTCGCATCCGCTCAATGTAGGGCGAAAGCGTTCGTCTGCGCCCGGCTACCCCTCGAAGCGGAAGCCCACCCCACGGACGGTGACCAGGTGGCGCGGGTTGGCCGGGTCGGGCTCCACCTTCCGGCGGAGCCGCTTGATGTGGGTGTCGAGGGTGCGGGTGTCGGTCAGCTCCTGATCCCACCAGAGCCGGTCGATGCACCAGTCACGCGTGACGACCTGGCCGCTGTGGGCCATCAGCAGGGCCAGGAGGTCGAACTCCTTGCGGGAGAGCTCCACGGGCACCTCGCTGACGGTGACCTCGCGGCGGCCGGCGTCGAGGCGGACGGGACCGACGCTGAGGACCTCCTCGTGGTGCTCGGCGACGGCGATGCCGCGGCGCAACACCGCCCGCATGCGGGCGACCAGCTCGCGCAGGCGGAAGGGCTTGGCCACGTAGTCACTGGCGCCCAATTCGAGACCGAGCACGATGTCGACCTCGGAGTCGCGTGCGGTCACCATGATGATCGGCACCGGCTTGAGGCTCCGCATCTGCTGGCAGATCTCGATGCCGGACTGGTCGGGCAACATGACGTCGAGCAGGACCAGGTCGGGATGCACCCGGTGGAACAGGCGCAGCGCCTCGTGCCCGTCGCCGGCGGACTCGACCGTGAAGCCTTCGCGGGTGAGTCCCGAGGCCAGCGCCTGGCGGTAGGACTCCTCGTCGTCGACCACCAGGACGAGCGGTCGGTTGTCACGGGGCGGGTCGGCCGGTGGGGTTCGGCCACCGGCCGCCCGTGGGGTTGTGATCGCCACGCCGTGGTCCCCCTCAGGCAGCGTCGTGGGGGAACCGGGACGGCCTGAACGGGAGAAGAGCAGGCGACGACGGCGGACGGGGGGTCGATCGCACCGACGTCGCCTGGGTGCGCGGGGAGACGAAGACCCGCGCCAGGGTGGCCAACGACCCGATGAACCCGGCGCGGTGTGAGCGCTCCGGTCGGATGATGATGACCTCGGCCAGCGTTTCCTGGCCGCAATGGTGACCGGCACCGGGAGCGCAACGTCGGTCCCGGCTGGAGTGATCCATGGTCGCCATCGGCTCACACGGTACGGAGCCGAGGTGAACGGCCCGTGAAACCGTTGCAACCATCAAGTGTTCTGCAGATGAACTTTGAAGGCTGCGGCCCTGCTCAGAGGATTACGCTCCCTCACACACGAGTGGGAGGTACCGGATGACCGAGGCCATGGGCCACGGCGTGAATCAGCGCAAGGCCATACAGATGACACCCGCCGAGGTGGAGTCGTTCCTCGCCGAGCGGCGGAACATGACGATGTGCTCCCTGTCCGGGGACGGCTCCATCCACGCGGTGGCCATGTGGTACGGGTTCCTGGACGGCTGCGTCACGGTGGAGACCAAGGCCAAGTCGCAAAAGGTCCAGAACCTGCGCCGGGACCCCCGCCTCACGCTGCTGTTCGAGGACGGCGACTACTACGAGGAATTGAGGGGCGTGGAGCTGGTCGGCCGGGCGGAGATCGTCGACGACCCGGACAAGCTCTGGGAGCTCGGCATCAGCGTCTACGAGCGGTACAACGGGCCCTACACCGACGAGCTCAAGCCGATCCTCGAGATCATGCTGCACAAGCGGGTCGCGGTGAAGCTCAACGTCGAGCGGACCGTCAGCTGGGACCACCGGAAACTGGGCCTGCCCTCGACGCGTCCCACCCCGTGAAATTCGCCATCCGGCAGGCGGTGGCGGTGCCGCCGGGCCGGGCCATGGCGGCCTACGGATCGCCGACTTTCTACGAGGGTCGCCCCGAACGCGACAACATCGCCGTGCGCGAGGTCGTGCGGCACGAGGAAGGGGATGACCGCATCCTCCTCGAGGTGCGCCTCGCCTTCACCGGCTCCGTGTCGCCCGCAGTGCGGGCGGTGGTCGACCCGGCCAAGATGTCGTGGATCACCCGGACGGAGATCGTGCCGGCCGAGGCCCGTTCGAGCTGGGTCGTGCTGCCCGACCACTACCCGGACCGCCTCAGTGCCAGCGGCACCTACCGCTTCGAGGAGGGCGACGGCGGGCCCGGCACCACCGACGTCGAGGTGGAGGGCGACCTGAAGATCCGCGTGCCCATCGTCGGGCGTTCCGTCGAGCGGGTCATCGTCTCGGATCTACGGGCCTACATCGACGACGAGGTGGCCCGCATCGCGGACTGGGGAGGGTGATGCTCAACCGGGCGGCTGCTCGCACACCTTGAGCATCTGCGTCATCCCGTCCTCGATCCCACCCGCCAGGATGTCGATGTCCGCGGTCGAGTCGTAGTCCCCGGTGATCCCGAAGTTGACCTCGCCGTCGTAGGAGAAAATGGCGATGCCCAGCCGCATCTGCCCCCCGAGGGGCACGTAGGGGAAGGCGCGGATCATCCGCCGGCCCGCGGCGTAGAGCGGGAACTGCGGGCCGGGCACGTTGGTGGTGACGGTGTTCACGTTGCGCTGCCCCGCCCTCGTCGCCAGGCGCATGCCCAGGGCGAGCAGCATGGGTGGCGCGAAGCCCGACATGGAGGTGAGCGCCTCGCCGGCCAGGGCCTGACTGGAGTCCTTGAGATCCTTCATCTGTTCGGTGATGACGTGGAGGCGCAGAGCGGGGTCGTCGATGTCGACCGGCAGCTCGGCGAACATGGCGGACACCTTGTTCTCGTAGGTGCCGTCGCCGATCGCCTTCCCGGCCGCGTCACGCGGACGGACCGAAACGGGCACCAGGGTGCGCACGACCCGCTCGACGCTCTCACCGCGCGACAACAACAGCTCCCGGAAGCCGTTGGTGATGCTGGCCAGCACCACGTCGTTGAACGTCCCGCCGAGGGCGTGGCGCACCCGCTTGATGTCGTCGACCGACGTGGTGGCCCAGGCGTAGCGCCGGTGCGGGCCGAGGGGGCCGTTGAGGCTGGACAGCGGGGTCGGGCGCATGAGCCCGCCGAGGGAGAAGATGCCACCGGCGACCTCGAGCACGTAGCCCGCCATGCGGCGGAGCGCCCGCGTCTGGGCCCGTGCGGCGCGCACCTGCTCGTAGGGCGACTGCATGATGTTCTCGATCGCGTCCACCATCAGCTGCAGTCCCGAGGGCTCCGGGTGGGCCGTCCAGTGCGACGGCGCGGGGCGCTCGACCTCCGGGCTGAGGTCCATGATCACCGCCAGCAGGTCGGTGCCCGAGACGCCGTCGACCAGCGCGTGGTGGGTCTTGGCCAGGATCGCCCAGCGCCCGTCCTCGAGCCCCTCGACCACCCAGATCTCCCACAGCGGCTTCGAGCGGTCCAGCTGCTGCGCCATGACGCGCCCCACCAGCTTGCGCAGCTCGCTCTCCCCGCCGGGCGAGGGCAACGCCGTGTGTCGCAGGTGGTACTCGATGTTGAAGTGCGGGTCGTCGACCCACACCGGACGTCCGAGCTCGAACGGGACGAAGCGGACCTTCTGGCGGTAGCGCGGGACCAGATCGAGCTTGGCGTCCACCATCGTCACGATGTCGCCGAACGGCGGCGGGGGTCCCTCGAAGATGGCGACCGAGGCGATGTGCATGTGGGACACCTGATCCTCGATGTGGAGAAACGAGGCGTCCTGCGGGCTCAGGCGATCAGGACCCATCGGTCCTCCCTTCAGCGCTACCCCCGGACGCCCACGCTACTACCGGCCGGTCCGGCTCCCCGGGGCGTCAGCCGGCGTGCGCGGCGGCGAGCGGGTCGCCCAGCGAGGCGAGGAAGGGTGTGGCGAGAATGCGCTGGCGGGTCTCCTCGTAGGCCGCCTCGATCACCTGCGGGCTCCGGTCCTCGGCCATCGCACGCAGTCCCATGGCACGGCGGGACTCGGCTCCCGGCTCCAGGCTGATAACGGTGATCCCGGCGTCTTCCAGTCGTGCGATCTCGCGTTCCATGCGCCGGTGGACGGTCCGCCGGAGCCACCCGTCGGGCCCGTTGGCACTGCCGTGCGCCGCCGACATGGACGAAATGACGACCACCACGTCGAGGTCCTCGGACCGGAGCACGTCGGCGTTGGTGGCCGAGTGGACTCCGCCGTCCACGTACTCGGTGCCGCCGATGTCGACCGGCCGGAAGTAGCCGGGGATGGCGCACGAGGCCAGCACGGCGGCGGCCAGCCGCGCCGGGGGCGCCCCGTCCCGGCCGAAGACCACCCGGGCCCCGTCGGAGCGCCGGACGGTGCAGATCCGCAGGCCCTCCGGCCACCGGCTGCCCATGTGCTCGTCGAGGCCCCGGGCCCGCTCGGAGATGTCGATCCGCCCCCGCGGGAGCAGCGTCATGGCCGCCACCTCGGGCCGGAAGGCCAGGGGCCGCCGGACGACCCGCGTGACCAGAGCGGGGGATGGCAGGTTCCAGGGGCGGAACAGCGAGCCGACCGACGGGGTGGGCAGCGGCTCGGCGTCGGAGGGGAGGATGCGGCGGAGGATGGCGCCGCCCCGCCGTGAGGTCGGGACCCCGTAGAGCGACGCGGCGAGGTCGGTGGCGGGGACCCCGATGCGCAGCGCCGCACCGGTCACCGAACCCGCCGAGGTGCCGACGATGACGGTGGCCTGCCGTGGATCCCAGCCGGTCTCGCGCCGCAACGCGGACAGGACACCGGCCTGGTACGCCTGACCCACCACACCGCCGGCGCCGAGCACGATGCCGATCGATGGAGCCTTCCGGCTCCCGAATCCCTCACGGATCACCCTCACGAGTCACCTTTTTACCCGGCGAACGGACACGGCGCGCAGATTTC
Source organism: uncultured Acidimicrobiaceae bacterium (assembly GCA_963719485.1). Taxonomy (GTDB): domain Bacteria; phylum Actinomycetota; class Acidimicrobiia; order Acidimicrobiales; family RAAP-2; genus Bog-473. Next base: position 1,399,733 of record OY970387.1, read on the forward strand.
CGCAATTGGGTCGTTCAGCCCGCTGAGACAGCGGTTGCACCCGAAGGGCGTGCCCGCACCGTGGGGGGGCGCCCGGCGATACTGTCCGGAGCCGGGATGCACACGACCCGCACCGACCTGCACCGGATTGCCGTCCACGTCCTCGGACGCCGGCGGGCCGCGGTGAGCGGGCGCTTCGGCCTCCGGGCCAGCCCGCTCGGCCTGGCCACCCCCGCCTTCGGGTCCGAGCCCGAGGTGGTGCGGGTCGCCGGCCCGCGCCTCGTCCGTGAGGTCGGCGCGGCGGCACGGTCCATGCCCATGGACGGCGCGACGCTGGCCGAGCTGGCGGCGTTCGCCGGGGCGGACCTGACCTCTGACTTCTCTGCGGGCCCTTCGACGCCGGAGCCGGGTCCACCCGACGAGCAGCTGCACGTCGCAGAGGAAGACCTCGACGTCCTGTACGGGTGGTTCGACCTCGGCTGGCGGGTGCTCGACGTCGTCACGTCGGACCCGCCGCCCGCGCGGGGATGGTCGACCATTCAGCTCTGGCCCGAGCACTTCGACGTGGGAACCGGCCTCGACCTCGGGTCCGGGTGGGGCGTCAACCTCGGCCTCTCGCCGGGGGACGCATTTTCCGAGGAGCCCTACGTGTACGTCGGACCGTGGGGTCCGGAGCGACCCAGCGACCCCGGGTACTGGAATGCGCCGTTCGGCGCGGTCCTGCCGCAGTCGGCGGTCGACGACGCCGGGGCGGCTGCGGCCTTCCTGCGGAGAGGCCTCGCGCTCCTCGGGGTCGAGTAGCGCCGCGCGTCAGGACTCGAGGAAGCTCAGGACTCGAGGAAGCGCAGAACCGCCAGCACCCGGCGGTGGTCCTTGTCCGAGACCGGCAGGTCGAGCTTGGCGAAGATGTTGGCGACGTGCTTCTCGACCGCGCCCTCGCTGACGACCAGCGCGTGGGCGATGGCGGCATTCGAGCGTCCCTCGGCCATCAGCGCCAGGACCTCACGCTCGCGGGTGGTGAGGACGGACAGCGAGCCGGCGCGGCGCGTGGCGCCGAGGAGTTGCGTGACGACTTCGGGATCCAAGGCGGTCCCTCCGACGGCGACCCGCTCCAACGCCTCGACGAAGTCGCTGACGTCGGCCACGCGGTCCTTCAGCAGGTAGCCGATGCCGGCGGCGTCGTCGGCCAGGAGGTCGGCGGCGTAGCGGGTCTCGATGTACTGGGAGAACAGGAGGATGCCCAGCCCCTCGTGGCGGGCGCGCAGCTCGAGCGCGAGGCGGAGGCCCTCGTCGGTGAAGGTCGGCGGCATGCGGATGTCGATCACGGCGACGTCGGGCGGGTTCTGGGCCACCGAGCTGCGGAGCGCGGCCGGATCCCCGACGGCGCCCGTGATGGCGAAGCCGCGGTCGACGAGCAGCTGGACCAGCCCGTCGCGCAGGATGGCGGAGTCCTCGGCGATGGCGATGCGGAGCGCGCCGACCATCAGGCGCCGAGGGGGAGGTCGACGGTGACCACGGTCGGGCCGCCGGGGGGGCTGACGAGGTGCAGCTGCCCGTCGACGGCGTGCACGCGGTCGACCAACCCGGCCAGGCCGCTCGAGGAGGAGCCGACCGTCGTCAGCTGGGCGCCGCCCGTCCCGTCGTCGCGCACGACGATGCGCAGCCACGTGCCCTGCTGCGCGCAGGAGACCGAGGCCCGCGAGGCCTGGGCGTGCTGGGCCACGTTGGCGAGGAGCTCGGCCACGCAGAAGTAGGCGATCGCCTCAATGGCCGGCGTGGGCCGTGTCTGGAGCTCGACGGCGAGCTCGGTGGGCACCGCACTGCGGGCAGCCAGCGTGGCCAGGGCGCCCTCCAACCCGATGTCGAGCGCCGGCGGGTGGATGCCGCGGGCGATGTCGCGCAGCTCGGCGATGGCCTCCTTCGCCCCACGGTGGGCCGCGTCGACCAGCTCGCGCACCCGGGCGAGATCGACGTGCTCGGCGTCGTCCTCGAGCTTCTCCTTCGCCATGCCGAGGCGCATGGCGAGCGCCACCAGCTGGGCCTGGGTGCCGTCGTGCAGGTCGCGCTCGATCCGGCGCAGCGTCGCGGCCGAGGCATCGACCGTGTGCGTCCGGGCCTGCTCGAGCGAGCGCACCCGGGTCGCCATGGGATCGGGCCCGAGCAGGCCGCGGATCAGCAGGCGGTCGACGTTGACGAAACCCCGCATGACCCAGGGCGCCGTGAAGAAGAAGATGGCGCCGAGAACGAAGATGGCCACGGTGTGGAAGAAGCCGATCGGACCGGCGTTGAAGGAATTCCCCGGGAAGAACACCCGGCCGAGCCCCCACACCGGGGGGCCGCCGCCGTTCCGTCCGAAGAGCGGGACGAGGAGACAGGCGAAGGCGTCCCACCACAGGCTCACGGCCACCAGCACACCGAGGACGGACCACGGCACCTTCAGCGCCAGGTAGCCCACGGCGCGCCAGGACACCCGGTCGCGCAGGCAGGACTGGAGCCAGCCGAGGAACCCGGGACGGCCGGCGAAGGGCTGGGGATCCTCCACCAATTCGCCGAGCATGCTGCGGGCCAGGCCGCGCTCGAGGCCGCCGATACCGCGGGCGCTCCGCAGCGACAGCGCCAGCACGGCCAATCCGAAGAAAGTGATGGCCAGGATGAGGCCGGCCGCCATGGTGAAGGACACGAACAGCAGTCCGACCCCCGCCAGCGCGGAGCTCAGAAGAAAGAACGCCAGCTCGCTCCACACCCGCTTCGTGAAGGGCTCGTGCAGGATCCCGTGCGCCAGCACCCTGGCCCGTTCGGCCTGCTCCTCGCTGAGCGCAAGTGACATCTCGCGACCCCGGATGCGCACCCTGACGCCGCTGTCCTCGCTCTGGTCCGGCGTCACGCGTCCCGCCGGTTGAGGAGCACGGCTCCCAGGCCCAGCGCCGCGACGCAGTAGGAGAGCATGACCACGACCCCGATTGTGACCGACAGGGAGTTGTCCTGCCGAGCGACGGCCGCCACCGAGTTGGCGAAGATGAGCTCGGGCGCGTAACGGGAGATGCTCTCCGAGATGGAGTGGAGCAGGATGGGCGCCAGCAACGTGAAGCCGGCGAACACCGCGATGGCGCCGGCGGTGTGGCGGATGACGGTGCCGAGCCCCAGCCCCAGCAGCGCGAAGAGGGCAAGGAAGGCTCCCGACAGCGCCACCGCCCGCAGCACACCCGGCTGACCGAGCGAGGCGGTGGGCGCGCCCCCCGACAGCACGGCCTGGCCTTCGAAGAAGACGACGAAGCTGAGTGCCTCGCCGATGACCAGCGTGCAGAGCCCGACCACGACCACCTTGGCCGTCAGCAGGACGCCGCGGCGCGGCATGGCGGCCAGTGACGAGCGGATCGTCCCCGTGCCGTACTCGCCGCTGATGGCGAGCACGCCGAGGACCCCGATGGCGAGCGAGCCGACCGCGAGGCCGGCCAGTGACTGGTTGGTGGGATCAAAGCCCTGATACCACTGGACGGGGTGGTGCAGCGCACTTCGGGTGGACAGGAAGGTCACGAGCAACGCCCCGGCGGCGGTGACGAGCAACGTCCACCGGGTCGAGCGCAAGGAGACGAGCTTGGTCCACTCGGCCCGCATGGCGTGGCGCAGTCCGGCGCGCCAGGGGACCACGCCGGCGGTGCGCGCACCGCGCGTGGTCACGACGGTGGTCAAGGGGAGGGTGGTCATCGAAGGTCCTTCAGCGGGCAGGTAGCGCGGCGGCGGCGTGGTCGAGCGTGTGCGAGTGGTATTCGACGGACGAGCTGGTGAGGTCCATGAAGACATCCTCCAGCGAGGCGCGCAACGGCGTGAGCTCGTGCACCGTGAGCTCCAGATCGGCTGCCAGCTCGCCGATGGCGGCGGAGGACAGGCCCGAGGCGACGATGGCGCCGTCGCCCTCGACGGAGGGACGGGCCCCGGCCCGCGAGAGCGCCGCCACGAAGCGCTGCGGCGTCGGCGTCACGACCCGGACCGCGTCGCTCTGGTGGCGGGCCACGAAGTCGTCGACGCTGGTCTCGGCGATCAGGGTGCCGCGGCCGATGACCACGAGGCGCTCCGCGGTCAGCGCCATCTCGTTGATGAGGTGGCTCGAGACGAGCACCGTCCGGCCCTCGGACGCCAGGTCGCGCAACAGGTGGCGGACCCAGCGGATGCCCTCGGGGTCGAGGCCGTTGACCGGCTCGTCGAAGAGCAGCACGCCGGGGTCCCCGAGGAGGGCGCTGGCGATGCCCAGCCGCTGTCCCATGCCCAGCGAGAATTTCCCGGCCCGCCGGTCGGCCACCGCGGTGAGCCCGACGATGTCGAGCACGGCGTCGACGCGGGCCTCGGGGATGTCGTTGGTCTGGGCGAGCCAGCGAAGGTGGTTCCGCGCGCTCCGGCCCGGGTGGAAGGCCTTGGCGTCGAGGAGGGACCCCACCTCGCGCAGCGGCCACGACAGCTCTGCGTAGGCGCAGCCGTTCACGAAGGCGGTTCCGGCGTCGGGCACGTCGAGCCCGAGGATCATGCGCATGGTGGTGGACTTGCCCGAGCCGTTGGGCCCCAGGAACCCGGTGACGACGCCCGGCGTCACGGCGAAGCTCAGGTCATCGACCGCCACCGTCTTGCCGTAGCGCTTGGTCAGCCCGTGGGTGACGATCATGGGTCTCCTTCCACAAACGGGGCCGGACACTCCGCGCCGCTCGCCTCCCAGCATGAGGCTCCACCGCCGGGTTGAGAATGCCGCTACCGGGCGTCCCCGCACTGGGGCTAGCACCCCGACGACGAGCGTTGCCCTGTCACACCCGGAGAGGTCCCCCTCGGTCGGGGGTTCAGTCCCCTCGGTGAAGACGGCCGTTACCCCATGGAAGGAAATGGGTTCGCGCGCGCTCCGGGACATCCCCGAGCTCTCCACGATCCGCTCAGGGTGAGACCCAGGGTCTTGCCGGATTCACCGTCCGCCCCGGAGCCGCCAGGCTGGCAGCATGGAGTCCGCCGTCCATCTGACATCGACGAAACGAGGCAGCGTGGCCCTCACCGAACAAGTACCCCCCGCACGGCACGCGGCCTCACCGGCCGCGCACGCTGTCGAGCTGCGCAAGACGTACGGGACGGGACAGGCGACGGTGCACGCCCTGGCCGGCATCGACGTCACGTTCGAGCGCGGCCGCTTCACGGCGGTGATGGGCCCGTCGGGATCGGGCAAGTCCACGCTCATGCACTGCATGGCCGGCCTCGACCGCCCGACGTCGGGGGAGTGCTACGTCGGCGACATCGACATCGGCGCCCTCGACGACAAGGGCCTGACCCAGATGCGGCGGGACCACATCGGCTTCGTGTTCCAGTCGTTCAACCTCGTGCCGACGCTCACCGCAGGCGAGAACATCACCCTGCCGGTGGACCTGGCCGGGCGGAAGGTCGACAAGGAGTGGTTCGACTACCTGGTGGACCAGCTCGGCATCGCCGACCGGCTGTCGCACCGGCCGAGCGAGCTGTCGGGAGGGCAGCAACAGCGCTGCGCCTGCGCCCGCGCCCTGATCAACCGGCCCGACCTCGTCTTCGCCGACGAGCCCACCGGGAACCTGGACTCCAATTCCACGACAGAGATGCTGTCGTTCCTACGCCGGTCGGTCGACGAGTTCGGCCAGTCCATCGTCATGGTCACCCACGACCCCCACGGGGCGTCCTACGCCGACCGAGTGGTCTTCCTGGCCGACGGCAACATCGTCGACGAGCTCTCGGGGCCGACGGCAGACTCGGTCCTCGAGCGCATCCGCACGCTGGGCAACTGACATGTGGCGGGTCACCATCAAGGGTCTGCTCGCGCACAAGCTCCGCCTCGCTCTGACCGCGCTGGCCATCGTCCTCGGGGTCACCTTCATCGCCGGGACGTTCGTGCTGACCGACACCCTGCACAGCACGTTCGACAACCTGTTTGGGAACATCTACCAGAACGTCACCTTCCAGGTGCGCGGGGTGGCCCAGCTCGGAACCAGCGGCGGCAACGCCACCCGGAACCCGGTCCCCGAGTCGCTCCTCCCCACGGTGCAGCGGGTCCCCGGCGTGGAGGCGGCCAACGGCTCGGTGACCGGCTACGCGCAGTTCATCGCCCCCGACGGCAAGGCCATCACCACCGGCGGGGCGCCGACACTCGGCGTCGAGTTCGACCCGAACCAGCAGATCTCCGCGCTCCACATTGCGCAGGGGTCACCGCCGACGACACCGCACGACGTGCTCATGGACCTCGGCACGGCGCAGAAGTACCACTTCACGGTCGGCCAGAAGGTGCGCATCCTCCTGGCCGGCCCCACCCAGACGTTCACCATCACCGGTCTGACGCGCTTCGGGACGGCGAACAACCTGGCCGGGGCCACGCTGGCTGCCTTCGACGTCCCGACGGCGCAGGCTGTCCTGGGCGAGATCGGCAAGTTCGACAACATCAACATCGTCGCCGCACCCGGCGCCGACAAGACGGTGGTGCAACGCGACATCGCGCGCGTGCTGCCCCCCGGCGTGGAGGTGGTGACCGGTCAGACCGTCGTCAACGAGGCGACCAGCGCGATCAGCTCGGCTCTGGGCTTCTTCAACACGGCGCTGCTGGTCTTCGGCTTCATCGCCCTGTTCGTGGGCGGCTTCACCATTTTGAACACGTTCTCCATCACCGTGGGCCAGCGCACCAAGGAACTGGCGCTGCTGCGGATCGTCGGGGCGAGCCGCCGCCAGGTGTTCCGCTCCGTGCTCGGCGAAGCGTTGATCGTCGGGGTGCTGTCGTCGCTGGTCGGCCTCGGCCTGGGCGTGCTCGCCGCCCTGGGGCTCGAGAAGCTGTTGAGCGGCTTCGGGGTCACCCTGCCGTCGGGTCCCCTCGTGTTCGAGACCCGCACCGTCATCGTGTGCCTCGTGGTGGGCGTCGGCGTGACGCTCGTCGCCGCCATCAGCCCGGCCCGGCGCGCCGTGCGCATCGCCCCCGTGGCGGCGGTCTCCGAACAGCAGACCGAGGCGGAGATCCCGCTGCGGCGCCGCTTCATCCGGGGCGGGTTCATCACGCTGATCGGGGTCGCCCTGCTGGCCGTGGGCCTGACGCAACCGGCCATCGCACTGGTCGGCCTCGGTGCGGTGCTGATCTTCGTCGGCGTCGCCATGCTGGCGCCGGCGGTGGCACGGCCCCTGGCCAGCGTCATCGGGCGCCCGCTCGCCCGCCTGCTCGGCACCTCGGGGCGTCTGGGCCGAGAGAACTCCATGCGCAGCCCGCGGCGCACGGCACAGACGTCGGCCGCGCTGATGGTCGGGCTCGCGCTGGTCTCGGCCATCGCCGTCTTCGGCGCGTCATTGTCGCGGTCGGCGACGAGCAGCGTCGACAACGCCATCAGCGCCGACCTGATCGTGTCGACCACGAGCACCGGCGGCGGATCGGGGAACTTCAGCAAGGCAGTCCCCCAGCAAGCGGCCAGCGTTCCCGGCGTCACGGCGTCCAACACGGTCTACAGCGACCAGTTCGAGTTCAGGGGCTCGCTCGAGTCCCTGCTGGGCCTCGGGACCAAGAACCTCTCCGACACGGTGATCCTCAACATGACGGCGGGGAGCACCCGGGCGCTCTCCGCCGGCGACCTGCTGGTCGACACCAACACGGCCAGCGCCGACCACCTCTCGGTCGGCGAGACGGTCCCGGTGAAGTACGCGCTCACGGGCCGGACCACCATGCGCATCGGCGGGATCTACCAGCCGAACGCCCTGGCCGGGAAGTATGTCGTCAGCAACGCGGTGTTCCTCCGGCACTATCAGAACCCGCTGCCCGTCGCCGTTCTGTTGAAGACCGACGGCAGTTCCGGCGTGCAGCCGGCGGTTGCGCACGCGCTCATGTCGTACCCGAACGTGCAGGTCCAGTCCCGCGCCCAGTTCGAGGCGTCCCAGACGGCCCAGGTGAACCAGCTGCTCGGCCTGGTCTACGCGCTGCTCGCACTGGCCGTGCTCATCGCCCTGATCGGGATCGTCAACACGCTCATGCTGTCCGTGTTCGAGCGCACCCACGAGATCGGACTGCTGCGTGCCGTCGGCATGAAGCGCCGGCAGATCAGGGCGATGATCCGGTCCGAGTCGGTGATCCTCGCGGTGTTCGGCGCAGTCATCGGCATCGTCGTCGGGACGGGGCTGGGCATCGCGCTCGTGTCAGCACTCCATTCGCAGGGCATCACCGACACCGTGGTGCCGTTCTCCAACCTGGTGGTCTTCCTGATCCTGGCCGCCGTGCTCGGCCTCATCGCCGCCAGCTGGCCGGCCCGGCGGGCCGCCAAGCTCGACGTCCTGGCCGCCATCGCAGCGGACTGATGTCCGCTACTAGGTGTTGCTGAGGCGCCACTTGATGGTGACGCGTTCGTACGGCGGGTCCGCGGTCACCGCCACGGCCTTGCACAATTCGGGGTTGAGGTCGACGAGGATCGCGTCGCGCGACCGCGCGTAGACGTCCACGTACAACACGTCACCCCAGCCGTGCGTGGCGACGGTGTGGGTCACCTGCAGCCGGTCGTCGGGTCCGGTCGCCTCCAGCACGGCACGCCGCACCGCGCTCTGGGTGGCACCGTCCGCCCTCATGCGGGCAGGACGCGTGTCGTCACGAGGGCCGACAGGGGGTCACCGCGTCAGTATAAGAACGCGGCGCCGCCGGATGGTGCCCGGCCACGCCCAACGCCGGTTCGGTACAGTAAGGACCAATGGCGACGACGGCAGCGCCCTCGAAGCAGCCCGGCGCATTCCGCCTGCCGGGCTACACCATCGCGGTCGGGCCGTTCACCCACGTGGCGACCGAGCGGGACCGCCTGGCCGCGTTGCGCTGGCGCCACTTCGACGCCCACCAGCTCGGCGCGACGGTGGGGGCGGAGATCGCCGGCGTCGACCTGAAGACGGCACTGCCCGACGACGTAGTGGCCGAGCTGCGCCAGGCGTTGCACGACTACAAGGTCATCTTCTTCCGCGACCAGCCGCTCGAGCCGCACCAGCACGTGGCCTTCGCGCGGCGCTTCGGCGACCTGGAGGTCCACCCCTTCCTGCCGTCGAACACCGGTGAGCCCGAACTGGTCCGCTTCGAGAAGACGGCGGAGGTCAGCGGCTACGAGAACTCGTGGCACCACGACGTGACCTGGCGCGAGCACCCGTCCATGGGGGCGATCCTGCACGCGGTGTCGGTGCCGGACTGCGGCGGCGACACGCTCTTCTCCGACATGTACGCCGCCTATGACGGGCTCGACCAGGCGACGAAGGACGAGATCGACGAGCTCGAGGCGGTGCACGACTTCACACAGACCTTCGGGCACACCATGTCCGCCGAGGACCGCCGGAAGGCCCAGGAGCAGTACCCGCCGGTGCGCCATCCCGTGGTGTGCACGCACCCGGCCACGGGAAAGCTCCACCTCTACGTCAACCGCCCTTTCGTCAGCCACATCGAGGGGATGGACCGCCAGGCCAGCCTGGCCCTGCTCGACCGCCTGTGCCGCCAGGCGGACGCACCGGAGCACCAGTGCCGCTTCACCTGGACCAGGGACGCCGTGGCGTTCTGGGACAACCGGGCCGTGCAGCACTACGCGTCCAGCGACTACTGGCCCCAGCGCCGCTCCATGGAGCGCGCCTCGGTCATCGGCACCCGGCCCGTGCGTTCCTGACGGCCACCACCCGGCCGCCGGCGTGGTGCTATGCGGCGGGCACCTCGGTCGGCGACCGCCGGGTCGGGACGGCCGTCGGGCCGAGCGACGCGTGGGCCATGAGGATGTAGCCGGACGCCAGCATCACGTAGACGAGGTCCAGCAGCAGCGCCAGGGTGCCGCTGCGGCTCGAGCCGAAGCTGCCGAAGACGCCGGGTGCGATCAACGCGAAGACCAGGTAGATGGAGACGGCCAGCGAGACGATCAGCTGCAGCAGGTAGATGAAGCTGACGACGCCCGCGTAGGACTGCATGCACCGGAGGTTGGGCCCCGTCACCGCGCCGTCACCCCGGGCGACCTCGATGCCGCGGCCGAGATGCAGCAGCAGCACGGAGCCGAACAGGACGACGAGCAGGCCACCGATCACGACCGAGCGCGCGATGGAGTTCGTCAGCGGCGCGACGTGCGGGGCGATCACCGAGAAGATCGACGTGACGATCACCACCGAGCCGGCGAAGGTGAGCTGCAGCGTCACGAAGCTCATGCCGAAGAGGTAGACGCTGTGTGACCGCTGCCCGCGTGCGTCCGGTTCCGCCCGGTTCGCCACGATCAGGATGATCGGGACCAACAGGATCAGGGAAAAGAGCGCGATGAAGATCGCGATGAAAGCGACGATCCCCCCGGCGAGGCCCGCGAACTGGCCCGGAAGCGTGGTCATGACCGACCCCCTGTTCTGGCGCCCCGTCGGGTGCCTTTTCGCACGGTAGGCCGTGGCCCGCTCCGAGAGGCGGATGCTGCCCTGACGATCGCTTTCTGCCGTCTTCTCAGGCCGAATTGAGAAAGTGTCCGGATCGGGACCAGGGGCCCGCACCCCTTCCAAAGGAGGGAGGGGCGGGCGTAGCCTCCCGGCATGGTTGGCATCGGCCCGTTCTCCCGTCGCCTGCGCGACCGCCCCGACGACCAATTGCCGCTCAGGGCCGGGCCCGTCTCCAACGGTGAGTTCGTCCCCGCCGCCGAGGGCACACGGGACCGCTCGGTCAACGAGCTGATCCGGGCCTCCATCGACGACGCGGCGCGGCGGACCGGGGTGGACCGGCGCCGCTTCCTGCAGGGCGCCGGGGCCGTCGCGGCCTCGCTCGCCGTCTTCGAGTTCGCCGGCTGCGCCTCACCGCCGGCGTCGCACCCGCAGTCGGCGTCCCATCCCGGGGGCAAGGGCGGGCGGTTCAACGTCCCGCCGCCCGAGGACACGGCCGCCTGCCAGGACGCCTTGACCGGTTCGGAGTTCATCTTCGACGTCCACACGCACCACGTGATTCCGAACGGTCCCTGGGTCGACGATTCCCCCGAGACGACCTCGCTCGTGCTCTCCATGCTCCCGGCCGGCTGTACCGACAGCACCCAGCTCGACTGCGTGGACCGGGCCAGCTACCTGCACGACCTCTTCCTCGCCAGCGACACCACCGTGGCGGTCCTGACCGACGTCCCGAACTCGGGTCCGTCCAACGCCCCGATCCCCTTCCCCGAGGCGCTCAGCACGCAGCAGATCACGGCGGGCCTCACCGGCGGGGGCGCCAGCCGGCTCCTGGTGGAGAACATCATCGCCCCCAACGTGGGGCCGGTGGACGTGACGCTCGAGGAGATGTCGCACGCGCTGGCCACCGGTCCGCCGGCCGCGTTCAAGGTGTACACGGCGTGGAGCCCGAGCGGCCAGGGCTACTCGTTGGAGGACCCCGCCATCGGGCTCCCCACCGTCCAGCACGCGCACGACCTCGGGGTGCGGGTCTTCGTGGCCCACAAGGGCCTGCCGCTGGTGAACTTCGACCCGGCCTTCAACCACCCCGACGACGTCGTCGCCGTGTCGCGCCAGTTCCCCGACATGCAGTTCGTCGTCTACCACGCGGCCTGGGATCCCAATCACATCGAGGGGCCCTACGACCCGAACGCCAACATCGGCGTCGACACCCTCCTGGCCTCGCTCGACCACCACGGCGTGCCGCCGAACGACAACGTGTGGGTGGACGTCGCCACGCTGTGGCGCCAGCTGCTGACGACGCCCGACCAGGCCGCCCACGCCCTGGGCAAGCTGCTCGGCCGCGTCGGCACCGAGCGGGTCCTGTGGGGCACCGACGCCATCTGGTACGGGAGCCCCGAGGCCCAGATCATGGCCATGCGCACTTTCGAGATCACGCCCCAGTTCCAGGAGACGTACCACTACCCCGCCCTCACCGCCGACCTGAAGGCCGGACTGTTCGGCCTCAACGCCGCCAAGCTCTTCACGGTCGATCCGACGGCCACACGCTGCGGGCTGAGCGCGGACCCCTTGACCGCCAACATCTCCGAGGCCGCCTTTCTCCGCGACGAGGGCGCGTTGCCGTCCGCCTGGACCGCGCACGGCCCGACGACGCGCCGCCAGATGCTCGACTGGCTCGGCTCGTCCGCCACGAACTGGGTGCCGTTCTAAACCGAGCACCCTCCCCAGCGCCCGGCGTTTCTCCGAGCCCTACGATGCGCCGATGGCGCTGATGACGACCATGTCCGAGCGCTCACGCAACGTGCGGGCCGGTGTGCGCGTCGGGTATGCCGCCGCGCTCGGTGTGGTCGTTGGCGTGGTCGTGTCCGGGTTCACGTCGTGGCAGGCGTCCATCCTCCTCGGCTGGGACGCGGGCACCTTGTTCCTCACGCTGTGGATCTGGCTGGCGGTGTTGGGACTGGACGCCGCCGGGAGCAAGTCCCACGCGGGCCGTGAAGACACGAGCATCCACCTCTCGGAATTGATCATCCTCGTCTCCGGCGTGGCCCTGCTGGCGGCGGTGGCGCTGGTCCTGGTCCGGGCCGGCAATGCGACCGGCGGGACCAAGGCCTTCCTGATCGCTCTGGGCGTGGTGAGCGTCGCGTTGACGTGGACCTTGGTGCACACCGTGTTCGCACTGCGCTACGCGCGGACCTATTACCGCGGGCCTATCGGGGGCATCGACTTCAACGAAGACGATCCGCCGACCTATCTGGACTTCGCGTACCTGGCGCTCACCATCGGGATGACGTTCCAGGTGTCCGACACCAATCTCACGACCAAGAGCATGCGCCGGATCGCTCTGGTGCACGCCCTTCTGTCCTACCTCTATGGCGCGGTGATCATCGCCCTCGTCATCAACGTGGTGTCCAGCCTCCTGCACTGAGGTTCGGCCGGGCGCTGCGAGGGTCTCGGCCCGGTGCCACAATGCCCCCATGACAGAGCAGAAGAGGGTCGTCGTCTGGGGCACGGGGTTCGTGGGGAAGATGATCATCCCCGAGGTCCTGCGCCACCCGAACTTCGAACTGGTCGGCGTCGGCGTCCACGACAAGGACAAGGTCGGCCAGGACGTCGGGGACATCTGCGGCATCCCGCTGACCGGCCTCCTCGCCACCGACGACCTGAGTGCGTTGATCGCCCTCCGCCCCGACGCCCTGGTGCACTACGGGCCCACCGCCGGCCAGGCCGACGCCAACATCCAGGACATCGGCGCCTTCCTCCGCGCCGGCATCGATGTGAGCTCGACGGCCATGACGCCGTGGGTCTGGCCGTACATGAAGCAGAACCCGCCCTCGTGGATCGACCCCATCACCGAGGCCTGCCGGGAGGGGGACGCCACCTGCTTCACCACGGGCATCGACCCCGGCTTCGCCAACGACCTCTTCCCCATGACGCTGATGGGGCTGTGTGCCGAGGTGAAGAAGGTCAAGGCCCTCGAGATCCTCGACTATCTCAACTACACGGGTGCCTACGAGGACGAAATGGGCATCGGGCGCCCCCCCGAGTTCACGCCCCTGCTCGAGCACACCGACATCCTTGTCATGTCCTGGGGGGGCACCGTGCCGATGATGGCTCATGCCGTGGGCATCGAGCTCGACGAGATCACAACCACCTGGGACAAGTGGGTCACCGACGCGCCCATCACCACCGCCAAGGGCGTGATCAACGCCGGGGAGGTGGCGGCCATCCACTTCACCATCAACGGCCTCTACAAGGGCGAGCTCCGGATCTGCCTGGAGCACATCAACCGGGTCGGGACCGACGCCGCGCCATACTGGCCCCGGGGCACCCAGGACGACGTCTACCGGGTGGAGATCGAGGGCACGCCGTCGATCACCCAGGAGACCGCCTTCCGCTTCACCGACGGCAGCGGGCGCGACGCGGCGGCGGCCGGGTGCCTGGCCACCGGGCTCCGGGCCCTCAATGCCGTGCCTGCCGTCAATGCGCTGCCCTCCGGGTGGGCCACCGCCCTGGATCTGCCGCTCATCCCCGGGGCAGGGACCATCCGTTAAGGTTCCTTCTCCTCGCTAGGGGTTCCCGGGTCCGGATCGTGTTTCCGCGCGATCGACGGGGCGGGCTCATGTCGTGCACCCAATGTGCCGATATTGGCGGATGGCGGCGGACCAGAGATAACGACGGACGAACAAATGACCGCGTATCGAACGCTGCGCCGTAGATTCGCCGACGCTGGACCGACACCGGACCCCGGCCGCCCATCGTGAGCCAGGAGCCGTCCGAGGAGAGTCTCGACGATGGCCTCGACCGGGCCCTCGACGAGGCCCGCCGGGGGGAGGAGGAGGGGGTCGTCACGCTCTTTCGCGCCTTCCAGCCCGGCCTGGTCGGGTACCTGCGCCATCGAGCGCCTGGAATGGAGGAGGACCTCGCATCAGAGGCCTGGGCGGGTGCGGCCGGCCTGCTGCCCCGTTTCGAGGGCGACGCGCGGGCGTTCCGAGCCCTCCTGTTCACCCTGGCCCGGAGGCGGACTATCGACCACTACCGCAGGTCCGGGCGTGCACCCTCGGTCGTGGAGCTCGAGGAGGCGGACGAACCAGCCGACCGGATCGACCTCGAGACGGCGGTGATCACGGACCTCTCCGCCCAAGATGCCGTCGAGACCCTGGTCAAGGGCCTGTCCAGCGTGCAGGCGGACGTGATCCTCCTGCGGGTGGTCGGTGACCTGAGCGTCGACGAGGTGGCCGAGATCCTCGGGCGGACCCCCGGTTCGGTGCGGGTGATCCAGCACCGGGCCCTCCAACGCCTGGCCAAGAGATTCAAGAAAGTTGTAACGCAGTGAGCCCCCCGGACGATTTCACCGGCGAGATGCTTGGTTTTCCGCTCATGGTGGGTGAGGCGGATGCCCTCTTGGAAGGACGGGTGGAGCCCGATGAGGCCCCGCTCGGATTCCAAGAAGTGGCCACGCTCGTTCTCGCCGCCAGGTCCCTCCACGCCAATGGGGGCCTGGCGGGCGAGAACTCCGTCGTCGCCGCCTTCGTCAAGTCCGTCCATCCCCCTCTCGCCACCGTCGCCCCCATCGCCGCGGGGCCGCGTCGGTCGGCCGGCCGCCTCTCGGCCAAGGTCGCCGCCGGCGCCGCGGCCGTCCTGGCCTTCGGCGGAGCGTCGGCTGCCGCGGCCACCGGCTCCCTGCCGGGGACCGTCCAGGGGGCGCTCTCTCGGAACCTCTCGCACATCGGCATCCACGTGCCGGATCCCCAGACGGGCCCGAGCACGTTGGGCGTCGTTTCAAACGCTGGGGCAGGGAACACCGGTAATGGGCGCAGCGCGGCCCTGACTGCGCCGAGCACGACCGCCAATGAGTACGGCTTGTGCACGGCGTACTTCGCGACCGATGGGCGGTCTTCGACCAACACCACGAGGGGATCAGCCCTCTCGTCGGTGGCCTTCTCCCGATTGACGGCAGCGGCAGCCGCAAACGGCGAGTCCGTCACGGCATTCTGTGCGTCGATCCCCAAGCCCGGCACGAGCACCACCACCGCCGGCTCTGACGGCACGTCGTCGACGGACAGCGGTGGGAAACCCGCCACCAACCCGGCCGGCAAGACACCGGGGTCGCCGACCACCACTCCCGCCGGCAACACGGGGGGCGGCGGTCAGCCCGCCAGCAATCCCGCCGGCAACACGCCGGGCGGTGGTCAGTCCTCCACCACTGCCGCCGGCAACACGCCGGGCGGTGGTCAGCCCGCCACCAATCCCGCCGGCAACACGCCGGGCGGCGGTCGGCCCTCCACGAACCCCGCCGGCAAGTCGCCCGGGGCCGGGGCCAACAACTCCGCCGGGCAGTCCGAGACTGACACGACCCAGTAGCACCTGAGCTCTGCCGCATTCGGGGGCCGCCCGCCGCCCTGGATCCGTCGCCCAACCCCGGGGGCGGGGACTCTTCGCTCACCCGCATGCCGATGTCCGCACCGAGCAAGACGGGGCGTCGTTGGCGTCGAGAAACCGTAAGGTGCGGACTTCGTCGCGCGGAGACGCAGGAAGGGACGGCATTCGATGGTGATGAGCTACGACGAGGCGTCCGCCGAGCTCACCGGCCCCGGCCGGACCTTCGAACTCGGTGAGGACGTCATCGGCGGCGTCCACTACCGGGTCTTCAAGAACGCACCCTCCACCCTGGTCGACGTCTTTGCCGCCTCACGGGAAGACGAGTCGACCCTCCTCGTCTACGAGGACGAGCGCTGGTCGTTCAGGGAGACCTCCCGGCACATTGACGCCCTGGCCCACGCGCTGGTTCACACCTACGGTGTCCAAAAGGGCGACCGGGTGGGCATCGCCATGCGCAACCTGCCCGAGTGGATCGTGTCGTTTGCCGCCATCCTGTCCATCGGCGCGGTCTCCGTCTCCTTCAACGCATGGTGGACAGAGAGCGAGCTCGGCTATGCCCTCGAGGACTCCGGCAGTGCGTTGCTGATCGTCGACAACGAACGTGTCGAACGTGCGCATCGGCCCGCTTCCCAACGCGGTGTCCCGCTCATCGGGGTGCGCGTACCCGGCGGACAATCGCTCCCGACCGGCACGCTGAGGTACGAGGACGTCATCACGCTGGGCGATCCGATGCCGACCGCCGTTGTGCTGCCCGAGGACGACGCCACCATTCTCTACACGTCGGGGACGACCGGGTTTCCCAAGGGGGCGGTCTCCACCCACCGCGCCGTCACGCAGGCCTTAATGGCCTTCTGGGCCCGCACCGCCATCGAGTCGGCGCGCCAGGGTCGGGACAGGGAAACGCACGACGCGGCAACTGCACGACCCTCCTTCATCCTGATCGTCCCGCTCTTCCATGTGACCGGCTGCGTGCCCGTCATGCTCTCGTGTTTCGCTCTGAAGATGAAGCTGGTGATGATGTATCGCTGGGACCCGGAAACCGCACTCGGACTGATCGAGGCCGAACGTGTCACCGCTTTCGTCGGGGTCCCGACCCAGAGCTGGGACCTCCTCGAGAGCCCGGCGTTCTCCGAGTACGACACGTCGTCACTCGCCACCATCGGCGGAGGGGGGGCGCCGGCGCCGGTCAAGCTCGTCGAGCGGGTCGAGGATTCGTTCTCCAGCGGTCGGCCCAACATCGGCTACGGCATGACCGAGACCAACGCCTTCGGACCAGGCAACACCGGCGACGACTACGTCACCCATCCGTCCTCCACCGGTCGCGCCAAGATGACGATCGTCGACATCGAGATCCGGGACCGCCAGGGAGTACCAGTACCTGCGGGGACCCGGGGCGAAATCTGGATGAAGGGCCCCAATCTCTTCCGCGGCTACTGGAACAAGCCCGAGGCGATTGCAGAGGTGCTCGTCGACGGCTGGCTGGCTACGGGGGACCTCGGCCGGATCGACGACGAGGGGTTCCTCTACATCGAGGACCGGGCCAAGGACATGGTGCTCCGGGCCGGCGAGAACGTGTACAGCGCGGAGGTCGAGAGCGCCATTTACGAGCATCCCGACGTGTACGAGGCGGCGGTGTTCGGCGTGCCCGACGAACGACTCGGCGAGGAGGTTTCCACCGTGATCACGCGGCGACCGGGGGCGACGCTCGATGCGCAAGAGCTCCGACGCTTCCTCACCGGGAAGCTGTCGCCCTTCAAGATCCCGAGCCGGATCGCCTTCAGTGACGAGCGACTGCCGCGCAATCCCTCGGGCAAGATCCTCAAACGAGAATTGCGGGAAACGTATTTCGCTCCCGGGGGCTAACGGGGAGAACCGGTCCGGCTCAGTTGCTCGGACGCGCATCTCATAGGATCGGCTAGATGCCGGCCGGCGAAAGTGTGACTCCTCTCCAGTTCGCTCCGTTCGCCCCGGGGTCGGTGTCCATCCGGCTGTACCCCCACAACGAACTTCCCGCCGAGGCCATCGTCCGCGAGCTCTGTGCCCAAGCCGGCCTCGCTCTCGACAGTGGTTTCGACGGCGTCATGACCAGCGAGCACCACGGCGGCTTTGCCGGCTACCTGGCGCAGCCCCTGCAGATGGCCTCCTTCGTCTTGGCCGAGCACTCGTCGGGTTGGGCCGCCTCGGCGCCGCTCTTGCTTCCATTGCGGTCCACCGCACTCGTTGCCGAGGAGGTGGCGTGGCTCAGGGCCCGTCACCCCGGTCGTGTCGGCCTCGGCGTGGCCGCCGGGGCCCTGCCATTGGACTTCGAGGCGGCCGGGGTCAGCCAGGCCGACGCCGTCGATCGCTTCAAGGCGGAACTCCCTCACCTCGTCGCGATGCTCCGGGGAGAGGAGTTGGGCGAGCTCGACGGGGACCCGGCCCTGGTCGCCTGCCGTCAGCATCCGTTGCCCGTGTTGAGCGCGGCGGTGTCCGTGGCCGCAGCCGTCCGGGCGGCCCGCTGTGGCGCCGGCATCTTGATGGAAGGGATGTCATCGCCGGAGAGACTGGCCCGACTGACGCGGGCCTTCGACGAGGCGGGCGGGACGGCTTCCAAGGTGCTGATCCGCCGGGTCTGGTTGGGCCGTCCCCAAACGGGGCTGATCGACAGCCAACGGGCCGTCTACGAGAGCTACGCCGAGCCCGCAGCCTCGTTCGGTGACGACCAGACGATCGTGTCCGATGATCCGCAGGTGCTGGCGGAGAGGCTCGCGTCAACCGTCAGCGCCGTGGGCGCCGACGCCCTGAACCTTCGGGTGCAGCTTCCCGGCATGGCACCCGGGCAGGTGCGGGAGCAGATCGCCGACCTCGGGTCCTCCGTCGTGCCGACCCTGAGGAAGATGTGGCCCTAGCCGGACGGGGAACCCGTAACTAGCTGATCGGGGTCCAGCCGCTCGACAGGTGGTTGCCACCGTCGACGTCGAGCGTGATCCCGGTGATCTGCCGTGCGTCGTCGGACAGGAGGAAGCACACCGCTGCCGCAATGTCCTCGGCTTCGGTCAGCCGGCCCAGGGGGAGATTCGAGCCCGCGGCCGCGCCATCGTCGGACTTCCACATGGGCCGGGTGGCGGTCGTTCGCACCAGCCCCGGACTCACCGCATTGACGCGCACACCCTTCTTGGCCAAGTCGGCCGCCATCGTGCGCGTCATGGCGTTCAATGCAGCCTTGGCCGACGCGTAGGACACCATGGCCGAGGTGGTCTTGCGCGGTGAGCCACTGGAAATGGTGACCACCGAGCCCGCGTTGTCACCCAGACCGCGGGCCAACGCCGCTCGGATCAGAGCGAGGCCGGGCCAGGTGTTCAGCCGGAACGTCTCGAGCAGTTGCTCCTCGCTGATTGCGTCGAAGGAGAGGGGATGGGGGGCGCCGCCCAGCGTGCTGACGAGGAGGTCGATGCGGCCGAACGCCTCGATCGCCCGGTCCGTGAGCTCCGCGACGGCCGCCTCGGTGTCCATCGACCCGACGACCCCGACGGCGGTGAGCCCCGCTGACCGGAAGGCAGCCTCGGTCGACGCCACCCGATCCGCATCGCGGCCGTTGATGACCACCGACGCGCCCTCCTGTGCCAGACGGAGCGCGCAGGATCGGCCGATGCTGGGATCAGCGGTCGATCCGGTGACGATGGCCACGTGACCGGAGAACCGTCTGGCGTTCCGAATGCCGGCCGCGTGAGTCCCGTCACCAGTGGTCCGGTCGCCTGATCTCATGCGCTGCATCTTGTCCCACGACGTCAATGGAGTGCCATGCGCCGGAGCATGAGCTTGCCGTCTCCGAATCGGCGATTCTCGCTCGGCCACCACGTAGGGTGTGCCGTGGACGCCTGGCAGGTGCAACGGTACGGGCAACCCCGCGAGGCGCTCCGACGTGTCGTCGTCGATGAGCCGGTCCCGGGCCCCGGTGAAGTGCGGCTGCGGGTGCGGGCTGCGGGCATCGGGCTCCCGGATGCGCTCATGTGCCGTGGGACCTACGCGTTCTCCCCGACACTGCCGTTCGTCCCCGGTCAGGAGGTATGCGGCACCGTCGATGCGGTGGGATCGGGCGTGCACAGAGCCCTCGGCACGCGGCTGATGGCGGTGACGAGTTTCTTCGACGGTCACGGTGGGTTCGCCGAAACGACGATCGCGCGGTCGGAGACCGCATTCCGGGTGCCCGATGTCATGCGCGATGACGAGGCCGCTGCGTTCCGGATCGGCTATTCGACCGCCTTCATCGGACTGGTGCGGCGGGGCGCGTTGCAGGCCGGCGAGCGACTTCTTGTGCTCGGCGCCGCGGGAGGGTCGGGTCTGGCCGCGTTGCAGCTCGCGGTGGCGCTCGGCGCCCGGGTCATCGCCGTCGTCGCGGGAGAGGCGAAGCGGGAGGTTTGCGCAGCGTCGGGCGCAGAGTTCGTCATCGACCGCACGGTGACCTCAGTACCTGATGCGGTGCGCGACGTGACGGGGGGCAATGGGGTCGACCTCGTCTACGACCCGGTCGGCGGAGAACTCGCCGCGTCGGCGGCGCGCTGCCTGCGATATGGTGGACGGCTCCTCGCCGTTGGATTCGCGAGCGGGAGGTGGGTCGATCCCGACATCGCGGACTTCGTCCTACGCAATGCCTCCATCGTCGGCGTCTACGCCGGCGGGCAGACGCGTGCGGAGGCTGAGGCCGATCACGATGTGTTACTCGGTCTCTTCGCCGACGGCCGTCTCGTCCCCGTCACCCACGCGGTGTCGTTCGACGCGTTGCCCGATGCACTCGACGCCGTCGACCGGGCTCAAGCCGTGGGCAAGCTGGTTCTGCGTCTGGACGAGGTGGCTGCCTAAAGACACGAGCCCGGACCCACGACTCTGGTGCAGTGCGATGTTGGTCAGACCCCGAGCAGCTCGAACGCCTCGGCGAGCTCGGGGCTCGCCGAACTCGGGGGGAACCGCTCGAGGACGGACCGGATCCGGTCGCTCCAATCCGGCGGGCGACCACGGGGAAGCCGACCCAGGTCGTTGGCCGCCCGCAGGGCCAGGACCAGAGACCCCTGCGCCAGGCCGACTTCGGCGGCGCCGACGAGATCATTGACCACCTCGTCCATCCGGTCGGGGTGAGCGGTTGTCATGATTTCCGCACGGAGGCGCAGCAGGTCCGGTTGGTGGACCAGCTCCCCCGACGTGACGGTCCGCTCCATGGCCTCATCGAGCACGCCGAGCGCCCGGTCGGGATAGCCGAGGTAGTAGTGGTTCAGGGCGACAATCCCGAGGTAGGTCGGGCGGAACGCGGCGTGGCCGACGAGATCCATCCCCACGCCGTACGTGTCGAGCTCTGCCACGTCACAGGGTCGGTCGGGCTCGGGCATCAGGACGTACTGCTGGCCGAGCAGCTGGAAGTAGTCGAAGCGGCATCGCTGTGCGATCTCGATCGTGCGCCGTCCGAACTGGCGCGCTTCGTCTGGGAGGCCCGTGATCATTCGGATCCAGGCCAGGTAGACCGAGACGAACGCGGAACTGAACGGTCCGGACGGGAAATCCAACCCCTCTGCCGTGGCCAGGGCCCGACGCTCCCACAGTGCGCTCTCCTCCGTGTGGCCCTGGAGCGCGGTAACGCAGGCGAGCGCCACCGCGGTGACCGGTACGGGGTCGTGCGGGAGGGGCCAGAACGGAGAGGCTGCCGCGTCGACCGACCGCGCGCGGTACCCCTCCCACGCCTCGACGAGCCAACGATGGGCCTCGTCGAGGCGGCCCTGGTAGAACGCGCCGTACCCCATGCAGGACTTGATCTCGGGAGCGAACCAGGCCGTCGCCGGGTCGTCGAGCATGCCGATCAGGGGCTCGAGGACGACGTTGGCGGCGTCGACCGAGCCGCGCACCAGCAGGTAGCTCCAGATGCCGACCTGGACGGGCATGATCTCGGGGCGATCCGTGAGCCGCCGGCAGATTTCCTCGGCGATCGTGAAGTCCTCCAGCACTTCGGGATGCCCGTAGCCGAAGAGGGAGCTCGTGCTGACGGTGCGCTGCGCCCGGATCGTGAGCTCGGTCAGGTCGCGCTCGTTGCCCTCGGGCATCGATGCGGACAGCTCCAACGCGCGGTCGAGCAGGCGCCGGGCCTCGGTGTGGCTGGCGGTAGATGATTGCGCCGCCTGGGCCGCCACGATGTAGGCCGGGATGGTCTGCGCCACGTCGCCCGCAAGGTCCCGGTGTTGGGCCACCACGGCGAGGTCACCGGGTGCGGTCGCACCGGAGCCGAGGAGCTCCGCTATGTGGCGATGGGTCTCCTGGCGGGTCGGCAGGACCTGCGTCTCGTAGACGGCGTCGCGCAGGAGGCCGTGCTTGAAGCGGTACCGTCCCAGCCGCACCTCGGCGACCGGCTCGATGAGCGTCGCGTCCTCCAGACGGGCCAGCGCCTCGTCGACCGGCCGTCCGGCCAGCTGACGCAGCGGCCTCTCGTCGAACTCTGTCCCGAGTGAGGCCGCCAGCTGCGCGATCCGCAGGTCGACGCCCGGGGCACGCAGCCGCGCGGTGAGGATCTCGTGGATGCGGGGCGGCAGGATCTCACCGGGATTGGCGGTGAGGGCGCTCCGGGTCAACTCCTCCAGGAAGAGGGGGACGCCGGCGCCGCGCTCGACGATCAGACGACGTTGCCCCACGTCGAGTCCGCCCTCGGTCAGTGCCGCGACCAGGCTTGCCGCATCGTTCTTCCGGAGGGGCTCCAACTCGATGTCGAGGACCGACGACGCCCACGGAGTCACGAGCGGGAGCCGACTGGTGATCAGGATCATCGTGCCGGGGACGCTCTCGGTCGCCAGCATTCCCAGCAGGTCGACCGTGGTGGGGTCAGCCCAGTGGAGGTTCTCGGCCAGCACCAAGCTCGGCGTCGACGTCGCCGTGTGGGCGAGCCAGGTGACCAGGGCCTGGAGCGTCGCCTGGCGGAGAGCGACAGCGTCCACCTCCGGGCGTGACCACCGTTCGTCGGTCTCGAGTCCGAGGAGAGGAGCCAGCAGGGGCAGGGCGTCTTCGCCGAGAGCGGCATTTCCCAGTTGGGCCTCCAATGCGGTGAGCCGATCCTTCTGAGGCTGGTCCGGGTAGAAACCGAGCAGTTGCTCGAGCATGCGCCCGACGGGCCACAGCGCGACATTGCCGTGGTAAGGCGAACAGGTGGCCTCGAGCACGGCACCGCCCTCGAGGAGCACGTGCGCCGCGAGCTCGGAGGCCAGGGCCGACTTCCCGATGCCGGCCACCCCACGGACGACGACCACCTTGTCCTCAGGTCGCGTCGCGCCCTCGGCCTGGTCGACCAGGCGCTTCCAGGTGAACCGCAGGAGACGGCTTTGCCCTACGCGGCCAACCAGAGCTCCTGACTCGGGCAGCCCGCGGCCCAAGGGAGGGACAGCCAGGTTCGACCGCACGACGTGATGCAGTTCCATCGGGCGGGCGATTCCCTTGAGCGAACGCGTCCCCATGGGTTTCAACTCGAAGTGCGACTCGACGAGCTGGCGGGTCGTGTCGCTGATGACCACGGTGCCGGGCTCAGCCTCGCCCTGCACGCGCGACGCGACATTGGGCGCCGATCCGGCAAGGGCGGAGCCGTCGAGGACCCCCGTGGCCAGCCCCGCGACCACGACGGTGCCCGAATGGACACCGATGCGGATCGCAGCCTCGATGCCGTGGCGACGGTGCAATTCATCGGCCGTAAGCCCCATTCTTTCGACGATCTGGAGAGCGGCCTGGACCGCCCGCCGTGCGTCATCCTCGTGCGCGAGGGGGTAGCCGAAGCACGCCACGACGCCGTCGCCCTGGAACTGGAGCACCCGACCGCCGAGCTCCTCGATGGCCTCAGCCGCCACCCGGCGGTAGAGGACGAAGACGTCCTGGATCACCTCAGGCTCCGCCTTCTCGGCCATGTCCGTCGACTGGACGATGTCGGCGAAGAGCAGACTGACGAACGCGCGCTGTCCTCCCGACAGCGAACGCTCGAGCGTCGCTCGTTCGATCATTGCTGCGGCGCGCTGGTTCGGAGGATCGACGGCCAACACATCGTCCGCCAGTTCGACGACGCGGTCCCAGGCTCCAACGGCTGCCGCCGCGTCCATTGACGTCAGGAGCCGATCGATGAGCAAGGACAGGCGATCCTCTGCCGATACCGCCCCACCTGCGTCAGCCGACGTCACTGCGTCCGCCTCCTCAGCCCACCGCGTGGTGAGCGGGCTGATGGAGAAAGGTGCGGGGTCCTGCCCGTCGGCGTGGTCCACCGGCGCGGCCGTGCCGGTCATCTCGGAGCTTCCGCGTGGCTCGTTCCCGTCGGCATCCTTCGTCATGCCGCCTCCCGGTGTCGTGCAGCCCCCCTCGGAAATATGGCCGCTGACCTGGGGAGGATAGTCCAGATCCCGCGGCGCAACCCCAGGTGACTCCAGTCCGTTCGACGATGACTGCCGGGGTCGGATGAGCCGCCGCCCTGGATCTGCCGCTCATCCCGATGGCGGCGACCGGTCTCGGGTGTGACCCGCCAGAAACCAATAGGGTCTCCGCAATTGATCGGAAGGGGTGGGGGAAGTTGGCCACAGTCGAAACCGTGCGGGGTGCGATCGATGTCGCCGATCTCGGCCGGACGTACATGCACGAGCACGTCTTCGTCCTGGACGCCGACGTGCAGCAGAACTATCCGGCCGAGTGGGGCAGCGAGGACGAGCGCGTGGCCGACGCAGTCGGCAAGCTCAGGGCCCTCGCCGCTCAGGGGATCCGTAGCATCGCAGATCCCACCGTCATCGGCCTGGGCCGGTACATCCCCCGCATCCAACGCATCGCCGAGCAGGTGCCGGAGCTGAACATCGTTCCCGCCACCGGTTGCTACACCTACGACCAGGTGCCGTTCTTCTTCTTCTACCGGGGTCCTGCCCTGTCGGCGGCACTGGGCACGGAGGTGCCCGACCCGATGGTGGACATGTTCATCGGCGACATCACGGAGGGCATCGCCGGCACAGGGGTCAGGGCGGCCTTCCTCAAGTGCGCCATCGACCACCAGGGCATGACCGACGGGGTCGCCCGGGTCATGCGGGCCGTGGCTCGGGCCCACCGCGCCACCGGGGCTCCCATCACCGTGCACACCCACCCCGGCTCCCAGGCCGGACTGGCCGTGAAGGCACTCCTGTGCGACGACGAGGGCGTCGACCCGACCCGGGTGGTGCTGGGCCACTCCGGCGACAGCAGCGACGTCGACCATCTGAGTGCCCTGGCCGACGCGGGCTTCATCCTCGGCATGGACCGCTTCGGGCTCAACGTGGAGACGACCTTCGAGGCTCGGGCCGACACCGTGGTGGAGATGTGCCGCCGCGGCTACGCCGACCGCATGGTGCTGGCCCACGATGCGGCCTGCTACCTCGACATGATCGACCCCAACGTGCTGGCCATGCTGACCCAGTGGAACTACCTCCACATCTACGACGACGTCCTGCCCTACCTGCGCGAGCAGGGCGTCACCGAAACCCAAATCGACACCATGCTGGTGGAGACACCCCGCCGCTACTTCGAGAACAACAGCGCGTACTGACTCGCTGGGCCGTCCCGGCAGGTGACGTCCGGTACTTTCGGCGGAACTGCGGGCGTTCGGGACGCCCCGAGGCGTCGGCCGCCCCACCCCGGGCGCGGCCTCGCGTCCTTCGGGGCCGCGGAGAGGAGTTGATGCCGAGCTGCCAAACTGACCTTGGACTGGTTTGCCACACCCCTCCGGTGGGGGCTACCCACCTGTCTTGACCGCGAGGAGTGTTCTTAAATGGACTCGATGGCGAGCGTGAGGGCACTCGCATGGATCCTGGTCCGCCAGCTCCGAGCGCGCTGGCGGAGCTGGGCGTTGTTGACCGTGCTGGTCGGCCTGGCCGGTGGCGTCGTGCTGACGGCCGGCGCGGGCGCCAGGCGTACCGATTCCGCCTACGGACGTTTCCTCCAGACCTCCCAGGCCGCCAACATTCTCATCAGCCCGAACAACACCGGCTTCGGCGGGTACTACCCGGCGCTGGCCCGGCTGCCGGGCGTCCAGACGGTGGCGCCGGTCATCGGCGTCCAGGCGCTGCCGGTCGAGCCGGGGCCGAAGCTGGTCGAAGCCCAGGTCTACGCCGCCGCCGACAGGCGTTTCGGCAACGTCATCGAGCGCCCCCGCATCATTGCGGGAAGGATGCCTGATCCCACCAGGGTGCACGAGGTGGCCTTGGACCTGATGGCGGCGCAGCAGCTCCGTGCCCACGTTGGCGGCACGGTGACGCTGGCGGCGACGCTCTCGACGGCGTCCGATGAAAAGCCGCAGGGGCTGCAGGTCTTCCACCAGAAAGTCGTCGGTGTCGTCATGACCCGTGACAATCCGGTGCCGATCAATGCACTGGCGCAGCTCCCGAGCATCTTTGCATCCCGTGCCTTCTACGACGGGCTCGGCGCTCCGTATCGGAGCTTCGACGGGGCCTATGTGCGTCTGCAGCCGGGCGCGTCGGCCTTCCAGTTCGTTCGGCAGGCCGAAGCGCTCGCGAAAAAGTACCCGGCGACCGGTGGCGCTGGCTTCGTCGCCAACCTGAATGACCAGGCCAGTCAGGTGGAGCGCGCCATCCGCCCCGAGGCGATCTCGTTGGCCCTCTTCGCGCTCGTCGTGGCCCTCACCGCGCTGGTGGTCATCGCCCAAGCGTTGCTGCGACTGCTCCGGGCGTCGAGAACGGACCAGGCCACCCTCCGGGCGCTCGGGCTCACCCGCCGACAGATGTGGTCCGTCAACCTGATGCAGGTGGCGGTCGTGGCCGTCGTCGGCGCGTCGATCGCGATCGTTCTCGGCGTGCTCCTCTCCCCGACGATGCCGCTCGGTGCGGCCCGCGTCGCAGAGCCCAACCCGGGCATCGATGTCGATGTGGCCGTGCTCGCCCTCGGCTTCGTCGGCATCGTCGTGCTGCTGCTCGCAGCGGTCGCGTGGCCTTCCTGGCGAATCGGCCTGGGCACCAGGAACTCCGGGGCGAGCGAGGCCACCGCGTCGTCGAACGGCCGGCTCGCCTGGCTCTCGCGGACCGCCATACCGGTGACGGCGTCCCTCGGGATCCGTGAGACGCTCGACCCCGGTGCGGCACGCGGCGCCATTCCCGTACGCAGCGCGCTGGCCGGCAGCATCCTCTCCATCGTCATGGTCGTCGGGACGTTGACGTTCGGTGCCAACCTTGTCCATCTGGTGACGACGCCGCAGCTGTACGGCCAGACCTGGCAGGCCTCAATCGACACGCAGTTCCAGACCATTCCGACCTCCCTCATCCATTCCAAGCTGGATCACCGCCCCGGTGTCGTCGCCTGGTCGTCCGGGGACATGGGCACGGTCGACGTCATGGATTCTCATGTTCCCGCCATCGGCTTGTCCCGGGGGGTGGGGCCTCTGGTCGGGCCAACCCTGGTGAGCGGGCGCCTGCCTACTCGTTCCGGCGAGATCGCCCTGGGCGCCTCCGTCCTGCGTTCGGCCGGCCTGCACGTCGGGCAGGACCTGACGGTCGGCGTCAACGGTGCCCAGCGAAAGATGCACATTGTCGGGCAGGCCGTGTTCCCCGCGTTCGACCAGGGAAGCTTCACGTCGACCGACCTGGGTCTCGGGGCGGCCGTCACCGCGGCGGACCTGGTGCCTCAGGGGGAACCGGTGTCGGACTCCTCGGTCTTCGTCCTGGTCCGCTTTGCCCCGGGTCCGGACCAGGCCCGTCAGGTGGGCAGCTTCGGCCGGGCCTCGGCGTCGTACTGCGCGGGAGTGCAGCAGTCCACGTGCTTCGTCACGAGCCAGCCACCGTTCGATGTGGGCAACTACGCGTGGATCGAGGGAGTGCCCGAGGTCCTCGCGGTTGTCTTGGCCGCCCTGGGCGTGGCGGTCCTCGCGGAATTGATGGTCGTCTGGGTCCAACGCCGCCGCCGCGAGATCGCCATCCTCAAGACGATCGGGTTCATCCGCCGGCAGGTTCTGTCGCTCGTCGCGTGGCAGGCCGGGACCTTCGCCGTGCTCTCGCTACTCGTCGGCATCCCGCTCGGCATCGTCGTCGGTCGAGGTGCCTGGGCCCTCTTCGGGGGTGAGCTGGGCATCGGATCATCGTCAATCGTGCCGGGATTCCGCATTGCGCTGTGCATTCCGGCTGTGTTTCTCATCGCCCTCATGGTCGCGGTGGGCCCGGCGTGGATCGCCAGCCGCGTGCAGCCGGCCCGAGCCCTGCAGTCCGAATAACAGGCGTGGGGGCATGCGGGGGTTTCCCTCTCCCGGGAGCGCCGGCACACTCAACGCGTCGAACGGCGAGATCTCGGGGCCTATAATGACCGTACTTATCCAGACGAGCTGAGACACCTGGGTCTCTGACGCTCACCAACCGGCCGCAAGGCACGGTGGCAAGGCCGGGTTCGATGAGGAGACCACCATGGTGTCGAAGACTCTCGCGACGCTTGACGCTTGGCTTGCGCTGGCCGAGGAAGTGCTCACTGAGCAGCGCCAGCTCTCGGAGCCGCACGAAACAAAGCCTGCACCGGCCGCGGACCAGCTCACGTTTTTCACGTCGGAAGCCGCATGACGTGGAGCCGGCGTCAGCAGCACCGGAGTGCGATTTGTACATCCCGGACACCTCATGAACCGAACCCGGCCGTCGGCGATGACGTGGGGTCCGAGGGCGCTGTTCTGCCGGATTGAGAGCGCTCGAGTGGCCTTTCTCATCCCAGGGCCTCTCGAATGAGTCGCTCTGCTTCCTCCTTCGGCGTCGGACCGTCAAAACTGAGTATGGCCGAGACGCTGAGAGGCCTCTCCAGTTCGGGGTTCTCTCGTAACGCGCTGTAACCATCCTCAATCTGGTCAAAGCCAATGAAGATGGAGTGATGGTCGACCTCAAGGAACCGAGCCGTGATCCGGAGTAATGGGTACGGTCCACCGCGATGGATAAGGCTCCATCTGTATCGGTGATCGAGGCGCTCGATGTACAGCTTCGATTCGTTTTCGGTCGCCACGGAGACGGCCAGTGCGACGTCTTCGAGCGGTGACCACTCGAAGGTGCTCAAGAAGAGCTGTGACCTGGGGGGAACAGCTCCCCCGGAGTTTGCGGCGTTGGACATCTGGCCTCCTCATCGAACCTGGCATTGCCACCGTGCCCAAGGGCCGGTTGGCGGAGCGTCGATGGGCCAGGACCCTCAACTCCTCTGGATGATGACTGACCGATTGTACGTTGGGGTGCGTCCACACCGGCTATTGATTCAATCGCCGGCGTCAGCGACTTCGTGCCAGGAGCGACCGGTGCGAACACTGAACGGCTCTTCGGCAACGACGTCCGAACCTCTGCGCGCGTGATCATCATTCATCTTCACCAAGATCCATCGGCGATCACCGGTCTTGGTGAGAGCGAAACCGCCTGTCAGTTTGGCGCCCGAGAGCAAAAACGCCAGATGGTCGGGCTCGCCTCGCAGCATCTCGTATGTGCCCTCATCCCAGATGATGACTGTGCCCGAACCACGGGACGCTCCGAGATGCACCCCCTCGAAGTCACCAGCGGCTAGTTCGTGATCTTCGACTGGTACGGCCAAGCGTTTCACGGAGGGGTCCATCGAGGGGCCCTTCGGTACAGCCCACGAGCGAAGAACTGAGCCGACTTGGATTCGGAAGTCAAAATGCAACGCAGTCGCGTCGTGTAGCTGCACAACGAAGCGAGGGTCAGACCGTTGCGGGCTCACACGTCACGGTAACTCTCGATCGGAACATGGACAGAAATCGGAGATGTCGATAAGGGGTTGTTTCGTGGGTGGGGCTTTTCGGACGCCAATATCTCCCATCCCTGCGCAGAGTGCTCCCACGTACCCGGCAGGACTGGACCCTGCATGGCCCGCGCTGCGCGCCCTCCCGTTCGCAGTGACGCCGGTTGCCCCGTCTCTCGACCGATGACTCGCGCCCTCCAGGAATGAGAAAGGCTGCCATGTCCCGGGGATACCACCTGAGATCAGGGACGTGGTGCTGCGGTTTCAATGGACGGAAGGAAGCTCGCGTCGCTATCGAGCCACTCCCGTAATGTGGCCGTGGCGCGGACGTCGTCCTCGTTGTAGTCCAGGATCCATTGGCGCGCCTCGGAGCGAAGAGTCGGGTCCTCTTCGGCAACCGCCTCGAGGAAGCGCACCATGGCCAGGTCGCCGCCCACTTCGTCTCCTCGCCAGGAGAACCTGGCCAGCGGGGCGACGGTCTTGAGACCCATGCTCGGCAGACCCGTGATGAGCTGGTCTCGCACGATCGGGAGCAGGTCGACCCATTGCTCGGATCGGATGAATTCCTCGACCTCGTCTTCGAGTCCGCAGCGCGCCGCGAGGCGTCGCAGCTGTCCGTTCTCGGCTCCCTGGCTGTAGCAGTAGGCGTGAAATGTGGCTCCACTTCGTGTCGCTTCCGCCCGAAGTTCGGAGAACCACTTCCAGAACCCGAGAAACGCTTCGATCTCTCCGACACGGATGTCAGGATTCCACGACACGAAGGGGACGAAGGTGGACGATCCGGGCCCAAGGGCGTCCCGGACGTTGAGGAGCGTGCCCCAGAGGTAGCACCCTTGGTTCACGTTCTCCATGTCCACATCAACCTCGATGTCGGCCCTGGGTACGACGACCTGGTCGACCCCGCGTCGCCGATAGGCCGGGAATGGACCGATGCGGGCACGTGCGTTGTCGATCTGCTGCGGGAGATCGCTCATGCCTGCGTCGGCGAAGCTCGCAGTCAGAGGGTCGATGCAGGCGACGTCGGCAACGGTGCAGACGCCTTCGGCCACAAGACGCTCTGCCTGCTTGGGTCGCGCGGCAAGGAGGTCCGTGACCGGAGTCAACGGGTCAGCGTCCTGCGACTTATCTGTGAGGTACTGCAGATCGACCCCGGCCGCGACCAGGCGGGCGGTACGGGGGTCGAGGGAAGCCAGCTCGCGCAAGTTGGTCACGCTGCGGGCGAGGTACATGAGCCGCTTTTCGGGGCTCATCCCCGGCAGGAGACTGACGTCACCTGACGCCTCCATCTGTTCGAAGCACCAGCCCTGCCAGCCACACCCGCCGCAATCCGGCACGGCGATCGGTTCGGCCAGGAGGGGTGACGTCTGATCCGCCAGGTGGATGACTGCCGCGTCGATCACCGAGAGGCGATGCGCGAACTCGAGGTCGTAGAGCTCCATGGTCGTCACCAACCGGTCGGGCGGATCTTCGATGTACGCGGTCGGATGCCAGTGGGGTCGGTCGAGGTCGTACCAGACGACCCGCCCCTCCCGGCCGACGATGCCCGCCCACCGGCCGAGCTGTGATGCTCGACCGGACGCCTCGAGCATTCGTTGATAGTGCGCCAGCTGCAGGAGATCGTCCCGCCGCCACCGGGTCACCCATGCGGCATCCGGTTCGGAGGGTCCAACGAGGAGCGCCTCGAGCTCCGAGGTGATCGCTCCGGCCTCATCTTCCTTGGTTCTGCGGTCGAGGGTCTTGTGGTGCTTGACGTCAAGCGGCAGATAGCCGCCGCCGGTGGCACCAAGCGCGAAGGCATCGGACCGGACGAGGAGGTCGGGCTCGCCGGCTCGGAGGCCCATTCGATCGACCGGCAACCGCCCGCCGATCACGAGCGGGACGCCGTCGTCCATGGCAGCGACGGTCGCAGCCTCCCGGACGCTTCTCTGGATGCCCTCGTCGATGACGACGGCACCAGGGACCGCTCCTGCCAAGAGCTCGAAGATGTCGGCCTCGTAGTCCCTGCCCTCGTCGCCGAGCATGGAGATGAACGAGGAGGTGGGAAGCGGCTCACAGGGATGGAGCACGTCCAGTTGCAGCGCGTTCGGGCATCGCTTGGCCATGTAGCTCCCCTGCGGGGGAACCTCGGTTATGGGCAGCGGCCCGGAATGTGGCACACGACGAAGGTTACGCGGTGCCTGTCTCATCAAGGTGTGGGCTGGGGCAGTGCTGTCGTACGAACTCCTCGACGGCATCGAGGTGTCGGGGCAGCAAGCCGGTGTCGCAGTCAGGAGCGATGAGGAGATTGGGCGTGGAGAGGCCGGCGGCCCATTCGCTGGGCGTTAGGGCGCCGTCCTGGAAGAAGTCGATGTCGTCATCGATCCAGACGAAGGGCCTCGGGTCGTGCTCGACCGTCCGGCGCACGGCGAGAAATTTCCAGTCCTCCCACTCCTCGGCCTCGTTGAGGGGGGAGAGGACGGGCAGGCCACGCGGAAGCCCGCAGAGAGGAGCGATGGCGGAATCGGCGCGGTGTTCCCAGGTCGTGGCCCAATGGATGTTGACGGCCAGCCGTGCGATGCGGGCTCCCATGGCAGGGGAGAGGCGCACCATGAAGTCTCGCGGGCGTCCCGGCTCCAACTCGAACTGCACCACGTGGACGTCGAAGTCGTCGAACCCCTCGGCGGCGCTCTCCGGACTCAGCTCGAAGGGATTGAGCACCCCGTCGACATCGAGGAAGAGGTTGGGGAGTTGCCTGTCCCAATTCTCACGGCGTGCGCGTGCGGCAGCGGGAATCGAACCAGCGCTCTCAGGTTCGAAGTACACGCACCCTCCTCAGCGGGGCACAGCACGCATGAAGACCGTGGTCGAGGCGTCCAAGCTCGCCGGCAGCCCACCTAAGGTTTCAGAATGGGCATCAACGACCAGGCTCATCTGGGGTTGTTTCAACTCGGCTGACGCACCGAAGGAGTTAGAAGCAGCTTTCCATTTGACGCATGAGATCGGAATGTCAGGGACCTTGACGCCGAACTCACAATCGGTTTGGGACTCCACCACTACCGATCCCATATATGCGTTGTCACGTGGATCGGTGGCGTTGAAGACGACGAACGATTGCGGGCCGTGCAGCGCAACGTCATTACTGAAGACATATCGGAAGGATCCACCTGGACTGATGCTTGTGGGGAGCGCCCCGTTGTAGGCCGTGCCCTGGGAATTCCAATTCCACTTGCGTGTCAGGACGTACGGAGTGTTGTTGTCGATGGACTGGACCCAGCCCCACGCTCCAATGGGAACCGATCCCACATCGGTTGGTCCGTCGAGGTCAGCAGGCACTCGGGGCCCTACTTTCGAACCGGGCCCTCCCCCGGTGGAGAGCTGAAAATCTGAAATGTAATTCGCGGGATCTCCATCCGAATGGATCCATTTGACGTCGAGACTGGCCTTGTGGAAGAGGTTTGGGTTGAGGGCGCTTCCCCACGCACCCTGGGTCCGGGTGTAACCAAGGCACACCTGCAAGTGGATTGTTGCGCATTCAATCCCGTTCATCACCACGAACATCCCGGCGTAAATGTCCCGTCCTTGCTCGGGCTCGTAGGCCGCATAGGTGTCGAGCTGGAACACACCGTGGCCGGAGGCCTGTTCTGTGCTCTGGACGGTCGATTCCACGCTCGTGCCGGAGCGCACCATCTGCTGCGGGTTCTTCACCCATTTGGTCATCTCTGTCTTGGTCTGGTCGACCAGGCGCAGCTCGAGGCGGGTTGCATTCAGGACTCGGAGAGACGCGGTCCACGGAGCCTGACCACCCCCCGCGTGGGTATCGGCGACGGCCAAAGAAGGAAGTCCGACAAGGCTCGCACTCAAGAT
Organism: uncultured Acidimicrobiaceae bacterium; assembly: GCA_963719485.1. Taxonomy (GTDB): domain Bacteria; phylum Actinomycetota; class Acidimicrobiia; order Acidimicrobiales; family RAAP-2; genus Bog-473. The sequence goes on from OY970387.1 coordinate 1,433,021, forward strand.
CATCCCAGACAGAGCCAAGGAGAGCGCGCGCGACGGCCGCGCAATGGAATGAGATGTTTCGCGTGCATCGGTTTCTCCCGCCCGGCCTGACAAGAATCAAGTCCGCCGGTTCGACGCCGGCTCAACAAAACCATACAACGACCGCTCGCGCGTGAGTGACCAGGGAAGCGGAACGTTGAGTGACGCTGTGACCTCTCCGAAGTTGTCCGCGGGGGCTTCAGTTCAGCGCTGTATACCAAGCACGCTCCGCTACCGGGGATGCACGTGCTCCGGCGCGCGTCCATCTCGTGGCCCACTGATGTTGACGGCCAGTTGTGCGATGCGGGCTCCCATGGCGAGAGAGAGGCGCACCATGAAGTCGCGTGGGCGTCCGGGCTCCAACTCGAACTGCACCACGTGGACGCCGAAGTCGTCGAAACCGGTCGGCGTCGCTCCCCGGGTCCAACTCGAAGGGATTGAGCACCCCATCGACATCGAGGAAGAGGTTGGGGCGTTCCGACGAGGGGACGACCACCGGCGGGGTCAGTCTCCCGCGGCCGCCCGGCGCTAGAAGCCGAAGGGAGCCCTCCGGGTCAGGAGCTCGGGGCCATCGGCGGCAATGTGCACGGTGGCGCGCTCGAGGCAACCACCGGTGCCCTCTGCGCTCACCCACGACTGGAGGCACAGGACCGAGCCCTCCTCCAAGCGCGCGGAAAGTCCCCGGCCCAGCCCGATCACGGGGGGCTCTGCCCCGAGGCCGAGACCGTGCGCCAGGACGACTGGAGGCAGGGCCTCTCCCGTCTGTTGCCAGGCGCGGGAGAGGTCAGCGCCGATCGCCCCTGGATGGCAAGCATCGAGGAGGGCGTCAAGACCACGCCGGCAGCGCACGGCGAGCGAGCTGGCGCCGCGCGGAGCGGTCGAGCCCGCGAGAACGGTCGTGGCCACGTCAGCCTCGTAGCCGGCGTAGAGGGCGCCCGGGGAAAGGACAACCAGCTCGCCGTCGCCGATGGACCGGTCACGGGCAACGAAGCGGAAATCGACCGCGCCACGATTCAGCGTGGCGAAGGCGACGCTCTCGCTCGGTGGCGCGGGCACGCCGAGGTTCCCGATGCACTCGTAATAGGCAGCCAGGAGTCCGCGTTCGCTCACGCCGGGCTCGACGCACTCGCGCATGCCCTGGAGGGCTGTCTCGGCGAGGGCGGCTGCGGTCCGCATGCAGGCGAGCTCATCGCTCGTCTTGGTCCGTCGTGCCCGCCAGAGAACCGGTGCCGCATCGACGAGCTCGGCAGAAGGGGCAACGCTCCGGAGATGCTGGGCGAACATGGGAGTAAGGCCATCGGTGCCCACCCGCCGGGCTTCCGCGAGGCCGGGGATCGCCTGCAGTGCGGCCACAAGGTTGGCCGGGTTCCAGGTGAGGGGGTAGAGGTCCTCGTGGCCGATCTCGGGCGGCACCCCCTCGTCCCACACCGACAGGAGGTGCACCCGCTCGGTCTCACGCACCACCACGCTGGCCGGGCCGAAGGGTGCGCTTCCTGCCCTCCAGAGTTGGCGGGCTCCCGAGGCATAGCGGACGTTCGCCGGGCTACCGAGCACGAGCGCGTCCATCCCCTCGGCCGCGAGGGAGTCGAAGAGGCGTCGGCGCCGTTCCCTGCGCAGCCGCGCGAAGTCGACGCGTGCCGAGTCCTCGAGGGCCATGGTCCCAACGAGTGCCTCTCGGCTCCGGGCTGCAGGTGTCATTGTTCCGTCCTGAAGGGCTCGTAGGTCGAACCGCTGAGCGGCACCCAGCCCGTGTCGGTGACGGCGACGATGTCCTCGGCGCGGTAGCCGCCTGCTCCGTCGTCCCAGATGACGGGTTCGAGGACGACCACCATTCCCGGTTCCATGATCTGGGCGTCGTCGAACTCGGGACCCAGGTCGGTGCCGATGAGGGGCATCTCGGCGCTGTCGGTTCCGACGCCGTGCGCCAGGTAGAAGTGCTCGATCCACGGGCGCTCGCCGCCGTTCGCTTCGGTCGCGGCCCGGCCGAGCTCTGTCGCGCTGACGCCGGGCCCGAGGACCGCCAGGACCGCGTCCACGACGTGGCGCCATCGGTGGAACTGCCCGCGCTGGTGAGGGGTCGGGACAGGGTCGGCACCGGTGATCCAGGTCCGCCCGTAGTCCGATGCGTAGCCGTGCCACAGAATGCCGGCATCGACCCAGATCAGATCGCCCTCCCGCAGGATGCGGTCGGTCGTCGCCGTGGGATAGGCGAGACCGCCGTGAGAGGTCCAAGGACCCTGCGCCCTCCACGGGGGCATCACCTGCCAGATCGGGTCGATACTGCCGGCCGAGGCACCGAGCTCGAAAGCTCGGCGTAGAAACACGGCGCTCAGATCGCTCTGCCGCATGCCCGGCCGCAGGGCCTCCCGGGCGCCGACCATGGCGAGCTCTGAGATGCGTTGCGCAATGCGGATGCAGGCGAGCTCGTCCGGGGTCTTGCGGAGTTTCGCCGGAGCGAGCGCGGCACGCCCGTCCCGCCAGTCGTAGGTGCCGAGATGTCGCAGCATGGTGTGTGTCTGGTGGTCGACAGCCAGCCGCGAACCGGCGGGAAAGTGGTCGGACAGCGCCTTGACCAGCTCCTCTGCGCCGTCGTCGAGGTCGGGGAAGAGCGGTCCATGGACGTGGTCCCGCGGGAGTTCGTCCGGGACACCGTCGCGGACCGGCGTGTAGACGTGTGGTGCGCCGTCTCCCTTCGCCACGACGACCACCGGGCGGAACAGCCCGGACCGGCCGCTGTCGTCAGCCGGCATAGAGAGGCCCGCCGCATATTCCACGGCGCTGGTGCTGAGCAGCACCAGGCCATCGAGACCCTGCCGGGCGAGCTCGTCCTGCAGGCGAGCGAACCGCTCGGCTCGCATGCGCGGCAGATCGGGACTCCCGGGGATGGCCCGCCCCTCAATCGTGACATCCGTCGCCTGCTCACCCACTCGGAGCACCCTCGTCAAGAACGGAACCCGGTGTCAAGCGGTACGAGCCGGGCACCGTATGCGGACGTGCTGCGCTCGCCGCCAACGGGGCCTCATTGACGCCTTCCGCCCGGGGGACGAGGATCATGGGTCGTGCGAGCCGAAGCCGATTTCGACTATCTCTCCCTCGAGTGGCTGGCGGACCGCCACCGGCACAACGACGAGCTCCGCGCCCAGTCCCCGGTGATTTGGAACCGGACGTACGGGTTCTGGTATGTGACGGGCTACAACGAGGTCGCCGAAGTCTCACGCGATAGCGAGACCTTCACCCCTCGCTACGAGGAACGCGCCTCCGATGGGCTGTACTACATCGGGATCATGGGGGTTCCCCGCGACGAGGGCCTGCCACCCGTGGGCATCGCCGAGGCCGAGGCCGGTCGCCACACTGCACTGCGCCGGGCCATCAACCCGTTCATGCTGCCGGCGGCGGTCGAGAGGGACCGCCCGTTCCTTGAGCAGGCGACGACGTGGTGCCTCGACCAGAAGATCGAGGCGGGCCGGATGGATATGGTCCTCGACTTCACCAATCCGGTGCCGGCCATCTGGACCATGAGGCTTATGGGCCTTCCCCTCACGCAATGGCAGCACTGGGCGGAGTACTTCCACTCGGCGACCGCGTACGGCCCGCAGATGCCCGAGCGCCAGGTCGCCCTCGCACGCACACCGGAGATGGTGGCCGAGGTCAAGGAAGTACTGGGTGAGCGTCGACGCCATCCCGGCGACGACCTTGCCTCGCGGCTGGTCACCATGGAGGTGGAGGGTCGCCCGATGACCGACGACGAGCTGGTCGCCGTGATGTGGAACCTGATCGGCGGTGGCGTGGACACGACGACTTCACTCACCTCTCTGGCGCTGGTGCAACTGTCCGCACAACCGGAGCTGCGCGACCGTCTGGCAGCCAATCCCGACTCACTGGCGTCGGCCTGCGAGGAGTACCTCCGTTGGACCTCGGTCAACGAGACGCTCAGCCGCACCTGTACCCGCGACACAATGCTCGGCGGCCAGCAGATAAAGCGTGGGGAATTCGTGCTGATGAGCTGGCTGGCGGCCGATCACGACCCAGCTGTTTTCCCCGATCCGGACGCGGTGGACGTCGACCGCTCGCCCAATCCACACCTCGCGTTCGGCGTGGGGTCCCACCGCTGCATCGGGCTCCACGTGGCCCGGGTCATGTTCGAGGTCATGATGAGCGAAGTGCTCACGCGCATTCCCGATTACGTCGTCGATCACGACCGCACGCAGTACTACCAGGGCAACCCCAAGCTCTACGGACTGGCCAAGATGCCAGTGACGTTCGATGCCGGCACGCCGCTTGGTGTCGACTGCCCCTTCTGAACTGCTCCTAAAACAACTTCTCCGAATGGCACGTCGGAGAGCTGAAATCGGCCCATAGAGGCATCCTCAGCTTTGTCGGCTTAGGTTGGCACCCGGCGCCCTTTCTAGGGTGTTCATCAGAACGAGAACTCATAGGGCACGTCGAATTCTGCTGCTCCGAAAACGGAACTCGAAGGCTCCGAGACTGAGCGGAGGGTCCCGTTTCGGTTGGGTTCGAAGCCCCAGGGGAAATGTTAGAAAGCGGTCTAGCTCATTACTGACATCGAGGAAGAGGGTTGGGGCGTTCCGACCAGGGGACCTCCACCGGCGGGGTCAGTCTCCCGCGGCCGCCCGGCGCTCGGCCTCCGTGTACTCGATGCTCTTGGCATGTCCACGCCGCAACCGACTGTAGGAAGCCGATGCCGCGCGTATGGAGCCGGTGACTCCAGCTTGGGAAGCTGATGTTCTGCCTCTGAACTACGCCCGCGAGAACGCGCACACACTACACGCTGGGTAAACGCGATTTGCCTCTGACCGAAAACCGCTAGATGGCCGGAAAAAGTCGCGCGGTGTGGCACGAAAGCGGCACGCCAAGGCTGTTGCACGCTGTGGCACGGCCGCCGAATTGCGGGTCCGGGGGTCCCCGATCAGGCCCTCCGGGAAGAGCTGCCAGGCGGTTTCGAGGCGGCCCGCCCGGGGCATCCAACGGGCGTCGCCGGAAGAAGGGAAGCCCCTGCCGGACCCCCAACTACGCCCAGATGTGGTGGTCCAACTATCCTCTGGGCCGCATCGAAATCCCAGGTGGCGCTCGCACTCCGCCACGGTTCCTGTTCGACGATCTGAGATAGGCGAGGAGCATTCGTGCCCGTCAGAATCATCATTGGACTCCTGGTCACGGTCATCGGCTTCGGCATTGCCGCCCGCCGCTTCCACTGGCTGTCCAAGCTCATCCGCTCCGGGAAGAAGGACCCCAACCGGTCCCGGGGCCCCATCAGGTTCAAGGTCGAGGCCGAGACGGTCGAGGTGGCCGGCCAGCGCAAGCTCCTGCAATGGACGGTCCCGGGCCTGGCCCACTTCTTCACCATGTGGGGCTTCACCATCCTGCTGCTGACGATCATCGAGGCCTACGGCGACCTCTTCAACAAGTACTTCCACATCCCGGGCATCGGGACCTGGAACTGGGTCGGCTTCATTGAGGACTTCTTCACCGTTGCGGTCCTGATCGCCCTAATCACGTTCGCCGTCATCCGCGTGAAGAACGCGCCGAGCCGGCTCCACCGCAAGTCACGCTTCTTCGGCTCCCACCTCGATGCCGCCTGGCTCGTCCTCCTCATGATCGCCGGCGTCATGATCACGCTCCTCCTCTACCGCGGCGCGCAGGTCAACACCGACCCGACCCAGTTCCCCTACGGCTGGGGGGCCTTCGCCTCCCACACCGTGGCCAAGTGGCTGGCCCCGCTCGGGGCCGGCACCAACTCGGTGCTCGTCACCGTTTTCCTGCTCCTCAACATCGCCATCATCTCGGGCTTCATCGTCTTCGTCTCCTACTCCAAGCACCTCCACATCTTCTTTGCGCCCATCAATGTGGCTTTCTCCCGTCGCCCCCGAGCCCTGGGAGCGCTGTACAGCACGCCCGACATGGACATGGAGAACGTCGACGAGGACACCGTGTTCGGTGTGGGCGAGATCGGCCACTTCAGCTGGAAGCAGATGCTCGACTTCGCCACCTGTACCGAGTGCGGGCGCTGCCAGTCGGCTTGCCCCGCCTGGACCACGGACAAGCCGCTCTCTCCCAAGCTCCTCATCATGAACCTGCGCGACAACATGTTCGCCTCGGCAACCCCGCTGCTCACCGGCGAGGGTGAGCAGACCGCCCTGGTGCCCAATGTCATCGACCCCGACGTGCTCTGGGCCTGCACCACCTGCGGCGCCTGCGTGAACGAGTGCCCGGTCGACATCGAGCACATCGACGCCATCGTCGACATGCGCCGCTACCAGGTGCTCATGGAGTCCGAGTTCCCGTCCGAGGCCGGCCTCATGCTGCGCAACGTCGAGAACCAGGGCGACCCCTGGGGCCTCGGACAGCAGAAGCGCACCGAGTGGACGCAGACCCTCGACTTCGAGATCCCGGTCATCACCGGCACCATCCCCGACGACATCGAGTACCTGTACTGGGTGGGCTGCGCCGGCGCGTTGGACGAGCGGGCCCGCAAGGGCGTGCAGGCCACGGCGCGCATGCTGCACCGGGCTGGCGTCACCTTCGGCATCCTCGGCCCCAAGGAGTCATGCACCGGTGATCCGGTGCGCCGGCTGGGCAACGAGTACCTCTACCAGGAACAGACGAAGATGAACATCGCCACCCTCGACGAGGCCGGGGCGAAGAAGATCATCGCCAGCTGCCCGCACTGCTTCAACACGATCAAGAACGAGTACCCCGCCCTCGGGGGCAACTACGAGGTCATCCATCACGCCGAGCTGCTCGAGCACCTGGTGAAGTCGGGCAAGCTGACGCCGGGATCGGGCTATTCCGGCAAGGTGACCTACCACGACCCCTGCTACCTCGGCCGGCACAACCGGATCATCGAGGAGCCACGCTCGGTGCTGAGCGCCATCCCCGGCGTGGAGCAGATCGAGATGAAGCGGTGCAAGGAGCGCGGCTTCTGCTGCGGTGCCGGCGGGGCACGCATGTGGTTGGAGGAGAACATCGGCAAGCGCGTGAACATGGAGCGCATGGACGAGGCTTTAGGGACAGGGGCCGATGTCGTGTCGACGGCTTGCCCCTACTGCATGATCATGCTCGACGACGCGGTCCGGGCCAACGACAAGCAGGACGACGTGCGCGTGCTCGACCTCTCGCAATTGGTGGAGGAGTCGCTCAACGGGGGGCCGGTGACGGCGGCGGCGGCGTCACCGGCCGGGACGCCGGCCTGACCAAACGCTCCGAGATCTCCCTGTTCGCTGCGTCAATCCTCGAACAGTGGTCTGGTGCTTCCTCATAGCGATTCTCACGCGCTCATGGTCTGCGCAATGCTCGCCGCTTTCTCACTTCACAAAGCAAGTAAGTCCCGCTCTTGGAATCAGCCGACGCACGAAACTGACGATCTCGATCGACCGGGTCGCTAATCAATCATCGGGGTCGCTAATCAATCATCGGGTCGCGGAAGCTGGTCTGTCGAGGGAGTGCCGCCGTTGAGAACGTGATCGGTCCATTGGACTCCATCCCACCAACGAAGCTCATTCCTGTGGGTGGGATCGGACTGCCACGAGGACGGCACCCTTGTCGACGTGTCGGGTTGAGGTATCCCGGGCTCTGCGGCCGTTGTGGGCTGCAGAGGCAGAGGCGGCCTCAGCTCGCTTGTCCTGGCAAATGCCGCCCATCCCAACACCAAGGCAGCGACGGCGGTCAAGAATGCTGGGATCGAAAGGGAGATCCGATACGTGAGGAACGAGGGAGGCGGAGTTCCGTAGACGAGTCCCCCGGCCACTGCACGGGCAACGCCACTGAGCACCAAGATCCAGAGTCCCAACGCGAGGGCCGTGAAATATCTCGTCTTAATGAATCCCTTCGATTTAGAAATGGAAAGGACGACGACGAGACCGGCAGTCCCTACGGCTACGAGCACAGCGTCCGCGATAGCGAGAGACACCTGGCTGAAAGAGGGTTCGGGCAAGCCGAAACTGACTGCCACGATGATCAATGAAGCTGCGGCGCCGAGCCGCAGCGTTGCCTGACGGGGTGTCCCAGGAACTTCCGCTTCATTCAACGCATGGCGAGCTGCCCCAACAACCACGACGATCGCCCAGCCGCCCAAGCCGATGGCTGACACGACATTTCCTGCTTGTGAGGCTTGTAACCCATTTGCAGCTACGAGTAACAAGCCGATCACAATCAAGAGGGTCGAGACGGCGGCACCTGCAATCTCCCACGTCACAGACCAGCGACGGTCGACAAACAGGCTCCAGCCGACAAAGGCGATGGCAATGAGAACCATTAGCCCCGCGGCGAACAGAACCCATTCCGACGCTGTTCCAAGGTCTTGAAAAGTACCGACGTCTTGAGGACCAGAAAAGGTTGCGTACGCCACGCCAGCGAGGACGCTCGATAAAGCCCACAATGCTGCCGCGACAGAGGCCATGAGCATCGCTGGGATGGATCGGGTTAGCTCGTTCATTTCTCCGCCTAACCGATGACCGAACAGGCAACGTGAAAAATGCTCAACCGATTGAATCCTAGCCCCCTACATCCAGCGAATCTTTCCGAACCCGTGGAGCTCTCGTTGATCGGCGGGTCGAGAAGTGGTCTCTGTCAGACTCTGGCGAATGGGTGGCCGATTCCGTGCATTGCTGGACGACCTCGCCGTGGACCTGTCGTTCGTCGAAGATCGAGCGGGCAGGTATCCAAGATCCCTCGCCCGAGACCGATACCGCCGATTTCTTAGGGATTCGTGGTTCCGGCTCTTAATCATCTTGCTAGTGGGCGTCGGTCTTGGCGGGTTGGTCTTCTTCTTACCCAGCTGGATGCAGGGTTTCATCGGCGGCATCTGGATCGCCTCCGTGGTGTGGTTCGTTGCCTTGTTAGTCATTCAAAGTGCGGGAACTGCGCCGATCACAATGGGCGCAACCGCTGAACAATGGACCGCTCAAGAGATGCGCATGCTCCGTCGGAGTGGCTGGAAGGTGACATCTCATGTCAGGCCTTGGGTGAAGGGCGGCGACGTTGACCATCTGGCTATTGGCCCCGGAGGTGCCGTTGTAATCGAAAGCAAATGGGTCTCCGATGAACGCACCCTTCAGCGCTCGGACCGTGTAGAGGAAGACCGCAAGCAGTTGGAGAAATCCGCCATCCGAATAAGGAACACACTCAGGAACCGACTGCAGAACGCACCGATCCGGTCGGCAGTCGTCTATTGGGGTGCGGTCAACCATGCCGATGCTGCCGTCACATCGGTTGACAATGATCCACAGGTTTTGGTTGGCTCACAGCTTGAGAGGTGGCTGCACACGATCTCGCGAATGCCTCAGGTGGTGAACGACGAAGAAGTGCAGTCGGCATGGGACACGATTACCCATTTCCTTCAACAGACCGATCATCAAGAACTTGGCGAGAATTACGAATCCAAGCGCACCTTGATGCGAAGGGGCCTTGATGTGCTGCTAGGCCCATTCGCCGTTCTGGCTACATTTTGGGGCGCAGCGCTGTTCATAGGCTCGTTCGGCGTTTTGGCCCTAGTGCCGTTAGCTGGCTTGTTTGGGATCGGCCGCATTCTCTACCACATAGGGCGGGCTCCTACGGCGACGACTTGGCGACGAGTCGGCGCGGGTGTGATGGCTGCGTCAACGTTCATCATCATTGTGGTTGCGGCTCTCTATTTGGGGTCACGACTCTTTCATTTCTAGATGCCACTGCCTTTGTTCCCGCGTCTGGTCCTGAGAACTCGGTCCGCAGACGCATGTTCGAAATCTCCACCATGGGAGTTTGGTCACTACACCTTGGGGCAATGTTCATTTACTCGCCATCGGGCACGCCGGCTTCACTGCATCCGAGTAGGTAGTCGGCGCGTAATTGGCAGCGCCTCGGCCTGTTTCGCCAACGCCCTTCGTGATCCGCGTTGATCGCAATGCTGCTAAGCCAGGCCTCAGCCGCCGATCAATCCGTAGGCCCGTTCGGGCCGCAGCGTGAGGGCGATCCGCTTGTCGTCGATCATGGCTGCTCGGTACTCGTCCCAGTTCGGGTGCGCGCCCGAGCCCGCCTCGTAGTAGCGGATCAGCGCCTCGACGGTGGCATCGTTCGGTTCGGCCGCCACCGGCGACAGCTCGGCGGTCGCCTCGATGACGACGTACTGCCAGAAGTTGTCGCCCAGCACGTAGAGCGAGGCCCGCGGATCACGCCGCAGGTTGGCCGTCTTGGCCCGGGTGTCCGTGATGGAGATCAGGAACGTGTCACCCTCGTCGGGCACGTACATGATGTTGGACAGCTGCGGCCGCCCGTTGGCGCGGATGGTGGCCAGGACCCCCTGCTTGTGGTTCCTGGCGAATGCGAGTGCCTCGGTCAGATCCATAGATCCGACCGTAGCGGGCTACGTCGTCACCGCCTCCACCACCACCACGACTTCCTCCTCGGAGCCGTACGTCAGCAGCAGGTGGATGAGGGCGGCCACGATCGCGCCGACCAGCGGGGCGACGATGAAGAGCCAGACCTGGCTGAGCGCCGTGCCGCCGACCACCAGGGCCGGCCCGAGGCTCCGGGCCGGGTTCACCGACGTCCCGGTGAGCGGGATCCCGATGAGGTGCACCATCACCAGCCCGAAGCCGATGGCCACGCCTGCCGCACCCTGAATGGCCGCTTTGTGGGTGGCGAAGAGGACGACGAGGACGAAGATCGCGGTGAGGACGACCTCGATGAGAAAGGCGCCCCACTGGCTGACGAAGAGGTGGGACTGCTTGCCGTAGCCGTCCGTGCCCAGGCCGATCTTGCTCTTCGAGTAGATCGGAGACGTGGTGAACATCCAATAGAGCAGGTAGGCGCCGACGATCCCGCCGGCGAACTGAGCCACCAGATACTCGACGCCCTCCACCAGCTTCATGCGCCCCGACGAGATGAAGCCGAGCGTGACCGCCGGGTTCACGTGGCAGCCCGAGATCGGACCGATGGCGTACACGAGGGCGACGAGCACGAGGCCGAAGGCGAGGGCCGTGGCCGCGACGCCGGCGGAGTAGCTGAGGCCGAAGAGGTGGAACCCGAAACTCTCGGTGGCGACGCCGACCGCGACGACGACGAGGATCATGGTGCCCAGGAATTCTGCCCCGAGCTTTCTGGCCAGCAACATGATGGAACCTCCTGTGTCCAGGCGAGGAGACGGACACGGAAAGTCTTGCAGCGCCTGTTGACGTAGACGCGGATACCCGAGGACGAACGTCCAGCTCACAGCCCCGACACAGCCGGCGCGGCTGTGTCCCGACCGAGCTCGTTAGAGGACGGCCATCGCCCTCTCGTCCGCCTCGCGCAGGCGGGTCGCCATGGCGGCCAGCATCTTGCGCGAGAGGGCGGGCACCGCGTCGAGCACGCCGTTAAACTGTCGTTGGCCCAGCACGAGCAGCGTCATGTCGGTCTCCGACGTCACGGTGGCCGAACGGGGCCGGCGATCGAGCAGGGCCATCTCGCCGAAGTACTGCCCCGGGCCGAGCGTGGCCACCTTGCGGTTGTTGCGCCGCACTGCGGCCTGACCCTTGACGATGAGGAAGAACTCACGCCCGATGGTGCCCTGCTCGCAGAGCATCCGGCCGGGCGGCACCGTGACCTCCTCGAGCGCACGCTTGATGGTGCGCAGATCCTTGGCCGACGAGGTGGAGAAAAGCCAGATCTTGGACAGGTCGAATTCGTCGCGGCTCATGAGTGCAAACAGTACCCCCGACCCCTCCCACGTGCAGGTTTGAGAGCGCCGGCGGGGTGGCTCAGACGGCGTCGGCCCCGCGCTCGCCCGTGCGCACCCGCACGACGGTCTCAGCCGGGACGACCCAGACCTTGCCGTCGCCGATCTTGCCGGTGGCGGCGGACGAGACGATGGCGTCCACGACGGCCTCGGCCCGGTCGTCCTCGACCAGGACCTCGACCCGCAGCTTGGGCACGAAGTCGACCGTGTACTCGGCGCCCCGGTAGTTCTCGGTGTGCCCCTTCTGCCGGCCGAAGCCCTGGGCCTCGGTGATCGTCATGCCCGCCACGCCCATGTTCCTCAGGACGTCCTTGACGTCGTCGAGCTTGAACGGCTTCACCACCGCCACCACGAGCTTCATTTCCAGCACCTCACGATCGGCCGGGCCTGTTGACCCTCAGAGAGGACGTTAATGACCGGCCGGGCCGACCGCCCGCCCGCTCCGGGGGGAGCAACTCCCGGGGAGTTGTAGCCTTCCCCGATGCCTTCGAGTCCGGGCGCCGGCGATGCGGGCGGCGAGAACGCGCCGAGGATGACGCTCTGGGAGCGCATCAAGTACTCCATGGTGCGTCCCGACGACGACCCGAAAGAGAAAGAAGTCGAGGAGATCCGGCCCGTCGAGGAGATCGAGGCGGACATCAGCCGGTCCAACGACAAGGAGCGTGCGATCGGGCTGGTGGCGGCCCCGGTGGCCGCGCTCATCGGCCTGATCATCAGCTCGGCGTCCATCAACTACGCCAAGACCCACAACCAGAGCACGGCCGTCTACGACAAGCTCACGTACGTCCTTCTCGGCCTGGCCGCCCTGATCCTGCTCACGTCGTGGCTGCGCAAGCGGCTGTTCCAGGGCATCACCCTGGCGCTCTACGGCCTGGCGATCTTCCAGCTCCACTACACCTACTTCGGGTTCGCCGCCCCCTTCTTGCTGGCCGGAGCCTGGTACCTGGTGCGGGCCTACCGTCTGCAGCAGGAGCTCAAGCGGTCGGAGGCGGCCGGACCCGGCGCGCCACGGCCCAAGGGCACGTCGAGTGCCGCCGCACCGCGGCCCCGCCGCAACAAGCGCTACACCCCGCCCTCCTGACCGGCTGCCGTCAAGAAGTGGACGGCCGGCCCGCCGACGCGGCGGCCTGACGCCGCCGGCGCAGCACCAGGAGCAGCGCCACGAGCAGGACGAGAACGACAGCCAGGATCGCCGGCAGCACGAAGACGCCCGCCGAGGAGTGCTCGGTGGCGACGATGGAGACCGGTGAGACCAGGGCGGGATCGCCCGGCACGGCGATGGCGGCGACCATCGATCCGGGCCGGTGGAACGACGTGCCCGGGAGCGGCTCGCTGTAACGGTGCCCCTGGAGGGCGTACGTGCCACGGCACGCGTACCCGGCCGCGTTGCTCCCGCTGCCACCGAGGAGGCCCATGCAGCCCGTCACCGTGAAGCTGACCGGCACGCCGTCGTGGTGGAGGCGGTCGTCCTGTTGGTTCGTGTGCACCCCGGCCACCGCGAAGACGATCGCCAGGATGGCGAGCGTGGCGAGCACGATTCCGATCGCCACCTGAGCGACCCGTCGACCATCCACCCGGACACCGGCCCCGCGGAGCTGCCCGACGCGGTCGGCGGGCTCGCCGCGGGCGGCGAGGTCGTTGACCGGAACGCTGTCTTCATCGCCGTTTCCAGGCACGGAGGGGTCGGTGGTCGGCATGTCGATCGGGAATGGTAACGGGGTCCACCGCCCGGCCCGCTGCGGCCCCTTCGGCAACTTCGCAGCGGCCTGAACCGGTCGGAGGGCCGCTGTGCGGTGGATTAACAAGCTCGAAACACACGCGTGACCATGCGGAAACTCCGGAACTGCATTGTGTCTGCGGCGGGGTGAACCGTCCGTAATGGCTTAGCCGTACCCGGTGTTTGGTAACGCTCTCGCCGCAGAGCGGGATACCGGGGCGGATGACAGTTAGGAGAGCTTGAGTGATCCATCTGATAGGAGCGGCCTCGTACGTTCCGTATCCGAGTTGGCTCAATCCGGCAGACAACACGTGGCAGATAACCGCTGCCACCTTCGTCGGCCTGATGAGCCTCCCCGGTCTGGCTGTGCTCTACGCGTCCCTCGTGCCCAAGAAGTGGGCCGTGAACGTCCTCGCCATGATGTTCGCCGGATTCTCACTGGTGCTCGTGGCGTGGTTCCTGTGGGAGTACAAGCTGGGCTTCGGCGACACGTCCATCGGCGGCGGCGTCCACCTCGTCAACGGGGTGGTGACGCAGACGCAGAACGCGGGAACGACCGGAACGTTGCAGCACTTCTTCGAGAACTTCCTCGGCAAGCCGGGTCCGGTCACCAGCAGCTTCGGTGAACAGGCACAGGCGAGCTCGGCCGCTAACACCATCATCCCGTTCCACTTCCCGACCTCGTCGCTGGCGTACTTCCAGTTCGTGTTCGCGGCGATCACACCGCTGCTCTTCCTCGGGAGCGTGCTCGGCCGCATCAAGTTCAGCGCCTGGGTCCTGCTGGTCCCGCTGTGGTCGACCTGCGTGTACTGCGTCGACGCCTTCATGCTCTGGGGCGGCGGCTACTTCGCCCAGGAGGGTGCACTCGACTTCTCCGGTGGGTACGTGATCCATATGTCGGCCGGAGTGTCCGGCTTCGTGGCCGCCTGGGTCCTGGGTCCGAGACTCCTGCGAGATCGACAACACGCCTTGCCCAACAACCTCGTGATGGCGGCCGTCGGTGCCGGCATCCTGTGGCTGGGCTGGAACGGGTTCAACGGTGGCGACCCCTACTACGCCGGGGCCAGCGCGGCGGCAGCGGTGGTCAACACCAACTTGGCCACGGCCACCGGTGTCCTGGTCTGGATCGCCATGGACGCCTGGCTCACCAAGGAGAAGAAGCCCACCTTCCTGGGCGCCGTCAACGGCATGATCTGTGGCCTGGTCGGCATCACGCCGTGCGCCGGCTGGGTCAACGGCCTGGGCGCGATCTTCGTCGGGGCCATCTGCAGCGCCCTCGTCTGGGTGGCGTGGAACTTCCTGTCCAAGGTACGGCCCTTCTCCAAGGTCGATGACGCCCTGGGTGTCATCTACACGCACGGCATCGCCGGCCTGACGGGCGGTCTGTTGCTCGGCATCTTCGGCGATCCGAACATGATCGAGTACGGCTGCGGCCACCTCACCGCCTCCGGGCAGGTCATTGCCACGAATCAGGCCACTTACCTGACCGCCAAGGGGACCTGCGTGCCCTTCGGCGTCAACGGCCTCATGTACACCGGGTCAGCCCACCAGCTCTGGGAACAGTTCCGGGCGGCCGTCTTCGTCATCATCTGGTCCGCGCTGATCACCTTCATCCTCATGAAGATCATCGGCTGGGTACTCAGGGGTGCGCGGTACAAGGACGAGATCCTCGAAGTCGGCGACCTCGCCATCCACGGCGAGGAGGCCTTCCCCGAGGAGACGCTCGCCACCCGGTCCGACGGTGCGTTCGCCATGGCCGGCATTGACCGAGGAGGTAGCGGATCTCAACCACAAGAGGATTATCCGGTTCCCGGTACCGATACCGGCGGCGGATCCTAGGCCCGGTCACACAGGACGAAAGGAGATCGACAAATGAAGCTGATCGTGGCAGTCCTCAAGCCGTTCAAGCTCGATGACGTCAAGGAGACCCTCAAGACCCTCGGGGTGCAGGGCATGACCCTGACCGAGGCGCAGGGTTTCGGGCGCCAGCGAGGACACACCGAGGTGTACCGCGGTGCGGAATACGAGGTGGACTTCGTCCCCAAGATCCGTGTCGAGGTTCTGGTGGACGACGGCCAGGCCGACGAGGTGGTCGACGCCATCGTCGCCTCGGCCTCCACGGGCAAGATCGGCGACGGCAAGGTGTGGGTCATCCCGGTCGAAGCCGTGGTGCGGGTGCGCACCGGAGAACGCGGGGCTGACGCGTTGTAGGACGCAGCGGTTCCTGTGGACGGTCGGTCAGGCCGGGGCGCGGCGAGGTGCCCCGGCCTGCCGCTGTCTGCGGGCCCAAGAGGAGTGAGCTGTCAGCCCAGGGGTTGGTCGGCCTGGCGGGCCACTGCTGCTGCGGCGGCCGCCGCCGCTTCGGGGTCGCCCAGGTAGTCGGCGGAGTCCACCGTGAGGTCGTCGTTCAGCCACATGCGGTAGGGGATGCCCGTCGGGATCTCGAGCCCGGTGATCTCCTCGTCGGAGATGCCCTGCAGGTGCTTGCGCAGGGCACGGATGGAGTTGCCGTGGGCGGCGACCAGGACGGCGCCACCGCTCTCGGCCGCCGCGCCCCGGAGGTCGGGGACCACGACGGACTCCCAGTAGGGGACGACACGGCGGACCACGTCGGCCAGGCATTCGGTGCGGGGCAGGTCGGCCGGGTCGAGGCCGCGGTAGCGGGGGTCGCCCGCCACGTCCCAAGGGTTGTCCGGTGAGAGCGGCGGGGGCGGGGTGTCGTAGCTGCGCCGCCAGAGCTGGAGCTGCTCGGCGCCGTACTGCTGCATGATCGCGGCCTTGTTCTTGCCCTGCAGGTCGCCGTAATGGCGCTCGTTCAGGCGCCAGTCCCGGCGGACGGGGAGCCAGCTGCGGCCGGCGGCGGCCAGAGCGAGCTCGGCCGTGCGGATGGCCCGGGTCAGGACGGAGGTATGCAGGACACGCAGGTCGAGGTCATCGGTGGCGGCGAGGAGCTCGCCGCCGGCCCGCGCCTCGGCCTCCCCGGCGGGGGTCAGGTCGACGTCGACCCACCCCGTGAAGAGGTTCTCGGCGTTCCAGGTGGACTGCCCGTGGCGGATGAGGACCAGATCGAGCACGGCACAATGGTAGGTGGGTCGGGCGGGAGGTTGTAACCCACCAGGTCAGCGTGGTGGAAACCGGGGTGGCAACCATTGCCTCAAGAATCTTGACAAAGAGAGACTCAACTTTGGTACACTGGATGGACGTAACGCACGGTGCTATCTGCCGCTGGGGCAGATGACGATCGGAAGGACTTCAGATCATGGCCAAGGCCGTAGGAATCGACCTGGGAACCACCAACTCGGTGGTCAGTGTGTTGGAGGCGGGCGAGCCCACCGTCATCCCGAACGCGGAGGGAGGCCGGACCACCCCCTCGGTCGTCGGCTTCTCCAAGACGGGCGAGGTGCTCGTCGGTGAGGTGGCCAAGCGCCAGGCCATCACCAACCCCGACCGGACCATCCGCTCGGTCAAGCGCCACATGGGCACCGGCTGGACCGTCGACATCGACGGCAAGGCGTACACGGCCCAGGAGATCTCGGCCCGCATCCTGGGCAAGCTGAAGAGGGACGCCGAGTCGTATCTCGGCGACACCGTGACCCAGGCCGTCATCACCGTGCCCGCGTACTTCGACGACGCGCAGCGCACGGCCACCAAGGAGGCCGGGGCGATCGCCGGCCTCGAGGTGCTTCGCATCATCAACGAGCCGACGGCCGCCGCACTGGCCTACGGGCTCGACAAGGAGGACAGCGACCGCACGGTCCTCGTCTTCGACCTCGGCGGCGGGACGTTCGACGTCTCGGTGCTCGAGATCGGCGAGGGCGTCTTCGAGGTCAAGTCCACCTCGGGCAACACCAAGCTCGGCGGGGACGACTGGGACGACAAGGTCATCGAGTGGCTCGTGACCGAGTTCAAGAACACCGAGGGCGTCGACCTGTCGCAGGACAAGATGGCCATGCAGCGCCTGAAGGAGGCGGCCGAGAAGGCCAAGATCGAGCTGTCGACCGTGCAGGACACGCAGATCAACCTTCCCTTCATCACCGCCACGTCCGAGGGGCCGAAGCACCTCGACCTCAAGCTGACGCGGGCCAAGTTCAACGAGCTCACGGCCGACCTGGTCGAGGCGTGCCGCGGGCCGTTCGACGCCGCCATCAAGGACGCCGGGCTGAAGACCTCCGACATCGACCACGTGGTCATGGTCGGCGGGTCCACCCGGATCCCCGCCGTGCAGGAGCTCGTGCAGACCCTGACGGGCAAGGAGCCCCACAAGGGCGTCAACCCCGACGAGGTCGTGGCGATCGGTGCCGCGGTCCAGGCCGGCGTGTTGAAGGGCGAGGTCAAGGACGTCCTGTTGCTCGACGTCACGCCGCTGTCGCTGGGCATCGAGACCAAGGGGCAGGTCATGCACCGCCTGATCGAGCGGAACACGACGATCCCGACCAAGCGGTCGGAGATCTTCACCACGGCCGAGGACAACCAGCCGTCGGTCGAGATCCACGTGCTCCAGGGTGAGCGCGAGATGGCGATGTACAACAAGACGCTGGGCAAGTTCCAGCTGGTCGACCTGCCGCCGGCGCCGCGGGGGGTCCCGCAGATCGAGGTCACCTTCGACATCGACGCCAACGGGATCGTCCATGTGCACGCCCAGGACAAGGCCACCGGCAAGGAGCAGTCGATGACGATCACCGGCCAGTCCTCGTTGGCCAAGGACGACATCGAGCGGATGGTGCGCGACGCCGAGGCTCACGCCGAGGACGACCGCCAGCGCCGCGAAGAGGCCGAGGTCCGGAACTCCGCCGACACGCTGGTGTACCAGACCGAGAAGCTGCTCAAGGAGCAGGGCGAGAAGTTCGAGGGCTCCGAGAAGGAGGACGTCGAGACCGCGCTCAAGGGCGTGAAGGATGCGCTCGCCGGCACCGACCTCGAGGCGATCAAGGACACCACCGAGAAGTTGGTCGGGGTGTCGCAGAGCTTCAGCCAGCGCCTCTACGAGCAGGCGTCGGCCTCGCAGTCGACCGGTGGTGGGGGTGACGCCGGCGGCTTCGGTGGCGACGGCGCCCCGGGTGGCGACGGCTCCAGCGAGAGTGCGTCGGACGACGATGTCGTCGACGCCGAGATCGTCGATGAGCAATGAGCTTCGGCGACGAGGCCGTTCCCCGGGAGGAGCCTGTCTTCTCTGAGGCCGAGGCGGCTGACGAGGAGAACGACGCGGAGCTGGCCGAGGAGCACGCACAGTTGGCCGAGCAGGCCGACCCGCGGGAAGTGCTGGCGCGCGAACGGGACGAGTACCTGTTCGCGCTCCAGCGCACCCAGGCCGACTTCGAGAACTACCGCAAGCGGATCGCCCGCCAGCAGGAGGAGCAGTCCGCCCGGGCCTCGCAGAACCTGGTGGAGAAGCTGCTGCCCGTGCTCGACGCGCTCGACCTGGCGGAGAACCACCTGCGCGAGGTCTTCGACGTGGGCGAGGGCGCCAAGGCGCTCCACGCCTCACGGGCGATGCTGATGGACATCCTCGCGAGGGAGGGCCTCGAGCGGGTCGATCAGGCCGAGGTCCCCTTCGACCCGTCCGTGCACGACGCCGTGGCGCGGGCAGAGGGGGAGTGCGGTCCCGGCGGCGAGACGATGGTGGAGGATGTGATGCGCTCCGGCTACCGCTGGAAGGGGCAGGTCCTGCGCCCCGCCATGGTCCGTGTGCGGGGGTGAGCTGACCGATGGCCGCACAGCGTGAATGGTTCGAGAAGGACTACTACAAGGTGCTCGGCGTCGTCTCGACGGCGTCCGACAAGGAGATCACGCGCGCCTACCGGAAGCTGGCGAAGCAGTACCACCCGGACACCAACCCCGGCTCGGAGGAGCGCTTCAAGGAGATCAGCGCGGCCTACGACGTCCTGGGTGACGCCGAGAAGCGCAAGGAGTACGACGAGGTCCGCAGTCACGGTCCGGTGGGTGGGTTCGGCGCGCCCGGTGGTGGTGCCGGCACTTTCCGCATGGAGGACATGGGCGACCTGAGCGATCTCTTCGGGGGACTCTTCGGTGGCGGCGGCCGCACGCGCCCGACGCAGCGGGGTCCGCAGCGGGGCGCCGACATGGAGGCCCAGCTGCACCTGTCCTTCCAGGACGCGGTGCACGGCGTCACGACATCGGTGAACGTGCCTCAGGAGGTGCGGTGCTCGAACTGCCGCGGTTCCGGTGCCGCGCCGGGGACGTCGACGCACACCTGCCCGCGCTGCGGGGGGACCGGGAGCCTCAACGACAACCAGGGGCTGTTCTCTTTGAGCACCGTGTGCCCGGACTGCATGGGCCGGGGCACGCTGTTCGACACCCCGTGCCCGGTCTGCCACGGCTCGGGCACCGAGAAGAAGGTGCGCTCGATCAAGGTCCGCATCCCGGCGGGAGTCGAGGACGGCCAGCGCATCCGGGTCAAGGGTCGGGGCGCGCCCGGGCAGGGCATGGCACCTCCCGGCGACCTCTACGTCGTCGTGCACGTGGCACACCACGAGGTCTTCGGCCGGAGCGGGCGGAACCTGACCATCACGGTGCCGATCACCTTCCCGGAGGCGGCGCTGGGGACGACGATCACGGTGCCGACGCTCGACGGCAAGGTGACGCTCAAGGTGCCGCCGGGCACGGCGTCGGGCAAGGTCCTGCGCGTGCGGGGCCGCGGGGTGCCGTCGGGATCGGGCCGCAACGGCAAGAAGCCGGGCGACCTGCTGGTCAAGACGGAGCTCGTGGTGCCCACCGAGCTCACCGACGAGCAGAAGGCGGCGCTGGAGTCGCTGGCCGCCGTGACGGAGCCGGCGCCGCGGATCGCGGTGGACGGGTGAGTGTGATGCTTGTGATGAGTGTGACGGGGGTGATGTGGTGATGGCGGACCGTGATGGGAACCAGGCGGTCTACGTGATCTCGGTGGCGGCCGAGCTGGCGGGGATGCACCCGCAGACGCTGCGCATCTACGAGCGCAAGGGCCTGCTCGACCCGTCGCGTACGAGCGGCGGGAGCCGGCGCTTCTCCGAGCGCGATCTGGAGCGGCTGCGCCACATTCAGGAGCTGACGTCGACGGGGCTGAATCTGGAAGGGGTGCGCCGCGTGCTGCAGCTCGAGTCCGAGCTGGCCCGGCTGCGCGACGAGTTGGTGCAGGTGCGGGCGCAGGCATTGGAGGCCGTGGCGGCGACCCACCGCCAGTACCGGCGCGACCTGGTGCCGCTGCGCCAGGCGCCGGTGCTGTACGAGCGCCGCCGGACGGGGACGGGGAACTGAGCACGGACAGGACGATGGAGAGCGCTGACGACATGAGAAGCGCTGACGACATAAGAGGTGGCGACATGAGAAGGGTGGGCCGGTGCCGATAGACCCAGAACGTTGGACGAACAACACGAAGGCCGCCTTCAGCGCGGCGACGGGCCACGCGGCGTCGTCGAACAACCCGGAGCTGACGCCGGCCCACCTGCTCGACGCGCTGCTGCAGCAGCAGGACACGATGACGCGTCCGCTGCTGAGCCAGGTCGGCGTGGACCCCGACGCGCTGGCCGGCAAGATGCAGGAGCAGCTCTCCCGGTTGCCGCGGGCCCAGGGGGAGCGGAGCCCGGGCTCTCGCGCGAGGCGCGGGAGGTGCTGGAGTCGGCGGACGAGATCCGCCGGGACATGGGCGACGACTACGTGTCGGTGGAGCATCTCGTGCTGGCGCTGGCCGACCAGATCGGCGTCACCAAGGACGCGCTGCTCGCCGGGTTGCGGACGGTGCGGGGGAACCACCGCGTCACCACGCAGGACCCGGAGCAGACCTACCAGGCGCTGGCCAAGTACGGGCGCGACCTCACCGAGGCGGCCCGCGAGGGCAAGCTCGACCCGGTCATCGGGCGCGACGAGGAGATCCGCCGGGTGATTCAGGTGCTGTCGCGCCGCACCAAGAACAACCCCGTGCTGATCGGCGAGCCCGGCGTCGGCAAGACGGCCATCGTCGAGGGGCTGGCCAACCGCATCATCGAGGGAGACGTGCCCGAGGGGTTGAAGGGCAAGCGCGTGATCGCGCTCGACCTGGCCTCCATGGTGGCCGGGGCCAAGTACCGGGGCGAGTTCGAGGAGCGCCTGAAGGCGGTGCTCAAGGAGATCACCGACGCCGAGGGAGAGATCATCACCTTCATCGACGAGCTGCACACCATCGTCGGGGCGGGCGCGGCTGAGGGGGCCATGGACGCCGGGCAGATGATCAAGCCCATGCTGGCCCGGGGCGAGCTGCGCCTCATCGGTGCCACCACGCTCGACGAATACCGCACCTCCATTGAGAAGGACGCCGCGCTGGAGCGCCGCTTCCAGCCCGTGTTCGTGGGCGAGCCCTCGGTGGAGGACACCATCGCCATCCTCCGGGGCTTGTCGGAGCGGTACATGGCGCACCACAAGGTGCGCATTCAGGACGCGGCGCTGGTGGCGGCCGCCGTGCTGTCCGACCGTTACGTCACCGGTCGCTTCCTGCCCGACAAGGCGATCGACCTCATCGACGAGGCGGCCTCGAAGCTGCGCATTGAGATCGATTCCATGCCGACCGAGCTCGACCAGATCTCGCGGCGCATCCGCCAGCTCGAGATCGAGAAGCTGGCGTTGGAAAAGGAGACCGACGAGGTGTCGGCGGAGCGCTTGGAGCGCCTGCAGCGCGAGCTCGCCGAGTTGAGCGAGCAGCGCGACTCCATGGCGGCCCACTGGGAGCAGGAGAAGAGCGCCCTCAATGCCGTCAGCCAACTGCAAGAGGAGAAGAACCGCAAGGAAGAGGAGGCGGCGCGGCTGGAGCGCGACGCCGACCTGGCCGGCGCCGCCGCCATCCGCTACGGCGAGCTGCCCGAGCTCGAGCGCCGCATCGCGCAGGCCAACGAGGACCTGGCCAAGCTGCAGGCCGACTCGCGTTTCTTGAAGGAGGAGGTCGATCCCGAGGACATCGCCGAGGTGGTCTCGCGCTGGACAGGCGTGCCCGTGTCGCGCCTGATGGAGGGCGAGGTGCAGAAGCTGGTGCGACTCGAGTCCACCCTCCACGAGCGCGTGGTGGGGCAGGACGAAGCGGTCTCCGCCGTGGCCAACGCCATCCGTCGGAGCCGGGCCGGGTTGAGCGACCCCAATCGGCCCATCGGGTCGTTCCTCTTCCTGGGGCCGACGGGCGTGGGCAAGACCGAGCTGGCGCGTGCGCTGGCCGAGTACCTCTTCGACGACGAGCGGGCGATGATCCGCATCGACATGAGCGAGTACCAGGAGAAGCACACCGTGTCGCGCCTCGTGGGCGCGCCGCCCGGGTACG
The DNA here is from genome assembly GCA_963719485.1 of uncultured Acidimicrobiaceae bacterium. Classification (GTDB taxonomy): domain Bacteria; phylum Actinomycetota; class Acidimicrobiia; order Acidimicrobiales; family RAAP-2; genus Bog-473. Next base: position 1,455,740 of record OY970387.1, read on the forward strand.
TCGGCTACGACGAGGGCGGGCAGCTCACCGAGGCGGTGCGGCGGAGGCCGTATTCGGTCGTGCTGCTCGACGAGCTGGAGAAGGCCAACCCGGACGTGTTCAACATCTTGTTGCAGGTGCTCGAGGACGGGCGCCTGACCGACGGCCAGGGGCGCACGGTCGACTTCACCAACACCGTGCTCATCATGACGTCGAACCTCAAGGGCGAGCCGTCGGACTACTTCAAGCCGGAGTTCATCAACCGCATCGACGAGATCGTGCGCTTCAAGCCGCTCAGCGAGGACGACCTGGCGATCATCGTGGGGATCCAGTTGGGCCGTCTGCGTGCCCGGTTGGCCGAGCGCCGGCTGTCGTTGGTGGTCACGCCGGAAGCGGAACTGTGGTTGGCCCACGCCGGTTACGACCCCGACTACGGGGCGCGGCCTCTGCGTCGGGTGTTGCAGCGATCGATCGAGGACCCGCTGGCGTTGGCGTTGCTGGAAGGCCGCTACCTCGACGGGGCGACCGTGACCGTGTCGGTCGACGACGGGCAGATCGTGCTGCGCTGAATCCCCTCGGGGCGGTTTTTGGAGGTTCGGGTTTTTGGAGGGCGGTTTTTTGGAGGGTCCGCGCCGGCGGGGAGATGTTTTTCAAACTCTAAGAGCGTCAGCGGATAGGCCGAAGGTCCGGGGTCCAGCGATTCCGCCAGTCGATGAGCTTGGCGGTCAGGATCAATGCGATGGCGAGAGCCAGCTGGGCAACCCGGTGCGCGCCACAGCGGTCGGTATTGCGCCGCATCTGCCCATAGTTCGAGAGCCACGAGTTGGTCCGCTCGACGGGCCAGCGCAGTCCGAGGGGGACCCGGATGCGCCGGGGTTTGGTCCCTTTGGGCCGGTTCTTGCGCTTGCGCTCGGCGATGACGAGGTCGCCCAGACCCCGGGCGGCGCAGCCGGCTCTGACCCACTGGGTGTCATAGCCACGGTCGAGGTGCAGTGTGCCGAGATCGGCGAGGAGCCCATGGGTGGCGACGGTGTCGAGGGTCGGGCCTAAGAGGCTGTCGTCGTGGCTGTTGGCACCGCCGACGACCCAGCCAATGGGGATTCCCGCCGCGTCGGTGGCGATGGACCATTTCCACCCGAGCTTGGAGCGATCGACCGGGCTCGGCCCGGTTCCTTCTCCTCCAGCTGGGGCTTTGTGCACCGAGCCGTCCACACAGACCTCTGCGAGGTCGAGCCCGACGATCTTGTCGTAGGCGCACAGGGCCTCGGTGGCGATGGCCTCGAAGATCCCGGCCGACAACCACTCGTCGCGCCGTTGGCGTGCAGTCGTGTCAGAGACCACCGAGCCGCAGACACGCTCGGCGTCCTCCCACGAACAGCCCGTGACCAGGCGGACCAACATGAGCGAAAAGCAGTCCCGATCGGACTTCCTCGGTCGGTGGCAGCCCAGGGGATGGCAGTCGGGCCGACGCGGGACTCTGGGCTCGATGGCGGCCCAGAGGGCATCGACCACCTCGGGATCGAACGCGCGCATAATTCCATCAACCTCCACTCGGTCGTTGGTGTGTTGGGTGCAGCCCAAGTCTCTTGGGGCCACCACCACGACCGGTGGATGTTGCTCGTTTAGTGCTGGGTCGATGCGCTCAACGTGGCCAGCCAGCGCTGCCTATCCGCGCGGGCTCTAAACGAAGTTGTGGATAGTTTCGCGAGCTGTCCCCGCCGCTCCGGCGTCGTGTCGTGCAACGGTCGGTGACCCCCAGGCGAACGGCGGGCGAATCGTGGAGGCCTCATTTAGAGTTGCCCGACGGTCAAGGTGCGAACGTCGTAGTGAGGAGGCGGAGTGTCGAGATCCTTTGGTGTGTGGCTGTGGGTGAGCGCAACCACGCTCATCGCCGTCGGTCTGGTCATGGGGACTTCGGCCGTCGGAGCGCAGGAGGCGCACGGCGACGCCGTGGCCACCCACGGGTCGGGGGCGGAGTGGGGCCACGCCATGCCGATCTCGCCGTCGCAGCCGCACACGAACCCCGGCCACTTCGTGACGCCGCTCGAGCCCCACGTGCCGGGCGGGTCCTTCACCGCCGAGTCCACCAACTGGTCCGGTCAGATCGCCGGAGGGTCGACGTTCACCGGCGTCTCGGCGCACTGGGTCGTGCCGACGATCCAGCCCACGCAGTACGGAGGGGGCTCTGCCACGTGGATCGGGATCGACGGCGGGCCCGCCTCGCCGGGTTCCATCATTCAGACCGGCACCGCGCAGGACACGCAGAACGGTGCCACGTCGTACTTCGCCTGGTTCGAGCTCTTCCCCAATCCGGCGGTGGAGATCGGAGGGGTCTCGCCCGGCGACCAGATGCAGGCTTCCATCTCCCAGATATCCGGGAGCACCTGGGGTCTTTCGATCACCGACGTCACCTCGGGCAACAACGCGTCGGGCCCGCTCACCTACAACGGGTCCGGCGACTCGGCCGAGTGGATCGAGGAGTTGCCCACGGCGGTCAGCGGCCCGCAACCCACGCTCGCCAACTTCGGGTCGGCGACGTTCACCCAGATGGGGATCACCGCCACGAACCCGGGCGCCGTCGGCGTCTCCCCCGTGAACATGGTCGACGAAATCGGCCAGACGATCGCCTCTGCCGGAGCGATGTCGGGCGCCCCCGCCAGTTCGAACGGATCGTTCACGGACTCCTACGTGCCGCTCCCGCACGGCTACTGGCTCGTCGGTTCCGACGGGGGGATCTTCACCTTCGGGGCGACCCAGTTCTACGGATCGACCGGGAACCTGCACCTGCAACGACCGGTGGTCGGCATCGTGCCCACGGCCGACCGCGGCGGCTACTGGCTCGACGCGTCCGACGGCGGGGTCTTCAGCTACGGCGACACCCAGTTCTACGGTTCCATACCGGGACTCGGGCTCCATCCGGCGGGCTCGGGCCAGCCCAACAGCCTCAACGCGCCGATCGTCGGCATGGTGCCCTCCATCGACGACGGGGGCTACTTCATGGTGGCCTCCGACGGCGGGGTCTTCGCCTTCGGTGACGCCCGCTTCGCCGGGTCGTGCCCGGGCATCGGGGGCTGCTCGGGCTCCGCGGTGGCGGTCATGCCCGACCACAGCGGCAACGGCTACTGGCTGGTGACCTCATCGGGGAGCATCTACACCTTCGGCGACGCCCCCTACTTCGGCGCCCCGGGCCGCGGCAACGTGACCTCGGCCGTGGCCACGCCCGACGGGAGGGGCTATTGGGTTCTCCTCAGCGACGGCGAGGTCTTCTCCTACGGCGACGCCGTCAAGGACGGTGCACCGCCCTCCAGCGACTTCACTGCCCTCGACGCGGCGACGGCCATCTTCAGCACCTCGGACGGCGCCGGCTACTGGGTCTCGTCGGCCCTCGGCGCGGTCTACAACTTCGGGGACGCGCCGAACGACGGCGGCATGGCGGGCACCCATCTGAACGGGCCCATCATCGCCGCCACCGGGTCGTAAACCGGGACCATCGTCCGTCCGGGGCTCAGGGCCCCGCGAAGTGGCGGGCGTTGGCCGGCAGCGGCCGGAACAACGGGACGGGCCCGGCCGAGTGGGCACGGGCCGCCGGGATGTCGAAGAAGGCCTGCAGGGTCGGGTCCCCGTCCGTGGCCATGCCGACGACGGTCCCGATGCCCTGGCCGGCCGACGAGCCGAGGAAGGGTGCGGTGCCGTAATTGAAGAGCCCGCCGTCCGCCGCGGTGAACCAGTAGCCACCACCGTCGGGCATGGGCGCCATGCCGACGATGGGCTGGGCCAGATGGATACTCCCGGTCGAGCCGTAGAACTGCGCGTTCCCGTAGGCGAAGATGCCCCCGTCGGAGGCGACGAGCCAGTAGCCGCCGCCGTCGGGTGTCGGAGCCATGCCCACGATGGGCTTGTTGAGCACCATGCCCCCGGTCGAGCCGTAGAACTGGGCGTCGCCGTAGGAGAAGATGCCCCCGTCGGAGGCGACCAGCCAGTAGCCGCCGCCGTCGGGCGTCGCGGCCATACCGACGATGGGCTTGTTGAGCACCATGCCCCCGGTGGAGCCCCAGAACGGGGCGTCCCCGTAGGAGAAGATGCCCCCGTCGGTGGCCACCAGCCAGTAGCCGCCATCGTCGCCCGTCGCGGCCATGCCGACGATGGGCTTGTTGAGCCGGATGCCACCGGCAGAGCCGAAGAACCCGGCGTCGCCGTAGTTGAAGATGCCCCCGTCGGTCGCCACCAGCCAGTAGCCCCCGTCGTCGCCGGTCTGGGCGATGCCCGCAATGGGATGGTTCAGCGCGGTGCCGGTCAGGTCACCGAAGAAGCCGGCGTCCCCGAAGTGCGCGACGGTCCCGGTCGTGCTGACCTGGTAGTAGCCGATGCCGCCGACACCGGTCAGGGAGACGGTGACGCCCGAGTTCAAAGAGTCGGTGATGGTCAGGGTCGCGTTGCGCGTGCCGAGGGCGCCCGGGTTGAAGAAGCTGTCGATGGTGCACGAGCCGCCGGGCGCCAGGGGGATGTTGCCGCTGGCGTCGGACGGACAGCTGGCCTCGGGCACCCCGAAGAAGTCGTCGGCGCCGTTGCCCGTGGCATTGATGGCGGTGATGGTGTCAGGGCCGGGGTTGTTGTTCGTCACGGTGAACGTCTGCGGCCCGATCACGTCACCCAGGGTCACCTCGCCGAAGTTCAAGTTGGTCGGGGTGACGCTCAAGCCCGCCGGCGTCACCGCGCCGGCACTGCTTGCGGTGCCACCCGCCGCGACGAGCGACAGCCCACCGCACAGGACGCTGCACACGGCGAGCGAGGTCCATCGCTGCACCCGGGTCTTCATGACGTTCGCCTCCGCTTCTTCCCCGGGTGCCGTCCCCGGCCGCCCGCAGGCTAGCCAGCGCGTGACGCCGGTGTGGTGTATTTGCCTGCAGCTGCTGTTGTCGGAACCCGGGTCAGACGAGCACGCCGGCCGGCGCGAACGCCGCGGTGAGCTCACGGCAGAACGCGCCGAGATCCTCGGGCCGCCGGCTTGTCACCAACGTGTTGATGCCCAGCCGGCAGACCACCACATCGCGGTCGACCCAGTAGGCACCGGCATTGCGCAGGTCGGTCTGCAGGCTCGGCCACGACGTGAGGGTCCGGCCCGCCACGAGATCCCCCTCTATGAGGGTCCACGGGCCGTGGCAGATCGCGGCCACCGGCTTGCCGGCCTCGAACATGGCCATGAGGAAGTCGACGGCCGCCGCGTCGGTGCGCAGGGCGTCGGGGTTGGCCACGCCGCCCGGCAGGACGGCGGCGTCGTAGTCGGCGGCCCGGGCCCGGTCCGTGACCGTGTCGACGGGGAAGCGGTCGGCCCGGTCGAGGTGCCGCATCGTCTCCACCATGCCGGGGCGGGGGGCCACGACCTCCGCCGTGCCTCCGGCGTCGACCACGGCCCGCCACGGCCGCAGGAGCTCGATCTCCTCGATGCCTTCGTTGGCGACGACGAAGGCGACCCGTACGTCCTGTAGTTCGTTGGCCACCGACACTCCCTCCGCGAGCCCCCAGGACCCGCCGGGCCGTCCGGACGGTCTTCCCCTTGCCCGCGCGGGAGATACCCCGGGCCTGCGGGGGCCGAAACCACCCCATTTTGCCGACCCTGATTTCGGGGAGGGTTACACTGGTGCGTAATCCGAAGCGACAGAGCGAACGGAGAGGCGCGTGCCCGCAACCGTTGTGGTCGGGACCCAGTGGGGCGACGAGGGGAAGGGCAAGCTCACCGACCTCCTCGCTCGCGAGATGGATCTCGTGGTCCGCTACCAGGGTGGCCACAACGCCGGTCACCGCATCGTGGTCAACGGCGAGGCGTTCGCCCTCCAGCTGGTGCCGAGCGGCATCCTCTACGACCACATCACGCCCATCATCGGCAACGGCGTCGTCGTGGACCCCGCGGTCCTGTTGGAGGAGCTCGACAGCCTGGCCGCCAAGGGCGTCGACACCAGCCGGCTCGTGGTCAGCGGGAACGCCCACCTGATCATGCCGTACCACCAGGAGCTCGACCGGGTGACCGAGCGCTTCCTCGGCAAGAACGCGCTGGGGACGACCAAGCGCGGCATCGGTCCCGCCTACGCCGACAAGGCGACCCGCGTCGGCCTCCGGGTCCAGGACCTCTTCGACCCCAAGATCTTCCGCCAGAAGCTCGACGTCGTGCTGAAAGAGAAGAACGCCGTCCTGGCCAAGGTCTACAACCGGCTGCCCCTCGTCGCCGCCGACATCGCGGACCACTACCTGGGCGAGTACGCCCCCCGCATCGAGCCGATGGTGGGGGACACCGTGGGCATGGTCCACGAAGCCATGGACCATGGGCGCCAGGTCCTGCTCGAGGGGGCCCAGGCGACCTTTCTCGACCTCGACCACGGGACCTATCCCTTCGTCACGTCCTCCAACCCCGTCGCCGGCGGCGCCTGCACGGGCTCGGGCCTCGGGCCCCGGGACATCGACCGCGTCATCGGCATCGCCAAGGCCTACGTCACCCGGGTCGGCGCCGGCCCCTTCCCGACCGAGCAGGACAACGACGTCGGGGAGTTGCTGGTGGAGCGGGGGCACGAGTTCGGCACCAACACGGGGCGCCGGCGGCGCTGCGGCTGGTTCGACGCGGTCATGCTGCGCCAGGCCGTGCGCCTCAACTCCATGACCGAGGTCGCGCTCACCAAGCTCGACGTGCTCGATACGTTCGAGTCCGTCAAGGTCTGCGTCGCCTACGAGGCCGACGGGATCCGCTACACGCACCTGCCCTACCACCAGTCGACCTTCCACAAGGCCAAGCCGATCTTCGAGGAGCTGCCGGGCTGGCGCACCGACCTCAGCGCGGCGACCGCGCCCGGCGACATGCCGGCGCCCGCCCGCGACTACGTCGCCTTCCTGTCCGAGCAGATCGGCGTCCCCGTCCGCCTCGTCGGCGTCGGGCCGGGCCGCGAGCAGACCGTCTCCTTCGCTACCGCGTGAGGGTCTGCATCGTCGGCAGCGGCGGCCGCGAGCACGCGCTCGCCCACGTACTGGCGCGCACCGCCGACGTGGTGGCGACGCCCGGCAACCCCGGCATGGCCCCGCCGATCAGGGTGGACGACGACACGCCGGTCGAGGAGATTCCGGCCGACCTCTACGTGATCGGCCCCGAGGCCCCGCTGGTGGCGGGGCTCGCCGACACGCTGCGGGCCCAGGGCCGCGCCGTGCTGGGCCCCGGCGCCGACGGCGCGCTGCTCGAGGGGTCCAAGGCCTTCATGAAGGAGGTGCTCCAGGCGGCGCGGGTCCCGTCGGCGCGCTTCGCCACCTTCGACGCCCTCGAGACCGGCGCCGCCATGGACTACCTCGAGACGCTGCCCGGCCCCTGGGTCATCAAGACCGACGGACTGGCCGCCGGCAAGGGCGTCCTGGTGGCGCAGAGCCTGAACGAGGCCCGCGCCGACGTCACGGCCAAGCTCTCCGGCGCATCCTTCGGAGAAGCGGGGCGCCACATCGTCATCGAGGAGGGGCTGGTCGGCGAGGAGTGCTCCTTGCTCGTCCTCTGTGACGGGACCCACGCCGTGCCCCTGGCGCCGGCACAGGACTTCAAGCGCATCGGTGACGGCGACGCCGGCCCCAACACCGGCGGCATGGGGGCCTACGCGCCGATGCCGCACGTGGGCGGCGCGGCGGTCGACCGCATCATGGACACCGCCGTGCTGCCGCTGGTGGAGGAACTGCGCCGCCGCGGCATCGACTACCGCGGCGTGCTCTACGCCGGCTTGATGCTGACCCCTGACGGCCCCAAGGTCATTGAGTACAACGTGCGCTTCGGCGACCCCGAGACCCAGGTCGTGCTCCCGCTGCTGGCCGACGACGCCGCCGAGCTCTTCCTGGCCGTGGCCAACGGCGAGCTCGAGGGAGCGGCCCCGCCCGCCTTCTCGGGCGACGCCGCGGTGTGCGTCGTCCTGGCCTCGCAGGGCTACCCCGAGCACCCGCGCCTGGGCGACACCATCGAGGGACTCGACCGAACGGGCCAGTCCGTCGCCGCCGTCGACGGGGTGACCGTGTTCCACGCCGGCACCGGGCGCCACAGCCCCGACGGGCCCTTCCACACCGCGGGCGGGCGCGTGCTCGGGGTGACTGCGGTGGCGCCGACGCTCGAGCAGGCCCGCGAGCGCGCCTACGCGGCCACCGCACCGATCGACTGGGAGGGCATGCAGATGCGCCACGACATCGCTGCGCTCGTCCCCGGTGCCGCGATCGCGGCTGCGGAGGGAGCACGATGATCCCGCGCTACTCCCCGCCCGACATGGCCGCCTTGTTCAGCGACACCGCGCGGTTCGCCATGTGGCTCGAGGTCGAGCTGTTGGCCTCCGAGGCCCAGGCCGCCCTCGGTGTCGTGGCGGCCGAGGACGCCGCCACCTGCCGGGCCAAGGCCCCCACGGTCGACGACGTCTTCGTCGCCGACGTGCTCGAGCGCGAGAAGGTCACGGACCACGACGTGGCCGCCTTCGTCGACGTGGTGCAGGAGCGCATCGGCGCGCCGGCGGGCTCGCTCATCCACTACGGGCTGACGTCGTCGGATGTAGTGGACACCGCCCTGTGCGCGACGCTCACCAGGGCGGCGGACCTCATGCTGGCCGACCTCGACGCCTTCGTGGCGGCGCTCACGGCGCGCGCCCTCGAGCTGCTCCACGTCCCGGTCACCGGCCGCACGCACGGCATGCACGCCGAGCCGACGACATTCGGGGCCAAGTTCGCGCTGTGGGCCCTGCAGGCCGACCGCGACCGGCGCCGGATGCGCGCCGCCCGCGACGGCATCGCCGTGGGCAAGTTGTCCGGTGCCGTCGGCACCTACTCGAACATCGATCCCGAGGTGGAGGCCCACGTCTGCGCCGCGCTGGGCCTGACCCCCGTGCCGGCCACCCAGGTCATCGCCCGCGACCGCCACGCCGAGTACTTCTACGCCTGTGCGGCGGTGGGCTCGACCATCGAGCTCATGTGCACCGAGATCCGCCACCTGGCCCGCAGCGAGCTGGGCGAGGTGGAGGAGCCGTTCGGCGCCGGCCAGAAGGGCAGCTCGGCCATGCCGCACAAGCGCAACCCAATCCTCTCGGAGCGGCTGTGCGGGCTGGCCCGGCTGCAGCGCGGCTACCTCGGGGCGGGCCTCGAGGACGTGGCGCTGTGGCACGAGCGCGACATCTCGCACAGCTCGGTCGAGCGGGTGGCGCTGCCCGACGCATCCCTGCTGGCCTGCTACATGCTGCGCAAGGCCACGGGTCTGGCGACTGGCCTGGTGATCCACCCCGAGAGGGCGCTGCAGAACCTCACCGAGGGGACGCTCGGCCTCGTCTTCTCCCAGTCGGTCCTGCTGGCCCTGGTCTCGGCCGGGCTGACGCGCGACGAGGCCTACCGGATCGTCCAGCGCGACGCCCGCCGGGCCTGGGAGGAGCGCCGACCGCTGCGCGCCGTCCTCGAGACCGACCCGGAGGTGACACTCGACGCCGCGCAGCTCAATGCGGCGTTCGACCTCACCCGCACCCTGCGCCACGTCGACCGCTTCGCCGACGCGCTGGCCGCGCTGTGACGCCAGCACCATGACCCTCGAGCTCCCCCGGGTCTCCTCGGGCAAGGTGCGCGAGCTCTACGACGCGGGCGAGGGGCGCCTCCTCATGGTGGCGTCGGACCGGGTCAGCGCGTTCGACGTCGTCATGGCCGAGCCCATCACGGACAAGGGCCGCGTGCTGACGGCCATGACGACCTTCTGGTGCGACGAGATGGCCGACGTGGTGCCGGGCGCGCAGCTCACGGCCGACCCGGTGGCCATCGCCGACGCGCTGGGCGGCGCCGCGTTGCCGGCCGGTTGGGCCGGTCGGGCCGTCCTGGTGCGGCAGGCCGAGATGCTCCATCTCGAGTGCATCGTGCGCGGCTACCTCGCCGGCCAGGCCTACGAGGAGTACGCCCGCGCCGGCACCGTGCACGGCACCCCCATGCCGGCCGGCCTGCAGCTGGCCAGCCAACTGGACGAGCCCATCTTCACCCCCTCGACCAAGGCGGCGGAGGGCCACGACGTCAATATCGACTTCTCCGGCGCCGTCGACCGGGTGGGAGCGGAGGCGGCACTGGCGGCCAAGCAGGTCTCGCTCGAGCTGTACCGGCGCGCCGCGGCCCGGTGCGCCGAGGCGGGCCTCGTCCTGGCCGACACCAAATTCGAGCTGGGCTACGTCGACGGCGTGCTCAGCCTGTGCGACGAGGTCTGCACCCCCGACTCGTCGCGGCTGTGGCCGGCCGACCAGGTCGTGCCCGGCGAGACGCCGCCCGCCTTCGACAAGCAGCCCCTGCGCGACTGGCTCGCCGCGCAGCCCTGGGACCGCCGGCCGCCCCCGCCCCCGCTGCCGGACGAGGTGACCGCGGCCCTCTCCGCGCGCTACGTCGCGGCCTACGAGCGCGTGAGCGGGCGCTCGCTGGACGACTGGTACGGTGCGACGCCATGAGGTTCCGGGCGCGCGTCGAGGTGCAATTGCGGCCCGGGATCGCTGACCCCGAGGGCGCCACCATCGAGCGTGCCCTCCCCGCGCTGGGCTTCGACGGCGTGGCCCACGTCCGGGCCGGCCGCTCCTTCAGCTTCGAGGTCGACGCCGCCGACGAGGGCGCGGCGCGCACCACGGCGACCGAGCTGGCCGAACGCCTCCTGGCCAACCCCGTGATCGAGCAGAGCCGGCTCGAGCTCGAGGCGATCTGAGTGGCGCCGCGCATCGGCGTCGTCGTCTTCCCGGGGACCAACTGCGAGCACGACGTCGTGCAAGCCGCCGAGGCGGCCGGCGGTGACGGCGTCCTCCTCTGGCACGGTGACGCGCAGCTGGGCGCGGTCGACGCCGTCGTCCTGCCGGGCGGCTTCGCGCACGGCGACTACCTGCGCCCGGGTGCCCTGGCCCGCTTCTCGCCGGTGATGGAGTCGGTGGCGGCCTTCGCCCGCGCCGGCGGCCCGGTGGTCGGCATCTGCAACGGCTTCCAGGTCCTGACCGAAGCGGGCCTGCTGCCGGGCGCGCTCCAGAAGAACGGCCGGCTGCGCTTCCTGTGCCAGCCGGCGCGGGTGGTGGTTGCCTCCACCGCGTCGGTGCTGACGTCGTCGGCGGAGGTCGGCGACGAGCTCGTCATCCCGATCAACCACTTCTCGGGGAACTACACCTGCGACGACCAGACACTGCGCCGCCTGCAGGCGGAGGACCGCATCGTGCTGCGCTACGCCGACAACCCCAACGGGTCGGTGGACGCCATCGCCGGCGTCGCCAACGAGGCAGGCAACGTCGTCGGCCTCATGCCCCACCCCGAGCGGGCCAGTGCGGCGCTGCTCGGCTCCACCGACGGGCTGGTGCTGCTGCGCTCGCTCGTCGGTGCGGCTTCGGCCCGCGCCGCGGCCTGACGCTTCCACCCCCGCCACGCGCGCCACCACTTCTGCGGCCGCGCTCCGTAGGGTGCGATGTATGCACCACCGCGCGGTGCCGCACGTCACGGGGCCGGCAGGACGCCCGAGGCCGACGTGGCGGTGGCGGCCAGGGGCGCCGGCGGTCATGGTGGCGGTCGGCGTGCTCCTCGTCCTGGCCTCCGGAGCACCGGGCACGGGCGCCGCAGCGGCAGCGGCCACCCGCGGCACGGCCCACCGGGCCGGCGCCGGCACCCCGGTCGACGCCAGGCTCTTCGAGCCCGGCGCGTGCATGGAGTACGCGCCGACGTCGGGCGACCGCCACCTGACCGTCTTTCTCGACGCCGGCCACGGCGGCCTCGATCCGGGCGGCGTCGGCGAGACCGAATCGGGACAGACGATCGACGAAGCCGACGAGACGCTCCCCGTCGAGCTCGACACCATGGCCCTCCTGCGGGCGAAGGGGTACACCGTCGTGGTGTCGCGCACCCGTGACGAGTCGGTGGCCCGTCTCACCGGCGGCGACCTCTCCGGCCAGCTCCTGACCGCCGACGGCGTGCACGACGACGTCTCGGCCCGCGACGTCTGCGCCAACGACGCCAGGGCCAACGTCCTCGTCGGCATCTACTTCGACGCCGGCGAGTCGTCGCTCGACGCCGGCAGCGTGACGGGCTACGACACCGACCGGTCTTTCTCTGCGCAGAACCTCCGCCTGGCGACGCTGGTGCAGAACGACGTCCTGCGGGCGATGAACGCACAGGGCTGGGGGATCCCCGACCTCGGCGTGGTCGACGACAGCGAACTCGGAGGCCCGGCGCTCACCACGGCGGCCGCCGACTACGGGCACCTGCTGCTCCTCGGCCCGGCCGAACCCGGCTACTCGACGTCGCCGAGCCTGATGCCGGGCGCGCTCATCGAGCCCCTCTTCGTCACCGACCCCTACGAGGGCACGCAGGCGGCCAGCCCGTTCGGACAGGAGGTCATCGCCGGAGGCCTGGCTTGGGCGATCGAGCAGTATTTCACGCCCACCGGCACCACTTCCGAGGCCGCCCGGCCCAACCGGCCCCAGGAAACGGGCCGGCCGTCAGCCTGAGGAGCGCCTCAGGCCCGGGCCCGCGAGATCTCGGCCTTCTGCAGGACGGCGGCGCTCACGCCGGCGGCCCGCCAGGTGCCGTAGTTGATGCCCTTGCGCTCGCCGTAGGCCTTGGCCACCTTGACGAACTGCTTCTCCAGCGCGGAGAGGTCCTTGACGCCGTCGACCCGGGAGCGCTCGTCGAGCAGGTCCTTCTGCTCTTGCAGCAGGTGCAGCCGCGTCAGCGCATCGGCGCCGGCGAGCTGGTTCTCTATCGCCCCCAGGCGGCGGTCGATGGACGCCGGCGTGCGCTTGCGGCCCCGCTTGGGCTTGGACGTCTCGAGCGCCTCGAGATAGTGGCGGACGGTTGCACTCTCGGCACGCCCACGGGCCAGCGCCGCCTTGTGGCCGCTGCTCATGGGCTTGCGAGGAGCCGGAGTTTTTCCCTTTGGAGGCATCCGTCCATTGTGCCGTACGGCGGGCCGTCTTCTGCCCCAATTCGGGAAGTTTCTTTGCGGAATCCGGCCGAGCTCTCTTTCGGGTGGAGCGTGTCCACGATTGCGCAATTCCCCCGATCCGATCGGCCAATCCGGGGGGTTGCCGCCGCCCCATTGAGCGGCACCGCACGGCCCATTTCACCTCCGGACGGGCGTTAACCTGCAGGGATGACGGCGACCGCGGACACCCCCGTGGACGCACGGGGCCGGCGGGCGATGGCCGCCCTGCTGCTCGCGGCGGCGCTCCTCATCGTGGCCTACTGGCTGGCCTGGCTGGCCCACCGCTCGCTGGTCGCCTCGGAGACGGGCGCGGCATACACCCAGTTCGAGGACGCTTTTCCGCTGGCCGACGGCTGGCTCGCCCTCTGCCTGGTCGCCGCCTCGTACTGCCTCGTGACGGCGCGGCGGGCGGCCCTGTTCTGGCTCCTGGCCGGGGGCGGCGCCGGGCTCTACCTCTTCGGCATGGACGTGCTCTACGACCTGCAGCACGGCGTATGGGGCAAAGGCGGGAACGGGGTGATGGAGCTGGTCATCAACCTCTTGACGCTGGGCCTCTCCCTCTTCGTCCTGCGCTGGGCGTGGGTCCGTCGCAACGCCCTGCTTTCATCATGAACGAGTGCTCACTCTGACTGAATCGACCCGGTCGTGCTGCGGGCGACCCGGCCCGGCTCGCGCGCTCCCGTCGCCGCCCGCGCCCGCACGAGCTGGCGCGCCTCGCTCCCGCTGCGCGGGACCCGGCCCCGGGCGCCCATCGCGATGATGAAGTCGGTGGCGGCGCTGACGCCGTTGACGAAGAGCTCGTGTCGCTGGGCCGTCGTCAGGTCGAAATCCGTCGTCGATATCCCGGCGTTGTCCACGAAGATGGTGCGCCCCGCGGTGGCGGCATCGACGCTGTAGGCGTCCCATTCGCCCATCATGGTGTGCAGGCAGCTCCGTGCCTCGCCGAAGGCACTCTGCGCCGCCTGCGTGGAGCCGTACTCCTTCTGGAGCGAGGACAGCTTGACGCCGATGGTGGGCCAGCGGGGTGCGCCGCCGTCCTCGCGGTCGAACGCGTTGATGGGGAAGTTGCGCAGCATGCCTCCGTCCACCCATGTGACCGTGCCGCCCGCGTAGCGGGTCGCGATGGAGCCGCCGTCGGGGCTGGGCACGTCGACCTCGGCCGGCAGCGCCGTCACGGTGACCGGCTCGAAGAAGAAGGGGATGGACATGGACGCACGCACGGCGTGGACCACGTCCTGGGCGTCGCGGTCCAGCCCGTAGTGGTCGTAGTCCCACGGCAGGTGGACGAGCTGGCCCCGGGTGACGTCCGAGGTGTGCACGAGGAGCCGATAGCGGTGGCTCTCGGGGAGGCTCATGCCGGGGTCCTCCTCGAGCGTGATCTTGAGATCGGCGAAGGTGTGCACACCAAGGTCGTGCATGATCGGTCCGAGCCAGGTGAAGAGGTACGAGCCGTCGTAGACACCCATTTTGTGGGTGAGGACCTCAGCCGAGGACAGGAGCTCGCCGGCGTTGCCGAAGTGGTGGTCCAGGAACGCGTGCACCTTGCCCTGTGGCATGAAATCGGTGAACGTCAGGTCGTCGAGGTACCCCTGGAGCGTCGTCATGGGGTCGCCCTTCTTGGAGATGGCAGCGATGAGCGACGCCGCAATGGCTCCAGCGCTGGTTCCCGCCACGCGCTGGAAGCGGTAGCCGGCCTCGGCCAGTGCCGACACGGCACCGACGATCCCGATGCCCTTGACGCCACCACCCTCGAGCGCCAGGTCCGCCACGAGCTGCTTGGATCCGCCGCCGCTCCATCCGTCGGAGGCCAGGAGCGCGGCCGCGGCCTGCTCGAACCGCTGCTGGAGGCCCGCCTCACGGGAGTACCCGTAAGGCGCGACCGGGTCGATGACGATCGGCCCACTGGGCTCGGAGTGTCCTCCACCGGAACCGGAAATGACGAACCCCCTTCCGCTTCCTGCAACCGAAGAGAGCGTAGCGACTCGGAGTCCTGTTTTTCTGCTGTCCGCCGGCCGGCTCGGCCGTACGGAAGGCCGGTATCGTGGAGGGCACCATGACTCCTCCGGCCGGGGCGCAGCCGCCCGACCACTCGCCCGCCGGGGAGCCGTTGCACCGGGCCCTGGGCCTGACGGACGACGAATTCGAGGCCGTCGGCAAGATCCTGGGCCGTCCCCCCAACCACCTCGAGCTGGCCCTGTACGCGGTGATGTGGAGCGAGCACTGCTCGTACAAGTCGTCCCGGTTGCATCTACGGCGCCTGCCCACCGAGGGTCCCCGGGTCCTCGTCGGTCCCGGCGAGAACGCGGGGGTCATCGACGCCGGGGACGGCATCGCGGTGGCCATCCGCATCGAGAGCCACAACCATCCGTCGGCCATCGAGCCCTACCAGGGCGCCGCCACCGGCGTGGGCGGGATCCTGCGCGACATCTTCACCATGGGCGCGCGCCCGCTCGCCGTCATGGATCCCCTCTTCTTCGGACTGCCCGAGGACGCCCGGCAACGCTGGCTCGTCGAGGGCGTGGTGAGCGGCATCTCGGGCTACGGCAACTCGGTCGGCGTCCCGACGGTGGGCGGCGAGCTGACCTTCGACCCCTGCTACACCCAGAACCCGCTCGTCAACGTGCTGTGCATGGGCGCGCTGCCCGTCGAGCGCCTCGTGCTCGGCATCGCGTCGGGCCCGGGCAACCTGGCGGTGCTGCTCGGGTCGAGCACCGGACGGGACGGCATCGGCGGCGTCAGCGTCCTCGCCTCGGCCGGCTTCAGCGGCGACGACGCGGGAGCGGCCGACGACACCAAGCGCCCCAGTGTGCAGGTCGGTGACCCCTTCGAGGAGAAGCGGCTGATTGAGGCCTGCCTGGAGCTCCTCGACACCAAGCTCGTGGTGGGGATCCAGGATCTCGGTGGCGCAGGCCTGGCCTGCGCCACCAGCGAGACGGCGGGGCGCGGCGGTGTCGGGATGGACGTGGACGTATCGGCCGTGCCCCGGCGCGAGGAGGGCATGGAGCCCTGGGAGGTGATGACCAGCGAGAGCCAGGAGCGCATGCTGGCCATCGTCACGCCCGAGTCGTGGCCGGAGGTGGCGGCCATCTGCGCCAAGTGGGAGGTGCGGGCCACCGTCATCGGCACCGTCACCGAACCCGAGCCCGACGGGGGCGGCCGGCTGCGCATCCGCGACGGGATGGACGGTCCCGTGCTGGCCGATGTGCCCGCTGCCTCGCTGTCGGACGACGCGCCGCTCTACGACCGCCCGCGCCAGGCGCCGGCGCGTCCCGCTGTCGCACCGCCCGCTCCTCCCGCCGACGCCGACTGCGCCGGGGACCTCCTGGCGCTGCTGCGCTCGCCCGGCTGGGTCTTCCGCCAGTACGACCACCAGCTCTTCCTCAACACCGTGGTGGGGCCCGGCGCCGACGCCGCCCTGTTGCGCCTGGCCGGGCCCGGGCTGCCGCCTTCGGTGCGCGGCGTGGCGCTGACGACCGACTCCAACCCTCGGGCCTGCGCCCTCGACCCGCGGTGGCACGGCCCTCGTGCTCGCGGAGGGCGCGGCCAACCTGGCCTGCGTCGGTGCCACACCGGTCGCCGTCGTCAATTGCCTGAACTTCGGGAACCCCGAGCACCCCGAGGTGATGTGGCAACTCTCGGAGTGCATCGACGGGATGGCGGAGGCCTGCCGTGCCCTCTCGCTCCCCATCATCGGGGGCAACGTCAGCTTCTACAACGAGAGCGGCGGGTCCGACATCGACCCGACCCCCGTGCTCGGACTGCTCGGGCTCGTCGACGCCGTGCACGCGCCGCCGCCGGGCTTGGACTGGTCCGCCGGCGACACGGTGGTGCTGCTCGGCGCGCGCGCCGCGGCGGACGGTGTGTTCCAAGACGGTGTGTTCCAAGACGGTGCGTTCCAAGACGGTGCGTTCCAAGACGGTGCCTTCCCGTTGGAGGGGACGCGCTGGGCCACCGAGCGCCGGGACCACCGCACCGGGAGCATCCCCGCCGTCGACTTCGCCGCGCACGCAGGCGTGTGCGCCTTCGTCGCCGAACTGGTTGCCGCGCAGGTCGCCAAGCAGGTGGCGGCGCGCGACGGAGCGGGCGTGGACGCGCTGGTGCACGCCGTCCACGACGTGTCGGGCGGCGGCCTCGCCGTCGCGCTGGCCGAGATGGCCGCGGCGGCCGGGACCGGCTGCGCCCTCGACCTCGACCATGCGGCCGAGCTGTTCGCCGAGCTGCCCTCGCGCTTCGTGGTGGCCACGGCCGAGCCCGACGAGCTGTGCCGCCTGGCCGCGGCGCGCGGGATCCCGGCCGCCGTGCTGGGTCCGGCGGGCGGCGCCCGGTTCACCCTGGGCACGCTGGTCGACCTTCCCGTCGCAGCCCTGCGTGAGGCGCACGACGGGAACCTGGCGCTGGCCCTGGGCGAACCCTGATGTGCGAGAATGGGTGACGCGTGAAGGAAGCCTGCGGTGTCTTCGGGGTCTACGCGCCCGGGATGAGGGTGGCCAACCTCACCTTCGATGGTCTGTTCGCCCTGCAGCACCGCGGGCAGGAGTCGGCCGGCATGGCGGTGAGCGACGGTGACACGGTCACCGTGGTCAAGGACATGGGCCTGGTCACCACCGTGTTCGACGAGCGCACCCTGTCGGGGCTCGAGGGACATCTCGCCATCGGTCACACCCGCTACTCCACGCACGGCTCCTCCGACTGGGCCGGGGCCCAGCCGGTCTACCGCCCCGTCGGACGCGCCGGATTCGCGCTCGGGCACAACGGCAACCTGACCAACACGACGGCGCTGGCCGAGAAGGCCGGGATGCTGCCGGGGTCGATCGCCACCGACAGCGACGTGGTGGCCGAACTGTTGATGCAGTCCTTCCCCGAGACCGAGGACCTCGCCACCGCGCTGCAGGCGGTGCTGCCGATCCTCGAGGGTGCGTACTCGTTCGTCCTCATGACCTCCGAGCGGCTGTTCGGCGTGCGCGACCCGTTCGGTTTCCGCCCGCTCTGCCTGGGGCGGCTCGGCCCGGCCGACGCGCCCAAGGGATGGGTGCTCGCCTCCGAGACCCCCGCGCTGAGCGTTATCGGGGCCACCTTCGTGCGCGAAGTGGCGCCGGGCGAGATGGTCGTGGTCGACGCGGACGGTCCCGTCAGCATCGAGATCCCGTGGCTGCGCGATGTGGAGCCGCGGCTGTGCATCTTCGAGTTCGCCTACATCGCGCGACCCGACAGCCACCTCTACGGCCGGGAGGTCCACGAGACGCGCTGCCGCATGGGCGAGCTGCTGGCGCTGCAGGCGCCGGCCGAGGCCGACATGGTGATGGGGGTGCCCGAGTCGGGGGTCCCCGCGGCCGAGGGCTTCGCCCGGGCCAGCGGCATCCCCTACGGGCAGGGCCTGGTCAAGAACCGCTACATCGGTCGCTCCTTCATCGCGCCCGACCAGGGGGCGCGGGCGGACGCGGTGCGGCGCAAGCTGAATCCGTTGGCCGACACCATCTCGGGCAAGCGGCTGGTGGTGGTGGACGATTCCATCGTGCGGGGCACGACGCAGCGCTCGGTCATCCGCATGCTGCGCGAGGCGGGCGCGGCCGAGGTCCATCTCCGCATCTCGTCGCCGCCCTGGCGTTGGCCCTGCTTCTACGGGATCGACACCCCGTCGCACGAGGAGCTGCTGGCGACCGATCACACCGTCGAGGACATGGCGCGCGTGCTCGGCGCGGACTCGCTGGCCTACATCACCATCGACAACCTGAAGGCGGCCATCGGCGCCGACGGCGGTTTCTGCGACGCCTGCTTCACCGGCGACTATCCGACTCCCGTCCCGGCGTCCGTCACGCTCAGGCGACCAGAGCCGGTGACGGCCACCACCGCCCACCAGGGCGCGCTCCCCGGGGTCTGACCGGTCGTGGGAGAGGGCGGCGCCACCTACGCCGGCGCCGGCGTCGACATCGCGGCCGGTGACGCCGCCGTCGAGCGCATGCGCGACCTGGTGCTGGGCATCGGGGGGTTCGGCGGCCAGTTCCCGCTCGACATCGCCCGCTTCCGCGCGCCGGTCCTGGTGGCCTCGACCGATGGGGTGGGCACCAAGATGGTCGTCGCCCGCGACACCGGTCGCTACGACACGGTCGGCATCGACCTGGTCGCCATGTGCGTCGACGACCTGGTGTGCGTGGGCGCCGAGCCGCTCTTCATGCTCGACTACATCGCCACGGGCAAGGTCGACCCCGACCAGGTGGCCACCGTGGTGGCGGGGGTGCACGAGGGCTGCCGCCAGGCCGGCTGCGCGCTGATCGGCGGCGAGACGGCCGAGCACGCCGGCGTCATGCCGCGCGACGAGCTCGATCTGGCCGGCTTCGCGGTGGGCGTCGTGGAGCAGGGGACCCAGCTCGGCCCCGAGCGGGTGCGAGTGGGTGACGCCATCGTCGGGCTGGCGTCGCCGGGGTTGCGCTCCAACGGCTACACGCTGGCCCGCCACGTGCTCCTCGAGCGCGGCGGGGCTCGAGCTGGGCGATCCCGCCTGGGCGGGGGCCGAGCACAGCGTGGCCGACGAGCTGCTGCGCCCGTCGGTGATCTACGCGCCGGCCGTGCTCGCGCTGCGCGGCGCCGTGGGTGGCGCGTTGCACGCGTGTGCGCACATCACGGGGGGCGGGATTGTGGGCAACCTCCCCCGCGCCCTGCCCGACGACCTCGGCGCGGCGCTGCAGCGGTCGGCCTGGGAGGAGCCGCCGGTCTTCGGGGAGATCCAGCGGCTGGGGCCGGTGGCCGAGGACGAGATGGACCGGGTGTTCAACCGCGGCGTCGGCATGGCGCTGGTGCTCGACGCCGGCGCCACCGCCGA
The DNA here is from genome assembly GCA_963719485.1 of uncultured Acidimicrobiaceae bacterium. Classification (GTDB taxonomy): domain Bacteria; phylum Actinomycetota; class Acidimicrobiia; order Acidimicrobiales; family RAAP-2; genus Bog-473. The sequence continues at coordinate 1,475,488 of OY970387.1, forward strand.
GGCGTTGCGTGCCCTGGAGGTGGCCGGGCAGGCGGCCTCGGTCATCGGGGAGGTCGTGGCGGGCAGCGGGATCCTCTTCGCGTGAGCGGAGCGGACGACTTCGCCGCTCTGCGGGACCATCTGCTGGCGCACTCGGTCAAGACCGGCGACTTCACGCTGAAATCCGGGCGCAAGAGCAGCTGGTTCATCGACTCCAAGCAGACGGTGTGCCGGCCCGAGGCCATGGTGCTGGTGGCCGACGCCGTCCTCTCGGTGGTCCCGGCCGATGCGACGGCGATCGGCGGGCTCACCATGGGCGCCGACCCCGTCGCCTTCGTGACCGCCGGCGTGGCGGCGACGCGGGGACGTCCGCTGAAGGCCTTCAGCGTGCGCAAGGAGGCCAAGGACCACGGTGGGGGCGGTCGCATCGCCGGCGCGCTCGACCCGGGCGACAAGGTGGTGGTCACCGAGGACACCGTGACCCGCGGGACGTCGTTGCTCGAGGCGGCCCATGCGGTGCAGGAGGCCGGCGCCGAGGTCGTGCTGCTCGTCGCACTGGTCGACCGGGGCGGCACGGTCGAGGCCATGGCGGCCGCCGAGGGCATCCCGTTCCGCGCCATCCTGACCGCACCCGACCTCGGGTTTCCCTACGAGGGGGCCTGAGGGGATCCCCGCGTCAGCCCAGGTCGTTCCCTAGTCTGCACGCAGTTCGACGCAGGAGGCGCGGCATGGCGAGGGGTTCACACGGCAGGACCGGGAGTCGCCACACGGGCCGGGTGACGGCAGCGAAGGTGCGCCGCGGTGCGGTGCTCGCCGTCGACGGCGTGCTGGTCGTCGGTGCCGGCGCGCTCGGTGGCCTCTTCGCCGCGGGCCCGGCCTCGGCCGCCGCGCCGGCGCCCGGCTGGACCGGGTCGCAGACACCGCCCCCCACCGGCGCGGATGCGCCGGCGCCGAACGCCAACGCCACCTGGGACGCCATCTCGTGCGCCTCAGCGGTGCTCTGCGTCGCGGACGGCTCGTACTCGGGCACGGCAGATCACCCCCTCCTCGGAGTCAAGGCAAACGGGACGTGGACCGTCGCCGAGGCGCCGCTGCCCGCGAATGCGGACACCGCCTCTCCGTCGCGTATGACCTCGGTCTCGTGCGGCGCCGACGGCCTGTGCGTGGCGACGGGCTGGTACGAGGACGCGGGCGCCCGTGAACACGGCCTCATCGAGACTCTGTCCGGCGGCCACTGGACGCCCATGGATGCCCCGCTCCCGGCCGACGCGCGGACCGGCTCGGGCTTCGGTTCGTTCCTCAAGTCAGTCGACTGCGCGACGGCGCAGAGCTGTGTCGCCGTCGGCTTCTACGAGGGGACCACCGGCAGTGGGGGGGAGTTCGGCCTGATCGACACCGAGACCGGGGGCGTGTGGAGCGCCCAGCCCGCCCCGCAACCTGCGGACGCCGCAGCCAACCAGGACGTGGCCGTCTCGAGCGTCTCGTGCCCGAGTCTCGGGCCGTGCATGGCGACCGGGACCTATTTCAACGGCAGTGACAGCCCGCAGGGCATCCTCTTCGCCCAGGGCGCGGGCGGAGGCTGGTCCGCCGAGGCCGCACCGCTCCCCGCGGGTTCGGCGAGCGGCACCGACGAGTTCAGCATTCTGGGGTCCATTTCCTGCGCAGCGGGGAACTGCGAGGCCGTGGGCGTGGTGGTGGACTCGGCGCAGCGGGAACATGGGCTGCTCGAGCAGCTCGCCGGCGGATCGTGGACTCCGGCCCTGGCGCCGGAACCGGCCAACGCCGGGTCCGGCACGGACCAGTTCGGCAGCCTCATGAGCGTGTCGTGCACGTTCGACGCCGTCTGCAACGCGGTGGGCGAATACGGGGCCGGCGGGACCGATCGCCCGCTGATCGACACGATCACCGGTGCGCAGATCACCGCGACGGAGGGTCCGCAGCCGGCCGATGCGGCGACGGGTAGCAACGTCTCTGCGGCGCTCAATGCGGTCTCGTGCCTGTCGGGATCGGAGTGCGCCGCGGTCGGCACCTACCGCAACGCCACCAACTCGGGGTTCAACGTCGCCCTCGTGGACTCGTCGTCGGCCGGAGCCTGGAGCGCGCCGACGGTGCCCATGCCCGGGAACGCCGGAACAGGCTCGACCGCGAGCTCCATCCTCAACGCGGTGAGTTGCTCGTCGCGCGGTGCGTGCGAGGCGGTCGGGAATTACAACGACGCCTCGAGCAACGGGTTCGGCCTCAACGACACCGAGATCCCGGCGGAGGGCTACTGGTCGGTGGCCTCCGACGGCGGGATCTTCAACTACGGCACCAGCGCGCCCTTCCACGGCTCCCGGGGCGGCCAGCCCATCAACGCCCCGATGGTGGGCATGGCGGCGACGCCCGGCGGCGGGGGTTACTGGGAGGTGGGCTCCGACGGCGGGATCTTCAGCTACGGCAACGCCGTGTTCCACGGCTCCACCGGCGGCCTGCGGCTCAACGCACCGATCGTCGGCATGGCGGCCACGCCGGACGGAGGCGGCTACTGGCTGGTGGCGTCCGACGGCGGGATCTTCAACTACGGCGACGCCGGGTTCGGCGGCTCGGCGGGGTCCATCCACCTCAACAAGCCCATCGTCGGCATGGCGGCCACTCCCGACGGGCACGGCTACTGGCTCGTGGCCTCCGACGGCGGCATCTTCAGCTACGGCGATGCCACCTTCTTCGGCTCACGGGGCGGGCAGCCGCTGAACGAGCCGATTGTCGGCATGGCCTCGAGCGCCTCGGGCCTCGGCTACTGGCTGGTGGCCTCCGACGGCGGCATCTTCAGCTACGGCGACGCCACCTTCTTGGGCTCACGCGGCGGCCAGCCGCTCAACAAGCCGATCGTGGCGATGATGAGCACCTTCGACGGCGGGGGCTACTGGCTGGTGGCCGCCGACGGGGGCATCTTCAGCTACGGCGACACCGGCTTCTACGGCTCGGCGGGCAGCCTCGTCCTCAACGCACCCGTGGTGAACGGCACGCCGAGCTGAGCCGGCCCGCCGTCGGGCGGGCGCCTCGTGTGGGGAAAGCCCGTGTGGGGAAAGCTCGTGTGGGGGAATCAGAACAGGGCGATCGGGTTGACCGGCGACGCCGTGCCGCGGCGGAGCACCAGCGGCGCCACGGTGAAGAGGAACTCCCAGCGCGCCTCCTCGGCACAGGCGGCCGCCAGCATCTCGAGGTCGAGGTTGTCCATGAGATGGACGCCCATGGCCACGATCGCCACGGTGTGGATGGGCATGCCCACCCCCGCGACCCGCGACGGCAGCACGTCGGAGACGCCGTCGCTGCCCAGGGTGGCCACGTCACGCCTCCGGAGCCAGGGCAGGCACGATGCGTCGAGGCCGGCCGCCAGGCTGCCGGCGTCCCACGCGCCGTGCTCGTTGCGCCAGTGCCAGCGCCCCGTGCGGACCAGGAGGGCGTCGCCCGGTCGCACGGTGAGGCCCGCCTTCTCCTCGGCGGCCTCGAGGTCCTCGGGGAACACGGGCTCGCCGGGCTCGAGCGCGTGGGCGCCGCGCAGCGCCGGGATGTCGAGCAGCACGCCCCGGGTGACGATGCCGGAGCGCAGGCGGTGGATGCCCAGCTTGGTGGCGCCGTGCGCGGTCACCGCCTCGGCCGGGTAGCCGTTGTACAGCCGCCCCTCGTGGAAGATGTGGCACAGCGCGTCGAGGTGGCTCGTGGCGAAGCCGTGCGGCGCAATGGCGAAGTAGTCGGCCCCCATGCCCTCGGTGAAGGTGCCCGTCATGTGGTGCGCCACCGGGGAGGGATTGTCCGCCGACGGCACCGTGTCGAGGGCGCGTGCGCACGACACGGACCGGCCGGTGCGCACCGTCGCCGCCGCGGCGGCCGTGACCGCGGGCGTGATCAGGTTGAGCGCGCCCAGTTGGTCGTCGTCGCCCCAGCGCCCCCAGTTGGAGAGGGTTTCGTGGAAGGCGAGGACGTCGGCGGCGGTCATGGGGTCGCGGGGCACGGTCGGACAGTAGCCCGGCACCCCTACGATCGGGCCATGTCCACACTGCAAGGTGACTACGAACCGAGCCCATGGGATTGGGTCCGCGACCAGGTGGCCGAGTACGAGGCTTCCGGGGGCGAGCGGGCCAACACGCTGCGCGACACGGGGCTCCCGATCATCGTGGTGGCGACGCGGGGCGCCAAGAGCGGCAAGGTCCGCAAGAACCCGCTCATGCGGGTCGAGCACGACGGTGCCTATGCGCTCGTCGCCTCCAAGGGCGGCATGCCCGAGAACCCCGAGTGGTACCACAACCTGGTGACCCATCCGGACGAGGTGACGATTCAGGACGGGCCCGAGCCGGTCGCCGTCTCGGTGCGCGAGTTGGAGGGCGACGAGCGGGCGACCTGGTGGGAGCGCTCGGTGGCGGCCTACCCGGACTACGCCGAGTACCAGCGGAACACGGAACGGCTGATCCCGGTGTTCCTCGCCACCCCGAAGGACGCCTGACCGCCGGCTCGCTGCGGGATTTCAGCGGGCGCGGGCGAAGGCCTGCACCATGGCGGCCCGCCACGGGACGAGATTGGGTTCGCGCGCGAGCGGCGTCTTGCCGAGGCGCACGACGATCAGGTCGAGGGCGGGACAGATGGTGATGGACTGGCCCTCGTAGCCCGAGGCGCGGAAGGTGCCGAGTGGGTCCAGGGTCTCGAGCGTGTCGCCGCGCCTGCCCCACCAATGGGCGCCGTAGGGGCTGGGGTCCTCCGGGTCCTCCGGGTCGTCCATCGACACCATGGTGCGGGCAGAGTCCACCCAGCCCGGCGGCAGGAGTCGGGTGCCGTCCCACATGCCGTCGCGCAGGTAGAGCAGGCCGAAGCGGGCGTAGTCACGCGCCGTGGTCCGGACGTAGGAGGAGGCCACCCAGGTGCCGGCCTCGTCGAACTCCGGATCGGCGCTCTTCATGCCGATGGGCCCGAAGAGCCGGCCGTGCAGGAAGCGGGCGTAGGCCTCGCCCGGACCCACCGTGCGGGCGACGACTCCCGAGATGATGTTCGAGGTCCCCGACGAGTAGTTGAAGCGCGTCCCCGGCGGCGCCGCCAGCGGGCGGTCGGCGGCGAAGTGCGCCATGTCGGACTGCCCCTCCCCGAAGAGCATGTGCATCACGTCCGAGATCCGGTCGTCGACGTAGTCCTCCACGAAGGCGAGCCCGTCGCGCATGGCGAGCAGCTGGCGCAGCGTGATGGCGTGGCGGGGGTCCTTCGGGTCCGCCCATTCGGGCACGGCGGCCGGCGTGTCGAGGTCGAGGCGGGCGTCTCCGACCAGCAGGCCGACGACCGCGTGCAGCATCGACTTGGCCATCGACCAGCTGAGCAGCGGCGTCTCGGCCGTCACCGCCGTGGGTGGGCGGTCGAAATGCTCGAGCGCACCCTGGTAGCGCTCGGCCACGACCCGCCCGCCGTGCACCACGAGCACGGCGAACGTCTCGGCGAGCGGTCCCTCGTCGTCGAAGACCTCGTCGAGCAGCGGGTCCAGGTCGACACCACGCGGGAGCTCGCCCTCGGGCCAGCGCTCGGTCGGCCAGTCCACGCCGACGGGCTGGGGCGGCAGCGCGACGAAGTCGCTCACACGGAGGCGAGGAACGACAGCAGGGCCGCGTTGGTCTCGACCGGGCGCTCCTGTTGCACCCAGTGGCCGGCCCCGTCGATCACGGTGGCACCGCGGAAGTCGGGCATCACCTCGGTCATTTCTTCGATCGCGCCCGGCATCATGGTGTTCACCGGGTCGAGCGAGCCGGTGATGAAGCCGGTCGGCATGGTGTAGATGGACGGCGGGATGTCCTTGGAGCGCTCCCAGTTGGCGTCCATGTTGCGGTAGAAGCTGACGGGTCCGAAGAAACCGCTCTTCTTGAAGGCCGCGGCGTACACGTCGACGTCCTCCTCGGTGAGCCAACCGGGGAGCACCTCGGGGGCCGGGGACAGCATGTCCATGAACCGGGTGCCCTCGCGGGGAAGGTCGGGGAGTGCAGTGCCACTGGCCATCCCCTCGCCGCCGGCCGAGTAGAGCATGGTGCGCAGGAACAGGCGCGGGTCCGCTTCGAACTCCGCCTCGGGCGGGCCGACCTGCTGGAAGTAGAGCATGTAGAAGAATTTGCCCTCGAAGATCGCCTCGAAGATCTGGGTCGGCGGCGCGGGTGCGTTGGAGTACGGGACGCTCATGTTGCAGAGCGACCCGACGCGTGCGGGATGGAGGCGGCCCATCTCCCAGACGACCATGGCCCCCCAGTCGTGGCCGACGAAGGCCGCCTGGTCGTAGCCGTAGTGGTCGAGCAGCCCGGCCAGGTCGCCGGTCAGCTTGTCGGAGCCGTAGTCGGCGACCGCGGTCGGACGCGCGCTCCCGCCGTAGCCGCGCAGGTCCGGCGCGTGGGCGCGGTAGCCGGCGTCGGCCAGCGCGCCGAGCTGGTGGCGCCACGAGTACCAGATCTCCGGGAAGCCGTGGCAGAGGAAGACGGGTGGGCCCTCGGCCGGCCCGGCCACCGCCACGTGCAGCTCGATCCCGTTCGTCGGCACCTGCTCGTGTGCGACCTCAGCCATGGGGCGTCACCTTCTCCTCGGCTCTGGTTGCCTGGCCCGCCTTGTCCGCCTTCTCCTCCTGGTGCTGCTGAATGGCCGACATCACGGCGTTCACCGCTCCCCCGATGAACTCGGGCCGGTTCTCGGCGGCCCAGTCCCGACTCGCGGTCAGCGACGCCGACGAGTCCTGGAAGCGCGGCGCCACGTAGCGGGCGATCAGCTCGTAGGAGTGCCGGGTGGCGGCGGTGTCGGCCCACTCGTGGCCCATGAGCAGGAAGGTGCCGAAGCCCCCGGACTGGTCCTGCAGGCGCTCGATCTGCGCGATGGCGTCGTCGACCGTGCCGATGACGGCCATGCCCGACGCGTTGAGCGCGTCGACCAATGACTCGAAGTTCGCGGTGTCGGGCGCAATGGGCAGGGCGGCGACCCGCTGGAAGTAGTCGACCCACTCGGCCAGCCCGAAGGCGACGTCCGCCACCGCCTGCTCCTTGGTGTCGGCGATGTGCATGGGCCCGACCAGCCGCCAGTTGCGGCGGTCGACGGTGGTGGCGAACTCGGCCGCCCGCTCCTCCATGACCTGCCAGTGCGAGCCCAGGACGTCGAAGCCGCCCGGTCGTCGTGGCGCCGAGGGAGAGGAGGCTGCACGCCGAAGCGGCCCGCGGCGCGGGGTCCGGCCGGCGACACCTGCGCCGCCACGGCGACCTCGGGGAAGGGACGCTGGTAGGGCCGGAGCTGCAGGCGGGCCTTGACGCAGCTTGAACCAGTCCGTCTCCATGGTGACCGGTCTCGCCGGCCAGCAGGAGCAGGATCGGCCTCGAGGGACTCCTCCATCATGTCGCGCTGCTTGGCCGGGTCGATGCCCATCATGAAGGCGTCGGAGGGCAGCGCCCCCGGGCCGACGCCGAACATCACGCGGCCCCGGGTCAGGTGGTCGAGCAGCACCATGCGGTCGGCCAGCATGAACGGGTGGTGGTAGGGCAGCGACGACACCCCGGTGCCGAGCCGGATGTGCCTGGTGCGCTGGCGCGGCGGCGGCGATGAACACCTCGGGGGAGGCGATGATCTCGTAGCCGGCCGAGTGGTGCTCGCCGAACCAGGCCTCGTCGAAGCCGAGCTCGTCGAGGTGCTCGATGAGCTGCAGGTCCCGCTCGAGCGCCAAGGTGGGGTTCTGGCCCACGGGGTGGAACGGGGCCAGGAAGATCCCGAACTTGAGGCGGCCGTCGGTGTCAATGGTCGTCATTGTTCTCCAGGGTCTGGTCGGTGGGGTGTGGCGCTCGGACGGCGCCGGCGGGGCGGCATGTCAGGGGGTCACCAGGATCTTGCCGTGCTCGCCCGGGGTGCGCAGGGTGTCGAAGGCGCCGGGTGCGCCGTTCAGGTCGACGGTCGACGTGACCAGGAGGTCGGCGCCGGGCACCCCGGCGGCCAGTCGCCCGAGGGTGGCGGCGAACTCGTCGGGGGTGTAGCCGAAGGAGAAGCGCAGCTCCATCTCCTTGGTCACCGCCATGAAGGGCTCGATCGTGTCGCTGTGCATGCACACCCCGACGACGACGATGCGGCTGTGCGGCGGCCCGTCCGCGATGAGCGACTGCAGCATGCCGGGCACCCCGACCGCCTCGAAGATCACCGGGTCCGGCACGGTGGCGCCCAGCATCGCCGCGCCGGCGCGCTCCATGACCGTGCGGGCGATGCCGAATTCGGACCAGCGGTCGTGCGGCGACCCCTCGGCGGGGTCGATGACTTCGTCGGCGCCGAAGGCCTCGGCCAGCCGGCGCCGGGTCGGCGAGAAGTCCGCCGCCAGCACCGGTCCGTGGCCCCGTCCCTTCAGCGCGGCGATCACCGCCAGCCCGACCGGGCCGCACCCGACGACGAGGCAGGGCTGACCGGCGCCGAGACCGGCCAGTCCCACGGCGTGCTCGCCCACCGCGAGCGGTTCGGTCAGCGCGGCCAGGTCGGTGGAGAGCATGTCGGGCACCGGGAGGCACAACAGCTCCTGGAGCACCATGTGCTCGGCCAGCGCGCCCGGGTAGGTGTTGGAATAGCCGATCTGCTCCACGCCGGTCGGGCCGAGAATGACGGGCACCGAGCAGACCCGGGTCCCGACCGGGAGGGTGCCGGCCGTGTCGGGCCCGTGCTCGACGACTTCGGCGCAGAACTCGTGGCCGAAGACGCAATCGGCCGACGGGTCGAGGGCGGGCACGCCGACGGAGTCCATGAGCCCGGTGAAGTGGCCGAAGTCGGCCAGCGCGTGCAGGTCGGACCCGCAGATGCCGGCGGAGAGCGAGCGGACGACGACGTGGCCCGAGGACGGGACCGGTTCGGGCACCTCGCCCAGCACCAGCCGTCCACCCCTCGTCACCGCCGCACGCATGGCAGAGCCACCCCCACGGACGGCGCGACCGCCCGCATTCGTCGCTACGTTTGCCCGGTGAGTTTCACACACGAGCCTGCGGGACGCCCGTTCGCCGGGCGTGTCGCGCTGGTGACCGGGGCGGCCCGCCCCCGTGGCATCGGCCGGGCCACCGCCGTCGCGCTGGCCCGGGGTGGGGCCGACGTGGCCTGCCTCGACATCGCACGTCCCTACGACGACGCCCCCTTCCACGACACGGCCACCGGCGACGACCTGGACGCACTCGTGGTCGAGCTTGCCGCGTTCGGGGTCCGGGCAACCACCGTGGCGGCCGACGTCTCCGACGAGGCCGCGGTGGAGGCGGCCGTGGCCCGTGTCACCGAGGAGCTCGGGACGGTGACGCTGCTGGCCAACGTGGCCGGCGGCAGCGGCCCGGGCTTCGGGCTGGGCCCGCTGCTCAACGTCCCAGCCGAGGAGTTCCGCCGCGTCCTCGATGTCAACCTGGTCGGGACCTGGCTGGTCTCGAAGGCCTGTGCCGCGCGGATGGTGGCGGCCGGGGCGGACGGCCGCATCTGCAACGTGTCGAGCCAGGCCGGCAAGCGGGCCTTCCCCTTCCTCGGGGCCTACTGCGCGGCCAAGGCGGGCGTCATCCTGCTCACCCAGACCATGGCGACCGAGCTCGGCGCCCAGGGCATCGCGGTGAACGCGGTGTGCCCGGGGACGGTGGACACCGACCTGATGAACCGGGACGGCATGTTCGAGAACCTGATGGGGGGTCCCGAGGGCCTGGCCGCCTACATCGCCCGCGAGATCCCGCTGGGCCGCCTGCAGAGCGCCGAGGAGATCGCGGCGGCCATCTGCTGGCTGCTCTCCGACGACGCCCGGGGCGTCACGGGCGAGGCGTTGAACGTGAGCGCCGGACAGACAATGGTGTAGCCATGCCGATCCTCGATGCCCGCCACGACCTCGCTCACCCCGTCGAAGGCGACACCGCGTGGAGCGAGTCCTACTACTTCAACGCGTACGACCCCGCGACCGACTCGGGCCTGTTCAGCCGCATCGGCATCCGGCCCAACGAGGGGACGATGGACGTCGGCCTGTCGCTGTGGCTCCCCGGCGGCGATCTGGGCGAGTACCGCTGGGTCAAGGAGCAGCGCGAGATGGTCGACTCGGTGCTCGAGGTCGGCGCGGTGCGCTACGAGATGCTCGAGGCCCTGCAGTCGTGGCGCCTGACCATGGAGGGTGAGGTGCAGGCGCGCCCGTGTGTGCGCGGTGAGACGGCGACCCGTCCCGTCCCGGTGGCCCTCGACGTGCGCTTCGACGCGGTCACGCCCGCCATCGGGACCGACGGGCAGCCGAGCGGTGGCCCCAAGACCGCCGAGGCGGCGGCGGCGGCCGGCACGGTCGGCAAGGGGCATCTCGAGCAGGCGGGACGTTGGACGGGCACCCTGACCGTCGACGGCACGCGCCACGAGTGGCGGGGCGCGCACGGCAACCGGGACCGGTCGTGGGGCCCGCGTCGCTGGGGCGGCCCCAAGATGTGGCGCTGGTTCTCCATCAACATCGGCGAGGACATGCACTTCGGCGGCATCCGCCTCGGCACCGGCGCCGGCGACCTGCACCGGGGCTGGGTGTGGGACGGCGGGCGCGCCACCTCGGTCGCCGAGTGGCGCGTCAGGACCGAGCTGGCCGACGACGGCGTCACCCATCGCGTCGTGCACCTCGACGTGGTCGACAAGGCGGGCCTCACCTACCCGTTGCGCGGCGACGTCCTCCGGGTGGCCGACATCGGCCGGGCCGGCGGGACCATGGTCAACGAGGGACTGGCCCGCTGGACCTACGAGGAACCCGACGGTGCGACGCAGACCGGTTACGGCATCTGCGAGTACCTGCACCAGCTCGACGACAGCGGGAGGCCTGTCGTCCCGGTCGAATAGACGATGACGCCGCGGCCGGGCACGGACGAGCTGGCGACCGCGCTCGGGCGACGGCTCGGCGGGACCGTGCGGGGCCTGCGCCGGCTCTCGGGCGGCGCCTCCCGGGTGACCAGCGCGTTCGAGCTCGAGTCGGCCGGGGGCGAGCCTCGCCCGATGATCCTCCAGATGGTCCGCGGTGACGGCGCGACCGAGGGGAAGAAGGTCCAGATGGAGCGCGCGCTCCTCCAGGCGGCGGGCGCAGCGGGCGTCCCGGTGCCCGTGGTCGTGGCCATGGGCGTGGGTGACGACCTGGGCTCGGACTGGCTGGTGGTCGAACGGCTGGAGGGTGAGACGATCCCGCGCAAGATCCTGCGCGACGCGGAGTGGGCCGCGGCCAGGCACGCGCTGACCGCGCAGTGCGGCGGCGCGCTGGCCGCCATCCACACCATCGACCCCGGGGCGATCGACGGCCTCCCGAGCGCCGACCCCCTGGGCGACCCTCTGGCCTTCCTCGACGCGCTGGGCGAAGCGCGTCCGGCGCTCGAGCTCGGCGTGCGCTGGCTGGAGCGACACCGACCCGCAGCCGGGCGGCGCGTCACGGTGCACGGCGACTTCCGCTTCGGCAACCTCCTCGTCGGACCCGAAGGCCTGCGGGGCGTGCTCGACTGGGAGCTGGCCCACGCCGGCGACCCGGCCGAGGACATCGGGTGGCTGACCGCGCCGGCCTGGCGCTTCGGCGGCAGCGGCGAGGTGGGCGGCTTCGGCTCCATGGGGGAGCTGCTCGGGTCGTACGCGGCCGCCGGCGGCGACGTCATGGCGCGCGACCGGGTGCACTGGTGGCAGGTGCAGGCCACGGTGAAGTGGGCGGTGATCTGCTCCTTGCAGGCCTCCGCGCACCTGAGCGGGTCGACCCGCTCGGTGGAGCTCGCCGCCATCGGGCGGCGGGTCTGCGAGAGCGAGTGGGATCTCTTCACGTTGCTCGGCGTGGCGCCGGGCGACCCCGCCCCCGAGGCGGTCGGCAAGGGCAGCCCGGTGGCCCCCTTCGGGAGGCCGACGGCCGCCGAGCTGGTCGAGGCGGTGCGCGAGTACCTCGAGGGCACGGTGATGGAGCGCAGCGAGGGCGGCGCGCGCTTCGAGGCGAGGGTGGCGCGCAACGCGCTGGCCGTCGTGGAGCGCGAGCTCCTGTTGGGTCGCGAGATCTCCGCCGCCCACGCCTACCGGCTCCGTGACCTCGGGATCGCCGACGACGCCGCGCTCGCGGCGGCCATCCGGGCCGGAGACTTCGACGACGGGTGGGAGCCGGTCGCCGCCGCCCTGGCGGCGTCGGCGCGCGACCAGCTGCTGGTGGCGAATCCCGCCTACTTGCCGGCGGCCAACGCGTAGGCGGACGCGTCGATCGCCGGCGCCTCGTCCAACGGGACCGTCCCGGCGTCGGCCGTCTCGGTCACCCTGCTGCCGACGCCCTGGAGCAGCAGCCCGGCCAGCAGGCTGCAGCCCATCATGAAGGCCCAGGCGTGGTGGAAGGCGGTGACGGCCGACGCGCCCGTGGCGGTGCCGAGGATGGCCACCAGGCAGGCCACCCCGAGGGCGATCCCGATCTGGCGGGTCATGGCGTAGAGCGCGGAGCCGGTGGCGAAGCGCTGGGGCGGGAGCGGCGCCGTGGCGGCGCCCCCGAGCGAGGGGAGCATGAGGCCGACGCCGAAGCCCCCCAGGAGGCTGCCCGGCAGGTAGGCGCCCGCCCAATCGGGCTCGGCGCCGACGTGGAGGATCCACCACAGCCCACCCGCGGCGAAGAAGAGTGAGCCGAGGGTGCCGACGACCCGGTGCCCGAGCCGCGCGCCCAGGAGGCCTGCGGGGAACGCGGTGAGCCCGGCCAGGAGCGGACCGGGGGCAATCATGAACCCGGCCCGGAGCACCGACTCGTGCCACACACCGGTCAGGAGCAGGACGCCGCCCAGGACCAACGCCCCGAAGCCGCCGAAGAACGCCAGCGAGCTCAGATCGGCCAGCGCCACGGCGCGGTGGCGGATGACGGCAGGCTCGATGATGGGGTTGGGGTGGCGGAGGGAGCGCACGACGAGCCCGGCGCCCGCGCCGAGGGCCAGCGCGAAGGCGCCGATGATCCGACCGCTGGTCCAGCCCCAGTCCGAGCCCTGGACGATGCCGGCGACCAGGCTGGCCACCGCGACGGTCAGCAGGCCGGCGCCGAGCAGGTCGGACTTGTGGGCGTCCGGGTCGCGCACCTCATCGAGCAGGCGCACGCCCAGCACGAGCGCGACCACGCTGAAAGGCAGGTTGACGAGGAACACCCAGCGCCAGCTGGCTTGCACGAGCAGCCCGCCGATGGGCGGGCCGAAGGCCGCGGCCGCGCCGCCCACGGCGGACCAGAGGCCGATGGCGGCGCCCTTGCGGGCGGGTCCGAACGCCGGCAGGAGGAGGCCGAGGGACGTCGGCAACATGAGGGCGCCGCCGGTGGCCTGGAGGACCCGGGCGCCGATGAGGAACTCGAGCGACGGGGCGACGGCGCACAGGGCCGACGCCGCGGCGAAGACGGCCAGCCCGATGAGGAAGGCCTTCTTGCGCCCCGCCCGGTCCGCCCAGCGGCCGGCGGGGACGAGGGCGGTGGCGAAGACGATGGTGTAGGCGCTGAGCACCCAGGACAGGGAGCTCAGGCTCTCGCCGTGGTACGTGGCCGAGATGCTCGGGAAGGCGATGTTGACGATGAACAGATCGAGCGAGGACAGGAACACCCCGGTGAGGACGATGAAGGAGGTGACGACCGGGCGGGGATGCCGGACCGCGGGCGGCGGGCTCTCAATCAGTTCTGTCATGAAACGCACTCTAAATGAGAAAGTTTTATAAAACAACCCACTATCCTGAATTGTGGGTTATGCTGCATGAATGCTCAAGCGGGACTACCCCACCCAGTACTGCCCGATCGCCTCGACGCTGGAGGTGATCGGCGAGCGCTGGACGTTGCTGATCGTGCGGGACGTCTTCCTGGGCATCCGGCGCTTCGAGGACATCCAGCGCGACCTGGGCGTGGCGCGCAACGTGCTGCAGGTGCGCCTGGAGCGCCTGGTGGACGAGGGGATCCTGGTCAAGCGGCCCTATTCGGAGCGCCCGCCGCGCTCCGAGTACCGCCTGACCGAGAAGGGGGCCGACCTCTGGCCGGTCCTCGTCTCCATGCTCCAGTGGGGTGACCGCCACGCCCTCGAGGGCGGAGAGCGGCCCATGATCCTCCAACACCGCGGGTGCGGGGGAGCTCGAAGACCGCCGCCGTTGCCTGGCCTGCGGGGCGGACGTCACGGTGACCGAGGCCGTGGCCGTCCGCACGGGCGCCCGCCGGCCGACCCCAGCCGACAGCACGCCTACCCCGGCCTGAGAGTCCCCGGGCGCGCCGGCGCCCGCGTCGCTACCGTGCTCTCCATGAGCGACGAGACGGCATGGCTGGACGCGACGGGACAGGCGGAGCTGGTCCGCACCAAGCAGGTGTCACCGGCCGAGCTGGTGGGTGAGGCGATCGTCAGGATTCAGAAGCTGAACCCGCAACTCAACGCCGTGATCCACGAGCTCTTCGAGCGGGCGCGTGCGGAGGCGGCGGGTGACCTGCCCGACGGGCCGTTCCGCGGCGTGCCGTTCCTGCTGAAGGACCTCGGGGCGGAGCTGGCCGGCACGCCGTTCAACGAGGGACTCGCGTTCTCGGGCGGCTACGTGTCCACGGTGACCCAGACGCTGACGCAGCGCTACCTCGATGCCGGCTTCGTCATCTGCGGCAAGACGAACGCGCCCGAGCTCGGGATCCTGCCGACCACCGAGCCGCAGCGCTTCGGACCATCACGCAACCCGTGGAACACCGACTACTCGACGGGCGGATCCTCGGGCGGCTCGGCGGCCGCGGTGGCGTCGGGCATGGTGCCGGTCGCCCACGCCAACGACGGCGGGGGCTCCATCCGCATTCCCGCGTCGTGCTGCGGCCTGGTGGGGCTGAAGCCCACGCGGGGTCGCAACTCGCTGGCCCCGCAATACGGCGACATGATGGGCGGGCTAGTGGTCGAGCACGTCGTGACGCGCTCGGTCCGTGACTCGGCTGCCATCCTCGACGCAACGGCCGGCCCGGTCGCCGGTGATCCGTACTGGGCGCCGCCCTTGCGCGGACCCTCGTTCGCCGCGGCGGCCGCCGGCGCGCCGACGCGGCTGCGCATCGCGGTCGTGACGGCGTCGCTGACCGGCAGCAGGGTCGACCAGGCCTGTGTGGACGCCGTGGGGAAGACGGCCGACCTCTGCGAGTCGCTGGGGCACCAGGTCGAGGCCGCGACCCTCGACGTCGACGGCACCGCCTTCACGACGCACTTCGTCAACCAATGGGCCTGCGCCAACGCCTGGGCCATCGCCGACTGGGAGTCGCGTCTCGGGCGCGCCGTCACCGAGCCCGACGTGGAGCCTTTGAGCTGGGCCCTCATTCAGCTGGGCCGCTCGATCAACGGCGCCCAGTACCTGACGTCGGTCCAGGAGCTGCAGAAAATCTCGCGCCAGGTGGCCCAGTACTTCGAGGGCATCGACGTCCTGCTCACCCCGACGCTCGGCTGGGCGCCTGTCCCGCTGGGCTGGTTCGAGTCGACCCCCGACGAGCCGCTGGCCGGCCTGGCCCGCGCCGCCGATTATGTCCCGTTCACGCCGCCGTTCAACGTCACGGGCCAGCCGGCCATCTCGCTCCCGCTGCACTGGGACGATGCCGACCTGCCGAGCGCGTTGCCGATCGGCGTGCAATTCGTCGGGCGCTTCGGCGACGAGGAGACGCTGCTCTCGCTGGCCGGGCAGCTCGAGGAGGCGGCCCCGTGGGCGGGGCGCCGGCCGCCGGTCTCCGCGTAGGCGGAGCGGGGCGGCCACCTACCCCGGAGGATCCGTCACCAGGACGCAGCGCGTGCCCGAGTAGATGGTGGGCATGCACTTGTTGCAGTGGATGCACAGCGACGTGGTCGAGGTGCCGGCCCGCATGCGGTTGGGCAGGTCCGGCTCGCGCAGCAGGGCGCGGGCCATGGCGACGAACGCGAAGCCCTCGGCGAGCGCCATCTCCATCGTCGCCAGTTCCGTGATGCCGCCGAGGAGGATGAGCGGGGTGGAGAGCGCGCGCCGGAACTGGCGTGCGTAAGGCAGGAAGAACGCCTCCTCGTAGGGGTAGGCGCGCAGGAAACGGTGGCCGATCAGGCGGAAGCCGAGCCGGACGGCCGGCGGCAGCGTCGCCCCGAACTCGCGGAGGGGCGCGTCGCCCCGGAAGAGGTACATCGGGTTGGCCAGCGAGCTGCCCCCGGTGAGCTCCAGCGCATCGAGCGCGCCGTCTTCCTCGAAGAGCCGGGCGACCTCGACGCTCTCGTCGAGCCACAGGCCGCCGTCGACCCCGTCGGCCATGTTGAGCTTGGCCGTCACCGCCACGTCCGGGCCGGCGGCGTCGCGCACCGTGCGCAGCACCGTGCGGGCGAAGCGGGCGCGGTTGGCCACCGACCCGCCGAACTGGTCGTCCCGGCGGTTGAGCTTGGGGCTCAAGAACGCGCTGAGGAGGTAGTTGTGCCCGACGTGCACCTCGATGGAGTCGAAGCCGGCCTCCACGGCCAGCCCGGCGGCGCGCCGGTAGTCATCGGTGATGCGTTCGATGCCGGCCGCGTCGACGGCGCGCAGGCGCGAGCCCATCGGTGTGAAACCGCCGGAGGGCGAGAGGGCAGGGGCGCCGTTGGAGCGCGCGTTGGCCACCGGCCCGGCGTGGCCGATCTGCGCCGCCGCGGCGGCGCCCTCGGCGTGCACGGCGTCGGTCAGTCGGCGCAACCCGGGGACGGTGTCGGCGCTGAGTTGCAGGCAGTGGCGGTCGGTCCGCCCCTCGGGCGAGACGGCCAGGTAGGCCACCGTCGAGAGGGCCGCGCCGCCGGCGGCCACGCGGCGGTGGAAGTCGATGAGCTCGTCGCTGACCGCCCCCCCCGGCATCACGCCCTCGAAGGTGGCCGCCTTGATGATGCGGTTGCGCAGGGTCAGTGGACCGAGCGCCGCCGGGGCGAAGACCGCCGGGACGTCCTTCTGCCTAGCGGTGCGCGGCACGAGGTCTACCTTTGCCGACCGGCGCGCCGGCCGCACATTGGGTCAGCCCGTCTGCGTGCGGGCGGCGACCAGCGAAGGGTTGACCGGGGGGCCGCTGACGCCGCAGTACCAGGTGGGCTCCTCCTCCTTGGCCGCGGCGACGGTGGCCGGGGCGCGGGTCGGGTTGCGGATGGTCAGCGCGGCCAGGAGCCCGCCAGCGGCACAGACCAAGCCCGAGATCAGCATGGCGGTCCGGAACCCGCTGGCCAGCTCTGTGCTGCTGAGGGCGGCGGCCCCGGTCAGGCCGGCGAGGAGCGGCAGCACGGCCACGGCGATGAGGCCGGCGGACCGGGCGACGACGTTGTTGATCGCCGAAGCGACGCCGGAGTGCTCGGCCGGTGCCGCACCCATGGCCGTGGACGTCAGCGGGGCCACGGTGAAGGCGAGCCCGACGGCGAACACCAGCACGGCCGGGAAGACCTGGGTCCAGTAGCTGCCGGGGTCGGTGGCCCGGGTCAGGAGGGCGAGGCCGGCGCCGACGACGAGCGGTCCCACCGTCATCTGGAGGCGGGGGCCGATCCGTGCCGACAGCGCGCCCGACCGGGCCGAGAAGGCGAGCATGACCAGCGTCAGGGGGAGGAGCGCCACGCCGGACTCGAGCGGGGTGTAGCCCTTGACGATCTGCAGCTCGACCGGGAGCAGGAACAGGGCACCACCGAGAGCGCCGTAGACGGCGAAGGTCACGGCATTGGCCCCGCTGAACTGGCGGGAGCGGAACAGCCGGAGCGGGAGCATCGGGTGGGACCGGCGGTGCTCGACGAAGAGGAAGGCGGGCGCGGCCACGGCGGCCACCACGAGGGAAGCCACCACCGCCGGACTGGACCACCCGCGTGTCGGAGCCTCGATGAGCCCGTAGGTGAGGCCGGCGAGGAACACGACAGCCAGGGCGGCGCCGACGGTGTCGATGCGGCCGCTGCTGGTGGGGTCCCGCGACTCGGGCACGTGGCGAGCCGTGATGATGAGCACGGCGGCGGCGACGGGGAGGTTGATGAAGAAGACCCAGCGCCACGAGCCGATGGCGATGAGGTAGCCGCCCACCAATGGCCCGGCGGCGCCGGCCACGCCGCCCAACCCCGACCAGGCGCCGATGGCGCGGGCCCGGTCTTCGGGGCGGAACGACGCCTGCAGGATGGCCAGGCTGCCCGGCGTCAACAGCGCGCCGCCGATGCCCTGGACCACCCGCGCGGCGATGAGCAGCCCGGCGTTCGGCGCGAAGCCGCAGATGGCCGAGGCGACGGCGAACCAGATGATCCCGGCGGAGAAGATCCGCTTGCGCCCGAAGCGATCGCCGAGAGAACCGCCCAGGAGGAGGAACGCGGCCAGCGTGAGTGAGTACCCGGTGACCACCCACTGCAGCGTGCCGACCCCCCCGTGGAAGTCGCGGCCGATGGAGGGGAGCGCGATGCCGACGACGGTCGCATCGAGGAAGGCGATCCCCGAGCCGAGGACCGTGGCCGCAATGACCCAGCGGCCCCGCCCGCTCGAGAGCGCCAGGGGTTCGGCCGCGGCTGCGGCCGGGGTCGCGCCGCCGGCGTCGGGCCCGGCGCTCACCGGGGCCGGGCGTGCATCGCGAGGACGACCGTTGCGCCGGGGAGGAGCACGTTGCCGACCCGGACCCTCATGTGCATGGAACCATCATTGTTCCCCGAGCCGTGCGGTCGCGTTTCGGCGACCTTGCCTGGTCACTTCAAGATGTTGACGGCCCGCGCGACGACGAGGATCCCGACCACCAAGGAGATGGCCGACTCGGCCATCATCATGAGCTTCGCCCAGGTCTTGACCGCCGACACGTCGGTGGGGCTGAAGGCGGCGGCGGTGGCGAACGCGAAGTGGAAGTAGTCGAGGAATACGGGGGACCAGCCCTCCTCGACGTACTGCGTGTGCAGCATCTCGGGGAAGATCAGGGCTGGTCGGGGACCGGTGCCCGCGGCGCGGGCCGCCGGGCCACCCCGGTCGAGGTTCCAGAACCAGAGGGCGAAGGCGATGATGTTGGAGAGCCAGATGGCGGCGCCGCTGGCCAACAGGACCTTGGCGTTCTGGGTGAAGCTCGACACGTCGACGATGCCGACCACCAGCCTGATGGCGGCGTCCGCGTTGGCGAGGGTGATGAGCCCGATGAGCACGCTGGTCAGGTTGTGGAGCCAGGGCCGGTCCCGGTCGATGCGTCCGGGGTCCCCGACGATGAGGACGGCCAGCAGCCCGAAGACGAGGACGAGGAAGAGCCAACGGGCGTCGCCGTTGCGGAGCTCGTGCGGAAGCGCCGCCCGCAACAACCCGGTGGCGACCACGGCGATCGCCATGGGCCAACGGGGCTCGCCGGGACGCACCCTCGGCTGCTGCAGCGGTGGCTCCGGGCGGGACGGCATCGCGCCATCTTCGCCCACCGGTGGGCCGGCGTCGTGGGACTCCGCCCCGGCGACGCCTACGGGACGTAGGCCCCCTGGAACGCCAGTAACGCGTAGAGCGCCATGCCGGCACCGCACAGGACGTAGGTGACGCCGGCAACCCGTCCGGACCGGAGCAGGGTCGCGCCCACGATCGCGAGGGGGAACGCACTCAACGCGTAGCGCTCGAAGGAGTCGAGGTTCGAGCCGGACAGGGCGACGACGACGACGCTCAGCGCGAAGGCTGCGTACGAGAGGGGCAGTCGCCAGAAGGCGACGACGAGCAGGACGATGGCGACCCCGATCCACGGGACATGCAGCGCGTCGCCGATGTGGTGGCCATGAGCCAGGTTGGCCAGTGCGTGGTAGACGGTGGCGGCCGGATCCGCGAGCGCCCCATGGTGCGCTTGCTGCTGCTGGATCTTGAGCGGCTCGAAGAACCCGCCGAACTCCACGCTCACCCAGCTGAGATACGTCACGGTCCCGGCAACGGAGGAGACGATCGCCACGAACTTGCCCGGCCATCGGCTCCAGCGGTCGGTGGGCCACGACCGGACGACCTCGATCAGAGCCGGGACGACAAGGAGACATCCGATCGGCCGGGCCGTTCCGGCGAGGTAGCCGAACAGTCCGGCCCACCACCAGCTCCCTCGCCGAATGGCGACGAAAAAGCCGATCGCGAGCAGGACGAGGAGCGACTCCGAGTACCCCATCACGAAGACGAAGGCGGGCGGCGCCAACATCATGAGCCAGACCGCGCGCCGGGCGAGGGCCTTGTCCCGGAACTCGAAACAGACCAGCGCGTAGATGCCGATCGCCAGCAGCAAGCTGGCGGCATTGGTGATCAGCAGAGAGGCGATCCCCACGGTCAGCCCGGTGAGGTCGCTCAGGCCGCGGTCGAGCAAGGGCAACAGCGGAAAGAACCGGATGGCCGACCGCGGGAGCGCCCCGTATCCGTGGGCGGCAATGCTCTGATACCAACCGGCGTCGGAACCCAGGAGTCCGTAATGCGTCTGGAGCACCGCTTTGACGTCGGTGATGTGGAAGTGCTTGACCTCGTATTTCGCGAGGCCGAGTGAGAAGAGCGTGATGACCCGTGCCGTGAGCCACGGCAACCACGCCACGCCGAGGGCTTCGAGGATCAGGCGCCGACGACCCCGCCACCGCCCGATCAGACCCGGGGCAGGTCCGAGGTCATCCGCCGGCTGGAGGACCGGAGCGAGCGTCATCGGGGACGCGGTGTCCACTGCTCCTGCCGGCATGGGCCGATGTTTGCACGTACCCGGTGCAGGCGTGGGTCTTCAGAGGCGAGCATCGGCGAGGGCCCGGTAGAGCAGTGCGAGCTGTCGTCCGGCTTCGTCCCACGTGAACCGCGTGGCCCGTTGGAGGCCGGCCGTGATCAACCTCTCCCTGGTGGTGGCGTCCCGCGACACCACCAGCAGCGCCTCGGCGAGTGCCGGGACGTCACCGGGCGGCACGAGGACCGCGGCATCTCCCACGACCTCGGGGATCGCTCCCGCGGTGGTCGCGACCACCGGCACCCCCACGGACATCGCCTCGAGCGGTGGCAGCCCGAAGCCCTCGTAGAGCGAGGGGTAGGCGAGCAGATGCGCGCCCCCGAGGAGGGAGGCCCTGTCGTCCGTCCATCCGATGCGATGGATCCTGTCGGCGTAACGGACGGTCCGGAGCGCGGCCGCGACGGCGTCTTCACCCCACCCGGGCGGTCCGGCGATCTTCAGATGGACATCGGGGATGGTGCCGGCGATGCGGTCGAATGCGGCGACGAGGTCCGGCAGGCCCTTGCGGGGCTCCACCGTCCCGAGGGCGAGGATGTACGGGGGTTCCGTCCCCCCATGTCGGAGCGGATCTCCGAGCGGCGTGAGCCCGTTGTGGATGACGTGCACACGATCGACGTCGATCCGGAAATGATCCAAGACGTCATCCGCCATGGCTTGGGACACCGTATGGATGGAGGCACCCTGGTCGACGGCGCGAGCGATGAGCCCGGGGTACCGCAGCGATGCCGGGTTGCAGAGCTCGGGAAACCGGAGAGGAGTCAGATCGTGCACGGTGACGAGGCGTGCCGCCGTCCGCGAGGGCGGGACGACGAAGTTGGTGCCGTGCACGACGTCGATCGGACCGGTCCACAGCTCCACCGCGGGGTGGTTCACCCATGCCCACATCCGGAGCAACGCTTCGGCCGGGATCGGGATCCGCCGTCCCGGTCTGACCGAGTCAGGCAGACGTTCCGGCAGGGCTCTGCCCCCCCTGGCACTCAGGCCGAACCCGATGACGTCGAGGTCGTGATCGGTGGCGACAGCACCGAGGAACCCGGCGACGGATGCGCCGACACCGGTCCGGACCCCGAGCAGCGGCGTCGCGTCCATCGCCACGACGACGGGGCCGGCGACGTCGGGCATGAGGCGAACCTTAGAGAGCCGAGGCGGACGACCGCCCGTGAGCTCCGCTCCGTGCGCGGTCCACCTGCGTCGTCCCGGCCGCTACCGGCAGTTGCGGCAGCGACCGAATATCGAGAAGTGGTGAGGGTCGATGGCGAAGCCGAACTGCTTCTCGGCGCGGTCCGCCAGGCTCACGAACAGCTCGTCGGGCGCCTTGAACGCGGTGCCGCACTGTTCGCAGACGAAGTGGCAATGCGCAGTCGACGCCAGGTGGTACGTGGCCGGGCCGTGTCCGAGATGGGAGTGGACGACCACTCCGAGGCGCTCCAGTTCCTCCAGGTTCCTGTAGATGGTGGACAGGTGGACGTCCGGGGCTTTGGCCTGGACGATCTCTGCGAGGTCCTCGGCGCTGTGGTGGCCGGGGTCGGCGAAGATGGCCTCGAGGAGCAGCCGCCGGGAGCTGGTCACACGGCCTCCACTCGCACGCACGAGAGCAAGGACGTCGTCGACCGTGTTGACGTCGTGCCGAGGTGCATCTGCGCCGAGAGGAACGCCCATGACCGCCTCATTCTAAGGCCGGGAACCTTGTTGCAAATCATTCGCAGTTGCTTTAACGTGGCGATAGCGAAGGCGCTGACTCCGGCTCACCCAGGGGGGCAGACGACATGACGGGCCCAATCAGTCGGATGAGCAACATTCGCAACGGCCTGACGTCTCGGGAGTGGACCACGGTGGTGCTGATGGCCGCGACCGTTCTCGGCCTCAACATCGTGGGCTGGGGCATGCTGCTCCTCGCACTCCGCGGCCACTACCACCTCAACAAGACCGATTTCTTCGGCTTCGGCACCGGCGTCCTCGCCTACACGCTCGGCATGCGGCATGCCTTCGATGCGGATCACATCGCGGCCATCGACAACACGACCCGCAAGCTGATCCAGGACGGCGAGCGTCCGCTCAGCGTCGGCTACTTCTTCTCACTCGGCCACTCGACCATCGTGTTCGTTCTCGCCGTCTTCCTGAATTTCGGCATCCGGGCACTCAACGGCGCGGTGAAGAACAACAACTCTGCGCTGCACCATTGGACGGGCATCATCGGCACCTCCATCTCGGGGACCTTCCTCTATCTCATCGGTCTGCTCAACCTCATCGTCCTCTTCTCCATCATCAAGGTGAGCCGGGAGATGCGACAAGGCAGGTACGACGATGCCGAGCTCGAACGTCAACTCAATGCGCGTGGACTCATGAACAGGGTCCTCGGCGGCTATGCCACACGCGTCGATTCGCCCTGGAAGATGTACCCGGTCGGCGCGCTCTTCGGGTTGGGCTTCGACACCGCCAGCGAGGTTGCCCTCCTGGTCCTCGCCGGTTCAGCCGTCGTGGGCGGGCTCCCGTTCTACGCGGTGATCTCGCTGCCGGTCCTGTTCGCCGCCGGCATGTGCCTCTTCGACACGATCGACGGATGCTTCATGAACTTCGCCTACGACTGGGCCTTCTCGAAGCCGATCCGGAAGATCTACTACAACCTCACGATCACGGGCTTGTCGATCTTCATTGCGCTCTTCATCGGAACGATCGAGATCCTCGGCCTGATCGCCCAGGAGACCGGTCGAAGCGGCGGGTTCTGGGACGTCATTGCGAAGTTCAACATCAACAGGGCCGGATTCATCATCGTCGGCATCTTCGTGGCGACCTGGATCGTGGCTCTCGCCATCTGGCACTTCGGCGACATCGAGCGCAAATGGGAGACACAGGCGGCCCAGGCCTACGCAAACGCCGGGTCGAACACCAACGAGTGACCTGCGGACGCCTCGTCAGGAGAGGTGGAAGGCGACGGGTGCAGCGAGGGCACCAGGGTCGCCGGCGAACGCGGAGGCCTCTACCACCACAGAACGAGCGGCGGGAGTGAAGCCGTCTTCGGTCCAGCGCTGGAGCGGCCGGGTGGACCCCGCCAGGTCGAGGCGCACCGAGGCTCCCGGTGACAGGGCGACCGTGCCGAAGCCGAGCAGTACCCGGCCCGGGAAGTCGTCTCCGCCCTCCAGGCGCCCGTAGAGCTGTACCACCTGACGGCCGGCCCGTTCTCCGGTGTTGGTGACGGTGACGGCCGCTCCGAAGGTCTCGCCGACGAGGTCGTCGACGGAGAGGTCCGAGAGCACGAAATCCGTGTAGGAAAGACCGAACCCGAGCGGGAACGCCGCGACATGACCGTGCCGATCGAGCAGGCGCTGACCGAACCATTTGTCGTACGTGATGGCCGTCGCGTGGCGATCGAAGAACGGCAGATGTTCTTCGGCGGTCGGAATCGAGAAGGGCAGCCGCCCCGAGGCGTCGACGTGACCCAGCAGCACATCGGCCAGGGCGTGGCCACCCTCGGACCCGGAGTACCAGCTGAACAGGACGGCGGGCACCGCAGGGCGCCATTCCTCCGTGATCACGGCTCCGCCCGTGATGATGGCGACGACCGTGCGGGGATTGGCGGCGGCGACCGCGGTGATGATCTCGGCGTCGATGGGACGCAGGCGCAGGCTCACCCGGTCCCCGCCGGCACCCTGTCCTCCGAGAACGGATCCGTCGCCGTTGCTCGCGAGTCCCTCCACGAGTTGCTGCGCGGCGGCATCGTCGCCGAGCGGAGGAAAGGTCGCGAGCAGCCGCGAGTCGGCGAAAGCCTCAGAACCGATGTACTCCCCCTCGTCCTCGGCCGTGTATCCCACGACCACGACGGCGACGTCAGCCGCCCGCGCCGCTTCGGCGGCCTGGTCGGGATCGTCGGCCGAGACGTGGATGCAGGCGACACCGGGCAGCCCGGCGCGCAGCCCCACGAGCGGCGTCACGACCTCCGGTGCGCGGACGTCCGAAGACCCGTGGTCCCCGGTGTTGGCGGCGTCCGCCAGCCGCCCGATGACGGCGAGGCTGCCCAATGTCCTGGGCGAGAAGGGAAGCAGGGCGCTCCCATCGACGGGGTCGTTCTTGAGCAGGACCATCGCTCGGCCGGCGACTTCGCGTGCGAGGGCCCGATGTTCCTCGGAGAACACCACGGACAGCGATGGCTCCCTGTGGTCGCGCCGGGCGTAGAAGCGCAGCTGGGTGCCGAGGATGCGGCCGGCGGCGCGGTCGACATGGCCGTCGGTCACCGAGCCGTTCCGGACCGCCTCGGGCAGATGTTGGGCGCGCTGCTGGGCGAAGGGCTCCTCCACGTCGAGCCCCGCGCGGAGGGACGTGGCCGCGTCGCGCAGGCCCCAGATGAAGTCCGAGACGGTGACGCCCTCGAATCGCCATCGATCACGCAGCACGCCCTCGAGAAGATGCTCGTTCTGTCCGGCCCATTCGCCGTTGACGGAGTTGTACGCGGTCATGATCCCGTCAACCCCCTCGTCGACGACCCGCCGGAAGTGGGCCAGGAACACCTCGTGCAACGTGGCGTCGTCGGCAGTCACGTCCACGAAGAACCGGGCGCTCTCCATGGAGTTGAGGGCGTAGTGCTTGGCCACCGCCATCATGTTCGGCTGGACGCCGCGGACCAGCGCCGCTCCCATTTCGCCGAGGAGCAACGGATCCTCGCCGTAGGTCTCCTGCACGCGGCCCCACGCAGGATGCCGGGGCAGGTTGATGCACACGCCCCCGAAGAAGTTCGCGCCCTGGGCGCGCCCTTCGAGGCCGATTGCCGTGCCGACCCGCCGCTCCAGCTCTCGATCCCACGTCGCACCCCGCGCCATGGGCACGGGAAAGGCGGTGGAGTGCCCCATGACCACACCCCGAGGGCCATCAGAGAAGAG
Organism: uncultured Acidimicrobiaceae bacterium; assembly: GCA_963719485.1. Taxonomy (GTDB): domain Bacteria; phylum Actinomycetota; class Acidimicrobiia; order Acidimicrobiales; family RAAP-2; genus Bog-473. The sequence goes on from OY970387.1 coordinate 1,500,946, forward strand.
CAATCCAGGGATGCCCAGCCTCTCGACGCAGCCCATCGGGATGGGGCTCCGGTTGTAGCCGTTGCGGTTCAAGTCGGCGATCCCCTCCCAGAAGGGGATGTCGCCGTCGAGCAGCCCGAGTCTCTCCACCGGCGTCACGTGACCGAGGAGCTCGTCGACGAGCTCGTCGAGGGGCTCACCCGTCCGGAGGCGTTCCACCAGGGTGGCGAAGAGGCTCGAGCTGCTCGACGGCGAGGCATCGGTGGGCATCGGCCCAACGATAGGGAACGGGGGTAGGCCCCTGCGAAGAGAGGGAACTGCTCGACCGCGGTCGGCGGAACCGGCGCCGGCGCACCATCATGGGCGACCATGACTCGCCAGCGGGAGAGGAGAGGTGGCCGCAGCTTCTCCGGAGCATTCGCCATCATCGTCGCCCTGGTCGCGTTGAGTGGTGCTCTGGCCTCCTGTGGGTCTCCGGCCCGCTCGGCCGCGCCAAAGGCGACAAGCCACGCGAGGCCGACAACGACCACGACGACGACCACGACCACGTTGTTCCCCGACCCAGGTACCGGCACGGGCTACCTGGCTCCCGGGTCTGACCCGAGCGTGCTCCCCGGCCCTGTCCTGTTCGCGGACGAGGGCAACAACCGCCTGATCGTGGTCGACCCCCAGGGCCGGACGCTCTGGACCTTCCCGCAGCCGGGCGATCTCCCTCCCGGCGTCACGTTGCAGAGCCCGGACGATGCGTTCTTCACACCGGACGGGAAGGAGATCATCGTGACCGAGGAGGAATACTCGGTGGTGACCGTGATCGACGTGGCGTCGCGGAAGATCCTGTGGCGCTACGGCACACCGGGCGTGCCGGGTGACGGCCCGAACCAGCTCTCCAACCCGGACGACGCGCTGGTCCTCCCCGACGGTGACGTCCTCATGGCCGACATCAAGAACTGCCGTGTCCTGTTGTTCGCCCCGCGCACACTGGTGCCGTCGCATATCTACGGCACGACCTCCCAGAACTGCCGGCACGCGCCGCCGGCTCAATTCGGGAGCCCCAACGGAGCGTTTCCCATGGCCAACGGCCACTACCTCGTCACCGAGATCAACGGGGACTGGGTCGACGAGATGGACCTGTCCGGGAAGATCTATGCCTCGTGGCACCCTCCCGGCGTCGCCTACCCGTCCGACAGCAATGAGGTCAGCCCCGGGACCTACCTCACCGTGGACTACTCAGAACCGGGACAGATCGAGACCTTCGACGGGCTCGGTCGGCTCCTCTGGCGTTACCGGCCCACCGGGGACGCCGCGCTCAACCATCCGTCGCTGGCGCTGCCCCTCCCCAACGGCGACATCATTGCGACGGACGACCACAATGACCGGGCCATCGTCGTCGATCCGAAGACCGGTGCCATCGTCTGGCAGTACGGAGTCCGGGGTCAACCAGGCGACGCGCCGGGGCTGCTGAACGCCGTCGACGGGCTCGACCTGGTGCCGCCGTATTCGGACCTCGTCGTCCACGCCGCGACCATGGGTCTCCCACCGGCTCCGCAGCCTCCGGGAACCACACCGTGAGGTTTCCCCACCGCGACCCCTACCCGGGCGGAGAGAAGAACTCCAGCGCGATGTTGTCAGGATCGCGGAACGAGAGCCCTGATCCATAGGGGGCATCGACGATCCCGCCGTTGTCGATGCCGAGCTCGTTGAGCTTGGACTCCCACTGCGCGAGCTCTGCCCGGTTGGCACAAGCGAACGCCAAGTGGTCAAGACCCAGCCGACGCTCGTCGAACGGATCAGATCCGTGCAGATCGGGGAACTGGTGGATCCCCACCAGGGTCTGGCCGCCGAGGAGCCAGACGACATGGTGGAACGGACCGGTGTCCTCGTCTATGACGGGGGGCGAGCCGAAGAGGTTCTGGTACCAGGGTCGACTCCGACCAAGGTCGGTGACGGTCAGCGCCACGTGGGTCACTCCCGGGAATTCTGCCACGACAACCTCCTTGGAACGGGTGCGTTGTCGCTCACAATAGCCCTGCGGTTCGCGGAATTCTCTTGGGTCGTTCGGCGGGTCGAGCCGTGCGCATGCTCGTTCCCGGCAGCTTGGTTCGTCTCAGGGTGGTCCCAGGAATGACGACGCGGAGGATGCCCCCGTGAGGTTGATTCACACACGCCTGCAGCTCTACGGAGAGGTGCTGCAATCGGGCGATTCGGCACTGCGGTGGGAAGTGAGGCGTCGCCGAATCGGCGACGGTCAGACCTTCTCGGCGACCGGATCCACTCCGCGAGCAAGCGAGATGAGGTCAACGGCAGAGATATCTCGAGCTTGGCGACGCTCGGCAGCGCTCAGGTTTCCCTCCGGGACCAGAAGCCGCAGACCCCTCGGATGAATCTGGAACGTGAGGGGGGTATCGAGCTCGAGAGCCTCGCCATCGACGCCCGCGAAGGCCTTGCCGCTTCGCGACCGCACCTCGAAGCTCTCCGTGGTGAATTCGTGCCAATGCCGGCTTCGACGCCGCTGTCCGAGTGCTGAGAGAGTGACCACTGCCGCCGCCTCTCTTCCCGAAGCCGCGGTGATTGCGACGACGCCGAGTTTCCCCGTATCGAGGCGTCGACGCTGTGACGCGTCCAACGTCGCCCCGAGCACGTAGGGGTTGTTCGAGACCTGGATCAGGAACGACCCATTCACCTCCGTTCCGTCCGGCTCGGTGAACTGGAGGTCGAACGGCTCTTGTGTACGCCCGAGCATCTCGGGGAGCAGTGCCTTGGTGGTCTCGGGCTTCGCCTCCCGATAGCCCGGCTGTTGCACGATCGTGGCATAGACCCCGAGCGAGACGTTGTTGACGAACAGGCGATCTCCGACCGTCGCGTAGTCGATGCGGCGCTCGATGCCATCGCGGAATGCGTCGAGGCTCTTGCGGGGGTCCTCCCGGTCGATCCCCAGGTCGAGGGCGAAGTGGTTGCGCGTGCCTGCCGAGACGCAGACGAAGGGGAGGCCGTGCTCGATGGCGATGGACGCAACCAAAGCCTGCGAGCCGTCGCCGCCTGCCATCGCCAAACAGTCCGCCCCGCGTGCGACGGCGTCCCGTGCGAGCTGTTCGAGATCGAGCCCGTGGTCGAGCATGACAACCTCAACGCCGAGGCTCTCGGCGAGCCCCACGAGCCCGAACTTCTCCACCTTGCCGCCTCCGGACCAGGGATTGCAGATGAGGATCGGGCGCAGCGGACGTGCGACCGTCAGTGGTTGACGGGCGTCATGTTCGTGAAGGTCGCGGGCGATCGCCGCTCGACCGAAGCCCACTGTGGCCACCATGAGTACGGCCACGATGACGAGAGCGAGTACTGGGCGGTCGCCATGAGGATCCGCCCGGATCACTGCGACGACGATCAGAGCTCCGCCGACGATGACGCCCGCGATTCCAAAGACCTTGCGGGGCGCCCGCTCAGTGATGACCCACCAGGCTCCCCAGACCATCAGGGCCACACCGATCAATCCGACCACCAGGAAGCCGAGATTTCGGACCAAGAAGACGATGACCGCCACTGTGAGCAGAGCGGCACATCCGAGCGATGCCAACGCAAGGGATCGCTCGCGCCAGCCGATCGTGTGAGCACTCGTCTCCACGTTCCCCTCAGAACCTCTCCGGGACGAGCCGGTACTGGTACGAGGGCTCCTGGTAGTCGTCCGATCCTTGACGCTCCGGTAGTTCGACCAGCGTGTGTTTCCGCGTTTCGTAAGGGATCTGACTCAACAGGTGGCTGATGATGTTGAGCCGACCGCGCTTCTTGTCGTCGGTGTGGGCGACGTACCACGGGGCCCACGCAGTGTCGGTGGCGGCGAACATGGCGTCTCGGGCTCGCGAGTAGTCGTACCAGCGACTGTAGGACATCAAGTCCATGCGGGAGAGCTTCCACGTCTTGCGTGGATCGTGGATACGGCTCTCGAGACGGCGGGTCTGTTCGTCGGCACTGACTTCGAGCCAGTACTTGAGCAACAGGATCCCCGAATAGACCATCGCCTTCTCAACTTCCGGGGTGAGCTCGAGGAATCTCTGGGTCTCCTCGGGCTTGCTGAAGCCCATAACCGGCTCGACGCCCGCGGGTTGTACCAGCTGCGATCGAAGATCACCACCTCACCCGCCGCAGGGAAGTGATTCATGTAGCGCTGGATGTACATCTGCGACTTCTCACGCTCTGTCGGTGCGGGCAGTGCGACGACACGGAAGACGCGTGGACTCACTCGTTCAGTGATTCGTTTGATCGTGCCACCCTTTCCAGCTGTGTCGCGACCCTCGAAGACGAGGCATATTTTGGCTCCGGTGAGCTTGACCCACTCCTGCACCGCCACCAGCTCTCCGTGGAGGAGCCTCATCTCCTTCTTGTACGCCTTGCGCTTCATCTTGGGCGCCTGGCCACGATCAGAGGCCGGTCGAGCAGTGACGAGAGGCGGGGTCCGCGGAAGGTCGTGCTCCCTGTGTTTCGGGTGATCCTTGTGTTCGGACTCCTTCTTGGCCATCGCTCAATACCTCCGAAGGCACCTGATCGGTGCCGACTACTCGTTTGGGTTCTCGAGGGCCTACCTTGTTGCCTCCCGACCAGGTTGCAGCCATTCCGTAGACCGGGGGCGCCAACAAAGATATACGTGAGCGGGCAACCCGGGTAGAAGAGCACCGCACCCGGTTGCCGCCGGTCAGCCGTGCAACATCTCGATCCGACGAGCAAGGTTGACGGCGTGGTCACCGAGCCGCTCGTAAAAGCGGGCGACCAGCGTGACTTGCGCACCCACGGCGGCGGGCATCGTCCCAGACGCTATTTCGCCGGTCAGCCGCTCATGGAGGATGTCGAGCTCCTCGTCGTCCTCGGTGAGCACACTGGCTCGTGCGGCCCGGTCGGCGTATGCATCCGCGGCGTCTCGCCACATTTCAAGGGCCACCTCGGACATTCGCTGGACGATGCCCCGACTGAGCGGGCTCATCTCTGCGCCGATGTTCGTGACCGCCCGTTGGGCGATGTGTTCGGCCAGGTCACCGCTTCTCTCGAGTTCGGGCAGGATCAAGAGAACCCCGACGAGGTGCCGCAGTGTCGCTCCGGGTGTGTCCTCGTCGTCGAGCTGGGGCCAGACCAAGAGCTCGACCTCGGCGGTCAGATCATCGACCGACTGGTCGCCGTCGACCACCGCCAACCCAAGAGCGGCGTCGTTGCCCAGCAAGGCTGCGGTGGCACCAGCCAGGGCCTCCGAGACCAAGGCAAACAGCTGGGTGACCTTCCCTTCGATGGCCTGTATCTCTGATGGTCCCGCGTCCATGCCGGCCGAGGTTAGCTGGGGTGATTACCGGGAATTCGCGAGATGTTCGCGTACCGTTCACCTCGCTGATACGGCTGTTCTGGCAACGGCGGCTCCTTGACCTGGCGCACTGGGGCACGCTAAGGGCACGAAACTTGGGTGATTCAAGTATTGCCCGACGTCCCCGCCACGTTCCGACGATCGAAGAATATGGAACAAGCCCAACGGTTTCGTCACTTGCGACGTCAAGTCAGCTCTCGACGCGGAACAGGCGCCAGCTCCCGGGAACCCCCTTCAGCTCATGTTTGCCTCGATCCTGAAACTCGATGCCCGACCCGACCACGAGGTCCTTGACGGTGTTCGAGACAAGGACCTCGTTCGGTGATGCCAGAGAACCGATCCGAGCCGCTATGTGAACGGCGAGGCCGCCCAGATCGTTGCCTCTCACCTCGCACTCACCGGTGTGGAGGCCCAGGCGTAGGTCGATACCGAGGGCTCGGGTGGCGTCGACGATGACCTGGCCACAACGGATAGCTCGAGCCGGACCATCGAATGAAGCGACGAAGCCGTCTCCCGTCGTATTGACCTCCCGACCTCGGAAGATCCGCAGTTGTTCGCGGACAATTTGATCGTGGCGATCCAAAAGAGACCGCCACCGTTGATCACCCAGCGAGGCTGCCCGCTCCGTTGATCCGACGATATCGGTGAAGAGTACAGAGACCAGCACCCGGTCGATGTCCGTTACGGGTCTCGTGCCGGTCAAGAACTCGGCCACTTCGTCGAAGATCACGTCCTGCTGTCCGAAGATCAACATGTCGGCGCCCGGCAGCGCGACGAACTTGGATCCCTCAATGTGCTCGGCCACATAACGTCCATGAGCGATGGGTAGAAAGCTTGGATTGTCGGCGCTTAGGACCAGCGTGGGCATCCGGAGGAGCGGGAGCACTGGACGGACATCGAGGTTCCGAAGGAGGTAGTCGTACTGTGCCGCCGCGGTTCTTGGCGTGACCGACGACCGGAAGAGCCGAGCAAGGGCATCGAGGCGAACCGGGTCCTCCGGGCCAACTGCACCAGCAAGCGAGAGGAACTCCGGCGTACCCCAGTGGGTCCGAAGGAACTCGATGACGAAATCGAGCGCCTCAGGTGTGAAACCGATCGGATAGTCGTCAGCGATCAGGTAGCGGGCAGAGGTATTGCACAGCACCAGGGAATCGACCCGTTCGGGATGTGCAGCGGCGTAGAGGATCGCGATCGGGCCAACATCGACCGTCGCGAGGATGGCTGTCTGCTCGGACCCGACCGCGTTGAGGACGCTCTCGATGTCTTCTGTCCATTCCTCCCAAGTTGGTATGGCGTTACGTGGCACACCGTCAGATGCCCCTGTGCCTCGTCGATCGAGAAAGATCAGGCGGCGTAACGACGCCAGCCGTCGGAGGAAGTCGGCAATGTATAGGTCCTCCCACGCCATCTCGACGTTGCTGCCCAGTCCGTTGAAGAAGAGCAGGTCGGAGGGCCCTTCTCCCAGGACCTGGTAGGCAACGTCAGCATCCCCGACGGCCACGTACTTGGTGTCCGGACGACTCATGGGACAAGCAGTCTGACCTGCGATCCGGCTCAATGCTGGAGCTCAGGTCAAAAGGTCCCGATGGACCAGAGAAGAGTCCTTCTCGCTCCGGAGGAAGGTCATCTCGCAACGGGACCAATCTCCCTATGGGACGACCTCCGGTCGACGTCATGGTGGCTCCATGACGGTCATAACTGCTGGGTCGAGTCAGATGAGGGAAGGAGGGCTTTGTGCGAGCTCTGGCTTCAACGTGCGCCCCATTGCTGCGACCGATGCCGCAGCGCTCCTACGGTTCCACGCATGCCTGAGCCCCCGCTCGGTTCAGCTGCGCTACTTCTACCCGCACCGGGATCTCCAGCCCTCCGAGGTCACACACCTCACCTGCGTCGATGGCATCAACAGGGCGGCCTATGTGATCGAGCACGACGGTGAGATCATCGCGGTGGGCCGCTATGACCGGCTCGAGGATCCGTGCTCTGCAGAGGTGGCCTTCGTGGTTGCCGACGAGTTCCAGGACCGCGGGTTGGGCACCTTGCTCTTGGAGCGGCTGACTCAGACGGCGAGACGGGTCGGGATCGGCGAGTTCAAGGCCAGCGTTCTCGTCGAGAATTCTGCGATGCTCGCCGTGTTTCACGGGGCGGGTTTCCCCATGACGCAGACTCGCATCTACGACGTCATTGAACTCACGATGGAGATCGGCCCGCGCTGCTTGTGAGGATGGCGAAGGCGACAATGCGATGCCCTCAGGCCATGTCCTGTTCGCTCAGTGATTCCTGAGCTGTCAGAGCGGGACGGTCCAGACCAACCGCGTTCCGCCGTCGTTGCGCGGGTGGATCTCGAATGACCCGCCGAGCTTCTCGGCTCGTTCACGGATGTTGACCAACCCGAGCCCGGGTTGTTTGAGTGGGAGCTCGATGCCTGTTCCGTTGTCCTCCACTTCCAGGACCAGGCGATCGGTCACAACGAGTGTCACCACGTAGCGAGTGGCTTCCGAGTACTTGCCGGCGTTTGTAAGGCCCTCTCGCACGACGGCAAGGACGTGGTCGCCGACGTATTGGGGTACGACGTTGTCCACGGCGCCCTCGAAGCGGACCTCGGGGCGAGACCCGAGAGTCCCCGCCAACTCTCCTGCGAGATGCAGGACTGCTTGGCGCAGCCCTCCCGGAAGCGCGGCGTCCCCGAGCTCGAAGATGGCGGAGCGGATCTGAGTGATGGTGTCGTCGAGGTCGTCGATGGCCCGGGAGACCCGTTCGACGACCAAGTCGCGCTCGGGCAATCTCGTGGCGCCCTGCAGGCTCATGCCGACCGCGTAGATGCGCTGGATCACGCGGTCGTGAAGGTCACGGGCGATGCGGTCCCGGTCATCGAGCACGCTCATGACGCGGACGCGGTCGTGGAGCCGGGTATTCTCGATGGCAATTCCGGCTGCCAGTGCGAGGGCCTCGGCAAGTGCCTCGTCCTCGTCGGTGAACTCGGTCGCACTCTCCTTGTCGGTCAGGTAGAGGTTGCCGTACACATCGTTTCGGACGCGCACCGGCACCCCCAGGAACGAAGTCATCGGCGGGTGGCCGGGAGGAAACCCATAGCGACCAGGGTGCTCTTCGAGATGCTCCAATCGCAGCGGGGCCGGTTCGGTGATGAGCAACCCGAGGACACCCCGACCCGTTGGACGGTCTCCTATCTGTGTTTCCTCCGCTTCGCTGAGTCCGACGGTGATGAACTGCTCAAGCCCGGTGCGGGTCTCGTTGAGCACACCGAGGGCGGCGTAGCGGGAGCCCACCAGGGATCTCGCCTCCTCCACCAGATGGCCGAGTATGTCAGCGAGCTCGGCATCGGCGGTGATCATCAGCACCGCCCCCATGAGGCGCCCGAGCTTCTCTGCGTCGTTCACCCGCGTGTAGGGCATGAGGTGGATGGTACGACCCACTGAGGGTTCGCGGGAGCGTGAGCGGTCCTGGCACAATGGTCCCGTGGCCATTCGCGTGTTCCTGCTCGATGACCACGAGCTGGTCCGGGAGGGCATACGGAGCCTGCTCGAGAGTGACGAGGACATAGAAGTGGTCGGGGAGGCCTCCACCGGTGCCGAGGCGCTCACCCGGGTGCCCTTGGCCCAACCCGACGTCGCCATCCTCGACGTGCGTCTCGAGGACGGAGACGGGATCGAGGTGTGCCGTGACCTGCGCTCGGCCATGCCAGACCTCGTCTGCCTGATGCTCACCAGCTTTGCCGACGACGAGGCCATGTACGCCAGCGTGATGGCCGGGGCCGCGGGCTACGTGCTCAAGCAGATCAAGGCACGTGACCTGATCGAGGATGTGAAGAAGGTAGCTACCGGGGCGTCGCTCATGGATCCGAGGGCCGTGGCCCGAGTGGTCGAACGCATCGCCAACCCGCCCCAGGCTGATGCGTCCATCTCGTCGCTCTCACCCCAAGAAGCTCGCATCTTGGACCTCATCGCGGATGGCAAGACCAACAAGCAGATCGCCGAGGCGATGTTCCTCTCGGAGAACACGGTGAAGAACTACATCACCGGCTTGCTGCGCAAGCTCAAGGTCACGAGTCGGACCGAGGCCGCCATCTACGCCACCAGGCTCAAGAATCAGCGCTAGGCGTCTCCCCGGCGCCGCTCGGCTGATGAGCCGGGACTTCGAGATCGACACCCTGGCAAATCAATTTCGAGCTCAAGACGCTCCCGCTCGATCCTCGGATGCACGAAGTTCGTCGGGGTCACGTCGATACCGGATTGGGCGGCCAGGCAGACGAGAGCCCGGTCGTACGCGATCTCGGCTGCCAGGGCCGTCCCCGACATCGCGCCCGCCCCGAGATCCCGGGCGGGCAACGCGGCGCGGCAATCGCGGACGTGATCGAGAAGAGCGTCGTCGTCGAGGTCTGCGTCCCAGAGATCCAACGCGCCTGAGAGGAGAGTGACGTACATGCTCACGCCTCCAGTGTGCATGCCGGCGCAGGGCGCCAACTAGGGAGGATCCTCCCCTTCAGACGGCTAGGACCATCCGGTGTCCCGACTACGGGACGTTCCTCCCTAACCGACGGGACGTTCGCGCTCGTCTCAGCGAGTCCTCAGGCGATCACGATGGGGACAGATCTCCTCACTGGGAGGGATCACGTACAAGGAGACACACAGATGCGACGCAAAGTGTTCGACATGCTGGCCAGTGTCGGTGGAGTGGTCGTGGTCATCGTCTTGGCCGTTGCCGGCTCCCTGCTGATGGTGGGCTACAGCTTCGCCAACAACTACGTGCACAACCAACTCGCTCAGCAGCAGATCACGTTCCCCTCGGCAGCGGCGTTCGCCCACCCCGATGGGCAGGAGATCACCAAATCCATGATCCCTTCAGTGTCGCAGTACGCGGGGCAACCGCTGCTCACGGGCCAGCAGGCCGAGGTCTACGCCAACGACTTCATCGCCGTACACCTCCAGGGCATCGGCGGCGGAAAGACCTACTCCCAGCTGAGTGCGGCCGCACTGGCCCTGCCCAAGGGTTCGGCGGCCTACACCGCCGCAGAGGCCAAGGCGCAGACTGTCTTCCAAGGCACCACACTTCGTGGCTTGCTTCTCGAGGCTTACGGCTTCAGCCTGATCGCGGCTATCGCCTTCTGGTGTGCGATCGCAGCGTTCTGCCTCGCCGGCATCATGGCAGTGCTGGTCGGTCTCGGCTTCGCCCACGCCAGGCGGACGGACGAGGACCAGGAACTCCTCCCCGCTCACACTCCGAGGGGGGCGCTCGTCACGACATAGCTCCCAGCGAAACCTCCCTAGTGAGGAACCAACACCCGGCCCGTTTTGCGGGCCGGGTGTTGCGCGTCTGGTCGCAGTCACTGCCCTGACGCCCAGAAGATTCGTGTTCACTCAAGCCCTCGGAAGCTGCAGGATCACGAACCTGTTACCGCTCTGTGAGAGACCGCTCGGTTGAGTGACTCAGGTACGCGCGACGTCATGCCAGAGCCGTTTCGATGTTTCTGACGGAGCAGTCCCGGTGAGAGGCGCCGACCGGGCAGAAGAGCAGCGTTCAGGAGCGCCGAATGTGACCTATCTCCCTAATTTGGAGGGCGGTCCTGAGCGTACGGTGAGCACATGCCGCTCGGTGCCCTGCTCGCCGCCCTGATCAATCTGAACGGCTCCGGTCACTACATCCACTGGGGCTTCATTCAGATGTCGGTCGCGAATTTCGTCGTCATCCTCCTCATGATTGTCGTCTTTGTGTTGGCGATTGTGGTGCCGTTCCCGCGGCGAAAGGGACGAGACCAATGAGCGTCGATACCCGCAGCCACACCGAAGAACCCGGGGCAGAAGAGTCGCGCCAGTGGACGGCGCGGGCCAGGCGGGCCGCCGAGTCGGCGTTCCCGCCTGACCGCCTGATCCCTGACCGCCAGCCCGCTTACATGGCCTCGTGGATCTATGTGTTTGGCGTCCTCACGGTGGTGAGCCTCGCCTGGGTCATCATCACGGGCTGCGTGCTCGCCATCATGGGCCCGAGCTGGTGGCACGTGTCGACCGCCGGGCTCTTCGTGAACTCTCTGCACCTGTGGAGCGTCGAGGCCTTCTTCTTCTTCATGGTGATCCATCTGTGGGGGAAGTTCTTCATGGCGGCCTGGCGCGGGAACCGCCGGCTGACCTGGGCCACTGGCGTGATCTCGTTCGTCGTCTCTGTGGCTGCGGCGTTCACCGGCTACCTCTCACAGCAGAATTTCGACTCTCAGTGGATTTCCACCCAGGCCAAGGACGGCATCAACGCCACGGGCGCCGGCGCTGTGTGGAACGTGCTCAATTTCGGACAAATGCTGATGTGGCACATCGTCTTGCTGCCGATCGCCGTCGTGATCATCGCCGGACTCCACGTGCTCTTGGTCAGAAGGCACGGGATCGTCCCCCCGTTCGACGACGAGCCTCAATCCAAGGAGGCGGTCGCCACCCCGACTGAGGAGTCGGCGTGAGCCCGGACGCGAAAAGGCGGCGTCGCTTCAAGCCCGACCGCGACGTCAGAGAGTGGAAGGGCGGCTACGTCCCCTACGACATCCTGAAGGAGGCGTTCGTCGCGTTCCTGGCCGTAGGGGTCCTGACCGTCCTGTTGGCCGTTGTCTTCTCCTCGCCCGACGAGCCTGCCGTCACCCTCAAGTCCTGGTCCGTTGTCAATCCGGTTGACTTCGCGCAGACGGCAATCACAGAGCTGGACAGCACGAGTGGCGTGGCCACCTACGGGCCCCCCTACAACGCCACCCCAAACTCCTCGCAACACATCGGCTTCTTCGAGCCCGACCAGTGGTTCGGCGTGCACCAGCCCATCAACACTGCGCAGGACTTCGTGATCCAACCCCTGCGCACGCTCCCCAACCAGCCGGCCCTGCAGGCCGCCCTCAGCGTGTACGAGAGCGCTTCAACGGGCCAACAGACGTCCTGGACCACCGCCTACGCGAAGGCCGTCGCGAACGCCACCGACATCCACGGCCGCCTGCACGTCCCTCTCGGCCGCTACGGCCCGGTCGGGATCATCATTGGCGGCGAGACCGCCATGGCACAGACCGGGGGCCTCGATGGCACCCTGCTCAGTGAGGGGCAGTTCTACAACACGAACTACACCAAGCCACTGCTGTTCATCGCCGACGGCACCTACCTGTCCAACCTGGCCGGCGCACAGCACCTGCAGGGCAGCCAGTGGGGAATGATGAACGAGACCGGGAACTATCCGGGGCAGGCATGGCTCTGGCTCTACACCATGTGGTACCAGGTCTCGCCTATGAACTCGTCGTCCAACGGTGACCTCGAGGTGTGGGCCATCATGATGCTCCTGACGCTCGGGCTGATCCTGCTTCCGTTCATCCCCGTCCTGCGCTCCATCCCCCGCTGGACCAGGGTGTACCGGCTGATCTGGCGGCGGCACTATCGCTCGCTCGCTGATGTAAACATCTCGTAGCAGTCTCGCGAGGTTTCGCCCTCAGACAGAAGGCACAACATCGGGCGCCGCTCGCGTTCGACGAGAGAACGCTGAGGTGGCCTCTCCCCGAAAGGGACCAAGGTCACCGGCCTCGGGACCTTTCTCCCTATGGGGCCATCTCCCTGCAGGTTGAGACTTGCCTCATGACACCGGCAACCCCGACCAACCGACGCAACCAAGAGCCAGAAGTCAGCCGCTCCAACGGGCCCGTGATCACGGAGAGGTCTCCAGGCGCGAGCGCCGGAGATTTGGCCCGTCGCGTCAGCCATCGGCGGACCGAGCTCGGCTTGAGCACCGAAGAGCTGGCGAAGCAGGCTGGCATCGACGCGTGGTTCCTGGCCTACTTCGAGCAGAGCTCCGACACCACGCTCACCGGCAGAGCGTTGCGCCGCCTCGCGATCGCCCTGAATACCTCTCCCTCCGCCCTCGAAGGTGGTGGGGTCGATCGCCCGCCGGGTACGGGCCGTGCCGGGCCGAATCCTGCTCTCGAGAGTCTCACGCCGGCGCAATGCGAGCACCATCTCTCTGCCGGGGGCGTCGGACGGATCGTCCTCTCCACCGGATCCGGCCCCGTCGCCTATCCGGTGAACTTCGTCTTCGCCCGCGGTTGCGTGATCTTTCGGACCTCGGATGCCATGGTCGACAACATCTCGGGCGTCGTCGCCTTCGAGGTCGACCACGTCGACGAGGCCATGAGCGAGGGGTGGAGTGTCCTCGTACGCGGGCATGCCCGCCTGATCGAAGGCGCCGAATTGCGCCTTGTCGCCGCGACCCTTGATCTCGAGCCCTGGGCCGGCGGGCCACGCCTCAACGTCGTCAGCATCGCACCCTTTGAGGTCACCGGCCGGGTCATCGTCCAGCAGGCCCCGCAACGCTACTGAGACCGGCATGGCGTTGACAGCAGTGGCACCGAAAAGAAAAGAACGGAGAGCACCATGAAGGCACTCGTCTACAACGGACCCGGACGTAAGGACTGGCAGGAAGTTCCCATGCCGACGATCCAAGACAGCACCGATGCCATCGTGCGGATCGACTGCACGACCATCTGTGGCACCGACCTCCACATCTTGAAGGGAGACGTGCCCGAGGTGACCGAAGGACGTGTTCTCGGTCACGAGTCCGTCGGCACCATCGAGGCGGTCGGCTCGGCGGTGACCAACGTCGCACCTGGTGACCGGGTGCTCGTCTCTTGTATCAGCGCCTGCGGGCGCTGCCGCTACTGTCGAGACGGCAGCTACGGACAGTGCCTCGGTGGTGGGGGTTGGATCCTCGGCCATCTCATCGACGGGACCCAGGCGGAATACGTCCGGGTGCCCTTCGCCGACACGTCGACATACAAGGTGCCAGAGGGGGTCGTCGACGAGGAGATCCTCATGCTGGCCGACATCCTGCCCACGTCGTACGAAGTCGGTGTCCTGAACGGCCATGTGCAACCTGGTGACACTGTCGCCGTAGTCGGTGCAGGACCGATCGGGCTCGCAGCCATCCTCGGGGCTCAGCTCTACTCCCCCAGCCACATCGTCGCCATTGACCTTGCCGACGGCAGATTGGACGTGGCCAAACGCTTCGGAGCCGATGTCCTTGTCAATAACGGTCGCGACGACGCAGTCGAAATGGTCAGAGAGCTCACCGGGGGTCTGGGCGCCGACGTTGTCATCGAAGCGGTCGGCATTCCAGCCAGTTTCGAGCTGTGCACGGAACTGGTTCGTCCGGGCGGCCACGTGGCGAACATCGGAGTGCACGGCCAGCCGGCCACACTCCACCTCGAGGCGCTCTGGATTCGCAATATCACGATCACGACCGGCCTGGTGGACACTTATTCGACCCCGACGCTGCTGCGCCTGGTCGCATCACACCAGATCGATGCCAGCGCGTTCGGCACCCATCATTTTCGCCTTCACGACATGCTTGGCGCCTATGACGTCTTCGGACGGGCAGCCGATACTGGTGCGGTGAAGGTTGTCATCACCCGATGAAGGTCCTCAGCGAGTGATGATAACCGGCAGTGGAACTTGCGCCCGGCTCCCCTTTTGAGACCTCCGGGCTCGCGTTCGTTTGATCGCTCCGATCCTCGTCGTGCCCGAGCTCGATAACCTGAAGAACTACGGAGAAGTCCAAAAGCGCGTACGTGGCTCCGCAAGATCTTCAACGACTCAACAACCAGCGGAGAGGGCCCGCTCCAATTATGACGACGACCGGGGCAGCCTTTAGCGATCAGCTAGAGAGCTGGCTAAATGCGGACGGCACGAAGACGATTGGCGATCTCGGCCGCGTCTTCTCTGAAAAGAGCTTCGCTGTCACGATCCTGTTCTTGATGTTCTTCCCGGCTCTGCCACTGCCGACAGGAGGTGTCACCCACGTCTTCGAGGTGATTGCCGTTCTCTTGGCGGTTGAGATGGTGATCGGGGCCCGGTCGATCTGGCTCCCAGCGCGTTGGAGGGATCGTGCTCTTGGGGCGACCGCGACGGAGAGGGCAATCCCGTTCATGATGCGACGAATCCGTTGGCTGGAGAGATTCTCGAAGCCTCGAGCGGCATCACTTTTCCATCAACGGTGGTTCCTGAGGATCCTCGGCGTCGTCTTGGCTGGCTTGGCCATCGCTGCTGCGCTCGCCCCACCGTTCTCTGGCCTTGACACTTTCCCTGCGCTCGGCGCCGTCTTCGTCGCCCTTGCCATCATTCTTGAGGACGCGCTCGCCTTAGCGATTGGCCTCGCAATAGGAACGGGCGGCGTTGTGCTCATCGTCACTGTCGGCGCCGCCCTCATTCACGTCATTCGAGGTCTCTTCAGCTGACGTTGCTCGATACGTTGAGACGAGCAGTTGTGAGGCCATCGATTGTCGAGAACTGGTGCTTCCCGGTGGTCGGGACCGGCGTCGATCCGGTGACCTCAGGAATCTGAATGCATTTCTCGCAATTCCTGCACCGCGCCGTTACGCGCTGTTTCGCATTCAGTAGGGCACGCCAAGGGCACGAAACTTGATTGATGTGAAGTATTGCTTGTCGAATCCGAGCAATCGTTGCATCGGTGCAAATCGAACGGAACTGATCCAACGTCACCAGGTGGGATGGCAACCCCGAACCGGGCCGTCGAGGTCCTCAGGCCCAGCCGGATGTCCCATGCGCTGTCGGAGGTCGGTGACGATGTGTCGAGCGAGTGGGTCACAGCCAACGCTGGCGAGGTGTTCAAGGAGTAGATCGGCGGCGCGACGGACGTCGCCAGCGGCAGCGGTGCGGACCACTTCGATGTGGTGGCGTTCCCAGTTCATCTGGTGACCACTGATAGGGCTCGACGGTGCTTGTGTGATGGCCTCGAGATCGGCGACGGCGAGCCCAAAGGTCGGATCGGCATTAACCGCGCGACGCAACGCGGTCACCGTTTGGGCCGAGTCCACGGCCTGCTGCGCTTGGCGATAGAAGCTGGCGGCCTGCATGCTGGCGGTGACGACCCGACCGTGGTCCTCGACCGCGGGCCCGTCGGAGACCGGTCGGGCGCCTCGGCCGGGGGTCTGTTGTTCTTGGTGCATGACTGTCAGGTTGGACATCTGGCCTGAGGCCGCTCTGAGGTGATGCTGAGGTGAGCCGGCCAGCGCAAGGTCGAGGTCCGGCTCCAAAATGGTCCGAGCTTCGGTTGCACGACGGGCCGTATGAGGCCGCCCCCGGGAAGCGGATGTTCAGATAGCGGCTGGCGTCAGGCGAGCTGTGAGCGCGAGCAGATCCGGCTCGTCTGTGAGAGCGCGATGCGCCGGACCTTGAGTTCGCTGCTGCGCAAGTGCGACGAAGTTGTCGACGTTGTGCTGGGTGGGATCAGCGATCGCCTTCGCGGCGGCCAGGGCGGAATCGGCGAGGAGTTGTGTTTCTGGATCCGCGATTACTCCAGCAGCGCTGACGGCGTGCGCCGCGAAGATGGCAGCGGCATGAGGTTGATCTGCGCCGAGCGCCCACCAGGCCAGTCCAGCCAACACCCGGGGGTGACCTGCGGGAGCGTCCGCCTCTTGGTAGCGGGCTGTCGCGGCGTCGAGCAGCGCTTTTGCACGGACCAGATCACCGAGGCGCCGGGCAACTGCCGCTTGGCCGACCATGGCGTCTGCTGACAGCCATGGGTTCGAAGAGCATCCGATCGCCTCTTGGTAGAGATCGTCGGCTGCTGCGTCATCGCCTTGCCTGCCCCGCAGCGCAGCGAGAGCGATCAGGGCAGCGTTCAGATAGGGGTGCTCCTCAGTGGCCCGGCAGCGCCGTAGGAGCACTTCGTAGGCCACTGATGCGCCTTCGATATCGCCCTTGGCTGCGATGATGCCGGCGAGAGCGTTCAGTGGATTGACCACCAACAAGACTTCCCCGACGGCGTCGAAGCGCTCAATGCTCGAACGGGCGGCCGCCTCGGCCTCGTCGAGACGCCCAAACGAGGCCATATTCCAGCTGACCAGCATGTCGTGCGCAGCGAGCAGCCAACCCTGCTCGTCGGGCTCCAGGAGCGCCCGTGCCTCAGCCAAGGCTTCTAGGGATCGACTGAATTCGTAGGTGCGTATCAGTACCGTTGCTCCGAGCAACAGCGCTTCCGCTAGGCGAACCCGGTCGACGCCTGGCCTCAAGACGGAAATGGCCTGGTCGCACTCGACGACTCCCGATGCGGGGCTGGACGATATGCCGACGAAGTAGCCGTGCCAGACCTGGGCTGTGGCGTGCAGCTCAGCACGACGCTTCCCTTCGGCACCTAACGCGCCAGCAAGCCAACGCGCACCTTCGGCAAAGTCGCTGTTGACGAACCACAACCACGCCATTCCGGAGACCATCAACAGCGCTGTATCAATCTCGCCGGTATCCAGGTGCCAATCGAGCGCGACCTTCAGATTGGCCAACTCGGGGGTCAGACGGGCCTGCCACACCGATGCCGCAGCACCTCGTAGACGTTCGTTGGCGTTCTCGGCGATCTGGCGGTAATAGGCCGCGTGCCTGGCGCGTACCAGGTCGGCCTCGTCGGAGTCATCGAGGCGGTCGGAGCCGTACTGCCGTAACGTCTGCAGCTGGGAGAACCGGGTCTCGCCCGCGATCGGGGCCATGATGAGCGACTTGTCCACCAGCCGGCTCAACACGTCGAGGACATCGCCCTTTGGCACTTTGTCGTCAGCGCACACGGACTCGATCGCATCGAGTTCGCAGCCGCCGACGAAGACGGACAGACGAGCGAACAGGCGCCGCTCGTCGTCGAAGAGGAGGTCGTAGCTCCAATCCACGACCGCACGCAGGGTCCGTTGACGGGGCAGCGCGGTGCGAGCACCGCGGCTCAGCAGCGCGAAGCGGTCCTCGAGCCGCTCGGCCAGGGTCGATAGGGGGAGGGCCCGGAGCCGGGCGGCTGCCAGTTCGATAGCCAGGGGCAGGCCGTCGAGCCGGCGGCAGATACCTTCGACGACCGCTTCGGCGGACCCATCAGGGTCGAAGCCTGGCTGCACCGCACGAGCACGATCCCCGAAGAGCTTGACGGCGTCCGCCGGCACCAGGCCAACGACGGGAACAAGGAACTCGCCAGGAACGCCGAGGGGCTCGCGACTGGTGGCCACCATCCGGAGGCCGGGCAACGCCCCGACCAGGGCCTGGGCGAGCGCAGCCGCCTCGTCGATGACGTGTTCGCAGTTGTCGAGGACGAAGACGAGGGAGCCGCGGCCGGTGAGATGGCGGGCGATGAGCTCTGCTGTCGATCCAGAGGGCTGGTCATCTCCCAGAGCAGGCCCCGGGGCGCCGAGGGCCGCAGCCGCAGCGGGGGCGACGGCTGCGGGATCGGTGACACCCGCGAGCTCCACCAGCCAGGCGCCACCGGAGTGCTGGTCGCGACGCCGCGCCGCAGCCTCGACCGCCAGGCGGGTCTTGCCGACCCCGCCAGGGCCGATCAACGTGACTAAGCGGCTTGAGTCAATCGCTTGGTCAACCTGTTCCAGCTCGGTATTGCGCCCGCGGAAGCTGCTCAGTGATTCGGGCAGGTTGCCCGGCACCGATGGCATCGACGGCGTACGCGCGACTGCCGGTTTCTCTGCCGCAAGGGACGGGTCGTGGTCCAGGATGCGGGCCTCCAGGTCACGCAGAGAAGATCCGGGGTCAATCCCGAGCTCGTCGACCAGGCGGTCACGGATCTCGGTGAAGGCACGCAGCGCTTCGGCTTGGCGCCCCGCTCGGTAGAGGGCCAGCATGAGCAGCTCCCACAGGCGTTCGCGGAGCGAGTGCTCACGGCATAGCGCTTCCAGCTCGCCTACCAGTTCGTTGTGATGGCCGAGCCCCATGTCCGCTTCGACGCGGCACTCCGTCGCCACCAGGGCTAACTCGTTGAGATGGGCCCGTTCGGCGTCGGCAAAGCCGGCGTAGGCAAACTCGGCCAGCGGTTCGCCGCGGCGCAACCGGAGAGCGTCACCAAGCACGGCGGACGCTAAGGCGAGCTCGCCCTCGGTGCTCAGGCGACGGCCTTCGACTACCAGGTTTTCGAATCGGGCTGCGTCCAGGTCACCGGCACTGACATCGAGCGCATAGCCCGATTCGGAGGTGACTATGGCTGAGGCTCCGAGAGTTCGGCGCAGCTGGACGATCTGCGCCTGTAAGGCGTTGGCGGGCTTGGCGGTCTGGCCGTCGCCCCACAGCTGGTCGATCAGACGGTCGGCGCTGACCGGACGCCCTCGGTTGAGGGCCAGGAGAGCCAGGAGAGCCCGCTGCTTGGCGCCGCGAATCGGTATCGCGACACCCTCTTTGACCACCTCGAACTCGCCAAAGAGCTTCACTTCCACACCCCCACGGTACGACCGGTGACCAGGTGCGGCGTGCTTGAGCTGACCAGCCCGCCTCAGGGCCACATCAGCGGCATCTCAGGGCCCAAGCGCAGAGTGCTTCCCAGACCAGATCGACGAGGAAAGGAAGCACCATGATCGAGGCAACGCACCTCACCAAGCGCTACGGCAAGACCGTGGCCGTCAATGAGGTCTCCTTTACAGTCCGGCCCGGACAGGTGACCGGCTTTCTCGGCCCCAACGGGGCCGGCAAGTCGACCACCATGCGCATGATCCTGGGCATCGACGCCCCGACTTCTGGCGAAGTCCGTGTGGACGGCAAGCCCTATCACCAGCTGGCCGACCCACTCCGGTCGGTCGGGGCGCTCTTGGACGCCAAAGCCATTGTCGGCGGCCGCAGTGCCGCCAACCACCTCATGTGGCTGGCCGACAGCAACGGCATCCCCCGCCGACGGGTGGCCGAGGTGCTCGACATCGTCGGACTCAGCGACGTGGCAGGAAAGAGGGTCGGGACATTCTCGCTCGGCATGAACCAGCGGCTCGGCATCGCCGGCGCGCTACTCGGCGACCCCGAGACCGTGATGTTCGACGAGCCGATCAACGGGCTCGACCCCGAGGGCATCCTCTGGATCCGCAACCTGATGAAGTCCCTGGCATCAGAAGGCCGCACGGTGTTCCTCTCAAGTCATCTCATGAGCGAGATGGCACAGACCGCCGATCACCTGATCGTGATCGGTCGAGGCCGCATCATCGCCGACGCCGGCACCAATGAGTTCATCAACCGGCACACGTCCTCGAGCGTCCGGGTCCGGGCCTTGGAGCAAGCCGATCTGGCTGAGACCCTGACCCAGCGAGGTGCGCTGATCGAGTGGGGATCTGACGGCGCCATGGTCGTGATCGGGATGGACTCCGCCGCGATCGGCGCGGCCGCTTGTTCCCACGACATCTCACTCGTCGAGCTAGCCCCACTGGGATCGTCGCTCGAAGAGGCGTATTTCGACCTGACCAAGGACCAAACCGAGTACCACGCCGGCCAGCTGGTCGACGCAACCAAAGGAGCTTGACATGAGCATTGAAACCCACACCGTCGATGCGACTCACTTCACACCCACCGCTCTGCCGGTGCGGACTCCGAGGAACCGCAGGATTGCCAAAGCGGAGTGGACCAAGCTGCGTACCCTGCCTTCCACCTGGCGGACAGTGGTGATGGCCACCGTCCTCTCGGTCGGCCTGGGGGCGATCCTTTGTGTCTCCCAAGTGCAACAGTGGTCGAAGATGACGGCGGGACAGCGCCAGACGTTCGATCCCACTGCCTGTTCCCTGTTCGGCATCGTTTTCGTCGGTGCCGTGGTCCTTGCAGCGCTCGGCGTGCGGGCCATGACCGCCGAGTACGCGACGGGGATGATTCGGTCCACGTTTGCGGCCACGCCCACGAGGCGGCGGGTCCTGGCAGCCAAGGCTGGAGTCATTGGGGCGTTTGTGTTCCCGGTGGCCCTGCTGACTGCTGTCATCAGCTTCGAAGTCGGTCAGTTGATCTTCACCGGCAAGCACCTCGAAGTGACCTTCGCTCATCCCGGCGTCCTTCAAGCTGTGGTCTTCGGCGCCCTGGCGGTGAGCCTGATTGCCCTCCTAGGTGTTGGGCTCGGCGGCCTCATCCGGCACACCGCCGCAGCGACCACGGCACTGGTGCTGGTCATCGTGGGAGGCGTCACGATCGGCCAGCTGCTTCCGGTCGGCCTTCGTCAGTACGTGCCCGGTACTGCACTCCAAGCCGCCGTCACGGTCAATCACTCGGCGGGACTCCTGAGGCCAGGCACCGCCGTTGTGGTCCTCGGCGTCTATGCCGCAATCGCCTTGGCGGCGGCCTCGTTCCGGATCTCGCACCGCGACGCCTGACCCACAACCGAACACCACCGAGTCAAACGAGTCTCAATCGACAGGAGAAGTCAATGCACAACGCCTTGCGATCCCGCCAACGAATGTTCGCACTCGCTCTTCCCCTCACCGCAGCGCTCTACGTCGGGGCCGAGGGCATCAATCCGAAGGGCACCGACCAGATCGTCACGACAACCGCATTAGCGCTCAAGGTGTTGCCGATTGCAGCGAAGCACCACACGCAGCTCTACATCTCGGCCTCGCTCAGCGAGCTGGCGCTCGGGGCCTTGATCATCTCCTATGGCGCAATCGCCATGCTGATCCGAAAGCGTGGATCGACAGCCGCCACCATTGCGGTTCTGCTCGGCGGGATCGGCGCGTTCTGTGGTGCCATCGTCAACGTCTTCGTCGGTGTCAATCTCGCTGCTGCTGCGTCAGCCCACGTAACGCACGATGCGGCAGCCCGGATTCTGGTCACGAACTTCAATTCGGGGCCAGGGCAGGCGTTCACGGACGTCTACGCCTTCAGCGAGTTCGTGGCGCCGATCATCATGGGAGTCGCCCTCTGGCGAAGTCGTCGAGCGCCACGTTGGCTGGCCGTTCTCTTCGCGGTGGGTCTTGCGCTTGCCGAACAGACGGGGTCCGTCGGTATCGCCAAGGTCGTTCTGCAAATGGCGCCGTTCGCGCTGGCGATGGTCCTGCTCTCGGTTCGCATCTGGCGAGCGGCCGACCAAGTTGCGCCACTCGGTGACGATCACGAGCCGACGCTCGCAGCTGCCTGATGTGCCAAGCCATCAGATCGCTGCGAGACTCCGCTTTGCTCCCTGTACTCGCTAAGCGTCCGGCTTCCCCTTTTACCAACCTGACGGTCGAAGAGAGGGTTGGGGGCTCTAAATCGGGACTCGTTCCGATTCCTGGAGGGCACGCGGAGGGCACGAAATCTCGGCTTCAAATCAGCTGTCCGTCGAAACAGCCTTTGAACTGCGTCTTCCCCGTGGCTGGGACTGGCGTCGATCCGGCGACCTCACGCTTTATCCGTTGGCGCACTCGGCCGGGGATTTTGACCATAAAAACAGACGTCTTCCCTGATCAGGAGCTCTCCGGTGGTCGGGACCGGCGTCGATCCGGTGACCTCACGCTTTTCAGGCGCGCGCTCTACCAACTGAGCTACCCGACCGGGTATGCGAGCTCTCACCGCCCGGAGGGGGTTGGAACTCGGCAGCGGACCTGACGGGATTTGAACCCGCGACCTCCGCCTTGACAGGGCGGCGTGCACTCCGAGCTGCACCACAGGTCCGTGGCAATGGTGCTCCTCGGCCGGCATCCCCAGTCGCTGAGCAGCCCCTCACTCTAGCCTGTCCCCGGTTCGGCCCCACCCCGGGGGAGAGGCTGCTGAGCGGCTATGGGGTGGCCGCGCGCAGGGTGGTCACCCCGGCTTCGAAGCGCCCGTACTTGGCAGTTTCGAGCGCAGACGCGAGCGCCGACGCACAGAGCCGGTCGGTGATCTCCTCGGCCTCGTCGTGCTTCGCCTTGATCGCGGCGAAGTCGGGAAATGGCTCGGACCACCCGAAGAACTTTGCCTGACCCGGGCCCTCGTTGGTGAGGATCGCCTCGAGGGGGGACAGCCCTACGGCGGTGGTCGCGACCAGATGGATCCCGCCCCGCCATTCGCGGAGGATCTGCATCAGTTGGGCCGCCCGTCCGGCGGCCGATTCCGAACGGGCGGCGTCGCGCCACCCGACGAAGAGCGGGATGGCGGAGCCCTCGAGCCCGTCGACGAGTTCCTCGGCGACGGCGACGATCTCGCCTATCCCGTCGACGCTGGCGTAGTGCTTCTCCCCCCACTTCGCGTGCGCCTCGGCCATCCGTGCTGCCGCGGCGGTCGCGCCGGCAACACCGATCCCCTGGGAGTACATGGCCTGGACCGCGTCGGGAGCGAACCACCCGAGGGCCGACGTCACAACGTCGTGCCCCACGTCCCCGAGCATGCCTCCCCTTCCGGCGAAGTAGAAAGCGAAGGGGTTGTCCCATCCCCACTCAGCGGCCCAGGTGACGACGTCGGGGCTCAGATAGATGGCCGTACCGATGTCGTGGATGGGGACAGAGGTCGCCTTCACGGCCGCCAGCGCGGGCTCTTGACCCGTCACACCCACGGGACCTCCTTGGTTCAGCCTGGCTCGTACGGGATCGACGGCGTCGAGCGCAGGACGCGTCGCATGCCCGGGATGGTACCGACCACCGCCTCCATGAGCCCCGCCAACTCGGTCACCACCGTGTCGAGATGGGCGAACCGGTCGTCGAGGATTCCGACGACACTGGCCAGCTCAGGTGAGATCTCCTGCAGAGAGCGGGTGGCCTTGGGTAGCTCGTTCGCCAACTCGAATGCCACCCCACCGAGTCGTTCGGTAAGGCCGCGAAGAGCCAATGCGGAATCGGACAGAGAGGGGAGCGACGAGTCGAGCATCCCGACGGCCTGCTCCAGCCCGGAGACTGCGCCTGAGATCCCGAGGGCGGCGAAGTCGATGCCCGAACCGGCCTTGTTGACGCCGCCCTCGAGCCGTTCGAGCAGTGTCATCAGACGGTCCATCCGCTCGGCGACGTCGTTGATGGCATCGAGGGCCGCCAGTGCGGAAGAGGGAAGGCGGAGCACCGCCCCCGGGAAACCGATGATCGTTTCCAGTAGCGACGGAGACTCCACACCCTGATCATGGGTCGGACAGCGCCGGGTGTCCAGTCATCCCTCGACCTCCGGCAGGGGATCGACCAGTTCGGCCTCAATGGACTCATGCAACGCACTCAGGGCCGGGCGGCGGACCCTGAGCTTGGTGGCGGCATGAGCGACGCGGTCGACCGATCCGAGGTCCTGGGCCACACCGAGCACGACGGCGTCGAGCTCAGAGGGCGGGACCACCGTGTCGAGCAAGCCGGCTTCTCGGGCCGCCTGCGGGGCGAACATGTCTCCCGTCACCGCCGCGTGGTCGAACTGGGACGGACTGAGACGGTGACGGGCGAGCACCACCGCGAACCAGGGCAGTGTCAGCCCGATGCGGACCTCGTTGAGCCCCAATTTGAACGGGCCGTCGGCCCCGACCCTGGCGTCAGCCGCCATGAGCAGGAAGGCGCCGGCCGGATAGGCGTGTCCGGTGCAGCCGATCACGACCGGCGCCGGGAAAGAAAGGATGCGTTCGGCCAACGTGGCGCCGAGTCTGAGGAGGGTGACGGCGTCCTGGCGGGGGCCGCTGAGCGTCTTCAAGTCGAACCCCGCGCTCGAAACACCCGGGCCGTCCTTTCAGCAGGATCGCCGTGCGGTCGCTTTCGCCCTGGTCGAATGCCTGGTGCAACGAACGCAGCATCGGGATGGAGAAGACGTTGACCTTGCCGTCGTCCATCGCGATGGTGCTGACCAGGTCGGTGCGGGTGTAGGTGACGCTGTCGGTCATGAGTGCTCCGGGTGGGTGTGGAGGGTATATTCAAACGATGTTTCGAAACAATGTTTCTAAACCCTCGTCTCGGCGTCAAATGCCTGGTCCCGCTTGGTCTTTTTGATGCCTCGGGCGAAGCAGCGAACCCCGGAGCTCCGGAACCGCGTCCTCGCCGTCGCCCTCGACCTGCTCGCCGAAGAGGGCGCGGTGGGCCTCACGGCGCGGTCGTTGGCGGCACGCGCCGACACGTCGGCCCCGGCGCTCTACGAGCTGTTCGGGGACAAGTCGGGCGTCGTGCGAGAGCTCTACTTCGAGGGCTTCCGCCAGCTCTCCAATGAGCTGACCACGCTGGCCGAATCCTCAGACCCGGTGGCCGACCTGTGGACCCTTGCCGCGGCGTACCGCCGGTTCATCCGGGTCAACCGCGAGCTGGCCGAGATCATGTTCTCGCGGCCGTTCACGGACTTCTCGCCGGGGCCGGACGAGCTGGCTGCGACGAGTTCGGTCCGTGTCTTCGTTGTCGGAAGGGTGCGGCGCTGCATCGAGGCGGGACGGCTCCGCGGCGACGAGACGGACGTCGCGCACGTGCTGGTCGCCCTCATTCAGGGCCTGGCGTTCGCCGAGGCCGCCGGCCGTCTCGGGACATCGACGGAGTCCGTGGAGCGGCGCTGGCGGCTGGCCATCGGCACCGCGCTCAACGGATTCGGCGGGCGCGTCTCGTCAGACGGAACGCGCCCGGCCTGAGTCACGCCGTAGGGACGCGGCACCGCGCGTCAGGACGGTCTGGTACAGCGTCGCCGGCAGCCGCGAGACGAGATCGATCGCCTTGGCGTCGGGGCCGATCAGCGCCCGGCGCCGGTCACGGCGGACGGCGGTGAGGATCTGCTCCGCCGCCTTCTCGGGGCTGGTGATGAAGGCGCGCTCGAAGTCCCGAATCGCCTTCTCGGGGTCCCCCGCAACGTCACTGACGCTGGCGTCCATGCGCGCGTTGCGTGCGATGTTGGTCTTGATACCACCAGGATGGATGGTCGTCACCGAGACATTGGCACCTTCGATCTCGAGCTCCATGCGCAACGAATCGGTGAATCCGCGGACGGCGAACTTCGCCGCGTTGTACGCGGATTGCGACGGCACGCTGATCAGTCCGAAGACACTCGAGACATTCACGATGTGACCTTCACCGGACTGCTTCAGATGCGGGAGGAAGGCCTTCGTCCCGTAGACGACGCCCCAGAAGTTGATGTTCATGAGCCATTCGAAGTCTTCGTAGGACATGGACTCGACGGTCGCACCGAGCGCCACGCCGGCATTGTTGAAGATCAGGTTGACCGTTCCGTGATCGAGGACCACGCGATCGGCCCAGGCGTACACCGCATCCCGGTCGGCGACGTCGAGGTGCTGCGAGGTGATCTTGACGCCGAAACCTTCGCACTGCGCCACAGTTTCGGCGAGAGCGGCATCGTCGATGTCGACGAGGGCCAGGTGGGCCCCCCGGCGAGCGAGGCTGTTGGCGAGCGCCCGCCCGATGCCCGAACCCGCTCCCGTGATGGCCGCCACTCGGCCCCTGAAGTCCTTCATCGGATACGTCCTGTCTCCATCTCAGGACCCAACAGTCTCGAGCGCGGTCTTCGTCAGATCCGAAGTGGAGAACTCCATGACAGAGTCCTCGACGTCACTCATCTTCAGAGCGCGGTAGTCGCGCAGGTAGCTCTGGTGGACCTGCCAGGGCTGTTCCGTCCCTTGCTTCGGGAGGAGGTGGGCCGAACGCTGGATGTATCCCGAGGTCAGTCCGAGAATGGGGCCTGACGCGGCGGATGCATCCCGGTTACGTGGCACGCACGCCTTCAGGCCCCCCTCGTGCATGTGGTTGAGCAGGCGGCACACGTAGTCACAGGTCAGATCGCACTTGAGCGTCCACGACGCGTTCGTGTAGCCGATGGCCAACGCCAGGTTGGGCACCCCTTCGATCATCATCCCCTTGTAGGTGAGCCTCGTGGCGGGATCGATGGCCTCGCCGTCGACCGTGAGTGCGACGCCGCCGAGGAAGAGCAACTCGAGACCGGTGGCGGTGACGATGATGTCCGCTTCGAGCTCGCGCCCGGAGGTGAGGAGGAGCCCGGCCTCGGTGAAGCGCTCGATCTGGTCGGTCACGACGGATGCCGTCCCGGCGGAGATCGTCTTGAAGAGGTCGCCGTTGGGCACGGCGCAGAAGCGCTGGTCCCACGGGTTATAGCGGGGCGTGAAGTGGGTGTCGATGTCGTAGCCCGATGGCAGTTGGCGCTCCAAGCCCTTTGTGCAGCATCCGCCGCACGAGCTTCGGATACCTCCGACTCACCTGGTAGAAGGCCTGGGTCACAAGGGCGTGGAACCACTTCGCGGCCGTGCCCGCCTGCTTCGGTGGCAGAAGTCTGCGCAGCAAGGCGACGACGGGGCTCTTCTCGGGCAAGGAGGCGATGTAGGTCGGCGACCGCTGGAGCATGGTCACGTGGGCGGCCGATCGCGCCAGCGACGGGACGAGGGTGACGGCGGTCGCCCCACTGCCGATGACGACGATCTTCTTTCCAGCGACGTCGAGATCCTCGGGCCAGGCCTGCGGGTGCACGATGGTGCCGGCGAAGTCGTCCATTCCGTCGAAGTCGGGCAGGTAGCCGTGGTCGTAGCGGTAGTAGCCGCTGCACGAGAAGAGGAAGCCCGCGGTGACTCGGATTGTTTCGCCGGTGTCGGTCCGCTCCGCCGTGATGTGCCAGAGCGATTCGGGCGTCGACCACTCCGCCGCGGTGATCCGGTGGTTGAAGCGGATGTGGGCCTCGACGCCGGACTCCTTCGCCGTGTCCTTGATGTACTGCAGGATGGAATCGCCGTCGGCGATGGACTTGTCGCCGTCCCAGGGTCGGAAGGAATAGCCCAGCGTGTGCATGTCCGAGTCGGAACGGATTCCGGGATACCGGAAGAGGTCCCAGGTTCCGCCGATGGCGTCGCGGGCTTCGAAGATGGCGTAGTCGGCCCACGGGCACTCCGTCTGGAGGTAGTGGCCGGCACCGATGCCGGAGAGGCCGGCGCCGACGACCAGGACGTCGAGGTGGGTCGTACCGTGTGCCGTGGTGGACGCCATCAGGCTGCCGCTCCGATCAACTTGTCGTTCAGAGTGCCCTGCTCCCCGAAGAGCTTCTCCCTCCAGGTTTCCACCAATTCTGTGGTGTCGCTGTCGTCAGGGTGGAAGTCCGCTCGGTTGTAGTCCCGCAGCTGGTTCCAGATGGCCGGGTCCACGATCGGGGAGGTCTTGAGGCGACGCCAGCTTTGACGCAGGTTGCCCCTGCGGTAGGTGGCCCGGTCGCCCAACATCGACAGGATCACCGCGAACCCCATCCCGATGATGAATCCGAAACGGAAGAAGTTCATCGTCCACACGCGGAGACGCTCGCCACCACCGACCGCCCGGTACACGTCGAAAGCGACCGCCTTGTGCTCGGACTCCTCGAGCGCGTGCCAGACGAAGAGGTCACGGACCGCATCGGCGCCCATGAGAGCGCGGATTTCTTCGTTGTTGAGCACCAGCTCCGCCAGGGTCGCCGTGAAGTGCTCGAGCGCTGCGGTCGCAGCGAGGTTGGAGATGGGGGGCAGGATCCGCTCGCGGAAACGCAGCGACGTTCGCGTGAAGTTCTCGAACTTCTTCGTCGGATACCCGAGCTCGGCCAGCCGGTCGTTGAAGACCCGGTGTTCGCGCCCGTGGACTGCCTCCTGGCCGATGAAGCCCGCCGTCTGACGCTTCAGGCCCGGGTCGGTGATCCGGTCTCGGTAGTGGCGGACCGACCGGACGAAGTAGTCCTCTCCGTCGGGGAACACCGAGGACAGCGCCGCGATGACGTGGCCGGAGATCAGGTCGCCGTCGCCGGCGAAGTGACGGGGCAGGTCACGCATGGATTCCGTGAATGACATCCTCCGGGTCGGGACCTTCCGCTCAGGGTTGCTGGTCTGGTTGACCGTTGCCGCTTGGACCATCTTTCTCGCCTCCCGCTGGGCTGATGCTCGTGATGTTAGACTTAATGAGAGATTATCTCAAATCCTCTATTTTGGAGCAGCCAGTGCGTTCGGGAGACGACCAGACGTCCGAAACCAAGGGGGCTCAGACGCGACGGGCCATCCTGCAGGCCGCGATCACCCGGTTCGGCAGGGATGGTTTCCGCGCCACGTCAGTGGTGGATATCGCACGGGACGCCTCCGTCGGCGGCACGGTCGCCTACGCGTACTTCCCCAATAAAGAGGCCCTGTTCCTGGCTGCAGTGGACGACGACGCCGCCGGAGTGATTCAGGAGGGCCTGGCCACGGTGCTCGATGTGCCCGACGTGCGGCGCTGGCACGACACCCTGATCTTCACGCTGGTCGATGCCGTCCAGCGGCATCCGCTGGCCCGGCGGCTCCTGGCCGGCCTGGAGCCCGACGTGACGGTACGCGTGCTCGAGATCCCTGCTCTGAACGAGCTGCGCAAAGCCTGCACCGAGCTCTTGCGCACGGGCCAGGCCGCCGGGACGGTCCGGCCCGACATCGACCCGGTGGCCGTCGGAAACGGGATCATCGCCTTGATGCTGTCGGTCCTGATGTCGGTCACCCAGCTGGGGAGCGGGGCGGCGGTGGCGTACTCGCACGATGTGGCCGCCGTGTTCGAGGCGGCTCTGACCTCCCCGGTGGAGGGGGCGTAGGTCCCGCTCGGACGCGTCGGTCCTGGTCGGCGGCGATTCGGCCGCGGCCGATTCATGACCCTGACGTTAACGTTAAACTTCTTGAAGTGAGCGCCACCACCTTGACCAACGGTTCTGCCCCAGCCGGGGTCGCGCCCGACGAGGGGAAGTCGGCCTACCGCTGGATCGCACTGGCCACGGTGACGCTCGGGACCCTGATGGTGTTCATCAACCAGTCCATCGTCCTCATCTCACTCCCTGCCATCTTTCGCGGCATCCAGCTCAATCCGCTCACTCCCGGCAATACCGGCTACCTGCTGTGGATGCTGATGGGGTTCACCGTGGTCCTCGCTGTGCTGGTGGTCACACTGGGTCGGGTCGGGGACATCTTCGGCCGGGTCAGGATCTTCAACCTCGGCTTCGTGATCTTCACCGCATTCTCCATCCTCCTGGCCGTGACCTGGCTCACCGGCACGCCGGCCGCCATCTGGCTGATCGCGATGCGCATCGGGCAGGGCGTCGGCGGCGCCATGCTCTTCGCCAATTCCTCGGCCATCATCACCGACGCCTTCCCCGCTGATCAGCGTGGCCTGGGCCTGGGCATCAACAACACGGCAGCCATTGCCGGCTCCTTCGTCGGACTCGTGCTCGGGGGGGTGCTGGCACCGGTCCAGTGGCATCTCGTCTTCCTGATCTCAGTGCCCTTCGGGATCCTCGGCACGGCGGTCGCCTACGTCAAACTCGAGGAACGCGGGACCCGCACTCCGGCCAAGATCGACTGGCTGGGGAATGTCACCTTCGCAGTGGGCCTGATCCTCGTGCTGATCGGTATCACCTATGGCCTGCTGCCCTACGGCGGTCAGTCGATGGGTTGGACGAACCCCAAGGTGCTGGCCGAGATTCTCGGCGGCATCCTCATCCTCGTCGTCTTCGGGTTCGTGGAGACCAGGGTGAAGCAGCCGATGTTCCGGCTGTCCCTCTTCCGCATCCGCGCCTTCTCCGCGGGCAACGGGGCCAGCTTCCTCGCCTCACTCAGCCGCGGCGGCCTGATGTTCATGCTGATCATCTGGCTCCAGGGGATCTGGCTCCCGCTGCACGGCTACAGCTTCGCCGAGACGCCGTTGTGGGCGGGCATCTACATGATCCCGCTGACGGTCGGGTTGCTGGCGGCGGCGCCCCTCAGCGGCATGCTGGCCGATCGCTACGGTGCCCGGCCCTTCGCCACCGGCGGCTTGGTGTTGGCGGCGCTCACCTTCATCTTGCTGAGTCAGTTGCCGGTCAATTTCTCCTACATCGGGTTTGCCGCTCTCATCTTTCTGAACTCGGTGGGCATGGGCATGTTCATCGCGCCGAACCAAACGGGAATCATGAACAGCTTGCCGGCGAACCAGCGTGGTGCCGGCGCGGGCATGGCCGGCACGTTCAATGCCTCGGCCCAAGTGCTCTCCATCGGCCTGTTCTTCACCCTCATGATCCTGGGCCTCGCCTCGACGCTGCCCTCCGCGCTCTACCACGGCCTCATCGGGCAAGGGGTCAGCCCGGCGGTGGCCACGAGGGTCTCGCACCTGCCCCCGGTGGGCAGCCTCTTTGCCGCCTTCCTGGGGTACAACCCGATGCAGGTCCTGTTGGGCCACGCCGAGCTGGCGCGGTTGCCTCACTCGACCGCCGCCTACCTCACCAGCCGTCAGTACTTCCCGCACCTGATCGCGCCCGCGTTCTCGAAGGGCCTGACCGAGGCCTTCTCCTTCGCCGCCGGTGCCTGCCTGCTCGGGGCCGTGGCATCGCTCCTGCGCGGCGGTAAGTACCACTACCAGGAGCACGAGATCGAGGGGTCGCTGCCCCAGGATCGGGTGCCGGCTCAGGAAGCCGTGGCCGAAACAGAGTCGATACTGGTCGACTGATGGCCGTCTCGACGCAACGCAAGGAGGTCGGTGGGTCCCCGGACGAAGCCGAGGTCGGCATCCGCATCAGCGACGCCGCGACCCGAGTGGGTGTCTCGGCTCGGACCCTGCGGTACTACGAAGAACTGGGTCTGCTGACGCCGTCGCTCTACACCTCGGGTGGCGAGCGCCGCTACACCGCTGACGACCTGGCCCACCTGCAGCGGATCTTGGAATTGCGCGAGGTGCTCGGGATGAACCTCGATGAGATACGCGAATTCCTCGCTCTCGAGACGAGGCTCGACCAGCTGCGGGCCTCGTACCGCGCCAGTAAAGGGGCCACCAGCAAGAAGGCGCAGGTCGAGCAGAAGGCGACGCTCCGGGAAGCCCTCATGCTGAACGAGTCCCTGGCGGAGCAGATCAGCGCCAAGCTGGTACGCATGG
The DNA here is from genome assembly GCA_963719485.1 of uncultured Acidimicrobiaceae bacterium. Taxonomy (GTDB): domain Bacteria; phylum Actinomycetota; class Acidimicrobiia; order Acidimicrobiales; family RAAP-2; genus Bog-473. The sequence continues at coordinate 1,532,778 of OY970387.1, forward strand.
ACGGCTTCCGAGCCAAGTTGACCAGCGACGCGCAGCGCTGTCGAGAGCTGCTGGAGGAGCTGGAGTAACACCCGCCACTTCGCTACATTCGGCGAACCGTGGCTCCCGACGACAGTGCCGAGGCGAACGACGAGCTCGTCCGCCGCTTCATGACGGCCTGGGAGCGGCGCGACCTCGATTTCATCATCGAATGCCTCAGTGAGGACGCGGTGTACCACAGCATCCCGCTGACCCCGATTGTGGGGAAGGAGGCCGTCGTCGCCTGGGTCCGCGGCTTCGCCGGCAAACCCCCGGGGCGTTTGGAGGTCCACCATCAGGTGGCGGCGAGCAATGTGGTCATGAACGAGCGGACGGATGTCATCGTCCTGAACGGGCGAACCGTCACCCTTCCCATCTGCGCGGTCTTCGAGATGCGGGCCGGGCAGATCCGGGCCTGGCGCGAGTACTTCGACCTGGCACCGGCTGCGGCGGCATACCAAGAGGGCCCGGGCACGGACTGAAGGGGGTGCCTACGCTGGTGCGGTGGCCTATGACGAGGACCTCGCTCAGCGCATCAGGGCCCTGGTCGGCACCCAGAGGGACCTCACCGAGAAGAAGATGTTCGGCGGCCTGGCCTTCCTCGTCGCGGGGAACATGGCCGTCGCCGCCAGCGGCCAGGGCGGCATCCTCGTCCGCGTCGGCCCGGAACGGTCGGAGCAGTTGGAGGCGACGACGACGGCCTCGGTGGCGGTGATGCGGGGGCGTCCGATGCCGGGCTGGCTCCGGGTCGGCTCAGACGAGGTCAGGACCAAGCGGCAGCTGGTCAAGTGGGTCGATCTCGGGATCGGTTTCGCCCGGTCGTTGCCGCCGAAGAAGAGGTAGCCGCCCCGTCATGACGCCCTGACTCGTGCCTGACGACACCGCCACCCTGAGTCCGACTCCCACCCGCGCCGGTTTCGCGCGCTGGATCCGTTCCAAGGACCCCGACCTCCTGGTCGTCAAGCGCTCGGTCCGGGCGGCGGTCATCATCCCGTCGGTCTTCGCCCTCGCCCACGAGACGTTCTCGAACCCACAGGTCGGCTTGTTCGGAGCACTCGGGTCGTTCGCGCTCCTGCTCCTGGTGGAGTTCACCGGGCCTCCCCGCACCCGTCTCGCCTGCTACGGCGGTCTCTACGTCGTGGGCGGCTGCCTGATCGCCATCGGGACGGCAGTCTCGACCAACAAGGTGGCTGCCGTCGTCACGATGGCGCTGGTCGGCTTCGCCGTCCTCTTCGCCGGGGTCGCCGCCCCCCCGGCGGCGACGGCGTCGACGGCGGCCCTGCTCACGTTCGTCCTGTCGGTCTCGGTTGCCCAGCCGGCGTCCGCCGTCGGACCCCGCCTCCTCGGTTGGACAATCGCCGCCGCGTTCTGCATCACGGCCGCCATGCTGGTGTGGCCACCCCCGTGGCACGACAACCTTCGGCGTCGCCTCGCCGCGACCGTCTCCGCCGTTGCCCACCTGGCCGACGCCCGCGCCCGCGGCACGGAGGACCCCGAGGCGTTCGAGGCCGTGACGGCAGAACTTGCGGGCCTGCGCCAGCAGTTCTCCGGGACGCCGTACCCTCCGACAGGGGCCGCGTCCGGTGCAGTCGCGCTCTCCAAACTGGTCGGGCGGGTCGAATGGGTCGCCGGCAACACAGCGATGATCCACGACCAGCATTGGTCGACCGAGTCCCTGCCGGCACTCGCAGTCACGCAGGAAGTAGCGGAGACGCTGCGTCAGACGGCAGCGCTGATCTGTGACGGCGAGGCGCACCCCGTGCACGACGCGTCGCGCATCGAGGCGGTCCAGGAGTCCACCCGTCGGCTCGATCGGCTGATCACAGCGGAGCTCGACGCCGACGTGTCCGCCCTGACCGCGGCTGAGACCGAACCGGCGAGTGGCACGAGGCATACAGAACCTGTCGAGCGGGAGGGCCTCGCGGGCGTTCTCGATCCTGGTTTCCACGCGCGCGGCCTGGGCATCGCCACCGAGATGGTGGCGGATGCGGCACTCGAGGCGGCCGGCGCCGACGCCGTGATCGACCGTCGTCTCGGGATGGACGATGAGTCCAGGTCGCACGTGTTCGTCCACCGGCTCTTGTCCCATCTGTCGTTCCGCTCGGTCTGGTTCCGCAACGCGCTGCGGGGTGGGATCGGCCTCGCCATCGCGGTCGCGGTGATCGAGGTCACGAACGTCTCCCATGGATTCTGGGTCGTGCTCGGGACGATGTCGGTGCTGCGGTCCAACGCCGTCGGGACCGGCGCGACGGCACTGCGCGCCGTCGGCGGCACCGCACTCGGCGTCGTCGTGGGATCGGCCCTCATGATCGGCGTCGCCGACCACACCGTCTTGCTCTGGGTGTTGTTGCCTTTTGCGGTGCTCGTCTCGGGAATGGCTGCGTCGATGATCTCGTTCGTCGCCGGGCAGGCTGCCTTCACCTTGGTGGTGATCATTCTTTTCAACATCATCCAGCCCCTCGGCTGGAAGGTCGGGCTGACGAGGATCGAGGACGTGGCCATCGGCTGTGCAGTCAGCATCGTGGTCGGGTTTCTCTTCTGGCCCCGCGGAGCCACCGCGGCCCTCGGGCGCGCGCTCTCCACGGCCTTCACCGCCAGCTCCGGCCACCTCGCCGCCGCGGTGGAGCGGCTGACCGAGACGTCACGGCACATCGACATCGACGCCAGCTCGCAAGCCTCGCACCGCGCCTACCTCCTCCTCGATGATGCCTTTCGCCAGTTCTTCGCCGAACGCGGGGCGAAGGTTGTCTCGGTCGAGACCATCTCCGGGCTCTTCACGGGTTCGAACCGGATCCGGCTCGCCGCCTACACCCTGGCCACGCTTCCCGTGCAACCCCCAGAGGAAGGCCGAGGCGAGGTGGAGTCCGTGGCTGTCGCCGAGGCGGTCCTCCGTGACTCCTACGCGTCGAGCCACCGCTGGTACGAGGAGTTCGCGGACTTCCTGGCGGATCGAAGGGTGGTCCTCCCCGAACCGCCAACCCACGGAGAGGTCCTCCACGACGTGCTGCGCAAGGCATTCGAGGACGTCAGGGACCAACAGCGGGGAGACCGTGTGCAGACATCGCTGCAGATGCTGTGGGCCGATGAGCTCCTCGAGAACCAGAGTCAGATGCAGAGCGATCTCCAGGCCTCGGCCGATCTCTTCGTCCGGGGGAGGCGCCGCGGGGTGCTGATTTAAGGAGTGCCCCTTACTTCTGAGCCGAGATCTCCCGCTGGACCCGCTTCTGCTGAGCGGCCATCAGCGCGGTGGCGTGCGGTGGGATGGAGGAGACCTTGGCGCTGGCCGGGGGCAGCGACCCGGAGGGGAGTTCGGTGCAGATCGGGTGGAACATGGCCTGATCGGCCCCGGTCAGCGAGCCGGTCGGCAGCGCGGCGGGGCTCGAGAACGGATTCTTCGGCGCCGTCAGGACGGGAGCCTCGGCGAACGGCGGCCGTGCTGCCTTGAAATCGAAGAAGTCCACCATGTTGTGCGCGTTGGCGTCGCGGTAGGTGAGGGCCGGCAGGTTCCACTTCGTCTCGACGAACTTCAGGATCGAGGTGTGGTCGAACGTCTGGTGGGAGACGTAGTCCTTCTTGGACCAGGCCGAAACCACGCAACACGGCACACGGAACCCGGTGTAGTCGTAGGAACCGGGAACGTCGCCCGGCTTCAGAATCGGTTCCACGTTGTCCGGCTTCACGGCGGGTTGCGGGGGCACGTGGTCGTACCAGCCCCCGTGTTCGTCGTAGACCCAGAACAGGGCGGTCTTGTCCCACGCCGGACCCTGCATGACCGCGTTGATGACAAGGGCGGCGTAACCCTCGCCGACCGTGATGTCGCCGTCCTCCTCGGAGAAGTTGGCGTAGGGGTCCACCAGGCTGAAGGCCGGGAGGTTGCCCGAAGCCGCATCGGTGAAGAACTCGCTGACATGGACGGCTTTGGTCGGGTTGTTCAAGAACACCGGTTCGAAGAGCGCACAGGTGGGAAGGTCGGTGTAGTAGTCCTTCCACGTGATGCCGTGCTGGTTCAGCCGGTCGAAGATCGTGCCGTTGGGTGCATCGACCTTGGAGATACCGGTGACGTCGGTGCTGATGTTGCCGAGCGCCGTCCCCGCGATGAGGAAGCGGCGGTTCGGATAGGTCTGTGCCATGACGGAACAGAAGTAGCGGTCCCCGATGGGAAACAGCCGGGCCATGGAGTGGTAGAAGGGCAGGTCATCGGCTTCCCAATAGCCCATGGCCGCTCCGCTGCATCCCTTGACGAAGCCCATGTTGGTCCCGTTGTCGAAGCAGGTGTGCGACGCGTTCCACGACTGGGTGATGCCCGCATCGCTCTCGCCGCAGGTGTTCGGATTGTGAAACGAGCGGACGTAGCCCCCCGAGGGGTCCGGGTTGTAGTTGAGGGGTTTCCCGGTCGCGTCGAGCGTGAGCCCGTCGCCGCGGCCCAGAGTCCCCAAATGGTCGTCGAAGGAGTGGTTCTCCATCATGAGGACGACGATGTGCTCGATCTTGGGCATGGTGTCGGTGCCCGCAGGAAGATGCGGAAAGGGCCGCGAGCCTGGGTGCAGCAGCGATCCGTTCGGTCCGAGGCCCTTGGCTCGCGTCGTGGCGGCGTAGGCCTCGCTGCCGACGGCGGCTCCGAGACCTGCCGCGGCCAATCCGGAAGCGACGGTGCCCGCGAGGAGCGACCGGCGGGACAGTCGTGACGACCAGGGTCGTGGAGAGTGGCCCTCGGTCACCGTGGGTACGCTAACAACGAGTCCTTCACCCTGTCGGTCGGGGAACCGCCACCCGCGCTACGTGGGTGGATGCTCGAAGCTGTGCACGTCGAAGTAGACCGGCAACAGGTACTTCACGTAGAAGGTGTGCACGATCCGTCCCGGATAGACGAGGTCTTCGTAGCGCTTGATCTTCACCCGATCGTCCTTCTCGGCGTAGCGCTCACACCCCACCAGTAACTCGTCGACCTCTTCACGCGAGTCCTGCAGCAAGCCGAGGTGGTCGTGGCCGGGCGAGTGCATCGGTTTATCGCTCTCGGCGAGAAGGATGAACTGATCCGGTTCGGCCGTCAGTAGATGACACGACTTCCCCGCCACCTCGGTGTCGAGCCCGGTCCAACCGAAGAGAGAGCCGTAGAAGGCGTCGATCTCGTCACGAAGCGTCTCGGTGAGGCTACCGATCGGGAAAGTCATCTCCATGTGGTTGAAGCGCATCCGAGTCTCCTACCCCTCCGTCACTTCGTCGCTGCACAGTCTGCCCGAGTCTGGGCCGGAATTCTCGGTCAGGCCCGATCGGGCTCCTCCGATCACGAAAACGGAATGTGTTGCGCCCGAGAAACCAATTCCTCCAGCCCTGGCCTTGAGTTCTAGAGCCACTTCCGTTTCTTGAAGAGGATGTAGAGAGCCGTGGAACTTGCGACCATCAGGACCAGTGCGAGGGGGTATCCGTAGTACCAGTGGAGCTCCGGCATATGGTCGAAGTTCATGCCGTAGATCGTCCCCACGATAGTTGGCGCGAATCCGATCGCGGCCCAGGCCGAGATCTTCTTCACCTCCTCGTTCTGGGCCACGCTGGTCTCGGTAAGGCTTCGCATCTCGTCGTTCTGTTGCTGACCCACCAGCGTGCTGTGCACGGTGAGCGCATTCTGGAGCAGCGTGCGGAAGGAGTCTGCCCGCTCCACCATCCGGATCACATGGTCACTGACATCGCGGAAATTCCGTCGCAGCTCCAGGTCTATCTCGTACTTGTCGAAGCCCCCTTCGAGCGCGTGCAGGATGGCCAGGAGCGGTTGGGTCGCCCGCTGGAAATCGATGACCTCTCGGGACAGCTCGTAGATCCGACGGGCCAGCGCCCGGTCGCCACCTTTGAAGAGCTGGTCCTCGATCTCGTCGATGTCGTTCTCGAGGCCCGCCACCACCGGCGCGTACTCGTCGACGACCTGATCGATGATCGCGTAGAGCACCGCTTCGGGACCGAGGCAGAGCAGTTCCGGGGTGCTCTCGAGCCTCTTGCGCACCTTGCCGAGATCGGGCGTCTCGGCGTGGCGGATGGTGACGACGAAATCCGGCCCCGTGAAGACGTGGAGCTCCCCGAACTCAACCTCTTCGGTCGCATCGAGATACCGCGCCGGCCGGAGGACGGTGAACAGGGTGGTGCCGTACCGCTCCAGCTTCGGGCGCTGGTGGGCTGCGACGGCGTCCTCCACGGCCAGCTCGTGAAGCTGGAATTCGCGCGCCACGGACCGGATCTCTTCGAGATCGGGTCGGTACAGCCCGATCCAGGCCATGCCGTGACGTTCACGCAGGAGCTCGTACGTCTCATCGAGGGTTCGTGGATCGGCGCTGCGCCGCCCACCGACGTACACCGCATTGTTGACCACAGCCATGGCGACCTCTGCTTCGTCGGGGCGACTCACGGTAGTGCCAGGAACCTCGGCGGGTCATTCCCGATGCGACGACCCAGACCGATCCACCAATCGGGTCAGGCCTATTCAGCACCCCGAGAGGCACTTCTGATTGGAACCGGATCAGGGCCTGGCTTGAAGACATGGACCGCTTCCGTCGGCTATTCGCGTCGGTCCCTGTCACCGGATCGTGCAGCAGTCCCTCCTGTGTTCCACGTTTGGCGAAGGCGCAAAGCCTGTGGGTTTCGCCTGTCGTGGATCAGCCGATGAAATGGGCGAACGGCCATAAAGGAGCGCGTAGCCAATCTGTCCAAAGGGTTCCTACTCAGCGGCACGAAGATTCCCGCTATTTGCCTCCGATCCGCATAGAGCCGAAGGAACATCTGATTGTCACGGTAGGTGCATGTATCCATCCAACTCGCATCCGTAGCCGTGTGAAAGTACTCCATGCACGCGACCTGCATGAGTGCTCCAGGCCCGTAGCGAGCGTAACGTTCCTCGTAGCAGATCTTGTACTGGAAAAGGCCTTCACCACCTCGGAGCCACACGCACATCGCCAGTGTCTGACCTCCAGCTTCGAGCGCGAAAAGATGGAGACGACCGGCGGCCGAGAACCCGCGACACATTGCAGCAAAAAACTCCGTCTCGCCGGCATAATTCGTCATTGCGAGACGGGCGACAGCCTTGTATCCAGACTCCTCGAGGCGGAGGAACCGCTGGACGGCTCCAGGGTCTGCAGACCTGTCCACCAGGACCGGTTCTGTTCCGAGGTCCTCTGCCACCCGCCGTCTCCGCCGCCGAAGCTCTCGACGCGATTTCGCGTTGATGAGTTGCTCGTAATCGGGTTCTGGCCGCCTTCTCACAAAGCCGCGCTCCCAACTCTCGTACACGATGAAGGGGAGTTTGGCCATCCGGGTGGCTGTTCGAAGTGCTTCGAAGACGGGTCCGGTCTGAGTGATGTGCGGGAGGACGAGAATTCGCGAGCGACCGATCTGCCGCCTCTCGAGGAGTGCAGACAAGATGGTCGCTAATCCCTCAGCACCACGTTCGGTGTCGACCAGCGGTGTCCCGCATTCAAGAGTGCGGGAAGTCTCGGTCGTGACGAACGGGTATGGAAAACCGCGCCACTTCCACATGGAACGAATTGGGATGCAGGCATAGGCACGGTCGTCCTCCTCGGCGAGCAACATCTCGATCTGGGCCCCGTATGGCAGGTGAAGGGCAGCTGCCACCAGGAAGTCGGGCTCCAGAAACGGGTTTGGCTCTGCAGCGCGACTCGAGAGATCTCTCCACGCCTCACTGTCACGCGCATTGATGTCGCGAAGACGGATTACTCGAGTCTTCACGCTGGCGCCACTTCCCGCTCTCCTGAATCCGAGTAGCGCCGAGGGCGCCCCAATGCCCCCAGCACAGACCGGGTCTGGCCAGAGAGCCCTTTCCCCCGGGGGCCAGGCTCCGGTCAGTCTGCCATAAGCGCCGTACGGGCGCCCTGAGAGTCGGGCGGGTGCGGCCTGCAGGGGGCGGGCGACGGTCCGAGGCAGAGCGGCGGGCGATGCGGAAGCAGCGCGCCGCCGTAGTGGCGCGCCCCAGCCCGCCAGGCGGCATGCGGGGTTTCAGACGCGCCCGCGTGCCCGCGGGCTACGAAAACGACCACCAGAAGTCCGCTACGGACTGCCAGGCACCCCCAACCGGATTCGAACCGGTGCTGCCGCCGTGAAAGGGCGGTGTCCTAGGCCGCTAGACGATGGGGGCGGGCCGTGCCTGGTGCACGGAACAGCCCAGCCTAATGGGCGCCGATCGGGACACCCGGCGCCGACGAGGTGTCGCGGACGAGGGGGGAGGGCAGCACCTCTGGGGCGTGGTACGTGCAGGTGAGGAACGCCTGCACGGATCCGATCACCAGCGCGGTGGCGCCGAGGATGTGGACCTCCACCAGGAGTGCTGGCAGGTGGGTGAAGTACTGCGTGTACCCGACCGCCGCCTGAGCCGCCATCACCGCCATCAGGATGCGTGCGGCGCGGCGCACCCGCTCGGGCACGTCGCCGATGTGGAGAGCCACGACGAGGCCGATGGTCACGCCGATCAGGAGGAGGGCGAGGCTCGAGTGGAGCTCGGCCATGTCGCGCAGCGCGATCGGGATCCGCTTGGCCACCTGTTGACCCGAGGCGTCTCCGGCGTGCGGGCCGGCACCGGTGACGGCGGTACCGGCGGCGATCACGACGGCCAGGATCCCGAGGACCCCGTAGAACAGGCGGATCACGGGTCGCGGCACCAAGAGGTGCGCCGACCCCGGCATGTAGTCGCGGGTGGAGCGGTGGACCAGCACCACCGCGTCGACCAGCAGGAGCATGGTGGCGAAGAAGTGCACCATGACCAGGTAGGGGTTGAGCTTGGTGTAGACGACGATCCCCCCGAGGACGGCCTGGGCGACCACGCCGGCCACCAGCCCGCCGCTCAGCCAGATCAGGTCACGCCGGCGGGGTGCGCGGAAGATCGAGCCGAGGAGGGCGGCGAGCACCGCCACGGTGAGGACGACCGTGACCAGGCGGTTCCCGAACTCGACCAGGCCGTGGAACTGCAACGCCGGGGTGAGGTGCCCCACCGAGCACTCGGGCCAGTCGGCGCAGCCGAGACCGGAGCCGGTCAGGCGGACCGCCGCCCCGGTCACCACGATGAGGGCGGTCAGGACCAGGGCCAGGACGTCGAGCCGGTGGCTCAGCGAGGGTGAGACGGTGGGGGTGCGGCGCCGAGACACTCTGGCCAAGCGTACCGGCGCCCGTCGCCTGGTCCCGGGCGAGCCTCGGCCGTAGGCTGCGGGCACATGTCCATTGAGGCGCCCCTTCTTCCGGGCCTGCGAGCCAAGCGGTCGTGGTCGACCGTCGGGGCCTACGTCGCCCTGACCAAGCCACGGATCATCGAGCTTCTGCTGGTCACGACGCTCCCCACCATGGTGGTGGCGCAGCGCGGCCTGCCCCCGCTCTGGCTCATGGTCGCCACCCTGGCCGGTGGGGCGCTGGCGGCCGGTGGGGCCAACGCCATCAACATGGTGGTGGACCGCGACATCGACCGTTTGATGAACCGGACCAAGAACCGCCCGCTGGTGACCGGCGCCATGACGCCCACCGCGGCGCTTGTCTTCGCGCTTGCGCTCGAGGTGGCGGCGTTCGTGGAGCTGTGGCTCGCGGTCAACCTGCTGTCGGCCGTGCTGGCCATCTCGGCCACCCTTTTCTACGTCTTCGTGTACACCCTGTGGCTCAAGCGCCGCTCGACGCAGAACATCGTGATCGGCGGCGCGGCGGGCGCGGTGCCGGTGCTGGTCGGCTGGGCGGCAGTGACCGACAGCCTGGCCTGGGCGCCCGTGGTGCTCTTCGCCATCATCTTCATCTGGACCCCGCCGCACTTCTGGTCCCTGGCGGTGCGCTACAAGGAGGACTACCGGGCGGCGGATGTGCCCATGCTGCCGGTGGTGGCATCCATGAAGCGCACGACGACGGAGATCGTCTATTACACGGTGGCGCTGGTGGCGGTGTCGTTCCTGTTCGGGCCGGTGGCCCACCTGGGCTGGATCTACATGATCACCGCCGCCGTGCTCGGTGCCGGTTTCCTCTACCTCGTGACCCGACTCTGGGGCCTGGCCCAAAACGGGCAGGCCACCGGGCGCGACGCCATGAAGGTCTTCGGGTACTCCATCACCTACCTCACCGTGCTGTTCGTGGCGATGGCGGGCGACGTACTCATCTCCAATCACATTCACTAGGGTCCCCGCGCGATGACCGACGCACCACCTCCGGGTCCGGGGCCGTCGGCCGCCACGGCGGGCGACGGTGTCGTCACCGTGCGCCGACCCCGTAAGCGCTTCATCCTCATCGGGCTGGGCATCGGTCTCCTGATCATCGTGCTCATCGGGCTGCTGACCAGTATCGGCAGCAGTCCAAGCTCGGGTCAGCCCAAGGTGGGCGATCAGGTACCGCATTTCACGTCAAGCAACGTCGGGCCAACGGGTTCGTCCCAGGTGTCTGTTCCGGCCGACGGCGGCGGGAACGGCACACCGGCCGTCCTTCTGTTCTTCGGGGCCTGGTGCGCGAGTTGCAAGGAGGAGCTGCCCCCGCTCACCGCGGTGGTGCGACAGCAGCAGCGGTCAAGTGGCCCGCTGTCGCGGATCCGCGTCATCGGGGTCGACAGCTTCGACAAGACATCGATTGCGAAGTCATTCATCCGCGGTGAAGGCGTGACCTTCCCGGTGGCGTCGGACCACGATGCCGCGATCACGAGCGGCTCGTTCTTCTTCGACGGCGATCCCTACACGGTGTTCGTCAACGGGGACGGCACGATCTCCAAGATCGTGGCAGGCGCCCAGCTCACGCCGGCGACCTTCACCCAGGACGAGCGCGCACTCATTCCCAGCGGAACGTGAGCGCGGCCGCCAGCGGTGCGGCCACGGCCCAGACCGCCAGAACGGCCCACGACTCCGCCGGCACGGCGGCGCCCGCGCCGAGGGTGGCGTGCAACGCGGCGGACAGCGCCTCAGCCGGCAGCAGCTTGGCGAAGTCGGCCAGCCCGGTGGGCAGCTTCGAGATCGGGACGATCATGCCGCCGAGCAAGAGCAAGATCAGATAGAGGCCGTTCGCCGCGGCCAGGTTCACCTCGGGCCGTAGCGTGCCGGCCATGAAGAGGCCGATGCCGGCGAAAGCGGCGGAGCCCAGGAGCACCGCGCCGATGGCGCCTGCCACCGCCGCTGAGCCCCCGCCGCCCGGATTCCAGCCCAGGGCCAGCCCGACCGGCAGCAGGACGGCGGCCTGCAGGAGCTCGACTGCGACGATCGTCACGATCTTGGCGCCGAGCAGGCGCGGCCGGCCCAGTGGGGTGGCGCCGAGGCGCTTGAGCACCCCGTAGCCGCGCTCGAAGCCGGTGGCGATCCCGAGAGAGACCATGGCCGTGGACATCACCGCCAGCGCCAGGATGCCGGGCACGAAGAAATTGGCCGGCGTGGCCGTCGGGGTCGAGACCACCGAGACCTTCGAGAAGAAGAGCAGGAACACCACGGGGATGCCCAGGGTCAGCAGCAGCGTCTCGCCGCGGCGCAGGGTCATGTAGATCTCCGCGCTGGTCTGCGCAGTGAGCGGCCGCAGGGTGCCAGCCGTCGTGCTCATCGGGAGCGCCTCCGGCCCCGGCGTCGGGTCGTGTGGTCCCGGACTTCGGCCGACCCGTCGGCTGTCGTCGCGGCGGCCGCCCCCACCGTCTCGAAGTACACGTCTTCGAGGGTCTTGCCCGCCACCAGGTCGGTGAGGGTGGCGCCGCGCGCGGCCAGGAACGTGGCGACGGCCGCGGTGACGGCGGGGGTCGCGACCCCCGAGGCCTCGACCCGGTAGCGCCCGGGCGCGGTCTCGTTGACCACGGTCCCGGTCCCCACCGCCTCGGCCAGCGCGGCGATGTCGAGCGCGGGGGGCGCCCCGAACGTGATGACCGGTGGGGCGCCGCCGCCGGGGCCCGCACCGGTGGTGAGGCTGTGCGGCGTGCCCTCCAGCACCACGCGGCCCGAGGACAGGATCACGATGCGGTCCGCCATCCGCTCGGCCTCGCCCAGCTCGTGCGTGGTGAGGACGACGCACACGCCCCTCTCCTTCATGTCGGCCACCACGGCGCGCACGGCGATGCGCCCCTCGGGGTCGACGCCCGCCGTCGGCTCGTCGAGGAAAGCCACCTCCGGCCGTCCGACGAGCGCCAGCGCGAGGGAGAGCCGTTGCTGCTCACCCCCCGACAGGTGGCGCCAGGGCGTGGCGGCGACCGAGCGCAGGCCGACGAGGTCGAGCAGCTCGCCCGCCGGCACGGGCTCGGGGTAGTAGCCCGCGAAGAGGTCGAGGACGCGGCGCGGCCCCAGCATGGGGTACACGCCGCCGCGCTGGAGCATCACCCCGACGCGGCCGCTGAGCGCGGCGTGGTCGGCGATGGGATCGAGCCCCAGGACGCGCGCCTCGCCGGCGACGGGGCGGCGGTAGCCCTCGAGCGTCTCGACGGTGGACGTCTTGCCGGCACCGTTGGGCCCGAGCACGACGACCACCTCACCCGCATCGGCGGCCAGGTCGAGATGGTCCACCGCCGCACGTGTGCCCGCGGGTCCGTAGCGCACGGTGAGGCCCGTGACCTCGACGGCTGGCACGGCGTCGCAGGCTACTTTGAGCAGGAGTGATCGATATCCGGGTGCTCCGTGACGACCCCGACGGGGTCAAGGCCGCGCTGGCCCGTCGCGGCGTGGAGGCGGCCGAGGTGGACGCGGTGATGGAGGCCGACAGGGCATGGAGCGCGCGGATGCGTGTCGCCGAAGAGATGCGGGCCGAGGTCAAGGAGCTCTCGCGCCTGGTCGGGCAGGCCAAGAAGGCGGGCGACGAGACCCGGGCCGCAGACCTCAGCAGGCGGAGCCGCGAGCTGGGCGACGACGAACGGGTCGCCACCGCCGAGGCCGAGGCCTTCCTGGAGCAGCGACAGACCGGGCTGCTCTACCTCCCCAACATCCCGGCGGAGGACGCTCCGGACGGGGTCGGCGAGCACGACAACGTGGAAATCCGCCGGTGGTGGCCGGGGCAAGAGGCCGGGCAGCCGGCACCGGCGCGGGGGGCGCACCAGGAGGTCCCGCACTGGGAGATCGGCGAGTCGCTGCAGATCCTCGACATGGAGCGTGGGGCGCGGCTGGCCGGCTCCATGTTCCCCCTCTACCGGGGCCCCGGGGCGCGGCTGCTGCGGGCGCTCACCGCGTTCGCCATCGACCGGCACTCGCCGGCCTACGAGGAGATCCGGCCGCCGACAGTGGTGCTGACCGAGACCATGACCTCCACCGGCCACCTGCCCAAGTTCGCCGACGACGCCTACCACCTCGAACGCGACGACCTGTGGCTGATCCCGACCGCCGAGGTGCCGCTCACCTCCATGCACCGGGGCGAGATCCTGGAGGAGGCCCAGCTCCCGCTGCGCTTCACCGCGGCCACGGCCTGCTACCGCCGCGAGGCGGGCTCGGCCGGGCGCGACACGCGGGGCCTGCTGCGGGTGCACGAGTTCGACAAGGTGGAGCTGTTCGCGTACACCACGCCCGAAGATGCGCTCGACGCGCAGGCCGACATCTTGGAGCGGGCCGAGTCGATGCTGCGAGAGCTCGAGCTGACCTACCGGGTGCTCGACCTGTGCTGCGGGGACCTCGGTGGCTCGTCGGCCCGCACCTTCGACCTCGAGGCCTACGCGCCGGGCGTCGACCGCTGGCTCGAGGTGAGCTCCGTCAGCTGGTTCCGCGACTACCAGGCCCGCCGGGCCAACGTGCGCTTCCGCCCCGCCGGCGGGGGGCCGCTGCAGCTGGTGCACACGGTGAACGGCTCGGCACTGGCCTGGCCCCGCATCTGGGCCGCCCTGGTGGAGAGCGCACGCCAGGAGGACGGGACGGTGTTGTTGCCCGAGTGCCTCGCGCCGTATCTCGCCGGGGAACTGCTGATCAAGGCGCCATGAGGCCGTCGCCTGCTCTCGTCGTGTGGCCCTTCTGGCCCTCCTTGCCCTCCGGGCTGGCGATCGTTCCCGGAACGCTAAACAGATTCGTTTATAGTCTGGGGAGACATCGCCGGTCGCCGTCACCGTCACCGTCACCGTGGCCGTTGCCGTCGCAGTCACCATCGCCAGCGCCGGCGCCAGGGGCAACACCCTTGGCGGCATGACGATCACCGGCATCGAGGGACACCCGCCGAGCGAGCACTTCGGCTTCGGCGACAGGCTCGAGATCATCGCAGCCGAGAGCCGGCGCCTGGCCGAGACGGTGGCGGCACTCGATCTCGAGGCAAGGGTGCCGTCCACTCCGGAGTGGTCGGTGCGCGACCTGGCCCACCACATCGGCGAGGTGCAGTGGTACTGGGGTCAGAACGTCCACGCGCAGAATGCGGCCGAGCGCTCCGGGGCCGGGCTGACGGCCTTTCCCGAGGACAGCGACCTGCTGGCCTGGCTGGGCTGGTGCACCTATTCACTGCTCGGCGCCTTCCGCGAGGTCGGCGCCGACTCGCCCTGCTGGGCGTGGTGGCCCGAGCCCCACACGGCGGGTGCCGTGGGCCGGCACCAGGCACAGGAGGTGTCCGTGCACCGTTGGGACGCCGAAGGCGTGACCGGCTCGTCGATGCCGCTCCACCCCGGGCTGGCCGACGACGGGGTGCCCGAGTTCATCGAGATCATGGTCGGCTCCGACCTGGCGTCGCTGCCGGGCGCCGTCACGCTGACCGCCGTCGACACCGGCGCCAGCTGGCGCGTCGGCGGCGCCGGTGACGGCACCCGGGTCTCCGAGCTGCGAGCGACTGCGTCGGACCTCGTCCTGATGCTCTACCGGCGCCTCCCGGTCCCCGACGGCGACGTCGAGGGGGACCCCATGCTGGTGGCGGCACTCCTGTCCCTGGCCGACACCCGGTGACCGAGCTGACCTTCCTGGGGACGGGTAACTTTCTCGCCCCCCCGGGCCGCTACTGGAACAGCTTCGTGATGGACGGATCGGTGCTCGTGGAGCCCGCACCCACGGCCTTGCCGCACCTGGCGCGCTGCGGCTTCAGGGTGGAGGACATCGAGGTCGTGGTCGTCTCGCACTTCCACGCCGACCACTGCTTCGGGTGGCCCTTCCTCCTCCTCGCCGCCGCCGAGGGCGCAGCGGCCGGACGCACGCTGCACGTGGTGGGCCCGCCGGGGATCGAGGCGCACCTGGCCAACATGAACGAGGCGGGGGCGGTGCAGTCCGTGACCGCGCTGGGCCACGCCAACCTCGACCTCCGCTTCGTGGAGGTCGACGGGAGCTGGCAGGAGGCGGGGCCGCTGCGCTTCCGGGCGGTCGAGGTCGAGCACGTGCCGTACCTGCGCTGCTTCGGCTACCTGTTCGAGCGCGCCGGCAAGGTCGTGGCCTACTCTGGTGACACCACCCCGTGCGATGGGCTCAGCGAGCTGGCCCGCGAGTCGGAGGTGCTGGTGGTGGAGTGCAACGGCCGGCATACCCCCGCCGGGGTCCCGTCCACGCACATGGACGAGGAGGCGGTCTGCGCGCTGCAGTCCGCCCATCCCGACGTGCATTTGGTCCTGACGCATCTCGGGGAGCAGGTGGACACGGCGTCCATGGCGGGCGTGACCGTCCCCGACGACTTCGAACGTCTGACGGTCTGATCGGCTGACGGGGTGCGGGGGGCGCTGCCTTGGTCAGGCTGCCGCAGCCCCACCGACGGCGGGCGCGTTGAGCGGCTGGCCGCCGAGAGAGCCGAAGAAGCCGGCGTCGCCGTAGTTGAAGATCCCACCGTCCGACGCGATGAGCCAGTACCCGCCGCCGTCCGGGGTGGCGGCCATGCCGATCACGGGTTTGACCAGGGGCAGGGCACCCGAGGAGCCCTGGAATGTGGCGTCCCCGTAGTTGAAGATGCCGCCGTCGCTCGCCACCAGCCAGTAGCCCGCGCCGTCATGGCTGGCGGCCATCCCGACCACGGGCCGGTTCAGGTGGATCGACCCCGTCGAGCCGAGGAACGCCGCGTCCCCGTAGTTGAAGATCCCGCCGTCGCTCGCCACGAGCCAATACCCGTGGCCGGTGGCGTCGGCGGCCATGCCCACGATGGGCTGGTTGAGGGGTTGGCCGCCCCGCGAGCCGTAGAAGTGGGCTTCGCCGAAGCTGAAGATGCCACCGTCGGAGGCCACTTCCCAGTAGCCCTTGCCGTCCGGAGTCGGGGTCAAGCCGACGATCGGCGCGTTGAGCGGACTGCCGCCCATGGAGCCGGAGAAGTGGGCGTCGCCGTAACTGAAGATGCCCCCGTCGCTCGCCACCAGCCAGTAGCCGCCGCCATCAGGGGTGGCGGCCATCCCGACCACCGGCTGGTTCAGGTGCTGGCCCCCCGTCGAGCCGTAGAAGTGGGCGTCGCCGAAGCTGAAGATGCCGCCGTCGGAGGCCACGACGTGATAGCCGTGGCTCGACACCCCGCGCAGCGGCACGTTCTGCGTCCCGTTGGGCCCATTGACGACCAACGTGGCGTTGAACACGCCGACCGAAGGCGGTGTGAACGTCACGGAGACGGCGCACGAGGAACCCGCCGGCAGGTTGCAGCTCGAGCCGCTCAGGTGGAACACGCCCTGCCCACCGCTCTGAGCGACCGAGATGTTCATGTTCTCGCCGGACGCCCACAGTTCGATCGTGGTCGTCTGTGACGCCCCCGGCGTGACCGAGTCGTTCACCCCGTAGGGGAAGACGCCGACGGGCAGGTTCGGCGTCACGTCTGACCACGTGAAGTACGGAGCCTCTGCCGTATCGCCCCCGACGAAGAGCTGGGTCGTCGAGGGGCCGGACCCCACCCCCATCAGTGCCGGCGAGGCGTACTGGCCGAGATTGATGTCGCGGTGGGCCCAGCACGTGGCCGCCCCCGCCGAGCTGCACCCGCCGTTGGGGCCGCCGGGCCCGTCGTCGTACATCCAGATCGCCATGGCCGTGGCCAGTGAGGGCGTCGAGGCGTAGGTGGCGGCGCCCCCGTTCCCGTACGGCGGGAAAGCCGGATCGCGCTGGCCGTTCGCTCCGGCCTGGGCGTACACGTTCAGGCCGGCGGCCAGTCCGGCGATCGGGGCGATCCCGCGGTCGACCCGCTCGAGGTCGGTCAGCACGAACAGCTGCTCGGGCGGCGTCGAGCGCGCCCCAGTTGCCGGGCAGGCTCATGGGGCCCACCCCTTCGACCTGCCGGTCCCCGAAAATGGTCGTGAGCCCTGCGGGGCAGAAGGGGTTCGGCTGCGCCACGCTCCCGCAGGGTCCGAAGTAGCCCGGTGCCGGGGAGACGTTGCCGGGCGGGTTCTGCGGCGGGACGATCGCTGCACCCGCCGTGTCGTGAGCGATTGCCGGGAGGAACATCGCCACCGTTCCGATCGCGAGAAAAACGGCGGCTTTACGTGCAACAGGCATGAACCATCCTCAAGAGTTGGTCGGAGCGGGCGAGTGTTCCAGAGGCCGCGCATGGGGAGCAACCTGACGCCGGCGTCACGGCGCAAAACCTGCGCGCCGGACGGACTTTGGCGGACCGAGCGACGCGTCAGGCGGCCGCGAATCTGTAGCCCACGCCGCGCACGGTCGTGATGAGCACCGGCGTCGAGGGATCGGCCTCGATCCGGGAGCGCAACCGCTTGATGTGCACGTCGAGCGTCTTCGTGTCGCCGATGTAGTCGGTGCCCCACACGCGGTCGATGAGCACGTCGCGGGTGAGCACGCGTCCGGAGTTCTCGACGAGCAGGCGCAGCAGCTCGAACTCCTTGCGACGCAGGTGGACCTCATCACCGCGCACGAACACGCGGCGCTGGTCGAAGTCGACCTTGATCCCGTTGGACTCCCAGATGCCGTCGGTGCCGAACTCGACGGAGCCCGCAGCGTCAGTGGCCTCGGAGCCGCCGGGTGCGCGCCGCAGGACGGCGCGCATGCGCGCCACGAGCTCGCGCAGTCGGTAGGGCTTGGTCACGTAGTCGTCGGCGCCGACCTCGAGCGCGACGACCGTGTCGATCTCGGCGCCCTTGGCCGTGACCATGATGATGGGGACCTGCGAGCGCGTCCGGATGGCCCGGCACACGTCGATGCCCGACAGCTTGGGCAGCATGAGGTCGAGCAGAAGGATGTCGGGCCCGGTCTCGTCGAAGAGCTGCAGGGCCTCGTTGCCGTCGCGGGCCACGGTCACCCGGAAGCCCTCGTTGCTCAGGCCGATCACCAGCGCCTCGATGAAGGACTCTTCGTCCTCGGCCAGCAGCACCTTGACGGGTCCCTCGCCGGGCGACGTGCGTCCTGCCTTCTTGGCGGGCTTTGCCGCGACCACCTTGCTCACGCGACGCGCTCCGCCTGCACCGGCAGCACGAGGGTGAAGGTGGACCCCTCGCCCTCCCGCGACTCGACGTCGACCCACCCTTGATGGTTGTTGGCGACGTGGCGCACGATGGAGAGGCCGAGCCCGGTACCGCCGGTGTCGCGGCTGCGCCCGTGGTCGACGCGGTAGAAGCGCTCGAAGATGCGATCGAGGTCTCGGGCCGGAATGCCGACGCCGTGGTCCTGCACCGACAGCCGCACGTTGTCCCGCTCCTCGATGCGCCAATTGGGCGAGGTCGCCGCGGCGCTGTCCGCCGGACCGGTTCCGGCGGTGTCACCCTCGGCCGTGATCACCGGCGGCACGGGCATGGTCGGCGCGGTGGTGCCGGTGGCGGCCGAGGCGCCGGGGGCGGATTGCCCCAGCGACGAGTACTGGTCGAGGATCTCGGGGGTGAAGACCGGTTCCACCGGGCTCTCCCCGGGCGCGGCCGCCGCGTTGCCGTCCGTCGTGGTGTCGCCGGTCACCGCGGGGAATTCGCCGGTCACCGGGCCGGTTCCGTGCTCGTCGCCGTCGAGGGCTCCCGCGACGGAGGGGTGGCTCAGGTTGGGGTTGAAGCGCTGCACCGCGCCGGTCACGACCACCTTGGAGTTGTCGTAGGAGTAGGTGATGGCGTTCTCGAGGAGGGCGTGCATGGCCGAGACGAGCTGGCGCCGGTCGCCCAACACGGCGACCGGCGGGGAGGGTTCGTGCAGCACGATCTCAATGCCCCGCTGGTCCGCCGTCGCGCGCACGCGCTCGATGGCGTCGGCCATCACCAGGTTCACGAGCACCGGCTCGCGGGGCGGCGCCTCCTCGGACTCGATGCGGGAGAGGTCGAGCAGGTCGTCGATGATGCGGCTGACGCGGAAGGCCTCGTTGTGGATGCGACCGGCCAGACGCTGCGCCACGTCGGGGTCAGGCTCGGAGACCAGCGTCTCGGCCAGGAGCCCGAGCGCGCCCATCGGCGTCTTGAGCTCGTGGCTGACGTTGGCCACGAAGTCGCGCCGGATCTCCTCGAGCCGGCGTCGCTCCGAGACGTCCTCAATCAACGCGATCACTCCGAGCGGCCGGCGCCCGTCGTCGATCTGGCGGGCGCGCACCTGCAGGGTGCGCCGGGGCGGGCCGTAGAGATCGAGGGTGCGCTCCGCCGAGCCCTCGTGCCAGGCGTCCTCCAGGACGTCGGTCACCGCCTGTGCGGCGAGGGCGTCGCCGTGGCGGCTGACCATCAAGGCATTCGCGCGACCGTTGCGGTAGATCACCGCGCCGTTCTCGTCGCACAGCACCACGCCCTGGGTGAGCGTGTCGAGCGAGCGCCGGAGGCGGATGGCGTCGGAGCTCGACTCGGTCACAGCCTGTGCGGCACCACCGGTCACCTGCTCCAGATAGGCCAGGGAGGTCTCGACGTTGTACTCGTCCTTGGGCGGGTCGAGCCCGAGGCGGGTTCCGAGCGAGGCGAGGCGCTGCGAGATGGCCCGCCGGCCCGAGCGCCGCCCGAGGAGGGCGGCGACGAAGCCGACGGCCACGCACACGGCCACGGCGATCACAATGAGCAGGACCTCCTGGGTCATGCTCAGATTGACTTCCCCCGGCCCGCTCAACAGCACGCCCCCAATATGACAGGGCTGGAGCGTGCCGAGCGAACGGCTCGGCCAGGCCCGACGCAGGTCTCGCCCGCCTTTTGGTGGCCGCTGCCAGGACCAGCGCCCCTGAGCTGCCCCTTCTGCAACCCCCGGCGCGCGCGCCGCGCACCGCCCGCCCGCCCGGCGCGTCGGAAGGAACGCCAAAAGTGCGTCGCGGTGAACCGTTCTCCGCCCGAACGGCGTCCCGGAGGGTCCGGCGCCGGCAGTCTCCACGGAGGGCACCCATGGTCGTCTGGCACCTGGCCGATGTCTCGCTGAACCCGAGCGTGAACGCGCTCCCCGGTGGCGGGACCCTGCAGGAACTGACCAACGGGCTCGGCGCCTGGGCCCTCATCGCGGCGCTGGCCGGGTTGCTCATCGGCGCCGCCGCCTGGGCCCTGGGCGTCCACGCCCAGAATTTCCAGCAGTCGATGGTCGGGCGCCGGGCCGTGCTCGTCTCGGGGTTGGCGGCCCTCCTGATCGGCGCCGCGCCACCGATCGTCAACTTCTTCTTCCACACCGGGACCAACCTGCACTGATCGATGCTCGCCGCCGGTTGTACCGGTCTCGACGCGCTCAACCCGATCTGCCAGGCCGGCAGCATCGGCGGCTCGATCGCGTCCTCGGGCTTCCAGACGGTCCTCAGCGGGATCAGCCAGTGGGTGGCCAGCGGTGCGGAGTGGCTGCTGGGCCAGATCGGCGACGTGCTGAGCTCCACCACGACGGTGGACGTGGGTGCCACCTGGTTCCGCTCCCACTACGGCCAGATGACGGCGCTGGCCGGCGTGGTGATCCTCCCGATGTTGCTGGCCTCCACCCTGCAGGCCGTGGTGCGCCAGAACCCGGGGCAGCTCGTCCGCACCTTCCTCGTCCAGCTCCCGATGGCGTTGTTGCTGGCGGTGGTGGCGGTCCAGATCGTCATCCTGAGTCTCTCCGCCACCGACGCCATGAGCGACGCCGTGGCGGGGGGCACCAACGCGGACGTCAACTCCCTCCTGACCGGCGTCACGTCCGGGTTGGTCGCTGCCGCAGCCGACCCGACGATCGCCAGCTTCGTGCTCCTGCTCATCGCGTTGCTCGTCGCCGTGGCGTCCTTCGTGCTCTGGTTGGAGCTGCTCATCCGCGCGGCCGCGGTCTACGTCGCCGTGCTGTTCCTGCCGCTCGCCCTCGCCACGCTGGTCTGGCCGGCGGTGTCCCACTGGTGCCGGCGGCTGGTCGAGACGCTGGCCGCGCTCATCCTGTCCAAGTTCGTGATCGTGGCGACGTTGAGCCTGGCGGCCGGTGCCGTGTCCTCGGGCACGGCCGGGTCCGGCACCCACGGGTCGGGCTTCTCCTCTGTGCTGGGCGGCGGCGCGCTACTCGTGATGGCCACGTTCGTCCCCTTCGCCATCCTCCGCATGATCCCGGCCGTCGAGGCGGGTGCCGTCGGGCATCTCGACGGGCTGCGGGAGCGGGGGACGGCGGCCGTGACCCGACCGGCCAGAACGGCGGCGAACCATGCGCTGCACGAGGGGCTGGGCGCACTCGGTGACAAGCGGGTGCTGGCCCAGTCCGCGGCGGCGGTCGCTGGCGGGGCGGCCGCGGCAGGGGCCGCGGGAGCGGCAGGGGCTGCAGGGGCGGCGGGGGCTGCAGGGGCGGCGGGCGCGGACGAAGGGGCAGATCAAGAGGGTGGCGGAGCCTCGGGTGTACGCATGGCCGATGGTGATCCGGGGTCGCAACGGGCCTATGACGACTTGGTCGCTTCGGGCATCAGGCCGAAGCCCAAAGGGCCGAAGCCGCTTCTGGCCCGGCCCACCCCGGCGTCGGATTCGGGTTCCGCCGAAGAGGGTGCCGATCGGGGCGCCGAATCGAGGGCAACTGGGTTCGAGTCGGACCCGGCCCAGCGGGTCGGGGCTCGGCGCAGCTACGGGTTGGAGGCACGCATCGGGCCCGCCACACCCGAGGACGTCTGGATGTGGGAAGGCGTCCCACCGGGCCGGGGCCTGATCCGCAGATACGAACCCGGGGAGAGGCGGTACTACATGGGTGACGACGGGGGACCCTCTCTCAAGGAGCTGCCGCCCGCGTGGCCGCCGGGCCAGGGTCCCGAGTCGTGAGCGGCGAGCGCGGGTCGCGCTACCGGTTCGGACCCCGTGAGCGGGGCGGCGTGTTGGCAGGCTGGCGCGCCGGTCAGATACTCACGGTGGCCGTGGGACTCGTCTTCGGTGTGCTCGTGCTGCGCTGGGAGCCCAACGCGGTGGGTGTGGCGTCGGCCGTCGGCATCCTCGTCCTCTACGGCGCGCTGGCGACCGTACCGGTGGCCGGGCGGACCGGCGACGAGTGGCTGCCCGTGGTTGTGTGCTGGGGTACCCGCCGTGCGGGCATGCGGGGTCCCGCACGTCTCGGCGCGCTGCGCGGGATGCGCCTTCTGCGCGCCGGTTGGCAGGACATGGGCGTGGTGCACGACCGCGCGGCGCGAACCCTGACGGCGGCGGTCTCGCTGCGCGGCCGGAGCTTCGCGCTGCTGGGCGCGGACGAGCAGGACCGCCGGGTCGGTGCCTGGGCCTCGCTGCTCGCCTCGTTGGCCCGCGAGGGCTCGCCGGTGCACCGTATGCAGTGGGTGGCGGCGTCCTTCCCCGACGACGGCCAAGGGTTGCGGTCGTACCTCGCCACCGACGCGGCGCCCGACGCGGCGTCGACCTGCACCGCCTCGTATGACGCGCTGCTCACCGACATGGACTCGCACACCTGTGGCCACGACGTCGTCCTCGCCGTGCAGGTGCGCCAGAACAGGTCCGTCGAAGTCGGGTGCGCCGCCCTGGCCCGGGAGATGGCCTCGCTCGTCCGCCTGCTGGCCGACGCCGACGTGCAGGTCGAGTCCGTCCTCTCGGCCGATGATCTCGCCCGGCAGCTGCTCCGCACGTACGAGCCGCATGGCGCCGCGGCCGGTTCCCCGCCGGCGCAGGACCACTGGCCCATGGCCATGGAGGAGCGCTGGTCGGACGTGCGGGTCGACGGGATGGTCCACGCCACCTTCTGGGTGGCGGAATGGCCGCGCGTCGAGGTGCGCAGCGACTTCCTGGCACCCGTCCTCCTCGGCGCAGCCCGCTCGACGTTCGCAGTGGTGATGGAGCCGCTCGGCCCCGATGCGGCGGTGCGCAAGGTGGAGGCGTCGCGGACGGCGGACCTTGCCGACGCCGAGCTACGCCGGCGCGGGGGCTTCGTCTCGACCGCCCGCCATGCCCGCGAGTCCGAGGTCCTGGCGCGCCGTGAGGCGGAGCTCGCCGAGGGCCACGCCTCCTTTCGCTACTCGGGCTTCGTCACGGTGTCGGCGCCGAGCGAAGAGGAGCTGGTGGCGGCGTGCGACGTCGTGCAGCACGCTGCGGGGCAGAGCCGTCTGGCTCTGCGGCGGCTCTACGGCGACCAGGCGTCGGCGTACACGTGCACGCTGCCGCTCTGCCGCGGGCTGCGGTGACGCCGACGCGTCCACCTACGATGACCCCATGCCGTCACGCCCAGATCCGGGCCCGCTCGCGGCGGGTGATGCGCAGCGACCCGGTGTCCCCCGCAATGTGGTCGTGCTCCTGCTCGACAGCCTCAACCGCCACATGCTCGGCAGCTACGGCGGCACGGAGTTCGCCACGCCGCATCTCGACGCCTTCGCCCGGGAGCGCGCCGTCCGCTTCACCTCGCACGTCACCGGCTCGCTCCCGTGCATGCCGGCGCGCCACGACATTCTGTGCGGGTCCCTCGACTTCCTGTGGCGGCCCTGGGGCTCCATCGAGGTCTGGGAGGAGCCCATCACGCAACAGCTCCGGCGGGCCGGCGTCACCACCATGCTGGTGTCGGATCACCCGCATCTCTTCGAGGTGGGCGGGGAGAACTACCACACCGACTTCAGCGCTTGGGATTACGTGCGCGGGCACGAGGGTGACCCGTGGCGCACGTACCCCGACCCGAGCGCCATCGGATCGCCCGCCCTGCCCGCCCGCGGGGGCGGGTGGTTCTTTCGCGACCGGATGGGCTGGGCGGAGGCGGAGGACCGGCCCTACGACCGCTCGCGCACGTTCTTCCGCGCCGAGGAGGACTTCCCGGGCCCGAAGACGATGCGGACCGCCGCCGGCTGGCTGCGCGACGGCGCGCCGGGCGACGCCCCGTTCCTGTTGTTCGTCGACGAGTTCGACCCCCACGAGCCGTTCGACACCCCCGAGCCTTGGGCCGGGCGCTACGACCCGGACTGGGAGGGCGAGCTGCTCATCTGGCCCCCCTATGACGTCGGGGCCGTGGCGCAGGGGCGCCTGAGCGAGCGGGAGGGCCGGCAGATCCGCGCCAACTACGGCGCCAAGCTCAGCATGATCGACCACTGGGTGGGCGAGGTGTTCGCCGCGCTCGACGAGCGCGGGCTGTGGGACTCGACCGCGGTCATCGTGTGCACGGACCACGGCCACTATCTCGGCGAGAAGGACATCTGGGGCAAGCCGGGCGTCATGCAGTACGAGTCGCTCGGCCACATCCCGCTGCTCGTGCACTGGCCGGGGTTGCCCGGCGGGACGGAATGTGCCGCGCTGACGACCAACGTCGACATCAACGCCACCATTGCCGACGTGTTCGGGGTGCCGCATTGCGCCGGCACCCATGGGGCATCGCTCGCCCCTCTGGTCCGGGGGGAGGCCGCGGCGGTGCGGGAGTGGGCCATCGGCGGGGTCTACGGGAACTGGGTGCGGGTGACGGACGGCCGGAGCAAGTACGCCCGCGGCGCCGACGGGCAGAACTTCCCGCTCTCCATGTGGTCGAACCGCTGGTCCACCATGACCGTGCACGGGCTGGAGGACGCGGTCCGCCTCCCCCCACCCGATCGGCGGGCCCGGCTCGACTTCATGCCGGGCTCCGACGTTCCCGTCATCCGCCAGCCCTTCGAGCCCGGCGACCGCCTGCCGTTCTGGGTCGGGCGCGGTGCGGTCGACGCGCATTTCCTCTTCGACCTCGACCAGGATCCGGGCGAGGACGAGAACCTCGTCGGCACCGCGGTCGAGGCGGACATGGTGGAGCTGTTGCGCCACGCGTTGGTTTCGGTCGATGCACCGGGTGAGCAGCTCGAACGGCTGGGCATCGCGTGAGCGACGGCGGTGGCGACGGGTGACGCTGGCCGGCGACGAACTGCCGTTCGTCCTGCCCCGGATCCCGGCGTCGGCCGGCGCGCTGATCTTCGACGAGCGGGGCCGGCTGCTCGTCGCCAACCCGACCTACAAGGCGCACTGGACGATCCCGGGTGGGATCATGGAGGCGGACGGCGAGACGCCCTGGGAGGCCTGCCGGCGCGAGGTGGGCGAGGAGGTCGGCCTGACGGTCGCGCACGGACGACTGGCTGCGGTCGACTTCCTCCGGCCCAAGCCCTCCAAACCGGGTGGCATGCGGTTCCTCTTCGACTGCGGCGTGCTGTCCGATGCGGTGCTCGCCTCCATCACCCTGCAAGAGGAGGAGCTGTCCGAGCACCGGATGCTCGATCCGGGGGAGGCGCTCGCCCTCCTCAGTGGCCCGCTGCGCCGCCGCGTCGGCGCGGCCCTGGCGGCCGGGGCCGTGTGCGTCTATCTGGAGGACGGGCGACCGGTCCTCTGACCGCGCCGGTGGCGATGGGCCGGCGGTGTTATCGGGCGAGACCGAGCTCGAGCGGCGCCTCCCGGTAGAAGAACACGGCAGCGGCGACGACGATGCCGGCGGCGATGCCGAGCGACCAGGTCGTGCCGGCATGCAGCACGAGGAGGGCGCCCACGAGTGCGCCGCCGAACAGCGACACCACCGACGTCAGGCCGAGTCGCGCGTGCGGGTTGCCGCCGCCGGCGAGGGGTGAACCCGACGCCAGCCTCGTCAAGGTCGTGGTGAGCACCGTCGTGGACATGTCGGGAACGCCGATGTGACGGACGGCGGCATTCCGGATCCCGATGCCGACGGCGAGGAGGGCGATGACGGTGTAGCGCGGCCACCCGGTGCCGATCGCCGCGACCGTGCCGGACACGATCGTCGCCGCGGACGTGGAGCCCGCCTCGATCACCATCACCACGAGGAGCAGGCTCCGTTGGGGACTGATCTTGTGCACGAGGCGACCCCCGACGACGGCGCCGGCGAGGAACGCTCCCAGGGCACAGAGGCTCGCCGCCACGGAGAACCCGGGGGCACCCGCCGCGGCGAACCCGACCAGGGCCACGTTGCCGGTCATGTTGGCCGTGAACACGTGACCGAGGCCGAGGAAGCTCACGGCGTCGACGAAGCCGCTGACGACGGTGAGGGCGGCCAGCGTCACCACGAGGGGCTGAGGCGGACGATCGGGCTCGCTCATCTGCGCTCCACCTTCCTCGCGACCGGCGACGGTGCGTTCCGCTCAAGGTAACGGAGCGTCCGCACGGCCCCGGCGACCGTTCACCAGCCGTGAGGGAACGGATGCCCCGGGTGCCGGCCCACCAGGTGACGACGCGGAACCTCGGCGCGGCGTACCCGTTCATCGCAGAGGCGGGTCTCGGGCAGCGCGGGGTGGTCATCGGTGACGACCTGCTCGGCGGCTCCTTCGTCTTCGACCCCTTCGAGCTCTATGCGGCCGGCGTGGTCTCCAACCCCAACATGGTCGTGTTCGGCCAGATCGGCCGGGGCAAGAGCGCGTTCGTCAAAACGTTCCTGTGGCGCCAGGCGGTGTTCGGTCGCCGGGCCTGGGTGGTCGATCCCAAGGGTGAGTACGGCGACCTGGCGGATGCCTGGGGGGTGCGCCCGGTGGCGCTGCGGCCGGGGGGCTCCGTCCGGCTGAACCCGCTCGACCCGGGACCCGATGCGAACGTTGACGCCGAGGCCGGACCCGACGCCACCGGACGCCGGCGGATGGAATTGCTGTCCTCCCTGGGCAGTGCCTGTCTCGGTCGGGGACTGACCCCGCGCGAGCGAGCGGCGCTGGGCGCCGCGCTGGCCGAGGCCACGCGCACCACCGCCGTTCCCACCGTGCCGACGGTGGTCGAGGCCCTCCTGGCGCCGACCACCGACGCGGCCCGCTCGCTGCGGACCGAGCAGCGTGATCTCCTCGAAGATGGGCGCGACGTCGCGCTGGAGTTGCGCCGGCTCGTGCACGGTGACCTCTGCGGCATGTTCGACGGCCCGACGACGCCCGGACTCGACCTCTCGGCGCCGCTCGTGGTGCTCGACCTCTCGGCGCTCTACTCGTCCGCCGCCCTGGGCGTCCTGATGGCCTGCGCCACCGCCTGGTTGCAGGCCGCGCTCGCCCGGGCGGCGGCCGGTGGCGGCGTCACCCCGTCGGGACGAGGTCGCTTCTTCCTCGTCGTGGACGAGGCATGGGCGATCCTCTCGAACCTCGGGGTGGCGCGCTGGCTGCAGTCGTCGTGGAAGCTCTCCCGGGCCTTCGGCGTGTCGAACGTGGCGGTGTTGCACCGGGTGTCGGACCTGCGCTCCGTCGGCGCGTCGGACTCCGAGCAGGTGGCGCTGGCGCAGGGCCTCTTGTCGGATTCCGAGACGCGGGTGGTGTACGCACAGTCGCCCGGCGAGCTGGAGGCGGCGGCCGAGCTGCTCTCCTTGTCGGCGACCGAGACGGACCTGCTGCCACAGCTCCGACGGGGCATCGCCTTGTGGAAGGTGGGCCAACGATCCTTCCTGGTGCAGCACCGGCTCGGCGCGACGGAGCGGTCCATCGTCGACACCGATGCGGCCATGACGGCGGGGTGAGGGGTGACGGGTCTCACGTCGGTCGTGGTGCCCGTCGCGCTCGGCGGCGTCCTGCTCGCCGGGATCTCGCAGGGAGGTGGGGCATGGACGGAGCGGCGTCGGAGTGGCACGCGACGGGGTGTTCGCTGGGCCAGGCGACGTGACCTGCGCCCGTTGCTGGTTTCGGCCGACGCGGCTCCGCGCGGCCGTCTCCTTCTCGGCGTCCTGCCCGGAGTGGCGCGGCGCTCGGGGCTCGCCGCCGAGACGGCGCAGTCCCTGGTCGTGGTGGGCCCGACGCAGAGCGGGAAGACCACCAGCCTCGCGGTCCCGGCGATTTTGGGCTGGCGGGGTCCCGTGCTGGCCGCCAGCGTCAAGAGCGATCTCCTCCGTCACACCCTGGGGACGCGGGGGCGCCAAGGTCAGGTGTGGTGCGTCGACCCGACCGGCTGCACGGGCGTGCGGGCCAGTACCTGGTCCCCGCTCACAATGTGCGGACAATGGCGTGACGCGTGTCGGGTCGCCGCTGCGTTGTGTGACGCGGCGAAGGGCGACGGCACGACAGGGGACGGTGAGTTCTGGTATGCCACCGCCGCCAAGCTCCTCGCCCCCCTCTTCGTCGCCGCGGCGGTCGACGGGCGCACCATGGCCGACGTCGTGCGCTGGGTCGACACCCAGGAGGTCGGGGAGGTGGCGGCCATCCTCGAGCGCGCCGCACCGCCCGAGGTGCTCCATGCGGCGGAGGCGACCTGGTCCCGTGACGACCGGACACGGAGCTCCATCTACACGACGGCCGAGACCGTGCTCGCCCCCTTCGCTCATCCGCCGCCCGGACCGTCAGCGGATCGCTCGTTCGAACCGGGCCATCTGCTCGGTGGTGCGCACACGCTGTACCTCTGCGCGCCCGCCCACGACCAGCGCTGGTTGCGCGGGTACTTCACCGCGCTGACCCAGGCGGTGCTGGCGCATGCGTTCGCCAGTGCGACGAAGTCCGGGCGCCCCCTCGACCCGCCACTCCTGGTCGTGCTCGACGAGGCGGCGCACATCGCTCCGTTGGCCGAGCTCGACGGGCTGGCGGCGACCTGCGCGTCACACGGGATCCAGATCGTGACGATCTGGCAGGACCTGGCGCAGGTGCGGGGCCGCTACGGCGCCCGGGCGCCCACGGTGTTGAACAACCACCGGGCCAAGTTGTTCCTGCCCGGCATCGCCGATCCCGACACGCTCGAGTACGCCAGCCGGCTCATCGGGGACGAGGAGGCGACGCATCCCTCGGTCACCCGTGATCCGACCGGCCGCCGGTCGACGACGTCGACGACGGGACCGCGACGGCTGTTGCCACCCGAGGAGCTCCGTTGCCTGCAACGCGGACGCGCCGTCCTCGTCTACGGGACGCTCCCGCCAGCGCGTCTGCAGCTCCGGCCGTGGTGGGCCGGGCGAGCCCGCTGGGGACTCAGGCGGAGCCGGGCGTCGTGACGGGCGAGGCCCCGCCGGCCGCGGCGGTCCGGGCCCGACAGGTACGTGCCCGTCCCTCCGAGAGGCTCCGTTCCTGCGCGTTGGAGGCCAACGCCGCGGCGCGGTCGAACTCCGACGCGGCTTCGACATCGCGTCCCAACCGGTCGAGCAGATCTCCGCGCACGCTGTAGAGCAGGTGGTAGCGCTCGAGGGTCCCCGTTTCGCGCAGCTGATCGACCAGGGTGAGGGCCGCACCGGGTCCCGAGGCCATGGAGACGGCGACGGCCCGGTTGAGCTCGACGATGGGCGACGGGGCCGTGCGGGCCAGTTCGCCGTACAGCGTCACGAGACGGCCCCAGTCGGTGTCCTCGGCGCGGAAGGAGCGGGCGTGGCAGGCGGCGATGGCTGCCTGCAAGGTGTAGGGGCCGCGGGCCCCGGCGAGCCGTTCGGCCCGGGCCAGGGCCGCCTCGCCCCGGTTGATGTGGAGGCGGTCCCAGGTGCGACGATCCTGATGGAGCAGCAGGACCGGGGCGCCGGAGGGGCCCGAGCGGGCGCGCAGGCGGGACGACTGGAACTCCATCAGCGCCACCAGCCCGTGGACCTCGGCCTCCTCCGGCGCCAGCGCGGCCAGGACGCGGCCGAGACGGAGGGCTTCGGCGCAGAGCTCGGGCCGGAGCCAGTCGTCGCCCGAGGTGGCCGAGTACCCCTCGTTGTAGATGAGGTAGATCACCTCGAGCACCGAGCCGAGCCGCGCCGTCCGGTCCGCTCCCGTCGGCACCGCGAAGGGGACGGCCTCCCTGGCGATCGTCTTCTTGGCGCGGACGATGCGTTGGGCGATGGTCGACTCGGGGACCAGATAGGCGCGGGCGATCTCGCGCACCGTGAGACCACCCACAAGTCGCAGGGTCAGCGCCGTCCGTGCGGTGAGCGACAACACCGGATGGCAGGCGACGAAGATCAGCCGCAGGCGATCGTCGGCGATGTTCTCCGAGGAGGGTGCGTGTGTGGCGGCGACGACGTCACCGTGGTCGGGCAGCGCCGATTGCAACTCCCGGCTCAGCTGGGTGTACTTGGCCTCGAGCGTGCGATTGCGGCGAAACAGGTCGACGGCCTTGCGCTTGGCCACCGTGGTGAGCCATGCGCCGGGATGCCGCGGGGTGCCCTCGCGGGGCCACTGGCGCAGCGCGTCGACGAGCGCGTCCTGGGCCAGGTCCTCGGCGAGACCGATGTCGCCGACGAAGGCCGCCAGGGTCGCGACGACCCGGGGGAACTCCATCCGGTAGACCGTCTCGATCGCGGTGGTCGAATCGGGGGCCGACACGCCACCGATTCAACCACCACCCCTGAGCTCCGACAGCCCCGCCCTGCTCACAGGACGGGGCGGATGCGGACCTCGCCCTCCCCCAGGACGGCGACGAAGCGCTTGGACCACTCGATGGCCTCGTCCCGGTCGCGGCACTCCATCAGCGCCCAGCCGCCCACCAGCTCCTTCGCCTCGGCAAAGGGGCCGTCGACGATGGTGAACTCGCCGTCCTTCAGGGTGATCATGGCGCCCTCCGCCGTGGGCGCGATGCCGCCCGTGGCGACGATGACGCCGGCGTTGACCGCTTCCTCCACGAACTTGCCCATCTCCTCGTAGAGCTCGGGTCGGGGCGGCTCGGTCGGCGTCTCCGCCTCGTTGGCGAGGGTGTATCCGAAGAATCGCATCTGGTGCTCCTTTGTGCTCTCCGTGAGGCGTCTCTCGCCTCACTCTGGCAGAGCGTCGAACGGGATTCCGCAGAATCGACACACCGGAGGGATTTCTCGCCGGAGTGGTCGACCGGCCGGACCGGCCTTCTCGACCGGCTCGACCGGCTCCGCGGACCACCGGAGCCCGGCCGGGGCAGCTCGCCGCCTTGACCGGTTGAGCCGGGCATTCGTAGTGTCGCCGTCGGGTCCAGAGGAAGGGGCGCACCATGACTGACCAAGGCAGTGCCGGCGAGGTACGCATGCTCATCGGAGGCGAGCTCGTCGAGGCCGCTTCAGGGAAGCGCTTCGAGAACATCAATCCCGCCACCGAAGAGGTGTTGGGCGAGGTGGCCGACGCCTCCGCCGCAGACATGCAGCGCGCCATCGCCTCGGCGCGGGAGGCCTTCGACGAGTCCGACTGGTCGACCAATCGCGCGCTGCGCAAGCGCTCCCTCGAGCAGCTGCAGGAGGCGCTCGAGTCCGAGCGGGAGGCGTACCGCGAGGAGCTAATTGCAGAGGTCGGTACGCCGCGCATGATGACCTACGCCGCGCAGTTGGACTGGCCGCTCGAGGAAGCGCTTCGGTGGCCGGCCAAGATGATCGACGAGTTCTCCTGGGACCGCGGGCTGCCGGACGGGAACATGATGGGCATCCAGAGCCGCCGTGCCGTCTGGAAAGAGCCCATCGGCGTCATCGGTGCCATCGTTCCGTGGAACTACCCGCTCGAGGTCACGCTGAACAAGCTGGGGCCGATCCTCGCCACTGGCAACACCGTGATCATCAAGCCGGCACCCGACACCCCCTGGAATGCCACGCGGCTGGGCCGCCTGATCGCCGAGAAGACCGACATCCCACCCGGGGTGGTCAACGTGGTGACCTCCGCCGACCATCTGGTCGGGGAGGAGCTCACGGTCTCACCGCTGGTGGACATGATCTCGTTCACCGGGTCCACCATGACCGGCAGCCGGATCATGGAGAAGGGCGCTCCCACCCTCAAGAAGACCTTCCTCGAGTTGGGGGGCAAGTCGGCCATGATCGTGCTCGACGACGCCGACTTCGCCACTTCGGTCCCCGGCGCGTCGATGGTCTGCGTCCACGGTGGCCAGGGCTGCGCGATGCAGACGCGCATGCTCCTACCCCGTTCCCGTTACGACGAGGGCGTCGAGTTGATCAGCGCCGCCATGGCCGTAGTGCCCTACGGCGATCCGAGCAGCGACGCGGTCGTCATGGGTCCCCTCGTCAGCGCCCGCCAGCGTGACCGCGTGCTCGGCTACATCGAGCGCGGCCAGGAGGAGGGAGCGAAGCTCGTGGTCGGGGGCGGCCGCCCCTCGCACCTGCCCAAGGGCTGGTACGTCGAGCCCACGCTCTTCGTCGACGTGGACAACTCCATGACGATCGCGCAGGAGGAGATCTTCGGCCCGGTGCTGGCTGTCATCCCCTACGAGGACGACGACGACGCAGTGCGGATCGCCAACGAGAGCAGCTACGGACTGTCGGGCGGCATCGTCTCCGCCTCCGAGGAGCGCGCCACCGCGCTGGCGCGACGGGTGCGGACCGGGTCCATGAGCGTCAACGGCGGCATGTGGTACGGCGCCGACTCTCCCTACGGCGGCTACAAGGCCAGTGGTGTCGGGCGTCAGTGCGGGATCGAGGGGCTCGAGCAGTATCTCGAGACCAAGGCCATCGCCTGGCCGCAGTCAAGCTGACCACTCGGCGATGAGCTCGTCCGCCGTGGCCAGGCGGGCGACGAACGCCAGGCTGTGCCGGAGCATGGACGCATGGTGCTCGGGCGGCGTGCCGATGCAGGCGTCCGTGGCAACGGTGACGGCGAAGTCCTCGTCGGCCGCCCCGACCGCGACGGCCGGGATCGCCAGGTTGGTCGAGACGCCGGCCACGACGATCTCTGTCACGCCCAGGTTGCGCAGGATTGCCAGCACATCGGTGCGGTGCACCGGTGAGATGCCCTGGTGCCGCGGCAGCACGAGGTCCCCGGGTCCCACGCCGATCTCGGTGACGACCTCGAGGGCCGGGTCCCCGTCGACCCACGACGCGGTCGCCGCGGTCGCTCGCATGAGCGGGGAGCGCCGGCTGGCCGATCGGCCGCCGGCGAGGGGGAGGTAGGTCAGGTGGACGACCTGGACCCCTGCCTCCCGGGCTGCGGCCGCCAGCCGACCCATGACGGCCAGGTTCGGGCGGGCCGCCTCGGCGAGTGCGGGCAGGACGGACAGGTCGCCCACGACGCCGCGCTGACACTCGACGAAGAGCAACGCAGTGGCGCGGGGCTCGCTCACCGTCAGCCTCGGCCCGTTCCCACTGCTACGCCACGACCCCGGCCAGCTTGAGCTCCAGCATCTCGTCGGCGCCGCAGTGGATGTCGGCGAGGATCTCTTCGCAGTGCTCGTTGAACTCGGGCGCCCGCTTGGGCGGCGACGGCTCGCCGGCGAACTGCACGGGTGTCGTGACCAGGGTGAACGGCACCCCGTCCGCCGTGGCCGTCTGCCCGAGGTGGCCGTTCGCCTCGACCTGGACGTCCTTCGTGAGCTCCAGGCTGTCCTGCGCGACGGCCCACTGGCCCTCGAAGTCGGCGAGGCGGACCCGCCATTCACTCAGCGGCGCCGACTCGAAGGTCTCCTTGAGAATGGCGCGGGCAGCACCGGCATTGGCCGCCAGCTGCTCGTGGGAGGAGAACCGCTCGTCGGTGATCAGCTCCTCACGCCCGATGACCCGGCAGGCGCTGGGCCAGTAGCGGAAGCCCTGGAGGCACGAGAAGGCCAGGAACCGGCCGTCCTGGGTGACATAGGTGCCGACGAGCGGGTTGGGGATCCCCGGGCCGCCCCCGCGACTGGGACCGGGACGCCAGGGCATGTCGAGCTGGAGCGACAGGGCGATCGCCGGACTCATGGACCACATGCCGACACCGAGCAACGAGACGTCGAGCGGCACTGCCTCACCCGTCCGCTCCCGGTGGAACAGCGCGCCCATGATCCCTCCCGCGATGGTCATCCCCCCGATGGAGTCCCCGTAGCCGGGTCCGGGTTGCCC
Source organism: uncultured Acidimicrobiaceae bacterium (assembly GCA_963719485.1). Lineage (GTDB taxonomy): Bacteria > Actinomycetota > Acidimicrobiia > Acidimicrobiales > RAAP-2 > Bog-473. Next base: position 1,566,539 of record OY970387.1, read on the forward strand.
GGCGAGGTAGTCGACATCGGTGGGGGTCGTCCCCATGGCGCTGCCGGCCCGGCACCAGTAGCTCAAGAAGTCGTAGCCGCCGCGGTCGGCTTCCGGCCCGCGTTCGCCTCCGCCGGTCCCGGCCACGTAGATGATGTTCGGGTTGTGGGCCCGGATATCCTCGAGCTCGATGTGCAGCTTCTTGCGGACGGCGGGCACCTTGTTCGTCAGGAAGACGTCGCACGTCGCCGCGAGCCGGTAGATCAGATCGAGACCCTTCTCCGTGCTGACGTCGATGCCGATGCTCTTCTTGCCGCGGTTCGAGTGCTCCAGCAACACGTGCACGGCACCCATCGACGGCATGACACCGCTGGAGGCGAGCCCTCTCATGGCGTCGCCCCGCTCCGGGTGCTCGATCTTGATCACCTCGGCGCCCCAGTCGGCCAGGATGGCCGACGCGGCCGGCACGAAGGTGTGCTCGGCCACTTCGAGGATGCGAACGCCTTCCATGATGTCTGCCAACGTGAATTCCTCCCCTACGTGCCTGCCCAGAGGCCGCGATGTGATGTGACGCAGCTTCGCTGACGCAGTCCCAGGACGCCAACCAGAGTGTCGGCCCGCCCGGCCGGCTTCACTTCTCCCGTCGCAGCGGGCCGCCGACCGCGGCACGCTTGGACGTGGGGTCGGACAGGGTCAATACTACGTAACAGAGTGTACTGATTTGGGAGGGCAGCGATGACGAACGGGCAGACGCCGGTCGATGCGGGAGGGTGCCCCTACCCCATCCGCGAATTCAACAGCGCCACTACGGGACCTGTGCTCTCGCACGCGGAGGAGATCGACGCGCTGCGCGCGGAGTATCCATTCATGCGGAGCACCTATGCGACCGGGTTCTGGGTGATGGCCGGGGCGGACGTGATCCGTGACGCCCTGCAACAGCCTGACGTCTTCTCCAGCACCGTCGTAACCGTGCTGGACAGCGACCCGCCGTACAAGTGGATCCCCGAGATGCTCGATCCGCCCGAGCACACGGTGTGGCGGCAGCTGCTCGCCCCTCATTTCGCGCCGAGGGCGATGGAGCGGTTGGAGGAAAAGGTCCGGGCCCGCTGCATCGACGTCATCGCCCAGTTTTCTGCCAGAGGGCACTGCGACTTCCTGCGCGACTTCGCCTGGCGGTTTCCCACAACCATTTTCATGGAGTTGATGGGGCTTCCGCTCGAGGGCCTGGACCAGTTCCTGGAGTGGGAGCACCAGATCCTCCACCCCTCGGCCGGTGCTGATCCCGAGCAGTCACAGTCACAGGCCTTCGACGCCATGATGGCCGTGATGGGGTACTTCTCCGGTTTGATCGAGGAGAAGCGGGCCAACCCGTCGGACGACCTCTTGTCCAGCTCGCTGGCTTGGACGATCGATGGGAAGCCCATTCCGATGGAAGACCTCCTTTCGTGGTGCTTGCTCATGTTCATGGCCGGGCTCGACACGGTGTCGATACAGCTCGCCTACGCGTTCTGGCACCTGGCCGGCCATTCCGACGATCGCTCCCGGATGGCGATGGATCCTTCGGTGATCCCGCCGGCGGTGGAGGAATTCCTCCGTTACTTCGCCTTCGTCGCACCGGCACGCAAGGTGATGCAGGACACGGATTTCCACGGGTGCCCCCTCAAAAAGGGCGACATGGTCTTCGTGCCGTTGAGCGGAGCCACCCGTGACCCTGGCCGCTTCGAGGACGCGGCAACGGTCCGCATCGACCGGGCGCAGAACAACCACATCGCCTTCGGGTCCGGGCCGCACCGATGCCTCGGTTCGCACCTGGCCCGGCGCGAGCTCCGCGTCGCCTTCGAGGAGTGGCACCGTGTCATTCCTGACTATCGACTCACCGAGGGGGTCGAGGTGACCGAGCACGGGGGAGGCCTTTACGGCATCGACCGGCTCGAGCTCAGCTGGGACGTGTGAGCCTGTCTGACTGACCGCCCTCGAGGTCGGGGACGAATACCGGGGCGAACACCTCGCCGTGCTGCTCGAACCGCACCTCTACCCGCAGGCCGATGTGGACGGCTTCGGGCGGGCAATCCACCACGTTGGTCGTGAACCGGAGCCCTTCCTGCTCGACGAGTTCGACGACGGAGATGTTGTAGGGGACCGGTACCGCGGGGTTGTAGGGGTGCGCGTTCGTGGTGTGCGTGAAGACCGTCCCCTTTCCGCTGGTCGCCTCGTACGCGGTGGCGCCGCTGCACTCGGGACACGTGGCCGACAAGGGGAAGACCCAGCGCCGGCACGACTGGCAACGGGTGATGTTGAGCACGCCTGTCTCACCGCCCGTCCAGAACGGCCGGTTGAGGTCGTCGAGCGGAGGTGTGATCTGGGGCGCAGTGTCGGTCATGCGCCCACTGTAGGGTTCGCCGCGTGAGCGACATTGTGGAGCAGGGAGCGATTATCTCGGGAATCGGGATCTCGCGCATCGGGCGCAAGACGGGCATAGCCGGGCTCGAACTCACCGCGGAATCGTCGGCGTCGGCGATCGCCGATGCCGGACTCACTCCGTCCGACATCGATGGCATTGCGACCATGGGCGAGACCCCGGTTGCCGACGCGGCGACCCACCTCGGGATCGCGCACACATGGACCGGCTCTCCGGTCGGCCGATGGGGGCTGCTCAGCCCCGTGGTGAACGCCTTTCACGCCGTCGCGACAGGGAAGGCCCGCCACGTTCTCGTATACCGGACGGTGAACATGATGGGGGGCTCCGTGATGCCCCCACCCGCCGCCTCCGCGGACGCTCCGACCCCGCCGCCTTCATCCTCGGACCGCCGTTCGATTTCTCCGATGGAGGAGAGGGGGAGTCCGATGGCCGACGTGCCCAGGCTCATCGCCGCGCACGCGTATTCCGCGGCCAACTGGCTCGCCCTCCACGCCCGGCGTCACATGTACCAGTACGGCACCACCAAGGAACAACTTGGTTGGTTGGCGATCAACAGCCGGAGGAACGCCGCATTGAACCCGCTCGCGACCTACCGTGACCCGCTCTCCATGGACGACTACCTGGCAGCACGGATGATCTCGGATCCCTTCGGGCTGTTGGACTGCGACGTCCCGGTCGACGGTTCCGTTGCCTTCGTCGTCTCGACGGCCGACGCCGCAGCCGACTGCGGCCGTCCCGTGCGGGTGGAGGCCTGCGGCGGGTCGGCCGGTCTCGGAGGCTGGGACCAGCGGCCCGATTACCCCAAGATGGCGTCCACCGACGCCGCCGCCGAAATGTGGGACCGCACCGATCTCAAGCCTGTCGATGTAGATCTGGCCGAACTCTACGACGGCTTCACATTCCTGACCTTCGCATGGCTGGAGGCGCTCGGATTCTGCAGCGACGGCGAGGCCGGGCCATTCGTAGAGGGCGCGGCACGCATTGCGTTGGACGGCGAGCTCCCGGTCAACACCTACGGGGGTCAGCTCTCGGCAGGCCGAATGCACGGGAACTGGGTGCTGCACGAGGCGTGCCTGCAGCTCCGGGGCGAAGCCGGGGAGCGCCAGGTCGTGAAGCATGACGTCGCGGCCGTTTCCAACGGGGGCGGCCCAATCGCCGGGTGCATGCTGTTGACGCGCTAGGCCGCGTGCAGGGGGCGCCCGTCCTGCATGCGCGACAATCGCCGTCGTGGCGCCCGCGGGAGAGTCCGGTTGGATCAGGCGACGCAACCTCCTCCTGGCCGAGTACGAGCAGATCGCCTGGAAGCTCTTCGCCCAGCAGGGGTTCCGAGAGGTCACCGTGGACGAGATCGCCGAGACCGCCGGCGTCTCGGCCCGGACGCTCTTCCGGTACTTCCCCACCAAGGAGGACTTTCTCCTCGGCTTCACCCGTCGCGGGCTGCAGGTACTCGTCGGCCTGATCGCCGAGCTCGAGCCGAGCCCGGAACCTGTCCGGCATGTCTGGCGGCTCATCCGTTCGCATGCGCTGCAGGACCCACAAGATGTCCGGCTGCTCACGCTGTGGCGACGGGCCGCGGCTGACGCGCCGGAGATCCACGCACACGTTCGCGGTGAGCGCGTGCACGCCCTCACCGAGGCGGTCATGGACTACTGCGCCAGGTCGAAGGGTGGGGCCGGCCCCGACGATCCCGAGCCCCGGCTTCTGGCCGGCATGGTCGTCGGAGTCGAGATGGCAGTCATCGAACTGTGGGGCCGGTCCGGCCTGGAGCTTCCCGAGATCTTCGAGGCCGCGGAGGCGGTGGCTCCGGACCTGGTCCGCAAGAACAGAGGCGGACCCACCTGACCCCCCTGGGAGTTGGCCCTTGCCAGAGACCAGTTCGGCCCTTAGATTGTCAGAAAGTGACGATTCTTCCGTGAGGAGGGATCCACCCCCGGGGGGCTCCGGCATGCTGCAAGAAGATGTCCAGGTGATCTCGGTCGACGACCACGTGATCGAGCACGAGAGGGTATGGCTCGACCGCCTGCCGGCCAAGTACCGCGAGGCCGGACCGCGCATCGTCGAGGTCGACGGCGGTATGCAGGCGTGGAGCTTCGAGGGCAGGACAATCCCAACCATCGGGCTGAATGCGGTGGCGGGAAAGGACCCCAAGGACTTCGGCGTTGACCCCGTCCGCTTCGACGACATGTTGCCCGGCTGCTACGACGTGACCGCCCGCCTGGCTGACATGGATCTCGACGGGGTGCACGCCCAGATGTGCTTCCCGTCATTTCCGGGGTTCGCAGGCGGGACGTTCTTCGCCGCGGAGGACAAGGAACTCGCCGCCGCGTGCGTCGTGGCTTGGAACGACTTCATCCTCGACGAGTGGTCGGCTGCCGCACCGGACCGGTTCATCCCGATGGTCATGGTCCCTTTCTGGGACGTGGCGGCATCAGTGGCCGAGGTGGAGCGCACGGCGGCCAAGGGTGCCAGGTCGATCACCTTCACCGAGGCGCCGCACCGCCTCGGACTGCCCTCGTTCCACGGCGACCACTGGGACCCGTTCCTCGCTGCCGCCCAGGCCGCCGACATGCCGCTGTGCCTGCACTTCGGCAGTGGCGGCGCGCCGGTGACGGCATCCGATGCAAACTTCGCCGTGGCCATCGCCTTGTTCGGCATGAACTCACAGTTCACGACGGTCGACATGTTGCTGTCTCCGGTCTTTCACAAGTTTCCCCGCCTGCGAGTGGCGCTGTCGGAAGGCGGCATTGGGTGGATTCCCTACGTTCTCGAACGAGTGGACTACACATGGGAACGCCACCGGTGGTACACGGGCGTCAATCCCGACGTACGGCCCTCGGACCTCTTCCGTGATCACATCTTCGGATGCTTCATCGCCGACAACGCCGGAATCGAGGAACGTACGCTCATCGGGATCGACAACATCATGTTCGAGGGGGACTATCCGCACAGTGACAGCAACTTCCCGGCGTCGCGGAAGATCTTGGCCGACGTCCTCTTTGATGTCCCCGATGACGAAGCCCGCAAGATCGCCGAGGACAACGCGCGGCGTGTCTTCAACTTTGCGCGGAACTAGGCGGTCGTGACAGCTCCGCTCGAAGGTGTCCGCGTGCTCGAGGTCGCGGCGTGGACGTTCGTCCCGGCCGCCGGAGCGGCCCTGGCCGACCTCGGCGCCGACGTGATCAAGGTCGAACCGCCCAACGGCGACCCCCAGCGGGGTCTGATGAACCTGCTCGGAAGTGCCGAGAGGCCCGGCCCGAACCCGTTCGTCGAGATCCCCAACCGGGGGAAGCGGGGGATGACCATCGACTTGGCGACCGGTCGCGGACGCGACCTGCTCCTGGAGATAGCGGCCACGGCCGACGTCTTCCTCACCAGCTACCTGCCCGCGGTGCGGAACAAGCTCGGGATCGAGCTCAGTGATCTCCGGGGAGCCAACCCGCAGATCATCTACGTGTGCGGCCACGGGTGGGGCGCCCGCGGGCCGATGAAGAACACGGGTGGATTCGATCTCGCCGCCGGATGGGCGTCGGCCGGAATGGCCGCCAAAATGACGCGCCCGGGGGAGGAGCCGATGTTCCAGCCGGCGGCGTTCTTCGACCTGCAAGGCGCGAACACGATTGCCGGAGCCATCGGCACCGCCTTGTTCCAGCGTGAGCGGACGGGCGACCCCACCGAGGTCGACGTGTCACTGCTGAGCGTGGGCATCTGGACGCTGAGCCCCGACATCATGGCTGGGCCTTACGTCGGGTCGATGCCAGCTCCAGACCGGACGCGCTCCCCGAATCCGCTCACGAACAGCTACCCGACATCGGACGGTCGCTGGCTCTACCTGGTCTGCCTGCAAGCCGACAGGTTCTGGACCGAACTGTGCGAGACCATCGGCCGACCCGAGCTGGTTGCCGACGAGCGGTTCTCCGACATGATCGTGCGCGCCAAGAACGCCGCCGCATGTGTCGCCGAGCTCGAGTCGACCTTCGTGTCGGAATCACTCGAGTACTGGCGCACGCAGCTAGCCGACTTCACCGGCGTCTGGGCACCTGCCCTCACGCCGCCCGAAGTGCACGGGCACGTGCAGGTCGACGCCAACGGGTACCTGCCCGAGGTCGTCGCACACGACGGCTCCACCTTCCGGCTTCCCGCGCCACCCATGCAGTTCGGCGGCGTCCCCCCCGTGCCCGGCGGCCCCGCTCCCGAGCTGGGCCAGCACACTGAGGAAATCCTGCTCGAACTGGGGCACGATTGGGACGCCATCTCCGAGTTGCGCCAGTCCGGCACGCTCGGGTGAGCGAGGGCTGACGACCATGAAGCCAAGGACGGAGACAACGAGATGAGCTGGAATTACGAGCTGTTCATTGACGGCAAGTGGACCTCCGAGGGGGCGGAGGGCTCCATCGACGTCCTGGATCCCGCTACCGAAGAGGTAATCGGTTCCGTACCCGAGGCCACGACGAAGTCGGCCGTGCGTGCTATTGAAGCGGCCCGGCGTGCCTTCGACGAAGGCCCGTGGCCGTACATGAAGCCGTCCGAGCGGGGCGCCCGGCTGACCAAGATGGCCGAGATCCTGGAGTCACGGGCGGGCGACCTCAGGGAGCTGATCATCGCCGAGACCGGCTCGACCGGGTTCCTGACCGACGCGGTGCAGGGAGCCGGATCCATCGGGATGCTCCGCTCGAACGCTTCGCTTGTCGAGCACTCGTTCCCCTGGGTCGAAAACGGCGCTCCGACAGGAGGGCCTACCGGACTGGGCGGGAGTGCGATCGTGCGCGAGCCCATCGGAGTGGTGGCGGCGATCACCCCCTTCAACTTTCCTTTCATGCTGAACGTGGTGAAGGTGGCGCCTGCGCTCGCAGTCGGCTGCACGGTGGTCCTCAAGCCGCACCCCTGGACTCCGCTCGACGCCATGCTCATTGCCGAGGTCGCCGCCGAGGCCGGCATTCCGCCAGGCGTGCTCAACGTCATCACCGGGCACGGTGAGGTGGGAGATGAGCTGACGTCGAATCCGATGGTCGACATGGTCACCTTCACGGGGTCCACCGCAACCGGGCGTCGCATCATGGCGTCGGCGTCGGCGACAGTGAAGAAGGTCCAGCTCGAGCTGGGTGGCAAGAGCGCGACGGTGGTGTTGGGCGACGTGGGCGAGGACTACGCACGGTCCGTCGGCTTCGGACAAGTGCTCATGCACTGCGGCCAGGGTTGTGTGCTGCATACACGACTCCTGCTTCCCGAGCATCTCCTCGAGGCGTACAAGGAGGGGCTCGGTGCGATGCGTCCCATGATCACGATCGGGGACCCCCGCAACGAGAGCACCGTGCTCGGGCCTCTGATCCGCGAGCAGCAACGCCAGCGCGTGGAGGGTTACGTGGCCTCTGGGCTCGAACAGGGCGCCGAGTTGCTCTGCGGTGGGAAGCGACCTGATGGGATGGACAAGGGCTACTACTACGAGCCGACCGTCTTCGTGAGCACCAATGACCTGCGGATCGCACAGGAGGAGATCTTCGGTCCTGTCCTCACTGTCGTGCCCTATTCGGGTGAGGACGAGGACGCGGTGCGCCTGGCCAACGACTCTATCTACGGTCTGGGAGGCGGAGTGGTGTCGACGTCGGACTCCCGGGGCTTCAACGTCGCTCGCCAGATCAGGGCGGGCCTCGTGACGGTGCAGAAGGTCGGCTCCGAACCGCTTCCAGATGTCGGACCGGGTGGCGGACAAGGACCGGGGTGGGGTTCCGAGTTCAAGGGCATCGGCCAGAGCGGCGCTTTTGGCGGCTACAAGCAGTCGGGACTGGGCCGCGAGTGGGGGCGCCACGGGCTCGAGGACTTCACCGAGATCAAGAACCTGGCCTGGAGCTGACCAGCGATCATGGGGGTGCTCGACGGGAAGATAGCGGTCATCACCGGCGCCTCGAGCGGGTCGGGCCTCGGGATCGCCAGTCGATTCGTGGAAGAGGGCGCCACGGTCCTGCTCCTGGCGCGTGGTGGCGAGCGTCTCGAGCGGACGGCAACCGACCTGGGCCCCGGAGCTATCCCGTTCGTCACCGACGTGGGTGACCCGGGCAGCGTCAGCGGGACCTTCGCGGAGGTCGCCGATCGCTTCGGTCGGGTCGATATCCTCGTCAACAACGCCGCTGTCTACCGACCGTGCCGTGTCGAGCTGCTCAGTGACCTCGACGTCGAGCAGCAGATGCGCACCAACTTCGCGGGCCCCGTGTACACCTGCAGAGCGGCCATCCCGCTGTTGCGTGCTGCCGGCGGAGGCGACATCGTCAACACCTCGAGCGAATCGACGCTCCACCCCTTTCCGATGCTGTCGATGTACGTCGCAACGAAGGCAGCCCTCGAAGCGTTCGCGCTCGTCCTGGCGCAGGAGGTTCGCGACGACGACATCCGGGTCACGACGGTCATCCAGGGCGGAGCGAACGGCGCGGGGAACGGATCAACGGACTGGGAGTGGGATCCCGAGCACGGTGCGGCCGCGATCGACCTGTGGACGAAATCGGGCTTGCTCTCCGAGGCGACCGGCCGCAACGGTGGGCAGGAGGTGCGGGCAATCGGCGATGTCCACCTCTTCATCGTGACTCGGCCGCGAACCCAGAAGATGGACACGGTCTATTGCCGGAGCTTTTGACCCACCAACACGTTCGACGGTTGATTCCCGAGGAGGAAACATGGCTGGACGGTTAGAGGGAAAGGTCGCCTTCATCACCGGGGCGGCGCGAGGACAGGGCCGGGCTCACGCTGTCCGCATGGCCTCGGAGGGCGCCGACATCATCGCTGTCGACATTTGCCGTCAGATCGAGTCGAACAACTACCCCCTGGCGACGACCGAGGACCTGGCCGAGACGGAGCGGGAGGTCAAGGAGCTGGGCCGGCGCATCGTCGCCCGTCAGGCGGACGTGCGCGAGCGCTCTGAGCTCCGCGACGCGCTCGAGGCCGGTCTCACGGACCTTGGACGGCTGGACATCGTGGTGGCCAACGCCGGCATCCTGCCCATGGCGCTGGGTGATCCCCACGCCTCCGACTTTGTCGATGCCACCGACGTCGACCTTCTGGGTGTGATGAACACCGTCGCGGTTGCGCTACCTCACCTGCCGGACGGCGCCTCAATCATCGTTACGGGATCCACGGCGGGCCTGATGCCCGGCACGACCGACAACCCGGTGATGGGGCCCGGGGGCGACGGGTACGGGTGGTCGAAGCGGACGCTCGTCGGTTACAGCGAACAGATGGCTCGGCACCTCGCGTCTCGGTTCATCCGGGTCAACACCATCCACCCCACCAACTGCAACACCCATCTGTTGCACAATGACGGCCTCTACCAGATCTTCCGCCCCGACCTCGAGAACCCGACGAGAGAAGACGCCGAGCCGGCCTTCAACTTCTTCCAGGCCATGCCTATCCCCTACGTCGAGCCCGAGGACATCGCCAATCTGGCTCTCTTCCTCGCCAGCGACGAGTCCCGTTACATCACGGGCCAACAGATCCGAGTCGACGCCGGGTCGTTGCTCAAGTTCCCCAACGGCCCAGCCGGTTGACGGCGGCGGCGGCGAGGAGGGTCGACATGACGAACGCGACCGACCGCGAGGTGTACTACGACCCCTATGACTTCGACATCGATGCCGACCCCTACCCGGTGTGGAAGCGTCTACGTGACGAGGCGCCGCTCTACTACAACAACAAGCACGACTTCTACGCGCTCAGCCGGTTCGACGACGTCAAGAGCTGCAGCACCGACTGGGGCACCTACATCTCGGGCAAGGGATCGGTCCTCGAGCTGATCAAGAGCGGGATGGACATCCCACCCGGGGTCATCCTCTTCGAGGATCCGCCGGCCCACGACCTGCACCGGAGCCTCCTGAGCCGGGTATTCACACCCAGGCGGATGGCCCAGATCGAGCCGCAGGCACGCCTGTTCTGTGCCCGGGCCCTCGATCCGCTGGTGGGCGAGGGGAAGTTCGACTTCATCCATGATCTGGCCGCGGAGATGCCGATGCGCGTCATCGGCATGTTGCTGGGCATCCCCGAGGAGGACCAGGAGGAGATACGCGACCAGATCGACGGGGGAATGCGGCTCGACGAGGGGGAGGCCCCGGGCGCGTCGGAGGGGATGGGCGTCATGGACGGCAGCAGGTACGGCGAGTACATCGACTGGCGGGCGGACCACCCGTCTGACGATCTCATGACCGAGTTGCTGAATGCCGAATTCGAGGATGTCATGGGGACCGTCCGGAGGCTCTCCCGGGACGAGATCCTGAATTACATCGGGCTCCTCGCTGCCGCCGGCAACGAGACGACGACGCGTCTCATCGGATGGGCGGGCAAGGTGTTGGCGGAGCATCCGGATCAACGCGCCGAGCTGGCGCAAAATCCGGGATTGGTGTCGGGGGCCATCGAGGAGCTGCTGCGCTACGAATCACCCTCACCGGTCCAGGCCCGTTTCGTCACGCGTGATGTGGAGCACCACGGGGCAACGGTACCGGAAGGCAGCGTCCTGCTCTTGATGACGGGAGCCGCCAACCGCGACGATCGCCAATTCGACGAACCTGACACGTTCGATGTCCATCGCGCCATGCAGCAGCACCTGGCGTTCGGGTATGGGATCCATTTCTGCCTGGGAAGCCACCTGGCGCGATTGGAAGGCCGGATCGCGCTCGAGGAAGTCCTGAAGCGCTTTCCCGAGTGGGAGGTCGACTGGGACAAGGCCGTGCGGGCCCACACGTCGACCGTGCGCGGATGGGAGTCGCTTCCCGTCGCCGTTCGCTAGCGGCACCTCCACCGGGTCCCGGCCGTGTGTGCGGTCACGGATCGATCCCGAGCTCCGAGAGCAGACGTGCGGTGTCGGCACCCAGCTCCGGCGCCCTGGCCTCGACCGGGCACGCGCGCGGGTGTGCCACCGTGAGATCACGGGGAGCAGGAAGGGTCGGCCCGGTCAGGGCTGCGCACACGGCTGTCATCGACACGTCAAGGAGCCAGCGACCCCCCGATGCGAGCGCCTGCAGGCAGGCATGCGCTGCGGTCAGACCGGTGACCGGGTCAGCCAGAGCATCCGCGCAGAAGAGCGGGACGTGGTCCTTCCAGACCACCAGGCCACCGGCAGCCGCGGCGTCGTCGCCGAACGCGACGCGGTTTGCGGCATCGCCCGAGCGCCCATAGCCGGTGATCGAGACCCAGATGCGTGGTCCGCCACTGCGCACGAGGTCGGGAGCATCGAGGCCGAGCTGTGCCAGCGCGCGCGGCCGGCTTGCCTCAATGACGATGTCGGCCCGTCGGACGAGGTCGTGCAGGATCCGGACGCCGTGGCGGCTCTGCAGATCCAGAACGACCGAGCGTTTGCCTCCGTTCATGAGGTCGAAGAACTCGGGCGGGCCTCGGCGCGCTCCGTCGGGTCGCTGCGTCGACTCGACTTTCACCACCTGCGCGCCGGCACGGGCCAGGAGGTCACCGCACAGGGGCCCCGCCCAGAGCGCCGACAGGTCGACGACGACCATTGCGCTGGGGTCGGGTTGCGGGAGCGCGTCACCGAGGGGCGACCGCAACACGTCGACCCTGTCCGCCGACTCGCCGACGCGTGCCGCCGGCAGCCCGAGGAGCTGGGCCCTCGCCAAGAGGTCTGAGGGATCACGCCGCCGCAGGTTCGATGCGACGGCGGACCACATCGCAGGGACCGAGTCCGGAACGGCATCGAGCTCGAGCCACGCCGGAACCGCTTCCATGTCTTCGGCACGCGGCAGCGACACGGCCATGAAGCCGTCGGGTACCGGGAGGAGGCGGCAGCTTCCTCCACAGCTCGTGGCACCCCGGCGCCAGAGTCCCATCAGGGCGGCACGCTCGCCAAGAAGCGCCAACGCATCAAGGCCGGGGAACGAACTGGCGGGCCGATCGATGCCCTCGATCAGCCCATCGGGTGGGCCGAGTGGTTGGTCGGGAAGCCCGGTCAGTGCCATGGCTCCGCTCTCTGCCCAGCGCTCTACCCGGAGGTCGCCCACGTCGGCAGGGTATCGTCTCGCGATCCTTGAACTCCTCAGCGCCGAAGCACTGCTCGCCGAGCTGCGCAGCGACATCAGCCCCGAGCGCAGTGGCGCCGTGATGGTCACCTTCGAAGAAGGGAGCCCCCTTCCCGAAGAAATTCCGGAGGACGGCCTGGGAAGCCTTCCGTTCGTCGTCGTCGGCGTGCGCCGTGGCGAGATCGACGCCCGCTGGCTCGAACTGTGCGATGTGGCAGTCGAGGACGGCGACCCTGCGCTGGAGCGGATCGAGGACAACGTGGCCGAACACCCGGTCACGGCCGCCACCCTGGCGCTGTTGCTGCGCGGGCAGCACCGCCGTTCCGTGGACGAGGGACTGGTCGCGGAGTCGGCCGCCTACTCCGTCCTGCAGTCCGGGCCCGAATTCGCCGCGTGGCGCGCCGCTCATCCGGTCCGGGCTGACCGCGACGAGGGCCCCCGGGTGCGAGTCGACCGTGCGGACGACATCCTCTCGGTTACCCTCACGCGGCCGGAGCGTCTCAACGCACTCGACGCGCTGATGCGCGACGAGCTCGTCGAAGCACTCACCTTGGCCGCCGCTGACGCCGGCGTCGCGCGGGTGGAGCTACGCGGCGAGGGCAGGGCCTTCTGCGCCGGTGGCGACCTCGACGAGTTCGGCACCAGGCCCGACCCGGCGACGGCGCACCTCATCCGCCTCGAACGCAGCGTCGGGCGGGCGTTGTCCCGGCTCAGGAAGCACACGGTGACCTACGTCCACGGCGCGTGCATGGGGTCCGGCATCGAACTCGCCGCCTTCACCGACACCGTCATCGCTGCGGAGGATACGCAGATCGCCTTGCCGGAGATCGGCCTCGGCCTCGTGCCGGGCGCGGGCGGGACGGTCAGCCTTCCCTGCCGCATCGGCCGCCTCCGCACGGCCTGGCTCGCGTTCTCCGGCTCCACCATCGACGCCGGCGTGGCGCAGGAGTGGGGCCTCGTCGACCAGCTCGCTCCCTGACGCAGGGCTGAGCGAAGGTCTGCGGAACGCAGAACAGTGTCCTCTATCGCCTCGGCGATCCGGTGAGGCCGGCCCGTCGGGCCACCTGCTCGAGGCCCCGGTCGTGCCGGTCCTCCGCCAGGTACGGCGAGACGGCGAGGACGGCGACCTGCGCGGCCAGGTCTTCGGGCCGGTCGTCGACGAAGACCGCGGTGCCGAGGCGAACCGGAAGATGCGTCGTGAGATAGCAGCCGTCGGCGTCACGGGCCTCCTTCGAGAAGTAGCCGCTGACAAGGTGATCCACCCCGAACTGTGCGGCCCGGTCCCGGGCGTAGTCGCCGCCTCCTGCGCTCCACAGGTAGACCCGTGTCTGGCCGGCGAGGTGCTCCAGGATCTCGCGCGCACCGGGGCGGAGTGACGTCCCGGTGAGCGAGTCGACCAGACACCCATCGACGTCGAAAACCCAGCAACGTGCGTCGAACGGCGTCACCCCTCCGGTTGGGAGACCCTGGTTAGGGGAGGTGTCCGGCATTATTGGTATACTCTATTCCCGATGAAGCACCCGTGGGACCGGCGACTGGGATTCTGGTGGCTGGCCGAAGAGTATCCAGATCAGCCCGCCCTCCTTGGCAGTCCCTCGGGGGTGACCCTCACGTTTTCAGAGCTGGCCGGACGGGCCCACCGCCTCGTGCACGGACTCCGCGCGCAGGGCCTCGGTGCGGGTGACATCTTCGTCTATGCCCTCCCGAACGACGTCGACATCCTCGGCTGGCAACTGGCGGCGAACGAAGGCGGGTTCCAGTCCATCGCCTTGAACCCCGCCCTGTCCGGAGCTGAGATCCAGCGCATCGTCGACCACTCGGAAGCCGCGGCAATGATCCTGCACCGCGGCTTCGCCAACCGTGTCGACCAGATGTCGGGCACCGGGTCGATCAAGCTCCGGATCTCGGTTGGTGGTGCCATCGAGGGCTTCATGTCTGACGAGTCGCTGGTCGAGGGCCAGCCCACCAGCGAGCCACCGGATCGCCAGCTGGGCCTCCCCATCGCCTACTCCTCGGGAACAACGGGGCGGCCAAAGGCCGTGATCCGGCCGGGCCTGCGCAAGACCGACCCGTCCGTCGCCGCCGACATGGCCAAGAGCTTCGGGCACGCCTTCCAATTTCAGCCGCTCACGGGGGTCCACCTCGTGTCGGCCGGGATGCACCACGGCGGCTGCCAGGGTTTCTACCTGGGTGCGCTCAATGTGGGCCAGGCGCTCGTGATCCTCGGCAAGTTCGACCCCGAGAAGGCGTTGGCCGCCATCGAGCGGTACCGCGTGACGACCGCCTACATGGTGCCGACCCAGTTCGTTCGCTTCCTCCGCCTGCCGCAGGAGGTCAAGGACAGGTACGACGTCTCGAGTCTCGAGGTCGTCGTCCATTCCGCCGCGCCGTGCCCGCTCGAGGTGAAGAAGCAGATGATGGACTGGTGGGGCCCGGTCATCTGGGAGACCTACGGCGGCATGGAGGGGGCGGCCACCATCGCCAAGCCGTATCGGTGGATCGAGAAGCCCGGAACGGTCGGTCGTTCGGTGGCGGGCATGAGCGTCAAGATCCTCGACGAGGACGGAAACGAGCTCCCGCGCGGCGAGGTGGGCGGCGTGTACCTCGAGCCGCAACGGGGGGCGTCGTTTGCCTACAAGGACGACCCGGAGCTCACGGCGTCGGTCAGCCGGGGGAAGGCCTTCACGCTCGGCGACATCGGCCTCATGGACGAGGACGGCTATCTCTTCATCCGCGACCGGGCCAAGGACATGATCATCAGCGGTGGTGTCAACATCTACCCGGCGGAGGTGGAGGGTGTCCTCTCCGGACACCCTTCGGTCGGCGACGTCGCTGTCATCGGCATCCCCGATCCGGAGTGGGGCGAGCAGGTCAAAGCCGTCGTCGAACTCGTGGATGGAGTGGCGCCGAGCGACGAGTTGGCCGAGGAACTGATCGCCTTTTGCCAGGAACGCATCGGCCGCTACAAGTGCCCGCGGAGCGTGGACTTCCGGGACGGGCTCCCGCGCACCGACGGCGGCAAGCTCTACAAGCGCATCCTGCGCGAGGAGTATTGGTCCGGCGCGGAACGCAACGTGTGATGCGGGCCATGATGGCTCGAGGAGGCACCCGCTAGGCATGGATTTCGGGTTCGGCGAAGACCAGGAGCTGCTCCGCTCGACGACGCGGCGCTTCCTCACCGAGCATCAGTCACTGGCGGTGGTCCGGCGTTCCCTCGAGGAGCCCGACCTCTTCAATGGGGGGATCTGGCGCCAGGGGGCCGAGTTCGGATGGACGGCCATGCTGATCCCGCCCGAGTACGAGGGCGGCAGCGTCACCGACCAACCGCTGGTCGACCTCATCGTCTTGGCCGAGGAACTCGGCCGGGAGCTGAATCCCGGGCCGTTTGTCCCTTGCAACGTGGTGGCGGACGCCATCACCCGGTTCGGTACAGACGTCCAGGCGAAGGACTACCTGCCGCGGATCGCACGGGGCGAATCGACGTGCGCATGGTGCCTGAGCGGAGACGGGTCTCCGGAGCAATCGGCGGTCGAGGTGCGAGCCACCCGCGTCGGCGGCGGTTGGCAGCTCGACGGTGTGGCCCGCTACGTGCATGCCGCCGGCGATGCCACGCTGCTCCTCGTGACGGCGGAGGACACGGAGCGCCACGTCGTCGTCAACCTGCTCGTGCCCCGACCGACAGCGGGTCTCTCCGAGCGCGTGCTCACCGGTCTCGACCTGACCCGCCGGTTCGCCGAAGTTCGCTTCGATGCCGTCTCGGTGCCCGCGACGGCGGAGCTGGCGGGCGGGTGGTCCGTGGTGGAGCGCTGTCTCTTGGTGGCCACCGTGTTGCAGGCAGCGGAGTCGGTCGGTGCCGCCGACCTCGTCTTCGCTTCGACCGTCGACTATGCCAAGAAGCGTGTGCAATTCGGGCGGACCATCGGAAGCTTCCAGGCCATCAAGCACCGCATGGCCGATCTGCTCATGGATCTCGAGGGCATGCGCGCCGCTGCGCACTACGCGGCCCTGGCGCTCGGCGACGGCTTCCCCGACGTCGCCGAGGCAGTGGCCACGGCGGGCGCGTACGTCGATGACACCTTCGCCCATCTCTGCGGCGAGGCTCTCCAGCTCCACGGCGGCATCGGGTTCACCTGGGAACACGACGTCCACCTGTTCGTTCGGCGGGCCAAGGTCAACCAGGTCCTCTACGGCGACGGCGCGTGGCACCGCGAGCGGCTCGTCCGCTTGATCGAGGGCGACCCGGCTTCGGTAGGGGAGGCATGAACGCGTGGATGTGATAGTCCCGCCCATCCCCGACAGCTACGACGACTATCGAGCCACGTTGCGCGCCTTCCTCGCCGACCACAAGCCGACGTTGGCGTGGAAGCAGCGGACCGGTCTGCGGGTGCCCGAACGCGCCGACGACGTCGATCTCCTGCGTGACTACGTCCGGGCGATCTACGACGCCGGCTACGTCCTCGCCCGATTCTCGGCCGTGCCGGGTGATCCGCACGAGCAGCGCATCTTGGAACAGGAGCTGGGCGCGGCCGGGGTGCCGCACGTGCTCGGCAACCCGTTGGTGGCCGGGGCGCTGCGGCACTTCGGCACCGACGAGCAACGGGCCGAGCACCTGCCGCCGATGGCGCGGGGCGATCACGTCTGGACTCAGCTGTTCAGTGAGCCCGACGCCGGGAGCGATCTCACGTCGCTCCAGACCCGGGCCCAGCGCGACGGCGACGCCTTCGTGGTCGTGGGCCAGAAGGTGTGGAGCACGTGGGCCCAATGGGCCGACTATGGCTACCTGCTGGCGCGCACCGAGCCCGTCGACGGCCCGGCCGGCATCTCCGCTTTCATTCTCGACATGCGGAGCCCGGGCGTGGACGTGCGACCACTGCGCGAGATGACGGGCACGACGGACTTCAACGAGGTGTTCTTCGACGAGGTGCGGATTCCCGCGGTCAACATGATCGGGGGGCCCGGCGAGGGCTGGCGCGTCGCCGGCGCCAGCCTGGCCGAGGAGCGCTCTGGCGTCGGCGGCGGCGGCGGTGGCGCCGATCCGGTGCTCCGGCTCGTCGACGTCGCCCGCCGGCACTCTCGGGGTGGCCGGCCGGCCATCGACGACGGTGCCGTCCGCCAGCAGATCGGCGCGTTCGCCGCACGGGCGCGCATCCAGCGCCACCTGGGCCAACGGGTGGCCACCAAGGCGGCCAGGGGGCAGATCAGCCCCGCGGACGCCCCGTTGTCGAAGATCTGGTTCAGCGAGCTGAACCTGGAGATGGCCGAGGCGGCGCTGGCGCTCCAGGGTGCCCGGTCCATGGCGGGCGAGGGCGACGAACTGTCATTCGAGGATGGGCGCTGGCAGGACGCTTTCCTTTACGCTCGGGCCTGGACCATCGCAGGAGGATCGAACGAGATCATGCGCAACCTCATCGCCGAGCGCGGCCTGGGGCTTCCCCGAGAGCCGAGGGGACAGCTGTGACATCGACGTCCCGCCACACCCACGCGAACCCGCCGCACGCGCAGCGGGCCCGCGGCGCGGCGGCGGCCAACGACCCCTTTCCCGGGGTCGAGAAGGTCCGCCCCGGATTGTGGAGCATCCCCGTCCCCCTGCCCAACAACTCCCTGCGCTACGTCCTCGTCTATCTCTTCGAGACCGACCGCGGGCCCTACCTCATGGATGCCGGCTGGAACACCGACGACGCCTTCGGCGCGCTCAGCAGCGGCATGGGGGAGGCCGGCTGCAACATCGGTGATGTGCAAGGGGTGATGGTCACCCACATCCACCCGGACCACTACGGGCTGGCCGGCCGGATCCGCGAGGCCTCGGGTGCCTGGATCTCGCTCCACCCCGCCGACGCCGAGCTCATCCACGACCGCTACGACGAGCCCGACGACCTGCTCGACCGCGTCGCCACCGCGTTGCGTCGCATGGGCGCGCCGCCGGAAGAGCTGGAGCCATTGCGGAATGCGGCCATGCCGGTCCGCCCGCTGGTCGACGCCGTCGTGCCGGATCTGCTCCTCGAGGATGGAGAGCGGCCCGAGGTGCCGGGGTGGGATCTGGAGGCCATCTGGACGCCGGGGCACTCGCCGGGCCATCTGTGCTTTTACGAGTCCCGCCACGAGCTGATGCTCTCGGGTGATCACGTGCTCCCCCGCATCACGCCGAACATCCCGTTCCACCCCCAGGCCGGGGCCAACCCGCTGGGTGACTACCTGCAGTCTCTCGACAAGCTCGAGCCCTACCGCGTCGGAGAGGTCCTACCGGCCCACGAGTACCGGTTCGACGATCTGAGAGCCCGGCTGGAGGAACTGCGCCAGCACCACCGCGACCGCTTCGGCGAAGTGATCGCGGTCCTGAAGGAAGGACCGCACACCGCCTGGGAGATCGCGGCGCACATGAGGTGGTCAAGGCCGTGGGACGACATCGCCGGCTTCATGCGACGCGCCGCAGTGGGCGAGACCGTGTCGCACCTCCGGGTGCTCGAGATCGACGGGGTCGTCACGGTAGAGGACGGCGAGCCCGCGCTGTGGTCTCTTGCCGACCAAGCCGGCTGATTGCACCGGCTCCACGGGCGGCACTCGCGGTCAGCGCTCTGACGTCACTCCCAACGCCCTCTCACAGAAGGATCGGACCTGGCGCGAGGCTTCTGCCCGTGGCAGCTTGTCCCGAGTCGGATTGAGGCCAGCCGCCGCCCAGGCCACTGACTGCACCAGTGGCGCGTCGGCCACAGGGTCAGCGAGCGGGAACGAGCCGTCGGCTGCGCCCGCGGCCAGCAGAGACTCCAGGGGCGCCATCAACAACTTCGCGGCATGGCGCGTCTCCTCGGCGTACCCTTCGGCCCTCATGGCGCCGGGCGACCCGAGCACGGCAACCCGGGCGGCTTTGGCCCGGTGGTGCCCGAAGCTCAGGATCTCGTCGATCCACGCGTCGAGCGCGGCCCGTGGATTCGGGGCCGCCTCCACCTTCGCCTGCAAGCGAACGGCCGCGGCTTCGGCTTCCCGCCGGTAGAGCGCGCAGAGCAGCTGGTCCTTCGACTCGAAGTGTCGGTAGAAGGATCGGGTGGACAGGTCTGCTTCGCGCAGGATGTCGGCCACTGCAGCATCCACGTAGCCGTTGCGCTCCATCACGGCCAAAGCGGCGTCGAGAAGGAGACGCAACTCGTCCTCCGCCTCGAAACGCCGAGGGCGCCCGGCCCGGGTGGACGGCCCATCCTTGGAGACGGCCATGCCGGCCTCAGGCCATCCGGGCCCGGGGGAGGGGGAAGGTGTCGCTCACCTGGTCGAACCAGATCCGTACGGCATCGCCGATCTTGACCGTGTCGGGGTCGGCATCGGTGATGTTGAGCAGCAACCGCGCTCCCGCGCCCTGGGTGCCGTCCAGCTCGATGACGCCCGACACGTACGGCACCACGTCGGCCAACTGCGGCGCCAGGGGATGACGCACCACGGTGTAGGTGTAGATGGTCCCGGTACCGGGCAGGTCGATCCATGCGAACGCCTGGCTCTGGCATACGAAGCAGAACGGCTGCGGCGGGAGGACGAAGGTGCCGCACACGGTGCACTGCGGTGCGGTCAGCCGGCCCTCGGCGGCGGCGTCAAAGAAGGGCTGCGTGAGGGCGTCGGCGTAGGGGTCCTTCATCATGGAGGGGAAGGTGCCCTTGATGAGATCGGTCATGATTCGTGTTCCTTTCTCGTCGTCGCCTGGTCAGTTGTGCAGCAGCGTGCCGCTGATGGGGAGGCCCGACGGCCCGCCGGTGACCACGGCGACTTCGGCATCGTCGACCTGGTTGACAGCGACACCCCGCAGCTGCTCGACCGCCTCGCGGACGTGGGTCATGCCGATGATGTAGGCCTCCGACAGGTGGCCGCCGTGGGTGTTGACCGGGATGGAACCGCCCTTCCAGCGGATGTTGCCGTCGGCCACGAACGGACCACCCTCGCCGATGGGGCAGAACCCGTAGTCCTCGAGCTGCATGATCACCATCGGGGAGAAGTGGTCGTAGAACAATGCAACGTCCACATCCTCGGGCCCCACGCCGGCCATTTCGTACATCCGCTTGGCCACCGGACGGTTGCCCGAGGAGGCGAAGTACTCGTCGGGCATCTGGAAGTACGTGAAGATCGCGGAGCCCCAGCGGCCGGCGCCGCCGTGCGCACTACCGCCGATGTACACGGGCTTCTGTCGGAGGTCCCTGGCCCGCTCGGCCGACGTGACGACAGCCGCCACCGCGCCGTCGGTCTCCATGGTGTAGTCGAAGAGGCACAGCGGGTCGCTGATCATCCGGGCGTCGAAGTACTCGTCGAACGTCAGCGGGTCCCGGCGGATGGCGGTCGGTCGCCGGATGGCGTTCTCGCGCTGCGAGATGCACACCTCGGCCAGGTGTTCGCGCGTGGTCCCGTAGAGCTCCATGTGTCGCCTCGTCAACAGGGCGAAGCTGTGACCCGGTGCCAGCATGCCGGCGCCGGCGATGAAGGCGGCGTAGTTGGGCACTCCGCCGCCACCGTACGGGCTCCCTCCGCCGCCCAGACCCGGGCCGCCCCCATCGACAGCACTGCCGCCGAGCCGGCGGTTGGCCTGCTGCAGTGTCATCAGGGTCACGCAGACTTCGGCCTGACCCGAGACGATGGCGGAGGCGGCCAGTCCGAGGGAGCCGGCCGAGCCGCCTCCGCCGGACGTCAGTGAGGCGGCGAACCGGACTTCGGGGACACCGAGCACCGATGCGACCTGGGCCGGATCGCACGAGCTCGAGTAAATGGTGAACCCGTCGAGATCCTTGATCGTGAGACCGGCATCGTCGAGCGCGGCGAGGATCGCCTTGCAGGCCAACTCGAGTTCGGTCTGGGGCAGGGACTCGCTGCGCTTGTAGTACGGCGTCGCCCCGATGCCGACGATGGCAGTCTTGTCCTTCAACGTCTCCGGCACTGCGTTCCCTTTCGTGAGAACTCTTGTTCTTGATCGACGACGCGGGCAGCGCTCGACTACGCAGGCAGCGCTGCCGCGAGCACCGGCACTTCTGCCAGTGACCGCAGCCCGTCATTCAGGTGGGTGCAGCAATCGGTGGCGCGGAGTCGCTCGAGGACCTCGCTGCGCATGGCCCGCAGGTCGGTGCCGGCCATCCACGAGGCGTTGGGTGCCGCTCCCGGGCACTCGACGTACGGCAGCACACGAGGGTGAGCGGTGACGGAGAGCAGCTTTCCCGTGTCCCGATCGGCCTCGCCGAGCATCTGGTACTCGTGAATGACCACCTCGGAACCGTCGGGTTCCCAGCAGCTGTCGCGGAACATGGCGTCGATACCGAGGATCCCGCCTTCGTCCCACACATCGATCCGGCGCGCCCGACGCATCGCGATGTCCGGGGGATCGTCCAGCTCGTGCCACCCGAGCGGATCCGCCGGGTCGGCCAGGGGCCCCGGTTCGGCGGTGTTCTGGCGGAGACCCGAGATGGAGCCGTCGCTCAACAGCGAGCTCGCTCCGTCGCGAAACCCTGAACACGTGTCGCGCATGACGCGTCGCGGGGCCATGTTGAGTCGCCGCTTTATCTGAGGGACGTGGTCGACCCAGCGAAGGAAGGCGAATCCGGAAATGAGCGTGGACCCGGCCAGGTCGTCGAGGAGCAGGTACAAGGGCGTGCCCGCTGTCATCTCGTCGGGCAGCTCCCGTGCGATCGACGATCGGAGGCCTCCACCGGCGCGAGCGCCAAGCAGTCCCTGCAGACCCGGTCGGTCGGGATCCGCCTCAATGCGTTGGATGTCGCGTTCGCGGCCGGTGACGGTGTACAGATCCGATTGGCTGAGGACGATTGGTTCGCCCTCCATCGGTGTGAGCAGATCGCGTGCCCTCCCTTTGAGGTGGAGGTCCGTCCCGAGCCCGTCGGGCCAGAACATGAGGACGCTCGACGTGCGACGGACCGAATCGGGACGCCGCACGGGTGGGGCCACCGCCGGATCTGACGGGGGAACAGTCAGCTGCGACAACGCCGGACCCCCTGTTCGCAAATCATGTTTTCATTGTAGGCCCCGTTGCGGCTGACGGATAATCCGGCCACTCTTCTCGGTGAAGGCGCTGGTCAAAGGCGTCTAATGTGCCGTGTGACCAGGTAGAATGGCGCAATGACCACCCGGACGGCCACCCGCGATGTGGCGCGTCCGGGGGCCGACTCCAACGCAAAGCGGGCGGCCAAGGTGGCGGACCTCATCATCGAGGACGTGATGGCTCTGGGCTGGCCCGTCGGCGAAGTCCTCGGCTCCGAGACCGACCTGCTCGAGCGCTACCAGGTCAGTCGGGCCGTGTTCCGGGAGGCCGTTCGCCTGGTGGAGCACCAGCAGGTGGCGCGCACCAGGCGCGGCCCCGGCGGGGGTCTCGTGATCACCGAGCCAACGGTGGGCGCGGTGATCGACGCCGTGGTGCTGTACCTGCACAGGGTGGACGCTCGGCTCGACGAGATCTTCGAGGCCCGCATCATCCTCGAGGACATCGCCTGCCAGCTGGCCTCCGAGCGGACCGACGAGAACGATCTGGCCGAGCTCCGGCAATTCGCCGAAAACAAGCCGATCGAACCTGGATCTGATCCGCGCGGGCTCCATGCACTGGTGGCGGCGATCAGCCGCAATGCCGGCCTCGAGCTCTTCGTCGACGTCTTCAACCGCGTCGCGCAGCTCTACTCGCCCGACTGGCAGCGCTTCGGCAGCACGATTGAGAAGGAGACGCGGCACGCGCATGCGATGGTCGCCGAGGCGATCATGGCTGGTGACGCCGGGCTCGCCCGCAATCGGATGCGCAAGCACCTGCAGGCCGAAGCCGACTTCTTCCGCCGCCGCCGCTCCACCCGCCAGCTGCTGCCGGACTCGGTCGTGCTGGCCCAGTCGGCCCAGGGCAAGGGCGCGGAGACGGTGGCGCGCAACATCACCCAGGTCATCGTGGCCGGGGGACTGCAGCCAGGAGAGTTGGTGGGGACCGAGCCCGAACTCATCGAACGCGAGGGCGTGAGCCGTGCCCTGTTGCGTGAGGCGGTGCGGTTGCTCGAGCATCACCAGATCGCCCGCATGCGCCGCGGCCCCGGCGGCGGTCTCTTCGTCATGGCGCCGACCACGAACGCAGTGACCGAGATGGCCGCGATCTATCTCGCCCGCCGCGGCATGCAACTCGGTGAGTTGGCGGAGCTCCGCACCGGTGTCGAGGTGGCGATCACGGACCTGGCTGCGGAACGCATTGACGGCGACGGCGTAGCGGGGATGGAGGAGGCGCTCACCCGCGAGGAGCACGCCACTGACGCCGAGAGGGCAGAGGCTGTCCACGACCTGCACGCCGCCGTGGCCGCGGCGGCCCAGAACCGGGTGCTCCTGCTGGTCGCACTGGTGCTGATCCGTCTCAGCCGGCTGCATCAGATCGAACGTCTGGCTCCGAAGGCACAGAAGCAGATCAGGGCCGAGGTACTCCGCACCCACGAGGGCATCGCCGCCGCCGTGGAGGCGGGGGATCGCGAGCTGGCTCGGCACCGCATGCGCCGGCATCTCGAGGCGCTCGGCGCCCTCATGCACTGATCGGCAGCGAGGTCCCGGTCCCCCCTTCCGCTGGCCACTTGACATTCGCGTCGATATGAGAACATCATTTGCATATTGAGCGGCAGGATCCACGTCCGCGCCATGCACACGACGAGGAGGAGGCCGAGGAGGTCACATGGGTGAGCTGGTCGAGAAGAAATTGTGGGCGAACTCGGGCGACTCGCACCTGATGGAGCCGCCGGACCTGTTCTCGTCGTTGCCCGAGGACATCACGGAGCGCCTGCCCCGCAGTGTCAAGGACCCGAGCGGTGACTTCGAGACGATCTACATCGACGGGCAGGAGTTCCGACGCGACCTCCCGAAAGGCAGCAAGCCGAAGAAGGGACTCGGCATCA
Organism: uncultured Acidimicrobiaceae bacterium; assembly: GCA_963719485.1. GTDB lineage: Bacteria > Actinomycetota > Acidimicrobiia > Acidimicrobiales > RAAP-2 > Bog-473. The sequence goes on from OY970387.1 coordinate 1,590,811, forward strand.
ACGCCCGACCCACCGACTCCCAGGAGGAGGACTTCATCAACCGCGTCATCGGTGGCAATGACCCGGTGGCGCGGATCAAGGACCTCGACAACGAGGGCGTGTGGGGCGAGGTCATGTACCCCTCACTCGGCATCTGGACCTTCAATGTCCGCACCCCTCGCGTCGTCAGGGAGGGCTGCCGTGCCCTGAACGACTGGGCCCTCGAGTTCCAGCACCACTCACCGCGGTTCGTCTGCGTGGCCTCCATCCCGCTGCTCGACATCGACGACGCCGTGGCTGAGGTCAAGCGGGCCCACGAAGGGGGTTTCCTCTGCGGTTTCCTCCCCACTCGTCCACCCTTGGGCCGGCCGGAATGGAACGACGAAGAGTGGGACCCCCTGTGGGAAGCCTTCGCCGAGACGGGCATGGTCATCGGCTTCCACATCGGGACCGAGCCGCACGACCCCACGGAGCGCACGGGGGTCTACTACCGGGGCCGCGGCGGCGCAGTGCTCAACTACGTCGAGACGACCTATGGCGGTCAGCGCGCCGTGACCCAGCTCATCGCCTGTGGCGCCCTCGATCGTCATCCCGAGCTCAAGGTCCTCGTGTCCGAGGGCGGGGCAACCTGGGGGCCCTTCATCGCCGACCGAATGGACGAGGGCTACCGCCAACACGGCGCCGCAGTCCGGCCCACCCTCTCGAAGCTCCCGAGCCGGTTCCTCTACGACCAGGTCTACGCGTCGTTCCAACACGACATCTCTGCTGTGGCGGCGAACTCGGCGATGGGGTGGAAGAACGTCATGTGGGGCAGCGACTACCCCCATTTCGAGGGCACCTTCGGTCACACGCAAAAGACGTTGCACGAGCTGTTCGACGGGGCGGATGCAATGGTCAGTCGGCGCATCCGGATCGGGGCCTTTCAGGAGCTCTTCCCGAGCGTCCCGGCGCCGCCGGTCGACTGAACCGGCCCAAAACATCACGGCGCCCGCGGGGCAGCCAGGTGTGGGACCGGGGTCTTTTAGGATACTCTTTAGGGCCGAGACCGGGCACCGACGAAGGGGAACCATGGCGACGACGACATCGGAAGAGTTCAAGAAGGCCACCGACTACCGTTCAAGGAAGAGGACATCGAGCGGGCCAAGGCGCTGGTCGGCCGGTGGGCCCCTTCTGGAGCACGCGAGTTCCTGACCGAGGCGACACCACGACGCCATGCGCAACTTCGCCCGCGGCTACGGCGACGACAACCCCCTCTTCGCCTACGAGGAGTACGGCAAGACGACGCGCTGGGGGGGCCAGATCGCCGCCGCCGATGATCCCGATCGCGCTGAACCGGCCGCTCTACGCCGACCCGCCCAAGGAGAGGATCAAGCGGCCCGTCGTTCCGCGGCATCCACGTCTTCGTCTCCGGCAGCACCTGGCAGTGGTTCCGCCCGCTCATCGCCGGCGACTCGCTGTACAGCTTCGGCGGCACCGAGTCGGTCGTCGAGAAGAAGTCCGAGTTCGCCGAACGGTCGGTCCTGGTGACCTACATCAGCGTGAAGATGAACCAGCGGGCGGAGATCGTCGCCATCTCACGTACGCTGGCGATCCACACCGAGCGCAAGACCGCCCGGGAGAAGGGCAAGTACGCCGCCTTCGAGCCGGCGACCTACACCGACGAGGACATCGCCGAAGATCGACGCCATCTACGCCGCCGAACAGGTCCAGGGGCCGGAGCCCCGCTAGTGGGAGGACGTGCACGTCGGCGACGCTCTGACACCCGATGGCCAAGGGTCCGCTGACGACGACCGACATGATCGTCTTCCACGCCGGCGGCTACGGCTTCGTGCCGTACGCGCCGTGCGCCAACCGGATCGCCTACAAGAACCGCCAGCGCATCGCCCCGTTCTACGTGAAGAACGAATACGGCGTGCCCGACGTGGCGCAGCGGGTGCACTGGGATTCGGCCTGGGCGCAGGCGATCGGCAATCCGATGGCCTACGACTACGGGGTGATGCGCGACTGCTGGTTGTCGCACTACATGACCGACTGGATGGGCGACGACGGTTGGCTCGTCTCGCAGAGCTCCGAGATCCGCAAGTTCAACTACATCGGCGACACCCACGTGATCACCGGCGAGGTGGTCGACAAGCGCATCGAGGACGGGCGGTGCGTCGTAGACATCGAGATGCGAGGCACGAACCAGCGCGACACCGTCACCTGCCCGGGCAAGGCCACCGTCGCCCTCCCCAGCCAGGAGCACGGACCGATCCGCTTGCCCGAGCCGCCGAGCGACCTGGCCGCCCAGGCCGTGGAGATGCTCGAACGGCATCACGAGATCGTTGCCGAACGCAAGGCCAAGAGCGAGGGCGAGGGGTGAACGAGGGCCTGGCGGCCGACGTCCAGGCCTGGGTCGACGCGAACTGGGACGCGGAGATCACGGTCCGCGAATGGTGGCGGCGTTTGGCTGACGCCGGCTACGCCTATCCGAGTTGGCCTGAGGGGCTGGGAGGCTCGGGGGCTTCGCGACGCGACGCCGCGACCATCGCCGGTGTACTGGCGCAGAACCGCGTGATCGGCCCGCCGGTCGGGGCGACGGCCGCACGCTTGGCGGCACCGACCATGCTCGAGCACGCGACCGAGGCTCTTCAGCAGGAGCTGGTGCGGCCCATCGCCACCGGTGAAGCTGCGTGGTGTCAGCTCTTCAGCGAGCCGGGATCGGGTTCGGATCTCGCCAGCATCGGCACCCGCGCCGAGCGCGACGGGGATGAGTGGGTCGTGACCGGTCAGAAGGTGTGGAACTCTGCCGCGGACTCGTCGGACATCGGCATGCTGTTGGCCCGGACTGACGTCGACGTGCCCAAACATGCCGGAATCACGTACTTCGCGATCGACATGAAGCAGCCCGGGATCGAGGCGCGCCCTCTCCGGCAGATGAACGGAGCATCGAACTTCTGCGAGGTCTTCCTGACCGAGGCCAGGGTGCCGGTCGACCGCGTCATCGGCGAGGTCAACGACGGCTGGCGGGTGGCCCAGACGACCCTGCTCAACGAGCGCAACTCCGTGGCCGGAGGGGCCCTGTTCGGCCTTGTCATGGCCCGCTCAGGTTCGGAAGGCGACCTCGACCGCAAGGTGGGCGAGGTGGTCGACAGAGCCCGCGAGGCGGCTCGGGCGCGCAAGAGCCCTCTCTCGGCGGGCGCGGTGCCGGGCAAGGTGATGGTCGAGTTGGCCCAGGCCTCTGGCGTGTCGGACCACCCTGTCGTGCGACAGGAACTGGCTCGATATCTCTCTCAGATCCGCGTCAACGGGTGGACGATGCGCCGAATCGGTGCAGCGGGCGGGAAGCTCACGGGAGCTGACGGTTCCATCGCCAAACTCACCACGGCTCGCATCTGCCAGCAGTCGCGGGACCTCTCGTACCGGATCGTCGGAGCGCAAGGGATGTTGATGGGAGTGACATCGCCCTTGGAGGGTGATCTCCAGCTGGTCAACCTGGCCAGCCCGGGAAACCGCCTCGGCGGTGGGAGCGACGAGATTCAGCTCAACGTCCTGGGCGAGCGGGGCCTCGGGCTGCCCCGCGAGCCAAGCAGCGAGAGGGACGTGCCGTACAGAGACCTCAAGGTGGGAACGCAGACCGCACGGGAGGCGTGAACCGGCGGTTGCAGGTCGTTCCAGCGCGGTGACCGCAGAATATTTCGGGTTTTCTTAACCGACCCACGCGTTCTCCACATCTTCCGGAGGGAGAGTGGGATCCATGAGGAACCACCCGGGCCGTGCGATCGCCGTCGGCCTTCTGTGCTCCATCGCGGCCACCGTCACCCTGTGGAGTGGGCCACTCGCCTCGGCGTCGAGTGCCCTGCACTCGAGCGCCACGCAGCATGTGCAGCTGACCCCCCCGTCGACCGCCCGCAGGTAAGCGACTCAGGTCCGCGGGACCTGCTCTTCAGCCCGCTGCTTCTGCGCCATGCGCTCCATCGTTGCTTTGGCCGATTTCCCCTGGTTCTCGGCTTCGCTGGCGAAGAGCCAGCGCCGTCGCTCCACCTCGTCCTCTGCGGCGTTGAGGTTCTCTTTGACCAGGGCCAGCAGCGTGGCCGGCGTCCGGACGAGCTTGTCGGCGACCTCGTAGGTGTAGGCACGCAACTCGGCCGGGGGGAGCACCTCGTGCACCATGCCCAGTTCCAGCGCCCGCCGCGCAGGGATCTTCTCGTTGAGGAGATAGAGGCGACGGGCGAGAGCGGTCCCGGCGATGCGCGTCCAGAAGAACGAGCCCCCATAGTCGCCCGAAAGTCCGTTCGGTGAGAAGTTGGCTGAGAAGACGGCATCCTCGGAAGCGAAACGAAGGTCGCACGCTGCAGCGAGACTGCACCCTGCGCCGACAGCCGGCCCACCCACCATGGCGATGGTCGGCTTGGGCATCAGATGCAGGCGCATTGCTGCATGCTGGTCGTGCCGGGCGAAGTCACCGGTCAGTGCGTCCGGCGGGACGCCCTTCTCGCTGCCCGGAGCGCCGCGCCCGCCGCCCTTGACATCGCCGCCCGAGCAGAAGCCGCCGACTCCCCCCTCGGGCGCCGCGCCGGTGAGCACGACCACCTTGGCCTCGGGGTCTTCGGCCATCCGGCGCACGGCCTCGTCGAGGGCGCCGATGAGCTCGCCGTTGAGCGCGTTGCGCCGGGCCGGTCGGTTCAAGGTGATGGTCCCGACTCGCCCGAGCACTTCCGTCAGGATCACGGGCTCCGTTTCGCCGGAGACTGCTGGGGAGGGTGTTGCGTCGGCTGCCACGGTCTCCTCGCTTCGCTTCTCGGGCTAATTCAGTATACTCTAAATCCCCGGCTGGTCGTTTAGAGATTCTGACTCCGGGGGAGGCACTGATGGAGCACGATGCCACGACGGAGCGCGCCGGGCCGCTCGCGAGCCTGCGCGTGCTCGACCTCTCGAGCAGCCCCGCCGGAGCGCAGGCCAGCCAAACGCTGGCCGACTTCGGGGCGGAGGTGGTGCAGGTCGAACCCTTCGGCGGGAGCCCGCTGCGCGACCTGCCGTCGTTCCCGATGATCGGGCGCGGCAAGAAGTCGGTGGTCCTCAACCTGCACGACACCGGCGACGTCGCGCTCGCCCGAGCGATGGCGCTCGGCGCTGACGTGCTCATCGAGACGTTCCGTCCGGGCGTGATGGAGCGCCTCGGACTCGGCTACGACGACCTCGCCGCGGCCAACCCCGGGCTGGTCTACGGGTCGGTGACCGCTTTTGGCCGCACGGGGCCCTACGCCAACGTCAAGGGCTACGAAGCCCTGGTCATGGCTCGCATTGGAGCGCTGTGGGCATCGCAGGCCATGGTGACGCGTGAAGGGCCGGCTCACGTCTCGGTGCCGTACTGCAGCTACGGGGCCAGCCAGCAGTTGCTCACCGGCATCTGCGCGGCGCTGCACGAGCGTGAGCGGAGTGGCCTGGGCCAGCGGGTGGACGCCACGCTCGTCAACGGCGTCGCGTCCCTCGGCACCTGGAACTGGTATCTCAACGTCATCACGTCGAAGTTCCCCGACGCCTTCACCCCCTCGTCGCCCATCGGACAGCACGGGACTCCACTCACTCCGATGGTGTTCATGTTGCTCATCGCCCTGAGCAGCGACGGGCGTTGGCTCCAGTTCTCCCAGGTCCAGCTCCACCTCTACATCGAGATGCTCAAAGTGATGGGCCTGGACTGGATGCTCCAGGACGAGGAATGGAAGGACGCCGTGTGGGCGGCCGACAGCCCCAAGACGGGCGAGTTCTGGGACAAGCTCTACGAGGCGGTGCAATCCAAGACGCTGGCGGAGTGGAACGAGGTCTTCGAGAACGATCACAACGTATGGGCGGAGACCATGCGGCGCGGAAGCGAACTCCTGGACCATCCCCAGATGCAACATCTCGGTGCCGTTGTCGAGATCGACGATCCCGAGCGCGGCCTCGTGCGCCAGCCGGGGCCGATCGTCGAGATGTCCGGCACGCCAGCTGTGTTGGAACGCGGTGCGCCGATGCTCGACGCCGATGGCCTCGCGCTGCGGGAAGCGCCGTGGCCGGCGTGCGCGGGGTCGGACGAAGTGCCGGGTACGCACTCGACCCTCGAGGACGCGGCCCTGGGCGACGTGACCGTGCTCGAGCTCGGGACGTTCTTCGCAGCACCTTTTGGCGGCACGGTGCTCCGCGAGGTGGGCGCCCGGGTGATCAAGGTGGAGCCCCTGGAGGGTGAGCCGATGCGAACCCTGCTTCCCTTCCCGGAACTGGGAGCAGCCAAATGTGTGCAGGGCAAGGAGTCCATCTGCGTCGATCTGTCCACCGAGGAGGGGAGGGCGATCGTCCATGCGCTCGCCCGCAGGTCGGACATCGTGCTCCAGTCGTTCCGCGCCGGTGTGGCGAAGCGTCAGGGCGTCGACGCCGACACCCTGCGAACAGTCAATCCCCGCCTCATCTACCTCAACTCGCCTGGCTATGGGATCGACGGGCCGTGCGGCGACCGTCCCGCGTACGCGCCCACCATCGGCGCCGGCAGCGGCCTGGTCATGCGCAACATCGGGACGGCCATTGAGGAGCGGCCAGGATTGTCCTTGCAGGAGATCAAGGCTGATGCATTGCGCCTCTCGGGCGCGGGCACGACCGAGTATGCGCAGGCGGACGGGATCTCTGCTCTGACCGCGGCGAGCGCCATGGCGCTTGGCCTTCTCATACGTGATCGAACGGGTGTGTCTCAGGAGATGCTGACGACCATGCTGACCTCGACGGCGCACGCTCTGGCCGACGACATGGCCGAGTACAAGGATCGGGCGCCGACCCAGGCCGCCGATGCCGAGCTCTTGGGCTACTCGGCCCTCTACCGGTTGTACCGGGCGGCGGACGAGTGGATCTACCTGGCAGCGCCATCGGCCGGCGACTGGGCCGCCCTGTGCGCGGTCCTGGCGGACGAGGCAGATCTGGAGGTGGACGCTCGGTTCGCCGACGAGGCGGCGCGGAAGGTCAACGACACTGCGCTGGGCTGGGTGCTCGAGGGGGTCTTCGCGTCGGAACCAGCCCAACACTGGGAAGACAGGTTGCTGGCAGCAGGCGTCGGATGCATGGTGGCGCACCGCGAGCCGCCCGAGAGCGTCCTGCAGTCAGCCGAGTTCGCCGGGGCGGCCGACATGCTGGTGGAGGTGGAGCACCCGACGTTCGGGGAACATATGCGCCTGCGCCCCTACGTGTCATTTTCCCGCAGTGCGACGGTGGCCGAACCCGGCGTGCTGGCCGGTCAGCACACTGACGGCATACTGAGCGAACTCGGCTACTCGGTCGAGGCGATCGCAGACTTGCGAGAGAGGAAGGTCGTAGCCTGATGGGCGACTCCGACACTGACACGAAGGCCGAGCCGGTCCTGGTCACCGAGCGGCGCGGCGCAGTCGTCGTGCTGCGGCTCAACCGACCCGAGGCCCGCAACTCGCTGAACCCCGAGCTGCTTACCGCGGTCGGCCTCGGCATGATCGAGGCGGAGAACGATCCTGACGTCCGCGCCGTCGTGCTGACCGGTACGGGCGATAAGGCGTTCTGCGCCGGCATGGACTTGCGCGCCTTTGCCGAGGGCGGTTCGCTCGGAGGGAGCGCCGAAGGCATGAAGGGCTTTGCCCGCTTCACCCAGGGTGAGATCGGGGTGCCCATCGTCGGGGCGGCCAACGCCACTGCGGTCGCCGGCGGCTTCGAGCTGCTCCTCGGCTGCGACGTGGTCGTCGCCTCCGAGGCGGCCAAGTTCGGCCTCCCCGAGGTCAAGCGCGGTCTGTTCGCCGCGGGCGGTGGTGTGTTCATCAGCACACGGATTCCGCTGGCCGTGGCACTGGAGTTGACGCTGACCGGAGACCTGATCGACGCGGCGCGGGCGCAATCGCTCGGGCTGATCAACCGGGTGGTTCCTTCGGAGCAGGTGCTCGATGCCGCAGTGGCCCTCGCCGAGCGCATCGCACGGAACGGCCCTCTGGGCCTACGAGCCACCAAGGAATTGGTGCGGACCGCGTCGACGAACCTGGACAAGGCACGAGCACGGGCGGCGGAGCTGCAGCCGACGGTGTTCGGGAGCGAAGACGCCAAGGAGGGTGCGACCGCGTTCATCGAGAAGCGCGACCCTGTGTGGCAGGGGCGCTGACCGGGACGGTCCCGTCCCGGTCTGAGGTCAGGAGGACGCCGGCGCCGGTGGTTGCGTCTCCGCCGCGTCCTGCGGGTTCGGTTCGGGTTCGAGGGGGACCGTGACCCGGGCGACGACGATGTCGCTGCGATCACGCAACACCGACGAGAGCACGACGTCGAGCTGGTTGTGCAGGATCCGGTAGCGCAGCTTCTCCGGTCGTATGACGGGGATGAGGACGACGATCTGGTCGTCGGGATGTTCCGCTCTGGTGTCGTCGATGAACCCGACGATCGGCTCCACGACCGATGCGTACTCGTTGTACAGCACCCGTAGCGGAACACCCGGATCCCATTCCTGCCACTGGCGTTCGAGATCGTCCGCGTCGTGGGTGCCCTCGTCCTCGCCTTCGAGGACGACCGTTACGGCGATCACTTCCTGGCCGAGGGATTCGGCCTCACAGAGCGCGTGTTCGGTGAGAAGAGAGATTCGATTTATGGGCACGATGACGATCGTGTATCTGGGTTCTGGCTTGCCGGGTATTTCGTCCATCCGGAGCTCCTTGCGGGCCCGCTCGTAGTAGGCGTGGATGCGCAGGAAGAGGAAGACGAACGCCGGGATGGCGATGACGACCACCCACGCCCCCTCGGTGAACTTGGAGATGAGGAAGACGATGGTGGCGACGGCGGTGATGCACGCGCCGATGCCGTTGATCGTCGCTCTCCGTCGCCAATGAGGCGGGCGGGTACGTCGCCAGTGCACGACCAGCCCGGCCTGCGAAAGGGTGAAGCCGATGAAGACCCCGATGGCGAAGAGGGGAATCAGCGTGTTCGTGTTGCCATCGACGGCCACGAGAAGGGCGCCCGCCAGGACGGCGAGCACCACGATGCCGTTGGCGAAGGTCTGTCGGTCCCCCCGGATGGTGAAGAGGTGCGGGAGGTAGTTGTCCCGTGCCACGAGGCTGGCCAGAACGGGGAGCCCACCAAAAGAGGTGTTGGCGGCCAGGGCGAGCGCGATGGTGATGGTGATGCTGACGATGTAATACGCCCAGCCCCGGCCGACCGCCATCGCCATGATCTGGCTCAGCACGGTCTGACCGGTCCGGGGGCCGATGTGCCAGCGCTTGGCCAAGACCGCCAGGCCGAGCAGCATGGCCCCGAGGATGAACCCGAGCAGCATCTCGGTCCGCTTGGCCCGGACGGTCCGGGGCTCCCGGAACAGCGGCACCCCGTTCGCGATCGCCTCCACGCCGGTCAACGCGCTGACAGCCGGCGGAAAAGGCTTTGAGGACGAGCAGGATGGTCACCGCCTTGAGCCCCGTGGTCGGCAATTGCGACGTCCCCGGCTGTGGCTGGTTGAGGCCGAGGGGATGGATGAGGCCGATGGCGATGATGGCCAGGAGCCCGACGATGAAGACCATCGTGGGCAGCAGGAAAGCCGTCGCCGTCTCGCCCAGGCCCCGCAGGTTGAGCAGCATGATGAACACGAGGATCCCCAGGCACAGCGGAATGGTGGCTCCGTCGAGCGCCGGGAAGGCCGACTGCAGTCCGGCGACTCCGGCGGCGATGGACACCGCCACGGTCAGCGTGTAGTCGACGACCAGCGATGCGGCGGCGACGAGGCTCGTGTGGGCGCCGAAGTTCGCTCGGGAGACGGCGTAGGCCCCGCCGCCCATCGGATAGGCATCGATGACCTGGCGGTAGGAGAACACGAGGATCGCCAGCAGGGCGACGATGGCGATCGTGATGGGGAGGACGAGGTGGAGCGCTCCGGCGCCCGCCACGGCCAGCACGAGGATGATCGCCTCGGGCCCGTAGGCGACCGAGGTCAGGGCGTCGAGCGACAAGGCCGAGAGGCCCTGGACCGGGGTGATCCGCTCCTTCCCACTGCCCCGCGCCGATCTTGGCGGCCCGATCAGCACGTTCCAGAAGGACGTGCTGGGTCCCCCGTCTGGGTCTGCCATGACCAGGCACTCTATGGCCGCGGTCAACCAGGCCCCGGCACACAACGCAGCGCGACCCTCTCTCCGGAATCGCCGGGTCGCTACGTATGATCGGTCATGGCTCCGCCCTTCCTCCCCCGCTCCCGCAGGACAGACTGACGTGGAACTCTGGGAGCTCGTGGCTCGTGAGGAGTGCCGCGACACCTTGGCGCAGTACAACCACGCCGGCGACCGCTTCCTGCTCGACGAGTTTGCCGCGGCCTTCTGCGAGGAAGGTGTCCTGGAGATCCGGGGCAGCGAGCCGATCACTGGGCGCGCGGCCATCATCGAACGGTTCGGGGGACGGACCACCGCGTCGGAAGCCCGTCAAGCCGCCCGAGATCAGCCGCCCGGTGCCACCAGGCGGGTCGTCCGCCACAACGTCACCAACATCAGGTTCGAGTCCGTCTCACCGGAAGAGGCCATCGTCTCGAGCTACTTCACCGTCTTCACCGAGGTCGGTGTAGACCACATGGGCCGCTACCGCGACCGGTTGGTCCCCGTCGGCGACCGGTGGCTCATCGCGCATCGATTCGTGTCGACGGACTGGCGCGCCCACGACTCGACGTTCGCGCCAGGCGCGTCGACGGATCCCTCTAGTTGATCAGCGGGTCGCGGGGCAGGCCGAGGATCCGCTCCCCGATCTGGTTGCGCTTGATCTCTGACGTCCCGCCAGCGATGGACATGCCTCTGTGCATGAGTACCATCATCGACGTCATCGCGCCTGCCCCGTCCGTATAGGCCGTTTCCGGTCCGCCGAGCGCGGCGAGGATGGCCGCCGCCTCGTGGCCAATCTCCGAGAGCACCAGCTTGGTGACGTTGCCCTCCGGCCCCGGCCCGCCTCCGATGACGGCGCGGTGGGCGCTGCGCATGTTGAGCACCGCCATGGCCTCGGTGCGGGCAATGGAGCGGCCGATCCGTCCCGCACCGCCGGCGAGCCGCTCGGGGTGGGCGTCGAAGGGTGCGATGACCATGTCCGCTGACATGGACCCGCCACCCTGACCCCCGCCGATAGAGACGCTCTCGTTGCCGAGCGTCGCCCGTGCCACCGTCCAACCGCCGTTGACGGGTCCCACGACGTCGTCGTCGGGGACGAAGACGTCGTTGAAGAACACCTCGTTGAACTCCGACTGCCCGGTCACCATCTTGAGCGGGCGCACCTCCACGCCTTCCGCGTGCATGTCGATGACCATGGTGGTGATGCCCTCGTGCTTGGGCACGTCGGGATCGGTCCGGATGGTGGCCAGCCCGAAGCCGGCGTGGTGCGCGCCGCTCGTCCACACCTTCTGGCCGTTGACGAGCCACCCACCGTCGACGCGGGTCCCCCTGGTCTTGATGCCGGCGGCGTCGCTGCCCGCATCGGGCTCGCTGAAGAGCTGGCACCAGATGACGTCCTGGCGCAGGGCGGGCATGACCCAGCGGGCGACCTGGTCCTCGTTGGCGCGCTGCACGAGGGTGAGAATGACCCAGCCGGTGATCGCGTACTGCGGACGGGAGACACCGGCAGCCTTGAACTCCTGCTCGATGACGAGCTGCTCGACCGCACCGGCGGCGCGCCCCCACGGCTTGGGCCAATGCGGCATGACGTAGCCGGTCTCGATCATGGCCGCCCGCTGGCCCGTGGCGTCGAGCTCCTTCACCCGGTCGGCGAAGGCCCGCACCTCGTCGCGCATCGGTTCGGCCTCGGGCGGCAGGTCGATGGTGCGCACGCGCCGCGTGCCGGCCCGCACCAGGTCGGTGATGTCCCGTGCCGCCGCCTCGGCGTCCACGACGGCCTCGAGCGCGGTGGCCCGGCGGAGATACAGGTGGGCATCGTGCTCCCAGGTGAAGCCGATGCCGCCGTGCACCTGGATATTGAGCTGCGCGCACTCGTCGGCGGCCGACAGAGCAAGCGAGGCGGCCATGGCCGCGGCCAGCGACAGCTGATCGCCACCCTCCTCGGCGGCACGGGCGGCGTCCCACACCGTGACGGTGGCCAGCTCGGACGCGACGAGCATGTTGGCGCAGTGGTGCTTGACCGCCTGGAAGGTGGCGATGGGCCGGCCGAACTGCAGGCGCACCTTGGCGTAGGCGGCTGCCTGCTCGGTGCACTCGGTGGCGATGCCGGCCGCCTCGGCCGCGATGATCACTCGCGCCAGGTCGGTCAGCACCTGCCGGCCGCCCGTGATGACGTGCGCGGCCGCTCCGTCGAGCGTGACGCGGGCAGTGCGACGGGTGGGATCGAGGTTGCCCGGCACCTCCACCGTGACGCCGGCACCCAACGCCTCGACGACGATGGCGTCGTCGCCCGCGGGGAGGACGAGCGCGTGGGCGAGGCCACCGCCCAGAACCGCCGGCGCCGTCCCGGCGGCCGTCCCCCCGGACACGGTGACGTCGGACGTGAGCGCGATGCCACCGAGGACCGATCCGTCGGCCAGGCCCGGCAGGAACCGCGCCGCCACCTCATCGGGAGCAGCGGCGTCGATGACGGCGCTGGCGATCACCGTGGGCACGAAGGGTCCCGGTGCGATGGCGCGGCCGAGCTCCTCGACCACGACGACGAGCTCGGGCAGCCCGAAGCCCGAACCGCCCCGGTCCTCGGGCAGGTGCAGGCCCAGCCAGCCGAGGGAGGCCAGGTCGTCCCAGAAGCTCGGGAGCCCCTCGGTCTCTTCTTGGAGCAGAGCCCGGGCGGCCCCTCGGGCATCGCGCTTGGCCAGGAAGTCCGAGGCCGTCTGCCCCAGGGCGCGGTGGTCTTCGGTGATGGCGATCGACATGTCTAAATAGTACCCTCTATTGTGGGAGCGGGCCAGAAGCCCCCGAAGGGAGCCGGACCATGAAGTTGGGCGCGACGGTAGGGATGCGGGACGATCCTGACAAGTTCGCCGCGCACGCCAAGCGTCTGGAGGACGTGGGCGTCGACTATCTCTGGACGGGTGAGGCCTATTCGGCCGACGCCGTCTCCACCATGGGCTTCCTGGCCGCGGTGACCAAGAAGGTCCAGATCGGGTCGAGCATCCTGCCGCTCTACTCGCGGACCCCGACGCTCATGGCCATGACCGCGGTCGGCCTCGACAGGTTGTCGCGGGGGCGCTTCGTCCTGGGGTTGGGCGCCTCCGGGCCGCAGGTCATCGAGGGCTTCCACGGGGTGGCGTACGACGCCCCGCTGGCCCGCACGCGCGAGATCATTGAAATCTGCCGCTCGGTGTGGCGGCGCGACCGCCTCGTCCACCAGGGTGCCAACTACCAGATGCCGCTGGCGGAGGGGAAGGGCACGGGTCTCGGCAAGGCGCTCAAGATCATGGACCACCCCGTACGCGAGCGGATCCCCATCTTCGTCGCCTCGCTCGGTCCGAAGAACGTGGAGATGACCGCCGAGCTGGCCGAGGGGTGGCTGCCGCTGCACTACTGGCCGGACCGGGCCCCCGAGCTGTGGCGGTCCTCGCTCGAGGCGGGACGGGCGGCGCGGTCGGCCGACCTGCCGCCGCTCGAGATCGTGGCCGGCGGGTCGCTCGCCATCGGCGACGACGTCGACGGGCTGCGCGAGCGGGACCGTCCCATGCTCGCTCTTTACTACGGGGGCATGGGCGCCAAGGGCAAGAACTTCTATAACGACGTGCTGCGGCGCTACGGCTACGAGAAGGAGGCGGACGAGATTCAGGACGCCTATCTCCGGGGCGACCGCAAGCGGGCGGCCGCACTCGTCCCCGGCGAGCTCGTGGCGGGCATGTCGCTCATCGGCGACGCGGGCTTCGTCAAGGACCGGATCGCCGCCTACCGGGAGTCGGGGGTCACCGTGCTGAACGTGCAGCCGGTCGGTCCGAACGCCCTGCAGGACATCGAGACGATCGCCAACTGGGTGGCCTGACTCCACCCCGGCGGCCGACTACCGGCCGGCCGGGTGTTGTCCCTGCGCCCGCCGCAGCTCCTCGAAGTCGCGCGGCGTGCGCCCCTCTCGCGCCGCCAATTCGGCCTCCTGGCGCAACGCTTCCTCGACGAGTTCCGTCATCGACCCCGGCAGCAGCAGCTGCTCCTGGTGGACTGTGGCACCGAGCACGCCGTGGCGGTCCCGCAAAGAACCGTGGTACACGCCGCGAGCGCTGCGGGCCTTGAGCGGCCGGAGGTCGACGAGCACCCAGTCGTCGGCCCGGATGTTCTCGTGGAACCACATGGAGTGGTCGATCGAAGGGCCACCGCGCCCGATGATCGTCTTGTCCTGCTGACCGAAGCCACTGCCGAGATCCGACAGATAGGTCAGCGCGGCCCTGTGCATCAGGGGGTCGTCGCCCAGCGAGGCCGCGGAGCGTACCCACAGGCAGTCGGTGAACACGCCCTTGAGGAAGTCGGTCGGCGTGACCGGGCGCACATCGAGCATGGTGTTCCACCCGCCCTTGGCGAGGTCCTCGGGTGGGGGCACGGCGCGGCGGGGCGCGTCGTCGAAGACCCCTCCCTCGCTCTCGGCATGAAACGACGTGATCATGGAGAAGATGACCTCGCCCTCCTGCACGGCAATGACGTGGCGGGCCGAGAACGACCGGCCGTCCCGGTCACGGTCCACCTCGAGGATGACCGGCAAGTTGCTCCGCCCCGCCCGCAGGAAGTACCCGTGGAACGAGTGGGGAAGGCGGTCCGCTTCAACCGTGGCCGCCGCGGCGAGCAGACACTGCGCCGCCACCTGCCCGCCGTAGAGGTTTTGACGTGGTCCATAGTTGGCGTTGCGACCGCGGAAGAGGTCACGGTCGACCCGCTCGAGGGTCAGCAACGACGGGAGGTCCTCGGCCCGTTCGAGGTCCGTCATCTTCGTGCCGCCTGTACCCACTGCGCCCACGTCTCGATACGCCGCCAGAACAACTCGCGTGTCCCTGCGAAGTTGTGCATGTGTCCCATTCTGGGACAGATGAAGAGGTCCACGCTCGGCGACGATTCATAGGCCCTGGGCTCTCCCCGCGGGTCGACCAGCACGTCGCGCTCACCGAGGCCTACGAGGACGGGGCAGCGCACCGCAGCCGCCTCGGGCAGCGCCCCACCCGGCGTGAGGCACCACATGGCGACCGTGGCGGGAACGGTGGCCGATCCCCAAGGCGGCAGGTCGCCGCCCCGCGCGGGGAAGTCCCGGAGGTCCCGCTCGACGACGGCGGGGTCGACATCGTCGTAGTGGAAGCCCCACGCCATGGCATCGGTGCCGGGACCCGCGGCCGGGTAGACGTCCGCCAGCGCGGGGCCATTGGTGAAGATGCCGTCAGAGGGCAGCGCGTCGCGGGGGACCCAGGGCATGACGATGGGCGGCGTCCCGGGCGCTGTCGGCGGATGCGTGTGCAGCACGCTGTAGCCCAGCACCCCGATGCCGTCGTAACCGTGGTACCGGCCCTGTTGCACCACGGTGAGACACCCTCCCATCGACTGCCCGATGCCGATGGTGAGCGGGTGCTCGACTTTCGGGAGCCCGTCGATGAGGGTGCCCGCCGCCAGCTTCTGCAGCACCTCGGCTTCCGCGGCGTGACTCGCGGCCACGACCGGGGTGTACGAAAGGCGTTCGGGGTCGTGCAACGAGCTCTCACCGACACCGAGATGGTCGACCGAGACGAAGACCCACCCCCGTGCCGCGTGCCAGTCCGCCTGGGCGCCGTGCGCCGGACCGGGCAGGTCGACCGTGTAATAGCCCCGTGCGTAGCCACCGCCGGGCTTAGCGAAGCACACGACAGGCTCGGGGCCGAGCTCGTCGGGGATGGTGACGGTCAGCGCGGCGTGCGCGGGCTCGCCGAGGGCGGCCGCCTCGGTGACGTCGACCTGCAGGTCGATCGATCGCACGGTCGTCACTCTGTGCTCCCGGATCCGCTCGTCGCTTTCCCTCAGTTTTACTTGGGAGCGAAGCGGGTGCCCGCATCGAGGCGGATGCAGAGGCCGTTGAGCATCGGGTTCTCGACGATGGCGACGGCGAGCTTGCCGTACTCCTCGGGGCGGCCCAACCGCTTCGGGAAGGCCGCGTCCTTGGTCAAGGTCGCGGCGAACTCGTCCGGGATGCCCTGGGTGAGCCCGGTGGCGAAGAGGCTGGGCGCGATTGCCATGGCCCTGATGCCGAGGCTCCCCAAATCGCGGGCCATGGTGAACACCATGCCGACGATGCCCGACTTGGCTGCGGCGTACGCAACCTGTCCGATTTGGCCCTCGAAGGCGGCGATGGAGGCGGTGTTGATCATGACGCCGCGCTCGCCGTCTTCGGGCTCGTTGGTCGACATGTGGAGGGCCTGGAGGCGGTTGAGGTTGAACGTGCCGATGAGGTTCAGCTCAATGGTCCGGCGGAAGGTGTCCAGGGGGTGCGGCCCGTCCTTGCTCAGCGTGCGCCTCGCGGCACCACCACCGGCTGTGTTGACGGCGATATGCAGCCCGCCCAGCGCGGCCACCGCGTCGGCGAGGGCGGATTCGGTCTGGACGTCGTCGAGGATGTCCACTTCGTGGAACGTGCCGCCGAGCTCCTTGGCGACCTCGGCGCCGGCCGTGTTCGGCAGGTCGAGGATGGCGATGTCGGCGCCCCTTTGACGGAGCAGCTCCGCTGAGGCCTTGGCCATGCCCGACGCCCCGCCCACGATGACGGCCTTCTTCCCGTTGATCTCCACGGAGTGTTCCTCTCTGTGTGTTTCGCTGTGTGTTTCGCTGTCCGGTTCTCGGTCGTGTGATGCTGTCTGGCCCGCACGCTCGGCCGCAACCCGAGAAATAGAGTGTACCATTTTGCCCCAGGCAGATCGCCCCGGGGCCCAGGAGGAACCATGGAACGCGAAGCCATCCTGTTCGATGTTGCGGACAACGTGGCCACGATCACGCTCAACCGTCCCGACAGCCTGAACTCGTTCAACAAGGCGATGGCGGACGACATGACCTGGGCGTGGGAGACCATTCGCGACACCGACGACATCCACTGCGCCGTCCTCGAGGCCAACGGCGATCGTGCGTTCTGCACCGGCCTCGACATCAAGGGCGACAGCAGCTGGTTCATGAAGGAGAACGTCTGGAACAGCTTTGACCCGGGTGTGCTCCTGGCGCCGAAGCTCCACCACCGGGTCTGGAAGCCAGTCGTGACGGCCGTGCACGGGATGTGTGCCGGCGGGGGGCAGTACTTCCTCAACGAATCCGACATCATCATCTGCTCCGACGATGCGGTGTTCTTCGACCCGCACGCGAACGTCGGGATTGTCAGTTCGCTCGAGCCGATAGGGATGTTGCACCGGGGCGTCCCCTTGGGCGACGTCCTGCGCTGGGCGCTCATGGGCAACGAGGAGCGCATCACGGCCGAGACCGCCCTGCGCCTCGGGCTCGTGACCGAGGTGGTCTCGCGGGACCAACTGCGTGACCGGGCCCGGGAGATCGCGCTGTCGATCGCCCGGCGGAATCCCAAGGCCATTCAGGGCACGATCCGGGCCATCTGGGAGTCGCTGGAGACCACGCGCACGGCGGCCATTCAAAACGGGCTTTCCTACACGCAGATCGGCAACTACCCGCCGGCTCCACCCGCGCCGCGGGACAAGAGCGAGACGCAGTACCGCTAGTCGTTCGCGGGCGACGGAGGCGCGGCCGCCGCGGCCGCCTCGAGATAGGGCCACGCCAGGTCCGGCGGCAATCCACCGACCAGCGGCTGGAGACCGAGGGGCATCCCCTTCTCGACGAGGCTCCGGGCCTCGGCCGGGGTGAGGATCTGGTACGCGCCTTTCTCTGCAGCCATCGCCGCGACGGTTGCGGCGCGGGAGATCGAGGCCGTTCCCTCGCGATGGGCGTTCCATTCGGCATAGCTGGCGGAGTCCCGGAACAGGTACTCGCCGATCTCGGCCCAGGCCCGCTCGGGGTCCTCGGCGACGAACACGGTGATCGGCACATCCGCCTGCGGGAAGAAGCACCCGGGAGCAGATGTGCCTCCCTCAGAGCGGTAGGCCTCCTCCAGTGTCGCGTCGTGCGTCTCGGCAATGAAGAGCAGACCGAGCCGGGCTGCTCGCCTCGCCGCGGCCTCGGTGCCGCCGCCGTAGGCCAGCGGTGGGCCACCGGGCGTGTAGGGCAGTGGCGTCACGCGGACGCGCCGACCGTCGAGGTCGACCGCGTCCCCGGACCAGAGCCGGCGCAGAAGGGTGATGCGTTCCTCGACCAGCGCGGCGCGCTGCCGACGGTCGACGCCGAACATGGCGAACTCCTCCGCCCGGTAGCCGATGCCCACCACGTAGGAAACGCGGCCGCGGCTGATCAGGTCGACAACCGCCATGTCCTCGGCGAGCTTGACCGGTTCATACAGCGCCAGCAGGAGCGCGGCGACGTTGATGGGCATCGACTGGGTCCTGGCGGCGATGGCGGCGGCGAGCGGAATGGGTGAGGGGAGATACCCGTCGTCGACGGCGTGGTGCTGGCTGAGCACGGCGGCGACACCACCGCGGCTCTCGGCCCACTCGCACATCTCGATGGTGGTCGCGTAGAGCGACGCCCGAGCATCGGGATCGGGTGAGCTGGACCGCATGGCGAATCGCATCATGAACATCGCCGATGCGTACCATGCGTCCGCCGGATGCCTCAAGCCCACCTCGCGCCACGGTGCGTTCGCCCGTCTCGACCTCCGTCACAGGGCGAACGTACGGATGACCTCGGCGAGGACGAGGGGCCGGTCGCTCTGCACGGCGTGACCGGCTCCGTCGACCACGACCACCTCCAGCGACGGGAGGCGCCGCTGCATCTCGGCGATGTCCTCGTCACGCACGAAGGGGGACAGGCCGCCGCGGACGAAGAGGGCCGGGGCCGTGATGGCGCTGACGTCGTCCCAGAGCGCGGTGAAGTCGACCCACATCGGCGCACCTTCTTCCGCGGGCTCGCCCGGGGGAGGACCGAAGAGGTTCTAGCGCCAGGTCAAGCGACCGTCGTCGAGACGGCGCGCGTTGTGGCGCACCCCTCTTCGCACACCGGCCGCGGATCGGAACGGGCTCAGGGCGACGGCGGCGTCGGCCATCTCGTCGAAGCTGTCGTACATCGGAGGCCTGGCGATGAGTGAGACGGTTCCGCGCTCGGCCGTGCTGAGTTGGCGGTCCGGATCGTTGATCTGGGGCGTCACGTCGACGAAGACGGTGCGGCGGCAGAGGTCCGGATGTTGCGCGGCCAGGCGGATCGTCGTGGCCCCGCCGAGCGACATGCCGATGACGCAGCGGGCGGCGGGCGTCACCGCCTCCATCAGCGTGGCCACCGCCTCGGCGTTCCGCCACGGCCCGAAGTCGCGGTCACTCCGCCGGTCGGAGTGACCGTGCCCGGGCAGGTCGACCGCCACCGCGGGGCGGCCCAGCGCGAGGATGACGGTGTCCCACGTGTGCCCGTTCTGCGCCCCGCCGTGCAGGAAGACGAGCTCGGGCTCGCCGTCGCCCCATTGCAGATACGAGAGTGCCTGCCCTGAGGGGAGGGTGAACGAATGCCGGGAGACGACCGGTTGCCCCGAAAAGGGGATGTCCCATTCGGCCGCGTTCTCGTGGAGCAGCCCGAACTCGTCGTAGTCGTCCGAGTCCAACGTGTCCCGTAACGACGTCATGGCCGCAACCTTGAACTCCGGTCGGCCGCCATGGAGCCAGCTTCGGGCTCTGTGGCTAGAACCGCTCGATGATCACCGCCGGCGCCATACCTCCGCCGGCACACATGGTGATGAGCGCGACCTGCTGGTCACGGCGCTCGAGCTCGTCCAACGCCGTGCCGACCAGGAGCGAGCCCGTCGCACCGATCGGGTGGCCGAGCGCAATGGCGCCTCCGTTGACGTTGATCCGCTCGCGGTCGATATCGAGGTCGCGGATGAACTTCTCCGGGACGACGGCGAATGCCTCGTTCACCTCGAACAGGTCGATATCGCTCAACGACATGCCCGCCTTGGCCAGGACCTTGCGGGTGGCGGGGACGGGCGCGTTCAACATGAGCGTCGGGTCGTCGCCCAGGTTCGCCGTTGCGACGATCCTGGCTCGCGGCGTCATCCCGTGCGCCGTGGCGTAGTCCGGGCTCGTCATGAGCAGGGCGGCAGCGCCGTCGACGACTCCCGACGAGTTGCCGGCGTGGTGGACGTGGGTGATCTCGAGGCCCGGGAACTTCTGCAGGACGAGCGAGCGGTACGTCGTTCCGCTCTCGTCCAGCGGGATGTCGGCCAGCGCCTCGAAGGACGAGGGGAGCGAGGCCAGCGAGTCGACCGTCGTTCCCGGACGTGGGTACTCCTCCCGGTCCAGGAGGACCGTGCCGTCGGGGCCGTGCACGGGCACAGTCGACTTTTCGAAGCGACCCTCCTTGATGGCGATCTCGGCACGGCGCTGTGACTCCGCCGCCAGCTCGTCCACGGCCCGCCGGTCGATCTTCTCCAGCGTGGCGATGGCGTCAGCAGCGACGCCCTGGTTCGTCTGGGGATGGATGGCACGGAGGTGATCGTTGCCGCTGTCGAGGAAAGGCGAGCGGGACTTCGAGACGTTGCCGGCGTAGGACGACATCATCTCGGTGCCCCCGGCGATCACCACGTCCTCCATGCCCGACATCACCGACGCGGCGGCGAAGTTGACCGAGGAGATGCCGGACCCGCAGAAGCGGTCCAGGGTGACGCCACTGGCGGTGATGGCGTAGCCGGCATCGAGGGCCGCCATGCGGCCGAGGTCGCCGCCCTGCGTTCCTACCTGCATCGACGTGCCCCAGACGATGTCGTCCACGTCACCGGTGTCGAGTCCGTTGCGCTCGGCCAGCGCCCTCAGCACGGTGGCCCCCAGTACTTGGGGGTGCAGCCCGGCCAATGCACCCTTGCCGACCTTTCCGATTCCGCGTGGGGTGCGGCAGGCGTCGATGATCCATGCCTCGGTCACGTCGTATCCTCATTCCTTGCGCCGGCTGTGTGTGGTGGTCCTCTCAGGGGCCTAAGTGTAATGAGTATTCCCAATTTGGGGATCCGGATCGAGTCGGGCTCGGCGCCCTGACCGGGGAGGACGACGGTGGCCGGCACACGAAAGGCAGTTTTCAGGGAGATGCCGGGCGCTGCGCCCGATGTCATGCGGGACTACGACCTCGCCACGCTCGGCTACCAGGAGACCGAGTTCAGCCTCAAGGGTTCGGCGACCTCGTTCGAGCTGCAAGGGGAGCGGGGGGCGGACGGTTGCTGGGACGTGACGCCGGGCGCCGAAGCCCCGTTCCGGACGCGGTTCGTGGTGCGACGGCCTGTTGATCCGGACGCGTTCAGCGGCACCGTCGTGGTGGAGTGGCACAACGTCTCGGCGGGCATCGACGCCGCGCCGGACTGGGGGTTCTTCCACCGCCACCTGACCGCACAGGGCCATGCCTGGGTCGGCGTCTCGGCCCAGAAGGTGGGAATCGATGGCGGCGGCTTCGTCGAGAGCATCCACCTGAAGCTCCTGGCGCCCGAGAGGTACGCCGAACTCGAGCACCCCGGGGACGCGTGGTCCTTCGACATGTTCTCGCAGGTCGGCGCGTTGCTGCGCGGGTCTGTCGACGAGAATCCGCTGGGTGGCCTGGTGGCTGAGCAGGTGCTCGCCGCGGGCGAGTCGCAGTCGGCGGCCTGCCTCGTCACCTACATCAACGCCATCGATCCCCACGCGCAGGTGTTCGACGGGTTCTTCGTGCACGGCCGCCCCGGAGCCGGCGTCGCGATCGACGGCGTGTTCATCCCCACCGCGCGGGGCGAGACGATGGAATCGACCCGTCGCGCCATCTCGTCGAAGGGCGAGCGGATCCGCGAGGACACCCGGGTGCCCGTGCTCGTTCTGCAGAGCGAGACCGACGTCATCCTGCTCGGGGGCGGCCTGGCCGAGCAGCCCGACTCCGAGCGGATCCGGGTCTGGGAGATGGCGGGCGCGGCGCACGCCGACACCTACACGGTCAGCGCGGGTCGTCACGACGACGGCACCTTGAGCGCGGAGCGGATGGCCGAGCTCCTGCGCCCGACCAGGAACCTCATGATCGGTCAGACGGACACGCCGATCAACGCCGGCCCGCAGCAGCACTACGTCGCCCAGGCCGCCCTGGCCCACCTGGTTCGCTGGGCCGCCGGAGGCGCGTCGCCCCCGCCGGCGCCCCGGCTCGAGGTCGACGACGAGGGGACCGGCTACCACCTCGACGATCTCGGCCTGGCCCGCGGTGGGATCCGCACCCCGTGGGTCGAGGTACCGACCGCGGTCCTGGCGGGCCTGGGGAACAGCGGCGAGTCCTTCGCCATGCTCTTCGGCCGCACCGAGCCCTACGACGACGCCACCTTGTCGGCGCTCTACCCCGGGGGCCCGAGCGAGTACCTGGAGCGCTTCGAGCTTTCCCTCGATGCCACCGTTGCCGCCGGGTTCCTCTTGGCGGAGGACCGGGAGGAGATCCTCGGTCTGGCGGCAGCGTCGTACCCGCTCGTCGTGGCGGATTGATCGACGGGCGGTACGCCGCGTCGTGCGTTGTTGAATGACGAGCTTCTGACGGCCCCTCGTTCGATCTCGGGACTCTGAAGGCGCGCACGGTACCTGCTCTTCTTGCTCTGATAGGGTGCTCAAAAGAGGGTCCTCTTTTCCCTCGGGAGGGTGTATGGAACAGGCGGTCGGAAGCAGCGCGGCGGCCGCGACGGAGCTGGTCCCGACCCCGATGCTGCGCTGCGAAGGCCTGCGGAAGAAGTACGGCGACCGTCAGGCCGTCGACGGCGTGTCCTTCTTCATCGGGGAGCGGGAGTGCTACGGCCTGCTCGGACCGAACGGAGCGGGCAAGACCACGACCATCTCCATGCTGTGCGGCCTGACCGTCGCCGACGAGGGAGAGGTCTCCGTTGCGGGCTTCGCAGGCGGCACGCTCGAGGCGAAGGCGGCCATCGGCTTCGTCCCCCAGGATCTCGCCCTCTACCCCGACCTCTCCGCCGTGGAGAACCTCACTTTTTTCGGCCAGCTTTACGGGCTCGCCGGCAAGCAGCTCCAGACGCGTATCGGGGAGACGCTCGAGCTCGTGGGGCTGGCTGATCGCGGGAAGGACCGCATCGGTACGTACTCGGGCGGCATGAAGCGGCGCGCCAACATGGCGGCGGGCCTGCTGCACCGTCCCAAGTTGCTCGTCCTGGACGAGCCCACCGTCGGTGTCGATCCCCAGAGCCGCAACGCCATCCTTGAGACCGTCGGGCGACTCGGCATCGCGGTGCTCTACACGACGCACTACATGGAGGAAGCCTCCAAGCTGTGCGACCGGATCGGCATCATCGACGACGGTCGCCTCATCGCTGAGGGCACAGCCGATGCGCTCATCGGAGAGCACGGGGGCCGGGACAAAGTGCATCTGACCTGCGACGCCGCCGCCCTCGACGAGCTGGCCGCCGCCTGTCGTGAGCTCGACAGCATCCATGATGTGCACGAGGTCGATGGCCACCTCGAGCTCACCACGGACCACGGCCCCGCCATTCTCTCAGCGGTGGTCGCCGCGGCGTCGCGCCACGGCATCGATCTCACCGGTGTGGAGGTGCGTTCCCCCAACCTCGAAGACGTCTTCTTGAGGCTCACGGGGAAAGAGCTACGCGATTGATCCGCGTCATTGCGCTGAACGAGCTCCGGCGTCGGCTACGCGATCGTTCCGTCCTCATCGGCTGTCTCGCCGCCCCGCTCCTGATGTCGGCCGTCCTGGGGCTCTCCTTCGCGGGGAGCGCGTCTTCGCAGGCCGTACGGATTGGCGTCTCGGGTGCGTCGCCGCAGCTCACGGCCGCCGGCGTCCGCGCCGGTCAGTTGCCTCCCGGTGTCACGGTCGTCCCCATGCCGAACGAACAGGCGGTCAAGACCGCGGTGGCCGACGGACGCCTCGACAGCGGGGTTGCTGTGCTGTCGGGGCAGATGCATTTGAGCAGCCTGCTCGTCCCGGTCGTCGATCCGGGAGCAACCCACACACCGGGATTCAACGTGGTGACCAGGGGGACGTCCCAGCTGGGTCAGGAGTACGCCGAGTCCGTCGCGGCCGGGATCTCGAGCGTGCTCTACGCGGGGCGCGTGCCCGAGGCCGCCTCCACGAGGGCCGACCCGGCCACTGTCGCCATCACGACCCAGAGCGTCGGCCACGGGGGCAAGGTCAACCTCAACTTCTTCGCGCCCAACATCGCCGTGGTCTTCCTCTTCATCGGCAGCGGTCTCGGCATGCGCTCCCTCCTCATGGAGCGCGCCGCCGGCACGCTCTCGCGGCTCACTGCGGCCCCGCTGCGGCCGACCCAGATCGTCCTCGGGAAGTTGTTGGCGATCTTCGTGACGGGCCTGGCCACGATCTTCGTGATCTGGGCCGTCACGACATTCGCCTTCGGGGCCGATTGGGGCGATCCCCTCGGCGTCCTGCTCATGTGCGTGGGGGCCACCGTCGCGATGTGCGGCATCGGCGTGTTCCTCACCTCCCTGGCCAAGACCGAGCAGCAGGCGTTCGGCATCACGTTGCTCGTCGGCCTGGGCCTGGCGCTGCTCGGCGGCAATCTCCTCCCGTCCGGATCGCTCCCCGATGTGTTCCAGGTGCTGGCACTGGGGACGCCGAACGGGTGGGCCCTGGTCGGCTTCGGCCGCCTCGACCAGCTCGGCGAGCCCGCCAGCAGCGTCATCGGTCCCTTCTTTGTGCTGCTCGCCATCGCGGCCGTAGCCGGCGGCCTCGCCCTGACCCGGGTGAAGAAGATGGTGGAGCCGTGATCGCCGTCATCTGGGTGAACCTCCGTCGGGCGATGGGGGATCGGCGGCTCCTGATCATCGGCACGTTGGTGCCCGTCGTCATCATCCTGATCACCGGCCTCCTGGAAGGAAGCCCGAAGGAGCCCATCGGCCTGCTCCATCCGTCACCCCGATTGCTGCACCTGGCGCAGACGACCGACGGGATAAAGGTCCGGGTCGAGACCAACCGGACAGACCTCACCGACGACATCCTCCGCGGCCGTGTGGTCGCCGGGATCGTCCAACTCCCGTCACAGACCGACTCCGTACGGGCAGACTTCCTCGTCGAATCGGCCACGACCGACGCGGTCCAGGCACACACCGACGTCGTCGCACTGATGGACCTGATGGCGGCGGAAGGGTCCAATACCAAGTTCACCGACGACACCCTCAGGGGGACCCAGACCCAGGCCCCGCTGAGCCCCTTCGCCTACGTCGCGCCGGCCAACCTGGTCCTCTTCATGGGGATCGCTGTGCTGGTCCTCGCTGCCGGCATGGTCGAAACCCGCCGCCTCGGTGTCCTGCAGCGGCTGTCGGCGGCACCGGTCCGTAAACGCGCCATCGTCTTCGGTCAGATGGCATCCATGATGGTCACCGCGCTGGCCATGGCGATCGGCCTGATCTTCGTCGGCATCGTGCTCTTCAACGTGCACTGGGGGAATCCGTTCAGCGTGTTCCTCGTCGTCGCGTTCCTCAGCATCAGCGTCGCTGCGCTGGCGGTGATCATCGGAACCTGGGCCCGCTCGCAGGAACAGGCCATCGCCACCGCCGTCATCGTCGCCATCATCGCCGGGATGCTGGGCGGGTGCGTCTACCAGCTCGATACGGTCAGCACGACCGTCAACCACGTCGGGCACATCGTGCCCCAAGCCTGGGCCATGGATGCGTTCGTCAAGCTCAGCTACGACCACGCCACCTTCACCGACACGTTGCCGCAGATCGGCGCGCTTGCCGTCTTTGCCGTGGTCCTGAGCGCGCTGGCAGTCTGGTACTACTCACGAAAGGTCTTCTCGACCACATGAACGATGTCACCGACCTGGCCGACCCGGTCATGTTCTACGACCCCTACCCTCGCTACGCCGAGCTCCGACGCCTCGCTCCAGTCGCCTCGGGGTACTCAAAACAGATGCTGGGCGGCGCCGGCTACCTGCTGACCCGCCACGAGGACGTCCTGCTCCTGCACAACGACGTGCGCTTCTCGAGCGATCCCACGAGCCAGGGCTCCAGCTTCCTCATGCGGCACCTTCCCAACATGTTCCGGCTGCTCACCAGCTCGATGGTCTACAAGGACGACCCCGACCACGCCCGCTTGCGCCGCCTCGTCAACAAGGCCTTCACGCCGCGGATGGTCCAGCAGCTCGCTGGCGAGATCGAGCGCATCGTGACCGACCTCGTCGACAAGGTGGCGAAGAAGGGCAGCGAGGCGGTCGATCTCGTCGAAGAGGTCGCCGTCCCACTGCCTCTGTCCGTCATCTCGACCATGTTGGGTGTCGGCGACGCCGAGCGGGACGAGTTCCACGTCCTGATGGAACGGTTCGTCGTCCGCCTCGGCAGCGGCTCATCCGCCGACGCCGTTCGTGCCATCCCGACGGCGCGCAAGCTGTACGCCGTGCTGGAGCGCCTGGCCGCCCAGCGTCGTGCGGTACCCGACGACGGCCTGATCTCGGCCCTGCTGCAAGCGAGCGAGGACGGGGACTCGCTCAGCGACGACGAGGTCATGGCGATGATCTTCCTCCTCATGCTGGCGGGCCACGACACCACGGCGAATCTGATCGGGAGCTCGGTGGTCGCGCTCATCGAGCATCCAGACCAGGCCGAGCGAGTGCGGGCGGAGCCCGACCTGATGCCCTCGGCGGTCGAAGAACTGCTGCGCTTCACGACGCCGGTCCCGTGTGGCGCCGCCCGAACCCTCCTCCAAGACGTCGAGCTCGACGGAACCACTATGCCGAAGGGGAGCAAGGTCCTGGGCATGATCATCTCGGCCAACCGCGACGAGGCCGTATTCGAGCAGCCCGACACGCTCGACCTCGGTCGAGAGCCGAACCGCCACCTGACGTTCGCCTTCGGGAAGCACTTCTGCCTCGGCAACCAGCTGGCCCGCCTGGAAGGCCAGCTCGCCATTGGCGAGCTCGTACGACGCTTTCCGCACATGCGCCTGGCCGTCTCCCGGGACAGCCTGAAGTACAAACCGGTCCAGGCGCTCCGCGGCTTCCACAACCTTCCCGTCACTCTGCAATAGCCCGCGACAACGTCGCCGGGCGGGGACCGTTCCCCTCCGATGGCAGGTCCCGACACCAACGTCGCCAAGATGTCCACCGAAGACATCATGGAGGAGGCCGCCGAGACCTCCCGCCTCCTGGCCTCCAAGGCGGGCCGCATGGTGCAGCTGACCGGAGAGCTGGACCGGCGCCAGGGCTGGCGGGCCGCAGGAGCCACCTCACTGGAAGCGTGGATGGCGGAACGCTGCGGGGTCTCCCTCCACACCGCGCGGGCATGGGCACACGTTGCCGAGCGTCTCTTCGATCTGCCCCACCTCGCGGCCGGACTCTCCGAGGGTGAGCTCAGCTTCGACAAGGTGCGCGCCGTGGTCGATACGGCCACCCCCGAGACGGATCGCGAGCTGCGCGAAAAAGCGAGGCAGTGCTCGGTCCACCAGCTCGCGCAGCTCAGCCGCTCCTTGACCGGGGCCTCGAGCGCCTCGGCCAAGGCGGATTACGAGATGCGTTCGGTCCGCTTCAACGACACCTTCCGCACGGTGACGGCTCAGCTCCCGCCCGAGTCGTACGCCGAAGTTCGCTCGAGCCTCGAGACCCGGGCCAAGCAGATGCCTTCAGACGGCGAGACCAGGTGGGACCAGCGCGTCTGCGACGCCTTCTTGGAGACCGTCCGTTCGTCGGGTCATGGTCGGGGCGTGAGTTCGCACGTTGTCGTTGTCCACACTCCGCTGAAGGCCTTCACTGACGAGACGTCAGAGGTGGCCGGCGAGCTCGAACGGGGCGGGTTGATCAGCGGGGAGACCGTCCGCCGGATCGCCTGCGACGCGACCATCGTGGTGGCCCTCGACGATGACGTCGGTCACACGATGTACGAGGGCCGGTCCCGACGTTTCCCGACGGATGCCCAACGCCGCGAGATCATGCGACGCGACAGGGAGTGCCGGTTCCCCGGGTGCACGAACGTCACCTTCACCAACGTGCACCACATCAAACCGTGGAAACCCGGGGGACGAACGGATCTCGACAATTTGGGCTTGCTCTGCGAGCACCATCATCGCCTGGTCCATTCTCGAAGTTGGACCATGTCGGGAAACGCAAATGAAGAGCTGACGTTCGTGGGCCCGACCGGTCGCGTCATGACGTCGCGCCCGTCGCCCCTGTGGACTTTGGCCACCGCTCCCTCGGGTGCGGACTGAGTCCTGGAGTCAGTCAGCCCACCGAGGACCGCAGGCGGTTGGCTTCCCACTGCGTCCGGCTGAAGTAACTCTGGTCCTCGCCGAATCCCTCGACCCCGTCGTTCCAGCGCCAGTGGACCAGGGAGTCGCCACCGTGGCCGCGCCAATGCCGGCTCACCACTTCACCGCGCCCGGTCAGCCGGCGATCGAACTCGTCCACCGCCTCGATTTCCAGCGTGAGAGGCCATCCCGTGTCCCCGTCGAACGTCACGCGGCGCTCCCCGGCCAGGATGTGCCCGTAGACGTCGCCGCGGAGGAGGAATCCGCACATGACCGGCTCGACTTCGGGACCGGGGACCGCGTAGGTCAGCCAGGCCTCGCCCGGGCCGGCGGCACAGAAGGAGTAGCCGACTCCGCCGAAGTTCCCTGCTTGTGACGGGCCTCCCGCGCCACCCTGTCCCAACGTCTCGCGACGCCGGGGGCGCCCCTGAGGCCGCGGGCCCCAAGAGCGATCACGCACCGAATAGCAGTCGATCGGGATGCGCTCACGGTGCAGGAGCATCGTCCCCGTGACGTGGCCGGCCTGGTCGAAGTGCATCCCCCTGAGGAAGGGGACGACGCCCGTCGGATGAGGGTTGGGCTCCATCATCGCCTCGAACTCGATCGACAGTTCGAGATCCCCGCCCGGATCTGTGTACGTCACGGCGTAGCGCCGTAGCGGTTCGAGCACCCGGACGTGGACGCCATTGGGCCACTCGTAGTTGCGCATGTCGCGTTCAGCCCGCGGTGGCAGTTGCAGGCCTGAGTACTCCGCCCGGTACGCTAGCTCCCACGGGTAGGCCGCGCTGTCGTCCCACACCCAGGCGCCGCCGTTGCACAGACCGGCATTCGGGCGGGCCTGGCAGTACGTCCACCCTCCGAGGTTCCGCTCGGGGACATTCCAGGAGAACCAGTTGGTCTCGGTCTCCCACCACCGATCGGTCATCTCCTCGTCGTGGAAGTCGTCGTCCTCGGGCCCGAAGGTCCGGTAAGTGCGCTCCGCGCGCCGGCGATCGAGGTCGACCCCGAACATCTCGCTCATGAAGTCAGATCGGGCCAGTGGCGGTCGGCCAGCACTCCCATCGAGGTCCGGGCCAGCTCCGTCTCGCGGGCAACCCGGCGCGACAACGTTCGCAGGTAGTCCTCCTCGCTCACCGTGCCCGCCGTCACGCCGTCAGCCACGGCGGCGCGTCCGCTCATGACCGACGACGGCCGAGCACCCAGCAGGGCCTCATCGTCGTCGAGCTCGTTGACCTCGTACGAGCCCCCATACCGGTCGACCTCGCCCAGATATTTGATGAGGCGCGCGACCCCCTTGCTCCGTGCCGCCGCCAGCGGGTCCGAAACACGGGGCACGATCACCTCGCGCAGCTGCGCAAGGACAGCGTCGTACATCCAATCGTGGTCACGCGGTTCGCGGGCCTCCGGTGGTTCGACCGGTGTGAGCTCCAATCCGGTCGCCGAGGCCAGTGCCTCGAGCCAGAGACGTCGGTGCAGCATCTGGTAGATGAAGCCGTTGCCGACGTCACCACCAGCGCCACCAGGGGCGTCATCGTCGGTCGAGGCCGGCCGGTGGCCCATCACCTGAAGCTTGGTCTCGGCCATCACCTGGTAGTAGTGCACCCGGGACTCGTCGATGCGATTTCCGGAAAGCGCCGCGTACTCACGCAGCCGCGTCGGGAAGTCGGTGAAGGGCTCCTGCGTCGCCCGCAACGAGAGCCACGCGATGTCGTCCATCGGATCCCCCAGGTGCGCCAGCTCCCAGTCGACGACGGCGACGACCCGCCCGCCGAGATACATGAAATTCCCCGGCCCGGTGTCGCCCTGCACCAGGACCAGAGGGCCGTCGTAGTCGGGGATGTTCCGTCGCAGCCAGTGCAGAGAAAACGTGAGGGCAGGGTCGGGCTGGCCGCCGCGTTCGGCCAGCACCCGCTCCCACTCGTCGAGCTCGGCGCCGACCGCGTCGGGGATCGATTTCACCGACGGGAACGCCGGAAGGTCGAGTGCCGTCGCATCGAGGGCATGCAGAGCGGCCAACTTGGTCATGAAGTCCCGGGCCGTCGACTCCCGCTCGGACTCGCTCTCAATCCGGGAGAACCAGTTCTCCCCGACGACCCGCTCCGAGAGCATGGCCTGGTGCACCGGATGCACGCCGAGGACGCGGGGCACCGGAACCGAACTGTCCTGTAGGGCGAGATACACCGTCGCCTCGCGGTGCAGCGTCCAGGGGTCCTTGGTACGCGCCGGATCGGAGCGGTCGTAGCGCAGAAAACACGCAGCGACGGACCCATCCGACCGTTCGAGGTCGACGAACCAGGCCTCCTTGCGGGCGCCGCCAGGTTTGCGGTCGGCCAGCGTCAGGCGGCCGCCACCGACTTCCTCGACCCAGGACACCAGGTCGTCCGGGAGGGCGATCGCCCCGCTCACACGATCCGCGTCTCGTGGTCGGCCCAGTAGCGGTCGCGCAAAACTCCCTTGTAGAGCTTCCCGGTGGGGAGCCGGGGCAGCTCTTCCACAAAATCCACACTGCGCGGGCACTTGAAGTGGGCGAGGTGCTCCCGGCAGAAGGCGATGAGCTCGCGCTCGAGCGCCCCGTCCCCATCCACACCGTCGACGGGCTGCACGACCGCCTTGACCTCCTCGCCCAGGTCCTCGTTGGGCACACCGATGACGGCGGCATCGAGGACCTTCGGGTGGGTGACGAGAAGGTTCTCCGTCTCCTGCGGGTAGATGTTCACCCCGCCCGAGATGATCATGTGCGCCTTGCGGTCGGTCAGGAACAGGTAGCCGTCCTCGTCCAGGTACCCCACGTCGCCTACTGTGCTCGTCTTGCCGTCGTCCCGCCGGGTGCTCGCCGTCTTGTCGGGGTCACCGAAGTACTCGAAGTCGGTGGCGCCGGCGAACCAGACCGTCCCGGGCGTGCCGGTCGGGCACTCCCTCCCCTCGTCATCGAGGATGTGGATCTCGCTCAGAACGGCCCGGCCGACGCTGCCCTTGTGCGCGAGCCAGTCCTCGGAGGTGATGAAGGTGCAGCCGTTGCCCTCGGTGGCGGCGTAGTACTCGAGGAGGATCGGCCCGAACCACTCGATCATTTGCTCCTTGACCTGGACGGGACAGGGCGCAGCGGCATGGATGATGATCTCGAGCGTCGACAGGTCGGCGGCGGCACGGACGTCGTGCGGCAGCTTGAGCATGCGACTGAACATGGTCGGGACAACCTGCGAGTGCGTGACCTTGTACCGGCCCACGAGGTCGAGATACAGGGCAGGGTCGAAGTGCTTCATCACCACCACCGTCGACTTCATCCGCAGCGCGATGGCGACACTCACCTGCGGGGCCGTGTGATACAGCGGCGCCGGGGACAGGTAGACCATGTCCTCGCGGAGCCGCCACAGCGCGGCGATCCCGAGCACGGCGATGCTGGTCTCCGATGGGTGGATGTCGTACATCGGCCGAAGAATGCCCTTCGGTCGCCCCGTCGTGCCCGACGAGTACATCATCGGTGCCCCGAGCTGCTCGTCAGCAACGGGGCTGGTGCTCTGCTTGCCGACCGCCTCTTCCCACGACTCGAAGGGATCGGCGGGGTCGCCCGGCGCGCCCACCATGATCCAGCGTTCGACGTCGGGGCACGAACGCGGGCAGCTCCCGCGCCACCTCCGCCTTGGCCGCTGATGTCACGACGACCCGGGACTGCGAATCGTTGACGACGTAGGCCACCTCCTCGGGCGCCAGGTACAAGTTGACCGGCGTGAAGTAGAGCCCGGTACGCTCGGCGCCCCCCTCGGCGAGGAGCATGGCGGGGCCGTTCTCCATGAAGATGGCCATGTGGTCCTGCCGGCGCAGGCCCGATTCCCGCAGCATGTGCGCCACCTGGTTCGCCCCGGCCTCGTACTCGGCGAAGGTCAGCACGCGGCCCGACGGTGCCATGACGATCGCGGCGTGATCCGGATGCTCGGCTGCGTGTTCAGCTGCGTACACCACTGCCCCCTTGGTCCGAGCCCAGGCACGAGTACAGCATGTCGACCAGGCAGGCGCCCATGAGCGGGAAGGCCTGATGCTCCAGATGGTTTCGTACGAAGCCGCAGCCGACCCGCGCGACCGGGTCGGCGAACCCGACCTGTCCGCCGGCGCCCATGTGCCCGAACGCCGCGTCGTTGGGCCCGTGCATCGGCGGGATGCCGGGAACGAGCGCCGGTGGCTCGAGCGAGTAGCCGACGGCCCACCGGGTGGGTACGGCCATCACGGCATCCCGGCCGCAGACCTGTTCGGTGCGGAAGCGCTCGACCGACGGGCGCGACACCAGCTCCTCACCGGCGGCGAGGGCCGCGTACACCCGCGCCACGCCACGGGCGGTCGCGGTGGCGCCGAGCGCACCGATCTCGGCCTGCAGGACGGACGGGTTGTTCATGAACTGGGCGAACCGGGGCTTCCCGGCCTCGTCGGCGAAGAGGCTGCCGTGGGCGCCCGCCAGGACCGAGCGTCCGGACTTGGAGTCCGGATCGATCTGGCGCAACGCACTCTCCTTCCCTGGCCTCACCGGGAACTCCATGACGGTGGCCACCGAGCCGAGGAGGGAGGACGGCGTCCCGATGGAGCAGGCCGCGTCCAGCCGCTGCGCGACCTCCGCGTCGAAGAACGACCCCAGACTCATGCCGGTCAGACGTCGTACGAGCTCGCCGACGAGCCATCCGAACGTGACCCCGTGGTACCCGTGCCTGGTCCCCGGCTCCCAGGCCGGTGCTCCCGCCGCCACCCCGGCTGCGATCTTTACGGTGTCGGCCCAACCGGTGCCATCCCACGACAGGATCTCGTCGGAACCGGGCAGCCCGATGGCACCCGACTGATGGCTGAGAAGCTGGCGCACCGTGGTGGGATCCTTGCCGAGGCAGCCGAACTCGGCCCAGTACCGCCCGACCGGAGCGTCGAGGTCGAGCTCACCCCGGTCCTCGAGGATGTGTGCGCAGAGCGTCGTCATGCCCTTGGTCGACGACATGATGACCGCCCGGGTGTCCTTCTCCCAGGCCCGCTTCGTACCGGCCCAACCGCCCCAGATGTCGACCACGCACTCGCCATCGACGAAGGCGCAGAACGCACCCCCACCATCACCAAGGTCGGCCCTCCGCTGCCTCTCTCCGACCATGACCGATGCTCCCTCGGCAAGAACGTTTGCCACCGGCTCGAACCCCGGAGCGACGAAACCGCCGACCTCCAGCACGGGAGCGGTCACAGGGCGCGCAAGTCCTTCTCGACGTCAGGCCACCAGTCCTTGCGCCACCACGAGACGTTGATGCGATCGACCAGTCCCCCGTACCGGGCCTCCAACTCGCTGGCGAGGCCGTCCGGGGTGCAGACGATGGTCAGGGTGTCGAGCACCGAGTCGTCGACCAGGCGGGCCATCTCGTCCCAGCGGCCCGACTTCGAGCACGCGTACAGCTCCGTCTGCAGATCGCCCCACCCGTGCAGGTCGAGGACAGGCCGGTACGCCGGCGTCGAGGCGTAGTAGCCGACCTGGCGGCGCATGGCATCACGGGCCTTCGCCATCGTGGACTCGTCCTCGACCACCGAGATGAAGCCCGGGCACGTGACCTCGAACGCCTTCCGGCGCCGCCCCGATTTCGCCAGGCCCCGGTCGAGCGCCGGCATGATCACCTCACGCAGGTAGCGAGCAGAGCAGATGCCGTGGGTGATGACGCCATCGGCCACCTCGCCCGCTACCTCGTTCATGAGAGGTCCCACGGCCGCCAGAAAGACCCGCGGCGCGCCGAACGAATGCGGCTGGGGTGCGAAGACCGGGGTCATCAGGGTGTGCGTGTAGAACTCGCCCTCGAAGTCCAGAGCAGCCCCGTCGTTCCACGAGGCCCAGATCGCACGGAGCGCCAGCACGTACTCACGCATCCGCGCCGCCGGGTGCGACCACGTCGAGCTGAAGCGCTTCTCGATATGCCGTCGCACCTGCGAACCCATCCCGAGCACGACGCGCCCACCCGAGTACTCCTGCAGCTGGTTCGTCGTGTACGCCAGGCTCATCGGGTTGCGGGCGAAGGCGATGGCCACCCCGGTCCCGAGCGACACCGAGGTCGAGTGCTCGGCCGCCAGCGTCAGCGACAGGAACGGGTCGTTCGTCGTCTCGGCGGCCCACATGCAATCGAGCCCGGCGGCCTCGGCGGTGCGGACGCGATCGGCCACCTTCGGCAGCTCCGCCCCCAGCCCGCTGTCGATCTTCACGAGGCTGCCTTGGTCGCCGGCGCCTTCTTCAGCCGTCGCCGCACCGGCGCCGGCGTCGGCGCGGGTCCCCTCACCGCCGGACGGTCCACCGAGAGCGACAGTGGGATCCCCACTTGGACGAAGCGTCCCGCCGCGGGATGGCGGTAGCGCCGCAGGAGCTCACGGGCCACGACCTGCGGGTCGTCGGGTACGGCGGAGGGGTGCACGCTCAAGGCGGCGGGGACACCAACAGCTCGCAGCGAGGACAGCACCTCTTCCGCGGTCAGCAATCCGACCGCCACCGCCAGGTCTTCGACCGTCGCCGACTCTGCCCTCGCCGTCCCCGCCCCCGTCCCCAGAGCCGCACCCAACGCCGCAAGCTGCGCGTCTGTCACACAGCACACCGTCACCCACCCGTCCTTGGCTCGATACAGATGGCACCCCGCC
Organism: uncultured Acidimicrobiaceae bacterium; assembly: GCA_963719485.1. GTDB lineage: Bacteria > Actinomycetota > Acidimicrobiia > Acidimicrobiales > RAAP-2 > Bog-473. Next base: position 1,625,595 of record OY970387.1, read on the forward strand.
GACGGGCCCCCCAACTCGTCACCGACCTGGTCCGGCACCTCACCTCCCACGGCCAACGCCGCCACGTCCTCGGACTGGTACAAGGTCGAGGTCAGTGCCAGCGAGGCCTCCACCGTCGTCACGGCGGCGCCCATGCCCCGCCCCAGCAACGCCAGCACGATCCCCGCCGCAAGCAGCAGCCCCGTCCCGTAGTCGTTGGCCGTGAAGTTGACGGGCACCGGCCTGCCGCCGCCCCCTTGGGTCATCTCCATCCCCGTCGCCGCCTGGATCACATAGTCGAAGCTGGGCCGGGCGGCGAGCGGCCCCGTCACACCGAAGCCCTTCGCCCGGGCGTACACCAGCCCAGGATTCACCTCCCGCAACCGGGCCTCGTCGAGACCGAGCCGCTCCCACGCGCCTGCCATGGCGTTCTCGACGACGACGTCGGACGCCGCCACGAGGTCGAGCAGCCTGGCCCGGTCCTCCTCCGTCTTCAGGTCGAGGACGACGCCCCGCTTGGACCGGTTCCCGTCCACGTAGATGTTCGGCAGCACCGGCATCAACTGGAACGCGCCCTCCCCACCCGGCGGCTCGACCTTCACGACGTCGGCCCCGAGCTCGGCCAGCAGGCGCGCCGCCAACGGACCGGCCCAGAAGTTGGAGAGGTCGATGATGCGGTGACCGCCGAGCGCGCCCTGCTCCCCACCGTGCCGGCGGCCGGGCCGCGATCCACCAGGCGCGACCCCGATCCGCACGGCAGGTCCCACCAATGGCACCTGCCCAAGTACGGGGTCCTCCGTCTCTTTGACCAGCTCGTCGATGCGCGCCTGTTCGTGGCCCAACCACTCGGCCAACGTGTTGCACTTGGCCACCGCGGCCGGCCGCTCGAGCAGGGCCGCCTCCCATTCGTCCGCGGACTTGGCGGCGAACCCGTCGATGACGTTCTGCAACACCACCCGGTTCCATTCTTTGTCCGACAGCTTTGAGAGGCCTTCAGGGCTCGAGTAGTCGAGCCCGCCATCGTCCATGTCGAGAAGACGGCAGAGCTCGCGCCACCGCTCGGTCCCGCTGAGGTTGACCATCACCGCCCGATCGTCGGCCGTGTCGAAGACACGCAGGATGGGCGACTTGGTCTGGCGCACGATCCGCGGCCGGTGCCCCTCGCGATGGAAGATCTGTGCCGCGTTGAGGAAGAGGAGTCCGTCGAGGAGGGACGTCTCGACGTGCTGGCCATACCCGGTCGAGGGCGCGTTTGATGAGCGCGGCGCCGGCACCGAGGACGGCCAGCAGTGCCGCGGCGACGCTGGCCACCGGGAAGGGGAGCCAGATCGGGTCGTCCCCGGTGAAGAGGCCCTGCTGCGCGCCCGCTCGGGCGTGGACCAGCACCTCCCACCCCGGGTCGTCCTTTGAAGGCCCGGTGCTGCCCCACGCGCTGATCGAGCACGTGACGAGTCGAGACCGTTCCTTCTGCAGCATCGCGGGCGCCAGTCCGAGGCGCTCCAACGCGCCCGGACGCAAGTTCTCTACGAGGAGGTCGGCCCCATCAACGAGGTCGAGTGCAGCACGGCGGCCGTCGGGCGAGCGAAGGTCGAGCTCGACCGAGCGCTTCCCGCGGTTCCAGGCGGCGAAACGGGCCGGGTCGGCGCGCAGCGGGTCGCCGCCGGGACGCTCTACCTTGACCACCTCCGCGCCGAGGTCGGCGAAAATCGTGGCGGCAAGCGGAGCTGCCACGTACTGGCCGATCTCGACAACCTTGTGGCCCCGCAGGATCGGCTCCGGCTCAGTGCCCACCGGACAGCTCCGTCCCCGTCCCGGCGTCGCCAAGGTCGCCCGGCATGATGTCGCCTTCTTGGTCACGCGGCAGGCCGAGGAGCCTCTCCGCGATGACGTTGCGCTGGATCTCGTTCGTTCCCCCGCCGATGGAGGCCGATTGCGAGCTGAGCAGCTGGTCCGCCCAGCGCCCGCCCTCGGGATCGGCGGGATTCCATGCCGTCGCGTCCATGCCGGCGACTGCCACCGCGGCGAGGGCCGACTCCTGCACCAGCTGCGCCATGGCCAGCTTCAGGACCGACGCCGCCGCGCCGTCACCGGCCTTCGACGTTGCCTGCAGGTAGCCGGACAGGTGGCGCAGCCCCATCTGACGGATGCGCAACTGCACCAAGCGGTCGCGGATGTCGGGCCGGTCGGCGACACCGCGGCGCTCAGCCTCTCGCACCAGCCCAGCGAAGCCACCCTTACCGCCCCCGCCCGAGCCCATACCGCCCAGCGCCTGGCGCTCGAAGGCCAGCATGGTGCGGGCCACCCGCCAGCCCTCGTGGAGCTCGCCCAGCACGTTGGCCACGGGCACCCGCACCCCGTCGAGGAAGACCTCGTTGAAGTGCGAGTCACCCGTGATCTGGCGCAACGGCCGCACCGTGATGCCGGGCACGTGCATGTCGACGATCAGCATCGAGATGCCCTCGCGTTTGGGACGCGCCGTATCGCTCCGTACGAGGCAAGCTGCGTAGTCACTGTGCTGGGCCCCCGATGTCCACACCTTCTGACCATTGAGCACGAACTCGTCACCGTCGAGGCGGGCCCGGGTCTGCACGCTCGAGAGATCGGAGCCGGCGCCGGGTTCGCTGAAGAGCTCGCACCAGACGTCGTCGCCCCGCAGCATCCGTGGGATGAACATCTGTTTCTGCTCGTGGGTGGCGTGGGCGAGGATCGTCGGCCCACACATGCCGAGACCGATCTCGAGCGAACGCGGCGGGATCTGGAAGGACTTCGCCTCACGTTCGTAGATGCGCTGGTAGCGCCCGGGCAGGCCACGGCCGCCGTACTCCGCCGGCCAGGTGATGCCGGCCAGGCCGGCCCCCGCCAGGGCGCGCTGAAACGCCACTGCCCGTGCGACGCCGCTGCCCCACGGTTCCGCCCCAGCCCCCACCTCTGCCCGCGCCTTGGCCCGCGCTGCCTCCCCCTTGCGCGGGAGCGTGGCCTCCAAGAAAGCGAGCACCTCCGCCAGGAAAGCGTCCTCGTCGGGGAGGGCTGCTGTTTCGGTCTTCGTGCTCATGCGGGGGCAACCGCAACGGGACGGGGCACGCCCACCGACAGCAGCCCGCCCAAGACCATGTCCCTCATCACCCGAGCCAACTGTTCCTGGTCGATGCCACTCAACGACGTGATGGAGCGCAGCATTCCGTCGACCATGGTGACGGCGGCCCGGGCTTCGACGTCAGTCAGGCCCGGTTGCACCTCGCAGAGCAGGTGCACCCACTCGGCCATGCGCACCCGCTCGATCCGCGCCACCCGCCGCCGTGCCTCGTCGTCGAGCGAGCGGTATTCCTTGACGAAGACGTCGCGCAGGTTGCCGTTTCGTAACTGCAAGACGATCGCGGCGTCGATGAGCCGCTCGAGGGTCACCATCGGGGGCGTGTCCTCGTTCAGGACGTTGTCCACGGTCTCGCGCCAGGTGATCGCCGCCTCTTCGATCAGGACCGAGAGCAGTTCACCCTTGCTGTTGAAGTACCGGTAGATGGCCGGCCCGCTCACGCCCGCCGCCGCCCCGATGTCGCCCAGGCTCGTCTCGCGGAAGCCCCGCTCCCGGAAGAGCACGGTGGCGGCCGCCATGATCGCCTCCCGCGTGCGCGCCCCCTTGGTCTGTCGCCCGGAAGCGGTTCGGCCGGAAGGCGGCGTGGCCTCCCCGGAGTCCACCTCGGAAGTGTCTCCGGCCCCCTCCTCGTCGGCTGCCCGGTTCTGCCTCATACGAGGTCGGATGTTAGCCACGGGTCACAAAACAAGCCCTCACGCCGTTGACTCGGGGCTGAGCGCATGTTTAGATTTTAATGCTCATTAACAAAAGCGCAAGGGCGGCGTCGGGAGGGTGGTCATGGAGTTCGGCTTGTTCATGGAGCTCTCGGTGCCACGGCCGTGGACGCCGGACTCCGAGCGCCAGGTCTACGAAAACGCCCTCGAGCAGGTCCGCCTGGCCGACGAGCTCGGCTTCGATTACGTCTGGGCCGTCGAGCACCACTTCCTCGAGGAGTACTCGCACTGCTCGGGGCCCGACATCTTCCTGGCGGCGGCCGCCGCCCAGACCAAGCGGATCCGGGTCGGGCACGGGGTCATTCCGTGCGTGCCGCAGTACCAGAGCCCCATCCGGGTGGCCGAGCGTGCGGCGGTCCTGGACATCATCTCGGGCGGGCGCCTGGAGCTCGGGACCGGCCGCTCCGCGACGTGGCCGGAGCTGAGTGGCTTCGGCGCCGACCCCGACGAGACCAAGAAGACGTGGGACGAGTTCGTGCGGGTCATCCCCAAGATGTGGATGCAGGACCGTTTCGCCTGGGACGGCCGCATGTTCTCCATGCCCGAGCGGGCGATCTTGCCCAAGCCGCTGCAGAAGCCGCACCCGCCGATGTGGGTGGCCGTGACGTCGCCCGGGACCGAGGTCGACGCGGCGGACCGTGGTCTCGGGTGCCTCGGGTTGTCGCCGGGCGGGTTCGCCGACTCGGAGAAGAAGGTGTTGAACTACCGGCGGCGGATACAGACGTGCGAGCCGGTCGGCGCCTTCGTCAACGACAAGGTCCTGACCGTGAACTTCCTCTCCTGTTGCGAGGACGGCGACCTGGGCCGGCGCAACGGCCTCAAGGTGGCGTCGATGTTCAGCTACATGGCGGCGCAGCTCCTGTCGGCCAAGGAGGTGCTGCCGACGCACTCCTATCCGTCCGAGGGCCTGCTGCCGGCGCTGCGGAGGGAGTCGGGCAGTCCGGGCGACGCCGCCAAGGCCTTCAAGGGCGTGACGATGGGCACCCCGGACGACGTGGCCGACGCCATCACCGCCTGGGAGAACGTCGGGTTCGACGGCATCAACTTCATCCACCAGTTCATGGAGGTCGTGCCGCAGCAGTACGTGCTCGACTCGATGCGGCTCTTCGCCGAGGAGGTCATGCCCCGCTTCAAGACGGGGTCGGTCGGCGCCAACGGGGCGACGTCGAGGCCCGTCGCGGCGGGGGTGGCCTGATGCCGCTCGCCGGGTCCCTCGACATTCGGCCCCTCCTGGCGGGGGCGCCCGAGGTGATCCTCGAAGACCGCCAGCTCAAGGTCGACGACGTCGACATCCTGCAGGTCCTCTACGAAGTCCGGGTGGCCGACCGCGAGTCGCTCGTGCCGCCCGCCCTCAACCCGACGATCCCGCCGGTGATCAGCTTCCTCGTGTACCGGGCGAAGGAGAGCGCGTACGGGGCGTTCGCCCTCGCCCAGCTGCGCCTGACCGCGCGTTCGGGTGTGCGTCCGCGGGCCTATCTCATCTCGGCCCGCTGCGACAACGCAGCGTTGGCTGAGGTGTTGGAGGGCTCGTGGGGGTTCCGTCTCGCTCCCGGGGAGATCAGCCTGCGCCGCTTCCACGACCGCGTCGACTGCGCGGTGCGGGAGGAGGACGGGCAGACGATCCTGCAGACGTCCCTCGTCGACCCGTTCCCCGTGACGGGGCACGACGTGCAGTACCCGCCGGGGATGCATCTCGCCCGGGTGACCCGGGACGGTGTGAGCAAGCCTCGGATCGTGCAAGTCGACTCCGAGTACGAATTCCGGCGGGCGGACCGGGGCCGGCCCGAGCTGGAGTCCTTCGACGCCGAGGCCTGGGGCGACGCCCGTCTCGTGCCCGACATCCCCGTCTCCGCCAGCTTCGCGGCCTGCGACATGACGATCGCCAACGTGCGGTACATCTGCAATCCGGACATCCCAGCAGCCGAAGGGACCGAGAAGGTCAGCGACGCGTGAGACGATCCGCCGGACGCAGAGCCCACTCCGTATCCTGAGCCCGATGCCAGCGCACGCGACCGAGGACGAGGGGCTCCACCCGGCCGGTGACGACCCCGACTGGCAGGAGAGCGCCTACCTCGCCTGGCGCGATCCGGCGAGCGGGCTCGGCGGGAACCATCGCATCGGCAACGAGCTGAACCGCGGGACGGCCAACCTGTGGTGCGGCGTCTACCAGAAGGACGGCGGCCGCTTCCGCTGGAACGGCGAGGGCGTGCCACTGGTCCTGCTCGACGAGGCCGGTCTCTGCGCCGGACCGCAGCGGCTCTTCCACGACGGGACGCGGCTGTGCTTCCTGCTCGAGGGCGACGGATGCCGCGCCGAGCTCGAGATCGTCGACGAGGGTCCACGCTCCTTCGCCAACGCACAGTCGTTCGCGGGGACTTCGGGGACGGCGGGGACCATCTTCTCCAACAACTTCCACGTCGCCTGCCGGGTCCGCGGCACGGTGGAGCTCGACGGCGCCCGGGCGGAGGTCGACGCTCCGGGCTGGCGGGACCACTCCTGGGGGGTGCGCCGCTGGGACAGCTTCCTCTCGAGTCGCAGCTTCGGCGGCTCGCACGGGACGGGCGACGAGACGCTCCAGTTCCGCTACGCGTCGCTGGTCGGGTCCAACGGGAGCTTCTTCCGCCACGGTTCGCTCACCCGTGAGGGCGGATCCGTGCCGGTCGCCGGTGCCGAGATGCTGCTGCACGTCGACGACGACTCCATGCGCTGTCCTTCCGCCGAGGTGACGTACCGCCTCGAGGGCGGCGGGACGACGACCGTGCGGATCGACACCATCGGCGGCATGATCGGTGCCACCGCACAGCGCTACGGCTGGGAGTCGGTGGGCGACGTCACGGTCGACGGGGAGCCGGGAGGCTGGGGCTTCCTCGAGACGACCCTGAACGCCCGCAACGGCCAGAATCCGCCCGTCTACGTCCTGGCCGACGCCCTGACCAATGGCGTCGTGCGGCCAGCGTCGAACAGCGGGCCATGAGACAGCCGGCCGAGGACCGTGCGCTGTACCTCCGCCAGGTCCGGGCCACGGTCGCCGTCACCTTCCTGCCGGAGCTCACCAGCGCGACAGCGATTGATGCCGCGGGACTGGTCGACCGCATCCTCGCCGAGTGCATCGTCGAGGAGGAGTGGGCCGAGTCGCTGAGTCAGCAGTACGGCGCTGAGTTCGAGGCACTCCTGACGGGGGCACCCGCTCAAGGCGCTCCCGCCGTTTCGCCAGACCACTTCGACGAGCTCCGCCGCCAGGCCGCAGAGGTCGTCTCGCAACGTGCCGGCAGTGACGCCGAAGAGGACCAGGCGACGTGCCGACGACTGGTCGACGTGGAGCGCCGCTTCCTCGAGCGCGTCGACGAGCTTCGTGAAACCCTGCTCCACGAGCAGCTTCAATCAACAGCAACCCTGTCGCTGACGGAGTGCTCGGTCACGTCGGCGCAGCTGAGTGAGTACCTTCGCGCCAAGCTGCCGGATTCCCCCGATCTGGCGGTGACTGCCATGGACGTCGTCCCGGGCGGACGATCCAAGGAGACCATCCTCGTCTCGCTCACCCGCACAAGCCAGCTCCCCGTCCAGGTGATCGTCCGCAAGGACCGCCCGGTCGGCATCCTCCAGACGCGTGCCATCGACGAGTTCGGTGTGCTCCAAGCGGTCCACGCCCACGGCGGGGTCCCGGTGGCACAGCCCTTCTTCGCGGACGAGCTCAACGATGCGATGGGAGGCGGGACCCTGCTCGTCATGCAGCGGGCGACGGGTGCAAAAGCGGGCGAGTACTTTCCCGACCTGGCCGCCCCCACGGAGCACCGGCGCGTGCTCGGCGATCAGCTCGCGACCGCTCTCGCCAACCTGCACCAAATCCCGCTCGAGAACCTCAAGTCGACCGCACTCGACCTGAACACAGCAGTGACCGAGGACTCCATTTCGGCCTCGGTCGAAGGGATGTCAGGCCGCATCGCGGAGCTCAGCGGGCCACCCATCGCGGCGATCCCTTTGGCACGCCGGTGGCTGCTCGACCACGTTGCGGACGTGGCTCCGGCGGACCGGCTCTGCCTCCTCCAGGGCGACGTCGGGCTGCACAACATGCTCGTCGACGGCGACCGGCTGACCGCGCTGGTGGACTGGGAGGCGGCAGCCGTCGGACCACCGGCGCGTGAACTGGCTGCGGCGTGGCCGGCCGGCACCGCCCTCATGCCGTGGCCGGATTTCGTTGCCGCCTATCGGGCTGCCGGAGGTCCACCCGAAGCCACCGACGAACGTGCCGTCGCGTACTACAGGGTCTTCTTCGCTCTGGGTGCATGCATGTCCAGCCGGACGGGAGGCCATCTCTTTCGTACCGGTGGGAAGCGCGACCTCCTCACGGCACACTCCGGTCTCGACGCCCACTTCCGCGCCCAGCGCAATCTCGTCCGCGCCCTCCAGGATGCGATGCCGCCATGCTGAGCGCTCCCGAGGGCAACCGGTAAAAGGTGTCCTTTTCCCTGGTCGGAATCGGAACTCTGCCCAACGGAGGATCGGAGGCCTCCTGGGTCGTGGTCCGTCCGAAATCAACCTGACGTGTCAAGTACCTGGCAGGCCGCCCGGGCCGCCGATTCATTGCAGAAGTGTTGCGATACCTTGGCGAGCGGAGGAGCTAAATGGTATCCTCTTTTCGAATCGTAGCCGGGGGGCCGCTGCGGTTGGTCACGAGCACCGACATGGTCCCTTGATCCCCGAGGAGGAAACAGTGCTCACAACAGGTGCGGTGGGGCGGACAGGCGGAACGGCGAAAAAGGTCTTCGCAACAGGCTTCCTTGCCGCCGGCGTCATGACAGCAGCGACGGTGTCGACCGCCGTGATGGGCGTCGGGACGGCCGGAGCGAGCAACCCGCTCGGCACGGCCCACCCGGCCACGCTGGCTCCCGTCACGATCGGTCTCATCAGTGACGGTGGCGGCAGTAGCTCCATCGGCACCGCTGCGCTCGTCGAACAAGGAGCGAAGGCGGCGGTGGCGTACGTGAACAAGTACGGAGCTGGTCTCGAAGGACACAAGGTCAACCTCTACGTCTGCGAGAACCAGTCGACTCCGGCGGGCGGCCAGACCTGCGCCAACGACATGGTCCAGCACGGCGTCGTGGCCGTTGTCGAGCCCTTCACCGGGCAGGGGCAGACCGAAGTGCCGACCATCGTGGGGGCCGGCATTCCGTACATCACGGTCAGCGGTGCGTCGACGCCCGAACTCACCTCACCTGGAGCCTTCGCCCTCACGGGGGGCTTCCCGGCCTACCTGGGCGCGATGGCGCTGAGCGCCAAGCAGCACAACCTCAAGAAGGTGGCGTTCCTGGTGGAGAACGTCCCGGCCGCCATTCAGGGCGCGCAGGCGCTGGGCGGCCTGGTCTACAAGGCGGCTGGCGTCGGCTTCACCGTGATTCCCATCAACCCCGGCACGGCCGACATCTCGCCACAGATGCAGTCGGCCGTCTCGGGCGGCGCGGACGCAGTGGGCATGGTCGGCGACGTGACCCTCTGCAGCTCCTTCCTGCAGGCCTACAACACGCTTGCTCTGAAACTGCCGAAGTACGTGCTCTCGACGTGCCAGGACCCGAGCATCTTGAACTCGGCCACGCTCGACAAGGCGCTCGCAGGCTCGTACATCACCACCACCACGAAGACATCCGCGGCTGACAATGCTCTGTACGGGGCCATGATGAAGAAGTTCGCCCCAAAGGTGAACCCGAATCCCAACATCAGCAGCAACCAGGCATCGGGCGTGACTCCGGTTCTCGCCCTCGCCGCCATCATGAAGGGCTCGACCCAGCCCGTCACCGCCGCGGGCGTGAAGACGCAGACCACGACAGCGAAGAACGTGGTCATGCCGCTCTCGGGTGGCCTCACCTTCACCTGTGACGGAACGGCGATTCCGCTGCTCAAGTCGGTCTGCTCGTCTGCCGCCGCCATTGGCGTCATCCAGGCCGGCAAGGCGGGCAAGATCACCGGCGTCAAGGTCTACAACCCGACGCCGTTGTTCTAGGTGTCTCGAGAGTCCTAGACGGCGTCCGGCCACAGGGACTCCGGCTCCCGGCCCTTCGTCTCGGGGAGCAGCCAGAAGAGCGCGGCCGCGGCCACCATCGGCAGGAACACCACGTCGGCCGCCAACCCGAAGCGGTTGCCGACATCCGCGACGGCCCCGAAAACCACGAGGCCGCAGACGGCGCCGACGACGCCGGCCGTCACCGACCACCCGGTCACCGACGCCCGGACGGACGTCGGGAAGAGCTCGGTGAGCAACGCGCCGAGCGACGGCGAGAGCAGCCCGCCGCTGAGCGCACCCAGGATGTATCCGGCGACGAGCGCACTCTTGGCGCCCGAGTAGGCGAACGCGGGCGTCAGCGCGATGGCGACCATGGCCATGCTGCACGTCGGCCGCCGGCCGATCCGATCGCCCAGCCATCGGCCCACCAACAGGCCGAACCCGCCCGAGACCCCGGCGGCCACGACCATCAGCGCGGACACGTAGCCGGCCAGGTGCACGACGTCCTGTGCGTACAGGAACACGAAGCTGGTGGCCGGACCCGTGACGATGGAGAGCGCAAAGAAGATGGAGCACAAGATGATCACCCGCCGTCGATACCGGGGACCGACCGCACTAAGGACAGGTGTCGGATGGTCCCCGGCGGCCTGCGCCATCAGAAACCGGCTGGGTTCCTCGACCCAACCGCGCAGCGCGTACACGACGGCGAGAGGCACGAGCGCAAGCACGAAGATCCCGCGAAAGCCCAATGCCCCGGCCGCGAGGCTGTGGATGACGGCCGAGAGCCCCGCCCCTCCTGCGTAGCCCGCTGCGACGAGAGCGATGGCGGCTGTTCGGTCGCGAGAACCTGTCTCCTCCGCGGCCATCACCTCAGCCAGCGCGTTCGTGGCGCTCAGCAGCGGGCGCCCGAAAGCGAAGATGACGACGAACCACCAGTAGCCCGGACTGGCCGCGGCAGCGGCCGTCAACGCCAGGCCGGCCACCGTGACGGTCAGGATCACGCGGCGGCGCCCGAAACGGTCCGCGATCCCGATCAGGGGGAGGCTGCCCAACGAGGCGATGCGGATGATCGCCAGCCCCACGCCGATGCTGGTTCCGGACAGCCCGACCTTGTCGGCGATCGATCCACCTTGCGCAACGTGACCCAGCTGCGTCGAGACGTCCCCCAGCGCGGCCACCACGCCGAATTGGCCGAAGCCGGAGGCGAGCGCGGTGACGGCCACGGCCACGATTGCGCGGTCGTACCACCGGTGCAGCCGCAACCCACCGGCGGCATCGGTCGGCTCCCGAGCGGGGAGCGCCGACACCTAGAGCGCGGCCACCATGCCGACGACGGGTTGGTTGAGCGCTGTGCCCCCCGTCGACCCGTGGTAGAGCCTGTCGCCGTAGCTGAAGAGGCCGCTGTCGGATGCCACGAACCAGTATCCCCCGCCCTCGGGGGTGGCCGCCATGCCCACGACGGGGTTGCTGAACGCTGCCTGGGATACTCAGCGGATGCGTCTGTCGAACGACGAGTGCTGGAATCGTGTGCGGGCCGCTGACCACGGTGTCATGTGCACCACGGGCGCCCGCCAGATGATCGACGTGGTCCCAGTCTGCTTCGTCGTCGTCTCCAAGTTGATCGTCACTCCCATTGATCGCGTCAAGCCGAAGGCCACGACGGACCTGGGTCGGCTCAAGAACCTCGAGCGGGATGCGACGGCCACCCTGCTCTGTGAGCATTGGAACCGGCACGATTGGTCAGAGTTGTGGTGGGTGCGGGCGCGCGTGGTCCGTCGATCGGGCCACGATGTCAGCGACAGCTTGCTCGACGAATGCGCTGGAGCGTTGCGTGACAAATACGCCCAGTACCGCGAAACGGACTTCGCCGAGCTCGTACTCTTCGACGTGACGTCGCTGCTCGGCTGGTCTGCCGTCGACGCTCAGGCCGGGGAGACCGACCGGCCCATGTAGGCGGACTCGACGACGCTTGTGTCGTCGCGGTACTGCTCGGCTGGCCCGGATAAGACGACGCTCCCGTGCACCATCACCATCGCTTCGTCGGCGATCTCGAGCGCCAGCTGCACGTGTTGCTCGACCATGATCACCGAGGCTCCGTGCTCGTCGGCGACCTGGCGGATCACCGGCATCAGTGACTCCACGGCCACGGGTGCGAGTCCCATCGACATCTCGTCGATCAACAGCAGCTTCGGCGCCTGCACCAGTGCCCGTGCGATGGCCAACATCTGCTGCTCGCCGCCTGAGAGGTCGCCGGTCCGGAGCCTCTCGCGCCGTGCGAGAGCGGGGAACAATTCGAGCACCGGGTCCAGATCCATGCCACGGGGAGCCGCCAGCTTCAAATTCTGAATGGGGGTGAGCTCGGTGAAGAGGGCGCGGAAGTCAGGGATGAGGATCATCCCGGCCTGGTTCATCCGGCGCGGCGACGAACCTCTCACATGCAGGCCCTTGAGGGTGATGGTTCCAGCCCGAGGCGGCAGGAATCCCGCCAGGGTCATCAGCAGCGTGGTCTTGCCGGCGCCGTTGGGCCCGAGAACCGTGAGGACCTTCCCCTGGTGCAGGGTGAACGTGATGTCGCGGGCCACGGTCAACTTCCCGTAGCCGACGTCAAGGCCTCTGCACTCGAGCACGGGTGCGTCGTCAGGCGCCGACTCGCCCTCAGCCTGGGGGTTCACGACCGTGTCGCTCACGTCGTCACCAGACGCTGGTGGGTGGCGCCGAGATACGCCGTGGACACGTGTTGGTTCCTCCGGATCTCGTCCGGCGTCCCCGTCGCGATCAGCGCACCGAAGTCGAGGACGGTGATCGTGTCGCACAGGTTCAAGACGAGGCTCATGTCGTGGTCGACCAGCAGGATCGTGACCCCGGTGTCGCGTACCTCCCGCAACCGCTCGGCCAGCCAGAGGCTCTCGGTGCTATCGAGTCCCGCCGCCGGCTCGTCGAGGAGGAGGAGGCGCGGCCCGCCGGCCAGAGCGCGGGCCACCGAGACGAGTTGCCGCTGGCCCTGCGAGAGCATGGACACCTGCAGATCGCGCATGTCGACGAGACCGAGCTCCTCGAGGATCCTCGTCAGCACCGCCGGGTCATGGGACTCCGCGCGGTGCTGTCCCACCTGGACGTTCTCCTCGACGGTCAGGTCGTCGGAGACACCGGCCAGCTGGAACGTGCGGGCGAGCCCGAGCGCCGCCCGGCGGTGGGGTGCGAGGCCCGCCACGTCCTGCGCACCCAAGACGACCGAACCTTCATATTCGTGGAAACCGCAGAGCGCATCGATCGTGGTCGTCTTCCCGGCGCCGTTGGGGCCGATCAACCCGACGATCTGCCCCGACTCCACGCTGAAGCTCACGTCGTCGACGGCGACGACGCCGCCGTAACGGACCGTCAAGTTCCGGACGTCGAGCAGCGGTCCGGCGTTACCGTTTCCGCTGGGCGACTGTGCGTGGCCATTGGTCCCGACACCGGCGCCGCTCCCGACCAGCGCGCCGGCCTCGGCCGACACCGGAGCGAGCGCCGGAGACGGCGCCCGGGGCGGGCTTGGCTCGGACACGTGCGTCTCCGACGCAGTCCCCACCGAAGGCACCAGCGCGCCCTCGGGTCGGGCCAGGACGCCCCGCACCCGCCGCTGCTCCAGGAAGAGGTGGGTCGGCCCCACGATGCCGTCCGGGTTGAAGATGACCGTCAGGATCACCCCGATGCCGGCCACGATCCCGTACCAGTTGTCGACCCCGCCGCTGCCCACGCCGGACGAGATCACCGCCACCAAGATGCCGCCGGCGGAGATGATTCCCGCCAGGATCCCGCCGCTCACCGAGGTGATGCCGGCCACCACCACGACCGAGAACGTCACGAGGCCCAGGAAGGCGTCGAAGTCCTGGAACGTGACGTTGCCCAGCTGGTATGCGAGGAGGGAGCCGCCGAGCCCGGCGACGAAGGCCGCGATGGCGAAGCCGATCAGCTTGACCTTGACCACGTTTATCCCCGACGCCGCTGCGGACCGCTCGTCCGCCCGGACGGCGAGCATCGCGGAGCCCAGACGGCTGGTGCGCAGAAAGCTGATGCCCAGCGCCACCACCACCAGAACGACCAGGCACATGATCCCGAAGGCCGGGCGCGGGAAGTCGTTGCCCGACCCGATGCCGAGGTCCATGCCGAAGAGGCGCGGCGTTGGGATGGCCAGGCCGCTTGCACCTCCGTCAATGGAGTTGTTGTTGAACCAGATTGCCTCCACCCCGGCCGCGAACGTCAACGTGACGACGCCCAGCATCAGTCCTCGCACCCGGAGCGCGGGGATCCCGATCACGACACCCGCCGCGGCCGCCACCAGCGCGGACAGGAGCGGCGCGATCGGGAAGGGGATCCCCCAGGAGGTCGCGAACGTGCTCAGGATGTATGCCGACACGCCGGCGAAGGTGAGTTGCGCCAACGAGATCTGCCCGGTGTAGCCGGTGACGACGACGAGCGAGAGCGTGATGACCGCCGTGATCATGCTGGAGTAGAGGGCCGCCCGGTCGTTGCCGGTGAAGAGGTAGATGGCGCCGATGCCGACGGCCGTCCCGACGATGGCGGTGGGCCATCTCCAGTGCGGTCGCGGCGCGCGGCCGAGATTGACCTGCAAGAGCGTGCCCCGTGACGGGATCGTCTGACCCCGGACCGCCAGCACCACCAGCACGAGCACCAGCGGGATGAGTTGGCCGGCGCCCGCGGGGAACCCCGGGTGAACGCCATTGAGGTACACCGAGAGCGACTCGAGCGCACCGATGCCGAGACCCGCAGCGATGGCCCACCCCAACGAGTGGAAGCGACCCACCACGGCTGCGGCCAGCGCGGGCACGATGAACAACGTGTAGGTGCCGGGCTGCAGCGGGACGAGCGGGGCGATGAGGATGCCCGCCAATCCGCACACCATGAAGCTGATGACCCAGTTGATCAGCGCGATGCGATCGGGTGACAGCCCGCTCACCAGCGCGCCCACCTCTGTCTCGGCCGAGGCCCGGGTGGCGAGCCCGAAGCGGGTAAAGCGGAAGATGACGGTGAGAACGATCCCCAGACCGATGATGGTGCCCGCCAGCAACAGACGGTCGACCGAGATGTCGACGCCGAGAAAACGGACGTGGTTCTGCGGGAAGATCGGGTTCACCAGAACGACTGCCGTACCGACCTGGTAGGTCACGATCGCCGTGAGCAGTCCCATCAGTCCGATGGAGGCAACCGCCTTGGCCACGGGCCGGTGGTTGCGCAGCGGGCGGAATATCAGCAGGTAGGCCAATGCGCCCATGACCGCCGAGATCGCAAGCGTGATGAGCAGCGCCGGCCAGAAGCTCAGACCCGTCCCGAGGTTGATGGTCGGGCTCAGACCGGGGATGGGTTGCAGCAGCTGCCCGTTTCGCAGCAACGAGTAGGTGTACGCCGCGTACAGCGCCTGGGCGCCCGTGGCGAAGTTGAGCACCCCCGACGAGCGGTAGGTGACCACCAGCGCCACGGCCAGGGCAGCGAACACGCCACCGTTGCCGAGCCCCAGAAAGAAGAATTGGAAGTAGGTGCTCACAATGCCGGACGAGCTCGCCGTCCCGGCGCTGCCGGCTGCCGGCTACGCGACTCCCCCCAGGAGCAGTTCACGTATTTAGGATACTCTAATCTGCGCCGGCTCGCACGTGGCCCTGTGTCATCGCCGGCGCCGGCTGCCGAGCCGCCCTACGAGGCCTCGTCGACCCCCTCTGCCAGCTCGTCCCGCAGCACCCGTCGCAGGAGCTTCCCGGTGGGCGAGTAGGGCAGCTCGTCCCGGAACTCGATGACCCCGGGCATCTTCGTGGAGCGCAGGCGTTCCCGCACCCAGCCCTGCAGCTCGGATGCGCTCGCCGACCCGCCGGGGTGCAGCACCACGACGGCAGCGACCGCCTCTCCCCACTCGGCGTCGGGGATGCCGATGACAGCGGCCTCGGAGACCGCGGTGTGCGCCATAAGCACCTCTTCGATCTCGCCCGGTGAGATGTTCTCCGCGCCCCGCACGATCACGTCGTCGAGCCGGCCGTCGACGTACAGGAATCCGTGCACGTCGAACCAGCCCGCGTCCCGCGTGCGGAACCACCCGTCCTCGGTCAGGGTGTTGTTCCCGACGTACTCGCCCGCCACCTGTTCGCCGCGCACCCAGATCTCGCCTTTCTCGCCCGGCGGGAGGGCCACCTCGTCGGTGTCGCGCACCTCCACCTCGAGGGACGGGAGGGGACGTCCGACTGACCCCAGCCGCGCTCGCACCACGGGATCGTCGCTGGCGAAGGCCTCCCGGTGCTCGTCCGGGGTCAGCATGGCGATGGTCGAGCTCGTCTCGGTCAACCCGTAGGCGTTGACCAGGTCGACGTGCGGCATGTCCCGCAGCGTGCGCTCGACGAGCTCGAGCGGCATGCGGCCGCCCCCGTAGGACAGGTGGCGCAGCGCCGCCGGTTCGATGCCGCTCTCCTCGACGGCCTGGAGGATCCGGCCCAGCATCGTCGGCACCACCATGGCGTGGGTGATCCGCTCCTCGGCCGCCAGCCGGACCCACTCCGTCGCGTCGAACGTCGGCAGGTACATGATGCGACGGCCGGCGTAGAGCGAGCTCAACACCGCTGCGATACCCGCGATGTGGTACGGCGGAACGCAGATCAGCTGCGCCTCGGTCGGCTCGCAGCCCAGGAACTCGACGCTGGAGATGATGTAGGACACCAGGTGCCGATGGCGCAGCACCGCGGCCTTCGGCTCCGACGTGGTCCCGCTGGTGAAGAGGAGCACGCCGACGTCGTCGGGATCGACGAAGGGATGCTCGCCCGTGACGGGATCGGCGATGGCCGCCGCGAGCTCCCCCTTGGTGATCACGTGTTCCGCACCACACGTTCCCAGACGCGCCACCTCGTCCTCGTCCGCGATCATCAGACCGCCGGCGACGCGTCCGAGGATGCCCCGCAGCTGCTCGTCGGGTGCCCGGTAATTGACCGGGGCAAACGGCAGGCCGGCCAGCGCCGCGCCGAACAGCGCGACCGGGAGCACGTCGGAGTTCAACCCGAAGTAGCCGACGACGTCGGTGCCGCTCTTCTCGAAGTAGACGGCGGCCCGCCGGGAGCGCTCGAGGAGCTCGGCGGCGGTGATGCCGCCGGCGTGGGAGCCGAGGACGATGCGCTCGGGGTCACCCTCGGCGGCCATCTCGAGCAGCATCGCGATGTTCACGAGGGCGAGGTCCCCTCAGTCCGAGGCCGGGAGCGGCTTCGCACCCTTGACGGCCAGGATCATCTCGCCGACCGAAATGGACCCTTCGCCCGCCTTGGTGCACAGGACCTCCAGGCCGAGCTCGTCGTCGCTGTAGCGCTTCCCCAGCTGGGTCCCGCCGTCGAAGCCCGCCACGATGGGCTGGGTCTCCGGGTCGGCATCGGCCGTCAGGAAGGGATGTCCCCCGCAACGAAGGTCGACGGGTTCGGCGGGCGCCCGGACCACCACCACTTCGCAGGCATCGGTCGCGCTCCGCAGCCTCGCCCCAGCCTTCAATTGGATAGCCACCGCTGTCCTTCCTTCTTGTCGTTCCGTTGTCTCCCCAGCTCGCTGGGGGAAAGAGGGGGATCCTATTCTGCCGCCCCCTTCCGCCCCGCATCGAAGCGGGACCCCCTTTCTACCGCCGTCTCGCCCGAACCCGCACCCGGGGTGTGCAATTCCCGTGGGAGACTTGGCGGGAGGATCCCGATTGGAGCGGAGGAACACCGATGGACAACGCCCCGGGGTGGCTGCCGGACCCCGAGCGCGAAGATCAGGAGCGCTACTGGAGCGGATCAGGCTGGACCGATCGGGTTCGACCGGCCGGGAAGGGCCGTTCCCTCCATCTCCCCGAACACGTCCCCGATCTCCAGCGGGCCCTCGCCGCCGCGACCGCCGATATCGACGCCGTCGAGGATCGACTGTCCAATCTCTTCGACCGGGCCGAGGGTGCCCCCCGCCCGGGCCGGCCGCCCCAGCCCGTGCGGCCCCCGGAACCCGATGCGGACGAGGCGGATGACGAGGAGATCATCGACCTCTACGACGAGGACGAGGAGGACGACGTCGCTGTCGTCGACGAGGATCCCATCCACGAGGAGTTCAGCGGCGCCACGGACCGGGGCGCCGAAGCTGCCGATGGCGCTGGCGCGGAAGAGGACGACTCGTTCGCCGAGCTCGATGCCGCCCTGGCCGCAGAGGAGCCGGAGAAATCGAAACGGGGAGTCTTCCGCCGTCGGTCGTAAGGCCGGTCCCTATGAGCTGGCCGTGACCCGCCGGGCGAGCCGGCCCCACCGTTCGAACGCGTCGGGATCCCGCACGACATCGGATCCGGTGAAGTAGCTGACAACCCTGGTCGCCAAGCCGCCGTACTTGGCCACGATCTTGTCGGCGATGTCGTCCCACGTCCCCTCGGTGATGAAGTTCTCGAGGAGGTCGTCGTCGATCTCCCCGGCCATGCCGGGAACGTCGCCCGCCCGTTGCCGTTCCCGGATCAGGTCGGTCGTGCCCTCGCGATCGAGTTGGTCGAAGATGAACGCGTAGTTGGGCGTCGATCCGTAGAACGCGACCTGCACCCGCGCCATCTCGCGCCACCGCGCCCGCTCGACGCCGGTGTCGCCCACCACGAGGAAGGCCGGGACGATGACTTCGAGGTCCTCGACCCGGCGCCCGGAGCGGGCGGCGCCGGCCTCCAGGTTCGGCAGCATGGTCTCGCGCAGGTAGGTCGGTGTGTTCAGGGGGTGCACGTGGACACCGTCCGCGACCTCGGCCGCCATGCGGAGCATCCACGGATTGACGGCCGCGATGTCGACGGGCGGATCCGCGCACTCGATCGGACCGGGCGCCCACATGGGCGGGAGCAGCGAGAGGTTGTAGAACTCACCCTCTACCGCCAGCGGCGCGCCGTCGCGGAAGGACGCGAAGATCTGTTTCACGGCGAGGACGTACTCGCGCAATCGCGGTCCGGGATGGTCGAACGAAGAGCCGTAGCGGCGCTCGATGTGTGCCCGTACCTGCGCGCCGAGTCCCAGGCGGAAGCGTCCCCCGCTGGCTTCGGCCAACTCCCACGCGGTGGCTGCGGTCACCATGGGGCTGCGTGGGAAGGCCACGGCGATCCCGGTCAGGACATCGATGTCGGCCGCCGTCACGAGCGCGCCGCAGGTGAGGTAGGCGGTGCGCCCCGCCTCGGTCACGACCAGGCCCGACAGCCCGGCTGCACCGGCCCGCCGCCCGAGTTCGGCCGCCTGGCGCAGGGGCTGCGCCGGCAGCATGGCGTCGAACTTCAGCGCCACGGCATGACGAGCCCCCCTGTCACGGCGCCGGCTCCTCGCGGACCTCCCGGATGTACCCGACGAGCTCGCGGGCGGTCGGCGAGTCGAGCCACGGCGTCAGGTCGACGTCGTAGAGCGCGGAGGGCTCGGGACCCTGGTCGAGCGAGTGCGGCTCGGACGCCATGAACCGCCCGTCGACGAGCCGGACCTCGGTCACCAGCTCGGCGTAGGGGAGCGACGTGGCGGCGGGGGACCCGAACCCGAAGACGCGCTCGGAGCCCATGACCGCGTTCGCCGCCGCCCGACCGGCGAGGAAGGACCGGTAATCGTTTCGGGCCAGCTCTCCTTCGTAGGCCTCGAGGATGTGGAGGACCCGATTGAGCACCGACGCGTCGAAGGCGTAGAAGACGTTCGGCGCCGGGAGGTCGCCCCACACGCCCCACATCCACCAGCGCACCGTCGGGGGCAGGGCGGCCATGGCGCGCTGCACGCCCCGGCCGACCGTCTCGTGGCCGTGGTGCACGTCGTGCGGCGAGGGCGAGACGACGATGGAGGCGCCGTGTGCCTCGACGAGGACCGGCAGCTCGGTGGCGACGCGCCGGGTCGCCAGGGCGAGGTCCGCATCGAGGTCGAGGTTCAGAGGCGGGTCCAGGAAGACGGGCACGAAGCCGGCCCGCTGCGCGGCTTCACCGGCCTCGGCCCGCCGGCGCTCCCACTGCCCCTCGAACCCGAGGCTCGTGATGACATTGACGACGGTCCAGCCCCGGTCGAGCAGGTGGAGCAGTGCACCGGGGCACCCCACCGCCTCGTCGTCGGGGTGCGGGGCCACATGGAGGAGCGTGGGGCTCACGACAGGGCAGGATAGGCCCAACGGGTGTCGACGGCGCCGTAGTCCGGCGCGGCAGCCGTCCCCGGGGCGGGTACGTTCGTTGGTCGATCACATCGAACGGGGAGGGCATGCGTGCTGAAGGTCGTTGGCGCGGGGGTCGGTCGTACGGGGACCCATTTGTTGAAGGTCGCCCTCGAGCAACTCCTGGGTGGCACCTGCCACCACATGGTGGAGGTGTTCGCGCATCCCGAGGAGGTGCCGGTCTGGATCGACGGCATCGACGGCCGGCCGGTTGACTGGGGCGCCCTGATGAAGGACTACACGGCTCAGGTGGACTGGCCCGGGGCCAGCTTCTGGCCAGAGCTCGCAGCGGCCAATCCCGACGCGCTGGTGATCCTGTCGCTACGCGACCCGGACGCCTGGTTCACGAGCTGCACCAACACCATCTTCGGGGGCATGCAGCAGATGGTCGAGGAGGGAAACGAGTGGATGGCCGCCATGCTCCGACTCTTGGGGGAACGCTTCGACAACCGGGTCGAGGACCACGACGCCATGGTCGCTGCCTTCGAGCGGCACAACCGGCAGGTGCGGGAGGGCGTCCCCAGGGAGCGGCTGCTCGAATGGACGGCCGCCGACGGCTGGGACCCCATCTGCGCCCGGCTCGGGGTGCCCGTGCCCGACGCACCGTTCCCCAAGGCGAACACGACCGCCGAGTTCCGGGAGATGCTGGGACTGCCCGCCCTGGAGGTCTAGCCGTTCAGAGCACTCTTGACAAAGTACTCTGAATAGAATACTTTGACCACATGCCCAGGTGGTCCCGCTCCAACCCCCTCGCCCTGGCCGTCCTCGTCTCCCTCTACGAGAAGCCGATGCACCCCTACGAGGTGGCCCAGACGCTGCGCCAGCGGGCCAAGCAGGAGAGCGTCCGCCTCAATTACGGCTCGCTCTACGCCGTGGTCGAGTCCCTCGAGAAGAAGGGTTTCATCAAGGCCACCGGCACCGTCCGCGAGGGGAAGCGCCCCCAGCGGACGGTCTACGAGATCACCGACGAGGGCTCGCTCGAAATGACCGACTGGCTGACCGAGCTCATCGGCACCCCGAACAAGGAGTACCCGGCCTTCATGGCGGGCCTCTCCTTCATTCCCGCGCTCGATCCCGACGACGCCCTCGCCGCGCTCCGCCGCCGCGCCGAGGCCCTCACCATCCGGCTCGTCGCGATGCGCAGCGCCATGCAGGCCGCCAGCGATGCGGGGCTTCCCCGCATCTTCGAGCTCGAGTCCGAGTACGAGGAGCGCGTGCTCACCGCCGAACTGTCCTACGTCAAGGCGCTCGTCCAGGAGATGGCCGACGGCACGCTCGAGGGCCTCGACATGTGGCGCCTCTTCCAGACCGAGGACTTCAACCCCGAGGAGGTGCACTTCACCTTCGACCTCCCCAAGGAATGACCCCCGAAAGAAGATGACCCGGGGCCGCGTGTGACACCACGCGGTCCCGGGCCGGTACGACCACGAGCCCGATCCACGAGGGACCTTCGCCCGAGGCAGCACCCGAAAGCGTAGGCGACCTCCGTGGGCGGACTCTGCACGACGAAGCAGTTACCCCACGAAAGGAGGCGTGCATGCACGCGCTCATCGAGGCCGACGGCCTCACCAAGAAGTTCGGGAAGGTGCACGCCCTCTCCGACCTGACCCTCACGCTGCCCCCGGGCCAGCCGGTCGCCATCCTCGGTCCCAACGGCGCCGGCAAGACCACGTTCATCCGCATGGTGGCCACGCTCATCGCGCCGGACCGCGGCACGCTCGTCGTCAACGGGCACGACGTCGTGCGCGGCTCGATGGCCGTGCGCCGCATGATCGGTCTCGCCGGCCAGTCCGCCGCTGTCGAGGAGATGATGACCGGGCGGGAGAACCTGGTCATGGTGGCCCGCCTGTACGGCCAGGGCCGCTCCGAGGCGGTGGCCTCATCCACACGGATCCTCGAGCAGATGGATCTGGTGGAGGCCGCCGAGCGACAGGTCCGGACCTATTCCGGCGGGATGCGACGGCGGCTCGACCTCGGGGCGAGCCTCGTCGGCTCCCCCCGGCTGCTGTTGCTCGACGAGCCCACGACCGGCCTCGACCCGGGGAGCCGCAACGAGGTGTGGGACGCCGTGCACGCCATGAGCCGGCGTGGGACCGACATCGTGCTGACGACGCAGTACCTCGATGAGGCCGACCACCTCGCCGCCATCATCGTCATCATCGACGACGGCCGCGTCATCGCGCAGGGGACGCCGAACGAGCTCAAGTCGCGTGTGGGCGCTGACATGGTCGAGCTGCACACCGTCGACATCGGCACCATGCGCAGGGCGGCCGAGGTGCTGGCGTCGCTCGGCTTGGCCGAGCCGTCGACCGACTCGGCGACCCGACGGTGCTCGCTGGCGGCGCCCGGCGGGTCGAAGCTCCTCCCCGTCGTCATCCGTGCGCTCGACGAGGCCGGGGTCCCGGTGGAGGACATCGCGCTGCGCCGGCCCACCCTCGACGAGGTGTTCCTCGCCCTCACCGGGCACACGGCCACCGACCCCGCCACACCGAAGGAGGACGCAGCATGACCATGGACATCACCCTCGACCCGCCGCGCCAGGCCCGACCGACCGATGCGGTCACCAATCGGGGTGCCTCATATCTCGTGGCGTCGGGCCAGGTGGCGGGCCGGACGCTCAAGCAGTTCGTGCGCACCCCCGCGCTCCTCATCGCCGGCACGGCCCAGGGCGTGCTCTTCCTCTTGATCTTCCGCTACGTCTTCGGCGGCGCGGTGGCCCACACCGGGAACCTGAACTACGTCGACTTCCTCGTTCCGGGCTTCGTCGTGACCGGCGTGCTCTTCCAGGGCATGAGCGCCGCCAGCGGCGTCGCCGCCGACCAGGAGGGCGGCCTCTTCGACCGGTTGCGCAGCCTGCCCATCCGGCTGCTCGCCATCGTGACGGGGCGGGTCGGCGCCGACTCGGCGCTGGTCGCGTGGGGCGTGCTCGTCATGACGGCGGTGGGCTTCGTCGTCGGCTTCCGCATCGGCGGGTCCACGGCCGACGCGCTCGCCGCGCTCGGCCTCACCATCCTCTACGGCTTCGCCTTCGTCTGGCTTTTCATCGCCATGGGCCTCATGGCCGGCAGCCCGCAGGCGGCACAGAGCCTGTCGTTCCTCGTCTTCCCGCTCGTCTTCGTGTCGTCGGCCTTCGTGCCGGTGGCGACGATGCCGGGCTGGATGCAGGGCTTCGCGACCTACCAACCGTTGACGCCGATGGTCAACACGGTGCGGCTCCTGACCGGCGGGCCGGCGGCGCAGCAGCTGCTCGGCCACCCCGTGTCGTACTACCTCGTGCCGTCGTTGCTGTGGACGGCCGGGCTCGTCCTGGTGTTCGCGCCGCTGGCCGTGTGGAAGTTGAAGACGTCGTGACGGCGACACACCACGGACGGTCAGCGCCGGTCAGCGCCGGTCGAACTCGTCGTCGTCGGGGGGCTCGCCGGTCTGGAGGACCGAGTTGACGGCCCGGCGCAGGCGCTCCTGCGCATCGATCATCCAGTCGATGTAGAACGCGTAGTCCTCCACCCGCGTGACCTCTCCGTCGCTGTAGTCGGCGATGCGGTAGGAGCCACGGTCGGGCAGGCGCTCCCACGAGAGCGGCGCGCCGTAGTACGACTCCATGAGGTCCTGCTGCGACTGGATCACGTCGAACTGTGCCGCGCTGGCCTCGGGGGAGCCCAGGTCGACGTAGAACTCCGACCGCAGGCGTCCCCCGGCGGCGAAGGCGAGCCCGTAGTGCGTGCCGCGCACCGGGGAAGGCATCGTGATGAAGTTCTGCGCGGGCAGGGTGGACATCTGGGTCCAGTGAGCGTGCCGGGAGCGGACCTTCTCGAGCCAGCGTGACCAGTACTCGCGGTACATGGCGCCCTTGCCCCCGCCGAGGGGTCCCGCCAACTCGGCCATGGTCCAGCCCGTCGGGTCACGCCACCACTGCGTGCCGACGAAGTCGCGGCTCACGCCGGTGGCCAGCTCGATGATGTGACGGA
Source organism: uncultured Acidimicrobiaceae bacterium (assembly GCA_963719485.1). Classification (GTDB taxonomy): domain Bacteria; phylum Actinomycetota; class Acidimicrobiia; order Acidimicrobiales; family RAAP-2; genus Bog-473. Next base: position 1,649,508 of record OY970387.1, read on the forward strand.
TGAGGCCGGCCGGCGTGTACGCCGCCTTGTCGACGTCCCACACCAGCGGTGCGCTGAGGCTGTTCTGCCAGTGCGCCGTCCGCCGGGCGGGATCGACGTGCAGCCACTCCTCGAGCTGGCTCCGCATGTCGAAGTTGAGATCGGTGCGCGGGCTGAGCGTGAAGATCGTGCCGTCCGCCACGGACTCGGTCGTGACGAGCCGGCGCACCATGGCGGCGTCCTGGACCCGCCGCTTGGACTCGGCCATCTCCTTGGCCAGCTGGCGCTCCGGGCTGATGGTGAACTCCTCGACCTCGCGCAGCGGGTAGAGCTGGCTCACCGAGATCATGGGCACGTTCCCGCTGCCGAGCTGGCCGTACACGTAGGAGCGGAAGGCGCTGATCTGGACGAGCGAGATGTCGAGGCCCATCTCGCTGAGCCAGACCACGCTGGCGGTGACGACGGGCGAGAAATCCCGGGCCAGGAGGACGATCCGCGGCCGGCGCAGCGACTCCTGCGAGAGCTCGGGCGCGTGGGCCTGCAGCTCGGCCAGGGCCTCGTCGGCCGTCATGGGGGACTGCCGGCGGGACTGGAAGCGGGCGTAGTGGTCGGCCAGGGACTCGGGGAGGACGCGGCTGGCCATGGCGGCGTACTTGATCGCCGAGACGTCGGTGTCGGGGGACCGTCCGCTCTTGAGCTCGGCCACGACCAGGCGGCCGTCGCCACCGAGCCCCAGCACGGAGATGCGGTCCCGCGCCGTGGCGGCGGCCGACGGGAGCCCCTCGAACTCGAAGGTCACGACTTTGACGGCGGGGCCCAGGATGGCCGGGTTCGACAGCACCCATTCCTGCAGGTCGGCGCGCTGCTCCAGGCCCGCTTCCTCGAGCGAGATCATCTGGGCCGGCATCGCGACCGATCCAGCCACGGTAAAGAGCATTTCCTCCGCCATCTCTCAGGACAGGGTAGGACAAACGGTTGTTTTGGCGCAGGAATCGAAAGTCACACAAAATCGCAACGGACCATCAAAATCCGTGGCCAGGCGCGTGGCCGTGAGTGTCCGCCGCCACCCGCGCGGCGCCCCCTTTGTCTTCAATGCGGCTGCAACGAGATCGGCACCGCGGCGCCGCCCGATGCCGTTGTTCGCCGCCGGAGGCGGCGCGGCTCAGACCGGCGCGCCCGGCGCCACGAGCGGCCAGGGACGCTCGAGTTCGACCACCCGCGCCAGGTCGAGGAGCAACTGCTCGCTGTGACGCTTCCCGATGACCTGCATCGACACGGGCAGGCCGTCGACCAGGCCGATCGGGATGGCGGCGGCCGGGTGCCCGGTCGTGTTGGCCGGGATGGTCAGGGCGCCGTTGTTCCCCACCGCGGCCTCGAACCCGTGCTCGGCCACCAGGTCCACGCCGTCGATCGTCGTGGGCATCGGGCCCTTTGCCCCGAAGGCGACGTCGGGGTTGGTGGCGCAGATGATGAAGTCGACCTGCTCGAAGATCTCCGCCATCTGGACGATGATCTGCCGACGGAACGCCTCGATGTTCTTCGCCGTGTCCACGGTGTAATGGTTCGTCGCGATGTTGGCCGCCAGCATGATCTCGGGGGTCAGCTCCGACTCACAGGCGGGGTAGAGGTCGCCGAGACCGACCAGCAGGCTCGCCGTCCCGGCCAGGGCCCACTCCAACCCGCCGCGCGGCAGGGCGAACGGCAGGTCGACCCGCTCGAGCCCGGCGTCCTTGATCAGGAGGTCCGCCGCGTCGCTGACCTTCTCGCGCACGCCGGACGCGACGACGGCCGCGCCGAGGTCGACCGACACGGCGACCCGCCGGCCCCTGATCTCCTGGTGACCCAGGCCGGCCTCCCATCCCTCGACGCGCGGCAGCGAGAACGGGTCGTACTCGTCGGCGCCGTTGCAGGCGTCGAACCAGCGGGCCGTGTCGCGCACCGAGCGCGACAGGCACCCCAGCACGGCGGTCAGCGGCTCGATCTCGGTCTTGGGCCCCTTCGGGATCCGGCCGAACGTCGACTTGAGGCCGAAGAGCCCGGTGAACCCGGCCGGGATCCGGATGGAGCCCCCACCGTCGCCACCGGTGCACAGTGGCAGTAGACCCCCCGACACCGACGCGGCCGAGCCGCCCGACGACCCGCCGGGGGTCCGCTCGGGGTCGTAGGGGTTCGATGTTGCGCCGTGCAGCCGGGTGTACGTGACGTTGACCCCGCCGAACTCCGACGCCGTCGTCTGCCCGACCAGCACGGCACCCGCAGCCCGCAGCCGGGCCGTCATGGTGCCGTCGTACTCCGCCACCCGGTCCTGGAAGACGAGCGATGCCTCGGTCAGGGGCCAGCCCTTGACCGGATCGAGCTCCTTCACCCCGATCGGGACCCCGCCGAACGGCAGGTTCACGTCGGCCGTCGCGGCCGCTTCCCTCGCCCGCTCCTCGTCGACGAAGCACACCGCGTTCAGGGTCGAGTCGGCAATGGCCGCCAGCGATCCCTCGAGCGCCTCGGTCGGCGAGATCGTTCCCGCCCGGTAGGCGTCGACGAGGCCGCAGGCGTCTCCCATCCATGGTTCTGTCGTCATGGACGGGAGAACACCCGGCGGCACCGTCTCTTCCGAAGTCCGGGCGGGCCGGTGCCGATTCTCACTGACCGGGCCTACTCCGTCGTGCGCTTCTTGAAGAAGTGGGCCGCCAGGGGCGCCGCGAGGGCCAGGATGACCACGGACCAGATCAGCGAGGCCTCCACCGGATGTTGCATCGGCCAGGCCTGGATCGTCGCCGACGGGTTCGGGTTGTCCCACAGGTCCCTGGTCCCGGCGATGACTGCACTCACCGGGTTCCAGTTCGCGACGACCTGGAGCCACCCGGGCATGTGCTGGGTGGGCACGAAGGCGTTGGACACGAAGGTCAGCGGGAACAGCACGATGAAGCCGAACGAGGCGGCCGACTCGGGGCTCTTCGAGTTCAGCCCCACACATGCGGAGACCCACGACACCGCGTAGGCGAAGAAGAGGAGGAGCGCGAAGCCGCCCACGACCGAGATGGCGTTCGCGCCGGGCCGCCAACCGACGACGAGGCCGGTCAGCGCAACGATGAGGGCACACAACACCGACGTCAGAAAATCAGCGACGGAGCGCCCCACCAGCACGGCGGAGCGCCACATGGGCAGTGTGCGGAAGCGGTCGATCATCCCCTCGTGGAGGTCGGTGCTCAGGCCCACGGCCGTGCCCATGGACGAGGTGACCAGGTTCAACGCCAGGATGCCGGCCAGGAGGAAGTCCACGTAGCTCCCGCCGCCCGGAATCGGGATGGCGCCGCCGAAGATGTAGACGAACAGCACCGTGAAGAGCAGCGGTTGGAGCGTCACGTCCGAGAGCTGCATGGGCTCCCGCGAGATGTGCACGAGGTTGCGCCGGGTCATGGCCCAGATGTCCGCCAGCGGGCCGACCACGCTCCCGCCCGCGTGGGGCCGGTCGAATCCCGCCGCGGAACGCGTCAACGTGGTCGTCGTCATGCGCGCACCCCCTCCAGCTCGTGGCGGCCGTCGCCCTCTGCGGCGGGACCCGTCCCCGCAACCGCAGCGCTCTCGCCGTCCGCACCCGTGCCGTCGCCGTCGCCCGGCTCCTCGATGTGCCCTCCCGTGAGGGAGAAGAACACGTCGTCCAATGAGGGCTGTCGCACCTCGATGTTGTCCACGAGCACGCCCGCCGCATCGAGCGCCCGCACGACGACCGTGGCGAGCCCGGTCGACGCGTCCACGCCGGCGCTCAACCGCCGGCCGTCGTCGCTCACGTCGACGCGCCCGGACACGTGCGGTGCGATCGCACCGACGGCGTCGGGGTGTGGTTGCGCCAGCGTCACTTCCAAACGGGCGCTCCGACTCGCCTCCTTCAGCTCCTGGGGCGTCCCGTCCGCGATGACCAGTCCGTGGTCGACCACGACGATGTGGTGCGCCAGCGCGTCGGCCTCCTCCAGGTACTGCGTCGTCAGCAGGACGGTGACGCCCTCTCCGAGCAGTTCCCGGATGGCCTCCCACACCCGCTGGCGGCTGGTCGGGTCGAGTCCCGTGGTCGGCTCGTCGAGAAAGAGGACGGGTGGCCGGGTGATCAACGCCGCCGCCAGGTCCAGCCGCCGGCGCATGCCGCCCGAATAGCCCTTCACCACCCGGTCGGCCGCAAAGGTCAGCTCGAACTGCTCGAGCAGGTCCACCGCCCGCGCGCGTGCCGGGGCGCGGCCCATGTCGGAGAGCTCGCCCACCAGCACGAGGTTCTGGCGCCCGGTCAGCAAGGGATCGAGCGTGGCGTCCTGGGCGGCCACCCCGATGTGGCGACGGACCTCCGCCGGGTGCTTCGCCACGTCGATGCCGGCCACCACGGCCCGGCCGGCGTCGGGTTGGGCCAGCGTGGTGAGGATCCGCACCGCCGTCGTCTTGCCGGCGCCGTTCGGCCCCAACAGCCCGAGGATCGACCCCGCCGGAACGGCGAAGTCGACACCGGCCAGCGCCAGCGTCTCGCCGTAGCGCTTGGTCAGGCCCTCCGCCTGGATCATCAGCTCCTCAGCCATGGACTTCCTTACCTGTCGGTCAGTAGACTTCGTTCTCTCGACAGGCTAAAACGTAACTAACCGGTCGTCAAGTAGACTGGAAACTGAGAATCGATGGCACAGACCGCACCCGCAGAAGCCCGGGCACTCGACGAGGGCCCCGAAGAGGCGCTGATCGGCAGCGTCACCGAGCCCGGTCCCGGCCCCGCAGCGTCCGAGCCCGTCGACACCCGGCAGCGCATCCTCGATGTGGCGCTCGACCTCTTCACCGAGCAGGGCTTCGACGGCACCAGCCTGCGGCAGATCGCCGAGAAGCTCGGCGTGACCAAGGCGGCCCTCTACTACCACTTCGAATCGAAGGACGACATCCTCATGGCGCTGCACCTGCGCCTGCACGAGTTCGGCAAGGTGGCCCTCCTGCGCATGGGGGAGGATCCGGTCACTCTGGAGCAGTGGGAAGAGCTCCTCGACGAGATCGTCGACCAGATGCTGACCCAGCGGAAGATCTTCCTCATGCACGAGCGGAACCAAGCCGCCCTCGAGAAGTTGCACACGAAGGACCACGACGCCGAGCACGAGGACATCCAGAACCAGTTCCGCCGGGTGCTGGCCGACACCCGGGTGCCCCTGCGGGACCGGGTGCGCATGGCGGCTTCGTTCGGCGTGGTCTTCTCGAGCCTCTTCCTCACAGGCGATGCGTTCGCTTCGACGACGAACGACGAATTGGGGGCGATGCTCCGCGACGTCCTCCATGACGTCCTGCAGGGATGACGCAACGGCTACCGCCGGACTGAGATCCAGCCCAGCTGGCTACAGTTCCTCGCGGTGACTGACACTTCTGAGGACCGGCCCCACGAGCACCCGTTCACCATCGCCATCGATGTGGGCGGCACCGGCCTGAAAGCCGATGTCCTCGACAAGGCCGGCGCACCCATGGCCGGGCGGGTCAGGGTGCCCACGACGTATCCGATGTCGCCCGACGACCTGGTCTCGACCCTGACGCAACTCGTCGCCAAGCTCCCCGAGGGGGACCGCGTGTCCTGCGGGTTCCCCGGGATGGTCCGCCAGGGTCACGTCCTCAGCGCGCCGCACTTCGTGTGCACGAACGGTCCCGGCACCAAGGCCGATCCCGAGCTCATGACGGCGTGGTCGGACTTCGACCTGGCGGGGGCGCTCGCCCGCTCGATCGGCAAGCCGTGCCGCGTCGCCAACGACGCCGACGTCCAGGGTGCGGCGGTGGTGCAGGGCACAGGCTTCGAGGTCGTCATCACGCTCGGCACCGGCTTCGGCACGGCGTTCTTCATGGACGGCAGCCTGATGCCCCACCTGGAGTTCGCGCACCTGGAGTTCCGGAAGGGTGAGTCGTTCAACGAGCAGCTCGGCGAGGCGACGCGCAAGGAGATCGGGGACGGGCGTTGGAACAAGCGGGTCCGGAGGGCCATCGCCTACCTCGATGCACTGTGCTTCTTCGACCACCTCTACATCGGGGGAGGCAACGGCCCCCGGGTCAACCGGCGTGACCTCGGTGACGTGCTCGAGCGCATCACTGTCGTGGACAACAATGCGGGCATTCTCGGTGGGATCAAGCTCTGGGACGAGCACCATGTCGGTGTTGAAGGGGAGGCGCCATGACCGCCGTCGACACCGAGCCACTGGCCTGGGATCCACTCAACGAGAAGTACAAGGGGGACCCTCATGCGATTTGGAAGCGCCTGCGTGATGAGCGGCCCCTCTATTACAACGAGCAGTACGACTTCTACGCGGTGAGCCGGTTCGCCGAAGTCGACGCCTTCAGCCGCGACCCCAAGACGTTCTGTTCGTCCCACGGCACCGTCATGGAGATGATCACGGCGGATCCGATCGACATGGAGATGATGATCTTCATGGACCCGCCGGAGCACACCCGCTACCGGCGGCTGGTCTCCAAGGCGTTCACGCCTCGGCGCATGAAGCTCCTCGAGGAGGACATCCGGGCGCTCTGCGCCAGTCTGCTCGACGATCTGGTGGGTCGGAGCTCCTTCGACTACGTCCAGGACTTCGGGGCCCGGGTACCGGCGTACGTGATCGCGGCGCTCCTGGGCGTGCCGCCCGGGGACCGCGACAGGGTCCGGGGGTGGATCGACGAGTCCTTCCACCTCGATCCCGAGACGGGGATGTCGAACGACGTTTCGGCGGCGGCGATGATCAATTTCATGGAGTACCTCGGCGCGACGTTGGCCGACCGCCGGAAGAGCCCGCACGACGACATGTTCACGGACCTGGTGAACCTCGAGATCGTGGAGGACGACGGCGTGCCGCGCCGCCTCACCCTCGAGCAGGCGGTCAACTTCGCCGCGCTGATCGGCAGCGCGGGCACCGAGACCGTGGCCCGCATGCTCGGCTGGGCGGCCCTCACCCTCGACAACAACCCGGAGCAGCGGGCCGAGCTCGCCGCCGACGCCAGCCTTATCCCGAATTGCGTGGAGGAGCTCCTGCGCTACGAGGCCCCGTCACCCGTGCAGAGCCGCTGGTGCACCGCGGACGTGGAGGCGCACGGGGGCACCATCCCGGCGAGGTCCAAGGTCGTCATGATCACAGGTTCGGCGGGACGCGACGAGCGCGCCTACCCGGACGCGGACCGCTTCGACATCCACCGGACGTTCGACCACCACCTGTCGTTCGGCTACGGGATCCACTTCTGCCTGGGAGCGGCCCTGGCCCGAACGGAGGGACGCATCGCGCTGGAGGAGACGTTCAGGCGCTTTCCCGAGTGGTCGGTCGACATCGACCGGGCGGTGCCGCTCCACACCAGCACCGTCAGGGGCTACTCGAAACTCCCGATCAGCGTCTGATCAGGGGCTCCCCGCCCACGGGGCTGCCACGGCCGTCCTGTACACTGGCTGACTCACCCAGCGCTCGTAGCTCAACGGACTAGAGCATCTGACTACGGATCAGAAGGTTGGGGGTTCGAATCCCTCCGAGCGCGCTCTGTGCCATTGACCCCGTTTGGGCGACAGGCGTTATAAGACTTGGGTCGTGAGCTACCAGGAGGTCGTCCATGCCCAAAGCGATACGCACCAGAGTTCCGCCGGGCCGTCTGTGCCTGTCTCGTCGTCGGTGAGAAGGTCACCGCGCTCTCCAAATAGGTCCTGAGCTTGACCCATGCGTCAGTTCGATGTCATGGGACACCGAGAGGGCAGTGGATCAGGCCGTTCACGATGTGATCGCGCCGCCGCTCCTGCGTCGGAGCGATGGCAGGAGCGACGGCCGAGCAAAAATGAGGCGAGAGAACCTCAGCGGCTGAAGTGCACCACTGCGGCCCCACAGCCCACCCCTTGCACCCAGGCGTTCTGGACGCCCGGGACGTCAGGAGCGATGTCGTTGGTCGAGACGATCATGTTGGCGTTGAAGGACTCGTCGTTCCCGTCGCCGGCTCGGTAGAAGTCGGCGCGCAAGACAAGAGTGTCGTCCGCGATGGTCGCCGTCTTGACTCCCGCGGGATCGGCGGCGGTGCACTTGAACGGCGTGCTCCTCAGCAGCGTTGCAGTGTCCCAACGAACGCCCTGTCCAGCCAGGCATCCGGTGAGCGGGCCGCTGCTGACGGTGGACGTGCAGCCGAAGCCGCCGCCCGAGTGGCCGACCCCTGACGTGGGGTTGAATGCCCCCCCTCCGGTGAGAAAGACCGCACCTGAGGCACCGGAGATATTCGGCGCATGGAAGCCGAGGCCTGTGTTGCCAGCCGACGCGAACGCGGCGGATGAGCTGAGCAGGGCGGCGAGGATCGCAGCGGACAAGGCAGCCGCGGCATGCCGCAACTTCAGTGTCCGCATGACGACTCCTCCTCGTGTGGGTGGTGTGTCACTCATGGGGATTCCTTTCCTTGCTTGTCAGTGTCATTGGTTGCTTTTGTTCGGGGATGAAGACGGCAGCCGTCGGGCGACACAGTGCGCAGCTCCAGATTCCAGCGGGGTGTCGTCCGGACCCAGAAGCGACTGGACCATCGTGAGACCCGAGCGGACGCGGGTCTTCGCCGTGGCCAAGGGGATCGCCTCCGTTTGGCTGATCTCTCGGGCCGTCATGCCATAGAAGGCCGCCAAGACGAGAGCCCGTCGCTGCTCGACGGGGAGATCGAACAGAGCAGTTCTCACTCGGTTGGTCTCGTCAGCGACGGTCGTCGCCTCTTCGGGTATGGGTGCCTGCGTCGGTTGGTTCAAAGAGAGCAGGGCTCTTGGGTCGGCTGGCTCGGCGCCACTCCGTCGGAGGGTGTCAACGGCCAGGCTGCGAGTGATTGTGAGCATCCAGGAGGACACGGAACCACGGCAAGCGTGGTAGGAGCCGGCGTGGCGCAACCCTCGGATCAGCGCTTCCCGGGCGACTTCCTCGGCTTGGGTCGGATCCCCCACGATGCTCAGCGCCAGCCCGTAGACCCGACGCTGATAGCGGCGCACGAAGGTGATCTCCGCCCCTGGGTCCCCGCGGCCCAGTCCGAGCATCAGAGCCTCGTCGGTGGGGCTGTCGTCCGAACGCGCGCGCGGCGAACTCCCTCTGTGGGTAGTGCGGTGCATCGGGCCTCTATTCCAGACACCGAGTATCGTTACTCACTGAACTATAAACGTGCACTATCCATTACGCAAGGGGCTGTAAACTAATTCTTGCTACCTCGGGGCAGGCGAAGAGAGAGAAGAGGAGACGGATGGCCCAGATCAACAGTGGTGGGCGGGGGAGCGAGGACGAAGGGGACGGTGAACACCGGCGCCCGGGACGACCTCGCGACCCGGGTTATGACAAGGTCATCCTCGATGCCACACTCGAGATACTCAATGACAAGGGGTACGCCGGGCTGACCATCGACGGCGTCGCGGCCAGGACAGGTGTGGGGCGGCCCACGATCTACCGGCGGTGGCCGTCCAAGGCGGCGCTGGTCATTGCCGCCCTCACTCAATCCCCACACCTGTCCTTGACTCCCGATACCGGTGCTCTCCGTAACGACCTGCTCGCCTTCCAACGCGATCAGGTGAAGATGATGGATCTGCCGGCATCCCGTCGCATCACCGCCGGCCTCGTGGCCGATCTCGTCGCCGACCCCGAGCTGGCCGAGACCTACCTCGGCGACTACGTCGGGTTGCGGCAGACGTCAGTGCGGCACGCGCTCCAGCGGGGCATCGAGCGCGGTGAGCTTCAGGCCGACGCCGACCTGTCCTTTATCTACGACCTGCTGATCGGTCCTCTCTTCGTGCGCTCGGTCGTACGCGGCGAATTGCTCGGACCTGACATGGCGGAGCAGACGGTCGACCTCGTCCTGACCGCATTCGGGACACACGGGAAGGGCCGGCGGCGCCGAGCATCCTCATAGCCTTTCGCAGTACTCATGCGACGTGTATCGGGGTGGGCGTATCTGGTCGGGCTGTCGTGTGCGCGCGGCATCATCACTCTTCTCAGGACCGCAGTGAGATGGAGACGAGGAGGCGCCGGCCCGTCTCCGTCCGAATTCCTGCCGCGAGAGAATGCTCACGACCGCCCAGGCCAGCAGGCCCCAAACGAGCAGCATGAGCAGGCTCGTCGCGACCCAAAGGCCCGAGAGTACGAGACTGTTGGTGCCAAGAGACTCCATCATTGCGATGCGCTCTTCTCACGGACCTCAACCGTGATGCCCATGGAGCGTGCGGTGGATGTCCTCCAGAGACAACTCAGCGGTGGCGGGCGCGCCGCATTGCTCGCAATTCGTTCCGTGTCGCCACGAGCGGATCAGACGCGTCCCGGCTGCGTTGAGGTAGACGGTGAATCCTTCGCCCTCGGGATCCAGCTGGACCTGCCAATAAGGACGCCACTCGGTCACCACCGATTGACCTCCGACCTCGACCCCTTTCAAGATCCGGCAGAATTCCAGCTGCGGAGGATCAAAGATCCATGTGCTGTGACACGACTCAAGAACGAGGATTCCCAGAGTTCCGAGAGCACTGTCGCGAGGACCGGTGGGCGTTGCCAAGGGCCGGCCCCTCCACGCTGAGGTGGCGTTCGTGAAGGGTTGCGCGGTGGCCGTCATTGGTCCATTCCGATGCTCGGATTCGGCGTTGACCGACGAAGGCCGCCGGACTGGTGCCTTTCCTGGATTTCAACGTCGAGAGGACGTGATGGCAGGGGACTGGCGACCCGGATCTCGTCAGTGTGGATCGACTCGCTGAGCACCACCCCGTCTGAAACTCGCCTGATCCGGTAGCCATCGGGACGCACCTCGGCGATGGTGAAACCCGACGCCCATCTCCCGAGTTCGTACCGCGTGTGGACGTCAACCCGAGTCCCGACGCGCAACTCGGTTCTCTTCTGTGTACCAGGCGGAGTATCCATGCATCTCCATTCCTCCGGGGTCGGCCGGACAGCGTCGGTCCCGTCCTGAACCCACGACTCCAGGCCTGGGAACCAAAACGCCGTCATACCGTCAGTCAATCCCGCGGCGGTGCAGACCCTGTTGTATCGATGTGGAGGTGGTGTGGAGACATGGAGAATGTCCGGCTATGCGCTGGGAATCGTGACGACGAATTGGGCTCCTTGCCCTTCTTCGCTCGAAGCCGTGACCTGCCCGTTATGGGCGTGCACCAGCTCCTGAACGACGGCCAGGCCGACCCCACTCCCCGTGGTGTGCCGGACTCCTGGTCCGCGCCAAAATCGATCGAAGACGTGTCCCAAGTCCTTTGGAGCAATGCCCCGACCCGAGTCTTCGACAACGATCCTGGCTACGCCATCACGGGAAGAGACGGACACTGTGACCGATCCACCCGTTGGAGTGAACTTGATGGCATTCGTCAAGAGGTTGGTGACGACCTGGTGCAATCGGTTCTTGTCGCCCCGTACAACCGCTGGCTGAAGATCGCGGGTCAAGGAAAGCCGCGCACCCTCCAGCTGCGGTTTGAGCGCTTCCGCGGCCTCAGCCGCGACCAGAGCGAGATCCACGGGTTTGAGTTCCAAGGCCAACCCGGCGGCCTCGGCAGAAGCGAGGACCTCGAGGTCTTCGACGATGCGCCCAAGACGCAGAGTCTCATCGTGGAGAGAGGTCAGCGTGGCCGGGGTCGGCTCCTGGATGCCATCGGCCAGGGCCTCGGTGGTGGCCTGCAGAATGGCCAGCGGGGTCCGCAGCTCATGAGCAACGTCGGCGACGAGAACCCGTCGTAGCTGATCCTCCAACTCGAGGGTGTCGGCCATGTGGTTGAACGTCCTCGAGAGCTCGCCGAGTTCTCCCGGAGCCTCGACATCAGCAACCCGAACACCCCGCTCACCGGACGCCATGGCCTTTGCCGCCCACGTCAAGGCGACGACAGGTCTGGTGATCCGTCGGGCGAAGACAACGCCTGCGATGACGGCAAGAAGTGCCAGCACGAGGGCGCTCCATCCGATTCCGGTGGCGAGAGCGCGCCGTAGCGAACTGTCGGCGGCACCGATTCCTGCGGTGCTTGTCCGCACCGACACCGTGCCCACCGGAACTCCGTCTGCATGAATTGGAACGAAGAGCGGGGTTCCGAGTGTGCTCGGGCGAATTCCCTTGGGGATGACGGAATCAACCAGGGCACCCGACTGGTCGCGCACCTGCACGGCAATGCCAGCCTGGCTTGCCAGAGCCAGAGTCGGAGACAGATCGGCCGCGTTCCATGTGTGACTCTGCTCGTAGCTGACCCCCAACGCGCTCGCCACGGCATTACCCAGATCGGTCCGCTGTCGGCCGGTGAGGGTCGTCACGTCATTGTTGGCGAACACCAAGGTCGCCGTCGCCAATAGAGCGAGCGCGACCAGCGCGACCAGTGCAATGAGGAGCGCCAGCCGTCGTGCGATAGGGGAGAACTGGCTGCCGCCTCGATGGGTGGCTGGGAATGAAGAGGCGGGGTTTTGCGGCGTGGTCATCCCGCGGTGCCCTTGTCGCGGGACTCACACATCCCGGGGAAGACCGAGTCGATAGCCGGCGCCGAGAACGGTCTCAATGATTCGAGGAGATGCCGGATCAGATTCAATCTTGCGGCGAAGATTCTTGACGTGTGAATCAACGGTACGTTCATAGCCCTCGAACTCGTAGCCTCGGGTCCGGTTGATGAGCTCGAAGCGGGAGTAGACCCGACCTGGAGTGGTGGACAGCGCTACGAGGAGGCCCCACTCTGTCGGCGTCAGATCAACCGGGTTGCCGTCGAGCAGCACCTCTCTGCGGGCCTCATCGATGACTAGCGCGCCGTTCCCGAATGAGAACCGATCGCCGCGTGGGGAAGCATCTCGTCCACGACGCAATATTGCTTGGGCGCGTAATACGAGCTCCCGCGGACTGAATGGCTTCGTCATGTAATCGTCTGCGCCGAGCTCGAGCCCTTTGATGCGGTCACTCTCCGATGCCTTTGCCGTCAGCATCAGGATTGGGACATCCATGAACCTCCGCAGGTCTTGCGCGACGTCCTCTCCGGGGACGTCGGGGAGTCCGAGGTCAAGGATGACAAGGTCCGGCCGGCCCCGCTGTGCGAGGTCGATGGCCTCGCTGCCCGACGCCGTGGAGAGCACCACCATGCCCTCACGCTCGAAGTAAGAACGCAAGAGGTCCCGGAGCTTTGCTTCATCCTCGACGACCAGCACGGTGGTCGTCATCAAAACGCCTCCATGCCGCCATTCTCCCCCTGGAGCCGCCAATCATGTGGCCACCCTCGGTCCCGGGCAGGTCCGGAGACGGTCGATTCGATTCGCCACTGGCGGATCCGTCGAAAAGAGCCAGGCGCTGTCGCCTCTGTCTCCGAGAGGATTGACCACCCAGGCCGAGACATAACCGAGGGTCTTTTCCATCGGCACCACCCGTGCGTATCCTTCGATCCGCGTCAAAGCTCGAGCCAGTGCCTCGGGGTCCCCGGTCAGATCAGAGCCACCACGATCGGCGCCGCTTTCGCGGTCGCCCGAGAGCACGAGCGAGAGGAGCCGTGCCGCCACGCGGGTGACCGAAGTCACCATCACGCCTGGAGGCTCGGCGCTCGTTCTCCTGCTGCGCGAACTCGAGCGCTGCAGCACCTCGGCGACGCCGGAAAAGCAGCTCGCCGTTGCGCCAGCCATGGATGTCACCAGAGTGTCGCCACGGCGAATGTGGGTCAGTTCGTGAGCAAGCACAGCTCGGACCTCCGACGCCTCGAGAAGGGACAAGAGACCCTCGGTCACCACGATGGCCGCGTGTTTTGGGGTGCGTCCCACTGCGAAGGCATTGGGCTGAGGGCTCGGTGCCACGTAGAGCCGCGGGGGAGGAATCGCTGCCTGGCGGGAGAGTTCTGCGAGCATCGCCCAGGTGGCGTGTGCGTCAAGGGGTTGGGCACCACACGCACGGATCACGAGTCGGTCTGAGAACCGCCAGGATCCACCCACGACCAGAACGGCCAGGCCAAAGCCGAGGATGACGCCAGTGGGACCTTCGAGTAGCCCGCCCAAGGCGACGATCGAGAGACCGACGGCGCCCAGAAGGACGACGTTCCGCACAGCGTTCTCGATCGTCGGGCTCTTCTCGGTGCAGGCAATCAAGTCGGCTTCAGGATCCACTGGCCCGGGGCGGGGAGCGCGTGGTTCCCAGTGTGGACCCAACCAAGGGCGTTGCGAGTGTTCGGCTGCCGTGATCCTCGAGGAGGTGCCACTCGACTTCCGACCTCGAGATGAACCGGAGCTCGCAGCGAGGGCACTGATGAATGGCCATGACCCGCTCCTTCGCAATTCGAACTTTGGAGAGTCATCAAACCTTCGTCATATGAAGTACCCGTGGCCTTCGTGTGCACGTTCAATGGAGATCCAAGTGCGCCCGGCATTCCAGCCCCCGGGGCATGGGGTCAGACGTCCCGACGAGGAACAGCGGTGCATCGGCGACAGTGGAACGATGTTCACATCGTCTCCACATCACGCACACACCCACTTCACTGCACGGTGGTTAGGTGTCAACAGAGAACGCGCGGAGAGGTCGCGACGAGGGGATCACATGATGGATTCGACGACGTGGAGGACAGAAGCCTGGGAGTCCCTCAGGGTTTCTCCGAGTCGAACACATGGTTTCAGTCCTGGGGTGGGAGCAGGGAACGAGGGAAAAAGCAATCCCCCTCACTCCTTCTAAGGGGCCACTTTCGTGCAGACTCCCTTCTGGTGCTGGCTCGCGTCCGGTGCGTTGATCCTGGTTCTCCTTTTGGTGGATTTTGCAGTGCACCGCGGAGATCGTGAATCCACCCTGCGTAAGGCCTTGATTGTCAGCGGCGCCTGGATCGGCGTCAGCGCGGCCTTTGGGGTGGTGCTGGGTGTCGTCGGCAGTTGGGAGAGAGCCGGGGAGTACTACGGCGTTTATCTGACCGAGAAGTCGCTGAGCGTCGACAACATCTTCGTTTTTGCGATCCTCTTCACTGCCTTCGTGGTGCCTGTTGCTTTTCAGCGCCGCGTGCTGTTCTACGGAGTGTTCGGGGCGCTGGCCCTTCGTGGTCTGCTGATCGCAGGCGGCGCATCCCTGATCGACCATTTCGGCTGGGTCCTCTACGTCCTTGGCGCGCTGCTGATTCTCTCGGGGATCCGGATGGCTCGGGGCGGCGAGCTCATCGATCCAGATCGCAACATGGCGATTCGGCTCCTCCGCCGCCTTCTTCCGATGACGCCCGACTACGTGGGTCAGAGGTTCGTGTGCCGGGTGAACGGGGTGCTGATGGCAACTCCTCTCATGATCGCTCTCCTGGCAATCGAGTTCACGGACCTCGTCTTCGCGATGGATTCGATTCCAGCCGCCTTCGGGATCACCAGCGATGTCTTTGTAATTTTCACAGCAAATGCCTTCGCAGTTCTCGGCCTGCGGTCGCTCTACTTCGTCCTGGTCGGTGCAATGGATCGATTCACCTACGTCAACTTCGGACTCGCCGCGCTTCTCGTGTTCATTGGCTGCAAGATGTTGCTGGAGCCATTTCTCACCATTCCGATTCTCGCCAGTGTGGCCGTGATCGTCGTCGTTATCGGCGCTGCGATCGGCGCCAGTATCTGGCATGAACGGCATGCCGCGCACGAACCGATCGAAGTCCGAGAAGCCAGCCGAGTGGGGCTGTGAATCACCTCTCCGAATTGCAACCCGACTCGTTGCTTTCCTATCTCATCGCCTTTCTTCTTCCGGCGCTCGACGCCGTCCTTCCCGTGTTGCCGAGTGAGACCGGGATCGTCGCCCTCGGTGTGGCGACAGCGGGAAGCATCGACCCGCGCCTGTTTCTCCTGATCTTCCTGGCAGCATGTGGCGCGTGTGTGGGCGACAACCTGTGCTTTATGATCGGGCGGCACTTCGGTCCATGGGTCGACGGACGATTCTTTGCCAGTGAGCGAGGCTCCCGACGTCGCGCCTGGGCACAGAAGACCCTCGAACGCTACGGCGCTCGCTTGATTATTGTCTGCCGGTTCATTCCGGGTGGGCGGACGGTGGTCACCTTCACGTGTGGCGCCGTGGGCTACCCGTGGCGTCGCTTCCTGCCGGTGACCGCCCTCTCCGGGTTGATTTGGGCTACGTATGCCTTCGTCATCGGGCGCATCGGGGGAACAACATTCGCGAGCAAGCCGTGGCTCGGCCTCGTTCTCGCACTGGGACTGGCCTTCGCTGTCAGTCTCACGGCGGAGGTCGGCCGTCGAATGATCAAATGGCGGCGTCACTCCGGTCGGCCAGCGGAACCGGAGACGCAAGATGAGCTATGCGGTGACCGCCTGAGAACACAGGAAGCGCACGTTCTCAGCCAACCGGTTCTCGTCGAGGCCCAGGCTGGCGAGGATGTCGCTCGCCCTGCCCGGCGCGAAGTAGGCCAAGGGAAGCCCGTACGAGGCAAGGATTGGGAGCGGTCCCGCGCCGGCCCGCACACGGAGGCAGCTGGCGACTGAGCTGCCGACTCCGCCGTCGACAATCCCGTCTTCGACGGTCACGACGACCGGATGCTCCAGAGCGTCTTCGAGCATCAGCGGGTCCAGGGGGGCGGCGACCCGTCCGTCCCACACGGTGGCCTCGATCCCGTCGCGCTGCAGTATCTGTGCGGCGCGTTCGCAGACCTCCACCATCTTTCCGAATCCGAGGAGACAGGCCCGGTTCCCGAGAAGAACCCGCCGCGCCGAGAGGCCGCTCCCGGTGACCGAGCTGCGTCGGGCCTCGGTCTTGGGCCAGCGGATGGCAACGGGTCCCGACGTGCTGTCCAGCGCCTGAGCCAGCATGACCTGGACCTCTTCGTACGAGGACGGCGCCAGAACGGTCATTCCCGGCACCTTGGTCAGCAGAGCCAGGTCAAGCACACCGTTGTGGCTGGGACCGTCATCACCGGTGATCCCGGCTCGATCGATGCAGAAGATCACGGGTAGCCCATGGAGACCGACATCGCAGTAGAGCTGGTCCCACGCACGATTGAGAAACGTGGAATACACGGTCACCAGTGGGCGCAGCCCCTCCATGGCCAAGCCCGCAGCCGTCGTCACCGCGTGTTGTTCCGCGATGCCGACGTCAATGAACCGATCCGGATACCGCCGGGCAAACTCGAGCAGTCCACACGAGCCCGGCATGGCCGCCGTGATGGCCACCATCTCAGGGTGGGTCGCGGCCTCGCGGAGGAGGGCCGCCTCAAAGGCCTCTGTGTAGGTGCGACTCGTCGTGGCACGTCGGAGCGGTCTGCCAGTTGCCGGATCGAAGGGCCCTACGTCGTGGAGGCACTTCTCCGTGTCACGAACGGCCGGCGGGTAGCCTCGGCCCTTCACTGTGTGCACATGAAGCACGACCGGCCCTCGACAGCGTGCCGCGCCGCGAAGGGATGCATCGAGCGCCCTGAGATCGTGCCCGTCAACCGGTCCGAGGTAGCTGATTCCCAAGGCCTCGAAGAACGCCTTTGGCGCCATCGAGTGCGACTGGGGCGGGGCCGTCGTCAACCGCGAGACCGTCGGTGCATAGGAACGACCGTTGTCGTTCAACACCATGAGCACCCTGGCTCCGTGAGCGCCGATGTTACCGAGTGCCTCATACGTCAGTCCCCCGGTCAGGGCCCCGTCTCCGACCACCGCGAGGACGTGGTGCGTCTCGCCGCGGAGTTCGCGTGCCCGGGCGAGTCCATAGGCGTACGAGAGGGCAGTTGACGCGTGACTGTTCTCCACGAGGTCGTGCGGAGACTCGGTTCGGTTCGCATAGCCGGACAGCCCGGCGCGTTGCCGCAACCCTCCAAATGCGTCTGCTCTTCCGGTCACGATCTTATGGATGTACGTCTGGTGCCCGGTATCCCAGATGATCTTGTCGCGCGGGGACTCGAACACCCGGTGGAGGGCCAAGGTGAGCTCGACAACCCCGAGATTCGACCCCAGATGTCCACCGTTTGCGGCTATCGCTGTGATCAGAAAGGACCGGATCTCGCTTGCCAGCCGCTCGAGTGCGGGCACGTCCAGACGACGGAGGTCCGCCGGGCTGAGTCCCGAGAGGACGGCGGCCGCGTCGAGCTCCGACCGGCTGTTCGGAGGCACGGACGCGCTTGCCGTCAGGTTCGGTGACACCGGGGCTGGGTGCAGCGCAGTCACGATGCTCAGTTCGTCGAGACCAAGGCGCGGAGAGACTGGCGCAGGGAGCCGATGGTGGCGATCACAGCGGTTGGCTCATAGCCGCAGTGCGCCATGCAGTTGGCGCAGCGCGGGTCTTTGCCGCGACCGTACGCATCCCAATCGGTCGTATCGATGAGCTCCCGGTAGCTCGAGGCGTACCCGTCCGCCATCAGGTAGCAGGGACGTTGCCAACCCAGGACTGAGTAGCTGGGGATACCCCAGGCCGTGCACGCGAAGTCCTTCTTCCCCTCCAGGAAGTCGAGGAAGAGCGGCGAATGATTCAAGCGCCACCGCTTGCGACGCTTCTCGCCGAAGGCCTCAGCGAAGAGTCGGCGGGTCTGCTCGACACCCAGAAAATGCTCCTGATCGGGCGCCTTCTCGTAGGCATAGGCGGGCGAGATCATCATCGCGTTGACGCCGAGGTCATCGTTCAGAAAGTCGAGGACGTCACGCACCGTCTGCGGGGAGTCGGTGTTGAAGAAAGTCGAATTGGTCGTGACCCGGAATCCTCTTTGTTGAGCAAGCCGGACGGCAGCGACGACCTCGTCGAAGACGCCAGCACGATCGACTGCAGCGTCGTGCCGTTCGCGCAAACCATCGACGTGCACGACCCAGGAGAAGAAGTGCGAGGGTTGGAAGCGATCGAGGCGTCGGGCCAGGAGGACGGCGTTGGTGCACAGGTAGACGTACACCTTGCGACGGACCAGCTCGTCGACCATGGTGGCGATGTCCGGATGGAGCAGCGGCTCGCCGCCGGCGATCGAGACCATCGGGGTGCCGCACTCTTCGACGGCCTTCACCACGTCCTCAACCGACAGCCGTTTGCGCAGGGTCTCCGTCGGGTGCTGGATCTTGCCGCAGCCGGGACACGAGAGATTGCAAGCGAACAAAGGCTCGATCTCGACGATGAAGGGATAGTGGGTGGCCCCTTTGAGTCTCTGCCTGAGGAAGTACGAACCAACTCGTAGGTTTTGACGTAGCGGGATCGACATCAGCGCACCTGCCTCGGTAGGGAGAACTGCACGGTTTCGTTCGTCGTTCGATGTTCGTTCAGCGTGATCGGACCCAACCGGCGCAGGGCGTCGACAAGGCCGGTCACGAGTGCGTCCGGCGCAGACGCGCCGGCGGTGAGCCCGACCCTCGTCACCCCGTCCAGCCAGCCCAGGCGGAGGTCAGAGGCGTCCTCCACGAGCTCGGCTCGGCGACCCGCGCGGCGTGCGACCTCGACCAACCGGGCGGTGTTCGACGAGTTGGCCGAACCGACGACCAGCACCAGGTCACATTCGTCCGCGAGAGCACGAACGGCCTCTTGCCGGTTCTGCGTGGCGTAGCAGATGTCCTGGGAGCGGGGGCCAACGAGCCGGGGAAAACGCTGCTGCAGGGCCGCCACGACCTCGGCCGTCTCATCGGTGGCCAGCGTGGTCTGGGTCAGGTAGGCCACCCGGTCGTGGTCTTCGAGGGTGAGGCCCGCGACGTCTCCGGGCTGCTGCACCAAGGAGATGCGCTCAGGGTCCTCGCCCGTTGTGCCTATGACCTCCTCGTGCCCAGCGTGCCCGATGAGCACGATCCGGTAGTCCTGGGCCAGGTAGCGCCGGGCTTCGTGGTGGACCTTGGCGACCAACGGGCAGGTGGCGTCGATGACCCTCAGGTCCGGGCGAGCGGCGGCCGCGGCACGTACGGCCGGGGAGACGCCGTGTGCCGCCAGGACCACGGTCGCTCCATCGGGCACCTCGTCCAACTCGACGACGAAGATCGCCCCTTTCCCTTCGAGATCGGAGACGACGTGCGCGTTGTGCACGATCTGACGCCGCACGTAGACCGGTCGACCGAACCGCTCGAGCGCGCGTTCGACGATCTCAATGGCCCGTTCCACTCCGGCACAGAATGATCGTGACGCCGCCAGGTGCAGCTCGTGCGACTGGCTGGCTCGGGCCCATCGTTCGAGCGTGGGCCGGAGTCCCATCAGCGATCCTACGGCCCGGAGATGGGTCAAGATGGACGTGTCCCGCGCGCTATCGACGACGGTTCGCACCACGACCAGCGGACGGTCCGGCAGCTGCTGGGCCAACCAGGCCGACTCGGTATCCCAGGCGATGGCTCCTGCCTTCCCCGACTCCGACGACTGGACTGCAGAGAGCGGTGTCGACCCCGATACGAGTGGTCCGCAGCGGACCTCCAGGCCGAGGCGACGGAGGTCGCGCGCCACGAGGACGGCCGCCGGAATGGAACGGGGCGGGCCCCCATCGGTCGCGCTGAGCTCCGTGGCGACGACGAGCTGGCCGGGGCGGAGTGAGGGGTCAAGTCCGTGCGCCACGCCGCACAGCGCCACCGGCACATCGGCGGCCAGGTTCGCCCGCACGTGGGTGCCGCAAGCCAGCGCCCTGGCCCTGCCCATCCCGCTCACCGTCACCTCGCCGCCGAGGGCGGCTGCTTCGATCGGCTCGGACGTGACGACGACTGGGCTATGCACGGTCCTGCCCGAGTACGTAGCGGCCCAGGGCCATCACCGGGAAGACAAGGTGATACAGGTGGTAATTGATGTAGAAGTCACCCGGGAAACCCGTGCCGGTGAACGCCGTCTCGTCCCAGCGGCCGTCGGCGCCCTGGGTGTCGATGAGGTACCGCACGCCGCGCGTAACGACCGGCCCGCGCTCCTCGACCGCCAGGAGGGCGAGGAGGGCCCATGCGGTCTGGCAGGCAGTGGAGCTCCCTCGGCCCCGATAGCTGGGATCGCCGTAGGAGCGCAGATCCTCGCCCCAGCCACCGTCTTCGTTCTGATGAGCTTCGAGCCACCCCGTGGCGCGTCGCAGCGCTGGGTGGTCGGGGGCCAGGCCGGCGGCGGTCAGAGCCGGAACAACCGCACCGACGCCATAGAGGTGATTCGCCCCCCACCGTCCGAACCACGATCCATCGGGCTCCTGGTTCGCCAGCAACCAGGCAATGCCGCGGCAGGCGTTCGGCCCGTTACGGCCGACGATGGCCAGCATCTCAACGACGTGCGCCGTGACGTCCGCGCTGGGCGGATCGATCAGCTCACCGAAGTCGCAGAAAGGAAGTTCTCGGCAGAGAGTTTGGATGTTGTCGGCATCGAAGGCGGCCCATCCCCCGTCGGCACACTGCATCCCCTCGGTCCACTGCACGGCCCGGTCCGTTGCTCGGTCAATCGTCGTGTGATCGGCGACGAGGGTGCGATCGAGGGCGAGCACCACCTCCGCCGTGTCGTCGATATCCGGGTAGTTGTCATTGGCGAACTCGAAGGCCCATCCGCCCGGGGCGAGATGCGGCCGCCGGACACTCCAGTCGCCTCGGACCGTGATCTCCTGCTCCAAGAGCCACCGTCCGGCGTCGCGCAATGCGAGATCATCAGCGGGGACGCCCGCGTCGGACAAGGCGAGAACGGCCAGCGCGGTGTCCCAGACCGGTGACTGGCATGCTTCGATCCGGCGGCCGCGCTCGTCCGAAATGGTGAAACCGTCGAAACCGGCGAGCCCCGCCCGCATGACCGGGTGATCAAGCGGATAGCCCTGGAGGTGTAATGCAATCAGCGAGTAGACCCAGGGCGGCTGGATTCCCCCCCAGGATCCGTCTGCCTCCTGGCGTTGGAGGATCCAGCGTTCGGCGGCGTGGAGCGAGAACGCTCGCAGACGTCGAACCGGTCGCTGCTCGTAGCGGTGCAGCACTCGGTCGAGGGTGTTGAATCGTCTGGCCCAGGTGGACAGCGAAAGGTTAGTTTCAGGGGGGCCGGTGACTTTCAGCTCGTCGATGTCGAAGGGAAATGGACGGACCGGGCGGTGCGCACTGACAATCGTGAGCGGAACCACGGTCTGGCGCGCCCAGCACCCGAAGTCGTAGATGTTCAGTGGGATCCATCGTGGCAGCAGCATGAGCTCGGGGGGCAGGACCGGGAGACGTTCCCACGGCCATTGGCCGAAGAGAGCCAACCAGATCCGCGTGAAGACCCGACTTGCTCCTATCCCACCGGCTCCCCGAATGAACGCCGAGGCGCGTTGCATGTGCGGGGCCGTGATCGTGTCACCCGCCAGCCTGAGCGCCACGTACGCCTCGATGGAAGTCGAGAGGTCGCCTGGGCCGCCGAGAGAGGTGCTCCAGGTCCCGTCCTCTCGTTGGCGCGAGCGGATCCACCGCGCCGAGTCAGCCGTTTGCTGTGCGGTGCGGATACCGAGGAATTCGCGCAGGAGGAGGTCCTCTGCGTCCATCGTGACGTTTGTCTCCAGCTCGCCCTTCCACCAGCCCTCGGCGTGCTGGTCCACGCGCAGCGCACCGACCGCCCGATCCAAGCTGGTTGCGGCGTCGTCGGCAACGGGAACGTGCGACTCCCCGTGCCCCGCCTCGACCGCCTTGAGGGAGACGGAGGTCACCGGTCGCGGTCTGTCACGAAGCGGGCCAATGCGACGAGTTCATTCTTGGGCCCAGAGGCCAGAGGCACGCGGTCGAGCGCCGCCAGTGCGTCCTCGAGGTGGGCGGTGGCGAGCTCCATGGTCTCCTCCTGAGCGCCACAGAGCGTCAAGACCGCTCCCGCCCGTTCCACATCGGCGGGTGACATGGCCCCGTGGAGCAGGCGGCCCAGCTCGGAGCCGGTCTCGCCGGGACGAGCCAGTGCGATGGCCACCGGGAGAGACTTCTTTTGAGCCACGAGGTCACTTCCCACCGGCTTCCCCGTACGCGTCGGCTCTCCCCAGATACCCAGCACATCGTCCACAGCCTGAAAGGCCGTGCCGAGATGGGATCCGTACGCTGCCAGCGCTGACACGACTTCCTCCGGGGCGCCACCCAGAATGGCACCCAGGGAAGCGGCGCACGAGAAGAGCGCCGACGTCTTGCCGCGCACCATCGCCAGGCACTCGGCCACAGTCACGGAGGGCCGGGCCTCGAACGCCATGTCATCGGCCTGGCCGGCGATCATGGCGCTGGTCGCGTCGACGAGGCACCGGGCCGCACGCACCCGTCTCGGAGTCGGTTCCTCGAGAAGGACCTCGAGAGCCAGAGCAGCTAGGGCATCTCCGACGATGATGGCCTGCCCGATCCCGAACTCGCTCCAGACCGTCGATCGGTGGTGACGTTCGCGATCACCGTCAATGACGTCGTCGTGAATGAGGGAGAAGTTGTGCACCAGTTCGACGGCCACGGCCCCGACCACGGCGGCCTCCTCGCTGGCACCGGTCGCCGTTGCCGAAACCAGCGTCAGTGCGGCCCGCACCCCCTTGCCACCTCCGGCGAGGTGGTGAACCACGGGCGGTCGCAGCGCGGGGCTCAGCCGTTCGACGCTCTCCCGGAGGGGCGATTCCACCATCCGAGCGGCGTGCATCAATGTCGCCGACACGGTGCCGTTGACGTGAGGGGCGGGTGCAAACGTGGTCATGACGCCACTTTCTCCGAGAATCTGGTCAACGGGAGGGACGGAGCGTCTTCCAAGCATGCAGACGCTGCACTTTGGCCGCTGCGCACCGCACCTTCCATGGTGTCGGGCCACCCGGTGTCACACCAGGCGCCGGCGAGATACAGGCCAGGGACCGAAATACGGGGGGAGGGACGTAGCGCCGCCGTTCCGGGCACACCACGGAAGGTGGCGGCTCGCTCCCTCGTGACAACGCCCTCGAGCAGTTGTGCATCTCGGGCCTTTGGGAAGAGGCTCTGGATTGCATCGAAAAACAAGCGGACGAGCTGCTCGGACGGCTGCGCCATATAGGCATCTGCTGCGGACAGGGAGATGGAGAGGCACTGACCGGAGAGAAGCCCGCTCGATGCGGTGCGGTCGAAGACGAACTGAACGGGAGAGTCAACGACTGCCGCCACGGCAAGATCCGTGACCCGTCGGTCCAGGACGAGGTGAACATTGACGATGGGGGATCGGCCCAATGCGTCATCGGACGGAACGATCCCGGCGGGCACGAGGCGCCGCGTGGTCTGAGGCGGTGTGGCGACGATCACCGCGTCGGCAACGTGCTCCTGCTCTTGGCTCTTCACCACAAAGCCCCTGTCCGCACACGAGACCGACCGCACGCGGGCACCCAGAATGTTCGTCACCCGTGCGTCTTCGAGTGCTCGACCACCGTGGCCACCATGGAGGTCACTGAGGGGCCGGGTTGGCCAGCCGAGGTCGCCGGCGTCTGCCTGATTGAGCAGGCCGGTCCGGAATACCTTCACCGCCAGCGCCAGCGAGGCCTCTGAGGCCGGGAGGTT
This sequence comes from uncultured Acidimicrobiaceae bacterium, assembly GCA_963719485.1. Classification (GTDB taxonomy): domain Bacteria; phylum Actinomycetota; class Acidimicrobiia; order Acidimicrobiales; family RAAP-2; genus Bog-473. Next base: position 1,673,759 of record OY970387.1, read on the forward strand.
CAGGGTTGGCAAGGCAATCAGGTTCCACAGTCTCTCGATCGACCGTTCGCTCTGACCCAGACCGAGCAGCCAGCTGCCGAAGGTCACATCGTCCAGCGAAGGGTCGTCCGGGTCGAGTCGCCGCAGCGCCAGCGCGGGGCGCACCACGCGGACGCGGTCTCGCAGGCTCAAGTGGCGGTAGTGGGCCAGTGTGGGTAGCAGGTGGAGGGGTGCCGGCAGCGCGCCTCGGGTGATCGACGATTGGATGCCGTTGGGTGACAGCACTGGGATGTCGAGCGAGGACTGGAGATAGACACCGTCGGAGGCTCCGATGCGAGCGAGGAATTGTCGGTACGCCGAGCAGCAACGCAGGAACACGTGCTGCCCGTTGTCGAAGGACAGGCCGTCACGGCTGAAGGACCACGTGAGACCACCGAGACGGTACCGGCTCTCCAGCAATGTGACCTCGGCCCCGGCATCGGCCAGCGTCAACGCGGCGCTCATCCCGGCCAGACCACCGCCGATCACGACCACGCGGCGCGCGCTCATGCACCGATCCCGACCAGGCACTTGCCGGCAATCCAGACCTTCTCTGCCGTCGGGAGCGAGAGCCGACCAACGGTCACTGCCATGGGATCACGCTCGATGCGCCGAAACAGGCGGTGGTAGATACCGGCCATGACCCCCACGCAGGCGCGGCTGCGGCGGTCGAGGCGGGGTAGCAGCTGCAGGCCGCGCTGGAACCACTCGGGCACGCGGGCGCACTCGAGCGTGACCAGGTCGGCCAGCACCTCCGGGCACCCCGAGAGGTCCGGCGGGCAGCCCACCGCAGCCGCGTCCGATGCGGGGAGGTAGACCCTGCCGTTGCCGCGATCTTCGAGGACGTCACGCAGGATGTTGGTGAGCTGCAGCGCCACGCCGAGGTCGTCAGCCAATGCAATGGACTTGGCGTCCGTCGTTCCGAAGACCGCCAAGGAGAGTCGACCAATGGAACCGGCGACCAGGCGGCAGTAGACCACGAGGTCGTCGAAGGTCGTGTAGGAGGTCCCGAGGACGTCCATCTCGCATCCGTCGATCAGCTCGTCGAAAGCCCCCAAAGGCAGCCCGTACTCGCGGGTGGCTGCGGCCACTGCGACGAGCACAGGGTCCTCTGTACTCGATTGGATCGAGTGGAGGTCGGACCGAACCCGGTCCAGCTCCAGGAGCTTCTGCGTTCCCGGTGCGGTGCCGTCCCCGATGTCGTCGATGCGGCGGGCGAGCGCATAGACGGCCGACAGCGCGCGGCGCTCCGCAGGCCGGAGGACCCGGATGCCGTATCCGAAGTTCTTGGCTTCCCGGTGCGTGATCTCTTCACAGACCCGGTATGCGGCGTCCGTGTTCACTCTGGGCTGCCAGTCGACGCGGCCCAGAGTGAGGCCGTGAGGCGCGCACCGAGGCGGAGTGGCCGTGGGCGGGGCCGCCGCCCGAGCACGTCGTAGCCCATTCGCTCGATCGCGTCGAGCGCAGCCATTCCTCCCGCGGCGTAGCCGCAGACCGCGAAGCGGAACCGGAGTGGGAGCGTCCGGCTCAGCGGCTCGACGGAGCCGAGCAGCCGACGGGCTCGACCTGCTTCGAGCCGAAGGACCATCCGCAGTTCCGGTCCGGCGTGTGGAGCGTCCAGTTCGGCTGGTCCGCATCCAAAGACGCGAAGATCCGCCTGAGGTAGGTAGACCCGACCCTTGTCCAGGTCCTCCTTCACGTCCTGGATGTGTTCGACGATCTGCAACCCGATACAGACGTCATCAGATAGCTTGATTCGCTCTGAGCTGGTCTCCCCGAGAACGCCGAGGACCAGTTGCCCGACCGGTGCCGCCGAGAGCCAGGCATACGACACCAGGTCATCGAAGGTCTCGTACTGCTGGACCACCTGGTCTTGCCGGTTTGCCTCGATCAGGCGGTGGAACGGGACGAGGGGGAGGTTGCACTCGACGATCGTCGGGGTCAGCTGCCGGAGCAACGGATGGGTCGCCGTACCACGCGCCGCCAGCTCCACCTCGTTGTCGAGCCAGTCGAGCAGGGCCAGGCGATCGTGCGCGACCTCGTCGCCAATCTCGTCCGTCAGCCGGGCGAAACCGTAAATGGCGAGAAGGTGTCTGCGGGTGGCCCGCGGCAGCAGCCTCGATGCCACCGCAAAGTTCTCCGACGCGGCTTGCTGGAGTACCTCGTCCGCGCCGGGGATCGCGACGGGCACCAGGGTCGTCATGACGCGCGGCGTGAGGACCCGGAGAAGCGCTTGGAGACGAGCGTATATATCGAATGAGCAAGTATTCATCATTGATATACAAGCGATGAAACCGTGTCAAGGAGATCTTTGGAAGCGGTTGCATCCGCGGGTGGGTTCCGCTGGAACGGCTTTGCATTGCCGCTTCGTGCCAGCATTCAGATGAACGCTGGTTAGGGACGATCGAAACCGAGCGCCTCCTGGACGAGCTCCATCAACGCCGTGCGGACGACAAGGACAGCCGCGTGTGCATTTGAACGTACGCTCGATCGGATGTGCGGTTCCAGACGCGTCGCCACCGTTCTAATGACAGAGTTCATGACATCGGTGAGCTCTCGGGCTCCGCGCGCCTCGCGCAGGGCGGACTCAAGGAGCAACGGCATGAACGGGGCCAGGAGGGTGCGAACCGTTTTCGTGGCTCGTGCTCTGCTGATCCCATAGGGCAGCGCGTCCAGATCATCGCTGATGAGATCGGCCACTGAGCCCACGGCGGCGACAAAAATTGCATCTTTTGACTGGAAATGTCGATAAAACGAGCCCGTCGCCATCTCAGCTTCGGCACAGATATCGGCGATGTTCACACCGGCGTAGCCATGCCGGGCAAACGCGTCACGGGCCGCAGCCAAGAGGCGAGCCGGCGGCTCGGATTGTGCGGCGGCATCGAGATAGCCGTCAAGCACCTGCTGCCACATCTGAGGCCGGAAGGCTTCTTCGTCGCCTGTGGGGAGGAGGTCGGGCAGCACCTCCACAATTGAGGCCAGTGACATGTTCCGCTCGCGGCGCAAGAGACGGATCATGGCCAGCGCCTCGACATGGCGCTCGTCGTAAAGGAACCGATTGGCGGCAACGACGGTCGGCTCGGGAAGGAGCCCGAGCCGGCGATAGGAATGGATGGTCGGCACCGAAACGCCGGCACGCTCAGCCAGTTCCGAGACCGTCAGAGAGCTTTTCAGGGCGCGCGATCGCTTTGAACCGCTCGCTATATTGGCCTGCGGTGCCTTCTGTTTTGCTTGTGACTGATTCGAGCGCCTGTCTACCACCGGGACTCCTCGACCGTGCAAGCCTTCAGGTACTTCCGATTGAGATATTCATCGGCAACGAAGTGCTCTCCGATGGTCCGGAAGCCGCACCTCGGGTCTACCGAGCACTCGTCGAGGATGAGCCGACCAAGTCCGCCCCGCCGTCGATGGTTGACTACCTCGATTCCATTGAGTGTAGTGATTTCGATGCTGCCGTCGTATTGACACCCGCCGTTGAAGTCACCGTGATGTACCGCAACGCGCGCCTGGCCTCAGCAATGGCGCGTCGTCAGGTCGAGGTCGTCGACACTCGAACTGCCGCAGCAGGGCAAGGCCTCATCGTCTCCGCCGCGGCAGAGGCACAGGCGAGCGGTGCGTCGGCTGCCGACATTGCTGAAGTGGCCCGAGACGCGGCCCGGCGGACCAAGATGGTCGCGATGCTGCCGGATCTCACGTCGATAGAGCGGAGTGGTCACGTGCCCGCCACCGCGTTCGAGCGGTACGCCGGCGAGGCGTCGCAACTCCTTTTTCGCGTCGATCAAGGATTCATCTCTCCCTTGGGCCGCCCGAACCCCCAATGGGAGAGTCCGTCGGTGCTGCAGGCAGCGTGGCTCGCCTCCGGAGGTTCGAATGCGGAGCGAACATTGTTTTTTCACGCGGACGCTGCTGCCGAGGTTTCAGCCTTCCGCTCGTTCATCGGCGGGGAGGAGCCCATCGTGGAGTTCAGCCCGGCGATGACCGTCCATACCGGGATTGGCTGTGTGGGGGTCGCCTGGACCAGCAGATGAGGCCCTTGTACCAAGAGGGCTCTCTGCCGTTGGGTGCGCTGTCCCTCTCACGGGCATGATCGTGGAGGCCACATACCGGGCCGCGTAGAGCGGCGCAGTGAGCGGGGTGCCGAGGACGGACCCCGGAAACCGGGCTTCGAATTCTACGATCGAGAGATGCGACGACCAGCTTTTGGTCGGTCCGGCCGCCGGGTCGCGGTACGAACCAGCCCTCGTCGCTCCACGGTGCCGGCCGAGTTCAGCCCTCGAGTCGAAGCGCGATAGCTGCGTCCGGCTCGAGCACGCGGAAGTTGATGCTCTCCTCGATGTAGAGCCGCACGACATCGGCGTCGTGGTCGAGATAGCCGATGGACAGGTCCTGCCCGCAATCGATGTGGAAGTCCCCACCGCGCAGGCTCAGGACGACGCCGCCCTCGACACCGGGCGCCCACACCAGGGGGCCGCCGAGGATTTCGCGGAGGTGGTCGAAGAGCAGGTGCCCCCCGTACTCGGCGCTCTCGACGATCTTGGTGTACATGTCCGGGCAGATGGCCAACCCGTACGGACCGTCGACGCCGGCCTGGCGCAGCGCATTGACGCCGCGGGCCACGCCGTCGGGCGCGTGGGCCATGTCACCATCCAGCTCGATGGGCTCGTGGGACGTGCTCTCGGTGATGCCGCGCAACCCGGCGGCCTCATGGCCGTGGAACACGGTCACGTTCTCGCCGAGCGCGATCTGGCGCACGGCCTCGTCCAGTTCGGCCAGGTCGGGGTTGTTCGCACCACGCTCGGCGTCGTCGAGCTCGACGCGCGAGACCTTGAACTCGGTCCGGAGCTCCACGAGCGGGAGGACGATGCGCTGCGCGGCCGCGACACCCTCCGACGGGCCCGAGATCGGGGCGATGCGGCCGAGATTCGTCGCCGAGTGGGACCATCCGTGGGGTCCGCCGAAGTCCACCAGTTTGCGGGCGGCGAGATACGTGGGGAGGCGCGACTTGGCCTCCTCGTCGATCAGGTCCCAGCCCTCGGCCGAGATCGGTGCCAGTTCGCGGAGGAAATGGTTCATCGCACGGCTCCTTTCAGGCTGCCGATGCCGAGCGAGCCGGGCCCGTCGGAGGCCGCGCCGTCGGCCTCGCCGTCGGGCGCCTCGTCACCGACTTCGGTGATCGGGCTGGAGGTGAACAGAAACTTTCGGAGGTTGGCGTCGAGAGCCACGTCACGCCGACGGAGCCATTCGAGGGCCATCGCCGCATGCTCCTTCTCGTCATCCCGGTTGTAGGCGAGTATCGCCGCCAAGCTGTCATCCGACGTTGCCCGGACGCGCTGGTCGTACCAGTCGATCGCCTGGAGCTCCTCGCACAACGACGTCATCGCTCGGTGGTGATCGACGGTCGCCTCATCGAGCAGCTCGAGCGGCTCATGGAATCCCTCGCTGGCCAAGGTCCTCTCCTCGCAGTCTCTTCCCACAAACCGGACGGTCAACCGGGAACGGTGACCACAGTGAAGCATCTGCCGGGGCTGCCAGTCCACGAGATGGTCCCCGGCGGCGTGGCGCGTCCGCTGACCGGGGGCCGTCGCCTCCGCCCCGCCCCTACGGGCGCTGCTGTCGGTCACCCCGGGGCGCTCGGCGGGGTGGGCATCCAGCGACCCCCACGCAGCGAGCGGGTCGTGATCGGTCGGGCGTCGGTGTGCTCGGGTCGCTCCGGGTGCAGCCCCTGTGCCAGCGCGCCGTAGCGGCCGGCCCAGGGCGAGGCGGTGATGCCGTGCAGCAGGACGCTGAGCGCGACGGTCAGGGTGACCGCGCCCAGCACCACCTTCGACTGCGCCGGAGCCAGGGAGTCCACGGCGATGAGGCCGAACACCACTGAGGCGAGGCCACGGGGGCCGAACCAGCCGACGAAGACCACGGTGGCTCGGTCAAGGCCGCTGCCGGTGAGCGAGAGGGCGACGGGCACCATGCGCAGGACGGTCAGCGCCAGAACCGCGAACACCACGTCTCGCCACCCCACATCCGCCAGACCCGGTCCGAGCATGGCCGCGCCGAATATGAACCACACGAGGAGGGAGAGCAGCGTGCCGCTCTCTTCGCTGAAGCGCAGGTCGACCTCGCCCTGGCGGCTGTCGACGGTGCCGAAGGCCATCCCGGCCACGAAGGCGGCGATGAAGCCGTTCGTTCCGGCGGTCACAGAGGCGGCGTAGGCGAAGAGCGCCAGGGCCAGGACGGCGATGGGTCGAAAGCCCGCAGCACTCCACCCGTGGCGTCCGGCCAGGGCCAGGAGGATCGCGCCGAGAACACCGACCGCGATGCCGAGCCCCGCCCCTCCCAGGAGTTCGAGCGCAGCCGATCCCGGGTGGACCCCACGCACCGCCTCGGCACTCACCGCGCCCGCGATGAAGAGATTCACGAACGGCGTGGCGATGCCGTCGTTGAGGCCGCTCTCCACGTTGAGAAGGCGGCGGACCCCCGAGGGCACCCGCTTGTCTCCCATGATCGAAGCCCCGAGCGCGGCGTCGGTCGGGGCGACGATGGCACCGATGGCGGCAGCCACCCAGAGTCCACTGGTGCCGAACAGCAGCGCGGCCGCCCCGGCCCCCGCCCCGATGGTGAGCGGCAGGCCGATGCCGAGGAGGCGGGCGGGCAGCGCGGCGTCAGCCCGCAGAGCGTGGACGCTGACACGGGAGGCGTCGACGAACAGCACGAGGGCGAGGGTCACCTCCGCCAGCGAGCGGATGGTGGACGAGTGCGGGTTGACGTGGACGAGCGTGGTGGGCCCGTGGGTCACTGCCAGTCCGAGGAGCACGAAAGCGATCGGGGCAGAGACGTCCCAGCGCTCCAGGCGGGCCGAGACGAGGCCCCAGACGAGAACGCAGGCGGAGACCACGGCCAACGTGGCGATGTCGAGCTCGGAGTTCATGCGCGGGTGCCATTGTCCTTGGCGGACGCCCTTCGTGACCAGTGTCGAAGGCCACGACCTGTCAGCGACCCGCCCGTGCGATCCTCCGGCGCCGGCCCGGCGGGGACGGCGAGGTCGACTGCCGAGCACTGCGGGCCGGTCGAAGCCATCCCAGCACGCGTCCAGGTGCAGGAGCTAAACATTGAAGGTCGGGAACTCGCCGACCACGACAACAAGGAGTTCGTTCGATGCTTGCTGCCAGCTACCAATATCCGATCCTCGACTTCTTCCTGACGATGCTGTACTTCTTCCTCTTCATCATCTGGATCTGGCTGCTGATCATGGTGTTCGTGGACATCTTCCGCAGCCACGACATGGGCGGCTGGGCCAAGGCTCTGTGGGCGATCTTCATCATCGTCCTGCCGTTCCTCGGCGTCTTCGTGTACCTGATCGCCCGTGGCGGCAAGATGCACGAGCGGGCGGCGCAGCAGGCGGCTGAGCAGCAGAAGGCCTTCGACCAGTACGTCAAGCAGGCGGCCGGTACGGACGGCGGCAGCACCGCCGACCAGCTGTCCAAGCTGGCTGACCTCAAGTCGCAGGGCGTGCTCACCGACGCCGAGTTCGACGCCCAGAAGGCCAAGATCCTGGCCAGCTAGAAGGCCGTTCGTCCGTCACCGAGAGCAGCTCGCCGGTGACGGACGAGGACCACGAACCCGAGGAGCGTGCCGGCAGCGACGCGATGTCGCAGCGGCTCGCCACTCGTATCGAACAAGATGTCGAGTCACCACTGCCGTGGCGGTCGATCGCCAAGAAGACCGTCATGGTGGTGGTCGGCGGCGTCACCATCTACCTCGTGTTCCCGAGCCTGACCGAGGTCTTCGACTCCTTTCCGAAGCTGACCTCCCTCGAACCGGTCTGGTTCTCAATCGCCGTCGTGTTCCAGGTGGCCCACTTCGCCTGCACCATCGCGTTGCAGCGGATCGCGCTGCGCACCAAGGCCTGGTTCTCGGTCACCACGTCGCAGCTCTCCGGGAATGCCATCAGCCTGATCGTGCCTGGGGGGGCCGCCTTCGGGGCGGCCACGCAGTTCCGCATGCTGGCGGCGGCCGGGAACGACCCGGCGACGGCGGTGGCCGGGCTCACCGCCTTCTCGCTCCTGGGCATCGGCGGGCTGTTGGCCCTTCCGATCTTCGTCCTGCCGGCCATCGTCGCCGGGACGCCGATTGCGAACGGCTTGGAGCACGCGGCGCTCTTGGGCATCGCGGCCTTCGTGCTCTTCGCCGGGTTCGGCGCCCTGGTCCTGACTTTGGACCGGCCCCTCCGATGGGCGGGCGGCGTCGTGCAGGCGGCGCGCAACCGGCTGAAGCGCAAGGCCGAACCCATGACCGGCCTGCAGGACCGTCTCGTCTTCGAGCGCAATCGCATACGTGACGTGCTGGGCCGGCGTTGGAAGGCGGCCATGCTCCTGAGCAGCGGCCGGCTCGCCTTCGACTTCGGCACACTGCTGGCGACGATCCGGGCCACCGGTGCCCGGCCCAACCCTTCACTCGTCCTCCTGGCCTATGCGGTCGCGGGGTTGCTCGCCCTGATCCCCATCACGCCCGGCGGGCTCGGCATCGTCGAGGCGGGGTTGAGCGCGTTGCTGATCCTGGCCGGCGTCCCCGCCGGCGACGCCGTCGTGGCGACGCTGGCCTACCGGATCATCTCCTACTGGCTGCCCATCGTGGTGGGGCCGTTCGCCTATCTCGCCTTCCGGCTCCGCTACGGGAAGCCGGGTCAGGGCGGCGGAGCGGCTGGCGCCGGCGGGGCGACGTTGGCGCCGGGCTGAGAGCTGCCGCAAGAACGGCCGGCCCACCGTCGTTGCTCAAGCGGAGCTGACACATGCGAGAATGCGTCCCTCGTGTATGAGGGGACATGGGATTCACTGCGGACCCATCCGGTGCCGGTCTGGTACGACGACGCGAAGCTGGGGGTCTTCATCCACTGGGGCCTCTACTCGGTCCCGGGGTGGGCGCCGCGCGTGCCGGACATCCAGCATCTGCTGATCAGCGACGGCCCCAAGCGCATGCTGCGCGAGAATCCCTACGCGGAGTGGTACCTCAACTCGATGCAGATCAAGGGTGGGCCGACCCGGGAGTACCACGCCCGGGTCTACGGGGACGACTATCCCTACGACAATTTCGTCCGGACGTTCAACGATGCGTCGTCCGGGGCCAACCTCGAGGCCATCGCGGATCTCTGCCAAGCGGCCGGCGCCCGTTACGTCGTGCTCACCACGAAGCACCATGACGGCTTCGCGCTGTGGCCGTCCTCGGTCCCACATCCGGTCAAAGGCGAGTACCACGCCAGCCGGGATCTGGTCGGTGACCTGACCGAGGCGGTCCGCGCCAAGCGCTTGCGCATGGGGCTGTACTACTCGGGGGGCTACGACTGGCCCTACAACCGGGCGGTCCTCGTCAAGCCGGCCGACGCGGTGCTCGCCGTACCCCACGACCGGCGCTATGTCGAGTACATCACCGCGCACTGGCGCGAGCTCATCGACCGCTATGAGCCGTCCGTCCTGTGGAACGACATCTCGTGGCCGACCGATCCTCAGCTGCCGCAGCTGTTCGCGGACTACTACAACGCCGTTGAGGAGGGAGTGATCAACGACCGGTGGAAGCAGCCCGGCCTACCCCGGAACGAATTCGACCGACGCGATGGTCCGCGGTGCGGGCGCCCTGGTGCAGGCGCTGTGGCGGTTCATCCCCGAGAGCCGGAAGCATCTGACCTTCGGCGCCCCGAAGCATTGCGACTTCCGCACGCCCGAGTACGACGTGGTGAGCACCGTGACGGAACGCAAGTGGGAGCTCGCCCGCGGTCTGGGGCACTCGTTCGGAGCCAACCGTCACGAGCGGCCGGAGGAGCTCATTTCGGAGACGGACCTGATCCAGATGTTCTGCGACGTCGTGTCCAAGAACGGCAACCTGCTGATCGGGGTCGGACCGCAACCGGACGGGACCATTCCGTCCCGGCAGCAGGAGCCGCTGCGCGGGCTCGGGACCTGGTTGGCCGCGAACGGCGAGGCGATCTACGGCAGCCGGCCCTGGGTCGTGACCGAGTCGGTCACGGTGGACGGGACCCCGCTGCGGTTCACCAAGAGCGGCGAGGGTGTGTACGTGCTCGTGATGGGGATGCCCCAATCGCGGCGGATCACGATGCGTACGATCGACGGGTCCCGGGTGCGGCGCGTCCGCCTTGTCGGGGCGGATGTGCAGCTCGACTGGTCCGTCGAGAGTGGCGGTGACCTTTCCGTGACCCTGCCGGAGCAGATGCCCATGGCGGCGGTCACCGTGCTGGACCTGGGCACCGGCATCCGGGCGCGGATCGGCCGAACCGGGTAGTCGTCTCCGGTCCCGTCCTCCGGGCCGACGCGGCCGGTCGACGGAGCGGGTGTGTTCCGGGCCTTTCGGAGGAGTCCCGAGAGGACCATTGGCCCTAGTGGCCGACCGCCGTCCCCGCCATGATCCAACCCATGGACGAGGGTCGCCGGCGCTGCAGTTCGCCTTCAACAGATCCGGCACGATCCCCATCGGGAAGGGTCGTTTCGTTGACGGATCGGGGTCCCGAGCCCCCGGCGGCTGCTCGTCCATGCCTTCGTCCGTGTAGTGCGAGGTGACGCGGAGCAACAACAAGATGACGGCACGCGTGGTGGTCCGAGGGAGAGCCACCACACGTTGACCGTCTTCACTCCGAAGACTGCTCCTTGTGACGACGGTCGAGCGGTGACCGAGGACCGTACGGCATCCACCGGCCGCGCTCCGTCGCCCGTTAGCTTCGCACCGGAGGTACACAACCATGTTCGCTTACACGTGGCCGCTGCTCAGCCTGTTCTGGACGTTCCTGATGTTCGCCGGGATCTTCCTGCTGCTGTTCTTCATCATCTGGTGCTTCGTCGACAACTTCCGCCGTCGTGACCACCACGGTTTGGCCAAGGCGGGCTGGACGGTGCTGATCCTCGTCGTGCCCTTCTTCGGCGCGCTGATCTACATCATCGCCCGGCCTGCGGAGGCCCAACTCGCGACCTGATCGGAGGGGGAGCCGGGACCGCTTCCGATCGCGGGACGGGCGCGGACGAATTCGTCCCCCGGTGGGGGGGTAAACCCCCAGCTCAGGGGGTTCGGATTTCGCCCGGCGCCGGGTGTTCGCTATCGTTCTGGGCCTCAGGGGAACGCAGGAGCCGGCAATGCAGAACCATCACCCTCAGATCGCGCAACGTGCCGACCGAGCGTGGGTCGTCGAGTGTGCCCAGTGCCGCAACGACCTCACCTCGACGGTGCCGATCGGGATCGGGATGCCCCTCCGGGACCGGGAGACGGCCGAGCGGCTCCGTGACAACCACGCGGCACGGCCGGTGAGGGCCGCCGCGTCCTAGTCCATCCGGGCCGCCGAACGAGGCCGCGGCCCGCGACGGGGCTCAGCCCCGACTCGGAGACGGCCTTGGGGGCGAGCCCGACAATTCGAGACGCACCCGGAAGCGCTCGGACCCGAGTGCCCGTTCCACCGCGTCGCGGATGTCTCGGCCGTGGCCGGCCGTGCCCTCGGGATGGGCGCCGGCAAAGATCGTCACGTTGACCAGGTCACCCCAGCCGCGGTGGATCTCGACCTTGGTGACGACGAAATTCCCGCCGTCGGGGTGCGCGTCGGCCAGCGCCCGCAGGACTTCCTTGCTGACCTTGGCCTCGACCACGCCCAAGTATGGGGGCCTGCACCCCCCAAACATAGGGGACTAAAGTCACGTTATCCCTGGTGACGCAGTCCTGACTGGAACAGCGTCACCGGAGATGTGACGCTATGGGTGACAGAGTGTCACCACCGATGGGACGGGCGGACCCATTGCATCGAACGCCTGACAGGGGAACGCGACGTGTCCAGCAGCTCCTTTCCGTACTCCACCGCGGAGCTCGACCAATTCCGCCAGGTCCAGCGTCTGGCCTACGACATCGCCCTCACCGTCGAGTCCCAGCTGCAGGTCGATATGAGCGAGACCGAGGTCTGTACCCTGATCGCCGCGGGGCAGGCTCAGAACGAGATCGTCCAGGTCTTCCATGAACCCTTCGCCTGGTTCGGCCTGCGCACGCTGCTCGGTCCGGAGTGGGCTGCCGACGACGGCGCTCGGGGTTCCGCGAACAATGGCGGCCGGCCGGACACGCCCTTCCTGCCGACCGATGCGGCGTTGGCCGAGGGCGTGCCGCTCATCCTGGACCTGGCGCCGGTCGTCCGCGGCATCGCTTCCGACGTCGGCTACTCGTGCGTCCTGGGGACGAATGTGATGTTCGACGACCTCGACCGGGGTCTGGCCCGGATCCGCTCCTTCCTGCTGGAGGGGGTCCGGTCCGGCGAGACCATGCTGAACCTCTACCGCGAGCTCGACGTCCTCCTGGCGCAGCGCGGCTGGGAGAACTGCCATCAGCACTATCCCGATCGCGCCCTCGGCCACCGGGTCTTTCGTCTCGAGCACGAGCCGGACCGCCCTTCGCCGCTGCCGGGCTTCGGCACCGCGGCCGCCGAAGGTCTCCTGGAGGCGGGGGTCGCCGCGCTCGAGGATGGGAGCTCGTACCCGGTGTGGAACGACAGCTTGTTCTCGGACCACCCCGCCGCACCCGGCCTCTGGGCCGTCGAGCCGCACATCGGCCGCGACGGGGTGGGGGTCAAGTTCGAGGAATTGCTGGTCGTCACGGAGGACGACGCCTACTGGCTCGACGACAACCTGCTCCACACCGAGCGTTGGACCGCCGCCGGGTACAGCATCAAGCCTCTCGGGAGGGTGTGACACCCATCCGCATCCCCATCCGGACCCGGGTCGCACCGCGCACCCGGCCCGAGCCGGTTCAGCCCAACAGCGGGACGGGCGTCGCGTACTCCAGCTCGAAGTACCCGCTGGGCGCTCCGGGCACGAGCAGGGCGGCTGCCGCAGGCCCGATGTCCACGCCGGGAAGCCCGGGGAACAGAGGATCGTGGTGGCAGAACGCGACCCGCCCGGGGCGCAAGGTCCGCACCTGCTCGAGCATGAAGTCGACCGCGGAACCCTGGAACGGCTCGCCGTCGACGTTGGGCCTGCCGCCCAGCGACAGCAATGCCACGTCCGGGCGCAGCCCGTCGAAGATGCCGCGCCAGTAGCCGGCACTGCCACTGACGAGGAGCGATCCCCCGGCCGTCATGCAGCAGGTAGGCCAGCTGCCCTCCGTCGTGGCGGGAGCACGCCTCGTTCATGAGGATGAGGGCGGGTCCGGCCGGCGCCGGGGCCGCGTCCATGGCGTTGAACAGCGAGCGCATGGTGGCGGCGCGGTCCTGGGCGCTCACGTCGAGGTCGCCGAGGCAGGGGACAGACGTGTCGGCCTCGCTGTGGGCGAACAGGCACGAGTGGAGGGCGGGGAGCACGCGCACCCGCGTGGTCGGTCCGCACTGCACCGTCTCGCCTCCGGTGACGACGAGCAGCTGCTCGTCGGGCACACCCCGGTCACGGAGGCACCGGGCCGACTCGGACGAGGCGACGACCGTCGCTCCGGTGTTGAGGGCCATGGCATCCGCGCCATAGAGATGATCGAAGTGGGCGTGACTGACGAAGACGAAGTCGGCCCTGTCGACCTGGGCCGTGGTGAGGCCCACCGGGTCGAGGCCGGGCAGGCGGTCGAGGTAGGCATCGAAGAAGAGATCGAGTCCGGCGTGGCGCACGCGGAACGTCGCGGTCCCGAACCACTCGAGCGTCGTCAGAGGCATGGCGCGCTCACCCGACGGCCTGCTCGGCGACCTCGGCCGGGTGGCCCACGAGCTTGGCCGAGAACTTGACCGCTTTGACCGCACTCGTCGCCCCCGTCTGCAGGGTGGCCCCGATCACGATCAGGATCACGCCGAGCCAGAAGACGTAGGGCCAGCCCAGCATCAGGATGCCTAGGCGGCCGAGCATGTAGGGCGGAGAGCAGACCACGGCACCCACGGCGCCGCCGACCGCCGTCGCCGCCAGCGCGTCACGGCGTGACTGGTTCTTCCTCTCGACGCCGACGATGCGCGCCGGCACGGCGAGATAGCAGAGCATCATGATGCCGACGACGATGCTCTGGCTGATGACGAACGGCCAGTGGCCCCAGCGGGTCGCGATCAAAGCCGAGAACGACAGCGCGAGCCCGATGGTGCATCCCCAGGCCAGGATGACGTTGAGGTGCTGGTTGGCCCGGCCGAAGGCGGGGCGGATCTCCGGCTTGCCGGGCACCGAGATGGCGAAGGCGAACACGCCGTTCAGGTAGAAGCTGGCCGCGGTGAGCGCGGTCACTCCGAGCACAGCGGGGATCAGGAGGGGCCCGCGGATGACATGGAATTGCTTGCCGTGGAGGACGTGGAGCTTGATGTCCAGCATGGCGATCCAGATCCACATGGCCGGCACGATCTGGACCAGGGTGAGGCGCCAATTTGTGTAGAGCAGCTTCACTCCCTGGAAGAGCATGAGGAAGGCACCCACGATCAAGCCGAGCGGGGCGAGCCAGCGCCGCCGCCTGCTCAGCTGGAGGACGGCCTGCTCCACCGCGGCGTCGTCGCCCCGCCGGATGGCGTCCGTGAGCCGCCTGATGGACGCACCGACGCGCTGGCGGCGGGTGCCGGCGGGCCGGGGGGCCGGCTCGGTCCCCGCTGACCCCGAGGGTCCGGCGCTGTCCGATGCGCTCCGATCTTCGTGGTCCACCGTCACTCGTCGCCCCTCATCCTGGACCCGCTCATGCCGCTGACGGCATGGCTGCCGCCGTCCCGCGGTCACCGCCGGAGGCTCCGTACCTCGACTCCGCCATTGTGACTCCGGCGCCGAGGGCGGGGAAAGTGGGAACCCGGACCAGGTCGAGGGACCCGTCCGGGCGGCGTCGCCGCGGTCGTTGGTGCAGGGAGCGCGCCGGTCGTCGTAGCCTCGCCAGCGGACGACGGCGCGGCGACGTGCCCCGGGGAGGTGGCCGGCATGGCTGAGGACGAGGGAATTCGGTTGGCGGAACGCGCGGTACCGATCACCCCGCACCGGACCGAGGCGGAGAGCAAGGCGAGGGGCAAGGAGGCGCGGGTCAAGTGTCCCCGGGACAGCCACGCCACGTTCGAGGCGACTCCGGACCGGCCCGATCCGGTGTCGTTGCTCGAGGAGCAGGCGACGACGAGGGTGCCCCAGCTGGTGCCCATCCGCTACGGCCGCATGCTGGTCTCCCCCTTCACCTTCTTCCGAGGAGCGGCGCTCGTTATGGCGTCGGACCTGTCGAGAACGCCCCGTTCGGGGCTCACCGCCCAGATCTGTGGGGACGCCCACCTCTCGAATTTCGGCATATTCGGGTCGCCCGAGCGGCAGCTCGTCTTCGACTGCAACGACTTCGACGAGACGCACCCGGGGCCCTGGGAGTGGGATGTCAAGCGACTGGCCGCGAGCGTCGTGATCGCCGGTCGCCACAGGGGCCACTCCAAGTCCATTCGGTCGGACGCGATCGTGGCGCTGGGTCAGGCGTACCGCGAGGCGATGCGCCAGATGGCCATCATGTCGAACCTGGAGGTCTGGTACTTCCACGTGGACGTGGCAGAGGTCATCACGGGGTTGGAGTCCCAGGCGGCTGCCACAGGCTCCAAGACGCAGGCGCGCATGGCTGCGGTGGCCACGAAGGCGGTGGAGAAGGCACGGACGAAGGACAGCATGAAGGCGCTCGACAAATTGACCCATGTGGTTGACGGCGAGCGCGTCATCATCAACGATCCCCCTCTGCTGGTGCCGGTCGAGGATCTCTTCCCGGAAGTCGAGTCCGAGCAGGTGGTCGGCATGTTCCGGGACATCCTGCGCCGGTACCGCCAGAGCCTCTCGACCGACCGCCGGCACCTGCTGGAGGAGTACCGATTCAGTCAGATGGCTCGCAAGGTGGTCGGGGTGGGCAGCGTGGGCACGCGGGCCTGGGTGATCCTCTTGCACGGAGCGAGCCATGAGGACGTCCTGTTCCTGCAGGCCAAGGAGGCCGAGGCCTCTGTCCTCGAGCGTTTCACCAAGAAGAGCGTGTACGGCAACCACGGCGCCCGCGTGGTGGCCGGCCAGCGCCTGATGCAGGCCAGCAGCGACATCTTTCTCGGGTGGCAGCGCGCCAACGGCATCGACGGCATCAACCGGGACTACTACGTTCGCCAGTTGCAGGACTGGAAGGGGTCGATCGACACCGAGACCATGGTCCCCCAGGGCCTCGAGGCCTATGGGAAGTTGTGCGCCCTCACTCTCGCCCGGGCGCACGCCCGCTCGGGGGACCGCTTCGCCATGGCGGCGTACCTCGGCAACAACGCCACCTTCGAGAAGGCCCTGGCCAAGTTCGCCGAGTCCTACGCGGACCAGAACGAGCGGGACTACGAGCGGTTCGCGGCGGCCTGCAAGAGCGGCCGGCTCCATGCCGAAGAGGGGGTGTAGCCACGAAAGCTTCGACCGGGACCTTCGCCCCGACCTGCGTTGCGGCAATGTGCGATGCTTAGGCGCTGTCTGAACGCGACCTGTCGTGCCCGCGCCACCCCGCCCCATCCGATCCATCCCGCGACATAAACAGAAGGAGCTTTCATGCTTGCCGCCAGCTACCAATACCCGATTCTCAATGTCTTCCTGACGATGCTGTACTTCTTCCTCTTCATCATCTGGATCTGGCTGCTGATCATGGTGTTCATGGACATCTTCCGCAGCCACGACATGGGTGGCGGGGCGAAGGCGCTGTGGGTGATCTTCGTGATCATCCTCCCGTTCCTCGGTGTCTTCGTCTACCTCATCGCCCGGGGCGGCAAGATGCACGAGCGGCAGGCGGCCGAGGCGGCACAGCAGCAGCAGGCCTTCGACCAGTACGTGAAGGAGACGGCCGGCGCTGGGAGCGACAGCTCCGCGGACCAGCTCTCGAAGTTGGCCGACCTCAAGTCACAGGGCGTGATCACCGATGCCGAATTTGACGCGCAGAAGGCCAAGATCCTGGCCAGCTGACCGAACAGCGAAGAACATCGAACGAGACGAGGAGACACGATGACCATCGGACCAGTCAGCTACACCGTGATCGCCTTTCCCGGTAATCGCTTCAACGGGAACATCGCCCCCGAGGTCGCGAAGCTGGTGGAGAGCGGCACGGTGCGGATCCTCGACCTGGTGTTCGTGGCCAAGGACGAGCAGGGCAACACCATCAGCCTCGAGTTCGACCAGATGGACGAGCTCGCAGCCTTCGCCGACATCGACGGGGAGGTCGGAGGTCTGGTCAACGCCGAGGATCTCGACCACGTGGCCGCCAACCTTCCGGAAGGCAACTCGGCCCTGGTCATCCTCTGGGAGGACCTGTGGGCCGTACCGCTCGTCGAAGCGATGCGGGACTCGGGCGGGGTGCTCGTCGACAGCGCGCGGATCCCCGCCAACCTCATTGAGACGGCCCTCGAAGAGCTGGCCCTGGCCCTGAAGAGCTGAGCACGAACAGTCCGAAGAGACAAGGAGCACGACGACATGCCCATGATGCGACGACGTCCCGTGATGCGGACCGTGGCGAGAACGGCGGTGATCGCCGGCACGGCCACCGCGGTGGCCGGCGGGGTGAACCGCCATCAGCAGCAGAAATATGCCAACCAGGAGGCCGCGGCAGAGCAGCAGGCACCGCAGGAGGCCGCCCCTCAGCCCGCGCCTGTCGCCGCCGCGCCGGACTCGGACGAGCTGATCAACAAGCTGAAGGAGCTGGCCGCCCTCAAGGACCAGGGGATCCTGACCGAGGCTGAGTTCGACGCCCAGAAGGCCAAGATCCTGGCTCAGATGTCCTGACCGCTGAGATCAGCACGTCCTCGTCGGACTGCAGGCGCCCACGCCAGCCGGACGGGATGGCGTGCGACCGATTCGGGATCATGCCGCGCAACTGATAAGAGGCCAGGAGCCGACCGCCCTGGGTCACGACCACCCTTGGACGCTCCAGGAAGATCCGCGAACGAAGCAGGACGGGCTCGCCCCCTTCCCGTGCGGGATCTGTCCTGTTCGGCACCACCCATCGCAGCGGGTCCGCCACGCGCACCCGCACGGTCGGGGACCACGCCCCGGGGTCTGCACCCCGGCGTAGCCATGCCGCAGCAGCCCGGCCGACGGACAGAGCTCGCCGTGCGGCCACATCTGCGATCTCGGCCGGGTGCACGACGTTGCCGGCCGCGAAGACCCCAGGGGCAGTCGTCACGCCTTCTGCCGTGCACGCGGGACCACGGGTGCCGGAATCGATGGCCAGGCCGGCGAGTCGCGCCAGCTCGCTGTCCGGAACGAAATCCCCGGTGAAGACAACGGTGTCGGCAGCGATCGAGCGTTCGTTGCCGCCCGGACCCCGGACGAGCACCCGTTCCACCCGGTCGCGTCCGTACACGCCGGCCACGGACGTCCGGGTCCAGACCGGCACCCTCAGGCCGAACCGGCCCAGGAGCTCGAACAGTCGATAGGACTGGGGCCGCGGCAGCTCCGTCACGAGAGCCACCGTGTGGACACCGGCGTGCCGGAGCGTCATGGCGGCGCTGTAGGAAACATGTTCGGCTCCCACGACGACCGCGCGCCGACCCACGGGGAGGTGCTCGCGGTAGACCCACTGCTGGAGCTGGCCGGTGGTGAAGATCCCGGAGGGCCGCGTTCCGGGAACCAGCCGGGCCGCACGCGGGCGCTCCCGGGCCCCGGTGGCCAGCACGATCGCGCGGGACTCCATCTCGAAGACGCCGCCGGGGCCCGTCACTTCCGCACGACCCGGCCCCGCCCACCCCGTCACCATGGTGCGGGTCCTGATGTCCACACCGCAGGCGACCGCCCGTTCCACCCACCGACGGGCGTACGCCGGCCCACTCAGGACACGCCGGAAATCCCGCATGCCGAAGCCAGTGTGCTCGCACAGGCGTGGGGTCCCGCCCGCCTCGTCCTCCCGGTCCAGGACCACGACGGTCCCCGCACCACCCGACCTCAGTGCGGTGGCGGCCGCCAAGCCGGCGGGGCCGGCGCCGACGACCAGCGCGTCGACCCTTACGACTTCGCGGCGCACGCCTTCACCGCGATCCGAGCCGGGCCGCGATCGCCGCGCCGCAGAAGAAGCCCTGACATCGCCCGTTGGTTGCCCGGGTGCGCCGCCGCAGGCCACCGAGGTCGACCGCTGGGACCGGAGAGCGAAGTGCATCTCGAAGCTCGCCCTCGGTGACCCGCTCACAGAAGCACACGATGTGCCCGTAGGCCGGATCACCTTCGACGAGCGGCGCGTCCTCGAACGGCCGCGTCGCCCGATCGGTCAACTCCGGCATGTGAGGGATGGCCGGCTCGTGCTCCGCTTCCGCCAACGACAACCCGCCCGCCCCCATGTCCCCGACAACGTGCTCGGCGATGGCGAGGGACGCGGTCAGGCCCGTGGACCGGATGCCCCCGACACAGGCATAGTGCTCATTGTCGTGCACGGCGATCTGGTAGTCCGGGTGCTCGGTGGCGGCACGCACGCCCGCATACGTCGCCGTCACCTCTTCGTCGACGAGGTCGGGCAAAATCCGGCGGGCAGCATCCAGCAGGCCGCCGATGCCGGCGGCAGTGGTGGCTGTGTCCGTCCGATCGGGCACGTCCTCGGCCGTGGGACCCAACAGCACGTTGCCATAGACCGTCGGCGCCACCAGAACCCCCTTTGTCCGTTCGGTGGGCACCGGGAGGAGAATCGACGACAGCAACGGGCGAGCCAACTTGTCGAACACGATGAGCTGGCCTCGTCGGGGCGCGATCGTGAACTCGTCGTGGCCGAACCGTTGATTGAGCAGGTCGGAGCCGAGGCCCGCTGCGTTGACGACCCAGTCGGCGCGGAGTGGACCGGTCGTGGTGCGCAGCAGCCAGGCGTCGGAGTCCCGGGTCACGGACGTCACCTCGACGCCGAGCCTCAGTTCGACTCCTGCGCCGACCGCCTCGGTCGCGTAGGCGATGCTCGGGGTCCATGGACAGATGATCGACTCGTCGGGGATCACCACGGCCCCCGTGGCACCCTTCCCGAGAGCCGGTTCACGCCGGTACAACTTCTCCGGCGTTATCCGTTCGGCGCGGAGGTACCCATTCGCCTTGGATTTCGTGACCACGTCGTCCAGCCGCGCCGCTTGACCCTCGTCCCAGGCAACCAAGACGGCCCCGGTCTTCTCCAGGGCGATGCCCGATCTGCGGGCGTAGGCCGTCAGTAACTCGTGACCGCGCCGGACGAGAGCGGATTCGAGGCTTCCGGGGCGAGTGTCGAACCCGGTGTGCAGAATGGCGGTGTTGGCCTTCGATGTTCCCGTGCCGACATCGGCGGAGCGATCGACCAGCACGGTGCGCAACCGGTAGCGCGCCAGCTGGCGTCCGATGGCAGTTCCGACGACACCGGCACCGATGACCGCCACGTCGTAGGTGTGGTCGTCGGTCACGTGGTCGTCATGCCGGTCAGGTGCGCGACCGCACGCTCGAAACCCGCCAATCTGGCCGCCGCCTCGTCGGCGGAAATGTCCGGCTCGTAAGAGATGTGCGAATCGGCCCGACGGACCGCTTCGTCGAGCGTCCGTGCGGCGCCGGCTCCGAGCCGGGCGAGGGCCGCCACACCCGCAGCGGTGGCGTGTGGCGAAGAGGCGACTTCGACCGGTATCTGCAGCAGGTCGGCCTGCGTCTGCATGAGCACCCGCGACCGCGTCAGACCACCGTCCACCCGCAGCACCGCGAGCGGACGCCCGAGATCAGCGGTTGCGGCGCGCGCCAACAACGTCACCTGCGCCGCCAGGCCGTCGATGGTGGCCCGGACCACGTGCGCGGGCGCGGTTCCCGGGCCGATCCCCTCGATGCTGGCCAAGGCTTCGGGACGCCACCAGGGCGCGCCGAGGCCGCTGAGCGCGGGGACCACCGAGACCCCTCCGTTGTCGGGCACCGAGGCCGCCACGTCATCGAGATCCTCGGCTCGAGGCAGGAATCCCCAGCGTTGCAGCCAGGCGAGCGCGGTGCCCGCGGCATACACCTGACCATCGATGCAGTAGGTGGCGTGTTCTCCGAGCTGCCAGGCCACCGACACCGCCAGTCCGGCCGACGAGGCGAACGGTCGGGGCCCGGCATTGGCCAGGAGGAAGGCGCCCGTTCCGTACGTGCACTTCGATTCTCCTGGCGCGAGGCAATGGTCCCCGACGAGTGCCGCCTGTTGGTCGACGCTGAGTCCGCTCAACGGGAGCGACGGACCGAACGCAGCTGTCCGGCCGATCTCCTGCGCGCTCCCGACGACGGTGGGGAGGTCCGTCGGGTCCAGGCCGAATGCCCCGCACGCCTCTTCCGACCAGGCGCGCCGCTCGAGGTCGAGGAGGAGCGTCCTCGAGGCCGTGGTCGCATCGGTCACGAAGTCACCGGTGAGCCGGTGCACGAGCCAGGCGTCGCTCGTGGTGACCACGCCTTCCCTCGTGATGTTCCGACGCAGCCAGGCCATCTTCGGAGCTGCGAAGTAGGGATCGAGTGGGAGCCCCGTGGTCCTGGTCAGCGTGGCGGCCACCGGCGCCAACTCGGCGCAGATCGTCGCGGCTCGACGGTCCTGCCACGAGATGGCGGTACTGATCGGGTGTCCCGTGCCGCGGTCCCATGCCAACACGGTCTCGCCCTGATTGGCGAAGCCCACGGCGCCGACGCCACCGCCCGACCGTGCAATCGCGTCCCGACCCGCGACGAGGACGGATTCCCACAGTTGCTCCGGGTCCTGTTCGACGCCTCCCCCCGAGACCACGCGCGGGGTCACGGCGGCTTCCACGGAGGTCAGGATCTGGCCGTCATCGTCGAACACGACCGCCTTGGTGGCCGAGGTCCCCTGGTCGATGGCGAGGACTCTCACCGGTATCCCGGGGATCGCACGCGCTCATCCTGCCAGGTCGGTCCTGATCGGCCCCGTCCATCCCAGTCTGCGCGCAGGCGACACACGCCCGGATCCGAGGCCGATGGCGTTCGCGTCCCCGCCATTCGGCTCCACGGGCGCCAATTGCAACTATTCCCGTCACGCAGCGACTGGACTTGCTAGGTTGCCCCGCAATACCAGATGCGACCCTGGTCCGGGCCGCCAGCAGCAAGGGGGAACACATGCCTGAAGGCACTTTGGAGGAGATCCCGGAGGCCCCCGCGCTGACCGCGGACGAGAAGCATCTCGCCGAGATGGGCTACAAGCAGGAGTTGAACCGCTCCTGGTCCGGATTCTCCAACTTCGCCATCAGCTTCTCCATCATCTCGATCCTGGCCGGGTGCTTCACCACCTTCTCCAGCGGGTGGAACGGAGGCGGCCCGGCGGCCATCGCCTGGGGCTGGCCGGTGCTGGCCGCCCTCGTGCTCTGCATCGGGCTTTGCCTGTCAGAGCTGGTCTCCGCGTTCCCGACCTCGGGCGGCATCTACTGGTGGGCCTCCAAATTGGGCGGTGTGAAGGCCGGGTATTACACGGGGTGGCTGAACCTCATCGGCCTCCTCGCCATCGTCGCCTCGGTCGCGTACGGCTGCGCCACCTTCCTCGACCTCACGCTCGGATTCCTCTTCCCGGGAAGCTGGCATTCGGGGAGCCTCGACACGATCTTCCTGTTCTTCCTCGGGATCCTGGTGCTCGCGGCCCTGGTCAACATCTTCTCCAGCCACCTGCTCGGGATCGTCAACAACGTCTCGGTCTGGTGGCACGTGGTCGGCGCTACCGCGATCATCCTCATCCTGATCTTCCTGCCCCACCACCACGCCAGTGCACACACGGTCTTCACCTCGACCGTCAACAACACCGGCTTCTTCAATGGTGCGACGCACGGTTGGGGCTTCATCTTCATCATCCTCCCCATCGGCGCCCTGCTGACCCAGTACACGATCACTGGGTACGACGCCTCCGCGCACCTGTCCGAGGAGACCCACTCCGCGGCGGACTCGGCCGCCAAGGGCATCTGGCGGTCGATCTTCTACTCGGCCATCGGCGGCTGGCTCCTCCTCCTCGCCTTCCTCTTCGCCGTGCAGAACGAGGGCGACGTGACCAAGGGCGGCGGCGGCGTGGCCGTGATCTTCTCCCAGGCCCTCACGTCCCGGTGGGGCGGGACGGTCCTCCTCATCGCCACGGTCGGTCAGTTCTTCTGCACCATGGCCTGCATGACGAGTTGCGCCCGCATGCTCTTCGCGTTCAGCCGGGACGGTGCGGTGCCGGCCGCCAGCGTGTGGTCCAGGCTCAGCTCGAAGCGGGTTCCGGTGTTCGGTGTGATCCTCGTCGCAGTGGTCTCCCTCATCCTCACGTCGCCGGCGCTCATCCCCGTCGACATCAACGGCGTACCGGTACCGATCGCATTCTTGGCCGTCGTGTCCATCGGTGTCATCGGCCTCTACTGGGCCTTTGCCATCCCGATTTGGCACCGGTGGCGGATGAAGGACGAATTCCAGCCCGGTGCATGGACCCTCGGGCCCAAGTACAAGTGGATCGCCGTCATCGCCCTGCTCGATGTCGTGCTCGTGACGTTCATGGCCTTCATGCCGACCTCGAACCTGGGCGTGCCGTGGACCACCGGGTTCTCCATGAAATACGTCAACTACACGATCATCGTGTTCCCAGCCTTCTTGATCTTCCTGTGGATCTATTGGCACGTGTCGGTGAAGAACTGGTTCACCGGCCCGAAGCAGACCGTTGAGAAGGAGACCGCCGAGCTGCTCGGGGGGGTCGACTACCCCGCTTCGTCGCTGCCCTGAGCAGCCCCGACCATCGGCCACGGTGAGCGCCGGAGACGGCGCAGGCCTCGATCCCGCCCTGCTGGGCCGGATCGACGTGCTCCGGGGCCGGCCGTGCCGGGTCGAGCCGCTTCCCGGTGGCCTCACCAACCGGAACTACAAGGTCACGACCGCGGACGGGAGCTACGTGCTCCGGCACTCCAACCCGTCGTCGGCGGACGAGCTGGCGGTCGACCGCCGGGCCGAATACGAGAACAGCGTGCGCGCCGCAGCCACCGGCGTGGGTGCGCCGGTGGTCGACTACCTACCCGTCGACGGGGTCCTCGTCGTCGGGTACCTCGAGGGGGAGACCCTGACGGACGAGTACCTCCAGCGGACCGGGATCCTGCCGCGGGTGGCCGCGGCGTGTCGTCGGCTGCACGCCGGCGAGCCGTTCGTCAACCGGTTCGACATGTTCGAGCTCCAGGTCGATTACCTCGGGCGTGTCCGACGACGCGGCTTCCGCCTCCCACCGGGCTACCTCGACCACACCCGAACCGTCGTGCGTATCCGGGAGGCCCTCGGCGTCCGGCCGGTGACGCTCCGGCCGTGCAACAACGACCTCTTGGCAGCCAACTTCATCGACGACGGCCAGAACGTGTCGATCATCGACTACGAGTACTCGGGCAACAACGACCCCTATTTCGAGCTCGGCAACCTTTGGAGCGAGTGTCATCTCGCCCTGGACCAGCTCGAGGAGCTGCTGTGCGCGTACGACGGCGCACCGTCCGCGAGCCACCTCGCGCGCGCGCGACTGTGGGGTCTCATGTCCCAGTACGGCTGGACGCTGTGGGCGTCGATTCAGGACGCCACCAGCTCGATCGACTTCGACTTCTGGAGCTGGGGGATGGAGAAGTACGAGCGCGCCGAGGCGACGTTTGCCGGTCCCGGCCTCGAGCAGCTGCTCGCGGACGTGACGCGGGCAGACTGACGGACCGGCAAGGGAGCACGAACGTGGAGCACGCACCGACGAGCGGGGACCTCCCGGACCGGGCCCGCGTCGTCGTCATCGGCGGTGGCGTGATCGGGACCTCGACGGCGTACCACCTGGCCCGCTTGGGGTGGACCGATGTCGTCCTGCTCGAGCAGGGACAGCTCTCGTGCGGCACGACGTGGCACGCGGCGGGCCTGCTCGGCCAACTCAGGGCGACCGAGTCCGGCACCCGGCTCGTGCAGTACTCCGCCCGCCTCTACGGCGAGCTCGAGGAGGAAACGGGCCTCGCGACCGGCCTCAAGCGATGCGGCGGCGTGACGGTGGCGCGCACGCCGGAGCGGATGACCCAGCTCCGCCGGACGGCGGCCACCGCCGAAGCGTACGACCTCGAATGCGAGCTTCTCACTCCTCGCCAGGCCCTGGAGCGCTACCCCATCCTCGAGACGGGCGATCTGCTCGCCGCCCTCTGGCTGCCCGGCGACGCCACCGTCAACCCGGTCGACGTCACGGCGTCGCTCGCCCGCGGGGCCCGCCAGCGTGGCGTCCGCATCGCGGAGCACACACGGGTGACCGGCGTGACCACGCGGGACGGCCGGGTGAGCGGCGTCGTCACCGACCGCGGTGCCGTCGAGGCGGAGGTGGTCGTGAACTGCGCCGGCCAGTGGGCGAAAGCCGTCGGCCTCCTCTGCGGGGTCGACGTCCCCCTCCACTCAGCCGAGCACTTCTACGTGGTGACCGAAGCCATTGAGGGGGTCCACCGGGACCTTCCCATCCTGCGCGACCCGGACGGGTACACGTACGTGAAGGAGGAGGTCGGCGGCCTCGTCGTCGGCGGCTTCGAGCCGACGGCCAAGCCCTGGGTCGCCCCCGACGCGCTGCCGTACCCGTTCGAGTTCCAGCTTCTCGACGAGGACTGGGACCACTTCAGCATCCTCATGGAATCGGCCGTCCATCGGATCCCCGTTCTCCAGCGGACCGGACTCAAGAAGCTGTACAACGGCCCGGAGAGCTTCACGCCCGACAACCAGTTCATCCTGGGCGAGGCCCCCAACCTCGGCGGCTTCTTCGTCGGGGCCGGGTTCAACTCGGTTGGGATCGCGTCGGGCGGTGGCGCGGGCCGCGCCCTCGCCGAGTGGATCGTCGAGGGACAGCCGACGGGCGACCTCGTCGCCGTGGACATCAGGCGTTTCGGCCCCTTCAACGCCAACAACCGATGGTTGCGGGACCGGGTGGGGGAGGTCCTCGGCCTGCACTACGCAGTGCCCTGGCCGAACAGGGAGCTGGCGACGGCCCGCCCGTTCCGGCGGTCGCCGCTCCACCATCTCCTGGCCGGGAAAGGGGCCGTCTTCGGTTCGAAGATGGGATGGGAGCGGCCGAATGTCTTCGCGCCGGCCGGCCGGCCCGCCGAGCTCGAGTACACCTGGGAGCGTCCCGAGTGGCTCGGTTGGTCGGCGGTCGAGCAGAGGGCCACCCGCGAGCACGTTGCTGTTTTCGACGAGACGTCCTTCGGCAAGCTCCTGGTGGTCGGTCGGGACGCCGAGACGGTGCTCCAGCGCCTGTGCACGGCGGACGTGGCCGTCGAACCAGGCCGGGCCGTCTACACGGGCATGCTGAACGAACGCGCCGGATACGAGGCAGACGTGACCGTGACCCGCCTGGCGCGCGACCGGTACCTGCTCGTGACGAGCGCGGCTTCGCCGGTGCGCGATGCGGTGTGGATCGAACGGCACGTCCGCGCGGATGAGCACGTCAGCGTGGTCGACGTCTCGTCGGCCTACGCGGTCCTTGGCGTGATGGGACCGGCGTCACGCGAGCTGCTCGGACGCCTCGGCTCGGCCGAGCTGACTGACAGGGCGTTCCCGTTCTCGACGAGCCGGGAGATCCCCCTCGGGTATGCCACGGTGCGCGCCACCCGGATCACCTACGTGGGCGAGCTCGGCTGGGAGCTCTACGTCCCGACCGAATTCGCCGCGGGCGTCTACGAGGACCTGGTTGCCGCCGGAGCCGACCTCGGACTCGTCGACGCCGGGTACTACGCCATCAACAGTCTCCGCCTGGACAAGGGGTACCGGGCCTTTGGCAGCGACCTCACCCCGGATCACTCCCCGCTCGAGGCCGGCCTGCGCTTCACCTGCAAGCTCGCGACTCCGATCGACTTCGTGGGTCGGACCGCCCTGGAGTCAGCCATTGCGGCGGGGCCTCGACGTCGTCTCGTGTCCTTCCGGGTCGGCGACCCCGACGCCATGCTGTGGGGCGGCGAACTCGTCCTCTGCGACGGTCGGCCTGCCGGGCAGGTCACTTCCGCGGCGTGGTCGGCGACGTACGGGGCCGCCGTGGGCCTGGCCTACGTCTGGCGTCCGGACCGTGGTCCCGTCGGTGCGGCCGACCTGGCCCGCGGTGCCTGGGAGGTGACGGTGGGCGACGCCGTGGTCTCGGTCGAGGTGCAGACCGGTGCGTTCTACGACCCCACCTCGGCTCGCGTCCGCGGTTGAACCGACACCGGGTTTTCCTCGGCCGCACGTTGGGTAAAGGAACAGCGAGGGAGGCTGCGCATGAAGCGGCAGGAACTCTTGCGTTCAGCGAACAGGCGGATGCTG
Organism: uncultured Acidimicrobiaceae bacterium; assembly: GCA_963719485.1. Taxonomy (GTDB): domain Bacteria; phylum Actinomycetota; class Acidimicrobiia; order Acidimicrobiales; family RAAP-2; genus Bog-473. Next base: position 1,700,938 of record OY970387.1, read on the forward strand.
CGGGTACGGAGAGCCACGGGGAGGATCGTGGTCTCCGCCCTCGGCTTCGGTGTGGCCTACTACTTCGACACTGAGAACGGTGCACTGAGGTGGAAGCGGCTGCACGAGATGGTGCAACGGGCCCTCGGCAACGTCGACGCCGTGCGGGCCTCGGACGTCGGGGACGCGCCGCCGGTGTTCGAGCCAGTGCTGCGGGCGCTCCGAGCGGAGCGACGTGGGACGGGGCGTGTCGAGGCGGTGCGCTAACCGCCCATCGCCCTCTTCAGGGCCGTTTTTTCAGCTGCGGCGCGACCCCGGGCCTTCGTGACCTGATCCCTCGAACGCGGGTCGGGCCGGTAACGTGAGCCGAATGTGGCCGAACGACCGCGGTGCGACGGACGCCGTGCACCGCGCTGGCTCGCACCCGGTTGCACGTGCCTGAACAGGCCGGGCCCGGGGTCGTGATCGAGCAGGCTCCCCCGGTGGCGGACCGGGCTCCTCGGCACGCGCGGACCTCGTCCCGCGGCACCTGGTGGTGGGTGCCGGGAGCCATCACGGTGATCACCATCGCCAGCGTGATCCTCGTCACGCTGTCCCAGCTTCACCCCGGCATGCTGCTCACGAACACGACGACCACGGGGGGCGACACGGGCGCGCACATCGCGATGCCCAAGTTCCTCGAGACCCTCGTGAGCCACGGGCATCTCACGGGCTGGGACCCCGGTTGGTACGACGGCTTCCCCCTCTACACCTTCTACTTCACGATTCCCGACCTGTTCATCGCGATCGGCGGGTGGGTGATCCCCTACGGCGTCGCATTCAAGCTGGGGACCGTTCTCGGCTCGGTCATGCTCCCTGTCTGTGCGTGGGCTTGTGGCCGTTTCTTCCGGCTTCGTGCCCCGCTTCCCACGCTGCTGGCAGCCGCCACCCTGCCGTTCCTGTTCGACTACACGTTCACCATCTATGGCGGGAACCTGTTCTCGACGCTGGCCGGGGAGTACGCCTACTCCTTCAGTCTCTCGCTGGCCGTGTTGTTTCTCGGGCTCTTCGCCTGTGCGATCAGGGAGGGTCGCTACCGCGGCTGGGCCGCGGTGGTGCTCGCCGGGTGCGTGCTCTCGCACATCATCCCCGGCATGTATGCGCTGGGGGGTGCCTTCATCCTGACGATCGTGGAACTGCTCCCGGCGCGCTGGGGGATCGGCGATTCGGCCCTGCGGCTCTGGCGGAACGACGCAACCGCCGACCCCGTGCCGTGGACACGCACCCTCTGGTGGGCCGGATCGACCGTGGCGATCGGACTGCTGCTCTCGGGGTGGTGGCTGGTCCCGTTCGGGCTCGAGCACGCGTACTCGACGTCGATGGGCTATACGAACGTCGAGGGTTGGGCCCAGTACTTCCGGGAGGCCGACGCCTGGGCTCTCGTCCTGGCCGGGATCGGCGCCGTCACCGCATTCATCGTGCGGAGCCGCTTCGGCATCACCGTCACGGTGCTGGGCATCGCATCGGCATTGGCCACCGCGCTCGACCCGCAAGGCAGCCTCTACAACGTCCGCCTGCTGCCGCTGTGGTTCATGTCCGTCTACTTCATGGCCGCGTGGGCGTTCGGCGTCGCGTGCATCGCCGTCGCGACGGCGTGGCGTCGGGCGCAGGACCGGCGCTGGGCGGCGGAGGCCGATGCGGATGCGTCGGCCGACAGCCCGCCGCCCGACCGCCCCTGGGACCTGCTCGCGAGCACAGCCGAGCCCGATCCGGAGGTCCGCCGCACCCGGACGCCCCGACCGGCGCCGCCCCGGCGTTGGGGCCCGGCCGCCGTGAGCGGTGCCGTCCTGGGGCTGCTCGCCGTCATGGCGGCCGTCGTGCCGCCCTTCATCCTCCCGGCGTCGTCGTTGCCGGTCACCCCCGGCCCCAACGAGGTCACGAACTGGTCCAACTTCAACTATGAGGGCTACCAGGGCCAGGCCTCCTACCCGGAATTCAAGTCGATCATGCAGACGATGGACGCCGTCGGCAAGCGCTACGGCTGCGGCCGGGCGATGTGGGAGTACAGCGCCAGTGAGAATCGCTTCGGCACACCCGAGGCGCTGATGCTGCTGCCCTACGAGACGAACGGGTGCATCGACTCCATGGAAGGCCTCCTGTTCGAGTCCTCGACGACGACGCCGTACCACTTCCTCAACCAGGCAGAGTTGTCCGCCGGACCGTCCGAGCCCGAGGTCGGCCTTCCGTACGGTCCCCTCGACGTCACGCTCGGGGTGCAGCACCTGCAACTGCTCGGGGTGAAGTACTTCATGGCCGAGACCCCGGAGGTCGAACAGGAGGCTGCCGTCGACCCGGACCTGCAGCTCGTCGCCAGGACCGGTCCGTGGACCTACAACTACAGCGGCGCTCTGACGCACACCACCTGGGACATCTATGTGGTGAAGCACTCGCCGCTCGTCACTCCCCTGGCCAACGACCCCGTCGTCCTCTCAGGGGTGACGCCGGGGCCGTCGAGCTGGCTCGGGGACGCAACGCACGAGGGCCCGGCGTTGAGCTGGTACACCAACCCGAGCAAGTGGGACGTCGAGCTCGCCCAGAGTGGTCCCCCGGACTGGCCCCGGACTCCCGTGGACCACATCCGTCCGACGGTCAAGCACGCCGGAGCGACGCGGGTGACCGCGGTGACGCAGACCGACTCCTCTGTGAGCTTCCACGTCTCGCGGGTGGGCACCCCGGTGCTCGTCAAGGTCTCGTACTTCCCCAACTGGCACGCGAGCGGGGCCGACGGGCCGTGGCGCGTGACACCCAACCTGATGGTGGTCGTCCCCACCAGTCACGACGTGTCGCTGACCTACGGGGGCTCGGGTGCGGACGACCTCGGGCTGCTGGCCACCTTGATCGGACTGGCCGCCCTGGTGGGGCTGTTCGTCGTCCCCACCGTCCGGACCTGGAGGCGCAGCAGGAGAGCCTGAGCCGGGAGTGCCGGGCCAATGAAAGACACAAAGAACAAAAAGTGTCTAATATGTCTTCTCCATGACGGCGACCCTGCAGGACGTCTCCGGCGCCATCGCCCTCAACGACGCCTCCGAGGGGTCGTACAGTCCGATCGAGGAGCGGATTCTCACCGCGGCGCTCGGGCTCATCGGCCGCCGCGGGGTGCGCAGGCTCGGGATGCGGGAGATCGCCGAGGCGGCCGGCGTGTCCAGGGGCACCCTCTACCGCTACTTCCCCAGCAAGGACCACGTGCTGGCCGCGGCCGCCGCGTACGACGCGCAGCGGTTCGCCGACGGGATCGACGCGGTGCTCTCCGCCGCGCTGTCGCCTGAAGAGCGCATCACCACGTTCATGGCCTACGGCTTCGAATTCATCCGCACCCACCCGTGCCGGCCCCTCTTCGAGTCCGAGTCCGGATTCGTCATGGGCTACCTCCTCGAACATCTGCCGTCGTTGCGGGCCGAGCTGGTCCTGCGGCTCGGGGACGCGCTGGACACGGTGCCGGCGGTGGCGGCCGGCACGCTGGGCCGTGAGCAGCTGGCCGATGTCATCGTCCGTCTCTTCGCGTCGAGCTGGATCATCCCAGAGCCGGACGACGCCTCGCTCGTGCAATCAGTCAACCAAATTTTGCAGATCAGATCGGAGTAGGCAGATGTCAGAGACCTTGGAGACCAACCAGGGAGATCCTGGCCACGGCGACGACTCGAGCTCGATGGTGAGCATGGGCCCCGAGATGGCCGCCAACCCGCAACCGGTCTGGAAGATGTTGCGCGACGACATGCCGGTCTTGCCGATCGACGGCATGTTGTCGAGCCGCGCGGTGATGCTCTCGCGCAAGGAAGACATCATGGAGGCCCTGCGGCACCCTGAGATCTTCTCCTCCAACATGGACGCGGTGGATCTCAAGAACAAGCGGCCGATGATCCCGCTGCAGATCGACCCGCCGGACCACAAGAAATTCCGGAAGCTCCTCGACCCGATCTTCGCTCCCCGGAAGATGCAGGCGATGGACGACGAGGTGTCGGCTCTCGTCAACAACCTGATCGACGGCTTCATCGACAAGGACCGGATTGACTTCGCCAAGGAGTTCTCGGTCCCGTTTCCCTCCGTGGTCTTCCTCACGCTCCTCGGCCTGCCTCCGGAGGAGCTCGACACCTTCCTCACCATGAAGGACGGCATCATCCGCCCCGACCACGTGACCGGCAAGCCCCGCGACTCGAAGGAGGCCAGTGACTACCAGCAGAAGATCGCGGACTCCGTCTACGACTACTTCAACCAGGTGCTCGACAAGCGCGAGCTGGACCGCCGGGACGACCTGCTCTCACTCTTCCTCGACGCCGACATGGAGGGCGAACGGCTGACCCGCGAGGACATCCTCGACATTTGCTTCCTCTTCCTCATCGCCGGCCTCGACACCGTGACGGCCACCCTCGACTGCATGTACTCCTTCCTGGCCCAGAACCCCGACCACCGGCGCCAGTTGGTGGAGGACCCTTCGATCATCCCGAACGCGATCGAGGAGCTGCTGCGCTGGGAGACCCCGGTCATGAGCATCGCCCGCGTCGCCGTGACCGATACCGAGCTCGGCGGGTGTCCCGTGCACGCCGGGGACCAGCTCATGGTCATGATCGGCTCCGCCAACACCGACCAGGCCGAGTTCCCCGACGGCGACCTCGTCCGCTTCGACCGCGAGGACAACCGGCACATCGCCTTCGGCGGGGGCATTCATCGCTGCCTGGGCTCACACCTGGCCCGCCTCGAACTGCGCGTGGCGTTGCGGGAGTGGCACAAGCGGATCCCCGACTACGAGGTCGAGCCGGGGCATACGCTCGTCTACACGGCGGGCATCCGCTCCATCGACTACTTCCCGATGCGTATCACGGCGCGGGCGTAGCGGCGTCGGCACTGCGCCGGCCGCCGTTGGCGACGTGCTCCGTCCAGCGGCCCTCGTGCCAGTAGCGCCGCTCGTGGCGTCCGGCCGGGTCCGGATACCAGCCGGACGGGGCGGCATCGGCAGCCGAGGCCGGGGGGTTCAAGCGGTGATGCAGCCTGGCCGATCGGCTCAGGGCGGTGAGTTCCGCGACGAGCCGGTCCGCCTCGTCCACCTCCCGGTCCCGGAACTCGGCCCGCGCCCGCTTCCCCGCCACATCGACGTGGACGGTGGCCAGTCCGAGCGGGCGCTGCAGCGGACCCTGGACCCGCCGGATGCTCTGGGTCTTCTCGAGGGGCACCCAGGTGGTCGCCCGGTTGAGCCGACCCGTCACGCAGACGGCGTGCGTGCCATCGTGTCCGGCGGAAAGGAAGTGGAAGCTGAGCGGGGCCTTCAGCCGGGCCCGGCCCGGTGGAGCCGTGCGCACCGGATCGGGCGCTCCGAGGAGGCGGGCCAACAGATGCCATGCGTCCTGCTGCGAGCCGACGGGGAGGAGCGCTTTGCGGACGACGCTGGTGCCCTCGTTCCGTTGGTTACGCGCTGTGGCCCCGGCCACGTCCACCTCGAGACGACACCACCCGAAGGGCCGCCAGAGCAAGGGCTCCACCTGGCGCACCGCCTGGATCCTCCCGTAGGGCACCGTCTCCGAGATCGTCTGGAGCAGCCCGCGTCGGATGCGCACCCCCTCGGGCGCCTCGACCGCCATGAAGGCGAACTGCCCGGAGAGGCGGCGCCAGATCACTCCGGCGGCGCTGAGGAGGTAGACGGCGAGGAACCCGGCCGCGCCGGCAGCCGTCTTCGGTTCGAACTGGTCCAGCACGGCCAGCGCGGCCACCGTACCGATGAGCAGAATGGTGATCAGCGAGAAGAAGGTCGACGCGAGCAGGCGACCCGTGTCCACGCTGGCCATCGGGAGTCCGGTGTTGCTCGACACGGCGACCTCGGTGTCGATGTGACCCGCCAGCAGCACCAGGCGCAACTCGGCCGCCTGCGCCTCGGACAAAAAGGCCAACTTGCCGTCGGTCGACCCCGATCCCGCCAGGCGGATGCGCAACTCCGACACGCCGAGGAGGCGCGCCAGAAGAGGACGGACGATGTCGACCGCCTGGATCCGGGCCAGGGGCAGCCGCCGCGAGTCCTTGCGGATGAGCCCGGTCTCGATCCTGAGCGTGTCCCCCTCGAAGCGCCAGCGGGTGACCATCCAGTGGATGTAGCCGTAGACAGCTGAAGCCAGGGTGATGACGACGAGGTAGTCGGTCTCGGCCCGGCCGTTCTCGGCCCTCGAGTGGACGGTCGACACGAGGAGGAGGAGCACGAGCGCGGGCGCGAGCCTGCCGATGCGGGCCACGGGCGTGAGCGGGTGGAGCCGGCACCAGCCTTCCTCGGGAGGCAGTGGATCAGGTCCGGTCTCCGTCACATGCCCGCCGCCATCGACTCGCCCAGCTCGGTCAGCCGGTCGCGCAACCGAGCCGCTTCCTCGCGCTCGAGCCCCGGGATGCGGGCGTCGCTGGCCGCCGCCGCCGTGTGGAGCTTGACGGTCGAGAGCGCGAAGATGCGCTCGACGGGGCCGGCGGTCACTTCCACGAACTGCATCCTCCCGTACGGCACGACGGAGAGCCGCTGCACCATGACACCGCGGCCGACGATGAGGTCCTCGTTACGCTCCTGGTAGCGCCAAGCACGAAAGCGACGGCGCAAGAACCACGAGAGCACGGTGCCGAGTCCCACCACGACGGCCGCGCTGACCAGCCCGGCCAGAGGGCTGACGGCGGCCAGGAAGAGGAGGCCGAAGAACGCCGCCAGCACCACCGAGAGCGTCACGACCTCGGCCCGCCGCATCCGCCACAGCCTCGGGGAAGGGTGGAGCCAGGGCTGTTCGTCCCCCATCGTCATGGGTAAGACGTTAAAGGCAACGTCCTCGCGTAGGGTGGCAATTGTGACCAGATTGCGCACTTCCTCGACAAGAAAGCTGGCGATGGCAGTCGAGCCCGTCGCCGGCCAGGTGTACTTCTCCCCGGAGTGCCACGCCGCCTACGCGGAGCTCGGCTTCTCGCCCAGCCCGGGCTCGCTCCCCGGCGGCGTGCAGCTACCAGACGGGCCGGCGTACTTCACGAGCCGAGGTTCGGTGATGGGTCAGGTGTCCGGCGAGGTCGTCGCCGCAGCATTCGCCGTCTTCAATCCCCAGGCGGTGGTGCCCGCGGTCCAGTTCGGTTGGACCATGGTGGACGCGGCCACTGTGTGCGCCGCCCGCACGCGAGGTGCGGTCGGGCAGTTGGTGCGGATCCTGGGCGCCGATCCGGCCGGTCTGGCGCGCGCGACGGAGTTGCTCGGTGCGGCGGCGGCACCACTGCGCCCCGAGGGGAAGCCGCTCTTTGCCGGCCTCCTGAGCCTCGGCCTCCCCGGCGATCCCATGGGCGACATGTGGCGGCTGGCGGACCTGCTGCGCGAGTACCGGGGTGACGCCCACACGGCCGCGTGGACGTCGGCCGGCCTCGACGCGACCGAGGTCGGGCTGCTCACGGAGCTCTATTGGGGCCTGCCGATGCGGAGCTACGTACGCACCCGTGCCTGGTCGACCGAGCAGCTCGACGCGGCGGAGGCCCGACTGTCGGAACATGGCCTCGTGGCCGACGGCGCGCTCGACGCCGGAGGGCAGGGAGCTGCGCGAGTCGATCGAGGTCGCGACCGATACGCAGTGCGGCGCCGTGCTCGATGCACTCGGTAGCTGCATGGACGAACTGCTCGCCCTGCTCACCCCGTGGGGCCAGGCCGTACGCGCCGCCGGAGGGTACCCGCCGCAGGGTCCTCACGACTTGGCGCCCGTTCGATGACGGTCAGGGCGGCGTGCGGCGCTCCGTGCCCTCGCCGGGGGTGACTCAGAACAGCGGTGACCATGACGCACTGCGCAGCAGCCGGCTCTCCCAGCGGTCGCGGACCTCCAGTGCGTCGTGCAGCCACGTCCCCGGGGCCGACGCCTCGGGTGGGAGGTCGTGGCCCAGCATCCACATGACTGCCTTCGTGTTGACGACGCGCTGCCAGAGGATGACCTCGGTCGTCATGTGTGTCCCGTAGACGGGCTGGAAGGCGGCCTCGAGCTCGATCATGCCCGTGCCCTCCTCCTTCTGGCTGCTGAGCGTGTGGTCGTAGAGGGTGCCCGCCTTTTGGAGGTAGGCCTGGAGCCCACCGGCGTACGGCCAGGCCGTGTCCTCCATGAAGAGGGAGTTCTTGTGGGTCTCGCCGCTCACCGGCACGGTGGCGAGGTCGATCTCCTGGAGCGGGGACCAGGACACGGGTTGCATCACCTTGGCCTCGCTGGAGTGGCGCATGGCGTCGACCCGGGCCGACCACGCGGCGAGGTCACCCCCGCGCACGCGCTCGGCCAGCTCCTCCCACGCCGCCGCGTCGCGGCAGCCGGTGATGGAGACCACCGTGTACGCCTGTCCGCTGCCGTGCGCCAGCCGCAGGTACCAGAGCAGCCTGCTCCCGTCGGACTTGGCCAGCGCCGGCAGGTACTCGTCGCGGAAGGCGTCGTCGAAGGCATCCTCTTCCGCGCCGTGAACGCGGTGGACCTGGTGCAGCAACAACACGGTGTACCCCCTGTATCGATTTCTCGTGGCGGGAATGCCATGAGTCAGCGGAATGAACTTGTGTGCGGTCGGGCTAGCGGGTGGTGGCGATCCCTCCGTCCACCGGGATGATGGCGCCGGTCAGGTAGGACCCGGCGCGGGACGAGAGGTAGATGGCGGCGCCGGCCATGTCGTCGGGCCGGCCGATGCGCTTGAGCGGCGCGCTGGCTGCGATCTGGGTCCCGAAGGCCTCGAGCGTGGCCGCCATCATCTTGGACTCGAAGGGCCCGGGTGCGATGGCGTTGACGGTGACGAGCGGCGCCAGGCGTTTGGCCAGGTGGCGGGTCAGCTGGTGCACGGCGGCCTTCGACGCAGAGTAGGAGTACGTCTCGAGGGCGGGCACCCCGATCCCGTCGATCGACCCGATGTTGATCACGCGGGCGGGCTCGTCGACCGTCCCCGCCTTCTCGAGCAGCGGCACCAGGAATTTGGTCAGGTGGAAGACGCCCTTCACGTTGAGCGCGAGCACGCGCTCGAAAGCGGCTTCGTCGAAGTCCTCGAGCGGTGCGCCCCAGGTGGCACCGGCATTGTTGACCAAGATGTCGAGGGAGCTCTCACGTGCCCCTATCTCGTCGGCCAGGCGACGGCACTCGGCCTCGGTGGACAGGTCGGCCGGGACGGCGATGCAGGTCCCTCTTTCCGAGAGCTCGGCGGCGACTTCGTCCAACACGTCCGCCTTGCGCGAGGAGATGTAGACCTTTGCGCCCGCGTCGACGAAGCCCTCCGCGATCATCCGGCCGATGCCACGGCTTCCGCCGGTCACGAGAGCCGTCTTGCCGGCGATGTCGAAGAGGTTCGATGCGGTCATGGACCTATTGTGCCCGCCGCCCTCACGGCGCAGCCAATGCGAGAGCGCTGCGTACCAGGACACCGGCGCCGACACGCAGGGATGCATCCTCCACGAGGAAGGAGGGGCTGTGGTGCATCCCGCTCGAGCCGTCCGCCGCGCCGCCGCCGACGAAGAAGTAGCAGCCCGGCAGATGGCGGAGGAACTCGCTCACGTCATCGCTGGGCGAGACCGGTGGCATGCGGAAGACCTGGTCCGTTCCGACCACCGCGCCCGCCTCCCGCTCAACGAGATCGGTCGCCTCCGGGTCGTTCACCACGGCCCGCGTGTGCTCGGGCACCTCCAGCTCGACGTGCACGCCCTGGTCGTCGCCCACGTTGTCGCAGAGCTCCTGCAGGCGGGCGAGGGCCTCCCGGTGCTGGGTCTCCGTGAAGGTGCGCAGCGTGCCGGTGACCCTGGCCGAGGTGGGCACCACGTTGACCGCCGTGCCGGCGTGGATCGTGCCCGCGCTGCACACGCAGTCGGTGCCCTCGTAGGACAACCCGGCGGCCACCTCGCCCAACCGGCGCACCAGCTCGGCCGTGGCCCGGATCACGTCGCCCTGCGCCGAGGGTATGGCGCCGTGCCCGCCCGGGCCGCTCAGCGTGATGCGCACCGAGTTCGCCTCCGACATGGCGATGCCGGCCCGTAGGCCCACGAAGCCCGTTGGGGCCTGCGAGGTGACATGGAAGCCGACGAGGCGAGAGCCCTCCATGGTGGTCAGCGCGCCGCCCTCGAGCATCGACTTGGCCCCGCACAGCGCCTCCTCGGCCGGCTGGAAGAGGAAGACGTAGCGGCCCTGTAGATCCTCGCGCCGCGCGGCCAGCAGCGAGGCCGCGCCCAGCAGGGAGGCCACATGGACATCGTGGCCGCAGGCGTGCATGACGCCCTCCACCTCCGAGTGGACGGCCCGTGCCTGGTCCTCTTGCACCGGTAGCCCATCGATGTCACCCCGCAGCACGACGCTGCGCCCCGGCCGGCCGCCCTCTATCGCGAAGATGCCGCCGGTCTCGGTCACCCGCAACGCCTCCTCGATGCCCAGCGAGGCCATGTGGTCGCGGATCAGCGCCGTCGTGTCGTGCTCGGCGAACGACAGCTCGGGCCGCCGGTGCACGGCGCGCCGCTTGTCGACCATGTCGTCGAACACGGGATCGGCGAGCGCCGGCCCGAACGGGTCGCTCATGTCAACGGCCGAGGAGGTCGCGGGCGATGTGTGTCACCTGGATCTCGTCCGTCCCGGCGTAGATCTGGAACACCTTGGCGTCCCGCGCCAGCTGCTCCACCCGGAACTCGGACATGTACCCGTTGCCGCCGAAGAGCTGCACGGCCTCCATGGCGACTTCCGACGCGGCCTGAGCCGAGTAGAGCTTCATGGCCGAGGCTTCGGCCAGGGTCAGGCTCTTGCCCGCCGAGCTCATCTCAATGTGGCGGAACACGAGGTTCTCGACATTGAGCCGGGCGATCTCCATGCGGGCCAGCTTCAGCTGGATGAGTTGGAACTCCGCGATGGGCCGTTCCCACAGGAGACGGTCCTTGGCGTACTGGACCGAGAGCTTCAGGCACTCCTCAATGAGCCCGAGTGACATGGCGGCGACGCCGGCCCGCTCGGTGACGAAGTTCCCCTTGGCGCTCTCGCGCCCTTCGCTCCCGCCGGGTGTGCCCTCCGTCTCGCCGAGCAGCCGATCCTTGCCCACCCGCACATCGGTGAGGAAGAGCTCGCCCGTCGGCGAAGAGTGCAGGCCCATCTTGCGGAAGGGCTTGGACTGCTCGAGCCCGGGCATGCCGCGGTCGAGGATGAAGGTCAGGACGGGGCGCTGGCGCAACGCCGTGTCGCTGCCGTCGTCCAGCTTGGCGTAGAAGACGATCGTGTCGGCGTAGGGACCGTTGGTGATGAACGTCTTGTTCCCGTTGAGCACGTACTCGTCGCCGTCCCGCAGCGCCGACGACTTCATCCCGCCGAGCGCGTCGGACCCCGAGTCGGGCTCGGTGATGGCCCAGGCCCCGACCTTGTCGAGTGTCATGAGGTCGAGACCCCAGCGCTCCATCTGGGCCGGGGTGCCACCCTTCATGATGGTGCCGCCGGCCAGGCCGGTGCTGACCCCGAGGGCCGTGACGATGCCCGGGCAGTAGTGGCACAGCTCGATGATGGGGATGAGGGTCATGGCGGCGTTGCCACCCCCCTCGGAACGCTCGGAGGGCGGCGCACCCGACGTCTTGCGCTCGAGCGCCCGCTTGAAGGAGTCCCGGGCCAGGGCGTCGAGGCCGAAGGTCCGGTACAGCTTGCGGATGACCTCGTACGGCGGGGTGTCACCGTGCTCGAGCTCCTCGACGTTCGGCTCGACCTCTTCCTCGACGAAGCGCCGGACCGCGTCGCGGATCGCCAGCTGCTCTTCGGACCACTCGAACATGACAGCCTCCCTGCGGCCTCGACGACCCCCGCCGCTGCCGACCCTACAGGTCGGGCCTAGGCGTCGGCGATCCGCTTCAGCGTGTTGCTGTCGGTATGGACCACCTGCTCGGGCATCCTGGCGTGGTGGATCACCGTCGTCTCGGAATAGGAGTACTCCCCGTCGACGCTGGTGTCGATGGTCACCTCGTACCGGATGGCCCGCGCGTTCTTGTCCAGCCAGTTGTTCGACAAAATGCCGTAGGTCTGGCTGCCGACATCCGCCTCCAGGGTGAAGGTAGTGGCATCGGGCGCCACGACGGCGCCCGCCACGACGGCGGAGCCCCGCGGGATGATGAAGCCGCGGACCACCTCGCTGTCGCGGGCATCCCAGAGCCAGTACCCGACCTCGGTATGGAAAGGATTCTCCTCGGTGCCCCGCCATGCCGCCATGCGGTAGTCGAGGCCGTAGAGCACCTGGCTCCCGTTCTCCACCGGGCCGAAGGGCTTGAAGTCGATGTGCTCGCGGTACGGGGTCAGGCCGATCTTCCCGTCGTCGTTCGCGTAGGCCACGTCCTCGCCCTCCTGGCCTTCCCACACGCCTGCGAGCCGGGTCAGGGGGCCCCATTCAGGTCCTTCGCTCAACGTTCCTCCTTGTCGCTCGGGCCGTGCTGCAATTCGGGGCCACCTTAGAAGGTGGCGGCGGACGGCAGGAACCCGTGCGCCCGCCGTCGGGTCGTGGCAGCGGAGGCGCGGCGGCTCTAGTGCTGCGGAAAGGTGCCGAGGTCGGGTTCCTGCCCCGGTTCGTCGTCCGGTGTGACACCGCCGGGCGCCGTGGGGGAGAGCACGTTCGTCACGCTGCGAAAGCGGGTGAAGAACGTGCGGCCCCCCTGGGGGGCGCTCTCGGAGTGGCGCTGGGTGCGGGCCACGACGATGCGGCTCGACACCAACAGCAGGAGGACGATGACGACCAGGATCAGCGCGGCGTCGTACGAGATGTAGTGCTTCTGTACCGACGGGTCGTTGTAGTACGTGAACACCACGTAGGTCAGGTACGGGAACTGCGCGTGGGTCAGCGAGTGCGGCAGCGTGTTGGAGAATCCGGCCGTGTAGATGAGGGGCGCCGTCTCGCCACAGGCGATGGCCAGGGCCAGCAGCAGCCCGGTGACGATGCCGGGCAGGGCGCTCTTCAGTACGACCTTGCGCAGGCCGTAGCCGGACGACATGCCCAGGGCGGCGGCACCTTCCCGGTAGCCGGTCGGCACCTGGCGCAGCGAGTTCTCGGTCGTCTTGGCGATGTAGGGGATCACCATGATGGACAGGATGATGAGCGCGGAGGCCAGCGAGAAGCCCCAGTGGAGCCCGACGACGAGCGCCACGTAGCCCACGTAGCCGAGCACGATGGAGGGAAAGCCCGACAGGATGTCCGAGGCCGTGCGGAGCGGGCCGCTGAGCCGGCCGCCGATCTTCTTCGGTTGGGTGAACTCGGCGAGGTGGATGCCGGCCAGCACGCCGATGGTGCCGGCGATGATGAAGACGCCCACCATGAGGATCAGGGTGCCCAGAATCTGGTCCCGGAGGCCGCCCCCGGTGGGGGTGAGCTGGGTCCAGAGGACGCTCCACTGCCAGTGCGACCAGGCCCGGGTCAGCACGCCGAGCAGGAGCCAGGCGGCCGGGGCCATGATCAGCACCAGCGCCAGGTAGGTGAGGAGCTGCCACGTGACGGTCGAGACGCGGCGGCGGCGTGTGGCGGGCCCGCCGGACAACGTCGTGGACGCCATCAGGCGCCGCCGACCGGAGTGCCCACGCGCCCTGTCCGCCTGATGATCATGCGGGCGATCAGGTTGACCCCGACCGAGATGACGGCGAGCACGAGAGCCAGCTCGGCCAGCGTGGCCACGGCGAAGCCCGTGCCGTCGCTGAGGGCGCCGTCGAGCTGGGTGAGGATGGTGGCCGCCACCGTGGTGAACGGGAGGTAGATCGTCGGCGGGATGTGCAGCGAGGCACCGCCGATCATCGCGATGGCGATGGTCTCGCCCAGCGCCCGCCCGAGCCCCAGCACGGTCGCGCCGAGGATGCCGGAGCGCACCCATGGGAGCGTCACCTTGTTCGCCACCTCCCAGTCGGTCATGCCGAGCGCGGACGCCCCCTCCTTGGGGAGCGGGGGGACCTGCTGGAACAGGTCCCGGGTGGTCGAGGCGATGATGGGGACGATCATGAGGGCGAGCACGATCCCCGCCGCCAGGAGCCCTTCCCCGGTGCCGGTGGGGTTCCGGAAGTACCGCAGCACCGGGACGTCGGGCACGTTGTTGGCGATGAGCGGGAAGACGTTCTTGGCCAGCCACGGGCCGAAGGTGAGGATGCCCCACAACCCGATGACCACGCTCGGGATGCCGGCCAGGATCTCGATGGTGAAGCCGAGCGGCTTGGAGATCCACGTGGGCATCCGCTCGGTCAACGCGAAGGCGGCGCCGATGGAGAGCGGCACGGCGATGACGATGGCGATGAGGGACGACACAACGGTCCCCCAGATGATGGCCCAGGCGCCGAATTGGGCCCCCATCGGATGGGCCACGCCGTTGGTGTGCACCACGGTGCCGTACCCGTTGCCGTACGTCCAGTTGCGCCCGTAGAGGAAGTACGCGCCGTTGACCCGGATGGCCGGCCATGCCTTGACGGCCAGCACCGAGACGGCGAACACGAGGGCCGCCAAGGGCAACAGGACAGCGATCCAGGCCGAGCTGCGCCACGCGTGTTCCTCGTTGCGGCGGGCGAAGTCCAGCACCCGCCGGGGCAGCGGGGGCTTGCCCATGGAGCCCGCTTGCGGCGTGGCGGGGACATGCCCCGCCACGCCGCCGACGGTTGCCATCGCTACTTGATGCTCAGGATCTGCTTGACCGACTGCGCCACGACCTTGGCCGGCAGCGGCAGGAAGTTCACCTGCGACACGTAGGAGGTCGCGGAGCCCTGCTTCGGGTTGATCGCCCACTCGAGCACGGACCGGATGTTCTTGGCGTCCGAGGAGGACGACTGGTCGTTCGACACGATGGCGTACTCGTAATTGACGATCGGGTAGCCGCCGCTGATGGGGCCGTAGATGAGGGAGATGGTCCCGTTGGCCGGGGTCTTCTTCACGAATCCGGCCGCCTCGGCGGCGATGGTCGCCTGTGTCGGCAGGACGTACTGGCCCTTGGCGTTGCCGAGTGCGGCATAGCTGAGGCCGGCCTGCAGGACCTGGGTCAGGTAGCTGATGCCGATGTAGGCGACGCAGCCCGGCGTGGCCTTGCAGCCCGAGACCATGCCCGAGTTGCCGTTCTCGCCCAGCGCACCCGGCGCGTTCGGCCACGGCACGGTCGTGTTGAAGCCGATCTTGGTGCCCCAACCCGACGGGTCGGCCTTGGACAGGTAGGTGGTGAACAGGAACGTGTCACCGCTGCTGTCCGACCGGTGCAACGCGACGATCGGCAGGTTGGGCAGCGTCACCCCGGGGTTGGCGCTGGCGATCTGCGAGGCGTTCCAGTTGGTCACGGTGCCCGAGTAGATCTGTGACAGCAGCTTCCCGCTCAGCTTCAGGTGCGCCGTGACGCCCGGGATGTTGTAGGCCACCATCTGGGCCGAGATCGCCAGGGGGATGTTCTTCAGGTGCGGGCTGGCCTGGACATTGGCTGGCGACAGGTAGGCGTCGGAGGCGCCGACGTTGATGGTCCCGTTGGTGGCGTCCGAGATGCCGGTGCCTGACCCCGTCGCTGCAGTCTGGATGGTGGTGTTCGAGTACTTCTCGTTGTACCCGCTCGCCCACAGGTTGAAGAGCGGGTAGAGGAGGGTGCTCCCGGTTTCCGTCACCTGGCCGCCGGCCGGCTTCTCCACGCCGCCGGAAGGCAGCTTGGCGGCAGACGCAGCCGTGCTGATGACGACAGAGCTCAGCGCGAGCCCTGCCGCCGCAACAGCGGTGATCACTCCTCGCCGCAGTCGCGTCGCTCTCATCAGTTTTGTCACAGGTTCTCTCCTTGTGATGTCGGTGTGGTTGGTGCTGCACTGGGTGAGTCGGTTGATGTGGCTTGTGATGTTCACTCGACTCCGTGCCCTCGGAGTCCGGATCCGTTGCCTAGCCCATCCGTCCAGTGACGTAGCGCTCCGTGTCCGGATGCGACGGCCTGTTGAACAGTTCGTCGGTGGCTCCGTATTCGACGAGCGCCCCCTGGTAGAAGAACATCGTCTGCTGCGAAACCCGCACCGCCTGGCCGAGGTTGTGCGTCACCACGATCAGGGTCAGCGCGGGTGCCAGCGTCTTGAGCAATCCCTCGATCGACTCCGTCGTGAGAGGGTCGAGCGACGAGGTCGGCTCGTCGAGCAACAGGACCTCAGGTCCAACCGCGAGTGCCCGGGCCAGGCAGAGCAGCTGTTGCTGGCCGCCCGAAAGGCGGAAGGGCGAGTCGTTCAGGCGGTCCTTGACCGCGTCCCACAGCCCGACCTCGGTGAGCCGGCGCTCGCAGACGACATCGAGCTGCTTGCCCTTTGCGATGCGGTGCGCCTTGACCCCGGCGACCACGTTGTCCTTGATCGACATCGGGAACGGGTTCGGGCGTTGGAACAACATTCCCACGCGCCGGCGCAGGGTCAGGAGATCGACGTGCTGCGCCCAGAGGCTTTCTTCGTCGAGCTGGACGTCGCCCTCGCGGATGAATCCGGGCACGCGATCGTTCATGCGGTTGAGGGTGCGCAGGAAGGTGGACTTGCCTGAACCGGTGGGACCGATGAGTGCCGTGATGGAGCCCCGCTTCAGCTCCACGTTGATGTCGCTGAGGACGATCCGCCCCGAGAAGCCCAGGTTGAGGTTGATCGAGCGCATGACGCACTCGGGACGCGCCGCATCCGGATCGAGGGCGAGCAGCGCCTTGTCGACATCTGACCGCACCTCGGTCGTAACGGGATTGTGACTTGCCTGGGTGAACTCTCCGTCAGCCACTTCCAGGAACGTAGCCAGGCAAGATGAACGTCCGGCAACAGGAGCGCAATCCCAGAGTGAACAGTTTGCTAAGTGAAGATTTCTTGCTGAGTGGAGATTTCGCCTCGCCTCGCCGCAACCTGAGTGGGCGGGCCCAGGCGGTCCGGGTTGGTCAGCCCTGCCGCCCCCCGACGCCTCCCGCCTCCGGCGCCAGGACCTCCTGATGGGAGGCCGCGATCGCCAGCACGATCCCGGGAGCCCAGGCGATCACTGCCAGGCAGGCCAGCGCGGCGGGGATCGACAGCACGAGGGCCGTTCCGCTCGAGATAAGTGCGGCGCCGGCGGCCAGCGTGCTCAGGAACCCGGTGAGGAGCCAGGCGATCCACCAGTGCAACACGCGGCGCCGGTACGGGTGGTCAGGTGGGAGGCAGTCCCGCACGGCGGAATAGGGCATCCACAGGTTGACGACGGGGACGAACCACGCACCGACGCCCCAGGCCGGCGAGCGGCGGGACGGGATGCCGAGGGCGCGCCCGGCCGATGCGGCGCGGTGCTGCCAGATGCAGGCGACGATCACCGCGGCCACCGTGGCCGCGCCGACAAGGAGGCCGAGTGGCGTCAACGAATTGTTCGGTGCGTGGTACGGCGGCGGCGTGATGCCATTCTGCGCGTCGTGCCAATCGATGCGGAGCTGGTGGCCGGCGGACCGCAACTGGTCCGCGTTCACGCGTTGGAGGAGGAGGCTGACCAGGAAGTAGACGGCGGGTATCGCCACCGCGAAACGCGCCACCGGGACCATGCCGCGCTCGTTCTCCACGAGCTGTGTCGCGTTGTGGGTGCTGAGCCGCTCCGATGCCACGGCCCAGGGCGCCACCTGTGTCGCCGGACCCTGTGGCGCCGCGGCGCTCGCCCACGGCGGCGGCGGCGGGTGCTGGGGCAGCACGGTCGCCTCCGACCAGGCGTAGCCGTCCCACCAGCGCTGTCCGGGGCCGCCGGCGGGATCGGGGTACCAGCCGGGGGCGCGCCGGGATAGCCGCTCTGCTCGCTCACCCACCCATCCTGCCAAAGCCAGGGGTCCCCCCCGTGCCGGCCTAACGTCGCGCCGATGCGGATCTTCGTCGTGGGAGGGACCGGCGCCATCGGTCGACCGCTGGTGACGTCGTTGGTCTCGGCCGGACATGCCGTCACCGTGCTCTCCCGTCAGGAGGCGAGGGTCGCCGCTCTGGGGGTGCCGGGCGTCGTTCCTGCGGTCGGCGACGCCTTCGACGCCGATGGCCTCCGCCGTGCGGTGGAGGAGGCCCGGCCCGAGGTCGTCATCAACCAGCTGACCAGCCTCGCCCGATCCGCCAACCCCCTGGCGGTCAAGCGCGGCTTCGACACGACCAGTCGCCTGCGCAGCGAGGTCGCCGGCTCGCTGCTCGCCGCGGCACGCGCCGCCGGAGCGAGGCGCGTCATCGCGCAGAGCATCTCGTTCGCCTACCGACCCGGTCCCGGCGTCCGCACGGAGAACGACCCCCTGTGGACGGAGGCGAAGGGGCAGATCGGCACGTTCACCGGGTCGTTGACCGCCCTCGAAGCGGCCACGCTCGGCGACCCGGTGCTCGAGGGCGTCGTGCTGCGCTACGGCTCCTTCTACGGCCCCGGCACCTACTTCGCGCCCGGCGGCCTCTACGCCTCCCTGCTGGCCAAGCGCCGGCTGCCCATCCCCGGCGACGGCGGCGGGCTCTTCGGCCTGGTGCACATCGATGACGCGGCGGACGCCACGGTGTCGGCGCTCGAGGGTCCCACCGGCATCTTCAACGTGGTCGACGACGTCCCGGCTCCGGCCTCGGAGTGGATGCCGTTGGTCGCCCGCCTGCTCGGGGGCCGGCCTCCGCGCCACGTCCCGGAGGCCCTCGCCCGCGTCGGCGCGGGGAGGTTCCTGGCCTATCTCATGTGCGACCAGCCGGCCGTCTCCAACCACCGCGCCCGCACCGAGCTCGGCTGGGTGCTGCGCCATCCCGACTGGCACGACGGGCTGCCGGCCTCGCTCGGCGTCTCGTCGCGCCACCCGGCCCCGCCGGAGGGCTGATCACGCTCCGACGGGCAGGCCCAGGCCGGCGCCGAGGGCCCCGATCATGCCGGCGCCGACCAGCGTGAGCACGACGCTCCTGCGCAACCCGATGATCGCCACGACGGCGCCGGCCAGGATCACGACCTGCCACACGTGCGTGAGAGCCAGCGCGAGTGGGATGGACGCGCCCGCGATCGCCCCGATGGCGGCCGGGCCCGCACCGCCCAGGAAGGACTGGGCCAGGCGATTGGTCCGCAGCGCGCCGAAGTGCCGGGCGCCGGCGAAGACGAACGCGAACGACGGCGCGAAGGCGATGAGGGCGCCGAGCAGTGCCCCGCCCACGCCCCCCGCCGCGTAGCCGACGACGGCGATGGTCTGCACGACGGGACCCGGCGTGATCTGACCCAGCGCCACCGCGTTGAGGAACTGGCTGTTCGTCATCCAGTGGTAGTGGTGCACCGCGTCAGCCTGCATGAGCGGGATGATCACGAACCCTCCCCCGAACGACAACGCACCGACCTTGAGCGCGACCCAGGCCAGGGCGCCCAGCCCGCCGACGGCCGCGACGCCGACCGGCGCCGCCATCAGCCCCGGCAGTCGCGTCGGCGGCCGCGGCCGGCCCGAAATCGCCGCCTCGACGAGTCCGCAGGCGATCAGCACCAGCACCAGGAAGGTCCCCACGGTTGCCGCGGCCACCCCGCCCGCCAGGGCGAACGCCACCCAGCGCGCCCGCCGCCCGGGGCGCCCACCGGCTCGGCGCCAGCTGGCGGGCAGCAGACCGAGGGCAGCGTTGACGGCGACTGCCGCCACCGCCGCCCCGGCGCCCAGCGCGGCGCCCGTGATCCCGATCGGCGGGGCCGACGCGAGGAACACCGCAGCCAGGGCGATGATGGCCGCGAGGCCGGGGCAGATGAAGCTGGCGCCACCGACCAACGCGCCCCCGACACCGCGCAGACGCCAGGCACAGAAGATGGCGAGCTGCGTCGACGCCGGGCCCGGGAGGATGTTGGTCGCCGCGATGGCGTCCTCGAACTCCGTCTCGTCGAGCCATCCGTGCCGCTCGACCGCCATGCGTCGGAGCATGGCGATGTGCGTCGGCGGCCCCCCGAAGCCCGTGCACCCGATGCGGCCCCATTCCTTCGCGATGGTCGACAACGCGACGTCAGGGCGGGCGTCCGGCGTGGGTTCTTCCGGGCCCGGCTCGTCCGGCATGCCTCATGTTGGCACGGCGGTGAAGGGGCACCTCCGGCTTACAACAGGATTTCCGCCATCTCCTCGAGCGCGCCGATGTGCGCGTCGACGTCGGTGAGTCCCGCGTGCATCGTGTTGACCGACAGGTGCGTGGCCCCGGCGGCCTGCCAGCGGCTGACGTGTTCGGCGATCTTGTCGTGGTCGCGGGTGGCGTACTCGAGCCTTCCCTCGAACGGCAGATGCGACACGTCACGGCCGACCTCGGCGGCGCCTTCCTGAATGATCTCGAGCGCCCGCTCCAGCCCTCCGCCCGGGCGGACCATGGGAAACCATCCGTCGGCGAGGCGGCCCACCCGGCGCAGCGCGGCGGGCGCGTGGCCGCCGATCCAGATCGGGATCGGGCGCTGCAGCGGTGGCGGCGCCAGCCCCGAGGCCCGGATGTGGTGGAAGCGGCCGTCGACGGTGACGCTCCGCTCCGTCCACAGTGCGCGCAACACGGCGACCTGCTCCTCCAGAATGGCCGTTCGCTGCTCGAAGGGCATGCCGAGAGCGTCGTACTCGAGCTTGTTCCAGCCGATACCGAGCCCCAGACGGAAGCGCCCGCCACAGAGCAGGTCGACCTCGGCCGCCTGCTTGGCCAACAGCGCCGTCTGGCGCTGCGGCCCGATGAGGATGGAGGTGGCGAAGGCCAGGTTCGTCCGGCCGGCCAGGTAGGCGAACATCGTCAACGGCTCGCGGAAGGTGTCGTCGATCGTGTACGGGCCGCCCAGATCACCGAGCACGGCGGTGTCCCCACCAAGCACGTGGTCGTACGCCGCCAGGTGCGTGTAGCCCAGGTCCGCGACGGCCTGCCCGATGGCGCGGACCGCTCCGGGGTCGCCGCCTGCTTCGGTTTGGGGAAAGATCACGCCGATGTCCATCACGGAAGTTTGCCCCGTCCGGGCGCGGCGGCGCAGGCCGGGGGCCGAAGCCCGGGCCGGCGGAGGTTCGTCCGGTTAGCTTGGGCTGATGAAGGTCCGCATCTTCGTGGAGCCCCAGCAAGGCGCGTCCTACGACCAGCAGCTCAAGGTGGCGCAGGCGTCCGAGGCCGCCGGCTTCGACGCGTTCTTCCGTTCCGACCATTTCCTGGCCATGGGAGGAGACGGTCTCCCGGGTCCGAGCGACGCGTGGCTCACCCTGGCCGGCATTGCCCGGGAAACAGACCGCATCCGTCTGGGCACCCTCGTGACCTCGGCGACGTTCCGGATGCCGGGACTCCTCGCCGTGCAGGTGGCGGAGGTGGACGCCATGAGCGGCGGGCGGGTCGAGATCGGGCTCGGTGCCGGGTGGTACGACGCGGAGCACACCGCCTACGGCGTGCCCTTCCCGCCCCTCGGGGAGCGCTTCGAGAGGCTCGAGGAGCAGTTCGCCATCCTCACCGGGCTCTGGGCCACGCCCCTGGGCGAGACGTTCGACTTCAACGGGCGGCACTATCAATTGAAGGACAGCCCGGCGCTGCCCAAGCCCGTGCAGCAGCCCCATCCACCGCTCATCGTCGGAGGCGGAGGGACCAAGCGCACACCGCGCCTGGCTGCGACCTACGCCGACGAGCTCAACCTTCCCTTCTCATCGGTGGCCGACACCGAAGCGCAATACGAGAGGGTGCGCGCCGCCTGTGCTGAGCGGGGTCGAGACCCCGGGACACTGCGGCTCTCGGTGGCGCAGGTCGTGTGTTGCGGCGCCACCGACGCGGAGGTGGAGCGACGGGCGGCCAACATCGGCCGCAAACCCGACGAGCTGCGCGCCCACGGCGCGGCCGGCACGCCGGACGAGGTCGTGGCGCAGCTGCAGGAGTTCGCCGGCATCGGCGCGCAGTCGGTCTACCTCCAGGTGTTGGATCTCAATGACCTGGAGCACATCGAGCTGATCGCCGAGGAAGTGCTCCCTCGCGTCTGACTGGGTGACGTGGCCGCGACCAGCGGGTCTGGCACCCCGGTTGGCGCGGCGAGTTCCTCGGTACGCTGGCCGCAGGCCGGGCAACGGGCACGCACGCTCGGTCCGCTCGGGCGGCACGAGCGGCGCGAAGGGGAGGACCACATGACCATCACGAGCCGGGGGGCGGTTGCCCCGACCAGTGATCAGCCCGGGCCGGGGGCTTCGCCTGCCGGTGATCCCGTCGACAGCACGGCGCTCGATGCGCTGGTCGACGATGTCGCGGCCCACACGACGTCGTGGGCCAAGACCGACGCCGCCGCCCGGGCCGATCTCCTGCAGCAGGTCATCGCCGACACCATGGCCGCCGAGGACGATTGGCTGGCCGCCGCCTGCGCGGCGAAAGGGCTCGCGCCGGGCTCGACGGAGGCGGGCGAGGAGCTCTTCGCCGGTGTCGGCACCTTCGTGCGCCTGGCGCGCCTCCTGCGCGACGCCCTGCGCGATGTGGCCAAGGACGGCAAGCCGGCGTTCGCCGGGCCGGTCCGCGAGGCGTCCGACGGCCGGCTGCGCGTCCAGGTCTTCCCGGCCGGCGCCTTCGACCGGATCACCTTCCCCCAGACGACCGCCGAGATCTGGATGCAGCCGGGCGTCACCCGCGAGTCGCTCGTCTCGGGTCAGGCGGCGGCCTACGCCGACCCCGCCGCTCACGCCGGCACAGCGCTCGTCCTGGCCGCCGGCAATGTCGCTTCGCTCGGGCCCCGCGACGTCCTCTCGAAGCTCTTCGTCGAGGGCAAGGTCGTCGTGCTGAAGGCAAACCCGGTCAACGACTACCTCGTGCCGCACTGGAGTCGCGCCATGGCATCGCTGATCGACGCCGGGGTGCTGTGCATCGTCGACGGCGGTGCCGCGGTCGGGCGTTATCTGACCGGGCACGCGCGCATCGACGAGGTCCACATCACGGGATCGGACAAGACCTACGACGCCGTCGTCTTCGGCTCCGGCCCTGAAGGCGTCCGTCGCAAGGAAGCGGACGAGCCCGTCTTGGACAAGCCGGTGACGGCCGAGCTCGGCAGCGTCTCGCCGGTGATCGTGGTACCGGGCAAGTGGTCGATCCCCGAACTGCTCTACCAGGCCGAGCACGTCGCCACCATGTTGGTCAACAACGCGGGGTTCAACTGCATCTCGGCCCGGGTCATCGTCACGCACGCTGCCTGGCCCCAGCGAGAGGCGTTTCTCGGCGCCCTGACGCAGACGTTGGCCGGCATCACCACGCGTCGCGCCTACTACCCGGGTGCCGCGGAGCGAAGGGATGCCTTCGTGGCGGTCCACCCCGACGCCGAGCAGTACGGGACCGGGCCTGACGACGCGTTGCCATGGACCCTCATCCGCAGCGTGCCGCCGGGTCAGACCGGGGATATCTGCTTCAACGTGGAGTCGTTCTTCGGGGAGGTCGCCGAGACGGCCCTGACCGCCCCCTCACCGGCGGCCTTCGTCGATGCTGCCACGGAGTTCTGCAACGACGTCATCTGGGGCACGCTGGGCGTCACGGTCCTCGTGAGCCCGTCGTCCCTGAAGGACCACGACCTGGCGGACAGCGTCGACCGGGCCGTGGCGGACCTGCGCTACGGCTCAGTCGGCGTGAACGTCTGGCATGGGCTGTCGTTCGCCATGGGCTCGACGACCTGGGGGGCCTACCCCGGGCACGCGCGCAACGACATCCAGTCGGGCGTCGGCGTGGTCGGCAACTCGGCCATGTTCGACCGGCCGCAGAAGTCGGTCGTGCGCGGTCCGTTCCGCTCCCGGCCCAAGCCGCCCTGGTTCGCCACGGCGCCCGACTCCTACGACGTCATGCGCCGGTTCGTCGCCTTCGAGGCGGAGCCGTCGGCGGCAAAGATCCCCGGACTCCTCGTGGCCGCCGTGCGGCACTGAGGTCGCCGCCTCCGGGAGTCAGCCCATGGTCTTGGCGCGCAGCTGCGGAACCGCATAGGGCGCAGCAGCGACGATGGCCGCGATGAGAGCGAGGAACGCACCGAACTCCCAGCCAACGCCTGATCCACCCGGCTTGAAGATGAAGGCGATGAAAACGATCACCAGGTTGACCAGTGTCGCCGTCATCATCGTCGTGAGATGCGGAAGGTTGATGCCGCCCGGCAGTTGATCCCAGCCGGCGCGCAGCACGAGGTAAGCCACGATGAGGATCGACAGGATCATCACGATGTAGAGGTATCCGTGGGCCGACACCCCACTCGCGGTCACGGTGATACCGATGACGCTGATGCCGAACCAGGACAGGAAAAGGGAGATGAACAACACGACGGTGGCCACACCGGCGATCCGGTCGGCGAGTGACCAGCGGGCTGCGTCGAACTTGTAGGCCGGCATGGTCGACGCACTGGGTGCGGTGCCGGCCGGCGCAGCTGCCGCCGTGGCGGGAGCGGTCACGGACGGAGCGTCCTGGGCTGCCGTCACCTCCACAATCAACGTGGCTCCGCAGCTCGGGCAGAAGCTGGCATCCTCGGCGGCTTCGCTCTGACACTGAGGGCAGGTCTGCGGCATGACGCTCCTCCATCCTTCGGGCGACGGGGGTCCGCGTACCCCCCGTACGCTTGGCAATTACGGGTCGTCTGGCACTCCCGAGTCTACGGGGGTGTGACCCCTCTGACTAGGGATCTTCCTCTGACGTGGAGCCGATGTCCGGGTTCCGTGACCGCCCTTGACCTGGTGCGGAGCGCTCGCGCCGCCGCCCCCTTTAGGACGTCGCGGGCGCGGGGCGCCGCTTGGGTTGGAGGAGCGTGAGGCGAGCCACGGTGTCCCCCCCGACCGCGACGCAGCCGGCCGCCGTCGGGCAGGCCACGGCGGTCAATGTGATGGGGGTGTAGGCCGTGGCCGAATCTCTGAAGGTGAGCCCGGCATCAATGCTCTGGGCCACGGCACCGGTACCGACGGCGGGGAGACCGACCCACTTGGTTCCGACCATGGCGCATTGCTTGGCCGAAGGGCAGGCCACCCCGTAGACGTCGTCGACCGGCACTGCCCCGGCCGACGGCTCCCATGTGTGCCCCCCGTCGGCGCTGCGGAGAAGCTCACCCTTGGCGGGCACGACGTCGCTGACCGTCGTCGCGGTCGTGCCCGCGGCGAGGCAGATAGAGGAAGAAAGACAGGCGGTGCTCTGCAGCACGCCCGAACCTGAGGGCACGGTCGCCAAGGCCCACGTCTGTCCACCGTCACCGCTCACCGCGACCGCGCCCTCCCCGTGGCTGTTGCTGGTCGGGACGTAGCCGGCGTCGATGCACGTGCCGCCCGCCATGCACGTCAGGTCGCTTCCCGGAAGGAAGAGCGCCGGGAGGTTCCCCTCCTGTGCCCAGCTCATGCCGAAGTCGGCACTGTGGGCGGACCACGTCGAGGTGCCGTCGCTCACGACGGCCGTACAGTCGGACGTGGTCGCACAGGTCACGCTCGCGACGACAAGAGCGTTCTGCGGTGACGCCGCGAGCGACCACGTCACGCCGGCATCGCTGGTGGTGACGACGACCCCGCTTCCGGGCAGCGATGCCCCGTCGGAGCCGACCGCCATGCAATTGGTCGCGGTCGGGCAGGAGACGGCACTCAGCTGCGGGGTGCTTCCACCGACGACGTGCTGTGCCTTCCACGACAGCCCGCCGTTGGTGGTGGCGGCGATGACCGTGGTGCCGGTCGCGGGAGCCGGATTGGGCCCGGCGACCCCGACAGCCCAACAGCGCCGGGCCGTCGCACACGAGACTGCTCCGAGTTCGCCGGTGCTGGGAGGAGCGGGCTGGCCCACGGCGAGCGTGGTGCCAGTGGGCTCACCGAGGACGCGCGCGGCCTTGGACGAACCCGGGTGTCCGGACAGCCCGCAGCCTGACGCGGTCACGGCCACCGCAGCTAGGACGAGGGACATGCCGCCAATGCGTCGCCGGACACGCCAGTGTCGAGACACGGAGCGTGGAAGCACAGCACGAGGAGAATAGCGGTGGGGGGCGCATCTCCCCGTGCACCGTTCGCTACCCTCGCATCGGTGGACTGGGTCGATCTGTTGATCATCGGGCTGATGCTGCTGGCGGCCGTCCACGGCCTCCGGCTCGGGGCGCTCGTCCAGCTCCTCACATTCGGCGGATTTCTGTTGGGATTCCTTCTCGGGACCCTGGTGTGGGTGCCGTTGTTGCGGAGTGGGCATGGCGACGTCACCCGCTCCATCGTCGTCGTGTCGCTGGTCCTGTTGACCGCCTGCGGATTCGGGTACGCCGGCCGCGTGCTCGGCACCTGGAGCAACGTCACGGTGCGCCGGCACCATCTGGGCAATGTCGACGCCGTGCTCGGAGTCGGGGTGGCGGTCCTCGCCGTCCTCTTGTCGGTCTGGGTCGTCGCGGCGGTCGTCCTGTCCCCGAACAGCCGCTTCACGTCCCTCGACGCCGCGGTGGCCCGCTCGGACATCCTCCACTCCATCGACAGGGTCCTGCCCCAGGCCCCCTCCATCTTCAACGACCTGCAGACCTTCCTGAACAACCAGGGCTTCCCCCAGGCCTTCTCGACGCTCACCCCGCCCTCGACTCCCGCGGTGTCGACGCCGACGGACGCGGAGACCAGGGCGCTGGCCGACCCGGCTGTGTTCTCGACGGTCAAGATCCTCGGCACGGCGTGCAGCAACGAACAGGAGGGCTCCGGATTCGTGGTGGGACCCGGACTCGTCGCCACCAATGCGCACGTCGTCGCGGGGGAGAGCAATGGCAACACGCAGGTGCTCCTGGGGAACAGCGCGTACGACGCGACGCCTGTGCTCTTCGATCCCGACTTCGACCTGGCGGTGCTCAGGACCGATGCGCCCCTCGGTCCAGCCCTCCCCATCAGCTCGTCCATCGTTCCTCGCGGTACCCAGGCCGCGCTCCTCGGTTATCCGGAGGACAGAGGGCTGAGCATCGGCGCGGCCGGCGTGACCGAGGAGGTCACCGCGACCGGCAAGGACATCTACAACAACGGGTCGGTCACGAGAGGCGTCTACGCTCTCGATGCCAGCGTGCTGCCGGGCAATTCCGGTGGCCCGCTGCTCGGCCCGGGGGGCCAGGTCATCGGAGTCGTCTTCTCCCGTTCCACCGTCTACCAGGACGTCGGCTACGCCCTGACCTCGCCCGGAGTCCTGACGCGGGTGCAGCAGGCGGAGCGGCACCATTCGTCGGTCAGCACCGGGCCGTGCATCTCGGGCTGAACGGGCAAGAATGAAGTCATGACCCAGCGCATCGAGGATTACGCGGTCATCGGGGACCTCCATACGGCCGCCTTGGTGGGCATGGACGGCTCAGTCGACTGGTTGTGCCTGCCGCACTTTGATTCGCCATCGTGCTTCGCACGACTGCTGGGCGACGAGGACCACGGTTTTTGGAAGATTGCGCCCGTGGGAGGCACGTCTGCAATCCTGGCCACGCGGCGCTGGTACCGCCCCGGCACCCTCGTGGTCGAGACCGAATACGACACCGCCACCGGAACGGTGCGGGTGACCGACTGCATGCCGGTGCGGGAGGGACATCCGCACCTGGTGCGTTCGGTGGAGGGCGTGAGCGGCACGGTCGACATGCGCATGGAGCTCGCGGTGCGCTTCGATTACGGGGAGGTGGTGCCATGGGTCACCTCGGACGATGGACTGACCCGCCTGACGGCCGGCCCGGACTCGTTGGCGCTCTGGCACCGGGTCGATGCGGTTGGTCAGGACATGCGCACCGTCGCCGATTTCACCGTCACCGAGAACCAGCGTTACCCCTTCACGCTCGTGTGGTATCCCTCGCACGAGGAGCCTCCGCCGCCGCTGGACAGCTACTACTCGGTGCACCTCACCGAGGCCTATTGGACCGAGTGGGCCACACAATGCTGCTATATCGGGCCCTACAAGGACGCCGTGGTCCGGTCCCTCATCACCCTGAAGGCCCTGACGTACGTCCCGACCGGCGGCATCGTGGCCGCTGCCACCACGTCGCTCCCCGAAGCGCTCGGGGGAAACCGCAACTGGGACTACCGGTTCTGCTGGTTGCGCGACGCCACGCTCACGCTCGAGGCCCTGATGCGGGGCGGCTACAACACAGAGGCCCTGGCTTGGCGCAACTGGCTCCTGCGTGCCGTTGCCGGTGACGTCTCGAAACTGCAGATCATGTACGGGCCGGGCGGCGAACGCCGGCTGGACGAATGGGAGGCGGACTGGCTCCCCGGCTACGAAGGTTCGGCACCCGTCCGGATCGGCAACGCGGCCTCCGATCAGTACCAGCTGGACGTGTACGGCGAGGTCATGTCCGCCCTGTACTCGTCGGCCCGGGCCGAGGGTGTGCACAGCCGGTCCGCCTGGGGCCTGCAAAAACAGCTCGTGGCATTCCTCGAGAAGGGGTGGCAGCAGCCCGACGACGGCATCTGGGAGGTGCGGGGCCCGCGCCGGCACTTCACGCACTCCAAGGTCATGGCCTGGGTCGCCGTCGACCGGGCGGTGCGCACCCTCGAGGAGTGGCCCGACCTCGACGGCCCCCTCGACACGTGGCGCTCGCTGAGGGACGACATCTTCACCGAGGTCTGCGAGAAGGGCTACAACAGCGACATCGGGGCGTTCACCCAGTACTACGGCTCGAACCAGCTCGATGCGAGCGTACTGATGATCCCCCTCGTCGGCTTCTTGCCGCCCACAGACCCGCGGGTGGTGAGCACCGTGGAGGCCGTGCAGCGGGACCTCATGGACCATGGCTTCGTGCTGCGCTATCGCACCACCGATGACGGTGCCGTCGACGGATTGACGGGACGGGAAGGCGCCTTTCTGGCGTGCTCGTTCTGGCTGGTCGACTGCCTGCACATGATCGGACGCGCCGAGGAAGCCACGGAGCTCTTCGAGCGCCTGCTGGCCTTGCGCAACGACCTCGGCTTGCTGTCCGAGGAGTACGACCCGCTGGCCGGGCGGCTGGTCGGCAACTTCCCACAAGCCTTCTCACATGTCTCGTTGATCAACTCCGCCTTCCGCCTCAGCGGGAGTGATCCGCTCGCCCTCGCCGACGACGGTTCGCGTGTCCTCGTCGACAACACTCTCACCTCGGCATCCGTCGGGAAGATGAAGCGTCTCGGTCGCGTCGCCGTCCGCCGCCGCACCGGCGCGGCGCGCTGACATGGTCCGCGTCCCCGCGTCATGAGCGGGACGCACGCACACGGGGGTCGGGCCCACCGCCACGCCGCTGCCGGCTCGCACGTCCACGACCCCGAAACCGACGATGCCGTTCCCGCCGTACCCCCGCCACGTTCCATCGCCCCGGGTGTGCTCGAGATCGACACCATGCTCGGGGGCTGGGAGCGGGTGACCGCGGGCTACCTCATCGAAGGATCCGCACCCGTGTTGATCGAGACCGGGAGCCAGACGTCGGTCCCGGTGCTGCTCGCTGCCCTTGAGCAGATCGGCGTCGGCCCGGCCGAGCTCGCCGGAGTCGCGGTGACCCACATCCACCTCGACCATGCCGGCGGGGTCGGCGATGTCGCCCGCGCGTTTCCCTCGGCAACGGTCTACGTCCACGAGAAGGGGGCGCGGCACCTGGCCGACCCATCGCGACTCATTGATTCCGCGGCGCGCGTCTACGGACCGCTCCTCGACTCGCTCTACGGCCGCATCGACCCCACGCCACAAGAGCGTCTCCATGTCCTGCATGACGGTGAGGAGATCGAGGTCGGCCCGGGGCGCAGTCTGGTGGCCCTGGATTCACCCGGGCACGCGAAGCACCACGTGGGGTTGCACGATTCGCTGAGTGGTGTTCTCTTCGCCGGCGATGCCGTCGGCGTCAAACTGCCCGACGGCGGGGTCCTGCGCCCTGCGACCCCACCCCCGGACTTCGACCTCGAGCAGGCCCTCGCCTCATTGGCCAAGTTCGCCGCACGCCGGCCTTCGGCCATCGCCCTGGCGCATTACGGCCTGCTCGAGCAGCCCGAGGAGCTCCTGGCCGAGGCCGACGAGACGCTGCGACTGTGGGCCGAGACGGCGGAGTCGGCCTATCGGCAAGGGACCGATATCGCGGATGCCCTCGCCGCCCGCTTCGACCCGCTTCTGGGCGATATCGACGCGGCGCACAAGGAGAAGCTGGACATCATGAACGGCGTCCATTCCAACGCAGCCGGCTTTCGACGGTGGCTGGAGGGCCGCGAGAGCGGAAACCCGGCCTGACAGGAGCGGCAGGTGCGTGGCCAGAGCCACTTGCACCATCGGACCCCTGTCAGACGACGAGTTTGGCGCGAAGCTCCTCCTGGCGGACCTCGAAGTCGTCAAGGGAGATGCGGCCTTCGGCCAGGTCCTCGTGCAGTGCAGCGAACTCCTCCAGCAGACGGGTCTGGTCGACCTCGTCGGCCGACGGAGAGGGGGCAGCCTGCTCACTGGCAGCCGCCTTGTCCTCCTTCCGCGAAATGCGGTCGTCCATCTTCGCCTTGGCCCTGTCCTTCTTGGCCTGGTCGCGCTGTAATTTCCCGAATGTCGAACGTGCGCGTGCCACGGTGTACTCCTTTCCGGCCGCCAGGGAGCGACCAGGTGCTGCCGGCAAGGCGCTTGCCCTGCCGATGTTCTTGCCGCACCCGCCCGTGCGGTGGGCCTCTGCGGCCCCGAGCGGAGGAGGTGGGATTTGAACCCACGGTACCCATGAGGCACAACGGTTTTCGAGACCGTCCGATTCGGCCGCTCTCGCACTCCTCCGGCGGAGATCCTAGTCGCTCTGACCTGGTCCGGAAGCTCGAGGAGGGCCCTCTGGGGGCGGCAACGGCGCGAAGAACGAGGTCAGGACGAGGGTCCATGGCGTTGCCCGACCGTGCCCGCCGGGTCCCGTCTGACACCGCCGGCCGGTGCTGGAATCGCCCAATTCGGGCGCTCAGGATGACAATCGGGGGACCTCGGCGACGCCGGTTGCGTCGCCTGTTTGAGTCCGTTTCTCCCGTCGGCGACCCGCTGGTCAGTCCCGGCTGCCCGAGAACGGAGCCGACGGGGGCGTCCGGCCGCCGTCTGGTCGCTTCCCGGCGAAGAACGACGACAACAGAGCGCTGCACTCCGCAGCGCGGACGCCCGCGGTGACGTCGATCTCGTGGTTGAGCCGTGGGTCGGCGCAGAGGTTGTAGAGCGTGCCGCAGGCGCCGGCCCGCGGGTCGGTTGCCCCGTAGACCAGCCGGCCGACTCTGGCGGCCAGCAGCGCACCGGCGCACATCGGGCAGGGCTCGAGCGTGACGACCAGGGTGACGTCCGACAGCCGCCATCCACCGAGAGCGGCGGCGGTGTCGCGCAGTGCCAGAATTTCCGCGTGTGCCGTCGGGTCGGCAGTGGCTTCACGCTGATTGTGGCGCGCCGCCACGACCTTCCCTGCAATCAAGGTGACGGCACCGACGGGAACTTCGCCGTCTTTGGACGCTGCGTGCGCCTCTGCCAGGGCAAGTTCCATGGCGTCCTGGTCGCTGAGCGGGGTCGTGGTGTCAGTGGATGCGATGCCCCAGTATGGGAGTTCGGTCGACCGGAAAGAAATCCGGAGATCGCCGACCTGGGCGGTCTCAGGAGATCGGCGGGCGGAGGTTCTGCTCGAGTGTGTTCAGGGTCGCCTGCAGCTGGGTCGCCTCCGTCGCGAATTGCGTCATGTAGGCACCGAGCTGCAGGGGTGGGAGGCCGTCGATGGTTCTGAGGAACTGCAAATCCTGGGCCACCTGAGCCTCAGCGCTGGCCGCCGCCGACTGCGCTTGCTCGGGCACCTTCCGCCCTGAGAGGAAGGACGCGTAGAGCTGCAGTGAGGAGAGGTAGGGGTTGATCTCCCTTGCCACGTTGGCAGGCGTCGGAAAGCTCGGAAGCGAGGCGAGCCCCACTCGTGCCGCCGCCGTCGCCGAGTCGGCAGCGTCGGTGGCCGTCTGGATCTGGGCTGCCTGGATCTGGGCTGCGTCAGAGGTGGACGAAACCCTCGCCGTTGAATGGGCGGCGGGCGTCGTGACGGCAGGGGTCGAACGGTGGAGCCAGCGCTCGGCGGCGGCGCCGGCCACGAGCCCGGCGAACACGCATGCGAGCACGACCGTCGTGGTGAAGACGCGGCTCCGCTTCTCGCGTTCGTCCCGCTTCGATCGGCGGGGACGGGACGGTCCGTAGAAGTCGTCATCCGATGGCCATTCCGTGGCTTCGCCCACTTCTGGGTCATCCCATAGCCAGTCCGTGGTTTCGACTGGGTCATCCGATGGCCATTCTGTGGCTTCGCCCACTTCTGGCTCCGGCTCCACTTCTGGCTCCGGCTCCACTTCTGGCTCCGGCTCCGCCTCCCAGGAGACGATCAGCTCTAGTGCCCCCACGGCCGCCGTCGCAGCATTCGGTTCCGCATCGGGATTCGTTTCGGGCTCCAGCCCCGGGTAGAGCCCCGGGTAGGTAGTCAGCAGGTCTTCTACATCCCACCCGAACTCAGCCGCAATAGCCAGCTTCCATGCAGTTTGCACGTCGGTGCCGGCTCTCAAACCCTCGTCCGGCTCGAGCTCGGGGTCCAGCGCCAGCTCGGCTTCGGGCTCGAATAGCTCGGCTTCGGGCTCGAGCTCCAGCTCCAGCGCCCGCGCCATCGCTAACGCCAGCTCCGCCTCGAGCTCTGGCTCGGGTTCGGATTCGAGATCTTCCCCGAACTCTGCCTCGGGTTCGGATTCGAGCTCGGCCTCGAGCTCTGCCTCCGGTTCGGCCTCGAGCTCTGCCTCCGGCTCGGCCTCGAGCTGTGCCTCGGGTTCCATCTCCGCGTTGGAGCGCTTAGTCGCCAGCTCCAGCTCGGTTTCCAGGTCTGCCACGGGCCCGGTTTCGGCCTCCAGCTCCAGCGCGGCTTCGATCTCCAACTCAGTGTCGGTGTCCAACTCCGTTTTCGACTCGGGCTCCTCAAATGAGCGGCGCACCGTATCGACGATCCGATCGAAAGCGGCCCCAGCGTGAGCGCTGCCGTCCGCTCCGAGCTCCTGCTCAGTGTCCTCGCGGAGCGCCGCCTCCCAGTCGAGATCGGAGTCGTCGAGATCGAGTTCAGCCTGGTCATCCAGCGCAGCAGCCTCTGCTGCCAACTCGGCGTCGTCAGGGTCGGGCAGGAAGTCGTCCCAACGGAACTCCTCCTCGCCCAGGTCAGAATCGTCGGTCAGATCGGTCGTCATTTTTCCGTCCTCATGGCGGCGTCACACGTTTCCCGTACTGGTCGGACGGGATATCAGTCGGCATTGCCGCCGACGCAGGCGCGGGCGCGCTTGTCGGGTGCACATGCGCGGGCAGCCCACCGGGGGGCTCTGCGGCCTCTCGGCCGAACCTTGGGTTGTCCACGCTGACGTATCGGCCAGGTTGATGCGCCGGTTGAGTCCTGCCCAGAGCGGAGGAGGTGGGATTTGAACCCACGGTTGGTTGCCCAACACACGATTTCCAGTCGTGCCGATTCGGCCGCTCTCGCACTCCTCCGAGATTGCAGCCTGGTCAGGCTACGCCGAGTGGCGATGGGCGATCGGCGTCGTTCCAGGCCAGGGGGTATGGCTCTGTGTTACCGTCCGGTCACTGAAAGATTTCTTTTGGTTCACCTTTCGGTAACCTTGCCGAATTGATTGTTTGTAGGGCAAGGGGGCAGGACCCCGGCACGTCAGACGCAACGATGGATCGGACCGATGCCGCAGGCGGGATGCTCGAAAAGAACGACGTGTCTCCATGGCTCGGAGGCCCTTCTCGCGGCGTTCGGGTTCGCCGACGAGGGGTCACCACCTCGCTGATCGCCGGACTCATTCACCGACCCGCAGGAGCACGGTCCTGTCGGGAGCGGGACGAGCCGAGCCACTAGCCTTGATTTCGCGCCGCCCCGATGTTGGGTGCGGTGGCCGGGTCCTGCGCAACGGCCGCTCGTGAATCGAGTCAGGGTCGGAAGGCAGCAGCTCTCAGCGGGTATGGCCGGGTGCCGTAGCCAACCTGGCCGCCGCACCGAGCACCGGGCGGAAGTGTCTGAGGTCGTGGGTAGGCTCGGCCGCCATGGCCGACGTTCCCTTCGTCTCCCTCTATCGGCGTTTCCGGCCGGGGCGATTCGACGAAATCAGAGGTCAGGACCACGTCGTCCGGGCGCTGCGCAGCGCCGTTCGCGACGATCGCGTGTCGCACGCCTATCTCTTCAGCGGGCCGCGAGGCACGGGTAAGACGTCCTCGGCACGCATACTGGCCAAGGCGCTCAATTGCGAGGCGCCCGTCGATGGCGAGCCCTGCGGCGTCTGCACGTCGTGCATCGAGATCACCCAGGGCAGTTCCCTCAACGTGCACGAGCTCGATGCCGCGTCGAACAACGGCGTGGATGCCATGCGTGACCTCGTCGCCCACGCCGGGCTCGGCACACCAGGTCGCTGGAAGGTGTACATCGTCGACGAGGTCCACATGCTCTCCACCGCGGCGGCCAACGCGTTGTTGAAGACGCTGGAGGAGCCGCCGAGCCATGTCGTCTTCGTGCTCGCCACGACCGACCCTCAGAAGGTGCCGCCAACCATCCGCAGCCGTACCCAACACCTGGAATTCCGGCTCCTGGGTGCGGAGACGCTGCATGACCTGCTCGAGTCGGTCAACGAGGTGGCCGAGCTGCATGTCGACGGGGAGGCGCTCGAGGCTGCGGTGCGGCGCGGTCGGGGTTCGGCTCGTGATGCGCTCTCCGCGCTTGATCAGGTCGTGGCCTCGGGTTCCGCGGACGCCGCCCGTCCTGAACTCGCAGCGGTGCTCGAGGCCCTGGCTGAAGGTGATGTCAACTCCGTGCTCGTCGCTCTCAGTGCGCTGCTGGCGGGCGGCTGGGGCCCCCAACAACTGGCGACGGAGCTGATCGACGACCTCCGCCAGGTCTTCCTCGCCGCGCTGGCCCCCGAGCTGTGCACGGTCTCCGGTCCATCGCTCGAGCGGTTCCGCGCTCTGGCCGAGGCGATGGGGTTGGCCCGCGTCGTGCGCAGCATGGAGATTCTGGGCCACGCCCTGGTCGACATGCGCGAGGCGCCTGACGCGCAGGTGGTCCTCGAAATCGCCGCAGTGCGAGCAGTGCGACCCGACCTCGACTCCGGAACGGAGGCGCTGTCGGAAAGGGTCAGCGTGCTCGAGCGTTCCATGTCCGGCGCAGCCGCTTTCCCCCGGCCCGGCACGCCTGCCCCACGGGACCCGCCCCCAGGGTCCGACGCGATTGGCCGGGCATCCCCGGCGACGATGGCGCCCGAGGCTCCGACAGCTCCCGGCGCGCCGGCAGAGGTTGGGCGGCGACCCTCCATAGGAGCGGTGCGGCGCAGCAGGGAAGCGACCGATGCCGCACCGACGGCCAAGACGACGGACCCCGAGCCGTCATCGGCAACCCCCGAGCCAGTACCCGCGACCGAGCCGGCGCCGAAGGCGCCCCACGCCGGGGGCGCCAAGACGGCCATGGCGGAGCCAGGTCGCCTCCTCGATCGCGACAGCCTCACTGAGGCCTGGGGAGACGGCATCCTGCAGTCGCTGCCGGCGCGGGCCAAGGCTCGTTACGCCAGCGGCCGCTTCGTCTCGGTCGACGACCAGGGAGCGCACTTCGCGCTTCCCAACTCCGCCCACCGGGACCAGTGCGAAGAGCAGCAGTCGGTCGTGGAGGGGGCGTTGACGGCCCACTTCCGAACGAAGATCACCCTGGTCCTCGATATCGACGAGGCCGCAGCCCCGCCGGCACAGCGCTCGGGCACCTCCCCAGCGACGCCCGGTCGGTCGTCGGGTGCTGCTCCTCCGGATTCGGATCCACCCGCAGACGACGGAGAGGACCTGGATCCTCGTCAGCTGATGGACGACGCTGCTACCGACCAGGCGTCGGACGCGGAGGCGCGCCTCCTGCAGGCCTTCCCCGGCGCGAGCGAGGTTGCAAACTAGATGTACACCGGCCCCCTCCGTTCCCTCATTGACGAACTCGGCCGCCTGCCCGGCATCGGGCCGAAGTCGGCCCAGCGCATCGCCTTTTACATTCTGAAGGTCCCCGGCGAGGACGCGCGTCGCCTGGCTGATGCCATCGTCGCCGTCAAGGAGCGCACGACCCTCTGCGACGTCTGCTTCAACGTGGCGGAAGCGGGCGCATTGTGCGCCGTCTGCAGCGACGACCGACGTGATCCCGAAGTCATCTGTGTGGTCGAGGACCCGCGCGACATCGTCGCCGTCGAACGAACGGGCTTCACGGGTCGCTACCACGTGCTTGGCGGCGCGCTCAGCCCGCTGGACGGCATCGGACGGGAGCAGCTCCGACTGAGCGAGCTTCTCGATCGCATCGACGCCGGGGTCATCCGCGAGGCCATTGTCTGCACGAATCCCACCATCGAAGGTGAGGCCACGGCCATGTTGGTCGCACGCGAGCTCATCCCGCGGGGCGTGGTGGTTTCCCGCCTGGCCAGTGGGCTCCCGGTCGGGGGCGACCTCGAGTACGCCGACGAACTCACACTCGGGCGCGCGCTCGAAGGGCGACGACCGCTCGAGGTCTGATCACGCGGACGGCGGTCACCCGATCGTCCCGTACAATTGGACCATGCGGATCGCCATCGTCGGTGCGACTGGGCAGGTGGGCGTGGTTCTACGCGCCATCCTGGCCGAACGCCACTTCCCGGTGGAGTCCATGCGGTATCTCGCCTCGGCCCGCTCCGCCGGCTCGACGCTCCCGTGGGGTGACGGTGAGGTCACCGTCGAGGACGCGGAGACAGCCGACCTCTCCGGCATCGACCTCGCCCTGTGCTCCGCTCCGGCCGCCGTGTCGCGCGAGCTGGCGCCGCGCCTGGTCGCCGCTGGGGCCATCATGATCGACAATTCCTCCGCCTGGCGCATGGATCCCGAGGTGCCGCTCGTCGTGCCCGAGGCCAACGCCGGCGAGCTGCGTTCCATCCCCAAGGGCATCGTGGCCAATCCCAACTGCACCACCATGGTCGCCATCCCCGTCCTCAAACCGCTCGACGACGAGGCCGGCCTCCGTCGCCTGGTGGTCGCGACGTACCAGGCGGTGTCCGGCGGTGGGATTGAAGCCGTGCGGGAGCTGGCCGAACAGCTCTCCAAGACGGTCGACCGGGCGCAGGACCTCACCTTTGACGGCTCGTCCGTGGACTACCCGCCCCGCACCGTGTACCCGGTCCCGATCGCCCACAACGTGATACCGCTGCAGTTCAAGATCGTCGACGACGGCTCCCTCGAGACCGACGAGGAGCAGAAATACTGCAACGAAGCCCGCAAGATCCTCGGGCTGCCCGAGCTCGCAGTGACGACGACCTGCGTTCGGGTGCCCGTCTTCACCGGGCACTCGGCCGCCATCGTGTGCGAGTTCGAGCGACCCATCACCCCCGAGCGCGCCACCGAGGTGTTGCGGACCGCACCTGGCGTCGAGCTGGCCGAGATCCCGACGCCGCTGTTGGCGGCCGGCCGCGATGTCTCCTATGTCGGCCGCATCCGGCGGGCCCAGGGTGCTCCCAACGCACTTGCCCTCTTCGTCTCCGGCGACAACCTGCGCAAGGGCGCCGCACTCAACGTGGTGCAGATCGCCGAGGAGCTCTTGGCGCTTCGCTCCTGATCCCGGAAAGGGTCAGTCGGGACCAGACGACACCGGCTCGGGACCGCCGATCACCAGGGTGGACATCCGCCGCGCCAGGTTGACCGCGTGGTCGCCGAAGCGCTCGTAGAAGCGGGCCACCATGGCGAGCTCGATCGCGACCGGCAGCGGCATGGTTCCCGCCACCAGCTCGGCGGTCAGGGTGACGTGGAGGTCGTCGAGCTCGTCGTCGAGGTCGTCGATGGAGGATGCGGCATCGGCGGAGCGCTCCGCGAACGCATCTGCAGTCTCCCGCCAGATCGTCGTGGCCACCTCGCCCATGCGTTCCACGAGTCCTCTGCTGCGGGCTGACATCTCGGCGCCGAGGCCGCGCGCGGCCCGTCGGGCGATGTGCTCGGCCAGGTCACCGTTCCGCTCCATGTCGGGGAGCATGCGCAGGATGGCCACGTACTCGCGGCGCTCGTCGGGTGTCGTCTCGCCATGGACCAGCTGATGCTGCACAGTGTTCGAGATCTGCCCGATCAGCTTGTCGATGACCTCGTCGCGCTTGACCAGTTCCTTCGCCGCGTCCCGATCGCCCGCCAGCAGCGCGTGCGTCGCGCCCGCAATGCCTTCACCGACCAATGCGAATGCCTGCGCGAACAGGCGGTCGACCTCGTGGGGCTCGGGCATCGTGCGCGGCCAGAGCCGCTGCTCCGTGACGAGCGGCCCGACGTGGGCCGGGAGATCCTGGGCTTCGACCTGCTCCGGGACCGTTTTGGTGCTGCCACCGAGCTTGAACGGCATCCTGGTCACGCTACCGCTCCTTTCCAGGGCTGACGACCCCTGAAATCACAGACCGTTCCACCAGCGGAGGCCGGGGAGGGGGCGGTCCCCGATGTTGATACACCCCGTCGTTACATTGGCCGCATGGTCCTCGGAGTGGTCATCGGGCTCGCGGCCGGTGTCGCCATCGGTGTTGCCTGGCATATGGCTCGCCTCAACCGCACGGCGGGGTCGACCCGTCTCGCAGAGGGACGTCTCGCTGACGCGCAGGGGCGTTCGAGGGAATTGGCGACTCAGCTGCAGGCGGCGACCGATGCCGCTGCCACCGCAGAGAAGGACCGGGCGGTCGCCGTCTCCCAACTCGAGGTGCTCCGCACGTCCGAAGACGAGGCGGCGCGCCGGGCGGAGGACGAGCGCAGGCTTCTCGCAGGTGCCTTCTCGGAGTTGTCGGCGCAGGCGCTGGCGAAGAACAACGAGCAGTTCCTCAGCCTGGCGGACTCCAAGTTGAACGAGGTCCGTACCGCCACCCAGGGCGACCTCTCGCAGCGCCAGCAAGCCATCGCACAGCTGCTCGACCCCCTGAGCGAGACCCTGGCCCGCTACGAGCGCGGGCTGCGCGACATGGAAGTGGAGCGCCAGGGCGCCTATGCGACGTTGAACGAGCGGGTGGCGGCGCTGCATCTCGGGCACGAGCAATTGCAGAAGGAGACCAGGAACCTCGTCACGGCTCTGCGATCACCGCAGACGCGAGGTCGCTGGGGCGAAATGACGTTGCGCAACGCGGTGAAGGCGGCCGGGATGGCCGAGCACTGTGATTTCGACGAGCAGCAGACGACCACAACGGCGGACGGTCTGCTCCGGCCCGACATGGTCGTCCACCTGCCTGGCGGTGGTCAGGTGGTCATCGATTCGAAGGTCCCACTCGACGCTTTCTTGAAGTTCAGCGAGTCCGATGACGAGGACGAGCGCAAGGCGCACCTCAAGAAGCACGCCGGCCAACTGCGCACCCACGTCGATCAGCTGTCAAAGAAGGAGTACTGGAGGCAGTTCGAGCCCTCGCCCGAGTTTGTCGTGGCTTTCATTCCGGGCGAGTCGCTGCTGGCCGCCGCCTGCGAGGCAGACCCGCGACTGCAGGACCACGCGCTGGGGAAGGGCATCGTGCTGGCGACGCCCAACACTCTGGTGGCGGCATTGAAGACCATCGCCTTGTCCTGGCAGCAGGAGACGCTCGCCGAGAACGCGCGTGAGGTCCGCCAGCTGGGCGCAGAGTTGTACGAGCGGTTGCGCATCATGACCGGGCACATGGAATCGCTGCAGCGGAACCTCTCCTCTACGGTCGAGGCGTACAACAAGGCAGTCGGCTCCTTCGAATCACGCGTCCTGGTCACCGCCCGCAAGTTCCCCGGTCTCGGCGTCGTGGGTATGCAGTCCGGCGAAATTGCCGAGCTGGCCCCGATCGAGAAGGCCCCGCGGCATCTCCAGACCTATCAACCCGAGCTACCTGACGAGGAGCTGACCCAGCCGACCATCGTGGCGCTGCCCGAGAGCGGGGCCAGCACCGGCTCGTAGACCTGGCGGCTGCAGCCCTCCCAGACTGGGGGCAGGCCCGCCCGGTCGCATGGAAACACCGGCGACGTACTCTTCCCGGGTGCTGCACGTCCATCGATCCGAGCGGGCCGACGCGCTCGTGGGAATGCTGCGAGATCTCGTCGCCGAGGCCCTCGGCGATCCCATGGAGGCCGAAGTGGTCTCGGTGCCCACCCGCGGCATCGAGCGCTGGTTGACGCAACGCCTCTCTGCGCACCTGGGCGCCACACCCGGACGGCACGACGGCGTGTGCGCCAACATCGACTTCCCCTTTCCGGGCACGGTCGTCAACGGCGCCCTCGCCCTGGCGGCGGGCACTGATCCCGACTCGGACCCCTGGCTGCCCCAACGCGCGGTCTGGCCCTTGCTCGAGGTCGTCGAGACACACTTCGACGATCCCTGGCTGGCCCCGCTGGCCCAGCACATCCGCAACTCCGAGACCGTCGCAGAGTCGAAGCGGTTCTCGAGCATCCGGCACGTGGCCGATCTCTTCGACCGTTACGCGGTGCACCGGCCGGAAATGGTGCGGGGCTGGGCGGAGGGGACACGGGGTGAGGACGAGGCTGAGTGGCAGGTGAAGCTCTGGCGTCTGCTGCGGGCTCGGATCGGGCGGCCGAGCCCAGCGGAGCGCCTGGTGGACGCCTGCCAGCGGCTCCGCGACGAGCCCGAGCTCCTGGCTTATCCACATCGCCTGTCCCTCTTCGGGCTGACCCGGCTCCCGGCGAGCTACCTCGACGTGCTGGAGGCGATGGGGGCGGAACGCAACGTGCATCTCTTCCTCTTGCACCCGTCGCCGTCACTCTGGGAACGGCTGGAGCCTCTCGTGGGCCCGACGTCGCACCACGTGCTCCGGTCCGAGGATGGCACCGCCGGCGCGGCGCGGCACCCTCTGCTGCAGTCGTGGGGTCGTGATGCCCGCGAGATGCAGCTCGTGCTCGGCTCGGCCGTTCCGCACGGTGAGGGCCTGACCGAGGCGGTCCGCCCCGAGGCGCCGACGCTGCTGCAGCAGATCCAGGACGACGTCCGGGCCGACCGCCCGCCGGCGGGGAGTGCCGGGGGCGGTGTCGACCTGCGCCCCTTGCTTGCCGAGGACGACGACAGCATCCGAGTGCATTCGTGCCACGGCCGGGGCCGGCAGGTCGAGGTGCTGCGCGACGCCGTCCTTCATCTGCTGGAAGACGATCCGTCGCTGGAGCCCCGCGACATCACCGTGATGTGCCCTGACATCGAGACCTTCGCACCGCTGATCCAAGCGACCTTCGGGGGGCGCGGTCTTGAGGGCGGATCCACCGACCCCGATCGGACGCTGGAGATTCGGCTGGCCGACCGCGCGCTGCGCCAGACCAACCCGGTGATGGGCGTCCTCGCCGAGGTGCTCGAACTCTCGTCGGCGAGGATCACGGCCACCGAGGTGCTGGACCTCGCTGGGCGTGACCCGGTGCGACGTCGTTTCCGCTTCAGCGACGATGATCTCTATCGGCTAGAGGAATGGGTGATCGGCGCGTTCGTGCGCTGGGGCTTCGATGCCGCGCACCGGAGCTCGTTCCAGCTCGAGGGGATTGGCGCCAACACGTGGGAGGCAGGGCTCGACCGGATTCTGCTGGGGGTGACGATGGCCGAGGAGCGGCAACGTCTCTTTGGCGACACGCTCCCGCTCGACGACGTGGACGGCGGCGACATCGACCTTGCGGGACGCCTGGCCGAGTTCGTGGAGCGCTTGCAGGCGGGACTCGACGCGCTGGTTGGCTTCCGTCCCGTGGCGGAGTGGGCCGCCACGCTGGCGGAGCTCTCCGATTCCCTCGTGGCGACAACACCGGGCGACGCCTGGCAACGGGCGCAGCTCAAGGCGGTGCTCGACGAGCTGGTCGGGGAGGCCACGGCGGACGGCATGGCGAGCGCGGTCGCCCTGAGCTGCGACGACATCCGCTCCATTTTGTCGGAACGCCTCAAGGGCCGGCCCACCAGGGCGAACTTCCGCACGGGCCACCTCACCGTGTGCACGCTGGTGCCCATGCGCTCCATCCCGCACCGGGTGGTGTGCCTGCTCGGGCTGGACGATGGCAGCTTCCCCCGCCACGTCGAGCGCGACGGCGATGACCTCACCGCACGCCATCCGCGGGTCGGCGACCGCGACGCGCGCAGCGAGGATCGACAGCTGCTTCTCGACGCACTGCTGGCGGCCCGGGATCACCTCGTCGTGACGTATTCCGGACGAGACGAGCGCTCCAATCTCCGTCGACCTCCCGCCGTTCCTGTCGGCGAGCTGCTCGACGTGGTGGAGCACACGGTGCGGACCCCGACCGGACGCGTCCGCGATGCCATTGTCTTCGAGCACCCTTTGCAGCCTTTCGACAAGCGCAACTTCGAGCGCGACGCACTCGTGCCGGACCGGCCGTGGAGTTTCGACGCGCTCCACCTGGCCGGGGCCCGCGCCGCCCTTGCGCCCCGTCACGACGCGCCACCCTTCCTCGAGCGGCCGTTGGAACCAGCCGTCTCCGGTCCGATCGGCCTCGATCGGCTGGAGCGCTTCCTGCGGCACCCCGTGCGGGCGTTCCTGCGCGAGCGGCTCGACATCTGGGTGGGGGACAGGACCCGCGACTTCGAAGATGCCATCCCCATCGACCTCAATGGATTGGCGCGATGGCAGATCGCCGACCGCGTGCTGCAAGAGCGCCTGGGCGGCGCCGGGCTCGACGCATGCTTGGACGCGGAGCGGGCGCGGGGCGCGCTGCCACCCGGCCAGCTGGCCGTCGCCGAGCTGAGCCAGATCACCGCACCGCTGGACGACCTTGTCGCGGCGGGTCAGCACGCATCGCCTCCGGTGTCGCTGGACGCGCACGTGGACCTGCCCAACGGGCTCAGCGTCGTCGGCACCGTGCCTGGCGTGCGCGGTGACGTCGTGCACACCGTGACGTACTCGAAGCTGGGGCCGGCACACCGGCTGATCGCCTGGGTCCGACTGCTCGTCCTGAGCGCGACGTGGCCGGAGCGTTCCTTCTCGGCGCACACCGTAGGCCGCAGCCAGCGGAGGGGGGCGACGATCGCCATCGCCGACATCGGGCCGCTGGGGACCGATGCACCCAGCCGAAAGGCGGCGGCGGAGTCACACCTGCACGCGTTGGTCGAGGTGTTCCAGCGGGGAATGTGTGAGCCGATCCCGCTCTACGCGCGCACGTCGGCCGCGTGGGCGTGCGCCGTGCTCGAGCGAACTGACCCGGAGCGTGCCGCTGCCTCCGAATGGGCTTCCGCCTACAACTTCCCCAAGGAGGACAAAGAGCCGGAGCACATGCTGGTGCTCGGGGGGGCGCTCGCGTTCCGAACGGTGGTCCAGATGGCAGGCTCGTCCCGCGCCGACGAGGTCGCATGGGACCCGTCGGGGTCAACGCGCTTCGGTGCGTACGCGCACCGCTTGTGGGATGGACTCCTGGCGCACGAGCAGGTCGTCGACCGATGACGGCCGTCGCTGCGGCTCCCCGGCCCTTCGACGTGTGCGGCGAGCTCCCCACGGGCATGACCCTCCTGCAGGCGAGCGCCGGGACGGGTAAGACCTTCACCATCGCGGCGCTCACCACGAGGTACGTCGCGGAAGGCATCCTCCCGATCGACCGCCTCCTGGTCATCACCTTCACCCGGATGGCGACCGGGGAGTTGCGCGAGCGGGTGCGCGAGCGCCTGGTCCGCGCCTTCGACGGATTGGTGGACACGCTCGCCGGCCAGGGAGGTCATGACGACGACGAGCTGGTGCAGCTGCTCGCCCGTGGGCGCTCCGACGAAGTCGAGGCCCGCCGCGACCGGCTGGGCAAGGCCATCGCGGACTTCGACGCGGCGACCATCGAGACGACCCACGGGTTCTGCCTGCAGGTTCTCTACGGCCTCGGGACGGCGGGGGATGTGGACCGCGAAGTGACCCTGGTCGAGGACGTCAGTGACCTCATGGAGGAGGTGGTCGACGATCTCTTCCTGCGCCGCTTCGCGCACAAGGCCAACACGCTTGGCTTCGACCGCAAAGAGGCCATGGAGATCGCCAAAGCCGCCGCCATCGGGCACCCTGATGCCGACATCGTGCCGCCCCTGTCGCAAGCGGACGACCTGCCGTCCACCCGCCGCCGGTTCGCCAAGGCGGTACGCGACGAGATGGAGAACCGCAAGAAGGCGCGCAAGATCCTCACCTACGACGACGTGCTGAGCCGCCTCCGCACGACCCTCTTCGACGAGGAGCGCGGGCCCGCCGCCTGCGCCCGCTTGCGTGAGCGCTACGACGTCGTGCTGGTCGATGAGTTCCAGGACACGGACCCGGTCCAGTGGGACATCATGCACCGGGCCTTCGGCGAGGGCGGGGCGACGCTCGTGCTGATCGGGGACCCCAAGCAGGCGATCTACGCATTCCGCGGCGCCGACGTGCACGCGTACCTGCTGGCGCGCGACGAGGTGCAGTCCGAATGGACCCTCGACGTCAATTGGCGCAGCGACCAGGCGTTGCTCGAGGCCTACGACGCGCTCTTCGGCGACGCCCAGCTCGGTTTCGCCGGCATCACCTACCGGAAGGTCAGGGCGGCCGAAGCCAACCAGCAACAACGGCTCGTCGGGTGCCAAGTCGACGTGCCGTTGCGGGCCCGCATCGTTCACGGCGACGACGGCCTGGTCGCGTTGACGGAGAAGCGGCAGCAGCCCAAGGCGCCGGACGCTCGCGCCTTCATTGCGCGGGACCTGGCGGCGGAGGTGGTCCAACTGCTGGCCGACGCGCCCGAGCTCATCACCCGTAGCCGCGCCGGCGTCGATGTCGCGCGGACGACAGTGCACCCCGGCCACCTCGCCGTGCTGGTGCGGACGAACAGCCAGGCGGTCACCGTGCGCGACGCGCTGCGCGCGGCCGGTGTCCCGGCGGTGATCGGCGGATCCGGCTCGGTCTTCGCAACCGACCCGGCGCTCGAATGGCTCCGTCTCCTCGAGGCGCTCGAGCGTCCGACCGCACGGGACCGCGCTTCGCTGGCGGCTCTGACCTGTTTCGTGGGCTGGACCGCCGAAGGGGTGTCTATGGCCGACGAAGCCGAATGGGAGGGGTTGCACTGGTCGCTGCACCGGTGGGCGACGTTGCTGCGCGAGCAAGGGGTCGCATCGCTCTACCAGGCGGTCAGCAGCTCGCATGAGGTGCCCGAGCGGGTGTTGGGGCGCCCGTCGGGCGAACGGTTCATGACGGACCTGCGCCATATTGCGCAGTTGCT
Source organism: uncultured Acidimicrobiaceae bacterium (assembly GCA_963719485.1). Taxonomy (GTDB): domain Bacteria; phylum Actinomycetota; class Acidimicrobiia; order Acidimicrobiales; family RAAP-2; genus Bog-473. The sequence goes on from OY970387.1 coordinate 1,745,850, forward strand.
CCACGAAGCCGGGGTGTCCGAGGGCCTCGGGCCCACGGCCATGGCCACCTGGCTCGGACGGCGGATCCACGATGCGGCGCGAGATGGAGAGAACGAGGATCGGGCGCGGCGCCTCGAGTCGGACGCCGAGGCGGTGCAGGTGATCACGATCCACCGCAGCAAGGGACTCGAGTTCCCGATTGTGTACCTCCCGTACATGTGGGACGGCCGGCCCTTCGGCAACGACACCCGCGCCCACGTCCCCATGTTCCACGATCCGGCCAACGGCAACCGGCGGACCATCGACGTCGGACTCGAAGGGAACAGCATCGCCCAGCACCAGAAGATGGAGCTCGAGGAGGCCCGCGGCGAGGATCTCCGGCTGCTCTACGTGGCGCTGACCCGGGCGCGCCATCAGGCGGTGTTGTGGTGGGCCGGCGCGCAGGACAGCCAGCACTCGCCGCTGGCCCGGCTGCTCTTCGACCGTGACGCCCAGGGTGTGGTCGGCCCCTACGGCGCCAAGACCCGGCCCGACACCGCGGTCGAATCGACCCTCGCCGGCTTGGGACCGTGCGTCTCGGTCGAGCGGGTCGGTGTGCCCTCGGCTCAGCGCTGGGAGGAGGGTGACGAGATCCCGCCATACCTCGAGGCAGCGAACTTCGACCGGACCCTCGACATCGGCTGGCGCCGGGCGTCGTACTCGAGCATTACCAGCGGCTTGCACGATCAGCAAGTGGTGGGGAGCGAGCCGGAGCAACAGCTGACCTCGGACGAGGAGGTGCCCGTCGCACCTCCGGCATGGCGGGAAGCGAGCTCGGCAGCGGGGGCCGGCGCTGTCGCCCTGCAGCTGGCCGACATGCCCGGGGGCGCTCTGGTGGGCACGGTCATTCACGGCGTGTTCGAGCACACCGAGTTCGACGTGCCCGATCTGGCTGCCGTGGTGTCGGGGGCGCTGGCCGACGAAGTGGCCTGGCGCAACGTGAACTTGGGCAGCACGGACGATGTGGTCTCTGGCCTGTGCGCCGCCATCGAGAGCCCCCTCGGGCCGATGGTGGACGGTGTCCGGCTCCGCGACATCGCCCGGGGCGATCGACTCGACGAGCTGAACTTCGAGATTCCCCTGGTCGGCGGCGACGCGCCCACGGCAAGTCTGCAGGTCGGGGCCGTGGCGGACCTCCTGGACGCGTACCTGCCCGAGGACGATCCGGTGGCACCCTACGCCGCGCACCTGCGCGACCCCGCCCTCCACGGGTCCCTCCGTGGGTACCTGACGGGGAGCCTGGACCTCGTGTTCCGCCTGCCGGGCGACCGCTTCGTCCTGGCCGACTACAAGACCAACAAGCTGAGCCCGCCGGGGGAGACGCTGACGTCCTGGCACTACCGGCCCGCCGCGTTGCAGGCCGAAATGGTCGCCGCCCACTACCCGCTGCAGGCCATCCTCTACGCGGTGGCGCTGCACCGCTACCTGCGTTGGCGGCTCCCCCACTACGACCCCGACGCGCACCTCGGTGGCGTGCTCTACCTGTTCGTGCGGGGGATGAGTGCAGCGGATCCGGCGAGCGCCGACGCGGTGTCGCCTCCCGGGGTCTGGTCCTGGCGGCCGCCGGCGGCCTTGGTCGAGGCCGTGAGCGAGCTCTTCGATCGGGGTGTGGAGGGGTGACCGAGATGCAGACCGTCGACGCCTTCGACGCCCGGCTGGTGCGCGGCAGCGAGGGATCGTTGCGCGCCTTCAACGACGCGGGCATCCTCTCGACATCGGACGTCCACGTCGCGTTGCGATTGGCGCGGTTGGGCGGAGCCGACGACGAAGCCGTCTCCCTGGGGGCCGCCTTCGCAGCGCGGGCCCCGCGCTTGGGTAACGTCTGCGTGGACCTGGCCACCATTCACGCCACGGCGGACGCTGACACGGACACGCCGGCGGACATCGGCGCGCTGCCGTGGCCGGCACCAGGGTCGTGGATCCGCCAGATGGCGGCCAGCCCGATCGTCGGGGACGATCGTCCGCTCCACCTGGTGGGGACCACCTTGTATCTGGACCGCCTGTGGGCGGACGAGAGTCTGGTAGCGACGGAGCTGCGCGAGCGCGCGGACGGCCCCGCGCCCGGGGTCGATAGGGATCTGCTGCAACGAGGCCTCGCCGAGCTGTTCGACGACGATCCCGATCAGCGCATGGCGGCGGCCACGGCCGTCCTGCAGAGGCTGTCCGTGATCGCTGGCGGCCCCGGCACCGGGAAGACGACCACGGTGGCCCGCGTCCTGGCGCTGCTCGAGGCCCAGGCCGTCGCAGCGGGGCAGCGCCCGCCACTGGTGGCGCTCGCCGCCCCGACCGGAAAGGCGGCGGCGCGGCTGGAGGATGCCGTTCGCCAGGGCGCCGGTGCCATCGTCATCGATCAGGAATGGCAGGACCGCCTGCAGGCACTGTCGGGCAAGACCGTGCACCGCCTGCTCGGCTTCAACCCCGGCAACCGCACGCGCTTTCGTCACCATCGTCTGAACCGGCTGCCCCATGACGTCATCGTCGTCGACGAGACCTCCATGGTCTCGTTGTCACTGATGGCCCGGCTGTTGGAGGCCGTCCGCAGCGACGCGCGGCTACTGCTGGTCGGCGACCCCGAGCAGCTGGCGTCGGTCGAGGCCGGTGCCGTCCTGGGGGACATCGTCGGGCCCGCGGCCCTCGGGCCCGCCATGCTCCCGGCGGCCCGGCAGGAGTTGGCTGAGGTCACGGGCCTGTCCGTTCCCGCCGGCAAGGGCACGAAGGCTGCCGCCTTCGGGAAGGGGATCGCCGTGCTGCGCAACGTGCACCGCCACGGCGGGGCGATTGCCGCACTCGCCCGGGCCATCCGGCAGGACGATGCCGACGAGGCGATGGCCATTCTCCGGGCGGGCGATTCGAACGTGCAGTGGATCGCCACCGATGCGGCCGCGTCTGCTCCGTCCGAAGATGTGTTGGGCGACGTACGTCGGCTGGCGGTCGACACGGGCCGCGCGGTGATCGGGTCGGCCCGCGCCGGTGACGCGCGTGCGGCGATCGTCGCACTGGGCAGCTTCCGTCTTCTGTGCGGTCACCGGCGCGGACCAGAAGGCGTGGCGACGTGGATGGACCACATCGAGAACTGGCTCCGTTCCGATGTGGAGGGCTTCACCACGGGCGCGACCTGGTACGTGGGTCGCCCGCTCATCGTGACGCAGAACGACTACGGGCTCGACTTGTACAACGGCGACACGGGGGTGGTGATCGAATCGGAAGCAGGACGGTTGGTGGCGGCCTTCGAGCGTCGCGGCGCCATCGCCGAGGTCAGCCCGACCCGCCTCGCTGCCGTCGACACCGTCTACGCCATGACCGTGCACAAGAGTCAGGGCTCCCAGTACGAGGCGGTGGCCTTCCTCCTGCCCAGCGCCGACTCGCGCATCTTGACGCGGGAGTTGCTCTACACCGCCGCCACCCGGGCCCGGGAGCGCTTGATCCTGGTGGGCACTGAGGACCTGATCCGTTCTGCCATCGAACGGCCGATTACCCGGGCTTCCGGTCTGCGGCGGTCGCTCTGGGGCGAGACTCTCCTGGACTGAAACCGGTTGATGCCCGGTGCGCCCGGACCATCCCCCCACGCCGGAAACCCGCTCTTTATGCTGCCCCGCTAGGGAAAAGCCCAGGTCTCACGCCAATTCATGCGTTTCCACAGCGTGGATTCAGGGTTCTGTCCCATGATAAAGCTGACATGACTCCGTAACAAAAGCGGGGCCTGAGTGAAAACACGGGTGAAATGAAGATTCTGGTTCTCGGAGGAGACGGCTACCTCGGTTGGCCTACCGCCCTGCATCTGTCGGCGCGTGGGCATGAAGTCACCGTCGTCGACAACCTGGTGCGCCGGGAGTACGACCGCGAGATGGGCGTCGACAGCCTGGTGCCCATCGCTCCTCTTCAGGACCGCGTGACGCGCTGGGAGCAGGTGTCAGGTCACGCCATCAACGTGCGGATCGGGAACCTGACCGATGCCGCCTTCACCTACAGCATCGTCGCCGAGGGGAAGCCCGACGCCATCGTGCACTTCGGCGAGCAGCGTTCCGCCCCGTACTCCATGATCGACCGGGAGCACGCGGTCTACACGCAGGTCAACAACGTCGTCGGCAACCTCAACGTCATGTACGCGATTCAAGAGACGGACCCGGACATCCACCTCGTCAAGCTGGGCACAATGGGGGAGTACGGGTACCCCAACATCGACATTGAGGAAGGCTTCATCGAGGTCACCCACAAGGGACGGACCGACGTGCTGCCCTATCCCAAGCAGCCCGGCTCCTTCTACCACCTGTCGAAGGTGCACGACAGCCACAACATCATGTTCGGCTGTCGCATCTGGGGGTTGCGAGCCACCGACTTGAACCAAGGGATCGTCTATGGCCAGTCGACCGAGGAGACCGATGTCGACCCGCTGTTGGCGACCCGCTTCGATTACGACGGGGTCTTCGGCACGGTGCTCAACCGGTTCTGCGTGCAAGCCGTCACCGGCCACCCACTCACCGTGTACGGCGCGGGTGGCCAGACCCGCGGGATGCTGAACATCCGCGACACGCTGGCTTGTGTGACCCTGGCCCTCGAGAATCCCGCCGAGCGCGGTGAGTTCCGCGTCTTCAACCAATTCACTGAATCCTTCTCGGTACGCGAGATGGCGCAGATGGTCAAGAAGGTCTGCCCGAACCGGGTCGACATCGCGGAGGGCCTGGCCAACCCGCGGGTCGAGAACGAGGAGCACTACTTCCACGCCGCGAACACCAAGCTCCTCGACCTTGGCCTCCAGCCGCACCTGCTGACCGACGAGGTCATTTCCGAGATTCTGGAACTCGTGGAGCGCCACCGCAGCCGGGTGGACGTCCGGGCCATCGCCCCCACGGTGCAGTGGAGAAAGAGCGCCAGCACGCTCACCACGTCAGGGGAGACCCCGGACGCGTCCTTCCTCGCGGTGTAAATCCTCTCCCGTCGCTGTAGTTTCCTGTGGCGATGCCGCCACGCAGGCCACGCCGCCGCGCGCGCCGTCGATCACCGGCCCGATTGGTCACCCTGCTCGTCGCAGCGGTGATCGTGCTCACATTGCTTGTGGGCGGCCTCTCGCAGGTGTCGCGGCAGTCGCAGGGTTATGACGCCAACGCCGACCGCTCGCTGGCGGCGCAAGGCACCGTCCTGGCCGACCAGTCCAACGCCACCTCCTCGACGGTTCGCCGCGTCGTCAACAATCTGCCGACACAGACTCGGCAGGGTTTGCAGGCAGCGCTCGATGGTGCGGTGCAGCAGACCGCCGACGAGTCGTCGCGGGCGGATCTCGCCGCCGGGGCCACGCCCCTGAGCCCGGTGGCGACACAGTTCACCGCCGTATTCGCTGAGAGGGCCCAGTCGATGGTGCAATTGCGTGCCGCGGTGGACGGGTTCCTCGGCATGCAGCCCATTCCGCCCGCCGACACGCCGTCGGACGCTCCGGTGGCCAACGGCGGTCGCGCACCCCTTCTTTCCGCGACCCAAGCCACGAATCGCATTGCCGCCGCCGGCGCCCTGCTCGCCCGTTCAGACGCCCTCTACCGCTCGGTGCGGCACGCCCTGGCCACCGACGCCGGCGGTGGAAGGCTCCCGCCCTCGGTGTGGGTGACGCACCCGCAACTGTGGCAACTCGGCAGCGTGGCGGCCCAGGTCGATCTCCTGGCCACATCCTCCACACTGTCGCCGACGCACTACGTCGTCTTGCGGACCGTACGCTTGAACCCCCCTTCCCTGCCGACTCCGCAAGGCGCGTCGGCGACCGTGTCCGTGCTCAGCCCGACCTCCCGGATCGGTGTGACCGTGGTCCTCGCCAACCAGGGTTCGTCCAACGAGCCGCACGTCTCGGTTCGTTTCACGCTCGCCGATCAGACCTCTGGCGCGACGACGACCCAGGTCCGGGCGACGTCGCTGACCCTGGGCGCCTCGGTCACGCTCCCGAGCGTCACCATGCCCGTGAAGCCATCGACCATGTACCTGCTGACCGTGCAGGTGATCCCGCCCGCCGGCCAGACCCTCACAGCGGGGACGGCCATCCAGCAGCAGCTGCAGGTCTCCCCCGCAACCTGAGCGGCGGACAGCGGGTTTTCCGGGTGATCCGCGTGTCGACCGCACCCGTTCCTGGTCCTAGGATCGGTACGCACCGAATTCAGGGACTGGAGGGCTCTTCTTGTGGCCGAGAGCATCACGATCACGGACAATCGCAACGGCGAGTCCATTGAGATCCCGCTCGTCAATGGCGGGGTAGCAGCCGAGGATTGGGCCAAGCTCCTGCCCGGGGTCTGGTTCTTCGACCCGGGCTTCATGTCGACAGCGGCCTGCGAGAGTTCCATCACGTACCTCGACGGGGACGTCGGGATTCTGCGCTACCGGGGCTATCCCATCGAACAGCTGGCGGAGAGCTCGACCTACCTGGAGGTGGCGTATCTCCTGTTGAAGGGCGAGCTGCCCAACGAAGAGCAGTTCGCGGACTGGCGTCACGACGTCACGTACCACACGTTCATCCACGAGAACGTGCGGAAGCGATTCCTCGAAGGCTTCCACTACGACGCCCATCCGATGGGGATGCTCGTCTCGGCGGTGGCCGCTCTCTCGACCTTCTATCTCGACGCCAAGGACATCTTCGATCCCGAGTCGCGCAACAAGCAGATCATCCGCCTCATCGCCAAAATGCCGACGCTGGCGGCGGCGGCGCACCGTTTCAGCGTGGGTATGCCCTTCGTCTACCCGGACAACTCGCTCGACTTCGCGCCGAACTTCCTGTCCATGCTCTGGAAGGTCGCCGAGCCGCGCTTCGAGGCCGACCCCGTCCTGGCTCGCGCCCTCGACGTCCTCTTCATCCTCCACGCCGACCATGAGCAGAACTGCTCGACCACGGCGATGCGTGTGGTCGGCTCGTCGCACTCGGACCCGTACTCGGCCACGGCCGCCGCCGCCGCCGCCCTCTACGGGCCCCGGCATGGAGGCGCCAACGAGGCCGTCATCCGGATGCTCACCGATATCGGCAGCATCGAGAACGTGCCGGACTTCATCGCATCGGTGAAGGCCGGGCACGGTGCCCAACGCCTGCAAGGGTTCGGGCACCGCGTCTACAAGAGCTACGACCCCAGGGCCAAGATCATCAAGCGCACGGCCGACGAGGTCTTCGAGGTCACCGGAAAGAACCCGCTCCTGGACATCGCGTTGAAACTCGAGGAGATCGCGCTGAACGACGAGTACTTCACGTCGCGGCGGCTCTACCCGAACGTGGACTTCTACTCGGGCCTCATCTACCAAGCCATGGGCTTCCCGCTCGAGATGTTCCCTGTCCTCTTCGCAATCCCGCGCACAGCAGGATGGCTGGCGCACTGGCAGGAGATGCTGGACCAGGACTCAAAGATCGCCCGTCCCCGCCAGCTCTACATCGGCCCCGAAGAGCGCAACTACACCCCGATCGAGAACCGCTGAATCATCGGGCGGCCCGCTTGCGCATGCGGACCAGGCCCTCCTGGGCGAGCGAAACGCAGAGCCGCCCCTGCCGGTCGAAAAGAAAGCCCCGGGCCAGGCCGCGCCCCTGGGCGGCGACCGGTGAGTCGGTGTCGTAGAGCAGCCACTCGTCGGCTCGGAACGGCTGGTGGAACCACATGCAATGGTCGAGGCTGGCGCCCATGAAGTCCGGATCGCCCCAACTCGCCTCGTGCGGGGCCAGGATGGTGTCGAAGAGGGACATGTCCGAGGCGTAGGTCGCCACGCAGGCGTGCAGCAGGGGGTCGTCGGGCAGCTCGCCGTCCGCTCGGATCCAGAGGCGCTGGTAGGGCTCTCCCTTGCCGTTCGAGTGCCAAGGGAGCTCGCCGATGTGCCTCTGGTCGATGGGGTGGGGCCGGTCGAACCAATCGGCCAGCTCGTTCTTGTACGGCTCCAGACGCTCGTAGAGCGGAGCCAGAGACTCGGGCTCGGGCACGACAGGCATGGGGAGCTGATGCTCCAAGCCATCTTCGAGGTCGTGGAAGGAAGCCGAGAGGTTGAAGATGGCCCGCCCGTGCTGCACGGCGACAACGCGACGGGTCGTGAACGAACGCCCGTCGCGGATCCGGTCGACCTCATAGAGGATGGGAACGTTCGGGTCGCCGGGGCGCAGGAAGTACGAATGCAGCGAATGCACCCGTCCGTGCTCGACCGTGCGGCCGGCAGCCATCAGCGCCTGCCCGGCCACTTGCCCACCGAAGACACGCTGGCGCTCTTCGTTGGGCTGGATCCCCCGGAAGATGTTGACCTCAATGGGTTCGAGGTCAAGCAGGTCGACGAGGAACTCCAAGGACGCGCTCATGCACCCATGTTCGCAGGCTGCCGGGGCGGGTGGCGGAGAGCGTGCCGTCACGACCCCAGCTACCCTGCGGCCTCGTGAGAGCAGCGACAGAGCAGGGCAAGGAAAGCGAGCTCGAGTTCCCTCCGGGCTTCCTCTGGGGCGTCGCCACGGCGGCTCATCAGATCGAGGGCGGCAACGTGAACAACGACTGGTGGGCGTGGGAGCACACGCCTGGGTCGGGCACGGTCGAGCCCAGTGGGGACGCGTGCGACTCGTTCCACCGCTGGCGCGAGGACGTCCAGCTCGTGGCCGACATGGGGCTCGGGGCGTACCGTTTCTCGCTCGAGTGGAGCCGGATCGAGCCGGCTGAAGGCGAGTTCTCCATCGCTGCGCTCGAGCACTACCGCCGACTGTGCGCAGCGTGTCACGGGCACGGGATCCTCCCTGTCGTCACGTTCCACCACTTCACGACGCCGCAGTGGCTTGCTGCTCGTGGCGGTTGGGAGGCCCCCGACGCCCCCGACCGCTTCGCCCGCTTCGTGGAACGGGCAACGACGCACCTCGGCGACCTCATCGGTTGGGCCTGCACCATCAACGAGCCCAACGTCGTCGCGGTCATGGGCTACTTCCAGGGGGAGTACCCGCCCGGGGTGAAGGAGGACTTCAGCCGCTACGCGGCCGTGAACGAGGCGATGGTGCGCGCCCACCGCCTGGCCGTCGATGTCCTTCGCTCCGGTCCCGGAGAGTTCCCGGTCGGGCTCACGCTCTCCATGGCCGAGATCACCGCCACCGAGGGTGGGGAGCCACTGCGCGATGCCGCCGAGGAGATGCTCGAAAACATCTTTCTCCGCGCCACCGCCGGCGACGACTTCGTGGGCGTGCAGTGCTACACCCGCATGCACTTCGGCCCGGACGGGCTGGCCCCGAACGACCCCGCCGTCCCGCTGACCCAAATGGGCGACGAGCGCTGGCCCCAAGCGGTCGAGCACACGGTGCGCCGGGCGGCCGCGGTGAGCGGGCGGCCGGTCGTGATCACCGAGAACGGGATCGCCACCGCCGACGACACCGAGCGGATCTCATTCGTCTCCGATGCGCTCCGGAGCGCGCACCGGTGCCTCCAAGAGGGCATCGACCTGCGGGGCTACTTCGTCTGGAGCCTGCTGGACAATTTCGAGTGGCACCTGGGCTACGGCCCCAAATTCGGGCTGGTCGCCGTGGCCCCCGGGACCTTCGAGCGCCGGCCCAAGCCGAGCGCGCAGTGGTTCGGGGAAGTGGCCCGCACCAACCGGTTGCTCACAGCGGGTGCATAGTCCACTGACAGGGTGGGAATTGGCGGCCACGCTAGGGTTGCGAGGTGGTCACCCGGCTCAAGGCGCTGTACGACTGGCTCCATACGCACGAGGGCCGAAAGATCTTCCGGTACACCATGGTGTCGGTGATCTCGACCGCCGTGTCGCTCATCGTGATCGCCATCGTCTACGGCGCGTTGCATCTCTGGAGCGAGGTGCCGAGCACCATCTTCGGCAATGTGGTGGCGACGTTCCCCTCCTACTGGCTCAACCGGAAGTGGGCCTGGGGCAAGCACGGTCGGTCGCATTTCATGAAGGAGATTGTGCCCTTCTGGACCCTCGCGGGGATTGGCATCGCCTTCTCCATCGTGGGCGCCGCCGTGGCCCGCCACATTTCCATCAAGTACGGGCTGGACCACTTCGAGACCACACTGCTCGTCCTGTTCGCGAACGTGGCGTCGTTCGCCGTCTTCTGGGTCGCCAAGCTGCTGATGTTCAACCGCCTGTTCCGTACCGAGCTCGAAGAGTTCGACGAGCACCTCACGCACGAGGAGGAAGAGGAGTCGACCCACTCCTCGCCCCGCTGACCACGAGGCCGTCCGACGCAGGCTCTAGTCCCGGAAGTTGTTGAACTGCAGCGGGATGCCGAAATCCTCCGCCTTGCACTTGGTGATCACCTCTTGGAGGTCGTCCCGCTTCTTGCCGGTGACGCGGAGCTGATCGCCCTGGGTCTGGGACGACACCCCCTTGAGCCCGAGGTCCTTGATGAACTTGTTCAATCGCTTGGCGTGGTCCGACGAGATGCCGGCCCGGATGGCGATCTTCTGGCGGGACGTTCCCTTCTGGGCCTCTTCGACCTTGGCGTCCTCGAAGGCCTTCAAGGACACCTGGCGCTTGACCAGCTTCTCGTCCAGAACCTGGTGGAGGGCCCGTAGGCGGTCCTCGGTCGAGGAACGGAGCACCAGCTCGTTCTCGCCCAGCTCAATGGCGGAGTCGGTGTTCTTGAAGTCGAAGCGGGTGGCGGCCTCCCGGTTGGCCTGGTCGACGGCGTTGCGCACCTCTTGCATGTCGACTTCCGAAACGATGTCAAACGTGGGCATGGGGTCAGCGTACCGGCGCCACCTGCCGGTACGGGGTGCCGGGCCGGGCTAATCTCGCCGGCTACGGGTCGGTGTCCGAGTGGCCAAAGGAAGCAGGCTGTAAACCTGCCGGTTAACACCTACGGAGGTTCAAATCCTTCCCGGCCCACGCATTTCGCCGGGAAAAGCGCCGGGCCCCATCGCCCTTGTCGACCCCTGGGCTGCCGTTACAATGCTGTTTCAGATCGATTGCGGGGACATCCTCCCCGGGCGTGAGCCCACCTTCCCCCGCCGGGTTCTGCCGTGCCCGGACATGACAAGCGAGACTGCCTACCCCGTGGACGAGAGCGCGACGTCGACTTCACCACCGGTTCTCGATCGGGTCACCGCGCGCCTCCGCCGGGCGTCGATGCGGGCCGACGCGTGGCACCTCCGCCTCACGCGCGGTGTCACGCTCACCCAGCGCGTCGAACCGGAGAGCCGCGATCCCGAGGACTGGTCGTTCCTGCGCCGGCCGGCGCTCTTGGGGTTCCTCGCCGTCGTATCGATCTGCGTCGGCGCATCGTTGCCGAGCTCGCCCTTCAAGTTGGAGATGGGTGGCACCTGGTTCTTCGGCGAGGCCGACTGGCCGTCGACCACCATGATGCTGCCGGGCGTCGTCGCCGTGTACGGCGGGATGGTCCTCTTCGTGCGTGTCTGGCTCGGGCTGTTCCAGACCCTCCGGGTCCGCGGCGGGGTGCCGATCCGCCCACTGGCCTACATGCTGGCGCTCTGGATCCTTCCCCTCCTGGTGGTGGCCCCGCTCTTCAGCCGGGACGTGTTCTCGTACGCCGCGCAGGGCGAGATGATGAGCCACCACATCAACCCGTACCACTATGGCCCCGGCACCATCGGCTCAGGGCCGTACACGTTGGGCGTCGACCCCCTGTGGGCGAACACGCCCGCACCCTACGGGCCGCTCTTCTTGATGCTGGCGGGGTGGTCCGCCTCGCTGAGCTTCCACCACGCACTCATCACCGTCGTGCTGCTTCGACTGCAGTCCGTCGCCGGCATCGCGCTGATCGCATACTGCATCCCGAAGCTGGCCCGCTCGTTCGGGCGGGACCCGGGTCCGGCGTTCGTGCTGGCGGTGCTCAACCCGCTGACCCTGCTCGCCCTGGTGGGCGGCGCCCACAATGACGCCATCATGGTGGGCCTGCTCCTGGCGGGCATCACGGCCGCTCGCTCCTTCCATCCCGCGTGGGGGGTCGTGCTGTGCGCGCTCGCTGCCTCAATAAAGGTCCCCGCGGCCATCGGGATCGTTTACGTCGCCTGGGATTGGGCGGGGCCTTTCGCCGATTGGCGCCGCCGTGCCCGCATGGTGGTCCGCTCCGGTCTGATCACAGTGGCCGTCATGGGGGTGCTGTCGGTCGTGTCGGGACTCGGCTGGGGCTGGATCGCGAACCTGGGCACTCCGGGCACCGTGCGCTCGTGGATGGCACCGGCAACGGGCTTCGGGCTTCTCATCAGCGGGTCAGCCCATGTCGTGGGCATCGGCGTCGGGCTGGGCGGGGTGCTCACGCTGACTCGGGCCATCGGGTTGATTGCGGCCGCGGCCATCGCCTTCTACTGTCTGCGGCATCGGGAGCGCATCGGCCTGCTGGGTGCGCTCGGCGCCACCATGATGGCTTTCGTCCTCCTCGGTCCGGTCGTCCAACCCTGGTACCTCACCTGGGGGATCATCATCGCGGCGCCCGTGGTCACGGGGCGATGGCTCTACGCCCTTCTGGGGTTGTCGACCGTGGCGCCGTTCATCGGGCTCACCGGAGGCGCAGACCTCTTGAGCGAGCTGTTGCACACAGACCCGGCGAGCATGGTGCTTGCGGTCATGGTGCTGTGGGCCGTGGCCATCTTCCCGTTGGGGGAATGGACGACCTCGTGGCGAATCGACCGGTCGCGCCTGGCTGCCCTTCCCGCCACGAGCGCGGCCCAGTCCTGAGCCAGACCGCCGGCGGGCTCACCCCGGCCGGGATCTACAGCAGTCGCTGCAGCTCGACCACGTCGAGCCACTGGCGGTGCTTGCGGCCGACCTCGCGCTCCACGCCCACCAGCTCGAAGCCGGCCGCCTCGTGGAGGCCGATGGAGGTCTCGTTGTGCCCGGCGATCCGGGCGATCACCGAGTGGAAGCCGTGGGCGGACGCCAGGACGAGGAGCTCGGAGAGCAATGCTTTGCCGACCCCTTTGCCCCGCTGGGCGCGGTCGACGTAGACGGAATTCTCGGCGGTGGCCGAATACCCGGAGCGCTCCCGGAAGGCCGAGAGCGAGCCGAACCCCAGGACGATCTCGCCGTTGGCCCCGACGCGGCCGGCCGCAGCCGGGTCCGGCAACTCGGTGGCGACGAGCGCCGGATGGACCCCGCTGTGTTCGAGGATCCAGGCCTCCTGCTCGGACCGGGTGCGGGGCACCATGTCGAAGGTGTTGGTGCTCTCGAGGACCTCGACGTTGTAGATGGCGCGGATGGCTTCGGCATCTGCCACCTCGGCGAGTCGGATCCGCATCCGCCGATGGTAGTGTTGAAGTGCGAAAACCCCGGGGAGCGGAGGGAGCTCGTGCCGTGCCCTGGCTATCATTGACCGTTCGCGGAAGGTAGCCGCGGCGCCCCCTTAGCTCAGTCGGCAGAGCACAGCCATGGTAAGGCTGGTGTCGTCGGTTCGATTCCGACAGGGGGCTCGCCCCTGGCGGCGTAGCTCAGTTGGTCAGAGCACACGGCTCATAATCGTGTTGTCGCGGGTTCGAGTCCCGCCGCCGCTACCAAATCCGGGGACGGGTGCCCTCGGGCAGTGACCAGGAAGGATTGAAGATGGCCAAGAACGAGAAGAGGGTCCAGGTCACCCTGGCCTGTGAGGTGTGCAAGCGTCGTAACTACATCACGACCAAGAACAAGCTCAACGACCGTGAGCGGATCGAGATGAAGAAGTTCTGCCGCTGGGACCGCCAGCACACACTGCACAAGGAGACCCGCTGAGCCATCCGGCGCCTGCCGGTGCTACTCTGGCAGGCCGATCCCCAGGTCAGGGGGAAGAACCACCTGCTTGAGGGCAACCGAAGGCACCCCACCGAGGGCAGTAGCTCAACTGGTAGAGCACCGGTCTCCAAAACCGGCGGTTGGGGGTTCGAGTCCCTCCTGCCCTGCCCCGGACGTAACCACCCGAAGAGAAGTATGTGAGGCAAGAGTCGTGAACCGCGAGACCAAGCGCATGATGCAGCGCCAAGGGCAGATGGAGGCCGATGGGTCTCCGGCTACCCGCAAGGCGCCCGCGGGAACGACCACGGGCGGGCCACGTCAACCGAGGGGCCGGCAGCAGGGGCGCAAGCGCACGACGCCGGTGCAGTTCGTTCGCGAGGTGCGCGACGAGATGCGCCAGGTGGCGTGGCCGTCCCGCTCCGAACTCATCAACTACACCTCGGTGGTGTTGACGACGCTGATCATCATGATCAGCCTGATTTTCGTTTTGAACCTCGCCTTCGGGAAGCTGATCACGCTTCTCTTCACGAAGTAGCACGGCATGAGCGATATGACGCATTCGGAAGCAGAGCAAGCACTGGCGACCGGCCGCGAGGAAGACGTGGCCGAGGCGGTCGAAGCCGGACAGGAAGAGGCCGAGGCGGCCCCCGAGAACGTGGCGGATGAAGCGCTGACCGAGGAGATCGTGGAACAAGTCGTGGAGGAAGCCGTGCCCGAGGCGGTCGAAGAATCGGTGGCCGAGGAGATCGTCTCGGAGGCGCCCTCGCAACCGGAGCCGGATCTCGTGCTCGACGCGACCGACGCCGGGGCGGCGGCCGACGAGGACGGCGAGCTCGGCGGATGGGTCAAGGACGAAGAGGACGAAGAGGAGCCGCTTCCGGTCGAGAGCCCGTATGACCGGCCGGGCCGCTGGTACGTCGTGCACACCTACTCGGGCTACGAGAACAAGGTGCGGTCGAACATGGGCAACGTCGTGGCCTCGCGAGGCATCGAGGACCGTGTCTTCGAGGTCGTGATCCCGATGGAGGACGTGGACGAGTTCAAGGGTGGCAAGAAGGTCACCGTCCAGAAGAAGGTCTTCCCGGGCTATCTGCTCGTGCGCTGCGACCTCGATGACGACACTTGGGGCGCTATCCGCAACACCCCCGGCGTGACCGGTTTCGTGGGGCCGGGGACCAAGCCCACGCCCCTATCGCGGCGTGAGGTCGAGAACATCCTCCAGGTCAAGGTGGAGGGTGGTCCGGGAGGCGCGCCGAAGCGGACGCGGGCGCGGCTCGAATACGAGGTCAACGAGACGGTGCGGGTCAAGGAAGGTCCGTTTGCCGATTTCTCGGGCCAGATCTCGGAGATCAACGAGGACCAGCTCAAGCTCAAGGTGCTGGTCAACATCTTCGGCCGGGAGACCCCGGTCGAGCTCGAATTCAGCCAGGTCGCCAAGCTCTAGGCGACTGGAAACAGATACCGAAGAAGGAGAACAGAGATGGCACCGAAGAAGAAGGTGCTCGCCGTGGTGAAGATCCAGCTCGAGGCGGGATCGGCGACGCCCGCGCCGCCGGTCGGCACCGCATTGGGGCCCCACGGCGTGCAGACCATGGAATTCTGCAAGCAGTACAACCAGGCCACCGAGAGCATGCGGGGTCAGGTGATCCCGGTCGACATCACCATCTACGAAGACCGCTCGTTCAGCTTCGTGCTGAAGACCTCGCCGACTCCGGTCCTGCTCCGCCAGGCCGCCGGGCTCGACAAGGGCGCCGCCACCGCCGGCCGGGAGCAGGTCGGGACGATCACCGACGCCCAGCTCGCCGAAATCGCCACGACCAAGCTGGCGGATCTCAACACCAACGATCTCGACGCCGCCAAGAAGCAGGTCGCCGGCACGGCCCGCTCCATGGGCATCAAGGTCGGTTAGGCCAGGGACGCGAGGAGAGACGATGACCCAACACGGCAAGAAGTACAAGGAGAGCCTGACCAAGGCAGATCGGGAGTCGATGCACGGCGTGGCCGAGGCGGTCGAACTGGTCAAGTCGTTGGCCAGTGCCAAGTTCGACGAGACGGTCGAACTCGCCGTCCGGCTGGGGGTCGATCCCCGCAAGGCCGACCAGATCGTGCGCGGCACGCTCTCGCTGCCGTCGGGGACCGGGCGCACCGAGCGGGTGGCGGTCTTCGCCGCAGGTGAGGCCGCCGCCGAGGCCCGTGCGGCCGGCGCGGACGTGGTGGGCGCGGATGACCTGGTGGCCAAGATCAACGGCGGCTTCCTCGATTTCGACGTTGCGATCGCCACTCCGGACCTCATGGGTCAGGTCGGCACCCTCGGTCGCGTGCTCGGGCCCCGTGGCCTGATGCCCAACCCCAAGACCGGCACCGTCACCACGGACGTCGGCAAGGCGGTCGCCGAATTCAAGGGCGGCCGGGTCGAGTACCGCACCGACAAGGTGGGCAACGTGCACATCCGCGTGGGCAAGGTTTCCTTCACGGTCGAGCAGCTGGTGGCCAACATCCGCGCCGTGCTCGACGAGCTGCAGCGGGCGAAGCCGCCGTCATCCAAGGGTCGCTACTTCCTGTCGGTGACGGTCTCCACGACGATGAGTCCCGGTGTCCGCATCGACCCCGTGAAGGCGCGCTACACCGAAGAGGAGCTGGCCGTCCCGGCCTGATCTGACATCCCCGGTCGGAAGCACTCCGACCGCCGTACTACGCTTCCTCGCACAGCTCGCCGCCTCCGGGTGGACGGGCACTGAATCCGATACGCCACAGACCTCCGGTGCACCCCTGGGTGCCGAAGCGGCCCGACGGGCCGGCCTGACGAGGCGACACCTTGCACGCCGGGACGTTCCGGCCTGCGCCGTCGCACCGGAGACTCGGGCCGAGTCCGGTGGAGGACACCGATGGCAACGCAGAACGCAGCAAGGACACACAAGGTCGAAGTGGTCGACGAGGTCAAGACGCGCATGAGCGCGGCGACCGCCTCCATCGTGAGCGAGTACCGCGGCCTCACCGTGGCCGAGCTGGCCGACCTGCGATCGGCGCTCGAAGCCGCCGGCGGCGACTACAAGATCTTCAAGAACACGCTGGTCCGGCGAGCGATCGACGGCGGTGAGTACCAGCCGCTCTCGGAGTATCTCAGCGGCCCGAGCGCCCTGACGTTCGTGCAGGGCGACATCAGCGCCGTGGCCAAGGCCCTCCGGGACTTCTCCCGGACGAACCCGCTGCTGGTGATCAAGGGTGGCCTGGCCGACGGATCACTGCTGTCCCCCGGCGACCTGTCTGCGCTGGCCGACCTGCCGCCCCGCGAGGTGTTGCTCGCCCGCCTGGCCGGTGCCCTGGCCGCACCGATGCAGCAGATGGCCGGTCTCCTCCAGGCCCTGCCGCGCAACATGGCGTACGGCATCTCAGCGCTGATCGAGCAGCGCGAGGCCGGCGGGGAGACGCTGCCGGTCGAGCCGGCTGAGGCCCCGGCCCAGCCCGCCGAGGCGACGACCGCCGCCGAGGCGGAGGCGCCGGCCGAACCCGCGGCCGAGGCCGCCCCCGCCGAGCAGGCCGCTGCCCCGGAGCCGGCCGAGACTGCTGCCGCCGAGCCGGTGGAGGCCGCCGAGGAGACGGAGGCGGAGCCGGACGCGGCGGGCAGCACCGAAGAAACATCCTCGTAGCACCAGATCGCATTTCCGCACCCAACCGAACCAACCAGGACCGAAGCAAAGAAAGGAAGGCCAGGCAGATGGCAACCCTGACCAAAGAAGAGATCCTCGACGGGATCGCCGAGCTCTCGGTGATCCAGCTGAGCGAGCTGTTGAAGGACTTCGAGGAGAAGTTCGGCGTGACGGCGGCGGCTCCCGTGGCCGTGGCGGCCGCGGCTGCTCCGGCGGCCGGTGGCGACGCCGGTGGCGCCGAAGAGGAGAAGTCCGAGTTCGACGTCATCCTGACCGACGCCGGCGACAAGAAGATCCAGGTCATCAAGGAGGTGCGTGCCCTCACCAGCCTCGGCCTGAAGGAGGCCAAGGACCTGGTCGAGGCCGCCCCCAAGGCGGTCCTGGAGAAGGCGAACAAGGAAGACGCCGACAAGGCCAAGGCCGCCCTCGAGGGCGCCGGGGCCAGCGTCGAGGTCAAGTAGTCCCGGTCCGGGGGCCGGGCGGGACCCGTTCCCACCTGGCCCTCCGACCAGGATCCTTGACTGCGGGGGAGGGCACCTTTACCCTGTCGTGGAACCCCGGGCCGTGGCCCGTGTGGCCTTCGCGGCCAAGGGGTTGTATCCAGGCACGCCCCGCGATAAGATGCCGGGTTGCCGTGCGTCTCCGTGTCTTCGATTCCGTAATTCCCCGGGGTCGACGCGCGCCCGCGAAGCCCTGATCCACCGTCCCGTCCTCGTCCGTCCCCATTCGCAGTACCGCCCCCACCCGCCGCTTTTCACCTGGGAGGAGTTGACCGTTGCCCTCACGGTCCCGCAGCCCCGAACGTGTTTCGTTCGCCAATATCAACGAGGCTCTGCCGCTTCCTGACCTGATCGCCATCCAGCGCGACTCGTTTCAGTGGTTCCTCGACAAGGGCCTCGCCGAGGCCTACCACGACATCAGCCCGATCGAGGACTTCACCGGCCAGTTGAGCCTGGAGCTCGAGTTCGACCCGACGGATGCCGACCTGCGCCCGCCGCCGAAGTTCTCGGTGGAGGAGTGCAAGGAAAAGGACATGACCTACGCCGCGCCCGTCTTCGTGCGCGCCCGGTTCCTCAACGCCACCACCGGTGAGATCAAGGAGCAGACGGTCTTCATGGGGGACTTCCCGATGATGACCGACCGCGGCACCTTCATCGTCAACGGAACCGAGCGGGTCGTGGTCAGCCAGCTCGTGCGCTCGCCCGGCGTGATCTTCCAGCCCGGGCGCGACGCCAAGACCGTCTTCACCGGGACCATCCACCCGTACCGGGGGGAGTGGATCGAGCTCGACATCGAGGCCAAGCCGGGCAAGGACGTCACGGCCGGCTGCCGCGTCGCCCGCAAGCGCCGCCTCTCCCTGTTCGTGCTGCTGCGCGCCCTCGGGTACGGCGACGAGGCCTTCCTGGACCGCTTCGTGCGCCACTTCGACTTCCTCGAGGGGCAGTGGGAGAAGGAGCGCAACCTGGCTCCGACCCGCGAGGAGGCGCTGCTCGAGATCTACAAGCGAGCCCGTCCCGGCGAGCCGCTGTCGGCCGAGGCTGCCCGCGTCTACTTCGAGAACGCCTTCTTCAACCCGAAGCGCTACGACCTCACGCGGGTCGGGCGCTACAAGCTCAATCGCAAGCTGGGCCCGGAGATCGAGCGCCTGAGCGACCTGTTCGGGATCGAGGTCGAGAAGCCGGCACCGAACCAGTCGGTCCTGAGTCCCTCGGAGATCCTGGCCTCGGCCACCTACATGCTGCACCTCGCGCTGCATATGTCCGACGGCGAGTCCACGTACCGGATCGACGACCAGGACCACTTCGCCAACCGGCGTATCCGCTCGGTGGGCGAGCTGATCCAGAACCAGGTGCGGGTCGGCCTGAGCCGCATGGAGCGGGTCGTGCGCGAGCGCATGACCACCCAGGACGTCGAGGCGATCACGCCGCAGACGCTGATCAACATCCGCCCGGTCGTGGCCGCGGTGAAGGAGTTCTTCGGCACCTCGCAGCTCTCGCAGTTCATGGACCAGAACAACCCGCTGTCGGGCCTGGCCCACAAGCGGCGCCTGTCCGCGCTCGGGCCCGGTGGCCTTTCCCGTGAGCGGGCCGGCTTCGAGGTCCGTGACGTCCACACCTCGCACTACGGCCGCATGTGCCCGATCGAGACCCCCGAGGGCCCGAACATCGGCCTGATCGGGGCCCTGGCTACCTACGCCCGGGTCAACGAGTACGGCTTCATCGAGACCCCCTACCGGACCGTCGTCGACGGCAAGGTCACCAACGAGGTCAACTACCTGGCCGCCGACGAGGAGGAGGAGCACGTCATCGCCCAGGCCAACGCCTCGGTCGACACCGATGGCCGCCTCACCGAGGAGCGCGTGCTGGTGCGCCGCGGCCCGCAAGGAACCGGCGTGCGCATGGGTGCGGTCAACACCTCGTACGGGACGACGTCCGAGATCGATTTCGTGCCGCCGTCCGAGGTCGACCTGATGGACGTGTCGCCGAAGCAGATCGTCTCGGTCTCCACGGCGCTCATCCCCTTCGTCGAGCACGACGACGCCAACCGGGCGCTGATGGGCGCCAACATGCAGAAGCAGGCCGTGCCGCTCGTGGTCGCCGAGGCGCCCTACATCGGCACGGGGGTCGAGGCGCGGGCCGCGCGCGACGCCGGCGACGTGATCCTCTCCGAGGGCAACGGCACCGTCACCGAGATCAGCGGGGACACCATCACGGTCGAGTACGCATCGGGGCAGAAGGACCGCCTCGGCACCGCGCTCGGGCGCAAGGTGTACCGCCTGTCCAAGTTCCGCCGGTCCAACCAGAACACGTGCATCAACCACCGGACGCTTGTCGCGGAGGGCCAGAGTGTCGAGACCGGCGACCTCCTGGCCGACGGCCCGTCGACGCACAACGGCGAACTGGCGCTGGGCAAGAACCTGCTCGTCGCCTTCATGCCCTGGGAGGGCTACAACTACGAGGACGCCATCATCCTCTCGGAGCGCCTCGTGCGCGACGACGTGCTGACGTCGATCCACATCGAGGAGCACGAGGTGGACGCCCGCGACACCAAGCTCGGTGCCGAGGAGATCACCCGGGACATCCCGAACCTGTCGGAGGAGATCCTGGCCGACCTCGACGACCGCGGGATCATCCGCGTCGGCGCCGAGGTGGAGCCGGGCGACGTCCTGGTCGGCAAGGTGACCCCCAAGGGCGAGACCGAGCAGACACCCGAAGAGCGCCTCCTGCGCGCCATCTTCGGCGAGAAGGCCCGTGAGGTGCGCGACACCTCGCTCAAGGTCCCCCACGGCGAGTACGGCAAGGTGATCGACGTGCGGGTCTTCTCCCGCGAGGAGTCGCACGAGCTGCCGCCGGGCGTGAACCAGCTGGTCCGGGTCTACGTGGCCCAGAAGCGCAAGATCTCCGAGGGCGACAAGCTGGCCGGCCGCCACGGCAACAAGGGCGTCATCTCCAAGATCCTCCCGGTCGAGGACATGCCGTACCTGTCCGACGGCACCCCGGTCGACATCATCCTGAACCCGCTCGGCGTGCCGAGCCGGATGAACGTGGGCCAGGTGCTCGAGTCACATCTCGGCTACGCCGCCCGGCACGGCTGGGAGGGCGTGGTGGTCAACGAGGGCGTCGGGACGAGCGCCAAGGGCGACGGCGCGGCGCGCAAGACGCGCCCGCGCACCGAGCCGGCGGCCTGGGTCTCCACCCCGGTCTTCGACGGTGCCCACTGGGACGAGACGGAGGACGCCGGGGCGCACCCGACGATCCAGCACGTCTTCGGCACACTGAACGCGGACTCCGCCAACGGCGACGTGCAGATCCACACCGACGGCAAGGCCCTGCTCTACAACGGCCGCACCGGCGAGGTCTACGACAACCCGATCTCGGTGGGCTACGTCTACATCCTGAAGCTCGCCCACCTGGTGGACGACAAGATCCACGCCCGCTCCACCGGCCCGTACTCCATGATCACCCAGCAGCCGCTGGGTGGGAAGGCGCAGTTCGGTGGCCAGCGCTTCGGCGAGATGGAGGTCTGGGCCCTGGAGGCCTTCGGTGCCGCCTACGCCCTGCAGGAGCTCCTGACCATCAAGTCGGACGACGTGCTGGGCCGGGTCAAGGTCTACGAGGCCATCGTCAAGGGCGAGAACATCCCCGAGCCGGGCATCCCCGAGAGCTTCAAGGTGCTCATCAAGGAGATGCAGTCGCTCTGCCTCGACGTCGAGGTCCTGGCCGTCGACGGCCGGGAGATCGAGATGCACGAGCTGGACGAGGACGTGTTCCGCACGGCTGAAGAGCTGGGCATCGACATCAGCCGCAACGAGCGCGGCTCCGACGAAGAAGACGAGCGGCGCGCCGCAGAGAGGAGCTTCTCCTAATGGCTCTGGACGTCAACACCTTCGACCAGCTGCGCATTGGCCTGGCTACGGGCGACTCCATCCGGGGTTGGTCCAACGGCGAGGTCAAGAAGCCCGAGACGATCAACTACCGCACGCTGCGCCCCGAGAAGGACGGGCTCTTCTGCGAGAAGATCTTCGGTCCGACCAAGGACTGGGAGTGCTACTGCGGCAAGTACAAGCGGGTGCGCTTCAAGGGCATCATCTGCGAGCGCTGTGGCGTCGAGGTCACCCGGTCCAAGGTCCGTCGCGACCGCATGGGCCACATCGAGCTGGCCGCGCCCGTCGTGCACATCTGGTATCTGCGCGGGACGAGGTCGTGGCTGGCCTACCTGCTCATGGGGACGGAGCCCCGCGAGGAGCTCAAGGCCAAGCAGCTCGAGAAGGTCATCTACTTCGCGGCGAACCTGGTCACCTGGGTCGACGACGAGAAGCGGCACCAGGACCTGCCCAGCCTCGAGAACGAGATGGCCGAGGAGATCGCCGACATCGAGAAGAAGCGCGACCTCGACATCGACCGCCGGTTCAAGGCGCTCGAGGAGGAGCTGAAGGCGCTCGAGGGCGAGGGCGCCCGTGACGCCGAGATCAAGGCGCGCCAGCGCGCCGTCGAGAAGGAGATCCAGTCCGCCCGCGAGCGGGCCCAGGAGGACGCCGAGATCGCCCAGCGCTCCCTCGACGAGTTCCGCAACCTGCACGGTCGCAAGATCATCGAGGACGAGATGCTCTGGCGTGAGCTGCGGCTCCGCTACGACGAGTACTTCGAGGGCGGCATGGGCGCGGAGTACATCCTCAAGCTGATCGACCGCATCGACCTCGATGCCGAGGAGATCAAGCTGCGCGACATGATCGACGCCAAGGACGGCCGCCGGCCGCTCTCCGCGCAGCGGCGCCAGAAGACGATCAAGCGGCTGAAGATCGTCACCGCCTTCAACCGGCGTGACGACCACGGCCGGCGCATCAACGACCCGCGGGCCATGATCCTCGAGGCCGTGCCGGTGATCCCGCCCGACCTGCGCCCGATGGTGCAGCTCGACGGTGGCCGGTTCGCCACCTCGGACCTGAACGACCTCTACCGCCGCGTCATCAACCGCAACAACAGGCTCAAGAGGCTGCTCGACCTCGGCGCGCCCGAGATCATCATCAACAACGAGAAGCGCATGCTGCAGGAGGCCGTCGACGCGCTGTTCGACAACGGCCGCCGCGGCCGCCCGGTCACGGGTCCCGGCAACCGTCCCCTCAAGTCCCTCTCGGACATGCTCAAGGGCAAGCAGGGCCGCTTCCGCCAGAACCTGCTGGGCAAGCGCGTGGACTACTCGGGCCGTTCGGTCATCGTGATCGGCCCGAACCTGAAGCTGCACCAGTGCGGCCTGCCCAAGCTCATGGCGCTCGAGCTCTTCAAGCCCTTCGTCATGAAGCGGCTGGTCGACGCCGAGCTGGCCCAGAACATCAAGTCGGCCAAGCGCATGGTCGAGCGCCGCCGGCCCCAGGTGTGGGACGTCCTCGAGGGCGTGATCCGGGAGCACCCGGTCCTCCTGAACCGGGCGCCCACGCTGCACCGGCTGGGGATCCAGGCCTTCGAGCCCGTCCTGGTCGAGGGCAAGGCGATCCAGGTCCACCCGCTCGTGTGCACTGCCTTCAACGCCGACTTCGACGGGGACCAGATGGCCGTCCACCTGCCCCTGTCCGCCGAGGCCCAGGCCGAGGCCAGGGTGCTCATGCTGTCGGCGAACAACATCCTCTCGCCGGCCACCGGCCGCCCGATCACCGTGCCCACCCAGGACATGGTCTTCGGCGCGTACTACCTCACCCTCCGTGTCGAGTCGGGTGAGGGCGCGGGTCGCGCCTTCCGCCACATCCACGAGCTGGAGGCCGCGTTCGACGCCGGCGACGTGGGGCTGCAGGTGCCGATCACGCTGCGCCCCGCTCCGGGGTCGGTCCTGGCCGGTCGCCTGGCCGCCGCCGGGGTCACGGCCGACGAGGACGGCGTCCTCAGCTTCGAGACGACGCCGGGTCGCGTGTTCTTCAACGAGGCACTGCCCGAGGGCTTCGCCTTCGTCAACGACGTCGTGGGCAAGCGCAACACCCCGATCGGGGTGATCGTCGAGGAGCTCTCGGCCAGCTACCCGAAGAACGTGGTGGCCCAGAGCCTGGACCGGATCAAGGCGATCGGCTTCCGTTTCGCCGCCCAGTCCGGCCTGACCATCTCCATCAACGACGTGCAGACGCCGCCCGACAAGCTCGCCATCCTCGACCGCTACGAGAAGGAGGCCGAGAAGGCGGAGACGCAGTTCAAGCGCGGCATCATCACCGACGACGAGCGGCGCCAGAAGGAGATCGAGATCTGGACCTCGGCCAACTCCGAGGTGGGGCGGGCCATGGAGGCCCAGCTGGCCACGATCGCCTTCAACCCACTCGACATGATGGTGGACTCGGGAGCCCGAGGGAACTCGCAGCAGATCCGCCAGATCGCCGGCATGAAGGGCCTGGTGTCCAACCCGCGCGGTGAGATGATCCCCCGTCCGATCAAGTCCTCCTTCCGTGAGGGCCTCTCGGTGCTGGAGTACTTCATCTCGACCCACGGTGCCCGCAAGGGGCTGGCCGACACCGCCCTGCGGACGGCCGACTCGGGCTACCTGACCCGTCGACTGGTCGACGTGGCCCAGGAGCTCATCATCCGGATCGACGACTGCGGTTCGACCAGGGGTATCTGGATCGAGGGCGTGGCCCCCGACGGTCCCGGGCACCGCAACTACCTCGAGACGCGCGCCTTCGGCCGGCTCCTCACCGAGGACGTCACGCTGTCGGACGGCACCGTCTACCCGGTGGGCACGCTGCTGCTCGACGAGAACATCGCCGCCCTGCGCGACGACCCGGCCGTCGACCGCATCCGGGTGCGCTCGGTGCTCACCTGCGAGTCGCCTCAGGGCGTCTGTGCCTCGTGCTACGGGCTGTCGCTCGCCACGGGCTCCATGATCGAGCTCGGTGAGGCGGTCGGCGTCATCGCCGCCCAGTCCATCGGCGAGCCGGGCACGCAGCTCACCATGCGGACGTTCCACACCGGCGGTGTCGTCGGCGAGGACATCACCCACGGCCTGCCCCGCGTCGTCGAGCTCTTCGAGGCCCGCACGCCGAAGGGCGCCGCCGTGCTCGCCCACCACTCCGGCGTCGTCCGGGTGGAGGACGACGAGACGGGCCGCCGCATCACCGTGGTGGCCGACGACGGCACGGAGGACTCCACGCTGGTGGCCGCCCGCGCCCACCTCGAGGTCACCGACGGCGAGGAGGTCGGCGCCGGCGACGCGCTGGTCGAGGGTCCCAAGGACCCCAAGGAGCTGCTCGAGGTCAAGGGCATCCGCGAGACCCAGCAGTACCTCGTCGAAGAGGTGCAGAAGGTGTACCGCGACCAGGGTGTGTCGATCCACGACAAGCACATCGAGCTGATCGTGCGCCAGATGCTGCGCCGGGTGCTCGTGGCCGAGCCGGGCGACGCGCCCTTCCTGCCGGGCGAGCGCGTCGACAACCAGATCTACGCCGAGGTCAACCGCACCCTCGTCGAGGACGGCAAGGTGCCGGCCGAGGGTCGCCCTGAGCTCATGGGGATCACCAAGGCGTCGCTGGCCACCGACAGCTGGCTCTCGGCCGCCTCCTTCCAGGAGACGACCCGGGTGCTGACAGAGGCCGCCATCGAGGGCCGCAGCGACCCGCTGTTCGGGCTCAAGGAGAACATCATCATCGGCAAGCTCATCCCGGCCGGTTCGGGCATGGAGCACTACCGGGACATCCGGCTCGAGATGCCCGACGCCGAGGCGATGCCCTTCTGGGCCATGGGCACCGGGGAATCGGACACCGAGGACCTGGCCAACTGGCTGCGCGACATGGGCGAGGGGGTCAGCGAGGACCCCTTCGACTCCTCCATCGACGCCAGCTGGCTGGGCGCTGCGCCGACGGCGGAGGACGCCTACGGGAATCCCATCGCCGGCAGCGGGAACGGCACGGCCGACGCCACCGCCGCACCTGAGGTACCCGAGGTGCCCGAAACGGGCGCTGCGGAGGCCGGGGCCTAAACTTCTCGGCGTTCACGGGGGAAGACGAAGGGGAGGGTCCGTTGGCGACACCGCGCATGGTGGCTGACTCCGGGGGTGCGGACGCCGCGTCGCCCGTCGGGTCGGGCCACTACCGTCTGTCGCACCTGCGGGCCCTCGAGGCCCAGTCGATCCACGTCTTCCGCGAGGTGGCGGCCGAGTTCGAGCGGCCGACGCTCATGTTCTCGGGCGGCAAGGACTCCATCGTCATGCTGCACCTGGCGCGCAAGGCCTTCTGGCCCGCGCCCGTGCCCTTCCCCGTCCTGCACGTCGATACCGGACGCAACTTCGACGAGGTCCTCGAGTTCCGGGACCGCCATACCTCCGAGCTCGGCGTGCGGCTCGTGGTGGCGCGGGTGCAGGACGACATTGACGCCGGCCGGACCGTGGAGGACACGTCGGCGGGGGCGACGCGCAACCGGCTGCAGACGCCGACGCTGCTGCGCGCCATCGCGGAGGGAGGCCATGACGCCGTCTTCGGCGGCGCGAGGCGGGACGAGGAGAAGGCCAGGGCCAAGGAGCGGATCTTCAGCTTCCGGGACGAGTTCGGCCAATGGGACCCCAAGAACCAGCGGCCGGAGCTGTGGAACCTCTACAACGCCCGCCACAACAAGGGTGAGCACATCCGCGTCTTCCCGCTCTCCAATTGGACCGAGCTCGACGTGTGGAACTACATCCGGGACGAGCGGATCGACGTCCCGCGTATCTACTTCGCCCATCGCCGCCAGGTGTTCCAACGCGACGGCATGCTCATGGCCGTCACCGAGCACCTGGCCCCGGCCGACGGCGATCCCGTCTTCGAGACCATGGTGCGCTTCCGCACGGTGGGGGACGCGGACTGCACCGGCTGTGTCGAGTCCATGGCCGAGACGATCGACCTGGTCATCGCTGAGGTGGCCGGCACCCGGCTGACGGAGCGCGGCGCCACCCGGGCCGACGACCGGATCTCGGAGGCCGGCATGGAGGACCGCAAGCGCGAGGGATACTTCTAGTGACCGAGCTCCTGCGCCTGGCCACGGCCGGTTCGGTGGACGACGGCAAGTCCACGCTGATCGGCCGCCTCCTCTACGACGCCAAGGGGATCTTCGAGGACCAACTCGAGGCGATCCGCCGCACCAGCGAGCAGCGCGGCGGGACCGAGACGGATCTGGCGCTGCTCACCGACGGCCTTCGCGCCGAGCGGGAACAGGGCATCACCATCGACGTGGCCTACCGCTACTTCGCCACACCGAAGCGCAAGTTCATCATTGCGGACACCCCCGGACACACCGAGTACACGCGCAACATGGTCACAGGGGCCTCCAACGCCCACGTGGCGCTCATTCTGATTGACGCCCGCAAGGGGGTGATCGAGCAGACGCGGCGGCACGCCTTCCTCTCCTCCATGCTCGGCGTCCCGCACATGGTCGTGTGTGTGAACAAGATGGACCTGATCGACTGGGACCAGGAGCGCTACGAGCAGATCAAGTCCGACTTCATGGAATTCGCCGCCCGGTTGAACGTGCACGACATCACCTTCATCCCGATCTCGGCGTTGCGCGGCGACAATGTCGTCCAGCGCTCCGAGCACATGTGGTGGTACGACGGCTCGCCCCTGCTCAACCACCTGGAGTCGGTCTACATCGGCAGTGACGAGAACTTCATCGATCCCCGTTTCCCGGTGCAGTACGTCATCCGCAGCCAGACGCCCGAGAACCCGGACTTCCGGGGCTATGCGGGGACGGTGGCCAGCGGGGTCCTCCGGCCGGGGGACGACGTGTTGGTGATGCCCACCGGCACGACGTCACGTATCAGCGCAATCCTGACGGCGGACGGCGAGGTGGCCGAGGCCTTCCCGCCCATGGCCGTGGTCATCACACTGGAGGACGACATCGCCATCTCCCGGGGCGACATCCTCTGTCGGCCCAACAACCGGCCGACCGTGTCGCACGACATCGAGGCGACCGTCTGCTGGATGGACGAGCGCTCGTCCCTGGCCGAGGGACGCCCCTTCTTCCTCAAGCACAGCACCCGCACGGTGCGGGCGACGACGCAGTCCCTGCACTACCGGCTCGACGTCAACGGCCTGCACCGCGACGAGGCCGCGGCGACGCTGGAGCTCAACGAGGTCGGCCGGGTCACGTTCCGGTGCACCGAGCCGCTCCTGGTCGACGACTACACGACCAACCGGTCCACCGGGAGCTTCATCATCATCGACCCGGCCACCAACTCGACGGTGGGCGCCGGCGTCATCCGGGTCATCGCCACTGCACACGCCAGCCCCAACGTGGTGCGCCATGACGGGCGGCTGTCGCGGGTCGACCGCTTCGCCGCCCTGGGGAGCGCGGGAGCGACGCTCTTGTTCACCGGCTTGTCGGGTGCGGGCAAGTCGACGCTGGCCGCCGGGGTCGAGGAGGCGTTCGTGCGCAGCGGCCGGGCCGCCTTCCTGCTCGACGGGGACAACCTGCGCCACGGGTTGAACGCCGACCTCGGCTTCTCCGACCGCGACCGCACCGAGAACGTGCGCCGGGCCGGCGAGGTGGCCGCCATGTTTGCCGAGGCGGGCTCGCTGGCGCTCATCGCGCTCGATCTGCCCGTTCGAAGAGGACCGGCGACTGATCCGCGCGCTGCACGAGGCGGCGGGGCTGAGCTTCGCGGAGATCTTCGTCGACACGTCCATTGAGGAGTGCGAGCGGCGCGACGCCAAGGGCCTCTACGCCCGGGCCCGGGCCGGGCAGCTTCCGGGCTTCACCGGCATCGACTCGGCCTACGAGGTGCCGCTCCACCCCGACCTCGTGGTCGGCCAGGATGCGGGCTCCCTGCCCGAGCAGGTCTCCTTGGTGTTAGGACTGCTGGAGGACCTGCTCCGCTAGCTGTGTCCGCGGGCCGGTTCAGGGTCTCTGCATCCGACGGATGTTTTGGCGGCTCCCGAAGGCTTGGCCCCGAGCCCCGGGCCGGGACCCCCTACTCCTGCACCAGCTCGATCAGCGTGCCGAATGACGTCTTGGGGTGCACGAAAGCCACCGTGGTGCCCCGCGAGCCGGGCCGCGGGGCCTCGTCGATCACCCGGCCGCCGGCGTCTTTGACCGCCTGCAGCGCCACGCCGCAGTCGTCGACCCGGTAGCCGATGTGGTGCAGGCCCTCGCCCTTGGTGGCCAGGTACTTCGCCACGGGCGAGTCGTCGCGGATCGGTGTGAGCAGTTGCACGTAGGAGTCGGCCACCTTGAGCAGCGCCTCCTCGACGCCGTCGGACTCCACGCGCTCGCGGTGGTCGACGGTGGCGCCGAAGACCTCGGCGTACCAGGCGATGGCGGCCTCGAGGTCGTTCACGGCGATGGCCACGTGGTCGATCTCGGTGAGCAGGCTGTCGCTCACGCGCCGTGCCTCCGGAACAACGTGATGCGGTCCTCGCCGACCCGGGCCCGCAGCGCGGGGTCGTCGATGCCGAGACCCTCCTCGGGCGCCAGGCAGAGCACGCCGATCTTGCCCTCGTGCAGGTTGTGGTGGACCTGGTAGGCCGCCTCACCCACCTGCGTGAGCGGGTAGACGGCGGAGAGCGGCGGGAGCACCTTGCCCTCGCAGACGAGCTGGTTGGCGTCCCACGCCTCCCGGTAATTGGCGAAGTGCGAGCCCTTGATCGTCTTGAGCTTCATCCAGAGGTGACGGTTGTCGTACTCAATCATGTAGCCGGAGGTCGCGGCGCAGGTGACGATCGTCCCCGCCCGCTTGCAGGCGAACACCGAGGCACCCATCGTCTGGCGGCCCGGGTGCTCGAAGACGATCTCGGGCTCGCTGCCCACCAGGGAGCGGATGTCCTTGCCGAAGCGGCGCCACTCGGACTCGTCCTGGGTGTGCTCGTCCGACCAGAAGCGGTAGTTGGCCGCCTTGCGGTCGATCACGGCCTCGACCCCGAGATCGTTGAGGAGCTTCACCTTCTCGGGCGAGGACACGACGCCGATCGGCGTGCCGCCCCCGTTGAGCACGTGCTGCACCGCGTAGCTGCCGAGGCCTCCGCTGGCCCCCCACACGAGCACCTTGTCGTCCTGGGTCATGCGGGCCCCGTTGGGTGAGACCAGCATGCGATAGGCGGTGGAGTTGCACAGCGCGTTGATGGCCGCCTCCTCCCAGCTGAGGTGGGTCGCCTTGGGCATGAGTTGGTTGGCCTTCACCACGGTGATGTCGGCCAGTCCACCGAAGTTGGACTCGAAGCCCCAGATGCGCTGGTTCGCCGCCAGCATGGAGTCGTCGTGCGCCGACGGGTCCTGGTCGTCGACGTAGTTGCAGTGGACCGTGACCTTGTCGCCCACCTTCCAGTTGCGCACCAGCGAGCCGGTCCGCAGCACCACACCGGCGGCGTCCGAGCCGACGACGTGGTAGTCGAGCGCGTGGCGGGCCGCCCACGGCCCCTCCTTGGCCAGGCGGTCGAGGAAGCCGAACGTGGGCAGCGGCTCGAAAATGGAGGTCCAGACCGTGTTGAAGTTGATGGAGGAGGCCAGGACCGCCACGTAGGCCTCGTCGGGCGCCAGCTCGGGCAGCGGCACCTCCTCGACGTGGAGGGACAGGCGGGGATCCTTGTCGGCCGACTCCATGCCGTCGAACATGGCGGTCTCGCTCCGCTTGACCACCGCAGCCCGGTAGGAGGCGGGCATCTCGAGTCGGGCCAGGTCATCGGCCGGGGCGCCGGCCAGGACAGCATTGAGGATGTCGCTCATGTGACCCGACGATAGTTGGCCCGTAAGATGGAGTTTCCGACCGGTAACCAGACCGGCGGGAACGCGGAGAACGCGGAGGTGCAGGGAATGGCCGAGGCCGTCATCGTCGCAGGGGCTCGCACCCCGATCGGAAAGCTCTCAGGCGCACTGGCCGGCTTCACGGCCATGGACCTGGGGGGATTCGCCATCGCGGAGGCGCTCTCCCGGGCCGGCGTGTCCCCCGACCAGGTGGACTACGTGCTGATGGGCCAGGTCATTCTGGCCGGCCAGGGCCAGATCACGGCCCGCCAGGCCGCGGTCAAGGGCGGCATTCCCATGACCGTCCCCGCCAACACCATCAACAAGGTGTGCCTCTCGGGCCTCAACGCCCTCTACCTGGCCGACCAGATGATCCGGGTCGGGGACGCCGACATCGTGGTGGCGGGCGGCATGGAGTCGATGACCCAGGCCCCCTACCTGCTGCCCGGAGCCAGGGCCGGCTACCGCATCGGCGACGGCGCGCTGATCGACTCCATGATGTACGACGGCCTGACCGACGCGTTCGACCACATCGCCATGGGCCTCTCGACCGAGCAGCACAACGCCAAGGTCGGCATTTCCCGCGAGCGCCAGGACGCCTTTGCGGCGGCGAGCCACGAGAAGGCCGCCGCGGCGATCAAGGACGGCCGCCTGGCCGAGGAGATCGTCCCGGTGCAGGTGCCCCAGCGCAAGGGCGACCCGCTCCTGGTCGACACCGACGAGGGCGTGCGCCCCGGCACGACGGCGGAGTCGCTGGGCGCGCTGAAGCCCGCCTTCGACAAGAACGGCACCATCACGGCGGGGAACGCGTCGCAGATCTCCGACGGCGGGTGCGCGGTCGTCATGATGTCGGCGGCCAAGGCGAAAGAGCTCGGGGCCACCCCGCTGGGCCAGATCGTCGGCTACGGCATG
The DNA here is from genome assembly GCA_963719485.1 of uncultured Acidimicrobiaceae bacterium. GTDB lineage: Bacteria > Actinomycetota > Acidimicrobiia > Acidimicrobiales > RAAP-2 > Bog-473. The sequence continues at coordinate 1,777,244 of OY970387.1, forward strand.
GTGGCCGGGCCGGACAACTCGCTGCTCACGCAGCCGTCGCGGGCGATCGTCAAGGCGGCCGGCAAGGCAGGCGTCGACCTCGGTGGCATCGACCTCTTCGAGATCAACGAGGCGTTCGCGGCTGTCGGCCTGGCCTCGGTGGACGACCTCGGCATCGACGAGGACAAGGTCAACGTCAACGGCGGCGCCATCGCGCTCGGGCACCCCGTCGGCATGTCCGGCGCCCGGGTCGCGCTGACCGCGCTGCTGGAACTGCGCCGCCGCGGTGCCGCCACGGCGGCCGTGGCGCTGTGCGGTGGTGGCGGCCAGGGCGACGCCGCCATCCTGCGCTCGCTGGGCTGACCCCGCGGGGTCGACCCCGCACCCCGCCTCCCCCTCTTCCGGGCTACGGGCCGGCGCTTCGACGCGCCCCTGGTCCCGTCCACGGCCGCCTGCCTACCCCCTTGACTTTGTCTAACGCTGTGAGATAATCCTAACAGTGTTAGGCGAAACCACCGAAACGGCCACCCCGGGTCTCGATCGGCGAGCCGCCCGTCGTGCGGCGACGCGTGACGAGATCCTGCAGGCCGCCTGGGCGCTCGTCCGGGCCGAGGGGCTCGCCGCGCTGTCGATGCGGGACCTCGCCGCCGCCGTCGGGATGCGGGCGCCGTCCCTGTACCAATACTTCGACTCCAAGCTGGCGATCTACGACGCCATGTTCGGCCAGGGCATGGTCGAGGCACTCGCCGTCGTGCAGGGGGGGATCGAGGGTCGGGAGGGCCGGGAGGCGTTGCGGGAGAGTGCCCGGGCCCTGCTGCAGTTCGCGACCAGTGATCCCGTCCGCAACCAGCTTTTGTTCCAGCGCACCATCCCGGGATTCGAACCCTCTCCCGATTCCTATGCGCCCGCGGTCGCCATGAGCGCCCGGGTGGAGTCGCTCATCGAGGAGCTGAAGGTCCCCGATCCCGCCCAGACGATGGACTTGTGGACCGCGTTGGTCGGCGGTCTGTCCGGCCAGCAACTGGCCAACGAACCCCGAGGGGATCGCTGGATCCGGCTCTTCGACCGCGCGGTCGACATGTTCTTCGCCTCGGTGGACGCCCTGCCGCGGCCCAACAGAGAGAGAGGCAGCTGACCATGGAGACGCGTATCGACGAAATTGCAGAGCGGATCTTCCGCCTGTCGACGTTCGTGCCCGACGTCGGGCCCACCGGGTTCACGTTCAACCAGTTCCTGATCGACGACGACGAGCCGCTGTTGTTCCACACCGGCCCCCGGGCCATGTTCCCGCTCGTCTCGGACGCCGTGAACAACGTGACGAGCATGGACCGCCTGCGCTGGATCACTTTCGGCCACCTCGAGGCGGACGAGTGCGGCGCCATGAACCTGTTCCTGGCTGCCGCTCCCGGCGCGCAGGTCGCCCACGGGGCGATGGGCTGCTTGGTCTCGCTCAACGATCTCGCCGACCGTCCGCCCGTCCCTCTCGCCGATGGGCAGGTGCTCGAGCTCGGGACGCACCGTGTCCGTCACATCGACACGCCCCACGTGCCCCACGGGTGGGAGGCCCGGGTGCTCTTCGAGGAATCGACCGGCACCCTGCTGTGCGGCGACCTCTTCTCGCAGCTGGGCGACCCCCCGGCCCTCACCACCGGCGACGTGCTGGAAGGTGCTGCGGCCGCCGAGGATCTGTTCCGCGCCAGTAGCCTCGCCCCGACCTCGGGGCCCACCGTCCGCTCCCTGGCCGACCTGGCCCCGTCGACCTTGGCCGTCATGCACGGGTCCTCCTTCAGCGGCGACGGCGCCGGCGCGCTGCGCGCGCGCTGGCCGACGACTACGACCGCCGCGTCATGACTGCGACCGCCTGATCCGAACCGGCTCCGACCTCAAGACACCATCTCATCAACCGGAGGAATGAAGAATGGCCATCCAAGACATCGATCACGACACCGTGAGCCTGCACATTGCCGCACCCGCCGAACGGGTCTACGACATGGTGGCTGACGTCACCCGCATGCCCGAATTCAGCCCGGAGATCCTCGAGTGCCACTGGGTGGACGGAGCCGACGGCCCGGCGGTCGGTGCCCGCTTCCGGGCCCGCAACAAGGTGCCCAACCGCCCCTCGTGGACCAACAAGCCGGTGATCACCGAGATCGACCCCGGTCGTGCGTTCACCTTCGCCCGGACGGAGAAGTTCGCCGGCACCGTGGAGTGGAGCTACCGCTTCGAGCCCGACGGGACCGGGACGACCGTCACGGAGTCCTACACGGTCACCCGGCCCCTGAGCGCCGTCGGCTGGTTCGTCATCGGCACATTGTTCGGCCGCAAGGACCGGCGTACCGACATGCGGGCGGGCATGGAGCAGACCCTCGAGCGGATGCGCGTCGCCGCCGAGCAGGGCCCGCCAAGCCCTTAGTAGGGCGGCCCCAGCAGGGCCACCAGCTTGGCCGTCCGGGCTGCCACGTCGGCCCAGCGGTCGACGTTGAAGCCGTACACGCCGAGGGCGCAGGTGGGGAATCCGTGCCGCGCTGTCGCGGCGAGGCCCTTCTTGTCGCGGGCGGACAGCAGGCCCTGCGAGAGCGCCTGCGCCGTGGGGTTGTGGCCCACGACCATGGCGGCAGCGACGTCGTCGGGCAGGGCGCGGACGAGGGCGAGCACCTCCTCGGGGTCGGCGCTGTAGAGCGCCTCGTCGAGACGAATCTGTGGGGGATCGGCCAGGCCGGCAAGGACCAGCTCCGCCGTCGCCGCCGTGCGGGCGGCGGGTGAGACCAGTGCGACCTGGGGCCGGGGGACGCCCGACAGAGCGGCCCCGAGACCCTCGCCCTTCCCGGCGAACAGCCGACCGAGGGCGGTGGCATCCCGGCGGCCCCGCGGGGCCAGGACGCGGTCGAAGTCCGTGCCACCCGGAGGCGGGTCGGTCACCGTCTTGGCATGGCGCAGGAGCCAGAGGGTACGGGCCCGCTGCGCTGCCTTCGTCGGCATCAGCCGGTCGCCATCAGTCGGTTGCCATCAGCCCAGGGCGAACGCTGCGTGCAGCGTGCGGACGGCGCGCTCGACGTCCGCTTCCGCCACCATGCAGGAGGTCCGGATGGTCGAGGTCGAGATCATGTCGATGTTGATCTCCTCGTTGGCCAGCGTCTCGAACATCGTTGCGGCGATCCCGGGGTGTGACTTCATCCCCACCCCGACCAGCGAGACCCGGGCCACGTCGGCGTCCGCCGTCACCCCTGACGCGCCCAACTCGTCGGCATGGGCCTGGGAGGTCTCCACCGCGACCGGCAGGTCGGCGGTCGGCACGGTGAACGAGATGTCGGTGGTGCCGTGGGCGGACGTGTTCTGGACGATCATGTCGACGTTGATCGACTTGTCAGCCAGCGCCCGGAAGAGCCGTGCCGCCACGCCGGGCCGGTCCGGGACCCCGCTGACGGTGACCTTGGCCTCCGAGGTGTCGTGGGTCACTGCGGTGACGACGGCCTCTTCCATGTCTGCATCCTCCTCGACCACCCAGGTGCCCGGCTCCCAGGTGAAGCTGCTCCGCACGTGGAGCGGGACATTGTGGTTCCGGGCGAATTCGACGGCGCGCAGCATCGAGGACCCGTCCGCCCGTGGCTGCCATCTCGAGCATCTCCTCGAACGAGATCCGGTTGATCCGGTGTGCCTCGGGCACGATCCGGGGGTCCGCCGTGAACACGCCGGTGACGTCGGTGTAGATCTCGCATGCGTCCGCGCCCAGGACGGCGGCCAGCGCGACAGCGGTGGCGTCCGACCCGCCGCGGCCGAGCGTGGTGATTTCGCGGGCGGCCGACACACCCTGGAACCCGGCCACGACCGGCACCTTCCCGGCGGCCAGCGCCTCGCGCAGGCGGTCGCCCCTGACCTCCCGGATCTTGGCCCGGGTGTGGTCGTCGTCCGTGATGATCCCCACCTGGCTGCCGGTGAACGATGCGGCATCGACCCCGAGGTCGGCCAGCGCCATCACCAGCAGCGACATGGACACCCGTTCCCCGGTGCTGACGAGCATGTCGTACTCGCGGGGCGGCTGGGTCGAGCTGACCGAGTTGGCCAGGTGGATGAGGTCGTCGGTGGTCTTGCCCATGGCGCTGACCACGGCCACCACCTCGGAGCCCTGCCGGCGCGTCCGTGCGATGTGGTCGGCCACGGCACGGATCCGACCGGCGTCGCCGACCGAGGTGCCCCCGAACTTCTGGACGACCAGTGGCATCCGACGAGGCTACAGACTGCGCACCGGCCCGATCGCCGGCGGCGCCCCCCGTTCCCGCCCCGGACGGCCCTGGCCCGGTCCTCGCCCTCCGCCGGGGGCGATCCGGGCCCGCCTCCGGGATTGGGTAGGGTCTCGGGCCGTGCCCAGCGACAAGAGAGCCCGCCAGCGCGCGGCCCGGGAAGCGCGGTTGGCCGCTGAGGCCCAGCAGCAGAAGCGCCGCAGGCAGATCCGCAACGGCGTCATCGTGGTCGTCATCATCAGCGTGATCATCGGCATCGTCTTCCTGGTCTCCGGGGGGAGCAACAACAACAAGGCGGCCTCCAACTCCACCACGGCCGCCGGGAAGGGCGCCGACGCCAAGCTGCAGGCCCAGGCGAACGAGGCGGCGGTCAAGGCGGGCTGCCCGGCCAGCACGAAGACGACGGTGAACACGCAGAAGTACCCCGCCGCCCCGGCGATGGCGATCGATACGACAAAGACGTACACCGCCACCGTCGTCACGACGGCCGGCACCTTCGACATCGCGCTCGACGCCAAGACGGCCCCCACCACCGTCAACAACTTCGTGTTCCTGGCCAACAAGGGTTACTACCACTGCGTGATCTTCCATCGCGTCATTCCCCAGTTCATGGACCAGACGGGTGACCCGACCGGCACGGGCCAGGGCGGCCCCGGCTACACGATCCAGGACGAGAACCCGCCCAAGACGGCCAACCCCGCCGACCAGTACCCGCTCGGGTCGGTGGCCATGGCCAACACCGGCGCGCCCAACTCGGGCGGAAGCCAGTTCTTCGTCGTCGCCGGGCCCCAGGGTGAGTCCCTGCCCAACACGTACGCGTTGTTCGGGACGGTGACCTCGGGTATGAACGTGGTCGACACCGTCAACGCCCAGGGCAACGCAAACCCGTCCGCCAGCGGCGTCCCGCCCGCCGTCACACAGCGCATCATCTCCGTCACCATCCACGAAACGTAAGGACGCGCAGACCATGGCCACACCGACCGCACCCGCCGCCGACGGCTCGAGCCCGCAGCAGCGAAAGTTCGACGAAGAGCCGCCGATGCTCATCGACACCGCCAAGCGCTACGTGGCGACCATGGTCACGTCACACGGCACCATGGTCATCGCCCTCGACCCACTGGCCGCACCCAAGACGGTCAACAGCTTCGTGTTCCTGGCGCGCTACCACTACTACGACGGGATCGTGTTCCACCGCATCATCCCGGGCTTCGTGCTCCAGGGCGGCGACCCCACCGGGTCGGGTTCGGGCGGGCCCGGGTACCGCTTCGACGACGAGCTGCCGGCCGCGGGGCGCTACCAGGTCGGGTCGCTCGCCATGGCCAACGCAGGCCCGAACACCAACGGCAGCCAGTTCTTCGTCATCAGCGGTCCCGACGGGGTCCGTCTGCCCCCGTTGTACTCGTACTTCGGCGAAGTCGTGAAGGGGCTCGATGTCGTGGAGAAGATCAACGGTGTCGGGAGCCGCTCGGGGACTCCGACCGAGAGGGTCGTGATCGAGAGCGTCACCATCGAGGAACAGGAGTAAGCCTCGGGCGTCAGCCCTTCAGCGCGCCCAGCCCCTCGGTCTGGGACCCGCCGACGAACACGGCCGGCGTCCCCGCCCCCTCGGAGCGCCAGGCGCCCTTGCCGTCCCTGATCAGCGCAGTGCGAGCCGGGAGTGCCACCACGGGCAGCGTGGCCGGCGCCATGGCCACCGTCCGCTCGAGCTTCTGGCCGTGCGCGTCGTCGTGCTCGTCGCCGAAGTGCGGGAAGACCGTGACGTTGTCGACCAGCCCCAACCCGAGGGTCAACGCCCCGCCACGGGGGTCGACCATGGGGTCGGTGAGCACCATCGCCCCGGCCCCGGCCCCGGCCACCACGGCACCGCCGGCGAACGCCTGCCGGAGCGCCTCGAACACGGCGGACCGCTTGAGCACGGCACGCAGGTGCAGCGGCGAGCCACCGGCCAGGTAGATGAAACGGGCGCCGGCCAGGACCGCCGCCATGCCGGCGTCTTCGGACGAAGCCCGGTCCACCACCATTAGCCCCTCCACCTGCGCTCCCAGCGGCTCGAACCACTCGGCCGCCCGGAGCACGACCCGCTCGGGGTGCTGGTACGCCGCGGCGGTCGGCAGTACGACCACGTCGGTCCCGCCCGAGGCCGACAGGAGGGAGGTGTCAAAGGTGCAGCCGTCGGTCCATTCGCCGCCTCCGACCAGGGCCAGCGTGCCGGGCGTGTCCATGGGCGCCACTCTTGCACGCCCGGCGTCGCCCTCCCGCTTCGACGGCCGTGGTTACCGGCCGGTAAACTCGTCGCCCATGTCGATCACGCGGGTGGGAATAGTCGGTTCGGGAATCATGGGCTCGGGCATCGCCGAGGTGGCGGCCGCCAGCGGGCACGAGGTCGTGCTCCGCAGCCGCAGCCAGGCCGGCGCCGACGCCATGGTGGCCAGTCTCGCCAAGTCGCTGGCCAAGCAGGTCGAGAAGGGCAAGCGCACCGAGGAGGAGGCGGCCGCGATTGCGGGCCGCGTTCGCGCCACGACGCACCTCGGTGAGCTGGTCGACGTCGACCTGGTCATCGAGTCGGTGGTCGAGGACCTCTCGGTGAAGAAGGACCTCTTCGCTGAGCTCGACACCATCTGCAAGCCCGAGACGATGCTGGCCACCAACACCTCCACCCTGCCCGTGGTCGAGATGGCGATGGCGACGGGTCGCCCCGACCTGGTGTGCGGCATCCACTTCTTCAACCCGGCACCCGCCATGGCCCTCGTGGAGGTGGTGCGGCCCATCACGGCCAGCGACGCCACCATGGCCGCCGCGGTCTCCTTCGCCGGCGCGTGCGGCAAGGATCCCGTCGAGGTCAAGGACCAGGCCGGCTTCATCGTCAACGCGCTGCTGTTCCCGTATCTCAACAACGCGGTGCGGCTCCTCGAGCAGGGGGTGGCGACGAGGGAGGGCATCGACGCGGCCATGAAGGGCGGTTGCGGATTCCCCATGGGCCCCTTCGCCCTGCTCGACCTCGTCGGCCTCGACACCTCCCTTGCCATCCTCGACGCGCTCTACGAGGAGTACCGCGACCCCAACTACGCGGCGGTGCCGCTGCTGCGCCGCCTCGTCACCTCGGGGCAGCTCGGCCGCAAGACCAAGAAGGGTTTCTACGACTACAGCCGCTAGCCGTGTCCGGGGGTATGTCGAACCCGGGCAGAATGGTGGTGCGCCCCACCCCGTCTGGAGGTGATGTGAATGGCTACCGACCCGCCGCTGCGTGACGCACCGTGGGTGATGCGCACCTACTCGGGCCATTCGACGGCGCGCGCCTCCAACGAGCTCTACCGCACCAACCTGGCCAAGGGGCAGACCGGGCTCTCCGTCGCCTTCGACCTGCCGACCCAGACCGGCTACGACCCCGACGCCCCCGAGGCGGCCGGCGAGGTCGGCAAGGTGGGCGTGCCGGTGGCCCATCTGGGCCACATGAAGGAACTGCTCGAGGGCATCCCCGTGGAGAACATGAACACCTCCATGACGATCAACGCCACGGCGGCCTGGTTGCTCGGGCTCTACGTGGCCCATGCGCAGGACAAGGGCGTCGACCCGGCGCTGCTCGCGGGCACGACGCAGAACGACATCGTCAAGGAGTACCTCAGCCGCGGCACCTACATCTTCCCGCCCGGACCGAGCCTTCGCCTCACCGTCGACACCATCGCGTACACGGTGCGCCGGGCTCCCAAGTGGAACCCGATCAACGTGTGCAGCTACCACCTGCAGGAGGCGGGCGCCACGCCGGTGCAGGAGGTCGCCTACGCGCTGGCGACCGCCATCGGCGTGCTCGACGGTGTGCGCGCCTCGGGCAAGATCGACGAAGCGGAGCTGCCCGCCGTGGTGGGCCGCATCAGCTTCTTCGTGAACTCGAGCGTCCGCTTCGTGGAAGAGACCTGCAAAATGCGGGCCTTCACCCGACTCTGGGACCGCATCTGCCGCGAGCGCTACGGGGTGGAGGACCCCAAGCTCCGCCGTTTCCGCTACGGCGTGCAGGTGAACTCCCTCGGGCTGACCGAGCAGCAGCCCGAGAACAACGTGCAGCGCATCGTGCTCGAGACGCTCGGTGTCACCCTCTCCAAGAGCGCGCGGGCCCGGGCCATGCAGCTGCCCACCTGGAACGAGGCGCTCGGGCTGCCGCGGCCATGGGACCAGCAGTGGTCGCTGCGCATCCAGCAGGTCCTGGCCTTCGAGTCAGACCTGCTCGAGTACGGCGACATCTTCGAGGGATCCGTGGTCATCGAGGCCAAGACGGCCGAGCTCGCCGAGGCCGCCACGGCGGAGCTGGCCGACGTCGAGGCGCTCGGGGGTGCCTTCGAGGCGATCGACGAGCTCAAGCGGCGCCTCGTGCGCAGCCAGGCCGAGCGGGTCCGCCGGATCGAGTCGGGTTCGCAGTTGGTCGTCGGCGTGAACTGCTACACCGAGACCGCTCCCTCCCCGCTGCTGGGCGACGGCGAGTTCGAGAACATCCTCAAGGTCGACCACCATGTCGAGGCGGAGCAGATCGCAGAGGTGGAGCGCTGGCGGGCCGGGCGCGACGGGGCAGCGGTACGCGCCGCGCTCGACGAGTTGCGCCGGGTCGCCGTCGACGACGGCCCGGGCGGGAACGTCATGGAGGCGACGATCGCCCTCGCCCACGCCGGCGGCACGACGGGGGAGTGGGCCGGAGCGCTGCGCGAGGTGTTCGGCGAGTTCCGGGCACCGACCGGCGTCAGCGGGGGGGTGGGCCGGCGCGGCGACGACCAGGGCATGGAGCCCATCCGCCTGCGCACCCGGACGCTGGCCGAGCGCACCGGCGGCCCTCCACGCCTCCTGGTGGCCAAGCCGGGGCTCGACGGGCACTCCAACGGAGCCGAGCAGATCGCGGTGGCGGCGCGCGACGCCGGCTTCGAGGTGATCTACCAGGGCATCCGGCTGACGCCGGCCCAGATCGTGGCGGCCGCCCGCGACGAGGACGTCGACATCGTGGGCCTCTCCATCCTGTCGGGCTCGCACCTCGAGCTGGTGCCCGACGTGCTCGACCGCCTGCGCGCCGCGGGCAGCACCGCGGCGGTGGTGGTGGGGGGCATCATCCCGCCCGACGACGCGGAGCTCCTGTTGGGCAAGGGCGTGGCGTCCGTCTACACGCCGAAGGACTACTCGTTCGACCGCATCATGGAGGACCTGGTGGCGCTCGCCGAGCGCCAGCGCGCCGCCACTCCCGCGTGAGCCGCGCCATCTCGCGCCAGGTCACCGCTACCGCTCCCAGCTCGATCGCCCGCAGCCGGAGGCCCTCGGGCAGGTCGTAGTGGTTCAGCGCCGCCGAGCGGCGGTGGCGCTGGTAGCCGCGGGGCGGGATCCCGAGCGCGGCGGCCATGGCGTGGAGCTCGTCCGGATCGTCGGCCAACAGGTGCGACCAGCGATCGGTCCGGTCGCGCACCGTCGCCCGCTGCCGCCAGTCGTCGACGTAGACCGTCAGCTCTGCGCCCAGGGCCGATCGCGGCGCAGGGGCACGGGCTTGTGCCACCAGCGGCCGCTGAAACGCCACGGCTCGTGAGCCGGGTCGTGTTCGTCGGCCGGCGCCGGGCGGGGCCAGGCCAGCTGCACCGCGGCGGTGATGGCGGCCAGCACGGCCGGGTCGGGCGGGGCCGGGGTCCGCAGCGTCAGCTGATCGTTGTCGACGGCCGGCGTCACAGCGGCACGTTGCCGTGCTTGCGCCGCGGCAGCTCCTCGCGCTTGGAGGACAGGATGTCGAGGCTGCGGCAGATGACGGCGCGCGTGTCGGCGGGGGAGATCACATCGTCGATGTAGCCGCGCTCCGCCGCGATGTACGGGTTGGCGTAGCGCTCGGTGTACTCGTCGATCAGCTCGGCCCGCCGCCGCGCCGGGTCGGCCGCCTCGGCCAGCTCGCGCCGGTAGACGATCTCGACGGCGCCGTTCGGGCCCATGACGGCGAGCTCGGCCGAGGGCCAGGCGAAGGCGAGGTCGGCGCCGATCGACTTGGAGTTCATGACGACGTAGGCGCCGCCGTAGGCCTTGCGCGTGATGATCTGGATACGCGGCACGGTGGACTCGCAGTAGGCGTACAGGAGCTTGGCCCCGTGACGGATGATCCCGCCGTACTCCTGGTCGGTGCCGGGCATGAAGCCGGGGACGTCGACGAACGTGAGGAGCGGGATGTTGAACGCGTCGCACGTCCGCACGAAGCGCGACGCCTTCTCCGACGAGTCGATGTCGAGCACGCCGGCCAGCACGGCCGGCTGGTTGCCCACGATCCCGACGACGCGGCCGTTCATCCGGGCGAAGCCGCACGTGATCGACATGGCCCAGTGGCGGTGCACCTCCATGTACTCGCCGTCGTCGACGATCGCCGTGATGATGCGCTTCATGTCGTAGGGCTGGTTGGGCGAGGTCGGCAGGAAGTCGATCAGCTCGGTCACGGCGCGGTCCGGCTCGTCGCCACTCAGCACGAGTGGCGGCTCCTCGAGGTTGTTGGCGGGGAGGAAGGAGAGGAGATGGCGCACCTCGTCGAGGCAGGCCTTCTCGTCGGGCGAGACGAAGGTGGCCACGCCCGACTTGGTGGCATGACTCATGGCGCCGCCGAGCTCTTCGAGCGTGACGTCCTCGCCGGTGACGGTCTTCACGACGTCGGGGCCCGTGATGAACATGTGCGAGGTGCCCTGCACCATGAAGATGAAGTCGGTCATGGCCGGCGAGTAGACGGCGCCGCCGGCGCAGGGGCCGAGGATCACGCTGATCTGGGGGATCACACCCGAGGCCGTGACGTTGCGGTGGAAGATGCCGCCGTAGGAGTGCAGGGAGACGACGCCCTCCTGAATCCGTGCCCCGGCGCCGTCGTTGAGGCCGATCATCGGAACCCCGGTGGAGGTGGCCAGGTCCATCACCTTGTGGATCTTCTCGGCGAAGACCTCGCCGAGGGCGCCGCCGAAGACGGTGAAGTCCTGGCTGAAGAGGCAGACCCGCCGCCCGTCGATGGTGCCGAACCCCGTCACCACGCCGTCGGTGTAGGGCCGGTTGTCCTCGAGCCCCATGCCGTGGGCCCGGTGCCGGGCCAGCATGTCGAGCTCCTGGAAGGAGCCCTCGTCGAGCAGGTACTCGATCCGCTCCCTCGCGGTCAGCTTCCCCTTGGCGTGCTGGCGCTCGACCGCTCTCGGGCTACCGGCGTGGAGGGCCTCGTTCTTGCGTTCGGCCAGGTCGGCCAGGCGTTCGGCCATGGAGTGTTCCATGTGGTCGAGGCTAACGCTCCCCGGGGGAGGGCCCGAAATTGGGACCGTAAGACGCCAGAGTGGAAGCCGTTCTATTCCCAACGGAAAAAGCCCGGTCTGACCAGGCAAAAAGATCGAGGCCCAAGGGCGTGACGCCCTGGGATCGGGCCCGACGTATCGGGGGGTAGACGATGCCGCTTCTGGAAGTGGCGCAAGCCGAGGTTCGATTCGGAGGCGTGCACGCGCTCCGCGGCGTCGACCTGACCGTCGACGCCGGCAGTGTGACGGGACTCATCGGGCCCAACGGCGCGGGCAAGACCACGTGCTTCAACGCCATCTGCGGCCTGCAAGCCATCAACTCGGGCCGGATCAGCTTCGACGGCACCGACATGAGCGGCCTCAAGCCCCACAAGCGGGCTCGCCTCGGCATCGCCCGGACCTTCCAGCGGCTCGAGATCTTCGGCTCCCTCTCGGTGCGGGAGAACGTGCTCGCCGCCGCGGAGATCCGCCGTCGCTGGTCCCACGACCGCTCCAACGCCGCCGCCAACGCCGACGCCGTCCTGGCCCTGGTCGGCTTGACGCAGCTGGCCGGTCGGGCGGCCGACACGTTGCCCACAGGGCAGGCCCGCCTGCTCGAGCTGGCCCGGGCGCTGGCCACCCGGCCGCGCCTCCTGCTGCTCGACGAGCCGTCCTCGGGGCTCAGCGACACGGAGAGCGACGAGCTCGGCGACCTGCTGTGCCAGCTGGCCGAGGCCGGCATGGGTGTCCTCCTGGTGGAACACGACATGGAGCTCGTGATGCGGGTCTGTGCCAACATCAACGTGCTCGATTTCGGCGTGGTGCTCATGGCGGGGAGCCCCGCCGAGGTGCGGGCCGACGACCGGGTGCGTGCCGCCTATCTCGGGTCGGCCGACGACCCTGAGGAGTCGGAGAACCCGGACGGCCCCGCGGCACCGGGGGCAGCAGACGGCGAGCTGGCGGCGGCCCATGGCTGAGGCCCCCGTTCTCGAGCTTCGCCGGGTCCACGCCGCCTACGGGCAGATCGAGGTCCTCCACGGCATCGACCTGGCCGTCGCCACCGGCTCGGTGCTCGCACTCCTCGGCCCCAACGGCGCGGGCAAGTCCACCACGCTGCGCGTGGCCAGCGGACAGATGGAGCCGACGCGGGGCTGTTTCCACGTGCTCGGGCGGCACGCCAACGGCGTGCGCCCCGACAAGTTGGCCCGCGCCGGACTGTGCACGCTGCCGGACGGGCGCGGGATCTTCCCCAACCTGACCGTGACCGAGAACCTGCGCCTCATGACCTTCGGTGGCCCGTCGCGGTCGCACGTGGAAGAGATGGCGTTCGGCCGTTTTCCGCGTCTGCTGGAGCGGCGTCACCAGATCGCCGGGACCCTGTCGGGGGGCGAGCAGCAGATGCTGGCCATGGCCCGCACGCTCAGCGTGGAGCCGGCCGTCCTCCTGCTCGACGAGATCTCCATGGGCCTGGCGCCGATGATCGTCGCCGAGCTCTACGAGCTGGTGGCCCAGATCGCCGCCGAGGGCGTGGCGGTGATTCTGGCGGAGCAGTTCGCGGCCACCGCGCTCAGCGTGGCCACCGACGTGGCCGTCGTCGTGCAGGGCCGGATCGTGGCGTCCGGGAAGCCCGACGAACTGCCCGAAGACCTTGCCGACGCCTATCTCGGAGGTGCTGCAGCATGAATGGTCCCGCCCACACCCGCGGCACGCACTGGCCCGCTCGCGGCACGCACTGGCCCGCTCGCGGCACGCACTGGCCCGCTCGCGGCACGCACTGGGACGTCCGGTCTCCCGTGGGCTCGATGGCGTGAGCCTGCTCCGCCGGCTCCCCACCCTCGGGGTGTCCGCCCTGCTGCTCGTCGGCGGCGGCTCGGGCCTGCTGGCCGCCGCGTTCTCCGACGGGCCGGCGGGAGCTGACAGCACGCTGGGCGGTTTCACGGTCACCGGGTTGGCGGAGGCGGTCACCGCCCAGTACGAGCAGCCGAACTTCCCCATCCCGGCCACGCCCTCACTCGAGTTCGACGAGGGTTACGCGTCCACCACCGACAACTTCGGGCCGAGCGGCACGGCCACCGCGTCGAGCCTCTACCCGGGTCAGGTCGTGGCCAACGCCGGCCCCCAGCTCGCGCTGCTCGTACCGGGTGCGCCCCTCCCCCCGGCTCCGGTGTGGCCCGTGCAGGCCACCAGCGAGTTCCCACAGGCGCCCAACTCGGCCTCGACGGACGAGCCCGGTGTGAACATGGACGCCTCCAGCACGACCAACGGGAACACGGCCAGCGCCACTCTCGGTGACGATGCGGCGACCGCGGGCTCGAACGGCGCCAACCCGACGCAGCAGGCGCCTTCGGGCTCGGGCAACCCGCTCGCCGGCTCCTCCGTCCTCATCGGCGTCGGCAACATGTCGGCGACCTCGTCGTCGCTGGCCCCCAGCACCTCGGCCAACGCCCAGGCCAGCGCGACCGATACGGGCATCTCCATCCTCGGTGGGTTCATCACCATCGGGAGCGTCACCTCGACGGCGACGGCCGTCTCCGATGGGACGACGGGCAAGCTCACGGGCTCGACGGCGGTGCAGAACATGGACATCGCCGGCCAGCCGGTGACGGTCGACGCCAACGGGATCGCCGCCAACGGCCAGAGCGCACCGCTCGCCCTCCCGATCTCGTCCATCAACACGCTGCTCGGTGAATTGGGCATCTCCATGTCGGTGACCAACCCCACCGACGCGGTCAACGGCCCCTCCGCGAGTCGGACCCTCGACGGTCTGAAGATCACCATCGATCTCAAGACTCTCGACGCGGCGGCGAACATGTTCGCGACGCTCCTGCCGGCGTCCCTGACCTCGCAGCTCCCGTTCGCCCTGCCCAACGACCAGCAACTGACCCTCGACCTGGCCACGGTCCAGGTGAGCTCGACCGCGTCGCCGGCGTTCATCGCGGGGAACAGCGGCAACAGCGGCGCGGCCTCCACGGCGACGACGTCGGCGCAGTCCGCCGTCTCGAGCCCCGCCTTCACCGGCAACTCGGGGACGGGGAGCTTCACCGGCACCTCCGGCACCGGCAGCACGTTCCCCGGGAGCGACACGTCGGGGTCGACGTCCCCGGCCGGCGGGTCCCCCGGTTCGGGCAGCCCGACGTCCAGCGCCTCGGCCCCGACCTCGGCCATCGCCCCGGCCTTCAAGGGGATCGGGGCGGCCTTGGTCCTCCTCGGCCTGCTCGCCGCTTCCGCACTCGCCTTCGCCTACAAGCGCGCCGACGACGCCACCGAGCTGCTCGGCTCCTCGTGCGCCGACGGCGACCCCCTCATGGAGCGCTTCACCGCGACCGCTGACGACCTCTCTGACTTCGGAGGAACGAGCTGATGAAACTGTTGGGAAGATCCGCCCCGGACCCCGGCCCGCTGACCCGTGTCACGGGGCTTCCCGGCGACGACGTGGTCGCGCCGGCGGTCCCGCCGGCGCCGGAGCTCGAACCTTCGACCCCGGTGCCGACGCGCCTGCAGCGGCTCGCTGCGGTGGTGGACCGGGCCCGCCCGGGCCGCAGCGGGCGCAACGTCCGCAAGTGGATGGAGACGATCGGCATGTCGCTCATCGTCTTCGGCTTCGTGTGCATCCTCCTCGGCTGGTACGGCGCGGCGCACAGTCCCTACCTGTACCAGGAGGTCCCGTACCTCATCTCGGGCGGCCTGCTCGGGGTGGCCCTGGTGATCGGCGGCGGCGTGTTCGTGCGCTGCGCCTGGAGCATGCGCCAGGTGGAGGAGGACCGGCGCAACGCGCTGGCCATCGTCCGCTCCGTCGACCGGCTCGAGCGGATTCTGCGCAGCCTGGACGAGACGCGCCGGGTCGAGCAGGACGAGCACGTCCGGTGAGGCCCCTGCCGGGACCCACGCGTCCACGCCAACGCCAACGCCTGGCCCTCGCACTCTCTGTGGCGGTCCTGGCCCTGCTCGCGTCGGCCTGCGGGTCCCGCCTCAGCGGGAACCAGGCCGCGCTGGCCCGGGGCGGAAACTCGGCGAACGGCACGGTCGCCGCCAACGGCGGGGTCGGCACCGGTGGATCCGGCACGGAGGCCCTGGGTGCCACCTCGGGACCGTGCGCGTCCTCGACCGGTTCCCCGACGACGACCACACCGACCACCGCGGCCAAGGGGAAGTCGACCTCCACCACATCGACCTCCACCACCACCACCACCGTCCCGTGTAGTTCCACCGCACTGGCCAGTGGCCCGACCGGATCCTCTGGGGGGACTCCGGGCCACACGGCGACGGTCGCCCCCGCCGCCGGCGGCGCAGCGGCCGCCGGTCCCGCCACCGCGGCCGCAACGTCGGCCGCCCCCTGCGGCGCCAACGGGAACCAGGCCCCGGCGCGGGGCAACGGCGGCGCCACCGGTCCCGGCGTCACGGCCACCACCATCAACGTCGGCAACATCGCCAGCATCAGCGGCGTGGCACCGGGCCTGACGCAGAGCGCGCAGCAGGCGACCGAGGCCTGGGCCGCCTACGTCAACAGCACCGGCGGCATCTGCGGCCGCCAGATCAAGGTGCAACCCTTCGACGACGGCAACGACTCGGGCACCAACTACGCCGACGCCCAGCAGGCCTGCTCCAGCGACTTCGCCATGGTGGGCAACGCCTCGGGCTTCGACGACGGGAGCGCGCAGGCGGTCGGCGCATGCGGCATCCCCGACATGGCGGCCGAGGTCTCGACGGCGGCGGCGGGCGGCACCGCCGACATCTTCGGCGCTAGCCCGGGCAACGACCATTACTGGTCGCTGGGGCCGGCCAACTACCTCAAGTCGACCTACCCCAACGCGGTGGGCAAGGCGGCGATGATCTACCTCAACGTCTCGGCCACCCAGACCCAGGCGGCCCACGAGGTCTCGGCCTACACCGGCGACGGCTTCCACTACGTGTACAACACCTCGACCACGCCGACCAACGCCAACTACGCCGCCAACGTGCAGGCCATGCAGAGCGCCGGGGCGCAGTACGTGACGGAGTACTCCGACGCCTCCTCGGCCGAGCGGCTCCTCCAGGCCATGCAGCAGGCCAACTACGCCCCGCAGGTGGTCGACTGGTTCTCCGAGGAGTACTCGCCGCAGTTCGCCCAGCAGACCGCTCCCGAGTCCAACGGCGACCTGGTGCTCATGTCAGCGACGGCGGCCTACTCGGAGGCGAGCTCCAACCCCGGCCTGCAGCTCATGATGAGCTGGATGAACCGGGTGGCGCCCGGCTACCACCAGGACATCTTCGCCATGTTGGCCTGGTCCGCCGGCCTGGCCTTCGAGCAGGCGGCCAAGGCGGTTGGCCCCGGCCTCACCCGCGCCGCGCTGATCTCGAAGATCCAGGGCATCACCAACTGGACCGGTGACGGCGTCACCCCGCCGGTGAACATCGGGCAGAAGATCCCCTCGAAGTGCTTCTTCTACATGAAGATCGAGAACGGGGCCTTCCAGCGGGTGTACCCGACCGCCCCCAACACCTACGACTGCAACAGCGGCTACGCGCAGTACTAGG
Source organism: uncultured Acidimicrobiaceae bacterium (assembly GCA_963719485.1). Classification (GTDB taxonomy): domain Bacteria; phylum Actinomycetota; class Acidimicrobiia; order Acidimicrobiales; family RAAP-2; genus Bog-473. The sequence goes on from OY970387.1 coordinate 1,794,213, forward strand.
CCGCACTCGACCCATGCACGAATTCCTCGAGTTCACCATCATCGGCATCGTCCTCGGCTCGGCCTACGCGGTCGCGGCGAGCGGACTGGTGGTCACCTACGCCACGTCCGGGATCTTCAACATCGCCCACGGGGCCATCGGCATGTTCATGGCCTTCGTGTACTGGCAGTTGTCGGTCGGGTGGCACATGAACACCGCGCTGGCCTTCGTGCTCACGGTCTTCGTGCTGGCGCCTCTCCTGGGGGCGGTGATCGAGCGGGGCGTGATCCAGTGGATGGACCCCCGCAACGTGGCCACGGCGCTGGCCGTCACCGTCGGGCTGACCCTGCTCTTCTTCGGTCTGGTCAACAGCTACCTCTGGCCGCCGACGGCCCGGGTGGTGCCCCAGTTCTTCGGGTTCAGCGGCTTCACCTTCCTCGGGGTGAAGATCACGTGGGAGGAAGTCATCACCGTCGGCGCCGCCATCGCCATCGCCGTGGGCCTGCGCCTGTTCCTGTACCGGACCCGGACGGGCATCGCGATGCGCGGCGTGGTGGACAACCGCGACCTGATCGGACTCTTCGGCGGCCGGTCCACCCGGCTCTCCACCCTGAGCTGGTCCATCGGGGCCTCGCTGGCCTCGGTGGCCGGCATCCTCGTCGCCCCCCGCCTGCAGCTGCAGCCGCTCATCCTCACCCTGCTCGTGATCGACGCCTACGCGGCCGCCGTGATCGGGCGCCTCCGCAGCCTGCCCATGACCTTCCTCGGCGCGCTCATCGTCGGCCTCGCCTCGTCCTACGCCGTGGGCTACGTGCCCAGCACGGGAATCTGGTCCTCGACTCCGGTGCAGGGCACGCTGACGCTGTCGGTGCCCACCGTCATCCTCTTCATCGCCCTGCTCATCCTTCCCATGGACCGCATCCGCAGCGGCACTCTGCAACGCCACGTGCCGCTGGCCCCGGCCAGCTTCCTGCGCTCCCTGCAGGGCGGGGTCCTGCTGGTGGTCGCCGTGGTCGTGGCCGTGTCGTTCCTGGACCCGGGCAACGTGGTCAAGCTGGGCATCGGCCTGGCCTTCGGGCTCATCTGCCTCTCCCTCGTCCCCCTGACCGGATGGGGCGGCTATGTCTCCATCTGCCAGCTCACCTTCGCCGGGCTGGGCGCCTACGCCATGTACAAGTTCGGCAGCGGGGGTTCGTTGCTCGGCCTGCTCATGGCGGGGGTGCTCGCCGGCGGGGTCGGGGCCGTGATCTCGTTGCCGGCGCTCCGCCTGCGCGGCCTCTACCTGGCCCTGCTCACCATGGCCTTCGCCAGCCTGATGGACAACGCCTTCTTCCCGTGGTCCGCCGTCTTCGGCTTCGACGGCTCCGTCCCCATCCACCGCCCCGAGCTGTTCGGCCTGAACGTGAGCTCGGACAAGGCCTTCACCATCTTCCTGGCCGTGGTGTTCGCGCTGTTCTCCATCGCCATCCTGGCCCTGCGTCGGGGGCCCTTCGGCCGGGTCCTCGTCGCCGCCAAGGACTCCGAGGCGGCCTGCGCCACCCTCGGGCTCTCGCTGACGACGACCAAGCTGGTCGTGTTCACGCTCTCGGCCGCCATGGCGGGGGTGGCCGGCGCGCTCTTCGGGGCCGCCGAGGCGGTGGCCGGCGGGACCAACTTCGAGATGTTCGAGAGCCTCCTGATCCTGGCCGTGGTGGCCATCGGCGGTGCCTCGGTGTGCTCGGGAGCCCTGGCCGGCGGCCTGGCCATCGGCTTCCTGCCCAGCAACGCCGAGGACGTCTTCATCGGAGCCGGCACTGTGGCCCTGGCCTTCTACCCCGACGGGGTGCTGCCCCTGGCGTACTCCCGCTTCAACCGGTGGTGGAGCGGGCTGACCGCGCCCCGGGGCGCCCCGGCAGCGCCGCCGGCGGATGAGCGGGCCGGGACCCTCGCCGGCACCCGGGCCGCCTGAATCCGGGCGGCGGCCCACCCGGCGCGGCTCGCCGGGCGCGATTTGCCTGCACCGCGCGATTGTCGGACCCCCAGGTAGCAGCTATCATTGAATCCCTGCCATGTGCGGCTGCGGCCGGCGCGCGAGCGCCACGCACGTGGGATTCACATTCTGATTAGCGAGAGGTAGCGCGTGCCCACAATCGCCCAGCTCGTCCGCAAGGGACGGCAGGCCAAGGTGACGAAGACCAAGACCCCCGCCCTGAAGGGCGCGCCCCAGCGGCGGGGGGTGTGCACCCGCGTCTACACGACCACCCCGAAGAAGCCGAACTCTGCGCTGCGCAAGGTGGCCCGCGTGCGTCTGTCCTCGGGGGTCGAGATCACGGCCTACATCCCCGGCGTCGGCCACAACCTCCAGGAGCACTCCATCGTCCTCGTCCGCGGCGGCCGGGTGAAGGACCTCCCCGGCGTCCGCTACAAGGTCGTACGCGGGGCCCTCGACACCTCGGGCGTGCGCGAGCGCAGCCAGGCCCGCAGCCGTTACGGCGCCAAGAAGGAGTCCTAGGCATGCCCCGTAGTGGACCCGCCCCCCGGCGTGAGCTCGCCCCCGACCCCGTCTACCGCTCCGTCCTGGTCACCCAGGTCGTCAACAAGATCCTGTCCCGCGGCAAGCGCACGCTCGCCGAGCGCATCGTCTACAACGCCCTCGAGCAGGTGCAGGAGAAGTCCGGCGGCGACCCGGTGGCCGCGCTCAAGCGCGCCGTGGAGAACACCCGGCCCGAGGTCGAGGTGAAGTCCCGCCGTGTCGGTGGCGCCACCTACCAGGTGCCGGTCGAGGTGCGGCCGCGGCGCGCCACCACGCTGGCCATCCGCTGGTTGACCACGTTCTCGCGCCAGCGCCGGGAGAAGACCATGGCCGAGCGCCTGGCCAACGAGATCCTCGACGCCTCGAACAACATCGGGGCCTCGGTGAAGCGCCGCGAGGACATGCACAAGATGGCGGAGTCGAACCGCGCCTTCGCCCACTACCGCTGGTAGTGGACCCGACCGACACGACACCGGACCACCATGGCTGAAGCCCTCCCCACACGCGACTTCCCGCTCGCCAAGACCCGCAACATCGGGATCATGGCCCACATCGACGCTGGCAAGACCACCACGACCGAGCGCATCCTCTATTACACCGGCCGCAACTACAAGATCGGCGAGGTGCACGAGGGCGCGGCGACCATGGACTGGATGGTCCAGGAGCAGGAGCGCGGCATCACGATCACCTCGGCAGCCACCACCTGCTCGTGGCGCGACAACTGGATCAACATCATCGACACCCCGGGCCACGTCGACTTCACGGTCGAGGTGGAGCGGTCCCTGCGCGTCCTCGACGGCGCGGTGGCCGTGTTCGACGCCGTCGCCGGCGTGGAGCCCCAGACCGAGACGGTGTGGCGCCAGGCCAACAAGTACAACGTGCCCCGCATCTGCTTCGTCAACAAGATGGACCGCATCGGCGCCGACTTCGAGCGCACGGTCGAGATGATCCGCGACCGCCTCGACGCCCTGCCGGCGGTGATCCAGCTGCCCATCGGGTCCGAGTCCGAGTTCAAGGGCGTCATCGACCTGCTCGAGGAGAAGGCCCTCGTGTGGTCCTCGGACATGGGCGAGGAGTGGGAGACCCTCGACGTCCCCGAGAACATGGCCGCCGAGACCGAGGACGCCAGGCACCAGCTCATCGACGTCGTGTCGAACTTCGACGACACCATCATGGAGAAGTACCTGGCCGAGGAGCCCATCACGGCCGACGACCTGCGCCGCGCCCTGCGCACGGCCACCCTGGCCGCCGCCGTGGTGCCGGTCCTGTGCGGCTCGGCCTTCAAGAACAAGGGCGTGCAGCCGATGCTCGACGCCGTCGTCGACTTCCTGCCCAGCCCGCTCGACCTCCCGCCCACCCAGGGCCACCGGCCGAACCACACCGAGGACATCGAGGAGCGCAAAGCGGACGACTCCGACGCCTTCTCGGCGCTGGCCTTCAAGATCATGACCGACCCCTTCGTCGGCAAGCTGACCTACATCCGCGTGTACTCGGGCACGCTGACCAAGGGCTCGTCCATCACCAACTCCACCAAGGACAAGAAGGAGCGGGTCGGCCGCATCCTGCAGATGCACGCCAACCACCGCGAGGACAAGGACGCCATCTTCGCCGGCGACATCATGGCCGTCGTCGGCCTGAAGAACACCACGACCGGTGACACCCTCAGCGATCCGGGCCGCCCCATCGTGCTCGAGGCCCTGGAGTTTCCCGAGCCGGTGATCCACGTGGCGGTCGAGCCCAAGACGAAGGCGGACCAGGACAAGCTGTCCCGGGCCCTCTACTCGCTCAGCGAGGAGGACCCCACGTTCCGGGTGCGCTCCGACGAGGAGACGGGCCAGACCGTGATCTCGGGCATGGGCGAGCTGCACCTCGAGGTGCTGGTCGACCGCATGCTGCGCGAGTTCAGCGTCGACGCCAACGTGGGCAAGCCCCAGGTGGCCTACCGCGAGACGATCCGCAAGCCCGTCGAGAAGATCGAGGAGCGCTACATCCGCCAGACCGGTGGCCGGGGCCAGTACGGCCACGTGGTCATCAGCGCCGAGCCCACCGGGCCCGGGGGCGGTTACGAGTTCATCGACAAGATCAGCGGCGGCGTCATCCCCAAGGAGTACATCCCCTCGGTCGACGCCGGCATTCAGGAGGCGCTCACCGCCGGGGTGCTGGCGGGCTACCCGACCGTCGACATCCGGGTGACCCTCACCTACGGGTCGTACCACGACGTGGACTCCTCGGAGATGGCCTTCAAGATCGCCGGGTCGATGGCGGTCAAGAAGGCGATCAGGGCGGCCAGCCCGGTGCTGCTGGAGCCGGTCATGGAGGTGACGGTGACCGTGCCGGACGATTTCCTGGGCGCGGTGACCGGCGACCTCTCCTCTCGGCGGGGGCGGATGGAGGGCATGGAGCAGCAGGGGACCAGCCACGTCGTCAAGGCGCTTGTCCCGCTCGCCGATATGTTCGGCTACTCTACTGACCTGCGTTCGCGCACCCAGGGTCGCGCCACGTACACGATGCAGTTCCATTCGTACCACCAGGTTCCGGAGTCGATCTCCAAGGAGATCATCGCCCGGGCGCAAGGGGAATAACCCCGATCCGCCCCGGCGCGCACCGGACAGATTTCAGATCACACAGATTCTCAGATCACACAGATCGCAGAAAGAGACAGACAGCGTCAGGGCCACCGTGGCCATGACAAGGAGCAGGGAGTAGCGAGGCGATGGCCAAGCAGAAGTTCGAGCGCAACAAGCCACACGTAAACGTCGGGACCATGGGCCACATCGACCATGGCAAGACGACGTTGACGGCCGCCATCACCAAGGTGCTCTCCGAGCGCAACCCCAACACCTCGTTCACTTCCTTCGACAAGATCGACGCCGCGCCGGAGGAGAAGCAGCGCGGCATCACGATCACCATCGCCCACGTGGAGTACGAGACGGACAAGCGCCACTACGCGCACGTCGACATGCCGGGCCACGCCGACTACATCAAGAACATGATCACCGGCGCCGCCCAGATCGACGGCGCCATCCTGGTGGTCTCGGCCGCCGACGGTCCCATGCCCCAGACCCGTGAGCACGTGCTGCTGGCCCGCCAGGTGGGCGTGCCCTACATCGTGGTGGCGCTCAACAAGGCCGACATGGTCGACGACGAGGAGCTGCTCGAGCTCGTCGAGCTGGAAGTGCGCGAGCTGCTGACGGCGTACGACTTCCCCGGCGACGACACCCCGATCGTCCGGGTCAGCGCGCTGAAGGCCCTGGAGGGCGACGCCGAGTGGAGCGAGAAGGTCGTCGAACTCATGGACGCCGTGGACTCCTACATCCCCGAGCCCGAGCGTGACGTCGACAAGCCCTTCCTGATGCCGGTCGAGGACGTCATGTCCATCACCGGCCGGGGCACGGTCGTGACCGGCAAGGTGGAGCAGGGGATCATCAAGGTGGGCGAGGAAGTCGAGATCGTCGGCCTGAGCGACACCCAGAAGACGACGGTCACCGGCGTCGAGATGTTCCGCAAGCTGCTCGACGAGGGCCGCGCCGGCGACAACATCGGCGCCCTGCTGCGAGGGACCAAGAAGGAGGAGGTGGAGCGCGGCCAGGTGCTGTGCAAGCCCGGCTCCATCACCCCGCACACGCAGTTCACCGCCGAGGTCTACGTGCTGAACAAGGAGGAGGGCGGCCGCCACAAGCCGTTCTTCACCAACTACCGCCCGCAGTTCTACTTCCGCACCACGGACGTGACGGGCACCATCACGCTGCCCGAGGGCACCGAGATGGTGATGCCGGGCGACAACACGAAGATGACGGTCGAGCTGGGCAAGCCCATCGCCATGGACAAGGGCCTGCGCTTCGCCATCCGCGAGGGTGGCCGCACGGTCGCCTCCGGCGTGGTCGACGAGATCCAGAAGTAGTCCCGGCCCCACCCGAACGAGAGCAGGCACCCCGACCATGGCCGACGGCCCGAAGCAGAAGATCCGCATCAGGCTGAAGGCCTACGACCACGAGATCCTCGACCAGTCGACGGAGAAGATCGTGCAGACGGTGCTCCGGACCCAGGCCAAGGTGCTCGGGCCGGTCCCGTTGCCGACCGACAAGCACCGGTACACGGTGATCCGGTCGCCGCACAAGTACAAGGACTCCCGCGAGCACTTCGAGATGCGGGTGCACAAGCGCCTCGTCGACATCGTCGAGCACACGCCCAAGACGGTCGACTCGCTCCAGCGCCTCGACCTGCCGGCCGGCGTGGACATCGAGATCAAGATCCAGACGGCCTGACGGCCGACCACCCCGCCATCCCGCCGGACGCCTGGCAGGGGGGCGGGCCCATGGTGTAACCTCGCGGGCTGCCCAATTGGGCAGTTCAGAGACGAAAAGGCGGCACTGCGGTGCTGCCGAGGACAACAGACGTGCGTGACAGCCGGCCCCGAGCCGGTACCTCACGCCGAACCAATCGAGCGCTCCGCTCGGGTCTCCCGGGCGGAGCGTTGGCATGCGCACGGGAAATCGCGACGGCGCAGGGAGAAAGAAAAGACACGTGGCAAGCAAGGCGATCGTCGGCGAGAAGGTCGGCATGACCCAGGTCTGGGACGACCAGAACCGCGCCATTCCGGTGACGGTGCTGAAGGTCGCGCCCGTGCGCGTGGTCCAGGTCAAGACGCCCGAGACCGACGGCTACGCCGCGTTGCAGGTGACCTGGGGCTTCCGGCGCAACTCCACCCTCACCAAGCCGCAGCTCGGGCACTACGCCAAGGCCGGCGTCAACCCGGGCCGGGCGCTGGTGGAGCTGCGGCTCGACGACGTGGCCGACTACACCGTCGGCCAGGAGCTGGCGGCCGACCTGTGGGCTGCGGGCGAGCGCGTGGACGCCATCGCCGTGAGCAAGGGCAAGGGCTTCGCCGGCGGCATGAAGCGCCACAACTTCAAGGGCCAGGGCGCCTCGCACGGCAACCACCGCAGCCACCGCGTGCCGGGGGCCATCGGCGCCTGCGCCACCCCGTCGCGCGTCTTCAAGGGCACCCGCATGGCCGGCCAGATGGGCGGCACGCAGGTGACCGCGCTGAACCTCGAGGTGGTGTCGGCCGACGCCGAGCGCGAGCTGGTCCTGGTCAAGGGCGCCGTGCCCGGTGCCCGGGGCAGCGTCGTCGTCCTGCGCAACTCGGTGAAGGCCCCGTCCAAGGCCGGGAGGTCGCGATGACGACGACCGCCATGGACACGGTGCGTTCGGGCACCGTGCTGCGCCACACCGCCCGCAAGGACCGCCCCGAGCCCGTCACCCGCACGGCGCCGCGCCGCAACGCGGCGGGCCACGACCTCGGGACGGTGGACCTGGAGCCGACCGTGTTCGGCCTGGTGCCGAACCGGGCCGTGCTGCACCAGGTGGTCACGGCGCAACTGGCCGCCGCCCGGGCCGGGACGCAGTCGACCAAGACCCGGTCCGAGGTTCGCGGCGGCGGCGCCAAGCCGTTCCGGCAGAAGGGCACGGGCCGGGCCCGTCAGGGTTCGAGCCGCTCGCCGTCCATGATCGGCGGAGGTGTGGCCCTCGGGCCGAAGCCGCGCAGCTACGTGCAGCGCACCCCACGCAAGATGGTCCGGCTGGCCCTCCTCTCGGCGCTGAGCGACCGGGCGGACATCGGGCGCATCGTCGTCGTCGACGACTGGACGATCGCGGCGCCCAAGACCAAGGACGCCGCCACCATCGTGCGCAAGCTCAAGCTGAGCGGCTCCGTCCTGATCGTCATCGCTCAGGACGAGTTGGACGTCGAGCGCTCCTTCGCCAACCTGCCCCAGGTGCAGACCACCACCTTCGGCGAGCTCTCGGCCCACGACGTGCTGCGGGCCGACTGGCTCGTCTTCTCCGACCGCACCCTGCCCGCGGCGGCCTCTGACTTCTCCGGGACGCACGTGGTGGAGGAGGCGCCCGAGGCGCCGACCGCGGCCGCGCAGCCTGCCGCCGCCGTCGCTGACGCCGTCGCAGACGCCGACACGGATGCCGAGCCGGCCAAGCCGAAGGCGAGAGCCGCCCGCAAGGCCAAGGCGGTGGCCGAGCCCGAGGCCGACGTCGAGGCCGCCGGCGACGAGACCGACGAGGAGGCAGACAGCGATGCGTGACGCCATGTCCGTGCTCATCCGCCCGGTGGTCTCCGAGAAGAGCTACTCGCTCATGGACCAGAGCGTCTACGTCTTCATCGTCGACCCCCGGGCCACCAAGATCGACGTCCGCCACGCCGTGGAGCAGGCCTTCAGCGTGCGGGTGACCAAGGTCAACACCCTCAACCGCAAGGGGAAGGCGACACGCAACCGGCGCACCAACGTGAAGGGCAAGCGTCCCGACACCAAGCGCGCCATCGTGACGCTCCATCCCGACGACTCCATCGACCTCTTCGCAAGCTGATCAGGAATCGCCATGCCACTTCGCTCACGTAAGCCCACCAGCCCCGGTCGCCGGTTCCAGACGGTCTCGGACTTCTCCGAGATCACCCGCGACCGCCCGGAGAAGTCGCTGCTCGCGCCCAACCCCCAGAGCGGCGGGCGCAACAACCACGGCCGCAAGACGGCACGCCACCGCGGCGGCGGTCACAAGCAGCAGTACCGGATCGTCGATTTCCGCCGCAACAAGGACGGGATCCCGGCCAAGGTGGCGGCCATCGAGTACGACCCCAACCGCAACGCCCGCATCGCCCTCCTGCACTACGCGGACGGCGAGAAGCGCTACATCCTGGCCCCGGCGGGCGTGAAGGTCGGCGACAAGCTGCAGAGCGGCCAGGGCGCGGACATCCGTCCCGGCAATGCCCTGCCCCTGCGCTACATCCCGGTCGGCTCGACCATCCACAACGTCGAGCTGCGCCCGGGCGGCGGCGGCAAGATGGCCCGGGGCGCCGGCATGAGCGTCCAGCTGGTGGCCAAGGAGGGCGCGTTCGCCACCCTGCGGCTGCCGTCCACCGAGATGCGCCGGGTCTCCATCGACTGCCGCGGCACTCTCGGCGTGGTGGGCAACTCCGAGGCCGAGCTCGTCAAGGTGGGCAAGGCCGGCCGCAACCGCTGGAAGGGCAAGCGGCCGCAGACCCGCGGTGTCGCCATGAACCCCGTCGACCACCCGCTGGGCGGTGGCGAGGGCAAGTCCTCCGGTGGCCGCCACCCGGTCTCCCCGTGGGGGAAGCCCGAGGGCCGCACCCGGTCCCGCAACAAGAAGTCCAATTCGATGATCGTGCGCCGGCGCCGGACCCGCGGCGCGCGACGGTAGACGAGGGGTTGAGCACACATGCCGCGTAGCCTGAAGAAGGGACCCTTCGTCGACGACCATCTGCTCAAGAAGGTCGACGTCCTGAACTCGAGTGGCGACAAGAAGGTCATCAAGACCTGGTCCCGCCGCTCCACCATCATCCCGGACATGGTCGGGCACACCATCGCCGTGCACGACGGCCGCCGCCACGTGCCGGTGTACGTGACCGAGTCCATGGTCGGCCACAAGCTGGGCGAGTTCGCGCCGACGCGCACGTTCCGCTACCACGCCGGCCAGGAGCGGGGAGCCCGGCGATGACGGCCACCAAGACCAACGAACGCCCCGGGACGCGGGCGGTCCACCGCCATTCCGGGATGTCGGCGTCGAAGGCGCGCCAGGTCCTCGACCTCATCCGCGGCGAGGACGTCCAGCGGGCGGCCGAGATCCTGACGGGCACCGAGCGCGAGGCGGCCGAGGTCATCGGCAAGGTCCTCGCCTCCGCCGTGGCCAACGCGGCCCACAACGACCAGCAGAACCCCGAGGAGCTCTACGTCTCGGCCTGCTACGCCGACGAGGGTGCGACCATGAAGCGCTGGCGGCCCCGGGCCCGAGGGCGGGCCACCAGGATCCGCAAGCGGACCTGCCACATCACCATCATCGTGAGCCGGCTGCCGGCCGACAAGCTCGAGCTGCGCCGACGCCGCATGGAGGCGGTCAGCGCCAACCGGTCCCGCCGGGTCGACGCCTCGCGCCGCCGGGCCGACCTGTCCGGCCGCCTGTCGCGCCGCCGGGCCGCCCATGCCACGGCCGAGGCGGAGAAGGCTGCCGCGGCGGAAGCCGAGGAGGCCGACGAGGACATCACCGACCAGGCGCTGGCCGAGGCGGCGGTGGCCGACGCAGAGCCCGAGGTGACCGAGGCGGACACGGTCGACGGGGGCGTGGACGAGGACGACGTCGTCGAGGATTCGACGGCCGAAGAGTCGGCCGCTGCCGACACGGACGAGAAGAGCGAGGACGAGTAGATGGGCCAAAAGGTCAACCCTTACGGCTTCCGGCTCGGGATCACGACGGACTGGAAGTCCCGCTGGTTCGAGGAGCGCCATTACCGCGAGTTCGTGGTCGAGGACTGGAAGATCCGCGACTACCTGATGAACCAGCTCGAGGCCGCAGCGGTCAGCCGCATTGAGGTGGAGCGCACGCGCGACCGCCTGCGCGTCGACATCCACACGGCCCGGCCGGGCATCGTCATCGGCCGTCGTGGCGCCGAGGCCGACCGGCTCAAGAAACACCTCGAGGAGATCACGGGTCTGCAGAACCGGATCCAGCTCAACATCCAGGAGATCAAGCAGCCCGAGCTCGACGCAGCGCTGATCGCGCAGGGCATCTGCGACCAGCTGGTGCGACGGGTCGCCTTCCGGCGGGCCATGAAGCGCGCCATCCAGACGGTGCAGAAGGCGGGCGCCCAGGGGATCAAGGTGCAGTGCTCGGGCCGCCTGGGCGGCTCGGAGATGTCCCGCAAGGAGCAGTACCGCGAGGGCCGGGTGCCGCTGCACACCCTGCGGGCCGACATCGACTACGGCTTCCGCGAGGCGCGCACCACGTCGGGCCGCGTCGGCGTGAAGGTGTGGATCTACAAGGGCGACATCCTCCCCTACAAGGTCTCGATCGAGGACAAGATCACCCGCGAGGCCGCCATGGCCGTGGGCGAGACCTCAGGCCAGGGTGGACCGCGGCGGCTCATCACCGCCGGCGGGGGGCGCCGCCGCGCCGACGACTTCGCAACCGACGACGACGGCGCAGCGGATGGCGCGTTGGAGGAGACGATCGAGGAGTTGGCGCCGGACGCGATCGACGCCATCGAGGCGGCCGACGCCACCGAGCCGACAGCGGTGGCCGACGGCCCGGTCGACACCCCGGCCGACACCGACACCGCCGTTGCCCCGGAGGTGACCCCGGCCGAGGCCGAGGACGAGACCGAGGCGCCGCCGGCCGACCTGTTGCCCGCGCCGACCGAGCCCGACGACCTGGAGCGCCAGCTGACCCAGGACGAGGAGATGGAGCGCCAGAACCGCCATCAGCACCATGAGACGCCGCACTTCCGCAAGGAGTCGGACTGACATGTTGATGCCCAAGAAGGTCAAGCACCGCAAGACGCAGCGGGGCCGGCTCTCGGGTGCGGCCAAGGGCGGCACGTCGGTGGCGTTCGGCGACTTCGGGATCCAGGCGTTGGAACCCGGTTGGCTCACCGCGCGCCAGATCGAGGCCGCCCGTATCGCCATGACCCGCCACGTCAAGCGTGGAGGAAAGGTCTGGATCCGGGTCTTCCCCGACAAGCCCGTCACCCAGAAGCCGGCCGAGACGCGCATGGGCTCGGGCAAGGGCAACCCCGAGCTCTGGGTCGCCGTGGTGCACCCCGGTCGCGTGCTCTTCGAGCTGGCCGGCGTCGACGAGGAGCTCGCCGCGCGCCGCCATGGAGCGGGCCATTCAGAAACTGCCGTTCAAGGCACGGTTCGTCGTGCGTCCCGGCACCCACGGCCATGCCGAGGTGGCCATCTGATGCCGACCGCCCACGACCTCTCCATGCTGGACGGCGACGAGCTGTCGGCCCGCCTCGGCGAGTCGCGGCGCGAGCTCTTCAACCTGCGCTTCCAGCTGGCCACCGGTCAGCTGGACAACCCGGCGCGCATCGGTCAGGTCCGCCGTGAGGTGGCCCGCATGCTGACCGTCCTGCGCGGGCGGGAGATCCTCGAGGCCGAAGGCGCCTACGTGGCGCCGACCGCGGCCGAGCACGAGGCGGCCCGGGCCAAGCTCGAGGCCGAGGATGCCGAGCGCGAGGAGAAGGCGCAGGCGAAGGCGGCGGCAGCGGAAGCCGAGGCGGCAGGCGACGAAGTGCACGACCACGATCAACCGGACGACCAGGAATTCGACGACGAAGAGGATGAGGCCTGATGGCCGACGAGACCCCAGAGAACGAACAAGCCACCGCCTCGGCCGAGGCTGCAGCCGAAGACGCGGAGAAGGCGCTGGAAGCGGTCGAGGCCGAGGCCGCCCGGGAGCTGCCGGCCACTGCAGCGGGAGGTGCGCCCGAGGATGAGGGCGGGCGCCCCAACCGCCGCAAGGTGCGGGAGGGCATTGTGGTGTCCGACGCCATGTCCGCCACCGTCGTGGTGGCCGTGGTCGAACGGGTGCGCCACCCCAAGTACGGCAAGACGGTGCAGCGCACGAAGAAGCTCTACGTGCACGACGCCGAGGACAGCGCCAAGGTGGGGGACCGGGTCCGGGTCCAGGAGACCCGGCCGCTCTCCAAGCTCAAGCGCTGGCGCCTGACCGAAGTGCTGGAGCGGGCGCGATGATCCAGCAGGAGTCGCGGCTCCGGGTCGCCGACAACTCCGGCGCGCGCGAGGTGCTCTGCATCCGCGTGCTGGGAGGGTCGCGCCGGCGCTACGCCAGCATCGGTGACGTGTTCGTGGCCACGGTCAAGGACGCCATCCCCGGTGCCGCCGTCAAGAAGGGCGACGTCGTCAAGTGCGTCGTCGTGCGGACCAAGAAGGAGAAGCGGCGCCCCGACGGGAGCTACATCCGCTTCGACGAGAACGCCGCCGTTCTCATCAACGACCAGCAACAGCCACGTGGGACCCGCATCTTCGGGCCCGTGGGCCGCGAGCTGCGCGACAAGCGCTTCATGCGCATCGTGTCGCTCGCTCCGGAGGTGCTCTGACATGAAGATCCACAAGGGAGACGAGGTCATCGTCCTGTCCGGCAAGGACAAGGGCAAGAAGGCCGAGGTGGTCCGGGCCATCCCGGGCCGCGAGCGCGTCATCCTCGAGGGTGTCAACGTGGCCAAACGGCACGCCAAGCCGACGCGCGCCACCCAGCAGGGCGGGGTCATCGACAAGTTCATGCCCGTGCACGTCTCGACCGTGGCGCTCATCTGCAAGAGCTGCGACAAGCCCACACGGGCCGGGTACAGGTTCGAGGACAACGGCGAGAAGGTCCGCTTCTGCAAGAAGTGCGGGTCGGAGCTGTGAGTACGACCAGCGCGCCGGCGCGGCCCCGGTTGAAGGAGCGGTACCTGACCGAGGTCCGGGACCGGCTCAAGGACGAGCTGGACCTGGGCAACGTCATGGAGGTCCCCCGGCTGGAGAAGATCGTCATCAACATGGGCGTGGGCCGCGCCACCCAGCAGGCCTCGCTCATTGAGGGGGCGCAACGCGACCTCGAGACCATCACGGGCCAGAAGCCGATTGTGACCAGGGCCAAGCAGTCCATCGCCGGCTTCAAGCTGCGCGAGGGACAGGCCATCGGGGTCAAGGCCACTCTGCGGGGCGACCGGGCGTGGGAGTTCTTCGACCGCCTGCTCAGCCTGGCCATTCCCCGTATCCGCGACTTCCGGGGGCTCTCACCACGGTCGTTCGACGGCCACGGCAATTACACGTTCGGGGTGACCGAGCAGCTCATCTTCCCCGAGATCGACTACGACAAAATCGACACGACGCGCGGCATGGACATCACCATCGTCACGACCGCACGCACCAACGAGGAAGGACGGGCGTTCCTGGCAGCGTTCGGCTTTCCGTTCCGACAGGAGACCCGGTAGCACCATGGCGAAGAAGGCTTTGATCGAGAAGCAGCAGCGCACCCCCAAGTTCAAGGTACGGGGATATACCCGGTGCCAGCGGTGCGGGCGGCCGAAGGCCGTGTACCGCAAGTTCGGGCTCTGCCGCATCTGCCTGCGCGTCATGGTGCACGCGGGTGAGGTGCCCGGCGTCACAAAGGCAAGCTGGTAGGCCGCCATGACGATGACCGACCCCATCGCGGACATGCTGACGCGTATCCGCAACGCCAACTCCGCCATGTTCGACACGGTGCGCATGCCCGGCTCCAAGCTGAAGGAGTCGCTGGCCTCCGTCCTCGAGCGTGAAGGCTTCATCGCGGGCTACACGGTTGAGCCCAACACCGGCAAGCCCGGGTCCACCCTGGAGATCACCCTGAAGTACTCCGGCGACCGCACCCGGACCATCGCGGGAATCAAGCGCGTCTCCAAGCCCGGCCTGCGCATTTACGCCCGGGCCGACGGCATGCCGCGCGTGCTCGGCGGCATGGGTGTGGCGGTGGTCTCCACCAGCCAGGGTCTGCTCACCGACGCCGAAGCGCGTCGCAAGCACCTGGGCGGGGAGGTGCTCTGCCATGTCTGGTAGCGCCGTGACCCGAGGGGAGGCCTGATGTCGCGCGTCGGACGCTCCCCCATTGCGGTCCCGTCGAACGTGACCGTGACCCTGAGCGGGGCGACAGTGAACGTCAAGGGCCCCCAGGGCTCCCTCGAGCGCCAGCTGCCCGAGGGCATCACCGTCGCGCAAGAGGGCGACACGCTCGTGGTCAGCCGCCCCGACGACGAGCGCCAGCACCGTGCCCTGCACGGCCTCTCGCGCTCGCTGGTGGCCAACATGGTCTCGGGCGTGACGGAAGGCTTCTCCAAGGAGCTCGAGATCGTCGGCGTGGGCTACCGCGCCACGGCCAAGGGCCCCACCGCGCTGGAGCTCGCGCTCGGCTTCTCCCACCCCGTGAACGTGGACGCCCCCGAGGGCATCACCTTCGAGGTGCCGGTCCCCACCCGGATCATCGTCAAGGGGATCGACAAGGAGAAGGTGGGCCAGGTGGCCGCCGACATCCGCAAGCTGCGCAAGCCGGAGCCCTACAAGGGCAAAGGCGTGCGCTACGCCGGCGAACGCGTGCTGCGCAAAGCAGGAAAGGCAGCCAAGTAATGGCCCGTACCAGCGATCGCACCCGCCTGCGCCTCCGGCGTCACGAGCGGGTTCGCATCAAAGTCAGCGGCACGGCCGAATGCCCCCGCCTGGCCGTGCACCGGTCGAACCGGCACATCTCGGCCCAGCTCATCGACGACGCCGCCGGTCGCACCCTGGTCGCCGCCTCGTCGGTGGAGTCAGACCTGCGCGCGTCCTTGGGCAAGAGCGGTGGCGGTAACGTGACGGGCGCAGAATCGGTCGGGCGTCTCCTTGGCTCGAGGGCCAAGTCGGCCGGCATCACCAAGGTGGTCTTTGACCGTGGGGGCTTCGTGTACCACGGGCGTGTCGCCGTCCTGGCAGACGCGGCACGAGCCGAGGGACTGGAGTTCTGAGCATGGTCGACACACAGTACGAAGAGCGCACCATCAAGGTGAACCGCGTGGCCAAGGTGGTCAAGGGCGGCCGGCGCTTCTCCTTTGCCGCGCTGATGGTGGTGGGCGACGGCAACGGAAAGGTCGGCCTCGGCTACGGCAAGGCGAAGGAGGCCGGGCTGGCGGTGCAGAAGGGGATCGAGGAGGCGCGCAAGAACCTGTTCGACGTGCCGCTGGCCGGAAGCACCATCGTCCACCCGGTCATCGGCGAGAGCGGTGCCGGCCGCGTGCTGCTCAAGCCGGCCGCTCCCGGTACCGGCGTGATCGCCGGCGGCGCGGCGCGCCACATCCTGGAGATGGCCGGTATCCGGGACATCCTGGCCAAGTCGCTGGGCTCGTCCAACGGGATCAACGTCGCCCACGCCACCATCGCCGGGCTCAAGCAGCTGCGGCGCCCCGACGACGTGGCGGCGCTGCGCGGCAAGGCGGCCGACGAGGTGACCCCCGGCGGCGTGCTGCGGGCCTACCGCGAGCGAAAGCGCGAGTCGGACCTGTTCGTGGCGGAGACGCGCTGACGATGGCCGCCACCACGAAGAAGGTGGCGGGGGAGTCCCGCCTGCTCGTGACGCAGACGCGCTCGGCCATCGGCACCAAGCCGAAGCACCGCGGCACGCTGCGCGCCCTGGGCCTGCGCGGCATCGGCCAGTCCAACGAACTGCCGGACCGCCCCGAAATCAGGGGCATGCTCGCCCGCGTGCCGCACCTGATCCGCATAGAGGAGGTGTCGAAGTGAAGCTCCACGATCTGGCGCCGCCCAAGGGTGCGACCACGGCCAAGCGCCGTGTCGGCCGCGGCACCGGGGGAAAGGGCCACAAGACGGCCGGCCGCGGGACCAAGGGCCAGAAGGCCCGCAACACCATGCCGGCCGGCTTCGAGGGAGGCCAGCTCCCCCTGATGCAGCGCATTCCCAAGCTGAAGGGGTTCAAGAACCCCTTCCGGGTCGAGTACACCCCGGTCAACCTGGCCGCGCTCGACGCCCTGGGAGCCGACGAGGTCACGGTCGAGACGCTGGTCGAAGCCGGTCTGGTGCGCCCGAAGGCCCTGGTGAAGATCCTGGGTCAGGGCACGCTCAGCCGCCCGGTCCGGGTCTCGGCCCACGCCTTCTCCAAGTCGGCCGAGGCCGCGATCACGGCTGCCGGGGGTAGCGTCGAACGTGTGGCATTGCCGTTCGCGCACGGGCGTCCGCCCGCTTCGGGCAACGCCCTGATGAACCGCTAGTGATCACCGCACCGGGACTTCGCTGAGAGGAAAGGGCCATGCTCTCCCGGCTCGCCAACATCTTCAGGGTTCCCGACCTTCGAAACAAGGTCGTCTTCACGCTGGCCATCATCGCCCTGTACCAGATCGGGGCCAACGTCCCGGTGCCCGGGGTCAACTGGGCGCGCCTGCAGAGCCTGGAGAGCTCGGCCTCCGCGTCGGGCGTGCTCGGCTTCCTCAACCTCTTCAGCGGGGGCGCCCTGGTGCGCCTCGCCGTGTTCGGCCTGGGCGTCATGCCCTACATCACGAGCTCCATCATCATTCAGCTGCTCTCGACCGTCATCCCCAAGCTCGAGGAGTGGCGGGACCAGGGCGCGGTCGGCCAGAAGAAGATCACCCAGACCACCCGCTACCTGACGGTGGCCCTGGCCGTCATGCAGTCCTCCGGCCTCGTCTACGCCTTCCACGGCCACGACTCGGCCCTGCTCGGCACGAGCGTCGACCTGATCCCCAGCTTCAACTGGCCGCTGGCCCTCTTCATGGTGCTGATCCTCACGGCCGGCACGGCCTTCGTCATGTGGCTGGCCGAGCTCATCACCCAGCGCGGCATCGGCCAGGGCATGTCGATCCTGATCTTCGCCAACGTGGTGGCCGCCATCCCCACGGGGTTCAAGGCGATCTACGAGGAGGGGGGGAGGGCGAAATTCTCGATCATCATCATCGTCTCGCTTGCCTTGCTCGTCTTCATCGTCTTCATGGACCAGGGCCAGCGGCGGATTCCCGTCACGTTCGCCCGCCGTGTCGTCGGGCGACGAATGTACGGGGGCAGTTCCACCTACATCCCCCTCAAGGTCAACCAGTCCGGCGTGATCCCGATCATTTTCGCCAGTTCGGTGCTCTACATCCCGGTCCTGCTGTCGAACGTCGTCCCGTGGAACTGGTTCCAGAACTTCGTGCGCAACAGCCTGACACCGACGAGCTTCTTCTACATCCTGGCGTACTTCCTGCTGATCGTGATGTTCACGTTCTTCTACGTCTATGTCGCCTTCGACCCGCACCAGCAGGCCGACCTGATCCGCAAGCAGGGCGGCTTCGTGCCCGGCATCCGGCCGGGACCGCCGACCGAGCGGTACTTCGCGCACATCCTCAGCCGCATCACGGTCGTCGGGGCCCTGTTCCTCGGGTCCGTGGCCGTCGTGCCCTCATTACTCATGGCGCTCTGGCACCTGAACCGGTTCCCGTTCTACGGGACCACCTTGCTGATCTCGGTGGGCGTCGCCCTCGAGACAATGCGACAGATCGACAGCCAGTTGATGATGCGCAACTACGAGGGCTTCCTCAAGTAGGCGCCGGTGATTCCCGGGGTCAGGCTCGTGGTCCTCGGCAAGCAGGGGGCCGGCAAGGGGACGCAGTGTGTGCGGCTCTCGCACCACTACGTGGTTCCGCACGTCTCCACCGGGGACATGCTGCGCAGCGAGGTGAAGTCGCGCTCGCCGTTGGGGCAGCGCGCCCACTCGCTCATGGACCAGGGTGAGCTCATTCCCGACGAGATGGTGATGGAGATGGTGGGTGGCCGCCTCTCAGAGCGCGACACGACCGGGCGGGGCTTCGTCCTGGACGGCTGCCCGCGCACGACCGGCCAGGCGGAGGCGCTCGAGAAGATCCTCCAACCGTTCAGCCTCGACCTGGTGATCGACCTGCAGGTCCCGACCAACCTGGTCATGAAACGCCTGGCCTCGCGCCGGGTCTGTGTGGACTGCGGCGCCAACTACTCGACGGCCGCCCCGCCACTGGTGAACTGGACGTGCGACGTCTGCGGCGGCGAGGTGGTCCAGCGCGAGGACGACACCGAGGAGGCCATTGAGCGCCGGCTGAACCTCTATGAGGAGGAGACGGCCCCGCTGCTCGACTGGTACAAGGAGCACAGCCTCCTGGCCGAGATCAACGGCACGGGTTCTCCCGACGCGGTGACCCGGCGCGTGGTCGGGGCCATCGACGTCCTGCGCCAGAAGATGAAGGGGGAGGCGGAGCAATGAGGCGGAACGACGGCGAACTGGCCAAGATGCGCCGCGCCGGCAACGTCGTGGCCGAGATGCACGAGGCGACCCGGGCGGCCGCCAAGCCGGGCGTGACCACCGCCGACCTCGACGCGGTGGCCCGCGAGGTCCTCGAGCGACGGGGCGCCACCTCGAATTTCCTCGGCTACCACGGGTTCCCTGCCGTGATCTGCACCTCGCCCAACTCCATGATCGTGCACGGGATCCCGGGCGGCTACGTGCTCGAGGAGGGGGACATCCTCTCCATCGACTGCGGCGCCATCATTGAGGGCTACCACGGCGACGCCGCCTTCACCATGGGCATCGGCACCATCTCGAGGGAGGCCCAGAAGCTGCTGGACGTCACCGAGCGGAGCCTGTGGGCAGGGATCGAGCAGATGACCAGGGGCAACTCGCTCAACGAGATCGGCCGGGCCGTCCAGGACGTGGCCGAGGCGGCCGGCTTCAGCGTGGTCCGGGAGTACGTCGGCCATGCCATCGGGACGGCCATGCACGAGCAGCCCCAGGTGCCGAATTACTGGCCGGGGACCAAAGGCCCGACCCTCAAGACCGGCAACGTGTTCGCCGTCGAGCCCATGGTCAACGTCGGCTCGCCCGAGACCGTGCTGCTCGACGACAAGTGGAGCGTGGTGACGGCCGACGGGAGCCTCTCGGCCCATTTCGAGCACACGATCGCCGTGACCCCCGACGGCCCGGAGGTCTTCACGGTACCCTGAGGACTCCGATTCCGGGCCCGGCCAGGACTTTCGCAGACTCCGGCTGGAAAACTCCCCAGGATGCGGTAAACTTATTCGCTGGCTCTGGGCCTGGTGCGTTCCCGTGGGAACGGATTGCCCGGCGGCCACGCCCGATTTCGCCCCGTTCCGGCCTCGCGCCACCGGTGCGGTCGGGGAAGCCCACCAGAACGAAGATCAGGAGAGAGTCACCTGCCCAAGCCCAAGGAAGATGCCATCGTGCTCGAAGGCACGGTGGTCGAGCCACTGCCCAATGCGATGTTCCGTGTGGAGCTGGAGAACGGACACAAGGTGTTGGCGCACAGCTCGGGAAAGATGCGGATGCACCGCATCCGCATCCTCCCCGGGGACAAGGTGCAGGTGGAGATCACTCCGTACGACCTCAACCGGGGTCGGATCACCTATCGGTACAAGTAGGACAGGGAGTCAAAGTGAAGGTTCGGCCGAGCGTGAAGCCGATCTGTGAGAAGTGCAAGGTCATCCGGCGCCGCGGCGTGGTCCGGGTGATCTGCGACAACCCGCGCCACAAGCAGCGCCAGGGCTAGGAGAGGAAGACAGATGGCCCGTATTTCAGGAGTGGACATCCCGCGCGAGAAGCGGCTCGAGATCTCGCTGACCTATATCTACGGCATCGGCTCGACCCTGTCGACGCAGATCTGCCAGGCGGTCGACGTCAACCCGTCGACCCGTGTCCGCGACCTGACCGACGAAGAGGTCGCCCGGCTCCGCACCTACATCGACACCAACTTCCGGGTCGAGGGTGACCTACGCCGCGACGTCTCCCAGGACATCAAGCGCAAGATGGAGATCAACTGCTACCAGGGCGTGCGGCACCGCAAGGGACTGCCGGTCCACGGCCAGCGCACCCACACCAACGCCCGCACCCGCAAGGGCCCCAAGAAGACGGTGGCCGGGAAGAAAAAGGTGAAGAAGTAGTGGCCAAGCCAGCCAAGCCCGGAGCCCGGCGTCCCCGCCGCAAGGAGCGCAAGAACATCGCCTACGGCGTCGCGCACATCAAGAGCTCCTTCAACAACACGATCGTCTCCATCGCCGACCCCGAGGGCAACATCCTCGCCTGGGCCTCGGCCGGGAACGTCGGCTTCAAGGGCTCGCGCAAGTCCACCCCCTTCGCCGCCCAGCTGGCCGCCGAGGCCTGTGCCAAGCGCGCCATGGAGCACGGCGTGCGCAAGGTCGACGTCCTCGTGCGCGGTCCCGGCTCCGGCCGTGAGACGGCTATCCGCTCCCTGGCTGCGGTCGGGATCGAGGTCGTCGGCATCAAGGACGTCACACCGATCCCGCACAACGGCTGCCGCCCCAAGAAGCGGCGCCGGGTCTAGGCCCCGCAACCGAGAGACACAGAGGAAGAGGAACCACACCCCATGGCTCGATACACCGGTCCCGTCTGCCGCCTCTGCCGGCGCGAGCGGACCAAGCTGTTCTTGAAGGGCGAGCGTTGCTACTCGCTCAAGTGCCCGGTCTCCGAGGCGGTCACCGACCGGCACAGCCGCGCCTATCCCCCGGGCGAGCACGGTCGCGACCGCATGCGCCAGGGCTCCGAGTACCTGGCCCAGCTCCGTGAGAAGCAGAAGGCGCGCCGCATCTACGGGATCCTGGAGAAGCAGTTCCGGAACATGTACGAGGAGGCCAACCGGCAGGGCGGCATCACCGGCGAGAACCTGCTGCGCAACCTCGAGCTCCGCCTCGACAACGTCGTCTTCCGGGCAGGCTGGGGCGCCAGCCGGCGCCAGGCCCGCCAATTCGTGCGCCACGGCCACGTGCAGGTCAACGGCAAGCGTGTCGACATTCCGAGCTACCGGGTGCGCACGGGCGAGAAGGTCACGTTGCGTGAGCCCACCCGCGGCAACTTCCTGGTGCGCCGCAACATGGACACCCTCGAGCGCCAGACCCCGGCCTGGCTCGAGACCGGCGACGCCGGCTTCTCGGTCTCCATCCTCAACCCGCCTCTCCGTGAGCACATCGACGAGCCCATTCAGGAGCAGTTGATCGTCGAGCTGTACTCGAAGTAGCCCCGTCCCCCTGCAACAGGAGTACCCACCATGCTGATCATCCAACGGCCGACTGTCGAAGTCGTCGACGAGGAGCAGAACAACCGGCAGCGCTTTGCCATCGGCCCGCTCGACCCGGGCTTCGGCACCACGCTCGGGAACTCGCTCCGGCGGACGCTGCTGTCGTCCATCCCGGGCGGCGCCGTGACCCAGCTCCGCTTCGACGAGGCGCTGCACGAGTTCACGACGCTCCCCGGGGTCAAGGAGGACGTCACCGACATCATCCTGAACCTCAAGGACCTCCTGGTCCGGGTGCAGTCCGACGAGCCGGTGACGCTCCGCCTCGACGTGCGCGGCCCGGCCGACGCCACCGCCGCCGACCTGCAGCTGACGGCCGACGTCGAGATCCTGAACCCCGACCTGCACATCGCCTCGGTCAACGCGAAGGGCCGGCTGGCCGTCGACGTCACCGTGGAGCGCGGGCGCGGCTACGCCTCGGCCGACAAGAACAAGAAGTCCTCGGTCATCGGCGTCATCCCGATCGACTCGATCTTCTCGCCGGTGCACCGCGTCACCTTCGACATCGAGCCGGTCCGGGTGGAGCAGTCGACCAACTACGACCGCCTGGTCCTCGACATCGAGACCGACGGCACCATCTCGCCCCGCGAGGCGCTGGCTTCGGCCGGTGACACGCTGCGCAACCTGGTCTCCCTCGTGGCCGACCTCGAAGAGGCGCCGCAGGGCCTGGAGCTCGGCGACACGGGCACCACGACCCACGGATCGCCCGACCTCGACCTGCGCATCGAGGAGCTCGACCTGTCCGAGCGCCCCCGCAACTGCCTCAAGCGGGCGCAGATCAACACGATCGGCGAGCTCGTCGAGCGGACCATGGACGACCTCCTGGCCATCACCAACTTCGGTCAGAAGTCGGCCGACGAGGTCGTCCAGCGCCTGGACGAGCGCGGGCTGTCGCTCCGCACGAGGGACTGAGCGCCATGCAGGCAACCCCGAAGCGCGGCCGGAGAATGGGCGGTTCCTCCGCGCACCAGAAGTCCATGCTGGGCAACCTGGTCGCCTCGCTCATCGCGGCGGAGTCCATCGTGACCACCGAGGCCAAGGCGAAGGCGCTGCGCCCGGTGGCGGAGAAGTGCGTCACCGCGGCGCGCAGGGGCGGGATCGCCAACCACCGCAACGTGGTGGCCCTCATCCGCGACAAGGACATGGCCCACAAGCTCTTCGAGGAGATCGGGCCCCGCTATTCCGACCGTCCCGGCGGGTACACCCGGATCCTCAAGCTGGGCCCGCGGCCCGGTGACAACGCGCCGATGGCGCGGATCGAGTTCGTCTAAGGCGTGGATCAACCCGCCGGCGCTGCGCTGCAGCGCTGGAGGCTCCTGCTCGCCTACGACGGAGCGGCCTTCCGGGGCTTCGCCGCCCAGCCCGAGGTCCCGACCGTCGCCGGTGCGCTGCGCCTGGCGCTCGAGCGGACGGCGCGCCTGCGCGAGGCGCCGGTCATCACCTGTGCCGGCCGCACCGACGCCGGCGTGCACGCCCGGGGGCAGGTCGTCCATGTCGACCTGCCGGCCATCCCCTTCGACGGGGCCGGTCTCGCCCGCGCCCTCAACCGGCAACTGGCGCCCGAGGTCGTGGTGCGCCGGGCCGAAGAGGTCGGCCCCGACTTCGACGCCCGCCGTTCGGCGACGGCCCGCAGCTACCGCTACCTCATCTGGAACGCGGCCGCGCCGGACCCCCTCCTGGCGCCGGTGGCCTGGCACGTGCGCCACCCGCTCGACCTGGTCTCCATGCGCACCGCCTCGGACGTGCTGCTGGGCACGCACGACTTCCGCTCCTTCTGCCGCCGGCCGGTGGGATCCGACCCGGAGCGGCCCCTGGTCCGGCGGGTGACGACGGCCCGCTGGAGCGTCGACACCGGGCCCGAGGCGGTGGACGGCGCGGCCGGCGGGGAGGCCCGGCTGCTGCGCTTCGAGATCACGGCCGCCTCCTTCTGCCACCAGATGGTCCGCTCGCTCGTGGGCAGCCTGGTCGGGGTGGGTCGCGGCCAGGAGAACACCGCCGGGCTGATGGATCGGCTGCGGGCGGTCTCCCGCCACCGCATGCCCGATCCGGCTCCGGCCCACGGCCTGTGCCTGGTCTCGGTGGCCTACGGGCCGGCCGGAAGCCCGGCCGCCTGAGCCCGGCCCGGCGGTTTCGGGCGGCGGCTTGCCCACCTCTGCCAGGGGCCCTATCCTGGTACGTCGGCTCTCGGGACCCCCGGGACCGTTGAGCCCGTCCCGGGACGCAGGTCCAGAGGCAGTCTCGCCCACCACGCGGATGCGAAAGATCGGTCTTGTGCGCACATTTTCACCGAAGGTCACCGAGATCCAGCGGAGCTGGTTCGTCGTCGACGCCGACGGCCTGGTCCTCGGGCGCCTGGCCTCGTCGGTGGCCGCCATCCTGCGCGGCAAGCACCGTCCCTACTTCGCCCCGCACGTCGACACCGGCGACCACGTGATCGTGGTCAACGCGGACAAGGTGATCCTCACCTCGAACAAGGCCGACGCCAAGTTGGCCTACCGCCACAGCGGCTACCCCGGCGGCCTGCGCTCCACCAGTTACGCGGAGCTGCTCGAGGAGAAGCCCGCCGAGCTCGTCCGGCGCTCGGTGCGCGGCATGCTGCCGAAGAACACGCTGGGTCGGCAGATGCTCGGCAAGCTGCAGGTCTACGCGGGCCCCGACCACCCGCACTCGGCCCAGAAGCCCGAAACCCTCGAACTGCCCCACGCCCGCCGCGCCGGCTGAGCCCGCGCACCAGGAAGGACACCACCCTCGCAATGCCCGTACCACTGAGTCAGACCACCGGACGCCGCAAGCAGGCGGTGGCGCGCGTCCGCTTCCGCCCCGGCCAGGGCGCCATCACGGTCAACAAGCTCCCCATTGAGCGCTACTTCACCTCGGCGACCCACCGCATGCTGGTGACCGAGCCGCTGCGGGTCACCAACATGACCGAGTCCTGGGACATCGACGCCACCATCGACGGCGGCGGGATCTCGGGTCAGGCCGGCGCCATGCGCCTCGGCATCGCTCGCAGCCTGTGCGAGATGGACCCCGAGCTGCGGGGCGCGCTCAAGCGCTCCGGCCTCCTCACCCGCGACGCCCGTGAGAAGGAGTCCAAGAAGTACGGCCTGAAGAAGGCCCGCAAGGCGCCGCAGTACTCCAAGCGGTAGCAAGCTGCAATGGCGCCGACCCGCTTCGGCACCGACGGTGTGCGCGGGGTTGCAAACGAGGAGCTGACACCCGAGCTGGCGCTGGCCCTCGGGCGCGCCGCCGCCCGTGTGCTGCCCGCGCCGACCTTCGTCGTCGGCCGCGACACCCGCCGATCGGGGCCGCTCCTGCAGGCCGCCTTCTCGGCCGGCCTGGCGGCGGAGGGGGCGGACGTGATCGACCTCGGCGTGCTGCCCACCCCCGGCGTCGCCGCCGTCGCCGAGCACCGCAAGGCGCCCGGCGCCGTCATCTCGGCCTCGCACAACCCCTTCGGTGACAACGGCATCAAGCTGTTCAGCCTGCTCGGCACGAAGCTGCCCGTCGAGGTCGAGGGTGAGATCGAGCGCCAGCTCGACTCCATCCTGGCCGACCCGGACCGCCCGCCTCGCCGCCCGACGGGGCACGGGGTCGGGCGGATCAGCGCCGACCCCGGGGCCGTCGAGCTCTACGTGGCGCACCTGGTTGCCACGGCGGCGGGACGCCGGCTCGACGGGCTCCGCATCGTCGTCGACTGCGCCAACGGCGCCGCCAGCGCTATCGCGCCGCGCGTGCTGTCCGCCCTCGGCGCGACGGTCACCGCGCTGCACGACGCGCCCGACGGGGCCAACATCAACGACAAGTGCGGCTCGACCGACCCGGGCGATCTGGCGCAGGCGGTCGTGGAGCACGAGGCCGACGTCGGCCTGGCCTTCGACGGCGACGCCGACCGGGTGATCGCGGTCGACCACCGCGGGACCGTGGTCGACGGCGACGTGCTGCTGGCCCTGTTCGCGCTGGACCTGGCCGAGCTCGGCCAGCTGACCGGCAACACGGTTGCGGTCACCGTCATGACCAACCTCGGCTTCCGCCTGGCCATGGAGGGCCACGGCATCGCCGTGCGCGAGACCGACGTGGGCGACCGCCACGTCCTGGCCGCTCTCGATGCCGACGGGTTGGCCCTGGGCGGCGAGCAGTCGGGCCACATCATCTTCCGGGCGCGCTCGACCACCGGCGACGGCATCCTGACCGGCATCGCCCTGGCCGACCTCATGCAGCGCTCGGGCCGTTCGTTGGCCGATCTCTCCGCGGGGCTGGTCGAACGGGTGCCCCAACGCCTTGTGAACGTGCCGATCCCCCAGCCCGAGCGCCTGGCCGACTGCACAGAGGTCTGGGACGCCGTGGTGAAGGCCGAAGCCGAGCTCGGCCACGAGGGCCGGGTGCTGCTGCGCCCGAGCGGTACCGAGCCGCTGGTGCGCGTGATGGTCGAAGCGCGGGTGGAGGCCCAGGCCAATGCCGTCGCGGCCCAGCTCGCCGGCGTCGTCGAGGCCGCCCTGGGGCAGATCGAGCCGGAGGCACCCAGGTAACCTGGGTCCTTATGTGCGGCATCATCGGCGTCACCGGCGAGACCGACGCCATCCCGCTCCTCCTCGGGGCCCTGCACCAGCTCGAGTACCGCGGCTACGACTCGGCGGGCGTCGCCATGGTGATCGACGGCGCTGAGGGGTCTGACGGCGCCGTCGGGTCCGGCGCCTCCGTCTGGCGGGCCCGGGCGGCCGGCGGCACCAACTCGGTCTCCAAGCTCGGCGAACTGGCGGTGGACGCGCCCACCGGGCACGCCGCCGCCATCGGGCACACCCGTTGGGCCACCCACGGGGGCCCGACGGTGGAGAACGCCCACCCCCACGTCGACTGCACCGGCCGGCTGGCCCTGATCCACAACGGCATCATCGAGAACCACGCCGAGCTCCGGGCGGAACTGGAAGCCGGCGGGCACACCCTCACCTCAGCCACGGACACCGAGGTGATGGCCCACCTGATTGAGCAGGGGATGGCCGGCGGGGCCACGCTGGCCGAGGCCACCCGCTCCATGCTGCGCCGGGTGCGCGGCGCATTCTCCATCGCGGTGGTGTCGGCCGACGAGCCGGACACGATCGTGGCCGCCCGGCGGTCCACGCCGCTCGTCCTCGGGCTGGACGACAGCGTGGCCTTCCTGGCCTCGGACATCCCGGCGCTCATCGGGCACACGCGCCGCGTCTTCGCGCTCGCAGACGACGAGCTCGCCGTCCTCACGCCGGGCGCGCTGGCGGTCAGCACACTCGACGGCACGCCCGTCGAGCCCGAGCAGCTGACCATCACCTGGGACCTCGAGGCGGCCCAGAAGGGCGGCTACGAGGACTACATGTCCAAGGAGATCAACGAGCAGCCGCAGGCCGTGGCCGACACGCTGCTCGACCGCCGGGGCCCGGGCGGCGAGCTGATGCTCGACGAGATGCGACTCGAGCGCGGCGGACCTGCGCGACGTCGACAAGGTGTTCATCGTCGCCTGCGGCTCCAGCTACCACGCCGCCCTGGTGGCCAAGTACGCCATTGAGCACTGGGTGAAGCTGCCGACCGAGGTCGACATCGCCAGCGAGTTCCGCTACCGCGACCCGGTGCTGAACGAGCGGACGCTGTGCGTCGGGGTGTCCCAGTCGGGTGAGACGCTCGACACGTCGGAGGCCATGCGCGAAGCCGCTCGCCTCGGCGCCAAGGTGCTCGTGGTCTCCAACGTCGTCGACTCCTCCATGGCGCGGGCGGCCGACGGGGTCCTCTACACGCGCGCCGGGCCCGAGATCGGCGTGGCCTCGACGAAATGCCACCTGGCGCAGATCGTGGCGCTCGAGGTGCTCGGGCTGTACCTGGCCCAGCTCCTCGGTACCCGCCCGGGGTCGGAGATCAACGAGATCCTCAATGCCATGGAGGCGCTGCCCGGCCTGGTGACCGAGGCGCTGGCGCGGGCGGGCGACGTCGACGACGTGGCGGCGAAGCTGACCGACGCCCGCGACTTCTTCTTCCTGGGTCGCCACGTGGGCTTCCCTGTGGCCCTGGAGGGGGCGCTGAAGCTGAAGGAACTGGCCTACCTGCGCGCCGAGGGCTACCCGGCGGGCGAGCTCAAGCACGGGCCGATCGCACTCATCGAGCCGGGCACCGTCGTCGTCGGCATCGCGACGCGCAACCCCCTGTGGGAGAAGATGCTGTCCAACATCGCCGAGGTGCGCAGCCGCGGCGCCACGGTCGTGCTGCTGGCCGACGACGGGGACGAGGAGTCGGCGGCGGCGGCGGACCACGTGCTGTGGGTGCCGCCGACGTCCCCGCTGCTCTCGCCCGTGGTCGGCGTGGTGCCGCTGCAGCAGCTCGCCTACCGGCTGGCTCGCCTCCACGGCCACGACCCCGACCGTCCCCGCAACCTGGCCAAGACGGTGACCGTCGAGTGAATCGCGGTGTCGCCGGTGCCATCGTCGGCGTCGGGGTCGACGCGGTCGACGTGGCGCGGTTCCGCCGGGTGCTCGAGCGCCGGCCCTCCTTCTCGGCGCGCTGCTTCACGGGGTCCGAGCGGGCCGACGCCGGGGCGTCGGCCGACCTGGCCCAGAGCCTGGCGGCGCGCTTCGCCGCCAAGGAGGCCGTCATGAAGGCGCTCGGCACGGGCATCGGCGGCTTCGCACTCACCGACGTGGAGGTGTGCCGGACTGCGGGGAAGGGCGCCACGAGGAACGCCCCCTACCTGAGGCTGCACGGCGCCGCCGCCGAGCTGGCGGGCGCGCGGGGCGCCGGCGCCCTTCATCTGTCGCTCACCCACACCGACGGGGTGGCGATCGCCTTCGTCGTCGCGGAGCAGGCCCCGTGCGCGCCGTCCTGACCCGAGACGAGATGCGGGCGGCCGACGCCGCGGCCCTCGAGACCGTCTCCCACGAGACATTGGTGGACCGGGCCGGCACCGCCGCCGCTCACGCGGCGCTCCGCCTGCTCGGCGGTGCCTACGGCCGGCGCGTGGTCGTCGTGGTGGGCAAGGGCAGCAACGGTGCCGACGGCCGGGTCGCCGCGTCCTTCCTGGTTCGGCGGGGGGCCCGGGTCAGCGTCGTCGAGGCCGCCGCTGCGGGGGGCGGGGTCACCCTGCCGCCCTGCGACCTGGTGGTCGACGGCGCCTACGGCACGGGGTTCCGCGGTTCGTACGACGCGCCCGGCGTGCCGACCGGCGCCCGGGTGCTCGCCATCGACATCCCCTCGGGCGTCGACGCCGACAGCGGGGAGGCTCCGGGCCACGCCGTGCAGGCCGACCGCACGATCACGTTCGCCGCCCTCAAGCCCGGGCTGCTCCAGGGCGACGGGGCCGTGTGCAGCGGCGCCGTGGACGTGGCCGACATCGGGATCGGGTTCCCCACGCCGCAGGCGCTGCTGGTCGACGACGCCGACGTTGCCCTCGTCCCGGCGCGGCCGCGCCAGGTCAACAAGTGGACGACCGCGGTGGGGGTGGCCGCCGGCTCGGCGGGCATGGAGGGTGCGGCCATCCTGTGCAGCCGCGGCGCCATGGCCGCGGGCGCCGGCATGCTCCGGCTCGGTTCCCCCGGGAACCCGACGGCGGCCTGGCCCACCGAGGCCGTGCGCATGCGCGTGCCGGCGGCCGACTGGGCCGGCGCGTTCCTCGAGGCCACGGCCAAGTGCAAGGCCGTCGTCATCGGCCCCGGGCTCGGCACCGGCGAGGCCACGGCGGAGGAGATCAGGGCGGTCATCGCGGCCGTGCCGGTCCCGCTGGTGATCGACGCCGACGCGCTGACGGCCCTTGGCGGCACGGCCGCGGCGCGCACCCTGCTCGAAAAGCGGAGCGCCCCGAGCATCCTCACCCCGCACGACGGCGAGTACGCCCGCATCAGCGGTGCCGCCCCGGCGGCAGACCGTCTTGCTGCGGCGCGCCACCTGGCGGGCGCCACCGGCGCCGTCGTCCTGTTGAAGGGGCCGCTCACCGCTGTGGCCGCCCCGGGCGGGGCCGTCCCGGACGTGCTCTTGGCCGCCGCCGGCGGGCCTGCCCTGGCCACGGCGGGCAGCGGCGACGTTCTCTCCGGTGTCATCGGTGCCTTCTGCGCCCGCGGGTTGCCGCCCCTCGAGGCGGCGGCGCTGGCGGCCCACGTGCACGGGCGGGCGGCGTCGCTCGGCCCGGCGCAGGGATTGGTGGCCGGCGACCTGCCGGCGCTCGTGGCGGCATTCCTGTCGGAGCCGAGCGCGGAGGCGGCGCCGGCGCGGCCGGAACGGGGCGACCGTGGCTGAGGGTGCCCCGGTGCGCCTGGTCGTGCCGCTCCCGGCGGACGAGGACGCGGCGGTGACCATGGCCCAGGGGCGCTCGCGCCCCGCCTGGGCCGAGATCGACCTGGCCGCCATCGCGCACAACGCGGCCGTGTTGGCGCAGGTGGCCGCACCCGCCGAGTTATGCGCGGTCGTCAAGGCCCACGGCTACGGCCACGGGGGACCGGCGGTCGCCCGGGCCGCTCTGGCCGGTGGCGCCTCCCGGCTGGCCGTGGCACTGGTGGACGAGGGAGTGGAGCTGCGCGAGCACGGCGTCACCGCGCCGGTGCTGCTGCTGAGCGAGTGCGACCCCGCCGCCGCAGCGACCGCGCTGTCCTACGGGCTCACGCCGACGCTGTACTCGGCCGAGGGGATCGGGGCCTTCACTGCGGCAGCGGCGGCCGCCGGCCGGCCCGTCGACGTCCACGTCAAGGTCGACACCGGGATGCACCGCGTCGGCGCGGCGCCCGAGGACCTGCCCGGCATCGCCGCCGCCGTGCAGGGCGAGCCGCTGCTGCGGCTCGAGGGCGTCTGGACCCACCTGCCCGTCGCTGACGGTGAGCGGGCCGAGGACCGCGCCTTCACGGAGGGGCAACTCGACCTCTTCGACCGGCTCGTGGCCGACCTGGTGGCTGCCGGGATCCGGGCCCCGCTGCTGCACGCCGCCAACACGGCGGGCGCGGTGGCTTTCCCCCGCTCGCGCCACGACGTGGTCCGCTGCGGGCTGGGCCTCTACGGCTACCTCCCCGGTGGCCCGCTCCCCGGTGGCGCGGTCCGGTCCGCCTTCGACGAGCAGTCGGGGGGCGAGCGACTGCGGCCGGCCATGGCGCTGAAGGCGCGCGTGGTGGCCGTGCGCACGCTCGAGGCCGGTGAGCGCCCCTCCTACGGCCGGCTGCGCCCGCTCCCGACGCGCTCGCTCGTCGCCACGGTGCCCATCGGCTACGCCGACGGTGTCCCCCGCGCCCTCTTCGACGGCGGCTACGAGGTCCTCATCGGCGGGGTGCGCCGTCCGCTGGCCGGTGCGGTGACGATGGACCAGATCGTGGTCGACTGCGGCGACGACGACTCGGTGCGACCCGGCGACGAGGTCGTGCTGCTCGGCCGACAGGGGAGCGAGATCATCACCGCGGACGACTGGGCGGCCATGCTGGGGACGATCAGCTACGAGGTGGTGTGCGGTGTCGGCCCGCGCATGCCCCGGATTCTGGTCAACCGCCCGGACCCGTCCGGTGGCTGAGCCGGACCTCCTGGAGCGGCTGCGCGTCACCGCGTCGACGTGCACCCTCTGCCCGTTGGCCAAGGGGCGCACCCAGGTCGTCTTCGGCGTGGGCGATGCCGCCGCCGATCTGCTCTTCGTGGGCGAGGGGCCGGGCCGCGAGGAGGATCTGGCCGGCGAGCCCTTCGTCGGCCGGTCGGGCAAGCTGCTCGACCGCCTGATGTGGGAGGAGATCGGCCTGACGCGGGCGGAGTGCTATATCGCCAACGTGGTCAAGTGCCGCCCGCCCCAGAACCGCGACCCGGCGCCGAAGGAGATCGAGGCGTGCCGCCCGTACCTCACCGAGCAGATCACCCTGATCGACCCCGTGGTCATCGTCACGCTCGGGAATTTCGCCACCAAGCTGCTGCTCCAGACGACGAAGGGGATCCGGGAGCTGCGGGGGCAGGTGTTCGAGCGGGGAAGGGCCAGCCTCGTGCCCGCGTACCACCCGGCCTACGTCCTGCGGGCGGGCGGCGAGGCCATGGCCGAGATGCGCGCCGACTTCGTACGGGCAAAGCGCCTGATGGCGGCGGGCCGGGTGTGAGCTGGCCCGTCGCGTGGACGAGCGAGTCGCCCGAGGCCACGAAGGTGCTGGCGGGCCGGGTGGCCCGGCTGTGCCGGCCCGGCGACGTCGTGCTCCTGGTCGGGGACCTCGGTGCCGGCAAGACGGTGTTCGCCCAGGGCTTCGCGGCGGGTCTCGCGGTGGCGGGTCCGGTGACCAGCCCGACCTTCGCGCTCGTGCGCCAGTACCGCTGCGGGGCGGGCAGCCCCGTCGGCGTGCTGATCCACGCCGACGTGTACCGCACCGGCTCGCTCCACGAGGTGGCCGACCTGGCCCTGGCCGAGCTCGTCGAGGAGGACGCGGTGGCGCTCGTCGAGTGGGGCGAGCTGGCCGCACCCGCATTGGGGGACAGCGCGCTCGAGATCACCATGACCGCCCCGGATCCCGTGGGGGCCCCCGAACGGCGCCTGCTGACGCTGGTGGGCCGGGGTCGCTGGGCCGACGAGGCGGGTGCGGTCGCGGCGCTGCCCGAGCGGGCCGAGGCAAGCGGGCGGTGAGCGCGGCCGAAGGCGAAGGAACGCCCGCGATGGTGGCGATCGAGACGGCGACGGAGACGGTCGCGGTCGCCGTGCGCACGCCGGACGGCGTGCAGGCCGAGCTGGCATTGACCGGGCGCCGTCGCCACGTCGAGACGCTGACGCCTGCGCTCGAGCACCTCTTGGCCCAGGTGGACCTGGTCCCGACCGACGTGGGCGTCGTGGCGGTCGACGTGGGCCCCGGCCTTTTCACCGGCCTCCGCGTCGGTGTCGCCGCGGCCAAGGGGCTGGCCCAGTCGCTCGGGATCGGGGTCGTCGGGGCGACCAGCCTGGACATCCTCACGGCGGGCGCCGCCGCCGTCGGGTTGCGGGGCCTGGTCCTGGCCTGCGTCGACGCCCGGCGGGGCGAGGTGTTCGCCGCGGTGCACGAGGTCGGGGCCGCGGGGGTGGAGGGCGCGGCGTGTCTCGCCCCCGGGCTGTTCACGCCGGACGACCTGGTCGCGGCGCTCGGGGCGTTCGCCGGCGCACCGCTGCACGCCGTCGGCGATGGCGCGCAGCGATATGGGCCAGTTCTCGTGACGGCTCCCGGCGTCGAGACGGTGACGCCCGGCCTGTCCTTCCCGCCCCCGGCGGCCCTGCTCCATCTGGCCCGGGCGCGGCTCGACGCGGGAGTTCCGCCAGTCGCGCCCGGTGCCGTCGTTCCCCTCTATATGCGGGAGGCGGATGCCAAGAGCAACTTCGCACGCGCCGCGCGAGGCTGAGGGCGGTACGGAGATGACGCTGCGCATCGAGAAGCTCAAGCGGAGGGACCTCCGCCACGTGCTCCGCATTGAGAGCAAGGTCTTCCCCGAGCCGTGGTCGGTCGAGGTCTTCAACTCCGAGCTGGCCCTCCGCAAGGGTCGCCAGTACCGCGCCGCCTGGGACGGTGCCGAGATGGCGGGCTACATCGGCTTCATGATGGTGGACGACGACGCGCACATGACCACCCTCGCCACGGCTCCCAGCTTCCAGCGTTCGGGCGTGGCCATCACCATGGTCGTCGACGGCATCCGCAGCCTGCGGGCCGCCGGGATCAAGCACATCTCGCTCGAGGTCGCGGCCAACAACGAACCGGCACAGGCGCTCTACCGGCGTTTCGGGTTCGCCCCCGTTTCCGTGCGCAAGAATTACTACCCCGTCACCGGGCAGGACGCGCTCGTCATGTGGGTCTACGACATCGACTCCGACGAGTACGCGCTGCGCCTCGACGACCTGGCCGCCGCGGGGATGGCCCTCCAAGAGGGCTAGCCGCGCCCCGACGGGCCGGCGCGGTGGCGGGGAACTGCTCCGGGGCGAACGACAGGACTGCTCCGGGAGGACGGGGAGCGCCGAGGGGGGGTTCAAGGGGTGAGCGCAGGGGGCCGTGGACGCGGCAGACTCGGGTGATGGCAGATCTCGACGCGGTGACCCGGCTGGCCGCGGCAGAACACCTGGCCGTCTTCGCCATCGCGCGGCCCGACGGGACGGTGCACGCCTCGGTGGTCAGTGCGGGTGTGCTCGCCGACCCCGTGGACGGGTCCCCCGGTGTCGCCGCCGTGCTGGGCGGCGGCTCGCGCAAACTCGACCTGCTCCGGTCCTCGGGCCGGGCCACCCTCGTCTTCCGGGCCGGTTTCGAGTGGGCCGCCGTTGCGGGGCCGGTGCGCCTGGTCGGGCCCGACGATGGCGCCGCGCTCGGCCTCGACGTGCCGTCCACCATCCGGTCGGTCTTCGTCGCGGCCGGCGGGACGCACGAGGACTGGGCCGAATTCGACCGCGTCATGGCGGCGGACCGGCGTTGCGCCGTCTTCGTCCACGCGAGCGCGATCACGTCCAACCCAGGAGCCTGACCGCCCGTCACCGGGCCGGCCGCCCGTAGGGTGCAGCCATGGAAACCATCACGCTCGGAACCCAGGGCCTCCGGGTCTCGCGCCAGGGCCTCGGCTGCATGGGGATGTCCGAATTCTACGGACGGGGGGACGACGCGGAGTCGACGGCCACCATCCACCGCGCCCTCGAGCTCGGGGTCACCTTCTTCGACACCTCGGACGCCTACGGCCCGCACACCAACGAGGTGCTCGTCGGCAAGGCGCTGGCCGGGCACCGCGACGAGGCGGTCATCGCCACGAAGTTCGGCATCGTGCGCGACCCCGACGACCCGGCCAGGCGCGGCGTCAACGGCCGCCCCGAGTACGTGCGCCAGTCCTGCGACGGCTCGCTCCTGCGGCTCGGAGTCGATCACATCGACCTCTACTACCAGCACCGCGTGGACCCCGACACCCCGATTGAGGAGACGGTCGGGGCCATGGGCGAGCTCGTGACCGAGGGCAAGGTGCGCTTCCTCGGCCTGTCCGAGGCGGCGCCCGCCACCATCCGCCGTGCGCACGCCGTCCACCCGATCTCGGCGCTGCAGACCGAGTACTCGGTGTGGTCGCGCGACCCCGAGCGGGAGATCCTGCCCGCTCTCCGCGAGCTCGGCATCGGCTTCGTCCCCTACAGCCCGCTCGGCCGCGGCTTCCTCACCGGCACCATGCGCTCGCTCGACGACCTGGACGAAGGCGACTTCCGCCGCTACCAGCCCCGGTTCCAGGGCGACAACCTGGCCGACAACGTCGCCATCGTCGAGGTCATCGACCAGCTCGCCTCGGCCCAGGGCTGCACCCCCGGGCAGATCGCGCTCGCCTTCGTGCACGCGGCCGGACGCGACGTGGCGCCGATCCCGGGCACCAAGCACCGGACCTACCTCGAGGAGAACGTGGCCGCCCTCGACGTCGAACTGACCGAGGAAGACCTGGCGGTGCTCGACACCGTCGCCCCCGCCCAGGGCGATCGCTACGCGGACATGTCCCCCCTCAACCGGTAGGGGACGGGCCGCGTGAGTCAGGCGAACATCCGGCGGGCCCGGCCGAACGCCCGCCTCGGTGTGGCCTGCGTCCCGGCCACGCACCACCACGCCTGCCGCGACCGCCGCCCGCGCGCTGGGGCGGCGCGGGCGGCGGCAGACGTAGGCGAGCAGGTAGCAATTCTCGATGTCGTCGAAGACGCCGCGCTTGGTGGCGAGCTCGGTGGGATCGAAAACGCCGCGGGCCACGGACTCGCCGCCGTAGTTGATCCCCATCGCCCGCTCGATCACGAAGCCGTTGCCGCGCAGCATGGCCGCCATTTCGGCGTGGCGGTACTCGTACTTGTGGTCGGGATCGATGAACGCCTCCTGCTGCAGCCGCGTCAGGTTGGCGTTGGGGGTGTCGAGGGCCAGGATCCCACCCGGCTTGAGGACGCGCCGGGCTTCCGCCAGTACCTTCTCGGCCTCCGCGCGCGTGATGTGCTCGATGCTCTCCCCGCTGTAGACCATGTCGAACGACGCCGACGGGTAGCTGCTCAGGTCGGTCATGGAGTGGTAGCGGTAGGTGACCCGCCCTCCGGCGACGTCGACCGAGCTCAGGCTCTGGTCGTCCTGGTACAACTCGTGGCGGTCCTCGCTCGGCAGGTCGACGATCACGATCTCCTTGAACTTGTACGGGTAGCCCATCAGGACGAGCGCGCCGTAGGGGACGCCGAGGGCCACGCCGCCGATGTCGAGGATCCGCCATGCCCTCGGCAGGCTGCGGATGAAGACACCGCGTCCGTAGTGCAGGGACGGGCCGAACTCGGTCATGGGCGCCGAGTGGCTCCACTCGGCCGAGTGGATCAGCCACTCCATGAGCTGGCGCGGGCTCGTCGTGCCACGTTCCAGCTCCGCCACGAACGGGTCGTCGGGGGCGGGCTCCCGGCCGAACAGGAGGTGGAACAGCCCCCGGTGTAGCTCGCCGGCCGGGAGATCCTCGAGCAGTCCCGAGTCGGGGAACGATTCGGGTAGGGAGGGCGCCTTGCTCGCCCGCTGCCAGGGCAAACGTCCGGATCTGGGCTCGGCCTGCATCCCGCCGACACTAATGGGCCCCCACCGGGCCCCCACGCCGAGACCGCCCCTCGCCGTGTCTGAATCCTGAGCGGGTGCTTACGACTTCGGCGGGTGCGGGGGCGGGGGCGTCGGCGCCGACCACTTCGTGTAGACGTCGCTTCCGAACGCGCTCGGCACGTCCGCCGCAAACCCGAGCTTGGGCAGCCCGAACAGGTTCTCCAACGAGGCGAGGAGCGAATAGTGGTTGTAGGGGGTGGTCGACACGGTGCCGCCCTTGATGAACGGTGACAACAGCACGGCGCCGACCTTTCCGCCCCCCGGCCCGTCGACGCCCGGGAGTGGCGAGTCGGGACCTGGCATCTCACCGCAGCACGACGTCGAGTCGCCGTTCGGCGGCCCCGCCGCCTCGTCGAACGTGATGACGAGCAACCCGTCCTTCCTGAACGCGGGTGACGAGGTGATCAGAGGGACCCACTTCGAAAGGAAGTTGTCGATGTCGCCGACGGCGCTCGAGGTCGGGGTGGGCTCGTTCGTGCAGGGGTAGTCATGTCCGTCGTCGCAGACGTTGGGGACGATGAACGACAGGTTCGGAGTCGCGGACGCGCGCTTGAGATCTGAGGCAAGCCCCGTTGTGCCGGAGGGCGCACTGGAGGGCAGGGCCCCGCTGGTGGATCCGAGAGGCGTCACGTGGGCGTCGCAGTACGAGGCATCGCCGGTGATGCTGTCGAAGTAGACGAACGGATCGTGCCGGCTGACGTAGCCGTCCCCGGCGACCGCCGACTGCGTCTTGTCCTGGCTGTTCAAGGCCGGGTGTCCGCACACCGCCGCTTCCCGGCTGGCGACGTTACCCATGTCCTCCATGTAGCCCTTCCAGGTCAAGTGCGCCGACGTCAGCTGGTTGGCGATGGTGGACACGGAGCTCGGGAACACGCACCCGGAACCGACCGCCTGGCCGTCAAGGGGTGAGCCGGAAACGGTCGCCAAGGGCCCGCTGCCGACGAAGTCGTCATAGATCTGGCAGTCGGCCTGGTTCTGTGGATTCGGCGCCTGGCCGCTCACCATCGACACATAGTTGTCGTTGCTCTCGTGGCCGGTCCCGTAGTAGTTCTGGAGATAGGCGCCGGCCTTCGGCAGTGTCTGCGCCAGGTAGGGATCTGCTTTTGGATCTCCGAACGTCGAGGTCGAGGTCTCGTTCTCGAGCACGATCACGAAGACGTGGTGGATGGGCGGCAACGTGGTTGGTGCTCCCACCGCCGAGGTGCTCCCAACAAGTGGCACGGCGGCCGCGGTGGCGCCGGCGGCGATTGCGAGCCCGGCAACGAGGCGACGCAGCATCACGTCCATCCCTCCATGAGGTCGGACGAAAGGAGCGACTTCCAACCGTCCTCTTCGGCGCTCTTCTCGGTCGACGTCGTTGGCAGGGGGGAACCGCCGATCGGGGGATTTCCGGCCGTGCACGATTCGGCGACGAACGGAGCCAGTTCGGGAAGAGCGGGCACGCCGGCATCGGGGCGGGCGAAATCGAAGGCGGTCACCAGGTTTTGCGGATCTCCCGGAGCGTTGGACGCGTCGCGGGCCGAGAGCGGCGTGAGCCCCCACCGCCACTCGATGAGCTTGAGCACGGAGGTGTGATCGAACAGCCGGTGCGACAGCCTCGGCCTCGAAGGCGAACCTTTCGTGAACGGTGAAGCCACGATGGCGGGAACGCGGAACCCGGTCAGGACCTTGCCGTTCACCAGGTCCTGGTCGACGCCCGAGGACGCACTCGCGCCGACGGGAACGCCGGGCGTGACCCGAGGCGGGGCAACGTGGTCGAAGAACCCTCCCCATTCGTCGTAGTTGACGACGAGGACCGTGCTCTCCCAGTCGGGACCGCTCGCCAGAGCGTGGAAGATCTCCGACAGAAACGAGTCACCGGCGCGGATGTCGGCCAGCGGGTGGTCGTCGTTGGAGGTGCCGTCCCCCTCGTCCTCGAAGCGCGGGTCGATGAACGAGACGTTGGGCAGGGTGCCATTCGAAGCATCCGCCAGGAACTCCAAGTAGTGACCCGAGATCGGAATGTACTTCGCACCCCACAGGGCCAGGAAGGGGACATCGCCGAAGTAGTAACGCCCGGTGGGCCCACCGGGCTGGTTCAGCCGGTCCCAGATCGTCGGGAGGCTCGACGTGGTCGACGTGTTCGAGAGCCGGTCCGTTGCGGCGGCGTGCTGGAAGAACCGGTTCGGATAGGTCGGCCCCAGAATGGAGCAGAAGTAGCTGTCGCAGGACGTGTAGTTGAGCGCGAGCTGGCTCATGAACGGGCGGTCCTCGGCGCCGTAGTAGCTCACTGCATAGACGTCGTTGGCCTTGTCGGTGAGAAAGCCGTTCATCTTTCCGTTGTCGTACTGCATCCGACCGCCGTCGTAGGAGTGGTCAGGGTCGGTGAAACCGCAGCCGTTCTTCACGTCGGCGTGCCACGTCGGGACCTGCTTGCCCGACGGGTCGACATAGGAGAGCCCGGCCTGCCTGCCGTTTGCGCCCGGGAGCCAACCGAGGAAGTGGTCGAAGCTCCGGTTCTCCATCATCACGACCACCACGTGTTCGATCCCGGAGGCGCCGGGACTCGGCAACGCGCCGGAACCGGCCAGCTGCGTCCCGCCGACGTGCGGGGCTGGGGTGGCACCTGAGATCTGGGTCAATCCACCGCCGAGCGCTGCCGCGCCGGCGGCACCCAGAGTGCCGAGGAGGAAGTCCCGCCGAGACGGGGTCATGTTCCGCCGCCCAATTCAGATCGCATCCGTCCGCCTTCCCGAGGAGGTGTCCGCCACCGTTTCGATTCGGAAACGACCCAGGCAGGGTGAACGTACGTTCGGTTTGGAAAAATCCCATCAAGTGTGAACGGACGGTGACGGCTTCGGAAGCGGGCCTCAAATTTTGGATGAGGGACCCGGCTGCGCGTCCGCGCCCGCCTGCTCCCGACGCACCGCGTCGTTCGCCGCGCACAGCCCTCCCAACGTGGTGCTGATCGTCCCGAGCGGGTCGCTCGCCGCGATCTCGGCCTGCAGGGCCTGGGCCCGCAGCCGGTAGGAGTCGCGGGCGAGCACCCGGCGCACGGCCCGGGCCACCATGGCCTGCGAGGGCCGGCCGGTGTGCAGGTTGATGCCGGTGCTCGACCACTGCACGCGTGCCGCGACCTCGGGCTTGTCCTCGCTGTCGCCCGCCACGACGAGGGGGACGCCGCTGGCCAGCGCCTGTTGCACTCCGCCGTAACCGCCGTTGGTGACCATGACGTCGACGTGGGGGAGCAGGCGATCGTGCGGGACGAAGCGCTCCAGCCGCACGTTCGCCGGCAGCCCCCGCCGCAGGGGATCCGGGTCCGGTCCGCCGGTGGTGGCGATCACGAGCAGGTCGTCGTTCGCCAGCGCCCGGGTGGTGAGGAGGAGCAGGCGACCCAGGTCCGCGTTGTCGAGCGTGCCCTGGGTGACGTGGACGACCGGGCGACCGCTACCGAGCTCGGGCCACCACGCCGGCTCCTCGAAGGATTGCGACGGCGGGGCCAGGATGGGCCCCACGAAGCGCACCGTGGGAGCCAGGTCCGAACGCGGGTACTCGAAGCCGGCGACCGTCGCCTGGAGGTAGGCGTCGACCACCTTCGGCGGGAGGTCGATGAAGTAACCAGAGAAGCGGGGCGCGCCGGCCTCGGCCAGGCGGCGCCGGGCGAAACGTTGGATGTCGGCCAGCGCGAAGTGCTCGGTGGCCCAGTTCAAGGCGGCGTTGCGCGCGCGTCGGAGCGGCCCGCCGCCGGGCTGGAACGCCACCCCGAAGGGCGCCGTGTTGCGGCTGCGCGACGGGTAGGGCATGACGCCGATGCACGCCAGGGCGGGCCGCGCCGCGCGCGGGCCCAGGGCCAGGGGGAGCGCGCCGAGGAACATGGTGTCGACGACGATGCAGTCGGCGGCGAAGCCGTCGAGGATGGCGCGCAAGCCGCGGCTCTGGCCCGGGATCGGTCCGATGAAGATCCGGCGCAGGTCGTCCTTCACCCCGCGCACCCCCCGCTTGGACGACGACTCGCGTTCCGGATTGGCCACCATCAGGTCGTGGGCGTCGTCCGCCGCCGCGAAGGGTTCGAAGCGGGCGCCCGTCGCCTCCACCTTGTCCCGGTAGTGCTCTGTCGTGAAGAAGACGACCTCGTGCCCGACGCCCACGAGCTGCCGGGCCACCGCCAGGAGGGGCGCCGTGTGCCCCTGCGCCGGCGTGGTGCACAGCACGAAGCGCCGGGTCGGGGTCATCGCCTCACGATGGCGCCGCTCCAGGCCGGGAGCGTGAGCGCGCCCTCCAGGCCCGACCCCTCGAGGCCGGGCTCGGTGCTCACCGTCACCGTCCCGGTCACGTTCTCGAAGGTCGGGTCCCCACCGCTCATGTTGAGGAGCACGAGGGCGCCGTCCCCCCGGGCGTAGGCCCAGGTGCCGTCGGGCGAGGGGAGCGACCGGTACGGCCCGACGGCGAGGTCCTCGCTGGCGTGACGCGCCGCAATGGCCCGGCGGCACAGCTCGAGCACCGAATCCGGGTCGCCCTCCTGGTCGGCCACGTTGCACCGCGCCGGGTCGGCCATCGGCAACCATGGGCGTACACCCGCCGTGGTGAACCCGCCCCCTGGCTCTGCGTTCCAGGGCATGGGCGTCCGCTCGGCGTCCCGTCCCTTGTAATACGGCCAGAAGCGCGTCCCGACGGCGTCGAGGACGTCGTCTCTCTCAATCGGCCCGTCGGTCAGCCCGATCTCGTCGCCCTGGTACAGGAAGGGCGTGCCGCGCAGGGTGAGGAGGAGAAGGAGGGCCAGCTTGACCTTGGCCGGGTCGCCCGCCGCCCACCGGGTGGCCAGGCGCGACACGTCGTGGTTGGACGCCGTCCAGATGGGCCACGCGCCGTCGGGCAGCAGAGCCTCGGTGTCCTCGACGACCGCACGCAGCGCAGCGGCCTCGAACGGCGCGTTGATGAACACGAAGTTGAAGCCTCCGTGCAGCTCGTCGCGCCCGTTGCCGTAGAACTGCATGAGCGTGGTCAGTTGCTCCACGTTGGTCTCGCCGATGAGCAGGCGCTCGGGCACGTAGGTGTCCGCGACGGCGCGCCAGCGCCGCAGGATGTCATGCGCCTCGGGGCGGTCAGTGTTGTACACCGCGCGCTGCCCCATGAACTGCTGGTCGAGAGGGTCGTCGTGGGTGGCCGGCGGGTTGTCGCGCAGCTCCCTGTCCTTGATCATCATGTTGCACACGTCGATCCGGAATCCCGCCACCCCACGCTCCCACCAGAACCGCACGATGTCGTCGAACTCGCGCCGGACCTCCTCGTTCCACCAGTTCAGGTCCGGTTGGGCCGCCTCGAAGTTGTGCAGGAAGTACTGGCCGCTCGCCTCGTCGAACTGCCAGGCGGGGCCGCCGAAGATGCTGGCCCAGTTGTTGGGCAGGCCACCGTCGGGCTTGGGGTCGGCCCAGACGTAGTAGTCGCGGTGCGCCGAGCCCCGGCCGCTCAGCGCGTCGACGAACCACGCGTGCTGGTCGCTGGTGTGGTTGGGCACCAGGTCCATCAGAATGCGGATGTCCCGCGCGCCCGCCTCGCGCACGAGGACATCGAGGTCGTCGAGCGTCCCGAAGGCAGGGTCGATGTCGCGGTAGTCCAAGACGTCGTAGCCCCAGTCGCGGTTGGGCGAGCAGGTCACCGGCGACAGCCAGACCCCGGTGATCCCGAGGCGCGCCAGGTGGTCGAGCTTGGACACGATGCCGGGCAGGTCGCCCACGCCGTCGCCGTTCGTGTCGGCGTACGAGCGGGGGTAGACCTGGTAGAAGACGCCGCCGTGCCACCAGCGGTCGGGGTCGCTCTTCGGGCTGGCTGGCGCCATCGGGGTCCCCTTCGGTTCGTGTCGGGTCGCCCGGGAGCGTAGTGACCCGGCGCGGGAGGCTACGAGTGTCCTCCGCGTGCAGTCGCCAGCACCTGCTCCTCGAGCTGCGCCGGGAACGCCGTGCCATTGCCGTTGAAGGTGACCTGGTGCAGCAGCGGGCCGACGACGAAGTCGACCTGGGTGCTCGTGACCGTCAGCACCCGGCCGCCGCGGGCGATCGGGATGGTGACGGTGAAGCCGGCCATATGGTTGGCGGCCGCCGCCGCGGGCAGCGCGGCGAAGCTGACGCCGCCCACCGTCGTCCCGCTGCCGGCCTCGTGCTGCATGCTCGACTGCAGGGCCGGGCCGGCCACCCGGTTCATGCATCCGGCCGTGCGGCGGCTGGCCATTGCCGCGTACTCGGCCCGGGCCACCGCCTTCGAGGGGAACACCGAGACGCTGTCCTCGACGGCGAACACCTGATCGGCGCTGGTGAAGTCCGGGCTGTCGACCTTGGTCGGCGCCACGGCGGCGATCCGTGACGGGATCCCGACGCAGCGGGCCAGCCCCGACGACCAGGGCGAGACCCGCGTCGTGGCCGACGGCGTCTGGCCGGCGACCCATCCCGACGGCAGGTCGCTGAGCTGCAGCAGCGCCTGCGTCCCGCGTGCCGCGGCACTGGCGGGGACGGACGCCGGCCGGGAGGCCGCTGCCGTGTGGTGCGAGGGATGTCCGGCCGGGAGGGCCAGCGCGCCGCCGCCGGTCAGGCTGCCGACGAGGCCACCGGCCAGCGCCACCGTGAAGATCCCTGCGAACGTCCACCTGAGGGCGCGCCGCCAGTGCTCCGTGCCTTCTTGGGCCGTGCCTTCTTGGGCCGTGCCTGCCTGGGCCATGTCGCCCCCTCCTGCTCCGGGCGCCGCGCCCACCGGGCGCCCCGGGGGGGGCGGTGGTGCGCTGCGCTCTCCCGGGAGAGGAACGTGGCCGGGGAGGGCACCACACGGCCGGCGGACGCAGTTGCGGCGCCATTGTCGGGCCGATCTCCATCGCGCGGTTGCCAGGCAGCTTGGCGCCCGCTACTCTGGCACTCGCAACCTGAGAGTGCTAACGAGTGCCAAGGAGGCCCGTTCCAAATGAAGCTGCATCCCCTCGATGACCGGATCGTCGTCCGCCCCGGCGAGTCCGAGGAGACCACCGCCTCTGGCCTGGTCATTCCCGACACCGCCAAGGAAAAGCCCCAGCAGGGTGAGGTGATCGCCGTAGGACCGGGCCGCCGCTCCGAGGACACCGGCGAGATCATCCCCATGGACGTCGCCAAGGGCGACACGGTCGTCTACTCCAAGTACGGCGGCACCGAGATCACGGTGGAGGGCGAGGATCTCCTCATCCTCTCGAGCCGCGACGTCCTGGCCAAGCTGGCCTGATCGGTCACACGCATTCCGGGTCTGCCCGCCGCCCCGGTTCACTCCGGGACGGCGCGGCGGCCTCCCCGCAGTTTCCCTGAGATTCGAGGACTCGAGAGGAGTTCGACACAGTCATGTCCAAGATCCTGAAGTTTGACGAGTCCGCCCGGCGCGGACTCGAGGCCGGTGTCAACAAGCTGGCCGACACCGTGAAGGTCACCCTGGGGCCGAAAGGCCGCAACGTGGTGATCGAGAAGAAGTTCGGCGCCCCCACCATCACCAACGACGGTGTGTCCATCGCCCGCGAGGTCGAGCTGGACGACCCG
Source organism: uncultured Acidimicrobiaceae bacterium (assembly GCA_963719485.1). GTDB lineage: Bacteria > Actinomycetota > Acidimicrobiia > Acidimicrobiales > RAAP-2 > Bog-473. Next base: position 1,838,202 of record OY970387.1, read on the forward strand.
TTCGAGAACATGGGCGCCCAGCTGGTCAAGGAAGTCGCCACCAAGACGAACGACGTCGCCGGTGACGGCACCACCACGGCCACCGTGCTGGCCCAGTCGCTGATCGCCGAGGGGCTGCGCAACGTGGCTGCCGGCGCCAGCCCGACCGGGCTCAAGCGGGGCATGGAGAAGGGCGTCAAGGCTGCGGTCGAGAACATCGCCAAGCAGTCCAAGGAAGTCGGCGGCAAGACGGAGATCGCCCAGGTGGCCTCCATCTCGGCGGCCGACAACGCCATCGGCGACGTGCTGGCCGACGCCATCGACAAGGTGGGCAAGGACGGCACGGTGACGGTCGAGGAGTCCAACACCTTCGGCATCGAGCTCGAGCTCACCGAGGGCATGCAGTTCGACAAGGGCTTCCTGTCGCCGTACTTCGTGACCGACCCCGAGCGCCAGGAGGCCGTGCTCGACGAGCCGGTCATCCTCTTCTACAACGGCAAGGTCAGCGCGGTCCACGACCTGGTCCCCGTCCTCGAGAAGGTCATGCAGACGGGCAAGCCGCTGCTGATCATCGCCGAGGATGTCGAGGGCGAGGCGCTGGCCACCCTGGTCGTCAACAAGATCCGTGGCACCTTCACCTCGGTCGCCGTCAAGGCCCCCGGCTTCGGCGAGCGCCGCAAGGAGATGCTGCAGGACATGGCCGTCCTCACCGGCGCCCAGGTCATCAGCGAGGAGATCGGCCTCAAGCTGGAGAGCGCCACCATCGACCTGCTCGGCAGTGCCCGCCGCGTCATCGTGACCAAGGACGACACCACCATCGTGGAGGGTGCCGGCTCGTCCGAGGACGTGAAGGGCCGCGTCGCCCAGATCAAGAGGGCGATCGACGACACCGATTCGGACTGGGACCGCGAGAAGCTCCAGGAGCGCCTGGCCAAGCTGGCCGGCGGCGTGGCCGTGGTCAAGGTCGGGGCCGCCACCGAGGTGGAGCTCAAGGAGAAGAAGCACCGCATTGAGGACGCGCTGTCCGCCACCCGCGCTGCGGTGGAGGAGGGCATCGTGGCCGGCGGTGGCACGGCGCTCATCCGGGCCCGCAAGTCGGTCAACGACCTGGCCGACACGCTCGAGGGCGACGAGGCCACCGGTGCGCGCATCGTGGCCCGCTCGCTCGAGGAGCCGCTGCGCTGGATCGCCTTCAACGCCGGGCTCGAGGGCGCGGTCCTGGTGAGCCAGGTGGAGGCGGCCAAGGGCAACCACGGCCTCAACGCCGCCACCGGCGAGATGGAGGACCTGGTCAAGTCCGGCATCATCGACCCGGCCAAGGTCACCCGCTCCGCCCTGCAGAACGCGGCCTCCATCGCCGGCCTGCTGCTCACCACCGAGGCCCTCGTGGCCGACAAGCCCGAGAAGGCCGACGCCGCCGCTGCGGCCGCCGCCATGGCGGGCGGCATGGGTGGCATGGGTGGCATGGGCGGGATGATGTAGTCCAGTTGCACGTATTTGCCGACCCGAGGCGGTACTGTTTCGGTCGTGTCGGGCTTCGTGGCCGGGTCTTCGGACCCGGCCGCGACGCTGTCCGGGGGCTGACGGGGCGGCCGAGAACGATGGCTCTGTGACGCCCGGGTGACGGAGTTTGGCGTCCGTTCGCGTGCGGCCGCCTGCCGACGAGCCGCCGGGAATCGGTGTGCCACACTCACGACGTGGCGGCCGTGCCCGTGGCCGCAATGCCCATGCCCATGCGCCGCGTCATTGCCTGTCTGTGCATCCTGCTCGCCATCGTTGTGGGCGGAGCGTTCGGTCCGATCGGACCGACGGGTTCCGCGGCGGCGAGCTCGTCGCCGCTGAAGGCACCGAGAACCACCGCCGCCCAGGACACGAAGTTCTTCACCGGTGTCGCCGAGGCCGACCCCGCGCTGGCGTCGTACGAGCAGAAGCAGGGGAACGTCGCGCTCCGTGCTTTGTTGACCGACGGGTCGGCGTTCTGCGCGTTGCTCACGCGCAGCGGAGGCCTCGACAACGCCCTGGTCGAGGAGGCGACGGGCGCCAGGAGCACGGAGTCCCAGACTCATCTGCCCCTGTCGGTGACGACCTTCAACACCATTGAAGGCGTGGCGCTGCTGACGCTCTGCCCTTCCGAACAGAAACTGCTGCCGACGTCGGTGCGGACCAAGATCCGCAACCTCGGGAAGAGTCTCGCCAACCGCCCGGGCTGATCTCCCGCGACCGAGCGCCGGAGATCAGACTCGGTTCGGCGCGGGCGCGGGGTGCGCGAACCCGTGGTGTCCGGGTGCGATCCGTGCAACGGGAATCGTGTTCGCGGTTCGGTCACAGAGAAATAAGACCCACGTAGCGCGATGGAACCGTCGGCGTAACCCGCCGACCGTAGGTTTGCGCCGACCCCTTGACGGATCTCAAGGCCTATGAGGAGGACTGTGCGAATCTCGAAGAGGCTCAGGCAACATCGTGTACGGAGCGGTGCGATGGCGACCGCTGCTGTCGGGCTGATGGCCGTGACCGGCGCGAGCATCTCGAGCGCGATCGTGGCCACGCCCCCGACGTCCGCCGCGCCCCCGAGCGCGTCGTGCCCGGCCGGCAGCTCATTGCAGATGCCCAGCGGCAGCAACCCCAGCCAGGCGCAGTGCGTGATCACCTCGACCGGCACCCCCGTGGGCGCGGTCAAGCACGTGTGGCTGATCATCCTCGAGAACAAGTCCTATGACGAGACCTTCACCGGCCTCAACCAGAACAGCTACCTCTGGCAGACGCTCCCCCAGCAAGGAGCGCTGCTGACGAACTACTACGGCACCGGCCACTTCAGCATGGACAACTACATCTCGCTGGTGTCCGGCCAGTCCCCCTCCTACGGAGTGCAGGACGACTGCTCGACGACGGCGAACATGACGAACAACAACAGCGGGATCATCACCACCGGCACGATCGGGACGGGCACGGACACCGACCTCACGAGCAGTGGCCCCGGAACCAACACCAACCCGGCGACGACGTCGGGCAGCAACAACGGCAACATGGGCCAGCTCTTGGTGCACGGTGGCGTCGACGCCGCCCTGGGCAACAACGGCTGCGTCTACCCGACGGACGTCGCGACTTTGTTCAACCAGTACAACGCGGCCGGCGTCTCCTGGAAGGCCTACGCCCAGGACCTCGGGGGAGCCCAGCCGGTGGGAGCGACGACGTATCACACGGGCCCCACTCCAGGGGTGAGCGACACCGTGCCCGGTCGTGATGACGGGCTGTGCGCATATCCCGGCCAATCGAGCAACAATCCGGTCACGAACCCGACGAACCTGACGGTCCCGACCCCCAGCGACGTCACGAGCTTCACCGGCGCCCAGCCAGCCAACGCAAACAACAACGGCGACCCGGCCGACCAGTTCGTGGCCAAGCACTTCCCGACCGGGTGGTTCACCTCTCTGACGGGTGAGTCCAGCGGAACGCAGGGTGGCGTCACCTACCCGACCCAGCCGGCCCTCAACGAGCCGACGACACCGGAGAGCGACGGGCCGGGCGGAACGACGGAGTCGAACTGTGACGCCAACCATGTGGCCAATCTCGACGACCCCACCTACGGGCTGGCCCACGACCTGAGCCTTCCGGCGAACGAGGTTCCGGCGTTCAACTGGATCACGCCCAACAACTGCAGCGACGCGCATGACGCCAGCTGCCAGGGCAACAACCTCTCCGGTGCCTTCAACGCCAACGGTACGCCGAACTACACGCCGGCGGGCCTGCCGGCCGACGACCCCGAGGCGACGACGCCGGCCAACTTCACCGGTGGGCTTTACGCGGCCGACCAATTCCTGCGCTACTACATCCCGATGATCGAGCAGTCGGCGGCCTTCGCCGACGGAGGCATGATCGACGTCACGTTCGACGAGGCCAACCCGCCGTTCACCATCGGCAACAGCTTCAACAACGTGCCCGCACCCGGGGACAGCACGATCTTCCCGGCACCGGCGGACCAGCCGTCCTTCGGCTCGGCCGGGACCACGGCACCGGGGGCCAAGTCCCTCTATGGCGCCTACGGCCTCCTGGCCGACGCCGCCGGCGAGAACATCAACGGCCACAACGTGGGCACCGAGCCGACCGGCCCGAACGACCCCGAGGTGACCGACGGCTCCGGCAACCAGTTGCAGCCCGGCCCGGGTGCCGCTGGCTTCATCGACCGGAACACCTCGCTCCCGGGCGTCAGTCCCAACGTGAGCGGGTCGCCCGGCACGGCGACCGAACCGATTCTGGTCGCTTCGGGATCGAGCATGGTGGCGGACTCGAAGATCAATGCCGACGACACGGGCCGGCTCGTCTCGGGTACGGACGGCGCGGGCCACACGATCCCGCCCGACACCTTCGTCGGTGCCGTGAGCGACACCGGACCGATCGCTCTTTCGGGCAACGCCAGCACCACGACGGCCTCGAACAACTTCGCCAAGCCGTGGATCGGCAGCTTCCAGTTGCTCAACGACGCCGGTCAGCCGGTCAGCCTGCCCAACGGCTACAGCGGCAACGTGACCCTGAGTGCCGAGGGAGCGACGTCCACCGTCGGGACCGGCACCTGCCCGATGGGGGCGGAGACGGCCACGGGTTGCGTCACCGCCGACCCGCTGTACGACCCGACCGACTTCACCCCGGGCGGCGGTGACACCGGCACGGTGCTGATCAGCCCGCTCATCAAGCCCGGCACGGTGTCGAGCACCTACTACAACCACTACAGCATGTTGCGGTCCCTCGAGGACCTTTTGCTGACCGGGAAGAGCTGCACGAACCCCTCCAACGCGGACACCCCTCTGGTTGCGGGCTCGGTCTGCGGGGGCCTCGACGGCCAGGGCCACATCGGCTACGCGGCGCAAGCCGGGCTGGCCAGCTTCGGCCCGGACGTCTTCTCGGCCGAGCACTTCACGGCCGTGCCCGGGCACAACGGCGGCGGGAACGGCAACGGCAAGCGCAACGCGCACAACGCATCACGTGAGGGTGGCTGAAGTGCCGGCCCAGAAGGTGACGGACGGGTAGGAGCTTCGTCGGCGATTGATGGACTCCACCGCATGTAGGGAGCATCACGGCTGGGGCCGGGCATGCAAGCCCGGCCCCAGCGTGCTGTGCATCGTCTTTCTGTTGGGCGCGCTCGTCCTCGCGGGTTGTGGCGGCGGGAGCGGGCCGCACTACCCCTCCGCCCTCCCAGGGCACAAGAGCGCTCAGTACCCTTCCTTCCTCCCGAAGAAGACGCTCGATCCCACCGTCGACGCCACGCTGGTCGGCACCGAGGCGAGACCGGCACTGCAGACCGAAGGTCTGCCCATTGAGGCGAAGACGAAGGCATTCCACGTCGACATCACCGTGAGTGGTCCGATCGTCCCGGGAGAGGGCCTCCCGAACCAGGCCGCCGCCACCACCTGCACCTGGACCGTGACGATGAAGGATGCCAGTGCCGACGTGCCCGTCTCCATCGCCGACTTCCACTCGGTCGACCATCTCGGTTCGGTGTTTCTCATGGGGCAGGTCCCGGGGGAGCACCCACCGCCATCCGAGCTCCACCCGGGCCACACGCTCACCTTCAAACTCCGCGCCTACGAGCTGGTGGGCGAGGGCATGATGCAATGGGCACCCGATCACAAACATGTCGTCGGCAATTGGGACTACACGGTGGAGAACGACTGAGGCTGTCCGACGGGGCCCCATTAGCGTGGGGAGATGTCCAGCCCGGTGCCACCCCAGGTGATCCCGCGCCCGGCCACCTGGCAACCCGGCGCCCCGGCGCCGTGGGAAGACCTGCCGGTGGAGGAGCGCAGAGGGATCGGCCTCGATCGTGTCCTCGACGCCCTCGACGCCGTGGGACAGCGCGGCCCCGTGCCCGAGGACATCGGAGCGGACGGGCTGCTCGGGTCCGCCGTCCCGGTCAACGAGGCCAATGCGCCCGCAGTGCTCGGGGTCGGCGCCGCCGTGCTGGCCGCCCTCTTCGAGGAGGAGGACGAGGCCCGGCTGATCCTGACCCGACGCTCGTCGGGGCTGCGGACGCACAAGGGGCAGGTCAGCTTCCCCGGTGGCCGGCTCGACGTGGGGGAGGTCCCGACCGAAGCGGCACTGCGCGAGGCGTACGAGGAAGTCGGCCTCGACCCAGCCCAGGTGACGACGGTCGGTTGGATCCATCCCGTCACGACCATGGTCTCGGCCTCCCTGATCGTGCCGGTGATCGCCACCCTGGCGGAGCGGCCCCACCTGGTGGCCAGCCCGGTCGAGGTGGAGCGGGTCTTCGACGTCTCGCTCGCCGAGCTGGCCGATCCGAGGATCTTCCACGAGGAGCGCTGGCGGATTCCCGGGCGCTCGATCCCCGGGACCGACGACGATGCGTTCGCCGTGCGGTTCTTCGAGGTCTCGGGCGAGCTGATCTGGGGTGCAACCGCTCGGATGCTCTACGAGCTGATGTCGATCGTCCTGATCGGTCGGGCCGGGGTCTGACCGGTCAGGAGGGTCAGTCCCGGAAGCTCACCGACAGGTGGCCCAGCGGCCCGAACGAGACGCTGAGCTGGTCGCCGGGAGCGACAGCGACCGGGGCCACCACGGACCCGGCGATGATGCGGTCCCCGGCCTCGAGGGCCGCGCCGTGGGCCGCGAGGTACGAGCGCACGAAGGTCGCCGTGGTCGCCGGGTCCTCCACCAGCCGTCCCTCGGCGACGACGGCGCCGGCCCTGGTGACGGCGGCGACCATGGCCCAGGGGTCCACGCCGGGGACTTCGTCCCCGAAGATGACCCCGCGGTGGCAGATGTTGCCGGCGAGGACGGGCTCGATGTCGTCGAAGGAGATGTCGAGGTCGACCAGCTCGAGCGCTGGCGCCAGCCCGGCGACCACGCCGTCCGCCCCGACCCGGATGGCCACCTCGACCTCGACGGCCGGGGCGCTCCAGCCGGCCAGGGAGACGGCGGCGCCGTCGGGCGACATCCCCGCGTCGGTCAGGTAGCCGACCACGGCCTCGGTCAGCCCGAAGTGCTCCTGAATGGCGGGGGTGTTGAAACCGATCTTCCAGCCCACCGGCACCGCACCGGCGGCCAGGGCCGCATCGCGCCGCGCCAACAGGGCGCGCATGCCGCGGGACACGCAGGCAGCGGAGTCGGCGGGGTCACGGTCGCTCATGAGCCCAGCTTGCCTCAGGTCGCGAGGGCGCACCAGGTCATGGCTCCGGCGCCACGCGGGCGGCAATTCGCTGCGTGGGGAGAGCCTGAGGAGCGGGTGCGGGAGAGTAGAGTGGAGGATCGTCGGCGTGTCGGCCCGGCGTTCGCAACTGAGTCGAGAAAACATGCCGGTGTGGTTCGTGAGCCGTACCGGCCCCACGAATGCCGGAGGGCGAGCACATTGGCTGAGATCGAGATCGGCATCTTCAAGTCGGGGCGGCAGGCCTACGGGTTCGACGACATCGCCATCGTCCCGAGCCGGCGGACCCGGGACCCCGAGGACGTCGACATCTCCTGGGAGATCGACGCCTACCGCTTTGACCTGCCCGTGCTCGGCGCAGCGATGGACGGGGTGATGAGCCCGGCGACCGCGATCGAGTTGGGAAAGCTCGGCGGCCTGGGCGTCCTGAACCTCGAGGGTCTCTGGACCCGCTACGAGGACCCGACGGCGCTCTTCGACGAGATCCGCGAGCTCGACGACGACAAGGCGACGTCGCGCATGCAGCAGATGTACCAGGAGCCGATCATCCCCGAGCTGGTCACGGCACGCATCAAGCAGATGAAGGAGGCCGGCATCACGACCGCCGCCTCGGTGACCCCCCAGCGCACCGAGTCGCTCGCCCAGGCCTGCCTGGCCGCCGAGCTCGACATCCTGGTCATTCAGGGCACCGTGGTCTCGGCCGAGCACGTGTCGAAGACGTCCGAGCCGCTGAACCTCAAGCGCTTCATCCGAGAGTTCGACCTCCCGGTGATCGTCGGCGGGTGCGCCTCGTACCAAGCCGGCCTGCACCTGATGCGCACCGGAGCGGTGGGCGTGCTCGTCGGCGTCGGGCCCGGCAACGCCTGCACCACCCGCGGCGTGCTGGGGCTGGGCGTCCCGCAGGCCACGGCCATCGCCGACGTGGCCGGCGCCCGCATGCGCCACCTCGACGAGACCGGCGTGTACGTGCACGTCATCGCCGACGGCGGGATGTCGAAGGGCGGCGACATCGCCAAGGCCATCGCGTGCGGCGCCGACGCCGTCATGCTCGGTTCGCCTCTCTCGTCGGCGGTCGAGGCGCCGGCCCGCGGCTTCCACTGGGGCATGGCCACTTTCCACCCGACGCTGCCGCGCGGCGCCCGGGTCCGTACGTCCGTCCGCGGCAGCCTGCGCGAGATCCTGCTCGGCCCCGCCCACGAGAACGACGGCCGGATGAACCTGTTCGGCGCGCTCAAGACGGCGATGGCGACGTGCGGCTACGAGACGGTCAAGGAGTTCCAGAAGGCCGAGGTCATGGTCGCCCCGTCGTTGCAGACCGAAGGAAAGTTCTTCCAGCGGTCGCAGGGCGTGGGGATGGGCCACTGACCGCCATGAGAACGAGTCGGTGACGGCTGACACGATCCTCGTCGTCGACTTCGGCGCGCAGTACGCCCGCCTGATCGCCCGCCGGGTCCGCGAGGCCCACGTCTATTCCGAGATCGTCTCGCCGACGATCTCCGTCGCGGAGATCAAGGCCCGCGCCCCCAAGGGCATCATCCTCAGCGGCGGGCCCAAGTCGGTGTACGAGTCACCGGCGCCGTCCATCGACGCCGGCGTCTACGAGCTGGGGATCCCCATCCTCGGCCTCTGTTACGGCGCGCAGCTCATGGCGCTGCAGCTCGGCGGCACGGTGTCGCGCACCGGGCAGGGCGAGTACGGGCGCACGGAGCTGACGCAGACCGATGCGTCACCCCTCTGCCCCGACTGGCCGGCCACGTCGAGCGTGTGGATGAGCCACGGCGATGCCATCACCGAGGTGCCGGACGGCTTCACGCCCACCGCCACGAGCGCCGGCGCCCCTGTGGCGGCGATGCACGACTCCGAGCGCCGTCTCTTCGGGCTCCAGTTCCATCCCGAGGTCGTGCACACCGACCGGGGCGGCGAGGTCTTCGAGCACTTCCTCATCGACGTGTGCGGCTGCCTGCCGGGCTGGACCCACGTGTCCATCATCGAGCAGCAGGTCGCCGCGGTGCGGGCCCAGGTCGGGTCGGACCGCGTGCTGTGCGCGCTGAGCGGCGGCGTGGACTCCGCCGTCGCCGCGGCGCTGGTGCACAAGGCGGTGGGCGACCAGCTGACCTGCGTCTTCGTCGACACGGGTCTGATGCGCTCCGGCGAGGCCGATCAGGTCGAGGACACCTTCCGGCGCCAATTCAAGATGGACCTGGTGCACGTGAAGGCGGCCGACCGCTACTTCGCCGCACTGGCGGGAGTCACCGATCCGGAGCGCAAGCGCAAGATCATCGGCGAGCTGTTCATCCGGATCTTCGAGGAGGTGGCACGAGACCTCGGCGCCGGCTCGGGCGGAGACGGTGCACCCGGCGAAAGCAGTACAGCCGCCGGCGGCAGCGCGACCGGCACCGGTGAAGGCCCGCGCTTCCTGGTGCAGGGCACGCTCTACCCCGACGTGATCGAGTCGGGCAGCGACACCGCAGCCAACATCAAGTCGCACCACAACGTCGGCGGTCTCCCCGACGATCTCGCCTTCGATCTGGTCGAGCCCTTGCGGCTGCTGTTCAAGGACGAGGTGCGCGCCGTCGGCGAGGAGCTCGGCCTGCCGCACGAGATCGTGTGGCGCCAGCCCTTCCCCGGCCCCGGACTCGGCGTGCGGATCATCGGTGAAGTGACGCCCGAGCGGGCCGAGATCCTGCGCAACGCCGACGCCGTCGTCGTCGAGGAGATCCGCAGGGCCGGTCTCTACCGCGAGCTGTGGCAGAGCTTCGCCGTCCTTCCCGCGGTCCGCACGGTGGGCGTGATGGGCGACGGACGCACCTACGCCTACCCTGTCGTCATCCGTGCCGTCACGAGTGACGACGCCATGACGGCGGACTGGGCCCGGCTGCCCTACGACCTCGTCGAGCGGATCGCCTCCCGCATCATCAACGAAGTTGAGGGCGTGAACCGGGTGGCGCTCGACGTGACGTCGAAGCCGCCCGGCACCATCGAGTGGGAGTGACCGTGACGCCGGAGAGCGGCGAGCACGCACGCCTGTTCGACATCTCCGACGAGGGCGTCGGCGCGGAGGCCGCCGCAGCGGTGGAGGAGAACGAGCCGTCCGACACCACGGCAGAGGGTGCCGACGACGGCCGCCGCCGGCGCCGGCGCACCGCCACCTCGACCGGCGCCTTCGCGGGACGACCCGCCGCCCTGGTCGACGACCTCACCCTGCCGCAGCGGGCCGCGGTGGAGCACCGGGGCGGTCCTCTTCTGATCATCGCCGGGGCCGGCTCGGGCAAGACGCGCGTGCTCACCCGGCGTATCGCCCACCTGCTCGCCACCGGTGACGCGCCCTCCTGGGGCATTCTCGCCATCACCTTCACCAACAAGGCGGCCGGTGAGATGCGCACGCGCGTGGCCGATCTGGTCGGCCCACCCGCCGAGAAGATGTGGGTCTCCACCTTCCACTCCGCCTGCCTGCGCATCCTGCGCTCCAACGCCGACCGGCTCGGGTACCGCTCGGCCTTCACCGTGTACGACGACACCGACTCGCGCCGGCTCATCGAGATGATCACCGCCGAGTTCGGCTTCGACCAGAAGCGGTTGCCCTCGCGGGCGGTGCAGGGGGTCATCAGCCAGGCCAAGTCCGAGCTGGTGGACTTCGAGACGTTCCGCGAGGACGCATACGGCGGTCCGGACCCCTTCCGCAAGCGCATCGCCGACGTCTACGCCCAGTACCAGGGCCGGTTGCTGGCGGCGAACGCGCTGGACTTCGACGACCTGTTGATGGTGACGGCCAACCTGCTCCAGGCCTACGACGACGTACGAGCGACCTACCAGGAGCGCTTCCGGCACATCCTCGTCGACGAGTTCCAGGACACGAACCACGCCCAGAACGAGATCGTGAAGCTGCTCGGTGAGGCGCACGGCAACGTCTGCGTCGTGGGGGACTCCGACCAGTCGGTCTACCGCTGGCGCGGCGCCGACATCCGGAACATCTTGGAGTTCGAACGTGCCTTCCCCAACGTGACCACCATCATGCTGGAGCAGAACTTCCGGTCGACCCAGACGATCCTCGACGCCGCCAACGCCGTCATCGCCAACAACCTCGGCCGCCAGCCCAAGGAGCTCTTCACCGTCGGCGACACGGGTGAGCCGGTCACGCGTTACCGGGCCGAAGACGAGCGAGACGAGGCGGCCTGGGTCTCCAGCGAGATCCTGCGCCTCCACGCGTCGGCCGGGTTGACGTGGGGCGACTGCGCCGTGTTCTACCGCACCAACGCGCAGAGCCTGCCGCTCGAGACGTCCATGAAGTTCAGCGGCATCCCCTACAAGGTGGTGGGCGGGGCCAAGTTCTACGACCGGCGGGAGATCAAGGACATCCTGGCCTTCGTCCGCGTCCTGGCCAATCCCGACGACGAAGTGTCGGCCCGGCGCATCGTCAACGTCCCCAAGCGCGGCATCGGGGACACGTCGGTCGCGCGTCTGGCCGCCTGGGCCCAGGTGGAGCACGCCCCCTTCAGTGAGGCCATCGACCGCGCCGAGGAGGCGGGCCTCACGGGCAAGGCGCTGAAGGGCGCCGAGCAGCTCTCGAAGACGCTGGCCGAGTTGCGCCCGCTGGTGCAGACGGTGAATCCCGCTGACTTCGTTCAGCTGGTGGCCGAGCGCACGGGCTACCTGGCCGAGCTCGTGGCCGAGCACACCCACGAAGCGGACGGGCGGATCGAGAACCTGGCCGAGCTGGCCAGCCAGGCATCCGACTTCGACGACGTCATCGGTTTCCTGGAGACGGTGGCCCTGGTGGCGGACTCCGACGAGCTCGAGAGTGACGGCACCCGGGTCTCGCTGATGACGCTCCACACCGCCAAGGGCCTCGAATACCCGGCGGTCTTCGTGGTGGGGCTCGAGGAGGGGATCTTCCCCCACTTCCGCTCGCTGGCCGAGCCCAGCGAGCTGGAGGAGGAGCGTCGCCTCTTCTACGTCGGCATCACCCGGGCGCGCCAGCACCTCGCCATCTCGCACGCCTGGTCGCGCACGACCTGGGGCCGCACCCAGCCGGCCATGCCGAGCCGCTTCGTCACCGAGGTGCCGTCCCACCTGGTCGAGGACGTCGGGCTCGGCTCGCCCCGCCGTGGCTCGGGGTACGACTCGCTCTCGGGCGAGGAACACCTGCCGGGGGCGACCTTCTCGCCGGCCGTCCCCCTGGCGACCGCCTCCCGCGCCGCCCGCTCCGGCGCGACCGGGTCGGGCGGCACCCGCGGCAGCACCGGTGCCGAGGACCTCGGGCTGGTCGCGGGTGACGAGGTGGTCCACGACCACTGGGGGCGCGGTGTCGTGGTCAGCGCCAAGGGGGAGGGGTCACGGGCCCAGGCCACCGTGCACTTCGACTCGGTCGGGAAGAAGAACCTGCTGCTCACGGCCACACCGCTGCGCCGGGCCTGATCGTTCCCGGTCTGGCGTCCGCACCAGGGCATCCGTATCCTGGGGTCCAGATGAAACGTCCGTACAGGGTGGTCGTGGCCAAGCCCGGGCTCGATGGGCACGACCGGGGGGCCAAGGTGATCGCCCGGGCGTTGCGGGACGCGGGCTTCGAGGTCGTCTACACCGGGCTGCACCAGACGCCCGAGCAGGTGGTCCAGGCCGTCGTGCAGGAGGATGCGGACGCCGTCGGGCTGTCGCTGCTCTCGGGTGCGCACCTCACCCTGGTGCCGAAGGTGGTCAAGCTGTTGGCCGACGTCGGTCGCGGGGACGTGCTCGTGATCGTGGGCGGCATCATCCCCGAGGCGGACATCCCGGTCCTCCACGAGCAGGGCGTCGCCCACGTCTTCACGCCGGGAGCGCCGCTGGACTCCATCGGTTCCTGGCTGTCGGAGGCTCTCGATCAGCGCGAGGAGGCGCTCGGGGCCTGAATGCTGTAACTGCCGCACCCCCTTTCCCACCCCACCGACGCGCCGGCGCGCGAGAGACAAAGATAAGGAGACAGCACCCAAAGTGGACCTATACGAGTACCAGGGCAAGCAGTACTTCGCCCGCTTCGGCATCCCAACCTCCCCCGGAGGAGTCGCCGACACGGTGGACGAGGCCGTCGAGCAGGCCGAGTCCGCGGGCTACCCCGTGGTGGTCAAGGCCCAGGTGAAGGTGGGTGGTCGCGGCAAGGCGGGTGGCGTGAAGCTGGCGGCCGATGCCGACGAGGTCCGCCTGCACGCCGGCAACATCCTCGGGCTCGACATCAAGGGCCACGTGGTGAAGCGGCTCTGGGTGGAGCACGCCTCCGACATCGCCAAGGAGTACTACGCCAGCTTCACGCTGGACCGCCAGGCCAAGCTGCATCTCGGCATGCTCTCCGCCGAGGGAGGTGTCGAGATCGAGGAGGTGGCGGAGACCAACCCCGATGCCATCGCCAAGATCCACATCGACCCGGTCGTCGGCATCACCGAGGACCAGGCCCGCGACTGGGTGGATCAGGCCAACCTCGACCACGAGGCGCGCGACCAGGCGGCCACGCTGCTGGTGCGCCTGTACCACTGCTACGTCGAAGGAGATTGCGACCTGGCCGAGATCAACCCGCTGATCCTGACGCCCGAGGGCAAGGTGCACGCGCTCGACGCCAAGGTGACCCTGGACGAGAACGCCACCTTCCGGCACCCCGAATGGGAGGAGTACGAGGACGACTCCGACGTCGACCCCCGCGAGAAGATGGCCAAGGAGAAGGGCCTCAATTACATCGGCCTCTCCGGCACCGTCGGCATCATCGCCAACGGCGCGGGCCTCGCCATGAGCACGCTCGACGTGGTGACACAGGTCGGCGGTGAGGCGGCCAATTTCCTCGACATCGGGGGCGGTGCCAACGCCGACGTCATGGCCGCCGCCCTCGAGGTGATCAACGCCGACCCGGCGGTGAAGGCCATCTTCGTCAACATCTTCGGCGGCATCACCCGGGTCGACGAGGTGGCCCGGGGCATCATCGAGGCGATGGGCCGGGTGCAGCTGAGCTCGCCGGTCGTCATGCGCCTGGACGGGACGAACGCCGTCGAGGGTCGCGCGCTGCTGGCCGACCACCTCTCAGCCACACTCATCGCCGAGCCCACCATGCTCGAAGCCGCTCGCCGGGCCGTCGCCCTGGCCACGGCGTAGGCGCACCCGACCCGAGAGAACAGGAACCAACGTGAGCATCTTCGTCGACGAGACGACAACGGTCGTGATCCAGGGCATCAGCCCGACGAGCCAGGGGCTCTACCACGGCCTGCGCAACAAGGCGTACGGCACCAAGGTCGTTGGGGGCACCAACCCCAAGCGGGGCGGCGAGGAGATCGAGGGCATTCCCGTCTTTGCGTCGGTGGCCGAGGCCGTGAAGGAGACCGGCGCCACGGCGTCGTTCATCTCGGTGCCACCCCGGGGTGCGGCCGACGCCATCATCGAGGCGGCCGAGGCCGGCATCGCCTTCATCGTCTGCATCACCGAGGGGATCCCCGCCCAGGACGAGGCGGTCACCTACAACCGCCTGGTGGACGAGTTCCCGGGCACGCGCCTCCTCGGCCCCAACTGCCCCGGCATCATCAGCCCCGGAAAGTGCAACATCGGCATCACGTCGGGTGACATCGCGCTGGCGGGAGGACCCGTCGGCATCGTCTCCCGCTCCGGCACTCTGACCTACCAGGCCCTGCACGAACTCTCGCAGCAGGGGATCGGGCAGACCACCTGCGTCGGCATCGGGGGCGACCCGGTGCCCGGCACCAACTTCATCGACTGCCTCGCCGCGTTCGAGGCCGACCCCGATACCAAGGCCGTCATGATGATCGGCGAGATCGGCGGCTCCGAAGAAGAGCGGGCCGCCGAGTTCATCGCGTCGAGCGTGACGAAGCCGGTGGCGGCCTACATCGCCGGCGTGACCGCACCCCCGGGCCGCAAGATGGGCCACGCCGGGGCCATCATCTCGGGTTCGCAGGGCACGGCCCAGGCCAAGATGGACGCGCTGTCAGCCGCCGGTGTCCAGGTGGCCCAGAACCCGACCGAGTGCGGCGAGAAGATGGTCGCGATCGTGCGGGGGCTGTAGCCCCCGCACGACACGGACCGAAACCGACGCCGAACCCGGCGCGGCAGCTACGTCGTCACCAACTGCGAGGCGGGTGAGCCCGCAGCGGCCGTCGATTCCGACGATGGGCCGAGCGTGCCCCGGCGTACCTTCGTGGCGATGACGAACCCGGTGGCGATGAGCCAGATCGGGAACCCGAACAGGAAGTCCAGGAAGCCCAGGGGCCCGGCAATCGCCAGCACTCCCACGAGCAGCGAGTACCAGCCGAGCAACTTGGGCAGGGGGGTGGCGCTGCGGT
Organism: uncultured Acidimicrobiaceae bacterium; assembly: GCA_963719485.1. Classification (GTDB taxonomy): domain Bacteria; phylum Actinomycetota; class Acidimicrobiia; order Acidimicrobiales; family RAAP-2; genus Bog-473. The sequence continues at coordinate 1,853,640 of OY970387.1, forward strand.
TGACGAGGATGGACAACCCCGTCGTCAGGCCCAGCAGGCACATGCCGAAGATGATCGGGAGCTCGTTGTTGTCGCCGAAGAAGTTGAACACCTTCACGATGCCGTACTCGTGATTGTGTGCCGCCAGGATCAGCGTGACCTGGAAGCTCCCGAGCACGATGAAGCCGGCGATGAAGATGATGCCCGCGGCGAAGGACACATTCGGCCACAACTCCCCACTGCTCGCCTGGCGCAGCGCGGACCGCAGCTGGGTGACGAAGACGAGGATGAGGGCCAGGCCCAACCCCACCAGGTAGATGGAAGCCCAGTTCTGACCCACGTGGGTGTTGTACCAGTGCGCCACCACGACGCCGGATGCATTCTCGTCGGGCGCACCGCCCCCGAGCGGTCCGAACGCCACGAAGATCGCCGCCACCGCCACGATTGCGATGAAACCCATCCAACGACTCACTCCTGAGTCCTTCATTTCCATCCCTCCCTTGGTCCGAGTGTCGGACGTGTGGGAGCGTGACCCAGCGGCGCCCCTGGAGACGCTCGCTCGCACGCTCCTTCTTAGATGGTGAACCTCGCGGGCCCGACGGACAAGGGGGCTAGTACGGGCACCGGATCGGGGGGCTAGTACCCCTTCAGCAGCCACGCATACCCCATCGCCGGACCCTGCCTCATTAGCGTCTGGTGCGATGGGTGCAGGAGTTCCCCCCGGAGGCGCCAGGCCCCGCCCGTGGCGCAGCCGGAAGGAAGGCACGCCCGCCACGCCGATCCGCCTCGCCGACCTCGACCCGGCTGCGCGCCGTCGCGCTCTCCTCCGCTGCGGCGTGACCATCGCGCTGTGCTGGGTGGTCGTCATCGGCGCGTTCTACGTGGTGCCCATCGGTGACAAGTCCGGCCTCCGCACCTTCGTGCGCCTGGGTGCCGACATTGCCCTCATCGCCGCTGTCTTCGCCTGGCAGATCCGCCGTATCTCGGTGGCCGAGCTCCCCGAGCTGCGGGCGATGGAAGCTCTGGGCATCGTCGTCGTGCTGTTCCTCGTCGCGTTCTCCGGCATCTACCTCGGGATGTCGCACGAATCGCCGTTCACGTTCACCCAACGGCTCGACCAGACGCGGGCGCTGTACTTCACCGTCAGCATCTTCTCGACGGTCGGTTTCGGCGACATCACGCCGCGGACCGATCCGGCGCGCCTGGTGGTCTCGGTCCAGATGCTGCTCGACCTCGCCATCATCGGCGCCGCCGTCCGTCTCATCTTCAACGCCGCCCGGAGCCGGATCGCCCCGGCCGACGGGAGCTCGGTCTCGGCCTGAACCTGCGCCTGAGGCTCGAGCGGCCGCTCGAACCGGTGCAAGAGGTTCAGATGTCACCTTCCCGTCACAGAAAGATTGGCTGCAGGCCGGTCTTCCGTCACCGGGAAGTTCACCTCCCCTCGTTACAGTGCGCGTGCCAGCGCCCGGATGGGGCTGGAAGGCGCGCACAGGGCGAAACGCATGGGAGACGCAAAAACCAAAGATGCCGGTCCAGCCATTTCGCGAGGACGAGTCCTGCAAACGTGAGCTGACGTGTCGCGGGGTCGTCGTTCGGGCCAGACGACGGTGGCCGACGTGACCGTACCCACGGCGGTCGGTACCCCGGGTCCCACGCGGACCCGTCGTGTCATCGTCGACCAGCCGGGTCGGGCAGACCGCCTCTTCGATCTGTTCACGCTCGGGGCGGGGGTCACCGTTCTCGTCCTGCTCACCCTGGTGGGCGTCTTCCTGCTGTGGCAGGGCCGGCACGCCTGGGCCTATGCCGGCTGGAGCTTCTTCACCACCACCGCCTGGAGCACGAACACCACGCACGTCGTCATCGGCGTAGCCGGGCTCCTGTTCGGCACAATTGTCGTTGCGCTGATCGCCGTCGCCATCGCCATCCCCATGGGAATTTTGGCGGCCCTGTACATCTCCGAATATGCGCCCATCGGAATGCGCAAGGTGCTGCAGGGGCTCATCGACGTGCTGGCTGCCATCCCGAGCCTGCTCTTCGGACTGTGGGGGTTCCTGACGCTCCAGTACCAGATCGAGCCCCTGGCCCACTGGCTGACCACCTACCTCGGGTGGATCCCTATCTTCAGCACGACCAAAGGAGCCAGCCTCCTGAGTTCGATGTTCGTCGCGGGGATCATCGTCTCGTTGATGTGCGTCCCGATCATCGCTTCCATCTGCCGGGCGGTCTTCGCACAAACCCCACCGGGTGAGAAGGAAGCAGCGCTGGCCCTCGGGGGCACGAAGTGGGGCATGGTGCGAACGGTCGTACTGCCCTACGGCAAGGGCGGGATCATCGGCGGCTCGATGTTGGGCCTCGGGCGTGCCCTCGGCGAAACGATCGCCGTCACGCTCATTTTGCCGCAGGTGCCGCTCATCTCGAGCCACATTCTCCAAGAGGGGGGCGCGACGATCGCCGGGTTCATCGCCCAGCGTGCCGGGAGCGACCCGTTCACCGTCTCCGGCCTCATGGCCGCCGGCCTGGTCCTGTTCGGCCTTACCCTCATCACCAACCTGATCGCCTCCAGCATCGTGTCGCGGAGCCGATCCGGGGCAGGAGTCGAGCTGTGACGACGGTCGTCGACGACCCGAGCGCGGGCCAGGCCTCCGGTCCAGGCGGCGGCACGCCGCCTCCGACCGATGGCCCGCCGGGTCCACCACCCTCTTCCCGCCGGGTACCCCGCCGGGCCAGGAACATGACGCCGATGGACATCGTCGTCATGGCCGCGGCCGCCATCAGCTCCATCAGCCTCTGTTGGATCGTCTTCTCGATCCTCACGGACGGCGTCGGGTGGCTGATGTTCTGGATCGTCGCCTACGCCTTGTTCCTGGCCATCTACTTCGTGGCGTCCTACGACAGGGTGGGATGGCTGGCTGCCGTCGACAGGACGGTCACCGTCGCCGTGACCACCGCGATGGTGCTGGTGCTCATTCCCCTCGTGTGGCTGGTCAGCTACATCTTCATCAAGGGGATCGTGGCGCTCCGGCCGAGCTTCTTCGTCCACGACCAGCGCGGCGTGACGCCGACCATGCCGGCGACGGCGGGAGGTGGCCTCCACGCCATCATCGGGACGATCGAACAGGTCGGCCTCGCCTTGTTGATCTCGCTCCCCCTGGGGGCCATGGCGGCGATCTTCCTCAACGAGAGCCGCTCGAAGTTGCGCCGTCCCGTGCGGATCTTCGTCGACGCCATGAGCGGCATGCCGTCCATCGTGAGCGGCTTGTTCATCTACGCCACGCTGATCATTCCCTTGGCGAAGTACAACTCCTTGTTCGGGTTCAACGGATTCATGGCGTCCCTGGCCCTGTCGATGACGATGATGCCCACCATCTGCCGGGCGATCGAAGTGGTCCTGCGCCTGGTGCCGGCCGGGCTGCGGGAAGCCGGACTGGCGCTCGGCGCCTCGCGGGCGAGGGTCGTGATCTCCGTCGTCCTGCCCACCGCGTCGACCGGCGTGGCGACCGCAGCGATTCTCGGGATCGCCCGGGAGGCGGGCGAGACGGCGCCGTTGCTGTTCACGGCCTTCGGCTACAACCTCTACAACGCCAACCCGTTCAAGGGAGCACAGGAGAGCCTGCCACTCTTCATCTACCGTTTCGTGCGCACCCAGTCGGTGGCCGACATCCAGCGTGGCTACGCCGGTGCGCTGGTGTTGCTCGTGTTGATCCTGAGCCTCTTCGTCCTGGCTCGGTTCCTCGGACGCGACCGCTCGGTCGCCAACCGGCGGAAGGCCCGCGTCCGTCCCGCTCGGCAACCGTCGCTCCTGGTATCGACGGCGCAGAAGCAGTTCCCCAATCCCACCCAGACGCTCCAGTCGATGCGCCCGGCCAACCTTCTCCGGTCGATGCGCCTGGCCCGGGGGGAGCCATGACCGACGTGTACGTCCCCCAGCCCCAGAGCTCCTCGAATCATCGGACAGAGGCAGTCGGCGACGGCAGTCCCAAGTCGGAGCACACGGCCGAGGTACCGGTGGTCGAGTCGGCACCGGCCGCTCCGACGCTGATCGGTGGCTCGACGCCAGGCCCGGCCACGCTGGAGGCCCGGGACGCCTGCGCGTGGTTCGGCGACCACCTGGTGCTGGAGGGCGTGTTCCTGACCATGCAGGCGGCCCAGGTCACCGCGCTGATCGGGCCGTCCGGCTGCGGCAAGTCCACCTTCTTGCGCCTGCTCAACCGGATGCACGAGCTGGTGCCCGGCGTCCGCCATGGCCGGTGAGATCCTCCTCGACGGCGAGGACATCTACGGGGCCAACATGCGCGCCCAGGTCATCCGGACCAGGATCGGCATGGTCTTCCAGAAGCCCAACCCGTTCCCGGCCATGAGCGTCCAGGAGAACGTCCTCGCCGGGCTCAAGCTCACCAAGCTGCGCTGCGACGACCACGACGCCCTGGTCGAGCGAGTCGCTGCAGCGGGCCAGCCTGTGGCGGGAGGTGCGCGATCGACTCGACTCGCCCGGTGGCGCGCTCTCCGGCGGCCAGCAGCAGCGGCTCTGCATCGCGCGGTCGCTCGCCGTCGCAGCCGAACGTGCTGCTGATGGACGAGCCCTGCTCGGCGCTCGACCCGACGTCGACCCGGCGAATCGAGGAGACGATCGCCGAGCTGCGCGAGGACGTCACGGTCGTGATCGTCACCCACAACATGCAGCAGGCACAACGGGTCTCGGACCACTGCGCCTTCTTCCTGGCGGCCGAGAACGAGCCGGGGCGGCTGATCGAGCAGGGTCCGACCGCCAAGATGTTCGATTCGCCCGAGGACCCCCGGACACTCGACTACGTCTACGGCAGGTTCGGATGAGCGCGCCGCACCGGGCGATGCGGGTGGCGAGCTCCGCCTTCGTCCTCTTGCTGGCGGCGGCGCTGGTCGTCGTGGTCGATGCCGGCACGCCGGCGGGAGCGGCCGACGCGCCGGCCAACGGACAGGGGTCCACCTACGTCGCCCTGGCCTTCCAGCAGTGGACCCAGAGTGTGCAGAACCAGGGCCTGAACCTCAACTACACCGCGACCAGCTCTCCCGCCGGACTGGAGGCGTACAGCCAGAACACAGCTGACTTCGCCGGCACGGAGGCGGAGTTCTCCGAGCTCAATCCCGGAACCGCCGTGAACGTCCCGCGTGGGTACCAGTACATGCCCGACGTCGCCGGGGCCACTGCCATCATGTACAACGTCGCCCTGTCGGCGGGCGGGCAAGACCCCGTGACCTCCCTTCGCCTGGCGCCGCTGACGATCGCCAAGATCTTCCTGGGCAAGATCAGCAACTGGGACGACCCGGCCATCAGCGCGGACAACGGCGGGGTGGTCCTCCCCAACCAGCACATCACGGTGGTCTGCCGGACCGGCCAGTCCGGAACGACGGCGCTGTTCTACGACTTCGTCGCCCATACCGATCCCAGCGACTTCCAGGCGTGGGCCAGCCAGAACGACCTGTCGACCGGTGCCCGGCTCCTCGAGATCGACAATGTGAGCTCCCCGAGCAACATGGCGTGCCAGTCCGGTTCGGACACCGAGGCGAATTACATCGCCGCCAACCGATGGACGATCGGCTACGACGAGTTCGGCTACGCCAAGGTGTACAACGACAACGTCGCCTGGGTGCAGAACGCCTCGGGCAACTGGGTGCAGCCCTTCGCGGTGAACATCAGCGCCGCGCTCGGCTTCTGCAGAGCTCTCCTCCGACACGTCACAGGATCTTTCGGGCGTGTACACGAGCACGGACCCGCTGGCCTACCCGATCTCCGCCTATTCCTACATTTTGGTCCAGTGTGCGCCGACATCGTCCCGCGCAACGTGCACCTCGGCCTATCCCAATCCGGGCATCGCGTCCACCATGGCCGCGTTCATGGACTACGTCGCCTGCGCCGGCCAGATCCATATGGCAGAGATCGGCTACGCCCCCCTCCCACCCCAACTGTCCCAATTCCTGGCCAACGCCGTCGGTTGGATGTTGGGGCAATCTCCACAGCAACTGAGTGCGTCCAATTGCAGCAATCCCACATTCAGCGGGAGTCTCGGAGCGGGCGCCTCGCCACCGCCGCTGCCGCCCATCGGCAGGGCGCCCGGGGCCGCGGCACCAAGTGCCGCCTTGGGTGCGAGCTCTGGAGCCGGCGCGTCCGGCGCCGCCGCCACTTCCACCCTGGCTTCCGGTTCCAACGGAAGTGGTTTGAACGGAACCACAGGTGGGACCGGAGCCGGCACGGCGGGTGGCCATTCCAAATCGAACGGTACTTCGGACACCCAGCCAGCCGATCCCGCGGTCCTTCGGGGAGGCGCGCTCCCGACGAGCCCATGGATCCCATTGCTCGCTCTCCTGATCGTTCTGGCCATCCCTGTCGTCATCCTGTCGATCAACCGAAAGCGCGGCTCCACATGACTCGATCGCTCAGAACACGCCGCTCACCAACGTCAGCGCTCAGGAAGGGAGTTGCTCGTACAGGCCCTGCCGCACTCGAACACCCGTCGCAGTTACCGAAACCACCCCACGAAGGAGCGAATGTGAAATACAAAGGATCGATAGTGAGGCGAGGAATCCTCGCCGGAGCCATCGTGCTCGCGAGCGGCAGTGCGGTGTCTCTGGCCGCCGTACCCGCTGGTGCGAGCAACACGCAGATGACGGCTGTTGGCTCGTTCACCACGTTCTTCATGATGCATGCGCTGTTCCCGCAGCTCAACGACATCAATCCGAACCCGGAGGCCGGGTCCGAGACTCAGTCGATCGCCTCGGACTCACAGACATGCTCGGGCGGTCTCACCTACTCGACCGCGGCCCAGCCACCCAATGGCTCCGGCCAGGGGAAGACAGCGCTGGCGACCGAAGAGGGCGCCGCCGCCAATGTGCAAGGTTGTGTCGACTTCTCGAGGTCGTCGTCACCCCCTGCACCACATAGCGAGACGCTGCCGAGCTCGACGACTGAGAATGGCGATCCGTCCGGTTCGCACCTCGACTACTACGCCTACGCCTTGGACGGCGTGGCTCCGCTGGTGGGCTCCGACGCGCCGAACACCGCCCGGCAAGCCGGGTTCGACACAGGGCCGAACAATGGTTTGACGCTGACGCAGGTCCAGCAGATCTACGAATGTGACATCACGAACTGGGACCAGGTGACGGTGCATGGAGTCTCGGGAACCAACTCGCCAATCGTGTTGTTCTGGCCCCAGGGCGGGTCCGGGACCCGAGCCGTCTACACCGATGTGCTCGGATTCGATCCGACCGTAACCACCACGTCGCCGAACACCTGTTCGAACCCGCCCATCACTTCGTTCTCGGCGAACGCCCTCACCACGCCAAACGAAGAGAACACTGAGGATGGCATCGTGTACCAGAACACCATCGGCGCGACGGCGCAAGCCGGAACTGTGCCGTCCGGCTCTGTCGCGGCGGCGGCCATATACATCTATTCGGCCGGCAAGTTCAGCGCGGAGTGGAACGACACGACGGATAACAACTCCACCGCAAACAACATCGTGGATCAGGCGCTTACTCCTGGGGGCGCGACGAACACAATGGGGAACTTCTTGGCGGGTACGTTGACCATGGCCTCCATGCAGAGCACTGTCGGTAGTGGCAGTGTCGGCGAGGCGTATGTAGACCTCACGGGCCAGGTCGGGCCGTTCAATCAGGACCACAACCGGGGCACCTACGCCGTCGACGGCAACACGGTGTCGGAGGCGAACGAGTGGTACCACAACTTGCCCGACAACTCCGGCAACCCCTCAGACTCGGCCGCCAGCATCCCTGGTGTCCGCTACGTCTACAACGTGGCCGACACCCTGCTGCCTGGCTACAACGGGGCCAAGATGATGGTCGGCTTCGACAACCAGAGCGGCGGCACGAGGAGCGTGCTGTGCAATGGTGACGACGCCACCACCATCGTCGGCCAGGGCTTCCTGCCCTTGACGACCGGGGGGAGCGCGCCGGGCGGCTCAGATGCCGCAAGTGCGACGTGCCGGCAGTTCCAGGGCCTGTCGTACCCGGGCAAGGGAGCTGTCATCCACTGGACGACGCCGGTCTTCGACGGCAGAAGTTCCTGAGTCCGCCCCTCAATGGCCCGGGCCCTTTGGGCCCGGGCCATTGGACGGGATGGCGTCAGCCCATCACACAACGCCAAGTGACAACACCGACACAGATATGAAATCGAATACAAACGAGCGATGAGCATTGGACTGCTTCATCAACGGCGACACCGCCGGCCAGTGTCAGGCCGGTCGATGTCGCGCGCCACGAGATGCCGCGCTACCGGTGGTCTCCTCGTCGCGCTCGCGTTCGCCGGCGGGTCGGTAGTGGCTCTGACGGGATTTCCGGGGCGCGCTGGGGTCGCGCGGGCCGACACGGCGCCCAACAACAACGCCAACCCATACTTCACACTGAGCGTCAACCAGGCCGCCACCCAGAACCTGGTCGACGGCCAGGCCATACCGTTCACTGTCACTCGCACCGACCTCGGGACGAGCACAGGGTTGGAGATCGCCGCCGTGGGCACCGGATGGTGCAAGTCCGACGTGCAGCTTCCGATCTCCGAGGATCCTGGGAATCAAAGCTTCAATGCGTTGACGACCGGGTTTCCAGTGGTCAATGCCACGACCCCCGGGGCGCCTCCCGCCAACTGCCTCGATTTCGTCAATGCCGACTTGAGCTCCATTGTGTCCAACGGGTCGTCGTTGCCGACGATTGCTCCGGCACCCAACAGCGCCGTCAACGTCGCCGGTGGTGCGGGCGACTATCCCACCGTGAGCGGCCAGACCTTGGCCGAAGTCGGCCAAGGTGGACAACAACCCGGCCCGTTCAGCGGGATATCGGTCAACTGCCTTCCCAGTGAGCCGTGCACGCTCGCTCTGGCTGTATGGACCCAGAATGTCAAGGTTCCGGGACAGACCTCCGTCTACTTCCTGGGGGTTCCTGTCACTTTTCAAGACGCCTCGGCTGGGTTGGCCTGCAACGGCCCGGCTTCCGGGCAGGTCACCAGCGAGAGCCCCGACCGTCTGGGTGAGTCCGTGACCAAGTGGGGGATTGACGCCTGCCAGAGCGGCCTCGCGGGTGGGCAGTCGCTCACCTTCAATCTCGGTTCTGGCAACAGCGACGACAAGGCGCTGTGCGCGTTCGCAGGCGGTTCAGTCGATCTGGCCTACAGCGCGGTCGGCTACGGCCAGCAGGGCTCGGATTTCTCACCGTCGAACTGTCAAGGTGGCGCCCAGCCGACGCGTTCGTACGTTGCCGTACCAATCGCCTTGAACGCGATCGTGCTCGCTCACTCGCCAAATAACGTTCAGCTGCCGCCGTACCAGAGCTTCGGGACGGGATTGCGCGACTTCCCGCAGCTCAAGATCACATTGGCCCAGTTCGCCCAGCTCTTGAGCAACGGTGGCACCGTGGACGTCTCGGCCAGTGGGGCCCAGACGAGCGACACGGGTACCTGGACCAGTCAACTGGGCAAAGGAATCTTGGCCCTGAATCCGGAGTTGTCGAACGCGTACCAAGACTCCTGTTCGGGTTGCGTTGTCGTCGGGACCGGTTCTGGTGTTGGCGTGGCGGCCACCTCGGGGACGGACGCCACGACGTACCTGGTCACCAGGTTCCTCAACGCGTTGGTGCCGGGTCAGTTGGTCAGCGCGGCGAACCATCAGGCTGGTGTCCCGCCGGCGCAGTTGGGCACAACCACGAATTTCGGAGCACCACCGCCGGCCTATGACGTCCAGACCTACACGGGCAGGAGCATCCTCGCGCACTACATGACTCCATTGTCCGGGACCGCTTGGTGGACGGTGACCGACGCCGCGACCGCCGCCGCCACATGGGGCGGTGTCGACGATCTCGCCTTGCAGACACCCGACTCCCTGTCTGCCGCTTCCGACGAGGCGACGTACGTCGCTCCGAGCGGTCCGGCCATGCAGGCAGCGGTGGCAAATATGACGTCGCAACCCGACGGCACATTGTTGCCGAACCCGCAGGGCGGAGCCGTCGGGGGCGTCGAGCCGTACCCGCTCACCTACGTCGAGTACGCCATCGCACCGGCCCAGCCATTGCTCAATGCGGACTGCACACCCAATGCCGCGGGCCAGACCGCTCTCGCCCAATGGCTGAGCTTCCTGGTCGGGCCTGGCCAGAACGACCTGCCTACGGGTATGGCGCAGCTACCCAGTTCGCTCGTGACGCAGGCGCAGGCAGACATTGCCAAAGTCGGGACCGCGGCGGCAGCATGCACCCCCGCCAGTTCGAACTCTGGCTCGAGCGCCCCAGCTCCGAGCGGGGCTGGGGCCTCGGACTCTCCCTCGGGCTCGAGCGGTAACACGCCGAACTCAGCCTCCGCTCCCTTCCCCCTCACCGGCACTACTGGGACGGGTCCTGGGTCGACAACCGCAGCTGCGACCGCAGGAAAGGGCCACGGTTCGACCTCCAAGGTTGCAGCCGCATCTGCGCCACTGAGCCTCTCGGCGTTCGAGACTGTCTCGCCCGCCAGTTGGGCGCTCCCGCTCCTCGGCGTGTTGGTTCTGGTCTTCCTCCTGCCTGGCCTGATCCTCTTGGCTTCTGGTCGATCGTTGACCGAGGCCCTCGGCGGGCTTCGTTCCGGTCCGAGTTCGACCGAGGCGGAGCGTCCCGATCCGGAGCTGCAGTCTTCTGGGGACGGCGGTGCGGAGCCGTGACGATGACGCAGGCTCCACCCGTCGACAACGAGAACAAGATTGGTCCGACTGAGGTCTCCTCTTCAACGCCCGACGCCGGTGGCCCTGGGGAGCAGATCCGGCGTCAATTTCCGGGTCGCCGAGCGCTCATTGTCGGCGTGCTGGGTGTGATCGCCATCTTCCTCATCTCGGTGGGTGCGGTGATCTACGGCATCGGGTCGCTCGTGCATGCACGCGACCAGCGGGCACTGATGACCGCAGAGCGCTCCGACATTGCTGCAGCAGCCGTCGAGGCCAAGGCCCTGGACCACGTGAATCTCCCGACGCAGCCTCCAGTCCCGGGTGCGCCCGTCGGTGTGCTGGCGATTCCGGCACTCGGCATCAACCAAGCCGTCGTAGAAGGCGTGGGTTCGAGCCAGACCGTGTCTGGCCCCGGACACGTTCCCGGCACGGCGGGCCTCGGCCAACCGGGCAACGCCGCCGTGGTCGGTCGCGACGCTGCGTACGGGGGTGTTTTCGGACGCCTTGACCAGCTCAAGCCCGGTGACAAGGTCCTGACGGCCACCATCGAGGGTCAGTCGATCTATGTCGTCCGCCACGTGGCAAGACTGACGCTTGGGTCGCCGACTGCGCCGGCGGTCGGTTCGACCCCCACCGGCTCGACACCGAGCGTGACCCTCAACACGTTCTACCGGTCCACCCGAGACAACCGTCTGACGCTCGTGACCTCCGCTTCGGTCGCACCCTGGAACAGCAGCCAGGTCGTAGAGGTGACGGCGGAGTTGCATGGAAAACCGTATGAGCCGTTGCCCCAGGAGGCCAGGAGTGCCAGCCAACTGGGCAACACCGGCGATTCGAGCGCGTGGGGCGAGCTGGTCCTCGCCTTGCAGGCACTGGCCGCCGTTGCCATTGGTGGCCTCTTTCTGTACCGCCGCTGCACCATCAGATCTGCCTATCTCTTGAGCACGGCACCTCTCGTCGCGTGCACCGTCTTGGCGGCCGAAGCCATCAGCCGCCTCCTACCTGCGTGGATGTGATCCACGTGCCGACCATCAACAGCCAGAAAGGCCCCCTCGAATGCCAAAGCGCACCGCCCGGCCAGGCCACCCCCAAGAACCGCCGGGGAAACGGCACGACACCGTCAACCCATTCTTCGCAATGTCCCATTCGCAACGACCAATGAATCAGAGCCACCAGGAGGAAAGCGTGATCCGAACCGACGAAGTTGCAAGCAGCGCGCCGGCCAAGCACCATCGTGCGCGGAGAGCGCAGTGGCGCGGCTGGACTGCCTGCTTGGCGAGCGTGGCAGCCACGCTGGGGATGGCGTTCATTCCCGGTCTTGGTGCGACTCCCGCGGGAGCGACCGCGCCGACGGTAACGACCATTACCGGTAGTGGCGGCGCGACGGCGCCCTCGCTCGGCGATCCCGTGGCCGCCGGTTCGGCGAAGATCAGTCCGACGTACGTCGCCCGCGCGTCCAACGGTGACGTTGCGGTCGCCGAGACGAAGGCGGGCTCCGTCTTCGTGTACCTCATTCCTGCGACGGCCGAGAACAACGTGTACAACATCCAGACAGCGCCGAACCCGAACCCGGCGTTTGGGACCCTCACCGAAGGAGATGCCTACATCGTCGCCGGCACCGGGACCGCGGGGTTGATCCCCGACCCGGGGAATCCCCAGTTCGGAGACGAAGCACCGGCTAATGCCACAGCGAACCCGATCACGCCGACGTCGGTGGCGTTCGACCCACAGGGAAATCTCCTGATCGCCGGAGCGTCGTCGGGTGCCTCGGCCATTCAGGTCGTGGCGAAGGCGAGCGGCATGTTCTATGGCGTCTCCATGACTGCGGGCAACCTGTACACCGTCGCGGATGTGGGTCTGTCCGGGTCCCCCTCGAGCGCCATCAACATGGGTGACGTGACTGCAGTTGCGAATGGCATGTCCGTTGACCCGAACGGCAACATCGCGGTTGGAAACGGTAACGGCGTCGACTTCGTCAACGAACAGCCCTCCGGCAGTCTCAGCCTGTACGGCCAGACCATCGCGCACCAGTCATCCGCCCTGGTGGCCGGGTTCGCGGAGGGCGCCACGAACTGCTCCGCGGGAGCGGCCAACGCATCGGCGACGTCGCTCTTCGTCCAGAGTCCGGAACCCTTCATCGACAGTTCGGACAACATCTACTTCAACGACAACGAGTCCGGCTCCGTCGGCGGTGGTTGCGACTGGGTCCTCCCGGCACAGACGGGCACCCTCGACGGAATGAGCGTCACTGCGGGCAATGCGTACAAGCTCGCGGGCAACGGCGGTACGTCGGCTACCCCGGACGGAACTGCGGGTGTCAACGCCAACGTGGCGGGCACCAGCGAAATGACGGTCGACGCGGCCGGCAATGTCGTCCTTGGCGTCAGCGGCTTGGCCGCAGGCACCAGTCCTGCGATCCAGGTTCTCTCGGAGAACACTTGCGTGTCCTCGTGTGACTACGGCCTGGCCAGCACGACCGCCGGCGATGTGTACACGATCGCCGGTGGTTCCTCGGACCTCCTAGCCACGTTGGCCGGCCCCACTTCGATCCTGTTCGCTGGTTCAGGGAACATGCTCTTCACCGATGGTCCGACCTCGAGCGCGAATCTCGACCAACTGAGTGGCGGCCCGACGGCGCCCGAGCCCGTCGTGACGGGTCTCAGCCCGAGTTCGGGACCGACCGCCGGCGGCACCAGCGTGACGATCACCGGCACCGGGCTCACCGGAGCGACGGCGGTGCATTTCGGCCTGGCGGCCGCGACGATTACCGGCAACACGGACACGTCCGTCACGGCCACCTCACCAGCGGGCACCGGGGAAGTCGACGTCACCGTCACCACTGCCGGCGGCACGTCGGTCACATCGGACTCCGACCAATTCACCTATGTCGCGGCACCCACTGTCACGGCCGTTAGCCCGAGTCAGGGACCGGCCGGGGGGGGCACCAGTGTGGTCATCACCGGCACCGGGCTCACCGGGGCCACAGCGGTCAACTTTGGCGGCACGGCGGCAACCGGCCTCACTGCGAACACCGACACGTCCATCACGGTCACATCACCGGCCGGGACCGGGACTGTCGACGTGACGGTCACCACACCCGGCGGCACATCGGCAACAGGGAGCGCTGACAAGTTCTCCTACCTTGGAACGCCGACGGTCACAGCCGTCAACCCGAATGCTGGTCCGCTGGGCGGTGGGACGATTGTGACCATCACCGGCACCGGCTTTGCCACGGAGTCAACGGTCGCGTTTGGCGTTACAGCCGCCACCAACGTGACGGTGAATAGCCTTACCTCCATCACCGCCACGTCGCCGGCTGGAACGGGAACGGTCGACGTCACTGTCACGACGCCCGAAGGCACCTCGTCGACCTCGCCCTCTGACGACTTCAGCTACCTCCCGGTGCCGACGGTGACGAACAGGAACATATCGTCGGGTCCGGCGACGGGTGGAACGAGTGTGTCGATCGTCGGCACCGGCTTCGTCGCGGGAGAGTCGACGGTCGACTTCGGCAGCAATGCAGCGACCGGCGTGGTGGTGAACAGCGACACCTCCATCACGGCCACGTCACCGGCAGGATCCGGGACGGTCCACATCACCGTAACCACACCGGGTGGCACCTCGGCTACCTCGACGAACGACGAATACACATATGTCCCGGCGCCGACGGTCACTTCCGTCAGCCCGACGTCGGGTCCGGCCGCCGGTGGAACGACCGTGACGATCACAGGCTCCAACTTCGGCATCGCGCCAACAGTGAAGTTCGGCAATACGACGGCCTCGGGCGTCTCGACGAACAGCCCCACTTCCATCTCGGCGACGTCGCCGGCAGGGTCGGGAACGGTCGACATCACCGTCACCTCGCTCGGGGGCACGTCGGCCACCTCGGCTGCCGACCACTTCACCTACCTGACCGTGCCCGGTGCACCGACTGGCGTAACCGCCTCCGCCGGTGACGGCCAGGCGTCGCTGAGCTGGACGGCGCCCGGCAACAATGGCGGAGCTGTCATCACGGGCTACACGGTGACAAGCTCGCCGGGGAGCCTCCACTGCACGACCACCGGCTCCACCAGCTGCACGGTGACCGGACTCACCAACGGGACCGCCTACACCTTCACGGTGACGGCGACCAACTCCCAGGGCACCGGTCCTGCGTCGGCGGCCTCGACGGCTGTGACACCGGCCCCTGCGCCTCACTCGGGCTACTGGCTGGTGGCATCCGATGGCGGCATCTTCAACTACGGCGACGCCGGCTTCTTCGGTTCGACCGGCGCCATCCACTTGAACAAGCCGATCGTCGGCATGGCATCGACGTTCTCCGGCAACGGGTACTGGTTGGTGGCGTCGGACGGCGGCATCTTCAACTACGGCGATGCCGGCTTCTTCGGTTCGGCCGGCGCGATCCACCTCAACCAGCCGATCGTCGGGATGGCACCGACGCTTGACGGCAACGGGTACTGGCTCGTGGCCTCCGACGGTGGCATTTTCAACTACGGGGATGCCGGCTTCTTCGGCTCGGCGGGCGCCATTCACCTCAACAAGCCCATCGTCGGCATGACGCCGACGCCGGACGGCAAGGGATACTGGCTGGTGGCCTCCGACGGCGGCATCTTCAACTACGGCGATGCCGGCTTCTTCGGCTCGACGGGCGCCATCCACCTCAACGAGCCGATCGTGGGCATGGCGGCCACCCCGACGGGTAACGGCTACTGGTTGGTGGCCGCTGACGGCGGCATCTTCAACTACGGGGACGCCGGCTTTTTCGGCTCCACGGGCGCCATCCACCTCAACAAGCCCATCGTCGGTATGGGGACGACCCATGACGGCAAGGGCTACTGGTTGGTGGCCTCCGACGGCGGCATCTTCAACTACGGCGATGCCGCTTTCGACGGGTCGGCCGGAGGTACGCCGTTGAACAAGCCGATCGTCGGTATGGCGGCGCACCCCGAGACTTCGTGAGAGGGAGCGCCAACTACCCTGACGGTCCGTGACGCGGGCTCCGGGAAGACGAAGGTGAGCGGGGACGATTCCCCGGTGCGGCGGCCAGCCGTCGCCGGAATCGTGTTGGCTGGCGCGACGGCGGTCCTGGGCATCTCGCTAGGACCGCCGCTCGCGGGGGCCACGAGCGTGGGTCCGCTCGGGCCTGTCCGGTGCGCCCCGATGGCGTCGGATCCGCCGCTCGAAGCTCCCCTGTACGCCCAGCAGAAGGGAGCCAGCTCCAAGCCCGACGCCTGGTGGTGCCAGCTTCCGCACGCGACGCAGGTTCCCACGGGATTGGTCCCGCTCCGTCGGGACGTGGCCCCGTTGCCTAATGGATTCGCCATCGAAGAGACGGTCTATACAACTGCAGGTTCGGCGAAGGACGTCTCGATCACTGCGAAGGGGTCGCCGGCCATCATCGTCGAGGTCAAGTTGAACAGTGCCGTGGCGCCGGGTCCCACGGCCCACGTCGCGCAATTCTCGAGTCCGAGGAAAGTCACTCTCAAGAAGGGTGTGACGGCGAATGTGCTCACCAGTTCGGGGCAGACAGATGTGAGCTGGGCCTACCCGACGACGGGCGTGCCGAGGTACCTCTCCGCCGTCGCCTCGGTCACGGTGGCCGGCTTCGGTGTGCCGACGTCGGCGGTGGTTGCGGTCGCGAAGCACGTCGCGCCCCTGTGATGACCGACCGGCCCCCGGGTCGGACGTTGCGCCATCGGTGCCTCGGCGTCGTGTGCACGGGCATGCTGTTCGGCTTGGCGCCGTTGGTGGTGGGTGGTCCCGGAAGCGCGGCCGCGGCCAGCCCGCCTTGGTCATCCATCTGGACAGCGGCAACGGCGCCTGACGCCCAGACCGCCTCGACCACGCTGACACTCGACCAGTGGAAGCAGAGCTACGAACACGACATCGGCATCCTGGCCGACGACGTGCTCGTGGTGGTCGACGACGGGAAGCGGGCACAGACCCATGTGACGACGGCGAAGGTCAGGACCACCTTGAAGGACTGTCGCCAATGGGGGACGGACGCCACCAAGGCGCGCTCGGCGGCACCGCCGATCCCGCTGGCGGCCGCCCAACGGGCATGGACGAGCATGATCAATGCCTCGTCCCTGGCGTCGGCCGAGTGCGTGGCCTCGCTGCAGCGGGGATCACGCGCCAGCGCAAAGGACTTTCGCAAACAGCTGGCGGTCGTCGAGAAGGACGAAGCGAGCCTGGTCCACTCCCTCAACGACTAGCGCCGGCACCACCCCCGGCCCCCCATAGGCGGCCACTCGTGAGCCATTAGATTGGCCCCGTGCGCCTGGGAGTCCTTGTCTCGGGTTCCGGGACGATCCTGCGGGCGATGTTCGAGGCAGGGCTCCCGGTCTCCGTCGTCCTTTCCGACCGGCCCTGCCCCGCGCTCGCCCTGGCCGAAGAGCAGGGTGCGGCCGCCGAGCTCGTCGACCGGGCGGCCTACGGTGGCTTCGGCGCCGACTTCGACCGTCCGGGATTCACGGCGACGGTGGCGGCCACCCTGGTGGCCCATCAGGTCGACCTCGTGGCCATGGCCGGTTTCGGCACGGTGATGACCGAAGCCGTGCACCGGGCCTTCCCCGACCGGATCATGAACACCCACCCGGCCCTGCTGCCGGCGTTCCCGGGGTGGCACGGCGTGCGCGACGCCCTGGACGCCGGCGTCTCGGAGACGGGATGCACGGTGCACCTCGCCACCCTCGAAATGGACGCCGGGCCGATCCTGGCCCAGGAGGCGGTCCCGGTCCTGCCCGGCGACACCGAGGAGACGTTGCACGAGCGGATCAAGGTGGTCGAGCGCCGGCTCTACCCGGCCACGGTGGCCTGGGGCCTGGCCGAGCTCGAGGAGGGCCGGGCGATCGAACCGCCGGCCCGGACACCCGTGGCCACGGGGAGCCGCGGCGAGGCGGCGGGCGTGAGCGGGGGAGGGGCGGAGAAGACGTGACGAGGAGCGAGACGAAGTGACAAGGAGCGAAGAGGAGATGACATCGTGAGGGCCTTGCTGTCCGTCTACGACAAGGAGGGCCTGGTCGAGCTGGCCCAGGGCCTCTCCGACCTGGGGTGGGAACTGGTCGCCAGCGGCAACTCCGCGGCCACGCTGAGCCAGGCCGACATCGCCCACATCGAGGTGGCGCAGGTGACGGGCTCGCCCGAGATGCTGGGCGGCCGCGTCAAGACCCTCCACCCCAAGATCCACGGCGGCATCCTCGCCGACCGGTCCAAGACCGAGCACCTCGACGACCTGGCGGCCAACGGCATCGATGCCATCGACCTGGTGGTGTCCAACCTCTACCCGTTCTCCTCCGATCCCTCCATCGAGCTCATCGACGTCGGCGGCCCGACCATGGTGCGGGCGGCGGCCAAGAACCACGAGCACGTCGGCATCGTCACCTCGCCGGCCGACTACCCGGCCGTGCTCGAAGAGCTGCGCGCCTCCGGCTCGCTCTCGGCGGCGACGCGCCGTCGGCTGGCCCGCGCCGCCTTCGCGCACACCGCCGCCTACGACGCGGCCATCGTCGCCTGGCTCGACGCGGGAGGGCCCGCGCCGATCGGGGAGCTCCCGGGCGCCACCGCCGCCGACGCCGAGGAGGCCGAGCTATCCGAGGTCCTCCCGCCGACGCTGCACCTCACGCTCGAGCGCACCGAGGTGCTGCGCTACGGCGAGAACCCGCACCAGCGGGGCTCGCGCTACCGCGTCGCGGGGACGACCAGCTGGTGGGACGCGATGGTTCAGCACGCGGGGAACCCCCTGTCGTACCTCAACATCTTCGACGGCGATGCGGCCTGGCGGCTGGTCCACGAGCTGGCGGCGGATACCGGCGACGGGCAGGTGGCGGTGGCCATCATCAAGCACGCCAACCCGTGCGGCGCCGCCGTGGCCGGCAACCTCGTCGCCGCCTACGAGCGGGCGCTCGAGTCCGACCCGCTCAGCGCCTTCGGGGGTGTCGTCGCCATCGGGGGCGACGTCACCGAGGAGGTGGCCGACGCCATCGCGGCCGGGCCACAGGCCGACGTCATCATCGCCTCGTCGTACGCGCCGGCGGCGCTGGAGAAGCTCCAGAGCCGCCGCAGGGCCACCCGCATCATGTCGGGACCCGCACCCGAGCAGGCGCTGCGCCAGCTGCGCAGCCTGGGCGCCAGCGTGCTGGTTCAGGACGTCGACGCCTTTGTCTCGCCCCGCTCCGAGTGGCGCACCGTGACCGAGCGCGCCCCTTCCGGGGACGAATGGCGCGACCTGGTGCTGGCGTGGCGCGTGTGCGGCCGCACGACCTCCAACGCCATCGCCATCGTCACCAACGGGCAGGCGGTCGGCGTCGGGGCGGGGCAGCAGTCCCGCGTCGTGGCCGCGGAGATCGCCGTCCAGAAGGCGGGCGAACGCGCCAAGGGCGGCGCGGGTGCGAGTGACGCCTTCTTCCCCTTCCCCGACGGGCTCCTCGTGCTGGCCGATGCCGGCGTCACCGCCGTCGTCCAACCGGGCGGATCGGTGAAGGACCCCGACGTCATCGCCGCCGCGGACCAGGCCGGTCTGGCCATGGTCCTGACTGGCGAACGGCACTTCCGGCACTGATGGGCGCCATCCTGCTCGACGGTGAGTCGGTCGCCGAACGAATCAACGCGGAGGTAGCCGACCGCGTGGCGCAACTGGCCACCGAAGGCATCCATGTGGGCCTCGGTACGGTGCTCGTCGGGGACGACCCGTCCAGCGAGCGCTACGTCGGCATGAAGCATGCGGACTGTGCCGCACTCGGCATCTACTCGGCGGGCGAGCACCTGCCGGCCACGGCCACCCAGGGCGAGGTGCTCGATGTCATCGCCCGCCTCAACCGCGACCCCAAGATCAGCGCCTTCCTGGTCCAGCTCCCGCTGCCCGACGGGCTCGACGAGACGCAGGCCCTCCTCGCCGTCGACCCCGCCAAGGACGTCGACGGGCTGCACCCGGTGAACCTCGGACGCCTGGTGATCGGCACGCCGGGCCAGCTGCCCTGCACGCCCGCGGGCATCGTGGAGCTCCTGCACGCGTACGACGTCCCGGTCGAGGGCCGCCACGCCGTGATCATCGGGCGCGGTGTCACGATCGGCCGGCCGCTGGGCATGCTCCTGTCGCTGAAGCGCCCCGGCCTCAATGCCGCGGTGACCATGGTGCACACGGGCGTCCCCGCGCGAGATGGCGGCCATCGTGCGCACCGGCGACATCGTGGTCGCCGCCGCCGGACGACCGCACCTCCTCACGCCGGACATGGTCAAGCCCGGCGCCGCCGTGGTGTCGGCCGGGACGACGTTCGAGGGAAAGAAGCTCATCCCCGACGCCCACCCCGATGTGGCCGAGGTGGCGGGCTGGATCACGCCCCGCCTCGGCGGGGTCGGCCCCATGACCCGTGCCATGCTGTACCGCAACGCGCTGCGGGCTGCGGAGATGTCGGCGAAGTGAGATCAGCGCCGGGGACCGTTCCCCTTCCGTGGGCGAGCCACGTACGGAGGCAGGCACCAAGTGAGCGAACGCGAGTACTCGGAGCGCCCGTGGGGCAATTACACGGTGCTCGACGACGACGCGCCCGATCACAAGGTCAAGCGCCTCGTCGTGCACCCCGGGAAGCGGCTCAGCTATCAGCGCCACGCCAAGCGGGCCGAGCATTGGTTCATCGTGTCGGGCACCGCAACGGTGACCCTCGACGGCACCGTGTCCCGGGTGCACGCGGGGGAGGCGATCGACATCCCGCTCGAGAGCGCACACCGTGTTGCCAACGAGGGGGACACCGACGTCGTCTTGATTGAGGTCCAGCGGGGCTCGTACTTCGGCGAGGACGACATCGTCCGGCTCGAGGACGACTTCGGGCGCGTCGAGGCTGGTGCCGACGACACCGGGACGGCAACGGGAGGCACCGGGAAGGTCGCGTCCGCGCCATGACGCGCATCGCGGAACTGCTGGCCGCCGGTCCGACCTACTCCTTCGAGTTCTTCCCGCCCAAGAACGACAAGGAGCTGGCCACCCTGGCCCGCACGATCGGCGAGCTCCAGCCGCTGGAGCCGTCGTTCGTCTCGGTGACCTACCGCGGCGGCGCCGAGTCGCGCCAGCGCACGGTCGACCTGGTGACGGGCATGCTCCACACGACGAACCTCAACCCCATGGCCCACATCATCTGCGTGGCCCACACCCGCCTCGAGCTGGCCGACATTCTCGTGTCCCTGCGCAAGGCCGGGGTCGAGAACCTGATGGCGCTCGGGGGCGACCCGCCCGAGGACCCCTCCGCCGGTCCCGGCGAGCTGGCCTACGCGGCGGAGCTCGTGGACCTGGCCCGGGCCATCGGCGGCTTTTCTGTCGGCGTGGCGGCACACCCGGCCGGCCACCCGCGCTCGCCCGACCTGCCGAGCGACCGTGACTTCCTCGCCGCCAAGCTCGCCCTCGCCGACTTCGGGATCACCCAATTCTTCTTCGAGGCCTCCGAGTACGAGGGCCTGATGGCCGACCTGCGCCAGCGCGGCGTGGAGACGCCCGTGCTGCCCGGCATCCTCCCGGTGACCTCGTTGTCGACGATGGGGCGGTTGGGCGCCATGGGCGCGGCGGCGCCGGGCTGGATGCAGGATCGCCTGCGCGCCGCCGACGAGCGGGGTGGCGCCGAGGCGGTGCGCAAGGAAGGGGTGGAGCTGGCCACCGAGCTCTGCTCCCACCTCCTCGAATCCGGCGTACCGGGGCTGCACTTCTACACCTTCAACACCTCGAGCGCGACCCGCGAGATCTACGCCGCGTTGGGACTGGGGCCGGGCACCGCCTGACCTGAACCAGAGGCCACACGACGCCCCGGGTGAGGCGTCCGCACTCCCAGGCGATCCTAGTGGGTATGTAGTGGGTATATACTGGCCGCAGTGGCATACGTGGTCGCCCGCCCCAGAGGCCGTTTCGAGATCCGGGAGTCCCTGCACACGCCCAAGGGGCCCCGTGCGCGCACCCTGGCCAACTTCGAGCAGCTCACCGACAAGGTCATCGACACGGCACGCCTGCGCGAGCCGACCCTTCGACCCGGACGCGGTCCGCGCCTCGGCCCTCAAGGCCAGCGTGTCCGCCGCCCGCCGCCGCGGCCAGAGACGTCTGGGCGGCGTGGCCACACCGGTTCGCCAGGACACGCGGCGGTTCGTCGAGGCCTCCCGCCGGATGGCGCGGTCCGCTCGAACGGGTCCCCCCGCCCGGCGCCCGCCGGGATCCCGGCGACGCCCTCATCGACCTGCTGGGTGTCGTCGCCCAGGTCTCGGCCTTCCAGGCCCCCCGGCCCCCGGAGCCTCTGCGATTCCCACCGCTTGCCCGCCTGCGGGCGGCGCGCTCCGTCGGGGCCGCGGACTGACGGCCGAGGTCCGACGCTGACCAGGACCGGGCACTACGACGATCTGGCCCCCAAGATCGTCTCGCTGCACGAGATGCTCGACTCCGTCGGAGTGCCTCATCAGTTCGGGGGGGCGATCGCACTGGCCTGGTACCGCAACCCCAGGGCGACCACCGACATCGACATCAATCTGACCCTGCCACCCGAGGCCGCAGAGCCGATCCTGGCCATGCTGGCCCGGCTCGGCGTGACGGTGACAGCCGAAGATCGGGCGGCGATCGCGGTCGACGGCCAGGCGAGGCTGAATTGGGGCGGCTCCTACCTCGATGTGTTCTTCGCCACCATGGACCTCCACCTCGAAATGGCCGGTCTCGCCCGCGTCGTCGGTTTCGGCCCCGTCGACATCCCGATCGTCGCCCCCGAGCACCTCATCGTCTGCAAGGCCATCTTCGACCGGCCCAAGGACTGGCTCGACATCACCGAGATCCTCCGCTGGGGCACCGAGGTCGACGCCGCCCGGACCCTGCGTTGGGTGGGCGAGATCCTGGGGCCGGAGGCAGAGCAGTACACCCGCCTCGCCGGGCTGCTCGGGAGCTGAGGCGGCGACCGGCCGCTCGGCGGCCGGCGACCCCGATCCGGGCAGACCAGCCCACCAGCCCGATTGGGAACCCGCTGGCCAGGCCCCGTAGCATCGCCTCCATGGCAGATCTCATCCGCATGGGCGACGACGGCACGCTCCAGGTCCCCGACGAGCCCATCATCCCCTTCATCGAGGGCGACGGCACCGGGGTCGACATCTGGCCCGCAGCCAAGCTGGTCCTCGACGCCGCCGCCGCCAAGCACGGCCACAAGGTCGCCTGGAAGGAGGTCCTGGCCGGCCAGAAGGCGTTCGACGAGACGGGCAGCTGGCTGCCCGACGAGACCGTCGACACCTTCCGCTCGACCTGATCGGGATCAAGGGCCCGCTGACCACGCCGGTCGGCGGCGGCATCCGCTCGCTCAACGTGGCGCTGCGCCAGATCCTCGACCTCTACGTCTGCCTGCGCCCGGTGCGCTGGTTCACCGGCGTCCCCTCGCCGGTGACTGCACCCCGAGCTGGTCGACATGGTCATCTTCCGCGAGAACACCGAGGACGTCTACGCCGGCTACGAGGTCCAGTCCGGCACACCGGAGGCGGAGAAGCTCGCCACCTACCTGCGCACCGAGATGGGCTGGCCCATCAGGGAGCTCTCGGGCATCGGGATCAAGCCGATCTCGCCCATGGGTTCCAAGCGGCTCATCCGCGCCGCCATCGAGTACGCGCTCGGACCGCAAGCGCGAGTCCGTGACGCTGGTGCACAAGGGCAACATCCAGAAGTTCACCGAGGGCGCGTTCCGCGAGTGGGGCTACGAGCTCGTGCGCGAGGAGTTCGCCGACGTCGCCGTCGGCTGGGACGACTGCGACGGCAAGCCGGGCGACAAGCTCCTGGTCAAGGACACCATCGCGGACATCACGCTGCAGCAGGTGCTGACCCGGCCGTCGGACTTCGACGTCATCGCCACGACCAACCTCAACGGCGACTACCTCTCCGACGCCCTGGCCGCGCAGGTCGGAGGCATCGGGATCGCGCCCGGGGCCAACATCAACTACGTCTCCGGCCACGGCATCTTCGAGGCGACCCACGGCACGGCGCCGAAGTACGCCGGTCAGGACAAGGTCAACCCCGGCTCGGTGCTGCTCTCGGGCGTGCTCATGTTCGAGCACCTCGGCTGGAACAACGCGGCGGCCGACATCGTGCAGGCGCTCGAGGCCACCATCGCGGACAAGATCGTCACCTACGACTTCGCCCGCCTGATGGAAGGCGCCACCGAGGTCAAGACGCTCGGAGTTCGCCTCCGCCATCGTCGACCGCCTGTAACCCACGCAGAAGACAACCGTCGGATCAGCAAGCACTGTCGGAAAGGACCCTCTTCCCCATGGCCAAGCCTCCCGTCCACGTCACCGTCACCGGCGCCGGCGGCCAGATCGGCTACTCCATCCTGTTCCGCATCGCGTCGGGCCAGCTCCTCGGTGAGGACCAGCCGATCGTGCTGCGGCTCCTCGAGATCGAGCCCGCCATGCGCGTGCTCGAGGGTGTGGTCATGGAGATCGACGACTGCGCCTTCCCGCTGGTGCACGACATCGTCGCCACGTCCGACCTCAAGACGGCCTTCGACGGGACCTCCTGGGCCCTCCTGGTCGGCTCCATCCCGCGCAAGGCGGGCATGGAGCGCGGTGACCTCCTCAGCGTCAACGGCGGGATCTTCAAGCCGCAGGGCCGGGCCATCGCCGAGAACGCCGCGTCGGACGTGCGGATCCTCGTCGTCGGCAACCCCTGCAACACCAACTGTCTGATCGCGCGCTGCCAACGCGCCCGAGGTCCCGGCCGACCGCTGGTTCGCCATGACCCGCCTCGACGAGAACCGGGCCAAGGCGCAGCTCGCCGCCAAGGCGGGGGCGCTGGTGGGCGACGTCACGAACGTGGCCATCTGGGGCAACCACTCCGCGACCCAGTTCCCGGACTTCGCCAACGCCCGTATCGGCGGCAAGCCGGCGACCGAGGTCATCACCGACGGCGAGTGGCTGCGGGGCGACTTCATCACCACGGTGCAGAAGCGGGGCGCCGCGATCATCGACGCCCGGGGCTCGTCCTCGGCCGCCTCGGCGGCCGCGGCGGCCATCGACACCGTGGTCAGCCTGCGCACCAAGACCGCCAAGGGGGACTGCTTCTCGGTCGCCGTCGCCAGCGAGGGCCAGTACGGCGCGCCCGAGGGCCTGCAGTTCGGGTTCCCGGTGGCGTCCGACGGCAAGGGCGGCTGGTCGGTGGTCGAAGGCTTCGCCCACGACGACTTCGCCGCCGAGCGCATCGGGATCACCACCGACGAGCTGCAGGCCGAGCGCGACGACGTCAAGGGGCTCGGACTCATCGGGTAGCACCCGTCCCGGGAGCCGTCACCGGCTGTTCGCAGCCGTGAAACCGGGGCGAAACACAGGCCTGGCACCCTGAGACCGTGGGAGACCTCTTCGACGGTTACGGCGCGTCGGCGCGTGGCCTGACCGAGGCCGCCTTCGACGAGATGGTGGACCGCGACGGCACGGCCCGGGCGTCGTACGCCGCCGTGGCCTCCTCGCTGGCCCAGATGGGCCCGGTGGACGTCTCGACCCGCGCCTCCCGGCTCGCCCGCGCCTTCATGGACCAGGGCGTGACCTTCGACCTCGACGGAGAGGAGCGACCGTTCCCCCTCGACGTGGTGCCCCGGATCTTCACCGGCGCCGAGTGGTCCAAGGTGGCCGCCGGAGTGGCCCAGCGCGTCCGGGCGCTCGAGATCTTCCTGGACGACGTGTACGGGGCGGCCCGCATCGTCAGTGACGGGCTGGTCCCCCATGAGGTGATCACGAGCTCCCCGGGGTTCGTCCGGGCCGCCTACGGCTATTCGCCACCCAACGGCGTCCGCATCCACGTGGCGGGGATCGACGTCATCCGCGACGAGGACGGCGAGTTCCGGGTGCTGGAGGACAACCTCCGGAGCCCGTCGGGGGTCAGCTACGTGCTGGCCAACCGCACCGCCATGGCGCGGGTGCTCCCCGACCTGTTCTGGGGCCAACCGATTCAGATGGTCACCGACTACCCGGCGCGCCTGATCAACGCGCTGCGCCGCGCTGCACCGGCCTCGGTGCAGGACCCGACCGTGGTCGTCCTCACGCCCGGCGTGCACAACTCGGCGTTCTACGAGCACGCGTTGCTGGCCCGCCTCATGGGCGTGCACCTGGTGGAGGGTCGTGATCTCGTGTGCCACGGCACCGACGTCTTCCTCCGGACCACCGAGGGCGAGGTGCCCGTGCACGTCATCTACCGTCGCGTCGACGACGACTACCTCGACCCTCTACAGTTCCGGCCCCAGTCCCTGGTGGGCTGCCCCGGCGTCGTCAACGCGGCGCGGGCGGGACGGGTGACGATCGCCAACGCGGTGGGGAACGGCGTGGCTGACGACAAGCTGGTCTACACGTACGTGCCGGCGATGATCCGCTACTACCTCGGCGAGGACCCGATCCTGCACAACGTCGAGACGATGCACTTGGTGGACGGCGCCGTCCGCAAGGATGCGCTGTCCCGCCGGGGCGATCTGGTCTTCAAGCGGGTCGACGGCTCGGGCGGCAAGGGTTTGGTGATCGGCCCCGCCGCAACGGGCGCGGAGCTCGACGAGGTGGCGCTCGCGGTCGAGGCCGACCCGCGCCACTGGATCGCCCAGAGCGTCGTCGCGCTCTCCACGTCCCCCACCTGGGTGGGCGACACCATGGTGCGGCGCCACGTGGACCTTCGCCCCTTCGCCGTCAACGACGGCGAGGACATCTGGGTCCTCCCCGGTGGACTCACCCGGGTGGCGCTCGGAGAGGGCGGCCTGGTCGTGAACTCCAGCCAGGGCGGTGGCTCCAAGGACACCTGGGTCGTGGGCGGCGGACTCTCCATGCCGCTGCTCCCCCCGCGCCAGGTCGCGCCGTTCCAGGCCGGTCCTCCCATGGACGTCGGGCCGGCCGCCGACGGCGAGCTCGGAGTGCAGCAGCAACAGCAGCAACAGCAAGGCCGGTCGTGCCTGTGACCCGCCGCGCTGTTGAGCCGCGTTGCGGAGTCGATATTCTGGGTCGGCCGCTACGTGGAGCGGGCGGAGGGAACGGCGCGCATCCTCGACGTCTCGGTGTACCAGGCCCTCGAGCAGAGCGACGTGGAGGGCTCGCACGCAGCCCGCCGCCTCCTGGCCGTCATGGGTCTCCCCGATTCGGGGACAGAGACGCTGTGGCAGGCGACGGAGCGCCTGGCCACCGATCCCGAGAGTAGGTCCTCCATCGCCGGTGCACTCGCCGCGGCCCGGGAGAACACACGCGCCGTGCGCCACGTCGTGCCGGTCGAGTTCTGGGAGCACATCAACGCCACCTGGGCCGAGCTCCCTCTGCGCTGGGAGACCGGTCGCCGCGCCGGGCCGGCCTTCTACCTCTCCTTCGTCAAGACCCAGTGTGCCGGCATGATGGGTCTGGCCGACACCATGATGAGCCGCGATCAGACCTGGCTCTTCTTCACCCTGGGCCGCTGCCTCGAACGCACCGACGTGGTGGCGCGGCAGCTGGCGACGGTCGCATTCGACGAAGTGTTCGACAGCGGGCTCGTCATGCTCCTGCGCTCCTGCGGCGGCTACGAACCGTACCTGCGCCTTTCGCAGGGCGTCGTCGAGCCGGGCCGCGTCCTCGACTTCCTGTTGCGCGACCGCCTCTTCCCGCGCTCTGCGTTCGCCTCCCTCACCCTGGCCGAGGAGTGTCTCGACCAGATCAACGCCGGGCGCGAAGGGGCCTGGGACGACGCCCGCGGGCTGGTCGGCCTGGCCCGGGCCGAACTCGAGTACTCGGCGCCGGCGACGCTGTCGCGTGGACTGGAGACCCGCCTGGAGCGGTTGCAGTCCTCGATCTCCTCGGTGAGCGACGCTGTGACGCGGCGTTACTTCGCCCAGGACCTCCCGATGGCATGGCGCCAGGGGGGTAGTGGGGGGTGAGCCGCACCGATGGATGGCGGCTGCGTGTCTCCCACGAGACACGATTCGACTACGACGCCCCGGCGCGGGCCTCTTACAACGAGCTGCGCCTCACCCCGCGCACCGAACGACGTCAGACCGCGCTGGAGACGAGAGTGGTGACGCTGCCGCCGGCCCCCCAGTACTCCTATCTCGACTACTGGGGGACCCATGTGGTGGCCTTCAACGTCGATCGTGGCCACGAGGTGCTCACCATCACGGGGAACTCCCTCGTCGACACCCAGAACTCGGACGAGCCCGAGGACTGCACCTGGGAGGAGGTGGCCGACGCCTCGACGACGATGGCTGACCACCTGTCGCATCACCTCTACACCGCGCCCGGACCGGAGCTGTCAGAGATCGCGGCGGGCCTCCGCACCGATCGCCCGCTCGAAACGGCGCGACGCATCATGGGCACGACGCACGAGTCGCTTCGCTACGTGCGCGGCGTCACCTCGGTGCACACCTCCGCCGATGAGGCCTATAACGATGGTGGCGGGGTCTGCCAGGATTTCGCGCACCTGGTGCTCGCCCTGAGCAAGTCGGTCGGGCTGCCGTCGCGGTACGTCTCGGGCTACTTCCATGCGGATGAGGAGGCCAGCATCGGGGAGGAGATCACCGGGGAGAGCCACGCCTGGGTGGAGGTCTGGACGGGCCGGTGGTGGGCGTACGATCCGACGAACGACTGCCCGGTGGGGGAGCGCCACGTCGCTGTCGGGCGTGGGCGCGACTACGGCGACGTCCCGCCGGTGAAGGGCATCTATGCCGGGAATGCAGAGAACACCATGCGGGTCGTGGTGCGCATGGCACGGGTCCATTGAGCGCATGGAGACGCACGCGAAATGGGTGGTGACCCGGTGCTGACCCGCATGCGGATCTGGCTGCCCGACGCGCCGGGGGTGCTGGGTGCGGTGGCGGCCGAGATCGGCGCCGCGCAGGGCAACGTCGTGGGGCTCGAGGTGCTCGAGCGGGAGGCGGGCGTGGCAATCGACGAGCTCGTGGTGGAGCTGCCCGACGTGCCCGGAGCGGTCGACGCGGTCTGCCGCGGCATCCGCAACGTCCCGGGGGCGGGGGTCGAAGACGTCACCGCGCTGCGGGCGGCGGCACCGGACCGGGAGGACACCGTCCTGGCGGCCGCGGCTGCCATCCTGCAGGCCGCCACGCCCACCGCGGCGCTCCAGGCGCTGACCGGCCGCCTGATTACGCTGTTCGACCTGACGTGGCTCGCGCTGGCGGACGACGACCTCACGGGCTACGCCGAGGTGCACGGCGACGTTCCCCCCGTGCAGTGGGTCGCCGCCTTCGCCGAAGGGTCGCGCAGCGGGGCCGACCCGGCGAATGACACCACGGGCTCGGGTGTGTTCCTCGAGCCGGTCGACGCGACCAGGTTCACCGTTTGCGGCGGCCGGCCGGCGCCCATCAGGCGCCGGGAACGGCACGAGATCGCGCTGCTCGTGATGGTAGCGGCACGGTTCATGGACGCGCTGGACGGGCGCGTCGCCGGCGAGCTGACGGGCTGACGCCCCCGACGGCGCCGTGGGATGTCTAGTGTCCCCGGCATGCTGCGTCTCGGCTTCGTCGGATCCGGCGTCATCGCATGGGGGCACGGCCTCGGCCTGAAGGCGATGATCGACGGCGGCGTGCTGGACGCATCGATCGTGGCCGTCCACGACCAGCAGCAGCGCCGTGCCCGGGGCTTCGCCGATGCGCTCGGTGGTCACGACGTCGAGGTGCTCGCCGAAGCCGCGGCGGTGGCCCGGAGCTGTGACGCCCTCTGGGTCTGTACGCCGACCGCGGGCCACCGCGGGGTGGTCGACGAGGCCCTCGCCGCCGGGTGCGCCGTGTTCTGCGAGAAGCCGCTCGACGTCGACCTGGCCCGCGCCACCGCGCTGGTCGAGGCGGTCCGTGCCGCGGGTGTGGCGAGCCAGAGCGGCCTCGTGCTGCGCAGCGCCCCCGTCTTCCGGGCGCTGCGCGAGCTGGTCCGGGGCGGGACGATCGGCGCGCCGATGGCGGTGGTCTTCCGGGACGATCAGTACTTCCCCATTCAGGGCACCTACGCGTCGCAGTGGCGGGCGGACGTCGCCCAGGCTGGGGGTGGCTGCCTGATTGAGCACTCCATCCACGACCTCGACATCCTGCGCTTCTGCTTCGGCGACGTGGAGTCGGTCCTGGCCCGGACGGCCAACCATGCCGGCCACCCCGGCATCGAGGATCTGGCCGCCGTCACGCTGTCCTTCGCCTCGGGACTCGAGGCACAGCTCACCAGCGTGTGGCACGAGATCTTGAGTCGCGGTTCGACTCGCCGGGTCGAAGTCTTCTGCCGCCAGGGCATGGTGTGGCTGGACAACGAGTTCCGCGGTCCCCTCCACCTCCAGACCAGCGAGGGGACCGAGGTCCGGGCCTGTCCGTCGCCGGCGTGGGTCGACGCGCTGCCGCTGGCCGACGACGCGGTCGGCCTGGCCGTGCGGGCCTACGTCGAGGCCGATCGGGCCTTCGCCGATGCCGTGACCGCCGGCCGGCCACCCGAACCCGGGCTCGATGTCGCCCTCGAGGCCCACCGGCTGGTCGACGCCGCCTACCGGTCCGCGGCCGGCGGGGGAGAGCCGATCGCCCTCGGACCGACTCAAGGATGAATTCGACGCCGGCGCGCCTCATCCAGAAGTCGGAGGCGGCCGACCGAAAGAGCGCTGACCTGGGAGAACGATCCGAACCGGACGCCGGTGGCCGGCTGGACGGCCTCGCTACCATGAGCCGCGGCGGCGCCGTTCGGCGCGCCGCCTGACGTTCTCCCGACGAGCACGACACCGAGCCACCGAGCCAAGGAGACAACCACAGCGTGCGCACATTGCGCAGAGTGTTCAGCCAGCAGCCGTTGGCCGCGAAGGTGCCGGAGGTCACCGCTCTCTTCTGGGTGATCAAGATCTCGACCACCGCGTCCGGCGAAGCCATCTCGGACATGTTCGTCTCGCGCAAGGCACTCGGCTTCGTCGTCGAGGTTTCCGCGTTCTGCCTAGCGCTGTTCCTGCAGTTCGCATCCCGGCGTTACTCGGCGCTCACCTATTGGTTCCTCGCCCTGGCCATCGCCACCGCCGGCACGGGCGTCGCCGACACGATGCACCTGGTCTTCGGGATGCCCTACGCCGTGACGTCGCTGTTCTGGCTGGTCGTCCTCGGCGTCGTCTTCTTCCTCTGGAACCGGAGCGAGCACACGCTCGACATCCACAGCATCACGACGAGCCGGCGCGAGAAGTACTACTGGTGCGTCGTCTTCGCCACCTTCGCCCTCGGGACAGCGGTGGGTGACTTCGCCGCCAGCACGCTCGGCCTGGGCTACCTGGCGTCGGCCCTGCTCTTCTGCGGCGTGATCCTCATCCCGTGGGCCGGCTGGAAGTTCCTCAAATGGAACAGCATCTTCGCCTTCTGGTTCGCCTACGTCATCACCCGCCCGATCGGCGCGTCCTTCGCCGACTACCTCAGCAAGGGGCACGACCTGAGCGGCGCCGCCTTCGGGGACTGGCAGACAGCGCTGGTGTTGACGTCCGTCGTCGTGGTCCTGGTCGCCTACACGGCCGTCGCCCGCTACGACATCCAGTCGCCGGGCATCGAGCTTGCCGGGGGCACCTGAGCCGCCGGTTCCGCGCGGTGCGGACGTCGGGCCCGCCGCTCACGCTGCATAAGGTGCGGGCCATGGACATCGCGGCGCTGTTGCTCGAGCTGTACGGCCGGATCCCGCCCCTCACCGCGGCGGCGGTGGAGGGCCTGGACGCGGAGGAACTCCGCCGCGCCCCTCAGCCGGGGGCGAACACGATCGGATGGCTCGCCTGGCACCTTGCCCGGGTGCAGGACCACCACATCTCCGAGCTGCTCGGGACAGAACAGGTGTGGGCCGGTGGCGACTGGGCCCGCCGTTGCGGGCTCGAGCCCGATCCCTCCAACACGGGATACGGGCACAGCACCGAAGAGGTCCGCACCGTGCAGCCCGAGAGTCCCGACGTGCTCCTCGGCTACCTCGGTGAGGTGGACGCGCGCACCACGGCGATGCTCGAGGGCCTGGCCCCCGACGACTTGGACCGCGTCGTCGACTCCCGCTGGGATCCTCCGGTGACCCTGGGTGTGCGCCTGGTCAGCATCGCCGACGACTGCCTCCAGCACGTGGGCCAGGCGGCCTACGTCCGGGGTCTGCTGGGAGACTGAGCAGCGCCCCCCGGGGTCGTTCGTTGGCGCTGTCCCTCAGCGCGGCGGCTTGGGCCAGCGGACGTACTCGGCGTAGTGGTAGACGGTCTCGTAGCCGAGGCTGCGGTACACCGGCTCGCCCATCGGCGAGGCCTGGAGCGAGCAGGACGACGCACCGTGGGCGAAGGCCAGGTTGGTCGCCGCCACCGTGACCAGCGCGCCGAGCCCGGCCGTGCGGGCGGCCGGCACGGTGCCCACCCACTGCAGGCTGGCCACGCCGTCGCTCTCGTAGGCCATCGCCGTCGCAACGGCCTCGTCGCCCCGGTGTGCCACGACGATGGACGCCGCGGCGTCCCCGAGCACCCGGGCCGTCTCGTCGAAGAGATCGGCGAGCACCTCGGCCGGCATCCCGTACGTGGCGTAGGCCTCCGCGTTCACCGTGATGAAGTCGCGCACGCCCGCGTCGTCGTCGATCACCCGCACGGTCACCCCTTCGATCGGATGGGGGTCGGGCAGCGGGGAGCGGCAGATCATTTCGGGCACGGCGTCGCCGAAGGGCTCCAGGCCCGCCCCTTCGCAGGCCCGGCGCAGCTCCTCGTCCTCGCCGCTGTCGCGCACCTTGACGGTGAAGCCCCGGGCGAGGCCGGCGAAGAACGCGTCGGCCCGGGCGACGAGCGCGTCGCCGGGCAACGAATCATCGGAGCGGAAGGCGCAGTTGGCCACGACGGGGATCCAGGTCCCGCCCGCGCACAGCACCACCCCGTCGCCCTCCTCCAGCGCGCCGCGGCTGCCCCAGTTGGTCAGCGCGCGGTCGAATGCGACGAGGGTGCGGTGAGCCAGCTGCGCCTCGGACGGTGGGAGCGGTCCCTCCGGAGCGCCCCCACTGTTCGGCAGCCCTTCGTGGAGACCGGTCACGCAGGTCATGATGCCGCACCGGGACCCGCCCCGCCTGACCGGATCCGTGGGGAACCCGGTGCCTCAGACGAGCTGGAAGACCGGGTGGTCGGCGGCCACGGCAGCCCACTCGGCGTCGGTGGAGTCGGGCGTGACGCCCTCGAAGAACATCCCCGTCTCGAACTTCCAGCGCCGAAGGTAGGCGCGCAGGATCGGCACGCGGTCGGCCACGGAAACCTCCCGCGCTGTGCACTGCTGGCGCCTCCGCCCGAGGATCAGCACCATGTGACCTCCGGCGTGGCGCACGTTGCGGACCCACTGCGTCTCCCCGCGCGGCGAGACGAGGTACTGCGTCCCTTCGATCGTCAGGAGGTTCACCGGGACGTGGTGCAGTTTGCCGGTGGTCCGGCCCCGGTGCTCGAGGACCCGGGAGCCCCACACGCTGATGCCCATGCGGGTCAGGCCCCTCACCACCGAGTTCAAGACGTGGCGGGTGAACCAGTCCGGCTGCTTGTAGTGGGCCGGGCCCGGCTGCTCGGTGGACGGGTTCGTGCTCGTGGTGGTCATCATGCTCTCCTCGCTGGTGCGGCGTCTCATGAACATCGATACTAAATGCGAACAATGTTCTTGTCAAGTACTTGTGTTCTCCGCCGAGGCCGATCAGACTGGCCGCATGTCAGCGCCACGGACGGCCCGGGAGCGGGTTCGGGAGGAGATGACGGCGGAGATCCTGGCCGTGGCCGGGGCCCACCTGGCCCGCGACGGTGGGGCCGCGCTGTCGCTGCGCTCGATTGCCCGAGATCTGGGCATGGCCCCGTCGGCCCTGTACCGCTACTTCGACGGGCGCGATGCCCTGCTGAGCGCGCTCATCCTCGACGCCTACGAGGCCTTGGCCCGCGAGGCCGAGCGGGCGGCGGACCGGGCGGAGCAGACGTCGGGAGACGGAGCGGACGACGCCGAGCGCTGGCTGTCGGTGCCGCGGGCGCTACGCCTCTGGGCCCTCGGGCACCCGCACGAGTGGGGGCTCATCTTCGGGACCCCGGTCCCGGGGTACGAGGCACCCGAAGACACCGTCGAGCCTTACGCCCGGGTGGCGGCCGCCCTCGTGCGTCCCCTCGTTGCGGCGAAGGACGCGGGCCGGTTGCGCCCGGACAACCAGGCGCGGCGCGTGTCGGACGAGCTGCGCGCCGCGGTGGAACCGGTCAGCGACGGCCTGCTCCCGGGGCTGCCGGTCGAGACGGTGGTGCTCGCCCTCGAGGCCTGGACGACGATAATCGGCACCATCAGCCTCGAGGTGTTCGGGCACTGGCGCAAGACCGTGTGGGAGCCCGGGCTCCTCTTCGAGGCGGCCCTGCGCCGGCTGGCCGACTCCCTCGGCCTGCAGTAGGCGAACGCCGACGCGCCCGGGTCGACGTGGCGCGGGCCGATCCGATTCAGCGCAATGCGTCGCGCAGCACCTGCGCCCGGGATCGAAGGTCTTCGAGCCGGTCCTCGGGGACCCACTCGGCCATCGCCCCGACAAGATCGAACACGAGCGCGGCCAACTCCGCCAGCTCCTTGCTGGGTTCCTCCAGCTTGATCTGCGAGAACGGGAACGCGATGTTCACCCGGCTCGACGGGGCGTTGACCCGCGGGGCCTCCCGTGGCTTCGCTTCTCCCGCTCCGTTCAACGCAGCGTGGGAAGCGCTCTTCTCCGATGACTTTGGCACCTCACCATCCTGGTCGCGTCCCGACACAGCGCGGGTGATGGTCCTCCTTCACAGGGTGCGCCCGCCGCGTGTTCCGGCGGGCGCCGACAGCTAGCCCAGAACGGGCATCTTCACCTCGAGCCCGGCGTTCGCCAGGAAGACGAGCTTGTGCTCGAGGGCGTTCTGCCAATCGATCATGTCCTTGTCGAACTGCGTGCGGTCGCCTTCCTCACACGCGTGCTCGAGCTCGTCGAATGCCAGATCTTCGGCATCGAGTAGGGCCCGGTACTTCAAAAGGAAGTGGTCGTCGATCGGCTGGTGCACGTCGTCCTCCTACCTGCGGCCCGACCTTCGCGAGCCGGTGGGGAAACGATACTTCTGTCACGCGTTGTTCGCTCGGGCGCCAAGTTCGCACCGCCCTTCCTACCAGTGGCGGCGCAGCCGGTGGTAGGTCCGGGGCATGAGGGAACGGAAGACCATGGCGACGTCGATCAGGCCGGAGACGCTGATCTCGAGGGACGGTCCGCCGGCTTGGGCCAAGATCCGGCGCGACACCGTCTCGACACTGCGTGTGGTCAGCCGCGGCGGCCGGCGCAGGCCGCGTCCCAGGGCGCTCAGCCCCAGCTCAGTGGCCATGAAGGCGGGATAGACCACGTGCACGTGGACCCCGCGGGGCCCGAGCCGGAACGAGGTGGACTCGGTGAAGGCCGAGAGAGCGGCCTTGGAGGAGGGGTAGGCGCCCGGGCCGGGGGAGGGCAGGCGGCCACCGTCCGAGGACACGTTGACGATGGTCCCGCTCCCGCGTTCGAGCATGGCCGGCAGGACGGCGAGGGTGGCGGCCACGGGCGCGAAGAAGTTGACGTCGAAGGTATGGCGGAAGTCCCCCTCCGTGATGTCGACCAGGCGGACGCCCGGGTCCTGCGCCGCATTGTTGACCAGCAGGTCGACCGGGCCGCCGGCTGCGCTCACCTCGTCGAGTGCCCGGCGCAGGGCGGACGTGTCGGCGACGTCGCAGACGATCGTCCCCGACCCCGGCGTGAAGGTGCGCAGGTCGGTCGCCAGCTTGTCGAGCCGTTCCTCGTTGCGGGCCAGGCCGAAAACGGTCGCCCCGGCCCGCGCCAGGTCCACCGAGAGCTGGGCGCCCAATCCCGCAGAGGCCCCGGTGACCACGGCCACCCGGCCCTGGTAGCGCCCACCGAAGTCGGGCGGCTGCGCCGACGCGGAGAAGCGGGTGCGGGCCACGTTGCGTCTCAGCCCGCCGGGTCGGTTAGCGCGTCGAGATCGGTCCCGAGCCGGGCCGCCGCCTCGGCCAGCACGTCCTGCCCGGCGACGAGCGCCGCCAGGTCACCCCGCACGCGGACGCGGCCGGCGGCCAAGGCGTCCGCCGGGTCGAGCTCGCCCCGCGCCATTGCCAAGGCCTCTTGATACCCGAGCACGATGGTCGCCGTGGCGCCCGCCGTCCCGGTGGGATCCAGCCCGAGGTGGGCCCGCCCCTCGGCCACAGTGAGGACGACGTGCACGTCTCCGCCCGTTGCGCCCGCCGGGCGGATGTCGTCGGGGACTCCGGTCACGACCTGGACCACGCTGAAGGTGCCGTCGGCGGCGGCCAGTGAGCCGGCGCCCGCCGCCGCGACAGCGTCGGCGAGATCGAGCGCGCCGAGCGCGGCATCGAAGGACTCCACCCACTCGGGCGAGAGATAGCGGGGCATGGCGAGAGTCTGGTCTCCTGGGAGGTGCTGTGCGGGACGAGGCTCTCCGATCCCCCGAAAGGGGGCCGCAGGCCGGGCCCCGATCAGCCGGCGGAGGCCTCTTCGGCCGTCTTCTTGGTGCGCCCCGTGATCTTGCGCCCGAGCCAGGCCACCGGGTCGTAGCGGGCGTCGACCACCCGCTCCTTCATCGGGATGATGCCGTTGTCGGTGATCTTGATGTGCTCGGGGCACACCTCGGTGCAGCACTTCGTGATGTTGCACATGCCGAGCCCGCGGTCGTGCGCCAGCTCGCGGCGGTCGTTGACGTCGAGCGGGTGCATCTCGAGCTCGGCGAAGCGGATGAAGAAGCGGGGCCCGGCGTACTTGGGCTTGTTCTCCTCGTGGTCCCGGATGACGTGGCAGACGTCCTGGCACATGAAGCACTCGATGCACTTGCGGAACTCCTGGCCGCGCTCGACGTCGACCTGCATCATGCGGTAGCCGCCCTCGGGCTCGGGGCCCGGCTCGAAGGCCGGGATCGTCTTGGCCACCTCGTAGTTGAAGGAGACGTCGGTGACGAGGTCGCGGATGATCGGGAACGTCTTCATCGGAGCCACGGTGACCGGCGCTCCCTCGGGCAGGGTGTCCATGCGCGTCATGCACATGAGGCGGGGCAGGCCGTTGATCTCGGCGGAGCAGGAGCCGCACTTGCCCGCCTTGCAGTTCCAGCGACAGGCGAGGTCCGGTGCGTCGGAAGCCTGGATCCGGTGAATGACGTCGAGGACCACCTCGCCTTCGACGGCGGGCATCACGTAGTCGGTGAACTCGCCGCCCTCGTCGTCGCCCCGCCAGATCCGCATGGTGACTGTGGTGTCCGCTGCGTCCGTCGTGTTCGCCGCAGTCGCGGCGTCGACCGCTGCGGTCTCGGTGCTGGTGTCGGCCATGTCTACGTTGCCTCCTCGAACAGTTTCTGCAACTCGGGCGGCATCTGCGGGAGGGGCTCGGGCGCGATGGCGATCGGCGCCAGGTACCCGTGCTCGCCGGTCTGGTGCTGCACGAAGTTGACCTTGCCCAGCTCGGGGTCGGCGGCCGGGTAGTCCTCCCGGGTGTGCCCGCCCCGGGACTCCTTGCGGTTGAGCGCGCCTTGGGCCACGGCGATGGAGGTGGTGATCATGGACGGCAGGTCGGTGGCCAGGTTCCAGCCGGGGTTGTAGGCCCGCCCGCCCTTCACCTGTACTTTCGCCGTGCGCTGCTTGAGGTCCTCGAGCTTGGCCAGCGCCTCCTCGAGCTCGGGCCCGGTGCGGATGATGCCCACCAGGGACTGCATGGTCTCCTGCAGTTCCTGGTGGACGTCGTAGGGGTTGTAGCCGTCTTCGCGCCCGAACGGGGCGAAGGCATCGTCGATGACAGAGGCGACATCGGCCTCGTTGACGCTCGGCGTGCCCGTGCGGCCTTCAGCGAAGTCGGCGGCACCGATGCCGGCCCGGCGGCCGAAGACGATGAGGTCCGAGAGCGAGTTGCCGCCGAGGCGGTTGGCGCCGTGCATGCCGCCGGAGACCTCGCCGATGGCGAAGAGACCCGGGACGGTGGCGGCCTGCGTCTCGGCGTCCACGCGGACCCCGCCCATCATGTAGTGACAGGTCGGGCCGACTTCCATGGGTCCCGCGGTGATGTCGACGCCGGCGAGCTCCATGAACTGGTGGTACATGGAGGGGAGGCGGCGCCGGATGTACTCGGGTGTGCGCCGCGACGCGATGTCGAGATACACGCCTCCATGGGGGGTGCCCCGTCCGGCCTTGACCTCGGAGTTGATGGCCCGGGCCACCTCGTCACGCGGGAGGAGGTCGGGCGTGCGCCTGTTGTTGATGTGGTCCTCGTACCAGGCGTCGGCTTCCTCCTCGGTCTCCGCCGTCTCGGCCCGGAACATGGGGGCCACGTAATTGAACATGAAGCGCTCGCCCTCGGAGTTGCGCAGCACGCCGCCGTCGCCGCGCACGCCCTCGGTCACGAGGATGCCGCGCACGGAGAGCGGCCAGACCATGCCGGTCGGGTGGAACTGCACGCACTCCATGTCGATGACGTCGGCGCCGGCCCAGATGGCCATGGCGTGCCCGTCGCCCACCGACTCCCACGAGTTGGAGGTGTACTTCCACGCCTTGCCGATCGAACCGGTGGCGAGCACGAAGGCCTTGGCGGTGAAGAGCACCATCTCCCCGGTCGGGCGCATGTAGCCGACGGCACCCGAGATCCGACCCTCGGCGTCTGGCAGCAGGCGCAGGATCTTGCACTCCATGAAGACGTCGGTCCCCATGGAGACCACCTTCTGCTGGAGGGTGCGGATCAGCTCCAGGCCGGTGCGGTCGCCCACGTGGGCGAGGCGCGCGTAGCGGTGGCCGCCGAAGTCCCTCTGGGTGATGCGGCCATCCTTGGTGCGGTCGAACAGCGCGCCCCAGCGCTCGAGCTCGAAGACCCGGTCCGGGGCTTCCATGGCGTGGATCTGCGCCATGCGCCAGTTGTTGAGCATCTTGCCGCCACGCATGGTGTCGCGGAAGTGGACCTGCCAATTGTCTTCTGGCCACACGTGACCCATGGCGGCCGCCATGCCGCCTTCGGCCATGACCGTGTGCGCCTTGCCGAGCAGCGACTTGCAGACCAGCGCCACGCGGAGGCCGCGCTCCTTGGCCTCGATCGCGGCGCGCAGCCCCGAGCCGCCGGCGCCGATGATGATGACGTCGTAGTCGTGTGTCTCGTAGTCGGGCATGCGGAGCCTCGCGGCCTAGAAGTGGAAGCCGGGGTCGTGGATGGTCCCGCTCGCCACCAGCCGCACGTAGAGGTCGCACAGGGCGACGCCGAAGAGGCTGATCCAGGCGAAGCGCATGTGGCGCGCGTTGAGCGGGGTGACGAACTTCCAGAGCTTGTAGCGCGTGGGGTGCTTGGCGAAGGACTTCACCTGGCCGCCGCAGAAGTGCCGGCAGGCGTGGCACGACAGCGAGTAGAGCCACAGGAAGACGGCGTTGGCGCAGAGGACGACCGTGCCCACGCTGATGCCGATGTGCACGTGTTCGACCCCGCCGACCACGTAGGGCTGGCGGAAGGCGAGGATGGCGTCGTAGGTCAGGATGCAGTTGAAGATCAACAGCAACCAGAAGAAATAGCGGTGGATGTTCTGCAGGATGAGCGGGAACCGGGTCTCGCCGCTGTAGCTGCCGTGGGCGTCGGCCACGCCGCAGGCCGGGGGGGAGAGCCAGAAGGACCGGTAGTAGGCCTTGCGGTAGTAGTAGCAGGTCAGACGGAAACCGAGGGGGAAGATGAGAATCAGCAGGGCCGGCGAGTAGTTCCAGAAGGGCAGCGTCCCGAAGGTATGGCTGCCCGGCACGCAGCTGTTCGCGATGCAGGGGGAGTAGAAGGGTGAGATCAGGTCCCGGTGCAGGTCGGCGCCCGCGTAGTAGTTCTTCCCCACGAAGGCGGCCCAGGTCGAGTACACGACGAACGCCAGGAGGATGGCGGCGGTGATCGCCGGCTCGACCCACCAGCCGTCCTTGCGCAGGGTGGGCACGTCCGGCCCACCCCGGGGCGCCCCGATCGCAACCGGTGTCGTGGTTGCGCTCTCGACCGTCGTCGTCACTCGCACCTCCTCAGTGCCTGCTG
Organism: uncultured Acidimicrobiaceae bacterium; assembly: GCA_963719485.1. Lineage (GTDB taxonomy): Bacteria > Actinomycetota > Acidimicrobiia > Acidimicrobiales > RAAP-2 > Bog-473. The sequence goes on from OY970387.1 coordinate 1,893,260, forward strand.
CGCTCCCGTCCGCGGCCGCGCAACGCCGCGACCCTACGGTCCGTCCAATGGCACCGTCAAAGACATAAAGAGCATGAAGATCAGAGCTATAAGCTCTGATTGATGCAGCTGCACCAGTTGGCCTACGCCCTGGCCGTGGCCGAGGACAAGAGCTTCACCCAGGCCGCCGCCCGCCTGCACCTGGCCCAGCCGTCGCTGTCCCGTCAGATCCGGCGGCTCGAGCAGGAGCTCGGCGTGCTCCTCTTCAACCGCGGGCCCGGCCAGGGCCCGGTCACCCTCACCCCCGACGGCGCCGCCCTCCTCCCCTTCATGCAACGGGTGCTGGCCGACGTGGAAGCCACGGGAGCCGAGGCGCGGGCGCTGTCAGGGATGGCGCGTGGCCGCCTGGCCGTCGGTGCCACGCCCAGCCTGATCACCAGCGCCCTGGCGCCGGCGCTCGTGGCGTTCCACGCCAGCCACCCGGGCATCGACCTGGCCGTGCTGGAGGCGGGCTCGCACCAGCTGGTGCCCCAGGTGGCCTCCGGCGAGCTCGACCTGGCGCTGGTGGTCCTGCCGGTCACGGACCCGTTGGTGGTGACGACGCCACTCTTCGACGACCCCCTCGTCCTCGCCACGGCGCCCGACCACCCCTTCTCCGGCCGGCGCAGCGTCCGCGTGCGCGATCTCGACGGGCTCGACCTGGTGATGTTCCGCGAGGGTTACGACCTGCGTGCCGTGACCCTGTCCGCCTGCCAGGAGGCGGGGGTGGAGCCGCATCTCGTGAGCGAGGGGGCGGAGATGGCCGGTGTCCTCTCCTTCGTGGCGGCCGGCCTCGGGGCGGCGGTCGTGCCCGCCATCGCGCTCCCGAGCGACGGCTCCCTCGTCCCCATCCCCTTTGCGGCACCGACCCTGAGCCGCACCGTGGCCCTGGCGCAGCGGGGTGACCGCGCGCTGGCCCGACCGGCGCGTGCCCTGGCCGACCAGCTGCTGGCACGCCACGTGCCGACAACCGCCGCACCGGCTTCGAGGCCCGGGGTTTAGGCTTCCCGCCTATGGACGGCTCTTCCCCCTTCGACCCCTCCGCGACCCCGCGCCCCGGCGCGCTCAAGCCCCCCGCCGACCTACCCGGAGCGCTGGCTGATCTGCGCGCCTCGGGTTGGGAGTCGGTGTCGGTGGCCGAGGAGATGCGGCGCAACACGGCCAGGGCCATTGCGGCGGGGACCTCACTGGTCCCCGGTGTGCTCGGCTTCGAGGACACGGTGGTGCCCCAGCTGGAGAACGCCATCCTGGCCGGGCACGACATGATCCTCTTGGGTGAGCGCGGCCAGGCCAAGACGCGCGTCATCCGCTCGATGGTCGGGCTGCTCGACGAGTGGATGCCGATCATCGCCGGCTCCGAGATCAACGACGACCCCTACAACCCGGTGTCGCGGTACGCGCTCGACCGCGTGGAGGAGCTGGGCGACGCCACGCCGATCGACTGGGCCCACCGCTCGCAGCGTTACGGCGAGAAGTTGGCCACCCCCGACACCTCCATCGCCGACCTCATCGGCGAGGTCGACCCGATCAAGATCGCCGAGGGCCGCTACCTGAGCGACGAGCTGGCGCTGCACTACGGCCTCATCCCGCGCGTGAACCGCGGCATCTTCGCCATCAACGAGCTGCCGGACCTCTCGGAGCGGATCCAGGTCGGGCTGCTCAACATCCTCGAGGAGCGCGACGTGCAGATCCGGGGCCACCGCATCCGGCTGCCGCTCGACATCATGCTGGTGGCCACGGCCAACCCCGAGGACTACACCAACCGCGGTCGCATCATCACGCCGCTCAAGGACCGCTTCGGTGCGCAGATCCGCACGCACTACCCCTTCGAGACCGTGACCGAGGTCAAGATCATGGAGGGCGAGGCCGACCTGCCGACGGCGGGCGTGCCGGTCACGGTGCCCAAATTCATGAAGGAAGTGGTGGCCGAGATCAGCCAGCTGGCCCGGCGCAGCACCCACCTCAACCAGCGCAGCGGCGTCTCGGTCCGCCTCTCGATCGCCAACTACGAGACGCTGGTCGCCTCCGCCGTGCGCCGCGCCCTGCGCACGGGCGAGCCGGTGGCCGTGCCGCGCATCTGCGACCTCTCCGCCCTGGTCCCCTCGACCCAGGGCAAGATCGAGGTCGAGGCCATGGAGGAGGGGCACGAGGACGAAGTCGTGGCGCAGCTGGTGGCGGCCGCCACCCTGGCGGTGTTCCGCCGCCGGGTCACCCTCGACGACCCACAGGCCATCGTCGCGGCCTTTCACGAGCAGGTCGTGGTGCACGTGGGCGACGACCTCCCTTCGTCCGCCTACCTCGCCGTCCTGGCCGACGTCCCCGAGCTGGAGCCGCCGACCCGCAAGCTCGCCGGCCCCGAGGCCGCCGAGTCCGAATCCCCCGCCCTGATGGCCAGTGCCCTGGAGTTCCTCCTCGAGGGGCTGCACCTGACCAAGCGGTTGAACAAGGACGCGTCCGGGGCGCGCGCCCTCTACCGCGGGCGCAAGTAAGCCCGTCGGAGAGGACACACATGAGCGCCCGCTACGACTACTCGGAATGGGACGGCACCCAGGAGTTCGCCGACCTCGACCCCGACGACCTGCTGGCTGGCCTCACCGATGACCTGCTCGCCGGCGGTGACCTCGACGACGCGCTGCGGCGCCTCCTGCGCAGCGGCTTCCGCAACGCCGACGGCGACCAGGTGCCGGGGCTGCGGGACCTGCTCGACCAGCTGCGGCGCCGGCGCGCCGAGATGCTGGCCGAGGGCGACCCCGACGGGCGCATGGCCGAGCTCACGCGCCAGCTCGACGAGATAGAGCAGGACGAGCGCGCCGCCATCGACGAGCTCGTGGAGGAGGCGCACAGCTCGGGCGACCAGCGGCGGTCCGAGGTGACCGACGATGTGGCCACGGAGCGCCGCATGGCGCTGGACCTCCAGCCCGACGACCCCGCCGGACGCGTGAGCAGCCTGCAGCACTACGACTTCGTCTCCTCCGAGGCACGGGAACGCTTCGAGGAACTGGTCGAGGAGCTGCGCCGCGAGATGGCCGACACCTTCTTCGAGGGTGCCTCCGACGCGCTGTCCAACATGGACGCCGAACAGATGCAGCGCATGCGCGACGCCTACGACGCGCTGAACACCATGCTCGAGCAGCGCGAGCGCGGCGACGACCTCGACCCCAGCTTCGAGGAGTTCATGGCGCAGTACGGGGACATGTTCCCGGGGAACCCGCAGAACCTCGACGAGCTCCTCGAGCAGCTGGCCGAGCGCATGGCCGCCGCCCAGGCGGTGTGGAACTCACTCAGCCCCGAGCAGCAGGCGCAATTGCGCGGGCTGATGGACTCGGTCCTCGAGGACATGGACCTGCGTTGGCAGGTGGAGCGCCTGGCGCAGAACCTCCAGCGCGCGGTGCCCGACGCCGGCTGGCAGAAGTCCTACGACTTCAACGGTGAGGGACCGATGGGCCTGGACCGGGCCACCGACCTGGCCACGCAGCTGGGCCAGCTCGATCGCATGGAGGAGGTCCTCCAGTCGGCCTCCACCCCGGCTGCGCTGGGGGAGATCGACCTGGACCAGGTCAAGCAGCACATGGGGGAGGACGCCGCGCGGGCACTCGACCGCCTCGCCAACCTCACCAAGTCACTGGCCGACGCCGGGCTGATCGAGCAGCAGGGCGGGCGCATCGAGTTGACGCCCCGGGGGGTGCGCCGCCTGGGCCAGAAGGCGCTGGCTGACCTCTTCGGCCAGATCAACAAGGACCGGATCGGTGACCATGCCGCGCAGCGCACGGGCACGGGCCACGACCGCGAGGAGACGACGAAGGCCTACGAGTACGGCGACCCGCTCAACCTGCACCTCTCCAGCACCGTGCACAACGCGGTGCGCCGGAGCGGCTCGGGCGTGCCGGTCCGCCTCACCCCCGAGGACTTCGAGGTGGTCGAGGTCGAGGCCCTGAGCCGCTCGGCCACCGTCCTGGCCGTCGACCTCTCCATGTCGATGCCGATGCGCGACAACTTCGTCCCCGCCAAGCGCATGGCCATGGCCCTGCAGACGCTGATCTCGTCGAAGTTCCCACGGGACTATCTCGGCATCGTGGGCTTCTCCGAGGTCGCCCGCGAGATCCGACCCGACGAGGTCCCGACGGCCATGTGGGACTACGTCTACGGCACCAACCTGCAGCACGCGCTGGCCCTGGCCCGGCGCATGCTGGCCCACGAGCACGGGACGAAGCAGATCATCGTCGTGACCGACGGCGAGCCGACCGCGCACATCGACGACGCCGGCGAGGTGTGGTTCAACTACCCGCCCATCCCCGAGACGCTGCGCCGGACCATGGCCGAGGTCATCCGCTGCACGCGGGCCGGGATCGTGATCAACACTTTCGCTCTCGACCTCCAGCGCACCCACTATCCCTTCGTGGAGCAGATCGCCCGGGTCAACGGCGGGCGCACCTTCTACACGACGCCCGACGCCCTGGGCGGCTACGTGCTGGTCGACTTCCTCCAGCACCGCCGCGTCCTGCGTCCCGCCGGCTGAGCGCCGCACCGCCTCACACTCGCTCTCCGGGGGCATTCCGGCAGTTCCGGGCCCAATTCGGGCCGGATGGACCCTCCGGGGCGAAGTTCCGCGGGAAGGACCGGCACCCCACGGGCTGTGGCCCGAAATGGCCTCCCAACTGGGGTTTCACCCGGTAGAGGGACGGCCGAACCCGCCCCGTTGCGCACAATTCGTGCCTGGATACGGCAATTTCCCCTTGCGCCTGGCGGGTGTGTGATGAAAGATAACCACACCGCTGTAACTACACCATTGCCACCTGAGGCGAAGAAGGGGGGCGAACCAAAGTGCCAGTTGACATAGTCACCACGCTCTACGGTCGCCAAGAACGAAGCTGGCAGTTGCAGGCCAACTGCATGGGGGTCGATCCTGATCTGTTCTTTCCGGAGCGCGGCGCATCGACCCGGGAAGCCAAAGAGGTCTGCCGGGGCTGCGTCGTGCGCGAGGACTGCCTCGAGTACGCCCTGGCCAATGGCGAGAAGTTCGGTATCTGGGGTGGCATGAGCGAGCGGGAGCGCCGGCGTCTGCGCCGGGCTCGGGCCCTGGCGCGCCGCGACGTCGCCAGCGCGTCCTCAGCGCGGTCCGCCGCCGCTCTCACGCAGCAGGGAGCCGGGACTCCACCGTCGCCTCCTCCGACAGGCCGAGCACAGCCCGCCTGTCGGAGGGGACGGTGGCCAGGACGGCCTCGGGGATGAGCCCGACCAGCTCGCCCCCCAGGACGGCGCCGCCGGCCTCGGCGACCAGGGTGGCCACCGTGTCGTAGAGCAGGTCAGGCCCGAAGCGGCCGGGATCGACCAGGTTGCAGGACACCTGGGCCCGGGCCCCGACGGCCACGCCCAGCGCCCGCACCGCAGGGCCCCGCACCAGGGGCGCCACCCGGCGGGCCACCTCGACCGAGGAGACCCAGACGTTGTAGGCCACCAGCACCCGCCGGGCGCCGACGGCGCTCGCCCCGCTGCGGGGGTCGGCCCGCGCCGGGCCGTGGTCGGGGGTCAGCCCGTCCGGCGGTCCGCCGAAGGCGTGGCGGCGGACGTCGGGCAGGGTCCGGGTCCGGCCGCCGGGAAGGGGTCCGTAGAGGAAGCTCGGCACCCCCAATTCCTCGCCCAGCCACCGGGCGAACCCGTCGCGCTCGGCCACAGCCGTGGTGAGGTCCTCGGGGGCGGAGCCGCCGGGCGCGTAGGGGACGAAGGGCACGACGTCGAGAACGCCCAGGCGGGGATGGGCTCCCGCGTGGTCCCGCAGGTCCAGGCGGGCAACGGTGGCCGTGGCGAGCCGGCGGGTCGCCTGGCGCACCAGGTCAGGGGGTCCGGCGAGCGTGAGGACCGAACGGTGGTGGTCCGGGTCGCGATGCAGGTCGAGCAGGGCGGAGCCGGCGGCGGCGGCCACGTGGCTGAGCACCGCCTCGTCGCGGCCCTCGCTGATGTTGACCACGCACTCGAGGAGCACGGTGTCACGGAGCACCCTGCCAGCGTGGCACGGAGCACCCTGCCAGCGTGGCACGAAGAGCCCGCCTGGAACGAAGAGGGAGCGGCGAGGCTCGGGAGCCGGCGACGCCGGCCGGCTCAGGCGCTACTGGGAGATGACGGCGTGCGAGAGGCGGCGGCGGCGGAGGATGCGACGGCGCTCACGCTCGGAGGCACCACCCCAGACACCATGGTCGATGTGGTGCTGGAGTGCGTACTCGAGGCAGGACTCGGCGACGGGGCACTCGGCGCAGATGCGCTGGGCGACCAAGACGCCCATGCCGTCATTCGGGAAGAAGATGTCGGGTGCAACTTCCTTGCACTTGCCCCGGGCCATCCAATCGGTATTCATCGTTCGGCTCCCTTTTCACGCATCATCCTACGGGAGCACCCAGTTCAGAGCCAGGTTTTGCGGATAGGAAGTTCCTAAGAATCCAGGTCCCGATTCGCGCTCTACCAGGGAGAATGTCGTTCCGCCCCCCGGGGCTACGCTGGCCCGGATCGCCAATTGCAGGAGGTGCCATGTCCCCGGACACCGAGGAACAAGCAGTCGAGGAAGGTGAGCCGGTCGAGCCCATCGGGCACGTGCGCGTGGTGTACCTCGGGCCGGTGGCCCCCCACTGGGAGGTGCAGTCGGACTACGGCCCGCCCGAGGTGATCGAGCAATTCCGTGAGCGCGTCCTGGCCCGTCTGGTGCTGCTCCCCCCGCACGACCCCCAGTTCCGACGCAACAGCGAGCGTGTCGTCCGCGACGCCGAGCGCGAGCAGCTCGCGCTCGAGTGGGTCCTCGACTGGGGCGAGGAGGCCGAGGCCTGATCCTGGGCGCCCCGGAGCGCCAGGCAGGGCCCCGAACGCGGCCGTCAGCCGCACCCAACTTGCCCCCGACGAGCCACGTGGGCGAGACCCCCGTAGTGGAAGCATGGCGCCGTTGTTGTTGGCGTGTTGCGGGCCAGGCGCCCGCCTTGAGGGGGAGGCAACGATGGGGGAAACAAGCACGATGGACGACGTCACAGTCGTCCGGGACATCCGGGGGCTGGTCGGTGAGCTGACCGATGACGAGCTGGCGCTTGTGCGTACGCTCACGCCGTCCGACTTGACGCCGGCGGCCACGGTCGAGCACCTGACCGACCTCGTCGATCTGCTGGCGACGATCCGCTCCGACGAGACCATGGCCGACTACGTCTATGCCATCGCGCCCAGCTGGGACGGCAGTATCGAGACTTTGCTGCTCGGCGGCCGGGTCACCACCGCGTTCAACCGCCACGAGCTCGAGAGCTGTGGGGCCGCCGCGTTCGTGGCGTCCGAGCGTTGTGAGCCGGCGCGGCGTGCCCGCCCGCGCCGAGTTGCCGTTTCGGTCGGCTGACCCGGCAGGACAAGCCGCCGACTTCTTTCCCCAGACTCTAAACAGGTTTGTTTAGAGTCGGGGGGAGAACGCCGGCGGATTCAAGGGGTCTGCGCCGAGACCCGCCGTGCTCAGTCCGCACGCCGGGGACTGCTCAGTCCAGGAGCCCGATCCGGGCGAGCCACAGTCCGGGCGCGTCCACCTCGGCCGGCGTCGGCAGATCGAGCTCGTCGGCCCACAGCCGGGTCAGCGCACTCTCGTCCGCCCGTTCCAGGACGCCCGTGACGAAGGCGCGCCCACGATCGACCTCGTCCTGGCCGACGTTGAGCCCGAAAAGGCCGGCAAACGCCTGCTCGCCCTTGCCCTCCTCGATCCGGTAGCGGTACCAGGCTTCGCGCAGGGCAGACGGCGATGACGTCAACGTCTCGGCGATGCCTGCCGTGATGTGATCCACATACGCGCTGATGGCGGTCGTCTGGGCGGTCAGCGCACTCGAGATGCTGCGCTGCTCGGGGCTGATGAGGTCGGAGAGCAGCGCTTCAGGATCTCCCAGTGCCTCCTCGAGCGACGCCTGGTCTCCCAGCCCCTCGCCGAGGCGCTCGACGATGGAGCGCTGCGCCGCCGCGGCGTGGGCGGACGCGTCGCCCAGCAGCGTCATGAGCGAGGCGCGCACGCCGGGCCGGGTGAGGACCGCGTGCATGGTCAGCTCGCGCAGGCAGACCCAGAGCTGGACCTCCTGCAGCGGGAGGCTCCAGTCCTCGGCGAAGCGGGCCACGTTGCCCGGCACGAGCAGCAGGGTCGTCGACTCGGGCCAGGGCAGCGGCAGCGCGTACTGGCCGAAGGCGCGGCGGGCCAGGTGCCCGGCGGCGGAGCCGAACTGCATGCCGAGGAAGACCGGGCCGAGTGTGAGCGCGAACTGGCCGAGCAACCCGCCGAGGCCGGCGGAGGAGTCGGGGTCGAGCTCGCTGAGGTCGAGCGACGACGGCACGGCCGCCGCCCCCTGCTGCTGTGCGTCGACCATCGACTTGAGGACGGGCCGGTACGCCTCGAGCACGCGGAAGCTCCATTGCCCGGGCCCGACCGTCTCGAAGGAGACCCCGCCGGCGCCCGATGCCGGCCCGATGCCGGTCGCCTCGACGACGTGCAGCTCGGCCACCCGGGCCAGTTCCTCGAAGGCGATCCGCACCAGTGGATCGGGGTTCTCGTCCTCGCCGTTGTCGGTGGCCACCCCGAACGCCAGGGTGCGGGCGGCCTCGAACCAGCTGTCACCGGCCCCCGGGCCCGACCCGATGACCTTCATGAGGTCGCCGAGGAGACCCCCCATCGGGTTGTCGGGGTCGTTGGAACCGAACATGCTCACCCTCGCATGCTATGAGGACCGGCCGAGGGTGATGTCCACGACCCTGGGCCCGCCGGGCTGCTGCACCGAGACCGTGATGGGGGCACCGGGGGGCAGCACGTAGAGACGCGCCCGCAGCTCCGCCATGGAGCGGACCGGGGTGGCGTTCAGGGCGACGATGAGCTGCCCGGCCTGCAGGTGACCCGAGGCGGGCCCACCGGACTGCACCTGCTCCACCCGGGCACCGGCGTCGTCGGGCGCGTCGGTGCCCTCCACGCCCAACCAGCCGTGGACGACCCGGTTCTGGGATCGGAGGTCGTCGGCCACGCCCACGACGAGGTCGCTGGGGAGGAACGTGACGGGCGCAGTGCCGGACCCGGCGTCGACAAGGATCCCGACCACGGAGCCCTCGGTGTTGAGCAGCGGTTCGCCGGCGATGACCGATGGCGTCGCCGGTGACGAGGTGATCGACGGCATGGTGGAGGCCGGGCCACTGGCGATGGCCGCCCCGACGTCGGTCACCGCGCCCGCCGTGCAGTGCAGTGCCGACGACCCGCCTCCCGCCGGCACGAAGGTGAGGGCCAGATCGGGCGTGCCGCCGTCGAGGTTGGTGTCGTCCGCGAACGGCGCCACCGGAAGGTCCTCGGGGACGTTCACCAACGCGATGTCGGACGTCTTGTCCACCGCGACCACCGAGGCGGCCTCGAGCTTGCCACCGGGGCCGACCATGACGATCCGCCGCAGGCCGCCGAGGAGGTCCGCGGTCGTCGCCACCAGACCCCCTTCGGCCACGGCGACCCCGATCAGCGGCACTGTGCCCTGGGCCGTGATCGCCCGCAGCTCGACGATGGAGTGCCCGGCCGCCAGGGCCACGGCCGGCACCGCGTTCTGCGGACCGGCCAGGGTGGTCAGGGGCTCATTGGCCGCCGTGTCCTGCGTGGCGCTCTCCAGCGGGTGCTCCGACGGTGGGGAGAGCAGGACGATGACCCAGGCCACCACCGCCATGACGGCGCCGACGCCGACCAGCACCATGACGGCGCTGCGGTACTGGTGGCCCGTCGGGCTGTTGAGAAGGATGGGAATGTCCCGATCGGGCCACGGACCAGCGATCTCACTGGGATGGCGCCACAGCCGGTCGTCGGGATCGATCCAGCCGCGTTGGGGTGAATCGGGGTTGTCCTGACCGCTTTCCCCGCCCTCGCCGGGGCCCGGCACGCCGTCTTCAGGTTCATCGGGCGTGTCACTCACTGGGGCGACGATACCGAGAAAGTCCAGGAAAGTGCCGTCGGCCGACGGCCCGGCCGTACCATGAGGCCCCATGTCGCGCGACCTTGCCATCGACCTCGGCACGGCGAACACGCTGGTCTACGCCAAGGGGAAGGGCCTGGTGCTGAACGAGCCGACCGTGGTCGCGCTCGATTCGCGCAGCCGCGAGGTGCTCGCCATCGGCACCGACGCCTGGCAGATGATCGGCCGCACGCCGGGCTACATCGTGGCCGAGCGACCGTTGCGCGGTGGCGCCATCACCGACTTCGAGGTGACCGAGCGGATGCTCAGCGTGCTGTTGCGCCGGGTCGGAGTCAGCCGGCTCAACCGGCCCAAGGTGCTGATCTGCGTCCCGTCCGCCATCACCGCGGTCGAGCGCCGGGCCGTGAAGGAGGCGGCACGCCGCGCCGGTGCATCGGCCAGCTTCCTGATCGAGCAGCCGATGGCCGCCGCCATCGGTGCCGGCCTGCCGATCCACGAGCCGGTGGGCAACATGGTCGTCGACGTGGGCGGCGGCACGGCCGAGATGGCCGTGATCTCGCTCGGTGGTCTGGTGGCGGTGCAGGCGCTGCGCTGCGGGGGCTTCGACTTCGACGCGTCGATCCAGAATTACGTGCGGCACCGTTATGGTGTGGCCGTCGGCGAGCGCACGGCCGAGGCGGTCAAGCTGGCCATCGGGTCGGCGTCACCCCATGACGGCGAGCAACAGGCCGAGATCCGGGGGCGGGAGGTGGCGACAGGCCGGCCCAAGACGGTGATCCTCTCCCCGGTCGAGGTCCGTGGCGCGCTGGAGGACAACGTGACCTCCATCGTGGCCGCCGCCGTCGAATGCCTGGGCGAGGCGCCACCCGAGCTGGCCCAGGACATCATGTTCGAGGGGGTGCACCTGACCGGCGGCGGCGCGCTCCTGCGCGGGATGACACAGCGCCTGGCCGACGCCACCGCCGTCCCGGTGCACCTGGTCGACGCGCCGCTCGAGTGCGTCGTCCAGGGAGCCGGCGTCTGCCTCGAGTCCTTCGACCGCCTGAAACGGCTCTTCACCGAAGAGGACTGATCGGTCTTACTCGGGGCCGGCCGGCTCGTCGAGCAACTCGCCCGCCGCCTGGCGCACCTGCCAGTCGCGGTCCTCCGCCGCCGCCCGGAGTGCCGGGGTCACCCGCGGGTCGTCGAACCCGGCCAGCGCCACGGTGGCCCGGCGCCGCACCGTGGGCGAGTCGCCCAGCGCACCGAGCACGGCCGCCAGCCCGGCCGTGTCACCGATCGCGCCGAGCGCGGCCACCGCGGCCTCGCGGCAGCGGGCGTCGCCGTGCCCCGTCGCGGTGGCCGCCAGCAACGGGACCGCCGACCCGACGTGGCGCTCGGCGAGGAACCAGGCCGCGCCGACGACGACGAGCGGGTCGGGGTCGCGCAGCGCACCGGTCACGGCGCGGGGCAACGACGAGCGCGAGCCGGCGCCCCGCGCCGCCAGCGCCACCTCGACGGCGCGCCGCCGGACAGCCGGGGCCCCGTCGGCGAGGGCCGCCTCCACGTCGGCGGCCGTCAGATCGCCCAGCCGGGCCAACGCGCCGAGCGCCGCCGCCTGCACGCCGGGGTCGGGATCGTGGAGCCCACGGCGGGCCGGGCCGGCGTCCCCCCGGTGCCCGGCCACGCTGACGCGCCGCCGCCGGAGCTCGGCGCGGCCGTCGCGGCCACCATCCGTGGCAACATCGTCGCTCACCTTCCGAGTATGTCCGAACCTGACGCGACCGCCGACGGGGAAGCCGCGGCGAACCCCACCTCTCCCGACGCGGGCCCCCACGCGGGCGCGTTGGCGCCCCCGCCCCCGCTCCCGGCCGAGCCCCGGCGCCGACGGCGCCTGTGGCCCGGCGTGCTCGGCGTGCTCGTCGTCATCGTCCTCGGAACGGGGCTGATCGCGGCGCGCACCTCGGTCAACTACTTCGTCATCACGCCGGGGGACGCGTCGCCGGTCTCGCAGTACATCGAGGTGCCGGCCGCGGACAACCATCCCCTGACCGGCAAGATCCTGCTGACCGACGTGTTCGTCACCCAGCTGAACGCGCTCAACTACCTGCAGTACCGGTTCTTCGACTCCGACAGCGAGGTGATCTCGGGGCCGGACCTGCTCGGCCCGTCGCCGAACGAGAGCCAGTACCTCACACAGGGCTACCTCCAGATGGCCCAGGCCCAGTCGTTCGCCACCGCGGCGGCACTGACCCACCTCGGCTACACGGTCAGCGCCACCAATGCCGGCGCGCTCGTCTTCGGGATCGAGCCCCATTCACCGGCCGCCTCCTCCCTGCACGTGGGGCAGGTGATCACCGCCGTCAACGGCACGCCCACCACGACCCAGTGCGCGCTCATTGACGCGCTGCACGGGCTGGCACCGGGCTCGGCCGCCGCGCTCTCGGTCGAGGAGTCCTCCATCAACGACGTCGGCGAGTTCGTGAGCGGTCCCGTCGTGACGAAGTCGGTGACGCTGGGCACACCGCCGAGGGGGTTGGTGGACACGGGCTGCGGCCCGCCGACCAAGCCGACGGCCTTCCTCGGCATCGATCCGATGACGCAGCAGGACTGGCAGTTCCCCGTCAAGGTCGTCGTGCACACGCAGAACATCGGCGGCCCGTCCGCCGGCCTTTCCATGACGCTGGGCATCATCGACAAGCTCAGCAGCGGACGCCTGACGGGGAACCGGATCGTGGCGGCGACCGGGACCATCGACCAGAACGGCAACGTCGGTGACGTGGGCGGCGTGGCGGAGAAGACCATCGCCGTGGAGCGGGCGGGGGCGACGGTCTTCTTCGTCCCGTCGGTGGAGTTGCAGGCGGCCGAGTCCAAGGCCACCCCGGGGCTCCACGTCTATGGCGTGAACAACCTGAACCAGGTGCTGCGCATCCTCAAGCAGCTGGGGGGCATCGTGCCGACCAATCCCGTGGCACCCAAACCTGTGTCGGCCCAGGCTTCGCCGTAGGCTCTGGCCATGGCAGAAGGCCGCGCCCCCATTTCGTCCTCCAGGATCGCGACCGGCGACATCGCCCAGCACTCCTTCGCCATCGCCCGGCGGGGCTTCGACACCGACGAGGTGCGCTCCTACCTGCAGTCGGTGTCCCGCAGCCTCGAGGCACTCGAGGCGCGTGAGGAGGAGCTCCGGGCGGCGCTGGCCGAGGCCGAGCAGCGGGCGGCCCATCCGGTGGTGGACGAGGCCACCCTGACGACATCACTGGGCCAGCACAGCGCGCAGATCCTGCGCCACGCCCATGAGGAGGCGGCGCGGATCGTGGCCCAGGCCCAGGAAGGGGCGGCCACCCTGTTGCGCGACACCCAGAGCCAGGTGGACGAGCTCCAGGCGCGGACCGAGGCGTCGTCCGCCGAGCGGGTCGTCGAGGTGGAACTGCTGGTGGCCAACGCCGAGCAGGAGGCCCGCATCGAGAGTGAGCGCATCGCCGCCGACGCCGTGGCGGAGGGTGAGGCGATCGTCACCCGCGCCAAGGACGAGGGGCGCGCCCTGCTCGACCAGGTGCAGGAGGCCCGACGCCGTGTCCTGTCCGACCTGGCGGCGCGGCGGCGCGCGCTCGGGATCCAGATCGAACAGCTGCGGGCCGCACGCGACGAGATGGCGGCCTCGGTGCACGGCGTGCGCGACCGGGTGGACGCCATTCTGAACGAACTGGACCGGACCGACGAGGAGGCGCGCGCGGCCGCGCAGGCCGTGGCGGACCAGTTCCGCCTCGGCACGGCAGAGGTGCCCCACGACCAGGACGAGGTCGACCAGGCAACCGGCGAGGTGCCACCGACAGGGCCGACGCCGGTCGTGCGCGGCGAGTCGGGCGGCGACGACGGTGACGACGAGTCCGGCGCCCCCGGTCCCAGCGTCGACGAGCTGTTCGCGCGCATCCGGGCGGGGTCAGGGGAGACGGAGACCGGGTCCGGGGACACCGGTTCCGGGGACGCCGGTTCCGCGGACGCCGGTTCTGGGGACGCCGGTTCCGGGGACACGGGGTCCGGGGACACGGGCCAGCCCGGTGCGGGGGCCGAGGCCACAACGGACGCGCCGAAGGCGGCTGCGGCGGCAGTCGGAGCGGCCGACGCGCCGGAACAAGAACCCGGAGCCGAAGCGGACGCCGAACCCGAGCCGGGTCCCGACGACCCGATCATCGCCCGTCGCGACGAGCTCCTGACGCCGGTGGCAGCCCGGCTGAGCCGGACGATCAAGCGCACGCTCGGCGACGACCAGAACCGGTTGCTCGATCGGTTGCGTCATGCACCGGGGCTCGGCGATGACGAGCTGATGGGCTCCGAGGACGAGCATCTGGCCGCCTTCGCCGGCGCGGCGCGCAGCCATCTGGACGAAGCGTTCGCCGCCGGCACCGTGTTCGTCGGAGCGGGTGCGGCGACCATTCCCAGAGGCGACGCCGTCGAGCACGCGTCGGCCGGGTTGGCGCGGGCGGTCGTCACGACGCTGCGACGTCAGGTCGCGGAGGGGACGGGGGACCCGGTCGATCGCGTGGGTGCCGCCTTCCGCGAATGGCGGGGCGAGCGCGTGGAGCGCCTGGCCGGGGACCAGGCCACGTACGCGTTCTCCGCAGGCGTGACTGCGGCCAGTGTGGACGGCAAGGTGCGCTGGGTGGTCACGACCGCGAGCGGGTGCTCGGACTGTGAGGACAACGCGCTGGCCGGTGCCGTGCACGGCTCGGAGACGTTCCCGACCGGCCACACCCACCCGCCGGCCCATTCGGGGTGCCGCTGCCTCATCGCGCCGGCGAGCGACTGACCAGGGCTTCTGACTGCAGCGTCGGCCGGAGCCTGGCCCTTGGGACGGGCGCGGCGGACGTTAGGCTCCCCACGTGCGCATCCCAAGCGACCTCAATGCTGACCCCTCGCCGCGCCGCCGCCACCGGGCGCGGTGGTGGCTCATCGGCTTCGTCGTCGTCCTCATCATCCTGCTCGTGTCGCTGCGGTCGCTGGCCGGTCTCTACACCGACAGCCTGTGGTTCTCCTCGGTAGATCTGCACAACGTCTTCTCGACGCTCCTGGCGATCAAGCTCGGCCTCTTCGGCGTCTTCGGGGCAATCTTCTTCGCCGTCCTCTGGGTGAACCTCGTGGTCGTCGACCGCATCGCCGGTCGCGACATCGTGCTGGCCCAGGAGGACGAGCTGGTGCGCCGCTACCAGCAGTTCGTGCGGCCCTACGCGGGGCGCATCTACGTGGGCCTCGCCTTCGTCCTGGCGTTGATCGGCGCGTCGGGGACGGTCGGGCAGTGGAACAACTGGATCCTCTTCCGCCACGGCGGGAGCTTTCACGTGACCGACCCTCAATTCCAGAAGGACATCGGCTTCTACGTCTTCGACCTGCCGTTCATGACCTTCATCGTGGACTGGACCCTGGCCATCTTGATCGTGACCCTGGCGGTCACGGTGGTGTTCCACTACTTCAACGGGGGGATCCAGCCCCAACGTGGCCTGCCCCGGGTGCGGCCGCCCGTGAAGGCGCACATCTCGGTGCTGCTGGCCTTGATCGCGCTCGACAAGGCGGTCGGCTACATCTTCCAGCGCTGGTCGCTCGTCAACGCGCAGGACGGCTACGTCAACGGGGCGGGCTACACCGACGTGCACGCCCGCCTGCCGGCCGAGCTGCTCCTCGCCGTGGTCTCGGTCTTCGCCGCGCTGATCCTGCTGTACAACATCCGGCAGAAGGGATGGACGCTTCCCGTGCTGGCGGTGGGCATCTGGGCCTTCGTGGCATTGGTCGTCGGCATCATCTACCCCGCGCTGCTGCAGGCCCTCAAGGTGACGCCGGCCCAGAGCTCGCTCGAGGCGCCGTACATCCACCGCAACATCACGGCCACCCGGGACGCCTACAACCTGAACAACGTGCAGCTGCATTCGTTCAAGGCCAGCACGAGCATCAGCGCCAGCCAGACCGTGGTGGCCGCTCCCACCATCGCCAACATCCGGCAGTGGGACCCCGACCCGACGATCTCGCTGCAGACGTTCCAGCGACTCCAGGGCATCAAGTCGTACTACTCGTTTCCCTCACTGGGTGTGGACCGCTACACGCTGAACGGGCAACGGACGCCCGTGCTGATCGGGGTGCGGGACATCTCGGCCGCCGGCGTGCCCTCCCCGTCGTGGGTCAACACGCACCTGCAGTACACCCACGGGAACGGGGCCGCCGTCGCACTGTCGGCTCAGACGAACTCCAACAACCCTGTCTTCGCGGTCCAGGACGTGCCGCCGACTTCTTCGAACGGGCTGCCCGACATCACCCAACCCAACGTCTACTTCGGCCTGGGTGAGACCGGCTACGTCGTGGCCAACTCCAAACAGCTCGAGGTCGACTACCAGCCGCAGAACGGGCCGAATGTCGAGAGCCACTACCACGGGAGTGGTGGGGTCCAGCTGTCGTCGATCTTCACACGCGCCGCCTTCGCGCTGCGACTGGGCGACTTCAATCTCCTCATCTCGAGCCAGATCACGGACAAGTCGCGCATCATGTTCATCCGCGACCCCGTCACCATGGCGCAGACGGCGGCGCCGTTCCTCACCTTCGACCACGACCCCTACGCGGTGATCACCAAGGATGGTCACATCGACTGGGTCGTCGACGGCTACACGACGACGGCCAACTACGCCTACTCGCAGAACGCGGACACCCAGCAGGTGGCGGTCGGCAGCAGCCTGCCCGGGAGCTACAACTACGTGCGGAACTCGGTCAAGGTCGTGATCGACGCCTACTCGGGGAAGATGACGTTCTACGACGTCGATCCGAAGGACCCGATCCTGCAGGCGTACTCGGCCGCCTTCCCGAACATGTTCACCCCGGAAAAAGAGATGCCGGCGCAGCTGCAGGCGCACCTCCGCTATCCACCGGACATCTTCTCCATTCAATCGGCGATCTACGGGCGGTACCACCTCGTCAACCCGGGCAACTTCTACGCCGCCAGCAACGCGTGGCAGCTCTCGCCGACCGCCGGCGCCGGGCCGCAGTCGCAGGCGCTCCTGGCCCAGAACACGTTCAACAACCAGGGCCAGCTCGTCTCGACAACCCCGGCCCGCATGGCACCCCAGTACCAGGTGTATTCGCTCCCCGGCACCGCTCCGAGCCAGCAGGTCTTCACCGCCTCGGACGGCTACGTCCCCGCGTCGCAGACGAATCTCTCGGGGTCCAACCAGAACTTCAACCTGACCGCGTGGATGGTGGGGCTGGCGGACCCGGGGCACTACGGCCAGCTCGACCTCTATGAGGTCCCGCAGGGGACGGCGGGCCCGGCCAACGCGGACGCCGAGATCTCGGCCAACAAGACGGTGTCGTCGGACATCACGCTGCTCGATCAGCACGGCTCGGAGGTCCTGCTGGGAGAGACGCTCATGGTCCCGATCGCCAACTCCATGGTGTACCTGCGACCTCTCTATGCATCTCCGACGACGAACCCGCAGCCGCAGCTGCAGTACGTGGTAGGGGTCCTCGGCAAGACGGTGCAGATCGACACGTCGCTGTCGGCCGTGCTGTCCGATCTGCTGCAGACGACCGTCCTGCCGTCGGGATCGGGCGTGTCGTCGACGGGAACCGTCCCGGCGGCGGTCTCGGGCCTGCTGCAGCAGGCGCAGACCGACTACACCGGCGCTTTGGCCGCGCTCAAGGCGGGGAACCTCTCGCTGTTCCAGACCGACATCAACCTCATGCAGCAGGCGATCACCCAGGCCCAGGACGTGCTCGGGACACCGGTGCCGGGCACGTCAACGACCACGACCACGACGGTGCCGCCCGCCAAGGGTGCCAAGTCCAAGAAGCTCACTCAGGCGACGACCACGACCACGACGGCGCATGGCTCGACGTCCACGACCACCTCGGTGCCGACGAGCACCGAGCCCAAGGGCTCGACGACCACGTCGACGACGCTGGCATCGGCGGCAGCCAAGACCTGAGGTGGGACGCCGATTCCGGTTGCCAACGGGGCCGGAGGGTCCCATGATGGGTGCGACGAGGCGTGAGGAAAGGAGTCTCCGGGATGGGACTGCTCGACAAGGTCAAGGCGCAGGCGACGGCGGCCACGGAGATGGCCAAGGACGCGGCCGCCAAGGGCCAGGCCAAATTAGACGAGGCTCAGGCGAAGAAGGCGGCCGACGGCATGCTGCGGGACCTCGGCGCCGCCTACTACGCCACCAAGACGGGACGATCAACCCCGACGACCGACGCCGACATCGAGCGACTGGTGGCGGCCCTCCAGGCGCACGAGTCCGAGCACGGCCAGATCACGCTCGCTCCCGAATCGGCCGCGGCCGCCCCGACGGCCACCGCGGCCGGCGACGGATCGGCGGCCCCTGCACCGCCCCCGCCCCCCAAGGCGGCCGACCCGTCCTCCCCGCCGCCTCCTCCGCCGACGGCGCAGACGCTGTAGGGGCCCGGCGCCGGCCTGGCCCCGTCCGTCGGAGGCGACGCCGTGGTGGGTGCCGTGCCATGCATGTAGGATGTCCCCTTCGCCGCGGGGTGGAGCAGTCTGGTAGCTCGTCGGGCTCATAACCCGAAGGTCGGAGGTTCAAATCCTCCCCCCGCCACTGAAAGCGCAGGTCAGGGCCACTCCTAGCGGGCGGCCCTTCTGCTGCTCCAGCTCCACCCCAAGTCGAGCACCCACTTGGCCAGCAGAAGGGCGGAAAGCGTACCGAGCTGCGCCTGTGCCAAGTTGAGAAACCTGTTGGACTTGTAGACGAGAACCAACCCAACAGCCAGCAGCCCGATGGTCAGGCCATTCAGAACGCCCAGGACGAGAGTCCCACCACTTATCATGGCTTGGCGCCAATGGGCGGGTAGACGCCGTGGCGCTGGGGCGATGCGTCAGAACAGAACTGAGTGCTGGCCAACAACCTTGAACACGTCAGGCGACGTACCGCAGAGCTCGACACCCGACAATACGCGGCGGCGCGTGTCGCCAACGGACTTCGGGCCACTCCAGCATTGTGGTCAGTCGCGCGTCGACGATCCCTGCATCTCAATGGAATCGTCAACGACCCGGCCTTCGTTGGTGCCACTCTGCGCTTCCAATCGGACCCCTCCCCCAAGGGGTCCCTACATAGTAGCAACTATGTGAGGCGTATGCGAACCCAATTTGGTCCATGGGAACCCGATTGACCACAGATGCTCAGCGAGCTGGTTGAGCAGGCTCTCCGGGTAGAAGCGCCGACGAGGGAGCAGGCTCCCGCCGTCCTGACGAGCTCCGATGACGACCTTTTGGAAGTGGTGTCGTCGGCCAGGCACACAGACCAATGGGCGGTCGCGCAGCGTCGAAGACGTCGAGCGGAGAGTCGTTGAGTCGGTTTGCCTCAGGCAGTGGCGCGATCCGCCATTGCGGCCATGTCAATCCCGGTTTGGGCGTGCTCGTACCGCCCCTTGTCAAAGGCCCGTATGGAGACGTCGTGATCGCCAGCCTCCGCGCGCAGAGCGGCAACGGTCGATCGTTCCTTGGCCCGGTGCGCGAAAGGGTCGAATGAGTACCAACGGCAGGCGTTCTCGTAGGTGATCATGGACAGCTCGCGATCAGGCACGGCGGCCGCTACCAGGGCTAATTCCTCAGGCGCCTTTGGCCAGGAGGAGTCGGAGTGTGGGTAGTCGCACTCCCAGGCAATGTTCTCGAGCCCTATCTGCTGCCGCAATTGGATGCCCACCGGGTCGGCGATGAAGCAGGTCAGGAAATGCTCACGGAAGACCTCACTGGGCAGCCGCGTTCCGAAGTCCTGGCCTGTCCAAAGATGGTGCATGTCGTAGGTGCGGTCCAGCCGATCGATGAAATAGGGGATCCAGCCTGTCCCACCCTCCGAAAGGGCGAAGCGGATGTCGGGGAAATTTTTGATCACCCGGGACCAGAGGAGGTCGGCCGCGGCCTGGCAGATGTTCATCGGCTGCAGGGTGATCATCACGTCGACCGGTGCGTCCGGTGCCGTCACGGCGAGTTTGCCGGACGAGCCCAGATGGATGGAAACCACCACGCCCTCGTCCACCACCGCCCGCCAGAGAGGGTCCCAATGGTCGGAGTGGAAGCTGGGGTAGCCGAGCGTGGCCGGGTTTTCAGTGAACGTGATCGAGTGGCATCCTTTCGCTGCCACTCGACGAACCTCCGTTGCGGCCAATTCGGGATCCCACAGCACGGGCAGCGCCATAGGAATGAAGCGACCAGGGTAGGACCCGCACCAGTCCTCGATATGCCAGTCGTTGTAGGCCTGAACCACCGCCAGCGCCAAGCCTTTGTCCTCGCAAGCGGCGAAGAGGCGGCCGCTAAACCCGGGAAAGGACGGGAAGTTCATGGACCCCAGCACGCCACCTGCGTTCATGTCCTTGATGCGTTCGTGCACGTCGTAGCAACCCGGCCGCATTTCGTCGAACGCTGTCGGTTCGACCCCGTATTCCTCCTTGGGGCGGCCGGCCACGGCGTTCAGGCCGACGTTGGGTATCACGTTCCCGTTGAAGATCCAGACGTCCGAGCCCTCTGACATGCGTTCGATTCGAGGCGCAGCATCGACGAAACGGGTTGGCAACCGCCCGTCGAAGATCTCGGGCGGCTCGACCAAGTGGTCGTCGACACTCACCAGGATCAGGTCTTTGGCGTCCATCGTTCCATTCCTTCCTCGGGCCGGTCGTCCCGATCTGCGCTGTATTTGAAGAGCTTGACTTCCGAGCCGCCTCGGCTCTGTCTTCGGTGGATGTGGCTCAACGACGCTCGTAAGTGATGCCTGAGGTTTCGACGTCCCAGGACGATGGCGTGGCGCCCTCGTCTCGGAGTTCGCGCTTGAGCACCCGGCCTACAGGGCTTCGGGGCAGAGCGTCTCTGAACTCGATATAGCGCGGCAGGGCGAAGTAGGGCAGTTGGTCGACGCACCAGCGGAAGAGTTCCTTCTCCGTGACGGTGGCCCCTTCCTTGCGGCTAGCGGTGATCTTCAGGTCGTCCTCGGTCAGCGGGCTGGGCACGGCGTGCACGGCCACGTCGGCAAGGTCTCCGTGTCTCATGAGAATCCGTTCCACTTCGAAGCTGGCGATGTTCTCGCCACGTCGACGCAAGTAGTCGGCCTTGCGGTCGACGAAGTAGAGGTAGCGGTCCTGGTCAATCTTGCCGATGTCGCCCGTGTGGTACCAGAGATTGCGCGTGGTGCGGACTGTCTCGTCAGGCCGACCCCAGTAGCCCTCGAACATGACCTGGGCCCGCTTTGGCCGAAGAACGATTTCGCCCTCGGTGCCCGGCGCCACCTCGTGATCCTCGTCGTCGAAGATGCGCACGTCGAAGTACTCGTCGTTGACGACCCCGGCCGCGTTGGGCCGGTTGTCTGCCCCCGGGGGTTGCCACGACACCAGGCTGGCCTCGGTGACGCCGTAGGCGCCGCTGAAAGTGTCCACCCCGAAACGAGACCGGATGACCTGATCCACCTCGACCGGAAGAGGGGCCGCCCCCAGTAGGCGCAGTGAGGTGTTGGCCTGCGACGCTCCCGACTTGGGCATCTCGAGCCGGTCCACGTCGTGGGCCAGCAGGTAGGCCATGGTGCCGAGCGTCGAGGTGATGGTGGCCCCAACCCGATTCATCTCAGGCCAGAATTGCGACACCGAGAAACGTCGGTGGATGGCGCCGCGGCCCCCGAAAAGCAAGGTGCCCACGACGACGGTCGTAAGAGCGTTGAAGTGGTAGAGGGGGAGTGGCGTCCATACTACGTCCTGGGCGGTGCGGCGCCAGCAGATGCCGATCTGGTGGGCAAGCGCCCCGTGGTAGTTGTGGCTCAGCATGCAGCCCTTGGAAAGTCCGGTGGTACCTCCTGTGTAGATAAAAGTGCCGAGGTCGGCAGGGGCGATGTCGACAGAGGGGGTCGGCAGGCCCTCGGCCAGCAAGTCGTCCCACCGCTGCACAACGGCTCCACCAACCGTCGTGGCATCGACGACACAGGCAGCGTTCTCGTCTTCGCCCTCTTCGTCCTCGACCAGGATCACGTGCTCCAGGTTGGGCACGTGATCGGCGATGGCAGCCACTCGCGGAAAGAGGCTGGCCGCGACCACGAGGACGCGCGAACCCGAGTCCACCAGCTGGTGGGACAGGTAGTCGGCCTTGTAGGCCGTATTGATCGGAACCGAGATCCGTCCCGCGCATACCGTGCCTGCCCAAGCCAGTAGGGCGGCCGGGGAATTCTCGACAAGCGTGGCAACCCGGTCGTGGCGTTCCGTTCCCAGCGCCAAGAGGGCGCCGCCAAACTGCCCGGCCGTCTCGGTAACCGCCCGCGCCGTCAGTTTGACACCGCCCACGTCGAGGTACTCGCCATCCGGATTGCTCTCCATCCGGCGGGCGAAGAGCTGTGGAATGGTGGACTGCTCGCCCCCGGCCCAGATGCTGTCACCCACTGCGGCGTCTCCCCTCGTCCTCGGTGCCGGCTTCCAAGGGCCGGATCTGGATTCCAACATAGTAGATGCTATGTTGAGTATGACGAGAGTGTGAAGGGGTCGAGCCAACTCGTGGGGTCGGGATCACAGCTCAAGACCGGCTCGGCAGTGGAGGCTGACGCCATGACCAAGCAATGCCAGCAATCGTGAAGGAACCGACCGGACTCACGCACTCACCCGAGGAGCTCCTGTCCCGGTACCACAAGACGATGGGTGGTCGGCCCGTCGCAGAGTTGGAGTTTGCTGAATACACGGAGGAACGACTCGTTCTACGCGCCGAGCTCGAACGCGGGCACACCCGTCCCGGTGGGATGGTTGCCGGCCCGATCCTCTTTACCTTGGCCGACACGGCGGCGTACTTCGTGACCATCTCGCGGTCGCCAAAACGCTCCGAGGCCTACACCAGCTCCATCTCGATGGAGTTCCTCCGGCCTTCACCGGTCGGAACCCTGTTTGTAGAGGCACGATCCCTTCGCTTCGGAAGGCGATCTTCTGTGGTCGACACGATCATTCGATTAGCAGACGGCCAGGAACCGGTTGCGCATGCCGTCGTGACCTACGCTCCGTCCTTCCCAAAAATCAACAGTGCGTGATCTAATCCTCAATCGGGATGCGCTCGGTGCCACCGAGGCATCCTTGCCGAACCTCGTCGACGCGAAGGCCCGCGAGAATCCGGAGGGGGTTCTCCTGGTTGACGACTGCAATCGTCAGATGACGTATGGAGAGTTTCAGGCCGAGTCGGAACGTGCGGCCCTACGGCTTGCAAACCTTGGGGTTGGTCCGAACTCGATTGTGTCGTGGATTCTCCCAACCGCTATGGAGTCCTTGGTCGTGATGGTCGCGCTGTCACGGCTTGGCGCGGTGCAGAATCCCATCATTCCGATGTATCGCGAGCGCGAGATCGGACACATTCTCGATGAGGCCCGTGTCGATGCGATCATCGTCCTTGAAAACTGGGCGGGCGTCGCCTACAAAGACATGGCAGAGGCCTTGTCGGGAGATCGCGGCGGAACTCCGGTGGTGTGGACGCTCGAAGAGGTGTTGGGAGAGTCTTTTGCTTCGCAATCGGCGACGTCGCACAGTGGAGCGGCGCAGAAGCCAGCAGAGTGGTTGTTCTATACGTCGGGGTCATCGGGTGTGCCGAAGGGTTGTCGCCACACCGACCGAACATTGTTCTCCTGTGCCGTAGGGATGACGATGCACCTGGGAATGACCGCAGAGGACAGAAGTGGAATCGCGTTTCCCATCGCGCACATCGGGGGAGCAGTCAATCTGATGGCGGCTCTTGTGAGTGGAGCAACGCTGATCCTCATCGAGAGGTTCTCGAGAGAACAGACCACGGACGTTCTGGCCCGCGAGCAAGTCACCATGGCCGGGTCGGGTACCGCCTTTCACCTCGCCTACTTGGAGGCGCAGGCCGCGCAGCCCAACGAGCCGATATTCCCGTCCCTCCGATGCTGTCCGGGCGGGGGTGCTCCCAAGCCGCCGGGCCTCCACGAGCGCGTCAAGCGCGAGCTCGGGGGCGTCGGCATACTTTCGGGATGGGGGCTGACCGAAGCGCCGGTGCTCACCATGGGGACGCCCGAAGACCCCGACGAGAAGCTGGCCGATACCGAAGGAAGGCCGCTGCCGGAGGTAGCGATTCGCGTGGTTGGTGCCGATGGCCGCGTGGTTGAAGCGGGAGAGCCTGGAGAGCTTCGAGTCCAGGCCCCTCAGCAGATGCTCGGGTATGTCGATCGAGCGCTTGACGCAGAGGTCTTCGATGAAGACGGATATGTCCGAACCGGAGATATCGGAACGGTCGATTCCGACGGGTATGTGCGCATCACCGGACGGCTGAAAGACGTCGTCATCCGCAACGGAGAGAACGTCGCAACCGCCGAGGTGGAAGATCTGCTCAGAGGGCATCCTGAGGTTGTCGATGTCGCCGTCTTGGGTCTGCCTGACCAACGAACCGGCGAGCGGGTCTGTGCCGTCGTCGAACTCAATCCCGACACTCCGGCATTGACCGTTGCGTTGGTGGGTACCTATCTCCAGCAAGCGGGACTTCGGCGCATCGCGTGGCCAGAGCAGGTCGAGATGGTCGCATCGCTCCCACGAAACGTGGCTGGAAAAGTCGACAAAGCGGCTCTTCGGAGTGCCTTTTTGGCGAGCGACGCTGGACCCGTGGACTAATCCTTCGTGCGATCCTTTCCGGCGGCAATGCCTTGCAGGACCAACGCGATTCGCAGATCCAGGCTCTCGCGAAGGGTGCGATCACCATCGCCGGCCGCCCATCGCTGCAGCGCGTCGACAACCATGCCTGCCATGACCTCTCCAACGTCCGCCGGCACAATGTCGGGTCGGATCCTTCCCTGCTGTTGACCGTCGCCGACAATACGGCTGAGCACGTCGTCAAAGAGGATCTGATCGCGGCCGAGCTCGCGCGCTGCGACGCTGTTGAGCGCCACCTGACGCATGATCGTGACGGCAAGGCTGCGTGGTGTGTGCTCCATGCGGGACACCAGCCCCTCGACAAACGCCTCAATCTCGTCATCGAATGAGCCACGACGCACGGCTTCATCGACGTCGGAGTTGACCCCAACTGCTGTAGCCAGGGCGAACTCGACCAGCAACCGCTCCTTCGATTCGAAGTGAAGGTAATAGGTCGATCGTCCGATCCTTGCCGCGTTGCAGAGGTCCTCTACGGTGGTCTCGTTGTACCCCTTTTCCGCCCAGACGTTCGCCGCGGCGCGGATGATCGCTCGACGGGTGTTGAGCGACCGTTCCTGACGGAGCAGGGTGCGACGGTAGGGATTCGCTACCGTAGGTTGCCCGTCAACCACAGGCTCGTGGCTCAGGTGCGTCGCGTCGTCGTTCGGGGGGAATGGCGGCGGAGTGGTGGCCGCGGACTGAGGTCACGATGGTGCGCGACGAAAGACGTAGCTTGCCGCAGTTGTCGCACGGTCGTCGTTTCCTTCATCGTGGACCGTAAGTTGAACGCCGATGCGACCCGACCCGTCCGAGCCGGTCAGGACCGAACCTTGACACCGGAAGGGACCGACCTTCCCTCGAGCGAGGAACATGACGTGCACGCTATCCACTTGGA
Organism: uncultured Acidimicrobiaceae bacterium; assembly: GCA_963719485.1. GTDB lineage: Bacteria > Actinomycetota > Acidimicrobiia > Acidimicrobiales > RAAP-2 > Bog-473. The sequence goes on from OY970387.1 coordinate 1,918,712, forward strand.
GTGCTGCGTCGCCCGCATACGCCGTTGCCAGTTCGACCGCCGCCGTCTCGAGAAGGATGTGTTGTGGCCCCAGGTGCAGGGCAGCATCTGGGGACGCCAGCTCTTCCCGAAGCTCGGGAAGCACCCAATGCCCGTCGTTGCGCCGGGTTGCTCCGAAGACTTCCCAGAGTGGAGGCAGCTCTGGCGAGTCTTCAATGTGCATGACCGGGTCATCTTCGAAGCGTTGTAAGCCCGGAGGCACTTCTCCGATGGAGGCCCCCTGAGCATCGACGAGCGCAATGACCCGATCGTGGTTTTCGGCATCCACGATGGACGCTCGGCTGAAACCCATCCGCTGACCGCGCTTCAAGCTGACCGCTCCGATCACGTCGACCCTCTTGACGTCGCGGGCGTCATCGATGATCTGCAGCGAGTGGATCACGGGATTCGGGACGTTTTCGAGGTCCGAACCGGTCGCACCACCGGGGCAGATGATGGCGAGGGGAGCAGCCATGACCCCACCGGCGGGGTTTCGCATGTCATGACGAAGCGTCACGGCGCCGTCCTCGACGACGTTCATGGAGGAGAACCGGCGGCCGATGTAGCGGTAGCTGAGGAGAGCGCCCCACCGTTTGCGGAGCTCGTCCCAGTAGTCAGCGTCGGGGACTTCTCGAATGTCCTGCATCTGCCCAGGATACAAGGAATCTGGACGACTGACCAGATTTCTCTGGACAATCGTCCATAGAAGCGGATAGTCTGACCTCGAGAGTTCCCACCCCTGGTGGAAAGACGAAAGGGACGACGGATGACCTACGTCAAGGGCGTGACTGGGTAGTGGGTCGCCTCGCATTTCCTGTTTTCGACGCCGACAACCACCTCTACGAGACGCGAGAGGCCCTCACGAAGTACCTGCCGGAGGCGCGAGCCGGCGCTATCGACTTCGTCGACGTGCACGGGCGCACCAAGATCACCGTCAACGGGCAGATCAGCAACTACATCCCGAATCCGACCTTCGATCGAGTCGGACGACCCGGTGCGATGGCCAGCTACTTCAGGGACGGCAATCCGGAAGGAAAGTCATACCGGGAGATCGTCGGGCACGGGATTGATTGCCCAGACGCGTTTCGCAATGCATCGGCACGACTCGAGTTGATGGATGAGCAGGGCATCGATTTCGCGATGATGTACCCAACGCTGGCCAGCCTGATCGAAGAACGGATGCGAGACGACCCGGATCTTTGCGCAGACGCCGTCCACGCCCTGAACCGATGGATGACCGAAGCGTGGCCGTACGTCTTCGAGGGGCGGATTTTCGCGACCCCGGTCATCGCAACGGGTCTCGTCGATCGTGCACTCAGGGAACTGGACTACGTGGTGGAGCATGGAGCTCGAGCCGTACTCGTTCGACCGGCGCCAGCCTGGGGTTATCGCGGTCCTCGTTCGTTTGCGCTCCCAGAATTCGATCCTCTGTGGAAAAGGGTCGAGGAGGCGGGACTCGTTGTCGTTCTTCACGCCTCCGACAGCGGCTATGTCCGTTACACCAACGAGTGGGATGGTCAAACCGGAGAAGCCCTCGCGTTCGGCGACGCCAGTCTGTTCTCAATGGTGGTCGAAGGTGACTACCGAGCGATTCGGGATGCAGCAACGTCGGTCATCTGTCACGGGATGCTCGAGAGATTTCCGAAGCTCCGACTGCTGATGGTCGAGAATGGCGGCGGCTGGGTGCCACACCTTCTCGAAACGCTTGACCACGGCTATCAGCGAGCTCCCCATCGTTACGCCGAACACCCAGCGGAGACGTTCAAGGGGCACTTCTGGATGCATCCCTTCCACGAAGAGGATCCCCGGATGCTCGTGAACCTCCTCGGCGCGGACCGCGTTGTGTTCGGGTCCGATTTTCCGCACATCGAAGGACTGGCCGATCCGGTGTCGTGGGTGAAGGAATTGGATGGATTGCCAGAGGACCAGGTGCAGCTCGTCATGGGGGGGAACATGCTGAATCTGTTCGGTATCGAGACCGCAGGTGTCTGAGCAGAAACTCCGCAAAGGTCTCCCGTGACCGACAACCTCGGCACACTCCTGACGGACCATCCGTTCGAGGATGACCGTGACCTCCTGTGCACGTTGGATGCGGTGCAGTCGGCCGGCGAGGCTCGGGCGGCTGCGCGCGAGACGGCGGACGCCCTTCGCGCATCCGGTGTCGTACCGGGCCAGGGCGTCGCGGTCAAGCTTCCGAGTAGTCCAGAACTGGTGACGACGATGGCAGGCATCTGGCTGGCGGGGGCGGTATTCGTTCCGCTCAACGACCGATCGCCGGATGCGGAGATCACCCACATCATTCGAACCATCCGGCCTAAGGCGGTTGTCGACGAGACGGGAATCCATCCCCTCGAGGATCCGCTGTCCCACGACGCTGAGGTCGCGTTCGTGACGTGGACGTCTGGCACCACGGGCCCGCCGAAGGCGATCCTGCAGACCCACAGCGGATACCTGGAGCTTCTTGACCGAGTGCTCCAACCGTTGCGCGAATCGGGCAGTGCGGCTGGAGGCGGGGCGAAACCAACGGGGAAAGTGCGAGAGCCCAGTCCCAATCTGGTGCCGGTCTCGATCGCACTCAACGCGGGTATCTACAACGTCTGCTTCGGGTTGCGGGCCGGCGCCGCCCTCGTCCTCATGCCCCGCTTTTCGACCAGGGACTTTGCCACTCTGATCAGTCGCTATCAGATCCGTTCGACGGTGTTGCCACCGGCGGCGATGGTGATGCTGGCCACAGACCCCGAGGTCACGGACCTCACCCCCCTTCACTACGTCCGAAGTATCACGGCTCCGCTTTCTCCACCTGCGGCCCGCCGCTTCATGGAACGCTTTGGCACGACCGTCCTGAATAGCTACGGACAGGCGGAAGTCGGTGAGGTCATCGGCTGGACGGCGGCGGATGCCAGAGAGCATCCAGACAAGTTGGGTGCGGCGGGCCGTCCACTCCCGGGGGTCGACATCCGCGTGGTCGATCAGGGTAACCGGGACGTCGAGACGAACGGAGTGGGAGAGCTCCTGGTTCGCCCCCCTCGTATGGCCGCGGGCTACGCGGGTGGCGAATCCCTCTCTGACCGGGTGGACTCGCAAGGGTTTGTCCGAACGGGAGACCACGCCCGACTCGATCCGGAGGGATTCGTGTGGATAGAGGGACGTAGCTCGGACCTCATCAATCGAGGCGGGAACAAGGTCTTTCCGGACCAAGTCGAGGAAGTTCTGCGCCTCGTTCCGGGTGTTGTGGATGTGGCGGTGGTCGGACGATCGGACGAACGACTGGGCCAGGTCCCGGTGGCCGTCGTGGTGGGAGATGCCAGTGCCGACGCGCTTGAGCGCGCGTGCCGGGCGGAGTTGGCACCCTACAAAGTACCTGTTGCGTTCGAACGGGCCACATCGTTGCCTCGCAGTGAGGTCGGCAAGATCCTGCGCAAGGACGTGGCGGCAACCCTGACACCAGGGTCCAGTGGTCTGGCCTCCGAATCAGAAGGGAACGACTGATGAGCGAAGGGGCAATCACCGGAGAGGGGATTGAGCGACTGCGCGCTCGGATCGGCATTCCCGAGCCCCATACGGTGACGAGACCGCGTTACGCAAGACCGAACGTCGATGCGTTTCGGCACGTTGCCGAGGCCTATGGCGATGACAATCCCCTCTGGTCCGATGAGGACTACGCCGCCGGGACCGTCTGGGGCGGGATCGTCGCACCTCCGCCCCTCGTCGGTGGTGACTCCCTGATCGGGTTCGATGAGGTCACACGGGTTCCGGAGGAGCATCGCGAGCTCATGAAGGGTGATCCTCTGCGCGGAGTGCACGCCTTTTACTCTGCAAGCGCACGCGAGTGGTGGGCCCCACTGCGTCCCGATCGGTGTATCAGCCGCCGAAATGCGCTGGTGGGCGTCCTCGACAAGCCCAGCGAGTTCGCCGGCCGCGCTGTCCACGAGTGGATGGCACAGGTCTTTCGCGAAGACGATGGTCCGGCACTTTCGGCGCAATATCGACTGATGATCCGCACGGAACGAACCAAGGCTCGGGAGCGGAAGAAGAACGATGCGCTCGATCTGAAGCCCTACACCGAGAAGGAAATCGAGGCGATCGACTCGCAGTACGCCGTTGAAGGCCCCCGAGGGGGCGAATCGCGGTGGTGGGAGGAGGTCAAGGTCGGTGACCGCGTAGGCCCGATGGTCAAGGGCCCGATGACCGTCACGGACATGGTGTGCTGGCACGCAGGCGTCGGGATGGGGCTGTATGACGTGAAGCCCCTGCGTCTGGGTTACAAGAATCGAATGCGCATTCCTCGCTTTTATCAGCGTGACGACCTCAACGTGCCGGACGTCATGCAGCGAGTCCACTGGGATCCTGAATTCGCGCGTCGTGCCGGCAACCCGACCACCTTCGACTACGGGCGAATGCGCGAGACGTGGCTAATCCATCTCTGCACCGACTGGATGGGAGACGACGCCTGGTTGTGGAAGCTCGATTGCGAGTTCCGGAAGTTCAATTTCGTCGGAGACACGCAATGGCTTTCGGGCATCGTCACCAATCACTATCTGACAGAAGCGAACCAGACGGCCGTTGACATCGATCTGTCGGCAGTGAACCAGAGAGGTGAAGTCACGACACCCGGTCACGCCACGATCTTGTTGCCGAGCCGACAGTTTGGGGCCGTCGAGCTTCCCCGCCCCCCGGGTCCGAGCGACGACCTGGAAGACGTCTTGACCGCTATCAGTGAGAGGTACGTGTCGCAATGAACATGGCCGATGGAGAAGAGGCTTATCGGTCGATCGAGGGGCTCTACATCGAGCGTCGAGGTCCGGTCCTGGAATTCGTGATCGATCGTCAGAAGAAGCGCAATGCGCTTACCGATCCCATAGTGGCGTCCATGATCGGGGCGCTTTCGGCCGCCGGACCTGATGAGTCCATCCGCGTGATCGTGATCCGGGGTGCCGGCGATCACTTCTGCGCCGGCTTTGACATCGTGGGTCGCAACGCAGGTGATCGGCGTCCCAGAGTCGGCAGCATCCAGCGCCGCCTTCCCACAGAAGCGCACCGATTGATCGAGTTGCTGCTGACCGTCCAAACGCCGGTCGTCTGCCGCGTCCAGGGGTGGGCGGCCGGCATAGGTCTTCATCTCGCTCTTGCCGCCGACTTCTCCGTCGTCGACGAAATGGCGAACTTTTGGGAACCCTATGCCCAGCGTGGCTTCACGCCGGATACGGGTGGGAGCTGGCTGCTGCCGCGTCGCATCGGTGAGGTGCGCGCCAGGAGGATGCTCCTGCTTGGAGAGCGGGTCTCGGGCGCAGAAGCTGCAACATGGGGGATGGTGGATCGGGCCGTGCCAGCGGAGCGCCTGGACGACGAAGTGCAGGCCTTGGTCGATCAGCTGGCCGCAGGTCCCACGGTGACACTCGGCCTCACCAAATGGATGTTGGAGGCCAGCTCGACAGCGACCGTTCCCGAGCAACTCCAAAACGAGGCATTGGCCATGGAGCTGTCCTCACGAAGCGAAGACTTTCGCGAGGGCCTGGCCGCGTTCGTGGAGAAGCGATCTCCGACATTCGCCGGAAGATGAGCGGGGCCGACACAAGCGCTGCGGATGGCCATGTACAAGTCGACGGCTCCATGGCCGCGGACGAAGTACGGCGGATCGTGCGGGCGTGGTTGGACACTCACATGCCTTCGACCTGGCTCGAGGCGGGCCGACGCGGTGGGCCGATCGAGGTCCGCACCGTGCGTTCGCGGGCGGAGTACGAAGCGTGGTACCCCGTGTTCGGCTTGTCTGGTCTCGTGGTCCCGACCTGGCCTGTCGAGTATGGCGGTCTGGATCTCGTACCCGATATCGCCCGGGCCATTGACCAAGAGCTCAGGCCCTTCAACCTTGGTCGACTGAACCCACTGGGGCTGAATCTGGCCGCGCCGGCCCTGTTTGCCCACGGCACGGAGGAGCAGCGACTCCGCTATCTGCCGCCGATCGTGCGCAATGAGGAGCGCTGGTGCCAACTCTTCAGTGAGCCCGGATCCGGCTCCGATCTGGCCTCCTTGTCGACCCGCGCTGAACGGGACGGAGAAGAGTGGGTCGTCACCGGGCAGAAGGTGTGGACGACGTGGGCACACCGCTCCACGCATGCCGTTCTCCTGGCCCGCACCAACCCTGACGTCCCAAAACGGGAGGGGATCACGTATTTCCTGATCGATCTCCGCCAGCAGGGCGTCGATGTCCGGCCGCTCCGCCATATGGGTGGGGAGATCGACTTCAACGAGGTGTTCCTGGACGGCGCCCGCATTCCCGATGCACAGCGCGTTGGTGCGGTTGGCAACGGCTGGAAGGTGGCCAACGCCACCCTCTCGGGTGAGCGTCAGATGGTCTCTGGAGCTGGGTCGGGCGGCGTTGACCGCATTGGTGGATCGGGCGCCGATGCCCTGGTCCGCCTGGCGAAGCGCATCACTGCCGATGGCCACCCCGGCGGCTGGGACGATCAGGTCCGACGACAGTCCGTGATCCACCTCTGGTGCGAGGAACAGATTCGTGGCTGGACCAATCAGCGCGTTCGGGCGCAACTGCAAGCCGGCCGCTCGCCCGGGCCCGAGAGCTCCATTGGCAAGGTCCACCAGGGCGAGCTCAATCAGCGGATCCAACTTCTGGCGGTGGACATGCTGGGTGCCGCTGCGACCGCATGGCCTAGTTGCGGGGAATCGTGGGCCGAGTCTCTTCCGTACGAGGTCAGAGGCATGTTTCGCAGCCGGGCCAACACTATCGAGGGAGGCACCACCGAGGTCAACAAGAACATCCTGGGTGAGCGAGTCCTCGGACTGCCTCGCGAGACCGATCCCTGGTCGAAGACACCCTGGCGAGACATCCCCCGCAGCGGATGAGCTACGAATCGCTCTTGGTCGAGCGTCGCGGCGCAGTCGGCTGGTTGATCTTCAACCGGCCCAGTGCGGGCAACGCCATGGACGCGCAAATGCTGGACGATCTCGAGGCCGCGTGGCTCGAACTCGACCGTGATCCTTCCGTTCGCGTCATTGTGAACACCGGCGAGGGCAGGGCATTCCAGACCGGTCTTGATGTGGTCCAACTGGCTCGCCAACCCGAAGCGCTCCGCAAGCAATCCTGTCGGACGCGTCGGTCCGAACTCAAGATGACGGCGTGGCACAACCAGGTGTGGAAGCCCGTGGTCTGTGCGGTGAACGGGACCTGCGCCGGCGGCGGCCTGCACTTCGTGGCCGATGCCGACGTCGTGCTCGCGGCGTCCGACGCCACCTTCCTCGATCCTCACGTGTCCGTCGGGCAGGTGACAGCCTTCGAGGCGATCGGCCTGGCCCGGAAAATGCCGTTTGAGGCCGTTATGCGCATGGCTCTGTTGGGGCGCCACGAGCGGCTGAGTGCCCAACGGGCTCATTCCCTGGGGATGGTCAGCCAGGTCGTTGACCCACCCGAGGAGCTGCGCGAGAGGGCCCAGGGTCTGGCTGAGCTGATAGCGGAAGGATCGCCTGCGGCCATGGCGGCGACCAAGCGTGCCCTCTGGGGCGCCCTCGAGGCCGGGCTGACCGACGCTTGTAAGGCCGGAGCCAAAGAGCTGGTCTCCATGTGGGGACACCCGGACCAGGAGGAGGGCCCAAGGGCTTTCGCCGAGAAACGGAGCCCCAAGTGGCAACCGCTCGAGTCCCGGCTCACATCACCTGCAGGCCTCAAACCAACCACAGGAAAGATGGAGGCGTGATGTCATATCCGACGCTCGACACGCTGCTGCTGGAGCGACGAGGTCCGGTTGGTTGGTTGATCAACAACCGGCCCGACCGATTGAACGCGATGAACTCGCACATGCGTGATGAGTTCGAGCTCGCATGGAAGGCGCTCGACGCTGACTCCGAGGTGAGAGTCATCGTCCACACGGGCGAGGGTCGGGCGTTCCAGACGGGTGTTGACGTCATGGAGATCGCCGAGGACGGAATCGGATTCGAGCGCTACCGCGAGTCCACCGAGAAGTTCGACTACCGGTTCACGGCGTGGCACAACCATGTCTGGAAGCCCGTCATCACGGCGGTGAACGGCATCTGTGCGGGCGGCGGGTTTCACTGGGTGGCTGAGGCCGACATCGTCATCGCCGCCTCGGACGCACAGTTCTTTGACCCACACGTCTCCGTCGGCCAAGTCGTTGCCATGGAGGCAATCGGCTTGACTCGAAAGATTCCATTCGAGGCAGTCATGCGGATGGCCCTCGTCGGACGACACGAACGACTCACGGCTGAGCGGGCGTTCGGCCTCGGAATGATCAGTCAAATTGTCGATCCGCCGGCAGACCTCCGCGACGTGGCACAGACATTGGCTGAGAAGATCGCCCAGAACTCACCCGCAGCCATGGCGGCAACGAAACGCGCCCTCTGGGGAGCCCTCGAGGCGGGGCTGACCGACGCCTGCAAGGCCGGGGCCAAAGAGCTGGTCTCCATGTGGGGTCATCCCGACCAGGAAGAGGGACCGCGTGCATTTGCCGAGAAACGGCCCCCGAACTGGCAGCCCATCGCCCCGAGTGTCGACGCCTGAAACGTTGATCGTGTCCACCAGGCGAGAAGGAGCCCGAGGGATCCTGCGCATTGAGACGCTCGCTCCGTGCGATTGCTCCAAGACGAGCATCGGGCCAGCGACCAGGGAAGCAGAGCCTTGCCGTCGCTCCAAGGTGTGGCGTTTCTGGTGCATTGCTAGAGCGTCAGGAACACGCGCGTGAACGCGCCGTTGACTATTCCGGCGGCGCTCGCCCGGGCTGCCTCCGAGTTTGGCGCTGAAGAGGCGGTAGTCGACGGCGATACTCGCTGGACTTTCGAGGAGCTCTACGAGGAATCACAAATGGTGGCGTCTGCTCTGCTGGCACGCGGGGTGGCACCGGGCGACCGCGTCGCCTTGTGGTCACCCAACAGCGCCCGGTGGATTGCTGCGAGTTTCGGCGTATATCTGGCGGGTGCCGTCCTCGTCCCGGTCAACACCCGGTTCAAGGGTCTGGAGGCTGCACACGTCCTGGGTCGGTCGGGCGTCCGCCTCTTGCTGGCCAGCACCGACAGTGTCGGAGTCGATCTGATCGAACTGCTGGGTGACATCGACGAGTTGCCAGCGCTTCAAGAGGTCGTGGTCACCGAAGGGCCCACGAGGTCACGAACGGTGTCATGGTCCGAGTTCGCCGCCGCTGGCTCCACACCCCGCCCCAATGAATTTCCACCCGTTCTTCCCGAAGACATGTCGGACATCATCTTCACCTCGGGGACGACGGGAGCGCCCAAGGGTGCCATGCTCCACCACGGCGCAAGCGTTCGCACCTACGAAGCATGGAGCGACGCAGTCGGCCTCATGCGTGGGGATCGCTATCTCTGTGTCTACCCCTTTTTCCACACTGCGGGCCTGAAGTCGGCCATCCTGGCCTGCGTCTTGCAAGGCGCAACACTGCTCCCTCACCCAGTCTTTGATGGCGGAGTCGTGATGAAACGCGTGGTCGAAGAGCGGATCACCGTTCTCCCTGGGCCCCCCACGGTCTTCCAGTCCATCTTGGAACACCCGGACCGTTCCTTATACGACTTGTCCACGCTTCGCCTCTCTGTCACCGGCGCAGCGACGGTGCCGGTCGAGGTCATCCGTCGCATGCGAGCCGACCTTCACATCGGCACAGTCGTGACCGGGTATGGCCTCACGGAAACGACGGGAACGGTCAGCATGTGCCGCTACGACGATCCGCCTGAGGTCATCGCCGAGACCGTGGGAAAGCCTCTTTCAGGCGTGGCGGTGCGCATCGTGGACGATGAGGGATCCCCGCTCGCAGCTGGTCAGGCCGGAGAGATCCTGGTCAAGGGTTACAACGTCATGTCCGGGTATTTCGATGACCCGTTTGGAACGGACGCCGCCTTCGACGGCGATGGCTACTTCCGCACGGGCGATATCGGCTTCATCGGGGATGACGGCAATATCAGGATCACCGACCGTAAGAAAGACATGTTCATCGTGGGCGGTTTCAATGCCTATCCGGCTGAAATCGAAGGAATTCTCCTCACCCATCCCGCCGTCGCCCAAGTTGCTGTCGTGGGCGTGCCGGACTCCCGGTTGGGCGAAGTGGGTCGGGCCTATGTGGTCCTCCGATCGGGAACCGCGGTGGACCGGGCCTCAATCATTTCTTGGTGTCGAGGGCTGATGGCCAACTTCAAGGTTCCTCGCGAGATCCGGTTCGTCGACGAACTCCCGCTGACGGCGAGCGGAAAAGTACAGCGATTCCGCCTCCGGCCTGAGACGCAATGAAAGTCAACGAGACCCCGATCTGGTGGCGTGGCCAAGCACACCCTGACGACTGCCCTGACAGTTACGACGCAGTGCCCAGTGACCCCGTGACATCAAACGATCGAAGCGATGCGTATCGCTCGGAAGGAAAGGAGTAGACGGATGGAGACCACATTCATCGAGTACGCGGTCGAAGACCGGATCGCCACCATCACGCTGAATCGAGCCGAGGCGGCGAACGCCCAGACGCTGCCAATGCTTGACGATCTGGATGAGGCATGGTGCCGAGCCGCGGGCGACGATGACGTTCGCGTCGTCATCCTGCAAGCGAATGGGAAGCACTTCTCGGCTGGGCATGACATGAAGGGGGTCAGCGCAGCAGGAGACGAGCCACCGACGTGGACGTTAGCTGGGGTCTACGAGACGGAGGCACGTCGATTTCTGGAGTACTCGCTGCGCTGGCGGAACATTCCCAAGCCATCGATCGCAGCGGTCCACGGAGTGTGCATCGCCGGCGGTCTCCTCCTGGCGTGGCCGTGCGACCTCATTGTTGCAGCGGACAACGCCAAGTTCTCCGACCCAGTAGTGAACATGGGTATTGGCGGGGTCGAGTATCACGGCCACACCTGGGAGTGGGGCGCACGCAAGGCGAAGGAGATGCTCTTTACAGGTCGGCCCATGACGGCGGAGGAAGCGGAACGCCTCGGTATGGTGAATCGGGTGGTCCCTCTCAAGGATCTTCGCGTTGAGACGCGAGCCCTCGCGATGGAGATTGCAACAAAGCATCCGTTCGCACTACGCCAGGCGAAGCGTGCGGTGAATCAGACGCTGGACGTCATGGGCTTCTACGCTGCCATACAGTCGGTCTTCGACATCCATCAGACTGGGCACGGCCATGCGTTGAGCGTCTCGGGCCTGCCGATGCTCATGTTGTTGGACGACATGAAGGCGGAAGTCGCCAGGTCGGCGAGCGCCGACGGATCTTAGGTCTCAGTTCCTGACTGAGAACACGGAACCTGGGGACGATCGAAGCCGAGGGCGCGTCCGCATCAACAGCCGTCTCAAAGGCGTGGCCCATCCGGAACGGTGGGAACATCACCCGCACGGTCGCCGACAAGATCGAAAAGGCCCAGCTGAAGAGCAAATTCTCGGCTGGTTCGACCCCGAATGCGTCGGTGCGGCCGGCAGAGGGGGCAAGCGAGTGACCTCGCGGCGTAGCAACATAGCAGCTGCTATGTTCGTTCCATCAGAGGCTGAAGGAGTGGAGTCACATGGCTGGAGCATTCGCAGATCTGCGCGTTCTCGATCTGTCCTGGGGGACCGCCGGGCCCATGACCACGATGTTCCTTGCTGACAACGGGGCAGACGTCATACGGATCGAGCCACCCCATGGCGATCCATTCGCGCAGCAGACCGGATACCGGGTCTGGAATCGGGGCAAGCGCAGTGCGTGCCTCGATCTGTGGAGCAGCGAAGGGAGAAAGCACTTCGACGAGCTCGTTCTGACATCAGATGTCGTAGTCGACAGTTTCTCGTGGGGGACGATGACGCGGCTCGGTATCGACCATGATGCCCTCAGCGGTCTCAATCCCGGGATCATCACCTGTTCGATCACTGGCTACGGCGAGCACCCCATGCACCGTGACCGCCCCGGCTACGACGGGCTCGTCGCAGCCAGGACCGGCCTTCTCTACGACCAAAGGGGTCGACGCGGGACAGCCATGGAGTTCATCAATGGCCGCCCTGGGCCGTACCCCGAATTCGACCTCCCCGAGGGTCTCGTCCGTGGCGCTGCTCGAGAAGGCCCCATTTTCCCGCGGACCCCGTTTCCAAGTGTCGGCGCGACGTATTTCGCCACGCTCGGTATCGCCGCCGCGTTGCGCGCACGACAGGTCACCGGGCAGGGGCAGCGGGTGACCACGTCTTTGCTGCAGGGCGCTCTAGCCGCGACGTGCATGAATTGGCAACGAGTCGAGGATCCCGATGCGCCGCTGTATTGGATGTGGCCCGTCGACGCGAGGTCGATCGAGGGCCTCTTCGAATGTGCGGACGGCAAATGGGTCCATCATTGGACACTCCGCCCTCGGTGGGTCCTGGCGGCCGCCGAGGGGGACACGCTCTCTGCGGTCGGGCTCGATACGTCGTACCGGGACGATCCTGATCGAGTCTCCATGGAGTCGGACGGGCTCTTGGCGGGCATCTTCCTCTACCCGCAGTTGGAGGAAGCCTTCAAGAAGTTTCCCTCGGACCAGTGGGTCAGCGCGGGGGAGGAGGCAGGCCTTGGGATGACGACGGTCAGACCGCCAGGCGAGGCGCTGGCCGATGAATCCTTCCTCGCCGATGGGTGTGTGGTCGAGGTCGACGATCCCGAGCTCGGATTGATTCGCCATGCCGGACCGTTGTTGGAGTTCTCTGCGACGCCCGGTGGCGTGGCTGGCCCGGCGCCCCGCTCAGGTCAACACACCGAGGAGGTGATGGCCGAGGACCTCTCCACTTCAGCTGGTCGCGGCCCAACATTCGGATCACAGGAGTCGCTCGCACATCCCTTGGCCGGAGTCCGGGTCCTCGACCTCGGGCTCGGGGTTGCGGGCCCATTTACAGGGCGTGCTCTCGCCGACTTAGGGGCCGATGTCATCAAAGTCAATGCCCTGTACGACAAGTACTGGAACGGCACGCACATGGGTCTCGGCGTGAACCGAGGGAAGCGCAGCATCTCGCTCAACCTCAAGAATCCGGACGGCAGGGAAGTGCTGGAGAAGCTGCTGCAGACCGCTGACGTGATCACGCTGAACTGGAGGCCGGGAGCAGCCGGCAGGCTGGGTCTCGACTACGAAACACTGCGCCAGCGGTATCCACGACTGATCCATTGCAATACTCGGGGCTACGAGAAGGGTCCGAGATCTGATCTGCCTGGCACCGACCAGAACGCCGCGGCTATGACGGGTACGGAGTGGGAGGACGGGGCATGCAGCGCCGGCAACCCTCCACTCTGGAGCCGGTCGAACATGGGGGACACTGGTAACGCCCTCTTGGCGGCCATCGCCATCACGACCGCCCTGTACCACCGGGACCGGACCGGGGAAGGCCAGGCGGTGAGCACGTCCATCGTCAACGCCGCTCTTCTGCAGACGTCTTATGCGTGGATCCATTCGGACGGCACCGCTCCCGACTGGGGGCACGTGGATGGCAATCAATTCGGGCTCTCCCCCTACTACCGCCTCTACAAATGCGCGCTCGGCGGATGGGTCTTCCTGGCCGCCCTCACGAGTCAGACGCAGGCGCAGCTTCGGGCGCTGCTTCCGGGCGAACCTTCGGGAGACGATCCAGAGTCGGTCGCTGGTTGGCTCGGGTCGTACTTCGAGAGCGCGGTGGCGTCGGAAGCCTTCGCTGCCCTTGACGACGGAGGTGTGCCGATTGAAGTGGTTGACGAGACCTTCTGCCGGAACCTTTTCGACGATCCCGACGCCCGGCGACTGGACCTCGTCAGCGAGACCCGTTCGAGCAGCGTGGGTCGGTTCGAAGACCCCGGCCTACTCGTCAACATCAGCCCGTCTGAGCCGGTCGTCCAGCGCGGCCCATGCGCCTGCGGGGAGCACACGGTGGAAATCATGCGTGAATTGGGCTACTCGACCGTCCAGATCGAGGCCATGGTGAAGGGCCGTGCTGTCTTGGATGGTGCGCTGTGACCGAGACGGGCGAGGTCACCCGCCCCGCCCCACTCCTCAATGATGACAACCACTTCTATTGGGACGCCGCACGCGAGGGTCGGCTCGTCACGCAGAGATGCCTGAACTGTGGCCGGTTGCGACACCCTCCGCGCCCGATGTGTCCGGCATGTCACTCGCTCGAGTTCGAAGATCATCGACTTGTCAGGAGATGGCGTGGTTTACAGCTATTCCATCCTTCATCATCCGCAGAACCCGGCATTCGAGTACCCAGTGCTCGCCGCGCTTATCGATCTGGATGAGGGTGTCCGGGTGCTGTCGAACCTGGTTGAGGTCGACCCGTGCGACATCGCTATTGGCATGGCGGTGACCGTCGAGTTTCGTCCGACGCGCCACGATGGCGCGGTGCCCGTCTTCAAACCCAAGGCGAAGGCAAATGAATAGTCGACTGCGAGACGCCACGGCGATCGTCGGCCTGGGACAGACGGAATTCTCGAAGGCAGCCGGTCGCAGCGAGACGCAGCTGGCCGCCGAGGCAATCGTGGCGGCGCTCGCCGATGCGGGACTTACCACTGCCGATGTGGACGGGCTGGTCAGCTACACCATTGATCCCGTTGAGGAAACTGAGCTCGTGCGCACGCTGGGGATACCGGAGATCACTTTCTCCAGCCGAGTCCCGTACGGGGGTGGCGGATCCCAGGGCGTTCTCCTCCACGCTGCAGCGGCCGTAGCGGCGGGGGTCGCCGACGTGGTCGTTGTCTACCGGGCCATTAAGGCGAGATCGGGCGAGCGCTTCGGCCGGGCGGCCGTGGGTGGCAGGGGGACGTCAGCGCATTCCGGCTCAACAGCCATGCAATGGGCCACCCCGTACGGCGTCCTCACGCCGGCCTCGTGGATGTCGCTTAATTCCGTCCGCTACATGCACACCTTCGGCGTCACAAGCGCGGACTTTGGCCGTGCCGTTGTGCAATTCAGGGACTACGCCGCGACGAATCCGAATGCTCACTTTTACCAGAAGCCGATCACGTTGGAAGAGCACCAGGCCTCGCGTTGGATCGCCGAACCAGCTATTCGACTCTTCGATTGCTGCCAGGAAACCGATGGATCCATGGCGCTGGTGATCACCTCCGCCGATCGTGCGTCGGGGACTGACCGGCCTGTGATGATCAGCGCGGTCGCGAACGCGGCTCTCTTCGAGGAGGAGATCGCCAGCAACCACTACACGAAGGACATTGCGGTCATGGAGGGGTGTGTGACCATGGCGAACAAACTGTTCGAGGGGTACGGATTCAACAGATCCGACATTGATGTCGCGATGATCTATGACGCGTTCTCTCCGATGTTTCTAATGCAACTCGAGGGTCTCGGATTCTGCGGCCCGGGCGAAGCGAAGGACTTCATCGCCGAGGGCAACCTAGGGCCCAGTGGCAGTCTTCCCTGCAACACGAACGGCGGCTTGATAGGCGAGGGCTACATCCATGGGTTGAACCTCACTGCCGAAGCTGTGCGGCAACTCCGCGGCACCTCACCGAATCAACTGATCGATCCGGAGATTGCGCTCGTCTGTGCCAGTCGAACCGGTCTGATTCTCAGACGACCCTGAGCAGATGGTTCGATCAGCGCCAGTCACGGCAAGAGACCGCGAGGCAAACACAGCGGGGAAGCGTCTGCAGGACCTCCTGGCGCCCCATCGGTGTGCCGTGCTTGTCCAGGAGCTCCAGGAGGGGGTGGTCGGTCCGAACTCTCGACTCAGCGCACTGGCCGACGTGGTGCGTGAATCTTCCCTCCTCCTTCACGCGGCGAGGGTACTTGGGAGCGCCCGTCGCGCTGGGGTCCCTATCATCCACTGCACGGCCGAGCACCTACCCCAAGGTCTGGGGCGCAATACCAATGCCCGACTGTTTGTCGCGGCACAAAGGCTTGGCATGGACAACGAGCCTGGTTCCGACTCAGTTAGGCCGGTCAGCCAACTCGGCCCGTTCTATACCGACATCGTGTTGCCTCGGTACCATGGTCTGAGTCCGCTGACCGGCTCCTCGCTGAATTCAGTGCTCCGCAACAGCGGCGTGCACGCCCTCGTCGTCATGGGTGTCTCCTTGAACGTCGCGATACCGAACCTTGTGTTCGACGCAGTGAATCGGTCGTATCAGGTCATCCTGGTTTCAGATGCCGTCGCGGGAGTCCCTCGGGAGTACGGGGCCCAGGTGATCGAGCACACGCTGTCACTCGTGTGCACGATCGCGTCGAGCGAGGAGATCGTGAATGCCTGGGTTTGAAACGCCGCGGACACCGTGATGAGCACGCCCACGTGAACCCCGGCCCTCCCCTGGTTGTTGAATCTCGCGCTCCGGGCGGCAATCGTGACCCCTCTTCGTGGACGGGTCGCTGATGGCCGCCGACCTGTCGGCCCTGGTGGATGACCTCGTGGCCGAGTCGGCCGTACTCGACGCCGTGCTCGACGGGCTCCGCCCCGGACAATGGTCAGAGGCCACCCCGTCCGCCGGCTGGAGCGTGGGCGACCAGGTCAGCCACCTCGCGTACTTCGACGGCACGACGCTGCAGTCCCAGACTGCTCCAGAGCAGTTCCGTGTGGACGCAGCGGCACTCAGGGCTCGTGGCGACGACTTCTCGGATCAAGTCGCGGCCGAGCATCGAGGTATGCCGGGCTCGGATCTGCGCGCCTGGTTCCGGTCTGCCCGCGCCGAACTAGTAGATGCCTACCGCACACTCGACCCCAAGCGCCGACTGCCTTGGTATGGGCCGGACATGACGCCTGCCTCGTCTGTCACGGCCCGGCTGATGGAGACCTGGGCTCACGGCCATGACATCGTCGAAGCACTCGGTGTCGAGGTTGTCCCGACGGGCCGCTTGCGTCATGTCGCCGACCTGGGCATTCGTGCGATGCATTACAGCTACGCCGTGAATGGACTGCCGCGACCCACCGAGACCATCTCGGTCGAGCTCGCCGCGCCGGACGGGGCCGCCTGGCGGTGGGGTTCGGCGGAAGCCGCCAACTGCGTCCGCGGCGATGCGTTGGATTTCTGCCGCGTCGTCACGCAGCGAAGGCACGCCGATGACACAGGTCTGGTCGTGATGGGTCCGACCGCACAGCAGTGGATCTCCATCGCACAGGCGTTCGCTGGTCCGGCGGGCCCTGGCCGGGGCCGACTGCGAAGCGCCGGTGCTTCTGCGGGCGTGTACGCATCGTCCAGCCCGGGGCCGCGGAGGGGCCGGAACGACGCCGCCCCGCCCGGACGGTGACCATGTTCCGCGCGCGCGGTCACCTCGGCGGCCGCCGGGCGAGGGGCTGAGCTCCGAAATAGAGGCCTCCCGTTCGGTCCTTGGGTGTGCCATAGTAGTAACTATGGAAGGCGGCAAGAGCGGTGCAAACTGGCGGTCCGTCCGTCCTTTGGAGCGGGTAGCGGGGACACGGCCAGGGGGCGACCCCCCCTACGGCCTCTAGGTCCATAGGCTGGTCACCAAAGGGTATTGGGAAGACGCCAATGGCCTGTGATTCACAGGTCAGTCGGCGAGCGTGCGTTGGCATGCATCGAGCCTCAGCTCGAAGAACAGGGGAGGGATGCAATGGGTTTCAGAGGTTCTCGCTGGCTCTCGGGCCTGGCGGTCACGACCATAATGGTGTCGCTGTTGGGGCTCGCCGGCGGAGGACCCGCTCAAGCGGCTGATCGAACCACGCTCTCGAGCAATGGCTCGTGGCCCGGTGTCGGAACTATCTGCGAGAAAGGACCGGGTGGCTCTTCCACTGTGCGGGGCGTCTCCGACAAGGCCATCGATCTCGCAACATTCGCCGATCCAGGCAACACGGTGCAGCCCGGTCTGAACGTCCAGTTCTTCCAGATGGCCGGAGCGTTCGCCAAATGGTGCAACGCCGCCGGAGGAATCAACGGCCGTCAGATAGTCGTGCACGACAGGGATGCGGCACTCTTCAATGCGGCACAGGTCACGAACCAGGCGTGCCAACAGGACTTCATGTCGGTCGGCGGCGGTCTGGCGATTGACGAGTCCGCCGTCCCTGTCCGTGTTGGTTGCGGCCTCGGCCAGATCACGGACTTCACCGTGTCCAATCAAGCCGTCGCTGCAGCCCTGCAGGTCAACCCGGCGGGGAACAACAATTCGAAGGTCGAAGCCGGTTGGTACGGAGCATTGGCGAAGAAGTACCCGGCTGCGATCAAGGCCTTCGGCTCCGGCGGGCAGAACACGCCCAGCATCCTTGAGCCCACGGAGAAGTGGAGGGACGCCGCGATCCAGCAGGGCTACAAGTTGAAGGACTTTCAGGAGCCTCCTCTCACCGTGACTGACTGGACGCCCTATGTCGAAGAGGCGCAGAACAAGGGCGTGCAGGCACTCGAGCCGTCTGATGATGCCGCCCTCGCTCCGTACCTGCAGGCAATGAACACGGCGGGCTACGACCCGGCCTTCATCTTCTTGACCACGCAGTTCTACGACAAGGCGACGATCCAGGCTGCGTCCGGCGTGAAACTCCCTCCGACGTACACCGATACGCAGACGTTTCCCTTCGAGTTGGCGTCACAGAGCCCGGGCCTTCAGCAGATGGAGGCGATCATGAAAAAGTACGCCAAGGGAGACCCAGTCGATCAGGACGATGAATTTGCCACGAGCTCCTGGGTCCTCTTTGCCAAGTCCGCCTCGGCGTGCGGTGCCGCTCTCACGGTCTCATGCGTGTTGGACCATGCAGCCGCTGAGAAGAATTGGACTGGCGGCGGCGTGATGGCGCCTACTCCTCGGCTCGCCATGTCCAATCAGAACCCGACACCGAGCGATTGCTACGTACTCATGCAGGTCGAGCCGGGGAAGTTCGCCTATGACAAGTCCGACACGAAGCCGAACAACGGTGTCTGGCACTGCGACCCGAAGACAATCTTTCCAGTGTCGGTCAACGGCTAAGCGAGGCCAGAAGGGGTCACTCGGGTAACTCGATGCACGAGTTCATCGTCTTCACGATCGCGGGACTGGCGACAGCTGGCATCTACGCGATCACAGCGAGCGGACTCACCCTCACATATACGACGACGGGCATCTTCAACTGGTCGCACGGGGCCATCGGCATGTTGGCTGCCTTCGCCTATTGGCAAATGCACGTGGGCTGGGGTTGGCCGGCGATCCCATCGTTCCTGGTCTGCCTGGGCGTTCTCGCTCCCGTCCTCGGCATTGTCCTTGAGGCTGGAGTCATGCGCCGCTTGGATGGCACGTCAGAGGCGACGAAGCTCGTCGTAACCCTCGCCTTGGCGTTGTCGATGGTCGGTATCGCCCAGTGGATCTGGAGCCCCCTGACCTACCGGGCGCTGCCGCCGCTCTTTGCGGGCGAGACACTCGTGCTCGGCCCAATTCGCATCTCCTACAACGACTTGGCGATCTTGATCGTCGCCTTGGTGGTCGCACTCGGGCTCCGTGTGTTGCTCTACAAGACCCGGCTCGGCGTCACAATGCGGGCCGCGGTCGACGATCGCTCGCTGACGACGCTCAACG
This sequence comes from uncultured Acidimicrobiaceae bacterium, assembly GCA_963719485.1. Classification (GTDB taxonomy): domain Bacteria; phylum Actinomycetota; class Acidimicrobiia; order Acidimicrobiales; family RAAP-2; genus Bog-473. Next base: position 1,938,143 of record OY970387.1, read on the forward strand.
GCGCGAGCAATGTAAAGAGTGCCCGCTCAGCCTGGATCGTCGGCTGCGTGCTGGCGGCTCTCGCCGGCATCCTCGTCGCACCGACGTTGACGCTTTCCGCCACCGCCCTCACGCTCCTCATCGTGGACGCCTACGCCGCTTCTGTGATCGGCCGGCTGAAGAGCATCCCGATGACGTTTGTCGGTGCCCTCGTCTTAGGGCTCGCAGTGAGTTACACCGTTGCCTATCTCCCGCAGAACCCGTACATCCAGGGATTCGAGGGTGCCGTTCCGGCCGTGGTCCTCTTCGCCGCCTTGCTGTTGTTGCCCCAGTCGCGACTCCGGGGCCACCGGCTCCTGCGTAGCCGCGAGCTCGCGCTGATGCCGACGTGGAAGGGCACAGCTGTCTTCGGTGTCTGCGTGATTGTGGGTGCGATCATGATTGCCACCGTCGTCTCGCAATCGGATCTGTACAGTCTCAACCGGGTCTGGGGCATTGCCATCATCGGCCTCTCGCTCGTGCCTGTTGTCGGGTTTGCGGGGCGTCTCTCGCTCTGCCAGATGACCTTCGCTGGCATTGGCGCAGTCGTCGTCGGCCACCTCGGCGCGAACGGCAATCCGCTAGCGCTCCTCGCGGCGGCAGGGGTCTGCGCGATCGCAGGCGTCCTTGTCGCCCTTCCCGCCCTCCGGCTGTCCGGGATTTACTTCGCGTTGTCGACTGCAGCGTTTGCCGTCGCCATGGACGCGTGGATCTTCCCACTCCCCGCCTTCAATCTCTTCGGCAACCAGTTCGCCCCCTTCGGCACAGGCTCGCTGAGCTTCGCCCCGTTCCGAATGGGCAGCCTTGTCCTGTCGAACAAGGAACTCCAATTCGTGGTGGGGTCCGCCGCCTTCGTGGTTCTCGCCGGAGTGGTGGTCCTGGTCCGAAGATCGGAGTTCGGACATCGGCTCCTGGCCTTCAAGGACAGCCCAGCGGCGTGCGCCACGCTCGGAATGAACGCACGCGCCTCCACACTCGCCGTCTTCGCCATTTCCGCTGGGATCGCAGGGATCGGAGGTGGCCTCTACGGGCAGTCCCTGGGCAGCGCAGCTCCCGACGTCTACGTGTTCTTCTCTGGGCTCTCCATCCTTCTTGTGATGGTCGTGGTGGGCATCGGCTCGCCGGGTTCTGGCGTCATGGCTGGGCTGTTCCTCGGGGGGCCGACGCTGGCGAACTTCTTTCCGTCTCTGACTCAGTTGAGCCCGGTGCTCGTCGGTGGCGCCGGCGTGAGCGTGGGCACGACGCCCAACGGCCTGATACCGTCCGGACTCCGGCCGCTCTGGAGCTCAGTCCTTCGACGCAAAGCCCTCCTCGTTGCAATCATCGGCACGGTGCTCCTGGTCTGGGTGCTGCGGCTCGCAGGATTGCTCAGCAACTGGGCCATGGCTGGTGCATTGATCGCCGTCGTTGTGCTGGCCTCCTCCATCCCTTACGCGCTTGACCGTCGACGCGGTGACGCACCGAGTGCCTTCGGCTTGCCCGCGCTCCATCCAGGTGCTCCCGAGGACGAGGATGCCTCACTCGAGTCTCCGATGACGGCAACCGCTAGCGCTCCAGCACGGCTGAACAGCGCCGTCTCCTCGGCCGTAGGGCCCCGGTTCCATGGGACTTGACGTCACAGATGTCAGTGTCAGCTTCGGTGGAGTCGCCGCCCTGACGAACGTCTCACTTGCTGCCCCGAAGGGTCTTATCACGGGCTTGATCGGACCCAACGGCGCCGGAAAGACGACTCTTTTCGACGTCATCACTGGCATGCGCAAACCGAGCCAGGGCACGTTGCTGCTCGATCATCGCGATCTTCGCGGGCTATCCCCACACCGTCGGTCCCGCCTTGGTCTTGGAAGGACGTTTCAGCGCCTCGAGCTGTTCGGAACACTGACTGTGCGAGAGAACATCAACGTTGCGGCGTCCATCGGTCGGCGCCATCGGGCCCGCCGCGTGGCGACGGAACCGTCCGAGCCCCTCGGAGCTTTGGCCGAAAGGCTGATCAAGGCGGTACATCTCGAGGCCGTCGCCGACCGGCGTGCCGACACCGTGTCCACCGGCACGGGCCGACTCGTCGAGCTCGCCCGCGCCCTCGCCGTCAAGCCGAGCGTGCTCCTGCTCGATGAACCGGCATCAGGGCAGAATGCCGAAGAAACCGAAGAGTTCGCCGGGGTACTGCGGCACCTGGCCGCGGACGGTCTTTCGGTTCTGCTTGTGGAACACGACATGGAGCTGGTCATGGGGGTCTGCGACAGCGTCTACGTGTTGGTCCAGGGGGCAATCTTGCGATCCGGCACCCCCGCCCAGGTCCAGAGCGACCCCGCCGTAGCGGCCGCGTATCTCGGGAGCTTGGCTGGAGCCGGCAATGCCTGAGATGTCTGGAGCACTCCTGGCTGCTCGTGGTGTCCGAGCGTGCTACGAGGGAGTGGAGGTGCTCCACGGAATTGATCTGCAAATTGACCGGGGTTCGGTGACGGCGATCCTGGGTCCCAACGGCGCGGGCAAGTCGACGCTCCTGGCCGTCATCGCCGGCCTGCACGAGTGCTCCGCGGGTGAGGTCTTCTTCGATGGCACGCCGGTAAGCGTGGCCCACGCCGACTCCCTGGCACGCTCTGGGCTTTGCCTCATCCCGGAGGGGAGGGGAGTCTTCGCCAACCTGACTGTGCAGGAGAACCTATGGATGATGACGCACAATGGCTCAAGCCGACGCGCCATCGAAGAGCGGGCCTTCGCACGCTTTCCGCAGCTCGTGGGCCGACGAGGTCAGGTGGCCGGCACGCTGTCCGGAGGTGAGCAACAGATGCTCGCCATGGCTCGGGCTGTGGCCACCGAGCCGAGGCTGCTCCTCCTTGATGAGCTGTCCATGGGCCTGGCTCCCATCGTCGTGGAGGAGCTCTACGCCGTTGTTCGGAACCTCGCCGCGGATGGCGTCACGGTCGTCGTCGTCGAGCAATTTGCGGAGTTCGCGCTGAGCGTCGCCACGTGGGCTGTCGTGATGACGGGCGGAAGGGCTGTGCATTCCGGGAAGGCCACGGAGGTGGCCGGTTCCCTGCACGACATGTACCTGGGGACGAATTCGACCAATGGAAAAGCATCGTCACGAAGCAAGGAGGAGCGATGACACTTCTGGACGCCCGTGAGGGTCCGACGAGCGATGAGCGCTTGATCTCAGCTGACAGCCATGTCGCCATCACCCACAAGCAGGTGAGAGCACATCTTGCCCGAGCCTTCCACTCCGACTATGACGACGCCGTTGCCGCCTTCACCCAACGGATGGAGCGCGGCACGGCGGCTGCCAATCAGGCGGGCGTGACAATCAAACGGAGCGACAACGACGAACATATTGGGGCGAATGCCGTGTTCAAAAGGCCTGGTTATGGAGATCCACGTCAACGGCTGACAGACATGGACCTCGACGGTGTCGACGTGGAGGTGCTGTACTCGGAGGTCAGCGCCTTTCGATATATCCCGGACCTGAAGACTGGCGCCGGCGAGGCCACGCGTGCCTTCAATGACGCCTTGGACGAATTCGCCTCGACGGATCGTGAACGACTTTGCGTGTCGTACCAGATACCGATCCACGACACCGACTTCGCCGTGGCCGAAGTGCAGCGCACCGCGGCTCGAGGCGGGAAGTCGCTCCAGCTTCCGGTGTTCCCGCCCGAGTTCGGGCTCCCTGACTACTACGACGAGCGGTACGACCGCCTCTTTTCGGCCATTGAGGAGACCGGTCTGCCGGTGTGCTGCCACATCGGCCTCAACACGAGTCTGGACGACCTCAGCCGACGGGATCCGACTCCTCAGAAGGGAGTGATGGTTGCGATGACGCCGCTCACGACGGGGGAGGCGTTCGGCATGTGGATCCTGACCGGGGTGCTGGCCCGGCACCCCCGGCTCAAGCTGGTGTTCGTCGAACCAGGATTGGCCTGGGTTGCTTGGTGGCTGCACGTGGTCGATGACATGGCGCTTCGACAGGGCTACGAGTTCCCGGGATTAAGCGAACTTCCCAGTTTCTACTTCCATCAGAACGTGCATCTGACGTTCATCGAGGAGGACTTCTCGCTCGAGCTCCTGCGCGACCGGATCGGCGTTGAGAACATCATGTGGTCCTCTGATTACCCCCACCCGGTCACCTCCTGGCCTCATTCACGTCAGGTGGTTGAGAAGCAGTTCCACTCGATTCCGCCGGACGAGCGCGAGCTCATCCTCTCCGGGAACGCCAGGCGTGTCTGGAACCTGTCGGACTAGGCGAATGGGAGACCTGGCATGATTGCTCGAACGCAGGTACTGCTGCCGGAGAGACCCCGAGGAGGGCGGAGACATGGGCGTGCGAATGGGGCGAAAGGCATGAGCCCGCGCGCCACCCCGACGACACCTCGTACGCGCTCCCGCTCCCAGCCCGAATATCTCGACAAGGCGACCCTTGTGCGGACCGCGGCCGAAGTCGCCGATCGCGTCGGCTGGTCGGAGCTCACACTTTCCGAGGTGGCCCGGGAAGTCGATCGGCACGTCACTTCCCTCTACGCCCACGTCGACGGTCTCGATGATCTCCGGCGGGAAGTCACACTGCTGGCCCTGGACGAAATGATTGACGCGGTCTGGCGGGCGACTCTCGGGCGCGTGCGAGAGGATGCGCTGCGTGAGATTGCGCGGGCCCTGCGCCAGTACTGCGAGGACCATCCGGCACGAGCTGCCGCCGTCATCCTGACGAAGCACGCTTTGGATCCCGAGCAGGTCAGCAAGGCCGAGCGACTGGCAGAGCCCGTTCAGGCCACCTTGCGGAGCTTCGGTCTCAGCGAGAATCAAGTGTTCCACGCGCACCGCGCCTTCGCTGCCTCGGTGTGGGGCTTCACTCAAGGCGAGAACGGAGAGCTCTTTCCAGAGGGACGGGTCGACGAGTCGTTCGAGCAGATCCTCGAGATGTTCTTCCTGGCACTGAACAGTGGCACATGGCCGAGCGAACGACGCAAACGGCCCGCGACTCGTTCGGTGAAGCGTCGTTGACCGCCCTGCCGGGGAGTGCAGAACCGGCACCTCGCACTCCATCTGAGGCCCAGATGATCGACGTAAGACGGTCGGAAGTCAGTGTGGACGTGAGCGCTGTCGCGCCCGCAGGGTGCAGGCGGATTGCTGCCGATGTCTTCGTACCCCAGAGTCTCCGTACGATGCCCTTGCTGTGGGTGTGCGTCCCGGGCGGTGGCATCAATCGTCGGTACTTCGACCTCGAGGTCGCGGGCCAGCACAGTGCATTCAGCATGGCCCGCCATCTCGCGTCACGCGGCGACCTCGTCGTGACGGTCGACCCTCCGGGTGTCGGAGGGAGCGATGTGCCCGATGACGGGTACGCCCTCACTCCCCGCGTGGTCGCCGACGTCCTAGCGGGAGCCATCCACACGCTCCGAGCGGATCTCGGAACCGACGGCATTGCAGCTGCGGGGCTGCCCACTGTCGTTCCCAGGGCCACGGTCGGACTCGGTCACTCGGCCGGGGCGCTTCTCGTCGCCTTCCAGCAGGCGCACCACAAGTCTTATGATGTCATCGCTCTGCTCGGGTTTTCCGCGTCGGGACTGCCGGGCGTCCTGAACGAAGAAGAGCTCCGCTATGCGGGCTGCCCTGAACGGTTCTCGGAAGATCTGAAGACGCTCACCAGGGCGCGATTCGGCGATCCGCTCCCCGAGTGGTCGAGCAGCAGCGCAGGTGAGCTGGAGCGCAATTCTGTTGCCACTGAGGTCGACGTGGCGCTGGCAGCGGCGAGCTCACGACTGTTGGCGCTCGTCGGGATGACGGCCATCGTGCCCGGGTCGGTGCAACCAGAGCTTGACCAGCTCCGTGGCCCCCTCTTTGCTGCCCTCGGCGACCATGATCTCGGCGGCACATTGGACGTCCTGCCGGGGCAGCTTCCCGCCTGCGGTGATCTCACGTTGTTCCTTCTCGAGGGCGCCGGTCACAACCACAACGTGGCGGTCAATCGCCGCATCCTCTGGGAACGCGTTGGCCGATGGGCAACATCCGTCACTTCCTGACAAGTGTTTGGCTTGCGTGGTCGATCACTACCCAGCATGACGTTGCGGCCTCAGCTCCATAGTGACTACTATGGAGCGCGGTATCGACTATGGCTGGTGGCTGCGGTCGGGAAGGAATCGGTCACTCCGAGGATCCGGACCCGGTCCACCGTGGAGGACAGCAGTGATGCATTCGACCCTGGTGTACGACCCGTCCTCTTACGAGCTCCAGGAGAATCCCTTCCCCACCTACCGAAGGATGCAGGACGAGGCTCCTCTTTACCGGAACCCGGAAATGGACTTTTGGGCGCTCACCCGATTCGACGACGTCGTTGCCGGCCTGGCGGACTGGTCCAGTCTCAGTTCAGCCCGCGGCACCTTGATCGAACAGATCCAGAGTGGTGGCGCACCCCCGGACATGATGATCTTCAATGATCCGCCACGGCACGAACAGCTTCGGCGCCTGATCGGGCGCGCCTTCACCCCACGCCGCGTGGCGCAGCTCGACGGCACTGTCCGGACCATGTGCAACGCGTGGCTTGACCAGATGCACGACGCGGGCGGGGGAGAGGTGGTCGCGGAACTGGCCGGAAGGCTCCCGATGGCGGTGATCGCCGCGCTGCTGGGCGCACCAGCCGAGGACAACCCCCGTCTCAAGGACCTGTCGGACAGGCTGCTCCACCGTGAGGACGGTTCAATGGCCATGCCGGAGGACGGCATCGCGGCAGGGGCGGAATTATGGGTCTACTTCAGCGAGCTGATTGCCCGTCGCCGCGTCCATCCCGCAGACGACCTCGTCTCGGCTCTGATCCAGGCCGAGGTACCGACCGCGGATGGCGAGTTGCAGCGCCTCACGGAGGAAGAAATGGTCAACTTCTGCCTCCTGCTCGGTGTCGCGGGCAATGAGACGACGGCCAAGCTGATCGCCACGGGGGTCGTGACGCTCAACGATTTTCCGGATGAGCGGGCCCGGCTGGCGGCTGATCCCAGCTTGTGGCCGAAGGCGGTTGAGGAACTCCTTCGATTCGATCCGCCTTCGCACTATCAGGGCAGGGTCACGACCGCGCCGATCGAGCGTCACGGCGACGAGATACCTGAAGGTTCGATCGTGCTCCTGATCAACGGGGCGGCCAACCGGGACCCGCGTGCGTTCCCCGATCCGGACCGCTACATCGCCGATCGGCCAATTGAACGTCACCTTGCCTTCGGTCACAGCATTCACTTCTGTCTGGGAGCACCTCTCGCCCGGCTCGAGACGAGGATTGCGTTGGAGGAGTTCATCAAGCGGTTCCCGCTCTACGAGGTCGACCGAGATGGAATCGAACGATTTCACTCGACCAACGTGCGCGGCCTCTCCAAGGTGCCATTCGCCCCATAGCGGGGCACTTCCGGGAGCTGCTCGCGTGGAGACCCTTAGCCTCCCAAGGGTTGGCATTCTGCCCTCCCCGTGAGCAGTTCCCGTGGTGTCACGCAGGCCGGACGCCGCAGTTCGCCGCGGCTTCCGGCTTCTCAGCCCTACGTCGACTGCCCCCGAGCGTGGGCGAGCGCCGTGGCGTTGTCGGACTGCGCGGGGGCGGGTGACCTCAGCTCGATCCTCGGCATACCGATCGACGGTGCCTCAATGAGGCTGGCGAAAGTTGCGATCAGCACATCACACACTTCCTCGGTGTTCATGAAGGCAGAGGCATTTCTTCCAGACGATGTCCAGACCGAGAAGGCTTCGACGATGTCGTCGGCCGCAAAGTGTTGTCCGGATTCGGTCGGGACGGTGGCGCCCAACGAAATCGTCGTGAATCGGATCCACGGGTGCTCCTCGCGCCATTGCTGCATCATGTGCTCAAGAGCTGCCTTGCTTGCACCGTAGGCTCCCAGGTGGCTCCGCGGTGCATGGACGGCTTCGGAGGACACCACGGCAACCACTGCCGCGGGGGAGAGGTGTTCGAGCAGGGCCACGATTGTTCGGTGGATGCCGACCACGTTGGTCGAAAGCGCATCGTCCCAGTCCTGGTGGGTCGTGACCGCGAGCCGTCGCAGTGGCGCCATTCCGGCCGACACGAGCAGGAGGTCCACAGGAGACGCGACGGCGGCGACTTCTCTGGCGAGGTGCCGACATCCTTCGACGTCACGGAGGTCGGTCTCAACGGAATGGCCGCCTCCAGCCTGCTTCACCAATTGCGCCAGCGCTGCACCCCGCCGAGCCGCCACCACAACCCGTGCACCCGCACGGATGGCTCGCTCGGCCACGCCCTTGCCGATTCCCGAGGAAGCTCCGACAACGACGAGTGACCGCGCGGCGAGAGAGGGCATGCCGTAGGGCCTACCCCTCTATACCCCGCGCACGCTACAGGCCATAGACGCGGGAAGCGTTGCCAGCCACCATCAGATCTCGCTCGTCGGCGGGGATACCCTCGAAGTTCTTCTCGACGACGATCTGCGAGTTCGGCCACGAGGTCGCAGGGTGCGGAAAGTCAGTGGACCACATAATCCGGTCGACGCCGAGCTCATGCCGATGCTCGAGGCCCCGCGCATCGTCGACAAACGTCATGTACATCTGGCGATGGAAGTAGCTACTTGGCTTATCGTCCAGCTCAGGGAAGTCATAGGGGCCCTCAGCCATATGGTCCAACACGTGCAGGTAGTGCGGAATCCAGCCCAAGCTCGGTTCGACCAGGACGATCTTGAGGTCGGGAAAGCGGGCGAGGACGCCCGGCAGGATCCAGAAGGCGATGGTCTCGGCGAGCCGCATGGCCGGTTGCGAAGTGAAGATCGCCTTCTGCCGCGTGGGATCGCGACGGAAGAGGTCCCAGAGGGACGCCACGAGCCCTAGGTGTTGGCTGACCGACATTTCCGACGCTGAAATCGCTGACCAGACGGGGTCATACCGGGCATCGTGGTACTCGGGCAGCCCGACCTCGCTGGGGAAGGTCGGAATGTGGATTGCCTTCGCCCCTTCGGCTGCCAGCCCCTCGATCTGCTTGACGGCGAACTCGATGTCCATGAGGGGCACTTGATAGGCCGGCACCAGGCGCGCCGGGTCAGCAGAGGCAAAGTCGAGCATGAAACGATTGAACGCTTCGGACGCCTCCTTCCAGCCGTCCTTCATATGGGGGTAGTGCCGGAAGGCACTGACCTCGCTGTAGAGGATTTCGGCGTCCACCCCATCACGGTCCATGGCCTTCAACCGCTGTACTGGGTCGTAGTACCCGGGGTCTGTGAATGCCTCGTGGCTGAACCCCGCCACCATGACCGAGCGGTCCACGCCCCCCATCTCCCTCTGTTGCTGTTCCTCTTCAGCTGCGATCGCACCATCCCAGTCGGCCTGGTATTTCGTTGGAATGAGCTCTCTGAGTTGTTCGGGCGTCACCTTGACGTGAGAGTCAACGGAGATCAGTCGGGTCGTCATATGCCCTCCCTCGGACGGGGCCTCGTGGTTGGCCGGGACATGCCCAAGCACCTCGAGTCCACTAACATAGTAGCTACAATGTTGAACGTAACATAGGCCCCTCAGGCCGACAAGGGACACCTAGAGTTGCCAGCGTGACTATCAAGCCAGAGCGGACTAGGGCAGACCGGGCACAGCGCCGCGAGCAGACCGCAGCTAGTGGAGACACCGATACTCGTGATCGGGTCATCAAGGCGGCCGTCGAATGCATCATTGAACTGGGCTTTTACCGGGGGTCCAGCACCAATGAGATCGCTCGGAAAGCTGGGGTCACCTGGGGAGTAATCCAGTGGTATTTCGGCAATCGAGAAGGGCTGATGCTTGCCGTCCTCGAGGACGGGGCGAACCACATGGTCGAGACCGTCAAGGACGCCCACATAGAAGGGCAGACCGTTCTAGAGCGGATGTCACAGCTGATCGACCTGTTCTTGGAGCACTACGGCAGGCCTGCTTACTTGGCCAGCCTTCAGGTCATGCTCAATATGGACCACGACCCCAAAACCAGTGCCGGCGTTCGCAACACTATGGCGGAGGTTGCGGAGCGGTCTTACACCCCGGTGCGGCGGCTGTTGCGGGAAGCCCTTGGGCCCGCCGCCAACAAACCTGACCTCATGACCACCATCTTTCTGGTGATACGCGGTTTTGCCTTCAGTCAGCAGCTCTTGGACTCCATGGCCTACGACACGGTGGCGCCGAAGCAGGATCGCGGCCAGCGTCACCGACGACTGCTCGCTCAGATCCTGGCTCCCTATGTCGAGATTGCTTCGGCGGTCGATCGCTGAGGCCGTGGTGGCCGAACCACACAAACTCTGGAGAGCCCAGAACTGCAGATATAGTAAGTACTATGTCGTGTGGGTTTGTGGCTCAACATCAACTGGAGATCGCTGAGACGGAGAGGACTGTTTGGAACGAGGTCACACCATGGAACTGACTGCCGGCGTCAGGTTGCGGAGCGCAGTGTGTCCAACCGAGATCATCGTGCTGAAGGCTCCCTCGAGCGAGGTCGATCTGCGGTGTGGAGGGGTCACCATCGTGGACACGGATGCCGCCCTGCAGGCCGATGCGGTTCCACAAGAAGGGTTCTCCGAGGGGACGCAACTGGGTAAGCGGTACAAACACAGCGAGTCTGGTCTCGAGTTGCTCTGCACGAAAGCGGGAGAGGGCTCGCTCTCCGTTGGCAAGGTCTTATTGACCACGGAGCAGGCGAAGACCCTCCCCGCGTCGGACTGAGAACGATGCAAGCGTGCACGCAGAGGAACGCCTGAGCATCGGGTTGAACGGCGAGCTGAACGCGCCCTCGAACTCACAACGACCACGTAAGTTACTTACGGTCAGATGTCCTGTTCGAGGTGCAGCGGCGATACCGCCAGTTCAGGTCAACTTGTAACCGTCTCTCCTTGGGCCAACAAGCGAAGAGCCTGTGACTCATCCTCAAACAGAATTTTGATGTCGAGAAGGGCGTCATTCTCGTCGAATGTCACCACGTAGACTTGGTGGCCACGATACCGAATGCGGTGGCTTTGAACCTGTACGTACTGAATCCCCGCGACGTGGCTCTCGCCCTCTAACCAGTCGACCCACTTTAGGATGTCATAGGTCCCATTCAAGAATCGGTGCAGTCTGCAAATGTGGGCCTTAACTTCGTCGGGTCCGCGGAACACCCCAGAGAGGGCACTACGCCCTGGGACGGTATAGGTGACCTTTGAGGATAGAAGGTGTTCCGTCGGGTCAAGGGTGTTGGTTGCGAAACTGATGAAGAAGCGTTGTGTGTTTGCGAGTCTTCTTGAGGAGGGCTCACGTTCACCCATTGTCAATGGTCACTCCTCTCGCCCCTGGCAAAAAGCGCGTACAAGCATCCCCTGAACCACCCACTGCAGACCCACTCAAAGCACGGGCCCAGCCGAGATGCCTGTCGGTACTCTCGAGAGCACGGAGATCGCGATGTCCGATAGCAGTCACTGAAATCGGCTGCTCAGTGTGATCCTGTAGATCTGATTGGGGGTAACGACCATTGCGGCGGGATATCTCAGAACCCGATCGACCGGCGGATTACGACGACGTGAATCCGACCGGGCGTCTCTTGGTGGATTTCCAATACCTTTCCGACTGAGCTGTTCTGTCCATAGGCAGCGTACGCGCGAGCATCCTCAAGTATGAGGCTGTGTTTGTAGATCCGCTCGTGGGCTGCCGCGAGGGTGGGGACGAACTTCTGAGCGCCAATGACAAAGATGACGTGTGCCGCACCCCAGGCATACGAGGCGAGTTGGCTTCCCGAAGCCGAGGCAATTACTAGAACGCCGCCTCTCGTGACTGCGTGAACGCTCCCGAGGGCGTAATCGGGTTGGCCGCCGATTGCTTTCATTTCCTGGGCTTGGGTGGCGAAGTCCAGCGCGAACATCTTCGTTCGTGCGGAGTCGAAGTCCCCTCCGTTGTTGATGGCATTTGCGATGCCAGTCTCATCCAGCGTCACTGACGTGTTGGTCATTACGGAGCTGCCCTTCGGGATCGTCGCGAGAACAATCTCTCGAGCTCCATCGAGGTCCCCAACAACTTGAACGCTAAACCCGTGTTCTTCAAGGGCAACGACTGTCGCCTCGAGCGTTTCGTCGTCGGGTAGAGCTGTGTAGAGGTCAGAGGTACTCAATGCCATGTCTCCTTTTCTTTGGCCCAGGGCCGACCGTCAAGGCGGCGACTCCACCTCTGGATGCGGACCGCAGTCGGACGTACCGGCGGTGCGGACGATCTGGTTACCCCGTGCTCGGCGCTCGAACGGACTCCGTGACTGACTTCACCTGAGTGTCAGCTGTGCCACACGTCATCACCACAAGTGTCTGTCGGTCCAGATGCATTTCGCATCTGCCGACTGGCCAGTGGACGCAGGCTGCTGGCCGGCGAATCACGAGATGTATCTCGCGTCCGAAATCATGATCACCGGCCCTCGGCTCATCTCGACGGTTGGAAGCGTGCCGGAACCCCAAGTTGCAGCCCTCGTCCGATACGAGATCCCAGGCCCCACCGTCGCCGGGAGTCGAGGGTCAGATAGAGACCTGACAACGACTAGCCACCAGGCAGATGCGATGACTATCGCCCGTCCAGAGAATTACGAGAGAACTCTAGGGCGTCGGTCCACTCGATGACTCCGATCGATGAGACCAACCAGGCGACGCCTGAAGGCACAACACGGTCGACAATCAGAGTCGGAGCAAATTGGGAACTACATGAGAGCCACGGAGGATTTCACGGTTAGGGCATCTGGGTCCGTCGTTGAGAGCGGCGGTCAGCTGACAGCGAAGAATCGAACTGTTCAGATCGACGCGGATACTTTTGTCTATCGTCGATTCGGCAGTACGCAACATGCGCCCGCCTTGCTTTGCCTGCAACACTTTCGGGGGAACCTCGACTTTTGGGATCCGGCTCTCGTCAATCGCATCGCCCAGGATCGCGAAGTCATCCTGCTGGCGAATCGGGGAGTCGGTGCGTCGACGGGAGTCGTTCCGGACAACGTGCCCGACATGACACGTGATGTGATCTCCTTCGTCCGTGCGCTCGGTCTGGAGCAGGTCGACGTCCTTGGGTTCTCGCTCGGTGGTCACATTGCGCAGGAATTGGCCCTCATGAATCCGCGGCTTGTGCGTCGGCTCGTGCTCGCGGGCACGGGTCCTCAGGGCGGTCCGGGGCTGCACCGCTGGAGTGACGACGTATACGCCCACGCGTGCGCGGACGAGATCACTCCTGAGCACGCCCTTAAGGTCTTCTTCTCGGGTTCGGAAGAAAGCCGCGCCAAGGGCATGGCTTACCTCGGCCGAACGCAGATCCGCCAAGAAGATAGGGATGCGCCGACCGATTTGGCGACTCGAGACGCCCAACTCGCCGCCCTCACCGCGTGGGGAATCCCCGACACCTCGAAGTTGAATCGGTTGGCCGGTATCACCCATCCCACGTTCGTCGCCATCGGCGACCACGACACAATGATGCCCACGAGGAACAGTCGGATCCTTGCCGATCAACTTCCGAATGCGCACCTGAGAATCTACCCGGACGCCAATCACGGCTTCTTGAATCAATATCCGGAACTGTTCGGTGACCACGTGCGGACGTTCCTCAATGCACTCTGAAGGGCAAATGCTTGCCGGCACATTCAACATCGGAGGCGATCTCCCGGTACAGCGACTGGGCTACGGGTCGATGCAACTCACCGGTCCGGGCATCTGGGGGGAGCCGAGGGACCACGACGGAGCAATCACAGTGCTTCGCAGGGCCGTCGAGCTTGGAGTGACGCTAATCGACACAGCGGATTCTTATGGACCTGGAGTCGCCGAGCGCCTCATACGAGAGGCACTTCATCCGTACCCTGATGATCTTGTCGTGGCCACGAAAGCGGGAATGACACGACCCGGTCCAGGGCGGTGGGACTCCGACGGGCGGCCGGAACATCTGAAGGGACAGGTCGAAAAGAGTCTGCGCCTGCTGGGCGTCGAGCGCATAAAGCTTTTCCAGCTGCACCGCGTTGATCCGGCAGTCCCTCTGGCCGAGCAAGTCGGGGCCTTGGTCGAACTCCAGCGGGTAGGCAAGATTGGAGACATCGGCCTCTCGGAGGTCTCGGTGTCCACCATCGAGAAGGCCCGAGCAATCACGCCAATCGCCACCGTCCAGAACCAATACAACATCTCTCAGAGGAAATCGGAAGACGTGTTGCAGTTCTGCGAACGCGAAGGTATCGGATTCATTCCCTGGTTTCCGATGGCAACTGGCCGGCTGGCCGAGCCAGGTGGAGCATTGGACGGAGTGGCCTCCGAATGTAGAGCAACGCCGGCACAGGTGGCGCTCGCCTGGCTACTTCAGCACTCGCCCATCTTGTTGCCGATACCGGGTACTTCGAGGGTGGCTCATCTCGAGGAGAACATGGCAGCAGCGACCGTCGCTCTTACTCCTGAACAAGTAGCACGGCTAGACGCCGCAATCTGAATACATCTGACCCTGGGAAGAGAGGAAGACAAGTGACCGACCTACTTGAGACTGTTCTTGATGCGCATGGTGGCCTTGACCGCTGGAAGGAGCTGGACAGTGTCTCGGCTCGCCTGACGCAAGGGGGAGTGTTGTGGGGGGTGAAAGGCCAAGACGGCGTACTCAACGACGTGTTCGCCAGGGCCAGCCTGCATCAAGAGAGGGAATCACATCACCCATTCGGTGCGCCCAACCTTCGAAGCTCGTTCACGCCACAGCGCGTCGCCATCGAGAACACAAATGGCGATGTCGTCGAGGCGATGGACCAGCCGCGGGCGTCCTTTGCGGGTCACACGCTTGAGACGCCGTGGTCGCGTCTACAACTCGCGTATTTTGTTGGTACGGCAATGTGGACGTATTTGACTCAGCCCTTCACTTTTGCTCTGCCGGGGTTCGAGACTTCCGAACTTGAGCCGTGGCACGAGGGTAACGAGGTGTGGCGACGGCTGCACGTCATCTGGCCGAGCTACCTCGCCACCCACAGCACTGAGCAGACGCTCTACTTCGGTGACGACGGCCTGATACGTCGCCACGATTACGACGTCGAGATTCAGGGCGGCTCCGGAGGAGCTCACTTCATTTCGGATTACACAGAAGTTGCTGGGATCAAGGTGCCGACCCGCCACAGAATCTTTCCACGAGGTCCGGAGAGTCAAGCGATTCCTGATCCGCTTTTGATATCCATAGATCTAAGCGAGATCAGCTTTTCCTGAGCGGTGATATCGCCGGTCGGGCTCCGGCCGCAGTCGTGAACGAAGTTGAGAGCGCAGCGGCGCCCGGCGGCGTCCAAGGGGGATGATCTGTGATGACGCAGCCCGCAATACCGCGAATGCAGTTTCGACCGATCGACGGATTGTCGATCCGATTCGCGGAAAGCGATGCAGGGGGCCAAGACGCCCTCTTGCTGAATCCATGGCCTGAGAGCTTGCTGGCCTTCGAGCCGACCTGGGCACGGCTGGCAACGCGTGCTCATTTGGTAGCAATTGATTTGCCCGGCTTCGGTCATTCCGATCGAAGCAGCGCGCTCATGTCGCCGAAGGCGATGGGTGAGTTTGTCATCCGTGTCGCGGACGCGTTCGGACTTGAGAATCCCCACGTGGTCGGGCCGGACATCGGCACTGCTGCGTCACTCTTCGCGGCCGCCTTGCATCCGAACAGGCTTCGGAGCATCGTCGTTGGGAGCGGGGGCGCTGCAGTTCCGCTCCAGCTTGGGAGCTTGCTGAGAGATTGGGTCGAAGCACCGGACTTGGACGCCTACCGCAATGCCGACTCCCGGCAGATCGTCGCCGAGTCATTGGGCGGTATCGAGAGATACGAGGTTCCCGGATTCGTCCGCGAGGACTACCTCTCCGCATACGACGGGGACCGTTTTGTCGAGTCGATGCACTACGTGCGTACCTACCCGACGGAACTTCCTATCCTTCGAGACTTGCTGCCGCACATACACACTCCGGTGCAGATCATCGCTGGCTTGCGAGATCCTGCTGTGCCGGCTGTCAACGCCGAATTTCTGCACGAGAGGCTGCCGAGTAGCAAGCTCGATTTCGTCGACGCAGGACACTTCGCGTGGGAGGAGGCGGCGGATGACTACGCGGCACTCGTCATCAGTTGGTGGGACGAGGGCTACACAACTGCTGGATCCGCAGCGGCGCGGTAAGCCGAAGCGCCCGGAACCGCGAGAGGGCTCCGCCGGCAGGTCGGGCCTGCAACGAGTAAGTCCTCCGCGCGCGCGAACGATCGTGCCGTCACCCTTGAACTGTGTGAGTCGCTGGAGCATTGCCCAGGAGGACGACTTCTGAGGGTGACCCGACTCAGGCCGGAAGCCATCTGGCCGCGCATATAGAAGGCTCGGTCTCGAGTGCGCAGTGCTTGGTCGTCGGAATGCCACGCTGCCCGACCCAGGATCGTCAGTTGGGGCGCAACAGTTAGAGAATCTGCGGCACATTGTGGTGGTCTCGGCGCCATCGGCCTGGGGGCTGGCCATGGTGCCGTCGAAACGCCGCGGCGAAAGCGTACGACGAGGTGTACCCGGTGAGGTCGGCTATCTGAGCGAGGCTCACATCACTGCAACGCAGGTGGTCTCGGGCGATGGTCATGCGCCAGTCGGTGAGGTATTGCATCGGCGCTTGACCAAGAGCCGCTCGGAATGCTCGCGCGAATGCGGCCCGGGAGAGACCGCTCAAGGCAGCAAGCTCTGGAACGGTCCACGGGCGGGCCGCCTCGCTGTGGATTGCCCGGAGAGCGGGATCTAGGCGCGCATCTGTCGAGGCTTGATACCAGCGTGGAGCTTGGGGACTCTGACGCAACGAGGAGCGCAGGGCCTGGACCAGCACGACGTCGAGGAGTCGGTCGAGGACCGTCTGCTGACCGGGTGCCGAACTCGCCAATTCTCGGGACAGTAAGCCGACGGCATCGTGAAGGGGATCGTCATCGGCTCTTGGCAGATGGAGTATCGGGGGAAGCGCATCGACCAGCTGCTTTCCGACATCGCCGGCGAACTGGTAAGCGCCGCAGAGAAACACGGTCGCGTCCTGGTCGCTGGCCCGCTCATCGTCCAATCGCCGAGCTCGGAATTCCTCATCGGTCAAACACACCGAAGCAGGGCTGTCAGCCACGCGGTGGTCGGGACCACCACGGACGAGCGCCACATCGCCGGGCAGAAGCTTGCAGGCAGCCCGTGGGTCGTCGAGCCAGAGCCAGGCGTGGCCCTGGACGACTGCATGGACGGCGAGTTGGATGGTGCCGGGCAGGCGGAGCCCCCAAGGAGGTCGTATGACCGACCGGGCGAAGACGCCGCCGGCGGCTCGGGCACGTATCAGGTGCTCCTGGAGCACATCCATTTTGAGAGTATCGCGCATGAATCGGAGTGCCAGACACATTGATGCGCTCTCTGCTGCGAGCAAGCCTTGTGGGATGGTCGAGACGAGCATGGGACCTTTTTGCACCCCTGGACAGACGAAACCGGGGGAAGGATCGCCAGTGGAATTCGTCCCGCGGGCTCCAACCGCGCCAGCTAAGACGACTGGCGCTTAAGGTCGCTCCGCGATGGTTGGGAGCCGCTCTCTGCGCCTACGACGTGGGACTGGCCTCCTGGGCCGGGGCGAAGAATGCGATGTCCTCGATGGGTTGGTGGAGGGGGTATGCCGAGGCGAGAGTCGAGTCTTGGTTGTACGCGGGGAGCCGGGTATCGGCAAGACAGCCCTGCTGAAGTACCTCGTGCAGCGGGCCTCGAAGTGCCAGGTGAGCCAGGCCGTGGGAGTCCAGTCGGAGATGGAATTGGCATTCGCAGGGTTGCATCAGCTGCTAATGCCTCTGCTAGGTCGCATTGAGGACCTGCCGGCGTCTCAGCGTGACGCTCTCTCGACCGCGTTTGGGATCGGTCCGGGATCCGCGCCAGATCGCTTTCTGGTGTCACTCGCCGTCCTGAGCCTGCTGTCGGACGCGGCCGAGGTGCAGCCGTTGGTCTGTGTAGTGGATGACGAACAGTGGCTCGACCGCGCGTCGGTCGAAGTGCTCGAATTTGTAGCTCGTCGTCTTGGCGCAGAATCAGTCGGCTTGGTCTTTGCGGTTCGTGAGTCGAGCAATGAGTTGGCGGGACTGCCGAAACTAACTATTGGAGGCCTACGTGAGGTCGACGCGAACGCATTGTTGGACTCAGTTCTCACTGGGCCAATGGATGTGAGAGTGCGTCACCGCATCGTCGCCGAAGCGCATGGCAACCCCCTGGCGCTGCTTGAGCTGCCGCGTTGCTTGACGCCTGCAGAGCTTCTCGGTGGTTTCGGGCTCCGCGCTGCTGCGCCGCTCGCCGGAAGACTAGAAGCAGCGTTTGAGCGACGGGTCGATTCTTTGCCCCCCGAATCACGACTTCTGCTGCTCATTGCAGCGGCCGAACCGGCGGGCGACCCGGTTCTGGTGTGGCGGGCCGCTGATCTGCTCGGAATCCCAAGTTGGGCCGCGACTCCAGTGGCCGAAGCTGGTCTGCTCGAATTCGGGTCGCACGTGCTCTTTCGCCACCCCATCGTGCGTACGGTCGCCTATTGGTCCGGGGTACTTCGGGAAAGACAGAGAGTGCACCAGGCACTCGCAGATGCAATCGACCCGGAGCTCTACCCAGAGTCGCGCGCCTGGCACCGGGCACAGGCCGCATCCGGACTCGACGAGGATGTGGCCTTGGAACTGGAGAGTGCCGCGGGGCGAGCCCGTGCACGAGGGGGTTCGGCTGCAGCGGCAGCGCTTCTTGAGCGTTCCGCCATGCTGACATTCGACCAAACCCGCAGAGCCGAGCGCCTGTTGGCGGCCGCAAGAGCGACACGTGACGCTGGAGCACTCGAGGATGCGCTCAGTCTGCTCGCCCCCGTGGAGACTGGCCCACCTGATTCCCTCAGGATTGCAGAGGTAGAGCATCTTCGAGGTCAGATTGCACTGATGCAGCGACGGGGGGAAGACGCAGGTCGCCTGTTGCTGTCCGCAGCGGGACGTCTTACTCCGATTGACGCAGGATTGGCGCGCCAGACGCACTTGGAATCGCTCAGGGCCTCGATCTGGCAGGGTAACTCGCTGGAGGCAGCGAAGGCTGCCCGCGTCGCCCCAGCAGGACCACATGCGCAGCGCGACATCGATGTCCTGCTCGATGGCTTGTCGATCAGGTTGACGAAGGGACATGCAGCAGCAGCGCCTGTGCTAGCTGGAGCGGTCGAGGCCTTCTTAGGTCGTGACGCCGGCATCGATGAAGAAAGTCGCTGGCTCTGGATCGACGGTGCCAGCATCAGTGCCGACATTGCCCTCGATCTGTGGGATGCAGAGTCCTCGGAAAGGTTGGCCCGTCGCATGGAGCAGTATGTCCGCGAGGGCAGTTCACCCATGCGTCTGCAATTCGTTCTCGCGATCGTCGCCAACGCTGACCTTCTTGCTGGGAAATTGGATGAGGCGGCGATGATCGTCGACGAACATCACGTGATCGCCGAGGTAACCCGGACTGCACCGGTGGCGTACGTCGAAATGATGCTCGCTGCGTGGCGAGGCGACAAGGAGGTGGCGTCGAATCTGATCGGGATCAGCCTCCAACATGCCGAAAGGGGGAGCCTAGGCAGACTCACCACTCTTGCGAAGTATTCCACTGCGGTGCTCTACAACGGCCTTGGACAGTATGACGCCGCATGCGAAGCGGCCACCAAGGTGTTCGAGAATGACGAGTTGGGCATGGGACCGCTTGTGGTCCCGGAATTGGTCGAGGCGGCTTCCAGGATTGGCGCCACAGCACTCGTCCGATCCACTCACGACTGGGTACGCGAACGAGCACGAGAGTCGCCCTCTGATTGGGCGCTTGGTACCGAAGCCGGCGTTCGCGCGCTCTTGAGCGATGGCGAGGAAGCCGACAACCTATTTCGGGAGTCGATCAAGCGACTCGAGCGGACCTGCGTCCGCCCACAGGTAGCTCGCGCCCATCTGAGGTACGGCGAATGGCTGCGTCGAGAGCGTCGCCGAGTGGACGCACGGGTGCATTTGCGGCGTGCTCACGAGATGCTGGGTTCCATGGGCGTCGAGGCGTTTGCCGAGCGGGCCCGTCGTGAACTTCTAGCGACAGGTCAAACTGTCCAGAAGCGGTCTGTTCAGACGAGTAGCGAGTTGACTCCGCAAGAGGCTCAGATCGTGTCGCTGGCTCGACTGGGTTTATCGAATCCTGAGATCGGCACTCGACTCTTCATCAGTCCTCGCACGGTCCAGTACCACCTACACAAGGTCTTTCTGAAGCTTGACATCAGCGCTCGGGAGCAGCTCGACAGCATCTTGCCCGGTGACGACAACGCCGCCGTTTCGGCGCGACCTCCAACTCGCCACAGTGTTCAACAGGCGACTCGGCAGCCATGGGCCGACCCGCATAGGTGAAAGCATTGAGTGGAGGTGGCACCGAGGTCCCCCGCCCCCTCGACACCTGTCCCCAGAGCGCAGAGCGCTCGAGCCCCTGATACTCGGGTCGAATCCATGACCCGTTCGTGGTCGACCGATTTGTTCGAGCGGCTCATCGACGATGTCCGATTCGGTCCCGCCGCAGAAGTCCATAAAGCGTTCCCTCTCTGCCACGAGGTCGACGGTGAGAACACACTGGTCTTCGTTTGGCGCGCGCGGAGCGAAGCGGCTTGCGAAGACTGGCCAGTAGGTAGATGCGAACCGCCCCGAGTCCCCAAGAAAATGGAAGGAGGCCAAAGGGAGCTGTTGCGTGGGTGTGTCCAACAATTCAACGATCGAGCCGCACTTCCGGACAATCGATGGGCTCTCGATCCGCTTTGCAGAGAGCCAGAGTCGGGGTGACGACGCACTGCTGTTATGCCCGTGGCCGGAGAGTCTCTTTGCCTTCGACCAGATGTGGGGGCGACTCGCAGAACAAGCGCACCTGGTGGCGATCGATCTCCCAGGTTTTGGTCACTCGGAGCGCAGGAATGCCCTTTTGTCTCCCAAGGCGATGGGCGAGTTCATTGCACGGGCGGCTGACGCATTTGAGCTCGAGGAGCCGCACGTGGTGGGACCTGACATTGGCACGGGGGCATTGCTTTTAGGCGCAGCTCTCCAGCCGGAGCGCTGGCGCAGCCTGGTTGTGGGAGGTGGGGCGGCGGCGTACCCACTGCAGCTGGGTCCTCCGCTGACGGAGTGGGTCGGAGCACCAGACGTCGAAGAGCTGAAAAAGGTTGACCCCCGCCAACTGGTAGCGGGCGCACTCAGTGCGATGGAGCACTACGAGATCCCTCCGGACATCCGAGAGGACTACCTCTCAGCTTACGAGGGGGACCGCTTCGTGGAGTCCATGCGCTTCATACGCGCGTACCCGACTGATCTTGCCCTCCTCCGCGACCTCCTCCCACAGGTGAGAACGCCAGTGCAGATCATCGCCGGCGGAAGCGACTCTGCCGTGCCAAGGAGCAATGCCGAGTTTCTCCATGAGCGCATCCAGAACAGCAAGTTGGACTTCATCGATGCTGGGCACTTCGTTTGGGAAGACGCGGCCGACGAGTACGCATCCCTCGTTGCCAGCTGGTGGGACGGGGGCTTCAGCACCTTCAGTTCTGCTTAATCGCCCGGACCGGGCTCTTAGAGAAGGAGAGAAACATGGCAGTCGCTGTCGTTATCGACGTTCCCAATGGCAACCAGCAGTTCTACGACCAGGTCCTCCCAACGTTGTTTCCGGATGGAACGATCCCGGATGGGTGGGTCATACACATCGCCGGTCCGACCGACGCCGGGTGGCGGATCGTGAATGTGGTCCCGTCCCAAGAGGCGTTCGAAGCCTTTGCCGCTGAGAAGCTTGGCCCGACACTCCAGCAAGTTGAAGGCGTGAAGCCGACGATGACGTTCTTCCCTGTCTACAAGATCATCGAAGCGTGAACGTTCCCCTCTCCTCGTCGAGAAGGGCCGTCATTCCTCCACTATTGAGTCCGAATCGCTAAGGAGATGGCATGGTCATTCGCTTGTCAGTAGACGTCCTAAACAGTGGCTATAAGCCGATCCCCGGGGGCCCGGGGTGGGACCCGAATCAGCAGGCCACATGGCCGGCGCGGACGGCGACGTTGATCGCGGGCAACCGTGATGCAATTCTGGTTGACGCATTCCTCACTAAGTCCGAGGGCTTGGAGTTGGCCGACTGGGTGAAGGAGTCCGGGAAGAGTCCATCCTTGGTATTCATTACGCACGGCCACGGAGACCATTTTTTCGGAGCCGGTCCAACACTGGCTGCCTTCCCTGATGCGCAGCTCGCATCGATGCCCGAGGTGGTGGAAGAGGCGGCGGCTCAGGTGGTCCCAGAAGGTGTGGCTGTGTGGAATTCTTGGTTCGCGGGGCAGTTCGACGAGAATGCCACCGTACCTTCTGCCCTGCGGTCCGCTGATCTCGAGATCGATGGACGCGAGGTCCGGGTGAGCCTTGCCGGACAGGGCGACGGCGTGCTTGGGGCCGTTCTCCATGTGCCGGATATCGAACTGGTGTGTTCTGGCGATATTTTGTACAACAACATCCACATGTGGTTGTGGAATTCCACGCCCGAGAGCCGTTCGGCCTGGCTCGCTTCCATGGACGCAGTGGCCTTACTCAAGCCGAAAACGATCATCACGGGACACAAGGATCCCGCCGCACCCGACGATGATGCACGGCGGATCCTGGATCAGTCCCGTAGGTACATCGAAGATTTTGAGAAGGCGCTGGCCAATGCAAGCTCCGCGCCAGAGGTGATCAGTTCCATGATGGAGAAGTACGCGTCGTACGGCAACCCGTACACATTGTTCGCCGCGGCCTGGTCCCAGTTCGGTTCATAGAGATCAACAAGACGAAGTGCGGCTTGCGATTCACTGGAGTCGACGCAGTCTCGCTGAATTGCCGGTCAACGTCTCTAGACTTCAGCTAGTTGTTGGCGGTCAACCTGGTTTCGTTCTGTGGCCGCTATTGCGAGGCGAGTGCGAGCGGCGACGCGATACGGGAAGCTCGGCGTCAACCTGGTCAGCAAGGTCACACGGGCTTTCGACAGGGTCGAGCGCGTCGAGTCGAGTGGCGAGCAACCGAACCTGGGCGCGGAATGATTCGCAAGCCGCCGTTTCGAGGGGTGCGAGGAGCTGGGCTTCAGCAGCTCGGAGGCGCTCATCGAGCTCCCTGAGAACGTCAGAACCGTGTCGGGTGGCGACAATTCTGCGCGCTCGCCGATCGGCCGGGTCAGGACGGCGTTCGATCATGTTCGCCGCCTCGAGGTCGTCGAGGAGGTAGGTCATGACGGTGCGATCGATGCCGAGGTGCTGGGCGAGTGCGAGCTGGCTCCCAACAGCGCCTTGGGCGGCCGCAGAAAGCACCTGGTAGCCCCGTGGCCCGCCGGGAAGGCCGGCAACGGCGCCGTGAGCGGCTGCGACATAGGCACGAAACACGGTGCCCAGGCCCCAACCGAGGTCGTCTGCCAAGGCGTCGCCGCAACCACCGACGTCCCCGATTTCGCCTCTACCAGGGGCCTCATCCACCTCTACATCATACGCCCCCAAGGTCGGAAGCGTTGCAATACAGATACTCTTCAAATATGATGATCTGTCTTACATAGTATCTGTCCGAGATGACACGAGGAGCGATGTGGAGAACGACGTGACAAGAAAACGGACAGGAAACCCGACGGTTGTCGTGGTCGGTGGCGGCTATGGGGGCATCGCGGTGGCCAAGGCGCTGGACGAGACGCACGACGTCGTGCTCGTCGAGCCGAAGGACGCCTTCATGCACAACATCGCCGCCCTCAGAGCGCTGGTGGATCCGTCTTGGATCCCGAAGATCTTTCTCCCCTACACAGGGCTGCTCACGAATGGCCGAGTCGTCCGCGACCGTGCTGTTGTGGTCGACCCCCATCGGGTGGTGACGGCGTCGGGAGAGGAAATCTGGGCTGACTACATCGTGGTGGCCACCGGGTCGAGGTATCCCTTCCCGGCCAAAACGGACCTCGAAGACGCCCACCATGCACAGGAGCAGATTCGCCGAACGCACGACGCGCTCACGCAGGCCGGCCGGGTACTCCTGGTAGGTGCTGGCCCAGTCGGCATCGAACTCGCCGGAGAGATCCGCCACGCGTGGCCAGAGAAGTCGATCGTCCTGCTCGACACCTCCGACGAGATTCTCGGTGGTCCATACAACCCCGAACTCAAGGCCGAACTCCGACGACAGCTGGTCGAGGTCCGCGTCGAGCTGATCCTGGGCAGCCCACTGCGCCAGCCACCGCCGACTGATCCTGGGCAACTGGAGACCTTCACGGTGACCACGGAAGCTGGGACGGAGGTCACTGTCGACATCTGGTTCCGCTGCTACGGCGTCGTGCCCAACAGCGACTATCTCGGAGACGACCTGGCAGTGGCTCGCCACTCGGACGGGTTTCTCGAGGTCGGTCCCACTCTCCAAGTCACAGGACAGACAACGGTGTTCGCCGTCGGGGACGTCTCCACCGCCGACGCCAAAATGGCGGGCTTCGCCGCGCGCCAAGCCACCACCGTGGCGGAGAACATCGCAGCCCTCAGTCGAGCAGGATCCCTCAACAACTACGAGTCCATGGGTGTCGCTATCGCCGTGCCAATCGGACCCAGGGGCGGCGCGGGTCAATTCCCGGAGAGGACGAAATCGTGGGGAGCGAGATAATCGCCGAGGTCAAAGGCCGAGACCTGATGGTCGACCGCTTTAGCGAACTCTTCGGACTTGCTGCCTCCACGACGTCGTGACCGACCAGACGCAATCAGATCCTTTCACTGGGCCTGGCTCACACCGAAGAGAGGTAACGCAATGACCATCCAAAGCATTGAATTCGGCTTGGATTCCTTCGCTCCGATTAGCGTCGACGAGTCTGGTCGAGAAATCAGCGGCGACCTAGTTATTCGCAACACTGTCGAGGAGGCGGTTCTCGCCGACTCCGTCGGGATCGATTCCTTCAATATCGCTGAGCATTACCGACGGGACATGATGGATTCCGCTGGGCACGTGATCCTTGCTGCGATCGCGGGTCGTACCGAGCGCATCCGGCTCGGAACTTCCGTGACTGTATTGAGTACACAGGATCCTGTTCGGGTTTACACCCAGTTCGCCACCCTCGACGCAGTTTCGGACGGCCACGCGCAACTCATCGTCGGTCGCGGTTCGCTAACGGAGTCGTTCCCGCTCTTCGGCTTCGATCTCAGCGACTACGAGGAGCTCTTCGAAGAGAATCTCGATCTCCTCATGCGTCTCTTCCGCGACCAACCCGTTACCTGGTCAGGCAAGTTCCGCTCTCCTCTCACGGATCAGTATCTCAGCCCGCCTCTTCCAGAAGGGCATTTACCTACCTGGGTCGGAGTTGGCGGCAGTCCGCAGTCGGTGATCCGGGCTGCTCGTTTCGGACTACCGCTCATGCTCGCTGTTATTGGCGGCCCTCCAATTCGCTTTGCACCATTGGTCGAGCTCTACACCCGCGCACTGGAGAAGTACGGATATCCCCAGCTTGGAATCGGCATGCATTCTCACGGTTTCATCGCCAGGACCGACCAGGAGGCCGTGGATATCCAGTACCCGCATTGGGCTCACATCTTCGAGACCGCAGCAACGGAACGAGGATGGGCCCATCCGACGATGGAGCGATTTCAGACTGAGATCGCGGAGGGGTCTTTGTATCTCGGGTCGCCGGAGTCTGTTGCGACGAAGATCGCGTGGGTTATCCGGCTCCTTGGGCTCAGCCGTTTCGACTTGGCCTACGCGACCGGGCGCGTTCCGCACGAGCACAAGATGGAAACCATCGAGCTCTACGGACGGGAGGTAATTCCGCGGGTCCGAGAAATACTCGCAGAGCCGGCTATTGAGCCGGACTCGCCCACCCCAAGCCCAGCGGCAGCGAACCATGAGTCTTCCAATGTCTCCCGATGAAGGTCCTCAACGCCGTCTGGGTATCGTTGGTGCCGGAAAGATCGGCACCGCGGTAGCTCGTGCGGCGGTTGCGGCAAGCTACAACGTCGTCATATCGGGTTCAGGCGCAGCGGACCGCATCCAGCTGATCGTCGAGGTACTCGCTCCCGGCGCTCAGGCGATGACCACCGACGAGGTTGCTCATCACGCTGATCTCATCATCTTGGCGGTGCCTATGCACTCCTTTCGCACACTTGCTCACGATCTCTTTGCGGGCAAGGTCATCGTTGACTCAATGAATTATTGGGAGGAGATCGACGGCGTCGACGACGAACTGGCAACGGCGCCGTTGGGCACGAGCGTCGTTGTGCAGAAGTGGTTCCCATCGTCGCAATTGGTAAAGAGTCTTAACCACCTCGGCTATTTCAAGTTTGGTGAAGGGAGGCGTCCACGGGGTGCGTCGGACCGGCTTGCCATGGCCGCGGCGGGCAATGACTCAACTGCGGTCGCCGTCGTCATGGATCTCATCGATCGGCTTGGATTCGACCCCGTCTACGCCGGGTCGCTTGATGCTGGGGTTGCCCTACAACCCGATGGGGCTGTGTTCGGCGTCTCGCACAGCGCATCCGAGCTGTCGAAGCTCCTTGCTGCGGGGTGATGGCCGACAACCACATATTGCTTCACGACCGCGTCAATGATGGATTAGACCGTCCGTCTCTCATGGCGATGTCATTCGGCAACGTGGGGCCACCCCACTGCGTCGAAGACGGCAATTGGGTCGAGGTAGTCGCGCCACCGAGTCACCTTGCTGTCTACGATCGTGAGCACCGAGATATAGCGATTTGCATAGTCGGCCCCAGTCGCAACGACTCGACCTTCCGAGGCGTACTCGAGGACGACCACGCCAGCTTCTCGGTCGTAGTGGACGGCCAGGTCAAAACATCGGTCCAGGACGAGCATGTTGCCGTATGGTCGGTACAACTCCGCCACTGTTGAGCGACCTACGACATGCCGCGGATAACCAGGAACCGTAATGACATAGTCGAAGACGACATCATCGACCAGGAGGTCAAAGAAGTTGTCCCCCTTGGCGATCCCGTTGAGACCCTCTTCGATGATGCGAAAGAACGGATTGAGCGCTCTAAAATCCTCTAGGTTGTTGACCTTGCTCACCCTTCTCCGTCTCCGTTCCACGCCGCCGCCGAGCGTCGGGCGAAGTCGGTAAATGTCCCTGGCGGCGCACCGGTGACCTTCTCGATGTCGTCATTTGGCCGTGACCCGCGTCCGGATGCGATCGTCTCGGTAAGCATTTGGAGTATCCCGCCGTATTCCGCTGGGACTCCCGACGCGATCACTCCTTCGACCCAGGACTGCGTGTCGATGTCGACGTGGCGGACCGGTCGACCGGTCACGCTGCCGATGATGTCGGCAGCCTCGCCGACCGTCAGGATGTCGGGACCTGTCGGGGCGTACGCGGCGCCCGCATGACCCTCTGGGTTGGCGAGGGTCGCTGCCGCTACTGCGGCAATGTCCTCGACGTCCACGAATGCCTCTCCGCCATTACCGGTTGGAACGACGATTGCGTCGTCGATCGGCTTCAAGAACGTCTCGCTGAAGTTCTGCATGAACCAAGCGGGGCGCAGGATCGAGTGGGTGAGCGCGGAGCGACCTATGAGGTCCAATTCGACCGCCCTCAGAGCGACCTCGGGGGACGCCATTTCCATGCCGTAGGCGCTGAGGTAGGTGACATGCTGCACGCCGGCAGTCTCCGCCAGGTCGAGGAACGCCGACACCTGTGGGGCGAAGCGAGTGCGCATGACCGGTGCGACCAGGTACACGCAATCTGCGCCCTCTAAGGCGCTCTGGTGGGTAGCCACATCGTCCCAGTCGAACCTCACCTCAGCACCATGACGGGCAGCGGTTCGGACAGCGAGCCCGAGTCCGGTCAACCTGCTGGCGACACGACTCCCGGTTTTTCCTGTGCCGCCGAGTATGAGGGCACTAGTACCGGTCTCAGTCATTGCGCCATGTTGCAGCCCTGAGGTGAGCGGATCAATGTGTTTAACGCTCTAATCCATATGTATTGCTCTTAACCGAGGGCTTAGCGGCCGTGAAGCTCCTCATCACCGTCGACCGACCACACGCGGCCATATCGATGCCATCGGGGCGACGATCCTCGGTGCGGCCATGCTCGCGCTTATCTTCGGGCCAATCGAGGGGTCGACTAACGCCGGACGCCTCTTCCCATCCTGAGCCTCATTTCTGGTGTACCTGCTCGGGCCCGGTTTGGCCTCAGCGACGATCGTCCGCTCCTCTGGAGGATCATTTAATTGGCGGCGATGCACCGGAGCCCCTCCGGCGTCCTAACCATAGTAACCACTATGGTTAGGATCGTGACTGACAGCATTTCGATCAAAGGGTTCAATCGAGTCGAGCTCATCGTCGGAGAAGATCAGATCGATGACGCGGTCCGGCAATTCAATGACGTCCTCGGGCTGCACATCGTCCCTCCCCAGCGCATCGAGGGCTTCCCGGTTCTTTCTGCGACGGACTTCGAGGGTTCAATCGAGTTCGTCGCCCCTGTCGGCGACGAGGCTCCATTCGCGAAGCGTTTGGCGCGAGGTGGGCCAGGGCAGATTGGACCGTTGGTATGGGAGGTCGTCGATATAGGGAAAACCCGGGAGTGGCTCAGCAACAATGGGTACCGCATTTTCTACGAGTACGACAGTTCTAAAGGCAACGAATTCGAACGTGCAACGAAAGTGCATCAGCTCGTCTTGGATCCGAACCAGTGGTTCGGCTTCAGCGTGACCCTGATGCAGCGCGGCTGAGCAGATTGGTATTTATGTCTTCTACTCAGAGCGGAACCGCCACCTGGTTGCGAGCCACCTGCT
Organism: uncultured Acidimicrobiaceae bacterium; assembly: GCA_963719485.1. Lineage (GTDB taxonomy): Bacteria > Actinomycetota > Acidimicrobiia > Acidimicrobiales > RAAP-2 > Bog-473. Next base: position 1,966,855 of record OY970387.1, read on the forward strand.
GATCGGAGGCGTAGCATTCCCAGGTAGCTACCAGGGAGGGTTTGGCGATGGCGGTGGAGCAAGGCGCAGAGGAGAGGTGGCAGCGGGCGCGGTTGTTCCCGGTCACTGGTATCGGCAACCCCAACGAACAGGAGCGGCGCGGCACCTCGGTGTTGCTGGCCGTGTTCTCGGCCGTGAAGGAGTTCGGTCGAGCCATGACGACCCGGTGCGGGGCACCGGCAGGCAAGATCGAGACCTTCATCGAAGTCCCATTCGAGCTCAATGGCTCACACTGTCGCCCTGACGGATTGATCCGCGTCACCCGGGGCCAGAAAGCCTGGACGGCGCTGGTCGAGGTCAAGACCGGGCGCAACAACCTCGAACCCGATCAGGTGACCACGTACCTCGATGTCGCGAGAGAACACGACTACGACGCCGTCGTAACAATCAGCCACCAAGTAGCGACGACGCCCGGGGTCCATCCGGTGAGCGTGGACAAGCGCAAGACCCGCAAGGTGGACCTGATTCACCTGTCGTGGAGTCGAATCCACACTGAAGCGAAAATCCAACATGCCAACCATGAGGTGGCTGACCCTGACCAGGCCTGGTTGCTTAGCGAGTTCATCCGCTACATCGAAGACCCCAAGGCGGGTGCGCTGGATTTCGAGGACATGGGGCCGTCCTGGCCGAGCGTCCGCGATGGCGCGCGCCAACAGACGCTGCGGGCGAACGACGACGAGACACTCGCCGTCGTCACCCGGTTCGACCAGCTCGTCGCTTTCTGTGGCATGGAGCTCTCGCGCCGACTCGGCGTCCATGTCACCCAGAGACTCTCCAAGTCCGAGCTGGAGGATCAGGCCAACCGCATCGCCACCCAGGCCGCTGGACTGGCCAAGGACGGCCAGCTCTCGGGCGCGTTGCTCGTACCCAACGCAGCGGTTCCAGTCGAGATCACCGTTGATCTGCGAGCCAATCGAATCGACGCCAAGACCACGGTCCCGGCACCGACCGATCGGCGGGCCCAGGCCAGGGTGACCTGGCTGCTCAACCAGTTGAAGGGTGCGGCACCCTCGCTCCAGGTCGTGGCGAACCTGGCCCGCACGAAGTCTTCTGGGCGCAGCTGGGCTCTGGAGGTGCTGGTGCAGGACCCAAAGGCGATGGTCGACCAGCCGAGCGCGGACATCCGATCGTTCACTGTGACGTTGAGCCAGACAGCCGGGACCAAGCGCGGCCAGGGCAAAGGTTCGTTCGTCAGCTCGGTGACATCGTTGGTCGACGCGTTCTACGCCGACGTCGTGCAGCCGCTCAAGCCCTGGACTCCTCCTGCACCCAAGCCCAAGGAGCCGCCAGTGAATCCCGAAGACTCGGGCGGGCCCTCAAACGCGCTTGCCACACTGGAGAGGCGTGGTCTACCCCTCACGCCGGTGTCTGTAGTCGAGTCTCTCGATGGCGAGGGATCCGTCGAGGTGGGCGGCCTCCCAGCGCCGGCCAACTCTTAGGCACGGACGCCCTCCTTGAGGTCGGTGCAGAGGAAGTCTTCAGAAGTGAGGAGATCGAGGCTGCACAGCATCGGAGCCTTCCTCCTCGGGGTGATCGGCGGGGCGGTGACCCTGTCGATGCCAACGGCGGCCGACGCGGCGGACACCCCACCTGCACCCGTCTTAGCGCACTACGTGAGCGCGAACGCCGAGGTCACCTCGGTGCACCAGTTTCACCTCTCCAAAAGCGGTCCCGACCAATACGTGATCGCCACTGAGACGGCCCAACCAAACTCCACGCTCGGCAACGCGCGAGACCTTGTCATCTTGAACTGGGACCATTTCGCTCAGCGCTGGGTCGTCGTGTGGGACGGAGCAAAGCTGATGTCGCCCCAGGCCAACGATCAGGGCGCGAGTAGTGGCCTCGGGGAGAACGCGGTGCTTCCCAGTGGGGCTGACAGCTTCAAGCTCAGCTATGAACCAATCACGTCGGCCAAGGGACTGACCGATCTGGCCTTCGGTGCGATCTACAACTTCGGGGCGCACAGCTCTGTCGAAGCTGGCATCGTCCACTTCAACGGGACGACTGCTTCGCTGTCGTACTTCGACGGCGGAGAGGGCGCCAGCGCGGCGCCATACGTCAAGGGCCGATCCCCGCATCAGGTGCTCGTGGTCCCCGAGGAATGGCAGACCATCTCTGACCCAGGGTGCTGTCCTGTCCGAACCTTCACTGACATTATTTGGACCCCTCGGTTATGCCGGGAACTGAACGGCGGGGCGTCGTTCGGCCTGATCGGCGGAGGTGACCGAGGCGGGCGACCCGGCATAATTTCCGGCCTCGCCAGAGACTTCCTTCTTCCCAAAGAAGGAGGAAGTAGCCATGTCCGATCCAGATGGTGGTCGCGGGGCCGGCTCCGGCGGCCCGCGTCTGAGCGATCTGCTCGACGCGTACCGCTCCTATCTCGAAGGCGAACGGGGTCTTTCACCCCTGACCGTCCACGGCTACGTCCAGACCGCTGAGCGCTTCGTGCTCGGACGCTGCGCTGGCGACACGGCTCGGCTGGCCGCCTTGTCCGCCCGTGACGTGAGCGGCTTCGTGCTGGCCGAGTCGTCGCGGGGGCTCAGCCCGAGGACAGTCAACGAGGTCGTGGTCCGGCTGCGTTCGCTTTTGCGCTACCTCTATGTGAAGGGTCTGATCGACGCTCCGCTCGCCCAGGCGACGCCGTGGATGGCGGGGTCGCGAGCAGGGTCGTTGCCCCGCACCCTCGAACCCGGTGCAGGGTCGCGTCTCCTGGCCAGTTGTGACGTCAGCACCGAGGGAGGCGTGCGGGACTTCGCCATCTTGGCGCTCATCGTTCGGCTCGGCCTGCGCTCCCGCGAGATCGTGAGGCTGACCCTCGACGACATCGACTGGCGCTCCGGCGAGATAGCCGTGCGCGGGAAGGGGCAGCGCGCCGATCGGCTCCCGCTGCCGGCCGACGTCGGCCAGGCCCTGGCCAACTACCTCGAAGGGCGCATGACCGATGGTTGTTGCCGAGCGGTGTTCGTCAACGTCGTCGCACCGAGGGGCGCCATCACGGCCACCGGAGTCAACGCCGTGGTGCGCCGAGCGTGCTGGAGGGCGGGGATCGCCCAGACCGGGACGCACCGGTTCCGCCATGGGGTGGCCACCGAGCTGCTCGGCGCCGGAGCCTCGCTGCCCGAGATCGGCCAGCTGCTGCGCCACCACCATCTCCAGACGACCGCCCTCTATGCCAAGGTCGATTTCGACGCCTTGGCGAGTGTCGCCCAGCCCTGGCCCGGAGCCCTCTCGTGAGCGCGCTCGGTGAAGTGCTCGACGAGTACCTGGCCCTGCGGCGCGCGGTGGGCTTCAAGCTCGAGCACGCCGGGCACTACCTGCCTCGTTTCGTCGCCTTTCTCGACGCCCGGGACGAACGGCGCATCAGCGTCGTCTCGGCACTCGAATGGGCCGCGCAACAGAGCTCGCCGCCTCGGGTGCTCACAGAGGTCCGGGTCTTCGCCCGCTACGCCCAGGCACTCGACCCGGCGAACGAGGTGCCTCCGGTCGAGCTGTGTCCACGACCTCACACCCGGCCGACCCCCTACCTCTACTCCGCCGACGAGGTGCATGCCCTCATGGAGGGTGCGGGTTCGCTCGAGCCCGAGCTCTGGGCGGCCACCTGTGAGACCGTGATCGGCCTGTTGTGGGCGAGCGGCATGCGCATCGGCGAAGTGCTCCGACTCGACCTTGCCGACGTGTCCTTGGAAAGCGGCGTAGTGACCGTCTGGCACACCAAGTTCAAGAAGAGCCGCCACGTTCCCCTCACCTCCTGCACCAGCGCGGCCCTGGGCGACTACGCCCCCGTCCGCGATCGGCACTTTGAGCGTCCGAGCACCGATGCGTTCTTCGTGGCCAAGACCGGAAGGAGGATCAACTACCCGAGCCTCTACAGCGAGTTCATCCGCCTGCTCGAGCGAGCCGGGATCCCCGCCCGTCCCGTCGGGCGGCCGAGGTTGCATGACTTTCGCCACAGCTTCGCGGTGCGGACCCTGCTTGGCTGGTATCGCTCCGAAGAAGACGTCGGCGCTCTGCTGCCCCGCCTGTCCACCTATTTGGGCCACAGCGAGCCCGCGTCGACGTATTGGTACTTGAGCGCGGCGCCCGAGCTGATGGCGCTCGCGGCCGAGCGCCTCGAGCGCGCCGAGGGAGCCCGATCATGAGCGCCCTGGCCCCGCGACTCGAGGCCTTCTTCACCGAGCGGCTCGGCCGTCAGCTCCAGGCCAGTCCCCACACCGTTGCTGCCTATCGGGACACTTTTCGGCTCTTATTGCGCTTCGCCTCGTCACGTTCGGGCAAGGAGCCCTCCCAGCTCGACTTCGTCGACATCGACGGCGAGGTGGTCGGAGCGTTCTTGGAGCACCTCGAGCACGAGCGCCACAACGGCGTGGTGACCCGCAACGCCCGGCTGGCCGCGATTCGCTCCTTCTTCCGCTTCGCCGCCTACTACGAGCCCGCGCACGCCGACCTGATCGCCCGGGTGCTCGCCATCCCCGAGAAACGGACCCGAAGGACGGTCGTGTCGTTCCTCACACCGGCCGAGGTCGAAGCGCTGCTGCACAGCCCGGACCGGAGCACCTGGCACGGGCGTCGGGACCATGCGCTGTTGGTCACGGCCTGTCAGACCGGGTTGCGAGTGGGCGAACTGCGTGGACTGCAGAACCGTGCCGTCGAGCTCGGCACCGGGGCCCACGTGCGGGTCCACGGCAAGGGGCGAAAGGACCGCTGCACGCCGCTGACCGCCCACACGGTCGCGGTGTTACGGGTCTGGATGCGAGAACGCCAAGGAGAACCCGACGATCCGCTGTTCCCGACGATCACGGGCAGGGCCCTCAGCCAGGACGCTGTCTCGGACCTCGTCGCCAAGCACGCAGCTCGCGCCGAGGATGGCTGCCCGACGCTGTCGGCCAAGCGGGTCACGCCCCACGTCCTGCGCCATTCGAGCGCCATGGCGCTGCTCGCAGCGGGAGTGGACACCTCGGTGATCGCCCTGTGGCTCGGCCACGAGCACGTCCAGACGACCCAGATCTACCTGCACGGCGATCTCTCGATCAAAGAACGGGCGCTGGCCCGCACCGCCTCGCCTGGCACGCCGCCCGGGCGCTACCGCCCACCGGACAAGCTCTTGGCCTTCTTGGAGGCCTTGTGATTATGCCGGGTCGCCCGCCTCGGTCACCCCCGCCGATCAGGCCGAACGAACGCCCCGCCGTTCAGTTCCCGGCATAACCGAGGGGTCCAAATAATGTGTATTAGGCCGAGGTCGGACTAAGTCACACAGTCGCACTGCGCTACTTCGGTCCCAGCCATCAGCGTCAGTCCATTTACGAGGTGGTTTCTTCCACCCAGTCCTGGCTCGGCATCGACGTGGCCCTACCTCCAGGGACGATTGGCGAGCCGCAGTACGAACCTCAGGTCATCAGCGTGGTCAAGAGTGGGCCCGCCGCCGGCGTGCTCGAGCCCGGTGACTACCTCATGAGCGTGGCCGGTATCAGTGCGCCGAGTTCGCTACTTGGCGCGGGCGTCGTCGACGAGGTGGCAAAGGGCCTACCGGGACAAACCATTGCTCTGAGTATCGAGCGCAACGGAGCGCAAATGGTCGTCCACATCACGCTCGGTTCGACGGCTGAGAAGGCCTATAGCAACGCCACAACACCGGTACCCGGCTACAGCGGTCTGCAGACCACATCGGTAGCGAGCACGCTTTCGCAGTATCAATGGCCAGCCACTAGCGGCGTGGGGATCACCAACGTCGATGCCGGCTCTCCCGGGGATATGGCCGGTCTCGAACCGGGCGATGTCATCACGAAGTTCAACACGACGGCGGTGTATACGGGCCTGGACTTCGACTTCATGAGCGAGGCGGCGGCGCCTGGAACCACCGTCAACCTCACCTATCTCGACACTTCGGGGAGCAATCAGACCACGACACTCACCATGAGCTCGTATCCACAGGACTCAGCCGACGAGCCCACTGTGTTCTCGATGTAGGAAGCGACTGAAGGGTCGGGGCCAGATGCGGGATCAGGCGCCCCGCGGCCCCCCTAGAAAATGACCCGAAGATTGCCCGAAGGTCCGTGGGATCCCACGAAAATCCCACGGATTCAGATTTTGATGTCACCAGACGTTTTCCTGGTCGGGACCGGTGGAATCCAATTTCCCCAGGTAGAAGGCCAAATCGGTCAAACTCGACCAGTCCGCAAAGTCCAGTTGGACGAACTGCATAGGTCTCATAACCCGAAGGTCGGAGGTTCAAATCCTCCCCCCGCCACTAAAAGAACGAGCATGTCAGGGCCGGTTCTTCGGGACCGGCCCTTCTGCTGCCCGGATGAAATTCCTCCAGTAATGGTTCTCACGGCTTCGCCAGCTCGACTTCACACAACCTCGCGGATTACTGAGCAAAGACAGCGTTGACGACAGAGGCGTCTGCCTGGTCTCGGCGCAACCGAGTCAACACGGCGACCCTTCCTGTCAATGTCAGACCCGCAGCCTTGGCTTCTTTGACGCTCAAACGACCCGAGAGGATCCCCAAGATGAGATGTGGGGGCCCAGCAAGTTCAAGATCAGGGGATTCTACTCTGCCGGGTCGCGTTCGGATTCCGTATGGCGAAGCCTCGATGACGGCCGGGTAGTCCTCCGGACTGAGCTGTATGGAGACCGGAGGCCCATCTGGGGCGCGGTCTTTTAGGAACATCGAGACCGGACGCTTGAACCAGTGACTGCGGAATTGATCTGTTTCGTCCTTTTCAGACATGAACCGAGCACCCCATATCCCGAGCGCGTCGAGTACCGGCTCGAGGTCGGCTCCCGCATCGGTCAGGTGGTACAGCGTGGCAGCGACGGGCGGCGGAACCGCCTCACGCCAAACGATGCCGGCTTCCTCTAAAGCGGCCAACCGATCGGCCAAGAGGTTGGTCGCTATTCCAGGTAACCCACTCATCAGGTCGGTGTAACGACACGGACCTTGGCTCACGAGCTCTCTGATGATGAGCAGGGTCCAACGATCACCCACAGCATCGAGTGCCTTGGCCACCGCGCAGTAGTGGTTGTACGACTTCATGCCGCGAGTATGCCACACAGCCACTTGAGAATCAACAGTAAGGACTTGACTTTCTCAAGTTCCGTGGTAGAACGGCTGGCGTGTCCAATAAGGCCCAGGTTTGTCAGTCCCCTACGGGTGGCAGCGTTTGGCCGCCATCTCGACACGGCTCCGGTGCTCGCCGTCACCCTTTTGACGCATTCCGTCCGGCCTCTAGTTCGGACCAGCAAGCCCACGATCTCCCTGTAGGAACGTGACCACCGTTAATTATCAGGCAACCCGCCTGGTCCATGACAGCGCCGTCGACTTCGAAGAGACCCGCCGCCGGTTCGACGAACAGGTGCCGTTACTCGATCCGCTACTCACTCTCCGACTCGTCCTCGATCAAGCAACGTGGCGTGACGTCGAGGCTCTCGTGGATCGGACTGTTGGTCCAACAGACTTCGTCGCCCTTGCGCGACTCGATCAGGGAGCTCTGCTCAGCCAGGGTGGCGATCCAGTCCAGGCGACGCTGTATCTCGTCGGGAACCCGGTGATTGCTCGCACGATCCTTGCCGTCGAGCCGGCAGCGGGTCTCTATGCACCCTTCCGCGTGGCGATCTACCGAGACACCTTCGGCGCGCATGTCGCCTACGACCAACCATCAAGCGTATTCGCGTCGTTTGGTTCCGGCGCAATCGATGCGATCGCTCGTGAACTCGACGAGAAGATTCGAAACTCAGCGAAGACATCGTGTCAGTGACAACGATGCTCGGGGACAATCACTGGTTCTACACGCGCACGGGTGCTGCGATTCGCGGGTTCGGCCCCAATGCGCCTGACAGGCGGATCACAGAACGATGTCAGAAGGCGACTTGTTCAAAGAGGAGACATGCCGTGAAAGGAGATGGTAATGAACAGGATCGACGCAGAGGTTGACGAGCACTACGTGTACCACGGAGGTGGATCCCTCTATGTCCTCGACTACCCCGGCGAGGAACCGGCGATCGTCCTGATGCACGGTTATCCCGATGATCACCGCATCTACGACAAGCTCGCACCTCTCCTGTCACCGAGGCAGGTCGTGACCTTCGACTGGCTCGGGTACGGGCGCTCTGATCGAACCGACGTGGTCGGTTCGTCCTCAGACGACCACGGTTCCGAACTGAAGGCGGTGCTCGATGGTTTGGGCATCACACGCGCCCTACTGGTTGGCCACGACGCGTCGGGTCCCGACGTCGTCGCGTTCGCCGTCGCGCACCCCGAGCGGGTAGCCCACGTAGTCCTACTCAACACCATGTTTGGGCACCAACCTTCGCTCAAGCTTCCCGAGATGATCCGGCTGCTTGCCGATCCGGCCTTCACCGCGCTCGCCGACGCCATGGTCAACGACGACGCCCAGCGCCTCTGGCTCCTGCAGCACACCGCCGCCCAGTGGGACATGGATGCCCTCGACCCCGAGGGCATTGCTGTGCAGTCGATCCTGCCGCAGTTCTTTGGCGACGCCGATCAGTCAGATGCCATCCCCGCCATTCGTGCCTGGACGGCCGAACTGTTCGACGCTTTGGACGGACAGGATGCTCTTAGCGAAAGCGGTGCGCTCCGACGCCTCGAGGTCCCGGTTTCGATCATCTTTGGCGAGAAGGATCGCTACTTGACCCCGACTCTTGGGACCGAGATCGCAGGCCTCTTTAGGGACCCGTCGCTTCATATGGTCCAAGGTGCCGCACACTGGCCACAGCACGACCAGCCTGAAGTCGTCGCCGAACTCGTCAAGCGATGCGAGGTCGCGTAGTCGACACGAGAATCCCTTTTCAGAGAGGTCGGAGATCGGACGGCGTCCAGCGAAAGCAGCACACAACGCGTCACATCCGAGCAACGACACAGGAAGAACGGAATAGACAAATGAAGGCAGCGCTGATGGATAGCCAGTACTCAACCGGCATGTCCCGACAGAACATCGAGCAGGCTCTCGTTGCATCCGGCAAAAACCTCAGTGAGATTCATACAGAGGATCTGAGTGCGGTCGAGGACTTCCACACGCTGGGCCGAATCGCCACCAGCCAACTGGCCGAGCTGGCCGAAATCAAGAACCATGACGAAGTGCTCGATGCCGGCAGTGGCATCGGCGGCGCAGCTCGCTTCCTCGCCAACAGGTACGGCTGTCGAGTCACCACCATTGACCTCACCAAGGAGTACTGCGAAACCTGTCGCTGGTTGAATCAACTCGTTGGGCTGGATGATCGGATCTCTGTCCATCAAGGGGACGTGACGGACCTACCGTTCAATGCGGCCACCTTCGATGTGGTGATCAGTCAACACGTGCAGATGAACGTGGCCGACAAGGCCGGCCTCTATGGCGAGGCCCGCCGTGTGCTTCGACCCGGAGGGCGCCTCGCCATCTGGGACATCGTCGCTGGAACGCCAGGCGAGCTCAAGTTTCCATTTCCGTGGGCCGATCGGCCTGAGCTGAGCTACCTCGTCTCCGCCGATCTCTTGCGAGAGACGATCGAATCTACCGGCCTCTCGGTGACCCACTGGAGTGACATGACTGAAGACGCAGTGGCGGTCATGGAGATCTTCCTTTCAACTCCTCCGGGCCCGCTCGGCTTGCACAACTTCGTGGACAACTTTTTGGCCAAAGCGAACAACCTCGTTGACGGGTTATCAGTCGGTCGGCTCATCGCCGTGCAAGCCGTCTTCGAGGCTCGAAGCTGAAGACCACTACGTCGCCTCGCTATGTCTATCGAAGGTGAATCCTCTAGCCGGGACACCCGAATTATCAGAGAAACGGAGTCAATCCGATGACCACGCGCAACGTAGAGAGCACCTCTCACAACCACTTCACCCCTCATTTCAGCCAACAGACCCGTCATGAACCAAGAGAACGGCTTGCCCAAGCGCCTCCTAAACACAGCGACGCTCGGATTCACGCAAAAGATGGCAACGGCCAGCTCCCGACGCCCGCGTCGCACGCTCGGCATCTGGGGCCTTTTGGTCGTGGTGGCCCTGGTGCTCGTCGGAACGTCGCTCAAGGGTTTGACAACGGATGCCCACGTGGTGGGCGCCACGCAGTCGAGCCAAGCCGAAGCGCTCTACAACGAGGTCGTCGGGTCGGCAAGCCACAAGCCGACGGACGTTATTGTGGTCAGCTCCAAGAGCTCGACGGCGAGCGATCAGGACTTCAAGATATTCGTGAGCAGGCTCGACGCGAAGGTAGGAGCCAACCGGGGCATCACGGATGTCGTGTCCGATTTCTCCTCCGGCAGCCCGCTGGTCTCGAATAATCGGCACGCCGCGTTGATCGCGCTGAGGGCAGCGAGCGACGCCGACATCAAGCCCGTGGTGCGCGCGGTGCAGTCGGCCGATGGCAGAGGCGGGTTCTCCGTGGCCGTCACCGGGGTGCACACCGTGGGCAACGACTTCACCACCTTGTCGACCAGCGACCTCCGCAACGGGGAGCTGGACTTCGGCCTGCCGATCTCGATCGTCGTCCTCTTACTCGTGTTCGGAGCGGTCGTTGCCGGGCTCATGCCGATGCTGATGGCACTGGTTGCGATCGTCGTCGGCCTCGGGATTGCGACCCTCGTGGGTGAGGAGTTCCACCTCTCGGTCTTCATCATCAACATGATGACCGGCATGGGCCTGGCGCTCGGGATCGACTACTCCTTGTTCATCGTCTCGCGTTTTCGGGAGGAACGGGCCGGCGGGCTCGACAAACAAGCAGCCATCCAGCGGACGGCGGCCACCGCCAGTCGAGCCGTGCTGTTCAGCGGCGCCACGTTCGTGATCGCCCTCTTGGGCATGTTCTTGGTGCCCACGAACCTCTTGCGCAGCATGGCCGCCGGGGCGGTGATCGTCGGGGTGGTCTCAGTCGCGGCTGCCCTGACCCTCCTTCCGGCGATGCTGCACCTCCTCGGGGATCGTGTGAATTCCCTGCGCCTGCCCTTCGTGGGAAAGCGCCTCGGGAGCTCGCGTTCGGGCGAGTCCAGGGTCTGGCGAACGTTCATCGAAGCAGTTCTGCGCCGCCGCGTCGGCATGTTGACCCTGACCGTCGGCGTGCTCGTCGCGTTGGCCGCGCCGCTCCTCGGGATCCATATCGGTCAGAGCGGCGTGGCAACCCTTCCCAATAATCTGCCGTCCAAGCTGGGTTACCTCGCCGAGCAGCACTACTTCCCGAATCAATCTCCCTACCCGGTCGAAATCGTCGCGCACGGTGGCGATGCCCGCACCCAGGCGGACCTGTCGAAGCTCGAAGCAGTCCTCGCCGACGACCCACGGTTTGGGTCCGGCACCATTCAGGCATCCGCCGACGGCAAGCTCTTGGCGCTGACCGTTCCGATCCGGGGTGACGTTGTCTCGAGCCCGGACGTGGCCGCAGTGCGCCAGCTACGCAGTGATGTCATTCCGTCGATCTTCGCCGGCTCGAGCGCCCGCGTCCTGGTCGGGGGCCAGACGGCCGAGACGGCCGACTACTTCAGCGCCGTTTCTGCGCCAACCCCCTACGTGTTGCTGTTCGTGCTCGGCCTCAGCTTCATCTTGCTGATGGTGGCCTTCCGGTCCATCGTGATCGCCCTCGTCTCGATCCTGCTCAATCTCCTCTCTGTGGGTGCCGCGTACGGACTCTTGACCCTGGTCTTCATCCACGGGGTCGGCGCAGACCTCTTCGGGTTCCAGAAGGTGACCGCCATCGACGCCTGGGTGCCGCTGTTCTTGTTCTCAGTGCTCTTTGCCCTCTCGATGGACTACCAGGTCTTCCTCATGAGCCGGATCAAAGAACGTCATGACGAGACGGGCTCGACGACGGAGGCCGTCGTGGGCGGTGTGGCCTCGACGGCCAAGATCATCACGGGGGCCGCCCTCATCGTCGTGGTGGTGTTCTCCGGATTTGCCCGCGGCCAGCTCGACATGTTCCAGCAAATGGGATTCGGGGTGGCGGTGACCCTTCTGCTCGACGCCACCCTCATCCGCTCGATCGTCTTGCCGTGCACGCTGAGCTTGCTGGGTGCGCGCAGCTGGTATCTGCCTCGCTGGCTCAACTGGCTGCCGCGAATCGAAGTTGGGTCACCCGAGGTTGTTCCTGTCGCCGATGACGCCGAGCGAATCCTTGTTGCCGCCGCCGTGTAGGTAGCGGGACGACGCCCCACGTCCGTGCACCAACGACTCGAAGTGGATTCGGAGGGGGGCGACTGAGGCGTTCAGCCGCCTCCCAGACAATGGGCAGACGCGGTGGCCGGGTCCAGACTGCCCAACCGAGCATGCCGGCGTCGCCGAAGAAGGAGATCGCTCCGTTCGCATAGAGGATCCAATACCCTCGTCCGTCCGGCGTGCGCATGGCCGAAGTGACCGGCACGCCCTGAGGGCCGGAAGCCCCGAAGTAGGGGACATCACCGAAGGTGTAGACGTTCCCGCTCTGGGTCACCGCCCAGTAGCCGTTCCCAGTCGCGTCGGGCATCACCGCGGCCGCCGAGCCCGAGCAGCCACCGATACCCTGGCGGCTCCCCGCGAAGCGTGCGTCGCCGAAGGCGAACACTCCGCCGTCAGAAGCCACCATGAAGTAGCCGCCACCATCGGAAGACGGCACCACCGCGACGATGGGCGCGTTGAGCGAGTTGGGCAGACCGGAGCCAGCCGGGTGGATGCCGAGTCCAGGGATCGAGCCGTAGAAGCGTGCGTCGCCGAAGGCGAAGATCCCGCCGTCAGACGGGGCTCACCGAGCTGACCGTGGTGCAGTTGAGTCCCGGCGCGATGGGGGAGCCGATTCCCGTGACTGCGTCCCCGTCTCGAGCGCATCGAAGCCATGTTGAAGTACCTGGTGCCCGAGGGCGTGGCGGACGAGCTCATGACTGGCGCCGGCAACGGAAAGATCAACGAGGGCGAGGCACAGCCGGCGGATAGCTCCGCCTGAGAGGGAGGACTTTCGGCTCTGTGAGGAAGCCGAGTCCCGTCGGTACGATGCCGAGGGGTTGATAGGGGGGTCCAGTGGCGGGCGCGCAGTGGGACCACCATCGGGGAGCTTCCGGTGATCTCGTGCACCACCACATACGGTGCACCGCCGAGCGGCTCCCCCTTCGTTGCCCATCAGCTGGTGACCACCTCCGCAGTGCGAGGCCTGAGCTTTTACTCCAACGGGCAGATCACGGTGCTCGGGCCGGCAGGTTGGGCGTGCAGCGCGCTGGTGGCCGGCGACGGCGGGCAGGCCCTCGCCGTCTACCCACCGGGCAAGCCCGACTACACCGCGGTACCCATCCCCAAGGGGGCCCGGATTGTCCAGGTGTTCGCCGACTACACCGGGCATATCCCCGGAGCCGACCTGGTGTGCGCGTTCTTCCCCCACTCCGCGGCAGCTTCGTTCGCATCCTCTAGCGGTGAGTCCTGCCCGGCTCCGCCGTCGGGTCAGAGAGTGGCGACACTCACGCCCGACGTGGTGACGTTCAGCGATCCTCCCGGAGTGGCAGGTGCAGGGTCAGGATCCGGGGGCTCGCTGACTTCGGTTGGGGCTGCGGTCTACCCACAGCTCGCCTACGGCGCGGCCGACAGCGTCAACGACTCCGTGCTCTCGTGCACCCTTCCGGCAAAGCAGTCATCGTTGTGCCGGGCAATAGCGGGCGACTTCTTGGTACGGAACACGCCGACCTACATCCCGCAGAGCTCCGGATAGCGGAAGCGCCGAGACTGTGGCTTGGAAGAGGTTTCGCCGCCAGCCGCTAACGGTGGTCGCAGGAACGGCCGGCGCCGGGAACAACACGACGAGTTGGGACGCGACGCTCACTGTGGCCGTACCCGTGAGCGCGGTGAGCGGTGCCAACCCCGCCACGGTCACGCATTCGGTTTCCTAGTGGACCCGCTTCGAGTCGGACGCCGCCTCAGGACAGTCGAGCCTGCGCTCACCGCCACTCCTGGGCGTGATCCCCAGTAAGGGTTTGCGGGCGCCGCCCCTCCGACACCACAGCCCTGGTCCTTCAGCGCAACCGTGGGATCGGCCCTTCTGTTGCCCCCGATATCCCAAGTTGGATGACGCCGGTCGAGCCCCAGAGATACCGAGGTTGTTGATGTCCCCGGACTCTTATACTCGGCTTGACAGAGGTTCCATTGCGACCCAATCCCTGGCAGTGTGAAGTAGCAGCTCATCAAGGGAGTAGCGACCACCATCATGACTGACATCTCGAAACAGCCACCCGAAGACAGCACTCTGTACGAGGGCGTAGACGAAGCGCTCGACGAGCAGGACGCAACGGGCGAGGGTTTTGGCCAGCGGGATATCGAGGACATGACAGTCGATCGGACCGCGCTGAAAGAGATCGGAGGCGACCTCGAGGATGAGGACCGGCTATCCGTTCTGGAGGGGGGCATTGACGACCCAGACGGGTCAGGGCCCGCGGAAGACGCAGACGACGTGGAAGCGGGCTGGGACGTCGACCCCGTGACCGCCGATCGTCGCGGCGGCAGGCAAGTCGGTGTCGGCGGGGAGGCTGACGAAGTCGGCGAGGATGAGTTGCTCCCGGATGTCGAGGACGACCCAGAACTTGAAGTGACCGACACCGATCCCGCTGATTTGGAGAATATTCCTGAGGGCTTCCCCAACGTCGACCTTGACGGCCAGTAAAGGGGTCGGAGCCTCTCCCGCTGCGCCCGGCGAGGCAAAGGTGTAGGAACCGCAGAATGGCAGTGACAGTCCCGACAGCCGACTCGATTCGGCGCCTGGCCCGAGATCGGCTGGGGTTCGAACAACTGCGACCTGGCCAGCTCGAGGCAATCAGCGCCGCAGCCGTCGGCCACAGCGTCGTGGCCGTGCTGCCAACCGGTGCCGGCAAGTCCGCCATCTACGAACTGGCCGGACTGTTGAGGGCGGGCCCGACGGTGGTGGTGTCTCCGCTGATCGCCTTGGAGGACGATCAGCTCGCGCATCTCCACGCCGCTGGCTTGTCGGCCACCGTCGTGAACTCGAAGTTATCGAGGCGGGCTCGGGCGGAGGCGCTCTCGATGGTTGGTGACGACAACGAGTTTGTGTTCGTCGCGCCCGAGCAGCTCACCAACCCTGAAACCAGAGCGGCGCTGACGAGGGTCCAGCCGGGTCTGTTCGTCGTCGACGAGGCCCATCTCGTCAGCCAGTGGGGCCAAGACTTTCGTCCGGACTACCTGCGACTCGGCGCTCAGGCCGACGCACTGGGCGCCGAGGTACGAATGGCGTTGACGGCGACTGCAGCTCCGCCCGTGCGCGAGGAGATCATCAAACGGCTCGGGCTTCAGGAACCGGAGGTGGTGATCGGCGACTTCAACAGACCAGAGATCAGCCTGAGCGTCCATCGCGTCTTCTCCCGCGAGGGTAAGCGGCGGGCCATCGAACAGGCGGCATCCGACTTGGAAGGGTCCGGGATCGTCTACGCCGCCACGCGTGCGGGGGCCCAAGAGGCCAAGGATGCTCTCGCCGCGGCCGGGCACAGTGTGACGCTGTACCACGCGGGACTTCCGATAGCCGTCAGGCGCCAGGCCATGCAGTCATTCCTCGATGGGTCGACGCGGATCATGGCCGCCACGGTGGCCTTCGGAATGGGTATCGACAAGGCCGATGTGCGCTGGGTCGTGCATGCCGACCCACCTGGTTCAATCGACTCCTACTACCAAGAGATTGGACGCGCCGGGCGGGACGGAAAACCGGCGCAGGCCCAACTGCTCTACCACGATGCCGACCTGGCTGTCGTTCGACACCTCGCAGCAAGAGATGGTGTCTCGGAGGCGACCGTCGCCGACGTCGCGCATCGACTGGCCGACGGGCTCGCCGGCAACGGCATCGACCCTCTCGCCGGTGCCGCCCGTAGCGCGCGCTCGGAGACCCTGGCGCTTGCCCGCCTGGTAGATATCGGCGCCGCTAATTTGGGTGGCCGATGGGGGAGTGCGGTGGAACGAACTGATGAGCGTTGCTTCGTCCCTCGAAGCATCTGCAAAGAAGTCAAGTCGCGAGCAGGAGGTCCAGTCCTCTCGTCTTGAGATGATGCGTCGCTACGCCGAGCACACCGGATGCCGGCGGTCATTCCTGCTGACCTACTTCGGGCAGAACTACCCAGGTCCGTGCGGCAATTGTGACAACGACCTTCAGCGCCCCGCGACCCCGCACTGGGAAGAGCCCTTCCCGATCGGGGCCCGCGTAGCCACCGAGCACTGGGGCGAGGGCACGATTCAGCGATACGACCGGGATCAGGTGACGGTTCTCTTTGACGACCACGGCTATCGGGATCTCCTCGTGTCGACGCTGCTCGAGAAGAATTTGATACGGCCGGCCTAGCGAACTCCCAATGGCGAGAGCCCGTCGAACTCCCGGATGCAATTCGTCGAGAGCGCTCCGACGGTATCGATGTTCCGTCCGACTTAGTGAACGACGGTGCTGAAGTGGAGTCCGATGCGAAGCGGGCTCACGGCAGCCAGGGTCGCTCAGTACGGACTCGCCTGATTGGCGACAATCGTGAGGCTCGTGATCTTGTCGTCACAGACTCCGAAGTAGCTGGTCAGGACCAGCTCGTCGGGCAGATTGGTCTTGTCGTAAGTCCCGTCGATGCGGGCTCGGACGATGATGTCGCCGTAGTGGTCGAGGACCTCGCGGACCTCCATCGTGACGTGGTCCCCGACTATCTCCTTGGCCATGAAGGCACGGATCGCATTGGTGCCCCACATTTCTCGACTGACGTCGTTGACATAGGCGTCGGGCGTGAAGGTGGCAATGATCCGGTCGAGGTCGAAGTCGTTGACCGCCGTGACGAACTCGGCGACCACACCTCGGAGTTCGGTGGCAACAGGCATGGTTTCCTCCCTTGTTCTGATCAGGCTCCGATGGCCGATGAGCCCATGTTGGAAGATGCCGTCAGGAGAGAGTCAAGAGCCGCCAGCCAGATTGACTCTCCCCCTACAGGAGGGTCGAGAATGTTGACATGGCTGGCTCGTTGACGATCGGCGACTTCTCCCGGGTCACCTTCCTCAGCGTGAAGACCCTGCGCCACTACCACCGGGTCGGCTTGCTCGAACCCGCAGACGTCGATCCGGTCACCGGCTACCGCCGATACACGAGCGCCCAGATCCCGGTCGCACAGGTGATCCGACGGTTCCGGGATCTCGACATGCCGCTCGACGACATCGGCTCCGTTCTCCGGGCAACCGATCAGACGACTCGGTCCCAACTCATCGCCGCGCACCTCTCCCGCTTGGAGGAGACCCTGGCCCACACCCAACGCGCCGTAGCCTCCCTGCGCGAGCTGCTCGAACACCCCTCGCTGTCCGCGGTGATCGAGCACCGTCGTATACCAGCTACCCAGACCGCCGCCATCACGTCCACGGTGGAGGTCAGGGATCTGTCGTCCTGGTATGGGGGGGCAATGGGTGAGATTCAGGGGACCCTCTCGGCGCAGGGCATCGCTGCCTCGGGACCTCCCGGCGGGATCTACGCCTACGAGCTCTTCGCCGAGGAGCGCGGTGACGCCACCCTCTTCTTCCCCGTGACGCGTGAGGTCCGGCCGGTGGGGCGGGTCGGACCGATCTGGGTGTCGGGGGCAGAGCTGGCCGTCATCGTCCACAACGGCTCCCATGACGACCTGGACCGCTCCTATGGGGCGCTGGCGACATACGTGAGTGAACACGCCCTCGCGGTGGACGGTCTGATCCGCGAGTACTACTTGGTCGGACCCCCCGACGCTGACGACGAGTCGACGTGGAGAACCGAGATCTGCTGGCCAATCTTCGACACCGCCAGCAGCGTTGGTTGAGTCGTCTCAGGAGGGGCGATCACCTTTGGGGGGTCGGGTGATTCCCACGCTGCCCTCAAGTCTGTCCGTCGTATCCGGATGCGAACAGATAGCTGACCGCGAGGCTCCGGTACGGGCGCCAGCGGTCCGACAGCTCGACCAGCTCCTCGTCGGTCGGCGGGTGGTCAAATGAATATTCTCGTTGGATCGTGCGCCGAAGGGCCAGGTCGCCCGAGAGGAACACGTCAGGTCGGTTGAGGGCGACCAGCAGGAAGCCGCGAGCCGTCCAAGGTCCGATCCCGGGTACGTCGGTCAAGGCTGCTTCGATCTCCTGGTCCGTCATGGACGCAAAGGCCGCTTGGCTCAGGCGCCCGTCGACGAACCTCTGAGCAAGCGCCCGCAATGTGTCGCCCTTTCGAGCCGAGAACCCACTGTCCCTTAGCACTTTCGGGTCAGCCGAGAGCAGCTCCGCCGGCGACGGCATATGGCCGCCAAAGCGCTGCTGCAGATGCGAGATGATCGCCCGGGTCGAGGCGACGGAGAGTTGCTGGCCCGCAACCTGAAAGATCAGCGTCCCGAAGGCGTCGAGGGGAGGAAGCTCGTCCATCCATGCCCGAGGACGAAAGTCTGGCCGCGCGTCGATCAGCTTCGCCAGGACCGGATCCGCCTTGCGAAGAAACTCGCGTGCATCCGAGTCAGCCTTCGCGGCTCGCTTGCGGGGTGTCGCATCCATGGTCATTTCCCCGGTGAGCACGGTCTCGACCGACCGGGGCGAGTGCTTCCGATAGTGATCTGCACTGTGGACATTCGAGGCTCCTTGGAGTCAGCCGAATGATGGAAGGCATCGACCCTACCCGGGTCGCCGGCTTTTCGTTCGGGGATGAGCACTATGCCTGCAGCTGGCCGCCCTTGGTCTCGGCAGGCTCGCGGTGGCGGAGAAGTGCCCAACCCGACACGGTGACGCCGAGCGCGACGAGGATGGCGAATCCGAGCACCGTGTTGGGAATGCTCGCGCCTTGGTCGAGCGCGATGCCGGCCCCGACCACCGGAATCGAGAGTCCTACGTAGAGGGCGACAAGGAGCTTCGATGTCATGGCGAGACGGTTTTCGGGTGCGGCTGCTTCGAGCACGATTCCGGTGGTCCCCTTGAACACCGCACCAAGGCCGGCGCCGATCAGCGCACCACCGAGCAGGAAGAGCGCAAGGTTCGGGGTCGAGAGGCGAACGGAGATGACGAGGAGTAAGAGTCCAGCCAGCATGGAGATCGTGCCGAGGGCGAGCACACGCGATGCTTGCAGCCTGGACGTTGCCAGCTGGGAGACCACTCCGCAGGAAAACACCAAGAAGAGCGTTGCGCCGGCGAGTGCGTGCGAGGGGTAGCCCAGGGTGACGGTCAAGATGAGTCCGGCCAGCCCCGCGAACAGGCCGCTCGCGGCGAAAGCCGCGAGCGTCCCAGCTGCGGCCGGGACTGGCAGGCGTGCAGAGCTCTTCGGCTGGTTCGCCGTTGTCGCTCGGGGAGCAGGCGCACCTGTCTCGGGCACGAACAAGAGGCCGGTCAGACCGATCGCCCCGAGACCGAGAAACACCAGGTAGGGGAGGGTGAGCGGCCAGCTCGCCCACTCCGCGAGACAGCCGCCGACGAGGGCACCGACACCGAGCGCGCCGACGGTGATCGACGTGCCGATCGTACGGGCCCGGACCATCGATGCCTTGGGGTCGGCGCGGAGGCGCAACTCGATCAGGTATGCGATGGCGGTGCCGGCGGCGAGGCCGGCGGCTACTCCCGTGAGCAGTCGCCCGAGAAGCAGTACGGGAAGCCCCTTCCACGCGGCGAGGAGCCCCGCCGCGACCATCATGGTGGCCATGGCACCGAGCATGACTCCCCGTCGCCCGATGCGCCCGGCCACCCGGGGAACCACCAGAAGTGCGGTGATTGTGCCGGCGGCGAAGATCGCGTAGATCACCGTGATCATGAAGGATGAGAGGTGATCTTGGATTCGATACAGGCCGTACAGCGGACTGGGCAGTGTGGCGAATGCCATGACGATCAGGAGTACGTACGCAACTGTCCAGAAACCCGAGCCGTGTCGGCGATCCTGAGCCGCCGGCGCATGTGCGACACTGGTCATTGTCCTTCCTCCATCCGGATGGTTGTGTCGGTCACCAGACCTTCATGCCGCCATCGATCACGAGGTCGATGCCCGTGACATACGAGCTCTCATCGGAGACGAGGTAGAGCGCCGCGTTTGCAATGTCCTCGGCCTGACCGAAGCGTCCCAGGAGCGTCCTCGCCACCATTTGCCTGCCGAACTCGGGATCATCGAGCTCCCCCCGCGTGGAGTTGGTCTCAATGAAGCCCGGTGAGATCGAGTTGACGCGGATCCCGTGGTCGCTCCCCTCCATAGCGAGCTGCCGGGTCATCCCGATGATCGCGGCTTTGTTGGTGGTGTGCGCCAGGGCGGGGAGAAGCTTGAAGCTCAGCGACCCGTTGAGGGACGCCATGTTCAGCACAACGCCGCGACTGGCTTTGAGGTGAGGCCAGGCGGCGCGGGTGAGGTAGAACACGAGGTCCACCTCGTCCCGGCGTGCGGCGTCCCACTCGTCGTCGGTGAATTTCTCGATCGGGCTGAAGTGGGATTTCGCCGCAAGGTTGAACAGGACGTCGACCCGCCCGAACTGGCTGACCGCCAGCGCAACCAGCCGGTCGCACTCGGCGGGGTCGCTGACCCGACAGGGCTGGAGCGACGCCATCTGACCGCCCTCTGCCTCGACCATTGCGACGGTCTCTTCCGCTGACTCGACCCCAAGGTCGCAGCCGACGACCACGGCGTCCTCCCGGGCAAACGCGAGGGCGGTGGCGCGTCCCATGCTTCCGCCCGTGCCGGTGACGATGCAGACCTTGTCGGCCAGCCGCCCCGGCATCTCAGTTTCCTCCGTGCTTCGCGGCAGCAACTTTCTCTGCCTCGGCGACGCCAACCTGGTCGGTGTGCTGGGGGACTTCGTTGAAGTACCAATAGATGACGTCGAGGGCGGGCCCGGCCAGCGGTCCGGCCCAGTCCCGGAACAGCTCGGTGACGACCGCCAGCGAGGTGGTCGGGACTGCGCCTGCGTGCGCGAGGCGTTCGATGCCGGTGCGGTGGGCGATCTGCGAGCGTCCGCCGACGGCATCGACGGGGTACAGCACGTCGTAGCCGTCTTTGAGCGCCTGCGAGGTCGCGAACGTCAGGCAGATCTCGGTGTGCAGTCCTCCGATGATCAGTCGTTTGCGCCCCGTCGCCTTCACCGCGTCCCGAAAGGCGGGGTCTTCGAACGCGTTCATGGAGGACCGGTCGATCGGCTCGAGGCCGTCAAGCTCGGACAGAACCGACGGGAGAGTGGGTCCGTTGATCCCGAACCCGACACCCACCGTCGACAGGACGATCGGCATGTCGAACGCTTTCGCGGTCTTGGCGAGCAAGCGGACGTTCAGCTCGACGAGGTCGGCGCTGGTTTCCGAGCGGATCACCTCGAACATTTCGTTCTGGTAGTCGATCAGAACGAGGGCGCAGTCGTCTGACGTCCAGACGCCCAGATCCTTGGTGGCCATCGTGGGTCTCCCTTCATGTTGTCCTCGGAGTGGCTCTCCTTCGTGGGCGTTACCCTAAACCACTTTACATGCGTGCGCAAGCACTTTTATTGAGGTCATCACCGGCCATGGCGACACAAGATCGTCGGAGCCACCGCGATCGAGTGTCTCCCGACGGGCCCGAGCTCCCTCAGCTGGGCGGTTGGACGAGCGCAGACGACGAACCGAAAGGAGTGGACCACCCCACGCCGCAGCGGTAATCGGAGCGTCGCCGGCTGGTCAAGCGCATCTTCTGGCGTCCTCCGGAAGCTAGAGCCTGTCTTCGAGTCGCGCTGCGATCTCTGCCATAGCTCGGGCTGCATCCTTTGTCGTGGCCGGATCGACGTGGTCGAATACCAGAGCCCTGAGACTGGAGATGTGGATGCCCCAGGCCGTCTTGAGTTTCGAACGGCCGGCCCTGGTCAGGCTGGCCACGATGCCCCGCCCGTCTTCGACACTCGCCCGTTTGGTCACCAACCCACGCGACTGGAGTTCGTCGACCAGGCGGGTCATGCGACTGGCCGACAGGGCAGTGGCGTCCGCGAGTTCCGACATCCGCAGTTCGCGCCCCGCGGCCTCGGACAGGTACATCAGCGTCAGGTACTCGTTCGCATTGATTCCAACCGCCCGCAGCAAGTGGCCGTCCATTCGGCGGGGTAGCAACACCGTGATCCGCATGAGCGAACGCCAAAGGACATCCTCGGTCGCGCTGAGCGGATCAACCTCGGCCATGCTGCCAACTCAGACCTGGGTACCGCAAGAAGCCGCTTGACACGAATTGAAGCCTAGCGTAAATTATTGCGTGCGCAAGCAGAATCATCAGCCGAGACCTATCCCTGAGAGGTGACATCATGAGCACTGAGATCGCGATCGTGGTCGGCGCCGGAACCGGCCTTGGGCAGGCCACTGCCTTGGCTCTTCACCGCGCAGGGTTGACGGTCGTCGCCGTCGATCGCAGCGAGGCCGGGTTGAAGCAGCTCCCCGACGAGATCCACCGGGAGGTCGCTGACGCCACGGATCCTGCTGTCCCTGGACCTCTGGTGGATCGAATCGCCGCCGAGCTCGGTCCCCCGAGCATTCTCGTGAATACCATCGGCGCCTTCGAGCTCGGCGACGCGCTCAGCGTGACCGCGCAGAACCTCAGGCAGTTGATGGACGTCAACCTTGGCGCTGCGCTGTGGCTGACGCAGGCCGTTGCTCCTCATATGCAAGAAAGGGGCTCGGGTGCCATCGTCCATATCACGGCTCGACCCGGTGTGGAGCCGACCGCCGGCTACGCCGCCTATGGCGTGAGTAAGGCCGCGCTCGTGCACCTGGTCCGGACTCTCGACGTCGAACTTCGCCCCAATGGCATCAGGGTCAACGCCGTCGCGCCGCAGATCATCGCCACGGAGAAAAACAAGGAGCTGTTCCCGCCGGACATGCTGGCCGGCGCTGTCGAGCCGAACGCAATCGCGGACGTGATCGCATTCCTGGTCAGCGATGCCGCCGCCCCGGTGAGCGGCGCGATCGTGCCAACCTACGGCTTATGAGCGATCGGGATGGATCCGCGTCGAACGCGGCCACTCGCGCAGTTGGCCGAAGGTACGGTGAAGGTGGCCGGCGACAGGACTGACGCCAAAGCAGGTCTCGCAGCCGCTGGGACGTTCCCTCTGGGCCGGTGGCGGGTCAACCGGATCGGATACGGCGCCATGCAGCTGGCGGGCGACAACGTGTTCGGACCGCCTCGCGACCGTGACGAAGCGCTGCGAGTGTTACGCGCGGCGATCGACAGCGGGATCAACCACATCGACACCGCCCAGTACTACGGGCCCGGCGTGGTCAACGAGCTCATTCGCGAGGCGCTCAATCCCTACCCGACTGACCTGGCGATCGTCAGCAAGGTGGCCGCCCGCCGTGATGACGTCGGAGCCGTCCTCGCCTACGACGAGCCCGACCAGCTACGAGCAGGGATCGAGGAAAACCTGGTGACGCTCGGTCTGGAGCGGCTGGCCGCGGTGAACCTGCGAGCTATGGACGGATCCAGGCCCGGGAAGCGGTTCGACGCGCAGCTCGCTGCGCTTATCGAGGCCCGAGATGATGGGCTCATCGACGGGATCGGCCTCAGCAACATATCGGCGGAGCATCTGCACCGCGCCCTCGTTCAGACCGAGATCGTCTGTGTGCAAAACCTGTTCAATCTCGCCGATCAGCGCTCGTCCGACCTCTTGGATGAATGTTCCCGACAAGGCATCGCCTTCGTGCCCTTCGCCCCCTTGGGCTGGCCCCGTGGCGTCCAGAACGCCATCCTGACGAGCCCCGTCCTCGCCGACCTCGGCCGCCGTTTGGAGGCGACCCCGGCGCAAATCGCGCTGGCTTGGTTGCTCGACCTCTCGCCCAACGTGCTGCTCATCCCGGGCACCCGGACTCGCCAGCACCTCACCGAGAACATCAGGTCAGGCAGCGTCAGAATCGATGACGCCGTCCGAGCCGAATTGGCGCGCCAGTTCCCTCCCGTCCAGGCCAGGTCGTAGCCCTGCGCTGCACTGGAAGTGTCGGCCATGCCGACTATTGCTCGTGGAAGCAAGTTATGCTCGCCTCGTGAACCCGGAGCCCCTGACACCCACCGAAGAGATGTTCTGGCGGGCCCTGATGCGTATCGTCCTGTCCCTACCTCGGCAGTTGCACGACGACATGGTCCGGGCCGCCGGCCTCACGGCCAGCGAGTACACCGTGATCATGAACCTGTCCGAAGCGCCGAACCGTCAGCTTCGAATGGCTGATCTCGCCAGCGCGACCGGGCTCTCCGCGAGCCGCACCACGCGCCTCGTGGACTCCCTTCAGTCGCACGGGCTGGTGGCAAAGCGGGCCAGTTCCGCCGACGGGCGGAGCAACCTGGCCCAGCTGACGTCCCTGGGTCTGACCAAGCTGCGGTCTGCATGGCCGGCCCACGTGGCGAGCGTGCGCGGTCTGGTACTTGACCATGTCCCCCCTGGCACGTTGGCCAAGACAGCGCAGGCGTTGGATGCGGTGGCGGAGCAACTGGAGGACACCCGCGTCGGCGCTGCGTAGCTTTCGGGGCCGGTGATCGCCCGCAGAATGTTGGAGTCTCTCACTCTTTGTATCTGGTCTGAATGGGCCGGCGACCCACTCTGGTCCCGAAGGCCCAGACCTAGGAAACGGACGACCTCGATGAGCCGCACCGACTGGGCCCCGAATCAGTTCTGTGGCTGCCGACTCCGCTCGGCTCCGGAGTAGACGGCAAAGGGAGATGGGTCTGGCCACACTGCCACCGCGACCCGAACGAGTGTCTCTCGCCAGAACTGCGCCGCTCGCTCCGCTTCGCCCGCCTCGATGAGGTCGACAAGGATCGCCAGCTGGCTGGTTGCCCACCGCAGCGCCCCGGCGGTTTCGACGACCGATATGCCGGCATCCTCGGCGTAGTCCCCTAAAGCCTTGGTGAGGAGGGAGGCGATCAGTTCGTTGTACAGCACCAGTGGCCGATTGTGGCTCGCCTCCATGAGCCTCCGGCTGAATGCCTCCAGTGCGGTGAGCAGGACTTCGATGGAGGTGGCCTCGACGCATCGGTCGACAGCGGCGCGCAGACGCGCGAGCTCGGCCCGATCGCTGGAGCGAGCGGCCAGTGCCGCAGCTCCTGGCTGAATCGCCGCTTGCGCCTCGATCAGTTCTTTGAGGTCGGTCCCGCGGAGTTGAAGGAGTAGACCGACCCGTCGGGCGAGACGGTTCAGGTCGGGGGCGACGACACGGGCTCCTCCGCGGGCTCCCCGCTCGACGGTGATCAGGCCGTCGGACTCGAGGATTCGGAGGGTCTCGCGCATCGTGGGTCGGGCTACGTCGTAGGTCTCGAGAAGCACCCGCTCGCTGGGCAGCATGTCGCCGGGCTGGAGCTCACCAGAAGCGATGCGGGAGCGAATGCGCTCGGCGATCGACTCGGCTGCTGTCCTCGTCGGAGTCGCCGAGGTCCCGCCGTCATCTCTTCTCATGTCCGCTCGCTCCGTCGTTGGGTCGGCCCGCCGCTACCCGGTTCTCCTTGACACGCCTCACCACCCGTTCGTAACGTCCTACTATATCGCTAGCGAATTAGAAGGAGTTGGCATGGGGGATTCCCTCGATTCCGAGTCGATCGTCGTGGTGTCGGTGGACACCCACGTAGGTCCCCGCTTGGTGGAGGATCTTCGTCCGTACTGCCCCGCTGATCGCATCGGTGATTTCGATGCCTATGCGGATGAGGCTTCGAAGCTCAAGGCGACCATCGCCGGCGTTGCCAGCTACCTGTTCAACCACCCGAACTTCTCGACGCCCGGTCACCACGACTCATCTGCCCGCTTGGTCGATTACGACTACGACGGGGTGGCGGCGGGTGTGATCTTCCACGGGAGCGAGAACTTCGAGCCTCTGCCGTTCGGCCCGTTCGTTCCGGGCGGTCCGCCCCGCAGCAAGGAGCTTGCCGCGGGCGGCTTCCAGATCTACAACCGCTGGCTCGTCGACTTCGTGTCGCAAGCACCCCACCCTCACGTCGGGGTGGCCTATCTGCCAATGTGGGATATCCAAACTGCGATAGCGGAGCTCCGCGCGGCCCACGACCACGGTCTGAAGGCCGCGAACCTCCCCGCTCTGCGAGCAGGCGACATCCTCGAGTACAACCATTCGGACTGGGACCCATTCTGGGCAGAGTGCCAGGAACGGCAGATGCCCCTCGTCACCCACGTCGGCGTCGCAGGCAACGTGAACTACGGAGGCCCGGAGGCGTACGCACTGAAGCTGGTGGAGTCGGGCAGCTTCTTCTCGCACCGAGCGGTGTGGTGGCTGATATACGGCGGCGTATTCGAGCGGTTCGCTGACTTGAAGCTGATGATCACGGAGACGCCGGGAAACTGGTTTCCGGGACTGGCTCAGGAACTCGACGCCAGTTGGTCGATGTTTCTTGGCGAACGCGAGATGAACGCCGCTTTCCTCGAGAAGGTCCCGCGCCCACCGAGCGAGTACATGCACCGGAACGTCTTCCTCGGCGCGAGCTTCGCGTCACCCTACGAGGTGATGCAGGCGGTGGAACACGGGTTCGAATCACAGCTCACGTGGGGATCCGACTACCCCCACGTCGAGGGCACCTACCTCAACCCAGGAGAGAACGAGATGCCGTCAGTCACCCGTCTCGCCCTGCGCAACACCTTCTGCGAGCTCGAACCGCCGACCATCAGGCGTATGGTGGGCGACAACGCGATCGACATTTTCGGCCTCGACCGCACCGAGCTCCAGAGGGTGGCGGATCAGATCGCCGCCCCGACCATCCGAGAGCTCAAGACTCCGATCAACCGGGCGCTTGTCCCTGTCGGTGCCAGCGACCACGCATTCCGGTCCGGCCAGACCGGGTGGAGCTGATCGGAATGGATCCCGACACCGCGGACGACGTCGCAAACCGCTTGGAAGGTGCCATCGCCGCCGGGCCGGAGGTGTTCCGCCGATCGCTCGGCGACCTCTATGCCTCCGCCGTCGAGCTGCGCCACGAACCACCGCTCGCGTCTGACGGCGTCGTCGATGGCCGCCGCTTGGCTGCCAGCTCCGAAACTGAAGCTGCTGCGATAGCGAAAGGAATCGCTGATCAGCGCTATGCGGGAGCTGAAGTCACCGTCGATGGCCGCCTCGTCTTCGTGAGCATGTCGCTCACGGGCCGACTCGCCGACGGTCGCCTCGTGAGCCTGCCGATCGACATGCGCTGCGCAGTCGACAACGGTCAAGTCGTGGCGATCACCCACGTCATGGGGCCAGACGCGATGCGGTCTTGGGCGGAGGTCGCGGTGGCCGGTGGCCTGATGGCGGCCGAGAAGCTCATTGACATCACCTCGACCGACTGAAAGCCGCGTCCCAAACCGGATCGGGCCCAATCCACCAGAGAGGACTCGGCATGAAAGGGAGCCCGTCGTTCGCTCTCAAGTGGCCTGGACGGCCTTGAGGATAAGGCCTGCCGCGACGCCCGGCCGGGCGATGAACGCAGCATGCGATCCTCCACTCACCGACTCGACGGTGGCGTCGGCCCGCTTGGCCATGAAGCGCTCGCAGTCGGGCGGGATGGCGTTGTCCTGCTCGGAGACCATGTACCACGACGGCAAGTTCTTCCAACCAGCAGCGGTGGCGTTCTCGGTGAAGGCCGCTGCGCTCACCGGCCGCTGACTCACCGCCATGGTAGCGGCGAGCTCTGCCGGTAAGTCTGCGCAGAACGCCTCATGAAACAGCGAGATGGGGATGAACAGGTCGGGTCCACCCGGCGCCCCGGGAGCGTCGTAGGGGGTTGGCTCGACGTTCTTCCCCACCAGAGACGGAGGAAAGGTCTCTTGGATGCCGGCCGCGTTCTCGCCCTCGTCAAGCGCGAAGGCGGACAAGAACACGAGGCCCACGACATTCTTGATCGAAGGTGCGGCCTGCGAGATGACTGCGCCGCCATAGGAGTGCCCGGCAAGGATAACGGGCCCATCAATGGTGCCCGCGTACTTGGCGATGGCGTCGGCGTCGAAAGCGAGGCTCCGCAAGGGGTTCATCGGTGCTCGGGCCTCGACCCCTTTGGACTGAAGCTCACGCAACACTCCGGCGAACCCGGACGCGTCAGCGAAGGCGCCGTGGACGAGGACCACAGTTGGGCTGGTTGCCATTGGGAGCTCCTTTTTGGCTCTTGGTGAACTAGTAACTCTGATGACTACGGGCCGCCGGCGGCACCACATGATCGTGCTATCTCTCCCGGATCGGCGTCGAGTTGAATCCCTTGGCCGCTTCCCGAGTTCGAGCCTGTTCAGCCTCGTCAGGGTGGTCGCAGGGCACCGGAACCTGCATCTCAACGAGGCGCTCCCGATGACCTGGACCTCCCGCGCCTCCTCGAGGGCGACGTGGCAGCCGGGCACTCTGGTCCGCAGGCAGAGCTTGCGCGCAGTTCGTACGATGTCGGTCACACGACATCCGTGACCGGCCGAGGGGCTGCGAGTGGCACGACAGACGCTTCGAGCGGAGGAGACGGCTCCCAAGGACACGGTCCGTGGCCGCGACGCGGAGGTAACGGTCCTCGGTCAGCAGCTGGACCAGCTTCTTTCGGGTGTCGGAACGGTCGTCCTGCTCGAGGGGGGCGCCGGGATGGGCAAGAGCCGCCTTCTGGAAGAGGTCGCCGCGATGGCGGGCCGCCTGTCGATACCGGTCGGTTACGGAAGGGCTGACCCGGCCGACACCGTCGTCCAATTGGCGGCGCTCATGGATGCCCTGTTCGACGGCTCTTCTCCGATTCTGGAACGTGCGCAATTGGGCGACGCGCATGCTTCTCCCGAACAGCGGTATTGGCTGTTGCAGGATCTCGAAGCCCTGCTGGAGGGGGCGGCGCTCACGGGGCCTGTGCTGGTCTGCCTCGATGACCTCCAGTGGGCCGACAGCGGGACGGCTGCGGCGCTTCGGGCGTTGCCATCTCGTCTGGCCACGGTACCGATCGGTTGGGTTCTCGCCCTTCGCCCGGGACAGGGATCGCCGCAGGTCCGGAGCGCAGTGGAGTTCCTTGAGCATGCTGGAGCGGCCAAGATTGCTCTCGGGCCTCTGGACCACGCCGGGGTTGCGCAGATGGCGGCCGATATTCTCGGGGCGGAACCCGACCCCGAGTTGCTGAAGATGGCGGAGCGGCCAGCCGGCAGTCCATTTCTTCTCGTCGAACTCCTGTCGGGGCTGCGCGAAGAGGGACTGGTCCGAGTCGAATCGGGGCACGCCGAATTGGTCGAGTGGAGGTTGCCTCATCGTGTGAGTCAGAGCATGCGCCTGCGGTTGGAGCGCATGTCCGAGTCGGCTCGTCAGGTGGCGACGGTCGCTGCCGCGCTCGGACGGAGGTTTTCTCTCGTCGACGTGGCGGCCATGCTCAACCTGTCCCCTTCGGAACTCCTGACGCCGGTTGACGAGCTCGTTGATGCTGATCTGCTGGTCGAATCCGACGGCCGACTCACGTTCGGCCACGATCTGACGCTCGAAGCGGTGCGGGCGAGCGTGCCTGTCTCGGTGCTTCGATCCCTCGATCGTCAGGCGGCCTCGGTGCTGCTTGCCGGGGGAGCCCTGCCGGTCGAGGTGGCGATGCAATTAGTTGAGAGTGCTGAGCCTGGTGACGAAGTAGCTATCGCAACGCTCTTGCAGGCGGCCGAGGCGCTCGGCACAACCGATCCCGGCGTTGCCGCCGACTTGGGCCAGCGCGCCCTCGAGCTTGCGTCCTCGCGGCATCCTTTGCGCGGGCCACTGGTGGCTCAGACTGCTGTCTGGCTGCATGCCGCGGGGCGCGGTGAGGAAGCAAAGGCATTCGCCGACACCGCGCTGCATCAAGTGTTCCCGGCTGAACAGGAAGCCGAGGTCCGCCTCAGCATCGCAGGAATGTTCGCTATATCTTCCGACGTGCGCGCCGACGAGTGTCGCCAAGCTCTCGCCCTTCCGGGTCTCCCAGCCCACCTCAGGGCCCGCCACTTGGCATTGTTGTTCCACAACTTGATGACAGCGGGGCGCCGCGATGACGCCCGCGCCATGCTCGAAGAGGTGACGGTAACTGTCGGAACCAGCGGTGACGTCGCCGCGCGGTTCGCGTTGGAGCTCGCCGAATCCGGTCTCATGTATTCCGACGGGGAGTTCCTGGGAGCGATCGAAATGGTGGAGAAGGCTTTGCGCTCCGGCGTTCACACAAGCGACGACACCCGGCGGCATCTCACCTACCAATGGCGCTGCGACGTTCTCACCATGGTCGATCAACTCGACGTGTCCTTTCAGATGTCGACGGAGGCGGTCGCGTCGGCTCAACGTGACCGGCAGGGTTGGGCTCTCGGTATCTTCGAGACCGGGCGTGGCAGGCAACTCCTGCAGATGGGGCGTCTGGCCGACGCCGCCGCAGCTCTTGAAGGGCAGCTCACGGTGGAGATGGCGCCCCACATCGTCAGTGTCCTGGACGCGGCCGGGGTGGTCGCACTCGGACGTGTCGCCATGCACCTCGGTGATCCGGGTCTGTCTCGACAGGCCCGGGAGATTGCTCAGGTGATGCTCGGTCAGAGTGCTCCGAGCGTCCGTCGTCACGCCGCTTGGCTGCTCGCGTTGCAGGAAATGGCAGTCGGGGACGGCGCTCGTGCCCATGATTGGCTCCGCACTTTTGGCGACGAGGAGCGGCTGTTCATCGTGCCGCTTTTTCCGATGGACGTGGCCGACGAGGCCCGCCTCATCCACATCGCTCTCGCCGCGCATGACGACGAGCTCGCTGTCCGTGCCACCGACGCAGCTCAGTGTCGGGCACGGCTCAATCCTCAGATTCGATCGATAGCGGCTGCTGCCGCCCACGCGAAGGGACTCCTCGATCGCAGTCCCAAGGAGCTGGCCGAGGCGGTCGCGCTCTACGAGGGCGGTTCTCGGCCGCTGGCCTGTGCCGGGGCGCTGGAGGACCTGGGAGTCGCGTCTGTCGAGGGAGGCGATAGCGACGAAGCCGTCGAGGTCTTTGGCCGAGCGTTGGAGCTGTACGCCCGAGTGGGGGCGACCTGGGATGCCGGCCGTGTGCGCGGCCGTCTCAGGGCCCTGGGCGTACGCCGCCGACTCGTCGCAGCGCAGCGCCCCGGCACGGGCTGGGCCGCCATGACCGACTCTGAGCTCGCGGTGGCAAGGCTGGTCGCCCAAGGGCTGACCAACCGAGAGGTGGCAGAGCGACTCTTCGTCTCCCAGCACACCGTGAGCGGCCACCTGCGTCATGTCTTCGCCAAGTTGGACATCAACTCACGGGTCGAGCTGACCCGATTGGCAGGTGTCCACGATCAACGCCCTTGAGGCGGTCGTGGGAGCCGGCGGTACGGGAACGCCAGGCCAGGCGTGTGCCGACCAGCCCGTCGGCTCTTTCCGCGGGAGATATGGCACGAACACGCGATGCGCACGTGCACCCCGAGCCGTCAGAGTCGTCGCGAGTGCTCGACGGCTTCGATGCTCGTTGCGAAGGGTGGTTTCATGGCGATGTTTCTGGAGAGCCGCGAAGCAGACGGTGTCAAGATCCGCTTCGCCGAAGCGGGTCAGGGGTCGAGCGAGACGGCGGTCCTGACGAGCCCGTGGCCTGAAAGCCTGCTGGCCTTCCGCGAGGTATGGGATCACCTGGCCGAGCAGTTCCACCTCATTGCGATCGACCTGCCAGGGTTCGGTCAGTCCAAGCGTCAGTTCGACCTCCTGTCACCTTCTGCAATGGGGGCATTCCTTTTGCAATTGGTGGCGGAGTGGGACTTGGGCCCTGTGCACTTGGTTGCCCAAGATGTCGGGACGTCAGCCGCCCTGTGGGCCGCTGCGAGCAATCCAACCCTTGTGCGCAGCCTGGTGGTCGGCGGTGGGGCCATTGCCGTTCCGCTGCAGGTCGGCGGATCCCTGAAGGACATCATCGAGGCGCCGGACATGGAGGCGTTCCGCCAGATCGATTCGAAGGAGATCCTCGGGCCAACCTACGACGCCATGGCGGGCGGGTCGCCGCCGCCAGAGGTCCGGGACGACTACCTGGAATCGTACGCAGGTGATCGCTTCGTCGAGTCAGCCCGCTACGTGCGAACCTATCCGACCGAGCTCCCGAACCTGGCCGAGAAACTGTCTCGCATTCTGACGCCCGTTCAGATCGTCTGCGGAAGCGATGATCCACTGGTTCCAATGGCCAACCAAGAGTTCCTCCACGAGCGGCTGCCCAAGAACAAGATGGACCTTCTGCCCGCCGGGCACTTCGCTTGGGAGGAGGTGCCGGATCTGTACGGGGGTGTGCTCGTTCGCTGGCTCGGCTCCGGATATCGGGAACTGAGCCAATAGTCGATGGACGCCCGATCTCGTCGTTCTGTATGCAGGTTCCTGCTCGCCAACTGACTCGAGAGGAGACGCACGTGCCCATGATCGACGTGTACTCGGCAGAGGGGACCTTTGCCGACAAGCACGCTCTTGCCAAGGACCTCGCCGCCGCCGTCATGCGTTGGGAGAAGGTTCCGGAATTGTCCCTGTTCAGAAAGAACACTGCAGCCTTCGTCCACGACCTCCCTGCGGGGTCCTCATCGAACGTCGACGGCGACGAGAACTATGTCCGGGTGCAGGTACTGACGCCGGCTGGCGTCTTGGACCGCGACAAGCAACTCGGCGTCGTGCGGGAACTGAGCGACATCGTTGCCGCCGCCGCTCGCGACCCCTCATTGACCGAGCGCACCTGGGTGCTCATCACAGAGTCGCCCGACGGCGGATGGGGGATTGCTGGGCATGCCAACACCGGATCCGACATCGCACAAGCTGCCAGGAGTGAGTTGGCCGCCCTCGCGGAGAAGAAAGCTTCTGAATGACGCCGGGAACCTACTCGGGACTCCCGAACCAGATGGTCAGTGCTGCGAACGGCGTGGATTACGCCTACCGGGAAACAGGCGCTGGTCCCGTACCCCTGCTGCTCCTTCAGCACTTCAGAGGGAACTTGGATAATTGGGATCCTGCCTTGATCGACGCGTTGGCGTCGACCAGCAAGGTTGTGGCGTTCGACAACGTGGGGGTAGCCGGCTCATCAGGAGCGACCCCAAAGTCAGTGCGAGAGATGGCACACGGGGCCACGGCCTTCATCGAAGCGATGGGGTTCCAGCAGGTCGATCTCCTTGGGTTCTCAATCGGCAGTTTCGTCGCGCAGGAGATCCTGCTTTCGAGACCTGACGTCGTGCGAAAGGCGATCCTCGCCTCGGCAGCGCCGGAGGGCGCGGACGGAATGCATGGCTGGGCTCCGGAGGTGATCGGAGCGGTTGGCACCCCGGAGACCAGTCCCGAGGAGTATTTGAGCGTCTTCTTCGCGCCGTCGGACGCGAGCCAGCTGGCTGGTCAGCAAGCGCTGGGCCGCATGTACGCCAGGCAGGAGGACCGAGATGCGCAGACAACCTGGGAAACACGATTAAGCCAGTACGACGCGGTATGCGAATGGGGTATCCCGAACCATGCGCTGCTCCAGAAGGTGAGCGCAATCAACGCACCGATTTTCATCGCCAACGGAGACAGCGATCCGATGATTCTCCCGCGCTATTCGTATCTCTTGGCCGGACTGATCCCGCAATCCACCATCAAGATCTATCCAGACTCGGCGCACGGGTTTCTTTTCCAGCATCACACTGAGTTCGCCGCCGATGTTGCGGAGTTCCTAGACGAATAGCAGCTCCGAAATCCTTCTCGATTATCGGTCTCGCGGACGAGCGGTGCGTCCAGACCCCAGCAGTCTTCGGGATCGAGTTGCACAGCGGAGCGACTGGTCGATTCCCCGAGACCATCGGGATCATCCTTTCCCCCTCGCACAAGGGCTGGCGCGTCCGTCGTCAGCGTGACGGGTGAAATGAAAGGATGGGGACCGCTCCAGGCACGATGAGAGGAAACCCCGAGAAGAGGACGGTGACACCCATGACCGACACCCCTGCGGAAGATCAGTCGGTGAGCTTCGAACGAGACGTGAGACCCCTGTTTCGTCAGCGCGACCGTGAGTCAATGCAACGCCACTTTGATCTTTGGTCGTATGACGATGTCAGCGCCCACGCGAGTGCGATAGTGACCCAACTCCGCGCGGGAACCATGCCGTGCGATGGCGCTTGGCCCGTCGAACAAGTCGACCTCGTTCAGCGATGGGTGGATGCAGGAAAGCCACACTGACTGGTGTCGTCGTCACGATTTCGATCGAGCGGGGGTGCGACGGCGGCGGGGCGGTGGCCGGGCCTGACCTGCGACCAGGTCGGGCCATAGCTCTGTCTCGTCTAGACGGTGCGGGTGCCCGCCCTGATCGGTTGAAGTCGAGTTGTCAGCCGATACATTGAGAAACGAACCAGACGGCGAGACTGAATAAGGAGTCCGACATGCCGGCGAAAGGTACCGCTGAATGGAAGGGTGACGTACCAACAGGCGCAGGGACGTTCACGGCGGGGGACAGCATCCACGGTGGCTACACCTTCAAATCGCGATTCGAGGACGGCCCAGGGTCGAATCCCGAGCAGCTGATCGCGGCGGCTCATGCGTCCTGCTTCTCGATGGCGCTCTCGAACATCCTCGCCCAGGCTGGTCACCCGCCCGAATCGGTACAGACGGAGGCAACGGTCACCCTGCGACCGGTCGACGGCGCACCGACCATTACGAAAGTCGCGCTTGTCACCGTTGGGCGGGTGCCGGGCCTCGAAGAGTCGGCGTTCGTTGAGCATGCGCTGGAGGCCAAAGCGGGGTGCCCGGTGAGTCGTGCTCTGGCCGGCGTCCCGGAGATCACTCTCGACGCGACCCTCGCTTCGTGACAGACGCGTACATCGTCGGCGGCGTGCGAACGCCGGTCGGTCGCTATGGCGGCTCGTTGTCCCACATACGCACCGATGACCTGCTGGGTCGGACGATGGTGGCCGCATGTGAGAAAGTCGGTGTCCCGCTCGAGAAGATCGAGGACATCTCGGCCGGCTGCGTGAACGTGGCCCACGAAGGCATGGGGGATATCGCGCGCTGGGGTGCGCTGGCCGCGGGGTTCCCCGATTCTGTGCCCGCGGTCACCGTCAACCGTTTCTGCGCCTCGTCGCTCACGGGTGCCATCTCCATTGCCCACGCCATACGGAGCGGCGAGCTCGGGATCGGGCTCGCCGCCGGGGTCGAGTCCATGTCGCGCTCGGGCTGGGCCAACATGAAAGGTGACGCCCCGTTCAGCCCCCGCGGACCGGTCCTCCTGCTCGACACCATGTGGGCCGGGGCTGGCGGGCCGCCGAACCCGGTCCTGCTCGCTCGCAACGCGTACGTCGAGATGATCAAGACGGCACAAAACGTGGCTGACCGCTACCGTCTCAGTCGCGAGGAGATAGACGCCTTCGCGTTGCGCTCCCACCACCACGCCGCCGCCGCCCGTGACTCGGGTCGCTTCGCCGCCGAGATCCATCCGATCGAGATCCCTGGGACCAGGAAGGCGCCCGGCCGGACCTTCGAGCACGACGAGACGATCCGAGGTGACACCACCCTCGAGCAGTTGGCCGCGCTCCCTCCTCAGCCCAACACCACACAGATGACCGCGGGGAATTCGTCGCCACTCAGCGATGGTGCCTCCGCCGTCCTCCTCGCCTCGGAGGAGGCTGCCCAGGCCCTCGAGCTGAGTCCCCTGGCGCGAGTCGTGGCGTCGGCGACATACGCCCTCGACCCCCAGTTCATGGGGATCGCCCCCGCCTTCGCCATCGCGAAGGCGCTCGAACGAGCTCGGCTCGCACCGAGGGAGATAGACGTCTGGGAGGTGCACGAGGCCTTCGCGGCCCAGGCCCTCGGTGTCCTGCGGGAGCTGCCGATCCAGCTGGACGGTTTCGTGGTGCCCGACGATCGGCTCAATCCCAACGGCGGCGCGGTGGCCATCGGCCATCCGTTCGGATCTTCCGGGACGCGCTACGTCCTGACGTTGGCCACCGAACTGAACGTGCGCCAGGTGCGCTACGGCGTCCTCGGCGTCTGTGTCGGATCGGGCCAGGGGGTCGCCCTCGTCCTGGAGAATGCGAACGCGACCTAATGGGACGATTGGGACTCCAACGGAAGGATTGTCACCATGGCAGATGACCGCGGGGCGCCACACGCTGACGAGGTTCCGCCCGACCAGCCGGGTGACGAGCTCGACGAAGCGGAGGAGGAGTCGTTCCCAGCCAGTGATCCCCCAGCCTCGTGGTCCGGCCCCGAGGAATCGGCACCCGACGAATGAGGTGACTGGCACATCGATCCCGACAGGGTTGTCGAGACGCCAGCCCTGAGTCAGGGTTTGCGACCGCGCACAAGAACGGTACCGACGACGGCGAGGACAACGGCTCCAACGCCCTCGACGACGAGCGAGAGACCGGCGTACGGTGCCGCGAGGGTGTCCTTGAAGCCGAACAGTCCGAAAGAGACGCTCCACAGCAACCCGCCGGTGGTCGCGATCAGGAATCCAGCAGCCGCGACGACCATGAGTAGTCGCCGCCATAACAAGAGGAGCACCGCCAGCACCAGTCCAGCGACTCCCTGGATGAGGAATAACGGACCGATGGTTGGGATGCTGCGGTAACCAGATGACCACAACTGCAGGTGAATTTCACTTGACGACGCCAACAAAGCCGACCCAACGAGCAGACCCACCACAATTCCTGCTCGCCTCGTCACGGAGCCCGAAGGCCCCACCGATGCGTAACTCAAGGTTCGCCGGACAATGCGACGGTGAGAGGGTCGCGCTCCTTCGGTTGGAGTGCGGCTTCGACGTTGATCCGGACTCGCCTCGATCGTTGACATGACCGTTTTGCCTTAGTACGTGCGGTGGTCGTGCAGCGAACACCGTCCGTTGGGGTTATAGAGGGAAAGGCGAGTGTCGCACCCTTCGACCATGCACGTTCGGCCTCGTCCATATGTCCGCAGGGGGCGACCGTGTATCAAGTCAGAACCGACTACCTGTCTCGATCCGTAGCCCCCGAATTTCGAGTATGTCGTCATGGGTCGTACCTTTCTCTGAGTGAGTTGTCGGTTCAGGCGCTGCACGCGTCATCGACGAGCACCTCTTGGTCCGTCTTCTGAGTGACCGAGGGACCCACGAAAGACGCAACGGACGATCGCTGGCTCGGCAGCGCGTTGAGACGCTTCGAGAAGCGCCGAGCCCGATGCTCCAACCAGATTGCCGACATCAGCAGTTGACCCGCCGCACTGACAGCTTGACGGTCGATTGCAGTTCGACCCGACTCTGAGCTCGTGTTGCCATCTTGGATCCACATTCGACCGCTCCTTCGCTCACAACGAGTGTGCGTTCCTCTGACGTCCTATATGGGGCCGGGTTACGCGCCATACGACGACACGTTGGCCGAGCCGTTGCGCGCCACTTCGAAGCTGGTTCGAGAACGGTGTCCGACCGGCCGGGTCGAAATGGCCTTCGAGGTCGGACGAACGACAAGACGGGTCTCGTCTGTCCGGGGATGCTTGGCGATCAGATGAAGATGGCTGACGCGACAACGGCACCGGAAGAGTCGTAGAGCGTTGCTCCTCGAACCTTTCCAGCGTCCATCTGGATGCTCTGCGAAAAGGCACCGCTTCCATCGTGGAGTTGCACGGTGCCTGCTGCCACGACCGCCCCGTTGGCAAGATGCAATTCACACCGCACGGTTCCGTTCGAGTGCGGAACGTCCACGTTCATGAACACCCAGGAAGGGTGGCCGTGGTAAAGGACGATTTGTCCCGCGACCTGGCCGGTAGGAGCCTCGAAGGTAGCGGTGCGCAGAGCCTGTCCTTGCGGCACTGCTGTCGCGGACTGCTGAACCGTGGCCTTGTTCGAGGTCTCCGTCACGGCAACGGTCCCCCCCACAAGCGCCAACCCCGCGGCAACTGCGACGATCGCGGCGCGGCCTCGGTGCATCCTGAGCGGGCGGACGTTCGTCTCCTCCGATGGGCTGAAGGTATCGGCCAGTTGCTCGTGCAACTCTGCAACGAAGGTCTCGTCAGGCATCGCGTCGCCGGGGCGTGCGGCCCGGAGCGCAATGGCGACACGCAGCATCTCGGCGTCTTCGGAATCCGCCTGGAAAGCCCGAGGACGTCGTCCCGCAACGAGAGCGTCGAGAAAAGCGGTCATGCGTCGGGTGGTCACTGTTCGACCTCCAGTCCCGCCTTGGCTGCCATGCGCAGGGCTCGGTGTTGCAGGACCTTGGCGTTGCTGACGCTGACCCCCATCGCCTGCGCAGCTTCTTTGATGGAGCATGCCTCAAGGAAGCGAAGCTCGAGTATGCGCCGATAGCGATCGGGCAGGGCCGCAAGGATCTTTCCGGCGCGCTGAGGGGCATCGCTCGGCTCCTGGGGTCCCGATGGCTCAACGAGAGAATTCATGTCCGTCTCGGGGTCGATGGAGGTGACGGAAGTCCCCAGAGTCCGCCGCCAGTGTGAAGCGAGAACAGTTTGCGCTGTTGTCAGAAGATACGACCGCACTTCACCTTTCGACGACCCCATCTTCAGCGGCCCGAGAGCCGTCCGGAAGACCTCCGACGTGAGATCTTCGGCGTCGGGACGGTTGCCGACTCGTGCGTACATCAAGCGGTAGAGACGGTCGACGTTGTCGCGGTACACGGACTCCCAGTCGGTGTAGGAATCGGCGTCAAGCACGCGCAGGCGGATCACCTCGTGTTCGCCCGAGGTGGTGGGGGTTTCGACAACCCGGGTCAGTGAGGGCTTCGGAGCAGGAAACATCTCATCTTAAGATACGGAGGGGGGTTACAACCGGCCTGGCCTGCTCTGATCCCTCAGGCGTCGTCCCTTGAGGGGGGCACCGGCCTCCTCGGCAGGGAAGGGGGTCCGTTACCGAGGAGCCGGCGCCAGAGCACCTTGGCGGGGAGTGCTCGCGGAGAGATAGCCGGAGGGGTTACACGTCCCCACCTTCGAGTCCCCCCCGAATGGCCTGATTCCGTCGTTGCCTGTGTAACTCCGCGCCATATGCCCCACTGCCAAATCGAACACACAGGAGGCCTCATCATGGATCACCGTCGAAGTGCCATCATCGGCGGAGCGGTCGCGCTCTCGTCATTCTTTGCCCTGGGCGCCGGTGCCGCCACGGGTGCCGCCGCACCGAGCACCTCGGCGCCAGCGCCTTCGGTCCACGTCGTGAACACGACACAACCGACGGTGCACACCACAACCACGCAAGTGGGCGCAAAGACCGAAACGGTCCTCGTCAACGCCAAGGGCCTGCCCCTCTACTACTACCAGGCTGACACAGCCAAGAAGTCACAGGTGGGCGGCGTACTGGCGCAACTGTGGCCTGCGCTGGTCTCGGCCAAGCCCACCGCGGCGGGGGTCAAGGGCAAAGTCGTCTCGGTGAAGCAAGCCGACGGTCGCCAGGTGACCTACAACGGCCACTTCCTCTACACCTTCGTGGACGACTCTCCCGGACACGTCACGGGACAAGGTGTCAGCAACTTCTTCGTTGCCACTCCCAACATTCGGGCCATCGGCGGCGCAACGACAGTCAAGGCCGCTCCCGCACCGGCAACTCCGTCACGCGGATATGGCTACTGATCACGCCGACGTCGCCCTCGCTGAACGGGATAGCCCCCTCCGCGAGGGCCGAAGCTCCGTTCGCAGCGCCGCGGTGGTGCCGGCGTCGGAGCGAGACGTCACCGCTGATGCCACGGAGCGCCGAGGGAACGCGCACCTGCTACACGGCGGCGTTTCCGTCCTCACCGTGGCTGCGTTCGTGGTGCTCGTCCTCGGGAGGCGGACCGCGCTGACGCGGTCCCTGGGGCGGATCGGCCACCCGCAGTGGTCATGGATCGCCCTGGGGATCGCGCTCGAGGTGTCGTCCATGGCAACCTTCGCCACCATGCAGCGTCGCCTGCTCCGGGTCGGAGGGAGACGGGTGCCGACCGGGCCGATGATGGCCACGACTCTGGCGGCCAACGCACTGTCGGTGTCTGTGCCGGTGGCCGGCCCGGAATTGGGCGCCGCCTTCACGTTCCGGCGCTTCAAAGAGCAGGGTGCGGACACATCCCTGGCGGGCTGGACGCTCCTGGTCGGGGGGCTCGCCTCATGGTTCGGTGCACTTGTCGTCCTGACCGTGGGCGGAGTGCTCTCGGGCAACGTTGTCGTCGCCGGGGTCACCATCCTGGCCGCCGTTCTCGGCGTCTTCGCTGGTCTCGGCCTCTGGCTCGGTGTGGGTCGGACGCGCCTGCGCCTCGTCCTGGCACGTTCGGTGGCACGGGCGATCCAGTTGGCATCCCGGTTCCTTCCCCGCCCCATCGAAGACCCGGCCGCCACGGTCAATGGCTGGATCGAGGGTCTCGGGTCGCTGCGCCCCTCCAAGACAGAGTGGGGCAAGGTCGGGGGGTTGGGGCTCGCCAACTGGCTCACTGACATCGGCGTCCTCGCCATGAGCATCCTGGCGCTTGGCGGCGCGGTGCCGTGGCGCTCGCTGCTCTTGATTTACGGCCTGGCGACCCTGATTGGAAGCCTGGGGATCACCCCGGGTGGACTCGGGTTGGTCGAGGGCACGCTGTGCCTCGGTTTGGTCAGCACCGGCATCCCGGCCGCGTTGGCTCTGGCCGCGGTGCTGCTGTATCGGCTCGTCAGCTTCTGGCTCGTCATGGCGACAGGGTGGCTGGTCCTTCTCTGGTTGCGATTTGACCGGGTACCGCACGTCCTATCGATCTCAGGGAGCGTGGCGCAGTGAGCACCCCGAACGCGCACCGATTCAACTCGTCCGCTTCGCGCCGCCAATCAGACTCCCCGACGCCGCCTCGTCGGGGGCGGACCTGGCTGCCTTTCGTCGGAGTCGGAGCGGCCCTCCTGCTCGTGCGCACCCTGGGTGCTCGAGGCCCGTCCGTGCGCTCCTTCTCCTACTCGGCATTCCTGTCCCAGGTGCAGTCGAACCACATCAGGTCCGCCGCCATAAACCCGGCCGGTGCCGTGTCGGGCACCTTGAGGAGCGGGACCGGGTACACGAGCCAGATCCCGTCCGCGCTGCCGGATCCGCAGTTGCCGGGACTTCTCAGGGCCCACCATGTCGCGATCAGTGGCGTCGGCGCCCAGACAAGTATCGGTGCCGTCATCGTTTCGCTCCTGCCCTTGCTGTTCTTCGTGGCCTTCTTCGTGTGGATCGGACGCCGAGGGCTCCGTCAGGCCACGGGCGGGATCAAGGGCATCGGCGGGTCCAAAGCGAAGCTCTACGACGAAGAGCGTCCGTCAGTGGGG
Organism: uncultured Acidimicrobiaceae bacterium; assembly: GCA_963719485.1. Classification (GTDB taxonomy): domain Bacteria; phylum Actinomycetota; class Acidimicrobiia; order Acidimicrobiales; family RAAP-2; genus Bog-473. The sequence continues at coordinate 2,007,899 of OY970387.1, forward strand.
TTTGCCGACGTTGCCGGCTATGAGGCCGCCAAGCGGGAGGTTTCCGAGGTCGTCGATTTTCTGAAGCATCCCGAAAAATACGTCGGCGCGGGTGCCACCGGTCCCCGAGGGGTCCTCATGGTCGGTCCCCCGGGGACGGGAAAGACCTTGCTGGCCCGAGCGGTGGCAGGCGAAGCCGAGGTGCCGTTCTTCGCCTTGACCGGCTCGAGTTTCGTCGAATTGTTCGTCGGCGTCGGCGCGTCTCGGGCCCGTGCCGTCTTTGCAGATGCCCGGAAGAGAGCACCATCGATCATCTTCATCGACGAGATCGACGCCATCGGTCAACGACGCGGCGGGTCGGTGTTCTCGAACGACGAGCGGGAACAAACCCTCAATCAGCTCTTGGCCGAAATGGACGGTTTCGACCCCACCGCCGGCGTCGTGGTGATGGCGGCCACGAACCGTCCGGAGATATTGGACCCTGCGCTGTTGCGCCCAGGCCGCTTCGACCGCCAGGTAGAGATCCCGCTCCCCAACCAGTCGGAGCGTACGGCCATTCTGGCCACCCATGCTCGGAGCCGCCACCTCGCCGCCGACGTCGACCTCAACGCCGTCTCCCGCGGCACGCCGGGCTTTTCGGGAGCCGACCTGGCCAACCTCATCAACGAGGCGGCGATCGTTGCCGTGCGAGACAACCGTGATGTCATCGTGGCCAACGACCTCGACGAAGCGCGGGACCGCATCTTGCTCGGACCTCGCGATTCGTCGAATGCGTTGATCCCGGGGGAACAACGGGCCGTCGCGACGCACGAGGCAGGGCATGCCCTGGTGGCCTTGTGCTCTGAGCACTCGGATCCCGTCGCCAAGGTGACGATCCTGCCTGCCGGTCAGTCCCTCGGAGCGACCCAGCAGCTGCCGACGGACGAACGGCATCTCTATTCGGAGAGCTACCTCCGCGACTCTCTTGCCGTCCGTCTGGGAGGCCGCGCCGCCGAGCTCCTCGTGCTGGGCGAAGCATCAACCGGCGCTGCGAACGACCTCGCAGGGGCGACCGAGCTCGCGACGAGGATGGTCCGGGACTGGGGTTTCTCGGCTCGTTTGGGGCCAGTGGGCTTCGGGTCGGGAGGACCGGCCTATCTGGGTCATCACTCAGCGGATGGTCGGCCCTACGCCGAGGGGACCCAGCTCGTCATCGACGAGGAGGTCAGCCGCATGCTCTCCGAAGCCGGAGTGAGGGCCCAGGCGATTCTCTCTGAACGTCGTGTGGCCCTCGACGCCGTCATCGATCTCCTCCTCGAGAAGGAGACGATCAGCGGAGCCGAATTGATGGACGCCGTGCGCAGTTCCGTCGACAACACTGAGGCGGTGGCCCTCAGTCGCTGACAACGCGACCAGTGGCCCGTTGACCGGCCGCGGTGTAACCCTCCCCGCTATCTCACACGGGCAGCGCGAACAACCATGGTTCCGCAAACCCCCCACTCATTCACGAAGGGAGACATCATGTCCACGCAGGTACTCTCGAGGAACTACGAGTACACCGACACTTCGCCGTCAGCGGCACTCGATCACGAGACGTCGCATGCGATCACCTCGGCCATTCTGCGGGCGACCGGGATCGTGTTGCTCATGAGTCTCGCCCTGATCCACGTCGTGCAGCTGGTTCCGACGTTCCAGGAAACGCCTCTGCTGGGTGTGGCGTACGTTTTCTTGATCGCAGCGGCTGTTGTCGTGGGGGCCCGTCTGGTCAAAGGTCACCAGCACGCCGTTCAACTCTGGCTCCCCGTCGCCGCTCTTGGACTGGCGGTGTTCGCCGGGTATGCGTTCACCCGGATCCTGAGCAGCCCGCTTGACAACCAGGACGTGGGCAACTGGTCCTGCACACTGGGAATGGCCGCTCTCTTCGTCGAGGCCTTGATGGTCGCGGTCGGCGCCTATGCCATCTCCCTCCGACGGGCTGTGTCCCTGCAGCCCCTCCCAATTCGCAGTGGCAGAAGTTCACGTCCATGACGCACGCAGAACCGGCGCGCCAACGAAAGCCGACTCTCTGGGATTCGAAAGTGGCAGTCTGCCGCCGACTGGGATTCCTTTCCTGCGCGGACCGCGTCGATCGGCTGCCCGCTGACCTTCGAATGGTCAGCCGGTTGCCGCAATCGGGACCATCCTGAATCTCACGGTCTTTCAGATGACCGCCGATCGGCACTGGGGACGGCGATGCCACGCGGATCGTTCGGAGCACCCGTGCGGAGACGTTCCTCCCACCATTGGACCGGCACGATCCGCAGAGCGAGTTCCAGGGTGTTGCGGTCGAGTTCCTCCGCCAATTGAGTGATGACCACCATTCGGTCCGCGACCCATTCACCACCGAGATCGCTCTGAATCTCTACTGCCGGGCTGCTGCGAGCCCTCTTCTGTCGGCGCGCGTCGGCGGAGGGATAGGAGGAGTCGAAGAGGCCGGCGATCCAAGATACGTCGCCTCCCAATTCGACATGCCGGTCAATGACCTCCGCATAAACCTCCGAGCCGAGCATCACCGCCGCCCATCGCCCGAGTACTTCGTCGGCATGATCGGCGAGAAAGGCGACCTCGGAGCGCAAGGCGGTAAAGCGATCGCCGTCGTCGACCATCTCTCGTAGAGCCGCAGTGAGGCGAGTGGTGTCCCGCACAACCTTTCGGTTCGTCTCGACGACCTCCCTGGGACTTCCCTCCATCACGAGCAAGCCGGCGAGATCCAAGACGCCAGACCAGATCATCCGTGCGTTCCGGACCAACTCGAACATGACATATTGGGCAAGGATGCTCCACCGCCGGAGCCTCCTGCGCTCAACGACTTCGTTGATGACCGCGATCGACAACAGCACCACGATCACGCTCCCCACGAGACTGGCCAGTAGTGCATGACGTATCCAGAAGCTGCCAGCGACCTCATCTGACACGACGGCGCCGACGAGTACGACCAGCGCGAGAACCGCCAGAATACGCGTTCGCAGCAGGAAGGCCTCAACTGACCGCGAGCGTCGGGGAGCCGTTGCCCTACGGGCCACTTGTCTGGTCAGATCGAAACTTGGCGGGGCAATATCAATGCGGCGTAGGAGGACCCAGAGGTCGCGTCTCGCTCCATTCGAGAAGGATCCGGCGCTCCGCGATATACCAAGTCTGGTCGACCTTGGTGAACGTGTCGAGGTACCGCAGCCAGGCGACCATCATCATGCGGGCGCCGTCTTCGGAATACACGTGGTGAGCGATGGTGTAGCTGTCTCCCGTTGCCCGGTTCCCGTCGAGGGTGACGGTGCTTTGGCCATTGAAGTGCATCGTCGCCTCGTAGCGGTTCAGGTCGTCGAAGACCGGCGAAAGCGCCTCTCGACCTTCGAGCACGGAGCTGGCCTCGCTGCCTGGGCCGTCCATGTACACCTCGAACCGGGTGTCGGTCGTGAAGAGCGCCTTTTGTCCCACTGCGTCTCGGGTGTCGGCGCAATGGGCATACGCGTCGAACAATTCGCGAATGGCCAACCGATCCGCTGCCTCCTGGGGTGAGACCGTCACGTGCTGTGCCATGGATCTCCTTTCCACTCCTGGACATATGTATAACATTGACAGATGTATAACATCATGGGTCGTGCCGGAGCGCAAGGGGTGTTGAATCTGCAGCCGGCTGGGCCGAAGCGACCCGGCCTGCGGGGCCCCGTTTGCGGTCGAATCGCGGGATGAGTGGCTGACCGCACCGATCCCCGCGTCGTCCGAACGGCCCTGGCGTGTGAAGTGGCGATCGTGGAGCTCGCCTCAGAGCGGCCCATCTCACAGATCACGATCGCCGACTTGGCCGATCGGGCAGGGGTAACCCGGGCAACCTTCTACAACCACTACGACAGCCCCCTGGAGCTGGTGATCCAAGTACTCGTCGACGACCTTCAGCGCGCCCACCGCCTTGAGGACGAACGTCGGACCATCGGTGATCGATCGGCTGCGGAGTTGCTGCGCCTTTCGATTGCCGACGTCGCCGATCACATCGAACGCTTCAAGTCAGTGTACGGGCATGCCGTGTACGACCCCGCTGACGGAGCGGTGTACGAGGCGCTGATACGCCACTTCGCCGACTACGCGATTGTGTTCATTGCCCGGTGCACCCACCCAGACCTACCCGATGCCAACCACGACGTCATCGCACAATTCGTCGCCCACGGATTCGCGGGTGCGATAAAGGCATGGATACGCGACAACTCGGTGACGAAGGCCGACCTGGTCGAAGCAACCGTCGCTTGTGCACCGGTGTGGTGGAGGTGAAGTGCTGCGAAGTGCCTAGTCTGGCAACAGCTCACGTCGCACCTAGTCCGACGACCCAGTGAGTGGCGTCTCGGGTGAACTCGTCCGAGGCGGCGGTGCGAAGGTGCCAAGCTCGGCCACGAGGCTGAGCATCGACATCGTGGGGTCGAGCTCCTTGGTCGTGGCTTCGCATTCGATCAAAGTCTTGAGCAAGATGGCGAGGTCAGAAGGCAGCACGATCCCGTAGTGACGCAGAAGATGCAGTAGTCGACCGAATATTTCGCCGAGTCTGACGTCTTGCAAACTGGCCTGGGCGACCGGGTCGAGGAGCGTCGCAAGTTGGGTCCCAAACTCGGCGCGGTTCACCGTGCGCGTGGCTCTGCTGACGGAGAGCACAGCGCCTGCGAGACCTGCGCCGTCTCGGCCGAGCACCGCCGTCATCATCAGGAGGAGAGCGGACCGCTCGGTGTCGTCGACCGAACCGACCTCGCCGAAGTCGACCAGGCCGAGGCGCTCGCCGTCCAGGGCAATGAGGTTGCCGGGGTGCGGGTCGGCATGGAAACGGTCGGACTGGAAGATCATCACTCCGTATGCATGCAGGATCGCCCGAGCCAGCTCAGCTCTGTTCGCTCCAACCGTTTCCAAGCGTTCCCGGTTGCTCAGGGGAATGCCCTCGATCCAGTCCATGACCAGGACGGATTCGTCACTCATATCCGTCAAGACGCCGGGGATCGTCACGGCATCGCTTGCTGCGAACGTGCGGCGGACCGCTTGGAGATTGCCGGCTTCCGTCGTGAAGTCGGTCTCCGCGCGCAGCAATGTAGCGAATTCGTCGAGGATTGCAACGGGGTCGTACGCCCGTACTCGGGACGAAACACGGGTGACCAGGCGGGCCAATCTACGGAGCGCCCAGATGTCGGCATCGATGTCGGTGCGGACTCCGGGTCGGCGTACCTTCACTGCGACAACGTGGCCGTTGTGAAGAGTGCCCCTGTGCACCTGAGCGATCGAGCCGCAGGCCATGGGTGCCATTTCGAGCGTCGCAAAGAGGGCGCTCGGGTTTGATCCGAGGCTCCGCTCGAGTTCTCCCACAAGCTTCGCTTGGGGGATGCTCGGTGCGTGATCCCGCAACTTCGACAGCTCCTCTTGCACTTGTGGTGGGGTGATGTCAGAGCGGGCAGACAGCAGCTGCCCGAGCTTCACGAAGGTCGGTCCGAGCTCCTCGAGAGCAAGTCTGAGCTGACGGGGGAACGATCCGGCCCGGTCGGCATCATGGGGGCGAAACCTTCCGGCAGCGGTGTGCCAACCGACCCTGGCGCTCCGATGGGCGGTGACCGCGCCGATCTTGGCGCATCGTCGAACCAGCAACGACACCGTCGTTCCTCCACCGTCATCCGCTGCGCCAAGGCCCTTGGCGCGATCGGCCTTGCGGAGGTAGGAGCGCGCTCGGTCGAGTGCCGTCCGACGCTGGGGCTCGGCCAGTTTCGGAAGCGGCGGGTGGGCGGATGGCTGGGGGGCTCGATCAGACGCCATGGGCAGAATTCCGGGACGTGCGCAAGAGATCAATGACCTGATCAGGTATCGGTTCACTCGTCACGGTCGCGTGCTCCTCTCACATGAGCACGTTCCTCCCCTCTCGAACCGCAGCGTCAACTAATGTGCGTGCTCACGCAAGCGGAATCGTACACGCGAGGGTCGGCGGCGACCGTCGGGAGTTGGTCTTTACGGGACCGGTCATTCGACAGACAACGTCTTCGTCCACCTTCCCGACCACCCACTCGGACGCGCAAGCGCTCCGACGTGGCCCCGGCGGCATGCGACCTCTGCATATGCGAGCCTGATGTCATGAAAGTCGTGCAAGCGCCATGTCGATGATCGACTACGACGCGAGACCCGTCACTCCTCAAGTTCTCTTGGTCGGGCAGCGGGCTTCCTCCGTCGGCTACAGCCTCCGTGACTTTCTCAGCCGCAACGGAGTCCCCTATGAATGGGTTGACGTGGACGACTCGACGCGGGTCGAGGCATTGCTGTCCCCAGAAGAGCGGGGATTGGACTGGCTTCCCGTGTGCGTCCTGCCCAGCGGAGTGCGCCTCGCTCCCGCCACACTGGAAGGTGTCGCGGCTGGGCTGGGGATGGTGTCGGCCCCGTCGCTGGCGGACTACGACCTCACCATCGTCGGCGCCGGACCGGCCGGGTTGGCGGCCGCCGTGTACGCAGCATCTGAGGGCTTGCGCGCCCTGGCCATCGAAGCCGTGGCGCCTGGAGGTCAGGCCGGGACGACCTCCATGATCGAGAACTATCTCGGGTTCCCACAAGGGATCAGCGGAAGCGAACTGGCGACGCGGGCGAACGCGCAGGCCAAGAGATTCGGGGCCGAGGTTCTTCTCGCCCGGCGTCTCACTGACATCACCAGAGATGGCCCCGGTTATGTCGCCCACCTCTCCGATGGCACGGCCGTGCGGTCGCGGGCCGTGCTCGTGGCAAGCGGTGTCGACTGGCGTCGTCTCGAGGTCCCGGGTATCGATGAACTTCTGGGTTCCGGTGTCTATTACGGCGCCGGCCCGAGCGAGGCGGTCACCTGCAGCGGCTGCCGAGTGGTCATCGTCGGGGGAGGGAACTCCGCTGGCCAGGCCGTCATCCGCTTTTCGCGCTACGCCGCGCAGGTGAGTTTGCTGGTCCGGGGTCGCTCGCTCGAGGCATCGATGTCCCAGTACCTGATCAGCCAGCTGATGGCGCTGCGAAACGTCGAGGTCCGGACGGACACGGAAGTGGTCAGTCTCGATCCGGATACTCGTCTGCGGGCGCTCTCGGTCTCGTCCGGGGGCACCGTTGATCGAGTGGCCGCCGACGCGCTTTTCGTCTGCATCGGAGGGGTGCCGCGCACGCAGGGAGCCGCGAACCTGAGACTGGCGCTCGATGGTGCCGGATACGTGCAAACCGGGAGCGAGCTCAGGGCATCGCCCTCCGCGCTCGAGGATTGGTCGCTCTCTCGTCAACCTCTACCGCTTGAAACAAGCCTGCCGGGGCTGTTCGCCGCCGGCGATGTCAGGAGTGGGTCGATCAAGCGCTGCGCGGCTGCCATCGGCGAGGGGTCCATGGCTGTTGCGCTGGTCCACCAGCGTCTCGCTGAAATCGGCGGTGAGTGAGGTGGGCACTTCACCAGCCACGGGCCTCCCCGGCGATGCGTCGGTGGCGGGTCCCAGCAAAGAGGCCGAGCAAGAGTTCTCTCGAGTCGCCCCGAGGGACCGAATCGGCGCCGTCGCGAGCGCCCTCGAACGCAACGGAATCACGTGCACCGTCGTCGACTCGGCCGAGGAGGCGAGAAGGGCGGTGCGGTCCATCCTCCCGGTGGGAGCCGAGGTCTACAACAACACCTCCAGCACGCTCGAAGCCATCGGCGTCGCCGAGGACATTGAACGTTCCGGGCAGTATCAGCCGCTACGCCCTCGCCTCTACCAGATGGATCGCGAGATGCAGGGTCGAGAGATGCGGCAGCTGTCCGCTTCACCCGATTGGGTCGTCGGGAGTGTCCACGCCTTGACGGAGGAGGGTTCGCTCCTTATTGCGTCCGCCAGCGGAAGCCAGCTCGGCCCGATCGCTTCCGGAGCGGCTCACGTCGTACTTGTGGTCGGTGGGCAGAAGATCGTTCCCGATCTCAACGCAGGCCTGCGCCGCATCTCCGAGTACTGCTTTCCACTTGAGGATCGGCGGGCCAGGCTGGCCTACGGCGTTCCCAGCGGCGTGAATAACATCCTCGTCATCAGCAAGGCGGTCGCCCCCGGCCGAATCACCACCATCTTGGTCAGTGAACCGCTCGGGTTCTGAACCCAGCAGGTTGTGAAGGGCGTGCACCCTGCTGCCGGCCCCGATGGGTCATTGGGATTGATCTCGCCCGGTACGCGGGGCGATCGATGGTGAGTCTCCGATGTCTAGCATTGACCGTGTTCTGCCGGGTTTCTGGTGCGCACGGATCGATCCATCGAGCCTGACGCGGGAGGGAAGTTCCCTCCGCAGGGACGGAGCAACCCATGACCACACTGATGACGATGGAGCACGGTGGCGAGGACGGGACCACAGTTGCGGCGGCCAACTACGACCGGCGATGGTGGATCCTCGCGGTACTGGGGATCGCCCAGTTGATGGTCATTCTCGACAGCACCATCGTCAATATCGCCCTCCCCACCGCGCAACACGATCTGCATTTCTCCAATGCCGATCGTCAATGGATCGTCACCGCCTACTCCCTTGCTTTCGGCAGCTTGCTTCTCCTCGGCGGCCGTATCGGCGACATGGTGGGACGCAAGCGGGCCCTCGTCATCGGACTGGTTGGCTTCGCCGTGGCCTCCGCCATCGGTGGGGCCTCGGTCGACTTTGCGATGCTGGTCATCGCCCGGACCGTCCAGGGCGCGTTCGGGGCCCTGCTGGCCCCCTCGGTGCTTGCGCTCTTGACCACCACCTTCACCGATCCGGGGGAGCGGGGGCAGGCCTTCGGGATCTACGGCGCCATCGCCGGCGCAGGCGGCGCGATCGGACTCCTGCTGGGCGGCATTCTCACCTCGTACGCGTCGTGGCGATGGACGCTCTTCGTCAACCTCGTGTTCGCCGTGATCGCCATCACGGGCGCCCTGCTCTGGTTGGCAAAGGACGAGGGCGCTGATCACGACCCGCTGGACCTTCCCGGCCTCTTCCTGGTCGCCGGTGGGTTGTTCTGTGTCGTGTTCGGCTTCTCCCACGCCGAGACCACGGCGTGGAGCAATCCCTACACCATCGGGTTCCTCGTGGTGGGGGTGGTCCTGCTCGCGGTATTCGCCTTTTTCGAGACGAGGGCGAAGTACCCATTGCTCCCGCCGCGGGTCGTGCGCAACCGGACGCGGGGCGGGTCCATGTTGGCGATGTTGTTTGCCAGCATCGGGATCTTCGGTGTGTTCTTGTTCCTGACGTACTACCTCCAGGGCACGTTGGGCTTCAGCCCCGTGAAGACCGGCGTCGCGTTCCTCCCGCTGGTCGCTGCGTTGGCCGCGACGGCCCAGGTGTCCAACCGCGTGCTCTTGCCGCGATTCGGGCCCAAGCCGATCGTGCCGATCGGGTTGCTCGTGTCTGCCGCGGCGCTGTTCGGGCTGCACCTGGTCGGGTTGCACTCTTCGTACGTGAGCCACGTGCTCCCCTATCTCCTCGTGCTGGGCGTCGGGTTCGGGCTGAGCGTCGCTCCCTCATTCAGCACCGGCACCCTCGGGTTGGAACCCCGGGACGCGGGCGTGGGGTCGGCCACCCTGAACACGGCACAACAGGTGGGGGGATCCATCGGCACGTCGCTGCTCAACACTCTGGCCGCAAGTGCCGCCACGGCTTATTTGGTCGGTCGGGCAGTGACCCCGGCCAACCTTCAGGCAGCACTGCTCCACAGCTACACGACGGCGTTCCTGTGGTCCTCCTTGATCTTCGTGGCCGCAGCCGTCATTGCCGGCTTGGTATTCCGGAGCGGCAACCTGGCGGAGCTGGCGTCAGGGAGCCAGACCGCGAAGGTCGAGACCGGATCGGTCGAGACTGCATCGCTCGAGACTGGACCGGTCGAGACGGCGTCGGAGGAGCCACCTCGAACCCACACCTGCCGCGTGCGGGTCGCATGCCGGTGAATTCTCCTGCTCTGCCGGCATCGATCGAGGGCACAGAACTCCTCAAGTCCGCAGGTTGGGGCCGGTCCGAGGTTGCGCCCGTCTGGTCCGCCTTCGAACGATCCCATCCGCGCCGGCGATCCGCACCCGGGTGCAACTGGCCCGTCTGCCTATGATGCTGGCGGGATGACCCGGATCGACCAGCCCTAGGGATCACGTGGACATTTTCAAGGAGTTCACCTTCGAGGCCGCCCATCGGTTGCCGAACGTGGAGCCCGGTCACAAGTGCTCGCGGTTGCACGGGCACTCGTTCAAGGTCAGGGTGCACATCGACGGTCCGGTCGACCGGCAGTTGGGCTGGGTTCGCGATTTCGCCGACCTCAGCGAGCCGATGCGGCCGCTGCTCGAGAAGCTGGACCATCATTACCTCAACGAGGTCGAGGGGCTGGAGAACCCGACCAGCGAGCGGCTGGCCTGCTGGATATGGGAGCACCTGCAGCCCGGCTTGCCGGAACTGTCCCAGGTCGTGGTCCAAGAGACCTGCACCACCGGCTGCATCTACCGGGGCGAATGAGCGTTCCGGGAGAGACCGCCCGTCGTGTCGTCGTGCTGGCCAGCGGCGGCGTGGACAGCGCGGTGCTCGTGGCCGATCACAGCGGTCGGGGCGAGGTGGTGCAACCGATCTACATCCGCTTCGGTCTCGCCTGGGAAAGGGCCGAGGAGGAGCACCTCCGCCGGTTTCTCGACTCGCTGCCGGCGAACTGCCGGGCGCGGCCGCTCGTCGCGCTCGAATTCCCCGTGGCCGACGTGTACGGCGAGCACTGGAGCGTCTCGGGAGCGGCGGTGCCCGACGAGAGCACGCCGGACAGCGCCGTGTACCTCCCGGGACGCAACCTGCTGCTGGTGGCCAAGTCGAGCGTCTGGTGTGCGCTGAACGACTTCGGGGTCGTGTCGCTGGGCACGCTGAAGGGGAACCCGTTCGCCGACAGCAGCAGGGAGTTCTTCGACGGCCTGGCCTCGTTGGCCGGCCTGGCGCTCGACCGGCCGCTCGCCGTCGAAACGCCGTTCGCCGGGTTGACCAAGATGGAGGTGCTCGAACGCGGCCGGCACCTGCCTCTGGAGCTCACCTTCTCGTGCATCGATCCCCAGGAAGGCGAGCATTGCGGGCGCTGCAACAAGTGCGCCGAGCGCCGCCGGGCGTTCGCGGCGTCGGGACTGGCCGATCGGACGGTCTACGCCGACCGCTGAGCACGTGCCCCGCGTCTACGTGGCGCCGATTTCCTTCGGGCTCGGAGACTTGGTGGTCTCGCTCCCCGTCGTCCAGGCTCTGATCGCCGACGGTGCCCGAAGGGGCGACGAGACCTGGCTGGTGGCGCGCTCGGTCTCCCAGGCGCGCCTGGCCGAACGGATCCGGGGTCTCGCGGGCTGCGTGGACGAAGAGACATTCGCGCCGTCGGCCGGCGCAGACCGGGTGGTCGATCTGCGCGACCACCCGCTGCAGCGGGACCATTGGTGGGGCTCCCCCGAGTTCGAGGCAGCGGTCGGGCTGCTCGACATCAACCAGATCCTTGACCGGATCGCCGGTGACTTCGGCATCGACGCCGACTTCTCGTCCCCGGCGCCACTGGTGTCCTCGCCGGTACCCGGGCTCGACCGCACCGTGGTCCTCGTGACCGAGACAGACGGTCCCGCCAAGGCCTGGCCGGCCGCCAAGTGGGAGTCGATTGCTGCGTTGCTGCGCCCGCGCTTCGACGTACGCCAGGCGACCCGGACGGCCATGGGCGGGGACCTCGACCCTCTCGCCGTGACCCCGTTGCCGCTCCCGGACCCCGGTGCGGTCGTTGACGCCCTCTCGTCCTGTCGTGGTGTCATCGGAATCGACACCGGGCTCACGCACATCGGCGTCCAGCAGGGAACGCCGACGGTCACCATCTGCCGGCATGGCTCCGTGTACTTCCGTCCCTGGCCCCGCGCCCGCGCCTTGCGCGGCGCCCCCTGCGATGGAGCCTGTGTGGCCGAGGACCGAGCGGCCGCGTACAACGACCGAGTCAGCCTCCGGGGCTTCCAGTGGCAGGCCCGGACGTGCCCGTCCGGACAGCGGTGCCTGGGTGAGCTGCAACCGGAGCAGGTGGTGCGCCTGCTCGACGAGGTGGTGTGACGGTGGCAGCCGATGCGGACCGCCCGGTTGGGGTGGACGCACACCCCGAGCTTGGCGTGCGGAACTCTCAACCGGAGGGGATCGGGCGGGTCGTCGACATGGGCGATCTGGTGGCCTGGAACAATCTCGGCCGGAACGTGGTCTTCGCCGACCGCTGGTGGCAACCGGTCGCCGTCTTCGGCACCACCTCCTTCGACGACGACGAGCTCTCCCAGTTCGACCTCGACGTGCACGCCATCCTCCGGCTCGCCGGGGAGGGCGAGGGCCTGGTGGTGACCCTGAACCACCTCGGATCGGTGCTCGGCTTCGCCGCGTCGGAGCTGGCCCCGTCCGGCGGTCCCCGGTCGGGACTCTCCGCTCCGGCGCCGCTCAGGCTCGTCCAGCCGGTGATCTCCACCTCGTTCGCCGACGATCTCGAGCGCACGGTGGCGGTTGGTGCGCGGCTGGTCAGCTCCCGGCCGGCGTCCAGTGCCGGAGGCGGCCTGCTGGTCTCCGAGCCGGTGCACCGAGGCCTCGGGAAGCCAGCCCTCGATGCCGAGGTGGCTCTCGAAGGCTGGGGGAGGGTTACCGCCCTGTGCGCCTTCGGCGTTGGCCGCGACCAGCTGGTGGCGCTCGGCGGCGAAGGCCGGGCCACGCTGGTGGGGCTGGACGGCGGGCGGTTGCGGCGAAGACAGTTCGACGTCGACCTGCCTCTGCGGGCCGCCGTCTTCGTCTGGGACGGCGGGCTGTTGTGGGCCGTCGGCAGCGAGCTCACCGCGTCCCCCGTTGACGACTACCGGTGGGACGACCGACGCGGAGGCCGCTACGCCGGCCTCGATCTCTCGAACGGCCGGGTGGTCGTCGCCGGCGACCTGCCCGACGAGGTGGCGTGGGGAAACGGGGGCGTGGCGGTGGTCATGGCGGGAGGTCGGCTCTGCGCGGTGGGGAGGACCGGGCGCCTCCACTGGCTGGCCGATCCCGGGACAGGCCGCTTCGCGGCCACTGCGTCCCTGGGCGAGTCCTCGCTCGGGATCGCGCACGCGGCCGCGGTCGGTGACCGTGTCCTCTACGGGTTCAACCGCGGCGGGTACCGTCTGCACGCGTCGGACGCGAGGTCTCCGGGCCATAGAGCTTGAGATGCTCGTAGGGGACGAAGCGCCGCCGGCCCGCCCGCACGTCTTCCAGCAGGGCGTCGATACCCGCCGACAGCTCGTCCAGCTGACCCCTCAGACGAAGCAACCGCCGATCGAGTTCGCCATCGCCGTCCTCTGCCATCCGGGCGGCCCGATGGGTCCGGTCCAGGCGGATCGCCAGCACCGACAGCCGGTCGAAGGCCATGGCCGGACTCTCCGTCGTTGGGGTGGCGCCGGCCGACTGCACCAGCGTGGCATCGATGGCGGCGTCGACCCGCTCCGCGAGGCGGTGGCGCTCGAGGTTGAGGCGGTCGATCGAACGCTTGGCCCGGGCGACGGTGGCGTCGTCCGACCCCGGGATCCGGGTGAGGTCCTCGAGCTCCCACTGCTCCAGGTTGGACCCGAGCAGTTCCAGCAGCAGCTGCATCAATCCGTCGGGACCGGACCGGTCGGAGTCCCTTGGCCCGTCCGACCCCTGTCGGCCATCTGGAAGTGCCCCGGTCTGGAGCCAGTGGTGGAAGCAGGTCACCACCTCGCTCGCCCGTGGCAGGGGAGGGGGGTCGCCGGTCACCGGGGCGCTGTCGCCAGGTGCCGCAGGACCGATCTCGCCGCCAGCGACCCCTGCCCGATGGCCGTGGCGATCCGCCAGTACGCGCCCGCGACGACGTCACCGGCGGCGAACACGCCGGGGCGTGAGGTCGCCAGCGTCCCGTCGACGACCACCCCGCCGGAACGGTCGATCTCGATCTGCTCCCGAAAGAGCTCGGTCCGTGGAGCCTTGCCGATCCTCACCACGAGTCCGCCAGCTTTGACCGTCCGACGTTCACCGGTGGCGGGCTGCACGAGCACTACCTCCTTCAACCGGTCGTCCCCGTGTACGGCGTCCAGCTCCCAGCCGCTCAGTTCGGTGATCCTCGGAGCGTCACGGAGCTGGCCCGCGATGTCGGGCCGGGAGGCAAGGCGCTCGGAGCGGTTCACCACGGTGACCGCAGATGCGGTCTGGGCCAGGGAGAGGGCATCCAGGGTGGCGTTGTCCCCGCCGCCGATCACGACCACCGGGCGGCCAGCGAATCGACTGAGGTCCGACCCCAGCTCGTAGGTCACGTCTCCGCCGAAGGCCCCGTCGACGGCGGCGGGGAGGCGCCGCAATCCAACCCCGGTCGCGATCACGATGGCGTCGGCCGCCAGCCGTCGGCCGGCCGACTCGACCAACCGCTCGCCGAGGTCGATCCGGTCGACCTTCCAACGTCGGCGGGCCCGGTCGCCGAGGATCGCCGCCGAACGCTGCACGGCCAGCGGCAACGGGTGCCCGTCGTCGTAGACACCGGCCGCCACGTTGCGGACGTGGAACGGAATCTCGTTGACCTGGCCGCCGACCGCTTCCTGCATCTCGAGCAGGATGCTGTCGAGCTGGATGTCGTAACACTCGAGAGCGCAGCTCACGCCCGCCATCCCCCCGCCGACGATGACGACCTGGTGGTGCTCTTCGGCTCCCGCCGGCCCGGCGCTCACGATCACCGAACCTATTGGACTTGCCGTCTGCGGTCCACGCACGTCCCGAAGATGGGAGGTTCCCAGGGTCCTGTGCAAAGAACGTGCTGGTCAGCGCCCGACCTGGAACCCCGCCGGTCTCCGGGTCGATGCCTCGCCGTCTCGCGTCATCGAAGCTCCAGGATCCCGGTATAAGTAATCACGTAATCTTGTAAGAAGGGCCTGGCATGACCGATACCCTCACCCGCTCACCGGAACCGGAACTCGCCGCACTGGACGCGTACTCCCAGGTCGTCGTCTCGGTCGCCGAGCAACTGACCCCCCGGGTCGCCGCCTTGCAGGTAACCCGCCGCCTCCGTGACGGGAGCGTCGCAGCCGGCGCCGGCTCGGCGGTCGTGTTCACCAACGACGGCTTCCTGCTCACCAATGCGCACGTGGTCGGGAAGGCAGAGGCCGGTCAGGCCGCCTTCTCCGACGGCACCACCGTTCCCTTCCGCGTCGTTGGCACAGACCCCCTGTCCGACCTGGCCGTGGTCCGCGCCGACGGCGTCACCCCGGCCCCGGCGCAATTGGGTGAGGCCTCGAAGCTCAGAGTCGGACAACTGGTCGTGGCGGTCGGCAACCCACTCGGATTGGCCGGCACGGTCACCGCCGGCGTGGTCAGCGCTCTGGGTCGTTCCATGCCGACTCGAGCCGGGGAGAACACGCGCATCGTCGATGACGTCATTCAGACCGACGCTGCGCTGAACCCGGGAAACTCGGGCGGGGCACTCGTCATCGCCTCGGGTGAAGTCGTGGGCATCAACACTGCGGTAGCCGGGGTCGGGGTCGGGCTGGCCATCCCCATCAACGGCATCACCCGACAGATCGTCGCCACCCTGATGGCCGAGGGCCGTGTCCGCCGCGCCTACCTGGGCCTGGCTGGGACCCCCGTCCCACTGCCTCCGCCGCTGGCCGAGCGCCGCAATCAGAAGACCGGAATGCGAATCGAGCAGGTCGTCTCGGGCGGGCCGGCCGCGAAGGCGGGACTGCGACCCGGCGACATCTTGGTGAGTGCCAATCGCGAGGAAGTGACGAGCGCGCAGTCGTTGCAGCGACTGATGCTCGGCGACGCCATCGGCCAGCCGTTGGCGTTGACCGTGCTCCGATCCGAGGCCCTCGTCGATGTGATCGCCACACCCGAAGAACTGCGCGGAGACGGTTGATTCAGGACGCCGGCCTTCGGTGGAACGGGGATGACGAGGTACTGGTCACTCACGGGCGATCAGTGCGAGGCCGATCCGGCTCGTAACCGAGCTTCGTGTGCAGGGGTCGCGTCGATAAACACCTGAGTGACCTCCGCATTCGTCTCGCGGAGTTGACGGTCGATCTCGGAGCTCATCTCCGCGATCTGGGTCGAACTGAGCCCCTCGACGAGCTCCACACGCGCTGCCACCAGAACCTCGTGGGCGCCTAGATAGCGAGTGAGCAGCTCCACGACCCTCTCGACCATCGGATGTCGCACGATGGTGTGCTGGATGGAGGCTCTGGTCTCCGGCACCACGGATTCGCCGATCAAGAGACTCATGTTGTCGCGGGCCAATGCGATAGCGGTGACGATCAAGAGAAGCCCGATGATGGCCGACGCGGCCCCCTCCCATTGCCCGTGTCCAGTTGCTTGGTGCAGGGCGATGCCGGCGCCGGCGACGATGACGCCGCACAGAGCGATCAGATCCTCGCTGGCCACTGTCTTCACGGCCGGATCGGCACTTTTCACTACGTGCTCGACCGGGGAGCGACCTGTCGACGCCGCCTCGTTTCGGATCTGGTGCAGCGCCCGCGCCAGCGAGCAACCCTCGAAGATCGCCGCCAGACCGAGTACCGCGTACTCCAAAACCCACGGTCCGGTGCGGGCCGGACTGGTGAAGGCACGGTACGCCTGAAAGAGCGAGAACACGCCGCCGGCGATGAAGATTCCCACCGCAGCGATGAGCGACCAGAAGAACCTCTCGGCGCCGTAACCGAAGGGGTGCCGTTCGTCGGCGGAACGTTCGCTGCGCCGGATCGACGCCACCAAGAAGAGCTCATTCACTGAATCAGAGATCGAGTGCGCACCTTCCGACAGCATCGCGCTCGAGCCGCCGATGACACCCGCCGAGATCTTGGTGACGGTCACGGCGAGGTTCATGCCGAGCGCCAATGCCACTGTTGCGCGACTACTGGTGGCCACCTCCGACGCCGGGCAACCGAGGGGAGCGTAGCGGGCGTCCTTGTTCGGTCCGCCCTTCGAGGCCGTGCTCATCGGGCGACATGGCGCGTTGGAGTGCTCCTGACGGTCCGGGGTCACCTCCCCGGTCAACTCCATTGCACCGCTCAGCGGTGCGGTTTCGCGACCATCAGCCATCAACGCAGTACCTACCCGAACGAGGGTTCCTCCAACACCTTGGTCGGTCTCGGTTGGTGGCACGCGAGAGGTTCGTCTAGGCCGCCAACGCCCACGCCTCAGCCGGCCCCAGGAGCCTCATCAGCGCGGCCTCAACAGCTTGCCGGGCCATCGGATTCGACGCATCACGGAGCATGCGCTGAGCCAGTCGCGATGGAATCACCGAACCTGCCGAATATCGGTCGATGACGCGCGGATCGATGTAAGAGGTCTTGCAGACTGTGGGGGTATTGCCGAGTTGGTCGGCGACCTGCTCTATTGCTTCCTTTACGATACGGCGCTGCCCACGTCCGGACGTCTGTTCCGGCGAGACCGCGAGCAGGGCTGACATCAATACCGTCGCGCTCCAATTGCGGAAGTCCTTGGCGGAGCAGTCCTGATCGCAGGTCTGTTTGATGTGGGCGTTGACGTCCTCGGTACGCAAGGGGTGCCAGTGCCCACCGTCCTTGAAGGCGAAGAGCTGGCCGTCGGTGCTCCGTCGCCGTTTGAGGGTGCAGGCCACCTCTGCCACCGCGGCGTCTCTGGTTTCGAAGACCCGCTCAAGGGAGTCCTTTGCCGGGTAGTCGAAATAGAGCACATCGCCTTTGATGCGGACGTGCGTGCGCAACAGCGACACGAGTCCATAGGTCTCGTTCGTCTCCGCATACTCCATGCCGCCGATGCGAAAGGCACCAAGGTCGAGAAGCCGGACTGCGGCTGCCAGAACTCGAGGGCGGTCCAACTCGGGCCGCTGTAGATCCCGGCCCACTGTGGCTCGAAGGTTCGGAAGGCATTCGGCGAAGCGCAAGGCCCGCTCGAACTTTTCGCGGTCGCGATGCGCCCGCCATACGTCGTGGTACCTGTATTGCCTGCGACCGGCGGCATCGACGCCGATGGCCTGGATGTGACCGTTGGGCCACGGACAGATCCAGACGTCCCGCCAAGCGGGTGGTACCGCGAGGTGCTTGATGCGGGACAGCGTCGCCTCATCGACGACGGACGTTCCGTTCGGCCAGCGGTAGTGGAACCCTTTGCCACATCGTCGGCGATGGATGCCAGGGACCGCCAGGTCGGACCGCCGCAATCGAAACATGAGCACTCCGTTCCCCTGGAGGCCCTCCTTCATGCCTGCACCGTCTTGGTCCGCGTGCTGTCGACGTACGCGTGCGCGACGCGTCTCGTCGTTCCTTCCGCGGCGAGCCTGTTTCAGCCAGGGACATCCGGTGTGTTACGAGCCGCAATTCGTGGGTAATGAAATTTTCGTCGCAGCCGGAGCGAGGGGAGGGGACATGGCAACCGTGAGCATGGAAGCACCGGGACGGTCGAACGGAGATCTCCGTCCCGAAGGGTCGATCCGGAGCCTCATCCCGGCCCGGCTCGACCGTCTGGGTTGGTCGCGCTTCCACACCCGGTTGGTCGTGGCGCTCGGTGTCGCCTGGGTCCTGGACGGCCTCGAGATCACCATCGCCAGCAACGCTGAAGGACTCATCAGCCAGAAGCAGGCCCTCAACATGTCTTCTTCCGAGGTGGCCTTCGCGGTCGGAACCGTGTACCTGTTGGGCGAGGTGGTCGGGGCCCTCTTCTTCGGCCGCATGTCGGACAAGTTCGGCCGGCGGAACCTGTTCATGATCACCCTTGGCGTGTATCTGTTCGGCGGCGTGCTCACCGCCCTGACGTTCGGGCACTCGCCGGGTTGGACCTACTGGGTCTGGGCCTCCCGATTCATCGCCGGTATGGGTATCGGCGGCGAGTACGCCGCCATCAACTCGGCCATCGATGAGCTCATCCCGGCCAAGTACCGGGGTCGGGTGGATATCGCCGTGAACGGCACCTACTGGGGTGGTGCGCTCATCGCCACGGTGCTCACCATCCTCGTGGTGAACAACCTCCCCGTGAGTTACTCGTGGCGGATCGCCTTCCTCTTCGGCCCGGCGCTGGGCTTCGTCATCCTCTTCGTGCGGAAGAACCTACCTGAGAGCCCGCGGTGGCTTCTCATGCATGGACGGGAGGAGGAGGCGGAGAGAGCCGTCAGGGAAATCGAGGAGCACACCGAACGCGGCGGCGGCACCCTCGGCGAGGTCGATGAGTCGAAGGCCATCGAGATCACGCCGGCCAGCAACATCGGCTTCGTGGCCCTTGCTCGTACGCTGTTCGTGCACTACCCGAGGCGGGCGATCTTGGGGGCCAGCCTCATGATCACCCAATCCTTCCTCTACAACGCCATCTTCTTCACCTACGCGTTGGTGCTGACGAAGATCTACAACGTTCCGGCTACTGACACCGCGTACTACTTCATCTTCTTTGCCCTCGGAAATCTCATCGGTCCGCTCACCATCGGGCGCCTGTTCGACACGATCGGACGCCGGAAGATGATCGCCGGCACCTACATCCTCTCCGGTCTTCTCCTTGCCTTCAGCGCCTTCCTGTTCAATGCGGGCGCCCTGAACGCCGTGAGCCAGACGGCTTGCTGGTGCGTGATCTTCTTCTTTGCCTCGGCCGGCGCGTCTTCGGCCTACCTCACCGTGAGCGAGATCTTTCCGGTCGAGGTACGGGCGAAGGCCATCGCCGTCTTCTTCGCCATCGCCCAGAGTTTTGGCGCCTTCGGTCCCTGGCTCTATGGCGAACTCATCGGCAACGGGCAGGACCATTTCAGGCTGTTCATCGGCTATCTCATCGGCGCCGGTGTGATGGTCGTCGGCGGTGTCGTCGCGATCTTCCTGGGCGTCGACGCCGAGCAGCGGTCGCTCGAGGACATTGCACAGCCGCTTTCGGCGACGCGCCCATCGCCCCACCTCTCGGCCGTGACCGGTGCGCCCCGCGCCCCGGCGGCTCGGAGCATGGTCTCATGAGCCGCAGTCTCGGGATCGCGCTTCGTTCTGTGTCGTCAGCCGACGTTCAGGCGGCAGAGGGACCGATCGGCGACCGAGGGAATCACGACAACAAGGATCGCGCCACCATCCCGAGATAGGCCTGACTTTAAGTACGCACCGCTGCGGGTACATCTCGGTCAGCGTTGCTCGCCTCGGCCGAAGGGATCCTTCGATGTGCACGTGCGAAGAACATCTTCCAGAGCCGTGGAAAGGGTGAAATTGTGATCGATGCTGAACTACCCTCACTCGACCCGTCGCCCTTCCGTGCGATTCTCGGCCTCGCGGAGTGGCAGAGGTTCGACGGTACGCTCCGCCGCAGCGCAGCGGTGATGGAGGGGCGGACGATCGTCCATGTGAACTCCACGATGACCGGTGGTGGAGTCGCTGAGCTCCTCAGCTCGGTTCTTGGCTACCTGATCGAGTCCGCCCAGCACGACGGTCCCACCGACCTCGACGACCACGACCACAACGACGCCGACCACGGGGGGCTAGCCCGCTCCATTGACCGGCTGGGTCGGCGACCGCCTCGGGGTCCGAGAGGTGGGACGATGCCCCGAGTTCAGAACGGTCCCGAGAGTTCGCCTAGTGCGTCGGTGAGGCGGAGATCTCCGTGTAGTCGACCGGGCAGGTGATGACCGACACCGTGTCGGCGGCCAGGGCCTCTTTGAGCATGGGGAGAAGATCACCTGCGGCAGCCACCCGGTAGCCCCGCGCCCCGAAGCTCTCCGCGTAGGCCACGAAGTCGGGATTGGAGAATCCGACCTCGACGTGATGACCGAGCTCGAGGTCCATCTTCCAGCCGATCAGCCCGTACGCGTCGTCCTCCCAGATGAGGACGGCCAGAGGGATGTGCTCCCGGAGAGCAGTCTCGATCTCCTGGGAATTCATGAGGAACGCCCCGTCCCCGACTGCGGCGAGCACCTTGCGGTCGGGCGCGGCCAGCTTGGCACCGAGCGCGCCGGGCACGGCGAAGGCCATCGTCGAGAGCCCGTTGGAGACCAGGCAGGTATTGGGTTCGTAGGTGGGGTACAGGCGGGCCATCCACATCTTTACGGCACCGGTGTCGGCCAGGACGATGTCGGAGCGGCCGAGAGCGGCTCGCGTGTCCGCCACGACTCGCTGGGGCTTGAGCGGAAAGCTGTCGTCCGCTGCCCCTTGGGCCAATTCGTCGGCCAGGAGACGCCGGATCTTCTCCCCCCTCGTGCCCTGGTCGAAGCGGCGGGTGGTCGCCTCGCCCAGCGCGGCCAGGGTGTGGCCGATGTCGGCCTGGATCCCCACCTCGACGTCGTAACGGGCGTCCACTTCTGCGGGGACGCGGCTCAGGTGGATGATCTGCTTGTCCCCGCCGGGGTTGATCCGGACGGGGTCGAATTCCTGCAGTTCGTACCCGACGCTGATGATCACGTCCGCATCGTCGAACCCGAAGTTGACATAGTCGTGACTCATGAACCCGACGGCACCGAGTGAGTACGGGTGATCGTCGGGGAAGACGCCCTTGCCATGAAAGGTGGTCGCCACCGGGAGGCTGAGCAGCTCGGAGAATCGCAGTAGTGCGTCTGCCGCGCCCGAGCGGGCGGCTCCGTGCCCGGCCAGGATGATGGGTCGCTGGCTCGCGTCGAGCACCGCGGCCGCCCGTGCGATCTGCGAGGGCGACGGTTCGTCGGCGCGGGGTGTGTTGACCTCCAGCGGCGTCAGCTCGTCGGGGACGAACGCGGCCTCGACGTCCTCGGGCACGCCAAGGTACACGGATCCGGGCCGCTCGGTCTGGGCGAGCTTGAACGCCTTGCGGATCATCTCGGGAATGGAGCCGGGGGTCAGGATGAGGTCCGCCCACTTGGTCACCGGGGAGAACATGGACACCAGGTCGACGCTCTGGTGCGATTCCTTGTAGATCCGGTTGAGTCCGACCTGGGCGGAGAGGGCCAGGACCGGAGTGCTGTTGGTGTAGGCATCGGCCGTTCCCAAGAGCAGATTGATGGCGCCGGGCCCCAGGGTGGCCGAGCAGACTCCGGCCCTGCCGGTCAGGCGGCCGTGGATCTCAGCCATGAACGACGCCGCCTGCTCGTGGCGGACCAGGACGTAGCGAATGGAGGATCGGGACAACGCATCGGTGAGGTGGATGTTCTCCTCACCCGGGATGCCGAACACACAACTGACACCCTCGTGCTCGAGGCACCGCACGAGGAGTTCAGCGGCACGCCGTCGAGCTTCAGCCACGCACGGAGCGTACCGAATGCCGGGAAGCCGGCAAGCGAAACCGTGGGCGTCCGGAAGTTCCTCCCCGCCTGAGGATGCAGCGGGCGTTCCCGTCTCGTTAGGGTCGGCACATGGGTCGCGAGGTGGTGACGGGGTACTGCTGGCCGCAATCAGTGGCCCCGGGCGGGCGGGTCGGTCTGCACCTGTCGTCCTCCGCTGGACGGGCGGTGCGGGTCGAGGTGGCACGCATCGGAGGGAGGCGGGACGTCGTCTTCCGCTCGGAGGCGGTCCCCGCCGACGAACACGAGACGCCGAAGGATGCTGCCTCGAAGGGGTGCGGCTGGCCGGTCGCCCTGACGTTGGAGGTCGACCCGACGTGGCGGTCGGGCTACTACGAGGTCGTCATGGAGATCGACGTCGGCGAGAAGGTGCGGCGCGACTACGCGTTCTTCGTCGTCCGTCCGTCCCCGGGCGCGCGGATCGTCGTCGCGCTGGCGACCAACACGTGGCACGCCTACAACGACTTCGGTGGACCCAACCTGTACACCGGCGGCACCCACGTCGCCATGCAGCGGCCGATGGCGGCGGGCTACCTGTACAAACCGCCGGGCAAGGGCCGCCGCGTGACGGCGACGGGCGAGCCCGATCCGCAGAACGCCGCGCATGTCGGCTACATCCAGATCAACCATCTCTCGGGCTACGCCGGCTCGGCCGGCTGGCCGGACTGGGAGCTGCCGTTCATGGAGTGGGCCGAACGCGAGGGGTTCGAAGATCGGCGTCTGCACCAATGCTGATCTGGAAGAACACCCCGAGGTGCTGGACGGAGCCGGCTTGTATCTCTCGGTCGGTCACGATGAGTACTGGTCGGGCGGGATGCGTGACACGGTCGAAGCGTTCATCGCGGGTGGCGGCAACGCTGCGTTCTTCTCCGGCAACACATCGCTGTGGCAGGTGCGCATCGAGGGTGACGATCACGACGTCATGGTGGGCTACAAGGCCTTCTTCAAGAACGATCCGCTGATGGGAACCGCGAGCGAAGCGGCGGTCACGACGTTCTGGTCCGATGTCGTCGTCGACCGTCCCGAGAACTCCATGACCGGTGTCTCCTTCACCCGAGGGGGCTACCACCGCATCGGTCGCAACGTGACCGCGGGACTCGGCGGCTACACGGTGCACCGCCCGGGTCACTGGATCTTCGACGGCACCGGGCTCGGCTACGGCGACGTGCTCGGCGCCGGCCCGACGGCGGTCGGCTACGAGTGCGACGGGTGCGTGTTCACCTACCGGGACGGACTGCCGTACCCGACCGGCGAGGACGGCACGCCCGCAACCTTCGAGATCCTGGGCACGTGCCCGACGCAGCACTTCACGCGGGAGACGGCGCCCCGTCCCCCCAAAGCGGGCGAGCCGAGCGAGTTGGAGTACATCGCGTCACGCGTGTTCGGCACCCGTGATCCCGAGGCGATGGAACGCATCCGTCACGGCCACGCGGTGCTGGGTGCCTACACGAACGAGGCGGGCGCCACGGTGGTCACCTCGGGGTCGACCGACTGGGCCCACGGGCTGGCCGGGAGAGATCCCCAGATCGAACACATCACCCGCAACATCCTGACTCGGTTGGGGTCCTGACCGCAGGCCAGGAAGCTTTGGGGGCTTCTCCGTGTTGTACCCGCCATGGTTCCGCTTTCCGTGCTCGACCTCGCGACCGTGGCGACGGGTTCGACCCCGGCCCAAGCCCTGCGGGAGACGGTGCAGGTGGCAGTGGAGGCAGAGCGACTCGGTTACCGCCGCTTGTGGGTCGCCGAGCATCACGGGATGCCGGCGGTGGCCAGCTCGGCCCCGGCCGTGCTCATTGCCCACCTGGCCGATGCGACCTCCACCCTTCGTGTGGGCGCGGGCGGCGTCATGCTGCCGAATCACGCCCCGCTCGTGGTGGCCGAGCAGTTCGGCACCCTGGAGGCGTTGCACCCCGGGAGGATCGACCTCGGGCTCGGGCGCGCTCCGGGCACCGACCCGGTGACGATCCGGGCGCTCCGGCGCTCGCCGGAGATGCAGGCGGACACCTTTCCCGATGACGTCGTCGAGCTGATCAATTATCTCCTGCCCGCCGAGGGTGCGCCGAGCCACCCGTCAGCGAATCCGGGTCGTGGCTACCTTCCCGAGGTGTGGTTGCTCGGTTCGTCCCTCTTCAGCGCACAACTGGCTGGTCTCCTCGGCCTTCCGTTCTCGTTCGCCTACCACTTCGCCCCCAAGCTCCTCGATGCTGCGTTGACCACCTACCGGTCGAACTTCCGCCCCTCGGTGCTGCACACCGAGCCCAGGGCCATGGTGGCCGTCTCCGTGCTGTGCGCGCCGAGCGAGAGCGAAGCCCGCTGGCTCTCGGGCTCGACCGCACTGAGCATCCTGCAGTTACGGACCGGCCGTTTAGGCCCGCTGCCCTCCCCGGAGGAGGCGGCGGACTACCCGTTCACCCCGGCAGAGCAGGCGGTCGTCGACGAGGCCATGTCGACCCATCTGATCGGTGACCCTGACACCGTGACCGAGGGCCTCCGGCAGCTGCAGGACCGTACCGGGGCCGACGAGATCATGCTCTCGACCCGGTCCCATTCCTATGAGGGCCGGGTGCAGTCCCTCTCCCTGATCGCCCGGAGCTGCGGGATGGTCCCTCAGCCTGCGACGCGCTGATCTCAGGCGGGCGCGACGTCGATGAGGATGTCGCCGTTGGGCCGCATCCGCGCCTCGTCGCCGGGAGCGAGCACAACGGTCGTGAACCGACTCTGGATGAGAGCGGGGCCCACGACGGGCGCACCAGGACGCAGCGCGTCGCCGTCGTAGACGGAGGTGCGGTCGTGCCAGGCGTCACCGACGTAGACCCTGCGCTGTCCGATCGGCTCCACCCCGCCGGCCTCGTCGAGGTGCACGTCCTCGGGTTGCTCGACCAGCCCCGTGGCAATCAGCCTGACGCCGCGCACGACCGGCTCCTGTGAACGAGCCTCGATCAACCGGGCCTCCTCGTTCCGGCGATGAAACTCGCCGACGGCCGCTTCGAGCGCCCGTTGGCTGATCGGCTGCCCATCCTCCTTGTCGATGGGGATGGCGACGTCGAACGTCTGCCCCGGGTACACCATGTTGAGCCGCCACTCGAACTCCCGGCGGGCCGCGGCGATGCCCGCGGCCTCCAGGGCGTCCTCGGCTGCGGTGGCGAGTTCGTCAGCCAGATTCGAGAGGGTCCCGAGGTCGATCTGCCGCCAGTCGCCCAGGAACGTGCGGGCGTCGTCGACGACGTGGTTGGCCGTGAGGAGACCGAGGGCGGAGAACGCCGCTGCGGCCCGAGGCACGAGCACCCGGCGCATGCCGAGCAGCGCGGCCTGGCGGGCGGCGTGCAGCGCACCCATGCCACCGAAGGCGATGAGATCGAGGTCGCGGGGATCGGCACCGGCGAGGGAGAGCATGCGGCGGACGGCGTCGCACATGTGCGCATCGATGATCGCCACGGTGGCGACCGCCGCCTCCTCGGCGTCGAGCCCCAGGGGCTCGCCGACGGTCGCCAGGGCCTTCCGGGCCCCGTCAGCATCGAGGGAGAGGCGCCCGCTCCAGAAGGCAGCGGGGTCGAGTCGGCCGAGCACGAGGTCCGCGTCGGTGACGGTCGGCTCCGTTCCACCCCGTCCGTAACACACGGGTCCGGGGATGCTCCCGGCCGATTCGGGCCCGACGGTGAGCGTGCCGGACCGGGAGCGGCTGAGGGAGCCGCCGCCCGCGCCGATGGAGTGCACGTCGACCATGGGGAGGGCGATGCAGTAGCGGTGCCGCCAGTTCCAGTCGGTCTTCACCTCGGGTCGGCCGTCCCGGATCAGGCAGACGTCGTAACTCGTGCCGCCCATGTCGACACTGACCACGTCGCCGAGACCGGCGGCGGCCGCGGCGCGCGCCGCCGCCACGACCCCACCGGTGGGCCCGGAGCCGATGGTGGCCAGCGGCCGGTTCTTGGTCGCTCGGGGCGTGGCGACCCCGCCGGAGCTGGTGGCCAGGAGGAGCTCCTCCGCGAAGCCCGCGTCCGCCAGGCGCGACTCCAGTCGCTCCAGGTAGCGGACGATCGGTGGCCCCACGAAGGCGTTGACGAGCGTCGTGGACGTGCGCTCGAACTCGGGGGGCTTGGGCCAGACCTCGTGGGACAGCGAGACCAGCTCGACGTCGGGGTACTCCTGAAGGATGAGCTCCCGGGCGCGCAGCTCGTGGCTGGGGTTCAGGTAGCTGTGCAGGAAGCACACGGCAATGGAGGTGACGCCGAAGGCACGCAGCCGTGCCGTCGCCTTGCGCACGCCCTCCTCGTCGAGCTCGAGGTCCACCGTCCCTTCGCTCGTCACGCGCTCCGTGATCTCCAGCCGCACCCGGCGGCGCGCGATGGGCTCCGGGGCCGGGTAGCTGGGGTCCCAGATGTCCTCTTTGAAGCAGCGCCGCATCTCGATCTCGTCGCGGAATCCCTCGGTGACCAGCAGCCCGGTCGGGGCCCCCGACATCTGAATCATCGTGTTGTCGGCCGCCGTGGTGCCGTGCACGATGGACTCGCAGCGGGCGAGCAGTGCCGTCACATCGGCGAGCTTCTCCGCCTCGGCCAGGCGGGCGATGCCGGCGAGCACGCCGTCGGACTGGTCATCCGGGGTCGTCGGGGTCTTCTCCAGGAGGATGGAGCCATCCGGACGGAGGAGCACGCAGTCGGTGAAGGTGCCTCCGACGTCGACGCCGATCCGGTAACGCGACCCCTCGGCGCTCATGCTGACGCCCCCCCGTTGGCCCGTTCCACGCGCAGTTGCTTCGTGGCCTCGTAGTCGAGGGCGAGGTCCATGGCTTCGAGCGTGCCGGTGATCACGACCCCGTAGTCACGCCGGGAGCCCTCGACCGAGACGTATTCGTCCCAGACGTCGTCGAGCACGGCTTCGACGTCCCGCTCGAGGGGGTCGCCCCAGCCTCCGCCTCCGCCGAAGTCGTAGACGAGTTGGTCTCCCGTCTCGAGGAGGTGCGCCGTGACGACGGGGGAGACCACGACGGCGCGCTCCGTCCCCTTGCTCACCACGCAGACGTCGGGGCTCCCGGGCAGACCGCCGGCGATGCCGGGGTGGAGGTGCCGCTGGTTCACGCAGTACTGGCTGACCGAGGTCGGCGTGCGCGCCTCCTTGACGAAGTGGCTGCCACAGCCGCCCCGGAACTTCCCCGGCCCCCCGGAGTCCGTCAGGTAGTTGCGCCCGCGCAGGATGTGCGGGAAGAGCCGCTCGTTGAGCTCGGCCGACGCCTTGATGAGGTTGCCCATCGCAGGGGCGAGGGCCCCCCACCCGTCCACGCCCTCGACCGCGTTCACCCATCCGGCGCTGACTTCACCGCCGTGGTCGAAGAAGGGCGATCCTGTGCGGGGGTCGAGGTCCCCCCACATCTGCCTCGGGCTCCCGAACTTGTAGGTCTGGGGGGCGCAGCGTTCGGGGATGATCTGCGCCATCGCCACCGCGATGGCGTCGCCGACCTCGACGCCGGGGTGGTGGGTGCCCGAGCTCACGGGCTTGGGCTCGACCGGGTTGAGGCACGAGCCCAGCGGGACGCGCAGCTCCACGCAGTCGAAGAACCCCTCGTTCTTCGGGATGGACGGGTCCACGAGGCTGGCCAGCTGGGCGATGGCGTTGCCGCGGGTGTTGCCGAAGGTCGACCAGCCGGAGATATAGGGACGGGTGTCGGATCCCTCGAAGTCGAGGATGAGCCGGTCCGCGTCGACGGTGACCGCGATGTGGACGTGCAGGTCCTCGTTTCCCTGAGGATCGCTGTCGACGTAGATGTCGGCCTCGTAGGTACCGTCCGGCCAGCCGCGGATCTCGTCGGAGAACCGCGTGCGCGCATCGTCGATGGTGTGCGTGACGGCGGCACGGATGGTGTCGGCGCCCCAGCGGGTGGCGAGCCCCTGCAGCCGCGCCGCTCCCAGCTGGGCCGCCCCGACCTGGGAGCGGAGATCACCGATGAATCCAGCCAGCCGGTTGTTGGCCCGCATGGTGAGGATGACGTCCCGCCGCTCGTGTCCGCCGTCGATGATCTTCAAGAGCGGGTAGCGGGTGCCCTCGCTGTAGACGTCCTTCGCCATGGTGTTGTAGCCGCCGGGCACGGCCCCCCCGGTGTCACCGTGGTGGCACTGGATGGAGGCCACCAGGAGGAGCTGCCCGTCGTCGTCGAACACCGGAGCAAACACGTTGAAGTCCGGGAGGTGGCCGCCGCCGTGATACGGGTCGTTGGCGACGATGACGTCGCCGGGCTTGAGCTCGTCCCCGAAGAAGTCGATGGCGAAGCGGACCGGGAGGGTGCTGGAGAGCATGAACTGCGGAATCCCCACCGACAGCGCCGCCAGGCGGCCCTGGCCGTCGAGGATGGTGGCATTCCGTTCATTGGACTGGTTGAGGATGGGCGTCGTCGCCGTGCGCGACACGTACGTCGCCATCTCGAAGCAGACGGTCTCCATCGCCGATCTGATGACCTCGGCGGTGACGAGGTCGATCTCGACGGTCTCTGACATGTCCCCCCTTCGGGTGGTCGCAATGAAGGAGAAGGGTACCTGAGCGGTCCAATACCGATTGCCGGTGGGGGATCCGGGCCGGCCCGGGTCCCGGGCGGGAGGACGGCCTCGGTTCCGCGGTCGCCGGACCCGAATTCGCCCTCCGGGCTGGGGCCAGGTGAGCCCGGGGGAGCGGAAACAAAGGAAGACACACGGATGTTGGAAGAAGAGAATGAGGACGAGAAGAGCCACCGGAGGGTGGCGAAGGAGTGAGATGACCGATCGTTACCGCAAGGACCCGGACGCCGTCGCCAAGCTGACGCCGAGGGAATACGCCGTCACCCAGGAGGCTGCCACAGAGCCCGCCTTTGCCAACGAGTTCTGGGACAAGAAGGAGGCCGGCATCTACGTCGACATCGTCTCGGGGGAGCCTCTGTTCGCCTCGCTCAAGAAGTTCGACAGCGGGTGTGGATGGCCGAGCTTCACGGTGCCGCTCGACCCGGCCAACGTCGTGGAGAAGCAGGATGCGACCCACGGCATGATCCGGACCGAGGTCCGCTCGGCCCATGGGGACAGCCACCTGGGCCACGTCTTCAACGATGGCCCTCCTGAGGAGGGTGGCCTGCGTTATTGCATCAACTCGGCCGCGTTGCGCTTCGTGCCCTACGAGGATCTCGAGGCCGAGGGTTACGGTGAGTACACGAAGCTCTTCGATGGGGGAGCGACCAAGGAGGAGGTGGCCCAGTGAGCGCCACGACAGAGAAGGCGATTTTGGCCGGCGGGTGCTTCTGGGGGATGCAGGACCTCATTCGCAAGCGCCCCGGTGTGCTCTCCACGAGGGTCGGCTACACCGGCGGCGACGTCCCCAATGCCACGTACCGCAACCACGGGAACCATGCCGAGGCGATCGAGATCACGTTCGACCCGGCCGTGACCTCCTACCGGGAGCTGCTCGAGTTCTTCTTCCAGATCCACGATCCGACGACGAGGAACCGCCAGGGCAACGACATCGGGGCCAGCTACCGGTCGGCGATCTTCTACGTCGACGACGAGCAGCGCCGGGTGGCCGAGGACACCATCGCCGACGTCGAGGCCTCCGGGCTCTGGCCCGGCAAGGTCGTGACCGAGGTCGAGCCGGCAGGACCCTTCTGGGAGGCGGAGCCCGAGCACCAGGACTACCTGGAGCACTACCCCAACGGGTACACGTGCCACTTCCCGCGCCCGGGTTGGGTGCTGCCCCGGCGGCGCGACGCCATCGCCGGGTAGGGAGACCAGGCGGATCTGCCGCCGCGCCGCCCCCCTATGCTCCGGCGAGGAGCGTGTGAACCATGGCCGACGAACGGATCAACCCGGCAGCGGAGCCCAGCGGGGACGGGTGCGTCGAGTGCGACGCGGTCAACGGGTGGTGGCTGCACCTCCGTCGGTGTGCCGCGTGCGGGCACATCGGCTGTTGCGACAGTTCGCCCGCCCAGCACGCCAGCGCGCACGCCAAGCAGAGCGGCCACCCCATCGTCCGGAGCTTCGAGCCGGGTGAGGACTGGTTCTGGGACTACGAGAGCGATCAGTACTACGAGGGACCCGAGCTGGCGCCGCCGGAGCATCACCCGCTCAGCCAGCCCACCCCCGGTCCGGCCGGCCGGGTCCCCGCGGACTGGCAGCAACACCTGCACTGACGCCACGGCCGGGTCCGTCGCACGGTCGTCCGACTGGAGAGATCGGGCGCCTGCACACGTATCCTGCAGAGAGGTGAGCGGCGCCGTCCGGGGCCGTTGACCGACATCGATCGGAGGTTCTCGTGCCCGCTGTCACCGTCAATGACCTCGCCACACTGCCGTCCATCCCGGCGCCCGACCGGTCTCAGGCCGCCGAGCGACCGGTGAAGTCCGTGACCACGGCTCCCCGTGGGCTGGAGGGGGAGGGCTTCCCGGTCCGCCGGGCCTTCGCGGGATTGCAGCTGTCGGAGCTCGACCCCTTCGTGCATATGGACCAGATGGGGGAGGTCGACTACGCCCCGGGGGAGCCGAAGGGGACGCCCTGGCACCCCCACCGCGGGTTCGAGACCGTCACCTACATGATCGACGGCACCTTCGCGCACCAGGATTCCCACGGCGGCGGTGGCCTCATCACGGACGGGGCCACCCAGTGGATGACGGCTGGCGGGGGCATCCTGCACATCGAGACGCCGCCGGAGGAGCTCGTGGTGGCCGGGGGCCGGTTCCACGGCATTCAGCTGTGGGTCAACCTGCCCGCCCGGGACAAGATGATCGAGCCCGCCTATCAGGGGCTCGAGGCGGGCGACGTGGCGCTGCTCTCGTCCGGCGACGGCGGCGCGCTGGTGCGGATCATCGCGGGGGACGTCGGCGGCCACCGTGGCCCGGGGTCGACCCACACGCCGATGGCCTTCGTGCACGCGTCGGTGGCTCCGGGGGCACTGCTCGAGGTTCCGTGGAACCCCGGATTCAACGCGCTCGTCTATGTGCTGACCGGATCGGGACGCGTGGGCAGCGAAGGTCGACCGGTCACCAGCGGGCAACTCGTCGCGTTCGGCCCGGGGGACTTCATCACCCTGCGGGCCGACGACACCCAGGATTCCGGGACGAGCCAGCTCGAAGCCCTGATCCTCGGGGGCCAGCCCATCGGGGAACCGGTGGAGCACTACGGGCCCTTCGTCATGAACACCCGCAGTGAGATCGTGCAGGCGCTCGAGGACTTCGAGGCCGGTCGGCTGGGCACCGTCCCGGCGAATGCCCTCATGCCGCACGTACCCGATCCGGATCCCGTGCGCGCAGAGCACACGGGCATCTAATCCTCGGAGGCTCGACTCCTTACGCCGGCGGCCGGAGGCCGTCCTGGATCATGACGAGCAACCGCCCGCTCTGATCCGAGGTCAGCGTCGCGCTCATGCACATGGAGCCGAGCAGCTGCATCAGGTCCTCCGCGTCGATGTCGGCCCGCACCAACCCCGCCTCCTGGGCCGGCGTGAGCACCAGGCCGAGGGCGCCCACAATCCGCTCGCGTGATGCCGAGCGCAGCTCGGGGTTCTTCTCGAACGCCTCGTGCAGCTCGTTGAGGAACCGCTTCTTGCCCATCGCATAGCGCACGAACGCCTCGAGCCACGCCACGAGCGCCGGCCAGGGCTCCATGGTCGCGGTGACCGACTCGGCGACGGTCGTCAGCTCGTCGACGTCCTCGCGGTAGACCGCCTCGACCACGTCGATGCGCTTGGGGAAGTGCCGGTACAGCGTCCCGATCCCGACACCCGCCTCCTTGGCGATGGCCTCCATGGAGGCGCCGCCGCCCTCTTGGGCGAACACCTTCCGCGCCGCCGTGACCAAGCGCTCGTAGTTGCGCTGGGCGTCGGCCCGCATCGGGCGTTCCACCCCGGCCTCGACGACGTCGTCCACCGTCGTCGCCATCGACCTCGGTTGTGCCGTCATCGTCCTGCGTTCCCTCCCGGCGAAAATTCCGTCTTGCAAAGCGGAGCCACCCTCCGTATACTAATCGGAGGAAGCTTCCGCTTACCAGAGTACCAGCGGACAGATCGGAATCAAATGCCTTCTTCTCTCATTGTCGCGCCTCGTCCCGCGCCCGTCGGCGGTCCCGCCGCGGGGCCGCCCGGACGCCTGAAGTCCCTGCTCAGCAGCCCCTCGGTGTTCCTCTTCGTGATCCTGACCTCCCAGCTCATGGTGGTCCTGGACACGACGATCGTGAACGTCGCCCTGCCTCACATCCAGGAGGGGCTGGGCCTGTCAGGGGGCGAGCTCTCCTGGGTCCTCAACGCCTACCTGCTGACCTTCGGCGGCCTCCTGCTCCTCGGGGCCCGGTGTGGGGACCTCCGCGGGCGGCGCCGCACCTTCCTTGCCGGCATCGCCATCTTCACGGTGAGCTCCCTCTTCGGCGGGTTGGCCGTCTCGGGCTGGATGCTCCTGTCCGCCCGGGCCCTCCAGGGGGTGGGCGCCGCGCTGGCCGCTCCCTCGTCGCTGGCGCTCCTCACCACCATGTTCTCGGAAGGGCGCCAACGGACCCGGGCCATCGCCCTCTTCACTACTGTCTCAGCGGCCGGCGGGGCCATCGGCCTGGTGGCGGGTGGCGCGCTGACGCAACTCGTGTCGTGGCGCTGGGTCATGTTCGTGAACGTCCCGATCGGGATCGCCGTCCTGATCGTCGGGCGCATCGTCCTGCACGAGACGGAGCGCCGCACCGGGCACTTCGACGTCGCCGGCGCGCTCACGTCGACGCTCGGCATGTCGGGCATCGTGCTCGGGCTGGTCGAGGCGGGCAGTCGCGGATGGTCGAGCCTCGTGACCATCGGCTCCCTCGCCATCGGCGCGCTCCTGCTCGGGGTGTTCGTGCGGATCGAGACCAGGGCCGAGGAGCCGATCGTGCCGCTGCGTCTCTTCGCCAGCGGCACGCGCACGGCGGCCAACGTCTCGCGTGGGCTGATGTACGCGGGCATGTACGGGATGTTCTTCTTCGTCGGTCAGTTCCTACAGGACGTGCAGGGGTACTCGCCGCTGCGCACCGGTCTGTCGTTCCTGCCCATGCCCCTCTCGGTGTTCCTCTCGTCACAGCTGGTGAGCAAGGTCCTGATCGGCCGGGTCCGCCCCAAGGCGCTGATCATGACGGGGATCGGCCTGACGGTCGTCGCCCTGCTCCTGTCGAGCCAGCTGCACGCCGGCGCCTCGTACCAGCAGATCCTGCTCAGCCTGGTGCTCCTGGGCTTCGGCTCGGGGACCGCGCTGGTGCCGCTCACGACGGCCGGGCTCGCCGGGGTGGACCCCGGTGACGCCGGAGCGGCGTCGGGGCTGGTCAACGTCACGCAGCAGCTGGGGGCGGCCCTCGGGCTCGCCGTGCTCGTCACGGTCCTCAGCGGTGCCGCCGGCCACGCGCAGCTCAAGGCCGGGGCCGCCGTCCCGACAGACATGGTGCACGGCCTCGATCTGACCTTCGGCGTGGCTGCCCTCTTCGGGATCGCTGCGCTCGTCATGGTGGCCCTCCTGGTCCACCCGCCGGCGCACGACGCCGATGCCCAGGCCGGGCCGGCCGAGCGCGAGCGGGCGCGCGAATTGGCCGACGCCGAGTTCGAGCTCGTCTACGGCGAGGGCTTCGAATGGTCGGGACCGGAGCTCGTGGCGTAGCCCGGATGTGAGTGACGCCCGCTCACCCCTTGAACCCGCCGGACATCTTCCGCCGACTATCAGCAATCTCGTTTATAGCTTCCCTGACCCCTGGCAGGGACGTCGTGCCGACGTGAAAATAGGTGTCGGGTCGCCCGCGACGCCGACCGTACTTGGGAGGAGAACCCGCTTTATAGCTTGGCGCCGGGGCCCGACCATCTGGGTCATGCACTGTTGCTTCGAGCACGCGGATCAGTATTTCGGACTTGACCGAGGCCCCCGGGCGTCCCATTCCCATCGGACGGAACGACAGGGGGTGCTGCTATGGCCCACGAATCCCAGTTCATCGACGAAGAAGACCCCGAGGAGGTGGTGGAACGGGCCGGGGCGATCGATGTGGCCAAGGCTTCGGCCAAGGTCTGCGTCCGCGTCCCGCACCCAAAGCTCGCCGGTCGGCGTCAGAGCAGGGTCTTTGACGTGGGCACGACAACGGGGGCGATCATGGCCCTGGCCGACGAGCTGGCCGAGGAGGCTGTCGAGCGTGTCGTGGTCGAGTCGACCTCTGACTACTGGAGGCCATTCGTCTATCTGCTCGAAGCGCGTGGGTTGGTGGTCTGGCTGGTCAACGCCCGCGACGTCAAGCAGGTGCCGGGGCGTCCGAAGACCGATCGTCTCGACGCCGTCTGGCTGGCCAAGCTCAACGAGCGCGGCATGCTGCGCCCGAGCTTCGTGCCCCCCGCCGAGATCCGCGTCCTGCGCGACTACACCCGCCTGCGCGTCGACCTCGTCGGCGAGCGCACCCGTCACAAGCAGCGCGTCGAGAAGCTCCTCGAAGATGCCCTCATCAAGATCTCGGTGGTCGCCAGCGACATTTTCGGGGTGTCCGGACGGGCCATGCTCGACGCGCTCATCGCCGGCGAGCGTGACCCCGAGGTCCTCGCTGAGCTCGCGGTGGGAAGGCTCAGATCCAAGCGCTTCACCCTCCAAGAGGCCTTGCGGGGCCGCTTCGACGAGCACCACGGCGAGCTGCTCGCGCTCTTGCTCGAGCAGATCGACGCCCTCAGCGCCAAGATCGAGCGCCTCACCGAGCGCGTTGAAGAGCTCTTGGCCGACCTCCCGGCGGCGAGGGCCCCCTCGGGCGGACCGAGCGACGGCCAAGGAGCACCCCTCGACGCCGTGGCGCGCCTCGATGAGATCACCGGCATCGGCCGATCTGCGGCCCATGCCATCATCGCCGAGGTCGGCCTCGACATGGCCCAGTTCCCGACCCCGGGCCACCTCGTGTCGTGGGCCAAGCTCTCGCCGCGCACGATCCAGTCCGGAGCGACGAACCGATCGGGCAAGACGGGGCGGGGGAACCCCTACCTCAAGCGCGCCCTCACCGAGGCTGCCGCGGCGGCAGGGCGCACCGACACCTTCTTGGGTGAGCGCTATCGACGCCTGGCTCGTCGGCGGGGCCGGCTCAAGGCCCTCGTCGCCGTCGCTCGTTCCATCCTCGTCATCGTCTGGCACCTCCTGGCCGATCCCACCAAGCGCTTCTCGGACCTCGGCTCGAACTTCTACGTCCGTTCGGTGCACACCGAACGCCGCACCCGCAACCTCGTGCGCCAGCTCGAGGTCCTCGGTCACTGCGTCACCCTCAGCCCGGCGGCGTAGGACCGGTCTCGGGACGTTGTCCCGAGCGGGGCTCCGCCCCGCACCCCGTCCTCGCGCGCCCTGGTCACGTTATTTTCGGATCAGTTGAAAAACATCCCCACCGGTGCTCGCTCCTCGGGCGACCCCACCGCCGCCGGGTGCCGGGATCGCGGAGAGATGCCAGCGCGGCTCGTCAGTAGATCTCGGTCGGGAGGAGCTCGGCCTCCGTGTCCGCACCTTCCGCACCGTCCGCACCGTCCGCAACGGCCACCGGCTGCCCCGGGTGCACATCGATGAGCACACCCCCGATCAGCGCCGCCAGGACGAAGATCCCGGCCACCCACCAGCTGGCCGTCGCGTAGCCGTGCACCGTCGCCTTGGCGACGACGCCGCTGCTGTGCCCAGCCCCGGCGTGGGAGGCCAGGTAGGTGGCGGTGGCGGCCGCCGCGATGGTGTTGAGGAGCGCGGTGCCGATGGACGCCCCGATCTGCTGCGACGTGTTCGTCATGGCCGAGGTCACGCCGACGTCCTTCGGTTCGGCGTTCTGCGTCGCGGTGCTGATGCACGGCACGAGGGCGAGCCCCAGTCCGAGGCCGAGCAGGAGCTCACTCGGCAGCACGTGGGTCACATAGGCGGCGTCGGGGGTCAACGTGGTGAAGAGGGCGGCACCGACCGCCGCGATCAGCAGGCCGGGCACGACGAGCAGCCGCGTCCGCACGCGCGGCATCAGGCGGCTGGCCAGTTGCGTCGCCGCCAGCCCGTTGAGGGCCAGCAGCGGGAGGAAGGCGACACCCGTGAGGAGCGGGGAGTAGTGGTCGATCGTCTGCAGGAGATAGGTGAGGAACAGGAAGGTGCCGAACATGCCTGTGACGGCGAGCATGATGGTCAGGAACGACCCGGCCCGGTTCCGGTTCCGCAACACGCGGAGCGGCAGGAGGGGATTCGGGCCCTTGCTCTGCCACAGGATGAAGGCGCCGAGCAGCAGCACGGCGGCCACGAGAGCGGCCTTGACGTCGGTGGCGCCCCATCCGCTCGTGCCGGCCTCGCCGAGCCCGTAGACGAGGCTGACCAAGCCGCCGCAACCGAGGACCACGCCGAGCACGTCGAGCCGTACGCCGCGCATACCCGTGCGATCGGGGAGCATGGTGAAGGCGCCGAAGAGGACGAGCGCGGCGATGGGCAGGTTCACGTAGAGGCACCAGCGCCAGTCGGCGTACTGGGTCAGGAAGCCGCCGAGGATGAGCCCGAAGGCGGATCCGGCGATGGCGATGGTGGCGTAGATCCCGAACGCCCGCCCCCGTTCACGCGGGTCGGTGAAGGTCGACGTCAGGATGGACAGCACGGACGGAGCCAGCAGGGCACCGAAGAGGCCCTGCAGCCCACGAGCGCCGATGAGCATGAGCGTGGTCTGGGCGGCGCCCCCGATGGCCGAGGCCAGGGCAAAACCCAGGACCCCCGCCATAAGCGTCCGCTTCGGACCGAACATGTCGCTGATCCGCCCGCCCAGGAGGAGGAAGCCGCCGAAGGCCAGGGTGTAGGCCGTGACGACCCACTGCCGGTCGGTGTTCGAGAATCCGAGCGCGTGCTGCGCGGAGGGCAGGGCGATGATCATGATGGTCGAATCGAGCACCACCATGAGCTGGGCGCCGGCGATCACCACGAGGATCCACCAGTGGGCGCGGGTCGTCCCTCCGGTGCCAGCGCCCGCGTCGACGTCCTGCAGCGTGGTCACCCGCCCGCCCCCGTGGGCCCCGACGGTTGCTCGTGCCTCGAGAGGATCCGGTCCACCTGGTTCTGGCTCAGCGGGGGGTGCGCCAGCTCGGCCTCGGAGGGACGCATGCCGGCGACAACGAGGTCGAGATGCCGCTTCCATGCTTCCGGGGCGTTCGAGCCGCTGGTCTCGAGCACGCCCCGTATCGACCACATCACGAGCGAGATGTCGGTGCTCGTGAGGTCGAGGCGCACCCGGCCGTGCGCCTGCGCATCAGCGAGCAGGCCGGCGATGAGCTGTCGTGCCGTCCCCACGAGATGGTGATCCGACTTCCAGAGCTTCGGGAGGCAACCGAGATGGTCCGCTTGATACGCGCTCGACGCCTCGAGGAAGTGCTCGAGCCCGGTGCCGTCCGGCCAGGCCGCCGCCTCCTCTGCCATGGCGATCGTCGCCTCGAGGACCTCGGAGACCAGCGCCTCGATGAGCGCGTCCTTCGAGGGGAAGCGGCGGTAGAGCGTGCCCATCCCGACGCCGGCCACCCGCGCCACGTCGGCCACGCTGGCCTCGAGCCCCTTCTCCTCGAAGACCTGTCCCGCCGCCGCCAGCAGTCGCTCCCGGTTCTTCAGGGCGTCGCTGCGCATCGGCCGGCTCAGGGTGGTGGCGGATGGCCCGCTCCGCCCTCCCGCCCGGCTCTTATCCGGAGAAGTCACTCCGGTTAACGTACCCGAAGCGGAGTGATCAGTCCACTTCGTTCGTGGAAGGTCCGTGGGGCGGCCGAGGTGATGGTCCTGACGCCGGGCCCTTTCGTTGGCGATAATGCCCCCGGCATGACGGACAGAGAGACGTTCATTCGGCAGCTCCCCAAGGCCGAACTGCACGTGCACATCGAGGGGACGCTCGAGCCCGAGCTGGCCTTCGAGCTCGCGGCGCGGAACGAGGTGCCGCTGGCCTACGCGGATGTGGCGGCACTCCGCCGCGCCTACGTCTTCGCAGACCTACGGTCCTTCCTGGACATCTACTACGCCAATTGCGCGGTACTCCTCACCGAGCGGGACTTCTACGACCTCACGATGGCCTACCTGTCCAGGGCGGCCGGGCAGGGCGTGCGCCACGCCGAGATCTTCTTCGACCCGCAGACGCACACCCGGCGCGGCGTCTCCTTCGAGACCTGCATCACGGGGATCCGCCGGGCCCTCGACGACGGAGTGGCGACGTGGGGGATCTCCTCGGGCCTGATCCTGTGCTTCCTGCGCGACCTGACCGAGGAGGCCGCGCTGCAGACGCTGGAGGAGGCGCGGCCCTTCGTGCACCACCTGACGGCGGTCGGCCTCGACTCGGCCGAGGTGGGCAACCCTCCGTCCAAGTTCACCGAGGCGTTTCGGCGGGCCCGGGAGATGGGGCTCCCGGGCGTGGCCCACGCCGGAGAGGAGGGTCCCCCCGCCTACATCTGGGAGGCGCTCGATGCATTGGGGGCGCGGCGCATCGATCACGGGGTGCGCTGCTTGGAGGACGAGCGGCTGGTGGACCGCCTGGCACGCGAGCAGATCCCGCTGACCGTGTGCCCGTTCTCCAACGTCAGGCTCCGGGTCTTTCCGTCCCTGTCGCGCCACGATCTCCCCGCCCTCCTGCGGCGCGGCCTCCTCGTCACGATCAACTCGGACGACCCCGCCTACTTCGGTGGCTACGTCGCCGACAACATGGCCGCGGTCGCCGACGCCTTCGACCTCGACCGGGACACGATCGCCCAGTTGGCGCGCAACTCCTTCTGCGCCTCGTTCCTGCCCGACTCGGCCAAGCAAGCCTGCATCGCCGAGGTCGACGCCATGATGGTCGGGTGACCGCAGCGAGAATCACCGGACTCGTGCTCACGCCGGGGGCGAGTGCAGGGCGCGACCAATCCGGCCTTGTCGCCATCGATGCCGCGGTGACGGACGCGGGCGCCGTCGTGGAGCGCGTCGAGTTTCCGGGGCAGGCGGCAGGGAAGCGCCGCACCGATCCGCCGGCCGTGTGCATCGAGACGGTGCGCGTCGCCACGACGGCGCTCGCCGGGCGACTCTCCGTCGCGACCAGCCGGATCGCCATCGGGGGGCGGTCCTTCGGGGGCCGGATGTGCTCCATGGCCGCGGCCGAGGGCCTCGAGGTGGCCGCCCTCGTCCTCGTCAGCTACCCGCTCCATCCCCCCGGTCGGCCCGAACGCCTCCGCACGGAGCACTTCCCCGCCCTCCGACTGCCCTGCCTCTTCGTCTCGGGCCGGCGCGATGCGTTCGCCTCGCCCGACGAGCTGGAGCGGGAGACCGCGGCGATCCCCGGCCCGGTCACCCGTGTCGTCGTCGACGGCGACCACTCGTTGCGCAAGAGCGAGGCGGAGGTCGCAGACATCGTGGCGTCCTGGGTGGCCCGGGTGGACGGGGTGGCCGGGCTGGCTCCGGGCTCGTAGCCCGGCCGACGCCCGGATCGGGCGCTGTCGTCCCCGAGCACGACCGATTCGTGCCTGGCGCGTCCATTTCTCTCAACGCTGCTCAATGTCGGGACCAATACTGCCGTCACTAGCAAATGGCGGTAGCAGTGGTCGACCGTGAGGGGATCGAGACGCTCGGTCCGACCCCGGTGCCGG
The DNA here is from genome assembly GCA_963719485.1 of uncultured Acidimicrobiaceae bacterium. GTDB lineage: Bacteria > Actinomycetota > Acidimicrobiia > Acidimicrobiales > RAAP-2 > Bog-473. The sequence continues at coordinate 2,047,575 of OY970387.1, forward strand.
TGCCCGGGGCGGGAGAGTCCCCACCGGCGCGGTGGGAGGACGTGACGCATCGCCGGGTTCGTTGGCTGTTCGCCTTCGCCGCCGTCCTGGTGGTCGCCTTTGTGGTCTCACTCATCGTCCGGCCCATCGGCTCCGACGTCACTCCCGTCGACGGGTGGGGGGTCGATGCGTTCGAGCTCTTGATCGGCGTGCTGTGCCTTGCCCGGTACTTCGAGGGCTCGTGGCGGCTGAGCAGCCCCGCGGCCCGACTCTTCCCCCTCGTGATGGGCGTCGCCTGCGTGTCGTGGGCGCTCGGCGACACCGCGTTGACCATCGAGTCCCTCGGTGGTGCCAACCCGCCCACCCCATCCGTTGCGGACGGGTTCTACGTGTGCTTCTTCCTCGTGTGTTTCTTGGGATTCGCGTTGCTGATCAGACGTGGGAACAAGAGCTCTCTGGTCTCGATCTCGTTGGACGGGCTGATCGCAGGCCTGGGTGTCGCAGCCATGTCGGCGGCCTTCGTCGTGGCCGCTGTGATCAGGATCACCGGTGGGGGTGCGCTCGCCGCCGCGACGAACCTGGCCTATCCCCTGGGGGACATCCTGCTCTGCGCGCTGGCCATCGGGGGATTCCTAGTGCTTCCCCGCGGCTTCCGAGCGTTCTTCGCCCTGGCGAGCGTTGCGCTGGTTGCCAATGCCATCGGCGACGGCTTCAACCTGCTTCAGCCGGACAGCAGATTCGGCTACATCAGCAACGGAGCGGCTTGGCCCATCTCGCTCACCCTCATCGCCCTCGCGGTCTGGATCCTCCCGGCGAACATCGAGAAGCCGGGAACCGACAGGATCGCGGGCTTTGCGGTGCCGGCTTTCGGTGCGGGCATCGGCATGGCGATCCTGTTCCTCGCCAGCGTCGGTCACCTCGGTCGCCCTGCCATCGCCCTGGCCACCGTGACGCTCCTGGTTGCCGCGGTGCGGCTGGCGTTGACCGTGCGCGAAGCGCACGCCGTGAAGACGGCCCGCTTCCGTTCGCTCATCGACAAGACCTGGGACCTGATTGCCGTCGTCGAGGCGGACCTGCGCATCGCCTACATCACGCCCTCTTCCGAGCGGGTGCTCGGGTATCAGCCCGGTGAGCTCGAGGGCAAGGCGTTGACGGAGATCGTCCACCCCGTCGACGCACCCGCGGTGCTCCGACACTTCGTGCGGCTCGACGACGGCGAAGGATCCGTGCTCGAGCTCCGCATGCGACACGCCAACGGCGATTACCGGATGATCGACTGGAACATCGCGGACCTCCTCAATGATCCGTCCGTACACGGGTACGTCCTGAACGGCGGCGACGTCACCGAAGCGCGGCAGGCCGCCCAGGAACTGGTCGCGGCGCGTGACGCGGCCTTGGTCGCGTCACGCACGAAGTCCGAGTTCGTGTCCACCATGAGCCACGAGATCCGCACCCCGATGAACGGTGTCATCGGGCTCACCGAGCTCCTGCTCCAGACGAACCTGGACGACGAGCAGGCCGAGCTCGCCTCCGGGGTGAAGGTCTCCGCGGAGAGTCTGTTGGTGATCATCAATGACATCTTGGATTTCTCGAAGATCGAGGCCGGGAAGATGGACATCGACGAGTCGGAGTTCGACGTGCCCGGGGTGATCGACGATGTCGGGCGCATTCTGGCCGGCGCGGCGCACGGAAAGGGTATTGAGCTCTTGGTCGACGTCCACCCGAACGTCCCCGCTGCGTTACTCGGGGACGCGACCCGGATCCGCCAGGTCCTGCTCAACTTCGGAGCGAACGCCGTCAAGTTCACGTCGGCGGGGGAAGTGGTCATCCGGGTCAAGGTCCTGCATCAGAACGCAGAGCGGGTGGCCCTCCATTTCGACGTCGTCGACACCGGCGTCGGCATCGCCGCGGAGGACCAGGAGAGGCTGTTCAGCGCCTTTGCCCAGGCTGACTCCTCGACCACGCGCCGATACGGCGGCACCGGTCTCGGCCTGACCATCAGCCGGCAGCTGGTGGAGCTCATGGGTGGCAGGCTCGGCCTCACGAGTGCGCCGGGCGCCGGGTCGACCTTCTGGTTCGAGTTGTCTCTCCGTCGCGCTGACGACGCGCCCGTACTCGACAAGAGCGAGGATCCGCGGACCCTCTCGGGCCAACGGGCGCTGGTCGTCGACGACAACGCGACCAACCGCAGAATCCTCCGACAGCAGCTTCTGTCGTGGGGCGTGGAGGCGGTCGAAGCAGCAGACGGGTTCCAGGCGCTCGAGGTCGCGCTGACGGCAGCCAGGGACGGGCGCGCGTTCGACCTCGGCGTCGTCGACCTGAACATGCCCGACATGGACGGCATCGAGCTGGCTCGGGCCCTGAAGTCCCATCCCTCCACGGCGGAGACGATGCTCTTCTTGCTCAGCTCGTCCGGCCACCGTCTCGACCCGGCGGAGTCGCACCTGACCGGGTTCGCCGCCAGCCTCACGAAACCCGTGCGGTCGTCGGAGCTGTTCGATTGCCTGATCACCAGCCTCAACTCCGGGTCGGCGCCCGAAGACCCCGTGAAGCCGACGCCCGAACCTCACGTCGGTTCGGAAGCCGCGGGAACGATCTTGCTCGTCGAGGACAACACGGTGAACCAGCTGGTGGGTTCCAAGGTCCTCGAGAAACTGGGCTACGGCTTCACCATCGCAAACAACGGCGTGGAAGCCGTGAGCGCCTTCCGATCGGGTCGCTACGACGCCGTCCTCATGGACTGCCAGATGCCCGAGATGGACGGCTACGAGGCCACGCAGGCCATTCGTCAGTTGGAGGGTTCCGGCAGTCATATTCCGATCATCGCCATGACCGCCGCCGCGATGGAGGGCGATCGTGAGCGCTGTATGGCGTCGGGCATGGACGACTTCATCACCAAGCCCGTGCGGCTGGAAGCCGTGGCGACGGCGCTCGAGCGTTGGGTCGAAGCGACCGCCGGGCCGGAGCGAGGGAGAACGCATGTCCTCGCCACCTGACACCCGTGAACCCCTCGACCCTTCGCAGATCGAATTCCTGTTGAGCCTCGACGACAGGCTGGGCGAGCTGTTGGCCGAAATCGTCCGGGAGTACCTGATCGTGAGCGTCCAGTGCTCCACCGACCTGGTCCAGCTGCTCGGTGAGGGTGACGACCAAGCCATCGAGCGCACCGCACACACCCTCAAGGGGGCCAGCGCGAACGTCGGTGCCACGGGGCTCGCCGACGTGTGTGCCCGGTTGGAGATGGCGGCGCACCTGGCACAGCTGGGTGATGCCGCGGCGCTCATGGAACAGCTCGGAGAAGAGCTCGGGCGCGTGCGGGCCGCCCTGGAGATCGTCGTCGCGGGGGCGTGACATGCGGATCCTGATCGCCGACGACGACCCCACGAGCCGCCTCCTGCTGCAGGCCATCGTCTCGAAGCTGGGCCATGAGTGCATCGTGGCCGAGGAGGGGTGGGGCGCCTGGGATCTCTTGTCGTCCGGCGGGGTCGACGTGCTGCTGACGGACTGGATGATGCCCGGACTCAACGGGCCCGAGTTGTGTCGGCGTGTGCGCGAACAGCCGGGAGACAGCTACGTCTACATCGTCCTGACCACCGGGCTCGACCACCCCGAGCACATTCTGGAGGGTATGGGATCCGGAGCCGACGACTACCTGATTAAGCCGGTCGACTCCTTCGCGGTACAGACCCGCCTCGTGGCGGCCGAGCGCGTCACCGGACTGCACAGCAAGCTGGCGCTGACACAGGCCGAGCTCGAGAGAGCCAATCTGGAACTGCTGGAGCAATCGCGGACCGACGAGCTCACCGGACTCGGCAATCGCCGTCGTATGGAGGAAGACCTCGCCCGTACCCACGCACGAGCCCTCCGGGTCGGCCGTACGTACGGCGTTGCCCTCTTCGACATCGACCATTTCAAGTGCTTCAACGACCACTACGGCCACATCGCGGGTGACGAGGCGCTGCGACGCGTGGCCACGTGCCTCGACCTGGTGGTCCGGGCGGGGGAGTGCGCCTACCGGTACGGAGGGGAAGAATTCCTTCTCCTCATGCCGGATTGCGAGCCGGCCGACTCCATCCTCGTCACCAGCGAACGGATCCGCCGAGCTCTCGTCGACGCCGCGATTCCGCACGCCGCCCGACCGTCGGCGCCGTCGCTCGTCACGATCAGCGGCGGTGTCTCGTGTTGGACGCCGAGCTCCCCGCTCTCAGCCCTCGACATCATCGAACAGGCTGACGAGGCGCTGTTCGACGCCAAGTCGACTGGTCGCAACCGCATCCACACTGCGCCGACTCTCGAAGCGCAGCTCGACAGGGTCGCCGTCGTCGGCGCCTGAGCACCCGCGGCACGTCAGACGAGGGCTGTACCGCGGGTCAGGGCGATCCGCAGTGCCCGGAACCCCGCCGCCGTCTGGGTGACGAACTCACCGTCGCGCGCCGCAACACCCCGCTCCAGCCAGGTGAGCGTTGTTTCGACGAGCCAGCCGAACAGGGCCTCGGAGCGCCAGGCGTCGAGCAGCTCGTCACCGGTGTCGAGCTCGCTGAGCTGCCGCACGACAGACACCGACACCGAGCGGAGCTCGGCCGCGTACGCCGCGAACTGCGGCTCGCGCGCCGCATGGCGCCACAAGAGCGTGAAGGCGGCCGGATCCGACCGCGCCACCGTCAGGAGGGTCCGGGGACCGAGGCTGCTTCGCGTCGGCATGGCCAATTCCGCCCGGAGCTCCTCGCCGAGATCGTCGAACACCTGCTGGAGGATCTCCCGGTAGAGCTCCTCTTTCGACCCGAAATGCCGGTAGACGATCAGCTTGGTGACGCCGCACGCCGCGGCGACGTCCTCCATGGAGGTGTCGGCGAATCCGGACGATGCGAAGGCCTGCGCCGCACCGTGCAGGATGGCGGCGCGGCGTTCGGCTCGTGGCAGCAGCTTGCTCTCGACCTGTATACCGGCCAGTATATACCCGAGAGTTAACAAGGGGCATGAGCCGACGGGAGGCACAGTCATGGGCACGGCGCAGGTCGAGTTCACCGAGGAGGAGCTCCTGGCCGACCTCGTGGTCACCGAGCCGCTGCTCGCGGGGGGCGTCCGCTGTCACGGGGGCTTCGACGGGGACGGCCACTACGTCTCGCCGCGGACCAGGTTCCGGCTGCCCGCCATCACGGCGTGGGGCGAGCAGAACGCCGCGCGGTTCTCGAGCGAGCTGATCGACGTCCCACTCGAATGGTGGGAACGCTCCTTCCCCAACGTCGAGCAGGCTCGGTTCCTCATCCGTGCCGGCGTCCCCGAGCCGCTGATGGCGACGCTCACCCGGATCGGCACGGTGGAGGGATACGGCGCCAACATCCGTCTGCTGCAGCCGAAGGGTCTGCAGCGTCATTTCGAGGAGGACATCGGCGGGACGGCCATCGATCACCTCGGTCGCGGGCTCTTCGAGGCGCACGGTCGCGACGAGGCCGGCTGGGACGAGGAGGCCGGTCACAAGGACATGTGGTTCGCCGCCCGCGACATCGCGTTCGACCGGACGTGCGAGGAGCTGGACATCGAGGCGATGCTGGCCCGGATGGGATTCGGCCCCGGGCGGCCCGGTGCCGACGCCGCCCGCCTGCTCCCCGATGCCATCGCGCCCGAGCTCGAGATGATGGTGTCGCTGATGATCCGGGTCCTCTTCATTGAGATCTCTGCGTTCCACACCTTCGCCTGGGCCGAGGAGTGGATGTCCGACACCGAGCTCGTCGCGGGCGACGGCGAAGCCGCCCGGCTGGTGTCCTTCATACGGGCCGACGAGTCGCCCCATGTCGGTTACCTCCGTACGGCGCTCTCGGAGATGCGCGACCGCACCTGGCTCGGTGACGACGGGCGCCACTACGCCGGCACCGACATGATCGGGCGGATATGGGATCCCCTTCTCGCCCACAGCCTCGGTCCCGCGCGTGAGGAAGGCCGGCGCGGCGCCCTCGCGGAGGTGGAGTTCTGGTGCGCACAGCGCACGAACGGCTCGGACATCCTGGCTGAGTTTCACGCGCTCGGAGCCGCATGAAGTTCGGGGTCTTCTACGAGCATCAGCTGCCACGGCCCTGGGAGGCCGATGCCGAGTACCGGCTCATGCAGGACGCGCTCGAGCAGGTGGAGCTGGCCGATCGCCTCGGCTTCGACGTGGTCTGGGAGGTGGAGCACCACTTCCTGGAGGAGTACAGCCATTCCTCCGCGCCCGAGGTGTTCCTCGGCGCCTGCAGCCAGCGGACCCGGGACATCAGGCTCGGTCACGGCATCATCCAGACCGCTCCGGGCTACAACCACCCCGCCCGCACAGCTGAGCGGGTGGCCACGCTCGACCTCCTCTCCGGGGGCCGGGTCGAGTTCGGGTCCGGCGAGTCTGGCTCGGAAGCGGAGCTGGGTGGCTTCCTGGTCGATCCGGCCACCAAACGCGAAGCCTGGCTCGAAGGGCTCCAGGTGACACTGCGGTGCATGACGGAGACCCCTTTCACCGGCGTCGACGGGCGCTTCGTCCAGATGCCACCCCGCAACGTCGTCCCCAAGCCGATGCAGCGACCGCATCCTCCGCTGTGGGTGGCGTGCTCGCGCCGCGACACCATCCTGCTGGCGGCCGAGAAGGGCATCGGCGCGCTGACGTTCGCCTTCATCGACCCTGAGGAGGCGCAGAAGTGGGTGTCCGATTACGAGCGGACGCTCGCCGAGCGCTGCGTCCCGGTCGGGCTCGCGGTGAACCCCAACATCGCCTGCGTGACCCAGATGATGTGCCACCCCGACGAGAAGGTGGCGCTCGACCGGGGGCTGGAGGGGGGCAACTTCTTCGGCTACTCGCTCGGGCATTACTACGTGTTCGGCGAGCACCGGCCCGGTTCGACCGACGTCTGGACGGAATACCTGGAGCGGCGCGGCGACCATGGCTATTCGCCCGAGGTCGAGACGGCCCTACGCCAGGAGCGCCTCGGGGCGAAGCTCGCCGCCGGGGACCGAACCGGACTGCGGGGTGCGACGGGCACGCCCCAGCAGGTTCGCGAGTACCTCGAGCGGTTCGAGCAGGCGGGCGTCGACCAGGTCATCTTCGTGCTGCAGGCCGGCAAGAACCGTCACGAGCACATCTGCGAGTCCCTCGAGCTCTTCGGCCGCGAGGTGCTCCCGGCTTTCAAGGAGCGCGACGAGGCCCAGGTCAGGGCCAAGACGTCCCGTCTGGCGCCCGTCATCGAGGCCGCGCTCGATCGAAAGGCGCTCGAGCCGCCGCCGCCCTCGCTCCCGCCCGGCTACTCGTTCCCGGCCATGCCCCGGCGTTGGGCCGACGAGACGGGGAGCGAAGAGATGCGGGACTGGCTCGAGCACTTCGCCGACGCCCGCGCCAAGGGGATTCGGGAAGAAGGGCTCGGGATCCTCGGCAACTGATCCCCGCCTCCCCTGCCTCAACCGCGTCCGGTGTCGCCTCGTCCTGATACCCTCCAGGGGTATAGGAACGGCGATCGGAGCACCATGCAACCGGGCTACATCGACAACAAGGACGCTCTCCAAAATCGTTTGCGGAGGATAGAGGGCCAGGTCAGGGGCTTGCAGCGCATGGTCGAGGAGGACCGGTACTGCATCGACATCCTCGAACAGGTGTCCGCGGCGACCAAAGCTCTCCAGGCCGTGGCGCTCGAGCTGCTCGACGACCACCTGGCCCACTGCGTGTCGGACGCGGTCCGCCAGGGCGGCGACGAGGCGACCGAGAAGCTCAACGAAGCCTCCGCGGCCATCGGCCGTCTCGTTCGCTCCTGACCCCGATGCTGGCCACGGCCACCCTGCTGGTGGACATCGGGCGGTCACTGCGTGAGGCGTTCTTCATGTTCTGGGAGACCCTCTGGCCGCTCGTGTTGGGTTTCGGTCTGGCCGGCGCGGTGCAGGCCTTCGTCAGCCGCGATTCCATGCGCCGCCGCCTCGGCAACCATCGCTCCCCTGCCGTCGTGCGGGCTTCGGGGTACGGGATGGTGTCGTCCTCGTGCTCCTACGCGGCCTCCGCCATGGCCAAGTCGCTCCTCGCGAAGGGCGCCGACTACATCGCCGCCATGGTCTTCATGTTCGCGTCGACCAACCTGGTCATCGAGCTGGGGATCGTGCTCATCGTGCTCATGGGCTGGCAGTTCGCCGTCAGCGAATTCGTCGGGGGGATCATCATGATCTTCCTCCTGGCCACGCTGGGTGCGCTGTGGTTGCGCGGGCGCCTCGTCGTGCAGGCCAGCGAACGCCTGCAGGAAGCAGAAGCCGAGGCCGAGCACGAGCACGGTGCTCCTGCGACGGAGGGTGCGCCGCCGCCGCTGAAGGTTCGGCTGCAGTCGGTCGCGGGCTGGGCCGACAGCGCGACCTACACCATGTCGGACCTCACCATGCTGCGACGAGAGCTGGTCGTCGGCTACACCGTCGCCGGATTTCTGGCGGTCCTGGTGCCGACGTCGGTCTGGCAGGCGGTCTTCATCACGGGACACGGGTTCTGGACGAGCGTCGAGAACGCCATCGTCGGCCCGTTCATCGCCATCATCAGCTTCGTCTGCTCCATCGGCAACGTGCCGCTGGCGGCCGCACTGTGGCAGGGAGGCATCTCCTTCGGCGGTGTGATCGCGTTCATCTTCGCCGACCTGATCGCGTTCCCGCTCCTCATGATCTATCGCCGCTACTACGGGACGCGGTTGATGCTGCGGATGCTGGTGGTGTTCTGGGCCCTCATGTCCACCGCCGGTCTCATCACCGAGTTGCTCTTCCGGGGGGCCGGACTGGTGCCGACCGTGCGGCCGACCACCATCGCGCCGGACCGCTTCTCGTGGAACTACACCACGTATCTCAACCTGGTCTTCCTCGCACTCTTCGGCGTCCTGTACTGGCTCTACCGAAACCGGGCGCGCCTGGGTGGGGGAGGCCGCTACGCGCGGGACCCGGTCTGCGGCATGCAGGTGGAGACGGCACAGGCCCCGGCAACGGTCGTCCAAGGCGGAGAGCGTCACTACTTCTGCTCGGACCGCTGTGCGGAGCGCTATCGGGAACCGGCGGAGCAGACCGGGGAGCACTCCGCCGCCCTCGGCAGGCGAACGGGCTGAACGAAGCCGGTTCGGTCGATCTCGCCCTCCTTTCATCAAGACGGGCCCGGGGTCGCTACAGTCCGGTCCTGATGACGGACTACGACGCCATCGTGATCGGAGCGGGCCACAACGGCCTGACCGCTGCGACGGTCATGGCCCGCGGGGGGCTCCGGGTCCTGTGTCTGGAGAAGAACCACTTCATCGGCGGCATGGCCTCGACCACCGAGCTCATCCGCGGCTACCGCTTCGAGCTGGCGGGGTCGATCCAGTTCCCCGTGCCGAACCAGATCTTCGAGGACCTCGACCTGGGGTCCTGTCCGATCTACGAGCCTGAGGTCCAGTCGGCGAGCATCAACGACGACGGACAGCCGCCGATCCTCCTCTATTCGGATCCCGAGCGTCTGTTGGAGCACCTCGGCGAGACGATCGGGATCGAGGCGGTACTCGGGATGGCCGAGGTGGCCGGGTGGGCCGAGGCGCCGGCACGCGCCATCGGACGCTTCGACGTGCGCACACCCCCGAAGTCGCTCGACGAGATGTGGGAGAGCGCCACCAACGAGGCCGAGCGGGAGGCGATCCGGACCGCCATGTTCGGGAGCGTGATGGACGTCGTCGACCGCTACCTCCCCGACCGCTCCAAGCACGCGCCGGTGCGCAGCATGCTGGCTTTCCTCGCCGTCAACTCCACCTTCCGCGGGCCCTTCTCCCCGGGCAGTGCGCTCTGCCTCGCGTTCGCGCTGGCGTCGCCGGGAACCGCGACGATGTCGAAGGTGCGGGGCGGCCTGGGCACCATGGCCGATCACCTGGCCCGGATGTTCGAGCAGCACGGCGGGAAGCTGCTGCGCCACGCCAAGGTGTCCCGGATCGTCGTGCAGGGTGCGACGGTGCAGGGTGTCGAGCTGGGCGAGGGCGAGGTGGTGACCGCACCGGTCGTGGTGTCCAATCTCGACCCGACGACGACGTTCACCCAGCTGCTCGACGCCGACACGCTCCCCGCGGCTTTCGCCCGCCGCGTGGGCGCCATCGACCACCGCGCCGCCTACTTCCAGGCCCACTTCGCCCTGCGCGGGTTGCCGGAGTACCGGGGGCCCTACGAGGCGTTGAACGACACCAAGCTGGGGCGCAACGTGACGTTCTTCGGGACCGCGGAGCAGATGCAGCTGGACTTCGAGGGGTGTGTGCGAGGCGAGGTGCCCGCGTCGCCGAGCTTCAACCTGCAGATCCCGTCGCTGGACGACCCGACCCTCGCGCCCGAAGGGATGCACGCCGCCAGCAGCTTCGCCTTCTATCTCCCGATCGGCGACCGCGCGACGCAGGGGCGCCTCCGTGACGAGATGGCCGAGCGGATGGTGGCCAAGATCGCGGCGGCGGCCCCGAACTTCCCCGACCTCATCGAACGGCAACTCAACTATCCCGCCTATACCTACGAGTTGATGTTCGGGTGCACCGGTGGCGACTTCACCCATGGCCTGCTCCAGCCCGAGTTCATGGGGCCCTTCCGGCCGGGCCCGCGCGGCTGGCCGGACGCGACGGTTCCGGTCGAGGGCCTGTACCTGTGCGGGGCCGGGTGCCATGGCGGGCCGGGCGTCACGTTCATTCCCGGCTACAACTGCGGCTACGCCGTGCTGGACGCCGCCGCCGACCGGTTGTAGCGCAGCGGGATCGGCTCAGAGGAGCTCGAGGAGCCTTTCGGGCGGGCGGGCGACGACCGCGCGGTCCCCGACGACGAAGATGGGCCGCTCCAACAAAATGGGATGGCGGGCGATGGCGTCGAGCAGCGCATCCCCCGCCTGGTCGTCGAGCGCCAACTCCGTGTAGACGGGGTCGCCCTTGCGCATCATCAGCCGGGGGTCCTCCGTACCCAGCAGCGTCATCAGTTGGCGGAGGTCGGCGACCGTGGGTGGCTCGTCGAGATAACGGACCTCGTCGGCCTGCACGTGGTGCTCCTCGAGGATCGAGACGGCGGTGGGGCACTTCGAGCACGCCGGGTTCACGTAGAGCTGGGGCGGCATCCGCCTCACTCTACGGGTCGCGTCTCAGGCCGGGGCGGGCGGCTGTGCGGCGACGACCTGGGCCCAGCTGTAGGTGAAACTGTGCACGGGTGAGTCGGCGACGGCGAGCGTCACCGCCATGGAGGTGCCTCCGCCGTCGCCACCGTGGGTGTCGCTCGCCATGTCGAAGGCCGCACCCATCACGAGATGCGCACCGGAGCCGAAGTCGTCGAGGATGCCCTTGCGGTGCCCCCAGCAGCCCGCGGCTCCCCGGTGCAGGCAGTCGAGGTTCCCGCTGTCGAACCCGTCGTCGTACATCCACCCGTACACGGCGTCGAGCCCGTTGGAGGATCCGCCGGCCCATTCCGCATCGTCGAGGTCGTAGGACCGCCCCGCGTCGGGCGGGTCGTTGGCGTCGTCCGCACCCCGCTGCGCGTTCCGGTTCAGGGCGGTCGTCAGGCCGCCGAAGGCCGGGAGCCCTCTGTCCACCCGCTCGAGGTTGACGGCGACGAAGAGCTGATCGGGCACGCTCAAGCGCGCGAATCCCGGCGGCAGCACCATGGGCGGGATGCCTTCGAGTGCGTGGGCGTGGTTGATGGCGGCGAGCGCGGCACCGATGCACGCGGCGGAGTTGTCGAGCCCTCCGTCGGCGCACAGACGGGTGAAGTCGGGCACCGGCGCCACGTTGTGCCTGGGGTCGGGGATCCACGTGTCGGATTCCGAGGGGGGGATCGCGCGCAGAGGCCGCAGCGCCCCCGCAGACATCGCGGCCAGAGCCTGCTTCCAGGTGTAGGCGTCGTGGCCGGCATCGGCGGAGGTGGCCAGCGTGGCCGCGAGCGACGAACCACCGGGATCCTCACTCGACGCGTCCCCGGTCGGGTCGAAGGCGGCGCCCATCACGAGATGGCGTGATCGGAAGCGGTTGAGGACGATCTGCCGGTCGGCCCAACAACCCGAGCTCTGATTCCCCGAACATCCGGGCACCCCGCTGTCGGGACCGTCGTTGTAGAGCCACTGGAAGTCGGCATCGAGCCCGTTGTCGACGGCACCGATCCACTCGGTCGTGACGGAGGCGTAGCCCGGACCGGGCCGCGCCGGCAGGCGGGCGGCGTCGGCCCCCTTCTGCGCGCCCGCGTCGAGCGCAGTCGTCAATCCCGTGAACGGTGCCAGCCCCCGGTCGACCCGCTCACGGTCGACGGCGACGAAGAGCTGTTCGGGGACGGTCAGCTGCGGAAAGTCGGACGGGAGCGCCATGGGGCGCAGACCCTCCTGCGCCCGGGCCGCATCGATGGCGTCCAAGGTGATCCGGAGACACGGGCCCGAGGTGTCGGCCCCGACGGGGGCGCACGCGTCGAGGTAGTCGGGGACCGGTGCCACCGAGTGCGCGGGCTCGGCCAGGCCGCCAGCCGTCTGACCTCCCGACGAGCATCCGGCGAGCAGGAGGGCCAGCGCCGCGCCGCACCCCGACCACCACGGCACCCGCCGCGCGGGCAGGCGCGGCTGCCTGGAACGACCCCGCATCAGGTGACCAACGTAGCCATGCGCCCGCCTGCCACCGCTCCACGTCGCCGACGGGGTGCAGCGCCGGTTACTCCGGCGGCGCCGCCGCCGAGCCATAGCGAGGCGGTCGCTTCTCCAGGAACGCAGCCATCGCCTCCTGCATGTCGCCGGTCATGGACGACAGGACCTGCGTCCGGTTCTCGAGGTCGATGCCCGCCTGGAGGGAGCCGATCTCGAGCTGGGACCACATGACCTCCTTGGTCATGCGCACGCCCCACGGAGCGTTGGCCGCGATGAGTGCTGCGGTCTCGAGCGCCGCACTCTGCAACTCTCCGGCGCGGACCACCCGGAGGACGAGCCCGATGCGGTCGGCCTCGTCGGCCTCGATGATGCGCCCCGTCAGCATGAGCTCCCAGGCCCGCGAGGCGCCGATCAAGCGGGGCAGGAGCCAGCTCACCCCGATGTCGCAGCCGGAGAGCCCGATGCGCACGAAGGCCACGTTGAAGCGCGCGCTCGTGGAGGCGATCCGGATGTCGCTCGCCAGGGCCAGGGCGAGGCCGCCTCCCGCCGCGGGACCATTGACGGCGGCGATCACCGGTTGGGGCAGCGAGCGCAACCGCGGGACGAGCGCGGCAATGTGGCTCTGGGTGGCAAAGGTCGCTCCCACCCGGTCGAGTCCCTCCGATCCCGGTGCGTCGCCGTACCCGCCGAGGTCGATCCCGGCGCAGAAGCCCCGTCCCGCACCCGTCAGGACGACGACCCGGCAGGCTCCGTCCGCCGCGATGTCCGCCAGAGCCTCGTGGAGCTCGGCGATCAACGTGGCGTTCATGGCGTTCAACCGCTCCGGACGGTTCAGGGTGATCCGGGTCACGCCTTCGTGCGGCTGGTCGACCTGCAACGTGTCCATGGTGGGATTCCTCCGCTCGGCTCCGCCGTATCCTTCACCACAACCCGCCCCCTGAAGAGAACGTATGCGCCCCTCGGGGTGCCCGTCTACCCTCGCGGGGGTGATCACCGGTGTCCACGCGCTGGTCCATGCCGACGATGCGGAGGCGGCACGAGCGTTCTTCCGCGACGTGCTCGGTTGGCCGCACGTCGACGCACACGACGGCTGGCTCATCTTCGGGACAGGGCCGTCGGAGCTCGGCGTGCACCCGACCGACGGAGGGCCTGCCCATCACGAGATATCGCTCGTGTGCGACGACATCGAGCAGACCGTCGCTGAGCTGGCACCCAAGGGCGCCGCCTTCGCCGGTGGCATCGAGAACCGCGGCTTCGGCCGCAGCATCGCCCTCGAGGTCCCGGGTGGTGGCCGGATACAGCTGTACCAGCCGCGTCACCCCACGGCGTTCGACCTCTGACCGGCAAAATCGACCGGGCGGGGCACCACACGATCCCCGAGCCCCCGGTGAGGGAGAATCAGCGGATGGACACTCATGGAAGTGCACTGGTGACGGGCGCGAGCCGCGGCATCGGGCGCGCCGTTGCACTCGAACTGGCCCGCCGCGGCTTCGACACGGTCGCCACCATGCGGGACCCCGATGCGGGAGCCTCTCTGCCGGCGGAGGCGGAGGGGAGGCTGCGGGTCCGCCGGCTCGACGTCACCGACCCCTCGACGTTCGACCTCCCGGCGGATCTGCGCGTCGTCGTCAACAACGCCGGCATCGACACGGACTACCTCCCGGTGGAGCACGCCAACGTCGATGACTGGCGCCGGATGTTCGAGACCAACGTCTTCGGGGTGGTTGCCCTGACGGCTGCCGCCATCCCGATCCTGCGGGCCAACCGGCCCGCGGTGGTGTGCACCATCACCTCGTCGTCGATCATCGCCGCCGTTCCCTTCTACTCCGCCTACCGGGCTTCGAAGGCGGCGGCGTCCGCGTTCGGTGACAGCCTGCGCGTCGAGGTGGCGCCGTCCGGCATCAGGGTCGTCGAGATCCTTCCCGGTCCCATCAACACGGACATGTTCCGGCTCAGCACCGGGGAGCAGGATGCCAGTCGTTTCGAGCAGTACCGCGCCCTGGGGGAGGTGGCGGCGACGCTCCGACGCGAGCACGCCGACCCCCGGGTGGTCGATCCACTGCAGGCCGCGGTGGCGATCGTCGACGCGATCCTCGACTCCGACGGCCCCATGCGTTACGGCTGCGATCCCGTGTCCCTGGAGCTACTCGATCTCTGGCGTCAATCTGATGACGAGACGGTCTTCGCCATGACGGGCCAGTCCCTGATCGACCTGTCGCGGTAGACGGTCCGGGACGGCCTCTCGCATCCCCGCCTCCGGGTACGGGAGTTGGCGACGCCCGACCGCACTGCTGGCGGGCGCCCTGCAGCAGGGAGTGCACCGCGGCACGCTACGTTCGGCCCCGACAGAAAGGTCTCTGTGCAGTTCGCCGTCGTCTTTGCCGTCTTCCCGATCATCTTCCTGGGTGAGCTCCCGGACAAGACCATGTTCGCGTCACTCGTCCTGTCGACACGCGGTCGCCCCGCGGCCGTGTGGCTCGGCGCCGCCGCCGCCTTCGCGGTGCACGTCGTCATCGCGGTCACCATCGGTGTCGCCCTCTTCCACCTCCTCCCCCACCAGGTGCTCGACGCCGTCGTCGCGGGCATGTTCCTCGTCGGGGCCGCGCTGGCCTGGCGCGAGGCGGTCAAGCAACGCAAGGACGAAGAGCTGGTGGAGCGGGAGGTGGCGTCGCACCGCCGCATCGCGGTGACGGCCTTCATCGTCATCTTCCTGGCCGAGTGGGGGGATCTGACCCAGATCCTCACGGCCAACCTGGCCGCGCACTATCACGACCCGCTGTCGGTGGCCGTGGGAGCGGTCCTGGCTCTCTGGGCCGTCGCCGGGCTCGCCGTCGTCAGCGGTCAGAGCCTGCTCCGGTTCATCAACGTCCGCACCCTCCGGATCGTCACCGCCGTGTTGCTGGTCGGACTGGCAGGGTTTGCCGCGTGGGAGGCGGCACACTGACGTGTGTCGCCCTCAGACCCCGGGAAGGTCCCGTAGCGCTTCGGCCAGCTCGCGGCGATGGGAGAGTCCCAGCTTCTGATAGGCGCGGTGCAGGCGGTTCTCCACGGTGCGCACCGACAGGTGCATCATCTCGGCGATCTGCTTGTCGCTGCTGCCGGTGGCTGCATGCAACGCGGTGTCGAGCTCGGCCGGGGTGAGCTGCGCCCGCGCCCCGATGGCACGCACGAACGGCGTCACAGCGCCCTCACAGCGCGCCAGGAGCCGGGCCGCCGTCTGCTGGGTAGCTGCCGCCTCGCGGCTCGCGCCGTCGCGGCGGAGATGGACGGCCGCCTCGCCCAGGGACTCCGCCGCGTAGAGGAGCGCGCCGAGGCGCTCGAACCGGGCGGCGGCCTCGGCCAGAGCCTCACTGTCCTGGTCCGCCGCGGCCCGCGCGTAGGACAGGCGGGCCGCTGTGAGCTCGCCGTCCACTCGCGAAGCGAGCGTTGCGAGCTCGTTCACGACCTGCCGGGCCCGGCCCATCCGGGCGAGGCCGTGCAACGCCCGGATGGTCCCGAGCAGGTCCCCGACCTCCTTGCCGAGCTCGACGGCCATCTCGAGATTCTGGCGCGCCGTGACCATGTCGCCGCTGGCTGCCCAGGTCCAGGCCCGCGCCTGCAGCACGTCCACCTCGTACCCCATGTCGGGAGGCAGTCCGAGGTCGTCGAGCGCAGCGAGGGTCTCGGTGGCTTTGGGGGCGAGCCCGGCCAGCGCCAGGGCGTACGCGGACACGGCCGTACACCAGCGGGCGAAGACCGGGAGCCCGAGGTCCACGAAGACGGCCGCCGCGCTCGTGGACTGGAGGAACGCGGTCTGCACCCGGCCCTGCTCCAATCGGAGTGCGCCGAGAGACGCGGCGACGACGGCGCTCTCCGGAGAGCCCGGGTGTGCTGAGAGGTCCTCCTGCGCCGCGGCGAGCAGTTCCTCAGCCTCGCCGAGCCGGCCGAGCCCGATCAGCGCGAGGGCGTGGCTCCCGAAGGGGCTCCAGGGTTCGGACTGCACCGTCGAGCCCTGGCGGACGCTGGCGCCGGAGGGTGGGACGAGAAGAGAAAGCGCCTGCTCGATGCGGCCCGTGCGCGTCAGGCAGGCACCGAGCACGGCGTGCAGGCTGGTGCGGGGAGCCCCGGCCGCCTCTGGCAGGGGCTCCACCGGGCCCTCAGTGTCCACGACTGCTCCCGGTCCACGGGTCACCCGGTCGAGGCAGCGGCGTCGAGCCTGGAGTTCGTCGTGCCAGACAGGATCGAGCTGCAGGTCGAGAAGCGCGTCCAACAATGTGATGTCGGCGGTGCCGCGCGTGAAGAATTCGTGGTCGAAGCAGACGAGGGCGACCTGGACCCGCTCGCTGGTGACGTCGGCGTCGTTTGCCAACGCCGTCAGCTCGAGTGCGGCCTGTTCGTGCCGGCCGCGGAGATGCGCCGCTTCGGCGGCGAGGAGACGCGCCTCGAAGCCCTCTCCGTTGTCGATGGCGGCCCGCGCCATCCGTTCGGTGAGCGCGTAGTCACGGCGATCCCGAGCCGCCTTGGCGCCGGCCAGGAGAAGATCGGGACTCCCGCCCCCGCCGACGAGGCGCAGTGACGCAAGAAGGAGCGTGTCGTCCTGGCGTCGGCCGCCGGATGCCTCCGCGAGCGCCCGGGCGAGCACCCGCTCGCGCCGTGGGCTGATGCCGGAGCGCACGACGTCGCCGTAGACCGGATGGGCGAGAGAGACCTGCAGGCGGCGCCCGTCCATGCGGCTGGCAATCAGTCCCCTGTCGTCGAGCGACTCGATCGCCGCGGCGTCGGCCAGCTGGTCCAGTGCCGGTTGGGCCAGTGGCTCGCCCAGCGCGGTCAGCTCCAGGGCGTGGCGCTCCGGCTCCGAGAGGTTGCCCAGGCGGGCAGTCACGAGCTCGACCAGCCGGGCCGTCGGTCGCAGGGCGCCGCGCAACCGCCAGATCCCGTTCTCTTCGCGCAGCGAGCCGCTTTGGATCGCCCCGACGACCAGCTCGTGCAGGAAGAGGGGATCGCCGAGCGAGCGCCCGGCGAGCTGCCGCAGCGACACGGTGTCGACGGGCGCACCGAGCACCGCGAGAAGCAGATCCTCGATGGCCTCGTGGTCAAGGGAGCCCAGGTCGATGCGCGCCGCGCCGTAGTCCTTCCAGAGGACCACCATCGGGTCCACACCGGGCTGGCCGGCGCGGCCGGAGGACAGGACACAGGCGAGCACGGTGGCCACACCGGCCTGGACGAGCTGATGGACCAGGGAGGCGGAGCCGTCGTCGAGAAGGTGCGCGTCGTCGACGAAGACAAGGAGTGGTCGCTGCCCCGCGTCGTCGAGCAGCTCATGCATGTAGCGGCGAAGTTGATCGGCATGGGACTCGGGGCCGACCAGGTCGGAGTCGCGGTGCAGAAGTGACGCGAAGGCGCCGAACGCATACGGCCGGGCGGCCTCGGTTCCCGCGACCAGCGCCACCGACATTCCCAGCTCCCGTGCGAACTCGACGCCGACGGTGGCCAGGACCGTCTTGCCCACGCCCGCCGGGCCGGTGATCACCGCGCCCCGCCGCGCGCTGATCGACGCCTTCAATTGCGTGATCTCGTTGGAGCGACCCACCAGCGGCCAACGGTCGACTTCGGCCTGCTCCGATCCGACCAGCGCGCCGAGTACATCTCTCGCCATCGGACCACCCCCCCCGGAATATCGAAAGAGCCCCATTTTCGCCTACGCCCACGCCAATTGCCAGGAGCGCGCGGGGGCCGCCGTCGCGCTCGCGTCTATGGCAGGGTGGTGTGTGGCTCTGGTGCGGTGGCGACGCCTGATGCTGGGCGGCGTGCTCCTCGCAGGCGTGCCGTTGACGGGCAGCGCGTCCTGGGGTCACGCTGCGGCGGCGGCGAACGGCCAGCCGGCCTTCTCCACGTCCCAGGCACCAGGTGGTGCGGCAACAGCGGGGAAGAAGGTGATCGCCCTCACCTTCGACGACGGCCCGGGCCTGTTCACGCCGGCCATCCTCTCCGTGCTCGAGCAGTACCACGTGCCGGCCAGCTTCTTCGAGATCGGCGACGAGGTGGCCCGCTATCCCCAATACGCGCGGATGGTGGCGGCGGCGGGCTATCCGGTGGAAGACCACACGTGGAGCCATCCGGACCTGACCACGCTCCCGGCGTCGGGGGTGGCTGCGCAGGTCGACATGACCCAGGCCGAGATCCAGGCGGTGACGGGTACCACGCCGCAGTGCGTGAGGCCCCCCGACGACGCCTGGAACGCCACCGTGTTGAACCAGATCGCCCTACGCGGGCTCACCACGATGAGCTATTCCGTCGACCCCAAGGACTGGACACGGCCCGGGGTGCAGGCGATCGTGAGCCGGGTCGTCGGCGCTGCGTTCCCCGGTGCCGTGGTCGACATGCACGATGCCGGCGGCGACCGCTCCCAGACGGTGGCGGCACTCCCGCAGATCATCTCCGAACTCGGGGCGAAGGGGTACTCGTTCGTCTCCGTCTGCGGCGCCGGTCCCCACCTCGGGCCTCAGGTCACCGCGACCTACGCCTTCGGCAACGCGCCCACGCCGGGGGCGGCCGTGACCTCGACTGTCCCGCTGGTCGGCGCGGCCGCCGATGGTGCGGGGGGCTACTGGGAGGTGGCGTCCGACGGCGGCATCTTCTCCTTCGGTGACGCGCGGTTCGGTGGATCGATGGGCGGCACGCCGCTCAACGCGCCGATCGTGGGCATGGCGGCCACGCCGAGCGGCAACGGCTACTGGGAGGTGGCGTCCGACGGCGGCATCTTCTCCTTCGGTGACGCGCGGTTCGGTGGATCGATGGGCGGCACGCCGCTCAACGCGCCGATCGTGGGCATGGCGGCCACGCCGAGCGGCAACGGCTACTGGGAGGTGGCGTCCGACGGCGGCATCTTCTCCTTCGGTGACGCGCGGTTCGGTGGATCGATGGGCGGCACGCCGCTCAACGCGCCGATCGTGGGCATGGCGGCCACGCCGAGCGGCAACGGCTACTGGGAGGTGGCGTCCGACGGCGGCATCTTCTCCTTCGGTGCCCCGTTCTACGGTTCTCGGGGCGGCCAGTCGGGCGCAGACCGCTTCTTCGCCATCGTGCCCACGCCGGACGGCGGCGGGTACCTGCTGACCGGGCAGCATCCGCCCGGGCCGTGAGGCGGGGGATTACGTCGTGGGCGCGGTGAATCGGTACCCGATGCCCCGGATCGTCGTGATCCAGGCCGGGCTCTCGGGGTCGGATTCGATCTTGAGGCGGACCCGGCGGATGTGCTCGGTGACGGTCGAGCGGCCCTGCCACCGCCCGTTCGAGCCCCAGACCCGCTCGAGGAGGTCCTCGCGCGAGAAGACCCGTCCCGGTGCCGAGGCGAGGAAGGCGAGGAGGTCGAACTCCTTGCGCGTCATGACCACCTCTGCACCGCCGACGGTGACCCGACGGGTGCCCTGGTCGATGACGAGGTCGCCGTGGTCGAGGGTCGTGGTCGGGGTGGCGGAGCCGCGGCGCAGCACCGCCCGCATCCGGGCTTCGAGTTCCGCGAAGGAATATGGCTTGGCGAGGACGTCGTCAGCACCGAGGTTCAGCAAGCCGACGCGTTCGCGCTCGGAAGACTGGCCGGAGCAGACGATGACGGGAACCGAGCTGCGGCGCCGGATCCTGGTCAGTACGTCGGAGGTCCCGCCACCCAGGTCGAAGTCGAGGATGACCAGATCGGCCGGGTGAGCGAAGACGGCATCGAGAGACGCAGACACGCTGGCCGCTTCGATCACCTGGTACCCGGAGCGCTGCAGATAGTGCTGCAGCGCACGGCGGCTGTTGTTGTCGTCCTCGGCCACCAGGACGGTCCGGTCGGGCACGACGTCGGCGACGGGCGTGAACACGGCCGTCGGGTTGGAGTCCATCACGCGGAGGCTCTCGCCGTAGGGGGCGGCGGGGTCCGAGACATTCACGGGAACCGTCACGCGTCACGTCCGGAACCGGCCCGCGCGGCTGTGTCCGACGCTCCGATGGGCTCCGCGGTGGGAGCGAGCGCTTGCGGCAAGCCGACCATGTCCAATGCCCCTCTCGTCCTTCCCGCACTCCCGTGCCGAACGGTTCGTCCCGTGTCGGCGCCGGCGCAGGTTCCCCTGCACAAGGTGCGGCGCCGAACTCTTTTCTCAGTGTCGGCGCGAGCCGGAGCAGCATCCATAGGACTTTCGGACCAAAAATTGCGCGGCCGTGGTGCGAACGCGATCAGACCCACGGCAGACCCGCGGAAGGGTCGCGCCCGCTCAGGCGTCGGGCAGGCTGAAGCGGTAGCCGACGCCGCGCACGGTGGTGATCCACCGGGGCGAATCCGGGTCGGGCTCGATCTTGAGACGGACCCGGCGGACGTGCTCGGTGACCGTCGAGCGGCCCTGCCACTCCTCGGTCGAGCCCCAGACCCGCTCGAGCAGGTCTTCGCGTGAGAAGACCTGGCCCGGCGATGCCGCCAGGAAGGCCAGCAGGTCGAACTCCTTGCGGGTCATCGGCACGGCTTCGTCGCGCACCGTGACGGTGCGCGTGTCCCGGTCGACCACCAGCACGCCGTGATGGAGGCAGGTCGCGGCCGGCTCGCCGTTGTCACGACGCAGGACGGCCCTGACCCGAGCTTCGAGCTCGGCGAAGGAGAACGGCTTGACCACGAAATCGTCTGCGCCGAGATTGAGCGTCCGGATCCGGTCCTCCTCGGAGTCCCGGCCCGAGCACACGATCACGGGGACGGCGCTGTGGCGGCGGATCTTGGCCAGGACGTCGGCGCCGTCGAAGCCCGGGAGTCCGAGATCGAGGATCACCAGACTGGCCGAGTGCTGGAAGACCGCCCGGAGCGTGGAAGGCCCGTCTGTGGCCTCCGTCACCCGGTATCCGGTCCGTTCGAAGTACTGGACGAGCGCGCTCCGACAGCTGTGGTCGTCCTCGGCCACCAGGATGGTCCGCTCTCCCAGTTCTGCCCCGACACGGGACGCCAGGGTGTTCGGGCCGGGCGGGGTGAGCGGCCGCAGCCCGCGGTGGTGTTCGGGAATTCGGGTTGCGACGCCGAGAGGCGGGTTCATGATGTCATCGTCCGTGCCTGCAGCCGGGGTGTGTGGCGCATGTTGTGATTCTCGGCTGCGCCGGCTCCAACCTTGAGGGAAAGGGCAGTCACCCGGGCACGGTCCCGCCGGCGGCCGCGGCGCCTTCATGCCCCTGGTGGCGGGACTCGCCTCGGCTCCCCGCAGTCCAACGCGGGTTGGGCACTCTGGGCGTGCCGTGGGTCAAAAGACTCAAGGCCTTTTTGGGCCGCTTCCGGCCTATCCGACAACCCGGGCTTCGTCCTCCAAATCGAAAAGCACGGCGCCGGACATCGCCAAGAGGACGCTTCGATCCAACCGAAATGGCGCCCGGATGCGTTCGACGTTCGCTCGGCACCCGGAGGCGTCGGAAATGTTGCGCCGACGTTGCATGGGCTTCGCAACCAATCGACAACGATCACGCAACCGACCTGCAAGAACGCAATCTATTAGAGTGGTTGATACTCCTGAATACGCGAAAGACGCATGGTCAAATGATCGACATCAGGAAGAAGTGGTACCGACAGTGTGGTGCCACATGAGGGAGGGGGAAATCGTGGAATCGACATCACGTCACGTTTCCACGGCGCAGGAGTCGGCGGAGGCGGGTATCGAAAGTCTCTGGTCTGAGTTCAAAGCGACCGGGGCACAGACGCTTCGCAACCAGCTGA
Source organism: uncultured Acidimicrobiaceae bacterium (assembly GCA_963719485.1). Lineage (GTDB taxonomy): Bacteria > Actinomycetota > Acidimicrobiia > Acidimicrobiales > RAAP-2 > Bog-473. The sequence goes on from OY970387.1 coordinate 2,069,822, forward strand.
TCATCTACTACTCGCCGTTCGTGAAGTACATCGCCGGCCGGGTGCTGGCGGGCCTGCCACGGCACTTCGACGAGGAAGATCTCGTCAGCTACGGCATCATCGGACTCATCGACGCGATCGAGCGGTTCGAGCTCGACCGCAACCTTCGGTTCGAGACGTACGCCATCCCGCGCATCAAGGGAGCGATCATCGACGAGCTGCGTTCGATCGACTGGGTTCCCCGGTCAGTGCGCACCAAGGCCCGTGCGGTTGAGCAGGCATTCACGCACCTGGAGGGCACGCTGCGGCGCACGCCGAACGAGGTGGAGGTCGCAGCCGAGCTGGAGATGTCGGTGGGGGACTTCCACAAGGCGCTCCGCAAGATCTCCACGGTCGGCATGATGGCCCTCGACGAGGTGCTGCGCGGCGGTGACCGCTCGGAGCGCTCGACGCTGGGTGAGACGTTGCCGGACCGCTCCTGGGGCCCCGTCGACACCTTCGAGGCCAAGGAGTCCAAGGAAGCCCTCGTCTCGGCCGTCGAAGGGATGCCGGAGCGGGAGCGGACCGTCCTCATGATGTACTACTACGACGGCCTGACGCTGACGGAGATCGGCCAGGTTCTCGGTGTCACCGAGAGCCGGGTCTGCCAGATCCACACCAAGGCATTGCGCCAACTCCGTTCGAAGCTGGCCGATCGGCCCGAGGCAGTTCGGCTCAATCCCGCGCCGCGTGGCGGTACGACTCGTCGCACCGGCCCCCGCGAGCGCGCCGGCCGGGCTCGCCTGCAACTCCTCGCCAGTTAAGGGCACACGTTCGCGAGCGTCGCCCGGCGGCCCTGGGGGTCGCCGGGTCGGCGCGTGCCCGCAGACGCGGGGTCGCCGCCCTCACGCAAGACCGCTACGGTACGGCTTCCCACCACGTTCGAGCCCAGGGAGCGCGCCATGCCTTTGCACAAGCGGGAAAACAACGTCCGCGACGAGATGCTCGACTCGATCTACGCCAACCGGGACCTGATGGCCACCCTCCCGTCGCACCTGTGTCCCCATAACGAGATGCTCCCGATCGAGGCCTTCCAGGCGATCTCCGACGAGCTCCTCCTCGACGGGAACTCGCGCCAGAACCTCGCCACCTTCTGCCAGACCTGGGAGGAGCCGGAGATCCACAAACTGATGGATCTCTCCATGGACAAGAACCTCATCGACAAGGACGAGTACCCCCAGAGCGCCGAGCTCGAACGGCGCTGCGTGCACATCCTGGCCGATCTGTGGAACGCCCCGAAGGACGCCGATACTGTCGGTTGCTCGACGATCGGTTCCTCCGAGGCGTGCATGCTCGGCGGGATGGCGGCCAAGTGGCGGTGGCGGGCCAAGCGCCGGGCAGCCGGGAAGTCCACCGATTCGCCCAACATGGTGTGCGGGCCGGTCCAGGTGGTCTGGCACAAGTTCGCCAAGTACTGGGACATCGAGATGCGCGAGATCCCCATGTCCCCCGGTCGCTACCAAATGGACGTCGAGCAGATGCTCGAACGCGTCGACGAGAACACCATCATGGTGGTGCCCACCTTCGGAGTCACCTACACCGGGACCTACGAGCCGGTGCTCGAGCTGTCCCAGGCCCTCGACAAGCTGCAGGAAGACACCGGTCTCGACATCGACATCCATATCGACGGGGCCAGCGGCGCCTTCCTGGCCCCCTTCTGCGCCGAGGACATCCTGTGGGACTTCCGGGTACCCAGGGTCAAGTCGATCAGCACGTCGGGGCACAAGTTCGGCCTCGCTCCCCTCGGGGTGGGCTGGGTCCTGTGGCGGGACGTGGCTGAGTTGCCCGACGACCTCATCTTCCACGTGACCTACCTCGGCGGGGACATGCCGGTGTTCCAGATCAATTTCTCCCGGCCGGCCGGCCAGATCGTGGCGCAGTACTACAACTTCGTCCGCCTGGGGAGGGACGGCTACCGTCACGTGCACGAGGCCTGCTACGACACCGGCAAGTTCCTGGCGGAGGAGATCGTCAAACTCGGACCGTTCGACCTGCTGTGTGACTCGAACCCACAGACGGGGATCCCCTCTGTGGCCTGGCGCATCCGGGAGGGTGAGGACCCGGGCTACACGCTCTACGACGTCGCCGACCGGCTCCGCACCCGGGGCTGGCAGGTGCCGGCCTATCCGCTGACCGGGTCCGTTTCCGACATCTCGGTGCAGCGCATCCTGGTGCGCCAAGGCGTGAGCCGCGACCTCGGGGGGCTGCTGCTCGAGGACCTGACGAAGGCCTTCACCCACTTCGACCGCCACCCCGTCACCGTGTCGATGACCAGGGAGGAGTCAGGCGGCTTCAGCCACCTGTAGGGTCGTCCGCGTCCTTGGCCAATGCCGGGACACGCCCTGACGACCAGTCGACGTACAACGGGCGTCGACGGATGAAGCGAGGCTTGCCGACTGCCGCCGGACGGTCGCTGGTCCAGGGCGCGGGAAAGGCGAGCGTGACCCCGGCCAGCGCCCGGAGCGCAGGTTCGTAGGCGGAGCGGATCCAGGCGAACCGGCGCCACGCCTCCTCCTCCCGGCCCGGCTCGACGACGAGGACCCCCGACAAGGCCGCCATGGCGTCGGCGTACTCGTCCCGACTGATGCTTACCGCCGGAGCGGGCTGGTCGAACCTCGCCGACAGGTCCTGGAGCCTGGTCGGTGGTGGCAGCGGGATGTAGACGGCGCGGGCGATACGCACGATGAGCGGGAGGCCGTAGACGAGGACGGTCAGCGGCCCCCTCTGGGCGTCGGCGAATGGCTCGCCTGTGTCGATCTCGGAGACGGAGACGAACAACGCCGACGCGTCGAGCACCGCCCCCATGGTGGCGACCCACGATTGCTCGGAATCGGAACCGGGGAAGTAGGTGAGGATCGGGAACGCGGTGTGGGTCTGCTCGAGGTCGAGCATCCAGTCCGACGAGGTCCGCCAGAGGTCAGGGCTCTCGAGGCTCCCCAGGCGCTGCAGGCTCTGGAGGAATTCCACTCCGCCGGGCGGCGAGCCGGCGACGGGGCGGAGGCGGTTGGTCCCCTTCTCGCGGCCGTTGTACGCCGTGTAGATCGTGGGCAAATAGCTGATGAGGAGGGCCACCAGGCCCAGCCCGATCGTCGCCTCCACGAAGGCGATCCAGATCTTCCCGGCCCCGTTGGGCTCGGCGAAGCCCAGAGTGGTCAGCGAGGAAACGCTGATCTCGAAGGCTCTCGACCAACTGAGAGCGTAGGTGCCCCAATAAGTACAGGTAAATGCGAGCATCATGCCGATCATCCAGACGAGCGGCAGGCTGACGAGAGCGACGGGCGCGTAGAGCGCGCGCAGCTGTCTCGTCGCGGGATCGTTGCGCCGCCGGTGCACCAGGATCCGGTAGACGAGCGCGAAGACGAACTGAGCGAGGCGGGGATTGCCCTCCTGCGGCAGGACCACGGTCTTCAGCGCAGAGCCCAGCACCGCCAACGCCACCAGGGCGCCAAGGATCAGCGACAGGACGTGGGTGAGGTTGCTCACAGTGTGCGTGCCGACACGCGTGCGCGACGGATCAGGAGATGGACTGCGCGGCCTCCTGCACCGCCTTGTCCACGTCTTTCTTGTCGACCTGGAGCTCCTTGGCCACCCTCTTCTGTGCCTTCAGTTCGGCCTTCTCGATGGCGTCCTCAATCGTCGTCTCTCCGACGATCACCAGCGCAGCCTCACCCGCGTCGATCGCGTCGCCGAACTCCTTGACATCTGTGCGCGACATCCCCTTCCACAGGTGTCCGCTCACGCCGCCGACGGCCGCCCCGACAATCGCCGTCCCAATGATGGAGGGCGGGAACAAGATGCCCACCAGGGCACCCGCGGCGGCGCCGCCCCAGGCGCCGTGCCGGGTCGTCGTCTCGTCCTTGTTGACGTGGATCTTCCCCTTGTCGTCCTTGGTGATCACCGCGGCGTCGTAGGTGCCGACCGCGCCCACCGCGTGCAGGTCCTTGACGACGTCGTAGTCGGCGCGGGCGTCGACCTCACTGGCGTACGTCCCGATGAAGATGAAGACGCCATCGGCCTTCGACATGGCAACGCTCCTTTTCCGGGGCCCACCGGTGGGCTCTCCCACGAGGGTAGGCCGATAAGGCGTCGCCCTGCGAGACCTTCCGGTTCGACGTGCCTCGGGATCCGTCTGGCATGATCCCTCCCGGTGCCTCTTCCCCCGGCCATCGAGATCGCGCGGCGGGCCACATTGCGCCCGATCGCCGACATCGCGGCACAGATGGGCATCGGGCCCGAGCTCCTCGAGCCGTACGGCACGGGCGTCGCCAAGGTCAGCCTCGATGCCGTGGCCGCCCTGGCCGATCGCCCCCGTGCCCGCTACGTCGTGGTGACAGCGGTGACACCGACGCCGCTCGGCGAGGGCAAGACCACCACGACCGTCGGCCTCGGTCAGGCTCTGGCCTGCATCGGGCGCCAGGCGACCATCGCCATCCGCCAGGCCTCCATGGGCCCCACCTTCGGGATCAAGGGTGGGGCAGCCGGTGGCGGCTACAGCCAGGTCGTCCCGTTCGAGAACCTGAACCTGCATCTCACGGGCGACCTGCACGCGGTGACGGCGGCCAACAACCTCCTCGCCGCAATGGTGGACAACCACCTGTACAGCGGGAACGCGCTGGGGCTGGATCCACACGGGGTGACGTGGAAGCGCGTGCTCGACGTCAACGACCGGTCGTTGCGGCACATCGTGAGCGGGCTGGGCACGAAGCAGGACGGCACGCCCCGGGAGACCGGATTCGACATCACCGCGGCGTCCGAGGTGATGGCCGTCCTCGCCCTCTCGACGTCGCTCGGCGACATGCGTCGTCGCATGGGCCGGATCGTCGTGGGCTACACGGCGGGCGGCGACCCCGTCACGGCCGAGCAGCTGAGGGCGGCAGGCGCCATGACGGTCGTTATGAGGGACGCCATCAAGCCCAACCTGCTGCAGACGCTGGAGAACACGCCGGTGCTGGTGCACGCCGGGCCTTTCGGCAACATCGCCCACGGCAACTCGTCGGTGGTGGCCGACCTGATCGGGATCCACGCCGGCGAGTTCCTGATCACCGAGGCCGGATTCGGGGCCGACATGGGCGCCGAACGTTTCTTCAACATCAAATGCCGGACCTCGGGCCTGGTCCCCGACGCCGCGGTGGTGGTCACGACCGTCCAGGCGATGAAGTTGCACTCGGGCCGGCACCGCGTCGTGGCCGGGCGCCCGCTCCCGGCCGCCATGCTCGAGGAGAACCCCGAGGAGGTGGAGCTGGGCGCGGCCAACCTGCTGGCCCCGCTGGCCATCGTGCGCCGCCACGGTGTCACGCCCGTCGTCGCCATCAACGCCATGCAGGGAGACTCCCCCTCCGAGCACGCCGCCATCCGGGAGATCGCGGGTTCGGTGGGCGTCCGGGCCGCCGTATGCACGCACTTCGAGAACGGCGGCAAGGGTGCGGTCGAGCTGGCCGAGGCCGTGGTCGAAGCGAGCGCGGACGCGCAGCCCGGCGATTTCCACATGCTCTACCCGGACGAGGCGACGCTGCGACAGAAGATCGAGACGGTGGCGACCGAGATCTACGGGGCCGACGGGGTCGACTACCAGCCGGCGGCGGCCCGCCACCTCGACAACTACGAGCAAGCGGGCTTCGGCTCGCTCCCGGTGTGCATCGCCAAGACCCACCTCTCCATCTCGTCGGACCCCACGCTCCGGGGCGCCCCACGAGGGTGGCGCCTCCCCGTGCGCGAGGCCCGGGCCAACGTGGGCGCCGGGTTCGTCTATCTGGTCAGTGGCGACATGCGCACCATGCCCGGGCTCTCCAGCAGCCCGGCGGCCGAACGGATCGACATCGACGACAACGGCAACGTGGTCGGCCTCTACTAGGCGACCCAGGGAAGGCATCCATGGCAATCGACTTCACCCTCGCCCCCGAGCACGAGGAGATCCGCTCCCGCGTGCGGACCTTCATTCAGGACACGGTGCAGCCGCGGATAAAGGATTTCGACGACGAGGGGAGGGTGACCTCGCGCCACGAGTACCTCGTCACCATCCTGGAGCTGCGCGAGGAGGCCAAGCGGGCGGGCCTCTGGCTGCCCCACATGCCCGTCGAATGGGGTGGGATGGGGCTCGGGCACGTCGAGCTGGCCATGGTGCAGGCGGAGGCGGGCAAGACGCGTCTCGGGCCCTGGATCCTCAACTGCATGGCGCCCGACGAGGGCAACATGCACACCCTCCTGCACTGGGCCACGGACGAGCAGAAGGACAACTACCTCAGGCGGTTGTGCGACGGCACCGCCATGTCCTGTTTTGCCATGACCGAGCCCGAGGTGGCCGGCTCGGACCCGACGCTGATTCAGACCCGCGCCGAGAAGGACGGGGACGAGTGGATCATCAACGGGCACAAGTGGTTCATCTCGAACGCACGCCGGGCCCAGTTCGCCATTTTGGTGGCCCGGACCGAGCCGGACGTCCCGCCGGGCTCGCGCGGGGCCAACACTGCCTTCCTGGTCGATCTCCCGGCCGAGGGTTGGAACGACGTGCGCGAGGTCGAGACGATGCACGGGTCGACGGGCCATTCCGAGATCGTCATCGAAGACCTGCGGGTGCACGATTCGCAGATCCTCGGCGGGCGGGGCAACGGCCACCGACTCGGGCAGTACCGGCTCGGCCCGGCCCGCCTGGCCCACTGCATGCGCTGGATCGCCCAGGCGGAGACGGCGCTCGACATGATGGTCGACCGCTCCCTGCACCGGTACTCGCACGGGTCGCTGCTGGCCGAGAAGCAGGGTGTGCAGTGGCTCATTGCAGACTCAGCGATGGAGCTCTACCAGTGCAAGCTGATGGTGCTGCACGCCGCGTACAAGATCGACCGGGGCGACGACTTCCGCACCGAGGTCTCCATGGCCAAGCACTTCGTGGCCAACAGCCTCAACCGCATCATCGACCGGTCCATGCAGGTGCACGGAGCGCTCGGCTACTCCACCGACACCCCGCTCGCGAACATGCTGCAGCACGCGCGCTGGGCCCGTTTCGCCGACGGCGCCGACGAGATCCACCAGATGCGCATCGCCGAGCGCACCATCGCCGCCTACAAGGACACCGGGTCGACCAACGCGGCCACCGGCGGCCTCCCTCTCTGAGTCATGGGCTGCCTCCTCGCACTTGTCGCCGCGATCTCCCCGCGCTTCGTCATCTTCCTGCTCTGGATATTCTCGGACCGCTTGACCATCGCCTTCCGCTCGGGCTGGGAGGGCATCATTGGCTTCATCTTCCTGCCATACACGACGCTCTTCTACGCGCTCGTCTACGCGCCGGGAAAGGGGGTCGACGCGTTCGGCTGGGTCATCGTGGCTCTCGGGGTCCTCCTCGACCTCTCCTCGCACCTGTTCGGTTCCCGGGAGCGCCGACGTCGGGAGCGTCGGGCGGTGGCCACCTAGCGGATCTTCCGACGTCTTCGCCGGAGGGCGGACCGTTCTCCGCCCGATGAATCACCTTGCTGCTGCTGCTGCGGCGGCGTCTGACGAAGAGCTCACCGACGTGCTCGATCGGGCCTTCCGGCAGAAGGCCGCCGCCGAGGGGACGATTGCCGTGCACTTGGGCGAGGTCAGCCGGCGCCAGACCTATCGCGAAAATGGGGCGACCTCTCCAGAGGCTTGGGCCGCCGAGCGCTTCGGGGTCTCGTCCCCGACGGCGCGGACGCTGGCGCACGTCGGCGAGAAGGCCTGGGACATGCCGCACCTCGTCGAGTCGCTGTGCGCCGGGGACGTGTCCTTCGACAAGGTGCGCGCCGTGGCCGACGTGGCCACCCCCGAGACCGACCAGGAGCTCTGCGATCAGGCCAAGGGGTGCACGGTGCGCGAGTTGGCCGACGTGGCCCGCACGAAGGCGTCAGCCAAGCCGCCATCGGCGCGCTCTGAGCACGACCGCCGCTTCTTGCGCTTCAACGAGGCGTTCCGCACTCTGAGCGTCCAGCTGCCCCCCGAGTCCTTCGCCGCGACCCGGGCGTGCCTCGAAGCCCGGGCCAAAGCGGTCCCCTCCGACGGCGAGACGCCCTGGGACCAGCGCCTCTGCGATGCCTTCATGGAGTTGATCCGCTCCTCAGGCGGGGAGAACGCCACGAAGGCCAGCCCGTACTTCGTCGTCGTCCACGTCCCGCTCGAAGCCCTGGTCGAGGACTCGGGCGAGACGAGCGATTTGGCCGGTGAGCTCGAGCGTGACGGCCTGATCAGCACCGAGACCGTCCAACAAATCGCCTGTGACGCCACCATCGCCCTCGGGGTCGACGACGATGTCGGTCACACCATGTACGAGGGCCGGGCCCGGCGGACACCGACCGACGCCCAACGCCGCGAGGTCATGCGCCGGGACCGACATTGCCGGTTCCCCGGATGTAACAACGTCACCTTCACCAACATCCACCACATCGTGCCCTGGAAGCCCGGGGGACGGACCGATCTGGGCAACCTCGCGCTCCAATGCCTTTACCACCATCATCTGGTGCACTCCAAGGGCTGGACCATGACAGGGAACGCGAACGAGGAGCTCACCTTCACCGCCCCCAAGGGCCGGGTCATGACCTCGCGCCCCTCGCCCCTGTGGGCCGGCGCCACGGCGGGTCCGCGATCGAGGCGGACGACCCTCTAAGCGAAGCGCAAACGGAGGTCGGGCTCGGGGCCGAAGGAGGCTGCGCTCGGGCCGGCCACCGCCAGTTTGTGCCAGCCGGCAACGCCGATCATCGCGGCGTTGTCGGTGGCCATGGCGTGGGGTGGGATGAGCAACCGGGTGCCGAACTCGTCGGCCAGCGCCTGGGCCCGCGTACGCAGGATGGGGCTGGCCGCCACGCCGCCGACGATGGCGACGGCGGGATCGCCGAACTCCTGCAGCGCACGGCGGAGCTTGGCGATGAGGACATCCATGCAGGCGGCCACGAACGAGGCCGCCACCTCGGTCTCCGAGAACCCCGGATCGGCACGGACGTAGTTCACCACCGCCGTCTTGAGTCCCGAGAACGAGAAGGTGTACCCGTCGGCGAGCATGGGCCGGGGAAAGCCGAGCACGTCCTCACCCGTCGCGGCGAGGCGATCGAGTACCGGGCCGCCGGGATACCCCAGGCCGAGAAAGCGGGCCACCTTGTCGTAGGCCTCCCCGATGGAGTCGTCCACCGTCTCACCGAGCAGCTCGTAGCGCCCCGGCTCCGTGGAGCGGGTGAGCATGCAATGCCCTCCCGACACCAGCAGAGCGATCTGCGGGAACGGCACCTCGTGATCGGCCAGGTAGACGCTGGCCAGGTGGCCCTCCAGGTGGTTGACCCCCACCACGGGGATGCCCCAGCCCAGCGCCAGCGCCTTGGCCGTCGCGATGCCGACGAGCAAGGCGCCAACCAGGCCGGGACCCGAGGTGACCGCCACCGCCGTCAGGTCCTGCCCGGCGACTCCGGCCTCGTGCAGCGCCCGCTCGACGACGGGCGTCACGGTCTCGAGGTGGGCACGGCTGGCCAGCTCCGGGACGACGCCGCCGAAGTCGGCGTGAAGATCGATCTGGCTGGCCACCACCGAGGAGCGCACCGCCAACGAGTCGTCGATCACAGCCGCCGCCGTCTCGTCACACGACGTCTCGATCGCCAGCAGCGTCCGGGTCACCGGGACTCCGCCAGCGTGGCCGTGATGGCCTCCCGCTCAATGGCCCCCGCGCGCTCGACCGCAGGGAGCGGCCCGCGCACGTTGACCAGGGTCGAGGGGACGTCCTCGAGCAGGCCACCGTCGACGACGAGGTCGACCGACGGCCCGAGACCATCCGTCACGTCCTGCGCCGTGCGCAGCGTGGGCGCCCCGTGCGGGTTGGCACTGGTGACGAGCAGGGGGCCCGTCCTCTCCAGGAGTGTGCGCAGGAAGTCGTGGTCGGGAACGCGTACCGCCACCTCGTTGCGGCCGTCCAGCCAGGCCGGCCGCTGAAGTTCCGTGTCGAAGCCGAAGGCCAGGGTCAGCGGCCCCGGCCACCAGCGCCGAGCCAGCGCCTCGGCTCCCGATGTGAACGCCACGCCGAGTGCGCGCACCTGCCCCAGGGAGGCGGCCAGCACGGGAAGGTGCATGCCCTCAGGCCGGTTCTTGGCGCGGTAGACCGCGCGAACGGCGTCCGCATCTTCCGGCCGGGCCGCCAACCCGTAGACGGTGTCGGTCGGCACCACGGCGATGCCGCCTGCGGCCAGCACCTCCGCCGCGATGCGCACGCCCTCATCGTCGGCGCGCACCACCCTCATGGCCTGCTCACAATCGTGCTCGGGTGCGGCCGTTGTCCCGGTCAGAGCCGGAGGGGGCGGACGGCGGCGCCGACGAGCGTCGGATCCGACTGCCAGTCCACGCCGGGTACGTCGACGTAGAGCTCGATCTCGTTGCCGTCGGGATCGAGGATGTAGACGCTGTGGGTGACGGTGTGGTCGGCCGAACCGACCACGGTGGCCCCGGCCTTCTGCACGGCGTCCAACGCGGCGCGCAGGTCGTCGTCGGTCTCGCCGACGTTGAGCCCGAAGTGGTACAAGCCGACGCGCCGCCCCAGCGGGATCGGAGTGGCGTCGGGTCCGACTTCAATCAGGAGGAGCTCGTGATGCGTGCGACCAGAGGAGAATCCGGCGGCCCCGACGGGCTCCTGTCCCGGACCGGGCAACACCTGGCGCCAGCCGAGGACGTCCCGGTAGAAGGCCGCCGAGCGACCGAGGTCACGCACGTACAGCACCAGGTGGCCGAGCTCCCGAACCGTCATGCACTCACGCTACCGGTCGCCTCGGCGTCGACGGACGCTGCGGAGCGGATCCAGTTGGCGGTGGGCGGCATGCCGGGCCCGAGATGGATCGGGACGTCGAAGGGCTGGGACTCGAGCCCGGCCGCCTCCATCAACTCGGTCAGGGCGTGCGGGATGGCGGCGGCGATATCCCAGAGGCGCGGGACGGCGCGCGCGTCTGAGGCCAACCCCCAGTACAGAACGCCGAGATTGCTCATGATGGTGATGTTGAGGCCCATGCCGTCCATCACCGGACCCAGCGGGAACATCCCGAGCATCTGGCTGCCGCCCAAGTAGAGGGGAAAGTCCGGGCCGGGCACGTTGGAGACCACGAGGTTGGCGACGGGCCGGTGGCGGTCGGCCAGCTTCATCCCGGTGTAGAGCCGGGCCGCGGCGGCGAACACGTTCGGCGTGGCGTGCTCGGCCCAGTTCTGCAACGTCGTCGCCCCCAGCGCCTGGTGCTCCTCCTTGGCTCCCTTGGTGCCCTCATGGATGAGCTGCAGTCGTTCCAACGGGTCCTCGATCTGGCAGGGCAGCTGGACGAACATGGCCGACACCTTGTTCGAGCCCTTCAGCTCGGCCACGTCTGGCGTCACCGACACCGGCACCACCGAGACGAGCGGGGCGTCGGGGAGTTCGTCGCCGGCCAGCAGGTAAGTGCGGAGCGCGCCGGCGCACATGGCCAGCACCACGTCGTTGACTGTCGTGCCCATCTTGTTCTTGAGCGCCTTGGCGTCCGCCAGGCTGGCGGCGGCGAAGGCGACCCGCCGCCGGGCATGCACGGCGACATTGATGGACGTGCGCGGCGCGGTCAACGGCAGCGCCGCGTTGGCCGTCTGGCCCTGGCGGATCCGGCGCACATCGAAGATGCTCCGGGTGGTGCGCAGCATCATGCGCCCGATGTCGAAGGGTGCCACCAGCCCGGTCGCCATCGCCTGCGCCACCAGCTCGAGACCCGACGGGATACGCGAGTCGAGTTGGCGCGTCGTCTGCGGATGCGGCGCCGGCGGGTCGGGCTCGAGGTCGAAGAGGACGCCCAGCAGCTCTGCCCCGGACACGCCGTCGATCGTGCTGTGGTGCATCTTGACGACCAGCGCGATCTTCCCGTCCTCCAGCCCTTCCACGATCCACATCTCCCAGAGCGGGCGGTCGCGGTGGAGCTGGCGGCTGATGACGTCGGCCGCGAAGTCACCCAGCTCACGCATACCTCCCGGCGACGGCAGCGCGGCGCGTCGCAGGTGGTTGTCGATGTCGAACTCGGGGTCGTCGACCCAGACGGGGTGGCCCAGCCGCATCGGCACCTCCACCAGGCGCCGCTGGAACACCGGTGCTTGGGGAATGCGGTCGTTGATGAGCTGGCGGATCCGCCGGAAGGAGTAGCCACCCGGCACGGTCGAGGGGTCGAACACGGCGGTCATGGCCACGTGCATATGGAGGGTCGGGGTCTCCATGTACAGGAAACTCGCATCGAGCCCTGTCAGGCGTTCGGGGGTCATCGACTCTCCTTGGTCATCGCTCTGCGTCCATAAGCTCGCGCCTTCCCCGGGCCAGGGCAAACGGACCGAGACCGTCTCCGAACAGGGGTGGACCTGCGGAGAACGTCCGAGTCGGGCGAAGATGGCGGGGTGCCGTACGCGTTCTTGATCGTGACCCTCGTCGGAGCCGTCGCGGTGGCCCTCGCCTACCGCCCGATCCGCCGGGAGCCCTTCACCGTCCTGAGCTTCACCTGCGGCTGGATCGCAGGCGAGCTGGCCTTCCAGAACATCATCTGGCAGCTGATCGCCACCGCCCTCTTCATCAGGTTCGGGGCGCTCTCCAACTGGGTCGGGTGGCTCGGCCTGGCCGTCGCCGTGGCCGATTGGGTTGGGCTCATAGGACTCGGTGTCGCGGGACGGCGGGCCTCGGGTGTCACCGCCGCCGCGCTCGGCGAGGTGCGGAGCGACGCCTTCCCGGTTCCGCGCGACCCGACTGCGCCGACCTGGGGCCGCTGGTGGCGGGTGACCCGTGCCATCCCGCTCCGGTCGCGGGCGGTCCGGGCGACGCGCAACGTCGACTACTGGGGCGACGGCAGCCCGCGTCACCGTCTCGACATCTACCGGTCTCGCCTGGCACCGGCCGCGAAGGCACCCGTCATGGTGTACATCCACGGAGGGGCATGGGTCATCGGGGAGAAGCGCGAGCAGGGGAAGCCCATGATGTACGAGCTGGTGGCACGCGGGTGGGTCTGCGTCGCCATCAACTACCGGCTCAGCCCCAAGGCCACATGGCCGGACCACATCGTCGACGCCAAGCGGGCGGTGGCCTGGGTCAAGGAGCACATCGCGGACTACGGCGGCGATCCCTCCTTCGTGGCCGTCAGCGGGGGATCGGCCGGCGGGCACCTGTGCGCACTACTCGCGCTGAGCGCCGGTGACCCGACGTTCCAGCCGGGGTTCGAGGCCGCGGACACTGCGGTGCAGGCCTGCGTCCCCTTCTACGGCGTCATGGACCTGACCAGCGGGCCCGGGGGTTCGGCCATCTTCGGGCCTGGCCTCGTCAAGATGCTCGAGAAGAAGGTCATGAAGACGACGGAGTCGGCCCACCCCGACCTCTTCCTTGCCGCGTCGCCGACATACCGGGTGACTGCCGAGGCACCGCCGTTCTTCGTGCTCCACGGCGTCAACGACACGCTCGTTCCGGTGGAGACGGCGCGCACGTTCGTCGATCGCCTGCGGGCGGTCTCGCGCGAGCCGGTGGCCTATGCCGAGTTGCCCCTCGCGCAGCACGCTTTTGACGTCCTGGCCTCCCTGCGCTGCCAGGCCACGACCTCGGCCGTGGGCGACTTCCTCGAGGGCGCCCGGACGGCCAGCGCCCGCGCCACGGGTCTGGACGTGAACGCCACGCGAAATGTTTCTGACATAGAGTCGCCGCCGGGGATCTGACCTCGCGTCAGATGAGGCCGCACGGCCCGAGAGACATGAACAAGGGGTGGCAGTGGGGAACAACGTCCGTCCGGCGTGGCGATCTGGCGGGACCGCGCGACTGAAGATCATGGTCATGTCCGGAGTCGCACTGGCACTCGGGACGGGCGCGCTGGCTCTCGGCGCCGGCCCCGCCGCTGGTGCTGCCACGAACGACTCTTCCACGCCCGGCGTGACGGCGAATTCCATCACGGTGGGATCCATCAGCGACATCTCGGCGCCCATCGCAGGGTTGTTCGAGGGCGCCAAGGTGGGGACCGAGGCCTACTTCGCCATGATCAACAGCCAGGGCGGGGTCAACGGACGCAAGCTGCTGCTCAACGGGATGGACAGCGCCTTCTCCTCGGGCACGGTCACGAACGAGGCGAAGAGCATCGCAGCCAACGACTTCGCCTTCGTCGGCGGTTTCTCGTTGCTGGACGGCGCCGAGCAGCCGGCCATCGACGCGGGCAAGGTGCCGGTGGTGACCCAGGTGCTGAGCCCCAACCTCTACACCGACCCCAACCTCTACGCCGCCATTCCGCTCGTCACCGGTGGTGAGGCCACCGGCCCGTTCAAGTGGCTCAAGAGCAAGTACCCCCAGGACGTCAAGGCGGTCGGTGTCATCGGCTCCAACTCGGCCGCCACCGCCATCACGGCCGAGCACACGTTCCACAACCTGACCAACAGCCTGGGTTACAAGTGGGTCTACGACCGCGACGCCAGCTTCACCGAGACCAGCTTCCTGCCCGACATGATCAAGATGAAGAACGCCGGCGTGAAGCTGCTCTTCGAGCCCAGCCAGCAGGGCGCGTACATCTCCACCATGGCCCAGGAGGACAAGCAGGAGGGCCTCAACGCGCTGCTGTTTTCCGGGGCCAACTCCTACGAGGCCGGCTTCGACCCCGGCTCGGCGGGCAACGGGACGCTCATCAGCACCGTCACCGCGCTGTACATGGGCGAGGACGCCAAGGTCGTCCCGGCCGTGGCCACGTTCGACAAGTGGGCCAAGAAGGTCGACCCGCAGACCCAGCTCGACCTCTACACGCTCTACGGGTGGATCAGCGCCCAGCTCTTCGTGCAGGCGCTCAAGGGCGCCGGTGCAAACCCCACCCGGGCCAGCCTCGAGGCCCAGCTCGACAAGGTCACGTCTTTCGACGCCAGCGGTTTGATCACGAACGAGAACCCGGCCCAGAAGATCCCCGGGCAGTGCTGGATCGTGGCCCAGTACGAGAACGGGAACTGGAAGCGCATCCCGCCCGATCCCAAGGCGGGTTTCGTCTGCAAACCCGGAGGCTTCTATCCGAGCAGCTACAAAGGCATCTCGCGCTAGGCCGACGGCCGCGTCGATTCCCCCCGTCGTGGACTGACGAGCAGCCGTCGTGAACGAGTTCGTCAGCTTCGTCGTGGCCGGGTTGGTCACGGGCTCCATCTACGCAGTGACCGCCAGCGGCCTGGTGGTCACGTACAAGTCGACCGGGGTCTTCAACTTCGCCCACGGCGCGGTGGGCATGTTGATGGCCTACCTCTACTGGCAGCTGTGGCAGGGGTGGGGCTGGAACCCCGTCCTGTCCCTTGCCATCGTCCTGCTGGTCGTGGCCCCGGTGTTCGCCCTGGCGGTCGAGCGCGTCCTCATGCGGCCGCTCTACGGTGCCGCGCTCAGCACCATGATCGTGGTGACGCTGGGTCTGTTCCTGGTGCTCTACGGGCTGGTCTCGACGATCTGGGACCAGACCATTACCCGCAACCTGCCCGAGTGGTTCGAGGGGGACCAGGTCGGCGTGCTCGGGGTCAACCTCACCTACGAGGAGCTCATAACGATGGGCTGCGCGGTGGTCGTGGCCATCGCACTGTGGCTCCTCTTCAAGATGACGCGCATGGGGGTCTCCATGCGGGCGGTGGTCGACGACCCGAGCCTGGCCTCGCTCACCGGAGCCCGCACCAGCCGCATCGCGGGCTTTGCCTGGATCGTCGGGTTCATGCTCGCCGGGCTCGCCGGGATCCTCCTGGCACCCGGTTCCGGCATGAGCATCGCCATCCTCTCCGAGCTGGTCATCTTCGGCTACGCGGCCGCCATCGTCGGGCGGCTGAGCAGCCTGCCGCTGACCTACCTCGGCGCCATGATCCTGGGCGTCTCGGAGTCGTTGGCCGTCGGGTACGTCCCGGCTAGTTATCTCAGCGACGTCACGGCGATCCTGCCCATGGGGCTGCTCATCGTCGCCCTGCTCCTGCTGCCCCAGGCCAAGCTCACCGTCGGCCGGGTGGTGCGTCTGCGCCCCCCGAAGCCGGCCAGCCTCCGTTCGACGCTGGTGGGAGGCGGCCTCGTGGTCGTCGCCACCCTGGTGATCGGGACCTTCGTCACCGGCACCAACCTCTACACCCTCGGGCTGGCCCTGACCATCGGCCTGGGCGCGCTCTCGCTGGTGCTGCTGTCGGGCTACGGGGGACAGGTCTGGTTGTGCCAGTTCACCTTCATGGGGCTGGGCGCCTGGGCCATGACCAAGGTCGGCGGGGGTGATTCAGCCCTCGGGGTGCTTGCGGCCATCGGGCTGTGCGCCGCCGCCGGCGGGATCCTGGCCCTTCCCGCGCTCCGGCTGCGGGCGCTGTACATGGCGCTCGCCACGCTGGCCTTCGCCGTCTTGATGGACCAGCTGTTCTTCACCAACCCCTCCGTCATCCCCAACGGCTCCATGAACGTCGGGCGCCCAGACCTCTTCGGCATGCACTTCACGACCGACCGCGCCTTCATGGTGCTGGTCGCCGTGGTCTTCGCGCTCTGCCTCGTCGGCGTCGGCGCGCTGCGCCGCGGGCCGTTCGGCCGTCGCCTCGTGGCCATGAGCGACAGCCAGGCCGCGTGCGCCACGGTGGGCATGAACATCACCCGCACGAAGCTCGTCGTCTTCGTGATTGCTGGAGGCATGGCCGGATTGTCGGGCGCCCTCTACGGCGGCATGTCGCGCACGGTCTCCTTCTCGCAGTTCAGCTTCGTGAGCAGCCTCGTGCTCTTCGTGGCGGTGGCCCTGGCCGGCATCACCGTCCTCAGCGGCGCGGTGCAGGCGGGCCTCGGGGTGGCCCTCCTGCCCCTCATCGCCACGCACATCCCCTCGGTCTCCGGGTTCACCTACATCCTGTTCGGGGTCGGCATCATCGCCGTGGGGCGCAATCCCTACGGTCTCGGCCTGGCCTACACGCACCTCGGCGCGTGGTGGGAGGCCCGCCGCGCCCGCAGCCGCACCGAGGCGGGCGGCGGTGTCCCGCCGACCCCGGTCTCGTATCCCCCCACGGTGTCCTCCGTTGGCTGAACCGGATCCTCCCGCGCTCGCCGTCGAGGACGTCTCGGTGCGCTTCGGCGGCTTGCAAGCCCTCGATGCCGTCGCGCTCGACGTCGCCGCCGGAGAGGTCCACGGGCTGATCGGGCCCAACGGCGCCGGCAAGACGACGCTGTTCAACGTGATCGCCGGCCTGCAGCGCCCGACGCACGGACGCGTGCACCTGGGTGCGCACGATGTGACGGGGTCCAAACCGCACGTCCGGGCGCGCCTGGGCTTGGGCCGGACCTTCCAACGCCTGGAGCTGTTCGGCACCCTGTCCGCACGCGAGAACGTCCAGATGGCGGCCGAGGTCCAGCAGCACAAGCTCACGAGCGGGCGGACCCCGGCCGAGGAGGCGGACTACCAGCTAGCGCGGGTCGGGATCCTCCACGTCGCCAACGAGCCGACCGACTCCCTCCCGACCGGACTGGCCCGCCTGGTCGAGATGGCCCGTGCGCTCGCCACCTCTCCCTCGGTCCTCCTCCTCGACGAGCCGAGTTCGGGGCTCAATGCGGACGAGACCCTCGGCGTCGGTGCCGTGCTCAAGCAGTTGGCGTCCGAGGGGATGGGCATCCTCCTGGTCGAGCACGACATGTCCCTCGTGATGGCGATCTGCGCCCGGGTCGACGTGCTCGACAACGGGCTCGTGATCGCGCGCGGTGATCCGGCGACTGTGCAAGCCGACCCCGTCGTGCAGGAGGCCTATCTCGGCGGGGGGGCTGCGTCGGCCCCGCCCACAACGGCCCCCGAAAGAGCGGTCGGCGTCGAAGGCACACGGTCGGACGTGCCGGCCCTCTCCGCCGTCGACGTCCGGGCCGGGTACGGGCGCATCGAGGTGCTGCACGGGATCTCGCTCGAGGTGCGGAAGGGATCCGCGCTGGCGCTGCTCGGCCCGAATGGCGCCGGCAAGACGACCCTCCTCAAAGCGATCTCCGGACAGCTCGCGTTGACGGCCGGGACGGTCGAGGTGGCGGGCCGCCGGCTGGGGAGGAACGCCGCCGAGCAACTCGCCCGGTCCGGCGTGTGCATGATCCCCGAGGGCCGGTCGATCTTCCCGAACCTGACGGTCTCGGAGAACCTGCTCATGTACACCTTCCGCCGGGCCGGGCTGAAGAGTGCCTGGGTGGAGGAGCGCGCTTTCGAGCGGTTCCCCGCGCTGGCCGATCGGCGGCGGCAGCTGGCGGGCACGCTGTCGGGCGGCGAGCAGCGGATGCTCTCCATGGCCCGGGCGCTCACCACCGACCCCCAGATCCTTCTGCTCGACGAGCTCTCCATGGGCCTGGCCCCGATCATCGTCGACCAGCTCTATGAGGTCGTCGGCCAATTGGTCGCATCGGAGGGGCTGACCATCATCATGGTGGAGCAGTTCGTCCAGACCGCGCTCTCGTTCGCGGACGAGGCGGCCATCATGGTCAACGGCGAGCTGGTGAAGCGGGGCACGCCCGCTGATATCCACTCCGACGTCGTGGGCGCCTACCTCGGTGCCGAATCGGCGGCCTCCTCGCATTAGTCCTCGGCCAGAGCCACCGCCACCGACAGCGCGTCGCCCATCAAAACGACCAGCTCGTCCACCCCGCCGGCATCGACGATGTCGCCTCGCGCCGCCTCGACCGCAGCGAGCGTCTCGGTCGGCCCGGTCACCGTGAGCAGCGCCACCCGGGCCCGCATGGAGCGCTTGTTGGTCGTCTTCTCACGCCGGACCGCACCGAGCACCTCGGCCGCCACCGTCAACACCGACGAGTCGGCCTCGACATCGATGGCATCGGGCCAAGGCGCGAGATGCACTGAGCCCTCCTGCCACCAGCTCCAGACCTCCTCGGTCACGAAGGGAAGGAACGGCGCGAAGAGGCGATGCAGGGCGGAGAGCGCCAGCGCCAGTGTCGCCCGGGCCGAGTCCGTGCCCCCGGGCTCGCCTTCTCCGTAGGCGCGGGTCTTGACCAACTCGAGGTAGTCGTCGCAGAAGGACCAGAAGAACGTCTCGGTGACCTCGAGTGCTCGCGCGTAGTCGAACCCTTCGTGCGCCGCCGTGGCGGTCCGGATGAGCGCTGACAGCTGCGTCAGGAGTGCGGCGTCGAGCGGTTCGCGCACCGCCTCGATTCCGGGCGCCGGTCCCTCGCCCAACCGGCCGAGCGCGAACTTGGATGCGTTCAGGATCTTGATCGCCAGCCGTCGCCCGATCTTCATCACGCCCGTGTCCAGCGCAGTGTCCGTCCCGGGTCGGCCGTTGCAGGCCCAGTAGCGCACGGCGTCGGACCCGAACTCCTCCAGCGTCGCCATGGGCGTGACGACGTTGCCCTTCGACTTCGACATCTTCTTGCGGTCCCGGTCGAGGATCCAACCGTTGATGGTGGTGTGCCGCCACGGCAGGACGCCGTGCTCCTGGTGCGAGCGAAGCAGGGTCGAGAAGAGCCAGGTGCGGATGATCTCGGGCCCCTGCGGCCGCAGGTCCATCGGAAAGGTGGCCGCGAACAACGCCGGGTCGTCCTCCCAACCGCAGGCGATCTGCGGGGTCACCGAGGAGGTGGCCCAGGTGTCCATGACGTCAGGATCGCCGGTGAACCCACCGGGTACACCGCGCCGCTCTTGTGTGTAGCCGTCGGGCACGTCCGTCGTCGGGTCGATGGGAAGGCGTGTCTCGTCCGGGACGATGGGTGACCCGTGGTCGGCCTCGCCATCGGGTCCGACGGGGTACCAGACCGGCACGGGCACCCCGAAGAAGCGCTGCCGGCTGACCAGCCAGTCGCCGTTGAGCCCGCTGACCCAGTCGTCGAAGCGGACCTGCATGTATGGGGGGTGCCAGTCGAGCTGGCCACCCCGGTCGAGCAACTCACGCCGCAGCGGCTCGTCACGTCCCCCGTTTCTGATGAACCACTGGCGGCTCGTCACGATCTCGAGCGGGCGGCTGCCGCGCTCGTAGAACTTCACCTGGTGTTCAATGGGCCGGGGGTCGCCGACCATTTCCCCCGATGCGGCCAGCATCTCGACCATGGCCCGCTGCGCCTGCTTCACGGTCCGGCCGGCGATGGTGCGCCAGGCCTCGCCGTCGGGCACGCCGGGCGGCGGTGTCTCGGTGATGCGGCCCGACCGCGTCACGATGCTCCGCGTCGGCAGTCCGAGTTCGCGCCACCAGACGACGTCGGTGACGTCACCGAAGGTGCAGATCATGGCGATGCCCGAGCCCTTGTCCGGCTCGGCGAGGTGATGTGCCAGCACAGGCACCTCGACCCCGAAGAGTGGCGTGTGCACCGTCGAACCGAAGCGGTCGGCAAAGCGCTCGTCGTCAGGGTGGGCGACCAGAGCCACGCAGGCGGCAACCAACTCAGGTCGTGTCGTCTCGATCTCGATGTCATCGAAGCGCAAGCGGTGGTAGGCGCTTGCCACCTCGCGGTCCTCCATCTCCGCCTGAGCCACGGCCGTCTGGAAGTCCACGTCCCAAAGCGTCGGTGCCTCCGACGTGTACGCCTCGCCCCGGGCCAGATTGCGCAGGAACATGCGCTGGCTGGTCCGACGGCTCTTGTCGTCGATGGTGGCGTACGTGCGGCCCCAGTCGACCGAGAGTCCGACACGTCGCCAGAGGTCCTCGAACGCCCGCTCGTCCTCGGCGGTGAGCTGGTGGCACAGTGCGATGAAGTTGGGCCGGCTCACGGGGACGTCGTCCTTGCCGGGCTCGTCTGGCGGCGTGAAGTCCGGGTCGTGGGGGAGCGATGGGTCGCAGGTCACGCCGAAGTAGGTCTGTACCCGGCGCTCGGTCGGCAGCCCGTTGTCGTCCCAGCCCATCGGGTAGAAGAGCTTCCACCCCCGCATGCGCCGGTAGCGGGCGATGGCGTCGGTCTGCACGTAGCCGAACACGGAGCCCATGTGGAGCGAGCCGGACACCGTCGGCGGGGGCGTGTCGATGGAGAAGACCTCGCTCCGGCTGGCGCCGTCGTCGAAGCGATAGGTGCCCGCTTCCTCCCAGACGGGGGCCCACCGGTCCTCGAGGTCGTCGAGGGTCGGCTTGTCGGGCACGCGGGGCGCTCCGGTCGTCATGATCGGGTTACCGTACCCGGGTGCTGCGCCTTCACGACACCGCAACGGGCACGGTCCACCCCCTCGAGCTCCGCAAAGAGGGCGAGGTGTCAATGTACGTGTGCGGTCCGACCGTCTACGACATGCCCCATATCGGCCACGGGCGGGCCAACCTGACCTTCGACATCCTCCGGCGGTACCTGAGTTTCACCGGGCTGAAGGTGCACCACGTGGCCAACGTCACTGACGTCGACGACAACATCATCAGGCGCGCCGCGGAGCTCGGGCGCACCGAGTCCGACGTGGCCGCGGAATTCGAGGCTCGCTGGTGGGAGTCCATGGACGCGCTGGGTGACCTGCGCCCGCAGGAGATCCCCCACGCCACGCAGTACATCGACGACATGGTGGCGCTGGTGGGCGACCTCGTGGCCCGGGGCGTGGCCTATGAGACTCCAGATGGGGTGTACCTAGAGGTCTCCAAGGTTGACGGGTACGGCCTCCTGGCCCAGCAGTCGCTGGCGTCGTTGCAGGTCGGGGCCCGGGTCGAGGCCAACGAGGACAAGCGGTCGCCCCTCGACTTCGCCCTGTGGAAGAAGGCGAAGGAGGGGGAGCCCAGTTGGGACTCGCCGTGGGGGCGGGGCAGGCCAGGTTGGCACACCGAATGTGTCGTCATGTCCCTCGACCTCCTCGGCGAGGGGTTCGACCTGCACGGCGGCGGGCAGGACCTGAAGTTCCCGCACCACGAGAACGAGCGCGCGCAGGCCGTTGCCGACAGCAAGGTCTTCGCGCAGCACTGGATGCACAACGGGTGGGTGGAGGTCGAGGGGACGAAGATGTCGAAGTCGCTCGGCAATTTCACCACGCTGCCCGACCTGCTGTCCCGTCACGATGCCCGCGCCTATCGGTTGCTGGTGCTCCGCGCCCATTACCGCTCTCCCATCGAGGTGACGCCGGACACGCTGTCAGACGCCGAGAAGGGGCTCACCCGGCTGGACGGCTTGGCCAGGCGATTTGCGGACTTCGGCGTCGTCGATCTGCTGGCCCAGACGGACGACGGGTTCGTCGTCGAGGGGACGCCGCCGGCGACGGATGTGCACCCGGGCGCGTCGGCGGTCTTCCGGGCGCACATGGACGACGACCTCGACACCTCGGGAGCGCTGGCCGGCATCTTCGAGCTCGTCACGGCGGCCCACTCCGCTGCCGACGCCGGCGCCGAGGACGAGGGCGGCCGCCTGGCCCACACCGCTGCAGTGCTTGCCGCCGCACTCGGGCTGTCTTTGCGTGCCGCCGACATCGAGGTCGACGAGGAGTCGGCGGCGCTGGTGGCCGCCCGTGACGAAGCGCGGCGCGCCAGGGACTTCGCCCGGGCCGACTCGCTCCGTGACGAGCTGGTGGCCCGGGGCTGGACCGTCGAGGACACATCGGAAGGCACGGCCATCCGTCGCTGATCTGGCGTGAAAGGCCAGCTCAACGAGCATCTTCCCGCCCTGGGTAGACGGGTTTCCGGATCGTAGGTTACTGTCGAGTAACCACGGAACCCCTCGGGTCGACCGCGCCGACCGCGGCCATCGTGCCCGGGAGCGGTTCCATCGAACGTAGAGACTTCGGTCGCGGCCGGGGTCGCCCAAGGAGGCGCATCATGGCCGACTATTCGCTCGAGCTGAACGAGGATCAGCTCCAGATTCAGAAGTGGGTCCACGAGTTCGCCGAGAACGTCGTCCGCCCCGCCGGCCGTGAATGGGACGAGCGTGAAGAGACGCCGTGGCCCATCATCGAGGAGGCCGCCAAGAACGGGCTGTACTCCTTCGACTTCGTCGCCCAGGCGTTCGCCGACCCGACCGGCCTCCAAATGTGCCTGGTCAACGAGGAGATGAGCTGGGGCGACGCAGGCATCGCGCTCGCCATCTTCGGCTCCACCTTGGCGGTGGCCGGGATCTTCGCCAACGGGACGCCCGAGCAGATCGGGGAGTGGATCCCCCACTGCTTCGGGACGCCCGACGACGTCAAGCTGGCCGCCTTCGGGGTCTCCGAGCCCGACGCCGGCTCGGATGTCTCGTCCTTGAAGTCACGGGCGGTCTACGACGAGGCCAAGGACGAGTGGGTGCTCAACGGCACCAAGACGTGGATCACAAACGGTGGTATTGCCAATACCCACGTGCTCGTCCTCTCGGTGGAACCGTCGCTCGGGAGCCGAGGCCAGGCGAGTTTCGTGGTGCCGGAGGGCACGCCGGGCATCTCCCAGGGGCAGAAGTTCAAGAAGATGGGCATCCGTGCCTCGCACACCGCCGAGGTCGTCCTGGACGACTGCCGCGTGCCCGGCCGCTGCCTCCTCGGGGGCAAAGAGAAGCTGGATGCTCGCCTCGCCCGGGCCAAGGAAGGCAAGAAGACGTCCACGCAGGCCGCCATGGCCACCTTCGAGGCCTCCCGTCCCATCGTCGGTGCGCAGGCCGTCGGCATCGCCCGGGCCGCCTACGAGTATGCGCTCGACTACGCCAAAGAGCGCAAGCAGTTCGGCCGGGCCATCATCGAGAACCAAGCCATCGCGTTCAAGCTGGCCGACATGAAGATGCACACGGATGCCGCCCGGTTGCTCGTGCACCGTGCGGCCAACATGGCCAGCACCGGCAAGAAGTTCGAGAACGGCGAGGGCTCCATGTCCAAGCTCTACGCCGGTGAGAACGCCGTGTGGGTGACCGACCAGGCCATCCAGATCCTCGGCGGGTACGGCTACGTCCGGGAGAACCCGGTCGAGCAGTGGCACCGCGACTCGAAGATCTACACAATTTTCGAGGGGACCTCCGAGATCCAGCGCCTGGTGATCAG
Source organism: uncultured Acidimicrobiaceae bacterium (assembly GCA_963719485.1). Lineage (GTDB taxonomy): Bacteria > Actinomycetota > Acidimicrobiia > Acidimicrobiales > RAAP-2 > Bog-473. Next base: position 2,093,662 of record OY970387.1, read on the forward strand.
CCGGGCGATCAGCGGCATCCACATCAACTGATCTACCAGGGCGTTCGCGGTTGACCGGCCAGAGTGACCGGTTCGCGCCGCGCCGCGCCATTCCCTAAAGATCCCCCCGTTGCAGCCGACAATTACAACGGCGAACGAAGGATTGGCGGTGGGCCGCATTCCGGATTGACCGGGATGGCCCCCGGTCGAAGGGATCATCGGGAATGGTGACCGAAGAGGAATGGCATGGTGAAATCGCGAAGGCCAAGCGCCTTCGCTTCATCAGCCCGCTCGCTGGACTGGTCGTCCTCGGCGTACTGGTGGTACCGGCGGTGGCCGTCGGCCATTCCGCCGGATCGGGCCTTACCCCCTACCTGGTGACCGCGGGTGTCCTCATCGCGATGCTGCTCCCGCTGGTGTACCTGCTGGTCATCGTCAGCGACCGACAGCAGAACAAGACCGACCAGAAGGTCCGGACGCTCACGCGAGAGCTGAGTCAGGCGATCGAGGTCGCCGACCGCGAAGGGATCACTCGGGAGATGCAGGCACAGCGCCAGCGCTTCGAGAGTCGCCTTGCCAACGCGTTGGACATGGCCGAAGGCGAGCCCGAGGTCATCGACGTCATCGAGCGGTCCTTCGCTGCCGTCCTGCCGGAGGCGCCGGCCGAGTTGCTCCTGGCGGACAACAGCCACGCCCATCTCCTCCGCATGGCCGGCGTCGGGCCTGAGGGCGAGCCGCCCTGTTGCAGTGTCGACTCGCCCGATCGCTGTCCCGCCGCCCGTCGCGCCCAGGTCCAGGTGTTCGCCGACAGTGACGATCTCGACGCCTGTCCCAAGCTCCGTAACCGACCACAGGGCCGCCTCTCGGCACTGTGCGTCCCGGTCTCCATCATGGGGCGAACAGTGGGCGTCATCCACGCCACCGGCGAGCCAGAAGCCGAGGTGGACGACACGACGGTCCAGGACCTGACCACCATGGCCAAGCTGGCCGGCGCCCGGATCGGCTTGCTCAGGGTGATGGCCGAGACACAGCTGCAGGCGTCGACGGACACGCTCACCGGACTGTTCAACCGGCGCTCCTTCTCCGAGAAGGTGGCGGCGGTGCCGCACGATCTCCATCCCGTGGCGGTGGCGATGGCCGATCTGGACCACTTCAAGAACCTGAACGACACCTACGGCCACGAGACCGGCGACAGGGCGCTGCGGCTGTTCGCCCGTGTCCTGCGCGACACGCTCCGGGCGCACGACCTCATATCCCGTTACGGCGGGGAGGAGTTCGCCATCGCCTTCCCCGACTGTTCGGCGGTCGACGCAACCCGCGCCTTGAACACCGTGCAGGCACAACTCGACGCCGCCATCACCGTCGGGGGCTTGCCCAAGTTCACCTCCAGCTTCGGGATCACCGAGATCGAGCCGGGTGAGGAGCTGGCCGCCGCCCTCCGCCGGGCCGACGACGCGCTCCTGGTGGCGAAGCGATCCGGCCGCAACCAGATCGTCCTGCACGATCCGGGCACCGCACCGACCGTGGCCGAGACAAACGGCAACACGCACCACCCGGTCGAGGAGTTGGCCCGCGCCGAGCGCATCTGAGCCGGCGAGCGGACGGCGTCTCGGGCGCACCATCACCCTCCGGCGCCTCGTAGCGGGCCGGGCCAATAGTGTCGGCCTGCCGTGCCGCCACCCTCAGTCCTCCGCCGTGCCTCCGACGTCACCCCGGATTGGCTGACCGACGTCCTCAGGCGGGCCGGCGCAGTGGCGGATGGTGTGTCGGTCCGCTCCTTCGAGACGGCTCCGATCGGGACAGGCCAGATGGCTGACACGACACGCTTCGTCCTGACCCTGGACGAGGCCGGAGCGGGCCCCGCCAGTGTGGTCGGCAAATTCGCCTCGGCCGACGACCAGAGCCGCGGCACCGGCCTCGCGTTGCGGGCCTACGAGATAGAAGTCCGCTTCTACCGTGAGGTGGCCGCCCGGGTCGGCGCTCGGCTGCCGAGCACCTACCTGGCCGAGGTGGAGCCCGACACGGGCTGGTTCACGCTGCTGATGGAGGACATCGCCGGCGCGGCGCAGGGCGATCAGATCGAGGCATGCACTCCTGACGTGGCAGCCGCCGTCCTCGAGGAGATGGCGGGCCTGCACGCACCTTGCTGGGAGGCTCCGGAGCTCGAGGCTCTCGAGTGGCTCAACCGGTCCACCCCGGAGTCCGACGGCTTCCTCGTCGCCCTGTTGTCCTCACTCCTGCCGGGTTTCCTGGAGCGCTACGCCGACGAGCTCGCTCCGGAGCATCAAGAGGTGTGCCGGCTCTTCGCTGAGCACCTCCCGACGTACCTGCGCCTGCGGAGCGGGCCGCGCACGGCCAGCCACGGCGACTTCCGTCTCGACAACCTGTTGTTCCAGGCGGACAACCCGCGACCGGTGGTCGTCGACTGGCAGACCGCCGCGTGGGCCGGCGCGTCCGCCGACGTTGCCTATTTCATCGGGGGCTGCCTCGGCACCGAAGACCGTCGGGCCCACGAACCGGAGCTGCTCGCGCACTACCACGACGCGCTGTGCCGGCGGGGCGTGCGCGACTACTCGCTGGAGCAGCTGCGGGCCGACGTCCGACGCGACACCTTCGGCGGTGTCCTGATGGCCATCGTCGCCTCCATGGTCGTCCAGCGGACCGAACGGGGCGATCTGATGTTCCTCACCAGCTCGACCCGCCACGCGCAGCACGTCCTCGACGCCGACGCTCTCGCCCTACTCCGCGGCGCCGGATGACCGACCTCCTGGTGCTCTGCACGGGCAATGCGGCGCGGTCCGTCATGGCGGGCTTCATGCTCGACGTCCTCCGCGACGGACGTCCCGGGGACCCGCTCCAGGTCGTGACCGCGGGCACGCACACCATCGATGGTCAGCCGATGGGGCTGCGCACCCGCACCGCGCTGGCTCGTCTTCCCGAGCTGGGCGGCGCCGACTTCCGCCGGCACCGGAGCCGGCAGGTGCACGGGGTCGACCTCGTGCACGCGCAGCTGGTGGTCGTGATGGAGGCTGACCACGTGCGCTTCGTCCGGCGCCAGTTCCCCGACGCGGCCGCGAAGACGGCCACCATCCACGACGCGTGCCGGCGACTCGCGCCACCGCCACCGGCCCTCGACGAACGCGTGGCCGCGCTGGACCTCGGCGACGTCGAGCTTTCCGACAGCGACGACGTCCTCGATCCGGCGGGGCACGAGGCGGAGGTGTATGCGGCGTGCGTCGACGAGCTCTGGGACCTGTGCCGGACGCTCATCACGCTCCTGTGACGTGCTTCAGTCCGGGTGTACCGAGCGCAGCCCGGCCCAGGCCAGGTCCGCCATGCGGCCGGCGAGCTTCTGTGCCTCCTCGTCGACCTCGGCCTCGGAGTCGGGACGCTGCGCCATGAAGCGACGGCTCACGCCCTCCGCCATGCCCACGATCCCGTAGGCGAGCAGGCGTCGGTGGTCGTCGTCGAGTCCCGCGTCGATGAGCGGGTCGATGGCCTCGGCAATGGCATCTTCCACGGCGCGCAGGGCCCGGCCCAGCTCGAAGTCGCCGGCGTGGTCCCGCCCGTAGAGCAGCCGGAATTCCGCCTCGTGGCTGACGACCAGGCGGAAGTAGGCGGCAAAGCCCAGCTCGACCTGCTGGCGGGGGCCCTCGGCCCGGCGCACGGCGTGCTGAATGGCCGCCAGGACGTTCTGGGCAATGGAGTCGACCAGCTCGAGGTAGAGCGCACGTTTGGAGGAGAAGTGCTGGTAGAGGAGCGGCTTGGTCACCCCGGCGGCTTCGGCGATGTCGTCCATCGTGGTGGCCCGGTAGCCCCGTTGCGCAAACAGCTCGAGGGCCACGGCGAAGAGCTGGACCCGCCGTTGCTCGGCCGTGAGCCGCCTGGAGGCCGCCTGGATCACTCCGGACATCGGCTCAGGTTACCGAACGGTCAGAGACCGGGGACACGCAACAGGACCCCTGCAAGCCGTGTCGGCAGGTCGGCCAGGTTGAAATGGTGCGCCGCGATCCGGTGGTTGTGGGAGATGACGCGAGGGTCGGGGTCATCGAGCCACCGGGCCAGGGCGCCCGGGTCACCCGCGTCGAACCATCGGAAGCCGAACGCCGCGAGCTCGGCCGCCACCGGGTACGGGCCGATCGCGAGCGGTCGCCGGTAGGTCGCCGACTCCACCGACGGGTTGCCGAAGCCCTCCCAGAACGAAGGGAGCAGGACAGCATCGCAGGCGGCGTAGGCATCGGCGATGGAACAGCCGCCGGCCGGCGCACCGAGCACCACACGGCAGCGGGCCCGCGCCACCACGCGCTGGAGCTCGGGCCCGTACCCGTCCTCGGCGGGACCAAGGAGCCAGTAGACGCCGCGGACTGCCTCGGCGAGAGCGATCGCTCCACCGATGTTCTTGCGCGCCAGCGCGCGTGTCGGTTGCAGCAGCAGGGGCATGCCGTCGGGGACGCCGAGCGCGGCGCGCACGCCCACTCGTTCGCCCGCCGTCGGATTCGGGTCGAACGTGTTGTACATCGTCGTCGCCGTGATCCCGCGTGCGGCCAGCTCCGACCGGCTCAGCTCGTTGATGGTCACATGCGCCCATGCGACGTCGTCCGGCGGCGGCGGGAAGTGGGACAGCTGCGGGCGTTGCCACGGCAGGTCGTGATGGCGGAGGAGCGCCGGTCGTCCCGCGCAGGCCGCCGCCACGACGTGCGCCGCCGGCGGGTTGAGGGGGAGAGAGCACAGGTTCTCGACGACGACGAGATCGGCCCCGGCCAGCGCGTCGTCCACCTCGGCGCGGGTCGGCGGCTCGGCCGCGTCCATGGCCAACCCGGGTAGGACGGTGTCGACGGGCCCCGCGCCCGCCACCGTGTGCACGGTCCAGCCGAGGAGGCCCAGCGCACCAGCCCATTTCGCCGCCTCGACGGACACCCCGTCTCCGCCGCCGAGTCGGAACGACACCATGCACGCGGTCGCCACGACGGAACTGTACGCGTGCCGGGAGGGCGCACTGGCAGGTCGACTAGCGTTGCGCCGATGGCAAAACGGGCACTGATCACGGGCGTGACGGGCCAGGACGGCTCGTACCTGGCCGAATTTCTGCTTTCGCAGGGTTACACGGTCATCGGCATGGTGCGGCGGTCGAGCACGCTGAACTTCGAGCGCATCGCGCACATCCAGGATCAGATCGAGCTGGTGGCGGGTGACCTCCTCGACGAGGTGTCGCTGATCAACATCCTGCGCGACCACCGGCCGACGGAGGTCTACAACCTCGCCGCGCAGTCCTTCGTCCAGACGAGCTTCACCCAGCCGGTGCTGACGGGCGAGACGACCGCCCTCGGGGTGACGCGGATGCTCGACGCCATCCGTCTGGTCGACCCCGAGATCCGCTTCTACCAGGCCAGCTCGTCAGAGATGTTCGGCAAGGTGCAGGAGGTGCCGCAGCGTGAGTCGACGCCCCTGCACCCCCGGAGCCCCTACGGCGTGGCCAAGGTCTACGGGCATTGGATCACGGTCAATTACCGCGAGAGCTACCAGCTCCACGCCTCCTCGGGGATCCTCTTCAATCACGAATCCCCTCGCCGCGGCCTCGAGTTCGTCACACGCAAGGTGACCCACGGCGTGGCGCGCATCGCGCACAAGCTCCAGGACAAGTTGGCGCTCGGCAACCTCGACGCCCAGCGGGACTGGGGCTATGCCGCCGACTACGTCCGGGCGATGTGGCTGATGCTCCAACAGGACGGGCCGGACGACTACGTCGTGTCGACCGGAGAGACCCATGCGGTGCGCGAGCTGTGCCGGCTTGCCTTCGAGGCTGCCGGCCTCGACTGGGAGCAGCACGTCGTCATTGATGAGCGCTTCCTGCGCCCCGCCGAGGTCGATCTGCTCGTGGGGGATCCGGCCAAGGCACACTCGGTGCTCGGTTGGCGTCCCGAGGTCGACTTTCCTGAACTGGTCACCATGATGGTGGAGGCCGACATGGACCTGGTCCGCAAGAGCCTCAGGTAAAGGGGGGCCGCCGCGCTCCTCGCACCTGCCGCACCCGCCGCGATTTCGGCCGATCCGGTCGGCGTCCTCGTCGCCTTCGGGGCCGGGATCCTCTCCTTCGTCTCCCCGTGCGTCCTGCCGCTGGTCCCGGGCTACGTCTCCATGGTCTCCGGACTCTCCGCGGCCGAGCTCGAGGCCGGCGGAGAAGGGACGACCCCGGCGGTCGCCCTGCGCCCGGTGCTCCGCGGCATCGGGCTGTTCGTGGCCGGCTTCACCCTGGTCTTCGTGGCGCTGGGGGCGACCGCGTCGAGCATCGGCCGTGTGCTCGATGCGCACGAGATCACGCTCGCTCACCTGAGCGGCGCCGTCATCATCCTGCTGGGGGTGGTCATGCTGCTCAGCGCCCTCCCGGCGAGAGTGTGGGCCCATGCGGGAGCGGGCACCCTCGGCGTGGTGACGCGGGTGACCGGTGAGCGTCGCTTCGACGTGCGCCCCTCGCGGCTCGGGGTCTGGGCCGCCCCGCTCATGGGGATGGCGTTCGCCTTTGCCTGGACACCGTGCATCGGGCCGATCCTGGGCGTCGTGCTCGGCCTCGCTGCGCACAACGGGACGCTCCCCGGGGGCGTGCTGCTCCTCTTCGCCTATTCGCTCGGACTGGCGGTGCCCTTCGTGCTGGTCGGTCTCGCCTTCGGCCGCCTCACCGCGGCACTGACGCGGGCCCGGAACTGGCTCTGGGCGGTCGAGCTGGCGGCGGGCCTCGTCCTGGTCGTGTTCGGCGTGCTCCTCCTGACAGACAACGTCAGCTGGCTCTCGTCGCAGCTCTCGAACTTCCTCAACGACATCGGCCTCAGCCGCCTGTCCAAGAGCTGAGGGCGTGGCCGGCAGCGTCCCCGGCCCGGTGCCGACCGGAACAGAGGCCGCGCCCGCCCTCCTGCGCGACCGGATCGGTGTGCTGCGCCAGGGCTCGCAGTCCCCGGTGCTGGTCGCGCTCGACGGTCGTTCCGGAGCGGGCAAGTCGACGCTCGCGCACCACGTCGGGGCCGCTGTCGGCGCGCTCGTCATCGACGGCGACGACTTCTACCGTGGCGGCAGCGACGCCTACTGGGATGCGATGGAGCCCGCCGTCAAAGTGGACCTCGTCATCGACTGGCGGCGCCAGCACGCCGTCCTCGAATGCCTTCGTCGTGGGCAGCCGGCGACCTGGCGGCCCTACGACTGGGAGGCCGACGACGGTCGTCTGGCCGCGGAGATCACCGGAGACCCTGCCGGCACCGTCATCCTCGACGGTGCCTACAGCGCCCGGCCCGAGCTGGCGCACCTCTTCGATCTGCGCGTCCTGCTCGAGGTCCCCCGTCCCGTCCGCAGGGAACGCCTCCTCCGACGAGAGGGCGAGGTCTACCGGGCGGCGTGGGAGGCCCGTTGGAACCGGGCCGAGGACCTCTACTTTGGGAAGCTCGTGCCGCCGGCCGCCTTCGACCTCGTCCTCGACGGAACCTGACCCTCACCGCACACATCGTCATTGAGGTGACGACGGGCCGATAAGCCTCAGGCCGTCTCGGCCAGCACCTCGGCGAACGTCCGGGCGAACGTGTGGGCGTCGCCCGGCCAGCGGGCCGAGACGTAGGAGCCGTCGCGCACCACCCAGGCGGGTCGATCGTCGTCGAGAGTGTCCCGGGCCCGTCCACTCGTTTTGCGCCGCCAGTCCGGCACGCCCCTCTCCACGTCCGCGAAGTCGGCCGGATCGGCCAACGCCCGCGTCACCTCCTGCTGCACGGACATGTACCCCCAGGGCTGCCCCCGCTCCTCCACGTAGGTCCGGTAGTAGTTGGGGTCCCAGAACCGGGTCCAGTGCGCGGTGCCCCAGGCCTTTTCCTCGAGCGCCCAGGTGAGCGCCGTCGTCCGCCGCCCATGCAGGACCGAGTGGCCGGTCGCCGGGTCCTGGGCCCGCGCCGCCACCAGGACGCCGTGGCAGATCGCCCCGACCGGCTTGCCGGAGCGGAACGAGTCGACGGCCATCTGCTGCACCTCGGGGCTCTCGAGGTACGCGCGCATACCGCGGGCCCGGTGGCCACCGGGAAGCACGAGCGCGTCATAGGAGCTCCGTCGCGCCGCACCCCAGTGCAGGGGCGACGCGAAGGCCGCGTCGCTGACGAGGGCCGCGTAGGCGCGCCGGGCATCGCCGTTCGCGCGTAGGACCCGGCCGACAACCGTGAGGCGACGCACGCCCGGGAGGGCGCCCCACGGATCGAGCCCCTGGCCGGTCAGCATCAGGTCGTCGGCCCGGCCCGGCTGTCCCGACGGGGTGGCGAAGGCGACGTCGTGACCCGCCGCGGAGAGGACCTGCCAGCTGACGGCCACCTCAGTCGGGTCGAAGTCACAAGCCGGTAGCGGCATGAGGACGGTCACCATCGGTGCGACGGAGACTACCGATGGGCGAAATGCCCTGAGCGCCCGCAGGACGCCGGCGTTATCGTCGGTCATCTATGACTGATACCGACACCGTCCCCGAGCCGCTCTTCTCCCCCGAGGACGGGCTCGCCGAGCTGTGGGTCAAGGCCTATCAGGGTGAGGTCCTGGGCGAGCTCCTGTTCGGCGGGATCGCCGACCAGCTCGACGACCCGGACCAGGCGGCCAAGATGCGGGTGCTCGCCACCCTCGAACGCCGGACCAAGGAGGCCGCCGCGCCAGCGCTGGAGCGGGCCGGCCTCTCGACCGATCCCGATCCCGAGATGGAGGCCACGGCCACGGCGCTCCTTCCCGGCGCCCTGGCCCTGAGCTGGAACCAGTTGATGGCGACGATCTGGCCGATCACCGCCCAGTACATCCCGCTCTACCAGCGGATCGGCGTGCTGAGCCCGGCGGAGAGGGAGACGGCCGACCTCCTGGTGGCCCACGAGGCGGCGCTCAGCGACTTCGCCCGCGCCGAGGTGGACGGCGACCCGGCGACCTCCCTCGATTCGATCAACGCCCTCGCCCACATGCGCTGATCGGCAGGGGCGTCCACGGAGTCCCGGCCGCCCGGACCCCCCCGCTTGGAACCCTGGTACCCACCCCCCCTACCATGGTGGCGAAGGCCATGGCCCCTGTCGTCCACTTTCGTGCCGCGGTCGCACTCGCCGGCCGCTTCCCAGCCCTTGCCGGGGTCGATCTCTCTCTCGACCAGGGTGAGGTCGTCGTCGTGGTCGGGGCCAACGGGGCGGGCAAGACCAGCCTGCTGCGCGCCTGTGCCGGCTTGCTCCCGGTCACGTCGGGCGAGGCCACGGTGCTCGGGGTCGACCTCACCACGGACCACACGTCGGTGCGCCGCTACGTCGGCCTCCTGGGGCATGCCGCCCCTCTCTACGACGACCTCAGCGCGGCGGAGAACGTCCAGTTCGCCGTACGGGCTCTGGGGCTGCCCATCTCGAGCGCCGACGACGCGCTCGAGCGCCTCGGCCTGACCGGGCGTCTGCGCACGACGCCGGCCGGTCGGCTCTCGGCCGGCCAGCGCCGCCGCGCCGCGCTCGCCGCGCTGCTGGCCCGCCGGCCCGCTCTCTGGCTGCTCGACGAGCCGCACGCCGGGCTCGATGCCACGTCGCGCTCCCTCCTGCGGGACCTGATCTGTGAGGCCGTGTCGGACGGGGCCACGGTGCTGCTGTCGTCCCACGAGCCGCAGCTCTCGGTTCCCTTGGCCGACCGGGTGGTCTCCATGGGCGGCGGGCGCGTGACCGGTGAGGAGCCCGGCGGGAGGCGCACCACCCTCACCGCGGTGCCGACCGACGTCGGGGGGGCCAGCCATGTGGCATGACGCGGTGCTGGTCGCCGGCAAGGACCTGCGGATCGAGGCGCGCTCGCGGGTCGCGCTCTGGCAGGTCGTCCCCTTCGCCGTCCTCGTCCTCGTCCTCCTCGCGTTCGCCATCGGCCCGGACCAGGCGTCGCTGCGCCACGCCGCCCCCGGGATCTTCTGGGTCGCCCTGTTGTTCTCGACGGTCCTGGCGATCCAGCGCAGCGTGGCCGTCGAGTCCGGGGAGGGGACGCGCGACGGGCTGCGGCTCTCCGGCATCGACCCGGCGGGGATCTTCCTGGGCAAGGCCGCCGCCGTCGCACTGCAGCTTCTCGTGCTCCAGCTCGTGCTCTGGGCGGGCGTCACCTTCCTCTTCGACGTGCGGGTGCACGTCGTGTGGCTGGCCGTGACCGCGAGCCTGCTGGCCACCGTCGGCCTCGCCTGCGCGGGCGTTCTGTACGGCGGCCTCTCGGCCGGTCTGCGCGTGCGCGACACCCTCCTCCCGCTGCTGGTGCTGCCGGTACTGGCACCGGTGCTGCTCGCCGGCTCCAAGGCGTGGGAGGCCGCGCTCGACGGCAACGCATCGTCGGGGACCCAGTGGCTCAAGATCCTCGTCCCCTTCGCGGTCATCTATCTCGTGGTGGGCATCGTGCTCTACGGGCCGCTCCAGGAGGCAGCGTGAACGCTCTGGCGCGCAGGCCGCGCTGGCTCAATGTCGTGGGTGCGCTCGGCGTCGTCGCGATGGGCTTCACCGTGTGGCTCGGTTTGTGGGTCACGCCGCCGGACCGGTTCCAGGGGAACCTGGCCCGGCTGCTCTACATCCACCCGGCCATCGCCACGGTGGCGCTCTACTGGGTCGGGCTCGTCGCGGCGGGGGGGAGCCTGCTCTACCTCTGGCCCCGCACGCGCTCGTTCTTCTGGGACCGCCTGGCTGCGTCAGCCGTCGAGGTGGGCGCGGTCTTCGCAGCGCTAACGCTCGTCACCGGTGCGCTGTGGGGTCGCCCCGTCTGGGGTGTCTGGTGGACGTGGGACGCCCGGCTGACCTCTACCGCGCTGCTGTTGCTGCTCGAAATCGGGTACCTGGCCCTGCGGCGCGTGCCGGCGGAGCCGGCGATTCGCGCCCGGCGGTGTGCCGTGGCCGCGCTGCTCATCGCCGTCGACATCCCGATCGTGCATTTCTCGGTGGACTGGTGGAACACCCTCCACCAAGGCGGCACCTTCATCGACCCGGGCTTCCAGATCCACGCGTCGCCCTCCATGTCGTGGACGTTCCTGCTCGGCTTCGTCGCCTTCTCGCTTGTCTTCGTCTGGCTGCTCGGCGTGCGGTACCAGGTGGAGGTGCTGCAGGACGCGGTGGGCGACCAGGAGCTCGAGGTCTCGCTGTCCGAGCGCTGGAGCGAGGACACTGAGCTCGTCGGCACGGCGACTGGCCCGTCGGGAGATGCGCCATGAGCTACGTGGACGCCGGGTACGCCATCGCGCTGGCAACGCTGTTCGTCTACGCCATCACCCTGGTCGCTGCGCCGACGGCGCTGGGAGCGCGTGCTGCGGATGTCGGAGCCGCCACCGGCCGACCCGGAGAGCGCGCCGGCCCACGGCGAGCGGTCGTGACCGGCACCACCACTGAGCCGAACCCGCCGCCCAGCCCGCCCACGTCCGAGGTCCACCAGGGCCCGGCCGTGCCGCCGCCGCGGCGCCGGCGGACCAGCCGGCGGGTCCTCGCCGTCTTCGCACTGCTGGTGGTGGCGCTGATCTTCCTCCTCGTCGAGGGTCTGGGCAGCTCGCTCAACTACTTCGACACGGTCGACCAGGCCTTCGCCCACCGGCACACGCTGGGCACCCAGACGTTCCGGCTCGAGGGCACCGTCGTCCCCGGCACCATCCACGCCACCGACGCCGGCTCGGACTTCAACATCTGCCAGGGTCCGCACGTGGTCCACGTCGCCAACACAGGCAGCCCCCCCGGGCTCTTCAAGGCGCGGGTCCCCGTTGTCGTGGTGGGGCACTTCACGTCGGACACGTCGAGCGACTTCGTGTCGAACTCCATCATGATCAAGCACTCGAGCACGTACAGCGCCCAGTACCCGGCCCGGGTGAAGGTGACGTCGACCGGTCCGGTCTGCTGATGCTCGACGCTCATCTGGGGACCATCGGGGTGTGGCTCGCCTTCGTAGCGAGCCTCGTGGGGATCGTCGTCTCCGTCCTCGGGCTCGTCGCCCGCCGCCACGTCCCGGGCGAGCCGGCGCCGGAGCCATCGGGCCCGTTCGGTGATGCCCGGCTGCTGGCGCCGGTCATGCTCGTCGGCGGCCTCTTCGCCGCCGCTGCGATGGAGCACGCGCTCGTCACCCATGACTTCACGCTGGTGTTCGTGGCCCAGAACAACAGCACGGTCACGCCGTTGCTGTACTCGGTCACGGGCATGTGGTCCGCACTGGCGGGATCCATCCTGCTGTGGGGCCTCATTCTCTCGGTGGTCTCGACCATCTTCGTGTGGCGGTACCGCCGGCAGGCGGACGATGCGGTCATCCGCTACGCCACGCTCGTCCTCTACGTCGTCTCCGCTTTCTTCTTCGGGCTCATGGTGGGTCCGGCCAACCCCTTCGTCACCGCTTCCGGCGTGACGCAGGGGCTCGGGCCCAACTCGCTCCTCCAGGACAACCCGCTGGTGGCCATCCACCCGCCGCTCCTCTACGTGGGATTCGTCGTCTTCACGGTCCCGTTCGCCTTCGCCATCGGGATGCTGGCCACGGGCCGGGTGGGGGACCGCTGGCAGATCGAGTGCCGGCGCTGGACCCTGGTGGCGTTCACCTTCCTCTCCGTCGGCATCGTCCTGGGTGCCTGGTGGTCGTACCAGGTGCTCGGCTGGGGCGGCTTCTGGGGCTGGGACCCGGTGGAGAACGCGGCGCTGTTGCCGTGGCTCTGCGGGACGGCCTACCTCCACTCGGTCCTCGTCCAGGAGCGCCGGGGACTGATGCGGGTGTGGAACCTCTCCCTGTCCATCGCGACGTTCGCCCTCACCATCCTCGGCACCTTCTTGACCCGATCCGGAGTCATCACCTCCGTTCACGCGTTCTCCGAGTCCTCACTCGGCCCGTTGCTCATCGGCTTCTTCTTCGCGGTCGTCATCGTCGGGTTCGGCCTGATCGCCTGGCGGGGCGACCGGTTGCGCTCCCCGGGCGGGATCGACGCCCCGCTCGGGCGCGAAGGTGCGTTCCTCCTCAACAACGTGCTCTTCGTCGGGTTCGCGTTCGTGGTCCTGCTCGGCACCCTCTACCCGCTCCTCTACGAGGCGGTCACGCAGCAGCAGGTGACGGTCGGTGCGCCCTTCTTCAACACCGTGGCCGTCCCGGTCGGCCTGACTCTCCTCTTCCTCATGGCGGTGGCGCCGGTCCTCAGTTGGCGCAAGATGAACGGAGCCGTGCTTTGGCAGCGGCTCGTGATCCCGGTATGGATCGGCGTGGGGACGGTCGTCGTGTGCGTCGCGTTCGGCCTGCGCGGCTTCGCCACGCTCATCGGCTTCGGCCTCGGCGCCATGGCCGCGGCCACGGCGGCCCGCGCACTCGTCCTGTCCGTGCGGGCAGCCCGCACGCGCCACGTCGGTTCGTGGCGCGGCCTGGTCGGGCGGGCCAACGGCGGCATGATCGTGCACCTGGGCGTCGTGGTGCTCGCGGTCGGTGTCATCGCGGCCACCTCGTACCGCCACCAGGCCGAGCTTCCCCTCCACAAGGGCGCAGTGGTCTCTTATGACGGGCATCGCTTCGAGTTCGAGGGTCTGCGCACCGTGAGCTCACCGTCCCGCACCTCGCAGGAAGCCGTCGTCAAGGTGGACGACGGCGTGTTCACCCCGGCGACGACCAGCTTCGGGAGCGCGCTGTCGGTCGTGGGGACGCCGGCCATCGACTCGGGTCTCTTCGATGACGTCTACCTGACGTTCGACGCCGTCGGCGGCCTCGGGTCGGCGTCGGGCAACCAGGCCATCAACAACCTCCCGCGGGGATCGGTCGCCATCGGCGTGGTGATCGAGCCGCTGGTGGCCTGGCTGTGGGCCGGGGGCCTGCTCATCGGCGTGGGGGGTTTGCTCGCACTCGTCCCCGGCTCTCGCCGCCGGGCCACCGACCCCACGTCCGCCTCGCCGGACCTCGTCGACGGCGCCGAGCCCGACCAGCCCCGGGCGCGGGACGCGGCGCCCGAGTCCGAGCCCGAGCCCGAGCCAGCGCCGGTCGGCGCCCTCGTGGCTCGGGGCGCGACGGGTCCGGCATGAGATCGCGCCGCCGGCACGCGACCCGCTGGGTGGCGGGCGCCGTCCTGCTCGTCCTCGTCGTGCTCGGCGTGGTCCTCGCCACCCGGACTCCGCAGGAGGCGACTGCCGTCTCCAGCCCGCTGCTCGGCCGGCAGGCGCCCGCACTCACCGGCACCGACCTGACGACGGGTGCTCCTGTCTCGCTGGCTTCGCTGCGCGGTCATCCGGTGGTCGTCAACTTCTTCGCCAGCTGGTGCATCCCCTGCCAGCAGGAGGCGCCCGATCTCTCCCGGTTCAACTTCGAGCAGTCGCACGCGACCGACGGAGCGGACATGGTGAGCGTGGTGTTCCACGACACGTCGAGCACGGCGCGCGCCTTCCTGCAGAAGAACGGCGACCTCTGGCCCGCCGTCACCGACCCTGGCGGCGACATCGCCCAGCGCTACGGGGTCACCGCCCCGCCGACGACGTTCGTCATCAATCCCTCCGGCCGGGTCACCGCCGTGCTCGTCGGCCCGGCCACGCAGAAGAACCTCGATACGTTCCTGAAGGCCGCCCGAACCGACCAGGCGGGCACGTCGGGTGGCTGAGCGAGCGGTGCGTCTGCCGCTCTGGGTCCGCGTGGTGCTCCCGCTGGCCGTCCTGGCCGTCGCCCTCGTGATCGGCAGCGGTGCGCTCGACGCCACCTCCCCGACGGCGGGGCAGCGGGCGGCCGCCATCGAGGCCGGAGTCCGCTGCCCGTCGTGCACCGACCTCTCCGTGGCGCAGTCGAACGCGACGACGGCCATCGCGGTGCGTCACCAGATCGAGAGCATGGTGTCGGCGGGGCGGTCCGACGCCGCCATCGACCAGGCGCTCGTGTCCGAGTACGGCCAGACCATCTTGTTGGTCCCGCCCGACGCGGGTGGCCTGCCGCTCATCTGGGTCATCCCGATCGTGCTCGGTGCCGGCGCCCTGGTCGGGGTGGGTGTCGTCTTCTGGCGCCGGAGCCGCGACTTCGGCGCTTTGAAAGCGGAAGCGGTCGTGCCGTGACGGTCGACGGATCGCCCGCGGTCGAACAGCAGGAACGGTCTCCGCGCGACGAGCGCTGGTACCTGGCCGACGAGCGCGACTTCCTCCAGCGCTCGTTGGCCGACGCCGACCGTGAACGCGAGGCGGGCGACCTCTCTGAGGAGGACCACGCTGTCCTGGTGGCGCGGGACCGGTCGCGGCTGGCCGAGGTCGAGGGCGAACTGGCATCGCTCGACGCCTCTGCCCTCGCCGCCGCCCCGGCGACTTCCGGCACCGCACCCGCCGAAGCAACGACCACTGAAGCCGAGCCCACTGAAGCCGAACGCCGACCCATGGCGCTGTGGCGCAAGGTCGGGATCGTTGCAAGCTGCGTGCTCATCGTCGCCGGAGGGGGCATCCTCGTGGCGCACTTCGTCCAGGCCCGCCAGCCCGGTCAGGCCTCGTCGGGCAGCGTGACGGTGTCGCAGGCCCAGCTCATAGAGCAGCAGTTGGCACAGGCTTCGACGCTGAGCAACAAGGGGAGCACCAAGGCGGCACTCGTGCTCTACGACAAGGTGCTCTCGGAGGATCCCTCGAATCCCGTCGCGCTGGCTGCCGCCGGGTTCCTGCAGTGGAATGTGGGATCGACCGCGCACGTCGCGTCGCTGGTACGGGTCGGACGCGCCGAGATCGAGACGGCCGTCAAGGATGCGCCGACCTACTACCAGGCCCACCTCTTCGACGGCCTCGTCCTCGAGAACCAGGACCACAACCACGCGGCGGCCGTCGCGCAGTTCAATGACTTCCTGGCCGACGACCCACCGGCCGCCGAGCTGCCTCAGGCCGCTCCGCTGGTCGGTCCCGCCTATCAGGCGGCCGGGCTCCCGCTCCCCGCCGCCTTCACGACGTCAGCCCCGTAGCGCCCGTAGGTCGGCGACGACGCGGGGGAAGGTGGCCGCGAACGCCTCGCAGTCACCGTCCGTGGTGCTCCACCCGACGCTGATCCGCAACGAATGGCTGGGGTCCACGCCCATCGCCTCGAGCACGGGCGACGGCTCGATGCTCTCCGACGAGCAGGCGGAGCCCGAATGGGCGGCGACCCCGGCCCGGTCCAGTCCGATGAGCACGGGTTCGGCCTCCACGCCGTGGACGCCGAAGCAGACCAGGTGGGGCAGCCTCGACTCGGGTGCGACGGGACCCACGACGTCGACCCCCTCGACGGCCAGCGCGGCGTCGATCACGCCGCCGATCTGTCGTCGCTCCCTGGCGGCCTCTTCCTCGATCTCCGGTTGCGTCAGGGCGGCCGCCGCGGCACCAAAGGCGAGCAGGGCCGGCAGCGCCTCCAGCCCGGCGCGGCGCCCGCGCTCCTGCTCGCCACCTACCAGCAGCGGCTCGAACCGGCTGCCGCGACGCACGATCAGCGCGCCGGCACCGGGCACCCCGCCGAGCTTGTGGGCACTGACACTCACCAGGTCGGCGTCGAGTCCACCGAGGTCCATCGGCACGTGGCCGCAGGCCGCGGCGGCGTCGACGTGGACCGTCACGCCGGCCTCCCGGCACAGTGCGACGACCTCGCGGACGGGCTGGAGCGTCCCCACCTCGTGGTTGCCCCACTGGCAGTGCACCAGCGCCGGGGGAGGGGCTTCCGAGCCCTGCAGCCGTTCCCGCAGGGCGCCGACGTCGAGCCGTCCCGCGCCGTCCACCGGGACGACCTCGGTGGGGGCGAGCCGCGCCGAGGCGTCGCGGACGGCGGAGTGCTCCACTGCGGCGCACAGCACGGGAGATCCCGGCGCCGCCCGCGTCGCTCCCCACACGGCGGCGTTGATGGCCTCTGTCGCCCCCGAGGTGAAGACGACCTGGCGTGCCGCGACGGCGACCAACGCGGCCACCTGCGACCGGGCCACCTCCAGCGCGTCACGGACGATGCGGCCCTCCTCGTGCAGCCGGCCGGGATCCGCCGCCGGGAGGGTGGCCCACCGGGTCAGGGCGGCGAGAGCCTCGGGTCGGGGCGGGGTGGTGCTGGCGTGGTCGAGATAGGCGCGCGCCACCAGGGGCTCAGGCAGAGGCGGTGCAGGCATCGTCGCCCCGCGCCCGCGAGGAGAGGATCACCGGGAGGGCGTGGCGCGAGGCCGTACCGCACAGTCCTGCCAGCAGCCCCTTGACCATGCCGCGGTCCACCGCGCACAACACGGGGTTGGTACTGCTCGCGTCGCCGAAGGGGCATTGCTCCGCGATCACGGCGGTGGTCTCGCCCCGGTCCTCCGCGTGCGCGGCGAAGCCGTGCGCCGTCAGCGTCTCGGCCACCACGTGCATGGCGGCGCGTACGGTGCGCTGGCCCTCGCCCGGGGTCATGCGAGAGGCCAGGGAGCGTCCATACTCCTCTCCGACCAGCGCAGCCATCTCTTCGGCCTCTTCCGGGCCGAGTCGCCGCATGGCCTCGCCCAAGAGTCGCATGAGGAGATCGTCGCGGCGTTGCATCAGGCCCAGGTTCAGCTCCTCCTCCACGCAGAAGTAGCGCTTGGAGGGGCGGCCGGCACCCGCGGCGTTGCGACCCGTCTCCACCCTGAGATAGCCCCCGTCGACCAGCCGTTGGAGATGGTGCCGGGCGACGTTGGGATGGAGCGAGAAGGTCGTGGCGACCTCTCCGGCGGTCGCCCCGGGCACCGAGCGGACGTGGAGGAAGATGTCACGGCGGGTCGGATCCCCGAACGCCGCGGCCACGGCGGCGACGGCGGCGCTGAACCGCCCATCGTCCGGTCGCTCGGTCTCCGCGATGATCGGAGCGGTGCTCACCCTGGGTAGTCTACCGATGGATCAGCGCCTTCAGCTGGGGAGACGCGCCTGGCGCCCCGAGCCTGGTCCGGGACGAGGACGTGCATGGCAGCAGACCAATCACAGATCGAAGCCGCACTCGAGCGCGGTCCGGGATCCCGAGATCGGCCTGACGCTGGGCGACCTGGGCATGGTCCGCTCGGTGCGCCCGCGCCGGCGCCGCGTGCACATCGAGGTGGCCCTGCCGGTGGCCGCCTGGCCGGGCACCGAGGAGCTGGCCGAGGACATCCACCGGGCCGCCGGTTCGGTCGCCGGCGTCGAGGAGATCGAGCTCGAGTTCGTGGTGATGACCGACGAGGAACGGGCCGGGCTGCGGCACCGCCTGCGGGGCGGGATGGTGGAGCAGCCGGCTGACGATCACGATCACGATCACGGGCACGGGCACGCACCCGCAGCACCCCTGCCTGCCTTCCTGGCACCCGACGCCAAGACCCGCGTCATCGGCGTGTCATCGGGCAAGGGCGGCGTCGGCAAGTCGACGGTGACCGTGAACCTGGCCATCGCTCTGGCCCAGGCCGGCTTCCAGGTCGGTTTGCTCGACGCCGATGTCTACGGCTTCTCGGTACCCAAGATGCTCGGGACCGATCACGACCCGATCATCATCGGCGACATGGTGATCCCGACCTCGGCCCACGGCGTCAAGTGCCTCTCCATGGGCTACTTCGTGCCGGACGACCAGCCGGTGATCTGGCGCGGGCCGATGCTGCACAAGGCGATCCAGCAGTTCCTCACCGACGCGTACTGGGGCGAGCCGGATTTCGTCCTCATCGACATGCCGCCCGGGACGGGCGACGTCGCCCTCACCCTGGCCGAGGTCATGCCCCGGGCGGAGATCGTCGTCGTGACCACGCCGCAGGCCGCGGCGCAGCGGGTGGCCCAGCGCTCGGCCTTCGCCGCCCGCCGGCTCAAGCTCTCCGTGCGGGGCGTCATCGAGAACATGAGCTGGTTCACGGGCGACGACGGGAAACGCTACGAGCTCTTCGGCTCCGGCGGAGGCGCGACGCTCGCCGCCGACCTCGGCATCCCGCTGCTGGGCCACGTCCCACTCGTCAACGCCGTGCGCCAAGGTGGCGACGAGGGCCGTCCGATCACCGCGGTCGAGCCGGACAGCGAGACGGCCCGGGCGTTCCGGACGATTGCCGAGAAGCTGGCCGCGCTCGGCCCCGCCCGCGTCTACCGGCGGGAGCTCAGCCTGCGTTGAGGCGGCTGGCCCGGGTGGGCGTCAGCCCCCACTTGACGTTCGCCACCTCGCGGGCGTTGGCGTGGAAGACCACGACCTGATCACGGCCGGAGCGCTTCGCCGCGTACATGGCGTTGTCCGCGTCGCGCAGCAGCGTTGCCGGTGAGGACGACGCGTCCTCCGTCATGACGACGCCAACGCTGGCGGTGACCACCAGGTGCCCGTTCGCCATGGCCACCGGCGCGCTCAACCCGGTGCGGATGCGCTCGGCCATGTCGATCGCATCGCCCTCGTCGTCGACTTCGGCAAAGGCCACGAATTCGTCTCCGCCGAAGCGCGCCACCAGGTCGACCCCGCGCGTCATGGCGGTGAGCCGGTTGGCCATCTCGTTGAGCACGCGGTCGCCGGCCGAGTGATCGGCCCGGTCGTTCACCAGCTTGAAGCGGTCGAGGTCGATGAACAGCACCGCCAGCGCGGGCCGGCGGCGCCCGATGTGCCTCATGGCCTCCGCCAGCCGCTCCATGAACATGCCGCGGTTGGCCAAGCCGGTCAGTCCGTCGTGCGAGGCCTGGAAGGCCATCTGCTCCGCCATCTCGCAGCGCTCGATGGCAAGCCCCACCATCCCGGCCAGCTGGTCGAGCTTGTGCAGCTCCTCGCTGCCGAAGTACGGCATGGAGGGGCTGATCTTGACCGCCAGCGCGTGGGTGGCCCCGCTGTGGGTCTGCACCGTGATGCGCCGTTGGCGGTCCCGGGAGCCCTGGTCGACATCCCATGCATCGGGGCCGTCGTCGTCCGACCACACCGGGTACTGCGCCACCACCGTCCCGTCGCTGGCGAGCAGGGCCGCCCTCGACGCGCCGACGAGGGCGCACACGTGGGGCAGCAGGCGCTCGGCCACCTCTTTGGAGTCGCCTGCGGCAACGAGTTGGCCGACCGCCCGCCGGAAGGCCAGGTCTTCCTTCCGGCTCAGGGACACCCGCAGGAAGGACGGGAACACCAGCGCCGTCAGGAACAGTACGCCCATCACCACTGTCAACGCCTGAGTGACGAGATCGACCGTCGGGCCCTGGAGCCTGAGGGCGGCCACCAGCACCTGAATTTCGAGCCCGGCGACGGCGACCGCCAGGAGGTGCATGCGAGAGGCGGCCATCGGAGGCTCGCCCCGGCCGGCCAGGAACAAGGACAGCACCACGTAACCGCAGAGGAACCCGAAAGCGACGAGGAACGAGATCCGGTAGGCGAGGAAATGCGGAGGCGGGGGAGAGCCCGGGGCCGGCAGGTACTTGAGCGTGAAGGTGAACAGCACGATGCCGACGGTGAGGACGATCGCCAGGGTGCGGACCGGTCGGCTCGGGGTGCGGAACGTCGCCGCAAAGCGGAACAGGCAGTAGGGCATGACCAGGAGCAACGCGATCACGGACTTGGTCACGTTCAGGTTGGTCACCAGGCCGGGATCGATCTTGAAGGCCAGGGACACTCCGCCCAGAATGGCGAAGGAGAGTGCGACCCATCCGGCGCCGCGGATGCGGTGACGAACCCACTGCAGCGTCGTGAGCGCCGCCAGGAGGACGAACTCGACCAACGAGACGTTGGACAAGACCTGCGTCCAGTGGGTCACCGCTTGCGTCCCTCCTCCGCTGCATGGCCCCTGTCGCCAAGACCCACAGCGGTCCCCTCTCCGGATTCGCCACCCCCGGAACTTGCGATGAATTGTACTCCTCGGCGGTACTCCGCGGGAAGCATTTCACACTCGTTTCATTCGGGCGGACCTACCTTCGGAAAGCTCCGCCAGCTCTCCGCGACCCCGGGTCTCACTCCGAATTCGCGCCTGAAATCTCCACCGGGTCGGCCGCCGCCCACCGGCCGCCAACCCCGCGATGCCCCCACGATAGATGCCCGGCGCCACGACAGCACCGATACTGGGCGGCGGGCAGCCGGATCGGTGCTGGGTACTGTGGGTCGTGGCGAGGGAGGGTGGCATGGCGCAGGACTGGGCACGGCCGGTGGTGCACTGGGAGATCGAAGCGACGGATCCCGAGCGCCAGAAGGCCTTCTACGCCGACCTCTTCAACTGGCGGATCGGTGACGGGTTCATCATGGAGATCCCCGCCGGGATCGGCGGACCGGAGCCCGGCCCCGGGGGTCATATCCGGGGCAGTGAGCGGTCCGGCGTGACGCTCTACGTGCAGGTGGCGGACCTGCGGGCGTCGCTCGACCGCTCGGTCTCCCTGGGCGCGACCGTCGTCGCCGAGCCCTTCGACGTCCCGGGCGGTCCCACGCTGGCCGGCATCACCGACCCCGAGGGCAACCCCGTGATGCTGGTGCAGGCCTGACCGGTGTCGATCGTCGAGATCACGACCCTCAGGCTCGCCGAGGGGGTGAGCGACGAGTCCTTCCTCGCCGTGGACCGGCGGGTGCAGACCGAGCTCGTGCCGAACCAGCCCGGTTTCCTGCGGCGCACCACGGCGCGCCACGGCGGCGACTGGCTGGTCGTGACCCTGTGGGCCAGCGACGACGATGCGGCCGCCTTCCAGCGGGCGGTCGAGGGCCATCCGATCCAGGTCGAGTTCGAGCAGGCGGCCGAGGCGGGCACGCTGCACCTGGCCCGGTACGAAACCCTGGACTGACGTGGAGCTCAAGGTCACCCGTTACGAGGTGCGCGCCCGCGTGGCCACGGTCACGCTGCACCGGCCCGATCGCCTGAACGCCTGGACGGGCCGCATGCACACCGAGTACCGGGCGCTGCTGGACCGGGCCGCGTCGGACCCCGAGGTCCGGGTCATCGTCGTCACCGGCGCCGGCCGGGGCTTCTGTGCCGGTGCGGACGCGCGGGCGCTCGAGGGCCACGTCGAGCGAGGCTCCTACGACGCCGGGCTGGGTGACGGCGTGGCCATGCCCGGCTACGGCGTCCGGCCGGAATTCGATGCAGATTTTGCCTACCACTTCGGCATCCCCAAGCCGATCATCGCCGCCGTCAACGGGCCGGCGGCCGGTGTGGGGTTCGTCCTCGCCTGCTACTGCGACCTGCGCTTCGCCGCCCAGGGGGCGAAGCTGACCACGTCGCACGGGCGCCTCGGCCTCCCCGCCGAGTACGGCCTGTCGTGGTTGCTGCCCCGCCTCGTGGGCGTGACGCGGGCGGCCGACCTCCTGCTGTCCAGCCGGGTCGTGCTGGCCGAGGAGGCGGAGCAGCTGGGCCTCGTCAACCGGGTGCTGCCGGCCGAGGACCTGTTGCCGCACACCTACGACTACGCGCGGCGGCTGGCCACGGAGATCGCGCCGTCCTCGCTGGCCGTGACCAAGCTGCAGCTCTACCGCGACCTCCACGGGGACGTCGCTTCGTCCGTGCGCGACGCCGGCACCCGGATGGCCGAGATGATGCGGGGCGCGGACTTCGCTGAGGGCGTGGCGGCACTGACCGAGAAGCGGCCGCCGGCCTTCCCCGACCGACCGGCGTGATCAGCTGTCGACGCCGGCGGGGAGCTTGGCCGGGTCCCAGCCGAGCAGCGCCACGGCCTGGCGGAAGGCGAACCGGTCGGTCATGCCCGCCACGTAGGTGACGCCGGCCCGCACCGCCTCCTCGCTCCCGGCGATCACGTCGGCGGGCTCCCGGGGGCAGACGTGTGCTCGGCGACCAGGTGGGGCCGGTCGGCGAAGTGCTCGACCAGCGCGCGCAGCACGCTGACCACCGCTTCACCCTGCCGCAGCGAGGCGTCGCGCAGGTAGATGCGTTCGTAGTTGCAGGTCCGGAAGGCGGCCAGGGCCTCGGCCGCCTCCTCCTCCATGCCGACCTGGCCCGTGCGCAGGGAAGCCGAGACCACGCCCGCGATGAAGGCACCCAGCTGCGCGCTGCGGCGTTCCCCGCACAGGGCGCGGATCGCCAGTGGCAGCTGGTGCGACGCCACGATGCCGGACAGGACGGCGTCCTCCCAGTCGTGGCAGACGTACGCGATGCGGTCGGCCCAGCTGACGACCTCGCCCTCGGGGGTGGCGGGGGCCGGCCGCGACCAGCTGTGGTTGGCGATGCCGTCCACGGTCTCGGCGCACAGGTTGAGGGGCGCGAGCGAGACCAGCGCCCCCCAGGGGGCGTGGTCGAACCCTCCGGGCACGTAGGGGTCGAGCGCATCCTCGCTGGCGTGCCCGCCGGGCCCGTGCCCGCAGTCGTGCCCGAGGGCGATGGCCTCCGTGAGGGCCACGTTCAGGCGGCAGGCCCGCGCAATGGCGGTGGCGACCTGCGCCACCTCGAGCGCGTGGGTCAGGCGCGTGCGCTGGTGATCCTGGGGGAACACGAAGACCTGGGTCTTGCCGGCCAGGCGGCGGAACGAGGTGGCGTGCAGGATGCGGTCGCGATCACGTTCGAAGCTCGTCCGCCAGGGATCGGGTTGCTCGGGCTCGGCCCGGTCGCCGGCGTCCGACGAGCGGGTGGCGCCGGGCGCCAGCAGCGAGTCCTCGAGCTCCCGGCGTTCCGCCCGCCCCCTCGGCACGTCGCCCTCGGCCGGTCGCGCCGGTTGGGCCCGGTCAGACGGGACCGGGAAGACGCGGGCGTGCGAGTCGGCGTGGGCCAGGCGCACCGGCCCCGAGTAGCCGGCCATCGTCGCTGCCCAGCGGGCACTGCGCTCGGTCTCCCCGGTCATCATGTCCAGCAGTCTGCCGCGTCGCTGTAACGTCCAGGTGGCCTCGGAACCGTCTGCGAGGTCGTGAGGAGAGTGAGACCACGTGGACGTGCGCATCGGCATCACCCACACCCCCAAGGAACTCGAAGTGGAGATGCCCGACGATGCCGATCGCGACAAGGTGGTCGCCGACATCGAGAAGCTGCTCAAGACCGGCGACGGGGTCCTCTGGCTGACCGACCGCAAGGGCCGCCGGGTGGGTATTCCGGTGGTCAAGGTCGCCTACGTCGAGGTGGGCGCGCCCTCGAGCGATCGCCGCGTCGGGTTCGGCGCCCCCTGAGAACGGGAGTGGCGGCGGGACGGGCACGGGCGCGGTGAGCGCGGCTCCGGGCCTGTTGGACCTGCGCCTGGTGTTCGTCACCGGCAAGGGCGGGGTGGGCAAGACGACGGTCGCGGCGGGCCTGGCCCAGCTGGCCGCCGAGCACGGCAAGCGTGTCCTGGTGTGCGAGATCGACGCCAAGGGCGACGTGACGGCGCTCTTCGAGGCACCGCCCCACCGACTTCACGCCGCGGGAGATCGCCCCCGGCGTCTGGTCCATGTCGATGGACACCGAGGCGTCGCTGCGCGAGTACCTCAAGCTCCAATTGCGCATCCCGGTGGTCGGGCGGATCGGGCCGTTGGCCAAGGCGTTCGACTTCGTGGCCACGGCGGCTCCGGGGGTGCGGGAGATCCTCACCGTGGGCAAGCTCTGCTGGGAGGTCCGCGAGTCCCACTACGACCTCGTGGTGGTGGACGCTCCCGCCAGCGGCCACATCATCGGCCAGCTCGCCGCACCCCAGGCCATCAACGACCTGGTCAAGGTCGGGCTGATCCGCAGCCAGACCGACTGGATGCTCGACATCCTCTCCGACCCGCGCCAGACGGGTCTGGTCGCGGTGTGCACGCCCGAGGAGATGCCCGTCAGCGAAACGCTCGAGCTGGAGAAGCGGGTGCGCGAGGAGACCACGGTGCGCATGTCGGCCGTGGTGGTCAACCGGGTGCTCCCCGAGCTGTTCGGCCAGCGCGAAGAGGAGATCTTCGAGCAGCTGCGCACCCCGGACGCCGAGCGCACCTTGTCCGAGCGGGCCGGCGGCCCGGTGGCCCCGGTGCTCGAGGCGGCCCGCCTCGCCGTCACCATGCGTCGCACGCGCTCGGTCCACCTGCAGCGGCTCCAGGCCGAGCTGCCCGACGACCTGCCGGTCCTGCTGTTGCCCTACCTGTTCGCACGCAGCTTCGGGGCCCGGACCACGCGCCAGGTGGCCCACGCGCTCGGCGAGGAGCTCGGTCTGTGACCGCGGCCGGCGTCCCGGCGGCCAAAACGGTCGGCCAGCTCCTCGCAGCCAAGGACATCGTCATCGCCTGCGGGCCGGGCGGCGTCGGCAAGACCACCACGGCCGCCGCGCTGGCCGCCACGGCGGTGGTCGAACAGGGCGGCCGGGTGCTCGTGCTCACGGTCGACCCGGCCCGCCGCCTGGCCGACGCGCTGGGGTTGAAGGGGATCGGGAACGACGAGGTCCGCATTCCCGACGAGGTCTTCACCCGCTCGGCGGCCCGCCCGAGGGGAGAGCTGTGGGCGGCGATGCTCGACATGAAGCAGAGCTGGGACGATCTCATCCGCGCGCCACGCGCCCGACGAGGCCACGCGGGAGCAGATCCTGGCCAACCCGCTGTACCAGAACATCTCGGGCCGCTTCGTCCAGATCGCACGACTACATCGCCATGGAGCGGCTCTACGAGATCCACACCGAGGGCAAGTACGACCTCATCGTGGTGGATACGCCGCCGACCCGCAACGCGCTCGACTTCCTCGACGCCCCGCAGCGCATGGCGGACTTCTTCTCGTCGCGGCTGTTGCGCTGGCTGATCGTGCCGTACCGGTCCCGGCTGCGTGAACTTCGCGTCGAAGCCCTTCTATCAGGTCGCCGACCGGATCCTCGGCACGCAGTTCCTGGCGGACATCTCGGAGTTCTTCATCCTCTTCCAGTCGATGTACGCCGGCTTCGTCGAGCGGGCCGAGGCGGTGACGCGCCTGCTCTCGGACCGGCGCACCACCTTCATGGTGGTGTCGACGCTCGAGGCCACACCGGTGCGGGAGGCGGAGTTCTTCTCGGCCGAGCTGACGGCGCGCAAGCTGCATCTCGGCGCGATCGTGCTCAACAAGGTGCTGCCCGACTACCTGCGCGACCCGGGGGCCGACAAGCTGGCCATGTCGATGCAGGGCCGCGCCACCGAGTTGGCCGACGGGCTCACCGACGACCCGGTCGTGGCGGGCCGGGTCGTCGAGGAGGTCGCCGAGAGCTTCCTCAACTTCGGCGTGGTGGCGCGGCGCGAGGCCGAGCAGCAGGCCGAGCTCAAGGGTGCTCCGGATGTGCTCGTGACGGTGCCGTTCTACGACGCCGACATCTACGACCTGGGCGGGCTGCTGCAGCTGGGCGCGCAGGTCTGGGGATAGCGGGGCCGGACGGCGCCTACCATCGGTGGCATGGTCCAACTGATCAATCCCGAGGTCCAGGAGTACGCGGACGCCCACACGACGGCGCCGCCCGGCCACCTCACGTCGGTGGACGCCTCCACCAGGGAGGACTTCGCCGCCTGGGGGATGATGGTGGGGCGCCAGGAGGGCCGGTTCCTCGAGCTGCTGGTGTTCGCCACCCAGGCGACCAGCGTCCTCGAGATCGGCACCTTCACCGGCTACTCGGCCATCGCCATGGCGGCCGGCCTCGGGAAGGACGGCTCCATCATCTCGCTCGAGGTGGACCCGCACCACGCCAAGGTGGCGCGGGGCAACATCGCCGCCGCCGGGCTCGAGAGCCACGTCAGCGTGATCGAGGGGCCGGCCCTGCGCTCCCTCGACGAGCTGCAGGGACCGTTCGACCTCGTGTTCATCGATGCCGACAAGGTCACCTACGACGCGTACTTCGAAGCGGTGCTCCCCAAGCTGGCCCGGCACGGCCTCATCGTCGTCGACAACACGCTGCAGTCCGGCGGCGTCCTGGCCTCGGAGAAGGACCCGCACGAGGGGGCCCGGGCGCTACGCGCCTTCAACGACAAGCTGGTCAACGACCCCCGGGTCGTCTGCGTGCTCACGACCATCAGGGACGGCGTGACCCTGATCCGCCGGGCCGCCTGACCGGGCCGGAAAGGCCGCCGTGCTCGACTACCACCTCCACCTCTGGCCGCACTCGGAGCACGAGACGCCGCTGCGGCTGGAGCAGCTGGCCGAGTACTGCGCGCGGGCCCAGGAGGCGGGCGTGACCGAGCTGGCGGTGACCGAGCACCTCTTCCGCTTCCGCCAGGCCGAGGCGCTGGTCGGCGGCTTCTGGGACGACGAGCGGGTGCCGCCGGCGCTGGCCGAGAACATGGCCGAGTACTGGAAGTTCCACGCCACCTCGGACCTCGAGGCCTACGTGGAGTGCGCCCTGGCGGCCAAGGAGGCCGGCCTGCCGGTCGTCATGGGGCTGGAGGTCGACTACTACGAGGGCCGCATGGACGCGGTGGCCGACCTCCTCGCCGGCTACCCCTTCGACGTCCTGCTGGGCTCCGTGCACTGGGTTGGCGGCTGGCGTTTCGACGACGTCGACGACCCCTTGTCCATGGCCGAGTGGTCGGTGCGCCGGGTCGACGACTGCTGGGAGGCCTACACCCGCGCGCTGGAGGAGCTGGCGGCGTCGGGCGCCTGCGACGTGCTGGCCCACCCGGACCTGATCAAGGCCGCGGGCCACCTGCCGGATGTGCCGGACGAGTGGTGGGACCGCATCGCCGAGGCGGCCGCGGCGTCGGGCATGGCGGCCGAGGTCAGCTCGGCCGGCTGGCGCAAGCCGGTGGGCGAGCAGTACCCCGCCCTGGGCCTGCTCGAGCGCTTCGTGGCCCGGGGGGTGCCGCTCACCACGGCCTCGGACGCGCACCGGCTCGAGCACGTGGCCGACCGGTCCGACGACCTGCGGGGCATCCTGGCCGCGGCGGGGGCGGACACGCTGCAGGGATACCGGGGGCGCGCCGCCTACCCCGTGGCGGTGTCGGGGATCTGATGCCGACGCCCGCCGAGCTGGCCCTCAGCCACACCGATCTGAAGCCCGAGGAGCTCGAGCACCTGCAGCGGCTGCTCGGGAGCTGGAGCGTCCTGGCCGACCTGTCGTTCTCGGACCTGCTCCTCCTGGTGCCGGTGCACGCCGCCGCGAACGGCGACGCCGTCGCGGAGGCGGACCCCGACGACGAGGATCCCGAGCTGGTCGTGCTCGGCCAGATGCGCCCGAACAACCGGCCCACCCTGGTCGACCAGGACCTCGTGGGCCAGACGGTGAACGAGTCGCAGTGGTCCCTGGTGGCCCAGTGCCTGCATTCGGGCGAGATCGTGCGGGGCAGCATCCACCACCCGATTCTGGGCGAGCAGGTGCCGGTGGAGAACATCCCCGTCCGCTTCGACGGCCGCATCATCGCGGCACTGCTGCGCGTCTCGCTGGCCCCGCTCAAGGGGCCGACGAGCATGTACGAGCGGACGTACCTCGACGTATTCGAGCGCCTCGCCGACATGGTGGCCCAGTCGGCCTTCCCGTTCCCCGACGAGGACGTCGGCACCGAGGAGGCCCCGCGGGTGGGAGACGGCGTCGTGGTCGTCGACGCCGACGGACGGGTGGAGTTCGCGTCGCCCAACGCCATGAACGCCTTCCACCGGATGGGGATCTACACCCAGCCCGAGGGGCGCCGCTTCGGGGATCTCGACGTGGAGGAGTCCGCCGTCGAGTGGGCGTTGGCCACCGGTCGGCCGGTCGTGGAGGAAGTCGAGCGCCGACCCGACGTCATCGTCCTCGTCCACTGCATCCCGCTGCTCTCGCACGGGGTTGTCACCGGCGCGATGATCCTTCTGCGCGACGTCACCGACGTGCGGCGCCTCGACCGACTGCTGCTCTCGAAGGACGCCGCCATCCGCGAGGTGCACCATCGGGTCAAGAACAATTTGCAGACCATCTCGTCGCTGCTGAGCCTCCAGGCGCGCCGGGTGGGTGACCGGGCGGCACGGGTGGCGCTGCACGAGGCCGAGCGCCGGGTGCGCTCCATCGCGCTGGTCCACGAGATCCTGTCGCGTGACCCGAGCGACCAGGTGCCCTTCGCCGAGATCGTCAGTTCGCTGGTGCAGATGGCAGAGGACTCCGTGGTGTCGTCGCAGCCGATCGTGATCTCGGTGCACGGGGACCTCGGCGAGGTGGCGGCAGACGTCGCCACGCCGCTGGCGGTGACGGTGGCCGAGCTTTTGCAGAACGCGGTCGAGCACGCGTTCGACCCGGAGAACGCCGGGGGGCACGACGGTGCGGCCGGGTTGGAAGGGGCGGGGGGTGCCGCGGGCTATGCACCGGTGGGTCACGTCGACCTGAGGCTGTCCAACGAGGAGTCGGCGCTGCGCGTCGAGGTGCGCGACGACGGTCTCGGACTGCCCGAAGGGTTCGACATCGAGCGCACGACGAGCCTCGGCCTCTCGATCGTGCGCGACCTGGTCGTCAGTCAGCTGGAGGGGACGATCTCCATGGAGCCGCTGCCGGCGGCCGACGGCGGCGGTACCCGCGTGAAGATCTCGGTCCCGGTGCGCGCACCGCGGTGACGGGCGGCGCGCCCGTGCCGGGCGGCCCTCAGATCGCGATGCGCTGCGAGCGCCGTGCGGCCAGCCACGCCTTGCGCAGCTTGCGGCGCTCCTCTTCGGACGTGCCGCCCCAGACGCCGGACTCCTGGTTGGTGGCCAACGCGAAGTCGAGGCAGGGCTCGAGGGCGTCGCAGGCGTGGCAGACGCGCTTGGCCGCCTCGATCTGGTCGACAGCCGGTCCGGTCGTGCCAACAGGGAAGAAGAGGTCCGGTTCGGTATTGCGGCAGGCGGCGGAGCGCCGCCAGTCGTCCGCGTCCCAATCGACAGTCCGGTTCCACATGAGAGCCATCGGAATGTGCCTCCACCAGCATTGTGATCCTTTTCACATGATCGGACCCAGACGGTGTCCGTCCGTGAAAAGCGGGTTAACGGGAGAAAGGGTAATGGTCCACCCGGTGTCAGGCAAGGTGTTTTTCGTGAAAGTTTCGGCGTCCCTCGCGGTGGAATCGTGACGAGCAGATGACACGGGCCCGGTGACCGCCGTCTTCGCCCATAGGGGTTGCACCGAGGGGTTCACGGAGAACACCATCGACGCGTTCGCCGAGGCGCGACGACTGGGGGCCGACGGGGTCTAGTTGGACGTGCGCCTGACTGCGGACGGCGCCCTGGCCGTGCACCACGACGCGGAGATCCCCGGGCTCGGCCCGGTCGCCGAGCTCGTCGTGGGCGACCTGCCCGCCTCCGTGCCGCTGCTGGCCGACGTGCTGGCCGTGTGCGAAGGCATGGTGGTGAACGTCGAGATCAAGAACGCCCCCCAGGATCCGGGGTGGGATCCCGGGGAGGCCGTGGCGGCGTTGACCGCCGCCGCCGTCGAGGAGGCAGGTTGGACCAGACGCGTGATCGTCTCGTCGTTCCAGGTGGCGACGTTGCTCGCCGTCCAGGTCGCCGACGGCCGCCTGGCCCTCGGCGCGCTGTGGGGCTTCGCCACCGAGGTGGATCCGGCCCTGGCCGAGGCGGCGGCCTCCGGATTCGCCGCCGTGCACCCCTTCGTCGTGTCGGTGGACCGGGAGCTGGTCGAGAAGGCGCATGCAATGGGTCTTGCGGTGAACGTGTGGACGGTCAACGCCCCCGACGACCTGCGCGCCATGGTGGACGCGGGCGTCGACACGGTGATCACCGACGGGCTGGTCGACGCCCTGGCCGCGGCGGGCGAGGGATCCGGCTGAACGACCCCCAATGCGGGGCGGCCCGGAAAAGGGCCTGTCACCCAGCCGAATGGCGGGGAACGGCCCGGGTCCACAAAGATGGCCCGCCATGAACGTCGTCGTATGCGTCAAGCAGATCCCCGATCCGGCCGTCCCCGGCACGCTCAATCCCGGCACCAACACCCTCGACCGGTCCGGCAAGCTCATCATGGACGACTCGGACAATTACGGGGTCGAGATGGCCCTCCAGCTCGCCTCGGGCGAGGGTGACGAGGTCACGCTCGTCTCCATGGCCCCCGGCGGTGAGACCTCGGGCCTGCGCACCGGCCTGGCCATGGGTGCGGCCAAGGCCATCCTCATCAGCGACGACGCGCTGGCGGGCAGCGACGCCCTCGGCACGGCCCGGGTGCTGGCGGCCGCCATCGCGCGGGCCAACCCCGACCTGGTCGTGATGGCGACCGAGTCCACCGACGGCTACACCGGCACGCTGCCCGTCCAGGTGGCCGAGCTCATGGGGCTGCCGTCGGTCACCTTCGCCAAGGCGATCGCCGTCGACGGCGGCTCGGTCAAGGTCGAGCGCCAGACGGAGGCGGGCTACGACGAGATCGTGTGCCCCCTGCCGGCGCTGGTGACGGTCACCGCCGGCGTCGTCGAGCCGCGGTACCCCTCCTTCAAGGGGATCATGGCGGCCAAGTCCAAGCCCGTCGACAACCTGACGGTGGCCGACCTCGGGATCGACCCGTCGCTGGTCGGCGCCGCCGGCGCCGGGCAGGAGATCACGGACGTGTCCGACGCCGAGGCGCGCGGGGCGGGAGAGATCGTGGTGGACGAGGGCGACGGCGCGCAGCGCGTCGTGGCCTTCCTCGAGCAGTTGAAGGTGGTCTGAGATGCCGATCGACAAGGTGTGGGTGCTGGCCGAGACGGGCGACAGCGGCCCGACCCCGGTCACGCTCGAGCTGCTGACCGAGGCGCGCGACGGTCGCGTCGGTGGTCGAGGCCGTCGCCTGGGGCGCGGATGCGGCAGCGCTGGCCGGCCCGCTCGGGGAGTACGGCGCGACCACGCTGTATGACGTCGGCGACCTCGGCGGCACGCTGCCCGGTGTGCCGGTGGCCGCCGCGCTGGCCGCACTGGTGGAGGGCGGCAACGCACCCGACGCCATCCTCATGCCCGCCACCTACGAGGGGCGTGACGTCGCGGGCCGGCTCTCGGCCAAGCTCGGCCGTCCGGTGCTGACCAACGTGACCGGACTGGTGGAGACCGACGGCGGCTTGTCGAGCCAGCACCCCGTGTTCGGCGGCAATCAGATCGTCACGGCGCGTTTCACGGGAGCGGGGCCGGCCATCTTCGTGATCCGCGCCAAGTCGTTCGCCGCCGAGCCCTCGGGCGGGGCCGCCGCCTCCGTCGTCGCCGCCCCGGTGCCCGCCGTCGCCGCCACCAACACGGCCAAGGTCGTCGAGCGCCACGTGGAGGAGCGCAGCGGTCCCAAGCTCGACGAGGCGGCGGTCGTCGTCTCCGGTGGCCGCGGGCTGGGCGACGCGGCCAACTACGCCCTGATCGAGGAGCTGGCGAAGCTCCTCCACGGCGCGGCCGGCGCCAGCCGCGCCATCGTCGACGCCGGCTGGGTGCCCTACTCGCACCAGGTGGGTCAGACCGGCAAGACGGTGAAGCCGACCGTCTACATGGCGTGCGGGATCTCGGGCGCCACCCAGCACCTGGTCGGGATGAAGGGCTCCAAGAACATCATCGCCATCAACAAGGACCAGGAGGCCCCGATCTTCTCGGTGGCCGACCTGGGCATCGTCGGTGACGTCCACAAGGTGCTTCCGGCGCTCATCGAGGCGCTGAAGGCCAAGGGCTGACCCGGCCGCCACCCGGCTCCCGATTTGGGTGCGGGCGGGCGGTGCTGGCAGGGTGGACGGCTGTGCCGGGGCCACTCCGGGCTCGTGCGCGCGACGCGTGCCTGCTCAGATCGGGCGACCGGCGGTACATTCGGCGCAATCCGCTGATCGCTCCCGATGCTCTTTCCCACCATCGACTTCGCAATCTTCTTCGCCGTCGCCTTCACGGTGAACTGGCTCCTCAACCCGTATTCGGGCTGGTGGAAGCTGTCCATGATCGGCCTGAGCTACGTGTTCTACGGCTGGGTGGGATGGAGCTACTGCCTGCTCCTGCTCCTGACGTCGGTCGTCGCCTTCGCCGGCGGCACCTGGGTGACGGCCACGCGCAGCGAGCGTTCCCGCCGTATTGCCATGGGAGTGTCCGTCGGCGCCCTGCTGGCCATCCTCGGCTGGTTCAAGTACTTCGGCTTCGTCTCGGTGAACCTCGACAACCTGACCCATGCCATGGGGCTGGGGCGGGCGGTCCCGCTCCTGCAGGTCGGGCTGCCCATCGCCATCTCCTTCTTCACGTTCATGGCGATCAGCTACGTGGTCGACGTCTACCGGCGCGACCTCGAGCCGGCCAAGGCGTTGGACTTCGCCGTGTACATCTCGTTCTTCCCCCACCTCCTCGCCGGCCCGATCGTCCGGGGCGGCGAGTTGCTGCCGCAGATCCGCCGGCGCCGCGACCCGAACTCGGTCGACTACTCGCGTGCCTTCTGGCTCATTCTGGCCGGGCTGTTCAAGAAGGTCGTGATCTCCTCCTACGTCTCGAGCGCGATCGTCGCGCCGGTCTTCGCCGCGCCGTCGCAACACTCGGCACCCGAGGCGATCTTCGCCGCGTGGGGCTACGCGGTGCAGATCTACTGCGACTTCAGCGGCTACACCGACATCGCCATCGGCCTCGCCATGCTGCTGGGGTTCCGGTTCCCGCAGAACTTCGATGCGCCCTACACGGCGCGCAACCTGCAGGACTTCTGGCGGCGCTGGCACATGACGCTCTCACGCTGGCTGCGCGACTACCTCTACATCCCACTGGGCGGCAGTGCCAACGGCCAGGCCCAGACCGTCCGCAACATCATGATCACCATGGTGCTGGGCGGCCTCTGGCACGGGGCGGCGTGGACGTTCGTGGCCTGGGGCGCACTGATGGGGCTGGGCCAGAGCTTCGGGCACCTGCGCCGCACCAGCCGCGAGCGGCGCGGGCTGCCCGGCGTGGCGGAGGGGCCCGTACGGGTGTGGGTCCAGCGGTTCCTCACCTTCCAGTACGTCTGCCTGGGCTGGGTGTTCTTCAACGCCACCGGCATGTCGCAGGCCTTCGCCCTCCTCGGTAGTGTGTTCAAGGGCTGGGGCGAGGCGTCCCCGCTGGTCACGCCGCTGCTCGTCGTCACCGTCCTCGGCACCATCGCCCTGCAGTTCGTGCCCACGCTGCGCGTGGACCGCCTGCAGGCGGCGTTCTCCCGGCAGAAGGCCGCCGTGCAGGTCGGCCTGCTCGGCGTCGCTCTGCTCGGCATCACCACGTTCGGTCCGGTCGGCGTCGCGCCCTTCATCTACTACCGCTTCTGATGACCGACGCCCGCACACCGTCGCAGCACGTGGACTGGGAGTCCCCGTCTGGTCCGCAGGCCGAGCAGGAGGCGCCGGGCGACGGGCGGGTGTGCGCGCCGTGGACCCGTGTGCTGGGACTCGGCGTGGCCGCCTTCGCGGTGTGGTTCCTGCTCTTCGCTCCGACCCTGCAGCACAACGCGCAGGTCTCGCCGGTCGGGACCCGCCGGACGATCAGCCTCGACGTGACGGGCCCGGTGGCCGCACTGAGCCGCGGAATCGGGCTCTCCCGGATCGTCTCGTCCACCGGCCGTTCCAACCGCCTGCCCGGCGGGACCGTCGGGCTCATCACGTCCGGGCCGCGTGCGACCCCGCCACCACGCGGGCCCCGGTCCGGGTCCGGGACGACGCCAAAGGGCGGCACGACCGCCACCACCCCCACGACCGTGCCGCCCGACCCGAAGGAGCCGACCGCGGCAGCGCCGCTGCGTGTGCTGATCGTCGGCGACTCCATCGGGCTCGACCTGGGCGGGCCCCTGCAGTCCGACCTCGCCGGCACCGGCGTCGTCAGCGCCGCGCTCGACGCCCGCGAGAGCACGGGCCTCACGAGACCCGACTACTTCAACTGGGCGGCGGAGCTGACGGCGGACCTCAAGGCGGCGCAGCCGCAGGTCGTGATCGTCATGATCGGGGCCAACGACGCGCAGGACTTCCTCGGGCCACCCGACGTGCCGTACACGTCGCCCCAGTGGAACACGTTGTACGCCCAGCGGGTGATGCAGTTCATGCAGATTGCCGGCAGCGGCGGGGCCGCCGTGGTCTGGGTCGGCATGCCCCCGATGCAGAACCCGGGCCTGAACGCGCAGATGTCCGACGTCAACGCCGTGGTCCAGCAGCAAGCGGTGAAAGCGCATCCTCCCGTGACCTATGTGAGCACCGACCATTCCCTCGGAACTGCGCAGGGTGGGTACACGCCTTTCGTCACGAACGGCGCCGGCCAGGTCGTCAACGTGCGCGCGCCCGACGGCACCCACCTGACCTCGGGCGGAGGCCAGGTGGTGGCGCAGCAGGTCATCGGCGAGCTGCAGGCGCTCGGCTACCACATCCCCTGATCAGCCCGGTGGTGCTGCCCCTTCGAGGGCCACTGCGGCCCCGGCCGGCTCGGGTTCGGCACCGAGCCCGGCCCGCCGTGGCCGCACATAGGCGAGCCAGACGACGGCGACCGCGACCAGGACGGCACCGACCGTCCACCCCAGCGCGGTGGTGCTGAGACCGACGTACTTCAGGCCCGACGCGAAGATGACGAACGTGATCACCGGCCGGATGTAGCGGTCCGGTGCCCGCGAGGAGATCAGCGAGCCGACCAGGACGGCCGGCACGCTGCCCAGCACGATCGACGTGGTCACGGCGAACTCGACGTGCCCGAAGGCCAGGGCACCGAGCGCGGCGGCCAGCGTGAGCGGGACGGCCTGGGTGAGGTCGGTGCCGACGAGCTGATTGGCCCCGAGCACCGGATACATGAACAGCAGGAGCACGATCATGAGCGACCCCGATCCCACCGACGTCATGCCGACGACGAAGCCCCCGAGCACCCCGATGGCCACGGTGGGGAGCGGCCGCACCACCACCTCGCCGATCAGGCCACGGCGGCGCTGGCCCGAGCGGCGATCGAGCCCGTAGCGCAACACCATGGCGAGCGCGCCCAGGAGGAGCGCGGCACCGAGCAGTATCTGCACGTTGTCCTCCGCACCCTTCGAGTTCCCCAGCAGATGCAGGACGTAGGCGCCGACCAGCGCAGAAGGCACGGAGCCCAGGACCATCCAGCCCACCAGCGAATAGTTCACCGTCTTCTTGGTCATGTGGACCACGGCGCCCACCGGCCGCATGAGCACGGCCGCCACCAGGTCGCTCGAGATCGCGGTGGACGGCTTGACGCCGAACAACAGGATCAGCATCGGTGTCATCAGCGCGCCGCCGCCGGCACCGGTCATGCCGACCAGGAAACCCACCACCGCGCTGCCGAGGACGATGTAGGGATCAATCGACACGGGACCCCCGGCGCCTCGGGGCGGTGGCTCGGAGGACGCCTCGTGCACGAGTTGTCATAGTGAATTCAGATTACCTATGTATCTGGTCATCTATTCAGCGGGCCCGGATCCCCGTGTTCGCCCAGGTTGAGGGGTAGTTCAGACCAGGGGCCAGGGGTACGGGGGCCACTCGCCGTCGTCAACCAGCTCGGGCAGGGCACGCAGGCTGAGCAGCCAGGCCACCCGGTCCAGGGTGGCGGCCACCTCGGACGGCTCGATCAGATCGCACAGCGCGGCCGGAGGGCCGTCGTGGGCCAGGCGGGCCAGGTCCTCCTCGACCGCGGGCTCGAGCGGCGTCCCACCGAAGTCCCAGATCACCGTGCGCAGCTTGTCGTGGCGGTTGAAGCAGAGGCCGTTGTCGATGGCCCACAGGCGGTCCTCGGCCAGGAGCACGTGGCCGCTCTTGCGGTCGGCGTTGTTGGCCACGACGTCGAACGCGCCGAATCGCTTCAGCACCGGGTGCCACTTCGGTTCGTCGCGCAGGGTGAAGTAGTGCGAGGTCCCGTCCTCGTGCACGAAGCGCTGCACGGAGCCCCGCCCGAACGGGCCCTCGGGACGCTCGACCGTCTCGGGCACCAGCCCCCAGCCGAGCGCTTCGGAGAGCACGTAGGCGGCCACCTCACGACGGAAGAGCCCGCCGGGAAAGTCCCACAACGGCCGCTCACCCTTGGACGGCTTGTAGACCGCGAGCAGCTCTTCACCCTGGAGCCGGCAGGTGACGAGCAGTGTCGCATTGGAGCTCCCGGCGATGCGACCGTGGACCTCCATGTCACCCTCGGTGAGGACGCGCTCGACCTCGGTGTCGGACACTGCAGCTAGGTCACCGGTGGCCGGTGCCCGTTGGTGCGCGGGCAATCGTGCCCGGCGGGGTCCAGCGGGAGCGAGCACAACGGGCAGGGCGGGCGTCCCGCCTCCACCAGGAGGGTGGCGTGGATGGCGAACGCGGCCGCCTGCTCGCGGGTCAGGGCGACGCGGAGCACGTGCCCGCTCTCCAGTTCGTCCTCCTCCTCGTCCTCGTCCTCGACGCTGACCTCCTCGAGCACCACGATGACGCGGTCGAGCTCCTCGTCGTACGAGACGCCGATGGTCCCCACGACCCACTCGAAATCCTCGGTGCCGTAGAACTCGAGGTCCTCGGGCAGGTGGCCCGGCCGGCCCAGTTCCTTGACGATGCGCCCGAGATAGCCGGCGAGGATCGCCACCTGTTGCTTCTCGACCTTGACGGTCGTCTCGGACAGGCCCTGGCGGCAGTAGAAGAGGAACAACCTCTGGCCGACATCGCCGACCACGCCGACCGTGCAGTGATCGGGCGCGTCGAAGTCGTACTCGTCGCTCACTTCGGCCGCCCCGTCACGACAGCGCCAGTTCGTTCAGCGTGCCCAGTGAGTTCATGCACAGCACGACCGGGCCGCCGGCGGTGAAGAGGAGCGCCGAAATGGAGCAGGGCGAGATGACCAGGCGTTGCAGGAGGTCGAGGGGTATCCCCGCCGCCGCCGCGACGATCGCCTTGATCGGGTCGGCGTGCGACACCGTGACGATGGTCTCGCCGGGGTGTTCGGCCACGAGGCCGAGGACGGTGTCCATGGCGCGCACGGACATCTCCGCGAAGGACTCCCCGCCGGGAAACCGAAACCCGCTGGGCCAGCGCTGCACCGTGGGCCATTGGGGAGTCCGGTACAGACGGGTGAGTGGTTTCTCGGTCCAGTCGCCCACGTCGACCTCGACGAGGCCTGCGGCGGTCCGCACCCGCAGGCCCAGGGCCCGGGCGATGGGGGCGGCGGTCTCGCGGGTCCGTTCCAGCGGTGACGCATACACGGCTGTCGGGGCCTTCGTCAGCGCCGCGATGCGCTCGGCCGCCGCGGCGGCCTGCGCATGTCCCTTCTCGGCGAGATGCAGGCCGGCGGCCTGCCCGGGGAGCATCTTGCCGGTGGTGGGGGTGACGCCGTGGCGGACCAGGAGGACGACCGTGGCCGGCGGAGCCTTGCGGCCTCGCCTGGTCGGTGGGCGTGCGGAGGCGGAGCGGGCGGTCGGGGACACGGGCGCCCATCGTAGGCTCTGCGCCGTGACGTCCAACCGTGGGCCGAGGGACTCCGTGGCCGCGGTGCAACGGGACGTCGCAGCCTGTCGGCGCTGCCCACGGCTGGTGAGCTGGCGTGAAGAGGTGGCACGTACGGGCCGGGCCTCCTATGCGGGCCAGGTGTACTGGGGTCGCGGCGTCCCCGGTTTCGGCGACCCGGGCGCGTCCCTCGTGCTGGTCGGGCTGGCACCGGCGGCGCACGGCGCCAACCGCACGGGGCGGATGTTCACCGGGGATCGCTCGGGCGACTGGCTCTTCGCCGCCCTGCACCGGGCGGGCTTCGCGTCGCAGCCGACGAGCACGTGGCGTGACGACGGCCTCGAGCTCACCGACGCCTACGTCACGGCGACGGTCCACTGCGCGCCACCCGCCAACAAACCCACCCCCGGGGAGCGGGAGGCCTGCCGGCCGTATCTGGCCCGCGAACTGTCGCTGCTCCGCGAAGCGGTGGTCGTCGTGGCCCTGGGCCAGTTGGCCTGGCAGGCGGTCGCCGCCCACTACGTCGTGCGGCCGCGCCCCGTCTTCGGCCACCTTGCCGAGAGCCCTCTTCCCGGCGGACTGACCCTGCTCGGTTCCTACCACCCGAGCCAGCAGAACACCTTCACGGGCAAGCTGACGGTGCCGATGTTCGACGCCGTGTTCACCCGCGCCCGGGCGCTCATCGGCGCGTCCGATCAGGAGACGAGGTCGTAGAGCAAGCGGAAGAAGCGGACGCGTGCCGGGTCGGGGGCGATGCCGTAGCTCTCGTAGAACAGGGGCTCGAGCTCCGCCCCGAAATTCCATGTCACGCTCCACGCCCCGACCGCGATGTCCCACCAGCGATCCGCCGCGCCCAGCTCGCCGAGATCGACGTAGCCGGTGACCCGGCCCTCCTGGAGCACCATGTTGGGAGGGCACGCGTCGCCATGGCAGACGACCAGGTCCTCGTCGGCCGGGGCGATCGCCTCCAGCTCCGCCAGCGCCGCTGCCGGGGACAGATGCGCGTGCTCCTCGTGGAAGCCGGACGGCTCGATGTCCTCCGTGGCGACCCGCCCCTCGACGTGGGCCAACGCACGCGCCAGGTCGAATCGGAAGGGGCACCACTCCTCGCCGACCGCATCGTGGAACGAGCGCAACCCGCGGCCGAGCGCCCGCACCAGTGCGGGGAGGTCGCGGCGCGACGCAGGGTGGGTGGCGTCGTGGCCCGGTAACGCCTGGGTCAGCAGGACGGTGGCCTCATCGGACTCTGCCAGCGCAACGACTTCGGGCACCGGGAGGTAGGGGGCGGCCCACACCATGCGCTCGGACTCGCCGCGCAGCGTGGGGTACCGGTTGCGGTCACCGGTGGCGACCTTGGCGAACCGCACCTCGCCTGCAGGGTCGGTGAGGCG
Source organism: uncultured Acidimicrobiaceae bacterium (assembly GCA_963719485.1). Lineage (GTDB taxonomy): Bacteria > Actinomycetota > Acidimicrobiia > Acidimicrobiales > RAAP-2 > Bog-473. Next base: position 2,133,003 of record OY970387.1, read on the forward strand.
CCAGGTGGTCAGGTCGGGGACGAGCCGGTACGCGAGTTCGGCGGTCCAGCCCGGGGCCACGCGCTCGAGCACGGACGGAGGCGCGGGAGTCTGGGGCCGGCGTGGCACACAGGCAGGGTAGGGGTCCGGGACGGACCGGCGGCAACGGCTACCGTCTCGGCGACACCGCAGGGAGGATGGAGTGCGCGAGCCGAACGACGTGACACCGTGCGACGCCGCGGAGATCACGCGCTGGGATGACACGGCCGACGTGATCGTGGTCGGCTTCGGCGCGGCCGGGTCGGCCGCGGCCTTCAGCGCCGCGGCCTCCGGCGCCCGGGTGCTCGTGACGGAACGGACCGGTGGTCCGGGGGGAGCCGCCGCGCTGGCCGAGGGCATCGTCTACCTCGGCGGGGGCACGCCGATCCAGACGGCGTGCGGGTTCGAGGACTCCCTCGACGACATGTACCGCTACATGATGGCGGCCTGCGGTCCGGATCCCGACGAGACCAAGGTCGCCCGCTACTGCGAGGAGAGCCTGGGCCACTTCGACTGGCTGGTCGCCCGGGGCGTCCCGTTCGAGCCGACGTTCTGCGCCGACACCTCCATGGCGCCGACCGGCACCGAGGGCCTGGTCTTCTCGGGCGGCGAGGACGCCTACCCGTTCAACGAGATTGCCCGCCCGGCCCCACGTGGCCACCTGGCCCAGACGACGCGCGCCACCGGATGGCTCCTCATGCAGCACCTCGCGGCAGCCGCCACGGGAGCGGGCGCGGCGGTGTCGACCGACACCAGGGTCGACCGCCTGGTGTGCGACGACGGCCGGGTCGTCGGCGTGCAGGCGCAGCGGTTCGGCGAGACGGTGACGCTGCGGGCGCGCCGCGGCGTGGTGCTCACCGCCGGCGGCTTCATCTTCAACGACGACATGCTGCGCCAGCACGCCCCGCCCCTGGTGCGGGGAACGTTCAAGGTGGGTACCGAGGGTGACGACGGGCGGGGCATCCGCATGGCGCAGGCCCTGGGCGCCGCCGTTCGCAACATGTACGCGGGCGAGGTCTCGCTGCCCATCACCCCACCGCGCACACTGATCCACGGCATCCTCGTCAACGGCCAGGGGCAGCGCTTCATCAACGAGGACACCTACATGGGGCGGGTGGGCCAGTCCGCGCTCTACGAGCAGGACGGCGAGGTCTACCTCATCGTCGACGAGGCGTCCTACGAGGTGAACTGGATGGGCCTCGCCGCCAGCTGGGTCTGCGCGACGACCGCGGAGCTCGAGTCCGAGATCGGCTTGCCGGCCGGCTCGCTCCAGTCCACCGTCGACCTCTACAACCGGCACGCGGCGGCGGGGGAGGACCCCCTCTTCCACAAGTCCCGGGGCTGGGTGCGGCCGCTGGTGCCGCCGATCGGCGCGGTCGACCTCCGGATCGGCCCGGCCCCCTACGCGCCGTTCACCCTCGGCGGGTTGGAGACGACAGTCACGGGCGAGGTTCGCGACCTCACAGGCTCGGCGATCGGTGGTCTCTTCGCCGCCGGGCGGACTACGGCCGGCGTGTGCTCGTTCGGCTACGCCAGCGGGCTCTCCATCGGGGACAGCACGCTGTTCGGACGCTTCGCCGGCGAGAGCGCGGCCGCCGCGCCGGCGTGAGGAATCGCCTGACCTGGGTATGAGAGAGGTTGACGGCGAGAGGAGGGCGATGGAACCCGATCTGCTTGATCTCTACGGACGCGCCAGCGAGTGGGCATCGACCAAGGTGGCGGGGGCCAGCTCGAAGCTCGACGAGCCGTCGTCATGCGACGGGTGGGACGTCCGGACGCTGATGAACCACATGCTCCAGACGCAGCAGTACTTCGTCGGCGCAGCCCGGGGCGAGGACGTGTCTCCACCCGGAGGGACGCCGCCGGACCTGGTCAGCGACCAGCCGCGGGCCGACTTCGCCCGGGCCCGCGTCGAGACACTGAAGACGTTCGGCGAGCCGGGGGTGATCGACAAGACCGGTCCCGCGCTCGGCATCGCGTTCAGCGACCAGCTCCTGCACGGATGGGACCTCGCCACGTGCACCGGGCAGGACACCACGATGCCGGACGGCCTCCCTGAAGCGGCCTACTCCTTCATTTACGGCAGATTCACCGACGATCAGCGCAAGGGCATCTTCAAGCCCGAAGTCGCCGTTGCGGCGGACGCGCCCGCCCAGGACAAGCTGCTCGCCTACACCGGACGTGATCCTTCGCCGATGACGTGAGGCGCTTCATTGGCGCAGTGCGGCGTACTCGATGACGCGGGTCATCACGACATCGTCGGCTTTCGCCACCGACCCGCAGTCGAACGGTGGCTGCGGGTCGTACTCGATCATGAGTTGCGCTGCCCGAGCGGCGGTGCGGCCGGCGAGCAGCTCGACCAGGCGGAGCGCCATGTCGATGCCGCTGGACACACCGGCGGCGGTGAGGATGCGCTTGTCGAGGTGCTCGACCACGCGTGCGGACGTGGGCTCGGCGCCGTGGGCGGCCAGCTCCCGATAGCAGGACCAGTGTGTGGTGGCGGTGAGGCCACGGAGGAGCCCCGCGGCGCCGAGCACGAGCGAGCCCGTGCACACCGACGTGGTGAACCGGCTCCCGGCGTGCGCCCCGAGGACCCATTCGAGTACCCGCTCGTCGTGCTCGAGTGCACGCGTCCCGACGCCTCCGGGAAACACGATCACGTCGGGTGCCGGCACCTCCTCGAAGGTGGCGTCGGCACGCAGGCCGAGCATCCCGTTCTCACTGCGCACCTCGCCGCGTTCGTGGCCGATGAAGACGATGTCGAGGGTCGGGATGCGCTGCAGCACCTCGTAGGGGCCGACTGCGTCGAGCGCGGTGCAGCGGGGGAACAGGGGGATGGCAACCTGCATGCGGTCCGTCATGCGGACGTCCTTTCGTTCGGGGTGGCGCGGAAGCGCCGCCGGTAGGCATCGGGCGCGACGCCGAGATGCCGTTGGAAGACGCGCCGCAGGGTCTCGGCACTGCCGAGCCCGCAGCGCGCCGCCACCACGTCGAGCGTGTCGCTCGTCTCCTCGAGCTCGCGGCGCGCCGCCTCCAGGCGGGTGCGCTCCACGAAGCGGCTCGGCGTCTCGCCCACCTCCGCGGCGAAGACGCGGGTGAAGTGCCGGACGCTCATGGCGGCCGCCGCGGCGAGAGCGGGCAGCCGGTGGTCGCCGCCGGGCGCGGCCTCGACGAGGGTCTGGACAGCCCGGACGGTCGAGCGTTCGGCGCGAGGGACCCACACCGGCGACGCGAACTGCGTCTGGCCCCCCGGGCGGTGCAGGAACATCACGAGCCAGCGAGCGACAGTCTGGGCCACCTCGACGCCGAGGTCCTCCTGCACCAGTGCCAACGCGAGGTCGATGCCCGCGGTGACGCCGGCGCTCGACCAGTACTTCCCGTCCCGGATGTAGATCGGGTCCGGGTCGACGGTGAGGTCGGGATACGCCTCGGCGAGCTGCCGGGCCCGCGCCCAGTGCGTCGTGACCCGCCGGCCGTCGAGCAGTCCGGTCGCGGCGCCGACGAACGCACCGGAGCACACCGTCGCCACCCGCCGGCAGCGTGGGGCGGCCTGGCGGATCCAGGTGAGCAAGGCCTCGTCGCGGGCCGCCTCCACGGCGCCATTGCCGCCGGGCAGCACCAAGGTGTCGATCCGCTCCGAGCCGCCGGGCAGCGGGGTCGTGCCCAGGACCAGACCGCTCTCGGTCCGTACGGTGCCACCGCGGGTCGAGGCGAGGGTGACCCTGTAGCCACCGGCCCGTCCGAGCGAGGCGGCCGCCTGGCCGGCGCCGGCGAAGACCTCGTGCGGGCCCACGGCGTCGAGGGGTTGGAGGCCTTCGAAGGCGACGATCACGACGTGGCGCTGCTGCATGGGTCCCACATTGCGGGCCGGCGCCGCTGGCGTCAATGACACGGTTCCCACAGATTCGGCCATGGGGGCCCGAAAGACCACAGGGCCCCGCCCGTGGAGGAGGTCCGAGCCCGCTCCCGGTTCAGCCGGCGCGGGCCCGGCGGGTGCCGCGCGCCCGCACCCAGGCCAGCAGGTCGCCCTCCCTGCCGCGGCGGACAGAGCCGGTGAAAATGTCCTCGCGCCCGGTCGACACCTCACAGTTCACCTCGGCGTAGAGCTCGTCGCCGAGTGCGGCGGGCTGGAGGTATTCGACGAGGACCGACGAGATGATGCCCGAGTTCTCGCTGTCGTTGGCGGCGGCGGCGACCGCTGCGCCGGCCACCGCGTAGAAGACGGCGCCGTGCACGGTCCCGTGCGGGTTGCCGTGCCGTTCGTCCGTGGTGAGCACGGCCACCGTGTGGCCCGCGCCCCTCCGCTCCACGCCGATGCCGAGCAGGTCTGCGAACGCGTCGGCCCGGGGTCCGCTCATCGGCGCACCTCAGGCGTTGGGAGCAGACGCGGGGAGGCGCCCAGGCATGGGCACGGCCGTGGCCGGCCAGCGCTTGCGGCTGATCCGGCTCAACTTGTTCATGAGGGTGACCGCTCCGGGATCGTCCTCGATGGGCCGGGTCTCGATCACCCCGGCCGCCTCCATGTCGTTGAAGAGCTCTTCGCCCTTCTCCGTCCGCAGGAGCGTGAGGGTCCAGTCGCCGAACGCGCCGATGCCCCCGGTGGAGATGTCGGCGTGCTCCGCCGCGAAGTCGGGACAGCTGGTGCAGCCTTCCCTGGTCCAGGCGTGCGCCTCCTTGAGCGGGACCTCGTGGTAGCTGCCGTCCTTCATCCACACCTGGAAGACGCCCTTGATGTTCATCTTGACGATGTCGGCCCGGGCCAGCCCGTACTTGGCCTCGAAAAGCTCGGGGAAGATGGCGTCGTCGAACGTCTTGGAGCACAAGAGTCCGATGGAGAGGGTGAAACGACGGGCCACCTTCCCCGCCTTGCGGGCTTGCATGACCGGCGGGGCAGAGGCCTGGCAGCCCATGCCGACCAGCGCGATGCGCTCGGCCCCGCCCGCGATGGCGTCGGGATAGGCGAGCGGGTTGGCCGAGTAGGTGTAGCGGGAGCCGGCCGTGGCCAGGACGTCTTCCTTGTTCCAGGCCACCTGGGGCACCGCCTTCCAGGTCGAACCGTCGCCCTCGAGACCCGAGACGAGGGCGGCGTCGATCACCTCGTGCTCGAAGGCCCAGATGAGGAGTGCGGACACCAGCCCCCCGTCCTGCCCGGTGCCCTGCACCGTTGTGTCGGTCGCCCGGGCCAGCACGGTCCGGCGGGAGATGCCGGCGACCTCGTCGTCGGTGCGGGGCCGCCCGAAGAGATAGGTCTCGATCTCAGGCTCCCAGGTGCGGAAGCGGGGGCACGCCCGGGTGCACAGCGTGCAGCCTTTCAGGCCGTGTGTGCAGTTGTCGGGCCCGCCGTCGGTGTCCACGTGAAAGGGCTTGTAGACCCCGTTCTCGTCGTTGTAGCCGAGGACGTCGTAGGGGCACACGATCACGCAGGCGGAGCACCCCGTGCAGAGTCCGGAGGTGACGACCTCGGTGAACAGCTCGGCCCATTGCGGCTTCTCGGGAGGCATCGGCCCACCCTATTCGGCGACGCGCCGGGGGTCCGATACCGTGCGCCCGTGCCTGAGATCCTCGAGGTCGAGCTCTACCGCGCCCTGGCCGAGTGGGCGCTGGACCGCGAGATCGGCCGGGTGTGGATGGTCGATGCGCGCTACGGCCGTGGCGGGACCACGCCCCAACGGCTGCGGGCGGCGCTGGTGGGCCGAAGGTTCACCGCCGCGCGGCGGCGCGGCAAGCTCCTGCTGCTCGACACGAGTGGGGGCCCGACCCTGGGCGTGCGCTTTGGCATGACGGGCGGCATCGTCGTCGACGGGCAACAGGCCCTCGACCGTCTTCGTTACGGACCTGGCGTCTTCGATGAGAAGTGGGTGCGGGCGCGCATCACGTTCGGTGACGGTGGCCAGCTCGTCCTGCACGACCCGCGGCGTTTCGGGTCACTCGAGCTCGCGCCCGACGAGGACCGGCTCGGGCCGGACGCGCTCAGGGTCACGCGGCGCGAACTGGAGGCCGCGCTCGCCACGAGGCCAGGGGGCGGGGCGACGGCCGCGCCGCTCAAGGCCCGCCTCATGGACCAGGAGCGGCTGGCCGGCGTCGGCAACCTTCTGGCCGACGAGATCCTCTGGCGCGCCGACCTGGCCCCCGGCCGGCGGACGCCGCTCGACGACGAAGAGCTCCGGCACCTGCACACGGTGCTCCGGGCCACGTTGCGCCAGCTGGCGCGCCGGGGCGGCTCCCACATGGGTGACCTCGACGAGGCGCGCCACGCCGGCGGGCGCTGCCCGCGCGACGGGACCGAGCTGCGCCGCGAGGTCGTCGGCGGGCGAACGACCTACTGGTGCCCGGTCCACCAGCGCTGACCCATTGAGTCGCCTCAGCTGTCAGCGGCGAGATGCCCTTGGCGCTCAGGTCGACGCCGAACACGAGGAACAGCACCCCCACGACCGCTGTGTTGTGCGCCGTCAACCGCGCCTTGGCCGAGTCGAGCGTGGCCTTCGCCCACGTCGGTTCAGCCTTCGGCGATCTCCTCGAGAACCTTGGCGGCGTGACCGTCCGCCCGTACGTGGTACCACGCCCGCTGGACCTTGCCGTTGGGGCCGACGAGGAAGGTCGAGCGGATCGTGCCCACGGTCTTCTTGCCGTACATCGTCTTCTCGCCCCACGCCCCGTACTTCTCCATGACCTTCTTGTCGGCGTCGGTGAGGAGCGGGAACTTGAGCTTGTACTTGGTCCGGAACTTCACGTGCTTCTCGGCCTTGTCGGGTGAGATCCCGAGCACCGCGACACCGGCCTTCTCGAAGGTCTTCAGGTTGTCGTTGAACTGGCACGCCTCCTTGGTGCACCCGGGCGTGTCGTCAGCGGGGTAGAAATAGACGATCACCCGCTGCCCCTTGAAGTCCGACAATTTGACCGGTTTGCCATCCTGGTCAGGCAGGGTGAACGCAGGGGCGGTGGCGCCCGCCTCGAGTTTGGCCATCGTCGGCCCTCCTTCGGTCGTGATGCAGGACGGCTCACTTTGACACAGGGTCGCGCCCGTTGACCCGTCCTGGGCTGGTACAATACGTGTGCGACCACCGGCGGGGGCTGGTGAGTCGGGGCTGACTCACACTCCTCTGGAAGGCGCACAGCCCCGCCACCCAACAGAGAGAGCGGGTCAATGACCGTTGATGCCCTTGCCGGCGCGCACGCCGGCACCGCCGAAAGGGACAGTGATGTCTCCGGCGACGATACCTATGAGACCGCCCGGACCTTTGAGTCCCTCGGCGTCTCACCCGAGTTGACCAAGGCCCTGGCCGATGAAGGCATCGTCAGCGCGTTTCCCATTCAAGCCCTGACCGTCGCCGACGCCCTGGCCGGCCGCGACGTGTGCGGCAAGGCCAAGACGGGCTCGGGCAAGACCCTCGCCTTCGGCGTGCCGCTGCTACAGCGGGCCAAGGCGACCCGGGAGGCGCAGGGTTCCCGCAACCCGACCCGTCCCGCCCGCCCGCTCGCCCTCGTCCTGCTCCCGACGCGCGAGCTGGCCGTGCAGGTGCACGATGTGCTGGCCCCGCTGGCCAAGAAGCTCGGTCTGCACGCCGTGGCCGTCTACGGCGGCGCGGACATCGACCGCCAGGTCACCAAGCTCCGCAAAGGCGTCGACCTGATCATCGCCACCCCGGGCCGCCTCATCGACCTGGGCGACCGGGGCGAGATCGCCGTCGACGAGCTCGAGACCCTGGTGCTCGACGAGGCCGACCGCATGGCCGACATGGGGTTCATGCCCCAGGTCGAGTGGGTGCTCCGCCGCCTCGATCAGCCCCATCAGACGCTGCTGTTCTCCGCCACGCTCGACGGTGCCGTCGACCGCCTGGTGACGCGTTACCTCACGGACCCGGTCTTCCACGAGGTTGCCTCGACCACCCAGACCGTCACCCTCATGGAGCACCGGTTCCTCCAGGTCCACCAGATGGACAAGGTCAAGGTGGCGGCGGCCATCTGCCGGAACCAGGAGAAGTCACTGCTCTTCGTCCGGACCAAGCGCGGTGCCGACCGCCTCGTCGAGAACCTGGGCAAGGAGGGCATCAGTGCACAAGCCATCCACGGTGACCTGCGCCAGGCCAACCGCGAGCGTGCGCTGGCCGACTTCTCGAACGGCAAGCTCGCCGTCCTCGTGGCCACCGATGTGGCGGCCCGGGGCCTGCACATCGAAGCGGTCGACGGTGTCATCCACTTCGACCCGCCCGAGGACCACAAGGCATACCTGCACCGCTCGGGCCGCACCGCCCGCGCCGGCAAGGCCGGCGTAGTCGTGAGCCTCTCGCTGTGGAACCAGCTCGTGGAGATGGAGGTCATCCAGCGCCGGCTGGGCCTGCGCATCCCCATCGTCGAGATGTTCTCCAACGACCCGCGGCTGGCCGACCTGGCGGCCTGGCAGCCCCGACAAGAGGAGAGTGTCCTCTGAGCGAGGACACGCCCATGCCGGTCTGGTCCCCCGAGGACGGGGTGCGCCGCGCCCTGGTCGTGACCGCCCACCCGGACGATGTCGACTTCGGGTCGGCGGGGACGGTCGCGGCCTTCACGACGGCCGGCGTCGAGGTCACGTATTGCATCGTCACCAACGGCGAGGCCGGAGGCTCGGATCGCACCATGTCCCGGGCGGACATGGCGTTGCTGCGCCAGGACGAGCAGCGGGCCGCCGCAGCGGTCGTCGGCGTCAGCGATGTGCGCTTCCTGGGCCAACCCGACGGCAGGGTGCAGGCGACCATCGAGCTGCGGCGTGACATCAGCCGCGTCATCAGGCAGGTCAGGCCCGAGCGGGTCGTGACCCAGTCGCCCGAGCGGAACCTGGAATTCATCTACGCCAGCCATCCCGACCACCTGGCCGCCGGCGAGGCCGCTGTGGACGCCGTCTACCCCGACGCGCGCAACCCGTTCGCCCACCCTGAGCTCCTCGACCTCGAGGGCCTCGAACCCTGGAGCGTGGCCGAACTGTGGATCATGGGTCCCGGTGGGGTCAACGCCGGGGTGGCAGTGGACACCACGGACACGGTGGGCCGCAAGGTGGCGGCGCTCATGTGCCACAAGAGCCAGATGCCAGATCCCGACGGCGTGGAGCAGCGGGTCCGCGACTGGTCGCGTGCCAATGGGGAGCTGGCCGGGCTCGGCGAGGGCCGCTCCGCCGAGCTCTTCCGGGTCATCCGCATTCCCTGAGCGACGTGGGCGCGGGCGACCCTTGGCTGTTGGTGCAACACGTGGCCTTCGAGGGCCCCGGCTCCATCGCACTCGCCGTCGCCGACTTGGGCGCCGACCTGACGATCGTGCGGACGGACCGCGGCGACGCCATCCCGCCGCCCACGGCGGTGGCGGACGTCGCGGGGCTCGTCGTGCTGGGCGGACCGATGGGCGTGCACGACGACCTCGAGTGGCTGGCGGAGGAGCGCGCCCTTCTGCGCGCCGCGGTCGAGTCCGGCCGACCCGTCCTCGGGGTGTGCCTCGGGGCCCAGCAGTTGGCCGCCGCGTTGGGCGCGACCGTGACACAGGGTCCCGCGCCCGAATGCGGGGTCGGCGAGGTCCACCTGACGACCGAGGCCATCGGCGACCCGGTCTTCGGGCCGGCCCCGACGCCCCTCCCGTGCGTGCACTGGCACGGTGACACGTTCAGCTTGCCGGAGGGCGCCGTGCGCCTGGCCGGCAACGACGCGTACGAGAACCAGGCCTTCCGGATCGGCGACCGCGCCTACGGCCTGCAGTTCCACGTGGAGGTGACCGCCAGCCTGGTCGGCCACTGGGGCCCGCATCTCCCACCGGTTGTCTACTTGCGGGCCTCCGACGTGGCCCACGTCAGCCGCGCCGGTGACGGCATCGTCCGACGCTTCGTCGCCCTGGCCGGGGGGGGGACGGCGGGCTGATGGGCGTGACCGTGGCGACCGTCCGGCGCCTGGCGCTGTCCCTGCCGGCGACCGCCGAGGCGCCGCACTACGACATGACCGCGTTCCGCGTCGCCGGGAAGATCTTCGCCACCGTCTCCCCCGAGGGCGGTCGCGTGCACCTCTTCGTCAGCGACGAGGAGGTGGACGCCTCTCGCGCCGAGTTTCCGGGTGTGGTCGAGGAGCTGTGGTGGGGGACCACGCGGCGCGGGTGCCGGGTGGTCCTCAAGGGGGCGAGCGCGCCGCTCCTGCGCGAGTTGCTCGTCGAGGCCTGGCGGCGACGGGCGCCGAAGAAGGTGCTGGCCGCCTTCGACGCCTGAACGTCGACGTCGGTCGATCAGCCCGCCATCTGGCGCAGCACGTACTGGAGGATGCCGCCGTGGCGGTAGTACTCGGCCTCCATCGGCGTGTCGATGCGGACCATCACCCGGAATTCGGTGACCGAGTCGTCGTCCGCCGTGGCGGTCACCGTCAGCTCCTTCGGCAGCTCGCCCGCGTTCACGACGTCGAGGCCGCTGACGGCGAAGCGCTCGTGACCGGTCAGGCCCAGACTCTGCCTCGAGTCGCCCTTGTAGAACTGCAGCGGGACGACGCCCATGCCGATGAGGTTGGAGCGGTGGATGCGCTCGAAGCTCTGGGCGATGACGGCACGCACGCCGAGCAGCGCCGTGCCCTTGGCCGCCCAGTCGCGGCTGCTCCCCGTCCCGTACTCGCGGCCGGCCAGCACGACGAGCGGCACGCCCTCGTCGGCGTAGCGCATGGCGGCATCGAAGACGGACGTCTCCGTTCCCTCGGGCAGGTGCAGGGTCAGCCCTCCCTCGGTGCCCGGAGCCAGCAGGTTGCGCAGGCGCACGTTGGCGAAGGTGCCTCGCATCATCACCTCGTGGTTACCCCGGCGCGCCCCGTAGGAGTTGAAGTCGTGGCGCTCCACGCCGTGCTCGGCGAGATAGCGGCCGGCCGGCGTCGTCGGGCCGATGGAGCCGGCCGGTGAGATGTGGTCGGTGGTGACGCTGTCGCCCACCATGACCAGGACACGCGCGTCGACGATGTCGGTCACCGGGGCGGGCGTCATGGTCATCGACTCGAAGAACGGGGGGTTCTTCACGTAGGTGGAGTCGTCCTGCCACGAGTAGGTCTCGCCGGACGCGGTGGAGACCTGTTCCCAGTACTCGTCGCCGTCGAAGACTGCGCTGTAACGGGCGCGGAACATGTCGGAGGTGAGGGAGGTCCGGATGGCGTCACTCACCTCGTCCATGGACGGCCACAGGTCGGACAGCAGCACCGGCTTGCCGTCGCCGTCGGAGCCGATCGGCTGGGTGGTGAGGTCGACGTCGATGGTGCCGGCCAGCGCGTAGGCGACGACCAGAGGCGGTGAAGCGAGATAGTTCATCCGCACGTCTGGGTGGATCCGACCCTCGAAGTTCCGGTTGCCCGACAGGACCGAGACCACGGAGAGGTCGCCCTCCTTGACCGCATCCGTGACACCTTCGAGCAGCGGGCCCGAGTTGCCGATGCAGGTGGTGCAGCCGTACCCGACGAGGTAGAAGCCGAGCTGCTGCAGCGGCTCCATCAGACCGGCCCGCTCCAGGTAGTCGACGACGACGCGGGACCCGGGCGCCAGCGACGTCTTGACCCAGGGCTTCGAGCGCAGGCCCAGCGCCACCGCCTTCTTGGCCAGGAGCCCCGCGGCCACCATGACCTGGGGGTTCGACGTGTTGGTGCAGCTGGTGATGGCCGCGATCACGACGTCGCCGTCCGACATCTGGTGGTGCGGCGCCGCTGCGGGCTCGGTGGTCGCCGTCTGCGGGGCGCGATCGAGCGCGACGCGGTAGGCGTCGCCGGCGGCCGACAGCGACACCCGGTCCTGGGGCCGGGCCGGGCCGGCGAGGGAGGGCTCCACGTCCCCCAGGTCCAGGCTGGTGTACTCGGAATAGACGGGCTCGGGCGCGTCCGGGTCGTGCCAGAGTCCCTGGGCCTTGGCGTAGGCCTCCACCAGCGCGAGGTGCTCGTCGTCGCGTCCGGTGAAGCGCAGGTAGTCGAGCGTCACCTGGTCGATCGGGAACATGGTGCAGGTGGCGCCGTACTCGGGGCTCATGTTGCCGATGGTGGCTCGCGTCTCGAGTGGGAGGGCGGCCACACCGGGCCCGTAGCACTCGACGAACGCGCCGACCACGCCGTGGTCGCGCAGCAGTTCGGTGACGGTCAGCACCACGTCGGTCGCCGTGATGCCGGGCTTGGGCTCGCCCGAGATCCGCAGGCCCACCACCGGGGGGAGCAGCATGGAGAGCGGCTGGCCGAGCATGGCGGCCTCGGCCTCGATCCCGCCGACGCCCCACCCGAGCACGCCGAGGCCGTTGACCATGACCGTGTGCGAGTCCGTGCCCACCAGCGTGTCGCAGAAGGCACGCCCGTCATAGGTGGCGAAGACGAGGCGCGACAGGTACTCGAGGTTGACCTGGTGGCAGATTCCCATGCCGGGGGGAACGAGGCGGAAGTCCCGGAAGGCCCCCTGGGCCCAGCGCAGCAGCTGGTAGCGCTCCATGTTGCGCCCGTACTCAATGGAGACGTTGGTGTCGTAGGCCGACGCGTCACCCGAGCGTTCGGCGATCACGGAGTGGTCGATGACGAGCTCGACGGGGACCAGCGGGTTGACCTGCGCGGCATTGCCCCCCAGCCGGGCCAGCGCGTCGCGCATCGCCGCCAGGTCGACGACGCCGGGAACACCGGTGAAGTCCTGCATGAGCACGCGCTCGGGGGTGAAGGCGATCTCGTGGGCGCTGTCGCCGGCCCCTTGGCCATGGCCCTCGGGATTGGCGCCCCAGCTCGCCACGGCGACGATGTCGTCGGCCGACACGTGCGGCCCGTCCTCGTGGCGCAGGAGGTTCTCGAGGAGGACCTTGATGGAGTAGGGCAAACGTTGAATGTCGTACCGACCGCTGAGCGCCGGCGCCGTGACGTTGAAGATCTCGTAGGTGCGGTCGCCCACCGTGAGGTCCGCCTTGGCGTCGAACGTGTCGGGGTGCTCTGTGGTCGGGGAGTCCGGGCTCATGGACCCATTCTGCCGTGAGCCTGCCGCGACCGCCCAAACGCGTTCCGGCGCCCAACGCCGGGGCCGGGCCCGGGCCGACACCGGCGTTGGGCGGCGACTTCGTAACGACTTCGTAACGGCTCCGGCGCTCCCGCTCCGAGCTCAGCGTGCAGAATCGATGTCGTGCGCAGACGCGGAGGCACCACGTCGGGCCCGTGGCACCGCGGTGTGGCCTCGTTGGTCCCGTCACTGGTGACCATGGCGGTGGCGGCGGTCCTCGTCGTCCCGGGCGCGCTGGTCGTGAGCCTGGGTGTCTCCGCCATCGCGAGCGCGCCGGCCGGAGCGGCCTACAACGACGGCGGGATGATCGGCTTCGGCAGCGTCGGCCTCACGAATCCGACGATGCCCCAGCCCCTGAACTCACCCGTCTTCTCGGGGGTCGCCACGCCGGACGGCAACGGGTACCTGCTGGCGAGCGCGGACGGCGGTGTCTTCGCATTCGGCGACGCCACCTTCGAGGGCTCCGCCGGCAGCCTGCCGCTGCAGGGACCCATCGTGGCGATGGCGACGACACCGGACGCCAGGGGCTACTGGATGGGCGCACTCGACGGCGGCGTCTTCGCCTACGGCGATGCCCTGTTCTACGGCTCCATGGGCAGCACGCATCTGAACCAGCCGATCGTGGGCATGACGTCGACGCCCGACGGCAAGGGGTACTGGCTCGTCGCGTCCGACGGCGGCATCTTCGCCTACGGCGATGCCGGCTTCTACGGCAGCACGGGCGGGATGGTGCTCAACGAGCCGATCGTGGGTATGGCGGCCACGCAGGACGGCAGGGGGTACTGGCTCGTCGCCGCCGACGGCGGCATCTTCAACTACGGCGACGCGAACTTCTACGGTTCGGCCGGCGCCGCCGACCTGCCCGACGGCGTCGTCGGCATGGTGGCCTCACCTGACGGGGGCGGGTATCTCCTGGCGACCGAGAACGGCGTCGTGCTGCCCTACGGCGACGCCAAGGCCTACGGCAGCCTGTCGCTGAACCCGACGGCGACGCAGATCTCGGCCATCATCGGGAACAACCAGGGGACGGGCTACTGGCTGCTCGATCCGCAGGCCTGGCAGTACAGCTTCTCCACCGCCACGCCCGAACCGAAGTTCCCCGGCTCGGACACCATCGCAGCCGCCGTCGCCTCCCAGATCGAGCCCGACCCCGATGTCCAGGGCCTCTACTGCAACCCGTACGGACCGTGTGAGGAGTGGTGCGCGCTGTTCGCCACCTGGGCCTGGGAGCAGGCGGGCATCCCCATCCCGCGCTACGCCTTCACGGGCGACATCTGGGGCTGGGCCGCGGCCAACGGCGCCGTCCTGCCGCCGACGGCCACGCCCGCGGTCGGCGACGCCGTCCTCTACGGGACCGGGCCGCAGAGCACCTCGACCTCCCGGCACGTGGGAATCGTGACCCAGGTCTGGCCCGACGGCTCCATCATGACGGTCGGGGGCGACTCCGGGCCGGGCCGCGACGGTTACCTGTCGACCGCGCTGGACGGTCCGTTCCTGCCGGCCGACTCCAACTCCTACAACGGCGAACCGATCTACGGCTTCGCGCAGCCGTAGTCGCGAGCTCGCCGCGGCGCACGCGCGCGTCGCGGGTGACCGCAACTGGGCCTCACCTGAGATGCAGCGTCGTCTCACCTGAGATGGGGAGTCCATCGGAACTGCTTCGTGGCCAGAGCGGAAAAACGAGCGAAGCAGCGATTGAATTGGTGCATTCGGGGCGCTACGTTCCGGACGAAGGCTCCCGGCAAAGGGGTGGCCAATGCCATTCGTCCAGATGATCCAGTTCGAGACGACGAGACCAGACGACGTCGAGGCGCTGGTCGGCGACTGGCGAGCGAAGACCGCGGGGAAGCGGACCGCGCAGCGGGGAACCTTCGCCCGTGACCGGGACCGAGCCGACACCTACGTGCAGATCGTCGAGTTCCCCTCGTACGAGGCCGCCATGGCCAATTCGGAACTTCCAGAGACGGCACAGCTGGCCGAGAAGCTCCGCGGGCTGTGCGACGGGGAGATCGTCTTCCGCAACCTCGAGGTGCGGACGGTCGAGGAGATGTGACGGCCGAGACACGAAACCAAACAGAGGAGGCTCCATGGCTGCATTGACCCGAAAGTCGTTCGACGAGCCGGACGAGGTCCGGTCCTTCGACGGCGGGACCGGCCAGCTCGAGTTGATCAACACCGCCGGAGGTGCGGTGGGCCGGGCCACCTTCCTCCCGGGCTGGAGGTGGTCCGAGCACGTGAAGCCCATTGCCAAGACCGACAGCTGCCAGGCGGCGCACACGGGTTATTTCGTGTCTGGCCGGATGAAGGTGGTCATGGACGACGGTGAGGAGATGGAATACGGGCCTGGGGACTTCGGCGTCATGGGCGCCGGACATGACGCCTGGATCGTCGGCGACGAGCCTTGTGTCGTTATCGATTGGCAGGGCATGGCGGACTACGCCAAGCGCTGAGGCGTCAGACGTCCAACCCGATAGGCCGAGCCATCACTCCGCGCGCCTCGCATAGGCTGCGGGACCGGAGGTCCGCCCCGTGCCCGTCTACGAATTCCGCTGTTCGACCTGTCACGCCGTCTTCGACGAGCGCCGCCCCATGGCCGAGGCCGATGCCCCGGCCAGCTGTCCCGACGGCCACCTGGGGGCCCGACGGCTGTTTCCGGTCTTCGCCACCACCGGCCTGGCGGCCGAGCCCGCAGGCGGCATGTGCGGGGCCCCGGTGGCGGGTGGCTGCGGCAGCGGCTGCGCGTGTTGCTGAGCGCGCCGGCATGACCCTCTCCTCCTTCGACGACTATCCCGTCCACCAAGCGGCCGAGTTCATCGCCCACCCGGCGACGAGTGACCGCAACTTCTACGACCGTTACTACTTCAACATGCATCCCAGTTCGGGTGACTGGTTCGCCATCTTCGGCTACGGCCAGTACCCGAACCTCGGCGTGGTGGACGCGTTCATCGACGTGCGCCACGGCGGGTCGCAGCACATCGTGCGCGCCTCGGCGCCCCTGGTCGACCGGGGCGATCTCTCCGTCGGGCCGTTCAGGGTGGAGGTGCTCGAGCCCCTCCGCCGCCTCCGGGTGGTGGTCGAACCCACCGAGCACAGCGTGGCCATGGACGTGACGTGGGAGGGCCACGTCCCCGCGATGGCCGAGCCGCGGCAGTACATGCGCAGCAAGGGCAAGGTCGTCTTCGACACGCAGCGCCTGGCGCAGACCGGTTGCTGGTCGGGCACGCTCTCGGTGGGCGGGGTCGATCTCCCGGTGGCGCCCGATCATTGCTGGGGGACGCGCGACCGCTCCTGGGGTGTGCGGCCCGTCGGCGAACCCGAGACCGACGGCATCCGTCAGGGCGAGTTGGTCCTGGGCGGGATGTGGAACTACTTCCCGATGCAGTTCGACGACCACGCGATCATGTACATCTGCCACGAGCGGGACGACGGGGAGCGACCGCTCGTGCAGAGCGAGCGGGTCTGGGTCGACCCCGGCCGCCCCGTCGAGGAGCTGGGCCGGTCCGAGCACGAGCACCATCTGATTCCGGGCACCCGCGTCATCGACCGCTCGGTGGTCCGCTTCCCCGAGGCCGGAGTCGAGGTCACGTGCACGCCGCTGCTGGCCAACTTCGTCTCCATCGGGACCGGCTACGGCATCGACGCCGACTGGCGGCACGGGATGTACCAGGGCCCCGAACCGGTGACCCAGGGTCTCGTCCTCGCCGTCGACGAGGTGCAGGGGCTCGCCCAGTACGGCATCGTCGACCACGTGGCCGAGTTCTCCTACGACGGTCACGTTGGTTACGGCTTGCTCGAGCACGGTTTCTTCGGACCGTACCGGCGCTACGGGTTGCTCGACGGGGGCATGGGGGCGCCGGCCGACTGAGCCGCCGCCGCCCGGTTCGGCTCCCGGCCGGACATGCGAGAATGAGGGATGCCCGACGCCTCCAGCGTCCTCCTCCAACGGCTGCAGGCCGCCTTCGACACCGTCGTGCCCGGTGCGGACCCGGTGTTGCGGGCGTCGGACCGGGCCGACTTCCAGGCGAACGGCGCCCTGCCCCTGGCCAAGGTGGTCGGCCGGCCGCCGCGCCAGGTGGCCGAGGAGGTCGTGGCGGCGGCCTCCCTGGACGACATCTGCTCGGAGGTGGAGGTCAGCGGCCCGGGTTTCATCAACCTGACGCTGTCCGACGGCTTCGTCGCCGGCCGGGTGGCCGAACTGTCCGCAAATCCACGGCTGGGTGTCGAGGCGGCGGCGCAGCCCCAGACGATCGTCATCGACTACTCGGCGCCCAACGTGGCCAAGGAGATGCACGTCGGCCACCTGCGCAGCACGCTCATCGGCGACGCGCTGGCCCGCGTGTTCGGCTTCCTGGGGCACGACGTGCGGCGGGAGAACCACATCGGCGACTGGGGGACGCCGTTCGGCATGCTGATCGAGCACCTGCTCGACGTGGACGGGGCGGCGGACGCCGAGTCGTTCAGCGTGCGGGACCTCAACGAGTTCTACAGCGCGGCGCGCCGGCAGTTCGACAGCGACCCGGACTTCGTGGATCGCAGCCGGCGCCGCGTCGTGCTGTTGCAGAGCGGCGACGACGAGACGCTCCGCCTGTGGCGGATCTTCGTGGCCGAGTCGATGCGCCATGCCGCCGAGGTCTACGAGCTGCTCGGTGTCCTGCTGACCCCCGAGGACGTCAGGGGGGAGAGCTTCTACAACCCGTTGCTGCCCGTCGTGGTGTCCGAGCTCGACGAGAAGGGCCTCCTGGTCTTGAACGACGGGGCACTCTGCGTGTTCCCCGAGGGCTTCGAGAACCGCAACGGTGAGCCCCTCCCGCTCATCGTGCGCAAGTCGGACGGCGGGTACGGTTACCCCGCTACCGACCTGGCCACCGTGCGCGACCGCACGGAACGGATCGGTGCCACGCGACTCATCTACGTCGTGGGGGCCGAGCAGTCGCTCCACCTCCGCCTCGTCTTCGCCGTGGCCGCCCTGGCCGGTTACCTGCCCGACGAGACCGCCGCCGTCCACGTCGGGTTCGGCCTCGTCCTCGGGACCGACGGCAAGCAGCTGGCCAGCCGCAGCGGCGGCTCGGAACGCCTCATCGACCTGCTGACGGAGGGGATCGAGCGTGCCGCGGCCGCCATGAAGGAACGCTCGAGCGACCTCTCACCCGAGCGCCAGGCCGAAGTGGCGTACGCGCTCGGCATCGGGGCGGTCAAGTACGCCGACCTGTCGACCGAGCGGGTCCGGGGCTACGTCTTCGACTGGGACCGGATGCTGGCCTTCGAGGGCGACACCGGTCCCTACCTGCAGTACGCGCACGCCCGCATCCGCTCCATCTTCCGGCGCGCCGGCGTGGCGCCGCCGGCACCGGGTGCGGTGCCGCTGCTCGGCGAGCCCGCGGAGCGGGCGCTGGCCCTGCATCTGCTCCGCTTTGCCGAAGCGGTCGAGGCCGCCGCCGAGACGTACAGCCCTTCGAAGCTGTGCACCTACCTCTTCGAGCTCGCCACCTCGTTCACCACCTTCTACGAGGCCTGCCGGGTGCTGGTCGACGACGAGGCGGTGCGCGCCTCGAGGCTCGGGTTGTGCGACGTGACGGCACGGGTGCTGGAGCTCGGGCTCTCGCTGCTCGGCATGGAGGCGCCGGAGCAGATGTGACCCCGGCCGGGCCGGCCCCTATCCTCTGCCCCGCACCGCAGGTGCGGGCCCGACGGGCGGGCCGACGTTGGAGCAAACCCACGAGGAGTCGCAGCGAAAATGGATCTGAACGGCACGTCCGCGATCGTCACCGGAGGGGCGTCTGGCCTCGGTCTGGCCACCTCTCGCCTGCTGGCCGAGCGGGGCGTGTGCGTGGTGGTCGCCGACCTCCAGGAGGACAAGGGCGTTCCGCTGGCGAAGGAGATCGGCGGCCTGTTCGTCCAGACCGACGTCACCATCGCCGAGCAGGTGATCGCCGCCGTGGACGCGGCCGTCGAGATGGCGCCGCTCAAGTCCCTGGTCAATTGCGCAGGCATCGGCTGGGCCACCCGCACCATCGGGCGGGACGGCGAGTACACGTCGGCGCACGACCTCGACCTCTACCGCCGAGTGATCGAGATCAACCTCATCGGGACCTTCAATTGCGTCCGGTTGGCGGCCACCAAGATGAGCCTCAACGACCCGGACGCCGACGGCGCCCGCGGCGCCATCGTGAACACGGCGTCGGTGGCGGCCGAGGACGGGCAGATCGGCCAGGCCGCCTACTCGTCGTCGAAGGGCGGGGTCGTCGGTATGACCCTCCCGGTCGCCCGCGACCTGGCCGTGGTGGGCATCCGGGTCAACACGATCCTGCCCGGGCTGATAGACACACCGATCTACGGTGCGGGCGAGGGCTCCGAGTCGTTCAAGTGGAAGCTGGCCCAGGACGTGCTGTTCCCGCACCGCCTCGGCTACGCGACGGAGTTCGCCACCTTGGCGCTCGAGCTGTTGTCCAACTCCTACATCAACGCCGAGTCGATACGGATCGACGCCGGTATCCGGATGCAGCCGAAGTAGTCGCGGGACGACGGGGGAGGCTGGCCGTGATCGACCCGGAGCTGGCGGCCATGATCGAGGTGCTGCCCAAGATGGACCTGGCGGACCCCGTGGCGGCGCGCCGGGCCTTCGAGGAGATCATCGCGGGCATCTCGTTCGAGATCCCCGGCATCGAGACCCTCGAGATCGAGGACCGCATGGTGCCCGGCGCCGACGGCGACCCCGACGTGGCGGTGCGCGTGTACCGCCCGGCATCGACGTCGACGGCCGAGCGGGTGCCCGGCATCCTCATGATCCACGGTGGCGGCTTCGTGATCGGCAGTGTCGAGGCCGAGCACGCCGGTGCGGCCCTCACCGCCATCGGCACGGGCGGCGTCGTCGTGTCGGTCGACTACCGCCTGGCGCCGGAGCACCCCTTCCCCGCCGGCCTGCACGACTGCTACGCCGCGCTGTCGTACCTGCACGCCGAGGCCGACGCGCTCGGCGTGGACCCGGAGCGGGTGGCGCTGTCGGGGGTCAGTGCCGGCGGCGGGCTGGCGGCGGCGACGGCGCTGCTCGCCCGCGACCACGGCGGCCCGCCGGTCTGCTTCCAGATGCTGCAGATCCCCGAGCTCGACGACCGGCTCCAGACCGGCTCCATGCAGACCTTCGTGGACTCGCCGATGTGGAACCGGCCGCTCGCCGTGCAGAGCTGGCGGGCCTATCTCGGGCCGCTCTACGGGACCGCCGACATGCCGGCCTACGCCGCGCCGGCGCGGGCCGACGATCTCTCCGGCCTGCCGCCGGCCTACGTCTCGACGGCCGAGAACGATCCGCTGCGCGACGAGGGCATCACGTACGCCCAGCGCCTCCTGCAGGCGGGTGTGTCGGTTGAGCTGCACCAGTTCCCCGGCACCTTCCACGGCTCCGCGCTGGTGACGTCGGCCGCCGTGTCGAAGCGGTCGCAGCGCGAAGCGGCGCTCGTCCTGCGGCAGGCGCTCGGCGTCGACGCGGACTGAGCGCTGCCGGGGCGCCCCTGACGGCCTCGTCAGTGGGTCCCTTCGGCGAGCAACACGGCCACGGCGGCGGCGATCGCCAGCGGCGCGCTGGCCAACCCCAGCAGGCTCGCCCGCCGCACATCGGGCCGAGCACCGGCCGACCTGGCCGCCCGCAGCCAGAGCAGCCAGGCCAGCGAGCCGGTCACGAAGAGGTTCGGTCCCACGTTGAGGCCGATGAGCAGCGCGAAGGGGTGGGGCGGTCGGCGAGCCGCCAGGAGCGACGCCGCCGGCAGGTTGTTCACCAACACGCTGGTCACGGCGGCGACGGCCGCGGCGCCCCACGCATCGAGATGGGACAGCAGGGTGGCGGGACCCGACCATGACCGTCCCAGCGTGCCGAGCGCGACGGCCAGGCCGAACAGGCCGACCAGCACGGGCACCCCGAGGATGCCGAGGGCGGCCCGGCCCGAGTCGTCCCGACGCCATCGGAGCAGCACCGCCGCCACGCCGACCGCGGCGACGGGGAGCGCCGGCGTGCGCAGCACCACGACGAGCACGGTGACGACCGCAACCGCCAGGAGGCCGACCCCGAGTACGGGCCGCTCGGGCCCGACGGTGGGGACGATGGTCGTGCGCAGGGCGCGGTGGTGCACGGCACCGACGATGACCGCGGTGATCACGGCGGCCGCCAGCGCGGGGAGCGCCATACGCGCGAGAAACGCTCCACCGGACAGGTGCAGGTGGCCGAGCACGATGAGGTTCGTGAGGTTCGAGCCCGGGAGGAGCAGCGATCCGGCGTTGGACAGGAGCAGGCAGCCGTAGAGGAGCGGCGCCTCCCCCTCACCGCGGCTGCGGGCGGCGTAGACGAGGACGGGCGTGAGGAAGGTGACGGACGTATCGAGGTTCAGCAGTGTCGTGACCGTGAGCACGAGCACCGCGGTTCCGGCGTAGAGCAGCACGCCGTTGGGGGACAGCCGCGCCAGTGCGTGACCGCCGGCGGCGAAGAGGCCGTCCCCGTCGGCCACGAGACCGACCAGGAGCAGACCGGCCACGAGGACGAAGGGCGGCCAGTCCTGGGCGGCGGCCGCACGGGCCTCGTGTGGCGCGAGGAGCCCCGCCGCCAGGACGAGCCCGCATCCGGCCGCGGCGGGTCCCCAGCGCAACGCTGTCTGCGTGACCGGCGTGCGGCCCGGGTCGTCGATGCGGACCATCGTCGGTCTGTGCCCCTCCGCCGTGGCGCGGAAACCCCGGTAGCGTCGCCTCGATGACCTTCAAGGGTTGGCCCGATCGTGCGCTCCACTTCTTCGAGGGGCTCGAGGCGGACAATTCCAAGGCCTACTTCATGGACCACAAACAGGTGTACGACGACGACGTCAAGGCGCCCATGGACGCACTGTTGGCCGACCTCGGCCCCGAGTTCGGCGAGACCAAACTGTTCCGCCCGTACCGCGACACGCGCTTCAGCCGCGACAAGTCCCCGTACAAGACGGCGATTGCCGCGAGGATCGGGGATGGCTACGTGCAGCTCTCGGCCGACGGGCTCCTGGCCGGCGCCGGCTGGTACCACATGTCACCCGATCAGCTCACCCGTTACCGCGACGCCGTGGTCGACGACGGGCCGGGTCCCACGCTGCAGGACATCGTCGACACGCTCCGCGGCACCGGCCTGGAGGTCACCGCCATGGAGACGCTGAAGACGGCGCCGCGGGGGTACCCCAGGGATCACGCCCGCATCGAGCTGCTCCGTCACAAGGGCGTGGTCGCCATGAAGGCGTGGCCGCCGGCCGCGTGGCTCGGTACGGCGGCGGCGAAGAAGAGGGTGGTCGAGGTGTTCCGTGCGGCTGCCCCGCTCCTGTCGTGGCTGGACGGCCACGTCGGTCCGGCGGAATGAGTCAGATGTTCAGGCCGCGCCGGCCTTGACCTCGCTCGCCTCGTCGGCGCTCGAGAGCGCCTTCCACAGAGCCCAGTAGCTCTTGTAGGTGATGGCGCCGGTGATGTAGCCGGCGCGCTCGAGTTCCGCATGGAAGGCCGGAAGGTTGCGCCAGGGCACACCCATGTCGACGTGGTGGGCCAGGTGCCAGCCGGTGTTGTAGGGGACGATCCAGAAGCGGGCCAGCCACGACTGGCGCACGTTGTGCGTCGTGGCCCGGCGGTCGGGGCTGCGTTCCATCCCCCCGTGTTCCGCAATTGAGCGCAGGCGGTTGATCACGCGCCACTCGGTCATCCAGGGCAGGAACCACAGGAGCGGGTAGATCCACCACCGCCCGGTGGCGGCCCACATCGCTGCCCACAGAAAGGCCTGCACGGCGAAGATCGACAGACCGATGGGCCGGAACGGCTTCCGGCGCGTGTTCTTCACCAGCGGCACGAAGTTCTTCCACCCGCTGATCCCGACGGCGTCACGGAAGAGCCGCCGCCGCAGGGCCCGCCGCGTGCACGGATACGGCGAGTAGAACGCCATGTCGGGCTCGTCGGGACCGAACTCGTCCTTGTGGTGGGCGAAGTGCACCCGGCGGTAGAGCTGCACCGGCGTGAACACGGGATACGCCACCACCCACTTGCCGATCCAGTCGTTCCACCGCTTGTTGGTGAAGAGGAGCTTGTGCGCCGCCTCGTGCATGAGGATGGCGAAGCGGGCGTACATCGGCCCCATGAGCACGAACGCCACCAGGTAGCTCCACCACTGGCCGATCCACACTGCGCCACCGATGATCAGCGCCACCCAGAACCACACCGCGGCCACCGAGATGCCGTTGCGCACGTTGTCGATGCGGCGCAGGTCGGCCCGCAACGCCGGGACGGCCATGCCGTTCGCCAGCAGCCGCTCGCTGGGCAGGACCTCGGGCCGGTCGGCGATGTCGGGCACGATGGTGCTTGCCATGGCGTTTATATTACGTGAATTCAACAAGTGACACAACCACGTAATATTGCCGTCCCGGGCGACGATGGCGACCTGGTCGCCCCCCTCACGGCCCGGTCCGTCCTGGCCAGCGGACTGCTGGGCATGGATCCCCCGGAGCTGCCCGTGGCGCAGCTCGTCCGCCTCACCGGCCTCTTCGGCATCAGCGAGAACGGCGCCCGGGTGGCTCTGAGCCGGATGGTCGCCACCGGTGAGGCCACCACGGACGGGTCGGGTCGATACCGCCTGGCCGGGCATCTCGCCGCCCGCCAGTCGCGCCAGTCCGCCAGCCGGGCCGGGGCGACGGTTCCCTACGACGGGGAGTGGTGGCTGGCCGTGGTGACGACGACGGGGAGCTCGGCCGAGGTGCGGGGCGCCCGCCGACGGGCCCTGGCCTACGCGCGCCTGGCCGAGCTGCGTGAGGGTGTGTGGATGCGGCCGGCCAACGTCGCCGTCCTGCTGCCCGACGCCCTGGACGACGACGTCGAACTGATGACGGCCCGGCCGGGCGATCCACGGGGTCAGGCCGAACGGCTGTGGGACCTGTCGGCGTGGTCCGCCCGGGCGGGAGATCTGCTCGGCAGGCTCGGTGTGCTCGCGCCCGACGGGCCCGCGGCGCTCGCACCGGGGTTCGAGCTCTCGGCCGCAGTCCTGCGGCACCTGCAGGCCGATCCCCTGCTGCCCGCCGAGCTCCTGCCCGCCGACTGGCCCGGCGCGGCGCTCCGTGCGGAGTACGACGAGTGGGACGCCCGCTACCGGGCGACCCTGCGGGAGTGGAGCCGGGACGACGCATGAGTTGAGCGCGTAGCGTTCCTGGCGATGGACGTCGAGATCGCTTTCACCGGTGTGCCCGTGATGAACCTGGCCAGCGGCCGGGACTTCTTCGAGCGGCTCTTCGGTCGGCCCGCCGATGTCGAGGTTGCCGCGGACGAGGTCATGTGGTGCCTGGCCGAGTCGGCGTGGCTCTACGTCGTGGTCGACGCGGCCCGGGCAGGGCGCGGCCTGACCAGTCTGTCCGTGGCCAATCTCGATGCGACGCTGGCTGAGCTCGCCCACCGTGGCATCAGCCCGGTCCGCGTGGAAGAGGTCGGGGATGCGGGGCGGAAGGCGACCGTACTCGACCCGGACGGGAACTCCGTGGCGATCATCGAGGTGAACGGCTAGGGCCCGGACGGCCCGGCGCCTTCAGTCATCTTCTCCCAGACCGAGATGTGGCTCCGGCTCTCGCTCGTGAAGGGCGATTGGTCCCAGTCGTTCCAGCGCTCGCGCATGGTCATGCCCGCCAGGCGCGCCATCAGGTCCAGCTCTGACGGCCACACGTAGCGGAACGGCGCCGAAAAGGTCTCGACGTCGCCGTCGGTCATCCAGTAGTGGTGGGACCACGAGTGCTGCGTGGCCACGTCGTCGTACTCCTCGAAGCCGAGGTGGGTCGGCGTGACCGTGAACGCGCGAACCGTTTCGCCGGGTGGCAGCCGACGCAGCTCGGGGACCATGACCTCCATGACGAAGCACCCGCCCGGCACCAGATGGGCAGCGACGTTGGCGAAGCATGCCACCTGCTCGTCCTGGGTCGTCAGGTTCATGATCGTGTTGCGCACCAGGTAGGCAAGGGTTGCGGCGCCCAAGCACCCTTCGGCCACGGTCGTGCTGAAGTCACCCAGGGTCACCGTGATGGCGTCCGCGCCGTCACGGTGACCCAGCTGGTCGACCATGTCGGAGGACAACTCGATCCCGTGCACGCGCAGACCCCGCCGGCTGAGCGGCAACGCCAGTCGTCCCGTCCCTATGCCGAGCTCCAGGACGGGACCGGTACCCGCGCGGGTGGCCAGGAATTCGACGGCCGGGCCGACGACGGCCGGATCAAAGAGATGGGGCCACTTGGCCTCGTAGTCGGTGGCGATCGACCCCACGAAGTAGTTCTCGGGCATCGACCCATGGTGCCAGGCACGGCCCGCCCGGCTTCACCTGCGCTGATGGCGCTTACTCTCCGAGCCAGCGGGACGTGTCGAAAAACTCTAAACCAGTTCGTTTATAGTCGGCGTCCCGAGAGAGAAGCGGCGGGCTCAGACAGGCTCACCCCGATAGCGAGAAGGCGGCCCTACGCCGCGTGCGACTGGTTGATCCAGGTGTGGTACATCTCGGCGTAGTGGCCGCCGAGCGCCACCAGCTCGTCGTGCGAGCCGACCTCGAGCAGTTCGCCGTCGCCGACCACGACGATGCGGTCGGCCCGCATGGCCGTCGACAGCCGGTGGGCGATCGAGGATCGCGGTCCGCCCCTCGAGCAGCACGTCGAGCGCCGCCTCCACCATCGTCTCGGACTTGAGGTCGAGGTTCGAGGTGGCCTCGTCGAGCACGAGCACGCGGGGCTCCGCCATGAAGGCCCGACCGAGGGCGATGAGCTGGCGCTCGCCCGAGGACAGCGACTGGCCGCGCTCGTGGACCGGCGTGTCGAACCCGTACGGCAGTCGGTGCACGAGCTCGCCCAGGCCGACCTGGTGCACCGCGTTCCAGACCTCGTCGTCGGTGCGCACCGGGCCGGGCGAACGCGATGTTGTCCCGGATCGTCCCCGCGAACAGGAACGGCTCCTGCGGGACCACGCCGAGCTGGCGAGCGCAGCGAGCGAGAGCGTGACGTCGCTGCAGGTCGTGGCCGTCGATGAGCACCCGGCCGGCGGTCGGGTCGTAGAAGCGGGTGACGAGCTTGGCGATGGTCGACTTGCCCGCCCCGGTGGCGCCGACGAAGGCCACCGTCTCGCCGGGCTGCGATGGTCAGGTCGACGTCGTGCAGCACGGGCACGGCGGGGTCGTAGCCGAACGACACGTGGTCGAAGCGGATCTCGCCGCGGATCGGCGGCAGCTCCACGGCGTCGGGCGCCTCGAGGACCGTGGGCTCGGTCTCGAGCAGGCCGCGCAGCTTGGTCACCGACGCCCGGCCCTGCTGGTAAGGTGTTGTACTGCTGCACCAGGAGCTGGATCGGCGAGAAGAACCGGTTCAGGTAGAGGAAGAAGGCGGTCAGCTGGCCCAGGTTGATCTCCTGCGGGTGGTGCAGGTACATGGCCCCGCCGATGCCCAGGATCAGGAGCTGGCCGAAGACGCTGATGACCTGCGAACCCGGCCCGTAGATGCCGTTGATGCGTCCCGTGTAGTCGTTGGCGTCGCGGTAGGAGCCCGACGATGTTGCGGTGGTGTCTCCACGTTGTAGCGCTGGCGGTTGTGCGCGGTGACGATGCGCACGCCCTGCAGGCTCTCGGAGAGGTCGCGAGCACCAGCGCGATCCCGTCGCGCACCTTGTCGTACCCGCGCTCGGAGGCCCGCTTGAACCAGAGCGACATGATGACCAGCGGCGGCAGCACCGCGAAGACCGTGATGAGCGGCCAGCTCGGCGTTCGTCGACGAAGAGGAAGACCGTGATCACGACCATGGTCAGCCCCTGAATGGCGAACTGGGCCAGGCCGTCCTGCAGCAGCTGCTGCAGGTTCTCGATGTCGCTCGTCATGCGGCTCATGATCGACGCCGGCCTTCTCCTCGGTGAAGAAGTCGAGCGAGAGCCGCTGCAGGTGCGCGGAAGACCTTGATGCGCAGGTCGTACATGACCCACGACGCGAGACGGCCCGTCACCCGGGCCTGCCCGTACTGTGCTCCCGCGGAGACGCAGATGGACACCAGGTACAGCACCGCCATGACCACCACGACGGCGTAGTCGTAGTGGGGCGGCGTCATGCCGTGGTTGATGGCGTAGGACACGAAGCTCGGGCCGAGCTGGGTGAACAGGGCGATGAGCCCGACCAGCAGCGTCGCCAGCGCGCACATGCCCGGGTACTCCATGAGCAGGGTGGTCAGCGTCAGCTTCTTGGACTCGTGCGGCGAGGGCAGCTGCGTGAAGACGGCGTCGGACTCCCCGCGCTCGGGCTCCTCCTTCAAGAGCAGGTCGACGCCGTCCTGCAGCTCGTGCGGGATGCCGCCGAAGGGCAGGCCGGCCTGTGCCGCGCCCGGCGCACCTCCGCCGCCCATGGGCGGTCCACCTCCTCCGCCGAACATCAGATCGCACCCTTCTCGGGCTCGAGCACCTCGTCGTCGGTCTCGAGAAGACCGTCCTCCGGGGCGAGGGCCACGCCATCGGGCTCGAGGACGACGCCGTCGAGGCCCAGGTCCTCGGCTCCCGCCGCCTCTTCTGCGTCGTCCTCCGCGCTGGCCGCCTGGGCCAGCACCTCGGCGTAGAGCGGCTCGAGGCCAGGAGCTCGGCGTGGGTGCCGTCGGCCACGATCCGGCCTCCGTCGAGCAGCACGACCCGGTCGGCCAGGCTGATGGTCGAGAGCCGGTGGGCGATGATCAGCGTCGTGCGCCCCTCCATGAGGACGCGCAGGGCCGCGTGGATGCTCTGCTCCACCTTCACGTCGATGGCGCTGGTGGCGTCGTCGAGGATGAGGATGGGCGGGTTCACCAGCAGGGCGCGGGCGATGGCGATCCGCTGGCGCTGGCCGCCCGAGAGCGTGTAGCCGCGCTCGCCGACCACCGTGTCGTAGCCGTCCGCCAACCGGTTGATGAACCCCGATGCGCCGGCCGCCTCGGCTGCGGCCACGACCTCCTCCATGGAGGCGTCGGGCCGGCCGTAGGCGATGTTGTCCCGGATCGACACGGAGAAGAGGAACGGCTCGTCGAGGACGACGCCGATGTTGCCCCGCAGGCTCGGCGAGGGTGAGGTCGCGCACGTCGTGGCCGTCGACCCGGACGGTGCCGCCGGTGACGTCGTAGAAGCGGGCCAGGACGCGGGCGACGCTCGACTTGCCGCTGCCGGTGCGGCCGACGAGGGCGACGTCTCGCCGGGGTGGAGGTGCAGGTTCAGGTGGCGGAGAATGTCCCGCCGCCCGTCGTTCTCGTCACCCGGCTTCGACAGGAGGCTGTCCGCCGCGTAGGCGAAGGTGACGTCGTCGAACTCGACGTCGCCCTGGCAGTCGACGAGGTCGACGGCGTCGGGGCGGTCGACGATCGTCGGCTGCTCGTCGAGGATCTCGTAGATCCGCTCGGCCGACGCCGAGGCGCGCTGCCCCATCATGATGAGCATCCCCAGCATCAGGAACGGGGCCTGCATCATGATCAGGTACAGGTTGAACGAGACGATGGAGCCGACCGGCAGGCCCGAGTGGATGACCATCCACCCGCCGACGAGGAGGACGAAGACCAGACCGACCTGGGGGAGGTTCTGCACCAGCGGAGCGAAGCGGGCCCGCAGGTCGGCGTCCTTGATGTAGCCCCACTGCACCCGGTCGGCCGCCGTGGCCAGCTGGCGGAGCTGCTGCTGCTCGGCGGCGAAGACTGCGGACGACGCGGACGCCGTTGACGTTCTCGTCGACGACCGTGGCCACCTCGGCCAGCCGGGCCTGGATGATCCACGACACCGGGAAGAGCGACTTCCGCATCTTGACGCCGACGAGATAGATGAACGGCATCGCCGCCATGGCCACGAAGGCCAGGGGAACGCTGATGGAGAGCATGAAGCCGAAGGCCACCAGCGCGATGGAGCACTGCACCAGGATCATGGGCGCGAAGGTGAGGTACATCTGCACCGAGCGGATGTCGGAGTTGGCCCGCGAGATCAGCTGGCCCGACTGCACCCGGTCGTAGAACGGGAACGACATCCGCGTGAAGTGCTCGTAGAGGATGTTGCGCAGGTCGAACTCGATGGCGTACGCGACCTTGAAGAGGTTGGTGCGGGAGATGTAGCCGAAGACCCCGGTGAACAGCGCCAGCACGGCGATCAACTCCACGTAGTTGTGCAGCGGCTGCGTCTTGTTGATCAGCGAGTTGGTGATGCCGTTCTGGAGGATCTTGGGGATCCAGACCTGGATGATCAGGCCGAGGAACGAGAAGATGAGCGCGCTGAACCACGCCACCTTGTGTGCCATGACGATGGGTGTCGCCCGCTTGATCCACCCCTTGGAGCGATCCGGGTCGACCGTTGCGCTGGGCGCCTCGTAGCGGCTGGTGACGCCCATCGGGACGTAGGCGGCCAGCGGCAGCCGGCGCACCCCGTCCTGGGTCTCGGATTCTCGGGTGTCGGTTTCCTGGGTGTCCGCCGCCCCGGTCGCGGCCCGGCCGTTTCCGGCGGTCCGCACCCCGACGGGCGCCCCCTCGAGCCTGTCCTCGGTCTTGCTCATCGGTGTGTCCCCCGTGGCGGTGGCGTGGCGGCCGCCGCGGTGTCGTGGGCCTGACGGGGCCCCTGGCGCGACTCCACCATCGCCCGGGCCCACAGCTCGAGCGAGCGCAGCGCCATGGCCTCCTCTTTGTCCGGCAGGTGGCCGGCGATGGCGACCAGGTACTCGTCCACGGCCACGTCCGCCCGGGCCAACGTGCTGACGCCCTCGGGGGTCAGGCGCAGCTCCACCCGCCGGCGGTCGGCATCCTCCTGGCGGCGGTCGACGAAGCCGCGCGCCACCAGGCCGTCGATCAGGGCGGTGATGGAGGGCCGGCGGACGGCCAGGCGGTCGGCCAGAGCCGAGGCGGCGGCCGAGCCCTCGGCCAAGATCCCCAGCACCCGGTATTGCGGGAGGGTGAGCTCCACCTGGGCCAACGCCACCTCCACGCGCTTGGAGAGCCACGCCGCGACGCGGCCGTACGTCCCCAGGACAGGGGTGGCGGCGCTCGTCTTGGACCCGGCGCGGGCACCGGCGTTTCCGCCCGATCCCGCGTCAGTGGAGGGGAGTGAGGTGACAGACATTTCCACCATCATACAGTTAGACACTCTAACTACGTGCAGCGGACACCCATGCGGGCCCGCCCGGGGTCCGTCAGGCCTCCCGCGAGCCCCACTCGGGGTCGAGTTGGCGCAGGAAGAGGTCGCACCGTTGCTCCTCGTCCATCTCCCCGATGGCGCCGGCCGCCAGCTGCAGCATGTTGAGCGAGCGGAGGAAGCCGCGGTTGGGCTCGTGGCGCCAGCGCACGTAGCCCGAGCCGCGCCAGCCGGCGGCCCGCAGCGCATCGAGCCCGCGGTGGTAGCCGACCCGGGCGAAGGCGTAGCGATCGATGGGATCGTCGGCGAGCTCGGCCAGGTCCGCCCACGCCTGGAGGCAGTGCGGATCCCGGGCCGCCACCGCGGACACCGCCTCCCGACGTCGGTCCGGAGGGAGGGACCGGGCCGCGTCGAGAGCGGCGGCCAGCTCCGGATCGAGTGGGTCGAGGACCGTCTCGGGGCTCCCGGAGGTGAAGTGGACTGCGTGCTCGGGGGTCACCGAGCCATGTTACGAGCGCCGAGCGGCGCCCAATCGAGAACGGTCGCGGCGCCGGCGGTTCCCGGCGCTGAATGTCGTCCGGCCGAGGCCCGGCGGTACTCTTCGCGCCGTGTTGACGCCCGACCCGAGGCCGACGTCATTCCAGGACCACCCCGGGCTCCGGGACCGCGAGCCCGAGGCGCGCGAGCTGGCCGACGTCCTTCGTCGCCTCATCAGGCTCTCGGTCAGCGCAGCCCCGACTGCCGCCGAGACCGCTCGCTTGACGGCCGGCCTGGCGGCACTGGCCGACGAGCTCGAGGCCCATGTGCCCGCGGTCCCGTTGCCCCGGTTCATCCCGCCCGACGAGGACGGGCCCCCGAAGGACGTGCCCCTGGGCGGCGCCATGCCGTACGACGTCGTCGTCGGGCCCTTCAACCCGGTGGCATTGCCGGTCGTCCTCGACTTCGAACCCCCGAGGGCGCTGGGCCGGGGCGTCTTCGACGTCACCTACGAGGGGGCGCCCGGCTGTGTCCACGGGGCCGTGCTGGCCGCCGCGTTCGACATCATCCTGACGGCGGCCAACGCGATCGAGGGCTCGGTGGGACCGACCGTGTCGCTGGCCCTGCGCTACCTCCGGCCCACCCTGACCGGCGAGGAAGCCGTGTTCGAGGGGTGGGTGACCGAGGTCACCGACCGTCGCATCTTCAGCAAGGGCCGCATCGTGCAGGGCGGGATCGTGACCGTCGAGGCCGAGGGGGAATTCGCCATCTTCAACCAGGACGGGGTGAACCGCATGGCCTCGAGCCGCCGCCGGTCCTTCGATGCCGCCGCAGGCTCGGCGTCCTCCGCCGGAACGACGGGGGAGTAGCGGGCGATCGTGGCCCGCCAGTCCCTCGAGCCGTCACGCGACCCGGCCGACTATTCGTTCACGCACCGGCTGCGCACCCGCTTCGCCGAGACCGACGCCATGGGCGTCGTCCACCACGCCGCCTACCTGCCGTACCTCGAGGAGGCGCGGGTCGAGTACCTCCGGGCGATCGGGCACCCGTACGACGCGGTGCGGAGTGGGGACGCCGGCGATGCCCGGGAATTCCCGGTGCTGGAAGTTTCGGTGCACTACCGCCAGCCGCTGCACTTCGACGACGAGGTCGACGTGTCGCTGCGCATCGGCGCGGTGCGCGGCGCCACCTTCCAGATCGCCTACCTGCTGGCGGTCTGCGATGTTGCCCGGGCGACCGCGGTGACCGTGCACGGGTGTGTCGACGGGAACGGCCGCCCGGCACGCCTTCCGGGGTGGGTTCGCGAAACCGCCACCAACGCCGACGACCGCGGCTGACGCTTCCAGGCCGAGACGATCGCTCTCACGCCGGATGGCCGGGGTGGAGCGGCGGAGCGCTCCGGTAGGTGAGCAGCCCGGCATGGATGCCGGCGACCGAGCGCACCGCACGGATGAGGAAGGCTTCGTGATCGCCCACCGAGAAGTGACCGAGGACCTGACCCTCCATGCTCACCGCCGCGTCCACCAGGAGGGGCGCCCCTGTCGACCCGAGTCGCCAATCGACCGATGCGAACTTGTCGACGACGTCGCCCGTCTCCTCCCCGAAGAGGCGGGCCAGGTCGACCTGGTCCTTCCCCAGGAGATGAAGGCCCATCCCAGGCGAGTGCTCGGCCACGGGCAGGGTGTGGTTCACCTTGGAGATACAGGCGAGGAAGTTCGGTGGGTGGATGCTGCACTGGGTGACGAACCCGGCCAGGCAGCCGCTCATCTCGGCATCGGGCGACCGGACCGTGACCACGTAGTAGGGGAAGTCGATCAGGTCGAGGAACGCCGCGAGATCTCCGGTGGCATCATTCATCGCCGGTGCGCCCGATCAGTAGCCCGAAACACGCCGCCGGTCCTCCAAGCCTTCAGCCCAGCACGGCCGAGGGGTGGTCCGCTCGGGCCACGGCATCCCGCTGCCCGGGCCCGAGGGCACCCCGTTGGGATTCCACTACCCGTAACCTGGGTAGACAAAACTCCGTGTCCATGAACGGCGGGACCCGGTGGATCGAGGCCGGGCCTTCCTGCGGAGGCCCCCGCTGCTGACGCACGGGGCCGACGGCTCCCAGATCACCGAGGGCGCTCCGCCCGGTTTCGACATCAAGGAGGGTGGGCTCGGCTCGGCCGCACAGAAGCTCGCGCTCGCCACGCTGTGCGGGGTTCTCTTCCTCACGTTCCTCGACAACACGGTCGTGAGCGTCGGCCTCGCCAACGTCCAGAGCGACCTGCACGCGGGTGTCACCTCGTTGCAGTGGGTCGTCAACGGGTACGCGCTGACGTTCGCCAGCTTCATGCTGGTGGCAGGGATGCTCGGGGACATCCTGGGCCGCAAGCGAGTGATGCTGGTAGGGGTGGCCATCTTCTGTGGTGGCTCCGTGGTGGCCGCTCTGGCGGGGAACGTCGATTGGCTCATCGCCGGCCGCGTCATCATGGGGGTCGGTGCCGCGGCCAGCGAGCCCGGCACCCTTTCCATCATCCGGCACGTCTACCCCGACCGGAAGACCCGCGCAGACGCACTCGGCGTGTGGGCAGCCGTGTCCGGTCTTGCCCTGGCTCTCGGCCCGGTCATCGGTGGTCTCCTCGTTGGCTTCTCGAGCTGGCGGGCCATCTTCTGGTTCAATCTGGGATTCGGTGTCGTCGCCTTCGTCTTGGCCGCCGTCGCCGTCCCCGAGTCGTCGGATCGTCAGGGACGCCGGATCGATTACCTCGGGTTCCTCTTCGGCGCGGCGTTCCTGGGCTGCATGTCGTTCGGGGTGATCCAGGGGGAGGAGTCCGGTTACACGGCGTCGTGGATCGTGACGCTGTTCGTGCTCTGCGCGGTCTCGGGCATCGCGTTCGTCGTCACCGAACGGAGGGTCAAGAGCCCCATGCTCGACCTCTCCATGTTCGGCCGTCCACCGTTTGCCGGCTCCAACTTCGTCGCCTTCGTCGCCTACTTCGGCACGTTCTCGATCTTCTTCTTCACCGCGCTCTACCTCCAGGTCGTGGCGAACGCGTCGGCCTACCAGACAGCCGTGGACTTCCTCCCCATGGCGGCGGGACTCATCATCGCGTCCGCCGTCACCGGACCTCTGGTGGCGCGGTTCGGACCGCGCTGGCCCATGGTGCTCGGCTGCCTTCTCGCCGGCGGGGGGATCCTCGTGGCCAATGCGGTGCTCTCGCCGACGGTCGACTTCGGGACGCTGGGCTGGGTGCTCCCGGTCGCCGGCATCGGAATCGGCATGCTGCTCGTTCCGGTGACGTCGGTGCCGCTCACCGTCGTGCCGCCCGAACGCTCGGGCATGGCGGCCTCGGCCACCAACACGAGCCGCGAGATGGGCGCGGTGTTCGGTGTCGCCATCCTGGGCTCCATCGTCAACGCCAAACTGACCGGCGACCTCGCGGCCAGGCTCAAGGCCATCGGGATCCCGCCGAGCTTCCAGAGCCTGGTCGAGCACGCCATTCAGACGGGTGGAGCCTCCAGCGGGGGAGCGGCGAGCAACGCGGAACACTCGAAGAACGCGGCCGTGGCTCAGATCGCCACCAAGGTTGTGAACGCCGCCTACGAGGCCTTCGGTTCGGGTCTGCACGAGGCGCTCGCCCTCTCGGGTGGCCTCATCCTGGCCGGCGCCGTGGTGGCGGCGCTCACCATCCATCGCGTGCGGGGGGAGACCTTCGACATCTAGCGCGGTCAGGTGTGCACACCGGAACCCCGGCCCGCGCCGACCGCTCAAACGGGGACAGCGACACCACGTGCCCTCCCCGGAAATGCCGACCGGGCGCCTTCGGATTAGCGTGGCGCGCTCCAGACCTGGTCAGACCACCGTTGCCGATGACCCGGTTCCGATCAACGATGCTGACGGGGGACGCCGCAACCATGACAGGGCGCACGAGCGACACATCGCCTGGATTCTCCGCAGTGTCCCTCTCGACCCCGGTGCTCCGCGTCGGTCACGTCAGTCGGCTCGACGGGGTCCCCAACCCATGACGGTCCGAGTGTTGGTCCTCGGTGCCGGATTCGGCGGCCTCGAATTGACCACGACGCTCTCCGAGCGACTGGGCGACCAAGTCGACGTCGTGCTTCTCGACAGGAGCGAAGGATTCGTCTTCGGCTTCTCCAAGCTCGATGTCATGTTCGGACGACGAACGTCCGACGAGGTGACGCACTCGTATCGCCGCGTCTCACGGTCGGGCGTCCGCTTCGTACGGGCCACCGTCCAGTCCATCGACCCGCAGGCAAGGAGAGTTGAAACGGACGCCGGGTCCTTCGACTGCGACATCCTTGTCGTCGCGCTGGGCGCCGATCTCGATCCGGCCGCGACGCCCGGACTCCTGGAGGGCGGTCACGAGTTCTACACCATCCACGGGGCATTCGCCCTGCGCGACGTGTTGGCGAACTTCCAGGGCGGGCGCGTCATCATCGGCGTCACGTCGACACCCTTCAAATGCCCGCCCGCACCGAGCGAAACGGCTCTCCTGATGCACGATTACCTCGTTGGTCGCGGGCTTCGTGACACGTCGACGATTTCACTCGTGATGCCCCTGCCGGCGCCCGTCCCGCCCTCGCCGCTCGCCTCCGAGGCATTCCTGAGCGCGTTCGCCGAACGGGGAATCGAATGGCATCCGCAACGGATGGTGACGAGCCTCGACCCTGCCCGTCGCGAGGCCGTTCTGGCCGACGGCTCGACCATGGCCTACGATCTGTTCCTCGGCGTCCCCAAACACACCGTGCCCGCTGTCGTCGCAGAGTCGGGCATGACCGTCGAGGGCTGGATCCCGGTCGATCCGCTGACGTTGGAGACACAATTCTCCGACGTCTACGCCGTCGGCGACGTCACCAGTGTCGGCACGCCGAAAGCCGGCGTCTTCTCAGAAGGGCAAGCTGCCGTGGTGGCGGAAGCAATCATCGCCCGTGTGAACGCGGTACCCAGCACGACAACCTACGGCGGCACCGGCACCTGCTACGTGGAGTTCGGACATGACAAGGTTGCGCGAGTCAACGTCACGTTCCTCAGCGGACAACCGCCCGTGGGCGGCTTCGACGATCCTTCGGCGGCCATCGCCAACGAAAAGGCGGAGTTCGGATCCTCCCGTGTCCGCCGCTGGCTCGATCGCGCCTGACGCCTCTCTTCGGCCCCGGCCGCGCTCAGCTGCTCGGCGGTGTGACGGCCGACAACGAGTCGGTCCCGCTCCTGTCACGAGCCCCCTCGAGACCATCGAGGATGAGATCGATGCCGAATTCGAACTCGTTCCCGTAGTCGTAGCCGGGTTGGAGAATGTGCTCCATGGTGAGCTCGACGAGGTTCGGAAAGACATCCCTCGAAACCCCCGTCATCATGGTTCTGGCCACCTCGGCCGTCTCCTCCTCTGTGTCGCCCATCGGCAGCGTGGCCTCCTGGAGCGCGAATCCGTAGACGTAGCTGTCGAGGAGCGAGAACGCGTGTGCCGCCAAGGCAATCGAGAAGCCGCCCGCCCGAAGGCAGCCGATGACGGCGTCATGGTGGCGGAGCGTCGCCGGACCTGGCGACGTGCGAGTCGACATCAGACTGATGGCCCAGGGATGACGGCCGAGCACCCGGCGAGCTGAGACCGCCCGCTCACGCATGGCGGTCTTCCAGTCGGCTCCGACTGCCGGGAGCTCGATGTCGCGAAAGACCAGGTCGACCATGCCGTCGAGGAGCTGGTCCTTGTTGGCCACGTGGTTGTAGAGCGACATCGCCTCGACGCCGAGTGCCTGTCCGAGCTTGCGCATACTGAGCGATGCGATCCCATGCTCGTCGGCGAACGCGACCCCGGCGAGCAGCACTCTCTCGCGGCTGAGCGGAACTCTCCCTGCTCCGACCGGCGTCTTGGATCGGGCCATCTCTGAAAGCTCCATTCCAGGGCTTGACGAGCTTACGTTGTAAGTATAACCTGACTTACAACGTAAGCCAACGAGCATCCGGACTTTACGCCGACCACGACCCGGTCCCACGACCCAAGGAGAACCATGAAGACGTCAACCCACGGCCGATCGACCGAGCAGACGCCCCTCGGCAGCGGGACGATGACGGCGATCGTCCAGGATCACTACGGCACCGTCCCCGAAGAGGTCTTGCGCATGGCCGAGGTGCCTCTGCCCGCCGTCGGAGACGACGAGGTCCTCGTGCGGGTGCGTGCCGCCAGCGTGGACCGGGGAACCTGGCACATCATGACCGGCCTGCCCAGGCTCATGCGCGTCATGGGGTTCGGGTTGCGACGGCCCCGGCAGTCCAACCCGGGCCGGTGTCTGGCGGGCACGGTCGAAGCAGTCGGCGAGAGCGTCACGGAGTTCGAGCCGGGCGACGAGGTCTATGGCACCGCCGACGGTTCCTTCGCCCGGTACGCCTCGGCCAAGGCGGGAAAGCTCGCCGCGCAAGCCGTCGAACCTGTCGTTCGAGCAAGCTGCCGCCGTCCCGGTCTCGGGCCTCACGGCACTGCAGGGCCTGCGCGATCGGGCTGCGGTCCAGCCGGGGGAGAAGGTACTGATCATCGGGGCTTCGGGAGGCGTCGGGACATTCGCGGTGCAGATCGCCAAGGCCTTTTTAGCCGAGGTCACCGGAGTCTGCAGCACGGCCAAGATGGACCTGGTCCGCAGTGTGGGCGCAGATCACGTCGTCGACTACACGCGGGAGGACTTCGCCGAGGCGCAGGAGCGCTTTGACGTGATCCTGGACATCGGGGGCTGCAGCCGGTTGTCACACCTCCGCCGAGCACTCACTCCTCGTGGAAGGCTTGTCATCATCGGAGGCGAGACCGACGGAAGATGGCTCGGTGGCTTCGATCGCCAACTCCGGGCGGCTGCCCTTTCCCCGCTCGTGAGCCAGAAGCTCGGCATCTTGGGCGCAAAGGAGAACGCAGCTGACTTGGCGGTGCTGCGGGAGCTCGTCGAGGCAGGAAAGATCGTGCCGGCCGTCGACCGGTCCTTTCCGGTCACCGGGACGGCAGAGGCGGTCCGTTACTTCATGGAGGGCAAGGCACGGGGCAAGGTCGTCATTTCCATGTGAACCGCGCGTCACGGCCAAGACAGCGATCCGAGGATTCGGGCGAAGGACACCGAACGCGATCGAACCCCACGCCCCGAGAATCGACGTTGACGCCTTGAGCCATGGGTGCCACAATCGGCCGCGGACTGGGGGTTGCCTTTGAGACGGAGCGCGCGACGTACGTCGAGTGACGTGCATCATCGACTCACGGCCACGCGCATCACCGCTCTGGGACTTGCGAGTCTGTTGCCGCTCGCTCTCGTCACCGCGTCACCGAGTGGAGCACAGAACGCTCCGCCGGCCACCACGATGCAATCCGAGCAGATAGGCCCTGCGCAGCTCGTGATGGCCGCTCTCTATCAACCGACCAGCCCTTCACCGAACCAATCCACCGCGCTCGTGGTGGTGCACCAGATCCCTGTCGGCGCCGAGCTGCCATGTCCACAGTTGGCGCAACGAGGGTTCACTGTCGTGTGCACCCAGGAGACCGGGACGACCTGGGACCAGCTCGCGCAGGGCATCGGATACGGCGTCTCCTACGCACGGCAGCTGCCGGGCGTCAAGCATGTTGTGCTGCTCGGTTGGAGCGGCGGTGGTTCCATGGTGGCCTACTACCAGAATGTCGCTGAGAACGGCGTGGCCGTGTGTCAAGCGCCGCAGCGCCTCGATCCGTGCAGCAACTCGCTCAAGGGGTTGCCGCGCGCCGACGGCGTGGTGTTTCTGGACGCGATCCCCGGTCTGGCGTTCTCGTTCATGTCCGCGCTCGATGCCGCAGCCATCAAGCCTGCTGGGGTGACCAACCAGTTCAACCCGGCGCTCTATCTCTTCAATCAGCGGAACGGATACAACCCAAACCCCAACCAATCATCGACATACTCGTCGTCTTTCATCCACCGCTATACGCAGGCGCAGGGTCAACGGGAAGCGGCCTTGGTGCGTTCGGCTCAGAACCTCGAAAACCAAAGGGGTGGCGTTTCCGACGACACGTCGTTCCCCGTGGGCCGGGACGCCGCGCGCATTTGGCAGCAGGACACGGGCCTTCTGTCCCACACCAAGGGCGAGTATCCATTGATTACGCCGACGAGCCCCAACGGCACTGTGCAGGTCGTGCACTCAGTGCGGGTCCCCTCGGCGAGCCCCGTGCCCTCGTCCCCGCAGGCCAACGACGCCACCCCCAATGCCTTCACCGTCAATACCTTTCTGTCGACCTCTGCCATCAAAGCTCCCGACTACCACTTGACCGCAGATTCCATCGAGGGCGTCGACTGGGCCTCCTCCAACACCTCGACCGTGATCAACGTTCAAGGAATCACCGTTCCTCTGCTGATGATGTCGATGACGGCGCACTATTGGGTCGTGCCATCCGAGATGTACTACCGAGCCGCGCACAGGTCGAAGCACAAGACGCTGGCGTACGTCGAGGGGGCAACGCACGTGTTCACTCCGTGTACCGTCTGTCAGGGTTCAGGGAATGCGTTCGGGGACACCCAAGCCGAGGTGTTCAACTACGCGGCTCGCTGGCTGGTGGCACGGTATTAGGTGAGACGAACCAAAGAGCGCGCCGCCGCGGGGCGCGACGGTTTCCGGCGGCCAGGGGTGCAAGGGAGAGAAGGGATCACACGATCGTGACTTCACGACTGGCGAGTGACGCCGAGGTCACGACGTGGCGAGAAGAGGGTTGGATTCTCATCGAGGGCTTGGTGGACACGGAGGAGATCGATGCCGTGGCCGACGACCTTCGGGAGATCTTTCCGAGCGCCGAGGAGCTCCACGCAGACCCAGAGGGTGTGACCGAACGGTGGAAGGGCCACCCACTCGAGCCCAAGGAAGTGTTCGAGTGGCCTGACCACGGTCCGGGGTTCCGCCCCCAGCAGCAACGATGGTCAGCCACCTTTCCCTTTCCGGGCACGGGCGCGCTCAACCGGCTGTGCGTCCACCCGTCCATCGTCAACTTCGCCGAGCGTGCTCTCGGAAGCACCGACATCCGGCTGTACCAGGCCGGCGCGAGTGCAAAGTACGCCGGGATCACCAATTACGAGCAGCCGATGCACATCGACCGCAATCACTCGTGGCTACCTGCGGGCAGCGAATCACCCTGGTGGAACCTGGAAGGGTTCCTCTATCTCTCCGACATCTCCGACGCCGATAACCCAACCCGCCTGGTTTCGGTGCGCGACTCGAACCACATCGACTCGCCCTACGGCGTCGTCATGCCCAACATGGAACCGGGTGTCTATGAGGCCGAGCGACGCGCTCCCGGCGTCCGAGGTTCGTACCTGGCCTACCGGTCCGACTGTTGGCACCGGGGCGCTCCATTCGGTTCGGCCTCTGGAGCCCGATTCGTGGCCTCGATCGCCTTCAAGAACGCAGAAGTCGAATGGATCGGGTACAACACCCAGCAGTCCGTGTCGACGAGCATCGAGTGGACCGTCTTCGTGGAAGCCTCGAGCCCTCGGGAACTGGCGCTCTTCGGCTGGCCACCGCCAGGGCACCCCGTCTGGAACGAGCGGTTGATCGAGCAGACACAGGAGCGCTACCCCGCGCTCGACCTCGGACCGTGGCGGGCGCTCGTCGGCAAATGATGGTCTGAAGGCGATCGCAACGCAGTGCGTCGATCATCTGGTGCGGGACCCCGTTCCCTGCCGGGCGAGACGCGAAGGCCCGTCCCTTCTGGAAGAGTCCGAGCCGCGGTCTACTCGCACTGATTCGCTACACGCGCAGCGTGCCGTCCGTGCTCTGCCGGTGAGAGCGCCGACCGGCTCCGGAGACTCGTCTGGATTGTCCCGTTCGTCTTGCTGTCCTTCGACTACGGACAACGCATGTGCAATTGTCGTTGCAGCCATGGCCAACTAGTCCTTTTGTACCTTCCGCGTTCTCACGTCCTGCACAAAGCTCACGGAAGAAGCGTGTCGGCTGAATCGATGTTCTGAAAGCGGCCGGCACTGTCGGGTACTGAGAAAAGAATGAGACTGGGGAGGACAGAGAGTATGAAACATCGTGCGCTCGCTTACGCCGCTGTGGTGCTGGGTGTCGTTGCACTGGCGTCAACATTCGCCGAGCCGGTGGCGTTTGCCCAAGGCAACAGTGGACCAACCGCAACGATCACGGTCACATGTCAAGCTCCGGGAGCGCTCTTCGTCGGCTATACCTACTCGGGGTTCTCCGGCGCGGTCCGCGGAGTGGACATCGTTGTTGGCATCGTTGGAGACACAGTCGACCCGATGAAAGGCAGATCGGGCGAGGCCGGCCAAGGTTTCAACAAATCCAACCTGGGGAGTCAGAACTGGGGGACTGTGAGTGCGCACTTGCTGAGCCACAGGGGTGCGGTGATCGCGGGCTCGACACTCGTTTGGAATGACGGCAACTCGGTTACCTGTTGAATCTCAATCCGAGAACTGGATGACGACTGCGATCGCTGTCGGCTTCCCAGCCTCGGTGCCGACGGGTCACCGTTGCGCCACCTCGTCATAGACTGGGGAATACCAAGCCGCGAGCTGGTTGTCTACGACGTCGCGCGACATAGTCCGCTTCTGTCTCGCCACATCACATGAGCTGAGCGCCCCCGGAAGTGTCTGACTTCAGGACATAGGACACCGCCTCTGGGCATGTGTCAAGACATAGGACACCACCAGTGAAGGGGTGCTCCTGTGGACATGGGCAGGTTTTTGATCGAGACGCATCTGCGGGCCGGGCGGCCGATCAAGGAGCTGGCGGCAGCCCACGAGGTGAGTGCCCGCTGGCTCTTCAAATTGCTCCGCCGCTACCGCGTCGGAGGTCCGGAGGGATTGGCGCCTCGCTCTCGGCGACCGCACCGGTCCCCGACCCGGATCGCCGATGTCTACGAAGACGAGATCGTCGCGACGCAGCTCACTGAGCCAGGTTTCACGAGAGTAACCTATTGACCCAGACTATAGACTCAGTGTAGTGTGGGTCTGTGAGTGTTCCCCTTGCCCTACTTGGCCTTCTTGAACGTGAACCGAGCTATGGCTACGACCTCAAGCGCGACTACGACGCCTACTTCGGCCGAGGCAAGCCGTTGCAGTTCGGCCAGGTGTATGCCACCTTGGCCCGCCTCACCCGTGACGGGAAGGTCGCGCCAGGAGAGATGGAGGCAGGAGGGGGGCCCGATCGAAAGCTCTACGCCATCACGGATGGCGGGAAGCATGAATTCGAGACGTGGCTGAACCAACCAATCGAGCCCGCGCAGCACCTCCAGACCGACCTCTTCGTCAAGGTGGTATTCGCCCTCATGTTGGGTCGTTCCGCCGAGC
The DNA here is from genome assembly GCA_963719485.1 of uncultured Acidimicrobiaceae bacterium. Classification (GTDB taxonomy): domain Bacteria; phylum Actinomycetota; class Acidimicrobiia; order Acidimicrobiales; family RAAP-2; genus Bog-473. Next base: position 2,174,868 of record OY970387.1, read on the forward strand.
GCTACCTCGACACCCAACGAGCGGCGCATCTGCGCCGAATGCGTGAGCTGACCGCGCTCAAACGTGAGGGCGACCTCGTCGACACACTCTTGGCCGACCATGGCCTCTTCCACCTCGAGGCCGATCTTCGATGGATCGACATGACGGCCGCCCGGCTGCCCGCATTGGCCGAGGTGGTGGCGTCGTGAGGATGGCGAGCGGTTCGGAGGTGATGCTCGTGCGCGGTACGGTCCTCGAGGCCCGGGACCTCGCCCTCTCGTTTGGGGAAACACCAGCGCTTCGTGGGGCGAGCCTCGCGGTGAAGAAGGGGGAGATCCTGGCGATGATGGGGCCGAGCGGCTCGGGCAAGTCGACGCTGCTTCACTGCTTGGCGGGCATTCTCGTTCCCGACTCGGGAGAGATTCACGTGGACGGCGAACGACTCGACACCATGAGCGAAAAGCAACGGAGTTCGCTTCGACGAGACCGATTCGGTTTTGTCTTCCAGTTCGGCCAGCTCGTACCCGAACTTACGGCGGAGGAGAACGTGGCGCTACCGCTGCTCCTCGGGGGAGCTCGCCGTCAGGAAGCTTTGCGCGTCGCTCGGCCCTGGTTCGAACGACTTCAACTCGAAGGCTTGGAACGTCATCGTGTCGGAGAGATGTCCGGTGGGCAGTCCCAGCGCGTCGCGCTGGCGCGTGGAATGGTCGCCCAGCCTGAGGTGCTCTTCGCCGACGAACCGACGGGATCACTCGATTCGTTGACCGGAGAGATCGTGATGGACTTGATGACGTCGGTGGCCCGGGAGGAGGGAACGACGGTCGTCCTCGTGACCCACGAGGCACGCGTCGCCGCCTACGCAGACCGCGAAGTGATACTGCGCGACGGTGTCGTGACTTCGACCGAGGAGATGCTCAGATGATCCGACTCGGGCTCCGTCTCAGCTTGAACGGAGGCAAAGAGGCCTTGGTCCGCGTCTTTGTCACCGCGGCAGCCGTCGCCCTGGGCGTCGGACTGCTGCTGGCTGCTCTGGCCGGTGGCAACGGTCTGAACGCTCAGACCGACCGTGGGGCGTGGCTCGACTCGGCGGCGCAGGCGTCACCACCGACCTCGACATCGGACGGGCTGTGGTGGCTGTCGAGCGTCGATCAGTTCGGCAGCCAGGCGATCGATCGCGTCGACGTTGCCGCCGCCGGATCGAACGCTCCGGTCCCGCCGGGAATTACCCACCTACCGGGAGCGGGCGAGTTCTACGCGTCGCCGGCCCTCACGACGCTCATCGAGTCCCAGCCGGCGAACGAGCTTCGTGCCCGGTTTCCGGTGCGCCAAATTGGGACCATCGGCGCCGCGGCACTTCCGTCCCCGAACTCGCTCATCGTCATTGTCGGCCACACAGCCAACCAGCTTTCGCAGGCACCTGGTGCGGTCGAGGTCGGGGCCATCCAGCGCACGCCGGCCAACTGCTACGCCTGCCAGAATCCCGTCGGGAGCGGACCCGATCTGCAGTGGATCCTGGCTGGCGGAGCCGTGTTCCTGTTGCTGCCGGTGCTCATCTTGATCGCCACGGCGAGCCGGCTGTCGGCGGCGCGGCGCGAGGAACGCTTCGCCGCGATGAGGCTCGTCGGAGCCACGCCGCGTCAGATATCTGTGGTCTCCGCGGTCGAGGCAGTAGTGGCAGCGCTGGCGGGCGTCGCGGTCGGCTTCGCGCTCTTCTTCGCCTTCAGATCGCTGCTCTATCACGTGCCGTTCACCGGGGCACCCTTCGCTCCAGGGGACCTCTCACTGAACGGGATCGACATCGTGCTGGTCGTGATCGGCGTTCCGGTCGCCGCAGTCGTGTCCGCGCTGCTCGCGCTCCGTCGGGTCCAGATATCGCCGCTCAGCGTGAACCGGCGAGCGTCGTCACGCCCGCCGCGGATCGTACGGATTGTCCCGCTCCTCGCTGGCATCGCGGTACTCGCCTACTTCGACGCGCACGGTAAGCCGGGTAGCAATGGTGGCCAGCTTCTCGAACTGCTCGTGGGATTCGTGCTCCTTGTCGTGGGACTGGTTCTCGCAGGACCGTGGTTCACCACCGCGGGTTCTCGACTCATAACGAAGCGGGCCAATCGCCCCGCCACGCTCATCGCCGGCCGCAGGCTCCTCGACAATCCCAAAGCGGCCTTCCGTTTCATCAGTGGGCTCGTGATCGCCCTCTTCGTTGCGAGCGCCCTGATCGGGGCGCTCAGCTCCATTACCACCGTCAGCAGCTCTGGAGGAGGAACTGCCGGAAAGGACACCCTCGCCGAACCGTTCTGCAGCTTCTCGACGTCGAACTGTCCCGCTTCGGCGCAAGTACCTTCGGTCCCAGGCCAGGTGCTGGCCGAGCTCCGCTCGACGCCGGGCGTGCATGGGGTGGCGGTGGTCCACCAAGTCCCGCCTGGTCAGCAGGCGAACTGGGGTGGGCCGGCTGGGGTTGTCGCGTGCACCCAGCTGGAGAAAACGCCGGCGATCGGCACGTGCGCTCGAGGAGCGACGGTGGCGAGTATCGGCTACTTCCTTTCGAACGTTCTTGGGCACAACTCGCACGCCTCGTCGACGGCCTGGCCGTCCGCGCACCTATCGGCGGCAAAGTCCGCGCGTCTTCCTGTCAACGCGGTTGTCGTTGCCACCGACGGATCCTCGAGATCGCTCGAACGGGTGCGAACCACGCTCGAACGGGCGTTTCCCTTCCAGGGACAGCCGCTCGAAGTCGAGTCGCTCGATCCTTCGAACGCGCGTCTTCTTACGATGATCGAGGACATGACCGCCATCATCATTGTGGCAAGCCTCATCATCGCCGCCTGCAGTCTCGCAGTGAACATCGTCGCCGGGTTGGGCGAGCGTCGGCGCCCGTTCAGCTTGCTCAGGCTCACCGGTGCCCCCACCAAGCTCTTGCATCGCGTCGTCGCGTTGGAGAGCGCCCTTCCACTCCTCCTTGTCGCTGCCGTGTCGATCGTGGTCGGCCTCGTGTCGGCCGCTCTGTACCTCCACTCCCAGGTCGACATCGCTTTCCAGTTCCCCGGGATCGCGTACTGGGCGACCGTGGTGGGCGGACTCGCCGCGTCGCTCGCCATCATCGCCTCGACGTTCCCGCTCATCAACCGGATGACGGGACCCGAGGTCGCGCGAAACGACTGACGGCACCGCGCCTCGTCCATGACAGCGCCGCTAGGCTCGGTACTGGAAAGGCAAGAACCGTCCCTCCTGCTGGCTTGGCGGAGGTCAGCTCAAGACGGCTGAACAATGAGAATGGAGAGCGCCCCCGGCAGGACTCGAACCTGCGCCACCGGCTCCGGAGGCCGGTGCTCTATCCGCTGAGCTACGGGGGCGGGCGTTGTAAGAGCAGGGGACGATCGTACTCGGCACATGATGACGACCCTCCCCGCTCTCACGAGACGGCCGAATGCTGCCGTATCCTGCATGTCCATGCCACCCGACCACGATGTCGCCACCGCACCGTTGGAGCGGCATCTCCTCCCCCGTTCGGCCGCGGTCGACGAGCGTGGCCACCTCCACATCGGTGGCATCGACCTGTTGGAGCTCGTCGAGCAATTCGGCACTCCACTCTTCGTGTACGACGAGGACCACCTGCGCCAGGCCTGCCGTCAGGCGGTCGCGGCCTGGGGCGACGGCGTCGCCTACGCCACCAAAGCCTTCCTGTGCCGCGCCATGGCTCGCCTCGTCCACGAGGAGGGCATGCACCTCGACGTCGCATCCGGTGGCGAGCTGCACGTCGCGCTCTCGGCTGGCGTCCCGCCCGAGCGGCTGATCCTCCATGGCAACAACAAGTCGGAGGAAGAGCTGGCCGCGGCCCTGAAGCACGGGGTCGGGCGGATCGTCGTCGATTCGTTCGACGAGATCGCCCGCCTCGGCGGACTGCTGGAGTCTTCGTCGCCGGGACCGGACCGGCCCAGGGTCCTGGTGCGGGTGACGCCGGGGGTGGAGGCGCACACCCACGAGTTCGTCCGCACCGGGCAGGAGGATTCGAAGTTCGGGTTCTCCGTCTCCTCCGGCGCTGCCGCGGAGGCCGTTGCCGCGCTCGAGCTCATGCCCGGGGTCGAGCTGGTGGGGATCCACGCGCACATCGGCAGCCAGGTCTTCGAAGCATCCTCGTTCGAGCAGGCCGCCGAGGTGCTCGGCGCGTTCTTCGCCCCGCTCGATCTGCCCGAGCTGGTCGTGGGGGGAGGCCTCGGCGTTCCCTACGTCAACGGCGAGTCCGCTCCGAGCCAGGCAGCCTGGGCCGAGGCCACGTTGCGCGCCTGCGCCCGGGCCGGCGTCGGCCCGGCCACACGCATCTCGGCCGAACCGGGACGCTCCATCGCTGCCACCGCCGGCATGACCCTCTACACGGTGGGGACGCTGAAGCACCTCCCGGGGATCCGGACCTACGTGAGCGTCGATGGCGGGATGAGCGACAACCCGCGGCCCGTCCTCTACGGAAGCGGCTACGAGGCCTTCCTCCCGCGCGCCGTGGGGGCGCCCCGCCCCCGCCCCGTGCGCGTGGTGGGCAAGCACTGCGAGAGCGGCGATCTCGTGGTGCCCGACGCCTATGTGCCCGAGGACCTCAAGGTGGGCGACATCCTGGCCACGCCCGTCACCGGCGCCTATGGGTACGCCATGGCTTCCAATTACAACAAGGTGCCCCGCCCGGCTGTCGTGTTCGTGGCAGCGGGTGATTCCCGGGTGGTCGTGCGGCGCGAGACCTTCGACGACCTGCTCGGCCTCGACGCCTGAACCGGTCGCGCGCTCCCGGTGTCGTGGTGGCGCCACCCGGACGCCGCCTTGTCGACCGACCCCATTGACCTCCACCAGCACGTATGGGCAGTCGAGCGCGCGGCAGCTTGTACCGTTTGGAGGTGACCGCCCACGAGGCCAGCGACCTCCCACAGGCCCACCAGGCCCCGACCGTGCGCGTCGGTCTGCTCGGCTGCGGCAACGTCGGGGGCGCCCTGGCCGAGATCCTGCTGACCCGGTCCGAGGACGTCGCCGCCCGTACCGGCATCCGCCTGGAGCTGGTCGCGATCGCCGTCGCCCATCCGGAGCGACCCCGGCCGTTCGCCATCCCCGCCGATCTCATCGGCACCGACGCCGCCGCACTGGTCGCGCGGGCCGACGTCGACGTCGTCGTCGAGGTCATCGGGGGGCTCCACCCCGCGCACGAACTGATTGAGGCGGCCCTGCGCAACGGCAAGCCCGTGGTCACGGCCAACAAGGCCCTCCTGGCCACGGCCGGTGCCGAGCTGGCTGAAGCAGCGGCAGGAGCGGGCGTCGACCTGCTCTACGAGGCGGCCGTCGCGGGGGCGATCCCCGTCATCCGGCCCCTTCGCGAGTCGCTCGCCGGGGAGCAGATCGTCCGAGTCATGGGGATCGTCAACGGCACGACCAATTACATCCTCACCCGCATGGAGGAGGAAGGCGCCGACTACGACGACGTGCTGCGCGAGGCGCAGGAGTTGGGACTGGCCGAGCGTGATCCCACGGCTGACGTGGAGGGCCATGACGCCGCCGCCAAGGCGGCCATCCTCGCCGCGCTGGCCTTCGGCAGCGACGTGGTCGACGCGGACGTGCACCGGGAGGGCATCAGCGCCATCAGTGCGGCCGACGTCGCCTACGCCAGTCGCCTCGGCTACTCCGTGAAGCTGCTCGCCATCGCCGAGCTGATCGACGGCGGGCCCGAGATCTCGGTCCGGGTGCACCCGGCCATGGTCCCCAAGACACATCCCCTGGCATCGGTTCGGGGCGCGTTCAACGCGGTGTTCGTCGAGGGCGCCGTCAGCGGCGAACTGATGCTCTACGGCCGCGGCGCCGGGGGCGGGCCGACGGCCAGCGCCATGCTCGGCGACCTCGTCGATGCGTCGCGCAACCTCCTTTCCGGCGCGCCTGCACCGGCGCCCAAGCGCACGAGCACGACCGTGTTCTCGCAGAGCGACATGCACTCGGCCTTCTACCTCAGCATGGACGTGGCCGACCGGCCCGGTGTCCTGGCTGCAGTGGCCAAGATCTTCGGGGACCACGACGTCTCCATCCGGGCCATGGAGCAGGTCGGGCTGGCCGAAGATGCCCGGCTGATCTTCCTGACGCACGTCGCCCGCGAGGGGGACCTGCTCGCCACCATCGACGAACTGCGCCGGCACCAGGCGGTGGACCGGGTCAGCGGCGTCCTCCGGGTCATCGGCGAGCGGGACGACGATGGGACAGGGACCATGCCGTGACAGGGGGCACACAGTGACGGCCGGCTGGCGGGGTGTCATGGAGGAGTACCGCGACTTCCTCCCCATCACCGCGAAGACCCCGGTCGTCACGCTGCTCGAGGGCGGGACGCCGCTGGTGCCCGCCCCCCGGCTCTCCGAACGCGTCGGTGCGCAGGTGTGGCTCAAGGTCGAGGGGGCCAACCCGACCGGGAGCTTCAAGGACCGCGGCATGACGATGGCGATCTCCATGGCGGTCGACGAGGGGGCCAAGGCGGTCGTGTGTGCGTCAACCGGCAACACGTCGGCTTCGGCGGCGGCCTACGCGTCGCGGGCCGGCCTGGCCTGCGTGGTGCTCATCCCCGACGGCCACATTGCGTTGGGCAAGCTGGCGCAGGCACTGATGCACGGCGCCCGCGTGCTACAGGTGCGCGGGAACTTCGACCAGCTCCTCACCATCGTCCGGGAGCTGCCGAACCACGCGCCGATCACCGTCGTCAACTCCGTCAACCCCCACCGGATCGAGGGGCAGATGACGGGGGCGTTCGAGATCGTGGACGTTCTCGGGGACGCTCCCGACGTGCACTGCATCCCCGTGGGCAACGCCGGGAATATCTCGGCCTACTGGCGGGGTTATCTCAATTACAAGGACGCGGGCCGAGCCACGAGGCTGCCCCGGATGCTGGGCTTCCAGGCGGCCGGCGCAGCGCCCATCGTGCTCGGGCACCCGGTCGAGAACCCCGAGACGATCGCCACGGCCATCCGCATCGGGAACCCGGCCAGTTGGTACTCGGCCACGGCCGCCGCGTCCGAGTCCGGCGGATCCATCACGGCGGTCACCGACGAAGAGATCATGGCCGCGTACACCTTTCTCGCCCAGCACGAGTCCGTGTTCTGCGAGGCGGCGTCCTCGGCGTCGGTAGCCGGTTTGATCAAGCACGGCGTGCCCGAGGGGTCCACCGTCGTGTGCGTGCTGACCGGGCACGGGCTCAAGGATCCCGACCTCGCCATCAAGGCGATCTCGGTTCCCTCGGTCATCGATCTCAAGCTCGAGTCCGTCCTCGCCGAGATATCCCTGTAGGGGAGATCCCGGGCCGGCTCTGGACCCACTGACCTGCGGGAAAGGGGGGCGTGTTGGCATAACCCACCGGCTCCCGCTAAAGTAGAGACATCCCCACTGCGCTTCACAGCGCTCTCCGCGGGTACAAGCGGTCCCGGGAGAGCATCACGCAGCGGTGACTCCGGGGGAGGGCATTCACACGCGAATCCCTTCTCCTCCCTGAAATTCCCTCGCCACGCGCGGAGCAACCCGGGCCGGCGATAACCCTCCTGGAAGAGGAGCCCGATGACTGCGGAACAGCAGCTCGAACGATCAGTTCTCGAAGGCAAGGAGCGAGATGAGCTCAGTGCCATCGCCCAGGCCATGTCGCTCAAGACGACGAGCCGGACGAAGAAGGCCGACATCATCGATCAGATACTCGACGCCACCGGCGTGACCTCAGGGTCCGGCGCGGGTGGGCAGAGCAACGGCGATGGCAGCAACGGCGACGGGGAGCAGACCGGGACCAACGGCGCCAAGCCGGCCCGCCGCTCCCGGGCGTCCGCGGCCGCCAGGGGCGCCACCGAGGCCGCATCCTTCGTCGCCGGCGACAGTGAGGCCGGGAGCGGCACCGACGGAGGGGGCGAGGCCGGTGGATCCGACTCCGCCGGTTCGGCGAGCGTCACCACCACCGAGACGGGGGGCGGCGGGGACGCCGGACCCGCCGTCTTCGTCGAGCCGCCCGAGCTCGCTGACGGGGCGGACCCCGGGCCGCGGCAGAACGGGCAGCACCAGAGTCAGAGCATCCAGAACAACCAGCAGGGCCAGAACAACCAGCAGAACAACCGCAACCGGAATCAGGGCAATCAGGGCAACCAGAACCGGAACAACAACCAGTCCGACGGCGACGTCGGCAACCGCCGCAGCCGGCGCCGGCGCGGCCGTGACCGGCCCCAGGCGGGAGGCGAACTGCAGGGCGGCGGCCAGGAGCAGCCCTACTCGGGCGAGCTGGTCGAGGTGAAGGGGATGCTCGATCTGCGCGACGAGGGCTACGGGTTCCTGCGCTGCGACGGCTACCTGCCTTCGACCAAGGACGTGTACGTCTCCATCAGCCAGGCGCGCAAGTTCTCGCTGCGACGCGGCGACTACGTGGAGGGCGCGTGCCGGCCGGCGTCGAACAACGAGAAGTACCCGGCACTGCTGCGCATCGACCAGATCTCGGGCATGGACCCCGACGAGGCGCGCAACCGCCCCCGCTTTGAGGACCTCACCCCGCTGTTCCCCGACTCCCGGTTGCTTCTCGAGATGCCGGGCGACAAGGACAACCTGACGGCGCGGATCGTGGACCTGCTCTCGCCGATCGGCAAGGGGCAGCGCGGCATGATCGTGTCGCCGCCCAAGGCCGGCAAGACGACGGTGATGAAGCAGATCGCCCACTCGATTGAGGCCAACAACCCCGACGTGCACCTCATGGTGCTCCTCGTGGACGAGCGACCCGAAGAGGTCACGGACATGCGCCGCTCGGTGAAGGGCGAGGTCATCGCCTCGACGTTCGACCGTCCCTCCGACGAGCACACCCAGGTGGCCGAGCTGGCGATCGAGCGGGCCAAGCGGCTCGTCGAGATGGGCCGTGACGTCGTCATCATCCTCGACGGCATCACCCGGCTCGCCCGGGCCTACAACCTGGCCGCGCCGGCGACCGGCCGCATCATGTCCGGCGGCGTCGACTCCGGCGCGCTGTACCCGCCCAAGAAGTTCTTCGGCGCGGCGCGCAACGTGGAGGAGGGCGGCTCGCTGACGATCCTGGCCTCGGCACTCGTGGAGACCGGCTCGAAGATGGACGAGGTCATTTTCGAGGAGTTCAAGGGCACCGGGAACATGGAGCTGCGACTCGACCGGCGGCTGTCGGAGCGCCGGCTCTACCCGGCCATCGACGTCAACGCCAGCTCGACGCGGCACGAGGAGCTGCTCTTCGAGCGCGGCCAGCTCCAGCAGGTCTGGAAGCTGCGCCGGGTGCTCAACGCCCTGGCCAGCGACGGCAAGGACGCCGCCGGACTGGAGCTTCTCATGGACAAGATCCGGACCACGGAGAGCAACGACGAGTTCCTGGCCGAGATCGCCAAGGGGCCGGGCACCTGACCCGTCGGGCCCGTCACGACCCCTACAATGAACCGACCCGCACGCATACTGGAGACGCCATGAAGACCGAGATCCACCCCGATTACGTAGAAGCCACGGTCAAGTGCTCGTGTGGGAACACGTTCGTCACCCATTCCACCAAGGCCGATCTCCACGTCGAGCTCTGCAACGAGTGCCACCCCTTCTTCACCGGCAAGCAGAAGCTGGTCGACTCCGGTGGCCGGGTCGAGCGCTTCCAGCGCCGCTACGGCGAGCGCAAGGGCAAGGCCAAGGCAGCCAAGCCCGCCCCGGCGGCGCAGGACTGACCCCGGCCGGGACCGGCGTCGCCCGCCGCGTCCCGCCCTCACGAGGAGCCCCGGAACCGCATGTTCGACGACCGGATGGCCGCGCTCGAGACGGAGTTCAACGCCGTCGAGACCGAGCTGGCCGACCCGGCCACGCTCTCGGATCCCGACCGCCTGCGCGACCTGTCGCGGCGCCACAAGGAACTCGGCGAGATCGTCCGCGTCTGGCACGAACTGACCGCCGCCCGCGAGGACGTCTCCACAGCCCGCGAGATGCTGACCGAGACCTCGGGGGACGAGCGCGAGCTCATGCGCCAGGAGGTGGACGAGTCGGAGGCGCTGGTGGCGTCGCTCGACGCGCGCATGGAGACGTTGTTGTTACCGAAGGATCCGAACGAGGGCCGCAACGTGATCATGGAGATCCGCGGCGCGGTGGGTGGCGACGAGGCAAACCTCTTCGCCCGCGTGCTCTACGACATGTACCTGCGCTACGCCGCCATCAAGAAGTGGAAGGTGGAGGTCCTGTCGGAGGACGCGTCGGACAAGGACGGCATCAACGAGGCGGTCTTCCTTGTGAAGGGACCCGATGCCTACATCCGCCTGGAGCACGAGGGCGGTACCCACCGCGTGCAGCGGGTGCCCGTGACCGAGGCCAAGGGTCGGATCCACACATCGACCGCCACCGTCACGGTTCTGCCGGAGGCGGAGGAGGTCGAGATCGCCATCGACCCGAACGACCTCAAGATCGACGTCTACCGCTCGACCGGACCGGGCGGGCAGTCGGTCAACACCACCGACTCGGCGGTGCGCATCACCCACCTCCCGACCGGGACCGTGGTGGCCATGCAGGACGAGAAGAGCCAGATTCAGAACCGGGCCAAGGCCATGGTGGTGCTGCGGGCGAGGTTGTTGAAGGCGGAGCAGGACCGCCAGTCCGCCGCCATGTCGGCTCAGCGGCGCGGTCAGGTGGGCGCGGGCAACCGCACCGACAAGATCCGCACCTACAACTTCAAGGAGAACCGGGTCACCGATCACCGGATCAACCTGACCTTGTACAAGCTCGATCAGGTGCTTGCGGGCGACCTCGACGAGCTCACCGACGCGCTGATGGCCGACAAGCGGGCGCGCCAGCTCGGTGGCGAGGAGGACGAAGGGCAGTGAGCGCCCGGCCGGCGCGGGTTGCGGCGACCGCGGCGGCGGGCCTTAGCGCTGGCGCTGGCGCCGGCGAGGATGCGGCTGCCGGCGAGGATGTGGCTGCAGAGGTACCAACCCGGGCGCTGGTAGCCGAGCTGACCGCGGTCCTCGGCGGGGCGCGCCACGAGGCCCGCTTCATCGTGGACGAGGCGCTTGACGTCCCCCCCGATCGCCCGCGGCCCGAGGTCGTGCCGGCCGACTCGGCGGCGGCGGCCCGGGCCATGGCGGCGCGGCGGGCCGCGGGGGAGCCGCTGCAATACATCTTCGGACACTGGGCCTTCCGCCGGCTCGACCTGCACGTCGATCCACGGGTCCTGATTCCGCGGCCCGAGACCGAACAGGTGGTCGAGGTGGCCCTGGGCGAGGCCCGGCGCCTGCACGGCGCCGGGCGATCGGGTGCAGGCGGTGCGGGCCTCGTCGCCGTGGACGCGGGGACGGGCTCCGGGGCCATCGCGCTGGCGCTGGCCACCGAGCTCGGGCGGGAGGTCGTGGCGCAGATGTGGGCCACCGACAGCAGCGCCGGCGCGCTGGAGGTGGCGGCCGGGAACCTGGAGGCGGCCTGCCGTGCCGGGGGGGCGGGTGCCTTGCCTCGGGTCGAGCTGCTGGAAGGCAGCTGGTTGGCCCCCCTGCCGGAAGGGCTGCGCGGTCACATTGACCTCGTTGTCTCGAACCCGCCCTACGTGACCGCGGACGAGTGGGCCGGGCTGGACCCCGAGGTGCGGGCCGAGCCCAGACAGGCCCTGGTCGCGGGGACGGGGACGGCGGGCCGTGCGGGCGTGGCCGACGTGGAGGCCGTGCTCGAGCAGGCCCGGGTCTGGCTCGGGCGGCCCGGGGCAGTTGTCGTCGAGCTGGCTCCGCAACAAGCCGAGGCGGCGCAACGGCGTGCGCTGCAACTCGGATACGACGAGGTCAGGGTCGAACCGGACCTGGCGGGGCGCCCCCGCGCGCTGGTCGCCCGGCTCGGTGGCTCAGAATAGGGACAATGGACGACGCCGCTGATCCGGACGAGGTCCGGCCCCCCCTGGTCGGGGTGGGGGCCGCGGCGGTGGTGGACGCACTGGGGGCCGGCGCGATCGTCGCCGTGCCCAACGTCGGCGGTTACAGCTTGGCCGTGCGTGCCGGTTCGGTGGACGACGAGGCGAAGCTGGTCGAGCTGGCCGCTGATCCCGACGGACCCCACTACGCGGTCGGGCAGATCGAGGACGTGCGCGCGCTGACCTCGGGGTGGACCGACGAGCTGGGCACGCTGCTGGAGCGCTGCTGGCCCGGGCCCGTCGAGGTGTTCCTGCCCCGGGCCGGGGGATCCGGCTGGAGCGACGGATCCGAGTCCGGCCCGGTGGCAGGTCCGCCGGAAGACGGCGGCGCCGAGTCCGGCGCGTGGGCCGCCGTCGTGGGCATGCCGGACGGACGGGCGCTGCGGCGGCTGTGTCGCGAGCAGGGTCCGTGGCGGACCGTCCCGCTCAGGTTCACGGAGGCTGCGGAGGTCGCCCAGGCCTTCGGCGCCGACGACGTGGCGCTGGTGATCGACGGTGGCCGGCGGGAAGGACCACTGCCCACGCTGGTGGACGCGACGGTCACGCCGATCCGCGTCCTACGAGAGGGCGCGCTGCCGTCGTCGTTCATCGAAGGGACGATGTTGATGAGCACGCGGCGCCGGCTCTTCTCCCGGAAGAAGCGTCCGGACTCTGCCTGAGCCCGCCGGGCCGCGACTTCTTTCCCAGACGCCGACTCTAAATAGGTTCGTTTATAGTCGGCGGTCTCAAGGGGTGAGCGCCTTCAGAACCGCCTACGAACCGTCTACGAACCGCCTACGACCCGTCTACGAACCGCCTACGACCCGGCGGCACTCCGCTCGACCGCCGGCAGCCTGCTCACCGAACGCCGCTCCTCCCAGTGGCCGCGCCGACCGAGCGCGGCGAAGTAGGTCGGCCGGTCGGTCAATGCGTAGGTGGCCAGCCACAGCCGCTTGAGGTGCCGCTTGTAGCCGTGGGCCACGTCGTCCTCGTAGGCGGTGCGGCCATGGAGCACGTGATAGTTGTTGATGAACTGCATCTCGCCCGGCTGCAGGTCCATGTACACGTTGAAGTCCGGGTCGTTGGCCAGCGCGGACGCGGCGGCGATGGCTTCCCGTGCCGTCGGGCTGAGGCGAGGCGCGTCGGGGTGGCGTTGCGAGGCGAGGATGTACTGGGGGATGAACCGTACGAAGAGGCGCCCGGCGTGCTCGGTGAATGCCGGCACGGAGTAGAAGGCCGGGGCGCCAGCGGCCTGCTCGCCACGGGTGTCGTACGGCAACGGCTCGTACAGCGCCGCTGCGAGGTCGGGGCGCTCACGCACCAGCTGGTTGTGGATCGCCACCGCGTTGGCCACACAGGAGAGGCCGCCGGCCCGGGCCGTGCGCAGGCAGAGCAGGCCGACCAGGTCGGACCCGTCGGTGTGATAGTCGAGCGCGATGCCGCCGAGCTCGTTGCCGCGCACCGTGGGGTCGTCGATCGTCTTGCCCTGGTCGGTGACGTCGCCCAGCACATGGCCGTACTTGTTCTGCGCCCAGGGCTCCCCGAGATGCAGACCGATGCCCCAGTACAGGAGCGTGAGGTCGTCGTCGCCGTAGCGGTCCGTATCGAGGGTGGCGATCCGCGCGAAGCCGCGGCCGTCCAAGAGCGTGTCGACGACGCCCTGGAGCTTCGTCGCGAGACCGCCGAGGGGGAAGTCGTCGCGCTCGAGCTCCAACGGGTCGGCGCTCTTGCCCTTGGCCACGGCCAGCGCGGCATCGAGCTCGGCGTGGTCGGTCGCGCTCAGCTGCAGCGTCCATGCAGCCGGGTCGGCGATGTCGCCGGCCCGCCACTCGGCGGCGGGCTCGAGCTCGTGCAGTGTGCTGGCCGTCATGGGTGCTCCTCCCGGTTCGACAGTCGTCACGAGGCCAGCCGCGTCCCGGCCGTGTCCCGTCCTCCACGCACGAGGCGCCCGGGCAGTGCGCCGGTGGGCTCCCCGTCTCGATAGGTGATCGCCCCCGCCACGACCGTGGCGCGGTAACCCTGGGCGCCCTGCATGAGTCGTTTGCCCCCGGCGGGCAGGTCGTAGGCCATGACCGGCGTCGCGCAGCGCAGGCCGTCGAAGTCGATCACGTTGACGTCGGCCCGCATGCCCTCGGCCAGGATGCCGCGGTCGTGCAGCCCCACGGCCGCCGCCGTCGCGCTGGTCAGCTGCTCGACGACGCGACCCACCTCCATGCGGCCGTGCGCGCGGTCGCGGGCCCAGTGGGTGAGCGCGTAGGTCGGGAAGCTGGCGTCGGAGATGAGGCCGACATGGGCCCCGCCGTCGCCCAGGCCGAAGACGGTGTGGGGGTGTGCGAGCATCTCGCCGCAGGCGTCGAGGTTCCCATCGGCGTAGTTGGAGAACGGCGTGTAGAGGAAGTTGCGGCCGTCGTTCTCCGACAGCAGGTCGAGCATCAGCGCGGCCGGCTCGACCCCCCGTGCCGCGGCCAGCCGCCGCACGCTGGTCTCCGGTGCGGGCTCGTAGTCGGGCACCTCGCCGAGCGGGTAGAGGCGCCCGAAGTCGATGGGTCGCGCCCGGCTGCCGCGCCGTTCGCCGGCGCCCGCACCGTCCCTCGCCGCACTGTCGGCCGCCGCGATCTCGGCCAGCAGGCGAGCGCGGAACGCGGGGTCGCGCAGGGCACGGGCCTGACCCGCCACGGGCAGCGCGGCGATGTCCTGGTAGGCCGGGAAGGCCAGGAAGGGGTTGTACGAGGACTGCAGGCCGACCAGGAGCCCGATCGGACGCGGGGCGACCTGGGCCCGGATGGGCAGACCCTCGGCCACGGCGGCCTCGATCCGGGCCAGCAGGCCACGCCAGGCCTCCGGCTGCCGGTGGCTCTGGGCCAGCGAGAGCGAGAGTGGCACACCGGTGCGGGCCACCATGGAGCGGATCAGCTCGAACTCGCCGTCGGCGTCGGGCCAGAAGTCTGAGATCAGCTCGACCACCCCGTGGCCCGCGTCAGCCACGCCCAGGGCGATGGCCTCGAGCTCGTCCGCACCGGCCCGCAGGGACGGCGTCGGGTCCCCCGTGGCCGTGCGGTGGTTCAGCGTCCGCGACGTCGAGAACCCGATCGCCCCCGCCCTCATGGCCTCGGTCGCCAGGCTGCGCATGGCCGCCGCGTCCTCCTCTGTCGCCTCTTCCAGGCGGGCGGCCCGCTCGCCCATGACGTAGAGGCGCAGCGCGCCATGGGGGAGCTGCGCGCACAGGTCGATGTCGTGGGGTCGCCGCTCGACCGCGTCGAGATACTCGCCGAAGCTCTCCCACGACCAGTCGATGCCCTCGTCGAGCACGGCGCCGGGAATGTCCTCCACACCTTCCATCAGCGAGATAAGGCGGTCGTGCGCATCGGTCCGCACCGGCGCGAAGCCGACGCCGCAATTGCCCATCACCGCCGTCGTGACGCCGTGCCAGCTCGACGGCGTCATCCGCGCGTCCCACGTCGCCTGGCCGTCGTAGTGCGTGTGGATGTCCACGAAGCCGGGCGTGACGAGCAGGCCGGCGGCGTCGATCTCCTCGGCGCCCCGGCCCGGCACGGTTCCCACGGCGGTGATGGTCCCGCCGTCCACCGCGACATCGGCCGTCACGGGTTCGCCGCCTCGCCCGTCGGCCACCTGCCCGCCCCGGACCACGAGGTCGTGTGCCGTCTGTGCCATGCCCTGCCCCTGACCCTTCCCCCGGCGAGCCGGGGAAGATAGTGAGATCGAACTCACTGTACGCCCGGACCCGTCGTTGGCCCAACGGTCGCTCAAAAGGGCACGATGTCAGCGCAATTTCGCGCCGGTGAGGTGTGACAACCCCGTGCTTCCATCGAAGACATGGAGTTGGACGACATCGAAGAGGCGCTCGACGCACTGGTCGGGTCCGGTGCGGCGAACTACGGCGACGGTGCGTCGATCGAGCGGCTGCACCGGATCCAGTCGCGCTTGGACTCCTTCGTCACCGAGTCGACGTCGGCCTTCGAGGCGGGGGAGGAGTGGGCGGCCGACGGCGCCAAGACGGCGGCTTCGTGGATCGCCACGCGTTGTCGGATCCCCCGGGCCGCCGCCAAGCGCCGGGTGCGCCTCGGACGGGCGCTGCGCCACCTGCCCGAGTGCGCCGAGGCGTGGCGGGAGGGGGCCATCGGGGTGGATGCGGCCCGGGCCATCGCCTCGGCGAGGCGGCACCGCACCGAGGCCGCCATGGCGCGCGACGAGTCGATGCTCGTGGCCCAGGCGGCCGAGATGGGCTTCGAGGACTTCTACCGGGCCCTCTCCTACTGGAAGCAGCTGGCCGACCCCGACGGGGCCGACGCGGCCGACGAGGAGCGCAAGGCGTCGCGCAACGTCTTCTTGGAGACCAGCTTCAGCGGCATGTGGCTGGGCCAGATGACGCTGGACCCGGTGTCGGGCTCCATTGTGGCGGGCGAGCTCAACCGCCTCGAGCACGACCTCTTCGAGGCCGACTGCGCCGAGGCCACCGAGCGCCTGGGGCGCCGGGCCCGCCTCGACGAGCTGGCCCGCACGTCGGCCCAGCGCCGGGCCGACGCCCTCGTCGAGATGGCGACCCGGAGCCGCACCGCGCCGGCCGATGGCATCCGCCCCGCCCCGCTCTTCTCCGTCTTCGTCGGCTACGAGACAATGCACGGGCGTATCTCCGAGCTCGAGAACGGGACCGTCCTCGCCCCCTCCGCCCTCGCCCCCTGGATGGACGCGGCCTACTTCGAGCGGGCCATCTTCAGCCTCGGCAACCGGGTCGACGTCAGCGTGCGGGCGAGGTTGTTCACCGGGGGGACGCGGCGGGCCATCGAGCTGCGCGACCGCATCTGCACCCACCCCTACTGCTACGAGCCGGCGGAGAACTGCCAGGGCGACCACATCGAGACCTGGGCCGAGGGGGGCGCCACCACCCAGGAGAACGGGCGACTGCTCTGCGGGTTCCACAACCGCCTGCGCAACCAAAACGAGCACCGCCCCCAGCGCCAGCGCCCCCCGCCGACTGCGGCCTGACGGGGCGCCCGGCCCAACCCGGCCGCCCCGCCCGCCCCGCCCGTCACACCGGCCGATCAGGCCCGGTGCAGTTGAAAAGCACGGCGCTTCGGCGCTTCGGCGCGCCCGCGTACAGGTCAGCGCACCGGTCAGCGCACCCCCTCGCCAGGCGATGGCTACGTCAGGCCGACGGTGCCGTCGGCGGAGAGGACGCCAGTGCGACCGATCCCCTCCTCGGCACAGAGCAGGGCCAGCGTGTCGGGCTCGGTGACGTTGCCCCAGGCCCGGCTGCCATCGTCCGTGCCGCAGGCGAGGATGCCGCGCTCGGGCGCGCCCTCGCGGTCGAAGGTCACGGTGTAGGTCTCGACAGTCACAGGTCCGGTGGCGTCCGGATCGACCCGGCAGCGCGGAAGCGCGTCGACCGCCGGCTGTACATCCCGCCAGGCGAACGGGCGCTCGCCGCCATGAGCCGGCGGACGGGAGGCGTAGACCCCGAGAGAGTGCTTGGTGGCGTACCACCCCAGCCCGGTCACCAGGGCAGCGCTGCCCGGTTCGCTGCGCAGCGCGTCCACGGCGCGGGCGATGCCGTGCGAGGTGTAGTTGTTGCCCGGCCCCCCGCCGAACGTGAGCCCTCCGGTCAGCGTCAGCGGACGGCCCGGATCGTCGACCGCCAGCCCGAGCTCCCGCGCCGCCATCTGCACCACGACCGGGAAGCACGAGTACAGGTCGACCCAGGCGATGTCGTCGATGCCGATGCCGGCTTGCTCGAGGGCGGCCGCCCCGGCGAACCGGATCGCAGGGGAGCGATGCAGCTCGGGGCGCTCGGAGATGAACCAGTGGTCGTTGCCGTCGGCGCCGGCGAGCGGGAAGACCCAACGCTCCTCGGGCACGCCCGCAGCGCGCGCCGCCCCGACCGAGCACACGATGTACGCGGCACCTTGGTCGACCTGCATGTTGGCCGTGCAAAGCTTCGGGTAGGGGAACGACACCATCCGGTTCCCCGGCCCCGGCGTCGTGATCTCCTCGGGTGTGCGGGCCCGGCGGATCCAGGCGTGGGGGTTGCCCGCCGCCACCTCGCTGAAGCGCGACCAGAGCGCGCCGATGCGGGCAACATGCTCCGTGAGCGTCCAGCCATTGGCGGCGCGCAGCGCGTTCTCCAACAACGGGTAGGCATGCACGGGGAGGATCACGCCGCGCTGCATCTCGAGCTCGGTGGCCCCCACCTTCTCGACACCGAAGAGGACCGGGGACGGCGTCTCCTCGGGCTGGCTGGCCCACTCCAGCCACGGCCGGGCAGGATCGCGGCGCGCCAGGGCGCGGGCGTACATCGCCTCGGCGCCCGTCACCAGCACGACGTCCAGATCGCCGCGGCTGATGGCACCACAAGCTTGGTGCATGAGGGCCTGGGGGTTGTTGCCGCCGACGGACGAGACCATCAGCTCAGCCGGTTCGTCACCGTCGGCGAAGCCCAGACGCTCCGCCACCGATAGGGCCGGGTTGCGGGTGTGCCAGCCCAGGGAGGTGACGACCCTGATGCTGTCGGCGCGCTCGACCAGGCCGCGCCCCGCCGGCGCACTCCCGCCCGCCGGGGCGCCATCGCAGTCCTCGGCCGCGGCCAGCAACGCGGCGGTCATCAACTCGAGCGGCTCGGGTCTGGCCGAGGGGTCGAGTCCGGCGTCGGGGGGCGTGGCGACCTGGCCCACTCCGACCACGACGGGGGTCCGCGGGTCGAGCGTCATGGAGCGAGCAGCGTACCGGCTCACGCCACGAGGGCTCCCCGGCCCCCCGGTACACTCGGTGCCCATGCGTGTCGCCGTCGGCTCGGCTCACGCCGGGAGGACTCCATGAGCAGCTACGAGACGGCGCTGGCCGCTGACACCGAGGTGGCGCAACTCCTCAGCCAGGAGCTCAACCGGCAGCAGACCACCCTGCAGCTGATCGCCTCGGAGAACTTCACGTCGCCGGCGGTGCTGGCCGCCACGGGCTCGGTGCTGACGAACAAGTACGCGGAGGGGTATCCCGGCCGGCGTTATTACGGAGGCAACCAGATCATCGACGAGGTCGAGGACCTCGCCCGTTCCCGGGCCACCGCGCTGTTCGGGGCGGAACACGCCAACGTGCAGCCGCATGCGGGCGCCAACGCCAACCTTGCCGTGTACCAGGCGCTGCTCGAGCCCGGGGCGACGATCCTCGCCATGCGGCTGGACCACGGGGGCCACCTCACCCACGGCTCGCCCGCCTCCATCGTCTCGAAGTTCTGGCGCTTCGTCTCCTACGGAGTGACGCCGGCGTCAACGGACGCGGCGAACCCCGGCGAGGTCATCGACTTCGACCAGGTCGCCCACCTGGCCAAGACCGAGAAGCCCGCACTGATTGTGGCGGGCTCGACGGCCTACGCGCGCGTCATCGACCCGCACCCCTTCCGGGAGATCGCCGATTCCGTGGGCGCGCGCTTCATGTTCGACGCCGCCCACCCGGCCGGCCTCATCGCCGGAGGGGCCCACCCGAACCCCGTCGGCGTGGCCGACGTCGTCACGCTCACGACGCACAAGACACTGCGCGGCCCGCGCGGCGGCGCCATCCTGTGCGGCGAGGACCTGGCCAAGAAGATCGACAGTGCCGTGTTCCCGGGACTCCAAGGAGGCCCGCTCGAGCACGTCATCGCAGCCAAGGCGGTGGCGTTCGCCGAGGCGGCGAGGCCGGAGTTCCGCCAGTACGCCGAAGGGGTCGTCGCCAATGCGGCCGCTCTCGCCGGGGCCCTGTCCGCCCACGGGTTCCGGCTGGTCTCGGGAGGAAC
Organism: uncultured Acidimicrobiaceae bacterium; assembly: GCA_963719485.1. Taxonomy (GTDB): domain Bacteria; phylum Actinomycetota; class Acidimicrobiia; order Acidimicrobiales; family RAAP-2; genus Bog-473. Next base: position 2,194,505 of record OY970387.1, read on the forward strand.
CGACAACCACATGCTGCTGGTCGACCTGCGATCCTTCGACGAGGAGCTGACCGGCAAGGAGGCCCAGGAGGTCCTGGACCGTGCCGGTATCACCTGCAACCGCAACACCATCCCCGACGACCCCCGGTCCCCCTTCCTCACCTCCGGCCTCCGCCTGGGCACGGCCGCAGAGACGACGGCGGGTATGGGGACCGGCGAGATGCAGGTGGTGGCGGACCTCATCGTGCGCACGCTCAAGGCCCGGAACGACGAGGGGGAGATCGCCGCGGTGCGCTCGGAGGTCGCGATGCTCTGCGCTGCCTTCCCGCCGTATCCCGATCTCCTGGCCTAGCGTGGCCTAGCGCGTGCCCGACATCGGCTGGTACGGCTTGGTCCTGGTGATCGCGGCGGGAGCCACGGCCGCACTGACGGTCCCCGCCAAGCGCATCGCATTGCGGGTGGGCTACGTCGCTCACCCCGGCGAGCGCTCGGTGCACACCAAGCCGACCCCGTACGGCGGCGGCGCCGCGATGTTCATGGGCTTCATGGTCGCCGTGCTGGCCGCGGCCGCGGTGCCCCAACTGCGCCCGATCTTCCAGGGCTCCCCCGAGATGACCGGTGTCGTGCTCGCTGCCGGCGCCATGTTCGCCGTCGGGCTGATCGACGACGTGCGCGACATGTCGGCCCCGGCGAAGATGGCCGGCCAGGTCCTGGCCGCCAGCATCCTGTACTTCAGCGGCGTGACGATGTACGAGCTGAAGATCCCGCTGGCGGGTTTCTTCGTCCTGACTCCTGGGATCGTCCCGCTCATCACCGCGGCGTGGGTCATCGCGCTGACCAATGCCGTCAACCTGATCGACGGCCTGGACGGCCTTGCGGCCGGGGTGGTGGCGATCGGGGGAGGCGCCCTGGCGCTCTACGGGATCCGCCTCATGGGACTGGGCCTCCTGCCGAGCGACAACATCGGGCCGCTGGTGGCCGTCGTGGCGTGCGGGATCTGCCTCGGCTTCCTGCCCTTCAATTTCAACCCGGCCCGCATCTTCATGGGCGATGCCGGCGCACACTTCCTGGGCCTCCTCATGGCGGCCTCGACCATGGTGATCGGCGGCCGGGTCCCGACCGCCGTGCCCATCAGCGGCGTGACCTACTTCTTCTTCGCCCCCCTCTTCATCCCGATCCTCATCCTCGGGGTTCCGCTGGTCGACATGGCATTTGCCTTCGTGCGGCGCACGGCGCGGGGCACGGGCTTCGACACGCCGGACAAGGAGCACATCCACCACCGTCTGCTGCGTCTCGGCCACGGGCCGCGGCGCAGCGTCATCATCTTGTGGGCCTGGACTGCCGTCCTCTCCAGCTTCCTTCTCTTCCCGCTCTTCGTGCACCAGGTCAACGCCTTCATCCCGATCGGGGCCGCCGCCCTCGGTGTGGGCCTCTACACGTTCTTCCACCCCGGGCTGCGGCGGGGGAACGGGGAGGACGAGGACGAGCAGCGCGACCAGGGGATTCCGCCCCCTCCCCAGGGCGCGGAGCGGGTCAGCGAGGTGGTCCGGTTCCCTTCTTGACCGTTTGGACGCCATCTGGGCCGGGATGCGATGATGAGGCCTGTGTACCCCGTCCACCTCGCCTCGTCCGATGCTGCCGTCCGGGCAGCGTCGCGGACGACGGACTCCGGCGCGCCACGCACCGCATAGGGGAGCAGCAGTCGCATGCGTGGTCAAGTGAGCGTCGACGTGCGCGCCCATCCGGGTGACCGAACCGGACAAATCTCCGCGGCCAGAGGAGCCCAAACCCCTCCCGGGCGCCATGGCGTTCCTGGGCATGGGGCTGTCCGCTGCCGTCTGCGTGGGCATCGGGCTCGGTCTCGGACTGTGGGCGGACAGCGCACTGCACACAGCGCCGGCGTTCCTGCTGGTGGGCCTGGCCCTGGGTCTCGCCGTGGCCGCGCTGAGCGTCATCAAGCAGATCCGCACCTACCTCTAGAGGTCCGGCCGTTCGAGGTCCAGCCGTGAACATGCTCGACGGCCTCTCAGGCCTCGGGGACAACGCGCTGGCCAAGGTGCTCCGCCGCACCATCGTCTCCGCGATCATCGTGGGCGCGGCGGCCGTCGTGATCGCCCTGTTGCTGTCGGTGCCGTGGGCGGCCCTTGGTATTGCCCTCGGTCTGACCATGGCCGTTCTCAACCTCCGCTTCCTCGACGCCGGCGTGGCCAAGCTCAACACGGAAGGCGAGACCAACAACAAGGTGCTCCGCCGGGCCATGGGCACCAAGAGCGTGACGCGCCTCGGCATCATCACGCTGATCTGCATCGGCCTCCTGCTCCTCAACGGCGCGTTGGGTATCGGCGCCGTGGCCGGCCTCGTCATCTTCCAGCTGCTCTTCGTGGTCAACGTCGGGCGCGTCATCATTTCGCAGGGGATCCAATGAGCGGCAACAGCTTCGTGCTCGCCAGCGGCAACATCACGATCGGCGAACACCACGGCGTCGTCCACGTGGGGGGGCTGACCATCTACCTCGATGTGGTGTGGACCACGCTCATCGCCGCGGCCATCGTCCTCGGCTTTGGTCTCCGCATGCGGGCCAAAGTCACCTCCGGGGTGCCCGGGAAGCTGCAGCTCTTCTGGGAGACGCTCGTCGAGCAGGTCTCGGACCTGGCCTCGTCGGCCATCGGGCCTGAGGGCCTGCCCTTCGTCGGCCTGGGCGTCACCGTCTTCTTCTTCATCCTGATCTGCAACTGGCTGGCCTTCGTGCCCAGCGGCGACCCGGGGTTCCTGGCCCCGCCGACAGGCGACGTGAACCTCCCGCTGGCTCTCGCCCTCACCGTGTTCTTCCTGGTGCACTACAACTCGGTCAAGGCGCGCGGTTGGAAGGGGTATTTCAAGCACTACGCAGAGCCGTACGCCGCCCTGACGCCGATCAACATCATCGAGGAGATCACCAAGCCGATCACGCTGACCTTCCGGCTCTTCGGCAACATCTTCTCGGGCGTGCTGATGGTTGCGGTCATCGTCACCCTGATCCCGCCCTATCTGTCCTGGGTCGGGCTGCTCATCTGGAAGCCCTTCGACGAGCTCTTCATCGGCGCCATCCAGGCCTTCATCTTCGCCCTCCTGACCATCATGTATCTCGGGATGGGCATGAGCAGGGATTCTCATTGAGAATTCAGGCAACCGACCTACATTTCGAACACGATCTCGACAAAGGAGAGGAACATGGCAACAAACAACATTGAAGGTGCGATACGCATCGCCGGCGCGCTCGTCGGTGGCGGGCTCGCACTCGGCGGGGGCGCCATCGGCGCTGCGGTCGGCGACGGACTGGCCGGTTCGCAGACCATCGCCGCGATTGCCCGACAGCCGGAGATCGAGGCCAAGGCCCGTCAGTACTTCTTCCTGACGGTCGGCCTGGTGGAGGCCATGTACTTCATCAACCTGTTGTTCATGGTCGTGTTCGTCTACGTCTTCGCCGCCAAGAGCATCGCCTAACTCGACGCCGATCCAACCCACCGCTTCCCTCACGGAGACACTCCGGAAACAGAGAGCATCATGACCACAGCAGGCATTTTCCTACTGCCCAATGGGACGTTCTTCATTGAGCTGATCGTCTCGATCGTTCTGATCCTCGCGATCTACAAGTGGGTGCTCCCTCCCATCAACAAAGCGATGGAGGAGCGCCAGGAGAAGATCAGAGAGTCCCTGGACGCCGCCGACCAGGCCCGCGCCGACGCCTTGGCCGCTGACGACGAGCGCCGGACCGTGCTCGAAGAGGCGCGCCAACAGGCGCGCGAGATCGTCGCCACGGCCAATCGCACGGCGGAGCAGGTGCGCACCGACGCCCAAGCCCGCGGACAGGGCGACTACGAGCGCATCGTCGGGAACGCCGACGTCGAGATCGCCCTGGCCCGCCAGCGCGCGGTCGAGGAAGCGGCGTCGCGCATGGGTGAGATCGTGATGGAAGTGGTCGAGCGGGTCATCGGGCGCGAAGTGAACGCCGAGGCCCACCGCGACCTCATTGACGAGGCGGTCGCCGCGCTCCGCGCCGACACGGCCGGTGGCGCCGCTGCCGCCGGGGCCGGGGCGCGTCAGTGAACCCGACGCTTCAGGGGTACACGGCCGCAGTGGCCGAGGCGGCCGGTCCGGCCGCGCTCGGTGGGCTGGCCGCCGACCTCGAAGCGATCGAGCAGCTCGTGTTGGCCAACAACCAACTCCGGGCGGCGCTGACCGATACCGCCGTGCACGGGCTGGCCCGCCGGGCCGTCGTGCTGGACCTGCTGGACGGAAGGGTCACGCCCGAGGCGCGCCGACTGGCGGCGTTCGCCTGCATGGTGGTCAGCGCACCCGAGGTGCCCGCCGCACTCGGCTGGGTCGGCACCCACGTGCGCCACCTCACCGAAGGGCAGGACGACGAAACGGGGTTGAGCCTTACCCAGTCGCGCCAGCGCGTCGGTGGCTTCGCCACCGCGGTGCACGAGGACATGACCCACGCCGAGCTGGAGTCCCTGGAGGACGACCTGTTCCGCTTCGCCCGGATCGTGGCCGCCACGCCGGCCCTCCGCTCTGCCCTGACGAATCGTGAGCTCGACGTGGCCGCGCGCCAGGGCCTCGTCACCCAGCTGTTGGAGGGCAAGGTACCCGCCGCCACTCTCTCGCTGGTGCGCTACGCCGTGACGGGCGGCCGGGCCCGGGACATCGTCGGCACCCTGGACTTCCTGGTGGAGCTGACGGCACAGGCGCGGGGCTGGCGCATCGCCCGCGTGCGCGCGGCGGCGCCGATCGAGGATGCCCAGCGCACGGAGCTGACCGAGTCTCTCGGCGCGCTGGCCGGTTCGCCCGTGGAGTTGCAGGTGGAGCTGGACGAGTCGCTGCTGAGCGGCGCGTTGATCCGCATCGGCGACCTTCAGGTGGATGCCACCGCACGGGGGCGGATCGATGCACTACGCGAGCACTTCGCGCCGGCCGGCTGGGAACCGGGCGGATTCGGGCGGAGCCAGAGTTCGAAGGACCAGACAGAGGGAGCACAGTGATGGCAGAGCTCACGATCGACGCCAGTGAGATCACGAAGGCGCTGGAGCGCAACGTCGAGGAGTACACCCCGGCGGTAGGCACCGAGCAGATCGGGCGCATCGTCGAGGTCGGTGACGGCATCGCCAGGGTCTCCGGGCTGCCCGGCGCTGCGGTGAACGAGCTGCTCGAGTTCGAGGACGGGACCCTGGGCCTCGCGCTGAACCTCGACGAGGACACCATCGGTGCCGTCGTCCTGGGCGAGGTCGACAACCTCGAAGAGGAGCAGACGGTCAAGGCGACCGGGCGCATCCAGACCGTGCCGGTCGGCGACGCGCTGCTCGGACGCGTGGTGAACGCCCTCGGCGAGCCGCTCGACGGGAAGGGGCCGATCAACACCACCGAGACCCGCCGCATGGAGGTCCAGGCCCCGGGCATCGTGGGCCGCCAGCCGGTGAGCGAGCCGCTCCAGACGGGCATCAAAGCCATCGACGCCATGACGCCGATCGGCCGTGGGCAGCGCGAGCTCATCATCGGCGACCGCAAGACCGGCAAGACGACCGTCGCCGTCGACACCATCATCAACCAGCGCGGCCAGGGCGTGAAGTGCATCTACGTCGCCATCGGGCAGAAGAACTCGTCGGTGGCGCAGACGGTGGCCACGCTGGAGGACCACCAGGCGCTCGAATACACGGTCGTCGTGGTCGCCTCGGCGGGGGACCCCGCTCCCTACAAGTACCTGGCGCCCTATGCCGGCTGTGCCATGGGCCAGCACTGGATGGAGAACGGCGAGCACGCACTGATCATCTACGACGACCTCTCCAAGCAAGCGGAGGCCTACCGGTCCGTCTCGCTCCTGCTCCGGCGCCCGCCGGGCCGCGAGGCGTACCCGGGCGACGTCTTCTACCTGCACTCGCGGCTGCTCGAGCGAGCGGCCAAGCTCTCCGACGCGCGCGGCGGCGGATCGCTCACCGCGCTGCCCGTCATCGAGACGAAGGCCGGCGACATCTCCGCCTACATCCCGACCAACGTCATCTCCATCACCGACGGGCAGGTCTTCTTGGAGACCGACCTGTTCAACTCGGGGATCCGGCCGGCCATCAACGTCGGCAACTCGGTCAGCCGGGTGGGCAGCGCGGCCCAGGTCAAGGCGATGAAGCAGGTCTCGGGGACGCTCAAGCTGGACCTGGCGCAATTCCGCGAGCTCGAGTCATTCGCCACGTTCGGCTCGGAGCTCGACCGCGTGTCCCAGGCGCAGCTCGACCGCGGCTATCGCCTGACCGAGCTGCTCAAGCAGCACCAGAACGAACCGATGCCAGTCGAGGAGCAGGTCGTGGTCATCTACGCCGGGACCAAGGGCTGGACGGACACCGTGCCGGTGCCTGAGGTGCAACGCTTCGCGACCGAGCTCATCGAGTACTTCCGGGCGAACCACCCGGCCGTGCTCGAGGGGATCCGCACCACCGGCGCCATGCCGGACGGCGACGAGCTCGACAAGGGTATGACGACGTTCCTCGAGGGATTCGACACGGGGAAGGTCGACTGACGCATGGCCGGAGGCCAAGAGCGCATTCTGCGGCGCCGTATCCGCAGTGTGCAGTCCACCAGGAAGATCACCAAGGCGATGGAGCTCATTGCCGCGTCGCGGATCGTGCGCGCCCAGAACCGCATCGCGGCCAACCGCCCGTTCCGGGAGGGCATGGAGCGCGTGCTTCGCCTGACGGCGGCGGCTGATCCCGTCGCGGCCACAAAGCTGCTCGGCACGCCCGAATCGCCGCAGCACGTCGGGATCCTGGTGATCGCCGGTGACCGGGGACTGGCCGGGTCCTACAACTCGGGCGTCCTGCGCCTGACCGAGCGGCTGGTCGGCGAGCACCGGGCCGCCGGCACCGAGGTCACGGTGTGGTCCGTGGGCAAGAAGGCCCCGTCGTACCTGCGCTACCGCGGCATCGACGTCGCGCGGTCGTTCACAGGCGTGGCCGACCGGCCCGAGTTCGGCGACGCCCGGGACATCGCGGCGATCGTGGCTGCTCCATTCGTCGCCGGTGAGATCGAACTGGTGCAGATGGTCTCCACCCGCTTCATCTCCGCCGGGACCCAGCGCGTCGAGCGGATGCAGATGCTGCCGCTCCCCCTGCCCGAGGAGGCCGGGGTCGTCTACGAGGAGGAAGGACACCTCGAGGGCTACACCGAGTTCGAACCAGAGCCCGCCAAGCTCCTGGCCAAGTTGGCCCCGCGGGCCCTGGAGGCGGAGATCTTCGCCGCACTGCTCGAGGGCACCGCCTCGTTCTTCACCGCCCAACAGCGCGCCATGGCGGCCGCCACCGAGAACGCGGACGAGCTCGTCCGCACCCTGACCCGCGTCATGAACCGCGCCCGTCAGGACGCCATCACCACCGAGATCATGGAGATCGTCGGCGGGGCCGAGGCGCTCCGCCAATCGAAGGGAGCTTGACCGCATGACCAGCACCGCACAGAGGGACGCCACCGCGGGACCCGTACTCGAGGAAGGACGCGTCGTCGCCATCGCCGGGCCGGTCATCGACGTCGAGTTCCCCCCGCACGCCCTGCCCGAGATCAACTTCGAGGTCGAGTTCGACATCGAGCTCGATGGGTCCACCCACACCGTCGCGGCGGAAGTGGCGCAGCAGATCGGCGACGGCCGCGTCCGCTGTATCTGCATGCAGCAGACGGACGGTCTGGTGCGCGGCGCGGCGGTGCGCAACCTCGGCCGCGGCATCTCCGTCCCCGTCGGCAACGCGGTGCTCGGTCATGTCTTCAACGTGCTGGGTGAGCCGCTCGACACCGACCACATCGACGGGATCGAGGAGCGTTGGGAGATCCACCGTCCCGCACCGGCCTTCGACCAGCTGGAGCCGCGGGCGCAGATGTTCGAGACCGGCATCAAGGTGATCGACTTGCTCGAGCCCTATGTCCAGGGTGGAAAGATCGGCCTCTTCGGCGGGGCCGGAGTGGGCAAAACGGTCATCATCCAGGAGATGATCAACCGCGTGGCGCAGCAGTACAGCGGGGTTTCGGTCTTCGCCGGCGTGGGCGAGCGCACCCGTGAGGGCACCGACATGTGGCTCGAGATGCAGGAGTCGGGGGTGATCGACAAGGCCGCACTGGTCTACGGCCAGATGGACGAGCCCCCCGGCGTCCGCCTCCGCGTCGCCCTGGCTGCGCTCACCATGGCCGAGTACTTCCGCGACGTGCAGCACCAGGACGTGCTGCTCTTCGTGGACAACATCTTCCGTTTCGTCCAGGCCGGCTCCGAGGTCTCGACCCTGCTGGGCCGGATGCCCTCCGCCGTCGGCTACCAGCCCACGCTGGCCGACGAGATGGGCGAGCTGCAGGAGCGGATCACCTCGACCAAGGGGAAGTCGATCACCTCGTTGCAGGCGGTCTACGTCCCCGCCGACGACTACACCGACCCGGCACCGTTCACCACGTTCACCCATCTCGACGCCACGACCGAGTTGTCGCGCCAGATCGCCGCGTTGGGCATCTACCCGGCCGTGGACCCGCTGGCGTCGACGTCGAACATCCTGGCGCCCGAGATCGTCGGGGACCGCCACTACGCGGTGGCCCGCCGGGTGCAGGAGATCCTGCAGCGCTACAAAGAGCTCCAGGACATCATCGCCATCCTCGGCATGGACGAATTGTCCGAGGAGGACCGGGTGACGGTGAGCCGGGCCCGCAAGGTCCAGCGCTTCCTGTCCCAGCCCTTCTTCGTGGCCGAGGTCTTCACCGGCGTGCCGGGGATCTTCGTACCCATCGACGAGACGGTGGAGTCGTTCGAGGCCCTGGCCAACGGCGACCTCGACAACGTCCCCGAGCAGGCGTTCCTCAACGTCGGCGGCGTGGAGTCCGTGCTCGAGAAGGCGCGCACGCTCGAGGCCGAGGCCGGCTAGTGGCCGACGGCGTCTTCGGCGTGGAGATCGTCACGCCCGAGCAGTCCCTCTACGCCGGCGGCGCCACGTCCATCGTGCTGGCCACCTCCGAGGGCGACCTCACCGTCCTCGACGGCCACACGCCTCTGGTGGGCGACGTGGTGCCGGTGGAGGTCAAGGTCGAGCAGTCCGACGGGACGCTGGTGCGCCTGGCGGTGCACGGCGGGTTCCTCCAGGTCGACACCAGCCCGGGCGCGGCCGAAGGCCTGGCCGAGGGCGACGGCCCGCTGGCCGGGCTCTCGACCCGGGTGACGGTCCTCGCCGGCGTGGCCGAGCTGGCCTCGGAGATCGACGTGCCCCGGGCCGAGCAGGCACGGGAGCGCGCGGCGCAGCGGGTCACCGAGCTGGGCGGCGGTCGAGGCCCGGTCGCAGAGGACCTCCAGGAGGACGTGGAGCTGGCCGAGGCGGAGGGGGCCCTGGCGCGGGCGGAGCTGCGGTTGGCCGTGGCCGCCGACAGCGCCGCCTAGAGCCGTACCGGCGGGCCGAGCCGGCCCAACCCGGCGGGACGACCGAGCGACCTCGCGACTTCGCTCTAGCCGAACGAGATGGAGCTGTACTCGGCCAGCTTGGCCAGGGCGTGGCTGGCGTCGATCTTGCGCAGCGTCCCTGACTTGGAGCGCATGACGAGGGACTGGGTGGTCGCCCCGAACTCGTGGTACTGCACGCCCTGCAGCAGCTCGCCGTCGGTGATGCCGGTGGCGGCGAAGAAGCAGTTGTTCCCCTGGATGAGGTCGTCGGTGGTCAGCACGGCGTCCAGGGCGTAGCCCGCCTCGATCGCCGCCGCCCGCTCCTGCTCGTTGCGCGGGTAGAGCCGGCCCTGGATCTCCGCGCCCATGCACTTCAGCGCGGCCGCGGCCAGCACGCCCTCCGGCGTACCGCCGATGCCGAAGAGGATGTCAGTGCCCGCTCCGGGCCAGCCGGTGGCGATCGCACCGGCGACGTCGCCGTCGGTGATGAGGCGGATGCGAGCGCCCGTGGACCGCACCTCGGCGACGAGGGCATCGTGACGGGGCCGGTCAAGAATGACGGCGGTCAGGTCGCGCACCGGACGGCCCAGCGCCTCCGAGAGGGCGTGGAGGTTCTCGGTCGGCGTGCGCCGGATGTCGCAGGCGCCCTTGGCCCGGGGCCCCACGGCGAGCTTCTCCATGTAGACGCAGGGACCGGGGTCGAACATGGCTCCGCGCTCGGCCACCGCGATGACGGCCAGGGCACCGCCGCGGCCCTGGGCGGTGAGCGTGGTGCCGTCGATCGGGTCGACGGCGATGTCGGTCAGCGGGGGAGTGCCGTCTCCGATCTTCTCCCCGTTGAAGAGCATCGGCGCGTTGTCCTTCTCGCCCTCGCCGATCACGACGATCCCGTCCATCGGCACGCTGGACAGCACGGTCCGCATGGCCTCGACCGCGGCCCCGTCGGCGCCCAGCTTGTCCCCCCGGCCCATCCAGCGGCTGGCGGCCATCGCCGCCGCCTCGGTCGTGCGCACGAGGTCCATGGCGAGATTCCGGTCGGGGGCTTGGATCACCACTGGCCCTGACCATAGTTGGTGGCCGATCGTCGCTTGCCGGTCGACCCGCCCCCCAGCGGCGATACTTGGAGCCGTGGATGAGATCGTCGTGGAGCCCAGCGGCCCGCTCCAGGGAACCGTCACCGCAGGCGGTGCGAAGAATTCTGCCCTCAAGCTGATGGCCGGCTGCCTCCTCGCCGAGGGTTGCACGGTGCTCTCCAACGTCCCCCGCATCTCCGACGTCGACTCGATGGCCAACGTCCTGCGCTCCATGGGCGCGGCGGTGGAACGCCTCGACAACGGGGATGTCGCCGTGACCACGCCACCCGTCGGGGACCTGGTCCCCGCCGGTCCCTTCGAGCTCTTCGAGCGGATGCGCGCCTCGGTGGTGGTGTTGGGGCTCCTGCTCGCCCGCCGTGGCGCCGTGCGGGTCCCGCTGCCCGGCGGCGACGACTTCGGCGCCAGGCCGATCGACTTCCACCTCAACGGCCTCAGCGCCATGGGCGCTCGCTTCGAGTCGTCCCACGGAGAGGTCAGGGGGACGGTGCCGGGTGGGCGTCTGGTGGGCACGCGCGTCGTCCTCGAGTACCCCAGCCATACGGCAACGGACAACCTGCTCATGGCGGCGGTCCTGGCCAAAGGCACGACCGTGATCGAGAACGCGGCCAAGGAGCCCGAGGTCGCCGACCTGGCCGCCATGCTCTGCGACATGGGGGCGGTGGTGCGCGGCGCCGGGACCTCGCGCATTGAGGTCGAGGGCGTGGAGTCGCTCCGGCCCACCCGCCACGCGGTCGTCCCCGACCGGGTGGTCGCGGCCACCTACCTGGCGGCAGTCGGCATGGCGGGTGGCGACGTCACGATCGCCGATGCCCGGCCCGAGCACATGGAGATGCTCCTGCGCAAGGTCAACCAGATGGGCGTGACCACGGACATGGGTCCCCACGGACTGCGGGCCAGCGCGCACGAGCGGATGACGGCGGCCGATGTCGCCACGCTCCCGTACCCCGGCGTCGCCACCGACTACAGCCCTCTGCTCGTGGCCATGCTGACGGTGTCCGACGGCGTCGGGATCCTCACCGAGAACCTCTTCTCCGGGCGGTTCCGCTACGTGGAGGAGCTGCGCCGGATGGGGGCGGACATCCGGACGGAGGGGCACCACGCGGTGGTACGCGGCGCTCCCCGGCTCTCGGGTGCCCCCGTGCGCGCGCCCGACATCCGGGCCGGCGTGGCGCTCGTGCTGGCCGGCCTCGTGGCCGAAGGTGAGACGGTGGTGAGCGGCGCCCATCACATCGGGCGCGGCTACGAGGACCTGACCGGCGCGCTGTCCTCGCTCGGGGCCCGGGTGACCCGCCGGTGACGGCGCTGCCCACCGATCCTGCGGCGCTGCTCGAACAGGCCCGGGCGGACGCCGGGGGGGTCGCGCTGGCCCGCCTGCTCTCCTATGTCGAGCGGGGCGGTGAGACCGCCATGGCGGTCGCGGCGCTCGCCTACCGATCCGACGTTCCCTTCACGGTCGGGCTGACCGGCGCGCCCGGCTCAGGCAAGTCCACGCTGACGGACGGCCTCATCACCGAGGTCCGCGGCGGCTGGCCCGAGGGGTCAGCCATCCCGCAGGTCGCGGTGTTGGCCGTCGACCCGACCTCGCCCTTCAGCGGCGGCGCCATCCTCGGCGACCGCGTGCGCATGAGCCGGCACGCGCTGGACCCGACGGTGTTCATCCGGTCGATGGCGACGCGGGGACATCTCGGAGGCCTCTCCCTCGCGGTTCCCGATGCCATCCGTCTGCTCGGTGCAACGGGGATCGGTGTGGTCATCGTCGAGACGGTCGGGGTCGGGCAGATGGAGGTCGAGATCGCGTCGGCAGCGGACACCACGGTTGTCGTCGTGACACCGGGCTGGGGTGATTCCATGCAGGCGAGCAAGGCCGGTCTCCTCGAAGTCGCCGACGTGTTCGTCATCAACAAAGCCGACAGACCGGGCGTGCGCGAGGCCCGCCGCGACCTCGAGCAGATGCTCGATCTGGCGCGGCCGGGGTCATGGCGGCCCGAGATCATCGAGACCACGGCCACGGCCGTCGAAGGGGTGGCCGAGCTCTGGCGTGCGGTGGCCCGCCACCGTGACCACCTGGTGAGCTCGGGCCAGCTCGCCACCCGCCGGACCGACCGCGTGGCCGAGGAGCTGCGCCGGGTTCTGCTCGCCCGCACCGAGGTCCGGGTCGACGAGCTCGTCGCCGGGGAGGAGTTCACGACGGCTGTGAAGGCCCTCGCCGCGGGCGAACTCGACCCGTATAAGGCGGCCGAGGGGCTTCTCGCCGGATGAGCCGTCCGGGGCGGGGTCCGGTACGGTGCGGCGATGGCTGAGACCTTCGTCACCGTGGAGCGGCGGCCCGACAACGTCGCTCTCGTCCGGTTGGACCGGCCCAAGGCCAACGCGCTCTCCGCCGCCGTGCTGGCGCAGCTGCACGCCGCGGCCACGGACCTCCACGACGACCCGCCCGGCGCGGTCGTGCTGTGGGGCGGGAGGCGGATCTTCGCCGCGGGGGCCGACATCGTGGAGCTCGGGGACAGCGGCGCAGGGGCGGTGGGGGCGAGCTTCGCCGACGCACTGGGCGCCTTGGCCTCGGTGCCGCGGACGACCATCGCCGCGATCAACGGGTACGCCCTCGGCGGCGGGCTCGAACTGGCCCTGGCCTGCGACTTCCGCGTGTGCGCCGAAGATTCGCGCTTCGGGCTCCCCGAGGTCCTGCTCGGTGTGATCCCGGGCGGTGGCGGCACGCAGCGCCTGCCCCGGCTGATCGGGTCGTCCCGGGCCAAGGAGTTGATCCTCACCGGACGTCAGGTGCGGACCGAAGAGGCGCTGTCGATCGGGCTCGTCAACCGGGCCGTGGCGCCCGACTACGTCCTCGAGGCGGCGCTGACCTGGGCGGCCGAGTTCGCCGCCGGTCCGTTGGTGGCCCACGGGCTCGCCAAGTCCGCGATCGACCGGGGTCTCGAGACCACGCTGGCCCAGGGGTTGGCCATCGAAGGGGAAGCGTTCGTCGCCGTGGCGCGGACCGAGGACGCGGCGCGCGGGATCGCGTCGTTCACCGAGAACGGTCCGGGCAAGGCGACCTTCGTCGGGCGGTGACACGTTGAGCTCTCCGCCTATCCCCGTCAGCTCCAACGAGGGCGCCTTCGACCCCTCGGTGCGCTGGTTCCAGCACGCCGTCTTCTACGAGGTGCTCATCCGGGGTTACCACGACGCCAACAACGACGGTACCGGTGACCTGCGGGGCCTGCGCGAGAAGCTCGACTACATGGAGTGGCTGGGCATCGACTGCATCTGGATGCTCCCTTTCTACCCGTCGCCCTTCCGCGACGGCGGCTACGACATCAGCGACTTCTTCAACGTGCACCCCGACTACGGGAGCATCAGCGACCTGGTGGCGTTCCTGGAGGACGCCCACCGCCGCGGCATCCGCGTCGTCGCCGATCTGGTGATGAACCACACCAGCGACGAGCATCCGTGGTTCACTGAGTCGCGGTCGTCGCGGGACAACGCCAAGGCGGATTGGTACGTCTGGAACGACGACGACCAGAAGTGGCCGGACGCCCGCGTGGTGTTCACCGACGTCGAGCGATCGAACTGGACGTGGGACGACACCCGCCAGCAGTACTACTGGCACCGCTTCTATCACCACCAGCCGGACCTCAACTACGACAACCCCGAGGTCGCGGACACCATGATCGACCTCGTGCGCTTCTGGCTCGATCTCGGGTTCGACGGGTTCCGCCTCGACGCCGTGCCCTACCTGTACCAGCGAGACGGGACGTCGGGAGAACACCTGCCCGAGACGCATGCGTTCATCAAACGCATCCGCAAGCAGATCGACGCCGACTACCCGGGTCGCATCCTCCTCGCCGAGGCGAACGGGTGGCCGAGTGACGTCGCCGACTACTTCGGCGACGGCGACGAGTGCCACCTCTGCTTCCACTTCCCCCTCATGCCGCGTCTCTTCATGGCCGTCCGCCGGGAGCAGCGTTACCCGATCACCGAGATCCTGGCCCAGACGCCGGTGATCGACGACGCGTGCCAGTGGGCCATCTTCCTGCGCAACCACGACGAGCTGACGCTCGAGCAGGTGAGCGACGAGGAACGCGACTACCTCATCGCCGAGTACGCCAAGGACCCGAGGATGAAGCGTCACATGGGGATCGGACGGCGCCTGGCCCCCCTCCTCGACAACGACCGGCGCACGGCCGAACTCCTCTATGCCCTGATCCTTTCCCTGCCCGGCAGTCCGGTCATCTACTACGGCGACGAGCTGCTGATGGGAGACAACATCTACCTCGGTGACCGGGACTCCGTGCGCACGCCCATGCAGTGGTCGCCCGACCGCAACGGCGGGTTCTCGAAGGCGGACTTCGCCCAGCTCTACCTGCCGCCGCTCATGGACCCCGTCTACGGCTTCAGCGCGCTCAACGTCGAGGCCCAGCTGCGCAACCAAGGTTCCTTCCTGCACTGGTTGCGGCGCATGCTGACCGAACGGCGGGCGCTGCCCGTGATGGGGGTCGGCGCCATGGAGGTGTTGCCCTGCGCCAACCCCTCCGTGCTGGCCTACATGCGGTCGGGCGAGGTGGCCGACATCCTGACGGGCTCGACGACGACGCCGCCCTCGGTGAGCCCCGCGGTCGGCGCGCCGCTGGACTGGGGCCACTCCACCGTGCTGGCCCGCACGGTCCCGGCCGGCAACGAGAGCGAGGGCGACGAGGCCGTCCATCGCCACCAGGCCGTGCTGTGCGTGCACAACCTGAGCCGCTTTGCCCAACCCGCCGAGCTGGCGCTGGCCAAATGGGCCGGCTCGACTCCCTACGAGGTGCTGGGGCGCGTCCCGTTCCCCGTCATCACCGAGGAGCCCTACGCCGTCACGCTGCCGCCCTACGGGTTCCTGTGGTTCGACTTGGCCCTCGAGGAGAGGCAGCCCCAGGAATGACGCCCGAGCGCGACCAGGTGCTCCGCACGCTGACGGAGGCGTGGCTGGGGTTGCGCCAGGCCGCGCCGGAGGGTGCGATCGACATCGAACGGGACGAGGTGCTGCTCGCCGGCCGGCCGGGCCTGATCGACATCGTGGCCCGGGTGGGGGAGCGGCGGGCGCACATCGTTGTCGGCTTGCGGAGCGTGACCGACGAGCCCCACTTCCTCCGCGCCGGCGAGGAGGCGGTCCTCGGCCTGCTCGACGACGAGGACGGGCTGGCCGTCTGCACCGACGCGCTGCGCGACGCCCAGCTGGCGGCGCTGCTGCTGGCCGTGGTGCGTGGCGTGGAGACCCGACCCGGGCCGGTGGCGATCCTGCGCGACGATGAGGACGCCACCGTGCTCGACTGCGGCGATAGGGGCGACCTGATGGTGTTCCCGTGGCTCGACGACACGCCACGGCCCGACGTCGATCTCATGGTGGCGCTCGAGGAGTCAGGGTTCAACCACGTCGCCGCGCCGCTGGTGCGCTGGGTCTGGGACGGGAGGGACCTCGGAGTGGTGCAAGAGCCGCTGGCGGACCGCTCGGGGGGCTGGGCGCTGGCCCTGACGTCGTTGCGCGACTTCTACGCGGCCGGCGGTACGCCCGAGGCCGCCGGCGCCGACTTCGGTTCTGAGGCCAGGGCGCTGGGCACCATGACGGCCCGCATGCATCTGGCCCTGGACCGTGCGTACCTACGCGACTACGAGCCGGTGGTGGACTGGGTCGACCGCGCCGAGGCGGCGATCGGCGCGTCCGACGCTTCGCTGCTCGATGCCCCCGGCGTCGCCGAACTGGTGAAGTGGCTCCGTGAGTCCGAGGCACGACTGCCGGTGATCCGCACCCACGGCGACTTCCATCTCGGGCGCACAGCCCGGACGGACCAGGGATGGGTGGTCAGTGACTGCGCGCCGGGCGGCGTCCTGGCGGGGAAATCCGGCGTGGGCAAGCGCACCCCCCTCGGGGACGTGGCGGACCTGCTCTGGTCGATGCACCGGGCCAGCACGGTTGCGGCGGCCGAGCGCGACCCCGCCGGCAGGCTCGGGCTCTCGGCGTTGGGGCAGGCCTGGGAGACGAGGAACCGCCGCGCCTTCGTGACGAGCTACCTGGGCACGCCGGGCATCAGCGGCCTGGTCGGACCCGATCGGGACCTGGTGCGACGCCTCGTGTCCTTCCTCGAGTTGGCCCGCTCGGTGCGGGACGACTCGACTTAGAGCGCCAGGGCCGCGACCCTCAGGGTCTCGGCGGCCTCTTCGGGAGAGATCACGTTGATGGCCACGCCGGTGCCGAGCTCGAAACCAGCGGTGGTCGTCGCCTTGGGCCAGATGTGGGCGTGCCAGTGATACGGCTCACCCACCCGGTAGGGCGCCGAGTGGAAGACGATGTTGTAGGCGACGTCCCCCACGGACTCGGCGAGCTGCTGCAGGGAGCGCCGGATGGCCTCGCCGACGGCGATGAGGTCCTCGGTCGGGCTCCGGTGCAGATGCGGGTTGTGCTCCCGGGGCATGACCAGCATCTCGTAGGGGACGGCGCTCCAGAAGGGGCAGACCACCACGACCCGGTCGTTGGCATAGATCACCCGTTCCGTCGAGTCCTCTTCCGCCTCGATCGTCGTGCACAGGAGGCACGATCCGACGAAGCGGGCGAAGCGCGCCTGCTCCTCGGCGAGCTCACGGGGAATGAAGGACATGCCGAGGAGCTGGCCGTGCGGGTGCTCGAGCGAGGCCCCCGCCTCACGGCCCGAGTTCACGATGGCCTGGGTGTAGCGGAGGTTGGGCTGTGAGGCGTGCTCCTCGAGGCGGTCGCGCAGCGCCGCCATCACGAGCTCGACCTGTTCCTGACTGAGTTGCCCGAGCGTGGCGTCGTGCTCCGGGGAGAAGATGAGGATCTCGTGGATGCCGCCGGCGGTAGCCTGGGTGAAGACCGGTCCCCGGTTGGCCACCACGAAGGGTTCGTCGCCCTCGAAGGCCGGGTAGAGGTTGGGGACCACCCGGACCAGCCAGCGGCCGGTGGGGCCGTAGGTCTCGAGGGCGGGCGGTGTGTCCTCCTCGTTGCCGGGGCAGAACGGGCAGGGTCGTTCGAGAGCCTCGGGCAGCCAGGGAGTGCGGGTCACGAACGAGTAGGGACGCTCGGACCGGCCTGGGCTCACGACCACCCAGCGGCCTGACAACGGATCGAGGCGTAACTGGTTCATCGTTCCACTCTCTCGGGCGCTCCCGGGCCCCACATCGTCAAGAACCTCATCATCTTCCCTCCACCTCTACGGTACAGGTTTCGCTGCCCGCGGAAACGCCACTGTCGCGAAACGATCACCCCTGTTCCACGGACATAGGAGAACATGTCGGCCATGCATCACCAGCCGGACGGAGCGGCCTTCGACATCGTGCTCCTCCTCCACGTCGGCTGCGTGGTGGTTGGGTTCGTCACGACGGCGACGGCGGGAGCCGTCGCCACCCGGCTGCGCCGCCTTCTCGGGTCGCCCGTGCCCCTGTCCGAGCCCCTCCGGCGCTACTTCCGGCCCGGCGTCAACTGGGCTGGGCGCACCATCTATGGCATCCCCGTGTTCGGGTTCGCCCTGCTGGCCATGAGCGACGGCGCCTACGCGTTGGGGGAGGCTTGGGTGCTGGGGGGCCTGGCCCTCTTCGCCGGGGTCGCTCTCGTGGGCGAGGGGGTGCTGTGGCCGGCCGAGCGGCGACTGCAGGTTGCCGTCACCGCCGCCGACCCGGCGACGGGCCCGTTCCCGGCGACCGGGTTGATGAACCGCGACGCCAGGGTGATGGCCCGGTCGGCCTCTGCCGCGATCGTTCTCCTCCTCGCCGGGACAGTCGTCATGGTGGCCCAGCCCTGACCAGGGGCGGACACGTGACCCGGGAGATCCCAAATATGGACCTGCGCGGCCAGACCCAAAGGGCAAAAGGACTACCGCTTGCTGACGAACTTCACAATTGCCCGGGCGTGGTCGTGGCCGTCTCCACAATTGCCCTGGCATTGTCCATGTCACCGGACCGCACGAGTTCGGGCAGCGGGCCGTCGAGGAGTTGCCTCCAATCCACCGCGTCGCTTCGCGACCCGGCTCCCTTCAGGTGCTCACGCGCGTCACCGAGCAGTTGCGCGAGGGTCCCGAGCCCGTCGCCGCACTGCACGGCGAGGCGGGTGCGGAGCCACGACGCAAGTGCCGGGCTCAGACCGCCCGTCGACACCGAGATGGTCACGGCGCCGTCGCGGTGCACCGCCGGGAGGATGAACGAGGAGTGGGCGCGGTCGTCTGCACTGTTGACCCAGACCCCCGCTGCGTCCGCGTCGGCGTACACGGCCGCGTCCACCTCCGGGACGCCGGTCGCGGTCACGACCAGACGGAAGGCGGACGCGTCGCCGCTGCCGTACGGGCGCCGCTCGACTGCCTCGAGCGAGGGGACGATCGCGTCCATCTCGGCGCTCAGTGAGGGTGCGATCACCGTGACTGCGGCACCGCAGTCGAGGAGCGCCCGAGCCTTGCGGGCGGCCACCTTCCCGCCACCCACCACCAGGCACGAGCGGCCTGAGACGTCGAGCGAGACCGGGTAAAAAGGAGGCCGAGCCGCCGGCTCAGTCATGGAGCCGCGGCGGACCGACCATGCCCGCTGCGATAGTGGCGAAGGTGAGCTCGTCGATCAATACGAAGCTCCCGGTGATCCGGTCTGCCACGTAGGGATCGAGAGCCAGCGGCGTGGCGGTTCGGAGCTTCACGACACCGATATCGTTCTCCCGCAGTTCGACCGCGTCGACCACCCGGAGCTCGTTGACGTCGAAGATCCCGGTCACGCTCTCGACGACGACGGGCGTGACCCGGGTGGTGTGCTTGAGCCGGAGGCGGTCCCCCGCGGCGAGAGGGCGGTCCTGGAACCAGCAGATGGTTGCGTCGAACGTGTCGGTCACCTCGGGGGCGCCCTCGGCCGCGGCAATGAGGTCACCGCGGGAGACGTCCAGGTGGTCGCTCAGTCGGACCGAGACGGAGAGGCCGACCTCGGCTCTCTGGAGCGGGCCGTCCGCAGTTTCGATGGCGCGGATGGTCGTCCGTGCTCCCTGCGGGAGCACCACGACGGGGTCACCGACGCGGAAGGGTCCCCCGTTCACCATCCCGGCGTAACTGCGGCCACCTCCCGGCTGGCGGAGCACCCACTGCACCGGCAGCCGGGCGCCGCTTCCCGGGCTGATGCCGTGCTGGGTGGCCCAGCCGCCGGCTCGCGCCGACTCCAGGGCATCGAGCACGGTCGGACCGTCGTACCAGGGCGCCGAGTCCGACCGGGTGACGACGTTGTCGCCGTCGAGAGCGGAAATGGGGATCACGGTGCAGGAGGAGATACCGAGCCGGTGGGCCAGCGCCTCCATCTCGTCGGCGATGCGCTGATAGGCGCAGCGGTCCCAGCCGACCAGATCCATCTTGTTGGCGCAGACGACGAGCTGGTCGACGCCCAGCAGCGCAGCGATGCAGATGTGGCGCCGAGACTGCTCGCGCAACCCCGACGTCGCGTCGACGAGGACCAGGGCAAGGTCAGCCGTCGACGTGCCCGTCGCCATGTTGCGGGTGTACTGGATGTGTCCAGGAGTGTCGGCGATGACGAATTTCCGGTGTGGCGTCGCCGCGTAGCGGTAGGCAACGTCGATCGTGATGCCCTGCTCGCGCTCCGCCCGCAGGCCGTCGGTCACGAATGACAGGTCGACCTCGCCCAGGCCGCGGCGCTCCGACGCGGTCTCGATCGCGGTCAACTGGTCGTCGAAGAGCTGCCGGGTGTCGAAGAGGAGCCGGCCGATGAGGGTGCTCTTGCCGTCGTCCACCGACCCGATGGTGGCGAACCGGAGGAGGTCCATGGTGTCCACGCCGAGCTCGGGACCGCCGGCCGGCGGCGAGCCGGGCAACGTGGTCATGGGACTAGAAGTACCCCTCGCGCTTGCGATCTTCCATCGCGGTCTCCGAGAAGCGATCGTCGGCCCGGGTCGCGCCTCGCTCCGAGATCGTCGAGGCCGAAACCTCGCGGATGATCTCCTCCACCGTGTCCGCGCCCGATCGCACAGCACCGGTGCACGTGGCGTCGCCGACAGTTCGGAAGCGCACCGTCTCCTTGCGGACTTCCTCGCCACCCTCTGGGCTCACCCATTCGCTGATGGCCAGGAGCATGCCGTCACGCTCGACCACTTCGCGCTCGGTGCGCGTAATAGATGGAGGGGAGCTCGATCCGCTCGCGGCGGATGTACTGCCAGATGTCGAGCTCGGTCCAGTCCGACAGCGGGAACGCTCGCAGATGCTCGCCCGGACGCACCGTGCCCTGGTACAGCTGCCACAGCTCAGGTCGCTGCGCCTTGGGATCCCATTGCCCGAAGGAATCACGGAAGGAGAGCACGCGCTCCTTGGCTCTGGCCTTGTCCTCGTCCCGGCGCGCGCCGCCGAAAGCGGCATCGAACCCGTTGGCATTGATTGCATCGAGCAGCGTCGTGGTCTGCAGCCGGTTGCGCGATGCCGTCGGACCCGGGTCGGCCACGCGGCCCTGGTCGATGGAGTCCTGGACCCGGGCGACGATGAGGCGGGCGCCCTCGGCCTCGACCTGGGCGTCCCGGTAGTCGAGCACTTCGGAGAAATTGTGCCCGGTGTCCACGTGCAGGACCGGGAAGGGGATCCGCCCGGGCTTGAACGCCTTGGCGGCGAGGTGCAGCAGGACGGCGGAATCCTTGCCCCCGCTGAAGAGCAGGACCGGGCGCTCCGATTCTGCGGCCACCTCGCGGATGATGAAGATAGCCAGGGATTCCAGGAGGTCGAGGTGGCCCAGTGGGTGCTCTACCGGCCTGACCAGGGCGGTTACCGACCCGCCCGCCCGGAGCGCGACGGATCCCGCAATCGGGTGGTCCTCTGGGGAACGGAAGGCGGCTGCGGAGTCCATGGAGCCTCTCAAATCATGACCAGTTAGGTCATGTATACTAAAGCCTGCATTCGGATGGGCGTCAAGCGCCGGCGGCGGGCCCCCGAAACGGCCCGATCGCCCCCTCGAGAAGGAGAGAGATCTGTGGCCGAGACCAACGTGAGCGACCAGCTGAGGACCGCTGAGGACCTTGCCGCGGTCAGCCGGGAGTTCGAGTCCGCTCCGGCCAGTGCCGTCATCCGCTGGGCGGTCGAGACATTCGGTGACTCCCTGGTACTGGCCGCCTCGTTCGAGGACATCGTCCTGATCGACCTGGTCACCAAGGTGGCACCGGCAGTTGAGGTCGTCTTTTTGGACACGGAGGCACACTTTCCCGAGACGCTGGCCTTCGTCGAGGATATGCGGGAGCGCTACGACCTCAACCTCACGGTGACGAAGCCCGGCCCCGAAGCGGCCGCCTACCCGTGCGGCTCCGACCAGTGTTGCCAGTTCCGCAAGGTGGAGCCCCTGCGGCGTGCTCTCGTCGGAAAGCGAGCCTGGCTGACGTCGCTCAAACGGTCCGACGGCCCCACCCGCGCCGATGCGCCCATCGTGAGTTGGGACGCCGGCTTCGGCCTCGTGAAGATCAATCCGCTGGCGACGTGGACCGAGGATGACATTTCGTCCTACCTGGCCGATCACGAGCTCCCGGTCCACCCGCTCACCCTCCGGGGTTACCGCTCTATCGGGTGCGCGCCGACGACCCGCCCGGTGGCCGACGGCGAAGACCCGCGCGCCGGCCGTTGGGCAGGCGCCGACAAGTCCGAGTGCGGCCTGCACGTCTAGTGCCCCGCGACCTTGACAACCCGTACGGGATGGAGTTTCGCGGCCGGCGCGACCGCGGGCTCAAGTTCGTCAGGCCGTACCGCAACATCGGGGAGCTCAACTCCGTCGAGCAGCTGAAGCTGTCGCGGCACCCCTTCGAGGTCGCCCAGGCGGTCATCGACACCTACTCCAAAGAGGGTGCTGACTCCATCAACAAGGTGCCGGGCGAGCAGGAACGATTGAAGTGGGTCGGGATGTACCCGCAGCGCCAGGGTGGCGATGCCTTCATGATGCGGATCAAGGTGCCTGGCGGTGTGATGACTGCGGCTCAGGTCCGCGAGATCGGTATCGCGGCGGACGCCTTTGCCGAGGGCCCCGACGACAGCCCCGTCTTCGGGAACCGGTACGCCGACCTCACGACGAGGCAGGACATTCAGCTGCATTGGATCCGCATCGCCGACGTTCCGCGCATTTGGCAGCGTTTCTGGGACGTCGGGTTGACCACGGTGCAGGCCTGCGGCGACTCGGCCCGCAACGTCTGTTCGTGCCCCGTGTCGGGCATCGACGAGAAGGAGATCGTCGACGCGCTGCCCGTCGCGCAAGCCATCTCGGCGTTCTTCACGGGCAACCGTGAGTACGCCAACCTGCCGCGCAAGTTCAAGATCGCCGTCACAGGCTGCACGGAGGACTGTGCCCGGGTGGAGATCAACGACATCGGCCTGTGGCCGGCAGAACATGCGGACGGCACGGTCGGGTTCAACGTGCTGATCGGCGGGGGCCTCTCGGATGGCGAGCGTATGGCCTCCGATATCGACGTCTTCATCCGGCCCGACCAGGCGGTCGAGCTCTGCAGAGGGGTCGCGCAGCTCTTCGGCGAGTTGGGCAACCGGGAGAACCGCGGCCTGGCCCGCATGCGGTACCTCGCCGAGGAGCTCGGTCCCGAAGGATTCCGCGGTGCCCTCGACGAGCGCACGAATTTCGTCCTTCCACCGGCCGGCCGGGAATTGACCACCGCCTTCCGCGGTGACCACGTGGGCGTGCATCCCCAGAAGCAACCCGGTCTCGTCTATGTGGGTTGTTCAGTTCCGGTGGGTCGGATGCACGGCATCGACCTGGTCGAGCTGGCGCGCCTGGCCGAGACGTACGGCGACGGCGGCGTGCGCATCGGCATCGATCAAAACTTCATCGTGTCCGGTGTCCCGGAGGAGCGGCTCGACGACCTGCTGGCTGAGGCGCTCATGCAGACCTATTCACCGTTCCCCGGACCGTTCGAGCGGGGTGTCGTGGCCTGCACAGGGTCAGAATTCTGTCGCTTTGCGGTAGTGGAGACCAAGGAACGCGCCGTCAAATGGGCGCGCACGCTCGACGCGCGAATTGTCGTCGGCCGACGAGAGCGGGAGCGCCCGCGACGATGCCGGCGTCATCCGGATGCACTTCTCTGGCTGCTCCGCCTCGTGCGCCCAGCCTCAGATCGCGGACATCGGCTTCCGGGGTGACATCGCGGACGTCGACGAGCACATCGAGGAGGCCGTCGACATCGGCCTGGGTGGGTCGCTCGGGCCCGACGCAGCGTTCATCGACTGGGTGGAGGGTGCGATGCCGGTTGACCGCGTGCCGGACGCGCTGCTCCGGGTGGTCACCCGTTATCGCGAGGAACACCGCCCCGGTGAGCCGTTCTATCTCTGGGCGCGACGGACCAACGCGGACGATCTGCGATCCACCCTGGCCGGAGCCGCACAGGCGGTGACGTCGTGAAGCGGTACCGCATCCGGGAGCAGATGAACGGGATCACCGAACCGCCCGGCAAGGTCTGGTTCTGGGAGCTCGAGGCCGGCGTGATCCACGCCGACCGCTGCATCCAGTGCGGCACGTGCGTCGCCGTCTGTCCTTCGAACTCCATCGGCATCGACGAGGACACGAATCTGCCGGAGCTGGTCAAGATGTGCACCGGCTGCTCGCTGTGCTGGGACTTCTGCCCCCGCGGTGGCCTCCGCTACGAGGCGCTGTGGCCGCCCTCGACTCCGGTCGCCGGCGAGGACGCCGAGGTGCAGCCCGCGCAGGTCCGTTCCGACTCGTCGGACACCTACTGGAAGATCAGCGGCGGCCCGCCGGCGGAAGGTCTCGGAGCGGTCGTGGAGTCCTATGCCGTCAGAGCGGCTGCACCGATCGACGACGTGCAGGACGGCGGTGCGGTGAGCGCCTTGCTGATCGGGCTGCTGGCCGCGGGCGAGATCGACGGCGCCTTGGTGTCGAAGCCGAGTGCCGATCCCGACGAGCAGTGGAAGGGCATCGCGACCATCGCGACGACGGCCGGGGAGATCCGCGCCGCCTCGGGCAGCTTCTACAACCAGACGATGGCGCTGGCCGAGCTCGACCTGTCCCGCTACGACCTGCCTGCCAAGCCCCGCATCGCCGTCGTGGGTACCCCGTGCGAGGTGCAGGGACTGCGGGCGATGCAGGCGAGGCGGTGGCCGACCGGCGCACATCGGATTGATGCGGTGGTGCTGACGATCGCGCTGATGTGCACCAAGAACTTCGACTACGAAGCGCTGACCTTGCGGGAGCTCCGCGACAAGCGCGGGGTCGACCTGGACCGAGTGTCGAAGATGGACGTGATCCGCGGCCGCATGATCGTCGAGTACCGCGACGGGGAGCTCGCAGTCGACGAGCCGGTCAAGGACTTCCATGGCGCCGCGCTCAAGGGCTGCGACGAGTGTGCGGACTTCCTCGGTCGCTCGGCGGACATCTCGGTGGGCAGCGTCGGCTCCATGACGGACTGGACGAGCGTCATCATCCGGACCGAGCGCGGACGTCTTGCGTTCCAGGCCGCCCGGGCAAAGTTGGACGTCCGCGGCCTGGACGATCCGGCGGCCTTGCTGCGTCTCGATGCGCTCGACAAGAAGATCGCCGGCCGCACCCTGCAGCGCAAGCTCGACCCCGACGCGCCGCTCTTCATCGACTTCGAGGAGCACGTGCGCGCCTACGAGGGCTCGGACCGTCAGCCCGTCTACATCAGACATTGACCATCTCCGCGGTCCCCGTGCTGCACGTTCCCGACGAGCCCACGAGTCGGGCCGAGGAATGGTTGGCCGCCGTCCAGGATGGGCGGGACCTCGACGCGGTGTTGACCGAGGACGATGACGGCGTGACGGCCTGGCTGTGGAGCCGTTGGCGGGCGCTGGCCGCAACAGGTCTCGACGAGGAAGATCTGGGGATGATCGTGCTGGCCTACCGACGCGAGATCTGGCTCTGGCTGGCCGGCGAGCGGACGTGGGCGCAGTGCTGTTCGGGGCTCATCGGTCGCATCAACCGGCGTCTCGACGGCGGTGGCGACAGCCCCGAGGTGTGAGCAGATCGGCATCGCCTTCCGCCATCGAGCTGCACGGTGTCACAATGCGACGCGACGGCGTCCCGGTCTTGCGGGGGATCGACTGGGGGGTCGACATGGGGGACCGCTGGGTGATCCTCGGGCCGAACGGGTCGGGCAAGACGACGCTGCTCCAGGTCGCCGCTGCACGGCTCTGGCCCACCTCCGGCACGGTTGACATCCTCGGCGCACGCCTCGGCCGGGTCGACGTCCGGACACTGCGCCCACGCGTCGCTCTCGTGAGTGGTGCCGTCACCCGGCAGCTGCGCGCCGACCTCCCCGCTCGCGACGTCGTTGCCAGCGGCCGCCATGGGGCGCTCGAGACCTGGTGGAATCGCTACACCGCCGAGGACTGGGAGAAGGCGGACGGGCTCCTTGCCCGCGGCGGTGTGGGCGAGATCGGCGATCGCCCGTTCGGAGTGATCTCAGAAGGTGAGCGCCAGCAGGTCCTGCTGGCCCGGGCGCTGATGAGCAACCCGGAGCTAGTCTTGCTCGACGAACCGTTTGCCGGCCTCGACCTGGGCGCCCGTGAACGCTTGCTGGTCCGCCTCACCGCGCTGGCCACCGATCCGGGGAGTCCGCCGATCGTCCTGGTCACCCACCACTGCGAGGAGATCCCTCCCGGATTCACCCACGGCGGACTGATGTCCGGAGGCGCGCTCGTGGCGTCGGGTCGGCTGCCCGACGTCGTGACCTCGGCGCGCGTCTCGGCCTGTTTCGGGGTGGAGGTCACGGTGGGATGCACCGACGGGCGGTGGTGGAGTCGCGCCACCTGAAGCGCCCGCGAGCCCCATGAACAGGGCGCCGAAAGTGGGCCTTGATTCACGGTGGCGCTGAAGGTACAAACAGAGTCGGCTGAAGGTACAAACACGAACAGCGGAGAAGTGCCGACGAGGTCGGCGCTGTGGCATTTCCCCACCATCCACCATTTGTAAAGGCTCGGTTACTAGGGTTTTTACGGAGAGCGAAGGTAGGTCGTCGGGGGAGTGACGATTGTGATCCTGTTGGTCCTCGTAGTGCTTCTGTGGGTGGCGGTGTTAGCCCCGAGCGCTTGGCGGAAGTTCGGAGAGCGCCAGGGGGTCGGATCCATCGACCACTTCCATCAACAATTGCAGACCCTCGAGCACACTGGGCCCAAGACGGTCGCGCCGGCCTATCGCCTGCACACTGCAGTGCCCGGCGCCCGGTCGACCGAATTCGCCGCAGAACCATCGATCGACTCGTCCCGACCGAAGTTGGTGCTTCTTCGACCAACGGACAACGCGGAGAATGCCGACGTCGACGGAGACGACGGCTCCCACTACGAGCGGGTCGGCGTGCTCGACCGTCCTGAACCTGAATGCCTGCCCCCGGTCGGCGTCGAAGTGCCGGCGTTCCGCCGTGAACAGGCACGGCGACGGTGCTCGACACTGTTGCGCTGCCTCACCGGCGTGGCGATCTCGACCGGGCTCATCGGACTGTTCCCGGCGATGCATCTGGCTTGGGTGTTCACCGGGCTCGCCGGGCTGGCGGCACTTGGGCTGGTCGGACTGATGGCCTACGCCAAGGAGCTCGAGGCCGAGCAGGCCCGTCGCCGCTTCCGACGCGACGCTGCCGCCGTCGAGTCGGCCACGGCCGGAGGCGCCGCCACTGCTGGCTACCCGGGAGCCTGGGACGACGGCGATGATGATTTCGAGGTGCCCCGGGCCGCTGCCCGCTGAATTTCGAGTTCGTGGCTGACTTCCGGCGCCGCCGCCGGACGCGGGTGCCGCCCCTCTGGGAGGATCCGAGAGGCCGACTATTCTGGGCCGCGCCGGGGGTGTAGCTCAGCTGGTAGAGCGCTACGTTCGCAATGTAGAGGCCGAGGGTTCGAGTCCCTTCACCTCCACCAAAGGCCCAGGTCAGAGGCCCAAAGTGGGAGCCCCAGAACACTGTTGAGCGCTACATGATCGGCGGTAGAGCTCGAAGATGCGAAATGGCCGCATTCACCAAAGGCCCAGGTCACAAGCCGGCAGCCGGATCTCCGTCGCGGTGGGAGGTGCAATCGGGCAGCGCGTGTCTTTACGTGTCTTTACGATCTTGATTTCGTTCGCATGGATCTGGCGCTTACACGAAATGCCAGCGCGAAAGCAGGCGCGATTCCCGATGCCCGGGGGCCAAAACCTGAGTTGGTAACCTTGTGTCGTGACGTTGCATGTGACCCTTCCAACCGAATTGCAGGACGCCGTGAAGCAGGCGCGGCAGCGTGCTGCAGCGACTGGCGAGCTACTGTCATCTCCGGAGGGTGCCGCAACAACGCCGATGTCGGCGACGGTCTCGAAGTTCATCCGCCAGATTCTCACCGACGGCACTTACGAGCAAGAGATCATTCGAATCGGCAAGGAAGATCCCGACTTGGCTTCGATGTAGGTCGCGAGCTTCGGCCATTTCAACATGCCCCAAGTTTTGGACGACCTGACATTTCTCGCCATATTGAGTAACAACGCTGGCCCACCCTTGCTCTCGGCCGTCAAGTCCGGAGACGTGTGGACCACGGGAACGTGGTACTACCGGCTTCACAGGGCGATCAATGATCCGAAGTCGACGGGCATATTTTCCCGAATGGCCGCCGAACTCTCCTCGGAGAGGCGGTCGGAACTCATGCATGCGCTGAACGATCCGCCTGCCCAGATCACAATCCCAGGTCCGCGGTTAGTCGTTCCAGTTATGGGCGCGCTACGTCTTGACCCGCGCCCA
The DNA here is from genome assembly GCA_963719485.1 of uncultured Acidimicrobiaceae bacterium. Classification (GTDB taxonomy): domain Bacteria; phylum Actinomycetota; class Acidimicrobiia; order Acidimicrobiales; family RAAP-2; genus Bog-473. The sequence continues at coordinate 2,222,706 of OY970387.1, forward strand.
AACCTTCTTACGGCCGAGGCCGTTGCCGTAGCGCTCTTGTGCGGTGGCGGCATTCGGCTGGCCGCCGCGTCGCCGCCCTTGGCCCAGGCGTGTGAGACATATGGGATTCCCTTGGCCATAGAGGCACCCATCGCATAGACGAGTCAAGCGAAGTCTGGGCAGCACCCTTATGCAGTTGCACTACTCATAAGTCCGCGACCTTCAAGACCGAACCCGAAGAAGGATGGGAGTGGCGTGAATCAACCTCGGGTGCAACCTGGGCCCAAGGTCAGTTGAACGACGGCTCGCCGTGGCTGGCGTTGGGCTGGTCCCGTCGCCAGTAGGCCTTGGACGTCACGGCATCGCGATCGAGACCGCCCGCGACGAGGAGTTCCTCTGCTGTGCGGACGAGATGGCGTTCACCGAAGAGGTACGCGGCGGCTCCGGCTGCGGGGTGCAGCTCGCTCAGCCTCTCGAGCATCTCTGTTCGATCCAGCCACACGAGGGACGTCGCCGGCCCGGCAGTCGGCGCCGGGCGCGAGTTCGTGCCATGACTCGTCCTGAGGAGGACCGTGGCAGGCGTGTCCGCGGGGAGCGCTTCGAGCAGGACGAAGGCGGCTGGCATCGCGGAGTCATCGACGACGAAGAGATGAGACGTCGCCGTTGGTCGCAGGCTGATCCCACCTCTGGGCCCGATGGCCTCGAGATGCTGGCCCAGCTCTGCCTCGGCCGCCCAGCGGGTGGCGGGGCCGTGGCCATCGTGCATCTCGATCTCGAAGTCGGCGATGCCTTTCGCTGGATCTGACCGCCGGATGGTGTAGCGACGGCGCAGCGTCCGGTCGCCATCGGGGAACTCGAACAAGAGATCCTGCCCTGGCGTGTATTCGAATCCCACGAGATCGGACGAGGCCATTGTGATGAGGCGCACGTGCGGCGCGACCTCATCTACGCCGACCACTTCGAGGTCGAGCAGGAACGACCCTTTCAAGCGCCCGCCGAAGATGTCGTCGGGAACAGGGCGACGCGTACTGACGGGAGGCCGTTCAGCCATCGAGCACTCCTTGAAATGTGGCGGCGTTGCCGCGCTTTGGGGGGGGACCGGTCGATCGTCGGAAAATCACGCGACCGCCTTCCTAAAGACGCTGGTCGCCCAGCCGAGAACCAATGCGCACAAGGGGACGATGACCGCGAACGCCTGCCAGACGTGATCGCTCGAGAAAGAGCCGGCCGCGAGCGCCCGTGCACCGACGACCACGTAGTACAGCGGATCAAAATGGGCCAGCACCCGCAGCCACGTTGGACCGAGCGCGATCGGCAGAAGCACGCCGGCAAGCAGCAGAGCGGGAAGGTTCAGGCCGTTCATGACGGAGGCAAAGGCGTCGATCTCCTTGGTCGTGAGTGCCAACGCGACCGACCAGGCCGAGATTATCACCATGAAGATTCCGATGAGCACGGCGAGCACCAGCAGTCCGCCCCAGTGGATCTGGAAGCCAAATGCCCAAGCGACCGCCACAGCGATTGCGTCGAAGAAGTACATAAAGGTCATCGCGGAGACCAGCGGCCCGGTGAGAATCGCGAGGCGGCTCGCCGGGGTCACTCGGAGGCGTTCGATGACGCCAGATCGAAGCTCAAAGATCGTGCCGAACCCCTGGGCACTGCCACTCGCGAAGGCGAGGAGCGCGAGGATGCCGGGAAAAAAGACGTCGAGCACTGCTCCGGTCGACCCGGTTCGCGTAAAGTGCTTGAGCAGCGGTGTGAACAGTACGAGATAGAGCACCGGCGATGAGAGCCCGACGAAGAGCCACACCGGATTGCGCATCTGCTGGGTGAAATGCCGTTGGTACAGCAGGCCGGTGTCTTTGAGGATTCTCATGCCGCCACTTCCGACGAATTGCCGGTGTCCCGCAACGACCGGCCCGTGTACCGCAAGAACACGTCATCCAACGTGGGCTCCGAGAGGCTGATCGACTTGAGCGCAATCTGCTCCCGATCGAGCAGACGGAGAAGCTCGGGAAGTGCGGCGCCGCCGTCCTCCACGTAGAGACGCAGCCCGCCGTCCTCAACACCAATCTCCCGGATGAAGGACTCGGTTCGCAGCAGCACGCTTGCTCGTTCGACCAGCCCGTCGTCAACAAGACCGAGCACCACCGAGTCGCCGACGACCTCGCGCTTGAGATCGCGAGGAGTCCCCTCGGCGACGATCGAGCCATGGTCCATGATCGTCAGCCGGTCACAGAGGGCGTCGGCTTCTTCCAGATAGTGCGTGGTCAAGAAGACCGTCGATCCCCGGTCTCGGATGGCCCGGATGTGATCCCACAAGTTCGCCCGATTCTGCGGATCGAGCCCGGTGGTGGGCTCGTCGAGGAACAAGACCTCGGGTTGGTGAATGAGTCCGAGGGCGACATCGAGACGCCGGCGTTGGCCACCCGAAAAGGTCGCGACCTTCCGATCGGCGAAATCGATGAGGTCGAGCACCGCGGCGAGCTCTTTCGCCCGCTGGCGTACGGTGTCGAGATCACCTCCGTAGAGGCGGCCCTGGAGGATGAGGTTCTCCCAGCCCGTCGACGGGTCGTCGGCACCACCCGCTTGGCTGACGTAGCCGATCCGTTGACGCACTTGCTGCGGCTCAGTCGCCACGTCGGAGCCGGCAACGGTCGCCTTGCCCGAGTCGATGGGCAACAGCGTCGTGAGCATCCGGAGGGTCGTCGTCTTTCCGGCTCCGTTCGGTCCGAGGAAGCCGAAGATCTCGCCCCGACCGACCTCGAAGCTGACGCCTTTGACCGCTTCGACGGTTGCTTTCCTGACACGGAAGCTCTTGCGGAGATCCTCCGTTGTGATGACTGCGTCCATCTTCACTCTCCTCGCTCAAACGGGTGCGATCGGTTTTCAGGGCCAGAAAATGGTTGGCAATGAACAGTGAGCCATTTCCCAGTCCCGCACTCTGAAGGCGCGCATGGATGGATGATTTGCGTTACCGATGTTGTTCTCATCACACTGGCGAGCCCAATGACTGTGTAGTTGCTGGTGTCGGTTCGTGGTGTGAGACCACGAAGTCCCGACGTCGGATAAGGACACCGGAACAGACCGCTCCGACAAGGGCCAAGACAGCGCTGACGACGAGCAGAACGTCCAGCGCACTGGCGAAGCTGGCGTGAATGGCAGCGACAAGCGGTGCTCGCGACGCGGGAGGCACGGCGTTGATGGCCTGAGCGGCATTGCCCTGTTGGATGGCGGTGACGACTCCGGGCAGGTGCCGCTCCAGCGATGGGATGCCGGCGACGGCCCGACCCAAGTTCTGGCGGAGAGTGGACGCGAAGACCGACCCGTAGACCGCGATGCCGGTGGCGATGCCGATTTCGCGGAAGGTGGTGTTGACGCCTGAGGCCATGCCGGATTGCTGGGGGGCGACGACCCCGACGGCCGTGGAAGCGAGTGGCGGGTTCACGATCCCGCTGCCGACGCCAGCCACGATGAAGCCAGGGATCAAGTGGGTCCAGGAGCTGGTGCCATCCAGCCCGGTCATGAGTAGCAAACCCACCCCGGTCAGTAGCAGGCCCGGTCCGATGAGCCAACGGACGGGTATGCGATCGCTGAACACCCCGGCGAAGATCGACGAGAAAATAGCTGTCCCACTTATCAGCAGCAGCGCACTACCGGTGGCGATAGCGGAATAGCCGAGGTCGTCTTGGAGGTAGAGGACGAGATACAAGAACATTGCGTAGAGCGAACCGTTCAAGGCGAAGGCCGCAGCCAGTCCACCGCTGAAGGTGGGGATTCGGAACAGCGACAGGTCGAACAGCGGGTGGTCGGCTCGGCGTTCCACCGCCACGAACGCAACGAAGAACATGACGGCGAGAACGAGACAGACAGCGACCCCGGTGTCACTCCAAGCCAATTCGCCAGCGCGGATCAGGCCGTAGACCAGGCTGACCAGGCCGGCGGTCAGCGTTGCAAACCCAGCCCAGTCCGGCCGACTGGCGTGCGGCGTCTTGGACTCATCCACCTGCCACTGGGTGACGATGAGCGCGACCACGCCGATCGGCAGGTTGACCAAGAAGATGCCGCGCCAGCTGATGCCGGTGGTGATGACTCCGCCCAGTACTGGACCGAGTCCGGCGGATACCCCGGTGATCGCACCCCAGACTCCGAAGGCCATCCCCCGCTCCTTGCCGTGAAAGCTCTGGGCCAGAAGAGCCAGCGAGGTGGCGAAAAGGATCGCCCCGCCGATGCCTTGGGCGCTGCGGGACACGATCAGCATGATCGGTGACTGAGCTATCCCGCAGAGCAGCGAGCCGAGGGTAAAGACGACGAGGCCGACGGTGAACAGCAATCGGTGCCCGTAGCGGTCGGCGAGGGAACCCGCGGTCAGCAGCACGGACGCCAGCGTCAGGGCGTAGGCGTCGACGACCCACTGCATGTCACTGAAGCTGGCGTGCAGGTCCGACTGGATGGTCGGCAAGGCGACGATCACGATGGTGATGTCCAACAGCAACATGAAGGTGGCTGCGCACACCACCATCAGGGTCCACCACTTCTTTTCCATGACAACCAGGCTGACCCTCCGATTGAGCATCCGCCACTACATCCCGTGACTCTGCCTGATTACGCCACCCGCTATGGTGATTTATGTGGGATCCATCAGCCTTGATGTCTTGGACCGAAGAATTATCCAGGCGCTTTACGTCGATCCTCGAGCGCCGTTCAGCCGCTTGGCTGAGGTCCTCGGATCTTCCGAGCAGACCGTCGCCCGTCGCTACCGCCGTCTATTCGACGGTCGCATTCTTCGCGTGGTGGGCCAGCTCGACTCCCAGCGGATCGACCAGTCCGACTGGGCCGTCCGCATCCGTTGCGCTCCGGGGTCCGCACCCACCGTCGCCGCCAAACTGGCGCAGCATGCCGACACTTCCTGGGTGCAGCTGACCTCGGGGGGAACCGAGATCTTCAGCATGATTTACACGCGCAACGGCGAACAGGGAACTCCACTGCTGCTCAGCCAGCTCTCGGTCGGTCGACAGGTCGTCGACTACGAGGCCTACTGTCTCCTCCACCTTTTCGCCACTGGATTGTCGGCTCCGCCTGGCCCGAGCGACCTCAGCAGTGGGGAGATTGACCAACTCCTCTCTCCGGCACGGGACAGCCCTTCGATCAATGGCCCGAAAGCCAAGGTGCAGGAGTCCGACTGGCCGCTCGTTCGTGCCCTTGCCGACGACGGCCGCGCTTCCTATCGGCAGTTGGCAGCGCGCACGCACTGGCACGAGTCGACCGTCCGACGGCGAGTCGAGGAACTCATTTCCTCAGGCGTCCTCTTCTTCGACTTGGACTTCGCCAGCGACGACTTCGGAAACCGCTCTCAGGCGCTGTTGTGGATGTCTGTGGCCCCCCGAAACCTGAGAGACATCGGAGAGACTTTGGCCAGCCGCCCCGATTTCCCCTTTGTCGCCGCCACCAGCGGATCCACCAACCTGGTCGCGGCACTGGTCTGCCCAGACGACCGCTCGCTTTATGAGTACCTCACCGACGAAATGACGACCCTGGACGGCCTCAACCACATCGAAACCGCCCCCGTGATGCAGTTCGTCAAGATGCACGCCACCATGGCCCCGCCCTAACCATGACGGGAGCTCTGGTCAACCGGCCTCGGACCTCACGTATCCGCGGCGGCCTCATTGTCACAAATCCAAATTCAATCAGAAGCCGCCGAAGAGAGATTCGAGCGGTGAGTGGGGGTGGATAGTGGCTACAAGTCCGCCTGCTAGGTGGACAACGATGTCGTGAGGTCGAACGATGGTGATCAAGACGATGTGGCTGAGCAACGGCATCTGGGTCGAAAGTACGGGTGGCTCGTTGGCCGAAAATCGGGCCTACCGCTAATGGCCGGGGGTGACAGGCCTAGATCGCGTCCGATACAGCGGGGGCTTGACCAGCCGTCGAACCTGGCTCGACACGAATCCCTCGTGACTAAGAGGCGCCCTCGACGTCTATTGCCGATCGACGCCGCTGCGGACTATCTGAGTGTGTCGCGGGCGACGATTGAGCGTCTTGTCTCCCGTGGCGAGCTGCCGATAGTCAAGGTCGCTGGGTCCACCCGATACGACGTTGAGGATCTCGACCGGTACATCGCCATCAACCGGTGTCGGAATCGCACGGAGACGGCCTGAAATCGTGTCTTCATGTGTCTTTATCGAGAGGAAAGGGGAGGGATCGTGATGGAGATTGAGGGGATCAAATGGCCCCGACCAGGAAAGCGATAGAAAAGGGCCTGGTCAAAAGGCCGGGACCCGTACATTCGCAACGCAGAGGGCGAGGGTTCGAGTCCCTTCACCTCCACTCGGTGAAAAGTCCAGGTCACAGGCCTAAATGTGATCCCAGAGGTTCACCAAGCGCCGGTTGAGCGCTACGTGGCTCTGCGTAGAAGTCGCTCAGGCGAGTTCGTCTGCTTCACGATGGAGCAGTTCACAGGCGCTGGACCGACCGGGCAGTCCTTTGGCGTCGATACAAAACGGGTTTCTGGACATCTGAAGGGTGACGCGGTGCCGCCCGGCGACGCCCGCCGTCCGGACCAGGCGCTAGGTCGGCGCACCCGTGAGGTACGAAGCCTGGATCTCATCGACGCGCTCTCGGAGATCGACGGCCGCACCCGAGATAGCAATGCGCCCTCGGTCCATCACGTAGACGCGGTCGGCGATTGCTAACGCCTTGTGGACGTGTTGCTCGACCACCAACACGCCAGCGCCGCCATCGGCCGCGGCACGCAGCACCGAAAACAGTCGATCAACAATGATCGGTGCCAGTCCGACGGAAAGCTCGTCCGCAAGGATAAGGGCTGGTCGGCGAGAGAGTGCCAAGCCAAGGGCGAGCATCTGCTGTTGACCGCCCGAGAGAAGTGCGACGCGTCGATCGAGGTGCGATGCCAATTCGGGGAATATTTCGACTACCGAATCCGCGGTGGTGCGGAAAACCCGGAAGTTATCGGCGACGGTCATGCGCATGAACACGGCATGTGCGTCGGTCACGAGGGCGAGTCCTGCTCGGGTGCGCGCGTGCAACGACGCGTTGGCCTCGAGGTCGAGGCAACGAACCATGCCACCGAGGGGTGCCAACTCTCCCGCCATCGTGAGAATGGTGGTGGTCTTGCCCGCTCCGTTCGGCCCCAGTAACGCCACGACCTCACCCTTGTTGACCTCGAGGTCGACCTCGCGGACGATGCTGACTTCCCCATAACCCGCGACCAGGCCTTCCAGCTTCACCAGCGACATCATGCCGGTCTCCTGGCCGGCGCGTGGAAAGGCTCCGCTCTTGGTTCAACCTGAATCGGTTCACCGAGATACGCCAAAATCACCCGTTCGTCGGCTTGCACGACGTCTGGTGAGCCGTCGGCGATCTTCTGGCCGAAGTCGAGGACGACGACGCGGTCGCACGTATTGAGAATCAATGCCATGTCGTGTTCGACCACGACGACGGCGAACCCGTGGCGGTCAGCCACCTGGCGGATCACCTGGGCCAGCTCGCGGCGTTCGCGTTCGTCCAAACCCGCGGCTGGCTCGTCGAGCAACACGACGCCCGGGTTGGCGATGATGGTGCGGGCAATGCCCGCCAGCTTGATGGTGCCGAGGGAGAGCGCGTTCGGCCGCCGGTCGAGCGCCCCACGAAGGCCGAGGTCGTCGACGACCGATTCGGCGAACGGGGAGAGCGTTCGATGGTCGGGCTTAAAAAGGTCGCGCACGAGGTTTCGGCGCAATCGGGCGTCTTCCGCCACGATCAGGTTGTCCCCGACGGTGAGCTCGTCGAAGAGCTCTACGGACTGCCACGACCGGCAGATACCGGCGCGCGCACGTCGCTCGGGGGACCACGGCGAGACGTCCACGCCGTCGAGCAGAATGGTGCCCGTTGAGTGGCGGGTGAAGCCGGTGATCAGATCGAGCAGAGTCGTCTTGCCCGCACCATTGGGGCCGATCAGTCCGACGACTTCTCCTGGCGCAACCCCGAAGGAGACGTCGTTGACGGCCATGACGCCGCCAAAGCTGACGGACACGCCACGCACTTCGAGTGTGCGGCCACGGTGGTCGAGGTCCAGCATCGTCGCCGGCGCCACTGTCGGCTCTGGCGTGTGCTCCTGAATTGGCTGCCGGGTGAACCGTCCAGCCAATCGTCGAGCCTGCGACGCCCACAGCGACGCGAGCCCGTCCGGTGACTGCCGGAGCAATTGGATGACACCCACTCCGCCCAGGACCGCAATCCAGGCGTTGACATTGTTGAGGTTAGGCAGCACGTTGCTTGTGAAGGCAGCGATCACGGCCCCGGGAGCGGCGGTCGCACCGCCGACCACACCGGACACCCACCCGAGCCCGCCAATGACCCCGTATTGCACAAGCTGGATCGAGCTGAAGACGTCGAAAGAGGCAAATTGGACGTTCGCTTGCTCGAAGGCAATCAATACACCACCGAGACCCGCGATCCCGGCTCCGACGGCGAACGCGTAGAGTTTGATGCCGACGACGTTGATGCCGAGCCCGGCGGCCGCTCGTTCGTTACTGCGAACCGCGATCATCTTGCGGCCCGTCGCCCCCCGCCGAAGGTTGGCCACCATCAGCCCGACCAGTACGAGTGCGATGAGCATGAGCGCCGCGTAGCGCTGCGGATGGAGCGTCGGATCGATTTGGTAGCCCAGGATCTCGGGGCTCTTGACGACGATGCCTTCGAATCCACCTGTCGTGGAGGGGTTGTCAAAGATGAGCGCGCTGAAGACGAGCGAGAGTGCCAGCGTGACGATCGCGAGTGTAACCCCGCGGGTCCGGATCGCAGGGAGGGCGACGAGGACGCCCACGGCGGTTGCGGCCACGACGCCGATCAAGAGAGCGACCAAGAACGGTACGCCGAGGCTGTTGGCAGATCGGGCCGCGGCCCATGCCCCGAAGCCGGCCAGCGCGTACTGGCAGAGCGACAGCTGCCCTGCGTAGCCGGACACGACGACGACCGACGCGATGATGATGCCGATACCGAACGTGGTCATGAGAGCGTCCGAATAGCTCGGCGCCGAGAAGACCAAGACGGTGCCCACCACGATTGCAAGTACCAACGGCACTCGGGCGACACGTCCACTGCCTGGCAGCGGCAGGCGGGCGTTGGTCTCCCCGCGGGTCGGGCGGGCGCGGCCCGACGCCACCGCGACGACCAGGATGATCAGCAGGGGCACGGCCTGCGCCAACCCCGTCAGCGATGGCGTGCTCACGCGCCAGGCGCGGGCGATGTCTGGCTGGAAGAGTGAGAGCTCGCTTTGCAAGGCGCCGATGACAAGGGCGGCGCCGACGGTGGCCCCGAACAACGAGAAGCGCCCCACAAGCGCGGCAGCGAGCGCGGACAGCACGGTGACCGAGAGGATCGCGGCATTCAACGTGACGATCGGCGCCAAGAGGATGGCGGCCAGTGCGGACAGGAAGCCCGCGATCAAGAAGTTGACGAGCTCGATCCGGGCTGGCGCCCAGCCGGCGATGGCCGCGACGCGACGATTCTCCGATACCGCCGAGGTGGCGATACCGAAAAGGGTCTTGCTGTAGACCGCCCACAGCGCCACGGCCAACACGAGGGCGATGCCGATAAGGATCAAACGGTCCTCGCCGATGCGGACGGAACCGACGAGCATGAGGTTGCGGGTCGGCAGAATCGAGTGGGGCTGGCCCAGCTGGTTACTCCAGAGCAGCAGCATGAGGCTCTCGGCAGAGGTCAGCAGCGCGAGCGTCGCGATCAGCCGACTGAGCAGCGAAGTGTTCCGCAGCAGTGCCATCACCACGTACGTCAGGAGCCCGAGCGCGACGCCAACGATCAAGCCGCTCGCAACGGCGAGAGGCGTGGGCCAACCAAAGTCGTCGCGCAACGAGTAGCAGACGAAGGCTCCGATGGCTCCGAGTGCGGCGGCCGCGAAGTTGAGAACGCCGGAGACTCGATGCACGATGACCAACGAGAGCGCAACGAGCGCCGTGAGGGCCCCAGTGGCGAGGCCGAGCACCGCAAACTGCACCGTCCACTGGCTGAGAAAGGCCGTCGCCAACGGCATGGTCAGGAGCTGATCTTGAACGGCTTCGTCACGTCGCTGAACGGCGAGACGCTCACGTAGTGTCCGTTCTCTACCCGCAGCACCATCGCGTCCCGCGAAAAGATCCGGAAGGGCGCCAGCGCCTTGACATCGGGAAACGCGAGCTTGCTGAAATTGAAGGGTGCCGCCTCAGGACGATTGATGGGCCCGGCCTGCTTCATCGCATTGACCAACTCGGCCGAGGTCAGGGTTGCAATCTCTGATTTCGGCAGCTTGTCGAGGACGTCGACGAGCGCGTGCACGTTCGACCACGCGCCCGTGCTCGCAGTGCTGAGGTTCGCAGGGTTGGCCTTGAACCCGGCTGCCCGTAACTCCTTCAGCATCTGCTTGATGCCGGGGTTGGAGGTGTCCGACGGCGGAGCCTGCTGGGTGAGCACATACATGCCGTTGGCGACGGATCCCAGCTGGTGCAACACGTTCGGGGGTACCTCCCCCGTGAGCACGGGAACCTTCTTGGCGGTGACTCCGTTCGCCGCGAGCGCATTCAAGAAGGGCACCGGGTCCGTGAGAATCATCGCGATCGAGGCCGGGTTGGCCTGACCCACTTGCGCCGCGATGGGTGCGTAGTCGGTGGTGGTCGGTGGCACGAAGAGGGTTTGGATCTTCACGCCGACCCCCTCGGCGACCTTTTGCGCAATGGCGGCGAACGTCTCGGTGGCCGCGGTGTCATCGACGACCAAGAGGGTCTCCTTCTTGTGCAACCCTGCGGCGACTCCGGCTCCGCCGAGGGCCAGCGTGAGGCCCGCCGACGAGGAAAACGAATCCGGATTGGTAAGATCGAAGATGGTGCCACCCGCTGTGAGGACGCCGGGCAGCTGGGCCGCCGTGGTCCCGTTGGTGAACGCCCCGCTGGACCCGAATAGCGCGAGGGAACCGTTCTTCTTCGCCTCGAGGCCGCACTGCTGCGCGGCGTTCGGATCGGACTTGTCGTCGCAGAGATCGATGGCGATCGGTCGCCCGAGCGCACATTGGCTGTTCACGGCCTTGAGTGCCGCGGCGGTGGCGTTCTTCGCCTCGGCCGTCAGGCTCGGGACCGACAGCGGCCCGGTCAGGCTGGCGATGCTCGTGAACTGGAGGGGCTTGCCGGTACAGGACGCGCCTGTTCCTGCGGCCTTCGACGTCGCCAGCACCGAACCGCCGGCCGGCGCGCCTTGCACAGCGGCCCAGCCCGAGAACGTGATGAAGGTCGCGAGGACCACCATCGCCAACGATGTACGCCGAAGCGGAGTACGAGCGAACATGACGACCCTCGTCATCTGAGCGCCTTTGCCGCTGTCGCCTCCCCCAGGCCACCTCGATCTCTGGAAACGTGCCGGCCGTGAAGCGATGAACGCTTTTCGCAGCTCTTCTTGTTCTTCACTGAATCCCCCGAAGCTCAAGTGCTCTCCTTCGTCGCGTACGCCAAGATGATACCGTGAACTCGACATCTATGTCGAGCACGGTATCGTACACTCGACAGTGATGTCGAGCTACGCACCACCCAACCCGTAGAAAGAGGAAATCCGATGGACAGGACCGCTCGAAAAGCTCTCATCGTCGGAGCAACTCGGGGGATTGGAAGGGCGACGGCGCTCGAGCTGGCCAGCCGGGGCAGCGACGTCGCTCTGGCATTTGCATCGAACCGCGATGCAGCAGAGGCCGTCGCGGCAGAGCTGCGTTCTAGTTCTTCCCGAGTATTGATTCAGGGCGATATAGCTCGTGATGGAATTGATGTGGTCAAGCAAGCAGCCGAAGGACTCGGTGGTCTGGACATGGTTGTCGTAACGACCGCGCCTGAGATGAACGGTTCGATTGACCTGGTCACACCCGACGAAGCGCGCGGCGCATTTGACACCTTGGTGCATGGGTTTCGCGAGTTGGCGGTTGCGGCTCGCCCTCATCTGGCTGAGCGAGGCGGAAGCATTGTCGCCGTGAGCAGCCTCGGGTCAGAACGCACTTCTCCGCTTTACGGTGCCATGGGTCCTGCGAATGCCGCTCTGGAGGCCACGGTCCGGTATCTGGCAGTTGCTCTCGGGCCGGACCACATACGAGTCAATGCCGTAGCCCCTCTCCTCTTCGAAGAGGCGTCGCAGCATCAGGTAGGAGAGGAGGTGTCGCCGCTCATGGCAGCAGTCGCCAAGAAGACTCCTTTCGGGCATGAGATACCCACGTCCTCGGGCATTGCCCGAACGATCGCCGCGCTGCTCTCGGACGATATGAGGTATGTGACGGGCCAAGTGTTCAAGGTCGATGGGGGCTACTCGATAGGGCTATAACGACCCGACCCATTTAGGCTCATGCGTCACCTGTGGATTCAACCGACGAGACCTACTGGAGCTTCACTAACTCTCCATGTAAAGGACCCCACGAGCACGATGCAGAAACCAAAGATTTCGGTTCTCCAGCCACTGTCCCGGGTGAGGGTCGTTTCGTGAACATCGTGCCCGTTGCACTTTGCGTTGTGGTCGACGAAAGCTCGCACACCGGCCCCCTACAGACCGGGGCGCCGGTTGGACTCGGCCCGCTCGAGGTCGTGGTGAGCGCCCGCGAGCCGGGGGGCGCTGGGGGTGAAACCGGCCGCGCGCGCCTGGCCTGGTCGGTGGCCAACCGCTCGGATCGTTCGGTGTCGGTGCGATCGGTGGCCATCGAGATGAGCGTCGAGGCCGCCGCGCCCCTACGCATGTTCCGCCACGGCTATCAGTCGTGGTCGCCGTCGGACGTTGCCGTCCTCGGCGTTGATCGCGACCCGTCGATCGACGGCGGGAACGAAATCATGCGCGCCGTACTGCATGCCGACCAGCGGGTGGTGGACGACCCCGGCGTGCTCCGGTCCGAGTGGCTCACGGTTCTGGCCGACGGAGCCGGAACCGCCGCGCTGGTCGCCTTCGAGGGTGCCGGTGAGCACGACGGGACGTTGTGGCTGTCAGGTCGCGACGACATCCGGCTCCGGGCTGAGGCGTTTCTGGGGGGCATCACGATGGAGCCCGGGGAGACCCGCCAGCTTCACCCCGTCGTGATCGAGCCCGCACCGGTGGCCGATGTCGAGGTGCTGCTGGCCCACTGGGCTGGCGTCGTCGGGACCGCCGCCTCGGCGCGGATTGGTGCCGACTACCAGATCGGTTGGTGCTCCTGGTACCACTATTTCCACCACGTCACCGAGACCGACGTGCTGGCCAACCTCGAATTAGCGGGTCGATGGCCCTTTGAGGTGTTCCAGGTGGACGACGGCTACCAGTCGGCCATCGGCGACTGGCTGACCACGGCCCCGTCGTTCCCCTCCGGCCTCGAACAGCTGGCCAGCCGCGTCACGACTGCGGGATGCCGCCCGGGCATCTGGCTGGCTCCGTTCCTCGTGGCGCCCGACTCCGAGGTGGCCCGGCTGCACCCCGAGTGGCTAGCCCAGCGACGTGGGCGGGACGGCACTCTCTCCCCTCTATTCGTCTGGCGCAGCCCGACATGGGGAGGCGGCCAGGGCGGTCTCACCTGTTGTCTCGACACCACGCAGGCCGAGGTCCTCGCTCACCTCGAAGGCGTCGCCCGCGCCCTGGTCTCCCTGGGCTATGCCTACTTGAAGCTGGACTTCGCGTTTGGGCCTTCTGCCGACGGGGTGTGGCACAACCCCGCCGTCAGCCCGGCCCGACGCGTCCGCGACGGAATCGCCGCCATTCGCCGTGGCGCTGGCCCCGACACCTTCATCGTCGGCTGCGGCGTCCCGCTCGCCCACGTCGTAGGCCTGGTCGACGGGGTCCGCATCGGCCAGGACGTCGCGCCGGTGTGGGCGCTGCAGGCTCGCGACGAGAAGACCCCTGGTTACGTGCGCGCCCGGCCCTCCACCCAGTCGGCCTACTCGAGCACCGCCGCCCGGTCGTTCATGCACCGGCGCCTGTGGCTCAACGATCCGGACTGCCTCATGCTGCGCAGCGCCGCCACCCAACTGGAGCCCGCCCAGGCGCTCACCTGGGCCCGCGCCGTGGGCGTTTCCGGAGGAATGGCCCTGGTCTCCGACGACCTCGCGCTGCTGGACGCCTCCTCGCGAGGCCTGCTCGACGAGTGCCTCGAGATCGGCCGGGCCAGCGATGACGCCGCCCGGGCCGGTGCGGCGGCCGTGGCCACGGACCTGATGGAGGCGCCCATTGCGACCACTACGGAGGCGGCCGGTTACCGCCTGGTGGTGGACCCCGTCCTCGGCACCTCTGTGCTCACCCGGACCCGTTTCGTGTGACCTGAGTCAGAAATGCGCTGGCAGTAGGTAGCCAGCATGTCGAGGAGTGAAGCTCGACCACACGTTGCGTGTGGGTGGACCTGTCAGATCGGGATCGGAGATCGAGAAGAATGCCTTACACGGCGGCATCAACTCGGTACGACGCCATGCAGTATCGGCCCTGTGGGAAGAGCGGGCTCAAGCTCCCGGTCATCTCGTTGGGCTTGTGGCAAAACTTCGGCGATTCCCGCTCCATCAGCGAGGTGGAAACCATCCTGACCCGAGCCTTTGACCTCGGTGTCACGCACTTCGATCTGGCGAACAACTACGGGCCCCCGTATGGAGCGGCAGAATCCAACGCCGGGGAAGTCTTCAGCGGGGCTCTCTCCCCCTACCGCGACGAACTGGTGATCTCGACCAAGGCCGGCTACGACATGTGGCCCGGCCCCTACGGCAATGGTGGCTCCCGCAAATATCTCCTGGGTAGTTTGGACGCCAGCCTGAAACGACTGCAGCTCGACTACGTCGACATCTTCTATTCCCACCGATTCGACGCCGAGACGCCACTCGAAGAGACAATGGGCGCGCTGGACGCCGCGGTCCGCCAGGGCAAGGCGCGTTACGCGGGCATCTCGAGTTACCCCTCGGAGCAAACCGAAGCAGCGGTCGAGATTCTGAGCACCCTGGGCACACCGCTGCTGATCCACCAGCCTCCTTATTCAATGCTCCTCCGACGGATCGAAGGTGGACTCTTGGACGTCCTCGGCCGCCTCGGGGTGGGCTGCATTGCCTTCATGCCCCTGGCGCAAGGGGTGCTCACCGACCGATACCTCGATGGCGTTCCACAGGGGTCAAGGGCGAGCCAACCCGGCACGCTGGGCGCGGCCCAGGTAGGCGAGGATGTCTTGGACAAGGTGCGTGCCCTGCGCGAACTCGCCAGGCGAAGGAACCAGACCATGGCGCAGATGGCTCTGGCCTGGACCCTGCGAGACGATCGGGTGACCTCCGCCCTCATCGGCGTTAGCAGCGTGACCCAGCTCGAAGACAACGTGGCCACCATCGAAAACTTGACTTTCACGTCGGACGAGTTGGACGAGATCGAAAAAGTACTGAGTTCTTAAGGACTTGGGGACCAAGCTGCCATACGCACTCGCAGCGGACAGGTGGATCGATCCCAGCGAGTACTTGATGTGGCTGTGGAATACGCCAAGACCCCAGTCCAAAGCAATCAAGGACAAGTGCGGACCCGTTGACAGCTTCATCCCTCTGATTCCAATAGAAAATTCACGCCTCGTATGCTGACGGTCACGTATCTCTGCGCACCTCGTGCGAAAGAATGGACCCAAATGGCAAAGCTCGAAAAGAAACCAAATCCCAAGCCACGGGCTGCTCGTAAATCCAACAACGAGGTGCAGCGGACACGTGGCGGCTGGACGCCGGCGGGAACGGCCGCAGCTCGTCGGGCCGTGCACTCCGAACGCGGCAACGAACGCGGCCAGCGGACTCGGCAGACCATATTGGATGCGGCTAGGCAGGTCTTCGAGCGGGACGGATATGTCAATACCAATGTCGAGGCCATCGTGGCCGAAGCCGACATGGCTCGGGGAAGCTTTTACACCTACTTCACGTCGAAGGCAGACATCTTTCGCGAGTTGTCAGGAGAAGTCACGGCTAAGGTCGATCAAGCCGTTTCGCGCACGGACGGGGACCATCTCGACCCCATTGACGCCCTTGCCAGGGCGAACCACCGCTATGTCGAGGTGTATCGAGCAAACGCGGCGATCCAGGGAGTGATCGAGCAGATCGCAACCATGGATTCCGCAGTGCACGAGGTTCGTCTACGTGCCCAGCAAAAGCACGTAAAGCGGGTCGCCGCCACAATCCAAGGTTGGCAGGCCCGAGGCGTTGCCGACGAGACGATCGACCCTGTCACTACGGCAGCTGCTCTTGTCGCGATGACATCCAACTTCTGTTACTGGTGGTTCGTAGGTCCTGAGACATTTGACGAGGAACAGGCCCTTGAGACACTCAATGGCATTTGGGTGCGTGCCGTCGGACTTCGACGACGACCCCGACGAAAGATCACCGATTCATAGCAACGCGACATTCTGTCGGGGCGGATGCAATGGGTTCGCCCGGGTTGAAGCAACTGAGTATTGAAGTAGCTGAGTTGCGTCTCGATATCAACGCCGAGACAGCGCTGACGGTGGTCGGATCGACATCTATGTCGAGTGGTGCCGCCTTTACTCGACATGAATGTCGAGCTATAGTGCGGGTCGATCACGCCTGCGTGAGTCGCGGCACATTGCTTGAAGCCGTGGCGGCCTGAGGGCCCTCGAGGAGAGGAGCATCATGTACGACCTGATCATCCGCAATGGGACGATCGCCGACGGTTCCGGTCGGCCGACCCGGGTGGGCGACGTGGCCATCGAAGGCAACCGCATCGTTGCCGTCGGTGAGGTCAACGGGGCGGCCCGCCGCGAGATCGACGCCGAGGGCAAGCTGGTTACCCCCGGCTGGGTGGACATCCACACCCACTACGACGGGCAGGCCACCTGGGATCCCGAGGTCTCTCCCTCGGGTTGGCACGGTGTCACCACGGTGGTCATGGGGAACTGCGGTGTCGGTTTCGCGCCGGCCCGGGCCAGCGACCGTGAGTGGCTGATCCAGTTGATGGAGGGTGTCGAGGACATCCCCGGCACGGCCTTGGCCGAAGGGATGACCTGGAACTGGGAGAGCTTTCCTGAGTACCTCGACGAGGTGGAGCGAACCGACCGGGTGCTCGACGTGGCCTCGCTGGTCCCGCATGGCGCCCTACGCGCCTTTGTGCTGGGCGAGGGTCGGGCCAACGATCCGGCCAGCGCCGAGGAGATCGCCGAGATGGCGTCCCTGGTGCGAGAAGCCGTGCAGGCCGGGGCCATCGGTGCCTCGACCACCCGCACAGCGCTGCACCGGGCCAAGGATGGCGAGTTGGCGGCCGGAACCACCGCCGCCGCCGCCGAGCTGATTGCCATCGGAGAAGCGCTGGGCAAGGCCGGACACCGGGTCTTCTCCCTGGCCAGTGACCTGGTGGACCTCGACCACGAATTCGCCTGGATGTCGGAGATCTCCATCCGGGCCGGTGTGCCGGTGACCTACCAGGTCCTCCAAGCCGACTTCGCCCCCGAGCTTTGGCGTGAGTGGATCAACCGGGGCGTGGCGGCCAACCGCCAGGGCGCCTGGCTGGTGCCCCAGGTGGCGGGCAAGCCAACCTCGGTGATGGTGGGCTTCCAGTCCGCCACCCATCCGTTCTCGCACCACAAGACCTTCCAAGCGCTGAAGGGCTTGCCTTTTGACGAAATGGGGGCCAAGTTGGCCAGCCCCGAGGTGCGGGCGGCCATGCTGGCCGAGGAGCCCACACCGGGTGGTTTCGTCGCATTGTTGCGCAGTCGGTTGCACAAGCTCTTCCCGCTGGGTGACCCGCCCAACTACGAGCCGGCACCCGAGGCCAGCGTGGCCGCCATTGCCGCCCGTGAAGGCAGGTCCGTCGACGAGGTGCTCTACGACGCGATGCTTGAGCGCAAGGGGAAGGAACTTCTCTACTTGCCGTTGTTCGACTACGCCAGGGGCAACCTCGATGCCGTGGGTGAGATGTTGGTGCACCCGGCCACCGTGCTCGGGCTCGGGGACGGCGGCGCGCACTGCGGCGTGCTCTGCGACGCCAGCATGCCCACGTTCATGTTGGCGCATTGGGCCCGCGACCGGGACCGGGGCGAGAAGCTCCCGGTCGAGCAGGTCGTGCACCTCCAGACGCGCCGGACCGCCGCCCTCTACGGCTTCAACGACCGGGGTCTGGTGTCTCCGGGCTATCTGGCCGACGTGAATGTCATCGATCACGAAGCGCTGATACTTGAGCCACCCGAGATGGTCTACGACCTCCCGGCCCATGGCAGGCGGCTCATCCAGCGGGCGCACGGCTACGTGGCCACGGTGAAGTCCGGTGTGGTGGTGCGTGAACACGACCAGTCGACCGGGGAACTTCCGGGCCGACTCCTACGCGGCCCTCAGCCAGCTCCGGCCGGCTAAAGCAACAAAGGCGTCGGGTGTTTGGTAGGAGCAACGGATCTTCCAGTTGCCCTCCGCATCGTCGGCGGTGCTCCTTACCCAGGACCTCGCTGGCGAACGATTCCATTTTGTGAGACTGAAATGAGAGATACGGCAGTCTGGCGCGCCCCGGGGCGGGTGAACTTGATCGGGGAGCACACCGACTACAACGACGGCTTCGCCCTGCCCTTCGCCATTCAACTGGGCTGTACCGCTTCGGTAGCCATCTCCCCAAGCCCACAACTAGAGATCACTTCCGCGCAACGGACCGGAGTAGTCAACCTCGAGGTCGATGAACTCGAAGCCAGAGGCATGGGGTGGGCCGCGTATGTCGCAGGGGTACTCGACTCGATGCAGCAACTCGGAATCAACCTTCCCGGGATGAAGATCCATATCGACAGCTCAGTCCCACCCGGCGCCGGGCTCAGTTCATCAGCAGCGCTGACCGTTTCCGTGGCCTGCGCTATCAACGATGTTCTCGAAACCGGCCTCTCCCACGAACGACTTCTGGCCATCAGTTGTAGGTCCGAAAACGACTTCGTCGGTGCACCAACGGGTGGAATGGACCAGGTCGCCTCACTGTATGGACAAATAGGCGCAGCCCTGCTGTGCGATATGCGCTCTAATACCCATCGCCCTGTACGTTTCGATCTCGCCGATGAAGAATTGACCGTGCTCGTGGTGGATACCAATACACCGCATCGCCATGCCGATGGCCGGTACCGGTCCCGTCGCGAAGGGTGTGCCAGAGCCGCACACCTACTCGGCGTTAGGGCACTCCGAGACATCACT
The DNA here is from genome assembly GCA_963719485.1 of uncultured Acidimicrobiaceae bacterium. Taxonomy (GTDB): domain Bacteria; phylum Actinomycetota; class Acidimicrobiia; order Acidimicrobiales; family RAAP-2; genus Bog-473. The sequence goes on from OY970387.1 coordinate 2,241,830, forward strand.
GAGGAGGACTTGGACGAAGCGTTGCGCCGACTGCCCGACCAGACACTCCGCGGATACACCAAGCATGTGGTCACTGAGAATCTTCGCGTCCTGAGGACGGTTGCTCTCCTCGAGGCAAGACGGAGCAACGAAATCGGTGTGCTGCTCGTCGCCTCCCATGATTCACTTCGAGACGATTTCGGAGTATCAACTCTCGAACTCGACCTCGCGGTCCGAATCCTCCTTGATGCCGGAGCACTCGGCGCCCGTCTGGTCGGCGGTGGATTCGGCGGCTCGGTTGTCTCGCTGATCTCCACTGGCGCTATCGAACCCGCTCGTTCATTGCTCAAAGCATCGTTCATCGATGCGGGGTTTGCGCCGCCCACTTCGCTTGAATTGCAGCCCTCTGAAGGCGCGACTCGGATTGGTTAGTCTCCGACATACGACAATCAATTAGATGAATCATCCCCACCCGATCATCTCTTGAATCGAACCATCCGCTAAGGCGTGGGGCATTGTCGGCGGCCAGAACATCGGCCTTTGGTTGTCTGCCGCGCCGCGCAAGGGCCGGTGATGTCCAGTCGCTCGCCGAGGAACGTGATGTCGTATGCAGCGCAGGTGCACCAGTCGCTCGGGATTGTCAGGGCTTCCCACCCAGGCGTGACCCACCTACTCGCGAAGGGCGCGACCACGGCTGGCTCGGGCATGTCTTTACGTGTCTTTACCGTGCGGGAAAGAGAGGGATCGTGAGGGAACCTGAGGGGATCGAAACGCCGCTACCAGCAATCTTCTCGGAAACGGCCTGGTCAAAACACTGAGAGCCAGACATTCGCAACGCAGAGGCCGAGGGTTCGAGTCCCTTCACCTCCACCAATGGCCAGGTCAGAGGCCTAAAAGTGGGATCCCCAGCAGGTAGCGGAAGGCCCAGAGCGCTACGTAAGCCGTCGTAGAGGTGGGTGATGCTGGTCCACCGCCATGACCGAAGACCCAGTTCACTGCCTTCGGCTGGCCCCTTCGCTGAGCGGCCAAGCTTGGGTGAGTGGTCAATCCTCAGCCTGTGGATAACAGCACCGTGCCCTCGAAAGCTGGCCGCAACGGTCAGCGTCTGCTTGGTTGGGGCCTCGCCGGCGTCGGCGTGGTCGGACTGGTGGTCGCCATTGCGTTGTACCCGTCTGCAGCGAGGGCGGCGGCTTCACAGACCTGGACACCGTTCGTGCTCGTTGCCGGGCTGCTGCTGATTGGCCTGGTTGCCGACAAAGATGGCTTGTTCGCGGCGGCGGGCCACCGCCTGTCCCGCACCGCTCCGAGCGGTGTGTTCCTGTTCATGGGTGCCGTCGCGATGGTGGGCGTGGTGACGGCGGTGTTGAATCTCGACACGTCGGTGGCTTTCCTCACCCCGGTCCTCGTCTATGCGGCGCGTAGCCGGGGCGAGGGCGAAGCATCGCTGCTCTACGGCTGCTTGCTGCTCGCCAACGCCGGGTCGCTGTTCTTACCGGGCTCCAACCTGACCAACCTGATCGTCCTCGGCCACCTTCATCTCAACGGCGTGCAGTTCCTCGCCCATATGTGGGCGGCGGCCCTCGCTTCGTTGGTGGTGACCGCAGTCGTCATTGGCTGTGTCGAGCACCGATCGCTTCGAGTCCGGATCGAAGACCCGACCCCGGCGGAGCGACCCACACTCGGCCTCGGACTGGTAGCGGTGCTCGCCGCCACCGTTCTCGTGGTGGTCCTGCACAACGCCGCGATCCCTGTTGCCGCCATCGGCGTCGCTGTCGTCGCCGCGAGAATCCTGACGGGCAAGGAGAACGCGAAGCACGCGATCGACGTGCTCGGTGTCCCGGTCCTGATCGGCCTCTTCGGGGTGGCCGTGGCCCTCGGCACCCTGGGCCGGGTGTGGTCCGGACCGGCCGACCTCTTGTCGCACCTCGACAGCTGGGGCACGGCGGTGGTCGCGGCCGGTTCCTCAGTGCTCCTCAACAACCTGCCCGCTGCTTCCCTTCTCGCGGCGCGCCGGCCAGATCACCCCTTCTCGCTCCTCGTCGGGCTCAACTTGGGGCCGAACTTGTTCGTCACGGGCTCCTTGGCCTGGTTTCTCTGGCTGCGGGCGGCTCGCTCTGCCGGCTCGCGTCCTTCGATCGCGAAGGCCTCCCGGCTCGGGGTGATCGCGGTGCCGCTCTCGATGGCCGCCGCCCTCGGGGCGCTGGCCCTGACCGGTCTGCGATGAATCAAGACACCACCGATCTGCGGCAACGAGAAGGGCGGTGGTTGGTTGCCGTTGTGTTCGAGCTTGACCTTGGATCTAGGTCCAAGGTCTACCGTGTCCGTACATGACGACAACCATCTCTTCGCTCGCACAGAGCATGGGCCTTCGGCCCGACACTTTGCGCTACTACGAGCGGCTTGGCCTCTTGGAGCCAGCCGGGCGGAGCACGGCGGGCTACCGGCTCTACGACGAGGCGTGCGGCGAGCGGTTGCGATTCATCAAGGCTCTGCAACGGATGGGCCTGCGTCTCGGTGACGTCAAAGAGCTGCTCGATGTGCGCGACCGCGGGAACTGTCCGTGCGGGCACACCGAAGTGCTCGTCGACCGGCGATTGGTCGAGGTCCAAGTCGAGATCGAACAACTCGAAGCGGTGCGAGAACAGCTGCTCGTCCTCAAGACTCGCAACGAAGAGTGCATGGACGCCAGCGCCGAAGACTGGTCATGCGCGATCAACGGAGGGAAAGGAGGTGGAACATGAGAGCTTGCCCGCACTGCGGCTGCACCTGTGGCTGTAGTTCCTGCTGTTGCTGCGGAGGTCGATAAACCTCAAATTGTCGGGACGCCGCCCGGGCGGCCCTCGTCGCCCCATGGGGGGCTGCGTGCTCCGAGTGACCAACGTGTCAATGGCCAAACGACTCACGGGCTTCGCGCACCGCGTAGTAGAGCAGCACGTATCCGGCTAACGGGTCAGCCCACCACCACCCAGCCACGGCATTGAGTACTAGGCCGACCAGCACCGCAGCGGCGAGGATCCCGTCGATCATGGTGATCCGACCCTCGGCTTGGAGTACTGGGTTGTCGAGCGCGGCGCCCGTCCTCGCCTTGCCGAAGGCCAGAGCGAACATGACGGCAGCGGTGACGCCGGTCCAGATGATGCCGAGTGGACTGTGGTGCGGATGGAACCCGACGACAAGGACGACGGTGCTTTGGATGCCGAGGTAGACGGCCAGAGCGACAAATGCGGAGCCGATCAGTCGCATCGCTTGGCGCCGACGCTCTTGGTTGACGTCCGCCAGTTCCCACAGAACGACGGTGGATGCCCCGATCTCGATCAGGCTGTCCAGACCGAAACCCGCAAGGGCAACGGAACGGGCCTCGACCGCGGCAAACGCCAGTACGACCACGCCGACGATGTTCCAGCAGAGCGTTGCGGCTTCGAGCTTGCGGCCCCTGCTGAGGAGCCGAGCATGACGAGCGCAGCCAGCACTTTCGGTCACTGGGTCAGTTTCTCAGGGAGCCGCCAGCAAGACTGGCCTTCGATGACTGACCTTGACGATGAGGTGGATCCAATTAGGCGCCCACTGCTGGCGAGGGCCTTGGCGCTTTCGTATTTCTCGGTTGCGTGGGGACTGGTCGCCGGTGCGTGGGCTGTGACCGCAGGACTGCTCGCAGGGAGTCTCGGGGTTCTCGGCTTGGGGCTCAACGTCCTGGCCGACGTGGCCGGGTCGGTCGGTCTCGTGTGGCGCTTCGGCGTGGAACGGCGAGATCCAACGAGGGGTCTTCGGGCAGAGGCTCGAGCCTCAGTCGTCGTCGCCAGCGCATTGAGCCTGGTGGCAGTCACTCTTACCATCGCCGCCATCAACGACCTTCTTTCACGTTCGATGCCCGAACACTCCGTCCAGGCGATGATCTCAGCCGGGGTCTCGGCCGTCGTTCTTGCTCCGTTGGGGTGGGCCAAGTACCAAACGGGGACGTTGCTGCGCAGTCACGCCTTGATGGGCGACGGGACGCTGAGCGCCATAGGGGCGGCTCTTGGAGTCCTTGCACTTCTTGGACTGTTGACCGACCGGCTGTTCGGCTGGTGGTGGGCGGATCGGGTGGCTGCCCTCGCCGTTGCGGTCGTTGCTTCCGCCGAGGCAATCCGAGTCATTCGGACGCGCCCTGATTGAGCGCGTGAGTGGGCTAAGTACGCGGAGAGACAGTCTGCCCCGACTGACATCGCTTGGGCGTCTGAGCTGGTGGCCCACACGGACCCACGTAAATCTTGCAGCAGAGGACGACATGGCCGCCAGCCGCGACGGAGCGTTGACACTCCTTCGTTCGCGGCAGCGCGCATCGCCGGAACAGGGGTCGATGATGTCTTGCTGCTCGCCCAGGAACGTGATCGTTATTAACCGGGAACAGGCGCCATTCGCTGCGTATGGAGAGAACCTGCCGATCGGACGTGAGTACCGATCCGCAATCACGCCCCGGCTCCGTTCGGGCGTGTCTTTACGTGTCTTTACGGAGAGGGAAGGAGAGGGATCGTGAGGGAACCTGAGGGAATCGAAACGCCGCTACCAGGAAAGTCCTCGGAAAGGACCTGGTCAGAACGCCGAGAGCCAGACATTCGCATCGTAGAAGTCGGCGGTTCGAGTCCGCTCACCTCCACAACACAAAGAGCCAGGTCAGAGGCGTAGAGTGGATCCCGCAGAGTCACCAAAGCGCCACTGAGCGCTACGGGATCTGTCTCAGCCTCGATCCACCGATTGAGCATCTGAATTGAAGGCCGCGCATCCGCAGAAAAGGGTCCGTTCAGGTGAGTTTCCGTAGCCGGGTATGAGCGCAATTTGGGCGGGCGTCTGACCCATGGAGTGATACCCGTCGGACTTCGGCGGAGCCAGCCGACCGATCGCCTTCTCGAATGCATGAGCGATGACCAGCGCCCCCGCAGAGTTCGGGTCGTCGCTGTACCCGATGAACGATCCCTTTTGACAAACGATGTCGAGCAACTGCGCCGGTGTCGGCGGTGTTAGCCGACTCAGGACTGACGGGACGTTGCTGAGACTTCAGCTAACCCGTTGCGACGAGTCGATACCCGCCGCTGATCCAGTCCGTGATCAGGCGGCCGTATTCCTCGGCTGCTTCTTCCCACACGAAGTGTCCGGCGTCGAGAGGATGGATCTCGCTCTTGGGGAGGAGTTCCTCGAGATACTCGTTGTTGGACCACGGCACGAGGTCATCGTGACGGCCCGCCAAGATTTGTGTCGGAGTCATAATCGACGGCAGCAGATCACGCAGTATCGGGTTCTGCTCCGGGTAGTGCCGCACGAACCGAGCCGACTCCGCAAAGCGCCCAAGGTCGTAGGCGCTCACGTAGTCCTCGTGGACCTCGGGCTCGCTGGCGCTCGAGGCACCGGACTCAACCGCGTAGCCAATGTTCGTCCGGGCGTCCAACGCGCGCACCATGTCCAGACTCGGTGCTTCGATGACGTCCTTGAGCGCGCCGCCCGCTTCGATCGGGAAGCGGACTGCGCCACCTCCGATCGTCAGGCTCGTCACGCGTTCCGGAGCCTTGGCTGCAAGGAACAACGCGGTGGCCGTGCCGATGTCCGGGCCGACGACGTGCGGCGCTCCCAAGTCCCATTCATCGATCAATCGCTCCAAAAACACTCCCGAGCTGTCCGGGGCGATCAATTCGGGGCGACCGTCGGAGTGGCCGAATCCTGGCAGGTCAACAGCGACCACCCGCCCCACCGTGGCGACGCGGTTCCAGATGCGGCGGAAGGCCCACAGGCTCTCGGGCCATGGCGCTAGCAGCAGCACAGTGACGTCGGAAGCTGCCTTGGTGTCTGCGAACCTGACGCGCACCCCGTCGCAAACTCGAAAGTACGTGCTGATCATCGAAACTGGCTCCGTACCCATCTGCGAGTTCTCCTTCTTCAATCTCTATTGGCGCTCTTCAACCGTCGACCCACAGGCCCGTACTGGGATCAAAGATCGCTGCCATGTTCGCCGATCGACGCAACCCGCAACCTCAAGCTGTCGTCCAACTGGTCGGGCTCTGGCATGGGGCCGTTCGACGCAAGCTCACCCGCCCCCCCTGGCGCCGTCAGTGCCGCAAGCAAGACCCCGGCGAATGCGATGCCGGCGAGTACCCAAAAAGCCAGCGCGTACCCGTGTGTCAAGGCGTAAGGGACGGTGTGACCTGCGGCCAACAGGCCATTCGCCCGGCTCACGGCGACGCTGGCCGTGACCGCGACTCCGATTGCTCCTCCGACTTGTTGGGAGGAAGTGAGGAGCCCCGATGCCAAGCCAGCGATCTTTGGTCCAACTCCTTGAAGCGCCAGGATCGAGACGGAGACGAACGAGAGTGCGAGGCCAACCCCGACCAAGAGGTAGCCGCCCAACAAGTTATTGACGAAATGGCCCCGAACTGGAATCTGTGCGTACCAGATCATGCCACCGGTGAGGAATGCCATACCGGCCGTCAAGACCGGGCGCGCACCGAAACGGGTGGTGGCCGCCTGTGCGAGTCCTGCAACAAGGACCAGCGTGCCAGCGGTGGCGAAGAAGGTGAGTCCCGTCCGTAAGGCGGAAAACCCGAGAACGTCCTGGGCATAGAGCGTAAGCAGGAAGAAGTTCGCAAAGACGCTTGCGCCAAGCAAAATCGCCACCGCGTTTGCCGACGACACACTTCTAATCTTGAAGACACTCAGTGGCACGAGGGGCGCCGAGACGCGAGTCTCCCAGAGGAGGAACGCGATCAGTAGCACGACGGCACCAACAAGAAGGCCGATCGTCTCCCCGCTCGCCCAGCCGACAGCGGGGGCGCGGGAGATGGAGTAGACGAGCAACGCAATCCCTGCGGTCACCATGACTCCACCGGGCAGGTCACGCTGACGGCTCTCGAGTGGCGCTCGGCTCTCCGCCACCCGGAATGGAGCGGCCACGAACAGCAGCACGCCGACGGGCACGTTCACAAAGAAGATCCACTCCCAGCCGGCGTACTTCGTGAGCAATCCCCCCAACAGCACCCCGGCTGCTGCGCCGGCGCCGCCCATCGCGCCCCAGACCCCGAGCGCTCTGTTCCGTTCTGCCCCTTCGTCAAAGGTGGTCGTGATGATGGCCAAGGTGGCAGGCGAGATGAGCGCCGCTCCGACCCCCTGGACGGCCCGAGCCGTGATCAGCATCGCTGAACCGTTGGCGAAGCCACATGCCAGCGAGGCGGCGACGAAGATTGCCAACCCCGACATCAGCATCAGGCGCCGCCCGAACAGGTCACCCGCCCGGCCGCCGAGTAGAAGGAGGCCGCCAAAAGTGACGGCATATGCAGTGAGGACCCACTGCAGGTCCGTCGGCGAGAAGTGAAGCGACCGAGTGATCGAGGGTAGCGCGACCGTCACGATCGACACGTCCAGCGTGGTCATGAAGTAGGCAAGGCAGACGAGGGCGAGGGCCTGCCACTTGTGTGGATGGATCGACGATGTCATGGGTGTCTTCCGTATCGGGGGTTGAGATAGCAGTTCAAGTAGCCGTCAAGGCGCGGCCCGGAATGAATGCATGCCGGCGCGTTACAGAGCGAAGCCACCATCGACGTTCCAGCTCGCGCCAGTGACGAACCGGGACTCGGTCCGCGCCAAAAATGCCACGGCGTCCGCTATGTCGCTGGGTTGTGCGTATTGGCCGAGCGCGGTGAGCGACCGCACGGCATCGGCAAAATCCCCCGATGCTGGGTTCATATCGGTTTCCACCGGACCTGGCTGGACCGTGTTGACCGTGATGCCGCGAGGTCCGAGTTCACGAGCGAGGTTGCGGGACAGTCCAGCGACGGCCGCTTTCGAGAGCGCGTAGACGCTTATTTCGCCGAAGGGAGCCCGGTCGGCGAGCACACTGCCGATGCTGATGATGCGCCCACCCTCGTCAAGGTGCGGCAACGCGGCCTGGATCGCGACGAAGATCGCTCGGACGTTGACGGCTACTATCCGCTCAAATTCGGCCATCGGGAACTCCTCGATCGGCGCCGCGTATGAGGTGCCGGCGTTGTTCACCAGGACATCGAGGCCGTCGAAGCGATCTACAGTCGTCGAAACCGCGCCGCGGACCGCGTCAGCATCCTCACTGTCGGCCTGGATGGCAAAGGCCTGGCCACCTGCACTGATGATCTCCTGCTCAAGGTCGTTCGCCGCGTCCTTGGACTCCCGGTAGGTGAAAGCCACCGGAGCGCCGTCAGCCGCGAGCCGCCGAACAATGCCGGCGCCGATTCCCCGAGAACCCCCTGTCACCAGCGTTCGCCGTCCGGCGAGCGGCCTGCTCACAACGTCTTCCAGCTGTGCCGTCTCAATCATGCAGCTCCCTTAGGGATCGAACGATGCGGTTGAGGGACTAAGTTAGAAATCCAACTTAGTGCCTTTTGTTGCCAATGTCTAGACTGGAAGTGAGATGACTGACTCAGACAAGACCGAATCGGCGCTCCCGACGGTCGCCCGACCAGACAAGCGAGCGCGGCTGGTGAGTGCCGCCACTGATCTCCTGTACCGCCAAGGGGTTGAGAAGACCACCCTCGCTGACATCGCCGAAGCGGCAGATGTGCCCCTTGGAAACATCTACTACTACTTCAAGACCAAAGACGCCATCGTTGACGCCGTGGTTGAGGCACACGTGAAAGGCCTCGAGGAAACTCTTGCCACCCTCGATCGTCGCTATCGCAACCCCAAAGGCCGGCTCAAGGGACTCTTCGGGACGCTGGTCGATCGATACGACGTCATTGCAGAGTTCGGCTGCCCACACGGCACTCTCTGCTCGGAGTTGGAGAAGGGAACCGGCCACGACGACCACGGAGTCACCCGTCTCTTGGAGATTCCGATCGCCTGGGCCGAGAACAATTCCGAGCAATGGGCCGAGACGACGCTCGTGATCTCGCCGTCGAGTTCATCGCCAGCTACCAAGGAGCCACCGTGCTCACCCAGGTGCTCAGACAACCGGCACTCCTACCCAAAGAAGCTCGCCGCCTCGAGCGTTGGATCGACTCGCTCCAGGCCGCCGAATAGTCTGCTCTAGGACAGCGACATGGTCGAACGGTTGGGATACCCACACGGTGCTCTACAACCTGTAGATCGACTGGAACTGCTGATAGGCAGCCATACCTTCAGGACCGTTTTCTCGTCCCAAGCCGCTGGCCTTCATCCCGCCGTAGGGGGCGTCGATTGCAGGGAAGTAGCCGTTGATCCCGATAGTCCCCGTCGCAACTCGTCGGGCGATGTCTATGCCACGCTCCGTGTCTTCTGTCCAGACCGTCCCCCCCAACCCGTAGGCGGAGTCGTTGGCCAGACGCACGGCGTCATCGTCTCCGTCGTAGCGAATGATGACCAGCACGGGTCCGAAGATCTCTTCCTGGCCGATGACGGAACTATTGTCAACGTCGGCAAAGATCGTCGGTTGGACGAACCAGCCCTGATCGAGGTCGTCGGGGCGTCCCCCTCCGGTGGTGAGTCGGGCGCCGTCACCCAGCCCTTTTGCTATGTAGGACTCAACCCTGTCGCGTTGCCGTGCGCTCACCATTGGCCCAATCCGAGTAGCAGGGTCGAGGGAGTCACCGACTTGGGCTTCGCTGGCAAGCGACGTGTAGAAGTCAACGACCTCGTCGTAACGGTTGGCCGGCGCCAAGATTCGGGTGCTGGCAAAGCAGGTCTGACCGTTAATGAGGAAGCTGGCTGCGAATAACTGTTCAGCATGCTCTGAGAGCTTGGCGTCATCAAGAATGATCGCAGCCGACTTACCGCCGAGCTCAAGGGTCACTGGTCGCAGAAGCTGGGCGCATGTTGCGGCGATCTGGCGTCCAGCCGCGGTTGAACCGGTGAAGGACACTTTGTCGACGCCTGGATGGCTGACGAGATACGCCCCAGCTTCGCGCCCGCCAGGAACGATGTTGATTACGCCTTCTGGAACACCCGCCTCAATGACGGCCTCGGCCAGCAGGAAAAAATCCAGCACCGTCTCTGGCGGCGGCTTTACGACCAGCGTGCAACCGGCAGCAAGCGCCGGCGCGATCTTCAAGAAGGAAAGAACCTGGGGGGCGTTAAAGGGAGGGATCGCAGCAGCAACGCCTATCGGCTCTCGCCGCACGAGAGTAGTCCCTCGCTCTTCCTCACCTCCTGACTGGACAATGAGGTCGGCGTAGTACCGCAAGTACTGCGGCGGCTCGGCGCCTTCAACCTGTCGTGAGGTGGTGATAGGCATTCCGTTCTGGGAGCTCACCCGCACGGATGTCTCCTCGCTTCGAGTCTCGAGAGCCTCTGCGAGCCTGACCATAACCTCGGCCCTTTGTCGTGGTGCCCAAGTCGCCCAACCATCCCGTGCGTCGAAAGCGGCTCTGGCAGCCGCAACCGCAGCATCCATGTCTGCTTCGACCGAATCGGGCACTCGGCCTATTAGCTGTCCGGTGTTGGCCGATAGCACGTCGATGACGTTGTCGGTTGTGGCGGCCATCCAACCGCCACCAATGAGAAGCGAGTCGTAATCGATAGTCGTCACATTCGTCTCCTTGGTCTTCTGCTGCAGGGTGGAGGGAACTTCCTGGCTGTCTATTTGTTCTGACTCATTTCACTGCCCGTCCGAGAACTGAGTCGCGTGTTCCGAGATAGAGAGACGCGTCTGTACATGTCAACGTGGTCCCGCGGGGGCCGGGGGTGCGCGAGGTATGACAGTCACACCGTATGGCTCTGTTTTGGCCTTGAAAAAGACTTTGTAGGCTGCTGGACATGCCTCAGGAGCATGGCAGTGCCATCGAACTCCGGCATCTTCGGTACTTCATCGCCGTCGCCGAGATGGGCAGCCTCACGGAGGCGGCGGAGCGGCGCCTCTACACCTCACAGCCTTCACTGAGCCGGCAGATCCGCGACCTCGAGTCTCATGTCGGGGTGCAGCTGTTGTCGCGCAGCGTTCGTGGCGTGGAGCTGACACCGGCGGGCAAGGTCTTTCTCGACCACGCTCGCCTCGTGCTGATGCACGTGGACGCAGCGGTTGAAACGGCACGCCGAGCGGGGCAACCCGAACGCAAGACGTTCGCCATCGGCTTTCAAACGGGGCACGAGATGAACTGGCTCTCGCCCGTGATGCACATACTCCAGGACGAGCTGCAGCAGATCCAGGTGACAGTCTCGAGCGACTACTCGCCGGATCTCGCCGAAGCACTCGCCCGCGGCCGGCTCGATCTGGCCTTTCTGCGCGTCGAGTCCGGCTATGACCTCGAGTACCACGTCGTCGATTCCGAGCCGCTCATCGTTCTCATGCCCAGCGATCATCGTCTCACCGCACGATCATGTGTAAGTCCGGAAGCTCTCGTCGGCGAGATCTTCATTGGCGGCTCGAACAAGGCCAGCGTGCTTCATGCCGTCACCGAGGACTACTTCCACCGCTCCGGGCTCGACATCAAGTTCGATCACGGCGTCGACAACTTGGCAATGGCCATTTCCCTCGTCGCATCCACCCGCGGCGTGGCGCTCATGCCTGAGTACGCCAAGAACCTGCTGCCGCCGTCGGTCGTGAGCCGACCGCTGGAAGGCGAGGCACCAACAATCGACATCGCCGTGGGCTACAGCAAGTCGAACTCCTCGCCGGCCCTTGAGCGGTTCGTGGTGCGGCTCGACGAACTAGTCCGCGTCAACCAGAGGCTCTGACGCCACGGAGTACCTCGTAGCTTCCGGGGCGGCTGAGGGCCCCCAGGTTCGGGCGCAACCGTGTGAGGGGAGGTCAAGCTCCCATGACAGTGACACCGGCCGTGCGTGGTTGCGCCTATCGCTGTTCACGGGTTCCGTCGTCTGCCTCGCACCGGTCACCGCCGCCTCGGGGTCGATGGTGTCCTGCCGCTTGCCGACGAACGTGATCGTCGTCAACAGGGGACCTGCGCCATTCGCTCGGCATTGCGTGAACCGCCGATCGGACGTGATTACCGATCCGCGGAAAAGTCCGACAGGGACCAGTGGGGCGTGTCTTTACGTGTCTTTACCGTGCGGGAAGGGGAGGGATTGTGAGGGAACCTGAGGGGATCGAAACGCCGCTACCAGGAAACTCCTCGGAAAGGACCTGGTCATACCGCCGAGAACCAGACATTCGCAATGTAGAGGCCGAGGGTTCGAGTCCCTTCACCTCCACCAAAGGCCCAGGTCAGAGGGCTGAAGTGGGATCCCCGGAAGAATCACAAGCGTCGTGGAGCGCTACGTAGCTTTGCGTCGAGGTCGTTCGGGCGATTCGTCTGCTTTGCTCTCGCCCACAAGCCGCGGTCCTCCGACTGTCTCGAGCGGGTCATCGTCGAGAAACGACATCGCCGGTGGGAGTGTCGATCTCCGTCGCCGAGTCACCATCGTCGGTATGCTTGCGAGCGGAGAGCCGGGAAGCCTGGTCGGCACGTCCGTCTCGAGCGCACCGGGAGCTGAAATGACCTGTCGGGTTCTCCACAACACACCCCTCGTGACGCCTTCGCGCAGGCGCGCGGTGTGGTCCGGCCGGATCGGATCTGAGCGAACCTGACGGTAGGTCCTGCCGTTGCGGTCTTCGTCGTCGGGGCAGCTATCAGCCTGGGCACGAGTTGGGTGCTGGTCACCCGGCTTGAGCGCGTCGGAGAGCGCCTCGGGTTCTCCGAAGCCAGCCTCGGCATGGTGGCCGCCCTGGCGGCGGACACGCCTGAGATCACGGCTTCGATTACCGCGATCGCCCACCATCAACAGACAGTTGGCGCCGGGGTTGTCTTGGGCTCGAACGTCTTCAATCTCGCAGCACTCCTGGGCCTGGGCGCCGTTGTGGCGGGTCGAATCAGTCTGCACCGAAGAGTCGTCGTCCTAGGCGGCACCGTTGCGATGATCGTCGGAGCGGTGTGCCTACTGAGCGTCGGTGGCCAGGTCTCCGCCGGCGCGGGGTTGGGTGTCGTCCTCGCCGTCTTGTTCGCGTACGTGACGCTGCTGGCCGCGCACCGGAGCATCTTGGGCCGATTGCACTTACCCGATGAATGGTCGACGTGGCTCACAGCGGCCATCGTCGAGGAGGAAAGCGAGCTCGAAGAGGCGATCCGTCCGCAGCGAGGGACCTCACGAGACACGCTGGTCGCGATCGGCGCCCTGGTGGTCGTGGTGCTGGCCAGTGTGGCCATGGAGCAAGGAGCTTCGTCGCTCGGCACGCATTTCGGGGTCCCTGAGATCGTGGTGGGTGGTCTTGTCCTCGCCGCCGTCACCAGCCTGCCCAATGCGGTCTCCGCCGTGTACCTGGCTCGGCGGGGCCGGGGCGCGGCCGCCTTCAGTACCGGGCTCAACTCGAACTCGCTCAATGTCGCCGCTGGCCTCTTGATCCCCGCCGTGGTCATCGGGTTGGCCAAGCCGTCAGCGTCGGGAGTTTTGGTGGCCAGCTGGTACGTCGGGCTTACTACGCTGACCCTTTTGCTCGCCTACGTGGGCCGCGGACTCGAGCGCATAGCTGGGGGTGCGATCATCGCGGCCTACGTCGCCTTCGTGGTTGTGCTCCTCGCCACCACGTGAGTCATCCGGTGCGCCGGGACCGGTCGCGGCGTTCTATGCGCTACGGAGGCTTGGACGCAGCGCCGCGCCGGCCTGGTCGGCGAGCGCGACGGCGACCACGCGAGGTTGCAGCGGCACCTCAAAGCCCGGTGTCGGGGTGAGGATGAAGCGGCCCAGGGCTTCGCCGCGGTGGGCGACCAAAAGCTCGATCTCGGGGCCCGGGAGGCCCATGCGATCGACGCCCCAGATCCGGCCGCCGAGTAGCACATGCCCGTCATGCTCAAGGCGCATCATGGGACGGTCTGCGATTCCCTCTTCGTAGCGACAAGCGCGGAGGTGCAGGAGATCCACCAGTGTGGCGCGCACGCGCTCGAGCACCTCGGAAGCTGGTGTGCCCGATGCGACGAGTTCAGAGACGTCGTAAATCACTCCGACGTAGTCTGCTTCCTCGAATGCGCTGGCCCGGTGGTGTCGATTGCGCGCCGCGAGCTCGGAGACGATGATCCCGACCACGAAGAGGCAGACCGCGGTCTCGATGTCGGGTCGATGCGTGATGGCAAGCCTCTCGTAGGGCTGCGTGAGGAAGTAGTCGAACCACAAGGTGGCGCTCAGAGTGGCCACGAAGCCGCTGAAGCGGTTGCCCAGAGCAGCGACGGCGACGATGACGGCGACGAGGATCAGGGCCGACGCAGTGCTCGCGAAGTCTCCTCGGAACGGGACCAAGAGGGCTGCGACCCCGAGCGGGAGGACGAGGGCGGCGACGAAGGCGATCTGGTCTCGATACGGGCGGAATCGGTCCATGGTTGCCTCGCTTTGATCTGGTGTTCTGAGTTTCCCATGACAAGTGCGATGGCGGAAGGCCGGCGCCCTAGGTGTCGGCTCAGCCGTGCCGTGGGGCTGCGGCGCCCCTACTCCCTACCGCCTGGTCACGGACCCGATGATTCCGGCGGCCCACGTGCACGCAATGGCCACCATCAGCACGGCGGCGGTGAGGGTGAGCTGGGCGGGGGTGTCCCAGATCCCATCAGGGAGGGCGAGGACCAGGGCCAAGAGGACGGCGACCGCCCCGACTTGGGCCGCGCGGGCGCGCTGAGAGGTGAAGAGCGCGCAACACGGGCCCGCGATGAGCAGGCCGATCAGGATGAAGCGGGGGCCGAGCGCAGCGTCGGTGAGAGCGATCACCAGGGTGATCGCAAGACTGATCCTCCAGAGGTATCTCGAGGTACGAGCGGTGACGAGGGGTTTGCCCTGCGGACCCGACCCTGAAGCAGCGGATGGGACTCGGTCGTCGCGGTCATTGTGCTCGTCAGGGGACCACACGGCGTGCCCTTAGTTCGGTGAAGACAGCTGCCTCCGAAGCGAGCGTAGCTCCGAGGGCTCTTGCGCCGTCGGTCATCGCAGCAACCAGACGATCGCGTCGAAGGCCTGATCGACGGTCCAGCTCCCACCACCTGGGTTCTCAGAGTCGTAGACACCTTGGGCATCGAGAAGACGACGCGGGACTTGGGCACGCTCGCGCCGCGGACCATTCCGGCGGTGATGAAGTGCTCGCGCAGATGCGGGTCGAGCAGGGCGAATCCGTCGGAGTGGTTGACGTCGTAGGTGTAGGGCTGGCGGGTCTGCCAGTCGATGCCGGGAGGTGAGCCCTCGGGGACGACCTGGTGGTAGAGGCCGAAGAAGTGCCACACCGCCGCGATCGTCGAAGATCCTGCGGTGAGGAGGGGCCAGCTGACGCCGGTGAGTTTGGCGTAGGCGGCCATCCGCTGGGGTGCGTCGCGGCCGGGGTCGACGGTCACCTCGACGATCGCTGTCTTCGATGTCAGGTGTTGCGCAGCGAGCTGGCGCTCGAGGGCGAGCAGCCCGCCAGTGGTCACCGGGCACTCTTCCTGGCACGAGGTGAGGAAGGGCACCAAGAAGACGGCCTGGCCGGCGAAGGTGCGGAGGGTGACGGGCCGTCCCTCCTGATCAGTGAGGCTCGCGTCGAGGATCGAGGCAGGAACGGCCCGATCCATCTGGTCACCGATCGAGGCCGGCGGAGGGCCGGGCGAGCTCGCTCCGGGCGAAGAGAGCCCGAGGCTCAGAGCTGCGCCGGCGACGAGAGCCGTTGACGCGCCCAGGAGCACCCGCTTGCGCCGAAAACCCATAGCCTGCACAATAGATGTCATATGCAACAAAGTGCCATCGCCCCTCCCACGCAAGATCACCTGGTCGATGCCGTCCTCAGCGCCAGCCGGGTGCTCGTGGCCATCGCGGCCCGCTCGCTCGCTGACGTGGGAGAAGAGGTGACCTTGACCCAGTACCGCTCGCTGGTGGTCCTGGCCTCAAGGGGGCCTCAGGGTGTGGCGGCGCTGGCCGACGCGGTCTCAGTCACGCCTCCCACCGCCTCGAGGATGTGCGACCGCCTGGTCAAGAAGGGCCTTGTGACGCGCCGGACCGACCGGCGCGACCGGCGTCAGGTACGCATCGCGTTGTCTCCCGATGGCCGGCGCCTGGTCGACACGGTGACGGCTCGGCGCCGCCAAGAGATCGAGCACCTCGTCGCCACCATTCCCGCCGAGTCCCGGGGCGGGGTCGTCGATGCGCTGCGGCATTTGAGCGAGACAGCGGGTGAAGTGCCCGAGCAGGACTGGAGCACGGGCTGGGACCTGTGAGCTCGCTGCCGCGCGAGGACGCGCAGGTCGACGCCCCGCATCCGAGCCGCTCGGTTCGCGCCCGCGGCACTGCCGCCGCGGTTGGTCGGTGGATCCGTTCGGCGTCGTATTTGCAGCGCTGGATGGTGCTCGGCGTCACGATCGGGGCCATCGCAGGGTTCGGGGCGGTCGTCTTCTACGAAGCCCTGCGCCTGTGCACCCACTTCTTTTTGGAGGTCCTCGCCGGCTACACGGTGCCAACGCCGGCGGCAGAGGGCCATGTCGCAGGCTCCACCCATGCCGCTCGACCATGGGCTCTGCCGTTGGTCGCAGGCACCGGGGCGCTTCTCGGCGCGGTGTTGGTGTACCGCTTCGCCCCCGAAGCCGAAGGCCACGGCACCGATGCCGCAATCTCGGCCGTGCATCACAACCCCAAGGGCGTGCGCTTCCGCGCTGTCATCGTCAAGATCGTCGCCTCTGCGTTGACGATCGGATCGGGTGGTTCGGGCGGACGCGAAGGCCCGACGGGCCAGATCAGCGCGGGGTTCGGGTCGTTGCTCACGCGGGTGCTCGAACTCGATCCGGCCGACGGGCGGATCGCAGTGGCGACAGGGATCGGCTCGGGCATCGGAGCGATCTTCGGTGCGCCGCTCGGTGGTGCCGTGCTCGCGGCCGAGATTCTCTACCGCGAAGACTTCGACCCGGCTGCCTTGTTGCCGTGTTTCATCGCGTCGTCGGTCAGCTATGCCATCTTCGGATCGTTCGAGGGCTTCGGTCCCCTCTTCGGCTACGTGGGCTCGTACCGCTTCGGTGATCCGGCGCAGCTCGGGTGGTTCGCCATCATCGGAATCCTGGGCGGCTTGATCGGCCTGCTCTACGCCAAGGGGTTCTACGGCATCGCTCGAATCTCGGCCGCCGTGCCCCGCCTGCCCAAGTGGGTGAAGCCGGCCGTCGGCGGGCTGATGGTGGGTGCGATCGGGATCGCCATCCCAGAGGTGCTCGGTACCGGGTACGGCTGGATCCAGAAGTCCCTCGGCCCCGAGCTCTTGGGGATTCCTCTGTGGATTGTGCTGATCGTGCCGTTCGCCCGGATCTTGGCTACCGGACTCTCCATCGGGTCTGGGGGCTCTGGAGGGATCTTCGGACCGGGCATGGTGATCGGTGCGTTCATGGGCGCCGCGGTGTGGCGCCTCTTCGAGCCCATCGCGCCATCGATGGGTCACGACCCTTCGCCGTATGTGATCGTCGGGATGATGTGCTGCTTCGGGAGCATCTCACGAGCGCCGCTGGCGGTGATGTTGATGGTGGCCGAGATGACCGGGAGCCTCTCCATCCTCACGCCCGCGCTGGTCGGGGTCGGTCTCGCCTGGCTGATCGTGCACCACTTCGATGACACCATCTACCGGAGCCAGATCCGTAGCCGCTCGGATACCGAAGCAAGGCGCCTCACCGCTGGGCTGCCTCTCTTGGCCACCATCCCCACCACCCATGCCATGGCCGAGGTGCGCCTTGTGCTCCCGAGCTCGAAGACCGTCGCGGAAGCCGTACACCTCATGGAGGCGGCCGGTGTCAGTGGCGCCCCGGTGGTCGATGCGGCGGGGAGGTTCGAAGGCACGGTCGCGTTGGCCGAACTGGCAGAGGCCACAGACCAAGGGAGCCGTGTCGGCGACCTGGCTGACGCCGGGGCACCCGCGATTGCGCGGCGGAGCCGCCTCGATAGCGCGTTGGAATCGATCTCCTCGGCGCACATGTCGTGGGTCTCCGTGCTCGACGACGACCGGCGGGTGGTCGGCACCTTGGCGATCTCGGACCTGGTCGCGACCTATCGCCGCGAGCTCTTGGCCTCGGCGCAGCGCGTCAGCGCTCTTGGTGCGGCCAGCGGAGCGTTCGAGCTCTGCGTCGGAGAGGACTCGGGTCTCGCCGGTCGCACACTGCGAGCGGCCCAGCTGCCCGAAGGGTCACTGGTCACTTCGATCGCGCGCAACGGCGAGGTACTGACCCCGAGCGGCGACGTGGTGCTCAAGGCCGGTGACCGACTCTCGCTCTTGGGATAGCACCCACGCGGCCAGGGGATCTCGGCAGAAATCGCAATCGCTAGTCTTCGTCCAAACCCCGATGATGACAACCGAGGTGAACGTGCATAGCGGTGCTGATGCGCCAGGTGGCGTGCGTGGCGGACCGATCCATCGGTTCTGAGGGGTAGTCGCTCGGCGGGGTGAGCGCGATGACGACGGCTGCACAGAAGATGGAGCTGCCAGGCGATGTTGCGAGCTGCGGGAGCGCGCCGGTTCGTACAACGGGGGTATCGGGGAGTTCTTCGTCGAGTTCCCCCTCGCCTGCCGGCCCAAGACGGGGTCGAGAACTTGGTCGGCGCGCTGCATCTTCACTCCACTGACGGGCCGGCCGAGCGGTGGGTCGTTTGAGACCGAGACTCCCACCCGCCCCAACACGCCGAGGCTGGCTGACACCGTGTTCCGGGCCAGCAGGTCGGACCTGTTGTTGTGGCTCGCCAACCGGAGGCCCCCGGGGCACTGTCGACATCTGGGGCAATCAGGAGATTGTCGACCAGTGGCACCAGATCCGGCGCTGACCGGGAGACATCGTCAGCGGTCGATTTAGGATCGTTGGGGTGACCTGTGTCCGTCCGGCCGGCCCCGAGTCTCCCGGTTCGGAATCGATGCCGGACCACGATTCCGGCGCGTGGGTGCGGGGTTTGGACGCCCACGGAGCGGCCTATGACGAGACGGTGGCCCGCCTGCACGACTTGTTGCTGCGGGTGGCTCGGGCCGAGGTGTACCGACGGCGCGCCCAGCTGCCGATGGCCGGTCCCGAGCTGGATGACCTGGCCCACCAGGCGGCTGCCGATGCCGTCATGGGAGTGGTGCGCAAGCTCGGGGAGTTCCGGGGCGAGAGCCGGTTCACGACCTGGGCCTGCAAGTTCGCCATCTTCGAAGTGTCGACCAAGGTCGGCCGGCACTTTTGGCAGCGGCCGACCGTGGCCATGGATGGCGAGGACTGGGACCGCCTTCCGGACCGCTTCGGTCTCGGCCCGGCCGGCACGGCAGAGTGGCGCGATGTCGTCGCCGCCCTGCACCGGGCGGTCGACGAGGAGCTCACCGATCACCAGCGGCGGATCTTCGTGGCGATCGTGCTCAACGGTGTTTCGTTGGACGCGCTGGTGGCCCAGCTCGGTTCCAACCGCAACGCCATCTACAAGACGCTCTTCGACGCCCGACGTAAGTTGCGGGCCGCGCTTGTCACTCACGGGTATCTGGACGACGACGTTTCGAGGCAGCCATGAATAGTTGGGGATCGTTGGAGCGGTTCTTGCGGACCGATCCGGCCGACGCCGGCTGTGCCGAGACCTTCGAGCTGCTGGACCGGTATGTGGAACGCCAGCTCGCTCACGGCGACGCGGCCCGCCGCTACCCCGAGATCGCAGTCCACCTCTCCAATTGCAATCCCTGCGTGCAGGACTTCGAAGGCCTTGTGGCCGCCATCGGCGGCTCGGCCGGCTCGGCGCCTCCCGAAAAGTAGGGCCGCGGCAGGTAAGACCGGCTCCGCCCGTGCCACTCACTACGCAGCGGGCCTGATGTCCGCAAGATCCCCCGAGAGGCCCAAGAGAGCAGGATTCATGCCGACCACGATCGCCGAGCAGGTCAGCCGTCTCACCGAGACCACGGCCGCCCAGCCCCCCAACGACATCATGGGCGCGTTCACCCGCGAGCAGGCCGACCTGGCCGCCCGCGGGAGGCCAGCGGGGGGTGATCGAGGTGGGCGCGACGCTGCCCGACGCCGAGTTGCTCGACCCGCACGGGGCGACGACCAGCCTCTACGCGGCGTTGGGCGACCGGCTGTCGGTCCTGGTGTTCTACCGGGGTGCCTGGTGCCCGTACTGCAACATCGCGCTCAACACCTACCAAGCCGACTTGGTCCCCGAACTGTCCGGACGGGGTTCGGGATTGGTCGCGATCAGCCCTCAGACCCCGGACGGGTCGCTCAGCGTCCAGGAGAAGCACGAGCTGACTTTCACCGTGCTGTCCGATCCCGGTAACCAGGTAGCGACGGCGGTCGGGATCCTCACGGGTCCCTCGGACGAGGCGCGCGCCGCTCAGCTTCAGCTCGGCTTGGACCTCACCGCCGTCAACGCGGACGGCACCACCAGGCTCCCGGTGCCTACCACGATCATTGTCGACGCCGACCACGTCATCGCTTGGATCGACGTCCACCCCGACTACAGCACACGCTCCGAACCCGGCGAAATCCTCGCCGCCGTCGACGCCCTCGCGTCTCGATGACCGCACCGTTCAACGAGCGGGTCGCCCTGATCACCGGGGCCGGCCGGGGTATCGGGCGCGCGGTTGCCCTGCAGCTGGCCGAAGGTGGTGCCCGCGTGGCGCTGCTGGCCCGCTCGGTCGATCAGCTCGAAGAGACGGCCGCGACACTGCGGGGCGAAGGCGGCGTCGCGCTGGTGCTCCCGGCCGATCTCGCCGACCCCGACGCCGTCGCCCAGGCCGCGGCGACAACCGCCGAGGAACTTGGTCCGGTCGACATCTTGGTGAACAACGCAGCCATGGTCCAGCCAGCAGGACCAACCGTCTCCACCCCTCCTGGGGGGTGGTCGTCGGCGTTCGCCGTCAACGTCGAAGCGCCGATCCGTCTCACGTTGGCGCTCCT
The DNA here is from genome assembly GCA_963719485.1 of uncultured Acidimicrobiaceae bacterium. Lineage (GTDB taxonomy): Bacteria > Actinomycetota > Acidimicrobiia > Acidimicrobiales > RAAP-2 > Bog-473. Next base: position 2,262,583 of record OY970387.1, read on the forward strand.
GCCCGCAATGCTGGAGCGGGGTTGGGGCCGGATCGTGAACGTGTCGAGCGGGATCGTCGACCGCCCCGGGGCCATGGTGGGACTGAACGCGTACGCCGCCACCAAGGCCGCGCTCGAAGCCCACACCCTCAACCTGGCCGCCGAGGTGGCTGGCCGCGGCGTGACGGCCAACGTCTACCGACCCGGGTCCGTCGACACTGCCATGCAGGCGTGGATCCGGGCTCAGCCGCCCGCCGAGATCGGCGCCGCCCTGCACCAGCACTTTCAGGCCTCCTACGAGCAGGGCGCGCTGATCACCGCGGAGCGCTCTGCTCAATCGCTCGTCACCCGAATGGCCGGGGAGGCCACCGGCGAGATCTGGAACGCGACCGATGCCTGACGTGATGCAGCACCGCCAGCCGAAAGCCGAGATCCATCCCCCCTACGAAAGGACACAACTATGACCGCCAAACTGGGACTACTTGCCTTGCTCGAGGCCAAGCCCGACAAGGGCGACGCGCTCGGCGCGTTCCTCGAAGCCGGCCGGGCCCTGGCCGTACAAGAGGCAGGCACCCTCACGTGGTACGCCTTCAAGATCAGCGACACCACGTACGGGATCTTCGACTCGTTCGAGACCGAGGACGCCCGCCAAGCTCACCTGGGCGGCCAGATCCCCACCGCCCTGGGCCAGGTGGCCGCCGATCTGCTGGCCAAGGACCCCGACATCCGCACGGTGGACGTCATCGCCGTCAAGTAGCCGAACGCCGCTCTCTGCGGTCATCAATCCCGCCAACCTTCGTCCCCCGAAATTGGAGACTCCCATGACCTTGCTTAGTCCCGGCGACCGTTTCCCGACCCTCGACGTATCCCTCCCCGGTGGTGAAACCCTCTCCCTCCCCGACGCGCTGACCGGTGGCTTCCGCGTGGTCCTGTTCTACCGGGGCGCCTGGTGCCCCTACTGCAATGCGCAACTACGCGCCTTCCAGCGAGCCTCGAATAGCTTGGCCGAGGTGGGTGCCAAAGTGGTGGCCCTCTCGGTCGATGACGAGGTGACGACCGCCGAACTGGTCGCCAAGCACGGCCTCACCTTCCCAGTCGGCCACAGCGCCGACGCCAAAGCCATCTCCGCAGCGACAGGCGCGTTCGTCGACCCCAAGGGTGGGTTCCTCCAATCCACCGGGTTCGTGCTCAACCCCGACGGCCAGGTGGTCGTCAGCGTCTACTCCTCTGGGGCTATCGGCCGCCTGGTCCCCGACGACGTCGTCGGCCTCATCCGCTACCTGCGCGATCACGCCAGCGCCACTGACTGAGAGGACGAGGCCATGAGCGCCGACATGCATTTCTACTTCGACCCGGTCTGCCCGTTCGCCTGGATGACCAGCAAATGGGTGCGCCAAGTCACCGCGCAACGCGATTACACAGTCGACTGGCGATTCATCTCGCTGCGCATGATCAACGCGGCGGTCGACTACGACAGCCACTTCCCGCCCGGCTACGAGGCCGGTCACACCGCCGGCCTCAAGCTGCTGCAGGTGGCGGCCCAGGTCCGAGCAGACTACGGCCGCGACATGGTCGGTCCTCTCTACGAGGCGATCGGCACCCTGGTCTTCGACACCGGACCCGACGAGCGCCAAGACCGGGGCAGCCGAACCTTCGTCGAACCGATCCTGGCCCACATCGGTCTTCCCACGGCGTTGGGCGACGCCTTGGAGGACAGCTCCATCGACGCCGAGCTGCAGCGGGAAACCGACGAGGCACTTGGTCTGACCGGCAAGGACGTCGGGACCCCCATCATTCACTTCCAGCCCCCCGACGGCGTGGCGTTCTTCGGGCCGGTCATCAGCCGTCTCCCGGACGAAGCCGACGCAACCCGACTCTGGGACTACGCCGTCGGGCTCGCTAGCTTCCCCGGGTTCGCCGAGCTCAAGCGCAGCCTGCGCGAACGACCCCAGCTGCGCAGCTTCGGCGTCCATACCGACCAGGTCGGGATCCAAGAGGACTGGCACGGTGGCAGCCGACGCAGCAAGAAGTGAACCCACCGGTCTCCCCGCCACTTCGAACGACAGCGTTCGCCGCTAGAGACAAACCGGCCCCGGGTCATGACCGCCACGAGCCGTCCCTTGGCCGGCGACCCGATGCTTGGCGGTCTCGTCCACCGGCGCCGACTTGTCGGAGGACACTGAATAACGGCCTTTCGGCAGCACGAGACATATGGGCCTGAAGGGTCGATCCCAGGTCGAACCAGCCAGGCGAGACCGCCGAGTGCACCCGACTCAGGCGGACGCAAGGCTGAACCGTCCGACGCGGCCCGCCCAGTCCGCCATAGTTGTACCGACCGACACCACGTCCTGCCTGGCCACACCCCTACGAAACAGAGAGGAGTCAGATGAGCGTTCACGAAGTCGACTGCCTCCTCGAGAGCATGAACTCGGTCCTCGAACTGTTGGACGAACTCGACGAACCCGACTGGCAACTGCAATCCCTCTGTCCCGCTTGGGAAGTCCGCCAGGTCGTTGCCCACCTCGACGGAATCGAAGAAGCGCTCAGCGGATGGCGACCCGCCGGAGACGCTCCGGCCCCCTTCCAGATCGTCGGCAAGGTCTTCGACGAAGTCGACGACTGGTCACCGCTCCAGCTCCGTAGCCGCCTACGCGCCGTGCTTGCGGACCGCCGGAACGAATTGCTCGCGGCGGACACGAGCATGTTCGACGAGGTGTCGTGGACTCCCGTCGGGGTCCAGACTTACGGCAGGTTCATGGCCATCCGCAACTTCGACTTCTGGGTCCACGAACAAGACATCCGGGTCCCGCTCGGACGCCCTGGCCACGCCAGCGGACCGGCCGCCGAACTCGCCCTCGACGAGGTGCGCCGCAGTTTCGGGTACATCGTTGGCAAACGCGCCGCCATTCCTGATGGTTCCAGCGTGCTCGTCGAACTCCACGGACCGATCGAGGGGCGGTTCGGCGCTGTTGTCGATGGGCGGGCCCGCCTCATGGACGATCTCGACCATGCTGACGCCACCGTCCGGACCGACTCGCTCACCTTCATGCTCCTCGCCTGCGGAAGGATCGACCCCGAAACCCACCTGGCGAACGGCGACGTCGAGCTTCGAGGCAACAGAGAGCTCGCCGGCCAGCTCGCCCGCAACCTCAGCTTCACCATGTGAACGTACGGGAGCGCCTCGACAGGCGTCGAATGTCCGATGACACGAAGAGGTTGGTTTCGCATGCGAGACGTCGGAACCCGACCCGGCGGCGCTCACCTGGCATAACATAACGATGAACCGCCGTTAGAGTTCCGAACCCGGAGGTGTAGAGGGCGACTGCCCTCGACAGGATCAGGAGACCGGCCCGATAGGTGACGTTGCGGGCGTGACCCGACCTGTCATCGACCCGCTGATTGCGTTCCCTCGTCTGTTCGGCGACAGGCACCCCCGGTTCAGGGCCGGTGATGTCTGCTCGTTCGACGAGGAACGTGATCGTCGCCAAGGGGAACGAGCGCCATTCGCTGCGCATCCCGAGAGCCCCTGCCGAACGGATCTGCGTACCGATCGTGGTCACGCCCCACGAGCTCTGTCCGGGCGTGTCTTTACGTGTCTTTACGGTGCGGGAAGCCGAGGGATCGTGAGGGAGCCTGAGGGGGTCGTAACGCCGCTACCAGCAATCTCCTCGGAAAGGACCTGGTCAAAACACCGAGAGCCAGACGTCCGCAATGTAGAGGCCGAGGGTTCGAGTCCCTTCACCTCCACCAAAGGCTCAGGTCAGAGGGCCAAAGTGGAATCCCCAGATTAGGTCCCCCAAAACGTGACCTTGCGTAACTTTATCGGTGTGCTCCCATGCGCTCTCTCGCGGGGCCCGGGGTCCCGAATCATGCGTCACTCGGCCTTGCTGGCGAACCTGATGACGGCTCCAAGGGGTCGAAATCCGCCTCGGGCCTGAACTCGACGTCGACCTCGACCTCAGGCCGGCGGACTTCCATTCGTGCCAGGCGCTCGAACACGGCTCTGTCCGCGGCCGTCAGTGGCGGCTGCGTTATGGATCTGGGCCAGAGGCGGTATCGCTTGACCACGTTGATTTCTGCGGCAAGGAGGAAGAACTGAGCGCCCAGGTAGATCCAGGCCAGCAAGACGATGACGATGCCGAAGAACCCGTAGGTCTCCGTCGCGTGCTGCAGTTCGCGCCCGACGTACCAGCTCCCGATGAGTTGCAGTGTCTGCCAGAACACCGTGGCCAATACTGCGCCGAGGACGACGTCGCGCCACATGAGCCTCACGGCGGTCATGACCATGAACGCAACCAGAATGAGCCCGAAGTTCAAAGCCAGCGATCCGATCAACAAAAGCACCCTCGAGACATCGTCGTGCGAAGTCAGGGTCGCGAAACCCGTGAGCACTGTCGATCCGACTGTGGAGGCGGCGAGCAGAACAAGGACGACAAACCCGCGGAGATAGCGCATGGGGAAGGAGGGCCAATGGACGTAGGGGGTGTTCCACACCTTGTTCATCGCGCTCTGGGCCGCCAATCCGAGGCCGATGGCTCCATACAAGAGCAGAAGGCCGCCGATGACGACTGCGAAGGCGCTCCCGGACAGGGTGCGGACCTGCGATTGGAGCTGCGGGCCGATGATCGGGAAGCTCCCGAGAGCGCTGTCGACGAGGTCCTTGCGTAGTTGCTCGTCGTTGTGCAGGACATACCCGAGGATGGTCGTGAACAGCATCAAGAGCGGAAAGATGGCGAAGAGGCCGTAGTACGCGATCAGCGCTGCCTTGCTGCCGGCCTGGTCGTTGCCAAACTTCTGCAGAACCGCGAAGGGAAAGCCCAGAACTCCGTGTCGTTGCTGGAAGCTGTCGACCCGGCGGATGAGCATCTCCATCCGGCCAGGTCGACCGGGGAGTCCTACCTCACCGGCATCGATGGGCTGTCCCTGCGAGTGAGTCGAGGGATGATCGGGGGCGCTCACGACTGGTAACGATACGTGGATGTCTTTGCTCGCGAGAGCTCGACAGATGACAGTCCAACGGGCCGTGACGTGAGCGCATCAAAGCTTGTCTCAGACGGACAAATTCCTGTGAGTCGAGTCCTCTACCGCCTGGTCCGCCCGCGTCGTCGGACGGCTCGGGATCCGTCGGTGGACGACGTCGCCAAGGATGCAGAGAGATCCAACCTGGTCGTGGAGAACCGCTGACTGATCGAGGAGTGGCGGTCCGAGCTCATGCGGAGAGCGCCACAGCTGACGCGGTGCGGAGCTCGTAGGGGGCAGGATCGAAGCGACACGTCGCGCGACGATACGCGAAGGTCGGGGCAGGCCAATTCACCGACGCCACGCCGCGGGCGTCTTGATACCAACTCTTGCATCCGCCGACCGACCAGACGGTTTTCGTCAGCAGCTCTGTGTGTCGTTGCGTGTATGCGCGCTGCTCCTCGCGACCCACTTCGATGCTCGTGATCCCGCGCATGCGCATCAGGTTGAGTGCGTCCATGGCGTATGCGACCTGGCATTCCTCTTGGAACACGTGGGAGTTGTGGCCCGTGGCGCTTCCCGCCCCACCGAGGCGGAATAGGTTCGGGAAATTGGTCACCGTGACGCCCAGGAAGGTCCGCGGGCTTCCATCCCAACACTCGGCCAGGGTTCGCCCATCCCGTCCTCGCAGAGACGCCGCGATCGGCGGGTCGGTGACGTGGAATCCCGTGCCGAAGATAATCACGTCGGCAGGGTGCTCGCGGCCGTCGGTCGTGACCACCGAATCTGCGCGCAGCTCTCTCACGCCGGCGTCGACGACCTCGGCGTTGGTCGCTGACACGGCCGGGTACCAGTCGTTGGAGAGGAGGATGCGCTTACAGCCCAGCTCGAAGTTCGGCGTCAGCCGCTGGCGCAACGTTGGGTTCGCCACCTGCTGACGCAGGTGGCGAAGCGCGACCCGACTTACGATACGCCGCGACCGCGGCGAGACCATGACCCTCCACAACATCAGGTCACGCAACAGATACTGCCGGAGGCGCACAACCCGCTGCGACCAGGGCGCAACCGCATACAGCCGCCTCTCCAACCGCGTGGTCTTGCGGTCAAACCGCGGCATGACCCACGGCGCCGACCGCTGCACCACCGTCATCTGGCTGACCAACGGCTGGATTTGAGGCACGAACTGGATTGCAGAGGCGCCTGCACCGATGACCACGACCCTGCGGTCGGTGAGATCAATATCGTGCCTCCAACGGGCAGAGTGGAACAGCTCGCCGGCGAACTCATCGACACCCGGAAGCTGGGGAATCGAGGGCTCGGCGATCGGACCACTGGCGTCAATGAGCACGTCGGCTGTGAGCGATCCGGTGCTGGTCTCGATCAGCCATCGGTGCGCGGTGTCATCCCAGGCAGCCTCGAGCAGACTGCAGCCGAAGCGGATATAGGGCACCAAGCCATCCTCGCGTGCCACCTGGCGCAGGTAGTCGCGGATCTCAGACTGTGGGGAAAAAGCTTGCGTCCAGCTCGGATGAGGCGCGAACGACAACGAGTAGAGGTTCGACGGGATGTCGCAGGCGCAGCCTGGATAGTCGTTGTCACGCCAGACACCGCCCACCTCGTGCTCGCGCTCGAGCACTGCGAAGTCCTCACCCTTTTCTTTGAGGGCGTGGGCGGCGGCCAACCCACCGAAGCCGGCACCGACCACGACGACGCCAAGATGCTGCGTTTCGGACGTAGCAGTCATGCGAAGAACTCCATCTTGAAATCTAACGTTAGTCATGTTACTGTTTCACACGTGCCCTCGGCAGTCAAGGCCCCCAAGCCGCCTGAACCGTCCCTTGTCGAGGCCCAGTCGACCGCTGTCGGCGCGGCGCGACGCCGTCAGCCCGTGCAGGTCCGGAGCCGTGAGACGGTGGGGCGGATCCTCGATGCGGCCGTTCTCCTGATTGAAGAGGACGGCGTCGAAGCCGTCACTACGAGGGCGATCGCAGAGGCCGCCGGAGTCACGGCACCCTCGATCTACAGATTCTTCGCTGACCGAGAGCAGGTGCTCGACGCGCTGATCGAACTGCACCTCGAGCGGCTGAGCACATTCCTGGCCGAAAACGAGGCGGACTGGACGCTGCGATCTCTGTCCGAGCTGGTCGAGCGCGAGCTGAGCGCCTACGTCACGTACTTCCGGACGTACCCGAATGCGGCCCGGCTGTGGCTCGACGGACGGGTCTCCCCCACGGTGCGAGCAGAGGTGCGGCGCTATCACCTCCAGGTCGCGCGGGGTCTGCACGACATCGCCGTGGCGGCCGGCCTGGCGGACCCCGGAGCAAATCACCTCGTCTTCGAGATGGTGGTCGAGCTGGGCGACAGGACCCTCGAAATCGCCTTTCGGGATCGAGACGACCCCGATCTCGACGTCATCCGCCAGGGCGCCCTCGCCATCACCGCTTACCTCGAGGCCGCGCTCGCGCCTTAGAGACGGGCACCCTTCACGCCCACCGCAGTACCTCCATGTCCCCCACAAGCAGAACAGGAACCGAATCGATGGACGAGGTCACCTTTACCAGTGGCAACGATCGCTGCTCCGCCTGGCACTTCCGCGCCACGGGCGACGAGTTCTCCGGGGTGGGCGGTCGGCCCTGCGTGGTCATGGCACCGAGCTTCGGGGGTACCCGCGACAGCAGCCTGACCGATTACGCCAAGGGATTCGCCGCGGCGGGGATCGACACCTTGCTCTTCGACTACCGCGGCTTCGGAGCCTCGGGCGGGTCACCGCGCCAGCTCGTGTCCGTGCGGCGCCAGCGTCAGGACTACCTCGCCGCCCTCGACGCTGCCCGCCTGCTGCCGGGCGTGGCCCCGGCGCGGATCGTGCTCTGGGGCTCCTCCTACGCCGGCGGCCACGTCGTCGCGGTCGCCGCACAGGACGGACGCGTCGGCGCCGCGATCTCGCTCACGCCGGCGATGGACGGTGTCTCGGTTCTCGCGCAGCTCGCTCGCATCAGCGGCCTGAGGTACATGGTCCGCGCGGCCGGACACGGGTTGCGCGACGTGTTGCATGCGCTCACCGGCCGCGCACCGCATCTCGTCCCGATCGTCGGCGAGCCCGGCACGAGCGCGATCTTCGCCCGAGCGGGTGGGCTCGAGGAGTACAGCCTCCTTACCGGGCCGAGCTGGCGCAACGAGGTCAGTGCACGTGCCGCGTTGGCGACGGGGTTCAATCGGCCGATCAGGTTCGTCTCGCGCGTGACCTGCCCACTGCTCGTGCAGGCCGGATCCCGTGACAGCATCGCTCCGATCTCGTCCGTGCGTCGCGCTGCGGCCAAGGCCGGCCCACGCTGCGAGCTGTTGACCTACCCCGTCGATCACTTGGACGTCTACGTCGGTCCGGCGCAGGAGCAGGCCCTGGCCGATCAGATCGACTTCCTCCGTCGAGCCTTTGACACCCACTCCGACAAAGGAATGGTCGAGGTCGCGGGGTCGTGAGGAGAGAAGAAACCGAGGAAGAAAGTGAACGTTAAAGACCTATCCAACCGAGTCGTCCTCGTCACCGGGGCGGGCAGTGGCATCGGCCGAGCCACCGCCCTGCTCGCTGGCCGGCGCGGCGCCAACGTGGTCATCTGCGACGTGGACGAAGTGGGCATGACCGAAACGGAGAAAGTCGTCCGAGGCCTCGGGAGAGAGGTGTTGGCCCAGACGGTCGACGTCTCCGATCGTGGGGCGATGGACGCCTTCGCCGACAACGTGCACGCCCGCTTCGAGGCGGTCGACCTGCTCGTGAACAACGCCGGCGTCGGGGTCCTCGCCGGATTCCTCGACACCCGGCCCGATGACTGGGATAGGCAGATCGCGGTCAACATCAAAGGGGTTGTGCACGGTTGCGAGCGCTTCATCCCCCCGATGATCGAGCGCGGCACCGGAGGACACGTCGTCAATGTGGCTTCGGCGGCCGGCTACGTCGCCTCGCCATGGATGACCGCGTATTCCACCACGAAGTTCGCCATCTTCGGCGTCACCGAGGCGCTCCGCATGGAGCTGCGCCCGCACAAGATCGGGGTGACTGCCGTCTGCCCGGGCTTCATCGACACGCCGATCACCAGGACCTCGATCGCACGCGGATCAGACGCCGACCACCGGGCCGAGCGGCTCCGAAAGTTTCACGAGCGCCGCGGGTACACGCCAGAGCGGGTGGCGACCCAGACGCTCCGCGCGGTGGGCCGCAATCGAGCGGTCGCACCGATAGCGCCTGAAGCGCACGTCATGTACGCACTGAACCGCATCACGCCTCCGGCCGCCCGCTGGCTCAGCGCGCGTATGGCCGCTTCGTTTCGGTGATCATGATGAAGGGCTTGGGTACCGTGTCAGGATCATGGACGGATTGCAAATGACTCCCGTCGGAAGGTAGTGCGCAATGAATGACGACTCGACCAAGCATGTCGAGCTACATCGCGAGGGGGACGTGAAGGTCCAAGTCGACAACCGAGTCGCATTGGTGACGATCGACCGTCCGGCAAAACGCAATGCACTGAGCCTGGCGATGTACGGGAGAATGGCAGATTCGTTGCTCGAGGCCGATGTGGACCCCGACGTTGGCGCCGTCGTCGTCACCGGTGTCGGAGACGTCTTCACTGCCGGCAACGACCTCGCCGACTTCGCCTCGGGAGACCGTCTCGACGAGATAGCGCGGTTCCTCGACGCCATCGCCACGGTCCGGGTGCCACTCATTGCAGCCGTCAACGGAATGGCGATTGGAGTGGGACTTACCATGCTCCTCCACTGCGACCTCGTCTACGTCGACCCCACAGCACAGCTCTGGGTCCCGTTCGTCGAGTTGGGCCTCGTTCCGGAGGCAGCCTCCAGCCTTCTTCTGCCGCGGGTGGTCGGAGACCGTCGGGCGTCAGACCTGATCCTGAACGGCCGACACCTCTCCGGGACCGAGGCTGCCGAGTGGGGCCTGGCCAACGCAGCCGTCACTCCTGTCCTGGAGGTGGCTCTCACAGCCGCCGGATTGGTGGCAAATCTTCCGCCAGGTGCCATCCGGGCCTCGAAAATTCTGTTGCGCTCGGACGAACAGACCGTGCAAGGACGCATGGTGGAGGAGATGAAAGCATTCGGCGACGCGCTTCGCGGCCCGGAGTTCGCAGCGATCATCTCGGCCCGGATGGGGACGAGCTGATCAACGCCCGATCATGCTGTCGGGGCACAACCACGTCGCGCCGGCCCGTCTTCTCGTGCTGGGCCGACGACAAGTCGTCGACCGGTCAGTGGCGAAAAAAGCTTGGCCTAGGTCCGTTGAAATGACGGGGTGAGAACGTGCCCGATCGGCTGCGAATACAGCGCCGCCATGAGGGCCGAAGAGGGTCAATCGGCGTGACCTTACGTGACCTTACCGAGAGGGATCGTGAGGGAACCGGAGGCGATCGCAACGCCCCACCAGGAAAGTCCTCGGAAAGGACCTGGTCAGAAGCCTCAGAACCATACATTCGCAATGTAGAGGCCGAGGGTTCGAGTCCCTTCACCTCCACCCGTGTGAAGTCTCAGCGTTTCCCACCCTCACGGTTAGGGGGGCAGGCCGGGCCGGTCCACGGGTCGAGTCCCCATGCGCGCCACCGGTGACACCGGGAGAGACGGCCCAGGCACGCCACCGGGAAACAAGGGGCACGCGGCGCGGGCCGGTGCGGGGGCCTCTCCGGGGGCGTCTGTCCTCGTCAAAGGCCCCTTCTAAAGAGTAATGCCGATCGCGACGACAACGACTCCAGGTGAGCTCTGCACCCGCGGTTGGCCGGCCGGTCGGACTTTCCCGGCGGTCACGAAAGGACGGACAAACGATGGTCACCGAGGAGGAGTCGGCTGGCGAGATGGCCCGAACCAACTGCCTGCGCTGGGTGAGCGTCGCAGTCGGTCTGGTGACCTTCGCTCTGAAGCCGATTACCTCGGGGTTGCTCGTCCTGAGTACGCGTCAACAGCCGAAGACCGATAGAGAAATCCGCGCTCACAACGAAGAACTGATGCGCCGCGACGAAGAAGCCATGCGCGCCCGAAACGAAGTCCAGCGCGCTCACTACGAAGAATTGATGCGCGCCATCTCATCGGCTGATCACAAGGCGCAGGTTCGCGATTCACAGGTGCAGCGCCAGCAGTTTGAGAGCCGGCTGGCCAACGCGCTGGACATGGCCGAGGGCGAACGGGAGGTGATCGACGTCATCGAGCGCTCCTTCAGCGCCGTGCTGCCGGACGCCCCGGTGGAGTTGCTCCTTGTCGACGACAGCCATGCCCGTCTGCTGCGCATGGCTGCAGTCGGACCGGACGGGGAGCCTCCGAACTGCAGCGTGGACTCGCCGGAACGCTGCCCCGCGGCACGGCGGGCCCAGATCCAGGCGTTTCCCGACAGCGACGACCTCGACGCGTGCCCCAAGCTGCGCAATCGACCCCAGGGCCGCCTCTCGGCTCTGTGCGTGCCGGTGTCCATCACGGGACGCACCATGGGCGTGATCCACGCCACCGGCCGGCCACGCGAGGAGGTGAACCACGATGCCGTCGACGACCTGGCCACGCTGGCCAAGCTGGCCGGCGCGCGGATCGGTCTGCTCAGGGTCAAAGCCGAGTCCCAGCTCGAGGTCCCCGCCGACACCGTCGTGCCCGAGTCCCAGCTCGAGGTCCCCGACGACACCGTCGTGCCCGAGTCCCAGCTCGAGGTCCCCACCGACACCGTCGTGCCCGAGTCCCAGCTCGAGGTCCCCACCGACACCGTCGTTGCCGAGCAGCTCGACGTCCCCACCGACGCCCTGACCGGCCTGTTCAGCCCCCGGTCGTTCTCCGAGCAGGTCGCCGCCGTGCCCGTCCGCCTGCACCCAGTGGCAGTGGCGATGGCCGACCTCGACCACTTCCAGGCGTTCAACGATAGGTACGGGCACGAGACGGGTGACCATGCCCTGCGCCTGTTCGCGGGGGTGCTGCGCGATTCGCTGCGGAACGGCGACATCATTTCTCGTTACGGAGGCGACGAGTTCGCCATCGCCTTTCCGGACTGCGCCGCGAAGGATGCGTCCCGCGTGCTCGAGACGCTCCGGACTCAGTTCGAGGATGCGATCATCGTCGGAGGGCTTCCCAGGTTCACCTTCAGCATCGGCGTCACCGAGGGTGAGCCTGGGGAGGAGCTGCCGGCCGTCCTGCGCCGCGCCGACGACGCGCTGCTGCTGGCGAAGCTCCAGGGGGGCGACCGCGTTGTCCTACACGACGCCGGTCTCGCGATGAACGGCGCGGCCAGCGAGGAGCACGGTGCAAACGCGGACAGAGACGCGCCGTTGCTGAACAGGAGCTTTGCACCTGGAGACGGGATCTGAGCGGGACGCCGGCACCCAGGCGCGAGAGGCCCGGAAGGATCCGCGTCGGTGGGCCACTTGCGAGGAGTGAAAACTTGTAGAGCCATGTCCCGAACCGCCAACTCGGTGGGCCACTTCTCTCGACCCCAGTGTGCCTGCGTTACCGGTTAGCCGCCCCTGGGTGACCGGTCGAACAAGCCCGCTACGGCTTTGGCGACCCCATAGAACATCAGTACTTTCGTCGGGCTGCGGGTCTCTAAGTTCGGTCTAGGTCCCCCGACTCACGGGTGTTGGTGGTGGTAGGAGTGCTCATCCTCGCCGATCTCGTTGCGGCTATCCCGGCGCACATCGCCGCACGCACCCACGCGCGGCCCTCGTACTGCGAACGGAGTGAAGGCCGAGACCTCGACAACCGCGACGAAGCCTTCGCGGGACGCCGCAGATTTGCCCCTGCTGCGGACTTCGGGCTCCCAACTCGAAGTCCGCAGGAGGGACTGTCTAGGAGGGGTCGTTCCAGGATGGACCATGCCACGGTCGCAAGTCTGACGTGCCGGCGGAAGGCACCCCACCGCGTCAGGGTCGAAGATGGCCTGTCGCTCGCCGAGGAACGTGATCTTCGTCAAGCGGGAGCGCCTTCGCCGTGCATTACGAAAGCCTGCAAATCGGACGTGGCTACCGATCTGTGGACACGCCCCACGAGCTCTACCCGAGAGTGTCTTTACGTGTCTTTACAGTGCGGGAACCTGAGGGATGATGATGGAACCTGAGGGATGATGAGGGAACCTGAGGGGATCGAAACACCGCTACCAGGAAAATCCTCGGAAAGGACCTGGTCAAAAGGTTGAGAAACGTACTTTCGCCATGTAGGGGGCCGAGGGTTCGAGTCCCCTCAGCTCCACCAAAGGCCCAGGTCAGAGGGCAAAAGTGGGTGCCCCCAAGGTCACATCCTCGTCAACGTGACCTTACGTGACCTGAGATCCGCCGCCTGGGCGGCGGCCAGTCCAATCAACACTGAGATCCCCGCAGGCATCGTCGATTGAAAGGCAGTCAACCCATGCGATCCGACATCAGACCAGGCGGCGTGTTCCCCGACTACTCGTTGCCGGATCACACCAACATCGTTCGCTCACTCAGTGAGCTCCAAGGTGACGATCCGATGATCCTCACACTGGCGCGAGGCAATTACTGTCCGAAGGAACACCAACAGCACCTGGAGCTCGCAGCGAACTATTCGAAAATCGCTGTCGCCTATACCCAGGTCGTCACCATCGCCACCGATGACCACCACACCCTGCAGGAGTTCCGGGGTTCAGTCGGCGCCCAATGGACCTTTCTCTCGGACCCAGCTCGGACGATCCAAAAGGACCTCGACATCCAGGAATACACCGATCCCGAGCACGATCCGATGATTCCCCACACGCTGGTGTTCAAGCCTGGACTTCTCATTCACAGCGTCTACAACGGCTACTGGTTCTGGGGACGCCCGTCGTTCTACGACCTGTGGTCCGACTTGTGCGCTGCGTCGAGCGAGATCCGCCCCGACTGGGACCTGAGCAAATCGGGATTGCGCGAGGCCTGGGATGCAGGCGATTACTCGAGCTTTCACGGTTGGAACAAACGGTCCGCCACGTCGATGCCCACATCGTATGAGTCCTAGAAGAACATGGATCTGTCCGTGTTGGGGTGGAGGGCGGCCTGCATCGGAGAGTAGGTGGCAGTAGTGCGAACGCCGGTCTGCGACCTGCTCGGGATTGAACAACCGATTGTCTTGGCGGCGATGGTGGCGGTGCCCGAACTGGCGGCAGCGGTGTCGAATGCCGGTGGGCTCGGCATGGTGACGCTGACATGGTCCGATCCGGCAGGAGACGTGGTCCGCGAGACGGCGGCGCTCACCGATCGTCCGTTCTGCGGCAATCTGGTTCTCACTTCCGATCAGCACCGTCGCCTCGATGAAGCACTCGAGGCCGGTTTGCGGATCGTGTCACTGTTTCTGGGAGATCCCGCCGGCTACATCGAGCGGGTCCACGATGCGGGCGGACTCGTTCTGTGTACGGTCGGAAGCGCAGAGGAGGCCCGGCGGGCGGTCGCCAGAGGCGTTGATGTCATCGTGGCGCAAGGTTGGGAGGCTGGGGGGCACGTGGGGAGTCAGATTGCGACGCTCCCCTTGGTGCCCGCCGTCGTGGACGCAGTGGCGCCGGTGCCAGTGATCGCGGCCGGTGGGATCGGGGACGCTCGCGGCGTGGCCGCCGTCCTCGCCCTGGGCGCTCAGGCGGCGTGGGTGGGTACCCAGTTTCTGCTTGCCCAGGAGATGCCCATCCACCAGCAGTACCGCACTCGCCTGATCAACGCGGTCGAGACCGACGCGGAGTGGTACCCCGACCTCTACGACGTCGACTGGCCGAACTCGCCACACCGAGCGCTCCGCAACTCGACGGCCGAGATGTGGGAGGCCGCGGGGCGGCCGCGTTTGGAGAGTCGGCCCGGAGTGGGCGATGTCATCGCGCACTTCGCTTCGGGCGAAGCAATTGTCCGCTACGAGCCGGCGCCGCCGATGGTTGGCACCACCGGTGACATTGAAGCGCTCTCCATGTGGGCAGGACAGAGCGTCGCGCTCGCCAGTCAGCCACGACCAGCGGCGGAGATCGTGGCTGAGCTCGTCTCTCGTTTGTGAGCCAGGCCGGCCGGCGGCGGCGACGATGGAAGACTTGAGAGAGAGTCGTCATCGATCCTCCCTTTGAATTCTCTATCAAGTTCCTAGCGCGTTGCCGACCGACTTCTGAAACTGATGCCGGACGAACGCAAGGCCGGCGCAAACGGTTTCGCACCGCCCGCCAACCCCTAGCCCGTCCGAGTCGGTCGGGCTAGCTTCGCTGAGCATGCCAGTCCGACAGCCGACAGCCGATAGCCCATCTCCAGTCGCAGTTGGGCGGATCTGATCTGATGCTCATCGGCGAAACCAGATCGGATCTTGCGTATCCGCGAGCGGAGGAGTTCACGTGACCACGACCCCCATAGCTGACTATGCGCTCCTGTCGGATCGGCACAGCGCTGCGCTGGTCAGTCGGGGCGGGTCGATCGACTGGCTCTGCTTCCCACGGTTCGACAGCCCCTCGACCTTCGGTCGCCTCCTCGACGAGAGAGCTGGGCACTGGTTCTTCGGGGCTACCGACGCGACGGAAGTCAGCAGGCGCTACCTGGACCTCACCATGGTGTTGGAGACCACGCTGCGCACACCGACCGGTTCGGTCACGATCACCGACGCACTTGCCATGGGCTCTGGCAACCGGGGACACGAGCTCGGCAAGGGAGCGCCTCACGTTCTCCTGCGGCGCGCCACGTGTACGGAGGGACGGGTCGACCTGTCCCTGGAGTACGTTCCGCGCCCCGATTACGGGTTGAAACATCCATCGCTCGACGCGGTCGACGGTGGTATCACGGGGTCAGGGAGCGCTGACGGGCTGGTGCTCTCGACGTCCGTGGCCCTCACGCTCGACCAGGACCGCGGCGCGGCCTCGGGCCGGTTCCAGCTTGCCCAAGGGGAAAGCATGGGCTTCGCCCTGCATCACGGGAACCAGGCTGAGGGCAGTTCGGCGAGGGTCTGGAGCCCGTCGGAAATAGGCACCCGGGTCGAGGACACCGTGGCGGGTTGGGAGTCGTGGTCTGAGCTCCACCAGGCCTACGTGGGTCCGTGGCGAGACATGGTGCACCACAGCGGCCGGGTGCTCCAGTCACTCTCCTTTGCACCTACCGGCGCCATCTGCGCGGCGGCGACTACGTCGTTGCCCGAGGTTGTGGGCGGCTCCCGGAACTGGGATTACCGCTATGCCTGGGTCCGGGACGCTTCCTTCACGATCCAGGCCCTTTGGGTGGCGGCGTGTCCCGACGAAGCCAACCAGTTCTTCGATTACGTCTCCTCGTCCGCGGCTGGCTCACTCGACCGCGGTGGTGCCTTGCAAATCATGTTCGGCGTCGGCGGTGAACGGGACCTGACCGAGCGGGAGCTGCCGCAGCTGGAGGGCTGGCGGCGCTCGGCGCCGGTCCGGGTGGGCAACGCGGCCTGGAAACAACGCCAGCTCGACGTCTACGGCGAGTTGCTCAGCGCGGTGTACCGCATGTCTGACCACCTGTTCGACGACACCCACCGGGTCGGGCCACTGTCCGACTCGGGCAAGTGGGAGACGCCCACCGACCTGGCACCAGCCACACGAAAGTTCCTCGTGCAGCTGGCCGACACCGCCGCCCGCCGTTGGCAAGAGAAGGACCAAGGAATCTGGGAGATCCGGGGAGAGCCGCGTGATTTCTTGTATTCCAAGCTGATGTGCTGGGTGGCCCTCGACCGAGCGGTGATCCTGGCTGACCGTCTCAACGCCTCCTCTCGAACCGGGTCATGGACGCAGACGCGGGACCAGATCCATGAGGCGATCTTGACCAAAGGCTGGAGTGACCGGGCCAAGGCCTTCACCCAGACCTTTGGCTCGGACGAGCTTGACGCCTCCAGCCTTATGGTGTCCCTGGTGGGATTTCTCCCGGCGGACGATCCGAGGGTGCTGGCCACGGTCGACGCGATCGAGGAGGGGCTCACCGACCAGCGGGGATTGGTCTATCGCTATCGATCCCGCGACGGCCTCGAAGGTGAGGAGGGTGCCTTCCTTTTGTGCACGTTCTGGCTGGCCCAGGCCCTGGCCGAGACAGGCCAGCCGGTTCGGGCCCGAGCCGTTTTCGAGCGTGCCGCCGCCTTTGTCAACGAGGTCGGCCTGCTGGCCGAGGAGGTCGATCCAGTGAGCGGGGAGCTCCTTGGCAACTTCCCGCAGGCGTTCAGCCATATCGGGCTCGTCAACGCGGCCTGGGCAATTTCTGAGAGCGAGCGACAGGCGCAACCGACTTGAACATCTGCTGGACTCCCCGTGGGATCTTTGGGCCAGACCCTTTCGTGTTTGGAGGCCACATGCGCAGCGACATCCGTGAAGGCGAGACATTTCCCGACTACGAGCTCGCCGATCAATCCGGCCGGCGGCGGTCCCTGTCGGAGCTCCAGGGGGGCAACCCGATGGTGCTCCATCTGTCCCGTGGAGGCTTCGATCCCAAAGAGCATCAGTTCGTAGGGACATTGGTCGACATGTATCCCGAGTTCAGAAATGCTTACACGCGTTTGGCCCTCATCTCGACCGACAATCAGCTGAACATCAATGAGTTCAGGGACGCGCTGGGCGCAACGTGGCCGTTCCTGTCGGACCCGGATCGGCTCGTTCAGAAGGATCTGGACATCAAAGAGTTCACGGATGAGCCGCACGATCCGATGATCCCCCACACGTTCGTCCTCGAGCCCGGACTCAAGATCTTCAAGATCTACAACGGATACTGGTACTGGGGCCGGCCCACCATGGCAGAGCTTCACGTAGATCTGAGGGGCGTGTTCAAGAAAATTCGGCCCGACTTCGACTTGGCGGCTCCGGGGTTGAGGGAGGCGTGGGAACGAGGAGACCGCGATCAATTTCTCGTCGACACGTTGGAGGAGCCGATCCGGTACACCGAGGGCAAGAGCATCGGTATCAAACGCTGACCGTTGGGGGGGCCGGGGGCGACCGTCCCCCGCTTGGGTTCTCGACCATCGGAACTCGAGCTGCTCGCGGGCCGGGCGGAATGGATGCGGCGTGCACCCGTGCATCGCCATTCGACCCGCACGCTGGAACGACGTCGAACGCCGGGTGCGAGTGGTGTTTCAGGTGCAAGGCGTTCGCCCGGGTGCGACAATCCTTTCGGGACCAGACAAGGAGAGCCGGATGAGCACCGTCGATGGACAGAGCGGCGCCGAGTCGGCCCACGCTGAGCACGAAAAGCCCATCGGCCGGGCCGATTCGGACTGGCCCAACTGGTACGCCGAGTACAAGGTGCGCGAACAGAGCGACCGGGAGGTTCCTGTATGAGTGATTTCGACGTGATCGTGCTGGGCGGCGGTGCGCCCGGCGAACACTGCGCCGCGGCCATCGCCGCGCGTGGGCTTCGGGTCGCCGTCGTCGAGCGGGAGCTGGTCGGCGGCGAGTGCTCCTACTGGGCGTGCATCCCGTCCAAGTCCCTCTTGCGTCCGGGGGAGGCGGTCCAGGGCGCCCGCGACGTCGGCGCCAGCGCCGAGGTGAACGTGCAGGCGTCGCTGGACTGGCGGGACTACATGGTGTCCGGCTACTCGGATGCGGGACAGGAGAAATGGCTGGCGGATCGGGGCATCGCGCTGGTCCGGGGCGTGGGCCGGCTCGCCGGGCCGGGCGCGGTCGAAGTGGACGGCACTCGCCACACGGCGGAGCACGTCGTCGTCGCGACGGGAGCGGCTCCCTTCGTGCCACCCATTCCGGGGCTCGACGGCCTGGTCGGCGTGTGGGGCACGCGCGAAGCGACGGCCATGAAGACGATTCCCGGCCGCCTCATCGTGCTCGGCGGTGGCTCGGCCGGTGTCGAGATCGCACAGGTGGTACAGCGGCTCGGTGGTCAGGCCGTGGTCGTCGAGGGCGCCGATCGGCTGATCCCACGAGAGCCGGCCCCCCTGGGCGTGGCCCTGACCGAGGCACTGCGGCGGGACGGGATCGAGATGCACCTCGGAGTGCAGGCCGCGGAGGCCTCGAGCGACGGCGGCCAGTACGTCCTGAGGCTCTCGGACGGGACCTCGGTACAAGGAGAGCGACTGCTCGTGGCGACCGGCCGCCGTCCCCGTGTCGAAGGGATCGGGCTCGAGACGGTCGGCATCGAGGCAAACCCACACGGTGTCGTGGTGGACGAGTTCCTGCGTGCCGGCGACAACATTTGGGCCATTGGGGATGTCAACGGGATCTGGCCCCTGACACACGTCGGCGAATACGAGGGAGACGTTGTGGCGGCGAACATCGCCGGAGAGAGCCACCCGACGAACTACGAAGCCGTGCCGCGCGTCACGTACACCGATCCGCAGGCGGCCGCCGTCGGTGCCGCGGAGGCACCCTACAGCAGCACAACGCTCCTGAAGGACGTGTCCAAGACCGCGACGTACAGCCACGAGTACGCCCAGTCGAACGGATTCTTGACCCTGCTCAGCGACGGCGCCCGGTTGACCGGCGCGTACGCCCTCGGACCCGAGGCCGGCGAGTGGCTCCAGCAGGCGACGCTCGCCATACGCGCCCGCGTTCCGTTGGAGGTGTTGAGCGACGTCATCCAGCCGTTCCCGAGTTTCTCGACCATCTTCGATTCGGCTTTCAAAACGCTTCGAATGGAGATCGCCAAAATGCCGCCTCCTTTGCAGCCCATGCAAGCGCAGATGGCACGGCTCTGACCGTGGAAGATCATCGGAGGTAGCAGATGGCCGAGGTCCCACCGCCCCAAGAGCAGATCCTGCTCACACACTTCATCGTGTCGGACGACGTCGAGCGCTCTCGGCGCTTCTACACCGAAGTCCTTGGTGGCCGGGTCGCCTTCTCGAGTCCCGGAGGGCCGACCAACGTCGCACTGTCCAATAGTTGGATCGTCATCAATGCCGGCGGAGGCCCGACCGACGACAAGCCGGAGGTCACCCTGGAGACGCCCGGCGACCCGAATCGGGTGAGCAGCTTCGTCAACATCCGGGTCAAGGACATGGAGACGGTGTACTCCGAATGGAGCGCGCGTGGTGCTCAGTTCCTGACGCTCCCGAAGCAGCACCAGTACGAGATCCGTTGCTACATCCGTGATCCCGATGGTCACCTGATCGAAGTGGGGCAGACCACCGACCCACAGGGGGACTGGGTGCCCGATCACTGGCCATCGAGTGCGCCGCCCGGGGATGAGCTTCCAACGCCCCCAGAAGGAATCGTGCTGGCCCACTTCATCGTGTCGGACGATGTCGAGCGCTCTCGCCGCTTCTACACCGATGTGCTCGGGGGCAGGGATGCGTTCTCCGGACCCGGAGGGCTCACGTATGTCCAACTGTCGAACAGTTGGATCATCACCAACGTCGGCGGAGGACCGACCGACGACAAGCCGGAGGTCACCCTTCAGACGCCCGCCGATCCCAACCGGGTCAGCAGTTTCCTCAATATACGAGTGACGGACATGCAGGCTGTGTACAACGAATGGAGCGCGCGCGGTGCGGAATTCCTGACGCCACCGAAGCAGCACCAGTACGAAATCCGTTGTTATATCCGCGATCCCGATGGTCATCTGATCGAAGTGGGACAAACGACGGATCCGGGGGGAGATTGGTTCCCCGATCGATGGCCATCGAGCAAGTCGGAGTGAGCTTCCTGACGGGGAGCAGGTCTCCGTCATGACCACCGCGATCATCGGCACCGGAGGCATCGGATCGGCCATCGCGCGTCAGCTTGCTGCCGGTGGCGAGGCCCTCCAGCTCGCGAGCGCCGACAAAGAGTCGGCGCGTCAGCTGGCCGCGGCGATCGGCGGAGCGGCGGTCGTCGCCCTCGACAACCGGAGCGCTTTGCAGGGAGCCGATGCCGTCGTCCTTGCGTTGCGGTTCTCCGTGTTGAAGGACGTCATCGACGAGATCGCCGACGCGCTGGGAGACACGTCTCTCGTCGTTCCGAGCAATCCGGTCGGACTCGACGCACAAGGCAAGGTCGTGCGCCTCCTCCCTGAAGGGCAGTCATCGGGCCACGTTGTCGCTGGGTGGTTGCCGATCGGGACACGCTTTGCCATTGCGTTCGGCACCATGTCGGCCGATCTCTTCGAGTCCTCGAGCCACCGGTCGCCCGAGCCTGCGGTTCTGTTCTACGTGTCCGAGGAGGAGCATGGGAGCGACGAATTCGAGCGGCTGATCAGAACGGCTGGCTTCGAGCCGATCAGGATCGGCGGTCTCGAACAGTCGAGCCGACTCGAGGTGGGTGGCGACCTGCACGATCTCGTCGTCGGTCCGGCAGAGGCGCGGTCCCTGATCATTGGGGCCTGATCGCTTTGCCGCCTCGGCCGGGGAGTTCAACGTATTTCTTTGGAGAGGTGATTCACGCGACTTTGACACCCTCGCCAAAGCGTGGAGGCCTGCTCGTCGCGGGCGCAGAGCATGGCTACGCTCAGCCAGGGGGCGATTGAGGAAAGGCGCATGTCTGAGATACTGCGGTTCGACGGTGAGGTAGCAGTCGTGACGGGCGCGGGACGCGGCATGGGCCGAACCCATGCTCTCGAGCTTGCTCGGCGCGGCGCCAGGGTTGTCGTCAATGACATCCAAGGAGCCCAACAGATCGCGGATGAGATCCACGCTGAAGGAGGGCAAGCGGTCGCCGACACTCACTCCGTCGCTACCGAAGCGGGCGGTCAAGCCATCATCGACCTCTGCATCGACACCTGGGGCCGATTGGACGCCGTGGTCACCAACGCCACAATCTACCTACCCAAGCCATTCCACGATATGACCCTCGCTAATTTTGATGCAGTTCTTGACGTCAAGTTGCGCGCTGCGTTCTTCGTGCTCCACCCCGCCTATCGCCACATGAAGGACCATGGTGGTGGCCGCCTCGTCGGCGTGACCTCGGGCGCCGGCCTCCAGGGCATGGCAAGCCAGGCCAACTACGCGGCTGCCAACACCGGGCTCATCGGCCTGTTCCGGACGCTCTCGCTGGAGGGACAGGAGCACGGCATCAAGGCCAACCTTCTCAACCCCGGATCCCTCATCGCCGGCCAAATGTCCCCTTTCATGTACCAGATACCCGGTGTCAACGGCGACGACATCCGAGACAACTTCTTGCCGGAGCGGGTCAGTCCTATGGTCGCGGTACTTTCCCACCGCACCTGCCCGTGTTCAGGGCAGATCCTGGGCGCCTGGGGCGGCCGGTTCGCTCGATCAACGATCACCACCGCCAAGGGCTGGATCTCCAAAGAACCGCCGACCGCCGAGGACGTCGCGGATCACTGGGACGAAATCGTCGATCCGATCGACGCCA
This sequence comes from uncultured Acidimicrobiaceae bacterium, assembly GCA_963719485.1. GTDB lineage: Bacteria > Actinomycetota > Acidimicrobiia > Acidimicrobiales > RAAP-2 > Bog-473. Next base: position 2,284,721 of record OY970387.1, read on the forward strand.
TCGACTATCCCAACGACGTCATGATCTTCGCGGTCGAAAACATGCAGCTTCTCTACGGGCGGTGACCGGCCCGAACCGACGAACGCAAGATTCATGGAGAAGGAATCAGACTTGGCCTGCGCCCCTTTCCCCAACCCGTGGCGTTGCACCTTGGGATTCGACCTGACCTGACCTGACCTGACATGACCTGACCTGACCTGACCGGTTTCAACCGGTCATCGCAATCGCTGAGCTGACCAGCCAGTCTCTGGGTGGTCCACGAGCGAGGAGACGGTGCCATGGTCATGTCCCCCCAAGAACGAGCTGAAGTTCGACGACTCCACCGAGAACGGGTGCCGCGAAAGGAGATCGCCGGCCGGCTGGGCCACAAGTTCGTCGAGGTCTACTCGGTGCTCCGAGTCAGCACAGCCGCCGAGGAGCGCTGGTTCAACCCCGGGCGGACCCGGCTGTCGTTAACCGACCGTGAGGAGATCCGAGCCGGCCTCGAGCGCGGCGAGACCTACAAGGCCATCGCGGCGCAGCCGGACTGGGCGATCTCGACGATCTCGCGTGAGGTGGCCCACAACGGTGGTCGGGTCCGCTATCGGCGGTGTCGGCCCATCGGCGCGCCGCGCGTCTATCAACCAGAGGGCTGCCATCCGTTCGACGATTCCAGGTCGTGCCACACCGCCTTCCAACGACGCCGCAGCTTCTTCTGCTGGCGGCGCTGATGGGCAGCGAGCAGCCCGGCCGTGTAGCTGGCTTCCGGCGTGGACCGCCGTGATTCTGCGGCGAGCCATGCCTCCGCGACGACGGCGTCGTGATGGTCCCCGAGGACCGTCTGCAGCTCTTTGGCCGCTCTCGCCGTCCGACGAGCGGGGCTTCCCACCACGGCAGTCACGGCCTCGGATGCGTAGCGGACCTGTTTGGCCTTGATGCGAACCTGATGCAGATCACCGTCTGTCGGATGGTGGCGAGCCGCCTTGCGCGCCCTCTTCTCGAGGGGGAGCCATGACCTGGCGACGACGCGCGGCAGGTCCACGAGGGCGAGATCCCCGGGTCCTGGTCTTGGCTCGCCGTCGCGATCCGGGTGACCCAGGAACGGAGGAAGGCTCGACGCCGCGTGGAGCCGGTCGAGGAGCTGCAGGTACCGCTCGTCCTCGAGCGCGGCCGCGAGGTCTGTGGCGGCGTGGTGTCGCTGCTCCTTGAGGCGGTCTCGTAGCTGCTGGCGCCCGGCGTGTTCATCGTCAGACGGGTCAGTGGACTCGAGATCCAGCCGATCCATCAGCACGTCGGAATCTCTCACTCTCCCCAACGCCGTCCCGATCCAGCGGAGATCGGCGCGCACATGGCCCACCCACACCGGGTCGAGGAAGGGGCCGAAGGTCTTGAGGTCAGACCGCAGGCGGCGGGTGCCCACCCTGGTCTGGTGGACGTCCTCGGGCTCCGGCGTGGATGGCTGCAGGCGGAGAAGGACGTCGTGGCTCAGCATGCGATCCAGCGAGCCGGCGATGGATGCCCGCACCACGTCGGCCACGGTCGCCCGCGCGCCGAGCTGCGACTCCCCACTCCGCACGGGACCGGCGGCGACCGCCGGGCCCAGGGCCTTGGCAAGTTTGGTCTCGGTCTCGGGACTGGCTCCCTCGGCCCGCAATCGCCGCACGACCTCCTTGAACAGTCCCCGCGTGGCATGGTCGTCGGTTTCCGAACTGAGCTCAAGCTCGAGCTGGCGAAAGCGCAGGCCGTCCTGCGGGCCGCCGCTCACTGTGACCGTGTCGTCGTCGAGCTCCGCCCACGTGGTGCCGTAGGCGTCTCGGAGGACGAAACGGCGTCGGGTCGTGATGATGGTGACGACCGGACTCAGCTCCGAGGACCGCACGATGCCGCGCAGTATCCGCTGGGCCTCCGCGGGGAGGGTCGCCTCGCTGCCGGGCCACGAGATCTCGGTTCGCTCCAACACCCGACCCGCGACCTTGCCGGGCAGCTTGAGCGTCCAGAGCCCGGGACCAGGTTGCTCGCCCACCCGGTGCCGGATGGTTATGTTCCGGTCGAAGAGCCGGAAGTCCGGCGTGTCGTGGTAGATCGCCCTGAGCTGCTGCGGCGGGAGCAGTGGCACCGCGTTGGTGAGGTCCTGCAGGGCGGGTAACTCGAGCTCAAGCGTCGCGCGCGAATTTCATCTCACGCTCGACGTGCTCCGTCCTCCTGCTCATGCATACCTCTTACCCGATTGCCGGACGGCTATTCGGCGCCGGGGCACCCTGCGCGATCAGCCCGACCGCTCCCGGTCGGGCGGCGGCAGAGGCGCCGCCGCACCGTGAAGCCTCTGAGTCCGAGAGGGGTCGGCCACGGGATTGGGTATGGACCCGGAGTGGATGTGCTGAGCAAACACTCTTCGGTCGGAACGCAAGGAAGGCAGGCTCCAGCGCGCCGACCCCGGGCACACGCCTCCCGCCGGATCGCAGTCGTCAGCTGTGCGGTCGTGGTGTTGGGCGCTCTGAGCGCGTGGCTGTGGCGCGACTTGACCACCCGCCCGGCCGTCTACGTGGTGGGTGACTCAATCACTGCCTTGAGCAGAGATTCGATCGCTGTTGCATTCACCAACGCGGGCTACAACGCGACGATCAGTGCCACTCCGGGTGTGAAGATCGGACAGGCACTCACGAATGTGACCACCCTTGCGCACAACCAACCGTGGGCATGGGTGATTGAGCTCGGCACCGACGATGCGGGCGCGAGAGACGCAACATGGACCCAGCCATTTCTCGGTGAGTGGGCTGCGATCTCGCCCGCCACCTGTGTCGTCTACGTCACGGTTTCCCCTCGCTCGGGACCCGTGGGAGCACAGATCGACTCGAGCATCGCGAGGCTCGCCCAGGCACACGCCAATGTGCATGTTCTCGAGTGGGGGCAACTTGAATATACGAACCCCGCCTGGGTGTCGCCTGATGGCATCCACCCCACCACCGTTGGCCAGGCGGCGCTGGCCGGGCTCGAGACGGAAGCGCTGCGCCATAGTTGCTGAGAATTATCCGAGTGCTTCGGATCCGGCACCGGCTGCCGGATTGCGGTCGAGCCCGGGCACAACGATGATGCAGCAGCAATCAGTGCCGCCATATCGGCGCAAGCACCGCACGGGCAGGGGAGCAGAGAATGAAGAACGACGTCTTCACGGTCGAGCGCCTCATCAACGCCCCGCCGGAGGTCATTTTCGACGTCTTGGCCGACCCGGCCAAACACTCCCTCATCGATGGCTCTGGGATGCTGCAGGGGGCGAACCAATCGGACTCGGGCAGGCTCGCGCTCGGGGTGACGTTCGGCATGGGGATGAAGATGGGAGTCCGCTATTCCACGTTGAACACCGTCGTGGAGTTCGAGGAGAACCGCCGTATCGCCTGGCAGACGGGACCCAAGGGCAGGCTCGAGCCCTACGTGGCAGGCCGGATCTGGCGCTACGAACTCGAACCACACGGCGACCGCACCCAGGTGCGGGAAAGCTGGGACATCTCCACCGATCACCAGCGCGTGCTCTTGACGCTCGGCGACATCTACTCGAAGAAGACCCGCCGTGACATGGAGCTGACGTTGGCTCGACTCGACGCATTGGTGACCAAGCCCTAAGCGTTCACGAGCGCGTGGCTCAGCGGGCGAAGAGGTGGTAGCCGGCAAACGCCCACGCTGCGACGAGCGTGACCTGCGCGAGCCGTGAGGCGGAGATGAATCGGACGAACTCCTCCGCGTTCGCCCTCCGGCCCACCGAGTGACGAGCCGACAGGTCGATGAGAAGAGCGACGAGGGGCAGCGCCACCCAGAACGCGACTCCGACGGGCGGGCTCGATGGCAGGAGCAGCGACGGCGTGACGGGATGAACCCCCGGTGATCCCAGAGCGGCGGCCAACGCGCCCCCGCTCCCGGGAGTGGGCGGATCTCCTGCCTCGCCCACGCCCCCGACGGGCGCCCGGACGCGCGCCACCTCGTAGCCGATCCCCACGAGCACCCACACCAGGAGCAGGGCCGCGTTGAGCGGGCGGTAGGCCTGGGCCAGCGCGCTGATCGTGAGGTGGTACTGGTGCGGGCCGGTATCGATGCCAAGGACGTCCCAGGCCAGCGCGACCACCAGGAGCGCCAACCACGGCGCGACACCTCGTAGCGCCGGTCCCGGACCGCCCCGGTCAACTCGCGGCCACGGGTCTCGCGCCGGTTCGAAGACGCCAGCCGAGGCGCCGACCCCTCTTCCCGCGCCAGAGCGCGAGACCGACGAGGAGTACCGCGCCCAGCGAGATACCCCACGTGATCTCCGCGGCCGCCGACGTCCGGTGGTAGCCGCTGACCCAGCCGCACCACTCACACAGGGCGATCCCGGCAAGGCCGATGACCACGCCTCGAGCACGCACGGCCACCGGTCTATCCCAGCCGGGAGGCGACACGGACGTGGAAGCCCAGGGATCCAAGTGCAGCCATTAGGGTCCGCCGATGGCCAAGGGGGGACTGCTGCGCCACCGCGACTTCCGGTTGCTCTGGGGCGGCGAGACGGTCAGCGAGCTCGGCTCACAGGTCAGTCTCCTGGCCATCCCACTGCTCGCGGTGGGGACGCTCCACGCCACGACCCTCGAAATGGGATTCCTGACGGCGGCATCGACGGCCGCCTTCCTCGTTGTCGGGCTCCCCGCCGGGGTGTGGGTCGATCGGATGCGGAAGCGCCGCGTCATGATCGGTGCCGACGTGGGCCGGATGCTCGCACTGGGCTCGGTCCCGATCGCCTATGCCGTCGGCGGCCTCACACTGGCCCAGCTCTTCGTCGTCACACTGGCCAGCGGGATCCTCACCGTGTTCTTCGACGTCGCCTACCAGTCCTACCTTCCGGGCCTGGTCGGACGCGAGCACCTCGTGGAGGGCAACGCCAAGCTCACCGGCAGCGCGCAGGTGGCGGCGGTGGCCGGCCCCAGCGCCGCCGGTGGCCTCGTCCAGGCCATCGGCAGCTCGGCCGCGGTGGCGGTCGACGCGGCGAGCTTCGTCGTTTCCGCCGTGGCCGTCGGCGCGATCCGCGCGCCCGAGCCGAAGCCCGCCGTGCCCGAGGGCGGCCACCCCAGGCTCGTGCACGGCATCGCCGAGGGACTGCGCTTCGTGTTCGGCGATGCGCTCCTGCGGGCCATCGCGGCCACGACCGCCACCGCCAACCTCTTCAGCGGCATCGCTGCCGCGGTCGAGATCATCTTCCTGGTGCGCCAGGTCCACGCCTCACCGGGGCAGATCGGCCTCCTCTTCACCATGGGCGGGATCGGCGGCGTGGCCGGCGCGTTCGCGGCGGGGCCGATCGCCCGCCGTTTCGGCGGGGCGCGCGCCACCATCGTCGGCATCGCCTGCAGCGTCGGGGCGCTGCTGATCCCGCTCACCATGCCCGGCGCAGGGCTCCTGTACTTCGGCTTCGGGATGCTCCTGGTGGGTTTCTCGGCGACGGTCTACAACGTGAACCAGGTCAGCTTCCGCCAGCGCCTGTGCCCCGACCGCCTCCTCGGGCGGATGAACGCCACCATGCGTTTCGTCGTCTGGGGCGTGCTGCCGATTGGCGCGCTTCTCGGCGGTGTCTTCGGGGCGGTCTTCGGGCTGCGCACCACGCTGTGGGTGGGCGCGCTGGGCCAGGCCCTGGCGGGAATCTGGTTGCTCGCATCGCCGATGCGCACCCTGCGCGACTTCCCCGATGCCGCCCAGGAGACGGAGGGGGACAGCGGCAGCTGACTCGCGGGATCCGGCGCCGGCGCCCCTGGGTCTAGCGGTGGTGCTCGGTGACGCCGACGGCCGGCAAGGCCTCGATCTCCTCCTTGGTCATCTTGACCGTGATGCCCGTGTCGATCTTCTCGACGGCGTCGATCGGGATGGCCACCTGCTTCTTTCCCCACAGGTGCCCTTCCTGCAGGAGCACGTGGGTGACGTGCCCCCGGGCCGAGTCGATGACGAGCCCCTCCACCTTGCCGATCTCACCGTCGCTCGCGTGCACGGTCTCGTCGCGCCGCACGCCGACCTCACCCGGCGGGAGGGTGTCGCGGGTCTCGACCGCGCTGGCCAAGGCGAGCGTCGGGTCGGCGCCACCCTCCAGGCCGAAGTAGGGCCAGTAGTACGCCTCGTGCGCGGCGTAGGCGTCGTAGCCACTTCCGCCGGGGAGGAAGTCGGTCTCCTCGGCCGAAGGGAGTCTCTCGAACTCGGCGAGGGTGCTGCGGACACGGACACCGCTGGCGCCCGCCTCCACCATGTCGAGCGGGACGAGGCGGCCCAGGCCGCTGCGGTGCTCGGGCTCGACCACCAGGTGGGTGAGCTCGCGGGCCACCGGGTCGACCACCACCCGGCTCACCGCGCCACAGGGCCCGTCGCTGCACTCGACGGCGGCCCCGATCGTGAACGTGGTGTCTGCCATACCGGCCTCCTCTTGTCGGGCAAGACCCTACCGGGGCGGCGCGAACCTTCCGAGGTCCTTCCCGCAGCCAGGTCGGGCCGCGTCACCAGCCCCGGAGATCGATGTCCCAGCGTTCGACCACCTCGTCGCCGTCGACCACGAAGAGGTGCTCGTGATACGCCACGGTGGGGTCGACGTGCGCCGGGAGCACGTGGACGCGGTCCCCGAGCCGCAGCGGGGAATCCGGGACGAACGTGAGGTGCTCGTCCGAGCAGAACCAGACCTCGGCGCCCTCGACGGACGGGTTGCCGTGGTCCATGCCCAGCGCCTTGAGCCCGCAGTCCCCCACGACCCAACCCGCCGACACCGAGATCACCGTGGCCAGCACCGAGAGCGCCTGGACGAAGGGCAGGCCGAGCTTGCCGTAGGCCGTGTCCATGAGAACGTAGGAACCGGCCTGGATCTCGGTGGCCCACGTGTTCATGTCGTAGGTCCCGGTGCCGCCCGCCGAGATCACCTCGCCGCCAGCCTCGGCGGCGGCCAGGATCAGCTGCGCCATGGAGTCTTCGAGCATGGTGGTACGCGCCGCCCGGTCCTCGAGGCCGACGATGTGGCCTTCGTACCCCATCACTCCGCGCACGGTGAGACCGGCGGCCCGGGCATGATCGGCCAGCCGCCCGGCCTCCTCGGGCGGGCAGCCGCAGCGGGGGAGGCCGACATTGACGTCGATCAGCACCTCGGGCACGCCGGCGCGCGCCGCTGCCTCGATCGTCGCGTCGGAGTCGACGGCGACGGTGACGCGCGAACCCGCCCGGGCGAGGACGCCCAGCCGGGTCGCGTCGGCCACCTCGTTGGCCAACAGGAGGTCCTCGCCCAGTCCGGCCCGCGCCATGCCCTCCATCTCGCGCACGGTGGCGCAGGTGAACCCGGTGTGGCCCGCCGCCGCCTGCCGGGCGGCCAGCGCCGTGCACTTGTGCGCCTTGACGTGCGGGCGCAGGCGCTCGCCCGGCAGGGCTTCGGCCATGGTGCGGATGTTCGCCTCGAGCCCGCCGGCGTCCACGAGGAGCGCCGGTGTCGTCAGCTGCGAGGTCTTCATCTCCGGCACGCTACCGACCGCCACTGCCGGCGACGTCGACCGGGCCTGCGGGCTACTCTCCGCGCCGTGGGCACGCCATGGCTGGGAGACGCCTGCGGCCTGGTCGAAGCCTTCCGGGCCGGTGAGCTTTCTCCGGTCGAGGCGCTCCATGAGTGCATCGCCGCCACGGCGGCCTCACCCCTCAACGCCTTCAGCTTCACCGACTTCGAGCGAGCAGCCGACGCCGCCCGCCAGGCTGACGTCTCGCTGCCTTTCGGGGGTGTTCCGTTCGGGGTCAAGGAGCTCGAGAAGGTGGAGGGGTGGCCGTACACCGAGGCGTCCGTGATCTTCCGCGACCGGGTGGCCGACCACGACGACACGTCGCTGTCCCGGCTGCGCGCGACCGGAGCGGTGCTGGCCGCCCAAACGGCGGCACCGGAGTTCGGCGGCATCAATTGCACCTCGACCGAGCTGCACGGGACGACGCGCAATCCGTGGAACCTCGAGCGCACTCCGGGTGGCTCGTCGGGTGGGACGGCGGCGGCGGTCGCCGGCGGCCTCCTGCCGATCGCCACGGGCAGCGACGGTGGAGGGTCCATCCGGGGCCCGGCCGCCTGCAGCGGGCTGTTCGGCTTGAAGGCGACCTACGGGCGGATCCCGAAGGGCCCGGACGGGACCGTCGAGCCCATGACCACCGTGTTGGGATGCCTGACCCGTTCGGTGCGGGACACGGCCCGCTACTTCGACGCTTGCAACGGGTTCGACCGGCGCGATCCGCTCAGCCTGCCCCGCGTCGAGGGATGGGAGGCCGGGCTCGGCACGCACGATCTGTCCGGCATGACAGCGGTGATCGTGATCGACCTCGGCATCGCCCAGGTCCGGGAGGACGTCGCCGCGCTGGTGGCCCGAAGCGCAGAGCGCCTGGCCCGGACAGCCCGGCTGCGACTCGTCACCGTCACGCCGGCGCTGCCGCCGCTGCGGGGGGCCTGGGCCATGGCCAACCAGCCACCATTCGTGGCGGACCTCGGCGATGCCTATCCCGACCGTGTCGACGAGCTGTCACGGGAGATGGCGGTGGGACTCCGCAGTGCGCAGGAGCGCTACAACCTCGAGCGGGCCGCGTCGATCGAGCGCTACCGCCGGCAGCTCAACGGCGCCATGGCCGATCTCTTCGACGAAGCCGATTTCGTGTTCTGCTCGACGCACCCCGACGTCGCGTTCAAGGCTGAGGGTCCGCCCCCGTCGACCCTTCCCGGGCGGGACCTCATCCACGAGATCGGCTTCGCCCGGGCCATCATGAACCAAGCCGCGCTGACCGCGCCGTCCAACCTCAACGGCAGCCCCGCGGTGAGCATCCCCGCCGGCCTGGTCGACGGGCTGCCGGTCGGGCTCCAGGTGTTGGCCGGGCACCATCGCGAACAGCTGCTCCTCGATCTGGCGCTGGTGGCGGAGCGTGAGATGCCTTGGCCGCTCGTCGCGCCCGGCGCCCCCTTGCGCGCCGGCTGAGAGCTCAGCGCAGCGCGTCCCTCCAGGGGCTCATGTCGAGGTCGGGGTAGCGCGCCTGGACTCCGGCGAGCGTCGCCTCGTTCCAGTAGGGATGTCCGGGTTCGGGCACGCCCATGAGCGCGAGCTGGCGCGGCGTGGCCCCCTGGACGTACTTCGTGAGCTCGGCAGAGAAGCCGCGGAAGGGCCAGGCCTGGTACCCGCCCCAGCCGGCGTCGCGGTGACGGAACGAGACGTGGAGCATGACCCGGTAGCGCGTGGGGTCGGTGAAGTCCGCCGAACGGTGGTAGACGTCGGGACGGTAGGCGACGACCGATCCGGCGGGTGCTGCCGCACTCGAAGGGTCGGCGTACAGGTCGGCGTAGTCGAGGTAGTTGAGCGTGTGCCGCTCGACCGGGATGTCCTTCGTCTTCCGCCACGAGACGAACCGGGTGGCGCCGTCCTCCGCGGCGACATCGGTGAGGTAGACGAAGAACTCCGCCTGCTGGTAGCCGGGCTCATGGCGGGGGACGACCAGCATGTGGTTGGGGTAGTCGGCGTGCAGCAGCTGGTTGTAGCCCGAATCCTGGTGGGCGTACTTGGCGGTCGCGATCCCCATGTAGAGCGCGAGGTCCGTCGCGCCGAGCAGTCCCTCGGCCAGGTCGACCACGTTGTCATGGAGGACGAGCGCGTTGAGGCGCGAGCTGTGAAAGGGGAATTCCGGCCAGGGCGCATCCCAGGTATGCCATTCGCCGACAGCAGCGCCACCCGTTTCGGCCGTTTCGGCGGGAGTGGGGAAGTGGCGGTGCATGGCGTCCTGCGCCCCCGCCAACTCGGCGGGCGGGATCACGCCCGGTACGATGCACCACCCGTCGGTGTCCCAGCGCTCCTTCAGTTTGGACGTGAGCACGGGCATGACGGCAGGCTAATCCTGGCGTCTGCTAACGTTGGTCTGCTTCGGGCGTTCGCCCGGCGGGCCCGTTCGAGACATCTGATCGAGTAGGCCACTTCTTCTCGATCGGAGTCTTGTCATTTCTTCCTTCTCAGACCTTGGCGTCCCCGCGGCGTACTGCGACCGCCTTTCCCGTCAGGGCATCACCGAACCACTCACGATTCAGTCGGAGACGATCCCCCCTGCCCTGGCGGGCCGGGACATCTGCGGCAGGGCGCCGACCGGATCGGGCAAGACGCTGGCCTTCGGCCTTCCCCTCGTCGTCAACACGGTGCAGGCGCGCCCGCGGCGCCCGCGAGCGCTTGTCCTCGTGCCGACACGCGAGCTTGCCTCGCAGGTGCACGAGGTGATCGGCGACCTGATGGGCCAGGACCGCAAGCGGGTGGTGTCCATCTTCGGTGGCACGGGGTACCGCGACCAGGTGCGTGCCTTGCACAAGGGCGTCAACATCGTGGTCGCCTGCCCCGGCCGCCTCGAGGACCTCATCGAGCGGGGCGACGTCCTTCTCGACGAGGTCACGACCGTGGTGCTGGACGAGGCGGATCGTATGGCCGACATGGGGTTCCTTCCTGCCGTGCGCCGCCTGCTCGACCAGACGGCGCCCAACCGCCAGGTCCTCCTCTTCTCGGCCACCATCGGGCGCGAGGTGGAGTCCGTCATCCGCAACTATCAGCGGAACCCGGTCAAGGTCGCCATCGAAGCCACCGCCGAGGCCAAGGGGGACGTTGCCCACCACTTCTGGAAGGTCGATCGGGCCGAGCGTGTGGCCATCACGGCAAAGCTCATCGAGCACCACGGCCAGGCGTTCGTCTTCTGCCGCACCAAGCGGGGAGCCGACCGCGTGGTCCGACAGCTCCAGGCCCACGGTGTGCGTGCGGTCCCGATGCACGGCGACCGGACGCAGGGCCAGCGGGAGAGGGCGCTGGACTCGTTCGCCAAGGGCAAGGCCGACGCCTTGGTGGCGACCGACGTCGTCGCCAGAGGCATCCACGTCGACGCCTTGCCGTGCGTGGTCCATTTCGACCCCGCGCCGGACCACGTGGACTATGTGCACCGTTCGGGTCGGACGGGCCGGGCCGGCCATACCGGGACGGTCGTGTCCCTGGTTACGCCGGAGCAGGACAAGGACGTGCGCGGGGTGCAGCGTGCGCTGGGCCTGGAACCGGGGCTCTTGGCGCCGTTCTCAACACCCTTGCAGGCACCATCTGCCGTCAATGGGGGCAGCCAGAAGAGCAGCGTTGGGCGGAAGGCCGAGGGCAGCCGGAAGGCCGAGGGCAGCCGGAAGGCGGAGGGTAAGAAGGCGGAGGGCAGGCCGAAGACTCGGAAGAAGACCGGGACGGTGAAGTTCTTCAACAGTGCGCGTGGCTTCGGGTTCGTCGAACACCAAGGAGGAGTGGACCTCTTCGTGCACCATTCGCAGGTCGAGGGAGATGCTCGCCGCGGCATCGCGCCGGGGTCGACCGTGGAGTTCACCATCGGCGCCGGCCGCAGGGGCGACGAGGCCCACAACGTGAAGGTACTGACGCCCGGCTGAGAACGCCTGGATTCCGCGTTAGGTGAGCAGGACCAGCGCCGCGCGGTAGGTCGCCGGTCGTGCGGTGCAGTCTGCCCGCTCGCGGGGCCAATGCCCACGATCAGCTCCGGCGAGCGCCATTACGGCGGTCTCGCCACGGCGTTCGTGGGGCTCATCGACGGCTTCTGCGAGGCCTACGACAGGTTCTCGAGGACTCCAAGCGTCGTCAGCAATTGCTCGCCGTGGTGCTGCAGAGATACGGAGCGCCCGGCGGGGCGATGTTTTGGCTCGCGTCGTAATGCACCCCGATCGAACCAGTACCCGAGATGGTGGCGGAGTTCACGATGATGTACGACGCCAGCGCGGGACCATTGCCGTTGAGGGCAAGGTCCGAGGACTTGGCATAGACCGTGCCCGAGAACAGAACACCCGGGGTGCCGGAGAGGGTCATCGGGGAATTGTCGTTGCGGTCGTAAAAAACGGTGAGACCCGCGTAGGGGCCCGTGGTCTGCGGAGCGAGGGTCAGATTGCCGGTGCCGCTCAGGCTGAGTGAACCTCCCGCTTGCCCACCGCCTGCGCAGGCGGCGAGCTGGCCACCAGAGCTGCACTGGAAGTACAGCAGCACGCCTCCGGCTTCCTGGACACTGGCACCTCCGGTCCCTCCGACCGTGAACGCACCCGTTATGAAGTAGGTCCCCGACTCGAGCGTGAGAACGGAGTTTCCTATGACACTGATGTTGTTGTAATTGCCCGAGGGGAGGGTCAGGGTTCCGCCGCCGCCGAGGGAAATGTTGCCGTACATCCCCGACGGCAGAACCCCGCAGACGGAGTTGCACGAATAGGAAGCGCTCGGGATCGTCGTGCCGCTTGTCGGCGTAGGGACCGGGAGACCACCGAGAGGATCCGGCACCGGCTGTACGGGGGTCGTCGGAGTAGGTTGAAAGGCACCGCTCTTGTTTTTCGAGTCGTAGGATCCGACCAGGCCAATCTGCGGGGCCGTGACTGTTCCCGATCCGTTGATATACGCGGCGGCGTTCGTGCCCGATCCTGAACGTGACGAGTTCGCAGTTATGCCGGCGTTTCCGCTGGCGTCACTCACCGTGAAGGTGCCCGTGCCGATGTCGTCGAGTGCCGGACCGTTCGGACCGCTCTGACCCAGAAGGCAGAGGGCGCACGGAGAGGTCCCGGGTACGATCACCGCTGCCGCCGACGCCTCGACGGTGCCGCTCACGAAGCCCCCGAGGCGCGCCAGGGTGAAGGGAACGGACTGCGGTGGAAACTCGACACTGATGGCGGTGGCGCCTGCGGTCGAGGTGCCGTTGAACGTCACGCAGTTCTGGAGCGACCCCGACGGGGCAGAAAAGCCGGTAGGGATGCTGGGACAGGTGTTCCAGGCGGACGATGGGAGGTTCCTCCAGTTCTCATCGATGTAGCTCTCCGTGGCACTGACGATTTGGGACAATGAGTCTGTGCCCTGCTCCAGTAAGTCAGCACCGGAAATGGCGGCATCGTCGACCGTGGTTTGGGCGTGCCGGTGGAGTTGCGCCATGTTGCCAAAGTCGACGCTCATGGCACCGGCCATGGAGAGCACGACCAGAGAGAGGGCTACGAGAATGGCGACAGAGCCGCGCTCGTCTCGTTCCGATCGCCTGTTCACGTGCATGTCAATCCTGGGATCGCCTGGCCGTTGTAAGAGACCTGGCTTGAGCTCGAGTTGTAGGACGCGAACGCGGTTGTGGTCGATGGTTGGGGCTGTTCCATGAGTTGTCGACTGGAGGTGTAAACCGTCGTGCCCGACACGAAGATCGACGTCAGGCCCGTGGTTGACTCCAATGGCGCCTGGGCACACACCACCAGGTCGTCGGTCACGCTCGTCCCCTGAGCGGGGGATCCACCGCAGCTGAGGGCCGATCCTGGAGTGACAAAGCAAATGCCGACGGAAAGGTTGTTGGTATTAAGACCTGTGAGCTGTCCGAGGTCGGCGACAACGTTGCAGACCGCCTGCGCCGTGGGGGTCTTCGTCCCACCCTGGCTGCAGAGGCTGCCGCTGTACTGATAACTGTTGAGGGAGATCGCTCTGGCGGCGGAAGCGACCCCGCTCTGCATCGACATATCGCCGCCGAACATCAACCCGAAATCGATGATGCCGCACAGCAAAAGGACGAGCAAGGGAACGACGATGGCGAATTCCACCAACGCTGCGCCATCCTCGTTGGCGCGTCTCGTCCTCAAATAGCCGAGTGCACCTTGGGGGCTCTCATGATCCGGTCGCGAAGGTGCAGACGTGGTGCAGACGCGTCCCATGCACCAATAGTCGGCGTAATGACCGATGAACCCATAGGAAAAAAGCCCCTATTTTGGCGTCACCAGCGCAGGTTTGATCGCCTGTTGTCGAGCGCGTCCGCTGCGGCCCGTGCGAACGAGTCGAAACAGTCACACCAGGAGCCGTTGACTGTCGCGTTCGCAGAGAAGCCGTGTCGAGGAACTCGCCGGAGGTTCTTGAACAAACGTTCCGGCGCGACCAAACGCTCAGGGGCGCCCGTCCCCAGTGCCGGCGAAGGCGTCCGTCCGCGGTGCCGTCGGCGCAGGTCCTCTCCGGGTCTCCTCGGTATCTAGCTCCAGGTCACGAGCACCAGGGCCGTCGCGAGGGCCAGGTAGAGGCCGAAGGGCATCGCGGATTTGCGGTCGGCGCGATGTGCCGCGATGAGGCCGACCCCGACAACGGCGGCGAAGATATTGGCGAGGAAGAACCCCTCGAGGAGCGCGAGCGGGTTGATCCAGGCGAGTCCGAACCCGATGACGAGCGACAGGCGGACGTCGCCGAAGGCCATCCAGTGCGGGTTCATCAGGTTCACCACGAACAGGACCGCGAAGAACGCGGCCCCGCCCACCGACGCCACGACGAGGCGGTGCCACTCATCCATAACGCCCGCGATCACGATGCCACTGAGGATCACCGCCGCGCTCAGCGCGTAGACGATGGTCTTGGGCAGCAGGCGGTGCGTCAGGTCACAGTACGCGAGCTGCACCATCCCGACGAACAGCAGCAGGGGCGGCAGGGCGATGATCGACCAGCCCACCTGGTGCAACACATAGGCGGGAACCAGGCCGGAGACCATCAGGAGGGCCACCCGGTGCCAGGGAGGGACACGGATGGGCGCGGTCGAGGTGACGGCCGTCGCAGTGACCGCCGACGCAGTCGTCGTCGTCGCCTCATCGGCCACCAAAGCGTTGCTCGCCGCGTCGGCCGAGCGAGCGACTGAGGCGGCCAGCTCGCGCCGCGTGAACGGTACGAGCAGCGCGCCGGCCGCCATGCCGATGGCCGCTCCGCCGAGGAGGGTGGCCCAGGTGCTCACGGCGCGAGCTCGATCGCGTCGCAGTTGGAGCCCAGGTCGGCCACGTCGGCGTTGCCAACGGAGACACCCGCCGCCAGGAGAACGGGTGCGTAGAAGCGAGGCAATACTGAAGTGAGCAGGGTGTACACCGGGCTCAAGGTGCTGAGGCCCCCAAAGGACAGGACAGGCACTCCGAGCGACTGCGGATTGGTGCCGGCCGAGATGGTGCTCGCGGTCGGCGGCACGACACTCGAGCCGTAGGACTCGCTGGTCGGGGGCGCACCATTGATGGTCAGAGTTGTAGTGGCCACGCCGGCCAGGGTTATCGCGGCCGTCGCTGTCGTGGTCGAGGCGTTGATAGTCGTGTTCGCCATGGCGTTATTGGCGCACGTGATGCTGCTGAGGGTCGCCACCCCGTCGGCCGCGGACAGCGGGATGTCGAGGAGTCCTGCTCCCAGGACACTCAGTTGGAGGTCCGCCGAGATCTGCGACGTCTCCGCGCACGTCGACGTGCCCGAGGTCGCCGGGCAGGGCGACGCCGCGGTGTAAGAACCCACGGGCCCGATGGCGATCTGGGCCGGTTGGATGACGTGGAGGAACAGTTCGGCCGACGTCACGCCAGGGACGTTGAGTGCCGAGGTGATGTCCAGGCCGCTCGACCCGTTCACGAGTTCAGCCTCTGTTGTCAGCATCTGGAGCACGTTCACGCCCGCCGAGAGCGAGGAGAGCGACAGATCGCCGTTGGCGCAATTCGACCCGTTGACCGAGACGAGCTGACACAGCTCGACCGAGGTGGATCCGCGGAAGTCGAGATCGGCGAGCGCATCACTCGCGTTGTCGCGCTGGCTCGTCTTGCCCGTGCTGCACGGTCCCGACGGCGTTTGGTTGTTCACGGCGTTGGTGAAGATGCCCAGCCATTGCGCCGCCGTCAGTGACGTCGTCATCACATCGGAGGGGTTCAGCAGAGTCCCCGACGCGGTGATCAGCTGATCCAGGCTGACAGAGGTATTGGCCAAGCCTTGATAGCCCAAGGCGGTCAAGTTGGCCGAGGTCCCAAGCGGTCTCAGGATGTCGTTGAGCACCGTCGTCTGCTGCGCGTTGACACTCACCAGGTACGACCCGATGGAGAAGCAGGACATGGCCTGCCAGACAGAACAAGCTGTAGTCGGGCAACTCGTGCATCCCCCGGTGGGGCAACTGAAGCAGGGATTGTTACTGCACCCCATGCCGCACCCGCCACTGGTCGTCGTCCCGCAGCCGCTGCCCACCGGGAGCCCGCTCCCGCTTCTCGTGACCAGATTGTCGCCACCCCAGAAGGGCTGTGGCACCGCCTGCTTCGCGGTGACCGCGACGGCGTTGCAGACCGGGACGCCCGGGTCGAAGGGGACGGTGTCCTGGCAACCCGCGGCCGGAATCGTGTACGTCCCGTTCTGATACAGCATCGGTGTCACGGCGAGCTGGGCGTTCGAAGAGTTATCGGTGAGGACGCCCGGAACCTCGTTGTCGAGGTAGTTCTGGACGCCGGCCATCGTCGTCTGCTGGTCAGCCACGTTGATGTACTGGATGAGGTCCATCGCAGCCGTGTCGGCTACGGCCTGCGCGGTCCGGCTGCCGACGACCAAGAAACCCATGTCGACGCCCATGGCGCCGGCCCCGAGAAGCGCGACCATGCAGACGGACGTCAAGACGAGGACGGCGCCGCGTTCCTGCTCGCGGCGGGACCGGAGCCAGTTCCGGAATCGTGCGATCACGAGACGGACCCGAGCTGCACGATGTTTGTGGACGAAATGGTCGACGGCGTGATGACGCTGAGACCGGGCAGTTCCGGGAACAGAGGGCTCGAGGAGTAGTTGTACGTGACGGTCACTCTCAGGCAGTCGATGCTGGCGTTCGAGGGGCACTTCTCCGTGCTGGCCACGCAGGTGATCGCGCTGTTCGAGGTGGCGCAGGCACCCTTGTCCATCCAGCCCACGTCCGTTCCCGCCTGCGTCTCAGCCGTCGACACTGCGCTCGAGGGCGCGACCAGACCCGCCCGGGCGGCGTCGGCGGCGGCCTGCGTCACCGTGGCCTGGGCGGCCAGGATCAGGCCGTAGGTGATGATCCCGTAGAGCAGCGTGATCAGCAGCAGGACGACGATGGCGAACTCGATCATTTCGGCCCCGCGCTCGCCATGATCGTTCTCCTTTCGCCGCCTCAGTTTTTGCACAACTTCCGAGGTACGCGGTCCCAACTTTTGTTCCCTCCCCCATATCGGCGGCTCCGCGCAGGGCTTGACCGCAGCGAATTGTTCACGGGTTGGATTCTGTGGCGCGCCGGCCCGCCCGGTACATGGGACATTTGGACCATTTGGTGCCGCGAGCAGGGGCGCTCGGCTCGAGAATGGTCAATAGGACCTATGTACGTTGGCGGGTTGTCGTCGTACCCTCCAACGGAGCCAAGGCCCGCGGTCTCGACGAGGGCGCCGGCCACGAAGCAGTGGACATGACGGGGCGTTGTCACGCCGTTGAGTGAGGGGGGAAGTTTCTGTGAAGAAGCAGACGATGATATTGGTGCTGATCGGGGTGATCCTGTTCATCGCCGGCAGCGCCATCGCTTACGCCAGTGTGCAGAGCGCGTCCAAGCACACGGGGAGCCAGACCGTAGCCGGGACGACCACCTCGGCCGTGGTGGCCAAGCAGAACATCCCCGCCGGGACCACCGGTCAGACCATGGTCTCCCAGGGCCTCGTCGCCATCCAGCTCGTCCCGACCAAGTCGTACTCGCCGGCCGACCTGCAGTCCCTGCAGGCGCTGAGCGACGAGGTGCTCACGTCGCCCGTCCAGAAGGGCAGCGCGATCAGCTCGAGCGAGCTGATCGCCAGCACGTCGTCGATCTCCGTCCCGCAGGGGCTCGATGCCATGACCGTCAGCATCAGCGGCGCCGGCAACCTGTCGGGCTACCTGCAGCCGGGAGGCCACGTCGACATCTACGCCAACATCACGAAGGTCTCCACGGCCAGCCAGTCCTCGTCAACGGTGCCGCTGCCGTGCACCGAGCTCGCCATGGCGGACATCCAGGTGCTCGATGTGTCCGCCACGAGTCCCTCCCTCTCGGGGCTCAAGGGTTCGGCCGGCCGCACCATTCCGTCCTCTGAGACGCTGCTCCTGGCGCTTTCGCCGACCAATGCCAGGTCCCTCCAGTTCCTCTCGCAGAACGAGTCGATCTCGGTGGTCCAGACCCAGCAAGACGTCAACGCCCCGGCGGTTGACCAGTGCATCGGCACCGACCAGACCACGGGCGCACCATGATCTCCCGCCGGATCCTCGTCATCAGCCGCTCGCCGGCGCTCAGCCGGGCCATTCAGGCCTCGCTCGGGCCGGGCTACCAGGTCGTCACCAGCGCCAACGTGATTGACGTCGTCGAGGAGGTCAACGAGCAGGGTCCGTTCGACGTGCTGGTCGCCGGGCCGGTCTTCGACAGCCATGCGGGCATGGCCCGCCTGGCCACCTTGCGGGCTGCCGGAGCGGTCCCCGCCGTCGTGCTGGCGCTCGGACCAAAGCCCAAGGCCAACCTCAGCGACATCGTCCGCACCGGTGCGGTCGAATTGGTGGAGTACCCGACCAGCAAGCGGCAGCTGTCCGCTGCCCTCAAGCGTGCTTTCGACATCGCTGACGTCTCGGAATCGGTCGCTGCCCCGACGCTGCCCGTGGTGGCGCAGGGCGTCGTTGTCGACCGGCCGCATTTCGCCGAGGTGTTCACGGTGGCCTCATCGAGCGGGGGGTGTGGCAAGACCTTTTACGCCACCAACCTGGCCTGCTACCTGGCCGCCGAGACGGGCCAGCGTGTCTGCCTGGTCGACCTCGACCTGCAGTTCGGCGAGGTCTCCACGGCCCTCCACCTGCGCCCGCGGTTCACCATCTCGGACCTCCTGTCCCGGGAGCCGGTCGACGAGGACGACCTTGACGAGCACGTCGAGGAGTACCTCGAGGAGCACGAGCTCGGGTTCTCCGTGCTGGCGGCACCTTTCAGCCCGGCCGACGCCGACATGATCGCGCCGAAGGACGTCTACAAGGTCATGGGCGCCCTGCGGCGGCACTTCGACTACATCGTGGTCGACACGCCGGCCCAGCTCTCTGAGATCGTGCTTGCGGCGTTTGACCACTCGACCAGGGTCCTGTGCATGGTGACGCTGGACCTGCCCAGCATCCGCAACATGCGCGTCTTCCTCACCACTCTCGAGAAGTTGCGCATCAACAGCGAGAGCATCGGGGTCGTGCTCAACAAGGTCGAGGATGACATCGGGATCGAACTCAGCGACGTCCAAGAGGTTCTGGATAACAAGATCGTCTCGGTGCTGCCGTACTCGAGAGAGGTCATGAGGTCCATCAACAAGGGCAAGCCCGCTCTGATCTCGGCGGCGAGCTCGGAGATCGGGAAGAAACTGGCGGGCGGCATGCACCAGTTCCTCACCGATGAGATGACTCCCATTCTCGGCACGGGGCCGAACACGGCGGAGATCGGCGGGACGCGGGGGTTCTGGCGGCTGAGAAGGAAGGGTCGCACCAACAAGGTGCCTGAGCTCGAGAGGGCCTGATCGAGATGAATCTGTCCGAAAAGCTGGCCGCGGCCGACGATGCCCCCGCTGGGCCGGTTGCGCCGCCAGAAGAGGCGGCCCCGCCGCGCAACCGTCGTCCCGGAGACGGCGGGGCGCAGCCTGTCGCCGAAAGGCGGACGGCGACCAACGGTCCAGCGCCGGCGTCGGGCGCCAAGGCACACTCCACGCGGAGGGCAGCGGACCGCGGAGCCCTCGACGAAGCATGGAAGCAGTCCAAACAGAAGGTCCAGGCCAAGGTCCTGGCGGACATTGCCCCGAATGCGGCCGACCTCTCGCCGGACGAGCTGCGGGCGAAGGTCCGTGCCAGCGTCAACGACATCCTCGAGCACGAGGACATCGGCATTTCGCCCATCGAACGCCAGCGCTTCGTTGAGGAGATGCTCGAGGACGCGCTCGGCTACGGCCCGCTCGAGGCGTTGCTGGCCGACGGCAGCATCACCGAGATCATGTGCAACAAGTTCGACGAGGTCTGGATCGAGCGCAAGGGCAAGCTCAGCCGAAGCGACATCGTGTTCAACTCGCCGCACCAGTACCGCCGCATCATCGACCGGATGGTGCACGGAGTGGGCCGGCGCGTCGACGAATCCTCCCCCATGGTGGACGCCCGCCTGGCCGACGGCTCCCGGATCAACGCCATCGTGCCGCCGCTCGCGCTGCACGGACCGGTGCTCACGATCCGGAAGTTCCCCGAGAGGGCCCTCGTCATGCAGGACCTCATCGGGCTCGGATCGCTCTCAATGGACTCCGCCGTGTTCCTGGAGGCCCTGGTACGGGGCAAGATCAGCTTGATCGTGGTGGGCGGTACCGGCACCGGCAAGACGACGATGCTGAACGTCCTCTCCAACTACATCCCCGACGGTGAGCGCCTGATCACGATCGAGGAGTCGGCGGAGCTCCAGATCCAGGGGGAGCATGTCGTCACCCTGGAGACGCGCCCGTCCAATGCGGAGGGATCGGGCGAGGTCCGCATCCGGGACCTGGTCCGCAACTCGTTGCGTATGCGGCCGGACCGGATCATCGTCGGAGAGTGTCGTGGCGCGGAGACCCTCGACATGCTCCAGGCCATGAACACCGGTCATGCCGGGTCCATGACGACCGTGCACGCCAACACGCCGCGTGAGTTGCTCGGCCGTCTGGAGACCATGGTCATGATGGGAGGCGTCGAGCTGCCGCAACGGGCCATTCGGGAGCAGATCGTCATGGCCATCGGCTGCCTCGTGCAGCTGCAGCGGACGCCCGCAGGACCCCGTGTCGTGCACTCCATCACGGAGATCCAGGGCATGGAGGGAGACACCGTCCTCCTGCAGGACATCTTCCACCGGGTCGAAATGAACGAGGGCTTCGGCCGCCTCGTTCCGACCGGGTTGCGGCCGAAGATCCTCGACGAGCTGGCGCTCAACGGCGTCGAGGTGCCGGCGCACCTCTTCCGCAACGACAACGAGCAGCTGAACTCGGCTGGTCGGCCGGGCCGCCATCACCGGCCCTCGCGGCCGGGACGGGTGGTCGAACCACCCTCCGAGGAACTCTACGAGATGTTGGCGCGCCGTCGGGACGGGAAGTGAGCACCATGACCCTCGCTGCCCTTGGTACCCAAGCCGGCGCGATCGTCGCGGCCGTCCTGGTCGGCGGCGGGCTGGCCCTGGGTGTCGTCGCCATGATCATGCGGGTGCGCACCAAGCAACGCACGCTGGCCCAGATCCTCGATGACACCATGGGGACGGCGGAGGTCCCGGTCGAAGTGATCTCCGAGTCTCCCGAGCACGGCGAGCTCTCCGCGCTCACCGTCCGCATCGCGGGCATCTTTGGACGGATCGACACATCCGGTGCTCTCGAGCGGCGTCTGGAACGGGCGTCCATTCCGTTGCGGGCGGGCGAGTACCTGGTCATTATGTCCGGCATCGCGGTCGGCTTGGCCGTGGTGGTCGGTGTGATCACCGGTTCCCCGATCGGCTCCATCGTCGGCATCGCGGTGGTGGCTGGGGTTGGGTGGTACTTGCCGAACCAGCGTGCGGCGAAACGGATCAAGAAGATTCAGGAACAGCTGCCCGATGCGCTGGCCCTGATGTCGGCGTCGGTTGAAGGTGGCCAGACCTTCCAGCGTGCCATCGACATGTACCGGCGCGACGCGAAAGCCCCGCTGTCCGAAGAGCTGGACCGGGTGATGGCCGAGGTCGCCGTCGGCTCCGACCTCGTCGTTGCCCTCGAGAACATGGCCGAGCGGTCAGGTGTCGAGGATCTCAAGTGGGCCGTCGAGGCCGTGCGGATCCAGCAATCCACGGGTGGCCGACTGGCTCCCATCCTGCACACCCTGGCCGATTTCATGCGGACCCGGCAGGAGGTCCGCCGCGAGGTGCAGACACTGTCGGCAGAGGGGCGTATGTCGGGCTACGTGCTCTTCGCCATCCCGATCTTCCTGGTGTGCGCTCTTGAGTTGAAGGATCCTTCGTACCTCCAGCCCATGGAGCATGGCATCGGCCTCGTCGTCCTCATCGGGACAGCCGGGCTGATGGCCCTGGGATTCTGGATCGTGCGCCGCATGGTCAAGATCGAGGTCTGAGGGAGAGGGGAGCGGTCTCGTGAACGCAGCATTTTTCGTCCCGTTGGTCGGCATCGCCTTGATGGTGTTCGGACTCGCCGGTGTGGGCGCCGCGGCCTGGCGGTCGCACAAGAACTCCGGAAGGCTCGATTTCATCCGTTCGCTCGGTTCGGAGGCCGAGCTGTATGCGGAGGCGGCACCGGTCGTCGAACGTGTCCAGGCGCCGTTGGTGAGCCGGATCTTCCGCCCTGTGGGCGACGGTCTCCGCCGCAACCTGTCCCGTCTCTACCCGGCCAGCGAGATCGACAGTGTGCACGCCGACCTGCTGAAAGCCGGTCTCACGGGTTCAGTGCGTGCCGAGGAGTTTGTCGCGATCCAGGTGGGCCTGGTCATCCTCGGCATTGCCGCCGGGGTAGTGGCCCTTGTCAGCGGTGCGGTGAGCGCCAAACTCGGCATAGCAATCCTCTTGATCTTGCCGATCATCGGTGGCCTGGTACCCACGCGATGGCTGCGTCGGAGAATCAAAGTGCGGCGCGAGCGGGTGACGAACGACCTGCCCGACCTGCTCGACCTCATGACGATCTCGGTCGCCGCCGGCCTCGGATTGGAGCAGGCCATGCAGGTGTCCTGCGCCCGCTTTGAGTCGCCGGTGTGCGACGAACTGCGCCTGACGCTCCGGGAGATGGAGCTCGGGCTCTCAAGGCATGACGCACTCGAGAACATGAAGCTGCGCACGGACATCGACGACCTGGTGACGTTCTCGGTCGTGCTCTCCCAGGCTGACGCGCTCGGTCTGCCGATCGGTCGCGTGCTTGAGGCTCAGGCCGACGAGATGCGCGACAAGCGGCGCCAGCGAGCCCGGGAGAAGGCGGCCAAGGTGCCCGTGAAGATCCTCTTCCCGCTCGCCCTCTGCTTCTTGCCGGCCATCATGATCGTCGTCCTCGGCCCTATCGTGGGTCCCATCAAGCACGCATTCTCCGGGGCCTGAGACTGGCCGTTCACGAGGTCAATTGTTCTCTGTTCCGCCCTCCGCACCCGCGCCGCAACAGAGATGCGACTGTCGTTTGACCCCCGAAGTTTACAATGACCTGGGGAATTGCACCGCCTTTGGGGTGGAGGAGGAGCCGCACCGGAACTCAAGCCGGAGCGGAATGAGGGGGAGGAATGGCAAATACAGCCTCGATTCTGCAGCCGACCGCGCAGCCGTCGCCGGCCGTTGTGATCGGAAGTGGGTCCGGATGGACGTTCTATACGCAGGTGTCCGTGTCGGGCCCTTCGGTCTGCACGACGGTCCACCGTGGCGAGAGCATGCGAGGTGCGCGGGCGACGCTGACGCGCGACGACCTCCAGATCGAGCAAGACGACTACCGCGACCCTGAAGTCTCGACCCGATCGCGCCAAGAGGAACGGCAGTGGGGTCCTTGGTCGCTGACCCAGCGGGAGCTGGAGGTGCTGCAACTGCTCGCCGAGGGCTCCACGAACGGCGAGATCTCACAGCGGCTCTACATCAGCCCGAAGACGACCAAGAACCACTTGGCCGCGATCTTCCAGAAGCTCGACGTCACGAACCGGACGCACGCGCTGGTGCGCGCCGTTGTCATGGGATTGGTGACCATCGAGTAGAAGGCCTCAGTCGTCGTGTGAGCACCGTTGCCGTTTTGGTCCAAAAAGCCTATAGAGCGCCTCGGAGCGAAAGCCGACAATGACAAATGGGGCCCCCATCATCTTGGTTTCGAGTAATCCGCTCGGGATCGGTGGGGCAAGAGAGGGGAAAGAAAGAATGATTGAGCTGTTTCTCAACGCGTTCACCGCGGTTCGCAGCACGCACGGCAACCTGCTTGAGCGGGCCCGGACTGAGCGTGGCGCCTCCATGGTGGAGTACGCACTGCTGGTGGGTCTGATCGCCGTTGTGGCCGTGGTCGCCGTGACTCTGCTGGGCGGCGGCATCGCCAACCTGTTCGGCGGCGCAGCCAACTGCGTGAACAACATCAGCGGCGCCACCACCGCCTGCTAGGCAGCGCCCGCTACAGGCGATTCACTCCCTAAGGGAATATTCCCCCTTCCCGAATGGGATTGATGGTCGGGCTGGGTCGGCTTCTGCCGACCCAGCCCGCTGTCGTTTTGAGGGGGAACCGCAAGGAATGATCGGGCTGTTTCTGAAGGCGTCCACTGGGTTCGCAGCACCCACGTCAACGTGCTTGAGCGGGCGCGGGGAGAGCATGGCGCCTCCAATGGTGGAGTACGCACTGCTGGTGGACTCATCGCCCTCTGTGACCGTGCGTGGGTTGGCTGGGTGACCGAACCGCCAACCTGTTCACGGGCGCGCAACAACGGTGTGAACAATACGTCCGCAACGAACCGCTGTTCCGGCACCGCGATTGGTCCATAAAGCCTATAGAGCCGCCTTTATCGAACGCCGACAATAACGGTGAGAACTCCACCAGGTTCGAGCAATCGCTCGGCACCAAATGGGGGCGAGAGAGGGGAAAGAAGAATGATTGAGCTGTTTCTGAACGCGTTCACCGCGGTTCGCAGCACGCACGGCAACCTGCTTGAGCGGGCCCGGACTGAGCGTGGCGCCTCCATGGTGGAGTACGCACTGCTGGTGGGTCTGATCGCCGTTGTGGCCGTGGTCGCCGTGACTCTGCTGGGCGGCGGCATCGCCCACCTGTTCGGCGGCGCAGCCAACTGCGTGAACAACCTCAGCGGCGCCACCACCGCCTGCTAGGCAGCGCCTACGACAGGCGACGCACTCCCTAAGGGAAAATTCCCCCTTCCCGAAAGGGATGACGGCCGGGTTGGGTCGGCTTCTGCCGACCCAACCCGCTGTCGTTTGAGGGGGACAGGATTGTTGCCAAGAAACCGAGGAGGGCTGGATCATGAGATCCAGCCCTCTGTCGCGTTCGGACTCGAGTTGTCGGACTCCTGGACCGGGATCGACCGAGACAGGACGACAGCGAGTTCACACCCGGGGCCAGTTGGATCGAGCGACCGAGACGGGTTTCCTCGCCGTCCGGACCTCGGGTAGGAGCCGGCGCCCGTTCGCGCCGGTGCGAACCGATATTCTGGCCATAGGCCGTTCCGAGGACCCGGACCGGGACCGCAGCTGCTTCCGAGCGGTCGAACTGGAGCACGGGAATCGTCGAGCCCGATGCCACCCAGGGCGATTTCATCTGGGGTTCACATTACGGATACGGCGGTGAAATAGGGTCCGACGAGACTGAATGACGGCGATCCGGTACGGGGCGTCGTGATCGCAAGAAGCCGGGACCCCCCGCTCCGGCGCCTTGACCACGGAGAAGAAGGGGATCACAGGAGAATCCATGAGCTACCAGGCCGAATACATCTGGATCGACGGGACGGAGCCCGCCCCGCTGCTCCGCAGCAAGACGAAGATCGTCGGGGACGGCAAGGAGCCCCCCATCTGGGGCTTCGACGGCTCGAGCACGAACCAGGCCGAGGGAAGCGATTCGGACTGCGTCCTGCAGCCGGTGTTCGTGTGTCCCGACCCGCTGCGAGCCGACGGCGACAAGCTCGTCATGTGCGAGGTGCTCCATCCCGACATGACCCCGCACAGCACGAACACCCGGCGGAAGTGCGTCGAGATGGCCGAGAAGTACGCGGACCAGGAGCCGTGGTTCGGGATCGAGCAGGAGTACACCTTCTTCCAGTACGGCCGCCCCCTGGGCTGGCCCGAAGCCGGGTTTCCCGCCCCCCAGGGCCCGTACTACTGCGGCGTCGGCGGCGACAAGATGCCCGGCCGCGAGATCGTCGAGCGCCACACGGCGGCCTGTCTCAAGGCCGGTCTCGGGATCGAGGGCACAAACGCCGAGGTGATGATGGGGCAGTGGGAGTTCCAGATCGGCGTCCTCCCACCGCCGCTCATCGGGGATCAGCTCTGGACGGCCCGCTGGCTGCTCTTTCGCATCGCCGAGGATTTCGACACGTTTGCCACCCTCGAGCCGAAGCCCGTGCTCGGTGACTGGAACGGAGCGGGTGCGCACACGAACTTCTCGACGAAGGCCATGCGCGAGGACGGCGGGTGGGACGCCATCATCGCTGGGTGCGAGGCCCTCGGGAAGCGCGTCGAGGAGCACGTCACCAACTACGGCATCGGCATCGAGGGCCGCCTGACGGGTGCGCACGAGACCGCGCACTTCTCCACGTTCAGCTACGGAACGTCCGACCGGGGCGCGTCCATCCGCATCCCCTGGCAGACCGCCCAGAACAAGAAGGGGTGGCTGGAAGACCGCCGGCCCAACGCCAACATGGACCCCTACGTGGTGAGTGCCCTGATGGTCGAGACCGTGTGCGGGGCCGCCGCCGGCAATTGAACGGCACCTGATCGGGAACGCCGCTGGTTCCGGGAGCGCACCGCCCCGGAGCTGGCGGCGCCTCTGGTTGCGTCGTCAGTCTGGCGGGACGGCCTGGTCGCTCGGAGCGTGGGCCACCAGAGCCGGCTCACCCGGACGGGCGAGCGGGCCGATCTCCAGCGCCGCGGTGTCGCCCTCGATGTAGCGGCTGGCGTCGCCGCCCGCGTCGGCCATCTCGTCCATGCCGATGGGCCCCTCGGGCCGGCCGGCCAGGAACTGCTGGATGATCGGGTTGTCGGTGGCGAGCATGTCGGGCTTGCTGGCGAACTTCACCAGGTTCGATCGGAACAGCACACCCATGTACTCGGCGGTCCGCATGACCGACTGGATGTTGTGCGTGATGATGAAGAAGGTGGCGCCCGTCTCCTTCTGGGCGGTGACGACGAGCTCGTCGAGATAGGCGACGCGGACGGGGTCGAGCCCCGAGTCCGGCTCGTCGAAGAGCACGATCTCGGGTTCCGTCACCATGGCCCGGGCCAGCCCGGCCCGCTTCTTCATGCCGCCCGAGACCTCACCGGGGAGCTTCTTGAGGTGGTCCATCAGGCCCACCAGTTCGGCGTTGCGGTAGACAAGCTCGCGGATGGCGGCCTCGCTCTTGCGGGTGTGCTCGCGCAGCGGGAAGGCGATGTTGTCGTAGAGGTTCATCGATCCGAACAGGGCACCGTCCTGGAAGAGGACCCCGAACTTCTTGCGCACCTCGTAGAGTCGCTTCTCGCGCAGGCCCACGATCTGGTCACCGTCGACCCAGATCTCGCCGCGTTCGGGCCGGAGCAGGCCCAGGATGTTCTTGAGGAGCACGGACTTCCCGGTACCGGACGGGCCCAGGATCGCGGTGATCCGGCCCTTGGGCACGTCGAAGGTGATGTCCTCGAGGACCGTATGGGAGCCGAACGACTTGGTGACCCCACGCAGAGAGATGATCGGCTCACCAGGCGCGATCCAGGGTTGCCCCGGTTCTGCGAGCGCGACGTCCATACCAGGAGAACCCATACCCGGTGCCCAGCTTGCGCCTCGGTCTCCGAGGAGGGGGGGTTGCTAACCCCCGTCGAGCAGGCCGCCGAGGCCGCCGCCCAGGCCACCGAGGCCGCCGGAGGCCGTGGTCGTCGTCGTCGTGGGCGCTGGGGTGCCCGTGCCCGACGAGGATCCCGAGCCCGACGTCCCCGGGAGCACGGTGCCCAGTCCGAGGGTCCCGGAGAGGCCGTTCACCGTCCCGGTGACACCGCCCAGCGTCGTGTTCAGGCCTCCGACACTTCCCGTACCGCCGGTCACGCCGCCGGTCACGCCGCCGACGGTCTGTCCGATCCCGCCGGTCACGCCACCGACGGTCTGACCGATCCCTCCGGTCACGCCACCGACGGTCTGACTGACTCCGCCGGTCGCGCCGTTGACGGTGCTGCTCAGTCCTCCTGCCGCTTGGTTCAGTCCGCCGGAGAGGCCACCGCCGACCGACGACGTGCCGCCCGACGTGGCGCCTCCGAGAAGCGGGCCGACTGCGCCTGTCGGGTCCGAGGCACCACCACTGCTGGTGGCCGATCCGCTGCTCCCAGCGGTGCTCCCTGAGGTGCCCGACGCCGTCGAGCCTGCACTCGAACCACCGGCGACGAGCGACCCGTTCGTCGCCGCAGCAGCGCTCCCCGCGCCGGGAGAGCTCGATCCCAGGGCGAGTGGTGGAGCCGCCAGCGCTGAGCCGGGAGCCGATGCTGCACTGCTCGGACCGCTGGAGAGCGCGTGCGGCGCGATGAACGCCGCCGCAACGGCCGCGCCGGTGACGGCGACGCCGGCGACCGCGTTGCGGAACGCTCCGGAGCCGCCGCCCGCGGGGTGCACGGTGGCGCTCCGGTGGGCCGCCCGGAAGACGGTGCGGCGGATGAGTGCGCCCGTGGCGATGAGGAATCCGGCCAAGGCCTCCTTCGATTCGGAGACAACGGCGAACTCGCGCTTGAGGGCTTGACGGGCCCGCCACAGCAGAGTCTCGATGGTGCCGATCTCGACACCCTCGTGATCCGCGATCTGTTGGTACGTCCATCCCGAGCCTTCGCGCATGGCCAGGACATGTCGATGGCGGGTCGAGAGACGGTCAAGAGCACGATTGACCAACTCGCCGTCGACTGCGGCAAGAACCATCTCCTCGGACGTGTCCTCGGCGACGACGCCGACGGGCTGTTGCGCAGTGAGCTCCATGTCGTCGGTCGGCGTGCTGCGCGAGCGACGGCGCAGCATGTCCGTGCAGATGTTGCCCGCAATCACGGTCAGCCAGGGGTAGAAGCGCCGCTCGCCGGCGAAGCGCGGCAGTGCTTTCCAGGCGCGGGCGAACGCCTCCTGGGCCGCGTCCTCGGCCTCGTGGCGGTCGTTCAACCGGCGCAGGCAGAAGCGGAGGAGCCGCTCGTAGTAGCGGGCGTAGAGGTTTCCGAAGGCTGCCGAGTCACCCGCCTGGCACCGCTCCACGAGCGCGCGATCACGATCGAGATCGACGTCGTCGCAGAGACTGGTCAGCTCTTCCTGGCGTAGCGCCAAAGTCCCGTTCCCTCCCCCTCCGTTGGGCCTCTCGTTTAGGAGGTAGGTCACATTATGTCCGTCCTTCACAAGATTACGAAAGCCCTGCAACCAACAATTCATGAACGGGGGTTGCGCAATTTTCGCACAACAAAGTTGAGCAAACGGAGCAACTGACGTTGGAATACGGCGCCGCCTGGGCCGCTGACCCTGCCCTTGTCCCGGCCCGTGCGACAACCGGAATGACCCGCGGATCTCCTGGGTAGCCGCTCGGAGCGGCGGGCTCCACGCACCCGCCCGCAAGGTTTCCCCTTGCTTCCCGTTTTTCCCTGTGAAGGAAACGGACGGGGGAACGGGCTCATTTGGCTCGTTCACGCGCAAGAGGAGGCCTCGGAAGGGGGGACGACTTTGGCCGAGACGGGTGACACGACGGGCGTCGTTGCCGGGCAGGCGTCGAGCACGACCCAGCCCCTGAGCCGCGCCGAGATGGCTCAGCGTCTGGGCACGCCCAGCGGGCGCCCGGGCACCGGCGTGCTGCCACGGCCGAGCCGGCCCCTCACCGACGATGGGAAGGTCGCGACCGCCGTCCGCGAGACCGGCAACATGTTCGCCACGGCGTTCGAGGCCCTTCGTCAGGGCCTGCTCAAGGGCGTCCCCGTCGGCGAGTTCTTCGACCAGTGCTGGTTCCTGGCCCGGGTCACGACGCTCCCGCTGATTCTGCTCTCCATCCCCTTCGGCATGGTGATCGCCCTCGAGGTCGGCTCGCTCCTCCAGCAGATCGGGGCACAGTCCCAACTCGGCGCCGCCATGGTCCTGGCCGTCGTCCGCGAGCAGGCACCGGTGGCGACAGCGCTCCTGATCGCCGGGGCGGGCGGATCCGCCATGTGCGCCGACCTCGGCTCACGCCGCATCCGCGACGAAATCAGCGCCATGGAGGTCATGGGTGTCAACCCGCTCCACCGCCTCGTCCTGCCGCGACTTCTCGCGGCCACGTTGGTCGCGATCTTGCTCGACGCCGTCGTCAGTGTGGCCGGCATCGCGGGCGGCCTGTGGTTCGGCACGCACGCCATCCACATCACCGCCAGCAGCTTCTTCGCCACGTTCGGTGAGCTGAGCCAGATGGCCGACCTCGTCATCGCGCTGGTCAAGGCCGGCATCTTCGGCTTCATCGCCGCCATGGTCGCCTGTTACAAGGGCCTCTACTGCAAGAGCGGTCCCAAGGGTGTGGGCGACGCGGTCAACCAGGCCGTCGTCGTGACGTTCATCCTCTCGTTCTTCGTCAACTTCCTCCTGACGGTCTTCTATTTCAACTTCATCCCCCAGAAGGGCCTCTGATGCCCATCGACACGCCCGTCCGGGCGGAATCCGGCCAGTCCGGCAAGATCGTGTCCGCCGGCAAATCGGTCGGCGGCAGGGCTGTCGAGTCCGGTGACGCCGTCCTGGGCGTCTTCGACGCCTTCTACGCGCAGCTCAAGTTCTATCTCCGGATCCTGCGGGCCATGCCCCGCGCCCTGCGCTACCCCAAGGAAATCCTCGTCCTGATGTCCGACATCTCCCTGGGCTCGGGCGCGCTCGTCGTCGGCGGTGGCATGTTCTTCGTCGTCGTCTCCATCTCCTTCTTCACCGGCACCGAGGTCGGCCTCGAGGGGTTCAACGGCCTGCAGCAGATCGGTGCCGAGGCGTTCACCGGCGTGATCACGTCGCTCGCCAACACCCGCGAGATCACCCCCCTGGTCGCCGGAGTGGCCCTCGCCGCGCAGGTGGGAGCCGGCTTCACGGCGCAGCTCGGCGCCATGCGCATCAGCGACGAGATCGATGCGCTCGAGGTGATGGGGGTCAACAGCGTCGTGTACCTGGTCGGCACGCGGGTCTGGGCGGCACTCGTCACCATGGTCCCTCTGTACCTGGCGGCCCTCTTTGCCAGCTACCTCGCCTCCGAACTGGTGGTGACGAAGTTCTTCGGGC
Source organism: uncultured Acidimicrobiaceae bacterium (assembly GCA_963719485.1). Classification (GTDB taxonomy): domain Bacteria; phylum Actinomycetota; class Acidimicrobiia; order Acidimicrobiales; family RAAP-2; genus Bog-473. The sequence continues at coordinate 2,315,403 of OY970387.1, forward strand.
TTTCGACCGGTACCTACACGCACTACTTCCGGCTGTATCTCCCGCCGCTCGACATCTTCTACTCGTTCCTCAAGGCGATGGTGTTCGCCGTCCTCGTCACGTTCGTGCACTGCTACTACGGCTACAACGCCACCGGCGGGCCGGCGGGGGTCGGTGTGGCCGCCGGGCGCGCCATCCGTCTCTCCATCATCCTCGTCGTCGTCGTCAACCTCTTCATGTCGCTCATCCTCTTCGGCGGCGTGAACGCCACCGCCAGGTTGGTCGGATGAGGCGCCTCGTTCGCATCTGCGTCAGCGTGGCTGTCCTCTTCGGCCTCGTGTTCGGGACGGTCACGCTGGTGCGGCTGGCCAATGGGGACTTCGCCGGCGACTACAAGCTCAGCGGGACGTTTCCCCGCGCCGGCGAGGGCCTTCACCCGGGCTCGGCCGTGGTCTTCCGTGGCGTGCAGGTGGGCCGCGTCTCCACGATCTCGCTCGACCAGAACCAGGCCCAGGTCACGGTCCTCATCGAACCGTCGTTCAAGGTGCCCACCACCGCCACGGCGACCATTCAGCCCGTCAACCTCTTCGGCGCCGAGCAGGTCGCCATCACGACACCCGAGCACAACTCGGACACCGGTCCCTACCTGGAGCCCGACGCGTCCTTCGCCCGCGCCCAGAGCAGCGACGAACTCGGTGACCTTTTCGCAGCCGCCACGCCGCTGCTGAACAAGATCGACACGACCAACCTCTCGACGGTGCTGGGCGAGCTGGCCCAAGCTTCGCAGGGAGAGGGACCCAAGATCGCCGCCTCCATCAGCGCCGGCACCCAGCTGGCCGGACTGCTCGACCGGACGGTCAACGCGCAGATCCTCGCGCTGCAGTCCTTCGCCAGGTTCACCCAGGCCGTTGCCCCCGCCGCGGGCGACCTCAACAATCTGAACGCACAGATCAACGCCGGGCTGCCGGCGTTCAACGCGGAGGAGGCCGACTACCAGAACCTCCTCAATACGCTGATCCCGTTCTCGAATCGGCTGGCCGCGCTCCTGTCGACCTACCACCCCGACATCGCGACGATCCTGGAGTCCGGCGACAACGTGTCCCGCGTCCTGTTGGCCCAGCAGAACGCGATCGGGCAGGTCGTCAACGGCGCATACCACTACTTCCAGAAGATCGCCCAGGGCGCCTCCGGGCTGAACAAGTTGCCCGACGGCAGCACGTACGCCTACTTCAACACGTTCATCCTCTTCGGTGACGTGAACAGCCTGGTGTGCAATCTCATCGCCCCGCCCACCGGCGGGATGTCGTTCCTCCAGCCGATACAACAGGCGCTGGCCGGTGCCGGATCCGCCTTCAACTGCGCCTCGGAGTTGTCCACCTTCAACGCGCTGCAGGGCGGCTCGACCCCGGCGGCGTCGACACCGGCGCCCACCGCCTCCGCAACGTCCGGCGCCAACAGCGCGGCCGCGGCGGCCGCCAACCAGGCGTACGGCTTGATCGGGCAGCCCGACCAGTCCACGCCGACGAACCTCGGCGGCATCATCACCCAGCTCCTGGGGGGCTCGTCGTGAGGCTGTTCCGCCACTTCCCGAAGTCGGCGTTCAAGTTCGCCCTGTTCGCGCTCGTGTGTCTCGTCCTGTTGGTGGGTCTGGCGGTGAAGATCGGGAACATCTCGCTCTTCAGCAGCCGCCACACCGTTGATGCGCAGCTGACTGACGTCACCGGCCTGGCCAGTGGCGACACCGTGAACATCGCCGGCGTCACCGTGGGACAGGTCTCGAGCATCGGGGTGCAGCACGGCCACGCGGTGATCGCAATGAGCGTCAACAACACGGTCACGCTGCGCCGCTCCACCGACGTGGGAATGCGGTGGCACAACGTCATCGGACAAAAGGAGATCGAGCTCTATCCGGGGCACAGCGGGCCCGTCCTCCCGCCGGGAGCCACCATCCCGCTCGACCACGACGTCACCGACGCCAGCATCGACGCCTTCTTGAATTCACTGGGGCCCCTCCTCTCCTCCATCAACGCGAAGCAGGCCAATGCGTTCGTGGAGAACGTGTCGGGGGCGCTGGATGGGGATACCGCCCAGATCAATCAGCTGATCAACAGCGGCGCCGCAGTGTCCTCCACGGTCGAGGCCCTCGACTCCCAGGTGGGTCAGATCATCGGCAACCTCAACCAGGTGCTGACAGCCCTCGCCTCGCGCTCGGGTGACATCGACTCCCTGGTGACGAACCTCCAGACCGTCTCGTCCGCGCTGGCCTCGAAGAACACGTTGCTCGACGACGTCGTCGGCAACCTGTCGCTGGTGGCCACCGACCTGGCCGGACTGATCGGGAACAACCACAACACCATCTCGAGCACCATCGACAACCTGCAGGCCGTTGCCGCCGACGTCCAGAACAACCAGCAGAACCTGGCCAACAGCCTCTCCAGCCTCGGAGCGGGCCTGGCCCCCTACATCCAGATCTCCCAGTGGGGGCAGTGGTTCGCCGTCCAGACGGTCTACACGTGCCTCGCCGGCCAGTCGGTCTGCCCGTACTACCAGGCGGGCAATCCACCGCCTGGCAGTGGTCCCTTCGGAAGCCCTCCGTTGCCGGCGCCGCTCTCGGGCGTCACCACGCCGGGCCCGCCCAGCTCCGGTACGAACTCGTCGGGCTCTTCGGCCGCAGACAAGTCCGGTGGCGCCTTCCTCGCGCCGTCGAGCCTCGGTCTGGACCTGCAGGCCGTCAGCGGCGCCACCGCGGGAGGGTCGAAGTGAAGGCCTTCACCGAGCGTAACCCCAAGGCCGTCGGCCTCACGGCGGTCATCGTCATGGGAGCCTTCGTCCTGGGCATCCTCTTCCTCAACCGCAGCCTGTTCAGCTCCGGGTACACCGTCGACGCCCGGTTCCCCAACGCCGCCGGCATCACCAAGGGCACAGAGGTGATGGAGGCCGGAGTCAACGTCGGATCGGTCACCGCAGTCAAGCTGCAGGGCAACGCGGTCGAGGCCCAGCTCTCGGTGAACCGTTCCGTGGTGCTGCCGCACGTCACGACCGCCGCCGTCCAGGTCGAGACGCTCCTCGGCGTCGTGGACGTGACCCTCAAGCCGGTGAGCGGCTGGGACGATCCCCTGAAGCCCGACGCGCTGATCACCGACACCTCGGTACCGACCGAGTTCTACCAACTGCAGAACAAGGCCCACGCCCTCCTCTCCAAGAGCGATGCGCACGCGCTCAACAATCTGGTCACCTCGCTGGCGGACATCACGAAGGACAAGCAGACCCAGGTCGCCCAGATCATCTCCGGGCTCGGTGCGCTCACGACGACCGTCGACCAGCGCTCGGGCCAGGTCTCCCAGCTGATCGATTCGGCGAACACCCTGTCGTCCACCCTGGCCGGCCGTGACCAGCAGCTGCTCTCCATCGTCAACAACCTCGACACCGTCTCGACGGGCCTCGCGGCGAACAACCAGGATCTGTCGAACCTGATCACCAACGTGGACGCGATGGCGAGCCAGACCAACAGCCTCGTGAGCAAGGACTCGCCCGCGCTCAACGCGCTGCTGAAGAGCCTCCACGCCGACCTCTCGGTGGTCGGCCAGCACCAGGAGGACCTGGCCCAGGGCGTCAGCTATCTCGGGGGCGCGCTCAAGGGCTTCCAGTCCATCGCCTACAGCGGCTCCACGCCGGTCCCCTGGGGCAACATCTTCGTGAACCCGGCGTCGCTCACGAACTCGTTCGGCGTCATCGGACCTTGTGGGACGTTCGACCAGGTGCTGAACCAGGTGCTCGGGCCCGATCCGGCGTCGTGCGACAGCCAGACGGGTCCGTTGCCCGGGGAAGGCTCCAATGCCCAGCCGTCCGGCGGAGCTTCCTCGTCGTCGGGTACGTCCGCCCAGTCGCCGTCCTCCTCCGGTGCGACGTCCGGGAACACGGGGACGACGGGTGGCGGGGTCACGGGACCGAACTCGGGCCTCGGTGGGCTCGCACAGATGCTCAGCCCCGTGCTGCAGGGGGTGAAGTGATGGGCGTGCTGCGCACCATGCTCACCTCGAAGCCGTTCCGCTTCGCGGTGGCCGCCGTCGTGATCGTGGCCGGCGTGGTTGTCGCCGTCGAGGTCACCAAGGGGACGCCGACCTACCCGATCAATGTCGTGTACTCGAGCGCTCCGGGCCTCTTCACGGGTGCCGCCGTCGACGTGCTGGGCGTCAAGGTGGGCTCGGTGACCAACGTCCAGAACGTGGGCGACAAGGTCGACGTCACCCTCGCCGTCGACCAGGGGACCCGGATCCCCTCCGGTGCCTTCGCCTCGCTGGTGGCGCCCCAGCTCCTCGGCTCACCCGACGTCGACCTGAACCCGGGCTACACCGGGGGCGCGTACCTGCCCGCGGATGCCACCATCCCGCAGGACCACACCGCCGTCCCCGTCTCGACGGACGAGGTGTTGAAGGAGCTGCAGCACACCCTTGACGCCATCAACCCCCAGGCGGTGGGCGGTCTGGTCACCAATCTCGCCACGGATCTCGACGGGCAGGGGGCCAACCTCAACAAGCTGATCGCCTCGGCGGCCGGGACCGTGCAACTGCTTGCGAACAAGGGGAACGACCTGGGCCGGCTCAACGGCACCCTGGCCCAGCTCACCGGCACCCTCGATACCGACACGAGCCAGATTCAGCAGCTCGTCGAGCAGTACGACACGGTGTCGACCACCGTGGCCCAGCACTCGGGCCAATTGAACGACGCCATCACGCAGCTGGCCGGCGCCAGCTCCGGCCTGGTCAGCCTGCTCGTCCCCAATCTCCAGCCGCTGGAGGCCGACGTGGGAACGGTCACGACCGTCGGCCGCACCCTGGACCGCAACCTTTCCTCGGTCGACGAGATCCTCCAGAACGGCAACAACCTCTTCCAGGGAGCCCAGCGCGCGTACGACCCCAACTACAACTGGCTCGATCTCAACCTGGCGACGGCCCCCGGTGTCAGCGGCGCCTACATCGCCGGCCTCCTGCGCGACCGCCTGTCCGGCATCTGCCGGCGCATCGTCGCCAACCACGCCACGGGCTTGTCCGCCGCGGTCCTCGCCACGCTGAACGAGTGCGGCAACCCGTCGTCGGGCTTCTTCGATCCCCTGCTCAACGACATCCCGACCATCCTCGACACCCTGAGCGGGGGGAGCGGCTCCGCCACCGCCCAGGCCCTCCTGCAGCAGGGACTGGCCCAGATCGCCAACGCCGAGAAGGGCAGCGCGCCGCCCGCCCAGGCACCGGCCGCGTCGCCGTCGCCGAAGACCACGGCCCCGGCACCCACGACCACCACGACGACGACCGTGCCGAAGCCGACGACGACCACCACGACCACGTGCGGGCTGCTCGGCGCGATACTCGGCTGCCCGTCCAGCTCGAGCCCGAGTCAGGGCTCGAGCGGCAGTTCGAGTTCGTCGTCCGGTCCGGGTGGGTTGGGCGGTCTGCTGTCCAACCAGGTCGCGGGCGGCTCCAGCCAACCGAGCGCGACGTTGGCCGTCCAGACACCGTCGACCGCCCACCCGACGCTGACGGCGCCCGCCGCGGCGTTGCTGCCGCCCCTCCCGCAGGACCAGGCCCGTCGGCCGTCGCACCACGCCCACCGTGGGTTGTTGTCCGGGTGGGTGCACGACGTGGCGGGATGGTTCTGATGCGCGCCCCACAGACGTGGCGGAGCCGGCGCGGCCGCCTCCTGGCCGCCCCCGTCCTGGCCGCGCTCGTCGTCGGCCTGGCCGGCTGCTCCATCTCCGGCGGTGGAGCGGGACAACGCACGGCCTCGGCCGTCTTCGGCGACGTGGGCGACCTGGCCAACGGGGCCCAGGTGCAGATGGCCGACGTGCCCGTCGGCTCCGTGAGTGCCATCGCGCTCGACGGGGACAAGGCGAAGGTCACCTTGACCTTCGACAACGGGGTGCGTGTCCCCGCCAACGTGAGCGCCGCCATCGACCGCACCACCATCCTCGGCGACCAGTTCGTCGAGCTCGTCGTTCCCAAGAACGAGACGGGGGCCGCCGCGGCGACCGCCCCCCAACTCGCCGACGGCGCCCGGATCGCGCACACCTCGACCGTTCCGGACGTGGAGCAGTTCGTGCAGGCGGGGTCGGAGGTCTTCGGCGCCGTCTCGACCACCGAGCTCGAGCAGATCATTCAGGCCGGTGGCCAGGGCTTCACGGGGCAGGAGGCCTCGCTCAAGGCATTCCTCACCGACCTCACCACGGTGGCCACGGCCTACGCCCAGCACACCACCGACATCACGCAGGCCGTCAACGGACTCAACAGCCTCAGCGCGTCGCTCGCCCCGACCAGCGGCGCGAGCGCCACGGCCCTCTCGAACCTGTCCCAGACCGTCGCCATCCTGGCCAAGAACTCGTCGCAGTTCGAGACCCTGCTGCAGTCCCTCGACAACCTCTCGTCCCAGGGACGGAGCATCCTCGAGAACTACTACCCCCAGATCGTGACCCAGCTGCAGACGCTCCAGGCGGTCAGCGGACAGCTCGCCCAGCACCAGTCCGACCTGGCCGGTCTCCTCTCCGAGATCCCCGTGGCGGACAACGCGCTCCCGCAGGCGGTGCGGAACGGCTACGTGCAGCTCTACGAGAACATCATCGTGTGCGGCATCCCCGGCCTCGGCGAGGACAGCTCGGCCGCGTTCACCTGCGCGCCGCAATTCGTCGGGGGGGAGCTCGAAGTGATCAACCGCCGACTCGTCGTCAACCTCGTCGCGTTCTTCGTGGTCAGCTTCGCGCTCGTCGCCTACGGCGTCGTGAACCTCCTCGGGAACCCGCTCCAGAGCCCGACCACGCTCACCACCGAGTTCGCCAACGCGTCGGGCCTGTACCCGGGCTTCGAGGTCGAGCTCAACGGCGTGCCGGTCGGCACCGTCACCTCGACGGCGCTGACCGCGAAGGCCACCAAGGTGACCATGCGCATCAACCCCGGCACCACGGTGCCCGACGACGTCCAGTCCTCGGTCCAGATCGCCAACGACCTCGGCGAGCAGGTGGTGAACCTGGTGCCGACGCGGGCAGGTGCGGCACCCCCGCTGGCCAGCGGGGCCAACGTGCCGCCGGCGACCAACCAGGTGCCGGCCGACGTCGGCGCCGTCGTCGCCTCGGCCACCCGGCTGCTCCGGGCCATCCCGGGCAACGACCTCAACAAGCTCATCGGCGAGCTGGCGACGTCGCTGGCCGGGCAGGCGGGCAACCTGCGGACGCTCGTCAGCGCCGGCACGACCTTCTCCAAGGAATTCGTCGCCTTCCAGCAGCAATTCACCGAGCTGCTGGCGAACGCGCCGCCCGCGCTCGACGCGATCACCGCGGTCGCTCCGCAGTTGCGCCAGGACCTCGCCAACACCGCGGCGCTCGTCCAGGTCCTCGCCCAGCAGAAGACCGGGCTGCACACGCTGCTCACGTCGGGATCGTCCGCCTTCAACGCGGTGGACGACCTGCTGACGTCGCAGTCGGCCAACCTCGGCTGCTTCCTCCACGACACGGTGGGGATCCTCTCCAACATCGCCGAGCCCACCAACCTCACGAACCTGTCGCAGGGTCTCGCCGCCAACCAGTATTTCTTCGGGGCCGTCGAGCACATTGCCGTGCCGGGCGTCGCCAAGCCGACCACGACCAACGCGGCGCAGAACCCCAACCAGACCTTCCTGCGCACGCGCCTGCTCTTTCCGCCGATCCTCGACGAGCAGGCGCAGTCCTACAACTCGGCCAACACCATTCCCGACGTTCTCCCGGGCGCGGGCTGCGTGACCGCGTTCGGCAACGGCGTCGGCCCCGCCACCCAGCCCGGCTTCACGCCGGCGGCCGGGGGACACGTGGTGGCCCCGACGGCACAGCAGGCCGATGTCGAGGTCGCCTCGGCCACACCGATCGGACAGGTCGCCAGCGCGTCGTACCGCGAGCCCGCCAACCGCCAGGGCCTCGTGCTGGTCCTGGGTGGACTGGTGGTCCCGGCCCTGTTCCTGGCCTGGGGCGCCCGCCCCTCGCGCCGGCGCACCCGGCGGCGGGCCTGAGAGATCTCCCGGGGCGCCACGGTGGCGCTCCGGGTGCACGCAACACATGGAGGGAGAACGGAGAGACATGACCATGACCGAAGCAGAGACATCCGACAGCGGGGTGAAGGTGGTCGGTGCGACGTCACCCGACCAGGAGGAGTCGACGGCGGCCGGCCCGCCGCGCCGGTCCAAGCGGACTCGGAGCGGCGGTGAACGCGCCGCCCGCCCTGGCCCGAGCCGGCGGGCCTTCCGTCTGGCCAGCCTCCTGGCCGCCCTGGGTCTCGCCGGGACCCTGGTGTTCGGGATCCTCTATGCGACCGAGGGCAGCGGGGGACTGGTGCAGGACCCGGCTGTGCTGAGCGCTTCGACGGCGTTCCTGAACGACTTCTTCAACTTCAACGCCAAGACGGTGGACTCGAACTTCAACGCCATCACCGGCATGGCGACGGGTGCCTTCTCCAACCAGGCGCAGCAGTTCTTCAACGCATCCATCCGCAAGGCGCTCGAGCAGGCCCTGGCCGAGTCACGCGGTCAGATCCGCTTCGACGAGGTGCAGTCGGAGAACCAGGCCGCGGGCACGGCATCGGTCTACGCGGTCGTCGACCAGACCTACGTCAACAACAAGATCACCACGCCGCAGGCCGACGTGTTCCGGCTCATCGCCGACCTGAAGCGGGTCAACGGGGTGTGGAAGATCTCCAACGTGACCGTGCTCGAGGGCGCCAACCCGGCCAGTGCGGGTACCGCCTCGGGTTCCGCGGGCTCGAACGTCCCGGGGCAGTAGGGCTGCCCGGCGGCGTAGGGTGTCTGCGGGCTGCGTGCGGGTCTGTGGTTGAAAGTCGAGGCCAGTCGCAGGCGAAACGACCCACGTAAGGCGACTTGTGGTCGCTGAGCATGGTGCGGCTTAGAGGTAAGCCCTGCCCGCTGCGTCCCCGGCCATCGGGGGCGGGCGGAGACGAGGCGATGCGCGCCATCACGGTGCCGTTGGGTGCGGCGGCTCGCCGTCGCACCGCCGGTACCGGCGCGTCACCCTCGCGGCAGGCGAGTGTGGGGTCAAAGACCAGGTCAGCCGCACGCAGCCCCATTTCCACGTGCAGGCCTGCCGGCGGCTCCGCGCCTGCTGTGGCCGGTAGGATCGTGCCCCCATGAGCGTGTTCACCAAGGTCCTGCGCGCCGGCGAGGGCAAGAAGGTCAGGCGGCTGGCCGAGCTCGTCCCCTTGATCGGCGCGCTCGAGCCCGAGATGCAGGGTCTGAGCGATGAGGCGCTCGCCCACAAGACGGTGGAATTCAAGGAGCGGCTCGACCAGGGGGAGACCCTCGACGATCTCCTCGTCGAGTCCTACGCGGTGGTGCGCGAGGCGGCATGGCGGGTCCTCGGCCAGCGCCACTTCGACGTGCAGCTGATGGGGGGCATGGCGCTGCACTTCGGCTGGATCGCGGAAATGAAGACCGGCGAGGGCAAGACGCTCGTCTCCACGCTTCCGGCGTACCTCAACGCCCTCGACGGTCGGGGCGTGCACATGGTGACGGTCAACGAGTACCTCGCCACCCGCGACTCCGAGTGGATGGGCCGGGTCCACCGCTGGCTCGGCCTGACGGTCGGCCGCATCGGCTCCGATATCGAGGATCCCACCATCAAGCGGGCGGCCTACGCGGCGGACATCACGTACGGCACCAACAACGAATTCGGCTTCGACTACCTGCGCGACAACATGACGCGCAGTCGCGAGCTGATGGCCCAACGCGAGCACGCCTTCGCCATCGTCGACGAGGTCGACTCCATTTTGATCGACGAGGCACGGACACCCCTCATCATCTCGGGACCGGCCGACGAGGCGGCGCAGCTCTACTACCAGTTCGCCTCCATCGCCCGGACGCTCACCCGCGACGTCGACTACGAGGTGGACGAGGAGAAGAAGACGGTCGTGCCCCTCGAGGCGGGGATCGAGAAGGTGGAGCAGGCGGTCGGGGTCGAGAACATCTACGACGCCGTGTCGGTCAACTACGTCCATCAGCTGACCAAGGCACTCACGGCCAAGGACCTCTACAAGAAGGACAAGGACTACCTCGTGCAGAACGGCGAGGTGAAGATCGTCGACGAGTTCACCGGGCGCACGCTCGAGGGCCGCCGGTGGTCCGACGGTCTCCACCAGGCCGTCGAGGCCAAGGAGAGGGTGGCCATCAAGGAGGAGAACCACACCTGGGCGACGGTCACCCTGCAGAACTACTTCCGCCTGTACGAGAAGTTGTCCGGCATGACGGGCACCGCCGAGACCGAGGCCGGCGAGTTCGCCGGCACCTACGGGCTGCCGGTGGTGCCCATCCCGACGAACAAGGAGATGGTGCGCCTCGACGAACCGGACCTCGTCTTCAAGTCCGAGGAGGCCAAGTTCAACGCCGTCGTCGAGGACATCGTCGAACGGCACGAGCTCGGCCAGCCCATGCTGATCGGCACCGCCTCCGTGGCCAAGTCCGAGCTGCTCGCCCGCCTGCTCGAGAAGCGAGGCGTGACGCACAACGTGCTCAACGCCAAACAGCACTTCCGGGAGGCGGAGATCGTGGCGCAGGCCGGCCGGCGCGGTGCCGTCACGGTCGCCACCAACATGGCCGGCCGTGGCGTCGACATCATCCTCGGCGGCAATGCGGAGCTGTTGGCCGAGCACGAGCTGGCGGCCGAGGGCGTCGACATCGAGAGCGACGAGGGCCTGGCCGAGCTGGAGCGCCGGCAGGCGGCCATGGAGGCGCGCTGCCGGGCCGAGGGCGAAGAGGTGCGCAAGCTGGGCGGTCTCTACGTGCTGGGGAGCGAGCGCCACGAGAGCCGGCGCATCGACAACCAGCTGCGCGGCCGATCGGGCCGTCAGGGCGACCCCGGGGAGAGCCGCTTCTACCTCAGCCTCGACGACGAGCTGCTCCGTCTGTTCGCCACCGGCGCCATGAGCTGGGTGATGGGCCGCACGCTGCCCGAGGAGGTGCCGATCGAGTCCAAGACGGTGGCCAAGGCGATCGAGCGGGCCCAGAACACCGTCGAGGCCCGCAACGCGGAGCAGCGCAAGGATGCCCTCAAGTACGACGAGGTGATGGACCAGCAGCGCAAGGTCATCTACGAGCGCCGCCTGCAGATCATCGACGGCGACGACCTCGAGGAGCACACCGAAGACCTGCTCGCCGGCGCGGCCGAGAAGCTCGTCGCCGAGCACTGCCCGACCGAGTTCGAGGAGGACTGGGACCTCAAGGGTCTGGTCGACGCGCTGATGCAGTACTACCCGACGAAGTTCACCGTGGCCGACCTCGCGCAGGCGGCCACGACCGAGGACCTCGTCGAGTCCATCGTCGAGGAGGCGCTCGACTTCTACGAGAAGCACGGCGAGGCCATGCCGGGCGGCGCGGAGACCATGCGCCAGATCGAGCGCGACGTCTACCTGCAGATCATGGACGCCCGCTGGCGCGACCACCTTTCCGAGATGGACAACCTCAAGGACGGCATCCACCTGCGCTGGACCGTCCAGGCCGACCCCCTCAACGCCTGGCAGCAGGAGGGCTACTCCATGTTCGGCCAGCTCCTGGAGGTCATCGACAACGACTACCTGCGCTACATCCTCCACGTCGAGGCGGTGCAGCAGCAGGCGGCCGAGCCCGACCTCGACAAGGCGGTCTACGCCGCCGCCGAGGACCCGGTCGTCGAGACGGGGTCGCTGGCGCCGGCTCTCCTGGCCGACCAGGGGGCCAATGTCCCCGCGCAGACCTCGGTGCTGGCGCGGCCCGATGCCGGTGGGAACGGCCGGGGCAGCGCCCAGATCAAGCGGCCCAAAGCACCCGATCCCGATGCCCTCGTGCCCATAGTGAAGGAGCAGCACGAGAAGGTCGGGCGCAACGACCCGTGCTGGTGCGGGAGCGGCAAGAAGTTCAAGTTCTGCCATGGCGCCGCCTGACGGGCCGTCGGCCGACCTTCCCCGCGACTTCACCGCAGAGCTCGGAGCGCTTGGGGAGCGGTTGACCGAGGCCGAGCGCTACCTCGGGCGCGAGAAGCTCGACGTGCGCCGGGTCGAGCTCGAGGCCGAGGTGGCCCGGCCGGACCTGTGGGATGACGCCGACAACGCGCGGTCCGTCACCAAGGAGCTGGGGCGGGTGTCCGCCGACCTCGATCAGCTGGACACGCTCCGCAACGCACTCGGGGATGCCCGGGCCCTGCTCGAGCTGACCCAGGAATCGGCCGCCGAGGGATCGAGCGACGCCTCGCTCGAGGCCGAGCTGGTGGAGACGGTCGACGCCCTCGGGACGAGGCTCGGGGCGTTGGAGCTGCAGTCGCTCTTCTCCGGTGAGTACGACGAGCTCGATGCGGTGTGCGAGGTGCACGCCGGCGCCGGTGGGACGGACGCCCAGGACTGGACCGAGGTGCTGCTCCGGATGTACCAGCGCTGGGCCGAGCGGCGCGGCTTCACGGTCGAGGTGGACGAGGCGACCGAGGGGCAGGAGGCCGGGCTGCTCTCGGCCACCTTCATCGTCCACGGCCGTTTCGCCTACGGGCTCCTGGCCACCGAACGCGGCGTGCACCGGCTCGTGCGGATGTCGCCCTTCGACTCGCAACACCGGCGTCAGACGAGCTTCGCCTCCATGGACGTGACGCCGTTCCTCGAAGACGTGTCGTCCGAGGTGGAGATCGACGAGAAGGACCTGCGCATCGACACGTACCGTTCGTCGGGTGCCGGCGGCCAGCACGTCAACAAGACCGACTCCGCGGTGCGGCTCACGCACCTGCCGACCGGGACGGTGGTGGCGGTGCAGAACGAGCGCAGCCAGCACCAGAACAAGGCGAAGGCGATGCAGATCCTCGGGGCCAAGCTGGCCGAGCGGGCACGCATGGAGCGCCAGGCGGAGCTCGACGCGCTGAGCGGCGAGCGGAGGGACAACGCCTGGGGTCACCAGATCCGCTCCTACACCCTTGCTCCGTTCCAGCTGGTGAAGGACCACCGCACCGGTTACGAGACCGGCAATGTGGAGGCCGTGCTCGACGGTGACCTGGACGCCTTCATGGAGGCGGAACTGCGCCGCCAGCGCGAAGGCAACTCGTAGCGGACCCGCCCGGGACCGAAACGTGCGCGCCAGCCGCGTCGCAACCGTCGTGAGCCCGGAGCGCCGCCGAACCCGCCGAACTGACCGTCGGATGGTCGACGCACGAGAGTCGCGGCGGCGGGCGTCCGGCGTGCGGATTCCGTGCGCCAGCCGCTGTGACCTGCGCTGGAGCCCATGACCCGAAACCGCAATACGGAGTCGGTAGGATCTTGCGATGCTCTGCCTGCGCCGGCCGGGGCGATACCTCTATCTCTCCTATCGATGATCCGATTCGAAAACGTCACCAAGACCTATAAGGGCTCGACCGTCGCGCTGCGCGACATCACCGTCGAGATCGAGAAGGGTGAGTTCGTCTTTCTCGTCGGCGCGTCCGGATCCGGAAAGACGACCTTCATCCGGCTCCTACTGCGCGAGGAGCTGCCCGACACCGGCCAGATCCTGGAGGCCGGGCGCAACATCGTCGAGCTGCCCAAGTGGCGGGTGCCGTACCTCCGGCGGAATATCGGTTGCGTCTTCCAGGACTTCCGCCTCCTGCCCAACAAGACCGTGTTCGAGAACGTGGCCTTTGCGCTCGAGGTCATCGGTCGGCCCCGCCACGTCGTGGCCAACCAGGTCCCCCAGGTGCTGGACCTGGTCGGCCTGGCCAACAAGCGGGACAACCTGCCGAACGAGCTCTCCGGTGGCGAGCAGCAGCGGGTGGCGGTCGCCCGCGCCTTCGTCAATCGCCCGCTCATTCTGCTGGCCGACGAGCCCACCGGAAACCTCGACCCGCAGACGAGCCAGGGCATCATGCAGCTGCTCGACCGCATCAACCGGACGGGGACCACCGTCGTGGTGGCCACGCACGACGAGGTGCTCGTGGACAAGATGCGCCGCCGCGTCATCGAGTTGAGCAACGGCAGGATGGTGCGCGACCAGGCGCGTGGCGTGTACGGCTTCGACGGCTCAGGGCAGCAGGCGGCCGACGTCGCCGCCGGGGGTATGGGCTGACATGGCGGTCTCCGTCGACTACGTCGTCCGCGAGACGGCGTCGAACCTGTGGCGCAACCGCCTCATGACCATCGCCGCCGTGCTGACCGTCGCCGTCTCGCTGTCGCTCGTGGGCGCGGCGCTCCTGCTGCGCCAGGGTTCGGCCAACGCCACCGGGACGCTCGAGCGCGGAACCCAGGTCACGGTGTGGATGGAGCCCAACGCCAACGCCCAGGAGATCGCCGCGGTCAAGACCGAGCTGTCGCAGTTGAACTACGTCACGCAGCCGTGCGCCTACTGGGACAAGGCACGGAACTTCAACGAGGCCCGCCGCCTGCTCCCCTCGGACGTCTTCCAGGCGACCAACGTGTCGGAGATGCCGACCTCCTACTGGTGCACCCCCGTTGCACTGGCTGACGCCGCCCAGGTGGTGCACACCTTCAGCGGCACGGCGGGCGTCCTCTCGGTGACCGAGCCTCAGCAGACCATCCACAACGAGGAGACGGTGATCAACGTCTCGAAGTGGGTCTGCCTGGCCATCGCCATCGTCCTGATCGTGTCCGCGGCGGTCCTGATCCTCAACACCATCCGCATGGCCATCTTCGCCCGCCGGCGCGAGGTCTCGGTGATGAAGCTGGTCGGCGCCACCAACTGGTTCATCCGGGTCCCGTTCATGTCCGAGGGACTGCTGCAGGGGCTGATCGGGTCGCTGCTCGCGGCTCTCGTGGTCTATTTCGTCTATCTCTTCATCAACCACGAGGGGAGCGGGAAGACGACGAGCAACATCTTCACCGCAATGCACATGTCGGGGTCAGAGGTGTTGCTGACCAACGTCGTGGTGGTCATCGTCGGGATGGCCATCGGCTCCATCGGCTCGGCCATCGCGATCCGGCGCTTCCTCGACGTCTGAGAGGCGCACGCAAGTACCGGTCCGCTCTGAGGACCGGTACTTCCGAATGAGCCGCCTCTACTTCGGTGCCTGGGAGGGCACGCACACGTAGCGCCGGTAGACCGCGGTCCCTTCGTGCACCGTGGCGGTTGCGCCGACCCCGACGGTGCAGTGGGTGAGGACCCAGCGCATGTCGGGGTTGCGGGTGCGCGGCGACACCAGGACGAGGACGTGGACGACGCGTCCGTCGCGCACGTCGTCCACGAACGTGTGCAGGGGAGTGCTCGGCACCTGGCCCGAGAACCCACCCACGGGGAGGAACTCGTGACCCGACGCCAGGATGTCGACGCTGACCTGTGCGGACGTCTCGGCCGTGTCGACGCTCTGGGTGGAGGGGAAGCGGGCGGCGTCGGCGGCAACGGCGGGCCAGGCGGCCACGTCGCGCTGCCATGTGGCGTGCGCGGCTGCAGTGGCCGCGGCGGGCTGGTAGGGCGAGTCGAACGGGCCGAGTTCGTCGGCGACGGCGGTCGCCGAGGCCCAGATTCCCCCGAGGAGGAGCGCCGCAGCAGCGAGGCCCAGGCCGACGCGCGCCTCCTGCGCACCCCTGTCCCGTCGCAGCGACAGGGCGAGCCAGACCACGGCCCCGGCCGCGGCCAACGCGCTGGTGGCGAGCACCCAGGGCCGCACCCCGGCACGGTCGGGCACCAGGTAGACGGCGTAGCCCACCCCGACCACGACGGTGGCCATCATCACCACCGGGACGACCCGGCTGCGCTCGCGCTGCTTCCAGGCCAACGCGAATCCGAGCCCGCACAGTGCGGCCATCGCGGGCGCCAGCGCGGCCAGGTAGTACCCGATGATGATGTGCGAGGAGGAGATCGAGCCCCAGGTCAGGATCTGCCAGATGCCCCACAGCAGCGCCGCGGCGCGCCAGGGATCGGTGCGCGGCTTTCGCCGGCGGGCCACGAGGATGCCGACCAGCGCGACCAACGCGGGGATCAAGAAGAACGCCGCCTCGCGCCCGAAGCCGCCGTCGAGGAACCGGCCGGGCCCCGTCTGGAGCGCGTGGGTGGGTGCGCCGCCGCCCGTCGACGTCACCCGTCCGATCGGAGGCGGGCTGCAGCCGGGTTGGTCGAGCAGCTGGCCGTTCAGGCGGTCGGCCCCGTTGTAGAGGAACACCTGGCTGAACACGGAGTTGTTGCAGCTGCCGTCGGCGTACGGGCGGTCGTGGGCGGGCACGAGGGAGACCACGCACATCCAACTCAGCGAGACGGCGATCACGGCGACGACGGAGAGGGCCACCTGCCCGACCCGGCGTTCCAGGCTGACCACGGGGGACGCCAGCAGGTAGGCGAGATAGAGGGCGGGCAGCACGATCCAGGCCTGGAGCATCTTGGCTTGGAAGGCCAGGCCGACGTACACGCCGGCGAGCACGAGGGACTGGAGCCTCCCCGTCAGGTACGCCACCGTGGTGGCGTCGGCCGCAAGCACCAGCAGCAGAATGAGGAGGGAGTCGGAGATGTTGCCCCGGTTCAACAGGATCGTGACCGGCGTGACCGCCAGCACGACGGCGGCGACGAGGCCGGCGCCGGCCCCCGCCACGCGGCGTACGGCGCGGTAGAGCACGAGGACGGTGAGGGTCCCCTCCACGACCTGGGGCAGCACGATCGCCCAGATGTGGAAGCCGAAGAGGCGGACGGACAGCGCTTGCACCCAGAAGGCACCGGGCAACTTGTCGACCGAGACCGTGCCCCACGGGTCGAAGGAACCGAAGAAGAAGTTGTGCCAGCTCTGCGACATGCTGTGCACCGCGGCGCCGTAGAACACCTCGAGGATGGCGCTGCCGCTCCCCCAGGCATACGACAGCGCCGCCAGCGCGGCGACGAGGAGCAGCGCGGGCCGCGCCCAGCGGGGTTGGTCGGGCGGCGAGCGCCAGAATTGCCAGCGCCCCGTCCGGACGTTGACCGCCGCAGGACCGGCCGGATGCTCGACGCTCGTCTTCACGGGTGCATCCAGCATGTGGCCCCCGACCACCTCCCCCACGGAAGGCAACCTAGCCTCCGAAGGGGCGGGTCAGGGTGCTATCGGGTTGCGCGCGAGGGGCGCCCGGGCCTGCAGGACCAGCGCCGCACCCGAACGGAAGCGCACCGTGTCATGGGTGATGGCGGTGAAGCCACCCTCGCTGAGGAGCAGCTTTATCATCTCGACCCACTGCTCGAGCGGCGCGCGCTTCTCAATGGCCCACCGGTGGGTGAGGGTGACGAGTGCACCGGTCGGGGACAGGACGCGGGCAACCTCGCGCAGCGCATCGGGGAGGGGCTCCCAGAGCTGCACGCTGTTGACGGCGACGACGCCGTTGAACGCGCCGTCGGGCCACGGGATCGATCCCGCACCTGCTTGGACGAGTGCCACATGCCCGGCGGCGACAGCGGCGCGGTTACGTCGTTGGGCCTGGCGGAGCATGGTCGCCGACGGGTCGATCCCGGCCACCCGCCCGCCGCTCAGGCGGCGCGCCAGCTCGGCGATCCCGACACCGGGACCGATCCCGACCGACAGGACCGGATCTTCGGGCTCCGGGTCGAGCACGGTGGCGGCGGCGACCTCCATGTCCCGGTTCAGCCGGGCCATGACCGTCCCCGCCAGTCGCCCGGCCAGACCCTCGAAACCCGTGCTCGCCTGCATGGTGGCCACCCAATCACTTGAAGTACGCTTCAAGTCAATGCCGGATCTCCTCGACATCGGTGAGGTGGCGGCACGCGCCGGCCTCGCCGCCTCCGCGCTGCGGTTCTACGAAGGCGAACGGATCATCGAGAGCGTCGAGCGCAAGGGCCTCCGACGTCAGTACCGCCCCGAGGTGCTGACCACGCTGGCCGTCGTTTCGATGTGCCGGCAGGCGGGATTCACGCTCGAGGAGATAAAAGCCCTGCTCGCCACGCGGGGCCGGCCAGAGTGGAAGTCCTTCGCGGCACGCAAGCGCGACGAGTTGCGGGCACAGGCGGCGCACCTCGGGACCATGGCCGACCAGCTCGACCACGCGCTGCGGTGCCCGAGCCGCAATGTCTTCGACTGCGAGCACTTCCGCGCTGCGCTCGATGCCGCGCTCCCGTTCGGCACCCGCAGTGGAACGGCACCGGTGGGGGGCTCGTGACGGGGCCCCAGGAACCCACGTCGAACGGCACGAAGCCCGACCTGTCGCGGTCGCGCTTCTTCTGCAACAACGCGCGCAAGGGCTCGCTGGTCTGCGGCATCCTGGCCTTCGCCGCGTTGGTCATCGGTGGTGGCTTCGCCGAGATCAGCTCGAACGGCGCGCCGACGACGCTGGAGACGGCCACCGTGCGTTGGGTCATCGTGGGGTCGCTGCTCGTCGGCGTGATCCTCTACGTCATCGGCGGGCGCATGCTCCGGAGCGACAGCCGCGGCTAGCGCGTACGCGTGTGCGCGCGCGACATGTGGTGCCGTGCGACACTGGGTGATGTGGGCCAAACTGGTCCCGTGGGGAGTCGGGGCGACAAGCCCAGGAAGCAGCGCCGGCGGTTGTCCAAGGTGCCGAAGTACGAGGAGCCCAACACGTTCCCCGCGGCCGGCCTGACCGGGAGCTCCGGCGGCGTCTACGGATCGCGCTACGGGCACTCGGCCGACCATCATGAGTCGAAGCCCCCCAACCGCTTCGGCGCGTTCGTGCTGCGGTGCTTGGGGATGAAGCCGAAGTCCTGAGAACCGGGCGTCCCGCCCGAGAAAATCCGGCCCGGCAAGGTTCTCTGCAAAGTTCGCGCCAAGGACCAGCCCCCACGCTGCGTCACGCCCTCGGACGGAGGGCACGACGAAAGCGAGGATGCCAGATGGCGAACACCACGACGATCACCGGGAACCTGACCCGCGAGCCCGAGATCCGCTACACGCGTGAAGGGCAGGCGACCGCCCAGCTGGGCGTCGCCGTCAATCGGCGGTGGCAGGACCGCACCACGCAGGAGTGGCAGGAGTCCACGTCCTTCTTCGACGTGATCTGCTGGCGCGACCTGGCGGAGAACGTCGCGCTGAGCCTGACCAAAGGGATGCGGGTCGTCGTGACCGGCCGGCTGGAGCACCGGACCTGGGAGACCGAGGAAGGGGAGCACCGCTCGAAGGTCGAGATCACGGCGGACGAGGTCGGACCGAGCCTCCGCTTCGCCACCGCCGACGTCCACAAGACGGAGCGCCGGGGGACGGCCACCGCGGAGAACGGCGAGGCCGCCGACGCGTTGCCCGTGGAGGCCTGAGTGCTGCCCTGGCTGATCACGACGACGGGGTGGCCGGCGTTGACGGCCCGCTTCGCCGGCCCGACCACGCGTGTCGTCGTCGAGCCGGTCACGGTGGCGAGCGCGACCACAGGTGCCCTCGCACTCGGGGTCGCGCTGCTGTGGCGCAGTCGAGGGACGGCCGGCCGGGGCTCAGGCCCCGGTCACCGTCCCGCCCCCTCCGCGGCGTCGCCCTCGGGCTCGTACGTCAGCGACAGCGAGTTGACGCAGTAGCGCTGCCCGGTGTCGGTGGGCCCGTCGGGAAAGACGTGGCCCAGGTGGCCACCGCACCGGGCGCACAGGATCTCGGTGCGGGCCATGCCGAAGCTGCGCTCCCTGCGCTCGATGACCGTTCCGGCGGCGCGGGCCCGGTCGAAGCTGGGCCAGCCCGTGCCTGATTCGAACTTCGCGTGCGTGTCGAAGAGCTCGGCCCCGCAGCCGGCGCAACGGAACACACCGTCGCCGTCGACGTGCAGGAGTTCACCGGACCAAGGCGCCTCGGTGCCGGCGCGCCGCAGCACGGCGTAGCGGTCCGCCGGGAGCAGGTCCTTCCACTCCTGGTCGGTCTTGGTGACTTCGTACACCGTCTCCTGCGGGGGGCGCTTGCGGGTGAACATGTCCAACCTTCCTCTCCACCATCTACAACCGGCCCATGCTCAGACGTATTTCCTCTGCGCCGCGATGGCCCTTCCCCGGGGAGACCGGTGACGTCGGCGGTACCGGTCACGCCGCCAGCGTCGCGGCGGCGCTCCCCATGAGGAAGAGGAAGTTGTCCGCGTAGAACTGCTGGCGTACCTCGCTCCCTGCGTCGCCGAGCGAGGCCTCGAAGCGCTCCAGCGGCTTGCGCCCCCCCTCCACGTGGGGATAGTCGGACGAGAACAGAACGAGGTCGGCGCCGGCCTGCTCCACGATCCATCCCACGTCCTCGGTGGGGTAGGGCGTGAACCGGCACTGGCGGTGCACGTAGTCGCTCGGTCGCAGCGAAAGTGACTGCAGGCGCTCCTCGTGGCGGTGGAACGCCTCGAAGGCGGACTCCATCTGGCGCAGCCACGACGGCACCCAGATGGCGCCCTGCTCAATGACGCCGATGTGGAGGTTCGGGAACGCCTCGAGCACCCCGTCGAAGATCAACGTCGCCAGCGTCTGGGCCGGCGGGACAGGGATGCCCATGTAGTCGACAGACCGGAAGTTCTCCTCGCCGCCGTGGAAGTCCGGCGGGACGGGCTTGCCGTTGACGAAATAGCTGGGGTCGATGAGGGTTCCTGTGCCGCCGACGTGGAACACGACGGGGATGCCGGCCTCCTCGGCCCGGGCCCACACGCCGAACAGGTCGGTGTGGCTGGGCGAGTGCCGCGGCGGGCAGCCCGAGGCGACCAGCAGCGCCGCCGCGCCCTGGTCGAGGGCGTCACGGGTGGCGGCCACCGCACGCTCGGGGTCGACCAGGGGGACGTAGAGGCTGGGCAGCAGGCGCCGGTCCACGGAGCAGAACTCGAGCATCCCCCGGTTGTGGGCGCGGGCGGCGGCGTAGGCGAGGTCGGCGTCGGTGTGCTCCATGTCGTGCAGGCGACCGTTGTGGAACGTGTTGAAGACGAGCTGGCTCGAGAAGCCGAGCAGATCGAGGGCGCGGGCGCGGTCCTCGGCGATGAAGGCCCCCGTGGCGGCGAAGTTCTTGCGCGCCATGATCTGGGCCTCCTCGTCGGCCCGGTACTCGGCCGAGGCGTGCCGGCTCCGCAACGCGTCGAAGGAGGCCGCAAGGTCGCGCTGCTGGTCGGCCGGGTCGCCCGTCTGGCGCAACTCGTTCCCACCGGGGTAGCGCAGCACCGGCAGCCGCTCGCGGTAGGCGGCCTCGGCGTGGTCGCGTAGCCAGGTCGGCGTCTCCATGATGTGGGCATCCGCATCGTGGACGATCCGACCCTCCGAGTAGGGCATGCCGGCCAGTATTCCAGGGTCGGGCGACGCCCCGCCCGGCGGCGGCCACCGGTCCCCACGGGGACATCTGACGCCCCGTCAGGTCGGGTGCGCCGGCTTGGCTACGCTCCCCGGCGGTGACATCTCTGACGGCTGAAGCCGCAAGCTTCATCGACCAACCGCAGAATCTTCTCGGCTGTGCCCAAAGGCCCCACGAAGGGCCAGTCCGACCCCACCTCGGCGCGGTCTGATGGATCTGCGCGACCGCCCCGAGGACGTGGCGTTCCGCCAGGAGATACGGAGCTTCCTCGAAGAGCACCTGGTGGGCGAATTCGCCGAGCTCGGGGGGCGGGGCGGCTCCGGCGACGAGACCTTCGGCTTCGAGGTGCGGCGGCGCTGGGAGAAGGCGCTGGCCGGGGGCGGTTGGACCTGCCTCGGCTGGCCCGTCGAGCACGGCGGCCGCGGCGCGACCATGACCGAGCAGGTCATCTTCAACGAGGAGTACGCCCGGGCCGCGGCGCCGGGCCGGGTCAACGTCATGGGCGAGGGGCTGCTCGGCCCGACGCTGATCCACTACGGCACGCCCGAGCAACAGGCCCGCTTCCTCCCGCCCATCCGGGAGGGCAACGAGCTCTGGTGCCAGGGCTATTCCGAGCCCGACGCAGGCAGCGACCTGGCCAATGTCAAGACCAGGGCCGAACGGGACGGTGACCAGTGGGTGGTCACGGGGCAGAAGGTATGGACGTCGCTGGCCCACCAGGCGGACTGGTGCTTCGTGGTGTGCCGGACGGACCCCGCCTCCGCGCGCCACAAGGGGTTGTCCTATCTCTTGGTGCCCATGGACCAGTCCGGCATCGAGGTCCGGCCGATCACCCAGCTGACCCGCACCAGCGAATTCAACGAGGTGTTCTTCGACGGTGCGCGCACCCATGTCGACAACGTCGTGGGCGGCGTCGGTGAGGGCTGGCGCGTGGCGTTGGCCACGCTGGCCTTCGAACGCGGGGTGGCGCTGCTCGGTTTCCAGCTCGGCTTCCGGCGCGAGCTCGACCGGGTGACGGCGCTGGCCCAGGAGAACGGCAAGGCGCGCGACCCGGTCGTGCGCCAGCGGCTGGCCCAGGCGCACATCGAGCTGACGATCATGCGCTACAACACGCTGCGCAGCCTGGCCGGCCTCGACGGGCCGGTGGCCCCGCCCGAGGCCTCCATCGCCAAGCTGTACTGGGGGAGCTGGCACCGCCGGTTCGGCGAGCTGGCCATGGCCATCCGGGGGCCGGCGGCGACCGTCCTGGACGGGGAACCGCTCCCCGAGAACGGCGGCTACGGGCTGGGAGACCTCCAGCGCTCCTTTCTCTTCGCGCGCTCGGAGACGATTTACGGTGGGTCCAACCAGATCCAGCGCAACATCATCGGCGAGCGGGTGCTCGGCCTGCCGCCCGAGCCCAAAGGGGTGGCGTGAGCACCAGCCTTGATGCGTCCTTCGACCCGCCGCCCCCCCCGCCGCCCCCGGGCGGCCACGGGTTGCTGGAGGGCAAGGTCGTCGTCGTCACCGCGGCGGCGGGGACCGGCATCGGATCGGCCACGGCACGGCGCTGCCTCGAAGAGGGCGCGGCGGTGATGCTGTCCGACGCCCACGAGCGGCGCCTGACCGAGACGGCCGAGCAGCTGGCTGGCGCGGTGGGCGCGGCAGACTCTGGCCGCGTGCATGCGCTGGCCTGCGACGTGCGGGACGAGGCGCAGGTGGGTGCGCTCTATGACGGGGCGCTGGCGCGCTTCGGCCGCATCGACGTCGCGGTGCACAACGCCGGGCTCGGAGGCACAGTGCCGCTGGTGGAGATGACCGACGAGCAGTGGTCCACGGTGCTCGACATCACGTTGACGGGCACCTTCCGCTGCACCCGCGCCGCGCTGACCCGGATGCTGCCGCGCCGGACGGGGGTCATCGTCAACAACGCCTCGGTGTTGGGCTGGCGGGCCCAGGCGGGCCAGGCGCACTACGCCGCGGCGAAGGCGGGCGTCATGGCGCTCACCCGCTGCGCGGCAGCCGAGGCGGCGCCGTCCGGGGTACGGGTCAACGCCGTGTCGCCCAGCCTGGCCGAGCACCCGTTCCTGAACCGGGCGATCCCCGACGAGGATCTCGCCGTGCTGCGCCGCCGTGAGCTGTTCGGGCGCGGCGCCGAGACGTGGGAGGTGGCCAACGTGATCGTGTTCCTGGCCAGCGACTACTCGTCCTACCTCTCGGGAGAGGTCATCTCCGTGAGCAGCCAGCACCCGTGAGCGGCGCGTGCGTGCGTGGGTTGCGGGTGCGGGTGCGGGTACGGCCCACCGGGGGAAGGGAAGGGTCGACCGCCGGCGACGTTTTCCCAGACTCTAAACGGACTTGTTTACACTCTGGGAAGACACGGCCATCTCCCGTCGCGCCAAAGGGACCTCAAGAGGATCAGTGGTGAGCGGGACGGGCATGGGCATCGGCGGCGCACCCGCCAACCAGGAGGACCCGCGGGCAGACCTGATCTGGGGCACGGTGCCGCGACTGGTGGACGACGCGGCACTGCGGCACGGCGGCACGGAGGCGTTGGTGGACGGGGACGTGCGCCTGACCTACGCGCAGCTGGCCCCCGAG
The DNA here is from genome assembly GCA_963719485.1 of uncultured Acidimicrobiaceae bacterium. Classification (GTDB taxonomy): domain Bacteria; phylum Actinomycetota; class Acidimicrobiia; order Acidimicrobiales; family RAAP-2; genus Bog-473. The sequence goes on from OY970387.1 coordinate 2,339,116, forward strand.
GTCGACCGCTACGCGCGCGGGTTCGTGGCCGCAGGTGTGGGGTCGGGCGACCGCGTGGCCATGTGGGCGCCCAACTGCGCCGAGTGGATGCTCGCCGCGCTCGGACTCCTGCGGGCCGGCGCGGTGCTGGTGCCGCTCAACACCCGGTTCAAGGGTGGTGAGGCGGCCTACATCATCCGCGACGCCGGAGCGTCGATCCTCGTGACGGTGCGCGGCTTCCTGGGCACCGACTACCCGGGCATGTTGGCGGGCGAGGACACCGGCGACCTGGCGCGTACCGTCCTCCTGCGCGACGAGGGAGGGGAAGCCGGTTCGCGCACCGGTGCCGACGGGCGGCCGGTCACGAGCCTCGCAGCATTCCTCGAGGCCGGCGAGAACATCGATCCCGCGGCGTCCGCCGCGCGGGCAACCGCGGTCGAGCCCGGTGACGTCTCGGACCTCATCTTCACCTCGGGCACCACGGGCCGTCCCAAGGGGGCGGCGGGCACGCACGCCCAATCCTTGCGGACCTACGGGACCTGGTCGTCCATCATCGGGCTCGGGGCCGGTGACCGCTACCTCGTCGTGAACCCGTTCTTCCACACGTTCGGGTACAAGGCGGGGATCCTGGCCTGCATCATGGCCGGAGCCACGGTCGTCCCCGAGCCGGTGTTCGACGCGGCGGCCGTCATGACCCGAATCGAAGCCGAGCACATCAGCGTGCTGCCGGGACCCCCGACGCTCTACCAGACACTGCTCGCCGATCCCCGCAGGGCCGAGCACGACCTTTCGTCGCTCCGGCTCGGTGTGACGGGCGCCGCCATCGTCCCGGTCGAGCTGGTGCACGCGATGCGCGACGAGCTCCGCTTCGACACCGTCCTCACGGCCTACGGCCTCACCGAGTGCTGCGGGACGGTCACCATGTGCCGTCGCAGCGACCCTCCGGAGATCGTCGCCGCGACGTCGGGCCGCGCCATTCCCGGTGTGGAGGTGCGGGCCGTCGCCGGGGGCGCCGAGGTCGCGGTGGGCGATCCCGGCGAGATCGTCGTCCGCGGCTACACCGTGATGTCGGGCTACTGGGGGAACGAGGCCGCCACGGCCGAGACCATCGACGCGGAGGGCTGGCTGCACACCGGCGACATCGGGGTCATGGACGCCGCAGGCAACGTCACCATCACCGACCGGGTGAAGGACATGTACGTCGTGGGCGGCTTCAACGCGTACCCGGCGGAGATCGAGGCCATCCTCCGTGGCCACGAGGCCGTCGGCCAGGTGGCCGTGATCGGCGTGGCCGACGATCGCATGGGGGAGGTGGGCTGCGCCTACGTAGTGCCCGCGGCGGGCGTGGACGGTGGCGCCGGTACGCTCGAGCTCGGGAAGGCGATCCTCAGCTGGTCCCGGGGGGTCATGGCCAACTACAAAGTCCCCCGCGGCGTCGTCGTGGTCGACGCGCTGCCGGTGAACGCCAGCGGGAAGGTGCTCAAGCGCGAGCTGCGCCAGCGCCACGCGGACGGCGCGGACCGCGTGGTCACCGCTGAGTCGTAGGAACACGAGTCGTAGGAACACGAGAGGAGCACAAATGCGAGGCATCGTCTACACGGGAGAGGGGGTCGAGGTCACCGACGCGCTCGAGGTACGGGGCCCCGGGCCGAACGAGGTGCAGGTGCGCATGCGGGCGGCCGGCGTGTGCCACTCCGACCTGTCGGTGATCGATGGGACGATCCCCTTCCCGGCACCGGCGGTGTTGGGCCACGAAGGTGCCGGCATCGTGGAGGCCGTCGGCGACGCGGTGCGGTCCGTCAAGCCGGGCGACCACGTCGTCATCGCCACCCTGGCCAGTTGTGGCGCGTGCCGCGCCTGCGGCACCGGCCACCCGACCTGGTGCAAGAGCTCTCTCGGGAACATCTCGACGCCGTTCACCTTCAGAGGGGAACCGGCGTCGAACTTCGCGGCAGCCTCGGTCTTCTCCGAGCTCACTGTCGTCAGCGAGGTCCAGGCCGTGCGCATCCCCAAGGACGTCCCGCTGTCGTCCGCGTGCCTGATCGGCTGCGGCGTGCTGACCGGCGTCGGTGCTGTGCTGAACCGGGCCAAGGCGAAGCCGGGCGACACGGCGGCCGTCTTCGGCGTGGGCGGCGTGGGCCTCAACGTGATCCAGGGCTTGCGCATCGCAGGGGCGACCCGGATCGTGGCGGTCGACACCGTGGCCGCCAAGGAGAAGCTCGGGCGGCAGTTCGGCGCCACGCACTTCGTCGACGCCAGCGCCGGTGACGCGGCGGCGGCCGTGCGCGAGCTCGTCCCGGCCGACCGGGAGTCCGCCGCCGGTGCGCTCTTCCCGCTCGGCGGGGTCACCTGGGCCTTCGACTGCGTCGGCCACCCCGCTGTCCTGCGCAGCGCGCTCGGACTGCCTCGACTGGGCCGGCAACGCCGTGGCCATCGGCATCCCGCCCCGCGGCACGGAGGTCGCCGTCGACGTCAACGCGCTGGCCTACGTGGACCGTGGTTTGCTCGGCTGCCGCTACGGCTCGGCCCGACCGCACCACGACATCCCCCTCATGGTCGACCTGTACAAGTCCGGGCTGCTCATGCTCGACGAGCTGGTGTCCCTGACCCGTCCGCTCGACCGCTTCGGCGAAGTCGTCGACGAGATGCACGCTGGTCGAGTGGCGCGGGGCGTCCTCACGTTCGACTAGAAACAGGCCATGTCTGTGGTGCCGGCGCCCCGAGCGCGTTCGTGAAGGGTGTCATCCTGGCCGGTGGGACGGGCTCGCGCCTGTACCCACTGACCCGGATCACCAACAAGCATCTCCTGCCGATCTACGACCGCCCGATGATCGCCTGGTCGATCGAGGCCGTGGTGTCGGCCGGCATCGACGAGATCATGCTCGTGACCGGCGGGACCCACGCCGGTGAGTTCCTGCGCCTGCTCGGCAATGGGCACGAGTACGGGATCGACCAGCTCTCCTACGCCTACCAGGAGAAGGCGGGCGGCATCGCCGAGGCGCTCGGCCTCGCCGCGCACTTCGCCGGCGGGGGGCCTGTGCTCGTCATGCTGGCCGACAACATCGTCGAGCGCTCCATCCGCCCGATGGTCGACGCCTTCCGGGCCGACCCGGTCGGCGCCCGCATCCTGCTGTCCGCGGTGTCCGAGCCCGAACACCTGCGCCACCTCGGCGTGCCCGTCTTCGGCGATGACGGCAGGGTGGCCCACATCGATGAGAAGCCCGAGCACCCTGCGTCCGAGTACTGCGTGACCGGCATCTACTGCTACGAGGCAGGCGTCTTCGACATCATCGGCGATCTCATTCCCTCGGGCCGGGGCGAGTTGGAGATCACCGACGTCAACAACCACTTCGTCGGGAAGGGACAGATGGCCCACGACATCCAGGACGGGTTCTGGGGTGACGCTGGCGAGTCGATCGAGGCGTACTACGCGGTCAACGACTTCGTGCGCCAGAACGGCGCCAACTCGGCGTAGGGCGGGCTGCCGGCGGGACGGTCAGTCGGGGCCGGGCTCGGCCGGGACGGCGAGCCGGACCCGGCGCACGCTCTCGGCAATGCCGGCGCCATCGAGGCCGAGGCTGGCGAGGATGTCGTCGGCCTTGCCCTGCGCAAGGTACTCACGCGGGATCCCGAGGACGCGGGTGGCCGGCATCGGGAGGCCCGCCCACTCCAGCTGGGCCGCCATGGCGTCGAGGAGGAACGCTCCCGCGCCCCCGTGGCGGACCCCGTCCTCCGCGGTCACCACCAGGCGGTGGCGCGCCGCGTCGTCGAGCATGGACCCGTCGGGTGGCGAGACCACGCGCACGTCCCACACGGTGGCTTCCATGCCCTCGCCGGCCAATTCGTCGGCGGCATGGAGGCAGGCGGCGACGGTCTTGCCCACGCCGAGGAGGCACACCGACCCGTCGCCGACGCGCAGCCGGCGCGCCTGGAGCCCGCTGCCGACCTCGTCGGGGTCGACGTGTCGCGGTGCGGTCTTGGGCACGCGGATGGTGGAGGGCCCCGGGAGCTCGAGGGCGGTCCGCAGCATCGGTCCCACCTCCTCGGCCGAGGACGGCGCGAACACCGTCATACCCGGGATGGACAGCGCCAGCGCCAGGTCGAGGATGCCGTGGTGGCTCGGCCCGTCGTCGCCGGTGATGCCGGCCCGGTCGAGCACGAAGACCACCGGGCAGCCGTGCAGACCCACGTCGAGGTTGGCCTGGTCGAAGGAACGCGACCAGAACGTGGAGTACACCGCCACGACGGGGCGCAGCCCGGCCATGGCCATCCCGGCGGCCGAGGTGGCTCCGTGCTGCTCCGCGATGCCGACGTCGAAGAAGCGATCGGGGAAGCGGGCCTGGAAGGTGAGGAGCCCGGTCGGTCCCGGCATGGCCGCCGTGAGCGCCACGATGCGGGGGTCGTCCTCCGCCGCGTCCAGCAGCGCCCGCGCGAACGCATCGGTGTACGTGGCGGCGCGCTGCGGCGACTCGTCCATTCCGCTCTCGGCGGAGCCCAGGGAAGCGATCCCACCGCCGTCGGATCCGGCCGAGCCTCCCACCGCTCGCCCGGCCGAGCTGCCGACGGTGTTCTCGAGCGAAATGGGCTTGGTGGCCTTGACGTCGTGCAGCCGCTGGATGTCGTCCTCTTCGGCCGGGGCGTAGCCGCGACCCTTCTGGGTCAGCACGTGCACGACGATCGGGCCGTCCCATTCGGCCGCGTGGGTGAAGGCCTGCTCCATGTGCTCGATGTCGTGACCGTCGATCGGCCCCGCGTAGCGCACGCCCAGCGCCTCGAAGAAGGTGTGCGGCGCCACCATGTCGCGCAGCGCGCTCGTGACCGAGTGCACGCCCGAGTAGGCCAGTTCGCCCAGCGCGGGCAGCTCGCGCAGGCGCAGGCGCAGGCGTTCCCGGGCCGCCGTGTAGGTCGGGTTGAGCCGCAGCGTCGTGAGGCTCTGCGAGAGCTGGGAGACGGTCGGCGCGTAGGAGCGACCGTTGTCGTTGAGCACAATCACGACGCGGCGCCGCGAGTGCCCGAGGTTGTTCAGGGCCTCGTAGGCCATGCCCCCGGTGAGCGCGCCGTCCCCAACGACGGCGACCACCTTGCGCTCACCGTCGACGCCGCGCAGCGCGAAGCCGCTGGCGATCCCGTGGGCATAGGAGAGCCCGGTCGACGCGTGGCTGTTCTCGATCCAGTCGTGCTCGGACTCGGCCCGGTTCGGGTAGCCCGACATCCCGCCCGCCTGCTTCAACGTCTTGAAGCCGTAACGCCGGCCAGTCAGCAGCTTGTGGACGTAGGCCTGGTGGCCGGTGTCCCACAGGATCACGTCGCGCGGAGAGTCGAAGACACGGTGCAGGGCCACCGTGAGCTCGACGGCCCCGAGGTTGGAGCCGAGATGCCCACCGGTCGTCGTCACGGTGTCGACGATGAACGTCCTGATCTCCTCGCACAGTTCGGCGAGTTGTTCGTCGTTCAGGCCCTTTAGATCGGCGGGCGTCTCGATGCTGGGCAGGATCATGGCGATCGGCCAAGGCTACCCGCTGGCCTCCACGCCGGCCCGACGCTGGGGGCTCAGGAGGGTCAGCGCGGCGACGCCGAACGAAGCGAGGGCCAGGACTTGGAGGCCGCGGGCGGGCCCGAGATTCTGCGAGACCCATCCGACGATCGGCGCCCCGGCGACCCAGCCGACGTACCCCGCCGCGGTGAAGGCGCCCACGGCGCTGACCACCTGACTCGCCATCCGGCTCACCGTGCTCATGACCAGCGGCCAGAACAGCGAAGCGCCCCCGGCGCCGAGGGCCAGACCGAGCGCAGCGACACCGGACACGGACGTCAGCGACTCCAGGAGGATGCCCGCGCCGGCGATGCAACCGCCCGTGATGAGTGCCCGCCGGGTGGAGAGCCTGCCGAGCAGATGGCCGCCGGCGCCGCGGGTCGTGGCGGCCATCAGCTGGCCGACGACGTACGCCCCCGCCCCGAGCAGCACCCCCGTGGCCAGGTGGTTGCGCAGGTAGAGCACACCCCAGGTGTCGACGCCGCCCTCGGTGATCTCCGCCAGGGCGAAGACGGCTAGGAGTGCCAGCAGCCCGTCGCGGCGCAGACGCCGCAACGGGTGCCGGTTCGTCGCCGGCGCCGCACCGGCGAGGTCGGCGGGGGCCAGGGCCGTACCCGCGTCGGTGACGAGGGCCCACACGCCGACGGCCAGGGCCACGGCGGCGATGGCGGGCCAGACCCAACGCCAGGACACGCCGGCGTGGATGACCAGCGCGGCGCCCGCGGCGCCGATGAGGGCCCCGGTGTTGAACAGGGCGTGCAGGCGCACCAACGATTTCGGGCTGCTCATCAGGCGATGGGACGCCTCGGCGTTCATGGCCGTGTCGATGGAGCCGCCGGCGATCTCCACCAGGACCAGCGCCACGGCGAAGGACCACGTGTCGTGAGTGAGCGCCAGCACGCAGAGGAACACCGACCAGGCGAACAACGCGATCCACAGCAGGCGGCGCGCACCGACCCGGTCGCAGAAGTGCGCCATGACCGCGCTCGACGCGCCGGCCACGGCGATGGCAACGGCCAACAGCACGCCTAGTTGCGCGTCGTTGAGGGAGAACGTGTGCTGGATGTTGAAGAGCATCACGGCCCAGCTGCCCCAGAAGAGGCCGAAGGTGACGAAGGCCGCCACGACCGGACCGGCCCCGGCGAGCAGGCCCCGTCCCTCGGAGGTGGGCCCCTTGGTGATGGGCGGGGTCGCGCTCAGGACGAGCCCGGGGCGCCCGCCTTGGCCAGGAAGGTGGACCGGTCGACCACGACCCGGGTGACGCGGCCCGCGCCGACCAGCCCGCCACCGTCGCCCTCCAGCCGGGCGGCGGACACCGTGAAGGTCAGCCGCCGTCCCTCGACCTTGACCAGCGTGGCCTCGGCGAGCACGACCGAACCGACGGCCACGGGGGCCAAATGGTCGAACTGCACCCGGGTCGCCACGCTGGACTGCGCATCGGTGAGGTGCCCGTCCGTGGCCCGGCAGGTGGCCTCCTCGACCAGCGCGATGAGGCGGGGGGTGGCGAGCACGGGGACGTCGCCCGAGCGGAAGTGCTCGGCCGTGTCCTCGGCCGCGACCGTCAGCTCCAGCTGAGCGCTGAGCCCCGCGTGCGGCCCGTGCCCCGCCGCGGTCGTGGGAGCGGAGGGTTCGGCGGACACGACGATTACGATACCGCCGTGACCGACACTGCTCTCATCGACCACGACGTGCTCGAGCGCGTCCTGTCCACCGCCCTGGTCGGCGGCGGCGACATGGCGGAGGTGTTCGCTGAAGACGCCGTAACGGCCAGCGCCATGCTCGACGACCGCCGGGTCGAGCAGCTCTCCTCCGGCCGCTCGCGTGGCGCGGGGATCCGGGTCGTCGACGGCGAGACGACCGGCTTCGCCCATACCGCCGACCTGAGCGAGTCCGGCCTGCTGGCTGCGGCCCGGGCCGCTGCCGCGGTGGCCCGCCAGGGCGGCAGCGGGGTGCGCACCGTGGCCCTGGACCCGCTGACCGCCCACGGCCGGGGCGACCGCACACCGCCCGACTCGGTGGACAAGGCCCGCAAGCTCGAACTGCTGACGCGTGCCGACGAGGCCGCCCGCGCCGCCGGTGACGCCATCACCCAGGTGCAGGTCGGCTGTGGCGACAGCCGCCGCCGCGTCCTGATCGCCAACTCCGAGGGCCTGCTGGCCCAGGACGAGCAGATCCGCACGCGCTTCAACGTCATGTGCGTGGCCAACGGCGACACCGGGATGCAGACGGGCTACGAATCGCTGGCTCGCACGGAGGGGTACGAGATCTTCGAGCGCCACCGCGTCGAGGACATCGCCGAAGTGGCCGCCGCCCGGGCGCTGACCAAGCTGTCGGCCCGCCCGGCGCCGTCGGGCGAAGTGCCGATCGTGCTGGCCGGGGGCAGTGGCGGCATCCTCTTCCACGAGGCGTGCGGGCACGGGCTCGAGGCCGACCACATCGTCAAGGATGCGTCCGTCTACACCGGCCAGGTCGGGCAGCTGGTGGCCAGCCCGCTCGTGACGTTGGTCGACGACGGCACCGTGCTGGGGGAGTGGGGCAACTTCGCGGTCGACGACGAGGGGCACCCGCCCGGGCGCAACGTGCTGATCGAGAACGGGATCCTCACGGACTACATGTGGGACTGGCTCCGGGCGCGCAAGGAGGGCCGCAAGTCCTCGGGCAACGGGCGCCGGCAGAGCTACCAGCACCTGCCCATGGTGCGCATGACCAACACCTACCTGCTCGCCGGCACCGAGGACCCCGACGAGATCGTGGCCCAGACCCCCTCGGGCGTCTACGTGAAGAAGCTCGGTGGCGGGCAGGTCAACACGGCGACGGGGGACTTCGTCTTCGGCACGACCGAGGCCTACCTGATTAAGGGAGGCCGCATCACGGAGCCATTGCGCGACGCCAACCTGATCGGCAACGGCCCCGAAGTGCTGCGGCGCATCGACGCCGTGGCCACCGACTTCGACATGACGCCGGGCACCTGCGGCAAGGACGGGCAGAGCGTCCCGGTCGGGTGCGGGCAGGCCACGCTCCGCATCACCGGCGTCACGCTCGGGGGCACGGCGTGAGCGACGAGCTCCTCGACCTGGCGCAGTCAGTCGTCGCCCGGGCGCTGCCCGGCGAGGGCATGGAGGTCTACGTGACCCGGGGCACCGACACCGAGGTGCGGGCCTACGAGGGTGAGGTGGAGTCGCTGACCTCGGCCGACTCCTCCGGCGTGGGCATCCGCCTCCTGGTCGACGGGCCCGACGGCGCGGGCAGCCAGGTGGGCTTCGCCTGGGCCGGCTCGCTCGAACCGGACGTCATCGCCGCCACCCTGGCCGACGCCCGCGACAACGCGCGCTTCGCCACACCCGACCCCGACGTCGTCCTGGCGGCGCCCGACGGCGTCGAGGCCGTGGAGCTCGACCTGTGGGACGACGGCGTGGCTTCGACGCCGATGGAAAAGAAGGTCGCCCTGGCGATCGAGCTGGAGCGGGCGACCCGCGCGGCGGACCCGAAGATCCGCCAGGTCTCCTCGGCCGACTACTCGGACAGCCGAGTGGAGGTGGCGCTCGCCTCGACCACCGGCATCTCGTCGTTCCGGAGGCGCACGAACGCCTTCCTGTCGGTCGATGCCATCGCCGGCGAGGGCGGCGACACGCAGACCGGCACCGGGTTCAGCATCGGCCGCGGGCCCGGCGAGCTGGTGCCGGACGATGCGATGGACGACGCCGTGCTGCGGGCGATCCGGATGCTCGGGGCGCAGAAGGTGCGCTCGGCGCACTGCACCGTGGTCTTCGATCCGCGCGTCGTCTCGACCCTGCTGGCGGTGATGGCTTCCGCGCTCTCCGGCGAAGCCGTCGTCAAGGGTCGCTCCTTCTTCGCCGGGCGCATCGGCGAGACGATTGCGACGGGCGGGGTCACTCTGGTGGACGACCCCACGGACGCGCGGGCGTACGGTGCCGCGTCGCACGACGGCGAGGGGCTGGCTTGCCGGCGCAACGTGCTCATCGCCGAGGGAGTGCTGCGCATGTTCGTGTTCGACACGGTCTCGGCCCGGCGGGCGGGGACGGTGTCGACGGGCTCAGCGGTGCGGGGCGGTTTCGCCGGCACGCCCGGTGCGGGGTGCCGCGCCTTGGTGCTCTCCCCCGGGACCAAGGGTCACGACGAGATCCTGGCCACCGTCGGCGACGGCCTCTACGTGCAGTCGGTCAGCGGGATCCACTCGGGGGTCAACACCGTCAGCGGCGACTTCTCGGTCGGGGCAGAAGGGCTGATGATCGAGGGTGGCGCGCTGGCCCGGCCTGTGCGCGAGGTGACCGTCGCCTCCACGCTCCAGCGCATGCTGCAATCGGTGGTCGAGATCGGCGGTGACCTGCGCTGGCTCCCCGGCGTGGCCGCGGGTCAGACCCTGGCGATCGCCGACATGGCCCTCAGCGGCGACTGATCCTCAGCGGGAGCTGGTGGACGCCGGCGTCGAGTCCTTGCCCGAACTCGCCTTCTTGTCCGAGCCGCCCTTCTCCGAGCCGCCCTTCTCCGAGCCGCCCTTCTCCGAAGTGCCCTTGTCGGAGCTGCCCTTGTCGGACGACGACTCCTTCTGGGGCGACGAGTCGGCGGCCGCGCGGTCGCCGTTCGAGGCGTCGGCGCCCTTCTTGGAGGAGCCGTTGCCGTTGCTGCCGGCGGCTGCCCTCGAGTCGGTCTTGTAGAAACCGCTGCCCTTGAGCACGATGCCCACGGCGCCGTAGACCTTCCGCAGGTCACCGCCGCACTCGGGGCACTCGGTCAGGGGGTCGTCCGTGAAGCGCTGGACCGCATCGAGGCGGTGGCCGCAAGCCGTGCACGCGTATTCATAGGTCGGCAATGGACTCCTCCGGGGGCCGCTGGTTGGCACTCACTGCCTGAGACTGCCAAGTCTACCCGCCGGAACGGGCGGGCAGCGTCGGACCGCGGCCATCCCACGTCGTAGACTGCAGCCTCGTGTCCGACCGCATGCTGGCCAATCTCGACCCGCTGGGCGGAGCCCGCATGGTCGACGTCACGCCCCGCGAGCCCACGCATCGACGGGCCCTGGCCCGCTGCCTGGTCTCGATGTTGCCCGAGACGACGACGAAGGTGGCCAACAACGCCATCACCAAGGGCGATGTGCTCGCGGCGGCCCGGATCGCCGGGATCCAGGCCGCGAAGCGCACGGCCGAGCTGATCCCCATGTGCCACCCCGTCCTGGTGGGCTCCATCGGCGTCAATTTCTCCATCGGGGACGACTACGTCGAGGTGGAGGCCCAGGTCGAGACGGTCGACCGCACCGGGGTCGAGATGGAGGCGATGACCGCCTGCGCCGTCGCCGCACTCACGGTCTACGACATGTGCAAGTCGTCGGACCGCACCATGACGGTGGAGCACCTGGCGCTGTGGGAGAAGTCCGGCGGCCGCTCCGGGCCCTGGCGCCGGTCCGCGGTCAACCACAGCTAAGCAGTCCCCGCCCCATTCGCCCGGTCCGCTCCACCACCTCCTTCTCGTCGCGCGCCGGCCTCGCCGATGGGCCGGGCCGCACCCTGGTCTACATTCGGTCGCGGTGACCCACGTGGAGGAGGCGCCCGACGTCGGCAAGGGCATCGTCGGCGCCGTCACGTCGCAGGTCGGGCGGATCGGCGGCCGCAATGCGGTGATCGCGCGCTCCCTCGGGACCATGCGCCGTGGTGCCATCACCCATGCGGACGGCGTGCGCCTGGGTGAGGCGGCCGACCAGGCCCGTGATCTCGGGATCCCCCTCGTCTTCTTCGTGGCCTCGAGCGGCGCCGACGTCCTCGACGGTGTGGCCGCTCTGCACGGGTGGGGACGGGCCGCCGCCGCCATCGCGCGCTGCAGCGGACGGGTGCCGGTGATCACCGCGGCGACGGGTCCCGTGGTCTCCGGGCCCGCGCTGCTGCTCGGCCTCTCCGACCTGGTCGTCATGAGCTCCGAGGCGGTGGCCTTCGTCTCGGGCCCGCAGATGGTGGCGGAGTTCACCGGAATCGAGGTGGGGATCAACCAGCTGGGTGGCGCAGCGGTCCACGCCACCTCGAGCGGGCTGTGCGCGGTGCAGTCCGAGGACGTGGACGGCGCCGTGGCCGAGCTTCTCGAGTACCTGCCGTCCAACACCGACGAGGTCCCTCCGCTGGCGCCCGTCAGCGATTCGGTGCTGCGACCCACACCCGAGCTGCGCACGGTGATCCCCGATCGCAAGGCGGCCACCTACGACGCACGGGACGTGGTCCGCACGCTGTGCGACGACGGCGAGTTCCGGGAGCTGTGGCCGCGCTGGGCGGGGCAGCTGGTCACCGCCTTCGCCCGGTTGGGCGGGATGCCGGTCGGGTTCGTGGCCAACCAGCCCCGCATTCTGGCCGGCACCCTCGACATCGCGGCCTCGCAGAAGGGCGCCCGCTTCGTCCGGCTCTGCGACGCCTTCAACCTCCCCATCGTGAGCCTCGTCGATACGCCCGGTTTCTTGCCCGGGAAGGACCTCGAATGGCGCGGCATGATCCGACACGGGGCCGAACTGGCCTTCGCGTACGCGCAGGCGACGGTGCCGCGCCTGTGCCTCATCCTGCGCAAGGCCTTCGGCGGCGCCTACATCGTCATGGACTCGCGGGGCATCGGCAACGACGTCTGCCTGGCCTGGCCGGGGGCCGAGGTGGCCGTGATGGGGGCCTCCGGCGCGGCGCAGATCCTCCACCGGGGCCTCGAACCCAGCGAGCGGGAGGCCCGGGAGCAGGCCTACGAGGCGACCTATCTCAACCCCTGGCCAGCTGCAGAGCGGGGACTGATCGACCAGGTCATCGATCCCGCGGACAGCCGGATCGCGCTGTGCGGAATCCTGCGCCAACTGTGCACGAAACGGGAGCTGATCGTGGGCCGCAAGCATGATGCCGGCCCCCAATAGGGGTTGAACTGGGAAAACGTCAATTGTCATCATTTCGTAACGAAGCTGAGGTGGATTCGACGCCGAACGCGGGAAAAGATCGGGCATGATCACCGATGTGGTCCCCCCCACAGGCGACGCCTTGTTCGTCCTTGAGTCCTGCCACAGCACCTGGATCTTCGACACTGACCGGATGCGCTTCCGGCGCGTCCTGAAGGGCCTCGCGCTCGACACGCACGCCGCAACCACCGCATGGAGGGCCTACTACGGCCTGGAGATCGATCCGATCTCGGAGTCCTTCGTGGTACTGCTCAATCCGGAGGGCACGCGCCTCCTCCGGTCGTGGCGCCACGTCGAGCACTGTCCGCAGTGCGGAGGGAACCAGACCGCCGAGCTCTCGCTCGACGAGTTGCGGAGCGCGTCACTGGCCTGAGCGCGCGTGCGCTCTAGAAGTGGAAGACGTGCGCGGCGGAGAGCAAGAGAACGGTCAGCGTCGCCAGCACGGCCACCACGACGGCAACGGTCAGCGCGCGTGAGACCGGCGGACGGGCCGAACACGTGCGGAGGCCGTGGGCGGCGGCGCGACCCCTGATGGCATCCTCGGTCGAGGGCGCGTCGTCGGTGGCCAGCACGAAGCGGTGCCGGTGCCGGCCGCCACGCTCGACGACGACCATGACCACGCCGTCGCTCCCGTCGGGCAGGACGGAACGCTCGACAGGTGACATCTCCTCCAGCTGGCTCCAGGGGCTGTCCCAGACGGGCTCGCCGTCGGCCTTGGCAAGGGTGAGGCCCGAGTCGAGGAAGGTGAGAGCCAGATGGGGCACGGCGACGTCGCCCCCGGCTCCCTCGGTCAAGAGGTAGACGTCGGGCACGGACCACGCCTCCTCCATACGACCAGGAGACGCTACTTCCATTGGCGGCGCACGAAGGCTGCATAGGCGTCGGCCATGTGATCCGGCAGGAGCGGAGGTACCCGTCGGCTCACGCGGAGCACCGCAGCGTCGACGGACGGCACGGGCCGGAAGGAGTCGGCCGGGAGCCGCCGGCCCATGGCGAAGCACCACCAGGGCGCCCACGCCGTCGAGAGCATGGTCGTGGGGGGCACGGCGGCCCGCTTGCGCGCCACCTCCCACTGGACGACCAGATCGGCGCGCCGCAGCCCGCTGCCCCGGTCGTCGAGCAGGTGGCGCAGCAGGTCTGTCGTGGCGCCGAAGGGAAGTGAGCCCATCGCCCGGAAGGGGCGGCGCGGCATGGTGTATCGGAGCGCGTCACAGCACACGACCGTGACGTGGGCCATGCTCCGTCGGCGCACGGCGCGGCGCAACTGGTCCGCCCAGAGCGGGTCCCGTTCCAGCGCGATGACGTGGACGCCGCGCCGGGCGAGCGCGAGGGTGCAGGCGCCGCGGCCGGCACCGATCTCGACGACGAGGTCGCCGGCCTCGAAGGCCGCCTCGGCGACGAGGACGTCAGCGAGGTCTGGCCGGAGGAAGTTCTGACCGAGACGGCGCCGTCGCTCGTCCCGCGGTGTCCGCTTGCCCGCGGACACGGAAGACCGTGGTGGGTGTCATGGAGAACATTCTGCACCGCGCGCCGCCACCGGTGCCACGGTCACCGGGGCCCCGGCGCCGGAGGACCGGACGACCCTTGTCGCCGCTCGCGGCGGTCCGCGCGCTCGATCTCGCGCTCGACGTCGGACCACACCAGCGGATCGGCGTCCTGGCCGGCGGTCTCAGCCGCCTGCGCCCGCGTCATGATCACGAACGCCACGGTCCAGAGAACGGCGATCGTGCTCAGCTTGGCCAGGAAGCCGGCCAGCTCCTGGTCGAGGAGGGGTGACAGCCTTGCCACCGTGCCGTGGTGCGTGAACGTGGGGTACAGCGGATGCCGGGCGAAGATCCAGACGATGGAGAGGAAGCTGGGCACGATCGACTGCACGATGAGATAGCCCCCTCGCCCCAGCGGCGAGAGGCGCTGCATTCCCGGGAGTTCGGTCAGGACGGGCGCCCACAGCACGAACCCCGAGGCGAGCACGACGAGCTGGAGCGCGACCCGCGCCGCATCCGACTGGGCGGCGAGGCTCACGGCGCCCGTCGTCAACGTGCTCACGGCCACCACGGTCACGATGGCGACGGCCGGTAGCGGCCGGACGACGACCCGCAGCACGGCGTCGACCGCCGGCGGGCGGGTCAGGCGGGCGATGATCTGGCGGGGCGTCCCCAGGACCAGGAGGGGCGGCACGGCGAGCGTGAGCAACAGCCGCTGAAGCACGAGGGCGAGGAGCAGCCAATGGCTGGCCAGGTCGCCGAGCGGCCAGGTCACGGCGGCGAGGAGGAGGACAGCGCCGCCGAGGAAGAGGAGCCGCTGGCGTGTCGTCGCGCCGCACCCCTCCCGTCGGGTCGCCCTCAGGTAGACCGCCACGAGAGCCGGCACCGCGAGCAGCCAGAACAGATGGAGATGCCAGTCGAAGGGGTGGCCGGCGGCCGTCACGTGGTGGCGCCCGCCGTAGGCTCTGGGCGATGGAGGCCCCCGCGAAGCTCGATCGGCTGGAGCGCGTCACCGATCTGGTGCTCGTGCTGCTCGACACCCACCAGCCCCTGACGCTCGACGCCATCGCGCACCAGGTGCCCGGCTATCCGGTCGAGCACGCGGCGCGCCGGCAGGCCTTCGAGCGGGACAAGCGGCTGTTGCGCGACGAGGGCATCCCCGTCCTGACGGAGAGGCTGCCCGGTCACGAGCAGTACGGCTACCGCATCGACCGCGAGTCCTTCTACCTGCCGGATCTTGACCTCGAACCGGACGAGCAGGTCGCGCTCCACCTCGCCGTCGCCGGCGTCCACCTCGGCGATCCTAGTGGTCGTGATGCGCTGCTCAAGCTGGGAGCGGCAGGGCTGGGGGACGTCCGTCCCATTGCCTCCCTGGTGCCGCCGGCGGCGCTCATCGAGTTGTTCGAGGCGGTGCGCACGCACGCCACCGCGGCGTTCGCCTATCGGTTGGAGGAACGGCGTGTCGCCCCGGTCGGCCTGTGGTTCCGCTTCGGACACTGGTATCTGGTGGCCTGGGACCTCGACCGCACGGCCGTGCGCACCTTCCGGGTGGACCGCATCGAGGGAGAGGTCTCCCGCGGCGAGGCTGGCGCCGCCGCGGTGCCCGAGGACGTCGAGGTGGACGTGAAGGCGGCGCTGCCCGACGAGCCCTGGGAGGTCGAGGGCGAGGACCGTGTCGAGATGCAGGTCCGGGTCGACGGTCTCGAAGCGCGCCGTGTCGTCGACGAGGTCGGAGCGGACAAGGTGGTGCGCCGCCTCGACGACGGGGCCGTCGACCTGGTGTTGGGCGTGTCGTCCTTCGCATCCATCCGATCCTGGGTGCTCGGGCTCCTCGATCACGCCATGGTGACGGAACCCTCCGCCTTCCGGGATGAGCTGGTCGCCTGGCTGCGCGTTGTGATGACGCCCGCCCCGCCGGTGGCGGACATCCGCCTCCCGGAGACGGACGTGGGGCCGGACCACGCGGAGCCGGCGGCGGCGCGCAGCACGCCGGGGCGCGAGACGAGCCGGCGCCTGCGACGACTCCTGGCGCTGGTCGGCTGGCTGGCGCAGGTCGGCGAGGCGCCCATCGCCGACGCCGCCCAACGGTTCGGCATGAGCGAGAAGGAGCTGGTGGCCGAGCTGGAGCTCGCGGCTTGTTGCGGCATCCCGCCGTATACCCCGGACACTCTGATGGAGATCGAGGTGTCCGAGCATTCCGTCCGGGCCTTCCTGCCGGCGGAGTACGCCCGGCCACGCCGTCTGACCCCGGCCGAGGGGTTTGCCGTCGCCGCATCGGCGCGCCTGCTCCTGGCCGTGCCGGGCTCGGAGGACGGCGCGCTGCGGCGCGCCCTCGCCAAGCTCGACGCCGCGCTCGGGTCCCGTGCGGTGGTCGGGCTCGACGTCGACGCACCGGAGCACCTCGCCGTGGTGCGGGAGGCGGCCGACAGCGGCCGGGCGATGGAGATCGACTATCTCTCCGGCTCGCGTGACGAGTTGACCACCCGCACGGTGGAGCCGGTCCAGGTCGCCACCATCGACGGCCATTGGTACCTCGATGCCTACTGCCACCGCGCCGGCGACATGCGGCGCTTCCGGGTCGACCGGATCGGCGCCGCGCGCCTGCTGGAGCAGAGCGCCACGGTGGCGATGACGCAGTCCCGTCCGTTGGAGGAGATGTTCGTGCCGGGGCCCGGTGCGGTCGAGGTCCACCTGCAACTCGGGCCCGGGGCCCAATGGGTGCCCGAGTCCGTTCCGGTGCGCGCCGTCCGGCGGGACGCGGGGGGAAGCGTGACCGACGTCGTCCTCGACGTCTCGGGGATGGCCTGGTTCGAGCGGCTCCTGCTGCAGCTCGGCCCCGACGTCCGGGTCGTGAGCCCGCCCGAGCTGACCGGCCTGGCCGCGACGACGGCTCGCCGCGTGCTGGCGCGCTACGAATCTGCTCCCAGCGACTAGCTGGTGGGGCCGAAACGCTCGACCCGGATCCCGTCCACGGGTTGACCGAGCTCCATCAGCAGCCCACTGGCGAAGTCGGCGAAGCCGGGCGAGCCGCACACGAAGGCGGTCGCGTGCGGCAGCAAGAGGGGGGCAAGATCGTCCGCGGAAAGCCGGTTGGCGGGCCGCGTGGAGGACGGCGGGACGGTGCGGGTGTAGGCAATCGTCGTCTCGGGTCCGGGAAGCTCGTGGGTGTAGTACAGGTCATCCGGCGTTCGCACGGAGACCGCCATCCGAACCAGGTCGGACTGCCTGGATTGACGGGCCAGTCGCAGCATGGCCATGAGGGGCACGATGCCAGATCCTCCGCCGACCAGGATGGCCGGAGTCTGGGCGGTCCAGACGAACCAAAGACCGATCGGTCCCCTCACCTCGAGCTCGTCACCGACCATGACCTCGTCGTGCAGGAACTCAGAGACCTCCCCGCCTTCCAATCGCTCCACGGTGAGCTCGATGTCGCCAGAATCGCTGGGTGCCGAGGCCACCGAATACGACCGCGAGGCCGTATACCCGTCGGGTGCGGTGAGCCGCACGATGTAGTACTGCCCGGCAAGCTGAGGGGTGGGCGACGTGAGGGCCAAGCGGAACGTCTTGGCGGTCGGAGTCTCCGGACGGACGTCGGTGACCGTGGCCGCCTGCCAGGGACTGCCGGCCGGCTGATCAGTGGTCACCATTCCTAATCGCCCTGGTATCGCTGCTCGAGCCACGGATCTCCATGATTGTGGTAGCCGTTGCGCTCCCAGAACCCAGGTTCGTCGTGGTCGAGCACCCGTAATCCGGCCACCCATTTCGCACTCTTCCAAAAATAGAGATGCGGGACCAACAGGCGTGCCGGTCCGCCGTGTTCGGTCGGCAGTGGCGCATTCTCGTAGTCCCAGACCACCCACGCTTGACCACCGGTGACATCGGCCAGCGGCAGATTGGTCGTGTATCCGGTGTGCGAGAAGGCCACCACGTAGCTGGCGGTCGGTTGCAATCCTGCGATGCCGAGGAGCGTGTCGACCGAGACGCCGCCGAAGTGCACGCCCAACTTGGACCAGGTGGTCACGCAGTGGATGTCACCGGAATACGAGGATTCGGGCAGCGCGTGGATCTCGTCCCAGGTCCAGGTCGTCGGGTGCGCGACGAGACCTTCGACGGTGAACGACCACGACGCCAGGTCCGGCTTCGGGGTGACCTCCGCATTCAGTATCGGCCACTGGTCTCCGGTGTCGTATTGACCCGGTGGGAGACGCGGATCGCGGGCGGCTTTCCCACGACCGAGGAATCCTCTTGTCGGCTTGGCCATGTCGCCTCCCGGGGAGAAAGGTGATCCTCGGCGTCCAGAACCACATATCGGTCTTCCCGCGCAGACTACCGCCGCGGCACCCGCGAGGCGCCGGGTCGTCGGTACCATCACTCCGGTGAGCTGCCTCCTTCCACCGACTCCGCCACCCCGTGGCCGATGATCTCTGTTTCGGAGGCTCGCCAGTTCGTCCTCTC
The DNA here is from genome assembly GCA_963719485.1 of uncultured Acidimicrobiaceae bacterium. Classification (GTDB taxonomy): domain Bacteria; phylum Actinomycetota; class Acidimicrobiia; order Acidimicrobiales; family RAAP-2; genus Bog-473. The sequence continues at coordinate 2,357,495 of OY970387.1, forward strand.
CGCCTGCGGAGTTCTCACCCCAAGACGAATGGCGGTGAGCGACGCCTTGAGGTACGTGCTGGCTGAACCCGTCCGAGCGACCGAGCCCGTACCGCCCTTTGCGAATTCATCCATGGACGGGTACGCGGTCCGAGCCGCCGACACCGTGCGTGCCCCGGCGCGCCTTCGGGTAGTCGGCACTCTGCTTGCTGGGGACGGCGCGCAGCCGTTCGTTTCGGCAGGTGAGTCAGTTCGCATCATGACAGGGGCACCGTTGCCGCCCGGTGCTGACGCCGTGTGCATGGTCGAGCGCACCAGCGTGGAATCGGACGGGGCCATCGTCGTCATCGAGGAATCTGTGGATCCCGGCACGTTCGTACGAAAAGCTGGGGGTGACATCCGGGCGGGCGACGAGGTCTTCTTGCCCGGGACGCAACTCGGCGCCGCCCACGTGGGCGTGCTGTCGAGCATCGGGGTGGAGCAGGTTCACGTCCACCCGCGCCCCACCGTGGGCGTTCTCTCCACCGGAGACGAGCTGGTCACGTCCGCCGGCGTCTTGGCGCCAGGGAAGATCCGCGACGCCAACCGTCCGGCGCTGCTCGCCCAGCTTCAAGCAGACGGATTCGCCACGGTCGACCTCGGTGTGGCCGGGGACGACGAGGCGGCCCTCACCGCGCTGCTCGAAGAGGCGGGATCCCGGTCCGACGCCCTCGTTTCGAGCGGAGGAGTGAGCGTCGGTGACCGCGACCTGATGAAGGTCGTGCTCAAGGATCTGAGCGGACCCACCATGCGTTCGATGCAGGTCGCCATCAAGCCGGCCAAACCCTTCGCTTTCGGGGTGCTGGAGAAATCCGGTACACCGGTCTTCGGGCTGGCCGGGAACCCGGTCTCGGCTCTCGTTTCGTACGAGCTGTTCGTCCGGCCCGCGCTCCGCTCCATGGCCGGCTGCGCCGTGCTCGATCGACCGCGCCTTGCCGCGGTCGCCGAAGTGGACCTGCTCCGCCCTCGAGACGGCAAGTTGCACCTGGTGAGGGTCACGGCGCGGACCGGTATCGATGGGGTACTGGGGGTGCGGTTGGCGGGCGGACAGGACTCACACATGCTGCGCGTCATGGCGCAGTCCAACGCTCTCGCGCTGGTGCCGGACGGTGAAGGCGTGCGCGCCGGTGAGCGCGTGGAGATCCTTCTCCTCGATGCCGACGGCGTGCCGGCCTCGCAGCGAGAGCCGTGGTGAACGTGGACGTCGAGGCGGGCCTGAACGAGTGACCCGCGCTATTGCGCTGCGGGAGGATCAATGCCACTGATGCCGTCGATGCTGGCGACGTTGTTCTCGGCCCAGTACCGGCGGACGCCGTCCCTTCCCTTGCGGGTCGACCACTGGTCCATGGTCGGTCGATGACCCTCCAAGGTCATCAGGGGCACGCCGTAGCCGCAGGAGTCCGACACCCGCCGCACGGCCACGACGATGACCGAGCGGACCCCTATGCCGGCACCGCCGGGGAAACGGCAGGCCAGCGCGTCGAAGTCCGGGTCGTCGGCCAGCACGACCCGTCCCGTCCCGTGCAGGCGCACGATCCGCGGAGGGCCGGTGAAGGCGCAGAGCATGATGACGATCCGGCCGTTCTCCCGGAGATGGGCAATCGTCTCGACGCCGCTCCCCGTCTGGTCGAGAAAGGCCACTGACCGCTCATTGAGAACGGCGAGCTCGTCGCGGTTGCCCTTGGGCGAGCAGTTGACCGAGCCTTCCGGATCGAGCGGGGCCGTCGACACGAAGAAGACCGGCTGGTCCGACATCCACTCGGACAGCGCCAGATCGATCCCGTCGTAGGTCTTGGCCACCGATTGAGTATCGCGCCTCGCCTCCCCGGTAGCGTCGTCCCCCCATGACCCTCGATGCGAAGGTCCTCACCGTCTCGGAATCGGCCAGCCTGGGGGCGCGGGAGGACCGGTCGGGTGACGAGCTGAGCCGCGTCCTCGTCGAGCACGGATTTCGCATCGTCGTCCGGCGCGTCGTGCCCGACGGGATGGCGCCGGTCTCGGCCGCTCTCGTCGAGCTGTCGACCGGGTTCGCCGGGCTCGTCGTGACCACGGGGGGCACGGGGTTCTCGCCGACCGACGTCACCCCAGAGGCGACGCAGACGGTGATCGAACGCGAGGCCCCCGGCTTGGCCGAGGCCATGCGCTCTGTGAGCCCGCTTGGGCGTCTCTCCCGCGGCGTGGCGGGAACCGTCGGCAGCTGCCTCATCCTCAACGTCCCTGGATCCCCGAGGGGTGCCGTGGAGTCCCTGGAGGCGGTGGCAGAAGTCCTCGGTCACGCGCTCGAGCTGCTGGCAGGGGGACGACCTCACTGATCCGGCGACGTCAGGACGTCGGAGCGGTACCCGAACGAGGCGAGGGGCGGGGAGGACCCGAGCGGTGCCCTGGTTAGGGTGAGAAATGGCTCGCTCCCGTGAGGCTCCCGGGAAAGGGGTGGCAGTGACGGACGCTGAGAAGAAAATCGAGAACGGCCAGGCGACCCTCACCGGCCTGACTCCACCGGAGAGCGGTGACTGGGTCGGCGTCGGCACGGGGCCCCTGCCGGTCGATGCAGCGTGGCGGTGGGCGATCCTGCCCGGGTGCGGCGGCATCGTGACCTTCTGCGGCACGGTGCGTGACCACTCCGAGGGCCGTCCCGGCGTGACCTGGCTGGAATACGAGGCCTACGTCGAGCAGGTCGCCCCACGGCTCACGCGGGTGGCCATCGCCGCCCGGGAGCGCTGGCAAGAGATCGGCCGCCTGGTGCTGCTCCACCGAGTCGGGAGGCTTGAGGTGGGAGAGGTGTCAGTGGTCGTGGTGGCGTCCACACCGCATCGCGCCGAGGCGTTCGCGGCGGCACAATTCTGCATCGACACCCTCAAGCACACCGTGCCCATCTGGAAGCGCGAGACATGGAGCGGTGGTACGGACTGGATCCTCTGCTCCGATGAGCTCGACGGTGCCGGTCGCGACGAGACGTCCGTGCGGTGAGGGTGGCCGCATGACCGTCCCGGTCCGCGTCGCCCTCTCGGTACGGCCCCATCGGAGCCGAGAGGATGCGGCGCCCGCCATGCCGGTCCACGGGCCCCTGGTCGACCGCTACGGGCGCGTGCACGACGACCTTCGCATCTCCGTCACCGATCGTTGCAACTTGCGCTGCGTCTACTGCATGCCCGAGGACGGGCTCTCGTTCCTGCGCATGGACCAGCTCCTCACCTTCGACGAGATCACGCGGGTGGCACGCGTGGCCCGGAGCCTCGGCGTGAAGGCGCTGCGGATCACCGGCGGGGAGCCGCTCGTGCGCAAGGGACTTCCGGTCCTGATCGCCCGGTTGGCCGCGCTCGGGTTCGAGGATCTGGCGGTCACCACCAACGGGACGGAGCTGACGGGCATGGCCGGGAAGCTGGCCTCGGCCGGTCTGCGACGAGTGAACGTGAGCTGTGACTCCCTGCGACCCGAGCGCTTTGCGGCCATCCGCCGGCGTGGCGTCCTCAGTGACGTCCTGCGCGCCATGGATGCCGCGGAGGCGGCCGGGCTGACCCCGTTGAAGGTGAACGTGGTGCTGTTGCGAGGCCGCAACGACGACGAGATCCTCGACTTCGCTGCCTTCGCTCGCTCGACCGGACGCATCGTGCGGTTCATCGAGTTCATGCCACTCGATGCCCAGGGCGACTGGGATCGCGCTCAGCTCGTACCGGGCCGCGAGGTCCTCGATCGCATCTCCGCGCGCTGGCCGTTGGAGCCGTTGCCGGATGCATCGGGCGCACCCGCCGAGCGGTTCCGCTTCGCCGACGGCGTTGGGGAGATCGGCCTCATCTCGAGCGTCACGGAACCTTTCTGTGGCACGTGCAACCGCCTCCGGCTCACCGCGGACGGCGCCGTGCGGAACTGCCTCTTCACCAACGACGAGGAGACCGTGCGGGACGTCCTGCGCAACGGCGGCAACGACGCCGAGCTCTCCCTCCTGCTGAGGGCAGCCGTCTGGTCCAAACATCCGGGACACGGGATCAACGAGCCGGGGTTCCTCAGCCCGTCGCGATCGATGTCGATGATCGGCGGGTAGCCATGGCTCGCCTCCGCTTGTTCGGGCCGGCGCGTGAGGCGGCGGGGATGTCCGACGCCCTGGTACCCGGGGACAACCTCGCCGCCGTCGTGGCCGGAGCGAGGGCGCGGTTCGGGGAGCCGTTCTCAACAGTTCTCGACGGATCGCGACTCTGGGTCAACGGCGAAGAGGCGGATCCCGACTCTCCTGTCGGCGACGACGACGAGGTCGCAGTGATACCGCCGGTGTCGGGAGGCGGCGCGTGACCGCCCAGCCGGACGGAGGGGTCGGGGTCAAGGGGGACCTCACCCATCTCGACGAGCACGGTCACGCCCACATGGTCGATGTCACCGACAAGCCGATGACGCGCCGACTCGCCGTGGCGCGCTGCGCCGTCGTGACCACGGTCGACGCCGTCGCGGCACTCGGCGACGCCGAGAACGGGTTGGACCCGGTGGAGGCGGCGCGCGTCGCCGGTGTCCAGGGTGCCAAGCAGACGTCCTCGCTCGTGCCCCTCTGCCACTCCATCCGGGTCGACCGCGTCTCGGTCGAGGTCGAGGTGTCCCCACACCGGATCGAGATCACCGCGGTCACCGAGATCGTCGAGCGGACAGGGGTGGAGATGGAGGCCCTCACCGCGTGCGCCGTTGCCGGCCTCACCCTGATCCGTTCGTTGCTCGAGCTCGACCCGGAGGTCTCCGTGGAGGAGCTGACCCTGTGGCACAAATCGGGCGGTCGCTCCGGCGAATGGCAGAGGAGTGCGCGGGACTGATCCGCACCAGCAAGGCCATGCCCCGCAAGTAACCGCAGATGCGGCACAAATCGATCTGACGAGGCGTAAATGCCCGGCCGCTTTGTTACCGTGTCGCCATGCCGACCCGATGCTCCCCGCGGACGTCCGTGGCCAGGCGGCTGAGATGGATCACCGCCGGAGCGGCAGTGTCGCTCGGCCTCTCGCTGGCCACCACGCTGGGCCCTCTTTCCGCTGCCGCCTCCCCCTTACCCTCGGGCCCGGTCGGCGTGCTGTCCGCCGGCTCGTTGCAGGACCTGCTGCAGCAGCAGGTGGGTCCGGCCTTCCAGCAGGCCACGGTGTACACGCTCGACGACACCTCCATGGGGTCGGATGCGATCGCCAACGGCATCAAGGGAGGCACGCTCCAAGGTGACGTGTTCGTCAGCGCCTCACCGGCGGTCAACAAGACCCTCGAAGGATCGGCCAACGGGAACTGGGTCTCGTGGTACGCGTCGTTCGGTTCATCGCCCCTGGTTCTGGGTTACAACCCGTCGAGCAAGTTCGCCGGCGCACTGCGGACCAAGCCGTGGTACGACGTCATCGACGAGCCCGGCTTTCTCATCGGTCGTACCGACCCAGCGACCGACCCGAAGGGTGTCCTGGCCGTCACGGCCCTCGAGAAGGCCGCCACAGCTCACCACCTCCCCGCCCTGAAGGCCATCGCGTCGTCGACGTCGAACGTCTATCCCGAGACCTCGCTCGTCGGGCAGCTGCAGGCCGGCCAGCTCGATGCCGGGTTCTTCTACGGCGTCGAGGCGGCCGCGGCGGACATCAAGACGGTTCCGCTCTCCGGAACGAACCTCACCGGTGTCTACACCTTGACCGTCCTCAACCGGGCGCCGCACGCCGCGGCCGCCCGCGCCTTCGTCGCCTTCCTCCTGGGCAAGGACGGGCAGAGGATCCTCAAGAAGAACGGCATCGTGCCGATCGCCCCACCCAAAGTCAGTGGGAGAGCCAACGTGCCCAACGACCTGAAGGAGCTGCTCCCCCGATGACGAGGGGGGCACTGCGGAGCCCCCTCCCGTGGTTGGGCGGCCTCATCGTCGTCTATCTGGCCGTCCCGCTCGTCGCCTTCGCTCTCCGCTTTCTGGCGTCTCCACGCCGGGGCTTCTCCGTGCCCGGGCTGTTCCCGGCTCTCTTCGTGTCGCTCGAGAGCGCCACGATCTCGCTGGCACTCATCACGCTCCTCGGCGTCCCACTGGCCTACGTCCTGGCCCGTTCTCCCGGCCGGCTGGCCTCCGTGGTCGGGCTCGTCGTGCTCCTCCCCCTGGCCCTGCCTCCCTTGATGAGTGGGATCCTGCTGATCTACCTCGTTGGGCCCTACACGTTCCTCGGCCAGCTGTTCGGCGGGCGCTTGACCAATTCGCTGACGGGCATCGTCCTCGCGCAGACGTTCTGCGCCGCTCCCTTCCTCATCGTGGCCGCCCGGTCGGCGTTCGGGACCATCGACCCGGCCACGCTCGACATGGCCGCCACGCTGGGTCACTCCGAGCTCTCCCGCTTCCGTCGCGTGGCAATCCCGCTGGCCGCACCCGGAATCCGCGCCGGCATGGTGCTGGCGTGGTTGCGCGCCTTCGGTGAGTACGGGGCGGTCATCATCCTCGCGTACCACCCCTTCTCTTTGCCGGTGTACACCTACAACCAGTTCAGCGGGATCGGCTTGCCCACCACCCTGGCTCCGACGGCCCTGGCTCTCGCCGTCGCCGCCATCGTGGTCGTGCTCGGCCGCATCACGCCACGAAACCGCACGGCTCGCCCCGCGCTCGTGCCCGCACCAGACCCTCCTGCCGCCGCCACGCCCGCACCGGTCACCTTCGACATCGACTACCGGGTCGGGACGTTCCACCTGGTCGTGTCGCACCGGTCCGGCGGAAGCAGCCTGGCGATTCTCGGTCCCTCGGGGTCGGGCAAGTCCGCTCTCCTGCGGAGCCTGGCGGGACTCAACGGCTCGACCCCCGGTCCGGTCTGGTACGGCGGGCGATCGGTGGAACGCATCGCCGTCGAGTCCCGACAGGTGGGCTACGTGGCCCAGGGGTTCTCGCTCTACCCGCATCTCACCGTGTGGCAACACCTGCTCTTTGCCGAGGGCGCCACGCCGGCCAGGGCGGCGTACTGGCTCGAGCACCTCCACCTCGACGGGCTGCAGGACCGCTACCCGGACCAGATCTCCGGTGGCCAGCGCCAGCGGGTCGCCCTGGCGCAGGCCCTGTGCCGGTCGCCGGAGCTCCTGCTCCTGGACGAGCCCTTCTCCGCCCTCGACGCGCCCGTCCGACGGGAGCTACGACGGGAGCTCCGCCGGCTGCAGCACGACACCGGTCTGGCCACGGTGCTGGTGACCCATGATCCCGAGGAGGCGGCGTTCCTGGCTGACGAGATCATCGTCATCTCGGACGGGCATGCGCTGCAGTCAGGGTCCACGAGGGATCTCTTCACCCGTCCCTCGTCACCCGAGGTGGCACGTCTCCTCGGCGTCGCCAACCTGCATCGGGCGGTGGTCGATTCCGACGGGTGGATCGACGCTGAAGGGGTCAGGATCGCCGCGTCGACGGGCGAGCTGGCGCCGGCCACGCCCGTGCTGTGGAGCATCAGGCCCGAGCGCGTCGTCCTCCTCGACACGGGCGGACTCGCGGGGTCCTTCACTGACATCGCCGACGTCGGCACCGCGGTCGACCTGTACATCTCCATCTCCAATGGGCTCGAGATCCACGCTCGCACCACCGAAAGAGGCGATTTCGAGGTCGGCGGCCCCTGTCGGCTCGGGCTGCCGAACGAGGCAATCAGTGTCTGGCCATACGAGCAGTCACAGTTGGACTTGGTCGACCGAGGTTGACCCCAGCGTTTCGATCAGGACTCCGGGGAGACCTCGATCCCCACATTCGTTGCCTTGACGACGGCGTCGGCGATCATCCCCGGCTCCAGCTCCAGCTCGTCAGCTGCCTCTCGGGTGATGAGCGCCACGATGCGGTGGGGACCCGACTGCACCTCAACCTGGGCCGCCACGCCGTCCTTGGTCACCCGGGTCACGATCCCTCGGAAGCGATTGCGCGCCGACTGGCCGCGCGGCCGGTCGCGGGCCTGCTCACCGGCGAGCTCGACGGCCAACCGGGCAAGGTCCGCCCCGTCCACGAAGCGCCTGCCGCCTGACGCCTGCGTCGCCTTCACCCGGCCCCCGTCGGCCCAGCGGCGCACGGTGTCGGTGCTCACCCCCAGCAACTCCGCCGCTTGGCCGATCCTGTACTGGGGCACGTCACAAGGTAGCAAGGGCGATTCGCCGGACGTCGGAGGCCGCACGGGACGTCCGGGTCACTCGGCGTCACGGCCGCGTGTCGGGCTCCACCTTCGCTTGCTCTTCGGCCAACCAGCCCGGCGCGTGGCGGGCTGCCCAGGCCCGGGTGACCCAGCCCCTGATCATGGAGCGCAGCGATTCCGGGTTGGCCAGGGCGAAGAGGACGTGGCCGGCGACCACGATGAAGATCGCGAAGGCGAACACGTCATGGACGAACGTGGCACCTGTGCGCCAACCGAGCGGGAAGAACCGGAACCACTTGAGCACGATGCCCGTGGCGAGCATCACCACGATGGCCGCGCCAACGAAGATGGCGTTGAGCTTCTGGCCGGGATTGAACTTGTCAACGACTTGGGGAGCCTTCCGCCCGAGGGCCTTCAGCCAGGTCACCTCGTCCCTCGTCCAGACGTTGATCCGGCGAAGGTCACGGCGGAACCGGGCTCCCCAAGGGCCCATGAGAGCGATGAGGAGCGGCACCGGCAGCGCGATGCCCGCCCACAGGTGGATCTCCTCCACCAGGGCTCGGCGCCCGACCACACCGGCAATCGAGCCGAAGTACAGCGGCAGCGCCGTCAACATCAGGATGCCGAACAGCACTGCGTTGGCCCAGTGCGCGGCGCGTTGCACCGGGTCGAACCGAATGATCCGTTCCGTTGCTCGTGGACGAGCTGCGACAGCCGGCGTCAATCCGCCCCTCCGGTCAGAGCCGGGTCGGTCGCACCGGTCGATCCATCGATCCATCCGTTGAGGGGGTAGCCGTTGTTCTCCCAGAACCCGGGGACCACTTGGTCCATGACCCTGATGGCCGACAGCCACTTCAGCGACTTGTATCCGAACATGGGAGCGACGTAGAGCCGCACGGGTCCCCCGTGCTCGGTGGTGACGGGAGCGCCGAGCATGCGGTAGGCGACGATGACGTCGGGCAGACGCGCCTGATCGAGCGTCAGGCTCTCGGTGTCGGCGCCGTCGTAGGACTCGAAGCTCAGCGCGATCGCTTTGTTCTGCACGCCGACGTCGTCGAGGATCTCCGAGAGCCGTACACCTTCCCAATGGACCGTGGGAACAGACCAGCCGGTGACACAGTGGAAGTCCTTCACGAATGTCGTGCGTGGCATCGACTCGAGATCGTCGATCGTGTATGTCCGGGGTCGGTCGACGAGTCCCGTGACCTCGAGTCTGTACTCAGAACGCGGGATGACCGGGTACGTCCCGGAGATCGAGTAGATGCGAAAGTGGTCCCCAAAGGGAAGCAAACCCCCGAGTCCCGACCCGGCCAAGTTGCCAAGGACGTTCTGCACCTTGCCGCCGAACACGATGCCGGCAGCGCCCAGACCCACGAGACCGAGGAAGACCCGACGTCCGACCGCGACCCGCGGCTGGACCATGTGGCGACTCGTTCCGGTGGGCTTGGCTGACACGGACGCCAGCCTACGGGCGCAGTGGTCCGCTGCGGCAGCGCCACCTGCGCGCAATCTCTGTCGACGGGCCGACCGTACTGCAGGAGATGGTTGGCCCTCCGGGATCTACCATCGGTTGGCGCAGCCATGACGTCAGCGCGGTCCTCTTCTGGAGAATGGAGCCAACGATGTGGGTACGAGCGGGCATCGGGATCGTGCTCTGTGCGGTCGGCACGGTCTGGATACTCCAAGGAACCAAAGTCATTCAAGGCATGGGAATGAGCGGCCAAGGCAAATGGGCGGTCATTGGATCAGTTGCGGTCGTGGCGGGCTTGGCGTGTTTTGCCTGGGCTGCCCGGCATCACCGCAGGGGCACCACCGAATCGAGCTGAACGTCCTGGCGCGCCACGAGGCGGGCGGCGCCGGGTAGGTTCGAGGCATGACCGACATGACTGATTTCAACCGCACGGTGATCGACGAATTCCGGGCCAACCACGGCGTCGTGGGCGGCGGCTTCGCCGGCGCCACCATGGTTCTGCTGACCACGACCGGTGCCAAGTCGGGAAACACGCGCGTGAACCCGCTCGTCGCGCTCCTCGATGATGGCACCCTGTACGTCGTGGCCTCCAAGGGGGGAGCGCCCACCAACCCCGACTGGTACCACAACCTCCTCGCCAACCCCGAGGTCGAGGTGGAATTCGGCGACGAGCGCTTCAAGGCAACCGCCGTGCCCATCGTCTCGGGACCGGAGCGGGACCGCCTCTACGCGGCGCAGGTGGCGGTGCAGCCGGGCTTCGCCGACTACGAGAAGGCGACGACCCGGGTCATTCCGATCGTGGAGCTCCGCCGCCGGCCCTGACCCGCTGGCCGACCGTTCACCACCGCCAGTGCGTCGGGGTGACGGGAGGCCGCATGCTCGGGATCCACGGGATCGGGAGGGACAAGGCCGACTACTATCTCTCCGACCTCGCCCGCGAGCTCCCGGTGTCCGGGCCGGGTCGCTGGGCCGGGACAGCCGCCGCCGGGCTCGGGCTGGCCGGACCTGTCGATCCCGATGGCTTCCGGCGGCTTCTCGAGGGCCGTCATCCGCTGACCGGGGCGGGCCTCGGCTCCGGACGGACGACGGTCGCCGCCTTCGACCTGACGTTCAGCGCGCCCAAATCGGCCAGCGTGCTGTTCGCACTGGGCGGTGCGGACGTGGCGCGCGCGGTCGTCGTGGCCCACGCCGAGGCCGTCGAGGGGTCGCTGTCGTATCTCGAACGGCACGGCATCACGGCGATCAGGGGTTCTGGTCCGGCCCGTGCGGTGCTCCCGACTTCTGGCGCCGTGACTGCCGTGTTCACCCACGGGGTCAACCGCAACGCTGACCCGCACGTCCACAGTCACGTCGTGCTGGCGAACCTGGTGCACGGCGCCGACGGCCGCTGGGGTGCCCTCGACCGGAGGGGGATCGACGCGCATCGCGCGGCCGCATCGGCGGTCTACGACGCACACCTGCGTTCCGGGTTGGCGTCGACGCTGAGGGTCCGATGGGACGGCGCGCCCGGGCGCACCGCGGAGGTCGTCGGCGTGCCGCCCGAGCTGCTCGGCGAATTCTCGACCCGGGGCGCGGACATCCGCCGCCACATGTACGAGGCCCGCGCGCACTCGGCCCGAGGCGCCCGCGTCGCCTGGGCCGTCACCCGTCCGGCCAAGGCGCCCGCGGCCCCGTTCGCCGACCTCGCGGCCCGCTGGCAGCTCCGGGCCGCGGCCCTGGGCCTCCCCCTCGAGCCCGAGTTCCGGAGCGGGAGGGCGGGGCCAACCGGGCGTTCGTTTCTCGACGAGCACCGCTTCGCCGGTGTGCTGTCGCTCACCCCGCACGGCGGGGCGCGGCGGCGCGATGTCGTGGCAGCGCTCGGTGCGGCGGCCCGCGACGGCGTCAGTGCCCCTGCCGCCGAGCGCCTTGTCGCCCAGTGGGTGGCACCGGGGCCGATCGGGGTGGCAGAGCCGCTCCAACCGCGCCGCACGGTCGGTCCGGCGAACCATCATCTGCGCGTCCTCGGGCCCCGCCCGGTCGACCCCGACGACCACGCGGTGTGGAGGGGAGCCGCCCGCGCCATCGACGCCTATCGGGACCGGTGGGGCGTGAACCACGCCACAGAACCGCTCGGCCCGCCGGCGAGCGTCGCCTCGCTGCCCGCCGGCCGCCTGGCCGATCACGTCCGCACCGAGCGGCAGCTGGCCGCGGCGCGGGCGCGGCTCGGATGGCGCGAGCCCCTGACTGCGGAGCGCGGGCTCGGACGTTGAGTCAGCGGCCCCGGTCGGCGGGTCCGGGGCGGGCGAGCTCGCGCGCCGGGGGAGAAGCTCGCGCCACGGTGAGCGCTCGTGGGCCGGCGTGAGCGCGATCTCCTCGACCACCTTGTCGGGGCCGAGGACGAGCGCGCCGCCGGGCCTGCCGTGGGCCACGGCGTCCACCGGGAGCCCGGGTCGGCGCGAGGTCCCGACGGACGTGGAGGGGCGGACACGGCCCCAGCGGTCCGCGGAGCGGTTGACCGTCAACGCGGGCACCTCCCGGTCGCCCGCCAGAGCGCTGATGTCGCGCAGCGTCGTCGTGTCAGCGATCCCCCGCAGGACCACGGTCGTCCCGAAGAGCGAGAGGAACCCGTCAGCCGCCGGCCCCCACCGGGTGCGGGCCTGGGAGAGGTCCTGCAGGCAGGCGAGGACGAGGAGCCCCTGCCCCGCCCCCTCGCTGACCATGGCGGGCAGATCGGGAATCGGGGCGATGTTGGCGACTTCGTCGAGCGCGAGGAGCGTCGGTGGGCCGGCGCTCCCGTCGCGTGACCGCGTGTACACGGCATCGCGCACGTCCCCGACCATGGCGACGACGAGTGGAGCGAATTGGCGTTGTCGCCGGCCGCTCGAGCAGAGGTAGAGCGTGTTGGGCCCAGCGCAGAACTCGTCGAAGTCCAGGGGTGCCGCCCGGGTCGATGCGAGGGCGGCCTCCGTGCGGTAGGCGCTCAACACGCCGGATGCCGTTGACCAGATCCCTGACTGCTCACGGGAATCCGTGGCGACGATTCCGGCGAGCAGGTCGGTCGCCGGAGCGTCGCCACCGGCGTTCGAGTCGAGGATTTCGAGGGCCGGAGCCCCATTGTGGCGATCGATCCACTGCAGGACGTCCCGCATGGGGAGCTCCTCCGTCGCGGCGGCATGGAGCAGGGTCGAGAGCAGCGCGCCAGCACGTTCGGTCCAGTGATGCTCGCCGGCGCGCTGCCCGCCGAGCCGGCTGGCGCCGACCATCGCGTCGGCCGTCACGACTGCCGCATCCCAATCACCAGCAGTCGACAACGGCGACCAACCGACGCGCTCGACGCCCGGTGGGCATTCCACCTCGCCGCTCGGGTCGTAGAGGAACGACCAACCTTCGACGCTCCGCGACGGTGCAGTCGCCCGCATGACGTCGGGCTTGGTCGAGGTCGAGACGACCGGTCCGTCCGAGAGCAAAATATTGGGTATGACCAGGGAAGATGTCTTCCCGGCCCGCGGCGGTCCCAGCACCAGTGTCGAGCACTGCGGGCCGGCCCACCTCCATCCGTGGGCGCCTTCACCAACATAGATGCTGTGGCGCGCCAAACGGTGGACCTCGCGCAGTGCTGCACTCGAAATCAGGCACGAATCAGCGTTGTCGACATGCGTATGAGCGTTGTGTTCCACTCCCGTGATGTTTGCGTTTGGGAACGAACAAATCCATGGGACATATCGCTCAAAGCGACGACGACGACGCCGCAAGGCCGGCGCGCTGATGCAGGATGCGACTCATTTGCGCGTGCGGAACAGAGTGAAACGAAGGTCGTCGAAGAGTGCAAAATGACACCGCGAAGAAAGAATGCTTGACCTGAGCGTGTTCATAACAGAAGAATGGTGTCTACCCGAAGTGTGAGGGAGGGTATGACATGTGCTGCGACACAACGACGTGTAGCGCGCAAAGCGAAAATTGTCGGCTTCGTTTTCGCGTGCTCGTCGCCGCGCCGCAGTGCGTCAGCGTGACATCGCAACTCGGGGAACCAAGTCGGTCTGGCGTGATGTGGTGGTGTCGATGACACCGGCGCAGCTACTCCAGCCGTCGCAAATGAAACCGGTGCGGCAGTGCGCATGGTGCGGGGCAGTCGACCGTGGCGTGGCGCAGGCTTCACCTCTATTCAGTGACCATGCTCCTAGGGAGGTGCACCTGTGGCAGTAGCCGCAAAAAGAAGGGCCCCGGCCAGAAAGGCCGCAAAAAAGCGGGCCCCCGCAAAGAAGGCAGCGAAGCGCACAACGGCGAAAAAGGCCGTGAAGCGGGCTCCGGCACGGAAGTCCGTCAAGCGGGCTCCGGCACGCAAGGCAGCCAAGAAGCGGGCTCCTGCGAAGCGGGCAGCCAAGAAGCGCGCACCTGCGAAGAAGAGGGCTCCTGCGAAGCGGGCAGCCAAGAAGCGCGCACCTGCCAAGAAGCGGGCTCCGGCACGCAAGGCAGCCAAGAAGCGGGCTCCGGCACGTAAGGCAGCCAAGAAGCGGGCTCCGGCACGCAAGGCAGCCAAGAAGCGGACTCCTGCGAAGCGGGCGGCCAAGAAGGCTGTGCGTCGCGCTCCCGCCCGCAAGGCGGCGAAGCGGCGCTAAGCGCTTCGTTCCTTCGGGAACACGCGAGACCGGGGGCCTTCGGGCCCCCGGCTCCGCGTGCGAGGACCGTCTACGGCCGGCCGAGCTCGGCGACGTCGGCGGGCCAGTCGACGTCGTAGGCGAGGTCCGGGGCCCGCAGGACACGCACCGGGAGGCCGATTCTCGTCGCCTCCGCCCGGTGGGCGCGGAAGGAACCCGGGCCGTACGCGAAGCGGAAGTCGGAACCCGCCGGGAGGCGCAGCACGTTCGTGCCGTCATCGCGCCGGTCGGGGACGAGCGTGACGCCCTCGAACGGAGCCAGCACGCCCAACCCGTGTGCGCGGGGCAGGTCCCCGTGGGCGACGGTGAGCCAGCGCGCTCCCGCGCGGGCCAGCCGTTCGACACCGGCCCGCACGGCTCCGTTGAGACCCTGCCCGGGCTCCCACACGACGGCGGCGCCGAGCTCCGTGGCCCACTGCGCCACCTGGTGGTCGTCGCAGACGACGGCGACGGGGAGGGGTACGCATGCCGCCACCACCTGTGTGGCCATGGCACGGACGAGTCGGATCCGTTCGGCGTCGGAGAGGGCGGACCCCAACCTGCGCTTGGCCTGGTGGAACGCCTTGACCGGGATCAGGACGACCTCGGGCCCCAACCGGCGGTCGAGCGGCCCCGCCGCGTGCTGTGCTGCCGCCACGGTGGCCCTCGACACCCGCGACAGTGTACGGGTCGTCGCCGAGGTCGCGGTGGGCCGTCATAGGCTCTGGTGGCATGAGTGACCGGGTGGCGGTGATCGGTGCGGGTTCGTGGGGCACCGCGGTCGGGAGCATCGTCGGTGCCTCGCATCCGGCCGCACTGTGGGTGCGCTCGCCCGAGCTCGCCGCGTCAATGGCGCGGACACGCGAGAACGAGAAGTACCTCCCGGGCGTGCGGATCCCCGACGGGCTGGCCGTGACGTCGTCGTTGGCCGAGGCGCTCGACGGCGCCGCCATCGTGTTCATGGCAGTCCCTTCGCACGGGTTCCGCACCGTCCTCACCGACATGCAACCTCTGGCGGGGGGGATCGAGGCCGTAGTGAGCCTGGCCAAGGGGATCGAGATGGGGACCAACCTGCGCATGTCCCAGGTGGTGGCCGAGGTGCTGCCGGGGGTGCCCGCCGGCGTGCTGACCGGTCCGAACCTGGCCCGCGAGGTGGCGCAGGGCCACCCCGCGGCCTGCGTGGTCGCCCTCACCGACGAAGCGCTGGCGAGCCGCGTGCAGGGGCTGGTGCACACGCGCACGTTCCGTACCTACATGGGCACCGACGTCGTCGGGTGTGAGATCGCCGGCGCCGCCAAGAACGTGATGGCCATCGCCGCGGGGATCGGTGACGGGCTGGGTCTCGGCGACAACACCCGCGCCGTGCTCATCACGAGGGGCCTGGCCGAGCTGGGGCGACTGGGCGTCGCACTCGGTGGGAAGGTGCTCACTTTCGGTGGCCTGGCCGGCGTCGGTGACCTGGTGGCGACCTGTGCCAGCCCGCAGAGCCGGAACCGGACGGTGGGCTTCGCGCTCGGGCAGGGGCAGTCGCTCGAGGAGATCGTCGGGGGGATGCACATGGTGGCGGAGGGCATCAAGAGTGCCGGGCCGCTGGTCGGGTTGGCCCGGGCCGCCAGCGTCGAGATGCCGATCGCGGAGCAGGTGCGGGACATTGTGGAAGGGCAGTGCTCGCCCGCCGAAGCGCTGATGAACCTGATGGGTCGACCCTCCCGCCCGGAATGGGACGAGGCACTGCTGCGGGGACTCCCGGGATGAGCGGGCTCTTCCACAGCTTCGAAGGCCTGCCCTCAGCCGGCGACGAGGCGCCGCGGGAGGCGGCACTCGCCCACGTCAAGGAGATCCTCCTGATGCACGGTGCCACCGAGGAGGAGATCGACCAGGCGGTCGACGACGGCGTCATCGATCTCTTCGTGGCGGACCGCATGCTCGTCCCGGCGCGCCGGCGTTACACGCGGCTCGAGGTCGCCGAGCTCACGGGTGTCGGCGTGGCCAACCTGGAGCGTTTCTGGCGGGCCCTTGGTTTCCCCGGCGTCGACGACGACGAGCGCGCCTTCACCGACCTCGACCTCGAGGCAGTCCGCCTCTTCCAGGGTCTCCAGGCGCTCGGAGCCGCCGATGTCGACACTGCGGTCCAGATGGCCCGCGTCATCGGCTCGTCCATGGCCCGCATCGCGGAGGCGGAGCTCGTGCCCGGCGACATGGTGAGCGCCGAGGTCGACCCGGTCCTCTCGGCCGAGGCGTTCGCCGGCATTGCCGACGTGACCATTCCCGCCATGGCCAAGCTGCTCGAATTCGTGTGGCGGCGCCAGGTGGCGGCCGGGATCCAACGCAGCATGATGCTGCGCAGCCACGGCCTGGCGCCGGGGCAGAGCCCGGTCCTCGCCGTGGGGTTCGCCGACATGGTGGGTTTCACGCTCCTCAGCCAGCACCTCAGCGACGAAGAACTGGCCGCCGTCGTCCGGCGCTTCGAGGAGATCTCCCACGACATCGTCACGAGCGCCCGCGGCCGTGTGGTCAAGATGATCGGCGACGAGGTCATGTTCGTAGTGGACAGCGTCGCCGACGCGGCGCGCATCGGGCTCAGCCTGGCCGATGCCTACGCCGACGACGACCTCCTGTCGGACGTGCGGGTGGGTCTGGCCTGTGGCCCGGTGCTCGTGCGGGACGGCGACTACTTCGGGCCCACGGTCAACCTCGCCCACCGGATCGTGAACATCGGAAACCCGGGGACCGTCCTCATGTCCGACGAGTTCCACACCACGCTGACGGTGGAGTCGCCGGGCGAGTTCACGGCACAGGCGCTCCGGCCCCGGCTGCTGAAAGACCTCGGCCGCGTGCAACTGTGGTGGTGCGGGCGGGCCGGGCAGGAGGCCGATGGCACGGGGCCGGCCGCCGATCGGCGGCGCAACGTGCGCTGGGAGCGGCTGTCCGAGGTGCTGCGTGACCTCGAGGAGCTGCGTGGTGTCGGCGAGCGCCTGCTCACCGCCAACCGTCCCCCCGACTCAGTCGTCGCGCAGCCTGGCCGTGGCGATCCCGAAGGGTCGTAGCTCGAACGAGCCCTCAAAGGGCTCCTGCGGGTAGCCGCGGAGGTCGACGAGCCAGCCGGAACGCCCGGGAAACGACACCACCGCGGGCTGCGGGCTGGGGTTGAAGACCCGGATCTCGAGGACCCCGGCGACGCGATGCAGCGCGCTGACCTCCGCGCCGTGGACGCTCAGCGCGCTCCCCGACGACGGGCGCGGGCCACCACCCAGGCTCGCGACGGGCTCGAGGGGGAGGAGGACGTCGTCGGCCAACTGGTACGGGTCGTCGCAGTCCAGCGCGAGCGCGTAGCGCAGCTCGACCCTCTTGCCGCGCATCTGGAGGCCTTCCACCGCCGTGAGCGGTCCGGCAGGGAAGGGGCGGTAGGCCATGCCGAGCCGGGACAGCATCCCCGTGGACCGGAGGACGGTGAGCGCCAGTGTGTGCGCCGCGTCGTCCTGAATGTCGACGAGCTCGTACTCGCACACTCCTTCGTGCACCACCGTGAGGCGCCCGGCACTGACGAAGCGGTTGGACGGCGCCGTCGGGAGCCCGAGCTCGTCGGGCCGGCCCTCTGCCGTCAAGCCCCGCGTGACGACGGTGAACGCACTTTCGGCCTGCGACTGGCGGGCCGGTTCCGGGAGGGGCAGGTGCACGCGCAGGCGGTGATCGCCGCTCGGGTTCACGAACGCGATGGTGACGCGCACCGTCGCCTCGTCCGCCCGCAGCTCCACATCGGTGTCGACGTCGACGCTGTGCGCTCCGACCCGCGCTTGGGAGGAGCCGTCCAGATGATCGGGCCACGCATAGGTGCTCGTGATGCGGACTCGTGCCCGCACCGGCCCGCGCTCGTCCACCCGCACGGCGACGGCCTCGGGCGTGTCGACGAAGGAATCCTGGCGCGGTGGGGAGTAGTTGTAGGAGTCGCCGAGGTCGCCCCCGTCCACCAGGCGTCCGTAGCCGGGTGTGCCGTCCAGCGCGAAGGCGCCGGTCGCGGCGTCGACCTCGACGCGCACCAGCCCGTTGGTCAGCACGACCGTGCCGCCGGGCTCGCTGACCTCGACCGGGTGGGCGAGCGGGGCGGGTGCGAAGGCATTCCAGCCGTAGCCGGGCACCTCGCCGGAGCGGGCGACGATCTTGCGCGTCGAGGGCTGGTCCATGGCCACCCGCACCACGGCGTCCGGCCGCGCCCCGAGCCGGGTGTAGACGTCCTGCTTGGCCTCCGCGATCGGGACGCCCTGCTTCTCTTCGGTGCCGACGGCGATCGTGATGTCGATGCCCTCCTCGGTGTCCTCGATCAGCACGTCGTGGATCCAGGCGTCGTCACTGATCCGCGGGCCCTGCATCATGCCCAAGACCGTGCGCACGGTGTCCGCGTCGAGCACCATCGATCCGGGCATCCCCGACCGCTCGGAGAGCACCTGTACATCGGCGGGAGCCGGGCCGTCGGCCGGCACGACCAGCTCCACGAGGCCGGAGCGGGCCCGGGGCGACGGGTTGAGCACCGAGGGACCAGCCTGCGCCAGTGAGCGGGTGAAGGCCTTGACGGCGCGCTCGGCCAGGCCGGCGGCGATCGTCCGCGCCTCGGCGTAGCGGTGCAGCACGGCGTCGACGACGTCGTCGACGGAGCAGGCGCAGATGGAGTCGTGCGCCGAGTTGCGCACCATCTCGAGCCAGGCCAGCTCGAGGAGCCGCTCGGGGTAGTCCGCCGGCGCCTCGAACAGCGCGGCCAGCGGCTCGGCGCGGCGCTCCAGTTGTCGTTCGGCGAGGGCACCGCGGCGCTTGACGTCGACACGGTTCGAGGTGACGCCCATGAGCATGTTGGCCCGGGCGCCGGAGCGCAGCTCGCCCTCTACACGGGTCAATCCCTCCCTGGGGGCTCCGGCGAGGTAGCGGGGGAGCGAGGTGACCGCGAAGTCGAATTCGTCCTGGATCTCGTTGGCCTCGGCCACCACCCGGCCGAGCCAGGGCTGGGGCATGAGGTGGTCGGATCCGTTCATGACGAGCAGGTCACCGAGGAGGAACTCGGCCACCTCGGCCACGTTGTCGCGGGTGCGGCGCACGAGCGCCTTGGCGTCGTCGGGCAGCGCGGCACCGTTGCCGTAGCCGACGGGCAGGTACTCGGCCCGTACCGAGGAGCCGTCAGGGGCCTCCCAGAT
Source organism: uncultured Acidimicrobiaceae bacterium (assembly GCA_963719485.1). GTDB lineage: Bacteria > Actinomycetota > Acidimicrobiia > Acidimicrobiales > RAAP-2 > Bog-473. Next base: position 2,376,837 of record OY970387.1, read on the forward strand.
GAAGGCGTTCTTCGTGACCTGCGAGGGCACGCCGCGCCACACGACGGCATCGTGGAAGCCGGCCAGGCGCAGGATCTGCGGCATCTGCGCGATGTGGCCGAACATGTCCGGCAGGTAGCCCAGCTCCATCACCCCGCCGAAGGCGGCCCCACGCCCAAGGCCCATTTGGAGGTTGCGCACGATCGTCTCACCCGAGGCGAGGAACTCGTCCATGAGGATGTACCAGGGCGCCATGCTCACCCGGCCCGACGCGGCCAACGCGCGCAGGCGCCCTTCCGCTTCGGGGCGGACCTCGAGGTAGTCGTCCACCACGGCCATCTGTCCGTCCAGCATGAAGTGCGGGTAGCTGGCATCGCGCTCGAGCAGCGGGATGAGCGTGTCGATCAGCTCCACCAGCGCGAGGCGGAAGTCCTGGTAGGACTTGTACCATTCCCGATCCCAGTGCGTGTGCGGAACGATGGCAATCCGGCGGGCGGTCATGACCGCCAGACTATGACCTGCGGTCGCCGCCGGTGAGGGCGCTGGTCCCGCCGGGGCGGTGGCCGGAGGAGGGTCGCCGCACCGCACCGGGGCCCACGCTGCCGGCGGTGTGGGCCCGGCGGTGGGCGGCCCGTCCCGACAGCCCGGTGCTGGTCGACGGTGCCGACGCGACCCGCATGGTGGACGCGGCGACGCTCGACGGCCGGACGGCTGCGATGGCCTCCGTCCTGGCCGAGCGGGGCGTCAGCCCGGGCGATCGGGTGCTGTGGTGCGCCCGCGCCACGCTCCCGTCGGTGAGCGCCCTCCTCGCGGTGCTGCGCTGCGGCGCCGTGCTCGTGCCCGTGAGCCCGTCGGCGACGCCGTCCGAGATCGCACATGTGGTCGGCGACGCTGCCCCGGTGCTCGCCATCGTCGAGCGGTCACGGCAGGACGCATTCGGCGCGGGCCCGACCATCGTGGGCATCGAGGAGCTGGCCCGTGCGGCCGAGCACACCGCGCCCGCGCCCGGTCCCGCGCTGTGGCCCGACGACGACGCGCTGATCGTCTACACGTCCGGCACGACGGGCACACCGAAGGGAGCCGTGCACACGCATGCCTCGCTCCTGGCGGGCATGTCGGCGTTGCTCGTCGCCTGGGAGTGGGAGCCGGAGGACCGCCTCGTCCTGAGCCTGCCGCTCTTCCACGTGCACGGCCTCTGCGCCGGGCTGTTCGGCGCCCTGACCGCGGGCGCGTCGGCCGCCGTGTTCGACCGCTTCGACGAGTCAGCCGTCCTCGGTGCCGTCCCCACGAGCACGATGTTCTTCGGCGTCCCCACCATGTACCACCGGCTGGCCGCGTCGGGGCTCTCGTCCGGGTTGGGCGCGCTGCGCCTCTGCGTGTCGGGATCGGCACCGTTGGCCCCCGACCTGTGGCACCGGCTGGCCGCCGACGGCGTGGCCGTGCTGGAGCGCTACGGCATGACCGAGACGCTGCTGACCCTGTCCAACCCCCTGGACGGTGAGCGTCGTCCCGGTTCCGTCGGGCTGCCCCTGCCCGGGGTGGAGGCCGCCGTGGATGACGCCGACGAGCACGGAGTCGGGGAGCTGCACGTGCGCGGGGCGTCGCTGTGCCGCGGCTACTGGGGCCGCGACGCCCTCGCCCCCGGGGCGTGGTTCCCTACCGGTGATCTCGTGTCCGTGGCCGGTGACGGCTACGTCACGGTTCGTGGGCGCCGCACGGAGCTCATCATCACCGGCGGCCACAACGTCTACCCGGCCGAGGTCGAGGCGGTGCTGTCCCGCCACCCCGGTGTGGTTGAGGTGGCCGTCGTGGGCGTGCCCTCGGCGGAATGGGGTGAGATCGTGGTTGCCTACGTCGTGGGCGATCCCGACCTGGCCTCGCTGCACGAGCGGGCGGCGGCCGACCTGGCGCCGTTCAAGTGCCCGCGCGAGGTGCGCCTGATCGACGCGCTGCCCCGCAATGCGCTGGGCAAGGTCGTCCGGGGCGAGCTCCGCTGACCGCCGGCCGGACCGTCGGCGGACCATGGAACAGCCCGGCGCCTGCGGTAGCGTGAGCCAATGGCCACCTTCCTCATGCTCTCCACGGTGGGGCCCGACGGGGCGGCGACGCTCACCGAAAACCCCGACCGCCTCAAGGCCGTGAATGCCGAGGTGGAGGCGATGGGCGTCCGGGTCGTGGCGCAATGGGCACTGCTCGGGCAGTACGACTTCTGCACCGTGCTGGACGCGCCCGACGAGACCACCATGGCCCGGGTGGCGCTGGTCCTGGGCTCCCGGGGGACGCTCAAGACGCTGACGCTCTCGGCCATCCCGATCGACGACTACATCGAGGGTGTGCTGAAGGCCCAGAAGGGCTGAGACCTCAGTGCCACCAGAAGCCCTGACGCGACCGCTCGCGGCGGAGGTCGTCCCGTGAGAACAGTTCGCCGAGGACGCTGCCGTCCGACATGCGGCGGATGCGGTACCCCTCGCCCGTGACATCGGCGATCTCGAAGCCACGGACCCAGGTGCCCTGGAAGCGGTTGCGAACGTCCACCTTCGTCCCCGGCGGCAACGGGGACCGCGCCCGCGGATCCGCCACTTCCCCCCCGTCGGTGCTCACGCCCCCATCGTACGAGGCGGACGCGCACCAGTTCCGATGACCGTCTGCTCTCCCGACCTGAAGGAGGAGCGCCGTCTGCGCGCCGAGGGGTACGAGTCGGTCGCCGGCCTCGACGAGGTGGGCCGCGGCGCCTGGGCCGGGCCGCTCACCGTCGGCGTCGCGATCGTGCGCCCCCGCGTCCAGCTCCGGTCCATGCCGGCGTGGCTGCGGGACTCCAAGATGCTCAGTGAGGCCCGGCGCGAGGAGATCTTCGACGCCGTCGGTGCGTGGTGCCAGGCATGGTCCGTCGGCCACGCCTCACCGGCCGAGTGCGACGAGTGGGGCATGACCGAGGCACTGCGGGTGGCGGCGCGTCGGGCCCTGGCCGGGCTGGGCGAGTCCCCCCAGGCCGTCCTGGTCGACGGTCCGGTCGACCTGCTGCGCCATCCCGACGACCACTTCGAAGGCGCGGTGCGCCCCATCGTCGACGGCGACGCCAAGTGCGCCTCGGTGGCGGCCGCCTCGGTGCTGGCCAAGGTCGTGCGGGACCGGCTCATGCGCGAGGAAGCGGACCACTTCCCGGCCTTCGCCTTCGATCGCAACAAGGGCTACCCCTCGCCGCTCCACCAGGCTGCCTTGCGCGGATACGGTCCCACGGCCATCCATCGGCGCAGCTGGGCCTTCCTCCAGGACCTCCCGTGGTGCGGGCAGGGCCGGCGCGGCCGTTCAGACGACTGCGGCGACCTCGGCGAAGTGGCAGGCGACGGGGTGGCCCTGGCCCCGGTCGACCAGGGCCGGTTCTTCGACGATGCAGATCTCCTGCGCCTTCCAGCACCGGGTGCGGAAGCGGCAGCCCGAGGGCGGTGACTGGGGGCTCGGCACGTCGCCCTCGAGGACGATGTGCTTCCGAGCCCGTTCGGCTTTCGGGTCGGGGATGGGGACGGCGGAGAGGAGCGCCTGGGTGTAGGGGTGGGCGGGTCGCGCGTAGACGTCTGTGCGGTTGCCGATCTCGACGATCTTGCCCAGGTACATGACCGCGACCCGGTCGGAGATGTGCCGGACGACGGACAGGTCGTGCGCGATGAAGAGGTAGGCAACCCCGAGCTCGTTCTGCAGGTCCTCGAGCAGGTTCACCACTCCGGCCTGAATGGACACGTCGAGGGCGGAGACCGGCTCGTCGAGGACCAGCAGCTTGGGCTGGAGCACCAGGGCCCGGGCGATCCCGACCCGCTGGCGCTGACCGCCGGAGAACTCGTTGGGATAGCGGTTGGCGTGGTAGGGCTCGAGTCCGACCAGCCTGAGCATCTCGCCCACCCGCTGCTGGATGGCCGACCGGTTGCTCACCCCGTGGATCTGGAGCGGCTCCGCGATGGCCTGGCCGATGGCCAGACGCGGGTCGAGTGACGCGAACGGGTCCTGGAAGACGACCTGCATGTCCCGGCGCACCTTGCGCAGTTCCGCCGTACCCAGCTCGGTCAGCTCCCTCCCCTCGAATTTGACCGATCCCGAGGTCGGCCGGGTCAGCTGCAGCACCGATCGTCCCGTGGTCGACTTGCCGCAGCCCGACTCGCCGACGAGGCCCAGGGTCTCCCCCGGGCCGATGGTGAAGGTGACCCCCGAGACGGCGTGGACCGCCCCGACCTGGCGTCGCAGGAACGACCCGCTCCGCAGCGGGAATTCCTTCACCAGGTCGGTCACTTCCAAGAGCGTGGGGCCGGCCACCGGCGCCGGCGCGGCGGTCCCCGCTTCGGGGACGGTCATGCGATCACGTTGTCCACGACGCCGTCTGAGAACACCTTCCCGAAGTCGCCGCGGCCGACCGCCTCGGCGAAATGACAGGCGGCACGGTGCTCGCCCAGCGCCGAGGTGACCGAGGGCACCACCACGAGCTCGGGCTCGGTCTCGCGGCAGATGTCGGCCGCCAGCGGGCAGCGCACCGCGAAGGGGCAGCCCGTGCGGTCGCCGAGCATGGAGGGCGGGGCACCCGGGATCTGGCGCAGCCGCTCCGAACCGTCGCTGTCGAGCCGCGGCAGCGAGCCGAGCAAGCCGAGCGTGTACGGCATGGAGGGTCGGTAGAAGACGTCCTCGGCGGTCCCGATCTCGACCGGGCGCCCGGCGTACATCACCAGCACCCGGTCGGCCAGGCCCGCGATGACGCCGAGGTCGTGCGTGATCAGGAGCAGCGCGGCCCCGGTCTCCGTCATCGCCGTCCTGAGCGAGTCGAGCACCTGGGCCTGCACCGTCACGTCGAGCGCGGTGGTGGGCTCGTCGGCCAGAATCACCACGGGGTCGTTGGCCATGGCGATGGCGATGACCGCACGCTGACGCATGCCCCCCGAGAACTCGTGCGGATAGTTGTTGACCCGCTCCGCCGGATTGGGGATTCCGACCTTCGCCAGCAGCTCGACGGCGCGGGCCATCGCCGCATCCTTGGAAATGTCCTGGTGAGCCAGGATCGCCTCAGTGATCTGCCATCCGATGGTGTACACGGGATTCAGCGACGTCATCGGGTCCTGGAAGATCATGGCGATGCCGGTGCCGCGCACCTTGGTCAGCTGCTTCTCCTTCAGGGTGAGGAGCTCTGTGCTGTCGAAGCGGATGGAGCCCCGCACCTGCGCTCCCTTGGGCAGTAGCCCCATGGTGGCCAAGGCGGTCACCGACTTGCCCGAGCCCGATTCGCCGACGATGCCCAGGACCTCACCGGCCGCGAGTGAGAAGTCCACGCCGCGCACCGCGTGCACCACGCCGTCCTTGGTCGGGAAGTCGACCTCCAGACGTTCGACCTGCAGGGCGGGTTCAGGCACTCAGGCCCTGACCCGGCTCTTCTTGGGGTCGAACGCCTCGCGCAGGCCGTCGCCAATGAGGAAGATCGCGAGGATGAGGACGATCAGGAAGGCGACGGGGAAGACGAAGAGCCACCACTCCGTCGTGGCGGAGTCCTGGCCCTGATTGATCAGGAGCCCGAGCGACACGTTCGGTGGCTGCACTCCCAACCCGAGGAACGACAGCGTCGACTCGAAGATGATGCTCAAGGCGACGGTCAGCGTCGCGTTGACGATGATGGGCCCGACGGCATTGGGCAGCATGTGTTTGACGATGATGCGACGGTTGGTCGCGCCGAGGGCCCGCGACGCTTCCACGAAGTCGCGCTCGCGCAACGAGAGGAAGTCCGCCCGCACCAGCCGGGCCACGTAGGTCCACGAGAGCAGTCCGATGATCAGGGCAAGCCCCAGCCAGTTGTTGGATTCCTTGGAGAGCTTGTTGGCCAGGACGATAAGCACCGCCAGCACCGGCAGCACCAGCACGAGGTCGACGAAGCGCATCAGGAGCGAGTCGACCCACCCCCGGTAGAAGCCCGCGATGGCGCCGACGGTGACACCGATGAGCGTGGCCATGGCGGCCACTGTCAGCGCGATCTCGATGTCCTTCTCGACCCCGGCCATGACCTGGGCGAACATGTCGTTCCCGATGGAATTGGTGCCGAAGGGGTGTGCCCACGACGGCGGAACGTTGAGGTCGTTCGTGATGTCCGTGTAGCTGTACTGCCAGAAGTGGCCCACGAGCAAGGACGAGATGGCGAGGAGCAGGAAGACGCACAGCCCGATCATCGCGAGCCGCTGATGGAAGAAGCGCCCCAGGATGATCCGCCACTGCGGCTTCGCCTCCCCTGACAGGCCGTAGGTGTCCGGGCCCGAGAGCCCGAGGCCGGCGCCCGGCGCGGCCAGGGTGTGCATGCCGGCCTCGGCGGTCGCCACCTGCTCCGGTGTGTCGATGACGAAGTCCTCGCGCGGGGTTGGCGGGGCCGGGTCAGCCATAACGGATCCTCGGATCGAGCACGCCGTAGAGGATGTCGGCGACGAGGTTGAACAGAATGACGAAGGTGGCGGTGATGAGCAGGTAGGCCAGCATCACGTTGACGTCGAGGTTGGTCACGCCGGTCAGGTACCACTGCCCCAGGCCCTGCCACCCGAAGACGATCTCGGTGATGATGGCGCCGCCCAGCACGGCGGCGAAGTCCAGCGCCACGACCGTCGTGACGGGGATGAGCGCGTTGCGCAGGACGTGTCGGACGAGGACGCGGCGCTGGCTCAGTCCCTTGGCCCGGGCCAGGCGCACGTGGTCGGCGTCGAGCGTCTCGATCATGGACGAGCGCTGGTAGATGGCCCACGAGGCGTAGGAGATGAGGATGAGGGTGATGACCGGTAGGGCGGTGTGCTCGGCGTAGTCCGGGAGCCGGCTGAAGAACGAGCCGCTCAACGTCGGGCTCTGCTCGCCACTGGTGTAGAAGATCGTCGTCCCGAGGTGCTGGTTCACCGGGATCGCCACGAACTCCTTCAACGCGAGGCCGAGCACGAACACCGGTGTGGCCAGCAGGATGAAGTTGGTGACGGTGATGGCGTGGTCGGTGACCTTGCCCTGGCGCACCGCCGCCATGACGCCCATGAAGACGGCGACGAAGACGGCGATGACGGTGGCGATGATCACCATGCGCAGCGTCACGAAGAGATGTGAGGTCATCTGGGTGGCGACGTCCTGCCCGGCAATGGTCGTGCCGAGGTTGCCGTGGAGGACCCCGGTGAACCAGATCCAGTAGCGCTGCCACAGCGGGTCGTTGAGGTGCAGCAGGTTCTCCCGGGCCACGATCGTGGCGTGGGGGATGTGCGGGTTGGCGTTGAGGAGCGCCAGCGGGTTCCCGGAGCTGGCCACCAGAATGAAGACGAAGATCGTCGCGAAGAACAGGACGACGATGCTGATCAGCAGGCGCCTCATGACGTAGGCGAGCATGGGCGGATTCTAGGTGCGGAACCGGGAACGTCGAGGGAGGGGCCGTCCCGTTACGGCCAACCCCTCCCTCACGTTCAGCGATCCGCTAGGAGCTCATCGTCCAGTCCTCGGCGTTCCAGGTCACGCCCACGCTCGACGTGTTGGGCAGGACGCCCTTCAGGTTGTTGGACCAGGCCCAGAACTGGGGCTTCTGGTAGAGCGGGAGCGTCACCATGTTCTGCCACAGGACGGCATCGGCCTTGTTGTAGTCGTTGATCTCCTGGGTCTGGCTCGGAGCCGACGAACCGGAGGCCATGTCCTGGTCCACGTTCGCGTTGGCTGCGTGGTTCCAGTTCTCGCCGCAGTTGGTGGTGTTCGTGTAGGAGCAGTAGATGGGCTGGTTCCCCGAGACGAACGGCGTGGTCACCCATGCGAATTCGGCGATCTGGAACGTGCCGTTGGGGAGGTTGGTCCCGAAGAAGGTGTTGGCGTCGTAGTTCTGGATGTTGATCCTGATGCCGATCGCCTTCATCTGGGCCTGGAACAACTCCTCCGTCTGCGAGCGGATGGGGTTGCCCGACGTCGACTGGATGGTGAAGGTCAGGTCCTTGCCCTTCTGCGGGCCGTAGTCGGGCTGGAAGTAGCCGTCCGAGGCCTTCTTGAAGCCGGCCGCCTTCATCAGGTTGATCGACTTCGAGGTACTGAACGCGTAGCTGGTGCCCTTGTAGCCCTTCTGGGTCGACACGAGCATGCGGCTCCCGAGCGGGGTGATGCCCTTGGAGATCTGGCCGACCGTGCGGGTGATGATCGACTGGCGGTCCGTACCGTGGGCGATGGCCTCGCGCACCTGCACCTTGGCCAGGTACGGATCAGCCTGGTTGAAGTCGAAATGTTCGAACTCCAGCCCAGGCAGCGTCACCTTCGTCGTGTTCGGCACCTGGTTCGCCGTCTGCACGATGGAGAGGCTCACCGTCGCGGGATTGAAGAGGTTGATCTCCTTGTTCTGCAGGGCCGGGACGAGCTGGCTGTCGTCGGAGAAGAACTGGAAGACGATCTTGTCGAGCTTGCCCGGTGTGCCCCAGTAGCTCGGGTTCCGGACCAGCACCAGGGACTGGTTCGCGTTGTAGCTCTGGATCTTGTACCAGCTGCCCGAGATGACCTGCGTGGGGCCGGTGAAGCCGGTGTTCCAGCCGACCGTCCGTGCGATGTGGGCCGGGACGAGACCGGAGCCGCTGAACAGGCTGCGCCAGTCGGCGAAGGAGGGCTTGAAGGTCATCGTGATGGTGCGGCCGTTCGGGCACAGGCCGACGTTGCGGTCCGCCGCGCTCCCGGGATCGCAGGCGGCCCCGCCGGAGGGGGCGGAGCCGACGACGGACTGGACCTGGTTGTAGCCGGAGGTCGAGGCGGCGTCATAGGGCTGGTTCCCGACGTCGGTGTAGGCCGGGTTCCCGCTCTGCGCCTGCCAGTTGTAGATGAAGTCGTCGGCCGTGATCGGCGTGCCGTCGGACCAGACGGCCTTGGGGTTGAGCTTGTAGACCACGGTCTGAGGGTTGGAGCTCGTGACCGTCGCGCTCTGCATGAGCTGCGTGTTGAGGACGGGCTGCAGCTTGTTGGTGATGATGAAGACCTGGGGCCACACCACGTTCAGGATCTGCTGCAACACGTACTCGGCGGCGGCCGAGGTATTGATGTTGAAGCCGGCCAGGTTCTCGTCGAGTGCGACGGTGGCTGTCCCTCCTGAGGACGACGACGCCTTCGTCGCGGCACCACTCGTCGCAGCGGGCGCCACGGCGACGAACGAGACGCTCAACGCCGCGATCGCCATGGCGGCGAAGACCGACCGCTTCAGATACCCCTTGAGTCCCATAGTGCTCCCTTGCTTGTCGGTCGCCCCGGTGACGGCCGATTCCCCTGCTTCCCCTGACCATCCTTCACTGCACGTCCATTCACAGTGTCGGAAGATGGCCGCAAATGTAACGCAATTGCCACATTGTTTACGGTCAACTCTCCGAGGATTTCTGCGAGAACGCGCCGGGGAGGGTCCCGATCCGGTGCGCATCGGCCGTTCACACACGATTCCTGCGTGCCCGACGTCGCTCACGCGTGGGATTGAAGCTTGGAGCGAGCTGAGAGCATCCTGCGTGATCCGTGACGGCACCCACTAAAATTGGGGGCGAGGCGATGGTCTATGTCCTTGCTGTAGCAGCGGCACTCTCGAATGCGCTGACCAGCGTGTTCCAACGCATGGGCGTCGAGGACGCCCCTGAGGAGTCGACCATGCGCCTCAGCCTGATGGCGCACGCCATCCGCAGGGGCGTGTGGTTGCTGGGTTTCGGTTTCATGATCTGCTCGTTCCTGTTGCAGGCGTTCGCGCTGCACAACGGGAATCTCTCGGTCGTCCAGCCGATCCTGACCATGGAGCTGCTTTTCCTCGTGGCGATCCTCGGGACGTATTTCCGCTTCTCCATCTCCGCGCGGGAGTGGATCGGCGCCGGCGCCATCGCCTTCGGGCTCTCGGGTTTCCTGTACTTCGCCGCCCCGGGCGGAGGGGACGACGTGCCCACCAATCTCGGCTGGATCGTGGTCGGCGGGTGCGCCTGCGCATTGATCGTCGTGACGGTGGTCGCCACCCGCTGGGGCCCGCGCTGGTGGAAGGCCGCCATGTTCGGGAGCGCGGCGGCGATCTCGTATGCGTTCACCGCCGCGCTCATCAAGGTGGTCAGTGACTACGCGGCGAACGACTGGGTGACCATGCTCGAGCACTGGCAGACCTACGCTCTCATCGCATTCGGCCTGCTCGGGCTCTTCCTGACGCAGAACGCCTTCCACGCCGGGCCGCTGGCCGCCTCGCAGTCGACGCTCGTGCTGGTCGATCCGCTGGCCAGCATCTGCATCGGCATCGCTCTCTTCGGCGACTCCCTGCGCACTTCCGGGCCCTACGGCCCGCTCGAGGCCCTGTCGTTGCTCGTGATGTTCATGGGCGCCGTGCTCCTGTCCAACTCGCCCTTGATCACGGGCATGAAGAGCGAGGGCAAGGGGGTCGAGTACGACGAGCTGCTCTCGCGGCGCATCAAGCACCCGCATCACGCCACCGAGGACGCCATGACCGACAGCGGTCTGCCCCCGTTCTCCTCGGCTTGATCAGGCGCCGTCCTTCGCCGACCTCTCCACCACGAGGCGTGCCATCGTCGCGACGTGGTCGGGATGCGACAGGTGCGCGCCGTGTTGCGCGTTGGTGATCTCGTAGACGACCGCACCCGGGACGTTGGCGCCCAGCCACTCGACGTTGCGCCGGTGGTGCGGCGAGGTCGTCGGGCCGCCCATGCCGAACACCGCAGGCACCTCGAGTGCGGTGACGTCGAACGGGGGACCCTGGCCCCGCATACTGCGCAGGTCGGCCACCAGCGCCGGACCGTCGGCGCTCCGCTGGGCCCGGCCTTCCTCGGTCAAGCGGGACCACGCCGCCGCACCGACCATCCGGAAGAAGAAGGACTCGGCCTCCGCTCCGGGATCGTCCCCCAAGGCCGGCCACGGGCGGCCGCCCCCCTGGCGACGGAAGCCCAACCACGGCATGGGCGGCTCGTAGGCTCCGATCGACTCGAATGCCCCGGGAGAAGCCAGCGCGGCGCCGATCACGACGTTGCCGCCCAGGCTGTGCCCGATGGACACGACCGGGCCGCCGCCAACGGATCGGGCCGTGCGGGCAATGGAGAGGAGATCGTCGATGTGACCCGCGAGATCCACGACCCCGCCCTCCCGTGAGCCCTGGTACCCGCGCCGGTCGTAGGCCACGGTGGCGAACTCGGGCAGGCGGCGCATGACCCGCCGGAAGCTCTCGCCCCGGTCGAGTGACCCGTGCACGAATACCACCGTGGCGGCGCCCGGGGCGGGGGCCGGCCGCACGGTGAACTGGAGGGCAGCCGGATAGCTCATGGGCAGGGCAGACGCTACCTGGACCGCCCCGGGCACCCGATCGCCGCCGGTAGGGTTGGCCCATGACCCAGTTCGGCGGCTCCGGGGGCTCGTTCGGCCCCAATGCCTGGCTGGTCGACGACATGTACGACCGTTTCCTGGCCGACCCCGAGTCGGTCAGCGACAGCTGGCGCGAGTTCTTTGCCGACTACCGGCCCGCTCCCGTCCCCGCCCCCCAGCCCACCGTGCCGCCTCCGGCGCCGGCCACGATCAAGGAGCCCCAGGCCAAGGCCGGGACGGCCGTGCCGGCCGCCACCGCCCCGGTTCCGGCTCCCGCGGCGCAGGCGGGGAACGAGGAGGCCACCCCGCTACGCGGTGCGGCCTCGCGGATCGTGGCGAATATGGAGGCGAGCCTGGCGGTGCCGACAGCCACCAGCGTGCGCACGGTGCCGGCCCGGCTGCTCGAGGTCAACCGCCTCATCCTGAACAACCAGCTGGCGCGGACCACCGGGGCCAAGGTCAGCTTCACCCACATCATCGGGTATGCCATCGTGCGCGCGCTGCACGACGTGCCCGCGCTGAACTCGGCCTTCGTGGCCGATGCCGACGGGAAGGGAAAGCCGGGTGTCATTCACCACAAGCACGTGGGGCTCGGCCTGGCCGTCGATCAGGAGAAGAGCGACGGGACCCGCACGCTGCTGGTCCCGTGCATCAAGGACGCCGACGCGCTCGACTTCCGCGGCTTCGTCCTGGCTTACGAGGACCTCATCCGCAAGATCCACACCAACAAGATCGCCCCCGACGACTTCGCCGGCACGACGGTGTCGCTGACCAATCCCGGGACGCTGGGCACCCTGCAGTCCGTGCCGCGCCTCATGCCGGGCCAGGGCGCCATCATCGGCGTCGGCGCCCTCGGCTATCCGGCCGGATTCGAGGCGGCCGACCCCCGCGTGTTGGCCCAGCTCGGCCTCGGCAAGGTGGTCACGCTGACGTCCACCTACGACCACCGCATCATTCAGGGGGCCGAGTCGGGCCTGTTCCTGGGCCGGGTGGCCGCCCTCCTCACCGGCGCCGAGCGCTTCTACGACGACCTCTTCGAGTCGATGGGGGTGCCCTACGAGCCCGTCCGCTGGCAGGTCGACAGCAACGCGGGCGCCGGCAGCGAAGAGGGCGAGCACCAGCGCCTCGTCAAGCAGGTACACGTGCAGACACTCATCAACATGTACCGGGTGCGCGGCCACCTCATCGCCCACCTCGACCCGCTCGACGCGGAGCCCCCGCACATCCACCCCGAGCTCGACCCGCTGACCTACGGGCTCACCATCTGGGACCTGCCGCGCCAGTTCGTGGCCGACGGGCTGGCCGGGCGCGACGTCGCCACGCTCGACGAAATCCTCCACGTGCTGCGCGACGCGTACTGCCGGACGCTGGCCATCGAGTACATGCACATACAGGATCCCGAGCAGAAGCGCTGGATCCAGCAACACGTCGAAGGCCAGCCGGCCACGCTCAACCTCGAGGAGCAGCGGCACATCCTGGGCCGGCTCAACGCGGCCGAGGTCTTCGAGCGCTTCCTCCACACCCGCTACGTCGGGCAGAAGCGGTTCGGACTCGAGGGCGCCGAGTCGACCATCGTGCTGCTCGACGCGCTGCTCGATGCCGCCGCCGGGTCGGGGGTGGCCGAGGTCGTGATGGGCATGGCCCACCGCGGCCGTCTCAACGTGCTGGCGAACATCGTGGGCAAGTCCTACCGGGAGATCTTCGAGGAGTTTGAGGGCAACCTCGACCCCGAGTCGGTGCAGGGCTCCGGGGACGTGAAGTACCACAAGGGCGCGCGGGGGGTGTTCCACGGCAGTGCCGGGGAGGAACTCCCCATCACGCTCGCTTCCAACCCCTCGCATCTCGAGGCGGTGGATCCCGTCGTCGAGGGCATGACCCGGGCCAAGCAGGACCGGCTCTCACCGCCGACGGACGGGACGCCGGCGGCGGCGGCCGAAGGCGTCGACGGGTTCCCGTGCCTGTCCGTCCTCGTCCACGGCGACGCCGCGTTCGCCGGTCAGGGCGTGGTCGCCGAGACACTCAACCTGTCCGGTCTCTCCGGTTACCGCACCGGCGGCACGGTGCACGTGGTCATCAACAATCAGCTCGGCTTCACCACGGCGCCCGCCTCCGCCCGGACGTCCGTGTACCCCACGGACGTGGCGAAGATGGTGCAGGCCCCGATCTTCCACGTGAACGGCGATGACCCCGAGGCCGCCGTCCGCGCCGCCCGGCTGGCCTTCATGTTCCGCCAGACCTTCCACAAGGACGTAGTGATCGACCTCGTGTGCTACCGCAAGCACGGGCACAACGAGGGAGACGACCCCAGCTACACCCAGCCGCTCATGTACCAGCGGATCGAGGCCAAGCGCTCGGTGCGCAAGCTCTACACCGAGACGCTGGTGCGCCGGGGCGACATCACGCTTGAAGAAGCCGAGTCTGCACTCGACGACTTCAACGCCCGCCTGCAGGTCGTCCTCGACGAGGTGCGGGGCGAGCCCTCGCTGGCCCCGACCGAGCTGCCCGTGCCCGACTCGGGTCTGGGGGACACCCCGTCCGCCGAGACCGGCGTCTCCCCCGAGGTGCTGCACGCCCTCTCCTCCGTGGTGCGCTCCGTGCCCGACGGCTTCATGATCCACCCCAAGCTGGAGCGCCAGTTCGTCCAGCGTGACGAGCTCGTGGCCAGCGGACAGGTCGACTGGGCGCTGGCCGAGGCGCTCGCCATCGGCTCGCTCATGTACGAGGGCATCAACGTGCGCCTCACTGGCCAGGACACCCGCCGCGGCACCTTCAGCCACCGCCACGCGGTGCTGGTCGACTATTCCAACGGCGAGGAGTACGTACCCTTGGCCCACATCCGCGACGGCCTGCACCGGATCGGTGCCGACACGCTGGAGCCGGCGGGGGAGATGGGCAACTTCACGGTGCGTGACTCCCTGCTCTCGGAGTACGCCGCCGTCGGGTTCGAGTACGGCTACTCGGTGGAGGCGCCCGAAGCACTGGTCGCGTGGGAGGCACAGTTCGGCGACTTCGCCAACGGGGCGCAGATCATCATCGACAACTTCATGGTCGCGGCCGAGAACAAGTGGGGCCAATTCTCGGGCCTGGTCCTGCTGCTGCCCCACGGGTACGAGGGCCAGGGGCCCGAGCACTCGTCCTCGCGTTATGAGCGTTTCCTGTCGCTCTCGGCGCGCGGGAACCTCCGGGTCACCGTTCCCTCCACCTCGGGCCAGTACTTCCATCTGCTGCGTTCGCAGGCGCTGTCCAACCCGAAGCGGCCGCTGATTGTGGTGACCCCCAAGTCGATGCTGCGCGCCCGTGCGTCGCGCTCGACCTTCGTCGAACTCGAATCAGGCTCGTTCCAGCACGTGATCGACGACCAGTCGATCGAGGATCCGGCCACGGTCCGCCGGATCGTGCTGTGCACCGGGAAGATCGCCCACGAGGCGCTGCAGCACCGGGCCCAGCTCGAGCCCGGCGAAGCGTCGGCAGTGGCGGTGGTGCGGGTCGAGCAGCTCTACCCATGGCCGGTCGCACTCCTCACCGCGGCCTTCGAGCGCTACGGGGAGGCATCCGAGGTGGTGTGGTTGCAGGAGGAACCCGAGAACATGGGTGCCTGGTCCTTCGTCCACGCCCGCTTGCACGCCTGCCTGCCGGAGCGCCTGCGGCTGCGCCACGTCAGCCGGCCCGAGTCGGCCAGTCCCGCCATCGGGAGCGCGGCCCTGCACCAGCTGGAGCAGGCTGATCTCTTGCGACGTGCCATTGGCTGAATCGCACCACGTCGTGGTGGACGGGTCGAACCTCGCCACCGAAGGACGAACGTTCCCCAGCCTCGAGCAACTCGATGAGGCCGTGCGCGCGTACGCCGCCGAGGACCCGGGCGCCAGCATCATTGTGGTCGTCGACGCGACCTTCGAGCACCGGGTGTCGGACGCCGAGCGCGAAGAGGTGCGCCAGGCCATGCTGAACGGTGAGGTGATCTCCCCGCCGGCGGGCGCCATCGGCCGCGGTGACGCGTTCGTGTTGCGCATCGCCGAGCGGACGGGGGCCACCGTCCTCTCCAACGACTCCTTCCAGGAATTCCACGGGGAACACCCCTGGCTGTTCGACGACGGCCGACTCATCGGTGGCAAGCCGGTGCCGGGCGTGGGGTGGATCTTCACGCCGCGGCTGCCCATCCGGGGCCCCAAGAGCCGGGCGGCCACGGCAGAGGCGAATGCGAAGAAGGATCCCGAGTCCGCGCCGGCGAAGGCGGCCGAGCTGGCCAAGGCCGCCAAGAAGGCGGCGAAGAAGGCGTCCAAGGCCCAGAAGAGCGCGCAGCGGAAGGCGACCCCCGTCGACACCACCTGGCCCCTCACGCCCGCTTCCCCACCCCCGGGCCGGGCCAAGGTCGACCCGGTGTTCTCGAGTGCGATCGACGAGGCGCTCGAGGAAGCCATGCATCCGCCGGAGCCTCAGAAGTCACGGGGCGCCGCCAAGAAGCATGCGGCGGCCAAGAAAGCGGCCCCACCGAAGAGCGCCAAGGTCAAGAAGGACACGGCGTCGGGGAGGGCGGTTGCCCACAAGGGCTCCAACCCCAAGGCCGAGCGCGCACCGCGCCAGGGACCCGGCCGCACCCAGAAGAAGCGGTCGGCGCCGCCTCCGGCAGTGAACGAGCCACTGACCTTCATCAATTTCGTCGCCGCGTTCACGGTCGGGAGCACCATTGAGGGTGAGGTGGTGTCGTTCACCTCTCACGGAGCGATGGTGGACGTCCCGCTGCCGGGCGGTGGCGCGCTGCACTGTTACATCCCGCTGACCGCCATGGGCACACCGCCCCCCACCAAGGCGCGCCAGGTGCTCAAGAAGGGCGAGGTCCGCCCGTTCGTGCTGGCCGGCCTGGACCCATCCCGCCGGGTGGCCGAGCTCGCGCTGCCGCACGCCAGGCCGGTCGCCTCGAAGCGGACCGCGGCCAAGAAAGCCGTTCCCCCGACCAAGCCGGCGCCGTCCACCAAGGTGGCCCCGTCGACCAAGAAGGCGGCAGCGAAGAAGGCTCCGTCCCCGGCGAAGAAGGCGACAAAGAAGGCGACGAAGAAGGCAGCGCCGAAGGCCAAGAAGGCCCCGAAGAAGACCGCCGTCAACAAGGCGGCCAAGAAGGCGACCAAGGCCAGCCAGAGCCCGCCCAAGAAGTCGGCGGCGAAGAAGGCCGCCAAAGCGAGGCAGCGATGAGGGCCGGTACGCTCCCGTGACGGTGCCCCCCCGCCCGGCCGACGTCCTGCCCCATCGGCCTCCGTTCCTCTTCATCAGCGACGTGACGGCGGTCGAGCCCGGCGTCTCCGCTCGCGGACAGTGGGAGCTGCGCGGCGATGAAGCGTTTTTCCAAGGCCACTTCCCCGGCCGACCGACCCTGCCCGGGGTGCTGATGGTCGAATCGATGGCCCAGCTCGGGGGCATCGCCGTGCTGCTCGATCCCCGCTATGCGGGCAAGCTGCCGCTGTTCGGGGGTATCGAGCGGGCGCGCTTCCGCCGCCAGGTCGTTCCAGGCGAGACCCTCGAACTCGAGGTGATCATGGACCGCCTGTCGGCCCGGGCCGGCAAGGGGCACGGGCGGGCGTCGGTCGGCGGGCAGACCGCCTGCGAGGCCGAGCTTCTCTTCGTCATCGTCGACGGGGGCGCGAACTGATGCGGCTGGCCACCTGGAACGTCAATTCGCTGACGGCCCGCCTGCCCCGGGTCACGGACTGGGTCGAGGCGAACCAGCCCGACGTGGTGTGCATGCAGGAGACGAAGCAGGCGGACGACAAGTTCCCGGAGAAGGTGTTCGCGGAGCTCGGCTATGAATCAGTCCACTACGGCGACGGGCGATGGAACGGCGTTGCCATCATCAGCAGGGTCGGACTCGAAAGCGTCACGCGCGGGTTCGGCACCTCGGACGACGAGCACGGACGCCGGATCGTGTCAGCGGAGTGTGCCGGGACGCGTGTCTTCTCGGTCTACGTCCCCAACGGCCGGGCGCTCGACAACGAGTTCTACGAAGTCAAGCTGGCCTGGCTGGCCCGCCTGCGCTCCACGCTGGACCAGATGTGCCCGCCCGGGTCCTCGGTCGCGGTGTGCGGCGACTTCAACGTTGCTCCCGACGACGGCGACGTGTGGGACCCCGCCGCGTTTGTGGGCTCGACGCATGTGAGCGAGCCTGAGCGCGCCGCGTTGCGCGCCGTCGAGGGCTGGGGTCTCGACGACGTGTTCCGGCGGTTCAACGAGCCCGGCACCTTCACGTGGTGGGACTACCGGGCCGGGGACTTCCACGAGGGACGCGGGCTGCGCATCGACCTTGTCCTCGTGAGCGACGACCTCGTGGAGCGGGCCACCGGAGCCTTTCGCGACCGCGACGCCCGCAAGGGCCAGAAACCCTCGGACCACGCGCCCGTCGTGGTCGACTTCGCCGATACCTGAAGACAGGTTTGCCGCGCAGGCAGGCCCCCGAGGCGCTTGGCCGTCGCCAAGAGCAGCCGTCGCTGCTCGGCCAAGCACCTTTCCAACCGGTGTTCCTCGTGCGTGGCCGTCGCCAAGAGCAGCCGTCGCTGCTCGGCCCCGCGTGGAACAGGTGTCGGTCTGGGGGTCTGCCTTCTGAAGAAACTCCTACCGGAGGTCGAGCAACAGGTCCCGGAGCGGGACACCGTCGCAGATGGACACGATCTTTTCGAAGTCCTCTTTGGTCAGCGACTGCTGCACTTCGGGCCAGCTCCGCGCGCCGTCTCGCATGTAGTCCATGAAGATCTCCCAGATGGCGAGGCGCTTGCGCATGCGCTCGACCTCGAATTCGAGGGATGCGTAGTCGATGACGTCAGGCTCTTCGGCCGTGGCCGGGGCTTCCGGCGGCGCACTGAAGAGGTCGCGCCGTAACCGGTTGAGCGCCGCATCGATGGAGGGCGCGTGCGAAGTATGGCTGTCCATCTCCATCTGCATTGCGCCTCCTCGGTAAACCGTCCCCTTGGTGCTCTCTCTCGAGCGCACCCTCTCCGATTCGCATGGTGACAGGCCTGTTCGGGGCGCTATAGAGCCGTTGGAACCTATTCGGCGTCGGCAGCACGGTTTGTTGTCGGCGCGTTGCGTCCGTTGTGCCTCCGTTGATGGCAGGCAGGCGAGATCCGCCCTAGATGGGCACCTCGATGAGGGTAGGTCCCGCCTCGGCGAAGCCTCCCTCGAGCGCCGTCACCAAGTCCTCGGCGTTCTCGACCCGCCGTGCCGGCACGCCCATGCCGCGGGCGAGGTCGCAGAAGTCGAGCTCGGGATCCGTGAGGTCGAGCAGCCGCCGGGCGAGCGGTCCGCCGGCATCGGCACCCACTCGGTGCAGTTCCATGTTCAGAATGGCGTAACTGCGATTGGACAGGACGACAGTCGTCACGTTCAGGCCCTCGCGCGCCTGGGTCCACAACGCCTGCAGCGTGTACATGGCGCTGCCGTCCGCCTGCAGGCAGAGGACGGGCCGCTCCGGGGCCGCCACCGCCGCCCCCGTGGCCATCGGCAGGCCGATGCCGATGGCCCCCCCGGTGAGGGTCAGCCAGTCGTGGCGCGGTGCTCCGGCGGTCGCCGCCGGCACGAAGAGACCCGAGGTGTTGCCCTCGTCGACGACGATGGTGCCCTCGGGCAGGGTCGCGCCGACAGCGGCGGCCAGCGTCTCGGTCGTGAGGGCACCGGCAGGACGGTCGGGCCGACCCGGGGCTGCCGGCACGCCAGCATCACCCCGGGCGCCCACTGCCTCGGCCAGGGCCTCGAGTGCAACCGCGGCATCCTCGCCCGGACGGGCGAGCGTGTGCACGGTGCAGCTGGCGGGGACGAGATCACTCGCCTTGTCGGGATAGGCGAAGAAGGAGACCGGTGACTTGGCGTCGACCAGAACGAGGTGCCGGACGCCATCGAGCTGGGCCTGGGCCATCTCGGCCAGGTAGGCCAGGCGGTCCACCGCCGGGATGCCCGCCCCGCGTTCGAGGTTGGCGGGGAAGGTCTCGCAGAGGAGCGCGGCGCCCGTCGTCGATGCGACCCGGCTCGCCGCCTGCAGGCCGTCGGCCCGCAGCGCGCGTCCGCCGAGGAGCAGCGCTGCCCGCTCGCCGCCTCGCAGGGCCTTGGCCACCTCCTCGATCGTGTCCGCCGGCACCATGGTCGACCGGCCGCGCGGCCGGGGTGGGCAAGGACCGGTGGTCGACTCCGACCAGGACGCGTCCGCGGGGAGGACCAGGGTGGCCACGCACCCCGGCGGTCCAAGTGCGGCCGCCACCGCGTCGGCCGCGTCGGCGCCCACGTCGTCGGCCCTCGCCGTCGAGCGGTACCAGCCCGAGACGGGTGAGGCAATGGACGCGATGTCTGACTGCAGCGGCGCGTCGTAGCGGGCGTGGTAGGTCGCGTGGTCGCCCACGATGTTCACGAGCGGCGTGCGGGCCCGCCGGGCGTTGTGCAGGTTGGCCAACCCGTTGCCGAGGCCAGGCCCGAGGTGCAGCAGCGTTGCCGCGGGCCGGCCCGCGACGCGTCCGTAGCCGTCGGCGGCCCCGGTGACCACACCCTCGAAGAGGCAGAGCACACCCCGCATGGCCGGCACGTCGTCCAGCGCGGCGACGAAGTGCATCTCGGAGGTTCCCGGGTTGGCGAAGCAGACGTCGACATCGGCATCGACCAGTGTCGAGAGGAGGGCCCGGGCGCCGTTCACGAGTGTGCCCCGGTCCGCGTGACGCCGAGCAGCCGGTCCGGCCCGAGGATCCCACCGGGGTCGAAGACCCGCTTGATGGAGCGCATGAGCTCGAGCGAGACCGGATCCTGCATCTCGAGGAAGTAGGGCAATTTCGCCGTGCCGATGCCGTGCTCGCCCGAGATGGCACCCCCGACCTCGAGCGCCAGCTCGAAGCTGGCGTGCATGAGGGCACGACGCCGCTCGTCGTCGGGCTGGAAGACGGTGATGTGGACGTTGCCGTCGCCGATGTGACCGCACCCGGTCACCAGGGCGCCGTGATCCTGCGCCAGCACGGCCACCTGGGCCAGGTAGGCGGGGATGGTGGCCCGTGGGATGACGGCGTCGATGAGGTCGTCACACCCGGCCGCCTTGCCGACGAAGAACGCCCGCTCGCGGGCCGCAATGAGCTGCGCGCCCGATGTCGGCGGGAGCACGTACACGTCGAGCGCCCCCCGCTGCTCCAGCAGCGTGGCCAGGCGCTCGACATCCTCCTCGACCCGGTCGGCGTGCATGCCCTCGAGGACGACAACGAGATAGGCGAGGGTGCGCGCCCTGATCTCCTCGGGGACGCCGAGGTCGAGACTGGCGGCCCGGGTGATGCCCCCCATGACCAGTACGTCGATGTACTCGAGGATGGAAGGGTCGATGCCGCTGTGCACGATGTGCGGCACGGCCTCGGCCACCTCCGAGAGAGTCGCGAAGGGTGCCAGGACCGTGGAGGAGGCGGTGAACCGGGGCTGGACCTTGACCGTGACCTCGGTGGTGATGGCGAGGGTCCCCTCCGAGCCGATGAGCAGCTGCGTGAGGTCGTAGCCGCTCGAGGACTTGACGAACTTCCCGCCGGTGCGGAGCACGGTGCCGTCGGCCAGCACGACCTCGAGTCCGAGCACGTGGTGGCGGGTGACCCCGTAGCGAACGGCGCGCATGCCGCCGGCGTTGGTGGCCACGTTGCCTCCGAGCGAGCTGCTCTGCTCTCCCGGCGACACCGGATAGATGAGACCGAGGGGTGCGAGCTCGCCGTTGAGCTGCTCCAGCGTGACGCCCGGCTCCACCACGGCCACCTGGTTCTCGGTATCGATCTCGCGGATCCGCCTCATGCGGTCGAAAGCCAGCAGGATGCCGTCCGACACGGGGACCGCCGCGCCGGACAGCCCGGTGCCGCTCCCACGGGCCACCACGGGCACGCCGTGCTCGGTGGCCAACTTCAGTACTTCGGACACCTCGTCGGTCGAGCCCGGCATGACGAGGGCCAGCGGGACGACCGGCACCGTCGTGAGCGCCTCGTCATGGGTGTAATCGGCGTGGATCGACTCGCCCGCGAGCACGTGGCTCTCGCCGACGGCCTTGCGCAACTGTTCCAGGAGTTCCGACATCTGACGCGCCACCCCCAACTCGGATCGATCGGGCGGTTCGACCTTACCGGGCCCTACCCGTCGTCGTCTGCGGCCTCGGCGCCCTCGGCCAGACGGCGCCGCAGCTCCGCGACACGCCGCGAGATCTCCGTCGCCGCCGTCGGCGCCGCCTCTTTCTCCAGTGCGGCGATGGTTCGCTCAATGGGGGCGAGCCAGGGGCTGGCCCCGCGTCCGGCTCTCGCTCCCGACCCGTCACCAGCCCGCTCGAACCAGCTGCACCAGAGCTCCTCCTCGGAACGGGTCAGTGCCACATAGAGGAGGCGCCGCTCCTCGTCGATGGCGGCCGGCGTCTGCGCCGAGGCGATGGGCATCAGGCCCTCTCCGAGCCCGAGGACGAGCACGGTCGGCCACTGCAGGCCCTTGGCCCGGTGGAACGTGGTGAGCACCACGCGGTCGCGGTCCACCGGTGCCTCGGATCGCTCGGGCTCGCCATCGTCTGTTCCGGCGCCACGCCTCCCGGAGTCGCCCCGTAGGTCCGACGCAGGGCCGAGGTCGGCCCCGGCGATCGAACTCGGCACCCGGGCCTTGTCCATGGCCTCTTGCACCTTGGCCAGCTGGGCGTTCGTCCGAGTGAGTACGGCGATGCTCGACCACCTTCGGCCCGGCGCGCGCGACATCTTGGCCCGGGAGGCCGCCCAGGCGGCCTCGTCGTCGTCGGTGGTGTGGGAGACGACCTGCGGTACCGGTCCGTCCACCCGGGTGGTGCGGGGCAGCACCACCTCCCCGCCTTCACCGAACGCACCGCCCTCCCGCAGCACGGCGGTGGCCACCGCCACGACCTGAGGTGTGCAGCGGTGGTTCTCGTCCAGTCGGATGACCTTGGTGCCCCGCAAGATGTCGGGCAGTCGATCGAGCAGCGTGGGGTCGGCGCCGTTGAACCCGTAGACGGACTGGTTGGGGTCGCCGACCACGAACAAATCCGGCTCGTCGGCCAGCATGGCGGTGAGGAGGCGGAACTGGGCCGGGTTGACGTCCTGCATCTCGTCGACGAAGAGGTGCCGCGTGCGCCAGCGGATGGAGTCGGCGAACTCCTTGTCACCGGCCAGCGCATCGGCGCAGGCCACGATCAGGTCGTCGAAGTCGAGGAGGCGTCGTTTGCTCCGCTCCGCCTCGTAGCGAGTGAACGCGTCGGCCACCTGCTCGGCACTCATCCCGCTGCGGCGCCGGTGTCGTTTGGCCTCTCCCTGGTACTGGTCCGGCGACACGAGGCGCGCCTTGGCCCAGCCGATCTCGGCATCGAGGGCGCGGGTGCGACGCGCGTCGCCCGTCGTCACCTCGGCCAGGAGGCGCCGACGGTCGGGCAGCAACGTGGGCTGGGGTCGGCCCCGGAGCTCCCGGTGCTCGTGCAGGAGGCCGAGCGCCGTGCGGTGGAACGTGCCCGCCTTCACCCCGGATATGCCGAGCGACCACAGGCGGGTGCGCAGCTCTTCGGCGGCCTTGCGGCTGAAGGTGGTGACCAGGGTGCGATCGGCCTCGATGGAGCCCTCTCGCACGCGCCGGGCCACGCGGAGCGTGAGCACCCTCGTCTTGCCGGCCCCGGCCCCCGCGACGACGCAGAGCAGGGGCTCCTCCGATTCGATGGCCTCGCGCTGGGCCAATGTGAGGCGATTGGCACCCGGGAGGGTGTCCCAGGTGTCGCTCTCCAAGCCCTCGAATGTCATGACCACGCTCCGCACGGTACAGAAGGGGTGCGCGCAGCACCCGCCGGACCTGCGCCTTATCGTGGCCGAACGGGGCCCCTGATGCCCCATCGGGCGGAACGGGCCCCGACGGGCTCAGCTCGCTGCGCCGGCATCGAACCGGACCCTCTACAGAACCCGGTGGGTGCGGAGCAGGCGCCGCCGGAGGTGGCGGGCCCGCGCCAAGGTCACCAGCTCCTCGACGACCGCACCGAAAGGCACGCCGTCGGCCTCCCACAGCATGGGGAACATGGAGATCGGGGTGAAGCCGGGCATGGTGTTCACCTCGTTGATCACGATCTCGTCGTTCTTGCGGAGGAAGACGTCGATGCGAGCCAGACCTTCCACCCGCAACGCCCGGTACGCCGCCAGAGCGACCCGTTGTGCATCCTCGAGTTGGGAGTCCTTGAGATCGGTCGGTGCCACGATCTCGGCCAGCCCCAGCTCGTACTTGTCCTCGTAGTCGTAGAACTCGCGGCTGGCGATGATCTCGCCGGCGCGCGACACTCGAACGTCCTCGTTGCCCATGAGCGCGAGTTCGAGCTCGCGGCCCTCGACGAACTCCTCGAGGATCACGTGGTCGTCGAACTCGAAGGCGGACCGAACGGCGTCTCCGAGCGCAGCGGCATCGGATGCCTTGGTGACGCCGATGGAGGAACCGAGGTTGGCGGGCTTCACGAAGACGGGGAGGCCGAGCGACACCAGCGCCTCCTCCACTGCGTCGGTGGACCAGGACGATCGAGAGACCAGTCTCCACGCCGCCACCGGCAACCCGTGGTCGCGCAGCACCGACTTGGCGATGCCCTTGTCCATACAGATGGCGGACGAGAGCACGCCGGCGCCGACGTAGGGCACACCGAGTGCCTCGAGGTGGCCCTGGATCACGCCGTCCTCGCCGAACGGGCCGTGGAGGACCGGGAAGACGACAGTGTCCGGCGGAAACCCTGCGTCGAGGTTCGACAGCAGCGTCTCGGGAAACCGCTCCAGTAATTCGTCCGGAGAGTCGAGGGCGTCACCGGCGGTGACGTCGACCAGAGCCGACCGCCCGTCGACCCACTGCTTGTCGTGCGTGAGGCCAACGGGGATCACGGTCCAGCCACCGTCCAACGCGATCTCCACGATGCGACGCGCCGAGACGCACGACACCTCGTGCTCAGCTGATGGACCTCCATAGACGACCGCCAGCACTCCGGGATCAGGCACCGACCGAGGCTATACAATCGACCGCGAGGACGATGCGTGCGATTCTCCACTTCTGAACTCGCCGCCCACCTCGCTGGGACGCAGGTGGGGCCCGACGTCATCGTTGATGGAGCGACCATCGACACCCGCACGGCGTTGCCGGGCCAGCTTTACGTTCCGATCGTCGCCGACCGCGACGGGCATGAGTTCATTCCCGTTGCTCTCGAGAGGGGAGTTCCGGCCTACCTCACGTCGAGGGAGCCCGTCGGCGCCACGGCGATCGTCGTGCCGGACACGGCTGTCGCACTCATGCACCTGGGTCTGGTCGCGCGCCGGCGCATGAACGGCCGCGTGATCGGCATCACGGGTTCGGTGGGCAAGACGACGACCAAGGACCTGCTGCGGCAGTGCCTCGCCTCGACCTTCGGGGTGGCGGCGAGCGAGCGGTCCTTCAACAACGAGCTGGGACTCCCGCTCACCCTCCTGAATGCACCAGATGATGCCCAGTGGGTGGTCCTGGAGATGGGCGCCCGTGGCGTGGGCCACGTGGCGCGCCTGGCCGAGGTGGGCCTGCCGGACGTCGGCATCGTGACGAGCGTCGCCATGGCCCACGTGGAGTACTTCGGTGATCTCGAAGGCGTCGCCCGGGCCAAGAGCGAGCTGGTGACCGCGCTCCCTCCCTCCGGTGTCGCCGTCCTGAATCTCGACGATCCCCGCGTGGCGCGCATGGCCTCGGTGAGCCCGTGCCCGGTGCTGGGGTATGCGGTGGAGGGGAACGCCGAGGTGCGGGCGGAGCGCCTCGAGCTCGACCCCGAGTTGCGGCCGCGGTTCCGGTTGTCCTCGCCCTGGGGCGCCGCCGACGTCGAGCTCGCGCTGCACGGGATCCAGCAGGTTCCGAACGCGCTGGCGGCCGCGGCCACGGCGTTGTGGTGTGGCGTCCCCCTCGAGCGCGTGGTCGCGGCCCTGGCGGCCGCCACGGGGTCGCCGCTGCGCATGGAGGTGCATCAGGTCCCCGACGGTCCGGTCCTGGTCGTGGACTGCTACAACGCCAACCCGGCCTCGACCGAGGCGGCGCTGCGTTCGATGGCCGCGTTGCCGGCGGCCCGGCGGCTGGCCCTTCTGGGTCTCATGGCCGAGCTGGGGTCCGAGACCGAGGCCGAGCACCGCAAGGTGGCGCGTCTGGCCGAGGAGCTCGGCATTGAGGTCGTCGGATTCCAGACGGGCCTCTACGGCCGCGCCGAGGTCACCACTGCCGACGAGGCCGTCGCCCTCCTGCGGGCGCTGGGTCCGAATGACGCGGGCCTGGTGAAGGGCAGCCGGGTGGCGCGCCTCGAAGAGGTGGTCCGGCGCTACGGGGCGGCGGCCGGAGTTCAGTCCCTGGCGGCGGGCGCGTAGTCCGGCGCGGTGTTCTCCCGCCGCGGAGTAACGACGAGGATCCGCCGGGCGAGCTCACCGTAGAGGGACTCCGTTCGCGCCGACGGCGAGCTTCCCGGGTCGAGGGTGTCCACCCGGCGCTGGCATTCGCGCCATTCGAGGCGGAGCCGGTCCGCGTCGCCTTCCGCCGCAGCCAGCTCCATGGCGGATCGGGAGAGCGCCTCGCTGTAAGGCTCGACGATGCGCGCCTGCTCCAATCCCCATCGAGCGAGATCGAAGAACCCGGCGGCGGAGGCCAACGACGCCATGGCACAGGCCGCGTCGACCAGTACCGCGGCGATGCGCCCGCCATGGCCCTCCGCTTCCCACCAGGAGTACCCCGACAGCGCATTGGCCAGCGGCTCTCCTTCAACCAGATCGAGCGCGGCGCGGTAGAGGGCGATGGCGGCCTCAGAATCGGCCTGCGCCTTTGCCTCGGCGGCGAGCGCCACCGCACGCTGCACGTCGACCGTCACCCGGGGCGAGAGTTGGTAGAGACCGTGACGCGACCCCGCCGGGAAGAGAGGATCGCCGTCCTCGTCGACCCCCATGGCCCGGCGGGCGGCATAGGCCGTGTTGAACAACGTCTTCGATGCCGCGTCGGCGTCGGAGGACCCGAGTACGCGCGTGCGCAGGCGGTCGCTCGTGATGACGTCGGGCTGGTGCAGGGCCAGGTAGGCGACGAGCTCGACCGCCCGGCGGGCGCGGTTGGGAGGGAGATCCTCCTGGAGCCCGTCGAGCCTTGGCGTCATGGCGAGCAGCCGCACGTCGACCGGTCCCGGAGCCAGCGCTGACCCACCGCCGCCCGGTCGGCCCGGCTGCGGGTCGCCGGCCTCGTGTCGCCGGGCGGGATCCTCGCCGCGGGACGGCCGGAGGAGCTCCGTGACGTGCTGCGCCACCTCGGTCGCCTGGAGATGGGGCCGGACGACGCGTCCCATGGGGTGGAGGGTGGCGCCGTGGCGATCGACGAGGACGGTCAGATCGCTGGCGGCGACGGGCTGCAGAGAGACCACGGCGCAGCGCTTCACCATCGCGGGAGGAAGGGCGTCTGGGTCGCCACAGAAGAGCACGCGCCGGGCAAGCAGGGGATCGGCCGCGATCTCGGACCGGAGTTCCGGGTCGTCCGGATCCTCGGTGACCAGGACCGTGTCCGCCCAGGCCCACGAGTCCACGGCCGGCCGGGCCGCCCGCCAGAGTGCCGGTGCCGCCTCTCCGAGAATGGGCAGGACATCGCCCGCATGGAGGGGAAGAAGCCACGTGCCCTCGGCGTCGTCTCCGATCGGGATCACGATGGGCACGTAGGGAAGGGCGGGGCCTCGGTCGTCGAGGGCACTGTGGCGCACGAGCCACGCGGTGTCGCCCTCCGCACTGGTAAACGGTGCAGGCGGCGCATCGCGGTGGCCGTCTGCGAAGTAGAACGTGACCCCGGTTGGCGAGACGCAGATGGCGCGGACTCTCGGTCTGGCCGTCCGGTCCTGCAGTGACAGGCCCAGCAGGCAATTGGCGGCCTCGAAGGACCCCAGCGCCGGGACGCCGGCAAAGCGTTGCAGCAACGCTGCCGCGTCCAACGCACCATCGGACGGCATCGATCCCGGCATGGATGCGTCGGTGAACCGCGCGCCGATCCGTCGCCGATGGCCGGCACGCCGAGCCAGCACCGCGCAGGCCAGCGAACCGAGACCGAGGGCCACCAGTTCGGGCAGGTGTCCGACGGGCTCCCGGTGCGACGGGTGGCCGGCCCCGGCGCCGGCAGCCGGATCCGCATCGGACCGGCGCGCCTCCGGCGGGAGGCGCAGATGCCACCCCGCCCGGAGGTGGTCCGGATCGACGAAGCGCGCGCCGCCTCCCATGTCGCGGCCGAGGTTGAGCGCGGCCAGCATCGTCCAGTCGGCGCCGTCGCCCAGGCGATCGTCGGCGATCTGCCAGAGCGTGTCGCCGGGGCGCACCGAGTACGTCGCCACGGACACGGCCGGCGGGACGTTCGCTGCGCCAGCCGCAAGGTTCGTGGTGATCGCGGGGTGCGATCCGCTGCCGGCCGGTGTGCTCGCTCCGGCACCCGCGGCGAGAGTGAGGGGAGCACCGACGGTCGTCAGGGTCAGCACGCCGAACGCGATGCGCGCGGCCATGCGGTCGAGGACCGACGCACCCCGGTGCACCGCGACCTCGCCGCGGCGAACGTGGCCGATCACCGCTCGGAGCAGCTGCGCGCAGCAGGCGGCCCAGGCCACCCAGGCCAAGAGGACGAGGAGGCACAGCACGGCGCGGGGCAGCGGCCGCCAGCCGTGCCCGAGTCCGCCGGCCAGCGGATTGCCCACCACGATGACGAGCGCGGCGGGGACGGCGGTGAAGGCCAGCAGGGCGGCGCACGTCGCGGCTGCGACTTCGAGGAATCGCTGGCGGAGCCCGGTCCCGCTCTTGCTATCCACCGGCCGGTCCGATGGAGATCGTGTACGTCAGCGACGTCGACTCCGACGCCGGCTCCCGCACCGTGGCCAGGCAGCTTCCAGTCGCGTCGGGCAGTGTTGCGGCCATGGCGGACGTCCCGCCCACGTTCTGGCTCCCGTTCGGGCAGCTGACCTCCATGGTCAGGTAGGTGTCGCCCGACCACACGACCGAGATCTCCATGGAACCGGTCCCGGTGAAGCCGAATTGGTTCGACGTCTGGGTGGGGGGGTCGAGGTATCCCTGCGTCTGGGTGCGGTCGGCGGGCACCGCCGCGGCCGGACCCGTGGTCGTTGTCGTCGCGATCGGCGGCAGCGTCGTCGTGGTGACGCCCGTCGCACCCGTCAGTGGCGTGGTGGCGACGCGGGGCGTCCCGGACGAGAGGAGCGACGTGCCGACCCCGGCCGATCCCGAAGGAGGAGGAGTCGGCGCGGTCGTCGTGGTGGTGGTCGTGGACGTCGGAACCACCCCGGTTCCCGCGCCCCGGTGCGTGCCGGTCCGGGGCGAGATGCGGGCTGCCGCCGCGGACCCACCGGCGCGACGGGCCGCCGGCGGCGTGCCGCCGGCGGTCGCCACCAGCAGTGCCATGAGACCCAGCGACACGGCGAGGATCACCCACCAGTTGGGGCGGCCGCGGGCCACTCGCGAGCGTAGACTTTCGGTCGCGTCGGGTCTTCCGCCAACCACGGGCACACGATACGCACGCGTCACTCGTCCCGCACTCGGCGGTCAGGCGCACAGGCGCCGCTGACCGCGGTCGCGTCGCGCGTAGAGGGCGCGACGGTCGCGTCCCGTCAGGGCGGCCAGCTCGGCCATGGAGTATCCGAGGACGTGGTGGGCGTAGAGGACCTGGACCTCGTCGGCACGCATTCCCTCGCGGCGCAGATCGATGAGGAGGCGAGCCAATTCTTCGAGGTCCGTCTCGGTTTGGGAGGACTGGGCGTTCGACAGGTCCGGGCTGAGCGGGACGGAGCGCCCGTCGAGATCCTTGGACCGGAAGAGCTGGCGGCGCAGCCTGCAGCGGATGGCGGAGAGCAGGTCGAGCACGGCGTAGGGCCGGTCCTGCCCGGACCACTCCTGCAGGACGAGCCAGGTGGTCGAGAGGAGCTCGCCGAAGAACTCCTCACCGTCCCGCCACTCCCCGCCGCGCCCCCAACGGAGCTTGCCGGCCACCGTCACCAACCCCGGGAGAAGGGCCTGGACCAGCATCCGGCAGATGAACGGGTCGGCACCGGCCTCCCGGAGCATGATCCGGACGAGACGGGCTGCCTCTTCGCGTTGGGCCCGGCCCGACGCGCGCCGCATGTGCTCGACGAGGTCGTAGGGGGTGGGGCACAGGGCCGGCTCGGCCGCAGAGCCGAGCACCAGGAGTGCCAGGCCCGGATCGCGGCCGGCCATGTCCCGAAGTGACCGGACGGCGGTGCCGGACCGGCCGATCGACCGCCATTCGGCGGCCATCTGGTCGATGAGCGCGACGCGTTGTTTCGAAGTGGGGGTGGGCATGCGGGCAGCGTCGTGCGCGACCCTCCCCCGATCGCTCCCACCGGGCCACGGCGTCCCGGTCCGGAGCGGGACAGGGGCAATGGCCCTGCTCGGCGGTAGTGTGCCGCGGATGGACATCGACGAGTTCTACGAAGCGGACCCCCGGCGCCGGCCCTCCGCCGAGCTCGAATTGGGCTCGGAGTGGCGGGGCAAGGACGGCGTGCTGCACGAGTTGAACTACGTGGAGGACACCGGTGAGCTCTATGTCCTGCGGGAACCGGCGCCCCACGTGCGCGAAGACCCCTTCGGCGGGCTGCACATCTCGGACCCGGAGGGGTACGAGAACAAGATCACCGTCCACGTCATCGCCAAGATCGACTCGATCGACGACTTGCACCGGATTTTGGCGGGCTGGCCCGAGGCCATGCGGGAGCAGGGGAACCAGGGGACCGAGTGGCTCGGCCAGCGGCTCCTGGCGGCCGGCGTCGCCATCGGGCCGACGGGAGACCCCATCTCGGACGAGTAGGGCTCAGCTCGGGGAGGGCGGTTCCAGCTCCAGCATCTTGGCCAGGAGCTGGGTGGCGATGTTGTCCGTGGCCATGCTCGCGTCCTGCGCCATGTCCTCCCGCCCGAAGACGAGGTCGGACAGCCGGTACATCACGACGGCGAAGCGGAACCCCGAGAAGATCTCGTAGAAGAAGATGTCCCGCATGGGCCGGCCCATGAGCTCGGAGTAGCGCTCGATGGTGTCCTCGTGCGAGGCGAAGCCCGCCGGGCGGGGGACGCCGAGACCCTCGGAGAACTGCCGGTCGAAGTAGAGCCACCAGCCCAGGTCCAGCTCGGGTTGGGCCAGCGAAGCCATCTCCCAGTCGACCACCGCGGCGCAGCGGAAGTCGTCCCAGATGATGTTGCCGATGCGGCTGTCGCCCCAGCTGATCACGACATCGCCGTCCTCGGCGGGCCGGTGCGCGACCAGCCATTCCCAGGTCGACTCGATCACGGGGACCGTCTCCCCCTGGGTGGCCCAATTGAGGAAGTCCCGGTAGTAGGACATCTGCTGCTCGAGCCCCGGCCGGCCGCGGGCGGGGTCACTGAGCCATTCGAGTCCGGCGGCCCGCCAGTCGGTGCGGTGCACCGCGGCGAGCGCGTCGATGCCGCTCCACCACATGCGCTCCTGCTGCTGCGGCGTGGCCTCGATCACCCAGCCCTCCATGGTGTAGGGGATGTTGTCCGAGGGGACGAGGCCCTCGACGTGGTCCATGGAGAAGAAGGGCACGCCGAAGTACCCGAGGTCCTCCTCGTACCAGCCGAGGCGAGGGAGGGGGACCGCCGACCCCGCGTCGGCCAGGGCGCGCATGGCCCGGTACTGGGTCGAGAACCTGGCGTCGAGGAAGAGCAGGTGCTTGGTGGGGGCCACCCGGACGACCAGCCGCCGCTCGGTCCCGTCGGCGGTGCGGGTGCGGCACAGGATCGTCTCGTTGGAGAACCCGTTGGAGCCGGGCGCCTGGACGTCGAAGACGTCCGGCGCGCTCCCGTCGGCCGACTTCGTTGCCAGCCAGCGGGAAAGGATGGAGGCCACCTCCTGCGGGTCACGCTGGCTGATGTCGGGCACGCAGCGGCACTCTACCGACGCCACGGCCCTCCCCGGTAGCGTCGGCCGGCGTGCGCATCGTGATCGACCTTTCCGGCGGCGGGGCCTCCCTGCGAGATGCGGCGGAATTCACCCGTTTCTCCGTCGCGCTCGAGGGCGAGGGCGACCTGGCCCAGGTGGTGCGGGAGAGCGGCCTGGGCCGCCTGGCGCCCGACGGCGAGCACGTGGTGGTCGATCCGGCGGCCGTCCGCGCGCTGGCGGGGCCCGCAGCCGACGACGGCTGGGACGAGGGCTTCGCCGGCATGTGCGCGTACGCCGCCGGAAAGGGCTGGGTGGAGCCCGATGGCGGCGTCCTGGCCCATATCGAGCTCTGAGCGTCCAGGGGCCCGGACTGTCCCGTCACTGCGGGTCGCCACTACCCTTGAGCCGCCGCCAGGCCTGTCCGGCGGCGGGGGCGCGGGCCCCCTGAGCCTCTGGGAGGGACGCATGGCGATTCGGGACTACGACCGCTTGTTCATCGGCGGCGACTGGGTGACCCCGGAGGGGACCGACACCATCTCGGTGATCTCACCGTCCACCGAGGAGGTCGTCGCCCGCGTGCCCGACGGCACCGAGGCCGACATCGACAAGGCTGTCGGCGCGGCGCGCACCGCCTTCGACCGCGGGCCCTGGCCCCGCATGACACCGGCCGAGCGGGCCGCCGTCCTGGCCGCGGTCGGGGCGCAGATCATGGCCGAGATGGGTGACATGGCCGAGATCATCACGCAGGAGATGGGCTCGCCCATCACGTTCTCGGGCCTGGGCCAGGTGCTGGCGCCCTCCATGATCTTCAACTACTACGCCGAGCTGGCCGCCACGTACGCCTTTGACGAGGTGCGCACCGGCATGCTGAACCCGCAGGTGCTCGTGACCAAGGAGCCGGTCGGGGTCGTGGGGGCCATCGCCCCGTGGAACGTGCCCCTCTTCATCGCGGCAGCCAAGCTGGCGCCGTCGCTGGCCGCCGGCTGCACCGTCGTCTACAAGCCGGCGCCCGAGACGCCGTTCGACGCGTTCCGGCTCGCGGAGATATTCGCCGACGCCGGGCTGCCCAAGGGCGTCCTCTCGGTGGTGCCGGCCGGACGCGAGGTCAGCGAGCACCTGGTGAAGCACCCCGGCGTCGACAAGATCTCGTTCACCGGCTCCGGGGTGGGCGGCAAGCGCATCGGCGGGCTCTGCGGCGAGCGGCTGAAGCGCTGCACGCTCGAGCTGGGCGGCAAGTCGGCCGCGATCATCCTCGACGACGCCGATCTGGCGACGGCGATCCCGACGCTGTTGCCCAACGCCATCATGAACAACGGGCAGGCCTGCATCGCGCAGACCCGCATTCTGGCGCCACGCGCGCGCTACGCCGAAGTGGTCGACGCAGTCGTCTCGGGCGTGTCCGCCCTGAAGGTGGGTGACCCGATGGACCCGGCCACCGACGTCGGGCCGGTGGTGGCCGAGCGGCAGCGCAGCCGGATCGAGGGGTATCTCGACAGCGGGCGCGAGGAGGGTGCGACGGTCGCGCTGGGCGGCGGCCGCCCGTCCGGCTCCGACTTCGCCAAGGGTTGGTACGTCGAGCCGACGGTGTTCTCCGACGTCGACAACAAGATGAAGATCGCCCAGGAGGAGATCTTCGGGCCGGTCCTGGTCGTCATCCCCTACGACGGTGACGACAACGCGGTCGAGATCGCCAACGACTCCAACTACGGGCTGTGCGGCTCGGTCTGGACGGGCGACAACGACCGCGGGCTCGGCGTGGCGCGGCAGGTGCGCACCGGGACCTACATGCTGAACGCGCCGGTCCCCATCGACTTCTCCACGCCGTTCGGCGGCTACAAGGAATCGGGCGTCGGGCGGGAGTTCGGCCCCGAGGGCCTGGAGGGCTTCCTCGAAGTGAAGTCGATCGCCTTGCCGGCCGGGTACACGCCGGGGTCGTAGGGCCGGGCGGCGGATCCAGCGAACGACGGCGGCGGGCCGGTCGTGAGCACAGCACAGGCACCGCGGACGCCCGAGCGTCCCGCGGCGGCGGACCCCACCGGGCCCTTCACCGCCCCCGCGGCGGCCCCACCAGGGGCGCGGGTCGGCCCGACGCCGGTGGGCCGCGGCCAGGCCCGGCGCCTGGTGATCAGCAACTGGCCCATGTGGGTCGTCGGCTTCACCCTGTTCGTCGACGGGATGGACCAGTACATCGTCCGGGGGAGCAGCGACCAGATCAAGGCGTCCTTCCACGTCGGCGACACCGCCATCGGGCTGCTCTTCTCCGCGTTCATTCTGGTGAACGGCATCATCACGATGCCCGCCGGCTACCTGGCCGACCGCTGGAACCGGACCCGGGCCATGGCGGTGACGATCGTGGCCTGGTCGCTCATCAGCGCCCTGGGCGGCCTGGTGCCCACGGCGGCCTTCGGGCTGCTGGTCGTGATCCGCGCCTCGCTCGGCTTCGGTCAGGCGATCACCGATCCGTCGGGCAGCAGCGTCATCGCCGACTACTACGGCACCGAGCGGCGGGGGCGGGCCTTCTCCATTCAGCAGTGCCTGAGCTACGTCGGCCTCGGCATGGGCCTGGCCATCGGCGGGGCGCTCGGCCCGCTCTTCGGTGGCCAGGGTTGGCGGGTCGCCTTCTTCGTGTCGCTCTTCCCCGGCCTGCTCATCGCGTACTTCTGCTGGCGGTTGCCCGAACCCAGTCGCGGCACGGCCGACCGGGCCCATGTCACGCACAGCAACGAGATGGAGCTGGCCACCGACGACGGGCCGCCACTCTTCCCGCAGGGGTTCCGGCGCTTCCTCGGCGACATGGTGGACGGACTGCGCAAGGACGTCGGGACGATCCTGCGCATCCCGACGATGCGCTACGCCCTGGTCGGGGTGTCCACCGTCGGCTTCGTCGTCACCGCGGTGGCGACCTGGATGCCGAACTTCTACCAGAACCAGTTGCACCTCACGCAGCAGGCGGCGAACGGGACCTTCGGCGCGCTGGCCATCCTGGGAGGCATCCCCGGGACGCTCATCGGCGGGCGCATCGCCGACAAGTGGGTCAACCGGTTCCTCGGGGCCCGGGTCGTGATCCCCGCGGTCTGCATCGTCATCAGCGCCGCGCTGTTCATGGTGTCGTTCATCCCGATGGCCTTCGGCCTCGTGTTCGTCGTGCAGCTGGCCGGCTTCCTGGCGGCCACGGCCTGCGTCCCGGCGCTTCGGGCCGGACTGTCGGACGCGGCGCCGGCGCACCTGCGCGGGGCCGGGTTCGGTGCCTTCAACCTGGCGTCGGTCGTGTTCGGAGCCGCCGCGGCGCCGCTCGTCACCTCGGCCATCGCCACCCAGTTCGGGGGCAATTTCCGCACGGCGTTCCTCATCATTCTGCCGATCGCCTTCCTCGGTGCCGGCTGCCTGATGCTGGCCCGGACCCACATCGAGCAGGACGCCGCCAAGGTGTTCGAGGCGGTGGTCACGGCCATGGCGGCCCAGCAGGCGCAGGAGGCAGCGTGGAACGGCGGCGCCGTGCCGCGCGTCACGAACGGCTCTGCGGCGTCAGACGCCGATCACGATGCGGGCTCCGCCGGAGACGCGGACGTGGGCGAGACGTAGCCCGACAGCGGGGAGCCCTTCTCCTTCACGTCGGCGAACGCCTGGTGGTCGCCGACCTCGACCACGCTGTAGCCCGTGCGGTCACCATCGCCGTTGACCACGTCGGGTGCGGCGTCGTTGCCCGTGGCGCCGATGACGATCGCCACGTGCACGGCTGTGGCGGCGGACGTGTCGAGCCCGTAGACCGCGACGTCGCCGGGTTGCGGCGCGTAGTGCGACCCGACCGGGTGCCAGGTCCCGTGGTCGGTCCCCCAGACGTAGAAGCTGGCGGAGTCGGCATTGAGATAGCCCGGCGCCAGCCGGTAGGAGACCTCGGCGCCGGCCTGCTTCCACGCCCAGGCGGCGAAGTCGGCGCACCATTGCTCGTCGAGGTTGCCGTTGCCGCAGTCGTCGGCGCCCGCGTCCCAGAAGGCGCTGAACTTGTTGCAATAGGTGTCGGCGGGATCGGTGCGGTACCCCACCTGGCCCTGTGCCAGGGCGACGATGCGGGTGCGCAGGGGGCTGAGCGATGGCCCGGCCCGGAGGTGCACCACCACGGCGACACCGACGCCGAGGAGCACGAGAACCAGCAGAAAGGCGACGAAACGGCGGTGGCGCACGGGGGCCGTGCGGGTCGGAGGGGGCGGGGCCAGCTGTCGGGTCGGGCTCAGGGGGCCACAGGGTAGTGAACGGAGGCTGCCCCGAGGTGGCGGGCCCGTTCTGCGACAATGGCGGGTCCCCGGCCACCCAGAGTGCGGTGCCGCCCCGAGCCGACCGAGGAGGGATTGGGCCCCATGCAGGACGACGAGAGCGCGGCGTCGCACACTCGTCTCGCCTACCTCCCCGCGCTCGACGGCGTGCGGGCGTGCGCCGTCGTGGCCGTCATGATGTTCCACGGCGGGATCCCGCACATGGACGGCGGGTTCATGGGGGTCGACGCGTTCTTCGTCCTCTCCGGCTTCCTCATCACCTCGCTCCTCATCGGCGAATGGCGCCAGACGCTGACGATCAAGCTCGGGGCGTTCTGGGCCCGCCGGGCCCGCCGCCTTCTCCCCGCGCTCCTCCTGATGCTCCTCTTCGTGGCCTTCTTCGCGTCCGTCATCGTGCCCAAGGGGACGTACGGGGCACTCCGCCTCGACGCGCTGGCCACGCTCCTCTACGTGAGCAATTGGCACTTCATCCTCGTCAACTCGAACTACTTCAACGAGACGGCGGCCTCGTCACCGTTGCTGCACACCTGGTCGCTGGCGGTCGAGGAGCAGTTCTACGTGATCTGGCCGCTGGTCGTGCTCGCCGTCATGCACTTCACCCGGAGCCTGCGCGCGCTGTTCGCCCTGTGCTGCGCGGCGGCCGTTGCATCCGCTGCCTGGATGTACGTCGTCTACGACGGCGGGCTCAACACCAATCGGGCCTATCTCGGGACCGACACCCGCGCCCAGTGCCTGTTCATCGGCTGCGCGCTCGCGGTCGGGCTCGTGCTGGTCTCCCATCGCAGCCACGAGGAGGGTCGTCTGGCCAAAGGTGAGCTGTGGCGTCCGCAGAGCGGCGTCGGCACCGGGCTCTGTGCCGGCATCGGCATCGCCGGCGCGGCGGGCGCCGTGCTGCTGTGGACGCTCACCACGTCCGTGTCGTCCTTCCCCTACTCGGGCGGCTTCTTCCTCATCGGGCTCGCGGTGGCGGGGATCATCCTCTCAGCCGTGGCGGCACCGCGCAGCCTCGTCCCCCGCGTGCTGTCACTGGCGCCGGTGCGCTACGTGGGCCGGATCTCCTACGGGCTCTACATCTGGCACTGGCCCATCTTCATCTGGCTGGACCACGCCCGCACCGGGCTGTACGGCTACGAGCTCTTCGCGCTGCGGGTGCTCGTGACGTTCGCCGTGTCGGTCGTGTCCTTCCACCTCATTGAGCGCCCGATCCGCATGGGGACCTTCGTCAGCCAGTGGCGCGCGTGGCTCGTGGTGCCCGCCGGCGTCGGTGCCGTGGTGGTGGCTGTCATCGCGGCCACCACCGGGACGACGGCCGTCGCCAGCACGGCGCCCACCGGCGGCATCGGGACGACCGGGTCGACGACCACCACCACGTCGGCGTCGCCGGCCGCGGCCCAGCCGGTGCGCGTGCTGCTGTTCGGCGACTCGGTGGCCCTCACTCTCGGCATCGGGCTGTCCGCCTCGGCGGACCAGGCAAAGTACGGCTACGTCCTCTCCGACAAGGGGATCCTCGGCTGCGGCGTCGTCGACGGGCCGGAGGTCGAGCTCATGGGGGCCCGGGACTCGACCCCGTCGGCGTGCGACGGCTCTCCTCTGGTGCCGGGCGAGCCGGCGGTCGACCAGCCCTGGCCGAACCAGTGGCTCGACGCCGTCAACGAGGTGAAGCCCAACGTGGTCGTGCTGCTCGCCGGCCGCTGGGAGGTGGTCGACCGTGAGTACCAGGGGGCCTGGACCAACATCTTGAACCCGACGTACGCCGCCTACGTGAAGAGCCAGCTGGAGCAGGCCTCGCAGCTGGTGACCGCGGCGGGGTCGCACATGGTGTTCCTCACTGCGCCGTGCACGAACGAGGGGGAGCAGCCCGACGGAGCGTCGTGGCCCGAGGACAATCCGGCCCGGCTGGCCGTCTTCAACAAGCTGGTCCGGGAGGTGGCGGCCGAGCACCCGGCGACGGACGCCGCGGTCGATCTCTTCGGGGCCGCCTGTCCCCGCGGCAAGTTCGCCACCACGGTCGACGGCGTGACGATCCGGCGCGCCGACGGTGTCCACTTCACGAACGCGGGGGGCGAGTACCTGGCGCCCAAGATCATGCCGGCGATCGTGGCGGCCGGGCGGGCGCAGATGGCGGGGAGCCTTGCTCCGGCCTCAGCCGGCGGGTGACGCCGGCTTCGGGTTGACGTTCTGGGGCGTGCTGTTCCCGGTGGGGGACTGGGGGTTGATGTTCGGGTTGGAGTCGGCCACGACACACTGGGCGCGCAAAGAGGGGACGAGGTGGCCTTCGTCGACGGTGGCGCCCTCCGAGATCGTCGTCATCAGCGAGTTCCACGAGCCGTCGTCGGAGTTCGCGGCGGCGGCCAGAGGGAGGGCGTCCCGCAGCTCCTGGTCGGCCTCCTTCTGGAGCTGTGCGGCGGTGGCCGGAGACGTGCCGGTACGCGTCGCCTGCAGGTAGTCCGTCACGGAACGGTGCACATGGACGCACGCCTGCTGGGCCAGGTCCTGCCCGCCCTGGTTGCTGCAGGCGCTCAACCCGAGAGCCGTGCCCGCCACCATCGTCGCCACCGCCAGGACCCGAACTCCGTCGGGGCGGCCGGCCCGACGCATGTCAGCCGAGCCAGCGTTCGGCGGACTCGAGAAGGAAGCGGCTCACCGCGAGGGCCCGGTCGAAGACGTCACAGAGAAGCTCCTCCCCGCTGAGGACCCGGGCCAGCGACACCGGGTGGCGGGCGACGATGCTGAGCCGTCGCTCCGGCCCCTCGGTGGCGTCGGCGAAGGAGTCGATGGCCGAGACCTCGAGGGGGAGCTCGATCCCGCCGACCCCGGCGAGGTCGATGGCGAGACGGAGCAGGTCGGGCCCGCTGGGGAGCGGCGGCAGCGCCCAGGTGAACGTCAGCGGGAAATGGAACTCGTCCGGTGGCTCCTCGTCCTCGGACAGGAGGACCACGGCGTCCTCGAAGGAGAGGAGGACGCGGGGGTCGACGTCGAGGGCGAGGTGCAGGTCGAGCGGCCCGCCGCACCCCTCCTCGGGGTGCAGATCGACCTCCCAGACCTGGCGCAACGAGTACGTCTCGACGAAGTGCCGCTCGTCGTGGACGTGAAACCCGTGGTCGACGGAGTGATCCTTCAGGTCGGCGACGTACCCGGCGACGTCAATGGCAGCCACAACCAGCGAAGCCTAATGGGCGGTGGCAGCCCGGCAGCCAGCGGTCCCGGGTGATGGCGGCCAGTAGGGTTCGTCACCCGTGGACGACGTTCGCCTCCTCGCAGTGCTCGACGACGCCGTCCGCGCCGTGCGCGGCGCCCTCGACGTCCTCGAGGACTGGGGACCGAGCGGGGGGAAGCCCGGGCAGTACCGACTCGACCTGGCGGCGGACGGGGCGGCCGTCCCCATCATGCACGGGGCGGGGCTCGCGGTGCTCTCCGAAGAGTCGGGGCTGACCGGTGACGGCCCGTCGGGACTGCTCGCCGTGATCGATCCGGTCGACGGCTCCACGAATGCGCACCGGGGCGTGCCGTTCTATTCCACGAGCATCTGCGTGCTGGACGCCGAGGGCCCTCGGGTCGGCGTGGTGGTGAACCAGGCCACCGGCGAGCGCTACGCCGCCGTGCGCGGCGACGGGGCGGAGAAGGACGGCAGGGCGATCGCTCCCTCGGGGTGCGAGGAGCTCGGACGCGCCATTGTGGGGATCTCGGGGTTCCCCGGTCGTCAGCCCGGCTGGGCGCAGTACCGGGCTCTCGGCGCGGCCTCCCTCGAATGTTGTGCGGTCGCCGAGGGGGTGCTCGACGCCTACCTGGTGGTCGGGGCCAGCACCCTCTACAGCTGGGACTACCTGGCGGGACTGCTCGTCTGCCGCGAGGTGGGCGTGGCCGACGACGAGCGCGAGGGCAGGGACCTGATCGTGCGCGACGCGTCGAGCCGACGGCCCTTGGTGGCGGCGACGCGCGTACTGGCCGACCGGCTGGTCGGGGAGGAGGGGTTGTGATGGACGACAACGAGAAGGGCAGGGAAGCCGCACTCCTGGCGCGCAAGACCTGGCGCACGCTGGAGCCGCTGCACGGCATGGTGTACTTCGTGCCCGAGGCCGCGGAAGCCTATGGGCGTCTCGGCATCACAGGGCAAGCGGGGTACTTCGCCTCGCGCGCGGCCCCGATGGGCGCGGTGGCGGCCGACGTGGTCGTCTCCACCTTCTTCAACTTCAACCCGGAGCTGGTCCACGAAGCGATCCCCGCGTCCTGGGAGGTGGCCCCGCCCGCGGCGATCGTGGCGGCGCGCTTCGACGCGGTGGACGCGGCGTTCCGGAGGCTCCTGGGTGAGGAGGTGCTGGCCTCGGACGAGATGCGGCGCGCCGCCGAGCTGGCCCGGACGGCGGCGGAGGAGGCCGGCCGGCGGGTGGAGGGAAGGCCGCTGGCGGCGGCCCACGCCGGCCTCAGGTGGCCCACCGCGCCGCACCTGGTGCTGTGGCACGCGCAGTCCATCCTGCGCGAATACCGCGGCGACGGCCACATCGCGCAACTCGTCGTATGGGGCCTCTCGGGCACCGAAGCGCTCGTCACCCACGCGGCAGCCGGTGATGTGCCGGCGCACCTCCTGCGCTCGACACGGGGCTGGCCCCGCGAGGCATGGGACGCCGCCGTTGACTCGCTGCGGGAGCGGGGCTGGCTGGAACAGGGCGACGAGCTCCGCTTCACCGAGTTGGGCGCGACCCGGCGTCGGACGCTCGAGGAGGGCACCGACCTGCTGGCCGCGGCGCCCTATGCGGTGTTGGGGGAGGAGCGCTGCGCAGAGTTGCGCGCCCTGACCCGACCGTGGAGCACGACGTTCGCGCAGCAGCTGCCCTGAGGTCTGGTCGCTCCTCTGACCTCGGCACCGACGGCGCGGCGCCGAGAGGTGGGCATAATGGCGCGGACGCTCGGGCGCTTAGCTCAGTTGGTTAGAGCAGCTGGCTTACAACCAGCAGGTCGGGGGTTCGAGTCCCTCAGCGCCCACTCATCGCCCACTCATCGCCGACTCCCGCCTTCGGACGTTCTCGCTGAAGGGCCAGGAGGTGAACTGACCAGGTCGTGGTCCGAATGGATGATCGTCGCGGGCGACGTCGTCCGGCGCGGGGCGGGGGGCCCTGAACTCCATCAGCAGTAATGTTGCCGTTCCTGAGCTTCAGAGGCGCCTCTGGGCCGCCCGGGACCTAGGCTCGGGCTCCTGGGCCCTCTCTCCCCACAATGTTCTGTAACGGGTCGTCGTCACAGCTGCTGGTGTCATCGAGAGCTGCTCCCTGTCCCTGCTCCCCGCGAGCCCCGCCGACCGCTCGATCATCATCATGTGCGATTCGACCATGACTGCCCCTGGGATCCGGCGGCGCATGAGTGAGCCAAATCACCGTGATGAACGAAAGAGCTCGGTGGCTGTCCCTATCGGTGTTCTGAGGTCGAGATGGCTCGCCGGACAGCGGTCACGCGCACTGTGACGGCTGTGGCTGAGACCCCGCAACGGGTGCGCAGGCAGATTGTTGTCGTCATCCTTGCCGCCGTGGTCCTCCTGGGCGCTGGCATGTGGCTGGCTCTCGACAAGTCGACGTCCTCGCCTCCAGTCGCCGTTCTAGGCGACTCGATCAGCGCGCTTAGTGGACAAAGGATCGCAGTTTCTCTTTTCGAAGCGGGCTACTTATCGACCGTTGACGCGGTGCCTGGTATCACGATGGCCCAGGCTGAGCCAGCGATCACTCAACTCGCCCGTCAACATCCCACCATCTGGATCATCGAGCTTGGTACCAACGATGCCTTGGGCAAAAATCCCCTGTGGGCGGAGCCCTTTCTGGCCGAATGGCAGCAGGTCCGGTCGTCGCAGTGTGTGATCTATGTCTCGGTTTCACCGCGCCCCGGACTGATCGCAACGCAGATCGACACCACGCTCGCTGGGCTGGCTCGTGAGCATGCCAACGTTCACATATTGGACTGGGGCAACCTCGAGTACAGAAACCCTTCGTGGCTCGATCCTGACAAGATCCATCCCACCCCCGCTGGACAGGCTGAGCTCGGTTCTCTTGAAGCTCAGGAGGTGCAGCGTTACTGCTGAGGAGCTCAGGGGCTTCCCCCGCCCCGCCCCGCCGTGCCCCTCGGTTTCCCGGTGGCGCCGGGCCGGCTCCGGCCTTGTCCCGTGCGCGGCGCTTCTGGGCCGTTTCGGGCTCTGGGCCCCTTTCTCCCCACTCATTGGATTCGAGAAAGGCGAGGGGTTATCCGGCGCCCACCACCTTGAAGTCCCGGTTGACGAAGATGTGGTGCGGCCAGTTCACGCCGATGTTGTGGACCTCGTATTCGCCGTTGCTCAGCTTCACGACACGGTCGACAATTCCCCCCGGGTACGCGGCCAGCGCAGCTTCCGTCGCCTTCTTGGCTGTCGTTCCGCTGACGATCGTCCCCGACCCCTGACTGTAACTGGCGGGGATCTGACCCACCTGCTTTGACGTTTCCTGCGCACCCTTCTGGAAGGGGACCACCGATGCCGCGGTGGAGGACGCAGGTCCGCCACCGGTCGTCTGCACCAGGACTTGCATGGCGTTGATGGTCGTTGAACTGACGGTCCCAAGTGCGAGGACGTGTTCGCCCTTCGCAATGGCGCTCTTCGAGATCCAGCTCGTCCCCTTCTCGTACTTCGTCGAGGAGAGGTCATCGACAGTGACCTCCTGACCCGCCGACGTCGTCAGGGTGAAGCTCGACTTCGAGACGCTCCGGACGGTGCCCGCGGATCCCCCTGCGGCGGTTCCAGATCGTGCATCGGATCCCTGTCCGCCGGATCCAAGATGTCCAGCGGAGCCGTTGGCGGCCACGCGTTGCGTGGCGGATGCTGCGGACGACGTGCCGAGGCCGACGAACAGTCCCGTCACCGAAGCCATCACTGCGGCAACGGCGATCAAAGCCCGCCTCGTGTGCGACAGCGGCGGCCGGGCCCTCGACCGGCATGCTGGAGCGGCCATCGTCGCTGAGACCGGCCAACCTGGTGAAGACGACGGTGGAACAGACGATGCAGAAGCCGCGCAGGTTGGTTCGTGATC
Source organism: uncultured Acidimicrobiaceae bacterium (assembly GCA_963719485.1). Taxonomy (GTDB): domain Bacteria; phylum Actinomycetota; class Acidimicrobiia; order Acidimicrobiales; family RAAP-2; genus Bog-473. The sequence goes on from OY970387.1 coordinate 2,419,345, forward strand.
ACTCATAACAGGCACTCCTCGAACTCATGCAGCCAGAGTGCTCGCCGTTCATGTGAAGCCGCTGTCGTTCTCCTGCGCGACAGCTTCGAATTTCCGCTCATCGGTCAAGGAGGACAGCTGATGACCGTCGCGTTGGGGCGACTGTAAGCAGAAGTCTCAGACGTCGAAGGAAGGATCTGTCCCCACTCCATCGGTTTCCGATGTCTATTCGCTCTCGGCATCCTTTTTGATCGCGGCAAGGGTCGCGGGGATTCCCTTCTGGGCGAGTTCGAGGCGGTCGGTGATCTGAGCCTCAGCGCTTTCACCGAAACGCTCCTCGAACATCGCGACGCCACCGGGCAGGAACTCCCACGACTCGGTCAGTTGGGTGCCGCCCTCGACCGGGGTGAAGACGTAGCCCCAACGCGTCCAGGAGCCATTGACGATGAATGCGAACTCACGGCCTCGGTCAGCGACGACGACCTCTGATCGCGTCTCCCAGGTTCGATCTGGTAGCTCGTTCCGCCCGGAGAACCAAGCACCCACCTCGGGGCCAGCCCCCTCGTCCCACCAGCATTCCTTGCAGACGGGGCTCCAGGCCCCCATGCGGGTGATATCGGAAACCAGGTCGTAGAGATCTTCTGGAGAGCGCGCAATGACAATCGAGTCGGAATGCGTGAGCGTGGTCATGACCGTCCTCCCAGTTACGAGGCGTGGACCACTTTTCTAGCCCGTGACGAGCTCCTGTGCTCTGACTGCTCGGAAGGGTAACGACCGCGGCCACTTGCGTGACACGTCATCGAAAGCAGTGGGAGGCTGCGCGCCCAGATAGTCGTACACAGCCCAGTTTGCCTTCTTCCCCTCGTCATCGCCCTCTGTTTCCGCGTCGTCCGCACGGATCAGGTCACTGTCCTCGGTGGCGGTTCGGATCCGCTTCCACCCTCTCGGGCGTGTTGACCCACGGACCCGTAGGTGGCTCATCGTCGGAAGTGGCATCGCCATCTCGCACCAGCTTGGTCGCCTGACCCGGGGCGGCACTTCGGCGTCCTCTGGACGCCCCTCGCGCGCGGCGCGGGTCCCTGAGCACGTTGCCTATAGGGTCCAAGAATCCCAGCACGAAGGAGTCACCATGACGCAACGCTCCGTGGAGATCGAGGCTGCAGACGGGATCTGCCCGGCTGCGCTCAGTGTTCCCGATGGAGAGGGCCCCTGGCCGGCAGTGATCATGTTTGCCGACGCTGGCGGGATGCGCGACACCATGCGTCAGATGGGCGAGCGGCTGTCCGGTCTCGGCTACGTAGTCCTGGTGCCCGACTTCTACTACCGCAACGGCCCGTACGACCCGGTCGACATGCGCACCGCGTTCTCCACCAAGGAGACGGCGGAGAAGATCATGGGCATGATGCGGCGCTACACCGCTGACCTGGTCGTGCGCGACGCCGGCGCCTTCGTGGCGTACCTCGACGCACTACCCGAGAAGAAGCCGGGCGGCGTCGGCAGCACCGGCTATTGCATGGGCGGCCGTCTCTCTCTCATCACGGCCGCGAACCTGGGGGAGCACGTTGCTGCGGCAGCCTCCTTTCACGGCGGGAACCTCGCCAATGCAGACGACCCCGACAGCCCCCACCACAAGGCCAGCGCCATCAAGGCCGCTGTGTACGTCGCGGGGGCCATCGAGGACCAGTCGTTCCCCGACGAGCAGAAGGATCTGCTGGAGAGGTCCCTCAGCGAGGCCGGGGTCGTTCACACCATCGAGACCTACCAGGCCCATCACGGCTTCGCCGTCGCCGACAACCCGAGCTACGACGCGGAGGCCGCCGAGCGCCACTGGAAGGCCACGGAGCAGTTCTTCGGGTCCGTTCTCGGCTAGTGACGGGCCGTCAGGGGATGTCTAGATTGGCCACAGTCATGACTTCCAGATAGGAGGACCTTGAATGGGAACGATCACCACGACCGATGGAACGGAGATCTTCTACAAGGACTGGGGGTCAGGCCAAGCGATCGTGTTCAGTCACGGTTGGCCACTATCTGCGGACGACTGGGACACCCAGATGCTGTTCTTCCTGAACCATGGCTACCGGGTGGTCGCCCACGACCGACGCGGGCACGGCCGCTCCACGCAGACCGGCGGTGGTCATGACATGGACCACTACGCCGACGACCTGGCGGCGGTGACCGAACATCTGGATCTCCACGACGCAGTGCACGTCGGCCATTCGACGGGTGGCGGTGAGGTGGCGCACTACATCGCACGGCACAGCGAGAGCCGCGTCGCCAAAGCGGTGCTCATCAGCTCGGTACCTCCCATCATGGTGAAGACCGACGCCAACCCCGGCGGCCTGCCCAAGAGCGTGTTCGACGATCTCCAGGCGCAGCTGGCAGCAAACCGCTCCGTGTTCTACCGGGCCTTGCCGTCGGGACCCTTCTACGGCTTCAACCGGCCCGGCGTCGAGCCCAACGAAGCGATCATCGAGAACTGGTGGCGGCAGGGGATGATGGGGGGAGCGAAGGCGCACTACGACGGCATCGTCGCCTTCTCGCAGACCGACTTCACGGAGGATCTCAAGAAAATAAGCGTCCCCGTGCTGGTGATGCACGGAGAAGACGACCAGATCGTTCCTTACGCCGACTCCGGACCGTTGTCAGCAAAGCTCGTGCAGCACGGGAGGCTCAAAAGCTATCCCGGGTTCCCACACGGCATGCCCACCACCGAAGCGCCGACGATCAACGCCGACCTGCTGGAGTTCATAAAGTCCTGACGCTGGAGCGGCTGGCTCAGTCGCCGTATCCAGCCAGATGGTTCGAGTGCCAGCTCCACGCGGACCGGAGGACCTCGTCCAGCTCCAGTTCGGGGATCCAACGGAGAAGATCCTTGGCTCGCTCGTTGTCGGCGAAGAGAGCGACCGGATCGCCCGGACGTCGCGCCGCCAGTTCGTGAGGGACCGGCCGTCCAATGATCCTCTCGGCGGCGGACAGCACCTCGAAGACTGACGAGCCCACGCCAGTCCCGAGGTTCACTACGGTGCTCGAGCCTCCCTGCTCGAGATACTCCAGTGCCTTCATATGGGCATGAGCCAGGTCGACCACGTGCACGTAGTCACGGATGGCGCTGCCATCCGGTGTCGGGTAGTCGGTCCCGAAGACCTGCAGCGGACCGCTTTGGCCGAGCGCGGCTTTCATCAGCAGCGGCACCAGATTGATGGTGACGGTCCAGTCCTCGCCTATGGAGCCGTCAGGCCAGGCGCCGGCGGCATTGAAGTAGCGCAGGCTGACCGAGCGCAGGCCGACACAGCGGTCGAACCACGAAAGAACCCTCTCCGTCATTGCCTTGCTCTCTCCGTACGGGCTCTCTGGCCGCACGGGTGCACCCTCTCCCACGGGCGACTCGCCCGGTGTCCCGTACACCGCACACGTCGACGAAAAGACGAATCGGTCCACACCCGCTCTGTGCAGGGTCTCGATCAGCTTCGCTGACTTCGCGACGTTGTTCCCGAAGTAGCGCTCCGGCATGAGCATCGATTCGGCCGGAGACTTGTAACCTCCGAAATGAATGACCGAATCGACGCCGAACTCCTCGATGGTGCGACGAACGGCCACTTCGTCGCCAACGTCGCCTTCGACCAACGGAACCTCGCCCACCGCGTCCCGATGCCCGAACTCCATGGAGTCGAACGCCACGACATCACGACCGCTCTCGCTGAGCAGTCGCACCGTGTGCGATCCGATGTAGCCAGCACCACCCGTGACGAGAATTGTCATGACCCATCCTTCCCGAAGTGGCGCTCGGCCGCCGGTTCTCTAGAGCTCACGCAAGGCGGTGGCCAACGGCTCGAGGATGCCCGGATCCAGTGGCGGTGGGAGGTAGACAATGCCCAGCTGGGCGCCGACCTCAGCAAGTTCGGCGGCTTGCTCCGCGGCGGCCTTCGCGTCCCCGGCGAATCGGACGTGACTGGAGAGGAGAATCTCCGTCGGGTCGCGGCCGAGGTCCGCGCAGTGCTGATGCAGGATTTCGCGCTTGCGGGCGAACTCTTCGGGCGTCCCACCCACGAAGTTCCAGTGCTGGGCGAACCGGGCTGCAGTGCGCAGCGTCCTCCTCTCGCCACTCCCGCCGACGCAGATCGGCGGGTGGGGACGCTGGACCGGCTTGGGCTCGTTGCGGGCATCGCTGAGTTGGTAGTACCTGCCCTTGAAGGTCGTCGTCTCCTGTGACAGGAGTCCGACGATCACCGCACAGGCCTCCTCGAAGCGGTCGCTGCGCTGGGCGGGCGTGCCCAATTCGATCCCGTAGGCCCCCGACTCCTCCTCGTTCCACCCGGCCCCGATCCCGAGCTCCAGTCGGCCCCCGGACACGATGTCGAGCGTGGTCGCCATGTTGGCGAGAATCGCCGGGTGGCGATAGTGGATGCCGGTCACGAGGGTTCCCAAGCGCAGGCGCGTCGTCGCTTGCGCCAGCGCCGTCAGGGTGATCCAGCCTTCCATGCAAGGGCCGGTGCTGTCGCAAAAGATCGGATAGAAATGGTCGAAGGTCCACCCCGACTCGAACAGCTCGATGTCGTCGGCTACCTTCCACACGGCAAGCATGTCGGCCCAGGTCGTATTCTGCGGTGAGGTCTTGAAAGCGAAGCGCATGGATCCACGCTACGTCGCGACGTACGGACTCCGCCGGGTTCGGAGCCACCTCTGGGGATTGACCGTGTTGGCAGCGGGCGGAGGGCTGCTCGCCGGCGGGGTGATCGTGGCGAACGGTCAGCCCGCTCTGGGGCGGCGACAGCCGGCACCGACGCAGCGGGGGTGACGTGGCTCTGCCGACCGGGCCTGGCTGGTGACCCGTGCCTGTATCCGGAAGGGGCCAACGCCGTTGACGCCAACGGCGTGAAGACGGTGGTCCCCGCCGCCGCCGCCGATCAGACCGCATTCGACTGCTTCTACATCTATCCCACCGTCACGGCCACCGCGCCCACCTCGAACACGGGGACAGCGGTGACAACGGACATCGAGGGGGCGGCCATGACACAGGCCTCTCGATTCTCCCGGGTCTGCAACGTGTGGGCGCCTACGTACCGCCAGCGGACGAGTGCGTCGCTGGAAAAGGGATTGGGCAACGACCCCACTGCGGACCAGATCTCCTACGAGAGCCTGCTCGCGGGCTGGAAGGACTATCTGGACCACGACAATCACGGCCGACCCGTCGTCTTCATCGGGCACTCGCAAGGGGCGGCGAACCTCATTCGTCTCCTGCGTTCCCAGGTCGACGACAATCCCGCGCTGCGCGACCGGATGGTCGCAGCCATCATCTTGGGCGGCAACGTCCAAGTACCCGTGGGAAAGCCCGTGGGCGGGACATTCGCCCACATACCGGCGTGCACCAAGGCGAGCCAGACCGGATGCGTCATCGCCTACTCGTCCTTCTCGTCCCCGCCGCCGACGGACTCGCTCTTCGGACGACCGGGCCAGGGCGTCAGCCTGCAGTCGGACCAGAAGGCAGCCCGAGGCCAGCAGGTCCTGTGCACCAACCCGGCAGCCCTCGGGGAGAAGGGCGCAGCGGCTCTGGCCCCCTACTTCGTCTCGTTGGCCAGCACGACGGGGGAGCCGTGGGTCACCTACCCGGGCCTCTACACCGGTACATGTGAGAGCACCGATGGGGCCACCTGGCTCCAGATCGATGCCCACGCGGGGGACAACCGTCCGGTGGTCACGCCGACCCTCGGCCCGACCTGGGGCCTCCACCTCGACGATGTCAATCTGGCGCTCGGCAACCTGGTCAACGACGTGGCGGCCGAGGAGATGGCCTACTCGGCACACCACCACACACCCTGAACGGGTCCCTCGCTATCGGCTGCCCGCGCGCGCAGACTCTTCGTCGTCGACCCGGGTGACCCAGCGGGATTTCTCGAGCAGGCGGGTGATCCGCTCGGACGTGGCCGGAGCCAGGAGGAACAGCAGCCAGACGTACTTCGCCAGACGAGGGTCTGTCCACGCGAACACCAGGGACACCGAGACGATGGCGATGACCAACACCACACGCACCCTTGCCGCTCGCTCGTCGTGCAGCGACCTCGTCCCCTCGGTCAGGAGGTTGTGCCGAGCCGCGTAGAGGAAGATCCATTGCGTGCTCAGGCTGAGAGCGACCAGATTGATGCCGAACAGGGTGATGGCCACCGGGTTGCTCCCGTAGCGGCCGATCAGGTCCGAAGTGAAGGGCATCAGGGTCAGGGTGAGGAGGAAGCCGAAATTACGCCACGCCAATCCTTCGCTGTGCCCCCGCATGCGGCGAAGGATTCGATGGTGCACGAGCCAGAACTGGGCGATCACGAGGAAAGAGACCAGGTAGCTGGTCAGCTCCGCGCCGTCGACGCTGAGCGCGTCCCACAGCTTCTGCGCTGAGTCCGGGTGCTCCTCGAGCGCATGGGTGACGGGCACTTGCAGCTGCAGGACGAGCAGCGTCAGCGCAATGGCGACGACGCCGTCGGTCAGTGCGAGCAGGCGATCGATACCCGGGAACTCGTCCTCGTCCGCGTCGGTCGCCACCGGCTAGAGCTTGGCAGATGGTGCGCTGCGGAACGCGTATCGGTCGTGCAGTGGGGGGGCACCATCCACTGATGCCGTGGTCCGGATGGTCTCTGCCGGCGCCCGCGGTCGGGTCAGACGAAGTCGGAGCCGCCGTCGGCGTTGACGCACGCCCCGGTCACGTAGCCGTTCCGGCGGGACACGAGATAGGCGGTGAGGGACGCGACCTCGTCGGGGAGCCCGGCCCGTCCGAGGTCGGCGGGCTGGTGGAACGTCTGGTCGATCCACTGCATGACGTCGTACGGATCGGATGGGTCGAGTCCCTCGGCGGCAAAGACCTCTCGCAGGTTCTCGGTGAAGCTGGCCGTGACGATGGAACCGGGGCACACCGCATTGACGAGGATCCCGTCGGGAGCCAGGGACTTCGAGAGGTTCTTGGCCACGCTTGCGACCGCAGCTTTCGACGCGGTGTAGGCCACCAAAATCGGACTCTGGCGTTGGATCGAATGGGCGGCGAAGATCGCGATCCGCGCCCATTCGGCAGCGCGCAGGAGTGGCACCGCCTCGCGCACGCTGCGCACGGCGGACATGGTGCCGAGGGCGAACGCGTCGTCCCAATCGGCGTCGTCGAGTTGTTCGAACCGCCCTGCACCCGGCCCGATGGTGTGGACGAGGACGTTGAGCGCCCCCCACCGCTCGCCGACCTCGCGGAAACCGGCGGAGATCGACGAGGGATCGGTCATGTCGACGCTGATGCCCACGGCGTCGGGGCTGCCCAGGGACCGGAGTGCGGTCACGGTGTCATCAAGGGCGCCGCGTCCGCGTGCCATGATCGCGACCCGGGCACCGTCGGCGGCGAGGATCTCGGCCACGGCGCGCCCCATCCCCTTGCTCCCTCCGGTCACGACAGCCGTCGCGTCAGCGAATCCGAGATCCATCAGGATCCTCCTCCCTCACTCCCGATGTTCCGGGCCTGGCTCCGGCCGTCACCGGCAGAACCGCTTGCTCACGGCGAGCCGACGGGCCGCCAGTGTGGCCCGTCGCTCCTCGGGCGTGACCCGACGGGATCCCGCCGGGACCGATTGCGCGACGTCCGAGAACTTGATCACCCGCGTGACGGGGATCGGCGCCGTCTCGGTGCGGACACAGCGCAGAATGATGGGACCCGCGCTGTGCCCGGCGGAGTCGAGCCAGTTGACGACTCCGGGATCGTCGTGGGCGATGACGGCGCGCATCACGCCGTCGTCGTCCACCGCGGCCTGGTGCCCGTTGATGCTGCTCTGGTGGCTGCCGTAGTCGATGGTCTCCCACCAGGGGTTCCCCAGCGAGAAGCTCCAGTAGAGACCCTCGGGGGGCACGACCTCGATGAGGAGCGCCTCGTCGGGCCCGATCTCCCAGGACCCGATGACGGGGCGGTTCTCCGCCGCTGCCCCCATGGCCGTCCCATCGAGCGGGGGGAGGAAGGTGTTGGGCGTCTCCGGTCGCGAGAATTTGGAGGAAGAAGTCGAGGTTGGCGACCACGAAGTCCCCCAGGGCGATCAGCTGCCGGGCCACCACGGCACGTGGATCCTCCGCCGGCCTCGCCTCCTTCTCGCGCGCCGCGCCCAGCCGCTCGATGGAGAGGGACGACGCCACCTCCGTGTCCCAGTCGTAGAAGAAGTGGCGCACCACCAGCGCCGTCGCGTTCTCGGCAATGGGCAGCCAGTTCCCCTCGTGGGAGGCTGCGGAGAGTACGAGATCGACCTCGCCACCGGGCGCCAGATCCAGCTCGTCGAGGAGTACGTTGGCGGAAGATGCCATCCCGGCCATCGACTGCAGCCCCACATAGCGCGCCGAGCCGCGGTTCCCCCAGAGCCGGTACGTCTCGCCGCCACGGAGCCCTGCGCCCGTGTAGATGCAATCAGGACAGTCCATGCCCCACTTGTAGATCGCGTCGACGCCCGACGGCTTGACCGCCAGCACAGAGCCCGACCCCTCCCGCAAGGCGTTGTCGAGCCCGATGCCGAGGAGCACGAGCAGATGCCGGAAGCCCGCCGCCATGTCGTCGGCGTTGCGGGGGATCTCGTCGGACAACACAACGGCGGACGCCTGGCCCAGGCAATCGAGGAGGTGGGACCACGCGCGTCCCGACAGCAGGTCGTCCACGGTGGCATCGCCGGCGCGGGCAGCCTCGCCGACAGAGTGCGGCATCCATGACGGGTTTACGAACGCGTCAGTCACGGGGTGCCTCCGCGTGCGCCTGATCCATTGCCCAGACCGTCATTGTGCGGACCCCCATCGCGAGTTGTCGCGCCATGCTTTCGCACGGCCACAGGGCCGTCAAACCTTCGAAATCACCCGGATGCAGGGACCCAACGCGTAGCGTGGGCCCGGGAGGTGGCGCGGCGTGCCACAGCTGGCGGTCACGAGGCGAGGGGAGACACATGCTTGAGAGTGCCATCCCCACGCTGGTGCTCATCGGGCTGGCGGCGGTCCTCGCCCCGATCATCGCAGAAGGGTCGCGGCGGTTCGTCGCGGTACCCGAGGTCGTGATCCTGATCGTGCTGGGGATCATCCTCGGTCCCTCCGTCCTCGGCCTGGCGCATCCGAACAACATCGTGACCGCACTCTCCGATTTCGGCCTGACCTACCTGATGTTCCTGGCCGGGACCGAGCTCGACCTGTCGACCATGCGCCAGGGCCACCTCGGACGGGCCGCGGGCTCGTGGGGGGTCTCGCTCGTCCTCGCGCTGGGCGTGGGCGCGTTCCTGCACGGGACGGGGCTCGTGCTCGACTCGGTGGTGGTCGCCCTCTGCCTGACGACGACGGCGCTCGGCACGCTCCTGCCGATCCTGCGCGACGCGGGGGTGCTCCGCACGGCTCTGGGTCCATCGGTCTTGTCGGTGGGCGCCATCGGTGAGTTCGGGCCCATCGTGGCAGTGGCGTTGTTGCTCACGAACCGTGATGCGCGGCTGACCTTCCTCCTCCTCGGCCTCTTTGTCGGGGTCGCGGTGGTCGCCGCGCTCCTGGCCACGCAGGTGCACCCGCCTCGGCTCATCGCGCTGATGCGCCGGCACCTCCACTCGACGGCCCAACTGCCGGTGCGGATCTCGGTCCTTCTGGTGATCCTGCTGGTGTACCTGGCCGAGAAGCTCAGCCTGGACGTACTCCTGGGGGCATTCGCGGCAGGCGTGGTCGTGCGCCTCTTCATCAAGGGCGAGGACAGCGAGCCGATCACGAGCAAGCTCGAGGCGATCGGCTTCGGCTTCCTCATCCCCATCTTCTTCATTGAGAGCGGCATCAACTTCGATCTGCACGCGCTGATCCACACGCCCAAGGTCCTGTTGCTGGTGCCGCTGTTCACCGTCATCTTCCTGTTCACCCGCGCCCTGCCCACGTGGGTGTTCTTCCGCGACGCCGTGACGACCGTGGAGGCCCGCGCCCTAGCCGTCCTGGCGGCCACGGGGCTGCCGCTCATCGTCGTCATCACCACGCTGGGGGTCAGCGAGCACCGGATGAAGCCGCAGAATGCAGCGGCCCTCGTTGCCGCCGGCATGCTCTCGGTCCTGGTTTATCCCCAGATCGGGTTGCGGTGGCTCGGCAAGGGCTCCAGTGCAACGGAGGCGCCGGGTCTTCCGGAACGCCTGGACGGCCCGTGACCGCTCTGCGGGGACGCGTCCCGGTCCGCGGCGGCTCCCGGCGGGCCCACCTCCGGGAGTGGCGGCGCGAGTCGCTCTGGCTCTGGCCGGCCGTCGCAGCCATCGCCGCCTGGGTGGCGGGAGACATCGCCTCGAGGTACCTCCATAGCTTCACGTTGCACCAGGCGCTGTTCCCGACCAACCTCGATGACGCCCGGACCCTGCTCGCCACCATCGCGGCGGCCCTGCTCACGTTCACCGGCGTCGTGTTCTCCATCACCCTCGTCGCGCTCCAGATGTCGAGTACGCAGTACTCGCCCCGTGTCCTGCGGACGTTCGTACGCAAGCCGGTGACCAAACTGGCGCTGGCCACGTTCATTGCGACCTTCGTCTACTCGTTGACGTTGCTGGCCCGGGTGGGCACCACGACGGCGGCGCACACCGTTCCCCAGGGTGCCGTCGGATTGGCCTACCTGCTTGTCATGGCTTCCGTGCTCGTGTTCGTCGTGTTCGTGCACTCCACCGTGCGCTCCATGCGGGTCAGCCAAGTGATTCAGGCGGTGTTCGACGAGACGATCCAGGCCATCCACATCATGTTCGTGCCGTTGTCCGACTATCGCGAGGTGCCCGAGCCCCATTCCGAGCCGACGGTCGGCACGGTCCATTTCGACCGTCCAGACGCGGTGATGGACGGCATCGACGCGCATCATCTCGCCGAGATGGCGCGCCAGCACGAATGTGTGCTGCGGCTGTGCGTGCCGGTGGGGACGTACATGGTGCGGGGCGCCGAAGTGGTAGAGGTGCACGGCGGGACGGTGCCAGAGACCGGGCGCGTCCTCCGGTCGATCGACTGCGCCCCGGCGAGGACGCTCTACCAGGACCCGTGCTACGGCGTGCGGCAGCTGGTCGACATCGCGATCCGCGCCGTGTCGCCCGCGATCAACGATCCGACCACCGCCGTCCAGGTTCTCGACCGCCTGCACGGCATCCTGCGTGCCATCGCAGGTCTCCCGGATCCTTCCGGCGTCTATCTCGACAGCTCGGGCGCCGTCCGCCTGCTCGTGCCAGTGCCCGATTGGGAGCGGGTGTTCGACCTCGCCTTCACCGAGATCGCCCTCTACGGCGCCGGCGATCCTCAGGTCTCACGGAAGCTGATGGCGATCTTCGACGACCTGTCCTCGTGCGTCCCGCCGGAGCGGCTCGCGGCAATCGATTCACGCCGCGCCTGGCTCCGCAACGAGGTGGCGGGCCGTCACAGTCTCAATGTCGACCAGGTGCTCATGGCGGACCCGCTCGGGCTCGGGTAGGGCGTGGTCCCGGCGCCCCCCATTTCGATCCCGCCACGCGTTGTTTCGACCAGGTGAAACGCCTATAGTTCACTCAGCGCGAAGAGATCGGGCGGCGGATGGGGAGGGCACCATGAAGTACGGGTCGAGGCGGGTTGCCGCGGACGGAACGGGCACGGGTTCACGGCGATCGCAGCAGGGTCGGCGCCGCCATCTGCGTCGATGTGGGCTGACCGTCGTGTCGGCTGCGAGCATTGTCGGCTTGATGACCACTTTCGCCGTGGTCAGCCAGGCGGGCGCGGCACCGACTGCGGCACCGTCCATCACGAACCTGCCCCGGCAGGCTGTCGCACCGCCCTTCGCCGTCCGCAACACGTGGGCCGCGTCGAACTGGTCGGGCTACGCCGAGAGCGGGAACTTCACCGGAGTGAGCGCGACGTGGACGGTTCCCGCCGTCGCCGCTTCCACCTCCGCGACCTACTCGTCGGCCTGGATCGGTGTGGACGGCTTCGCCAACAGCAATCTCATCCAGACGGGCACCGAGGAGGACTACTACAACGGGTCGCCGCATTACAACGCGTGGTGGGAGATCCTCCCCGCCGCCGAGACCGCGCTCCCCACGACGAAAGCGGTGGGGGCCGGTGACCGCATGACGGCATCCATCTACGAGACGAGCAGCACGGTCACCAGCGGGGCGGGGCACCGGCGCACCACGCAGCACGTCTGGGCGATCACCATCTCTGACACGACCCGAGGTTGGAACTTCAGCACCACGCAGGCCTACAACGGCGCCGGGGCCTCCGCCGAATGGATTGTCGAGGCGCCCGAAGTCGGCGGCAGGATCGCTACCTTGAACCACTACACCATCACCCCGCCTTCAAACACTGGTGACTTCGACAACGCCGGAGTCCTGTCCTCCATCGTCAGCAGTGGCACGCCGACGTACACCGGTGCGAATCTCAACTACACGAATGACTCGGGTGTGATGATCCAGAACAAGGTCCAGGTCTCCACGCCGGGGAATCCCGACGTGCCGGCGCTCAGCGCGTTCAACGCCGCCTACGGGTCGGCGATCCCGGGGACACCGACCGGCTGAGCGGGCCCGGGCGGGGTCACTCGTCGTAGCCGCCCGTGAAGAAGCTCGGGATCGGACGGGCGGGCGCCGTCCGGAAGAACGGGCGGACATGGGTTTCCATCATCTCCTCGACCACCGGCGCCGCCGTGGCGTCGGGGAGCAGGTTGTGGTCCTCCGCGGGATCCTCGGCCAGGTCGAAGAGTTGGCACGGGGACACCGCGTCCTCGTCGACCACCAACTTGTAGCGCGCGGTCTCGAAGGCGGCGAACCCCCAGTTCTCGCTGACCGTCAGGGAGCGCGACGCCGGGGAGGTCGGGTCCTGGACGTTCGTGAGGAGTGAACGGCCCTCGCTGTCCGGGACGTCCGGCGCACCGGCGATCGCGCGCAGGGTGGTCGGGACGTCGAGGTGCTCCACCAGGGCATCCACGACGGCCGGCGGGCAGCCGCCCGCCGGGCGGACGATGAGCGGGACGCGCACGGCAGGTTCGTAGAGGACGCACTTGGACATCAGCCCGTGGCTGCCGGCCATCTCACCGTGGTCGCTGGTGTAGATGATCCACGTGTTGTCCAGGATCCCCTTCCGCTCGAGGGCACCCACCATCTCGCCGACCGCCTGGTCGATGACGGAGATGTCGGCGGCGTACGAGCGCCGCATCCCCCGGATGGCGTCGTCGGTCATCGTCTCGGAATCGGAGACCCAGAGGAACCCGCCCAACAGAGCGCCGTAGCGGCCCGTCCCTTCCATGTCCGGGCGGCGGGTCGAGGCGGGCATGGAGATGTCGACGTCCCGATAGCGCTGCACGGCCTCTGCCGGCGCGTCCCAGGGGTCGTGCGGCCCGGGGAACCCGACGAAGAGGAAGAACGGGTCAGGGCGTTCGTAGCCCTCTATCCACCGCACGGCCTGCTGGCCGTGCCAAGCGTCGACGTAGGACCCCAGGGGCAGTGGGGTCGACGTGGAGTCCCACATCGGCACGCACTTGGTCGCGTTCTGGCCGTCTTCGTTCTCGCCCTGGTAGCTGCGGTCGGCGATGTGCTTCTTGTACGCGTCGAGCAGGCCTTGTCCGGCGAGGTAGTCGGTGTAGCGGGTCGGGATCTTCCCGACGAACTTGTCGCCCGTCTCGAAGACCTCGGCGAAGCCCAGCGCCTCGAGTCGCCCGGCCATCTCGTCCGTGTGGGAAACCGTCAGCTGCTCGTCGAGATAGAGGTGCGCCTTGCCCAGCAGCGCGGTGTGGTACCCGGCTTCTCGCAGAGCCCAGGCGTACGTCGGGCTGTCCGCCGGTATCTCGGACGCGTTCGTGTAGACGCCATGGTCGCGCACGTAGCGCTCGGTCATGAACGACGCCCGCGCTGGCATGCACAGCGGGCCCTGGCACGACACGCGCGAGAAGCGGACGCCCTGCGCCGCCAACGCGTCGAGCGAGGGTGTGAGGGCACTGGCGTCGCCGGCGCACCCCATCATGTCGGCCCGGTGTTGATCGGACATGACGAGCAAGATGTTGGGGGCGCTGGTGGTCATGCGGTTACCTTTTGTCCGATCGGATGTTCGGCTGGGCGGTGGAGAGGCGATCATCGCATGAAACGGCGCCGCGGGGGTCGGAGGGTCGGGGCGCACGGGCTCCCACTAATCTGTCGCCACCGGCCGGCGAGCGAACCCTGGAGCCCACTGCATGCCCTTTGATCTCAAGAAGGTGTTGGATGAGCGCAAGGGTGAGAATTTCACCCTCCACTCGAAGTACATCAACCCCCAGCTGCCCCGGGTTCTCGGCCAGATCGAGTTCGATCGGTTCTACGAGAAAGGGGAAGGCTGCTATCTCTATGACGACAAGGGGGACCGGTACCTCGACCTCCTGTCCGGTTTCGGCGTGTTCGCGCTCGGGCGGAGCCACCCGGCCATCATCGGGGCGCTCCACGACGCCCTCGATTCCGACCTGCCCAACCTCGTGCAGATGGACTGCTCCCTCCTCTCGGGTGTCCTGGCCGAGGAGCTGGTGGCCCGGTCGCATCCGGGGATCGAGCGCGTGTTCTTCACCAACTCGGGTGCGGAGGCGGTGGAGAGCGCGATCAAGTTCGCCCGGGCGGCCACGAAACGCACCCGCATCCTCTACTGCGACCATGCCTTCCACGGCCTGACCACCGGGGCGCTCGCCCTCAACGGCGGGAAGGAATTCCGGAGCGGTTTCGGCCCTCTGCTCCCCGGTTGCGACATGATCCCGTTCGGTGACGCGGCCGCGCTGGCCCGGGAGCTCCGTCGCGGCGACGTCGCGGCCTTCATCGCGGAGCCGATCCAGGGCAAGGGGGTCAATCTGGCGACCGACGAGTTCTGGCTGGAGGCCCAGTCCCTGTGCCGCCGGCACAAGGCGCTCATGATCCTCGACGAGGTGCAGGCCGGCCTCGGCCGGTGCGGGACCTTCTTCTGTCACGAACAGTTCGGCATTACCCCCGACATCATCACGGTGTCGAAAGCGCTGTCCGGGGGGTTCGTGCCGGTCGGGGCCATGCTCTCCTCGGCCGCGGTCTCCGACGCCGTCTACAGCTCCATGGACAGGGCGGTGGTCCACTCCTCCACGTTCAGCACCAACCAGCTGGCCATGGTGGCGGGCCTGGCCACGCTTGCCACCTTCGACGACGAGGACATCCTCGACCGGGTGCAGCGGACCGGAAAGGCCTTCACCAAGGCCCTCGAGCCACTCGTCGAGCGCTACGAGTTCCTCCATGAGGTGCGGGGCAGGGGTCTGATGATCGGGCTGGTGTTCGGCGAGCCGTCCACGCCGAGCCTGCGCCGGCGCTTCCGCATGATCGAGGCCCTGCGCTCAGCCTTGTTCTCGCAGATGATCGTGGTCCCATTGTTCCACCGGCACCACATCCTCACGCAGGTGGCGGCCGACAACATGAACGTGATCAAGCTTTTGCCGCCCCTGATCGCCGGGGACGACGAGGTCGAGCTCTTCGCCGACGCACTCGACGACGTCTTGGCCAGCGCGCAGCAGGGGTCCAGCCTGATCTTCGAGTTCGGCAAGACGATGGCCAAGGGCACGCTGCACAAGGCGCGGCTGTGAAGCTCGAGTCCGGAGACCGGGTCCTCGTCACCGGGGCGAGCGGGTTGATCGGATCGGCGGTGACCCGCCAGCTCGTGGCGCGAGAGCAGGAAGTCGTCGCCCTGGTGGAGCCGGGGGCCGACACAGCGAACCTCGAGGGGCTCGACGTGAAGCAGGTGGTCGGCGACCTGCGCAGCCGCCAGGATGTCGAGAGTGCGGTCAGTGGGTGCCGGGCCGTCTTCCACGTGGCGGCGCTGTACCGGTTCTGGGCCCCGGACCCCGAGGCCTTCTACGCCATCAACGTCGACGGGACGAGGAACGTGCTCGCCGCCGCCGATGAGGCCGGGGTCGAGCGCCTCGTGTACACGAGCACGGTCGGCACCCTCGGCCTCGAGCACGTCTCGGGTTCCAACTCGGCCGACGAGCGCTCGTTCCCCGATGTCCGGCATCTCTACGGCTCGTACAAGCGATCGAAGTACGTGGCCGAGCACGAGGTGTTGCGCGCCATCGCCGAGGGCCTGCCGGCCTCGCTGGTGTTGCCGACCTTCCCGCTGGGTCCCGGCGACCGCGCGCCCACGCCCACCGGCAAGCTCGTCCTCGACTTCCTGAACGGCCGCATGCCGGCCTACGTGGACACCGTCCTGAACGTGGCCCATGTGGACGACCTCGCCGCCGGCCAGGTGTTGGCGCTCGAGAAGGGCCGCACCGGGCGGAGCTACATCCTCGGCGGAGAGAACCTGACCCTGCAGCAGCTGCTCACCGAGCTCGCCGCCATCACCGGGCTCCCCGCTCCGTACGGCAAGGTGCCCAAGGCGCTGGCCCTGGCGGTGGCAGCCGTCTCCGAACTGGTGGAGGGC
Source organism: uncultured Acidimicrobiaceae bacterium (assembly GCA_963719485.1). Lineage (GTDB taxonomy): Bacteria > Actinomycetota > Acidimicrobiia > Acidimicrobiales > RAAP-2 > Bog-473. The sequence goes on from OY970387.1 coordinate 2,435,701, forward strand.
CGGCTCCTACACAGGCACCCGTCGGTGCCGCTGGAGGCCGCGCGCATGTCGACCTCCCAGATGTCCTTCGACATCAGCCGGGCCCGGGAGGAGCTGGGGTATGAGCCCCGACCTGCTGTCCAGGCGATCGAGGCCTCTGCCCGCTGGTTCGCCGCAACCGGCATGGTCAGCGAAGGGCGGTTGAGCCGGATTCGCTGGTCTTCCGTACACTGAGCGGCTGCCGGCGCGGCGGCAGGGCCGGCATCGGGCACACTGGTCGCCGTGGCTCCCCAGTTCATCTACACCATGCGCGGTCTCGCGCGCTTCTATCCGCCCGACCGCGAGGTGCTCAAGGGGATCAACCTCTCCTTCTACCCGGGCGCGAAGATCGGGGTCATCGGGTCAAACGGCTCGGGCAAGTCGTCACTGTTGCGGATCATGGCGGGCGAGGACGACGGGTTTTCGGGCGAGGCCCGGCTGACCCCAGGGTTCACGGTGGGGTACCTCGCCCAGGAGCCACAACTCGACGAGTCCAAGGACGTCGCCGGCAACGTGGCCGAGGGGGTCGGTGAGGCCAAGCAATTGGTCGACCGCTACAACGAGGTCTGCGCGGCCTTCGGCGAACCCGACGCCGATATCGACGCGCTCCTGGCCGAGCAGGCCGACCTGCAGGCCAAGATCGACGCCGCCGGCGCGTGGGAGCTCGATCGCACGTTCGAGATCGCCATGGATGCCCTCCGGCTCCCCCCGGGCGATGCCGACGTGCGCACGCTCTCGGGAGGCGAACGGCGGCGGGTTGCGTTGTGCCGGCTGCTCCTGTCCAAGCCCGACCTGCTCCTCCTCGACGAGCCGACCAACCATCTCGATGCGGAGTCCGTGGCCTGGCTGGAGCGGACCCTGCAGGTGTACCCGGGCACGGTCGTCGCCGTGACCCACGACCGCTACTTCCTCGACAACGTGGCTGGCTGGATCCTCGAGCTCGATCGCGGTGCGGGCATCCCCTGGGAGGGCAACTACTCGTCCTGGCTCGAGCAGAAGCAGGCGCGCCTCGCCGCGGAGGAGAAAGCCGATCGCTCCCGGCAGGCCTCGCTGGAGCGCGAGCTCGAGTGGATCCGCATGTCGCCGCGGGCCCGGCAGAGCAAGGGCAAGGCGCGCATCACCGCGTACAACGAGCTCGTCACCGAGGCCGAGTCCACCGAGCGCCGCACCGACCGGGTCGAGCTGTCCATCCCACCCGGTTCGCGTCTGGGCGACCAGGTCGTCGACGCGGCGGGCGTCGTGAAGGCGTATGGCGACCGGCTGTTGATGGACGGCCTTTCCTTCACCCTGCCCCCGGGCGGCATCGTCGGCGTCATCGGGCCCAACGGCGCCGGCAAGACAACGCTCTTCCGGATGACCGTCGGTGAAGAGCGACCGGATGCGGGAACCATGACGGTCGGCGCATCGGTCCAGTTGGCTTACGTGGACCAGTCGCGGGCATCGCTGTCACCCGATGCCACGGTCTACGAAGAGATCACCGGGGGCGTGGACCGCCTGGTCGTGGGCGGGCGGGAGCTGCACGGTCGCGCCTACGTGGCCGGTTTCGGCTTCAAGGGCAGCGACCAGCAGAAGAAGGTCGGGCAGCTCTCTGGCGGCGAGCGCAACCGGGTCCTGCTGGCCAAGGTCCTCAGCAGTGGGGGCAACGTCCTCCTCCTCGACGAGCCGACCAACGATCTCGACGTGGACACCCTGCGGGCGCTCGAGGACGCGCTCCTGGCCTTCCCGGGTTGCGCCGTAGTGATCAGCCACGACCGTTGGTTCCTCGACCGCATCGCCACCCACGTGCTCGCCTTCGAGGGGGAGTCCGAGGTGCGTTGGTGGGAGGGCAACTTCAGCGACTACGAGGTCGACCGGCACAAGCGCCTCGGCGTCGATGCCGACCAGCCCCACCGCCTGCGCTACAAGCCGCTCGTCCGCGATTAGCTGTCCCCGGCTTCCCAGAGACCGCCGACGTCCTGGTAGTCCGTCGTGCATGGTGGGCCATCGGCCACCCATATCTGTGGCGGGTCGCTGCCGGATCGGAGGCGCACGATGCACGACGAGCGGGTCCCGAATTCATCGAGGTGCACGCAGTTGGCCGCGTTCGGCCGTTCCTCGCCCTCTGGGTTCGTGTGATCGGTCAACACGCGGCGGAACGCTTCGGCCACCTCGTCACCGCCGACGGGTGCGCCGAGGGCAGCCCGCACCAGGTCGACCTTGGGCGAGTGCTCCCCGAGCGCCCGGTTCTCGAGGATGTGGATCCCGGGCGGCAGGGCGACGGCCGTGCCGCCGACCGAGCCGGTGAAGTCGACGAAGAAGAGCGAGGTTCGGTCTCCGACGAGGAGCCAGGAGCCGTTGTAGTCGGCCGGGCTGTACCCCGAGACGAGCGCGTCGACGGCGTCCGCCGCGGTTGTGTGACGAGCCAGGACGAGCGGCAATTCGCCGCGGGAACGCTTTGACGGGTCCTTGGCGTCGCCCAACGGCTGATTGGTCAGCCCGGCACACACGCCGAGGCGGTTCACGGCGAGCCAGGTGCCGCCCGAGAGTTCGTCGCGGCCCCCGAGAATGCGCGGCGGGCCCTCGTCGAGCACGGTGACCGCGGTCGACGGGCGCTCCAGGACCTCGTCGCGATTTGCGCCCACGATCAGGGGCTCCCCGGGGACGATCCGTGAGGCAACGACCAGCAGGCACATGGCGGCGTCACCCTATCGAGCGCTCAGTCCAGGCCGTCCCCGGCCGCCTTCCGATCCTGCATCCCCCGTAGACACCCCGACCTGCGAGGTCTACCGTTCTTACCATGGCAAGACGCGTTGCTGCCCTCACCGTGACGGTCGCACTCGGCGTCGGGCTGCTTGCCGCGTTGCCTGCCCCGCCGGCATCGGCCAGGTCGATTTCGCCGTCCAACCTCAAGGCGCTGACGACCACCCTCAACAAGGGGAAGCACCTGACCTACTACGCGGTGTACACGGCGGTCAATGGTGGGCAGAAGCAGACCATCACCGTGGCGCAGGCGCCGCCGAAATCGCTCTTCTCGTCGGAGGGCGGCGGGTCCGTGATCGACACCGGGAAGACGACGTACTACTGCGGCAACAGCGGCAACAGCGGCAACAGCGGCAACTCGGGCAACTCGGGCAACTCGGGGAACAGCGGGAACTCCGGCGCCGCCACGACGACCACGGCGGCGGCGACCGTGAACTGCGTGAAGGAGAAGGGTTCCAATTCGGCGCTCGGCGGGGTCGAGGACCTCTTCAGCCCGGCCGTGGTGATCGGCCTCATCAACGAGGCCCAGAACAGCTCCCTCGCGCGGGCGCTCGGGGTCAAGATCTCTGCGTCGTCGGTCACCATTGCCGGTCAGCCCGCGACCTGTCTCAGCGTCACCGCCCGCATCAAGGCGGGCAGGTACTGCGTGACCAAGCAGGGGCTGCTGGCGTACTCGGGCTCCTCGAAGACCAATTACTTCGAGATGACCAAGTACTCGTCGAAGCCACCATCGAACCTCTTCGCGTTGCCGGCCGGCGCGACCACGCAGACGTTGCCCGGGGTCGGCTCCACCCCCTGATCATGCGTGGCTGACCGGTGGCGGGAGAGCGGAGTCCCACGCGGGGCGGACTACGACCGCCGTTTCGAGGACCTGGCCGCGGCGGGCATGGACATGCACGGCGAGGCGGACCTGGTCGACTCGTTCGACCCGGGCTCGGTCCTCGATGCGGGCTGTGGCACGGGCCGGGTCGCCATCGAGCTCAGCCGGCGTGGCCGTCGGGTCGTGGGGGTCGACGTCGACGAGGCCATGCTCGAGTCGGCCCGCGCCAAGGCGCCCGACCTGGCGTGGGTGCGCGGCGACCTGGCGGACCCCGGCCTCGAGTTCGGGCAGACCTTCGACGTCGTCGTGATGGCCGGCAACGTGTTGATCTTCGTGCCGTCCGGTCACGAGGGCTCTGTCGTCGCCAATGCGGCGCGTTGGCTGTCGCCCGGCGGCCGCCTCGTGACGGGCTACTCCCTGCAGCCGGACGGGTTCGGCCCCCGCCAGCACGATGCCCTGGCCGCCCGCGCGGGCCTGGTGCTCGAGGACCGCTGGTCGACCTGGGACCGGCGCCCGTACGCGCCCGGGGACCGCTACGCCGTGGCTGTGCACCGCCGGAAGGTCTGAGCCCCGCCCGGCCCGCGCACGCAACGGAGGAGCAACGCTGGGCCTCCTTTTTGCACTGAATGTGCGGTACAACCCTCTTTCGTTAGGCTTGTGACCCATGGGAACTGAGGATCTTGATCCGATCGATCATCACATCATCGAATTGCTGTCGCAAAATGCGCGCCGGACGATGGCCGATATCGGCGAGCAGGTCTCGCTCTCGGCGTCGGCCGTGACCCGGCGCATTGAGCGCCTGGAGCGCACCGGGGTGATCGCCGGCTACACCGTCGTCGTCGACCACCGCAAGGCCGGGCGTCCGATCCAGGCCTTCACTGAAGTCCGCTTCGCCGGCACCGCCGACCTGCAGGAGATCAAGGAGACGGCCATGCAGCTCTCCGAGGTGCAGGCGGTGTTCACCACGGCCGGAGACCCGGACGCACTGGTGTGGCTCCAGGTGCCCGACGTCGAGCGCCTCGGTCAGGTCATCGAACAGCTGCGCCGCCGCGGTCGGGTCACCGGCACCAAGACGCTCATCGTTCTCGATACGTGGTCGCGCCACCGTGCGCTCGAGTCGAACGGCCTCCCGGTTCATTCGTAGTGCCGAGACGGGCGGGACCGTTCACGGCGGCGCTGGCCGTCGTCGCGCTGTCGTTGCTCGCGGCCGCGTGCAGCCAGAGTCCCGGGTCGTCCAGCGCTCCCACCACGACCACGACCCACGGGACCATACCGATGACACCGACAACGGTGGCTCCGGCTGGCACGTGGTCCAAGGCGATCAAGATCGCGCCGGGCGCCGATCTCTCGGTGGTGTCGTGCCCCGCGGTGCTCACGTGTGTCATGGGATCGACCACCGGACAGACCTATCGGCTGACCTTCACGAAGATCGTCCCGCTCGGTCCGCCCGTGCCGTCCCCCTCGCCCCAGGGTGTGGCCTACGTGTCGTGCGCCGGCGCGGGATTCTGCGCGGCTGCCCCCAACATGAACCAGGTCGCGCTCTTCAACGGGTCGGTCTGGCAGCCACCGGCGACCATCCCGGCCGCCCAGGGCATCACGGCGATCGACTGCACCGGGCCCACCTTCTGCATCACGGTCGACGGCGAGGGCAATTCCTTCGCCTACGACGGGACCGGCTGGTCGGGCAACCTGGGCGCCTGGGGCGCGGCGAACCAGATCTCGTGCGTGTCCCCGTCCTTCTGCGTCGCCGCCGAGGGTGGGCCCTCCGTGTTCAACGGCCACACCTGGACCCAGCCGGGTGACGCCGACAGCCAGGGCCAGCTGAACTCGGTCTCGTGCGCCTCGACGGCCTTCTGCGTCATGGTCGACAGCAACGGAGGCGTCCTGACCTGGAACGGCGCCGGCTTCTCGCCCCCGGCGTCGATCGCCACGGAGCCGCCCCTCACCGGCACCAACGCCTCCGGCCTCACCGGCGTCTCGTGCCCGACCACGACGTTCTGCCGGGCCGTCGACTCCATCGGGCGGGTCTTCGGGTGGGACGGCACCACGTGGAGTGCCGGCACCCTGATCGACAATGGCCACGCGCTCGACGAGCATCTCGTGCCCGGCGACCACCTACTGCGTGACGGTCGACCGGTCCGGCAACGCGTTCGTCTCGGCCGGATAGCTACCAGGGCGCCAGGACGGGCGAGTCGCCGCGCCCGATGACCCAGGCCAACAACTCGGCGGGGTCGCTCCGTTCCGCCAGACGCGGCAGTTCCCGCGGCAGCCAGGCGTCGACGAGCGCGGGCGGGAAGGGCACCGGGGCCAGGCCGAGATCGCCGTGGTGCACCACCACCTCTCGCCAGCGCGAGAGCACCGCGTCGCGTGAAGTCTCGACGACGCCCTGTGACGTCCGCGAGGGCGCGTCCCAGGCCGCCGCGGGGAGGTCGGCCATGACGCGCTCGACCGCGGCCGAGGTCCCGCGCACGTCGAGGACGAGCGCAGACGCCGGGCGCCCCGCCCCGGCCTCGATGTCGTCCCTCCGTTGCTCCAGCCCACCCGGGTACTGGTCGCGCAGCTCGCCCCGCCGCGCACCCTCCAGCCGCCACACGACGCTGTCCGCGTTGCGCGCGATGTGGGTGAGGACGTGGCCGACGCTCCAGCCCGGTAGGCGGCTCGGTCGACGGGCCGCGTCGTCGCTGAGGTCGTCCAGGCTCGCCCCGAGCGCGGCGTGGGCGGCCACGCACCCGTCGATCAGGGCCGTTGGTGACGGCCCCTCCCGGGTGGTCACGCCGGCGGGATGGTGGACTGCCCGTCGAGCATGTCCGCCATGACGGCGCGGATGAACTCGTCGGCCTCCTCGGTCATGCCACCGGCCACGCCGCCGTAGATGGCCCCGGAGCGGGGTGCCTCGTCGGCGTGCTCCTTGGCGTAGGCCACCGCCTCGGCCAGGTCTGCGGCGAACTCGGGCACCACCTGGGGCTGCGTCTGGGGCCTCGTCACGGCCATGTGCAGCGCGTTGGGGTACTGCTGCCCGTTGAAGCGCCAGCCTCTCGTCCGCATGAAGTCGTTCACGTGGTAGATGTCGAACTCGTCGGAGGTGAACGAGAAGAGGAACGTCGGCCGGCCGACCAGGCGCAGCTCGGGGTGCGACGTGACGGCTTCCTGCATCGCCACCGACGTGTCGAAGATCTGCCGGGCGTACCCGAGATACCCGGCGTGACCGAGCTGCACCATGGCGGCCCAGGTGGCCGCGATCAGGCCGCCGGAGCGCGAGCCCTCCATTCCCGGTGAGGTGTACTTCCCCCCGCTCCAGTCCGTCAGGTAGAAGTACTGCGCGTTGCGCAGGGCCTTGGTCCGGAAGCTGAGGACCGAGGAGCCCTTGAAGGCGTACCCGTACTTGTGCGTGTCGGCCGACATGGAGGTCACGCCCGGGACCGAGTAGTCGAAGGCGGGGATGTCGTAGCCCAGCTCGCGGCCGAACGGCAGGATGAACCCGCCCAGGCAGCCGTCGACGTGGAGCCCGATGCCACGCTCGAGGGCCAGGTCGGACAGGTCGCCGATCGGGTCGACGGTGCCGTAGCCGTAGTTGCAGGCAGATCCAATCAGGCAGACGGTCTGGTCGTCCACGTGGTCGCGCACCCAGTCCACGTCGACCTGGGTCGTCACCGGGTCGATCGGGGCCCGCCGCAGTTCGACGCCGAAGAGATGGCACGCCTTGTCGAAGGCGGGGTGGGCGGTCTCGGGCTTGATGACGTTCGGGCGGGTCACTCCCCGCTCCTGGGCCGCGTACTCGCGGTAGGCCAGGATCGCGTGCAGGATGCTGCCGGTCCCGCCGGTCGTCACCAGGCCGCAGGGGTCGTCACCGGCGGCCAGCGCGGCGTCCCCGGCGTGCAGGTCGAGGGTCATGGAGATGATCTCCGCCTCGAACTTGGTGGCACTCGGGCACATGTCCCGTTGCAGGACGTTGACGTGGGCGAACAGGCCGAAGGCCTCGTTCATGAAGTGGTAGTGGTCGTGGTCGCCGCAGTACATCGTCCCGGAGCACTTGCCGGTCTCCCAGAAGGCGTCCTCTTCGGTGGCCATGGTGCGGAGCTCGGCGAGCACCTCCTCGCGGTCCATGCCCCGCTCCGGCAGCGCACGGTTGATGGCGAAGCGGTCGGCGTAGGGGTAGTCGCTCATTTGTTTGTGGCCTCCTCGGGCACGGGCACGGACAGGTCGTCGGCGGGGGATCCCGCCCGTCGGACCCGAGACTATTCAATTGGGTCAATCTGGCAGACACCCCGGTTTGCGATGATGGCGCAGTGCGACGGCCTCAAGTCTTTGCGTCGCTCCACGGGTACCAGCGGGCATGGGCGAGCGCGGACCTGGTGGCGGGGCTCACGCTCCTGGTCATCGCCGTACCCGAGCAGCTGGCGACGTCCCGACTGGCCGGCATGCCGCCCATCACCGGCTTCTACGCGTTCGTGGCGGGGTCGGTCGTCTTCGCGCTCCTGGGCTCAAACCCGCAAATGTCCGTGGGCGGCGACTCCACCATCGCCCCGTTGTTCGCCGCCGGGGTCTCTGCACTGGCGCTGACGGGATCTCCCCACTACGTCGACATGGTGGCGATCCTGGCGGTCATGGTCGGACTCATGGTGATGCTGGTCAGCATCTTGCGCCTCGGGTGGCTGGCCGAGTTCCTGTCGACGCCCATCGTCACGGGATTCCTGTCCGGCGTGGCCGTGATCATCATCGTGCACCAGCTCCCCGACTTCCTCGGCCTGCCTCCGACCGGCGGCTCGAACCCGCAGCGCATCTCCTATGTCTTCACGCACCTCGACCAGATCAATGGGTGGACGCTGGCCATCGGGCTGGGCGTCCTGGCGCTCATGTTCGTCTGCGCACGGATCAGTCGCCGCATCCCCGGCGCGCTCATCGGCCTGGTCGGCTCCACTGCGCTCGTGGTCGTGCTCAATCTGCAGGCGCACGGCGTCGCCGTTCTCGGCACCATCCACAGCGGCGCGCTGCACCTCGGTCTGACCGGGCTGTCCTGGTCCACGCTCGGGAGTCTGGCGCCGCTGGCCGCGGTGGTGACGCTGGTGGTCCTCACCCAGACGGCCGCGACCACCCGCGCCTTCGCCGAGCAAGGTGGCTACGACATCGACGCCGGCGCGATTTCCTCGGCGTCGGCGCGGGAAGCGTGGTCGCCGGGCTCGTGGGTTCGTTCCCCGTCAACGCGAGCCCGCCCCGGACCGGAGCCGTGGCTACCGCCGGCGGCCGCACCCAGGCCGGCGCGCTCGGCGCGGCGCTGGTCGTGGTCCTCCTCATTCCCGTGGCCGATGTCCTGCGGAACGTCCCGCTGGCGACCCTGGCGGCGATCTTGATCTTCGTGGCCATCCGGCTCTTCGACCCGGGCGATCTGCTCGCCATCGCCCGTTTCGACCCCTTCGAGTTCGGCCTGACCGCCATCACCCTCCTCACGGTGGTGCTGGTGGGTGTGGAACAGGGGATCGGCGTCGCCGTCGGGCTCGCGATCCTCGATCGCATCCGGCTCAGCGCCCAGCCCCAGCTCCACGAGCTCGGGCGCATGCCCGGGACCACCAGCTGGGCGCCCCTCTCACCGGACCTTCCCGCGGCCGAAGTCCCCGGGGTCCTCGTCCTCCTGTTCGCCACGCCGCTCTGGTTCGCCAACGCGGTGCACTTCCGTGAGGAGATCGCCCACGCCATCGCCCACGCCCCGGGGACCACGCGCGTCCTCGTGCTCGACAGCATCGGGATGTCCGACGTGGACTTCACCGGTGCGCGGGCGTTGGGCCAGGTGCTGACGGAGTGCGAGCGCCAGCACATCGCGTTCGGCATGGCCCGGGCGGGGGACCACGTGCGCGAGATGCTGCACCGCAGCGGGCTGGCGCAGCGCATCGGCGAGAACCACTTCTTCCCGACGGTGGACGGGGCGGTCACCGCGTTGACCGCCGGACCTCCCTCCGCGCCTTCCTGAGTGCGGCAAAGAGCTGCGACGAGACACCGCAAAGGCGGGAGGACGGCGGGCACTTCGGCACCGCGGAGACGCGTCGAAGTGTTGGTCAATTTTCCAACGGTTGAAATGTGCAGCCACGTATACTCGCCGCCTATGAGTCATTCCGTTGATTTCGTCAACGTATCTACCGTTGGCCTGGAGTCGTCGCCAATGGTCGCAGCGTTGGCCGGTCTGAGGGCGAACGAGGCCCGCTACTTCAAGAACAAGTACGACCACGTTTTCACGGTTGATCCTGCCGCCAAGGCCAAGAAGGCCATCGACATGGTGGACCGTATCCTCAAGGAGGAACGTGACATCGTCATCGCGTCGCCCCCGCTCGAGGCAACGACGTTCCAGGTCGAGAATATCCGTTGGACCTACGTGTTCTACGAGAGCGGGCTTTCGATCAACGTCCTGTACACCCTCGACGGACCGAATCCGAAGAGGGCGGTCGGGTTCAAGCTCTCCGAAGGGATGGACGTTCCCGCGGAGTTGGGTTCGTTCAAGTTCGCGCGCCAGAAGTCAAAGCTGGCAGGGACCATTCGAGGCTCGTACTTCGTGATCAAGGGCGAGTACTGAGTCGATGAGGTGAAGGATCAGCCAGCGCTGGTCCTGTTCGACCAGGCCCGAGGGTCAGGTCTCCTTCACTGGTCTGATGTGGCACGGCTGGCTCGGTGAGCCCACACTGCAAACAACGGGTCGCCTGTGTGCGAGGCAGGGGTACGACGTTGGCTGGAAGGCTCATCCCAGAGTCCGGCAAGACGAAAGTACTGTTCGACGATCTCGCAGTGCCGCTGGTCATCGGCGTACAGCCAGCCGCGAATAGCCTTGGTCGGAAAGCATCGATTAGAGAACGTACAGACGAAGGGCCGTCCTGGGCGCAACACGCGGGCCACGTCAGCAAACACTTCTATGGGTCTGGTGAGGTAGTCGACGGAAACGCAGCACACCGCGGCGTCGAAAGACTCGTCGGGAAACGGCGACCGGGGCTCGGCGTTGAGGTCGTGGACGACGGTGACCCAGGCGGAGGGGTTCGCCTCGAGCTCGGCGGAGTTCATCCCGAGCACGGTGAGGCGCGCTGGCGGGGTGCGGAAGTGCGAGACCCACGAACCCATCAGATCGAGCACGTCGCCTGAGATCCCAAGTTCGTCATAGAGAGCACCGACCGCAGCGATGGCATGGTCGTCGATGTGGGTGACCAGGCGAGGCCACGAGTAGAACACCGAATCGGGGGACGGGTCAGCCTGGTCAAAGAAACCCAGCGGGAAGGGGTTACTGCCCATTCTCTCAGTTCCCTGGTTCGGCCATGGCGGGGAACGGCGTCACAACTGACTCATTCCCTCCCTTGCTCGCACGTGCAGCAACAGTGTTTCACCGGCGAGCAGCGAGCCCCGCCGAGTGCAGCGGCCTGGCCCGAGCAGCCGAGGCAGACCGTTTTGTCGCTTTCCTTCCCTCCCTTGATCCACAGACCTCCCTGGGCACTGGCGATGCAGGGCTGCCAAGCGCGTGAGGAGGCGGTCGGCGAGAATGGACCGTGCTGTTGTCCGGCCGGATGAGGCGTTCGTGGGTCGCCGTGTCGGTCGTGCTCGTCGGCATCACAGCCGCTGTGGCAACGCTCGCCGCGACGTCCGGTTCCACTCCTCCCAAGGCCTCGAGCGGCTCGGGCCGTGTCACCATCTCGACGCCCTCGCGCCCTCCACGACCTGTACTCGCCTCGCCGCGGCGAAGACGGCGGCGGCCGCACCCGGCCGCACAGCCCGCGCCGACCACCACGACGGAGCCAACGACTTCCGGCCCGGTCGCGCTCGCCGGCTGCCCGGTGCCCCCCCAGCCGCCACGTCCGCCCTCACCTCCGCCCTGGCACCCAGCGGTTCTCGTGACGTCTCTTCCGCCGGTGACGGCGCCGGTGCCGTGGACCTCACACGTCACGGCGCTCACCGGGAAGGGCATGTGGATCTGGGAGTGGAGCGGCACAGACGGTGGCGACGCCGAAGAGATCGCGCAGCAGGCCGTCTCGGCGGGGCTGCACCAGCTGTGGGTCCGGGTGGGTGACTCCATGAACGGCTTCTACGGCGCCAACGAACTCGACTCGCTCGTGCCCGTCGCCCACGCCCACGGCCTTGCCGTGATCGCGTGGGGTTTTCCGTACCTGTGGGACCCCGCCGGCGACGCCCAGTGGACCGCGCAGATCCTCGACTGGCACGCCCCCGACGGCCAACAGGTCGACGGCTACAGCGCCGATATCGAGGAGGCGACCGAGGGCGTCATGCTGAGCGCCCAGCGAGCCGCCGTGTACCTCGAGCTTGTTCGGCAAGCCGCCGGCAGCCGGCTGGTCGTGGCCACCGTCTACCCTCCGAGCGACGCCAGCTGGGACGGCGGCTACCCCTACCAAGCGATGGCGCCATACGTCGATGCCTTCGCACCGATGATCTACTGGGAGTGCACCGATCCCGGCACGGACGCCGCTCTCGACGTCGCTCGCCTCTCGACGCTCCGACCTGTGGACGTCATCGGCGAGGCCTTCAACTTCGCTGGCGACGGCGGTCGGACCGTCTCACCGAGCGGAGCAGAGATCACGGAGTTCTTGAGCGCCAGCCGGCGGGCGGGGGCGATCGGCGCGTCGTTCTGGGTGTGGCAGGACGCCACGCCGGAGGAGTGGGGAGCCGTGTCCGGCTTCCCCTGGAGCTCTGTTGGAGTTCGGCCGACGCCGCAACGGGTCAGCCCGGAGTGATCCGACCCTGATCGCCGCTCAACGATTGCGACAAAGGCGCTCGACTCGAACTCGAACGTCCCTCAACCCGCCCTCGACTCCAAATTCTGAGTCAGGACCGAGCGACGTCCGAGGGTGCGCCGACCTCCAGCTCGGCCCGCACCGGGCGGTGGTCCGAACCGGAGTCGGGGAGCACCCGGCCGCGCAGCGGACGCAGCGCACCGCGCACGAGTATGTGGTCGATCTGGCTGTGCGGGCGCCAGGCGGGCCAGGTGCGGCCGATCACTGCTCGCCGCCAACCGGGCATGAACGCGCTGACGAGTGGTCCCCACGCGTTCATGTCGCCGGCCAGCACGGCATCGGGCCGCGCCTCGGTGAGCAGTTGCCGGCGCAGCTCGGCGAAGTTGCGGTGGGAGCCGAAGACGAGGTGCGACATGTGAGTGCCCGCGACGGACATCGGCGTCCCGCCCACCGTGACGTCGACGACCAGCGCCGCCCGCAGGACGCGGTCGGCCCGCAGGGTGCTCATCGGGACGACGCGCGTCGCCTCGATCGGGATCTCGGGCCGCACCAGCACGGCGATCCCCAACTTCCCCGGTTCGGCCTTCTGCCAGCGCGCCGTGGCCTGCACCTTCGGCCGCTGGGGACGCACGGCGTCCATGTACAGCGCCTTGTTCTGGTCCGCCCACACGGCCCGGGCCCTCCAGGTGTCGGGCGCCCCGACCTGGGGGCTGATGCGACGCCCTTCGCTGAGGGTGTGCGCCACGATCTGATAGCCGAGCAGACGGGCCGCCTGCGCCGACTGGCCGCCGCTCTCGTCCCCGGCCGGCGTCCACGCTTCCTCGAGCACGATGACATCGGCATCCAGCGCGGCAATGGCCGCGAGATAGTCGTAGGGCCTGCCCCGCCCGTCCATCCCACAGTGCATGTTGTAGTTCGCGATGCTGAGCACGGTCCGCCCAGACGATACGCGAGCGGCACCGCCGTTGGTACGATCGTCACGGTGGCAGCGGCCGACGCGTACCTGGCCCGGCGCCTGCGGCCCTTCACCACCACGATCTTCGCGACCATGTCCGAGTTGGCGGCGGCCACGGGTTCGGTCAATCTCGGCCAGGGTTTCCCCGACACCGACGGCCCCGAGGAGCTGCGCGAGGTGGCGGTGGCCGCCATCCGGGAGGGGCGGAACCAATACCCGCCCGGGAACGGCATCCCCGAGCTGCGCCAGGCCGTGGCGGCACACCAGGGCGCCTGGTACGGCATTGAGCTCGACCCCGAGACCGAGGTGCTCGTGACCGTCGGTGCCACCGAGGCGATCGCCGCGACGCTGCTGGCGCTGTGCGAGCCCGGCGACGAGGTCGTCATGTTCGAGCCGACCTACGACTCCTACGCGGCCGGGGTCGCCATGGCAGGGGCAGTGCCCCGCCTGGTTCGCCTGCACCCACCCGACTGGCACTTCGATCCGGACGATCTGGCCGGAGCCGTCGGGCCGCGCACGAAGCTCGTGCTCCTCAACTCACCGCACAACCCGACCGGCAAGGTGTTCTCGCCGGACGAGCTGGCGCAGGTCGCCGCTCTCTGCACCGCCCACGACATCCTGGCGGTGACGGACGAGGTCTACGAGCACCTGGTCTTCGACGGGAGGCACGTCCCGCTGGCCTCGCTCCCCGGCATGCGGGACCGCACGCTGACCATCTCGTCGGGGGGCAAGACGTTTTCCTTCACGGGGTGGAAGGTCGGATGGGTGAGCGGCGCGGGCCCTCTGGTGGCCGCGGTGCGGGCGGCCAAGCAGTTCCTGACCTACACCAACCCCGCGCCCTTCCAACTCGCCGTCGCACGGGGTCTCGGCTTCTCCCCTGACGCCATGGGCCGCCTCGCCACCGACCTCGGAGCGAGGAGGGACCAGTTGTGTGACGGTCTCGCCGCCCTCGGCTACGACGTGTTCCGGCCGTCCGCCACCTACTTCGTCACGACCGACGTCGCCCCGGTGGCGCCGGGCCTGAGCGCGCTCGAGTTCTGCCTGGCCCTTCCGGAGCGCTGCGGGGTGGTCGCCATCCCCAGCTCGGTCTTCTACGACCCGGCCGACCCCGAGGCCGGCCGGACTCTCGTCCGCTGGGCCTTCTGCAAGCGCGAGCGTGTGCTGGACGACGCGCTGGCCCGCTTAGCATCGTGGGGACGATGAGCATCCCGATCACCTGGGTGGACGCCTTCAGCGACGTCGCCTTCGGCGGCAACCCGGCGGCGGTCTGCCTCCTGCGTGAGCCCCTGGACGAGGGGCGCATGCAGTCCATCGCGTTCGAGCTCGGCATTTCCGAGACGGCCTACCTCACGCCCGGCGAGGACCCGACCACCTTCGGCTTGCGCTGGTTCTCGCCCGCGGTCGAGATCGACCTGTGCGGCCACGCCACCCTGGCCTCGGCCCACGCGCTCCGCGCCGGCGGCACGGTCGACGGGAGCGAGCCGCTGACCTTCCACACCCGCAGCGGCCCCCTGCGCGCCGCGTTCGCCGGCGACCGCATCGAGCTCGACTTCCCGACCGACCCGGTGACCCCGGGACCGGTCCCGGCCCCGCTTCAGGGGCAGTGGCCTGACGCCGTCGTGGCGAGCGGGCACACCGATTTCTTCACGTTCGTCGCGCTCTCGTCGGAGGAGGCGGTCCGTGCCTACGTCCCCGACCTGCCCGCCATCGCGTCCACCGGCGTCAAGGCGCTGCTGCTGACCGCCGCCGCGGCGCCGGGCTCCGGTGCGGATTACGTGTTGCGCGTCTTCGGTCCCAACGTGGGGATCGACGAGGATCCGGCAACCGGGTCGGCCCAGTGCTCGGCCGGGCCGTACTGGGCCGGCGAATTGGGCCTCGACAGCCTCGTCGCCCATCAGCTCTCCCGGCGTGGCGCCACTCTTTACGTGCGCCCCGAAGGCGACCGGGTCCGCATCGCGGGGCAGGCGACCACGGTGCTGACCGGCGACCTGTGCTAGGGATTCCCCTCATGGGGAGTCCGGAGTTGGGCACCTCCGCGGAGGACCTGCGAATTCTGGTCGAGGGGCACGTGCCGTCGTCGCCGCGAGAGGCGGCGGCCCGTGACCGCTTCCTCTCGGAGCTCGGCCGACTCGGTGCGCCCTGCGACGAGCACGCCGGCCCGACCCACGTCACCGCGTCGGGCATCGTCGTCGGCCGCCGCGGCACCGTGCTGCACCGGCACAAGCGACTCGGCATCTGGATGCAGCCCGGTGGCCACATCGACGCGGGCGAGAGCCCCGATGAGGCGGCGCTGCGCGAGGCCACCGAGGAGCTGGGCCTCGCGGTCGAGCACCCACCGGCGGGCCCGTTGCTGATCCACCTCGACGTGCACGAGGCGGCCCACGGGCACACGCATCTCGACCTGCGTTACCTCCTGCTCGGAGCGGACGCGGACCCAATGCCGCCGCCGGACGAGAGCCCGGATGCGCGCTGGTTCAGTTGGGACGAGGCCCTGGCCATGGCGGACGCCGCGCTGATCGACGCCCTGCCCCTGGCCCGGTCCGCCTACGAGGCCATGGAATGACCGACGCTCTCGAACACCTGCTCACCGTCCAGGACCTCGATACGTCCATCACGCAGCTCGAGCACCGGCGCCAGGCCCTGGTCGAGACGTCGGGGCTCGCCGCCGTGGAGGCGCAGCTGGCGGCGCTCGAGGCCCAGCGGGTCGACGCTGCGGCACGACGTGGGGTGCTGGCTGCCACGCAAAAAGAGCTGGAGGAGCAGATCGGCGGCATCAGCGAGCGCCGCAGCGTGATTGAAGCGCGGATGTACGCGGCCACGAGCTCTTCCGGGCGGGATCTGCAAGCCATGAACGACGAGGTGCGGCATCTGACCGACCGTCGCGCGGAGCTCGAGGAGCTGGAGCTTGTGGCCATGCTCGACCAGGACCCCGTAGACGCGGAGCTGGCGGCGCTGCGCGCGCAGGCGGCGCCGCTGGAGGCTCGAGCCGAGGAGCTGCGCCGCCAGGTGGCCCAGGACCAGTTGGAGATCGACGCCGCTCTGGCAGAGGCGGTGGGCGCCCGGGCAACCGAAGCGGCACAACTTCCGACTGCGCTTGCCGACCGCTACGAGACACTGCGCGCCCGTCTCAAGGGCACGGGTGCGGCGCGTCTGGTCGGCAGTCACTGCGACGGCTGCCATCTCGAGCTCTCCTCGGCGGAGGTCGAGAAGATCCGCGCCCTCCCCCCCGGAGAGGTTGCGACCTGCGAGCAATGCGGCCGCATCCTCATTCCCGCCTGAGCGGATTGCGGCGCGCGTGCTGATCCTTGTTCGTCACGGTGAGTCGGTGGCCAACGCAGGCGGCCTGCTGCTCGGCCGGACCGACGCCGAGCTGACCGAGACCGGCCGCGCCCAGGCGGTGGCGGCGCGCGCCCTGGTGTACGGGCCGGTGGCCGAGGTGCGCACGAGCCCGCTCCGCCGGGCCCGGGACACGGCGGAGCTGCTGGCGCTGGGCCCGCCCATCGCCGTCGACGAACGATGGGTCGAGGTCGACTACGGCGAGTTCGAAGGCCAGCCCCTCGGTGACGTTCCGGCCGAGGTGTGGCAGCGGTGGCAGCTCGACCGCGACTTCCGACCCGAAGGCGGCGAGACTCTGGCCGAGGTTGACCGCCGTACGAGCACGGCTTGCGATGAGCTCTTCGCGGTCGACGGCGCCGGGGCCCGGCGCAGGGACGGTGACGTGGTCGTGGTCAGCCATGTGAGCCCGATCAAGGCGGCGGTGGCCTGGGCACTGGGGACCGTGGACCTCTACTGGCGTCTCCACCTGCGCACGGCCTCGGTGACCCGCATCGGGTGGACCCGCGGCGCGCCGATCCTGCACGGCTTCAACGAGGTGGCGCTGGCGCCCCGCCACGACGGAGCGCCACAATCAGCCGGTGCCTGACCCCCCGCCCACGCTCGCCTCTCTCCGCCCGCCACCCGGCTCCGGGGAGGATCCCGTCCACCGGCGCACCATCACCATGGAGGTCTTCGACCGTGACGACTACTTCGCCGTGGTGGGCACCCTGCACGACGAACGACCCTGGGCCGGGGGTGAGTACGGTCCCCGCGATCTCCATTTCATGGACCTGGGTCTCGTGGTCCGGCGCGCCGACATGACGATCGTCGACGCTGTGGCCGACATGCAGACGTTCCCCCATGCCGAGTGCACCGACATTCAGGCGAGTTTCGGCGACCTGATCGGTCTCTCGGTGGCGCGGGGCTATTCCGGCGCGGTGCAGGAGCGCTTCGGCCGCGAGCGCGGCTGCAGCCACCTCGAATTCCTGGCCCGCGCCATCGGGCCCGTCGTCATCCAGGGCCTCACCTCGGCGGCTGCCTGGCGGGTCGAGAAGGGGGACGGCGAGCATCCCATGCGCGAAGGGGGCTTCAGCTTCCTCGCCAACACCTGCCACGTCTGGACCGAGGAGGGAACGGGTGCACAGAAGATCGCTCTCGGCTGGCGTCCGGGCCTGCTCGGCTACCCGGCCCCCCGCGTCGCCGACGTCCGCCGGCGCATGGCTGAGGTCGAGGACGTCTGACTAGGAGGCGCTCGGCCCCGTGTCGACGCCGGCGCCCCGCCGGCCGTCGTCGTCACTGTCGGCCAACAGGGCCGCCACCATGAGGGCCATCACCCGCCTGGCGCCGCGTACCTGGGTTCCCGAGGTCGTGCGCAGCCGCTCCCAGGCTTCCCATGAGGTACACGTGTCGAGCGCACCGAGATACTCCGCTCGTTCGACGTCGGGCAGTCCGGCCAGCTCGGGGGAGAAGGTGGCCTTCAGGTCCTCGAACAACAGGCTGTCGGCGGCGCGCACCGCCTGACGCACGCCCGAGGACGAGAGTGCCCGGCGCGCCAGGGCGCGCCGCACCTCCGCGATCTCCTCGAAGAAGGCGGCTCGGTGTGCCACCGTCCTCTCGATCCTGGTCGACAGTGCGAGCTTGGGGGACAGCTGCGGCATGTCGGCCCATTGGCGGCGGAGTTGGAGAGCGCCGACGAACTGGTACAGATCGTCCATGTCCGCGAAATGGTGGAACACGAGGCGCAGCGAGACGCCGGCCCGCTTCGCCACCGCCTTGGCGGTCGGGTCGAGGTCGCCGGCGTGCAGCAACTCCATCAAGGCCTCGCCGACGCCGCGCCGGGTCCGCTGGCCCCGGGCCACCCGTCCGTCTCTGGCCGGCTCTTCGAGCGCACCGACAGCGAGGTCGAACGCTGCATGTTCCCCGCTTGCGTCATCGGGCAGGGCGATGCCGAGATCGACGGCCGCATCGCCCGCTCCGCCGGCCGCCGCCGAGGAGCCTGCAGTCACTGGAGTCCACCTTCCTGTCTGGGTGGAGAATCCAACGACCGCTTGATTCTTGCGTTCTGAGGCCAAGACGCACCGATCCACCGCGGCCGGGCCCTCTCCAGCAGGTCTTCCACAACGGCAGCACAATGCGCCGGGCACTCGAGGGTAGGTTCAGACCTGTTGCAGGCGCCCACGCATGGGGGGGCGATCGCCCTGGGCCGGACGGGGAGGCGCGGACGGGGCGTCGCCGCTCAGGGGGGCGACGACGCGACGACGCGTCCGGCCTCCAGTGTGACGACGCGGTCGCACCGGGCCGCCTCGGCGTCCCGGTGCGTGATCACCAGAATGCTCCGATCCCCTGCGGCCGCGAACACGCCGTCGAGGAGCTCGTCGGCGAGTCCGGGGTCGAGACCGCTGGTCGGTTCGTCGAGCACCAGGACCGGACCGGGCGCCAGCAGGGCGCGGGCAACCGCGAGGCGTCGGCGCTCGCCGCCGGACAGCGCGACACCGTCCTCGCCGACGGGCGTGTCGAGGCCGTGGGGCAGCGCGGCGACCCAGGCGTCGAGCCGGGCGGCGCGCAGGGCGTCCTCGATCTGCTGTTCGCTGGCGTCGGGCCGGCCCAGGGTGAGATTCGACCGCACCGTGCCGGCGAACATCTGGGCGCGCTGATCGGCCAGCGCGCATGCGCCCCGCACGTCAGCCTGCAGCAGGCGCTCGACGTCGGTGCCACCCAGTGACAGCGCGCCGCCCTCGAGCGGCCAGTAGCGCAAGAGGGCGGTGACGAGGCTGGACTTGCCGGCGCCGCTCGAGCCGGTCACGGCGACCCGACCGCCCGGCGGCAGGTGCAGGGTCACCCCGTCGAGGGCGCGTGGGAGGCCCGGGCCGTACCGCAGCGCGGCATCGGCGAAGTCCACGTCGGGCACGCCCGTCGTCACCGGAGTCGGCGCCTCCGGGTCCTGCACGGGGACCGGCACGGCCTCGAGCGCGAAGAGACGTTCCGCGGAGGCGCGCACCGCCAGGGACCGGGCCACCGCCACCGGGACCCCCGGGACGGTCTCGAAGGTGGCCAAGGCGGCGAGCGGGAGCACGGCCACCATGACCTGGCCCAGGTGGTGGGCGTGGACGGCCGCGACGCCGGTCGCCAGGACTGCCGTCACCGCCACGGCGAGGCAGACCTGCATCAGCAACGTCGTCCCGGTGGCGAGCCGGGCGTGGCGGCGCTCGAGCGCGTCCGAGCGGGCGCCCAATTCCTCGACGGCGTCCAGCGTGCCCGCGTCGGCGCCGAAGGCCAGCAGCTCGGGGGCACCGGCGAGTGCGTCGACCACTCGCGCGGCGAGGGTGCCGGCGAGCTCGGCCACCTCGTCGTCACCGCTGCGGCGCCAGGTGAGGAGAGCGGGCACGACCAGGGCGACCAGCAGCGGGAGGCCGAGGGCCAGGGCGGCCCAGGGCAGGATGACGCCGACGGCGACCGTGCCGATCACCGCAGCCCCGACAGCGATGGCCACCGGGAGCAGGGTGCGGAGGTAGAGGTCCTGCAGCGCGTCCACGTCGTCGATGGCGCGGGAGAGCAGGTCGCCGCTGCGCCATCCGGCGAGCGCGGCGGGCACCCGGGGGGAAAGGCAGTCGTAGAGCCACAGCCGCCAGCGCGTCAGCGCGCGCAGCGCGGCGTCGTGGCCGACGAGGCGTTCGGCGTAGCGCAGCGGTCCCCGGAGGAAGGCGAGGACCTCGACCGCGGCGAGGATGCCCACCAGCGCGGAGAGGCCGGGCTGCAGGGCGGCGCGCCCGACGACGTAGCCCGACCCGGCCAGCAGGCCGATGGTGGCCGCCGCCGCGGCCAGTCCGAGCAGCCCGGCCAGGGCCAGTCGCCCGTACGGTGTGCCCGGCTCGGAGAGGATGCGCCGGAGGGAGCCGCGAGCCCCGGTCACGGCGAGACCGCCAGCGGGAGGCCGGCGGCCGCCGGCAGCGTCACAACGGTGTCGAAGTGGGGGAGCAGCAGCGGCTCGTGCGCCGCCACCACGACCGTCCGCCCCGTGAGCCACGGCTCTATCGCCGGTGCCAGGGTCGCGACCGTCGGCGGGTCGAGGGCGGCGGTCGGTTCGTCGAGCAGCAGGACCGGAGCCGGGCGGAGCAGCGCGCGCGCCAGGGCCACCCGTTGACGCTCGCCCGAGCTCAGCGTCAGTCCGTCGTGGCCGAGGGCCGTCCGGAGCCCGCCGGCCAGGTTCGCCATCAGCTCGGAGAGGCCGACCGCCTCGAGCACGCGCCGCAGGTCTTCGTCCGACGCATCGGGAGCACCCAACCGGAGGTTCTCCGCCAACGTCGCGTTGAAGAGGTGCGGGCGCTGCGGCAGCCACGAGAAGTGGCCACGCCACGCGGCAACGCTCTCCTGGCTGCTCGGCCGCGATCCGTAGGCCATGGTCCCCGTGTCCGCCTCCACGAAGCGCAACAGCGCCGCCAACACGGTCGACTTGCCCGACCCCGACGGTCCCGTCAGGGCCAGCCGGGTGCCCGGCGCCGCGCGCAGGGAGAAACCTGTGAGCGCAGGGCTCGCCCGGTGCTCACGGCGCACCTCGAGACCGTCGACCGTGAGGGTGGCCACCTCGTCCCGTGGGCGATCGGCGCCGGGACCGTCCGCGGCCACCGAAGAGGGAGCGGGCGTCCCGAGCACCTCGAGGACCCGCGCCGCGGCGGCCTGCCCTTCGGTGCTGGCGTGGAACTCCGCCCCCGCTCGGCGCATGGGGATGAAGATCTCGGGCGCCACCAGGAGGACGGCCATGGCGGTCTGCAGGTCGAGCTGACCCCACAGCAGCCGGAGCCCGAGCACCATGGCGACGAAGCCGACCCCGAACCCGGCGATCATGTCCATGGAGAGCGCCGAGAGGAAAGCGACTCGCAGCGTGCGCATGGTGGCCGTGCGGACGCCTTCGGTCGCCGCCTCGACCTCCCGGCGCCCCTGCATCTCACGGCCGAAGGCGCGCAGGGTGGGCAGTCCCTCGACCAGCTGGAGGACGCGACCGGCCAGCGAGCTGAGCCGGCGCCACTGGCGCTCCGAGCGCTTGGTCGCTTCCCGACCGAACGCGATCATCGTCACGGGCACGGCCAGCACCAGGGCGATGACGACCACGAACGACAGCCAGTCCTGCGTCGCCACCCAAACCAGGAGGATCACCGGGATCACGGCGGCCGCGGCCGCCTGGGGCAGGTCGCGCGCGAAGTAGGTGTGGAGCGAACGCAGCCCCCTGGTGGCGGTGAGCGAGAGCTCGCCGGGCCGCTCCCCAGCCAGCCAGCCCGGCCCCAGCGCCAGCGCATGGCGTAGGAGCTGGGCGCGCAGCGTGGACACGACGCGGTCCGCCGCGCCGAGCGCCGAGAGGTCGCCGGCGCCGTGCAGTGCGGCTCGGACGAGGATGGCCAGTCCGACCACGACGATGCCCGGAGTGACGGCGCTGAGCGGCGCGTGGTGCAGCAGCGAGCGCTCCACGACGTCGGCCAGTGCCACGGCCTGCACAACGACTGCCACCGCGGTCAGCACGGCCAGGGCGATGGCGGTCCCCGCGACCCGCCGCAGCCCGGGCACCCGGGCCGCGAGCTCCGGGTCGACCAGGCGGGGCCGGCCCCGCCGCGGGAGTGCGTTCACAGGCTGAATATCGTGTCC
Source organism: uncultured Acidimicrobiaceae bacterium (assembly GCA_963719485.1). GTDB lineage: Bacteria > Actinomycetota > Acidimicrobiia > Acidimicrobiales > RAAP-2 > Bog-473. The sequence continues at coordinate 2,457,893 of OY970387.1, forward strand.
TTCACCGAGACCGCCCTCCCGATGAGCCCTTCAGTGATGGCGAGGCGGGCGGTGTCAGCATCTTCGCAGGTGGCCGCGGTGCGCACCCCATCAGGGAGGTCCGCCACAATGGCCGTGCGCACGGGCTCGAGCCCGGCCTCGCCGCCGTAGGTCACCGTGAAGGAGACCACGCGGGCCGAGGTGGTCTCGGCCGGCGGCACGGCGACCACGGGCACGACCTCGGTGGCGGCGATCGCCTCGGCCGCGAGGTCGGCCAGGAGCGGCTCGCCGCGGCCGTCCGGGGGCGTCGCCGACCACACGGCCAGACCGGGTTTGGAGAGCATGCCCGCCACGGTCGTCAGCAAGCCGAGTTCGGCCGGCTCCTCGCGCAGGCGTCGACCGAGGACGCCCAGCGACTGCAGGACGAAATGGTTGAAGGGTCCGCCCACGAACGCCATGCCCCCGCTGAGCGTGGGGGTGCCCTGGGGGTCGAGATCGAGCTCGCGCTGCTGCACCCGTACCGCGGCCGGGAAGCAGGAGTACACCTCGGACAGGCGGAGGTCGCGCAGCGGCCGTCCGAGGTGGGCCGCGGCGGCGCGGCCGAGCACGCCCATGGCCGGCCACTCCTCCAGTCGGCGCCGGGCCGTCAGGGTGACCGCCTGGGACGAGTGCAGCGCCACGTGGGGGAAGAGCCAGCGGTCGGCCGCCACGCCGGCCTCCCGGGCCCGTTCCGCCGAGCAGATCACCAGTGCCGTGGACTGGTTGACGGTCCACTGGCTGGCATGCCACCGGTTGTAGGGGTAGGCGAGGGGGCGGTTGTGCGGTCCCGGCGTCGCGATGCTCGCGGCGTCGCGGGGCTCCCCGAACGCGGCCGCGGGGTTGTGGGCCGCCACGGCGTTGAAGCGCGCCCACAGCGCGGCCATGTCGTCGCGTAGGCGATCCGCCGAGAGCCGGAGGGCGGCGCCCAGCGCATTCTCAATCAGCGCGTACTGCTGCACCGGTGGCAGCACCATGCCGGCCGCGAGCTCCACCGGCGCCACGAAATCCGCCGGCCGGGTGCGCACCTCGTCGGGCGCCGCCGCCTCCGCATCGGCCTCGACACCGCCGCCGCGCGCCCACGCCCGCGCCTCGGCCCCGGCGACGACGACCGTGCCGTACCGCCCCGCCGCGACGGCGGCCAGTGCGTGGTTGACCACCTCCTGTTGCGAGACGCCGATCTCGCAGAGGACCGTGCGGGCGCCGGGCGACCCGACACGCCGGGCGACGGTACGCGCCGGATCGGTCAGCGACCACGTTCCCTGGGGCACGGCGATGCAGTCGATGCTGTCGAGGAGGCCGGGAGCGCCGGCGTCGGCCGCTGCCGCACACACCGCGTCGGTCATGAGATCCACGACGGGCGCCGGGTCCTGCGCGGCGCCGAGCCCGACCAGGACGGGGAGGCGCGGGTCGAGGGAATGCATCGGTCCGGCCACGACGCTGGATGCTACGGTCCCGCCATGACGACCGGCGAGGTGGGCAGGTGGGAGGCCGAACTCGGGGATTTCACCAAGGAATCCTTCGAGGCCGACGGCAAACGGCGCGACGTCTTCCGGATCGGGTCCGGCCCCGCAGTGATCGTCATCAGCGAGATGCCGGGCATCACCCCACTCGTGGCCCAGTTCGGCCGCCGGGTGGCCGCGGCCGGCTGTACCGCCGTCCTGCCGGTGGTGTTCGGCGATCCGGGTCGCCCGGCGTCGGTCGGCTACGGGCTCGAGTCCATCGGGCCGGCCTGTGTCTCCCGGGAGTTCGCCGCCTTCGCACTCAAGAAGACGAGCGCGATCACCGTGTGGCTGCGCAAGCTCGCCGCCGCAGAGCACGAGCGCTGCGGCGGGCCGGGGGTTGGCGTGGTCGGCATGTGCTTCACCGGTGGCTTCGCGCTGGCGATGATGGTGGACGACGTCGTGCTGGCGCCCGTCCTGAGCCAGCCGTCGTTGCCGTTCCCGCTCTCCAAGAGATACAAGGCGGACATCGGCATCTCCGATGAGGACCTCTCTCGGGTGAAGGAGCGCACGGCGGCCGGCACCTGTCTGCTGGGCCTGCGCTTCACCAACGACCCCTTCTGCTTCCCGGAGCGGTTCGAGACGCTGCGCCAGGAGCTGGGCGACGCGTTCATCGCGGTGGAGATCGACTCGGCGCCGGGCAACCCCCACGGCCACCCGAAGAAGGCGCACTCCGTCCTGACCGAGCACCTGGTCGATCAGGAGGGCACGCCGACCCGGGCGGCCCTCGACCAGACGCTCAGCTTCTTCCGCGAGAAGCTCGGGGTGGGTACAGGCCCCGGCCCCCGGCCGGACAGCCTGGCTCCCTAAAGCGTCAGGCCGGGGCGCGCAGGATCTCTTCGCACACGCGCTCACCGGAACGCACGGCGCCGTCCATCGCGCCGTACGACGCCGACGCCGTCTCGGTGCCGGCCCAGTGCAGCCGCCCGACGGGCTCGCGCAGCCGGCGCCCGTACTGGGTGAGAACGCCGGTGGGGAAGTGGCCCATGGAGCAGCCCCGGGTCCATTGCTCCTCGGCCCAGTTCTGCTCCATGACCTCGACCGGCGAGGCGGCCGCGGGCCCGAGGCGCCTGGTCAGCATGCGCACGAACACCTCGCGGCGCTGCTGCTCCCCGAGCGCGACCAGGGCGCGGGCACGCGGGCCGGCCGAATAGCCGGCCACGACCCCCTCGGAATGGCGGGGTTGGCAGGTGTCGAGCGTGACCTCGATCTCGTCGTCGGTGGCCACGGTCGCCCCCGACACCCCGTCGCGCCGCCAGAACGGCGAGTCGTAGATGGCGACCATCTTGACCTCGGTGCCGGCCGGCACCTGGTGGATCAGCAGGGCATGGTCCGCCGGGAGTATGGGGTCGAAGCGGATCCCCGCCGCCAGGGCGCGCGGCAGGGCGAGGATGACGCGTCGGGCCGACACGGCATCGGCACCCCCTCCGCCGGCCACCTCCACCCGGTCACCCGTCTGCCGCACGGCGGTCACCGGCGATCCCAGGACGACGGCCGCGCCGAGCTCGGCCGCCATGGCGTCGGGGATCTGCCCCACGCCGCCCTCGAACTGCGCTTCCTGGTAGCCGCCGGCGATGTTCATCAGGGACTCGATACCCCCCGCCGAGCGGGCCAGGAAGAGCCAGTTGAGGAGCGAGACCTCGGACAGCTCGCAGGCGAAGCAGGCCCGCACCGTCGCCTCGATGAGATCGCGGGCCAATCGCGTCGGCACCCGCGCCGCGCTGAGCCAGGCCCGTACCGACAGCGCGTCCCACTCCCCCGCCTTGGGCGCGTCCCACGGGGCGCCGACGGGAACCTTCTTGGCCATGGCGTTCATCCGTGCGATGGCCTGGCCCGCGCTGAGCAACGCCACGGGGCTGATCCGGGGGATGTCGCCGCGATAGCGGCGCACCTTGCCGCCGGTCGCCAGCACGTTGTCACCGTCGACGAACGTCTTGAAGGTGTCGACGCCCATCTCCTTGGCCAGCGCGTGCATGCGGTCGTGGTGGGGGCCGACGAAGCAGCCCCCCATGTCCACCGGCACTCCGCCGCGGCTGGTCTTCGTCCACACCCGCCCCCCGACCCGGTCCCGCGCCTCCAGCACGACCACCGAGCGGCCGGCCTGGCTGAGGCAGCGGGCCGCCGTGAGGCCGGCCAGCCCCGCTCCGACGACGCAGACATCGGCTTCCTTCATGCTGACCTCCCCGGTCCGAGTCATGCTAACATGCGTGCGGCCCGCATGTAAATGTCCCGAGACAGAGATCTCGCCGAGCAGGAGGAGGTGACCGGTGGCCACGACCAAGACCAAGCCACGGGAGACCCAGGCCGTCCGCTCGGCCCGCACCCGGCGGGCCCTGCTCGATTCGGCCCGGGTGCTCTTCGCCGAGAAGGGCTTCGCCGCCACCGGGCGAGAGGAGATCGCGGAGCGGGCGGGCGTGTCCCGGGGTGCGCTCTATCACCACTTCGCCTCCAAGACCGAGGTCGCCGCCGCCGTGGTCGAAGAGCTCGAGGGCGAGCTGGTGGACCTCGTGGTCGCCGCGGCCCGGGAGGGGTCGGGCGTGCGGGACCAGCTGCACCGCGGCTGCCGGGCCTACATCGACGCCTGCGCCGATCCGACCATGGCCCGGATCCTGGCCGACGCGCCCGCGGTCCTCGGCATCGAGGCGTGCCGCGCCCTCGACGCCGTAGCCTGCGCCCCCCTGCTGGCCGAGGTCTTCGCCCTGGCCGCGGCAGAGGGGATCACCGTGCCCGGGGATGCGGAGGTGGCCGCCGCCCTGTTGCTCGGTTTCCTCAACGAGGCGGCCGGACTGATTGCCGCCAGACCGGCGGACGAGGCCCTGCGGCGCCGGGTCGGCGACACGGTGGACGAGTTCCTCACGCGGCTGTTCCGCTGAGCCGTTGAGCGGGAGCGGCGCAGGTGGGAGGATCGTTCGGTCAGATCCACACCACCACAGCCGAGGAGTGCCATGTCCGACTTCGTCATGACCATCGCCGGGGAGATCGCTCCGACCGAGAATACCTTCGGCGTCCGCAACCCAGCCACCGGCGAGGTGTTCGCCCAGGCGCCCGAGTGCACGCGCCCCCAGCTCGATGCGGCGTTCGACGCCGCGGCCAAGGCGGCCCGCGACTGGAAGACGGACGAGGCGGCCCGGCGCGCCATGCTGGTGCGGGCGGCCGAGGTGCTGATGGCCTCGTCGGCTGAGCTCGCCCCCGTGCTCACAGCTGAGCAGGGGAAGCCGCTCGGTGACGCGGGCATCGAGGTGTTCGCCGCCTCCATGTGGTGTCAGTACTTCGCCGACCTCGAGATGCCGACACAGATCATCCAGGACGACGACGCGGCCCACGTGGAACTGGCGCGGCGGCCGCTGGGTGTCGTTGCGGCCATCACGCCGTGGAACTTCCCGCTGACCCTCGCGTTCTGGAAGATCGCGCCCGCATTGCTGGCCGGCAACACGTTGGTGCTCAAGCCCTCGCCGTACACGCCGCTGACCACCCTCAAGGTCGGTGAGCTCCTGCGTGACGTCTTCCCGCCCGGCGTGGTCAACATCGTCAGCGGCAGCGACGAGCTCGGTGCGTGGATGACGACGCACCCCGTGCCGCGCAAGATCAGCTTCACCGGCTCGGTCGAGACGGGCAAGAAGGTCGCGCTGTCGGCGGCCCCCGACCTCAAGCGCGTCACCCTGGAGCTCGGGGGCAACGACCCGGCGATCGTGCTCGAGGACGCCGATCCCGCCGCGGTGGCGTCGGCCATCTTCGCCGGCGCGTTCAGTAACAACGGGCAGGTGTGCTCGGCCATCAAGCGCGTGTATGTCCCCGAGTCCCTCTACGACGACGTGGTCGATGGATTGGCGGCGGAAGCCCGCGCCATCAAGGTGGGCGAGGGTACCGAGGAGGGCGTGAAGCTGGGACCGATCAACAACGAGCCTCAGTACGAGCGGGTGAAGGAGCTCGTGGCCGACGCGTTGTCCCATGGCGCCACCGCAGTCACTGGTGGGAAGGCCATGGACCGACCCGGCTACTTCTTCGAGCCCACCATCCTCACCGGCCTGTCCGACGGGACCCGGATCGTCGACGAGGAGCAGTTCGGTCCGGCATTGCCCGTGGTGCCCTATCGGGATCTGGGTGACGCCATCGACCGGGCCAACGCCACCCACTTCGGGCTCTCGGGCTCGGTGTGGAGTGCCGACGCCGACCGCGCCACCGAGGTGGCGGCCCAGCTCGAGTGCGGGACGGCGTGGGTGAACACGCACCTGGCGCTGGCGCCGCAGCAGCCCTTCGGCGGCTTCAAGTGGAGTGGGATCGGCGTGGAGAACGGCCCCTGGGGTTTGGCGGAGTTCTCCGAATTCCAGGTCGTGTACCGCTCCAAGGCGTGAACACGTTGAACGTCAACACGGCATCGCTGCTTGCATGACGCCGCGGGCGGGACCCGGCCGACTCAGCCGCCCGCCGTGCCTCCCAGGTCCTGGACGATCTGCTTGACGTCGGAACGACCCTTTTCCAGCGCACCGACCGCAGCCTGCGCCGAGGACCTCGAGGCTCCCAACAGCCCGTGGTCGGCGTCCCACTGGGCCGGCGTGAGGGCCAGCACCGTGGCGGCCAGGCCGTTGGTCGCGTTGGTCGCGGTGCCGATCTGACTGTTGAGGTCGTCGATCAGGGGCTGCAGCTCCGCCTGGTTTCCCTGGTTCACCCGCGCCTGCGCCTTCGTGGCGTCGGCGCTCAGCGCCGGGATACCGGTGGTGGTGGCGCGGTCCGCGTCGGCTGCGATCCGCGAGGCGGGGAGCACCAACACGTACACGCGGTAGTTGCTGAAGATCGTCCCGAAGTCCTTGGCCGCCTGCGCCACCGTGGTGTCGCCCTGAATCGTCTGGTTGAGCTGTTGCAAGGGCGCGATGTCCGCGCCGAGGTACGACACCAGGGTCGACTGGCCCGACCCGAGGCTCTTGGCTCCGTTCACCTTGGCGATCGCGGCGTTGAGGGCGTTGACCCGGTCAGTCACGTCGGTGGCCGCCTTGGCCTTGATGCCGCCCAGCGTCGCCGGCACGGCGTTGGTGCCGCTGTTGCCGGCGGCACCCGGCGAGGCCGCGCCCGCTCCCGCGGCGCCAACGGTGCCGAGTGTGGCGCCCGAGGCCAGGACGATGGCGATCAGTTGGGTGCGTGCACGCGTCATGGTGCTCCTCCCGTTCGGGCCTCCCGCGGTGGGCTGCCGGTCATTGCAATGGTGTGCGCCCTGGGTGAACCGGCTGTTCGGCAATCGTGAGGGTTCTGTAATGGATCCCCCATTCCGGCAATTCGGGGTGCGGAAGGTGGAAGGCTAGGACGGTGAGCGCGGACAGCGGGACGGTCGTCGTCGTCGAGGACGACCCGCACATCGCCGACCTGGTCGACCTCTACCTGCGCCGGGACGGCTACCGCGTGCTGCTGGCGATGGACGGCGAGAAGGGCCTCGAGATCTTCAAGCAGGAGGATCCCTCCATCGTCATCCTTGACGTCGGCCTGCCGGGTACGCGCGACGGGTTCGAGGTCTGCCGCGAGATCCGGTCACGGAGTTCCGTGCCCGTTCTCTTCCTCACGGCGCGCGACGACGAGGTGGACCGGATCCTCGGGTTGGAGCTGGGCGCCGACGACTATCTGACCAAGCCGTTCTCGCCGAGGGAGCTGGTGGCGCGGGTGCGGGCCATCCTGCGGCGGACGAGGGAGGGTCCCGCACTCCAGGAGGTGATCGCCCTCGGTGATCTGGAGGTGGACCTGCGGCGCCGTGAGGCGCGCCAGGCCGGCGATGTCGTCGCCCTCACCACCCGCGAGTTCGACCTGCTGGCGTTCCTGGCCAACAACGTCGGTCTGGCCCTCTCCCGCCAACAGCTGCTTGACGGGGTGTGGGGCACCGACTGGTACGGCGACGAGCGCACGGTCGACGTCCACGTGGCTCAGCTGCGCAAGAAGCTCGGATCCGACCTTCCGCTCGCCACCATCTGGGGCGTCGGCTACCGGTTCGGCTGACCGGTGCGGCGCCGCTTGATGCTGGCGATGGTGGGCCTGGTCGCGGTCGTGCTCGTGATAGCCGGGGCGGGCAGCCTGATCCTCACCCGCAACGCAGCGCGCAACCAGGCCGAGTCGCAGCTGGTCTCCGAGGTGAATTCGATCACCTCCTCGAAAATCGGGTCGGAGTCGCTCAAAGTGCTGAGCGTCGTCCGCACGACGCTCAAGCTCGAGGATGCCGATGTCATCGCGATCGACCGTGCCGGCAACGTCGTGACCAAGCTCCCGCAGGGAATGACGTCGCAGGACATCGACGTCGCCGCGGTCCAGTCAGGGCAGACGACTTCTGGTCGCAACGGCAACACGGTCTACGCGGTGGCGCCGGTGACGCTCTCGCCACAAGAGCTCGCCCGTTTGCAGGCTCGCCGGCACATCGCGTTCGAAGGGACGTTCGCCGTCCTCTTGACCCGCGACGTCGGCGGGCTCGGGCCGAGCTGGGGATACTTCATCGTCGCCGGGGGAGCGGCATTGCTCGTGGCCGCACTGGTGGCGTGGCAGATGAGTCGCCGCATGGCTCGCCCGCTGGTGGAGGCGATGGAGGTGACCGGCCGCATCGCGTCGGGCGAGCTGGCCAGCCGAGTCCCCGTCCGGCGCGGCGACTACCCCGAGTTCGCGTCGCTGGCCGGCTCCGTCAATGACATGGCGCAGAGCCTGGAGGACAGCCGTGACCGCGAGCGCCACCTGCTTCTGGCCGTCTCGCACGACCTGCGGACCCCGCTCACATCCATCCGTGGTTTCGCCGAGGCAATTCAGGACGGCGCGATCGAAGACAGCGCGCAGGCGGCCGAGGTGATCATCGCCGAGTCGCGCCGGTTGGAGCGCCTCGTCGGCGACCTCCTCGACCTCACGAAGCTCGAGGCACGGCAGATGTCGATCACCCTTCGACCGACGGACGTCGCCGAGGTGGTGACCACGACCGCGGAGGGGTTCCGGCCTGCCGCGGCCAGAAGCGGTCTCGCGATCGCTCTCCAGGTGTCGGGCGAGGACGGGCCCCTCGCCCCGGCTGGCCTCGTTCCGGTGGTGGCCGATCCTGACCGGCTGGCCCAGCTGCTGGCCAATCTCCTCGAAAACGCGATGACATTCGCCCGGACCACCGTGACGGTGGGCCTGGCGGAGGACGCTGCGTCGGGATCCACCGTCATCACGGTCGAGGACGACGGACCGGGCATCGCCGAAGGTGATCTGAAGCGGGTGTTCGAACGCTTCTACCGGGCCGACCGGGGGCCCAACCGGCGGATGGGTTCGGGGCTCGGCCTGGCGATCGTGGCCGAACTGGCCGCCGCCATGGGGGGCCTCGTGCGTGCCGAGTCGCCGCTCAATGCCGACGGCGGCTCCCGCTTCGTGGTCACGCTCCGGCGCTGGCAGGCGGCGATCCCGGTCCCGTCTGGCACCTGACGGCGCCGGCGACGCCGGACCGACACGGCGCCCGTACCAGTGACCCGCTGGCCGCCGCCGTGTACGGTGCGAGCATGAAGGACGTGCACGAGGCAATCGCGCAGACGCCGCTGTTCGCGCATCTGTCGAAGAAGGACATCAAGCAGCTCACGGGGGTGCTCCGGGAGCGATCATTCCCGGCGGGCACCGTCGTGATTGAGGAGGGCAAGCCGGGTGTCGGCTTCTTTGTGATCGCGAGCGGGTCAGCCGCCGTGACCGTCGGTGGGCGCAAAGTGGGTGTGATGGGGCCCGGCGACCACTTCGGCGAGATCGCGCTGATCGACGAAGGTCTCCGGGCGGGTGCGGTCTCCGCCGAGACCGACCTCGAGTGCTACGCGCTGGCCGCCTGGCAGTTCCGCCCCTTCGTTCATGACCACCCGGACGTCGCATGGGCGCTCCTGCAGTCCCTTGTGCGGCGGAACGTGCGGAACGCGGTGTCCGGCGAAGGGGAGTAAGCGCTCCCACACCTCCACGCTGATCCGCCCAGGTCTCCGAGAGGGCTCACTCGGCCCGGAGGAGACTCGTCGTACGCGTCCAAGAAGCCGGCGACCAGGTTGTGGAGACGCGATGTCGGTGTGGCGCTCTCTATGGGGCTGACGCTCTCCGGTTCAGTACGGGTATGACAAGCTTCCGGCCCAGTGGACACCCGGAGGGAAGGCGTGGACGCACCGTGATGCAAGGACTGGATGACGCGCCGGGCAGGCCCGTGGCCGCGTGACCGCCGTGCTCAGCAGCGCCGACCAGGTTCAGTGGGAAGAGGATGGATGGTGCCTGGTGCCCGGGCTGCTGTCACCGGAGACCATTGCCGCCGCTCAGGCGGTGTTGCCCGCGCTGGTCCCGACGGCCGACGAGTTCGCGGACGACGTCGACCCGGCGCGCAATGAGCCCTTCCGGATCGATTCGCACCGGGTCATGCCGCGTTTCCCCTTCGAGGACCGCGCGTTGAACGACATCGTCGTACACGATCGCATCATCGACCTGGCCGAGCAGCTGCTCGGGATCACCGACCTCCGCCTCTACCAGGCCATGCTGAGCGCCAAGTACGGCGAGGCGGCGCTGAGCGACGAGCAGCTCCTCCACGTGGACTTCGGCAATCACACCCTCGTCGTGCCGCGCCACGAGCCGGGCTATCAGCAGCTGGAGATGTTCGTCTACCTGAGCGACGTGACGCCGGAGACCGGGGCGACCCGGATGGTCTCGCGTCGGCGGACCCGCCACATCCAGGTTGAGCGGACCTACCTGAGCCAGACCGAGTACGCCGACCTCTACGCCGCGGAGGTGCCGGCCTCGGGCCCGGCCGGATCGATCCTGGCCTATCGCCCGGACGTGTACCACCGCGGCGTGCGCATGACGGCGCAGCGCTCGGCGCGCTTCATGCTGCACGTCTCGTACAAGCCGGCAGCGACCGACTGGTTGGGGTCGTACGGTCTGCCGAGCGCCGGCGAGGACATGTCGTGGTACCGGTTCGTGCAGCACGCCAACGAGCGTCAGCTGACGGTGTTGGGATTCCCACGGCCGGGCCATCCGTATTGGACCGCCCAGACGCTGGCCGGGGTCGCCGCTCGTTACCCGATGCTCGATCTCTCACCGTGGCGGGACGCCGTGGTCGCCGACGCGGACTCGAAGGCGTGAGTCCCGCTGACCAGCCGTGGTGGAAGACGGGTGTCCTGTACCAGATCTATCCGCGCTCCTTCGCAGACAGCAACGGCGACGGCGTGGGGGACATTCCCGGGATCATCCAGCACCTCGACCACCTCCAATGGCTGGGCGTGGACGGCATCTGGCTCTCGCCCGTGACCGTCTCGCCCAACGCCGACTGGGGCTACGACGTCTCGGACTTCTGCGTCATCGCGCCCGAGCTCGGGACCATGCGGGACTTCGACCGTCTCGTCGCCGAGGCGGGGGAGCGCGGCATCCGCGTCCTGATGGACATCGTGCCCAACCACACCAGCGACCAGCACGCGTGGTTCGTTGACGCACGCTCGTCCCGCACCGCCGCGCACCGGGACTGGTACGTGTGGGCGGACGGCAAGGAGGGTGGGCAGCCGCCGAACAATTGGGTCAGCAGCTTCGGCGGTCCAGGGTGGACCCTCGACCAGGAGACCGGGCAGTACTACTTCCACAACCACCTCGCGGAGCAGCCCGATCTCAACTGGTGGAACGAGGAGGTGCGGGACACGTTCGACAACATCTTCCGCTTCTGGTCGGACCGGGGCGTGGCCGGGTTCCGCATCGACGTCTGCAACGTCATCATCAAGGACGCCGAGCTCCGGGACAACCCGCCGGCCACCGAGGAGGACGACTTCGAGACGCAGATGTTCGGCCAGCGCAGCGTGTACAACGCCAACCGGCCCGAGGTGCACGAGGTGATCAGGCGCTGGCGACGCCTGGCCGATCGCTACGACGAGCCCCGGCTCCTGATCGGCGAGACGCCGGTCCCGGTGGACAAGCTGGTGGAGTTCTACGGCGACGGGTCCGACGAGCTGGGGCTGGCCTTCAACTTCAACTTCATCAACGCGCCCTTCCAGGCCCCCGCCATGCGAGCCGTCGTCGAGGAGACGGCGGCGGCCCTGCCGCCCGGGGCCTGGCCGGCGTGGACGGGTTCCAACCACGACATGTTTCGCTTCCCCACCCGCTGGGCCGAGGATGATCCGGCCAAGGTCCGCCTGGCGCTGCTCATGCTGCTCTGCCTGCGCGGCACCCCGGTTCTCTACCAGGGCGACGAGATCGGCATGGGGAATGTCGCTGTGGCCCAAGAGGACCTGCGCGACCCGCTCGGGGTGCGCTTCTACCCCTACTACGAGGGGCGTGATGCCGGCCGCACTCCCATGCAGTGGAGTGACCACACCGGCGGCGGCTTCACGCAAGCGGACCGGCCGTGGCTGCCGCTGGGCGACCTGGCGGCCGCCAATGTGGCGGCGCAGCTCGATGATCCCGGCTCCGTCCTCACCCTCTGTCGCGACCTCATTGCCTTCCGTCGCCGCCATCCGGAGTTCAGTGCGGGGGACGCGACGACGTTGGCGACGCCCGACGGCGTGTGGGCATGGACGCGGGGAGAGCGCCATGTGGTGGTCCTCAACATGTCTCCGGAGAGGATCGTGCTGCCCGACCTGCTCGGCACCATCCAGTACTGCACGGACCGGGGCCGCGAGCGCGAGGTGGTCGACGCCACCCTCCCCCTCGGGGCCTTCGAGGGGTTGATCCTCGAGTGCGCGCTCTAGGGTCGAGCCGGCATCCAACACAACGGAGGAAAAGGACCGCATGGAACGTCTCATCGACAAGGTCGCCATCGTCACCGGTGGCGGAGGAGGTATCGGCGGGGCGACGGCGCGTGCGCTGGCCCGGGAGGGCGCCAAGGTCCTGGTGGTCGACATCGACGAGTCGGCCGCCGAGAGGGTGACGGAGGGGATCGTCGAGGCCGGCGGCCAGGCCGACGCGTTCCAGGCCGACCTGTCCGATGAGGATCAGGTCGTCGCCACCATCATGGCCGCCGTATCGCGCTTCGGTCGCCTCGACGTGCTGCACAACAACGCCGCGCTCACCGACTCGGACTTCCTGACACGTGACACCGCGGTGACCGAACTGGCCCTCGACGTCTGGGATCGCACCCTTGAGGTGAACCTGCGGAGCCAGATGCTCACCTGCAAGCACGCGGTGCCCGAGATGGTGCGTGCCGGTGGCGGCTCGATCATCAACATGTCGTCTGGCGCGTCGCTCAAAGGAGACCGGACCCGGACGGCCTACGGTGTGTCGAAGGCAGGCGTGAACGCCCTCACCATGTACGTGGCGACGAGCCACGGGAAGAAGGGCATCCGGGTCAACACGATCCTCCCCGGCCTCATCATCACTGACGCCGTGCGGGCGCACCTCGACGAGAAGATGCTGGCCGGTCTCAGCAAGGCGACGCTGACGCCCAACGTGGGCCAACCCGAGGACATCGCCGACGTGGTCGTGTTCCTGGCCTCGGACGAGTCTCGCTACATCACGGGACAGATGATCTCCGTCGACGGCGGCATGTCAGCCCACGTGGGGTTGGGCGACGGCTGAACGGAAGGGGCGTACGGTCCGCTACGACGGGCCGAGCACGTAGTCGCCGCTCTTCGCGCTGTGGTACCAACCACTGGCGGCGTGGGTGCCGCCGTCGACGTGGATGGTCTGGCCGGTGACATAGCTCGAGAGCTCGCCCGCCAGAAAGATGGCGGCGCCGGCCATCTCGTCCACGTGACCCGCTCTCCCCATGGGTACGGTGAGGCCGAAGCGTCCCTCGGTGCCCTCCGGGGCGATGGCGGCGATCCCCTCGGTCAGAGTGATATCGGGGGCGAGAGCGTTGACCCGGATGCCCAGAGGCGCCAGCTCCAGGGCGGCGGTCTTGGTGTAGTTGATCACCCCGGCCTTGGCCGCGGCATAGGCGGCGTAGCCGGGAGCGGCACGGACACCCTCAATCGACGTCACGCTCATGATGCTGCCGCCGATCCCGTGTTCCACCATGACCCGGGCCACCCTCTGCGTGCAGAGGATGACATGCTTGAGATTGGCCCGATACAGGGCATCCCAGCCGCTCTCCGAGGTTTCGAGGAGGGGTGACGAGAACACCCCGCCGGCGTTGTTCACCAGGATGCTGACCGGGCCGAGCTCGGCCACGGTTCGCTCGAGGGCGAGGTCGACCTCGGCCGACTCACGGACGTCCGTCGGCACGGAGAGCCCGCCGACCTCTTCGGCGGCGGCAGCGGACGTGTCGGGGTTGCGCTCCCAGATGGCCACTTTCGCACCGAAGGCGGCGAACCCGCGGGCGATACCGCGGCCGATTCCGGAGCCGGCCCCGGTAACGACGGCCACGCGGTCGGTCAAGAGAACTGCGGATGGGTCAAGAGGCACGGGGCGACGTTACAGTAGGTCCGTCACCACATCAGCGAGGTCTTCGGGCAGAGCACCGGGGACGGACGGGGGTTTTACGTGCCGAGGATTGAACCGATTCCATTGGAGGAGCTGGCGCCTGAGCCACGCCGCATCATCGAGGAAGGGGTCGCCGCCGGCACCTACGCCACACCGATCCCGCTCCAGATCTTTGCGTACAGGACGTCGCAGATCATGATGGTCGACATGGCCCGGCAGGGTTTCGGCAAGAACTCCCTGCTCGGCGGTCGCATCACCGAGCTGCTGCGGATCCGCAGCGCCCAGCTGGGTGAGTGCCAGCCCTGCATGCAGTCAAGGAAGCACGACTCCATCTCGGACGAGGACGTCGCCTGCCTCATCGCACCCGGACACGGCGACCTCACCGACCAGGAGCGGCTGGCCGTCGAGTTCCTCGACCTCCTCTCCGCCGACCACCATGCCATCGACGACGAGACCTACCGCAAGCTCGGCGAGGTCTTCACGTCTGCGCAGATCGTGGAGCTCGGGTTCGCGTGCGCCAACGCGATGGGCCTGCACCGCTTCCTGCACACGCTGGACCTGTACGGAACGGGCGAGCCGGTGATCCCCTACAGCGCCGACCAGGTCGACAGCGCCAAGCCCGACCTGCAGGTGAAGGCCTCGGCATGAGCCAGACGGTCCTCGTGACCGGCGCCACCGGGCTGGCCGGCGCCAACATCTGCAAGCTGTTGACGGAGCGGGGCGACCACGTGCGCGCCCTCGCCCGTGAGACCGCCGACACCGAGCCGCTCACGGCGCTCGGCGTCGAGGTCGTCACCGGCGACGTCACCGATGCCGATGACGTGGTGCGGGCGGCCCGGGGAGCGGACTCCGCCATCCACTGCGCCGCGCTGTTGGGCGGAGCCAGCCAGAACCTGGCCGACTTCGAGGCGGTGAACATCGGGGGCACCAAGAACGTCCTTGACGCCGCGGAGGCCGTCGACCTGGGTCGGGTGGTGGCGGTGAGTACCGGTACGTTCTTCGACACCGCGGGGGGACTCGATCGGGAGGACGCGCCGGTCAGCAAGGAGCCGAGTTCGGATCCCTACACCGTGACCAAGATGGCCGCCTTCCTCGACGCCATGTCCCGCGCCGAGAGGGGGAGGGACGTCGTCAGCGCCCACCCGGGCGCCATCTTCGGTCCCTCGCCCGTGGCGAGCAACGCGCTCGGCATGACGAGTTTCAACCGCGTTCTGCTCTCGGCCGCGCGGGGCCGTATCGAGCGTTACCTCAAATTCCCGGTCAGCTGGGTCTACGGCGAGGACATCGCCCGTGGCTGCATCCTGGCCCTGGACAAGGGTGTGTCCGGCGAGCGTTACATGCTCGACGGCCGGCCTGAGGACATCGTCAGCATCGCGAACGCGTGTAACCGTGTGAGCAAGCTGGCCGGTCTCGACCGCGAGGTCGTCGACGTCGAGCCGTCGGATGACCCGGAACTGGCGAAGGTGTTCGGGCCGACGCTGGTGGCCATCGCCGAGAAGGCGGCGCTGGCGCGGCCGGATCGGCGGAAGCTCGAGGACTCCAAGACCTACAAGCGGCTGGGCTACAGCCCCATCAGCCTTGACGAGGGATTGTCGACAACGATCGAGTGGTTCCGGGAGATCGGCAAGCTCCGCTAGCCCCGACCGCCGCCTGCTGTCACCCAGTCCAGGCCCGGGAGGGCGCGTGGTCATGACTCGGCCGCTCGGGCAGACAGTTCTTCAGAGGCCTTGTCCGTCAACTCCCAGTCTGCGGTGTGCATCACCCCAGCACGGGCGCCGGCACCGTGGTAGGACATGCGAACAGCCACTGCATGGAGGGGGACTCCAGCAAGGAGGGTGCCATGACCGGTTCACGGTTCCGTCTTCGGGGTCAAGTCGGCAGACTCGCCGCAGCCCTGGCTGTCGCAGGAGGCACTCTCACCATCGCCTCCGTCGCCCTGAACATCGGCCCGGCTCCCGCCGGTGCGTCGACCTGTGGGGTGGCGCTGGGAACGCCCCAACTCCAGGGTGCCCTCGGCAGCATTGTGTTCGACGTCCCGACCCTGCCGACGGTCCCCGGGGAGGCGTGCAACGCAACCATCGTCGTCACCGGCACCATCGCCACGGCGGGGGGTGCCCGGCCGACCAACGTCGTCGGCAACGGTACGTCCACCGCAATGACAGTGAGCTTCTTGCCCGGCGAGCCCGGGCCGGACGTCCTCTGGGAGTGGTCGCCGCACTGCGCCGACCCCGCGTCCTTGCCATACCGTTTCTCCGCATCGAGCCCGACGACCGGCGTCACGTCGGCACCGATCTCCCCGGTGTCGCCGTGCGGCAGCTTCGGGAACGTGAACAGCTCGACGCTCCAAGCCCCGATCGTCGTTGTCCCCAACCCGGCCACCTACGTTGGCATGGCGGGCAGCGACGGCAACCTCGGCTACTGGCTCGTCCAGCGTGGTGGTGGCGTCAGCCCCTTCGGCACCGCGACCAATGAGGGCATGCCGTTCGGGAACGTCTCGGTGGTCGGGGCGGCAAACGCGGGCGGTGGCGGGTACTGGGTGGCTGGCGCGGACGGCGGTGTGTTCGCCTTCGGGGCCCCGTTCTTCGGCTCCATGGGCGGCGTCCCGTTGAACGCGCCGGTCGTCGGTATCGCCGCCACGCCCGACCACGGGGGCTACTGGCTGGCGGCCGCCGACGGCGGCGTCTACGCCTTCGGTGACGCCGGCTTCTACGGCTCGGTCCCCGGGGCGCTACCGCCGGGGGCGTCTTTGAACCAGCCCGTCGTAGGCATCGCAGGCAGCCAGGACGGGAAGGGGTACTGGCTCGTCGCCGCGGACGGAGGTGTGTTCGCCTTCGGCAACGCGAAGTTCCAGGGTTCCATGGGCGGCGCCCATCTCAACAAGCCGGTCGTGGGCATGGCGGGCAACACCCTGGGCGGCTATTGGCTCGTGGCGAGCGACGGCGGCGTCTTTTCCTTCGCCGCTACCTTCGAAGGTGCACTCGGCAGCATCACGCTGAACGCCCCGGTGGCCGGGATGGCGGCGACCAACGACGGCCTCGGCTACTGGATGGTGGCGACTGACGGCGGCGCCTTCGCCTTCGGCAACGCTCCCTTCTGGGGGTCCGCGGGCTGACCCGAGCAACACCATGGGCCTCGACCCGTCGCTGTCAACAAGTCGAGTTCGTGTGACCACGACCTGTGCCGCGTCACGAGCTCGCAGCGGTGTGGACGTCTACTCGCCCCGCATCACGACCCCCGGCGCCACCCGGGCCGCCATCCGCCCTGGCCATGCTGCGATGACATTGGCCAGAATCAACGAGGCGAGGATCACGAAGCCGATGGCCAACACCGGCACCACGGGGGGCGACACCGAGCCCATGTTCGAAGCAACGAGGTTCCAGGCCCATCGGCCACCGGCCACGCCGAGCGGGATACCCACGATCAGGGCGATAAGTGAAAACCAAGTGGCCTGCCAGGCCACCACGGCGGCCACCTGACGGCGCACGAATCCGATAGTTCTCAGAATTGCGAGGTCTCGTCGGCGTTGGCGCACCGCGTTGACCAGCGTGTTCCCTACGGCTGCGACCCCCAAGAGCACGACCAGGCCTGCCAGTAGTGTCGGCAGGCGGTCGACACTCTGCAGGTTGAGGACGTCCTCAGCGGGCAACGGCCGCAGCACCGTCGCCCCAAAGTCACGGCGTAGGCTGGCGTATGCAGCCGCGGGCGAAGCGCCAGGGGCATAGCGGACGGCGAAGATGTTGAAGACGGTGGCGGGTGGGCCGTTCGCATTCTGCGGCGCCGCGGCCTGATGTTGCCGAATCGCCGGCCCGTAGACCCACGCACCGTCAGCCATGTTGTTGGTGAACAGGTCACCGACCGAGGGCGAGATCATGGTCCCGACGATGCGCAGGGTGATCGGCGGCCCGCCGGTGTCGTCGATCTGCACCGTCTGGCCGACGTGGCGGTGCAACGCCGTCAGCGTCTGCGTTCCCAACACGATCTGGTTGTCGGCCTGCGGCGCGTGGCCTTCGAGGAGCGGTGGGTACACCGAGCCCTTCAGGGCGTCGAAGGCCAACAGCATGTCCACCACTTTTCCGTCGACAATCGCGGTCCCTTGGCTGGCGCCGGCCACGATGGCAATCGCCGAATACGACCCCACCAGCCGATTGTGCGCGAGTAGCGGCCCGACCTGCGCCATGCGGTCGGTCTGGTCGTTGGGATTGCCGACGAGGACGTTCCAGTTCCACCCTTGTTCGCGGGGGCTCGCCACGAGGTGGCCGAGACTGGCGCCGAAGGTCAGGGCGGCGGCGATGGCGGTCACCGCGGCCACCGCGCCGATGATGGCACTGACCGTCGGCAGCGCGCCTCGCCCGCGTCCGGGGTTCAGCCCGAAACGCAACCCGATGCCGGCGGTGAGCGGAAGGCGGGCGCGGGCGACGGACTCCACCACGGGTGACCGGTTCGTCTCGAACACGGCGCTGCCGGCTGCCGAGCGGCGACTCGCGCTCCAGGCGGGGAGGACGGCGAGAACGGAGGTCAGCAGGACGATGGCTGCGAACCCGGGGATCAGCACGGCGAGATCTATGGCGAAGCCGGGGTGGATCTCCGCCTGGCGGGCCAGGCCGACCGGCAACAACGGAGATCCCAGGACCGCCACGACCACCGCCAGGATGCCCCCTACCACGCCGATCATCGCTGTCTGCAGGGTGACGACAGCGAGCACCTGGGTTCGCGTGACGCCGAGGCTGCGCAGCGTGCGGTAGTCGTCGGTCTGGGCCGTGACCAGACGCGCGATGGCCTGACCGACGAGGAGGAGGGTCACCAAGGCAGCCAGGGCGCCGAAGAGAAGGAGGGCGACGACCTCGAGATGAATACCTCGCTCTGCACTGGCCGCCGCAATCGGGATGCCGTAGACGTTGCCGGCCGAGGCGAAGATCTGGCCGTGCCCCAGCTCAGTGGCGGCTGACGAGAAGGCCTTCCAGTCGGCGGCCCCGTGACGGAGCCGGACGCCCATGAAGTTGATGTCGGCGATCTGCTGGACCGGGATGTGCAGCGCCGCGGCCAGACGCGGCTGGAAGGCCGGCGTCAAGAAGAGGTTCTGATTGCCCTCGTACGAGACGTCTTCGTTGGCGATCGCCGGGTTGACGGCGTTGACGTCCTGGGGCGCCCTGACGACTGCGGTGACCCGGACCGTGAAGGTGGGACCTTCGGGCACCTGGTTGCCGTGCTCCACGCCGCTCGTGAGCCCGCCGTTCTGGAACTGCGTGGCCGAGTACGCGTAGAGGCGCAACAGGCTGCCGACGTGGAGGTGGCGCTTCTCAGCCGCCAACTCGTTGACCGCGACGTCGAAGGGGCTGTGGGGATCGGGGAGCCGCCCGGCGACCACCAACGGGCGGTCGACGGTGCGAAGCAGGTCGGCGTTGGCCACGCCGATCACGTTGAGGCCGCCGTTGAGGTGACCTTTGGGATCTGGGGTCAAGAAGAGGTAGGGCGCCCTGAAGTAGGCGACGACCTGCGGCAGGTCCACGATGCGCTGTTCCAACGGGGCCAAGGCAAGGGAGTTGGCCGCCTGGCCGGTGACCAGGGGCGGAGCGGACGCGCTCCCGTACAGGAACCCGCCGGTGTCGGGCCGGCTATAGGCGACGAATTGGGGCATCGCCGCGTCGGTCCGCCGGGCGCCAGCGAAGGCTGCGAGCGCGACACCGCCGCCCAGGCCGACCACCACGGCCAAGACCATGAACGCCCGCCATTTGACGCGGAATTCTGCTCGCGCCCGCAGCCAGATGAAACCCATGGCACGTTCTACGTTGTCGCAGCCTGATCTGTCACATTCTCCATTAGACCCACCGGCGGCTTCCTTGCCAATGGTGGTGTCAGGGGTAGAGCATGGGGGGCTGGCCTCACTGACGCATCAAAGCGTGTGGGATCACCACCACATCCCCGGCGCGCTCCCTATGCGGATCCAGAACCCATCCTCGGCGCCCCTCCGCCTACAGGGTGTTCCGTCGGCCAGAACGATTCAGTCTCCGTGAGATCCTGGCCATTAGGTTTTGCTACGGTCGCTTGGTGCAATCCAGCGCGGGCGACGTGTCGGCGTGAGCGACGCCGCCCTCTTGCGACGTCAGCGGGCGGAGTTGCAAAACGCCTACCTGAGGGGTGCCCGGCGTCTCGGGTGGGACGCTGACCGCCTCGCCGCCGAGCGGCAAGAGCTCCTGCGCGACCTGCTCCTTTGGGCGGCTGATCGTTCGCCGTTCTGGCGGGACAGGCTGGCCGGACGAGAACTGGCGACCTTTACCGAAGCCGAACTTCCGTCCTTGCCTGTCCTGACCAGGGCCGAGATGATGGAGGAGTTCGATCGTTTGGTCACGGTTCCTGGCCTGACGCGAGCTCGTGTGACCGAGCACCTTGAGCATCTGGACGCCGACCGCTACTTCGATGGCGAGTACCGGGCGATCAGGACCTCCGGGGCCACTGGCACAGAGGCGCTCCACGTCTATGGGTGGGAAGCGTTTGTCACATTCGTGATGCAGGGTTCTCGGTGGACCGGGCGACGCGGAGAATCTCCGGACGCGGTCCTGGCGCAAGTCTTCTCATGCAGCCCGAAGCACGAATCCGGCATCTTCCACGCCTTCAGTAGCTTCGAGAGCGGGGGGCCGCCGTCGCACTGTTTCTCGGGCACGATTGCCCTACCGGAACTTGTCGCTGGGCTGAATGCGGCTGAGCCGAAGGTGGAGGCGCTGCAAGGATGGCCGAGCATTATCCGCCTGTTGGCTCTGGAGGCGCTCGCCGGTCGGCTCACGCTCGCACCGACTTGGGTGAGTGTGGCGGGCGAGGTGTGTAGTCCGCCGGTGCGGGAGGCGGTGCGGGCTGCGTGGGATATCGAGCTATCGGAGTTTTGGGGCTGTACGGAGGGGACCTACGCCTTTCCGTGCGGCGTCGGAGAAGGCATGCACATCGCTGATGACCTGGTAATCCTGGAGCCGGTGGATACGCAGGGCAACATCGTGCCGTATGGGCAGCCTGCAGATCGGGTTCTGCTGACGAACCTCTACAACCGGGACCAGCCGCTGATCCGCTACGACATCGCGGATGCCATGACGATCACTGATGCACCCTGTCCTTGCGGCTGTGCGCATCGGCGCATCACCGGCGTCCAGGGGCGCATGGACGGGGTATTCGTTTGGGAGGGTGGGGTGACTGTGCCCCGTCGCGAATTCGAGGTGACACTCCTCGCCTCGCCCGGTGTGGCCGACTTCTTCGTCGGCCAAACAGATCGCGGTGTCGATGTGTCACTCACTACCGACGGTTCATGCGATAGTGAGCGATTGCGCAGGGAACTTGTCGATTTGCTGGAAAGGCACGGAGTTACCGCTCCCGAGGTCCACCTCCGCAACGTCGGAGCGCCCGAGCGGCTGTGGTCCGGCAAGGTGAGGCAGTTCGCTCCCCTTTCTTGAACGACAAGGCGTGATGGAACGGTCACGCCGTTCGCCGTAACCGCCCGAGGCGCACACTCCACCTATGCGCGGCGGGACTTTTTCCCTCGGGCGGGGTCGACGGTTGCGGTTGCAACAGGTGCCGGTGCGTGCCAGTGGGTCGAGGGATCTATGTGCCAGCCAACCGAGCAACGACTGGGGCAAACATCTCCATCGCCTCGCCTGGCACCACGACGTTGCTGAAGCCCCACCGTTGTCGTCGCTCCACCAGGCGCTCGCACAGTTCGTCCACGGTTCCGATGAGCACAATCGGGACATCGAGCGCCGTTTCCCCGTCGAAGCCGAGCATCGAGGCGCTGCGCACCGCGGCGCGGCTGCTGCCGACAACCACGACAGCAAAGGCCGCAATCTGCAACTCGAGCGAACCGAAGCGATCACCTGCCGCATCGCGCACCCATGCCAAGCAACGATCGTAATGATCGAGGGTGGCCTTGCTCGCCAGGTCACCTTCCTTCTCGCCAGAACGCAGGCTGGTGTTGATCCCGACGATGTCCGCCTGCTCGGCGGCAACGGTGAGTATTCGCCTACTTCCGCCCCCGACGATGACGCGGGGGGGCGACGCCGGGCGCGGATCGCAGCGGGCACCGCTCACCTTGTAGTGCCTGCCGGCGAACGTCGTCTCATCCTCGCTCCACAGTGACCTCATGACAGTGAGGCTCTCGGCCAGCCGGTCCACCCGCGTACCGGGATCGTCGTAGTTGACACCCGCTTCCCGGTAATCACTGCGGAGCCAACCCGCACCGAGTCCTACTTCTATCCGTCCTTCTGCCGCCAGGCCGAGGGACGCGATTTCCTTGGCCAGGACGACCGGGTTGCGCAGGTCGTTGTTCAACACGAGGGTCCCCACATGTAACGAAGTAGTGGCCTCGGCGGCCACGGTCGCCGCAACCAAGGGCCCGAATTGTGCGTCAAAGTGATCGGTGACATAGAGCGCCGAGTAACCGAGTTCCTCTGCCAGACGGGCATGATCCCGCCAGGCAGCCATGGTCGGGGCGATCGAACTGTGCACAGCGAATCGGAAGGGGAGCATGTCAGGTTCGAGCCTCCATTGCGCGGCGACCAATACGAGGGACAGGAAGCACCGGTCGGCCAGATTGGTTCCCGCTTCCAACGTACAATACGAGCATGCCTGCAGCAGCCAGGACCGTCGGATCTACTACGGCGGTTGGGGAGATTGCAACGGTTCTTCGTGAAGACGGGTGCGTGATCATCTCGGACCTTGTTGCTCCCGAGATGATGGATCAGATGGAAACTGAACTGGAGCCGTATCTCGCCGCCACCGACGTGGCGCCTGACGAATTCCTGGGTCACGCGACTCGGCGTACCGGCGCCCTTATCGCCCGCTCTCCGAGCGCGCGTGCCCTTGTTGCTCACCCAACGATTCTTGAGACGCTCGATCTCTCACTCGGTGACCACTGCAGCACCTTTCAGGTCGATCTGACCCAGCTCGTGGACATCGGCCCTGGTGAGCCTGCGCAAAGCCTCCATCGGGACCAGTGGTCGTTCGATCACTACCCATTCCCCGCCGGATTCGAGGCGGAGATCAGCACGATGTGGGCGGTCACCGACTTCACTGAAGAGATGGGTGCCACCCGGGTGGTTGTTGGGAGTCATCTCTGGGAGGAGGATCCCTCTGACGTGGACCCGGCTCTTTCCGCCGGCGCGGTCATGTCCAAGGGCTCGGTTCTGGTCTACGTCGGCTCCATATTCCATGGGGGCGGCGCCAACACCACCGACGTCCACCGGATCGGGGTCAACATCGGATACTCACTCGGGTGGCTACGTCAGGAGGAGAACCAGTATCTTGCCTGCCCTCCCGAGATCGCACGCACCCTCCCCGAAGGACTGCTCCGGCTCATGGGCTACCAGCGCGGTTCCTACGCTCTCGGGTACGTCGACGACATGAGAGAGCCGCTCGATTGGTTGTACGAACGTCGATCCTTTATGTCGGACTTCTACAACTACCGTCGCTCCGCTCGCAAGCTTCTCAAGCGAACGGGGCCGTATGCCCCGCCCCCGAGTTGATCTCAGGTCTGCTGACCCTTGGCGCCGGTCTGGGCGAGCTGGATTTCGTCGAGTATGTGGCGGAGGTGCTCGAGACAACGCCCTCTGGTCGGACCAATGCTGCCGATCGGCATGTTCAGCTGCTCGGCGATTTCCTTGTACGGCAGGTCGTCATCTCCCATCAACAGGCCGAGAAGACGCTGGCAGCGCGGCGGGAGCCGGTCAGCGGCCATCCGGATCGCGGTCACCTGCTCCTCCCTCAAGAGGGCGGCATCGAGGGGTTCGGCGTCTTCGTCCGCGAGAAGGTCTACCGCCTCGCTCCCAGAGAACACGACCCCTCGCGTCGCGATCCTCAGGCTCTCGCGCCGAGAGGTGGTCGAGAGCCACGCACCAAGGCGTTCCGGCTGCTCGATACGGTCCAGGTTCTCCACCAAACGCAGCCAGGTCGTCTGGCACACTTCTGCGACGTCGGCGTCGCTCAACCGACACCGCCTCGCGATCGCCGCCACCAACCCACCGAAGCGTTCGACGAGAATCTCCCAGGCGTCGCCCGATCCACCGCGAGCCTGCGCCACGACTTGAACGAGATCGTCGTCCGTCGACGGTGCCACCTTGAGTCTCTCCGGACTGGTGCCGCGCGTCTCCACCATTTGATTCGCCACCTACAAACCCTCCTGATCCCATCGCCAAGGATCCTCCAACACCGGTCGGCGCCCCAACCGATGGTGTCCTAGCCATAGTCCCGAACAATTTCGGGACTCGTCATCCCCTCTTTTGGGGAAGGGGGGTCCTTTTGTCGGGGCACAAAGTCACATTTCATGTACCCACGCATGGTTTTGGAGTTCGGGCCGGCGTCCAAGTAGCAGACCGGTTCCCTCAACGGCCCACTACCTTGTGCAGCTCGGGACCGTGCGACGTCATGGAGATCCACTTGTGGCGCGCCTCGGCGAGAGAGATATCCCAAGCCACCAGCAAGGCTCGTATCAGGGGGCGGCAAAGCTGGCCGGGCGGCGTCGAGCCAACGTGCCCGGCCCCCTACCGCGAGAATCGTCCGGGTCAGCGGCGTCCAGTCCCGGAGCTGGATCAAAGGGAAGGGCTGATTCCATCCTCTAGACAGTCTCGGGTGTCGCCTCTTGCGCGATCCGCTCTGGTCGGCAGACGGTGAGAGCGCGCGTGATCACCATCGGTATTGTGACGAGGAGGATGCAGAGGTCGAGCCCGATCGACCAGTTGTCGACATAAAAGAGATCGAGCCTGCGATAAGCGTGGAAGGACGGATTGTCCCGTGCTTCGAGCTGCCAGAGCCCGGTTATCCCGGGCTTGACCTCGTGTCGACGCTGCAGGTCGAGGTCGAACTGGGCGACCTCTTCAGGGAGAGCCGGGCGGGGTCCCACTAGGCTCATCTCCCCGATCAGAACATTGAAGAGTTGGGGGATCTCGTCGATGCTCGTGGCGCGCAAGACGGCGCCGACCCTGGTGACCCGTGGATCGTGTGCCGCTTTGAAGAGTGGACCATCGGTGCGTTCGTTGATCACCGCCGCGTCGACGTCGACATCGAGCGCCATCGTCCTGAGCTTGTAGACAACGAAGGGTCGCTGGTCGAATCCGATTCTGACCTGTCGGTACAGGGCGGGGCCGCCGTCTTCGAGCCGGATCGCAGCCCAAGCCAGGAGAAAGACCGGTGTCGATAGCAGCAATCCCACTGCTGCCCCGAGGACGTCGACCACCCTCTTGGCCGCGAATTGCCACGTGGGATGATGCCTGGGTTCGACGTACAAGAATGTTTCGCCACTCATCGGGAGGCGACTGACTCGGCGCGTACCCAGCCCCCGGAATCCGGGCCAGACTTGTACGTGCAAGTGGTTCGCCGTGGAGAGCTCGATCGCCCGGTGGACTTCGGTAGCGGTGAGCGCGTTGGCCACGAGAAGGACGCCGCTGGCATCGGTCTGGGCGGCAAGGTCCGGAAGTTGGTCGATCGCTCCGCCGTTCGGCAGATGGGCCCAGCCGGATGGTCCGCAGGGCTTGCCGATGACCCCCCGCACCTCGTACCCGAGCTCTGGCTCCGAGTCCAGCATGGTCCAGATAGCGACAGCATCGTCATTGGCGCCGACCATGACAAGTCCTCGGAGGTAGCGTCCTCGGGCCCGCTCGGCTCTGAGCCACTGACTGTAGGCCCAGCGAAGCGCGATAACAGCGACGACGCAGGACGCGGCAGCGATGATCAACGCGGCGCTGTTAGGGTCTGCGTCCCCCCGGAGCAGCTCGAGAATCCCTGCACCCGCCACCACGGCAACGGCGATCCGAACCCTTTCCTGGCCTCGCTGCACGCACAACCGCGACCGGTACAGCCCGAGCAAGTGCATGAAGACCAGAGTCACGATGACGGCGGCAATCGCTCCAGCCCACCGACGATTCGCCGTGGTGGCCGGCATGTTCACCGTTCCCAGCAAGAGCCATGTACCGGCCACGGCGACAACATCGACGATCAGGAGCCGAACTCTCAGTCCGCTCCGCTTCCGAGCCATCGCCGGCTCACTGGCGATGACTTGCTCGACCTGCGGACCCGGCTGGATTCGCAGAGTCTGCGCAGCGGTCATCTCTTCGGTTGACCGATTCGGGGGGCGCGTCAGCGTCTGCTCAACCGTGGGGGACCACCAGTTCGCGCTCAGCTCTGATGTCACGTCTGCCCCCGAACCTGATACATCAGGGCGGCTTGTGCGATCCGTTCCATGTGTCGTGACCATTCCCTGGGAGCCGGCTCAGCAGGAGAGGTGTCCGATATGCCGTCGGCCCATCCGACCAATGGGTGGAGCGCGGTCACCAAGACGCCACCAGCCCCGTCGCTGTCAAATGTGGTCGGTTTATCCTTCGTGTCCCATTCCGAGAGGAAATACTCCGTTCCTGATACGTGGCCCCAAGCGCTTGTCGACGAGGTTTTCGCGAGTTCTCCGTATCGTCACAATCGTTTTCGACTCTTGTAAGCTTGGTGTTAGCTGCGAATCGAATTGACTGGACTAGGGGGCATGACGACCTTGGATCAAGGCCATAGTTGGTCGCGGATTTCCGGCCAGGTCACCGTGGCAGGGGAATGTCGAGCCTGCGCCATTGCGCAGCGTGTGGCTGACAGCGACCTCCGGCCTAGGATTTCCTATGACGACGACGTGGTGGTGGTGATCAGCTTGCCCGAACTCGTCGGGCCGGTGGTCGTACCCCGCCAGCACGTCGGCGGCCTCGAGGAATTGTCCGTGGCGCGTCGGGCGCGCGTGCTTGCCGCTCTCTGGCGGGTCACGCAATCGGTCCGGGAAGAGAATCCGGGGGCTGCGGCGAGGATCGTCGCGCTGACCGATCTGCCGGAATCGGCCGGCCACGTTTGCTTTCAGGTGGTGATCAGCGGTTCAGAGAATCCGCCGGTTCCGCACTGAGACACAGAAGCGCTGCGGTGGGCCGCCGCGATAGCCAGCGGGACTGACCTGCGTCAGGGCGCTGGCCGTTGGGCCAGGATCACGGCTCAGGTAGTCATGGCCTGGCGGGAGCAGGACATCGGCACCGTGTCAGGTCTCGCGTGGGGTCGTGGCCCCCCTGATCTGGTCGACCCATTGCGGGCGGCCTATTCGACTTCCACTCAGAGTGGGTCGTTCCGACGGGGAGCATGCACCCAAAAAAGTTGCGCCTCCTTAAGGCAACCATCTCCAAATGCCGATTGACGCTCGGCGGGGGCACAAGTAGCGTGGCAAGACGGCGGGTTGGCACCCACCGTTATGGCGGTTGGCGATGGCGGTTATCCAGGGAAGTACAACATGGTCTCGAATGGTCTGCGGACAGGGATCCACGACACGGCGTGCTCCTTGGGGGCGTGCTCCTTGGCGCCTCGGCGCGGGAACTGCTTCAGCATTCTCCTGCGGGCTCCCGCGTCGAGACTCGGTCGTCCTACAAGTGCCTGGGACGTGCGGAACTCATGAGCGTTTTCGAGAGCACGCCCGAATCAAAGGATATTCCCGCACGGATCCTGGTCGCTGGTTGCGACCTGTTGACCGGAGCCGTGGCCGGCGCCTTCGCGGCATACGGATTCTCCACGAAGTACGTCGCGCCCAGGGAACTGGTGATCGAACTTGGTATCGCATGGCGACCGCACCTCGTCCTCATTGATGTCCTAACGCTCGACGTCACATCCGGATCCGGACTTGTCGGTGCACTGCGCCAAGCGGAGCTGACGGTGTGTGTCATCGACGCGACAGACGTCGTTGATCGCCTGAACGCCTGGAAGGATGCGGGAGCATCTGCCCTGATCGACCGGAGCGAGCCGTTCGACCAGTTGTTCCGGGCCGTCAACGACCTTCTACGGATGGGAGCGACGCCACACATCGCACGAAGATCGCTCGCCTCGCTGCCGCGAGCGGAAGCCGGCGAGGAGCCGCCGGAACCCAGCTTGGATCCCTTCGCTGTTCTCACGGAGCGTGAACAGGTGGTCTTGGCGGAGCTCATAGAAGGCCATTGCGCGGAGGAAATCGCGAATGCTGCCTTCGTCTCAATCTCGACCGTTCGCTCACAGATCAAGGCGATCCTCCAGAAGCTCGGCGTCAAATCCCAGCTGGCCGCCGTTGCGCGCGCACGGCGCGCCGGGTGGTCCCTCGCGAACGCTGCCGGATACCGTCCCCGAACGTCGGGTAGCCGGCGTGCCCACGTTTCCTGAGCTCCGATGGCCCGACGGCAGTCTCGAGCGGGATGACGGCCAAGAGTCTCGCCTGACCATGGAATTGCACACTTCTCGCGTTCCCATCATTGGCCGGAAGGGTCGTCGCCGTGGGTGTCGACCTGGCTGACGTATCGGAAGTCCAAAAGTCCATCGATCACTTCGGTAACCACTACCTGGATCGGCTCTTCACTCCTCTGGAGCGAGCCCAATGCGCGGAATCATCCGATCCGATCCCGCGGCTCGCTGCCCGTTTCGCAGCCAAGGAGGCCACCATCAAGGCGCTGGCGATCGAAGATCTCATACCACCTTGGACCTCGGTGGAGGTGCGGCGGCAAGCCGCCGGCAACTGCGTGCTGCACCTGACCGGCATGGCAGCTCGAATTGCCGGTGAGCGGGGGATCGACGGGCTATTCGTCAGCCTCAGTCACGAAGGAGGCATGGCGATCGCCGCCGTTGTCGCGATATCGAATTCCGGACACGTCAATTCGAGTGAACCGCCCGAACCACCCAGTACCCAAGTCGACCCCGGGTAACGCCCCTCGCTTTTTGCAAGGACGTTCCTTACCGTGCGATCACGCTGGAGCCATTGGTCACGGAGAACTGAGACTAATTCAGTTTCCAAAGTGCCAGCCGGCCTTCAGCATCACACAGGCACGCCGGTGCGACACGCCGATACCTGCTGGAGTTCAGTGACGATCCGAGTGCGTCGTCATCCCGCTTGCGGCGTGGCGAGGAGCTGAGCCACCGCGGCGTGAATGGCTGAAACCGACTCGAACGTACTCCGAGACAGCATGCTGTCCGGGAATTCGATGCCGAAATGCGACTCTAACTCGAGCATGACAGTGACACTCGCATGTGAAGTCATCCCCTTGAGGAAGAGATCGTCATCGAGGCCGAGCGTCGACGTATCGATCGAAAGCCGCGCATGGGCGGCCACGATGCTGAGAATCTCTTGAGTGATGTCGGTGGTTTCAGGGGTCACTGTTACTACCTCTCCGAGGCGATATGGAGGAAAAAACGTCCGCGGTTGATACGATTCAAGCGCAAAAATGGGGTTTCGGGGCGGAATCGAGCTCGAAAGCGGTATTGGTAGAGTAACAACGGTCGCCGCCCGGACAATCGCCCGATGGAGAAGGCTTCCGGGTGGCTGCCTCATGTATCTCCTGGGCGTTCCTCGGCTCATCTTGGAGTATGGCGATCTCTTGCCGGGCTGGTCTTCCGCGCCAACTTCCTATGACGCCATGAAGGTCGCCGTCTTCGGGCTCGGATACGTCGGCACGGTCACAGCGGCCTGTCTCGCCAACAACGGCCACGATGTCTGGGGCGTCGATCCGGACGAGTTGAAGGTTGCCGCCGTCTCGGCCGGGCACAGTCCGGTGGTCGAGCCTGGTCTGGAATCCTTACTCTCTCGATCGGTGTCATCGGGAACGCTGCACGCCACTGCCGATCCGACCCGTGCGCTGACGGGCGCTGACTTGTCGCTTCTGTGCGTGGGCACGCCTTCAGCCGCGAGCGGCGAAACGAACCTCACCTACATTCACCGCGTCGTCGGCGATCTCATCGAGTCACTTAGGGATGTCGCGAGAGGGCAAAGATTTCACACGGTCGTCATCCGCAGCACGGTTCCACCCGGAACGGTCGAGGGCGTCGCCACCCGCCTTCAGGCCGCCTTCCAGGACTCGGCTCTGGAGGTGGGCGTCGCGATGTGCCCGGAGTTCCTTCGCGAAGGAACGGGAATTGCGGACTTCTACTCGCCGCCCTACACGGTCATCGGCTCCGCGGACACACGGGCCGTCGAATCGGTCTCGAGCCTCTTCTCCTTCCTCGACTGCCCCATCCGCGTAGTAGATCCTGGTACCGCTGAAGCGCTCAAGTACGCATGCAATGCGTTTCATGCCACCAAGATCTCGTTCGCCAACGAGCTGGGACGGGTCTTCGGTCGTCTGGGCGTCGATAGCCGAGAGGTCATGGCACTCTTCTGCGAGGACAGTTGCCTGAACATTTCGCCGAAGTACCTGCGGCCAGGGTTTGCATTCGGCGGATCTTGCCTGCCAAAAGACCTCCGTTCCCTCCTCTACCTGGCACGAACCGAGAGCATCGACATACCGTTGCTTTCCGGCGCACTGACAAGCAACAGGTTGTCCATCAACGAAGCCATCGACAGAGTGGTCGCGGGCCAGGGCCGCCGAGTCGCGTTACTGGGACTGAGCTTCAAGCCCGGCAGCGATGATCTCCGTGAGAGTCCCTACGTCGACCTGGCGGAGACGCTGCTGGGCAAGGGTTACGACGTCCGCATTCACGACCCGGTCCTGAACCCGTCCTCCCTCGTCGGTTCCAACCGTCAATACGTGGAGTCCAAGCTTCCACACCTCAAGCGGATCCTCACCAACGGCCCCAAAGAGGCCGTAGCCGACGCAGATGTCGCGCTCGTTTCCTTCTCTACCCCGGAGATCGTCGAGGCACTGCTCGAATTCCGTCCGCCCCGGATCATCGACCTCGACGGTCGACTGGGTCCCGAGCTCGAGGCACTGGATTGTTACGAAGGACTTTCGTGGTGACCGGCCATGGTTCCGCGAAGGCGCTCGAGCGACCGACGGCCGGCCGCACAACCCGTCGAGTGCAAACGGCTGCACACGGCGAACCAGGCAAGCGGGGACGGGTCCTCATCATCGTGCAGAACCTGTCCGTACCGTTCGATCGCCGTGTCTGGCTCGAATGCCGGTCGCTCATTGATGCGGGCTTCGAGGTGGCCGTGGTCTGCCCAAAGGCTCCCGGCGACCCACGCTATGCCACGCTCATGAGTGTCGAGCTCTACAAGTACCAGCCCTATGCTCCGGGTGGGTCGAGAGCGTCCTTCGTCGTCGAGTACTTCTACTCGTTCTTCGCCACCCTGGCGCTCAGCCTCAAGGCAAGCCGGCGGGGTCGCTTCGCGGTCGTCCAGAGCTGCAATCCTCCCGATCTCTTCTGGCCTATCGGACTCCTGTTCCGCATGGTTCACGGGTCGTCTTTTGTCTTCGACCACCACGATCTCTGTCCGGAGCTGTACCAATCGCGGTTCCCGAACGGCAATCGACTCGTCTACCGAGCTCTGAGGCTCATGGAGCGATGCACCGCCAGGACGGCAGACCACGTGATCTCCACCAACGACTCCTATCGAGAGGTCGTCCTCGGGCGCGACGGCGTCGATCCAGCGAACGTGACCGTCGTCCGCAGCGGTCCGGACCGTGCCAGGCTTCGTCGGACCGCACCCGAACCAAGCCTACGACGAGGCAGACCGTATCTGGCTGCGTACATCGGCGTCATGGGACCACAGGATGGAGTCGATCTCGTCCTGAAGTTGGCCGATGTCGCTGTGCACCAGCTCGGTCGTCGTGATATCAGTTTCACGCTCATAGGATCGGGTGATTGCTTCAACGATTTGGTCGCTCTGCGTGATCGCCTCGACCTCTCTGATTTCGTGACCTTTACTGGAAAGATCCCCGACGCAGAGGTGGCCGCGATCCTGTCGACCGCCGTCGTGGGCATTTCCCCGGATCCAAAAAATCCGCTAAACGATCTGTCAACCATGAACAAGACCATGGAGTACATGGCGTTCGAGCTACCCGTCGTTGCCTTCGATCTGCGGGAGACCCGGGTCTCGGCATCCGATGCCGGGATCTACGCGAAACCCAACGACGTCGGTGAGCTCGCTCGATTGCTGGTCGAGTTGGTGGACGACGAACCTCGTCGTCGCTCTATGGGCTTGGCGGGGCGGGCGCGGATCGAAGAGACACTCGCATGGGACCATCAGGTTCCCCGCTATGTCGGTGTGTACGAGCAGCTGATTTCGGCTTCACGACGTCGTGTTGCGATCGCCTCCGGAGCCTGACCCGTGTGCTGCCTCGCAGGTGCCTACCAGCAGGTAGACGGCGAGGAGACCACTGAGATGTTGGGCCAGTGCCTCGAGCACCGTGGTCCGGACGAGGAAGGCTCGTTCTCCCTCACGGAGCATTGTTTCTCGGCACCCCTGCGAGCGGGGGTCACACGAGATGTGCCTGACGTGATCGATGTCACGTTGCCCCCGGGCGAACTCGGGGGCACAGGCCTCATCCAAGGCCCGCCCGTCAGCGCGCTCGTGGAGGGCGAGCGGTCAGGACGGGAGGACCGGTCGAAGCAGACTTGGCAGCTGCTCACCCATGAGTTCTGGTACCGCCAGACCCGCCGAGCCGGAGTTGGGCTGTGACACAGCGCCCACGAGAGAAGGAGTCGGACGACCAGTGAAGCTAGTGGCGCAGAACTACCGCTCGGGCGAGCTTGCCGTTA
The DNA here is from genome assembly GCA_963719485.1 of uncultured Acidimicrobiaceae bacterium. GTDB lineage: Bacteria > Actinomycetota > Acidimicrobiia > Acidimicrobiales > RAAP-2 > Bog-473. Next base: position 2,490,223 of record OY970387.1, read on the forward strand.
TTGACGCGCCTGCGCCCTCCTGTTCTCCGGGCGGGGTGCTCGTCCGATCGCTGTACTCCCTGATTTCCACGGGCACCGAGTTGATGAAGGTTGGAGAGTCCAAGATGTCGCTGGCCGGAAAGGCTCGCGCTCGCCCTGACCAGGTGAAGAAGGTGCTCGATGCTGTACAGCAACAAGGCACGCTCACGACCTATAAGAAGGCGATGAACCGTCTTGACTCCTATTCGCCGCTGGGCTACTCGCTGGCCGGCATCGTGGAGGAGGTGGGGGAGGGGGCCCAGCAGTTCTCCGTCGGCCAACTCGTTGCCTGTGCCGGGAACGAGTTCGCGCTGCACGCCGAGCTCAATTGGGTGCCGACCAATCTGTGCGTCGAGGTGCCCGACGGCGTTTCCCCCCGGCTGGCGGCTTTTGCCACGGTGGGTTCGATCGCCCTCCAGGGCGTGCGTCAGGGCAACGTACAGTTCGGAGATGCGGCTTGTGTCATCGGACTCGGCCTGGTCGGACAGTTGGTCGTCCAGCTCCTTGTGGCGTCGGGGGTGCGAGTAGTCGGCCTCGATCTCGACCAGGATCGTTGCCGGCTCGCCGAAAAGGCCGGTGCGGTGCTGTGCGCGGCCCCTGACGTCGATGGCGTGGTCGCGGTCGAACGGGCGCTGTCCAAGGTATCTGGTGGGCTAGGTGCGGACCGGGTGTTCTTGGTGACGGGGGGTTCCTCCAACCAGCCGGTGGAGCTGGCGGCACGGCTTGCACGGGACCGGGCTACCGTCGTGGACATCGGCAAGTGCAAGCTCGACCTGCCCTGGAACGACTACTACGAGAAGGAGCTCGACCTTCGGTTCTCACGCTCGTACGGACCGGGTCGCTACGACCCCAGGTACGAACTCGACGGTGTCGACTACCCTCCGGGGTACGTACGATGGACGGAAAGGCGCAACCTCGACTGCTTCATCAGTGCGATAGCCAAAAGGGAGATCGATCCCGAGCCGCTGATCGCAGGGGTCTTCCCACTTCACGACGCTCCGAGCGTCTACGAACAGCTCAGCACAGGAGCCTTGCGAGGGGTCGGCTTTCTTTTCGAATATGACTCACAGACTGAGGTGGGTCTCGCAGGAACGGGTCAGACCGAGAGAAGCACCAACTCACCATCGGGCCGACCGGCCCGCACCACCTCAACGCGCCATCTTGGCCACCCTAAGGGCAGCTCTGGTGGCAACCTGCGGATCGGATTCGTCGGTGCCGGGAACTACGCATCCTCAATGCTCCTGCCGCATATCGTCAAGGATCCGAGCGTCGAGCTGACCCAAGTCGCCACCCGCCGCTCGCTGTCAGCCATCAACGCACAGCGCAAGTTCGGGTTCGCGGCGATAACCACCGATGCGGACGCGGTTCTCGGCGACGACTCGATCGATGCGGTCTTCATCGTCACCCGACACAGCGCGCATGCCAGCTTGACATGCCGCGCACTCGAAGCGGGAAAGGCAGTCTTCGTCGAGAAGCCCCTCGCACTCACGACCGACGAGCTCAATCGCATCCTGGCGACGGTAGATGCCACAGGAAACGACAGGATCATGGTCGGCTTCAACCGTCGCTACGCCCCCCTCCTCGTCGACATGCGGTCACGGTTCGGTTCCACGTCCGAGACGACGAACGCCCGATACCTGGTCAACGCGGGACGGCTCGCGTCGGACAGCTGGTACAAGGACGCTGAACTCGAAGGCTCTCGTTTCGTGGGCGAAGGTGGCCACTTTGTCGACACCATCAGCTGGTGGATCGGCAGCGATCCGGTTGAGGTCATGGCATTGTCCGCGGCCAATCCCGAGGAGGTGCAGGTAAGCCTCCGCTTCGAGGACGGCTCGCTGGCGACCATCACCTATCTCACGAACGCACACCGCCGCTTTCCGAAGGAGACCTTCGAGGCGTCAAGCGCAGGGCGGACCGCCCGACTTGACAACTTCAAATCTGCCACTGTCTGGACCGGCTCGCGCCGCCGCTCGAGACGCCATCTGGGCACACCGGACAAGGGGCAAGCCGCCGAGATCAAGGCCTTCCTGAAGTCCGTGCGAACGGGTAGCCCGATGCCCATCTCGCTCGGCTCGTTGACTGCGACAACCCGGGCCACCCTGGCTACGGCGGTGAGCATCAGTAGTCGAACACCACAAGAGATGTGATCGCCACGAGCGCAATCAAAAGACGGATTGGACGAGGAGGCAACATGAGCTCCGTCGAGCTCGAGTGGCGCCTTCGCAGACTTTCGAAGATGTCCGCCTCCGAACTGAGATGGCGCACCACCGACCACGTGAGGCGCACGTTGTGGGTCCGTCGACAGATCGTGCCCAGTGTCTCCGCGCACTCGTGGGACCCTCCCTCCACCGCAGGTGCCAAGGCCGGGACCAGTGCCCTGGAGCCCCGTTTCCGCGCCGTTCTCTCCGAGGAAGCCCTCGGTGCGCTCCCCGACCGGGCGAGACAACGGATACTCGCTGCCGCTGAGGAGATACTGGCGGGGCGGTGGGAGCTCCTTGGCACGCTGCGTGAGGACATGGAGGACCCGGACTGGTTCTTTGATCCAGTGACCGCACGACGGGCTCCTCAGGTCGACTACTGCTTCAAGGTCGACCACCGCTCCGAGGACGTCACCGGGAACATCAAACAGATCTGGGAGCTCTCTCGGATGCACCACGTGACGGTGCTTGGTGCCGCATTCGCTCTTTCCGGTGACCCGCGCTACGCCGAACGCGCTGCCTCTCATCTTCGCTCCTGGTGGGTGCAGAACCCGTTCCTCTCGGGAGTTCATTGGACGAGCGGAATCGAGATTGGGCTGCGGTTGATCAGCTGGGTGTGGGTGCGACGGCTCCTTGAGACCTGGGAGGGCGTCGTCGAACTGTTCGAGCACAACGAGGTGGCGCTTGCCCAAATCTGGTGGCATCAGCACTACTTGGCGACCTTCCGAAGCCGAGGGTCGTCGGCTAACAATCACGTGATCGCCGAAACGGCCGGCCTCCTGGTGGCCGCCCTCTCCTTCGACTGGTTTTCCGAAAGTCGTCTTTGGGCCGATCAAGCCGCCAGCGTCCTCGAGCGCGAGCTAGAGAGGAACACTTTTCCCAGTGGCGTCAACCGAGAGATGGCGTTCGACTACCACGGATTCGTCGCTGAACTCGCTCTGGTCGCGGGAGCGGAGGCGGATTTGGCCGGCCGCCCTCTTTCCGAGGGCTTCTGGGAACTGATCTACCGCATGCTCGAGGTGGTCGCGGGGACGGTAGACGTCAACTTCCATGCACCGCGATTCGGTGATGGGGACGACGGGATGGTGCTCGTTCTCGATCCTGAGGCAGCGACGGCAAGATGGCCCGGTCTGCTCGCCGTCGGCGCCTCGCTGTTCGACACGCCCGAGTGGTGGCCAACCACAGAACCGACGGCTACCAGCATTGTGCTCACGTCCATGGCCGGGCATCGTCGCTCGGCCCGGCACTCAGAACGTCGACCGAGCCACTACGGCGATGCGGGCCTGACGCTGATGCGCAGCGCTCCATCACACGGTGAGGAGATCTGGTGCCGTTGCGACTCAGGTCCGCACGGGTTCTTGTCGATTGCCGCGCATGCCCACGCCGACGCCCTGGCAATCGAAGTTCGACATGGGGGTACGGAAGTGCTCGCGGATCCTGGTACCTACTGCTACCACGGCGAACCGCGTTGGCGTAGCTACTTCCGTTCCACGCTGGCGCACAACACCATAGAGCTGAGTCGGCAGAGTCAGTCCGCCTCAGGTGGTCCATTCTTGTGGACCCGGCAGGCTCGGAGCAGGCTGATTAAGTTGGAGACCGACGCGGACGGCGCTGTGACCTACTGGTCGGCTGAGCACGACGGTTATCGCGCCCTCAATCCTCCCGTGCGGCACATCCGGTCCGTGCGGTTGGCCAGGCAGCTTCGGCGCATTGAGATCGTGGACCGACTGGAGACGACAGGAGGACATGCCTTTCGGCTGGCCTATCACCTGGGACCCGACATAAGTGCCCGAATGGTCCAGCAGGGCGTCGAGCTCACGTGGTCGAACGACACCTCCACGAGGAGCGCGACGCTCAGCCTGCCGGACGGTCTCTCTTGGTCACTCTCAAAAGGTGACACCGACCCCGTTCTCGGTTGGTATTCATCCGGCTTCGGGGAAAAGCAGCCGACGTGGGTTGTAGTTGGGGAGGGCACCTGCAGCCGCGCCGACTCGGATTCCTATAGGACAGTGCTGCAGTTTCATGATTCTGGAGTTCCGTCCTTCTAGAGTTCGAGTTCTCCGTCGGCCTTGCCCCAAATGACCAGCTTTGCTTCGGCGACAAGCCGATGACGATCGACCTTTCCCGACGAGTTCATCGGAAAAGAGGCCCAAAGATGGACCTCGTCGGGCACCATGCCGGACGGAAGCTCGTGATGCATGACCTCGAGAAGTTGGGGCACCGTGACTTCGGGACCTGCCTCCACGAAGGCGGCGATTGCCAAACGGCCGTTCTCGTCGACGGCTAAGCAAAGCGCACCCGAAACGTCTTCCACTCCACGGAGTACTCGGGCTATTTCTTGGAGCGATACCCTGATGCCATTTCGCTTCACGACGCTGTCGGTGCGACCCATGTAGACGTAGTGGTCGTGGTGATCCCGATAGACAAGATCCCCGGTTCGATAGACCGTGGTTCCGGGCACGACATCGTCACGCAAAACACGGAGCGTCAATTCGGTATCGCCCCAGTAACCACGCATGAGCTGCTTTCCCCCGATGTACAGCTCACCGACCTCCTCGGGAGCAAGAACCAAACTGCCGTCCTGGGCCACGATGTGAAATGACACTCCTGGGTGTGGCGATCCGATCGGCACGGATCCAGAACGCACGTCTTCATGCGTGATCTCGTATGTCGTGACCTGGATAGCGGTCTCCGTCGGGCCGTACCGATTGAAAATTCGTACGTTCGGATGGAGCTCCCAGAGTCTGGCGACGTCCATCGCGACGCACTCCTCGCCACCGAGGCCGATGGTTTCGAGCGAGGTGCGAGACAGGCTCGGTGCGGAGGGCCAAGAAAGCAGGAGTCGAAGATAGCTGGGGGTGAAACCGGTATGAGTGATGCCCTCCTCGAGCAAGGCCGTATAGAAGGGCTTGACGAACATCAGCCTTTCGCGGGGCGGTATCACGAGCGCTCCGCCAGCGACCAAGGCGGGAAACACCGTCCCGTACGAACCGTCGAAGTGGAAGGGTGAGAAGCACAAGGCTCTGGTCATGGCATCGAACCCCAGCAGATCGGCAGCACTCGTGATCGCCATGCGAAATGCGTTCTCGGGAATCCGGACGCCCTTCGGCGAGCCGGACGTCCCCGAGGTGTAAATCAGATAGGCGTCCCTATCCTGATCCCGATGCTGTGGTGGCACGGGGCCCCGGCTTTCGAGCAGCGAGCTGGGGTCAGTCAGGCGACGGCCGCCGAACACGGTCGGGTCGAGCCCATTGCGGCGGTCACTCGGCAAGACGATTACGGTTGGATCGCAATCGACCACTGCCCGGGCAACTCTGGCGGGAGGGTCGTCAGGCGACAGCGGGACGAATGGCGCGCCGAGCCACAGACACCCGAGCGCTGTGATCACAAAGGTCGTGGAGTTGGGCAACCAGAGAGCGACGCGATCGCCTGGTTCCACACCAAATGAAGCCAGCCCGGCCGCGGTCGTCCTCACCTGCTCCAGCAACTCGGCATAGCTACAGGAGCCTGCTTGATCCTTCATGGCCAGGGCGCTAGGCCGGCTCACCGCATGCTGAAGTATCAGATCGAGCGCGTCCAATTCATCGTCCCAATCGAGCGAAGGGCCTGGCCGGATCACAAATACCAGGAGCTGCCCACGTTCCGAGAGAATACCTGACCACGACGTATCATCGGGCACCGGAACCCCTTTGTTAGGGCAGTGGAGATTCCGAAAAACGAATCCACCTCATGGGGCCAGAGACGATGGAGTTCATGGCCGCTGGCACGACTGGGCGGGTCGGCCATCCATCCTCAACGACACTTCAGTTTAGGGGCCGGATCCGAGAGCTTGATCGAGATCCTCAATGATGTCGTCGATATGTTCGATCCCGATCGAAAGGCGGATCATGTCGGGCGAGATCCCTGCCAGCCGGAGCTCTTCCGCATTGAGTTGCCGATGGGTTGTCGAGGCCGGGTGGCTGACCAGCGACTTGGCGTCTCCGAGGTTGACGAGCCGCTTGAACAGCTTTACCCGATTGAAAAGTGCGATGCTCGCCGCATAACCACCCGACGCACCGAAGGTGAGGATGGATGGGTGGCGCCCTCCGAACAACTGCTCGGCCCGTTCGTGCTGTGGATCGTCGTTGAATCCCGACCACCTGACCCAAGCGACCCGGAGATCTTGCTGGAGCCAACGCGCCACCGCCGCCGCGTTGGTCTGGTGCCGCTCACACCGGAGCGAAAGGGTCTCGAGACCTTGCAACAGCAAGAAGGCATTGAAGGGCGACAGCGCTGCGCCTCCGTTGCGCATGCCGACGGTCCGGCAACGGACGATATACGCGTTTTCGGGGAATTCCTTGACATAGACGACGCCATGGAAACTCGGCTCAGGTGTCGTGAACATCGGGAAGCGCTCGGCGTGTTGGGACCAGGGAAAATGGCCACCATCGACGATCAGTCCTCCAAGGCTGGTGCCGTGACCTCCTACGAACTTGGTAAGCGAGTGGACCACCACATCGGCCCCATGCATAACAGGCTTGAACAGCACCGGAGTCGCCACCGTGTTGTCGACGATCACCGGGACCCCGTGGTCGTGGGCCATCTCGCAAACGGCAGGAACGTCAACGATATTGCCTCCGGGATTGCCGATCGTCTCGCAAAAGATCGCCCTGGTCGTCTGGTCGATGAGCGGCTCGATTGACTCTGGCCGCTCGTCGGCTGCAAAGCGAACTTCGACGCCCTCCTCCCGAAGCAGGTGGGCGAACAGCGTATAGGTCGCCCCGTATAACTGTGGGGTGGCCACAACGCTGGTGCCCTGGTTCGTCAGGTTCCTGACGGCGTACCGGACGGCAGCGGCACCCGAGGCAAGAGCGAGTGCGCCGACCCCCTCCTCGAGGGCCGCCATCCGGCTTTCCAAGACCCCGACCGTGGGGTTGTTTATCCTGCTGTAGTGGAACCCGGGGACGGCCAGATCGAACACATCAGCCGCGTGATCGGCATCGATGAAATCATGGGCCACGGTCTGGTAAATGGGCACGGCGACCGCACGGGTCCCATCGGACTCATAGCCGCCGTGTATTGCGATCGTCTCGTCACGCACTCGCGCGTCCGACGATCAACGGACGAGAGCGAGAACGAGCGTCTTCCAACCAGTTGGTGAAGAGCCGCACGGCGGGATCTGCCCAGCTCAGCACCACATGATCGGCCAGCTCGTCCATGGGGAAGACATGGCTCCATTCGGCTGGACACAAGTGCTCGGCCGAAGAATTCCACGCTCGCAGGAGTTTCTCCCCTTCCTTGTCGACATACCGCGCCGGAATCTGAGGGGGGACTGGCATCGAGCCATCAGCGAATCTTCGCATGTCCCGACGATACTCTCGCAACAACATGGTGGGTTCGTATTCGGGATGTCCCTGCACGAGCACGAGCATGCGCCCCGCGCGCTCGTGGGCAGCCAGCGTCCACTCGTCACCGGTTGTGCCAATGACAACTTCGTACCCTACGGAGCGCAACGACCTACTCGGTACCCCGTTCCAACGCGAGTGCGGGAACGCGGCCATCACGCCGAGTCCCCGACCCAGGGGGTGCGACTGGCTCACTCTTTGGGGAAAGACGCCGCTACGCTTGACCGGCAGCCGCACGCGATCGACCTGATCCAATGCCTGCAACGCGCCGTGCGCGGCGAGGCACGACAGCCAGGTCGAAGGTACGGTGGCCTCGGCCCAGTTCAGCAACGTAGCCAAGGCGTCCCAGTATCGCTCGTCGGTGAGCTCAGGCATGACCGGCTCGGTGCCGGTCACCACCAGTGCGTCAGGTGGGTCTTGGTAGAGATGCTCGACGTCTCGGTAGAGCGAAGGGCCCGCGTCCAAGATGGTTGGTTCGGGGGACAGCGCCGGAATTCGATAGCACCGCAGCTCGATCTCCATCCCTGCGGCGCCAGCGAGCAAAAGGCCCGCGAACGATGCATGCGTCTCCTCGAAGGCCGCCTCTGACATGTTGTTGACCAGGCCTACTCGAAGCACCCGCGGTCCTGGCACGGCAGACACTTGGGGCTCGGCACCCGCGCCTCTTCCGTCCATCTCCGCCCAGATCGGGACTGCGACCTTCGCTCTGTCACCCATACACACCCGCTCCGGATTCCCCACCGCAGCTCCATCCAGGGTTCGGAATCTCGAAAGAATCCCTCTAGGTCAAGAGACAGATGCGGCTCTCAAGATACGTCATACCCTGGGAAATCAATCAAGTTTGGGCGCGGTCACCGAGGGGCAAACTGAGACTCCTCTCTAGACGCTCAGTCCCGGCCCGCCCGGTATCTGCTCCGCCGAAATCTGCTCTTGTAACTTATGGCGTTTCTGTGCGAGCGAGGACCCGGACGGATCGGTCTGCTGCTCGGGGCCTCGCCCCACGGATCTGGGCCCGCGTGCGACGGAACAAGTTCCTCAGCGACGGGGCTCGAACGCGAAGGGGACCGATGACCAGCCCTACGGGACCGACGACCACCACAACCCCGGGCTCGCCTCGCCGTTCAATGCAAGTCAAGCCGATCTGGTTCGGATCGGAGGGGCGACCACTGTTCGGGATGTTTCACGTCCCCGAATCGGGATTCGCTCGGGCCGGAGTTGTCGTATGCCCTCCATTCGGCCGCGACTACCAGAACGCCAATTACACATTGCGGTGCCTCGGTGACGAGATGATGGCGCACGGCGTTTGCACGCTCCGGTTCGACTACGACGGCACGGGGGACTCGGCAGGGACGGGCAATGAACCACAGCGGGTCAGGTCTTGGCTTGATTCGATTACTGCAGCAGTGGCCGCCATGCGAGCATCTGGTGTTGGATCGGTCTTCGTCGTCGGCCTGGGACTGGGAGCCACCCTCGCAGCTGTGGTCGGCGAGGCCGACGGGAATATCGACGGACTCGTGCTATGGGATCCGGAACCCAGTGGCAAGGCCTATCTTTCCCGGCAAAGGGCGCTAAGCGCCTTGTCCTTCAATGTGCCGACGATGACAACGGATGGCTCTGTTGACGCCCCCGGGATATTGTTCGACACCCTCACCGCTACAGACCTACGTAAGTTGGATCTGTCGAATCTGCGCGAGAGCCAAACCCGGATGCTGGTCCTCGTTCGCTCAGACCGAGACGCCACGGGTCTTCAGAATCGATTGCGCGGCGAGCTCATTGAGTGGGGGGAGGCGATCGGACATTCACGCATGATCGATGACGTTACACACCCGGCCGTCCCAAGAGAGGCGGTGGATCGGATCGTGAAGTGGGTCGGCACCCACGCCCAGCATGAGCCTCAGCCCATCTCGGTGCCGGGCTGGACCGGGCCTGTGTCCATTCCCGGGCCGAGTGGCCGTTCAAGCATCGTCGAGACGCCAGTGTGGGTCGGCGAGACCGGCCTCTTCGGAATCGTGACCGAGTCGCCGGTGCGCAACGCCGGCCCGACAGCTATCTTTCTGAGTGTTGCCAACGGCTATCGGGTCGGGCCTGCTCGGACGTGGGTTGACCTAGCCCGGAGGTGGGCCGAGACAGGTCTGCGTTCGATACGCATCGACCTCAGTGGGCTGGGTGACAGCCCCCTGCGCCACAAGGAGCAACAAGACTTCGAGTGGTGCGCGCCGGAAGCCTTCGATGATGTGGAAGAGGTCGCCCGATGGTGTTCTCCCTCCGACCCGTCCGACGTAATCCTCGTCGGCCTCTGCGCATCGGGTTATCAGGCAATCGACAGCGCCTTCCACCTGACGCCTCGAGGCGTGGTTGCGATCAATCCCAACTTCTCCTTCGTACCGCCTGAGATACGCGACGGAAGGTCGGTGGATCCCCGCCGGCGGGTAGTGATGGGTTCGAGCCAGCTCCAAGAAAGGTTCCGAAGCGATTCGCCTTTGGTTCGCGTCCGTCGGACGTTCCCGGACTTACTCTGGCGGGCAAAGATTTGGAGGACAGCGCCGCGGGAGCGAAGCGCAGCTTGGCTTCCAGAACTGGATGCAGTCGGCTCCGATGTCCTGATTGTCAGTGGCAAGGGGTCGTTCATGCCGATCCGGTATGGCGCCTCTCCCCGTGTGCTCAACGGGCTCGAGCGCCAGGGTCGATTCCGCTTGGCGTATCTACCAGAGCTGGAGCATGGTCTTCTGATCGCGCGCCAGCGACTCGAAGTCCAGGATCTGGTGACCGAGCACGTGCGGACACGATTCGGTTGCAAGGAGCCAGAGGCCGTTACTGGAAACTCTCGGCCGTGACAGGTCGCGTTTGAAAGCCGCCGGTGGTGGTATCTCAATGCCATAGACACTCGTTGTCGCTTGCCGATCTTCACTGTGCCCACGTAGCGCAAGGTCGTGCTCGGTCACAAGCCGCAATGGCGGCTGGTCGAGCACAGTGCAAGAAGTCTCCCGACCCAGAAACGTTTTCGCGATTCACTTCGGACTGTCCGATTCGGACACCAGCATGACGGAATCGAGAAGGTCCGGTATTCGAATCCCTCGGAGTACACACCTCCGATCGCGCCGAGAGCATCCAGTTCGCGATGTGCCTTCGACTCAGGGTTCGCCGTGAGGACCTTGGTGCCAGGGCGGCACAATGGACGGCCAAGGCAGGCATCGCTTGCTAGAGTCCCCGCCTTCATCGACATGCAGCAAATCCGCTCGCGGATGGGTCCGCCAATTCACCGACTCCACCGCAACGTCCGGATTAGGGCGTGGGACAGCCTTGCGGCTCTCCAGTCGTCCAGGCCGTTGGAATCGAGTTTCAAGCTCTGGACTTCGCCGGCCGATGTATCCCGAAGGGCACCGGACTCTCCGCTGAAGCCATACCTGTGTCAGCTTCAGCGGAATGTGCTTATCGAGCCACGATTCGGATTCGCCATCGCCGACTACGGCTTGCTCATCGAGACCTCTGTCAGCAATGCCTATGCGGCGCGGGCGCGGGAACCCCTCCTGAGGCAAGTCGGCGGTCTTCCGTCTCCGGCGAGATACTTCAAGGCCAGGATCCTTGGGCGTTATCGCTCCGACCTTGAGTCGATTATATCGCTGGCCACCCTCTGGCCCTTGAACTACTTTCACTTCTACCGCGACTTCTTGCCGAAGATGCTGCTTTTGGAGGAGGCGAACATCGACCCGGCCCTTCCAGTGATAGTGCCGGACGGGCTATTCGACCAACCGTTCTTCCGAGAGGCGATTCAGTCGAAGCGGTTGTCACGATGGAACTTCATGTCGCCTCGAGGGCAATTCATCAAAAGCAAGAGCGTAATGTTCTGCTCCGCCAACCAGTTTTTCCTGCTGGACCGCTCCGTCTCCCCGGACTCCGAACTTCTGAGTCGGGCCTCAGCTGGGACCAGGTTTCTGGAGTCCCCGGGCGAGGTCCTCGCCCTCCTGGACCTCGACGATGGTCGTCCTCACACAAGTGCGGAGCGACGGATCTTCCTCACCCGCTCGGCGGGGCGGGGAAGGACCCTCAGCAACTACGAAGAAATCGAAGCTCTCCTGCGCGAGTGGAACTTCGAGACCGTCGACACGGATGGGATGTCTCTCCGCGAGCAGGCGCAACTCTTCCGCGAATGCCGGTACGTGATCGGGATTCACGGAGCCGGACTCACCAACATCATCCACGCCTACGACCACGATCTGAGCTTGTTGCAACTTCGCCAACCCGGCGAAGAGCACATAATCACCGACTTCGCCCTGATGTGCCATTCGTTCGGATTCGCCCATCAGGAAATCTTTGGCACCTTAGACCATCGAGACCTGGATGCGCCCCGGCTCATGGGGCGCTTCAGCATCGACGTAGCTGTTCTTCGGGCTGCCATCAACAGGATGCTCATTCCATCGCCGTCCGACTGACAGAGAAAGCTCGTAGATCTGGACTACTACTACGTCGGTTCCCATGCGAAGGGCCAAGAGACCCGAGCGTGGAGTTCGAACACGTCGGCCCTGATCGGGTGGTCCGCCCAGCAGACGGACGACCAGGTTGGCGTGGCCGCATATCCATCGAGAGGGTCGGGGGCGATGTCCACGCCACCCCTGAGGACGCTCCGTGCGACGACCGCCCACACGGCCACGTTCGTCTAGTTGCGTTCAGGCAGCACGCACGACATTCGCCAAGTCGCAATGTACGGCGTCCTGGCAAGTCTGGCCGTCCCCCCGTCACTCCCAGAAGGCCACACTTCATTTGAGCAGGTCGCGCTGGGTCGTCAGGCACTTCACCCCCGGGCGCAGGCTGGCCATCTCCTCGTGTTCTTCGGTACTGAGCCCGTCGCGCTCCCCGATCGATCCGTTTCTAGCGCACCCGGCCGCCAAGTGTCTGCTCGACCGGGCCGAGCTCCCGGGCCACGTCGGTCGTGCGGTGCGGGTCGATCACCAGGGCGGACGCGTCCGGCGGAACTCCTTGGGGTACCTGCCCCGACGCCTGGTCGGCTCAGGCTGCTGCTCGGTCACCGTTGGCATGACTTCCTCCTATTCGAGGTGTCCGGCCAGCGGGGGATGGTCAAACTCCAGGTATCTGTCCTGCAGAAAGCTGCTCTTAAGGTTTGTGGCCTTTTTGCGCGAGCGAGGACTCGGACAGATCAGTCCGCTGCTCGGAGCCTCGCTGCACGGACCTGCGCCGGCGGACGACAGCACAGGATTCTCAGCGACGATGCTCGGACGCGATGGGCAGCATTGTCGATCAGACCCTCGCCCGGGCGTTCTGCTCGACCGGGACGGGACGATCATCGTCGATCACGGCCACGTCGGATCCGTCGACCGCGTCGAGTTCATTGACGGCGCCGCCGAAGCGATCGCCCGACTCAACAGAGCCGGAGTGCCGGTGGCGGTCGTGACCAACCAGGCCGGTGTCGCCCGAGGGCTCTACGACATCAGTGATGTTGAGGAGGTTCACCGCTACATAGCCATTCGGCTGGCAGAGCACGGGGCCCACGTCGACCGATTTTTCTACTGCCCCTACCACCCAGAGGGGACTGTGACCGAGTTCGCCCGCACGAGCGACGACCGCAAGCCGATGCCCGGAATGGCACGGGCCGCTGCTGAAGCGCTCAACCTCGACCTCACCTCCTCATGGGTGGTCGGAGACCGCCCGGAGGACGTCGGACTGGCCGAAGCGGTGGGAGCGTCCGCCATTCACGTTGGGCCCAGACCACACACCCAGGGTGTCTGGTCCTTTGCCGACCTGTCCGAGGCCACGTGCTTCATCCTCGAGAGGATGAAGGTGTGACCACGACGTACCGCCCCACGGAGACGACACCCCGAGCGGTGCCGTTCCCGGCGGTGCCATATCCGACCGCGGGATCGTTCACCAGTGGGTATCTGGACGAGCTCGCCCGCGCGGCGGCCACAATCGAACCCTCGTTGCTCAACCGTGCCACCGAGATCCTTTTGGACGCCTACACCCGCGGCAGGTTGGTTTTCTCGTGCGGCAACGGTGGCTCGGCCGCGGTAGCCAACCACCTGCAGTGTGACCACCTGAAGGGCGTGAGGAACGGTACCGACCTTCGGTCCCGCGTCATCAGCCTCAGCAGCAACGTCGAGCTTCTGACAGCGATTGCCAACGACATCGGCTACCACGATTCTTTCGCGTACCAATTGCGGGCCCAGTCCGAGCCGAGAGATGTCCTGATCGCCATCTCATCGTCAGGGCGGTCCCCCAACATTCTCCACGCGCTGGAGTGGGGGCGCGACAACGGCTTGCACACCATTGCCCTGACGGGATTCGACGGCGGCGGCGCCCGGGAGATCGCAGAAGTTGCGGTCCATGTCGATAGCGAGAACTACGGAATTGTCGAGGACCTCCATCAGTCGATCATGCACGCGCTGGCCCAGTACATCCGGCAAACGCGTATGAGCACGGACGCCATAGCGTCAAGCACGTTCTAATGACCATCGGCGCGAGTACAGCGCGCTCTCCGGCCTCTGGCTCGTCCACACCTTCAGGGTTCGCCGATGCCTACCCGCGCCTTCGCTTCGCAATCAACCTGCTTTCGGAAGACCCGCGCAACCCTTCCGGTGCTCATTGGTTCTGGACACGAATGGTGCCCGAAATGGCCAACCGCCTTCTACCCGGCGAAGAGCTTCATCTGATGCTCAGCCCCGCCGCGCGACGCATGCATCCCGACTACGGGGAGGGCGTTCGCCTCATCACATTCCCCTGGTCGAACGAGCACCGTGTCTTGCGAACGGCGAGTGAACATTTGTTCGCTCCCCTTCGCCTACCCTTCAGCCATATTGACGTGCTGAATACCGGCCTAGCCCCCCTGATGAACCCTGGGTGGTCACTGGTAATCCATATCAAGACGATGCACGCGTTCACAGCTCCAGAATCAGTCACCATCGGCCGACGGACCTATCGCCGTATGAACTACCAGCGCTCGGCGGGAGTGGCTGAGGCGATCATCATCAACTCCAACAGCTTGCGTGATGAGATCAACCGATATCTGGAAGTGGACCAACAGAAGCTTCGGTTGATCTATGAAGCAGTTGATCATGACCTTTTCAAGCCCGGTAATCGCGATGCCGCTCGAGCGCATGTGGCCTCATTTGGAATCTCACGACCCTTCGTTCTGTTCGTATCCTCCCTCTGGCGGTACAAGAACTGTGATGGTCTCCTGCGTGCCTGGCGGCTCGTGCGCCACCAACTGGAGGGGCGTCAACTTGTCATTGTCGGCGCGGAGCGTGACGAGCGGTACGCGGCTGAGTTGCACTCGATGGTGGATGAGCTTGGCATCACAGAGGATGTCGTCTTTGTCGGTGGCGTGCCACTCGAGGAAACTGCTCGCTTCTATCAAGCGGCAGACCTTCTCGTCTATCCTTCGTTCAACGAAACCTTCGGGTTGCCGATCCTCGAGGCGATGGCCTGCGCGTGTCCGGTTGTCACGTCCAACGTGACCGCAATGCCGGAGACGTCCGGTGGGGCGGCCCTGCTCGCGGACCCTGATGACCCGGCATCGCTTGGCCGCGCGATCCTTGACGCGACGGGTCCTGGAGCAGACACACTCCGAACCCAAGGGCTCGCCCGCGCCCAGCAGTTCACCTGGGGTGCAACCGCCGCTGCGACCTTGGACGTCTATCGCGAGGTTGCCGAGAGGCGGCGCCGATGAGAGTTCTTGTCACCGGCGGGGCGGGTTTCATCGGGTCGCACACCGCTGATCGGCTCATTGAGCTCGGTCACGAGGTCGTCGTCCTCGATGCGCTCACACCGCCGGTCCATCGAGGTGGACCACCCTCCCACCTGAACTCCGAGGTCGAATTCTACGAAGGTGACGTCCGTAACGAGGACCTCCTCCGGAACCTGCTGCGCCGTGTCGACGCCGTCTACCACCTTGCTGCCTACCAGGACTACCTCACGGACTTCGCCCGTTTCTCCGATGTCAATGTCGTGTCGACAGCGCTGCTGTACCAAATCATCGTTGCTGAGCGGCTTGACCTTGCACGGGTCGTCGTCGCGTCCTCGCAAGCAGCCATGGGCGAGGGCCTCTATCGGTGCCCTCTCGACGGGGAGCAGATGCCCGGAATGCGTCCTGAGTCCGCTCTTTCGGCAGGGCAGTGGGACATCCCCTGCCCGGAATGTGACGGACCCTTGACGATGCAGGCGACGCCAGAACGCGTTGCTAACCCTCAGAACGCGTACGGCATGTCGAAGCTCGGCCAGGAGATGGTCGCCGTTCACCTGGGGCGACGATACCGGGTTCCCACGGTGGCGCTGCGCTACAGCATCGTGCAAGGGCCCCGCCAGTCCGTCTTCAACGCCTACTCGGGCGCGTGCCGGATCTTCTGCCTCCACTATCGTCAGAACCGCGTCCCTACTCTGTATGAGGATGGCGAGGCCATCCGGGACTACGTCAATATCGATGATGTGGTGGACGCTAACATCCTCGTGCTTCAGGACAACCGTGCGGTTGGCAGCGTCTTCAACGTCGGCGGTGGCGCACCAGTGACCACTCGGAAACTCGCCAGCATCGTCATGCGGCAGTACGGCTCCGACCGACCCGCAACCGCGCCCGGAGATTTCCGGTTCGGCGACACTCGCCACATCCTCTCCGACATCACTTCGATCGGCATGCTCGGCTGGTCACCGAAACGGACACCTATGGACTCGGTGGCTGCCTACGCAGAATGGCTCGAGGGCGTCGAGGACATCGGCGGAGTGCTCGACGAGGCGAACACAAGTATGCGGACGTCGGGGGTTGTACGGAGCGTTGCTTCATGAAAGCGTTCCTCTTGGCGGCGGGAGTTGGCAGCAGACTGCGACCGATCACAGATCACACCCCGAAGTGCATGCTGCCCATAGGTGGAACACCTCTCCTCGATCTCTGGCTCGACGCTCTCCATCGTGCCGGCGTCGACGAGGTTCTGGTCAATCTGCACCACTTGCCCAACGTGGTGTTACAGCACATAAAGGCACGGACCGGACCTCCCGCGATTCGCACCGCATTCGAGACTGAACTCTTGGGCAGCGCGGGCACTCTCCGACACCACCGAGATTGGGTGCGCGACGAAGAGTTCTTCCTGGTGGTCAACGCCGACAACCTGACGGACTTCGACCTGCGACGCCTCATCGATTTTCACCGTGGCGGCGCTGAGGGGGCAACCCTGACCGTGTTCCGTGCCGAAGACCCATCACGGTGCGGTGTGGTTGACGTCGACCGTTCCGGGCTCGTGATCGGATTTACAGAGAAACCGCCTGAGCCGGTCGGCAATCTGGCGAACGCCGGTATGTATGCCTTCAACCCGAGCCTACTTCTCGAGCTCGACGACCAGCTTCCAAGCGACATCGGGTACCAACTTCTTCCTCGGCTGGTTGGACGGGCCCGCGCCCTTCCCGTCGAGGGTTACTTCTGCGATATCGGAACCCCCGCGACCTACCGGCAAGCTGTCCGGGAGTGGCGGCCCAAGGTACTGTCATGATCGTCACTCAGACGCCGCTGCGCATCGGTCTGGTCGGGGGAGGCACCGATCTCCCCGAATACTACGTCGAGCACGGAGGACGTGTTCTCAACTGTGCCATCGACAAGTATGTCTACGTCATTGTCAAACAGCGGTTCGACGATGACATCTACGTCAACTACTCCAAGAAGGAAATCGTTTCAAGTGTAGAGGATCTCAATCACGAACTGGTGCGTGAGGCGATGTTCATGACAGGCGTGAAGCACGGGGTCGAGATCACCATGCTTGCCGACATCCCATCGTCCGGGTCTGGGTTGGGCTCCTCATCCTCGGTGACGGTGGGTCTCCTGCACGCCCTCTCGGCTTACCAGGGCCGGCAGTTCTCCGGCGAGCAGCTCGCTGAGCAAGCCTGCACGATCGAGATCGACCTTTGCGGAAAGAGCATCGGGAAACAGGATCAGTACATCGCCGCGCTCGGGGGAATACGCGACATCCACTTCGGCCCCGGTCCCGATGTGGTCGCCGAGGAGATCGAGCTCTCTTCGATCGACCGGCGGGAGCTTCAGGCGCAGATCATGCTCTTCTATACGGGAATTACTAGGAGCGCTGACATGATCCTGCGTGAGCAGTCAGCGAATATCGCGGCCACCCTTCCCCAACTGAACTGCCTACGCGACCTCGCGGCGGCCGCGAGCGAGCAGTTGCGCAGTGGCGACGTACAGGCCGTGGGCACCGCCATCCGGCGGGGTTGGGAGACAAAGCGACAGCTTGCGTCAGGTGTGTCGAACGAGCAGATCGACCGAGCAGTTGATCAGGCACTCGACGCGGGTGCGACCGGGGTGAAGGTGACTGGTGCCGGCGGGGGCGGCTTTCTACTGGTCATCTGTCCTCCGGAGCGCCAGCGTGCTGTCCGGCATAGCTTGTGCGCCTTGAAGGAATTGCCAATAAGGCTTGATCGGCTCGGCTCGCGCGTCGTGCTGAACGTTATGCGTGACATCTGGAGCTGAGCCCAGTCATGAGAGAAGGCCGATTGTGGTCTTTGCTGGCTCACAGGCGGCTCAGCTACTGCTTGACTTGCTCGGTGACGAGCCGAAGCGATTGGCAGCTGGTGCCGCGTCCTACAAGCGATGCCAGGATCATTTCACGCCGAGGTCGTGGCAATCCGGCTGCAAACCACCCGGCCCCCAGAGGAGTCGTCTCAAACGTGAGGCGGTCAACATACCTCGGTCGCGATGAGACGACGCTTGGTGTGATTCAAAATGGAACTTGACTTACTTCGCCGCGAGTCACGAACTGTGTTTGCGCCGGGTGTTGGCTGTCGGCCCCCTCAGGCCTACTGACGGGGCCGGCGGATATAGTGGCCAGGACACGATCCGCCAGCCAGAGGTGCAAATCGCATGATTGAGGACGCGCTGGCGCATCGTTCCCGATACCACCATCGCAACGGACGTGTGCGTGATCGGCGCGGGCGCGGCCGGAATCACCATGGCGTACGAGTTGGCGCGCTCCCCCCTGCAGGTAGTCGTCCTCGTGGGGGGCGGCCGGCGGGAACGCACGCGGGACCGTGACCTCTACCGCGGATTGGTAGACCCGGCCGGCTCGCACGAGCGCCTTGAGCTCAACCGCCGGCGAGGTTGGGGGGGCACAACGGCGCTCTGGGGTGGCCGCTGCCTCCCGCTGGACCCCGTCGACTTCGAGGAGCGGCCACACGTACCCTACAGCGGCTGGCCGATCGGCTACGCCGACCTGCTGCCCCACTACCGCCGGGCGAACAACCTCTGCGAGGCCGGGCGTTTCGCCTACGACGTGGAAGACGCCCTGCCGGGGGCCGCGCCGGAGATGATTGCCGGGTTCGACGGTGACACCGTCGTCTCGACGCGGCTCGAGCGGTGGAGCCCCCCGACCAACTTCGGGCGCAGCTACGGTCGTGTTCTGCGCCAGGCGCCCAACCTCCGGGTACTGCTGTGGGCCAGCGCGCTTCGCCTGGTTCTTAGCAGCGATGGAGGGCGCGTGGCCCGGGTCGTTGCCGCCACCGCGCCCGGCGCCGAATTCTCGGTGGAGGCGCGCGACGTGGTGCTCGCCGCAGGCGGCCTCGAAAACCCACGCTTGCTCCTGGCGTCCAACGACGTCCTGCCCGAGGGTGTCGGGAACAGCCACGGGAACGTGGGCCGCTTCTACATGTCCCACGTCAGCAACGTCGTGGCAAGCGTGGAGCTGAACGATCCCGACGCGGGTTTCATATTCGGGTTCGAGCGCGACGCCGAGGGCGTCTACGTGCGGCGGCGTTTGTGGGTCACGCCAGAGGGTCAGGCGAGCCGTCAGATTGGCAACGCCGCCGCAGTGTTCCACCGGCCGGACATAGCCGACCCGTCACACGGCAACAGCCTCTTCTCTTCGACTTACCTCGCTAAGACGTACATCGGTGCCCTGCGCGAGAACGGCGTACGAGGCTTCCGGCGCGCCTTGCATTCCGACGCCGGGTTGCGGAGCCAACACTGGCGCGTGTTGGGCCGCAACATGCCGCGACTCGCCCCCGATTCGGTCCATCTGGTCCAGTCGAGGTGGCTGGCCCGGCGCCGCCTGCCCATGGTGCTCGGTCAGAAGACCGGGCGACAGTTCGACCTTCTGGTCGCGTCGGAGCACACGCCGAACCCAAACAGCAGGGTCACCCTCGGCAGCGACCAAGACACGCTGGGCATGCCCCGCCTGTGCGTCCACGTCGCGTTCAGCGACCTAGACACCGAAACCGTCGTCGGCTTCTTCGAGCTGGTGCGGGCCCGGCTCACAGAATCGCGTACCGGGCGCGGCCTCTGGGACTCTGACGCACTCCGGGCTGAGGTGCAGGAGCGGCTGGCGCAATTCAATTCGGAGGCCCACCACCTCGGCACCACTCGAATGGCGGCACGCCCCGAGGACGGGGTGGTCGACGCCGACTGCCGGGTGCACGGCGTCGAGAACCTCTTTGTCAGCGGGGGTTCCGTCTTCGCGACCAGTGGGCAAGCTAACCCCACGCTGACGATCGTTGCCCTCTCAACTCGCCTGGCAGCGCACCTCCGGAGCCGGACCTAACGACCTTCATATGTAATGCCGCGGCGCACAGGTCGGCGAGCTCCCGACCTTTGAGCGATCCCCAGACTCGACGTGGGCACCTCAAAGGAACCAGTGCGAATGCTGACCGTCTTCGGCCGCCGAGCGCTCCCTTGGAGTAAGTGAGAGCCTGCGGTTCTGTTGCATGGGGCAAAGGCCCAGTTCACCGGTTCCCCGAACAACGGCTCAGCAAATCGAGCGTGCTAACACAGCGCCGTAGGCCTTTCGCACTATTGATCCGACGTTGCACCCGGTTTAGGGTAACGGGAGTTCGGTGCCGCCCTGGTGACCGACGACAAATGGCAAACCCTTCGCAAGGAGGGGACGCAAAGCCACGGGACTCTTTGAGTTAGCCGGGTTGCCGAATCGGACTAGGAGTGCGCGAGAAGTGCACTGAATCCTCTTCCTGAAGGTTTCCTGACTGCTTGGAGCCAGCAGGGGGGAAGTGCGAAATGCACCAGCACGTTCGGCGTTGCTTCGAGCGCCACAGCATAAGCATTCTTGGCCGCACGATCCTTGGAAGCCTACTGGTCTTGGGTCTGGTTGGGATCGGTGCAGGGAGCGCTGGGGCCAGCCATCGGCCGCAGCCGCGAACCAAGACGCAGAGCCTCACCTTCACCTCGACCCCGCCCAACCCAGCGGTCGTGGGGGGCACCTACACGGTCACGGCGACGGGCGGGACAAGTGGCAACCCGGTGACCTTCTCGATCCAACGGTCGTCGAAGGGACACTGCAGCATCTCGGGTGCCACCGTCACCTTCGTCGCCGTCGGGACCTGCGTCATCGACGCCAACCAGGCCGGCAACGCCAGCTACGTGGCCGCCACCCAGGTCCAGCAGTCCTTCGCGGTGCTCAGTAGCCAGACCATCACCTTCACCTCGACCCCGCCCAATCCAGCGGTCGTGGGGGGTACCTACACCGTCACGGCGAGGGGCGGGGCAAGTGGCAATCCGGTCACCTTCTCGATCGACGCTTCGGCGAAGGGAACCTGCACCATCTCGGGTTCCACCGTCACCTTCGTCGGCGCCGGGATCTGCGTCATCGACGCCAACCAGGCCGGCAACGCCAGCTACGAAGCCGCAGCCGAGGTGCAGCAATCATTCGATCCGGACCCTGGTTCCCAGAGCATCACCTTCACCTCGACCCCGCCCAACCCGGCGGTTGTGGGGGGCAGCTACACGGTGACGGCCAGCGGTGGAGCAAGTGGTAACCCGGTCACCTTCTCGCTCGACGCTTCGGCGAAGGGAAGCTGCACCATCTCGGGTGCCACCGTCACGTTCGTCGCCGTCGGGACCTGCGCCATCGACGCCAACCAGGCGGGCAACGCCAGCTACGAGGCTGCAGCCCAGGCCCAGCAGTCCCTCGATCTGGAACCCGGTACCCAGACCATCACCTTCACCTCGACCCCGCCCAACCCAGCGGTCGTGGGGGGCACCTACACGGTGACGGCGAGCGGTGGGGGTAGCGGCAACCCGGTCACCTTCTCGATCGACCCCTCAGCGAGTGGAACCTGCACCATCTCGGGTGCCACTGTCACATTCGCCGGCGCCGGGATCTGCGTCATCGACGCCAATCAGGCCGGCAACGCCAACTACGAACCCGCAGCCCAGGTGCAGCAGTCATTCGATCCGGACTCCGTCGCGCAGAGCATCACCTTCACCTCGACTCCGCCCAACCCGGCAGTCATGGGGGGCACCTACACGGTCATGGCGAGCGGCGGGGGTAGCGGCAACCCGGTCACCTTCTCGATCGACGGTTCGGCGAAGGGAAGCTGCAGCATGTCGGGTGCCATTGTGACCTTCGTCGCCGTCGGGGCGTGTGTCATCGACGCCAACCAGGCCGGAAACGCCAGCTACGAGGCCGCCACCCAGGCTCAGCAGTCCTTCGCGGTGCTCGGTGCCCAAAGCATCACCGTCACCTCGACCCCGCCCAACCCGGCGGTCGTGGGGGGCACCTACATGCTGACAGCGAGCGGCGGGGCAAGCGGCAACCCGGTCACCTTCTCGATCGACGCTTCGGCGAAGGGAAGCTGCAGCATCTCGGGTGCCATTGTGACCTTCGTCGCCATCGGGACGTGTGTGATCGACGCCAACCAGGCCGGAAACGCCAGCTACGAGGCCGCCACCCAGGCTCAGCAGTCCTTCGCGGTGCTCGGTGCCCAAAGCATCACCGTCACATCGACCCCGCCCAACCCAGCGGTCGTAGGAGGCAAGTACTCCGTGACAGCGAGCGGCGGGGCAAGCGGCAACCCGGTCACCTTCTCGATCGACGCTTCGGCGAAGGGAAGCTGCAGCATCTCGGGTGCCATTGTGACCTTCGTCGCCATCGGGACGTGTGTGATCGACGCCAACCAGGCCGGAAACGCCAGCTACGAGGCCGCCACCCAGGCTCAGCAGTCCTTCGCGGTGCTCGGTGCCCAAAGCATCACCTTCACCTCGACCCCGCCCAACCCAGCGGTCGTAGGAGGCACGTACTCCGTGACAGCGAGCGGCGGGGCAAGCGGCAACCCGGTCACCTTCTCGATCGACGCTTCGGCGAAGGGAAGCTGCAGCATCTCGGGCGCCACTGTGACCTTCGTCGCCATCGGGACGTGTGTGATCGACGCCAACCAGGCCGGCAACGCCAGCTACGAGGCAGCGCCCCAGATCCAGCAGTCCTTCGCGGTCAGCTCGTCTTCGGCCAACTGCGTGACAGGGGACGCCATCACGGGGCCGTACTACGACCCGAACATCTGGTTCTCCAACGGCAACGGGACCACGACCTACGTGAAGAACCAGAATACGGGGGCGAACGCTGGCACGACCGAGACGCTATGCAATCCCCAGCACAGCGCGGAGAACTGGACCGTGGCGGCGAACATGAAGGGCGGGACGAACGTCCAATACTTCCCCGACATGCAAGAGGTGCTGACGACTCCAAACAAGAACGCTGACGGTGGACAGGGGCAGCTCGTGAGTGGGTTCAACTCCCTGTCGTCCACGTTCAACACCAGCGACCCTGGCGATGCGAACGGCGTCTGGGAGTCGGCCTACGACATCTGGTTTGACAACCGCCCGGGCGACATCATGGTCTGGGAAGACACCTCAACCGCACGGCTCACCGGCAACGGCGCGCACGTCATCAACTCCAACGTGACCATCGCGGGCCAGAGCTTCACCCTCTTGGACAACTGCAACGGGACGTGCAGCCCGACGACCGACGAGATCATGTTGGTCCACAACACCACCGCCACCAGCGGCACCGAGAACATCCTGGCCGATGTCCAGTGGCTACAGGCGAACGGCTACGTTGCCTCCCTGACGGGATTCAGCGAACTCAACTTCGGTTTCGAGATCTGCGGGACGGCGGGGACGACCGAGAACTTCGCTCTCAACTCGTACTCGCTGACCAAGACACCTTGACCAAGACACCTTGACCAAGACACCTTGACCACGCCAATGACTACCGACTCGCCGTCGTCGGACAGTGCGCCAGAGCGGATGCGACGCGCGGTGGAGCGGTCGTAGGCCAGGGTGTGGCCGGCCCAGCCAGTGTGTCGGGTTGGACTTATGAGTACAACACCATCGGGCCGAACGAATATGGCAGCGACGTTACAGGCCAGAACAACGACGGCGGATACGCCATCTACGGCGGGGCGAACACACCACCATCAGGTACAACTGCTTGACACAGGACGCCGAGGGCGGTCTCAACATCGTCGGCAGCGCGACAAACGGCAGTACCTACACGCTCATCAGCGGGGACCTGATCTCACACAACGAGATATCCCAGAACGCTCGCGCTCGAGGACTGCGATGATCTGCGGCTCCCACTGGCCGCCGAACCACCAGATGCACTCGTCGACGTCTTGGTTCCTGGTCAACACCAGCATCTCAATGCCATTGTGCGTTCTGGAGATGGCAGGACCTGGCTCAAACGGCGGGCCGACCCATAATGAACGCCGCTCGCAGCGGCCAGGTACGAGTACCGCACGAAGCCCTGGAGCAAGGGCACCAGGACGCGGCCGATACTCCGAGCCGTGTTGATGGCGGCGTCGCGAGATAATTTTGGAGTGATGCCTCGTCCATCGGCGCGGTCAGCGGGCTCGTGTCCATCGCGGACATCGTTATGGATACCTCAAACGCGTAGAACCAGTTAAGTCCATGCCGCTTGCGGAAGGAAAAGTTATGAGCGACGCCGCAACGGTCAGGTCGAGAAGGTACTGCGACGCACCCCCCAAGCCAGTCTCACTGATTCCGGCTATCAGGCAGTAGACGATCAGATAGAGCGCCAACGCCCGCGTAGGGCCCCGCGCCCGGCAGAGAGCTGTCATGAGCAGGAGCAAGAGGATCCCACCAACCAGGACTTCTCCGACGATGCCCTGATCCTGGTAGATCGATACCCAACTACTGTCGATCGGGTGCCCGTCCATAGCTGGATCCGACAGACCGATCACGCTTCCGTTTGACAGCCCATCGCCAAAGATGACGTTCGTGCTTGGTCGATGGTTTGAAAGTACCTGCGTCCACGCATTGGTGCGACCGGTCAGTTGAGAAAGTTGTTGGCTGTTCTCTCCCCTGGTCAACCAATGTGAGACAAATGGTGACGCCGGAATGCCGATCGCCACCAATACCAGCAGCGCCACGGCGAAAGTCTTACGAGCCCGTCGCCTCGCCAGGATCAAGCTCAGGCCCGCCACGAGCATCGCCACGATCATCGCGATGAGGGCCGTGCGGGTATGAGTGAGCAGAAGAATCACTATGGCGGGTAAGAAGACCAAGAGGGCACGACGGCCGGATAGGAGGCCGCATATCCAGAGCAGCGCAGCGAGGCCGACCATCTCGGCCGCGTAATGCGCAACCTGGGTCGTCGGGATCGGCCAGATTATCCCGCCCAGCCGACCTTCGGGCATGGCCTTATGTGGTGAGATGAGCAAACCCAAGACGACTGAGCTCAGAATGAGCAAGAGGAAGCGCATATGACTCCGCAGGATTACGAGGTCTCGCCTTCCCCACCATGGAGTCAGGAGCCACAAAATTAAGAGGAATTCGATCAGGCGGAAGCTCCGGTATGCGGTGCCCGCCCCGACCAGGCGCACGCTCATCATGAGCGAGCTGATTGCCAGGACACTGTAGAGCCCGAGGAACCAGTTAGGCCGGATCTTCAGCCTGGGATTGATGGTGAGAACTAAGACCAGGGCAATGAACAATGCGCCCTGAGTAAGGACCTGGGCGTCTTTGCGCGGCATCGGCAAAAGAATTCCTTGTGCTGGGCCAAGCACGTTGAAGAAAAGTAGAGCCCACACAACGGAGACTCGGCCCAGGCGTCGTTCGCGTGGCAGACCCTGGCGAGGGCTTCGGACCGCTGTCACGATCGTCACGGCCGCCTACTTCGATAATCCCGAGGACTCAACCGCCGTCACTCGAAGGTCAGCAGGACCCGGAGTAGCGGAACTGTCGTCCATGGGGTCTGAACCTAGGAGGATGGCAGAGCGGAGGGAAATTCCTGCCTCACGCAGCATTACGCGGCTGACCTCCATCCGGGGGAGAGTGACCTCACTCGCAGTGAGGATCATGACTGCGTCTGTCACCCACGAAGCAAGGTGCTCTGCGCCGAACGCCGGGTCAAGTGCGGCCAGCACCAAAACCACATCGGCGTCATCGGGAGGTGGCTTTTGCGCCATCTGCAACGGGTCCTTCGGAGCGACGAGGACGGTTACGGAAGAACTTCCGAGAGCAGGAAGCTGGAACGCCTCCATCGTCTGGAGCGGCTTGGAGGTGAGGCCGAGTGCGAAGGCAAGGAGCCGGTTTTCGGATGCGTCGACCACCACCACTTGGCGCCCTTCTGAACACAAGGTGAGTGCTAGCGCACCAACCGCTAAGGCTGCCGGTTCAGCCGTTCCCATTGCTACGACGGCTAGAGCTGAACCGGGTGCAGATTCGAGGTGACCACGCAGCCTTCGTTCGATCATGCACACGTCTGAGTTTGGCTGTGTGAGCTGTCGAGACAACCGACTCCTGCGCATTACGCGAGGCGTCTTGTAGCGCCCAAGGCTCAATTCAACTGGCGCGCCGAGAGTCGCCGCAACTGTCGAGCGGTCCGGACGAGGCTCTGATAGAAGAAACTTGAGTGCTACCCCGGCGAGACCAACTGCGAGACCGGCGACGAGCCCTGAGAGACCGTCCTCAAGGATCACCTTCTTTGTGGACGCTGGAATCACTGCTGCGGGATCCAGGACGTGGCTCACGTCATCGGTAGACTTCTGGTTTAAGAGGGCCTGTTGGATCTGACTCTGGAACTGGGATATCTGCGTGGCGTCCGACCCTCGCTGATTGACGAGCTCGGTGAGCTGATCGGTGGTTTGGCTGTTCGGCGGCGCGCTCGAGAGGCCGTTGATCGAGACATTCAGGTTGCTGATCTCCGCGTTGAGAGAGGAGATCTGAGACTGAAGACCGCGGACGAGCACGTCAGTCTGCAAGCGAAGCTCTCTGGCCAGCACGGCAAGGAAGGCCTGCGCGATGGCATTGTCACTAGAAGTTGCGTCGGTCTGGGACTTTCCGCTGAATTTGATCGACATAATGTTGTCGCTCAGTGCGAGACCCGTGTAGTGGGAGAGTAAAGCGTCCGGACTCATGTCCAAATGATGTGTCGTGATTGCTTGCTCGGCGACCAACTCAGTGTGCAGCAGAGAGACATTGTCAGCCATGGCGGTCGTCGGATCCGCGCCCGCAGGCTCAGCCAGGTACAGATCGGTGACTGCAACGACTTTGTGGGGAATCACCAAATGGAGGCTGACACCGACCAGCAGACCCAGAAGAGCCGTGAACAGCCAGACACGACGACTCCGCCATAACACCGCTTTCACAGTGTGAAGGCCCACCATCGGGCCGAGAACGGGATCCGCTTCTGGCATGGTCGGTTTCGTCAGCGCTCGCGGCTCGAAATGCGTCCCGACGAGTCATCTACTCTGCTGATCGGTGATTCGAAAGGCACCACTCCGTTGCTTTCGCCATCGGTCCGCGCGCGAGAAGGCATCAGACGGAACGCCTCATCCGCAATGAGGCCAGTCGTGGTGTCGCCCGGGTCGGGGTTCACAACCACCACGGAGTCCAAGGGGAATCCGCAGTCGGTAGCTTCCAGCGCCAGTCGGACGAGTTCGTCCTCCGTAGCCGTGCCCGGTGAGATCGACAACAGGTTGATGGTTTCGTGGGGGGTAAGGGTTGCTAGATTCCCTTCGAAGACGGCGATTGAGACGAGGAGCCGAGGCCAATCTGAACCTATGTCGTTGAGTCCAATGGTGAATGGCAATCCTCCGCCGACAGGCATGGATCCGCTGAACGCTTCCCTTAGCGGCACGAGTGAACGATGATCTTCTGGTAGAAGGGCAGTCGGCGTGCCGGAAGCGGCAGCGTGCAAAGCAAGCCTGGGACCAGTGGTTAAGGCTGGGAAGTCACCAGGGAGCGAGATCACACGGATATGTGATCTTTGGCGGTCACCGCTGTCGAAAGGGGTATCAAGAACGCGCCGAAGGGCCCACTCAGCAGTGGCCCGCGGTTGGCTCTTGAGAAGTCTCCGCCACGCTGAAGCCGTGGTACAACTGGGTGCCTCTAGCGAGGCGATGACAGGTGCGCCTGCAGCGCGTGCAATCTCATCCCGAAGGCGTAAACGACGATCCCGCTGTCGCCGAAGCAGGACGAAAGCGATGCTACCCACAATCCCGACCCCGAATCCAATAATGCCTGCTTCGATGGCTGACCGGTATTTGAGCTCAGGTAGGACAGCGGCTTTTTGAAGTATGTGAATGTCGCTGTTCGCAGAGCCATTTGAAAGCTCGGCAGTTACAATCTGGCTGTTGACGCTGTTGAGCTTCAACCCGGCCTCATTCTGCTCGTTGCGAAGTGAGTTCAACAGTGTCGAATCGCGCTCGCCAGCGCTCGAGGAGGCACCCTCTGAGGCGATACTCGATGACATCGTATTGATTTGAGTTTGCAGACCTTGGATTTGTTGAGAGAGTTGAGCGGATTCTTGCTGTAAGGCGGTAACGCCGGCCTCCGAATAATTCGTGTTCAAATTGACCGAGGTACTTGACATAGCTCGCAACGACGGCATTGGCGATGTTCTCCGCGTAACTGCCCTGAGGATTCCGAACTTGTATTTGGAGAACCTGTCCGCTGAGTGCCGTAACTGTCAATAGCTTCTTGAGTTTGGCTGCTTCCATCGGCGGCGATACCTTGGAACCAGCTGCGGCCAAGACCGGCGTGCTTCTTGCGATGACAGCATCTGTTTGAGTGTTTTGCGTTGGCCCTGTGGAATTTGGCGCGCTCGGTGGAAGGAGCACCAAGGCAACCGCGGTCGAGTCGGGAGGACGGAGAAGCCCGTATGTGACTCCAGCGAGCGCGCAAAGCAACGCGACAACTGCCACGACGAGTCGATGCCGCCAGATCTCACGGAGCGATGCGCGCAGATCGAGTGGGCGCTCGTTCACTAACCCTCCACCAAGGACGCGTTCGCGGTCAGTACCAACCGATTTTCGCCAGTCTGTGCGGCCGCGTCGGCATTAACTGCGGCGAATGTGGCCATTTGTGCACGGTTGCTCAAGGCGAGCTTGTGATAGATACGGCTTACATAGTTGCGTATCGTTTTCTCGCCGAGGTTCAGTTCAGCGGCGATCTCCGTGTTGCTGGCACCCCGAGCCACCATTTGCAGCACATCTGATTCCCGCTGCGTCAGACGCGTAGGAGGCGCGTCATCGAGGACCCACCGAGCTGCCTCGTTGCATAGAACCTGATCACCGAGGTTTATGGAGACAACAGCAGCGGTGATCGCTTGGGGCGAGGTGTCCTTGAGCAGAATACCGGCAGCGCCCGCGAGCATGACAGGACGGACCATCCAGTCCGCAGTGGAGGTCAGGATCAGTGTTTGTGTGTTCGGGCACGATGAAGCAATCGACCGCACAAGGTCGATGCCATCGACCTTTGATAAATGGACGTCCATCACGACGACGTCAACGGCAGTGGTTTTGCAGAGTTCGAGAAGCCCAGGCCCACCATCCGAGACGCCGATCACGTCTAGACGATCGTCTTCGCCAAGAAGTGCAGCCAGCCCAAGACGGAAGAGGAGTTGGCTAGCAACAATGATGACGGAGATCTTCGAACTCTTCATCGAACACCCATCAGACGAGTAGACCGGTTTCGAGCTTGAGAGCGATAAAACTGTTGAGCATGCAGTTCCATGGATGTCGGCGGGCCGGTTGGGACGCATTGTGGAATGCTGCACCGTCTTACTCTGATGCCCGTGGCTGTACAGAGATCGGATCGCGGCCGAAGATACAGATGACAGAGGACTTTTTGCCCATCATGTTTGGGACTGTCCCTCCAGATCTTGGGGAATGTCCCTCCAGCATGGAGTGAGGGTTCGATCGTGACGGGCCGGACACCCATACAGGGGAATCGAGCAATCCAGAGTCATGTCTGCTCGAAGCAGCGGTAGGTGCCGGATGAGGACCAAATGTCCACAGCGTGAATGGAGTCCGTCCGTGTCGAGACGACCCAGCGTGGTGCGCCAGATAGTCCTGGACTGAGGGCGTGGCCCGACCCATCGACACGATGGGGCACCATCACCAGCCTTGGCTGGCCGAATGGCAGGTGGGAGCGCACAAAGACAGTCCCGATCACTCCTTGTATCTGAGTCGAGCCGACCCGCTCCCTATTTCCATGGGTCGTTCGATCGTGAGGAGCCTTGGCTCTCGACCCTCAGTCAATCGGGTGCAAGCTGGCACTCGAATGTTTAACCTCTAGAGACGAGTGAAGGGCATCCTTACCACCCGATTAGGGGCACGGGTAGGCCTCAGCGGCGATGCCGCTACCCGCGCGACGACGACTATGGCCGACCAGTGTGTGGCGTCCGTTTCGAATTTTGCTGTCGGGGTCGTAGTGGCACGAATCAGCGGAGCTGCGGGTCTGGGAGCTTTTGCCCTGGCCTACACCTGCTGGATCCTGTTGAACAACATTCATCGTTCATTGGTGACCGATCCGATGGCGATCTGGGGCGACATGCGGCGGAAGAAGACAGAGAGGGATGATCTCCTTCGCCGCGGCTTTGCGGCAGAGATAACCATCGGGGTGACTGCCACGTGCGCCTTCGCAGCTGTCGGCGCCGTGGTTTTCGTTGCCGGTCAGCGCGCATTCGGGGAGGGCCTGTTGGCGATCGCCCCATGGCTTACCGTGCTCAATCTGCAGGACTACTGGCGATGGATCGGCTTCATGCAGGGGAAACCGAGGAAGTCTCTCGTGAACGACCTTATCTTCAGTGCCGTGCAGGCGATCGGATTCGCCGTAGTTTTCTTAACGGGTCACCGGTCGGTGTTCGCCATTGTCGCAGCCTGGGGTTTTGGGGCTCTGGTGGCCGCTCTCTACGGCCTTCGGCAATTCTCAGTACGCCCCTCGATACGTGGGGGAGTAACGCTCGTGAAGTCCCGCTTTGCTGCCAGTAGCTGGTTGACCTTGGAACGGGTGGTCACTTGGGGGGGAACTGGGCCTATCTGATAGTGGCAGGCGTCCTGTTGGGTCCGGCAGCGCTGGGAGGATTGAAGGCGGCTCAGGCGCTCGTCACCGGTCCCTCTTCTGTGGTTGTACATGCCGGAGGGAGCCTTGGCTTGCCTGAGGCAAGCCGGCAGCTCGGGGACCGCGGTTGGGCGGGATTGGTACGAGTCTCTCGCTTCGTGACGGGCGCAGCGGTTCTGAGTGGGGTCGCGTGTGCCCTCGCTATCTTTGTGGCCGCAGGTCCTCTCCTCAGACTGTTCTACGGTCCGGCATTCGTTGCGTATGCGCCGAGCACCAAGTTCTTCGCACTCAGTTTTGTGGTCAGCGCGTTCGCCATTGGACCGGTTCTCACGCTCACGACCACAGTCCGAACGCGGATGCTATTCATGGTGGGGGTGATGAGGGTGATCATCTCGCTTGTGGCAGTCTATGGCTTGTCTGCGGTCGCGGGGGTTACTGGCGTAGCAATGTCATCCTTGTTCACTAGTTCCATCGTCCTCGCTGTGTTGCTGGTGCTGCAGTCATCGGCTCGTCGATCAGTTGAAAATTCAGAAGGCCCGCTCTTGCCGGCCATGAGCCCTCCTAGCGTAGATTCCGCGTAAATGCGTCCCGTAATACGTGCGTTTTCTAACAAAGGAGGATGACCTTGTGTGCGCTTCCTGATAAGCGGTCGGCGGCCCCAAGAAGCCAGATGACGGACTTGCGGGACTTCAATATCAATCTGGCTCAGGATGCTCGACCCGACGTCTCTGAGCGGACGCAGCGAGAGGTTGTCCTACTTTGCTATTGCTGCGTGCCATTCGCCGGATCGGAGTCTGGAGCGGGGTGGATTTGGGCAAAAGCAGCTTCGAAGGTCGGCCACGTCACGCTTATCACGTCTTCCTCGACATCGCGCCGTGATATCGAGCAGGCCTTTGCTGAAGAGAACTCGGCGATCACCGTGTGTTGGGTCAACACGCCCCGCTGGCTCCGTGCCTTGCTACCGGGCAAGGTTCTCGGTGCCATCAACTATTGTGTTTGGCAAGCACTAGCAGCTGTGGCTGTTCGCAGGCTGGAGCGTCGCTTGACCGTGGACGCCGTGCATCATGTGACATTTGCGTCGGACTCTCTTCCTTCTGCATTGCTGGCTTCAAGGGCACCTGTTCGCATCTGGGGGCCAGTGGGTGGTGCAACCCGTAGCACCTTCGGCTTGTATCGCTACATGACAGCACGAGGCATAGCAACCGAGATCGCTAGGGACACCGTCAACGGATTACTTCGCGCCACATGCGGAAAGTGGCTGGCTCACCGCGCTACCCTAATTGTTGCGTTGAACAACGATGTTCGCGATCATTGGCGACGAGGGTCTACGCCAGTTGTGGTGGAATCCCATATTGGGCTTGAGCGCTCTGAACTCGGTGATCGAGAACCGCCGACTGTGTCGAAAGATCCCAGTAATCAGCGCACAGCTTTCTTCGTCGCTCGCCTCATTCCGTGGAAGGGTCTGCTCCTGGCAATTGAGAGCCTTCGCTACGCTCCCGACTGGAAGTTGGTCGTCTTGGGCGAGGGTCCTGACAGGAAGGCTGCGACGTTGCGCGCCGCTCGGATCGGTGTTGCCGACAGGGTCGAATTCCGCGGTCAGGTTCCTCGCGCCGAAGTTCTACTAGGCCTACGTACGGCGGATTGCCTGTTGTTTCCCAGTTTCCATGATTCATCACCGTGGGCGGTAGGAGAGGCGACCGCTCAGGGTTGCCCGGTCGTGTGCCTCGATGCCGGTGGTCCAGCACTTCAGGCCGGGCGCAACGCCCACGTAGTGCCGATTGATCCTGAGCGGTCATTGCCGATCCGGATCGGGGAATGCTTACAGGGTTTGGCCGACCGCGGTGTTCCCGACGAGCACCTGGTCGCCGATCGGATCCCAGTGTTGTTGGAAGACTGGTACTGCGGCCGACTGAGCGGCGACTCACAGCCCGGCAGGGTCTCAGCCCGAAGGGCCGCCAGATTTCTCTGACTGTGGTGCGGCTGATCCCGTGCTTGGTTGCCAAGGAGCGCGTCGACCAGTTCGTGGCGTCGGGCGGAGTGCTCTCGAGCGTCGACCACAGTAGCTTCGATCACGTTGTCGCCGATGGTCCGGGCCGCCCCGAGACGGGGGCGTCAATGAGGCCGTCGAGACGACTTTCGGTGAAGTGTCTGGCACACTGTCCGACGACCGCGAGTCGGTAGTCATTGGCGTGGTCAAGGTGTCTTGGTCAAGGTGTCTTGGTCAGCGAGTACGAGTTGAGAGCGAAGTTCTCGGTCGTCCCCGCCGTCCCGCAGATCTCAAAGCCGAAGTTGATCTCGCTGATTCCTGTGACGGTGGGAACGTAGCCACCGGCCTGTAGATATTGAAGGTCCGCCAGAAGATTCTCAGTGCCAGCGGTGACGTTCGTGTTGTGGACCAACATGATCTCGTCGGTCGTCGGGCTGCACGTCGAGCCGCAGTTCTCCATGAGAGTGAAGCTCTGCCCAGCGATGGTCACGTTGGAGTTGATGACGTGGGCGCCGCCGGTGCCCCGAGCGGTTGAGGTGTCTTCCCATATCATGATGTCGCCCGGGCGGTTGTCCATCCAGATGTCGTAGGCCGACTCCCAGTTGCCGTTCCCATCACCAGGGTCGCTGGTGTTGAACGTGGACGACAGGGAGTTGAACCCACTCACGAGCTGCCCCTGTCCACCGTCTGCGTTCTTGTTTGGAGTCGTCAGCACCTCTTGCATGTCGGGGAAGTACTGGACGTTCGTCCCGCCCTTCATGTTCGCCGCCACGGTCCAGTTCTCGGCGCTCTTGAGGGGATTGCACAGTGTCTCGGTGGTGCCAGCGTTGGCCCCCGTGTTCTGGTTCTTGACCCCGGTCGTAGTGCCGTCGCCGTTGGAGAACCAGATGTTCGGGTCGTAGTACGGCCCCGTGATGGCGTCCCCTGTCACGCAGTTGGACGATGGCACGCCGGTGGAAGCTGAGATTGGAGCGCTCCCGCTCATGGCCACCACGGGCTTGTTCAGCGCCAGGCCGCCGAGGGACCCGTGGAACGAGGCATCGCCGAAGGTGAAGACACCCCCGTCCGAGGCGACGAGCCAGTAGCCCTGGCCGTCGGGCGTGGGCGCCATGGCCACCACGGGCTTGTTCAGCGCCAGGCCGCCGGTGGACCCGTGGAACGAGGCATCGCCGAAGGTGAAGACACCCCCGTCCGAGGCGACCAGCCAGTAGCCCTGGCCGTCGGGCGTGGGCGCCATGGCCACCACGGGCTTGTTCAGCGCCAGGCCGCCGGTGGACCCGTGGAACGAGGCATCGCCGAAGGCGAAGACACCCCCGTCCGAGGCGACCAGCCAGTAGCCCTGGCCGTCGGGCGTGGGCGCCATGGCCACCACGGGCTTGTTCAGCGCCAGGCCGCCGGTGGACCCGTGGAACGAGGCATCGCCGAAGGCGAAGACACCCCCGTCCGAGGCGACCAGCCAGTAGCCCTGGCCGTCGGGCGTGGGCGCCATGGCCACCACGGGCTTGTTCAGTGCCAGGCCGCCGGTGGACCCGTGGAACGAGCCATCGCCGAAGGCGAAGACACCCCCGTCCGAGGCGACCAGCCAGTAGCCCTGGCCGTCGGGCGTGGGCGCCATGGCCACCACGGGCTTGTTCAGCGCCAGGCCGCCGGTGGACCCGTGGAACGAGGCATCGCCGAAGGTGAAGACACCCCCGTCCGAGGAGGCCAGCCAGTAACCCGCTGCCGTGCTGAAGGACGCGAGTTCGTTGGGTGTGGATGCGCCCAGCGAAACGGGCGATCCCGACTCATGGTCGACGGTGTAAACACTGACCGCGACCAGAGCGATAAAGAGAACAGCCCACCTGACTAGCTTCATGGAACCAAAGATCCCTTCAGACGAGCTGAAAATCCGAGAAGGTCGTTGAAGGCACGGCCCTCTGGCACCCCCGAGGAATCTCTGAGTCGTTCAGTGCCGAAGAAAGACCATCTGCAAATCTTCTCCATCGCACAATCCCATCTGCTCCTGAGGCTGGGAGGGAAGTAATGCGGCGCGACCATTCCTATCCGCGGACCGATTCGGAAACCCGGCCGACTCAAGGAGTCCCGTAGCTTTGCGTCCCCTTCTCGCGAAGAGTTTGCCCTTGCCGTCGGTAACGGCCGCTGCGCCACCGTGTCAACACACAATATTCGTCTATTTGGCATTGAACCTGAAATCCATTTATCTCCACATTTCAGCAATTTAAGGTTTCCAGT
This sequence comes from uncultured Acidimicrobiaceae bacterium, assembly GCA_963719485.1. GTDB lineage: Bacteria > Actinomycetota > Acidimicrobiia > Acidimicrobiales > RAAP-2 > Bog-473. The sequence continues at coordinate 2,525,134 of OY970387.1, forward strand.
CCACGTCGAGGGCCATGCCCATGCTTCGCGAACGTCCAGCTGGTCAGGTACCCGCGAGATCATGCCTCCCGGGACTGATGCTGTGGTGGATTGAACGTCCTCCTCGAAGAGGCTCGCGGCGGCTCGTCCTGAGCACGAAGTTAGCGCTCCATCGACGAGAGCGCCACAGCGAGTGACGTCGCAGGTGAGGTCCCGAAAGTCCGTGGGAACACTCACTACGACGGTGGACAATGGACAGAGCGGATCATTGAAAGGAGCATGCCTGGGGGTCTCAGGTTTACCGGAAGTCTGACTCAGCCATAAACCCTGGAACACAGCATGGTTCTCACACGGGTAGTTCGGACTGGCTTGTATTTCGCTGTCCGCTACTTGCATCGGTGTAGCGTAAGTCATTTCTCGATGATCGATGGAGCGGGCAAGCAGGCGGAACATTGAAGCTGCTCTGGCAAGGTTCTTGGACGGATACACCGGGATATCAGGTGCCGGAGTCGGGCGTCCTTGTCGATGTGGAGCTGACGCTGCCCCTTTGGACGATCGAGAATGCTTCTGGGCGACCTACGTCACGTTCCCTTCGCAAGGTTCTCGTGTTTCTACTAACTGATGGGCCGAGCAGGACTTTCCGGAAGGCCCGAACCAAAGCCAATGAGCCAAAGTTCAGCGGAGATTTCAGGGTCACGCTCGTTCTCGGACGGGCTGTGCCATCACGAGCTCGCGTCGTCGCTCTTGGCATAAGGGTACCGCCCACTGCCCAACAACTGGTAGTTCACAATCAGCTCGTCCGTCGAATCGACGAATCCTTCTCGATTGATGATTTCACGGAGGTAGCTCAAGTTCTTGTGAACGAAGCAGATGCACTCAAGTGTGTAACTCGGCAATCCTATTTGTACTCAGGCATGCCGCCTCCTGGGAGACTCGTTGATTCGTTCAACGGCGCTGTGGGCGCAACCAGCAAGGTCTCCACTTCCGCTCAGTCGCGATCTGACTTTCTTCGACCGCCGGCTGCCGAGGTAGCCACCAGCAGCCTGATGGCACTGGCTCCGCCAGCGACTAGCAGCGGCATCCCCGTTGCAGTTCTCGGTGCTGGGGACTACGTGCGAACTGAAACCATCCCCGCTTTGCGTTCGGGAAGGTTCTCCTTGTACTGCGTGGCCGATCGGGAACCTCATATAGCCGCGGCAGTCGGCCGCGCATACGGTTTCCGGTACGCCACCACTGATGCCAAACGAGCCATTTCCGAGCTTCCGCCCCCTGCCCTCGTCGTGATCGCCACTGCCCATGATTCGCACGCCACACTTGCCTGCCTAGCGGCTGAGGCAGGCCATCGTGTGTTCCTCGAGAAGCCCCCCACGGTGACTGCGGATGATGTCGCTCGCCTCGCCCAGGTAATGGTCTCGTATCCGGGAATGGTCGAGATCGGATACAACCGGCGCTATCACCCGCTCGTTCGCCGCGCACGCGAACGCATTCGATCGGAGCGTGGTCCCACCTCTATCACGTGCACAGTGAAGGAACTGCCGTTCCAACCTGATCACTGGTATTTCTGGGCGAACCAGGGTTCGAGGTTCACGGGAAATCTCTGTCACTGGATCGATTTAGCCGTGTTTCTCCTCAGTGACGGGACCCTGCCTGTGAGCATGACTCTGTCCCCGCGGGTAGTCGCCTGTGCCGTCGACGACGAGGAGCGAGTCCTTACGATCACCTTCGACGATGGCTCCCTGCTTACGATCCTCGGCACGAGCCGAGGTGATGACGTCCGCGGAGTGCAGGAATTCATTGACATCCGGAGGGGCGGCGTGACCGTCATGATCGATGATCTCTGGAAGATGAGGATCCGATCGGGCGGCATAGAGCGCTACTACCGGACTCCTTTCCGCGACAAAGCGCATTCCCGGATGTACCGGGAAGCACTAGGACGCGTCGTGAGAGGCGAAGCAGCAACGTATGGGGTGCGCGACTTGATCGTGGTTTCGGCAATACAGATCACAGCGAGTGAGATGGTGCACGACGATGACACTGTCGGCCGATTCCCCTCCTGGCTCGAGGATTTTCTTGAGATCGATATCAATCGAGCGACTTAGACTCGATGCACCGCGTAGAGGCCCCGATAGTTGGTTAGTACGCGGATGTCTCTGGTCTTGGTGGAGGTCGGAGGAGATGCTCGCGCGATTCTTTGAGGTGGTCTTGCCCGATCTCAACGAACTCCGATTATCTGACCCCTGCGAATAGATCCAACACCTGAGACTCCTCTTGTCCACCAGGGTGAGACGGCGTTATAACGAAACCTGTGGATGCATCAACAGAATGGAGGCGCGGCGTACCTCCTGTTTGACCAAACAGGTTCGCCGGAAGTGAGACACAACCAGATGCCTGCTGTCGGGGCGCCAGGACCTCAAAGCCCCCAACATGCCCTGGGCGGCGTCAGCGCGGGCTTCACGACGTTGGGGTCCCCCCGTTGCGCACAGAAGTGACGATTAGAGTTGAGATGCTGTGATTTTCAAGCGGTTGAATGCCTGGTCGAGTGGCTCATCGTTGCGCAAGTCAATAGCAGCGCGCCGCTCGCAGTTCGAGCAGCTGATTCCAGAGCCCGGGCAGTTCGTCTTCCTCGGGGACAGCAATATCGAGAATGGTGTCTGGAACGAGTGGTTTCCCACGCTGCCCTGCATCAACCGCGGTATTGGCGGTGACACCGTGAAGGGAGTCCGGCTGCGCTTGGACTCCGCCATCAACCAGCCCATGGGGGTCTCTCTGGTCATCGGCACGAATGACCTCGCCAACCTCCGGGGGTCGCGAAGGATTCCCGAAGTTGCCGAAGAACTTCAGAGGCTCATCATGGACATCAAGGCGCAGGCACCCGATGCGGCATTCTTCCTCAACAGCGTGCTGCCGCGTACCCGAGAGATGTCTGACGCGATTCGATCCCTGAACGAGCACTACCGCCAGATCGCCCTCGAGACGGCAACGACGTACGTCGATGTTTGGAGCGCCCTGTCCGTCTCGGACGGGTCCTTGCGTCCTGAACTCACTTTCGACGGGCACCACCTCAACGGCCTCGGATACCGCACGTGGGTCGACATCCTCCGGCCTCACGTCGAGTCCCTCGGTTAGGCAGATGGGCTCCGTGCCAATACGAGATCCCCAACTGCGACCACTCATTCCAAGACCAGTCATGTCTGGGCTTCCTCCGGTTTGACGGACATCCAACATCGGGGGCATAGCCCCAGAGAGGATGTCCAAAATGGAGACCATGGAGAAGAAGAAGCCGCGTCCGCGCCGCTCGTTCACTCCGGAGTTCAAGGCTGAGATCGTCGAGCTGTGCCGGCGCGGTGATCGCAGCATCGGCCAGGTGGCCAGGGACTTCGATCTGACCGAGACCAACGTGCGCACCTGGGTCAAACAAGCCGAGATCGATTCGGGCGAGCGTCCGGGCCTGACGAGCGAAGAGCGCGAAGAGCTCAGTCGGCTGCGCCGGGAGAACCGCCGGCTCCAGGCTGATGTCGACCTGCTCAAGCGAGCCACGGCTTTTTTCGCTCAGGAGACCCGGTGAAGATGGACCCCTTCATCGAGGCGGAGGAAGTCGCAGGTCACAGCGTCAAGCACTGCTGTGACATGTTCGAGGTCTCCAAGTCCGCCTATTACGAGCGCAAGAAGGACGTCCCGTCTCGCCGCGACGTCACCGACGCCGAGCTGCTCGAGCAGATCCGCACCATCCACAGCGAATCCAACGGCACCTATGGCGCTCCGCGGATGCACAGGGAACTGCTCCATCGTCACGTGGCGGCCGGGAAGCGCAAAGTGACCAGGCTGATGCGCCAGGCCGGCCTCGAGGGCCGCTGCAAGAAGCGCTGGCGCAAGACCACCGTGGCCGATCCCGACGCCGAGGCGGCCAAGGACCTGATCGGGCGCCACTTCGGGCCGTGCGAAGAGATGGACCGGCGCTATGTCGGCGACATCACCTACATCTCGACCTGGGAGGGGTGGGCCTACCTGGCGACGGTCATCGACCTGGCGTCTCGACGCGTCGTTGGCTGGGCGCTGGCCGATCACATGCGCACCGAACTGGTCGAAGACGCTCTCACCATGGCCTTCGCCAACCGGACACCCGACAAGGGCGTCATTTTTCATTCGGACAGGGGCTGTCAGTACACGAGCGGTGACTTCGCCGAGCTGGCAAGAGCCAACGGCGTGGTGCTCTCGGTCGGTCGCAAGGGCGATGCTGGGATAACGCGGTGGCCGAGAGCTTCTTCGCCACCATCAAGCGCGAGCTCATCGACACGCGTTCGTGGCCGACGCGGGCCGGACTCCGGCGCGGCGTCTTCGAGTACATCGAGGGCTGGTACAACACCCGCCGCCTGCACTCAACGCTCGGCTACCTCAGCCCCGCTCAATATGAAGCACGACTTCACAACGCCGACCGTCAGGCGGCATGATCAACACAAGCAACCTGTCCGTCAAACCGGATCAAGCCCAGTCCCATCTCTGATCGGCCAAGCTCCGGCCGCCCTTGGACGCTTGGACCGATAACTCGGCCGACCCGCTGTTACAGAGGGTTCCCCAACGGCCGTTGGATTCTGGCCGACGTGCCCGTATCCCCGTATCAGCATCCGGGCATTCCACCTCTTAGGACTCGATGATGAGGCGTTCTCGCGCTACCGGACGCGCGAACCATAGAGCTGGTCGGTGACGTTGCCATGATGCAGCTGCGCGTTCCGGGACCCGCGCCTGAAAGGTGTGGCCGGGCTCGGACAACTGGGTGGAAACCTATTCTGGGACCCCATCTCACTCGAGCACCGCTCCCGGGGTTCCCACGTGTCCTCTGGTGAGTTCGAAAGAGGCATTGAACCAGCCAGACCGGAGATTCACCACAAGGCCATCAGGCCCTCGGGCGTGATGATGCCCGAGGGCGATCACTCACACCTGTCAAACGATGTGCTGATCCTCGACGGAAGCAACAGACAGGCGCTGGTTGCCACCCGGACCCTGGGCCGCCTGGGGTTGCGGATCATGGGGGCGGAATCGGTTGACCTGTGCGATCCGCGGTTCGGAGTGCCGACGTTCGCATCCCGGTGGTCGGCTGATGACCACATCCTTCCAAGCTATTACGACGATCCCACCGCCTATGCGCAGGTCTTGCTCGAGCTCGTCCGCTCGCATCGCACCCGCGTAGTGATTCCATCGATGGACGGCTCGATCGCCGCTCTCCGACCCTGGCGCTCATCCTTTGAACGCGAGAACGTTGCGCTCGCACTGGCTTCGGAAGCGGCGTTCGACGTGGCGAACGACAAGCAGCGCACCTTGGCACTCGCTGACGAGCTGGGGATTCCGCACCCCCGGACCGTTCCGATCGACTGCATCGAGGACACCAGCGCAGCCTTGGGAGAAGTCGGGCTCCCTGCCGTCATCAAACCAACCCAGTCATGGGTTTCCAACGCGGATGTTGCTATCCGAGTGATTTCGGAGGCGGTGCTGAAAAAGTCGGAGGCGATTGCCTGCGTGGAGCGACTCCACGACGTCGGCAGTTCAATGATCGCCCAACAGCTGGTGACCGGGCCGCGCGAGGCAGTCAGCGTCTTTTACGCCAAGGGCAAGGTGTGGGCGAAGTTCGCGCAGGTGGCCCATCGTACGACACCGGCCCTTGGTGGCGTATCGGTGGTGCGTGAGAGCATACCCATGCCCGCCGACTTGGAATCCGCAGCTTTGGCGTTGGTGCACGCCTTGGATCTGGAGGGCTACAGCGAGATCGAGTTTCGCCGGGATGCCGCCGGCCGCCCTCTGTTAATGGAGATCAATGCTCGCTTGTCTGGTTCCCTGGAAGTAGCCGTTCGGTCCGGGGTCGACTTTCCCGCGCTGCTCTGGCGATGGGCGGCTGCTGAACGGCTCTCTCCTGTCCCGGGCTACAGGACGGGGGTGAAGATGCGGCATCTCAAGGGGGACGTCAAGTGGCTCCGGGAAAATCTCGAGGGACGGGGTCAGAGACCGGATTGCGTGCAACCCAAGACCGCACTCGCCATCTTCGCGAAGGACTTCTTCCACCGTCAGAGCTACGACTACGTGGACAGGACCGACCTGCGTCCCGCCTTCGTCGCTCTTGTTGGGGAGGTGCGCAGGGCCCAGCGGAGAGCCGACAAGGGCCAGCCGGGTCAGGCTCGTCGGGCGCCGGAACCGACCGGGGCGCGGCGGGGTGCAGCGGTTTCGAGTACTGACGTCGTGGTGATCGGGGCGGGGCCGAACGGGTTGTCCATTGGGGCCCATCTCCGGCATGCTGGACTCGAACACCGGGTGTTCGGCCGCACAATGGGTGCGTGGCGGTTCAACATGCCCGCCGGAATGCTCCTCAAGTCTGAACCGTACGCATCCGACCTCTCTGCGCCCGGTTCAGGTTTCCTGGCCCGCGACTACTGTGCTCAGGCTGCGGAGATGTACCACGAGAGAGTCATCCCCCTGTCGCGCGAACAGTTCATCGACTATGGCGACTGGTTCGCTCACCAACTCGTTCCTGGGGTCGAAGACACTGCGGTCGTTTCAATGACCAGGGTGCCCACCGGCGGGTTCATGCTTCGTACCGCCACTGGTGAACGCGTCAGAGCAGCACGCGTCGTCGTGGCCACGGGCATCATGCCGTTCGCGTACGTGCCACCAGAACTGTCGGAGCTGCCTTCGGAGCTGGTTTCGCACACATCTGAACACGCGAGCCTAGAGGGGTTTCGCGGTCAGGAAGTGCTCGTCGTCGGAAGGGGATCTTCGGCCCTTGAGACGGCGGCGTTGCTCCACGAACAAGGAGCAACCGTCAAGCTCGTGACCCGTGGTGACGACGTGTCCTGGCCTTCGGCCAACCCCGCAAATCCGATCCGCCTGCAGCAGCTCCGGAGGCCGGTCGTTCGGCTGTGCGAAGGGTGGCCCTGCTGGGCCTATGACCGACTTCCCGACGTCTTCAGGTTCTTGCCAAAGCAGAGTCGGGTCGAGCGGGGCCTGGGCTTTCTGGGTCCACAGGGTGCCTGGTGGCTTCGCGACCGATTCGAGGGAAGAGTGCCGATGCTGCTCGGCCACCACGTCGTTGGAGCGAAGAAAGTCGGCGACCGGGTCCGGCTCCACCTGAGAACCTCCCAGGGCATGGTCACGGAAAGCGCAGACCACGTCATCGCCGGGACTGGGTTTCGCTTCGACTTGACTCGGCTCGACTACCTCACGCCTTCCCTGCGCGCCGATCTCAATGTTGTGGCTGGTGCCCCGGTGCTGACTCGCCACCTCGAATCCAATGTGCCGGGTCTCTTCTTCACCGGTGCGTTGGCTGCGCCGAGTTTGGGCCCACTCATGCGGTTCGTGGCGGGCACGCACTTCACGGGCCCCCGAATCGTCCATCGACTTCGCGTCAACAGGGCGTAGGTTCCATGCCATGACATTCTTGGTTGACGTTGAGGCGCGCTGTCCGCGGGATGCTGTCGTGCACGAGGGCCTTACCTGGAAACAGGTGCTTTCATCTCTTCTGACCTGTGGTCTTGTTGATGGTCATGACGCGGCGTCCGCCAACAGATCAGCGTGGGTCAACACTCTCCGGTGTCAACAGCCTCGGTAAACCACGAGTGCGGCGAGCAGGCCACCCCACTCATGCAAGACGTCACGCGGGAACTCCCTGCGTGGCACCTTGGCGGGAACGACGACCACCTGGCCTGAGAAACACCGCTGCACGAGCAGGCGAGCGCGCGTTACCTGGACTCGACCAGGCACAATCAAGAGACTGTGCCAGTGGTGGTGTTCGGCGTATCGCGCTGCCCATTGCGCTTCGCCTCTCGTGTTGTCCGTGACGTCGAAGAAGCAGACGACCGAAACCCGGGACACCTTGGGACATGGCGTGTCATTGCCCCGTGAACCTTGAGAAAAGAGGAGAACTGGGGCATACCCCTTCTCAGCGAGAGACACAGCGAGCGCTTCTCGGGCTTCTTCGCCGCCGCCGTTCAGGCTCAGAATGCCGTCGACGTGTCTCGGTAGATCCGTTGCCGGGTAGGCGAAGAGCGCCAGCGTCGCGGCGACAAACACCACGACAACTGTCCCGAGGCTCCAGAGCAGTCGCCGTGGCCAACGGCGGGGGTGTCTTGCAGGTTCCATGGTTGGAACTGCGGCAGGAGAGCCAGCGCTCAAACCGGATCGGCCCCTTGGAGCGGCAGCGGGACCATGGTCTTACCGAGCCCAAACTGCTCACGCACGGCGCGTCTGGTCATGAGGATCCCTATCGGGAGATCGTCACTCGTAGCGACCACGACACGTCCCTCCTTCGTCACGAGCAGCGAGAAGTGTGATTGTCCGCCTCCGCGGACCTGCTGCGGACAAGGGGAACCGTATGCGCTCAAAGGCCCTTGTAGGCGGCGGCATTGACGGTGAGTCGGCCTGTAGGCGGGATTCTGTCCGGCCCCCCGCCCCGATGAGAGGCGGAGAGCCTGGGCGGCCATCCATCTGAGCGGCCTACCTGGGGAGCGTCCTCTCTCGAGAACCGGACGAGCAGCCCGTCTCCCACGCTTGGCCTTGCTCCGGGTGGGGTTTACCGAGCCATCGAGGTCACCCTCGATGCTGGTGCGCTCTTACCGCACCATTTCACCCTTACCTGTGCGAGCCCGGAGGCCCGCCATCGGCGGTTTCCTTTCTGTGGCACTTTCCTGCGGGTCGCCCCGACTGGCCGTTAGCCAGCACCCTGCTCTGTGGAGTCCCGACCTTCCTCGACACGTTCCCGTGCCGCGGCCACCCAGCCGACTCACCGTCACCTGCGATTGTGCCACCTCAGAGCATGTGGAGGTGACCGGACGGCGCATCGGTAGGGTGTCCTGAGTGTCCGACGGCGCCAGCCAGCTCTTCGATCCCGACGAGGCCGCCCTCCCGGACGCAGGCGAGGCCGAGCCGGAGGACCGCCGCGGGGTCCATTCGATCGGTGGTGTCTACGAGCAGGTCGAAGGCGCGCTCAACCAGGCCTTTCCCCGTAACCGGCACCTCTGGGTCCGCGGCGAGATCCAGCACGTCTCGGACCACCGCTCGGGCCATCTCTACATGAGCCTCGTCGACCCCGAGGACGACGGATCCCGGCGCGACCGGGGCCGCGGTGGGGTGCCCACGCTCAACGTGAAGTGCTGGCGCAGCTCCTGGGCGCCCCTGCGCCACGGGTTGGCCAAGGAGGGCATTCAGCTCGCCGAGGGGATGGTCGTGGTCCTGCGCGGCGCGCTGGACCTCTACCGGGCCAAGGGCGAGATCAGCCTCATCCTCGCCGAGGTGGACGTCACCGCGTTGCTCGGGCGTCTCGCCGCACAGCGGGCCCAGCTCCTGCGCACGCTCGAGGCCGAGGGACTGTTGCGACGCAATGCGGCGCGGCCCGTACCGGAGGTGCCGCTGCACGTCGGCCTGGTCGCCAGCCCGGGCACTGAGGGCTGCCAGGACTTCCTCGGCCAGCTCACCGGGTCGGGCTTCGGATTCCGCATCTCGCACGTGCCGGTCAGCGTGCAGGGCCCCGGCGCGCCGGCCTCCATCGCCCGCGCGCTCACGGTGCTCAGCCGGAGCGACTGTGACGTGATCGCCGTGGTCCGCGGCGGGGAGCGCGGGCCGACCTGGCCGCCTTCGAGTCCGAGGTCGTCGCCCGCGCCGTGGCGGGCTCCGCCAAGCCGGTCTTCACCGGGATCGGGCACACCGGGGACGAGACCGTGGCCGACATCGTGGCGGCCCGGGTGTGCATCACGCCGACCGAATGCGGCCAGCAGATCGTGACGATGACCCGGCGCTGGTGGTCGGCCCACGTGGCGGAGCCCGCCGGACTGCTGTCCCGACGGGTCCCGGCCTTCCTGCGCGACGCCCAGTCCCGCGACACCCAGGCCCGCGGTCGCCTTACCGCGGCGGCCCGGCAGCAGCTCCGCGTGCACCGGGAGCGCCTGTCCGCCAAGGGTTCCGCCATCGGGCGGGCGGCACCGGACCGGCTCGAGTCCTGCGCGGCACGTGTCCGCGCCCACGCCATGCGGCTCGGTCCGTTGAGCCGGGGTCACATCGAGCGCCAGGACGAGCGCGTGCAGTCGTGGCGCAGGCTGCTGGCCGCGTACGACGTAGACCGGCAGCTCGAGCGGGGCTACACGCTCACGCTCACGCTCGACGGTCGCCTGCTGCGCAGCGCGGACGGGCTGGCCGACCACCAGGAGATCGTGACCCGCTTCGCCGACGGTACGGTGCGGAGCCGTGTCGAGGCGAAGAAGGCAGGAGGCGAGACGTGACTGTCCCGGATGAGTCCGTGCCGGTGGAGCAGCTCAGCTTCACCGATGCGAGTCGAGAGCTCGATGCCATCGTGAACTTCTTCGAACAGCGCGAGGTCGACGTCGACGTGTTGGTCGGCCGGTTGGAACGGGCGACGGCGCTGATCGACGAGCTCGACCGGCGCCTGCGCCGGACCCAGGCCCAGGTCGAGGAGCTGGTACCCCGGCTCGACGCACTGGCGGCAGAGACAGAAGGAGACGACGATGGCTGACAATGCGGGGGCGGACAAGACGGTGACGGGCCGGCAGGACGATCGGCTCTACTTTCGCCAGCTGCTCTCGGGGCGCGACTTCGCGCACGGCGACATGATGGCGCGCCAGATGGTCAACTTCGTCTACCTGATCGGGGACCGCGAGACCGGCGAGGCGATGGCGGTCGACCCCGCCTACAACGTCCAGGACGTCCTCGACATCCTGGAGGCCGACGGCATGCGCCTGACCGGTGTCCTGGGGACCCACTTCCACCCGGATCACCTGGGCGGCCAGATGGGCGGGTGGTCGCTCGAGGGGATCAGCACGCTGCTCGAGAAGGTCCAGGTGCCGATCCACGTCCAGGCGGACGAGGTGCCCTGGGTGGAGCGCACCACCGGGGTCGGCGGGGCAGACCTCGTCGCCCACCACAGTGGCGAGGTGATCGAGGTCGGCCAGGTGGGGGTGGAGCTGATCCACACCCCGGGCCACACGCCGGGGAGCCAGTGCTTCCTCGTCGACGGCCGGCTGGTGGCCGGGGACACCCTCTTCCTCGAAGGCTGCGGCCGCACCGACTTGCCGGGCGCCGACCCGCTGGCCATGTACGAGTCCATCCACACCCGGCTGGCCCGTGTGCCCGACGACGCCATCTTGTTCCCCGGTCACCTCTACTCGCAGGATCCCTCGCAGAGCATGGGCGACACGAGGCGCTGGAACTACGTGTTCCGTCCGCGGTCCCCGCAGGAGTGGATGGCCATGTTCGGCGCATGACGCTCGGCGAGGACAGCAGCGTCGTCGTCGTCGGGGCGTCGCTCGCCGGCTGGCGGGCCGTCGAGACGCTTCGGGCCGAGGGCTTCCACGGTTCCATCTCGCTGGTCGGCGAGGAACGCCACCTTCCCTATGACCGGCCACCCCTGTCCAAGCAGGTGCTGGCCGGGACGTGGCCACCAGAGAAGGCCGTGTTGGCGGACAAGCGACGCTCGAGCGAGCTCCGCGTCCAGGAGGTGCTCGGCCGCCGTGCCGTCCGACTCGATGCGGAGGCGAGGAAGGTCGAGCTCGACGACGGCACGGTGCTCGAGGGTGAGGCCATCGTCCTCGCGACGGGCGCGCACCCGCGCCGACTCCCGGGCACCGAAGACCTCGGCCAGCGCGACGGGTTGTTCACCCTGCGCACCCTCGACGACTCCACCGCTCTGCGCGCCGCCGTCACGGAGGTAGACGGGGCCCGGGTCGTCGTCATCGGTGCCGGCTTCATCGGAGCCGAGGTGGCCTCCACGTGTGCGGACCTCGGGTGCCGGGTCACCGTCCTCGAGACGCTCGACATTCCCTTGCGCAACGTCCTCGGTCCCATGATCGGCTCCCACTTCGCCGGACTGCACGGCGCGCACGACGTGGAACTGCGTACCGGTGTGGGCGTGCGCGATGTACGACGCGTCGACGCCGACGATCCGAGTGTCACCGATGGGAGCGGCAGTCCGCCCAGACTCGTCGTGGAGCTGCTTGGCGGTGAGCTGTTTCCCGCGGACGTCGTGGTGGTCGGCATCGGCGTGGCGCCGACGACGGACTGGCTCGCCGGCTCCGGGCTGACCATCGACAATGGTGTCGTGTGTGACGATCGCCTCTTCGCGGCGGAGGGGATCGTGGCGGCCGGCGATCTGGCGCGCTGGAACTGGCGGCACGACGGCGGCGAGGAACTGATCAGGATCGAGCACTGGCAGGTGGCCGCGGAGGCCGGTGTTGCCGCGGGGCGCAGTGTGGTGGCGGGACGGGCCGATGCGCCGTCGTTCGCACCGGTTCCGTACTTCTGGTCCGACCAGTACGGCATTCGTCTGCAGGTGCTGGGAAACCCCGCGGGGGACGACGACGTCCACATGGTCGATGGATCCCTCGGCGAAGGGAAGTTCGTCGCACTCTTCGGTCGGGCAGGGCGGCTGCGGGCGGTCGTGGCCATCGGCAAACCGCGACAACTGATGGGCTTCCGGCCACTGATGGAGTCGGGCAGCAGCTTGGACGACGCGCTGGCGCACGCGGCAACGTAGGGCTCCGGCTGGGGCGCTTATCCGTTCGGATCGTCGAAGGGCCGGCCTCGTTGGCCATCCTCGAGAAGACGTCCAATCTCGGCAACCTCCTCGCTGACCGACTGAGCGAACCACTTTCCGGCCACCAGGTCGTGCAAAGCGCCAAGCACTCCATGTCCGAGATCAAGTTCCTCGACATGTCGAATACGAACACCGTCTGACACGTCTTCAATTTCGAACCATGCGTGGAGGCTTCTCGGAACACCATGCTCGAGGGTCACGTCTATGTGATTCGGCCGGGTCCACCGGTATCGGGTGATGACCGATCCTTTGAAGCGTCCGAGGAACTTGCCATCCTCGCGGGCCAACATTCCATTGGGAATATCGGCGAGCTTGGTTACCCACACCATCTTCGTATCAGCCTTGGTGTACTGAGCAGGGTCCAAAACGAAATCAAATGCCTCGGCAGCACTGACTCCCCGGGCCACCGTGACGCCCTCGCCCCTGACCATGCCTGCCTCCAAGTGAGAGGTTCCTCGATCGTGAGATGCCAAGGATAATTGCCGTTCACGTCCCGGGAGCTCGTCGGACTGTCCGTAGAGTGGAGCGGTGCGCGGGGATCGCCACCACCAACGCCGGTACGACGGCCAGCTGGCTGTGGTCACCGGTGCCTCTTCGGGAATCGGGCGCGCCGTCGCCCTGACGCTGGCGACGCGTGGTGCCCAGGTGGTCGGCCTGGCCCGCCGGCGAGACCTCCTCGACGAGCTCGCCACAGAGCTGGCCCAAGTCTCCCCAGGCAGTGCCACCGAAGTGTGCGACGTCGGAGATGCCGATCTGTACCAGGCCACACTGGCCCGGTTGGCGTCGGACCGCGGGAAGATCGACATCCTGATCAACGATGCTGGGATCGACATCGACCTGCATGTCGCGACCGACGGGGCCGCGGGCAATGCGGCAACTCACCAGGTCTTCGACGTCAATTTCTTCGCCGCCGTGGCCGGCACCCTGGCCGTGGTCCCCGCCATGGTCGAGCGCGGCGCCGGCATTGTGGTGAACGTCTCCTCCGATACCGCCCGGGCTCCCGAGCCGGGTCAGGGCGCCTACGCCGCTTCGAAGGCGGCCATCTCGGCCTTCACCGAGTCGGTGGCCCACGAGGTGGCCCCCCTCGGGGTTCATGTGCACGTCCTGTACCCGGGATGGGTCCCCACGGCCATGGGCTTGTCGGTACCTGAGCAGGGTGGCTCGCTGCCACCCAAGATGGTGCGCCGCACGGCGGACGGCGTCGCCGCCCTGCTGGCCGACCGGATGGGTGGGCCGAGGACCGACATCAACGCGGCCGTCCTCCCACTCCTGGCACCCATCGCCCGCATCATCGCTCCCGTCAGCTACCAGAAGTCGATGCGCCGGTTCACCTCTCGCTAAGGCCCAGATCCGGCAGTCCCAAAGCAAGTCATCGCGTCTCGGAGTGCGCTTCGTCCGGTCGACCCTTCAGGGATGGCCCACCGGTAGGGCTGGGCCGCGTCGGGGAATCGCGCTCAGAAGGAGATGCCCGAGAGCTCCGGAATGGTGCCTTCGGACTTCAACCGCGCGGCCAACCAGCGGTCGCGTGATGCCGACCTGACTACGTCGTCAACCTGTGGTTCGACGGTGCTCCGGGGTGAGAATGTTCCGGCCAGCTCCTCGGTCGACGCGTAGGTGCCGACGGCGAGACCGGCGAGAAGGCCGGCGCCGAGCGTGGTCGCCTCCGGCACGGGCGAGATCTGCACCGGGCGTCCGATCGCGTCGGCCAGGGCCTGCACGAACACGTCGTTGTCGGCCATGCCTCCGTCCACGCGCAGCGCGGCGATGGGGAAACCACTGTCGCCCTCACTCGCCTCGACCAGGTCGGCGCCCCGGTGCGCCACCCCCTCGAGCACCGCCCGCACGATCTCGGGACGTCCGGAGCCCCGGGTGAGCCCGACGAGCGTGCCCCGGGCTCCGAAGTCCCAGACAGGGGTCCCCAGGCCGAGCAGCGCCGGGACGAACCAGACATCGCCCGAGGTCGCACTCTGTGCCGCCACGACGGCGGACTCCTGCGCCGTCGCAATGATCCCGAGATCGTCCCGAAGCCATTCGATCGCGGTGCCGGCCGACAGCATCACCGCCTCGGTGCCCCAGGTGGCCTGCCCGCCGACGCGGAAGGCGACGATGGGGAAGGTGCCGGCGGCTCCACGCCCCATGACGGTGGGCGCGTCGTCTGGTCCGGTGCACTGGTCGAGCATTCCCCCCGTGCCGAAGGTCGCCTTCGCCAGGCCCGGGAGCGTGCAGCCCTGCCCGACGAGCGAGGCTTGCTGGTCCCCGGCGATCCCGCAGATCGGGGGCGCTCCCGGCAGGGCGGTAGCGGCACCGACGGGTCCCGACGAGTCGACGACCGCCGGCATCATGGGCCGGGGGATCCGCAGCTTCTGCAGCAACGCCTCGTCCCAGTCGATGGAGCGGTCGACGAGCGCCGTCACGGCCGCGTTGGTGGCGTCGGTGACATGCAGCGCGTCAGCGCCTGCCGCGGCTCCTCCCGAGAGCGTCCAAGCCACCCAGCTGTCGACGGTCCCGAAACAGAGCTCTCCCTGCTCGGCCCGCGACCGTTCGGGGTCCACCTCGTCCAGAATGGCCATGACCTTGGTCGCCGAGGCATTGGGCGCCAGCCGGATCCCTTCGGCCTGCAGCACCAGGCACGTGCCCACGGTGCGCAGGTCCTGCCAGCCGATGCCGGGTGCGACCGGCTTCCCGGTGGCACGTTCCCAGACGATGCTCGAGGCCCGCTGGTTCGCGATGCCGACCCCGGCCACCGGTCCGCCCTCCTCCAGCGCCGCCAGGGCCACCTGAAGAATGGCGTCGGCCATGCGTGCCGCGTCGAACTCCACCAGGCCCGGGGCGGGGGAGTCGGGCAGGAAGGGCACCCGGTGCTCGTGCTCGACCGTCGCGTCGGGCCGCACGATGGCGGCGCGCACTCCCGAGGTGCCGACGTCGACGACCAGGATGCTGCCCCCGGCGCCGCTCATGACCAGGGCGCCGGTCCGAACGGTGAGGCCAGGCCGAACTTGCCCGGGTTGAGGATGCCGTTGGGGTCGAACGTCGTCTTGAGGCCCTGGAGGACCTCGAACCCCGAACCCAGGGCACGGGGCAGGAAACGGGAGCGGTTGAGGCCGATCCCGTGGTGATGGCTGATGGCGGCGCCGTGGGCCAGGGTGGCGTCGGTCACGGTGTCCCACGCCTGGCGGTAGTAGCGCTCCCGCCATTCGTCGTCGCCTTCGGGACCACGCCCGCCGAAGGTGAAGTAGAGGCAGGCGCCGTCGGGGTACGCATGGGATTGGTGCGCCGACGCCGCCAGGGTCCCGTCGATCTGCTGGAGCGCGCCGACCACCTCGTCGAAGAGGCCCGGCAGCGCCGACCACGGGCCGGAGACCTCTGCGGTGTCGACGACGATGCCGGCGCGCCACAGCGGTGCCAGGGCCGAGACGTCGTTGCGGTGCTCCAACCAGCGGTCGACCAGACCATGCTCCAGCGGCTGCGCTCCGACCTCGGTCGAGCATTCCGCGTCGACGACCTTCAGGGTGCCCGGGAGGATGTCGAGGTCGGCCTCGTCGAGGACGATGAGGACGTTGGTGTCGCCGAGGTCGAAGTTCCGCTCCGACTCGGTCTGGTCGTAGAGCCGGAGGACGGCCGGCGTCGCCCCCCGCCGCAGGATCCTGCGACACGCATGAAGCCCATCGGCGAAGCTCGTGAAGCCGAAGGCGCGGCGCTCCTGGCCCACCGGCAGCGGGTGGACGCGGAGCCGGGCTTCGGTGATGACGCCGAGCGTCCCCTCGCTCCCGACGAACAGCTGGGTCAGGTTGGGCCCCGTGGCGGCACGGGGGCCCTTGCCCTCCGTGTGCACGATGCGGCCGTCGGCCAGGACCACCTCGAGTCCGATGACCATGTCCTCGATCTTCCCGTAACGGGTGGAGTACTGACCGGCCCCTCGGCAGGCCAGCCAGCCGCCGACGGTGGAGAGGTCCATGGACTGCGGCCAGTGGCCGAGCGTGTAACCCGGCCCGACCGCGCCGAGCGCGGTCTCGAGGTCCGGGCCGAAGGTGCCCGCGGCCACGTCGGCGGTGAGCGACACCTCGTCGAGCTGACGGAGACCCTCGAGCGCCGTCATGTCGAGGGCCACGCCGCCGTGGACGGGTATGGAGCCCCCGCAGACCCCGCTGCGACCTGCCGCGGCGGTCACGGGGACGAGCGCCTCGTTGCACGCGGCGAGCACGGCGGCCACCTCTTCGGTCGAGCCAGGCCGCACGACCACGGCAGGGCGCTGCGGCACGCCACCCTCGGCCGCCCATCCGATCGCGAGGGGCCACCAGTCACGTCCCGCCTCGGCGCGCGCAACCTCGTCGGTGAGGACCGCTGCCCCGCTCGCCGTGAGGCGATCCAGGAGGGCCGGCGAAACCTCGACGGTCTGTGCCCCGAGCCGATCGGTGACGTCGGACCCGGGGCCGTCGATGGGTGTGACGGGGGTGGGTTCGGTCACCGCAGGTCGAGCCCGGCCGTGAGGAGCTCCTTTTGGCAGGACTCGGTGAAGCGTGCAACCTGCTCGACGGCTTCCCGTTGGTCCCAGCCCATGTCGGGGGCGATCAGCATGGCAATGGCGTCTGCCGCGTCCATGGTGGCTTGCGCGCGCTGGATCGTCGCCCGCGTCCGCCGCGACAGCACGTCGTCGAGGGTTCCGGCCATCTCCTCGCGGGCGGCGTAGAGCACTTCCACGCCGGTGTAGGGCAGTCCCGCCACCACCGGTTCGAGCAGCTCAGGGCGGCCGTCGGCCAATGCGAGGACCTCGGCCGACGCCGTGCCGTAGCGGCCGAGAAGACGAGCGTGCGGTTGGGCCAGCGTCACCGGGTCACGGGTCCTGGTGGTGGCGTCCATGAGCGGAAGGTCCTTGGTGATGCAGTGCCGGCGGCGCGGGGACTCACCGAGGCGGCTCACCACGACGTCGACGGTGTCCTGGGCCATCTTGCGATACGTCGTCAGCTTGCCGCCGGTGACGGTCACGAGGCCGTCCCGCGACGTGCTGACCGTGTGGCGGCGCGAGAGGTCGGCCGTGCGCTCGGAGACGTGCCCACCCTTGGCCGTGGGGGCCAGGAGCGGACGCAGGCCGGCCCAGACGCCGGTGACGTCAGCGCGAGTCAGGTGGGAGGTCGTGACGGCGTTCGCCGCGTCCAGGAGGTAGTCGACGTCCTCGGGCGTGCAGGCCGGGTTGTCGAGCGGGCCGGAGTAGTCGGTGTCGGTGGTGCCCAGGTAGACGAGATCGGTGTTGGGCCAGGAGACGACGAAGATCGACCGCTTGTCCTTGGGGACCGGGATCACCGCCGCGATGTCGCAGGGCAGCCGGTCCGCCGGCACGGTCACGTGCACGCCCTTGGCCGGGCGGATGGCGTGGGGATCAGCGCCCTCGTCGAGGGCGCGTACGGCGTCGGCCCACACGCCGGTGGCGTTCACGACGGTCCGGGCCCGGATCGGGAAATCCGAGGTCTCGTCGTCGGGTGCGGCTCGCACGACGGCGCCGTCCACCGTCCCGTCGGCGCCGGTGGTGAGCCGGACGACCGGGGTGTAGTTGGCCGTAGCCGCCCCGAACTCGAAGGCCGCGGTGCGGGCCAGCGAGAGCGTCAGCCGGGCGTCGTCCGCCCGCGCGTCGTAGTAGAGGAAACCTGCCACGAGGTGGTCCGTACCGAGGGTCGGGAGATGGGCGAGCGCCTCCTCCTTGGTCACCTCCCGGTGGCGATGTCCGATGCGCCAGCCGCCGGTGAGGTCGTACATCCAGAGCGCCGAGGCGTACGAACGTGCGACGGCCTTGGAGACGACGCCGTCGCGGCCGAAGAGCGGGATGAGAAAGGGGAGCGGGCTCACCAGGTGTGGTGCATTGTCGAGCAGCCGCTGTCGTTCGGCCAGGTTCTCGTAGACGAGACGGAACTCGCGCTGCTGGAGGTAACGGATGCCGCCGTGGATCATCTTGGACGACTTCGAGGACGTCCCCGACGCGAAGTCGCCCTTTTCGACAAGGGCCGTTCTCAGGCCGCGGCTGGCGGCGTCGAGCGCGACGCCGGCACCGGTGACTCCGCCCCCGATGACCAGGACGTCGAACTCCTCGTCGGCGAGACGGCGCAACGCGTCGGCGCGGCGAAAGGGGTGCACCGATCAAGCCTGCCACATCCTTCCCGAGCCGAGACCGGGCCCCGCTTCGCCGGCCAGCCCGATCGCGTGGGCGGACCGGCACATGGAGCACCGGCGTCGAAGAGGGGAGCGATCGATGATCGGGTCGGACGTAAGGTCCCCCCGTGCAACTGGCGTCAGGTGACCCCTGGGCCTCCTACGCGTGGACGGTCGTCGAGATTTTGCGGCCGGAGGGCACGCTCACGGTTCGATCGGCGCCCGGGGCAGATGCGACCCGGTGGCCCTGGCCGACCGGACAGACGGTGCACATCCTCACGGCGTGGGATCCCGGTCCCGAGCGCCCGGGCCCGGTGATCAACCGGGCCCGACAGACGGCGCTCGAAACCGATCTCCGGCTGTTGGCGGTTGCCCTGGTGGCTGCCGTCGGAGTCGACCCGGTGACCGGACACCGCGAGGAGGGGGTCGCCGTCATCGGCGTCGCAGAACCGGTGGTGCTGGCCCTCGGTGCCCGCTACGGCCAGGACGCGGTCTTCGCCTGGACACCGATGGCGTGGAGCATCGTGGGCTGTCAGGGTGACCGTCGCCTCACTTCCGGCTGGGCAGTGGAATGGGGCAGCGCGTCTAGTACGTTTCACGTAGTAGAGTGAGCCAGATGGCGCGTGCACGCACGAAGAAGGGGACCCTCGGCCGCAGCAACGAGCCGCCCGTGCTCATTCTGACCAGCCTGGCCGCCGGGCCCAAGCACGGGTATGCCCTGACCAAGGACATCGAGGAGTTCGCCGGTGCGACGCTCGGGCCGGGCACGCTCTACGGAGCCCTGACCCGGTTGGAAGAGCGTGGGCTCATCGAGCCCGAGCCCCTCGGCGGCGGTGAGCGCCGGCGCCCCTATCGGATCACCGGGGCCGGCCGGGTGGCGCTGGAAGAGGCGGTGCGCCAGATGCGGGCGCTCGCCGACGAGGGGGCCCTGCGGCTCGGGATCGGGCCCGGCGTGCCGGCCCTCGGGACGATCGCGTGAGCGCGCCCACCTTCGAACGGATGCTCCGGTGGTACCCGCCCGGCTGGCGGTCGCGCTACGGCGACGAGATGGCCGCGCTGCTCGAGGATACGTACGTGTCGGCGTCCGACGTGCCGCTCGGGGAGAGAGTGGCCCTGGCACGGTCCGGCCTGGCCGAGCGTGCCCGCGAGGCCGACCTGGTCGGCACGACGGGGACCGGTGCGGCCCGCCTGCGCGCCGGGGCGATCCTGGTCCTGGTCGGCTGGTCACTGTTCCTCGTCGCCGGCGGCGCCTTCGCTCGGTTGTCCGACAGCTGGCGCGCCGGCACGCCGAGGCCCGACCGCTGGGTGGCCAGCTCGAGCTTCGACACAGTGGCGCTCGCCGGCGCGATCGGATGCGGGGTTGTGGCGGTGGCAGCCCTCATCGCCCTCCCGGGCTTCGTCCGGTTCCTGCGCGCAGGGCGGTGGCGCGAAGTCCGGGGACCGGTGGTCCGTGCTGTTGTCACGGCAGCGGTGGCCGGGGCGCTGTTGGGTGCCGCCACCGTCTGGTCGCACCAGCTGACCGCGTCCCAGCGGAATGGTGGGCTGGACGCCTACAGCGGGTTGTTCGTGCTGTTGGGACTCTCGGCTGTCGTCGGAATCGCCTGTGCGACGGCCGCCGCCGTCTCGGTCGCCCGGCGCATCGAGGTGTCCGCCCGCGGTCTGCGCGCGCTCGGCGGCCTGGCGCTGGGGCTGGCGTCGCTGATGGCGCTCGTCTTCGCGGGGACTCTGGCGTGGTGGTTCTCGGAGGCCGAGCACGCCCGCGGTGTCCTCTCGAATGGCGTCGGCAACGGTATCCCGTTCTCGTCCTCCTCGGTGCCGCCGACCCTGCTCGCGTCGGCTCTCCTCATGGTCGTCGGTCTGGCCCTGGCCGTCTGGGGCAGCCTGCGGATTGCCCGGCCACTGCGTCAAAGTCCCTGGTAGGCGCGGTCCGCGACTCAACCAGGGGAACTTTCGGCTTCAGGCCGACTTCCGACGCGCCGATGCCTTGAGAGGGAGCGGGGCGCGGCGGGCATGCGGCCCTTGTCGGGGGGGAATCATGGACAGCATCGACAAAGGCAGGGAGGACGCCTCCTCCGAAGTGGGCCTGGAGCCTGGTGCTGACGTCGCTGCGCTCTGGCGCAGCTTCATCGTGGACGAGGAACAGGCCCGATACTGGTCCGAGAGCGTGTGGGGTCACGGCGCGGCAGAAGTCGGGGTCCTGCTCTTCGCGGACATGGGCGTGGAAGCCGACCTGTGCAACGAGATCCGCCTGTCCGAGCTCTGGAATCTCTGCGAGATCGGATGCCTGTGCATGGACGAGTTCTTCGAGCTCTCGGCCCTGATCGGCGAGGTGCAGGGTATTCCCGGCTCGCTCTGCGTCGACTGCGACATGCTGTGCCGCCCGAACATCAGTGCGAACTGGGCCTTGGCCGCCACGACCCTGTGCCGGTCGCACCTCCGCTTCCGGCTGGGCCACCTTCGGATCGACGGGGGCACCGGTCGCCGTTAGGCGAACCACTCAGGTTCACCCCGAACCGGGCAGAATGGGAGCGTGACGTTGGCCGCCCGCGTCTTCGCCGCTTCCCATCTGACGGGCACGTTCGTCCTGCGCTCGGGTCGCACGGCCGACCACTACTTCGACAAGTACCGCTTCGAGTCCGATCCGGCATTGTTGGCCGAGATCGTGGCCGCCCTGGCACCACTCGTGCCCGCGGGGACGGAGGGTCTCGCCGGGTTGGAACTCGGAGGTGTCCCCCTGGCCACCATGCTGTCTGCGGTGACCGGCCTGCCGGCCTACTTCGTGCGCAAGCAGCCGAAGAAGTACGGCACCGAGCAAGTCTGCGAAGGCGGCGATGTCGCGGGACGCCGCCTGCTCATCATCGAGGACGTGGTCACGACGGGCGGGCAGATGGTGCTGTCGGCGCAAGACCTGCGCTCGGAGGGCGCCGTGGTCGAACACGCGGTGTGCGTGATCGACAGGGAGGGTGGAGGCTCCGACGTGGTTGCGGCCGAAGGGATCACCCTCCACGCCCTTTTCACCATGCGCGATCTCGAGGCGTTCGGCTCAGGGGGTGCACCCAGCTGACGGGCCGGGCTGGCCTCGGAAAGATTCTGACAACGATTGTCAAAATGGGCCAGGCTCCCGCTAGGGTGGCGGAGCCATGCAGTCGCCGGACGCCCTGACCGATCTCTTCCACGCCCACGGCCGCAAGATCACCGCGCAACGCCAGTGCATCTTCCGGGCCCTGGAAGGCGACGTCACCCACCCCTCGGCGGAGCGGGTGCACGAGAGGGTGCGCCGGGACATGCCCAACGTCTCCCTCAAGACCGTCTACCAGACGCTCAACGACCTGGCCGACCTCGGGGCGATCACCGTGCTCGACGTGGGAACGGGTTCCACCCGCTTCGACCCCAACGTCGAGACGACGCATCATCACCTGGTGTGCCGTTCCTGCGGCAAGGTGCGCGACGTGTCGGCGGACTTCCCGGGGCTCCGGGTGCCACGGCGGGCCACCCAGGGCTTCGACGTGGACAGCGCCGAGGTCGTCTTCCGGGGCCTGTGCGACGAATGCAGGGAATCTCAGCAGCACCAGTAGCAGTACCAGCAGCAAGCACCACCCACCTACAGAAAGGGCACCAACCCACCATGCCAGCACTGAAGGGCTCCCAGACCGAGGCGAACCTCAAGGAAGCGTTCGCCGGCGAGAGCCAGGCCAATCGGCGCTACCTCTACTTCGCCCAGAAGGCCGACGTCGAGGGCTACCCCGACGTGGCGGCGCTCTTCCGTTCCGTGGCCGAGGGTGAGACCGGGCACGCGTTCGGGCACTTCGACTTCCTCAAGGAGGTGGGCGACCCGGTGACCGGTGTCCCCGTCGGCGCCACCGAGGACAACCTCAAGTCGGCGATCGAAGGCGAGACCTACGAGTACACCGAGATGTACCCCGGGTTCGCCAAGACGGCGCGTGACGAGGGCTTCGCGGAGATCGCCGAATGGCTCGAGACGCTGGCCAAGGCCGAGAAGTCGCACGCCGGTCGCTTCACGCAAGGGCTCGAGTCGGTCTCCTAGAAGGGGCGGCCACATGACCGCCACATACGACCCCACAGACCCCAAGTACTTCGACCCGGCCGCACTGCGGGAGGAGGTTGACCGCGTCTTCGACCTGTGTCACGGATGCCGGCTCTGCTTCAACCTGTGCCCCTCGTTCCCGACGTTGTTCGGGTTCATCGACGCCAACGACGGAGACGTGTCGGGCCTGACCGATGCCCAGCACGGCCAGGTCGTCGACGAGTGCTACCAGTGCAAGCTCTGCTACGTGAAGTGCCCGTACGTCCCGCCCCACGAGTGGGAGCTCGATTTCCCGCGCTTGATGAGCCGGGTGCACGCGGTGCGCCAGAAGCAACTCGTGGGAGTCAAGGAGCGGATGACCGACCAGTTCTTGGGGCGGACCGACGCCCTGGGCCTGGCCTCGGTGGTGGCGGCGCCGGTGGTCAATTGGGCGATGGGCACACCGGGTTCGCTGCCGCGCCGGATCATGGAGAAGGCAACCGGCATCGCGTCGCAGCGATTGCTTCCTCCGTACGCGCGGCAGCGCTTCACGACGTGGTTCAAGAAGAGGACCGGTCCGGCCGCCGGGCCGAAGGGCGCGGGAGCCGTCACGGTGTTCCCCACGTGTTTCGTGGAGTACATGGAGCCCGACGTCGGCCGCGCCATCGTCGAGGTCTACGAGCACAACGGCGTGGCCTGCAGCCTGCCGGGCGGGACCAAGTGTTGCGGTGCGCCGTGGCTGCACTCGGGCCGGGTGGACGAGTTCACCAAGTCAGCCCGCCGCAATGTTGCTGCTCTGGCGGCCGAGGTGCGAGCCGGCCGGGATGTCATCGTGGCGCAACCGACCTGCGCGTACGTCGTGAAACGGGACTACCCGATGTACGCCAAGGGACCCGACGCCGACCTGGTGGCCGCGCACACCTTCGACCCGGCCGAGTACCTGATGCGGCGCCACCGCGACGCCGATGACCCGTTCACCCTGCGTGACGAGTTCCCCGGTCGCGCCGATGGCTCCGTCCCGGATGCGGTGACGTACCACGTCGCCTGCCACCTCCAGGCGCAGAACGCCGGGTTGCGCAGCCGCGACCTGCTCAAGACCGCCGGCGTGTCGTGCTCCATCGTCCAGCGCTGCTCAGGCATCGACGGGACGTGGGGCTACCGGTCCGAGAACTACGAGCTGGCCCGGAAGGTGGCCGCACCGCTGGGCCGTGAGATCGTGGCGGCCGGCAACGAGACGGTGTGCGGTGACTGCCATCTCGCGAACGGGTCGATCCTGCAGGAAACCGGGACGCAGCCGGTGCACCCGATGCAGCTGATGGCGCGCGCGTACGGGGTCGAGAGAGGTTCCCGGTGACCGGGCCGTCCTCCGGGCTGACGCTGGCGGACGTGCTCGACCTGCGGGCCTACGAGCGGGTGCGGGAGGACTACCGGGCGCGGATCATGGCGCGCAAGCGTGACCGGCGCGTGGCGCTCGGGCCAGTGATGACCCTGGTCTTCGAGTGCTTCGACACGGTCCGCTTCCAGGTCCAGGAGATGGCCCGGGCCGAGACGATCATCACGGACGAGGCGATCCAGGTCGAGCTCGACATCTACAACCGGCTGCTCCCGGGGAAGGGGGAGCTCTCGGCCACGCTCTTCATCGAGTTGACCTCGGACGACGCGCTGCGGGAGTGGCTGCCGAAGCTGGTCGGGATCGAGCACCAGCTCGGGATCTCGATCGACGGGGATGTGGTCGCCAGCCTCCCCGAGGCCGAGCACGCCGCCGCCCTCACCCGTGAAACGGTGACGCCGGCGGTCCACTACGTGCGCTTCGGCTTCACGGAAGCCCAGGTGGGGGCCTTCGCGGCCGCCGGTGACGTCGTCCTCGTGGCGACCCACCCGGCCTACGAGGCCAGAACCGTCTTGCCGCCCGCCGCCCGCCGGGAGCTCTCCGGGGACCTCCTCGGCACAACAAAGGCCCTCTCAATCGGCTGACCAGGGATAATTCCGTGCGCAAGTCTTTACAGACCCTCCGGACGTGCGCCATACTCTTTGTTCGCCGAATTTGGGGTCGCCGCAGTTTTTCGTTGCAGAAATAGCGGCTCCGAACAGGGCGAATCAAGTATCCGCCGTTTCAACCGTTATGAGGAAGTGTTTCCCATGATCGCCACCACGTGGCGCAAGCAAGCCGCCTGCCGGGGCCTCGACGTCGAGGCGTTCTACCCGGTCACCGAGGACGAGGCCGACGCGGCCGAGGCCAAGGCTGTGTGCGCCGTCTGCCCGGTCCGTCAGGCGTGCCTGGAGCACGCCCTGGCCCACCGCGAGCGCGAGGGCATCTGGGGCGGCACGACCGAACGGGAGCGCCGGCGGATCGTGCGGCAGCGCCGCAAGTCCGCCTGAGTCCCGGGGCTACTTCTTGACGGTCCTCGGGGCCGTCGTCGGCGTGGCCTGGGTCGGTTGGCCGATGGTGCAGGGGAACGGGTTCCAGGGCTCGAGCTGCTTGTTCGTGTAGACGTCGGAGGGGATCGTCGTCGTGGTCGTCGTCGTCGGGCCCGGGGCGATGCCCGACGGCCCGGTCACGGTCAACTGGGAGCCGGCCACCAACAGCGTGACCGTCTGTCCGCTCAGGCTCGGGTCGGGGACCAACGTGACGGGCCCGCCGAGCACGGACGCGAGCGTGTGCGCGGCCTCGGTGCCGGATCGACCGTAGAGGATCTCCGAGGGAGCCCCGCCGGCCAGTGGCGTCGAGGCATTGCCGATCCCGGTGACGTCGAAGCCCTGGGTGGTGAGCGCCGCCGCCGTGGTGTGCGCGATGCCGTTCGCGGCCGACGCGTTCAAGACATCGACGCTCACCAGGCTGTGGGCCTCGGTGGGCGCCGTCGTCGTGGTGGTGGGTGGTGGCGGAGGCGATCCGATCCGGTTGAACGCGTTGACCAGGTTCTGGGCGTACGGCTGCGCCTCCTTGAGCACGTCGGCCCCGCCCGATGTGACGTAGGCCGTCGTCGGCAGCGTCTCGGTCACCAGGTTTTTCTTGGGCAGGCCCCGGAACACGTCCGCGATGTGCAGCAGGTCACCCTGGCTGAGGGTGTCGTCGATGGTCAGGTTGCCCACCGCCGCGCCGATGAACGAGTTGATGGTGAGTGGGCTCGTGATGGACGCGTTCACCTTCGCCAGCACAGCCCGGAAGAACGCATCCTGGCGCTGGATCCGGCTGAAGTCCGACAGCCCGTCGTACTCCCAGTAGCCGTTCAAATTCCTGTAGTAGAGGTGCCGGCTGCGCACGAGCTCCAGCGCCGTGGTCCCGTTCACCACCTGGCAGCCCGTGGTCGTCACGTCGAGGCCGGTGTACTGGTCCTTGACCGCCGTCGGGAAGTCCATGGTGACGCCGCCCAACGCGTTCACCATTCCCGAGAATCCGGGGAAGTTCACCGCCACGTAGTGGTTGATTGGGATGCCCAGATTCTTCTCGATGGTCTGGATCAGGAGGTCGGGGCCACCGTCGTAGGCCGCGTTGATGCGGTTCATGCCCGAGATCCCGCTGTCGTTGCCCGGGATGTCGACCCAGAGGTCCCGCGGGACGGAGAGCAACGTCACGGTTTTGGCGGTGGGGTCGAAGCGGGCCACCATCGTCACGTCGCTGCGCTGTCCCCCCGCGTTGGCCTCGTTGCCGAAGGCCTTGACCTGGGTGGCGTTCGAGACAAACGCGCGCGAGTCCGAACCGACCAGGAGGAGATTGAACGGTTGGCCGGGCGGCGCCGCGGCGACCAGGTGTTTGGCGTGGATCTTCTTGATCTGGTTGAAGCGGTAGTTGGCGTAGACGTAGAGACCCCCCACCCCGATGCCGGCGAGGACGACGATGATGGACAGCGCGTACACGGTCCGTCGCTGCCAACGGTGCCGGTGCTTGCGCTCCTTCTTCCGGGTGCTGCGCAGCTCGGCCTGAAGGTCGGCCCGAGACCTCGTGTGCTCGTCGTCGGCATCGGTCGGCCCGGGAGTCTCGGGTTCGTCGGGGGTCAAGAATCAGAAAATACCTGGCTGGGAGGTCCGGTAGCCTTCGCCGGTGCTTTTTGAACTTCCCGACGAGCTTCTCGAACTCCGCGATTCGGTCCGGCGTCTCGCCCAGGACAAGGTCAAGCCACGGGCCCGGCCCATCGACAAAGAGGGCGCCTACCCGACCGACGTCTTCGAGGCGTTCCGGGACGCCGGCCTCCTGGGGTTGTGCATCCCGGTCGAGTACGGGGGCTCGGGGGCGGGGATCTTGGGCCTGGCCCTGGCGATCGAGGAAGTGGCCAAGTACTCCAACACGGCGGCGCTGATGCTCCTCCTGACCCGACTGCCCACGGGGCCGGTCATGATCGCCGGCACCGAGGAGCAGAAGGAGCGCTACCTGCCCGGCATCTGCGACGGCACCCGACGGGCCGCCTTCGGGTTGTCCGAGCCCCAGGCGGGCAGCGACGTCATGGGGATGCGGACCCGGGGGGTGCCCGACTCGGGGTCCGACGGCGGCTGGGTGCTGAACGGCACCAAGTGCTGGATGTCGGGTGTGCGGGAGGCAGATTGGTACACCGTCTTCGCCAAGACCAGCGACCCGACCAGCCGGGCGCACGACTCGATCACGGCCTTCATCGTGGAGCGGGCGTGGGACGGGGTGGAGGTGGGCCGCACCGACCACAAGATGGGCGTGCGCGGCGTCGACACGGGTGAGCTGCTCCTCACGGACGTCCACGTCCCGGCCGAGAACGTGATCGGCGAGGTCGGCGGCTTCCGCCTGGCGATGCTGGGGCTCAACGCCATGCGCCCGATCGTGGCGGCCCGGGGCATCGGCCTGGCCGAGGGCGCGCTGATGTACGCCACCGAGTACGTGCAACAGCGGGCCGCCTTCGGCAAGACCATCGCTGACTTCCAGGGGATCCAGTGGGAGATCGCCAAGTGCGCCGTCGACATCGAGGCCGCCCGGTTGCTCACGTACCGCGCCGCGGTCCTGGCCGACCAGGGGAAGTTCACGAAGGAATACGTCCCGTACCTGTCCATGGCCAAGTACCACGCCACCGAGCTGGCCGTGCGGGCCTCGTCGCTGGCGGTCCAGCTGCTCGGCGCAGCCGGTTACATGGAAGACCATCCGACCGAGCAGTGGTACCGGGACGCCAAGCAGCTGACGATCGTCGAGGGGACCTCACAGGTGCAGCTCGGCCTCATCGCCCGGGGCGTGCTCGACCGGGACCTGTGGTGGGACTGACCTGGCCCGAGGTCCTGGCCCGGCTGGCCCGGCGCGAGTCGCTCAGTGCGGCGGAAGCCGAGGAGACGTTGAAGATCGTCCTCTCCGGGGAAGCGACGCCCGCTCAGGTGGGGGCCTTCCTGGCGCTCCTGCACGCCAAGGGGGAGACGCCGGAGGAGGTGACCGGGTTGGCCCGGGCGATGGTCGATGCCGCGGTGGCCTGCCCGTTGGCGGAACAGGACGCCGAGGCGGCGGTCGATCTGGTCGGGACGGGGGGCGACCGACTGGCGAGCATCAATGTGACCACGCTGGCGGCGTTCATCACGGCGGGGTGCGGGGTGCCGGTGTGCAAGCACGGCAACCGCGCCGCGTCATCGTCGGTGGGGACGGCGGACGTGCTCGAGGCCCTCGGGGTGGCGATTGAGCTCGGACCCGAGGGTGTCGCCCGCTGCGTCTCCGAGGCCGGCATGGGGTTCTGTTTCGCCCAACGCTTTCACCCGGCCATGCGCTTCGTCGGGCCGGTCCGCAAGGAGTTGGGCGTGCCGACCGTGTTCAACTTCCTGGGGCCCCTGATCAACCCGGCCCGCACCCGGCGCCAGCTGGTCGGCGTCAGTGATCCGGCCATGGCGCCGATCATGGCGGGGGTCTTCGGGGCGACCGGGAGCATCCATACGCTGATCGTGCACGCCGACGACGGGCTCGACGAGTTGAGCGTGACGTCGCCCTCCCGTGTGCTCGAGGTGCGCGGCGATGGCCGGGGGGATTTCGAGGTGACCGAGTGGCGCGTCGATCCCGCAGCGCTCGGTTTCCCCCCTGCGACGCTGGCGGACCTGCGGGGCGGCAACGCCTCCTTCAACGCCGGAGTCATCCGCTCCGTGCTCGAGGGAGAGCGGAGCGCCCGGCGCGACATCGGGATCCTCAACGCCGGAGCCGCCCTCGTGGTGGCGGGACGCGTCGGCGACCTGCAGAGCGCGCTGGCCGTCGCGACAGAGTCGATCGACAGCGGCCGGGCGGTCGGTGTCCTCGATGCGCTGGTCGCTACGTCACAAGAAGAGCTGCACCGGCAGCCGGGCTGACCCGCCAGGCACGGCGCGGGGCGTGCATGTCGGGGTCGAGCGCGGGCGAGTCGGGCCGGCACAGCGCGATGACACACCCGCCGAATCCGCCACCGCTCATGCGGGCTCCGAGGACCCCGGGTTGGCCGAGCAGGTGCTCCACCAATTCGTCGATCGCCGGCAGGGAGACCCGGTAGTCAGCCGCCAGGCTGCGGTGTCCCTCCGTCATGACGGCGCCCAACCCGCTCAGGTTGCCGCGGGACAACATCTGCTCGGCCTCGCCGACCCTGGCGCACTCGGTCACGACGTGACGGGCCCGCCGGCGCAGCACGGGGTCGGACAGCGCGCTCAGGTCGCCGAGCTCGCAGAGGCCCAGCGGCCGGCCCAGGATGTGGGCGGCCCGCTCGCATTCGGCGCGCCGGGTGGCGTACGGGGTGCTGGTGAGGAGGCGCGGCGTCTCACTGTGGACGATGACGAAGGCGGCCTCCTCGGGGACAGCGACGAGGCGGGTTTCGAGCGTGCCGAAATCGATGCGCAGCGCGTGGCCGGCGGCGGCACCCGCGATGGCGAGCGGATCGAGCAGGCCGACGTGCGCGCCGGCGCTGCGCTCCGCTTCCTGGCAGGCGCGGGCCAGGGCGAGGGGATCGGGGTCGTGGCCGAGGGCGAGGAGCAACGCGACCGAGAACGCGGCGCTCGAGGAGAGGCCCGCCCCGACCGGGAGCGTGCTCGTCACCCGGACGGTCCCACCGGTCGGGGGAGGCTGGGCGCGCAGGAGGCCGGCCGCCAGGGCTGCCTCGGCGAGAACCGGGGCGGTGTCGCCCAACGCGATCTCGATCGGTCGGCCGGGGAACTGGTCCGAGTCGATGCCGAAGAGGAAGCTGCCGGGCTTCGGTGTGAAGTCGACCTTGGTGGCGAGGTCGATGGCCATGGGCAGCGAGAGCCCGCCGTTGTAATCGGTGTGGTCGCCGATGATCGTCACTCGTCCGGGGGCGCGGGCGGCGGGCACGCCCCCAGCTTGGCGCAGGACAGACGGGCTTGACCGTCGTGGGCGGCGCGGGTCACGATCCTGCGATGACAGACCGCAGCGGACCGTTGAGCGGGATCAAGATCATCGAGTTGGCGGGCATCGGGCCGGCGCCCTACACGTGCATGATGCTGGCCGATGCCGGGGCGCAGGTCCTGCGCCTGGAGCGGGCGGCGCCGGGGGCGGTCGAGGCGGGGGAAGCATTCCGTGCCTCCGGCACCGGGCCGTACTGGGACCTCCTGAACCGGTCGCGGCCCTCGGTCGGCATCGATCTCAAGAACCCCGACGCGGTCGAGCTCGTTCTCGGGCTCGTCGAGCAGGCGGACGGGTTGATCGAGGGGTTCCGGCCCGGTGTGGCCGAGCGGCTGGGCGTCGGGCCGGACGCTTGCTTCGGGCGCAACCGCCGGCTGGTCTACGGGCGCATGACGGGCTGGGGCCAGGACGGCCCGATGGCACCGATGGCCGGGCACGACATCGACTACATCGCCATCGGTGGAGCACTGTGGTCGCTGGGCCGGGCCGACTCGGCACCGGTGCCGCCGCTGAACCTCGTGGGCGACTTCGGCGGCGGCGGCATGCTGCTCGCCTTCGGCATGGTGGCCGCACTCCTCGAGGCGGCCCGTTCCGGCGAGGGGCAGGTGGTCGACGCCGCCATGGTGGACGGCGCCGCCTCCCTGATGACGATGATCCACGCCTTCCACGCCCACGGCATCTGGAACGACGAGCGGGGGTCGAACATGTTGGACACCGGGGCGCCCTTCTACGAGGTCTACGAGACGTCGGACGGGAAGTGGATGGCCGTCGGCGGCATCGAGGCGCAGTTCTACGCCGCCCTGCTCGACGGCCTCGGCCTGGCCGGTGACGCGTCTCTGCCACACCAGATGTCGCGGGAGGAATGGCCAGCGATGAAGGAGCGCTTCACGTCGATCTTCAAGTCGAAGACACGGGACGAGTGGACCGCCATCTTCGACAGGACCGACGCGTGCGTGGCGCCCGTGCTGTCGCCCTGGGAGGCGCACGAGCACCCGCACAACGTGGCCCGCTCGACCTACATCGAGGTCGACGGCGCCGTGCAGCCGGCGCCGGCGCCCCGCTTCTCCAGGACGCCGTCCGCCGTCTCGAAGCCGCCGTCGCCCCCGGGAGCGGACACCGTGTCCGGTCTCGTGGAATGGGGCGTGGACGAGAGCGTCGTCGCCAAGCTCCGCGAGTCGGGGGCGCTCAGCTAGACCCCCGGCGCGAGAGGAGGGCCCCTTGCGGAGCCCTCCTCTCATCTTCCCGGACGTGTGCGGGTCAGATCCCGAGGCTCATTCCTGCGACATCGGTGACCCCGCTGCCTCCGAGGCTGCCGTCGAAGGCGGCCGAGCCGTAGTTGAACACCCCGCCGTCCGACGCGGTGAACCAGTACCCGGTGCCGTCGGGCGTCGGTGTCATGCCGACGATCGGTTCGTTGAGCTGCAGGCTGCCGGTCGAGCCGTAGAACTGGGCGTTGCCGTAGGCGAAGATCCCGCCGTCGGACGCCACGAACCAGTACCCACCACCGTCAGGCGTCGACGCCATGCCGACGACGGGCTTGTTCAGGTGCAGGCTGCCGGTCGAGCCGAAGAACTGGGCGTCGCCGTAGGCGAAGATCCCACCGTCGGACGCCACCAACCAGTACCCGCGGCCCGAAGGCGTGGGGGCCATGCCGACGATCGGCTTGTTCAGCGCCATGCTCCCGGTCGAGCCGTAGAACTGGGCATCTCCGTAGGCGAAGATCCCACCGTCGGACGCCACGAACCAGTACCCCTTGCCGTCGGGCGTCGCCGCCATGCCGACCACGGGCTTGTTCAGGTGCAGGCTGCCGGTCGAGCCGTAGAACTGGGCATTGCCACTGGCGTACACACCACCGTCGGAGCCGACCATCCAGTAGCCGCCGCCGTCAGGCGTCGGTGCCATGCCTACGATGGGAGCGTTGAGGTCGTAGTACTGCGCCCCGTTGAGGTAGGCGAGGAAATTGTCGTTGCCGAACCCTGTCAGCTCACCGGCCTGACCGAACATGTAGTACCCGTCGCTGGGATCGGTCGGGACGATGTTGTAGGCGATGGTGCCCGAGATGTCGACGCTGTCATTCGTGCAATCGAACTGGACCGCGGCCGCCTTGACCGGTGAGGGTCCCGGCGTGAACACGTACTGGTCGCGCTCCACGATTCCTGTGGCGGACGCCCCCGAGCTTCCGCTGTAGGTCCCGGATCCGCAGGTCGTGCCGCCGGCCGACACACTCATGGTTGTCGCAATGGGCTGCCAGTTCTGCATGTTGAACGGTGGGAGCATCTGGAACGCTCCGCCATTGGGACCCGGGCCGTCTCCGTAGTTCAGGCAGAGGATGTCCGTGGGGCCGGTGTTGCAGTTGATGTTGTTCGGGTAGATGGGTGCCGGGTTCGTGTACTGGAACACGGTCGCGTCATTCGTCGCCAGATCGGTCACAATGATGTTGGCCTGGCTCAGGGGCGTCGACGACGGAACGACGTGGCCGGCCGACGACGGCGACGACCCGACGTTGGCGTGCGGCCCGAAGGACCCGAGGGCACCCGCGGTTGCCGCGGTGCTCAGGGCGAGCGCAGAAGCAACCGTGAAGAGGGTTCCCAGCAGCACCGCCCCCCGACCCGCCAGGCTTCCGGCCGAATGGGTCTTGTTCCAATGAAACGCTTTCATCTCTGCTCTTCCTCTCTGCTCCCCGTCGACCGGGATAGGTCCCCCCTGATCGGCCGACGGCATGACTGCGGACTTCGCAGGCCCGTTCCCCCGACAGCGAGCTCGTCACTGCTGCGCTTCGCCAGATGCCGGTGTGCCGAGACAGTACGAAGTCCCGGTAAAGCCGCGGTAAGGCCGGGTTCGGCGTCGCGCACTACGCCGCTGTCGGCTCGGTCAAGAGATGGACCGGCGCCTGCCAGCATCCGACGCGCATGGTGAGGACTTCGGCGATGCCCGCACAGACATGGCTGACACCGACGTCAGTCGCGTTGGACGGTGCCGCGCTTTCGGGTGCGACAGACCCCGTCTCGGTCGTTTCGGGCATCTGATCGTGCATGAGCGCCTTCATGGTTTCCTCCTTCGGTTTCGATCCCCGCCGAAGGTCTACCGATCGCCGGTAACTGCGGGGTAAGGGCAGACGGCCCCGAATGGGGGCGGCCCCGCGAGCGATCCTGCGCTTTACTGGGCCTTTACCGGGGGGCTCTACGGTCGGCGCCGGAACGGAGAAAGCATCCGACCGCGGCGCACCCCGGGGTGACCGTCGGGTATCGTGCGGCTCACTTGGGGGCGGGGTAGTCGCACGACCAACGATGCGTGGCGGTCGGATCGGCGACAGGGAGGGAGGGCACCAGGTGACGCTGACAGCATCACCGCTGCCGGCGACCCGCGAGGCGGGTGCCCGGCTCGGGTTGGCGCGCCGTACGACGCCGGTCCGCCTGCGGTGGGTCGCGATCTCCATCGCCGTTCTCGCTCTCGTGGCGGGGCTCGTCGCCGCGCTGGCGACCTCAGAGCGCCAGGGAGCAACAACGGCGGCGTGGCAGAACGCCGAGCCCCTCATGGTGACGGCGCAGGCGGTCGACACGTCACTCTCGGATGCCGACACCACTGCGGGTGCGTCCTTCCTGCAGGGCCGACTGGAGCCGGCCGCCCTGCAACGCCGCTACGAGACGGACCTCGCGTTGGCGTCCGCCGACGTCGCCGTGGCGGCACGAGAGGCGGGATCTGATCCCGCCGTGGCGTCGAGCCTGCAGACCCTGTCGACGGACCTGCCGGTGTACGCCGGCATCGTCCAGGACGCCGACTTCAACGAACGCCAGGCGTCCTACCCGCTGGCGGCGGCGTACATCGCCGAAGCGAACAACCTCATGCGCACGGCGATCCTGCCTGCGGCGGCTTCTGTCTATGGGACCGAGAGTGGCCGGCTCGCCGACGATCAGTCGCAGGGGGTATCCCCGCTCCTGGCGACCCTGGCCGTCCTGGCGCTCATCGGCCTGCTCGTCGTCCTCGTTCTGGCGCAGCGATGGCTGAGCCAGCGGTTCCACCGCACCTGGAACCTGGCGCTGGCCGTCGCGACGGTGATCGTTCTCGCCCTGGGGGTGTGGTTCACCGTTGCGGTCGTCAGCCAGAATTCGGGCGTCAACACCGCTCAGGCGAACGGGTCGCGGCCGGTCTCGACCTTCACCCAGGCCCGGATCCTCGCGTTGCGCGCCCGGGCCGACGACGAGCTGACCCTGCTGACGCGGGATACGGACCCGACCTACCAGAGCGACTACACCAGCACGGCGGCTGCCCTGGGACACCTGCTCGGCTCCCCGACGGTCGCGAGCGGCTCGTCCGCTTCGAATGACCTGACTCGGGCCAAGGCAGCCTTCGGGTCCTATGCCGCCGTGCACAGCCAGATCAGGCACGACGACACGGCGAACGATTTCTCCGGTGCCGTGGCGGTGGCCTCGGGCAGCGACGCGGGGCAGCTGCCAGCGGTCTCGTCGGACCTGACCGGCGACCTCTCGGACGGGATCACGACGTCCCAGTCGACGTTCGCCAGCGCCACCTCCGGCGCCGCGTCGGACCTGGACGGGCTGATCTGGGGCTTGGCCATCGGAGCGGTGCTGGTGG
Source organism: uncultured Acidimicrobiaceae bacterium (assembly GCA_963719485.1). Lineage (GTDB taxonomy): Bacteria > Actinomycetota > Acidimicrobiia > Acidimicrobiales > RAAP-2 > Bog-473. The sequence continues at coordinate 2,559,754 of OY970387.1, forward strand.
CGGCGCTCGTCCTGATCGGTTTCCAGCCGCGGATCGCGGAGTACCGATGAGGACCAGCCGCATGGGCGCACCGGAGCAGCCGCGCACGGCACGACGGGCCCGGTTCGCCCTTCTCGCGGTCGTGACGTCGCTGGTCCTGGCCGCGTGCGGGACGTCCGCGCCGGTCACGCCCGCATCGAGAGCGACGCCGGAAGTCCTCCCCAAGGGCGCTGAAATCGTCCACCCCACGCCACCGCCGGCTTCCGACACGTCGTGCAACCCGGCGGCCAGCCTGGCGCCGCCCGCCACGATGCCCACGCCGGACCAGATGGCCCAGGGCACATTCATGGCTACGGTCCAAGCCCGTGGGTATCTCAATGTCGGGGTCGATGACAACACCTACCTGTGGGGCTATCGCGACCCTTCCGCCGCCAATCCGACCGGGTTCGACATCGACATGTTGGATCAGGTGGCCGCGGCGATCTTCGGACCGTCCTATCCCCAACACATCCACTACACCTACGTGCCGAACGCCGATCGTGTCCCGGCCGTGCAGAAGGGTCTCGTGGACATCGTGGCGGAGACCATGACGATCAACTGTGACCGGGAGAAGTCCGTCGACTTCTCGACCGTGTACTACGAAGCGGGCCAGACCATCCTCGTCCCGAACAACTCGACGATCACGGGTCCGCAGGACCTCGGGGGGAAACGGGTCTGCGCGGCGAATGGCTCGACCTCGCTGCAGAACCTCGTCAGGCCGGGCATGCCGCGCCATATCCAGCTTTGGGGCGTGAAAAACGAGACCGACTGCCTCGTGATGCTGCAGCAGGGACAGGTCGACGCCGTCAGCACGGACGACGCCATCCTGATCGGTATGGCCGCCCAGGATCCGAACGTCAAGGTCCTCGAACCGACCTTCACCGACGAGCCGTACGGGATGGCGATCAGCAAGACCCACCCCGAGTTCACCTCCTTCGTCAACGGCGTCCTGGCCCAGGTTCGGGCGGACGGCACGTGGGCGCAGATCTACAGCACGTACCTCACGCCCTACACGCATTCGCCCCCGCCGTCCCCGCCACCACCGAGCTACCGGTGAGCGCGATGACGAAGATCACCATGGAGGGGATCGATCAGCGCATCAACGAATTTCGAACCGTGCTCGATCGGACCACGGGCAACCTGGTGGAGCTCGACGCCGACGTGACGCGCCAGCTCCTGGAGTCGTCGGCCTCGCTCCGCGGCGTCACGGCAGAATCGTGGCTCGACGCCTCGCGACGCCACGCGGAGTTGTGGCGCGGCCAGTTCGCCCTCGAAAGCGTGCTGACACAGATCGCGCAGACGCGCGGCTCGCGGCGGTCGCTCCCCCAGGCGACCCTGATCCGCCTCGACGAGCTCCTCGGCACCGAATGTGTCGAGCTGCCACGGCCGCCCAGTGCCGGCGCGCCCAAGCTCACCGAAGGTCCCGCGCCCACCATCTCGTTGACCATCCAAGAAGCCCTGCGCCAGATGTCGGAGGACTACGAGGTCGTCGCCCGGGTGGTGGCGTCGGTGGCCGACGTCTGGGGCGAGCCGGTCGAACGCCTCCGCCAGGTGGCGGGAGATGTCGAGGAGCTCGAACAGTGGCTGCGCGACCAGAGCGTCCGACGGCCGAACGAACTGCAGACGATCGCCCTGGCCGTGTCCGAGACCCAGGCCACTGCCCGCGACGACCCGCTGGCGCTGAGCCCGACCGCGGTGCCTGAGCTGCAGACCCGCGTGGCGCGGCTCCGGGCTTCGCTGGAAGAGGTCCTGCGGGGGCGCCAGGAACGTCTCGCTGACCTGGCGGCGGTCGAGGAGAGCATCGCCGCCGGGAGAGCGGCCACGGCAGCCTGTCGGAACGATCTCGACCGGGCGGCACTGAAAATTCTGGTTCCCGACGAAACCTGGGGGACGTTGGAGCGAGTGGAGCAGGAGTTCGCCGGTTTGGCGCGTGAGGCGGAGGTGGCCCGCCAACCCGGCGCGGCAGGCTCATGCGCGGTGCTCGCCGCCCGGGCAGAGGAGCTGACGAGTGAGGTGTCGCGCCTTGTTGCAACGGGCGACTCCGGACTTCGGGCCCGCGACGAGCTGCGCGGCGTTCTCACCGCGTATCAGGCCAAGGCGCAGTCCCTCGGACTGGCGGAGAGCATCGAGCTGGCCGAACTCTTCGCGGCGGCACGTGACGTTCTCTACGCGGCGCCATGCGACCTGGAGGTGGCGGAGCAACGCGTCCTGGAATACCAGCGAGCGATCCGAACCGCATCGGCGGAGCCGTCGTGACGGCGTGCACTCGACCCGATTGCGCGGGGTCCATCGACGCCGGCTACTGCAACGTCTGCGGGTATCCGCCGAGTCGAGCGACTTCGACGCAGAACGCAGCGGCGGCCGCGGCCGTCGCCGAAACGCCGCCGCACCAGGCGAGTTCCGTGTCCGTACCGTGCGAGCGGCCGGGCTGCGGCGGCACCGTGGCGGAAGACGGTTACTGCGACCAGTGCGGTCTTGCTCCGCCCGGCGGGTCTGGGCGGATTGCGGTCGATCCGGGGCCCGCCGGCCCGGTCACGCCGGCATCCGTGAGCGTGCCTACCATCTCCCGGGGAACCAGCACGGTCCGCCGGTTCGCGACGTCCAGCGGAACGAATGGTCGACCGAGCAGCACCACCGGCTCGCGGGGGAGCCGGGGGAACCTGGGTGCGGGTCTGGTCGACATGCCGTCGATACCCCATCGCGATCCACACGAGGCCGTGCTGGCCAACCCCGAGGTACCGGAGCGCAAGCGGTTCTGTGCACGCTGCGACCACCAGGTCGGTCGGGCCCGCGGCGCCCGGCCCGCACGCACCGAGGGGTTCTGCCCCCATTGCGGGGGCGTCTACTCCTTCACCCCGAAGCTGCTGCCCGGCAACCTGGTGGGCGGGCAGTACCAGGTGGCTGGGTGCATCGCGCACGGCGGGCTGGGGTGGATCTACCTGGCTCAGGACAGGAACGTCGAGGACTCGTGGGTCGTCCTGAAGGGCTTGCTCGATTCGGGGGACGAATCGGCCATGCTGGCGGCGGCGACGGAGAAGCGTTTCCTGGCCGAGGTCAAGCACCCGAACATCGTGCGCATCTACAATTTCGTCGAGCACGACGGGGCCGGCTACATCGTGATGGAGTACGTCGGCGGCGAGTCACTCCGCGAGCTGCGCGTCCGCCATCGCGAGGAGACCGGCAGCCCCTTGCCGGTGGCCCAGGCGATCGCCTACATCCTCGAGATCCTTCCCGCGCTCGGATTCCTGCACCGGCGGAAACTTCTCTTCTGCGACTTCAAACCGGACAACGTCATTCAGACCGAGGAGCAGCTGACGCTCATCGATCTGGGCGGCGTCCGCCGCATTGACGACCCCGACAGCGATCTCTATGGCACGGTCGGCTACCAGGCACCCGAGGTGCCGAAGCTGGGGACGGCGAGCATCGCTTCGGACCTCTACACCGTGGCGCGCAGCCTCGCGATCTTGAGCATCGAGTTCGCCGGCTTCCAGGACGAGAAGCGCTACGCCACGTCGCTGCCCCCACTGCAGGACGTGCCCGAGTTCCAGCGGTACGAGTCCTTCTATCAATTCCTGCTGAAGGCAACATCCGTCGAGCCCGAGCTGCGCTTCCAATCGGCGGAGGACATGGCGGAACAGCTCGTTGGTGTCCTGCGCCAAGTCGTCGCGGCGGATGGCGGCACGCCGGCCTCTGCGCCCAGCGCGCTCTTCAGCGCCGAGCTGGGAGCCGTGCCCGACGAGAGCCCGTGGCAGCTCCTTCCGATCCCCGCGGTTGACACCAACGACCCGGCGGCGGGTGTCCTCGCCACCGTGGCGCTGGTTGGTGCCGACCAACGCCAGGCCCTGCTGGCATCAACGCCACGGTCGACGGAGCTGAGCCTCAACATGGCCCGGTGGGCGATTGAGGAGGGTGACTTCGAGACGGCGCTGCAAGAGCTGGAGTCGCCCGAGGCCCGGGAGAGCGACTGGCGTGCCGCGTGGTGGCGGGGTGTGCTCCTCATGGCGCAGGGCCGTCCCTCCGAAGGTCTCGCCTACTTCGCCGCGGTCGCCGCTGAGCTGCCGGGGGAACTCGCACCGAAACTGGCGATGGCTGCCTGCTACGAGCAGGCGGCCCACACGGAGTGGGCATCCGACAACGGTGCGCGTCCTGCCGCGACGTCCGAGCTGCAAGCCGCGGCCCGGTACTACGCCCTGGTCGTGAGTACGGACGCGAGCTTCGCCAGCGCCAGCTTCGGGCTGGCCCGCGTCTACATGCAGCTCGGTGACCGCGAGGCCGCCGCCGCCGCCCTGCAGAGGGTCCCGAAATCGTCGAGCGCCTACGTCGCAGCCCAGATTGCCCTGTGCCGGGTGCAGTGCGCAGAACTGCCCGACGATCCACCCACCCTGCCCGACCTGACGGCGGCCTCCGGGACCCTCGGTGGACTGTCCCTGGACAACTCGGTGCGCCTTCCCCTGCTTCGAGATCTCCACCTGCAGGCTCTGCACATGCTGACGGAGGAGCGGGTGGCGCCCGACGCGGACACGCTGCTGATGGGTGCGGCACTCGACGAGGACGACCAGCGAGCGGCCCTCGAGCGCACATACCGCGCGCTGGCCAAACTGGCTCCCAGCGAGGAAGCACGGTGTGCCCTGGTCGACCGGGCGAACGAATCCAGGCCTCGGACGTTGACGTGAGGAGCGCGAACCGATGAGCGGCACCGAAATCGATACGAGCGTCCTTCCCTGCCGCGCCTGCGAGTCGCCCGTCTTCGACGACGAGCTGTTTTGCGAGTCGTGCGGAGCCCGCGTCGCCGGCGAGCAGGCAGCGCCGGCGGCCAGGGAGGCCCGCCGGCCAGAGGAGCGACAGGACTGTGACCTGGGCACCATTGCCGGGGTGACCGACAAAGGCCACAATCGTCCGCGCAACGAAGACGCGATGGCCATCGCCGCGGTCGGTGACCGGTTCGTCGCGGTGGTCTGCGACGGGGTGGCCTCGACCGCCAACCCCCACCTGGCGGCCCGCGCCGCCGCCGACGCCGTGCTGGCCGTCTTGGAGCCGTCGCTCCGCCTCCCGGAATGGCCCGACTCAACGGCCTTCCAGCAACTGATGAGCGAAGCGTTCATGCAGGCGCAGGCGGCGGTGACGCTCGTCCCCGACTACGAGCCGCGTGGCAATGTGCTCGCCCCCTCGACGACCCTCGTCGCAGCTGTGGCGTCGGCGGAACGTGTCGTCATCGGCAATGTCGGGGACAGCCGCGCCTATTGGTTGAGCTCGACTCCGAGCAGCAGCATGGTGCTCACGGTCGACGATTCGTGGGCACAGGAGCAAATCGCCGAGGGTGTCGCCGCGGGAATCGCCTATGCCGATCCGGAAGCTCACACGATCACACGCTGGATCGGCGGCGACGCGGAATCGGTGGCGCCGGGTTTCTCCGAGTTGGAAGTGACCGATCCCGGCCTGCTGGTGCTCTGCACCGACGGGCTCTGGAATTATTTTGAGGACGTCGAGCGGCTCGGTGACCTGATCCCACGCTCCGCAGTGTCGCCGCTGGAGATCGCACGACAGTTCATCGACGCTGCGCTCGACGCCGGAGGACGCGACAACATCACCGTCGTGGTCCTCCCGCTCGGCGCAAACGCTGCCAGCGTGTCCGGCCGGCATGACTGAGGAGTAGCCGCATCATGAGCGAGTTCCGCATCGAGGCGTTCCACAACAAGTTCCTGCCGACGGGTGCCCGGGACGTGCATAGCGTCATCACCGTGACCGCCTCGGCAACGGGTTCCACCGGCGCGTCAAACGCCTCCGCTGCTGAGGACCGCTCCGAGCTGCTCATCGTCGACGTCTCCGGCTCCATGGGCGGCGAGAAGCTGCGGGCGGCCAAGCAGGCGACGTCGGCCGCCATCGACTGCATCCCCGACGGAGTGCGATTCGGGATCATCACCGGCAACCACAGAGCTGACGTCGCGTACCCGCCGTCGTCGCCACTAGCCCTTTCCTCGCCCGAGACGCGCGACGCCGCCAAGGCGGCCGTGAAGAACTTCGAGGCCGGGGGCGGGACGGCCATGGGGTATTGGATCCATCTGGCGACGCTCATCCTGGGCGACGCCACGGGCATCCGCCACGCCATCCTCCTCACCGACGGCAAGAACGAGAGCGAAGACCCCGAGCTCTTCGCCGAGAATCTCCGCGGCGCCGAAGGCGTGTTCCAGTGTGACTGCCGCGGCGTCGGGGGGGACTGGGTCAAGCAGGAGCTCGAGCAGGTCTCGACGATGCTCCTAGGCGATCTCGACATCGTCGCCAAGCCTGAGGAGCTCGAGGAGGACTTCACGGCCTTGATGCGGCAGTCGATGAGCCGACAGGTGGCCGAGGTGGCGCTTCGAGTGTGGACCCCGCAGGGAGCCGAGGTCGTCGCCCTCAAGCAGATGGAACCTCCACTCGACCTCGCGGGTGGCCGCGTCGAGGCCGGACCACTCACCGGCGAGTACGCCACCGGATCGTGGGGTGACGAGGCGCGTGACTTCTACCTCAGCATCGGGTTGCCCGCCGGAGAGGTCGACGACGAGATGCTGGCGGCGAGGGTCACCCTGGTGGTGGGAGGGGAGCCCGTGGGACAGGGCATCGTCCCCGTGGTGTGGACCGACGATGCCGCCAAGTCGACCCAGATGAACAAGCGCGTCGCCGATGCGAGGGGTGAGGGCGAGCTGGCGGAGGTCATCCAAAAAGCGGTCGACGCCCACCGCGCCGGAGACGTCAGCACGGCCACGGACGGCTTCGGGGAGGCCGTGCGCATCGCGAACGCGACGAGCAACGACGCGGTGATCGACCGCATCTCGAAGCTGGTCGACATCGACGACCCGGTCACGGGACGGGTCCGCCCGAAAGCCAAGATCGACGATGTCGACGTGTTGACGTTGGAAACACGGTCCACGCGGACCTCGAAGAACCCGACGAAGCAGCCAGGTCCGGCGGGATGAGCACGGCGTGCCCCAAGGGCCATCCCTCGGAGGCCGCCGATTACTGCAGTGTCTGCGGCATACCGATGGAGGTGGAGTCGACGGTCGCGGCCGTCGCGATGGAGCGGTGCCCGAACTGTGGCTCGCCTCCCGGTTCGCAGGCGGCCTGCATCGAATGCGGCTACCCCCTCGGGACGCCGGACATAGCGCCGCCCTGGGTGGAGCAGAATTGGGAGGTCCTGATCCGCCCGGACCGGGCGTTCTACGAGACGCAGGAGCCGGACGGGATGGACTTTCCGGAGCAGACGTCGTCGCGACGGGTCCGGCTCACGGGTGACCACATCAGGATCGGACGTCGGAGCACGTCCCGGGCGATTGAGGCGGAGATCGACCTGTCGGGAGCGCTGGAGGACACGGGTGTCTCGCATCGCCACGCGGTCCTGATGCGGCAGCCCGAGGGCAACTGGGCCCTCGTTGACCTCGATTCGACGAATGGGACGTTCCTCAACGCGGACGAGGAGCCCGTTCCCGCCAACCATGCCATCGCCCTGGCAGACGGTGACCAGATTCACGTCGGCGGCTGGACGACCCTCACCATGGAGCGTCTCGACCCGGCGGACGTCGCGCCCCTCGAAGCGGAAAGCCGACCGTCGAAGGACACCCGCAGCTTCGCCCGGGGCCGGCGGCAGTGGGAGATCGGCCTTCTGGGACCGTTGCGGCTCGTGGTGGCGGGCGAGGAGGTGCCCATCACCGCCGCGAAGACCCGCGCCGTGCTCGCCGTCCTCGCGCTGCGGGTCGGCGCGCCCATTTCGATCGTCGACCTCGAGTGGGCCCTGTGGGGCGAAGACGAACCCAGAACCGCTGCAACGGCGCTCCGCGGCTATATCGCGACCTTGAGACGGTTGCTCCCCGACAAGGCGATCGAGACGACGACGCCGCTCGGCTACCGGTTGGTCGGGATCAAGGATTCCGTCGACGTGTTCCTCTTCGAGCGCCGGTGCACTCGGGGTCACTCCTTGCTGCTTTCCGGGCACCCCGGCGCGGCGGCGGCCCAGCTCACGAACGCGCTCGAGCTCTGGCGGGGCGAGCCGCTGGTCGACCTCGCCGACGGGCCCGCAGGAGGCGCGACCGAGGTCGTCGGCATCATGGAGCGCCGAGCCACCGCAGAGGAGAATCTCTTCGAGGCACGCCTGCAACTCGGTGATCACCACGACCTCTTGGCCGACCTGTGGCCGGCGGTGGAGGCGGAGCCGCTCCGCCAGCGCCGCTGGAACCAGCTCATGCTGGCGCTCTACCGGTGCGGCCGTCAGGCCGAGGCACTCAGCGCGTTTCAGCGACTGCGCACCGTGCTCGGGGAACACGGCCTCGAGCCGTCCGCCGAGCTAGCGGAGCTGGAGCGGGCGATCCTTCTCGACCGGCCCGACCTGGCCTGGACGCCGCCGACCGAAGGGGGTACGCCGCCGCCGGCAGCGTAACGAGGGCAGACCGGTCCGCGGCAGCCCGAGGGCGTACATGTCAGGGGCAGGGCCCGAAGGGGTCGATCGGCGCATCGGAAGTCCCCGTGAGCACCAGCGAATTGGAGGCTTCGTTCATGTAGGCCTCCGGGCAGGGATCGGCGATGGCGATCACCGCGGAGCCGGGGCAGGCGCCTTGCTCCCCCATGCAGGTCATGGCCTCGCGGCCTTGGGCGTACCCGGGGCACTCGAGAGAGAAGCCCTTGGCCGCATAGGCCTGCAGGTACGCCAGCGCGGCGGGGCAGCCCCACGCAGTCGCCTGGCCGATGGGCGGTACGGCGCCCGGATCCGCCGCGGGCGCGGGCGCGGGGGCCACCGCCGCGGTGGGCGGGTTCACCGTCGGCGCGGGAGCCGGCGGTGGGGTCGGCGGTGGGGCAGGCGGCGAGGTCGTCGTCGCGGTGGGGGGCGGAGCGGGTGCGCCGTGACCGGCGTCACCGGCCGCACGATGGTGGCAGCCATGGCGACGGCTGCCTCCCTCAGCAGGGCTCGTTGGGGCTGTGGAGCCGATGTCCCCGCGCCGGACGGGATCAGCTGGGCGGCCACGGTGGCCGCGACGGCGACGAGGGCGGTGGAGACGAGCGCGGCGGTGCGCCGAGGGACAGCGGGGGACAAGGCAGCTCCTCGGGAGGGGTCCCCGTGTTGGGGGGCCCGATGGGGGTCGAAGCGAACCGATACCCACTGCACCCCCGGTGAACGACGCCGAAGGCCGAAACTCCCGTGAAACCCGCAGAACGCCGCACCAACAGGGGCTTCAAGCAGCGGTCGTTGCCGTGGGGCAGAGATCCGAGGTGATTCTCAGCGCCGCAACGGTGGTGAGGGGACGCCCGTCACGTGGACGAGCGCGTGGCCAACCCGTGTTGCGGGCGGCGTCCCGGCGCGCCGGGGGATCAGATCTTGACGACCGGGCAGGTGATGGTGCGGGTGATGCCCTCGATCTGTTGGATGTCCCGCACGACCATGCGGCCCAGGTCGTTCATGGAGGGAGACTCGGCGCGGGCGATGACGTCGTACGGACCCGTGACGCCGTCGGCGACGAGCACGCCCTCGATGCGGCCGACCTCCAGGGCGACGTGGGCCGCCTTGCCCACGTCGGTCTGAATCAGGACGTACGCATGGACGGCCACGGCACACCGTACATTGGCCGGGTGGCGATGTCCCCCAAAGTCGAGCAGTTCAAGGACATGGCCAAGCAGGCCCGGAAGGACCTGTTCGACCAGACCAATCCGATCGGTCGGCTGTCGCTGGTGCAGTGCGCCATGCTCGGCGGCGACACACTGGTCACGATCTCGCTGGCGGGCTCGCTGTTCTTCTCCATCTCGCCCGACGCGGCCGATCACAAGGTGCTGCTGTACCTCCTCTTCACACTGCTCCCGTTCGCCATCGTGTCGCCACTGCTCGGGCCGCTCATCGACCGCAGCCGGGGGGCGCGACGGGCCATGGTCGTGTCTTCGGCCGTCGGGCGGGCCGTGCTCTGCCCGCTCATGGCCATGCACATCCACAGCCTGCTCCTCTTCCCCCTGGCGTTCCTCGTCCTCGTGTGCTCGAAGCTCTACCTCGTCACGAAGGGCGCGCTGGTCCCGGAGATGGCGGCGCTCACCGGTCCCGACGGGGAGGGAGAGCAGGCCGGCTACGCCACGCTCAACGCGCGGCTGACGCTCCTGGGCACGCTGGCCGGGTTCGTCGTGTCGGTCCCCGCGGTCATCCTCTACAAACTCGGCAGCTCGCCGGCGGTCCTCGTCCTGGCCACCATCGTGTTCGTCTCCGCTGCGGTGGCCGGCGCCCGCCTCCCCGTGCTCTCGGGGGGCAAAACCGAGCGCCTGTGGGCTGACGAAGCGACCAAGGTGCGCGAGTACGGGCAAGCCGGCGAGGCGCAGGATCGCGAGCGCGACCTCATGCGCCTGCAGCCGATGGGCCATCCCGAGGTCATGCTCGGGCTGACGGCCATGTGCATCGTGCGCGGGCTGCAGGGCTTCATGATCTTCATGCTCGCCTTCGGGCTGCGGCGCATGCACGGCGTCGGCCTGTACTGGTACGGCCTCATCCTGGCGGGGAGCGGTGCCGGGGCCATCGTCGGGCTCGTGCTGGTCGGGCGGCTGCGCAAGCGCCTGAGCGAGCAGCAGCTGCTGCTCTGCTCCCTCTGGCTCATCGCGATCTCGGCCGCCGGGGTGGCCGTGTGGGGCACGCTGTTCGCGCAGGTCGTGCTGGCCTTCATGGTGGGGCTCTGCGGCTCGGTCGCCCAGCCCTCCTTCGACGCCATGACCCAGCGCCTCATCCCCCTCTCCGCCCAGGGGAGGGCCTTCGCGCGCTTCGGCATGCGCCAACAGCTGGTCTGGGTGGTGGGCTCGCTGATCCCCTTGATCGTCGTGTTCACGCTGCCACAGGGCGACGCCACCATGGCGGTGCTGGCCGCGCTCGGCGGGCTCACCTATGTGACGGGCCGCCGCGCCGCGCACGCGCCCAGGATCGTGCAGCGGGACTACCGCAACATGGGGGAGGCGGGAGGCTGAGTCCGCCTCCGGTGATCAGCCCAGGCGCTTCCCGAGCGTGTCGGCCTGGTCGGCCAACTCCTTCGGGAGCCGGTCGCCGAACTTGGCGTAGTACTCCTTGATGAGAGGCACCTCCGCCCGCCAGCCTTCGACGTCGACGCGCAGCAGCTCTTCCATGTGTGCGCGGGTGACGTCGAGACCGGTGGTGTCGATCGCTTCGACGGTGGGGACCGAGCCGATCGGCGTCTCGACGGCCGGAGCCTTGTCCGTCACGCGGTTGAAGATCCACTCCAGCACGCGCGAGTTCTCGCCGTAGCCGGGCCAGAGGAACTTGCCGTCCGCGTCCTTGCGGAACCAGTTGACGTAGAAGATCTTCGGCAGGACGTTGCGATCCGGTGCTTCCGCGCCGATGCGCAACCAGTGCGCGAAGTAGTCGGCCATGTTGTAGCCGCAGAAGGGCAACATGGCGAAGGGGTCGCGGCGCAGGTTGCCCACCGCCCCGGCCTGGGCGGCCGTGGTCTCCGACGCCATGATCGAGCCGAGGAAGACGCCGTGCTCCCAGTCATGGGACTGGAAGACGAGCGGGACGACGCCGGCACGCCGGCCGCCGAAGAGGATGGCGCTGATCGGGACGCCAGTGGGGTCCTCCCACTCCGGGGCGATGGCCGGGTCCTGGGCCGCCGGCGCCGTGAAGCGGGAGTTGGGGTGCGCCGCCGTGGTGCCCGATTCGGGAGTCCAGTCGTTGCCCTTCCAGTCGGTCAGGTGGGCGGGGGGTTGCTCGGTCATGCCCTCCCACCAGATGTCGCCGTCGTCGGTCAGTGCCGTGTTGGTGAAGATGCAGTTGCCGTCGAGGGTGAGGATGGCGTTGGGGTTGGTGTGTGTGTTGGTGCCGGGCGCCACGCCGAAGAAGCCGGCCTCGGGGTTGATGGCGTACAGGCGGCCGTCTGCACCGAACTTCATCCAGCAGATGTCGTCGCCCACTGTCTCGACCTTCCAGCCCTCGATGGTCGGGATGAGCATGGCCAGGTTCGTCTTGCCACAGGCCGAGGGGAAGGCGCCGGCGATGTACCGCGTCTCGCCCTCGGGGGACGTGAGCTTGAGGATGAGCATGTGCTCGGCCATCCAGCCCGCGTCTCGAGCCATGACCGACGCGATGCGCAGGGCGAAGCACTTCTTGCCGAGCAGCGCGTTGCCGCCGTAGCCCGAGCCGTAGGACACGATCTCGCGTGTCTCGGGGAAGTGCACGATGTACTTGTTCTCCGCGTTGCAGGGCCACGGGACGTCCCGTTCGCCGTCCTCGAGCGGGGCACCGACCGAGTGGAGGCAGGGAACGAATTCGCCGTCACCGAGGACCTCGAGAGGGCCCGTGCCCATGCGGGTCATGATGCGCATGGAGACCGCGACGTAGGCCGAGTCGGTCAGCTGCACGCCGATGTGGGCGATGTCCGAGCCCAGGGGGCCCATGGAGAAGGGGACCACGTACATGGTCCGGCCCTTCATCGAGCCCTTGAACAGGCCGTCGAGGTCGGTGCGCATCTCGGCCGGGTCGCGCCAGTTGTTGGTCGGCCCGGCGTCGATCTCCTTCTCGGAGCAGATGAAGGTCCGGTCCTCCACCCGCGCCACGTCGCCGGGGTCCGAGTGCGACCAGTAGCTGTTCGGCCGCTTGGCGTCCGCCAGTCGGGTGAACGTGCCGGCGTCGACGAGCGTCTGGCAGAGCCGGTCGTACTCGTCAGCCGTGCCGTCGCACCAGTGGATGGTGTCGGGGGTGGTCAACGCGGCCACCTCCTCTACCCAGGCGAGGAGTTTCGCGTTCTTCGTTGGCGCCATCTCGGGGGGATCAGCTCCTTCGTACGGCCGGTTTCGGTGGGGTCCAATGCTAGGCATGTGCCGTGGGATCCCCCAAACCTGGGCACATGACACCTCTCGCCTTGGAAGACGAGGTCTTACATCGTATCCGAAGCATGCTGGGAAACGGCATCGAGGCCTTCGGATTGCGCGACGACGCCGCCGTGCTGGGCCTTCCCGGCGGTGGCCCGCTGGTCGTGTCGGTCGACAGCGTGGTCGACGGCGTCCACGTCGACCTCTCCATCTGCAGCCCCGCCGACGTGGGCTGGAAGGCGCTGATGGGCTCGCTGAGCGACCTGGCGGCCGTCGGCGCGACCCCCGTGGGGGCCCTGGTGGCGCTCTGCGTGCCGGGCGGTTCGGGCCAGGGCGAGCTGGCCCTGGCGGTGATGGCCGGGGTGGCCGAGGCGTCGGCGGCCAGCGGGTGCCCGGTGGTGGGCGGAGACCTGTCGGAGGCCGGGGAACTGGCCCTGGCGGTCACGGTCCTCGGGACGACGGAGGCCGGTGGCCCCCCGCCGGTGGCGCGGGCCGGGGCGCAGCCCGGAGACGTGGTTCTGGTCACCGGGCCGTGCGGTGGCTCGGCCGCGGGGTTGCGGGAGCTCCGCACAAGCGGCGCTCCGGCTGGTGACGGCGGAGCGGCCGCGGCCTACCGGCGACCGGTGGCTCGGCTGCGGGAGGGCGCGCTGGCCCGGGCGGTCGGAACGCACGCCATGATCGACGTGTCCGACGGCCTGGCACTGGACCTGCACCGCCTCGCCGACGCGTCCGGCGTGGGCTTCTCTCTCGAGGACGTGCCCGTTGCCGCGGGAGCGACGTTGGACGAGGCGCTCGGGGGCGGCGAGGACTACGAGTTGCTCGTGGCCGTCGCCGAGGCCGACGACGACGCGCTGGAAGCCCGCTTCGAAAAGGCGGGGCTGCGCGAGCCCATCCGCATTGGCCGGATCACCGAGGATCCAGACGTCAGGGTGCTGGGCACGAGCCCACTGGAGCGATTGGGGTGGCAACACCGGCTTGCATAACCGCACTGCTCTGCCGCGCCGGCGCGTGCGGCATTCCGAGCGGGTACGCCGCCGCCCTTCGCAAATTTGTTCTCAGGTTGTTCGCTCCTCCCATCGCGCGTATCGCGATCGCGCTCATCGCAATCATCGCGATCGCCCGCGCTGACCGCGCCACCGACGAGGTGTCGCGAGTGGCGCACGCGACACCTGCGTTGCGCGTTGTGCGCGGCGCGCGCGGGAGCAACGAGGTCTCGCGAGTGGCGCGCGCGACACCCGAGTTGCGCGTTGCGCGCGCCGCGCCGCCGGTGTGTTCCGAACGTTCAGATACAACGCCGGTGGACACTTTGGCGCGCATGTGTGGCGACGCGAACGGGTAAGGCTGACAACCACAACGAACGGGCGGACGTCGTACGACGTTCCTGATCTCGGGGGTCAGCATGTCGACAAGGTCAGAGTTTTTGGCGCGCGGTACGGCGCGCGAGCGAGCAACAGGATCCCGACGAGAGGGACGCAAACGGCCCGGAGTTCGCCTCGCACTTGCAGCGGCAATCCTGGCGGCCCCCGTGGTGGGCGCGCTCGCGCTCTTGCCGGGGCGGGCATCCGCGACCGCGACGACGCTCTTCGTGTCCGCGACCAACGGGAATCCGTCGAACCCCGACACGTCGTGTGCCACCGCGAAGTACACGACAATCGGTTCGGCGCTCACTGACGCCACGACAGGTTCGACTGTCGAGGTGTGCAACGGCACATACGCCGAACAGATGACGATCACGACCTCGGGGCTGACCCTGGAGGCCGCCAGTGGCCAGTCGCCCGTGATCGAGCCGACCACCTTCAGCCAGAACGCGACCGACGCCGCGGGCAGCGGCGCCGCACCTGGGTTGGGCTTTCCGCCTCCGGGCACCCCGATCGCCGCGATCGTGGCGGTCGGCCCTGGCCTCACGGGAGTCACCGTGAGCGGGCTGACGATCAACGGCGCCAACGCCGCCTCGAGTACCTTCCTCAACCCCACCACCCCCGCACCGGCGGGCTGTGGCGCGGCCGAGCTCGCCGGCGGCCTGGTGCAGGGTGGCTCGGCCACCTTCAGCGGCGACACCATCGAGAACACAGCCGTCCCGCCGTGCGACGGCGTCGGGGCGTTCACCAACGGCGTGTTCGTCCAGTCGCCGAATTCGTCGACATCACAGGTGACCGTCAGCGGCAGCACGATCAACACGTTCGGCAAGAACGGGGTGGCGTGCATCAACACGGGGACCTTGTGCACCGTCAGCGACGACACCATCACGGGTCACGGCCCGGACGCGACATTCGGGCAAAACGGGGTCCAGATCGGCCCGGGCGGCACGGGGACAGTCACCGGATCGACCATCTCCAACCTCGACTACACCGGCCCGCCGCCCGCGGGGGAGCCCCAAGGCGGCTACGCCGCGGCCGTGCTCCTCTACGATGCCGACGGCTCCTTCGCAGGCACCGGCGGCCAGGCCACCCCCGGGACCGCGACGCAGGTCACGTCCAACACGCTGAACAACGCGCAAATCGGCGTCAACATGGTCGCGTCGAGCGGCTGGGTTACCGGCAACACCATGGAGGCCAGCACTCCGGTGACTGGGAGCGTGGGCGTCTTCGCCGTGCCCTGTGACGTGTCCTGCTCGGCGCTCGGCGTGAACCCGAAAGACGCACAGGTCTGGGTGAGCGGCAACACGATCAATGCCGCTTCGGCCGCCGCCGGCGTCTGGGTCGGCGACAGCAACGCGGACAACAGCGGCCACACCGAGACTGGCCCGGTCTACGGCAACGCCATCAGCGGGGCGACGGACGCGACCATCTTCGGCGAGGGCGCCGAGATCGTCCCGGCCCCGCCGACGGGTGTCAGCACGACCCCGAGCACCGCCACTGCGGCCACGGTGACATGGACGGCGCCGACCTTCACGGGGGCCGACTCGAGCGGATCACTCCCCGTCACCGGGTACACGGTCGTCCCTAATCCGCCCTGCGCGTCCTGCACCGGCTTGAGCGCCGGAGCGTCGGCGACGAGCACGACGGTGGGTGGACTCACCGCCGGGCAGTCCTACACCTTCACGGTGTACGCCTCGAATGCGGCCGGTCCGGGCGTGTCGTCGGTGCCGAGCAGTGGCTTGTCACCGACGAGCGGCTACTGGACGGTCGCGTCCGACGGCGGCATCTTCAACTACGGCAACGCCAAGTTCTACGGCTCGACCGGCGCCATGACGCTCAACAAGCCCGTCGTCGGGATGGCGGCAACGCACGACGGCGGCGGGTACTGGCTCGTGGCGTCCGACGGCGGCATCTTCAGCTACGGCGACGCGCAGTTCTACGGGTCGACCGGCGCGATGACGCTCAACAAGCCCATCGTGGGCATGGCGCCGACGCCCGACGGCGGCGGCTACTGGCTGGTGGCGTCCGACGGCGGCATCTTCAACTACGGCGACGCCAAGTTCTTCGGGTCGACGGGCTCCATCGTGCTCAACAAGCCCGTCGTGGGCATGGCGCCGACGCCCGACGGTGGCGGCTACTGGATGGTGGCGTCCGACGGCGGCATCTTCAGCTACGGCGACGCCAAGTTCTTCGGGTCGACGGGCTCCATCGTGCTCAACAAGCCCGTCGTGGGCATGGCGGCGACGCCCGACGGTGGCGGCTATTGGCTCGTCGCATCCGACGGCGGCATCTTCAGCTACGGCGACGCCACGTTCTTCGGGTCGACGGGCTCCATCGTGCTCAACAAGCCCGTCGTGGGCATGGCGGCGACGCCCGACGGTGGCGGCTATTGGCTCGTCGCATCCGACGGCGGCATCTTCAGCTACGGCGACGCCACGTTCTTCGGGTCGACGGGCTCCATCGTGCTCAACAAGCCCGTCGTGGGCATGGCGGCGACGTAGGCCTCGCAGGCTTCCCGACCCCGCTGGGCCTCGACCCGGCGGGGTCGGACGGCCCGTGTCAGCTGGCCGACGACGTCGCCTGGTGGTTCCGGCGCAGGGGCTTGGTGACCTTCCCCGCCCGGATGCACGAGGTGCACACGTGCAGACGCTTCGGGGCGCCGTCGACCAACGCCCGCACCCGCTGGATGTTGGGGTCCCACCGCCGTTTGGTGCGACGGTGGGAGTGGCTCACGTTCATGCCGAACGAGGGCTTCTTGCCACAGATGTCGCACACAGCTGCCATGGGAGAACCTTCCTGGGGGAGGCCGCGGTCAACAGACCACGCAGGCCTTCACGAACAGCCCAAAGGTTAGCATCCCCTGCCATGACCTCCCCGTCGACGCTGGGCGCCGACGACCTGCGCGCCGTGATGGCCGGGTACCGGGACGCCCTGCGGCTGCACCAGGTCGACATCAACCGGCTGAACGTCTACCCGGTGCCCGACGGGGACACGGGCACCAACATGGCGCTGACCCTCGAAGCCGTGGTCAGCGAGCTGGAGGGCGTCGACGGCGGGGCCGGCCTGGACGAGGTGTGCAAGGCGATCGGACACGGGTCGCTGATGGGGGCCCGGGGCAACTCGGGCGTCATCCTCTCGCAGCTCCTGCGGGGCATGAGCGAGCGGATGGCGACGGCCGGCGAGGCAGGCGTAGGCCCCGACGTCCTGGTGGACGCCATGGGCCACGCCTCCGAATTGGCCCGGCGGGCCGTGGTGCGGCCGGTCGAGGGCACGATCCTGACGGTGGCCGCGGCCGCGGCGACGGGGGCGGCGAACGGGTCCGGCCTGGTGGGTGTCGTCGAGAGCGCCCGCGGCGAGGCCGCGGACGCGCTGGGCCGGACACCCGACATGCTCCCGGTCCTGGCGCAGGCGGGCGTGGTCGACGCCGGCGGCGCCGGGTACCTGCTCCTGCTCGATGCGTTCCTCCTCGTCCTCGACGGCCGGCCCCTGCCGGAGCCATCGGGGGCGCCCGCTCCGGACCTGAGCGGGCTCAACGGCAGCCTGACGTCGGCCCACGACGCTCTGGCCGGCGGGGAGCACGTCGGGGACCTCCGCTACGAGGTCATGTACTTCCTGTCGGCACCGGACGACTCCGTCGAGGCGTTCAAGGAGGTGTGGGCCGGCATCGGCGACTCCATCGTCGTGGTCGGCGGCGACGGGCTGTGGAATTGCCATATCCATACGAACGACGTGGGCGCGGCCATCGAGGCCGGGGTGGACGCAGGCCGACCGCACCGGATCAGGGTGACCGACCTCGACGAGCAGGTCGAGGAGGAGCGCTGGGTGCGCGAGAGCGTGGGCGCGCCAGGGGCCGGTCCCAGCAGCGAGGGCACGGGCCCGCCACCGAGGACGAGCGTCGTCGCCGTCGTCTCGGGTGACGGCATCGGGCGCATCTTCCGCTCGCTCGGCGTCCACCACCTCGTCGTGGGCGGCCAGACCATGAACCCGGCCACGGCCGACCTGGTGAAGGCGGTCGAGTCCGTCGGCTCCGCCGAGGTGGTGATCCTGCCCAACAACAAGAACATCCGCCCCGTGGCCGACCAGGTGGACGCGCTGTGCGGCAAGACGGTCCGCGTCGTGGCGACGGGTTCGATCGTCGAGGGCTTCGCCGCACTGCTGGCCTACGACCCCGCGGCCGGGGCCGAGGCCAACGTCGCGTCCATGTCCGAGTCGGCGGCCCGCGTGGTACCGGCCGAGGTCACCCGGGCCGTGCGGGACACCGTGACCGACGCCGGTGAGGTGCACGAGGGCGACTTCATCGGAATCTCGCGCGACGGCGTCGTGGCCGTCTCCGACAACATCGTCGTCTGCACCCGCCTGCTGCTCAGCCGACTGCTCGAACCGACGCACGAGCTGGTGACGCTCATTGAGGGCGAGGGGGCGCGTGTCGCCGACACGAGGCGGATCGAGGAGTGGCTCTCCGAGGAGCACCCGGACGTCGCGCTCGAGGTGCACCAGGGCGGCCAGCCCCTCTACCCGTACCTGTTGGGGATTGAGTAGCGGCCGCACACTCGGCGACCTGAGCCAGCGGCCGGTGTCGGTGCTCGAGTCGGTGTCGGAGCGCAAGGCCGGGCGCCTGGCCGAGCTCGGTGTCGAGTCCGTCCTCGACCTCCTCACCACCTACCCGCGCCGCTACATCGACCGCACCCGCCAGGCCGACGTCTCGGGACTGCGGGTGGGGGACGAGGCGGCGGTGCTGGCTTCGGTGCAGTCGGCGCACGCCCGGCGCGCCCGGACGGGGCGCGCGGTCGTCGATGTCGTGGTGCGCGACCACACCGGCCGCCTCAAGATCGTCTTCTTCAACCAACCCTGGCGGACCAAGCAGCTCGAGGTCGGCACCGAGGCGATCTTCTTCGGGAAGGTGACCGACTACCGGGGCACGCGCCAGATGGCCAACCCGGTCGTGGACGTGGTGGCCGGTGTGACGCCCGGGCGCCGCACGCTGCGGATCCTGCCGGTCTATCCGGCGTCGGCCAAGGCCGGGCTGACGTCGTGGGAGATCGGGGAGTTCGTCGAAGAGGCGCTCGGGCGCGCCGGCGAATTCGCCGACCCGCTCCCCGAAGCGTGGCGGACCTCCATCGACCTCTGGGAGCGGACAGACGCCTTCCGGGCCATCCACACACCCGAGTCCCTGGACGTCGTGAAGCCGGCACGCCGCCGGCTGGTCTTCGACGAGCTGTTCCGGCTGCAACTCGCGCTGGTGCTGCGCCGCCGCGCCTTCGAGGACAACGCCCGCGCGCTGCACCACGACGTCTCCCCGCGGGAGGTCACCGGCGCGGTCGCGGACACGCTGGTGGCGCGCTTTCTGGCCGGGCTGCCCTACGAGCTCACCAAGGCGCAGCGCCGTGCGCTGGCCGTGATTGTGGCCGACATGGCCGGGCCGTTCCCGATGCACCGGCTCCTGCAGGGCGACGTCGGGTCGGGCAAGACGGTTGTCGCGCTGGCCACCCTGCTGGCGGCGGTGCAGAGCGGGCACCAGGGCGCCTTGATGGTGCCGACCGAAGTGCTGGCCGAGCAGCACTTCTCGGCGGTGCGGGCCCTGCTTGGCGACCTGGAGGGCGCGGGGGGCATGGCGGGCGGCGAGGTCCGCGTGGAGCTGCTGACGAGCCGGGTCAAGGGCAAGGCGCGCACCGCGGTCATGGAGGGGTTGGCCTCGGGCGAGGTCGGCGTGGTGGTGGGGACCCACGCGCTGCTGACCGAGGAGGTGGCGTTCGCGTCGCTCGGGGCCGTGGTGATCGACGAGCAGCATCGCTTCGGTGTCGAACAGCGTGCGACGTTGCGCGCCAAGGGCACCGACGGCG
This sequence comes from uncultured Acidimicrobiaceae bacterium, assembly GCA_963719485.1. Classification (GTDB taxonomy): domain Bacteria; phylum Actinomycetota; class Acidimicrobiia; order Acidimicrobiales; family RAAP-2; genus Bog-473. The sequence goes on from OY970387.1 coordinate 2,579,780, forward strand.
ATCCGGACCTGCTGGTCATGACGGCGACGCCCATCCCGCGCACGGCCGCCATGGTGATCTTCGGCGACCTCGACCTGACCACGCTCGACGAGATGCCGCCGGGCCGGATCCCCGTGACGACCGAGTGGCTGCCGGGCACGGATGCGGGCGGCGGGCACGTCGGGGAGGAGCGCGCCTGGGCCAAGGTGCGCGAGGAGGTGGCGGCCGGTCACCGGGCCTTCGTGGTGTGCCCGCTCGTCAGCGACTCGCTCCGGGTCGAGGCGAAGTCGGCGACGGAGGAGTACGAGCGGCTGGCGGCGGGGGAGCTCGCGGGTCTGCGCGTCGGGCTCCTGCACGGCCAGATGGCGGCGGCGTCGCGCGAGGAGGTGATGGACCGCTTCCGGGCGGGCGAGCTGAATGTGCTGGTGGCCACGACGGTCATTGAGGTCGGCGTCGATGTGCCCGAGGCCACCGTGATGGTGGTCGAGAGCGCCGACCGCTTCGGGATCGCCCAGCTGCACCAGCTGCGCGGCCGCGTGGGGCGCGGCGGGACGGCCAGCTGGTGCTACCTCCTCGGCGGCGAGGAGGGCAACGAGCGGTTGACCGCTGTGGCCGGCTCGACCGACGGCTTCGCGCTGGCGGAGGCCGACCTGCGCGTCCGGGGCGAGGGAACGCTCCTCGGTGCGCGCCAGAAGGGCCAGAGCGACCTGCGGCTGGCGTCGCTCACCGACCCCGGCGACATGGCGCTGCTCGACGAGGCACGCCGTGTGGCCGAGACCATGGTCGACGAGGACCCACAGCTCAGGGCGCACGCCGACCTGGCCGACGAGGTGCGGCTGCTGTTGAGCGAGGATGAGGGGGAGTACCTCTTCAAGAGTTGACCGCTCGACGACGCTGAGCTGCCGCGTGCGCCGCCGCCGTAGGGTGGGCCGATGCGGGTCATCGGAGGCCGGAGCCGCGGGCGCCGGCTGGCCGCCAAGCTCCCGCCGTCGGTCCGCCCGACGTCGGACCGGGTGCGCGAGGCGATCTTCGACATTCTCGGCTCGCAGGGCGGCGTCGAGGGCCTGGCGGTCGTCGACCTGTTCTGCGGCAGCGGCGCCCTGGGCGTCGAGGCGCTTTCCAGGGGGGCGACGTCGTGCACCTTCGTCGACCTGGATCCGGACGCGCTGGCCGCCGTCCGCCGGAACCTCGATGCGGTGGGCCTGGGCGAGGAGCCGGCCACGCTGGTGCGGGCCGCGCTCCCCGGATGGCTGGCGACCGCGGCCGCCGGGACGTTCGACCTCGCCCTGTGCGACCCCCCGTACGACTTCGAGGACTGGCCGGCGCTCCTCGGCGCGCTGCAAGCGGACGCCGTCGTGATGGAATCGGCCGCGCCGATCGCGCCGACCGGGCCCTGGGTGGTCGCGAGAGAGCGCCGGTACGGCGGTACGCTCGTGACCGTGGCTCATCGCAGCGGTGACGGCTCGTGAAAGTCGGGCTTTTTCCGGGGTCCTTCGACCCCTTCCACAACGGGCACCTCGAGATCGTCGAGCGCGCCAGCCGTCTCTTCGACGAGGTCGTGGTGGCCGCCCTGCGCAACCCCCAGAAGGGCATGGCGCTCTTCGACCTGCAGGAACGCCAGGCCATGCTCGAGGAGGTGGTGGCGCACCTGCCGTCGGTGCGCATCGTGTCGGTCTCGACCCTGCTGGTCTACGTGGCGCGCGACGTCGGCGCGTCGGCGATCGTGCGCGGGCTGCGGGCCGTCTCGGACTTCGAGGCCGAGATGCAGATGGCCCAGATGAACAACCACCTCTCGGGCGTCGAGACGATCTTCATCCCCACCAGCCCGGAGTGGTCGTTCGTCGCCTCCAAGCTCGTGCGCGAGGTGTGGCGCTTCGGCGGTGACGTGTCGGCCTTCGTGCCCAAGCCGGTGGCCGAGGCGTTGCAGGCCAAGTACAACGAGCGCGGTCTGGACGCGAAGGGGGGCGAGGACGGGTGAGCGACCAGTTCCTGGAAGTCGACGAGGAGCCCCCGGTGGAAGAGGTGGGGATCGAATCCATCCTCCACCAACTGCTCGACCTGATGGCCGGCGCCAAGTCGATGCCACTGTCCTCCTCGGTGATGGTCTCGCGTGAGGAGGTGACCTCGCTCGTGCAGTCCGCCATCGAGTGCCTGCCCGACGAGCTCCGCCAGGCGCGTTGGCTGCTGCGCGAGCGCGAGGAGTTCATGGCCGAGCGCAACCGTGACGCCGATGCCCTCATGGACGAGGTGCGGGCCCAGGCGGAACACATGGTGCAGCGCACCGAGATCGTGCGTCAGGCCAACTCCGTGGCGCAGCGCATCCTCGACGACGCCAACGAGGAGGCCCGGGCGCTCCGGCACCAGGCCGAGGATTTCGTCGACACCAAGCTCGCCGGCATGGAGATCGTGCTGGACCGCCTCACCCGTACCGTCCAGGCCGGCCGGGCCAAGCTGGCGGCGCCCTCGCTCGACACGGTGGCCGTCGCCGAAGCAGCAGGGTCGGAGGAGGACGGCTTCTTCGACCAGGATCAGTCGTAGATGCCTGCCGACCCTTTCGTCGTCCACGTGGCGCGGGTGCGGCGCTCCTCCGGCCAGGCCGTGCACGAGGTGCGGCGAGGCGAGGTGGCCCAGGCCGGCCCGATCGACGAGGCCGGCATCGACCCCGGGCGCAGCGTGGTCCCGGCCGGCGCCGAGATCGAGGTCGACGTGACCCTCACCCCCTTCGAAGGGGGGATCGACGTCGCCGGCACGGTCAGCGCCCCGTGGTCCGGGATCTGCCGACGGTGTGCTGAGCCGGTTTCGGGGGAACTGCGCATCCCCGTGCACGAGCGCTACGCCGACGCCCCTCTGGCCGGCGCGTCCGACGAGGAGCTCTATCCCATCGTCGACGAGACCATCGACCTCGGGCTGCTGGCCCGGGACGCCGTGGTGCTCGAGCTGCCCATGGCTCCGCTGTGCCGGGAGGACTGCGCCGGGCTGTGCGTCCAGTGCGGGGCCAACCGCAACGAGGGCGACTGCGGCTGCGTTGCCCCAGGCGATCCCCGGTGGGCTAATCTCGACGTGCTCCGGTAGCCGGTCCCTTCCGGTCCGGCACCGTCCGAGAGCGCGCGTGCGCCCGAATCGATCGTTGGAGATCCGCCATGGCCGTCCCCAAGAAGAAGAAGTCCAAGGCCAAGGGCCGCAGCCACCAGGCTGCGGCGTGGCGTCTGGGCCGGCCCGCCCGCAGCGTGTGTCCGCATTGCCAGGCGTCCAAGACGCCCCACGTGGTCTGCCCCAGCTGCGGCTGGTACAAGGGGCGCCAAGCGGTCGAGGTCGACTGAGTTGAGCCGCCGGGGCGAGCGTCCCAGCCCCGAGATCCTGGCCACGCTCCCCGTCGCCGTCGACGCCATGGGCGGCGACCTGGCCCCCGGGGAAATCGTCGAGGGGGCCCGCCGGGCCTCCGAGCAGCACGGCGTCGCCGTCGTCCTCGTCGGCCCGCCCGACCAGGTGGGCGACACCAAGGGGCTCGAGTTGATCCCCTGCACCGAGGTCATCGGCATGGACGAGGACCCGGCCGGCGGGGTGCGCCGGAAAAAGGACTCTTCGCTCGTGCGGGCGGCCGAGCTGGTGCGCGACGGGAAGGCCTCGGCCATGGTCTCGGCGGGCAACACCGGCGCGACCATGGCGTCGGCGCTGCTGCGGATGGGCCGGCTGCCCGGGGTGGTGCGGCCCTGTATCGCGACGCCGCTGCCACGGCTTGGTCGCAATCCGGCCGTGCTCGTCGACGCCGGGGCCAACGCCGAGTGCACCGCGGCCATGCTGGTGCAGTTCGCCCAGATGGGCGCCGCGTACGTCGCCGCCCGCTTCGGCACCGAGGCACCGACGGTCGGGCTCCTGTCGATCGGCGAGGAGCCGACCAAGGGCACGCCACTGGTGAAGGAGACCCACGGGCTGCTGGTCAAAGCGGCCAACGTGGGCACCGGCAATGCGGGTGCCGGCGGCTTCGAGTTCATCGGCAACCTCGAGGGGCGGGACCTCCTCCCCTCGCCGGCGGACGTGATCGTGACGGACGGGTTCACGGGGAACGTGACGCTCAAGACCCTGGAGGGCTCGCTGCGCTTCCTCTTCGACACCATGCTCGGGGTGTTCGGGACGAACGAGGAGACCACCGGGGCCTCGGGGGTCCTGCTCCCGTACCTCTTGCCCGTGGCGGCCGAGTTCGAGCCCGAGAACACCGGGGGCGCCATGCTGCTCGGCACGGACGGGGTCTGCGTCATCAGCCATGGCTCGTCCACTGCAACCGCCATGATGAACGCCGTGCTGGTGGGCCACGAGTGTGCGGCGAGGGGGCTGGCGGACCATGTGGCGGCCGCCGTGCGATCCGTCGAAATGGCGTAAAAGTCCAGTTCAAGAGGTATAAACGGGCGCTTACGGCCCCGCGGCACGTACACTGGTCGCCGTGCCAGCCGAAACCCACACCAATCAGGGCCCGCTCGACCGCAACGGGGTCTTCGAGTTGATCAGGGACCAGCTGGCCGACATCCTCGAGACGGACCCGTCGTCGATCACCGAGGGCGCCTCGTTCGTGGAGGACCTCGACGCCGACTCCCTGGCCCTGATCGAGCTGGTCGAAGCCCTGGAAGAGGAGCTGGGGGAGCGGACGGTGGGTTTCCGCATCAACGACGAGGACCTCGAGGACCTGCGCACGGTCCGGGATGCAGTTGACTACGTCTACGCCAAGCTCGAGGCGGGTTGACCCCGGCGCTGAGGGGGCGGCCGCACTGGCCGAGCGACTTGGCCATTCCTTCGCCGACTTGAGCCTCCTCCAGCACGCCCTCGCCCACCGGAGCTGGTGCGGTGAGCAGGAGGGCGGCGCGCCCTCCAACGAACGCCTCGAGTTCCTCGGCGACGCGGTGCTGGGCCTGGTCGTGGCCGGCTACACCTACGAGCGCTTCCCCGAGTTCCCCGAGGGCAAGCTGGCCAAGGTCCGCTCCGCCGTGGTGAACGCCCGCGTGCTGGCCCAGGTGGCCGCCGGGCTCGGGGTGGGCGAGGTCCTCCTGTTGGGCCGGGGGGAAGAAGGGTCAGGTGGCCGGGCCAAGGCCTCCATCCTGGCCGACGCCTTCGAGGCCGTCCTCGGGTCGGTGTACCTCGACGCCGGTTGGGACGCCGCCCGGGAACTGGTGCTGCGCGAGCTCGGCGAGGCGATCGAGCGGGCGGGCGAGGAGCCCGACGACTTCGACCACAAGAGCCGGCTGCAGGAGAGAGCGGTGCGCGACGGCGAAGGGACGCCCCGCTACATCGTGGTGGGCTCGGGGCCGGACCACGACCGGGTCTACATGGCCGAGGTGTTCCTGGGCGGGACCCGGTGGGGTGCCGGCGAGGGGCGCTCCAAGAAGGACGCCGAACAGGAGGCCGCACGAGCGGCCTGGGAAGGCCTCACCAGTGCCTGAGTTGCCCGAAGTAGAGACCCTGCGCCAGGACCTGGCCCGCGAGGTGGTGGGCCGCAAAATCAAGACCGTCGCCGTGGCCAACGGCCGCTCGGTGCGCCGCCACGCCTCGGCCAAGCACTTCCGCGCCCTCCTGGAGGGACACACCATCAAGTCCGTGGGCCGCCTGGGCAAGTACCTGCTCCTCACGCTCGACAGCGGGGACACGCTCGTCGTGCATCTCGGGATGAGCGGCCAGCTGCTCCGGGTCAAGTCGGCGAAGGACCCCAAGCCGAAGCACACCCACGTCGTCATCACGTTCACCCAGGGCGGTGAGCTCCGCTACGTGGACCCGCGCACCTTCGGGGAGCTCTTCGTTTCGACGCCGCCGCTCAAGGCCGACGGGACGCCTCTGAGCCCCGTCTCGGGGACGGCGGGCGGCGACGGCGCCGCCATCCGCAAGGCGGTCCCCGAGCTGGCCCATCTGGGCTTCGATCCCATTGAGGACCTCATGAGCTGGGACCGCTTCGGCGCCCTGCTCCACCAGCACCACGGGGGTGTGAAGGCCCTCCTGATGGACCAGAGCTTCACGGCCGGCATCGGGAACCTCTACTCCGACGAGATGCTCTACCAGGCCGGGCTCCGCTACGACCGGGCCGCCGACTCACTGACGGCCACCGAGGTCCGCCGGCTCTACCGGGCCATCGTCGAGACGCTGGCCGATGCGATCAAGCACAGGGGTTCCTCGCTGGCGGACGAGCAGTACCGCGACCTCTTCGGCGAGCTCGGCGACTTCCAGGGATCGCACCAGGTCTACGACCGCGAGGGCCAGCCCTGCCGGCGTTGCCGCAACACCATCGTGCGCGTCAAGGCCGGCGGCCGCTCCACCTTCTTCTGCGAGCACTGCCAGGTTTGAGTCACCCGCAACGGGTAGGCCTCCGGTAGGGTCGCCCCGATGTTCCTGAAGTCGCTCAGCATGAAGGGTTTCAAGTCCTTCGCCGACCCGACGGTGCTCGAATTCGAGCCCGGGATCACCGTGGTCGTCGGGCCCAACGGGAGCGGCAAGTCCAACGTCGTCGACGCCGTGACCTGGGTCCTGGGCGCCCAGGGTCCCCGCTCCCTGCGCTCGGCGAAGATGGAGGACGTCATTTTCGCGGGGACCTCGTCGCGGCCCCAGCTGGGCCGGGCCGAGGTGTCGCTCACCATCGACAACTCGTCGGGCAAGCTGCCGATCGACCTGTCCGAGGTCACCATCACCCGGACGCTCTTCCGCTCGGGGGACAGCGAGTACGCCATCAACGGCGCCCCCTGCCGGCTTCTCGACATCTCCGAGCTGCTCAGCGACTCGGGCGTGGGCCGCCAGCAGCACATGATCATCGGCCAGGGCCAGCTGGACACCGTGCTCAACGCCCGGCCCGAGGACCGCCGGGCCATCATCGAAGAGGCGGCCGGGGTGCTCAAGCACCGGCGCCGCCGGGAGCGGGCCGAGCGGCGGCTGGCCGCCACGGCGGAGAACCTCGAGCGCCTGGGCGACCTGGTGCGTGAGGTGCGGCGCCAGATCCGGCCCCTGGAGCGGCAGGCCGCGGCGGCGCGTTCGCACGACACCGTGGCCTCCGAGCTGCTGGCCGTGCGGCGGTATCTCGCCGGCGCCGAGCAGGCCGACCTGACCGCCCGCCGCCGATCGGCGGCCCAGAACCTGACGGTGTGCCGCGACGAGGAGCGTGAGCTGCACGAGGCCCTCGAGCAGCTCGACGCGGAGGCCACGTCGACCACGGCCGAGCTGTCGTCGCGCCGCGAGGAGGACCTCGCCAACGCACTGGGCCGGGTGCAGGGGCTGGTGGAGCGGGCCCGCGGCCTGTCGGGGGTCCTGCGCGAGCGTGGGCGGGGCGTGGTGGCTGCGCTCGACGCCGCGGCCGACGTCGACGTGGTTTCGACCCTCGAGGCCGAGGCGGCCCGCCTGGCCAGCGAGCTGGTCGCGGCCGAGGCCGAGGAGGAGGCGAGCGGTGCGCCGGAGCGCATCGAGCTGGAGGCGGCGCTGGCCACGCTCGACGGGGAGGCGGCGGCGCTGCGGGAGCGTTGGGACAGCGTGCTGGGCGGCGACGCACCGGACCAGGCCATCGCCCGCGTCAGGGCCCGTACCGAGTCGGTCGCCCGCGCCGCCGCGCGCGAGCAGGAGGACCTGGACGCTCTGGGCACGCGGGTCGGCGCACTCGAGGGGCGGGTGGCGGGCGCAGCCGTGCGGGCCGACCTGCAGGCGAAGCAGGCCGACGAGCTGGAGCAGGCGACGGCCGGGCTCGATGCCGAGCTGGCGGGACGCGGCGCGGAGCTCGAGGACGCCGTGCGGGTGACGGAGGCGGCCCAGGTGGCGGCGGACGAGGCCGAAGAGGCGCGCCACCGTACCGCGGCCCGGGCCGAGGCGCTGGAGCGCGCGCTGGCGGACCTGCAAGGTGCCGGTGGGCGTGAGCTGCTGCGCGACGTCGCCGGCGTCGTGGGGTCGCTCGTCGACCTGGTCGAGATCGACGACGGCTGGGACGCCGCCTTCGAGGCCGCCATCGGGGCCGGTGTCGCCGCGGTCGTGGTCGACGGCCGGCGCTCGGCGCAGGCCGCGCTGTCCACGCTGCGCGAGGGAGGGGTCACCGGGGCGGTGCTGGCGCCGCGCCAGTCGTCGGCCCCCGGCGTGGGCGAGCTCCCGCCGGGCAGCAGCGCCGAACCCGTGCGCCGCCACGTCCGGGCCCGCCGGGGCGGGTCGGTCGCCGAGTCGGTGCTCGACACGCTGGTCGGGCGCGCCGTCCGCGTCGACGGCTGGGAGGAGGCCATCGACCTCTCGCTGGCCCGCGACGACCTCGTCGTGGTCACTCCCGAGGGCGACCGCTTCGCCGCCACCGGCTGGCGTGTCCGCTCGACGACCAGCGTGGTGACCGCAGCGTCGGTGGAAGAGGCGAGCCGCCGGGCGTCGGAAGCGGCCGCGGCCGCCGAGCTGGCGCGGGCCCAGCTCAGCGAGAGCCGGATTGTGCTCGGGCGCTGCCGTGACGCCCGGACGGCGGCCGAGCGTGCCGCCGACCGCCACGCCTCCGCCTGCGAGACGGGGCGCGCCGACCGGGAGCGGTCCGCCGAGGAGCAGCGCCGCCTGTCCGGCGAGCTCGACGAGGCGCGCGCGGCGGTGGCGGCGGCGCACCAGCGCCTGGCCGAGGTCACGGCCGAGCAGGCGCATCTGGCTGGATCATTGCCCGAACTGCAGGAGGCGCTGGAGGCCTGGGAGGCGCTGGAGGAGCGGCGGGTCGGGCTCCGGGGCCGGCGCCAGGAGGTGGAGGTGCGGGTGGCCGGTGTCGCCGAACGCCGGCGCGTCCTGGCCGAACGCCAGGCCGAGGTGGAGCGCCGCCTGCAGGGCCACGCCGAGGAGCGGGCGACGGCCGCGTCGCGCCGCCGGCGGCTGGAGGCCGAGGGCGCCGCGCTGGCCCGCCTGGAGGTGCTGGTCCAGCAGGAGCACGAACGCCTCGACGGCGTCTTCGAGTCCCTGCGCCACGACTACCAGGATCAGGTCGACGCGGTGCGGGCGGGAGGCGAGAAGCTCGAGCGGCTGCGTCAGGACCGCCACACGACCGAGCAGCGCCTCGACGCGGTGCGCACCCGCACGCGCACACTCGACCTGGAGTCAAACGAGGTCGACCTGCGTATGGAGGCGTTGCACGAGCACATCGCGCGCGACCTCGGTGCCACGCCCGACGAGCTGGCCGGCCTGCCCGAGCCCGAGGCGCCCGAGGGCACGACGCTGACGCAGCACGCCGAAGAGCTGGAGCGCAAGCTCGTCGCGCTCGGACCCGTCAACCCGCTGGCGCTCGAGGAGCTCTCCACGTTGGAGGAACGACACAAGGAGTTGGAGGCGCAGGTCGACGACGTGCGGGGCGCCCGGCGGGAGCTCCACGAGGTGGTGCGGACGCTCGACCACGAGATCATGACGTCGTTCGCCGCTGCGGCGGCCGACGTGAACGAACACTTCTCTGCCCTCATCGCCATGTTGTTCCCGGGTGGAACCGGTCGCCTGATGCTCGTGGACCCGGATGACCTGTTGAACACCGGCGTCGAAATCGAGGTGCGGCCCGCCGGCCGCAACGTGCGCCGGGTCTCGCTGTTGTCGGGCGGCGAGCGCTCCATGGCGGCGCTGGCCTTCCTTTTCGCCGTCTTCCGCAGCCGGCCGTCGCCCTTCTACATGATGGACGAGGTGGAAGCCGCGCTCGACGACGTGAACCTCAGCCGCTTCCTGGCGCTGGTGCACGAGTTCCGCGACGAGGCTCAGCTGCTCATTGTGAGCCATCAGAAGCGCACCATGGAGACCGGCGACGCGCTGTACGGCGTGACGATGGCCCCGGGCGGCTCGTCGCAGGTGGTCAGCCAGAAGGTGGAGAAGGAGAAGGAGCCAGCGTGACCGGCTCGCTCTACGTCGTCTTCGTCGTGGCGGCTCTGATCTGCGTCGTGGCCGGGGTGACGGCCGTCTCGCGCACCCGACGGCGCGAGCGTGACGACGGCGAGTACGGCGAGAACGGCGAGGACGACGGCGGGGCGACGTACGCGGAGGAGGCGGCGGCGGTTGCTGCCGCCGAGGCCGCGGCCGCCGCTGCGGCACAGGCGCAGGCACAGGACGACGAGGTCGACGGGATGCCGCCCGCATGATCGGCACCCTCATCATCATCGTGATCGTGGTGGCGGTCCTGGCGCTGGCCGCCGGGGGGATCGCCGCCACCCGGGCCCGCCGGCGCTCCCGCGGGGGCACCGTCGCACCTCCAGGGCCGCCGCCGTCACCGCCGCCCCAGGCCCCGCCGGCCCCCAGCGCGCCCCCGACCACTGCGCCCCCGACCACTGCGCCCCCGGCAACTGCGCCGGCACCGACGCCCGCGCCAGCCGAGCCGGAGGCTCCGGCCGCACCCCCGAGCTACCGCAGCCGGCTGGGCGGTGTGCGCGGGCTGTTCAGCGGGGCCGTGTCCGCGCTGCGCTCAGGACGAATCGACACCGCGACGTGGGAGTCGCTGGAGGAGGCGCTCATCCGGGCCGACGTCGGAGTCACCACCACGACCGCCCTGCTCGACGGGCTGCGCGCCAAGGTGCAGTCCAAGGAGATCAGCAGCGGCGACGACCTGCTCCACGCCCTGGGCGCGTCGATCCGCGAGCTCCTCGACCACGCCGGGTCCCGCGAGCTGCGCTTCGATGGCAGGGCTGGGGAGCCCGACGTCTGGCTCTTCGTCGGGGTCAACGGGGTCGGCAAGACGACGACCATCGGCAAGCTCGCCCGGCGACAGACGGCGGCGGGTCGTTCGGTCCTGCTGGCGGCGGGCGACACGTTCCGGGCCGCCGCCGCTGACCAGCTCGCTCTGTGGGCGGAGCGGACCGAGACCGAAGTTGTCCGAGGCGCGGAGGGTGGTGATCCCAGCGCCGTCGTGTTCGACGCGGTGCAGCGCGCCGCGGCGAGGGGCAACGACCTCGTGCTGGCCGACACGGCGGGGCGCCTGCACACCAAGGTGAACCTCGTCGAGGAGCTCAAGAAGATCCGGCGCGTGGCCGACCGCGACCCGGGCCGTGTCACCGAGGTCCTTCTCGTCCTCGACGCCACGACCGGCCAGAACGGTCTGGCCCAGGCCCGTCAGTTCGCCGACGCGGTGGGCGTGACGGGGATCGTGCTCACCAAGCTCGACGGCACGGCCAAGGGCGGCATCGTCATCGCCGTCCAGCGCGAGCTCTTCGTGCCCGTCAAGCTCGTCGGGCTCGGCGAGGGGGCCGACGACCTGGTGGACTTCGATCCCGACGAATTCGTGGACGCCCTGCTGGACAGTGACTGAGGGGGGCGGACCCTGGGGTTCGATGACGGCGGCTCACAAGAGGGTCGTCCTCACGGTGCTGGTGATCCACCTGATCCTGCTAAAGCTGACCTGGCTGGATCTTCGCCGCCGTCCCGACGCGGCGGTGCGGGGGCGGAAGCGGATGTGGCGTTTCGCGTCCGGGGTGAACACGAGCGGGTCGGTGGCCTACTGGCTGTTCGGGCGGCGACCGATGCCGGCGGTGCAGCCGGACTGACCGGCGGGGTCTTGCGTCAGCCGACCTTGAGGAGGTCGATGACGAAGACGAGCGTGTCGTTGGGGGCGATGCCGGCCCCGGGGGACTGTGCCCCGTAGCCGAGGGCCGGCGGGATGATCAGCTCGCGCCGTCCGCCGACCTTCATGCCGACCACGCCCTTGTCCCAGCCCGGGATCACCTGTCCGGCTCCCAGTTGGAAGGAGAAGGGCCGGCTCGTCCATGACGACTGGATGACCTTGCCCGAGGAGTAGGTCGCCAGCACGTACTGCACCGTCACCGTGTCACCGGACGCGGCCGCCGCACCCGTCCCCTCGATCAGGTCGGCACTCTCCAGCGCGGTGGGCGGGGTGCCGGTGGGGACGGTCACCGTCGGCGCCTGCCCAGCGGTGCCGGCGGGGGACTGGTCACCCGGGGGAATGGCGGCGAAGGCAGCGGGAGCAGTGCCTCCCGGCGCGGTCGTCGACGTGGCGGATGAACCTCCGGCGGTGTGGGACGTGGACGAGGTCGTGGTGCTCGCCGATCCCGAGGTGCTCGACGGTGAGGAACTGCAGGCGGCCAGGCCCAGTGCGCCGGCCACTCCGATCACGAGCGCGAGCGCCCAGGTCCGATGCGTTGGAGAAGACATGCGGCGAGACCGTAGTCGTTGGTCGCGGCCTCGCCGGGGCGCCAGCTACCCCGGATGCAGTACCCAATCGGATGGCCGAGCATGGCCAGGCTCTAGGAATTTCGATGGCCGCACTTCGCGAGTGCCGCGTGATCGAGTGCTGCAAGCTCCCCGGCCCCGACCGGTGTCGGGTGAATCAGAATCCATTGGGGCTTGAGATAGGTCGTCTCACTCTTGACATGGCGGCTCAAGAATGCGCTCCAATTCGCCACCTGGTACTTCTCAGGATCGTGCGCAGCGAGAGCCATGATCTCCGCGTTGATCCTCGTCGCTATCGGTTTGCCGACGAGAGAGTCCGCTGCGGGATTGATCGTTGTCAAGACAACACATGGCGTGTCTTGCGTGATGCGAATCAGCTCGTCCCAGCTCGATACCCAGTCCGGGTGGACGCCACCATGCAGGGCGTCGTTCGTTCCCAGATTCTCGATCACAGCGCCGGGATGTGATCGCACCGCTGATGCAAGCGCGGGCAAGCCCTGAAAGATACGAACGCCGCCTGTCGCCAGGACCTCGACGTGGTAGCTCGGATCGAGAAGTTGCCGTATGGCAGGAGCAGCGAGCAGTGTGATCGAGTCCCCGTCGACCACCACCGTTGGCTTCGTCGAACCGAAGCTCGAGCTACCGCCAGCCAAGCCGGAGCTCCAGCTACAGCAGGCCAAGAGGATCATCACGAGAGGGAGCAACAGCCTCGTGAAGTGCATGCCTCGCACGAGGGCTCAGGCAGCGCAGTCGAGGACTTCGGTCGCCCAGGGAGTCGTCCACTCCCCCCGGGACCGCATCGCTGGACTTGAGGATCGTTTCTGAAAGAAAGTACAGAAATCGACTTTTGTGTCCACTTATGACACTGTAGTTCATTATTGGGAGTCGTCGTTGCTGCGGGCTACGTTTCCAGGCGTGGCGCGATCGAGCACTCGAGACATAGCCCGGGCGGCCGTCAAGGCTGAGCTGGCTCAGGCGGCCTTCGACCTGGTCAGCCGGAATGGCTATGACACCGTGACGATCAACGATCTCGCCTCAGCGACCGGGGTCTCGCGCAGTACGTTCCTCCGCTACTTCGGCACGAAGGAGGACGCCGTCCTCTATGCCATCGACGAGCAGGTCACCCAACTCGCGGACGCCTTACGTGATCGCCCGGCCGAAGAGGGGGACTGGACGGCGCTGCGGCGCGCCCTCGATACGGTGATCGAGCCTTACCAGCGTGATTCGGTCGGCGCGCTTGCAATGACGCGTCTCGTACAGGAGGTGCCGGCCCTCTACGCCAAGATGCTCGAGAAGCAGCATTCCTGGAGACCGGCGCTCTCTGAAGCCCTCGCCGATCGTCACCACGCAGCGAGGCCGGTGCCCGTACCTCTCCTGGTGAAGGCAACTTCTGCTCTCGTGTGCTTAAACGTCGCGTTGGACCAGTGGACAACCTCGGATGGACAACTGGACCTCGTGGAGCTCCTCGACGAGGCTTTTGGCGCGCTCGGACCAGTCTGAGCAAGGTTCCCGGGCTCGGTGCGATTCCTGGGCGTGTTCGTTGCAGGGGTGAGCGCCCCGGTTGGACCGCCGCCAGCCGGTAGCTGCTGCTGCGGACGGCGGTGCCACTAACGTGAGTGACCATGTTCGACGCCCTCTCTGACCGCCTGGAGCGGATCTCGACGCGCCTGCGAGGCAAGGGGCGCATCAGCGACGCTGATCTCGACGAGGCGCTCAAGGAGATCCGGACTGCGCTGCTCGAGGCCGACGTCGAGCTGTCGGTCGCCCGGCGCTTCTGCGACGGGATCCGGCTCCGGGTCAGCACAGAGGCGCTCGCCAAGAGCCTGACCCCGGGCCAGCAGGTCGTCAGGGCCGTGCACGAGGAACTTGTCAGCGTCCTCGGTGGCGAGACACTCAAGCTCAGCTACGCCTCGCGGCCGCCCACCGTCGTGCTCATGGCGGGCCTGCAGGGCTCCGGCAAGACCACCACCTCGGCCAAGCTCGCCCTGTGGTGGAAGCAGCAGGGCCGGAATCCGCTGCTCGTCGGCGCCGACCTGCAGCGGCCCGCCGCGGTGGAGCAGCTCCGGGTCCTGGGCGAGCAGGCCGGGGTCACCGTCTTCAGCGAGCCCACCGACCCGGTGTCCTGCGCCAAGGCCGGCCTCGAGGAAGCCCGCCGCCTCGGCCGTGACATCTGCATCATCGACACCGCCGGCCGCCTGACCATTGACGCCGAACTCATGCAGCAGATCCGCGACATCTCGACTGCGACGCAGCCGCATTACACGTTCCTGGTCATCGACGCCATGATCGGGCAGGACGCCGTGGCGACGGCCAAGGCCTTCCACGACACGCTCGAGCTCAGCGGCGTGATCCTGACCAAGCTCGACGGCGACGCCCGCGGTGGCGCCGCGCTGTCGGTCAAGGGTGTGGTCGGCAAGCCGATCGCGTTCGCCAGCACGGGTGAGCGTCTCGCCGACTTCGACCTGTTCCACCCGGACCGCATGGCCGACCGCATCCTCGGGATGGGGGACGTGCTCAGCCTGATTGAGCAGGCCGAGCGCACCATGGACACCGACGAGGTGGCGAAGAGCGCCAACCGGTTGTTGCAGGGCCAGTTCACCCTCGACGACTTCCTCTCCCAGCTGCGCCAGGTCAAGAAGATGGGTTCGCTGGGCGGACTGATGCGCCTGATGCCGGGCATGTCCAAGGAAATGCGCCAGGCCGCCGGGGACATCGACGACGGGGAAGTGTCCAAGGTGGAGGCGATCGTCTGCTCCATGACGCCGTCGGAGCGCAACGACACTGCCCTCCTGGACGGCTCACGCCGCAGCCGGGTGGCCCGGGGCTCGGGCACGTCCATTCAGGACGTGAACACGCTGCTCAAGCAGTTCAAGGAGATGCAGAAGATGATGAAGGGGATGGCCTCGGGCAACATGCCCAACCTCCCCGGCATGCCGAACATGGCCGGCATGAGCAGCCGGGCCGCCCGCAAGCTCGCGCAGCAGGGTGCCGCCGGCCTGCCCGCAGCGCCCGCCGGAGCGGACTTCGACATGCTCTCCAAGCTCATGGATGAGGGCGGTGAGCTGCCCTCGGGTTTCCCGGGCCTGCCGGCGGCCGCGCCGGCCCGGCCCGTGGTCAGCGGCAACAAGGGCACCAAAAAGAAGAAGAAGGGTGGGCGGGTTACCCCTCCGAAAGGTCGGTAGCCCCGCCATCTGCCAGAATGGACGGCCAAGACGTCCAGATCAGTGGAGGATTCAGTCCGTGGCAGTAAAGCTCCGCCTTGTGCGGATGGGTAAGAAGAAGCAGCCGACCTACCGGGTCGTCGCCGCCGACAGCCGGTCGCCGCGTGACGGCCGCTTCCTCGAGATCGTGGGCACCTACGCGCCCCGGGGCTCGTCGACGGCCGAACCTGACGCCGTTATCAACATCGACAACGCCAAGGCGGTGAAGTGGCTGGTCAACGGGGCTCAGCCGACCGAGCGGGTGGAGCGCATCCTCAAGACCTCCGGGGCCTGGGACGAGTTCTCCGCTGCGAGGGCAAAGTGACCGACCTCTACGAAGCGGGCGACATCAACCAGTCCGAAGCCGGCGACGACGACATCGACGACGTCGATGACGAGGTCGGCGAGGGCAACGAGCTCAGCGACCAGGACGGCGGCACGGCGTTGGCCGTGCTGACGTATCTGGCCCGTTCGCTGTCCAACGACCCGGACTCGGTCGTCATCGACACCGAGGAGCGTCGCGGCGGCGTGCGGCTGAACCTGCACGTGGCCCCCGACGACATGGGTCGCGTGATCGGACGCCGCGGCCGTACGGCCCAGGCCATCCGGACACTGGTCAACGTGGCGGGCGCCAAGGACGGCGTCCAGGCCAGCGTGGACATCGTCGACGACTGATCTGCTCAAAGTCGGTCGGGTCACCAAGGCCCACGGCCTGCGCGGTGAGGTGGTGGTCCAGCTCTGGACCGACCAGACCCAGCGCGTGGAACCCGGATCGGAGCTGTCCTCCACGCGGGGCACCCTCACGGTGGTGTGGTCGAAGCCGTTCGGCCCCGACCGCTACATCGTGCAGTTCGAGGATGTGGCCGACCGCACCGCCGCCGAGAGCCTGCGCGGCGTGGAACTCGAAGCCGAACCCCTCGACGTGCCCGACACCCTGTGGGTGCACGAGCTCGTCGGCGCGACGGTGCGTGACACCGCCGGTAACGAGCTCGGCCGCATCGAGTCGGTGGAGGCCAACCCGGCCAGCGACCTGATGGTGCTCGAGTCCGGAGGGCTGATCCCGATCCGCTTCCTCACCGAGCACGACGCGACGGCGCACACCGTCGAGGTCGACATCCCCGAAGGGTTGCTCGACTTGTGAATCCGGCGTCATGAGGATCGACGTCTTCACCATCTTCCCCGATGCCGTCGCCGCCTACTGCGGGATGTCGATTCTCGGGCGGGCGGCTGACGCGGGCGCGCTCGACGTGCGTGTGCACGACCTGCGCGATGGCGCGGACGACGCCCGGCGCTCGGTCGACGACAGCCCGTTCGGCGGGGGAGCCGGCATGGTCCTGACTCCTGAGCCGCTCTTCCGTTGCATCGAGGCGGTGCCCGACCTCCCGCGGCCGCTCTTCTTGCTGGCGCCCGGCGGGCGGCGTTTCGACCAGTCGGTGGCGGCCGAGCTGGCGGGTCACGCGTCGGGCGGTTTCTCGCTGCTGTGCGGCCGTTACGAGGGAGTCGACCAGCGGGTGGCCGACCACCTGGTGGATGGGGAGCTCTCCGTGGGCGACTTCGTACTGGCCGGCGGCGAGTTGGCGGCCCTCGTGGTGGTCGAGGCGGTCGCCCGGCTGCTGCCCGACGTGCTCGGCAACGAGGAGTCGGCCCGGGACGAGAGTTTCAGCGCGGGGCTGCTCGAGTACCCCCAGTACACGCGGCCGGCGGAGTTCCGGGGGTGGCCGGTCCCCGAGGTGCTGCGCTCGGGTGACCACGGGGCGGTGGCCGCCTGGCGCCACGGACAAGCGCTGCTCCGGACCGCCGAGCACCGCCCGGATCTGATTGCGCGCCTGGTCAGGGCGTCGGCGCTCAGTCCCGGCGACGTGCAGGCCCTCGCCGAGCACGGCTACGATGTTCGATCCGGCACTGAGCCGGAGTGACCGAAGGACACGCCTCCCATGCACCCCACCGAAACGATCGATCGCGACAGCCTGCGCGACGACATCCCCGACTTCCGCCCCGGTGACACCGTCAAGGTCCACGTCCGGGTCGTGGAGGGCAACCGGGAGCGGGTGCAGGTGTTCCAGGGCGCCGTCATGCGGCGCCAGGGTGGCGGGGTGCAGGAGACCTTCACCGTGCGCAAGGTGAGCTTCGGCGTCGGCGTCGAGCGGACCTTCCCGGTGCACTCGCCGACCATCGCCAAGATCGAGGTGACCACGCTCGGCGACGTCCGCCGGGCCAAGTTGTACTACCTCCGTGACCGGCACGGGAAGGCGGCGAAGATCAAGGAGCGCCGGATCCCGCGGGGCAAGGCGGCGGCGCCGGAGACGGTGGTCGAGGACGAGGTCGACATCGAGGACGTCGACGAGATCGAAGACGTCGACGTGGTGGACGTCGACGAGGTCGAAGTGGGCGACGCCGAGGTCGATGGAGCTGCCGAGGAGGCCGCGGACGAGTAGGGCGGTCGCGGCGTGAGCGAGGAAGACCTCGAGCGCTACGAATCCGAGATCGAGCTCGGACTCGTCCAGGAGTACCGGGCCGTCCTGCCGGTCTTCGCCTACGTGATCGAGACCGAGCGCCGCTTCTACCTGGCCAACGACGTCTCGCTGACCGTGCGGTCGGACACGACGCCGGCGTGCATCGAGCTGGAGCTACGCGACGCCTGGGTGTGGGACATGTACCGTCCCGCGCGCTTCGTGCCCGAGGTACGCGTGGTGACCTTCCGTGACGTGAATATCGAACGGTTGCCCGAACAAGAGCTCTGACCGTCCCGCCACCCGACCGTTCTCCGACCGGTGGCAGACGGTGACCGGCGCAGAGCGGCACTCGGTGGCTTCGGCGAGGCGCTGGCCGCCGCGCACTACCGGGGGAGCGGGTATGCCGTGCTCGAGCGGAACTGGCGCTGCCGAGCGGGGGAGATCGATCTGATCTGCGCCCGCGGCACCATCCTGGTGGTCTGCGAGGTCAAGGCCCGCACGGGGACCGCCCACGGTCACCCGCTGGAGGCCGTCACCCGGGCGAAGCAGCTCCGGCTGCGCCGACTGGCCGCCCTCTACCTGCAGACCCAGGAGCGGCGTTGGGCCGAGGTCCGCTTCGACGTGGTGAGCGTGCTCGACGGGACGGTCGACGTCGTCGAAGGTGCGTTCTGAGGCGGTGCGGCCTAGGGTCGCTGCCCATGGAGACACTGATTGTCGAACGCAAGGACGGGGTCGTGACCGTCACGATGAACCGCCCCGAGCGCAAGAACGCTGCCAACGGCAAGATGCTGACTGAGCTGCGCGCCACCTTCGAGGAGGTGGAGGACAGCCCCGACGATCGGGTGATGGTGCTCACCGGGGCCGGGGGTGCCTTCTGCTCGGGAGCCGACCTCTCTGACCCGAGCGGACCGGCCACGGACCCCACGCGCTCCGGTCTGTCCCGTATGCGGCGACTCGGGGACGTGGCGCTCGCCCTGCACCACGTGTCCAAGCCCACCATCGCGAAGGTGGACGGGTTCGCCGTGGGCGCCGGGCTCTCGCTGGCGCTCGGCTGCGACTTGGTCGTCTGCAGCGACCGGGCCAAGCTCTCCATGATCTTCGCCAAGCGCGGGCTGGCGCTCGACAACGGCGCGTCCTGGCTGCTGCCGCGGCTCGTGGGCATGGCCCGGGCCAAGGAGATCGCGCTCTTCGGCGGCATGTGGACAGGGGAAGAGGCCGCGGCCATCGGCCTGGTGAACCGGGTCCTCCCCGTCGACGAGCTCGACGGCTTCGTGGAGGAGTGGGCGACCACCCTCGCCGCAGGCCCACCCCTGGCGCTGTCGATGACGAAGACGCTGCTCCACGCCTCCTCCATGGCCTCCATGGAGCAGGCGGTGGAGGACGAGGCACGCTGCCAGGCCCTGAACTTCTCGACGAAGGACACGCAGGAGGCGATGGCCGCCTTCGCCGAGAAGCGAGAGCCCGTCTTCATCGGCCGCTAATAGACTGTTTACGTGCTGAATGGCGTCCAAGGAATGGTCGGCGACACGGCGTTGGTGACCAAGGCGATCGAGGGAGCACACCACCCCGGGAGGATCCGGGCCAGGGGCGAGGAGTGGTTGGCAATCCCGCTCGACCCTGAAGCCAGTATCCCTATCGGGACCGACGTCGTGGTCGCCGACGTCGAGCGAGGTCTGCTCGTCGTCTACGCCATCGACAGCTAGAAGAGAGGTGCCGCATGCTCGCATCGGCCGGAGAAGTGATCGGAATCGTGGTCATCGTCGCCCTGGCGGCACTCGGAGTGGTGACGCTGTTCGCGTCCCGGTTCATCAAGATCGTGCAGCAGGGGAGTGTGGGCGTCGTCAAGCGATTGGGGGAGTTCAAGTCGGTTGAACAGCCCGGCATGAAGATCCTCGCGCCGTTCGTCGACCGGATGGAGAAGGTCGACGTGCGCGAGTTCCCCATGACGGGTGACCAGCAGGCCGTGATCACCAAGGACAACGTGTCCCTGCAGGTGAGCGCGACCATCTTCTGCCAGGTGATCGACGTCAAGTCGGCGCTGTTCGAGATCAACGACTACCAGCTCGCCGTCGACCAGCTGTCGCGCACGGCACTGCGGGCGGTCTTCGGGGAGCTGTCGCTGGACCAGGCCCTCAGCGAGCGCGAGACCATCAACAGCCGCATGCAGGACCACATGGCGGACGCCACGGCCAAGTGGGGCGTGCGGCTCAACCGCATCGAGATCCTCGATATCACCCCGCCGCTGAACGTGGTGCAGGCGATGTCCGAGCAGAAGGAGGCCGAGCAGCACAAGCGGGCCGCCATTTTGAAGTCCGAGGGTGAGCAGCAGGCCGCCATCAACTCTGCCGGCGGCCGCAAGCAGGCTGCCGTCCTCGAGGCCGAGGGGGCCAAGCAGTCGGCCATCCTGCGGGCCGAGGCGCAGATGAAGGTGCTCGAGCTGCAGGCCGAGGGTGAGAAGAAGGCGCTGGAGTTGCGCGGCGAGGGCGAGGCGTCGCGCCTCACCTCTATCGATACCGCCACGATCAACCCCCGCACGCTGGCCGTGTTGCAGCTCAAGGCGCTCCAGGACATCGCGGCATCCGACAACGCCAAGGTCGTCGTGCCCTACGAGGCGACCAGCCTCATGGGCGCCGCCGAGGTGCTGCTCTCGACCCTCCGGAACGACGACCTCGGTGCCGCTGCCCCGAACGGCGCGGCGCCGCCCGTCGCCACGCCGGCCCGGCCCAACAAGGAGCTGCCGCCGCAGGAGGGGTAGGGCAGGGGATCCGCCCCTCAGGCCCACCCGAGCTCGTGCAGCCGGGCCTCACCGATGCCGAAGTGGTGGCCGACTTCGTGGAGCACGGTCACGCGCACCCGGCTGGCGAGTTCCTCCGCCGTGCGGGCGGACTGGCAGATGGTGGCGAGGAAGAGCGTGATCCGATCCGGACTCGCCCCGGCATAGGTGCCCCGCTTCGTGAGCGGGACCCCCTCATACAGGCCGTAGAGCCGGCCCGGTGGGCTCTCGTCGTCGATGATGATGGCGACGTTCTCCATCTCGGCGCGCAGCTCGTCGGGGATCGCCTCCAGTGCCTCGGCCACCAACGCCTCGAAGGCAGCGACGTCGATCGGCTCCATGCCGACACCTTGCCAGGAATCCGGCTGCAGCAGCTGTCCCTACCCCTCACCTTCGATGCGCTCGAGGAGCCACCGAGGTCCGACCACGGCGGCTCCCAGCGCCTCGGCCCTCCGCCGCAGTTCGCGATCCGCCGTGACGAGCGTGACCCCTCCTTCGGAGGCCCCGCTGGCGACGTCGACGAGCAGGTCGTCACCGCTCGCTGGAGCATGGAGGACCGTGACACCGCCGGAGACGCCACCCTCGACGCCAGCGCGAGCCTTGCCCTCCACGACGACGACGACGGGAGGATCGACCCGGCCCGCGTCAACGGCCGCCCTGACCTGGTCCACGAACGCTCGGGCCGCTCCCGCCCGATCCCGCCACCAACCGGTCGGACGAGACCCGACCACATTTGCCGCGTCGATGAGGAGCACCGCTCCAGTGTGATGCCTCTTGCGGTGCCGCGTTTTCCCGGGTGGCCCGAGTCGACAATTTTTTTCGGAGTTGTCGATTTGTCGCTGCTCCGTTCGTATAGAGCGTGACAATCGGGCACGACGTGTGCCTGGTGACGTACAAGGGCAAGGTCCGATGCAGGAGGTTTGCACCATGTCGAAATCCGTCCTCTACATGTCGATGTCGGTCGACGGGTACATCGCCGGCCCCCACGACGAACCGGGCAACCCGGGGGGCGACGGCTTTATGCGGCTCCACGAGTGGTTCGGATTTGGCCCGGACCCAGGGCGCAACGAGGAGTCGATCGACCCGTCAGAAACAGAGCGACAATTTCTCGACGAAATCAACGCGACCGGTGCAGTCCTCGCCGGTCGCAATACGGTGGAGCAGGCGGATCACTGGGGTGGTGATCACCATGGCGGGGTCCCGATCTTTGTGCCGAGTCACCGGCCGCCGGGACCAGCGGTCGCGCAGTATCGGTTGGTGACCTATGTCAACGATGGAATTGTCAGCGCGATGGCACAGGCAAAGGCAGCGGCTGGTGACAGGAACGTGCTGGTCCACGGCGCGTATACGGGACAAACGGCCCTCGAAGCGGGCGTGCTCGACGAGTTGCAAATCCACCAGATACCCGTTCTGTTCGGTGGCGGGCGCCGACTCTTCGACATGTTGCCGGCCAGGATCGAGTTGGAGATCGTCCGAGTGATCGATACCCGGGAAGCTACGCACATCCGTTATCGCGTTCTCTCCTAGTGTCCTGGAAAGTTGAACCGCCAAGAAATATTGGCTGAACGGGAATTTTCTCGGTTGGGCCGCGTTGGTCCGGTGTTATACGCCAACATCGGAGGAACGCCATGGCCCGAAGAGGACGCCCCACCGTCGAGATCCATTTGAGCGCCGACGAACGCGCCACCCTCGAGCGCTGGGCGCGCCGGCATTCGTCGTCCCAAGCGCTGGCGTTGCGATCCAAGATCGTGCTGGCCTGCGCGGCGGGGAGAGCCACCCACGCTGAGATCGCGGCTGAGCTGGGTTGTAATCCGGTGACGGTAGGCAAGTGGCGGAACCGCTTCGCCGAGGGTCGCCTCGACGGCCTCGTCGACGCCCCACGTCCGGGAGCGGCGCGCACCATCGGTGACGAGGTGATCGAAGCGGTCGTGGTCGAGACGCTCGAGAGCGCACCGCCCGACGCCACGCACTGGTCGACGCGCACCCTGGCGGCCAAGCACAAGATCAGCCACACCACGGTGCGAGAGATCTGGCGGGCCTTCGGGCTCAAGCCCTGGCGCGAGGACTCCTTCAAGGTGTCGCCCGACCCGGACCTGGTGGAAAAGATCCGTGATCTCGTCGGGCTCTACATGAGCCCGCCGGTGGCCGCCGCCGTGTTCGCCATCGACGAGAAACCCCAGATCCAAGCGCTCAATCGCACCGCGCCCACCCTGCCCATGTTGCCCACTACCCCGGCCCGGGCCACCCACGACTACGAGCGCAACGGCACCTGCGACCTCTTCGCCGCCCTCGATGTGGCGACGGGGACCGTGATCACCGACATCCGCAAGTCCCACACCAGCGCCGACTTCATCGCCTTCTTGAACAAGGTCAACCGCGAGGTCCCCGCCGAGCTCGATGTGCACGTGATCCTCGACAACCTCGCCACCCACAAGACCCCCCAGGTCCACCGCTGGTTGTTGCGTCACCGCCGGTTCCACTTCCACTTCACCCCGACGTACGGGTCGTGGATGAACCTCGTGGAGCGGTGGTTCTCTGCGCTCACCACCAAGAAGTTGAAGCGCTCCGCGCATCGCAACGTCAAAGAGCTGGCCGCCGACATCTTGGACTGGGCTGCCACCTGGAACGAAAACCCGCGTCCGTTCGTGTGGACCAAGAGCGCCGAACAGATCCTCGAACGCCTGGCCGCCTACTGCGCCGCCATCAACGTCAGCGCATGACTTTCGTTTTCACGGCGCTTCAACCTTCCGGGACACTAGGTCGCGCGGTGTGACGAGCGTGCCGATCTCGTCTTGAAGGGGTCGAAGCCCCCTTCTTGAAGGGGCGGAAGGCCCCCTTCGCCCGATGACTGCATCACTGAGACTGGAAACGGCCGAGTGAGGCAGGCCGCTTCGCCGGGTCGGTGTAAGGTTCGGCAACCTCAATTCGGGTGAAAGCGCCGCCGCTGACGGTGGCAAGAGTGGCAGTGCTGTGGCAACCAGATCGAATGGCGGGACCGTCGAGCCATGGCACATGCTCCGTCTCCACCCGACGTCCCACAGTGACGGGCAGGAAGGTTCGCTGCTCCTGCTTCCTCACCCCCGCAAAGCTCTTCGCCATGCCTTCCCCGTCGTGCTCGAGGGCGTCATTGGTCCTCTCGTCGTGTTCTATCTGCTCCTCGTCCTCACCGGTTTCAGAGGTGCCTTGATCGCGGCGCTCACGTGGTCGTATCTGGCACTGGGTCGACGCCTGCTGAAGGGCGAACGGGTCTCGATGTTGTTGTTGTTCGGGACCATCCTGATCACCTTGAGAACGGTGATCGCCTTCGTCACGGGGAGCTCGTTCCTCTACTTTGCCCAACCGACGGTCGGCACCGTCCTGATCTCTGTTGCTCTTCTCGTCTCCGCCGTCGTCGGCCGGCCTTTCACGCAGCGCTTCGCTCACGATTTCTGCCCCATGGACCCCGCAATCATGAGGCGGCCCCTCGTTCGAAGATTCTTCATCAGGATCTCCGTCCTCTGGGCAACCGTCCTGATGCTCAACGCGGGGCTCGTGTTTTGGTTGCTCGTCTCATCGTCGCTGCGTTCATTCGTTCTGGAGCGCTCGGCGGTGACCTATGGGCTCACCGCAATCGCGATCTTCTTCTCCATCAGCGGATTCATGACGATGATGCGTCGCGATGGCATCACTGTCCAATGGGCGAACAACCGGACACCTCGGCTCGACTCGGAACTCTGACGCCCTAACCCGGCGGCGAAGTCGGGCATTCCCGCCGTAGGCCAGGCAGGTGTTGTTCGGGTACGGCAGTTACCGTGTGGCCGACGCAGCACTCCGACCAAGGGGAAACTCATGACGTCAGACGTGAACGTCGGCCGAGGCGGTTGGAGAAGCAGAGGCCGTGGGGCGATGGTGCGAGATGGAGCGGCCATGCTGGGCGTGAGCCTGGTTCTCGTCGCATCCGCAGCATTGCCGGGAGCAGCCTCGTCTGCGTCCCTCGGAATTTCGGAACGGACAAGTGCCTCACCGGCCTTGCCGGCGGTCACCGTCACGGGGCCCGTCGCAGTCGGTTCTCCCACCTTCGACAAAACCCTCTACGGCACGAACTTCAACCTGTCGAAGGTCGGCTACGAGAAGTCGCAGTTCTTTCTCTCCGGCACCGCCCGTGCCTATGTGCCGGTGAGCCCCCTGACGAGCGACGGCACGTGGAAAATCTCGACCGGCGCGAGCGCGCCGTACACGACCCGGATAGCCGTCTACCGTCCGATCGACCCGAAGAAGTTCAACGGGACGGTGGTGGTCGAGTGGCTCAACGTGAGCGGCGGAACAGACGACGCTCCGGACTGGACCTTGTCGCACAACCAGTTGGTCCGGGAGGGCTTCGCCTGGGTAGGGGTTTCCGCGCAGCAAGTCGGCGTCAACGCAGCGAAATCAACCGATCCCGCGACGTACTCGTCGCTCTCGCATCCCGGGGACAGCTTTTCGTACGACATCTTCTCCCAGGCCGGCCAAGCCGTTCGCGACGACGCCTCACCGATTCTGGCCGGCTTGCGGCCGCACACGCTGATTGCGGCCGGCGAGTCGCAGTCGGCCGGCCGCCTCATGACGTACATCGATGCGGTGCAGCCGATTACCCACGTCTATCAAGGCTTCCTCGTCCACAGCCAATTCGGCACCGGCGCCCCCCTCTCCCAATCACCGCAGACCAATCTCGCCGCACCCAACCCGACAACGATCCGTAGTGACCTCGGGGTTCCCGTCCTCGAGTTCGAGACCGAAACCGACGTCGACAACAGCAACCTGACCGACCGGCTGCACTATGGCAATCCCAAGTGGTTCCGACTCTGGGAGGTCGCGGGGAGCTCGCACTACGACTACTACGGCCTGGCCATCGGTCCCAGTGACACCGGCAATGGTGAGGGTGCCGTGAAGAACCTGGCTGCGATGCAGAACCCGACGCGCACTCCCGTGGGTGGGTTCAACTGCGCTGTTCCCATCAACACGGGTGGAACGCACTGGGCTCTCGACGCCGCGGTCCATTGGCTCAACAAATGGGTGGTCGACGGGAGGCCGCCTCCTCGGGCCCCGTTCCTGGCGACGTCACATGTCTCGCCAGTGGTGTTCAAGCTCGACCCAAACGGAAACGCCATCGGAGGTGTGAGAACTCCTCAGGTCGACGCGCCGATCGCCGCGCTGGGGAGTCAGGGCAACAGCGGGGGCTTCTGCTTCCTCTTCGGATCCACCGTGCCGTACGACACCCCCCACCTCGCCAGCCTCTACAGGAGCCACGCCCAGTTCGTCTCGGCCTGGGCCCGCGCGGTCCAGCAGGACCGCGCGCACGGTTTCCTGCTCCCGGCCGATGCTGTCGAGCTCTTGCACTCGGCTGCTGCTTCACAAGTCGCACGACCAACCCGCTGACTCGGGTTGGCTCTTGCTGGGACCCAGGTGGAGCGGCCAGCTCACGACCTTGCACGTTCAGTCGTTCTGCAGCGCCGCTTCGAGGCGCCTCCTCGCCTGCTCCACCGCCAGGGGGAGCGATGTCGCGTAGTACGGGATGTAGGGCGCAGTCTGTTGGACCACCCATCCTCGAGCGCGGGTCCACGTCGCGTCATCGAAGCCGATGGTCTGACGAAAGACGCGACGAGCGTCCGACGGAAGCGCCCATGCCAGCATTGCCTCGCATGCGGGATCGCCCACCCCGGCGCCGCTCCAGTCAATGATCCCGGACAGGTGTCTGTTGCTCACCAAAATGTTGCCGGGCAACAGGTCACCATGGACCCAGACGGGATCTCCGGACCACTCACCAACATCGAGGGCGTTCTGCCACACGGCTTGGGCTCGTTCCACGTCGACCGAGGCATCGAGCTGGCGAAGCGCCCATTGCACCTCAGGGTCATACTGCGCCATCGGGTTCCCCCGGCGGACTGGCGGGGGTCCGCCATCAGTGGGGCGTCGACCCAGGGCGAGGATGAACTCGCCGACCTCCTGCGCCAGGAGGTCCCAGTCCTCGACGACGGCTCGATCCAGGCTCAGCCCTTCCAGCCATGGATAGACCAACCAGGGGAAGGGATAGTCGCGACCCGGGTGGCCTTGGCCAGGGGGACAGGCACCGAGACGGGGAGTCCCAGCGCCAACTTCGGCAACCACCGGCACTCTTTTTCTATCTGGGCCTCGGCCCATTTGATTCGCGGCAGCCGGATGCCCATGTCCTCGCCCAACCGATAGATGGCGTTATCCGTACCTGAGTCGGGAACTCTGCGCAATGGCTCGTCCGCCCATTCGGGAAACTGCTCCTCGAGCAAGGCGCGAACCGTGGCATCGTCGACCGAAACCTCGCCTTCGTGCATCCGTGGAGTCGATCGGCGAGAGTTCACCAAGACATTCTGACCGAAGGGCCGCCACCGATCTCGATGTATCGCACGTACCCGATGCGTTCGGGGCACCCCGGGGTCCTCGACCTGCTTCGGCCTAGAGGTACTGACCCACCTGAAGCGTCGACGATGGCGCGTGCTCGTGTCCCGTGCCCTCGCGCAACGACACCAGTTCGGCCAGAGTGGCCCCCCCTCGATGAGAGACCTGGCCGCCGAGCCATTGGCGCGCTTCGCTCGCGCTCAGGCTTCCCACCTCGATCTGCGCGAGACAGCGCCCCGGCCTCACGATGGCAGGGTGCAGCCGGGTTACGGGTTCGTTGGTGGTGAGGGCAACCAGGACGGATCGCCCCTGACCGAGGAGACCATCGGTCAGGTTGAGCAACCGGGCGAGACCCTGCCCCGAGCGCTCCTTTGCGCTCGCAGCGATCAGCTCATCACAGTCTTCGAGGATCAACATGCGTGACTTCGCTCCGTTGCGCTCCTCTTCCTGATCCTCCTCGTCGTCCTCGTCGTCATCATGGAGGGCGATTTTGAGCAGGTAGGCCGAACTGTCGAACAAACGCTCAGGATCAACCACGTAGTCAACGCGACACCAGCTGCGCCATGCGTCGGCCAGCGCCCGCAGCGCGGTGGTCTTCCCAGTGCCTGGGGGGCCGTGGAGCAGCAGGAGCTTTCCTCCGAGATGGACCTGGCTCCGGGACATGAGATCGCCCAGAGACCGAGCCGCTGTCCCTGAGTAGTTGCAGCTGATCTCTTCCCAGGGCTGGACATCGACGCTCCGTTCATGGCGAATGGGTCCGTGGGATCCGAGGTGCCAGAAGCCGACGGCGGCCTTGGTGTGGTCCACGACCTTGGGTTCTTCCGCGCCCATCCTGGATGCCTCGAGAACCTCCTTCGCCAGCTGCTCGGACACCGCGAGCACGGTGATCCTGGCGTTTCGGTGCGCCCAGCGAACCGCACATGACATCCAACCCGGCCCGGCGGCCAGTACCGAGCGGGTCCCGTCGAAGACCGCGACGCGATGAGCCTTCGCGCCTGACGGCAGCAGCGTGGCTGCCTCGCGGGCGCGGGACAGCATCGCGCTCTGTGCGTAGGGGTAGTTGCCTGAGATGTTCTGCTCGACAAAGAGGAGGTCGTTGGCATCGACAACAGAATCGGAGTCGTCGAAGGACGCCATTCTTCGCGAGAAGCGTGGGATCTTGGTCATGAATGCTTGCCTTTGGACGCAATGGAGCGTCAGATGAGTGACCCGACACGGTCAGGTCAATGGTGCTCTTACGGTTCGGGGTCAGGCGTCTGCTACCGACGCCGACGGCACACTCAACCGAAGAGCGGGCGCGACGGCATCAGTCGTAGGCACCGGATGAAATCCGAATGAAGCGGTGCGTTGAACTGAGCCATAGTCGACCCACTGTGACGAAACCGACCTCGAATGTCAATGGGTCTTCACCATGTAGACGAATTCTCCCCGGTCGTCGCAGCCGCTGTGATGTGCGTGAAATCCGGCGCGACCCCTTTCCCGTAGCGGGACACGCAGTCGCGGCGCCACCTTTGCGAGAATGAGTGAATGTCGGACGGGGTGTGGCTTGTGGTCGGAGTACAGGCAGCGGGCAAGTCCACCGTGGCGGATCTCCTTGCACGACAGTTCGAGCGTGGTGTTCACGTGAGAGGAGGCCAGTTCTCCAGATGGGCGGTACGTGGCTGGATACATCCGTGGGACACTGACCAGAGTGAGGCCAGGAAGCTTCTCGATCTCCGCTATCGCCTGTCGGCACTGACTGCGACCGAGTATTCCGAGGCCGGATTTACAACGGTCGTCCAGGACAACATATTCGGCGAAGACATCCGGGCCTGGCTCCAGACGGTGTCAGTACGGCCTCGACACCTCGTCGTTCTACGTCCCAGCGTGGCTGTTGTCGTTGAGCGTGATCACGCCAGACAACGAGAACGTGACAAAGTCGCCTACCGCTTCGGAGAAACAGATCCTCACCAACTCGACACGTTGCTCGCAACGACCCCCCGCATCGGTCTTTGGCTCGATACATCGACGCAGTCCCCAATCGAGACAGTGCAAACCATTTTGAAACGAAAGCGTGAGGCTGCGGTCGACGGAATCATCTGACCCTCGTCGACTGTCCCATACGCGCCGAAGTGAGTCCCACCGACCCTGCGGCAAAGTACTGGGGCAGGTGGGGTCAGTTGGTTATCGCCCCACCCACGAGGGGGCCGACGAGGAAGCTGTTCCCGCAGAGCTTCGGGTAGCCCGTCGTGATCGGAGTGGCGACCCGCACGTCAGTCCTCTCGTTGGGAGGAATGAGATGGAGGGCTCCCACCTCCGTCGAGCACTCCGTCCCGCCCGCTTCGACGTCGACGTCGGGGAGGCCAATGGAGAAGTGCATCGAATTTCCCGGACCCACCGAAAGGGCGACGTCGGGCGCCATGGAGGGCGCACGATCCTCCGAGGCCGAGATCAGAAGTCCGTCCGGGTCGTAGGCGGCGACACCGACGTAGCCCCCGGTCACACAGGCGCGGCCCGACACGTTCTCCAGGTTGACGACGTAGAACAGATGCTCTGAGGCGCCGTTGCCGAAGCCCAGCCACGACGGCCTCAAATCGGCCGCCGTGCACTGGTTGCCTGCCCCGACAAGCGCTTCCGTCGTCGGCGTCGTCGCCGTCGTCGACGTCGCGGGCGGCGGGCTGACAGCCGGGCTCGTTGGGGCGGTCGAGGCAGTAGCCGTCGTCGCGGCCGGTGCTCTGGGCGCCGAGGCTCGTCTGGATGTCCCGGAGCAGCCGGACAGAAAGACAACCAGAGCGGATGCCATAACAAAGCAGGCAAGAGGCCGCTTCACGAGTCGAAGGTATCCCAGCCTCGGCAACAAATCGAGGCATCGGGCACGCAACCGATGCGACCGTTCCCCTCGAGTGCTCGCATCGGTTGCTTCCGCCACGCTGAGTGGCGCCGTCGGGCGCGCCGTCTCGGTCGAGGCCCACGTCTCCAACGGTCTGCCCGGCTTCACAATTGTTCGGCTCCCGATGCGGCGGTGCGGGAGGCCCGCGACCAGGTGCGTGCCGCCGTCCTCGAGCGGCCTTCGTTGGCCGCTGAGCAGGGTCACGGTCAATCTCGCTCCCTCCAGTATTCAGAATGTAAGAGCCCGCGGGATAGGCAGCGCTGGCTGGCCACGTTGAGCGCATCGACCCAGCACTAAACGAGCAACATCCACCGGTCGTGGTGGTGGCCCCAAGAGACTTGGGCTGCACCCAACACACCAACGACCGAGTGGAGGTTGATGGAATTATCGCGCGCGTTCGATCCCGAGGTGGTCGATGCCCTCTGGGCCGCCATCGAGCCCAGAGTCCCGCGTCGGCCCGACTGCCATCCCCTGGGCTGCCACCGACCGAGGAAGTCCGATCGGGACTGCTTTTCGCTCATGTTGGTCCGCCTGGTCACGGGCTGTTCGTGGGAGGACGCCGAGCGTGTCTGCGGCTCGGTGGTCTCTGACACGACTGCACGCCAACGGCGCGACGAGTGGTTGTCGGCCGGGATCTTCGAGGCCATCGCCACCGAGGCCCTGTGCGCCTACGACAAGATCGTCGGGCTCGACCTCGCAGAGGTCTGTGTGGACGGCTCGGTGCACAAAGCCCCAGCTGGAGGAGAAGGAACCGGGCCGAGCCCGGTCGATCGCTCCAAGCTCGGGTGGAAATGGTCCATCGCCACCGACGCGGCGGGAATCCCCATTGGCTGGGTCGTCGGCGGTGCCAACAGCCACGACGACAGCCTCTTAGGCCCGACCCTCGACACCGTCGCCACCCATGGGCTCCTCGCCGATCTCGGCACACTGCACCTCGACCGTGGCTATGACACCCAGTGGGTCAGAGCCGGCTGCGCCGCCCGGGGTCTGGGCGACCTCGTCATCGCCGAGCGCAAGCGCAAGAACCGGCCCAAAGGGACCAAACCCCGGCGCATCCGGGTCCCCCTCGGACTGCGCTGGCCCGTCGAGCGGACCAACTCGTGGCTCTCGAACTATGGGCAGATGCGGCGCAATACCGACCGCTGTGGCGCGCACCGGGTTGCCCAGCTGGCTCTCGCCATCGCATTGATCCTGACCGCCAAGCTCATCGACTGGCGGAATCGCTGGACCCCGGACCTTCGGCCTATCCGCTGACGCTCTAAAGCAGACAAACCCCAGGCAGTCGGCGATCTCGGGTGATTCCTGGAGTGTCTGCAGGCAGCGGGTACGTGCCGGAGCGTGCCACCATCCCCGGGGTACCGGGTCACTCTCTTGACCTCCAGACCACGATTAGCGACCAAAGAGTCGTTCCCGACCGATTCCGTAAAATCCATATGGGCGGGCGGCCCACCCTTGAAAATGGAATGCTCGGGGTTGGGTCGGCGGTGACGGACACCGCTTTAGCTTGACGCCTTGAGCGCGTAAAAAAACCTGGTGCGGGAACCCTGGGGGACCCTTGAGTGCGCCCAGAGCGCGTATCCCAACTTCTTGTTCGAAGGGTCCCTGTCACCGCCGGTCTCCAAACCGAGAGGAGGTTGGCAGTGAGACAGCAAAGTGACCGCGTGGCCGGGCTCGACGTCCACCGCGACTCGGTGGTGGCCTGCATCCGGCTGGGCCGGGGCGACGAACCCCAGATCCACCGAAGGTCCTTCACCACCACGACGGCGGGGGTGTCAGAGCTTGCGGCGTGGATGGCCGACTACGAGGTGACCCGGGTCGTGATGGAGTCGACCGGGGTTTACTGGAAGCCGGTGTACTACCCGCTCGAGGGCCTCTTCGAGGAGCTGTGGCTCTGCAACGCCGGCCACGTGAAGAACGTCCCGGGACGAAAGACCGACGTGGCCGACGCCGAGTGGCTGGCCGATGTGGCTGCCCATGGCATGGTGCGCCCCTCCTTCGTGCCGCCACCGCCCGTGCGCGAGCTACGCGAGATCACCCGCTATCGCAAGACCCAGGTGAGCATCCGGGCCCAAGAGGTCCAGCGCCTCGAGAAGGTGCTCCAAGACGCCGGCATCAAGATCTCCTCGGTCGCCTCGAAGGTGCTCGGCAAGTCCCAGCGGGCCATGATCGAGGCCCTCATCGCGGGCGAGCGAGACGCTGCGGTCTTGGCCGGCATGGCGCTCGGGCGTATGCGCCCGAAGATCCCAGCTCTAGCAGAGGCCCTCGTCGGGCGCTTCGGCGCCCACCACGGTGTGGTGGCCCGGGCGATCTTGGACCACATCGACTTCCTCGGTGCCACCATCGCCCGCCTCGACGAGGAGGTGGCGGCGCGCCTCGAGCCCTTTCAAGCAGCCGTGACGCTTCTTCAGACCATCCCTGGGGTCGGACGCACCGTGGCCGAGGTGATCGTGGCCGAGACCGGCGCCGACATGTCGCGCTTTGCCTCCCCGGCTCATCTGGCCGCCTGGGCTGGCGTCGCCCCGGCCAACCACGAGTCCGCGGGCAAGCGCCGTCCCGCCGGCAGCCGTGAGGGAGCCCGCTGGCTGCGCCAGGCCCTCGTCGAGGCGGCCAACGCGGCTAGCCGCACCAAAGGCACCTACTTCGCCGCTCAGCACCGCCAAATTTCCGCCCGGCGCGGCTACAACAAGGCGACCGTCGCCGTCGCGCACTCCATCTTGGTGACCGCCTGGCACATGCTCTCGACCGGTGCCATCTACGAGGACCTCGGACCTGACTACTTCGTCAACCGCCGCGGCCGTGAAGCCCAGACCCGCCGACTCATAAAGCAACTCCAAGACCTCGGTCACGAGGTCACCCTCACTCCGGCGGCATAGCGGTCGGTCCGCCAACCCTTTCTCAGCGGGGCTTCGCCCCGCTCCGCTTCGCGCGCCCACGCTCTCAATGGCTGGGGGGCATTCCATCCCAACTGTTTGTTCCGAACGCTCCGACCGGTTTGGATGTGGCCCGGGGTGGGCAGGTTCCCACTACGGGTGGCTTTCGTGCGCCCGTGCCAGCGGACTGGCGTCGTCGCAAGTTTGACCAAGCCAGCAGGGGGTTGACCGACAAGTTACGAGGCGCGCCACTGAGGGGCCTACACGGGTCTCTGGTCCGGAAGAGAGATTGGGATTGGGGGTAACCCGTGTCATTGACAAGCAAAAAGGGAACCACCAGGGGCGAAGCCGAGGCCACGACGCCAGGTCGCCGACGGCGAATGCGCGGCCAGCCCTTCCGGTTCATATTCGCGCTGGCTCTGGTGTTTCCAGTTGTGGCCGTGATCGGTGGGAGCACCTCACAGACGGTGAGTGCCGCGCCGCCCAACAGCGGGTTCGAGGTGCAGATCACGAACAACGACTTCCACAGCACGATGGGCGAGCCGGAGATAGCCCAGAACCCGCTCAATCCCAATGAGCTCTTCATGGATTGGACGACCTTCTCGAACCCGCCAGGAAGCGCCGTGGCGGGGGTGACCTTTCCCTGCGGCGGAGCGATCTCGATGGACCGCGGGGTGACATGGCATCCCGCGCTCGTGCCGTTGACTTCTTGCGCCGACGGCATCGCCGCCTTTACCAATGACGGCACGATTTTGGCGGGCGGCATCAACATCACATCCGTCAGCTTTTCGCCGGAAGCACCGCCACCGAGCCCGCCTTGCCCGCCGAACGCGAGGCCATTCGTCGGTTTCTGCCTCGTCGCGCACGGCTACGACGCCATCGTCCGGTCCACCGACGGCGGGCAGACGTGGAGCGCTCCGGTCAAGATCATGGGCACCAATGACGCCGCAGACGGACCGTTTCCGTTTGCTCCGGGATCGGGAAATCCGTCGGACACCTTCGACCGGCCGTGGCTCTCGGTGGACCGCTCGACCGGCGTGATCTACGCGGCAGGCCACAACATCGTCGACCACGAGACGTTCGTGACGGCTTCGACCAATGACGGACAGTCGTTCGGGACTATCTACGCCGCCGACACGACGTACCCGTCGAACGGCTTGCCCAGCGGGACTATTGCGGCAGCGAACGGCGAGCTCGGGGTGGCTTATACCGCCGCTTCTGTTCCCGGCCAGACGTGCCCGTGCGCAGTGTTCGAGACGACCACAGATCAGGGCGCCACGTTCACTCCGCAATTCGTTCCGCTCGTGGGCGCCGCGAGCACTCCCCGGCCATTCCTCGCAGCCAACCCTGCTGGCAACGGGAACTTTGCGTTGACGGTGTTCGACTCGACGGGGACCGAGAACCAGGTCTACACGACCACCGACAACGGCCAGACCTGGCGGGGACCGGCAACGGTGGGAGAAGCCCCGCCCAACCCGCGGTTCAAGCCGTGGCTGACCTACGGACCCTCCGGGCTCCTCGCCCTGGTGTGGCGCACGCAGAACAGCAACGGCTCCTACGACGTCTGGGCTGCGACGGGGCGAAATCAGGGTGCCAACGGACCGGTCTTCAGTTCACCGGTACGTGTCACGAGCGCCTCGGGGACGTATCCCAAGACAAACCCCGACGGAGCCGGTGACGACTTCTCGTGGATCATCGCCGACAATCAGTACATCCATGTCGGCTGGGGTGACTCCAGGAACGTCTCGACCGGGAACCCCTCAACCGGAGGCGGCGTCCAGGTCTTCTACAGCCGGATCCCGATAACCACCTTTACGGGGGCCAACCACTGAGCCGATAGTCGAGGTCGCAAGTTGTAGCGGTTGCCTCATAGGGGGCTACGTCGTTGGTGCCGTGGCGGTGTCCCCGAAGTGCGATCATGCGGGTTGATCCACGTATTTCAAGTCATTCCACCTCGGGAAAGATGTCAGGTATCGGGCACCCAAACGATGCGACC
This sequence comes from uncultured Acidimicrobiaceae bacterium, assembly GCA_963719485.1. Classification (GTDB taxonomy): domain Bacteria; phylum Actinomycetota; class Acidimicrobiia; order Acidimicrobiales; family RAAP-2; genus Bog-473. The sequence goes on from OY970387.1 coordinate 2,614,418, forward strand.
GTTCCCTTGGCGTGCTCGCATCAGTCTCTTCCGCCACGCTGAGCGGCGCGGTCGGGCGCCCCGTCTCGGTCGAAGTCCACGTTTCGAACGGTCTCCCTGGCTTCACCGTTGTCGGCCTACCCGATGCCGCCGTGCGCGAGGCGCGCGATCGGGTTCGTGCGGCCATCCTTTCGAGCGGATTGCCGTGGCCTCTCCGCCGCCTGACAGTGAATCTTGCTCCCTCGGGCATTCGCAAGGGCGGCGCCGGACTCGACCTTCCGATCGCGGTCGGGCTCCTGGTGGCCGCCGGCGAATTGAGCTCCGGCTGCACCGAGGGGGTGGCGTTTTGCGGAGAGCTCGGGCTCAACGGGTCGTTGCGACACGTCCCCGGCATGATCGCCCTTGCGGATGCCGCGGGCCCCCTCGGCCTGGTGGTGCCCTTGTGCGACGTGCGTGAGGCGGCCCTCGTGCGCGGTGAGGCGGTGCGGGGCGCGGCGACGCTGGCGGAACTGGTGGCCGTCCTGCGAGGCGAGGCACGCTGGCCCAGCGTTCCTCCGCCCACCGGAGCGAGCAGCGACCCCGTCGCACCCGACCTGTGCGATGTGCGGGGCCAGGCCCTCGGCCGCCGGGCCATCGAGGTCGCCGCGGCGGGGCAACACCACCTTCTGATGATCGGGCCGCCCGGGTCGGGCAAGACGATGCTCGCCGAGCGCCTCGTCGGCTTGTTGCCGCCATTGACGCCTGCTGAAGCCCTGACGGTGACCCGCATCCACTCGGCGGCCGGCTGCGCTCTTCCCGACGGCGTGTTGGTGGAGCGCCCGCCTTTCCGAGCTCCGCATCATCAGGCCTCCATCGTCTCGTTGGTGGGCGGAGGCAGCTGGTCGCTCCGACCTGGCGAAGTGAGTCTGGCCACCCACGGCATCCTGTTCCTCGACGAACTCGGCGAATTCCCCGTGGCCGCCCTCGAAGCGTTGCGCCAGCCGCTCGAGGAGGGCGTGATCCGCGTGAGCCGGGCGGGAGGCACGGTCACCTTCCCGGCCGCCTTCCTGCTCGTTGCCGCCATGAACCCGTGCCCCTGCGGCGAGGGTGTGTACCTGGGCGCCTGCCGCTGCAGTGACGTTGCGCGCGCCCGTTACCGGCGACGCATCTCAGCTCCGTTGCTCGACCGTTTCGACCTCGTGGTGCCCCTGAGCCGCCCGGATCCCGACGAGCTCCTGGCGGACGTGCCAGGCGAGCCTTCCGCCGCGGCCGCTCGCCGCGTCGCCGCTGCCCGACTCAAAGGTGCCGGGCGCTCCAGTGAGCAGGATCTCGCTCCCGACGCCGCCGCCCTCGTCGCGTCGAAGCTCCGCTCGGGCGAGCTCAGCGCCCGCGGCCTCCACAAGGTGACGCGGGTAGCCCGCACCGTCGCCACACTCGCCGGCGCAGACATGGTGTCCTTCGCCCACGCGTCCGAAGCGCTGTCGTTGCGGGCGGGACGAACGGTCGTGGTGCCGTGACGAGAGCGGGTGAGCCGAGTCTCCCCGAGGAGGCGTACGCCGTCGCGCTGGCGTCCCTGCCGTCCATGGGACCGTCGCGCCTGCGCACCCTGCTGGCGGCGGACCCGCCGTCGGTGGCCTGGGCGCAGGTCGGGGGAGCGGTCGCCGGCGCATCAGTGGCCGCCGTGGCGCGTGCGTGGGAGCGCCATGCAGAGCTGGGCATCCGGGTGCTCCTGGCCGGGAAGCCTCCGTACCCGCCGCGGTTGGAGGAGGACCCGGAGGCGCCGGCGCTCTTGTTCTGCCTGGGGGACCCCGCCGCGCTGGACATGGCTCCGACCGTCGCCCTGGTCGGCACGCGGGCGCCGACCCGCTATGGGATCGGTGTGGCGGCGCAGTTCGGCGCCGACCTCTCCGCTGCGGGCGTGAGCGTCGTGTCGGGTCTCGCGCTGGGCATCGACGGTGCCGCGCACGAAGGGGCGTGCGGTGCCGGCGCACCGCCGATCGGTGTCGTGGCCGGTGGGCTCGACGACCCCTACCCGCGTCGGCACGCCCGGCTTTGGGAGCGCGTGGCGTCGACGGGGGTGATCGTGTCGGAGTCTCCGGCCGGGGTGCCGACCGAGAAGTGGCGCTTCCCGGTGCGCAACCGCCTGCTCGCCTCGCTGAGCGACGTCGTGATCGTCGTGGAGAGCCGGCATCACGGGGGTTCGCGCCACACCGTCGAGGCTGCGGTGGACCGTGGCCTTCCGGTAGGCGCGGTGCCGGGCTCCATCCGCAGCGCCACCTCCGACGGCACCAACGCACTCCTGTCCGACGGAGCCTTCCCGGTGTGCTCGACCGGCGACATCCTGGTGGCGCTGTCGCTCACCGGTGCCGGCGTGGGAGCGCCGCGGGATGCGATCGCCCGACCTCCGTCGCCGCCCCCACCGGACCCTGGCCCGGACCGCCGCGTCTTCGACGCCCTGTCCGCAGACCCGGCGCCCCTCGACGAGCTGGCCCGGGAGACGGGTCTCGAGCTGGCGGAGCTGTGCGGCGGCCTCGAGCGGCTCGCCCAGGCCGGCCTGGCCCGCGACGTCGGTGGATGGTGGGAGCGGGTCTGAGGTCCTGCGTCCGGGCCCCGGGGAGCTCGCGAGCGCCGGCAGGAGCCGAGGGGCAGAATGCAGCAGTGATCGGGCAGTCCCTGCACACGGACGAGTCGGCCACCATGCAGGCGCTGGACGTCCTGCGTGAAGAGGCCCTGTCGCCGAGAAGCGATGCGGACCGTGGCTGAGGGAACCAGTCGTCTCGTCGAGCTCCTCGCCCGAGCGGAGAGCCGCCGACCCTGGATGCCCGATGACACGAAGTCCGGTGCTCGCTTCGAGCGTGTCGAGATTGACGGTGCGTCGTTCATTCTCAAGTACCAGGACCTCCGGGATGACTGGCTGCTGCGTGCCTCGGGGGACCCCGGCCGTGCGTACGTGCGGTTGTGGGAGAGCGGCTCGCTCGGCCGCATGCCTCCGGCGATCGATCACGCCGTCGTGGCAGCCGACTACGACGGCGAGGTCGGGAGAGTCCTGTTGCGCGACGTCGGGGCGTCGCTCCTCGAACCGGACAGGCCCTTCACGACCGCGCAGCACACGCGCTACATGGAGCACATGGCTGCCCTGCACACGGAATTCTGGGACTGGCATGACGATGTCGGCCTCACGCCGCTGGCGCGGCGCTACCTGTTGCTCTCTCCACAGGTTGCTGCCGCCGAGGCGGCCCGCGGCAACAGCGCGGCCGTGCCCCGGGCCATGGCCGATGGGTGGGGGTGCCTCCCTGCGGTCTCGCCCGACATGGCGGAGGTCGTGTTGCCGCTCCTCGACGACCCCTCCCCATTGGTCACTGCACTGGACCTGGTCCCGCACACCTTGGTCCACGGCGACTGGAAGGCTGCCAATCTCGGGAGCCATCCCGACGGCCGGACGGTGCTCCTCGACTTCGGGGAGCTCCCCGGGGAAGCGTCGCCGCTGGCGGACCTGGCGTGGTACCTGGCCTTGAACGCCGCCCTCCTGCCCGAGTCGAAGGACGATGCACTCGGGACCTACCGGCGCGCGTTGGAAGCTGGCGGTGTGACCACGTCGGCGTGGTGGGACGACGCGGTCGCGTTGGAGCTGCTCGGCTGCATGCTGCAGTTCGGGTGGGAGAAGGCGTTGGGGGGAGTCGGCGACGAGCTCTCGTGGTGGGAGGATCGGGTCAGGCTGGGGTCCCGCCGCCTCCATGCCCTCACGCAGTAGAGCGCGGCGTGCCGGCCCGGAGGAGGCGGTGACGCGTCCTGAGCCCCTCGACGGCCCTAACCTGCCTCGCCGTGGACGCACGGTTCCTCCAGGCGGGTGACCTGGCCGGGTTGCTGGCGGAAGCCACCAGGGCCGAGGCGCAGGGCGTCGCCGCCGTGTTCCTGCGTGAGGGTCCCCTGGGGGATCCCTTCGTCCTTGCGGCCGGCCTCGGACCCGTGGTCCCCGGGTTGCTGCTGGGGGCCCGCATCAGCCTGACCCCCGCCGGGCGCCACCCCGCCCTGCTCGCCCGCGATGCCACGAGTCTCGACCTCGTCTGTGGGGGCCGCAGCGTGCTCTGCTTCGCGCCGCCGTTCACCGACGAGCTTCCCGAGGCGATCGCCCTCTGCCGAGCCCTGTGGCGGCCGGGGGAGGTGGTCAGCGAGGGTCCCTCCTTCCCGGTGCAGGCCGCGGCCAACCGTCCGCGGCCGCTGACGGCGGGGAGCCCCCTCGTCGCCCTCGATCTGACCGCCTTCGGCGAGCTCCCTCCCTTCCTCGCCGGTGCCGCCGACCTCCTACTCCGGCCGGGCGCCGGCCCGGCCGACGAGTGCCGCCTGGAGCGGGTGTGACCGACGCCACTCTGGTCCACGAGCGACCCGGCACGGCGACCGCCACCACCGCCGTCACCGGTCGGCACCTGCCCGCCCTCAACGGCCTGCGCGGCATCGCGGTCATCGGAGTCGTGGCGTACCACCTCCAGATCGGCTGGGCGAAGGGGGGGTATCTCGGTGTCGACCTCTTCTTCGTCCTCTCCGGCTTCCTGATCACCACGCTCCTCCTGGAGGAGTGGACCGGGACCGGGCGCGTCAACCTGGCGGCCTTCTGGGGGCGCCGGGCCCGCCGGCTGCTGCCGGCGCTGTTCCTCGTCGTCGCCGCGCTCGCGCTGTACCTCATCTGCAACGCCCTCTTCGGCGGCCCCGGCGCCAACGGTCTGATCGACCTCTCCGGGTTACGCGGGGACGCCATCGCCACCCTGCTCTACGTGAACAACTGGCACCTGATTTACGCCCACCAGTCCTACTTCGCCCAGTTCTCCGCGCCCTCGCCCCTCCAGCACACATGGTCCCTGGCGATCGAGGAGCAGTTCTACCTGATCTGGCCCCTGCTGCTCCTGGTCCTCCTGCGCTACGGGCGGCGCGGCTGGCGTCGGGTCGGCGTCACCGTCACGGTCGCGCTCGGTGTCGGCTCCTCGGTGTTGATGGCCGCGCTGTTCCATCCCGGCGTGGACCCCTCGAGGATCTACTACGGCACCGACACGCGCCTGTTCGACCTGATGGCCGGCGCCACCATCGCGTTCCTGGCCGCGTCGCGCCGCCAGCCGAACGAGCAGGCGCGCCGGACGCTCCACTGGGTGGGTCCCGCCGCCGCGGTCGTCCTCGGCGTGTTCTGGGTGGTCGCGGGCACGCCGGGCGGCCTGCCGACGAACTTCATGTTCGAAGGGGGGTTCCTGCTCTGTGCGGCCCTCGCCGCACTGGTCGTCGCGGACGCGCGTCTGGTCGAACCCGGGACGTTCGCCCGTGGCCTGGCCTGGAAGCCGCTGCACTTCGTCGGCACCATCTCTTACGGCATCTACCTGTGGCACTGGCCGGTGATCGTCTACCTGACCGCGGCGCGGACCGGCTTGTCGACCTGGCCGCTGAACCTGCTCCGGATCGTCGTGACGCTCGCCGTCTCGACGGCGAGCTACTACCTGGTCGAGCGGCCCGTACGACTGGCCCGGCTGGGGGGCCGGGCCCGGATCTGGGGCGCCCCCCTGGCCGGCGTCCTCACGGCCGTGGTGATCGTGGTCGCCACGATCCCCGCCGTCGCCGATCCCGCCGACGTCGTCGGCACGTCGCACCTGGCGGCGTCCGGCTCGGGCCAGGGGGTGCCGGGGGCCGGGGGCTATGCGGGTCAGCAACCCATCCGGCTGGCGCCGGCTCCGTCCCCGGCTGATCCGCTCCGCGTCATGCTCCTGGGCGACTCGGTCATGCACGATGCTTCCTACGGCATCACCGCCTCGCTCCAGGCCACCGGCGTCGCCACGGTCGCCACGCGCACCATCGACGGGTTCGGGCTGACGGCGTCGACCAACTGGCCGACGTCCATCCCCAATCTCATCCGCCAGACCGGGGCCCAGCTCATCGTGGCCTCGTGGAGCTGGGACATGTTCGGGCCGACCACCCCCAACGCGCTGCACCAACCGGTGCAGTACACGAAGCTGCTCCGCCGGGCCGTCTCCACCATGCTCACGCCCGGCAACGGTGTCGAGGGCGTGATCTTCACCGAATTCCCCCAAGGGGGCGACATCAGCGCCGCCAATCCCGCCGATCAGGCCACCTACAACGGGCAGCGCCGGGCCGGCGTCGACGCCTGGAATGGCATCGCCGAGAAGATGACGTCGTACTTCCCCGGACGGGTCATGTACTTCCCTCTGGCCGGCTCGGTGCTCCTCGACGGGAAGTTCTCGGCCTGGCTCCCCCCCGAGGGGACCCCGCACGCGCCGAGCCGCTCCTGGATACGCGTGCGCAAGCTCGACAAGGTCCACCTGTGCCCCGAGGGCAGCGCCCGCTACGCCGACGCCCTCCTGGTCGACATGACGGCGGTGTTCCGTCTCCCGCCCGCCGAAGGCAACTGGTCCCAGGGTGCGTGGACGTCCGACCCGAACTTCAACGACCCGCCCGGAGCCTGCCCGGACGACCATCCCCCGGGCTAGCGACGCACGCCGGAGGTCAGCTGCAGGTGGTGCTGGTGAGGGTGCGCTGTGCGGTCGCCGCCGACTTGGCGCTGGCCCAGTTGGTGCCCACGTTGGCCACCACCTCGAAGAAGTAGTGGCCGGTGCCCAGCACGCCGGTCGTCCACGAGGCGGTCGTCACGCCGCTCATCACCTGGGTGTACGTGCCCGTGGCGGTGGTGGTCGATTCCCAGACGGCGTAGGTGGTGGCGTGGGTGACGGCGGTCCAGCTGACCTTGACCGTCCTCGTACTGGCCGGGTTGGTGCAGGTGGCGGTGGGGCTCGCCGGTGCGGCCGGCAGCGTGTCGGCATGGGCCTCGCCCGAGTTCACCGTGGCCACGTGCATGGCCCAGTTCGTCGCCGCCCAGGCCGACCCCGAGGAGGCCAAGACGCTCAGCGCGCTGGCCATGACGACGACGAGGAGGAGAGCGCCACGTCGCATACGCGGGCTCTCCTCGCCGTCGTCGCTCTGTTCTCTACGGGGCAGCAGAGAGGGTCAGCTGATCCAGGCGTCGGTGGCCGGGCTCGTGGTAGAGGTGGCCGCTCCGCCGGTTGCGGTGACGCCGATGAGAGACGGCATTGAGAAGAAGGTGTTGGCGCAGACCGCCGGCGAGGCCGTCCCCATGCTGGCATCGTTCGTCAACGTCACCACGAGCGGGTTGTTGGACGCGCCGCTCGCCCCCACCGTCAGGTTGCTCTGCAACGTGTGCGTGGTGCCGCTGGTCCCGGTGGCGAAGTTCCACGTGACGGCGCTCGTTGACGTGCTGCAGCCGGTCTGCGCCGTCCCCAGCGAGTTCGTCGTGAACCCGCCGGCGTTCACCGTGTTGGCCGGCAGCTGCACCGCCGAGATCGTCACCGGGTAGGGGTTCGGGTTGGCGATGGTGACGACCACGTCGCCGGTGCCCCCCGGGAACAGGAGGTTGCCCGCCGCCGGTGTGGCCACCGCCGAGATGGTCAGGTTGGCGATGGTGGCGGACTGCCCCTCACCGGACGAGCCGGCGTTGAGGCCGACGAGCCAGTTGGTCGCCGCGTAGGCGCCTGCGGCCACCAGCAGGCTGCCGCAGATGGCGGAAACGACCTTCATCCGGAGTGACAGGCGGCTGATCTTGGCCGTTCTCGCTTCCACGTTCCCCTTCACGTTTGCCCCGATCTCTCTCCGCCTCGAAGGACGGTTCCGTTTTTCGTGATCACTTGGGGTTCGGAGGAGCCTGCGGGCGTCTTGAGGAACGTTGAGGCATTTGGACAGCGGCGCCCACGCAGCGTCGTCGTGGGGAAAAGGCGCTCAGTCCAGGGCGGATATGGCCGATACAACGAGGAATGGCACCTCCCGTCCTGCGCGACCGTCTCGCCAGTTACATACCCTTCGTCGTCGTCGCCGTGGTCGGGCAGCTCAGCGTGGCCTGGCCACCCGGGCCCACCAATGGCGGGGCCTACCTGGTCAGCAGCCTGCTGCTCGGCTTGATCCTGCTGCTGATTCTGGTCCGCCGGGGGATGCCGCCCCGCTCCTTCGTCGTCGGGTGCGCCCTGTACACGTCCTCGGTGGCCTTCCTCATGTTGGCGTCCGGCGGCATGGCGAGCGGGCTTGGTGCCCTGCTCCTGATGCCCGTCGTGGGCGTCGCCCTCTACGGGCGGCTCTGGGAGTCGGTCGTGTCCGTCGTCTTCGCCTTGGTGGCCATCCTGGCCGTGTCGCTCGTCTCGGCGCCGCAGCTCCTGGGCGCGACACCGCGTCGGCTGTTCCTGACCGCCGCCATCGCCGCCATGCTGTCCGTCGCCATCCACGTGCTGCGCGGCCGGCTCGTCGAGTCCAACGTGCGCACGCAACAGCTGCTCCGGCACGAGGAGGCCCTCAACGCCGCGGCGCGTCAGCTGGTCCAGCTGTCGGAGCCGCCGCAGATCACGGCGCTCGGCGCGGAGCTCGCCATGGGGATCGCGTCGCCTCCGGGGTCCGAGATCGTCCGGGCGTCGTACTTCCGAGTGGAAGACGGCATGGTGGTCATCGACGCCCAGTTCGACAAGTTCGGAGCGCACATCGAGGCCCGTTGGCCGCTACACGAGCACCCCGGCCTCCGTGAGGCCGTGGCGACGCTGCGGCCCGTGTCGGCCCCCATCGACCGCGCCGCCGCCATGCCCGCCATTCGAGCGGTGCTGGACGCCTCGGGGGTCTCCCACGGTGCCTGGGTCCCGGTCTGTCCCGACGGGAAGCTGCACGGCGTGCTGGGGATCGCCAGCGTCGGCTCGTCCGTCCCGAACGAGTGCATTGAACGCTGCGTCGCCCTGGGGCACATCCTCGAGCTCGCCCTCTCCAATTGGGCCGCCCACCGCAAGCTGGAGCTGCAGGCCACCGTCGAGGAGCGGCGGCGGATCGCCCGCGAGCTGCACGACGGGCTCGCCCACGAGCTGGCCTTCATCGCCAGCAAGACCCGGGGTGCCGTCGCGGGCACGGCGACGCCACGCGAGGCCCGCGAGCTGGCCGGTGCGGCCGATCGGGCCCTCGACGAGGCGCGCCGGGCCATCACGGTGCTCTCGGTCACCCGTCCCCAGTCGCTCGACGACGCCATCTCCCAGACCGTGGAGGATCTCGGGTCCCGCCTCGGTCTGGCCTGGGACCTCGAGTTGGCCGACGACGTCGAGGTGCCGGGCGAGGTCACAGAGAACCTGCTCCGCATCGTGCGCGAAGCCATCACGAACGCCGCCAGTCACGGCGCCTCCGAGCACGTCCGCGTCAGCCTCGAGCGGGCCGAGCAGCTCCGGCTCGTGATTGAGGACGACGGTTGCGGGTTCGATCCGGGCCATGAGCGCGCCGGGGGATTCGGTCTGCAGAGCATGCGCGAGCGAGCGGCCTCGGTCGGCGCCGACCTCAGCGTCGAGTCGGCCCCCGAGCACGGGACGCGGGTGGCGGTGGCCTTCCGATGAGCACGCCCATCACCGTCCTCCTGGCCGACGATCACGCTCGGACCCGCGCCCTCGTGCGCGGCGCGTTGGAGCGCACCGGCGACTTCCACGTTTGCGTAGAGGCCGCCGACGCCACCGCAGCCGTCGAGGGGGCGAAGCGTGAGCATCCCGACGTCTGCCTGCTCGACATCAACATGCCGGGCAACGGCATCGCGGCGGCCACTCAAATCAGCGGCGCCCTTCCGGACACCGCGGTGGTCATGCTGACCGTGTCGCGCCAGGACGAGGACCTCTTCGACGCCCTGCGGGCCGGCGCGTCGGGCTACCTGCTGAAGGGATTGGACGAGGCCACCATCGGCGACGCCCTGCACCGCGTCCTGGCGGGCGAGGCGACGCTGCCGGGGACGCTCGTGGCCCGCCTGGTCGACGAGTTCCGCGACCGTGAGCACCGGAGAGTTGCCGTGCCCGACGGGCAGGCCGCTCGGCTCACCGGTCGCGAGTGGGACGTGCTGGAGCTCATGCGCAAGGGCGCCGGCACCGCGGAGATCTCGGAACGCCTCTTCGTCTCACCGACCACCGTCCGCAGCCACGTCTCCTCCATTCTGCGCAAGCTCGGCGTGCCGACCCGGGAGGCCGCCATCAGGTTGCTGGACGGCCCGTCCGGACCGGGCGAGCGACGCCGCACTGCTCCCGCCGGGCTGCGCTGACCCGACTGCCCGCGGCCCACGGAGTAGGCCCGCGGCACCGGTCCTAAGCTGGCGTCGTGACGAACACCCGGACGGAAACCGACAGCATGGGGGAGATCGAGGTCCCAGCCGACCGCTACTGGGGGGCCCAGACCCAACGGTCGCTGCACCATTTCGACATCGGGACCGAGACCATGCCCAAGCCGCTCATCAGGGCGTTCGGCGTGCTGAAGGCCGCGTCGGCCTCGGTGAACCGCGACCTCGGCAAACTCGACGACACGTTGGCCGGGCTGGTCGAGCAGGCGGCGGGCGAGGTGGCCAAGGGCGCCCTCGACGACCAGTTCCCGTTGCGCGTCTGGCAGACGGGCAGCGGCACCCAGACCAACATGAACGCCAACGAGGTCATCTCCAACCGCGCCATCGAGCTCAGCGGCGGGACCATGGGCTCGAAGAAGCCGATACACCCCAACGACCACGTCAACATGTCGCAGTCGTCGAACGACACGTTCCCGACCGCCATGCACATCGCCACGGCCGAGGAGATCGTGCTCCGGCTGCTCCCCTCGGTCACTGCGTTGCGCGATGCGCTCCACGTGCGGGCGGTGGAGTTCAAGGACATCACCAAGATCGGGCGCACCCACCTGATGGACGCAGTGCCGCTCACGCTCGGTCAGGAGTTCTCAGGCTACGTCGCCCAGCTCACGGCCGACATCGAGCGGATCGAGCTGACGCTCCCGGGTCTCTACGAGCTGGCCGCCGGCGGCACGGCCGTGGGAACCGGTCTGAACACGCACCCCGAATTCGGCGTCCGGGTGGCGCGGGCGATCGCCGCCGTCACGGGGCTGCCGTTCGTCACCGCGCCCAACAAGTTCGCCGCGCTCGCCGCGCACGACGCCCTCGTCTTCACCCACGGGGCGCTGCGCACCCTGGCTGTCTCGCTGATGAAGATCGCCGACGACATCCGGTGGCTCGGCTCGGGACCTCGCTGCGGACTGGGCGAGCTCTCCCTGCCCGAGAACGAGCCGGGCTCGTCCATCATGCCGGGCAAGGTCAACCCGACCCAGAGCGAGGCAATGATCATGGTCGGGATCCAGGTGCTCGGGAACGACATGGCCGTGGCGACCGCCGGCAGCAGGGGCAATCTCGAGCTCAACGTGTGCAAGCCGGTCATCGCCTACAACGTGCTGCAGTCGATCGCGTTGATGACCGACGCCTGTCGGGGCTTCCGCGAATTCGCAGTGGAAGGGCTGCAGCCGGACCTGGTGCAGATCGAGCGACACCTCACCAACTCGCTCATGCTGGTCACCGCGCTGGCCCCGACCATCGGCTACGACCGCTCGGCCGAGGTGGCCAAGAAGGCGCACAAGGACGGATCGACGCTCAAGGAGGCGGCGCTCGGCTTGGGCTACCTGACCGGGGAGCAGTTCGACGCCGCGGTGCGTCCCGAGGAGATGACGCACCCGTGAGCGAGCCCGTGCTCACCCAGGCCGATGTCGACCGCGCCCTCGAGGAGCAGCAGCTGCACTGGACCCGCGAGGACGACGTCCTCGTGACCACCGTCAAGCTGCACGACTTCGCCGCCGCCCTCACCTTCGTGAACGCGGTCGGCGCCGCCGCCGAGGCGGCCAACCACCACCCCGACATCGACATCCGCTGGAACACCGTGCGCCTGGCCCTCACGACGCACGACTCGGGTGGCATCACGCTCCTCGACCTGGCCCTGGCCGGCGTCGTGGACCGGCTGCGCCCGGACGTCCGGGACCACGACGAGGCTTAGACAGTTCGTCCCGGGCCGAACAGCGAGTGCCCACGCGGCGACTAATAGGGCGGCGTGGGAAACGCTTTGGCCACTGCCGCCGTGCGGCTGGAGACGTCAAGCTGATCGAAGATCTGCTCGAGGTGGGTCCGGACCGTCGTGCCCGAGAGACCGAGCTCGGCGGCGATCTCCTTGTTGCTCATGCCGCGTGCGACGAGGGCGAGGATCTCCCGCCGGCGGGGTGTGAGCGTTGGGCCTGAGAGGCGGCACCGCTGCTGGTGTTGGTAGAACTCGTCGAGGTGGGGGCGCAGGAGCCAGAGCAGGAGGCGGTCCCGCTCGTCGAAGTCCGAGCCGCTCGTGCGGAAGAGAAGCAGCCGGCGCTCGTAGCCTTCCGGCGCCGACAGGCACACCATGATCCGGTGCTTGATCTCACGAAGGGCCTCCGCATGCATTCCTGTGTCGCGCCACTGCCGGAGGCTGTAGAAGTCCGAAATAGTGGTGACCGAACGCGTATCGCCGGTGACGGTGGGATAGGACACGGCGTCGCAATCCCAGTAATGGATCCAGAAGGGATCATCCGCACCCCCACCCCCTCCCTGGAGAAAGGCGTCTTCGTAGTCGGGCCAGGCCTGCATGTCCACGACGTCGCATCCCGTCGGCGTCAGTTCGAGGAAGGTCAAGTCGTCGCAGCGGACGAGAGACCTCAGCGACTCGACGAGGGCGGCGGGAAGATCGGTCCCCGGCTCGGCCTCGGGACCTGTGCGGCATTCATCTTGGACCAGTTGGACCAACGCCCGCAGGTCCTTGTCGGAGATCGAACTGGCCATGTGCGCCTCGGTCCACACGGCCCGCCGTTGGCGGACCGACCGCGAGGATACGACAAATGTCGTATTGCCGACACTGGTGCGGTTGTCGATGCTGTCGGAGAGAGTTCGATTGCGAGTGGGTAGGGAGGAGCAACTATGCGTAGCGTCGTACGACTGGGGATGATGGTCGGGTCAGTCATGATGACGACGGCGGGGCTAGGGGCGTTCGGCGGTCCCGCCTCGGCCGGTGCACCCGTGGGTGGTTGTCCCTCCGGCTTCCAGCTGCTGTCGGTGGCCGCTCTGGCTGGGGAGGGTTACGAGGCGCCTGGTTTGATCGACACCGGCGATCTCGGCAACCCGCACAGCAATGCGTGGAACAGCCAACCCGGCAATGGTGACGGGTATGTCTGTGGGCGGCCGGAGGGCAACCGCACCACGTTCTTCGGTGGGCAGCTCTACCTCTTCGTCGACAACCAGCTCCCGGCGTCTTCCTAGACCGAAACCGCCGGCTCGAGCAGCGCGCGCCGCAGGCCTTCGACGAGGTCCGGCCCGGCGCCGAGCCCCTCGACGTAGGCGCCGACCGAGCCGTACCGGTCCCGGACGTGGTCGAGCAGCACCTCCATCTGCTCCGGTTCGGCCGAGAAGACCTCGTCGATGCTCTCGATCGTCTCCCGGCCCTCGGGGTACTTCTCCACGAGCTTGGCCCGTAGCCGCAGCATGGCGGCGCCGCTGAGCGCGTAATCGGCCACCACTGTGGGCTCGTCGACGCCGAGCAGCGACAGCACGATGGCGGAGAGGACTCCCGTGCGGTCCTTGCCGGCGGTGCAGTGGAAGACGGCCGGGAGCGCGTCGGGGATGGCCAGCACCTCCAGGGCGGCGAGGATCTGGGCACCGGCGTCGCGCACCATCTCGAGGTACTGCGAGCCGAGCAGGCCGGGCCGGCGGTCGAACTCCTGCGCGTCGGGCAGCTCGTCGATGAAGGGGAAGTGATGGAAGGCGACCGGGTGGGCATCGACGTCGAACCGGCCGCCCTCCAGCTCCGAGCCGGAGCGCAGGTCGATGACCGTGCGGATGCCGAGGGAGCGCAGCACCGAGAGGTCGGCCTCGGTCAGCTCGCCCAGCCCGTCGGCCCGGAACAGGGTGCGCCACCGCGTCCGGGTGCCCCCGCCGGCCGCGTACCCGCCCAGATCACGGAAATTGACGGCGCCATCCAGCGCGATGATCCGGTCGACCTCGGTCACCACGCCGCGCTTTTCACGCCACCGGCATGTCCCAGAGGGGGAACCACCGGGTCAGGTCGGGCTCCACCGGGAGGTCCGCTCCCACCATGGTCCGGATGCGCAGCTCGAGCTCGGTGTCCCTTCGTTCCTTCCCGGTGTCGACGGGGGCGAAGGGATAGAAGGTGCCGCGCTTGAAGAGGTAGATCAGGCGGAAGGCCCGGGCATCGTCGGGCGCGTCGGGACCGGGGACGAAGCCGAACGCCGAGCAGAGCAGCTGAGGACCCCAGCCGTTGTCCTGCAGCGTGGAGTTGGCCATGTGGATCTTGGTCACCAGCTCCTCGAGGTCGCCGTCGTCGAGCAGCAGCCAGCCGTAGTCGAAGGAGTCCTTGGCGTGCCCGAAGCCCTCGCCCACCAGCTCGGAGATCTCTTTCTGGGCGTCCGCCGCCCCCTGGCCCGGCGGCGGCTTCCAGCAGACCCCGGCGTGGCCCGATGTCACCAGGCCGCCGGCGCTCTGCAGAGCCAGCGCCGCAGTTGGCAGAGCGAAGAGGGCGTCCAGATTGGCCCGGACGGGCTTGGTCCGGCCGAGGATGGTGTCGAAGAGGCCCACGACCGGCGTTGCGAAGGGCTCAGCTGGCCTGGCCGAGCTGGCGCTCGAGCGAGTCCAGCTGGGCCAGGCGACGCTCGAGCGTCGGGTGCGTCCGGAACAGGTTGCCGAAGCTGAAGCCCCCGCCCTGGCCCTGCGCTTCGCCGTTGGCCACGGCAGGGGTGAAGAAGAACGCGTTGAACGGCTCGGCGGCGCGCAGGTCCTTGGTCGGGATGCGGCCCATCTCGCCGGTGATCTTCACCAGCGCCGAGGCCAGGAGGGAGGGCCGGCCGATGAGCAGCGCGCCCGATCGGTCCGCCGCCAGCTCCCGATACCTCGACAGCGCCATCGTCAGGAGGAAGCTCACGAAGTACACGACGACCGAAACCAGCAGGACGATCATCTCGATGCCGGCCTGGTTCTGGTTGTTGTTGTTGCCCCGCCCGCCGCCGAAGATCTCCGAGTAGAACAGCACGCGGGTCAGGAGCCCGGCGATCATGCCGAGTCCGCTGGCTATGGTCATGACGGCGACGTCGCGGTGCGCCACGTGGGAGATCTCGTGCGAGAGCACGGCTTCGATCTCGGGCTCATCGAGCCGACGCAGGAGCCCCGAGGTCACGCAGACGACGGACGACTTGGGGCTGCGGCCCGTGGCGAAGGCGTTGGGGATGTCGGTGGTGGCGATGGCCACCTTCGGTTTGGGCATGTCGGCCAGGGCACACAGCCGGTCGACGACACCGTGCAGCTCGGGCGCCTGCTCGGGGGTCACCTCCTTGGCGTGCATGGCGTACATGGCGATCTTGGCGCTGAACCAGTACTGGCAGAACAGCAGCACCACGGCGAGGATCAGCACGATGGAATAGGACAGGCCCACGGCGATGAGGACGCCCACGACGAGCCCGTACAGAAGGACGAGTAGGAACCCCGTGAGGAACATCCGGTAGGTGAGCCCCCGGTCGGGCTTGATGTTGCGTGAGATTGCCATTAAGCGCTTTCGCCTCCGGTACCGACCGTACCGCCGCCGCCGCCCTGTTCAGCCGCGGGCAGCGCGGCCGTGGCGTCGGCGGCGCTGCCCGTTCCCAGCTCGGCCTTCAACGCCGCCAGCTCGTTGTCCACCTGGGAGGTCGACGACACCTTGTCGAGCTCCTTCTGGATGTCGTCGACCGGCTGTGTCAGATCGTCGAGCGCACCCGATGCGAGCAACTCGTCGATGGCGCCCGCCCGCGCCTGCATGCTGGCGATTTTGTCCTGGGCCCGCTGCATGGTGGCGCCCGCGCTCCGCGTCGAGTCCGAGATCCCCGACACCGCCTCGCCCACCTTCGTCTGGGCCTCGGCCGCGGTGTAGGAGGCCTTCATCGTCTCCTTCTGGGTGCGGAAGCGCTCGACCCGGATCTGCAGCTCCTGCGAGGTCTGGACCAGCTTCTGCTCCTGATCGCTGATCTGGTCGTGCTGGGTCTTCAGCTCGGCCAGTTGCTCGCCCAGGGCGGCCCGTCGCGCCAGTGCCTCGCGGGCCAGGTCCTCGTTGCCCTGCCCGAGCGCGGCCTTGGCCTGGCCCTGCAGCTTGTCGGCCTGCTTCTGCAACCCGCCCGCCTGCAGCTCGATCCGCTTGCGCGCCGTGGCCACGTCCGCCACCCCCCGGCGGACCTTGGTCAGCTGCTCGATCTGCTTCTCGTAGGAGAGGTCCAGCGTGTCGCGCGGGTCCTCCATCTTGTCGAGGGCCTTGTTGGCCTTGGACCGGAAGATATCGGCGACCCGACTGAAAAAACCTGCCATGGATACCGAGCATAAGGCCCAGCGGGGGAGGGGGGACACCGGGCGGCCCTGCCCAGGCACGCCGCTAAGGTCGGCCTGTGCCCGATCGCCTGTGCCTGCTCAGCGTCCACGCGCACCCCGACGACGAGGCCTCCAAGGGTGCGCCGACGGTGGCCCGCTACCACGCCGAGGGCGTCCACACCGTCCTGGTCTGCTGCACGGGGGGCGAGGAGGGTGACATCCTGAACCCGGCCATGGACACACCCGAGGTGCGGGCGGACATCGGGCGAATCCGGATGGCCGAGCTGAAGGCCTCCACCGAGATCATCGGCTACGACGACACCGTGCTCCTCGGCTACCGGGATTCGGGCATGCCCGACTCGGAGGCCAACAAGAACCCCGCCTCCTTCGCCCAGGCCCCGCTGGACGAGGCCGTCGAGCGCCTCGCCACCGCCATCCGCCGGGAGCGCCCCCAGGTGATCATCACCTACGGCGACAACCAGACGGAGTACCCGCACCCGGACCACCTGCGGGTCCATGAGATCTCCGTTTTGGCTTTCGACTCCGCCGGTGACCCGGACCGCTTCCCGGACGCGGGACCGCCCTTCACCCCGGCCAAGCTCTACTACTCGGTCTGGTCGGGCGAGCGCTTCCGCCAGATCCACGAGAAGTACGAGGAGCTCGGTCTCGAGTCACCCTTCGACGACAAGTGGCTGGCCCGCATGACCAAGACCGAGCCGTTCACCACGACCATCGACGTCACCGGGTTCACCCATGTGCGCGGCGAGGCACTGCGGGCGCACGCGACACAGGTCGACCCCACGTCGCCCTTCTGGTTCGGCCTGCCGCCGGAGGTGATGCGGGACATCCATCCGGTCGACGAGTTCCGGCTGGCCCAGAGCCGCGTCGGCCCGACGGACGTGACCGAGGACGATCTCTTCGCGGGGGTCCGGTCCGGGGGCTGAGCGGATCAGGCCGTGGGGCCGAGGAGCCCCCAGCTGATGATGCCGGCGCTCTGCAGCAGCACCACCGTCACGGCGGCGGCCAGCACGCCCAACAGGACCACGGTGACGACGGCCTTCCAGGTGGCGCGCCGCGGCCGTCGAGCCGCCCGCCGTCGGGCCGCACGTGGCTGGTCCGAAGGGGTCTGGTCCGTCGTGGTCTGGGCCGTCGTGGTCTGGGCCGTCGTGGTCTGGGCCGGTGTGCTCTCCTCGGCCCGCGTACCCGTGGTGCCGGCCGTGGCCTGCCGCATGAGGGCTTCGAGATCGTCCAGCGTCCATCCCTTGACCATGAGCGGGGTCACCGAGCCGCCGCCGCGCAGTGTCAGGACGACGCAGCCGGGACCTTCCTCTATCTCCCACTGCGAGACGCGGTCCCAGGCCATGCGCTGGTCCGCCCGATCGGGCCGCCGGATGACGACGCCCTCGTGCGAGACTGCAAGGTCGAAGACGTCGGCGTTGCGCATCCGCTGCCTCGAAAAGATGGAGACACCCCGGATCGTCGTCGTGGTCGTGGCAGTCACGGGCCCCTGCTCAGCCTCCGGATCTCGCCAGGTCGCGCAACGGCCGGTACCCGATCAGGGTCGCCCCGGCGTCGTCGAGCGTTCGGCGGACCCAGTCCTCGTCGCAGATGAGACGGTGATCGTCGACCCTCGCCGCCCAGTCGTCGGTCGCCAGTGAGCGAAGTTCGGCACTGTCAACGGCGGGGTGCAAATGCAGCTCGGTCACACCGGGACGCAGTGTGGCGAGGTCCTTCTCGAAGATCTGGCGGGACCCCACTCCTGGCACCAGGCGGAAGTGGTCGGTGAAGACCGCACCCGCCTCCGTCGCCACGGCGCGCGCCGGGAAACCCACGTAGCGCTCCATGGCCTTGCTGACCATGCGCAGGGGGAGCCCGAACTCCAGCGCCAGCTCGAGGTAGACGTCGAAGAACTCCGGTCGCAGTTGCAGCGTCCCCATGTGCGCGTCGAGGTGGCTGACGTCGAAGCCCCACAGAATCGCCCGCTCGATCTGGGCGCGGCACTCCCGGCGGACCTCGTCGAGGTCCGCATGGTCCCAGACGTCTTCGACCGTCCGCGGGAAACCACCGTCTCCGCCGAGGAGCGACGGCGCATACGTGATCGGGCCCCACCGGTACAGCTCGTACTCGGCGTTGACCGTGAGGTGGACGCCGATGTCCTCGCCGCGGTACCGGCTGCTCGCCTCGCGGGCCCACGGGCAGGGCACCATCAGGGTGGCGCTGGTGACGGTTCCCGTGGCCAGGCACTCGAAGACCCCGACGTTGGCCGAGTGGCACGATCCGAGGTCATCGGCGTTGATGACGACGAGTTTGGCCTCGGCGCCGTAGCCGAGGCGCTGGGCCAGGTTCGGCTCAGCCATCCCCGCCTCCCGATGCGGCCCCGCGTGCGACCACGGCTGCATCCTGGGCCCGGGCCTCGGACGCGATCTCCTCCTGGAAGCGCTCCATCCCGGCGGTGAGCGCCGGATCCGCCTGGGCCAGGATGCGGACGGCCAGGAGGCCGGCGTTGCGGGCGCCGTTGACCGCGACCGTCGCCACCGGGACGCCCCTGGGCATCTGCACGATGGAGAGCAGGCTGTCGAGGCCGTCGAGCTGCGAGAGGGCCACTGGCACCCCGATGACGGGGAGGGTGGTCACAGAGGCCAGCATGCCGGGCAGGTGGGCTGCCCCTCCGGCCCCGGCGACGAGCACCCGCAGGCCGCGGCCGGCGGCCTCCTGACCGAAGGCCAGCATGTCGCGCGGGGTGCGGTGGGCCGAGACCACACGGACCTCGTGAGCCACCCCGAAACTTTCCAATATGTCGACCGCTCCCTGCATGACCGGCAGGTCCGACGAGCTGCCCATGACCACGGCGACCAGGGGCGCCTGACCGCTCACCGGCGCACCTCTGGAGGAAGCTCGATGCCTGCGGGCACGGGCGTCCCCAGGGCGACCGCGGCCGACCACGCCCGGTTGCGCACCACCTCGGCCTCGTCACCGCACACCGTCACGTGTCCCAGTTTGCGTCCCGGGCGGGCCTGCTTGCCATACAGGTGCACGTGCGCACCCTCCACGGCGAGGCCGGCGGCAAGCAGGCGGGCGGGATCGGCGCCTCCGGGCCCCCCGAAGACGTTGACGCTCGCGACGTGCGCGTGCTGGGGCGCGGTCGACCCCAGTGGCAGATCCAGCACGGCGCGCAAGTGGTTCTCGAACTGGGAGGTCACGGCTCCCTCCATCGTCCAGTGCCCGGAGTTGTGGGGCCGGGTCGCCACCTCGTTGACCAGCAGCCTGCCCCCGGTCCAGAAGAGCTCCACCGCCATGACGCCGACGGAGCCCGCGATCTCGGCCACCTTCTGGCCGAGGGCGGAGGCGGCCTCCACGACGTCGGGATCGAGGCGACCCGGCACCAGAACCTCCCGGCAGACGCCGCCCACCTGTGCGGTCTCGACCGCCGGCCAGACCGCTGACGCGCCCGACGGGCGGCGCGCCACCATGACGGCCAGCTCGGCTTCCAGGGGCAGCAGCTCCTCCACCACGACCCGCCCGCGCACCTGGGCGAGCACCGACTCCGCCGCGGCGCGGTCGCCGACGGGCCACACACCCTTGCCGTCGTAGCCGCCGCGGGCCGCCTTGAGCATGACCGGCCACCCGTGCGCCGCCGCGAAGGCCTCGACCTCGTCGGGGGCGGCCGGCCCCACGTCCACCACCGCGTAGGCCGGCACCGGCACCCCGGCGCCGTCGAGGACGGTCCGCATGTGGGCCTTGTCGACCGCGAGCTCCAGCGTGTCGGCTCCGGGACGCACCACGGCGCCCTCCGCCGCCAGCTTGGCCACGATCTCGAGGTCCACTTGCTCGTGGTCGAAGGTGACGACGTCGCAGCGTGCCGCGATCGCCGCGAGGTCCTCGGCGACGAACGGTGAGCCCAGGACGACCTCCGAGGCCACGGCGCAGGCCGCATCGTCGGGGCGCTCCGCCAGCACGGCCATGGTGAGGCCCAGCGCACTGGCCGCCTCACCCGCCATTCGGGCCAGTTGACCTGCCCCGACGAACCCGATGGGGTGGCGGCTCAGGTCCCTCGCCCCCGTGCGGGGATTCGCCTAGACAGTGGGGCGGACACAACGGGCACATTACGCGAGGAGCACCAGGGACATGGCCAAAGCGCTGCGCATCGGGGGCATGATCGACGTGGACCGGCCGTTCGGCGGCGTGGTCGACGACCTGCGACGCTACGCCGACGCCGGGTTCGATCATGCCTTCGGGGCGCAGATCTTCGGGCCTGACACGCTCACGCTCCTGGCCGCCGCCGGGGCGCAGGTGCCCGGTATCGGCCTGGGGACGGGAGTGGTGCCGGTCCACCCGCGCCACCCGATGATGTTGGCGGCGCAGGCCCTCACGGTCCAGGAGGTGACCGACAACCGACTCATCCTCGGCATCGGTCTCTCGCACCAGGTGATGGTCGAAGGTATCTGGGGGATGAGCTTCGACCAGCCGGCGCGCTACATGAAGGAGTACCTGGCGTCGCTCATGCCCCTGCTCCGCGGCGAGGTGGTCAGCAGCGCCGGCGAGCGTGTCACGACGACGACGCCCCTGCCCCTCGGCGTTCCCGGTGCCACCGCCCCGCCCGTCCTGGTCGCCGCCCTGGGCACCGTCATGCTGAAGCTGGCGGGCACCGTCGCCGACGGCACCGTGACCTGGATGACCGGCACGGCCACGATCGACAGCCACATCGTGCCGACCATCCGCGCTGCCGCCCAGGCCGCCGGAAGGCCCGAGCCACGGGTCGGGGTCTCCCTGCCCGTGACGGTCACGAACGACATCGAGGCCGCCAAGGAGCGGATCAACCAGGCCACGGCCATCTACCCGACCCTGCCGTCGTACAAGGCCATGTTGGACAAGGAGGGCGCCGAGCGCGCGGGGGACATCGCCTTCGTCGGGGACGAGGAATCGGTCGCCGCCTCGCTGGCCCGCCTGGCCGAGGCGGGGGCCACCGACTTCGTGGGGTCGATCATGGGCGACGCCGCGGAGCGCGCCCGCAGCTTCGCGTTGCTCAGCGAGCTGGCTCGCTCCTAATCAGTTCAGAGCGACAGCCGCGTGTATTTGAACTCGTTGAGGTCGGGCATGGTGTCGAACAGGTCGAGCACGCCGTCGATCGTGCGGCGACCGAGACCCGCGTCGCCCAAGGGGCGGCTCATGAGGCGCACGAACACGGCGCGGTCGTCGACGATGAACGTCGGCACCCCGAACACCGCGAGCTCGTTGACGACGCGCTCGTGTTCCCGGCGTATCTGCTGCACCGGCGCGCCGGAATCGACCTCGGCGAGGATCTTGTCGCCCGGTAGGCCCACGCCGTCGAGCACGCCGGCCACGACCTCGGCGACACGAAGGTCCAACCCCTCGTCATGGCGGGCCCCGAACAGCGCGACGTGCGCGTCGAGGAAACGGTCCGCGTAGCTGTCGCGCACGACCACGCCGGCGGCCAACGCCAGGAGGTCACCGGCCTTCGCGGGGTCGTCCCAGACGGGCATCCCACCCTCGGGCACGTGCGCCTGGCTGAGCGAGAACGGCAGGAACGTCACGTCCCAGTCGGCCCCGTCGGCCAAGGCGACGGCGAGGTGTTCGTGGGCGTTGCGGGCAAATGGGCAGCGGTAGTCCCAGGTCACGGCGAAAGGCTTCATAATTCCTTCAACACGACCTCGGAGCGGCTCATTCCCCGGCTGCCCCGGTGCCGGCGCCCCCGCCGCCCCACGCTGCCGGGCGTGACGACGTCGACGATCGGGCGCAGGCCCAGTCCCAGCACGGACCCGATGACGGCACCTCCGATGACGTCGGTCGGGTGATGGGCCCGCAGGTGGACGCGGCTCGCTGCGACAGCGGTTGCGAAACCGACGTTGGCCGCCGTCCCGGCCTCCGAATCGCCGAGTACGAAGGCGGTGCAGAAGGCCGCCAGGGTGTGGCCGCTCGGAAAGCTGCTGCTGGAGGGCGTCCGCACCGCGGCGTCGAGGTGGTCGTCGGGGCGCTGGCGCTCCACGGCCGCCTTGACCATTCGGCTCACGATCAGGGAGGAGAAACCCGCCGTGGCGAGTGCCACGATGGCGCGCCGTCGGTCGGGTCCGCGCCGGCGTGCCTTCAGGCCCGCCAGCAGAACCCACACGAACCCGTAATCGGCCAGGTTCGAGACGACGACGGCGACCCGGTCGAGCTCCGGTCGCCCCCGGAGGGGCTCGAAGGCGGCGTCGACCGCCTCGTCGATGGTGCTCACTGCGGCCCGCTCACGCGGCGAAGGCGGGGCAGGAGGCCTTGAAGTTGCAGTGGTCGCACAGGGGACTGACGTGGGGCCGGAAGTCCTCGGCGTCGCAGGCCCGCTCGATGGCCGACCACACCGCGACTGCCCGCCGGCGCTGGCCTCGGATGGTCTGCTCGGAGGCGGCCGAGGAGATGGCGATGGGTTGGCGCAGGTAGAGGAGCCGCACCTCGGCCGGGGCGCGCCCGAGCAGGCTCTCGCAGAGGAGGGCATAGGTCTGCACGCCGCCCATGCTGCCGCGTTCGTAGCGCTCCGAGGGCGCCCGACCGGTCTTGTAGTCCACGACGATCAGGTTGCCGTCGGCCGCGACGTCGAGACGGTCGATGACGCCGCGCAACCGCATGCCCTCGACCACGGTCTCGACACCGAGCTCGACGCCGACCGTCCGCGCCTCGTTGGGATCCTCCAGCAGGAAGTAGTTGCCGACCAGCGTGTGTGCGTCGGCGAGGAAGGCATCCGCCGCAGCCCGGTCAAGCTCGAGCTGGGCGAACTCGTCGTCGCCCTGCAGCTCGTGCCAGCAGCGCTCGAGCTCTGCGGAGGCAGCCGCCGGCGTCCGTGCGCCCGGGGGGTTGTGCCAAAAGAGCCCCTCGAGCGCTGCGTGCACCAGGGTGCCCTTCACCGCAGGAGGGGAGGGTGGCTCGGGCCGACGCTCGATCTGCGAGAAACGGAAGGCGAGGGGGCAATTGGTGAAGGCGACGACCTTCGAGGGGCTCAGGGTGCGCGGGACGGTGAGCGCCATCCCCCCAGGATACGACCGGCCTGTCACGCGCCGGCTCATCCTGCCGAGCAGGGAGAAAGCCCGAGCAGGTAGAAAGGAGCCGATGCCCTCTGGTGCCGACCTCCGCATCCGTGGCTGAGCTTCGCCGGGTCACCCGTTGGGCGGGGTTGCGGCCAGGCGATCCCGTCCAGGTCGACGGCACGCGCCTGCGCGGGGCGTCGTGGGAGTTCGTGGCGCACGTGACCAACGGGGAGACCGGCGAGGTCTGGGTCGAGGTGGTCGGCGGCCGAGCGGGTGACCGGGCCGTGCGGTCGTTCCGACCGGACCAGCTCTACGCCGCATCCGCCCGGCCCGGGCATGATCCGTCGCTGGCCGACGCACCCGGGCTTCCTCTCGGCTGACTCGCGCACCCCATGGGCCACCCCGGCATCCCGACGCTGACCACCCGGCGGTTGGTGCTGCGCCCGTTCGTCCCCGGCGACCTCGACGAGCTCGCCGCCATCCACGCGGAAGAGTCGTTCTGGTGGTACCCACTTCGTGCCGGCATGAACAAGGAGGAGACCGCCGACTTCCTCGAGCGGGTGCAGGCGCGCTACGAGAGCGACGGCTTCGGCATAGAGGCGCTGATCGACAGGGCCAGCGGGGCCATGATCGGGTGGGCAGGCCTCGCCGTGCCCCACTTCTTGCCGCAGATCCTTCCGGCCGTCGAGGTGGGATGGCGCCTGTCGGGGCCGTATAGAGGGCAGGGCCTGGCGACCGAGGCGGGCGCGGCCTCGGTGGAGTTCGGATTCACCGAGGGCGGCTTGGACTGCATCGTGAGCATCTACGAGCCGGACAACATCGCGTCGGGACGGGTCATGGACCACCTCGGCTTCACCCACCGCCTCACCACGGTGGGCCCTCGCGGCGAGGAGGTCGCCGTCTTGGAGTTGACGCGGGAGCGCTGGGAGGAGCGCCGCAGCGGTGGGTGACATCGCGGTGGAGACGGCGGTCGAGGCGGTCGGGGACGGCTGCTACACGGCCGTGGTGCACCCCGACTGGGAGATCTGGGGGCCCTGTGGTGGGTACGTGGCCGCCCTGGCGTTGCGCGCCGCCGGAGCGGAGAGCTCGCTCGTCCGGCCGGCCAGCTTTTTCTGTCACTACCTCTCCGTCGCCGACTTCGCGCCGGTCGAGCTCACCGTCACCCCGCTGCGGGCGGGCCGGACGGTGTTGGCCCAACGCGTCGCCCTCTCGCAAGAGGGCCGCTCGGTGCTCGAGGCGATGGTCTGGTCCGTCGGTGCGGTCGAGGGCCTCGAGCACGAGGACGTCGAAGCGCCGCCTGTACCCGATCCGGGTGAGTTGCCGTCGCGGGACGATCTGCGGCGCGACGGGGAGAGGCCCGACTTCCCCTACTGGGCCAACTTCGACCAGCGCCTGGTCGAATGGTCAGACAGCTGGCCCCCGCCCGGCCCGCTGCCGCCGACGTGGCGGACCTGGGTGCGCTGCCGCCCGACGGCGACCTTCGCTGATCCCTGGGTGGACGCGGCGCGCTCGCTCATTGTGCTCGACGTCGGGAGCTGGCCGGCCGGGTCCCGTCCCCACGCCTACCTCGACCCGCCTTACATCGCGCCGAGCCTCGACCTGTACGCGTCCTTCCAGTACCCGGGGACCTCGTCGGAGTGGCTGCTGCTCGACGCCCACTCGCCGGTGGCGCAGGGCGGTCTCCTGTCATGGACGGGCCGGGTGTGGTCACGGCAGCGCCGCCTCATCGTCAGCGGCGGGGGCCAGGCGGTGTTCCGGCACACTTAGGACGGGCCGGGCATGCTCGATGCAGTCGAGTTCAGTCGACCGAGTACCCGTCCATGCGCGACAGAATCCGCAGCATGACCTCGTCGGCTCCGGCACCGATGGAGTCGAGGCGGGTGTCGCGGAAGTAGCGCGAGGTCCAGCTCTCGTCCATGTAGCCCAGGCCGCCGTGGAATTGCACCGCCGTGTCGGCCACTTCGCGCTGCAGGCGCGACCCGAGCAATTTGCCGATGGTGGCGAACCGGGTGGCGTCCTCACCCTGCAAGACCGCGTCGGCGGTGGTGCGGGCGTACTGCTTGAGCACGTCGTGGCGGGCCGACAACTCGGCGAGCACGAATTGCAGATGCTGATTGGCCAGCAGCGGCGCGCCGAACGCCCAGCGCTCGCGCAGGTAGGTCTTGGTGCGCTGCAGAGCGAGCGCAATGGAGCCCACCTGCTTGTAGAAGGTCATGAGCCGTTCGGCCTGGAACTGGACCATTTGCTGTTGAAAGCCCCGTCCGACGTCGCCGATGGTGTTGGCGATGGGCACGCGTACGTCGGTGAACGACAGCTCGGCCGTGTCACTCGACCACATGCCCAGCTTCTCGAGCTTGCGCGACACCGTCACGCCGGCGGTTTCCGTCGGCACCACGATGAGGGACATGCCGTGGGAACCCGGTTCGTCGGAGGTGCGGGCCAGCAGACACAGCCAGTCGGCCTGTGTTCCGTTCGTGATGAACAGCTTGGCGCCGTTGATGACCCACTCGTCGCCGTCGCGCACGGCGCGGGTGCGGATGCCTGCGACGTCGCTCCCCGCGTCGGGCTCGGTCACGGCGATGGACGTCACGACCTCGCCCCGGATGGCCGGTGCGAGATACCGCTCCTTCAACTCGTGGGAGCCGTAGCGGGCCAGCGCCGGTGTCGCCATCGACATCTGGACCGCGATTGCCATCGGGACGCCGCCACAGCTGATCCGGCCCATCTCCTCGCCGGCGATCAGGGTGAAGGTGTGGTCGGCTCCCATGCCGCCGTAGGCCTCGTCGTACTCGAGACCGAGGAGCCCGACCGACGCGAGCTTGGGGAAGAGATCGTGGGCCGGGAAGATGCGGGCCGCCTCCCACTCGTCCACGTACGGCTCGATCTCCCTCTCGAAGAGGGCCCGGAGCGTCTTGCGGAACAGCTGGTGCTCGTCGCTCTCGATCACCGGCGAACGATACCACCGGCCTTTTTCCACCCACCGACGAGCACCCCCCTACACTGCGCACCCGTGACGGATGTGATGGTCGACGTGCAGCACCACGACGGCATTCGCACCCTGACGCTCGATTCGCCGGCCAATCGCAACGCCCTGTCGGCGCGTCTCCTCGAGCAGTTGGAGCAGGCGTTGCGTGACGCAACCAGCGACGCGGCAGTGCGCGCCCTGGTGCTGACGGGGTCGGGCACCGTGTTCTCCTCCGGCGCGGATCTCTCCGAGCGCGGTGCGGCGGCGCCCAACCGCATGCCGGCCATCATGACGTGCATGTTCGAGAGCCCGGTGCCGGTCATCGCCCGCGTCAACGGTCACGCGCGTGCGGGCGGTCTCGGCCTGATCGCGGCCGCCGACATGGCGGTGGCGGCGCAGGGGAGCACGTTCGCCTTCACCGAGGTCAAGGTCGGCGTGGCGCCGGCCATGATTCTGGTGCCGACGCTGCGCGTGGTCGATCGCCGCTTCCTCACCCGTGCCACGCTCACGGGTGAGCGGTTCAGTGCCTCGGAGGCCGCGGCGGCGGGGCTCCTGACCGCCGTGACCGCCGACGAGGCAGCTCTCGACGCCTGGGTGGCCACCCAGACCCTGGCCATCCGCCAGGCCGCTCCCGGCGCCGTGCGGGCCACCAAGGAGTTGCTGCGATCCCTGTCCACCCAGGAGTGGGCCGAGGGACTGGCGTCCGCGGCCGCGAGGTCGGCCGAGCTGTTCGCCGGGGCCGAGGCCGCGGAGGGCATGGAGGCGTTCCTCCAGAAGCGCCGGCCCGCCTGGGACTCGACGGTATGAGCACGCCCCTGCGGTCCCGGCTGGCGGTGACGAGCGACGAATTCCGGGACAACGCCGCCGCCATGGGCGTGTTGACCGACGAGGTCCGTTCGTTGCACGAGCAGGTGCTGGCGGGAGGTGGACCGCAGTACGTCGAGCGCCACCGCGCCCGGGGGAAGATGATGGTGCGCGAGCGGCTGGAGGCGTTGGCCGATCCCGGCACGCCGGTGCTCGAGCTGTGCCCACTGGCGGGACTCGAGACCGGCGACCCGGTGGGAGGCGGCGTCGTGGTCGCGCTGGCCGAGGTGGCGCACACCCAGTGTCTGGTCATCGCCAACGACCCGACCGTACGCGGGGGGACGACGAGCCCGACGACGATCCGCAAGCTGCTGCGCGCCATGGACGTGGTCGAGGAGAACCGTCTCCCGCTCGTGCTCCTGGTCGAGTCGGGCGGGGCGGACCTGCCGCGCCAGGCGGACGTGTTCGTTCCCGGCGGCGAGCAGTTCCGCCGTTTGACCCAGCTCTCGGCGCAGGGCATTCCCACCATCTGCGTCGTGTTCGGTTCGTCGACTGCCGGCGGTGCCTACCTGCCGGGCATGAGCGACTACACCGTCATGGTCGAGGGCCGGGCCCGGGTCTTCCTCGGCGGCCCGCCGCTGGTCAAGATGGCCATCGGCGAGGACGCCGACGAAGAGGAGCTGGGCGGTGCGCGCATGCACGCCCGGACGTCGGGTCTGTGCGACTACTTGGCGAGGGATGAGCCCGGGGCGATCCGCATGGCGCGGGGGATCGTGGCCCACCTGCACTGGCCCCGCCTGGGCCCGGGGCCCGACGGCCCGGCCGACGAGCCGCTCTACCCGGCCGACGAGCTGCTCGGGATCGCGTCGGTGGACGTGCGGGTCCCGTTCGACGTGCGCGAGATCCTCGCCCGCGTCGTCGACGGCTCCCGCTTCGAGGAGTTCAAGGAGCTCTACGGACCGCAGCTCGTGTGCGGCTGGGCCTCCATCGGCGGCTACCCCGTCGGCGTCGTGGCCAACAACGGCATCCTCTTCTCGCCCGAGGCGCAGAAGGGCGCCCAGTTCATTGCACTCTGCAACAGGACCGACACGCCGATCGTGTTCGTGCAGAACATCACGGGCTTCATGGTGGGCACGCGTTACGAGCAGGGCGGCATCATCAAGGACGGCGCCAAGCTGATCAACGCCGTGTCGAACTCGACGGTGCCCCACCTCACCCTCATGGTCGGCGCCAGTTACGGGGCGGGGAACTACGCCATGGCGGGCCGGGCGTACGACCCGCGCTTCGTCTTCACCTGGCCCAACCATCGCATCGCGGTCATGGGCCCGAAACAGCTGGCCGGCGTCCTCTCCATCGTGCGGCGCAACGCGGCGGAGGCGGCGGGGCGCCCCTTCGACGAAGCGGCCGACGACGAGCTCCGCCAGGCCACCGAGAGCCAGATCGAACAGGAGTCGACGGCGCAGTACGCCACGGGACGGCTGTGGGACGACGGGATCATCGATCCGCGGGACACGCGGATCGTGCTCGTGCTCGCCCTCACCGCGGTGCACTCGGCAGCGGTGAAGGGGACGGCGGTCTTCGGCGTGGTGCGCCACTGATGGGGGCCCATCCGATCCGCCGCCTCCTCGTCGCCAACCGGGGTGAGATCGCCCGCCGCATCATCCGCGGCGCGCATGATGCGGGCTGTGAGGCGGTCGCCGTCTACGCGGCCGACGACGAGGCGAGCCCGTATGTCGGCGAGGCCGACGCTGCGGTGCGGCTGCCCGGCACGTCGCTCGGCGAGACCTACCTGTCCGCGGCCGCGCTGGTGCAGGCGGCACGCGTGGCGGGGGCGGACGCGCTGCATCCCGGCTACGGCTTCCTGTCCGAGAACCCTGCCCTGCCCGAGGCCTGTGCGGCGGCCGGCGTCGTCTGGGTCGGGCCGGCGCCCGAGGCCATGAGGACCATGGGGCACAAGGCGCGGGCAAAGGACTTGGCGGCCGGGGCCGGCGTGCCCGTGCTGCCGAGCGCCGTGGTGACGGGGGCCGGCAACGTCGCGAGCGCCGCGGCAGACGTTGTGGGGTACCCGCTCCTCGTCAAGGCTTCCGCCGGCGGCGGCGGCCGCGGGATGCGACTCGTGCGAGAGCCCGGCGAGCTGGCCGAGGCGGTGGCGTCGGCGCAGCGGGAGGCCGCCGCCGCCTTCGGCTCCGACGAGGTCTTCATGGAGCGCTACCTCCCGGCTCCCCGCCATGTCGAGGTCCAGGTGATCGGGGACGCCCAGGGCACCGTGCTGCACCTGCTCGACCGAGAGTGCTCCGTGCAGCGCCGCCACCAGAAGGTGGTCGAGGAGGCTCCGGCCGTCCTCGTACCCGCAGTGATCCGCCGGCAGATGTGGGACGCCGCCGTGGCCGTGGCCCGGGCCGCCGACTACGTGAGTGCCGGCACCGTGGAGTACCTCGTCGACGACAGCGGGTTCTATTTCCTGGAGATGAACACCCGCCTGCAGGTAGAGCACGGTGTCACCGAGCTGGTCACCGGGCTCGATCTCGTCGGCCTGCAGCTGGCGGTGGCGGAGGGCCGGCCTCTTCCCTTCGCCCAGGACGAGGTGGTGGCTGAAGGACACGCCGTTGAGATCCGCCTCTGCGCCGAACGGCCGCGGGACGACTACCGGCCGACGCCCGGCACGGCGACGCACGTGTGCTGGCCCGTAGGCAAGGGACTGCGGACCGACCGCGCCATCGAGTCCGGGAGCGTGGTCAGCCCTGCCTACGATTCGTTGGTGGCCAAAGTCATGGCCCACGGTGACGACCGCGACGTTGCCATCGCCCGGCTGTCGCGTGCCCTGCGTGCCCTCGAGCTCGATGGCCTGGAGTCCAACCGGGAACTGCTCGGGGCCGTGCTGGACGACGCTGCCTTCCAGCGGGGCGAGGCGGACATCCATTACCTGGAGAGCCGCCCCGACCTGCGCGATGCGCAGATGCCCGACGCCGCGCGCCATCGGCACGCCGCCGCCGCTGCCTACTGCCTGACCGACGAGCGGTCTCGCCGCAGCCTCGTGCCGGTGCGTGCCGCGGGCTGGCGCAACGTCGGCCGCCCCCTGCACGCCGATCAGCTGACGGATGCCACCGCCACGGTCGAGGTGCGGGCGCCCGTGCTCGGCCAACCGGCGCACGTGCTGGTGGACGGTGAGTGGCGCGACGTCGGGACAGCGAGCCCCGTGGACGGGGTGGTCGACCTGGTGGCCGGGGACGGACTGCGGCGGCGCTACCGGGTTCGGCTCTCCGCCCATGCGGCCGACGTGAGCGGCCCGGAGGGCCAATCGACTTTCTCCCTGCGCACAGAGGACGACCCCGACGCGCGCGGTGGCGTGGCCGGTGAGTGTCGCGCCCCGCTACCCGGTGCGGTGACGAAGGTCCTTGTCGCGGTCGGCGACACCGTGGCCGAGGGCGACGGCCTGGTGGTGCTCGAGGCCATGAAGATGGAGCACACCCTGCGCGCCAACGGCGCCGGGACGGTGACGCAGATCAACGGTGTACCCGGGCAGCAGGTCGACGTCGATGACCTCCTGGTCGTCGTGGAGCCGGCATGAGTGCACCCGGAGGCCGACCCGGCGCCCTGCGGATCGCGAATTGCAGCGGGTTCTTCGGGGACCGCACCCACGCGGCGCGCGAGATGGTCGAGGGCGGGCCGATCGACGTCCTCACCGGCGACTGGCTGGCCGAGCTCACCATGTACATCCTCCACAAGACCCGGGAGCGCAGCGGCGGCTACGCACGGACGTTCCTGCGAGAGTTGGAGGAGGTGCTCCCCACCTGCATGGAGCGGGGCATCACCGTGGTCTCAAATGCCGGTGGGCTGCACCCGGAGGGCCTGGCGGCCGCGGTGGGGGAGCTGGCGCGGCGTCAGGGACTCGAGGTGCGCGTGGCCTCGGTCTCCGGCGACGACATCACGGAGCAGCTCGCCGATCTGCGCGCGAGGAGAGGAATTCGTCAATCTCGACACGGGTGAGCGCCTTCCCGCGGACGCGCCCGTCGTCACGGCCAACGCCTACCTGCGGGCGCGTCCGATTGCCGACGCGCTCGCGGCGGGCGCCCAGGTGGTGGTCACCGGCCGGGTGACCGACGCCGCCCTGGTGGTCGGGCCGGCGCTGCACGCGTTCGGCTGGTCCGACGCCGACCTCGACGCAATTGCCGGCGCAGTCGTGGCAGGCCACGTGATCGAGTGCGGTGCGCAGTGCTGTGGTGGGAACTACGCCTTCTTCGAGGAGGTGCCGGGCCGTGAACGGATCGGCTTCCCCTTGGCGGAACTGCAGGCGGACGGTTCGTCGGTGATCACCAAGCACCCGGGAACGGGCGGCACCGTGACGATCGGGACGGTGACCGCGCAACTCCTCTACGAGATCGGCGGCCCGCGCTACCTCAGTCCTGACGCGGTGGCCCGGTTCGACACCATCGAGCTCTCCCAGGTTGGTCCCGACCGCGTCCGCATCGCGGGGGTCCGGGGCGAGCCGCCGCCCGCCACGCTGAAGGTCACGGCCAACCTCGACGCAGGCTGGCGCAACTCCATGACGCTGGCGTTGACCGGCGCCCAGGTGGCGGAGAAGGCCCGGTTCGCCGCTGCTGCGGTGTGGGCCGGGATCCCCGGCGGGAGCGCCGCCTTCGCTGAGACCGCCGAGGATCTCTCGGGCGACCAGACCGGCGGCGGCATGTCGTACCTGCGCCTCGCCGTGCGCGGCGACGACGAGCAGGCGGTCGGCCGGGCCTTCTCGGGCGCCGTAGTCGAGACCAGCTTGTCCAGCTACCCCGGCACGTTCTTCACCTCGGCGCCATCGGGGGCGCAGGGGGTGGCCCGCTACTGGCCGACCACGGTCGCCGCCGGCGTCGTGACGCCGCGCGTCGAGTGCGACGGCCAACCGGTCCCGGTCACGCCGATGCTCGGCGCCGACGGCGGAGTCAGCGTTGCCCCGCCCTTCTCCAGCGAAGCCCCGGCCCCGCCCGGCAAGTCGGCCGACGCGGGGGTCGAGGTGGTGCGGGTCCCGCTGTGGGTGCTCATCGGCGCCCGGTCCGGGGACAAAGGCGGGGACGCCAACGTCGGGGTCTGGGCCGACGACGATGCCGTCGCGGCCTGGCTGCAGCGCGACTTCTCGGTCGAGGCGTTCCGGGCCGCGCTGCCCGAGGTCGAGCCGTACGCGGTCAGCCGGTACCCGCTGCCGAATCTCTGCGCGGTGAACTTTGTCGTGCACGGAGTCCTTGGCTGGGGCGTGGCCTCGAACCTGCGTCTGGACACACAGGCCAAGGGCCTGGGCGA
Organism: uncultured Acidimicrobiaceae bacterium; assembly: GCA_963719485.1. Taxonomy (GTDB): domain Bacteria; phylum Actinomycetota; class Acidimicrobiia; order Acidimicrobiales; family RAAP-2; genus Bog-473. The sequence goes on from OY970387.1 coordinate 2,646,663, forward strand.
ACTGCTGCGCTCGAGGCTGGTCGACATCCCCGCCACGTTGGTGGCGAGCGGTCCGGCCGCAGCGAGGCTCGCCGCGGGCTGAGTGTCTCACCAGGCGGGCCGCGCCCTGACATCTGACAGGATGGCGCCGTGGAGTCGGTCGCCCGGGTGGTCGCGCTGATCGCGGGCATCGCCCTCGTCCTCGCCACCGCGTGGAGTGTGTTCACGGCGCTCGTCGTGCCCCGGGTGACCTCTTCCCCGGCCATGCGGATGCTGGCACGCTTCCTCGGCGGCTCGGCCCGCGCCATCTCCCCGAAGCTCCCGAACTACGAGACGCGCGACCGCGTCCTGTCCTTCGTGGGTCCCGCCGCCATGGTCTTCCTGTTCGTGACCTGGCTCTGCCTGATCGTCCTGGGCGTCGCACTCATCGAGTGGTGGTCCGCCGGGGTCAACTTCCTCACGGCGCTGGGTATCGCGGGGTCGTCGGTCTTCACGCTGGGCATCGTCTCTTCGCGCGACGCCGGGCCGAGGGCGGTGGAGGTCATCGCCGCCGGCATCGGCCTCCTCGTGGTCGCGCTCGAGATCGCCTACCTGCCGGCGCTCTACAACCAGTTCTCCACCCGTGAGACGGAGGTCACGCTCCTGGAGGCGCGCTCCGGGAACCCGGCTTGGGGCCCCGAAGTCCTGGCCCGCGCCTACTGGCTGGACACCATGGGTGAGCTCCCGCCCCTCTACGCCGACTGGGAGCGCTGGGCCGCCGCGGTCTCCGAGAGCCACGCGAACTACCCCGCCCTGATCTGGTTCCGCTCGCCGGTTTCGACCCGCAGCTGGCTGGTCGCGCTCGACGGCCATGATGGACTCGGCTGCGCTCTACCACGCGGCGAGCCCGTCGCAGACACCGCGCCAGGCGCGCCTCTGCCTCTCCATGGGGATCAACTGTCTGCGCTCCATGGCCCGCGCGCTGCAGATCCCCTACGACGACGACCCGCTGCCGACGGCTGGTATCCGCCTCTCGCGGGAGGAGTTCGACGAGGGTTTCCGCCGGCTCGAGTCGGTCAACTTCCCGGCCGAGCGTGACGCCGACGAGACATGGCGGAATTTCGTGGGCTGGCGAATCAACTACGAGCCGATCGTCGACGCCCTGACGGCCATCATCGTGCCCCCTCCGGCACCCTGGTTCATCGTCCGGCCCAAGCTGGGCGCGGCCAAGTTCCCGCTGGTGCTGAATCGCACGCCGGACGAGCCGGCGGGAGGTCAGGGGTTCGGCGTGAGCAAGACCTTCAAGACACCGTCGGACCGGGAGTCGAACAACTCGTAGGCCTCCGAGACCTGGCTCAAGTCCATCCGGTGGGTGAACGTCTCGCCGAGTCCGGTGAGACGGCCCGACTGCAGGAGCGGGACGAGGGACGACCATGTCCCCGGAATCGGAGCGAACACCGCACGCAGGGTCAAGCTCTTCAAGAAGACGATCCCCATCGGGAACGGGAGCTCCATGGAGAGATTCACCCCGACAACGGAGACGGTGCCGCCGGTGGCCGCGCAGGCCACGGCGTCGAGGACGGTGGCATCCGCCCCGACCGCCTCGATCACGCTCTCGGCGCCTCTCCCGCCCGTGGCCTGAAGCACCTGGACCGACCCCGGCGTGGTCCGGGCATCGATGGGCTCGGCCCCGAGCTTCTCGGCGCGGGCCAAACGTTCGGGCACGACATCCACGGCGAGGATTCGTGCCGGGCCGAAGAGCGACGCGCACTGCAGCGCCATGATGCCGACGGGCCCGAGGCCGATGACGACCACGGTCGCACCCGGCCGGATGGAGGCACGGAGCGCACCCAGGTAACCGGTGGGGAGGATGTCGGTGAGGAGGACCGCCTCCTCGTCGGCGACGCCCTCGGGAATGGGGAGGGCGAAGCGGTCGGCGAACGGCACCGCCATGGCCTCCGCCTGCCCGCCGGGGAGATCGGGGACCGTCCCGAACGCAGTCGCCATACCGGCGAGACAGACGTTGGGCTGGCCGGCCAGGCATGGACCGCAGACGCCACATCCGATCACGCCGGACACCAGCACGCGGTCGCCGGGCTTGAGGCTGCGCACGTGGGGCCCGGCTTCGAGCACGGTGCCGATGGCCTCGTGGCCGAGGCGGATGCCGGTCCCGGTCGGCGCGTCGTGGTACAGGTGAAGATCCGAGCCGCAGATGGCGGTGCGCTCCACGGTCACGATGACACCCTCCGGCCCGGGAAGGACAGGATCGGGAACGTTCACGACGCTGACGGTCCGCGGTCCTTCGAGGACGGTGGCTCGCATCTCCGCACGCTACCGCGCAGGACTACACTTTTACGGGCCTCATATGGGTCCGCCTGCGCTCGTTTCACACCCGGAGATCCATGCCTCGGACACGCGAACCCAGCACGACCGTCGAGCTTCCCGTCGTCGACGACGAGGACATCGACGCCTTCTTCGAGTACGAGGATCTCTGGGCGGTCATCGTCTGGAATGACGACGTCACCACGTTCCAGACGGTGATTCAGGCTTTCGTCGAGATCTTCGGCCACACGGTCGAGCGGGCCGACAAACTCGCCTGGCGCATCCACCGCACGGGCAAGGCCGTCGCAGCGGTGCGGCCCAAGGACGAGGCCGAGGCCGCCGTCCACGCGCTCCACCTGCGCAAGATCTCGGCTTCGCTCAGCCGGGCCTGACCCTCGTCCGGGGGAGCCTCAAACCCCGCAGTCGGCCACTCATCTCTGACCGGATACTCGTCTTGTTTTGGATGGGACCGGCCGGGGTGTCCTGGAAACTATAAACGCGCCCGTTGATAGTTGGCGGTTCCGGAAGAGATGTGGCGGGTTCGGTCCCCCTACCCCGGCCCCCGGCCTCTGCCCCGTCCCGTCGCTGGAAGGCCACCAACTACTTTTGTGTGTATGCTTTGAGCATTCACTCAAAACTGAGGGCGTGAGAGATGGCCAAATCCGGGACGGCGAGCAGAGTGGTGAGCGGGGAGTCTTCCCGTTCGGCCTCCACCCGGGGCCAACTGGTCGATGCCGCGATCGAGACGCTCAAGGCCGATGGCTTCGCCGGGTCCAGCGCCCGCGCCATCGCCGAGCGGGCGGGGTTGAACCAGGGCCTGGTCTTCTATCACTACGGCTCGGTCACCAACCTCCTCTTGGCGGCACTCGATTCGGTGAGTGCCGCCAGGATGGAGCAGTACGGGGCGGCGATCGACGGCGTGGGGTCGCCCTCGGAACTGGTGGACGTCGCGACGGCCATCTTCCGGGAGGACCTCGACGCCGGCTACGTCACCGTCCTTGTCGAGATGATCGCGGGCGCGTCGTCGACTCCGGGCCTGGGTCCGGAGGTGGCGGCCCGACTCGGGCCCTGGTTCGCTTTCGCCGAACGTTCCGTGGTCACGACCGTCGGCGGGTCGCCGCTCGACTCGCTGGTGCCGCCGAGTGACGTGGCCTACGGCATCGTCGCTCTCTACCTCGGGCTCGAGATGCTGACCCACCTCGACGGTGACCGCGCCCGGGCCCTCGGCCTCTTCGCCCACGCCAAGAACCTGGCTGGCCTCTTCGAGGCCCTGACTCCGTCGTCGCCGGGGGGACAGCCGTGACCGGCCTCGACGTGGTCACCGGCGCCTTCAGCTACTCGGGCTCCGCCGTGGCCAACGCCCTCCACGATGCCGGCCGTGAGGTCCGCACCATCACGGGACATCCGGGCCGGGTCCCCGCCGGGACGTCGATCGACGTCCGCCCGTTGGACTTCGACGACCAGCTCGGTCTCGTCGCGTCGCTCTCGGGGGCGACGACGCTCTACAACACGTACTGGGTTCGCTTCGCTCATCGCACCGTCGACCACGAGAGAGCCGTGACCAATTCGAGGACCCTCTTCCATGCCGCCAAGAAGGCGGAGGTCCAGCGGATCGTGCACGTGAGCATCACGCACCCGAGCATCAGCTCGCCGTATCCCTACTTCGAGGGCAAGGCGCTCGTGGAACGGGCCCTGGCCGAGTCCGGCGTGTCATATGCGATCCTTCGGCCCGCCATCCTCTTCGGTGGCGACGGCGTCCTGCTCAACAACATCGCCTGGCTCCTGCGCCACCTGCCGGTTTTCGCCATCGGCGGCCGGGGCGACTACCGGATCCGGGGTATCCACATCGACGACCTCGCTCAACTGTGTCTGGCCAAAGCGCAGGAGAGGCACGACAGCGTCACTGACGCCGTCGGTCCGGAGCGACCGACCTTCACCGAACTCGTCGGTTGGATCCGCGACGTCGTTGGCAGCCGGGCACGCCTGATCCACGTGCCGGGAGTGACCGTGCCTCTGTTCGCCCGCGCCTCGGGCTCGCGCTGCACGACGTGCTCCTGACGGGCGACGAGTACAAGGCGATGGCGGAAGGCCTTGCCGACACGGATGGTCCCGCCACGGGATCAACCGCCCTGTCGAACTGGTTGACGACGCACGGCAGCACCCTCGGCCTCCGCTACGCCAACGAGATCACCCGCCATTTCGAGACCACGCCCGCCTCACACTGACTCGGGCGCCGGGCGTCCGGATTACGGGCTGGCGGGCACCCCGCCCTCAGCAAGTCGCGCCGTCAGCCGCGCCTTCACGACCGGCCACTCCGCCGCGACAATCGAGAACCGGGCGGATGTGCGCACGGTGTCGTCGGACCCCGGCCTGTCCGCCCGCATGATGCCGTCGAGCTGTCCCCCGATCCGTTCAATGGCAGCCCAGGACCGCGTGTTGCGCACGTCAGTCTGCAGTGCCACCCGGTGCACCTCCCAGACCTCGAAGGCGTGGGTCAGCATCAACAGCTTCGCCTCGGTGTTGACCCGGGTCCGCTGGGCGGGGCCCGACAGCCAGGTGAAGCCGATGTCCACCACGTCGGGCACGCCGTCGCGCTGGTGGCTCGCCCCGGGGGGCCACTGCCAGAACGCCATCTCGCAGAAGCGGGTGGCGCCGACCACCAGGTCGGCCCCCGAGGGACCCGCCTCCCGGCGGACCGTGGCGAAGGCGACGTGGGCCTCCGCCGCCACCTTGTCCAGCGCGTCTCGGACGTAGTCGGTCATCTGCTCGAGGCCGTCGGGGGTGTACGTCCATTGGTAGGTGCTGCGGTCCAGCGCGGCGGCGTTGACCAGGGCCGGAATGTGCTCCTCGGTCAGCGGCTCCAGTCGGACCTGGGGGCCCTCCAGCGTGAAGCGCTCAAGCATGCGCCGCGGGAACGGCCGCTCCTGTCTGCGCTCCGGCGTCGGCAGCCGCGCCGGGCTGCGCTCCGGCGGGCGGCCCGGTGGGGACGATGAAGTCGCGCTGACGGACGAGAGCGAACCCACACACCGCTCCGACCAGCGCCACGACCGCCCCGATGTCCATGAGGTGGTTCAGCGTCGCCGAGAAACCCACGTGGTACGCCTGCAGCAACGCGTTGCGGGCGGCCGCAACAGGAATGGCCGACGCCAACTGGCGCACCTCGCCAGCGGACATGGCCGCCTGCAGCTGCGCTCCGCCTTGGTGTAACACCTGCTGGCCGGTGGCGGTCTTGCTCAGTGCGGCCGACGTGTGCGCAAGGATCTGGCTCTGGAACACCGCGCCGAGCACGGCGATGCCTGTGGCGATGCCGACCTGCCGGAAGGTGTTGTTGGCGCCGGAAGCCATGCCGCTGCGCTGAGGTTGGACGACCGAGACGGCGCCCGAGGCCAGGACCGGGTTGACGATCCCGACCCCGAAGCCGCACACGAGGAACCCCGGCAACAGCACCGTCCAGGTGGAGTTCGGATGGGTGGTCCCCATCAGGAGGAGTCCACCGGTCACGAAGAGCATCCCGACGCCGAGCAGGAGTCGCGAGTGAATGCGCACAGTCAGGCGCCCGGCGAAGAATGACGTGAAGAAGATGAGCAGCGTCATGGGGAGGAAGCGGACGCCGGCAGCCAGGGGCCCGTAGCCAAGGTTGTCCTGGATGTAGAGGGTCAGGTACAAGAACATGGCGAAGATCGATGCCGCCAGGGTGAACGCAACCGTAGAGAGGCCCACGAAGGCCGGGATCTTGAACAGCCCGAGATCGAGCATCGGGTCCCTGGTGAAGCGCTCGTTGACGAAGAAGCCCACCATGAGGAGTGCCGCGGCAACGAACAGGCCGATCGTCGTGGCGCTGCCCCAACCAAAATCGTTCCCCCTCACGAGGGCAAAGACGAGCAAGAAGAGGCTCACCGAGAACGTGACGAAGCCCACCCAGTCGATGCGGCGCGCCCGCAGGTCCTCCACCTTCGAGATCTGCGTGAAGGTGATGAACACGGCGATCACCCCGATGGGCACGTTCACGAAGAAGATCCAGCGCCAGCCGATGCCGCTCGTGATGGCGCCACCGATCAGCGGTCCGATGGCGACGGCACCGCCGATCACAGCGCCGTAGATGCCGAAGGCGGTCCCGCGATCCCGACCCGTGAACGCCGCGGCGATCAGTGCGAGCGAGGTGGCGAACATGATGGCGCCCCCGACACCCTGCACGGCGCGGGCGAGGTTGAGCATGAGAGGCGTGGTCGAGAGTCCACACACCAGGGAGGCGAGCGAGAAGACGACCAGCCCGATGGCGAAGATCTTCCTCCGGCCGTAGATGTCGCCCGCAACCCCGGCCGTGAGGAGGAAGGCAGCCAGCGTCAGCGAGTAGGCGTCCACGACCCACTGCAGGTCCGAGAAGCTCGCGTGCAACGACTGCTGGATGTCCGGCAGCGCCACGTTCACGACGGTGATGTCGAGCAGGAGCATGAACGTCGCCGTGCAGACGGCGATCAGGGTCCACCATTTGCGGTCGAGAGCGGGCATCCGCGGAGTGTATCGACCGGGTGTTCTGCCTCGTACAATGTGACGTGATCGTCGGATCAGCCCTCACCATCGAAATCGGCGACCGGACGTTGCTGGCGGACGCCTCGTTCGTGGTCGGCGCCGGCGAGAAAGTGGGCCTGGTCGGGCGCAACGGCACCGGGAAGTCGTCCTTCATCTCGGTCCTGGTGGGGGAGACGTCACCGCAGCTGCGCCACCGGGGCAACGTCCGCCTGCTCGGATCGTTCGGGTACCTTCCCCAGGCGCCGGTGCCGGCGGGCCTCGGGCTCGAGCCCACCGGCTTCTCCCACATCCTGTCGGCCCGTGGCCTCGATGTCCTCGACGACGCCCTGGGTGCCGCCCGCGCCGCCATGGCCGAGGACACCTCCGAGGAGAACATCGAGCTGTTCACCGATCTCCAGGAGCAGTTCCAGTCCAACGGCGGCTACGAGGCCGAGGCGGTCATGGCCCGCCTGGCCGACGGGCTGGGTCTGCGCCAGGAGCTGCTGCTCGAGCACATCGACGAGCTCTCCGGCGGTCAGCGTCGCCGCGTCGACCTCATGCGCGTGCTCTTCCAGGAGCCCGACCTGATGATCCTCGACGAGCCGACGAACCACCTCGACCGCTCGGCCAAGCGCTGGTTGCTCGATGAGTTGGCGCGCTTCAACGGCGCCCTCCTCGTCGTCAGTCACGACCTGAAGCTGCTCGACCAGTCGATCACCAAGGTGCTCCACATCGCCAACCAGCACCTGACGGAGTGGAAGGGGAACTACTCGAAGTTCGAGGCGCTGCGCGAGGCCGACCAGTCCCAGCGCGAGCGGTCCTCGGAGCTCGAGGCGCGCGAGATCAAGCGTCTCTCGTCACTGGCCGACTCCATGCGGGCGAGCACTGAGAAGCGGGCACGCAAGGCCAAGCAGCTGGATCGGCGGGTCGAGCGGATGGAGGCGGGGCGCACCCAGGTCGACAAGCGCGAGCGCGCCAGCAAGTTCTCGCTGCCGGTGCCACCCCGTTCCGGTGCCGTCCCTCTCGAGGTGGCCAAACTGGGCATCCGCTACGGCAGCAACGAGGTGCTGTCGGACGTGACCTTTCACGCGGGGCGGGGCGACCACATCGTGATCATCGGCCGCAACGGTGCCGGGAAGTCCTCGCTGCTGCGCTGCCTGGCCGGCGCACAGGAGCCGACGAACGGCGTCGTCGAGCTGGGAGCGAACGTCGAGCTCGGCTACTTCGCCCAGGAGCACGAGCAGATCGATCCCGACCGCAGCGCGCTGGCCAATGTGAGCGACGCGGTCCTCAAAGCCGAGCGGGACCGGCGCGCGCTGCTGGGCTCCTTCGGGTTGCCGTCCAAGGCGGCCGACCAGCTGCCGGGCACCCTTTCGGGGGGCGAGCGGGCGAAGCTCGGCCTCGCCATGTTGTCGGCAGGGGAGGCGAACCTGCTGCTGCTGGACGAGCCGACCAACAACCTCGACCCCTCGTCCATCGCCGCCGTCGGCGCCATGCTCGGCGCCTGGCCGGGGACCATCGTGGCCGTCAGCCACGAGCGCGGCTTCGTCGAGGCCCTGCGCCCGACCTACTGCCTACGTCTTCCCGAGGAGCGCTTCACGCACTGGCGGGACGAGTATCTCGACGACGTGGAGATGCGCTGAATCGGCCTTACTTCGTCCAGATCTGCGCCGGCCAGAGCACCCCCTCGTCGAAGGCGACGGCCTTCGAGTGCTGCACCGTCGTCGGGTTGGCGAAGTTCTGCACCTTCGGGTTGGCCACGACGGCCCAGGTGTCTCGGGCCAGCCAGAGGTATGGGATGTCCTCGGCCAGATACTGATTCACCTGTTGGTAGGCCTTGATCCGCTCTGCCTTCTCGTTCGTGGTCCTCCCCGCCAGCAGCGCCGTCTGAATCCGGGGGTCGCTGTTGCGGGCCATGTTCAGGGCCAGCGGGGGAGCGGTGGTCTGCGTGCTCCACCACACGTAGTTGAGATCGGGATCGACGGCGCCGAACTGTCGCCACAGCGTGGCCTCGTACGTACCGGCAAGCGCATCGTTGATGATCGTCGCTTGGGCGATGATGTTGATGTTGACCTTCATGCCCGCCGTCTGCCAGGCCTGCTGCAGGAACTGGGCCGCCGCCAGTGTCTCCGGGTCGCTCGTGGAATTGAGCGTAAACGTGGGCTGCTTGCCCGTCTGTTGCTGCACCTGCTTGACCAGCTTGGCCGCGCCCGCTGGATCGTACTTGGGGTAGCTGGTCTTGGTGTAGAACTCGCTGCCCGGCAGGAAGAGGCCGTTCATCGGGATGTCGACGCCCTTGTCGATGACCTTGGAGTATTGGGCCGTGTTGATGGACTTGGCCATGGCCTGTCGCAGCGTCTTGTTGTTGAACGGTGCGGTGGAGGTGTTCAACTGGATGCACTGCACCGTCGGCTGCCCGACCACCTGGCCGCTGTTGTCGTAGTAGGCGTACTTCTTGTTACCCCGGAACTGCAGCAGGTTGTCGGGCGAGTTGGAATGCATCATGTCGACCTGGCCCGTCTGGAGCGCCTCGGCGCGGGCGCCGGCGTTGATGATCGGCTTGTAGGTGATGGAGTCCAGATAGGGGTAGCCCTTGCGCCAGTAGTGGGGATTCCTGTTGGCCGTCATATGGCTGTTGGGAACCCAGTTCTGGAAGACGAAGGGGCCGGTGCCGATCGGGTTGGAGGTGCCGCCGTCGGCGCTGTTGAGCATGGACGGCGCGGCGATGTAGCCGGTCTGCGCCTGAGCCAGGTAATAGGGGAAGGGGGCCCACGACGTCTTCATGGCGACCGTGACCGCCAGCGGGCCGGTGACGGACGCGCTGGCGATCTGATCGGCGAAGGCGGGCCCGGTCAGGACGGAGGTCGCCGCGTTCTCGATGTTGAGGTGCAGCGCGTTGGCGTCGAGCGGCGTGCCGTCGTGGAAGACGATGCCGGGGCGCAACGTGATGGTGAACGAGGTGAAGTCCTCGTTCGACGTGATGGACTGCGCCAGGTAGGGCTCCACGCCACCCGCCGCGTTCACGATTGCCAGCGGGTCGAAGACGGTGCGGCCGTAGAGGTACCCGCCCTCGTCCCAGCGGGCGGTGGAGGGGTCGAAGCCGCTCTCTTCGGTGTCGATGCCCATGGTCACCGAACCGCCCTTCACCGGCTTCGCGTTGGAGATCCCGTTCTTCCCGGGCCCGTTGGTCTGGGCGGCACCCGCTTCCCCCTCCAGCCCGCCGAGTATGGCGGCACCGGCTCCCAGCGCGAGGCCGCCGGCCATGAACGACCGACGATCAAAAGACTGCGTCATCGCAAACCCCCAAGGTCTCGATCCCCACTGCGTACCGCTCTGTCGCCGCGCAGGTTACAACTTCGTGACCGTTTGAGGGTGGCGGGCAATTGGGGGGCCCACGGGGGCATATGGCAACCTGGGCCCGACGATGAAAAGACCAGAGGGAGACAGCAATGACGATCGCAGTCGGTGACCAGGTACCCGACGTGAAGGTGTTCACATTCGGCGACAAGGGACCCGAGGCGACCACGTCGGCCGAGGTGCTGGGCAAAGGGCGGGTCGTGCTCTTCGGGGTCCCGGGAGCCTTCACCCCGACCTGCTCGGACCACCACCTCCCCGGCTTCGTGATGCGGGCGGAGGCGCTGCGGTCCAAGGGTGTCGACAAAGTGGTGTGCGTCTCGGTCAACGACCCTTTCGTCATGGGCGCCTGGGGCAAGGACCAGAACGTGGGTGACTCGGTCGTGATGCTGGCCGACGGCAACGCCGAGCTGGCCGAGGCGATGGGGCTCACCATGGACGGCAGCGGCTTTGGCCTCGGGACGCGCGTCCAGCGGTTCGCGGCGATCCTGGACGATGGCGTCGTCAGCTGGCTGGCGGTGGAGCCCGGCCCCGGCCTGCAGGTCAGCTCGGTCGAGGAGGTTCTGGCCGCCCTCTGACGCTGCATCGGCGGCCGCCGGCGACCGAGGTCGACTTGGTCCGGACGAGCCAGAGCCGCTTGACATGCAACCGTCTGGCTGCTTAAGTACATCATGCAGCCGGATGGTTGCATGATGCACCAATCAGCGGGACCACGCAATGCGAGATATGGATGCGGTCTTCCGGGCACTGAGCGACCCTGCCCGGCGCCGGCTCCTCGACAGGCTCAACGAGCGCAACGGGCTCACCCTCACCGAGCTCTGCGAGGACATGGGCATGACCAGGCAGTCCGTCTCCAAGCACCTCGCCGTCTTGGAGGAGGCCGACCTGGTCACCTCCCTGCGGCGGGGGCGGGAGAAGCTGCACTACCTGAATGCCGCACCCATCAACGGCATCGCCGACCGCTGGATCCATCACTACGACCGGACGCGGGCCGAGGCCCTGTCCGATCTCAAGACGGCACTGGAGGCCACCCCCATGAACCAGACGACCTTCGTCTACACGACCTACATCCACGCAACGCCCGAGCAGGTCTGGCAAGGCCTGACCGATCCGGTCTTCACCCGGCAGTACTGGCGGCACCCCGTGTCCGGCGGCGTGTCCTTTCCGACCGACTGGAAGAAGGGCTCGGCCTACGACGTGGCCTACGAGGAAGCCGGGCTGGTCCTCAGCGACCCGGAGCAGGTGATCCTCGAGTCCGATCCCTACCGCCGGCTGGCCTACACCTGGCACACGTTCAGCCCCGAGTGGGCTGCTGCGCACGGCATCGACGACGTCACGGCCGCCGCCTGGCGGACCGAGCCCCGTTCCAAGGTCGCCTTCGACATCGAGGAGGCGGACGCCGGTGTGGTGAAGCTCACGGTGGTCCACGACGGCTTCGAGCCGGGCAGCGAGGTGCTCGAGGGTGTCAGCGGCGGCTGGCCGGCGGTCATGGCCAGCCTCAAGACGCTGCTCGAGACGGGGTCCGCCCTGCCGGCTCGATAGTGCCGGCGGACTGACCCCGTCTCACCCGGAGCCGGCTCGGGCCCCGGCTGTCCCCAGCCGGCTCCGGGGGTTTCCCCCTTGTCAAGGCGGTGGCCTTGGATGTAGGATACTGAGTATTCTACTTCGAAAGGATCGCCCATGAGCGTGCGCCACGCCCTGTTGGCCCTCCTCAGCGAGGGCCCCAAGTACGGGCTGCAGCTGCGGCAGGAGTTCGAGGCACGGACCGGCGAGGTCTGGCCCCTCAACGTGGGGCAGGTGTACACCACGCTGCAGCGCCTGGAGCGGGACGGGCTGGTCGAATCCGACGACGCGTCCGAAGAGGGCCCGCAGAAGGGATTCCACATCACCGAGGACGGCGCGGCGGAGCTGTCCGAGTGGCTGCGCACGCCCCCGGACTTCTCCTCCCCACCCCGCGACGAACTGGTGATCAAGGTCCTGGTGGCACTCGGGCTCCCCGGTGTGGACGTGCACGAGGTGGTGCAGATCCACCGGCGCTACCTGGTCGAGCTGATGCAGCAGTGGACTCGCCTGAAGGAGGACGAGTCCCGCTTCGACCTGAACTTCGCGCTCGTCGTCGACGCCGAGCTGTTCCGGCTCGACTCGTTGATCCGGTGGCTCGACACGGCCGACGGCCGACTCAAGAGGGCGGCGGTGGACAAGACCGCGCCGGCACCGCAGCCGTTCCCTCTCCCCAAGGCCCGGCGCAAGGTGGGACCGAAGTCATGAGCTATCTCGAATTGCGCGACATCTCGAAGGTCTACGGGGAGGGTGCGGCAGAGGTGCACGCCCTCCAGCGCATCGATCTCTCGGTCGACGCCGGGTCTCTGGTCGCCGTCATGGGCGCCAGCGGCTCGGGCAAGAGCACGTTGCTGACCATTGCAGGCAGCCTGGAAGACCCGACCTCCGGTGAGGTCTATGTCGGAGGGACGCCGCTGTCGAAGCTGTCCCGCAACGGCAAGGCACGGCTACGCCGTCAGTCCATCGGCTACGTCTTCCAGGACTACAACCTGCTGGCCGGGCTCAGCGCGGTGGAGAACGTGTCGCTGCCGCTCGAGCTCGACGGCATCGCAGCCCGTAAGGCCCAGGCGGCCGCGCTCGAGTCGCTCGAGGATTTCGGGCTGACGGACCGGGCGACGCACTACCCCGACCAGCTGTCGGGTGGCGAGCGTCAGCGCGTCGCCATCGCGCGTGCCGTCGTGGGCAACCGCAAGCTCCTCCTGGCCGACGAGCCCTCGGGCGCGCTCGACTCCACCAACGCCGAGGGCGTCATGCGCCTGATCCTCGCGGCCTGCCACCGCGGCATGTCCGCCGTCGTGGTGACCCACGACGCCCAGCTCGCCTCGTGGGCCGACCGCGTGGTCTTCCTCCGCGACGGCAGAGTCGTCGACCAGACGCTCCCGCTCGAGGGGCCCGACGCGCTCCTCGCCGGCCTCCCGAAGTCATGAGCGTCGGCGTCCTCGAACGGCGGGCCACCGAGTCGGGCCCCGAGTCCACCCAAGGCGGCGTCCCGGCCCGCCGGGCCATGCTCCGCTGGTCCTGGCGTCTTTTCAAGCGCGAATGGCGGCAGCAGTTCCTGATCCTGCTCCTGATCATCGTGGCGGTGGCGGCCGTCGTGGTCGGCTCGGCCGTCGCGGTCAACACGCCGCCGCCGGCCAACGCGGGGTTCGGCACGGCCCACGACCTCGCCACGTTCAACTTGACGCCCACCAGCAAGGCCGCACCGACCAGCCTGCCGACCGTGGAGGCCCACGTCGCCGAGATTGAGCACACCGTCGGCACCGCGCAGGTCATCGCCAACGAGACGTTCACCGTCCCCGGCTCGACGCAGACCTATCAGCTGCGGTCACAGGATCCCCATGGACCCTATGGCGGACCCATGCTGCAGCTGGTGTCCGGGCGATACCCGACCGGGCCGAACGAGATCGCCGTCACCCCGGGCTTGGGGTCCGAGCTCAGCCTGCAGGTGGGCGACACGTGGTCCCAGGGCGGCAAGACCGTCGTCGGCATCGTGCAGAACCCCCAGAGCCTGCTGGACGAGTTCGCGCTCGTCCCGCCGGGCCAGGTGACGCACCCGACGCAGGTGAGCGTCCTCTTCGACGCCTCGCCGAACGCGTCCAAATCCCTATCGTCTCTCTCCCCCTTCATCACGACGCCGGGCTCGAACAACAACAACATCATTGACCCGTCGACCATCGTCTTGGCGTTGGCGACCGTCGGCATGCTTCTCATCGCCCTGGTGTCGATCGGCGGCTTCACCGTGCTCGCCCAGCGCCGCATGCGCTCCCTCGGCATGCTCGAGTCCATGGGGGCCACCGACCGCAACGTTCGCCTCGTCTTGGAGGCCAACGGCGCCATCGTCGGGGTCGTGGGGGCCGTCGTGGGCTTCGCGCTGGGATTGGTTCTCTGGCTGGCCTACCGCCCGCACAACCAGCAGAGCGCGCACCACGTCATCGGCGTGTTCGCCCTGCCGTGGAACGTGATTGCGCCGGCAATGGTGCTCGCCGTCGTCGCCACCTTCTTCGCGTCCAGCTACCCGGCCCGCGCCATCACACGGGTGCCGGTGGTCAGCGCCCTCGCCGGGCGTCCGGCGCCTCCCCGGCAGATCCACCGCTCGCTGGTGCCCGGGGTGGTGGCACTCGTGATCGGGTTCATCATGTTCTCCGTCTCGGGCGCCTCGGGCAATGGCGGAGGCGTGATCTGGCTGGTCCCCGGGCTCATCGCGCTGATCGTGGGGATCATTCTCGTCGCACCGTTCTTCCTGGCCCTGTTGGCGCGGATCGGCGGCAGGGCGCCCGTCGCCATCCGGCTGCCGCTGCGCGACATGGCGCGCTACCGGGCGCGCTCGGGCTCGGCCCTCTCGGCCATCAGCCTCGGAATCATGATCGCCGTGATCATCTGCGCCGTGGCCGTCGCCCGCTACTCCAACGTCTTCGACTACGTCGGGCCGAACATGGCGGCGAACACGCTCAACGTGTACAGCCCGCCCACCGGCCCCACCTTCGGACCGAACGGTCAAGAGCAGAGCACGACGCCGCCGCCGAGCATGCAGGCGCAGGAGACCGCCGTGCACGCCATCGCCTCCGCTGTCGGTGCGACGCACCTCGTCGAGCTCGACCAGCCGGCCGTCGGCTTGCAGAACCCGAGCGAGAGCGGCCGACAGTGGGACGGCCCGATCTACGTGGCGACCCCGGCCCTCCTGCGGGCCTACGGCATCAACCCGTCGTCGATCCCGTCCAACGTCGACATCCTCAGCTCGCGGCCCGGGCTGGCCGGCTCGGGCGTCCAGCTCACCTACGGCGGCGGAAAGGGCGACAACGGTCCGGGCAACTACAACCAGTGCACTCCGAACCAGTGCGTGGCTCATCCGGTGGTCCAAGAGGAGAGCCAGCTTCCCCAGGGCACATCGGCACCCAACACGGTGGTCACCGAGAGCGCGTTGCGCCGGATGCACCTGGCGGACCAGAACAGCCTCGACGGCTGGATGATCCTGGCCAACAGCCCGATCTCCTCGGCGCAGCTCACGAGCGCCAACTCGCTCGCGGCCTCGGCCGACCTGAGCACCGAGTCGAAGAACGACGCGCCGAATTCGGCTGAGATCGTGAACTGGGCGACCGTCTTCGGCATCGCGCTTGCCCTGGGTGTCCTCGCCATGAGCGTGGGCCTCATCCGCAGCGAGACGGCGAGCGAGCTGCGCACGCTCACGGCCACCGGTGCCAGCTCGCGCACCCGGCGCAGCCTGACGGCCGTGACAGCGGGAGGACTTGCCTTCCTGGGCGCACTGCTCGGCACGGTCGCTGCGTACGTTGGTCTCTTCGGTTGGTTCCGCTCGAACCCACTGGAGGGTGGGGTGTCGGACATCATCAATCACGTCCCGTGGGACAACTTGTTCTTCATCTTGATCGCCATGCCGGTCGCGGCGATGCTCATCGGCTGGCTGGTGGCGGGACGTGATCCCAAGGGGATTGCCACCCGGCCGATGGAGTAGGGGATCGTGACCCACACCCACGAGGGGTCGGTGAGGAGCGAGCCGCTCTCGCCTTCGCTCGCTCGACCAGAGGCGCAAGGGAAGCGGATGCGAGCACGCTTCGCAGTGCACCTCTTGCTGCTCGCGACGTTTGCCGCCTCTCTTGCGACCGTGACCTTGATCACTGAGGGGTGGCCGCACCTGGTCGTCGGGTCGGCGTTCGTGGCGTTGGCGATCCTCCATATGGTGCAGCGACGCCACACGGTGGCGCGGTTGTTCGGGAATCTCGGAAGCGTCCGGGTATGGTTCCGCCGACGCGGTCGGCTGGCTTGGTCTGACGTGGTTCTGAGCCTGCTGACCCTCAACGTGCTCGTCTCGGGAACCTACGATCTGGTCTCGGGCAACCAGGTGATCCTGCACCCGCGGTCTGTCGGGATCACGTTCCGCGACATCGGGTGGCATGTGGCGTCGGCGCTCGTGCTGCTCGTGTACCTGTGCGTGCATGTGGCGCGGCGGTGGGGCCGCATCCGTCGTTCCGTCATCCGCTGATTCGACCTGGACGCCGCGGGGGACAGGCCTACGACTCGGTCGTCACTCCGAAGCGCCCGCTGTAGAACGAGAAGGTCTTTCTGAGCTCGACCGGGTCCAGATCGAACTCGGTGAGGTCGTACTCGATGGCGCCGAACTTGCCGCGTGGGTGTTCGGCCATGAAGCCGCTCATGGCGGCCCGAGCTGCTTGGTCGAGGGGTTGCCCCGCCAGGCCGTAGACCCGAGCCACCATGGCCATGTCGTCTGCCATGAATTCGTCGAAGTGGACGTCGATCGTCTGGTCCGCCGGCAAGACGTCACGCTCTTCCGTGCAGCGGCGGAGCATGCGCTCGAGCCGGTCCGACCAGTAATCGCCCATCGCCTCGAGGTCGACTCGGTCACGGGTCAGGCGGGCCGTGTAGGCGAGCATGGTCACCATCGAGGTCGTCACCGAGACAGGGTCGCGGTGCGTGACGACGAAGGTGGCGTCGGGGAAGGTGTCGACCAGCGCGGGGAATTGCTCGAGGTGTTGGGGCGTCTTGAGGACCCAGCGGGTGCCGCCTCGGAGCCACTGAAGGACTTTGAGGACCTTGAGGAGGTAGGCATAGCTGGGCCGCTGGTCGCGGGACAGGTAGGCGTCGCGCCAGGCAGGCATCGGCGCGGTCGTCTCGAACAGCATCGTCGAGAAGTCGATAGCCAGGAGCTGAATCTCTTCGTGGGTGTGCTCGACCGTCATCTCGTGCATCCGGTTGAAGTACGGCAGCGCGGTGTTGAGGAACGAGAGGGCCGTCTCCGTGCGCTCCAGGCGCGGATCGGGAGCGCCGGGCCCGGGCTGTTCGTGCTCGGGCAGGACCGGTTCGAGGCTCTCCCAATAGGGAAGCGAGCGCAGGGCCGGGTCGGCGGACATCAGGTTGTGGAGGTGCGTGGTGCCCGTCCGCGGTAGCCCGCAGATGATGATCGGGGCGGTGATCCGCACGTCGAGTATCTCTGGGTGCCGCCGCAAGAGGTCCTCGATGAGGAGCCGGTTCTTTAGCAGACCCATGAGCAAGACGTGCTGTTGCATGATGCCGGCCCCGTTGAAGCCGCCCTCCTCGCGCATGGCCTGGCACAGCACGGCAAGCCGCTCGACGAAGTCCTCGGGGCCGAAGTGCTCCAGTCCCGTCTCCGCACGCGCCACCGCCATGAGCTCGGACGGCTCGAGGGTCAGCTGCGAACCAGCCTCTTCCATGAAGTCGAGGATGGCCCGGACCTCGTCGCTGTAGCGCGGCGCAGCCAAGTCGTCGATGCGGACGGGAGCCGGGCGCGTGCTCACACGGTTTCCACCGGGAGGACCTCCACCTGGGGCTGCTCGGGGGTCTCAGCGGGCAGGAACCAGCGGAACCAGATGCGGCCCGACCGGTGTCCCGCCGTGGAGACCCAGTTGGGATGGGCCGGGCGCCGGGCCGACACGACGATGATCCACGACCCGTCGCCCTCGTACTGGACCTGTGCCCCGTTGAGCGTGACCCGCTCGTAGTCGTAGTTGTAGGTATGGAGCAGGCGGTTCCACAGGCAGATGTTCCAGAAGACGCATTCAGGCGAGCGTCCGCGGATGACGAGGGCTTCGTCGTCGGCCAGCTCGAACGCGCCCATGGCGTAGGCGGCGTCGCCGGCGGCCCAACCGAATGTCGTCGTGGGGACCGGGTAGGGCGGGTCGATGGCGTTGGGCGTGCCGAGGGGGATGGGCACGATGCTGGCCTGCTCGCGCACCCATGTCGTGGCGGCCCGGATGCGCCGCGCCAGATCGGCGTCGTCCTGGCGGTAGGCCTCTGGGGGGTCGTCTGCCTCGATGTGCCAGGCGGCGCGCCGGCCGGTCTGTGGGTCGTCGAGGTAGTCGCGGGTGATGGCGGCCACGGCGTCGGGCTCCAGGCGGATCCAGCCGACGCCGGGCTCGGCCGGATCGGTCGGCGAGATGACGATGTGGATCGCCCCCTCGGCATCACGCGGCACCTCGTGGCTGTTCACTGACCCGACGATCCGCGTGGAGTAACGACCGTCATCCGGACCGCCGTAGACGGTCAGCGACATGTAGACAGCATCGCCTGGATCGAGCCGCACGCGGTAGGTGCGTGTGGGGTCGATCGGCGCGTAACAGTAGAAGGCGTCGGCGTTGTCGCCGCCCCACTTCTTGTACGGTCCAACGATCTCGACGAAGCGGGGCCGGGCCCTGTCGGCCCACACGTTCACCTCGGCCGCTACCTGCAGGATCGACAGGACCCACTTGTGGGCCTCGAGCAGCGTGGCCTCATCGTCCGCCAACTGCTCGACCATCCGAGCGTGGGTCGCCTGCACCTCGGCGAGCAATTCGCGGAAAGCGGTCTCTGTCTCAGTCGTCATCTGTCCCCCGACTTCGGCGTCGCGCCGATCATAGGGAGCAACCGAGGTGCTCGGGGTACGGGAGTCTGATCACCCGACACGAGAGTGAGCCTCGATACACGAATCGTGCCGACCTATCCGGTCCCGGAGCATTCGAGCACTCCGTCTTCAGCGCACCCCGCCACGGGAACATAATGGAACCGTCTCGGCTTGCCTTCGAATGGCTCGTCGGACTCGGGAGGGCCGATGGACAGTCACGTCGAAGCCGCAATACAGCGGCTGATCGACAAGGACGAGATCATCGATCTCGTCCACCGCTACTCGTACTGCGTCGATCACCGGCTCTACGACGAGGTCGTGGAACTGTTCACCGAGGACTGTATGGTCGACTATGGACCGGGTATCGCACACACCGTGCGATCCAGGTCTCGTCTCCGAGAGATGTTCGGACATCCCGAGGGTCGTTTTGCCGCAACGAGCCACCACAATGCGAACGTCCTGGTGACGTTCGAAGACCTCGATCACGCATCGGTGCGCACGTCCGTGTACGCCTGGCACGAGCGGACGGACGGTGGGACACCACGCCTGTGGGGCTACTACCACGACTCAGTGGTCCGCCTTCCCGAGGGGTGGCGCATTGCCGAGCGACAGCTTCGGACCTTAGGGGTCGAGGATTGGAATATGCAGATGCACTCAGCCCTCCGGTACGAAGGCCGGTAGACGGCAGTCCCGAGATTCGGGGTTTCGCGCCAATCGGGGCGACTCTCTCGCTACATTGAGGTCTTCACTACGAAGAGAGGATCCCGATGTCGTCAATCTCAGGGCCGGAGCATCTCAGCGGCCATCATCGAGACACCCTGTTGCAGATCTTTCAGGGGAAGACGAACCACAACGTCGAGTGGCATGATGTCGTCTCATTGCTCGAGGCGGTCGGATCCATCGAACAACGACACGACGACATGTTCGTGTTTCGCATCGGCCAAGAGACCGAGGTTCTCCGGCGCCCGAGTGACGACAAGGACATCGACGGACAACAACTCGTCGACTTACGACGAATATTGACGACTGCCGGTTACGACACCATTGCCGCGGACCTCGAAAACAAGGGCAAGGAGGCTTGAGAAACGAAGTGCTCTTTCAGTAGAGCTGTTCGGCCAGCCCAACGAGGATGCCCTCGGGTCCGCGGACGTAGCAGAGCCTATAGAGGTCCTCGTACTGCTGGACCTCGCCAACGAGCTCGGCGCCGTGAGCCTGCAAGCGGGCAAGGACGCCCTCGATGTCGTCGACGGCGAACATGACGCGACGTATGCCGAGAGTGTTCGCCGGAGCGTTCTGTCCGGTGTTGACCGCCGTCGGCGTATGGAACTTCGTCAGCTCAAGCCGGCCGTGGCCGTCAGGTGTCCGCACCATAGCGATGTCGGCTCGGACATCGTCGAGTCCGACGACGCGGTCCACCCAAGGTCCCTCGACGACTGCCTCGCCGTCCAGTTCCATACCGAGTTCAAGGAAGAACGCAACAGCAGTATCAAGATCGTCGACAACGACGCCGACGTTGTCCATCCGTTGGATCGTCATAGACCCCAACGTAGTCACCAGCCACTGCGGAGCTCTTGAACCCTGATCACGACACCTGCCCTACTCGCCCGTGAATCGAAACTCCGCCTGCCAGGAACCGTCGGAATGGACGACTTCCCAATAGCGCTTTGCGATGTTCTCGGGGTCGAAGGCAGTGCCTGCAACGATCTGCCCTGCGATCGTCAATGTGGCCACCCGTATGCCATCAGGCTCCAAGTCGGCGCCGAGCATGGTGGCGGCGGATCGAAGTGCGGCTTTGCCGATGGAAACGGTCGCGAGGGCTGGGATCGGATAGTCAGCGAATCCGCCGCCCGTCACGATGATGGTGCCGGAGCCGGCCGCACGCATCGCTGGGGCGGCGACCTGTGTCAGAACGATGAAGCTGATGACGTCAACTGCATACGCCGCCTGCAGGTGCTCGACGCTCGAGCTCAGCAGCGTGTCCGGAGCTCCCATGACTGCGTTGTAGATGATGAGACCGGGCGCACCCGGTTCGTTGTAGCGCTCAGCCATTCGAGCTCCCAGAGCTTCAGGGTCGCTGGCATCTGCTGCGATCGTGTCGATCTGGGCTCCGGTGTCACTCAGGTTGTCGGCGAGATCGCGCAGTCCGTCCGTGCTGCGGGCAAGCAAGGTCACTCGATAGCCGCCGTCGGCGAAGCGACGAGCCACGGCCATTCCAAGACCCGGTCCGGCACCGACCAGAAGAAGGTGACGGTTGTCGAGCGAGGATCCTACTGAGTCGTCGGGCATGAGCCTGCTTCCTTTCGTATCGAATGTTCTGGGGTGTGGCCTCCATATTCCTTGCGGCCCGGAAGGGTTCGCATCGAGGAAACGTAGTCGGCTACTAGCTCTTCGAGAGAGCCGTTCAAGTCGGAACGGTCGAAAGAAGGTCAATATCCGTTCAGATGATCGTGGCGGCGTAGTCCGGGACGTAGCGGTAGCGGTCGCGGGGAGGTCGCCGATAATCGCCGATTGGCGGGCGGGGGGGAAGCTTGACCTTCGGAGCTTGACGGGCGTCGTACGGCACGACTGACAAGAGGTGAGCGACGCAGTTGAGCCGAGCTCGCTTCTTGTCATCGGCCTCGACCTCGTACCAGGGGGAGTCTGGTAAGTCGCAGTGAGCGAACATCTCGTCCTTGGCCCTCGAATACGCGACCCAACGGTTACGGCCCTCGAGGTCAATCTCGCTGAGCTTCCAGCGTTTCAAGGGATCATTGACGCGCTCTTTGAACCTCCGCTCCTGTTCCTCGTCGCTCACGGAGAACCAGTACTTGATCAGAATGATGCCGTCGTCGATCAGCATTCGCTCGAAGGCGGGACACTGTCGGAGGAAGCGGTGGTACTCCTCATCTGTACAGAATCCCATCACACGCTCTACCCCGGCTCGGTTGTACCAGCTGCGGTCGAACAGGACGATCTCCCCTCCGGCGGGAAGATGGGCGATGTAGCGCTGAAAATACCACTGGCCCTCTTCGCGGTCGCTCGGGACCGGGAGCGCAGCGATCCGGCACCATCGGGGATTGAGGTATTCGGTAATGCGCTTGATCAGGCCGCCCTTGCCAGCGGCATCGCGACCCTCGATCACGATGACGACCCGCCGACCCTCGTCGCGGACCCACTGTTGCATCTTCACCAGCTCCT
Source organism: uncultured Acidimicrobiaceae bacterium (assembly GCA_963719485.1). Taxonomy (GTDB): domain Bacteria; phylum Actinomycetota; class Acidimicrobiia; order Acidimicrobiales; family RAAP-2; genus Bog-473. The sequence continues at coordinate 2,668,411 of OY970387.1, forward strand.
CTTGAAGGTGCAGGAGTGCTTTGTCATATGCGCGATTGTCGGCCATGTAATCATCCTGCCAGGCGATCAGGTCACGGAGGTCGAACGGGCGGGGAGCTCACGCCGGACTGCCGGACGACTGCGCCCTCATCCGGCCGAATTTCTAATCCCTGGCTCCGTCAACGTCGCTTTGGGTTACCCGAATCGAACGCGGCCAACCCTGGGCAGCCGAGAGTCGGACCCAATATGTGTCACCGTCGAAGGAGATCCATGACACCGTGGGGGGTGACCCGTCGGGTCCGGACAGCGGGAGAGGGTTGGACCGGTACTTTGGGTTGACTCGATAGCCGCGAATCGGTTGATCAACTTCGGCCGTGCAAGCGGCTCCAGAACCACGAGCCCGCCATGACAAACTCGCCAGTCTTTTCAAGGGCCCTTCTTCCGTTTCGGCATCTTTGGTTGCGACTGTACGCCGTCAGCCCAAGATGCCGCATCGGGGAAGGTTTGAAGGGATGCCTCCGAGCGCCCGGACGGAGAGGCGCTTGGGCACAAGAGGGCAGGCCACGGATGAATCGTGGACAGGCGTTCATGGTCATGGGGGGGCGAGAGTTCACCGGCGCCGATGGCGCCCCGAAAAGGCTCCGGGCAAGTTCTCGTCCTCGCCTGTGTCCTCTGTGGCCCTCTCGGATGCCAGCCGGCGAATCTCCTCTCACCGTGGGGAGTCACCCATGCGGTACCCGTGAGTGAGCTCGTCGAGCCGGGATTTCAAATCGTCCTCGAGCACGAACTCTGCCGCTTCCAGGCTCGCCCCAAGCTGGTCCGGATGGCTCGCACCGATGATGGGTGCAGTGACCGCCTCATTCGCCAATACCCAGGCGACGGACAGCGTCACGAGGCTCACACCGACCTCTTCCGCAATGGCCAGGAGTCGATCGATGGTGTCGAACTCCCGGTCGTGCCAATAGCGCCCTTGATACATCTGACCGGCGTTGCCGAGAGTGAATCGAGTGCCTTCGGCAGGCCGATCACCGCGACGGTGCTTCCCCGACAAGAGGCCGCCCGCAATGGGGTTGTACGGAATGACTCCGACCCCATCCTCACCGCAGAAAGGGAGCATCTCACGCTCTATCTGGCGGAACAAGAGGTTGTAGCGAGGTTGAACCGAGTCGAACCGCGCGAGGCCGAGCGTCTCGCTGCGTCCGATGGCGCGCACCAACTGGTAGGTGAGAAAATTCGAACATCCGATGTAGCGGACTTTGCCTTGGTGGACAAGGTCATCGAGCGCACCAAGCGTCTCGTCGATCGGGGTCGCTGAATCGAACCCATGGAGCTGATAAATGTCGATGTAGTCGGTTTGGAGACGGCGCAAGGATGCGTCGATGGCATCGAAGATGTGCCTTCTTGAGTTGCCGCCATCGAACGGTGACGGCCCAGTGCGTCCAAAGCATTTCGTAGCGAGTACGAATCGGTCCCTCTTTCCATGCAGCCAGCGACCCAGGATCTCCTCCGTGCGACCTATTGTCGCAAGATCACCGCCAAGTGGATAGACATCCGAACTATCGATGAAATCGATGCCACCTTCGGCAGCTCGATCGAGAATCGACACTGAAGTCGGCTCGTCGCACTGCAATCCAAAGGTCATCGTCCCAAGGCAGAGCTTCGATACCTGAAGGCCGGTTCGTCCTAGTCGTGAGTGGTTCATGTCCAGAAAGGTAGCGGGCCGACTGCTTTTGCGTGTTTGGTTGAACAGCCTGGAATAGCGCGGATGGTGGGCGGCCTTAGCCCACTGTGAATGGCCACCATCGCCAGCGTCCGCGGGATATTACGGGATGAGACTCCACCTTCTGAACGGAAGTTCATCATCGTGTCACGAATGCTCAAGGGGAGCGCGAGTCGAACCCCCCCCTGCCCACGTAGGAGTCAGGCACATCGCGTTTACTCGATTCAAGGTAACTGCGCGCACTACCTTGGGCCGAAGTCCGATCCTCCTAAAGGTGATCACCATGGCAAAGCTGATCTTCTCGGCGATCACTTCGCTCGACGGGTACATAGAGGACGAAGATGGCAATTTCGACTGGGGGGCGCCTGACGAGGAAGTACATGACTTCGTCAATGACCTGGTACGACCTGTTGGCACCTACCTCTACGGACGCAGGATGTACGAGACGATGGTCTACTGGGAGACTGTGGGGGCTCTTGCCGACGAGCCGCCCTGCGTGCGGGACTTCACGGCGTTATGGCAGGCAACCGACAAGATCGTGTACTCCAAGTCGCTGGAAGCCGTGTCAAGCGCCAAAACGCGCATAGAGCGCAAACTCGACCCGCAGGTGATCCAAGAGATGAAATCCTCACAGGAACGAGACATCACCGTGGGCGGCCCCAACCTGGCAGCGCAGGCTTTCAAGGCTGGGCTCGTCGACGAATGCCACCTCTTCCTGACGCCCATTGTCGTGGGGGGCGGCAAACCTTCCCTGCCCAACAACATCCGCCTTGACCTGGAACTGCTCAGCGAGCGCCGCTTTCACAGCGGCGTTGTATTCCTCCACTACCGCACCCTCAATGGTTGATTCAGAGCATCCCTGAAACTGTCTCGGTGTGCCACTTGGTGCCGTCGTGCTCGAGGTCCCAGAGTGCGTTTGCGGAATGTTGGCCAGTGTCCAGCCGGTGACGGTTTCATGAAGTGGGCGCCGACGGTGGGGTCGGTGCCGGACGAGGGGTGTACAAATCTCGGGTTCCTTGGCCAAACCCGTGAGCGGAGGCTATTGCAACGAAGCTTGCAGTCGGCAACGATCTGAGTCGTGGACCACGATGCATCGGCAGGCGGAGGTAAACCTCTACCACTCATACTCGCCCGAGAGCTAGCGTCGAATCTCGCGACGCCGATGTTTCTCATCGATGCGCGTGGGGTGCTCGTGTTCTACAACGATGCAGCGGCGCTCCTCATCGGCAGGCCATTCGGCGACGCGGGCGAGCTACCGGCCGAAGAGTTCGGCGCCGTGTTACACCTAAAGACCCTGGACGACAAGCCGTTACGTCGGCGGGACACGCCCGCGGGGATCGCCTTCTTCGAACGTCGCCCCGCCCACCGAACGCTGGCAGCGACCGGCTACGACGGCGTGCAGCGTCTTGTACACGCGACGGCCTATCCGTTGTTCGGCTCGACTGCCCAGATGCACGGGGTGGTGTCGGTGTTTTGGGAAGTGGGCGACGAGGAAGACCACGTCTGATGCAGGCGCGCGTGTGGGGATGCCGTGGCTCGGTCGCCGCGCCCGGCCCGGATACCGTCAAGTACGGCGGGAACACATCGTGTGTCGAGGTGCGACTTTCCAGCGGAGAGATCCTTGTGCTCGACGCCGGGACCGGGATTCGGCCGCTGGGCGTCCTCTTGCAAGCTACTCCGTGCCCTGAGCTTCACATCTTGCTCAGCCACCTCCATCTTGACCATTTGCAGGGGCTCGGGTTCTTCCGGCCGCTGTTCGATCCCAATGTCCACATTCACATCTGGGGTCCGCCGTCTCCGGTTCAGCCACTCTCCGAGCGGATTGCGATGTATCTCTCTCCTCCGCTGTTCCCGGTCCACCTCAACGATGTCCCCGCCCGCCTGACCTTCCATGACGCGCCCGAAGACGTCTTCTCCATTGGCTCGGCAACGATACGATCGGCCAAGGTGCAACACCAGGGTCCGACCGTCGGCTACCGGATCGAGGAGCACGGACACGCGCTGGTGTACCTCCCGGATCACGAGCCCTCGCTCGGCACCGAGCTGCGCTTTGTCCCTCGTGAGTGGATGAGCGGTTATGACATTGCGCGGGATGCCGATGTCTTATTGCACGACGCTCAATATCGCGACCACGAGTACGGTGCACATGTCGGCTGGGGACATTCGGGCATCGCCGACGCAATGGAGTTCGCCGACAAGACAGGCGCTCGGAACCTGGTGCTGTTCCATCACGACCCTTACCACACCGACAGCGAGCTCGAAGAGCTGATCAGCGAGGCTCGTAAGATCTGGCCATCGGCGGAAGATCGGGTGTGTTTAGCGAACGAGGGCATGACAATCACGTTCGACAGTGAAGGTGTTCGACTCGTCGCCCGGTGAGCCCAAGCGAGCGAAGGCCGACACGAGAGTCCCACGACTGCCTCCGAACGCATCGGGACGTCCCTAACTATGGCGCTTCGGAATCATGCTGATTGACGCGATCCCTGGCTCCGGCAAGCCGGTTGGCCACCAGCTCCTCGGCGGCAGCCAGCGGGGTGACGCCGCACGACTCAGCGCGCTCGAGCACCATGTTCGTTGTGGCCCGGATCCGACGAATAGCCAGCAGTGCACGCGCGTGGTCATAACCATGGGACTCTTCCGCGATATTGATGATGCCACCTGCGTTCGCCAGGAAGTCGGGGACATAGAGAATTCCCGCCGCCGCAAGTGAGTCCGCCACTTGAGCACAGGCAAGCTGGTTGTTTGCCGCTCCAACGATGAGTGCGAAGTGAAGCTCAGGCGCAACCTCTTCGGTGAGCAGCCCTCCCAACGCACATGGACAGAAGATGTCAGCGGCAACTTTCAGAGCATCGTTCGGATCGACAAGGCGGGAGGCGCCGGCGCGGAGGGCACGCTCGGCCTTCGAGGGATCCACGTCTGAGGCAAGCACGACGACCTCTCGCTGCACGAGAAGCCGAATGATCTCTCCTCCCACCTTCCCGGCGCCGAGAACACATACGGTCCTGTCCTTGAGGCCGTTATCCCAGAGTCGAACAGCCGCGGCCTCCATCGCAACCACCACACCGAAAGCAGTTGCGGAACTGGGATCGCCGGACCCGCCGAGCGAGGTGGACGTACCTGCCACGAATGGAGTCGTCTCCCGAATGAGATCCATGTCCTCCTGGTTTGTCCCGATATCTTCTGCAGTGACGTAGCGCCCCTGAAGGAAGTTGACCGCAGCGGCGAAATCACGAAGCAGAGCGGGCGTCTTGACGAGGCGTGGTTCCCCGATGATGACCGCTTTGCCACCTCCTCGTGTCAGTCCCGCCAGAGCCGCCTTCTGCGTCATGGCTCTCGAAAGGCGAAGGACATCATGGAGAGCAAGTGCCTCGTCCTCATAGGGATAGAACCGGGCTCCGCCGAGTGAGGGACCCAGGAGCGTGGAATGGATCGCGATGATGGCTCGAAGCCCGGTCTGCTCACGCCGAATCACGACGATGTCCTCGTGCTCGGACCCGGACAGACCGTCGAGCCCCTCGTCTGACTCGGTCGCGGGCAAGGCACTCACGCCGAAATCCTATGGGCGATCGACCCGAGAAGCGTTCGGAGAGAGCGTCTACGGGGCAGATCCGAGGCTGGTTTGGGAAGAGATCCACACTGAGTCGGTACCTCGCCCGGAACGCGGCACTACTCCGTATGCCGGGGAAGGTGCAGAGGCGTATGGGCTCAAGACGTCACCGGTTCTCTCAGCCGGGCGAGCTTCCTTACGGTGTGATTGTTCCTGCGGGTGCGAGTACCTCACCGAGGAGCTGCGCCGAGACCTGTCGTGCCACTGGCGCGAGCGACCATGAGAAGCTTGCCGACCAGTCGACCTCGCCGTAGTAGCCATTGGGTGCCGCGCTCGAATACAGAGGACCAGCCGCCATCACCGCGGGTGCCGTCGACGAAGTGTCAGCCAACCACAGCTCGTCGTCTGCGACGTAGAGGACCGAGGTTCCGACGGCCGCCGGCACCGCCAATACACTGCCCGATGGCGCGCTGGCCAAACGGCCCTGTGTTCCCGTGGAGGTGAGCCCCCACTCGGTGTTTGTGGCGTCCCATTCCGCGAGGTACCCAGGGCTCCAAAAGGCGTCGCCCTCTGAGCCAAATGGCGTCGAGGTTGATGCTTCGGAGAAGAGGAGCGCACCCGACGGCGTCCAGCTTGGCGCGAGCGACTCAGTGCCAGCGGGGATGTTGAGCGGTACGCATCGAGCGGAAGGAAACGTGCACCGGTCGACATTGCGTCCGGTGCTCCAGATGCTCCGGCCAATCCCGGCCACCACGGCGACTGCATCACCCTTTGGCTCGGGGACGACCCAGATGGGTCCGACAAGTGAGGAAAGGAGCGGCACCGGCGGCGTGCCGCCCGATCCCAGGCTGTAGAGCGTGAGCCCATCAGCGTCTTCCGCGAAACCCGGGTCCTCCCAGAAGAGGAACCCCCCACCCTGAGGCCACCAGGCGGCCAGGTGGATGTTGGTTCCAGGTAGGCGATACGCAATGTCGGCGCCGCCGCCGACCGCCGAAATGACGCCCAATTGTCCGGTGGCCGCGGTGGCTGGCTCTGTCGCGGTCGCCGGAGAGGCAATTTCGGCGTCGTCGAAGGCGATCTGTTCGCCGTCAGGAGACCAAGCCAAGTCCTCGACGCCATTCCCGGTGCCTAACGGGAGCGAAACCGCGTTCGAGTTTGGCCGGTCGAGGTAGAGGTTCTCGGGCACCGGCTCTGTGCCGTTGGTCGAGGTCGCGACGGCGTATGCCAGCTCGATTGTCACCGGCGACCAGGCGAACATGGCCACTCCTGCTGGCGCGACCTCACGGGCGACCGTTGCGCCTGCCGCCACGAGCCACAAGGTCGGTGCGGGGATGCTGACGCCCGAAAACGCGTCCGTATGCAGAAAGGCCAACCATTGTCCTCTGACGGACCACGAGGGGCTGCTGTCGTAGCCGCCCGCTGCTGGTCCCGTGATCGTCGTAAGCCTCGCTGCGTCGTCGAGCACCTCGAGTTGCCCGCGAGACACAAAGGCGATGTCGCCATGTCCAGCCCACGCGGCGGGGTCGGTCGAGAGGGGTCCGGGTGCGGCTGGGCTCGCCGGACCCTGCGGCACCGTCGTCGTTGTCGACGCTGCAGAGGCCGGGACCCTGGGGGCGGCGGGTGACGCTGGGCTCGGCGGCGTGAGCTGTGGCTCTGATGTCGAAGCACGTCCAGGCATCTCGACAGCTCCCAGGGCTGCGGAGCCAGCGGTCAAGGCCACGACCAAGCCGAGAATCGTCCATGGCATCGCCCGACGCTGCATGGCCCTTTCTTACTCCCGGCCGGCGATTGTCGGGACCCGGTTCACGCACATCGGTCGCCCAGTTCGTCGGACCGTAGGGATGCTTACTTTCATGTGTCTCATGCCGGTGGTGGGACGAACGCCTTCCTGAGGTACGTCGCCGAATCTTCGTAGCCAACCTTGAGGTAGAAGTCACTCGCCCGCCGGCTGGCCAGCGCGACGTATGCCGTTGGAATGCTCTTCGCCCATGATTCCGCTGAGGCCATCAACCTCGCCCCAACTCCCTGTCGGCGGACTGACTCGCTGACCATGAGTTCTTCGACCCAGGCCACACGACCATTGGCGAAGAAAGTTCCATGATGACAAGCCAGTAGGTATCCAACGATGGTGTCCTTGGGCTTCTCGGCCACCAGGACCAACGTGTCGGAACGTGCGAGAGAGTCTCCGAAGGACTGTTCAAATATTTTCCGTTCCGGTCGATAGGAAAAACCAAACTGCTCCACGAGCGGCCAAATGTGCTTGGCGTCTCCAGACCTCGCCGGGCGGACTTCGAAGGTCTCTGTGGGCATGTCGAATTCTGCCACCTCGGACGTCCCAGTTCACCGGGACGGAGGAAAGGTCGAACTGCCCTGTATCCGGCAAACTCCGGCGCTCAGCGCGAACTATTTTGGGTCGGGGTTTCCCGATCGGAGGCAGCACAATGGCCAAGCTCATCTACGTGGCGAACACGTCGCTCGACGGTTACTCCGAGGACCGGGACGGTGGCATCGAATGGGGTGCCCCTGATGAGGAGTACTTCGGTTTCATCAATGAGCTTGAGCGCTCGGTCGGTACCTATCTCTACGGACGCCGCATGTATGAGGCGATGACCTTCTGGGAGACCGCACCCATCGCTGACCAACCGCCCTGGGTCGTGGACTTCACCAACATCTGGCAGGCGGCCGACAAGGTCGTTTTCTCGAGGACCCTGGCATCGGTGTCAAGCGTGAGGACGACCCTTGAGCGGGAGTTCAACGTCGAGGCGATTCGGCGGATGAAGGCCGGGGAGACCCACGATCTCACGGTGGGCGGAGCTGATGTCGCTGCCCAAGCATTTGGGGCGGGCTTGGTGGACGAGTGCCACTTGTTCTTCTGGCCAATCGTGCTCGGAGGCGGCAAACACGCCCTCCCCAAACACGTCCGTCTCGACCTTCAACTGCTCCATGAGCGGCGCTCTCGTAGTGGGGTCGTCCATCTTCACTACCGCATCGTCCAATGAGAACCTTCTCTCTGGGACCGTCCGCCATGCGCCGATCTGTGTGGTCCCAACGGGATCAGGAAGAGCCCGGTGCCAAGGGGCCCGACCTTTGCTGTTTGCTTCTCCCGATGGAGGGCATCGACAAAAGGGGGGCGTGAGTGTTTCACTTCTAGAGAAAGCACTTGCACGAGATTGGATGGATGCCATGACGAATGCGGACGATGCACCTGACCTGGACGAAGTCATGGACACCCGAGAGCACCCACATCCGAATCGGCGTGAGCATGCGAAAGCGGACCCGAGGCCTGATGACGAAGAGTTGGAACGCCGTACCGAGATCGAGCGATCTGAGGTCGGATTGCCCGAGGAACCCGAGAACTGACGCAGCGAAACGAACGTCACGATCTCTCGTCCCTACTTGACCAAGATCGCCCCAAACGCCGGGAGAGTGGGACAGATTCGCGCCCTGGGATAGGCCGCGCCTTCGCGGGCTAGGCACGGGAGCTCTAACGAATCCTGAGAACATCCTCCACGAGTTCCTCCCACGGTACGTTCTCCCACCCGGACTTGTCGGCCGCGCTTTTGGCAACGTCCGTCGCTTCCTCAACCCAGAGCAGTTCGATGTCCTCGCCCGGACCGATCTTTTGATCGCCCTTGATCTCCTGCGAAGGATTTCCCTTGCCGATCTCCACTTCAGAGCCAAATTCCGCTCCGAGCCACACGTCTTTCCACGCCTCGTGAGTTTCCTTGAGACGGATCGCAATGCCGGAGAGGTACGAATGCTCTGGGCTCTCTGCCACCTTGATTGCCCAATGCAGACAGAGTCTCGCCCTGTGGAAGTCCCCCTTTGGCGTCGAAGCTTCTGCCTGTTGTGAATATCCCTCAAGGGTTTGCAGCTGGTCCTCGGGCAGGATTTGCCGGAGGTTATTCATCAAAACTTTTACAATTGGTGACGAGCCCGTGCTTGTTTCGTGAGCCATGAAGCAAACCCTACAGGTCCTCTCAAATGAACCTGGTGAGGACGTGTGGTCGTTGGTGCCGAACTGCTCCACCCGTGCGGCGTTCGGGGTACATGCCGATCCACCATCAGGGTCCGAGAACCTGCACTTCTGAAGAGAGCGGCCGACCAGGATCGAACTGCCATCATCAGCTTGGAAGGTGAAAGCCGGACGAGCCCGAACCCTCATGAACTGTTTTGGCACGTCAGAGCAGTGTGTGCGAATTGGGACGGATTGCTCTGAATATCGGCGTCCGCGGTTATGAACGGAATTAAACCACCCAAACCTCGACGGTCTTGACCTGAGGCGGCTTTGTACGGATCTCACCTCGTTCCAAAGGAACTCTCAAAGAGAGAAGCTTGCCGTGGGCGCTCCGAGTCCACCGTGCTCCTGCCGCTCTTGACCGGGTCCCCATGAACTGATCCACCCGCTGTGCGAGTCCAATGCCTCAAGATGGGGCAAGGAGGACAGCACAGATGAAGCAGCGGCATCACACGCCCGAACAGGTGATCCGAAAGCTGGCCGAGGCTGACAAGCTCTTGGCCCAGGGCAAGACGATCGAGGAAGTGGCCCGGCACCTCGAGATCTCCGAGCAGACCTTCCATCGCTGGCGCAACCAGTACGGCGGGATGAAGGCCGAGGACGCCAAGCGCCTCAAGGAGCTCGAGAAGGAGAACCAACGCCTGAAGAAGATCGTGGCCGACCAGGCGCTCGACATCGACATGCTCAAGGAGTTGGCTGAGGGAAACTTCTGACCCCGGACCGGCGCCGCCGAGCTGTTCTCAAGCTCATGGCCCGGCCCGGGGTCTCAGAGAGAAGGGCGTGCCGCGTCGTCGGCCAGGCCCGTTCCACCCAGCGCCTCCCCGCACCCGTCCCTGGCGACGAAGAGCTCGCCCTGCGCGCCTTCCTGCGTGACTTCTCGCTGCAGCGCCCCCGCTGGGGTTGGCGACGCGCGGCGAGGGCGGCCCGAGACGCCGGCTGGAGGGTCAACGACAAGCGGATCCATCGCCTCTGGCGGGCCGAAGGCCTGCGTGTGCCCTACAGAAAGCGCAAGCGACCGCTCCGCGGCATCGGTGTGGCTATCGGTGCCCTCTGTCCCATCAGGCCGGGCGTGGTGTGGGCCCTCGACTTCCAATTCGACCAGACCGCAGATGGGAGGAACCTCAAGCTCTTGAACGTGATCGACGAGTACAGCCGCGAAGCCCTGGCCATTGACGTCGAGCGTGCCATCGATGCCGACGGCGTGGTCAACTGTCTCGAACGTCTGGCCGCTGAACGCGGCGCTCCCGCCTACGTGCGCTTCGACCACGGGCCCGAGTTCATCGCCTACGCCGTGGCCGACTGGTGCCGCTTCAACGGCACCGACACCGTGTTCATCGATCCGGGCAGCCCGTGGCAGAACGCCTGGATCGAATCATTCAACGGCCGCCTGCGCGACGAACTCTTGAACGGCCAGCGCTTCGACTCCCTGCTCGAGGCCAAGGTGCTCATCGAGGACTGGCGCATCGACTACAACATCAACAGGCCCCACAGCGCCCACGGCTGGCTCACCCCAGTCGAGTTCGTCGAGGCCTGGCTCAGCAAGCAACAGGTCACACTCGCATAGCGAGTGGATCAACTATCGGGATCCCCTCACTCTCTCACCCGGTCGTTGAGAGCAGCTCGGCATCCCGACAAGAGCGATCTCTTTATCGCCTTTGCGGACCGATGGCTCCCAGAGCTCACCGAAGAAGTCTTTTCCCGGGTCAACGCCGGCGAACCCATCGCCGATCTGGTTGACCTTCCGGCCCTCATATCCGACCCGAACACATCGTTGGCGGACTACGTATGCCACTCAAGTTCGACGGCGACACACCCATCATCGAGTGGCGCGACGAGTGGCGAGTGGATGAGTTCAGTTAGAGAACCCAGCGCCGAAAGCCCAAGAATCAGTTATCCGACGACACGACTCTCGGCGCTTGACTCAGTCAAGGCATTGGGAAGAGTCCATTTACGAAGTCGTTGCGAAACTTGAAGGTTGGATCGCGCTCGACCATCAACCGATTGAATTCGGGCGCACGCTCGTAGGACTTGATGATCTGAGTCGCACTCATCGTACTGAGCTTGCCCCAGTGCGGCCGAGGATCTAGCGGCCGAAGCCGCTCCTCGATGGCGGCGATCGCATTCAACACGGCCGATTCATTGTCACTCCAAGTAAAGTGAAACGCGATCGAGTCCCGACCGTAGGCGGGGCTCAGCCAGAGGTCGTCCGCGCGGACCGTGCGCACCTCGCTGACGAACAACGCCGGCGCAAAGAGGCGACTGATTTCACGGAGAGCGCTGATGGCCTGATGTGCGACATCGCGTGACAGGAAGACCTCTGATTGCAGCTCATGCCCAGCGTCTCGGGTGGCATCAGGGTGGAAGTGCGTCAACCGTTCGTGCCAAGGACCCACAACTCCTAACTGTTCGGTGCACAGATCCGCTGACCGACCGGGCACGGGATGGACCCTGCGCTCAGCTGACCTGCCAGCAGCCAACGTCAACGCGGGCTGGTCGACTCGGCGCTTGACCCACACCTTGGCCTCACCGCTGTACCAGTTCGTGAACGCGCTCACGCTGTAGCCCGCGCTGAATACGTCATCCAGCTGGTCCTGTATCTCATTGAGAGAAACGTCGAGGTGGACCCGCTGCGACATCTCGTATGTTGGCTCGATGTCCAGGGTCAGTTGTGTCACGATCCCCAGAGCACCGAGCGCGACCACTGCGCCACAAAACGTGTCTCGATCTGAGTCCCGTCGCAGCTCGACCAGATCTCCGTCTGGACCGACAATCTGCACGGCGGCTACCGAGGCGGCGAGCACACGTTGAGTATCGCCGGAACCGTGGGTGCCGGTTGCACATGCCCCGGCAATCGAGATGTTCGGGATCGAGGCCATGTTCGGCAGAGCGAAGCCCGCTCGGTGCAACTCCGCGGCCAGCTCTGTGAAACTCATGCCTGAAGCGACTGTCACGCACGAACGAGCCGAATCGATGGTGAAGGTTTTGGGCAGACCGTTCATCAGCACCAACTCGTGAGCGGTGTCAGCGATTCGGCTGAACGAGTGGCCGGAACCGAGGGCTCGTATTCGACTGCTGCCACGAACAAGTCGGCGGAGGTCGTCTATCGATTCGGGTTGGTGTACACGTGCGGATCCAAAGCTGACGTTTCCGGCCCAGTTCGTGCTGGGAAAAACGTGGTTAGGCACTGTTCCAGGATTGTTGTAGGACTTACTGATTGCGGGTTGTGGCGAACGCCGGTTCGTGCAATAGCCTCAGCAATAGGTCCCCCGCTCGGCTGCTTCGGTGCAGACACTCTACCGTCGGCGCCTGCGGCGTTCATAAGGGGACAGGTGGACCTCGACCCCGACGCTCGTCGAGGCAGGCCCTCATTTCGGTTAGGTCAGACCAGACCAAATGGCGGACCCTCGATAGGCAACCCGCCGCCGTTCGCTCACCAAGCGCTCGGTGTGGATACCGACGCCGTCGTCATGGCTGCGACCGCCGACACGTCAAGCGTTGAGGGACCACGAGTGCCCTGCTATGAGAGGCGTCGCAGAAACGGCTCGAAGTGCGTCCGTCCCGGATGCGCTCGCGGGGATCCGCGGGATGACAACGAGGACACATCGACCGGCCAATCGGCCACAACGGTCGTGGGCTGCACTTCTGAAGAGAGCGGCCGACCAGGATCGAACTGGCATCATCAGCTTGGAAGGCTGAGGTTCTACCATTGAACTACGGCCGCGAACCGGGGCGCAGTCTAAAGCCTCTACTGTCGACGCCGTGGACACACTGTACGAGCGGGCGGGCGGGAGGACATTCTTCGTCGAGCTCGTCGACCGGTTCTATCTCGGCGTGGCCGGCGACCCCCTGCTGCGGCCGCTGTACCCGGACGACCTGCGTGAATCGTCGCGCCATCTCGCGCTCTTCCTGATGCAGTACTGGGGGGGTCCCGGCACCTACGGCGAGGAGCGTGGGCATCCCCGGCTGCGCATGCGCCACGCCCCTTTCGTTATCGGTCCCCCCGAGCGTGACGCCTGGCTCCGCCACATGCTGCGCGCGCTGACCGAGCTCGAGTCGGCGTCGCGCATCTCGGCCGCCGACGCGCTCGAATTGCGCGACTATCTCGAGATGGCAGCGAACTCGCTCGTCAACGCTCCCTGACCGCCCGGCCGATCAGTCCTTGAAATCAGGCGTGCGGCCCTCCTTGCGGGCCGCCACCGACTCCTCGAAGTTGCGCGTCGTGATGCGGACGAAGAGCTGGGAGGTGCCCTCCGCGTCCATGTGGGTCTGCAGGCTGCTGGCGTCCAAGCTGTTCCAGAGTTGGCGTTTGGTCAGCTCGACGCCGGCCCGACCCCAGCCGTTGATGCGGTCGGCGAGCTCGAAGCAGGCCGCCAGCAGGTCGGCCTGCTTCACGACACGAGAGACCAGCCCGATGCGGTCCGCTTCCCCCGCGTCGATGTCGCGGCCGGTCAGCATGATCTCGGCCGCGCGCGAGTGTCCAACCGACCGGGGCAGGAGGAAGCTCAGCCCGAGCTCGGCGGCCGTCAGGCCGTTGTTGATGCCCGCCGCCCGGAAATAGGCCTCGTCCGAGGCGATCCTGACGTCCGCGGCGAGGGCAAGGCAGAAGCCGCCACCGATGGCCGCCCCGTTGACCGCGGCGATGACGGGCTGGTGGAGGCGCCGGATGGTCGAGATCACGTCGTCGAGCATCTCCATGGAGCGCAGCGCGATGGTCGGGAGCGTCAGGCCGTCCATGTTGGGCATCGTCCCGGGGTTCTCGTGGTCGGCTCCCGAGCAGAACCCGCGACCGGCACCCGTGATGACGACGACCCGTACGGCGTTGTCGTTGCCGATCTCTCGCAGCGCGTCGCGGAAGGGGATCATGACGTCGAAGGCCATGGCGTTCATGCGCTCCGGCCGGTTCAAGGTGACGACCGCGACCTGGGGGTGGGGCAGGGTGACTTCGGCGAAGGACATCACGGCAGCGTAGGGCGGACGGTCGCGCCCGACCTGACCCGCCTTTCGTCAGACGGCGTGCCGCTTGGGCGGCTCCTCGGCGTAGTGGGGTTCCTTGCGGGCGATCCAGCGCAGACGGGCGGCCCGGGCATCCCAGTCGTAGACGACCGCGGTGCCGGCGATGAAGTCGTTCAGGGCGCGCCGGTCGCGTTGGAACACGATGCCGAGGAACCCGATGCCCAACGTGAGGAACAAGGTGATCGCGAGGCCGATCGTCCGGAGGACCGCCTGCCGTCCGTTGACGGGCCCTCCTTGGGCGGTGACGACCTGCAACCCCAGGATGGCCATGCCGAGCGTCTTGCCGCTCACCGCCCACTGGTACGTGAAGTAGAAGAACTCCCACGCGGCCAGCACGATGAAGTCCGCCAGTTGGTGGTTGCTCAGGGTGAAGGAGTGCCCGGTCACCAGCTTGACCGCGGCATTGAGCAGCGCGGCACCGAGGGTGTAGATGCCCCACGAGGCGCCGACGTCGGCGGCGAACGCCGTAAGCCGGCTGACCGCACCGGCATAGTTCCCCTGGCGACCGACCGTGAGCGCGACGGGGGGCACGGGCACGGTGGTCACGGTGCCGCCACCGCCCTCGGATCGACGAGGAGCGGCGGACCCTTGGGCCAGTCCGCGACCTTCTTGGTGCGCCCCGTGAGTTTGTTGCCCCAGCGCAGGATGAAGTCGTCCAACCCGACCCCCTGCGCCCGGATGACGTCGAGCACTTCGGTCAGGATCCCGGTTGTCGACCGGGCGATGATGGACCCCAGTTCGGTCTGCTCCACCAAGGCATCGATATCGATCTTGTCGACGATGGCGTTGATGTCGACCTTGTCGATGACCTGCTGCACGTCGACCCGGTCGATGATCTTCTGCACGTCCACCCGCTCGATGACCTTTTCCACGTCCACCCGCTCGACGACCTTTTCCACGTCGACCCGTTCAATGAGCTTCTCGACGTCGACCTTGTCCAAGAGAGAGTCGATGTCGATCGCGTCGACGATGAGCGGCACGATCCGCTCCGCCAGGGACTGGGCCAGCTGCTCCATCCGGTTGCCGATCGGGTTGGAGCTCATGGGTCCGCCGGGCTCAGTGACACTTCTGTGATCTTGTCATCCCCGGCCCGTGCAGGCGCGACATCGATCGGGTACCGTCGAAGTGTCGGGGCACGCTGACGAGGAAAAGGCGACGAGGAGAAGGCACTGTGGACTTCGAGCGCTACGAAGACGGAATCCCATCTTGGGTGGATCTGGGCAGCACCGACTTGGCGAAGTCGAGGGAGTTCTATGGTGCGCTCTTCGGCTGGGACTGCCCCGAAGGGCCACCGGAAGCCGGCGGCTATTCGGTCTGCGACCTGGGCGGGAAGACCGTGGCGGGGCTCGGCCCGCAGATGAACCCCGACATGCCACCGGTCTGGATGACCTACGTCAACGTCGACAGCGCCGATGCCACCGTGGCCAAGGTGTCCGCCAACGGTGGCACCGTGCTCGCTCCCCCGATGGACGTGATGGAGGCGGGCCGCATGGCGGTCTTCGCCGACCCCGTCGGCGCGGTTCTTGGACTCTGGCAGCCCAACCAGCACACCGGGGCCCAGGTGGCCAACGAGCCCGGCGCGTACTGCTGGAGCGAGCTCATCACGACGGACCTCGACGCCTCGAAGGCGTTCTACGCCGCCGTGTTCGGATGGGGCGCCGAGGACCAGGGCCCTCCCGGGGGTCCCCCGGCCTACACGGAGTGGAAGGTCACGGGGAAGTCGGTCGGGGGGATGATGGCCAAGACGGCCGACATGCCGGCGGACATGCCGCCGAATTGGGGCGTCTACTTCGCCGTGGCGGACACCGACGCGACCGTGGCCAAGGCGCAGGAGCTCGGCGCCAGTCTGTTCATGGGCCCGACCGATATCGAACCCGGGCGTTTCGCCGTGCTCGCCGACAACGTCGGTGCGGTGTTCAGCGTCCTGCAGCTCAAGGCTTAGGGGGACGGCAGCGGTGGAGCGCCGCCGACTCGGACGGACTGGTCACGAGAGCAGCGTGGCCGTGCTCGGTGGCGCGGCCTGCTGGGCCGCCACCGTCGAAGAAGCCGGCGACTGGCTCCGGCTGGCGCTCGGCCATGGCGTCAACCACCTCGACATCGCGCCGCAGTACGGGGCGGCCGAGTCCGTGGTGGGTCCGCACCTGGCGGCTCATCGGGACGAGCTGTTCATCGCGGGCAAGACGTTGCGGGCCAATCCCGATGGCGTCACCGACCAGTTCGACACGACTCGCCGGCTGCTCAACGCGGACGTCTTGGATCTCTACCAGGCCCACGCCGTCACCTCACTCGAAGAGCTCGACCGGCGCTCGCCCGCGCTCCAGCGGATCCTGTCGCTGCGCGACGCCGGCCACACCCGCTTCGCCGGGATCACCGGGCACGACATCGAGGTGCCGCGCGCGCACCTCGAGGCGCTGCGACGCTTCGACCTCGACACCGTGATGTTCCCGGTCTACCCCGCCCTGTGGTCCCGACCCGAGTACCGCGAGCCGGCCGAGGAGCTCCTCGCCCTGTGCGCCGAGCGCGACGTGGGCGTCATGGTCATCAAGGCGGCGGCGCGCCGGCCCTGGGCCGACCGCCGACCGCTGGGTGACGCCATCGCTGGGAGTGCCGCGACGTCCGCCCGCTGGGCCGACTCGTGGTACGAGCCGCAGGCCAGCGACGAGGAGCTCGATCGTGGGATCCATTTCGCACTCTCCACGCCCGGGGTGCACGCCTTCTGCACGCCAGGGGACATCGCGCTGTTGCCTCGCGTGCTCGCGTCGGCCGAGCGGTACGCGCCCATGGACGAGGAGCAGCGGCGCTCCGCCGTCGAGGTCATGGCCGCCGAGGAGCTCATCTTCCCCATGCCGCGCTGAAGGCGGGAGCCTGGTTCAGGCCGCCTGCAGCGCGACCACCACTGGGCGGAAGGCCTCGTCGTCGTCCCCTGAAGGGGGCGGCGACACCACAATGCCCTGACCCAGTCCGGCGAAGCGGTCGCGCAACAGCCCTGCGAGCTCGTCGAAGGTGCCGCACGGGACGAGCGTGTCGAGGACCTCGTCGGAGAGCACGTTGGCCAGGTCGTTCCATCGGTCGTGGCGGATCAGCTCACGGAGGCGGGGACCGACATCGGTCCAGCCGTAGAGCTCCAGCGTCGGTGCGTACGCGGGCGTCGAGTACAAGAAGGCCAGCAGTCGACGCTGGCGCTCCCGCTCGGCCGCCACCGCATGGGGCGAGGCCCCGGTGATGACAGACGTGCCGATGACGATCTCGAACCCGACGGCTCGCAGGTCCCGCCCGGCGCTGCGGGCCCCCTCGGCCAGCGCGGGGAGACAGGTCTCGCGAAGGTAGCGGGGATTCGAGTTGGTCGGGTGGCTGACGAAGCCGTCCGCCACCGCTCCCGCCAGCTCGCAGGCCCGGCGCTGCACCCCGCCGAGGTAGATCGGGGGAGCCACCGTCGCCGCGTCGGGACCCGGGTTGAAGTAGGGCTGCATGCGGGTGACCCGGTAGTGCGGGCTTTCGTAAGCGGGCGCCGCACCCGAGGCAAACGACGCGAAGGCCCCCCGCACCGCGCCGACGTAGTCCCCGAGGCGGCCGATCGGGTTCTCGCCGAACGGCACGGCGTAGCGGTCCTCGATGTTCTGGCGGATCTGCGTCCCGAGACCCAGCTCGAATCGGCCGCCGCTCAGCTTGGCGATGTCCCACGCTGCGTAGGCGAGGAGGGTCGGGCTGCGGGTGAAGGCCAGGGTCACGCTGGTGCGGACGGCGATGCGCTCGGTGTGCTCGGCGACGAGCAGCGCCACCGCCAGGGAGTCATGCACGGTTTCGGCCACGTGCAGCCCGTCGTAGCCGAGTCGTTCCACCCGCTGGGCGTGGGCCACGGCCTCCGTCAGGCCGAGGCGTGGGTCCATGCCCGCGTAGACCTTCACGAAGAGGGGCCGCTGGTGTTCTGCTCCCTGCCCCGCGCCACGATCCTCTCGCGTTCGGTGGAGAGGCGGGACTGGTCGAAGCGCTCCGCCATCCACTCCCGTGACCACCGCTGCTCCTCGGCCAACGCAGCGCGTCCGGAGAGTGCGCCGATGTCCTCGTAGCCGCGCCGGAGCTCGCGTACGTAGTCGGACGGGATGGAGGCGATGGTGGAGGCCAGCTCGCGGGCGCGCGGCAGCAACGACCCGTGGGTGACCACCTCGACCACCAGACCCCAGTCCCGTGCGGTCTCGGCGTCGATGTAGTCGCCGGTGAGGCTCATGCGCCGTGCCCGGTCGATGCCGACGAGCTGGGGCAGCCGGATCGTCATTCCTCCTCCCGGCATGACGCCGACCCGGACATGGGTGTCGGCGAAGCGAGCCCGCTCCGACGCGATGAGAAAGTCACAGCACATCGCAAGCTCCAGCCCGCCCGTGACCGTCGGACCGTTGATGGCGCCGATCACGGGAGTCGCGTGCGGCGCCATCATGGCGAAGCGCTGGGCCGGCGCACGCTGGCGTTCCTTCTGTGCGACACGGTTCTCGTTGGAGAGGGACTTGAGATCCATGCCGGCGCAGAAGGCCGGGTCCGCACCGGTGAGCACCATGCACCCGACGTCGTCCCGGGCGTCGAGGCCCGTGATGGCCTCATCGAGCTCCCTGTGCAGCTCGGCTGAGATCGCGTTGCGCGCCTCCGGGCGGTTGAGGGTGACGGTGGCCACCCGGTCTTCGACCTCGACCAGCACCAGCATCAGCGTTGCCTCCCCACGTCGTGAGCCCTCATGATCGGCCGTCGGGCTGCCCAGGCCGCCCGAACACCCGGGCAGTCTCGCAGAGGGACCGGGCGGCTGTCCCGCTCAGCTCCGCCGGACCCACTCCGAGTGCAGGAACGCGAAGCAATCGGCGTCGCGCTGCTCATCGTCGATGCGCTCCCAGCCCCGCAGCGTCGCCTCGCGTTGGAAACCGACACGCTCGGCCGTCCGGGCGGACGCGACGTTCCACGGCTCGACGAAGAGATGCAGGCGCGGGATGGCGAGCGCGTCGAACGCGAACGACACCAGGGCCCGCAAGGCGCAGGCTGCGAGGCCCTTTCCACGCGCGCCCGCGACGAGCCAGTAGCCGATGGAGGCGCGTCCACTCTCTATCTCCTGCAGCCAGAGCCCGATGGAACCGACGCCCGCCTTGCGATCGGTCTCGGGAGCGATCACGAAGGAATAGCCGTCGCCCTCGGCGCTGCGCGCCTGCTGGCGCTCGATGAAGGCCCGGCCGGAGTCGTCGGTGTACGTCCGCGGCACTGACGAGATGGAGGGAATGAATGGATCGGCCGCGGCCTGGCGCACCAGGGCCAGATCGGAGATGGCGTAGGGCCGGAGCACGACCGGAGGTGAGGCGAGCTCCGGGACACGGAACGGGGGAGTGAAGCTCGTGGGGTCGAAGACGCTCATCGAAGCGTGACATACCCGGGGACGAGGTGGTGCGCCGTGTCGAGGTACCCCTTGGCCTCGGGCGGACCTCCGAAACGGCCGTGGCTCCAGCGCACCTCGATGTGCCCGGCCACGGAGTGCACCACATGGGACACGCGGTCGCGCACGACGGCCTCCCAGCCCACCCGGGGCTGTCCACCCCGTTGGCCCTCCATCGTGATGGCCATCAGTTGGAACTGCTGGCGCCAATCCCACGAGGTGGCGATGCGGAGCCGCAGCGAACGGTCGGCCGAGGAGCCCAGCACGAAGTAGGGCGCACTGCCGATGCGCAGGAGGCGCCAGAGCATGGCCTCGCCTGTCCCGCCGCGGTGGTCCATGGCCGCCTCCCAGCGGCGAGCGGAGGCACGGGCGACCGCGCGCGACAGCGCCGCGTACAGATCCTTGGCGCCCGGGGGCCAGCCGGGGCGGAGCCACCGGCCGAGCGCGTCGCGTTGGGGGACCGTGAGGTCGACGGCGCGCGGGGGCAGATCGCGCAGCGACGAGGGCAGCATCGCGGCGCCTCGGGGTCTCTCGGGCGCGGGTGCTTCGGCGTGCGGAGCGTCGCCCAGCCCCGGGAGCGCAGGCGTGGCGGGCGGGCGTCCCGGTCGCTCCGGGTGGGCGGTCGGCTCACGTGACGGCCGCACCTCCCCCTCGTGGCGGGTGGCGAGACGGACGGCCTCGTACAGGTCCTGGTACTCGATCGGCGCCACCTGGGCGTACCAGTCACCGCCACCGGGCAGGACCTCGCGCGCCACTCGGCCGCCGCGGGCCTGACCACCGAAGAGGAGGGAGTCGAACACGCTGGTCGGAGAGGCGTTGAAGAGGATGCTCGAGAGGTACTTGCAGCTCACCAGGTACACATGGTCGACCCGCAGGTCGATGGGAGCCACCTCGTCGCCTGGAGCGCGGCCCGTGCCCTTCCACTCGATCACCTGGGGGAGTCGCCCCCGCAAGCCGTCGTCGGCGTTCAGGAAGGCCTGCCCGTTCGCCCAGGCGGCATGGAATTCCGAGTCGTACACCCCGCCTGCGCGCACCCGCTCGAGGCGCTCCCATACCTCTGGCGACAGGCTGCGCATGACCGCCGTGCGCGACCGCAGGGCCTCGTCGATGCTGTCGAACCCGAGCATGCCGAGACCGGTCCCGAGCTCGGTCACCGTCGTCCGGTCGCTCGGCATGGACGCATCCTCCCACTCGGAGCCTCGAGCGCCGACCCTGGCGCGCCCGGCCGCCGGCCGCCCTTACCGGTGCTTTACCGGGGTTGCGTACCGTGCACGACAGCGACGGAGGCGGGTCGGCTGCGCGCCGGCCTGCGAGGAAGGGAGAACGCGATGTCCGCACATGAGAGCACTGCGACGGGCATTCTCGTCCGGACGAAGATCTTCCCTCTGGCGTTGTTGCTCCTCCTCTTCAAGACCAACGTCACCATCGACGGGACCACCTCTGTCCTCAAATGGGGTGATCACTTCTTCGTCGTTCCCCCCGGAGCGCACGAGGTCAAGGTCTCTTTCCGCTACCTGTTCTCGAGCCGGACGGGGGAGTCCGCCCTCGGGCTCGACGTCGCGCCCGGCCGGACGACAACGGTGCTCTACCGATCACCGTTCATCGTTTTCATGGGTGGCTCAATGAAGGTCGTCGGGCCATGATCGGTCAAGACGAGGCAGGGCGCGACCACCAGCCAGGCGCCCCCGACGTGGCGATGTCCGCGACGTCGGCCTACCCGCAACTGCTTCCTCCCGAAGAGCCCCTGCCCCTGCTGGCGATGTTGCCCGAGCGGGCGAAGCAGCGGAGATGGACCGTCTTGGTGCGGGGGATCCTGGCTCTCCCACTGGCCGTTGTCGTCCTCTTCGTCGGCATTGCCGCCGGGGTGTGTGTCGTGCTCGGTTGGTTCGCCGCGCTCGTCCTGGGCCGAGCCCCGCAGTTCGTGCGGACCATCGTGACGGTCTACCTGCGCATGATGCTTCGGCTGGAGGCGTACCTCTTTCTCCTCACCGACCGCTTCCCCCCGTTCAGCACGGACGACGTGCCCGAGTACCACACCAGCCTCGCCGTTCCTCCGGCCACCCGGTTGAACCGCGCCGCCGTCCTCTTCCGCCTGGTGCTGGTGATTCCGGCCAACATCGCACTGCGCGTGGTGGGACTCGGCCTGTACGTCCTGGCCTTCTTCTTGTGGTTCTGGGTCCTGATCACGGGATGGCTCCCGAAGCCGGCCCACGAGGTCTACCAGGCCTTCACTCGCTACGAGCTCCGGGTCATCGGCTACTTCGGCCTGCTCGTCCCGACGTATCCGGGCGAGGTGTTCGGAGACCTGGCGCTTCCGGCGCCGGTCCTCGTGCCGGGAGGCGACGCCGCGGGGCAGGACGTCGACGCGCCGGCGCTCCCACCTCCGGTGCCGGAGCCCTGGAAACTGGTCCTGAGCATGGGAGCCAAACGCCTCCTCGTCGTGACCATCGTAGTCGGCATCGGCGCGGTCATCGGCCTGGGCGTGCTCAACGCCTCGATCCAGAACCACGAGAACCTGGTGCAGGTGAACAACCAACTGGTGTCGAGCCTCAACCAGTTCACGACGACCGCTGACAACTGCCAAAGCGTGTCGTGCCTCGAGCAGGCCGACGGGCAGCTCTCGGGGCAGCTCGGGTCCTTTGTGGGCGCCATCGAGGGCTCCAGCCACGCCGGGGTGAGCCAGGACCTCGTCACCCGGGTCACCATCGCCGCGCAGCGCGCCCAAGGTGTGACGGCGGCGCTGGCCCACGCGGGGCCCACGCTTTCCGACTACCGCAGCACCGCCAGCCGCGTCGACGCAAGCCAGACGCTGAAGGCGCTGATCGCTGCCCAGAACCAGTTCGTCGACGCGGTGAACGCGTCCCGCCTGGGTTAGCGCCCGGGTGAGGAGGACGGGCGCCGGGTGACGACTACTCGGTGAAGAGGGGAGTGAGCTGGAGCTCGAGCGGCCCCACCGGCGCCTCGGCGCTCGCGTGCAGCTCCGTGCTCTCGTAGACGTCGACGGCCGTCCCCGTACGGGCGATGAAGGCGAACACGGCGTCGCCCCAACGTTCTTCGCGCAGGGCCTGACGCAGTGCGGCGCGTTCGCCCGGAGGCAGGTCCCGACCCGGCGTCTTGGCCACGAGCTGGCACGCCAGCACCCAGTTCAGCGTCTCGAGATCCTCGGCGACGAACACGCGCGGAGGGTCCTCGCGCACGACCGCGCAGGCGACGACCGTGCCCATGTCAGACCGTGCCCATCCTCAGATCGTGCCCATGCTCACACGGCTCCCGGCGTGACGTCCCTCGCTGTCCAGAAGCCCACCCGGGGTGATCCGGTCCGCCCCCCGGCGTACCGCGCCAGCCGGGTCCGGGCGTCGGCCGACAGGAGGTCGATGGCGTCGAAGATCCCACCGGGCCCGGGCGCCCGCAGGGCGCGATCCGCCTCGGTGCCGGACCGGGGCAGCTGGGTGGTCAGCACGACGAAGGGCGCGTGCCCCCCGGCGGCCATCACGTGGGCCCGGCCGAGGGCCCGCCAGACCGTGTCGGAGCGTGCCATGCCGCCCCGGTAGGCCGAGTTCGGGCCGGCCACGTCGAAGTACCACGTCCGGCCCGCTGCATCGATGCCGGTGAAGTCGACGGCCAGCCCCAGTCCGCGCAGGCGACGGTTCGGCCGCACGTCGGAGAAGCCTGCGGCCTCGAGCGTGGCCCGCGCCAACGTGGCAGCGGACGTCCCGTCGACCGCGACCGTGTCGCCCGCCGGGCGCTCCTCGCCGGCCAGGCGGGTGCGGGACAGCTCGACATAGGCGGGATCGAGGTCGTAGCCGACGGCGTCGCGGCCGCAGCGCAGCGCCGCCACCAGGGTGGAGCCCGACCCGGCGAAGGGGTCGACCACCAGATCGCCTCGATACGTGTACAGCTCCATGAGCCGCTGCGGCAGCTCGACGGGGAAGGGTGCCGGGTGCCGCACGCGCACCGCGCTCTCGGGCGGGATGTCCCACACGTCGAGCGTCAGCGCCATGAAGTCGTCCGCCGCGATGCTGCTCTCGTGCGGCAGCCCCTCACGGCGGCGTTCCTTGGGGCTGCGCGCCCGCCCGAAGCGTCCCTTGCTGGCCACGATGACGCGTTCGGTCACGTCGCGCAGCACCGGGTTGGCGGGGGAGCGGAAGGAGCCCCAGGCGCACGAACCGCTGGCCCCCTCGCCCTTCTGCCACACGATCTCCCCCCGGGGCAGCAGGTGCAGGTCGTCCTGCAGGATGGCCATGACGTCGGCGGCCAGGCTGCGGTACGGCTTGCGGCCGAGGTTGGCCACGTTGACGGCGATGCGGCCACCCGGCTCGAGCACCCGCTTGCACTCGGCGAAGACGTCGCGCAACAGCGCCAGGTACTCGATGTAGGAGCCCGGCACTCCCTCGCGGTCGAGCTCCTCCTCGTACTGCTTCCCGGCGAAGTACGGCGGCGAGGTGACCACGAGGGCCACCGAGTAGTCCGCCACCGCCTCCATCCGGCGGGCGTCGCCGTGCACGCAGGTGACGCCGGGTGCATGCGGGTTCACGTGCTCGTCGGCGCTGAGCTCCGGTGCCTCGAAGCGGGCGTAGAAGGCGTCCGCCACGTGGGATTCGCGGCGCCCGACGCCGAAGTTGGAGGTCGCGGTGCGACGGCGAGGCGGCATGGGATCGCGTCGAACCCTACCGGCCGGCCCGCGCCGGGGCCGGGATCGGGGCGGGCGCGCCGGACATGGCCGACACCCTACGGAACTGCTGTGACAGGCGCCCGGCTACATCTCGTAGACGACGAACGACGTGGGCTGCCCGACCTGGTCGTAGAGCGAGCGGGCGCGGCCGTTGTACTGCTGGGTGTGCCAGTAGACGCGGTCGGCGCCGTGCTGGGCGCCGGCTTCCTTGACGGCGACGAGCAGGGCACGCCCGACGTCGTGGCCCCGGGCCGTGGGCGCCACGAAGAGGTCCTCGAGGTAGCACTTGGGCTGCCGGGACCAGGTCGAGGCGTGCACGACGCAGTTGGCCATCCCGACGCCCCGCCCGTCGTCGTCGAGGGCGAGCAGGCCGAACATGCCGGCCTCACCCGCGCAGAGGCGGTCGAAGGTCGTGCGGGACGTCGCGTCGGGCAGCTCGGCCCGGTAGAAGGCCAGGTAGCCCCCCCAGAGGGCCCGCCAGTCGTCCCAGTCGTCGCGTTGGAGAGCCCGGATGGTGTCCACCCCGTCAGCTTCCCATCGACCGGTGCCGGGGGTCGGGATCCGCCCGCCGGGCCTATCGTTCGGCCATGGCGGAACCGTCCCTCTCGCAGCTCTACGGCGACTCCTGGGTCCGCGTGCTCGCGCTGGTGCGCGGGCTCGACGAGCCGGCCTTGGCCGCGCCGGTGCCGGCGTGTCCCGGCTGGCGGGTGCGCGACGTCGTGGCCCACCTGACGGCGGTCGGAGAGGACGTGCTGGAGGGGCGCCTGACCGCGCCGCCGACCGAGGAGCAGTCCGCCGCCCAGGTGGACCGCTTCCGGGACAGCCCGTTCCCCGAGGTGCTGGCACGCTGGGACGAGCTGGCGCCCCGATTCGCGGCGGCGATCGACGGCTTCGAGGTCTGGCCGGCCGTGCTCGACGTCGCCACCCACGAGCAGGACATCCGGGGCGCGCTCGGCGCGCCCGGCGCCCGCGACACCGAGGTGGTGCGCCTCGGGTCGGACCGCCTCCTGACCTGGCTGCAGCCGCCCGTGCCGCTCCGGGTCGTCGTGGAGGACGGGGCCTACGACCTCGGCCCCGATGGCCCGTCCCCTCCCGAGGGCGGGGCGATCGTGCTCACGACGGAACGGTTCGAGGCCTTCCGGTGGCGCCTGGGGCGCCGGAGCCGGCGCCAGCTCGCCGACCTCGACTGGACCGGCGACCCGTCGCCCGTGCTCGACCACCTCGTCGTGTTCGGACCGGCGGCCACGGACATCGACGAGTAGGGCGGCCCGGGCGTTCCCATGAAGCTGACGCTCGACCTGCACGACATCTACAACCGGGGCGGCGACATCGACCGCGCCCTGCGCGAGGTCATGAACGAGGCGGTGGCCACCAAGGCCAAGCTGGTCGAGATCATCCCGGGCAAGGGCAGCGGGCAACTGAAGAAGCGGGTGCTGCGCTTCCTCGACCGCAAGGACATCAAGGTGCTCTACCACCGGGTGGAGAAGGATTCGCACAACTTCGGCCGCGTCTTCGTGCACTTCCGGCCGAAGTAGCCGGCGGCCGGGGACGGCCCCGCGGGGCGACGCGACGCGACGCTACGCGTGGCCGACCGATGCCGCCTCGCCCAGCCCCAGGAGCACGACCGACTCCTCGCGCATCTGCACCTTGCGCACCTTGCCCGTCACCGTCATGGGGAACTCCTCCACGATGTGCACGTAACGGGGGATCTTGTAGTGGGCCAGCTTGCCGTGGCAGAACACGCGCAGGGCCTCGGCGGTCAGCACGTCCGCCCCCGGCCGCAGCCGCACCCAGACCATCAATTCCTCGCCGTACCGGGCATCGGGCACGCCGATCACCTGGGCGTCCAGCACGTCGGGATGCGAGTAGAGGAACTCTTCGATCTCCCGCGGATAGATGTTCTCACCGCCACGGATGACCATGTCCTTCAGGCGGCCGGTGATGTTCACGTACCCTTCGTCGTCCATGATCGCCAGGTCGCCCGTGTGCATGTACCGTGCCGCGTCGATCGCCTCGGCTGTGCGCTCTGGTTCTCCCCAATAGCCGAGCATCACCGAGTACCCACGCGTGCACAGCTCGCCCGCCGTGCCTCGCGGCACCGTGCGGCCGGTCACGGGGTCGACGATCTTCACCTCCACGTGAGGATGCGCGCGGCCGACCGTCGAGACCCGGCGTTCCAGCGAGTCGCTTCCCGTGGTCTGGGTCGAGACGGGGGAGGTTTCGGTCATGCCGTAGCAGATGGTCACCTCTTCCATGCCCATGCGCGCCACGACCTGCTTCATGATCTCGACCGGGCAGGGCGAGCCCGCCATGATCCCGGTGCGCAGGCTCGTGAGGTCGTACCCGTCGAAGCCCGGTTCGGCCAGCTCGGCGATGAACATCGTCGGCACGCCGTACAGCGACGTGCAGCGCTCGCCCGCGACGGCGGCCAGCGTCGCCGCGGGGTCGAAGCCCGGCGCCGGGATGACCATGGTGGCGCCGTGCGTCGTGCAGCCGAGGTTGCCCATCGTCATGCCGAAGCAGTGGTAGAAGGGCACGGGGATGCACACGCGGTCCGCGTCCGTGTAGCCGCACAGCTCGCCGACAAAGAAGCCGTTGTTCAAGATGTTGTGGTGGCTGAGCGTGGCGCCCTTCGGGAAGCCCGTCGTCCCCGAGGTGTACTGGATGTTGATGGGGTCGTCGGCCGACAGCCGTGCGGCGACGTCGGCCACGCGCGGGAGGTCGGCCGTCACCCCCACCAGGCGGTCCCACCCGTCCGACCCGATGATGGTCACCTCGTGCAGTCCGGGGCAGCGCGGCTGCACGTCGGCGACCATGGCCCCGTAGTCCGACGTTTTGAACGCCGACGCGGCCACGAGGTGCCGGACGCCCGACTGGTTCAGCACGAATTCGAGCTCATGGGTGCGGTAGGCCGGGTTGACGGTGACGAGGATGGCGCCGATGGACGCGGTGGCGTACTGCACGAGGGTCCACTCGGGGCAGTTGGGGGCCCAGATCCCCACCCGGTCCCCCGGCTCGACACCTCCCTCGAGGAGCGCGCTCGCGAGGCGGTCGACGTCGGCGACCAGCTCGGCATAGGTCCAGCGCCGGCCCGAGGGGACGTCGACCAGGCCCTCGTGGCCCGGCACACGGGCGGCCGTCCGCCGCAGGTTCGCACCGATGGTGTCGCCCAAGAGGGGGGTGGCGGATGGGCCCGAGGTGTAGGAGGGGAGTGCATCCCCCGAAGTCGGTCCGTTGCCCTGCGCTGCCCTCGTCATCGGCGCCACCTCCCCCGACCCTGTGCCCGCGGACATGTTGGCACCGGACATGTTGGCCGCCGGACATGTTGGCCTAGTCCCGGGCCCGCCGCCTTCGGCCCGGCCGGCCGCGCCCCTCGAACTTCTCGCGCACCTGCGCCCGGCGGGCCTGGAGCTCGCGGTGGGTCAGGCCCTCAGTCGACTCGTCGAGCCCGAAGCCCGCCTTGATCCCTGCCATGTCCGGCGCCCAGTCGTCGTCCTGCTCGAGGCCGAGCTGGGCCATGATCCGTTCGCCGTGCTTGGCCGCGAACAGGAGCGCGATTGCCTCCACCTCGGCGAAGAGGTCGAGGTCCGGTGCGAGCGTGGCGATGGCCCCGTCGAGGAACATCATGTTCTTCACGAACAGCATCAGCTCCTTGGGCAGGCGGGCGCCGATCCCGAGCAACGTCTTGATGGAGCGCTGCATCTCGGCGACCAGCTCGTCGGCGGTCAACGCCGTCGGGTCGATCGGGGGCCGGTCCAGGCCCAGCACGTCGATGACGTGCTGCACGTCGACGTCGCCGGGAAAGGCGCCCAGGTCCCGCAGCGCGCCGACCTGCACGGGGATGTCCCCGTTCGAGGCCCCGACCAGCAGCGAGAGTAGGGCCAGGCGCTTGGGCTCGGTCAGCCGCCCCGTGATGCCGAAGTCCAGCAGCGCGGTCTTGCCCGAGGGCAGCACGAACAGGTTCCCGCCGTGCAGGTCCCCGTGGAAGATGCCGTAGAACAGGGCGCCCTCCAGGAAGCCGATCATGCCCGCCCGCACGACTGCCTCGGTGTCGATGCCGGCCGCCTGCATGCCGGCGACGTCGCCGAAGTGGAAGCCGTCGAGCCGTTCCATCACGAGCATGCGGCGAGTCACCAGCGTCGGGTGGGGCCGGGGCACGACGAAGTCGCGCTGGTCCAGCGCGGCGAAAGTCGCCGCGATGTCGAGCATGTTCTCGGCTTCGAGCCGGAAGTCGAGCTCCTCGACGATCGTCTCGGCGAAGAGCTCCACCAGGGCCGGCGGGTTGGCCAACGCGGCCACGGGGATCCGGCCCACGAGGTGGGGCGCCAGCCACGACATTACGGCGAGGTCCTGGCGCACACGCTCCGACACTGCCGGGCGCTGGACCTTGACTACGACCGATGTCCCGTCGACCAGCGTGGCCGCGTGCACCTGGGCGATGGAGGCGGCAGCGAGCGGGGTGCGCTCGACCGCGGCGAACACCGTGGAGAGGGGCCCACCGAGCTCTTCGGTCAGCACCTGCTCGACCACCGGCCACGGTTCGGCGGTCACCTGGTCGCGGCACCATTTGAATTCGGCCACCAATTCCGGCGGAAAGATGCCGTCACCCGACGCGATGATCTGGCCCAGCTTGATGTAGGTCGGGCCCAGCTTCTCGGCCGCCACCCGCAGGCGGCGCGAGATGCCGGCGATCGACTCCGTGCCGCGACGCCGCCGTTCCCGCACGTACCACAGTGCGAGTGCGCCGCCCAGGTGCCGCACCGTCGTCCCGAGCCTGCGGCCGGGGGGCAGGGAGCGGGGCCGGGTGAGGGAGGGGAGCGAGGCGGTGAGCCGGGTGCGGACGCCGGCCAACCCGCGTCGCCAGGCCAGCGCCTCCGGCTCGATCGTCCACGGCCCGGTGTCGCTGAACGTGCCTAGATGCAGGTCGGTGGACGCCACGGGACGAGCCTATGGGTGCGCCCGTCGGGATCAGGGATCGACGAGGCCGGACTGGAACGCGAAGACGACCGCCTGTACGCGGTCGCGCAGCCCGAGCTTGGCCAGCAGGCGGCCGACGTGGGACTTGACCGTGGCCTCGGAGACGTACAGGCGCTCGGCGATCTCCGCGTTAGACAGCCCGTCGGCGACGGCCAGGAGGACCTCGCGTTCGCGCTCGGTCAGGCTGGCCAACGCCGGGTGCTCACCGGTGCCGTCGCCTCCCGCTGCGGCATCCTCGGACAGGTCGGGCAGCGTCCCGGCGTACTCCTCGAGCAGGCGCCGCGTGATCCGGGGCGACACCACGGCGTCGCCCCGGGCCACGGTCCGGATGGCCGTGATGAGCTCCGCCGGGGGGACGTCCTTGAGCAGGAACCCGCTGGCACCCGCCCGCAGGGCGCTGAAGGCGTACTCGTCGAGGTCGAAGGTGGTCAGGATGAGCACGCGGGTCTCCTCCCCGGCCTCCGACGCGGTGATGGACCGGGTGGCCTCGATCCCGTCGAGGACGGGCATGCGCACGTCCATCAACACGACGTCGGGACGGTACAGCTCCACGAGGCGGACGGCGTCGGCACCGTCGGGCGCCTCACCGACGATCTCCATGTCCTCCTCGGCCTCGAGGATCATACGGAAGCCCTTGCGCAGGAGTGCTTGATCGTCCGCCAGCACGACGCGGATCGTCATGCCGGGGCGGGCGCCTTGCAGTCGCGCAGCGTGGCCGCGACCTCCCAGCCACCCGTGGGGCGTGGCCCGGCCCGCAGCGTCCCGCCGAACGCGGTCGCCCGCTCCGCCATGCCCGCCAGACCGTGGCCTCCTCCCGCCGACGCTGCTCGCCCGTTCCCGTTCCCCTTCCCGTTCGCGTTCCCGTTCACCGACGGCGACGAGGGGCCCGTTGCGCCGGTCCGGCCGTCGTCGGTGATCCGCACGGACACGTCGGGATCGGCGAAGGCCAGCCGCACCTCGACGGAGGCGGGCTCGTCGGCATGCTTCAGGGCGTTGGTCAGGGCCTCCTGCACAATGCGGTAGACCGTGAGCCCGGCCGCCTCGGAGACCTCGAAGGGCGCGCCCACGTAGCGGACCCAGACGTCGAGGCCAGTCCCCCGGACGCGCTCGACGAGCGGGTCGAGCTCACGCAGGCCCGGCTGGGGTGCGAACAGCGGACGATCCGTCCCGCCGGCGGTGCCCACGGAGCCGTTCGCCCCACCCGGCGCCGGCTCCTCGCGCAGCACCCCGAGCATCCGGCGCATGTCGGTGAGGGCCTGGCGCCCCGTGCTCGAGACCTCGTGGATCGCCTCCGCCGCGCGCGCCGGGTCCGCGGCCTGTGCCAGGGAGGCGGCGTCGGCCAGGGTCACCATCACCTGGATGTTGTGCGAGACGACGTCGTGCATCTCCCGTGCGATGCGCGCCCGTTCGGTGACCGCGGCCAGCGTCGCCTGCTGGTCGCGCTCGAGCTCCAACCGCTCGGCGCGCTCGGCGAGCCAGTCGAGCTGGCTGCGCAGGGCCCGTACCACCACCCCGGCGAGGAGCGCCGTGAAGACCAGGCCGGTGAGGAACACGAAGGACTTGACGTCGTTGCCGGTGGGCGTCCAGCGCGCCGTGGCCATGACCACGCCCACCTCGAGGATGACCGTGGCCGCCGCGACGAGGAGCCATGCGGACTCGAGTGCCACCGTGTAGAGCGCGACCAGGAGCGCGCTGTCGGCCAGGGCCGGACCGGTGACGAGCCATTGGGTGAAGGCCACTGCCGCAATGACGAGGAAGACCGTCATCGGCGCCCGGCGCCGGAAGACCAGTGGGAAGACGAGCGCAGCCACGAACCAGAGGTCGGGCCGGGATGCCGTGCGCTCGATCACCCATCCCGAGCACAGCACGAAGAGCCCGGACGCGAGGACGACGTCGACCAGGGTGGCGTAGCGGCGGTCCACGGCACGCAGCCAGGCCCAGACCCGCCAGGCCCCGTCGCTCTGCCGATCGGACGCACCCCCGGCCGGCGCGGCGTCAACGCGTGCGTTCCGGGGCCGGAGCCACTCGGGGTACAGGTGACGTGAGCTGGGGGCCATCGGATCCTTCGTTCCCAGGCGGGACGACCATGGTAGTGCCGCCTGAGCTGGGCCTCCCTTCAGGAACCACCCCGGTCTCACCTTCCCAGCCTCCCTGGTGGAGGCCGGGGCGTTGCTCATCCCCAAGAATGAAACCTGGGTGGCCCGATCATTCCTGCGGACGATTCGGTCCGGGGTGATCGGGCCGTACGTTCTGAGGGCCAAAGGCCCTCGGGCGGCGCGAGGGAGCGGGCGTGGTCCGCCCCGAGCACGCAGCGCACCTCGCGCCGCCCGCGGTATTTCACCCCGTCGCGACGCGGCGCGACCGCTCGCACCTCCTCTGCCCGTCTCGCTGTCAGCAGCGCGCTGCGGCGTCCCGGCAGGCCTCGAGGCCGTCGAAGGCCCCGGCCACGTCGTCCGGGGTGAACGCGAAGAAGAGCGCGGCCACCGCGTCGGCGCCGGCCTCGGCGTAGCGCTCCACCCATTCGGGCGTCAGTTGGTTGAAGTAGGGGCACACCGTGATGCGCAGCTGGTCGCGGGTGCGCCCGGCCTCGGCCAGCTCTTCGTCGAGCGCGGCCAGGCCGGCCGCGAGCTCGTCGGGTGACCGGTTGAAGGTGTGCCAGCCCTGCCCCAGGCGCGCCGCCCGGCGCAGCGCGGCCGGCGTCTCGCCTCCGATGTGGATGGGGGGCGGCTGCTGCACCGGTTTGGGGTACATCTCGCACGCGGGCAGGTCGTAGACCTCGCCGTGGAAGGAGGACGTGTCGTCGAGCCAGAGCGTGCGGAGCACCTCGAGGTACTCGTCGGTGCGGCGGCCCCGGCGTTCCCAGGGCACGTTCAGCGCGTCGAACTCCTCCTTGAGCCAACCGACACCGACGCCGAGGTCGACCCGCCCGCCCGAGAGCCAGTCGAGCGAGCTGACCTCCTTGGCGGTGTAGACGGGGTTGCGCTGGGGGAGGAGCAGCATGGCCGTGCCGAGCCGGACCGTGGATGTCCGCGCCGCCAGGTAGGTCAGGGTGACCATCGGCTCGAGCAGGCCGCTGCCCGACGGGGCCGGGATGCGCCCGTCCTCGGCGTAGGGGTAGTGGCTCTCGTACTGCTCGAAGAGCACCACGTGCTCACCGACCCAGATCGTCGCGATGCCGCGGTCCCGGCCCCTTCGGCCACGGCGTCGAGCAGCGCGGCGGTGGTCATCGGGCTCGCCGTCGGCATCCAGAGGTCGAACTTCACGTCACGCTCCCAGTCCCCGGCACACGAACGTGCAGATCTCGTCGGCGAACCGGGCGACCGGGATCGGTGCAGGCTCGCCTGCCCGGACGGACAGCGCGCCGTAGATCTGCTGGCCCACGAGCACCACGGCGCGCTCGGGATTGAGGTCCGACCGGAAGTCCCCGGTCGCGATGCCCGCCACGACGAGGTCCTCGAGGACGCGGATCATGTCGAGGCCGATCATCATGAGCGCGCCGCCCACGGCCTCCGAACCGGCGGCGGTGGTGGTCGACTGGACTGCCATCGCGAGGCGGAAGAAGGCCGGGCTCTCGTCGATCCGCTCCAGCACGCCGACGATGAGCCCGCGCAGCCGCTCGACCGGCGTCGCGCCGTCGTCCTGCGCGAGTGCGATGGTCTCCTGCAGGCGGTCGTACATGGACTGCACGCAGGCCCGCAGGAGCTCGTCCCGGTTGGCGAAGTAGACGTAGACGGTCGAGCGGGCCACCCCGGCCTGGGCGGCGATCTCGTCCATGGAGACGTCGGTGGACCCGCGCTCGCCGAAGAGCCGGCGCGCGGTGTCGATGATCTGGTCCCGCCGGAAGTCACGGATGACGTCCTTGAGCGCGTCGGGAGCGCGCCGCGCCGCCATGCCCGTCCTCAGCCCACCGGCTCAGGAGCCGATGCGGGCGGAAGGGGTGAACGCCACGGGCAGGTGCTTGACGCCATTGATGAACTGGGACTGTAGGCGCTGCACCGCACCGTCCTGGCGAATGTCGGGCACGCGGTCCAAGAGGTGTTCGAACATGACCCGGATCTCCATCCGGGCCAGGTTGGCCCCGAGGCAGAAGTGAGGGCCTCCACCGCCGAATGCGATGTGGGGATTGGGATCGCGCCCCACGTCGAACGAGTCGGGGTCCGTGAAGACGTCCTCGTCCCGGTTGGCCGACGCGTGGAAGAAGACGACCTTGTCCCCGGCGGCGAGGGTGGTGTTGCTGAGCTCGACGTCGCACATGGCGGTGCGACGGAAGTTCATGACGGGCGTGACGAAGCGCAGCATCTCCTCGACGGCGGTCGGCAGGAGGCTGCGGTCTGCCAGGAGGCGCTGCCACTGCGCGGGGTTCTGGAAGAAGGCGTGCATGGCGCCGGACATGAGGTTGCGGGTGGTCTCGTTCCCGGCGACGGTCAGGAGCAGGAAGAAGAGCTCGAGCTCCAGGTCGCTCAGCCGTTCGCCCTCGACCTCGACGCCCGTGAGCACGCTCATCAGGTCGGCGTGCGGGTCGATCCGCTTCTTCCCGAAGAGCTCGGCGGCGTAGGCGTAGAGCTCCATGGCGGCGGTCAGGGCCATCTCGGCTTCGGCCTGGTACTCGGGGTCCGCATTGCCGACCATCCGGTTGGACCAGTCGAACATGCGGTGGCGGTCCTCGTGCGGCACCCCGAGGAGCTCTGCGATGACCCGGAGAGGAAGCTCGGCCGACATCTGGGTGACGAAGTCGGCCTCCCCCTTCTCGATCACCTCGTCGATGATGGCGTCTGAGGAGCGGTGGATGCTCTCCTCGAGGTCGCGCACCATGCGGGGGGTGAATCCCTTGTTGACCAGGCGCCGGTAGCGGGTGTGCAGCGGCGGGTCCATGTTGAGCATCATCAGGCTCTGCTGGGCGACCTCGTCCGCGCCGAGCTCGAAGGGCATGGTCCCCTGGGCGGCGGAGCTGAAGCGTTCGTAGTCCCGGTTCACGGTGACGCAGTCCTCGTAGCGGGTGACCGCCCAGAAGCCGGGGCCGCCGGGCTCGTCCTGCCAGTGGACGGGGTCGTGGCGGCGCAGATGGGCCAGCCAGGCGTGGGGGACGCCGGTCACGTAGGACTGCGAATCCGAAAGGTCTACTGGGGTCACGCCCGCCAGAGTGCTCATGATGTGACAACTCCTCTGATCTATCGGACATACTGTCCGATAGCCCGGATGTTAAGTCCGGCCGGCCCGCCCGTCAACGCATGGAGGTCGCGTCAGCCCTCCGGCAGGTTCACTCGGGAGGTCGGTCGACTGCGGTCCTGGGCACGATGGCGACCGATTTCGTCGGATCCTCGGGATCGAGGATGACCTGGAGTCGCTGATCCGCGTCCGGGGGTTCGCCCGGCACCTCGGCGACGATGGCGATCTCGTGTGCGGGCGGGGCGAAGACCGCCTGGAGACCCCGGGCCAGACCGGTGCCGACCGCACCCAGGGCCGACTCGCGCCGCCAGCTGTCGAAGCCCCCGGCGTTCTCCTCCTCGATCGCTGTCTCCGCGCCGTCGTCGTCTCGTTCTTCGACCGGGATGCCTTCGACGGCTTCGGCGTCGCCATGCGCTTCCATCAGCCCATCCTCGCAGGGATCGTTGTGGTCGCGACCCTCAGGTCCGAACGCCCGGCGAGGATGTGCCGCGGCGCGGGTTTCCCATATGCCACGCCGAGCAGACGTCACAGCAGTAGACGTCGAGCTCCACCCCCGATTCCTGTCGGCGCACGGACGCCGCGGTCAACGCGTCGCGTTGGCTCGCGTACGCCGCCTTCGGGAGGCCGTCGGCGCGCCAGTGTGATCCGAGGCCGGCGATCCGGTGATCGTCGTCGCGCTGCTTGCCCTGGCCCGTGTGGGCC
The DNA here is from genome assembly GCA_963719485.1 of uncultured Acidimicrobiaceae bacterium. Lineage (GTDB taxonomy): Bacteria > Actinomycetota > Acidimicrobiia > Acidimicrobiales > RAAP-2 > Bog-473. The sequence continues at coordinate 2,703,609 of OY970387.1, forward strand.
CTCTTCCGACGCGGCATCAAGCCATTCTGGTGGAGGGCGGTGCCCCCGAGCGGAGCATCGCGGCGGTGGTGGACGAACTGGCCCCGACGCGACCTGGACTCGACAGAGGGGGAAAGGGGTCAAATCCGGCGCGCCGGGACCATTCCAGCGTACCCGTCGTCCTTCCGGGCAAACACGTGATTCGGTGTGATTGCACCGGATCAGCGCGCGACGCGAACCGCCGTCTGGCCTGGCCTTCCTGTCCGGAGATGCCTCGAGCGCCGCCGTTCTTCCGGCATCTGACCGCGAATGGGCAGGAGGCGGTCTTGGTGAGCCGCCGAGAGCTCTGCCACCATCTCTGTCATGGCAAAGACCGTGATAGTCAAGCTGACCGACGACATGGATGGCGGGGACGCCGACGAGACCATCCAGTTCGCCCTCGACGGCACGACCTACGAGATCGACCTGAGTACGGCCAACGCGTCGAAGCTTCGCGGGGCGCTCCAGCCGTACATGGAGAAGGGACGGGCCCGCGGCGACCACGGGCGATCGCGGTCCTCCGGGCCCGGCGCCGCTCCGGCCGAGAGGAGCCTCTACTCCCAGCTGAGCGCCGACGAGAAGGCTCGCTTCCGATCCTGGGCGAACATGGCGACGGCGCGACGGATCAGTGACGCACGGATAAAGAGCTGGGTGGCGGCCGGGAAGCCCTGACCGGGTCCTGCCGGCTCGCCCATACGGGGAGCCGAGGGTTAGGCCAGACTGAGGATCCCATAGGTGTTGCAGAGCCCCATGAGATCGATCAGCAGGAAGGCCGAGACCACGGCGATGACGAATGGCGTCTTCCAGCGACTGCCTCCCCGGCGTGCCACCGGGGGCATGTACCACAGGGGCAGTGACGCGCCCATCTGGGCCAGGTGGATCCCGATCGGCACCGCCCCTTCCGCGATCGGTGCGTCCGGGTCGGCGGCCAGAGCCAGGGCGGTGAGCTCGGCGTCGGTCAGGTCTCTGCCGGTCAGGTCTCTGCCGGTCAGGTCTCTGCCGGTCAGGTCTCTGCCGGTCAGGTCTGTGCCGGGATCCACGCTCTGCACCGTCATGCCAGCCAAGCTACCTGTCTGAACCAGGGCAGGCACGACGGACTCATCGGAGGTGATGAGGATGGCCGAGGAAGAGCCGCAGACGGCGCAGCCGGTGGTGGTGTCCGAGCCTGACGTTGCTGTGGGCGGGACCGGAGGAAGCCCGAAGGCACCCGGGTGGTACCCGAGCCGCACCAATCCGAGCGACCAGACCTACTGGGACGGCCAGAACTGGACGGGCAGGAGGCGGTGGACCGCCGGACAGGGATGGCTCGTTGCGGGCGACGCCCCGGAGGAGTTGGCCTCCCACGATGCGAACCCGCCCCAACCCGGGCCTCGCCTGTCGGGCAATCCCTACGCCTCCATGCCGACCTCCTCCAGGTCCAAGGCGACCGGCTTCACGTTGAACATGGGTGTTTTCCTGCTCCTGGTCAGCGGCATCGCCCTGATGTACGGGTCCGTCGGGGCGTGGGTGCACGTCACCGGGAATGTGGGCGTCGCCGACCTGCACGTGTCCTTCAACGGCATCGATCCCGGAGTCTCGACCCTCATCGGCGTCAACGGCTGGGCGACGTTCATCGGCGGCACGCTGCTCGTCATCTTCGCCTGCTTCGAGATGACCTCGGAGGAGCTCCAGCTGTCGATCATCACGACCCTCATCGCCGCCGTGACGACGGTCTTCGCCGTCTACGACATGGTCCGCATCGTGCAGAAGATCTCGCAGGTGCCGTCCACCGCCGGTGCCACTGCCAGCGTCGGCTGGGGCTTGATCTGCGTGCTCAGTGCCGCCGTGCTCGCCACGCTCGTCGCGCTCGTCAGCTTGCTGCAGCGCTGACGTCGTCGGGCCAGCGACCGGTCGTATCGAACCGGCCGCCGGCCCTCGGAACTGAACTACTGCGGGGGACCCGACGAGAGCTGCACGGTGGCCGTGTGGGTCTGACCCGACCCGTCGGTCCAACCGATGCTCACCTTGTCGCCCGGGTGGTACACGCTGATGGCGGTGGTGAGGTCGTTGGCGGTACCGATCGTCTTGCCACCGAGGGTCGTGATGACGTCGCCGGCGGCCAGGCCGGCCTCTTGGGCGGGACCGTTGGTGACGACGCTGGCGATGGAGGCCCCGGAGACCGACGACCCGGTGTTGCCGGAGTTGCCTCCGAAGAAGCTACCGAAGCCGCCTCCGCTGCCACCGTTGCCGGAGTTGCCGGAGTTGCCGGAGTTGCCGGAGTTGTCACCCGCAGCATTGATCTCGACACCCAGGAACGCGGTCTGACCGATGTGAACGGTGGACGAACCCGACCCGGCCTCGATCGCCCGGGCGATGGTGAGGGCGGCGTTGATCGGGATGGCGTAGCCCTGGTTCCCGGAGGACTGGTCGTTCGACTGGAACGAGAAGCCGGCGGAGGCCGCCGTGTCGATGCCGAGCACCTCGCCGGAGGTGTTGACAAGGGCGCCACCCGAGTCACCGGGCTGGATGTCGGCGTTGGTCTGAATGAGGCCGCTCAGCTGCTCTGAGGTGCCGTCACCCTCGTCGCTCGCCGTGATCGACTGGTTGAGCGCAGTGATCGTTCCGCCGGCCGCGCTCGGTGTCCCACCGGTTCCGCCGGCGTTCCCGACACCCACCACCTGCTGGCCGACCGATGCGTTGGACGAGTTGGCGAGCGTCGCCGTCTGGAGGCCCGAGGCGTTGTGCAGCTGCAGGACCGCGATGTCCTTGGTGCGGTCGTATCCGACCACGCTGGCCGTGTACGTCTTGTGGTTGCCGACGTCGGTCACGCTGATGCTCGTCGCGCCGTCGATCACGTGGTTGTTGGTGAGGATGACGCCGTTGGACGAGAGCACAATGCCCGTCCCGGCGGCCTGCTCCTGCTGGAATCCGAGCGTCGTGTTGATGTCGACGAGGCCCGGGTCGACCTTCGACGCGATGGCGTCCGCGTCGCTCGACCCGGACGAGTTGGACGAGCCCGAGTTGCCGTTCGCGGCGTTGCCCGATCCACCGAAGGCTCCCCCGAACGGGGAACCGTTGCCGAACGGGTTGCCCGACGACCCCGAGCCGCCCCCGTTACCCGAAGGCACCCGACCGCTGCCCGACGATGGAGCGAGCGCCTGGGTGCTCGGGCCGTTGTTCGTGGTGGCGTGACCGATGCCGATGCCTGCGCCCAGGACGGCGACCGCGGCGGCACCGGCCAGGAGGCCGTTGCGGATGCGGTGATGGGTGCTCCCAGCCGCGGCGGCGGGGGCCGGCGGCGCGGGCCACATCGGGGCGCCGGGGTCGGTGGGCGGCGGGCCGCCGAGCGGGGACGCGGGTGCGTCACCGAGCATGGGATTGCCGGCCAAGGCGCCCATGGCGTAGGTGCCCTGGGGGGGCGTCGTGCCTGAACCCTGCGGGACACCCAGCGGTGGCGTGTCGGGCTGGGGGAGGGGGAGCGGCTCCTCGGCGGCCGGGGCAGAGGCAGCCGGCATCGGGATGGGCGCCGCACTCGTCGTCTCCGGCACCTCGGTCGGCGTGGTGTCTGTCGGCGGGGTGTCCGACGGCGTGCCGTCCACGGCTTCCCCGGTGGTCTGGTCGTTCTGGTCCTCGGTCATGTCTGCGGTCCTCCGTCTGAGCTCGGGCGGCCCGAGTTCTCCACGGCTTCCATTGGACAGGTCAGGTCTGTACGCCAGGTCAGAGAAACCTATGACCGGGATAAATGTTGTCTGTGCGGGCCCGATACCGGTGGAATCCCGCGTCAGCCCCGGCGAACTCGCGCCGGAGACGTCCCGGACGGGACGGGCACCATCGGACGAAGCTGGTCGGGTCTACGCTTGCACCCGACCACGTGCAGCACTGCCTGAACCATGGAGGGCCCATGGAAACCGGAATCTTCGACGCGGACAGCCACCTCATGGAGACGCCCGAGTGGCTCGGAGCGTACGCCGACGCGGGGCTCCGCGAGCGTCTGGGAACGCTCGGCCTGGAGGGGGCGGGAGCCGGAGCGTCCGAGCTCATGGCCAGCCTGCCCGAGCTCTGGGAGACCCACCGTCACCAGGACATCGGGCCTGAGGTCATCAAGGGCCCGAAAGGGTGGATGGCGCCGGGCGCACTCGACACGGAGGTGCGCTCCAGGGTGCTCGACGCGCTGGAGATCGACGTCCAGCTCGTCTTCCCGACGTTCGCCCTGGCCCACTTCTCGCGCAGCAAGGATCCCGAGGTGCTCTACGGCGGCACCGAGGCCCTCAACCGGGCCATGACCGCCTTCTGCGCCCCGGACCCACGGCTCAAGGCGGTCGGCTACCTCCCCCTCGACGACCCGGAGCGGGCCCGCCGGACCCTGGAAGAGGCGCTCGAGGCCGGTGTGGCGGCGGTCTGGGTGCCCTCCGACGCACCGGGTGACTTCTCTCCCACCCATGTGGACTTGGAACCCGTGTGGGCCCGCCTGGCCGAGGCCGGGGTGCCCTTCGTGCTCCACGTGGGAGGGGGGAAGCTCCTGCCCAAGGCATTCCACAACAACGGCCGCCCCCGCCCGAAGGACTGGCTCGGCGGCGGTGAGAACCTGCGCTCCAAGGACTTCCCGGTCGTCCATCATTCGCCGGAGCGCTTCCTCGCCTGCATGGCGCTCGACGGGGTCTTCGAACGTCACCCGGCGCTCCGGGGGGCCGCCATTGAGCTCGGGGCGAGCTGGGTCCCCGGCCTTCTCCGCAACGTCGACCACGCGCTGCGCTCGTTCTCCAAATTCGAGCCGGCGCTCCAGGAGCTGACGCTGCTTCCCTCGGAGTACCTGCGCCGCCAGGTGCGCTTCACGCCGTTCCCGTTCGAGGACACGGCCTGGCTGCTGGAGCAGTGCGGTCCGGACCTGTTCATGTTCTCGACCGACTACCCGCATCCCGAAGGTGGCAGGCGGCCGTTCGAGGCCTTCGGTGATGCCGTGGCCGGATTCGACGACTCCACCCGGGAGCGTTTCTTCTGGCGCAACGGGGCCGAGCTCCTCGGCCTGGCCTGAGCGCGGGCAACAGGGTGGCGACGGCCGGGCAGACGGCGCTCACGGTCGAGCCGGTGGCCGGCGCCCTGGGTGCCGCGGTGACGGGCGTCGACCTGGCCCAGGTGTCCGCGGCGGACGAGTTGGACGGGGTGCGCCGGGCCCTGGCCGACCACCTCGTCCTCTTCCTCCCCGACCAGACGTTGGACCTCGACGACCTCGAGAGGGTGACGGACCTCCTGGGCGGCCGCGACGTCACGCCCTTCGTGGATCCCCTCGAGGACCGCCCCTACGTGATCCGGGTGATCAAGGAGCCCACCGACGTCCTGAATTTCGCCAACGCCTGGCACAGCGATCTGAGCTACCTGCCGGCGCCCCCGGCGTACACGCTCCTGCACGCCTGGGACGTGCCCGATCACGGGGGCGACACCGTCTGGTCGAACCAGTACCTCGCCTACGACACCCTTTCGCGCGGCCTGAAGTCGACGTTGGAGAGCCTCAGGGCGGTGCACTCGGCCGGCATGGCCTACGGCACCGGCGGTCTGCTCGACCAGGTGAAGGACCTGACCTCCATGGCCATCGCGCCGTCGGAGGACGCGTACGCCGAGCACGTCCACCCGGCCGTGATCGTCCACCCGGCCACCGGCAAGAAGGCGCTGTACCTCGACCCCGTCTACACCACCCGCTTCGAGGGCTGGACGAAGGAGGAATCACGGGCACTGCTCGAGCAGCTGCACCGGCACAGCATCAACGAGAACTTCACGTGCCGGCTGCGCTGGTCCGTCGGGACGCTGGCGATCTGGGACAACCGGTGCACGATGCACAACGCGCTGAACGACTACACGGGCGTCCGCCGCGAGATGTACCGCACCAGTGTGCGAGGCGCTCCGCCGAGCGGGGCGCGCTGAGTCTCGTTGCCCCCGACCGGCCGGTCAGAACGTACGGGGCCGACCCGAGACCGCCGGGCTGAGCCCCCAGTGGCAGCGGCGGCCGACGCTCTCGGGGCCTGATCGACGGACGTGCTCGGACTCAGCCGAGAGCGCGCGGTCCAGTTTCTCCCCGAGGTCACCCTCGTACGCCTCGACGCCGCGAACGTCGACGCGCCACTCGTAGTCGGCCGACTCCAGCGCGCCGTCGGTGCTGATGATGGCCGCGTCCGGACAGGCGCGGCGGGCGATGGACAGGAGCTGGAACCGGGCGTCGTAGGGGTCGCCCGCCGGAGGACGGAGCCGCAGCGCCCTCGAGATGCGGGGTGACTCGATCACCACGACCCAGCGGGGCCCTTGGCGGCAGAGGTAGAGGGTCGCGCCACCCACCGTTCCCTGGTGCTCTTGGGCATTGAACCTGCTTCGCTGTTCCATTGGTTACGAGAACACCCCTCCCTGGGGAAGCTTGCTGGGCCATATTGCCCATTCGGCGACGCGTCGATGCGGGCATTCGCGCTGCGTTGTCGGAACGTTGTGCATCCCACCCGACGTGGTTGCGTTCCCGGTTGTGCATTCGATCTTCCCTATGTTGGCAGGGCCCCCCGCTTCGCGACCAGTGCCGAAGTGCCCCTCGTGGCCTGTTGCGGTGCGTGTCCGAGGTGCCGCGCACGTGCCCTCGTTAGCGTGTGACCCGTGACGGGGGACGACGTGCGCGCTGCGGCCGAGCTGTGTCGGAGGACCCTGGAGCCGGCGCTCGGCGCCACCTGGAGCGTCGCCGTCCCGGGACTCGAGTTCACCGTGGCCTCCGTGGTGGCTCACGCCGCCGAGGCGCCGCTGTGGTACTCGGTCGACCTGTGGAGCGGGCGCGAGAACGCCGCCTTCGAGGTGAAAGTCCTCCCCGACGCCGCCAACGCGAGCCTCCTGACCAGCCTGCTGGCCGCGTCGCGCTCGCTCGCGGCGGGGGTCGACAACGCGCCACGCGGCACGCGGGGCTACCACCCCTTCGGCTCGCCCGATCCCGAGGGGTTCGCCGCGATGGCGTGTGACGAGCTGCTGGTGCACGGCGACGACGCCGCGCGGGCTCGGGGTGCCCTTCACGCCGGACCGGCGGCTGGCCGCCGGCGTCCTGGCGCGGCTCCTCCCCTGGCACGATCTGGGTCCCGACGACGATCCGTGGGAACTGCTGCTCTGGGCCAACGGCCGGATCGAGGTTCCGGGGCGCGCCCGCCAGGGCGTGTGGCGCTGGCACTGCGCACCGCTGTCCGAATGGGACGGTGCCGGCCCCTGAGCGGCGGCGCGGACGCGCTGGTGGTGTGGCCGCGGGCTACGGGAGAAGCGGTACCGCCACCGGGTGGACGACCGCGATGAGCATCACCACCATGAGCGCGCCCTGCAGGCATGCCATGAGTCCGACCACCGCCCCTTCCATGGAACGCGGCAGCTTCCAGGCGTACGCCACGAAGAGCGGGAAGGCCGCCATGGTGTAGCGCAGGATGCTGTCGGGGAAGTACGCGCTGTACCCGATCAGCAACGCACCGACCGTGTACACCCACCAGCTGACCGGCACGGCGGCGACGGCTCCACCAATGGCACGCACGCCGTGCGACAGGCGGTCGAGGAACCAGAGGCCCACGAACCCGAGCACGAGCGCAACGCCCGCCATGACGTCGGCGAGGAAGGTCAGCCCGTGGGGGCCCTGGTGCAGCGCGGCGACGGTGGCGTCGATCGGAGCCATGAACCAAATGAAGTGCTGACCCTGCCAGAACCGCTCCGCCGAGAGGAAGGCCACGGGGGTCCCCACCATGGCCCAGCCGTAGGCCATGAAGGAGGCGAGCCCGAGCGGCGCGAGCAGCGCGGCGACGAAGGGGCGCCAGGCCCGTCCGCGCCAGGCCGCGGGCAGCGCCGTGACGAGAACGGCCAGGATCACGACGACGCCGGCGTTGCGGGTCAGCCCGGCGACGCATGCGCACAGGGCCGCGGTGATCCAGTAGCGCCGCGACAGGGCGAAGAGGCACGTGGCTGCCGCGGTGAGGAAGAGTCCCTCGGTATAGGCGAGGGAAAGCACGTACGCCGTCGGGAAGAAGACGAAGAGCAACACGGCCCGGTCGGCCAGCCGGTTCCCGAGGATCTCACGCACGGCCAGCCAGATGGCGAGGGCCGAGGTCAGCCCGAAGACGAAGGCGGCGACGACCGCGGCGTCGGGCAGGCTGAGGCGCGTGACGTCGGCGACGGCCCGCACCGCTCCCGGGAACGCGGGAAAGAAGGCCCAGCGGTTTCCGTCACCCTCGCTGACCAGCTGGTGGGGATAGCCGTGTTGCGCGATCTTCAGGTACCAGCGACCGTCCCAGACCGAGCCCATCGTCTGTAGCACACGCAGCCTGGGGAACACGGACCGGGCGATCAGCGCCGCCCCGAGAAGAGCGATCCGTGACAGCAGGTAGTAGCCGGCAGGACGCAGCAGGGGACGTCCCCGTGCGGCGAGATCCACCCAGCCGCGTGGCTGCGGCTCCACGAGCAGCGTCGGCGTGTCGGCAGCTTCCGGCGGTCGCGTGGCGACGGACGGAGGCGACGCGGGTGCGTCGATGAGCCCGGTCATCGGGTGGGCGTGGCGACCGCGACGTCGCGGGGCGCCGGCGTCGACACGGGGGGTCGGAACGCCCATCCGCGCAAGAGCGAGAAACGGAGCAGGGCGGCCGCGCAGCTGCCGATGGTGGCGGCCACCGCGTCGCCGATCAGCGAGGGTCCGGCCACCACGTTCGCGACGGCGATGGCGCCCGTCGTGGCCAGCAGGCTGACGCCGTACAGCACGGCGACGACCGTGACGAAGGACGGTTGCCCGTGCACGCTTCGGACGATCCCCGGGGAGCGGCGGGCGAGCGAGCGGTGCAGCGCCGTGTTGACCAGGGTGCAGAAGGCGAGGGCGGCGGCGTTGGCCAGCCAGGGTCCGAAGGCGGACCACCCGGCGGCGAAGAGCAGCAGATAGCTCAGGGTGCTCAACAGGCCCACCCCCGCGAAGGAAAGGAGCTGATCGGCGGTGGCCGGGCTCTGCCCGGAGGGGCCGGCCGGGACGTGCGCCCGCGCCCGGGCCCGTGCGAGGTGCCGGTCCCCGGCGAGACGCCAGATCCCCCGCAGGTCGTCCAGTGCGGTGTGGACGAGGTCGACGGACGAGTTGGGGTCGTCCGTCCAGTCCACCGGCGTCTCCGAGATGCGCACCCCGAGCCGTTCAGCGGTGACGATCAGTTCGGTGTCGAAGAACCACTCGTTGTCGCCGACCAGAGGCAGGATCTGCAGCGCGCGCTCACGCCGGATGGCCTTGAATCCACACTGGAAGTCGGAGACCCGGCTGCGGAGCGAGAGCTGGACGATGTGGCTGTACGCCCGCGAGATCAGCTCGCGTTTGGGACCGCGGCACGACCCGGGATCCTCGGGCCAACCGGGTGCCCACGGCGAGGTCGCTGTGCCCGGAGAGGACCGATCCCACGAGCGGGAGAAGGGCTGAGAGGGACGTGGACAGGTCCACGTCCATGTAGGCGACCACGTCGGCCTCACTGGCCGACCAGGCCGTGCGGAGCGCGTAGCCGCGGCCCTTGCGGGAGAGGATGAGGGCCGCAACGCCGTCGAGGGTCGACGCGAGCCGCTGGGCCACCAGCGCGGTGCCGTCGGTGCTGCCGTTGTCGACGATCGTCACCAGCGTCCGGAAGGGGAAGCGGTCGTCGAGATAGCGGCGCAGTCGGGTGATGCCGGACTCGAGATTGGGTGCCTCGTTGTAGACCGGGACCACGACCTCGACCTTGAGCGTGTCACCGGCACCGCCGGAACCCGGCCGCGGGCCGCTGTGGCGGCCCTCGTGCCGCCGTGCGCCAGCCCTTCCCGAGCGGCCGTCCACGACGTGCGCCGCAGGTTCCATCCGATCCCCCCCAAGGACACGAGCAGCGAGGCGCACGATGCCGCGCCGCCCGCAGGTTTCCCCTTGTCAGGGTAGGGACGGTGGCCTCTGCGCGGATGGGCCAAAAGGACCAGATTCGGCCTCGTGACCCGGTGCCGACACGGAGAGGCGCTTCAGGGGGCCCGGCGCAGCGTGACGGAGACGTGACGGACGGTCGGGGGGAGGCGCACCGTTCCCGTGGCCTGATTGACGGCACCTGCCGAAGTGCCCGCAACGTTGCGGATGAAGGAGGGCAGTTGGAAGAGGACCGGACCGTCCGGCACCGCACCACGCAAGGTCAGCGAGACCGAGCGGCCGGACGACGCGATGGTGAGGCCGGCACGGCGGCCCGCTGTGGTCGGGAAGTTGGTTACCGAGAGTGGCGCGCCATGACCCAGCCACGCGGGGGGCACGCCCCGTCCGACCACTAGGGACCCGTCGGACCGCTCGGCCACGAGGGAGTCCAGGAGCACCTTGTTGGCACCGGCGATGCCCCAGGCGTGGGGCGACGAGCCCTGCCCGGTGGCCGGGTGCCGGCCGACCCAGGGCGAGTGCGGGTCGGGCGCACCGGAGCTCTCCCACCACGAGAGCGGGCCGCTCTGGCCATTGGCGATCATGAACTCGTAGTCCAAGATCCCTTGGTCGCGGTGACCGGCGCCGGCCAGTCCGGCCGATCCCTGGGCCGCGTCGTACGCGCTCGAGTAGTACTCACCCGGGAAGCCGCCCGTCGTATCCGGCGGGAGGAGCCCGCGCAGACGGCCGAAGCCGTAGGAATAGGTGGCATCGATCAGTGTCCGGCCCGGACCGCTGATGGCCGCGCCGAGAAGAGAGCCCTCCCAGGCCCAGTTGCCGATCGGCGAGGTCCAGTTCGCATCCCGGGGGTTGTCGCAGCGGTTGGCCGTGTTGGGTTGCAGTAACGAGCAGGGCAGGTAGTCGAGGTGGTTCTCGCTGATGGTCTGATTGAGCACCGCGTTGGTGGCGGCGAGCAGGCTGGCGTACTCCGTCGACGCCCAGCCCGCCTCCTCGGTGTCACCGAGGGTCGATGCGATGTCGCGGTACGCGGCCAGGCCGAGCAGCGCCTCGAGGTCGTCGGTGGTCCAGTATCCCTGCGTGTCGATGTCGTTGGTGGCCTCCATCGTGCCCATGGGGCCGGTCCGGTCGGCCGCGATGGCGTGGGCCGCGTCCTCGATGCTCGGTTCCGAGGCACCGCCGGTTCCGGCGGCGAAGTTCTGCGCGACGAACGCCCGGTCCCCGGTCTTGAGCAGGTAGACGGCCCAGGGGACGGAGAAGGTCCAGAGACCGTCGACGTATTGGCCCTGTGCCCCGACCACGCTGCGTGCCTCGGTCAGCAGTGCGTGGGCGTCGGCGAAGGCGCCCTGCGTGAACAAATTGGTGAGGATCCCCACGACGTCGTGGCTGAACTCGCTCTCGTAGCCGTTGACACCGGTGTCGAGCGCGTCGCCGCTGCGTGTGATCTGTGTCGTGATGAAGCCGCTCTTGTAGGCATCGACGAGTGAGGGGTCCGGGACGCGAACCAGGGCGATGCTGGCCAGCTGCGCGTTCCAGAAGGCGCGCATATGGGCGAAATGCATGGTGAAGCCGCCCGCGGCGGCGAGGGCCTGGCCACTCGGCCAAGCGTCAGCCGAGGCGAAGCGGTCGGACACCATGGCGTAGTCGTGGTCGACGGCGCGATGCGGCGGGACGGCGTCGGGCGCACGGTCGAGAGGCACGAGTGCGGAGGAGGCGAGCGGGTCGGCGGTCACCGTGTGGCCTGTCGGGTTGTCGACGTGCACGCGGCTGTAGACGGCGACGTAGGGGTCGCCCTCCAAGACGACGCGGTCGGCGAACTCGGTGATGGCCACGGTGGCACCACCGGTCGTGAACGTGGTCACCTGCGCGGGCAGATAGCCGCCGGCGTCGGCCCAGGTGGTCCGCTGCCCGTCGTAGATGCCGAAGCCGAAGTCCTGGAAGAGCCCGTCGGGACCGTCCTGGACGACGAAGGTGCCGCCGAGGCAGGTGATGACGCTGTTGTGGTCGCCCTGCCACCCGATCGCCGAGGCCGTGCCGTCGGCGCCGGTGAAGGCGTCCGTGCCGACGTTGAAAGAGCACCGGTACGCCTGCTGTGGCCCCGGGGACGTGCTCGCAGCCGACGCGACGGTGCCCGAGACGAGAGGGACAGCGGCACCGACGAGGGAACCGACCGCGACGAGCACTCCGGCGGAAAGGGGGCCGCCTCTCAGGGCCGGAACACGACCTTGATGGCGTGCGACGTGTGCCGGTCGATGGCCGCCTCGAGAGCCTGCCGGTAGTCCTGGAGCTCGAACTCGTGCGTCACGACGACCGAGTCCGGCAGCAGTCCGGCCCCGAGCACGTCGAGCGCGCGGTCGACCGAGTGCCGGCCCGCGCCGCCCGCGAGTCCGGGTGAGGAGTGGGCGTCCACGGTGTGGTCGATGGAGCCAACCAGCGCCGCCTCCTTGTACCAGATCGGCGTCAGGTCGACCTCGCTGATCCCGGCGGCCCCGAGCAGGAGGACCGTGCCGCGATGGGCCACGGCGCGCAGCGCCTCGGTCACGGATTCCGGCGCTCCCACCGCCTCGACGACGTAAGGAAATCCGCCCATCAGCATCTGGTGGCGCTTCCGACCGACGACGCGCGCACCGCTCAGTGAGGCCAGCTCCTCCCAGTGGCCGTACCCGGGATCGCTGTACACGACGTGGTCCGCGCCGCAGGCTCGGGCGGCCTCCCCCTGGTGGGGATGGCGCGCCAGCACGGTGACCGGGCAGTGAGGAAAGAGCCCGCGCAACGCGGCGAGCGAAGCCAACCCGATGATGCCGGCGCCCACGATCAGCACCGGGTCGCCGTCGACCGGCATGGCACGCAGCAGGCCGTGGCAGGCGATGGAGACCGGCTCGTACAGGCTGCCTCCCCGGTCCGGGATGGAATCGGGCATCGGATGGAGCATGGAGTCATGGGCCAGCACGCTGTCAGCCCAGCCGCCGCCGAGGTCCTGCGTGAACCCGAGCGAACGCCCCGAGCTGACGATGCGGCTGTCGAGATTGAGGCACGAGGACGTCCAGCCGCGGGCGCAGTTGGCGCACACCGGTTCGATCCCCCGGGGCAGGCAGGGGATGCAGGGGTCGATGACCACCCGCGTGCCGACAGCGACGGAGGAGTTCGGGCCGGCCTCGACGACGCGTCCCGCCGTTTCGTGGCCGAGGACGAACGGAAAGGTCCCGATGGAGGCCAGGGTGGGTGACGGTCCGGTGTTGTGCGCGAACAGATGCAGGTCGCTGCCGCAGATCCCGCCTGTCGTGACCTCGACGCGCGCCCACGAAGGCCCGGGCAGCTCCGGTTCGGGGACCTCGGTCAACGAGGCGGGGAACTCTGGGTCAACCATGTCGAACACCACGGCGCGCACACGACGAGCGTAGGCGAGTGCGGAGGAGGCTCAACGGGAGAGCGCTGGCATAAGGTGCCTCCGATGCGGGTTCCCGACGCCACCCTGGGCGAAATGCGCGAGCGGGGTTTCTCCCTCCTGGAGGGCTTCTTGAGCGACGAGGAGCTCGCCGCGGCCCGGGAGGCGCTCTGGATGCACTTCCCCCGTCCCACCGACTACTTCGCTGACCCGGGTGCGTTCGCACGGTATGCGACGAGCCAGTTCGCCGGCGTGGAGGAGTTCCCGTATCGCTCATGGGACCTGAACCGGTTGGCGGTGCACGCCGACCTCGTGGATGCAGCCGAGCGCTACCTCGACACGACGGAGCTCCATCTCTACAAGGTCGAGCTCTGGGCCAAGTACGCCGGGGCCGTGAACTACGACCAGCCGCTCCATCGCGACTACGGCAGCCACAGTCTCGTGGTGCCGCGGCCCGAGTCCCGTTACCAGCAGTTGACGACGTTCATCTTCTTGTCCGACGTGACCGACTCCGACGGTCCCACGCGCATTGTGCCGTACGAGGACGGGAAGGACGTCCCATACACGCCGCTGTACCTGCCGTTCGGGTCGCTGGCCGACGCGGAGGTGCCGTGCACCGGCCCGGCCGGGAGCCTGCTGATCTACCGGACCGACATCCTCCACCGCGGATCGGAGATGACGGGCCCGGGCCGGTCGCGCTTCTCGATCCTCGCCGACTTCCAGGTTCGTGGCACGACCTGGGGCGGCAAGATGGCGTGGCCCAAGCAGTCGCCCGAGCGCTGGGCCAGGTTCCTGCCGCAGTGCACCGTGCGGGAACGCGACCTCTTCGGCTTCCCGCGGCCCGGCGACCCCTACTGGTCCGAGGAGACGCTCCGGGGCGTCGCCGAGCGGTACCCCGGCCTCGATCTCGGGCCCTACCGAGAAGCGGCGCTGTGAGCGTTGCGCGGCGTCCTCACCGCGCTCGGCCGACGGGGCCTCGCTGTCCACAGGCGACACAGAGCTGGCATGGCCATACTGACCGACCACGGACCCTGAGCCCACCCACTACGGAGGAACGACATGCCGGCACAGCTGATTCTCGAATTCGAGGGCGTCACGACGAAGGAGTACAACGCGGTCAATGCCGCGCTCGGAATCGATCCGGCCTCCGGCGCCGGTGACTGGCCCGATGGCCTGCAGGTCCACGCGGCGGGGCTCAACGAGGCGGGCCACCTGGTGGTGACCGAGATCTGGGACACGCCCGAGCACCAGGCCCGCTTCATGGAGGGGCGGCTGGGCGACGCCCTGGTCAAGGGCGGCATCGAGACTCCGCCTTCGAGTGTCACGTGGATCGAGCTCGTGGCGCACCACACCCCGGGCGGCTGACCACCGTCCTATCCGGGGGCAGTACTCTCTCCATCCGAGAATGCCGTTCTCAGCCACAGGGACGCAGGGACGGCGCGACCACGCGGGAGGAGAGCACGTGAACGACTACGACGGCATCGACTTCTTCCGGGGCCGTGAGCTGATCGCCGACCCGTATCCGTACTTCGACGCCCTGCGCGAGGAATGCCCGGTCCAGCGCGAGCCGCACCATGACGTGGTCATGGTCACCGGCTACCCGGAAGCCGTCTCGGTCTACACGGACACCGCGACCTTCTCGTCGTGCAACGCCGTGACGGGCCCGTTCCCCGGTTTCCCCGTCCCCCTTGAGGGCGACGACGTCAGCGCGCTCATCGAGGAGCACCGCGACGAGCTGCCCTTCAGTGACCAGATCACGACGATGGACTCGCCGAAGCACAAGGCCCACCGGGGCATGTTGATGCGGCTGCTCACACCGAAGCGGCTGAAGGAGAACGAGGAGTTCATGTGGCGCCGGGCGGACCGCCAAATCGACGAGTTCGTTGAGCGGGGGGAATGCGAACTCATCAAGGACTTCGCGGGGCCCTTCACGCTCTACGTGATCGCGGACCTCCTGGGCGTGCCCGAGTCCGACCACGAGTGGTTCCGCGAAGAGCTGCAGGGCAGCCGCCAAACGAGTCAGGCACTCGGGAGCACCGGGTCGGGCGAGCTCGGCCACACGCCGCTCGAGTTCCTCTACGACCAGTTGACGACGTACGTCGAGGACCGGCGTCGCATGCCGCGCGACGACGTGCTCACAGGGCTGGCGACGGCCACCTTTCCCGACGGGTCCGTGCCCGAGGTGATCGATGTCGTCCGCGTGGCCGCCAACGTCTTCTCCGCGGGGCAGGAGACGACCGTCCGCCTGCTCGCCGCCGCCCTGCAGCTGATCGGTGAGCGGAGCGACCTGCAGCACCTGCTCCGTGAGGACGCCAGCCGTATTCCCGATTTCGTCGAGGAGTGCCTCCGGATGGAGAGCCCCGTGAAGGGGGACTTCCGCCTGTCCCGCACACCGAGCACCGTGGGCGGTGTCGACATCCCGGCCGGTTCGACGATCATGGTCCTCAACGGCGCCGCCGGCCGTGACCCCCGCCACTTCGAGGACCCGGGTGAGTTCCGCGTGGACCGGCCCAACGCCCGGGAGCACCTCGCCTTCGGCCGCGGACCACATTCCTGCCCCGGTGGCCCGCTCGCCCGCGCCGAGGCTCGCATCAGCATCGAGCGGCTCCTGGCCCGCATGGGCGACATCGCGATCGATGAGTCGGCCCACGGCCCGGTCGGTGAGCGCCGGTACGAGTACGCACCGACCTACATCTTGCGCGGCCTCCAACGGTTGCACCTGGAGTTCACGCCGATCGGCTGATCGCCCATCCGCCCCGCGCCCGGCACGGGGGAGGTGGCATCATGCCGAGCATTCCCGTTCCAGCGAGGAAGGACGTCGCCAGTGAGCTATCGCGTGATCCAGTGGGCCACCGGGGGCGTGGGCCGCGCCGCCATGGAGGGGGTGCTCCAGCACCCCGACCTCGAACTGGCCGGCGCCTGGGTCCACAGCCCGGACAAGGAGGGAATCGACCTCGGAACGCTTTTGGGTCGCGAAGCCCTGGGCGTCACCGCCACGGGCGACGTCGACGGGCTCCTCGCCTCCGAGGCGGATTGCGTCCTCTACAGCCCGATCTTTGCTGATCCGGCGGTGGTGGCCGCCATCCTCGAGTCGGGCAAGAACGTGGTGAGCCCGCTCGGTTGGTTCTACCCGCCCCCCGAGGAACGGGAGAGGTTCGACGCCATCGCCAGCAGGGCCGGCGTGACGTTGCACGGGACCGGGATCAATCCCGGGGGCATCACGGAGCGGTTCCCGCTCATGATCTCGGCCCTCTCGGGTTCCGTCACCCACGTGCGGGCGGAGGAGTTCTCCGACATCCGCACCTATGGCGCGCCCGACGTGGTGCGCGACTGGATGCTCTTCGGCAAGACCCCGGAGGAGGCCCGCGCCAGCGTCATGATCGACGCGCTCGGCGGAGGCTTCCGCCAGTCGATCTTCATGGTGGCCGACGAGATGGGCTTCGACATCGACCCGCAGCTGCGCACAACCCACGAGATGGCCGTCGCCACCGCGCCCATCGACTCGCCCATCGGTCCGATCCAGCCGGGGACGGTGGCGGCGCAGCGGTTCACGTGGGAGGCGACGGTCGACGGCCAACCGGCGGTCACCGCGACCGTCAACTGGCTCATGGGCGAGCAGCACCTCGAACCGGCCTGGACGTTCGGGGACGACGGGGAGCGCTTCGAGGTCGAGATCACCGGCGATCCCAGCTGCTTGACAACCTTCAAGAAGCTGCACCCCGAGACCGTCGAGGCCGGTCTCATCCGCAATCCCGGGGTGGTCGCCACCGCCATGCACTGCGTCAACGCCATTCCCTACGTGTGCGAGGCCGCGCCCGGCCTGCTCACCTACCTGGAGATGCCCTTGGTGGCCGGTCGGGCCGCTCCGGGCTTGCACCGGGAGCGGCGGACAACTTCGCCCCGCCCGGCGTGATCCTCGACCGCTTCTCGGTCGCCGGGAAGGTGGCGGTCGTCACCGGCGCCGGCCTCGGGATCGGACGGGGGATCGCAACCGGGTTGGCCGAGGCCGGCGCGGACGTGGCCCTGGCGGCCCGCACCGAGTCCGACCTCGAGGAGGTGGCCGCGCAGATCCGGTCCCTGGGCCGCCGGGCGCTGGTCGTCCCGACCGATGTCACCGACGCCGCCGCCTGCGAGTTCCTGATCACGCACGCCGTCGAGGAGTTCGGTCGGCTGGACATCCTCGTCAACAACGCCGGTGGGGCGATGCCGCGGGCGGCCATGGACACGAGCGAGGGCTTCATGGCCCGGACCTTCGCGTTCAACGTCACGGCGCCGCTCACGCTGATCAAACTGGCGGCGCGCCAGATGGTCGACACCGCGGGCGGGGGCGCCGTGGTCAACATCTCCTCGCGCTCGGCCAGCATGACCCAGACCATGTTCGTCGCCTACGGCGCGGCCAAGGCGGCACTCGACCGGATGACCCGCAACATCGCGCCCGAGCTGGCCCCGCGGGTGCGGGTCAATGCAATCGACGTGGGCGGTGTCGCCACGCGCTCTCTCGACATCGTGCTGACCGACGACGCCCTGCGGCAGCAATTCCTGGACGGCACCCCGCTGGGTCGACCGGGGCAACCAGAAGACATCGCCTGTGCCGTCCTGTACCTCGCGTCCGATGCCTCGTCATGGGTCACCGGCAAGGTGTTCGAGATCGACGGCGGAACCGAGGCGCCCGCAATCTCCGTCCCGGCACCCGTCCTCGGTCCCAGCCGTCCCGAGGGCGGTGCCTCCGAGGGAGCTCCACGCGTCGGATAGCTCGCCGCGGATCCGAGAGTTCGATCACACGTGCCCGCCACGCCCGGCATGGTCATCTCGTTGGCTCACTGCGTCGTGGGAAAGGGCACAACCGGAGCAACGCCGAACGGGGCGGCCAGCGCCTCACGGCGCCACTCGTCCAGGTCCACGTCCGGCATGGAAGCCATCGCCGCCTCGGCAGCGTCCTGGAACGCCTCGCCCTTGGCGAAGCCGTAGTAGGCCGAGAACTGCAACACGATCTCGTCCATTTCCTTCTTCGTGATGTCTCGGGAGTGGAGCGCTGCGGCCACATGTGTCTTCAAGGGCGTGGGGGAGTCGTCGATGGCGCAGCTGGCCACCGTGATGATCCGGCGCTCGCGTCGTGTCAAGCCGGGCCGCTGCCAGACGTGCCCGAACACGAAGTTCAGGATCCCAGCGTGACGGTAGGGCGACATCGGCCGGGGCGCCGGCATGAGGTTCACGTCGGCGAACTCCTGCGCCCCCCGCTCGATCCGCTGGTCCCAGTCGTTGAAGCCGAGCGCGTCGTTCGAGAGCATCGGCCAGGGTCCGGGTTCTCGCCCGTGCTCCTTCTGGAGACGCGTCCATTGCCGATTGATGGCCCCCTCGCAATGCGCCGCCTTTGGCCACCCGCAGTAAACGGCGAACTGCAGAATGAACTCGAGCATCTCCTCGAGCTCCATGTCGCCGCTCTTGAGCGCGGCATAGACGTGATCCTCAATTGGCTCGGGTGCATCCGCCGCGGCCACGCAGGTGAGGGTCACCCATCGGCGATCCCGGCGGCTCAAACCAGGCCGGGGCCAGACCTCGCCGAAGACGAAGTCGCGAGAGGCCACCTCGAGCGGCGTTGCCGCCGCCGGTGGTTCCCGGGTCATCACGTCGCGGTACGTCTGCTCTGCCTGTTCGCGGGCCATGAGGGTCCTTCCGGGTCGTAGGTCGTCTGGGTTAAATATAAGACACTTGACTTAGAAGATCCAGAGTGCTTCGCTGGGGAGGTGCCGCCGGTTCCTCCGTCCACCAAGGAGCAGATCGTGCTGACGGCGGAGCGGCTCTTTGCCGACCGCGGCCTGGAGGGCGTCTCGCTCCGGCAGATCGGCGCGGCGGTCGGAAACGGGAACCACTCGGTGGTCCAGTACCACTTCGGATCGAAGCAGCTCCTCGTGCGCGCCATCTTTGAGTACCGGATGCCGCATCTCAACGAGCGGCGGCGGATCTTGACGGCCCAGCGGCCCCCCGAGGACCTGCGGTCGGCGGTGGAGTGCTACATCCTGCCCATTCTCGAACAGGGTGAGCAGAAGGGGAGCCACTACCTCAGCTTCGTTGCCATGCTCGAGCAGCATGCCGATCCCCGGATGTTCGAGGACAGCCCCGCGGAGCTGCAGGACGCGACGCAACGGTTCCGGACCCCGATCGAACGTCTGCTCACGGCGATTCCGGAACCGCTGCGCTCACACCGCATCAGCGAGGCCATCGCGTTCAGCGTCCAGGCGTCCGCCCGGCGTGAACGCGCCCAGGCGGTGGGCCTGCCCGTCCTTCCGTTCGCAGTGCATATCACCGACCTTCTGGACGGCCTCGTCGGGTTCCTCGAAGCTCCTGTATCGGCGGCGGCCCAGGCTGCCCTCGAGGACACCAGCGTGCCGTCGGCCGGGGTCCTCCTGTCCCTTTAGACGACTGGATCGAGGTCACGATGAGTATCGACTTGAACAAGGCCGTTGCCGTCATCACCGGCGCCGGGAGCGGTGTGGGTCGGGCCACGGCGCATTCTCTCGCGCGCCGGGGAGCGTGCGTCGTGGTGACCGACATCGATGCGGAACGCGCGGCCGGGGTGGCGCATGAACTCGGTGACCAAGGGCTTGCCGTGCGCTGTGACGTCACGAGCCTCGACGACCTCGAAGCCGCGAGGGACGCCGCATTGGAGCGCTTCGGCCGGGTCGATCTGGTCATGAACAACGTCGGCGTGCTGGCCGTCGGCCCCGTGGAGTCCATTCCGCTCGACGCCTGGCAGCGCAGCATCGACATCAACCTGCTGGGCGCCGTGCGGAGCAACCTTGCCTTCCTGCCCCTCCTTCTCTCCCAGGGGTCCGGACACATCGTCAACACGGCATCGACCGCTGGATTGCTGCCGTACGGGTTCGACCGGCTGCCCTACACGGCGACGAAGTACGCGGTTGTCGGGCTCAGCCAGGCACTTTCGTTGTATCTCCGTCCGCATGGCATCGGCGTGTCCTGCCTGTGCCCTGCCGGGGTGAAGACCAACATCGTCGAGCAGATCACCTTCTACGGGGACGCGACGCCACCTCGCGGACCGTCGTTTCCCGTGGTCGATGCCGAAGAGGTCGGCGAGCTCGTCGCTGACGGAGTCACCCAAGGCAGATTCTTGATCCTGACAGCGCCTGACGCGGCCGACGAACTGCGAGACCTCGGGGCAGACGTGGACGCCTATCTCGCGCGCCTGTCGGAAGGAGACATGTGACGAAGGTCGGGTTCATCGGCCTGGGGAGCCAAGGTGGGCCGATGGCACGCCGCGTCGTCGAGAGCGGGTTCCCGCTCACCCTGTGGGCCCGTCGTCTCGAGTCCCTCGCACCGTACGCCGACACCGCCGCCTCGACGGCGTCCACGCCGGCCGAACTCGGAGCAGCCAGTGACGTGGTCGGCATCTGCGTCGTGGGCGACTCCGACGTCGAGGAGGTCCTCCTGCGCGCAGACGGCGTCCTGGAGGGGATGGCGGGAGGAGTGGTGGCAATCCACTCGACGATCCACCCTGACACCTGTGCGCGGATCGCCCAGCACGCGGCGCGGCGCGG
The DNA here is from genome assembly GCA_963719485.1 of uncultured Acidimicrobiaceae bacterium. Taxonomy (GTDB): domain Bacteria; phylum Actinomycetota; class Acidimicrobiia; order Acidimicrobiales; family RAAP-2; genus Bog-473. The sequence goes on from OY970387.1 coordinate 2,724,433, forward strand.
CATCGGCGTGGTCGACGCACCAGTGAGCGGCGGAGGTGGCGCGGCGGCGCGGCAAAAGCTGCTCGTGATGGCGGGCGGTGAGAGCGAGGACATCGCCCGCTGCCGGCCAGTCTTCGACGCCTTCGCCGATCGTGTGGTCCATCTCGGTCCGCTGGGGACCGGCCAGATGGCGAAACTCGTGAACAACCTGGTCTTCACCGCGCTGGTAACGGTGGGCCTCGAGACCTTCGCGTTCGCCGACGAGCTCGGCATGGATAGAGCTGCACTGGCACGGGTGCTCTCCAGGGGGAGCGGAGGCAGCCGAGCGGCGGCGATCCTCGCAGGCTCGGGTTTCGACATCTCGGGGATGCGGCAAGCGGCGGGGAACCTCCGCAAGGACGTTCGGATCATGCTCGACGTCGCTCGGAGCAGCCAGGCCTCGGAGCCGACGAGCATCGTCGAGCTGGCGACGCGCACCTTGGCAACGCTCGGTGGCGGAGGCGAGACACCCGGCTGAGCCGTCGCACCCGCTGGTCGGCGGCGCGCCCTGAACGGACCGCCCGGCCGCTCCCAGAGAGGCTATGAGCCGCCGCGGCCGACCCCGGCCAGTATCGGGTGTTGGCCGAACCAATCAGGGATGCGACGAGTGAGCTCGCGCTGCCCTCGCATCGTGATGCGCCCGTCGGCCAGGGCATCGGCGAAGCGAGCATCGCCCATCCAGACTTCGGTGAGGGTACGAAGGTCGGCGTCGACCACCACGTCCACCTCGAATCCCGGATCGGTGAGGCAGAGATCAACGTCGCCACCGTCCACGACGACCCAGTAATAGCGCCGCTTGGGAGGCATCGAGGCAAATGTCAGCTCGATGACGACGCGGCGATCCCCGAATTCGCCAGGGGCGAGGAAGCGACGGACGTCCCAGAGCAACAGACCGGGATCGAGGTCGTCTGGCCCGTAGTCGCTGCGGGCCCAACGCTGTCCCCACTCCCCGAGGCCTTGGATGAGCGGGAACAGCTCGCGCCCTGCCTCCGTCAGGCTGTACGTGGGACCGGTCGCGGTGGGGGTGGACACAACCACGCCGGCAATCTCGAGCTCCTTGAGGCGCTTGGAGAGGAGTGAGGGAGAGCAGGTGGGCACGCCCCGGCGAATCTCGTTGAAGCGGGTGCTGCCGACCAGCAGCTCGCGGAGGATGAGCGGTGTCCACCGCTGACAGACGACCTCCGCGGCTTTGGACACGGGGCAGAACTGCCCGTAGCTGGACATACCTGCAGGTTAGCCTCGCTCCATTTTTTGTACTGGCTATATGCAATCCGGGCTGCCACGCTGGCAACCACACGAGGGAAGGAACGAAATCCATGAATCCGAACCAGGCACTCTGGGAGAAGGGCGATTTCACGCGCATCGCGGCCAGCATGCGGGACAGCGGTGAGGCGCTGGTCAAGGAGCTGTCGATCACCAAGGGCATGGACGTCCTGGACCTCGGGTGCGGTGACGGAACGACCGCCATTCCGGCCGCCGCACTCGGGGCAAACGTGCTGGGAGTCGACATCGCCAGCAACCTCGTGCAGGCGGGCAACGCCCGAGCCCAGAGCCTCGGCCTGACCAACTGCCGGTTCGAGGAAGGCGACGCCTCCGACCTGCGCGGTCTCGAGGACGCGAGCTTCGATCTCGTCGTCAGCATCTTCGGGGCGATGTTCGCGCCGAAGCCACACGACGTCGCCAAGGAGGTCGTCCGGGTGACGAGGCCGGGTGGTCGGATCGTCATGGGCAATTGGATCCCCAACGACCCGACGCTCGTCGCCCAGATTCTGAAGATCAGCTCGGCCTATTCGCCGCCTCCTCCCGAAGGGTTCATCAGCCCGATGACGTGGGGGGTGGAGGAGCAGGTGACCGAGCGCTTCGCCGGCGCGGGCGTCCCGGAGGGACAGATCTCGTTCACGCGGGACACGTACACGTTCAACTATCCAGCCCCACCGTCCGAGCTCCTCGCTCAGTTCCGTACGTACTACGGGCCGACGATGAACGCGTTCGACGCTGCCGCCGGCGACGGCCGCCAGGCGGCGCTGCAGGCCGAGCTGGAGTCCCTCTTCAACTCCCGGAACGCCAGCGAGAGCGACGACCAGACGTCGATCCCCGCAACCTTTCTGCGTGTGACCGTTTCGATCTGACGCGTACGCGCCAGCCGCTTTCTCCGAGGAGCGGCGACCAAGGACCTGCCGTCTCGGTCGGGCCCCCTACAGTTCCGTTGACCAAGCGGTCTGACGCACCACGGATAGGAGGGCTCTATGAAGGCACCCGAGGAGCTGTTCGACCTGCACGGCAAGGTCGCCCTCGTCACCGGAGGCAGCCGCGGCATCGGACGGGCCATATCCGAGGGCCTGGCCGCCGCGGGGGCCGACGTCGTGATTGCCAGCCGGAAATTGGAGAATTGCGAGGCCGCGGCCCGGGAGATCGCGTCGGCAACTGGCCGACGAGCGGTGCCCTTCGAGTTCCACGTCGGCCGCTGGCAGGATTGCGACCGGCTCGTCGAAGACGTCTATCGAGAGCTGGGACGCTGCGACATACTCGTGAACAACGCGGGTATGTCTCCGGCCTACGAAAGCCTGACGTCGGTCAGCGAGGACCTCTACGACAAGGTCCATGCCACGAATGCCCGGGGGCCGTTCCGTTTGAGCGTTCTCATCGGGGAGCGCATGGCACAAGGAGATGGTGGGTCGATCATCAACGTGTCGTCCGTCGGGTCGTGGCGGCCAACCGCCACTGACCTGCCCTATGCGATGGCCAAGGCAGCCCTCAACGCGCTGACGCTCGGGCTCGCAGGTGCATGGCCGCCGAAGGTCCGCGCCAACCTGGTGCTGCCGAGCGCCAGTGACACGGACCTCACCAAGAACTGGCCGTCGGAGACCAAGTCACGCGTCGCCGGGATGAATCCGATGCGGCGCATGGGGACTCCCGAGGACATGGTGGGAGCGTGCGTCTTTCTGGCCAGTGACGCCGCCAGCTACGTCAACGGGGCGCAGCTCACCGTCGATGGGGGGCTCTACCGCACGTTGTGAGGGCCGTGGTGCGATGGCGGATCAGACCTTGGTCAGGTAGCGGTCGATCATGCGGTGCATGTGCAGGACGTTGGCCTCCTGGCGGCGGTTCAGCCTGATGGAAGGCCCCCCGCGTGACTTCATCCCAACCTGTACGTGCTCCATGTTGGCGTAATCCTGATTGGTGATCTCGCCCCAGTCGCGCTCTGTCCAGACGGGGAAGAATCGGCGCTCGGCCTTCTTGGGAGGCTCGTCTTTCAGCGGCCACTGGAGGAACCACGTGTCCTTGATGCAGCTGTCGGGATCGGTGCCGTTGGGCCGCACCCGGAAGAGGATGGCGATCCCCGGATAGATCGGGCCGACCATGTTGGGAAAGAAGAACACGTCGTCCGCACTGGTGAGCTGATCGTCGCTGAACTCCTCCACACGCACGCCACGCGCCACGAGCAGGTCCCGCCGCCCCGCCTGATAGCGACGGAGCGGTGACTCGCCCTCGCGTGGGTTGGCGCGGATCTCGTCGACCAGGGCTCGCTCGTCCCGGTAGAAGAGACCGCCGAGACCTCGGATGAAATTCTCGAGGATCTCACCCTCGTCGTAGTCACCCTCGGACAGCCCCAGGCGCGGACTCGGTTGCAGTTGGCGCCGCGCGTTCGGCAATCGACCGTAATGGGCATGGAGACCGAGCGATTCGTATTCGAGGCTCACGTCATCGGTCCACGGCAGGAGCTGCGGGTGCGTCCCCTGAACGTGGTATCCCTCGTTGAACGCGTCGACCGCGACCTTCCAGTTCGCCGGGAGCACGGTCGACAGGTAGGTGCGCAGCCGAAGACGGTCCAGGTGGTAGGGCGCAAGCAGGGTCGTCAGCGGCTCGAGGTACTCCGCCAGCGGCGGCGCCGAACGATCCAGGCAGATCCAGACGAAGCCACCCCACCGCTCGACCCGCACCGTTTTCAACCCCGCGTCGGGCGGCATGGGATCGAACTCGTGTTGGTCGACGACCTCAACCAGTTTGCCGTCGAGGTCGTACCGCCAGGCGTGGTAGCGGCACCGGATGCAGTCCTCGGGGAATCGACCGTTCCCGTCGGCGAGGCGAGTGCCGCGGTGCAGACAGGTGTTGTGGAAGGCGCGGACGGTCTCCGGGTCCGACCGAACGACCAGGATCGACTGGTCGCCGATGAGGTACTCGCAGAAGTCGCCGACCTCGGCTACCTCCTCGTCGCGACAGGCCACTTGCCAGACCCGAGACCAGAGACGCTCGAACTCCAGCGCGGCGAACTCAGGGCTGGTGTAACGCGCCCTCGGAACGGCGTTGTCCTCACCGACCAGCAAGCGCTCGAGGTCCATGTCGTCGATCTCCTTCAATGCACCAAGAGGCCGCATCGCGGGCAATCGGCACCGTCGCTGGCCATGCTAAGCGAGTGCGTCGGGCGCGTGATGGCCCATTGGCCGGTGCGACCCGCCTCTATACTTCGGCTCCCGCCCGGGTCCGTCGCGTTGCGTGAGGGCGGGTTCCGGCGCCATGGAGCGGGAGCGTGAAGGGTGCGTCGGGTCCGTCGTGGTGATCGATGACCAGGACGAGGGAGAGAGGAACCGAATGGGGGAGGACGCCGAGAAGGAGGCCCGGCCTGAGGTGGGATCCCGCGTGCCGCTCGCTGGACTCGCGCCACCGCTGGCCGAAGTGCCGCTGCCCGCTCCGAACGTCGCGGCGCTCCTGCGCCGAAACGGCACCGAAGCCGAGTCTGCCGATCTTCCTGCCCTGCGGTTCGGCGACCGACAGTGGACCCACCGCGAGCTCCTGGCCGAAGCCGAGCGCTTCGCAGCGTTGTACCGCGCCAGGCTCGACCCCGGCCGTCCGCCCCACGTGGGCCTTTTGCTGGACAACACGCCCGACTACGTCTTTGCTCTCTGCGGTGCGGGCCTGGCCGGTGCCGCCGTGGCGGGGCTGAACTACACACGGCGGGGTGAGCATCTCGGCCACGACATCTCGCATACCGACGTCCAATTGGTCATCACCGAGCCTCGGTACGAGGAGCAGCTGCGAGGGGGCACCGAGGGAGTGGCGCTCCGAGCTGGGATCCTCGTCTCAGACCGCTTCGCCGACCAGGACGAACCTCCGGCCACCGGTGAGCCGCTCGAGCAGGCATTGAAGACAGCCTGGGCCGATCACGAGGCCGGAGGCCGGGGCCGGCACGCTCCGGCCGACCCCGACGTTGACGCACTCTGGGCGCTGCTCTTCACATCCGGCACTTCGTCCGCGCCCAAGGCCGTGCGGTGCACGCAACGCCGACTGCTGACCACAGGCAACCGGATGGCCATGATGCTCGAGCTCGGGCGTGAGGACGTCGGGTACGCGTCGATGCCGTTGTTCCACACCAACTCGTTGATGTCCGGCCTTGCTCCTGCGCTCGTGTCCGGTGCCTCGCTCTCCGTGGCCCGTCGTTTCAGCGCGTCGCGGTTCCTCCCCGACGTGCGGCACTACGGCGCCACCTGGTTCAATTACACGGGCAAGTTGCTCACGTATCTGCTGGCCACACCCGAGCGTGCGGACGACGCTGACAATCCCCTCCGGGTCGCCTTCGGCAACGAAGGGTCGCCACAGGTCGTCGAGACCGCCGCAGCGCGATTTGGTGTCCGGATCATCGACGTCTTCGGCTCGACGGAAGGCGCGATCGCGCTGGATCGAACGGGAAACCGCCCCCGCGGGTCCATCGGGCGTCTGCGACAAGGCATCATGGTCGTCGACGGGGAGGGAAACGAGTCGCCGCGCGCGGAATTCGACGGCGAGGGTCGTCTCGTGAATGCCGACCTCTGCGTCGGCGAGCTGGTGAACACTCTCGGCGTCGGACCGTTCGAGGGCTACTACCGCAACGCGGAGGCCATGCGCCACACCACCCGCCAGGGCTGGTACTGGAGTGGGGACCTCGGCTACGTGGACGATGAGGGGTGGGTGTACTTCGCCGGCCGAACCTCCGACTGGTTACGCGTCGACGGTGAGAACTTCACCGCGGCGCCGATCGAGGCCATCGTGGGACGCCATCCGGATGTCATGTTGGTCTCCGCCTACGGTGTGCCCGCTCCGGACTCGGGGGATCAGGTGATGGTTGCTCTCGTGCTTCGAGAAGCCGCAGCGTTCGATCCCTCGTCCTTCGCGGGATGGCTCGACGCCCAAGCCGATCTCAGTCCCAAGTGGCAGCCACGGTTCGTCCGGGTGTGCGAAGCGCTCCCCAGCACTCCGACCAACAAAATCCTGACTCGCACTTTGGCACACGAGAAGTTCCGTTCCGACCGGGTGCATGGTGACGCGGTGTACCAGCGCACGCGCGGCGACGAGCAATTTCGCCTCTTCGGCGAAGAGGACGAGTCGTTGCTGCGGGACGCCTTCACATCCCACGGGCGGCGCGGGGTATGGGACCTGTGAGACGGATGAGTTCACCCGCAGCTTGACGCCACAGCAGTTTTCGGGCTCCCGGATCGGGGTATTTCCTCAACGATCCGCTGAACGAAGGCAGGAGGTCGGCGTTATGTCTACAAGCGCCATTGCACGGAGCGAACGAGTGGAGCGGCAAGAGCTCGATGGGCGCGAGATTCGGGCACGAGTCCATCCCCAGGGTTTTGGCCTCGGAGCAGCAGGAGTCGTCGCCGTGCTCGTGTCAGCGTGGGGCGGCATCGTTCCCTACGTCGGTCCTCTCTTCGACTACAGCGGCGACGGCTCCGGGTCATGGCATTGGAACCTGGCTCACGCCGTGCTCGCACTGGCTCCAGGCATCTTGGGGGTCCTGCTCGGGGTTTTCGTGATCGCGGAGTCTCGAGGGATCGTCGTGGGCAGGGGTCGGTTGACCCTGGCGGCCGCGGGCACCCTCTTGATGATCTGCGGGGCCTGGTTTGCGGTCGGCCCGCTCGCCTGGCCGGTTCTCTCGAACGGCTCGGGCTACTTCGTCGCATCGACCCACCTGCGGGTCTTGGCGTACGAGGTCGGCTACAGCATCGGCACGGGTTTGATCCTGGTCGTCTGCGGAGCATTCGTCGATGGCTGGGCTTCGCGGCACCAGACAAAGGCGACTGCCGTGACGTCGTCGGCCGACTCGATGTCGGGACCGATCGAGTCGGGCATCTGATCGCGAGGTAAGCCTCAGAGCGACGAGGGGTCGCGCGTCTTCACCGTCCGACCCAGCGCGGCGGGCGGTCGTCCGCTGCGGCCTGAAAGCCTTCCGCAGCATCCTGTGTCGCCGCGGCAACGTGCCGCATCGTCTCACCGAAGCGGATGGCCTCCAGCGTCGCCATATGGCGAGTGCGCATCGCCATCTCCTTCACGGCTCGTTGAGCCAGAGGTGCGCCGCCGAGAAGGCGTCCCGCGAGTGCGTTCGCCTCGTCGAGTAGAGCGTCGTGTGGAACGACCCTCCAGACCAGATCCATTGCGTGTGCTCGCTCGGCATCGATGCGCTCGCCTGTGAGCAAGAGCTCCATTGCATCGGCCCAGTTGATGCGCTGCGGAAGGCGTATGGATGCCACGATCGCCGGTACTCCGAGGCTGACTTCTGGGAGACCGAACTCGGCTCGGTCACTCGCCAGGACGAAATCGCACCAGGTGGCAAGCGTGAGCCCGTAACCCAGGCAGTAGCCGTTCACCGCAGCAATGACCGGCTTGAAGATCTCCCATCCGCTCTCAAAGGAATTCAGCGTCGGCTTCTCCCAGAACGTTCCTGGAAATTCCCCTGCCGACCCAGCGCCCTGGCGTAGGTCGGCGCCAGCGCAGAAGGCACGTCCCGAACCGGTGACGATGGCCACCCATGCTTCCTCATCATCACGAAACCGCGAGAAGGCTTCATTGAGATCTCGCCTCATATCGGCGTTGATGGCGTTGAGCGCGTCGGGGCGGTTGTAGGTGATGGTGGCCACATGGCCATCGAGTCGGTACGTGGCTGAATCATGCACAGCCTTAGTCTGCCCGGTTCTCAGCCCTCTCCTATGAAATGAGCGCGTCCGCGACGAACGCACGATTGTCTTGACGAACGGGACGGTGGATCGGGTCAATAGCCGTTCCGGCAGAACAGTGCGTTTTTGTCACGCAGACTCAACTCCCCGCAATGAGCCGCATCACGGACGCCAGCTTTGAGGCTTTCCATTGCCCCCGAGTCAACGGGCTTGGTGGAATCCCTGTTCTGACGAAAGATATGGGTTCAGTGTCCTCAGAAACCACTCGGTGATGATCATCACGGGGGTCAGTCCGGAGTCAATGCGGTAGGTCCGGGAGAGCAAGTAGTCGCCGACCTTCATGGCTCCATGGGTTTCAGAGACGTCTGATCCATCTGGCTCCACCAGGTGCTTGCGGGTGACAACGATTCCCATCTCGTCGAGAATCCGACCGATCGGATCGATGCTGGACTCGAGCCGAAGACAGAACTTCGTCGGCAGGCGGTTCGTGACAATGATGCTTTCCGCGTAGACGTATTCGGACCCTGTTCTGCGACCGCGAAGGGTAGCAGCCCGCTGAAGCAATGGCTCGCCTTGTGGAACCCCCAGATGGTTCGAAGCGGAGGCTCCGACTCTGTCCTGGCGAAGAGGCTCGGCATCGATGTTCTCACCGACCAGCTGCTCCAAGAAGCTGGTCACGGTGCCGCTCGTGCTCTCGAGAGCCTCCCATAGTCCTGATCGAATCGACACTGGCACCATTGAATCGTAATTCCGCATTCACGAGGACCTGGCCGCGTTGCTGGATTGATCGAATCAAATTTCGGCTTGCCCCATCGACAGGAGGAGGAGCTCGGCGCCAGCGTGCGCATGCGGTGAGCTGGATCGAACCCTCGCGCCGCTCCACCGTCGTTGCGGCGACGTCTCCGAGTTCGCCGCCAACCCCCGGACCAAGTGAAGCCGCGGGGTCCAACGACTCTTGGAGAACGGGGAATGCGAACGCGTTGCTAGTCGGCGACGGGCACGCGCTCCTCTCCGGCTGGAACGGAGGGGTAGGTGAGACCGAGATCGGCGAATGCCACCTCGCCACGGCGTCGAGCGCGACGGCTGTACCAGACCGTGAAACCGAACAGACCGCCGATGACGATGCCGCCCAGCACTGGTGACACGGCCAGGAACGGCCCGGTGGGTAGCTCCAGCGCCAGCAGGACCCGGGCCGAGGCCTCGACGATGAGGCCGACGGCCCACGCCGTGGTGATGAGTCGGAACGTGCGCGGCGCGTTGGGCATTGTCCAGAGCTGGTCGTAGGCGGCGAGCTTGGCCGGGTCGTCGCCGGCCGAGAGCGCACGGCCCATGAAGAACATGAGCGGACGACTCCAGAACAGCGAGCTCAGGCACGCCAGGCCGAAGAGGGCTGTGAAGGCGGAGTCCCGCACCTTGAGCACGAAGGCGCTGCCGCCGAGTGCGATCGACGCCAGGATGCCGGCGATGAAACCGAAGAGCACGATGCAGCCGATGGGATCGATTCGCCGCTTCCTCAACCACTCGACAGCGACCCAGGCTGCGGCAGGAGCACCGGCGATCATGAGGGCCGGTGCGTCCCCGCTGACGTGGGTCCGCACGGCGTAATAGACGGCCAAGGGGACCACGGCGCCGCCGATGACGCCAGGACCCATGGCACGCAGCGAAGGTGCCCCCGGCTCCCAGGCGTCGGCCATCAGGCGCTCACTCCGGCGTCTGGGGCCCCGGGCATCACGGCGTCCTCGCTCCACAGTCCGAGGGACTTCCACAGCCGGCGATAGACCGTGCCCGTGAGGCCGAGCTCACCCCACAGCCGACGCAGCTTGGCCATTGAGGCCAGCGCCTCGGAATGGTGCTGCGGACTGCCAATGAAGACTTCCTTGACGACCGCCCGCGGGATCTCGTAGCGACGGACGAGCTGGCGGGAGGGCCGCAGCATCATCTGGGCCATCATCGCCAAAACGAAAGGACCACCGACGGCCAGCTCGGCCCGCCGTAGCCGTCCAAGGGGGGGAACGGTCCGCTTCAGGTAATGACGGGCGAATGACAGGTGGCGCGCCTCCTCGGTGACATGGATGCGCATGATGCGCTCGAGAAGCGGGTGGATGCTGCGACCGCTGCGCAGCTCGCGGCGCTGCACGTAGTCGATCGGGTCCTCTCCGCCGAGGACGAAGGTGAAGAAGAGGGGCGGGAAGCGCCGGCCCAGGCTGACGATGAAGCGGGCGCCGACTCGGTCGACGCGCCCCAGACCCCGGGCGTCGTATCCGCTTCGGTTGACGAACTCCTGGAACATCAGCGAGTGCTGGGCCTCCTCGATCACCTCGTGGTACGCGTACCGGAACTCGGGCGCTCGGTTGTCCAGGGTCGTGGCGTACTCGAGCAGGCCCCGCTTGAGCACGCTCTCGAACTCCAGGCCGATCTTCATCTTGGAGGCCACCGTCTCCAGGCCCAGGCGTGCCCGGGTCGGCTGGTCCAGACGCTGGTACCAGTTCGTGGCTCCCAGCGGATCGTCAGCCGGGAGTTCCCACCTTGGGTCCTCCGGGTCGATCCGGTAGGCCTCTTCGTCCCAGGGGACGTCGGCATATGCGTCGAAGTGCTTGGTCACCGATTGTTGGCAAAGGCGCGCCACCAGCGCGTCATAGGCGTCGGCGCGGGAGCGCTCCTCCTCGGGCACCTCAGCAATGGCGGCGTCGAACGTCGCGGTCATTTTCGGCATCCCCGCCTCGAAAGTGACTTGTAGGTCACCTAGATAGTGACTCATGAGTCACCATGAGGTCAACCCTCTGTAGAGTGACTTCCTGCAGACCGCCAGCAGCCGGGAGCGCGAACCATGGGCACGCCACGCCTGACCAGGGAGGCTCGAAGGGAGACGATCCTTGACGCCGCCACGGAAGTTTTCGGGCGGCTGGGCTTCGAGGCGACCCGGATGGAGGATGTTGCCAAGGCGGCCGGGATCGCCAAGGGGCTGCTCTACAAGCACTTCCCTTCCAAAGACGCCCTCTTCCAGGCCCTCATCGACCGCCAGGGCGGGACCTACGCCGCCGAGCTGCGCGGCGCACTCGCCGGCTCGGACCTGGACGCCGACCCGCTCGGCACCCTGCGGGAGGGGCTGGCCTTCTGGCTCCGCAAGGTGGGTGACGAGGCGGCCACCTTCAACGTCACCGACCCGGGCGTTCACGACGCCTACGAGGGCCTGCGGGACTCCTTGCGGGAGGTCATCGCCGACGCCATCCGGCGGACGCAGCCGTGGGTACCCGAGCCCTACCCCCGGCTGGTTGCTTCCCTCATTCAGGGGGCGGCCGAGAGCCTGGGGCTGGTCTGGCGCGCCGAGCCCGGCGCGATCAGCGCCGATGAGGCGCTCGGCCTGCTGACTTCCTTCTGCTGGGGCGGCCTCACAGAGCTGGCCCGCGGGAACTCCGCCGTGGCCGCACCAGCCCCGGGTGCCGGCTAACTCCTCGGTGGTGCGAGATCTCCGAGGGGTCGGCGCACCTCCAACAGCGTTCCTTGTGAGTCCGTTCTGCAAAACCGAACGTCAGCGACGTGGTCTTGACTCGAGCTGCCAGGGCGGTGGGACTGAAAAGTACGAGGCGGTATTCGTTGGGCGCGTTGATACACGCTGTTGTCGCGGCGGTTTTTCCGATCTGCGTCCATATGGCAACGGACCCCCCTTACTCACCGGCAGTCGACACTCCTTCAACTTCAGTGTCGTTCGTTGGTGGGTGCGGTTGTCGTTGTGATCCCGAGTCGTCGACGAACGATGTTTCTGGCCATGTCGAGCGTGTGGGGGTCTTGGCGCAAGACGAAGTTGGTGTTGGCAGCGAGGATGATGCCGTTCAGCTCGAAGGTGAGTGCGTCGGGGTCCTCGTCGGCCGGGAGTTCGTGGAGTTCCAGCGCAGTGACGACGAACTGGCGGATAAGTGCCGTGAACTCGCCTTGAAACGCGGTGATCCGGTCTTTGACCGGTCCCTGGCGAGTGCCCATCTCCAGGACGGCCCCGGCGAAGAAGCATCCTCCGGGAAACGTGCGCCGTATGAGGTGGTCGAAGAAGGCATCGCACACCGCGACGAGCTGGGCAATCCCCGGCTCGGCGACAAGCGCCGGTTCGATGACTTCCGCCTGGAAGATCCGTTCCGCTTCGTCAACGGTCGCGAGTTGCAGATCTTGTTTTGAACGGAAGTGGGCGTAGAGGCCGCTCTTGCTCATGTCGAGGGCACCGGCCAGGTTGCCGATCGACAGCCCTTCAAGTCCGTCGAGCGTCGCGAGCGACACGGCTTTGCGCACGATCGCGTCCCGAGTGCGTACCCCGTCAGCACGCTGTTTTCGTTCGCTGGGCATCTTGACAAGATAGCACGATCGGTCGTATTGTGATAGATAGCACGATCGGTCGTGCTTATATTAGGCTCTGGAAGGGGCAGCCATCATGCAAGTCCTTCATCAATCCGCCTACCCGGTCCCAGCTCAGGTGGTCACTCAGCAACGGCGCATGGACCGTTCCGGTCCAGAGATTTCTCACATGTTGACAATCAAGGTGCGTGCCGAGACCCCGTCGCCTCCCCAGCGAGTGCTCGAGGCGGCTCGCGACTTCTCGAATCGCCGTGCTGACGTGTGGCCGAACGTGAGGGCAAGGCACCTCGAGGTCCACCGGCGCGGCGAGAACTTCGCCGAGGTAACTGAGGGAACCTGGGTCGTCGGCCTCTTCTGGGAGCGGAACCGCTACGAATGGTCGGAACCGGGAACGGTCAAGGCGACGGTGATCGACTCCAACATCTTTCAGCCCGGCAGCACCTGGGAGCTACGGGCCACCACGCGCGACGGCGGAAGCGAGGTGGAAATGGTCCTGCACCGCGGTTTCCGCCGCGGTCCGAAGGGGAGGATCGCCAGCGCCGTCCACCACACAGTCGGCAAATGGATCTGGGGCCGGTTTCTCAGGAGCGCCCTCGCCGTCGTCGCGACCGGTGACAACCCGCCAACCATCTGAGGGGAACCATGACCGTTCTTGCCGAGAAGGATGAAACTGCAACGTTCGACAGCTTGACCGAAACCAACGGAATGCCGACGGCTCGCGTCCCACCCCACGGCATTCGCATCGATGTCAACGAGCTGTCCCGGTTGGTCCGGGTCCGAAACCGAGGCGAGGTAACGCTCCTCGACGCCGTGTCGTTCTCGATCTCGGCTGGTGAGCTCGTGGCGATCGTCGGTCCCAGCGGCGCCGGTAAGACAACGCTGCTGGAAGCGATCGCCGGCGTAGCCCCGGCAACCTCAGGGTCGGTGCACCTCGACGGCATTGACCTGCACGCCAACCCGGGCACATTCCGGAGCGTGCTCGGCTATGTGCCGCAGGACGACATCATCCATGCCGATCTGTCCCTCCAACGTACCCTCCGCTACTCCGCGCGCCTCCGGCTCCCGTCCTCGACAACCAGTGCCGAGGTTGACGAGGCAGTCCGTGACGCCATCGCCGCCGTGGGCCTGACCGGGCAGGCCGACGTCAGGGTCGGCTCCCTGAGCGGAGGGCAGCGCAAGCGCGCCAGCATCGCCGTCGAGCTCCTCACCGATCCGCACGTCTTCTTCTTAGACGAACCGACCTCGGGCCTCGACCCTGTCACGAGCGCCGAGCTGATCGCCCACCTGCGCCGGCTCGCCGACCGGTCAGCCACAGTCGTGTTCACCACCCACTCGGCCGAGGACCTCGCAGCGTGCGATCGCATCGTGTTCATGACCCGAGGAGGGCGAGCCGGCTTCGTCGGCACCGTCGACGAGGCGTTCGAGCAGTACGGCGTCAGCTCGGTCCCCGAGCTCTACCGCCGCCTGGCCGAACCGGACGGCATCACCTTTCCAGCCGTCACGGCCGCTCCCGCGGTGGCGTCTGAGGCTGGTCCCGGAGACGTGAACACGCGGCCGGTGGCGACCGGGCTCACCCAGTGGGGTGTCCTCACACGCCGGACTCTCGAGACACTTGTGCGCAACCGCTTGACGCTCGCGATCCTGGTCGGGTCGCCAGCGTTGGTCGTCGGCATGTTCGCCATTCTTTTCCGGCCCGGCGCGTTCGACTTCCAGCACCCGAGCCCGAGCTCGATGGTGATGATCGGCTTCTGGGTCGTGTTTGCCGCCTTCTTCTTCGGGCTCACCTACGGGTTGCTCCAGATCTGCACCGAGCGAACCATCCTGCGCCGCGAGCGCCTCGTCGGCCTGCGGCTGGGCGCGTACGTGGCGTCAAAGGTCACCATCCTGGTGCCGTTCCTGCTCCTCGTGGTGGTGGCAACGCTCGTTGTACTTCGTCTGCTGGACCGCCTACCCAGTCGCCCACTGTCCACGTACGCCTCGATAGGCGTCGGCCTGCTGCTCTGCGCGGTCGCGGCCCTCGGCCTCGGGCTGCTCACCTCCGCCTCGGTCAAAAACGTGGCTCAGGCGACGCTTGCCCTACCGATGTTGTGCTTTCCTGCCGTCTTGTTCTCTGGTGCCATCGTCCCCGTCAACCTCATGGCACGGGTCGGTGCCGGCCTCAGCGTGGTGATCCCATCGCGCTGGGCCTTCGAAGCCATCGGTCATGACCTCGGGGCGCGGCGCATCCTCGCGCAGGGCGGCTCGCCACTGGGACCTCCGCTGCTCGCGTCCTACGGCCACGCCGGCACCCAGTCCACCGGTACCTACTGGCTCATCCTTGGAACGTTCGCGGTCGTGTTCCTGGTCGCCACCTGGGGTGTGCTCGTGCACAGCACGCGCAGATCGATGCGCTGAGTGTGGGGCGAAGCGGCGTACGCCGATCCTCTGCGAGGCCGGCGCCGCTGTAGCCCCAGGTGGCCACCTTCTCGTGGTCGGTCACGCTGAACGACGCCCCAAACCTTCGGGTATTCGGGTCAGCGACGCGGTCGCCCGGGCTCACGAGATCATCGAAAGGTACGAGGGTGACGGTGCACCTCCAACGGCCCTCACGATCTTGCGTGAGAACCCTTGGAGGTGGGGGGCTCGAACCCCCGTCCTCCGGAGCCGCAGTAGGCCTTCTCCGAGCGCAGCCGGCATCAGGTTGTCGGGGGTGGCACTTCTGCCGGCAGGCAGTGCCACTCCGTAACCAACGAAAGTTTCCTCAGTGATCAGTTGGTGTGAGCCACTGAGTAAGCCCTACTGAATGACGCCCAAGATCCGATCCGTAGGGCGGGGACCGGCTGGACGTCGCTACTTAAGCAGCGATCGCGAGCTGAGGCTCGGCGTTTGTTTTTGGTTCCGGCTCTTTAACGTGGTTCCGGAGACCACGGCTCGCTTCTCCTACCTTGACGACCGAAGTCGAAACCAATCACCCCCATGTATGGGAACTCCACTGATCGCTCTGATCAGACTCACCATTCTAGGGGGTCACCGCCCCGCTGGCGACGGCTGTTCTGCCCGCAGGACTACTCCCCGTTCCAGCGACCTCTCTCCTTGGAGGCCCGGGCGGCCTCGCGCTCGGCGTCCCTTGCCATGATCACATTGCGCTTGTCGTAGAGCCGGCGCCCCTTGGCTAGGGCGAGCTCGACCTTCGCTTTGCCGTCCCGGAAGTACAGCTTGGCCGGGATGAGGGTCAAGGACTGCTGCTGGGTCTTGCCCATCAGCTCGTCGATCTGGGAGCGGTGGACCAGCAGCTTGCGCTTTCGGTCGGGGTCGTGGGCGCCGAAGCCCGTGGCGTACTGCCAGGGCGGGATGTGCAACTGGAACAGCCAGAGCTCTCCGTCGTCCACACGGGCGTAGGCCTCGCTCAGCTGGGCTTTGCCCTCCCGCAGCGACTTGACCTCGGAGCCCTGCAGCACGATGCCCGCCTCGAAGGTCTCGAGGAATTCGTACTCGCGGCGGGCGCGCCGGTTGGTGGCGACGATGCGGTCGCCACTGCGGTCCTCGCGGGCGGCCGCCCGCTTTGCGATCTGCTTCTTCGCCCTGGCCATGAGGGGTACGAGGGTACCCTTCTCGGGTGCTCCGCCTATCCCTTGACCTCTACCTGGAGATGGTCGCCCACTGCCTCAGCGGTCTGCCCGACGAAGCGTGCGGCCTCCTGGTCGGGTCCTACGGGGGCGACGAGGCGACCCACCTCTTCGCCACGCCCAACGCGGCGGCGTCGGCCCTGGTCTACGAGATCGACCCCAAGGAGATGCTGCGGGTCGACCGGGCCGCCCAGGCGCTGGACGCCGACATCATGGGCGTCTTCCACTCGCACACCCACACCGACGCCTACCCCTCGCCGACCGACGTGGCCCAGGCCACCGATCCCGGCTGGCACTACGTCCTCGTCTCGTTGCGGGAGACGCAGCCCGTCGTGCGCAGCTACCTGATCCGCGAGGGCCAAATCGCCGAGGAGTGGCTCGAGGTGCCCGGGCTCGAGGTTCCCGGGCTGGACGGGACAGGGTAGGGGCCTGGCCTGGCTCCTTGTAGAATCGTTACCGAATCAGTCAACAATCAACCGACCGGCCCGCGGGGCGGCCGGTGTACCGTCCGACACCGAGCGAGGAGGCCCTGTGGCCGTCGAAGTCCGCCTACCGACCGTCCTGCGCAGCCAAGCGGGGGGCTCCGCCGCCGTCAGCGTGGACGGCGCCACCATCGGCGAGGTCCTCTCCAAGCTCGTGGCCGAGTACCCGGGCATGGCGGGCCAGGTCCTCACCGACGAGGGCACCCTTCACAAGTTCGTGAACATCTATGTCAACGATGACGACGTGCGGTACCTCGAGGGCCTGGACACGCCGGTGGCGGACGGCGCGGAAGTGTCGATCCTGCCGGCTGTGGCCGGGGGCTGAGACCGTCGGGAGCTCGCCGCCATGACGCTGTACCCATCGGTGCTCGACCTGATCGGCAACACGCCGCTCGTCGACATCAGCGCCCTGAGTCCCAATCCGGACGCGCGTATTGCCATCAAGCTCGAGGGGCAGAACCCGGGTGGATCGGTGAAGGACCGGGTAGCGCTCTCACTCATCGAGGACGCCGAGCGCAAGGGCGTCCTCGTACCGGGCAAGCCGGACCAGGTGCTGATGGAGCCGACGTCGGGCAACACCGGCATCGGGCTGGCCATGGTGTGCAAGGTCAAGGGCTACACGCTCAAGGCCGTCATGCCGACGGCTGTGTCGATCGAGCGGCGCCAGCTGCTCGAGTTGTGGGGTGCAGAGATCATCGAGTCGCCCGGGACCGAGGGCTCGAACGGGGCCGTGCGCATGGCCCGGGCCCTGGCCCAGGAACATCCCGAGTGGGTCTTCCTCTACCAGTACGGCAACCCGGCCAACCCGCAGGCGCATTACGAGGGGACCGGGCCCGAGATCCTGCGGGACTGCCCCGGAGTGACCCACTTCGTGGCGGGGCTCGGGACGTCGGGGACCCTGCTGGGTGTCGGGCGTTACCTGCGCGAGAAACTCGGGGAGGCCGTGCAGATCTGGGCGGTCGAGCCGCCGGCCGGCGAGATGGTCGACGGGCTGCGGAACCTCGACGACGGCTACATCCCGCCCATCTTCGAGAGCCTCGGGGGCGCCGAGCTGTTGGACCGCAAGACCGTGGTGCGGCCGAGGGAGTCGATCGAGTGGACGCGGCGGCTGACCGAGGTGGGGATCTTCGCGGGCATCTCGACGGGGGCGGCCCTGGCCGGTGCGGTCAAGTGCGCGGCGTCGCTGCCGGAAGGGGAGCAGGCCTCCATTGTGGTCGTGTCGGCGGACGGCGGCTGGAAGTACCTCTCGACCGGGGCTTGGACGGACGATCTCGACGAGGTCACCGAGCGGGCCAAGGGGATCATCTACTTCTGAGTCGGGAAGAAGGTAGGCGAAGGGGCTGAGCGGGCCGACCCGGTTGGACTACCCGGCGGGCGACTGCAGTGCTTCCGTGATCTCGTCGATCGCCGCTTGCTCGGCCTCGCTCACCTCTACACCGTGCTCCCGGTGCGCGGCGGCGACCTTGTGGGACAGCGTGACGATGAAGCGGCGATATTCGTCGACCTCTTCCGGCGAAGCCTTCGTTCCGAGCAGGGCGATCGCATCACGCAGGTGCTGCAGCCCGTGCTGCTTCAGCTCGTCGAAGGAGTGGTAGTGCGTGTGATCGTGCTCAGGCTTCGCCGCGACGATGTCGTCGAGGAGCTCGCTCTTGCCGTGCTGCTGGCGCGCCTCGGCATAGGCCTTGGCCATGGCGATCGTCTCGCGAAACGAGCCCCCTCGTTGGGCCGTGACGACGATCATCCCGGCACTCGGAGGCGCTGCGAGGATCGACTCCCATTCCTCAGTCGTGAAGTCAGATTTCGAGGTCATCGCCAGCCTCCGATCTCATGCGGTCGCGGTCTCCGCTCGTCGCACGCACCGTAGCGTCCGCGCGCACCGGCGTGCGGCGGGGTGGGTCAGCCCCAGCTCAGGCTCGAGCTGCCGCGTGGCGCCCGGACCGTCGGCCGAAGAACGACCCGTCGCCCAGACTGATGCCGCTGGCGTAGTGGCGGGCCGCGAGGCTCGCCGCGGTCCGGCCGACGGCGTAGAGACCCGGGATCCGACGTCCCGCGTCGTCGAGCGCGGCGCCGTCGGGATCGGTCGCGAGACCGCCGAGCGTGAAGGTCGCATAGATGGCGCCATGGTCGACGCGCAGGTCGATGGCGCCGATGCCGCTCGCCGGCGGCACGCCGATGGGCTGCAGGAAAGGCGCGCGCTTGTGAAATACGGGGTCGACACCGCGGGACGCACCCTCGTTGTACGTGTGCACCGTGCGCGCTAGGGCGTCGGGCGGAAGGCCGAGATCGACGGCCAGTTCCTCCGGGGTGGCGGCGGCGTAGCCGATGCGGAGTCCGACGAGGTTCGGCTCGTAGATCTCGTCGTCGGTGATCATGGAGACGAAGCCGTCGTGGTCGCAGAGGGCGTGGAGCCCGATACGACCGGTGTAGGCGTCCTCGTTGATGAAGCGCTCGCCGTGGCGGTTGACGAGGATCCCCCGGGCGAGGCGGTGCGGCGGCCCGAGGGGCAGGGCGCACTCGAAGGCATTCAGCCGGGTCGTCGCGGCGCCGGCGCCGGCGCCCATCCGGATGCCGCGGCCGTCGTCGGTCGGGGTGCCGATCCGCCAGGCAGCGTCGGGGACATGGGCTCGGGGGCAATGCTCGGCGACCATCGCTTCGTTGTGGATGAACCCACCGGCCGCCAGGATGACGCCGCCACGTGCCCGGATGATGCGGTGGCCATCGTCGGTCCGCACGTGCAGGCCGACGACTTCGGTGCCGTCGAGGACCAGCGCCTCGGCGCTGGCGTCGGGCACCACGCGGGCGGCGCTGGCCGAGACGGCGGCACCGAGGCGCTCCATGAGAAAGCCGCCGGCGGAGTCCATGTACTGGGGCTTGTGGCCGCGCGGCACCGGCATGGCGATCTCGTCGAAGGGGTAGGTGTCCTCACCACCGCTGAAGAGCAGGCCCGCGTCATCGACCGATTCGCGGTTCGGCTCGTCGCAGAAGGCCGCCCGGAACGGGACGCCGATGGAGACCAACCAGTCGAAGTGATCCGGGGAACCCTCGCAGTAGGCGTCCACGCGGTCGTCGTCTCCGCTGCCGAGCGCGGCCCGGAGGAAAGCGGCCATGTTCTCCGGCGAGTCCTGGAAACCGCAGGCGCTCTGGAGGGTCGTGCCGCCCCCCAGGTAGATGAGGCCGCCGGAGTTGGCCGAGGTCCCACCGGGCCCCGTGCCACGTTCGACGGCCAGCACGTCCGCCCCGGCCTGGCGCGCTGCGACAACGGCAGACGAGCCCGCGGCGCCGAGGCCCACCACGACCACGTCGACGGTCTCGTCGAAGCGAACGTCCTTGACCTCGAGCGCCCGGATCGGCTCGATTCCCCTCGCGTCAGGGGCCGACGACGTTGGCATGGGCCTCGACACTAGGTGGTTGCGGTCTCCGTACCCGATGTGGTGGTGCTGGCACGACGTCCAAGAGGCGTGTTCGCACGACTGCACCGAGGCGCCAGCTGTCGCACAGTGGAGTCGACGAAGGGCGGGGGGTTGTCGGCCCCGATCCGATTGGCGACATCGCGAGGGGGAGGTGGGACGGTCGGCCCGAGTCGCGGTGATGGTCGTCCAGGCGAGCATCGCTGAAGTCAGTTGACCCAACCTAAGGAGGAGTGCTGTGAGAACGAAGAAAGTCACGACAGTCATCGGCTTGGCGAGCGCAGGTGCATTGGCCTGCGTCGGTGCAGTCGGGTTGGCCACGTCGGCCGCCTTTGCCAGTGCGCAACATGCGCCTGCTGCCGGCATGAACCTGATCACAGGCCCGCCGCCGATCGGGCTGCCGGCCAATTGCCCGGCGTTCCTGTCCGCCCTCCCGGTTTCCCCGGCCACCACGACGTGGAGCCTGGACTTCACGAGCGGTAATTCCGTGATGTACGGCACGTCGAACAAGAACGGCTTCTGGGGTGGTGGCAATGCCGAGGGTCAGGCCCAGCTGACGAATGGAACGGTGGTCGAGTACTCGGGTCACGCGCACATCTGGTTCGGTGTTGGGCAGAACTCAGACCCGACCGCGCCGCCAACCAATCAAGCGGAGCAGGGCTTCACGCTGACGTTCAACGGGAGCGGGATCGCCGGCTCCATCAACATCCACGTGAACGGGCACACGACGCAGAACAACAATGGCCAGACCACGGCCAACTTTCAGAACATCAACGTGTCCTGCTCGTAGAAGCTGTCGGCTGGGCCTGGTCTCCTTGATCAGGACCGGCTCGTCGTGGTGGGTTGACGAAGCGCCGGGGAGCCCCGCTCCCTGGCGCTTCGGTCTTCGTGGGGCCTGAAGGCACCCGGGCAGAAAGGCCCCGCGGCCAGGAAGGCCCGGCGGGACCTCGTGGCACCGCCGTCCCGTACTCAAGCGCGGCAAGGGCACGGCCGATGCAATTGGGGGAGAGTTGGGCCGGCGGACTTGGCGAGTCAGGCCGCGGCTCCGACTACAGAGACAAGACCATGAAAATACGACGCAAGGACAACCTGCACGTGCCCGACGGAGATGTCCTCGTGGACGTCGCCGCGACCGGGGATGTCGACGAGACGGACCCTTCGTGGGCGCCGGAAACGGCAAACGGGGAGCCGGACGTCGTCCAGGAAGCCGTGGCGGCCGTTGCCACAGCACCACGGGCCAAGGGGCTTCTCGGGGAGGTGCTCGTCGCCCGCGGTCTCGTCACCGATGCCCAGGTCGCGACCGCACTCCAGCTGCAGGGAAGCTCGGGGAAGCGGCTCGGTGAGGTGCTGGTCGACACGGGTGCTCTCGACGAGCGGGGCCTGGTGGACGCGCTGGCGGATTTCTTCGGCATGCCCGTGATCGACCTCCGGCGCGCCACGCCGGAGCCCGTGGCAGTCGCTCTCCTGCCCGAGGAGGTGGCTCGGGAACTCCTGGCCATCCCGGTGCGTCTCGACAACCAGGGTCTGCACGTGGCGGTGGCCCAGCCGAGCGACGAGATTCGTTTCCGCCTGGCCGAGTCGAGTGGGCACTCGGTCCGGTTGGCGCTCGCTCCCATGAGCGACATCCGATGGGCCATCGACCGCAGCTATCAGGCCATCGGCAGCGTGGGCAAGCTCGTGCAGGCCTTCGAGGCCGTGGAGACCTCACGGAAGCGCCCCGTCGAGACCGAGAGCACCGACGTGGTGTCGGCGGACGCCCCGGTCGTCCAGGTGGTCGACAGCATCTTGACCCAGGCCATGCGCGACCGCGCCTCCGACGTGCACATCGAGCCTTCGCAGGATGTGATCTACGTCCGCTTCAGGATCGACGGCGCCCTCAAGGACATCATCGAGCTCCCGGTCACCATGGGCCTCGGGCTGGTGAGCCGGATCAAGATCCTCGCCGGCATGAACATCGTGGAGCGGCGCCGTTCGCAGGACGGCCAGTTCACCACGGAGATCGACGGCAAGGGCACTGACGTGCGGGTGTCGACCCTCGCCACCATCTGGGGCGAGAAGTGCGTGCTCCGGATTCTGGACAAGAACCGCTCGGTGCTGCGTCTCGGCGAGCTGGGCATGCCCACTGACACCCACGAGACCTACTCGAAGCTCACCCGTGCGCCGTTCGGGATGGTGCTGTGCGCCGGCCCGACCGGGAGCGGCAAGACCACGACGCTCTACGCCACCCTGAGCGAGGTCAGCGACCGGTCCCGCAACGTCATGACGATCGAGGACCCGGTCGAATTCGTCTTCCCCAAGATCAACCAGATCCAGACAAACGAGCAGGCTGGATTGACCTTCGCCACCGGGCTCAAGTCCATCCTGCGCCAGGACCCCGACGTGATCCTCGTGGGCGAGATCCGCGACGTCGAGACGGCCCGGATCGCCGTCCAGTCGGCGTTGACGGGGCACTTCGTGCTGTCGTCACTCCACGCCACCGACTCGGTCTCCGCGCTGCACCGGTTCTTGGACATGGGGATCGAGTCGTTCCTCATCGCCTCGTCGGTCATCGCCATCGTGGGCCAGCGTTTGGTGCGCCGCGTCTGCCCGTCCTGCAAGACCCGCTACACGCCCACCCAGGAGGAGATGGCCTTCTACGAGGAGAGCGGCGGGGATCCGAAAACGGACTTCTACCGCGGCACCGGGTGCAACTTCTGCGGGAACACCGGCTACCAGGACCGGATCGGGGTCTACGAGCTGCTGCAGATGACCCCCGAGATCAAGCGCCTGATCGTCGGCTGGGCCACCCAGGACGAGCTGCGCCGCCTGGCCCAGAAGCAGGGCATGCGCACCCTGCGCGAGGAGGCCATCAACCTGGTGTCGCAGGACCTGACGACCATCTCCGAGGTGATCCGCAGCATCTACGCGATGTGAGGACCGGGGGCGCCGCTCAGCGCCTCGCGAGGTCGCAGAGCTTCGTCACGGTGTTCCAGTTCCTCGTGGTGCTCACCACGCCCAACCGCCGCTCCAGGAACGTCCCGGTGTACTTCGTCCCGGCGTATCCGTCCGGCGTGGACACGTAGACCTCCCTGCCGTCGACGACGAGCTCGTCGCGTCCGCTCGGGGGGAGGACGAACGCATCCAGTGCCGCCGTCGACGGAAGGGTGGCCAGGAAGGTCACGTGGTGGCGGGACGGGTCGGCGCCCGCCTTGGCGTACGGGCTCGCCGAACCGACACGCAGGAGTTCGGGGATGCTCCGCACCAGGACGGCCGGCGAGTCGCCGAAGTCCTCGGCCAGGCGCTGCTCGATGGCGCCGGCGATGCCCGCCTCGTTCTTGGCTCCCGTCGAGAACAGGACGTTTCCCGTCTGGATGTACGTCGAGACGCCGCTGTAGCCCAGGCCGTCGAAGGAGCCGCGCAGCTCGTCCATGGCGATGCGCCCGTGTCCCGCCACGTTCACACTCCGGAGCAAGGCGACGTAGCGAGGCACCGTTGCAACCTACCGGGACCGGGGCACCGCCCCGTGCGCAGCGACGGGGTCGCGGGTCAGGCGGAAAGGGTCGAGGTCGATCGGGGGACGCGAGCCCTCCGCCAGGTCGGCCAGGAGCTCGCCCAGCAGTGGCCCGAACTTGAACCCGTGCCCGCTGGTGGCACAGCCCACGACGATCCGGCCGACGCGGTCGAGGACGAAGTCCGCGTCGACGGAGTTGTCGTAGAGGCAGCGCTCGGTGGCAACCGGCGAGGGATCGAGCGAGGGGAGCAGCCGTCCCACGGCGGCGGTCAGGCGCGTGAGGAGCGCCGGGTCGTCCGCCGCGAACGTTGCGAGGTCGGCCGGATCGTCGCTCCCGAGTATGGGGCCCGGTGTGTGGTGGGACACCTTGTAGGTGCCGGCGCGGGGCCCACCACCGGGAACCGGCAGGCCGTAGATCATGTCGTCGCCCCACTCGATGAAGACGGGGAGCGGTGCGCCGCCGCGTCCGGTCCTGAAGTACGCCACCTGGGGGAGCGAGGGCGCCGCGGCCACGGCTGTGGCCGTGCCGACGAGCCCGAGGGTGGCCGGGCCGGCGCAGGCGATGACGACATCTGCTTCGAGCACGGACCCGCCCGCGGTCTCGACGGTGACGGGGTCGGGCGATCGGTCATGCACGGAGGTCACGCGGGTCCCGGTGAGGAGCTCGAAGCCAGCCGCGTCGCACAGCGCGCGCAGGCACTCGTCCGCGGCCAGTACGCCCGAGTCGGGGTCGACGAGTGCGGGCCCAGCCGGGGCGATCCCGGGGAAACGCTGTGCCACCGCTCGGGCCGACAGGTGCTCCACCGGAGCCCCGGCCGCCGCCAGCGCGCCGGCAATGGATTCGAGCGCGGCGCCGTCGCCCATCGTCACCTGGCCGGTCACGTGCAGAAGCCGCCGCCCGGTGGCGCGCTCGAGGTCGTGCCAGCGGGCGCGGGCGAGGACGGCCATCTCGACGTAGTGCGGCTCGGGATAGCCCAGACGGAAGATGCGGGCGTCGCCCTTGGAGCCGGAACACTCGTGGCCCGGCGCTTCTGCTGCCTCGAGCACCAGTGCCCGCCAGCCTCGCCGCGTCAGCGCCCGCGCGGCCGACAGGCCCAACAGACCCGCACCGATCACGATGCAACGTCGGTCGTCGGCCACGGTGTCGATCATACGAACGCGCCGCGCCGGCCCTCGTCGTCGAGAGGTCCCGCAGTACGCTCGGCAGCAGTGACGAGTGGGATGGATGTCTCGGCGCACCCGGCCCACGACACAGTCCGGGATGATCCCACCCGCGGTCTCGATCCCGAGCCCTCTGCGGAAGCCGGGGACGAGCACTCTTCCGTCCGGCCGTCGGGCCACGGCCCGATCCTGCGAGGCCTCCGCACCGTCGGCCTCCACGTCGTCGCCCTCGCCTGTTTCACCGTGCCCGCCGTCGTGCTGTGGTGGCACGTCTGGTCCGGGCACCCGTCGGCCGCGCTGACGTGCGGATGCGGCGATCCGGCGCAGGAGGTCTGGTTCATGGCCTGGCCGGCCTGGGCGATGGCCCATCTCCACAGCCTCGTGTTCTCCGGAGCAGTGAACGTCCCTGCCGGCGCCAACCTGCTCTCGAACACGTCCGGGACGTTGGTCGGCGTCGTGCTGGCCCCGGTCACCTGGGTCTTCGGACCGGTCACCGCCACCAACGCGGCCCTCACGCTCGCCCCCGGACTCAGCGCGTGGGCGTGCTTCGCCGCCGTGCGGCCCCTCGTCACCTGGAAGGCGGGCGCCATCCCGGCCGCACTGGTGTACGGCTATTCGACGGCCATCGTGGGGTCGCTCACCTTCGGCCATGTATCGGTGGCGGTGCTCGTGATCCCGCCGTTCCTCTTCACCACGCTGCACGAGATCGTGATCCGTCAAGAGCACTCGGTCGGCCGAGACGGCCTCCTCCTCGCCTTGCTGGTCGTGGTGCAGTTCTTCGTCTCGCCCGAGATCCTCGTGATGTGCCTGCTCCTGACCGCCGTCGGGCTGCTGGCGGTCATGGCGGTGGGTTGGCGGCAGCTGCGCGGGCGCGCCGGTCATGCCCTGCCCGCCCTGGCCCTGGCCGGCGGCGTGACCCTCCTGGTGCTCGCGTACCCCACGTGGTACGGACTGGCCGGGCCCCAGGCGGTCACCGGCGTGCTGTTCGCGCTGGCTCCGATCTCCGGTGTCCCACTGTCGGGACTCCTGGCGCCGGGAGCGTACGGGGCGCCCGCCAACGCGTACATCCGGTTCGGGGGGTACCTCGGTCGCAACGGTCCCCCTCCGGACTATGTCGGCGCCGGGGTCGCCGTGGCCGCACTGGGGTCGGTGGTGGTCGCACGCCGGCGCCCGCTCACCTGGCTGCTGTTGCTGCTGGCCGCGGTCACCTTCTCGGTGGCGCTCGGCGGCTACCTGATGAACGGGCCCTCCTGGCTCGGACACCCCTGGCTGCCCTGGCGTGCCCTGTCGAGGCTGCCGCTCCTGAAAGAGATCCTGCCGGACCAGTTCGCGCCCCTGCTCACGCTGTTCGTGGCCTTCGTGATCGCCGTCGGCCTCGACGCGCTCCACGGGGCGCACCGGCGGCCGACGTCCTGGCTGGCGTCACACCGCGCCGTGGTCACCGCCGCCGCCACCTGCGTGGCGGCGGCGGTCGCGTTCGTGCCGGTGTTCATGACGTTTGACGCACCCCTCCATGTGGTGGGCGTGCAGAACCCGGCGTACCTGCGGCCCGGTGCGCCGACGGTTCCGGCGGACGCCGTGGTGCTCACGATCCCGTTCGCCGTGTCGGGCTCCGCGCAGCCCATGTTGTGGCAGGCCGTCGACGGCATGCGGTTCCGTCTGGCCGGGGCCGCGCTCAAGACGCCCAATGCCCGGGGCGGCCCCGTCGGATCGGGTCCCCCCGGATCGGCCCGGCGGATCCTGACCAACCTGACGGTCATCGGGGGGGCGCTGCCCACGGGGACCCCGGCGCAACTCTCGACGGTCCGGCGCGCACTGCGCGCGTGGCAGGTCGACCAGGTCGTGATCACCGGCTCGAGCCGCGACCCGGTGTACGCCTCCGGCTTCTTCACCGAGGCGCTCGGGGTCGCGCCGGCCTACACCCGAGGGGCCTGGGTGTGGAGGCTGCAACCGGGCACGCAAGCGGCGCCACCTGCCGCGGGGGCCTCGCTGTCGCAGTGCCGGGCCTTCGCGGGCTCGCCGGGCGCGCGGGACGACCCGACGAGCATGGCGCGTTGCGTCCTCTTCACGACCGGACACGCCTGAGCCGTCGCTCCCTGCGGTCGTACAATCGAGCCGTGCAGCCCATCCTCCACCTCTCCATCCCGGTGCGGGACGTTGACGAAGCACGGGAGTTCTACGTGCACACGCTCGGCTGCACGCCGGCACGCGCCCGGGCCGGCTTCACCGACGTGTGGTTCTACGGCATGCAGCTCACACTGCAGGACCGTCCGCACGACGTGGTCCCGGCGATGGAGGGAGCGGCGCGCCACTTCGGAGTCACGCTCGGACGGCCTGACTTCGACGCCATGGTCGTCCGCCTCGACTCGCACGGCGTCGACTGGCTGGTGCCGGTCTCGACCGACAACGCGGGGCTGCCCACCGAGCAGACGAAGGCCAAGATCGCCGACCCAAGTGGCAACGTGATCGAGCTCAAGACGTATCACGACGTCGATGCGGCCCTCGAGACGTCGACCCACTCGTACCCGGAGGCCTTCGCCCACGGCAACTGAGCCTGGCCTACGGTGTCCGCCGTGGAGAGAGAACGGACCCGAGAGGAGAGCAGTGGGTGACGGAGACATGACCGGCGACCCCCGGGCGGCGCGCCAGGACGGGCGAGCGGTCGACCAATTGCGGCCGGTCAGCTTCGACCGTGACTACACCGTGATGGCCCCGGGGTCGGTGCTCGTGACCTTCGGGCAGACCAAGGTGCTGTGCACGGCGTCGGTGGAGGAGCGGGTGCCGCCCTGGATGCGGGGCACGGGTCGCGGCTGGGTCACCGCCGAATACTCCATGCTCCCCGGCTCGACGCCGGAGCGGGCGTCCCGGGAGGCGGCCAAGGGCAAGCAGTCGGGGCGGACCCAGGAAATCCAGCGGCTGATCGCTCGCTCGCTGCGCGCGGTGTGCGACCTGGTCACACTGGGCGAGGTGCAGATCACCGTGGACTGCGACGCGCTCCAGGCCGACGGCGGGACCCGCACCGCCTCCATCTGCGGGGCCTATGTCGCACTGCACGACGCCTGCACCCGCCTCGTGCAGGCGGGCACGATCAGCACGCATCCGCTGACGGACTCGGTGGCCGCGGTCTCGGTCGGCATCATCGACGGCGTGCCGATGCTCGACCTGCCCTACACCGAGGATTCGCGGGCTGAGGTCGACATGAACGTCGTCATGACCGGAGCCGGCCGTTTCGTCGAGGTGCAGGGCACGGCGGAAGGGATGGCCTTCACCAGGGGTGAGCTCGACACGCTCCTCGGACTGGCGGAGGACGGCATCAAGGAGCTGACGGGCCTGCAGGCTGCCGTGCTGGCCGAGGCGCCGCCGCGACGGTGAGCGGGCCGGCCGGGCGCGCGCCGAGGCGGCTCGTGCTGGCCTCGGCCAACCCCGACAAGGTCAAGGAGATCGTCGCCGTGTTGTCGGCCTCCCTGCCCGTCGAGCTGTTGCCGCGGCCCGACGGGGTCCCCGACGTCGTGGAGGACGCCGACACGCTCGTGGGCAACGCCCGCCTGAAGGCGCGGGCACTGGTGGCGGCGACGGGGCTGGCGGCCGTGGCCGACGACACCGGGCTGGAGGTGGACGCCCTGGATGGCGCGCCGGGCGTCTACTCGGCCCGCTTCGCCGGCGACGACGCCACCTACGCCGACAACGTGGCCAGGCTGTTGCGAGACCTCGCGGCGCTGGAGGGCGGCGGCGGCGACCGCGCCGCGTGCTTCAAGACGGTGGCGCTGGTGGCGTTTCCCGATGGATCCGAGGTCTGGGCCGAGGGGGTGCTGGCAGGGACCATCGCCACCGAACCCCGGGGTGCCAACGGGTTCGGCTACGACCCGGTGTTCGTGCCCGAGGGAGGGGACGGGCGGACCTTCGCCGAGATGGCGCCGGCGGAGAAGGATGCCGTCTCGCATCGCGGCCGCGCCTTCAGGGCGTTGGCCGCCGAACTGGCTCGGGCGCCGGAGGTGCCGTAGGCCCGCGTGGGCGCGGCGGCTCAGCCGCCGAAGAGTGCGGCGGCGAGCTCCCGGTACCCGTCCAGCGGGAAGTCCGGCCCGTCGGCGACGACCTGGATGCAGACGTGGTCCGCTCCCGCGTCCTGGTGGGCGCGGATCGCCGCGGCGACCGTCTCGGCGTCGCCCCAGGGGATGACCGCGTCGATCAGGCGGTCGCTCCCGCCGCCGTCGATGTCGTCGTCGCCGAAGCCGAAGGTCCGCAGGTTCTGTGTGTAGTTGGGGAGGCTGAGGTAGATGCTGGCGTAGCGCCGGGCCAGCTCCCTCGCCCGCGCGGCGTCGGTCTCGAGCACCACCGCGACCTCAGGCGCCAGGAGAGGAGCGGGACCCAGGATGGAGCGGGCGCGGGCGGTGTGCTCGAGCGGGACGAAGTACGGGTGGGCGCCGGCCGCGCGGGCCGCCGCCAGCTCGAGCATGCGGGGACCGAGCGCGGCCAGGACGCGCCGCTCGGGAGGCACCGGAGTCTCGAGCGCATCGAGGGCGTCGAGGTAGTCGACCATCTTCGAATACGGGCGGGTGTAGTCGGCCACGACCGGCCCGTGGCTGGCGCCGAGGCCGAGGACGAAGCGCCCCGGGAACCGGTCCTCCAGGGCGACGGCGGCCGGCCCCACCACTTCGGGCGCGCCCGACCAGATGCTGACGATGCCGCTGGCCACCGCGATGTGGCTCGTCGAGGCGAGCAGCCCTTCGAAGTGCGGCGAAAACCCGGGGTCGAAGCCTCCCGATGACCACAGGGTCCCGTAGCCGAGCGCCTCGAGCTCGGGGGCCACGCTGCCGGCGGGATCAGCGGGATCGCGCCACGAGCCGCTCCACCACACGCCTATGCGACCGAGGTCTACCGATGGCAGGTCCACGGTTGGAAACCGTACCCGCCGGTGTCCTCGTTCAGTCGAGGCGCAACAGCCGCGCGGCGGTCCCGCCGAGGTAGGCCTCGGCCGCCGCGTCGGAGAGAGGCAGATCCCGGGCGGCGGCCACCGCCCGTTCCATCGGGAGGAAGGGGTGGTCCGACGCGAAGAGGACCCGTCCCAGACCGCGCTTCGAGTCCATGAACGACACGAGCGCCGGATCCATGTACTTGGCCAGGTAGGCCGAGTTGGACAGGTAGAGCTCGGGCCACTTCAACATGTACTGCATGAGCAGCGCCTCGTAGGGGTGTCCCATGTGGGCGCCGATGACCGTGAGCCCCTTGAAGTCGATGAGCACGTCCTCGAGGAGCTCGGGGTGTTGGCAGGCCGAGCGCACGCGCGGGCCGGGGATGCCGACGTTGATGGACACCGGCAGGCCGAGCTCGGCGCAGGTGGCGTAGATGGGGTAGTAGAGCTTGTCGTTGAGCGGGTACTGCTCCACGAGCGGCGTGACCCGCACCAGCGCCACGGCCGGGTGCTCGGCCAGGGCGCGCAGGCGCTTCACCTGCTGCACGGGCCGCTCGGCGCGGTCGACGGTCAGCGCGACGCGCAATCGGTCGGGGTGGGCGGCGACCTCATTGAGCAGCGGGCCCGTCTCCTCGGCGGCGATGCCGGCGGCGAGCACGCCCACGTCGACGCCGCATTTGTCCATGGTGACGAGCACGTGCTGCAGCGTGGAGGAGGAGGACAGATCGCCGCCGAGCAACTCGGGGATCCCCTCGTTGCCCGCCCGGCCCATGAACGCGGCGGCGGCCTTGCCACTCAGCGCGTTGACCCAGAGGTCGACGACCGTCACGCCGGGTCGGACGGGCCGGGCGCGGGTGCCGGCGCCGCGTCCGGAGCGGTCGCCTGGGCCTGCGCCTTGGCCGCTGCTTTGGCCTTGGCCTTGCGCAGGTAGCCCACGCCCATAGTGAGCGACTGCTTGATCAGCCGGTCGTTGTCCTTGGAGATGAAGGCGTGTACGCGCTTCTCGAGGAGCGCGCGGAGGAGCGGGTTGAAGGCGTGGTACGTCTCGGAGAAGTACACGCGGGTCGTGCCGTTGCCGAGGTCCTCCAGGCGGGTCCGCCCTTCGGCCTCGGAGAACAGCGGGCGCCCGACGGCGTTGTACTTCCACGAGACGTTGGGCGTGACCTCGGTCAGCCACTCCCAGGACTGGCCCTTGCCGCCGGTCAGGAGGTAGCGGGGCACGCGGAAGGTGCAGTGCCGCACCAGGCCCTCGCCGATGGCGTCGCCCGGATGGAGGATGTCGATGGTCACGTCCCCCGTCTCGGTGTGGGGGATGCGGGCCCAGAAGAGCTGCCAGAGCTCGTCCACGCTGGCCTCGATGTCGACGTAGTAGTGGTGCTCCTGCACCGGCTCACCCTATCCGCACACCTGACGCCGCTGTCAGGTGGTGCGGTTCAGTATGAGGGGAAGGGCGTCCCGTAGCGGTCCAGGTGGGCCACCTCGGGGAGGGGCCGGCGGCGCGGCGGGCCGAGGGGCGCCGGCAGGTGGCCGAGCGGGACGACGGCCACTGGCACCACTTCGGGTGGCAGTCCCAGGAGGCCGGCCAGCTCGTCGCCGCCGAGGACGGGGAGCGTCGTCAGTGTCGATCCGAGTCCGACGGCGTGAGCGGCCAGCAACAGGTTCTGCACGGCCGGGAAGATCGACGCGTCCATCGCCTC
This sequence comes from uncultured Acidimicrobiaceae bacterium, assembly GCA_963719485.1. Classification (GTDB taxonomy): domain Bacteria; phylum Actinomycetota; class Acidimicrobiia; order Acidimicrobiales; family RAAP-2; genus Bog-473. The sequence continues at coordinate 2,755,471 of OY970387.1, forward strand.
GGCGTAGGTCAGCCGGGTGTCGCCGCACACCACGACGAGCACCGGCGCGGCGGCGATGCCGCCCGTCGCACCGCGGTGCACGTCGCGCAGGAACGCGGGGGAGAGGCGTTGCTCCTCGAGCGCCTTGGCGCCGCCCTCCCACAACCGTGCCGTCAGGGCGCCGATGGCGGCACGCAGCGTCGCGTCGCGCACGACGACGAAGACGAAGGGCTGGCTGTTCTCGGCACTCGGCGCGTGGGTCGCCGCAATGAGGATCTTGGCCACGGTCGCATCGTCCACGTCGTCGGGGAGGAACGACCGGGCCGCCCGCTGGGTGTGCACCACCTCGAAGAAGTCGCGTGGGCTCACTGCGGCCGATGGTACCGACTCGGCGGACCCGTCGCGGATTGGGCGTCGCCGAGGTGGCCCCGCTACCTTTGGCGCTGCACGGGCCCCGGCCCCGTGCCCGGCATGACGAAAATGGTCGGGGAATCGACGGCGGAGGGGGACAGGAGGCAGACGGTGGCAGACGGCGCCGAATCGCAGGAAGACGTGCTCAAGGGGATCATCGGGCAGCCGACCGGCAAGTCCAAGGTGGTCGTCGAGCGGGGGCCGGTGCAGCACTTCGCCGACGCCGTGCTCAGTGCGAGCCCGATCTACCACAGCCCCGAGGCGGCCCGGCAGGCCGACTTCGACAACATCCCGGCTCCCCTCACGTGGCCGTTCGCCATGGAGTTCTCCGGCAAGTTCGCGGAGATCCAGCCCAAGGACGCGCCCAAGGGCAACCCCCTCATGACCGCCATGGGGCCGCTCATGGCCAAGGGCGGCACGATCCTCCACGGCGAGCAGGAGTTCCTGTATCACCGACCCGTGCAAGTCGGCGACGTGCTCGTCAGTGAGGGCAAGATCACCGACGCGTACCAGAAGGAGTCCAAGGGCCGGACGATGACCTTCATCTGTTCGGAGACCAACTGGACCGACGAGAAGACGGGCGAGCCGGTGGTGACGGCGCGCTTCAACCTGATCCACCGGGCCTAGAGCAATCGACGGGAGGTCGACACGATGGGAGAGAACAAGCTGTCCTTCGAGGACGTGCAGGTCGGAGACGAGGCGCCGGTGATCACGCACACGCTGACCCGGACCGACCTGGTGAAGTACGCCGGCGCGTCGGGGGACTTCAACCCGATGCACCACGACGAGGTGGCGGCCCAGAAGGCCGGGCAACCGAGCGTGTTCGGGCACGGCATGTTCTCCATGGGCCTGCTGGGCACGGCACTGACCGACTTCGTCGGCATCGGCAACGTCACGCGCTACCAGGTGCGCTTCACTCGCCAGACCTGGCCCGACGAGGTCCTCTCCTCGAAGATCGTCGTCAGCGCCAAGCGCGAGGAGGACGGCAAGAAGCTGGTGGACATGACGGTGACGCTGTCCAACGGCGACGGCGAGGACAAGCTGGTGGGCGAGGCCACGGCCGCCCTGCCCTAACCTTCTCGCCAGGACGATGAGAGGACGCCGGCAATGGGCGCAGACATGTTGGCGCAGGCGTTCGCATCGACCGCCGGTGTGCTTGCCGAGGTGGATGCCCAACGACTCGACGGGCCGACTCCGTGCGCGTCGTGGCAGGTGCGCGAGCTGATCAACCACATCGTCGGCGGCGCCATCTCCTTCGCCGTGACGGCCGAGACCGGCGCGGCACCGGCCCGGGGAGATACGCCGGACTTCTGCGAGGGGGACTTCGTGACGGAGTTCAACCGGGCCGCGGCGCGCGCCGTGAAGGCGTTCGATGCAGACGGCGCCATGGACAAGACGATGAAGCTTCCCTTTGCCGACCTCCCCGGCGGGGTCTTCGTCAACATCGCCACAATTGACACGTTCACCCACGGCTGGGACCTGGCCAAGGCCACCGGGCAGTCGACCGATCTCGACCCGGAGCTGGCGGCGGCGCTGCTCCCGTTTGCCCAGGGGTTCTTGTCCGATTCCCTGCGTGGACCCGATCGCATCGCACCCTTCGGGGTCCCGGTCGAGGCGCCGGCGGGCGCCAGCCCGGCCGACACGTTGGCGGCGTTCCTGGGGCGCCAGGTCTGACCACCGCGGCCTGGCCTGCAGCCGAGGGTCTGCGGGGAACCCTGCAGCCGTAGTGTGGAGGCCCATGGCGAAGGTCCAGGCGGTGACACCGTGAGCGTCGTCGACGAGCGCGTCCGGGATCTCGACGACGCCGTTGCCCTCGGGCAGGCCCTGGTGCACAGCCTGGAACAGGTGGTGCTCGGCAGCGAAGGCGCTCTGGTGGCCGCCGCCGTCGCCGCCCTCTCGGGCGGCCATCTCCTGATTGAGGACGTGCCCGGCGTCGGCAAGACGGTGCTCGCCCGCACGCTCGCCACCTCCCTCGGTGCGGACCTGTCGCGGGTCCAGGGCCATCCCGACCTCCTCCCGTCCGACATCACGGGGGTCTCGGTCTTCATGCCCGACACCGGCAGTTGGGACTTCCGGCCCGGCCCCGTCTTCGCGCACGTCGTGCTGGTGGACGAGCTGAACCGCACGCCGCCCCGCACGCAGTCCGCGCTGCTCGAGACGATGGAGGAGCGCCAGGTCAGCGTCGACGGTCAGTCCTGGCCCCTCCCGCAGCCCCACCTCGTGATCGCCACGCAGAACCCGCACTCGCAGCGCGGCACCTTCCCGCTCGTCGAGAGCCAGCTCGATCGTTTCGCCGTGGCGACACCGATCGGGTACCCCGCTGCGGCGCAGGAGGTGCAGCTGGCGCTCCACGGCGGCGGCACCTACGCCCTGGCCGAGCTCCGTCCGGTCTGCACGACCGAGGAATGGCGGCGCGCCCAGCAGTCCACCGAGTCGGTGCCCGTGGAGCAGTCGGTCGCGCTGTACGCGGTGGAGCTCTGCCGGGCGAGCCGGACCGCGCCGGGCGTGCACCTCGGGGCCAGCCCGCGCGCCGCCATCTGGTTGATCCGCACCGCGCAGGCACACGCGGTCCTCAACGCCAGGGGCTACGTGGTGCCCGACGACGTGAAGGCGGTCGCGGTCGCCTGTCTGTCCCACCGCATCCTCACCGTCGACGCCGACGGCGGCGCCGACCAGTCCGCCGCCGTGGTCCGGGGACTCCTCGAAACGACGCCAGCGCCGAGACCGTGAGCGGCTGGGCGCGACCGGCCCGGCCCTGGGCGCCGATGGCCGCCGCCGTCTTCATCATCGGGCTGTGGTGGCTGGTCGCCCACAACGCAGGATCGGGGTGGGTCCAGGTCCTCGGCGAGCTCGTCTTCGGTGCACTGCTCATCGGGATCGCCGGGCCGCTGGTGGTCGTGGCGCGCGCCCGGATCAGCCTGCGCAGCGCGCCGGCCGACGCCACTGCGGGCCTGCCCGTCGACCTGCACGTGGCATCCCGGACCCGGGTGCGGGTCCGCCCGGTCGAACCGCCGGGCCCCGAGGCGTTCGTCGGGCCAGTCGGACGTGGTGGCGCGGGCGACGGGGTTCTCGCGCTCGTGCCGGCCCGGCGGGGCGTGCACGACTCCGTGACGCTCGACATCGCCTCGGCTGCGCCGTTCGCGCTGCAGTGGTGGACGAGGCGGGTGCAGCTCGTCCTCCCTTCCGCGCTCCACGTCTCGCCCCGTTGTGGCCCGGCGCAGCCCCCGCTCCTGCGTCCCGACGAGGGGGCGGGAGAGCTGCTCGATCGGCCGCGGTCTGACGACGGCCTGCCCCGGGGCGCCCGGCCGTACGTGCCGGGCGACGGCCGGCGCCTGGTCCATTGGCGATCGACGGCCCACACCGGGAAGCTGATGGTGCGGGAACTGGAGCGGCCGGCGGCCGAACCGGTGACGATCACGGTCGAGCTGCCGGCCGATCCCGATGCGGCCGAGCGCGTGGCGGAGGGCGCGCTGGGCTCCGTCGTGGGTCTGCTCGAAGGAGGTATCCCGGTCCTCCTCGGAACCATGGAGGTCTCGGGCCCGGTCCTCGGAGAAGTGGCCGACCGGCGCGCGGCCGGCCGCCGTCTCGCCCGGGCCGTCGCCGGATCCGGCGCTCCGATGGTCGAGGGCCGTGGGGCGGCGCCGTGAGCGTGATCGAAACGGTCCGCCGGGCGAACCAGCCCGGCGCCCCCGAGAACTCCATCCGGCTGCGCGTCGCCTGCCTCGGCGCGGTCCTGGTGGCCATCGCCGCCTGCGCCTCCCTGGACGAGATCAGCTGGGCCGCGGCGTTGGGCGCCATGGTGCTCGTGTCGGCCGGCACGGCCTTCTCCCACGCCACCCGTGTGCGCCCCCCGGCCTGGGTCAAGGTGATGGTGGCCGTCGGCGCCATCGGCGCCTGCGCCTGGTTCTTCCATGCCGTGAGCGCACCCATGGCCGACTTCTCGTCCGTCGTGAACCCGCTGACGGTCCTCCTCGTGGTGGTCCTGGTCGTCCACTCCTTCCACGTGCCCTCACGCCGTGACCTGTTCTTCTCGCTCGGGGCGTCGGCCGGGCTGATGGCGGTGGGGGGCGCCCAGGCGATCGACCTCCGCTTCGGCCTCTACGTCCTGGCCTGGGCCTGCTTCAGCCTGTGGGGTCTGACCGAGATGTGGATCTCGGCCAGTGGCGGGGGGCGCATGTCGACGTCGGGCCTGGTGCTGGCGCTCGTCGCGACGTCGACCCTCGCGGCGGCCGTCTTCCTGGTCCTCCCCGCACCGGTCGTCTCATCGCGGGTCTCCTTCATCTCGCGGGCCGGCGCCGGCGGCTCGGTCGGCGTCCCCGGAGGGCTCGCCGGCGATTCGGGTGTCGCGGCGCAGCTGTCGCGGGCGGGCAGCCCGAGCAGCCGGATCCGCGTCGGTGGCTATCTCGGCTTCGCCGGCAGCCTCAACACGGCCCTGCGCGGGAACCTGGGCAACGCCCTCGTGATGCAGGTCCGTGCCCAGCGCCCCTCGTACTGGGTGGGCGAGACGTTCGACACCTGGCAGGGCGAGAGCTGGATGGAATCACCACAGGTGGCGCGGCACCCGCTGCGCGAGGAGTCGCCGTTCATTTTGCCGGCCACACTCGGCGAGGTGCCGTTCGGGCAGAGCGACCTGCAGACCTTCTACGTCACCAGCGCAACCGCCGACCTCGTGTTCCACGCCGAGAGCGCGCACGAGCTGTGGTTCCCCACGTCCAAGATCTACGTGACCGACGACGGGACGGTCGTGTCGCCCATCGGCCTGGGCACCGGCTCGATCTACACGGTCGATTCGCAAGTGAGCACGGCCATCCCGGCCGAGCTCCGGGCGGACGACAACCCGTTCGCGCTGGCTCCCGTCACGCTGCGGCAGGAGGAGCAATTGCCGCACCCCTATCCCCGGGTGCTCGCCCTGGCCCGGTCCGTCACCGCCGGCGACACGACGACCTACGACAAGGTGCAGTCCCTCATCCATTGGATCGGGGCGCACACCCACTACTCGACGAACATCCCCCCGCTGCCGGCCGGCGCCGACACCGTCGACGAGTTCCTGTTCGGCAACCGGGTGGGCTTCTGCGAGCAGATCTCGACCTCGCTGGCCGTGATGCTGCGCTCCCTCGGCATCCCCGCCCGCGAGGCGGTCGGGTACGTGCCCGGCGGCTTCAACCCGATCACGGACCTCTACCAGGTCCACGCCGACGACGCCCATGCCTGGGTCCAGGTGTGGTTCCCCGGCTACGGATGGCAGGACTTCGATCCGACGGCAGCGGTGCCGACCAGCGCGCCCAGCCCCGGCGCGACCGCACTGCGCGACGTGGGCATGGCGCTGGGCCGCATTCCCCCGGTACCGGTCGCCCTGGTCCTCGTGGCCGCCGGCCTGGTCGTCGTCACCGTGCGCTGGCGTCGCTCTCGGCCGGCGACGTGGGCGGTTGCGGTGGCGTGCCGCATGGAGCGGGCCGGCCGCCGCGCCGGCCGGCCGCGCCAGGACTCGGAGACGCTCGGCCAGTACGCCGCCGCGCTGGACGATCTCGCAGGGGGTGGCGCCTCGACCTGGAGCCGCCTGGCCTCCTCCGTGGAGGCGAGTGCCTACGGAGGCCATGACCCGCCCCCGGAGGCGCAGCGCGCCATGGTCGACGAGGCCCGGCGGACGCCGGTGGGTGCCGGTGCCGGTTCTGGCTCAATGCGTGGGTGATCGCGGAGAACCAGCTGGGCGAGCTCAGTCGAGGCACCACTTCTCTCTGGGGACTATCAACGAACTCGTTTACAGTTGAAAAAACTACCCCGCCGCAGCTTGCGCTGCGAACGGGCCAGACCCCGAGCCCGGCCCGGGGTACCTACGCCACCTCGAAGCGGAGCGGCAGCCGCGCCGGGCCCCAGATGCCGAAGGTCGAGGGCTTCCACTCCACCTCGCCGTCGCGGGCCAAGCCGGGCATGCGCCGCGCCAGCAGCGGGAGTGCCTCCTGCAGCTCGGCCCGGGCCAGCGCGGCGCCCATGCAGAAGTGGATACCCGATCCGAAGGTCATCTGCGCGGTGCTGCGCTCCCGGGTGATGTCGAAGACGTCCGGATCGTCGAAGGCCTCCGGGTCGCGGTTGGCACCGGCCAGCGAGGTGGCCACCAAGGTCCCCTGCGGGAAGAGCACATCGCGGTAGACCACGTCCTCGGCGGCGAAGCGGGCCGTGCCGCGCACGGCGCCCAGGTAGCGCATCGACTCCTCCACGGCCCGGCCCGCCAGCTCCGGCCGCTCAGCCAGGAGCGCCCACTGCTCGGGGTGCTCGCTGAAGAGGGCCACGGAGCACGCCAGCTGATTGCGGGTGGTGTCGGTGCCCGCCATGAGCACCGCCTGCGCCAGCATCGCCATCTCGTCGGTGGACAGCCGGTCGCCCTCCTCCTCGATGGCGATGAGGTCGCTGAGCAGGTCGTCGCGGGGGTCGGCCCGGCGCGCGCTGATCATGTCGCTGACGTAGTCGGTGAGCTCCACGCCGGCGCGCTCGATGAAGGGCAGGTCCTCCGCCAGGTTGTTGTTGAAGATGCGGAAGATGTCGGTGGCCCAGGCCGAGAAGAGCTTCCAGTCCTCGGGCGGCGCGCCGAGCAGCTCGCAGATGATGGGGATCGGATAGGGCTCACAGACATCGGCCACCAGCTCGCACGAACCGGTTGCGGCGACGCGGTCGACCAGCTCACCGACCACGCGGCGCATGGTGGGGCGGAGCCGGTTGGCCGAGGCGGGCGTGAAGGCCGGCGCCACCAGGCGGCGGAGGCGGGCGTGGCCTTCGCCCTCCATGGTGAGGATGGACTCACCGCGGCGGTCGCGTGAACTCGAGCCCTGGAGCTCGGGCGACTGCTCGATCATGGAGAGCGCGGAGTGGAAGCGCTGGTCCCGCAGGATCGCGGTGACGTCCTGCAGCCGGGTCACCGAGTACCCCATCTCGGTGCGGGCCAGCCAGTGGAGCGCCCGCGCCTCCTCGATGGCGTCGATGGCCTCCCGGCGCTCCAACCCGATCGTGTCGAGGTAGGGCAGGTTCAGTTCCGAGACCAGTTGTGCCATGGGCTCCGATGTCCGTCTGTCTCTGTTTTCCGTCGGGGCGACGTGGGGGTCGAGGCTAGTGGAGCCTGCTGCGCTCGCCGGGGCTCGCCGCCGGCCCGCCGGGTCGACCGCAAGGGGTCTGCGACCTCGGCGTTTCCGGCGTGAGGCGCGTGGCCGGTCAGCGTCGCTGACGTTGGCGGCGGCCACGCGCCCTCTTTCGCCCCCGAAGCCTCGGGTGCGCGGCCCGCTGGCCAGCTCTAGGCGGCCGGCCCACCCTTCAGTGCCGGGTGGCGTGAGGCCAGGAGCGGCAGGATGAGCGACTTGGGTGTCAGGTGGGCCAGCCCGGCGGCGGCGCGGTTCGCCGCCCCGGGGATCACGACGGGCCGGCCCGCGGCGAGGCCCTCGACGGCCGCCTTGGCCACGTCGCCCACCGGGACCCACATGAACTTCGGCAGCGACTCGCCCGCCTCCTCGTCGGTGATCCCCGCCGTCTCGGCGAAGCCGGTCTCCACCGGACCGGGGCACAAGGTGGTGACGCTGACGCCCGTCCCGCGCAGCTCGGCACCCATGGCGCGCCCGTAGGAGAGCACGAAGGCCTTCGACGCGCCGTAGCCGGCCTGCCCCGGCAGAGGTTGGAAGGCCGCAGTCGATGCGGTGTTGAGGACCGCGCCACGATGCCGCGTGACCATGCCCGGCACGAACAGCGTGCAGAGGTCGACGACGGCTTCCACGTTGGTGCGCACCATGGCCAGCTCGGCCGCCCGGTCGGACAGGTACACCGCGCCCATCGTCGTGAAGCCGGCGTTGTTCACCAGGATGTCGGGTGTCAGGCCGCGGCCGGCCAACTCGTCCGGGAGCGCGCCGCGCGAGTCGGCGTCGGTGAGGTCCGCCGCGATCACCTCCGTGCGGACGGAGTGCGCCTCGGCCAGCTCTTCGGCCAGCGCCTTCAACCGGTCCTCGCGGCGGGCCACCAGGGTCAGCCCGTGGCCGCGCCGCGCCAGCTCTCGTGCGATTGCCGCGCCGATGCCGGACGAGGCGCCGGTCACGATCGCAGTCGTGTTCTCCTTGGGGGTGGGCAGTGCCATTTCCAGATCGTAGGTGACCATCGCGGCGGGCCGGCCGGGCCGCCGGCGGCGGTCGGATCACGGCCAGATGAAGTTTGCGTGTCGGGTCCGGGCCCCACCTGGGCCTTTGCGAAATGCCCTGTTCGCGTGGGGTTCACATGGCGAGGGTCGAGGTGGATACTGGACTCGAAGCGAGCGGCAACCGGAGCACCCGCCGTTGCCCCGAGTGGAAAGGAGCTGCCGATGGCATCGACACGCTCGACCGAGGAGGCCGATCCACCGGGTTGAGGTTGCGTCACCGATGTCGGATTCGGTGGCGCCACCGAACAGTCAGCTTGGCGTGAGGCCCGGCGTATGAAAGAGGCCGCGTTCGCGCCGGTGCGTGTGCCGGCCGGCCGACAAGGCGGCCCCCGCACCCACTGCGCCGCAGGCTGGAGCCAAGGACTGCGTAGAGAACAAGAATCATCACAAGAAGCATCAGAACGAGCGAGGACCGGCCCACGTGACCGGTCCTTCTCGCGTCCGGCGGCCGGCAGTCGTGCGGATGCCCGTGCGGCCGTGCCATGGTGGGGCATGCCCGGGACACGCCTGCCGATGTTCCCCCTCTCGGCCGTGCTGTTCCCGCACGCCTCCATGCCGCTGCACATCTTCGAGCCCCGTTACCGGGAGCTCATGCGGGACTGCCTGGCCGGCGATGCCCGCTTTGGCGTCGTCCTGATTGAGCGGGGCTCCGAGGTGGGGGGCGGCGACGAGCGCAGCACCCTGGGCACCCGCGGCGTCATCACCAAGGCCGTCGAGCTGCCAGACGGGCGCTGGGTCCTGGAGGTGGAGGGGGAGGCGCTCATCGCGGTCGACGAGTGGCTGCCGGACGATCCCTATCCGGTCGCGCTGGTGCGGGAGGCGTCGGCCCAGCCGGGCGCCGGGGACGCCGGCCCGCTCGTGGGGGCCGCCGGGCAGCGGGTGCGCCGGGCCAGGGCGCTCCTGGCCGAGCAGGGCGGCGCGCCACCCCTCGCCCCCGAGCTGGGCCTCGACGGCGAAGGCGACGCCGATGTCGCATCGTGGCAGCTCTGCGCGGCGGCGCCGCTCAACGCCTACGACGCGCAGCGGCTGCTGGCGGCGGACGGAGCCCCGGAGCGACTGCGGCTGTTGGTCGAGTTGATGGAGGACCTCGAGCTCGACCTGCACCGGATGCTGACCGCCGAGTGAACGGGCGCCCGCCGGGCCAGGGGATGGGCGAGCAGCGTCGCAACATCCTCTTCATCACCACCGATCAGCAGCGCTACGACAGCCTCGGCTGCAACGGGGGCACGGTGGCCCGCACCCCGGTCGTCGACCGCCTGGCCGCCGAGGGCATCAACTACCGGCGGGGCTACAACCAGAACACGGTGTGCATGCCGGCGCGGTCGACGATGCTGACGGGCCAGTACGTCCGGACACACGGTGTGGTCGCCAACGGGATCCCGCTCCCCGTCGACGCGCCGTCGGTCGCGCAGTACCTGCACGACGCGGCCGGCTACCGCACCGCCCTGCTGGGCAAGGCACACTTCGAGCCCGGCTTCGACCCGACGAACCAGTGGGAGGAGAACGCCCGGGTCGCCCGCGGCGACACCGGGCCCTGGCGCGGCTTCGAGCACGCCGAGCAAGCCATGCACGCGGCCGCCTGGGGCAATCACCCCATCGCGCACTACGGGCGCTGGCTCAAGAAGCACCACCCCGAGCACCTGCACAGCTTCGCCGGCCTGCTCCAGGCCGAGCCCGGCGGAGATACGGCCGCTCCCGAGACGAAGAACAACCCGATCCCACGCGAGTGGTACCACACCGACTGGGTGGCCGACCTCACCGTCGACTGGCTGGAGTCGGTCGCCGCGGACGAGCCCTGGTTCTGCTGGATGTCGTTCCCCGACCCGCACCATCCCTGGGACCCGCCCTCCTCCGAGCTGGACCGGGTGCCGTGGCGGGATCTCGACCTGCCGCCCGGCCATCCCGGCTCCGACGACGCCATCCGCTCCGTCCTCGCGCGCAAGCCGGCCCATTGGCTCGCCTACTGGGACGGCCGCTTCCCCAACATGGAGGGCGGTCCGGCGTCGTTCGTCCCCTCGAAGCTGACGCACGACCAGATCCGCGAGGTCAACGCCAAGACGCATGTCATGAACGAGCTGATCGACGAGGCCTGCGGCCGGGTGCTGCGGGTCATCGCACAGCGGGGCTGGCTGGCCGACACCGACGTCATCTTCACGACCGACCACGGCGAGATGCAGGGCGATTTCGGCCTCCTCTTCAAGGGCCCGTTCCACACCGACGCGCTGATGCGGCTGCCCTTCGTGTGGCGGCCGGCCCCCTCCGCCGGCATCGACCCGGCGGTCGTCAGCGACCCGGTCGGGCAGGTCGACCTGGCCCCGACCTTCTGTGCCATCGCCGGGGTCGACCCGGCGCCCTGGATGCAGGGCCGGGCCCTTCCGGTGGCCGACGGCGAGCCCGGATGCGAGCGCGCGCTGTGCGAGTGGGACAGCCAGTTCCCCGGCTACGGGATGCACCTGCGGACGGTCTACCGCGACGGGTGGCTGTGCACGGTCTACGAGCCGTCCACCGCGGGGCAGCCCAACGGCTTGGAGGAGGTCTGGGGCGAGGACGTCCTGCGTTCCTGCCCCGTCGTGTACGAGCAGTCCGGGACGGGGCCGGGTGGTGTGGCGGTGGCCACCGGGGAGCTCTACAACGTCGACGTGGACCCGTACCAGTACGAGAACCTATGGGACGACCCGTCCCGGCGAGCCGTGCGCGACGACCTCGTGGCCGACCTCTACGCGAGCCTGCCCGCCGAGGTACGCACCCTCAAGGTGATGGCGCCGGCGTGACCGTCGGGGCCGGTGCGCCGGGTGTGGCCCGCTCAATCGCCGGCCAGCCACTCGAGCGCGCCCGGCGCGCGTGCTCCGCCGCATGCCCACCTCGGAGCCCGAAGAGCCGCTTGGCCAGGAGCAGGTAGAGGACGACCGCGATGTTGATGACGAGGGCGATCAGCTTGAACACGCTCACGCCGTTGGTGAGCTCGTAGACCTCGAAGGGCACGAGGGCGGTGGTGGCGACGAATGTGAGGTACTCGGCCCACCGCTTGTTGAACCACAGCCCGACCATCTCGACCGCCTCCAGCGCGGCGAAGGCCAGGAGCACGCCCGCCAGGATCCGCAGGTGCGACGGCGAGTACTTGAAGGCGCGGCCGAAATAGCCGAGCACGCCGCGCGCCTGGGACGCGCCCGGAGCGCCCCCGGCGAGGTCGTTCATGATGTTCTCGTAGTCCTGGTGGAGGGCCTGATTGTGCGCGGCGAAGGTGAGCAGCACGATGGCCAGCCCGCCCAGGACGACGACGTGGATGGCCCGGTCGAGCGCGATGAGCCGCAGGACATAGCGGTCGCGCAGGGCGGCACCGCGCAGCGGCAGCTGAATCTCGTCCCTCGGTTCGACCCGCGGGCGACCCGGGTGCTCGGGCGCCGCCCGTCCCACCCAGGCGTCGCAGCGGAGGCAGCGGTGCCAGCGCACCGCGCCGTCGTCGCGCACCACCAGCGCGTCCTCCGGGGTGATCGTCGCGGCGTCCGTCCCGACCAGGACGTGGCCCGACCAGGCACAGGTCAGCAGCTCGTAGCGGTTGGAGGGTCGATGGCGTCCCGGCACCGCGTCAGGTTAAAGGAGGGACCAGGGAATTCTCTGTGTGCCCCGTTTCCGCGTTGCCGTTCTCGGTGCTTCAGGCGAGGCCGGGCAGCGTGGCGTCGAGGAAGCGCTGCGGCGCCTCGACCATGGGGTAGTGGCCCACCCCGTCGAGCCGTGCGGCCGTGGCGTCCGGTCGGGCGGCCAACAGCGTGTCGACCATGGAGGGGACCGCGATCGGGTCGTCCAGTCCCCAGACGACGTGCAGCGGCGACGGGTCGGCCTCGATCGCGCCGGTGAAGCGGCGCTCGTTGGCCCGTCGCTCTTCGATGTAGCGGATCAACCTCGGCAGCATCCGATGGCCGTCGCCGTGGACCACCTGGGCCGCCGCGGCGGGGACGGGGTCCTCGGGCCAGCCCGTGGGGACAGCCGGCGTCTGCGGGCTGAACGTGTCGCGCAGGCTCTGCGTGATGGAGGCCGCGTCGATCGGGATCCCCGGGGGCAGCAGCTCGTCGGGTAGTCCGAGCAGGAGCTGCTGCCCGTTGGTCAGATGCGCCTGCTCGATGTAGATGCTCCCGTTGGTCACGACGCGGTGCGCCACCTCGACGGCCCACGTCCCCTCGGCGCGCCGGGCCAGCAGCTCGCCGCCGACCGTGTCGCCCATGTCGTGCGTCAGCAGGTCCAGGCGTTCGACCCCGAGCGCGGCCACGAAGGCGGAGGCGACGTCGGCCTGCAGCGCCATGGAGTAGGAGCGGTCGGGCTTGGACGAGAACCCGTAGCCGACCATGTCGAGGAGGAGGACGCGGCGCCCGGCCCGGAGGCCGTCGAGGACAGCGGCGTAGTCGAACGAGGAGGTCGGGAAGCCGTGCAGGACCAGGAGGGGGGCGTGGCATTCGGGACCGATGGCCGGCGCGTCAATGGTGAAGACGCGTTCGCCGCAGAGCGCGCGGTGCGTGCCGATGGCCTCCCAGACGGTGCCGGTGCTGATTGTCACGTGCCGGTCAGCTTGGCGACCACCGGACCGAGGGTCCTCCAGGCGTCCGATTCGATCGACCAGTAGGAGATGCCGTACTCGGCCCGGCGCCACTCGAGCTCCTCGGCCATCTCGTCGAGCGTCCCGGCCAGAGCCAGCGGGACGTGCAGCGCGTCGGCCGGGTCGATGCCGAAGGCGGGTGCCATCTGGGCGGCCAGGCCCTGGGCGTCGTCGGTCACCATCACGAAGCCGATCAGGGAGTTGAGCTCGAGCTCGTCGAACCGGTCGCCCGCGGCCTCCTTCACCCAGGCCACTTTCCTGCGGGTGCGTTCCGGCGTGGCATCGGCGGCCGTCTCTGCCCCGCCCGTCCCCTCGCGCAGGTTGACGTTGATGCTCACGATGTCGGCGTGACGGGCGGCGAAGGACAGCACCCGCTTGCCCCCGCCGCCGATGATCAGCGGGGGACCCGGCCGCTGCACCGGCCGCGGCGTGAGCGAGTGCCCCAGCACCTCGTAGTGCTCGCCGTGGAAGTTGAAGGGCCCTTCGGTGCGCAGCAGCCCCTGCACGACCTTCACCGCTTCCTCGAAGCGCGCCACGCGGACGGCCGGATGGTCGTAGGCCAGCCCCGCCTCGTCGTAGTCGGTGCGCATCCAGCCGGCGCCCAAGCTCATTTCGAAGCGCCCACCGCTCAGCACGTCGAGCGTGGCCGCCTCCTTGGCCAGCACGAAGGGGTGGCGGTAGTCGTTGCCGAAGACCAGCGAGCCCATGCGCAGGGTGGTGGTCGCCGCCGCCACCGCGGCGAGGGCCGGCACGGGAGCGAGCTGGTCACCGAAGTGGTCGGGCATCAGGAGCGCGCTGTACCCGAGGTCCTCGACCTGGCGCGCCTGATCGGCCCAGGAGCGTGCGGAGCCGTCCGGCGCCGTGCTCAGTTGCGCGGCAAAGCGGAATTTTCGGTCGTGTGCCATGCCGCCATGGTGCCGCAGATCGCGCGGGAATGCGATGTGGGCCTGGCGGGTGCCTCCGGGCCGGCCGCGCGGTGCCCGTCAGTTCGCCGCGTCGAGGCGGGGCCAGACCAGCACGCCGCCCTCCCGCCGAGGCGTGCCGAGCGCGCGGGTGAAGAGGGCGGTGGCGCACGCCGCACCGGGCGCGGAGGGGGCGACGGCCACCGTGTCGGTGTGCCAGCCGCGCAACTGCGTTCGGACGTCCTCGGCCGGGAAGGCCGGCACCGAAGTCGCGCCCGCCTCGCATTGCGCCAGGACCTGCTGCAGCGGGGATGCCTCGCCGTTGAACGTGTTGGCTCCCGTCGGTCCCGGTATGACCGCGAAGCCCCCGGGCATACGGAACTGCATGTTGGCCATGGCCTGCCACAGCATGGACGAGTCGTTCTGCGGGGTGGCCAGCGGGTACACGAGTGCGGACGACCCGGCGGGCAGGGAGCGGGCGCCGGCGGTGAACCACGCGGGGACGGCCGCCGGCGCCGCCGCGTACGGCCACGCCGGCACGAGGGGCAGCAGGACGACGAGGGCCACGACCCCGCTCGCCACCATTCCTCCCGCTCTTCCGAGCCGGTCGTCCGCCGCGGCGTACGTGTACACGGCATCGAGCAGCAGGACGAGCAGCAGTGCTGCGAAGAGCCAGAAATAGGTCATCCAGCGCGCGGCGATGCTGCTGTTGAGGAGAGGCAGATGTTCGATGACGATGAAGGGGAGCGGCACTCCCGTCCGGTGCCCGTCCACATGGAGGTGCGAGCCCAGGGAGAGGACCAGCGCGCCGGCGGCCATGACGGTGCAGAACAGGGCAAGACGCTTCCGCCGCAGCACGATGGCGGCGACGATCAGAGCGATCAGCAACGGTGCGCCGACATACGATCCGTTTTCGATCGGAGAGTCGAAGACGATGTTCCAGTTCGGATCGCGCAACGCCACCAGGGTGTTCCCCAGCGCGGCGTGCCCGAGCGTGAAGTGCTGGTCGAGGGTAGGGACGACGAGACCGACCGGATCGATCGTCACACCCGCGATGGCGCTGGCCGGCTGCGCGGGCCCGATGATGTGGTGCGGCCCGGCCACGGCCACCCAGGCCCCGTAGCCGACGCCGAGCGCGATGACCGCGGCGGTGCACCCGGCCAGAGTCAGGAGACGTCGGCGGTCGAGGGCGGCGTGTTGCCGGAGGGGGGTGTGTTTCAGGAGGGCGTAGCCGCCCGCGACCACGACGGCGAGGAACGTCATGACGACCAGCGAGGCGAACGCCTCGGTGGAGATGAAGAACTGCGCGACGAAGCAGAGCCCGATGGCGACGCCTGACCACCAGGGCGAGGTCGAGGGCGAACGCAGGAAACGGTCGACGAAGTAGATCACCAGCGGCGGAATGGCCTGGAAAAGGAGAAACAGGTGCCCGTTGGCGGTGGCTGCCGTGAACGGGGAGAACCCGTAGGCCAGACCGCCGACGAACGCGGCCGGCGACCAGGCCACGAAACGCTTGGCCATGACGTAGAAGCTCAGGGCGGACGCGAAGATCGCCACGTCGAGCAGGACGTTGAAGGTGGCGATCGGGCCGAAGAGGAGCGTGATGGGGAACCCGACGATGCCCAGGAGCGGCATGGTGGTGTTGTCCATCAGGTTGATCCCGGCGGGCGTGTTCAGCCAGTTGTTGACGAGCGGGTTGTGACCGTGCAGCAGGACCCACGGGGTTTGGGCCAGGAACCAGATCTCCTCCGGGACGTCGTTGCCCCCCGACTGTCTGGACGGAGTGCGCGATCCCGTGCGCCCAGGCGCCCCGGTTGGCCAGGACCGACAGCGCCAGGTAGACGGCGGCCACGCCGGCCGTCACCAGCCATGGCCGCGTCGCCCTCGTGCGGCCGTCCGGGGGTCCAGCCGCCGGCGGTGCGGACCGGTCCGGTGTCGACACCGCGGTGTCACTCACGAGCGTCGGAAAGACGACCGGACGAGAGCCGTCTGCATCGATGCGCAAGGTAACAGTCGCGCCCGCCGGTCACCCGGCGGGACCCGACCCGTGCGGGCCGAGGTCCTAAATGAAGCTGAACTCGGGCACCCCTGAGCTGACGCCCTTGAAGAGGTCGCCCTTGGCGGCGATCAGCTGCTCGGGCGACCACGCCGCGTCCCGCGTGAGCTGGCCGACCGGCTTGAACGCGCTGACCGCGTAGATGTTGCCGCCGAAGACGATGAGGATCTGCCCGGTGACGTCGGCCGAGGCGGGGGCGGCCAGGAAGGCCACCACGTTGGCGATGTTCTTGGGGTCCCAGGCGTCGAAGCCGCCTTCCCCCGCGCTCATGCCGTCGCCGCCGAAGATGGTCTCGGTCATCCGGGTGCGGGCCCGGGGCGCGATGGCGTTCGAGGTGACGCCGTAGCGGCCGAGCTCGCGCGCCTCCACCCAGGTGAGCGCGGCGATGCCGGCCTTGGCGGCCGCGTAGTTCGCCTGTCCGGCGTTGCCGTACAGCCCGGCCTCGGACGAGGTGTTGATGATGCGCCCGGTGACGTCCTCACCCGACTTGGCCCGGTTGCGCCAGTAGACCGCGGCGTGGTGCGTGGCGGCGAAGTGCCCCTTGAGGTGGACCCGGATCACGTCGTCCCAGTCCGACTCGTCCATGTTGAAGGACATCTTGTCCCGCAGGATCCCCGCGTTGTTCACCAGGATGTCGAGCGAGCCGAAGGTGTCGATCGCCTGCTCCACGACGTTCTTGCCGCCGGCCCACGAGCTGATGTCGTCGCCGTTGACCGCGGCGCCGCCGCCCCGCTCCTTGATCAGCGCCACGACCTCCTCGGCGGGGTGCGCGTCCTGCGACCCCTCGCCGTGCAGCCCCGCACCGACGTCGTTGACGATGACCCGCGCGCCCTCGCCCGCGAGGACCAACGCCTCTTCGCGCCCGATGCCTCGCCCTGCGCCGGTGACGACCGCCACCTTGCCGTCGAGCAGTCCCATGGTGATGCCTCCCTGTTGTCCGTCGACGCGTCGAGCCGGGCGTTCCCGCAGGAAGGGCCCGGCGGGCGGGTCGACGACCGCCGCGACGCGCCAGCAGTGTGGCCGATGGGCCCGTTCAGGGGCAAAACCGGGACAGCGCCTCGCCGGTGACCAGGCTGATCAGCGCGGCCGTCTCTCCCCGGGCCCGGGCCCGGCCGAAGCGGGCGGTCAGGCTGACCACCTCCAGGCCCTCGGGCGGCGCGGCCAGCACCGACGCGTCGGCGCCCCCGACGATGCAGAGGACCGGCAGGGCCCCCCCCGATGCGCCGCGGGCCCGGGCGCGGGCCAGCTCCAACACGCCCCCCGGTACCTTCCCGCGGAACGAGAGAGGGTCGAGATGGCCCTCGCCGGTCACCGCGAGGTCGGCCCCTTCCAGCCGGTCGGCCAGGCCGACCAGCCGGGCCACGAAGTCGAAGCCGGGCTCGATCCGGGCTCCGAGGGCGACCAGTCCGCCCGCCAACCCGCCCGCCGCGCCACCGCCCGGCACGTCGGTGACGTCGATGCCCGTCTCCCGGCGGTAACGGGCCGCCACCTCGACCAGGCGCCGGCCGAGCTCGACGACCTGTGCCGCCGTGGCGCCCTTCTGGGGCCCGAAGACGGCGGCGGCGTCGGTGAACCGCGTCGTCACGTCGGAGGCGACGACCAGCTCGACCCCGTCCAACGCGGCCGGCGAGCCCACGGCCTCGAAGGCGCCTAGCCCGCCGTCGGTCGTCGCGGACCCGCCGCAGCCGATCACGATCCGGCGAGCCCCCGCGTCGCGGGCCGCCAGCAGCAGCTGGCCGACGCCGGTCGTGGTGGCGCGCACTGGGTCGTCGCGCCGCGGGCGGGGAAGAAGGGCACGACCCGCCGCCCGCGACATCTCGACGACGGCGGTCAGCGGTGCGTCGTCGCCCGCCCGTGCCAGCATGCGCCATTCGGCCTCGACCCGCGCACCCAGCGGGCCCGTGACAATGCTGGTGTGGCGGGTGCCACCCAGCGCGTCCAGCAGGCCCTCCCCGCCGTCCGACATCGGCACCTGGTCCGCCGTCCAGCCGGCCGCCCGTGCCGCACGGGCGACGGCCGCCGCCACCCCGGCCGCCGACAGCGTCCCCCGGAATTTGTCCGGTGCGGCGACGAGGTGGGGCACGCCGATGAAGCTACCGGGCGCGGTGTCGGGGACTGGGGTGCGGGCGAGAGGACTCGAACCTCCACCCCCTTGCGGGGACCGGGACCTAAACCCGGCGCGTCTGCCAATTCCGCCACGCCCGCAGCGGCCCCGCCATGCGGGTGAACAGGGAGTGTACGGCCGTGTGCCTACGGGTGCCCCCTCCGCCCACTAGCCTCGTGGCCATGACAAACGCATCAGAAGCCCCCCGAATCATGGCTGCAGGGGCCGATCTGGAGTCCGGCGGGCGGGTCTTCCAGCAACTGCTCAAAGAGCGCATCGTCTTCATCGGCAGCGCGATCGACCAGGTGACGGCCAACCTCGTCTGCGCCCAGCTCATCCTCCTGGAGGCCGAGGACCCCGAAAAGGACATCTCCCTCTACATCAACTCGCCGGGCGGGTCCGTGACCGACGGCCTGGCCATTTACGACACCATGCAGTACGTCCAGCCGGACGTCTCCACCATCTGCGTCGGCCTGGCCGCCAGCATGGGTCAGTTCCTGCTGTGCTCGGGTGCGCCGGGCAAGCGCTACGCCCTGCCCCACTCGCGCATCCTCATGCACCAGCCGTCGGGCTCCATGCAGGGTCAGGCGGCCGACATCGCGATCCAGGCCGAGCAGATCATCTACCTGAAGCGGATGATGGCCGAGCGCATCGCCTTCCACACCGGCCAGCCCCTCGAGCGCATTGAGACCGACTCGGACCGCGACCGCTGGTTCACGGCGGACGAGGCTCAGGAGTACGGCTTCATCGACAAGGTGATCGACCGTTCGACGGCGACGGCGACGGCGACGGCGGCGGCAGGGAACAAATAGAGGTGGCTGTCGACGTCCCGGCCTCCTCGTCGGACGCAGACCGGAGAGTCGAGGGCGACACCGAGGTTCGGGTGGCGGACAGCTCGCCGTTGGCGGCTGAGGCGGCCGGCGTGAGCCGCAGCGTGGCCAGGCGCGGGGCGGCGACCCGCGTGGTCACGCCGACCATCAGCGTGCGCAAGCGCCTGCGCGAGATCTGGCTCTCGCGCGAGCTGCTCATCTATCTCGTCCGCACCGAAATCAAGGTCAAGTACAAGAACTCGGTGCTGGGCCTGGTGTGGTCGATGGCCGCTCCGGCCATGACACTGGCCATCTACTTCTTCGTGTTCCAGATCGTGCTCGGCAACAAGATGCCGCATTTCGTGATCTTCCTCTTCGCCGGGCTCCTGATCTGGAACCTCTTCTCCCTGGGCGTGCTGACCGGGACCGGCGTCGTCGTGAACAACGCCGGCATCGTGAAGAAGGTCTCGTTCCCGCGCGAGATCCTGGCCCTCGCTGCGGTGGGCTCGGCCTGCGTCTTCTTCTTCTTCCAGGTGATCGTGCTGGTCATCTTCATGCTCGTGCTGCACACGTCCCCTGACCTGGCCTACCTGCCCGTGCTGCTCCTGGCCCTGGTCACCGGCGTGATCCTGGCCTCGGCGCTCGCGGTGCTCCTGTCGTCGATCAACGTGTACCTGCGCGACACGCAGCATCTCATCGAGGTCGTCCTCACGGCGTGGTTCTGGGCCTGCCCGATCGTGTACTCCTACCAGCAGAACATCGCCGAGAAGTTGGGGCCCAAGGGACTGACGTGGGTCTACTTCTTGAATCCCATGGTGCCGCTGGTCCTGTCATTCCAGCGCTGCATCTACGCGCACCCCACCACCTACGCCGTCGTGAATGGGCAATTGACGGCCTTCCACGTGCTGCCGACCAAGGGCATGCTCTGGTACGTCGGGCTCGATCTCGGGGTGCTCTTCCTCTCCCTCTGCCTGTTCCTCATCGCGCTGGCCACCTTCGGCCGCCTCGAGGGCAACTTCGCCGAGGAGCTCTGAACGGTGAGCGACTTCGCCGTTGACGTCCGTAACGTCTCCAAGCGCTTCCGCCTGGCTCACGGCCAGTACAAGACGGTCAAGGAGCGCCTGATCCACGGCGGCCGGCGCAAGTCCACCGAGGACTTCTGGGCGCTGAACGAGGTGTCGCTCACGGTCAGGGAGGGCGAGACCGTCGGCATCCTGGGCCGCAACGGCTCGGGCAAGTCCACCCTGCTCAAGTGCATCTGCGGCGTGCTCCAGCCCACCTCGGGGGAGGTGGCCGTGCGGGGCAAGCTCGCGGGCCTGCTGGAGCTGGGAGCCGGCTTCCAACAAGACCTGACCGGTCGGGAGAACATCTACCTGAACGGTTCCTTGATGGGCATGCCCAAGCGCGACGTCGACCGGGTCTTCGACGCCATCGTGGACTTCTCCGAGCTGGAGGAGTTCATCGACGGTCCCGTCAAGTTCTACTCGTCGGGCATGTACGTGCGGCTCGGCTTCGCCGTCGCCGTGAACATGGACCCCGACGTCCTGGTGATCGACGAGGTGCTGGCCGTGGGTGACGAGCGCTTCCAGCGCAAGTGCATCGGCCGGGTCAAGGAGTTCCAACGGGAGGGTCGGACCATCCTCCTGGTGACGCACTCGGCCGACACCGTGCGCAGCATCTGTGACCGCGGCGTGGTGCTGAGCCACGGGAACCTGGTGGGAGAGGGCGAGCCCGGCGAGGCCACCCGCATCTTCCGGGAGGGCCTGATGGCGGAGGGCGCGGGCATGGCGATCGCCGACCCGACGCTGGTGGCGGTGCCGGCCACTCCGACGACACTCGGCGCGGTCCCGAGCGCGGCCGCGGCGCCCGATGCCGAGCGGCCGGTCCGGTTCCGCTCCGTGCACCGCATCTTCTCGGGCGACAACAGCGTGCCGTACATGAGCACGGGCGACGACCTCACCATCCGGGTGGAGTTCGAGGCGCTCTACCCGACCGAAGACGTGGTCTTCTCGCTCGAGATCCGCGACTCCGAGAACAACATGGTGATGCGCACCGACACCTCCATCATCGGCACGCCGATCGACGCTGCGCGCGGCGTCAGCGTGATGCACTTCGGGATCGTGCAGATGCCCATGCTCGACGGCACGTTCTCGTTCGCCCTCGGGATCCAGAGCCGGGGCGGCATCCTGTACGACTGGCAGGAGACGGCCGGGACGTTCGAGGTGATGAACCCCGGCAAGACGACGGGCATCATGCGCATGAACGTGCACGCCGCACTCATCTCCACCGAGAGCGACGTCGACTCGTCTGCCGCGCTCGCCTAGCTGGTCCGCGGGAGACTCGCACCATGAGTGACACCGAGGAGACGCTGCCGGCAGATCCCCAGGCCTACGTGACCCGGGTCATGGCGGAGATCGCAGAGGAGGTCAGGCTCCGGCGCGCCTCCGGGGACCTGCCGCCCAAGCTCGAGCGTGAGCTCGACGAGCTGTTCCTGGCCCACTCGCCCGTGGCCGGCCGCGGAGGCGATCTGGGCGACGCGCTCCGCATGGTCGATGCCGCCACCTTCATCGACCCGGTCGTCCCGGTGGAGTCCGAGCGGGCCGCCGGTGCCGTCGTGAAGAAGGGGATGCGCTCGCTCCTCCTCTGGTACGTCGGGTGGCTGACGCACCAGATGAGCCAGTCGGCGTCCGCCGTGAGCCGCGCGCTGCACATCGTCGACGACCGCCTGCAGGAGCTCGAGCGCCAGGTGGAGGGGCAGCGCATCCCTGCTGCCGGCGTGATCGAGTTCCCCGACCTCGTGCACGCCGACGCCTGGTGGGTCGAGCCGGCCGTGGCTGCGGTGGCCAAGGCGCCGGGCCGCGTCCTCCATGTCGCCTGCGGCGACGGATGGCTCGTGCGGCGTATCGCGGCCGCCGGCGGGGATGCCTATGGCGTCGACCCCCGCTCGCGGGCCGTCGATGCCGTGGACCTCGGCACCCTGGACCTGCGCGGCGAGCCGGTGGCGGAGCACCTGCGCGCGGTGGCCGCCGCCGGACTGGGCGCCGTCGTGCTGAGCGGCACCGTCGACGGAATGGGCGGTGCGGAACGCGGCCAATTGCTCGCCGCCGTCGGGACCCGGCTCGCCCCCGGGGGGACGCTCGTCGTCCACTCGGTCACCCGGCAGGCCTGGGAGGCCGCCGACGCCCCGCCCGAGGCAGATCTCGCGGCCGGCCGCCCGCTGCGACCGGAAGCCTGGTGCACCCTGCTGGAGCAGAGTGGCTACGAGGCCGTCACCCACCCGGGGGCGGACGGCGCCGACTACCTGGTCGTCGCGGCCCGGGCCGCCATCACCTCGCCGTACACGCCTGCGGAACGGTGAGCGCCGCGGCCGGGAGGCCGGTGGCCGTGCACCAGTTCATCGCCACCCTCAACCCGCACGATGCCACCGGGACGCACGCGCGCAAGCTGCGTGACGCCCTGCGCGCCGCCGGCTGGCGCTCGGAGATCTTCGCCGAGGCGATCCACGACGACCTGGCCACCGAGGCGTTCAAGCACTGGATGTACCCCGAGCATGCGGCGCCCGGCGACGTGGCGATCTACCAGTTCACGACGTCCTCCGCGGTCGCGGGCTACCTGGCCGAGCGCGGGCTGCCCCTCATCCTCGACTTCCACAACTTCACCGGGCCCGAGTACTTCGCCGGCTGGGAGCCGGAGAGCGTGCAGCGGGCGGCGGCGGCCGCCGACGAGTTGGCGCTCCTGGCCCCGCAGGCGCTGCTCGGACTGGCCAAGAGCCCCTTCAGCGAGGAGGAGTTGCGGCGGGCGGGTTGCCGGCGCACCGCCATCACCCCCGTCCTGGCCGACTACCGGCGTGTCACCGGTCCCCCGGACCCCCGGGTGGCGGCGGAGCTGGCCCGCCTCCGGGCGGGCGGCGGCGCCGACATCCTCTTCGTCGGGCGGATCGTGCCGTCCAAGGCGCAGCACGAGCTCGTCAAGGCGTTGTGGGCGTACCGCCGCCTCTACGACGGGAACGCCCGCCTGCACCTCGTCGGCGGCACCTCGAGCTTCGCCTACACCAAGGCGCTCCAGGAGTTCGTCGCCGATCTCGACCTCACCGCCGCCGTCCGCCTGCCGGGCGAGGTGTCGGACGCGGCGCTGGCGGCCTACTTCGACGCGGCGGACGTCTACCTCTCGCTCTCGGCACACGAGGGGTTCGGTGTCCCGCTGGTGGAGGCGATGGTGGCCGGGGTGCCCGTCGTGACCCGCGGCGCCGGTGCGGTCTCCGACACCGTGGCGGACGCCGCGCTCGTGCTGGCCGCGGCCGACCCGTCCTACATCGCCGCCGCCCTGCACCGGGCCTGCACCGACGAGCACCTCCGCGCCACGCTGACCGCCGCCGGGGCGCGGCGAGCCGGAGAGCTCTCCGGGGATGCCGTGGCCGCGGGCATCATTCAGGCCGTCGCCGCCGTCGTGGGAAACCAGTGAGCGGCGGCTGCGTGCGGGTCGTCCTCCCCTCTGGGGAGAGGGGCGAGCCGCCGGACGTTTCCCCAGACTCTAAACGGACTTGTTTAGAGTCTGGGAAACCATCGCCACCGACTCTCCCGCCGCAGGGGACGCGGGAGGATTCGCCGTGAGCCCGAAGGTGGCGTTCGTCACGCCGCGTTACGGACCCGAGATCATGGGTGGCGCCGAGACGGCGGTCCGCCAGCTGGCGGAGCACCTGTGCGCCCTGACGGACTGGGAGGCCGAGGTCCACACGACGTGCGCGCTCGACGCCATCACGTGGGACGACGTCCTGGAGCCGGGCACCACCGAGGTCAACGGGGTGACGGTGCACCGGCACCCGTCCGCCCACGGGCGGCTGCCCGACTTCTACGGGCTGGACGGGACCGTCCGCCTCGCGCCGCGCCTGGCGACGCGCGAACAGGGAACGCGCTGGGTCGACTACAACGGGCCCGTCTCCCCCCGGCTGGTCGACGCCGTCTGCGCGTCGGACGCCGACGTCGTCGCGTTCTCCCCGTACCTCTACCATCCCATCGTCGCGACCATCGGCAAGGTGCGGGTGCCGGCGGTGTTCCACCCGGCGGCGCACGACGAGCCGGCCCTGTACCTGCCGGTGTTCCGCGGCACCTTCGGGGACGCGGATGCCTTCTGCTTCTACACGCGCGTCGGAGCGTACGCTCGTCGAGCGGATGTACCGGGTGGCGGAGCGCCCCCAGATCGTGCTCGGTCTCGGGGTGGGCGACTCCGAGGGCACGGGCAAGCCGGGCGCCGGGCTGCTGGGCCTGGGGGACCGTCCCTACATCGTCAGCGTCGGCCGCGTCGACGAGCACAAGGGCTCCAAGATGCTGGCGTCG
Organism: uncultured Acidimicrobiaceae bacterium; assembly: GCA_963719485.1. Classification (GTDB taxonomy): domain Bacteria; phylum Actinomycetota; class Acidimicrobiia; order Acidimicrobiales; family RAAP-2; genus Bog-473. Next base: position 2,779,820 of record OY970387.1, read on the forward strand.
TACTTCGCGACCTACAAGGAGCGCCACCCCGGACCGCTGGCGCTGGCCCTCGTCGGGCCGGTCTCGGTGGAGCTCCCGCCCCACCCCGACATCGTGGTGACGGGCGCAGTGGCCGAGTCCGACAAGTGGGACATCATGCGTGACGCGCTGGTGTCGGTCTCGCCGTCTGCGCTCGAGTCGTTCTCCCTCGTGGTGATCGAGGCCTGGGTCGAGCGACTGCCCGTCCTGGTCAACGGTTCCTGCGGGCCGACCCGGGAGCACTGCGAGCGCTCGGGCGGGGGGCTGTGGTTCACCTCGTACCCCGAATTCGAGGCGGTGCTCGACCGGCTCGTGTCCGACGAGGGGCTACGCGCTGAGCTGGGGAGGCGCGGGCGCGCGTTCGTCGACCGCCACTTCCGGTGGCCCGTGCTCGTGGCGCGCTACGACGAGTTCCTCACCACGGTGGTGGCCCGGGGGAGGGGCACACCGAGCCTGTTCTGAGCGACCCGATTCAGGGCAGCGGTCGTCTCAGGGCAGGGGTCGTCTCAGGGCAGGGGCCGGCCGACCACGGTGTACATCGGCTGGTCGATGGCGTCGCTCCCGATGTCGTGGGCCAGGTGATGGCGCTGGGTGTGCAGGGTCGTCACGGTCTCCCCGAAGCCGAGCCGGCCCAGCATGGAGACGACCGCACCCGGATAGATCGACCACCAGTTGGTGAGGTGGTGCTCCGCCGAGGGGGAGAAACGCATGATGTTGGACTCGGGCGGATGGAGGTCGTCCTGGAGGGGCTCGGTGACGATCATGGTCCCGGTCGTCCGCTGGGCCGCTTGCGAGAGCGCGCCCCAGGGTTCGCGCAGGTGCAGCAGGATGGCCCCCACCACGGTGACGTCGAAGGTCCCGAGGTCCGCCGGCATCTCATAGATGTTCCCCTGGACGAACGTGGCGGACGACCCCAGGGTGCGGTGCAGGTACCACCAGGCATCGTGGTTGCGGTCGATGGTCTCCTGCATGACACGCCGCCGATCCTCGGGATTGTCCCGGCCCCGCACGGGGAGCGTGTCGATGGGCACGTCGAACCCGGCCTCGAAGGAGACCACCTCGGCGCCCATGCGCTCCATGGCGAAGGTCAGGTAGCCGGTGGCCGGCCCGAGCTCGAGCACCCGCTTGCCGGCGAGGTCCACGCCGCCGAGGTAGTCGGACTCGTGGCCCCGCAGGTCCCACACACCGGGCAGGACCGTTCCGTCGGGGAGTTCGAAGGCGTGGTACCAGACGAAGTCGGTGAGGTCGGCGCCCGCGCGGCGCTCCGACAGGGCTGCCTGAAAGCCCGGATCGAGTTGGCCCAGGTAGTCGTGCGGCGGGTAGCTGGGCAGCAGGGGGCCGCGGGCGGCCGCGGGGGCGGCTGCGGGCAGCCCGGACGAGCCGGTGTACCCACTCTCGGTGTCGCGTCGCCGGAACATTGGGGGTGACTCTAGGCGAGGTGCCTGATCCCTCCGTAGGCCTCGTGGGCGCGTCCCCAGGGGGTCAGAAACCGTCCATCCCGACCATGGGCTGGTTGAGGTGCTGCCCGCCCATGGAGCCGCGGAACGGCGCATCGCCGTAGCTGAAGACGCCGCCGTCGGAGGCCACGAACCAGTAGCCGTACCCGTCACCGGTGGACTGCATCGCCACCACCGGCTGGTTGAGATGGATGGAACCGGTCGAGCCGAAGAAGGGCGCTCCGTAGGCGAAGATGCCGCCGTCGGAGCCCACGAGCCAGTAACCGCCGGTCACCGGGTCGGGGGTGATGCCCACGATGGGTCCGTTGAGGTGCAGCGAGCTGGCGTCACCGGCGAAGGCAGCGTCCCCGTATTGGAAGATCCTCCCGGTGGTGCTCACCTCCCAGTAGCCGAGCCCGTCGGGCGAGGACGCCATCCCGACGATGTCCTGCCCCGGGGTGGCGGCCGCCGAACCGTAGAAGGGGGCGTCGCCGTAGGAGAAAATTCCGCCGTCGGACGCGACCAGCCAGTACCCTTTGCCGTCAGGGGTGGCCGCCATGCCCACGACCGGTGCGTTGAGGGTCAGAGACCCGGTCGAGCCGTAGAAGCCGGCACCGCCGTACGTGAACACACCGCCGTCCGAGGCCACCAGCCAGTACCCGCTCTGACCGGGGACCGCCGCCATGCCCACCACCGGTTTGTTCAGGGTCAGGCCTCCCGTGCTCCCGCAGAAGTCCTGCCCGAACGCGAAGATCCCGCCGTCGGAGGCGACCGTGAGGTACCCGCTCTGCGCCGCCACCGGGCGGTTGCAGATCCCCTCGGCGTTCCCGCCGCCGACGAAGCCGGTCAACTGCGCGTCGTGGTGGAACTGGGGCCACCCGCCGGCCTGGTCGGCATTGGCCCCATTCGACCCCGTGACCTCGAAGTGCTGGACGATGCCCTGGACGGCAGTCCCGCCGATGCCGAAGTAGCCGGCGACGGTGATCCCGATCGTACCGTCGTCATCAGCCGTGACCAGCGCCGCGTTTTGGAATCCGTACGTCCCGCCCGTGGGTGAGATCCCTCCGTGTCCCGACCCGTCGTCAACGTCGGCCACGACCGCACCGGTGGGGCCATCGAGGATGAAAAGGCCCTGGGTCGTCGGCACAATGACGTCCTGGGCGCCGCTCCCGGTGAGGTCGGCCGTCGTGACGGACCCGATGACCGCGCCGGGGAGCGGGGTTTGCCAAATCTTTCCGCCGGTCGCGGCATTCAGGGCCCAGACGCTGCCGCTGTTCTGGCCCGTGACCGTGCCCTCGACCACCGCAAGCTGGCCGTCGCCCTGCACGTCGGCCAGCGCAGGGCTGCCCCCTGTGAGGCCATCGAGGGTGTGGCTCCACACCTGGTTGCACTTGGTGTCGAAGACCTTGACGGTGTTCTCATCACTGACGCCCGGGTAGAACTGGCCCGTGCCTGTCGCGATCCCGTAGGCCCCACCGGGCAGGATCGGGCCGACCGCGGGGGAGGAGTCGATCTGCTCGTTCGTGTCGGCGCGGCAGATCAGACCGCCGTGGTCGTTGTAGATCCGCAGATGGCCGCCGTTCGCATAGTTCGTCCCGAGCGCGAACCCCTGCGAGGACGCCCCGCCGACCGCGAAGTCGGCCGTGCCTGTGCCATAGAAGTCGCCGGCGGCGGCAGTGGAGAACACACTGTCGGCGGAGAACTGCGGCCAGCCAGTGGCCGGCGCGCCGTTCGCGGCGTTGAGCGCGTAGGTCTCCTGGCCGAGCGAGCCTCCCTCCACCAGCGATCCTCCGTCTGCGACGGGAAGCGACGCCTGCACGCCGCCATCGGGAGCGGTGTCGGTGGGCGGGTTCGTGACGACTTGGTTCCAGACCTCCGTCCCATTCGGGGCGTAGGCGTAGTAGCCGCCGTCAACCGGTGCGGCCGCGTTCCCGCCACCGAAGTACAGGTCGCCGTTGCTGTTGACCGAGGCGGTCGAGTCGATTGGCGCGTTTCCCGGGACTCCGATCCCGTTGACGCCCGTCGCCGGCGTGCCGCCGTTGGGGTTCTGAGATGGGCACGCCTGCGCAGAGCCGATCGAGTGGCCAGTGCCGCTGCCCCACCCCGGCGCGACGTCACCGGTCTCCAGATTCAGCCCATACAGATCACCTTGGCGGTCACCGACTTCCACCGCGCGCGTGCCGCCGTCGTTGAACAGCACCGGCGAGGCCATTGCCACGCCGCACGGCGCGTCGTTGAGGATGGTGCCGGCGCCGGCATGCCAGGTCTCGGTGAGTGTCAGTAGCGGCGCCGCCGACGCGCTCGGCGGCGAAACCGCCCCGGCGAGACACACCGCCGTCACGGGGAGAGTGGCGAGAATCATCCGTGTGGCCAGTCGGCGCGCGCCCGTCATGTTGGCCCGAGGTTCGTTCGCAAGGGTTCGAAGGTACTCGCTCACCACCCGTCCGGGGAAGCACCCACTCGAGAAGGTGGGTGGCATCGCCGGTAGCATCGGACGCCATGTCCGCAGGAATTCCTCCAACCGGCGCTGCCGATCACCCGGGCGATGAGAGCGAGGCAGAAGAGGTCCCGGCGACGGACCAGGCCCGGGCGACGGCAGCGTTGCACGAGGCCTTCGCGCGGCTGGCACCCCAGGGCAGCGACGCCTGGAACTTCCTGGCGGCCTTCACGCATCTCGGCGACCGCTACGGCCCCTACCACCCCGGCGCCTCTGCTCTCTCCGACGCGCTCGGGTCGCCGGGCCGCGCCGACGGCCGGCGCACGGGGGCCCTCGACCGGCTGCTCCCGCGCCGGGAGCGCGCCCCACGCGCCGGCGAAGGCGAGAAGGGCGAGCTCGACGAGGCGATGGGCCACGTGGTCGAGGCCTTCCGCTTCCTGTCCGCCCGTGTCGACACGCTCGAGGCGAGGATCGCTGCGCAGGACCGCCCGGTGGAGGGGGCGGCGTGGCTCGTCCCGGCGCGCGACTTGGGCCCGTTGGCCGGACCCGTCGCCGCGCACGTGCTGGCGCGCACGCCGGGTGGAGAGATCGTGCACGCGGATTGTGGTGACGGCGAACTGCTGCACGCGCTGGCGCAGCGCGGTGCTCCCGCCCACGGTGTCGAGCCCCGGGGCGCGGTGGCGTTGCGCGCGCTCGAGCACGGCTGCTCCGTCACCATCGCCGAGGCGTCGGAGTACGTGGCCGCCCGCGCCGACGGCTCGGCCGGCGGCGTCGTGCTCAGCGGTGTGGTCGATCGGCTGCCTCTGCACGCACTCCTCCCGCTGCTCGCCCAGTGCCGGCGCGTCCTGGCGCGCGGGGCCCCGTTCGTGGTCATCTCCGAACCCGCCGCGGACGCGTCGTCGCGCGACGCGCCTGCCAGTGACGTCGTCGAAGGCCGCCCGCTTCACGAGGCGACCTGGGAGCTCGTGCTGGGCCGGGCGGGGTTCGTGGAGGTCGCCCCGCTGCCCGACGGGACGGGGCAAGACCGGCGCATCGCCCTGTCGGCCAGCGCCCCCTCGTGAGCGGGATCCACCACTTCGTCCCTGTCCTGCATCGCGGCGACGCCGTCGGGCGACACACCCTGCGGCTGCGCGAGGCCACCCGAGCCCGCGGCTTCCGGTCGGACATCTTTGTCGACACCGTCGACGACGACACCGCAGACGAGACGCTGGCTGTTCTCTCGTACCCCGAGACGGCGGAGCCGGGCGACGTCGTCGTCTACCAGTTCGCCACCGCGTCGGCGATGGCGCCATGGCTGGCCGGCCGGTCCGAGACCCTGGTGGTCAACTACCACAACGTCACGCCGCCCGAGCTGATGGCGCCGTGGGACAACCACCTGGCCCTCGGGCAGCTGCGGGCCCAGGGCGACCTGCGTCTGCTCGCACCGCGGACCACCCTCGCGGTGGCCGACTCGGCCTACAACGAGGCACACCTGGCCGCCTCCGGCTTCGCCGCCACGGCGGTGGTGTCTCCGTCGGCCGCCCTCGATGCCGACGTCGACGTCACCAACGGGGCCGGCCCGGGACGAACCGCGACCGGAGCGACCGATGCAGGCGCACGCTGGCTGGCCGTCGGGCGAGTCTCGCCGAACAAGGGACTCGAGAGCACCGTGGCGGCGCTGGCCGTCGCCCGCGCCCACACCGACCCCGGGGCGACCCTCGACGTCATCGGCAAGCCGGCGACGGACTCCTACGTCGCGGCCCTGCACCGCTACGTCGCCGAGCTGGGCCTCGCCGGCGCGGTGCGCTTCGCCGGCCACGCCAGTGATGCGACGGTGGCGGCGGCCTATGCCGCGGCCGACGTCCTGGTGGTGACGTCCGAGCACGAGGGTTTCTGCGTGCCCGTCGTCGAGGCGATGGCCGCCGGGGCGCCGGTCGTGGCGTTCGACCAGGGGGCGGTGCCCGAGGTGCTCGGTGGGGCCGGAGCACTCGTCACGGACAAGGACCCCTATGCGCTGGCTGCTTCCATCAGTGCGCTCCTGGCCGACGCTCCCCGCCGGGCGGCCATGATCGCGGCCGGGCGGCGGCGCCTGGCCGAGCTCGACCTCGCGGCGGCGGCCGATCGCTTCGTCAGCCTCCTGGTCGCTCTGGCCGGCCGAGGTGCGGTGCCGTCGTGACCGCCGTGCACCAGTTCGTCCCGATGCTGCACCAGGGCGACGCCGTGGGACGGCACACGCTGCGCCTGCGCGACGTCCTGGCCGGGCGCGGGATCCGCTCGCACCTCTACGTCGAGAGGACCGACCCAGAGACCGAGTCGGAGACGCGGCCGTTCACCCGCTACGCCGAGGACGCCGAAGCAGGCGACGTCCTGCTCTACCAGTTCGCCACGGCGTCGGGCCTCGCTCCGTGGCTCCGAGCCCGACCGGAGACCTTGGTCGTGAACTACCACAACGTCACGCCGCCGGAGTACTACGCGCCCTGGGACAACGGCCTGGCCCGTCACCAGCTGCTGGCCCAGGCCCAGCTGCGGGAGCTGGCACCCCGCGCCGCACTCGGGCTGGCTGTGTCGGCCTATAACGAGGGGGAGTTGCGCGCGGCGGACTTCCGTCGCACCGCGGTCGTCCCGCCCGCAGCGATCGTGCCCATGGAAGCCGGCGGCCGCGCCGCCCCTCGCGACCGGCGGGCACGGCCCAGTGGGTCAGCGTGGGTCGCCTCGCGCCGAACAAGGCGGTCGAGCTGGCCGTCATGGCGCTCCTCGTCACCCGCGCCCACCACGATCCCGCGGCCACGCTCGACGTGGTCGGCCGCCCCGTGGTCCCCACGTACACGGCGGCCCTCCATCGCTACATCGACGAGATGGGTCTGCACGATGCGGTCACGTTCACCGGCGCGGTGAGCGACGAAGAGCTCGTCGCCGCCATGGCCCGTGCCGACGTGCTGGTGGTGACGTCACGGCACGAGGGCTTCGGCGTGCCGCTGCTCGAGGCCATGTCGCTGGGCCTGCCGGTCGTGGCCCACGACGCCGGCGCACTGCCCGAGGTAGTGGGCGACGCCGGCCTGCTGGTCGACGCCCGGGATCCCTACGCGTTGGCCGGAGCCGTGGCCCGTGTCCTGGGTGACGACGGCCTGCGCACCGCCCTCTCGGACGCGGGGGCCCGCCGGATCACCGCCCTCGATCTCCCGACCGCGGGCGAGCGGGCGGTCGACCTGGTCACCGCGCTGGCGTCCTGAGACGCGACGCCGCGAGCGGGAGACGGCGCCAGGTCTCATTCAGGCGCCGACGGCCTGCTGCACGAGAGAGACGAAGCGCCGGGTCGAGGCGGCGAGGTCGAACCCGGCGGCCCGCTCCCGGCCGGCGGCGGCCAGCACCTCGCGCAGCGTCTCGTCCCGGAGCACCCGACCGACGGCGGTCGCGAACGGCACCGCCGACTTGTCGTTGAGCACCAGCCCGGCGCCGCCCACGGTCTCGGGCACCGCGGTGACGCCGTAGGCGACGATCGGTACCCCGTGGCCCATCGCCTCGGCCAGGGGCACGCAGAAGCCCTCGTGGTCAGAGGCCATGACGAAGACGTCGGCCGCCCTGAAATACGCCTCGAGCTCGGCGCCGCTGACCGAGCCGGGGAGAGACACGGCGTCGGCCAGCCCGAGATCCTCGATGAACCCGCGCAGCGCCGGCTCGTAGGTCTCGCCGAGCGGCGACCCGACGAGGTGCAGGCGGGCGGCCGGGTCCTGGACGCGGCGCAGGACGTCGAGCATCTTGACCAGATCGTGCGGCGCTTTGTGCGGCGAGATCTTCCCGACGTAGAGCAGGTCGGCGCCGCCCTCGCGCTCCTTGCGGCGCGCCAGCGAGCGCGCGAGCTCCGGGTCGGGCTCGTCGCTCTTCGAGTGCATGTCGATGAGCAGCGGGACGACGGCGGTCCCCTGGTAGCCCAACGCCCGCAGCTCTGACTCGTTGAAGGCGGAGTCGGCGACGGCGAAGCGACTCTGGGGGGCCAGCCGCCCCAGCTGGGTGCGACCGAGGGCCACCTCGTAGGCCACGGCGGGCTCCCAGTCACGCAGGAGGTCGGCCGGCGTGATGTTGTGGTAGTTCACCAATTTGGGCTCCGCCCGGGCCGCGAGGATGTCGAAGACGGGACTGCCGATGGAGGCCTGGTAGAGGAGCCAGCGGTCGCGGACCGATCGACCGAGCTCGATGACCGGCCGGCCCTCACCCTGCACATCCTGTGTGTAGCTGCCGTAGTAGATGTCCGAGTCGATGCCGACGGCGCGCAATCCGTCGCGCAGGTTGATCGTGTGGACCCCGATGGCATCGCGGCTCGCGAGTGACGGTATGACCTGGTCGACCCGCACGCCCGAGCAGTGTACCGGCGCTCCCCGCACCCCGATTGCGCCGCCCATGCACGAAATTGACCAGGTCACACCGGTAGCCTTGTCACATCGTGTTGGTCGGAACCGCTGTGGCGCGCCCCCGTCCGCCGCGCCGACGCCCTTCCAAGGCGCTCGGTGCGCTCTTCCTCTCGCTCGGTTTGGCGGTGCCCGCCGCCCTTGTCAGCCTGGCGACCCCGGCGGCGGCCGACCTCGGCGCGCCGGACCGGGCATCCGTGCCGGCGTTGATCGCTTCCCAGCCGCACGCATTGCCGGGTGACGCGACCAACGTGCGGATCGACATGACCGAGAACGACGGGCTCGACGTCATTGTGCAGGCGGCGGGTGGCGGCGTGTCGGCGCCGGGAGTGCCCAGCGCGGCGGCCGTCCGTTTCCACCAGACCGCGGGGACCTGGGAGGTCGACACCGGCCCGAGTTGCGGCGGCCCGTGGAGCGCGGTGTCGACGAATCAGACGAACCCGACTGCATCGGCGGTCGGAGGACTCCTGACACTGTGCGTGGCGAGTGGCAGCCCGACGGTCCACGGCACGCTGACGGCGGTGTACAACTCACTTGGCCAAGCCAGATCGGTCAACACGCTGCCGCTCGAGCAGTACGTGGCCGACACCGTGCCCGGCGAATCGCCGTCGAGCTGGGCCGGCCTGGGTGGTGCCGGTCCGCAGGGCATGAACTGGGGCTTCCAGGAGCTCGAGGCTCAGGCCGTCGCCGTCCGCTCCTACGTCCTGGCCAACCTGGGCGGCTTCGGCGGCTACGCCGACACCTGCGACCTGCTCTGCCAGACCTACCGCGGCACGCAGTTCGAGACGCCGACGAGCGTGGCCGCCGCCAACGACACCGCGGGCCAGGTGATGGTGATGCCAGGCGGCCAGGTCGCCACGACCGAATACTCCGCGTCGACCGGTGGCTACACCTCGAGCGCCAACGAGGAGTCGCCGTTCACGGCCGTGCCCGACGATGGCGACGCGGTGTGCGTGACCGGGGCCTGCAATCCCAACCACCAATGGACGACCTCGGTCACCTACGCAGCCATCCAGAACGCATTCCCCCAGATCGGCACCTTCACCGGCTTCGGCGGCGCGGTGTTCGATCAGGGCCGGCCCTCCAACGAGTCCAGCTTCGGGCGCGTCGACACCATCACACTCGACGGCACCACGAAGAACATCACCATTCCGGGCACCGAGTTCTACGTCGGCCTCAATCTCAAGTCCGATCTCTTCAGCGTGACCTCTACCAACGGTTCCTCCGCATCCATCATCGGCCAGGGTTGGGGCCACGGCATCGGGATGGGCCAGTGGGGCGCGCTCGGCTACGCCATCGGTCAGGACCACGGCGAGGGGAATTGGACCTACCAGCAGATCGTCGGTCACTTCTACGGCCCGGCGCAGTTGACGAGCCTTCCGGGCGGGACCTCGACCGTCGGGACGAGCGGCAGTGTGGGCGGCTATTGGATCAATGCCGCCGACGGCGGCGTGTTCAGCTTCGGCAACGCGCAGTTCCACGGCAGCACGGGCGGCATGCGACTCAACCAGCCCGTGGTCGGCATGGCGTCCACCCACGACGCCGCCGGCTACTGGGAGGTGGCGAGTGACGGTGGCGTGTTCAGCTTCGGCGACGCGCAGTTCCACGGCAGCACCGGGAGCATCCGCTTGAACAAGCCCATGGTGGGCATGGCGGTGACGCCCGATGGCGGTGGCTACTGGCTCGTGGCCTCCGACGGCGGGATCTTCGCCTACGGCGACGCCGGCTTCTTCGGTAGCACCGGCAGCCTGGTTCTCAACCGGCCGGTGATCGGGATGGTGCCCACCCACGACGGGTTGGGTTATTGGCTCATCGCATCGGACGGCGGCGTGTTCGCCTACGGCGACGCCGGCTTCTTCGGGTCGCTCGGCGGCGCGCCGCCGGCGACCGCGCTGGTCGGCGTGGCTCCGACCCCCAACGGGGGCGGGTACTGGGTGCTCGGCGCCAACGGCACCGTGTTCGACTTCGGCAACGCGCCGCAAGTCGGCATTGCCGCCGGCTCGCCCGCGCTGTCCACCATGAAGAGCCCCATGACCGGGCTGATCCCGGACTTCAGCGGGCAGGGGTTCGATGCGGTCGACGGCAGCGGCCAGGCGTTCGCCTACGGCGACGCGCCCTACTTCGGGGACGTCACCACCGCCGTGCCGGGTTACTCAGGCCATGCCGTGGGCATCGCCGTCACCCCGGGTTGACGCGACCACCTCGGAGAGCCGGGGAAAACGGCGCAGCTGTCCGAGCGGCCCCAGGCGCCCGACGTCGACACCGTGATCGGCCGCATTCAGCAGCCTGAGGTCGCCTCGGCTGTTGCCGTAGGCCCAGAGCACGGGCTGCTCGCCGCCGTTGTTGGAGAGCAGGCCCTGCGACCTGAGGTGCCCGACCAGGCGGGCGTACTTCTCGGCTCCCCGGCAGTTCTTGCCCTCGTAGCCTCCCGTCAGCAGCCCCCCGCCTCCGACGGCGAGCCGGGTCGCCACGACCCCGTCGACACCGAGCTCCTCGCCGGCCGGGCTCACGTAGCACTCGGGTGACGCCGACACGATGACGGTGTGGTGCCCCTGCCGACGGTGCCACTCCAGGCGCCGGCGCGTGTCCTCGCGCAGGTGACGCTGGAGGTGCCGGTGGGCGAAGACGGCCGAGCGCCGGTCGACCTCGTCGACGGGCAGTCCACCGAGCAGGCGCGTGAACAGCTTCTCCTTGACATCGTCGGCCGCCGTGCCGCCGGTGATGGCCGCCCGCAGGAGGTCGGGGGAGAGCCGCAGCACCGCCCGGACGACGGGCCAGGCGCCGCGCAGGCTGACCAGGAAGGGGAACGCGCTCCCCGCATCGGTGAGCGTCCCGTCGAAGTCGAAGGCGGCGACGGTCGGGCGCCCCCGCGAGCGGGACCCGTTCGTGGTGTCGTCAGTCGAGTGCAGCGCCACTACGGCCGGCACCTCCCGCGAATCGCATCGCTCCCTCGAGCGTCTCGCCGCTGCTGACGACGGCGCGACCGCGGGACGCCTCATTGACGGCGGCGTCCTCCTCGCTCAGCCCCCACTGCTCGAGCGCGCTCATCCGGTCGGAGCGCAGGCACACCTGGGGCAGCGCGGCCAGCTGGTGCGCCAGCGCCACCGCCGCCGCCAGCGCCTCGCCCGGGGCGACGACGCGGTTGGCCAGTCCCAGAGTGAGCGCCTCGGGGGCCGAGACGGCGCGGCCGGTGAGGATGAGATCCATGGCGCGCCCGTGCCCGATGATGCGGGGTAGCCGTACCGTGCCGAGATCGCACAAGGGCACACCGAAGCGGCGGCAGAACACGCCGAAGACAGCATCCTCGGCCGCCACCCGCAGGTCGCACCAGAGTGCGAGCTCGATGCCCCCGGCCACGGCGTACCCCTCCACGGCGGCGATGACCGGTTTGGACAGCGTCAGGCGCGTCGGCCCCATCGGACCCGGGCCCTGGTCGGGGATGGGCCGACGGTCGCCCTCGGTCACGGCCTTCAGGTCGGCACCGGCGCAGAAGGTGCCGGCGGCCCCGGTGAGCACGGCCACGGAGCGGTCGTCGTCGCTGTCGAAGGCCAGGAAGGCCCGCCGGAGCCCGTCGGCGCAGACGCTGTCGACGGCGTTCCGACGTTCGGGACGGTTGATCGTGACCACGGTGACCGGGCCGTCGTGCTCCACGAGGAGAGCGTCGGTCCGGTAGGGCGCGTAGGACCCTACGGAGGGTTCGTCCGCCGGCGGCGTGGGACACATGTACGCATTCTCGCACGATGGGGTAGGGGATCCGCACATCGAGATTCAGCTGGATCCCAGGTGGGTGACCCTTTTGGTCGCCCCCTTCGGGGGGGACCCGAAACATGACCAAACGTGTCGACAATTGCTGGAGCAACCGGTAAGGTCACACTCCGCAAATACGGACTCGAACGATTCCAGGAGGAGCACATGGCAGTACGACTCGGGGACACCGCCCCCGACTTCACGGCGGACACGACCGAAGGCACCATCAACTTCCACGAGTGGCTGGGCGACAGCTGGGGGATCCTCTTCTCGCACCCGAAGGACTTCACGCCCGTCTGCACGACCGAGCTCGGGGCGTTCTCCAAGGCCAAGCCCGAGTTCGACAAGCGCAACGCCAAGCTCATCGGCCTCTCCGTCGACACGGTCGAGTCCCACAAGGGTTGGGCGGGCGACATCGAGGAGACGCAGGGTTCCGCCCTGGCCTTCCCCCTGATCGGCGACGAGGACCGCAAGGTGGCGGACCTCTACGACATGATCCACCCCAACGCCGACGACACCGCCACGGTGCGTTCGGTGTTCATCATCGGGCCCGACAAGAAGGTCAAGCTGACGCTGACCTACCCGGCCTCGACCGGGCGCAACGTCGACGAGATCATCCGGGTGCTCGACTCGCTGCAGCTGACGGCCGACTACAAGGTGGCGACGCCGGTCAACTGGAAGGACGGCGAGGACGTCATCATCGTCCCCGCGGTGAGCGACGAGGACGCCAAGGGTCGGTTCCCGAAGGGCTGGAAGGCCCTCAAGCCGTACCTGCGGGTGACCCCCCAGCCGAACCGTTAGGGCACGCCGGACAATAGATCGCGAGGTCGGGCAGGCTAGCCCACCGAGATCCCGCCCCTCTGAGCGGTGTAGCACCCCTTTCGTACAGTCACAGGTGTGATCGCGTCGGACTTGAGGGCCATCCGCGTGGGCCCTGCCCTCCTGGTGGTCGACGGTACCGATGAGACCCTCGATCGCAAAGCTCAGTTCTCCCTCGTGCCCGGTCGGGTCAAGTCTCGTAGGCTCTCCAAGCTCATCTCCCTCAGTGCCGAGGTCTACAACGCGGCGATCGAGCACCGCCGAGGCGCCTACAAGACCGCCGGGGTCACGATCAGCCGGTTCGACCAGTTCAACGAGATACCGGCAGTGCGGAGCTCACGCCCCGACATAGCCTCCTTTGGCAACCAGTTCGTCCGGGGCTGCATCTCGAGGGCGGACGAGGCTTTTGCCGCGTTCTTCCGGCGGCTGCGCGACGGGGAGAAACCAGGCTTCCCGCGCTTCAAGTCCCCCAAGAGGTTCCGCACAGCCTTCTACGACGAACCGAAGGGATGGGCGCTCCGGCGGCTTGAGCAGGGCACCCCAGCCCTCTACGTCCAAGGCGTGGGCGAGATCGAACTCTCGAAAAGCGCCGCTGCCCAGCTGCGTCGGGTGATCGCAAGGGGTGGTGAACCCCGGACGCTCACCATCACCAAACTGGCCTCGGGCGCTTGGCGCGCGACATTGGGGTTCCGCAACGTGGCTGCAGTGACCCTGCGCCCGAGCACCCATGTGGGCGGCGTGGATAGGGGCGTCGCGGTCACCGCCGCACTCAGCGATGGCACATTGCTCACGATGCCGGGGTTCCTGCGGGCCGCCCGCGACGAGATAGCCGAGCTGCAGCGCCAGCGTGAGCGGCACACCAAGTTCGCCCCGGAGTGGAAGAGGCTGAACCGCCGTATAGCCAAGGTCTACAAAAGGGCGCACAACCAATCCGAGAACTGGGCCCGCCACAGCGCCATCGACATCGTGTCCCGCTACGGCGTGATCGCTATCGAAAAGCTCAAACTCGCCAATATGACCAAGTCAGCGCGGGGGACAAAGGAGGCCCCGGGCAGAGGAGTAGCAGCAAAGCAAGGCCTGAACAGGAGTCTGCAGGATGCGGCTCTCGGCAGGTTGGCCTATTGGATCTGCGTCAAAGCGGAAGAGGCTGGACGCAGGGTCTACAAGGTTGATCCCCGAGACACCAGCCGCCAATGCATCGCCTGCGGTCACACCGCCGCTGCCAATCGGTGTCGCACCCGATTCGAGTGTAAGAAGTGCGGCCACCAAGAGCACGCCGATGTCAACGCGGCCCAGGTGATCGCGGCACGCGGGATGGTGGCTGAGACATCCTGGCTCGCCGCGGAGTCACCCCTGCTCGAGCGGCGGGTGCCTCGCAATCTCCGGCGCAGGAGGCAGGACTCGCTCAAAGAACGGGCGCAGATTCACGGGGCCGGGTCGGCTCCTTACGCACAAACTGCCTGATCCTCGGATCTCGCGGGTTGTATTGCGGCGGACCCTACTTCTGGCAGATCAACCAGTTCCGCGCGTTGCGCGCGCACGACATCGCCCGGGAGATCGGCATGGACCCGGACCTTCCCGCGGCGTTGTGCAGGGAATCTGGGACGAGGTGAGCCCGCACGCCGAGGAGTGGCGCAGCATGGGTGTCTACCCGGCTGCGGTGCCGGTACCGGACGACGCCCCTTGCTCGCCCGGCTCCTCGGTCTCACGGGCCAGCAACCGGACGCCGCCTGAGCGGGCTCCTCAAGCGGAGGGACCGACGAGCTCGTCGCGCAACTGGCGCTTGAGCACCTTCCCCTGAGGGTTGCGCGGCAGGGGCTCCGAACGGAACCAGATGTGGGTCGGCACCATGAAGCCGGCGAGCCTCGCCTTCACGTGCAGCTGCAGCTCGTCCGAGGTCACCTTGGCCCCGGGGCGTAGCACGATGACGGCCCCCACCTCCTCACCGAGGGTGGGGTCGGGCACCCCGATGACTGCAGCGTCGGCCACGGCGGGATGCTCGAAGAGGGCGGCCTCGACCTGCACCGAGTACACGTTCTCGCCGCCCCGGATGATCATGTCCTTGGCCCGGTCGACGATGTAGATGAAGTTGTCCTCGTCCAGGCGAGCCACGTCCCCCGAGTGCAGCCACCCCCGGCTGAAGGTCTTGCCGGTCTCGTCGGGCCGGTTCCAATAGCCGCGGACGACGTTGGGGCCCTTGATCCACAGCTCGCCCCGGACGTCGGGCCCTCGGGGCAGCGTGGCGTCCGGTTCCTCCCCGGTGAAGTCCTCCGGCACGATGGCCACGTCGCACACCGGCACCGGCGGCCCCACGCTCTCGGGCTTGGCCACGTAGTCGCCCCCCGAATTCATGGAGGTGACCGACGAGGTCTCCGTCAGGCCGTACCCGTTGGAGGGCTGTCCGATGGGCCAGGCCGCACGGATCCGGCGGACCAGGTCCGGTGGTGCGGGGGCGCCCCCGTAGGAGACGCCCCTGATGGACGAGGTGTCGAACTTCGAGAAGTTCGGCGAGTCGAGCACCTGCATGACCATGGCGGGCACACCCCCGAAGGTGCCGATCTTCTCGCGCTCAATCAGCTCGAGCGCGCGGTCGGGCTCGAAGTGGTGCATCATCACCAGCTTCCCGCCCGCGGCCAGGTTCGCCACCATGACGGAATGGCAGCCTGTGGCGTGGAACAACGGTACGGAGAGAAGGTAGGCGGGCTGCGCCCTCTCGGCCGTCTGCTCGAGGGGCGAGCTGCCGAAGCGCATGGCACCGCGGGTGTTGATGAAGAAGAGGCTCATCAGGTTGGTGGCCATGTTCCGATGCGTGCCGACGGCACCCTTGGGACGACCGGTGGTGCCCGACGTGTAGAAGATCGTGGCGTCGTCCTCCGGATCGATGGTGAGGTCGGGCGGCGAGGCGGCCTCGTCCACGCTGCCCAGGGCCAAGGGGAACGGCCACTCGGGCACTGGTGCCTCCCCGGGCGGTTCGAAGACGGCGAGCGGCGATGCGGGCTCGCTGCGGTGCTCGTCGGCCACGATCACGGCGCGCAGGCTCGGGAGGCCGTCCAGGACGGGTCGGATCCGCTCGGCCCGCTCGGTGTCGACGAAGACCACCTTGGAGCCCGAGTCCTCGAGGCCGTAGCGGAGCTCCTCGCCGCTCCACCACGCGTTCAACGGGACGACGATGGCACCGGCCAGCGTGGCGCCCCAGAAGGCCATGATCCACTCGGGCAGGTTGCGCATGATGATGGCGACCCGGTCGCCCTGCTCGATCCCGAAGGTGGAGCGCAGACGGTGCGCCAGGGTGCAGGCGATGCGATAGTGCTCGGCGAAGGTCGTCCGCTCGTCCTCGTAGACGAGGAAGACGGCGTCACCGTGCGCGAGCGAGAGGTCCATGATCGCCCGGAGCGAGGGGGGAGCGTTCTTCCAGGTCCGGGTCGCGACGCCGCGGATGTCGAGCTCTTCCATCTCGAAGAGCTGCCCGGTGGCGGTCAGCGCCGCGTTGGCGTCCGCGATGGACATCGCCGGTGCATCCTTGCCGGTGGTGCTCACGTGGTCTCCTTTTCGGTCGCGGCACGGTCGAAGATCGCGGCGCGGTAGTAGGCCAGCTCCGCGACCGACTCGCGGATGTCCTGGAGGGCCCGATGGCCGCCCTTCTTCTCCGGGGCCGCCTTGTAGACGTCCGGTAGCCAGCGCCGGCACAGCTCCTTGATCGTCGACACGTCGACGGAGCGGTAGTGGAGCAAGTCCTCGATCTCGGGCAGCTGCACGGCCAGGAAGCGCCGATCGGTGCCGATGGAATTGCCCGCCAGGGGAACCTTGCGGGCCTCGGGGATGTGGCGCTTGAGGAAGGCGAGCGTCTGGGCGCCGGCATCGGCGAGGGTCAGCGTCGAGGCCTCCATGGCGGCGAGGAGGCCCGAACGGGTGTGCATGGTGAGCACGTACGGGTCCATTGCCTCGAGCTCGGCCGCCGACGCGTGGACCACCAGATCGGGTCCCTCCTCGATCAATTGCAGGTTGTCGTCGGTGACGAGGGAGGCGATCTCGACGATGGTGTGGCGCGCCGGATCGAGCCCCGTCATCTCGAGATCGATCCAGGCCAGCATGCCGCGGGCATGCTACCGGTCGGACCCAGGGCGTGAGCCTGGCGCCGCGCTTAGTAGTGTCCGGCGATGCTGCGTGTCCCCCTGCAGCAGCTCGACGGTGAGCTGCCCGTGCCCCGCTATGCGCGGGAGGGTGATGCGGGTGCCGACCTGGTCGCCCGGACCGACGTCGTGCTGCCCTGCCGCGGTGGCCGCGCCGTGGTGCCGACCGGCGTGGCCGTTGCCATCCCGCCCGGGTATGCCGGGCTTGTGCTGCCGCGCAGCGGGCTGGCCGTCCGCCACGGCCTGACCTGCCTCAACGCTCCCGGTCTGGTCGACTCGGGGTACCGGGGCGAGCTCCAGGTCGTGCTGGTGAACCACGATCCCGAGCACGACTACACGGTGAGCCGGGGTGACCGGATTGCGCAGCTCGTGCTGATCCGGGTCGAACAGGCCGCATTCGAGCTGGTCGGAGAGGCGGGGCTGGGGGATTCGCAACGGGGGAGCGGCGGCTTCGGGCACACCGGCACATGACGGGCGACCACCGAGACGCTAAGAAGGGGAGGGTCATGCAGTCCCTCGTCGGCATGGACGCCGCCTTCCTCGCGCTGGAAACTCCGACCACGCCGATGCACGTGGGTGTCGCTCTGGTGCTCGACCCGCCCGAGGGCACGCGCTCGCTCTTCTCGCCGTCAACCCGGTACGCCCAGATCCGTCGGGTCATCGAGCAGCGCCTGCATCTCATCCCTCCCTTGCGGCAGCGCGCCATCAGGGTTCCTTTCGGCCTGCACCACCCGGTCTGGGTCGACGATCCCGAATTCGACCTCGACGACCACCTCAGCCGGGCCAGCCTGCCCTCCCCGGGCGGGAAGTCCGAGCTGGACGCCTTCGTGGCCGGTGTCATGAGCCGCCAGCTCGACCCCGACCGGCCACTGTGGGAGATGCACGTGGTCGAGGGACTGGAGGACGAACGCACCGCGCTGGTCGCCAAGGTGCACCACGCCATCCTCGACGGGGTGAGCGGGGCATCCGTCCTGGCGGCGTTTCTCGACCTGACGCCGAGGACGCGCATCGTGTCCCTGCCATCCGAATGGAACCCTGAACCGTTGCCGTCCAACACGCAAATGCTGCGCCACGCCGCATCGTCGCTGACCCGCCAACCGGGCTCGACACTCAGCACGCTGCAGGCCGGGGTGGAGGCGATGGCGGACCTTGGGATGCACAACAGGGAGCTCGCGGGGCGAGGCGAGCAATCGCCGCCGGGCTTCTTCGCCGCACCGCGCACCTCGTTCAACGGCGCCGTCTCGAACCGGAAGCGCTTCGCCGGTCTTTCCGTTCCGCTCGAGGACGTGAAGCTGGTCAGCCGGGTCTTCGAGGCAACCGTCAACGACGTGATCCTGGCCTGCGTCTCGGGCGGGCTCCGCCGCCTGCTGGCCGCTCGGGGGGAGCAGGCCGAGGCGTCGCTCGTCGCCATGGTCCCCGTCTCGACGCGCGCCGAGGGAGAGACCGAGGAACTGGGAAACCAGGTGTCGGGCATGCTGGTCTCGCTCGCCAGCGATGTGGAGGATCCGGTGGCCCGGCTCGATGCCATCTCCGAATCGGCGCGGGTGGCGAAGGAGCAGGAGAAGCTGCACGGGGGACGCTTCGTGGGCGACCTGGCCCAGATCGCCCTGCCGGCGCTGGCCTCCCGGGTCGCCCGCGCGGTGGCGGGCACACGGCTCTTCGACAAGATGCGACCGCCGTTCAACGTCACCGTCTCCAGCGTGCGGGTCCCGGACCTTCCACTCTTCCTGGCGGGGAGCCGTGTCGCCGCCACGTACCCGGTGGGTCCCATGGCCGAAGGCATCGGCCTGAACGTGACGGCTTTCTCGTATCTCGACCGGGTCTACTTCGGGATGCTGGGCTGCCGCCGGCTCCTGCCCGAGCTCGACGAGGTGGCGGTGCACGTCGACGACGCGCTCGGGGAATTGCTCGTGTGCGCACTCGACGCCCGGGGGGCGACGGCGTAACGATTTGCGGACGTCGGGAGCTCCGAGAGGGGCGGTGCGGACCGGTCGGCTCGGCGATCCGGCCCACACCGCCTGTTCTCTGTGGTGGTCTCGGTGGCTCAGGGGTGTTGGGGAGGGGCGCTACGAGCCCGAGGCCGGAGGGGTGCCCGAACCGGTCGGGGGCGTGCCCGACGGGGCGTTGGATCCGTTGCCCATGTTGGGGCAGTTCTTGGTCGATCCGGAGCCCGAGCTCGAACCGGAACCGGACCCTGAACCGGTCGACGAATTCGAGGAGCCCGAGCCCGTGTTGCTCGTGCTCGAGCCCGACGACGGTGTGGTGGTGGAGGAGTTGGACGTCGACGAGTTCGACGTCGAACTCGTTCCCGTGTTACCCGAACTCCCCGTAGTGGTGGACGTGGTCGCTGCATTGGCGACCAGCGCGCCGCCGGCGAGGAGGCCGGATGTCAGTGCGCCGATGGCCAGCACATTGCGGAGGCGAATCTGCATGGGTGGGTGCCCTTTCTTGTCTCTTGCCGCCGGCTCATCCGAACCGGTACTCATACGGTGCGCTCCGGATCTGAGTGCAGCCGCAGAGGGACGTGGGCGGGTGTGAGGAGTTACCTGACGAATGGATGACGATTCACAGCAAGTGTCAACGGCGCTGCACAGATGGACCGGAGCCCGCGTCAAGCGGAAGCGGCGCCCGCGCACAGGCGAGACACCGCCGCCTGCCAGCGGTGCCTCAGCGCCTGGTCGCCCGCCAGCAGTACGAGCGCATGGGGACGTCGATGACCTCGAGTCCGCTGAACGGCTCGTGAGCGTCGAGAAAGCGCGCCATTGCTTCGAGATGCTCGCGGCGAGCGCTCTCGTCCATGGTGATGACAGCGCTGTAGGTCGTGGCCAGCGCCACAAGGTCCTCCTTGGCCATCGGCCGGGTCCAGTGGAAGAGCATCTTCTCCGGTTCGAGGAACGGGCTGGCGCCACCGACGTCGACGTTCACGACGTGCCGGCGACGGCGCCGGTTGTCGACGTCGGTCTCCTCTTCGGGGCTGAAGATGATGCCGCCGGCCCACAAAGATCGCATCCAGTCCACCGACCGATCAGGTCCGGTCCACACCAGCGAGAGTCGGCCGCCGGGACGCAACACCCGCGCGACCTCAGGGACGGCGCGCTCCTCGTCGACCCAGTGCCACGCGGACTGCGCGATGACTACATCGACGGACGACGCGGCGGCCGGTATCTCCTCGGCGTGGCCGGCTAGGACCTCGACCGGCACTTCTGCCCCGGCGAGGACGGCGCGCATGCGGTCGTCGGGCTCGACGGCGACGACGTGGGCAACTCGTTCGGCGAGCTTCCGCGTGAGGATGCCGGTCCCCGCCCCGATTTCGAGAACATCGGTCGCACCCTGGGGAACCAGCCAGTCGAGCGCCTCGTCCGAGGGAGCGGAGCGAAGCCGGTTGTATTCGTCCGCAACCTCTCCGAAGGAACGGCTCAGGATGGCGCTGTTCTCGTCCTGGCGCATGCCCGGAAATCTAGCGAGATGATCCGGCCGGTTAACCGCCGCCCGTTCCCGTGCCTGTGAGGCGGTGAACCGCCAGGTTGAGGCGGTTCTGCTGCCTCACTTCAGCTTGCCGGTCCCGCGATAAAGTACTCACCCACGCGGAAGTGGCGCAGCGGTAGCGCATCACCTTGCCAAGGTGAGGGTCGCGGGTTCGAATCCCGTCTTCCGCTCCATCGTCGCAGGTCAGAGGTAGTTTTTCGGTTCTTCGGATTCGGACGACGATCGAACCCAGCACACGCCAGTTCGGCTTGCCGGCGTAGAGCAGGGCTCGGATGCGGTAGTTCTCGAAGTTGCGGAATCCGAAGCCGATCCGCTTGATGCGCTTGATCAGGTTGTTGAGCGCTTCGGTCGGACCGTTCGAGACCCGGGCCAGGTGGAAGTTGGCGATCTTGTCGAACCAGGCCCGAATGGTGCGTCCGAGCCTTTGGATCTCGGGCGGCATGGTGCGGCGGCGGCAGTGCGTCTCGAGCTCTCTCAGCATCGCTTTGGCCGCCTCGGGGTCGCGCGTTCGATAGAAGTCGCGTAGTCGTTCCTTGACCCGGTAGGCGATGGCGACCTCGGCACCGGGATCCCCGAGCTCGAGCAGCGACCACAGACGCTCAGTCGCGGCGGGGTCGAGCTTCTCTTCGCCGCGCAACAAGACGCGCCGCGCCCGATAGAGCGGATCGTCCCTGCGTCCGCGGTGCCCGGTCTGTTCGGTCTGGACGCGCCGACGGACCGCATCGAGGCTGCGATTGGCGAGTGAGATGACGTGGAAGGGGTCGACCACCTGGGCCGCCTTGGGCAAGATGACCGAGTACACCGCCGCATAGGTCTGTGACATGTCGAGCGCACCGAAGCGGATCCGCTCCTTCCAGGGCGCCGGCTGCTTGTCGATCCAGCCCGCCACGTCGGTGTAATTGCGGGTCGGGAGGATGTCGATGATCTGGTGGTTCTCCACATCGGCCACCGTCGTGGCGTAGCTGGTGTGGATCCGCGCACCGAGTTTGACGAAGGACGTCTCGTCGAGCCCGATCGCCGTCGTGCGGTTCAGCCGTTTGCGGTCGGCCGCGAGCAAGGCCTCGCCATAGGTGATCACGGCGTCGTTGACGGTGTGCCAATCACAGGCCAGCTCGGCGGCCACCTCTGAGACGGTCCGCCCGGTGCCGACCTGGACCGTCGCCCACTTGGCCGCCCTCGTCGTCAACAAGCACTTCTTGGCCGCAATGCGGTGGTCGCCGAGCATCCAGGTCTTCTTGGCGCAGTGCTCGTTCACACAGCGCATCCGGTGCTTCTTCCAGGCCAGTGACATGGGCGTTCCATAGACGGGTAAGTCCACGTACTGCACCACCGGACGTTCCTTGACCTGGGCCTCTTCGGCACACGAGGGGCAGCGCACCGGATCCCTGATCAGCTGCTCGATGGCGAGCTCGACGTGGGGTCCGCGTCGCTCGTAGTGCAGGACCACCACGTCTTTGAGGCCGACCAGGGCCTCGAGAATCTCGCTATGGTCGCGAAGAACGAAGGTGCTTCTTGGTTGTTGGGTCACACCTCAAGCTTGAAGCACCTTCGTCGCGCTCGAGGTGATCCTCTCAGGGGCGCGACCCCGCCAGAATCCGATGAGCCGGATTGGTTCGAGCTAGGTGTTGCGGTCCGTCATCAATTCCGATCTTCTCCAACTCTCTCCCGTAGACGTTGTTTCGCCGCACGGATCCTGGTTTTTGCCGTGCCGAGCGGTATGTGCTCGTGGCGGGCCACCTCAGCAGCGGTCATATCAAAGGCTCCGGCCAGCAGAACGGATCGCACGAGAATTGGAGAAAGGCTGATCAGAGCAGATCGGACCTCCGCTCGACTTTCCTCGATTCCGTTCCGATCTTCGGGATCACAGGATCCTGGCGTCGGACCAACACAAATCTCCGAAGGATCAACCGGAATAGCTCGCTTCATACGTACCCAGTCCAAAGCGGCGTTACGAACGATTGTCTTCATCCATACATCAAGCGAGCCTCGCCCAGCGTCAAACATGGCTCCCTTTCTCCATGCCCGCTCGAGGGCTACCTGTGCGACATCCTCAGCCGAGCCTGAATCACCAACGATCCGATACGCGATCCACCACAGTCGACGCCAGAAACGCTGCACAAACTGTCCGGCGCATTCTTCGTCTCCAGCGCAGAAACCTTCCAGGAGGAGTTCGTCTGACACGCTTTCCTGCGTCATAGGAGCATCACCTTTCCCGTTGCTGTCGTTCCCCCTTGTTGGCATCGCTTGCTGGGCTCTTCGTCGGTCTCGGAAGTGCTGGATGCAGTGGAGTTAATCAACGCCGCTCCGCTCAGGCGAAGATTTGCGACTGCCTCCAAATCGTCGATGCAATGGGGGCGAACAAAACAAATCGGGGGGTCAGTCGGGCAGGTCGTCGCCCATGGTGGTTCCCGCCGCCATCTGCCACACAGACGCGGGCGTTGGCGCTCGTTCACGCCTGCGGTCGCATTCATGTGACTACTTGGGCCTCGGGGACTGGAGCCGGCCGTAGAGTCGAAAGCACCACCTTGCCAAGATGATCGCGGGTTCGAATGGGATCGAGGCGCTCGAGCGCCGCTAGACGAGCGGCCGCACAGTGCCAGACGGCGGTGAGGCTTCGGATAGTCATCCCGAATCGTCCCGGTCGACGTATCGAACGAGGGCAAATCGCATGTGGATCGCTTCTATAGCGCCTTTCCTCCGATTGCCGTTACCGTGCTCGACATTGACCAACCGTCCGAGATGGAGCTTGTGAACTTCGATTTCGGGGATGGTCGCTACCACGCGCCCAGGGTCCGCAGCTAGGTGATGGAGAGGTAGGTCGGAAGTCCGACTGGGAAGGAGTCGATCCATTTTGGCTCCCTCTGCCTCAATGAGTTCCGGGTGGCCGCACTGTTGGCTGACTCGTGGCGGGGTTTCTGTGGACGACATGGAGTATGACCTCACTGTCGTGCCATTGAGAGTCGGAAGAACGGGGAATCGATCAATGCCGGGCCCAGAGCCAGACCTCCAGCCACGAGAACCGCGATCACCGCAATGAGGATTCCCAGTCGTTTCGTCATTTGATGTCCTTTGAAATGTGTGGGGCGCTTGCCGCCTGATCTCCCCAAGGGACGGCCCGACCAGGAGCCGCCCTACGGCATTGGGTCATCCGGTTCTTCCCATGTCTCATGATGGGGATCGTCTCGGCACCAATCGGCGTGGATCCACTCCGGATCCATTGGGTCACGCTGAGGTAGTCGAGAGCGGAGAGTGCCTCAACCATTTTTCCGGATACTGAAGCGAGGATCCTCTCGGCGTGTGGGTCGCAAGCAGACTCGCCTGAGACGTTCTGGAGGCTCGTAAGCGCACTGATCAGAAAGGCCTCCGCTTCCGCCATGGGACTGTCCCACGACTTCGGGTCGTCATGCGGTTCTCGTTCTTGGTCCCTGCGTACACCACCCGCACCCAGCACGGACCAAATTGTTCCTCTGTCCATTGCGATCTCCCACGTCAATCGGCCATTCCCGACCCTGTGATCAGCACGTGATTGCCTTAACGCTTTCCAAGATGAGTCAATTGAGCTTGGGTCGAATCCCCCGATGCGCGTAGTTGCCCATCGAGGTTCGCCATTCATCCCGGCGTGTGCAGATCATTGAATCCTTAGCTGCGTAGTGGGCCGGCCAAACATGCTGGCAGTGGACTCGCTGATCGGCTCAGCACCAACCATTCGCCACCCGGCCACGACTACGCGGCACACGGGAATCGACGGATGTTCCAATCGGCGCACTCTTTGAGTACCGACTGCGATCCAGGCGCCAGCGCACTTGAGCCACGGTTGTGAAGGCAGGCGCCCAGCAATCCCTCGAGGCGCCGGGCCCATTGACCACCAAACGCCAAGCCGAGAGAAAGAGATCAGCGAAGTGAACGGAACGAAGCAAACCAACAGGACAGCGGGACCTCTTCGCGGGTCCCGTTTGTGCGTCTGGCAGGCGGGGCCTTGGTCATCGGCGGGGTCTCCGCCTCGGTTGCCACCGTCGGCGCGGCCAGTGGGGCGGCGAATGGTGTGGTTTCGACGACGCGCAACGCCCATTTCGGCACGATTCTCGTGAGCGGCAATGCGGTGTACACCTCAAGGCAAGCAAGGTGCCTTGCAAGACCCAACGTCTGAAGTTCTGGCCCGAGGTGCTTTTGCCCAAGGGTGTGACGACCACGACGGCCGGACCGGGAGTGAACGCCGCCAACCTCGGCACCGTGGCGAGGAGTGGAGGATCCCAGCAGGTGACCTATCGCGGAAAGCCCTTCTATTGCTTCGTCAAGGACACCCGTCCGCGTCAGGTCACCGGGAATCTCACCGACAAGTGGGGCAAGTGGTCCGTCGTCGTGACGGTGAAGTCGGCCCACGCGAGCTCGGGCGGGACCTCGACGACGAGTGCCGGTTCAGGGGGAGTCTCGTTCTAGTGCCACGGTTCGAGGACGAACGGATCCGTAGAGGCCCAGACCGTGCGTGACACAGTCGAGATTGCGGGGAAACCGAATGCAGGCGGCACAGGGGTAGGAGACCCTAAGTCGTTGACCTGCCGCCGGCACGACTACGCGAATCACGGGATTTCGACTGGCTCCCAGTATCGCCATACTCCTGAATGCATAAACGAGACCATTTGCCGGCGCCTCCCAAGCCACTGACGGCGGAACCGGAAACACAAGGAGACAAAGCCATGCCAGAAGTGACTGTCGGTGTGGAGAACTCAGCGCCGATCAACATCCACTACGAAGATCACGGCTCTGGCAGTACCGTGATTTTGATCCACGGATTCCCGCTCAGTGGCCGAGCGTGGGAGCGCCAGGAACGAGCTCTCATCGCCGCCGATCACCGGGTGATCACGTACGATCGACGCGGCTTCGGCAAGTCGAGTCAGCCGTCGACAGGATACGACTACGACACCTTTGCTGCGGATTTGAGCGCACTGGTGAACGCCCTCGATCTCTACGATTTCGACATTGCGGGTCACTCGATGGGCGGTGGCGAGATCGTCCGTTATCTGGGGACATACGGGTCGGAGAGAGTTCGGCGGGCAGCCATCATGTCGGGCGTCCCCCCATACTTACTCAAGACCGCCGAAACGCCGCAGGGTGTACCTCAGGAGGTCTTCGACGAGATCGAGCAAGCATTGACTGCCGACCGGTTCGCGTACTTCACGGAGTGGAACAAGAGCTTCTTCAACCTCGACGAGACGCTCGGCAGTCGAATAAGCCCAGAGGTGGTGCAGGACGCGTGGCTCCTTGCCAGCGGCGCGTCGCCTGCAGGAACGATCGCATGTGTAGGCACATGGCACACGGACTTCCGCGCCGACTTGCCGAAGATCGATATTCCGGTTCTCGTGCTTCACGGTAGCGCGGACCGGATTCTCCCGATTGAAGCCACTGGGGCCCGTAGTCACGAGTTGATAGCCGGTAGCGAGTACGTCGTCATTGACGATGCCGGCCACGGGCTGTGTTGGACCCACGCCGAAGAGGTCAACGCAGAGCTGTTGCGGTTCTTCAAGTAATCGTGTTCAGGCCACGTCCGGTTTCCTCGAACGTTTTGGCTGCCGATTTCCTGGTGCAGTCGCAGCGCTCCTAGCTCCGCCCGTGCCCGGGCCGGACTGGATGGGTTACACCCTCGTCAAGGCTCTCGGAACGCAGCGCTGGAGCAAGATTTCGGCGTGAACCGATCTGAAGTTTTTGGAACACCTTCCGAAGGTGGTAGTCAACTGTATTGGCGCTGATGAACAGTTGCGCGGCAATCTCGCGGTTGGTTTCTCCTTTCGAGGCGCGTTCGGCGATCTGGCGTTCTTGGTTGGTGAGCTCGCTGGTGAGGCCGACTGCTCGACGCCGGGCACGCTCGCCAGTGGCAGCGAGCTCGAGTCGTGCGCGCTCGGCGAAACCCTCTGCCCCCATTGCGGAGAACTCTTCATACGCCAGGCGAAGTTGCGTTCGGGCATGGACCCTTCGTTTCTGACGCCGGAGCCATTCTCCGTAGAGAAGCCGTGTGTGGGCGCGATCTATTGCCACTGTGGTGGATGCGAGGTGCTCCATAGCCGTCTCAAAGAACGCCTCCGCATCGGCGTGCTCTGAGAGAAGGGCCTGCGAACGGGCCAGGAGACCCAGTGCCCAGGGCGTACCACTTGCTTGTGCTCGGGCCGACAGCTCGGCGAGTGCCCGTGTGGCAGCGACTCGATCTCCACTGCGGACACCGGCTTCGACCACCAGCGGAAGGTTCTGGCCGGTCCACCCGATCGTCTTTCTGGCGGTTGCATATTCCGCAGCCGGGAGGGCTTCGGCATATCTCCCCGCGCCGAGCTCGAGGATGGCGAGCGCCCGATACGCCATGAACACCACCGCCGCCGAGCCGATCGCCGTACCATTCTCGATGAGAGCCTTTGCGGCAGAGCGAGTGCCGGCCTCGTCGCCACGCCAGGCCAGAAGCTCGACGTTCACCAGGCCGTAAGGATCAACTGGTTGGCCAATGGCGGCAACGATCTCCAGTGCCTCCGCATATTGAGCGTCAGCGGCTGAGAAGTCTCCGATCCGGATCTTGTGTTGAGCCAGCGCGAGCAGAGTGAAAAGGAGCACGAAGAGTGCGCCGGTTTCCCGGGCGGCACTCTCGACCCGTTCACCCCACGCAATGTAGGCACGGTCGTCCAAGAGCTCATTTGAGACCACAATGCCGTATTGGAACCATCTCGTGATCTCATCTATCGAGACGGGCCCGTCTTGCATGACTCGCGCTGCTTCGCGGAGCTCGTCCACAGCTTCGCGATACCCCACGGCGAGAAGGAGCGAGGTTCCATCGAGCAGTCGATCTGCCAGCTGGGCTCCCCGCGTACGCTTTGCCGTCGTGCGTGCGACCTCAGCAATCTCCCCACCGTTCGTGTCGAGCGTGAAGTGATGGGAAATCAAAAAGGCGTCGAAGGCTTCGAGCAGCGATTCGCGTGCCCGGTCGATGTCGAGAGGAAGGAACTTCCGTGCGGCGCTAAGCAGAAGAGCGGCCGCTGCCGCAGGGCGAACGAGGGGTACTTGCATCCTGCCGTCGAGCTGTTGCGCTTCGGCGATCAAGAATGGATCAGAAAGTCCAAGCCGTGCTCGCGACAAGAGAGCTTCTGCGCGAATTGGCTCTCCGGCATTGAGCGCGGCGGCTGTTGCCGTGAGGAGCCGCGCTGACTTGTGACCAGGTTCTTCGGTCAACTCGGCCGCGTGAGTCAGGAGGAAGGCTTCCGCAGCATAACCACCACGGTTGCGGGCCCGACATGCCGTCGCTTCGAGCTCGGCCGCCAGTGCTTCATCGGGTGAAGTGGCGCTGGCGATGAGATGATAGGCCCATCGGTCAGGCTCGCTGGTCTTGTCGAGTGAGGCCGCGAGAGCACTATGAACTGTCCTTCGTTCATCGCCCCTGGCTCCGGCATAGATGGCGGAGCGGATCAGGGGGTGGCGGAATTCAATGCGTGGCTCTGTGGTCAACAGGCGCTCGCGGATGGCGAGGGCCTCGACATCCGACCCACATCCGAGTTGGCTGGCTACCTTGCGTACCAACGTGGGATCTCCTGATATGTCAGCCGCCGCAATGAGGAGAAAGGTCTGAGCCTCGGGCGGCATGATGTCCACCTGGCGTCGAAAATGGGCCTCGAGGCGTCGACTGATCGGGATCGGCTCAGGCAGGCGGCTCGCGTCCACCCACTGCGTCGCCGCCAACTCCTCAGCCAGCTCGGTGAGCGCCAGAGGGCAGCCACTTGTCTCATTGACGACGCGGTGGGCGATTTTGGCATCCAGTGGCCCGCGCACAACATGGGAAAGCAGTTCCATGGCCGCATCTTCGGGAAGTCCGCAGATCTCCACGGCGCGTATTCCCGTCAGGGCGGAGAGCGCGCCCTCGGAGGTGCGCATGGCGAAGATCACAGCGATGCCGTCTTCACTGAGACGTCGGCCCACGAAAGCCAAGGCCTGTAGCGACGCGTGGTCGACCCATTGCGCATCATCGACTATGCACAGAAGACCCTGAGGCGAAGCTGCATCGGCGAGCAGAGTGAGCGTCGCCAGGCCGACCATGAAGAGGTCAGCTGGCGAGTGCGCAGAGATACCAAAGGCTGCCTGCAGCGCATTTCGTTGGGGTTCGGGAAGAGACTCGACGTGTCCCAAAAACGGCAGGAGAAGGCGGTGAAGCGCTGCAAAGCCGAACTCGTGCTCTGCCTCCACCCCTGAGATCCGGATGAGCTCGAGGTCCGGCGCGTGGTCGACCGCATAATCAAGCAGAGCGGTCTTGCCCATACCGGGTTCCCCATGGAGCGCTAAGGCTCCACTGCTTTCCCGGCGCGCGGCATCGAGGAGTGCATCAAGGAGCGCCCGCTCTTCGATGCGGTCGAGCAACATTTGTCAGAACCGGGATCGCGGGAGAATGGACCCAGTGTAGGTACCTTCTTGAAGAGACGACCACAGGATTATCCAGCGATTGGCTTTGTCTCAATCGTCCCCAAACGTCCCACTCAGCGACCTGCCCGCTTGCTGATTACTCGTCTCTGGGACGATTGAGATGGAGGCACCGTCGGTAGTGACACTGTCCGTCCGACACGCCCTTCAATCCTTTCTCAGGAAATCCCCACCTTCGGGAAGTGAGTCGTTGAGTGTTATGCGGCGACGGGATTGGAAGGCGAGGACCCGAACTGGCGGGGCCCTTCGGGCTGGTCGGCACCCTGTTCGCCGAAGGCCGTTACCGCTATCTCATGGTCGTATGCAATGAATACCCGAGTGGGCCTAGCCGTAGTGAAGGGCAAGCACGTGAAGCAAACGACCGCTACTGCGAGCCCCGCGACGGCATCGCGACCATGGGGCCCAGCGCCACGGCCGACACCGGCCGGAACGCCACCTCGCGGGGACTGCCCATTGCCCATTGCCCATCGAGAACCAGTTATGTGGGTCTTCCGGAGCTAGCACGGAACCGCTCCGTCTGAGGTCACCTAAGAATTGTGCTGCTGACATGGACCGGTAAGCATGATCGGGGTCTTTGTCAGACGATCGGACAGGCCTCGATCGCCCGACTGTTGCGGGCAACCCAGCTGTCCGTGCTCTCGACGATCTCGTTTTCGGACGGGTCACAGATGGTGCCCCACTGCTCGATCAGCAATTCCGGGCTCACGTCCAGACCATCGTGTACGTAGCCGTCAGTCTCGGCGACGAACAGACGACTGAAACGTCGGATTCCCGCCATGAGTACCTCGCCTTCGATCGGACAGGATTCGTGTGCCAACACGGCGGCCATCGGGGCGACAAGCGCCGGGTGACGTTCCGGCTCGGGATCCGGATCGGCACCGCCCAGCTCCCGGGCCGACATCATCCGCGTGTTCGCCATAGGAGCCAGGGCGTTTACCTTGATGTCGCTGCTTAGGCCGGCGGCGACTTCCGAGAGAGCCCGGGTGAGTCCGATGACCGCTGCCTTCGCGGTGCCGTAGGCCGTGAGACTGCGCATCCCCAGGGCTCCCGTGGAGGTGGTGAGCACGATTCGCCCGTAACCGCTTGCCACCATGTGGGGCCAGCAGGCCTGGACCGTCAAGAAGCTGCCGATAACGTGCACATCGAGGTGCCGCCGCAGGTCGGAAAGGTCGATATCGGGGAACTCGTCCGTGTTGTAGATGCCCGCATTGTTGATCAGCACATCCAGCCGACCAAACGCCTCGAGGGCAAGCTCGACCAGCCGCGTGGTCCCTTCCACGGTCGAAATGTCAGAGGCGTCAGCTATAACTGACCCACCTGCGGCGCCTATCGCCTCGGCAGCCCTGCGGGCCGGTCCGGCATCTCCGCCGCTTCCGTCCATTCCGACGCCTCGGTCATTGACGACTACGTGCGCACCGCGTGATGCCAGTAACCGGGCATGCTCAAAGCCGATTCCCCGCCCAGCCCCGGTGACAATCGCCACTCGACCGTCGAACCTCAATTTGTCCATACGATTCCTTCTTCCGGTTGCCGACATAGACCATATATTTGGGGCATGTCCAGACCGGCCGTGGCTTCCCGTGTCAGGACCCCGGCAGCGCTCGTCATTTCCCTCGTCCGAGGGGCGTCAAACCTTTCCGCCGTGGATCCCTGGTGGCTGGTCGCAGCTTCGGCCCCGAAGAGGCAGGAATGACTCGAAACCCTCACGCAGCTGAGCGCTTTACCAACGACGACCAAGAGATCATGGCGGCGCTTGAGGATGTGAGTGTCCCTGCGCTTCTCTGTTCCCTGGTGCACATGACGGGCGATCCCGCGTGGATCCGTGGCGAGATTCGTCCGCGGGTCTCAGTGTCGCTGGACATTCAGAGCGGCATCCCTGCGGATGAACGAGCGCAGGTTCGTCGGATGGCTCTGCCGGCGATCCGCCGCGTACCGCGATGGTGGCTGCCAGCCGAAGGAGCTGTCGCATGAGCTCCTGCAGGAGATGATGTCGTTTCTCGGCTGCCGGACTGTGGAGGGCCGCCTTGCCGGGCTCTTCTTTGACGACCTGCAGTTCGACGGCGCCGATACGGGCGCTGTCACCTGGGGCGGCGAAATCCCGGAGGACGTGAAGTCGGCGTCTCCGGTCGTCGTCATCGGTTGCGGCATGGCCGGGATTCTTGCCGGCATCCGCCTCAAACAAGCAGGCCTGCCTTTCGTGATCATAGAGAAGAACCCAGGTCCCGGCGGCACGTGGTGGGAGAACCGCTACCCCGGAGCACGAGTCGATATTGGCAGCCATCAGTACTGTTATTCCTTCGAGCCATCCGATCACTGGAGCGAGTTCTACTGCCAGCAACCCGAGCTCCTCGAGTATTTCACCGCCATTGTCGAGAAATACGATCTGGGGCCGCACTGCCAGTTCAACACTGCCGTCGCCAAGCTGTGCTGGAACGACGAGCATGCCCGATGGTGTGTGCACGCCAGTGGGCCCAACGGGACAAAGGAAGTCATCGATGCCCGATTTGTCATCAGCGCCGTCGGGTCCCTGAATATCCCGAAGCTACCTGACATGCCGGGGATGGAGACGTTCAGCGGACCGTCGTTCCACTCGGCTCGGTGGTCCCACGGTCTCGATCTGAGCGGCAAACGCTTCGCCCTGGTCGGCGCCGGTGCGAGCGGCTTCCAGATCGGCCCGGCCATTGCTGGCGACGTTGAGCAGCTCACGATCTTCCAGCGCACTGCTCAGTGGATCATCCCGAATCCGCTGTACCACGCAGCGGTACCAGCGGGGGACCGATGGGCGCTGCGGCACCTTCCATTCTATGGGCGGTGGTACAGGTTCATCATGACCTTTGGCGGGATAGCTGCTGGCTCGGAGCCATATCGGATCGAACCCGGATATGAGGATGAGACAGGCCGGTCGGTCAACGTCGTGAACGCAACCCGTGCTGAGGCATTGCTCGCTTGGATGAACTCAGTCATCGCCGAACGGCCCGACCTTGCGGCGAAAGTCGTGCCGGACTACCCGGCCCTCGGAAAGCGTGTCCTGCAGGACAACGGGTCATGGCTGCGCTGCCTGCAGCGTCCCAACGTCGAACTCATCCGCACCGAGATCGCCAACATTGTGCCTGACGGGGTCGTGACCGTCGACGGCACGCACAGATCCGCCGACATCATCTGTTTCGCAACCGGATTCCGGCATAACGACTTTCTCGCCTCAATGGAGGTGACGGGTCGCGGTGGGGTTTCCCTCCGTGAGCAATGGGGCGACGAACCGACGGCCTACCTCGGCATCACGATCGCGAATTTCCCCAACCTGTTCTGCGTCTACGGTCCGGGTACGAACCTCGCCGCTGGGGCCAGCCTCTTCTATCACTCTGAGTTCCAAGTCCACTACGCGATGGAGGCGATTCGTGACACCCTGACCCTGGGGAAGCAGACGTGCGAGGTTACGACCGAGGCCCACGCTCGCTACGCGGAGCGCTACCAGGCGGAGATCGGCCAGATGGTGTGGTCACATCCCTCGATCAAGCACAGCCACTATAAGAACCCCGCGGGCAAGGTCTTCACACTGTCCCCGTGGCCCCTCGACCTCTACTGGGAATGGACCCGCCATGTGGAGGGCAACGACTACGTCTTCGCATGACTGACTGGCGACATGAAATCCGCCGCCACCTCTTAGGGGAGCACTCTACTACAGCGACGGATTGGCCCGCCGCTACTGGAAACTAGGTGGACGGATCCGCACTTGAGGGATCGTGCCGAACCAAACGGACGAAAATCACCACCTCGCCAAGGTAAGGGTGGCGGGTTCGAATCCCGGCTTCCGCTCCATCGTGGCAGGTCAGAGGGAGTTTTCAATCTCCCTCAGGGGGCTGGTCTTTGTGGTTCGACCCCCTGAGGCTGGCTAGCCGAAATCAACGCCATCGAGAGGTGCCGCTGGTTTGATGTCTGGAAGGCGTCGCATTCGGAACGAGTTTGCGAAACCAAGAAGTCCTGCGATAGCAGGGACGAGGAGCGCGAACTGAAGGGAGCGATTCCGAGCCTCGGTGTTGATGGCAAGGATCGCAGTTTGGACATCCTGCGGCTCGCTCGAGATCTGCTGCTGGAGCTGCGTGTTGCTCATTATCTCGGCGTCGGTCTCCATGTAGCCGGCGATTTGCTGCTGCTGGACCGGGGGGATCGCACTGCTCGAGTAGGTCAGATTGGTGAAGCTGATCGCCAAAACCCAGAGCAGGAGGCCGCCGGCCACTGCCAGGCCAAAGGACAGGCCGAACGAGCCGGCGGCAGAGTTCACCCCGGCGGCTTCACTGACCCGCTCCTCCGCGATGGGCGCCAGGGTGAAGTTGTTGAGCTGCGACACCAACAGACCAAGCCCCGAACCTACGAACAACAGCGGAATCACGAGGTACCAACCCGAGTCCACTCTCGGCACGAGGGGGATGATGGCGGTGATACCGATCGTGCTCAGAGCGAAACCGACCAGCACGATATTGGCTGGCCGACGGTTGCCCGCTTTGCGGCCGGCGAGCAACGCAACTCCGAACATGGAGAGCGAGAGCGGTGCGAGGGAAAGGCCCGCTTCCATGGCGTTGTATTCCAGTGTCATCTGCAA
Source organism: uncultured Acidimicrobiaceae bacterium (assembly GCA_963719485.1). Classification (GTDB taxonomy): domain Bacteria; phylum Actinomycetota; class Acidimicrobiia; order Acidimicrobiales; family RAAP-2; genus Bog-473. Next base: position 2,813,311 of record OY970387.1, read on the forward strand.
ATACAGCGGCAGGGCAATCATGGCGCCACCGAGGGTGATCTGCTGGAGCATCTGCTGTGAGATGCCGATGCGGAAGTTCAAATGTTTGAACAGATCGGGGTCCAAAAGAGTTGGCTTTCCGCGCCGCTTGCGCTGGACGAGCCAGTACGCGAAGAGTGCCAAGGCCACCGCACCGATGGCGATGATGAGCCCGACGTAGCCGCCACCTTCCTGCCAGACCAGGATGCCCAGGACGACACCCCCCATGCCGATGATGGAAAGGACCGCGCCCACAGCATCGATCTTGCGCGGTCCTGTGTACGGGACGTCCTTGACGAGGCGGATCTGGGACAACACCACGAGGATGATGACGACTTCAAGGCCGAACCCCACGCGCCACGACAAGTAGGTGGTGACGAACCCGCCGAGGAGCGGCCCGACGGCTGCGGCGATGGCCGCTGAGGCACCTACCAAGGCATAGGCCTTCTTCTGGGCTGCCCCGCTGAAGTTGCCGTGGATGAGTGACTGCATGGCCGGCAAGAGGAGAGATGCTCCGAGCCCGCCGATGATCGCCCAGAAGATGATGACTGTGGTCAGACTCTGGGTCAGCGTCATCGCGAGGGCACCAACGGCGTAGGCGAGCAGGCCGATGACGTAGGCGCGCTTGCGGCCCATGAGATCGCCGAGCTTCGAGTTGATAAGGATGAAAGCGGCGGAGACCAAGGCCTCCAGGGCGATCGCGGTCTGGACCCCGCTTGCCGTCGTGTGGAGTTCGCTGACCACGGCTGAGATCGAAACGTTCATGAACGACGTATCCACGACGAGGACGAACATGGCCGCCGCCAGGAGAACCGCCAGTCGCGGGTTCGCCTCGCTTCCCGCGGAAACTGGATTCTCAGACTCGGCGCTCATACCGGATTTGCGTCGTGGCGGGCGGCAGGCTGGTGCCACCGTTGAACCAGATGTCAGTGGAAACGAATCCTGCAAGCGGTACGTCGCACGCCGTTGTGAGCGCCATGTCCACCCTCTTCATTGTCCGCTCTCGTCCGATCGGCGGAAAGATATCGTACAGCGGGCACTCGGACGGCCATGAGGACGACGGAGCTAGGTCAGGCAAACGGGGCCACTGCGGCCCGAAGCTTTATCCTCTCCGCTGTAGAGTTGCCAGGGGTTTGACGTTTCTTTGCGGCCAGGCGCTCCCAGGCGTCGCCCAGTCCTCGCGTTCTTGGCTGCCTCAATCGAACGATAGCTGGTTCGCGTATTCATTCGACCTCTTCCAATGCCGACCGGTCCGGTATACCTTGCAGTAAGAATTGCAATGGGGGCCCGGCGGCCCGTTGGCGCTGGGCACGTTCGAGCGGAGGGTGCACGATGAACGACCGGGGCCACGGCTGGATCCTTTTCGCGGCAATCGTGTTGGGGGTGGCGGGCATCATGCGCATCTTCGATGCGGTCTGGGCCTTCCGCTACCACGGTGCCCTTCCCCAACACCTCGAAGACGCCCTCTTCGGGACCAGCCTCAAGACGTACGGCTGGGTCTACCTGATCGTCGGAATCGTTCTGATCCTGTGTGGGCTGGCGGTCATGGGAGGCTCCCAGATCGGGCGCTGGCTGGGCATCGCAGCCGGAGCGATCGGCGCGATCAGCGCCATCTGGTGGATGCCCTACTACCCGATCTGGTCCTTGACCTACATCGCGGTCGGAGTCATCGTAATCTACGCACTCGCCGCCTACGGCGGCCCCGTGGAGACGACGATCAGTCAACAAGAGCTGAGTCGCTTGTAGCTTGTGAGCGGAACCAGCTCTGAGCCGCGCTCGACCCGATAGGAGCACTGATGCCCATCGACACTCTCTTGGTGTACTGCGGGGTCTACGGCGATGCCGCAGACGCCGTGGCGGACTACGAACTCGTCAAGGAACTCCACACTGTGGCCAATCTGATCGACTCCTACGACGCGGCCGTCATCGAGCGTGACCACAAGGGCAAGGTAAAGATCGTGAAGAAGCACGAGACCCCGACGCGTGTCGGGGGCGTGCTCGGTGGCGGGGTCGGTCTGGCCACTGGCCTGGTGATCGTCTTGTTCCCGGCCGCCGCCATCGGCGGAGGCCTGCTGCTCGGTACGACTGGCGCCGGCGCGGTGCTCGGAGCCCTTGCCGGGCACGCTGCGGCGGGGATGAGCCGGAGCGACCTCAAGGACCTCGGCGAGTCCCTCGACGAGGGTGAGGCAGGCCTCGTCGTCGTTGCCGTTTCCGACATGGAGGCCAAGGTCCGTTCCGCGATGAAGCGGGCGCAGAAGATCGAGGAGAAGCAGCTCAGGGCAGACCAGAAAGAGCTGGAGGCCGACGCCGCTGAAGCCCAGAAGTCGTAGGTCGCCGACACTTCAGATGGCCGCACTCAGATCGTGACGCAGGGCGCCTCCGGCCGGAGCGCGGGTCCGGACGAATGACGTGACGGTCGAGGGTCACGAGGGGAACGGAGGCACACCAGCCGAAAGTCCTTCGGGGATAGCCAGGTGGATTCCGGGTCTCAGAGTCGTTCGAACCTACGACCGCCAATGGACTCGGTCCGACGTCGTCGCAGGCGTCGTTCTTGCCGCCATCTTGGTGCCGCAGGGATTGGCCTACGCGGAGCTGGCCGGACTTCCACCGGTGACCGGCCTGTACACGTCCATCGGGTGTCTCGTCGGCTACGCGGTCTTCGGTCCGTCGAAGATCCTGGTCCTCGGCCCGGATTCATCCATCTCGCCGCTGATCTTCGCTGCGCTCTTGCCATTGTTGGCCGCGGGCGGAGACGTCCATCGAGCAATCGCACTGGCCGGGATGCTCGCGATCATCGTTGCCGTCATCGAGATCGGATTGGGGATCGGGAAACTCGGATTCGTCGCTGATTTGCTCTCGAGTGAGGTTCAGGTTGGCTACATGAACGGTCTCGCCCTCATCATCATCGTGGGCCAATTACCCAAGCTCTTCGGGTTCTCGACCGACGCCGAGGGCTTTGGTCCCGAGCTCAAGGCCTTCGTACTCGGGCTCGACGGCACGGTCGGAGCGGCACTGCTGGTCGGGCTCGGGGTTTTAGCTATCTTGTTGCTGCTGTCCCGAATCACCAAGGTCGTGCCTGCGGTTCTCGTGGGTATCGTGGCGGCCACCGTCGTGTCTGCCATCTTCGACCTGCACGCACACGGGGTCTCGACCGTGGGGACCCTTCCCAGGGGGGTGCCTACTCCGTCGGTTCCTTGGACCAAGTGGGCTGATGTGGGACCCCTGACGGTCGCCGCAGTGGGCATCACGTTGGTATCGCTCGCGGACACGATCGCCACTTCTTCGAGCTTCGGAGCCCGCCGGGGTGAGGAGGTCGATCCCAACCAGGAGATGATCGGCATCGGCGCGGCCAACCTCGCGGCCGGCCTTCTCCAGGGTTTCGCCGTATCGACCAGCGGGTCGCGCACGGCGGTCGTCGAGCAGGCGGGGGCCAAGTCGCAGCTGGCGTCGTTGGTCGGCGCCGGCATCGTGGTCGCGTTGCTGCTTTTCTTCAACTCCTTGCTGGCCGACCTCCCGCAGTCGGCCCTGGCCGCTGTGTTGATCGCTGCGGCTCTCTCCCTTCTCGACCTCGGGGCCTTGGTCAGCTACTACAGAGTCCGAAAGAGCGCCTTGGTCCTTTCCGTCGTCGCCAGCCTGGGCGTGATCGTGCTCGGCGTCCTGCCGGGCATCGTCCTGGCCATTGGTCTCGCCGTGCTGCTGTTCTTCCGCCGGAGCTGGCAACCCCACGGCGCCGTTCTCGGTCAGGTGGAGGAGCTGGGAGGCTGGCACAACGTCGAGCGTTACCCCGACGCGCGCGAGCAGCCTGGGGTTGTGATCTACCGCTGGGAGGCGCCTCTGTTCTTCGCGAACTCCTCAGCCTTTCGGACCCAAGTCCGCCACGTCGTCCGTGAGCACCACGCCACGTGGGTGATCGTTCAATGCGAGGCGATGACCGACGTCGACGTGTCGGCCGCAAGGATGCTCGAGCAACTTGACCGTGAGCTCAACGCGGCGGGCATCCACATGGCCTTTGTGGAGATGCGTGCCCGTCTCGAAGATCTCGTTCGTCGCTACGGTCTCTTTGAGACTCTTGATCGTGATCGGTTCTACCCTACGCTTGAGGCGGCCATTGCGGCCGTAGGGGAGGCATGACAAGCCGCGAGAGCAGATCTCCGCGCTACGTCACACGCAGTGCATTTCCAGGGTCAAGACCATCCGCATCGTGTTCAGGCCTCGCACGCGAATTTGAGGCTGATGTTCCACAGATCGTGACCTCGATGCATATGGCCGGGATTGGTTCGGGCTAGGTGTTGTGCCCCGTCGCCCATGCCGATTTCTTCCATGACGACGTAGGTGCTATCGCCGAAACGAGGGACGAGTAGCCAGGTGTGATACGCGCGTAACTCATCGCCGTTGCCGTACCAGCCGAGTCGTGAGTACGGAGCGAACTCTGCGACCTTGCTGGCGATCTTGAGGCCGAATGTTGTCCAACTGAAGCTGACATCCTGGCCCAGCTGGCCAGAAGAATCATCGATGAGGACGTCGCTGGCGTTGGAATACCAATTGGGCCAAGCAGCAGCGGCGATCAGCGTCGCCCAAATGCTCTTCGCTGGAGCGTTGATGACAACGGCGTTGTGTGCGAACAGGTCGGCGTGGACTGGATCAAAGTCGACTGGCCAGCGAATATCGGCTGAACGATTGATGAGATCGTCATTGATGTCGGTCATGCCTCTCTCCTTCATCGGAGACAATCCAACTGTCTCCGTAGACATCGTTTCGCCAGACGGATCCTGCTTTTCGCGGTGCCAAGTGGAATGTGCTCGTGGCGGGCGACCTCAGCGGCGGTCATATCAAAGGCACCGGCCAGCACGACGGAACGCACCAGAATTGGAGAAAGGCTGGTCAGGGCAGATCGGATCTCCGCTCGGCTTGCCTCGATTCCGCTCCAATCCTCGGGATCACAGGCCCCTGGCATGGGACTCGCGCAGATGTCCGCAGGATCAATCGGAACCGCTCGCTTCTTCCGGACCCAATCCAGAGCGGCGTTACGAGCGATTGTTGTCATCCATGCGTCAACCGAGCCTCGCCCGGGGTCGAACATCGCTCCACGCCTCCATGCCCGTTCAAGGGCAACCTGTGCGACATCCTCAGCCGAACCGGAATCACCGACGATCCCAAACGCGATCCAACAGAGTCGACGCCAGAAGTGCTGCACAAACCTCCCCCGCACATTCTTCGTCTCCAGCGCAGAAACCTTGGAGGAGGAGTTCGTCTGACACGCTCACCTGGGTCATAACAACATCACCGTTTCGCATTTCCGTCGTCTCGCGTCGACAACATGGGAGTGTCTAGGGAATCGTCGCCGGAGGCGTCTCGGCCTCGGCTGCGCAGGCGGTCGCGGGTCTCCTTCATGAGCTTCCGCGCCCAGTCCACGCGGGTACCGACGAGCTGCCCGTCTCGCTTGACGACGTCGCCTCCGACGATCACCGTTTCAACATCAGCTGGTCCAGCCCCGAGCACCATGACCGCCACGGGGTCGCCGAACCCATCGAGATGGGGGGAGCGCATGTCGATAATGGCGATGTCGGCCTGCTTGCCCGGGGTGAGGCTGCCGATTTGGTCGTCAAGACTCCACACCCGCGCGCCGTCGAGAGTCGCCAGTCGAAGCATGTCGCGCTGGTGCAGGTCGACGGTCGGGACCTGCTCTCCCCGGGCCAACGCTGGGGCGTTCGCCCGGGAACGCTCCGCTGCCAGGGCCAGGCGCATCTCGGAGAACAAGTCCGTCCCGGCGCTGCAGATGGTGTCCACGCCGAAACCGGACACGATGCTCCGCGCCAGCGCCCGGCCGGTGCCCGGGTAGGTGCCGAACTGCATGAGCATGTCCGTTGACGGGGTGATCGACAGCGTGCCGTGGCTGGCGGCGATCAGGTCGAACTCTTCGTCGGTAAGCATATTGCCATGGGCGTAGTTCACGTCGGCGTCGAGCAGACCGAATCGCTCCAGGGTCGTGATCGCGTCCGCAGTCCCGGCCATGCCCACATGCAGTGAGATCGGAAGCCCGAGCTCGCGGGCGAACGCGAAGTCCGCGGCGTTACGTTCCGGGCTGGTGAAGCACGGCCCGCGTAGCGCCATGCCCATCCGAAGGCGCCCATTTACACCCAGATGGAAATTGCTCGTCTCGCATTCGACGGGCGTCTACGGGGTGGGGCGGGTTCGGATCGTCGCTTGCCGGTCCGGGGCCACCGTAGAGGAAGTAGCCCCGGATCCCGGACTCTTGGAGGCCGCGTAGGTCCGCATCGGCATGGGCCGCGGACTGGAGGTTGTGAGCCCAGTCGGCGATCGTCGTGATCCCAGCGTCCAAAGCCTGCAGGGCGCCCCACAAGGTCCCGGCGTAGACATCGTCTGCGCTGTGTTTAGGGGCGATCCCAGTGAGCACAGCAGGCCCGTAGCCGACCCCTGTCATCTGGGGGGTGAACCCGCCGATCGCTCCCTGCCACACGTGGCGATGGGTGTCGACGAGGCCCGGAATGACGAGCCGACCCTTGGCCTCAATCACTTCGGCGTCTGGCGCTGACGTCTCGAGCCCGGGTTGGACCTCGACGATAACCCCGTCGCGAACAATGACGTCACTGTCGGGCAGGTCCCCGAGGGCGGGATCCATGGTGACGACGTAGCCACCCTTGATGAGGAGATCGTTGGGCACGTTGTTCACCAACCTTTCTTGGGCACTTGAGGGGAACGTCTACAGATTCCGGAGCACGACTCCGGTGAGTTCGGCGCAGCGGTCGAGCAGCGTGTCTTGCATCTCGAATGACCGGGCTGCCGGGTGAACGTCGCGTGCCTGCCGGTGGTAGAAGTAGCTGCCGGTGACCGTTGCTGCAGGGTCGTCGCTCACCGCCAGCCAGACCTGGGTCACCGCTGCCAACGAGAGGTCGTCAGGTGCGCCGGGTCCACCCATCTTGGTCGGCACCCAGCCGGGTTCTACCGCGTTCGAGAGCGCGTTGAGCCAGCGGCGGGCGACGGCGAAGGCCAGGACGACGTCGAAGAACTTGCTGTCAGCGTAGGCCTGGGCTCCGTTCCAGCGGCGCCCGACCCATTGGAGGTCGTCGAGGTCAGGGTTGCCACCTTTGTGCATGCCCGAGCTGAGGTACACCAGCCGGCTGGGCGGAGTGATGAGGGCAGTCAGCAGGTACGGCGCCACGACGTTGATCGCGAAGACGTGCGAGAGTCCGTCGACGGTCTCGACGCGCGAAGGCTCTCGGTAGCCAACGCCAGCGTTGTGGATCACTGCGTCATAGCGTCCGAGCGCGTTGGCTTGATCGGCAACCTGACGAGTTTCTTCGATGCTGGCCAAGTCCCCGACGACGACGTGCTCGGCTGCCGGGAGCCCTTGACGAGCTTCAGCGGCACGTCGATCGTTGCGCGCGTGCAAAGTGACCGCGTGGCCGACGTGGGCAAGCAATTCGGCCGCCATGAACCCGAGCCCGTCGCTCGAACCAGTGATCAGTACCTGTGCCATCGTCCTTCTTTGGTGGGATAGTTCCCGGGAATCATCGGCGGCCTCGGGGATGCCGGACGCAGTGGATTGGGCACCCAGCTCCGCTCGGACGAACCTTTCCGATGGCCTCCATATCGAGGATGCCAGGAGCTGTTCCCCTTGTCGGGATACATGTCGGGTGTCTGGTCAGGTGGCTCATGGCTTTCAGAAGTCCATGATCCGCCCGCAGCCCTCCTCTTCGCACCCAGGGGAACCCCCTGACACCTCCCCTGAATTTCACCTTGGCGTTGTCCAAGTCGATGGAACTGCCGGCGGCGGGGGCGCGCGGGTCGGCCCTCGGGCGATCCGGACTGGCGGGACGTAACGTAGGTCGTGGTCTCGTCCATGGGTGAGCACAGCGGTCTCTTGCTTGAGCGGGATCGAGAACTGCAGCGACTGGGGGAATGTCTGCAGCGGGCGAAGCAAGGCCGGGGAGGAGCGCTGGTGGTGGAGGGACCGGCTGGGATCGGCAAGACGGTGTTGTTAGCGGTCGCTCGGGGTGCGGCAGGAGAGGAGGGGTTCAGGGTCCTGCGAGCGCGCGGCGCTGAGTTGGAGCGCGAGTTCGCGTTCGGGGTGGTGCGTCAACTGGTCGAGCCTGTCGTGGCGGGAGCATCAGAGGAGGAGAGGACCCACCTCTTAGATGGGCCGCCCGGAGTGGCCGCACGGCTATTGGGTCTTGCTGGCGGGGGTGATGCCGCGGCCACGGCTGCGCCAATCGCCCCGGACCCATCGTTCGCAGCGCTCCACGGGCTCTACTGGTTGTGTGCCAACCTGGCGGCGCAACGTCCGTTGGCATTGGTGGTGGATGACGCCCATTGGGCTGACGGCGCGTCCCTTCGCTTTCTGGCTTTCTTGCTTCCCCGTCTGGAGGAGCTGCCTGTTGCCGTGCTGCTCGGTGCTCGGCCGGCGGAGGCGGGGGAGAGTCGGGAGCTGTTGGCCGTCCTGACGATGGATCCGGCGACCGAGGTCATCACGGTTGGGCCGCTCACCCAGGCGGGGGTGGCCACGCTTTTGACGATCGCCTTGGGTGTCGAGCCAGAACCGGGGTTCGCCGCCGCCTGCTGGGAGGCGACAGGCGGTACGCCGTTTCTGGTTCGCACGCTGGTCGAAGCTCTGCGAGACGAGCAGATCGCGCCGGTCACCTCGTCGGCAGCCAAAGTACAGGACGTCGCCACGGTTACCTTGAGTCGCTGGGTGATGCTGCGTCTCGTTCGGCTTGGCCCTGACGCGGCACGCCTGGCTCGGGCGGTGGCCGTTTTGGAGCGGGCAGAGTTGGAGCAGGCTGCCCAGCTGGCTGGGCTCACACCCCCCGACGCAGCGCGCGCGGCAGACCTGCTCGTCGCAGCAGACGTGCTGGTCGATGCTCCGCTGTGTTTCGCTCATCCGCTTCTGCGTACCGCCGTCTACCGTGACATGGCGGCGGCCGACCGAGTCGAAGCGCACGGGCGCTCGGCCAGGCTGTTGGCCGCAGCACACGCCAACCCGGCCCGAGTGGCCGAGCACCTGCTGGCGACGGTACCGACAGGCGATGGCTGGACGGTTGAAAGGCTGAGGGCTGCTGCTGGGGAAGCAACGACACGGGGTGCACCGGAATCAGCGGTTGTCTTCCTGCGCCGAGCCTTGCTCGAGCCGCCACAGCCTGAGGCGGGGGCGGCGGGCCTGTTGCTCGAACTCGGTCTGGCCGAGTTCAGCGCCGGCCAGCCGGGTTGGCAGAACGAACTTGCTGAGGCTGTGGAGTCGGCCGGCGACGACACGACCCGTATCGCGACAGCGCTGCTGTTCGCGAATGCGCTGCGTTGGCATGAGCGGGGCGCCGAGGCGATAGAGGTGTGTGATCGCGTCGCAGCCCGCCTCGACGGCGGCGATGCGGAAGGCCGCTTGACCTTGGAGGCCATGGCAGTCGCCTGCGGGGTAGGCGATGCCGCCACCGCGCCGTTGGTGGCCGATCGAGCCTCTGCACTGCTCACGTGGGCGACAGAGGGGTCGGTCCCGCGTCAATGCGTAGCGGCAGCTGCCTACGTGGGCGCCTTGACCAACCAACCAGCCGACCAAGTGGCCGACCTCGCGCTCCGGGCCATCACCGCCGGCACGCGACCACTGCCGGAGCCAGGCGATCCGCCCTGGTTGCCCGGCGGTGCGTTTCGGCACCCGAGCGCCGTGGTGACGCTGCTCTGGGCCGAGCGCTACGACGCAGCGCAGGCTCTCGCCGACACCGCGGTGGCCGAGGCTCAGGCTTCGGCGAATGGAATGGTGCTTCCCGCCGTGTTGGCCCAGCGGGCCTGGCTCGCCTTCCGGCGTGGCGACCTCACAGCAGCCGAGGCCGATGCACGGGCCCTGCTCGACCCCCCTGGTCCGTCAGCTCCGCCTCTTTTGAGCAACCGTGCGACAACCGTACTCGTGGACGTGCTAGTTGAGCGGGGCGAGCTCGACGAGGCCGAACGGACTCTTGAGCCCCTGGCGGTCGACTTCCTCGGTACGTCGCAGACCCCGGTGATACTGCGTCACGCCCGAGGCCGCCTTCGGTTCGCCCAGCATCGCTTCGGTGAGGCACTCGACGACTTCCGGGTTGCCGGAGAGATCGCCACCGGCGGCCTGGCGCTGAGTCCGTGCTACCTGTCGTGGCGTTCCGAGGCCGCCCTCGCCGCCCTGGCCCTTGGTGAACCCGAGACAGCGCGACGCCTGAGCGATGAAGAGCTCGAGTTAGCCCGCGCTTTCGGTGCCCCGCGCACCCTCGGCGTGGCGCTGCGCGCCACCGGGCTCGTAGCCGGCGGCGGCCGCGGCGAGGCCCTCCTGCGCGAGGCAATCGAAGTGCTCTCCGGTCCCGATACCCGCCTCGAGTGCGCCCGTGCCCTGGCCGACCTCGGCGCCCTCCTCCGTCGCAGCAATCGCCGGGTCGAGGCGCGCCAACTTCTCCGGCAGGCAGTCGACATCGCCCACCACCTCGGTGCCGATGCGCTGGCGCAGAGAGCCGAGACCGAACTCCGCGCGACCGGAGCGAGGCCGCGCCGAGCGTTGCTTACCGGGCTCGAAGCACTCACGGCCAGCGAGCGTCGTATTGCCGAACTCGCTGCTCAAGGCCTTACGAACCGCGAGATCGCCCAAACCCTGTTCGTCACCGCCCGCACGGTCGAGGGCCACCTCACGCACGTGTTCTACAAGCTCGACGTCAAGGCCCGCACCGAGCTACCGGCCGCTCTCGCATCTCTCACGAACGCAGTCCACGCGTAACCAACCAAGGCGCAGCCGCGCAAAGTCAGGGGACATCTGCCGGGGGTTCGCACGGTGTGAAGACCCATCACCTGGATACATCATCGAGGTGTCCGTCTTGCAAAGGCACGAGAGCCAGGTGCTGCTCACGTCTTGAGAGGCGCACGCTGAACCCGAGATCCGCCGGCTGACCGAACCGGCAGATGGCTAAATGGAGGTGGATACCGATGTCGACGGCAATAACAGATCACCCTCGCATTGCGGTCGTGACAGGCGGTTCTGGTGGGATCGGCGGGGAGACCGCCCAGCGTCTCGCACGAGATGGCATGGCGATCGTGGTGGCGTACGCCGGGCGGAAGGCGCCGGCGGAGGAGGTCGTGACGGCGATCGTCGAGGCAGGAGGCATGGCAACCTCGTTTCAGGCTGACGTCGCCGAGGAGTCCGACGTCACCGCTCTGTTCGACGCGGCAGAGCTCAGCTACGGCGGCGTGGATGTCGTCGTCAATGCGGCGGGAATCATGCTGCTTTCCCCGCTCGTCGACCTCGACTTGGAGGTGCTCGACCGAATGATCCGCATCAACCTGCGTGGCACGTTCGTCGTCGGGCGAGAGGCCGCGCGCCGCGTTCGCCCTGGCGGCGCCATCATCAACTTCTCATCGTCCGTGCAGAAGATCGCACGTCCCAGCTACACCGCGTACGCGGCTACAAAGGGGGCTGTCGATGCGATCACGCTGATCCTCGCCAAGGAGATGCGGGGTCGTGACGTCACCGTCAACAGCGTGGCGCCTGGCCCCACAGCCACGCCGCTGTTTCTCGAGGGAAAGGATCAGGAGACCCTCGACCGCATGCGGAGCGAGCCCCCGCTCGAGCGTCTGGGTACACCGGGCGACATCGCCGAAGTCGTCGCGTTCCTTGCTGGACCGGCCCGCTGGATCAATGGCCAGATCATCTACCCCAACGGCGGCGTCGTCTGACCGGACGGCCGAGTCGCACACAGTCATCTTGTTTCGCCTCAATCCAAAGGAGAGAACCATGTCCGCTAAGCAGGTCGTTGTCGTTACTGGTGCCTCGAGTGGTTTTGGAGCCATGACGGTAAGAGCGCTTGCCGACACCGGTCACACCGTCTACGCCGGTATGCGCGACATCGCCGGAAGAAACGCGAAGGCAGCTCAGGAAGCTGCGGACTACTCCAGTGAGCACTCGGTGGACCTGCGTGTGATTGAGATGGATGTCTCACAGCAAACCTCGGTCGATGCGGCGGTCGAAACCATCATCTCGACCGACGAGCGCCTGGATGTCATCGTCCACAACGCTGGCCACATGGTGCTTGGTCCGCTGGAGTCGTTTACTACCGACCAGCTCGCGTCGATCTACGACACCAATGTCCTGTCCACACAGCGCCTCAACCGCGCCGCATTGCCGCACCTCAGGAACCAACGGAACGGACTGGTCGTCTGGGTGGGTTCAACGAGTACCAGGGGGGGAACCCCGCCGTACCTCGGTCCGTACTTTGCAGCGAAGGCGGCAGAGGACTCACTCGCGGTGACATCCGCCGCGGAGCTGGCACGTTTCGGCATCGACACCGTCATCATCGTGCCGGGATCCTTCACGAGGGGTACCAACCATTTCGCCAACGCTGGGCACCCCGACGATGTCGACGTCGTGGCTGCGTATGAGCCTCTCTATGGGGGTTTGATGGACCAAGTGTCCAAGAAGCTCGCTGACCTCGCACCGCCGGATCAGGATCCCGCAGAAGTTGCGCGGGCCATCGTTCGGGTAGTTGGGATGACCAAAGGAACGCGCCCGTTCCGAGTCCACATCGACCCGGCCGACGACGGTGCCGAAACTGTCAACCGAGTAGGTGATCTGGTTCGACGAGAGTTCTATCGCCGAATCGATCTCGATGACCTGCTTGCGCCAACCGCTTCTGGCTGATTGCTCTTCACCTCGATAGGACAGCGCCGCGGGAGCTCACCGTCGTTCGCTTCGCGGCGGGATGAAGCCGCAGGAGGTAAGAGCTATCTCTTGGTCCCGAGGTCGAAGCGGTCGAGGTTCATGACCTTCCCCCACGCAGCCACGAAGTCACGCACGAACTCTTCCTTCGAGTCGTCACTTGCGTAGACCTCCGCGATGCCACGGAGCTGGGAGTTCGAACCAAAGACGAGGTCGACGGCAGTGCCCGTCCAGGTGACCTTGCCCGTCACGCGATCGCGTCCTTCGTACACGTTTTCGGACGAGGCGGAAGCCTTCCACTCCGTGCTCATGTCGAGCAGGTTCACGAAGAAGTCGTTGGTGAGCGTCTCGGGCCGGTCGGTGAAGACGCCGTCTTGGGATTGCCCGAAGTTGGCGTTCAGCGCCCGCATCCCGCCGATCAGAACCGTCATCTCGGGAGCGGTCAGCGTCAACAGGCTGGCCCGGTCGAGCAGCAAGGTCTCCGGCGACAACTTGGTGCCAGCCCGGAGGTAGTTGCGGAACCCGTCGGCGGCCGGTTCGAGCACGGCGAACGATTCCACGTCCGTCTGCTCCTGAGAGGCGTCCGTGCGCCCCGGCGCGAACGGGACGGTGACTTCCTGCCCGGCGTTCTTCGCCGCTTGCTCGACGGCCGCGCAACCGCCCAGCACGATCAGGTCGGCGAGCGAGACCTTCTTTCCGCCGGATTGTGAGCCGTTGAAGTCCTGCTGGATCTGCTCGAGGGCCGCCAGCACCTTGGCCAGCTCGGCCGGGTCGTTGACGTCCCAGTCCTTTTGCGGCGCAAGACGAATCCGCGCCCCGTTGGCCCCGCCACGCTTGTCGGTGCCGCGGAAGCTCGCCGCCGCCGCCCAAGCAGTGGACACCAGCTGCGAGACGGACAGTCCCGACGCGAGGATCTTGCTCTTGAGGGCCGCGATGTCCTTGTCCCCGATCAGTTCATGATCGACCGCCGGAACGGGGTCCTGCCACAGCTGCGGTTCCGGAACCCACGGGCCGAGGTAGCGCGAGACGGGTCCCATGTCGCGGTGCAACAGCTTGTACCATGCCTTGGCGAACGCATCCGCGAGCTGGTCGGGATTCTCGTGGAAGCGCTTCGCGATGGGTGCGTAGATCGGGTCCACCTTCAGCGCCAGATCGGTCGTCAACATCATGGGGGCGTGCCGCTTCGACGGATCGTGCGCGTCGGGCACAGTGCCTTGTGCCTCGGGATTCTTCGGAGTCCACTGCTTCGCACCCGCAGGGCTCGTCGTCAGCTCCCAGTCGTACTTGAAGAGGTTGTCCAGGAACCCGTTGTCCCACTTCGTCGGCTCGTTGGTCCAGGCGCCCTCCAGCCCACTGGTGACCGTGTCGACGCCTTTGCCGCTGCCGAATGTGTTCCTCCAGCCGAGGCCCTGCTCCTCGAGGGGGGCTCCCTCGGGTTCGGGGCCGACGTACTCGCCACCGGCTGCGCCATGGGTCTTGCCGAACGTGTGGCCGCCGACGATGAGCGCGAGCGTCTCCTCGTCGTTCATCGCCATGCGACGGAAGGTCTCTCGAATGTCCTTGGCGGCGGCCAGCGGATCGGGGTTGCCGTTGGGTCCCTCTGGGTTCACGTAGATCAGGCCCATCTGCACGGCTCCGAAGGGTCCGGCGAGCTCTCTGTCGCCGCTGTAGCGCTCGTCGCCGAGCCACGTGTCCTCAGGGCCCCAGAAGATCTCGTCCGGCTCCCAGATGTCCTGTCGCCCGAAACCGAAGCCGAACGTCTTGAATCCCATCGATTCCAGGGCGGCGTTGCCGGCGAGGACGATCAGGTCGGCCCACGAGATCTTCCGGCCGTACTTCTGCTTGACCGGCCAAAGCAACCGGCGCGCCTTGTCGAGGCTCGCGTTGTCGGGCCAACTGTTGAGGGGGGCGAAGCGCTGAGCGCCTTCGCCGCCGCCGCCTCGGCCATCGGCGATGCGGTAGGTTCCGGCGGCGTGCCACGTCATCCGGATGAACAACGGTCCGTAGTGCCCGTAGTCGGCCGGCCACCAGTCCTGTGACGTCGTCATCACCTCGACGACGTCCCGCTTCAGCGCGTCGACGTCGAGGGTCGCGAACTCGTCCGCGTAGTCGAAGTCCTCGCCCATCGGATTGGACCCGGGCGAGTGCTGACTGAGAACCCGTAGATCGAGCTGTTCGGGCCACCAGTCCCGGTTCGACCTGGGCCGATGCGCCGTGGGAGTCGGGGAGGGGATTACTGGGCTCTCGCTCTCGCTGCGGTCAGGCATGTGTGTCTCTTCTCCTTGCTCGCTGTTTCAACTGATGACCTGGTTGCTCTTGACGTTGACGACCCTGGCGCCAGGGCTGTCGTGTTCCGCTCGTCTCTGCTACGTGTTCGCCTTCCGGGGCAGATGCAACTGTCCTCGCCGCGGTACCTCAGGGACACCCGTCCCCGTGGATGTCCTCGGCTTCGTCCACCCCGGAGCCGGAGTCGCCGCTGGCCACCCGATCCGGGCGACCGGCGCGGTCGTCGGCCTGCGGCCGTCCTGCTTCATCGGGTCGCCGTGGGCGAGCTCGTGCTTCGCCACGACCGCGATCATGCGGCGGTACGCGTCCACCGTGGCGGGCGCCGGGCCCCCCCACCGTTCGCTTGCGGCCGCCTCCAATCGCGTCGCCCCCCGGCCGGGTCCAGGGAAGACCTGGGCATCGATCTCTTCGAACGCCCTGGTGGCGGCCGTCACCCTGTCCGAGCCCGGCTCCTCGTCATCGCTCATGACCGCCTCCTCCCGCCGTGTTCTGACGTCCTGGCACGGTGCTGACTAGCTCCTGCATCCCATCGGCTTCCTGTCGGCGTCCTTCCCGGCTCCTGAGTCACCTTAGGACTGGACCTAGAATCATTCAAGAGTTACGGGAGACCCAGTCTTAGAGATGCTTGCTGGTATACATGGGACTGTGACCTCGACGCCGCTTCTCGAGCGCCTCCGAGCGAAGGACTGGCGATTGACGCCGCAGCGACGGGTCATCGCCGAGGTAATGGGAGGTGACAACGTCCACCTCACCGCAGAAGAGGTGCTCGAGCGAGCGCGGGAGCGTCTCCCAGAGGTGAGCCTGGCGACGGTCTACAACGCGCTCAACGAGCTGGTGTCGATGGGCGAGGTCCAGCAGGTCGATGCCGGTAGCGGGCCCACGCGCTACGACCCCAACACCGAGGACGGCCATCACCATCTGGTCTGTCTCAAGTGCGGTGAGCTGCGCGATGTGCATCCGCAAGGACTTGAGGCGCTTGAGTTGCCACGCCCGCAGCGCTTCGGTTACCGGATCGTCAACCGCGAAGTCCTCTTCCAGGGGTACTGCAGCGACTGCGGCTGGCCGTAGGCGCTGAAGCTCAGCTTCTGAGGACCGAGGGTCTCGGGGTGGGCGGCAGTCGACCGGAACGGTCTGGCGCAGTGAGGGGGACCGGCGATCGGACGCTGCCAACCCCCCGGGCCTTCCGGCCACCCGGGCTCCACCGAATCACCGCACGACCCGACGTATGGGTTGACGAGGCCGGCGATTTCGTGGAAGAGCCGGCTGTCCTCGAACGATTACAGCGGCTGGCGATTCCACCTGCGTGGGAGGATGTCTGGGCGTCCACCGACGCCAATACGTCGGTGCAGGCGACAGGCGTCGATCAGCGCGGTCGCACGCAGTACCGATATTCTCCCGCCGCCCAACGCCTTGCCAGCGACTACAAATTCGCCCGCATGACGCTCTTCGCTGCGGCCATTCCTGAGTTACGCCTTCAGGTCGCGCGCGACATCGCTCGATACCGCCGGGACCCGTTCGACGCACGTGTCGTGACCGCCGCCATCGTCAGGCTTCTAGAGCGGGGGCTGCTTCGCGTTGGCAATGACCGGTATGCCCGAGACAATCACACCTACGGACTTACAACGCTTCAACGCAACCACGTCGAGACGCATGGTTCGACCATCACTTTCCATTTCATCGGTAAGGAACACCTCCCTCATACTGTGACAGTTCAGGACCAGGCGACGGCCAAGGTTGTCGATGCGCTTGTCACAGCCGCGGGCAACGATGCGCAGCCGATCTTTACCGTCACGGGCGAACACGGAACGCATCACGTGACGAGTGCCGCTGTGAACGCCTACCTCCATGCCCATACCCAAGCGCCGGCGAGCGCCAAGGTGTTCCGAACTTGGGGCGCGACGGTTGCCGCAGTTGCGGTGCTTGCTGGCGCCGAGGCCCCAGGTGACGTATCGGCGAGGTCGCGGGAGCGCCTCGCCGTCGGTGCGGCGGCGGCTTTGCTGGGCGACACGGCATCCGTCACCCGGTCTTCGTACATCCATCCTGCCTGGATCGACGTGGGCCGCTCTGACGTGGTGGCCGCTGCGGTCGCCGAGTCCTCTGATCGCCTTGGCACGCGTGCTGTAGGAAGCCTTTTCACCGATCCAGCAGTCCAGGCAGCGGTCCTTGACGGAATCACCGATGCGAACACCGACGTTGTCGCTCGAGATGAAAATCGGGGTACGAGACCGTGAAAGCCTTCTGAGACTCCACGGAGGAGACATCGGATTGCCTGATCTACTCCGGCGTGTCGGCTGGGAGTTCTATCGGGAAGGGTTCGCTGAAGTCGGCGGATCGGCTCACGTCGCTCCATCTGCGGTCTTCGGCGAGGAGTTGCTCGTCGAGACGGATCGAGCCTTCGACGGCGTTGACCCCAAGAGGCAGGTGGTCGGGGATGTCTCGGCGCTTGGCGACCTGAACGAGGATCGCAGCGGCTCGTACCGGGTCGCCTGCGGGTCCATCGTTGCTTTGCCGGACGCGGCTGTTCATGGCGCCGACAGTTGGGGCGTAGGCCTCGGGGATGTCGTGGACAGTCATCGATGAGCCGGCCCAGTCGGTCCGAAAGCCGCTTGGCTCGACGACCATGACCTTCACACCGAAAGGCACGGTCTCCGCCCGCAGCACCCGGCTGAAGCCGTCGATCGCGAACTTGGCGGCCTGGTACGACGCAATCCCTGGAGAGCCGCCGACTCGTCCGCCGACCGACGAGACTTGCATGAAGAGGCCGCCTCCTTGCTCCCGGAGGAGCGGGATCGCCGCTTTGGAGACGTGGTAAACGCCCCAGAAGTTGGTCTCGAACTGAGCGCGGAAGTCCTCGTCGTCAGTCGTCTCGATGGCCGAGACGTTGGCGTAGCCGGCGTTGTTGACGATGACGTCAAGTCGGCCGAAGTGGCGGTGGGCCTGCCCGACGGCTGAACGAGCCGCTTCGGAATCGGTGACATCCAAACCGATGGCGTGGATCTGCTCGCCGTATTCGACGACCAGGTCTTCGAGCTGCGCTGGCTGGCGGGCGGTCGCGGCGACGAGGTCGCCGGCGTCCAGGGCGGCCCGGACGAGAGCGCGGCCCAGGCCACGTGAGGAGCCGGTCACGAACCAGATCTGTTCCATAGCTCTAGTACAACACTGTTGTCCGACTCATGCGGCCCTCGTCGTTTCCACATCGGTCGCTCACCCAATCCCACGTCACCTTGGGAGCAGGCGGTCCCACCTCTGCATTGGGGCCATCCTCTCCGGCGAGGTCGACGCACTTCCTCGGCTTCTGGCGGACCGCTCGAGTTGTGAAATCGCCTCGATGCTG
Organism: uncultured Acidimicrobiaceae bacterium; assembly: GCA_963719485.1. Classification (GTDB taxonomy): domain Bacteria; phylum Actinomycetota; class Acidimicrobiia; order Acidimicrobiales; family RAAP-2; genus Bog-473. The sequence goes on from OY970387.1 coordinate 2,831,625, forward strand.
CTGATGCCGGAAATTGCAACGAACTCGGTAGCGACAAAGGGGTCGAGCGCCGTCGTCGCTCCAATGAAACTGCTGTTCAGAGCCAGATATGTGCGTGACTCTGGTCTCTGACACCGGTCCGATGATGGCCCGTATCCACTGCCAATAGTGTGACGAAATGCGACTTCTGTTGGTGGCTTATCCCGGTGCCGGAAAGGGCACCCAGGCGACGAAGTTGGCCGTTCACTACGGAATCGCGCAGTTGTCCAGCGGCGAGTTGTTGCGAGCTGAGGTAGCCCGCGGCACACGGATTGGGAAGGTTGCAACCGACTACCTCAGGCGCGGTGATCTCGTACCGGATGAGATCGTCTTCGAAATATTGTCGGCACCCCTTCTCGAAGCGGCCACCAACGGTGGCTACGTGCTCGATGGATTCCCGAGGACGCTGCGGCAGGCAGAAGTGGCCTACTCGGTCGCGCAGGAGATCAAAGATGTCGAGCTTCAAGCCGTCGTGTATCTCAGAGTCGGTCATGACGAGTTGCTCAGGCGACTTCGAGCCGGCAAGGACCGAGATGGACGGACGGACGACGATGAGATCACGGTCCTCCACCGTTTCAAAGTATTTGAGACTCAGACCGAACCGCTCCTCGACTTCTACTCCCGCCGCGGAATACTGCTTGAGATCAACGGCGAGCAGCCTGTCGGGGACGTGTTCGGTGACATCACGACCGCCGTGGACAACCTTCACATCTCGCCGCAGCGGTAGCTCGGACCACGCATTTGGAGTGAAAGGATTGGAGTCATGCCGGATTCTCGCGTCACGGTGGCAGCCGACTTTTTTCAGAAGCTGTTTGGAGGCAATATTGCAGCCGCCTCCGACCTGCTCGACCCTCAGGTCGTGGACGTGGTACCCGGAACGCACCCACCTTCGGGCGTCTTTCAGGGTGCTCAAGCAGTTGCGTCGCACCTTTCGACGTTTCTTCGACTCACAGAAGATCCAATCGATGTCCTCGAATGGGAGGACTGGATGGCTGGGGTCGACAATGTTGCCGGGCTTGCGAAGATCCACCTGCAACGCGAAGGCCAGCATCACGATTTCCGGGTCATCTTTCTTGTCTCGGTGACAGGAGAGGGTGGACGACAACGGATATCAAGAATCGAATCCTTTTACAGCGATCAAGCAGCATTTGACCGCTTCTTCTCGGTCGACCCATAGCCTGGCGTCGACCCGGGGACTGAGTCCAGAGGAGGGGCAATGCCCTCAAAGATCGAGGACTACGCCATCATCGGCGACACGAAAACCGTCGCCCTCGTCGACCGCACCGGGTCCATCGACTGGTGGTGCGCGCCGCGAATCGATTCCGCCGCCGCCTTCGCGGCGCTCCTCGGCGACGCCGGCAATGGACGGTGGCTGATCGCTCCGAAGGGCGAGGTGACCAAGGTCACCCGCCAGTACGAACCGGAGACCTTGATTCTCCACACGATCTTCCAGACGTCAACCGGCTCGGTATCGGTGTACGACTTCATGCCACCGTACGACGGCCACTCGATGATTCACCGCATTGTCGAGGCCGGAGAAGGCACCGTCGAGATGCAAATGGAACTGATCGTGCGGTACGAGTATGGCGCGATCACGCCGTGGGCCACAGCGACCGGTGATGGCCTGGTCCTCGTCGCCGGCCGCGACGGCCTCCGCCTGCACAGCCCCGTCCGTCTCGTTGGCAATGACAACACCACCGTTGCCTCCTTCTCCGTCTCGGGCGACACACGGCGCTCCTTCTCACTCACCTGGTTCCCCTCCGAGACCCACGCCCCGCTTCCCCTCGACAGCCTCGCCGCCCGCAACCACACGCGGCACTACTGGCACAACTGGGTTGGGCGCTGCACCTATACCGGAGGCTCGCGCGACTTGGTCGTCCGTTCACTGATCACCCTGAAGGCACTCACCTACGAGCCCAGCGGTGCGGTCTGCGCGGCGGCGACGACCTCGCTCCCCGAGACCATCGGGGGCAACCGCAACTGGGACTACCGCTATTCGTGGCTCCGGGACTCGACCTTCACCCTTCACGCCCTCTTGGTCTCGGGGTACACCGCCGAAGCGGCAGCGTGGGTGGGCTGGCTCCGGCGCGCCGTCGCGGGGACGCCCGGGGAGATGCAGATCATGTACGGGGTCGACGGAGAACGGATGCTCCCCGAGTTCGAGCTTCCCTTCCTTTCGGGCTATGAGGGATCGACGCCCGTCCGCATCGGCAACCAAGCGGTGCTCCAGCTTCAGCTCGACGTGTACGGCGAGGTCCTCGACTCCGCCATCACGTACTGGCGAAGCCCCATCCCGAAAGAGTCCAACGTATCGCCGGGTCAGGTGGTGGCGATTCTCGATCACCTCGAGACAGTGTGGCGCGAGCCCGACAACGGGATCTGGGAGGTCCGCGGCCCGCGGCGGCACTTCACCCACTCGAAGGTCATGGCCTGGGTGGCCTTCGACCGCGCCGTCACGTTGGCGGAGGGTGGCATCTTGCCGAAGGCACCGATGGACCATTGGCGGCAACTGCGGGACGAAATCCACGCGGAGGTGTGCGACAAGGGCTTCGAGCCTGACCTCAACTCCTTCACCCAGTACTACGGCTCGAAGCTGCTTGACGCGAGCCTGCTCATGCTCGCAACTGTCGGCTTCTTGCCGCCCGATGACCCGCGCATCGTCGGCACCATCGAGGCGATTCAGAAGGGGCTCGTCACCGACGGCTTCGTCCGCCGGTACCAGACCGACACCGACGAGGATGTCGACGGCCTGAAAGGAACCGAGGGCGCCTTTTTGATGACGAGCTTCTGGCTCGCCGACAACCTCGTGTTGCTCGGACGCCACGACGAGGCAAGAGAGATGTTCGAGCGGCTCTCTGCGCTCTGCAACGATGTTGGCCTCCTTTCCGAGGAGTACGACCCAAAGGCGGATCGCCAGCTCGGGAACTTCCCGCAAGCCTTTTCACACGTCGCCCTGATCAATACCGCCGCCAACCTCTCATTGGCCGAGCAGGCCCCCTCGGTAATGCGCAGTCGCCGTCACGGTCTGCCCCGGCAGGGGAGCGCTCCAGCAGGCTGATCAACCGCGCCGTCCAGAAGTATAGACAATCAATATAGATGCTCTATACTTGTTCCATGGACTCGAAACGTGCTGCGTCAGGGACGTCGAACACCGAGAGCTCGATGGCGATCGGCAAAATCCTGCATGGTCTGTATGCAGCTTCGATAAGGCGCTTGCCGCGTGACATGAGTCTCACTGCCCTGTCGACACTGTCCACCTTGGACCGAACCGGGCCTCGTCGTATTACGGACCTGGCCACGGTCGAGGGCGTGACCCAGCCTTCGATGACCACCCTCGTGAGTGCCTTGGAGCGATCAGAGTTTGTCGAACGGCTCACGGACCCGACTGACAAGCGGGTGGTCTTGGTCGCCATTACCGCCGGTGGATCACGCTACGTCCGAGCCCGTCGTCGCGCTGGCGCGGAGGCGGTGGCTCTGTTGATCGACAAACTTCCACTCGAGGAAATCCAAGCTCTGGCGGCCGCATCGACCGCTCTCAGGCACCTCCTCGAACTCGACGAGGAACAGCGAGACTCGGCCGGCTCGCAGGTGGACCAACGTTCCGATCGAGGAGCGCGATGAAGAGAGAACACGGCACCGCCGCAAGTCCGTTCCGCCAACCGAAGGCCGTCTGGGCGGTCGCTCTGGCGTGTGTGGTCTCCTTCATGGGAATCGGCCTGGTGGACCCGATTCTGCCGGCCCTCTCCAAGCAGCTCAACGCGTCGCCGAGTTCGGTCGAGTTGCTCTTCACGAGCTACCTCGTGGTGACGGCGGTTGCGATGCTGGTCACCGGCTGGGTTTCCAGCCGGATCGGCAGCAGGAGGACTCTGATCGCTGGTCTGAGCCTCATCGTCGTCTTCAGCGCGCTTGCCGGATCCTCGCAGACCATCAACCAGATCATCGGCTTCCGAGCCGGGTGGGGACTGGGCAACGCGCTGTTCATCGCCACGTCGCTCGCGGTAATCGTCGGCTCGGCGTCGGGTGGGTTCACAGGGGCAATCATCCTCTACGAAACGGCCCTCGGTGTCGGCATCGCCCTCGGACCGCTCGTCGGCGGTGAGCTTGGTGCCGTCAGCTGGAGGGGGCCCTTCTACGGCGTGACCGTGCTCATGGGGATCTCGCTGGTCGCCACCATTGCGTTCGTCCAGGGCACGCCCCGATCACCTCATCCGACGTCGATCCTCGAACCGATCCGGGCGTTACGCCATCGGGGCCTGGCCACCATGAGTGTGACCGCCCTGTTCTACAACTGGGGGTTTTTCACGCTCCTGGCCTACACGCCGTTCCTCATGCATCTGAGCATCCACCAACTGGGATATGTCTTCACGTGTTGGGGGATCCTGGTCGCCATCTTCGCCGTGTTCGTCGCCCCTCGAGCCCAGCGTCGCTTCGGTACCCCGAGAACCCTCTACGTCAGCTTTGCTCTTTTGGCGGTAGATCTCTTGGTCATCGCCCTCTTCCCCTCCTCCAAGACCATCCTCATCGTTGCCGTCATCGTCTCCGGAGCATTCATCGGCTTGAACAACACCCTGACGACCCAAGCCGTCATGTTGGTCGCCCCGGTGGAGAAGTCGATTGCATCAGCTTCCTACGGCTTCGTCCGGTTCATCGGCGGCGGCCTGGCACCCTACTGTGCCAGCAAGCTGGCGATCGCCTTCAACGTCTCGTTGCCCTTCTATGTGGCGGCCGGATCCGTGGTCATTGGCATCTGCGTCCTCGCCACCGGCCATGCTCTCCTCACCAACGCGGAGAACCCTGCCGAAGAGTCCGTCGACCTCAGCTCGGCTTCAGCGCCAACTCCGTCAGCCCGAGTCACAACGGTCGCCGCCGAGCCGGTGATCCTGAGTGGGCGCAGCCCCGCGGACCGCCGGCTACCCATCGTGGTCGCCGTCGACGCGGCCCCCGACGCGGAAAGGGTCACCGACGTCGCCATCGAACTCGCCCTGCTCCTCGACTGCCCGGTCGAGGTGGTCCACATCGTCGAAACCGACGTGCTCGAAGAGATGGCCCTCGACCTGGAGTCCTACGATGGGGCAATGGACGTCACGTCGAGGAATGTGGGCCGCGTGCGTGCGGCCGGGCTCGCGGGAGGTGGACATCTGCTGCGGGTCATCAATGATCACGGCGAAGTCGGTCGCCGCATCGCCGAGTTTGCCAACCACTCTCACGCGCAGATGGTGGTGATCGGCACGCCCTCTGACACGGAGATCGCCCGGGCCTTCGATGCTGACCTGACAGAGAACCTGATCCAAGAGGCCCATTGCGCCGTGCATATAGTTCCGACGCGATCTGATCACCGGCCGCTGTCGGCCGCTCAATCTGCTGGCCGATGATGGCCGTCTCGACGGGGAGCCGATTCGGTTGGTCGTGATCCTGGCACTCGGCGCGGGATTGGCCAATGCACTCACCAGCGTCTTCCAGCGCATGGGGGTCGAGGACGCCCCCGACGAAGCCACTCTTCGGTTGAGTCTGCTGACCCATGCACTACGTCGCGGCGTCTGGCTGCTCGGGTTTGCCCTCATGGTCGCCTCGTTCCTGCTCCAAGCCGTTGCGCTCCACCTGGGCCGGCTTTCTGAGGTCCAACCCATCTTGACCACCGAGCTCATCTTCTTGGTCGTCGTGCTCGGGATCTGGTTCGGGTTCGCCATCGGGGCACGGGAATGGGTCGGCGTGATCGCGACGGCGGGCGGTCTGGCGGGGTTCTTGTACTTCGCGCATCCCGAAGAGGGCACGACGACACCACCGACCTGGGCATGGCTGGTCGCGGGAGGTGCCTGCAGCGCTGTCATGCTCGTCGCCGTGCTGCTCGCCCTCCGCGGGCCCCGTTGGTGGAGGGCGGCCATGTTCGGAACTGCGGCGGCGATCAGCTTCGCATTCACGGCCGCCCTGACCAAGGTGGTTGCCGGCATCGCCGCCTCTGACTGGACGATGCTCTATCGGCACTGGCAGACATACGGTCTCGTCGTCTTCGGGGTGTTGGGCGTGTTCCTGGCCCAGAACGCCTTCCACGCGGGCCCGATCGTGGCCTCGCAATCGTCGCTCGTCTTGGTCGATCCGCTGGCCAGCATCCTTATCGGGGTCGGTTTGTTTGGCGACAGCCTGCGCACGGGCGGGGCATGGGGACCCCTCGAGGCGGTTTCCCTGCTGGTCATGTTCGCAGGGGCTTTTTGGCTAGCCCACTCGCCCTTGATCACTGGCATGAAGGGTGAGGACGACCACTATCACGAGCTGCTTGCACAAAGAGCACATGCGAGGCGAGGTCCCGAGGTCTGCCCTGCGCACTATGCGAGTCCGTCGAGGTGAACGTGACCACACAGATCCTCGAATGATCGTCGATGAGGGGGATCTGATCAGAGGCGCGCACGGACGGCCATAGCCTCCGGATCCAGAAGCACGGGACGTCTAGCTCGCGCCCGTCGTGACTTCTGCCCCGGCGAGGGAAGGTGGGCCCGATCGGCCGTCAGCTTCGCCACCACGAGACCGGCCCCGGGTCCGACCGTGCCAGACGGCGACGGACCAGGCCAGCAATGCGACCGCTCCGACAGATTCCAAGATGATCGTCTCGGTGACGAACGAAGCACCGGACGACTCCCGAAAGCCGAACAATCCGAAGTTGAGGCTGACAAGGAGTCCCACGAGGGTCGAGATCATGAATCCCGCCCCCATGAGCCCGGCGAGCGGCCTCGGCCACACCAGCAAGATTGCCGCCAGCACGAAGCCAGCCACGGCGTCGGCCAAGAAGAGAGGGCCAACGGTCGGGATGTCCCGGTATCCCTCCATCCACAGGTGAAGGTGGATGGCAGCCGCCCAGATGAGCAGACCGACGCACACCAGACGGAGCACGAGGGCGGCAAGGTATGAGGGTCCATACCGGGACCGCGCCCCGTGGCGTCGGAACGACGCCATCTGATCAGAGGTTACCGTCGCCATCGCTCGGCCCTCCGTTGTTGTCGGGGTCATGGTCGCCACCATTGCCCTGGGTAATACCGTTGATGACAGCGGGCGGTGGAGGGGTCGTTGTCGGCGGCGGCGGTGGTGGCGGCACGGTGGTGGTCGTCGGCGGAGGCGGCGGCACCGTGGTCGTCGTCGGTGGCGGCGGCGGAACCGTGGTAGGCGGAGCTGTCGTCGGAGGCGTGGTGGTGCTGGTCGCGGTGTGAGCAGCCGGGGTGGTCTTGATGGCGGTGGCATTGGAGTTCGACGTGAGGCCGAACCCGAGAGCCAGACCCCCCGCCACGAGGACCGCGATCACCGCGATGAGGATTCCCAGTCGTTTGGTCACTTGATGTCCTTTGAAGTTGTTGTGGGACTGTCGCCGTCTGATCTCGCGATCTCGGGCTCCCAAAGTCACTACGGTGGAAACGGCACGAGAGATCACTCGGAGTCGTAAGAAGTTGATCAATGACGATGGGCAAACTTTTCGCCCTACCGCGCCGTATGTTGATGTGTGACTCGTCTGGGGTTCTCCCCACGCTCCACGATCGGGATCGTCTCGGCAGTGGCATTGGTTGCCGTGGCGGCCGGCGTCGGCTCGGCTGTGTGGCCGGCATCGAAGGCCCAGGCTGGAGGCCCGAGCACCGGGACCACGGGTCATCCGCTCTCCACCAGTTCGTCAACGCTTCGGTCGTTTGGTTGGCTCGCGTCGACCACACCTCCGAACACCTGGACCCGGCTCGCCGTTCCTTCCGGGCTCGGGACCCTGTCCTCGCCTCCTGGGTTCCGTACTGTCGAGGGTGATCCGGGCACGCTGTCGGTTGCGCTTCGCGGCCGAGCCGGGAACTACCTCGGTTATCTCAATGTCACCCCCCACCAGGGCGATGAGACCTTGCGAAACTGGGCCGCATTCCGCCTCTCCCACCTGCGGGACGACGACGCCGCCTCCGTGCACGAGGTCGCCGCGGTGACAGCTCTCCGAACGGCAACTGGAGTGCGATCGTGCGTCACCGACGACTACGTGACGACCGTCGCTCACCATCACTTCCACGAAGTGGCCTGTTACGTGATGAGCGGTTCCGTCAGCAGCGTTGTGGTTGCCGCCACACCTTTGGGGGATCCGGCCCACGTCTGGACCGAACTGCAGAGTTCCCTCGCCGCCTATCCGTCCGAGTAGCGCGATCGCCGAAGATCCGGGTTGCCAGGGGCACCTGCGGGTGAGTGGACCTCCAAGGTGCGGATGCGCAGTGGACGGGGTGGACGGACCTGCACGGCAGGGAGTGGAACGAAGTCCCGGTCGGCTCACGAGACAATGTGAGAATCAGACCGGTTGGCGGGCCGATGTGTCCGTGTTCGACGTTGCGTCACGTCCATTGGGATTGGGCGTGCCCGAGCGCAACGTGCTCAGGAGCACCTCGGCCGCACCCATCAGGCTGGTGGCCTCGTAGGGAACGACGACCTTGGCATTGTCGGATGCCGCGATTTCTTGCAGAGCGCGGAGCTGGAGGACCGCCAGCGTGCGTGGGTTGATGGTGGCGGTATCCAGCGAGGTCAATCGAGCGGCCTCACCTTCGCCTCGCAGAACGAACGCCTTCTTCTCACCCTCGGCTTGAAGCTCGAGCACCTTCATTTCGGCCTCCGCACTCAGGATGGCCGCCGTCTTGGCCCCCTGTGCTTCGAGCACTGCCGCCTGCTGGCGACCGCCGGCACTGTTGATGGCCGACTGCTGTTCCCCCTCGGACTTGAGGATCGTCGCCTTCTTGTGCTGCTCGGCTTCCTTCTGCTCGGACATGGCCTGCACCACATTGGCCGGCGGGGTGATGTCGAGGATCTCGATGCGGTTGAGGCGTACGCCCCACTTGACCGTGGCGTCCGCCATGTGGTCCTGCATGCGCGTGTTGATCGTCTCGCGCTCGGATAGCGCCTGGTCCAGCGACATCTCGCCGATGACGGCGCGGAGCGCGGTGCGGGAGAGCTGGTCGACGGCCAGCTGGTAGTCGTTGATCTCGAAGAGTGCCGACTTCACGTCGATCACCTGGCAGAAGATGGTGGCACTTACCTGGAGCGACACGTTGTCCTTCGTGATGACCGCCTGCTGGTCCCCGGTCATGGGGAACTCACGCATGTCGACCTTCTCCATCTTGTCGACGAACGGGCGCAGCACGCGCAGTCCCGGCTGGTCGACCGACCTGAACTCGCCGAAGCGTTTGACCACCCCGACACTTCCCTGCTGGACGATCTTGACGCAGCGCGACACAAACCACGCAGTGAGCCCAACCCCGCCGACTACGACGATCGCAACGATACCGATGATGTCTGAAGTCGATGCCAACATGGTGTACTCCTCACTCTTGTTGCGTCGAGCTCTTTTGCTCGAACTGCGTTCCGAAGCCATTGCTCTAACTGACTTTGTGCCGTCTCCTCGAAATCACTCTTGCGAGTTGCGCGAAACCGAACAGAGCGAACAAGTCCACAACGTCGTGGAAAATGAACATCTTGACTCCTCCCTCTGCTTGATGTGTCGAGTATGCGGGGAACATCTCAAGAGGAGATAGCCGGCAGGGTTACATCTGGCGTCGACCTGCGGCCGGCAACGGAGTCGTGGAAGGCTCCCACCGACCTGCCCGTGTTGTGCTGGCCGCGTTGGTCGTCGCAGGGCCGGCTGTGGTGCCGCGAGCGGCGCGCCAGGCGGCGTCCAAATGCCCCAACTCGGTGGCCGGCGGTCCGCCGTGGCGTATCTCGGAGTCGATCGACCTCCAGTCGGCGGTGGCGTAGAGGTGTCCCAGTATGGAGCAAGCGCCGATCATGATCCGATTGAGGAAGAGCAGATCCTTCGGCATCTGGAGCCGACCGGTGACGTCGCTCCATGGTCCCAACGGCTGGTACATACCGGCCACGATCTCCGCGACCGACTCTGGTGTGTAGGTATACGGCTGCATGTCCCAGCGGTCCCGCAACGCCGCGCGGTAGAACTCGAGCAACCGATCCGGGTCGAGTCCTTCGGCGGCGTTGTCCGAGAGCAGCCCTACGTTGATGAACGCCCGCAGCACGCCCGTTGCGTCGCAGGCCAGAGCGGCGTCCACCAGACCCGACATGACCGAGACGCGCTCCGCGGTGAATCTCTTGACGCACCCGAAGTCCAGGAAGGTGACAGAGCCGTCCTCGTGGAAGAGGTAGTTGCCTGGATGCGGGTCCGCGTTGAAGATCCCGTGTCGGTGCAGGCTGGCGAATACGAAACGGAAGATGGTCTCACCCCAACGCGAGCGGATGGCGTCTCCCACCGTTGTCGTCTCCGACCACGGCCTTCCGTGAACGAAATCGGTTGTCAGGACCCGGCTGGTCGAGAGCTCGGGGTAGACCTCGGGAATGTGAATGAACGGATGCCCGTCGTAGATCGCATGGAACTCTTGCTGGTTGGCCGCCTCAATCGTGTAGTCCAGCTCGTCCACAACCCGTTCTCGTATCTCGCCCATCATCATCTTCGGGTCGAGGTTGGGCGCCTGAGGACCGAGCAGCGTCAGTCCGGCTCTGATGACCGAGGCGAGCAGCTTGGTATTGGCGAGATCTGCTCGCACCGCGTCTGACACGCCCGGATACTGCACTTTGACGGCCAGCTCCGTGCCGTCATCCAAACGTGCCAGGTGCACCTGGCCGATGGAGGCCGCAGCGATGGGCTGTGGCGAGAAGAAGGCGAAGAGTTCTTCGGGACGGGCGCCGAGTTCGGCTTGGATCACGTCGGCGATCTCATCGGTCGCGAGTGGCGGCACATCATTTTGGAGCCGAGCCAGCGTCGACTGGAACAGCTCGCGGTGGGGTGTGGGGACCACACCGTCGACGTCGACGAACGAGAGGATCTGGCCCACTTTCATGACCGCTCCCTTCATGTCGCCCAAGACCTCGGCGTAGCGCTCGGCGAGCCGCTCCTGGCGGACGCGCTCGGCGGCCTGGTCCGCGTCGCTCCCTGCACGACTGTGCATGCGGGTCTGGGTCCTGGTGGCCACGGTGTGCCCAGCGAGCCCCGCCAGTCGAACCGTGCGGCCAACCCGTCCGGTGGGCAGTTTGTTGTGCGCCATCGCGGGGCTATGCCGCCGCTTCGCCGAGAGCTCCGCCTCGGTATCCAAATGTGGTCGGCGCTGTCGGTGGTCTCGGCAAAGTTCCTCCCCGGTGTCTCGGCAAAGTTCCTCCCCAGTGAAGCCTGCCCAGTGAATAGCCGGCAGGGTTACGTGGATAGAAGCAGACCGTGCCGTTCGGCCTCGACAAGCGGTCGGGATGTAACCCTGAGGTCTATGAGGTCACATGGACGTCGCTGCCTTCTGTACCCAAAGCTCGGTCCTGGTCGTGGTCGGCAAGGGTGGGGTCGGCAAGTCGACCCTCAGCGCCACCGTGGCCAGAATGGCGGCTCGCAATGGCGTGTCGGTGCTGCTGGTCGAACTCGAGGGAAGAAGCGGTCAGAGCGGGGTGTTCGGACGGCACGTGATGACCTCTGACGGGGTCGAACTGTCCGCCGCTGGAACCGGCGATCAGGGCGCTCGGTCGGCGCCGATCCGGGTGCAGACGATCACTCCCGAGGACGCCCTGATCGACTATCTGGTCGACCACGGTTTTCGCCCTGCGGCGAGGCGCCTTGTGAAGTCGGGGATGCTCGACGTGGTGGCCACGGCCATCCCGGGCGTCCGGGATATTCTCGTCCTCGGGAAGATCGTCGAGCTGGAGCAGGCTCACACGGCCGATTTGATCGTCGTGGACGGTCCGGCCGCCGGCCATGCGACCACGTTCCTGAGCAGCGCCCAAGGGCTGTTGGATTCGAGCAGAACGGGACCCATCCACGCTCAGGCCGCCGACGTGGTTGGGTTGATGTCCGACGCCGCTCGATGCCAAGTCGTCCTGGTCACCCTGGCCGAGGAGACCCCGGTCAACGAGACGGTCGAGACCGCGCTCACCCTCGACGACCGGCTCGGCACGCACCTCGGGCCGGTGATCGTGAATTGCCTGTACCCGCGGCTCGACAACCTCGACGCCGACCCTGAGGCTGCCGCCATCGCCGCTGGCGTCACCCTTCACCCTGGCGAGGCCGACGCCATGCGGGCCGCCGCCGCATTCCGCCGTCGGCGTCAGGAGATGCAGGCCGAGCAGGCGACCCGCCTCGCAGAGGCGCTACCCCTGCCCCAGTTGTGGCTACCCCAGCTGTTCGCGGGGGAGGTCGGCCTCCCGGAGATAGATCTGCTCGTCGACGCCCTGGAGGCCGGGCTGCTCCACCTTCGCGAACCAGCGGGCCGCGCCGATTGGACGGGCTCGGCCAAGCGAGCGGCACGTCTCCGAGTGCCCGGACGCGCCGCTGCCGGCATGAGCTCATTGTCGTGAACGAGCAGGGCGCCCTCATCGGGGAACGCCGGATCATTGTCTGTTGCGGCTCAGGAGGAGTCGGCAAGACCACCACGGCGGCGGCCATGGCGGTCGAGGGCGCTCGGCAGGGCCGCCGGACCTGTGTCGTGACCATCGACCCGGCCCGACGGCTCGCCGACGCTTTCGGACTGGACGCGCTGACCAACACGCCGAGTCGGGTGGACGGTGCCTGGCGCGGGGAGCTGTGGGCTCTGATGCTGGACACCAAATCCACCTTCGATGAGACGGTAATCCGTTACGCCCGCGATCCGGCCCAAACCCGGGAGATTCAAGGGAGCCGGTTTTACCGCAGTCTCTGTGACAGCTTGTCCGGAACGCAGGAGTACATGGCGGTCGAGAAACTCTTCCAGCTCCACCTGGAGGGGGGCTTTGACCTCATCGTGGTTGACACCCCACCGACCCGTCGTGCGATCGACTTCCTGGGCGCCCCGCGCCACCTGACCCGGCTTCTCGACAACCCGGCCATCCGGGTACTCGTCACACCGAGCCACGCCTACTTGCGGGCCGTCTCTTTTGTCGCGCAGGTGCCCCTGAAAGTGCTGGCGAAGATCGTCGGCGCGGAAACAGTCCTCGACACCATGGCCTTCTTACGAGCTTTGCAGGGAATGGAGGCCGGGATCCGCAGCCGGGCGAAGCGGGTGGGTGAACTCTTCGCTGAGCCCTCCACCGCCTTCGTGCTGGTCGTTGCACCGCGTGAGGAGGCAATCGACGAGGGCCGGTTCTTCGCTGCACGTCTCGGCGAGTCCGACATTGCCGTGCAGGCTCTCATCGTCAACCGCCTCCATCCCCGCTTTGATGCACAGTCTCCCGCAACGCCGCCGGTCGCCGCCCGTGGAAGATCGGGCGGGGCCCAGAACGGTGGGAGCGCCCGGGCATTCACCAACCTCAATGGCAACTGGGCGCAGCTCCGCGCCATGGCCGAGGCCGAGGAGAACTGCGTCTCTGGCCTGGCCGCGCGGGTGGCACCCGCCCCCGTGGCCCGAGTTCCCCTCCTGGAGGGCGAAGTCCACGATCTCGGGGCGGTCCAGACCGTGGCCGACCACCTGATCGGACTTCTCCACCCCGGCCAGCCCTCAGTGATCCCCACGGCACCGCCCTCGGGGGTGAAGAGCGGCCGACTCCGATCGTCTCGCCCCCCGGTGCCCCGGTCGTCTTCACCCTCAGGACTCTCCCATTACCGCGAGGTATCGAGAGAGGAAGCGGGTCGATAGTCGAGTTCCGCCTGCAGGCCCAACCAGGGCCTCAGCCGGTGGGGGACATCTGGTACGCCAGCGTGTTGCCACCGCTGGTAAAGGTGAGCGACAGGTCCTTACCGGTACAGGTGTACGAGCCCTGCTCGGGCGAGGACGTGACGGCCTTGGTCACACCGGCCACCGTGATGGTGGCATCGTCGGTGACCGTCGACACCGGGAACGTGCCCGAGTGGGACGTGGATTTGGGCGAGAAGCCGTAGTGATCTGTGACGGTGCCGTTGAATTTCGCTGAGCCCTCGTGGCCCACGAGCGGTGCCCCCGGCGTGAAATTTCCGAGAGCGTTGCCGTTGGACATGATGTCCACGGTCGTTCCGGCACCACCGGTGAAGGTCAGGCCGGTTGTGCTCAAGGTGATGCTCGTCACGGTCCAGTCCCCCTCCAGACAGGGTCGGGATCTGCTTTTCTGAGGCTTGTGCTTGGTCTGATGCTTCGACGACATGTCGAGCCGGACGGGGTTCTGGCCCTGCGCCCGCGCGTCGGGGCTGGCCCCGGCAGTGCCGATGGTGAGCAGGGCGGATGTGGCCAGAGCGAGGGTCCCGAACCATATGCGTCGACGCCACGGCCTCGGGGCGAACGATGCCGAATATCGCACCTCGACAGAATGACCCTCCATCTTCGCGCTGTCCACCGTTTGCCAAGGTGAGGGTTGCGGGTTCGGAATCGCTGCGATCGGCTCAGGCTCTGGCGATATCTCTGCCTGGCACCGACCGGCGCCCCCCGCCGAACGCGATGACTGCCGTCGTCGGTTACGACGGCAGTGCCGTGTTGGCTTGTTCGGCCACGATGAACGCCGCGTACCAGTCGGGCCAGTCGGGATCGGCCTTGCCGATACGCTTCTCGTGCTCGCCGTGGGCTGCTGCCGCGCGTCGCAAGGCGCTCGCCAGATTGCCGGCGGACCTGAACGAAGTGACGGCCGGGTCGACCCTGCCCGGCAGACGGTCGGTGATCTCCTGCAGCAGCCAACCGTTGCCGTCCGGATCCTCGAACGTGGCAAAGGAGCTGTAGCTCTTGTGATCCGGATCGGGCCCATTGACCCGATCCGCGGTGTCGTCGGGTTGGAGTTGTGCACCCGGCGCTCCCGCGTGGAACACGTCGCTCACCTTTGCTCCCCGATCGATGAGCTCCGCTCGTCCGGCATCGATGTCGGAGACGACGAGGTAAAGGCCATGTGCGGATCCGGGTGACGCCGTCGTGATCTTGGTACCGAATTGGATGGAGCACAACGAACCCGGTGGCGTGAACTGGACGACACGGAAGCCGTTGTCGAAGGAGAAATCGGCGTCCAGCCTCCATCCGAGACCGGCGTAGAAGTTCTTCGAGCGGTCAGCGTCCGCCACGGGAACAACGATGACTTCGAGCTTCAGGTCGACGCTCCCGTCGCCGATCGTTCCGGCTGCGTCACTGTGCTGCCCATCGGTCGTGCTCATTCGGACCTCTTCCCGGTCGTTGTCACGTGCCGATTGTCGCGCCGGGCTCATCGCAGTGCACCCGGGAATGCGGCTGGACCTCGAGGCTGAGATCCTCCCAGGTCGCAGGCCAGTGAGCGGAGGTCAGGGGGCGTCAGCGAGTTCGACTACTCACCGATTCCGTAGAGAAGGTCATCCGGACTTCTCCAGCTCTCCTCCGTAATCTTCCCCATGCCTGCAACGCATGCGACCACGACGGCCACCCCGTCCGGGTCGCGGCCCACCACGGCAGTCCAGTCACTCTGATCACGTCGGCTGACGAGGAGTCCCCGGGAGTCCAACTCGCTTGCGATCCGCTCCAGTTGATCGTTTGCGTCGACTTCCAACACGAAGGCTCGCAGACCGGTATGGCGGCCGCCGCCGAGACGACCGCTCCCGTACGCTCGGAGCACGATGACCTGAGGGTGATCGTTCCCCGGAGCGCACACCACCGGCAATTGGTCATTCTGGGACAGCAACTCGAAATCAAGCACGTGACGATAGAAGCCGATCGATCGGTCGAGGTCGGTCACATTTATCACGACGCCCTGAAAGTTCATGCCGTAGTCCGAGTCTTCGGCATAGGCACAGTCAACTGTCCGAGCCTCGAAAGACGCGAGCCATCAGCTCTCATTGCAGGCTCTCGTGTCGCCAACCGTCCTTGTATTCCTCGTCATGCAATCCACGGACGAGATGGGCGTAGTGGTCGAGTCGATCCGCAGCCGTTTGAGCTTCGTGGTAGTCCTTGCCGTGGTCACGGGCTGCCGTCTTCTGTTCGGCTCGCTTCCGAACGATCCGGAGCTCGTCATGGGCGAGCTCGACGATCTTCTCTAGGGTTTGCTCGAGGTTCATTGTTTCTCTTTTCCGTTGGAGGGTTGTGGGTCCGGAGGAAAGAGACCTGTCGGCGCAGTGCCAGACCCGGACACGAGCCGAATTCTAGGGCCAATTGTGCGGATGCGGGCCAGCCGAGCAGAGGACCCGAGCGCTCATCGGCCTCCGGCCGGCTCTCGGAGAACCTGCACGGTGCCACCCGCCAGTGCCGGACCCGTCGTGTGCAGATGACAACGGACCGTGCTCCCGGCCGGTGTGCTGAAGGGCGCAGGGTCGACCCGAGCACACACCTCCATTGCGAAGGGGCACCGGGTCCGGAATCGGCAACCCTGCTCGCCGCTGGACGGCTCGCCGACCTCGCCGCGCAAGATGATTCGCTCCCGCTGCTGTTGCCGGGCCGGATCCGGCACCGGAATGGATGAGAGCAGCGCAGCCGTGTAGGGATGGGTCGGCCGCTCGTAGACCTCGTCCGCATCGCCCTCTTCGACGATCTGGCCGAGATACATGACGGCGATCCGGTTGCTGATGTGGCGGACGACCGACAGGTCGTGGGCAATGAAGAGGTATGCCACACCCAACTGTTGTTGCAACTCGGTGAACAGGTTGATGACCTGGGACTGGGTGGAGACGTCGAGAGCGCTGACCGGCTCGTCGCAGACGAGCAATTGGGGCTGGAGCGCCAGGGCACGTGCGATGGCGATGCGTTGGCGTTGTCCGCCGGAGAACTCGTGAGGCTGGCGCTGGAGCACGTGCGAGCCCAGTCCGACCTGGTCGAGAAGCTGTACCACGCGCTGCTCTCTCTCGGCTCTGCTCATCGAAGTGTGGATGGCCAGCGGTTCCCCGACGACGTCGGCGATGCTCTGCCGGGGATCGAGCGACGAGTACGGATCCTGGAACACCATCTGCATCGCCTCGCGATGGCGCCGCAGCGCAGGCCCTCGCAGCGAGGTGATGTCCTTGCCGTCGACGACAATCGTCCCGCTCGTTGGGTCGATGAGGCGGAGGATCAGCCGCGCCAGGGTCGACTTACCCGAGCCCGTTTCGCCGACGAGGCCGAGCGTCGTTCCCGGGTTCACGCTCAAGCTGACCTGGTCAACCGCCCTGATCGCCCCCGTCGTGCGACGGAGGACGCCGCTGCGGATCGGGTAATCCATGACGAGGTTGGTCACCTCGAGTACCGGCGGTGCGGCAACGACCACCGATTCGGTCCGGCCCGGGCCTGTCGGAGAGGCGCTGCTCGCCAGCTCCGCCACGCTCGACAGGATGAGATCGTCCTGCCGCACGCACCGAGCGAGAGTGACCCTCGATGCGGTGGCCTCGGCCCGGCCCGTGGTCGCACCGTCGGCCCCCACCGGTCCCCGCAGCGACACCGGCTCCGCCGTGCACGCGTCCAGGACGTAGGAGCAGCGCGGCGCGAAGCGGCAGCCAGCCGGGAATTGATCCGCGCGTGGCACCATCCCCGGGATCGCGTGCAAGAGCTCACCCTTCGGGGTGAGCTGAGGGATGGAGTCGAGGAGCGCTTCCGTGTACGGGTGCCGGGGGCGACCGAAGAGGTCGACGGCGGCCGCTTGTTCGACGATCTGTCCTGCGTACATGACCACGACGTCGGCAGCCACGTCGGCGATGACTCCCAGATCGTGGGTGACGAAGATCATCGCCATGTCTTCTTCGCGCTGAAGTGAGTGCAGCAGCGCGATGATCTGCGACTGCGTCGTGACGTCGAGCGCCGTTGTGGGCTCGTCGGCGATCAGGAGCTTTGGTGAGCATGACAGGGCCATGGCGATCATGACCCGCTGGCGCATCCCACCCGAGAAGGCGTGTGGGTAATCCTGGGCACGTGTTGCGGCATGTGCGATCTCCACCCGGTCGAGCATCTCGATCGCGATCTTCCAGGCGTCGGCTCGACTGATCTCCCGGTGTGCGCGTACCTGTTCCGCAATCTGATTGCCCACCGTGAAGGCCGGGTTCAGGCTGGTCATCGGCTCCTGGAAGATCATCGCCATCTCGTTGCCCCGCAACTGGCGCAACCGGGACGGGCTGACGTCGGTGAGCTCCTGACCCTCGAAGCGGATCGAGCCGGTCACCTGCGACACCTGGGCCGGGAGCAATCCCATCACCGCGAGGGCGGAAACGGTCTTGCCCGAACCGCTCTCGCCCACCAAGCCCAGGGTCTTCCCCCTGGGCACCGAGAAGTTGGCTTCCTCCATGACCGGCAACCAGGTCCCGCGGGTGAGGAATTCGATCCGCAGGTTGTCGACCTCGAGCAGGGCGGCATCGGGTCTGGGCTCGGTCGTGAGCGCCGGCTCCTCGGGCCGCCCGGCTCTGCGCGCACGGGCCATCGGCCCGCGCCAGGACTCCCGCTCCCCGCTGACCGGACTGCTGCCCCGGGGTCGCTCCCGGCCGAGGGCGTCCCGCAGCCCGTCGGCCACGAGGTTGAAAGCCAGGACGGTGAGCATGATGGCCAGCCCGGGGAACACGAGGGCCCAGGGGGCCGTGTTGATGAACTGGAATCCCTCCTGGAGCATGCCGCCCCAGCTCGGCGTGGGCGGCTGTTCGCCGACGCCGAGGAAGCTGAGACCGGCCTCGGTGAGGAGGGCGAACCCGAGGGCGAGTGCCATCTGGATGATGATCGGAGACGCCACGTTCGGCACGACATGACGCCCGACGAGGCGCTTGGAGGTCGCACCGAGACTCCGGGCCGACTCGATGTAGGCCTCCTCGCGTACGGCGATGACCTCGCCCCGGAGCAGGCGCACGAAGCTCGGGACGAACACGATGGCGATGGCGATCGCGGCATCGTTGATGTCGGCACCGAGAAGGGCGGCCACCGTCAAGGCGAGGATCAGCGGAGGGAACGAGAAGAGGGCGTCCATGGTCCGCATGATCACGGAGTCGACCGCGCCACGGAAGAACCCGGCGATCAGTCCGAGGGGGATGGCGACGACGGCCGCCAGGGCCACGATCTCGAAGGACACGCGCAACGAAATGCGAGCACCCCAGATCAGCCGGCTGAGGATGTCACGCCCGAGGTCGTCGGTCCCGAGCCAGTGCGCAGCGGAGGGACCTGTGTTGACCGCGTTGATGTCCTGCGCGTTCGGGGCATGCGGCGCGACGAGAGGGGCGAAGATGGCGGCGACGATGACGATCAGGAGGAAGACCAGTCCGGCGATGGCCCAGCGCTGATGCAGGAAACGGACCCAGAATCCTGGGCGCCGCTCGGGCAGCTCGTTCGGGCTGTCGCCCGTCTCGGGGATGTCGGTCAGGCCGACGAAGGGGTCGCTGACGTTCGGCGTGCTCCACGTACTCATCGGGCAGACCTCACGACAGCCGGATCTTCGGGTTCAGGTAGGCGTAGGCGACGTCGACGACCAGGTTGATGAGGACGAAGGCGAGGGCCACCACCAGCACCACACCCTGGATCTCCGGGATGTCCTTGTCGCTGATGGCCTGAATGATGTACGTGCCCAGCCCGGGCAGCGAGAAGATCTGCTCGATGATGAGGGTGCCCCCGAGGAGGTATCCGAACTGGATGCCGATCACGGTCACGGCGGGGCTCAGGGCGTTCTTCAGGGCGTGCTTCCCGACCACCATCCTGGGATTCAGGCCCTTGGCCACCGCCGTCCGCATGTAGTCCTGGTCCAGCGTGTCGATCAGTGCGCCGCGGATCTGCCGCGCAATGACGGCGGACCCCCCGATGCCGAGTGCCAACCACGGCAGCAGGAGGTCCTGGAACCATTCCGCGGGCGATTGTGTGAACGGCGTGTACCCGAGCGCCGGCAACCACTCCAACTTCACCGCGAACACGATCACCAGCAACATGGCGAGCCAGAAGTCGGGAATGGCCACGGCGATGCTCGAGCCGACGGTGACGCCGCGGTCGCGGGCCGTGCCCTGGTGCAACCCCGCCACGATCCCGGACGGGACGCCCAGCAGGATGGCCACCACCATGCCGCCGACCGCCACGCTCAGGGTCACCGGGAAGCGGGCGGCGATGCCAGAGGCGACCGTCTCGTTGTTGAAGAGGGAGTTGCCGAGGTTCCCGTGCACCGCCGCCCTGAGCCAATTCCAGTACTGGGCAAAAAAGCCCTCGTTCAGGTGCAGCTGGTTCGTGATCTTGGCGATCTCCGCCGGCGTGGCCTTCGTCCCGCCGGCCAGAGCGATGGCCGGGTTGCCCGGGATGATCAAGATGAGCGAGTAGACGCCCACCGTGATCAAGAAGAGCAGCAGGATGGTGATGAGCAGCCGACGCGCGACGAACGTCAGAAGTGAGCCACCGCCGCCCGACGCCATTCCCGACGTCTAGCTACTTCTTGATGTAAATGCCGGCCAGGTCCGAGCGGCACTGACCGATCGGCGCCACGACCTTCCCGCCGACCCGATTCTTGTTGTAGGCCACGATCGAGGGCATGAAGGCGATGGGCACCAGGAGTCCTTGTTGGAGGACCGTCTTGTCGATCTGCTGCATCAGCGGGCCTTGCAGGCTCGGGCTGAGCGATGCATTGGCCTGTTCGATCAGGGGTGTCAGCTGTTGGTTGACCGAGCCCAGCGCATTGGCCGGGAAGCCGGAAGGTTCGAACATGGCCTCGTAGGCATTCGACAGGTCGGCCCCGTTGGTGAGCTGCTCGCTCAGGAGCGCGTCTCCCTGCTTCTTGATATAGACGTCGGTCAGGAAGTCGGACCCCGGGATCTGCTGCAGGTTGGCCGTGAACCCGGCGGAGGCCATCTCCGACTGGAGCAGGGCGGCCGCCCGGGCGTACGTCGCGTCGCCCGACGGGATGATCAGGCTGAAGCTCACGCCCTTGGGGTAACCGGCCGCCTTCAACATGGCCTTGGCCTTGGCGGGGTTGTAGGGGTCAGGGATGCCGAGCGACTTGGAGTAGCCCGGGGACCACGTCGGCACGGGCTGGTAGGCGGGAGCGCCGAGCCCGTCGAAAACCACCTTGTTCACGGCCGCCCGGTCGACCGCGTACTCGAGCGCGGCACGCACCTTCTCGTTGGCGAACGGCCCCGTATTCTGGCGCAACTCGATCTCCATGGCGTCGTAGGACTTCGCGACGGAAATGCCGATGTTCGGGTCGCTCTTCAACTGTGGATAGTTCTCCGGCTCGACCTCGATCATGTCGACCGATCCCGACGTGAGGGCGGTCGCCGCCTCGGGACCCTGCGTCACCTGGGTGAAGTCCACTCCGCCCAGCGGGTAGGCCTTCGTGTTCCAGTACTTCGGGTTCTTGGCGAGGACGATGGACGAACCCTGGCGATAGCTCTTCAGCACGAACGGCCCCGAACCCACGGGTTGGCTGGACTGCGTGGCGATGGCGTTGGCCGGGTAGATCTGGCCGTCGACGTAGGTGGACGCCCACAGGAAGTCACCCGCGGTGGGCTTGTTCAGGTTGACGACGACGGTCGACGCATCGGGCGTCTGGATGCTCGAGATGGCGAACAGCGACGAACGCAGCGGGCTCGTCTTCGTGTGGTTCAGGCTGGCCGCGACGTCGGCAGACGTCACGGGTTGACCGTTCGAAGAACGTGAGGCCCGGCCTGATGTGGAAGGTGATCGTCGAGCTGTTGTTGGACACCGTCCAGCTCTGGGCCACACCACCGCCGACCGCGGTGTTCCCCGGGGTCGTCATGGACTGGTAGAGGTTCGAGGTGACCGTGTACGAGCAGTCGTTCTCCTCGGTTGCCGGCGCGAAGTCGTTGTTGAACTCGTTGTTGAGGTCGAACCCGTACTTGAGCACTCCGTTCGGGTCCACACCGGAGGATGCAGCTCCGGCTCCGCCCGGGGAGAGAACCAGGGCCAACGGTGTCAGCAGCGCGACTGCGACCCCGGCGGCAGCGGCGCTCCGACCCCTGCGTCCCGGCCGGGAGTTTCCGGCATCACCCCGCCCACCCTTCTGGACCGGCGCCTGCATATCGAACTCCATGTCCATTCCCCCGACTCGGCCCGGCCGATTCCACGTGGGTGGTACCGACGCACGATCCCCAACAGCGGCAATCTATACCGAACCTGACGCCGGTGTCAGGGAGCTCGAACCAGGGAACCGCCGACCGGGGACCGGCAGCGGCCGAGAGGAGGGGAACAGGGACGTTCATCCGACGCCGTGCCGGAACGCGACGCTCATCCGCGGGCCTGAGACCTTGACCTTCGGAACGCTGTGCTCGAAGCGGCGCTGTGTCTGGCCACCGGTGACGAGGAGGTCGCCATGACCGAGCCGGAACGAGCGCGACGTCCCGCCGCCCTGCGGGCGCAGCAGGAAGGTGCGGGGCTGGCCGAGCGAGACGAGGGCCACGACGGGATCCACGATTTCCGGCGGAATGCGGTCGCGGTGCCAGGCGACACTGTCAGCGCCGTCGCGGTAGAGGTTGATCCCCACCGAATCGAACTGCACGGCGTAGCGCGTGGACAGAGACGCCCGAGCGTCTTCCATCCATTGCGACGAGTCTGCGGTCTGCGCGTCCACCTTCCGCCAGGAGGTCAGCCGAGGTTCGTCGACCTCGCGGTCGTACATCCGACGACGCCTCTGGCTCCATTCCATGTCATGGAGCAGTTCCTCGAAGGCCCCGTCGGAGCCCGACAGCCAGCCCGGGCAGTGGTCCACCCAGGAGTCCCCGTCAAGCTGGATTCGTTCGAGGCCGGAGAAGGACGGGTCGACGACGGTGCGCTGGTCCGCCCACAGCGAGGGCTGCCACGCAACGGCCGGTGCAACCAGAGAACTGCCCATGGCGTCCGTTGTACCCGGAGGGCTCGCTCGGCCGGCTCACCTGGCTGGCCGGGGCACCGTGGCCCTGACCCGGAACTTCCTACGAGGAGCTGGACGGTGCGCCGTTCAGGATCACCGACTTGGTCTCGAGGAACGGCAGCAGGCCCTCGGTCCCACCTTCTCGACCGATGCCTGACTGCTTGAAGCCGCCGAACGCCATCCCGAAGTCGGTGCGAAAGGCGTTGTGTCCGACGGTGCCCGAGCGCAGCTGACCGGCGACCTGCCTCGCCCTGTCGACGTCGTTGGTGAAGACGGAGGCGTTGAGGCCGTAGATCGTGTCGTTGGCGAGGGTGACGGCGTGCTCCTCGTTGTCTGCCGGGATCACGCTGAGCACCGGCCCGAAGATCTCCTCCTGGGCGATCGTCGCGTGGTTGTCGACGTTGCCGAAGACCGTGGGCTCGATGTAGTAGCCGCGCTCGAGGCCCTTCGGACGACCCCCGCCCGTCGCCAGTGCTGCGCCCTCGGCGATGCCCTTGGCGATGTAGCCCTCCACACGGTCGCGCTGGCGGTCCATGGCGAGCGGCCCCATCTGGGTCTGCGCGTCGAAGGGGTCGCCGACCTTGACCTGTGAGAAGGTGCCGGCCAGCGTCTCGACGAGCTCGTCGTGGCGGGAACGGCTGACGATGACACGGGTCAGGGACGAGCAGACCTGCCCCGAGAGGAAGCACTCGGCGCCCGAGATGGCACTTGCCGCCGCCTGCAGGTCCATGTCGTCGAGGATCACCGCGGCCGACTTCCCTCCCAGCTCGAGGGTGCAGCGGGCGATCCGTTCACCACAGAGGGAGGCGATGCGCCGGCCGGCGGCCGTCGAACCCGTGAATGTGATCTTGTCGACGCCCGGATTGCGAACCAAGAGCTCGGAGACCTCGCGGTCCGCGGTCACGATGTTCAGAACCCCCGGCGGCAAGCCGATGTCCTCGGCGATCTCTGCGAACAGGTAGGCGTCACCCGGTGCCTCGGGGGACGACTTGAGGACGACCGTGCACCCGGCGATCAGGGCAGGAGCGATCTTGTAGGAGATGAGGCTGAGCGGTCCGTTCCACGGGATGATCGCCCCGACCACCCCGACCGGCTCGTGGACCAGCAGGCCGAACTCGCCACCCATGGTGGGCTGCACGCGCTCCTCGAAGGAGAACGTGGACGCAAGGCCTGCGTAGTAGTCGAAGACGCCTGCCATCGCACCCGCCGTGTACTGCGCGATGGCGAAGAGAGCGCCGGACTCGCGCGGCCACAGCTGGCCGACCTCCTCACCCTTGCCGCGTAGGCCCTCGCCCATCGCCCGCAGGTA
The DNA here is from genome assembly GCA_963719485.1 of uncultured Acidimicrobiaceae bacterium. GTDB lineage: Bacteria > Actinomycetota > Acidimicrobiia > Acidimicrobiales > RAAP-2 > Bog-473. Next base: position 2,855,593 of record OY970387.1, read on the forward strand.
CTCAGCCCGCTCGGCGTGCGACAGCCGGGGCCAGGGGCCGTGGTCGAACGCGTCACGAGCAGCGTCGACCGCTCTGGCCATGTCGGCCTCCCGAGCTCCGGGCACGCTGAAGTACGGTTCCTCCGTCGCCGAATCGATGACCTTGATGACGTCGGAGGACGAGGGCTTGACCCACGCCCCACCGATAAAGAAGCGGTCATCGTGGAGGATTGGTACCGCGGTCGCTGTCATGGTTGGACTTCCTCGTGGTTGTGCCTCGGCCTTCGTGGAAGATAATGGCATGGTGATCCCACTCATGCTCGCGACGCTGACCGATCGACGCGACTTCGGCGACGATTGGCTGTTGGAGCGCAAATTCGACGGTGAGCGCTGTGTCGCACGCAAAGTGGGCGGCGACGTGCGCCTCGAGTCGCGCACCGGCAGGGATCTCACCGGCACCTATCCCGAGGTGCGCGCCGCCGTGGCGGCTCAATCGTCCCGGGACATGCTGCTCGACGGCGAGGTGGTGGCCTACGACGGAGACCAGACGTCTTTCACCCGGCTCCAGCAACGTCTCGGGGTTTCCTCGCCGTCATCGGATCAGGTGGCCACGTACCCGGTCGTCTTCTGCGTCTTCGACCTCCTGGAGCTCGACGGGGAGGACCTCACCGTCCGGCCTCTCGTCGAGCGCCGTGCCCTGCTGACGGGGAGGATCCGGCCGAGCTCGGCTTTGCAGCCCACCGAGGCCTGGCGCGATGACGCGCAGGGCCGATTCGCCGCGGCCTGCCAGGCCGGCTGGGAAGGCCTCATCGCGAAGCGCGCCGACGCGCCGTACGTCGCCGGCCGCTCGAAGGAGTGGTTGAAGCTGAAGTGCGTCTGGGAGCAGGAGTTCGTCATCGGCGGGTACACCGATCCTGCCGGTAGCCGGACGGATTTCGGTGCTCTGCTCGTTGGTTACTACGAGCAGGGGTCGCTCCGCTACGCAGGGAAGGTCGGCACCGGTTACACCAAGGCGACGCTGCACGATCTCGGAATCCGGCTCCGCAAGTTGGAGACCGCCGCACCGGTGTTCGTCGACGCGAAACCCATCCCTCGCGGCGTGCACTGGACGCGGCCCGAGCTTGTTGCCCAGATCGGATTTGCCGAGTGGACGAACGATGCTCGGCTGCGGCAGCCGCGGTTTCTCGGCCTCCGTGACGACAAGAACCCGGCTGAGGTCGTGCGGGAACAACCCCAGTGAGTTCCGCCCTCATTCTCTGCGAGACAAGGAGATAGCGCTCCAGGTCCCGGGCGCGAGGAGCACTGCGCGGAGATCTGGCGCCTCGCCGAGTATGCCGCGGGCGGCGTTCACTCCGTAGAGTTCGGTCGCAAGAGCGAACCGCGCCAGACCCTCGTGCAGGCGGTCTTGGACGCTCCAGGCCGCGCACTCGTCATGGAGATCGAAACTGTATCCGCACCAGGCATGGCCGATGAGGTCATGGACGGCGCGAAACCGGTCGAACGCGCCACCGAACGCACAGTCGAAGAGAGGATGAAGGCGCTCTCCGGCGGTGGCGGCGGAGGTGATCTCCAGCGTCCCGTAGGCGCGCACCGCAAAGATGAGCTCTTCGTCGCTTTCGTAAGGTTTCGCACAACGTGTGAACGCCACTCGTACCGCCGGGCGGGAGGCGTCCCGAGTGAGGAGGGCAAACAGGTGATCCGTCTCCACCTGGAGTTGCCGGTACGCCTCGATCACCCTGGAATCGTGATGCGCGCTTCGGGAATGCAAGAACCACTCGCCCACCGTGGCGGCCGCGAGGGGATCAACCCGAAAGGTTGTGTCGGCTCGAACATCGTGCCGCATCTCCGATACTTCGTCCACTCTCTCGATGCAACCTGACCGTTCCTGGCCAGGGCTATTGCCGTCCCTCACCGCACTGTAGCGACACGCACGAGCTTCGGGGACGGGTCGAGACCGGTCTGCTCCGACGTGGGCGACCGAGAGCGAACAGCCGAACCCGGCGATGCAGACCGAGGGGGTAGAGCGATAGAACAGTGCCTGCACAAATGACCCGTCAGGCTCACGAGCCGATACGACGAAGACAGAGAGGCGATACCCATGAGTAACGGGAACAGTGACATCACGGCCGCGGCGTCGAAGCTCACCGACGCGATGTCCGGGCTCGTGCGTGCCATCGACGCGGTGAACGATGACGGCGCAGCGGCCAAAGAGATCCCCGACGGGTTGCTGGAGGAGCTCGAGCGGCTGGCCGGACGCCTGAACGCCGCTCGGGGATTCACTGGTTGACCGAGACGCTCACCGGCCGCCACTCCGGAGCTCACCTCTCCGCTTCGCTGAGGGTGCGCGATGGACCGTGACGGCTTGGCCGTCATGCCGGAGGCGGGATCTACCTGGGGACCACGCCCATCGGCAGCATCGTGACCGGTTGGATCATCGCGGCCGGCGGTCCGCGCACCGCGCTCCTGGTCGGCTCGGGTGCTTGCCTCGCCGCGGCGGTACTGGACGCCTTCGTTCACACGCCGCCCAATCCGACGCCGCACTCACGGATCTTGCCGGGTGATCATCGGCGGAGGAGGAGGGCCACCGGGAGGGTCCGCAGGACCTCTCCCAGTTCCAAGCAGCCAACGCGCGGTTCGACCACTCGTCCCGTCAGCACGTCCTCGTACGTGCCGCGCCCCCACGACGGCACGGAAACGGTCTCGGATCCCCAGACCCTCGTACCCACGGCGAACCGGCTTGGCCCCGCGAGGGAGTAGGTGAGGCGGGGGACCACGCACAGAGCGACCGAAGGACCGTGGCGGCGTGCGAAGGCGACGATGTGCGGTGAGCTGGCCCTGAGCGGCCGGTAGCCGCCGTGCGCGAAGAGCCTCCGGGATGTCCGGCGTGCCTGAAGGAGGGCCCGGGTCGCGTAGAGCTTGATGCGCCCGTCGCGGAACTCCTTCAGCAGCCGGCCCGCCGCGGCGACCGAGACGGGTGGAAGGCTCGAGAGCATGGATGCTCGAGCGTCGAAGTCGATAGGTCGGCGATTGTCGGGGTCGGTCAGCGTGGGCTCGATCAACTCGGTGCCCTGGTAGAAGTCAGGTGTCCCCGGCGCGCCAGTCTTGAGCACCAGGAGTGCGAGGGTGTTTGTGATGGCTGCCGGGCCGATCCGGCGGAAGTAGCGAGCGAGTTCCTCGCAGAAACGCTCGTCGTCGTTGACGCGGGCCACGAAGGCGCGCACGGTCTGCTCGTAGGCCACGTCGGGATCGGTCCAGGAACTGTGACGCTTCGCTTCGCGCGTTGCCTTGACCATGTAGTCCTGCAGGCGTCCGAGGTTCGGCGCGTCGAGCCCGTCGCCGCCCATCGGCCAGAGAGCCAGCACGGATTGGTAGGCGAGCAACTCTTCGGTGGGGAGGGGTCCGTCACCTCCACTGGAGATGAACCGGCGATGCCAGCGCACCGTCAACGCGGCCCAGGCATCACTCGCTTCGGAGACGACGGCCAGCCGGCACCGTGCGTCCTCGTTCCGTTTGGAGTCATGGGTCGAGGTGGCGTTGAGCCCTCCGGTGTGCCGCCGGCACAGTCGGTGGAAGGCGGGGGCGTCACAGGACGGATGATCGGGGTCGCTGCCCACATCCGCCTGGACCAGCAGGCCCGGGTAGCGATAGGTGGCAGTGTCCTCGACGCCTTTGGCCATCACGGCGCCGCTCAATTGTTGCCAGCGGCGTGCCACGGCCAACCACGGGTCGCCGGACGTCGTCCGGTGTGCGAGGGCGTCGACGAGCATGCGCAGGGCGCGCTCGGTTTCGGTATCCGCCTGCGGGAGCGATCCGGCTCCCTGCAGGACTCGCTCATCGGTATCCGTGGGAGGGTCACCATTGAGGTAGGTCCGGTACACCTCGAGGTGCACGGTCAGCTCGGCCCACGCCCGCCGAACGTCCCGCTCGGACAGGTCGTGCCCCGGGCGGTCGAGGTCGAGGGCGGACAGCGACATCCGGGCCAGGCGATCGTGGTCCGCTGCGAAGGACTGGTCGAGCTCTTCTCGCTTCGCGCTGGAAGCGAGTTCGGAGAAACAGCCGGAATCTCCGGTCATGGCCGCACCGAGGGCGGCGAGACGGCGGTATCCGCGCTGGTCGAGAAAGAGTCCGGCCGCATGGTCGATGAATTCGTACCCGGTCGTCCCGACGACCGGCCAGCGCGGATCGAGGGACTCGTTCCGGCCGAGCACCTTCTCGACGAGGACGACGGCGTCTTCCCTGCCCTCGCCGTGCAAGCGCTCGCACAGGCGGTCGAGGTAGCGCCTCGGGTCGAGCAGTCCGTCGACATGGTCCACCCGCAGACCGGCTACCCGCTCGTCACGGCAGAGAGACAGGGTCAGCTCGTGGGTCCTGTCGAACACCTCCTGGTCCTCGACGCGCACACCCACCAGGCCGCCGATGTCGAAGAAACGTCGGTAGTTCCCCTCTGTGCCGGCGGTGCGCCAGTACGCCGCCCGGTAGCTCTGTCGTCCGAGCACGGCGGGGAACGCCCCTCCGTCGGACCCCTCCGCGAGCGGGAACCTCTGACCGTCGAGCTCGAGGAACCCGTCGGGTGAGACCGTGCCGGTGGCCATGGCATCGGCCAGGGGTCGGCCGAGGGTGGGGACGAGGACCCGGCCACCGTGCCGGCTCCAGTCGATGTCGAAGAAGCCGGCGTACGGAGAGGCGCGACCGCGGCGGAGGACGTCCCACCACCATGGATTGGAAGGGTTCGCGGCCATATGGTTCGGCACGATGTCGAGCAGGACCCGCATGTCCCGGACGTCGAGGTCATGGAGCAGGGAACGGAAGTCCTCCTCGGAGCCGAGCGTGGAGTCGAGGTGTTCGGGGTCGACCACGTCGTAGCCGTGCGTGCTCCCCGGTACGGCCGCCAGAACGGGGGAGAGGTACAGCGTCTCGATCCCGAGCATCGCGAGGTAGGGGACGAGCCGGCGCGCTCCGGCCAAGCCGAGACCGTGAAGCTGTAGCCGGTACGTCGAGCCGAGTGCCTCTGTCCTCATCCAAATTCCCGCTCGCTGTGGCGGAGCAGCAGGGTGGAGTGGGCGTTCAGGGAGACAGCGTCGTTCCGGACCAGTCGGGACCATGGCCCGGGGTGCGCGGTGTTGAGAACCTCGACCCAATTTCCCGCAAGCTCCATCCGGGGCAACGTGTAGGAACGGGACCGGGTGCCGGCGTTGAGGAGGATCAGGAGAGAGTCACCCGCGTAGGAGCGCCCCCTGACGTCGACCTCGTCGGTCGCCCTCCCGAGGAGCAGCATGCCGATGCTGTGGAGGTCGGGGTCCCCCCAGTCCTGTTCGGACATCTCGAGTCCGTCGTGGCGGATCCACGTGACGTCCTTGGACTGCATGCCCGGCTGAGGTTCCCCGGTGAAGAAGGCGCGCCGGCGCAGGATGGGATTGCCGTGCATGACCGCGATCACGTCACGCACGAAGTTGCGCAGATCGTAACCCGACTCACCGACATCCCAATCGAACCAGCTGACGGGATTGTCCTGGCAGTAGGCGTTGTTGTTGCCGCCCTGGGTCCGTCCGATCTCATCGCCCCCGAGCAGCATCGGCACGCCCTGTGAGAGGAAGAGCGTCGCGAGGAAGTTGCGCTTCATGCGGTCCCGGGTGCGCTCGATTCGGGCGGAGTTGGTCTCGCCTTCGGCACCCCAGTTCCGGCTGTAGTTCTGGTCGGTGCCGTCCCGGTTGTCGTCGCCGTTCTCCAGATTTCGCTTCTGCTCGTAGGTCACCAGATCGGTCAGGGTGAACCCGTCGTGGCACGTCACGAAATTCACGCTGGCGTAGGTGCGGCGGCCGCTCGGCGCATAGATGTCGCTGGAACCGGTCAGGCGCGAAGCCAGTTCGGGGACCATGCCGGGGTCCCCCCGCCAGAATCGCCGGACGCAATCGCGGAAGGCCCCATTCCACTCGGACCAGCCGGGCGGGAACTGGCCCAGGCGGTAGCCCTCCGGGCTGGCGTCCCAGGGCTCCGCGATCAGCTTGACGGTCGACAGGACAGGGTCCTGCCGCACGATCTCGAAAAAGGCGCTGTCCTGCCCGTCGCCGTCCCCTCTGGCCAGCACCGGCGCCAGGTCGAAGCGGAAACCGTCGACGTGCATGTCGGTCACCCAGTAGCGCAGGCTATCGGTGACGAGGCCCATTGCTCGAGGGTGGAGGACGTTCAGGCTGTTCCCCGTTCCGGTGTAGTCGAGGTAATAGCGGGGATCCTCCGGCGACAGGCGGTAGTACACGGCATTGTCGACACCCTTCAGGGACAGGGTGGGCCCCAGCTGGTTGCCCTCCCCGGTGTGGTTGTACACGACATCGAGGATGACCTCGATCCCCGCCCGGTGCAGCGTGCGCACCATCGACTTGAATTCGCTGACCTGCTCGCCCAGCGCACCCGTGGCGTACCCGACGTGGGGAGCGAAGAAGGCGATGGAGTTGTAGCCCCAGTAATTGGTGAGGCCGCGGGCCACGAGATTGCGATCCGCCACGAAGTGATGGACGGGCATCAGCTCAATGGCGGTCACGCCCAGTCCGAGGAGGTGGTCGACGATGGGGTCCGAGGCGAGCCCGAGAAACGTTCCTCTTTGATGTGCGGGGACGCCGGGATGCCGGTTCGTCATACCGCGCACGTGTGTCTCGTAAATGACCGTGCGATTCCACGGGGTGCGCGGAGGGCGGTCGTCCAGCCAGGTGAAAGAGGGATCGACGACGACGGATTTGGGGAGGGCGGCGGCCGAGTCGCGGTCGTCCCGCGACAGGTCGGCGCGCTCGTCACCGACCGTGTACCCAAAAAGGTCGTCGTTCCAATCGATGGGCCCGCTGACCGCCTTGGCGTAGGGATCGATGAGGAGTTTGGCCGAGTTGAAGCGGTGGCCCTGCTCCGGCTCGTAAGGGCCCTCCACCTTGTACCCGTAGAGAGCCCCCGGGCGGACATCGGGGAGGTAGGCGTGCCAGACCTGGTCCGTGGTCTCGTTGAACGAGATCACCGTGGAGGGCTCACCCGACCGCGGATCGTCGAACAGGAGGAGACGGACGGCCTGAGCGTGCTCGGAGAAGATGGCGAAGTTCACGCCCTCACCGTCCCAGGTCGCGCCGAGCGGGTAGGGCGATCCGGGCCAGACCCTCACGGTGCCGGCTTCAGCAGCGAGCCCGCACGGCGGAACACCCTGAAGCCCCATCCGTCGAGTGCCACCAGACCTGCGGACGGCAGCGGTGCATTGCGTTCCAGCAACTCCGTCCAACACGCGCCTTCTGTTCGGCTGGCCTCCGGGAGGTGGCCTGCCGCGGGGTCCGGAGACAGGTTGTAGAACACGACCACGTCGACACCGTCATGGGTGAGGAGAAGGGTGACGACCCGGCCTTCGGCGTGCGCCCGGGCACATTCCCGAGTTGACCGGCGCAGAGCCGGTTCCGCCGCCCGCAACGAGAGCAACGAACGACAGAGCTCCCAGTGCTCGCGGTACCGCTCCTCGTGTCGCCGAGCCCGGTCGAGCCTGGCCCGCGCGAACGTCTCGGGATCCCCCGGGTCGATCGGCCTCCCCTCGAGCGGCGCGTGCTCGGCAGCCCGCCCGCGCCGGACCGCTTCGAGGAGAGCCGGATCGGAGTGGTCGACGAAGTAGGGAAAGGGCGCGGTCTCCGCGTACTCCTCACCCATGAAGAGGAGGGGGACCCCGGGGGAGAGGAGGAGAAGGGCCGCAGCCAGCCGCAGCGGCTCCTCTGCCACCAGTGCGGAGAGCCTCGACCCGTCGGGTCGGTTCCCGATCTGGTCGTGGTTCTGGTCGAAGATCACGAATCGGCCGGGTTCGAGCCCGGCGGCCGGAGCACCGTGCCGTCTCCGCCGGAAGCTGGAGTACTGCCCCTGGTAGACGAAGCCCTGGGCCATGGCGCGGGCGACGTCGTCGACCGCGCCGTAGTCCGCGTAGTAGCCGGCGGTCTCGCCGGTCAATGCCGCGTGCACGGCATGATGAAAGTCGTCGTTCCACTGGGCGTCAAGCCCGAGGCCGCCGGCGCGGACAGGGGTCACGACGCGGGGATCGTTGTCCGCGCTCTCCGCGATCAGCCAGTGAGCCCGTCCCGTCCGCTCGGATGCGTCGGCGACGGCTTCGGTCAGCTGGACCAAGAAGGGACGGGCGGATCGGTCGATGAACTCGTGCACGGCATCGAGCCGAAGGCCGTCGACGTGGAACTCCTCGAGCCACTGGAGGGCATTCTCCACGAAGTAGTCGCGCACGGGGTCGGAGTCGGGTCCGTCGAGATTGACCGCTGGTCCCCATGGCGTGTGGTAGCGCTCGGTGAGGTAGGGGCCGTAGGCCGGCAGCACGTTGCCCTCCGGGCCGAGGTGGTTGTAGACGACGTCCAGGACGACAGCCAGGTTCCGGCGATGGCATTCGTCCACCAGGGACTGCAGGCCCGAGGGCCCCCCGTACGTGTTCTGCACCGCGAAGGGAAACACGCCGTCGTAGCCCCAGTTCCGGCTGCCGGGGAACTGCGAGACCGGCATGATCTCAACTGCGGTGACCCCGAGGTCCACGAGGTCGTCCAGCTCCGCGACGGCCGACGCGAACGTCCCGTCCTTGGTGAAGGTGGCGATGTGCAGCTCGTAGAGCACCATGTCGCGCCAGGGTGCCGGGTGGTAGTCCAGGTCGCGCCAGCGGTACCCGCCGAGGTCCACCACCTCCGAGGGGCCATGCACGCCTTCGGGCTGATACCGCGACGCCGGGTCGGCCAGCTCGCTGCCCCCGCCGTCCAGGAGGTAGTGGTAGCGCGTGCCCGGCCCGCAGGGGACGAGAGCGGTGTGGTAGCCGCGGCCCACCGGTTTCAGCCCCACCTGCTCGCCGGACCCGGGCAGGTGGATGTCGACGGACTCTGCGGTCGGAGCCCACACGGTGAACCTCGTTCCGGCCGCGCCGACGGGCACGGCACCCACCTGAAGGCTCACTGCAGGCGCAGGTAGAGGCACGCCAGCGGCGGAACCGTCAAGGTCAGCGAGTGCTCCATTCCGTGGTTGGGCAGCGGGCGGGAGTGCACGCCGCCCAGGTTCCCGACCCCACTGCCCCCGTAGTCGAGCGCGTCGCTGTTGAGGACCTCGGTCCAGAACCCGTCGCGAGGGACGCCAGCGAGAACGTTGGTCCGGACGACCGGCGTGAAGTTGCAGACGACCAGGACCGGCTCACCCAGTCCGGAGAGCCTGATGAAGCTCAACAGCCCTGCGTCGGCGTCGTTGGGCTGCGTCCACAGGAACCCGCGCGGGTCGGCGTCGAGCTCGTGCAGCGCCGGCACGGTGCGGTGCAGTCGGTTGAGGTCCGAGACCAGCGTGAGTATCCCGTGGTGTGCCGGGAGACCCGCGAGGGACCAGTCCAGCTCGCCTTCGTGCTCCCACTCGCGCCACTGCGCGATCTCGGCGCCCATGAAGAGGAGCTTCTTGCCGGGTTGGGCGAACTGGTAGCAGTAAAGGAGGCGGAGGTTGGCGAACCGCTGCCAGTCGTCCCCGGGCATCTTGGTGAGGAGGGATCCCTTGCCGTGGACCACCTCGTCGTGGGACAGCGGGAGAGTGAAGTTCTCGCTGAAGGCGTAGACGCTGCGGAACGTGAGCTCGCCGTGGTGGAACCGACGGTGTACAGGCTCCCGGGAGAGGTACTCGAGGGTGTCGTGCATCCAGCCCATGTCCCATTTGAGTCCGAAGCCGATGCCGCCCAGCTCCACCGGCTTCGACACCCCGGGGAACGCGGTCGACTCCTCGGCGAAGACCTGCACGTCAGGATGATCGAGGTAGATCCCCGTATTGAGCTGACGCAGGAAGGCGATCGCCTCGAGGTTCTCCCGGCCTCCGTCGGGGTTGGGCAGCCATTCGCCGGGTCGCCTCGAATAATCGAGGTAGAGCATCGACGCGACCGCGTCGACCCGCAGGCCATCGACGTGGTACGCCGAGAGCCAGTGCTCCGCTGAGGAAGCCAGGAAGCTCCGCACCTCGTGGCGGCCGTAGTTGAAGATGAGGCTCTTCCAGTCCGGGTGAAAGCCCAGCCGCGGATCGGCATGTTCGAACAGGTGGGTGCCGTCGAATTCCGCGAGGGCAAAGGCGTCGGACGGGAAGTGCGACGGGACCCAGTCGAAGATGACACCGATGCCGGCGCGGTGGAGGCGGTCGATGAGCCCCATCATTTCCTGCGGGTCGCCGTAGCGGCGCGTCGGCGCGAAATAGCCCGTCGTCTGGTATCCCCACGACCCGTAGAAGGGGTGCTCCATCAGGGGGAGGAACTCGACGTGCGTGAAGCCGCACCGCTGCACGTGCGCAATGAGGGGGTCTGCCATGGACGTGTAGCTGAGGTGGCGGCCTTCGTCCCGCCGCCAGCTGCCCGCATGGACCTCGTAGATCGACATGGGCGCGTCGAGCGCCATGTGCCGTCCTCGCGACGTCATCCACTCCTTGTCGCCCCAGGTGTAGGAGAGGTCCCAGAGGACGGATCCGGTGCGCGGCGGCTGTTCCGTGCAATGCGCGACCGGATCGGCCTTCTCGAGCACGTCACCCTGCCGGGTGGCGATGGCGAACTTGTAGACGTCACCGTGCTCGGCGGAGCGAACGACGCCTTCCCAGATGCCCGACTCCCCGAGGACGTCGAGCGGATCCGCGGCGGCGTCCCACCCGTTGAAGTCCCCGATGACACTGATCCCGGTGGCGTTCGGCGCCCAGACGGCGAACCGGGCGCCTCCGTCCGGGAGCAGATGGCCTCCGAGCCTGCCGGCCAGTCCCCGGTGGGTCCCCTCGTTGAACCAGTGGACGTCGTCGTCGGTGATGGCGCCGGCGACCGTCGATGACCGTGGGGGTGTCACGAAGCCTTCCTTTCGAGGCCGGCGAGTATGCCGGTGACGACGGAATCCTGGTCTATCTGCTCCAGCGTGTGCCCGGCACGGAGCCTCCAGTTGGCGTGGCCCGGTCCCGTCCCGGGGTGATTCTGGCGCCGGCGCTCGCCCCACAGTTCCTCGAGGTCGACGAGGAGGATCGCGGCGTCGCTGCGGGCCAGGTGGGTCAGGCAGCCCTGGAGCGCGACGGCGGTCACCTCGGCTTCGGTCGAACCCTGGGTCTGCACGCCGAGGGCCTTGAGGAGGTGCCTCCGCCAATCGATGCGGACCAGCAGCTCCTCCGCAGACTCTTCGGGCGTCAAGACGCCGTTCCGCTCATCCTCGGCAATGTCGTCCCCCCAGAGGAGGGCGCCGAACCTGGGGAGATCGTGCGTGCCGAGCGCGGCGAGGCTGTCGGCCGGCGGTTCGGGAAGCGGCGTGTCCACCGTGGACTCGAATTGGAACACCCAGGTGCGCAGCATGCCGTCCCGGGCCATCCGCTCTCGGACGCCGTCCGGGACGGTGCCGAGATCCTCGCCCACGACGACTGCGTTGGCGAGGTAGGCCTCCAGCGAGACCAGGGCGTGCATCTCGTCGGCCCGGTACGAGACGTAGGCGCCCTGGCCGCCGTAGCCCTCGGGGATCATGAAGAGGCGCTGCAGTCCCATCACGTGATCGATGCGCAGACAGTCGGCGTGGCGGAAGGCTCGGGCCAATGCGGCAGAGAAGAAGCGGTATCCGTCCTCGCGCATCCGCTCGGGATGGAGCGGGTGGAATCCCCAGTCCTGCCCTCCCGGGAAGAACCGGTCGGGCGGGGACCCGCCGTGCACGCCGGGCACGAACGAGACCGGCGACCACACCGGGTCGAAGCCCTGCGGATGCGAGCCGATCGGGAGGTCGGCGTAGCGCCCGATTGCACCGCCCGCGTCGTCGAGTTGCTCATGGGCCGCCCACTGGGCGTAGAAGTGGTACCGGACCAGGGCCGGATCGGGCTCGCCTTGCGGTCCCGAGCGCTCGAGGCCCGCCCGGAACCGCGCGTAGGCCACGAGCTCGGGGTGTCGACGACCGAAGTCCTCCAGCGCGCGCCGGCGGTCGGGGAGCCGGCACGCCGTCTGCGCCATCGGCTCGAGCACGCTGCGCTTCAAACGGGCGACCTCTTCGTATTCGACGAGAGGCGCACCGTGCACCGCCGCCATCCTGCGGCGGAAGTCGGGCGAGGCGACCGCGTCCCGTGCGGCGTCGGTCACGCCGAACTCGGGGAGCGACACCGGATCGACGAAGACCTCGTTGTACGCCAGCCGGCTGACGGGGAGGTAGGGGCTCGGGTCCGCAGGCTCTTCGAGGAATGCGGGATAGAGCGGCAGGGTGCCGAGAAGTGTGCCCCCCCGGGACGACACCCACTCGCCCAGGCTGCGCAGGTCGGTGTAGCTCCCGATGCCCCAGTCCGACATCGTGCGCACCGCATGGAGAGGCACGAAGGCGCCCCACAGCCTCGAGGCTGGCGGGCAGTCGGGTGCGGCCACCAGAAGAGCGGCCTCGGGCGCTCCCGATCCCTCCAGCGTGACCTGATGGCGCCCCGGTGGCACGGGGCAGCCGGCGACGGCACGCAGGTCGAACTCGATCCTGACGTAGCGCTCACCTTCGACCTCCGGCGCCGGGAGCGAGCGAGTCAGCGCCTTGCTGAGCCGCTCTCGCGTCGTCGTCCCATCCTCGAGCTCGAGTCCGACCCACAGCTCCTCAGGCTCCGCGCCTCCGGGCAGAGTGGCCGTGACCGTGTCGTGCCGCCCGATGCGGTGGACGAGGACGGGCTGGAGCTGTCGGCGGGCGGCCGCGCGGCGTTGATCGCGCAGGAGGATCGCTGCGTCGCTGGTTCGGTCGAGCGGCACGCCGAGCGCCCGGAGCACCGCGACCACCACATCTTGGTCGGGGGTGCGGACACCGCCCGACGCGTCGGTATAGGAGGTGTGCACTCCGTGCAATTCGCACAGAGCGGCGACGCCCCCGTCGAGCCCCGTCACTGCTCCGAGTCCAGGATGTCGAGGATGCCCTTGGCCGGGATGTCGACCCAGGTCGGACGGGTGTTGACCTCGTAGCTGAGTTCGTAGACGGCCTTCTCCAGCCGGAAGAAGTCGAGGAGCTGAGCGACATGAGCGCCATCTGATGGGAGGTACGGGCTTCGGCCCGCCACCTCGAGATACGAGTCGAGGAACCGCTCCGAGACCCAGCGGTGCCAGAACGCGATCCAGTCGTCGTATCGCTTGCCCAGACCCGACTCGACCGACGAGCCGAACTCCAGATTGACCCGGAGAGCTGCGGCCTGCCCGGCGTAATGCAGCGAGCGAATCATGCCGGCCAGGTCGAACGGGGCCGGCCGCTTCAGGCGTCGCCAGCCCAGAGACCGTTTCGGCTCGCCCTCGAAATCGATGATGAAGAAGTCCTTCCCCGTCCACAGCACCTGCCCCAGATGGAAGTCACCGTGACAGCGGATCCGGAAGGACTCGACGGGAACAGCACTCAGCCTCCGCAGCCGTTCGATGATCTCCGGCTCGCGCTCCAGCACCTGCTGCACGAAGGGAGAGTTCAGGTCCTTCGAAACGACGTCCCGCAGCACCTGCCGGGTGAGGCTCCGAGCACCGTGGAACAGGGCCTGCCGGTCCAAGGCAGTGAGCGGTTCCGGAACGAAGTCCGGGCCCTGGCCCGCAGCCAAGGCAACGTGCATCTCGGCCGTCCGTTTCCCGAGGAGTGATGCCCACTCCATGTGCGGCCCGACGAGGGGGTGGGCCGGCGCCAGGTCCCAGGGGTCTCCCGTCACGACGCCGCGTGGCGGGAGGGTGAGCAGGTCGTCGTCGGAGGAGGAGCTGGCAAGCGCGTCCTCGAGCCCGTGCGCCAGGGCGTCGACGACATAGGTCCAGCCATCGCCTTCGTTCGGTACGAACTCCTCGAGCACCGCCAGGGTGGCCGGCACCGCCCCCACGCCGCGCCCGCGGTATTCGATGCTGCCTCCTACCCGCGGAGCGTGCGGGAACCGCGCTTGCTCGCTCAGGTATCGACCGAGCTCGACGCCCGGGTTGACGCCCTCTTCGAAGCGTCGGAGGAACTTCATGATGGCCTCGTCGCCCAGCAGCACCGAGGAATTGGACTGCTCCCCCGAGATCGGAGTCGTGGAGCAGTCCGAGCGCAGGCAGCCGTTGAAGTGGCGCAGGTTGGGAGAGGGGATCCCGATCATCTGCCCGTGGCGGCCCGAGAGGACCCTCCGCCGAGCCAGGACATCCGCCATCGCTGTGACGAACGCGTGCGAGTGCACAGCGTCGACGAGGACACCTTCGCCCGAGGCGGTGCGCAGATCTGCCACCACCGCATCGCCGTGCCACTTCACCATTTCCTCGGCGTCGGAGCCCTCCACGTAGGCCAATGGCACGACGTAGCGCTCGGGCGCGCCGAACTCGAGTTCGAGTTGCACGATCACGAGATGCGCCGCCGGTGGAGACCGGTCGGCATCAGGTCGGCTCGAGCCCGAAGATGAGGCCGGGACCGGCACGGTGTCGACGATGGTCGCGGATGTGATGGCGCGCGACTTCTGGCCGAACCACCGCCGCTCCAGCAGATAGGTGGGGAGCCACGTTTCGAAGCGCTGACGGCTGGGGGCCTCGAAGATCGTGTCCCATCGGCCGGGCGTCGAGAAGACCGGCCGCTCGCGTTGGAACTCATCGGGCTCGTACTCGAGTGAGAACCAGTAGAAGCCGTGCGGTCCGAGCGTGATGAAGTAGGGCAGCTCACCGATGGGGGGGAACTCCTGGTTGCCCGACAACTCGACGGGCACGGCACCGCGGAGCGAGGACAGATCGAGCTCCGCGCACTGCACGTGCCGCGAGAGGTTGAAGACGCACAGGATGCGCTCGTCCTCGAAGTGACGGATGAACGCGAAGACCTTGCGGTTGTCCGGGAGGAGGATCTCCAACGTCCCACGCCCGAAGGCCTTGTAACGCTGGCGGAGCGCGATGAGCCGCTTCATCCACCACAGCAGCGAATTGGGGTTCTGGGACTGCGCCTCGACGTTGATGGCCTGAGAGTGGTATTCCGGGTCGATGACGACAGGGAGGTACAGGCGCTGCGGGTTGGCGTCGGAGAACCCCGCGTTGCGGTCGCTGTTCCACTGCATCGGCGTACGGACCGAATTGCGGTCTCCGAGGTAGATGTTGTCGCCCACCCCGATTTCGTCGCCGTAGTAGATGATCGGAGTCCCCGGCATGGAGAAGAGCAGCCCGTTCATCATCTCAATGAGCTTGCGGTCGTTCCCCAGGAGGGGGGCGAGCCGCCGCCGGATGCCCACGTTGATGCGCGCCTGAGGATCTTGAGCGTAGGCCCGGTACATGTAATCGCGCTCCTCGTCGGTGACCATCTCGAGCGTGAGCTCGTCGTGATTGCGGAGGAAGAGCGCCCACTGGCAGTCGGGGGGCTTGGACGGGATCTCCGCCAGGATGTCGACGATGGGGAAGCGGTCCTCCTGTCGGGCCGCCATGAACATGCGCGGCATGAGCGGGAAGTGGAACGCCATGTGACACATGTCGCCCCGGCCCATGTACTCCACGGCGTCCTCGGGCCACTGGTTGGCTTCCGCCAGGAGCATCCGGTCTTCAAAACGAGCGTCGACGTGCGCGCGCAGCTGGCGGAGGAAGTCGAAGGTCTCGGGGAGGTTCTCGCAGGTGGTCCCTTCCCGGGCATAGAGGTACGGCACTGCATCGAGCCGCAGTCCGTCGACCCCCATGGAGAGCCAGAAATCGACCACGTCGAAAATGGACTGCCGCACCAGGGGGCTGTCGTAGTTCAAGCTGGGCTGATGGGAGTAGAAGCGGTGCCAGAAGTAGGCCCCGGCCACAGGGTCGAACGACCAATTGGAAGACTCGAAGTCCTTGAAGATCACCCGGGCGTCAGCGAACCGATCAGGCGTGTCACTCCAGACGTAGAAGTCCCGGTGGCTCGACCCAGGACGCGCGTGACGCGCCCGTTGGAACCACGGGTGTTGGTCCGAGGTGTGGGCCAGGACGAGCTCGGTGATCACCCGCATCCCGCGCCGGTGCGCCTCGCGCAGGAAGAGGCGAAAGTCACGCAAGGTGCCGTAAGACGGATGGACCTGGCGGTAGTCGGAAATGTCGTACCCGTCGTCGCGCAGCGGTGACGGGTAGAAGGGGAGGAGCCACAACGCGGTCACGCCGAGACCCTGGAGGTAATCGAGCTTCTCCACGAGACCCTTGAAATCGCCGACCCCGTCGCCGTTGTCGTCGTGGAAGGCGCGGACGTGGAGCTCGTAGATGACGGCATCCTTGTACCAGGTCGAGTGGTCGTCGGGGCTGACCACATCGAACGAGCGCTGCTCGCGCAACAACTGAGCGGTGGTCATGACACCGATCCCGGCTTGGGGCGAGCGCTCCGCTGGCTGAGGGAGAGTATGTGACAGGGGACGTCGGAGGGATTGAGCTTGACGAAGTTCGCGCTGCCCTCCCACACGTACCTCGCGTCCGAGAGGAGGTCATGGGCGACGTAGGGCGCGTCGACCGAGATGCCCAGGGACCCGAGGTCCAGTGTCACCCAACCCGACTGGGGGTAGTGGGGATCGAGGTTCACGACGACCACCACGACATCGAGGCCTTCCGGCGTGGGACGTGTCTTCGAGTACGCAATCAGCTGGTCGTTGTCGACACCGTGGAAGCGGAGTGAGTCGTTGAACTGCAGGGCCGCATGCTCGCGGCGGATCCGGTTGACCATCGCGATGAACGGGGACAGGCTCGTGGGGCTGTCGAGGTCCCACCAGCGGACTTCGTACTTCTCTGAACGCAGGTACTCCTCCGACCCACGTTCGCGCGGGACGTGTTCCTGCAACTCGAAGACGGGTCCGTAGATGCCGTAGCTTGCACTGAGCGTGGCCGCCAGGACGAGCCGGGAGAGGAAGGCGGGGCGGCCACCCGACTGGAGCTCCTCGCTGAGGATGTCGGGCGTGTTCGGCCACAGGTTCGGTCTGAGGTAGTCGGCAGTCTCGGAACTCGTGAGCTCGGTCATGTAGCTCTCGAGTTCCCATTTCGAGGTGCGCCAGGTGAAGTAGGTGTAGGACTGCGTGAATCCGATGCGAGCCAGGTGCTCCATCACGCGGGGTCTGGTGAACGCCTCCGACAGGAAGATGGTGTCCGGCGCGTCGGCACGCACGCTCGCCAGCAACCACTCCCAGAAGGCGAAGGGCTTGGTGTGGGGATTGTCGACCCGGAAGATCGTGATGCCCTGGCGGACCCAGAACAGGACCACGTCGCGCAGGGCGAGCCACAGGCCCACCCAGTCCGGACATTCGAAGTCGAAGGGATAGATGTCCTCGTAGCGCTTGGGAGGGTTCTCGGCGTAGCGGATGCTCCCGTCGGGCCGGTGGCGGAACCACTCGGGGTGCTCCCGTACCCACGGGTGGTCGGGGGAGGCTTGGAACGCAAGGTCGATGGCCACGTCGATCCCGCGCGCCCCAGCGTCGGCCACCAACGCGCGGAGGTCTTCCATCGTCCCGAGCTCGGGGTGCAGCGCGGTGTGGCCTCCGGCATGCCCTCCGATCGCCCAGGGGCTACCCGGGTCTCCGGCCGATGCCGCCGTGGTGGCGTTGCGGCCCTTCCGCGCCGTCACGCCGATGGGGTGGATCGGAGGCAGGTACAGGACGTCGAAACCCATCCGCTCCACGTAGTCGAGGCGGTGGCGTACGTCGGTGAGCGTCCCATGCCGGGTGGGATCGGGAGAGGTCGAGCGCGGGAACAACTCGTACCAGGCGCTGAAGCGGGCCTTCGCACGTTCGGCCACCACGGTGCGGGTATCCGTGCTGGCGCCCCTGGCCGGATCGGCCAGGGTCCCGAGCAGACGTCCGAGGCGGTCGGAGAAGAGCACGTCGCCCAACGAGCAGTCGCGGCGCGGTGATTCCCCCAGGACCCACGTGGCCATCTCCGGCGGCGCGCCGCTTTCCAGGCCGCGCGGGGCATCGAGCAATGCGCCACCCAGTTCCACGAGCATCCGGCGCTCGGTCGAGCGCGCCCGCATCGCAGCGGCATCGATCAGATCGCCACCCGTCTGGAACTCGACGCTGAGGTCCTGGCCGGCCCGGGCTCTCGCCGCCAGATCGTCCCGCCAGGTGGCGAACTCGTCCACGCGCGCCCTCACCGAGAATCGGTACATGCCGCGCTCGGTGATGGGCAATTGGCCGTGCCAGCGGTCGTCGAAGGACTTCTGCATCGGGATGGTGGTCCACGAGGCGCCCAACTCGTGGCGGTAGCGGAGCTCGCACCACAACGACTCGTGGCCGTCGACGAAGGCATCAGCCTCGACGGCGAGGAGCTCGCCCACGGTGGTCTTGGCGGGTCGCCGGCCGCAATCGACCTCGGGGCGGATCGCGCGCACGACGGGCCTGCTCCAGGTGCGGGGCAATGGGACGAGACCTTCTCCGTTGGGACTCGCCACCTGGGCCTCCTCGATGTTCGCGCGGCTCCGCGGGCGTGACGTCTCCATAGTCGGCATTCACCTCCTCGGGGTGCCCCGTACCCGACCAGGCAGGGGGACAAACGGCGGGTGCCGACACCCGGGTAACGCAATCGGGGCGCAACTCTGCAGAGGGTTGTGAACCCTGGTCCCGGGTCGGCTCGGCGCGGGAGTCCGGCGCCCGTCGGGAGGCAGGAAAAAGGACTTCACCTTGTCACACGTCGTTCACCAAAGGGGGGAGCCGATCCTTTCCATTGGTGCTTCCCGCAACGGATCACGTCGCGACAACCTCGCCCGCCGGCATCCGATCCGTTGGAGCGAGGCTGAACGGCGGGCGGACCGGTCATGGACACCCGAGGTTGCACGGACGTCGGCGCGAAACAAGCAGCAGCCGCACAGCGCTCGTGGCTCGCGCGGCGCCTCCCCATCAACCCCTCGTCAGCGCTGCTCCCGCGTCGAGGTATGCGGTGAGTTCAACGATGAGCTCTTGGGCATCTGCTCGAGCACCGTCGATGAAGCTCGACTTGCGTCGGCGCAGAAAGGGGCTTCCCAGCAGGAACATGCCGGGGGAATCGACGACGCCACCATCGTGACGAATCATCCCCTTGCCATCGAGGACCGGGATGTCGAGCCATGAGTAGTCCGGGCGGAATCCAGTCGCCCAAATGACGGTCTCGATCTCACCGCTGGCGAGATCGAGACCGAGCGGCGGTGCGTCGCCGACGACAGTCGGTGTGAACCGGTGAGGAGGCGCCACCGAGTCGTCAAGGCCGCTCGCGCAGGCCCACTCGTCGATGGTGTCCAGCAACCGCCCGAGCTTGAGGTCTGCGAGCTCGCACTTGTTCCGCAAGGATCCCGAGAACTGAGCCCGACCATCGCGGAGTCCAGCCAGCCGACCGACCAGCTTGACGCCGGCGCTCGTGAGCGCGTTGAGGTCGAAGGTCGCTCGCTCGGGTGAGCCTGCGAGCTGCATCGATGGCACGCGCCGAGCCCTGACGATGTCGTCTACCTCGTCGTAACGTTCATCGAGGACGCCGGCCGCGTCCATCCACCAGTGAATATCTCGACCCCGGTAGTCACGCGGCCCCCGCACGTGCTCGCCCACAGCGAGTGTGACCTGACGACCGGAGCGCTGGATCTCGCACGCAATCTGCACTCCGGTCGCTGATGCGCCCACGACGAGCACGCCACCTTCGGCCAGATGATCGGGGTTCTTGTACTCGAACGGGGTCAACGTTGTCACCGACGATGGCAGTGCGTCCGACAAGGGAGGTCGGTGAGGCACGTTGAAAGCCCCTGTCGCCACGACGACGGTCTCGCACTGCCATTCGCCCTGGTTCGTGGTTACCCGGTACTCACCGTCGACACGGCGCACCGACGAGACCGTCGTCTCAGTCTGCACCGGTGCGGCAATCAGGGTCGCGTAGTCCGTGATGAAGTCGGCGACCTCGACCATCGTCATGAAGCCATCGGGGTCTCTGCCGTCGTACGAACATCCCGGAAGGCGGCACTGCCAGTTCGGCGTGAGCAACCGCAGCGAATCCCACCGTTCGGTCCTCCACGAATGGGCGATTTCATGTCGTTCGAGAACGACATGATCGATGGAGCGATCTGAGAGGCACCGGCTCATCGCCAGCCCGCTGTGACCGGCTCCGATCACGACGGTGGTGGTGCGCATCGAGCTGGTCTACTCCTCTGGACGAGCTTCGGTCAGCTGACCTGGACGCTCACGTTCGTGGGGTTCGTGACGATGTCGTACACGGCGGAGCGTTTCTGCGATTGCGCGACGAGTGCCTTGATGTCGTCGGGCGACGCGTCTGCGTCGATGTCGTAGGTCACCTTGATGTCGCTGAAGCCGTTGCGGACATCGCTGTCCACACCCAGGATGCCACGAACGTCCATCGCGCCTTCGATCGTCGCCGAGACACTGCGCAGCTGGATGTCACGATTCTGGGCAACCGCAGCGACGCCGGCGGTCAGGCAGCTGGCGAGGCCGACAAGGACGTATTCGACCGGGGTCATGCCGTTGTCCTGAGAGGCGAAGATCTCCGGGTGGTCGGCGTCAAAGACGTATCGGGTGCGGTGGCTCTGTTCCTCACCCAGACCGAAGAAGCCCTCGACCGTCGAGCGGCTGTGGGTGCCGTCCTGCCATTCGCAGGTTGCCCGCCATTGGAACTGAGCCGCTTCGGGTGCTTCGGTGAGCGCTGCCCGAGCGCCCAAAAGGGCCTCGACGTTGACGCCGTTGTTGACTGGTGTATCCGTAGTTGTCATTTGGATTGCTCCTTTTCATTGTTGAGGGGGGTCCGGGTCATGACACTTGTTCGGGTGACGCTGAATCGTCGCCCGCCAATCTCGAGATAGCTCGGCCCATCATGCGCTCTGCGGGTCTACTCATGCTCAGGCTCCACGGGGCGGCCGAACGTGACAGCAGACAGAACCGGAGCCGGCGTCGAAGCGCCCAATTGCGCGTCTGGACCTGTCCCCAGCGCGTCGTTGATGGTCGAGAAGGCGAGGCGGAACGCGACGAACGCGGTGATGGCAAAAATCTGCGTCTCGTCGAAGCCGGCGTCCCGCAGACGCTGGACGTCCCTCGCCTCGGTGGCATTGGGGTCGGTGGCGACGGCTCGCGCCCAATCGGCGAGCGCCCGTTCGCTCAGGTCCAGATCGTCGTCAGCGCCCCGAATGACCGCCGCCGCGACCTCAGGCGCCGTCTCCGCCGCGAGCCTCTTGCCCCATGCCAGCGAACAATAGGAATCACCAAGAGTTGATGCAGCGGCCGTCACGAGGACAGCTCGCTGACGAAGGGTGAGGGCGCCGGCCTCAGTTGCTTGGCCCATGAGATCGGACAATCCCTCGAGAGTGGCCGGCATGTAGGCCCACAGGCGAGACACGTTCGTCACGTAGCCGGCGGCTTCTCTGTCGTCGTCGAACAGGCGCTGGACTTCAGGCGTCTGTGTCGGGGCCGAGAGGAAGCCGGAGCTCGACTCGTCGGCTTGGACGCTCGAGACGTGGTTGCCTGCGGGGACTTGTCGGGCCGACTTCTTGGCGATGTAGCCCACGACCGCGACGTGCGCCCGGAGGGGAAGACCGGCGCGGACCTTCTCGCGAGCCAGATCGGCAGCGGTCCGCAAGAACTCCGCCTCACCGACCGCCTCCATCGCCTCGAAAGCCGGCCCGGTCGACGCCAAGGCTCGTGCGTAGAGCTCGGGATCGGCGAACTCGAACACGAAGGGGATGTCGATGCGCTGCACCTCGGTGAAGCCGGCGTCCTTGAGGACGGACTCCCCGGCACCGGGGCGGCCGAGGGCCACCATGGCCGCTTGGTTCTCCACCTTTGGGGGCGCGGCAAGCGAGAAGGGCGCCAGCGCCCAGGCGCCCGGAGAGGCCTTGATGTGACCCCACACCGTGAGACCGACCCGGCCCCCGGGGACCAGCACGCGGCGCACCTCGGCGAGAGCGTCGAGGGTTGTCCCCCAGATACCCCGGAAACTGGTCACGACGTCGAACGCTCCGTCATCCCAGGGCAGGGCGTGCATGTCTCCGACCCGCAGGTCCGCGCCCGGATTGCGGTCCCGAGCCACCGCGATGAGGCGCTCTGACGCGTCGATACCGGCGCACAGAGCGCCGCGCAGGCCGGCCAGCTCAATCGCGAGACCCGCCCCGCAGGCAACGTCGAGCAGCCTTTCGCCTGTACCCACGCCAAGTCGGTGGTGCAGGGCAACGTATTCGCGACAGTTCGCCGGTTCGCTGAGAGTGGAAAAGTCCACAGCCCGGCGCCCCCAGCCCTCGTCGACGCCCCGCCAACTCTCATCGAGCGGTGTCGACAGGGCTGGATCCTTCGTCACGGGCGTGACCTCGCGATGGCCGGTCCGGGGATCACCGGGAGCTCGGACAGGCCGCGCAGGACGAGGCCATCGCCGTGACCCCAATGGAGGTCTGTGGCCGGCACGGCGAGTGCGAGCTCCGGGAACCGGCGGATGAGCGACCCGAGGGCCAGTTGGCCCTCCATCCGGGCCAGCGGCGCACCGAGGCAGTGATGGATGCCGTGCCCGAAAGCCAGATGACGGGCTCCATTCCTTTCGACGTCGAGCGTCTCGGGGTCGGCGTAGCGTTCTGTGTCCCGATTGGCTGCCGCCAGGCAGATGATCACCTGTTCACCGGCGGGTATCGCCACACCTCCGAGAGTCAGCGGTTCAGTGGTGTACCGAAACGTCGAATGGGGCACCGGTGCGTCGTAGCGAAGGAACTCCTCCACGGCCTTGGGAATCTTGGTGGGATCGGCGCGAAGCTCAGCCAGCTGAGCCGGGTTGCGGAACAGGGCCACCAGACTGTTGCCGATGAGACTGGCGGTCGTGTCGTGTCCCGCCACGATCAGCTGAAAGATCGTGGAGAGGAGCTCCTGGGTGTCCAGACGCTCCTCTCCGTCGCGTGCACTGATCAGATCTGAGACGAGATCGTCCCCGGGGTCGATCCGCTTGGTTTCGACCAATGCTCGCAACATTGCCACGACCGAATCGGACGCCTCCTTGGCCGCCGCATATTCATCTGGATTCGATGTCGGGACGAGCATTTTGCCGAAGCCCTCACCGAGCGCGGCACGGTCGGACTGAGGTACGCCGAGAAGCTCGCAGATGACAGTGAATGGCAATGGGAAAGCGAAGGTTGCGACCAGATCGATCCGGCTGTCCGGTCCTTGACGAGCAATGTCATCGAGGAGGTCGTCAGAGATGATCTGTACGCGAGCGCGCAGCGTTTCGACGCGCCGCGGAGAAAAGGCTGCCGACAACAGCCTCCGCAGGCGGGTGTGGTCGGGTGGGTCGACGGTGAGCACGTGCCGAGCGAAGGCCGGTCCGGGTAGGCCTTCGGCCACGACGCTCGAACCCGTCGCCAGGGCTGCGTGCATGTCCTTGGAGAGCCGGGGATCGTTGAGAGCGGCGCGGGCTTCCTCGTGTCGGACGACGAGCCAGGCGCCATGCCCGTCGGCCAACGTCACCGCATGCACCGGACCGAGCTGGCGGACCCTCGCGAACACGGGGAACGGGTCGTCGAGGTCGTACGATCCCCAAGCCGCCAATGCCTCCGTGGTCGTCATCTGTCACCTCCGCGACAGCGAGCCGTGACGGTCTCCACCACGATCTCGGGTCAGGAGGAGCCGAGGTCGTCGCTGCAACGCCCCTTTGTAGCTCCCCATCTCGACTCTGTCGATAGGCGGGCATTGATCGCCGGGCAAGTGCGTGGAGAAGCTGGACTAATCCGACACAGGCTAATCACAGAAAACCGATCGGATTAGTGCCACTGTGGGAGGACGGAACGCTGCGGGGACGATTGTCCACACTGTGCACACTGCCGCCGGGTCCCTGGAATCAGATGTCGTCTTCCGGTTTCGTCACGTGACGATGAGATAGATGCTCTTGCCGACCAGCCAGAACCCGAGCGCCAGCGAAACGACGATGATGACCTGATCGGTGTGTGTATCGATCCACGTCCGGATGTTCCCGAGGAATTCCTGGGCGCGGTCCGGCCGGAAGCCGGCGTAGAGCTCCAGTGCGATGTAGACCGCCGTGGCAACGAAGCAGAACAGGAAGAGGGCGATGTAGCTCTCCCACGATGTCAGCTTGGCCTCGGTGATGACGGCGACGCCCGCGGCGACGAGTCCCCAGGGCTGGGTGAGTGGCGCCAGCCCTATGGCATACCAAGGCGACATGTTGTCCAGGCCTGTTTGCCACTTCGGTGGTTTCTTCGGCGGCCTGGGCTTGCCTATTCTGCGCCGCTGCCGCACCGCAATCAGCACCAGGGCCACGCCGATCAGAATCTTGACGGCCAGGGCCGCAAGTGAGGGTGCCGTGCTCGGTTTCGGGGGCTTGTTCCCGGTGACCAGGACGGTGAGCGCGACGACGATCGCCAAGGACAGGAGCCAGCCGAAGATGAACGCGGCACCCTTGCGCGTCCCGCCTTTGGACAGAAGGATCAGAATGAACGCGGTCAGAGGAATGGGCTCGAGCGTGATGACCAGGCCGATAAGGACGAGCTCGAAAATCACATCGTCACCTGAATGCCTCGCCCCGCGCTCCTTGGTGTCGCCTCGACCGACGATCCGATCGCCCAAGGCACCAGCGAACGATCGCCCCCTTCGTTGCGGAGTCCATGCCGGTCCTTTCGTTGAAACCGCCTGGAAATCGGGTCAGGCTACTCTCAGACCAGAATCTTCGCTTTTCTGATTCGAACCCTGCATCAGCGATGACGCCCTGCTGCCTGCATCATCGAACCACGCCAGTGACGGAATGGCATCACCCTCCTCGGCGGGTGACTCTGAGACAGCACCGATCGACGCGGTCAGAGAATTCCGACCTCGCGGGCCCTCGAGATGGCCCGGTTGCGGTTGGCGACTCCGAGCTTGCGATAGATGTGAGCCATGTGGGTCTTGATCGTGTTCACCGAAACGTAGAACTGATCCGCCAGTTCGGTGTTCGTGAGGCGGCTCGGCAGGTACGACAGGATCTCGAGTTCTCGGTCCGTCAATGCCTCCACAAGGTCACCTGTCCGCGACGGCGAGGCGAACGCCTGGGCCCGTCGGAGGACCCGCTCACGAAACGCAGAATGGGAGTCGGGCAGTTTGGAGACCATTCGCACGATCGTCGGGCCGAGGCGTACGAACGACTCAACCAACGTGTGCTCTTCCGCGATCGCCATCGCTTCAGTGAGATGACGCGCGGCCCAATCAGTAGATCCGTGACTTTCCGCGAGCCACGCGGCCAGCAGAAGACCATCCACCGACGCCAGAGGTTGGGCGGAATCGGAGAAATCTGGGAACGCATCGACCAGCTTGCGTGCCAGGTCGTCGTCGCCGAGGGTCAGTGCCGTCGCCGTCCGCTCGAAAGCCACCGCCAATGAATGCGAGGACCCTCCCCGAAGCAAGCGCTTGCCTTGCTCGGCTGATCCACCCAGGCGAAGAAGACGGCTCTTGAGCGCAAGGAGACGATCGGCCACGACGGGAGGCGGTGGTGACCCCAGGTCGGATCTGGGCGAAAGGACGGTTGTCATCGCCTCCTCAGCTCTGCCATCCGCTTCCAACAGGAGCGCCTCCTCGAGGTGGCCGAACCACGAAAGTTGGTTTCGCTTGTTTGTTTCCGCCCGCACAATGCCTTCGTGGAGCGACACTGGCGCCCGGCCAGGCTCTCCCCGCTCGATGGCCGCGAGTGAGGATGTGAGGTAGGCCTCAGCCACGGAGGGATGCGCCAACAAGCCGACTTCCTTCGCAATTGCCAGAGCCTCGTCGGACAGAGCGATAGCTCGTTCCGTGTTGCCCCGCCAGGCTTCGAGCAATCCGAGGGAGCCCAGGCCGCTGACCTTCCAAATCGGATAGGTCGCACCCTGGGTCGCCAATCCTTGGTCGAGCCAGTCCCGAGCCAGCTCGAGATCACCGCCTTGAAAGTGTGCCCGGCCACGTGACAGGACGGCCATTGTCTCGAGCGACTCCCGATGAGTCAGGTTCAAAATGACGGGGATGTGGGCGTCTCCGAGAACGGCCAGCTCATCGAGGACTCGGACAGCCATGTCGAGGGAGACCTCAGGACGGGGACGCCATTGGACCATCGTCGCAAGAAACACCTGAGCGCATACGCGTTCACCTGCTGACGAACTTCGATCGGTTGCAACTCGTCCGAGAATGTCCTCCGCGCCTGCCGCCTGGCCTTCAACCCCCATCAGCATCCCAAGAAGGAGGCTGATGTCCGCCCTCTCCGCCCGAGCGGATTCCGGAACCCGAGAAATCCATCGAATGACGGTGGCCATTTCGCCTTTTTCGAAGACCTCGGATCCCCGGGCCATGATCACGTCGAGGGCATCGTCCCAGCTCCACGCGCGAAGGAGGTATTCGAGGCCGGAGCTCAGATCCCCACGTTCGAGGTGCCACGTCGCGGCCTGTTTGAGCAGGATCGCCTCAAGGTCAGGCTTCTCGGCTCGCAGCTTGAAGCGAAGTAAGTCCCGAAACAGATGATGGAAGCGAAACCACAGGCGACGAGTGTCCAGAGGGACGAGGAACATCGACTCCCGCTCGAGCTGCTCGAGAACGAGTTGCGCGCGTGACTCGCCTGTAAGGAGGGTGACCAGGTCCGCACACATTGTGTCCAGTACCGAGACACGAAGCAGGAGCTCACGGCGATCACCCGGCTGGGCCAGAAGCACCTCGTCGCTGAGGTAGTCGGCGATGAGACGGTCGTCTCCGCTGAATTGGGTGATGAACTCGTCCGGATCGTCGAAGAGCCTGAGTGTCATTCCTGCGAGCTGCAGCCCTGCAGCCCATCCTTCGGTTCTGGCGACCAGCGTGGCCACCCGGTCGATTCCAAGAGATCGACCGGTGATGTGCTCGAGCAGCTCGGCAGAGTCGGTCTCGTCGAGGGCGAGGTCCGACTGGCGGATCTCTGTCAGCTGGTCCCGCACACGATGACGACTCCACGCAATGGGGAGATCCGTCCTCGTTGAAAGCACCAAATGAATATTCGGTGGAAGCAGATTGGCGAGACGACCCAGATCAGAGATGAGGACAGCGTTCGACAGATGATGGAGGTCGTCGAGGACGATGACCACTTCGGGGAGATCGCCCAACTGCGCCTCGAGAGCTTCGAGCAGGGGCCTTCCGAGTCCACCTCCGTGCAGCGGCGTGAGATCCGCGAGGTCGGCGAAATCCGAGTCGATGCCACTCAGCCCGAAGAGGAGTCTTTGGGCGAACCTCACCGGATCGTCGTCGTCGACGCCAACGTCCAGCCAGACAAAGGCCACCTCAGGATGAGTGGCGGCCCACTGAGCAAGCAGCACCGACTTTCCCGCTCCGGCCGGCGCAACGATCAGCGTCAGTGGGCGGACCAGCGCATCGTCCAGCCGTTTCCTGAGGGCGGGACGGTCGACGGCGCGTGCTGGCGCGACCGGTGGTGGAGTCATGAGTGAGCCCGTTCTCCCGCCCTCGATTTGTCTCAGCACTGTGGCACCGGGATTGCGACTCCGGCAAGCCAACTTAGTGCTGGCGAAACCCCCCTTTATCGATGGTAGGGGGCCTCAAATAGGGGGTCACGCTGGGTCTCTGAGGAGATGCGCCATGATCAAGGCCTGGTTCACGTACGCGGCAGGGAGCGCGCTCACGCTCGCGGCGTCATCCCGAGCGGTTGCGATCCCCCCGACGTCACGTGTTCGGGGTGATCGTCGGTTCGGAGCAGGTCGGAGGGACCCCGCTGGCCGATGGCCCCGGCGGACCGATTGGTGCCTCGCCCAGTGCATTCACCGACACCAGCTCGATGTTGAGGTCCTGCAGCACACGAAACAATCGGTAGAGCGCGTCCTGATCAGCACCATGCCCGACGAGGCGAGTACGTCCACCATCGACGTGAGCGGCTTCGAAGTCGCCAAATGTGGTGAGCAGGGCAGGACTCAGTCTTCCGCGCACGATCACCTCGAATCTATGGATTGGCACAGCGGTCCTTCATTGTCTCGGAATGTCCCAGGAACCATTCGTCCACGGTGCCCTGCGTCTTCGGGGCCTCATTTGGAGGCAACTGAAACCCCTCCGCCGTGACCAGGAGATCTGGCACGCGGTTCCCTGCAGAGGACTCGGCTGGACGTTCCCGGTTGCGGTGCGCCGATGGTCGACGACGTGGCACCGAATCGCTTCCGGGCAGGGGAAGAGAATAGAGAGAGCGGTTCGTTGCGTGGCGTCAGGGTGGAAATATTTACGGTCGGCTTATCGTCAGCGCTGGGTTCGAGAGGTTTGCCGTCGACGTAGGACTGCACCGATGGCGAGAGCGTCCCCCTCAGGGGTCAGCCGGCTTCGCTCCGGCTCTGAGCGCCTTCCCTCGAACTCAGTGTGGGTTGCGACGACAGACTCATCCCGTTCGGGCCGTGGCTCTCGACCCACGATCACCCTCCAGGGATGACGACATCCATATCCGTCCGCTCCACGATGAACGCGATGGATCTGCGACTGATCATGGGATCCGCCCGCTCGATGAACCCCGTCGGAGTGTGGGTGACCCGTGCCGGAGAGCCGGGGTGGGCCGGATGACGATCCATGAGCGTTGACGTCGCCTGAACCGCGGACTGTCACCTACGGGAGAAGGTCCTCTTGAATGCCGGAAGCTTCGAAATCGTGGTGAAAGGACGGTTGAGTCCAACGTTGATCGCGGCAATGGAGGGATTCGAGGTCAGTCGATGCGAGTTCGGCTTGACCCACTTGATCGGATGGGTGCCGGATCAGGCCCGCTTGCACAGCACGCTGGAGATGCTCAGAGATCTCAACATTGAGCTCGTGTCCGTAAATCCAGCGGAGTCCCCGGAGCTGCCGACGGGTCGAGCCACGAGGAGCAGCACACCGAGCGGAGAGATGGATGCCTGACTCGATCGACCGGTTCGTCCTGCCCCTCAACAATCCTCCCTGATCTGTCCTGAGGATCGCCGCAGCGTTGCATTTGTCCGTCAATAGCCCAGACGTACGTGTTCCGGACGGGAGGCCCGTGCCCGGCTGCAAGACCCTAGGAGAGTCACAACACGATCCGAGGGGCCCCGGCGTGCTCGTGGACGATTCGGTCGCCACGTGACGATCATCGAAAGGCGTGCGTCAGGGTCCCCGGACGGGACAACGGACCCCGCTCCAACCCCTCGGCGCCGGTCCGGTCCCGTGGACCCCCGACTCCTGCACTACGCACGGAGAACTCGCCGCTACCTCGTCTTGACAATCGTGCTCGGCGGCGTGACCGCGGCTCTGGTGCTGGCTCAAGCGTGGCTGATCGCGAACACCATTTCCGATGTCGTCGTCCACCATCAGCGCATGGCGCACGTTCGCACGTTGGTCGTCCTCCTGGCCATCGTGATCCTCGGGCGCGCACTGGTCGCCTGGCTCGGAGAACGTGCGGCACAACGCGCCTCGGCGACCGCCAAGTCGGACCTGCGAACCGCCCTGGTGGAGCGGATCGTCCAACTCGGACCCGCCGGCATCGACCGCGAACACTCCGGCCGACTTGTGGTGCTGTCAACCAGTGGCATCGACGCCCTGGACAGCTACTTCTCCCGGTACCTCCCGCAGCTGTTTCTGGCCGTCATCGTCCCGATCACCGTGATCGTCGTGATGGTGGGGGCCGACTGGATATCGTCGCTGATCATTGCCGTCACGGTCCCGCTGATCCCGCTGTTCATGGGCCTCGTGGGCGCCTCGACGAAGGTTCGGATGCGACGCCAGGCCCGTCTGCTCCAACGCCTGGCCGGCCACTTCCTCGACGTGGTGGCCGGCCTCCCGACTCTCAAGGTCTTCGGCCGGGCCAAGGCCCAGGTTGCCGCTGTCCGCGACATCACGAACCGCTATCGCACCGCCACCATGGCCACGCTGAAGGTGGCGTTCCTCTCGTCCCTGATTCTCGAACTGCTGGCCACCTTCTCCGTGGCGCTCGTGGCGGTGGCGGTCGGCCTTCGGCTGCTCGGTGGCCATGTCAGCTTCGCCACCGCGCTGTTCGTGCTCATCCTCGCCCCCGAGGCGTACCTGCCGCTCCGCCTCCTCGGGACGAACTACCACGCCAGTGCCGAGGGGATGAAGGCGGCCGAGGACGTCTTCGAGGTGCTGGACCGACCGGTACCGATTCGCGGCGGCCGTCGCGACGTTCCCGACCCGTCGACCTCCTCGCTGCAGGTCCACCAGCTCGAGGTCCGCTACCCGGACCGCACGCTCCCCGCCCTCCGCGACCTCTCCCTCTCCGTCGAGCCCGGGGCAGTGGTGGCCATTGCCGGACCCAGTGGCTGCGGCAAGTCCACCCTTCTCGGTGTCCTGCTCGGGCTGGTTGCCGCCTCGCGTGGCTCGGTCTCCGTCGGCGGCGTCGATCTGGCCGACCTCGACCCCGATGTGTGGAGATCCCGGGTGGCCTGGGTTCCGCAGCGTCCGCACCTTTTCGCCCGCTCCATTGCCGACAACGTGCGCCTCGGCCGTCCCGATGCCACCGACCACGAGGTTCGCGCCGCCGTTGCCGATGCCGGCCTCGACGACGTGGTGGCCGGACTGCCCGACGGGCTCGCGACCGTGCTGGGCACCGAGGGCGCCGGCCTGTCGGCGGGGGAGCGGCAGCGGGTGGCCCTGGCGCGGGCGTTCCT
The DNA here is from genome assembly GCA_963719485.1 of uncultured Acidimicrobiaceae bacterium. Taxonomy (GTDB): domain Bacteria; phylum Actinomycetota; class Acidimicrobiia; order Acidimicrobiales; family RAAP-2; genus Bog-473. Next base: position 2,886,033 of record OY970387.1, read on the forward strand.
GCGGGATGCGCCCCTCCTTCTCCTCGACGAGCCCACCGCCAATCTCGACGGCGCGACCGAGGAGAGCGTGTTGTCCGCCGTCGGGCGCCTCATGGTCGGTCGCACGGTCGTGATGGCGGCCCACCGGCCCTCCCTGTTGGCCATGAGCGACCGCGTGGTCCGACTGCGACCGCCCGTCGAGGGCGCTGCGGTGGCGTCGTGATCCATCCCGAGGCGGACAGGGACGCGCCCGTCGAGCGCGCCCCGGTGGGGAGGACCCTGGCCGTCGCCCGTCCGGCGTGGCGCCGCGTGATCCTCGCGACGCTCCTCGGCGCGGGCGCCATCGCGGCGGACATCGGTCTCCTGGGCACGGCGGCCTGGTTGATCTCGAAGGCCGCGCAGCACCCGAACGAGGCCACCCTGGCGGTGGCGATCGTGGCGGTGCAGTTCTTCGGGTTGTCCCGTGGGTTCTTGCGGCACGAGGAGCGCCTGGTCGGCCACGATGCCGCTTTCCGGCTCCTCGCCGACCTCCGGGTGCGGGTGTACGAACGGCTCGAGCGGTTGGCACCCTCGGGCCTGCCCACATTCAGGCGCGGTGACCTCCTGGCCCGCATGGTCCAGGACGTCGACTCCATGCAGGACCTGGTTCTCCGGGTGGTGCCACCCTTCGGCATCGCCTTCGTCGTGGGGGTCGCGACCGTCGTCCTGCTGTGGTGGCTGCTGCCGGCCGCCGCAGTGATCCTGGCCGTGTCCCTGGTCCTGGCGGCCACGGTCGTCCCGTGGCTCACCGGGGTTCTTGCGCGGCGCCGCGAGACGCGGTTCGCCGCCGTGCGGGGTGACCTCGGGGCGGCCATGGTCGACCTGACCGAGGGCGCGGCGGAACTCATCGCCTTCGGCGCGGCCGATGCGCATATCCGGACTATCCGGGACCAGGACGCGGAACTGACCGCCATTGCTTCGGCCTCGGCCGGAACCACCGGAATCGGGTTGGCGTTGACCACGCTCCTGGCCGGGTTGGCCTGTTGGGGCTGCCTCATGGTCGGCATCCCCGCCGTGCTGTCGGGTCGACTCGGCGGCACGGAGTTGGCCGTCATCACGCTCATCCCACTGGCCTCCTTCGAACTGGTCGTCGGTCTTCCGGTGGCCACCCAAGCTCTGCAGCGCGTGCGTCAGGCCGCGGCGCGCGTCTTCGAGGTCCTCGACACGCCGGCTCCCATCCTCGGTCCCGAGCCGGCCATCCCGCTCCCCGGGCCGCCCTACGACGTGGAGGTGGAGTCGGCGTGGGCGAGCTACCCGGGTGCGGCGGCCCCCGCACTTGTCGACGTGGACCTCATCCTTTCCGCCGGGCGCCGCGTGGCGATCGTGGGACCGAGTGGAGCGGGCAAGTCGACGCTGGCCGCGATCCTCGTCGGCTTCCTGCCGTGTCGGGCCGGCTCCATCACGTTGTCCGGCGTACCGGCGGAGCAGTTATCCGGCGACGACCTCCGCACCGTGGTCGGGCTGGTCGGACAGGACGCCTACCTCTTCGACACCACGCTGGCCGACAATCTGCGCGTCGGAAGGCGTGACGCCACCGACGATGAGCTGCGCGACGTGCTCGACCGGGTCGGGATGGCGGCCTGGCTCGCCGATCTCCCCGAGGGGCTGGGGACCGAGGTGGGGTCGCACGGGGCCCGGCTGTCCGGAGGCCAGCGTCAGCGGGTGGCCGTGGCCCGTGCCCTGCTGGCCGACTTCCCGGTTCTCGTGCTCGACGAGCCGACCGAGCACCTCGAACCTGCCGCCGCTGACGCGCTCACGGCAGATCTCTTGGACGTGACCTGCGGGCGCTCACTCGTCCTCATCACCCACCGTCTGGCCGGGCTCGAGTCCGTGGACGAGATCGTCGTCATGGAGCACGGTCGGGTGGTCCAACGAGGATCCCACGACGAGCTGCTCGACCAGGCGGGCCGCTACTCCGACCTCTGGTGGGAGGAGATGAGGACCGAGCGCCACGCCCGGATGCCCGAAGATGGCCAGCCACCACCGACGACCGCCCACCGCCGGGTCGCACTGAACGACGGGAGTTTCACCTCATGACGACTGACCTCGCCAGGTGGCAATTCGCCACGACCAGCATCTACCACTTCCTGTTCGTGCCGGTCACCATCGGCCTGGCTTTCCTGGTGGCGTTGCTCCAGACGACTTGGTACAGGAACGACAACCCGACCTTCAAACGGCTCACCAAGTTCTTCGGGACCCTGCTTCTGATCAACGTGGCCGTCGGCGTGGTGACCGGCCTGGTCCAGGAGTTCGAGTTCGGCATGAACTGGTCGAACTATTCCCGCTTCGTCGGCAACATCTTCGGCGGTCCATTGGCCATGGAGGGTCTGGCGGCCTTCTTCCTCGAGTCGACGTTCCTGGGCATCTGGATCTTCGGCTGGGATCGCCTCTCGAGGAAGCTCCACCTGGCCTGCATCTGGCTCGTGGCGGGAGCCTCCATGCTGTCGGCCCTGTTCATCATGGCGGCCAATTCGTGGATGCAACACCCGGTCGGCTACATGATGAACTCCCAGCACCAGCCCCAGCTCACCAACATCTGGGCCCTCTTCACCAATCCGGTGTTCCTCTGGGCCTACCCGCACGTGATCCTGGCCTCGCTGGTGACGGGCTCCATCATCATGCTGGCCTTCTCGGCCTGGCACATCCGGCGCCAGAGCTCCGTCACCGCATTCCGCCGGACCGCGATCATCTCGCTCGCTGTCCTCGCCCCGGCCATCTTCGTCAACATGTTCATTGGGAGCGAGCTGGGCGTGGTCGAGGGCAAGTACCAGCCGATGAAGATCGCCGCCGCCGAGGCGCTGTGGAACACGTGCCCGTCCCACTGTCCCTTCTCCTTGGTGCAGATCGGCGGCGGGATCAACGACGAGACCCCCACCCAGATCATCGAGATCCCCGACCTCTTGTCGATCCTCGCCACCAATCACCCGGACGGCGAGGTGCAGGGGATGAACAACCTGCAGGCCCAGTACGTGAAGCAGTACGGGCCGGGCAACTACATCCCCAACGTCTTCATCCAGTACTGGGGGATGCGGGTCATGGCCTACATCGCCGCGTTGATCGCGCTGTTCGCGTTGTGGGGTCTCTGGCTCATCCGCCGCAAGACGCTCGGCAAAGCCAAGTGGTTTCTCCTGATCGCTCCGTGGTTCGCCATCGCCCCGTTCCTCATGAACACGGCCGGATGGCTACTGACCGAGAGCGGCCGACAACCGTGGATCGTGCAAGGCCTGATGAAGACGTCGCAGGCTGCGTCGCCCTCGGTGACGTCCACCGACATCTGGATCAGCCTGACCGTCTTCGTGCTCCTGTACCTCTCGCTGGGCGTCGCCGACACCTATCTGATGATCCACTACGGCCGTCAGGAGTTGGAACCGAGCTCGGAGGAAACCGGCGGCGACGGTGGCCCCGACGCCGGGAGCAGCACCACGGACGAGTCCGAAGACGACCGGGTCCCGGCCCTCATCTACTAGGAGACGACAATGGTCCATCTCAACACCGTCTGGTTCGTGATCATCGCCATCTTCTTTGTCGGGTTCTTCATTCTGGAGGGGTTCGACTTCGGCGTGGGGATGCTGCACTCGTTCGTGGGGAAGGACGACGTGGAGCGTCGCATCGCCGTCAACTCCATCGGGCCCATCTGGGACGGGAACGAGATGTGGCTGGTCGTGGCGGTCGCGGGGATCTTCGCCGCCTTCCCGTCCTGGTACGCGACCATGTTCTCCACCCTCTACCTGGTCATGGTGATCATCCTGTTGGCCATGATCGGGCGCGGGGTCTCCTTCGAGTTCAGCCGCAAGATCGACAACACGCGGTGGCGGTCGACCTGGAAGTGGTCGCTCACCGTCGGGAGCGCGCTCATCCCCTTCCTGCTCGGCACCGCCCTGGGCGACCTCCTCCATGGGCTGCCCATCAACTCCTCCCACAACTACACCGGCAGCTTCTGGGGCCTGCTGGTTCCCTTCGGGCTCTACACCGGTCTCACGGTGACGGTGCTGTGCCTGTTCGTCGGCGCCGCCTATCTCACGCTCAAGACGGAGGGGGCGCTGCATGATCGTGTGGCCCGTCTGTCGGGCCGGCTCGGTTGGCTGGCCGTCTTGATCACGTTCGGCTGGCTGACCTGGCTCCATGTCGGGATCAGCTCGGGCTTCGTTCCCGAGCCCATCGAGGCGCTGGCGCTCGTGGCGGTGATCGGCGGAGCCTGGCTGGCCGACTCCCGCGCCGAGGGCTGGGCGTTCGCCAGCGCAGCCACAGCCATCGCGAGCGTGGTGGCGTCGATCTTCTTCGAGCTCTACCCGCGGGTGATGGTGTCCAGCACGAACTCGGTTTACAACCTCACGGTCTCCAACTCGGCGAGTCCGTCGTACTCGCTCAGGGTGATGACGGTGGTGGCGGTCATCTTCTTCCCGATCATCCTGCTCTACCAGGGCTGGAGCCTCTACATCTTCCGCAAGCGCATCAGCGGCGGGCCTCCCTCCGTGGTCGCCGCTCCCGTGGAGCCGGGTGGCCCCCCGCCCACCCCGACGCAGACCCCGATCACGGCGGGAGGGGAGTAGCTGTTCTCGGCCAGCGCCGGAGTGTGACGGATCGGTGTCCTCGCCACGGAAATCGCCCTGTTCGGGTGATGGTGATGGGCCGGAACGGCGCGACGGTGGTTGTATGCCGAACCAGGGAAGCACCCAAGTAAGAGATCTCTCCGCCGAAGGGCCGTCCGTCGTCGAGCACCCGTCGACGGAGGAGCGAGTGGCCTTGGGAAAGGCAGCCCGCACGACTGCCCCACGGGCGTCCCATGAGGTGTGGCAGGCGTCTCCGGCCCGCCCCGATCCGGTCAGCCTGCTCGAGAGCCAGGCCGAGTCACGGGTCCAAGAGCTGGTACCCATTCGCTACGGCAGGATGCTGGTGTCTCCCTTCACCTTCTTCCGGGGCGCAGCCCTGATCATGGCGTCCGACCTGGCCACGACGCCTCGCTCCGGCCTGGAGGTCCAGGCCTGCGGGGATGCCCACCTGAGCAATTTCGGAGTCTTCGCCTCGGCGGAGCGGAATCTGGTCTTCGACGTGAACGACTTCGACGAGACACTTCCCGGTCCATGGGAATGGGACGTGAAGAGGCTGGCGGCAAGTCTGGCGATCGCCGGCCGAGACCGCGCCTTCTCTGACCAAGAACGGACCGATGTGGTGCTCGACGCGGTTTCCGGCTACCGCACGGAGATGGCGAAGCTTGCCACCATGAAAGATCTCGACGTGTGGTACGCCCGAATGGACATCGAGAAGGTCCTGAGGGATGTGGGGAACGAGGCCGGGCTCACCGGAAAGAAACAGACCATCAGCACTTCGCTGTCCAAAGCGAAGGCCCGGGCGGACAAGAACCTGGCCAAGGCGCGCACCCGCGACAGCATGCAGGCATTGGACAAGCTCACCCAGGTGGTCGATGGGGAGACACGCTTCGTGAGCGATCCGCCACTACTCGTCCCCATTGAGGAGCTCCTGTCCGAGGACCAGAGCGCCGTTCTGACGGAACGGATGCACGAGTTCATCGACAGCTACCGGGATACGTTGCAAAGCGATCGGCGACACCTGCTCAATCAGTTCCGGTTCGTCGGTATCGCCCGCAAGGTGGTCGGGGTCGGCAGCGTCGGGACGAGGGCATGGGTTGTCCTGATGGTGGGGAGCAACGGACAGGATCCCTTGCTCCTCCAGGCCAAAGAGGCGCAACGGTCGGTGCTGGCCGAATTCGCCGGTGAGAGTCGCTACGCCAACGAGGGTGAGCGGGTCGTCGCCGGTCAGCACCTGATGCAGGCGTCGAGCGACATCTTCCTGGGATGGGACACGGTCGAAGGCATGGATGGCATAGAGCGGGACTTCTACATCCGCCAGCTTCGGGACTGGAAGGGTTCGGCCGACACCGAACATATGACTCCTGAGTCGATGGCGGTCTACGGACGGTTGTGCGGTTGGACCCTGGCGAGAGCACATGCCCGGTCAGGGGACAGGATCGCCATCGCCGCCTACCTGGGGTCGGGCAAGTCCTTCGACAACGCGATCGCCTCGTTCTCCGAGTCCTATGCCGATCAGAACCAGCGAGACTATGAGGCGCTGCAAAAGGCCGCGGTCGATGGGCGCGTCCTGGTCGAGGCCGGGTTGTGAGCCGGCGGTCCCGGGCAATGGCCGACAGCGCACAGGTCAAGCGGGTGAATCACCCCATCAGGGTGAGGATTTCTGCGCCGCTGAGTCGTAGCCTGACGGAACACGAGAGGACGGGACGGATCACATGACCATAGGACCAGTCGAGTACATCATCGTAGGGTTCCCCGGCAACAAGTTCAGCGGTGAGATCGCGCCGGAGTTGGTGGCGCTGGTCGAGTCCGGCACGGTCCGGATCCTCGACCTCATCTTCATCGGCAAGGATGTTGACGGCTCGGTCGTCGCCTTCGAGATCGACGAGCTGGACGCGGTGGCGGGATTCGACCGGTTGGACGGCGATGTCGGAGGCCTCATCAGCGAAGCAGACATCGAGTACGCCGCTGCGGCGCTCGAACCGAATTCGTCGGCCGCGTTGTTGATCTGGGAGGACGTCTGGGCGGCGCGCTTCGCTCAGGCCGTGCGCAATGCCGACGGAGTCGTGCTCGAAGGCGCCCGGATTCCGCACGAGCTCATCGCACCCGCGCTGGCGGATCTTCCGGCAGCAGTCTGAGTCACACAGCAGTCTGAGTCACACTGCAGTTTCAAGTCGCACCGAGATCTGAGTCACACCGAGAGAGGAGATCGACATGATGAGAAGGCGACCCATCGCAAGAGCGGCTGTTCGAACGACGGCGGTGGTTGGAACTGCCGCCGTGGTCGGCGGGCACATGGCCAACAAGCAGGCGGCCCAGGCGCAGCAGGCTGCAGCCGAGGCCCCTCCAGCCGCACCGGAGCCCGAGCCGGCCGCCGCGGCTCCGGATCCCATCGAGCAGCTCACGCAGCTGGCCGCACTCAAGGACTCCGGGGCGCTGACCCAGGAAGAGTTCGACGCGCAGAAAGCCAAGATCCTGGGGTAAGAGGGCTGCGCTTCCCGGGCAGCGGTCGACTCGGATTTCGCCGGCAGACCCGATTTCCGCGGTCACCCTCGAGGCGAGGTCGCTCTCTCCACGTAGGAGTTCAGCATCATGGCCTCGCAACCGGTGCCCGACCCAGTCGACCACGCAACCGATGAGCCAACCCGGCTCTCCCGACGGGCGGCGGTAGGGAAGGACCCGGAAGGTTCGGCGGCGCACCTCGAGCCTGAGGTCGTTGAACCCGCATGAACCAAGCTCTGTTCAGGAGTGACCTGATTCGCTCTGACTGTCCAGCGTTGCCTGCCGTTCGGTGCATGGCGACTGGGCGGTTTTGAGCCATGCTCGAGGCGGTTGAGGTTCGGCTTCCAGGCAGCACACGGGAGGCCGTCCGCAAGCAGATCACCATGACGTTTCAGCCGCCCTATGAGGCGCCTCTCACGGTGGCCGTAAACGGAGCCCTCATGAGTTCGGCGTGGTTTTTCCTGCCCACCGATTTGCGGGACAAGGTCTTCACCTTGCACGGAACCCTGGCCTTTGCCCTGATTCTCGCCACGTGGATGTACTCAGACGTACCTTCGACCAACGTCCTCGGGCCCGACGCCCAGCGGGTTGCGGCCGCCCTGGACGATCCGGTGGCGCTTCGACGGCTGCTCTATGGCAAGAACATCGTCCTCTGGCTGATGATCACCCCTATCTGCGCGCTCGTGGCGGTGATCAACGGCATCATTCATCATTCACTTCTGTCCACTTTGTACACGGTGGTCGCGATCGGAGTACTCCCGTTTGGGTTTCTCGCCATCTCGGCTTGGGTCGGGATCTTGTTTCCGTATCACCCGATGCCGTTGCGGTACCGGTGGGAGCATCGTCGGCCTCGGAAGAGGATGCTGGTGCGGTGGCTCGCCCTGGCAGTGACTCCCTATTTGTTGGTTCCGGCGTTGGCTGCTCTCATGCTGGCCCCGTCGCTCCTCTTGTGGGGGTTCACCTCGCCGCACGGACTCTCGGAGAAGCTGCCTGACCACGAGGTCGGGTTGGGAGTGGCCGTCGCATGTGCCATCGCCCTTGTCTGCTCGAAATTGGCGGACAGCGCCTGGCAGTGTGGATTGCCCAAAAGAGGCGAGCCAAGCTGGAGGAGTTCCTGTTGGACCCGGTGAGGGGATAGGCATGCCAACGTTGCCTCGTGATCAACAGAGAAGAGCGACAGGGCTCGCTTTGGTGTTGATGTGACATTGCCAGTCGAATCATCACTGGGGGACTTTGAACGCTCTCACTTGGTGAAGACGGCCGTGCGCGCCGTGGTGAGCGCCGTGTTCCTTGTCGTTCTCTACTACGTGATTCCGATTGAGCATCGGGCACACCAATCGGTGGCGCTGCGCCTGATCGTCGCCCTCGCCTTGTTTTCGGTCGTCCTCGCCGTCGAAGTCCGCCAGATCGCGAAGCACGATCACCCGATGCTCCGGGCCGGTGTCGCGATGGCCACGATCATTCCGCTCTTCCTCGTTGTGTTCGCGTGGATCTACCTCACGATGTCCGCCTCGAGCGCCGCCGCATTCGGGGGGCATCTCACGCGGACGAGTGCCCTCTACTTCACTGTGACGGTGTTTTCGACCGTGGGCTTCGGCGATATCACGCCCAAGACGGATCCGGCCCGTATCGTGGTCATGATCCAGATGCTTACTGACCTGGCGGTCCTCGCCGTCGTGGTACGCCTGATCCTTGGTGCGGCGACCCGCGGGATGGCCCGACTTCGGGCAGCAGGCGAGTAGGGGACGACGCCCACGTCCCTGCCCAGGGTCCTTCCTGGCAGTCGTGGCCCCGTCAGGCTCAGAGTCGACCGAGTTCCGACCAGGCCTTGGTCCTGGGTACGCTCCCGTCCGTGCGTCTAGGAGTGCTGACCGGCGGGGGCGATTGCCCGGGTCTGAACGCCGTGATCCGAGCCGTCGTACGCAAGGGCGTCCAGGTCTACGGCGACGAGTTCGTCGGATTTCGGGACGGATGGCGCGGACCCATGGAGGGGGACACCATGCCCCTCGATGTCGCTGCTGTCCGTGGGATTCTGCCGCGGGGAGGCACGATCCTCGGGTCCAGCCGAACCAATCCATATGCAGCCGAAGACGGTGAACGGCGGATTCTCGACACGGTCAGTCGCCTCGGTGTCGAGGGTCTGGTTGTGATCGGGGGTGAGGACACGCTGGGCGTGGCCACCAGGCTCGCCGCGATCGGTCTGCCTGTCGTGGGCGTGCCAAAGACCATCGACAACGATCTGGGAGCCACCGACTACACCTTCGGCTTCGACACGGCCGTGACTATTGCGACCGAAGCTATCGATCGACTGCACACGACGGCAGAGAGCCACCACCGTGTACTCATCGTCGAAGTCATGGGACGAGACACGGGTTGGATCGCATGGCACGCCGGCGTTGCCGGCGGCGCAAACGCAATACTCATCCCGGAGCGCCCCTTTCACATAGACGATGTCTGTGCGTTCATCGAACACCGATTTGCCAGTCACTATGCGCCGATCATCGTCGTTGCCGAAGGAGCACTTCCATTGGAGGGTACGTTGCCGCCTCGGGATGGCAAACTCGACCCGTTCGGGCATGTGCGTCTGTCAGGCATCGGAAATCTCCTGGAATCGGAGATCGCCCAACGCACCGGGAAAGAGGCCCGCACCACCGTCCTGGGACACGTCCAACGTGGCGGGAGCCCGACGGCGTTCGATCGGGTGCTCGCCACGAGATTTGGGCTCCATGCCATCGACGCTCTTCACGACGGCCACTTCGGCCAGATGGTGGCGTTGCACGGGACCTCGATCGACCTCGTGCCTCTCGCTGAAGCGATGGCGACGATCAAGCTGGTGCCACCGGAGCTCTATGCGGAAGCCGAGGTCTTCTTCGGATGAGTCATTGGACCTGTTCGACCACGCGGAACAGGTACGACCCAGCTGTGATCGGGCGATCGTCGTTTCCCTCGTCGTGGAGCAGCATTCGAACGGCGACCGACCCATCGGAACCGGCCACCGGCGCACCGTCGACCCGGAACGGACCGACTTTGCCTCGGGCCAGGAACATCACGTGTGACGAGACGCCCTGGAGGCGATCGGTGCCGACGAGGTTTCCAGCCAGGTCGAGCGCGGCCGTCTCGAGGACGACGAACTGCGGCCCGAGATGCAGCGCGGCGTCAGGTGATGCGAGCTCGGCTTCGAGCTCGCCCAATGCCCAGTGGGAATCTTCCCGGCGTCGGGCGCCGAAAACCTGCCAGAGCGGCGGCAGGTCGGGCGAGTCGACGACCTCGATGGGATCGACTGCCATCTTCTCGAGGCCCTGGGGTGGAGTACCGATCCTGATGCCCTGCCCCTCGGTCAATGCCAGCACACGGCTTGGTCGGTCGGCGTCGACGATCTGAGAGCGGCTGAAACCCATCTGGCGTCCCTGCTTGAGCACCTCGGAGACGACTTCGATCCTGCGGACGTCACGGCCCGGGTCGAGGATCTGGCACGAATGGATGACGGGGTTCGGCACGGCCTGGAGATCACTCATGCCGCCGCCCTCTGGCGCCACGATCCCGAGAACCGCAAGCATCAGCCCGCCGGTTGCGTTGCGCATGTCCTGCCGTAGCAAAACCGATTCGTCGACATGACCGACGTTCATGGATGCGTGGCTGCGGCCGATGTAGCGGTAACTCAGGAGGCCGCCCCAGCGGCGACGCAGCTCGGCGGCATATTCCTCCTGCTCGTTGGTCAGATCGCGGATGTCTCGCAGCAATGGCCCCTCCTGTAGAACATGTCGATGTTGCGCGCGCCCTATCCATCATGCCTCGTTCCGTTTGCGATGGGGACATGACACCGCCGGGTATCACCGGGCCCAGAGGACGGATGGGACGGCGAGCGGGGCGAGGGCTGCTGGCGGCGATCGTGATCGGGTCGGTGCCGGGCCTTGTCTCGACCTTCGCGCCCGTTGCCTCCGCCAGCGCTCCAGTGGCTCCCGCTGGCGTCACCTGGATGAAGGGTTTTTCGGCTCCGGGCACGCCCGCAAAGTACGACAAGGTCGGCGTGATCGAGATCGGGCCTTCCCACGCCAAGAACGTGCTGGTGTTGGAGCCGGGGACCTCCGCCGGGAGCGCCTACTTCGTACCCCTGGCCAAGTGGCTGGTCTCGAGGACGAGCGGTTGGCAAGTCTGGTCCGTTGAGCGCCGCGAGAACCTGCTCGAGGATCAATCGGAGCTGAACCTGGCCAAGGAAGGCAGGGCGACCGCGACGCAATTGTTCGACTACTACCTCGGGTACATCAAAGATCCGAAGATCACGCGGCATTTTCAATCGATTCCCACCTCGAGCGTTGCGTTCGCCAAGCAATGGGGCATGAACGTTGCCGTCCAGGACCTGCGCCGGGTGATCGACGCCACGCGGAGGCTCGGGGGAAAGGTCGTGCTCGGTGGGCACTCGCTCGGGGCATCGGTGGTCACGGCGTACGCCACGTGGGACTTCAACGGCAAGGCGGGAGCCGACGGATTGGCGGGCCTGGTCTACATCGACGGTGGGAGTGCTGCGAATGCGATCAGCGCCGAGCAGGCGACCCAGACATTGCAGACTCTCGACGCGCCGACCGTGAGCCCCTGGCTGGCTTTCGGCGGGATCGCGGCACCGTATGCCGGATTGTTCGTCGCCACGGGGGCTCTGTCCGCGCTGCTCTTTCCCAACCAGCCATCGCTTGGTCAGACGTCGGGACTCCTCCCCGCCGACATCGTGCCGGGGGTGCCCGTGACCAACCTCGGCCAATTCGGCTACGCCCTCAACGCCTCGACGTCTCCTCCGGCGCTGCTGGCGGCGCAGGCCCACCTTGGTCAAGGGCTGACCGCAAGCGGTTCCATCCGCGGCTGGAATGGCGCCGGCGCCCTGACGCCGATCAAGCGGTTCGCGGCGATGTTCTCGGCGTATCCGTCCAAGGGCGTGGACGGGAGCGAGTGGTACTTCCCCCAGCGGCTGACTGACGACAGCGGCGCAGTGGACGACGGGAATGCAAATCCGGCGCAGGCGGTCCTCGGCGTCGAGGCGACCATGGGCCACGCACTCCCGAAGAGTCTGCTGATTTATGCCTTCGGCGCACGCCTCGGTGGCGCAAGTGTGCTCGCGGATGCCACGGTCTTGGCCCAGCAGTCGGGCATTCCGCCAGGCAATCTCACGCTGGTCGATCGCCAGACCACCTACTCCCACAATGACCCCGCCGGCGCCTATCCCAGCAACGTCTTCTTCGCCCACCTCGTGCCACTCCTGAGGAAGATCGGTTCTCACCGGTAGACGGTGGAACGCCTCGTCGTGAGGGCTTAGCCTCCTTCTGTGACAGATGTCGAGGTGTTCGTCGATCCCGGCTGCCCCTGGGCCTGGGTCACCTCGCGGTGGGTGCTCGAGGTCGCCCCCGCTCGGGACCTTTCAGTGTTCTGGCGTTCCTTCTGCCTGGAGATCCGCGACGACTACGGGGTGGCGTCCACCGTCCCGGACGAGTTCCGGCAACGGGCCCTCGAGGGTCATGCCGTCTCCCACCGAATGCTGCGGATCTTCGAAGCAGCCCGCGCTGAAGTCGGCGAAGACGCCGTGGACCGGCTCTATGGGGAATGGGGCCGGCAGTACTTCGCCTTGAAGCGCACCCGCACCCCGGGACTCCTGGCCGACTGCGTCGCGGGTGCGGGGCTGGAGGCCGGATTGGTGCACGCCGCCGACGACGAGAGTTGGGACGTACCGATCCGCCAGGCCATGGAGGTTGCCTATGCCTTCGGCGGACCGAAGACGCAGACACCGGCAATCGTCGTGCGATCCGATCCGCCGCATGGTTTCAAAGGACCGGTCATGGCGCCGGCGCCGACGGGACCGTCCGCACTCCGGCTGTGGGATGCCATTGAGGTGCTCTCCGAGTACAACGGTTTCTTCGAGATGACGCGACCACGCGTCAACTCACCGCACAATCACATGCCCGCCTGACGTGTCACTGTGCGGCACGAGCACCGCGGTGCGCCGGTCCGCTACCTCAACCAGCCGGACTCGCGGAGGAACGGCTGTGTCTCGACCACCCGGCCCGTCAGGATCGCAGGGTCGCCGGTGCAGAGAAGGAATGCGGTCTCGGTGATGTAGCTGATGTCCTCGGTGTCCTCCTTGGCCAGATCGAGCGTCCCTGCGCCCGGCGTGGCCACCGGCTTCGTCGTCGCCGCCGCGTTCACCGCGATGCCGTCGTCGTACAGTTCGGCGGCGAAGCTCTGAGCCAGTCGGCCGAGCGCCGCCTTGCAGGCGCCGTACACGCCGAATCCCGCTGCACGGTCGAACTCGGAGAAGGGCGGCCCCTCGATGCGCTCGCCGGCCAGCGAGACGAGCATGAGCACCCACCCCTGCTTTCGATGGCGCATGGCGGGAATCGCCAGTTGCGTGAGATGCAGGGGCGCCAGGACCTGCGTCTCGATCATGAGCCGTGCCCGCTTTTCGGGAAACCCATCGAGTGGTCGGAGAAAGGTCACCGCCGCGTTGTTGACGAGGATGTCCGGCGGGCCGACGGCGTCGATTGCTTCAGCCCAGAGCCGTTCGCGGTCGTCGGCATCGGAGAGGTCAGCCTGGATCGACACGGCTCTCCCGCCGGCTGCCACGATTCCCTCGCACGTCTCGCGGAGCGACCCGACGTACTTGGGATCTGGGTCGAGCGTGCGCGCGCTGACTGCGACCACAGCGCCCTCTGCCGCAAGGCGCTCCGCGATGGATTTTCCAATTCCCCGGCTGCCGCCGGTCACGAGGGCGACCTTCCCTTCGAGTCTCCCTGCCATGGGCCGCGATACTAGGCGTGTGCCTGGTTTCGAGCCCCCGTTGGCCGACCTCGAGGCGCGGTTGGCGGTGCCGGGGGTCAGGGGTCTCCGGCGGTTGGCCGGGGGCTCGTCGAGTTTGACCTACGCGGGAGAGACGCCGGACGGACAGCAGGTGGTCGTGAAGTCGGCGCCGGGTGGGATACCACCGGTGCTGAACCGAGATGTCCTGCGGCAGGCCCGGCTTCTGCAAGCCTTGGCGGGAACGAAGGTGCCGGTGCCGTCGGTGCTCTGGGAGGACGCCGGGGAACCACCCGAGGTGCCGCCGCTCTTCGTGATGTCGTTCATCGAGGGCACGTCGCTCGAGCCGCTGTTCGATGCCGACGGTGATGACGATGTGGCAACCCTGGCCGACCGCATGAGGAACGCCGTCCGGGTCATGGCGGCGTTGCATGGTGTCCATCCAAGCGCCATCGAACTGGCCGGCGAGCCCGTCGTCGGCCTGTCCGAGGAGTGCGACCGCTGGAGCCGTCTGCTCCGTACCGTCGATCCAACGCTCGCTCCCGGCTGGGAGGACGTCGCGGCCGCACTCCGTGCGGTGGAACCGCAGCCGTTGCCCGCCTCCGTGGTCCACGGCGACCTCCGTCTGGGCAACATGCTTGCCGTCGGTCCCACCATCAGGGCAGTCATCGACTGGGAGATCTGGACCATCGGTGACCCACGCGTCGACCTGGGCTGGTACCTGGTGAACGCGGACCCCGATACCTACCGGAGGCCCACCCGCTTCGCCGGAGGACTCCCGGCCCCCACCGAGCTGGCGACCATCTACGGCGACGCGCCCGACCTCGACTGGTTCGAGGCGCTCGCCTGCTTCAAGTCGACGGCAACCTGGTCGCTCATCGTGAAGCACAACCGGCGCCGCCCCGAGCCGGACCCCGGGGTCGAGGCAATGGGGGCCGTCCTGCCTCACCTGCTCGACCGGGCCCGGGCCCTGCTCGGCGGGTGACGAGGCTGTTGGCGAGATCGAGTGGGCGCCACTTCTCCGGCGCGTCGTCCCGCACCCATTTCAACTGGGCGGTGCCGGGGCAGCCGGTCGACAAGAGTCCCAGGCCGCGTGCGTTACTGTGCTGGCCGGCATGCCATGGTGATCCTTTCGAGGGTCGGGCCGATTCGAATGGGAGCGAAGGTCGTGTGACTGTTCTGGCTCGAGAAGAACCGGGCGACGGCATCGTTCTCCTCCGGCTCAGCCGCCCGGAGCGTTTGAACGCCCTCGACGAAGTTCTGGTCGACGAACTTCTGCAGGCGTGCGCCGGCATCACCGCGGAGCGCGACGTCCGTGTCGTGATCCTCACCGGCGCCGGACGGGCTTTCTGCTCCGGCATGGACGTGCGTGACTTCGGCCCGAGCAGCCTTGACGCCACCGCTCCGGCCATCGACCGCCTGCGCTTCCAGGAGATGATGGCGTCATTGCCACTTGCCGTCCGGAACATGCCTCAGCCGGTGATCGCCGCCGTGAACGGGCCTGCGGTTGGTGGCGGTCTGGCTCTGTGCCTCGCCTCCGACCTGAGGATCTGTTCAGCGTCCGCCACATTCGGGAACGCGGCCATCAATCTGGGCCTCTCCGGAGCAGAGATGGGGATGAGCTACTACCTGCCTCGGGTCGTCGGGCTGACCGTGGCCGCCGACTGGATGTTGACCGGTCGTACCGTCTCGGCCGACGAGGCCCGGCAGAGCGGACTTGTAAGTGAGCTGGTCGAAGACGAACGGTTGCTCAATCGGGCGGTCGAACTGGCGTCTCTCATCGCGGCGCATTCGCCGCTCGCGGCCCAGATGACGAAGCGTGCCCTGCAGGTGAATACCGACGCGCCCGACCTGATCGCCGCTCTGGAGCTCGAGAACCGCAACCAGGTTCTCGCCTATGCGACCGAGGAGGCTGCGGCCGCTCGCCGGCGCTGGGCATCCAAGGAGTGACGGATCGGTTGAGACAACTCCCCCCGGTACTCTGCTGGTCATGGGGTTTATCTCTTACGGCCGGCGCCTGACGGCTCTCGCTGAGAGCGACCCTGATCGACCCGCGATCACCTGCGCTGAGCAGAGCTTGACGAGAGCCGAACTGGAGTCGACGGCGAATCGCCTCGCTCGCGACCTCGCCGCCGGCGGGGTCGGATTCGGGGACATGGTGACGATCGCCCTGCCCAACTCGACCGGCTGGTACGTGGCCTTCGCTGCCTGCTGGAAAATCGGTGCCATACCCCAGCCGGTGTCGCCAAAGCTGCCGGAACCGGAACTCAGAGCCATCCTCGAGCTGGCCGAACCGAGAGCTGTGATGGGTGCTCCCTTCGAGCTGACGGAGTGTCGGACCATCCCGCTGGGCTACCAGCCCGACTCGAGCTTGTCCGACGATCCTTTGCCCGATGTCACATCGCCCGCATGGAAAGCCCCGACCTCAGGCGGATCGACGGGCCGCCCGAAGCTCATCGTCTCCGGTGAGCCGGCGACCTACGACGAGGATGCGCCGCCGCGCTTCGGCGTCACCGACGGGTGCATGGTCATGCCGGGTCCGCTGTACCACAACGGCCCAATCGTGTGGTCCTGTACGGCGTGGCTGGCAGGATGCCATGTCGTCGTCCTGCCCCGATTCGATGCCGAAGCCACGCTCGCCGCGATCGATCGGTATCAGGCGGATACGGTCTATCTCGTTCCGACGATGATGAAGCGGATCTCGCGACTTCCCGAAGACGTCCGCGACTCCTACGACATGTCCTCGTTGCGAGCGGTGTGGCATCTCGCTGAGCCGTGCCCGGACTGGCTCAAGCAGGTGTGGATCGACTGGCTGGGTCCCGAGCGGATATTCGAGTTGTATGCCGGCACCGAGGCACAGACGGCCACCGTGATCACCGGCACCGATTGGCTGGCGCACCGTGGATCCGTCGGCCGCCCGATCGGCGGCGCCATCATGATCTGTGACGCCGAAGGAAACGAGCTTCCGACCGGCCAGGAGGGCGAGGTGTGGATGCGCTCTCCGAGCGAGCGGCCGACCTATCACTACATCGGAGCGACGGCGCGGACGCGTGAGGGCGGTTGGGAGTCGCTCGGCGACGTGGGACGGCTCGATGACGATGGCTACCTGTATCTGGGTGACCGGATGCAGGACATGATCCTCACCGGCGGAGCGAACGTCTATCCCGCAGAGGTCGAGGCGGTCCTCCAGGAGCATCCCTCCGTTCGATCCGTGGCCGTGATCGGACTGCCCGACGATGAAATGGGCAGCATCGTGCACGCCATCGTGGAACCCGAAGGGGAAGCGGTACCAGTAGAAGAGCTGCTGATCTTCGTGTCCGAGCGGGTAGCCCGTTACAAGGTTCCACGCTCAGTCGAATACACCGATCAGCCCATCCGCGACGATGCCGGCAAGGTCCGACGGTCCACCCTGCGGGCCGAACGGGTCGCGCCCGCGGAAGCCACGCCCGGCAACTGAGACAGAGGACACAGTGGAAGATCGACAACCCTCTCGCTTGCACCTCGAGATGGTTCGCGACCCTGACGACCTGGACCAACGTGCGATGGCCGTCGCCGCGGCCGGCTGGGAGGTCTCCGTCTGGGAGCCGGCCACGACCTCGGATGATGATCTGCCGAGGAGGCTGCCCCGCTGCGACGGAGTCGTGATCGGTGAGGGGGATGGGGGTGTCGTTGGGCCGCCCTCGCCGCTGAGCACCGTGGTACCCCTGGTTCGCTACCCCCGGCCGTCTCAGGGATCCTGCTCGGGGGAGAGGACCACGGGGATTCTGCTGGTCCTGATCTCGGCGAAGCAGCGCGACTCGGCTCAGGAGCTCCGCGACTGGGGTGACTTCGTGCACCTGCGGCACATCGCTGAGGCGGCGGTGCCGGGCTACCGGACGATCACGCCCTGGGAGAACGAATCCCCGGGTACGCCGAGGTTCTGCCATTTGTACGAAATGGTCGGGGACGATCCTCAAGGCACGTTCGAGGCGATGACGCCGCTCGTACGCGAACGCCTCGACGACATCACGTTCCGTGAGTGGGCGTGGCACCCCCAACTCGTGATCGAGGAGTCCAGGACCTACCGGCGGCGGTTCTGAACGGACTCGTGGGCTGTGGATCGTGCGGCTGGGAAGTCACTCATCAATGATGGGCCCTGCGCCCCTTAGGTAGTCCCTCATCCGTGGCTGATCATCTCCTCCCAGGAAATTGAGAACCGCAGAGACCGATTCGAGAGCGTCCGTTCCAAACTCAGCGCGCAGACGACGCTCGATCTTCTGGGATGCCTTTCGTTGGGCGGCAAGAAGCTCTGTAGCTCGCGGCGTGAGTTGCACGAACTTCTCCCTGCCGTCCGCCTCCGAAGGAGTAAGCGACACGTAGCGACGGTCGTGCAAACTGGCGACGATCTTGCTTGCACCCTGGCGCGTGATGCCCAAATCCCGACCGATCTGCGAGATCGTCGTTTCCGATGAAGTCGAGCAGATTCGCAACACGCGTCCATCGGGGAACCCGTGGTCGCCGAAGCCGGCAGCGTTCAATTCTTCGTCCAGCTTTCGCCGGTAGCCGATCCACGCCCGTCGCAACGCGCCACCGATGGTTCGCTGGCCGGCCGCATCTCCGATTGCGGCCGTAGGAGGAGTTGATGCTCGTCGGGTCACGGACGCCGAACCGGAAGATTGACAACCATGGTTGACATCCTAGCCCAACGCCTTCCATACTGTTGTCGTGCCTCGTTCCTCCGCGCGCCTCGGCCCCCGGCCGCGTTGGCATCTGCTCGGCTGGTTTCTCGGCACGATCGTTCTCACGCTCTCGGTTGCCATCCCAAGCTCGGCGACGCCATTGCACGCGTTCGCCGTTCCCGCCGTTCGTCAGCCGCTCACGACCGACAGTCGATCCGTCGTCGCCCACGACACCGAGACCGAGGCGCTCGTCCGCCATTCGGGACACCTCTTCGCGGCGACAGGCCAATGGGAGTACCCGGGCCCATCCGCGTTCGGCCAGGTCCTGGTGAAGAGATCAAGAACCAGTCCGTGGACCGTCTTCGAGCAGACGCAATCCCTTCGGGTCCAGGCGTTGGGCTCCTTCCCGATTCCCAGCGATCAGGGTCTCGGGTCGGGTCATTCCCTTCTGGTTACCCAGGCCATCGTCGCTGGGCGGTCGAGGATCCAGTGGTTGCTCGACGGCGCCACGGCCTTTTCTCTGAGTAATTCCTACGTTCTTCCAGCCGGGGCTGACGTCCGCGCTTTCGGCGCCCACGAATCGGACGGGGTCTGGGCCGTGTATGCGGGGGTCCGTCCCACCGGGGTACTCAGGGGCGTCTGGTCGCCGGGTCGCCGCACCTTGTTGTTCAATCCAAAGCCCGAGCTCGCGACCGCCCCACCGGGCTCGCCAGGTGCAGTCACGCAGAAGGTCACGGGTTTCGCGGACTGCGCGGGAGCCGTCTACACCACCATCAATACGACGCTCTATCGACGGAACGACAGCACGCTGCCGTCCGGTGTCCCTCGCTGGGTCCCGGTCTATCAAGCACCGCCCGTCGGACCGCACAACAGCGGACTTCGGGGTATCACGTGTCTCAGGCAAAACGGGTCACCATCTCTCCTCATCTCGACCGAGGGAAACGGCAACGTGTACCGGTTCGATCATCTCCCACGAGGCCAGCTCAATGGCACATCGCCGCCCAGATCCGGCTCGACCACGGGCGGACTCGTGCAGACGCTCGAGTTCCAACCGATACCCGCCATCCGTCAGATGCTCGGGGCCCAGGGAACGTCCATCCCCGCGACGGGAAGAGGTTCGATCGTCTACGTCATCGCCGCCTACAACAACGACGACTTCCAGACCGTAAGGGTCGGGGGCGTCGATCAACAGGTGTTCGGGTTCGAATGGGGCTACCAGGGAACGTGTCCGGCGACACGGCAATGCGGGCCGATTGCTTCGGGTGTCGCGCACTTCGATGCGAGCGCGTGTTTTGCCATTCGCACCGATCAGGGACAGTCACCGATCTACACGCTGCGTTGCCTCACCGGTCGCAGCCTCGCTCCGTCGGCCACGGTGTCGAATCCGATCCGCTCGGGTCAGGCCTCCGTGTCTATCCGGAGCATCGTTCCCTCACCCTTCGCAGATGGGCGGATCTACTACGGCGGCTATGACTGCAACTTCTACCCCGCGCACGGCACAGCATGGGTCGCAACGTCGACGCTTCGCGCTCTCCGAACGTCGGGTGCGCGGAAAGGAACACATTCATGACACGTGGAACAGGGTCACGTCGGCGAAGGGTCGTGGCAACCGTCTCGGGCACTGTGGCTGTCCTTGCTCTGGCGCTCAACGCCTGCGCCAGCTCGCCCTCCCAGCCGGCCGCCTCGTCCGAGCGGGCTCCGGGCGGGCAGACGGGCCATTACGTGGTGGCGGCCGGCATCCACAAAATCAAGCATGTCATCGTCATTGAGCAGGAGAACCGCTCCTTCGACAGCTACTTCGGGACATTCCCCGGTGCCGACGGGATCCCCATGCAGAACGGGGAGCCTTCCGTGTGCGTGCCCATGCCGGCCGGCGGATGCCAGAAGCCGTACCACGACACCGCCGACGTCAACGGTGGCGGCCCGCACGGAGAGCGCAACGCGAAGCTCGACGTCGACGGGGGAACGATGGACGGGTTCATCAGGGAGGCTTCGGGCACCAAGAAGGGCTGCGGTGTCAATGTCGACGACCCGGCCTGTTCCAACTCCGCCACCCCCGACGTGATGGGGTACCACACAGCGGCGGAGATCCCGAACTACTGGACCTATGCCAAGGACTTCGCGCTCGACGACCATATGTTCGAGCCGGTGGCATCCTGGTCACTGCCCGACCACCTGTACCTGGTTTCGGGCTGGTCGGCCAAATGCTCGAGCCCGTCCCCGTCGAGCTGCGTCAACGAGATAAGGGGTCCGTACACGCCTGCGCAGATGCAGAAATACGTGGACCAGGCCATCGACACCGGAACAGCCGACATCACCAACGCCTGGACGGACGTCACCTGGCTCCTCTACAACAAGCACGTCTCGTGGGCCTACTACGTGCAGACCGGGGACCAGCCTGATTGCGAGAACGACTCGGCCGTCGCCTGCCCGCCCGTCGCCCAGAGCTACCTCACCCCGGGCATCTGGAACCCCCTGCCGGTCTTCGAGGACGTCCAGAAGGACCATCAGCTCCGCAACATTCAGCCTCTGAACAACTACTTCGCGGAGGCCAAGGCGGGGAATCTACCGTCGGTGATGTGGGTCACGCCTTCGCAGGCCGACAGCGAGCACCCTCCCGCCAGCGTCCATCAGGGCCAGGCCTATGTCACCGCCGTGATCAATGCGGCCATGAAGAGCCCGGACTGGGACTCGACCGCCATCTTCTTGCAGTGGGACGACTGGGGTGGCTTCTACGATCACGTCGTGCCGCCCCCCGTCGACCAGAACGGTTACGGGCTGCGCGTGCCCGCGATGGTGATCTCGCCGTACGCCAAGACGGGCTACATCGACCACCAGACGCTCTCGAGTGACGCCTACCTGAAGTTCATCGAGGACGATTTCCTGGGCGGGTCCAGGCTCAACCCCAAGACGGACGGGCGACCCGACCCCCGCCCTGACGTCCGGGAGGATGTCAGGATCCTGGGCAACATGGACCAGGACTTCGATTTCAATCAGAAACCCAGAGAGCCGGTGCTCCTCCCCACCAACCCACCGACGGACTCGCCCTCCCTGCCGGGATATTTCACGGGGATGGGGCCCTGTGTCGGCTGTACGGCCACGCCGCCAAGCACGGGCACCGGAGCAGGCTGAGCAAGGACGGCCTGAGTTAGGACTGCCCTTCCTTGTAGACCTCGGTGAAGATGTCGCCCTGTGCGGCCCCCGAGCCGGCTCGGCCCCCGCCTCGACCCCGCAGGATGAAGGCGATGACGACGGCCAGAACGGCGCCGGCGATCGGCCCGGCTATGTACACCCAGTAGCCGGTGAAGGTCGTCGAGACGAGGTCGGGACCGAACGTGCGGGCCGGGTTCATGGACGCACCCGAGATGGGGCTTGCCCAGAGCCCGGCGAGAGCGATGTAGCCACCGACGCCGAGTGCACCGATGATGCCGATGTTCTGGGCACCGGACGCCGTACCCAGGATCACGCTGACCAGACCCAGAGTCAGAATCAGTTCCATCCAGAACGCGGCCACGTTCGAGTACCCGTGCGCGGGGTAGTTGGACCCGTACATGGCGGACACATTGATCACGGCGTGGAGGAAGAGTGCAGCGAGGGTCGCTCCGACGAGCTGCGCCAGGATGTAGCCCGGTACCCGCCGCCACGGGAAGTCTTGACGCAGGGCGAAGGCGATCGAGACGGCCGGGTTCAGGTGCGCACCGGACACCTTGCCCATGAACAAGATGACCGCCATGACCATGAGGGCCGGTGCCACGACCGCGGCGGTGCGGCTGATCGTGTTTGGGAAGGCGTGGCCCATCATTCCACCGCCCGCGGCCACCAGGACGAGGAAGAAGGTTCCCAGGATTTCGGAGAAAAGTCGACGCCACTCTTGGCGGGGGTCGTTGAAATCGCTTATCCGATCGACGACGTCCTTCTCGTACCGAGCGATCGGGCCGAGCTCTGGGATTTGTTCGACTGCACTCATGAGAACCCCTTCGGGTTGGGACGAACGAACGGTGCCGCCCCCTCAATTTGGCGAGACCCGACTCCTGTGACCCCGCAGTACTAGCAACGGATCTTCTCCGTTGCAACCACCTCTCGCCCGACGGTGCAAGGTAACTTCGGGGGATGATGCAGCCGACTCCTCGAGCCTGGTGTTCCGTGTGAGCGCAGAATGCAGAAGCACGAGACGAACCAAGGACCCGAGGTTCGGACCATGACCGACTCCGCCGCCTCCCCGGAGCCGGCTGCGCCGCCGGCTGCGCCCCCCGATCCCCTCGCGGTCGTCAGGTCGCGGAGCTACGTCGCCCTCCTCTTGCTCGGCGCTCTCGTCGGCGTGCCGGTGGCGACGGTGGCTTACTTCTTCTTGGAAGGGGTGTCCAGGGTCCAAACGGAGATCTTCATCGACCTCCCCAAGCAGGTCGGGTTCTCGGCCGAGCCGCTGTGGTGGCCCCTGCCGTGGCTGGCGCTGAGCGGCGTGCTGGTCGCTCTGGCCATCCGCTACTTCCCCGGGACCGGTGGCCACGAGCCTTCGGAGGGTTTCAAGTCCGCTGGCCCAGTGCAGCCCATGGAGCTCTTCGGCATTGTCGCGGCGGCCTTCGCCACGCTCAGCCTCGGCGTCGTGCTGGGCCCCGAGGCGCCGCTAATCGCCATCGGCAGCGGGCTCGGCGTTCTGGCGGTCCACCTCGTCAAGCGTGACGCACCACCGATGGCCGCCGTGGTCATCGGCGCCGCGGGGAGCTTTGCCGCCATCGCCACCCTGTTGGGCTCTCCCCTCGTCGGCGCCTTCCTTCTCATGGAGATGGTCGGACTCGGAGGTCCGATGATGGAGATCGTGCTGGTCCCCGGTCTCCTCGCCGCCGGGGTGGGGTCGTTGATCTTCGTGGGACTCAACAGCCTGACCGGATTCGGGGCGTTCTCGCTCACCATCACATCGATTCCCCATGTCGGGTCGCCCAACGTCGTCGAGTTCTTGTGGGCGATCGCGCTCGGTGCGGCGGCCGCGTTCGTGGCCACCGGAATCTTCAAACTGGCCACGCTGCTCCGGCCCCTGGTTGAGCGGAGCAGGATCCTGGTGACCCCGATGGCAGGCTTGGCGGTCGCCGGTCTGGCCATCGCCTTCGCCGCCGGGACAGGTCGAAGTTCCTCGGAGGTGTTGTTCTCGGGGCAGACCGCGCTGCCAACCCTCGTCCAACAGTCGGCGGGCTACACCGTGGGCGCGCTTGTCCTGCTGATCGTCTGTAAGGGACTGGCCTATGCGATCTCGTTGAGCGGTTTCCGCGGAGGTCCCATCTTCCCGAGCATGTTCATCGGTGCGGCCGGCGGTATCGCTGTGTCCCACGTAGGCGGTCTACCCATGATCGCCGGTGCGGCCATGGGCGTCGGGGCGATGATCGCCGGGGCGCTGAAGATGCCCATGACCGCAGTGTTGCTGCCGAGCCTCCTCTTCCTTTCCGACGCCGTGACGCTCATGCCGCTCGTCATCGTGACCGTTGTGGTGTCGTACGTCGTCGCGGTGTGGATCACGCCGAGCCCAGCAGCGGCGGATGCTCCAGCCCCGACGCCCGCCCCGACGCCCGCACCTGCGCCCGCGAGCAGCACCTGACCAGCGCCTGACAGCGCGATGCCTTACAGCCGATAGAGCTTGACGGCGTTCTCGCCCATCACCTTCCGCTGCGTCTCCGGTCGCAGAGAGGCGACCTTCTCCTTCACGATTTCGAGCGGGTTCGGATGCAGGCTGGTCGGATGCGGGAAATCGGTCTCGAACATGATCTTGTCCTCACCGACGGCGTCGATGAGGTGCTGGAGGTCGCCCCGGCCGGTCTCGAACCAGAACGTGGCGTACCAGTTGTCCCGGAAGTACTCAGAGGGGAGTTTCTCGAGCTTGTGGAACCATTCCGGCGCGTTCTCCTCGAGCTCGTAGTCCATGGCCTCCAGCATGAAGGGCACCCACCCGATGCCGCTCTCGACCGAGACCATCGTGAGGTTGGGATGACGGTCGAACAGACCCGAGTAGGCACTGTTGAGCAGCAGGCGCGAATTGTTCTGGAACAGCGATGCGCCACCGATAGCCGGCTTGACGTAGTCGTCCTGGCTCGGCCAGAACGTCGTGCCGAAGTACGCCAGCGCGGTCTGGCTCGCACCGATGTGGAAGTGGACCGGCAGGCTGAGCCCGGCGCAGACCTCCCAGAAGGGGTCCCACGCCGGGTCGCCCAGGTCGGGTGAGCCCGAGTCCTGCGGATCGGCGGTCATGTTGACGCCGCGGTAGCCCATGTCGGCGCAGCGCTGAGCTTCACGAACGCATCCAGCGATGTCCCAGGCCGGCATGATCGGCATGGGCAGGAACCGGTTTCCCGACTCCTCTTGGACCTCGGCCATGGCGTCGTTGTACAGCTGGACGCACAGCATCGGGATGGCCGGATCGTCGACTGCATTCCACAGGTTCTGGCCGCCGATGCCGATGGAGTTGGGGTAGAGGACCTGGGCGTCGATGCCCAACTCGTCGATCAGGTGGAGCCGCTCCTTGGGGTCCCAGGCCGCCGGGTGCACGTCGTCGATGCCCCACGACCCGCCCTGAGAGTCGCGGAAGGGGTGCTTGTTCCCCTTGTGGTCGACCGTGCCGCCCGAGCCGGCCTTGCCGAAGGTCTTGCCCTCGACGACCCACATGTCCTGGCCGTCGATCCGCTCGACGTGGGGGACCCTGTCCTCGTAACCCTTGGGAGCCCGCTCGGTGAACAGGTCGTGTCGTTCGGTCATGTGGGAGTCTGCGTCGACGACACGAAGACCATCAACCAGTTGAAGCATGAAGGTGCCTTCCAATCGATCAGCTCACCGCGTGAGCTGTCTCACGAGGCTATGCCGCGACAGCGTCGTTCGCGGCATCGGGTGGGCGGTCGGGTGGAGGGATCGGCCGAACCGGCCCTATGCCGTGCTCTGGGCCTCGACGTGGATGTCGAGGTCGGAGAGAGCAATGGTTCCCGGGTCCCCGTCGCGACTCGGAGGTCTGAGCAGGGGACCCATGGCGGCACCGATCAGAGCGACGAAGCCGGCCACCAGCATCGTCGTGTGCAGCCCTGTCATGAACGCGGCATGGCTGCCCGCCGTGATGGCGTCGGCGAGCTTGGGCGGTGCGCCGTGCGGCACGGGGGCCAAACCCTGCGAGACGATCGCGCCGTCGTGGATCAGTCGTTGCGTCAACTGGTGGGGGACCCCGCTCCTCACGAGATCGGATCTGAGTGCGCTGGCGACCGAGGCCGCGAGAATCGAGCCGCAGACCGCTGTGCCCAGAACCCCTCCGAGTTGGATCACGCTCTGGGCTGACGATCCCTCCCTGCCAGACCCGCTCGGTATTCTCGACCAAGCACTCCGCATTCTGGACGGGCCGTCGCTCTTCCCCAAGAACGCGTAGAGGATGGAACGACGTCGGGCTCCTTCCTGGTAAACCCGCGCGGCATGGCCGCGGATCGAATGATGGATTTGGTGGGGCTCCCCGGTGGCCCTCTTGCCGACGCGTCCCTCTTCCATCTCGAGGTGGCGGAGGCCGGTCCCCTCACGCCCTCGATGCATCGAGTGGTTCTGACAGCTCCGGAGATCGACGGTCTTCGCTACGCCGCGGGTCAGGACCTGATGCTCCGGGTTCCCCTGGCCGGGGACAGGGTGGTGAACCGCCGCTACACGATCCGTCAGTCCGACCCGACCCGTCGCACGGTCACCCTTGACGTGTCATTGCATGGAGCCGGCCCCGGGACGGATTGGATCCGCGCCGCCGGGATCGGCGACCGGATCGACGCCATCGGTCCACGGGGAAAGATCACCGTGGACCCGGATGCCGACTGGCACCTGTTCGTGGTGGACGAGACGGGTCTCCCGGGGGCACTGGCGATGATCGAAGCGCTCCCTCCCGGATCGATCGCCGTTGCCATCCTGGAGATAGACAGTCCAGCCGATGAGCTGCTCCCCGCCTCGTCCGAGGCGCAGCGAGTCGACCTGCGTTGGCTGCATCGGGACGGCACATCGGTCCCTGGTGATCCCTCCCTCGTGCTCGAAGCGGTTGCCGCCGTTGCGCTGCCCACCGGGCTCGGACACGTCTACATCGCCGCGGAGGCCGGAGTCGTACGCGCCGCCAACGGAATCCTGAAGGGTCGAGGTCTCGGTCCCGATCAGATATCCGGCAAGGCGTACTGGCGTCGGGGGCTGCCCAATGCGGAGCACGGGGAGCCGACCCGAGAGGCTTGACCTAGCCGATCTGGCCGACCTGGCGAGCCTCCTCGATCGTCAGTTCAGCCGTCGGGTCGGCTTCGAGCCGATCATCCGGTATCGCTTCGCCGCTCCGGATCGAATAGCCGTACGTGCCTGCTTGCAGGCGCTGTTCGGCGCGAGCGACGGCCGCCAGGCGATCCTCGAGCTCTTCCCGTACCGCATCGTCGGTTCCTTCTTCGGTGAGTGGCTCGGCCGGGTCGGATATGTCGCCGGGCTGGTCGTCCTCCGCCTCCCGGTCCGCGGTGCCTTCTTCGTCCAGGTCCTCGAGCAACCGCTCGACACGGACTCGCTCCGTCCCCAGCAGCTCCTTCGCCTTGTTGTGTTCCATGAGCATTCCCGATCCGTGTCTGAGTGTGCAGGAAGACCCGCAGAGCCGATCGCAGCGGAACCAATAGTAGACGGGTCCCCCAGAGGCGGCCCGCTGCCGGACGGCGTGGACGTCGAGCGTCTCAGCGCCTATGTGGCCCGAGGCCGATGGCTCGTACGAAGCGATTGATCTGGCGGTTGCCCTGGCGGTAGATGACCCTCCGTGCCTCCCGTTGCGCTGCGCCGCCCGCCGCCCCGGACAGCCCACCGCGCGTGTAGCCGTGCTCGACCGCCTCGACGTTCCCGAGATCCCTGGCCAGGCGATAGAGCTGCGATCGAGTCGTGCTCACGATCGCAGCTCCTTGGTCGCACGGTCGGCGAGGATGACGCGTTCGACGATGGCACGGAGGTCAGCGGGATCTTCCGCCTGCTCCATCCTCGTGAGCTCATCCGGAGGGATGCTGACGCTCCCCAGGCCCTTGTCATCGAACTCGGACGAGCGCCACGCCATCCATGCCGCGCCGTCCTCGTCGGCACTGTCCTCTTCGACTGCGTTGATCAGCGCCACGAGCACGATCTCGCCGGCCGGCGTCACGTCGTATTCGATGAAGAGCACGGTGTCCTCCGAAGGCCCAAAGGGGCGAGGATACGGCACTGCGGTGTCGCAGCCTCGGCGTTCCTGCACCTCCCATGTCAGCCGGAAGGCTGATTGTCGTCCTTCCGATTCCACCTCCCGGTTGATGCGTTGCGGTGAGACCGGCCCGTACGATGTCTGCACCGTGGAGCAATCGGACGACCTCGTACGGGAGCACGTTCCGCCAGGCCCGGCATCGCCATGAGGCGGGGACCGGTCCGGCCCACCCCGATCGACCGCGCCAGGGCGCAGGCCCGTCTCAAGCGGCTGACCAGAACGGTGATCGTGCTCGCGGGCGGGGCCACCGCGTTCATCGGCGTCACAGTCGCGAAGGAACACCCCGGGGCATCGGCGCCTCCATCGAATCCGCCACCGCCCGGTCCGGCGCCGGCAACCACCCCGAGCACGACGATCCCTCCGCCGACGAACCCCACGCCGACGACCGGCCCGATCTCACCCCAGGGTTCCCCCACGACCACGACCACGACCAGTCCTCCCCCCACGACCACGACCAGTCCGCCGACGACCACCACGAGCCGCCCGGTGGCGACCTCCGGCGGGACCTCCAGGCGGGGGCCCTGAGCGGTGGCCCGTGAATTGCGGTCGGCGTCGGACGCGCCAAAGATGAACGCCGTGCCGACGGCGGAAGCAGGGTAGGAGTGGAGCACTTCCTGAGTTCGGCTGGCTACGGCGCCATCTTCGCGCTGAGCTTCATCTCGGCAATGGGCCTTCCGGTGGGCGCCGAGCTCGCTCTGATCTTCGGGGGCGTCCTCGCCAACCCCGCTTCGCATCAGGGCAAGCCGTTGCAGCTCGTCGTCGTCATCATCGTGGCGATCCTGGGTGAGGTCCTCGGTTCGCTGGCCGGCTACGGCATCGGCCGCTACGGCGGCAGGCCCCTCGTCGACAGGGTCGGGAAGTACGTCCTCTTGACGCACAAGGATCTCGACCGGGCGGAAGCCTGGTTCGCCCGCCGGGGCGAGCCGGTCGTGTTCTTCGGTCGGTTCATCCCGCTCCTGCGCTCCTTCGTGTCCTTCGCTGCCGGCCTCGGTGAGATGGCGCTCGCCAAGTTCACGATCTTCACCGTGGCCGCCGTCGCCATCTGGTGCACCGCCCTCTGCTCGCTCGGCTACAGCCTCGGAGCCAGCTATCACCATGTGCTCAGCGCCTTCAGCTTTGCGGGCTATGTCCTCGGGGCGCTCGCCGTGCTCGCGGTCGTGGTCGTCTTCTGGCACCGATTGCGGGCGTACCGGAGCCAGCGCGATCTCCAGGGCGCCGAGACGGAGGTCTGATCGCCGCTCGGCCACGGGCGGAACGCAACCCGATGGCAACCGACGGTGCTTCCCACGCGGTCAAGGGTGTGGCCTGACAGGCCGACATCTTGGAGGAAAGCGCCGCTGACCTGCCCGTCGAGCGGGTTGTCCGGCGCGGTGGACACCGTATCGGGAAGAGAAACCATGGGGCTCCTGGGGATCGTGGGGACGTCTCCTCGTCGCGTCCGTACTCGTGTCGGTCGTCGCACCTGGATCGTGGTGGCAGCCTGGGCAGCGGCGGGAGCGGTGACCCTGGCGATGGCCGTGGCGCGTCAGGCGGTGCTGGGCTGGCCGAGCGAAACCGAGACAGCGTTCGCCTTGGTCTTCGGCGTGCTGTTGGCAGCCAGCCTGCAGTGGCCGATCATGCTCTCTGTCGACGATCGGGCCGACGCGTTCGACCTCGACGAGGGTTTCTTCGTCCTGCTGGTCCTCCTCGTGCCGGCCCCCATGACGGTGCTCGTCTTCGCGGTGGCCGCAGCTGTGACACAGGCGATCAAGAGGCAGCCCCGTGAGAAGTCGGTCTTCAGGATGGGTCAGGTCGTCACATCGGCCGGCGTCGCCGCGTTGGCCTTGGTCGCACTGGACGGCGGGCAGGCGCCGTCCGGTTACGCCCGGATCGGGGCGGCTGTTGTCGGGGCCGTCTGCTACCTGGTCGTCAGCACCTGCGCCAACCTCTCCGTTCTCGCCGCCCGGGGAACTCGTTGGCGTGGGACGTTGGCCGGCGGAACCGCCGGCAGACTTCTGGTTGCGGGCGCGGGTGTCGCCATCGCCATCCCGACCGCGCTGCTTCTCTCGCACCGGGCGGAGTTCCTGCCCCTGGCGGTGCTGCCGCTCCTCATCCTGCGCTACCTGGTCGCAGGCCACTTCCGCGCCCGCAGGGACCGGATCCGGCTCCGGGGACTGTTCGAGGCCACGCTTGCCGTGAACCGCTCCATGGGCGGGGACGAGACTCGAGCGGCGGTGCGCAAATCGGCTGAGGCGCTGCTCCACGCTTCCGAGGTCACACTTGCTGCCGAACCACCCGAGAGTAAGGACGGCACGCTCTTGGCGCCGGTGCAGCTGGCCGACCGCACGCTCTGGCTGTCCGTCTCGGGTCGCGGGCGGACGAAACCCTTCGACGAGGCTGACGAGGCGCTGCTCCACGCGTTGGCATCAGTCGGGTCGGTCGCGTTGGCCAACGCCGACCTCTATGCAAAGGTCGAACGGCAGAAGGACAACCTGTCGGTGATCACCAGCAGCCTGGGAGAAGGGGTGTGCGCCATCAGTCGGGCCGGGACGATCACCTTCATGAATCCAGCGGGTGCGAGCATGCTCGGCTGGTCCGAGGGTCATGCCGGCGCTGATGTCCCCGGGTCCGGCGTGGCCGCGCCGCGTTTCCTGCTCGACCCGGCCCTGCGGGCGATTGAGCTCGGACAGAACATCGTGAGCGATGACACGCGGTTCGAAGCGGGCGGATGGCTCGTTCCTCCCGGTGACCATGACGGCCTCCCCGGTGGTGGAGGACTCGCAGTCTTCGGGCGCGGTGATCGTGTTCCGTGACACATCCCAGCGGAGAGCCTTCGAGGAACAATTGGCACGGCATGCGTTTCAGGACCCGCTGACACGGCTGGCCAACCGGCGGCTCCTGCTCGACCACCTCGACCACGCACTCCTGCAAGCCGCCCGCACGGGGAGCCGAGTCGCGGTGCTCTTCGGCGACATCGACCGCTTCAAGCTGGTCAACGACAATTTGGGCCATCAGGTAGGGGACGAGCTGCTCCGGACCGTGGCCGAACGCCTCCGGCTGGCGCTCCGCCCGGGTGACACCTTGTCCCGCTTCGGGGGTGACGAGTTCGTGGTGATCCTCGAGGGAGTGACGACGGCCGATGACGCGAGCCAGGTCGCGGCACGAGTTCTCGAGGCGCTGCGCGACCCGATCATGCTGAGCGGGGGCCACGAGGTCACCGCCACCATGAGCATCGGGATGGCCGTCAGCGAACCGCAGGGGTCGACCCGCGACGATCTGCTGCACGACGCCGACGTGGCCATGTACCGCGCCAAGGAGCGCGGGCGCGGGGGCCACGTGGCGCTCTTCGACGAGGACCGCATGGGCGGGCGCGCGGCGGGTGAGCTCGACTTCGACCTCGAGACGGCGCTGCACCACGCGGTGCCCCGTGAGGAGGTGCAGGCCTACTTCCAGCCTTTGATCGCACTGGCCGACCAGAGCATCGTGGGTGCCGAGGCCCTCGTCCGCTGGAACCATCCGGAGCACGGCATGCTGACCCCCGGGCAGTTCATCGAACTGGCCGAGAGCAACGGAACGATTCTGCCCATCGGGCGGGCGGTGCTGGAGCAGGCCTGCCGGCGGGCCAAGTCGTGGCACGACGTCATCGGGGTCAGGCTGGAGGTCGGTGTGAACCTGTCGGCCCGCCAGTTCCAGCAGCACGGGCTGGGGGACCAGGTGGCCGAGGTCCTCGAGGTGACGGGGATCGATCCGTCACAGCTCTGCCTGGAGATCACCGAGAGCCTGGCCATGGACGACGTCGACCGAACCTCCGCCGTCCTGACCCGGCTGCACTCCCTTGGGGTCAAGCTGGCGATCGACGACTTCGGCACCGGCCACTCCTCGATGGCGTACCTCGCTCGGTTCCCCATCGACGTCATCAAGATCGATCAGAGCTTCGTGCGCGGCATCGACGCGGATCCCGTGAAGTCGGCCATCGTCTCGGCCGTCGTCGCGTTGTCCCAAGCCATCGGTTCGACGACCGTCGTCGAGGGAGTCGAGACGCTGGCCGAGCTCGAGCAGGTGAAGAAGCTCGGATGCCACGCCGCGCAGGGCTTCTACTTCGCGCGGCCGCTCCCGGCCGGCGCGTTCGACCAGCTCCTCCGTGCGGGGCGCGTCCCCCCATCGCTGCCGGTCCCGTGGGAGACCTTCGCCCGCCGCTGAGGACGGGATCGAGGTGACGGGATGTCACCCGGCACCGCCGTTGCTGCATCCCCCATTTCCAGCGGCCGGGGTCACAAAGCAACCGAACTGCCACCGGAGATGCACAATACCTGGCCAAGCCCCCTAAAGGAGGGGGGGAAGGGGGCCGATAGAGCCGAATTGCCTATGGACCAGTAGAAAAGTCATTGAAGTCACTTTTTGGCGGTGTTACCTTCCTCTCGGAACAACTCCGGGGGGAGGGGAAGCAATGGGGGTTTTACGGCGTCGCGCCCAGTTCTCAATGGGCCGCCGAGGAGTGTCCTGGGGCAGCGTTCTCCTGGCCGGCGCGGCTGCGCTGAGCACAGCGGTGCTGGCCGTGCCAGCCCCCGCTCAGGCAGGGTTGGTGGGCGGAAGCACCGCCGAGTACATCGTCTCGGCACCGTCGGGCACGGTCACCAACGTGCTGAATGCAGTCGCCGGTGCCGGCGCCCAGCCCGGAACCGTTCTCTCGTTCGTGGACGCCGTCACCGCGCAGCTGAGCCCCTCGCAAGTCTCGTCCCTGCAATCCGTCCCCGGCATCGTCGTCACGCCCGATGTCACGGTGAGCGTGCAGGGGAACAGCGGTTCTGGGGGTCGCGCCCCCACCGACGTCTTCGCGGCCCAGTCCGGAGCAACCCAATTGTGGGGGGAGGGCGACACGGGCGGTGGTGTCAACGTCGCCGTCCTCGACACGGGCATCACACCGCTCCCGGACTTTGCCGGGCGGCTGGTCGACGGCGTGGATCTGACGGGCGCCGGCAACCCGTGGCTGGACAGCTACGGTCACGGCACCTTCGTCGCGGGACTCATCGCAGGGAACGGCGCCTCGTCCAACGGCGCCTACGTCGGAGAGGCTCCCGGAGCCGGCCTGGTGGCGGTGAAGGTGGCCGGACCCACCGGCCAGACGGATCTCGCCACGGTGATCGCGGGCGTCGGATGGACCATTGCCAACCAGGCGACGGACAACATCCGGGTCCTCAACATGTCGCTCGGTTACACCCCCGTCGAGTCGACTGTCACCGACCCGCTCGACCAGGCGGTCGAGAAGGCCTGGGCGTCCGGGATCGCGGTCGTTGTCTCGGCCGGAAACACCGGTCCGGACAATGGCACCATCCTCTCGCCGGGCGACGACCCACTGGTGATCACCGCGGGGGCGGTCGACGACGGGGGACAGGCCAACCCCGCCGACGACACCATGACCACGTTCAGCAGCATCGGTCCCACGAACCCGGATGGCTGGTTCAAGCCGGATCTCGTGACGTCGGGCCGCTCGGTGGTCAGCCTGCGCGATCCCGGTTCGACGATCGACTCGCAGTATCCGTCGGCCCGGGTCGGTACGGGCAACTTCGTCGGCTCCGGCACCTCGTTCAGCTCGGCCATCACGAGCGGTGCCGCGGCACTCCTCATCTCGGCGTACCCGAATTACTCGCCCAACACGGTGAAGGGGACGCTGCTCGGGACGACGACG
Source organism: uncultured Acidimicrobiaceae bacterium (assembly GCA_963719485.1). Classification (GTDB taxonomy): domain Bacteria; phylum Actinomycetota; class Acidimicrobiia; order Acidimicrobiales; family RAAP-2; genus Bog-473. Next base: position 2,919,435 of record OY970387.1, read on the forward strand.
CCCGGCCCGGTGGGCGACCCGCTCGTCGACGGCCATGGCGTCCTCGATGTCGCTGCCGCAGCCAGTGAGGCTCCGGCGACGTTGACCCAGCCGGTGCCCTCGGTCGCCGTCCCCAACAGCGTGACCGTGGGCCTCGAGGTGTCTGGCACCTCGTCCTCGTGGAACGTGAACAACTGGAACGGATCGGCCTGGAACGGATCGGCCTGGAACGGCTCGGCCTGGAACGGATCGGCCTGGAACGGATCGGCCTGGAACGGATCGGCCTGGAACGGATCGGCCTGGAACGGATCGGCGTGGAACGGCTCGGCCTGGAACGGATCGGCCTGGAACGGCTCGGCCTGGAACGGCTCGGCCTGGAACGGCTCGGCCTGGAACGGATCGGCCTGGAACGGATCGGCCTGGAACGGATCGGCCTGGAACGGATCGGCCTGGAACGGCTCGGCCTGGAACGGATCGGCCTGGAACGGATCGGCCTGGAACGGATCGGCCTGGAACGGATCGGCCTGGAACTGAGCGAGTCAGCGAGCCGACGGCGACAACAGGGGTACGGAGGAGCGGGTGAGCTTTCAAAAGTCGACGCGTCTCGTCGTCGCCCTGTGGGCGGCCATGGGGCTGACGGCGATCGTGGTGTCGATGTACCACACGGTGACGGTGGGAGCACCGACGGCGACGGACATCATGTTTGCCGTCGTGTTCGGAGCCCTCATGGCCGCCAGCTGGGTCTGGCCCATCACGCTTTACATCGACGGTGAATCGGACGCCATCGATGTGAACGAGGCGTTCTTCGTCCTTCTGGTCCTCCTGATTCCTGCGGCGATGACCGTCCTGGTCGTTGCGTTCGTCACCATCGCGGCCCAGGCCATCAAGCGACGCCCGTTCGTGAAGTCGGCCTTCAATGTCGGACAGGTCGCCACCGCGGTGGGCCTCGGGGTGCTCGTCTTCGGCGCCCTGGACGGGTCGCAGGTGCCGGTCGGCTACGCCAAGGTCGGTGCCGCGCTCGCCGGCGCCATCACCTACTTCGTCGTCAACACCGGCGCCATGGTGTCGATCATGGCGACCTTCGGCACGCCATGGCGTCGGACGGTGTTCGGCGGCCTCAAGGGCAAGCTCCTCGTCACCGGGGGCGGCGTCAGCATCGCCATCCCCGCTGCCCTGTTGCTCGCCCACAGTCCCCGGTACCTGCCGCTCGCGGTGCTGCCCCTGCTCGTTCTCCGGTACCTCGCCACCGGGCACTTCTACGCCCGCCACGACCGGTCGCGGCTGCGGGGCCTCTTCGAGGCCACTCTCGACGTGAACCGGTCGATGGGCATGGAGGAGACCAGAGCGGCCGTCCTGAGGTCCGCCGGCACACTGCTGCGCTCACCCGAGGTGACGCTGGCCGCGGAGCCGCCCGGCGGCGAGGGCCTCGCCGCCCCGGTGCAGCTCGCCGGCCGCACGCTCTGGCTCGGCGTGTCGGGCCGCAGCCGCACCGAGCGGTTCGACGATGCCGATCGCGCCCTGCTCGAGGCGTTGGCCTCCGTCGGCGCCATCGCCCTGGGGAACGCCGAGCTCTACGGCGAGGTCCAGCAGCAGCGCGAGTCGTTGTCGGTCATCACCGGGAGCCTCGGCGAGGGTGTCTGTGCCATCGGCGAGGACGGCGCGATCACCTTCATGAACCCCGCCGGTGTCAGCATGCTCGGGTGGTACGGCTTCGACGTCGGTGACGACGGGCCCATTGTCCCGGCACACGGGACGCCGGAATTCCTACTGGAGCCGGCCATGCGGGCCATCGCGCTGCGGCGCAACGTCACCAGCTACGACACCCGTTTCCAACGGCTCGACGGGTCGTACTTCCCGGTCACCATGACCGCCTCACCCGTCGTGGGCGGCTCGTCGCCCTCCGGTGCCGTCATCGTCTTCCGCGACACGTCCGAGCGCAAGGCCTTCGAAGAGCAGTTGGCCCGGCACGCGTTCCAGGATGCGCTGACCGGCCTCGCCAACCGCCGGCTGTTGCTCGACCACCTGGACCACGCACTGCTCCAGGCCGACCGCACCGGCAGCCAGGTGGCGGTGCTCTTCTGCGACATCGACCGCTTCAAGATCGTGAACGACAACCTGGGCCACCAGGTGGGTGACGAGCTGTTGCGGGTCATCGGCGACCGCCTGCGCCGCGCCGTACGGCCCGGCGACACCCTCTCCCGCTTCGGTGGTGACGAGTTCGTGATCCTGCTCGAGGGTCTGACCTCGCCCGACGACGCCAGCGACGTGGCCAAGGCCGTCCTCGAGGCACTGCACGATCCGATCACGCTGAGTGCCGGGCACGAAGTGGTCGGCACCGTGAGCATCGGCATTGCCCTGAGCGAGTACGGCAAGTCCCGTGACGACCTGTTGCACGACGCCGACGTCGCCATGTACCGGGCGAAGGAGCTGGGCCGGGGCGGCCAGTTCGCGCTCTTCGACGTCGATCGGATGGGCGTCCGTTCGGTCAGTCGGCTCGACCTCGACACGGCGCTGCACCACGCAGTCGAGCGGGGCGAGGTACAGGTGCACTACCAGCCGCTCGTGGCCCTGGCCGACCGGCGCATCGTCGGCGCCGAGGCGCTGGTGCGCTGGAACCACCCCGATCACGGAATCCTGCTGCCCGCCCACTTCATCAAGCTGGCGGAGGACAACGGGACCATCCTGCCCATCGGGAGGATGGTCCTCGAGCAGGCGTGCCGGCAGGCCCAGACGTGGCAGCACGAGTTCGGCAGCACCCTCCAGGTCGGCGTGAACCTGTCCGCCCGCCAGTTCCAGCAGGCCGCCTTGGCCGACGAGGTCGCCGCCGTCCTGCAGAGCACCGGGATCGACCCGCAGCAGCTGTGCCTCGAGATCACCGAGAGCCTCGCCATGGACGACGTCGAGCTGACGTCGGCCATCTTGACGACGCTCCACACCCTCGGCGTCCAGGTGGCCATCGACGACTTCGGGACCGGGCACTCCTCGCTCGGCTATCTGGCCCGGTTCCCCATCGACGTCGTCAAGATCGACCAGAGCTTCGTGCGGGACATCGACCACGACCCCGTGAAGTCCGCCATCGTCTCCGCCGTGGTGGCGCTCTCCCAGGCCATCGGCTCCACCACCGTGGTCGAGGGGGTGGAGACGCTGGCGCAACTCGAGGAGCTCCAGAACCTCGGCTGCGACGTCGCGCAGGGGTACTACTTCGCCCGCCCCGTCTCCGCGGCCGCCTTCGGCAAGATGCTGACGTCAAGCGTGGCGTCGCCGCCCGATCTCCGCATCGTGCGCGGCGCCAGGGCCGGCTGAGACGGGCCGGCCGGGCACTCCCGCACGGCTGGCTCCCGCATCGCAGACGCCGGCACCGCAGACTCGGGCATCGCAGACTCCGCATACCATTGCCCGGTGGGTGATCGGCCCTTGCGGGTTCTCATGGCGAAGGTCGGCCTCGACGGGCACGACCGCGGGTTGCGCGTCGTGGCGCGGATCCTGCGCGACGCCGGATGCGAGGTCGTCTACGCCGGGTTGCGCCAGTCTCCCGAGACCATCGCGGCCATGACGGCGCAGGAGGATGTCGACGTCGTCGGCGTGTCCATGCACAACGGAGCCCACCTCACGCTGGCCCCGGCGGTCGTCGGCGCGCTGCGGGCGGCCGGACTCGAGACGCCCGTTGTCATCGGCGGCATCGTCCCGCCGGCCGACGTCGACCTGCTCAAGGCCGACGGTGTGGCCGCCGTCCTCGGCCCCGGCGCCTCGAACGAGGAGGTCGTGGCGACAGTGCGCGCCGTCGCGGGGGCGGGCCTCAGCTGACGGCGGCGGCGTCGCGCCGGGGGGTGGCCCGGCGCAGTGCCGCGTGGAGGAGCGGCACGACCTCGTGCCAATCGCCGACGATGCCCACGTCGCTGTGCTCGAAGACCGGCGCGCCCGGGTCCTCGTTGACGGCCAGGATCGTCCCCGCCGCGCGCACCCCCACCATGTGGTTGAACTTCCCGCTGAGGCCGATGGCGACGTAGAGCCGCGGGGCGATGGACCGACCCGTGAGGCCGACCTGGCGGGCCCGGGGGGCCCAGCCCCGGTCGGTGACCTTGCGGGTGGCCGCCAGCTCGGCGCCGAGCTCAGCGGCCAGGGGGCTCAGTTGGGCGTACTCCTCGGGCGTCACCCCCGTCCCCACGCCGATCACCACCGCGGCCCGGGCCAGCGTCTCGACGTCGTCGTCCCGCCGCTCGGACAGCACGCGAACCCGTCCCCGCGTCCGGCCCGCCCGCGTCTGCGCCGCGGCGTCGCCGGCGCGGCCTGCCAGTGGGGGAAGGACGCCCGGACGGACCGTGACCATCTGCGTGGCGCTGCGGCAGGTGATGTCGGCGACCAGCGCACCGGCGAAGGCCGGCTTGGCCGCCACGAGGGCACCGCCGCTGACGGAGAGGGCGATGGCGTCGCCGACCAGCCCCGATCCCGTGGCGGCCGCGACCCGGCCGGCCACCTCACGGCCGAACGCGGTGCTCGGAGCGAGCACGGCCCATGGGGCCGTCTCCCGCACAAAGGCGGCGAGCGCGTCGGCCACGTCCTCGGCGACCGGCGAGCCCTCGAGCACGACCACCACGTCGGCGCCGGCGGACGCCAAGGGGGCGGGCGGCGTCGGGGCGGGGCAGAAGGCGTGGACGGTGGCGCCGACGTCGGAGGCGAGCCGGGCGGCGGCGCCGAGCAACTCCGCGGACACCGCGGGGCGGCCGGGCTCGGCCAGGACGGCGATCACCCGGGCCCGGGTGGGGTCGGCCGCACCGCTGCCGCCGGGCTGCGGTGGCGCCGCCTCCGAACCGACGCCCGTACCCGCACCTGCGCCCGCGCCCGGTCCGCGCCCGCGTTCAGGGCGCCGCGCCGGGCGAGCTCCCGCACCGCCTCGTCGACCTGCACCGTCACCGGTCCTTCCAGGACGCGTCGGGCGCGCTCGTGCTCCATGGGCCTCGTCGCGCCGACCACCGTCGGGCTCCCTTCTTCTCCCCAGGGTCCCGGTCCGAGGCGGCGGGCGTCCAGACGGGTCAGGCGCGACGACGGCACGGCGGCCCGGCCGGCGGGATCCACCTTGCAGGGGTCGCAGAGGCGCTCGGCCACCGACAGGACGGCGGGCAGCGCGATCTCCACCTCCTGCGTCCCGTCGTCGTGCTCGAGCTGCAGCCGCCAGAACGGGCCCCGGTCCTCCAGCTGGCGCACCCCGCTGGCGAAGGGGATGTCGAGCAGCTCGGCCAGCTCGGGTCCCACCTGGCCCGTCTCCCCGTCGATGGAGTTCCGGCCCAGCAGCACCAGGTCGAAGGGGCCCGCCGCGCGCAGCACGGCGGCGAGGGCGCGTGCGGTGGCCAGCGTGTCGGAGCCGGCGAAGGCCGGGTCGCAGACGTGGAGCCCCGAGTCCGCCCCCCAGGCCACCGCCTCCCGCAGGACGTCCTCCGCGCCGGGGGGGCCGAGCGTGACCACGGTGCACGTGCCGCCGCTGTCCCGGGCGAGGGTGACGCCCTCGGCCACGGCCCGCCGGCAGTACGGGTTCATCTCGACGCCCACGCCCGAGCGCACCAGCCGGCCGTCCTGGAGGTGGAGCGACTCGGCGAGCGGGACCTGCTTGGCCAGGGAGGCGATCGTCAGCGGATCGTCCGGCGCCCGGCTCACCGGGTTGCCCGCACGCGGACCTGGCGCCCCATCAGCGGCCCACCGCGCCGCCCGAGGGGCTCCGCGGGTCCGACGCCCCGACGAGGCGCCGCCCGCCACCCGCTTCCCGCTCCATGGCGATGATCTGGGCACAGCCGACGGCCACCGGGTCGAACGCGCTGATCGTCCGCACCCGGTGGCCGCGGCCCGAGAGCCCGCCGTGCCACGCCGGCGGCGCGTCCGCCTCCATCAGCACGGTGAGGTCATCGCCCCACCACAGCCGGAAGGGCCCGGCCGAGGGCGCGTCGAGGGTGAGCCGGGGTGCGGTGACGGCGGTGGCCGGATCCTGGCCGGTCCGCAGCAGGCGGGCCAGGAGCTGGACGATGATCTGCGGTTGGGCGTCCCCGCCCATGGCCCCCACCAGATGCGACAGCGCGCCGTCGGTCGCGGTCACCAGCATGGGGGAGAGGGTGTGCGGCGGCCGCCGACCGGGCCCGACCTCGGCCGGATGGCCCGGCTCGAGGGAGAAGCCGACGCCGCGGTTGTGCAGGAAGATGCCCGTGCCTTGCTCGACGAGATGCGAACCGAAGTCGAGCGCGTTCGATTGCGTCAGCGACACGCCGAGGCCGTCGGCGTCCAGCGCGCAGAGGTGCGTGGTGTCGCCGTCGCCGATGCGGGCCACGTCGGGGCCCACCGTCCCGAGGCCGGGCGCGACGTCGGGTGGCGCCACGGACAGCGCGTCGACCCGTGCGGCGGCGGCGGCCAGCCGCTCGGGGTCGAGGAGGGCACCGCCGTCCGCGCCGTCGAAGAGCACCGCCGGGCGGTCGTGGCCGACGGCGCGCCACGTCTCGACGAGGAGATGGGCCCACTGCGGGTCGTCCGGCTCCGACCCGAGCCCTGCCGCCTCGGCCACGGCGGCGCCGGCGAGCGTCAGGTAGCCCTGCGACGGCGGCGGCACGGTCCACAGGTCGTGGCCCCAGGCCCTCGTCCGGAGCGGCGTGCACCACGACGCCGCGGTGGTCGCGAAGTCGGAGGGCGCGAAGTGGCCGTTGCCAAGCTCGAGCAGGCCCCGCCCGAACTCGCCCTGGTAGAAGCCGTCGCGGCCGTGCCGGGCGATGGCGCGCAGCGTGCGGGCGACCCCGGGCACGCGCACGGTCTGGCCGATATCGAGCGGCCCGTCCGGGCAGAGCTCGCCCGCGCCGGGCAGCGCGTGGACGAGATGACTGGCCAGCGCCAGCATGATGGAGGCGCTGAAGCCCTCCGAGGCGAGCTCGATCGCCGGGGCCAGGACGTCCTCGAGGGGAAGGCGCCCGTGGCGCTCGTGCAGGGCGAGCCAGCCGTCGACGGCACCGGGCACCTGCACGCTGCGGACGTCACCGCGCAAGGGCATCGTCGCCATCCCTTCGGCGCGCATCCGGGACGGGTCCGACCCCGCGCCCGCCCGCCCGACGGACAACAGCGCCTCGGGCGGTGATCCGGGCGCCGAGACCATGGCCAGCACGTCACCCCCGAGCCCGCACAGGTGCGGCCCGACGACCGCCATCACCGTCCCGGTGGCGACGGCGGCATCCGCCGCCGAGCCGCCCTGGGCCAGCATGGCGATGCCCGCCGACGCGGCCAGTTGGTCGGCGGCGGCCACCATGCCGCGCACCCCGGTCCGCGGTCCGACGGGTGCGAGGGGCAGTGCCATCTGTCAGGAATAGCACGGCGCCTCGCGGAGCGCAGATCCGGTGACCACTCTGATTCGTCTGCGCACCGCCTGGGTATCACGGTCTGTGGGCTCGGTCGCCGAGGCTCGCCGGCCGTCGGTCCTGCAGCGATGGTCCTGCCGGCCGGCGAACGCGGTGCACTCGGTCCGTGTCCCACTGGGGTCCGTGTCCCGAACGGAGGTGCGTATGGCCACGGCGAAGCAAAAGGAAGCGGCCCGCCGCAACATCAAGAAGGCCCAGAAGGCTCAGAAGGCCCGGCCGAAGGGCGCCAAGAAGGCGTCACGCTCGTCGGGCCTGAGCACGGCTGACAAGAACAAGCTCGACGACAAGGCGTTCGCGTTCCCCAAGGAGCGCAAGGAGCCGCTGGTCGACGCCAAGCACGTGCGCAACGCCGTGGCGCGCTTCGACCAGGTCGAGGGCGTCACGGACAAGGAGCGCGACCAGGCCTGGCGGCGCATCAAGGCGGCGGCGAAGAAGTTCGACGTGGAGATCGGGGAGAAGAGCTGGCGCGAGCTCTTCTCCGGGGGCAAGGCGACGAAGAAGCGCTGAGCGCCGGCGCGGGTCCCGACTAGATGACCACGATCAGATCACCACGACCGAGCGCAGCACTTCGCCGCGCTGCATGCGCGCGAACGCGGCCTCCACCTCGTCGATGCCGATGGTCTCGCTGACGAAGCGGTCGAGGTCGAGCCGCCCGTCGAGGTAGAGGTCGACGAGCATCGGGAAGTCGCGCGAGGGGAGGCAGTCGCCGTACCAGCTCGGCTTCGAGCGCGCCGCCCCGCCCGAAGAACTCGATCATCGGCAGGTCGATGCGCATGTCGGGCGTGGGGACGCCGACCTGCACCAGTGTCCCCGCCAGGTCCCGGGCCAAGAAGGCCTGTTCCATCACGGCGGGGTTCCCCACGGCCTCGATGCAGACGTCGGCCCCGTTGCCGCCCGTGAGGCCCTTGATCGCCTCGACCGGATCGGTGGCGCCGGCATCGACGGTGTGCGTGGCGCCGAACGAGGTGGCGAGCTCGAGCTTCCCGGGGTCGAGGTCGACGGCGATGATGGTGGCCGCCCCGGCGAGCTTCGACCCGGCGACGGCGGCACACCCGACACCGCCGCAGCCGAAGACGGCCACGGAGTCGCCCAGGCCGACCTGTCCCGTGTACATGGCCGCCCCGATGCCCGCCATCACGCCGCAGCCGAGCAGCCCCACGGCCTCCGGCCGGGCGGCCGGGTTCACCTTCGTGCACTGGCCCGCCGCCACCAGCGTCCGCTCGGCGAAGGCGCCGATGCCGAGCGCGGGGGAGAGAGGCGTGCCGTCGGCCAGCGTCATCTTCTGCGTGGCGTTGTGGGTCGCGAAGCAGTACCAGGGGCGGCCCCGCCGGCACGCCCGGCACTCGCCGCACACTGCCCGCCAGTTCAGGACGACGAAGTCGCCCGGCGCCAGGTCGGCGACGTCGGGCCCGACCGCTTCGACGACGCCGGCGGCCTCGTGGCCGAGCAGGAAGGGGAAGTCGTCGTTGATCCCCCCCTCTCGGTAGTGCAGGTCCGTGTGGCACACCCCGCAGGCCTTGACGGTGACGACCGCTTCTCCGGGCCCGGGGTCGGGTACCAGGATCGTCTCGAGCGTGACGGGTGCACCCTTTTCCAACGAGACCACTCCGCGCGTCTCGGTGCCCATCAGATCGCCCCGAGGGGACTGGCGGCTTCAGCCGTCAGGGGAATCGGGGCTCGGGGCGCAGCCCCGGGAAATGTCACACCCCGCGGGTACGATCGTAAGTGGGGTCGGACTGGCCCTTCGGGCGGCCTTCGGGCACAGCCGAGAAGATTCTGCGGTTGGTCGATGAAGCTGTCGGCTCCAGCCGTCAGAGATGTCACGCCTGCTCCTCCCCGTGGGCGAGCCCACATGATGCCCGATCCGGGCGGGTCAGCCCGGAGCCACGAAGATGCAGAAGGGGTGCCCGTCGGGGTCGGCGTAGACGAAGAGCTCCTCGGCCGGGTCGTCGGCGCGGTCGAGGAGGAGACGGGCCCCGAGGGAGAGCGCCCGTTCGTGCTGGAGCCGCAGCGCCGACCCGTCCGGGACGGTCAGGTCGAGGTGCAGCTGCTGGGGCGTCGCGGGTTCGGGCCAGGTCGAGGCGGGGAACTCGGGCACCTGCTGGAAGGCGATCCGGGGAGCCCCGGACGGATGGGCGAGGACGATGTAGTCCCGCCCTTTCGGGTCGTCCTCCCCGTCGGCGGGCACCTCGTCGCCGGCCCGGTACCCGTAGCCCAGCAGCTCCCGGTAGAACTCGGCCAGCCTGCGGGCGTCGGTGCTGTCGAGGACGACCTGACCCAGTGTCGGGAATCCCGGACCGGTCATGTCGGCTGATCCTATAGATCCTCCGCGCGGCGCTCTTCTGTGCGCGGCGCTCCTCCTCCGCGCGGCGTTCCAATTGGCCCAGCCGGCTCAGACCTATCGTGACCCGAATGGCTGCGGGGTATGTCGAGGTTCCCGAGGGTTGGCAGCGCCTGAGCAGCCGCGGCTTCGGCCCCTTCGTGACCCGGGAGGTCTTCCGCCTCCCTGACGGCACCCGCCAATTGTGGGATTCCCGCTGGCACCGCAAGCACGCCGGCCGCGCGACCGGCGGTTCGACCTGGTGGGCACCGTTCGCCATGGCCTGGTGGATCGGCGTGCTGTTCGCCATCGGGTCGATCTGCTTCGCACTGGGCTCCTTCCCGCCCTACGCCACCGCCGTCGGGGCGACTCCGGACAACATCACGTACTTCATCGGGTCGATCTTCTTCACCGCCGCCGCCTTTCTGCAGTACATGGAGGTCGCGTCCGCACCGACAGCCGTCGTCGAACCGCACAGCAAGGGTGCCGCGTCGCTCTTGCGGATCCGGCACCGCCGGATCGACTGGTGGGCCTCGGGCATCCAGTTGATCGGCACGCTGTGGTTCAACCGGACGACGCTAAGCGCCCTCCTCGTCGGGTTGGGCGCGTCGTCGAAGCACCATCCCGTGTGGCGCCCAGACGCGCTCGGCTCCATCTGCTTCCTCGTCGCGAGCTGGCTGGCCTGGGTCGAAGAGTGCCACGGGCCGTTCGCGTGGCGGCCGGACCGCATCTCATGGCGGATCACCGCCCTCAACCTGGTGGGCTCCGTCGCCTTCGGCGTGTCGGCGGTGGCCTCGTACGTCACGTCGAGCGGCCAGCTGCTCAGCCTGGCGTTGACGAACCTCGGTACGTTCGTCGGCGCCGTCTGCTTCCTCGTCGGCGCCGTGCTGCTGCTCCCCGAGCGCACGCTGGAGGCGCCGGATGCCGAGACCGAACCCGCGCCCCGCCCAGGCCCCGGTTCGGAGCCGGCCCGCCCGGTCGGCACCGTGACTTGAACCTCGGTGACTTGAACCTCGGTGACTTGAACCTCGGTGACTTGAACCTCGGTGACCTGAGCGTCAGCGGGTGCCGTCGTCAACACGGAGGCGAGTGAGGACCGGGGCGAACGAGTCGATGTCGCGCACGCTGTAGTAGCTGAACCCCCAGCGCTCCCGGCACGCCTGCAGGTGCTGTTCGATCTCGGCGTGCGTCCCGACACAGAGGAACGGGGTCGACAACGCGTCGGCCACGTCCATTCCGATCCGGCCGGCGATCTCGGCAGTCGCGCGAGCACGGTCGTCCGTGATCACGACCGCCTGGACGAGGGCGTGCAGCTGAATACCGTCCCAGCGCTCTCCCGCTTCCTTCCGCATCCACTCGATGGTCGCATCGAGGCGGGACGCTTCCCAGCGGACGTCGTGGTGCTGCCCATCCTCCCGGGTCCGACCGAGCATGGTGGGAGCGACGATGTCGGCGTGGCGGACGGCGTGGGCCAGCGCGTTCCTGCCGTTCACGCCGACGAGGAGGGGCACGTGCTCCTGCTGCGCCGCCAGGGTGACCGCTTGGTCGATCCGGTAGTGGGCTCCCCAGTAGGACACCGGACCACCGTCGAGCAACGCGCGGAGGATCTCGACCGACTCGGCCAGGCGCTCCTTGCGAGTGGCGGGCGGGTCGAACGGCTGGCCCATGGCGGCGTACTCCGTGAAGCTGTGCCCGGCCCCGAGGCCCAATTCCATTCTGCCGCCGCTCACCTGGTCGAGCGTCGCCACCTCCTGGGCCAGCGTCACCGGATGGCGCAGGTCGTTGTTGAGCACCAGGGTGCCGAGGCGGATCCGCTCAGTGGCGATGGCGGCCGCGGCCAGGCAGACCAGCGCGGACGGCTCGGCCCCGACGTGATCGCCGACTTGGAAGACGTCGAAGCCGGCGGTCTCCGCGGCACGAGCGGTGCAGAGGACCTCCTGTGGCGCCGTGGCGGTGGACTGGAGACCGAAGCGGAATGGACGCATCGGGACGACGCTACCCAGCGGCAGGGCCGGCGGCCGTTACGAGCGCGGAGCCCGCCGCCGCCCTCGATACGTGCTGACAAAGAGGAACGCGGCGGCCACCAGGGGCAGCAGGATGGCGCCCACCCAGCGCTGGCCCGCCAGCAAGAAGGCCAACCCCACGATGGCACCGGTCGCCAGCGCCAGCTCGGGCGTGTCACCGACGAGGAAGTCCCACCAGAAGTGGCCGAAGGCGCGGACGGCCCGCGCCACCACCGTCATCGTGGCACCGTCACGGTACGGCCCTCTCGGTCACCTGTGCCGGGAGCTTCGTGCGCATGAACGCGGTGAAGCCGAAGTAGACGACGACGAAGAACCCGACCAGCACGGGGATGGCCAGATCGTCGCCCGGCCAGTGCACCCCCGCCCCTTCGCCGACCCAGAACACGCCGAAGCTCGTCAGCATGACGCCGACCAGCGTCTTGATGGTGTTCTCCGGGACCTCGCTCAGCTGGCGCGCCACGAGGAGGCCCACCACGGTCACCAGGACGGCCGCCGCCGCGGCGGCCAGCGCGGCCAGGCCGAGCTTGTGCTGCGCGGCGCCGAGACTGATGACGATCAGCACCACCTCGGTGCCCTCGAGGAAGACGCCCTTGAAGGCCACTGCGAAGGCGACGCCGTCGCGGGCCCGGGCCTCCGCCCGTGCCTCCGTTCCCGCTGCCGTCCCCGCTCCCGCCGCGTGCACCGCCGCGGCTGCGGCCTCCTCTTCTGCGCTGAGCTCGGCCACCGTCTCGGCGAAGATCTTGTCCTCGTCATGAAGGTCCTTGTGGCCGCTCGCCCGCAGAATCGCCTTGCGCAGCCACGACAGGCCGAGTACCAGCAGCAGCGCCCCCACCACTACCCGCAGCGCGTCGATCGGGATGTAGCGGACGAGCGGCACGCCCACGACGACGACGAGGACGCCGAGGACGAGGACCGCCGCCGCGGCGCCCTCCAGGGCCGAGCGCCAGCCCCGGCTGACGCCGGCCGCCACCACGATCGTCAGCGCCTCGACCATCTCCACCAGGCTGGCGGCGAACACGGCCAGGACCAGGACGAGCGTGGAGGAGGTGTGCATCTCGACCGCAGAAACTACCGGCGCCGCGTGCCGCCGCCCGACCTCTGGCCCCGGCGGTAGTGTGCGGGTCACTGACCAGGACGTCCGCGCCGGGAGTCCCCGTCAAGTGTCAAGGTCCGGGGAGGGCGTTGCATGGGTGCGTTGCATGGATGAGCGAGCGGCCACGGCGGCGCGGGGCCGCAACTACGTCGTGGTGTCGGCCGACACGCACGCCTCGCCGGACAGCCTCGAGCACTTCCTGTCTTACGTGGACCCCGCGCACCGCGAGGCCGTCGCCGCATTCGGCGACATGTCGAACCTCGCCATCTCCATGTTCGGCGGTTTCGACCCCGGCGAGGTCGACGAGTCGGATCCGGTGCGGGCCACCGCGGCAAGGCGCCTGGCCGGCATGGGCGTCGACATTGACGCCGCCAAGGGCTGGCTGGCCCACTACGGCACCGACTGGGTGGTGCCGGGCGACGGGGGCGGGCGCCGCCTGGCCGTGCTCGAGGAGCAGGGGATCCACGCCGAGGTCACCCTGCCGGGACCAATTCTGGCGGGTGGACTCAGCCCTGCCATGTATCTCGGCGCGACCACCGACAAGGGCCTCGAGGTGGTGTGGCCCGCGCTGCACGGCTACGTGCGCTGGCTGGCCGACTTCTGCGCCGCCGCCCCGGGCCGCCGCGCTGGATGCATGCCGATCGACTTCCACGACATGGACCGCGCCGTGGAGGAGGTCGCCTGGGCGCGTGAGAACGGCATCTTCGGCGGGGTGATGCTGCCCGCCATGTCGGTCACCTCGAAGCTGCCGGGCTACGCGGACGACTCCTACGAGCCGTTCTGGTCGGCGTGCGAGGAACACGGCATGGTCGTCAACCTGCACACCGGCGCCTCCGGCTCGGCCACCGACACCAAGTTCCTCTACGACAAGGCGCACGGCGGCATGCTCGGTCTCTACGAGGTGTTCGTCTTCACCCGCCGGCCGCTCTGGTTCATGATCTTCGGCGGCGTCTTCGATCGGCACCCCGACCTCAAGGTCGTCGTGACCGAGAACGGCGTGCAGTGGCTGCCGTCGCTCATCCGTGACATGGAGTCGTTCTTCGACACCCACGGCGGCGCCCCGGTCCGCTCGTACCTCAAGATGCGCCCCCGGGACTACTTCGAGAAGCACGTCTGGCTGGGCGGCTCGCTCATGAAGCGCTACGAGGCCGAGATGCGCCACGAGATCGGCATCGACAAGCTCATGTGGGGCGCGGACTACCCCCACCTGGAGGGCGCGGCGCCGGTCCACCGTGAGACGCTCCGGTACATCTTCGGCGGCTTGCCCGAGGACGACCTGCGTCGCATCCTCGGCGCCAACGCCGTCGACCTCTGGGGCTTCGACGGCGCGCTCCTGCAGTCGGTGGCCGACCGCGTGGGGCCGACCGTCGCCGACTTGGCGGAGCCGCTGGCGCTGGCCGACATCGAGGACACGTTCAGTTGGAGCCTGGGCCGGCCGGTGCCCCTGCTCGCCGGCGGCGCGTAGTTCTTCTCCTTTCTTTGTCGGCCGCCGCGCCGGCGTTGCCGGAACGGTTCCGGCGGGACCCGCACCGCAACCCCATGCGGCGCGCGCAGAGTTCCCCCCAAGGAACGGTCGCGGCGATTCGGCGTTGTGCGCGCACGAAATGTCAGCGCAATTTCGCGCCGGTGAGGTGTGACAACCCCGTGCTTCCATCGAAGACATGGAGTTGGACGACATCGAAGAGGCGCTCGACGCACTGGTGGGGTCCGGTGCGGCGAACTACGGCGACGGTGCGTCGATCGAGCGGCTGCACCGGATCCAGTCGCGCTTGGACTCCTTCGTCACCGAGTCGACGTCGGCCTTCGAGGCGGGGGAGGAGTGGGCGGCCGACGGCGCCAAGACGGCGGCTTCGTGGATCGCCACGCGTTGTCGGATCCCGCGGGCCGCGGCCAAGCGCCGGGTGCGCCTCGGACGGGCGCTGCGCCACCTGCCCGGGTGCGCCGAGGCGTGGCGGGAGGGGGCCATCGGGGTGGATGCGGCCCGGGCCATCGCCTCGGCGAGGCGGCACCGCACCGAGGCCGCCATGGCGCGCGACGAGTCGATGCTCGTGGCCCAGGCGGCCGAGATGGGCTTCGAGGACTTCGACCGGGCCCTCTCCTACTGGAAGCAGCTGGCCGACCCCGACGGGGCCGACGCGGCCGACGAGGAGCGCAAGGCGTCGCGCAACGTCTTCTTGGAGACCAGCTTCAGCGGCATGTGGCTGGGCCAGATGACGCTGGACCCGGTGTCGGGCTCCATTGTGGCGGGCGAGCTCAACCGCCTCGAGCACGACCTCTTCGAGGCCGACTGCGCCGAGGCCACCGAGCGCCTGGGGCGCCGGGCCCGCCTCGACGAGCTGGCCCGCACGTCGGCCCAGCGCCGGGCCGACGCCCTCGTCGAGATGGCGACCCGGAGCCGCACCGCGCCGGCCGATGGCATCCGCCCCGCCCCGCTCTTCTCCGTCTTCGTCGGCTACGAGACAATGCACGGGCGCATCTCCGAGCTCGAGAACGGGACCGTCCTCGCCCCCTCCGCCCTCGCCCCCTGGATGGACGCGGCCTACTTCGAGCGGGCCATCTTCAGCCTCGGCAACCGGGTCGACGTCAGCGTGCGGGCGAGGTTGTTCACCGGGGGGACGCGGCGGGCCATCGAGCTGCGCGACCGCATCTGCACCCACCCCTACTGCTACGAGCCGGCGGAGAACTGCCAGGGCGACCACATCGAGACCTGGGCCGAGGGGGGCGCCACCACCCAGGAGAACGGGCGACTGCTCTGCGGGTTCCACAACCGCCTGCGCAACCAAAACGAGCACCGCCCCCAGCGCCAGCGCCCCCCGCCGACTGCGGCCTGACGGGGCGCCCCGCCCGGCCAGCCCAACCCGTCCCGCCTGTCACGCCGGCCGATCAGGCCCGGTGCAGTTGAAAAGCACGGTGCTTCGGCGCTTCGGCGCGCCCGCACACGCGTACGGGTGCACACCCGCACCTCACGAAACCGGCAGAACACAGTTCCTTCGGACGCGACTGCCGCCGTTTCCACCTGAGGCCAAAGGCGATCGGGGGCACTCTCGAGCACGAGCGCCCAGACGACCCCTGTGGTCCTACGAGGGCCCGAGTGAAGCCTCGGGGAGAATTGGTTCGAACAGTTCGATCGGGTTGCCTGAGGGATCTTCGAGCAGTATTTGCTTTCCCCCCACCCCTGTCACGATGTCGTTTCGAAACCGGGCACCTTTGCTTCGCAGCTCTTGCACCGTGGAGGAGAGATCAGAGACTTCGATGGTGAATCGATTCCATCCTCCGGGCTGCGGCATCGATCCGTCGGGCATCGCCTGACCACCACCGGGCCCGCCACCGGTCGCGCTCAGGACGAGGCGAAGATCACCGCGAGTGAGCATGGCGAAAGTGGGTGCGGGATGCATCACTTCTTCAAAACCCAGCCGTTCACAGTAGAAGGCAATGGCCTCATCGACATCATCGACGATGTAGCGAACACTCACGGTGGCCATGGGTTTCCTCGATTCGGCTCGATCTACATGAAAGGTACCGCGGTATACGGGGGCAGCTCCCGAGCGGATAGGGGACCGGGCATGAGCCCCCGCGCACACCTGCACACCTGCACACCTGCACACCTGCACACCTGCACACCTGCACACCTGCACACCTGCACACCTGCAGAGCACGAAACCGGGTAGCAGGGTGTCACGCGTGTCATTTGGACGCGTCTGCCGCCATACCGGCGACGTGGGCGGTCCCGGCAGGAGTGGCTCTGCGCTTGCCGCTAGCGTGCGCCCATCACATCTTGCATCTGCGCCGTGTCCACGAACTGCTGGAAGCTCGTTATCTTCCCGTCACGAACTTTGAAGACGTGGCACATCTGGGCATCCAAACTCTTGCCGGTGGCCTTGACGGTTCCCGCATAGCGCCCTTCCACGACGACAATGTCACCCGCATCGTAGAAGTCCTTGGGATGAACGACGAAGGTGCCGTCAAAGTCTGCCCCGATCTTCATGAACAGGTTCTCCACGATGGCATCTGGTCCCCTCCATGCCTTGCCGCTCGGCTGGTACGGATTCCCTTCCGCCTCGCTCCACTCGATGTCGGGGTCCATGAGGCCCAGGAGGGTCGGAATGTCACCTCGACCAAAGCAGTCGTACGCGTCTCGAATCAACTGGACGTTGCTCATGGCGCGGCCTCCTCTGGCTGTTCGTCCCGCAAGCCTAGAGGGGTCCATCATGGATTACAATGGGGGTTTCAATGGTTCCCGAATTGCCCTTCGCCCGCTCTCTGGTCCGGGCTGAGAAGCCTCCTGTCGCCCCGGTGAACTGACTGTCACTCTGAAGCAAAGCGCCAGCGCGTGGCCCCTCCCGGGTCGGCTATCAAAAGCGAAGTCGCGTGGTGTGCAGTGATGCGATAGATCGCCCACGGGGGAGGTCCAGCAGATGGGGCGCTGTACTCAGCGCTGAGGGCAACGCCGGAAGCGTCCACGTGAGCCGGCCACCCCTCGGCTCTCCACTGCTCCGCCATAGTGGCGACCACGGCCGGGTCGGTCGCCTTCTCGGCCACGCCCTCTATGACGAGGTCGAACTCATGAGTGGCGAGGCTCAATGTGCAGCGCGGGTCACGTGCGAGATTTCTACCCTTCCGCGTCCGCTCTCCAGTCTCGAACCAGAAGGCTCCGTCGAACCAGAGCGCACCAACGCCTGTCACATGCGGGCTGCCATCCCTGTTGATCGTCGCCAACCAGCTCGTGTGTCGGTCGGGGCCTCCCGTCCCAGGGGCTTGGCTGAATCCACGTGCGAGACGCTCTTCGATGATGGCCCACTCAATCGCTGGCAGCCCATAGAGGTCGGCAAGATTTGTCGTCTCCATCATGGTGACCGATCGTACGTGCGGACACCATCGGTGTCCCGTCGTCACCTCAAGTCAGACCGGCGCCGCCGACCTCGAGAAATGACCGACCATCGACCCTGCAGCGGCGGATTGTCGCGGGGAGCTTCTCGACATCGTCAGGGGTAGGCACCTCTCCGGGCACCACCGTTGCGCCCGAAGGCTCAGGCAGTCGCCGAGTTGTGCACCTGGAACGACACCTCTTCCGGCGGTCCGGCGAGCCCGTCCTTCACCGTGGCCAACCCAGGCAAAAGCGTCTCGTCACGGAACTTCACCCATGAAGCTTCCGAGTCCCAGAGCGCTACGACGACCAGCCCATCGCCGGTCTCGCCAGCAGCGTGGTACGTCTGTCCTGCTGGAAGTCCCTTGCCTCCATCTGGGTGAACCACTTTGATGGACCGGTCGTACTGCTCGGCTGTCCCGCCCTTGAAGGTGTGAACGATCCCGAATGTGGTTGCCATGCCGCCTCCTAGGTTCTTGTGACGTCGCGTCAACCTAGCCTCGGCAGACATCGATTGTTCGTGTTGGAGTCACTGACCTGAAACGGCGCTCACCCTGGCGATCAATCCCTGCGTTGCACGACCACGAGGTTCCATGCGCCTTGTGCGAATGCGCGCACTCAGTTACTGAAACGAGTTCCTGCGGCAACTGACGCTCACAGGTCCAGCCCAGCTGCTTCAGCGCACGTCGGCGACGACCAATCGGTACCCCAGGTCGATCGCCGGCAGCTCGGCCAGGTCGGCATGGCGCCGAAGCCACTCGCCGCTGGCGAGGTCCGCTTCGAGCGCAGCCACACCCCGCGCCACGACAGCGGGGTCGGCCAGCGCCAGTCCCGAGCAGTTGGCCCGCACCGCCGGATCGAGGTACGCCTCCGGCCGGCACCAGTAGGGGCCCAGCACGCCGTCCTCCATGTCCCGCGGCACGAGCAGCCGAATGATCGATGCCGATGCCGATGCCGATGCCGATGCCGATGCCGATGCCGAGGTCCCACCGATGATCTCCGCCACCACCTCGGCCCCAGGCCCAAGGCCGCGCATCGCCTCGCCCACCTCGGGCACGTAGTCCTCGAGCAACCAGAACCGCGAGTGCAGCTCGAAGTCCATGGTCACCACCACCCGCCGTGGCGCCACCCGGCACAGCTCGGCCAGCCCGGCAGCCCAGTCGTCCCAGTGGTGCAGGGTGAGGATGGCCAGCGCCACATCTGCACAGCCGGAGGGGAGAGGCAGCGCCGATCCGCTGGCTCGCACCGCCGGCGCGGCGCCGGCCGCACGTTGCTTCACCATGACGCTCGACGGTTCGATCGCGACGACGGCCCGGTCCACGGGCTCGTAGTTCCCGCTGCCGGCCCCGACGTTCACCACGACGCGCCCGACCCCGAGCTGCTCTGTGATCAGGGCCTCCCAGCGCGGGTCCGCCCGGCGGTGGGCGACGTAGCCCAGCCCGATGGTGTCGTAGACGGGCGATGCCGTCACGGGCCTTCGCCTACGTCCCCTTATGTCTGCCTACGACCGCCTCCACCGCCGCCAACGCCTTGGCAGCCGGCCTACGCCGCCGACTTCTCCAGGATGTGCACGCCGCAGGCCGAGCCCAGCCCGATCACGTGCGTCAGACCGACCTTGGCGCCCTCGATCTGCCGGTCGCCGGCCTCGCCGCGCAGGTGCGTGGCCACCTCCCACACGTTGGCGATGCCGGTGGCGGCGATCGGGTGCCCCTTGGACTCCAGGCCGCCCGAGACGTTCACCGGGGTCGTGCCGTCGCGCCACGTCGCACCCGACTTGAAGAAGTCAGCCGCGCCACCGCGCTCGCACAGGCCGAGGTTGTCGTAGTGCACGAGCTCGGCGGTGGCGAAGCAGTCGTGCAGCTCGACGAGGTTCAGGTCGGAGGGGCCAAGACCCGCCTGCTCGTAAGCCTGGGCGGCGGCATTGCGCGTGAGGTCGTTGACGTTGGGGAGGATCTGGCACGCCTCTTCCCACGGGTCCGTGGTCAGGATGGAGGCCGAGATCTTGACCGCACGCTTCTGCTGCTCCAGCGACAACGTCTTGAGCTTCGACCCCGATACCACCACCGCCGCCGCCGCACCGTCGCAGTTGGCCGAGCACATGGGCCGCGTGTTGGGGTAGGCGATCATGACGTCGTTCATGATCTCGTCGAGCGACATCTTCTTCTGGTAAGCCGCCTTCGGGTTGAGCGTCGAGTGCGAGTGGTTCTTCTCGCTGATCTGTGCGAAGAGCTCGAAGCTGGTGCCGCCGTAGCGGTGGCCGTACTCCATGCCGATCTGGGCGAAGACGCCCGGCATCGTCTCGGTGCCGACGCGGCCGTCCACCGCCGCCACGGCGCCGTAACGACCGTGCGGCGTCCATGTGTTGTCGTCGCTCTTGCGGCTGCCTCCGGCCAGGAGTCCGGCGCCGGCCAGCTTCTCCACGCCGAAGGCCAGGCCCATGTCGGTCTCGCCCGCCTTGATCGCCATGACGGCCACGCGCAGCGCGGTCGCGCCCGTCGCGCAGGCGTTGGACACGTTGTAGACGGGGATCCCGGTCTGGCCGAGTTGCTTCTGGACGACCTGCCCGATCGGCAGCGCTCCGCCCATGAGGTTGCCGGCGCCGATGATGCCCATGTCCTTCATCGTCACCCCGCCGTCGGCCAGTGCGCCCTGGACCGCCTGCGAAGCGAGGTCGGTGGTGTCGAGGTCAGGGTGCTTCCCGAACTTCGTCATGTGGATCCCGAGGACCCACACCTCTTCGGATGCTGATGCCATCGTGCCTAACCTCCCAGGGGTTCGAAACCGAAGCCGACTGCCTCGGTGCCGTTGTCGTCGGTGCCGATCACTTCGGTGGCCAGGCGGACCTTCATGCCCAGCGTCACGTGCTCAGGATCGGGTGTCACGTTGATGAGATTCGCCTTCACGCTGGTGCCGTCGCAGTCGACGACGGCGGCCACGTACGGCACGGGGATCCCGGGTGCGGCGAACGACACGATGGTGAAGGCACGCACCTCGCCACCGCTGGGGACCTGGACCTTCTTGAATTCGGTCGCCTCGCACGCCGCGCAGGCGTTGCGCCGGTCGAAGAAGCGGGCGCCGCACGAGGTGCACTCGTTGGCCACCAAGTGCGGATCGTCCCCCAGCTCCAGGTAGTCGACCAGCGGGATCTGTTGCGCCATCATGCCCCCAAGCTCGGGTGAGAAATCGTCTCCTCAATGTAGCGGGAAGGCGAAAATCCCAGCCAATCGGTGCACCCTCCGGCATCGACCGGTAGGTTCAGGCGCATGCAATTCACCCGACTCGGCCGCACCGGCCTCCGCGTCAGCCGCATCTGCCTGGGCACCATGAATTTCGGGCCCGAGACAGATGAGCCGACCTCGTTTTCCATCATGGACTCGGCTCTGGAGGCCGGGATCAACTTCTTCGACTCGGCCAACGTCTACGGCCGCTCCAAGGGGCGGGGCGCGACGGAGGAGATCGTCGGCCGCTGGTTCGCCCAGGGGGGAGGGCGGCGCGAGAAGACGGTGCTCGCCACCAAGCTCTACGGCGACATGGGGGAGTGGCCGAACGAGGGGCGGCTCTCGGCGCTGAACATCCGTCGGGCCTGCGACGCCAGCCTGCGCCGGCTGCAGACCGACTACATCGACCTGTACCAGATGCACCACATCGACCGCGGCACTGGCTGGGACGAGATCTGGGAGGCCATGGAGGTCCTGCGGGTCCAGGGCAAGATCCTGTACGTCGGCTCCTCCAACTTCGCCGGCTGGCACATCGCCCGGGCCCAGGAGGCGGCGGCGCGCCGCAACTTCATGGGTCTGGTCAGCGAGCAGTCCATCTACAACCTGATCGTGCGGGCGGTCGAGCGCGAGGTCCTGCCGGCGGCGGAGACCTACGGGCTCGGCGTGATCCCGTGGTCGCCCCTGCAGGGCGGACTGCTCGGCGGCGTGGTGCGCAAGGAGCGCGACGGCAGCCGTCGCTACGCCGGGCGCGCCGCGGAGACGATCGAGGCGCGGCGTCCCCAGCTTGAGGCGTACGAGGACCTCTGCGCCGAGATCGGCGAGGAGCCGGGCACGGTCGGGCTCGCCTGGCTGCTGACCCGGCCGGCGGTGACCGGACCCATCGTCGGGCCGCGCCTGCCCGAGCACCTGGACTCCGCGTTGCGGGCGGTCGACGTCACGCTGGACGACAAGGTGCTGACCCGCCTGGACGAACTCTTCCCCGGCTACCGGACCGCGCCGGAGGACTACGCCTGGTAGGTCAGCCCTCCTTGTCGAGGGACCCGGCTCCTCGAGGGACCCGGCTACTTGAGGGACCCGGCTACTTGAGGGACCCGGCCAGCTCCGGCTGAGGCTCGGCCCCGGGGTCGTCGGGCATGTGGGAGGCCAGGTCGTCGGCGTCGACGGCCAGCTTGGGCAGGATCCGGTCCAGCCACGCCGGGAACCACCAGTTGGCCTTGCCGAACAACATCATGATGGACGGGACGATGGCCATCCGGATGAAGAGGGCGTCGATCGCGATGCCCCCCGCCAGGCCGATTCCGAACTCCTTGATGACGCGGTTCCCGCCCAGGATGAACGAACCGAACACGAGGATCATGATCAGCGCGGCGGCCGTGATCGTCTTCCCGGTAGCGGCCAGGCCGTTGCGCACGGCCACTGCGTTATCGCCGCCCGACTTGATGTACTCCTCGTGCATCCGCGACACCAGGAAGACCTGGTAGTCCATCGACAACCCGAAGAGGATGGCGAAGAGCATCACCGGGAGGAAGGCCTCGACGGGACTGGTGCCGCTCAAACCGATGAGTGAACCCAGGTCGCCCCACTGGAACACCGCCACCAGCATGCCGAGTGCGGCGCCGATGGACAGCAGGTTCATGACCGCGGCCGTCAGGGGGATCAGGAAACTTCGGAACACGGTCATCAACAACAGGAACGACAAGATGACGACCAGCCCGATGAAGAGCGGCAGCTTCGAGCTCAAGACGTTGGCGAAGTCGATGTAGATGGCGGTCGTCCCACCGACAAGAATGTTCACTCCGGAGTCGCCGACGGCCTGCGGCACGGTGTCGCTCCGCAGATGGTTGACGAGGTCGGTGGTGGTGGCGTCCTGGGGGGCCGAGTCGGGATAGACGTTGACCAGGACGACGTCGCCGGTGCCCGTCTTGCTCGGGATGTAGAGCGGATCGGCCACGCTGTGCACGTCGGGCTGCTGGGAGACCTCGTGGATCACGTTGTTGATGACGGCGTGCTGGTCCGGCTGCACCACCCCCACCAGCATCAGCGGCCCATTGAACCCGGGCCCGAAGCCCTTGGAGAGCATGTCGAAGGCGACCCGCGTCGGTGTGCCTGCCGGGTCGGTTCCCTGGTCGGCGGAGCCCAGCTGCAGGGAGAAGAAGGGGAGGGCGATGGCCACGATGATGACCAGCGCCACGCCGGCCGAGAGCAACGGGTAGCGCTGCACCCGGTCGGCCCAATTGGGCCAGAAGCCCTTGCTGTCCGACCCGACGATGCGTGGCCCGTTCTCGGCCAGGTTCCTCTTCTGCTTGCGGCTCATCACCTTGGGCCCGATGAAGCCCAACATCGCCGGCAGGAGGGTGAGGGCCGCCACCATGGTGAGAGCCACGCCGATGGCGGCGGCCACCGCCAGGCCGTAGAGGAAGCTCACACCGAGCGCGAACATCCCGAGGAGCGCGATGCACACGATGATCCCTGCGAACAGGACGGCTCGGCCCGAGGTGTTGACGGAATTGATGATGGAGGACTCGACATCGCGTCCGGCCACCAGGCCCTGCCGGTGCCGCGTCACGATGAAGAGGGCGTAGTCGACGCCGACCCCCAGCCCGATGAGGAGGGTCAGCTCGGGTGATATCGAGGGCATGCCGATGACGTGGCTGAAGAGCCCGATGACACCGACGGCCGTGCCGAGTGCCAACAGCGCGGAGAGGATCGGCAGGATGGCGGCGAAGAAGGAGCCGAAGACGAGCAGCAGCACGATCAGGGCCAGCAGCACTCCGAGCCCGGTACTGCTGAAGGACTGGTTGTTCGCCTGCTCGGCCAGCTGGCCGGTGACGGCCACGGTCAACCCGTCGCCCGAGGTGTGGGTGGCGGTACCGACGAAGGTCTTGGCCTCGCTGTTCGATATGTCGTTGGTCTGCTTGTCGAAGTTGACCTGGAAGAACCCGACCGTCCGCTCGCCATTGACGTTCGTCGTGTTGACGAGGTTCCCGGCGGCGTCGTACGGGCTCGTCACGGCCGTGACGTTGGGCAGGGCGTTGATCTTGTCGACCATGGTGTCGATGCGCTGGCCCACGGCTGTGTCGGTCAGGCGGGCATTGCCGGAGGTGCCGAAGACCACCTCTTCTGTGTCCCCCGAATGGGAGGGAGCCACGGATTTCAGCAGGTTGATGGCATCGAAGGACTGGGTGTGGGGGAAGTTGAAGTTGTTCGAGTAGTCGGTGCCGACGGCCTCCACCGAGAAGATCGAGACGACCAGAACCAGCAGCCACAACAGGACGACGATGCGGCGATGGCGGACACACCACCCGGCCAGGGTGCGCATGAAGGGGATCTCCTCAGGGATGTTCGGGATGTTCGACGCGGCCACCGGCCGGCGTCACGGGGAATCCCGATCTTACCGGGCCCGCGGACACCGTCCCGTGCGCTCGGTATCGGCCATATGGGCCAGTGCATTGAGCACCGGGAGTGCCAGACGGTCGGCGGAGGCGGCCGAGCGGGCCACGAGGCGCCCCGCCAGGACGGGGTGATGATCCGGGATCTCGAAGAAGGCGCGCCGGCTCACGGTGAGCAATGTGAGGGGAGAGAGCGCCACGACGGCGATGGACGAGCGCAGCTGGTTCAGGAGCGAGTGTTCCGACCACGAGTCCCCCCGGCCCAGCAGCCCGATGGGGGTGTGGTCACGCTGCACGACGGCGTGCCCTCCCGTGATGAGGTGCCACAGGCGCACGGGCACGTCCTGCGCCTGGACCACCTGCCCGGGATCGGCGGTGGTCACGGAGACGCGTGCCGCGATCTCGGCGAGTTCGTCGTCGGGCAGCCCGGCGAACAGCTTCATCGAGCGCAGCGTCGCGGGGTCGGCGTCCGTCACCGGATGACGGGCGTCGTCGGCGGTGCGGCTGTTGATGTGCATGTCACAGTGTCCGCTCAGTGGTCCATGACCGAGCTGGGCCGGCCGCCCTCGTGACGGTGGTGCGAATGCAGGTGCCCACCGGCCCGCCGCCACAGCACCAGTCCGATGATGGCGAAGAGGAGCCACGGCACATGGAAGAAGGGATAGAACGGCATGGTCGCCCCGGCGGCGATGGCGAGGAAGGCCACGAGGAAGACCCAGGGCATGATCCGGCGGTGCCGCGGCGGTGGGGGAGGTGGCGGGCCGGGCAGGGGCGGGAGGTCGTCGAACAGTCCGTTCAGGTCGCCCCGCGTCGTCGCCGACATCGCGGTGTCGAGGCGGTTCTTGAACTCGGCCTCATCGAGGCGGCCCTCGGCGTAGTGGCGCGAGAGCTTGTCCGCCACGCCGTTGCGCTCCGCGTCCGAGGCCCGCATCGTGGCGTCGTAGGCCTGCATGTCCCTGCGGCCCATCGGGTAGGCCGGATCCCACCGGTAGCGCATGGGGTCTCCTCTCCTTCGTCTGTCGGTGTGAGGTCTGTCGGTGTGAGGTCGGTCGGTGTGAGGTGGCGCGGTCAGTAGGCCCCGCGGGCGTGCTCACGGTGCAGGAGCTCCTCGGCGATCGACACGTCGGAGTCCTCGTCGGGGATGAGGAGCCACCCGGCGACGTACAGCGGCACCGCCAGGCCCCCCAGGAAGGCGAGGGCGACGAATCCGATGCGGACCACCGTGGGGTCGACGTCGAAGTAGTCGGCCACGCCGACGGCGACGCCGGCCAGCATGCGGCCGCGGCCACCACGGTGGAGGCGCTGCTCGTCGACGGGGCCGGGCGGCGGGGGCGGGGGGAGATGTGCCGCCTGCCCGGGAGTGCTGCCTGCGGTGCCTGCGGTGTCTTGTGTGCCTGGTGTCTGGTCGGGTGCGGAGTCCATGGATGCAGCCTGACCGTGCGCAGGTCAGGCGTGAATCCGGCAACACCCTGGTCCGACCCCGAGACCCAACCCGAATCCTCAGGGATCTCCCTGATAGCCCCCGGGGGCACGACGCGCGATCATCGGGGTATCGCAGAGGCACCCGATCCCGGTACGCGTCCGCTCGCCGACGGTGGTCGCCCGACAGAACCGTCGCGGGCCGCGCCCCCCGGGACCGACGGCATCCCACCCCAGGTCGGCTGGAACGGGGGGAATGGGCACTGGTCGCACGGCCACGGGCGGCCGTGGACCGACCCGCAGTACCACCGCCATCATCACGTCGGGAAGAGGCTGCGAAGCCTTCGCCGCAGTCCGGACAACCGGGTCCTGGGCGGCGTCTGTGGCGCCGTCTCCCGTGCGACCGGCATCGACTCCACCATCGTCCGCATCGGCTTCGTGCTGGTGTCCATCGCCAGTGGCGTGATGGTGCTCGTCTACGCGATGGCCTGGTTGCTGATCCCCATGGAGGGGGAGACCGCCAACATCTACTCCCGCGCCATCAACGACCGCCGCGGCATCCGCACGATCGCCGCCATCCTCATTCCGCTGCTGATCGCGGTCCAGTTCATCACCAGCACCCTCCACGTCCCGTTCATCGGCTTCATCGGATGGCCGACGTTCCTGGCCGTCGGCGTGGTCATCCTCATCTGGCGCAACGCCAACGAGTCGGAGAAGGCGTTCATCGACAACGACGTCGTGCCGCTGCTCGGGGCGGACACGCACGGGAAGGGCCGCCGCTGGCTCATCGCCCGCGTCGTCGTGGGCATCCTCATCGGAGCCAGTGGCATCGCCCTGCTCATCGAGGGCCACACCACGGTCGCCGCCCTGCGGCCCATCGGTGGCGCCGTCCTGGTCATCGGCGCGAGCGTCGTCATCTTCGGCCCCTGGTGGCTCAGCCTCGTCCGGGACCTGATCGCCGAGCGGCAGGCGCGTGCGCTGGCCGAGGAGCGGGCCCAGATGGCGGCCCATGTCCACGACTCCGTGCTCCAGACGTTGGCCCTCATTCAGCGCTCGTCCGACGACCCCCAGCACGTGGTGCGCCTGGCCCGGGCCCAGGAGCGCGAGCTGCGCGCCTGGCTCTTCGACGGCCGCCCTCCGGGCGCCATCGGGGAGGACGCCACGACGTTGGCCGAGGGCGTCGGCCTGCTGCAGCGCCAAGTGGAGGCCGACCACGGCATCGCGGTGCAGGTGGTCATGGTGGGGGACTGCGAGCTGGACGAGGCGCTGCGTGCGCTGCTCGATGCGGCACGCGAGGCCACGGTCAATGCGGCCAAGTGGTCGGGCGCGGACCAGGTCTCCGTCTATGCCGAGGTCGAGACGGCGACGGTCATGCTCTACGTCCGGGACCGCGGTTGCGGCTTCGACCCCGACGCGGTGCCGGAGGACCGTCAGGGCATCGCGCAGTCCATCCGGGCCCGCATGGCGCGTTTCGGCGGCTCGGCCGCGGTCCGTTCGGCGCCGGGGGAGGGGGCCGAGGTGCAGCTCTCCGTGCCACGGCGGGAGAGGGTGAAGTGACCGCCGTCGAGCGCACCGGCCGGCCCCGCATCTTCCTGGTCGAGGACCATGCCATGTTCCGGGCCGGCGTGCGGGCCGAGCTGGGCGACGCGGTCGAGGTGGTGGGCGAGGCCGACGAGGCGCCCGCCGCCGTCGAGCTCATCACCGAGCGCCTCCCCGACGTCGTCCTGCTCGATGTGCACCTTCCCGGAGGTGGGGGCCTCGCGGTCCTGGGCGGCGTCCTGCCCCATCACCCCGAGGTGCAATTCCTCGCGTTGTCGGTCTCCGACGCACCCGAGGACGTCATCGACGTCATCCGCGCGGGCGCCCGCGGCTACATCACCAAGACGATCTCGGGCCCGGAGCTGCTCCAGGCCGTCTACCGCGTCGCCGCCGGGGACGCGGTCTTCTACCCGCGCCTGGCCGGGTTCGTGCTCGACGCGTTCGCCCAGGGCGGCGCGCCGGCACCGGGTCTGGACCCGGAGCTCGACCAGCTGTCGCCACGTGAGCGCGAAGTGCTGCGCCTGATCGCGCGCGGCTACACCTACAAGGAGGTGGGGCGCGACCTGTCCATCTCGGCCAAGACCGTCGAGTCACACGTCTCCTCGGTCCTGCGCAAGCTCCAGCTCTCGACCCGCCACGAGCTGACGAGATGGGCCACCGACCGTCGATTGGTCTAGACAGAGGGCATGTCCGAGGACCTTGATGCCGAGCATCGTGATGCGGCGAAGCTGGCAGGGATAGCCGGGCGCGCGCTCGTCGAGCTGCGGGCCGACCCCCCCGCGCTGCGCGATCTCGGCGCCGCCGGCGACCACATGGCCCACGAACTGCTCGTGGCCGAGCTCAACCGGCTCTATCCCGACGACGACGTGCGCTCGGAGGAGGGGCTCGAGCACGTGGCAGGCTCCGGCCGCCTCTGGATCGTGGATCCGCTCGACGGGACCCGCGAGTTCCGCCAGCTCGGTCGGAGCGACTGGGCGGTCCACGTGGCGATGGCGGTGGGCGGCGTTGCCGTGGTGGGCGCCGTCGCCCTCCCCGCACTCGACATCGTGCTCGCCACCGACGAGCCTCCGGTTCTCCCCCCGCCGCGCACCGGCGAGGCGCCCCGCGTCGTGGTCTCGCGGAGCCGCCCGCCCGACGTGGCCTACGACGTGACCGAGTCGATCGGCGGCGTCATGGTCCCGATGGGGTCGGCCGGGGCCAAGATCGCCGCGGTCATCCTCGGCGCAGCCGAGGTCTACGTGCACGCGGGTGGCCAGTACGAGTGGGACTCGTGCGCCCCCGTGGCGGTGGCCACCGCGAGCGGACTGCACGCCAGCCGGCTCAACGGGGACCCCTTGCGCTACGGCGACCCCGATGCCTGGTTGCCCGACCTCGTGGTGTGCCGCCAGGAGTACGCCGAGGCGGTGCTGGCGGTGACCACCCAACAGCATCGGCCCTACTGGTAAGCAGCAGACGGGTACCCGCAGCAGACGGGTACCCGCAGAATGACAGAACCCCGCCTCACGCGGAGACGGGGTTCTGTCAGCTACGACGTGCCTGTCGACAACAGTCGGCAGGCGAACGTGTCAGCCGATGGCGCGCACGTTGGCGGCCTGCAGGCCCTTCGGACCTTGGTTGGTCTCGAATTCGACCTTCTGTCCTTCTTCGAGATTGCGGTAGCCCGTACCGCTGATCGCGCTGAAATGCACGAAAACGTCAGGGCCCCCACCGTCCTGGGTGATGAAGCCGAAGCCCTTCTCACCGTTAAACCACTTCACGGAACCAGTTGCCATTGAAAATCCACTCCTCTCCTGGCCAAGATTTGACCCGTTTCGCGGGGGTCATGGCCGGTAGCTCTTGCGAGCCAGAGGGATTTCCAAACTTGTGATGGTGGTGCCCTCGGGGGAGAACCTTAGCGCGCTGTGGCGCCGGCGGGGGGTTTCCGGGTTCTGGACCAGGATTTGTCACTCATTGTTTACCCAGGTGATCGTGCCTACGTTTCAGCCTAGGTTTGGGTCGGCAATCTCGCCCGACGAAGGGGGTAGCCGTGACCGTTACTGCGAATCCATACCTGCAGGGCAACTTCGCACCCGTGCTCGAGGAGGTGACGGCAACCGACCTCCCGGTGACCGGACAGGTGCCCGAGGCCCTTTCTGGCCGTTACTTGCGCAACGGCCCCAATCCCGCGCTGGCCCCCGATCCCTCCACGTACCACTGGTTCACCGGCGACGGCATGGTGCACGGGATCCGGCTGAGCGACGGGCAGGCCGAGTGGTACCGCAACCGCTGGGTGCGCTCGGCCGAGGTGGCCCGGGCGCTCGGCGAGGAGCCCCGCCCGGGACCGGTGCACGCGGACATGGACTTCCCGTCCAACACCAACGTCATCGGTCACGCGGGCCGCACCTTCGCCATCGTCGAGGCGGGGGCGCGCCCGTATGAGCTGACCAGCGAGCTCGAGACGATCGGGCCCTGCGACTTCGGCGGCACGCTCGATGGTGGCTACACGGCACATCCGAAGCGCGACCCACTCACGGGTGAGCTCTACGCCGTGTCCTATTTCTTCGGCTGGGGCAACGACATTGAGGTGACGATCATGGACGCGGACGCGAAGGTGCGCTCCAGCCGGCGCGTCGCCATGGGCGGGCCGGTGAGCGTGCACGACTGCGCCATCACCCAGCGCTCCATCGCCCTGCTGGACCTCCCGGTGACCTTCAGCCTCGATGCCGCCGCGTCGGGCTCGGCCTTCCCCTACCGCTGGGAGGAGGGGTATCGGTCTCGCGTCGGCCTGCTGCCCCGCGACGGCGAGTCGACCGACGTCGTCTGGCACGACGTCGAGTCGTGCTACGTGTTCCACCCGATGAACGCGTTCGACGACCCCGACGGGGACGGCATCGTGCTCGACGTCGTGCGTCACCCGTCCATGTTCCGCACGAACCACCTGGGGCCTTCCGAGGGGTTGCCCACATTGGAGCGGTGGCGTCTCGACGGTCACGGTGGCGCGGTCAAGGAGGAGCGGCTGGACGACCAAGGGCAGGAATTCCCGCGCGTGGACGAGCGCCGCGTCGGCCTGCCCCACCGGTACGGTTACGCCGTCGCCGTCGGGAGCTCCGACGACATCGTCGGCACCGAGTCGGTGCTGCTCCGCCACGACCTCGAGCGGGGGATCAGCCAGGCCCGCTCCTTCGGCCGCGGGGCGAGCCTGGGCGAGGCGGTCTTCGTGCCCCGCGAGGACGACTCCGGGGAGTCGGACGGGTGGCTGCTGCTGCTGGTGCATTCGGCCGAGACCGGGACTTCGGCCCTGCACATCCTCAACGCCGACGATGTCGAGGGGGAGGCCCAGGCCGTCGTCCACCTGCCCCAGCGCGTGCCGGCGGGCTTCCACGGCAACTGGGTGCCCGACCGGTCCTGACCTTCCTGACCAGGCTCCGGTTGGCCTTGCCGCCGCAGGGGTACCATTTCCAGCGTGTTCGTCTGGCAGTGGGTCCAGCAGCACCGGCTGTTGTCGGTCATCGTGCTGGCCCTGGTGATGGTCAGCTGCGCCGGCGGGACGGCGTGGGCCCTCGTCTTCCGTACCGTTTCGTCGCCGGTGGGCCTGCGGGAGGCGCTCCGCATGTACCGGCGGGAGCAGACCGGCAAGGTGTTGGCGACGCTCCGCAACCGGATGCCCGCTCCCGGCGTCTACACGTACCGCACCAGCGGGGGTGAGAGCCTCAACCTCGTCGGGGTGGCGCGCTCCTTCCCCGCCAGCACCTCCATGATCGTGGCCGACGGCCGCTGTGCCACCGTCAGTTGGGTCCCCATCACGCAGCACACCGAGTCGACCACCGTGTGCAACGCACCGAACGGCGCACTGACCATGCCGAAGCTCGTGACGGACGAGTCCATCGCCGGCTCGACGACGACCTCGACGATCAACTGCCCGGCCTCGACCTACCTGCTCCCGCCGGCGGCCCGCCGGGGTCAGAGCTGGGGCGTCACCTGCTCACTCGCCAGCCCGGCCGAGAAGGTCGTCCTGGCGGGACAGGCGCTCGGTCCGGCCACCGTTGTGGTGGGCGGCCACGCCGTCTCCGTCGAGCACACCCGCGTGACCCTCACGTTCATCGGTACCGAGCACGGGACCAGCCCGACCGACTTCTGGATCGTCCCCAGCAGTGGCCTGATCGTGCGCGAGCGAGAGACCGTGGGCATGAGCCAGGGCGGCGTCCACTACACCGAGAACATGGAGGCCACCCTCGCCGGACTCAATCCGGCGCAGTAACCGCGGCTTTACCGCCGCCCCCTACGGTGGGGCGGATGGGAACGGGGAGCGAAGGGGCGCCGTGGCCGGATGCGGCGCAGGGGACGCCCTTCACCTGGGGTGCTCCCGCCGAAGACCAGACGAAACCCGAAGTCAGGTACGCGCCATGGGGTCGTCGCGGGCTCGGTTTTCTCCTGGACTTCATCTTGATGGCGTCTGCCCCCATCGCCTTCTTGGTGCTCTTCGGGGCCTCGGTGCCGGACACGAACAATTTCAAACCCCCCGACGAGTCTGATCTCGTGGGTGTGGTTCTGGTGCTGGCTGGCCTCGTGCACCGTGTTCGTCCTATACCCGGTTTGGTTCATCGGGAGGCGCGGCCAGACGCCGGGGATGAAGAAGATGCAGATCCGTCTTTTTCAGATTCACAGCGAGGGGAATCTCGTCGCGCCCACCTCGCAGCGCGCTTGGGGCCGCGCGCTCATGGCCTTCGCGTGCTGGATCGTCTTTTTCGCATGGATCCTCGACTATCTCTGGCCGCTGGGCGACAAACGCCACCAGTGCCTCCACGACAAGGTCGCTCGCACCGTCGCTGTCGACGAGCGAGTGGAGGACCACTGACGTCAGGCCTCTGGCGGACCCACCAGTGCCGCCAGCCGCTTCGGGGCGGTGAGGCAGTAGCTCTCGGCGATCATCTCGGCCATCTCCTCCCAGTCGGGCGCGGTCCGCAGGTCCAGCCGCACGCCGACCCAGCCCTTCGGCCCGACGTATTTCGGCACGAAGAACCGCGCCGGCTCGGATGCCACGAGGACCTGCTGCGCCCCGGGGGGCGCCTTCATGGTCATGGACGTGCCGTCCTCGCTCGTCATGACGAAAAGCTTGTCCCGTACCCGGAACGCCGGGGCGGTGTGGCCGCCGAACGGGCGCTCCTCGGCCTCGGGGAGCGCCAGGCAGATGGCCCGCACCCGCTCGATCGCGGAACGGGCCGCCGGGCTCACCCCTCGGAAGCAGCGCCGGCCTGCGCCGCCCTGTCCTGCGCCACCGCGTCGTAGGACGCGTAGTCGGACCCGGTGTCGTCGGCGAACTCGAACTCGAGCAGGCCCGCCTCGCCCCACCGTTCGCGCAGGTAGCCGTTGTTGGCGTCGAGCAGGCCGAGCTTGCGCACGTTCGGGACCAGCTTGGCGAAGAAGCCGCGGGCGAATCCCCGCATCGGGTTCAGTTGCGCCTTCTCGGCCGCCTGCATGATGAAGGGGAAGACGGTCTCAGCCGTCGTGCCCATGCGCTCCCACACCTCGGGCGTCGTCGCCCGCGAGCGTGAGTTCAAGGTGGCGTCGACCAGGAACTCCTGGCGCTCCTTCAACTCGGCCTCGCTCAATGTCCCGGTAGAACTCCGATAGCGTGAGCACGCCGAAGGCGACGTGGCGCGCCTCGTCGGACATGACGTAGCGCAGGAGCTTGGTCAGCAGCGGCTCCTGCGTCCGCCGCAGCATGTCGCCGAAGGCGGCGAGCGCCAGCGATCTCGATCACGATCTGCATCCCGAGATAGGCGATGTCCCAGCGGGAGTCCTCGAGCAGCGACCAGATCTGCGCCTTGAGGAACGGGCTCATCGGGTACGCCTCGCCCAGCTTGGTGCGGAGATACTTGGCGAACACCTCGGTGTGCCTCGCCTCGTCCATGGTCTGGGTCGAGGCGTAGTACTTGGCGTCGATCCACGGCACGGTCTCGACGATCTTGGCCGCGGTCATCATGGCGCCCTGCTCGCCGTGCATGAACTGCGAGAGGTTCGCCTTGAAGAACTCGATGCCGAGCTGCGAGTACTCCTTCTCGCTCCACTTGGCCATGGGCGAGCCCGGCAGCGTCCCCGCCACGCGCGCCACCGCCAGCAACGGGCTGTCCTGCTCCGCCACGAGACGCTCGGGGTCGACGTCGATGGACCAGTCGAGGTCCGTCACGCTGTTCCACTGCGACCCCATGGCCTTGTTGTAGAGCGTGACGAGCTGGCCCCGGTCGCGGTCGTAGTCCCACAGGAAGAGACGGTCCGCGTTGTCGTGGATGACCTGGACGGCTGCCTCCATGTCCTGCCGGCCCGGTACCTGAGGGGTGACCTCCGTGGTCCCTGACACCGGAGGTGTCGTGGCGGTTCCTGACACCGGAGGTGTCGTGGCGGTTCCTGACACCGGAGGTGTCGTGGCGGTCATGGACCGAGGCTACTTCCGCCGCCCGCCCATGTTGGCGTTCGGCGCCGCCTTGGCCACCAGTTCGGGCACGATCTTGCCGAGCTCGGCGGGGTCCCAGCGGTCGCCCTTGTCCTCCCCGGGACCGGCGACCCAGCCCTCGGCCACGCTCAGGTTGCCGCCCATGACGTTGAAGACGCGGCCGGTGATCTCCTTGGACTCGCTGCTGCCCAGCCAGACCACGATGGGCGAGATGTTGGCGGGGTCGAGCGCGTCGAACTCCTCCGGCTTGCGCTGGGCCGACTGATCGCCCATACCGAGGTTCTCGGTCATGCGCGTGAGGGCGGCCGGCGCGATGGCGTTCACGGTGACGCCGTAGCGCTCGAGCTCCATGGCGGCGATGATCGTGAAGGACGCGATGCCGGCTTTGGCTGCGCCGTAGTTGGTCTGGCCCACGTTGCCGTAAATGCCCGAGGGCGACGTCGTGTTGATGACGCGGGCGTCGTTGGTCTCGCCCGCCTTGGTGCGGTTGCGCCAGTACTCGACGGCGTGACGGGTGGGGGCGAAGGTGCCGCGCAGGTGCACCTTGATCACGGCGTCCCACTCGTCGATGGTCATGTTGACCAGCATGCGGTCTCGCAGGATGCCCGCGTTGTTGACCAGCACGTCGATCGTCCCGAAAGTGTCGATGGCCGTATTGATGAGACGGCCCGCGCCCTCGTAGTCCGACACGTCGTCGTCGTTGGCCACCGCCTCGCCGCCCATGCCCCTGATCTCGTCGACCACCTCGCCGGCGGGGCCGGTCGAGGAGCCTGTGCCGTCCATCTCGCCACCCAGGTCGTTGATGACGACCTTGGCGCCCTGCCGGGCGAACTCGAGCGCGTGCTCGCGCCCGATGCCCCGGCCTGCCCCGGTGATGACGACGACCCGTCCGTCACAGATACCCACGTTCAGCTCCTTTGGTTTTGATCGGCCTGGTTTTGATCAGCTCGGTTTTGATCAGTCCGGCGACGACGCCGTCCGGTACTGCTCACGCAGCTTCCTCTTGAAGATCTTGCCAGTATCCTCCCGCGGCAGCTCAGCCACGAAATCGACGCTGCGCGGGCATTTGAAGTGCGCCAGGCGGTCCCGGCAGAACGCCATGAGCTCGGCGGCCAGCTCGTCGCTGCCCTCGACGCCCTCGGCCGGCTGCACGACGGACTTCACGGCTTCGCCCCACTCGTCGTCGGGCACCCCGATGGTGGCGACGTCACCGACCGCCGGGTGCTCAAGCAGCACCGCGTCGACTTCGGCCGGATAGATGTTCACGCCACCGGAAATGATGAGGTTGGCCGTGCGGTCGGTGAGGTAGAGGTACCCCTCGTCGTCCATGTAGCCCACGTCACCCAGGGTGAAGTAGTCGCCACGGAAGGCCTCCGCCGTCTTCTCGGTGTCGCCGTAGTAGTCAAACTTGGTGACGGCTGGCGCCTGCAGGAAGATGAGGCCGGTCACACCGGGGGGCAGGTCGTTGCCGGCCTCGTCGGCCACCTTGACCAGCCCCGGCGCCATGGGCCGGCCGACCGTGCCGGGATGCGCCAGCCACGTCTCGGAGTTGACGATCGTGCCCAGGCCCTCGGTGGCGGCGTAGTACTCGACCACCACCGGGCCCAGCCATTGAATGATGCGCTGTTTGACGGGAACGGGGCAGGGCGCCGCGCCGTGGATCACGAAACGCAGCGAGGAGTGGTCGACGCGCTCCCGGGTCTCCGCCGGCAGGGCGAGGAGGCGGTGGAACATGGTCGGCACCATGTGGGTGTGCGTGATCCCGTGCTGTTGAATCAGCTGGAGGGACTCCAGGGGGTCCCAGTGGTCCATGACCACGATGGGCACGCCGTAGAGGGCGGGGATCGCCACCGAGAAGGCCAGCGGGGCGGCGTGGTAGAGCGGCCCGGTCAGGAGGTGCGCGTCGACGCTGTGCTCGTAGTCCTCGTCGTAGCCGCAGAAGTTGACGGCGGCCAGCGCGCTGACCGCGGCGTTCTGGCGGTGGACGCCCTTGGGCCGACCGGTCGTGCCCGAGGTGTAGAGCATCTGGGTGCCGATGACCGGGTCGTCGATGTCGGAGCCGTCCTCGGCCGCGACCACGGCGTTGTACATCTCGAAACCGGGTAGGAAGCCGCCCGTGTTGATCTTGACGAGCCCCGGCCCGCCAGCCGCCGCGGCGACGGCGACCTTCTCGCCCAACGTGCCGGAACAGACGAACGCCTTGGCCTCGCAGTTCTCGACGATGTAGGCCGCCTCCTCCCCGGTGAGGTGGAAGTTGATCGGCGTGAGGCGCAGGCCCGTGCGCTGCGCCGCGTAGAGCACCTCGAGGAATTCCGGCTCGTTGGTGCACATGAGCGCAATGGCGTCGCCGGCCTGCAGCCCCCGCGCTCGCAGCGCGCGGGACAACCGGTTGATCTCTGCGTTGAAGTCGGCGTAGGTCCGGTCCCCGTGCGGGGTGATCAGCGCCAGCCGGTCGGGGATCCGCTCCGCCCACCACGCGTGGAGCATGCCCTGGGCCGCCGCGGCGCGCTTGTCCTCGGGGACGCTCATGGCGCTTCCGTTCCTGCCGGCCGGAAGAGCGCCAGCTGGCGTCCGTCGCTCAACGGTTCCCAGCTGACGGTCACGGCCATGCCGCTGTGGACGTCGCCAGGCGGGCAACCGACGATGTTGGTCATCATGCGCACCCCCTCCTCCAGGTCTATCAGGGCGATGCAGTACGGCTCGCCCCCTGAGAACGACACACCGGCTGCTTCGGGCCGGTGCTCGACGACGGCGGCGTGCACGGTGGCCCGGCCGCTGGCCTCACGCCACTCGAGCGTGTCGGAGAGCTGACCCGTGGAGGTCCCATCGCGCGGCGCCGGGCAATACGGGCAGAACGCCCGCGGGTAGAAGACGCCCCGGTCACAGGCCGTGCACCACTGCACCAGGAGGCGTCCCTCCCGGGTGGCCTCCCAGAAGGGGCCGCTCTCGTCGCCCACGGGGGGCTCGAAGCGGGCCGACGCCGCGCCGGCCGCACCGGGCGCGCTCACAGCGTGGCCTCGGTCCCGAGGACCGACGTGGACATGACCGAGAGGAACATGCCGGACCCGTGGGCCACCGCCACCTCGGCGCCGGCCACCTGGCGCTGCTCGCCTTCGCCCCGCAGCTGGCGCACCGCTTCGGTGATCAGGAACATGCCGTACATGCCGGGATGGGTGAAGGAGAGCCCACCTCCGTTGGTGTTCATCGGGAGCGAGCCGCCCGGGCCCAGCAGGCCGGCCTGCGCGGCGAACGGGCCACCTTCACCCTTGGCGCAGAAGCCGAGATCCTCCAGGTGGAGGAGGGCCGTGATGGTGAAGCTGTCGTAGCCCATGAGCACGTCCACGTCGGCGGGGCCGAGGCCCGCCATGGCGAAGGCGCGGGAGCCCGAGACGGCCCCTGGCGTCGTCGTGAGGATGGGCATCTGGGTGATGCCCATGTGGTCGGTGCAGCTCGCGGCGCCGAGGACGTAGACGGGGGGCTTGCGCAAAGACCGGGCCCGCTCCGCGCTCGTCATGACGAAGGCGCCGGCACCGTCGGTGACCAGGCAGCAGTCGAGCAGGTGCAGGGGGCCGACCTCCGGCCGTGACGCGAGCACGTCGCCGATGGTGATGGGGTCGCGGTAGCGGGCACGCGGGTTCAGCGCCGCCCACTGGCGCGTGCTCACGGCGATGGCGGCCAGCTGCTCCGACGTCGTGCCGAACTCGTGCATGTGGCGTGCCGCCGCCAGGGCGTA
Source organism: uncultured Acidimicrobiaceae bacterium (assembly GCA_963719485.1). Lineage (GTDB taxonomy): Bacteria > Actinomycetota > Acidimicrobiia > Acidimicrobiales > RAAP-2 > Bog-473. The sequence continues at coordinate 2,956,822 of OY970387.1, forward strand.
GGGACCCATGGGGAGGCGGAGGCCGAACGGGAGCTCCCATTCCGCCATCGGATTGGGCCCGGCCATGCCGCGGCGGGGTCGCGACCGCTTGCGGGTGCGGTCGCTCCGCGGGGTTGCGGCGTAGACGCTCACGACAACGTCGCACAGCCCGGCCGCGATGGCGGCGGCCGCGTGCTCGACGTGCACCTCGTAGCTCGAGCCGCCGGTCATGGTCGACTCGATGAACGTCGGCTGCAGCCCGAGGTACTCGGCGAAGGCCACGGCCGACTCGGGATGGCACACCCCGTCGACGTCGGCCAGCGTGAGCCCGGCGTCCTCGAGCGCGTCGAGCACCATGGCCACTTCGAGCTCGCGGCCCGTGCGGTCGAGCTCCCCGGTGGGTGAGACGTCATCGGCCACGCCGACGATGGCCGCCGCGCCGCGCAGGCTGCGCTCCTCCCGACTCATCCCCGAAGACCTCCCGATCCAGCCCGAATGCAGCCCGACTCAGCCCGACCCAGCTGCGGGTGGCTACGCGTTCTTGGGCAGGTCGGAGAAGGGCGTCACGCGGTCGTTGTTGGGCTCCTTCGGCAGGCCGAGCACCCGCTCTCCGATGATGTTGCGCTGGATCTGGTCGGTCCCGCCGTAGATGGGCGGCGCCTGGGCGAACAGCGCCATCTCGGTGATGCTGCCGGCGAACGGGTCGCCGGTGGCCTGTCGCAGCGAGGCCTTCTCGTCGTTGTCGTAGGCGTGGAGCGTGCCAGACGGCCCGACGATGCGCAGGCCCAGGTCGCGGGTGCAAGCGGACGATCTGGCTCATGGAGAGCTTGGCGACGTTGGGCATGCCGGGGATGTCTCGCCCCTGCTCCTTGGCGGCCTTGACCCGCAGCCCGTTGAAGCGGCCGAGCTCGCCGAGCGTGTGGAGCCGGGCCAGGTCCTGGCGGATGCCGGCGTCGTGGTTGACCCCGCGCGACTGGGCGAGGCTGATGAGCAGGCCGGCGCCACCGCGCATGGCGCCGAGTGCGCCGGTCGGCTGCTCGGTCTTCTTCTCCTTGCCGTTCTTGCCTCCGGCGGCCGGCACGGCGGCCACCAGGTCGCCCACCCGCCGGGGCAGGACGCCCATGACGGTGCCCGGCTGGGCCATGCCGCCCCCGGCCGCGTTGCCGCCGCCGGAGCCGAGGCCCGCCCGCTCGTTCATGAGCGTCGTGTTGGCTGCGGCCCATCCGTTGTTGAGGCCGCCGATCAGCGCCGAGTCAGCCACCCGGGCGTCGGTCATGAAGACCTCGTTGAAGAGCGAGTGGCCCGTCATCTCCTTGAGCGGGCGCACGTCGACGCCGTCCTGGAGCATGTCGAAGGCGAAGTACGAGATGCCCTGGTGCTTGGGCACGTCGGGATCGGTGCGGGCGAGGAGCATGCCGAGGTCGGCGTACTGTCCGCCCGAGGTCCACACCTTCTGGCCGTTGACGATCCACTCGTCGCCGTCCTTGATGGCCCGGGTCTGGAGGCCGGCAAGGTCCGAGCCGGCCTGCGGCTCGCTGAAGAGCTGGCACCAGGCCTTCTGGCCGGTGACGATGTCCCGCACGTACAGGTCGATCTGCTCCTGCGTCCCGTGGGTGGCGATGGTGGGGGCGGCCAGCAGGAGGCCCAGGCCGGCCGGGGCACCGAGCGCACCGAACTTGGCGACCTCCTGCTGCACCAGGACCACGTCGGAACGGGCCATGGCCTTGCCGTAGGCGTTCTCGGGCAGGCCGGGGGCGGCCCAGCCGGCCAGCCCCAGCCGTTCCCACCACTCGGCCACGGTCAGGTCGGGGTCCCAGTTGTTGCTCAGCCAGGACCGCAGTTCGCTCAGCAGCTCGTCGGTCCGCGTCGTCTCAATAGCGGTGTCGGTCACATCCTGAAGTTACCGGGCGCGCCGTGGGACGGGAAACTCCGCCCAAACATGGGTAGCGTCGCCCGGATGCAAGACGACCGGTTGAACGCAGCATTCGACGCCTGGCTGCAGGCACAGACGGCGGCCCTCGATGTCGTGCGCCAGGCCACGGGCGTGCCCGAGACCGACGTCGACCTCGCCGAGGGCTACCGGTGGGTGACCCGGCTCTCCCGGCTGGCCCTCGACTGGATCGTGGAGCGGTCCGATCCCTCCCACCCCCAGCTCTTCACCCTCCAGGACGAGTACAAGAAGCTCCTGGTCGACAATCCCGACGTGCACTACACGTTCTGCGTGCTCGACGACTCCCGTTCCTACCGGCTCGTCGGCTACCGGGGGGAGTGCGCGTACCTCGGCATGACGTTCGGCACCCCGTTCGGTCAGGGTCCGGTGGGCGGCCGCACGGGCACGCAGACGCAGACCCACATCGACGCGTTCGATCTCGGCCCGAACGGCGAGGTCGACATCCTCATCGCTCCGGAGTCCGCCATGCCGGACCCGCGGCCCAAGAACACGGTGGTGCTGGAGCCGGGCACGGCGCAGCTGGCCATCCGGGAGACGCACTTCGAGAAGGCGCCCGAGCGCTTCGCCCGTCTCCGCATGGAGCTGTTGCCGGAACCGGGGGAGGTGGTGCCGCCACCGATCCTCTCCGCCGAAGAGCTCGCCCCCAAGCTCGAGTTCGCCGCGATGTTCCTCACGTTCGTGGGCGGGACTGCGCTGCAGATGTGGCACGACGCCGCCACCAACATGAATACGTTCGGCGGCCAAGCCGGTTCCGCCCACGTCGCGGCGCAGGACGACGAGGTGCGCTCCCACTCCAACGCGGAGATGACGTACCACGGGGGGCGCTTCCGTCTCGAGCCGGACCAGGCCCTTGTCGTCACGGTGCACGAGCCGGACAAGCCATTCCTCTATTGGGGACTGACGTTGACCTCGCCGTGGATGGAGAGCTTCGACTACCGCTACACGACGACGGCGCTGAACAACAAGACGGCCAGCCGCTCGCCGGACGGGTCCTGGCGGATGGTGATCGCGCCGTCCGACCCCGGGGTCGAGAGCTGGCTGGACACCGGAGGCCGGCTCGAGGGCTACATGCTGGTGCGCTGGGTGCTGGCGGACGGGCCACCGCACCCGACGGCCGAGGTCGTCGCCGTGGCGGACCTCGTCCCCTAGCGCGGCTTCAGCTGGTCCTGCTCGGGACCTCCTGCACGAGCCAACCGTTCCCGTCGGGATCACTGAACGAAAGGAAGGTTTCGTAGTCGCCCCGCCCGGGGCCGGGCCCGGGAACCTGCGCGCCCTCCTCGAAGTGGAAGAGCTCGCTGGCGGCCACGCCGCCCTCCTCCAGTTGGCGCCGGGCCTCGTCGATGTCGCGCACCACCACCTGCAGCCCCTGCAGCGACCCGGCCGCCTGCTCGTTCCGCATGAGCGAGATGGAGCAGCCCGACCCAGACGGGGTCAGCTGCACGACGCGGAAGTCGTCACCGGCGCTGTGATCCACGTCGAGGTGGAAGCCGGCGCGCTCCGCGTAGAACTCCTTTGCCCGGTCGACGTCGGCCACGGGGACCACCACCGTCTCCAGCCTCCAGTCCATGTGTCCCATCCTTCCTGTCCCCGGCTTTTCCGCCCCACCCTTCTCGCCGGGCGGTCCGACCCTGCGGGACGTCCTCGACCTCGCACGGTACCCGGGTCACACCTCCGAGGGGACGCCGAAACGCTGCTGGTAGGGCGCCACCAACGCGCGGTGGGTCGCCAGGTCGAGGCCGGTGTCCGCGAAGGAGTAGTCGTGGCCGCCGGCCCGGGCCGTGTGGCGGGCGGCCAGGTAGGCGTCGAGCGCCGAGCGGAACTCGGTCGTCAGCGGGAGCTCCCAGCCGGCGTAGAGCCGCTCGATCACGGCGACGGGGTCGGCGACCAGCTCCTTGTACACCACGTCGTCGATCTGGCTCCCCGGGATGGCGCCGGCGTCGCGCTCGGCGGTGACGTGGTCCATCTGCATCTCGAGTCCCATCGCCATGAACTCGACCAGGACGCCGTGGTCGACATGGTCCGAGTGCATGTAGTGCAGCGTGGCCATGAGGTCCGACAGCGACCCGATCACGCGCAGCGGGTCGCGGTGGGTGATCACGACGCGGGCGTCGGGGTAGGTGCCGAAGAGGAGAGGCAGGGCGGAGAGATGGGAGGGGGCCTTGACGACCCAGCGCGTCGTCGGCCGTCCGGTCACCCATTGCAGCGTCTGCAGATGGCGCTTGTGCCAGTCGTAGATCGGAGCCTGGTCCTGCCCGCTGCGCCACACCGTGTACTCCGCCACGTTGTAGAGGCCCGTGTACAGGTCGCTGGAGAACTGGTGGGCGAAGGCGAAGATGCACTCGGTGGGGAGGCGGCCGCCGTTCTCGTGCATGGCGGTGAAGGCGGGGACGATCTCGTCCATCAGTCGGATCTCGTCGTCGCACAGGTCGCCCGACGCGTCGTCGTAGGGGACGGTGTGCAGCAGCTCCCACAAGAGCGGCGGTCGGTTGTCGGGGTCGCAGGCCAGCAGCTCGTGGAGGAGTGTTGTGCCCGAACGGCCCAGGCCGGTCACCACAATGGGCCCGTGGACGGGCTGGTCGAGGACGGCCGGTTCCTTGTTCCACAGGTCGACCATGCGCAGGCGGTTCTGCAGGATCACCTGGAGCTCGCCCCGGGTGCGGATGCGGCCCGGCAGGTGCAGGCGCGCCTCGGTGTCGAGGGAGGCGCAGAGTCGGCGGAAGGACTCCTCCCACCAGTCGTCGCCGAAGTCGTCGAGCCCGGTCGTGGAGATGGCGGCAGCCTGTATGACCTCATGGTGCAGCGACACCATCGAGCGCCCGTCGTCGCCGAGGCTGTGGCCCAGCGCGATCATCTTGTCTGCCCAGGGGCTGCGCGGAGGAGGGGCCCAGGGCACGGGGCGTCACCGTACCCGCAACGGGGGAGAATGACAGGATGGATCTCGACGTGGGCGCGCTGGTCGAGCTGCTGGCCGGCGGCGCCGACCTCGCCCTCGGTCCCGGAGTCCCCGTGTCGCAGCTCGACCACGCCCTGCAGACGGCGGCGCTGCTGGCGCATCTCCATCGGGGCGACGACGAGCTGGCCGTCGCGGGGCTGGTGCACGACATCGGCCATCTCCTGCCCGGTGGCACCGACGCGGCCCATGCCGGCGACGCTGCCGGCGCGGTGCGGCGGGCGCTCGGGGAGCGGATCGCCGCGACCGTGGGGCTCCACGTGGAGGCGAAGCGGTACCTCGTGGCGACGGAGGACGCCTACGGCGGACACCTGACCACCGACAGCACGGTGTCGTTGACCCGCCAGGGCGGTGCGATGACCGAGGAGGAGGCGGCGGCCTTCCTGGCCCGACCGTGGGCGACCGACGCCGTGGCGCTGCGACGGGCCGATGACAGCGGGAAGGTCGGGGGCCTGGTGGTTGGCAATCTGGCCAGCTGGGTACCGCTCTTGCAAGAAGTTTCCCGGCGGGCCGGGGCGAGCGGGGGCTGAGACAACCCCCTCCGCCATTGGCTACTGTCGGGCCGCAACCGGGCGGCGGGTCCGGGCGGACATCCTGCGGGGGGTGAAAGCAGCTGGTGAGCGGGTGGAACGGCGGATCGTTCCAGGACAGCGGAATGGGCGGCGGCCCGGGCCGAGGCATCCGCCGACGCGCCCTTGGCGTCGACCGAGGCAACTGCGGCGACCGCGGCGCGCCGGCATGCCGGCCGCATCGTGCGGCGACCCGTAAGGGAGCGCCCCAGCGTTCGTTCTATTTCCAAGATCCATGGGGAGGCCCATCTGGTGAAGGATCAACTGCGAACGTTGCGGACGCGCATACGGGGGCGGCGTTACACGCCGGCCACCGTCAGTATCGGCCTGGCCTGCACCGTGGTGGCGGCCGTCGGCATCGTGGAGCTCGGGTCGAGCAGCTCGGGCGCCGACACCTCCTTCGTGCCGGGCGACGCGCTCGCCTCGGCCCAGGCAATCAGCCTGGCGCCCACGACCGGCGGACTGAACTACGCCATCATCCTGGCCACCTCCATCGCGAACTTCCAGGACCTTCAGGCGCAGTCGCTGTCCCAGACGATCGACCTCGGCGCCATCGGGACCTCCCTCGAGGCCCAGGGATGTGACGGCTCAGCGCCCACCCTGCCGGCGAGCGACGTGCCGCCCCCCGTGCAGGCCGAGTCGACGAACGGCAACCAGAGCCTCTCCAACAGCATCACACCGCAGTCCTCGCCCGACGGCCTCGGCATCGGGAACGAGGCCGCGACCGCGACCACGCAACCGTCCTCGGGCTCCCTGACGACCGTGTCCAACATCTCGATCCCGGGCGGGCTGCTCACCATCAACGGGCTCACGTCGGGCGCGAAGGCCTCCATCGACAACGGCGCCACCCGCACGGCCACGGCGACGTCGACCATCGGGCAGATCTCCATCGACAACGGCGCCGTCGTCCTCGGCCACCTGCAGTGGACCGCCACCCAGCAGACCGGCGCGACGACCACCTCCACGGGGACGTTCTCCATCGGCTCGGTCACCGTCGCAGGTGCGCCGACCGACCTGGGCGGGCTCGGCAGCGCGGCGTCGCCCCAGAGCGAGGCCAGCGCCGTCAACGCGGCGCTGGCGCCGATCGGCCTCAACATCCAGTGGCCGACACAGAGCACATTGTCGGACGGCACGGTCCAGATCTCGCCGCTCGTCATCGGGATCGACAACAACACGCTCGGCCAGCAGGTGGTGGGCTCCAACCTGGGCACCGCCCAGCCCGTGCGCGAGGCGCTGGTGAACGCCCTGCTCAGCGCGAGCTGCCAGTTCGCGAGCCCCATCCTGGTCAGTGACATCGGCGTGGGGGTCCTGGCCGGTGGCGGCAACCTCAACGTCGAGTTCGGCGGGGCCAAGGCGGAGACCGACGCCCTGGCGGCGTCGTCGCCCTTCGGCCCCGGGGCGCGCCCGCGCTGCCCTCGGCGTCGGCCGGCGCGCCGAGCGGGTTGACGGGCAACAGCGGGAGCGCACTCGGCGCCACCGCGCCCCTCACCGGCAACAGCGGCGTCGGCGGGCTGACCCCGTCCACGACGGCGGCCGCGCCGGCCGCGGCCTCGTCCCCGTCCGCCGGCAGCCAGCAGTCCGCCCTCGGGCCGATGATGCGGACGTCGGACTGCGTCAGCCTGGGCCCGGCGGGTGGGGGCTGCGACACGGGCAACGTCGCCGTCCCCATCGGGCTGGCGGCGCTGGCACTGGTGGCGGGGCTCTTCACGTGGGACTACCTGCGCCAGCGCCGCCGCCTGCAACTCAGCGGGGGAGCACGCGAGTGGAGGTGACGCAGTGACCGAACCGGACAGCGCGGGCGACGTCGGCGCGAACAACGGCAGCGCGAGCAAGTTACGCCTGTCGACCAAGACCAACGGCCGGCTCCTGAAGGGGTACGGGCCGCTGGCTGCGCTCCTGGTGGCGTTCGTGCTCATGGCCATGCTGGTGCCGACGAAGGCGCCGCAGCAGGACGTCGTGCACGAGACCCAGTCGGCGGCGGGATCGGCGGACGCCGGCTCGACGACGTCCACCACGGCCCCGGCGGCTGCGGCCGGCGCCGCTGGTGCGGCCGCGGGAGCCGCCGGAGCGGCCGCGGGAGCCGCGGCGGGTGCGGCCAAGACGGCAGCCGGAACGGCCGCTGCGGCTGCAACGGGCAAGTCGGCCCCCTGTGCCGGGGCGCAGGTGCAGGGCGACCCGTACTCACCGCCGTGCATCTCCTTCTCGGGGAACAACGGCGGGGCCACCGCACCGGGCGTGACCGCCAATGCCATCAACGTGACCTACCGGTTCACCTCCGACTCACAGAGCTTCCAGCAGACCCTGGCCTCCCTCGGCGGCGCCAACATCGTCGACACCAACGCCGACATTCAGCGGACCATCACCGCGCTGGCCACCTACTTCGACAACCACTTCCAGTTCTACGGGCGCAAGCTGAACTTCGAGTTCTTCAACGGCCAGGGCTCCATCACCAACGAGCTCCTGGGGAGCGGCCAGCAGCAGGCCGACGCGGACGCCGTCACCGCCGCCCAGTCGGAGCACGCCTTCGCTGAGCTGAATGCAGCGTCGGAGCCTTACGGCGTGGCGCTCTCCCAGCAGCACGTCGTCAACTTCGGCGTGCCCTATCTGTCGGCCTCGTTCATGGGCCAGTACGCCCCCTACATGTGGAGCCTCGACACCGAGTCCAACGACGTGGTCCAGGCGACGAGCGACCTCTACCTGAAGTCCCTCGCCGGGGGGAACGCGGCCTACGCCGGCGGCAGCCTGCAGGGCAAGCCGCGCAAGGTGGCGATCATCGCCCCGAGCAACCCGTGGTACCAGTCGGCAGCGCAGACCGCCGTCCAGGAGGCCGCGGCGGCGGGCCACCCGGTGTCCGACAACATCCAGTACCAGCTGAACCTCTCGACGCTGTCGAGCCAGGCCTCGAACGTCATCAGCCAGCTGCAGAACGACGGCATCACGACGGTGGTCTGCGGCTGCGACCCGGTCTTCCCGGTGTACCTCACCTCGCGGGCGGCCGAGCAGGGCTACACGCCCGAGTGGGTCGTGGCCGGGGTCGCCCTGACCGACAACGACATCGTGGGCCAGTTGTTCCAGCAGAGCGAGTGGTCGCACGCGTTCGGCGTCACCTTCAACGGGCCCACGCTGCCCAAGCAGAACACCTTCGGGTATGCCGCCTACAAGCAGATCAACCCGAGCAGCGAGCCGGCCAACGCGGTGGACATCATCTACGCCCAGATGTACGAGATGGCCATCGGGATCCAGATGGCCGGTCCCGACCTGACGGCCCAGACCTTCGAGAACGGGATGCGGGCCTACCCGGGCAGCACGGCGGGCGCCTCCAACGCGCTGTACGGGACGTGGCAATTCCCAGCGGGGCACTTCACGCCCCAGATGGACTGGTCGTTCATCTACTGGAACCCGACGAAGACCTCGCCCTACAACGACAAGACAGGCTCGTACGTCGATTCGACGACGCGCAACAAGATCGGCTCCTACCCGGGCGGACCGTTGCCGCTGCCGTCGAACTTCCCGATCGCGCCGCCGAGCGGGTAGGTCGTCCGTGCGCCTCGCTCTCCCTCCCTCCGTCGGCAACGCCTGGGCCGGCACGCCGGCGCGGCTGCGCGGCACCCTGCTGACCGTCGGCGCAGCCCTCATCCTCCTCTTCGTCGTCCCGGCCCTCTGGCCCCACGCCGCACCGCGCGGCCAGATCCTCAACGGGGCCGAGTTCGGTGCCGTGAACGGCCTGCTCGCTCTCGGCCTCGTCCTCACCTACCGCGCGTCACGGGTGATCAACTTCTCCTACGGCGCCATGGGCGCACTCGCGGCCACGGTCGCCGTCGAGCTCAACCTCGCAGACCACGTCAACTGGTTCGTGTGCATCGGGATCGCGCTCGTGGTGGGAGCCGCTCTCGGCCTCGTCGTGGACGGCGTCATCCGCTGGCGGTTCTTCACCGCGCCCCGCCTGATCGTCATGGTGGTCACGATCGGGCTGGCCCAGCTCTTCGGCGGGATCCAGCTGCTCGTGCCGGGCTGGCTCGGTGGGCCTTCCATCGTGGGCGGCGTCACCACGCCGCTGAGCGCGCAGCACGTGCTGATCTTCCCGGTGCTCTTCAACGGGAACGACCTCCTCATCGCGATCGTGGTGCCGGTGGTGCTCGTCGCCATGGGCTGGTTCCTGCTGAAGACCGACGCCGGGGTCGCGGTGCGCTCGGTCGCCGACAACTCCGACCGGGCCCGGCTGCTCGGGATCCCGGTCCGCCGCCTCTCCACGCTGGTGTGGGTGATCGCCGGCGTCCTGGCCGGACTGACGAGCATCCTGAGCGCCCCGTCCGCCGGCATCACCATCGCAGCGGGAGCCGGGCCCGCCCTCATCCTGCCCGCGCTGGCGGCCGCCATCATCGCCGGCATGGAGAACCTGCCCCTGGCCTTCGGGGCGGGGGTAGGCCTCGGCATCACGAGCGGCCTGTTCGAGTTCAACATGCCCCGCTACGGGAGCGCGGTCGGCGACGTGGTGAACCTGGTGGCGATTTTGCTGGGGCTGTTGTTCCTGCAGCGCAAGCGGAGCCGGGCCGACGACGCCGAGGAGACGTTCTCGGCCACCGGCATCCTCAAGCCCATCCCCGAATCGCTGCGCAAGCTCCCCGAGGTCGTGACGGGGCGGGTCGGCCTCATGGTGCTGGTCGCCGTGGTGATCCTCGTGATCCCCCTGGTCGCCGGTCCCGGGACGACGCTGGAGTACACCGCGGCCCTCATCTACGGGATCATCGCCATCTCCCTCGTCGTCCTCACCGGGTGGTCGGGCAACGTCAGCCTCGGACAGTTCGCTTTCGCGGGCGTGGGCGGCGTGCTGGCGGGCGACCTGATCGAGAAGGCCAACGTCGACCTCTTCCTCAGCCTCACAGCCGCCGGTGTGGCCGGTGCGGTCCTGGCCGTGATCGTCGGGATCCCGGCCCTGCGCATCCGCGGGGCCTACCTGGCCGCGGTGACCCTCGCCCTCGGGGTGGCGATGGACACCTTCTTCCTCAACCCGACCTACTACCCCAACATCATCCCGCAGGCCTTCCTGCGCCCCACGCTCTGGCAGCGCTTCGACCTGGCGTCCAACAAGTCCTTCTACTTCTTGTGCCTCGGGTTCCTGGTCCTCACCGTGCTGTTCATCCAGGGCCTGCGCCGGGCCCGCCCGGGGCGGGTGCTGCTGGCGACCCGGGACAACGAGAAGGCGTCGGCGGCCATGTCGGTGCCGCCGGTGCGCACCAAGCTGGCCGGCTTCGTGCTGGCCGGCGCGATCGCCGGCATCGCGGGCGGCCTCTACGCCGTCCTGCTCGGCGCGGTCGCCTTCAACACCTACGACCCCTCCTACGGGCTGGTGGTGTTCTCCATGGCGGTCATCGGCGGCCTGGGCTCCATCAGCGGCGTTCTCATGGGCGTCGGGCTGATCGAAGTGCTGAGCTACTCGTTCCCCAAGTACCAGCTGGTGTTCACCGGCGCCGGGCTCCTCCTCGTGCTCCTCTTCCTCCCCGGCGGCCTCGCGGCCGGCGTGCAGAGCCTCCGGGACCGGCTGCTCAAGATCGTCGCCGTGCGCCGCGGCATCCTGGTGCCGAGCCTGGTGGCCGACAAGCGGGTGGAGCTGACCGACCACGCGCCGGAGGAGACGGCGATCCTCGAGCATGCGCTGAGCGAGGAGAACGGCAACGGCGCCGCGGCCGGGCCGCCGGTGCTCGTGCCGGTGCCCGACACCCGCGACGAGGACACGGCGCAGGTCCTTGTGGGCGCACCATCCGGGCCGTCCGCCCACGGGCTCATCCCCGAGACCCCGGTCGTGCTGTCGTGCCAGAAGGTGGAGGTCTCCTACGGCCCGGTCCAGATCCTCTTCGGGGTCGACCTCGACGTCCACGAGGGCGAGATCGTGGCGCTGCTCGGCACCAATGGCGCCGGCAAGTCGACCCTGCTGAAGGGCGCCAGCGGCCTGGTCAAGGTCGGAGGCGGCGCGGTCCGGCTCGACGGCGCGGACATCACGGGCGAGCAGGCGGAGACGGTGGCGCGCCAGGGCATCTCGCTCATGCCGGGCGGGCGCGGGGTCTTCCCGACGCTCTCGGTCGAGGAGAACCTCCGCCTCGGCACCTGGATGATCCGCAAGGACCATTCCGCCGTCGCGGAGGCCAAGGCGCGGGTGATCGACCTCTTCCCGATTCTGCGCCAAAGGGCCCACCAGCAGGCCGGCAACCTGTCGGGCGGCGAGCAGCAGATGCTGTCCTTGGCCATGGCCCTCATGGTGCGGCCCAAGGTCCTCATGATCGACGAGCTCTCGCTCGGCCTGGCGCCGACCGTGGTGACCCAGCTGCTCGAGGTGGTCAAGATGCTCCACGCCACCGGCACGACGATCGTCGTCGTGGAGCAGTCGGTGAACGTGGCGCTCGAGCTCGCCGAGCGGGCCGTGTTCCTGGAGAAGGGCGAGGTGCGCTTCAGCGGCCGCACGCTCGATCTGCTCGATCGCCCCGACATCCTGCGGTCCGTCTTCATCGCCGGCGCCGGCTCCGTGGAGGGCACCGTGGTGACCCCCGACGCCGGCCCGACCGACCTCCACGTGCACGCCAGCGCGTCCTCCGCGCTGGTCGTCGGCGACCCGCACAAGCGGATCCCGCCGTCGGCGGAGGCGCCGTCGATACTGGAGTGCAACGGCGTGCGCAAGACCTTCGGCGGCATCACGGCGATCGAGGACATCAGCCTGACATTGCGCGACGGGGAGATCCTCGGCCTCATCGGCCACAACGGGGCGGGCAAGACGACCTTCTTCGACTGTGTGTCGGGGTTCCTGCCGCTCGACGGCGGCCGCATCCTCCTCGGTGGCGCCGACATCGATACCTGGCCGGCGCACATGCGCGCCGCCGCCGGACTCGGGCGCACGTTCCAGGAGGCGCGGCTGTTCCCTTCGCTCACCGTGGCAGAGACGATCGCCGTGGCCCAGGAGCGGCACCTGCAGTCGCGCGACATGGTGGCGGCCGGGCTGCGCCTGCCGGCCTCGCTCGACTCCGAGGCGGACGTGGCCGAGAAGGCCGAGGTCCTGGTGGAAATGATGGGCCTGGGTGCCTTCCGGGAGAAGCTGGTCGGCGAGCTCTCCACCGGGACCCGGCGCATCGTCGAGCTGGCCTGCGTGCTGGCCCAGGAGCCGGCTGTCCTGCTGCTGGACGAGCCGTCGGGGGGCGTGGCGCAGCGCGAGAGCGAGGCCATGGGGCCGCTCCTCATCCGGGTGCAGCAGCACACCGGCTGCTCCATCCTGGTGGTGGAGCACGACATGCCCCTCCTCACGGCCATCTGCGACCGCATGATCGCCTTGGAGTTGGGCGAGGTGATCGCCGAGGGGACCCCGGCCGAGGTGCTCGAGCACCCGGCCGTGATCGAGTCGTATCTCGGCACTGACGAGACGACCATCAACCGCTCCGGCGCGCGCGTCTAGGGGGTCTCGCCCCGCTTCCGTCCGGGAGCGCCTGGAAGAATCGGGCGCATGCCCGAGCCGCCGCCCGTCGTGCGCGCCAAGGCGCTGGAGGCCGGGGCGGAAGGCTGGCTCGAGGACCTTCCCGCGCTGGTCGGCGGACTGGAGCGGGACTGGGCGATCCGGGTCGGCCGGGCCTACCCCGACGCCACGGAGGCGCTCGTCGCGGAGGCGGTGACGGAAGGCGGGACGCCGGTCGTCCTCAAATTGTTGGTCCCGCGCCACGGCGACGCCGCGGCGCACGAGATCGCCGTCCTGCAGCAGTGCCGGGGGGACGGCTGCGCCGCGCTGCTGCGCCACGACGCCGCACGCGGTGCACTCCTGCTCGAACAGCTCGGCGTGTCGCTGCACGAGCAGGGCCTCCCGATGGAGCGGCGCCACGAGATCCTGTGCGCCACCGCGCAGCGGGTCTGGCGACCGGCCACGGGACTGGGACTGCCCACGGGCGAGGAGAAGGCGCAATGGCTGGCCCGCTGGATCGTGCGGGCCTGGCAGGAGCTGGCGCGACCGTGCTCGGCCGACGCCGTGGCCCATGCGCTGGCCTGTGCGGACCGCCGGGCCCGGGCGCACCTGCCGGCGCAGGCCGTCCTTGTCCACGGGGACGTGCACGAGTGGAACGCGCTGCGGGCGGGGTCGGGCTACAAGCTGGTGGACCCGGACGGGCTCGAGGCGGAACCCGAGTACGACCTGGGCATCATCATGCGCGAGGACCCGCTCGAGCTGCTCGAGGGTGACCCCATGGCGCGGGCGCAACGGTTGGCCGAACGCACCGGTCTGGACGCCACGGCCATCTGGGAATGGGGCGTGGTCGAGCGGGTGTCAACCGGCCTGCTCGGCGTGAAGGTGGGCCTCCAGCCGGTCGCGAGCCAGATGCTGGCGGCGGCGGACCGGCTGGCCGGCCTGGCCTGAGCAGCTCCCTCGAGTGCGGGCACGTCCCGTTTGCGCCCCGGGCGGGGGCAGGCCAGAGTCACGTCCGTGGACGTCCCGGTGTCCGGCCACTGTGACGCTCGCTTCCGGGCCGTGCAGGAGGAGTTCGCCCGCAACTTCGCCGAGCGCGGTGAGGTCGGCGCGGCAGTGTGCGTCGTGGTCGAGGGTGCGACGGTGGTCGACCTGGCCGGCGGCTGGGCCGACGGCGCGGCGCGCACAGCGTGGCGGCACGACACGCTGGTGGACTTCTACTCGGTGGGCAAGGCGTTCGTCGCGCTGCTGGCACTGCAGCTCGTCGACGCCGGGTTGGTCGCGCTCGACGACCCAATTGCCGGCGTGTGGCCCGACTTCGCCGCGGCGGGCAAGGAGGGAGCTACGCTGCGGCACGCGCTGTGCCACCGCGCCGGGGTGCCGGCCATCCGCGAGCCGCTGACCAACGACGACCTGTGGGACTGGGGGCGGATGACGGCCGCGCTGGCCGCGACGGCGCCGTGGTGGGAGCCCGGGACACGCCACGCCTACCACACGAACACCTACGGCCATCTGATCGGCGAGGTGGTGCGCCGGGTGAGCGGCGAGCCGTGCGGACGTCGCCTGGCCGCGCTGGCCGGGCCATTGGACGCCGACGTGCTCGTCGGGGTCCCACCCGGGGAGCAGCGCCGCTGCGCGGAGGTGCTGTTCGACGCGCCGGGACCTCCCGCGGCGCTGGACCACCTCTTCGAGGCAGAGTCTGCGTTCGAAGGGGACGGTGCGCTCGCAGGGGACGCCCGCATGGAGATGCTGAGCTACTTCAACCCACCCGGGTTCTCCTCCATGGGCGTCGTCAACACGGCAGCGTGGCGCGCCGCCGAGGTCCCGTCGACCAACGGCCACGGTTCGGCGCGCGGCGTAGCGCGCCTGTACGCCGCGCTGCTGCAGCCGGGCCGGCTGCTCTCGGCCCAGTTGTTGACCGAGGCGACCTCGGCGCAGTCCGTGGGGTACTGCCCGATCCTGCACGAGGAGGTCACCTTCGGTCTCGGTTTCAAGCCGACGGTGCCCCGACGCCCATTCGGTCCGAACCCCGGCAGCTTCGGCCATTTCGGCACCGGAGGTGCGGTCGGGTTCGCCGATCCCGCCGCCGGCGTCGCGTTCGGCTACGTCATGAACCATGTCATCCCCCGTTGGCAGAGCACGCGCAACCGCGCGCTCATCAACGCCGTGTACGCGTCGTTCTGAGATCTCAACCGCTGTTGACCGCGCTCAACGCGGTCGTCGTGCGGGTCAGATGAAGCGCGTGTTTCGAGAAGTCAACGCGTCGATGAATTGACGGCCGTTGCGGCATAGGGCGCGGGTCGTCGGGTATAGGGACTGCGTACCGGAACGGGACGGTACAGCTCACGTGTGCGCAACCCACGCTGCGCGCGATGCGACCGTCCCGGGCGCGGTGCGCGTGCGGCATCACGCGCTACGGCAGAGCCCTTCGTGACCGAGACGCGGATCGGCGGAGACGCAAGAGACAGGGGATCACCACATGAGCACAGACGTGAACATGAGCACAGCCGTGAACATGGGCACCGACGTCGGCGTGAGCATCGATGTCAACGTGGGTACAGATGCCATCAGGTCGCGCTACCGGGTCACCGGCGTGGTGGCGCGGTCGGAGGAAGCCACCACCTGGGATGCGCACGACACCTGGCTGGAGCAACCGGTCCTGCTCGTGACCCCGGAACCGGGGACGTCGGCGCGCTTCGAGGACCTGACGGCGAGCCTCCGGGAACACGCGTCGCCCCACCTCGTCGGCCTCTACGACGCGGGTCCGGCACCGGCGGAGTTCGCGGTGCTGCAACCACCGGACGTGACCATGTCCAACGAGTGGTCACCGAGGGACGAGGAGGACGTGTTGGTCGCCGGCCAGTCGCTCGGTGACGCCGTCACGGCACTGCACCAGCGCGGCATCGTGCACGGCGGGATCCACCCGGGCACCGTGGTCCTCGGGGACGGCGGTGACGTCGCACTGTCGCCGTGGCCGCTGGCACCCGAGCCTCCGGGCTGGAGTGGTCCCGGGGGCTTCGCCAGTGATCCGCACGAGCCCCACGGTGCCTCGGCCGCGGGTGATGTCCGGGCTCTCGGCGCGCTGCTGCTCGGCGCTCTGGCGGGGCCGCCCCTGCTCGGCGCTCTGGCGGGGCCGCCCCTGCTCTCGAGCGAGCAGGTGGAGGACTTCGAGCGTGAGCTTTCGGCGCGCGCCCCCGGTGCCGTCGTCGTGGCGCACCGAGCGCTGCGTTCAACGCGGCGGGACGGCTACCGGGCGGCCACCGAGCTCAGGGACGACTGTGCCGCCACGCTGGCGGGGGAACCTCTGGTGGGGGAACGGTTGATCCGGGAGCCGCTGCTCGAAGAGCATTTGCCCACCGAGCCCGACCCTGGCGCCACCGAGCCCGACCCCGGCGCCACCGAGACCGACCAGGCAACGGACGACCCGCCCGAAGGCCGGCGCATGGCCGTCGCGGTGGCCGTGGCCGTGGCTCTCGTGGCCGGCGCGTCCGCCACGGGTGCGCTCTCGGGCCCGCCCCCTCGTCCGGACGCCGCTGGCCCGAAGGCGTGCGCCGCGCACCGTCAGTGCGGCGCAGCCTCCACCGGTTCGAGCCGGGGCACGGTCAGGGCGCCGGCGACGGGCACGCCTCCACCCGCCGGTGCGCCGGCGCGAGGCGCATCGACCGCGACCTTCGCCGACGTCTCGGTGGCGGGCTCGGATCCGGCCGCGACCACGCCGCCCGCGGCACCCGTCACGCGGCCCGCCGTGGCCACCAGCACGTCCACGACGGCGCCGGCGTCCACGACCTCGACGAGCTCGACGAGCTCGACGACCAGCACGAGCACGACGAGCACCGTGCCGCCGAGCACGACCACGACCACCACGACGCCGCCTTCGACGACGTCCACGACGTCCTCCCCGGCAGCGGGGACGGCGACGGCCGGTCCCACGGCGGGTGAGCCGAGCGGGCCGATCGGCGGGGAGTGACGAGTGGTCATCGCACTCACGCTGCTCGTCGTGTCGCTGTGCCTCTTCTCCGTGGCCTCGGCCACGTTGTGGTGGATGCTCCACGCCTGGCGTACTCCGGAGGTCTTTCGGTCGCTGGGGTTCGATCCGGTCGCGGCGCCGCGCGCCGACGACCCGCTGACGTTCTCGCTCATCGTCCCCGCCCGACACGAGGAGGCAGTGCTCGGGGTCACGCTCGACCGGCTGGCCGAGCTCGACTACCCGGCGTTCGAGGTGCTGGCGGTCGTCGGCCACGATGACCCGGCGACCCAGCGGGTGGCGGACGCGTCGGCCCTGCGGCACCCGGATCGCGTCCGCGTCATCGTCGACCACTCGTGGCCGAAGAACAAGCCGTCGGCGCTCAACACCGCGCTGGCCGAGTGCCGCGGCGCCGTTGTGGGCGTCTTCGACGCCGAGGACGAAGTGCACCCGCGCCTGCTCCGGCAGGTGGCCGGCGCCTTCGACCGCAGTGGCGCGCACGTCGTGCAGGGTGGCGTGCAGCTCGTCAACTTCCAATCGAGCTGGTACGCGCTGCGCAACTGCCTCGAGTACTTCTTCTGGTTCCGCTCACGGCTCCACTTGCACGCCGAGCGCCGCTTCATCCCGCTCGGGGGCAACACGGTCTTCGTGCGCACCGATCTTCTGGCGGCGGTCGGCGGCTGGGACGAGCGTTGCCTGGCCGAGGACTGCGAGCTGGGGGTCCGGCTCTCGAGCCTGGGGGCGAAGGTGGACGTGGCCTACGACCCCATATTGGTGACGCGGGAGGAGACGCCGGGAACGCTGCGCGGGTTGCTCAAGCAGCGGACGCGCTGGAACCAGGGCTTCCTGCAGGTCCTGCGCAAGGGTGAGTGGCGCCGCCTGCCCACGCGCAGCCAGCGGGCGCTCGCCCGCTACACGCTGGCCATGCCGTTCCTCCAGGCCTTCACCGGCCTCGTCATCCCGCTGTCGATCTACTCCATGCTGGCGCTGAAGATCCCGGTGGCGCTGGCGCTGGTCTCCTTCCTTCCCGTCATCCCGACCCTGGCGGCTCTGGCGTTCGAACTGGTCGGCCTCCGTGAGTTCGGCCGGGTGTTCTACGTGCAGCCGCGGGCGTACGACTACGTGCGCCTCGTCCTCGGCCTCTTCCCGTACCAGCTCTTCCTGGCCGGGGCGGCGGTGCGCGCCGTGGTGCGCGAGCTGCTCGGCAAGCGGGGCTGGGAGAAGACGACGCACACCGGCGCCCATCGGGATGGGTCCGCCCGGACACGCGCCCCCGCCGAACCCGAGCCCGTCTTCGCGCTGTCCGGGGCTGAGTCGTCGTGACCGCCGGGTCGAAACTGCGCACGCCCGAGTTGCCGCTGCTCGAACGTCCTCTCGACCTGCCCGCTCGGCCCGCGTCCACGCGGCCGGCGACGCCCCCCGTGGCCGATCTCCTCAGCGGGTCAGCCGGCCCGCCTCCAGCGAGGCCGGCCGCGACGCGGCGTGCGGCGACCTTCGGGAAGGCCTGGGTCCGTCGTCACCGGGTCAGCCTCGTGGTCCTCGGTGGGTTGCTCGTGGTGGTCGGTGTCATGCACGGGGTGGGCATGACCCGCATGCCGGGACCGGTCGACGACGAGGGCACGTACATGGCCCAGGCGTGGGCGGTCCAAGTCCACCACACGTTGACGCCGTACACGTACTGGTACGACCACCCCCCGCTGGGCTGGATCCAGCTGGCCGGCTGGACGTGGGTCACGCACGCGTTCGGGGGCGCCACGCTCGCGGTCGACGCCGGTCGGCGCATCATGCTGGTGTACGCGCTGGCGGATGCGGCACTCCTCTACCTCGTCGCCCGCCGGCTGCGACTGACGAGGGTCTGGGCCTCGGTGGCCGTGCTGGCCTTCGCCCTGAGCCCGCTCGCCGTGGACTACCAGCGCATGGTGTATCTCGACAACATTGCGATGCCCTGGCTGCTCGGGGCATTCGCACTCGCCCTGACGCCGCGGCGGCGCCTGTGGACATTCGGGGCGAGCGGGGCGTGCTTCGCGGTGGCCGTGCTGAGCAAAGAGACCATGCTGCTGTTCGCGCCCGCGCTCGTGTACCAGGTCTGGCAGCGCGCCCACCGTTCGACGCGCGCCTTCTGCGTCACCGCGCAGGCATCGGTCTTCGCCCTGATCGTCGCCATGTACCCCCTGCTGGCATTGCTCAAGGGCGAGCTCGTGCCGGGGCCGGGCCACGTCAGCCTGGCCAGCTCCATCGAGTTCCAGTTGAGCGGCCGGCAGGGCACCGGGAACCCGTTCGACCAGGCGAGCCAGGCGCACTCGCTCGTGGCCGGGTGGCTGCACCTCGACCCGTGGCTCCTCGTCGCGGGTGCGCTGTGCATCCCGATCGGCCTGTCCGTGCGCCGGTTCCGCCCGGTGGCCGTCGCCCAGGCCGTCGCGCTCCTCGACGTGGTGCACGGCGGGTACCTCCCGGTGCCGTACGTCATTGCACTCCTGCCGTTCGGCGCGCTCCTCGTGGCCGCGGCCGGCTCCACCCTGCGCAGTCTCTCCGGGTGGCCCAGCGACCGCCGTCCCCGCGCCGCGCTGCTCGCGGGCGTGCTGCTCGCCGGCGCCGGCCTCGTGCTCTCCAGCGTGGCGCCGGCGTGGGCGGGGGGACTGCGCACCGAGATGACCCAGGACCAGATGGCTCCGACCGCACACGCCGAGACCTGGGTGGAGCAGCACGTCCCGCGGACGGACCGTCTGCTGACCGACGACACGGTGTGGACCGACCTGGTCGACCACGGCTTCGACCGCCCGCTCGGGGTGGTGTGGTTCTACAAGCTCGGGTACGTGAACAACCTCGACCCCTCGGTGTCGCGGGTCCTCGGCGGGGGCTGGCGCGACTTCCAGTACGTCATGGTGACACCGTCCATGCGGGCCGCGCTGGCCGGTGGGGGCCTGCCGCAGGTCGCCCAGGCCGTGCAGCACTCGACGCCGTCCGCCACCTTCGGGAGCGGCAGCGATCAGATCGTCGTGCGCCGCATCCACCCCCCAGCCGCACGTCCCCATCCCAGTCCGCAGAGCAAGGAAGTGAGACATGGAAAGCACTGAGGAGAGCAGCACACCGCGGTTCGCCACGGCCGTGCGCGGCTACGACCGCATGCAGGTCGACGACTATGTGGAACGCCTGCATCAGTGGGTCGATCAGGCCGACAACCGGGCGCAGCAGTGCGAGGCGGCGTCCACGCGGGCCGCGGAGGAAGCCGAGCAGCTGCGCCGACGCCTGTCGGCGGCGGACGCCGACGCGCTGACCGCGACGCCGGAGTCGATGAAGGCGCTCGGGAACAGGGTCGGGACGATCATGCAGTCGTCGTTCCATGCCGCCAAGGAGCTGCACGACCGGGCGGCCGAGGACGCGCGCGCGGCGACCGCAGCCGCGGAGGAGCGCGCCGCCGGGATCATCGCGGACATCACCGCTCGGTCCGAAGAGCTGTCTCGGGCAGCCGAGGACCTCTTCGTCGAGGCGAAGGAGACTCTGGCCGGCGCCCGGGCCGCGGTGGCGCAACAGGTCGAGGAGGCCAGGGCACGCGGGGAGGCAGAGCGCGAGGAGCTGCTCGAGCAGGCCCGCGGCGAACTGCGGGAGTTGGCCCGCCACTCGGCGACGCAGGAGAAGTCGAGCCGCGAGCAGCTGGCCGTGCTGGAGGAGCACCGGCGGCGTGTGCTCGAGGAGATCGCGTTGCTGCACGAGCGGCTCGGCAAGGTCGGGGAGGGTCTGGCGGCGTCGACCAGCCAGCCACCGCCGCCGCAGGAGGCCGGTCAGCGCCCCCCCAAGGCACCAGCACAGCCGGACCGCCAACAGCCCCAACAGCAGGACCGCCGACAGCCCGAGAAGGCCGCCGCCGCCGCCTCGTCCCCGCCCGATGACGACACGCTGGTCCTGGAGCTGTCACAGGCGTCGCGGCCGAACCGGCGGAAGGCGGCGTCGTCGACGCGCTGACCACCAACCGGGGGCAGTCCCGGCCGCCCGCCGTCCGGGCGCCGCTTCTGCCGCCGGGGCCCGGGCCTGTCCCCACGCGGCGGCGTGCCGGTCACCGCTCGGCGCGCCTGGTCGTGATCCTGGTCGTCCTGACCGCAGCGGTCCTGCTGGTCGGCACCGCTCTGCTGGTGGTGTCCGGCCCCGCCGCGACGAATCCGGGGACAGGCCTGACGGCGGCGCGGACCACGCCCGGCCCGACGACCACGACCCAGGCACGGGACGAGGCCTTCGGGGCCGCCCTGTACTTCCTCGGTCGCTACGAGCAACCGGGCGGGCGCGTCGTCCGCTGGGACCAGGGGGGCGACACCGTGAGCGAAGGTGAGGCCTACGCCATGCTGCTGAGCGCGGCGGCCGGTGACCGGGACCGGTTCGATGCCGCGTGGAACTGGACCCGGTCGCATCTTCTCCAGCCGTCCGGGCTGCTCGCCTGGCACTGGGCCAGGGGCCGGGCGACGAGCACCGAGCCGGCGGCCGACGCGGACGTCGATGCGGCCTACGCGCTCGAGCTGGCGGCGAGCCGCTTCGCCGAGCCCGCCGACCGCGTTGCCGCGGCAGCCATGGCGTCGGCCGTGGTGCGTGACGAGTCCGTCGCCGGCCCGTCGGGACTGATCCTCGTCGCCGGACCCTGGGCGGTGGGGCCCCCGGCCTACGCCAACCCGAGCTACGCATCGCCGGCGGAGCTGTCCGCGCTGGGCGGTCTCACGACCGACGGGCAGGACTTCGCGGCGCTCGCCGCGGGGACCCGGGACCTCGTTGGGCGGGTCCTGGCCACCGACGCACTGCCGCCCGACTGGGTGCAGGAGGACGCGGGTCGTCTCGTGGCTGTCGCCCCACCGGGCCAGGAGCCGAATGACGGCTACGGCTTCGACGCCGTCCGGCTGCCCATCCGCTGGGCGGCTTCGTGTGACGCGACCGACCGGCGTGTCGCGGCCGCGCTGTGGCCGCTGTTGGGTCGGGCGGCGCAGGCGGGACGGACCACCGTGGGCCTGAAGCTGTCCGGACGCGGTGGCCGGCAAGCGCAGCGTGCTCCGGTCGGTCTGGTGGCGGCCGCCGCCGCGGGTTGGGCCGCCGGTCATCGCGGTGCTGCTCTCGAGTTGCTGGGCAGAGCCGAGGCGGACAACCAGGCGCACCCGACGTACTACTCGAGCGCGTGGGTCGGCCTCGGGCGGATGCTGCTGGAGACACGGCGCCTCGGTTCCTGCGGAGCCGCCTGAGCGAACGGAACGCCGGGTGCGGGCGAAGAGCAACGCCGCGCCGGTGCTGATGCTCTAACGTTCGGAGAGAACGCGCGTCCGGCGACGGATGGCGTACAAGGGGGGTGTCATGACGGACGCTTCAGTGGTCATGCCGAGCAGGCGCGTCGAGATGTGGTTCGCCGGCACGACGGCGCAGAACCGATGGACGGTCGCCTTCCGCATCATCTTGGCCATCCCGCAGCTCATCGTCTTGTCGATCCTCTTCATCGCGTTCTTGTTCGTGCTGGTGATCGGATGGTTCGCCGCGCTCTTCACGGGCCGGCTCCCCGAGTGGGCGCACACCTTCCTGGGCGGGTTGATCCGCTGGTACGCCCGCGTGGGCGCGTACCTGTTCCTGCTCACCGACCGCTACCCGCCGTTCTCCTTCGACGACGAGGAGTACCCGGTGCGACCGATCCTGCCCGGCCGTGGCCCGCTCAACCGCGTGTCCGTTTTCTTCCGCGTCATCCTGGCGGTCCCGGCGGCCGTTTTCTACCAGATCGTGGAGTACGGGCTCACGGCCCCGTTGCTCTTCTTCATGTGGATCGTCGTCCTGTTTCGGGGCACCATGCCCCCTGCGCTCTACGACGCCTACGCGGCGCTCCTGCGCTACCAGGTCCGCTTTCATTCCTGGTTCTCCATGGTGACGTCGGAGTACGCATGGGGCATGTTGGGTGACTTCGTTCCGCCGCCCCCTGCCGCTGCGCCGCCACCCGCCGCAACGTCCTCCTGGCCGACGCTCCCGACTGCGATACCACCGGCTCCCACGCCCCCGACCCAACCGTTCGCCTACCCGTCCATGCCGGGCGAGCAGGGCGCCACGCCGGAGCCCGAGGATGCACCCGCCCCGCCTGTCTGGCCACCACCGCAGCCCGCCCCGACGACCGGGGCCCCGGCTGCCATGCCGCCCCCATCGCAGTGGGAGCGCACGTCGCTGCCGTCCTCGGTGGAGCCGCTGCCTCCGTGGGGCATCCTCGTGCTGCAGGGAGCAGCGCGGGCCTGGATGATCTTCGCCATCGTCTGGGGCTCGATCGTCTTCGTCGGTGAGAGCGCCATCCGACGCGGTGGGAACAACAACAACAACCATTCGATGTTCGTTGGGCTCAACACCGTTCGATTCAACACCGCTCAATCCAACACCGTGCACGTCGACACGTCCGGGGTCACCCACGTCATCGGCCAGGTGCCGGCCGACCACTGAGGGTCGGGTCGCCCGGCCCGGAGTCAGCCGGCCGGCGTCAGCTCAGCTGGCCTGGCTCACCGAGCTCATGTT
Source organism: uncultured Acidimicrobiaceae bacterium (assembly GCA_963719485.1). GTDB lineage: Bacteria > Actinomycetota > Acidimicrobiia > Acidimicrobiales > RAAP-2 > Bog-473. The sequence goes on from OY970387.1 coordinate 2,980,171, forward strand.
GTAGTCGGGGATGCGCAGCGGCGGCACGATCGTCCGGTTCAGGTACTCGCCGAACTCGCGTCCGAGCGAGCGCACCGGCGTGCCGACCTCGGAGGCGCGGGCCAGGAGGTCGACCGGGCTCTCGTTGAAGCGGAAGTTGTTGGCCGCTCCGACCACCGCACCGTCCTCAATCACGTAGACGCCGTCCCGCGTCAGCCCCGTGCTGAGGGCCGTGGCCGGATCAACCTCCCGGATGTACCAGAGGCAGGTCAGCAGGAGCCCGCGCTCGGTACGCTCCACCATGTCGTCGACGGTCCCCCCGTCGTGGTCGCCGCACCGCAGCACCAGGTTGTCGATGTACGGCGCCATCTCGACGCCGGAGCGCGCCGCGCCGGCACGGTGGTAACGCAGATGGGCCAGCACGCCCTCGTGCAGCCAGTCGGTGCGTTCGCTGGGCAGGCCGTTGTCGAAGACGGAGACCTCCGAGCTGCTGGCGCCGGTCGCGACGAACGGCGTGCACTCGATGCCCGGCGCGAAGGGATCGCTCGAGAGCGTGAAGGGCAACGGGGTGATCGTCTCACCGACCCGCGTCCCGCCACCCTCCCGGGAGAAGACGGTGCGACCGTCTTCGGCGTCCTGGCCCCCGAGGGCGCCGAAGGCGAGCGTGGTCATCATGTCGCTGACGGCCGAGGGCGGCATGATCACCTCGTAACGACCCGCCTCCAGCGGGATCTGCCGCGTGGCCCAGTCGAGCCGGCGCCAGATCTCCTGCTCCATCCGGTCGAGCGAGGGCGCGATCGAGGGCTCGGCCACCCAGGCCGAGCCGCTCCCGTCGGCCGTGCGCCCGACCAGGCTCACCGCCGCCGTCGGTTGCGCGTGGGAGAGGCGCACGCCGGTCGAGCTGCCGAGGTAGAGCGTGGCCAGGTCCTGCTCCGCGAAGCCGGCGAGCACCGCGTCGCGGGCCCGGGCCCGCCCGAACGCCCCCGACAGCGCGGACAGCACGCTCTCGAGCGCGCCGGCGTCGGTCTCCTCCGGGTCGAGCCCGAAGTCGCGCGCCGGCCGGGCCTGTGGCACCTCGACGAGAGGGAAGGCGTCCGAGGCCGGACCCGCCGCCCGCGCGTCGGCCAGGGCCGCTGCGGCCATCTCGGCCACGCCGTCCGCACCGACCTCTCCGGACCGTCGAGCGGAGCCGACGGACTCGCCGGAGAATGCGATGAGGCTGACCGACCGCCCGCGCTGGACCCCGTTGGTCGTGGTCGTGTTCAACGCGAAGCGGACGTCGACGTGGCTGGTCTCGTCGACCAGCACGATGCACCCGTCGGCCCCGAGCGCGCCGGCCGCGGCCAGGCCCTGCTCCACCAATTGCTGGGCCGGGATCACGCGCCCACCCCGCCACGCATCCCGCCGGCCGCCGCCACGCTCGGCACGCTCAGCGTCCCGATTCCTCGCGCGCGTTGAGCACGCGCACGCCGCGCACGAGGACCGACGGGCAGCCGTGCGAGACGGGAGCCACCTGCCCGGGCTGACCCTTGCCGCAGTTGAAGGCGCCCCCGAGCACCCAGGTGGAGGCGCCGCCCACGGCCTCCATGGCGCCCCAGAAGTCGGTGGTGGTGGCTTGATACGCCACGTCCTTCACCTGCCCGGCCAGCTTCCCTCCCTCAATCCGGTGGAAGCGCTGCCCGGTGAACTGGAAGTTGTACCGCTGCATGTCGATCGACCAGCTCTTGTCGCCCACGATGTAGATGCCGTGGTCGACGCCGGCGATGAGGTCCTCGGTACGTGGGCCGCTGTCCCCGGCGTGCGCCACCGACACGTTGGCCATGCGTTGGATCGGCACGTGCATCGGCGAGTCGGCGAAGGCGCACCCGTTGGAGCGCGCGAAGCCCATGGCCGCGGCGATGGCGCGGTCGAGCTGGTAGCCGACCAGGGTCCCGTCGCGCACCAGGTCGAAGGACTGGGCCTCGACGCCCTCGTCGTCGATGCCCACCGTGGCCAACCCGTGCTCCACCGTGCGGTCACCGGTCACGTGCATGACGGGGGAGCCGTAGGCGAGGGAGCCGAGCTGGTCGAAGGTGGCGAAGGATGTCCCCGCGTAGGCCGCCTCGTACCCGACCGCCCGGTCGAGTTCGGTGGCGTGCCCGATCGACTCGTGGATCGTGAGCCAGAGGTTGGACGGGTCGATCACGAGGTCGTACGTGCCGGCCTGCACCGACGGCGCGGCCAGCTTCTCGGCGAGGAGTTTCGGCATCTCGGCCAACTCGGCGTCCCAGTTCCAGGCGCCGGCGGACGTCGGACCGGTCAGGAACTCCCAGCCGCGTCCGACGGGTGGCGCCAGCGTGCGCATGGTCTCGAAGCCCGCGTCCGACAGCGCCAGCGCCTCGAGCTGTGCCTGCAGCCGCACCCGGTGCTGGGTGGCCCGCGTCCCGTTGAGGTCGGCCAGGTAGGTCTGCTCGGACACGGCGAGCAGCGAGGCCGACGTGTGCGACACCACGTCGTGGTCGCCGAGGCGCCTGCTCCATTCGGCCAGCAGCTCGACCTTGTCGGACAGCGGCACGGTGGACGGGTCGATCTCGAACGCGCTCGACCACGTCACCTCGCCGTGCGAGGGCTCGGGCGCCAGTTCGACCTGCCCGCCCCCCGCCCGGCTCGTGACCTTGGCCATCTCGAGGGCCCGGCGCACCAGGTTGGCCGCCTCCTTCGGCCGCACGTCGACCGTGGCGGCGAAACCCACCGCGCCATCGGCCACGACGCGCACGCCCATGCCGAAGTCGGTGCCGTCCGCCGTCGTCTCGGGGTGCGCGTCGTGGAGGCGGACCGTCTGGCTGCGGATGCGCTCCACGCGGAGCTCGGCCGCCTGGCAGCCCGCAGCGGCATCGAGGGCCGCGTCCGCCAGCGCGGTCAGGTCGTCGGCGGCGAGCGGCATCAGGCGACGGGGGTGGGTTGACGCAGGGGAAGGTCGGCGGAGCTGTAGATGGCGTCGATGAGCTCCATCGTACGGATCGCGTCGCCCGCCGTCGTCGGGAACGGTGCTCCCTGCTCGACCGCGGCGACGAACGCCTCGAGCTGGAAGTCGTACGACGCCTTCCGACTGAAGCGCTCCTTGCGGGTGCCGAGCGACGTCGTCACCTTCATCCGGTGCCCGTACTGGGGGCTGAAGGGGTTGAAGACGGAGATCTTGCCGTTGTCACCCGTGATCTGGGCGTGCATGCGCAGCACCGAGGAGGAGAACATGGAGCAGCCGATGTGAGCGCTCCCGCCGTCGGGGAGCGAGAAATGCGCGTCCATGGCCCGGTCGACGCCGGGGGAGGAGAGCTTGGCCTCGGCGCCGATGACCCGGGGCCCCGGGGCCAGCAGGCGCAGGAGGCTGACCGGATAGCAGCCCATGTCCATGGTGGCGCCGCCCGCCAGCGCCAACTGGTAGCGGATGTCACCCTTCTTCCACAGCGGGGCGGAGAAAGCGACGTCCACCTCGGTGATGTTGCCCAGCTCACCGGAGCGCACGATCTCCACCAGGCGCTTGCAGAGGGGGTGGTACTGGTAGTGGAAGGCCTCCATGACGACTAAACCGGGGTTGCGATTGTCGGCTTCGGCCACCGTTCGGGCCTCGTTGGCGTTGGCGGTGAACGGCTTCTCACACAGGACGTGCTTGCCCGCCTCGAGGGCGGCGATGGTCCAGTGCCCGTGCAGACCGTTGGGGAGGGGGTTGTAGACGGCGTCGATCTCCGAGTCCTCCACGAGCTCCGCGTAGCTGCCCAGGACGCGGGGAATCCCCTGCTTGTGGGCGAATTCGGTGGCACGGCCGCGGTCGCGGGCGGCCACGGCGACAACGACGGCGCCCCCCGTCCGGCGGGCCGGCTTGATCACGGCGGTGGGGGCGATACGGGCCGCCCCCAAGACCCCGATCCTCAGCACGCGGCGGTCATCGGGTGTTGCGGGCCCGGTGTGCACGGGGGCAGTGAGAACCGACCCCGGCGGACGTTCCCGAGATATGGGACGGAGAGGTGCGCACCGGGGACGGTGGGGCCAGACGCTGCATGAGCACGGACGCTAACGCACCAGGGGCCCGCCCGACGCTGGGCCACATCCGGGGCCTGGACGGCATCCGGGCCCTGTCGGTGCTGGCCATCATCGCCTTCCACACCGGCCTCAATTCGGTGCCGGGCGGCTACTACGGGGTGGACTCCTTCTTCGTCCTCTCCGGCTTCCTGATCACCTCGCTGCTGGTCCGCGAATGGGGCGGGACGGGGACGATCCGACTGCGCCGCTTCTGGGCCGGCCGCGCCCGCCGCCTCCTGCCGGCGCTGTTCCTGCTCGTCGCCGTGATCGGCATCGTCCTGGCGGTCGCTCCCCGGGTCCTGGCCGCGCAGCATGTGGTCGGTGACGCCCTCGCCACGATCTTCTACGTCTCGAACTGGTACTCCATCCACGGAGGCGTGACCTACTTCTCGCTTTCCAGCCAGCCGTCGCCTCTCCTGCACACGTGGTCGCTGGCGATCGAGGAGCAGTTCTACCTGGTGTGGCCGCTGGTGGTGCTGGCCGTGCTCAAGCTCGGCGGCAGGCGCCGCTCCCGGCGCGCCGTCCGCCGCGGCGTCGAGATCCTCGGTGACGGGACGCTGCTCCTGACCGGCCCGGCCCCGGCTCAGGACGACCCGGCCTGGACCCGGCGCCGGCGCCTGCACATCCTCTTCGCCGTGGCCTGCCTCGGGTCGCTCGCCTCGGCGATCCTCATGGTGTGCATGGCGCCGAACGGCTACACCACCCGGGCCTACTACGGCACGGACACCCGGGCCCAGGCGCTCCTCGTCGGGGCGGCCATCGCCATCGGGCTGACGCTGTGGCGCGAGGGAAGCGCCCGCCGCTGGTTCACCCGCATGGCGTCGGTGCTGGCCCTCGCCGGTGTCGCCGGGACGGCGGCGCTCTGGGCCACGACGTCGGAGACGTCGACGTTCGCCTTCAGCGGTGGGTTCATGGTGGCGAGCCTGGCGGCCGGCGCCGTCGTCCTCGGGTGCGCCGTCGCGCCCCGGTCGCTCGTCGTCCGCCTCCTCGAACTGCCCCCGCTGCCGCAGTGGGGACGGATCTCCTACGGCGTCTACCTCTGGTACTGGCCGGTGCTCCTGGTCATGACCGGGCAGCGCCTGCACTGGGGCGTCTACCCGCTCTTCCTGGCCCGGGTGGGCATCACGGTGGCCATCGCCGCCCTGAGCTACGACCTCGTCGAGATGCCGATCCGCCGGGGCGCACTGCGACACTGGCGCTCGTGGCTGGCGGCGCCGATCGGCGCGGCCGCTGCCATCAGTGCGGTGTTCATCAGCACGCTCGTGCCCGTGGGCGCGGCGGGACTGCAGGGTTCGCAGCTCGCCGTCAGCGTCCCCGCGTCGACCACGACCTCGGCTCCCGCGCCACCACTCCCGGGTACGCCGACGACGGCCGACCCACCCACTACGACCAGGACGGTGCCCTCGTACCTCTCGCCGGCGCTGCCGGTGACGACCTCCACCAAGCCGGTCAAGGTCCTGCTCGTCGGCGACTCCATCGCCGGCACGCTCGGGGTGGGGCTGGCCGACGAGGCGCGGCCGTACAACGTGCAGATCGCCAACGAGGGGTTGCCCGGGTGCTCCATCTCCATGCAGACGGAGATCCGGGTCCTCTTCTACACGGTGGCACCGAACGCACCGTGCGACGTCAAGAAGAACCCCGACTCGTTGCTCGACACCTGGCGCCGGTGGGTCGACGCGTACAACCCCGACGTGGTCGTCTATCTCGCCCGCGGGGAGACATTCGATCAGGTGGTGGGCGGGCAGTGGCGGAACCTCGGCCAGCCCGCCTTCGACAGCTACGTGGCCAACCGCTACCGCCAGGCGGTCGACGTTCTGGGCTCCAGAGGGGCGAGCGTCGTGCTGCTGACGACGCCGTACTACGACAGCGGTGACTCGCCCGCCGGCACGGCGTGGCCCGAGGACAATCCCACGCGGGTGGCGCTCGACAACCAGACCATGCGCCAGGTGGCCACGGTCGCGCCCGTCGGGGTCGACGGGAGCAGGGTCTACGTCTTCGACCTCAATGCCGTGGTCTCGCCCGGTCACGGGTTCTCGCCGACCGTCAACCAGATCAACGTGCGCTGCACGGACGGGGTGCACTTCACGCGTTCGGGCGGGATCTTCGTCGGGCAGCGGCTGGCGCCCGAGCTGGCGGCCCTCGGCCAGGCCCACGCCACGGCGTCGCCGGGTGGCGGGTGGCCGGGTCCTCTGCCACCATCGACCCCGTCATGGTTCTCGAACCTGCCCTGCCAGTAGTCCGGCGCGCCACGGCGGACGATGTGGACGCCATGGCCGCGCAGATGGCGCGGACCTTCTTCGACGATCCGGTCTCGTCCCACATCTTCCGCAACGAGGCGCGCCGTCCCGCCGCGTTGCGCGCCTACTTCCGCACGCAGATGCGGTCCGACTACCTCCCGTTCGGCGGCTGCTACACGGCGGAGGGCTACGCCGGCTCGGCCATCTGGGCGCCCGCCGGCAAGCCGCTCCACACGGGGCTCGGCGGGATTCTCACCATGGCGCCCGTGCTGCCCTACGTGATCGCCAACCTGGCGAACATGATGCGCCTGCTGACCCTGGTGGAGTCCAAGCATCCCCGCGAGCCGCACTGGTACCTGGCCAGCCTGGGCACGGCCGTGGAGCAGCAGGGCAACGGTGTGGGCGGTGCATTGATGCGCCCGGTCCTCGAGCATTGCGACGCGGAGGGGCTCCCGTGCTACCTGGAGTCCTCCAAGGAGCGCAACCTGACCTTCTACCGGCGCCACGGGTTCGAGGTCGTCGAGGAGTTGGCGCTCCCGGGCGACGGGCCGCCCCTCTGGACGATGTGGCGGGAGCCCCGGCCGGGACCCTGAGCCGTATCGGGCCGTACCGCTCAGGCGGTCGGGTGGATGCCCTCGGGCATGGAGAGGGCGTCGTTGACCACGATCCCGAGGACGTCGATCACCGCCCGCGCCGGGGCCGACGGCAGCCCGCGGCGCCGCTGCGCCACCCCGACACGGCGCCGGGGAAGCCCCGTGACGGGGAGCACAGAGAAGCGCCCCCGCAGGTGGCCCGGCACGGCGGTCGCCGGGAGGATGGCCGCTCCGTAGCCGTCGAAGGCCAGCGAGGCGATGAGGCGCACGCCGTCGAGCTCCATCGCGGGCCGCAGCACGATGCGGGCCGGGCCGGTGGCGCTGTCGATCTCCGCCCGCAGCGCGGTGCCGGGCGCCGGGAGGAGGAGCTCCACGTCGGAAAGCCGCTCCAAAGTGATGGAGGACTCCTCTCCGAGGAAGTGGCCGGGTGGCAGGACGGCCACCAGGTCTTCGTCGAAGAGCTGGGCCGCCATGATCTCGTCACCGCTCAGGGGGAAGGTGACCACCGCCAGGTCCAGCTGGCCCGAGGCCAACTGTTGTTCCAGCTGCACGCTGGACCCCTCGGCGACGTTGAGGTGGATGTGCGGATGGCGCACCCGCAGCAGGTCGAAGAGCTGCGGCACCAGCCACCGCCCGGTGGTCCCGATCATGCCGAGGCGCACCGTGCCGATCACCTCCTCCCGGAGCGCCGTCACGTCGGACACCATCGCCTCGAGCTCGTTCATCACCTGGCGGGCCCGGGTGACCACCACTTCGCCCTCTTCGGTGAGTCGTCCCGAGGCCCGGTCCACCAGCTGCACGTCGAGCTCGCGCTCCAGCCGGGCGACGTGCGCCGAGACGTTGGACTGGACGGTGCCGATGGAGGTGGCGGCCGCCGAGAAGCTCCCGGTGTCGGCGATGCCCAAGAGTGCTTGCAGATGTTTCAGTTCCAAGGGGCCCACCCTCCCGAAAGTGCTTGCCAGAGCGACGCTTTCCATCACTATAACTGATGGAAAGTATCTCCTAAAGCTGCTTGACTGATTGCCGAGAGCCCGGCAGAATGTCTCTCAGACCGCAGGGAATCGGAAGCCCCCCCTCTGACCCTGATGAGTCTCGAGAAGGGATCGCCCTCCCCCCCGGCGGTCCCTTCTCCTAATTCCGGGCCCATTTCCGGAGGCATCCCGTGGCCCCCAGACCACCGTTCGAACTGATTTAGGCTCCCTACCCGTGGCGAAGAGCGCCGTCTTCATCGACCTCGACCGCACCCTGCTCTGCCGGGCGTCGGGCCAGGTCCTGAACCGTGCCCTCGTGGAGGAGGGCGTCCTGCCCGAGGGGCGCTCCCTCCCGGGCGACAAGATCCTGTACGCCATCAACGACCGCCTGGGGGAGAACCTCTTCTCCATGGGCCTGGTGCGGGCAGCGGCCAGAGTGGCCCGGGGCTGGCGCCAGGAGCAGGTCCAGGCGGCCGGCCGACGGGCCGTGTCCGGGCTGAGCGAGCTCGTCGCCCCCTTCGCCCCCCAACGGCTGGCCGCCTTCCGGGCCGAGGGTCACCAGCTGGTGCTCTCGACGACCACCCCGGCCGACATGATCGCCCCCTTCGCCGAGGCGTTCGGCTTCGACGACCTGATCGCGACGGCGTACGAGACCAAGGAGGGCCGTTACACGGGCCGTCTCTACGAGGGGTTCGTCTGGGGGACCGGCAAGCTTCGTGCCGTGCGGGAGTGGGCCGACGACAACCGCGTGGACCTCGATGACTGCCATGCCTGCAGCGACAGCATCTTCGATGTGCCGCTGCTGTCGAGCGTGGGCACGCCGCACGCCGTCAATCCCGATCCCTCGCTCACCCTCGTGGCCGCCGCCCGCCGTTGGCCCGTGGAGCACTGGGACCGTCCGCCGGGCGTCCCCAGCATGGTGGGACTGGAGCCGTACCACGTGCTCCGTCCGTTCGTGCGCAAGCTGTCCTTTCCCTACGCGCGCTTCGACATCGCCGGCGTGGAGAACGTGCCGGCACGCGGACCGGTGCTGCTCGCCTCGAACCACCGCAGTTACTTCGACGTGGCGGCGCTGGCCCTCGTGGCGCGGGACATCGGGCGACCGGTGCGCTTCCTGGGCAAGAAGGAGATCTTCGACGCGCCGGTCGTCGGGATGATCGCACGCGCCATCGGGGGTATCGCGGTCGATCGCGGCAGCGGATCGGGCCAGCCGCTGCGCGATGCCGAGGCCGCCCTCAAGGCGGGTGAGGTGGTGATCGTCCTCCCGCAGGGCACCATCCCGCGCGGGTACGACTTCTTCGACCCGGCGCTCCGCGGCAAGACGGGGACGGCGCGGCTGGCGGCGTCGACCGGTGCCACCGTCGTGCCCGTCGGGCTGTGGGGCACCGAGAAGGTCTGGCCGCGCTCGGCGCGCGTGCCCGACTTCACCCTGGTGCGTCACCCGCCCACGGTCACGGTGCGGGTGGGCCGGCCCGTGCACCTGTCGCTCACCGACGCCAAGGCGGACACCTCCACCATCATGGAGGCCATCGGCGCACTGCTGCCCCCCGAGTCGCGGGTGCGCCACGAACCGACCGCCGAGGAGCTGGCCCGCAGCAAGCCCCCTCGGTGAGGGCGCAGCTCGCCAGCGCCACGACGCGCGCCGTCAACGCCGCCTCACGCCGTCTGGGACGGGGCCGGGGCACCGTGGCGGGAGGCCGGGCCGGACTCCGGCTCGATCCCCGGCTGCTCGAGCACCTCAGCGCGGGCCGCCAGGTCGCCCTCGTCACCGGCACGAATGGGAAGACGACGACGACCCGGCTTCTCACGGTGGGTCTCGGCACGACCGGTGACGCCGTGGTCAGCAACGAGACGGGTTCGAACATGCCCCCGGGCCACGTCGCCGCCCTGGCAGGGACGGACGCGCTGCGGGCCGTGCTCGAGACGGACGAGGTCTACCTGCCGCGGGTGCTCACCGCGACCGCTGCTGCTGCGGTGGTCCTGCTGAACCTGTCGCGCGACCAGCTCGATCGCACCAACGAGGTGCGCATGGTCGCGGGGCGCTGGCGGGCGGCCCTGGCGGCCGCGCCGCATACCCATGTCGTGGCCAACGCGGACGACCCGTTGGTGGCCTGGGGGGCCGGCGCCGCGCGGGACGTGCACTGGGTGGCGGCCGGCCTCCGCTGGCAGCACGACGCGGTGGGCTGCCCGTCCTGCGAGGGGCGCATCGAGTTCACGGACGCCGGTTGGTCGTGCGGCTCCTGCGAGTTCGCCCGCCCGGAGCCCGAGGCGACCCTCATGGTTGCGCCGGACGGGTCGGCCTGCGGCCAATGGGCCGACGGGAGGAGCGCTCCGGTGCGGCTCGCCCTGCCCGGTCGGTTCAACCAGTCCAACGCCTTGATGGCCGCGGTGGCGGCAGAAGCGTGCGGTGTCGACGCGCTGGCGGCGCTCACCGCCATGGCGGACGTGCAGGAGGTGGCGGGACGCTTCACCGTGCGCGCCTTCGGCGAGGCGCGGGCCCGGCTCATGCTGGCCAAGAACCCAGCGGGCTGGGACGAGCTGCTCGACCTCGTCGCTGCTTCGGACGCGCCGCTCGTCGTCAGCATCAACGCGCGGATCGCCGACGGGGCGGACCCGAGCTGGCTGTGGGACGTTCCCTACGAGCGGTTGGCCGGCCGCGCCGTCGTGGCCACAGGCGACCGCTTCCGGGATCTGTCGGTCCGCCTGCACTACGGCGGCGTCGCGCACACCGCGGAGCCCGAGCCGGTCGAAGCTGTCACCCGTGCCGCCGACGGTTCGGACGGGGTGGTCGACGTCATCGGGAACTACACCGCCTTCCACGATCTGCTGGGCGCCCCCTAATGCCGTCCCCGCTGCGCGTCGCGGTCGTCTACCCCGATCTGTTGGGCACGTACGGTGACGGCGGGAACGGCCTCGTGCTGGCGCGGCGGGCCGAATGGCGCGGTCTCGAGGTCACGTTGCTGCAGGCCCCCTCCGACCGACCCCTGCCGGAGGCCGACCTCTATTGCCTGGGCGGGGGAGAGGACGGTCCCCAGGTCCGCGCCGCCCGGACCCTCATGGACGACGGCACGCTGGCGCGGCGGGCCGCGGCCGGCGCCGTGGTCCTGGCCGTCTGTGCGGGGTTCCAGGTGGTGGGACGGTCCTTCCCCGGGGCGGCCGGTGATCCGCACGAGGGCGTCGGCCTCCTGGACGTCGAGACCGTGAAGGGGTCGGGGCCGCGGGCCGTGGGGGAAGTGCTGGTCGAGGTGGACCCCGCGCCGCTCGGACCGCTGCCTCCCCTCACGGGTTTCGAGAACCACGGCGGCGTGACGTCGCTGGGGGACGGGACCGTCGCCCTGGGACGGGTCGTGGCGGGGGTCGGCAACGGCGGCGGTGACGGGACCGAGGGTGCCGTGCACGGCCGCATCGTGGGGACGTACCTGCACGGTCCGGTGCTGGCCCGCAACCCGGCGCTGGCCGACCGCCTGCTGTCCTGGGCACTCGGCGACCTGGCCCTCGACCCGTTGGACGACGGGGAGTCCGAGAGCCTACGTGAGGAGCGCCTCGCCGCGGTGGGGCGCCGGCGGCGCCTGCGCCGGCACGGCTAGGGGCACGGTCGGAGGGAGCGAGCGACAGCCACGCGTCGAACCGGGTCGGTGAGCGTTCGATGAAAAGCGGCTCTACGCGTTGGAGTGGGGCACCCAGTTCGGCGACCGTAGTCTCATGCACATGGCCGGCTTGGTGGACCACATCGCGGTGGACCCAAAGCTCTGGGTCAGCTTGGCCGGCGCAGACATGGCGGAGTACTTCATTGTCGCTCAACGCCAGTCCATTTGGCTCCAGGTCCGCCCTGCCGCGCCTGACGGGCTGGTCGTTGGTCGTTCGCCGGTATCAAAGGACGATCCGAGGACCATTGCCACCGAGATCTTCGACGGAACGATCAGAGCGAGCGTCTGCTCGCGAGCTCCGTGGGAGCACAGACGCCGTCAGCTACTCGAACTCGACGACCCCTGCTTCTCGTCGAGCTGACTAGGCCAGCCCGGTCCCGGCGTTCGCGGGCGGTAGCGGCGAGCTACTCAAGATGAGGCTCTTACTTGTCTTCGCTGTACGGATGGCGCACATCGAGGAGGCCGGATTGTCCAAACGAATCGAGAGCTTCCATGACTTGCGATGGTGAGTCGTAGGGGTCGGTCTGCTCTGCATCGTCGGCGCGAATGAGATCGTCACCGTTGCCTGCAGAAGGGTCCGCTTCCAACCTCTCCGGAACCACGGTCGGTGGTCCCGGCGGAGGCTCATCGTAGGATTCGACCTCGCCGTCACGCACGAGCTTCGTCGGCCGCCCATCTGAAATCCAGCGAGCCTCATGGACTGCGTACGGGTCGGTGAACCATCCTTCGAATTGTTGGTTGCTCATCAACCGTAGTTTGCAACATCTGGGGCACGGTCGTCGCAGAGTTCGCGAAAGGTTCACCGACTCGGACTGCTGGCAGCGTCACAACCTCAGATCCGGACCTGCTCGCTATCGGCACATCTCGGTTGAATCGGCAAGGCGGAGAGAGGCCCGCCGCTGACGCCGTCGCGACGAGACGAGCCATTAGGAGCGCTGGGCCGAAGACCGAGGATGGACCGTGTCGTGGATGAGCATGAACCGCATCGGCCAGTACCCAGGTCGTGGCTCGGAAAGAGAAGAACGGGATCGGAAGAACCCCGTTAACGTCACGGCGGCTGAGGCGAGCCAGACGATCACCCCGGTGGCCAGGACCCAAGGCGTGAATCCCAACGACATCACGATGACGCCCGCGATCGCGACAGCCAGCCCGAGGTACCCAAGTCGGAGGGCCCAGACGGCCATCCTCCAGTGTGCGTTGTTTCGCAGCTCCGGCGGCTCCTCCACGTTGGTAATTATTCCACCGTTGATCGCTCCCTCTCCCGGCGTGCTGGGACAGCGGAATCCGCGCCACTCAGTCGCTGTCACCTGCGACCCGAACCGTGCCTACTTGCCTTGGTAAACAGGGGGACGTCCCTCGGCAGGGTCACAAGGTGATGACAGTCTTCCCTTCGACCAGCCGGTCGGTGCCCCCGCTCAAGGCCGCCGGCGCGTCGTCGAGCGATATTCGAGTGATCGGTGGAGCCGCGATGCGCCCTGTCACGACGGCATCAGCGAGGCGGTCAAGGAGATCGCTCGAGGGCTGCAGCGCGAAGTTGATCCCGGTGACGCCAGCGGACTCGAGCGCGCCGGTGTCGGCGACGTACTTGGTCGTGACCGCGGTCCCGCCCGATCGGACCAGTGCGGCGAGATTGGCGAATCCGTCCGCGTCGCTGACCAAGTCCAAGAGAACATCGATGCCGTCTGGGTGGGCATTGCGAACTGCCTCCGCCAGCGGCACCACGGTGTGATCGACGGTTTCCGCGGCGCCGTAGCTGCGCATCCGATCTGCGGCGGCCTCGCGCACGTTCGCGATGACCCGCGCTCCGACGTTCACAGCGAACTGAGTGGCAAAGGTGCCAACTCCACCCCCCGCTCCGACGATCAACGCGGTCTTGTCTTTGAGCGGTCCGAGCAGCTCCACGAGAGAAAGCCCGGCCATCCCGGCTGTCGGAAGCGTCGACGCGACCACTACGTCCAGGCCGTCGGGCACCAGGGCTAGTGGGGCGTCCTCGGTGACTGCCACATACTCGGCATACGTTCCGGCCGACCCGAGCGGCGGTATCAGCAGTTGCCCGAAGGCGCTCTGCCCGGCGGAAAACCGAGTCGCGCCCTCGCCGACGCGTTCGACGACACCAGCCCCGTCGGCGCCGAGCACCATCGGGAAGGTCGCGGGCATGGGGCGCCAGTCGCCACTGGCAAGAGTGCGATCCATCGGATTCATGCCCGCCGCCCTCAGCTTGATGAGTACCTGGCCCGGTCCCGGCTGCGGCGTCGGTATCTCGGCAACCCTTGGAGTCTCGCCATATTCATTGACGATCACGGCACGCATAGTTCTCCCTTCTGCGACGCGTATGGCGTCGCTGGAAGGCGTTTTATACGGAGAGGGTCCATGCCCGTTCGTCGGCGTGTCGATACTGAGAGTCGCTCCGGCTCGGGCCGCCCCGGTCCCAGGCCGAAAATGCCGAACTGACCCCCCAATCCCAGCGCATGGGGCACACATAGGCAACGGTCAAGGTTGCTATTGCTCAGACTCTTCAAGCCACTCGGCAAGGGTCTTGCTTCCAGACGGACGTGTTGGTCTAGTGGATGGTGCCCGTACGACACGACCGTTATCTGAGACGAGAATCCTCAACGAGGGTCCGGTCTCGAAATAGCGAAGATCACCTGTCTCGACGTATTCCCGGCTGTTGTAGGAAACTACCCAGGTCTGGTCGATACGTTTTGCGTCCGTGATTACGAGGTTCTCACTACCTAGCTCTCGACGTGCCAGCTCGCGGGCTTCAACTTCGTCCACGACACCAACACTATGAGCTTGGAACTGAGCCTACCTACCCGGCGGTATGGGATACCTAGATCTCGCTCGATTCGGTTGTGCGCTCAACGCTCGGGGAACGCCACGTGGCCAGGCCCCGATATCGGGCTGGGTCACCTAGGCACTCGGACCCGACTGCCCCCGCCCGGACCATCGGGTTCGGCGTCATCTGTCCATGTCGCCCAAACGGTGCAGTCACGGACCGATTCGCTGTCAACCAGCAACACCAGCTGAGCGACATGCATCCTTGTGCCGATTTCCTGTGCGGGCATGCGCAACATAAGGAAGAAGTTGCGTACTTCGTCTCCCCAGTGACCCAAGGAGTAACTCCAGCCGGAGTTCAGACACTCTCGCCGGCGGATCAAAGAGGTCCCCGGAAGAGGAAGTCGTAAGCGACGCTACGACTTCGCGACGATGTACTGCTTCAGGTCGCGTGCGCCCAACGAGTTGTGTAGATCGACCGGCGACATTTCCTCGAACTCACTCGGCAGCTCGAGCTCATGGCGAGTTTGGCCGGGCCCGGCGCGCAGCTGCACCTTTGGCCCGGAACCCTCGGGCGCAGGAGCGCCAACAGCCACAAGGTTGCCGTCTGCGTCAACGATGGTGTGAATTCTCATTTGCGTCTCCTCGGGCTCAGGGCGTTGTGGCGTACACGTCGAACGGCGTGGGGTCGTCGCCATCGGTTGAATCGTTGCGGATCGTCACGCCGTACTTGTACCCTCCTCCCTCGAACATTGATCCCTCCAGCAACGCTCGCTGATCGAATGACACGATGCTTGCCGTCGGAAATTCGCCAACCGGATGCGCTGACGCATACGCCAGGTGACGGTCGTCACCGTTTCCCCACCAGTACTCGAGGTAACCCTGCTGGCCATACCCCAGGGTGAATGGTCCTCCGTTTAGCCGTTCCGACATGGCTTCGGCCCCCTCTCCGTAGGTCTCGCCAACAGCCTAAAGGGGCAGGTTCGGGAGTGGCAGAAAGTTGACCGACCGTTGTGCCATGCAGCCAGAGGGCCGCCTCGTTCGCCGGAAATCGATTGCCCGTTGCCCTGCTGCAGAAAGTGTCATACCTAGGCGGAGGTGGGCCCTTCGGGGGCTGACGGAGCATCGGCACTAGAGAGGGGCGATTGTGGAATCGGGCACGACTGAGAGCGATCTGGCCTGGGTAGCCCCAACGTGCCGGAGTGGGCGCAGCAACTGTCGCGAGCAGCGACCCTCCGCTGTTGTTCGAGCAGCGAATACTGCCCAACGTCACATCCGCCAGTTCAACGTGAAGAGCCTGAAAAACGCCTCGCACGCGGCCTGGAAGGCCGCAGTTGGCGGGAGTTACGGCGGCCGGCCAAGGAGGGAGTACGGCGACGCCTCGCGGAACAGGTCGAACACCGGTCTTCCTCAGTCGGGTCGCCCGACGTCGAGCGTGAGGAGGTCCCGAGCGAGGACGACCGGGCCGTCGAAGTGGGCGCTCGCCAGAGCGATCCATTCGGGCTCGGTGCCCGGCTGGGGCGCGGGGACGGGGTGGGTGAGGACCAGGGTCCCCACGCCGTTGCGCGCCGCGGTGCGCGCCGCGTCCTCGACCGACGAGTGGTAGTCGAGCACGTCGAGCAGCCGGGGCAGACCGATCGGCTCGATCAGGTCGGGGCGCACCACCGTGTGCACGAGCATGTCCGCTCCCGCACAGAGCTCGTCGAGTCCCTCGCACGGCACCGTGTCACCGGCGATGACCACGGACGCCCCGGCCTCTTCGACCCGGAAGCCGACCGTCGGCCGAACCGGTGCGTGGTCGGTGGGCGCGGCGGTGACGCGGACCGGTCCGTCCTCGAACACCATGCCGCGTTCGCATTCGACCACCTCTGTCGCCGGCCGCCATTGCAGGTCGTCGTGATGGGTCAAGCGGTAGCCGATGTCGAGCTCGAGCATGGCCTCCGTGGCGGCCACGAGCGACGCCGCGCCGACCGGACCGTAGACGGCGAGGGGGTGGGGTTGGAATGAGGTGATCCAGCGCGACGTGATGATGTCGTTGAGATCGGTGGTGTGGTCGCTGTGCAGGTGGGTCAGAAAGAGCCCGCGCAGTGCTCCCGCGGCCGACCCGGCGCCGGCGGTGCGCATGAGGACCCCGCGGCCGCAGTCGAACAGCAGGTCGCCGGCTCCGGTGCGCACCAGTGTGGCCGGACCGGCTCGCTCCGGATCGGGCAGCGGGCTGCCACTGCCGAGGATGATGGTCTGCATCGGGTTGCCTCCTGGTCGCGTGTCCGCAGCGCACCCGGGAGGGCGCGGCCACGGGCGGCGTTCCCACCGTTGCTACCATGCCGCGGCACGGCGTCGGGGAGGAGGTCTCGTGTCGCACTGGGACGACGAGGACGTGGGCGCGCTGCTCGGCGAGCTGGGTGCGCACGGCTTCGGAGGCATCAACCCTGACGAGGAGCAGCTGCGGTCGCTGCTGCAGTCGGGCGAGGACGGGCCGCTGCAGTTCGTGAACCTGCTGTCGTACCGTGCCCGCGCTTCCTATCCGGACGGGCACGAGCTGGCGTCTGCCGGTCTCAGTGGCGCCGAGGCGTACGGCCGCTACGGGGCGGTGGCGCTCGACCACGTCGTTCGGCGAGGGGGCGTCCTCACGCTCTACAACGACGTGCTCCAGATCCTGATCGGCCGGACCGGGCCCTGGGACCAGATCGCCGTCATGCAGTATCCCGGGATCGATGCCTTCATCGACATGATCCGTGACCCGGACTATCAGGCCGCTCTGGTCCACCGCGACGCCGGCCTGACCGAGACGGCGATCCTCGTCTCCCGCTCCCAGCTCTGACCCAGCCTGTCGTGCCAGGGTGCGGCCAGGTGTCACGCACCGGGGGGCGTTCGCCTCATATGCTGCCGTGGACCTTGGGGGTGAGTGAAGCATGGAAGGCACGCGGCCGTCCGGCAGCGGTTCTGGGAGGACGGCGCTCGTGGTGGAGGACGAGCCGGCGCAGCGCGCCCTGACGCGGCAGATGCTCGAGCGCAACGGGTACATCGTCGTCGATGCCGGAGACGGCGAAGGCGCCATCGCGCTGAGCGCAGGCCACGAGGGGCACATCGACCTGCTCCTCACCAACGTGGTCATGCCGACCATGCAGGGAACCGAATTGGCCGACGCCATCACGACCCAGCGGCCGGGCATCGTCGTCGTCTACATGAGCGGCTACGCCCTCGCCGCGTTCGGCGACCACGGCGCGCGGCCGATCGCCTTCATTGAGAAGCCCTTCGAGGAAGAGCAGCTGCTCGAGGTCCTCGAACAGCACCTGGCAGATTGAACTTCTGAACGACTCGGCTTCACCGGGTCAGTCGGTCAGTCGGGCCACTCGGTGTCCCGCCCGCGCGAGGGGGATTCGTCGAGAGCCCAGGCCCGGCGCCACGCGGATGCCGCCGGTCCACGGTGCGCGGCCTCCGCTCCCTCCACCGGCGCCACGGCGCTGACGGAGCGCCGGGCCTGCCACCAGTCGGAGTGCACTTCCCGCGCCAGCGTGGCGACCGCGGCCTCGACCCGCTCCGAGAACCGATGGGCGTTCTCGCCCTCGTCGGGGGTCATCGGCGCCCCGAAGAGGACGGCGATGGGGGTGCGGCGCAAGCGGCCGCCCCGCTGGGCCTCGGTGCCGGACCCGCCCGGCGCACGCGCCCCCGGTTCCGCCTTCTTCGGCAGCACGTGGCGCGTTCCGTGGAGGTACACCGGCACCACCGGGCGCCCTGTCCGCCGGGCCAGGTAGGCGGCCCCACCCCTGAACGGCTGCGTCCATCCATCCGGTGAGCGCCCGCCCTCGGGGAAGATGACCAGGCTCCAGCCGTCCTCGATGAGTTCGGCCGCGGTGTCCGCGGACTTCCGGTTCACCTTGCTGCGCTCGATCGGGATCGCGGCCAACGCGAACGACCACAGCACCGACTTCCACGTGCGATCGAAGAAGTAGTCCGAGGCCGCCGCCACGACGGTGCGGTGGCGGAACTCCAACGGCAGGGTCGTGAGCAGTAACGGGGTGTCGATGTGACTGGCGTGGTTGGCCGCGAAGATCACCGGCCCCTCGACGTGTTGGAGGTGCTCGAGTCCCCGCACCGTGGCGGGCGCCAGCAGTCGGGCCGCCGGCCGGGTCACGTTGTCCATGACCACCGCCCGGGCCAGCCGGACGGGGTAGCGGCGCGACCACTCGTGGTCGTAATCGAGTCCGACCTTGCGTTCGGGATCGGGCCGCTCGACCGAAGTCGGCCAGGAGGGCGCGGCGAGGGGGAAGCGGGCCGAGCGGACGCGGCCCCGTAGCCCGGCGCCCGCCATCAGTGCACGTCCGACATGAAGATGGGCGGGTTGTGCATGTGCGTCAACGTGGGCGAGGGACCGACGACGTCGGAGGCGATCTCGAGAGCGTCGTCGAGCGAGCTGGCCGGTGAGAAGCCGAGCCGGCGCACCGCCTTGGTGTCCCCGCCCACGACGATGACCCGGCCCAGGTGGGCCAGTGCGTGCGCGCACCAGTACCACATGTAGAAGGGATGCACGCCGTGGTAGGCGTGGCCTGTCCGGTATAGATGGATGTACCACGGGTCGGTGGCGAAGGATTCCTCGAACTCCTTGTGCATCTGCACCGGGTCCACGGTCTGGGTCAGCACCTGCTCGTAGAAGTCGATGTAGCTCGGGTGGTGGCCGGGGTGGAACTCGGGTCGGGTCGGGTGCTTCATGATCACGACGCCGCCCTCGCGCACGAGCGGTTTGCCCCGGTACATGTTGAAGAAGTAGCCGAGACCGAGGCAGGCCACCAGGATCGGGTTCATGATGGAGTTCACGTTGTACGGGCAGATGTAGGGCAGACCCATGGTGAGGATGTCGGTCTGGCCCTCGACGTCGACGCCCTGCTGGGCCCAGACGTTGGCGGTCGTCAGCGCGTGAACCGCCTCCACTTCGCCCGCTTGTACCGAGGTCAGCGCGTGGGGGGAGCGGATGGAGTGGAAGATCTGGCGAGCGAGGCGCGGCGGCACCGTCGACAGGGCCTTTGACGTGGCCGCATAGGAGGCCCGGTCGCGCAACGACCATTCCCACTCGCGCTTCTGCAGGAACCCGAAGTTCGAGGGGAACGTGTCGTTGTTGAGGGTCGTCTCGATCTGGAAGACCTTGACGCCCGATGCCGCGATGAGGCGGCCCATCCGCCAGTTCGACGAGTGCAGCTCGGAGGCCGGCTGGTCCATGAACGATTTCGAATGGCGCATCGTCTGCGGGTTGTGGTGGTGGCGCAGGCTGCGGTAGCTCGCGAGGCCCGTGGCGACGCTCTTGTGGCCGCCGTCCATGGCCACCAGGTTGATGTTGACGTAGACGAGCAGGTCGGATTCGGCGGCCCGCTTGTTGATCTCGACCTCCTCGCCTTGGTCGGTCTCGCCGATGAAGAGGAGGTTGTCGGGATCCTCGGCGTCGTGCTGGGTCAGCAGGCCGTTGGGGGCGAAGGCGTCGTAGACCCGGTCGCCCAGGGCGTGGCGCAGCTCTTCCTCGGTCATGCGGCGGTGCAGGGCCAACGCAGCAATGAGTTCGACGTCGTCGACGCCGGCCTCCGCCGCCATGTCGAGCACGGTCTCGATCACCATCTGGCGGATGTCGGGTGCCTGCATGGGCGGCAGCGGCAGGGAGACGTCGTCGAAGCAGATGGTGAGCTTGATGCCTGGCCGCAGGAGCGCCGGCAGGGGGTCGCGGTCGCCTTCGGGGTGGAGCAGCGCGTGGCGGATGGCCCGGTAGGGGTCCTCGATCGCCTTCATGGGCTCGGGGGCGTAGATGACGCGACTGCCTTCGGGCAGCGTCTCGAGGCCGAACCCCTCGCCGCTCCAGAACAGGGTCGGTGGCGTCGATCTGTCCACCTCGAGGACGAAGCCAGGACGGCGGCTCATCGGATCGGTCCTTTCCGTACGTCGAATGCGATCTTGACGGCCCCGCGTCGGCCGGCAGCGCCGGCGTGGGCCACGGCGTCCTCGAAGCGGGCCAGTGGGTAGGTGGCCGAGACCAGGCGTCCGGTTTGCTGGGCGGCGGCGACGTCGAAGGCCAACGAGAAGGTCGACACGGCGTCGTCCGCTCCGGGGTTGCGCTCGGTCCCGTAGGCGTACGCTCCGGCCAGGCGGACCTCGCGGTGCCAGAGAGGAGCGAGGTCGACGGTCACCTTGCCCGGCATGCCGACCAGCGCCACCGTTCCCCTCGGCCGCACCATGTTCAACGACTGCGCAATCGACTCGGGGCTGCCCACGCAGTCGATCACCACGTCGGCACCGCCCGAGAGCGTGGCCGTGACGCCGGAAGCGGCACCATAGGACAGCGAGCGCGAGTGCCGGCGTACGGCGCGGCCCAGCTGGTCGGGGGGCAGTGCCTCGGTGCAGCCCAACTCACGGGCCAGACGCTGCTGATGCGTGTAGCGCGCCCCGACGAGCACGGCTTCGGGCGTCGGGCAGAGACCGAGCCCGGCGAGGCGGGTCAGGGCGGCGGTCACGAGAAGGCCGAGTGTGCCCGCTCCGACCACGGCCACCACGTCACCCTCGGCGATCGGCGCCCCCAGCACCGCATGCACCGCACAGGCCACGGGCTCGACCGTCACCGCGTCGGCGTCGCTCAGCTCGTCGGGCACCGCGTAGAGCTGGCTCGAGTGCGCCACCAGCCCCGAGCTGGACCAGCCGCCCCCGGTGTCGGCGCAGAAGCCTGTCTGCAGGCCGGGGCGGATGTGCCCGAAGGCGATGTACCCGCAGTTCCCCACGTGCCCGGCCTGGCAGGCGGGACACTGCGGCTCGATGCCCCGGGCAGCGCACCCGAGCACCGGCTGCAGCACAACGCGGCTGCCGGCGGAGAGCACGGCGCCCTCCGCCCCAGTGGCGTCTTCGGCAAGCGTCCCGACGACCTCGTGCCCAGGCACGAAAGGGAAGGACACGATGTCCTCGAAGTAGCGCGAGCTGCGCCCGTCCAACGTCGCCAGGTCGGACCCGCAGATCCCCGACAGGACGGGATCGACGTGCACCCAGCCGGCGGGTGCCACGGGAGCGTCGCGCTCCACCAGGCGCAGCGGGCCCACGCCGGCGCCCCGACCCGATCCGAAGGACGATACGACGCGCGCCGCCGCGAAACGCGGGAGCGACCGCTCGAACAGGAGCGTGCTCATCGGCCCATCACAGCCTTGGGCTGCTTCACGTCGAACGGCCCCAGTGGGAGCGGGCGGTGTGACCCGCCCTCGGCCTTGGCCCAGTGCTCCACGTGCCAGCCCCGCCGCCTGGCGATGGCAGAGAGCCTGGACTCAGGATTCACGGCCACCGGGAAGCCGACGGCTTCCAGCATGGCGAGGTCACTGGCCGAGTCGGCGTAGGCCACGGACTCCTCGAGGGAGAGGCCGTGGACGCCGGCGTAGTCGGCCAGCACCAACGCCCGCGCCTCGCCGATGGGTGGCAGCGTCGTCAGGTGGCCGGTCAACCGTCCGTCGCGTGATTCCATCTCGGCGCACACGATGTCGTCGAAGAGCGGCCGGATCGGCTCGATGATGAAGTCCAGCGCCCCAGTGATGAGCAGCGTGCGGTGTCCCGCGGCCCGGTGCGCCCGCACCCGGGCGAAACCGTCGGGGAAGGACCGGGTGAGGAGCTGGCGGTGGAAGAGCTCCCACGAGTCCTCGCGCAGCCGATCGAGTGGCGCGTCCTCGAAGCGGCGGTAGAACGAGCGCAGGAAGTCGCCGCGGTCACGACGGTCCAGTGCCAGCAGCGACGGCGCCTGCCGCAGGAGATCGGCCACGAAGCGTGCCCGCCGCGACGGCGACAGGTGGCGGCTGGCGAGCCAGGCATACGTGTCGACGACGTTCGAGGACATGAGTGTGTGCTCGAGGTCGAACACGGCGAGGTGCCGGTCGGGCGACAAGATGGCCCGCCGTTGCCGGTCCGGTCGCTTGTCGACCACCGATCGCCCGGGCTTCGTGCGCACGCGGGTGTGCTCGAGCACCGAAGGGAGGTGGATCTCGTGCACGTAGGTGTCCCAATCGATGGCGGCCGGGTCGAACTCGAACCGGGCGTGGTCGTCGCTGTCGCCCGCGTCCCACAGCTCGATCAGGTTGTCGACCCGGTAGCGCGCGTCCGTCTCGGTGTAGGCGCCGTAGAGCTCGACGTAGCCGAGGGCCCGCTTGGCCAGCGCGTGCCTGTCCTCCATCCGGGCGGCCAGCTGCGCCTGCTTGCCTCGGATCGGCAAGGCAGTGATCAGCTTTTCCACGAAGGTCATCGCGGCATCTGCGCGCTTGAGCTGCCGCTGGACCCGCCCACGGCCGGGGAAGGACCATTCGGGCACGTTGATCGGCTGGCCCCGATCGTCGTAGAGGGGGTTGCGGCTGAAGAAGTCCTCCGACAGCTCGACGAGGTGCCCGTAGCGCAACGGGTTCCGCACGCCGGACGCGACGTGGTACACCTTCGGCCGTCCGGGCTCCGGACCCCTCGCCGCCACCGCCAGGATGGCGGCGACCACGAGATCGACGGGGATCACGTCGACGATGCCCTCGGGCACGCCCGGGAACTCGCGCAGCAGGCCGCGGGCGTAGGACACGATGATGGGCTCGGCCATGCGGAAGCCGCGGATCCACCCCGGCCGTGGTTCAGCGAGGGCCGACTCGATGATGGAAGGCCGCACCAGCGTGATGGGGACCCGGCCCTCCCACTGCTCCACGAGGGCCCGCTCGCCGAGCGCCTTCGTGAAGGGATAGGCGTCGGGCCATCCAAGTGACAGCGCGCGGGCCGTGCCGGCCGTGACCAGCTCGCTGCTCACCCACTCCTCGCGAAGCTTCTCGGCCTTCGAGGCGATCAGGTGATCGCCGGCCGCACCGATCTCCGCTCGCGCCTGCTTGGAGAACGCTCGCAGCTTCTCAGGTTTGCGGGACTCCGCCTCGAGGTCGTCGCGCAGGCGCCGGGCCGAGGTCACCTCGGCCTCCCACGGGACGTCGAGCGTGAAACGGTTCTCGCTGAGCAGTTCCTCCTTGGCCTCGCCCTGGTGGGTGCTGGCGACGTAGGCGGTGGAGACCGCGACGAGATGCGCCGTCGATCCGGTCTCGGCGATGGCGGCGGCCACCCGGGACGGGCCGAGGAGGTTGATCTCAATGGCTTGGGTCAGCGGGGCGTCGAAAGACACAGTGGCGGCGGAGTGAATGACCACGTCGGCCTCCGTCAACGCGCGCCGGCCCTCATCGTCGAGCCCGAGCCCGTCGCGGCTCACATCGCCGGCGACGGCGTGGACCCGGCGTGCGACTTCGGCCGCGAAGCCGTCTCCCAGTTCGGCGCGCAGGCGGTCGAAGCAATCGTTCTTGATCACCTCGCGGGCGAGCCGGGCCGCAGCATCCGCCCGGCGCCCGGGCCGCACGAGCACCGTCACGTCTGCGTCGGGGACGCAGCGCACGATGCGTTCGACCAGCGCGGTGCCGAGAAAACCTGTGGCGCCCGTGATGAAGAAACGCTTCCCACGGAGATCCCGCTCAATGGGCATCAGAAATGTCTACCACCGCCCGCCGAATCTGTCTACCATTTGGTAAGTGCCCAGCTCCACGACCAAGGACCGCATCCTCGACGCCGCCTTGGCCTCCTTTGCCAGTAGGGGGTACGAGGCCACCTCGCTCGATGCCGTCGGGAAGGGACTCGACCTCACGAAGCAGTCGATCCTGTACTGGTTCCCCTCCAAGGACGCTCTCCTGGAGGCGGTGATAGCCCGCAGTGCGAACGACCTTTCGGCGGCGCTGGAGACGGCGTTGCGGGGAGCCGGGGAGGGTTGGGAGCGGGTCGAAGCAGTCGTGCGTTCCGTGTTCCGCCTGGCGGCGCGCCAACCGGACCTGCTCGGGTTCCTCCGTGAGGTGGGGCGACTGGGCCCGCCGGCGGCGACCCAGATGACCATCGCCCTCGAGCCTCTCGTCCAGCGGGCCTCGTCGTTCTTGGAGTCCGAGATGGACGCCGGCGCGATGCGCCGCCACGATCCCCGCCTGCTCCTGCTGGCCATCTACTCCACGGTCATCGGGATGGTGACCGAGGTGGAGGTGCTGCGGGCGCTCGGCGAGGAGCCGACGGCCCGGTCGCTCGTGCGCCGTCGGACCGACGCGCTCCGGTTGCTGCGCTCCGCACTCCTGATCGAGCCGGCCGCCCGCTGAGCAGCTCGGACTGGCGCATCCCTGGCCGGCGTGGTCTGTCGGCCTACTCGGTCGGCTTCGGGATCTTCTTCCGAGTGGGGGCCTTCGGCGTGTAGCGCTTGCTCGCCGTCGGTGGCTTGCGGGCACCCGGGCTCGTCGTCGTCTTGGAGGATGACTTGGCCGCTTCCTTGCGCGCTCGTCCCCGCGGGCGTGCGGCGGCCTCCCGGGCGATGGCTCTGGAATTGGTGGTGCCGTACTTGTTGAGCCGCCAGGCCCGCAGCATGAGCCAACCGCCGAGCGCGATGAAGGCAAACCCGATGAGTCCCACGAAGAGCGTGAAGGCGAAGCCGACGAGGAAGAGGTCGAAGGCCACCAGCGTCCGCTTCCGCTTCCAAAGGGCCACGAACCCGATGGCACAGAGAACCAAGATGACGCCGCCGAGCAGTTTGGCGTCAGGAGCAACGGCGATGGTGTTCTTGCCGGCCTTGGTGACCTTGTTCTCGGCGATGAAATAGGCGGGGATGGCGATTCCGGCAAGGGTCGCCAGGACAAAGGCGCCGAGCGTCCACTTGGCCTCCGTCTGGTTCAGTGTGGACATCGCCGCCTTGCGCTCCTCCGGGGGGAGAATCTCGGCGGGATCCGGCTTCGCCTCGGAGCGCCCCGACGAAGCCGGGCCCGTGAAGGCGCCCAGGATGCGGGCGCTCCAGGTCTGGGGCTTGTTGCTGCCGTTCTCGGCGGTGGGCGACATGTCAATCTCAGGGTACCGGTGCCGGTGGGGCCTCCCAAATCACCCCACCGCTGCAGGTGGCCCGGGTCACGCAGGCTACGGTTGTGGTCCGGCGAATCCGCCAGGGCGCTTAGCTCAGCTGGTTAGAGCGCAGCCTTCACACGGCTGAGGTCGTGGGTTCGAGTCCCGCAGCGCCCACTCTGTTCGTCCTGGTCAGCGAGTTGCACGTCGCTGACGGTCTCGTCATCATCGTCCGGCGTGCGCGCTACGTGCGCGAACGAAATCGTGTTTTCGCGCACGTTCGTCGTGTCGTCGGCATCGCGCGTGACCTCAGCCGTCGGTTGCGCGCCCTCCGCCAACGCGTCGAGCGCGTCGTTGAGGCGCTGCTCGGAACCCGGCAACAGGTGCCCGTAACGGTCGAGCGTGAAGCTCACCGACGTGTGCCCGGCCCGTGCCGCCACCTCCTTGGGGTTGGCGCCGGCGGCCATCCACAGCGCCACTGCAGTGTGCCGCAGGTCGTGCGGACGCAGGTGCGCCAGCCCGGCGTCGCGCACGGCCGGCGCCCAGAAGCGCTGCCGCCAGACGTTGAGCTGTACGGGTCCGCCTTCTGGTGCGGTGAAGACGAGGTCGTCGGGCTGGCGGTCGTAGGTGCGTAGGTGCTCGGCCAACGGGTCGGCGGCGACGCGGGGGAGCGGCACGCTGCGCCGGCCGGCCCGAGTCTTGGGGGGACCGAAGTAGGGGTGGCCGCCGACGTCGACCACCGTCTCGGCGATGGTGACGGTCCGACGCAGGGGATCCACCCGCTTGGCCCGCAGCCCGAACAGCTCGCCCGCCCGCAGTCCGCCGTAGGCGGCCAAGAACACGGCGGCCCGGTAGCGCGGATCCATGGCGTCGGCCAGGGCCATGACCTCGCCGGGCTCAAGGAAGCGCATATCCACCCGCTCAATGCGGGGGAGCCGGACGCCGTCGCAGGGTGACTTCGGGAGGTAACCGGCCTGCACGGCGGCCCGCATGATCTTGCTGAGCAGCTGCGCGGCCTTGGTCGTGGTGGAGGGTGCGAGCCCGGACGCACTGAGCTCGGCCACCCAGGTTTGTACCATCATGTGGTCGATCTCGCCCAGCTCGAGCGGCCCGAAGCGGGGCAGGACGTAGCGCTCGAGGTAGCCGACGTCACGCGCCTTGGTCGAAGGCCGCAGGTCGACGATCGTCGACTTCCACTCCTCGGCCCACTCGGCGAACCCGACGTGTCCGCCCCAGGGGTCGATCCAGCTGCCTCGCCGGATCTGGGTCTCGACGTGCGCCAGGTAGGTGTTGGCGTCGGCCTTGGTGAGCAGCGTGACTTCGGCGATGTGCCGGCGACCGACGTGCCAGTAGCTGGCTTGCCACCGCCCCGAGGGGAGCCTCCGCACCGATCCGAACTGCCGTCGTTTCATGACCGCCTCACCACGCTTCCCCTCGCTCCATATCCTGCTCCGTCCGGCCGTACCACTCCTCGTTGCCGAGCCGCCGCTCCTCGAGTCGTTGCCGCTGCTGGAAGGCCGCCCATCGGGCTTCCCCCTGATTGGCCCAGCCGGCTCCGATGGCACGCAGACGGCGTTCCACAGAACGGTCGGCTGCCGGTGTGTTGGCGTCACCCCGCCGTTTCCCTTCTCGCCAGGTGACCCGGGCGGCTTTGAGGGCGCTGAAGGTGGTCGAGTAGTCCCGGGATTTGGACAGGAAATGACCGCCGTAGCCGAGTCCGTGGGCATGATGGCGCAGGCGGAGCGGCTCGAACGTAGGGTCGCCGCCGAGAGCCCAGGCGGTCTCGGCCATTCGGCGCAGCTGCGGCGGGAGCGATCGGCGGGCCAGGTCCTCGTCCGAGCGGATGGGGGCGTCGAGGGCCCCGCCGCCGTCTGAGCTCTTCGTGGCGTACTTGGCCACGTAGCCGGCCACCTGCTGGACCCCTGGGCCGGCTGAGCGGTCGAGTATCTGGACATCCACCTGGCTACCCCAGTGGGCGATTCCCAGGGGGTGCACAACGGCGACAGCTCCGGCGGCGGACAACGCGGCTCGGGCCAGATCCTCTTCGGCGAGTGGTGGCGGCTTCCCGTCGACGCCGTCGGCCCGGATCACGGCGTGCAGGTGCACGACACCGCGGCGCTGGAACTCCGACACCCGGCAGAAGGACAAGCGGATGCACTCCTTTGTCTCCCGCTGGGTCCACCCGAGAGCGCCGGCGACGTGACGCAACACGTAGATCGTCGTCCGCCGCCACAGCTCGGGAGTGCAGGCGTTCTGCAGCACGGCGCTCTCGAAGTCGTAGCAGTCGTCGCAGAGCGGGACCCCGATCATGGAGTCATGCCCGTGGTGTTGTGCTGAGCAGGTCAGTGGACGGCCGTGCGCGGACCTGAGCGACGGGGAGCCGGGATGACACGACCCACGTTGTCCGACCGAGTGGACGGGTCCGAAGCTCGGGGCGGTCAGCGTCAGCAGGATGGCAGGCCGCTCAGTGACGGACTCGTCGACGCCCTTGCCGCCGATCAACCCGGCCCGGACGAGATGGCGGGCGTCGCCTCGGTACATGGCGGCACACGATGGGCAACGGCTCTCCCGCCGGGTCCCGCAGGCCTTGAGGAACACGCCGTCTGGCAGACGACCGGTCGAGAAGATCCGTACCCGTTCGTCGCCCGTCCGGGAGATGATGGCGCCGCGCAGGCGGATGGGGTGGCGGCACCAGCCGCAGCCCTCGCCTTGGGTCGTGAAGTCGTCGAATTGCCTGGCTCGGACTCGGTGACCCACGGCCGTGAGCATCTCCCAATCGTCGGCGTTCAACTCGGGTGGTTCCATGCCGGCCAGGGTGGATTCCGGGTGTGACAGCCGTCGCCCGTCGACGCAGAGCAAAACCGTACGTAGCGCGTACTCACGCGTACCAACGGGGACGAGCGCGCACTCACGGACACCAACGGGCAGTCAAAACTTTTCGAAGGAATTTTCCGCGTTGTGATCGGAACGCCTTCACCGGCCCGGTCCCGGCCCTGGGGCTCCCTGCGCCTGCACGAGCTCGAGGCGTACCAGGACGTCGGACAGGACGGAGTGGGGGAGTTGTGAGGAGTTGCTCTACCCAATCAAGAAGCCGCCCGGACGGAAGGGAGGACAATCTGACCCTCACTCGACCATCCATTCGGTGTTGCTGCCAGGGCCGGCGCCGGCTTGACGCCTGCGCCGGCCCTGATTGTCACCGATGGCGACCGGTGACCGGCGCTTGTATGTTCGCTGGCCGGGGCGCAGATTGCCGGTGGCGCCTCTCGCCGCTCCCGATCGCCGCCGGGTCCACAGGAGATCTGCCGGCTTGAGAACCTCGGTTCGGGGCAGCCCAAGGATGGCATCCAAGCCGGCCACCGGGTGGCCGGCCGACTCCATTGTCTGACTTCAAGTGGAGTCACGACGCAGCCGTCAAGGATCCGCTGCGCCGGCCTGCGGCCGTCCTTGACTGCTCCTTGTTGCTGCCTCGGACCCCCTGCCCCCGTTCGTGTCGATCACCCGTATAACCCTCGCCACGTACGGCACGATTGGGATACCCCATCTGAGGTTGCGGATCGCTATGTCATTGCTTGCTGGCCGATTGATGCATGAGGATCCGATGTTGAAGAAACGCGCCTCCACATCAGAACGAAGAGAAGAACCGTCACGAGGCCAATGGTATTGAGGATCGTGATCGAAACCGTGACCAGCGGATCGGTTCTGAAGGGGAAAATCATCATCAGGAGCATCGGGGCGATGTTGCGCACGGCCGTGGTCACCTCGGTCGCATGCCTGATTCCCACATCTTTGACTCGGAGGCCGGTAACGAGCAGGTAAGCACTTCCGAGGCCGATGAAGGGTCCGGCAAAGGCAGCGATGTAGCTATACGTGCCCCAGGTCTTCACGAACAGACTCCAATACGCAGCCAGCGTGAAGTTTGAGATTGAAGAGCAGACACAGGATCGAAGTTCGGACAACCCAATGTTGCAATGGCGGCGTCAGGTCGGGCCACCAGAGCCTGAAGGCGGTCCCGAGGACCAGAGGCAGGGCCAAGAAGAGCAACAGCGGCCAAGCAACACTCCACGCAGAGATCGTGAGACTTGAGTCGACCGCATGGACGGCGGGGGGTAGTCCTATCGGGAGGACGATGATGGTCCCGATAGTCAAGAGCACCAACAGCGTGGTGGAAACACTGACATCGGCCTTGGCCAAGTTCGCGAGGAGCGGAGCGAAGGGCATCCCTGCACACAAGGCTGCGATACAGAACCCGACTTTGATCTCTCCGGGAATTGACGACGCCACCGTCAGCACATAACCAATGAACAGGAGCGGGATGACGACAAGGTTGGTCACCAACGCCCACACGGCAAGCTTGTAATGGGCAAGGGCCCGAGCTAGATGCTTGCCGACCTCAAGCCTGAGGCCCAGACCGAACACGTTCAAGATCACGAAGAGCACGCCAAACCCGTTGATCAGGACGCTCGAACTGGGCTGAGTTGACATATCGCTCCCGTCTCACGAGCAGCAGGTCTCTGATGCTATGCAGATTGCACCGGCCCGGACTGGGGGTGTCCTCGAACGCCGGCATTGAGCGCACCTTCTCGGTCCTTGCTGACGCTTCAAACCCAGCACCCGGCACCCTCAGGCGGAGGGTCTGAGCTCCACGTTGACCTCTAATCCAAGAGCAGTGGCGACCCTTTGCAGGGTCGTGAGGGTCGCGCCAACGCCACCCGACTCGAGGCGATCAATGGCAGCTTGGCTCGTCCCCATACGGCGAGCGAGCTCACGCTGGCTCAAACCGGCCGCCTCCCTGGCGGCATGAATGCGCTCGCCAACTTCAGCGGCCAACTGCGCTTCGGCATAGGCGCGGTCGTACGCTTTGCGTTCATCAGCGGTCATGGCGCTGAGCTTCTTCGTTTTCAAGTCTGTCCAACTAGTCCTGGTCACGCATCCTCGTTTTCAGCCGTATGTCCCTCGTCGACGCACTGTCGCATCGCCCGCTTTGCTCTATCGACTTCAAGTCGCTCGTTTGATCTCTGCTTATGAAATGCGGTCAACAGCACGATGCGCCGATCCCCGGGGAAGAAGAACGAAATCCGTTGTGCATTGCGACCGAGCGCAAATCGCAACTCGAACAGTCCGTCGCCCAGCGATCGCGAATGCGGCATTCGCAGCGATGCTCCGCTCTCGCCCAGCCGATCGATGCGAGAGGCAGCCACAGCAAACGGTGCCGGCGGGAGCGACTCGAGCCACTGGGCAACCTCAGGTTCTAGTTCGACCATCCAAGATGACACCACAAATGATGTCACATTCCCCGAGGAAGTTCAACTTCGCCAACCCAGACGAATGGCATTCGGGAGAGGCAACTGAAGAGCCTTGGTCCTCAGTTGGGTCGCTTCTGATGGAGAACCGAATAGCGCGCCGAGCGGGAGTCGGGCATCGCCACGTGGCCCTCGGTGGGGGTTTTTGCTTTGGGAGATGGTCCGACGTAGCGGCGGACGTGGGAGAGGACGGCCGTGGCGACAACCGCAAAGAGACGGGCATCGGTCGATGAGATCTCACGGCCGCCATCCTCATCGACACTGAAGAAGCTCGGCACCACGAGGGCGGTTTCGGGCCAGCCGTACCGGATCGCCCGCGCCCTGAACTCGACGGGCACGTCGCGTGGATCATCGAGGGTGCACGCCAGAGTTTCAGCGTCGTATGGCCACGGCGCTGCCGGATCCCGGTGCTCGAGGTCGGCTTCGACCACCTCCCCTGGGAAGATGGCCAGACCGGGCTGGATGCCGGCGTTGCCCATCACGACGGCCTTCACTCGCCGTTGCTCGCCGTCGACGGCCACATCGACCACGAAATCGACGTCGTCAGCCCAGCGTCGCCACGGTGCTGCCTCGGCGTAGGTGTGGACGTGGTCGAAGAGGACCTTCCAGTCGGCCGGGGAGGGCGGATCGGTCGTCTGGCGACGCCCCGCCATATGTCCGACGAAGGAGTCGAAGATGTCCTCGGCTGCGGCGCCCGGCACGATCTCCTTGACCGGCGGAACGAGGTTGAGGTCCGGCCCCCGGCCGAGTTCGGCCGCCACCAGGTCACCCAGACCGACGGCCGCCAGGATTCGCTGGGGGCGCCCGGGAGGAAGCGAGCCGGCCGGCTTGTTGAGCGCTCGCTCCACCGCCTGGGACAGGGCGCCACGGATGTCTTCGGCCATTGAGAGGCCACGGACAAGACCCGTGTCGACGTCGAGGATCAGGGCGGCAACCACGACCGGCTGCTCAGTCACCCGCACGGCATGCGAAACGTCCCGACTCATGACCATCCAGCTGATGGGCGCCACAGGTCCGAGGATAGGAGGCCTGTCGGGAAGCTCGCGTAATCGGTTCTTACCGAGCGAGGCGTTCGAGCAGCTCTCGATCCTCCTCGATGATCTTCGCCAAGCGAGCCTTGAACTTGGGATTCCTTCGTCTCCGCTCGACCGCCTCGATCAAAGACTGCTTGACCGTTTCGTTGAGACTGGTGCCCTCGACTCGCGCCATTGCTTCAGCGTCGGCTGCCAACTGCTCCGGGAGCCGCACTGTGAGGTTCCTTGTCATGGTGTCATGCTACCAAGACGCCATTTTCGTGCGCGCTACGTGCGCGAACGAGCGGAAAACAGGGCGTACCAGCGCGTAATAGCGGAAGCCTCAAATGCGCTCTGAACTGGGTTTTCCCCGGTATCCCCAGGTGACGGAAACCACCCAGGACGGATTCACACGGCTGAGGTCGTGGGTTCGAGTCCCGCAGCGCCCACCAAACGTCCCTCCTTACGGCACGGTGCCCATGAGTGAGCCGCACGTCCTGGTGTAGCAGGTTGAGATCTAGATCGACTCGAGACGTCTTTCGACGTGCACGAGTGGAATGAGCATGGTGGGCTCTGTCCAGCAGCCATGCTGGATCACATTTCCTGGCTGCCGGGATCCTCGGCGCCGGCGCGATCGCCGCCGGCCAGAAGCGGGAAGAAGTGGCCGGCAACGCCCCTGAGGAAGCCGACGATCAATCTGGGCGTCAGTGCTGTTCCAGGGTCGTTGAGTTCAGCCGGGAGCTTCACCTCCATCTCTCTGGCCTTGGCAATCAGAGCTGGGCCCATGCCCTTGCCCAGAGTGCTCAGCCCTTTGCCCACCACCTCAGGATCCGTCGTCCACGCAGGCACGGGAAGCGACTTGATGGGTGCCCAGGTCTTTGGGTCACGGGGGTAGCAAGCGAAAAGACGTGATCGAACGTGCGAGCTGCGGCATCCCGTCCGGTGAAGGCCTCGCCGAGTCCCCACCTCTTACGCAGTGTGGCGATCAAGGACGTGTGCCTGTACTCCTCGTTGTACACCGATCCCGCCTCGACCCAGGGCGACACGATGACGGCGGGTACCCGGTACCCCGAGCGCTCGAACGTAAATCCGCACTCGCCAACGGGTATCGACGGGTCGGGTGGCGGGACGGCTCCTGGAGGAACGTGATCGTAGGTACCTCCAGGCTCGTCCCAACCGATCAACAGTGCGGTGTTCCAGACATTGGCGCCGGTCTCCGAGGTGGCTGACCGGTAGGCGTTGAACACCCGCTCCAGGAAAGCCTCGCCCGACAGGGTCGAGGATGGGCTGTCGACCTCGATGTCCACTTTGTCCGAGAACGAGCGGCCCATCGCCGGGTGATAGTCGCCGTGCCCAGCCATCATGTTCGGCTCGATCAGCGAGAAGTCCGGAAGAGTGCCCGCTGCCGCATCCCTCTCGAACTCGGCGAAGGGTACGAAATGGGTGGCCAGGCGATCCTTCAACCGGGAAAAGTGGATCAACCCTGTGAACGACAGCGGCATCGGCTCCATCACGTAGACCTTCCAGGTCTTGCCGTGGGCTTCCAACCGTTCAAAAATCGTCTCGGCGTCGTTCTCCGTGAACCATTTCCTCAGCGGACTGTTCACGACCGCACCCGACGAGGTAGCGGCAGTCCAGAACGAGCGGTTCATAAACGTCTGCGATGGAACCTCGCAGAACCAATGGTCGAAGACGCCGAAGTCCCGGGCGAGACCGTTGAGCACTGGGAGCTGTTCTGGGGTGTACCCAGTCATGATGTGGGCGTACTCGTCGTAAGTGGGCTGGCGACCGATCTCTCCTCTGAACGTCGATATGTAGTCGGTCACGAACCCATCCATCGTTGGGCTCGCGTCGGGAGCCGGAGCATTCCACGGCGCAGAGGCTGCTTCTCCGAGCTTGAACCGGTTCTGGTCGTCGATGATGTTGAACAACTGGGTGTTGGTGTGGAAGTACTCCTCGCCCGAGTCCGGATTCGGCGAGTCCATATCGGTGGCGACGGTATAGGGAACATCCCTTCGGTCAGCGCCGTGCTCGGCCCAGTTGGGGATCGGGTTGCTGAGGTTCTTGCCGATCACTCCCTCGAAGTTGTTGCCGTCCTCCGGGCCGTAGAGGTGTCCGAGGACATTGTCGAAAGAGCGGTTCTCGAAGAGCACCAACACGATGTGGTCGAGGGCATGGGACGAGTCGAGCGTCGGCATCAGTTGCGGTCCTTTACCTCGCAGACCTCGGGCTTCATGAGCGCTGCACAGTACACTCAGAAGTCTGACAGAGGACGCTTCAGTCGTGCCCCCAATCGTGTCCCGAAACTGTGTGACGGGGAGTGCGGCCGATGTCGGCCGATAACGTCTGATGCCGTATTCGCGCCTGTCTAGGGGTCGTCTTCGTCCGATCCCATGTCAGTATCCGTGCTGACCTCATCTTCAGGACCTCTCGCTACCTGAACGCACACTCAACGACGTCGGAACCCGTGAACCTTGGTACGACGTGGCAGCGGCCGTCGCAGAATCGATTGGTGTCAAGTTCGAAGGCATTCCTAACGCCGATCACTCCGGGGCGTTCCGGGCTGTCGACGTTGTCGTGCCCATGGTGCTTTCATTCGTGAATGCCACGTAACTATCGGGTTGCTTGAGCGCCCGACGTACCGTACGGCTGCCACTCGAGGGGTATCTCCGTACGCCGGGACGAGGAGCAGGCACTTTGGGGATGGTCCGCCTACGGCCGTGCGACCACAGATCCAGTACGATTGCCCGGGTCGGCCGGGCTCGCCGCGACCTTCGGCTTCGACAGGGGGTCAGCACGTCGATGAGGATCTCGAAATTCGGACATCTCGTTTTGCGGGTCGCCGATGTCGATCGATCTGTGCGGTTCTACTGCGATGGTCTCGGGCTCACCGAAGTCGCTCGAGGGGACTTCGGTGAGGGGATCATGGTCTTCCTCTCGACAGGTAACACACACCATGACCTCGCGCTCGTCGAAACGCCGTCGCCGCTCCTCCATCTGGGCAATGGCCTGCACCACTTCGCCTTCAAGGTCGGCGATTCGCTGGGCACCCTCGCCGCTGCCAAGTCGCACCTCGCGTCGAAGGGCATCCCGGTGCAGGCCATGTTCGACTTCGTTGTGAGTCAGGCGCTCATCATTTCGGATCCCGACGGCCATACAATCGAGCTCTACGTCGACGCCCGCCCCGAGGCGTGGCGCGACGATCCGACGCTCGTCGCCAACGCCTCGCCATTGGCCTTGTAGAGCGGTCCGTGAACGAAATGGTCAGGGCTCGAAAGTGTCCGCGTACGCCGGGACGGTGGGACAAATCGTCCCTTCAGGAACAACCTTCCTGCATCCAACCGTTTGAGACCCCCGACCCAACGACTATCCGTCCTGCTGGCACCGCTTCCCACGCAATGTTGCGTCGGGCATGAGCACATCTGCTCAGGTCGATCTAGTGTTCGCAATGGCAGTTTCCTGACCAACTCTGGAGGTCGCCCATGTACAAGGTCATCGTGGTGGGTACTGATGGTTCGGACCGGGCGGGCATCGCCGTAAGGGAAGCGATGTCGCTGGCCAAGGTGTCCGGTGCTGAGCTGCACGCCGTGAACGTGGTCCACCCGTCGGTCAGCGTCGGTTTCTCTGACTCGCGAGCGCAACAAGATCAGGTGAACAGCATGAAGGAAGAAGTGGAGAAGATCCGGTCACAACTGCTCGCCGAGGCGGAAGCCGAGGGGGTCTCTCTCAAGGTGCACAATCCAGGCGGGGATGCAGCGAAGGCGCTTCTTGCGATGGCGGAGAACGTCTCCGCGGATCTCGTCGTCGTCGGCAACAGAGGTATGAGCGGCGCGAAGCGTTTCGTCAAAGGAAGCTTGCCGAACACGGTCGCTCACAACTGCCACTGCGACGTCCTGATCGTTGACACTGACACCGCTTGACGGAATCTGAACAACGCCCGTCCGCGCTTCTGGCGGTCCCTTGTATCACCGGAGTCGACGAGCGCCAGAAGATACTGAAGCTTCGGCGAGCGAATCGATGCAAGACGAGAGCGCGCTCGCAAGTCTCGATCTCGCCGGGTTGGAGAGCTTGCCGAGCATCTGCTCCTCCACAGCGTTAACTGAATTGTTGGCAGATTTCAGAGTGCGTCGACCAGTCTCAGTGAGTTCAGCTTGGAGGACGCGTTGGTGCTGCGGATGAGGACGCCTCACAACGAACTGGAGTCTCTCCAGTTCTTGGAGCACGGCGTGCATGCTCTGTGGTGTCACGAATGCCCGACGAGCGAGGTCTGCATTCGAG
Source organism: uncultured Acidimicrobiaceae bacterium (assembly GCA_963719485.1). GTDB lineage: Bacteria > Actinomycetota > Acidimicrobiia > Acidimicrobiales > RAAP-2 > Bog-473. Next base: position 3,015,892 of record OY970387.1, read on the forward strand.
AGCCCTGGCTCTTCATCTAAACCGGTCAGGACGGCAAACTGGGTCACCGTGAGATTGTGAGACCCGAGAGCATCGGCCATGGCGTCGTGTAGGACCGTCTGCGCCCTCTTTATCAAGTAGCCCACCCTGGCCATCGTGACCTGGCCCACGCTCACCCTCACTATCAGGTTACCTGATAATATCTCAGGGTACCTGATATAGCTTAGCTTGGCTTAGCTGATCCCCCTCACAGAAATGGACACCCAATGACCGCACTCGGCCCTGACTTCATCGCTCTGCAGGTTCGCGATCTGGAGGCCTCCGCAGCCTTCTACACCGAGCACCTTGGCCTCGTTCGTGCTCAGGTGAGTCCTGACCATGCCGTGGTATTCGCCACGGAACCCATCGCGTTCGCCGTGCGGGAGCCACTCGCCGATCTTGAATCTGTCGAGCATCTCGGGTGGGGAGTGGCCATCTGGCTGAAGGCGGACGATCCGCAGGATCTGCACGACGCGATGGTTCTCGCCGGAGTCCCGATCCTGGTCGCACCTTTCGATGGGCCTTTCGGTCTCACCTTCACCTTCGCCGATCCCGACGGCTACGCCGTGACTCTTCATGGCTGACATGACGCCCGCCACAAGCTTTGTTTTGTCCCCGAAGGGGCCGTATTCGTTGGCGGCATCGATTCGGTACCTCGAGGGATTCGCTCCGGCCGCCTACGACAGCGAGTCAGCCGCGAACTTGGAAATGGCTTTCTGCGTCGACGGCTATTGGGACCCAGTGGCAGTGCGCGTCCACGAGGAAGCCGGTGCGGTTCACGGCACGGTTCACGGGGCCGACACGCTTGCCCCAGCGGTAATCGCGGCGGCGGTCGGGCAGGTCGAGCGGATCCTCTCGCTCGACATCGACGGTCGAGGCTTTCCCGACATCGCTCGTCACGACCCAGTCGTCGCTCAACTCCAGTCGAGGTATCCCGGCCTTCGCCCCGTATGCTTCTGGTCGCCCTACGAGGCGGCAGCGTGGTCGGTGATCGGACAGCGAATCCGAATCGTGCAGGCAGCCGCAATCAAGGCTCGCATCACCGTCGAACACGGTGAGACCATCGACGTCGGCGGTCGAATGGTCCGCGCCTTCCCGAACCCAGCCAAGCTGGCCCAGCTGTCCACGGTCAATGGGCTGAGCGAGACGAAACTCCAGCGCCTTCGAGGTGTCGCCGAGGCCGCTCTCGGTGGGACTCTTGGCGCCGTCCGGCTGAGGTCATTCCCTCGTTCCCAAGCCCTCGAGCAGTTGATCGCCATACCCGGAATCGGCCCGTTCTCGGCCGAACTGATTCTCCTCCGCGGCGCAGGTGATCCGGACTTCACGCCCACCGCCGAGCCGCGCCTCACTCGAGCGATGGCGATCGCCTACGACATGAAGGCACCGCCCAGCGCCGCCGACATCGCAGAGATCAGCGAGGCCTGGAAGCCCTACCGCACCTGGGTCGCGGTCCTCCTCCGCATCATGCTCGAAGACGAGACCCACGAAATTGCCGGACAAGCCATCACCAGAGCGCCAGGTTTGTGACCCGTGCAGTCCCTACAGGAAGGATGGCTCAAATCGAGCCGCATTCCCAGGGGCCTCACCAACCATCATCGATCGAGGTCCACTCCGCCAGCAGCACGCCAGCGTCGGACGGGTTCCCCCCACACCCGGGACGACGATATATATCCCATAGCTATCCTCGCCTCATGGAAGAGGCACTGCAGGCTGCCCTTGACGTGCTCCTTCCGGAGCTACAACGGACGTCTGGACTGCAACCGCTCATCGAAGAGCGGGGTGATTGGGTCATGCTCCTCAACCAGGATGGCCACGGACAGGGCGTTCAGCTCCGCGGACACGGTGAGCCCGATGAGCTGGCACAGCTCGCAGACCAGGTCCAGGAATGGGCGGTGGAAGAGCTGTGGAATCAAAGTCGATCGGCCACCTGGCCGGAGTGTCCGTTCCATCCGAACTCCCATCCGCTGGAGCCAGCGGTTGTTGTCGAAGGCACAGCTACCTGGCGATGTCCGAAGACTTCCGAAAGCGTTTCAGCGATCGGGGCGCTGTCTACCTAACCGTCCACACCTCAGTCATAGACCTTTCTTGACGGTTCGCTCCAAGATTCCAAGTGTCGCGCGCAGGGCCGACTCGGGCACGATCGGGAAGCGGTCCTTGAACTCATCGCTCATCTTCGACCAGTCGTAGTAGGAGGTCACGTTGGTGATCCCGTCCTCATTGGTATCGAGGCGGTACCCATAGAAGTGCGGGAATGGAATATCGGGTCCGAGATTCCAAGCGATCTCCCTGTCGCGCTCGAAGAGGATGATGTGCACAGTCACGTCGTACTTGCCAAGCGGGACGTCGTTAAGCGATTCGCGATCCATATGGATTACGAAAGTGTCACCAACCTTCTCTGCTGGACCACCGGAGAAGTCCTGCAGCATTCCGGACGCGTCGATAGCCACATGCCCTGCCGGGCTTCGCACGATGTCGAAGATCGCGGCGGGTGGTGCCGGAATACCCCTGGTTACTTCGATCCGGTCGGGTAGGTAGACGGTGTCGGGCACGTGGGCTCCTCCGGGGTGCGAGTGGGGCTAATTGGCCAACCTGGAAATGCTTGGGACGAACAGCATCGCGCGGCGCCACACGTGGCTGCTGCGTCCACAGAGGCGTGCCCTTTCGCCGGCCTCGTGGCACGCCACTGAGGCGAAATATCTCCGTCCTGCGGGTAGGTCTGTGCCAGCCGGTCGGGCAACTCTTTGTCTCGTTCCAGAAGCCTGCTCATCCGTGCCATGAAGTCCTGTCCGCCAAAGCTCGCCTGGGGAGCGTGGAGCGCGGAATCCGCAAGAATGATGCTCCTGGGAGTGCAGAGGCAGAGAAAGAGGGGACTGGACCATGGCAGAGGAACGCAAGCAGGTGGAAGTGTCATGCAGAATCGAAGCACCGGCGACCCTCATCTTCAAGATCCTGGCGAATCCGCAACGGCACGTGGATATCGACGGATCCGGCATGCTCCGGGGAGCCGTCCTCGACCGTCCCATCTCCGACGTGGGCGACACCTTCACCATGAAGATGCATCGGCTCGGAGACGACTACCTCATGCTCAACTATGTGGTGGAGTTCGAGCCAGATCGGCGCATATTTTGGGAACCGGCTCCCGGAGACCCTTCTCGGGCTGAGGGTAATGATCCATCCAAGGTCGGCATTCCTGCGGGCTACCGATGGGGCTACATCCTCACTCCAGACGGGGATGACGCCACCTTCGTCACCGAGGTCTTTGACTACGGTCCCTTGCCGGAGGAGCTCCTGAGTGATGGCGGGGTCTGGATCAACGGGACCAATTCGATGCTTGAGTCCATGACAGCCAGCCTGGAGAGGCTCGAGAAGATCAGTACCGAGTAGGACCGCGGCCGGAGGGTATCTATGATCCGGTCTTTAGAGCGTTCGAGTAGGCAGACCCTGCCCACTACTCCGGAGCGGGTGTGAGCCTGCGGCACTTCGGGTACGGGCCGCCTTCGCTCGGCGGAGTGGTCCTCCCAAAGCGGCGGTGGTTGCGCGAACGCCCGAGTCGACGGTCTCGTGGGAACCTGTGATTTCGAGAATCGATTGTCAGGAGGCATCCATGTCCCAGGTCCGTGTCCACAACTTCTCGATTTCCCTCGACGGATTCGGGACCGGTGCCGGCATCAAGCACGAGGCCCCGTTCGGTCACGCCGGGAACCGCCTGCACGAGTGGATGTTCGCCACCCGATTCTGGCGCTCGATGGTCGGAGAGCCCGGTGGCACCTTGGGCGTCGACCACTCGTTCGCCGAACGCCATGGTCTCGGCATCGGAGCTGAGATCATGGGCCGTGGCAAGTTCGGTGTGCAGACCGGCCCGTGGACCGATATCGGCTCTGACGACGAGTGGCGCGGTTGGTGGGGACCGAACCCGCCGTTCCACACGCCGGTGTTCGTGCTCACTCATCACCAGCGCCCGTCGATCGAGATGGAGGGCGGCACCGTGTTCCACTTCGTCGACGCAAGCCCGCAGGAAGCGCTTGACCTCGCCCGGGAGGCGGCCGGGGACCTCGACGTGCGCATCGGCGGTGGCCCGACGGTCGTCCGCGACTTCCTCGCCGCCGACCTCATCGACACGCTCCATGTCGTGCAGGTGCCGATCCTGCTCGGCCGTGGCGTTCGCCTGTGGGACGGCGTCGAAGGTGTCGAGGAGCGCTACGACATCGAGGCTGTCTCGTCACCGACCGGCGTCACCCACGTGACCTTCACGCGTCGATAAACCGATTCTGCGAACCTCCTGCGAAATTCGCCACTGCGTTCGGTGTCGGTCACGGTGACCCCGACGTGTCGACCGAGGCGATTTTCGGGCTCGGTCGGGTCAGGCGGACGGGACGGGGACATTGAGTCCGTGGGCGGGCACCGGAGCCGTAGATGTATGGCAGGATCTGGCGGGCGCAAAGGGTTGCTCGAACTGCAGCTGGCGGTCATCGATCGGCCTCCGATTTCTGTCGCGTCAAGGGGAGGGGCTTGTGGAACTCAAAGTCGTTGGGGCCGGCGTCGGCCGGACGGGGACGCATTCACTCAAGTTGGCGCTCGAGCAGCTGCTCGATGCCCCGTGTCACCACATGCTGGAGATACTCGGGGACCCCGACCAAATACCAGCCTGGATCGACGCAATCGAAGGCCGGCCGGTCGACTGGTCACGAATGTTGGCGCGCTATGGGGCAATCGTGGACTGGCCGGGCGGGGCGTTCTGGAGAGAATTGTCGCAGGCCAATCCCGATGCGCTCGTGCTGCTGTCGGTTCGCGACCCCGAAGATTGGTATCGCAGCGCCTCGAACACGATCTTCCTCACCTTCGACAACATGCCGCCGGAGATCGCCCCCTGGATGGACGCAGTGCGCAAGCTTCTGAGGGACCGATTCAGCGACCGCTTTGACGACCCGGAGGCCATGATCGATGCCTACGTCCGCCACAACGACGCCGTGCGTGCCGAAGTGCCGGCGGGGCGGCTGCTCGAATGGAATCTGGGCGACGGCTGGGATCCGATCTGTGAACGGCTCGGGCTGCCAGTGCCTGCAGAGCCATTCCCCGTCACGAACTCGACAGACGAGTTTCGAGAAATGGTGGGCATTCCACCTCTGACCTGAGGTCAACGATCGAGCACGTCTTCGTTGCCTGCCGTGCCGAGTGGATCCCGCCCCGTCGCGAGCCAGTGGCTCAGGCGCTGTGCGTGATCGGGCTGACGTTGTAGCGCAGTTCTCCGGTCGACACGTCGATGTCGTAGTACTCGACGCCCGTCTCGACCCGCGGGTCGTCCGCGTCGAAGGCGACGGCGATTTTGTTCGCGGCGTTGCGGACGATATCGAGGGTCAGCTCGGTTGCGGCGGCAGGACCCAGAGCGTCCACGACCTGCTCGCCGAGCCCAGGTGGCCACTGGATCGGCTGCCACACGAAGACATCTACGACCTGGAGGGCCAGGGCTTGGGCTTCGGAGATACCGCTTGGATCCCTGACATCGAACAGGTCACTCCCGCCTGCCAGATCGATGGCACTGACGCTCCTACGGGACTGGCAGAGCCGGCAGTCGTGGGCTCTCGCCCCGCGCAGCCGGACCAGTTCGGAGGTGACCGGATCGAGGGCTGGCAGTTTGGCCACCTCGATGAGAAATCTCTCGTGGGCCACCCAGGGATCAGTCTCGGCAGAAGTCGGGATCCGGCGCCATTCTTCGCCGAACATCTCACGCCAGGCGGCAGCGGCGCGAATCATCATGTCCTCCGTCCAGACGGCGAGGACGAAGGTCGGGGCAGCGGCGCCGAGTTCGGCCAGCCCGGCTGCTCGAACATCAGTGGTCATGGACGCCACATCGACGACCATCTGTTCGGCGAAGGTCGTCGCGTCAGTTCTCGGAACCGCGGGAATAGCCGGGTCGAGGCTGGCCCGAGCGATGGCGCGGGCCTGCTCACTCAGGTCGGCCGGCGTGGTCGAGGCGACCGCGTCGATCAATTCGTCCCATGCGGTGAAGGCCACCGGCGCCTGATCTCGGGCGATCACAATTCGACCCTACTGGGCATTTGACGCGTCAAGAAAGCCGCAAGGCCTGCCCAGAAAGATGCAACCGCCCCGATACACCGGGAAGGTGGGACCCAGCCGTTCTCGTGATCGATAGAGAAGGTATAGGTGCCTCCACTCCCGGTTGTCGACTCGCAGCGCGCGGTGGCTCTCAAGACAAGAATCGTTCAGTGCAGCCGTGTCACGTCGGCGCCAACACTACGGCGACGTCGACGATTGCAACCACCAAAGCGGCGACGAATACCCAGACCAATACCCAGACGGCGGTGTTGTGCTCCACGTCAGCTACATAGGGATACTGGTTACAGACTCGATATGGATGCCAGGCCAGGCGGTCTTCCAACTCCCGTCCCTCGTAAGCCGATGGCCGGAGGGTCTGTCACAGCTCGCCGGCTCGGTGCGATACTTGGTTGTGCCCGCAGCGAGTCCCCGTGAAGGGTTCCACTCGGTGACGCCTCGCATCGTTGTCGACGATGTGGCAGCGCAGGTGGAGTTTCTTCGGACCGTGTTCGGAGCGACGGGTTCTGTCGAGCCTGGTCGCCCCGCCGAGATCCAGATTGGAGACTCACTGGTGATGATCTCGCCCGCTGGCGAGCGAGATCCATTCCAAGCCTTCTTGTACGTCTACGTCGACGATGCGGATGCCACCTACCGCCGAGCGCTCGATGCCGGGGCTCTCTCGGTGGAGGAGCCTCTCGAAACGCCCTACGGAGACCGTCGCGCCATGGTGCGTGATCCCTTTGGCAACATCTTCCAGATCGCCCACCAGGTCACCTGAATCGCCAGTGAGGATCCGCGTGACAGCCACGGGACGAGAGGAAGTGGCTTTTGTTCATGGTGTGTCTTCCTCGCGATCGACTCTCGGCAGATCGTTGGAGCTCGAGGCAGAGGACATGATCCAAGCAAGGTACAGACGTAGCTGGCGTTCGCAATAAGCTTGACCGATATGGGTGCCGGAGGGGAGCTCTTGGACTGGATCGCTCTGGGTGTGTCGGGCTACACGGAAGACCGACATCACGCGATCCTGAAGACGACCCGCAATTGGGGCAAGGACACGACTGCAACAGATAAGGCGCTCCGCAATTGCGTCTTCGGGAGCGCGCTGGGCGTGGTCGAAGGCATGCGAGTGAAGCGGACCGACGAACGAGACGCGCTCACCGAGGTGGGGACCTCGGGGTTCTCGGGCTACGCAATCGGCCGAGGGCTGCTCGGCACTGAGTTGGCTCGTCCCGCATACTCGAAATCGCCAGCCGACGAAAGAGACTTCGCGATCCGAATCCACGAGCGATCGGAAGCGTGGAGCAACGACAGTCTGATGAGGGCCTTTTCGGCGTCGGAGTTTCTGACGAGCACGGTGCGGAAACTGGCAAGCTCGTACCTGTTCGGCACCATCGTGGGAGCCAGACGGGCCAAGCCGGTTCTGCTGGCGTCGCTGATCAGCAGCGTGGCCTTCGCAATGGCCGAGGAGGATTTGTTCGGACCGTTCGCAGTTGGGGATTCCGGCTGACCCTGGCCGGTGTCAACCTCGGACGAGTGAGCTCCCTCTCTTCACGGAATGAGAGGTGACCTGTCGCCGTCCCGCCGTCCCTCGACTTGTCGGTATCTCCTGACCGAGTTTCTGATCAAGAGGCCAACCTTGGAAGCGCAGGAGTTTCACGACCGTCGACTCCGCCGAAAGGGTGACCTTCCGACACCGGAATCATCCCGTAGGTGTAGGAATGGCTCTCAGGAGCATCGAGAGACGGCCGCTAGGATTCGGGCGTGGCGTCAGACCGCCAATTCGCCGACCACACTCCCGTATCCGGCGCTTCAACAGATCTGGTGACATCTTCTGAGGAGCCAGATATCCAAGCGCAAGTCAGCGACCCTGCGCGCAGAAGAAAGCACAGGCGGAGACTCAGTCGCCGGGGCAGACTCGTGCGCGCACTGATCGTGGCACCGCTCGTCATCGTGCTGTTATGGGCGACCGTTTCCTACTCGGTCTGGATGCTGCGGCCTACGAGCCTCTCATGGACAGTGAATAGCGTTGAATGGGTGAGGTACAACGTCCCCTTCGGCATAGGCAACTGGGCCGCCGACCACGTCGAGCAGGTTTACTACAGCAACCAAGCGCCCAAAAAGGGCGGGCCACAGCTGAAGAGCTTGCCGAAGGTGGGGGTAACGCACACGACGGCCCCAGCGACGACAGCATGGCCGCCGGCGATCACTCCGATTTTCCCCAACCCGCTTCCCGGTGAGGGGGTCTGGCGACCGACCGGATCCCCGGTCAACGGGGGTGCACCCGTTTTGGTGACGACGTATCGTCCCGATCCCAACTACCCACAGATCGTGGCCTACGTCGCCTGGTTCGACCACACACGAACCGAGCTTGGGTATTACCCGGGCCGCTATGAGCCGCCGAATGCAGCCGTGCGCGGGCCCGCGATGGTCCCGCTCAGCCAGCGTTCTCGTCTCCTTGCGACCTTCAACGGCGGCTTCACCTATGTCGACGGAGACAACGGGTCAGCCGATAACGGCCAAACGAACGAGCCGCTGAAGGACGGCAACGCCACGCTCATTGGATATACGGATGGTCGCGTCGACATCGTGGATTGGAGCGGGGGACCGAACCCAGGCCCGGGCGTTGCATGGGCCCGACAGAGTCTGGCTCCGATCGTCTGGAACAGTCAGCTGAATCCCACGCTGGACACGAATCCGGACAGCCCGCAGTGGGGATACACACTCGGCGGCGTAACCCAGGTTTGGCGCACCGGCGTTGGCATCGATGCTCGAGGCAACCTCATTTATGTTGCTGCGAATTATCAGACAGTGGTCAGCATCGCGCAGATCCTTCAGCACGTCGGAGCGGTGCGTGCAATGGAGTTCGACATCAACCCCGAGTGGCACACGCTCAATACGTATAACCCCCCTGGCCTCAATCCCACGATGGTTGGGCCCAACCCGAATCAGTCGCCCGACCGCTACCTCGTCCCGGATGACCGCGATTTCTTTGCGGTCTACCGACCGGTTCCCGGCCCGGTGACGGTCCCCTTCGGGTGAGGATCGCTCGCCTGCGATCATTTACTTCGCGTTCGCCTGTCACACTCTTCAGCTCCACGCCAATGTGTCGCCGAACGGCGGCACCGGAGCCGCCCTACCGTCATTTGCCGCCGCCGGGCGCCGACGCCTCACGCAGCTTCTCGAGGTTTGCCCTGGCCGCCGACAATTTTGCATGAGCCGTTTTGGAGCGTCGTACCGCCAGCGCATCGGCGGATTTGAGGCGGTTCACCTCTCGGGCTGCTTCCCCTAAGGCTCGTCCTGCCTGTTTGACATCGGCGTCAGCTCGTTCTGCCTCGTGCTGCGCTTTCTCCACGTTGCGCTCTGCGGCGATTTGGTCAGCCCCCGTCCTCGCGCGTCGCGCGGACGCAGAGCCCCTGGCGCCGGTCGTCGGCCGTGGAGCAGCCTGCTCACCGAGTCCGAGTCCCGAATAGTGGAGTCCACTGCTTAACCGCCCCCCAAGAAGGCTCTCGGCGGCCTTGGGATCCGCAAAGGCTGCCTCGAGGGTCGCTTCGAGCTCCTCCGATGCGCCCGCTGAAACCGATTGGCCCGCTCGAGAAGCTCTTGACCGTGCGCCTCGTACTAACTTCGAGACGAGGTCACTCTTCTCTTTTGAGACCCTTCGAATTTGCTCTCCTTCGAGCTTGCGTTTTGGCGCTCGCAGCTCGGCACCCAAGTCGACCAGGCTCTTCACATCGCTTGACTGCTCGAGGACCAGAAGGTTCGCCAGCCACGCACCGACCGAGGGCTTGCGGAGCTTCTTCAGTGAGGAGGCGAGTTCCTGCTGGCCCGCGTGGCGGGCCTCAGCAGACAACGCGTCTCGGGCTGTCGTGAACTGAGCAGGAGGCCCCCGATACAGCTCCTGCGCCGCGCTCTCGAGCTCCACGGATCCATTGTGTCGACAATCAAGTTCCGAGTGCCCGTTCCAGCGCGATTCCAGCGCGACCGAGCGGAGAATACGGGCACATGGCGGTCAATCAAGGCGAGGTGAATTGGGATCTGACCTGGATTTTCCGCCGCCCGGGTTCGAGGGACCTCAGTTGGCGGCAGCGACTTCGGTTGGGAGCAGCCCAAGGATGGCATCCAAGGCGGCCGCCGGCCGGCCACCTCCATTCAGGGGACGGACCCCCGAGCTCCCTGCGCAGCTGTCAAGGGTCCGCCCCGCCGGCCTTCGGCCGCCGTCTCATGACCGCCGCTGGTTGCCGGGTGACGACACAGCCGCCTGCAGAAATGGGAACTTCGGAGGCGGTCCTTCGGTGTCAGCGACGCATCGCGGGAGGGTCAAGACAGATAGGTTTGCTGCGGGACGTAGGGTTCGTGTGTTGTGCTCTCGAAAATCTGGAGGACCTGATCAGATGACTATCGCCGCCGAAGTGCCTGAGGGATTGGCTGTTCTGGACGCCGATTCACACTTCACCGACGTCGACGACCTTTGGACGAAGCGAGCCCCCGCGGCATACAAGGATCAGATCCTGCACGTCGAGGACGTCGACGGGGAGCGCCAGTGGGTCGTCGAGGGGACGCCGGTCGGAAAGGCCGGCGGCGGAAGCACCATCGACCGAGAGGGAGTGAAGCATCCCTTCTTGGAATCGATGATCGAATGGGACTTCGAACGCGCCCATGTCGCAGCATGGGACGTCGACGCCCGCCTCGAGGTACTCGACGACATGGGCATCCAGCATCAGGTCCTCTATCCGAACGCGCTCGGGTTGGGTGGCCAGACCCTCGGAGAGGTGAAGGATCCCGTGCTGCGACGACTCTGTTTGGAGATCTTCAACGACTCCCGAGCAGAGATCCAGCAGCGCACGAACAACCGTTTGTTGCCCATGCCCATCCTGCCGGCTTGGGACATCGATGAATGCGTCCGGGAGGCCCAAAGGATCGGAGACCTCGGGCTCCGAGGGATCAACATGACTTCGGACCCCCAGGACCTCGGGTCCCCGGATCTGGCCAACAGGGCCTGGGATCCCCTCTGGGAGGTCTGTGCCGACCTCGAGCTCCCGGTCCACTTCCACATCGGGTCGAGCCTCACGGCCATGAACTTCTACGGCCAGTACTTCTGGGAATCACAGGACGAGTTCGTCAAGCCCGCCATCGGCGGTTCCATGCTGTTCATCGGGAACGCTCGCGTGGTGATCAACACCATTTTCTCAGGGCTCTTCGACCGTTTTCCCAAGCTCAAGATGGTTTCCGTGGAGAGCGGGATCGGTTGGGTGCCGTTCATCCTCGAAACCATGGACTGGGAACTGCCCGAGAACGCGCCGGCACAAGCAGCCGAGCTGGAGCGGCCCCCGTCCGAGTACTTCAAGTCGAACTGGTTCGCCACGGTGTGGTTCGAGACAGGTCGCGGAAATCTCCAGGAGCTGGTCGACAAGGTCGGCGAAGACAACATCCTCTTCGAGACCGATTTTCCCCATCCGACCGCTCTCTGGCCCAAGCCCCTCGAGCACGTGCACGAGGCTATGGCCACGCTTCGCCCGGAGTCGCGCCGCAAGATCCTCGGAGAGAACGGGACCAAGCTGTACCGCCTTGGTTAGCCATCGGGAGTCGACAACCATTAGCCCGCGTCGAGGGGGCCCGGCCGGGCGACTTCATTGCACTGAGAGCTCACGCGAGCGGGAGGCCGCGGGCTGCCCCTTCGATGGAGCCGCCCTCGACCGTGCGTGCGGGCGCAGTGGCCGTGGGGCGAGGCGATTGGCGGTTTGGTGGACGGTCCCCGCATGCATTGCCGGGCAGGGGGCGACCGAGGGTGGAGCCGGGGTGGCCCCTCAATCCCAGTAGCCAAAATCCGTCGCCGATGTGATAATCGCGATGTGCCGGTGGAGGGTCACTTCTATGGCGACCGAGTGTGGTTCCACGATGCGCGGGGTCTGGTTCGCAGGCTGGGGGTCTCAACCCACCCCGCAGATTCCACCATGGTCATATCGCTGTGGCAGGGCGATGTCTGCACCGGCACGTTCCGGTTGCCTGCCAGCGATGCGGCACGCCTCATCTCCACGCTGGCGTATGGGATGACCGAAGCGATTCCGGGCCAGAGGCCATCTCATTCCGATGGAGGTCCAAGCCGACTGAGCCAGATCTGGTCGCGAATTGTCGGTCGCGTGTTGGTTCGATCAGCGGGAACGAGCGAGACGCATCTTCGGGTACTCAAGTAGGCCGGCGCGGGCTGAACCCTCGACGAAGTCAGTTCACCAAGGTTCGGTTCGTGACGCAGTGGTCGCAGGGTCGCCGGTGTGTGTGCTTGGCGGGGCGCCAGCGGGTAGCTCCGAACTCCGCACCCCCTTTGCCGTCGCCGTGCCCACCGCAACCGCGGCGGTGAGCACCGGGATCAGAAACAGGGCGGTGTGCAGCGTTGTGGATGATGCGAGTGCGCCGATCACGACCGGTCCCACGACAAAGCCGGCCCAACCACAACCGGCCACCAAGGTGACCGCTCTTCCCGTGTCCACATTGCCCACCGCTCCGGCCGCCCTGAGGGTCATGGGAACGACGCTTCCGAGCCCCGCCCCAAGCAGTGCGAATCCAACCAGCACGCTCACGGGACGGGCTATGACGAGACCGCCGGCGAATCCGACGGTGGCGAGGGCGGCGAGTAAAGGGAGCAAACGGTGTGGGGCGAACCTGGTGAAAAGACGATTGCCGCAGAGCCGAACCCCCAGCATGGCCAAGGAATAGACCGCAAAGCCCATCCCGGCCACAAGGGCGACGGCGTGCAGCGAGCTGTGGAGATAGACGGCAGCCCAATCGGCTGCGGCACCCTCGCAGAGCATGTCGGCGAAGGCGATGCCCCCGAGAATGATGAGCTCCGCCTGCAGCACGCCGTGGCGCCCGACGTGACTGCGTCTCGAGGATCCGGGGTCATCGCCCACCCGCTGGTCGGGGATCATCCGGGTCGTGAGCCAGCCCACGACCAGGAGGCACGGTATGGCCAGGACCAGCAGCTGTTCGCTCAGCGAGACGCCCAGGCCCACCGCACACGCTCCGACGATCGCACCGGCGAGGGCGCCACTACTCCACGAACCATGGAAACCTGGCATCAGAACGCGGCCGGAGAACCGCTCGACCGCGATCGCTTGGGTGTTCATCGACACGTCGAGCAGCCCCTGGAAGAAGCCCCAGAGCAGGAACGCAACGAAAAAGGTTCCGAACGAACCCGTGAGCCCGATGAATGGCCCCGAGACGCAATACCCGAGCAGGGCGAGGCGGACCATCGGCCGGCTTCCCACTCTCGGCAGCATGCGGGCTGCCACGCCTATGGCCAGGACGGAGCCGAGGGGGGCTCCGAGCAGGGCGAGTCCGAGCCGGCCGTCGTTGAGGCCGAGGTGCTGCTGCAGCTGTGGTATGTGCGCCGTCCAGGAGGCGAACAAGAAGCCCTGCACGAAGAAGACGGCGACGACGGCCAGCCGAGGCCAGCGATCCATCGACGCTGACGCCGTTCGGTTCAAGCGCGGACTCAGTGTCAGACGCAGCGGATATCGACTCCCATCGATCGCAACTCCTCCACCGTCTGCTGGTCCGCTCCGGCATCGGTCAGGACGATGTCGATCTCGTCGAGATCGCAGACATGGCCGAACGCCACTCGTCCGAGCTTCGAGGAGTCGCCGACCGCGATGACACGCTGCGAGCATCCGGCGGCGGCGCGTTTGATCGCCGTCTCGGCGAGAAAGTGGGTGGTCATGCCCGCCTTGGCGTCGATGCCGCAAGGTCCCATCACGTACGTGTCGAATCGGAGCTGAGAAAAGGAAGGTTCCGCGAGACTCCCCGTCATCGACAATTCTCCCGGTCGGACCTCGCCACCCGGGAGGAGGAGTTTGATGTCCGGGCACTCGTGCAACTCGAAGACTGGCCTCAGGGCGAGCGGCATGACGGTCAACCGCCGGCTTCGGAGCGCGCGTGCCACCTCCATGACGGTGCTCCCACCGTCGAGGATGACCGTCTCCCCGTTCGCCAGGAGACTGGCCGCGGCGGCGCCTATCGTCGCCTTGGCATCGGTGAACTCGAGGGCCCGGATGCCGTAGGGGGTCTCCTCGGCGCTGAGGGAGACACTCGCCGCCCCACCGTGCACGCGTCGCAGGCCCCCACTGCGCTCCAGCGACTCGAGATCACGACGCACGGTCATCTCAGAGCAATCCAGGGCATCGGCCAGCTCCCCGACCTGCACCGGACTGTGTTGGCGGAGTGCCTGGAGGATCATCTGGTGGCGGTTCTGCACATCCATGATGTTCAAACTAACATAGTTGATGTGCGTTTTCACACTGGTGCCGAGCGCCCTCCGGTCGCAGCAGTGGTGTTCGACGTGGGCGGCGTCTTGCTCGATTGGAACCCCCGGCACCTCTACCGCAAGCTGTTCGCGAACCAGGCGGAGATGGAGTGGTTCCTCGCCGAGGTCTGTTCACCGGCGTGGCACGCGCCCCACGACCGGGGCGTCTCGACGGCGGCCTCGTGCGCCGAGCTCGCTTCCAGGCATCCCGAGCTCTCCGAGCTGATCTGGGCATGGTCGAGTCGGAGCGAGGAGATGATCGGGGGTGTCGACGCCGGGTCTGTAGAGGTCCTCTCGGCGGTGAGAGAAACCGGGCTGCCCTGCTATGCCCTCACGAACATGGAGGCGGAAACCTATCCGCTCCGCCTCGAGCGCTTTCCGTTTCTCGCTTGGTTCGACGGTACGGTCGTCTCCGGTCGGGAAGGGATTGCCAAGCCCGAGCCCGCCATCTTCACGCGACTGCTCGACCGTTTCGGCTTGACGCCGAACACGACGTTGATGATTGACGACACGAAGGAGAACCTCGAGACGGCCAGCAGGCTCGGGATCCAGACCAGCCTGTTCCGCTCGGCCGGCCAACTCCGAGCAGAGCTCGTCGCCGTCGGGGTTCTGGCCGGTTGCTCAGACCCAGAACGCTGAAAAAGAGCTCGCGAACAGCGCAAATGGGCGGTCGAGCAGTTGACTGATGCTCTCGAACGCACACCCGGCCGAGCAGGCAGTCCGGGAGGATGTCGCACCGAGGGGGTATGCAGAAGGAGGGAAGAGCTCACAGCGAGCAGCCCCGGAGGTGCAAGCAGATGGACGTCCAGTTCTTAACGAGCATCGCCCCGATCGTGCGAGACGTTGAGGCGTCTCGGTCCTTCTATGCGGACGCCTTCGGCTTGGAATTCGAGGGCCAAGAGGGCGACTACGTGTTCACCCACGAGCTCGAAGGGACGAAGCACTTCGGACTCTGGCCTCTGTCTGAGGCGGCGAGTGCGTGCTTTGGAACTCCCGAATGGCCCGCCGAGGTCCCGGTCCCCCAGGCAAGTATCGAGTTCGAGGTCGCTGACGTGGCCGCTGCCGCAGCTGAACTCAGTGCCAAGGACTATCGCCTGATCCACGGTGCCCGGACGGAGCCGTGGGGTCAGATCACCGCTCGTCTGATCAGCCCGGAAGGCTTGCTCGTTGCTGTCTGCTCCACCCCGGCGTTTCAGGACCCGTAGGACCACCCGCCGTACCGAGCGGTGCCGGGTGGCGCCCTATCGTCGGGGCCGTGGGACATCAGGCCCGCGCTGCTCGATCTTGACCGGGGACACGGTTGGCGCCGGTTGTCGGTCGTCTCACAGCGCCCGTAACCGTTTATTGAGGAGGCACTCGATGGAAGACGTGTCCGAGTTGATTGCCAAGGCAAGTCAGGAGTTAGGTCCCGACGCCTCTGATGAGGAGATCAGCCAGAAGGTGCTCGAGGCCATCGAGGGACTGCCGGAATCGGATCGGACACAGGTGCTGGAACAACTGGTGAAGGGGATTAGTTCGGGCCAGCTTCGCCATCTCGACAAGGAGGTGGACGATGACCGCCAGGCAGAGGGCGGTCAGAGCATGCCGAACGGCGACAACGCCAAGTAATCGGTCCGGTGGCCGCGTGTGAGAAGCGTGGTTTGGAACACCCGCTCCTTGACGCGAAAGTGTTCCTCGCTCCTGCGGTGAGCGCCGGGTTCTCGTGAAGACGACTTCATGAGGACATAGGGTCTCTCCGTCGCCGGCTGCCGAAAGCCCGGTCGCGAAGGGGGTCGACATGAGGGACCGCACCAACGAAGTCGAGGTCGAGCGGGACGTCAAGGTCACGGTGTCGGATGGGACGGTGCTGCTGGCCGACGTCTACCACCCTGTGAGCGTCGGCGACGCCCCAACCATCTTGGAACGCACGCCGTACGGCAGGGTCAACTTCGCCTCGGCCATGGGCCCGGAGTTCGCCGCCCGCGGCTACCGGTACGTCCTGCAGGCGTGCCGGGGCACCGACGGGTCGGGCGGCACGCACAGCTACTTCGCCGAAGCAGGGGACGGGCGGGACACAGCGGACTGGATCGCCTCCCAGCCGTGGTTCAACGACCGCATGGGCACGTTCGGCGGAAGCTACATGGGCTTCACGCAGTGGGCGCTGGCCTCCACCAAGCCGCCGTACCTCAAGGCCATGGCCGTCGCCCTGTCGACCTCGGTGCGGGCCTACTCGTGGTACCCGGGAGGCTCGCTCGCCCTCGAGGTGATCATCCCCTGGGACGTGGGCGCCACCCAATTCAAAAGGCAGGCCAACGCCGTCCCCGCCACCGACATCTCTCCCGAAGGTATCGAGCGGCGCATGGCCGATCTGAGGGCGGGTTTCGACCACCTACCTCTTGGTGAGGTGATCCACCGGCTCACCGGCGTCGACCTGCCGCTCTACGGGGAACAGCTCGCTCATGGCCGCGCCGGGGATGCCTTTTGGGACCCGGTGAACTTCCGGGCCCTGTTGGCGGATTGGACGGTGCCGACCCTGCTCGTCGACGGCTGGCACGATTACCCGCTGCCCGGCGTGGTGGAGGACTACGCCGTCCTGCGCGCCTCGCCCGCGCCCGTGCACCTGCGCATCGGCGCCGGCGGACACCTGGGCGGGGGAGGCGAGGGCGGCATGACCGACGCCCCACTTGACTGGTTCGACACCTGGTTGCTCGGCCGTGAGGGACTGCTCGGCCCCACCCCGGTGAAGGTCCACGTGCAGGGCGAAGGCGGGCACTGGCGCGACCTGTCGGAGTGGCCCCCTGCCTCCGAGCCGACCCGTTGGTACCTCCATGCCGGAGGCCGCCTCGCGCCCATGCCGCCAGAGGCACCGTCGGAACCCGACCGATATCGCTACGACCCCGCCGACCCGACGCCGTCGATGGGCGGCATCGGCATGTTGACCGGGGGCACCGTGGACAACCGGCCTCTGGAGGCGCGCCCTGACGTCCTCGTCTACACCTCCGACGAGCTCGGCGAGCCTCTCGAGCTCGTCGGTCCCGTGGAGGCGGAGCTGCACGTGGGCTCGACCCTGGAGCACACGGACTTCTTCGTCCGGCTCTGTGATGTGTCACCCGACGGCCGGTCCGTCAACGTGTGCGACGGGCTGCAGCGTTTCGAGCCTGCGTCCATCCGCCGGAACCCGGACGGAACGTTCACGGCTGCGGTGGCCTTGTGGCCCGTCGGTCACACGTTCGCCGCCGGTCACCGCCTTCGGGTCCAAGTCGCCAGTGGCGCCCACCCCGTCTACGCCCGCAATCTCGGCACCGGGGAGCCGCCGGCCACGGCCACCACCCTGCGGGTCGCCGAGCAGGCCGTGTACCACGAGCCGGGCCGACCATCCTCGGTGACTCTGCCGCACTTCTCGGGCTGACGTCCCGGGCCACCTGGCGGGTCGGCGAAACGGTGTGGGAGGTCTCCGCCGCCGGTCAAGAAATCAACGAGTGACACCCTCGTTGTCGGTCATTGAGAACTCCCGTGTCCAGGCATGCGGCGACACACACAACCTCTCTGACGGGTGATGCGTGAAGTGTGGAGCGGATCAAAATCAGTCGGTGTCGTGCGCGCAACAGCAGGATCCGATGGGTCGGCCGTAGATGGTGTGTGTCGACAACTCCCGCTTGTAATGGTGCGACACACGCTCCAAAATAGTCGCCGTGATTTCGGCCATGTCGGGGCGATCATGCAGAATCGGACGCGATGTGATCATCGGATTCGTTGTCGTCGTCGCGGTGCTCGCGTCGACCTCCGTCCCATCGAGCGCAAAGACGGTGAGTGTCGCGCCGGGCGAGACGTTGCTCGGCATCGCCAACAAGTACGGAACGACGGTCGCCGCGTTGGAGGCCGCCAATAACCTGGCGGATCCCAACAACATCCTCGCCGGATCCGTGCTGCAAGTGCCTGAAGCCGCTGGTCAGACGTCGGCAGCTTCCGCACCCGGTACTGCCGGGGGATCAGTTGTCGTTCAGCCGGGTCAGACCCTGTCGTCACTCGCCGCCTCCTTCGGCACCACCGTGGCCGCGTTGGTATCCGCCAACAACCTGATCGACCCGAACAACATCGTGATCGGCTCTGTCCTTCGGATCCCCGGGCCGGGTTCACCGGCGCCGGCTACGACGAATGCGTCGGGGTCATCGGGTGGCAGCGTTGTGATCGCAGTCGGAGACACGCTGATGGGGATTGCTCATCAGTACGGCACGACCGTCGATTCGTTGGCGACGTTGAACAACCTGGCCGATCCGAACAGGGTCGTCGTCGGGTCGGTACTCAAGATCCCAGGAGGGGGGGCGTCGGCGGCGGGACTCCCCGCATCCCGAACCTCGGGTGCCACGGTCACCGTCTCTCCCGGACAGACCCTCTCTTCGATCGCCGCTGACCACGGAACCACGGTCGCGATGCTCGAGGCCGTGAATGGCATCGTCCATCCCAATCTCATCTTGTCTGGGATGCAGTTGCGGCTCCCTCCAACGGGTAGCGCGCTTCCTGCACTGCTCCAGGCCTCCCCGGACCGGGTCGCCCTGCGATCCCTGTTCGTCCACTGGGCCGTCGCGGAGAGTGTCAGTCCGGCCTTGTTGGAAGCGATGTGCTGGTGGGAGTCGGGCTGGCAGACGTACATCTCATCGGTCACCGGGGCTCTGGGCGTCTGTCAACTCGAGCCTTCCACCGTCACCAATCTGCAAGCTCAGCTGGGACAGCCCACCCTCGACCCGAACGTTGCATCGGACAACATCGAAATGGCGGCGGTCTTCTTGCACCAGCTCCTCGTTGCGACGGCTGGCGATGCGTCCATGGCGCTGGCCGGCTACTACCAGGGACTGGCTTCAGTCCGGAGCGCCGGTCTGTTCCCCTCAACCAAGCAGTACGTGAAGGGGATCCTGGCTTACGTGCCCTCGTTCAGCTAACGACCAGCCAAGTCCCTCGACGAGGAACAACGGCGGGCTTCGAGGCGTTGGAACTGCCATGAAGAAGATCGGATTCCTGTCGTTCGGCCACTGGACGCCCTCACCGCAGTCGCAGACCCGCTCGGCGTCGGATGCCCTGCTGCAATCCATCGATCTCGCAGTCGCCGCCGAGGAGCTTGGAGCGGACGGGGCGTATTTCCGCGTGCACCACTTCGCCAACCAGCTTTCCTCTCCGTTTCCGCTGCTTGCGGCCATCGGCTCCAAGACCAGCACGATCGAGATCGGGACCGCCGTGATCGATATGCGCTACGAGAACCCGCTCTACATGGCCGAGGACGCCGGCTCGGCTGACCTCATCTCGGGCGGGCGCCTGCAACTCGGCATCAGCCGTGGATCGCCCGAGCAGGTCATCGAGGGCTATCGCTACTTCGGCTACGTACCCACGGAGGACGTCGACCAGGCCGACATGGCTCGCGAGCACACGCGGGTCTTTCTCGAGGTCCTCAATGGCCGGGGCTTTGCCGAACCGAATCCGCGGCCGATGTTCCCCAACCCGCCCGGGCTGCTTCGGGTGGAGCCGCACTCCGACGGTTTGCGCGAGCGGATCTGGTGGGGCGCCGGCACCCGGAAGACCGCAGAGTGGACCGCCGAGCAGGGAATGAACCTGATGAGCTCGACACTTCTCAGCGAGGACACCGGTGTGCCGTTCCATCAGCTGCAGGCCGAGCAGATCGAACGATTCCGGAAGGCCTGGGCCGAGGCCGGCCACGCGCGTGAACCTCGCGTCTCGGTCAGCCGCAGCATTTTCCCCATCGTCAACGACCTCGACCGCACCTATTTCGGCGGCGAGGGGAACTCGCAGGACCAGGTTGGGTTCATCGACGGCGGTATTGCGCGCTTCGGCAAGACCTACGCCGGGGTACCCGAGACGCTCATCGAGCAACTGGCCCAGGATGAGGCGATCGCCGCCGCCGACACCCTATTGCTGACCATTCCCAATCAGCTTGGTGTCGACTACTGCACCCACGTCCTCGATTCGATCCTGCATGACGTTGCGCCGGACCTTGGCTGGCGCTGATCCGCACGACATCCGTTGTCGATGAGCGGGCCACCACGCTCGCCTCGTCTGCGACGACCCGAACTCTCTGCGTGGTTCCGATTTAGGCTGTGACGTCATGCCAGCTCATGACGTCACGATGAACCTGTCTCACCCGATCACGGTAATGAACGTGGACGTCGAGTTCGAGGTCCGCTCTGACGGCGAGTTGATGGGAAAGGTGCAGATCAGCAAGGGCGGTATCGACTGGACACCGTTCAAGTCCCATCCGCGCACAGCGACCTGGGAGCAGTTCGCCGCCTGGATGGAGGGAACCGCCTGAGTCGGCGGTCACGTCATCGCGTCGAGCACGTTGCCAGCGACTCGGGTCGCGCTGTGAACCACCAGGGCCTTCGTGCCCCCCACCGACGCACGGCTGACGAGGAGGGACGTTTCGCCGTGCGGAACAGCCGTTCCTGGGTATTGAGGAGGGATGAGCGACACGGTCGGCGGGGGGACGCGGGGTCACGTCTACGGGGCCTCCACAATTCCCCCGCGGGATCCGGTGCGAGCAGCCGTGGCACGGCCGGCTGAAGTCCTGGACGGGCGCTACCGTCTCGTCCGCCTCCTCGGTCACGGCGGGATGTCCGACGTGTTCGAGGCCACCGACGAGGAGAGCCACACGACGGTGGCGGTCAAAGTCGTGCGCTCGGCCGATGCCGGCCTGGCGCGGCGCATGGCCCAGGAAGGGCGAGTTCTCTCGCGGCTCGAACATCCCGGTTTGGTCCGGCTGCTCCATGCCGGCGTGGCCGACGGGCACGCCTACCTCGTCATGGAGTTCGTCGCCGGCCCCACGCTCGCAGAGTCGTTGCGGACGGGATCCTTTGGACCCCGGCGGACCGCGGACTTCGGTGTCGAGCTGGCCGGAGCGCTGGCGTACGTGCACCGGCAGGGCATCGTGCACCGCGATGTCAAGCCGTCGAACATCCTGTTGCGTCCGGACGGAGGAGCGAAGCTCGGTGACTTCGGCATCGCCCGGTTGGACGACGCCTCGACGTTGACGCTCGCCGGGACGACGCTCGGGACCGCCGCCTACATGGCTCCCGAACAACTCGAGGATCACCAGGTGGGACCGGAGGCCGATGTGTGGTCACTCGGCATCGTCCTGCTCGAGTGTCTCACGGGACATCGGGTGTACGAAGGATCGCCGGGCGAGGTCGTGGCTCGGCGTCTGGCCGGACCGGTACCGCTGCGGGGCGACCTTCCGGCCCCTTGGAGGGTGCTCCTGAGCGGAATGCTCGACCACCGGCCTGACGAGCGCCTCAACGCCGAGGAGGTGGCGGCGTTGTTGGCCACCGCGCCGTTTCGTCAGCCCTGGGTGGCCGCCGACCGGGACGTGGCCGGGACGGTGACCCCAACTGCAGCATTCGACCTCACGGCGCTCGCACCAGGATCGGCGGCCACAGCACTGCTCGAAGGCCCGAGCGCCGACACAGCTCTGTCCCGATCGGTGCCCAGGCTGACGCGGACGAAGGGTCGGTGGATCGCCCTTGTCGCGGGACTCGCCCTCGCGGCACTCGTTGCGGGCCTCGTGCTCGCCCTCGGACCCAACTCACCGAGCCCTCAGCACCACGCCGGAACGAGCACAAGGGGAGATCGATCAGGAGCATCGACCTCGACCACCCTGGCCCCGACCACGACGACCACGACGACCCCGCCGACGACGACCACGACGACCACAGTGCCCAGCTCCTCCAGCGCACTCGGCAGCCTGTTGGGCGACGTCGCCTCATTCCAATCTGCCGGGAACATCGACCCAGCGTCCGCGCAGGCGATCTCCAGCCAGGCCGAGCAGGCATTGAGCGACGAAGGAGCGGCGAAGCCGAACCAGGCAGCCAACGATCTCCAGCAGGTGGCGACCGCCATACAGACCGGACAACAGAGCGGGAAGATCAGCCCGTCGGCCGCCGCGGCCCTGCAGCACGACCTTGCTGCATTCGCCGCCGCTCTCGGACTCAGCGCGGCCAGCAGGCCGCCGCCGACCACTGCTCCGGGGCCGGGCGGTGCCCCCGGAAAACGATGACCACCCGTGGGTGGCCGCCGCCGGTCGGGCGGAGCAAACACTCATGGATTAGCCCGAGAGCGCCGAAACAGGAATTGTGACACGGAGGGCCTACCCCGCAAGGATCCGACGGTCGCCTCGGGTGTCGAGGCTGGCGTTGGCCGCGACGTTCCTTGCCGTCCTCAGCTCCATCATCGGGGTGCCCACCGCGGCATGGGCGGTCCCGCTCCCGTGGCGGAACTGCGGCACCCCCGGAGACGCGATCAGCATCCAACGCTTCGACGCGTCCGTCTGGCCCCCGCAAGCCGGTCAACCGTTGACGCTGAGCGTCACGTGGAACCTGAGCGAAACGCTCACCAAAGACGCAAGCGAGCAGCTGACCGCGACCTGGCCGTCGGGTCGCGTCGTTCGGAGGTGGCAGCACTTCGAATCTCCGGCGGCAGTCCTGTTCGATCACGTCCTGTCCGAGCCCAAGGCCCCGTTCAAGGCCATGTCACTGCCTCTTCCTCCAGGGCCCTACAGCCAGAGTCTGACCTTGACAGTTCCGAAAACCGCGTCGGCCGACCAGCCCATCGGTGTCGACCTGACCGGCTTCGACGGGTCCCGACGTCAGGTCATGTGCATGCAGGTGGTCGTCCCCGTCAAGTGAACCACGGCATGTGAGGACCTGAACGAGGCGGTTGCTCTCGTGCTGGTCGGAGCGGGCGTCCTCAGCCCTTTCGAACGAGGGGCGTGGCAGCTATCCTTCGGCGGCCGAGCACAGGGGGCACGTGATGGTGGACCCATTTGGCGTCACTGCGTACGACTTCGAAGGCGGTCGTCTGTTCGCCCTCAGGGGAGAGCTTGACGTCTCGACCTGTGGGGGGCTGCCCGAGCTTCTGGTCGGTCCTCCTGGCTCGCTCGTTGTCGTCGACCTCGACCAGCTCACCTTCCTGGATTCCTCGGGATTGGGTGCCATGCACGTCGCAAGGCGAATGGCGATCAAGGACGGGGGAACCCTCGTCCTCACTCGCCCCCGTCCCATCGTCTCCAAAGTGCTCGAGATCACGGGCCTCGACTCCTGGGTCGCCGATTGGGATGCCGCCTGGTCGAGCCCTGCGGTGGTGGGTTCTGTGCCGGAGGAACCTTCGGAAGCCCTTGGGCCGCCCGCCGCTGGTCCGAGCCCGCTCCCGGAGTCCTAATCTGGCCGCGTGGCACTTACGGTCGTCGACATCGTCAACCGCTGCCAGTCAGCGCTCGGTGAGCACGCACCCGTTCTGGCCGTTCGGGACGTCGTGACCGAGCTCGTGGCCGATCGTGCCGCGCTCGAACGAGCCCTCGGACCGGTGGAGCGTGGCGGCATCACGACCCTGCACGCGGCGCCCGATCTCACCGTGCTGCACGTGGCCTGGACTCCGGGGATGGCCTTGTATCCGCACGACCATCGGATGTGGGCGGTGATCGCCATGTACGGCGGCCAGGAGGACAACGCCTTCTTCCGCCGGAGTCCGGGAGGGCTCGAAGCAACCGGAGGGCGTGAGCTCCCGGCCGGTGAGGTCCTGCTCATGGGCGACGACGTCATTCACTCGGTCGCCAACACCCGCCGGGAGTATGCCGTCGCACTGCATGTCTATGGCGGCGACTTCTTCTCGACCGAACGATCGGAGTGGGACAGCGAGACCTTTGAGGAGCGACCGCGGGACCTTGCACGCACCGGCCGGCTCTTCGAGGAGGCCAACGCGCGCTGGAGCAAAGGGGGATGACCAGCGTGACGCGTCTCGATGGGAATCGCCGGTTGATCGAGGGGTTCTGGGACGACCTCTACCGCCAGGACTTTGCCGCACTGGGGGCGCGCTTCGATCTGAAGGGTGAGTACACGGACGTCGTGACGCCGGAGGACGACGTCGCCCGCGGCCCCGCCGAAATCACGGCACGGCTGAGACTCGCGTTCGACAAGCTGTCGAAGCTGTTCGACGAACGACGCCACCTCGTTGCCGGCGAGGACGTCGTGATGACCGAGCACGTCGAGCACTGGGAGTGGCCGACCGGGGAGACGATGGCTCTCGACGTGGCGTCGGTGCACGAAATCCGGGACGGAAAGATCGTCAGGTGGTGGGACTACTGGGACATGAACGTCCTCACGGCGGCGGCGCCGCAGTGGTGGTTCGAGCACGTCCTGCAGGGCTGGAAATAGTTCCGGTCCCTCCGGTCGGTCAACGCCCGGCACCACCATGCCGCAAGCCCGGATCACCAGACTCCGGGAATCAGCCTCCATCTGACCCGACGGCGATACGCGTCGTACTCGTCGTTCGTGGCGAGCATGCGGTCCTCGGCCATGGCCCGCCCGACATTGCAGCCGGACGCGAACAGCATGACCAGGGCATTGCGGATCGAGATGCTCTGGAGAAGGTACCCCGCCTGCAGAATCAGGTACGAGGCGTAGATGGGGTGACGAACGATGGCGTAGGGGCCGCGCTGCACGAGCCCGCGGTCGGCGGCGACGAATCCGAAAGATCTTCCGAGAGAGAGAAATGACACGATGCAGATCGCCAGGCCGCACAGCTGGAACGCGAGCCCCGCGGTGAGACCCCATTGGGGATGAGCTCCGTCGGGTCGGAACAGGACACCACCGAACGTTCCGCCGAACGCCAAGAGCCAGTCTCTCATCCGTCGGCTGGTCGCACGGGCCGGGCGTCGGATGAGGTAGGCGATGACGACCCACATCTGTTCCAGGAAGAAGACCCCACCGATGAAGCGATGGGTCTGGAGGTAGCTCTGGAGGGTGGCTTGAGCGAAGAAGGCTGCGCCCGTGGCGCCGACGAGGGTCGCCGAGATCCTGATCAGTCGATCGAACGGGGGAGCGGCGAGAACCTTGTCCAGCCGCCGGAGTCGGAGCCGGAGTCGGAGCGTGAGGAAACGGTTCTTACGGTGGCCGAGATCCGTCGCACCGTCGACCTGGGGCCGCTCCGAAACGGCAGCCCCGTGGTCGAGCAGGCGCGGCTCTTCGGTCAACATCGCCGACTCAGCTCACGGACGGTCGTGGTTGGCTGGGTTGCACTGCCCCCGAAAGCTCGGTCCCGCCGCTGACCCCGGTGAGCTGTCGTTCGACCAGTGCGTCGAGACTGAACCGGCCCGAGCCCAGAAAGGCCACGACGAGGGCCAAGCCCGCCACCGCCAGGTTCAGTTGATAGCCAGGGGGGTCCGTGCGCGAGTTGATCCCTGTGGCCCAGGTGATCGTGATCATGGCCATCACCATGTCGCCGAACAGCGCCAGGCCCGCGAGACGCGAGAAGAGGCCGAGTGCCACGGCGATGGCTCCGAAGAACTCGATTGTCCCGCCCAGCACGGCGAAGAGGCCGCCCGGGTGCAGGTGGGCCGTCTGCGAGAAGTAGATGGCGGTCCCGTGGATGCCGCCTCCGTTGAACCACCCGAAGAGCTTCGCGCCCCCGTAGTAGATGAAGATCCACGCGAGGATGATGCGTACGACGACTAGGGCGCTGTCCGCGGCCAGCTGTGGGCTCCGGGTGCTCACGACCATCGCGAGCAGCGTCTTCCATGAGCGCCGCTGCGTCTCGACTGAAGAGGTCACCACGGAACCACCTTCCGTACTCTGTGTGTCCAACACCGTCAGGACCCACCGAGCGTACGCGGTCCCTGCAGCTCTGTCCGCTGACTCTCCGGTACGACCGCGGTGGGCGCGCCCGGAGGCTGCCGGGAGATGTCGGGCATGGGGCGGAAGGGCGCCGCCCATTGGGACAGGAGGACGGAGAAGTGGTGTGGCCGCTCCCCTTGCTGTTCGACGATGAGCGGTCGACCGGGCAGCCCGGTGTCCGTTCTGATCGTCTCTTCCGTCGGGAAGATTGCTCGGTGGAACAGCTGATCCCAAATGGTCAGCGCGAAGCCGAGGTTGACGTCCTGTGGCCCATTGAGTTGGTGATGGATCCTGTGGAAGTTCGGACTCACGAAGATCCGTTCGAGAGGCCCGAAGCCCGCTCGCGTATTGGAGTGGGCGAAGGCGACCATCCCCCCGTAAAAGACCAACGCGGTGACCGACAGCGCACCGTTCGACAGGAGCACGACGCCGGGGATCAGCGCGACGAGATAGGACACGTGGATCAGGGGGTGCGTGCGAAAGACCGTCAGGACATTCATGTCTTCCTGTGAATGGTGGAGCTCGTGAAAGCGCCACAACGTCCGCACTCTGTGGTTCGCCAGATGCACCGCCCAGTTGCAGAAGTCCATCAGCACGAGGATGGCGATGATCGCACCCCAGCGAGGAAGGGCCCCGATTCTCGGCAAGACGATCCACGGAGCACCCCGGCGAACCACCGCGACGAAGGCGAGGGTCAGCGCGGTGATCAACGGCGCAACGAGGAGCGCGTTCGTGGCGGTCAGGATGAGATCGTGGCGGTGGCCGCGAGCGAAGAGAGGCCGTCGCTGCGCCGGCCAGACCCGCTCGGTGATCATGAAGCAGCCCAACATCGCCAGCGCCAACGGACCGACCAGCACCACCCGGAGCAGCGTCACCGACCCGGTGTAGTTCGTGCCCCCCCAGTGCTCGGACAACCCGAAGGCGATCAGAGCCACCGCCAGACCGGCGATGGAGAAGGCCGGGAGGTAGAGGCGCGACCGCAGGTGAACCTTGGTCTCGTTGGCCTCTCGAGCAGCTCCCTCTGATTGTGGAACGTCCTCGGCGTGTTCAGCCTCGGACGGCTCTGCCGGAGGCAGGAGCAGTGTGGTCATCGCCATTTTCTCGGTTGCGCCCCTCTCAGAAGGATGCTCCGCCGCCTCCGGCGCTGGAGTTACCGGACCCGGAGTTCGAGGTGGAGCCGGAGGTGGCCGACTTCTTGGTCACGACCGCGGTCCACTTGCCCCACGTGTCGGTGATGTTCCCCTTGACCTGCCCCGGAGCGGTGTCCAGGAAGAAGTAGTAGAGCGGCTTCCCGCCGTACGTCACCTGCAGCGCACCACCGCGCTTCACGGTGCCCAGCTTCGACGCGTTCACGCCGGACCCTGCCTTGGCCTTGGTCGCACCGGCGGGGAGCGTGAGCGCGGGCCAGATCTTCAGGCAGGCCGTCGTGCAGGCGGTCTTGCTCGGCTTCAAGGTGTACAGCGTCTTGCCACTGACGAGGATTGTCCCCATTTTGGCGTTCTTGGTCGTCGAGACGGTCACGGTGGTCGCCGCGCCCGCCTCGGTCGCCATCAAGGACAGTGAAACTCCGCCAACGGCCACGACAGCGCCGGCCAATCGTGCCAATCGGGCGCTGTGGGTCGATTCCCGGTACCAACGGTTCTGCCGCATTATTCTCACTCCTGCTTCGTTCGAGGCGTTCCCTTCCTGAGCTACTACGGACAACTCGTGTGAAGGGATCATTCCCCGGCGAACCTGCCGCCAAGCGTGCCTGGAGCGTGCCGGTTGGCGAGAAGGCCCGCTGGTGCGCAGCCGAGGGCGGCGTTGCGCCCGCCGTCGGGGGCAATGGCCTGCAAACGGCGCCGACCAGGGCTTCCGTGGGCGTCGGTTCGCCTAGTGGCCGACCCAGACGGGTGCCCGCTTCTCCAAGAACGCGGCGACTCCCTCCCGGGCGTCGTCGGAACCTGCGGCCGCGTGCAGAGCGAGCCCGGTCTGCTGCCAGCCGAGGTCGTCGTCGGCGGCGAGGATGTCGTTGACCGCGGCGAGGCACGCCTGCACGGAGATCGGGGCGTTGGCGCAGAGCTGCTCCGCGACGGCCACCGCCTGGCCCAGCGCGTCCCCCGGCTCCGTGAGCACGTTGACGAAGCCCACCTCGTAGGCGCGCGGCGCGTCGATCGGTTGGCCGGTGAGGATGAGCTGCCGGGCCACGTTCAGCGGCAACGCCCGCGGCGCCCGGAAGAGGCCGGCGCAGGTCGGGACGACCCCGATGCGGACCTCGGGCAGGCCGAACCGGGCGGTCCTCGCCGCCACGACGAGGTCGCAGGCGAGAACGATCTCGAGCCCCCCGCCGAGGGCCGGGCCCTCGACGGCGGCGATCAACGGCTTGCGACGCCGCCGGCGGATGATGCCGTACTCGCCCCCGCGGTCCGTGACGTAGTCACCACCCGCCCGAAGATCGCTGCCGGCGCTGAACACGTCGGGACCACCCGTCAGGACACCGGCCCACACCTGGTCGTCGTCGTCCAGCACGTTGAGGGCGTCGTCGAGCGCGTCGGCCATCGCCCGGTCGATGGCGTTCCTCTTCGCGGCCCGTTCCATGGTGATGACGAGCACCCGGCCGTCGCGTCGTTGTCCGACGAGGTGAGCGTGGTCGTCGCTGTCGTTCACCCGTATCCCCATTTCCTGAGCCGGAAAAGGAGGTCAGAATACCGCCGCCTCGTTTCGCCGGTTCGAGCCGGTCGGACAGGGCAGCCTGAAGCCGTCAGCGCGGCGGCGTCAGGTGCCGGCCGTGGAGACGACGGGCTTGTTGAGCGGTGTGCCACCCATGGACCCGAAGAACGGCGCGTTGTAGCTGAAGATGCCGCCGTCGGACGCCACGAAGCGGTACCCCGAGCCGTTCCGGTTGGCCTCCATGCCGACGATGGGCGCGTTCAGGTGCATGCTGCCGGTGGAGCCGTAGAAGGGGGCGCCGAAGGAGAAGATGCCACCGTCGGCGGCCACCTCCCAGTACCCGGTCGTCTCTCGGTCCGAGGCCATCCCCACGATGGGGGAGTTGAGGGGCCGGCCCCCCATGGAACCGGCGAACGATGCGTCGCCGTAGCTGAAGATGCCGCCGTCGGAGGCGACGAGCCAGTAGCCGTGTCCGCTCGGTGTCGCGGCCATGCCGACGATGGGTCGATTCAGGTGCAGGCTGCCGGCGCTGCCGAAGAAGCCGGCGTCGCCGAAGTTGAAGATGCCGCCGTCGGAGGCGACGAGCCAGTAGCCACGGCCGTCCGCGGTCGCGGCCATGCCGACGATCGGGGCGTTGAGCGGCTTCCCGCCCATGGAGCCGAAGAACCCTGCGTTGCCGAAGGCGAAGATGCCGCCGTCCGAGGCCACTTCCCAGTACCCGCCACCGTCCTCGGTCAGCGCGGAGGCCACCACGGGCCGGTTCAAGTGGATGCTGCCCGTCGACCCGCAGAACGGGATGTTCCCGTAGTTGAAGACGCCGCCGTCGGACGCAGACAGGAGGTAGCCGTCGGGCGCGCCGGCGGGTGCGTTGCAGGGCACCTCGACCGTGGGCCCCGGTGTCCCGGCGTCACCTGTGAGCTGCGGGTCGTGGTGGAACTGCGGCCACGCCCCCTGCTCGTAGACGCTCGAACCGGAGCCACTCGTGTTGTCGATCTCCCAGTGGCCGATGAAGCCGGTCGCGTTCCCGCCGACATCGACGTACCCGGCACCCGTGATGCCGATGTGGCCGTCGGGGTCGTCGGTGACCAGCGGCGAGCTCTGGAACGCGTAGTTGGTGGCGAGCGTCGCCACCTCGGCACCCGAGCGGCCGTCGAAGATGTCGATGCCGTCGGTGGTGGGGACGATGACGTCCTGGTACCCGCCCCCGGTGAGGTCCGCCGTCACCGGTGAGCCGATGACCTGGCCACTGGTCGACGCGGACCAGACGGTGGCGCCGTTGGTCCCGTTCAGCACGTAGATGGTCCCCGCCTGGGTCCCCTCGACGACGTCGAGCTGCCCGTTGCCCTGCACGTCGGCAAGGGCGGGCGAGTCGGCGGTGACCCCGTTCAACTGCACGCTCCAGGCCAGACCGCAGCCTGTATTGATGGCGAATACCTTGTTGGAGTCCGAGGCGCCCCCGTAGAAGCTCCCGTCTCCGATGGCGATGCCGACACCGCCGCCTCCGAGGAACTGGCCGACGGCGGGCGACGACCGGTCGATGTTCTGGTTCGTGTTGTACTGGCAGATGAGGCCGTCGTTGGGAGCAGGCTGCCCCGCATTGCCCGCGCTCGACAGGATGCGGATGTGGCCGCCGTTATTGTAGGTCTGGTTGTACGCCAGGCCGGCGCTGGAATCGCCGCCACTGATGATCTCGTTGTTGTCGTCGGCGTAGAGGCCGGCGACCGCAGCCGTCGAGAACACCGAGTCGGCCTGGAACCACGGGAAGCCACCCAGCATGGCGCCGTTGCCGGCACTCAGGGCGTCCGTGTTCTGTCCGAGCGATCCCGCCTCCACGCCGTAGCCGCCGGCGTAGGAGCCGACGGTCAGCGAGGCGGCAATCCCCGAATGGGGCGTGGGGTCGGTGCCCGGGTTGGTCTCCTGGACGAACCACTGGTCGTGCCCGTTGTTGGTGATGGCCTGGTACCCGCCACCGGTCGGATCGGTCGTGCCGCCGCTTCCGACGAAGACGGAGTCGGTGCCGTTGGGCGAGATCGGGACCACCGACGGCGACGAGTCCACCGGCGCTCCTGCGAAGTAGGGCCACCCGCCGACCGCGGATCCGTTGCTGAGGTGCAATGCGTAGACCCACCCGGCGCGGTCGCCGACCACCACCGCCGGCTGCCCGTCGAGGTTGGCGACGTTGGGGGACGAGAGCGCGATGGGGTTCTTGGCGTCGTTGAGCGTCGTGCTCCACGTGAGGTTCGCGGCGAACCCGGCCGCATGCGCGGCCTGGGCGGCCTGGGCGACGGGTGCGGCCTGCAGCGCGGTGGTCAGGATCAGGGTGGCGGCGCCGGCCACCATGAATGCCGGGAGGGCGAGCCTCCGTGCACGATGGTTCACGTCACTCCTCTC
Source organism: uncultured Acidimicrobiaceae bacterium (assembly GCA_963719485.1). Taxonomy (GTDB): domain Bacteria; phylum Actinomycetota; class Acidimicrobiia; order Acidimicrobiales; family RAAP-2; genus Bog-473. The sequence continues at coordinate 3,046,945 of OY970387.1, forward strand.
GCGTCCGGTCCGGCCCGTGCGGCCTCTCGGTCGGCGCGCCATCGGTGGCCCGGGTCGCCGGACAGGCGTGATCCCGGACACAAAGAAGTCGACGCGCCACTGCCTAGACCATCGGCACACCGGCGCGAGGTCTTGAACCCCCGAGCCGGGTTGCAAGGGGGGTGGAGCATCCACGACGGGGATGAAGCCCCCCTTGGGGGACCCGCGGCCTACCATGCCCCCTGTGACCAGGTCGTCGACGAAGTGGCTGGCGGGCTGATGGGTCGTCGGATCCGATGGCTCGGGGTGATCATGGTCGCCTGCCTCGGCCTGGTGGTGGCCCAGCTGGTCAACATCCAGCTGGTCAAGGCGAAGGCGCTGCAGACCTCGCCGTTCAATCCCCGCGTGTCCTCGCAGGTGTACATCAACCCGAGGGGGACGATCACGGCCGCCGACGGCACGGTCCTGGCGAAGTCGGTCCCGACGCCGGCCGGGACGGACAGGACCGCCTACCCGTACCACTACGTCCGCCAGTACCCCCAGGGCCCGCTGTACGCGGGCATCACCGGCTACGACTCCGCCCTCTTTTACGGCACGGCCGGTATCGAACAGCAATACGACTCGTTCCTGTCCGCCCACCTGCCGCCACCGCAGACGCTGAGCCAGCTGATCTTCCGGCAGCAGCAGGCGCGCACCACCGACAACGTCTCGCTGACCGTCGAACCCTCGCTGCAGAATGCAGCGTGGCAGGCCCTGACCACACTGCCGCCCGGCGCCAACAAAGACGGGGCGGTGGTGGTGATGCAACCGTCGACAGGGAACATCCTGGCCATGGTGTCGAACCCGACCTTCGACCCCAATCCGCTGGTGAGCACCTCGTTGCACGCAGAGCAGCTGGCCTACTACAGCTACATCCAGAAGGACCGCGAGGGCTTCTTCCCGTTGCGGCCCATCGCCAACCGTGAGACGTTCCCGCCGGGCTCCACCATGAAGGTCGTGACCAGCACCGCGGCCTACAACCTCAAGCCGGCGCTGGCCGGCTTCGACTACCCGGTCCAGCAGTGCCAGAAATTCTCCGACTCGAACAAGCTGCTGTGCGACCAGTCCGGGCCGTGCGGCGGGACGATGACCCAGATGCTCCCGTTCTCGTGCGACCCGGGTTACGCCGAGCTCGGCGTCCAGCTGGGTGTCCCCATCATGACCAAGCAGGCCGAGCTGTTCGGCTACAACTCGGTGCCGGGGATCGACCTGCCCGGGACCTCGACCTCGATCTTCCCGCCGCTCGCTCCTAATTCGCAGGCCTTCCTCGGGCAGAGCTCCATCGGCCAGTACAACGTGCAGACGACTGCGCTCCAGAACGCCATGGTGGCCGCCGGGGTCGCCAACGGCGGCGTGCTCATGACGCCGCACCTGATGTCGTCCATCCACGACTCCCAGGGCGCGCTGGTGCAGACCTACGCCCCCAAGGCGGCCGCGACGGTGTCGTCGGCCCAGACGGCGCAGCAGGTCACATCCCTCATGGAGTCGGTGACACAGCCCGGCGGCACCGCCGCCGGCGTCGGGTTCCCCGCCTACCTGTGCGCCGCGGTCAAGACCGGCACCGCGCAGACCGACCCGACCACGGGTCTGACCGACACCTGGATGATCGGGTTCGCGCCGGCCAACCACCCCCAGGTGGCCGTGGCGGTGGTGGTGCCCCAACAGGCCAACGCCTCGGACGGCGCCCACGTTGCCGGTCCGATCATGAAGGCGGTGCTGCAGGCCGCCGTGCCGCAGGCGTCCGTGACCCAGCCGTGCAACGTGCAGCCGGTGCCGACGTCGGCCTTCACGTCCAGCCACTGAGCCTGCGACCCGCCGGGTAAAGCGTCTCCGGCGCGCCGGGTACACTATCTGCGTGCCTACGCAGGTAGTTAGAAGTATCGCCGGCGAGGAGTTCGGCTCGGCCGTGGGGATGCTGAAGCTGCTGGCCGACGAGACCCGGCTCCGGGTCATCTGCGCCCTGCTGGAGGGCGAGCACCCGGTCAACGAGCTGGCGGAGCTGGTGGGCGCCCAGCCCGCTGCGGTCTCGCAGCACCTGGCCAAGCTCCGGCTGGCCCGGCTGGTGCGGAGCCGCCGGGAGGGCACCCGGATCTTCTACGTGCTCGACGACGCGCACGTCCGCCGGCTCGTCGAGGAAGTGCTGTCCCACGCGGACCACGTGACGGCCCATGGCTGACCGCCACGACCATGCCGCCGGGCCGCCGTCGGTGGACACCGACCGCCGCGCCCTGAAGATCGCGCTGGTCCTCCTCGTCGCCTTCATGGCGTTCGAGGTCGGGGCCGCGGTCGCCTCGAACTCGCTCGTCCTGCTGGCCGACGCCGGGCACATGCTGGTCGACGTCGGCGCCATCGCCGGGTCCCTCGTGGCGATCCGCCTGGCGGCCCGTCCCGAGACCGGGTCGCACACCTACGGCATGAAGCGCGCCGAGATTTTGGCGGCCGCCACCAACGCCATCGCCCTGCTCGTCGTCTCCGCCCTGGTCACGTACGACGCCCTGGTCCGGCTGGTGCACCCGTCGGCGGTCGACGGGGCCGTGCTGATCTGGGTGGCCGCGGTGGGCGTGGCGGTAAACCTGGCCGCGACGCTGACCATCGCCCGGGCCGATCGGCGCTCGCTGAACATCGAGGGTGCCTTCCGCCACATCCTCACCGACCTCTACGGGTTCGCCGGCACCCTCATTGCCGGTGTGGTGATCGTCGTCTGGAGCTTCGACCGCGCCGACGCCGTGGCCTCGCTGGTGGTCGTCCTCCTCATGTTGAAGGCGGCGGTGCAGCTGCTGCGGCCCGCGCTGCGCATTCTGCTGGAGGCCACCCCCGAGGACATCGACATGGAGGAGGTGCGGCGGCACCTGATGGAACTGCCCGAGGTGCAGTCGGTGCACGACCTGCACGCCTGGACGCTGACCTCCTCGCTCCCGATCCTCACCGCCCACGTCGTGGTCACCGACGAGTGCTTCACGACCGGTGAGGCCGGTCGCGTGCTCGACCACCTCCAGGACTGCCTGTCGGGGCACTTCGATGTGGCGCACTCGACGCTGCAGTTCGAGTCGCCCGGGCACATCGAGCACGAGCTCGGAGGGCACGCGTAGCGCGACTCAGCGGGGCGACCGGGAGGGTGGTTCGAGCGCCGCCACGAGCTCCACGTGTTCGGTCATGGGGAAGATGTCGAACGCGCGCAGCACGGTGAGGCGCCACCCGTCGTCGAGCAGGACGCGGACGTCGCGCCCGAACGAGGCCGGGTCGCACGAGACGTAGATCACCGTGCGCACGGTCGGGGCGTGCGCGGCCAGGGCCCGCATGACGTCGATGCCCGCACCCTCGCGAGCGGGGTCCAGGACCACGATGTCGGGCCGGCCCAGCCCGGTCTCCACCAACAGCGGCGTCACCGCGCCCTCCAGGACGCGCAGGGTGCGGAAGTCGGCGCCGTTGTGCCGGGCATCGGCGCAGGCGCGCCCGTCCCGCTCCACGGCGAGGACGGACCCCGACGGGCCTGCCGCCTCGGCGAGGGCGACCGAGAACAGGCCGGCGCCGGCGTAGAGGTCCACCACCGACGCCCCCCGGCAGTCACCGGCGAGGGCCAGGACGGCCGAGAGCAGCGCGGCGCCGGCGCCGGTGTGAACCTGCCAGAAGACACCGGGCGAGATCCGGTAGGTGCGGCCGCCGACCGAGGCGTGCACGGCGGCGGGCCCCCGTCGGACCTTCCCGCCCACCACCAGGCCGGTGCCGATGTCGGGCAGGCGGGGCGAGGCTCTGCGGCGCGGCGTCACGGAGACCACCGCCTCGTCCGGTTCGGTTCCCGTCACCACCTCGAGCTCGGTGGCGCCGGGCCACAGGACCGCGAGGGCGCCCGTCCCGGCGACGGCGGGGCTGGCAATCGGGCACTCGGCGACGTACTCGAGCCGATGGGAGCGGTGGCGGCGGAAACCCACGGCGCCGCGGCCGTCCACCGCGACGCGCACCCGGCTGCGCCAGCCCAGCCCGGCGGCGTCACCGGGAACCGGCTCGACCTCGACCGCCCGCTCCAGCCCCGCCAGGCGCTCGAGTTGCTCCGCAATTCTGAAGGCCTTCAGGCGTCGCTGCGCCCCGACGTCCACGTGCTGGAAGTCGCAGCCGCCACAGCGCCCGGGCCCGGCGTGCGGGCACGGGGGCTCGACGCGGTCCGGGGAGGGGGTGAGGATCTCGACGGCATCGGCCCGCAGGTAGGAGGTGGTGTCGGCCGTCACCCGGGCTCGTACCCGCTCGCCGGGGAGACTGTGCCGGACGAAGACCACCTTGCCGTCGGGGGCCCGGGCCACGCAGCCCCCACCGGCCGCGATCGCGCCCACCTCGAGCTCCAACAGGCCCGGATTCTCGGGGGTCGCCATGGTCAGGGAGCGTAGGACGGAGAAGTTGGTCAAGATTTCGGTGCCGGGGTGTCGATCCGGGCGGTCCCCGATCGTCGTAGGAGCGAAACCAACCCCAATCAGGAGGACTGATGCGATACCTGTTGATGATTGCCGAAGACGAGAGCAAGGTCCAAGCGGCCACCGCCGAGCAGGGCGCGGCCATTTTGAACGAGTACGGCGAGTTCGGGAAGACGATGGCCGAGCGCGGTGTGCTGCAAGGCGGCGAGCGTCTGCACTTCACCACCGACGCCACCACGGTGCGCGTGCGCAACGGTGAGGTGCTCACGACCGATGGCCCGTTCGCCGAGACCAAGGAGCAACTCGGCGGCTTCTACCTCGTCGACTGCAAGGACCTCGACGAAGCGATCGAGGTGGCTTCGAAGATCCCCGGCGCCCGCGTCGGCAGTATCGAAGTGAGGCCGATCTGGGAGATGTGACCCCCGAGATCGAGGCCGCTGTCGCGGAGGCGTTCCATGCCGAGTGGGGCCGGGTCGTGGCGACCCTGGTCCGGCTGACCGGTGACTGGGACCTGGCCGAGGAGTGCGCGCAGGATGCCTTCGCGACGGCGCTGGAGCGCTGGCCCCGCGACGGCATCCCGCGCCGCCCCGGCGCGTGGCTGACAACGGTGGCGCGCAACCGCGCCGTCGACCGGGTGCGGCGCGCCCGCTCGGGCGCAGCGAAGACGCGGGAGGTCGCCGTCATGGCCACGGGGGAGAACACAGGGGAGGACGAGATGGTTCCGGACGAAGACGTACCGGACGATCGGCTCCGGTTGATGTTCACCTGCTGCCACCCGGCGCTGTCGTTCGAGGCCCAGGTGGCGCTGACGTTGCGCACGCTGGCCGGAATGACCACCGCCGAGATCGCCCGTGCCTTTCTCGTGCCCGAGGCGACCATGGCCCAGCGGCTCGTCCGCGCCAAGCGCAAGATCCGCAATGCGGGAATCCCCTTCGTCGTGCCGCCGGCTTCCCAGCTGGTGGAACGGACAGCCGCCGTCCTGGCGGTGCTTTATCTCCTCTTCAACGAGGGGTACTCCGCGAGCTCCGGCGCCGACCTCGTCCGCCGCAGCTTGACCGCGGAGGCCGTCCGACTGGGCCGGGTCCTGTGCACCCTGATGCCGGACGAGCCCGAGGCGCTCGGCCTGCTCGCGCTGATGCTGTTCCACGGCGCCCGCAGCGCGGCGCGGGTGGACGACGACGGGGACCTGGTGGTGTTGGACGAGCAGGATCGGTCCTTGTGGGACGACGGGGCCATTGCCGAGGGGCGGCGGCGACTCGACGCGGCCGCCCGTCTGGGGCGCCCGGGTCCCTTCCAGGTCCAAGCGGCCATCGCCGAGTGTCACGCGCGCCCGGGGGGTGAGACGGACTGGGCCCAGGTGGCTGTGCTCTACGGCCTCTTGCTCGCCATGTCCCCGTCGGCCGTCATCGCGCTGAACCGCGCGGTGGCCGTCTCCATGTCCGAGGGGCCCGCGGCCGGCCTCGCCCTGCTCGACGACATTTCCGCGGATGGGGAGTTACGCGGCTACCACCTGCTCCCCGCTGCGCGCGCAGACATGTTGCGCCGGCTCGGTCGCCGCTCCGAGGCCGCCGAGGCCTATCGCCAGGCCCACGAGCTGGCCGGGACCGACGCCGAGCGGCGCTACCTCGAGCGGCGCCTGCTCGAGGCAACCGCGTAGGACATCCGGCTTCCGAAAGGCGGGGCGTCCCATCAACGTGCACTGTTCGGGGTACCTCGATCGGTCGGTCAGGACACGTCACTCGCTCTTCGGGAAATGGACGCCGTGACGACCCAGCCAGTCAACCAGAGCCCGGCCATCACTCAGCTCGGCGTCAGTCGACCATCCGTCCCATCGAATGGAGTCGCCGTGGTGCAGGCCAAGCACTGCGATCACTGCATCGGCTCGGTCTCGAAGTTCCAGGGCCTGGTCCCCGTAGCACATGCAGTGGAATCCACGAGCGGGTTCGACAATTGCCAGCCGCTCGAACATTTGCGCAAGTTCTTCGGCATTTGTGACATCGAGTAGGACGGTTTGTCCGAGTGGTTTCGCCTCGCTCATGCCTCCATCGATGATCCGAACTCTTGCAACGTCGCGCCAGAGCCGTGAAAGGCTCTCATTGGACGGGTCGGGCCGGTCTGTATCCTCGAACAACTTTCTCGTCTCATCATCCGCAAGGACCTTGTCTCCATTTGGGAGCGTGATCGTGGAGAACCCAGACGAACGTCGCTTCCGGCGCAATTTCACGATTCCGAGGCTAGCTTCCTTGGCCCTTGGCCCTTGGCCCTTGGCCCTTGGCCCCTGGCCGGTGGCTCATCGGTCGACGAACCGGCGCGAAGGCGGCCGCACTCTAAGAAGCTTGGACTTCTCTCAGCCTCTCGGTCAGGTCTCGTGCATCAGGATGATCAAGGACGTCTGATGTGGCATGGAGCACGTGCCCGTTGACATGAGACCTGAACGTGGACCGCTCCCCAACGACAGCCTCCGGGATCTCGACAGCTCTCCAGACGGCGTAGTCGGATTCAGCCAGCAGGACGATGACGGCTGAATCGAAATCAAAGGATCGGAATGGGGAGAGCTGCCGCTGGCTCCTGGTCGGTGGGTCGGACACGACTCTGGCCTTTACCTGTACGCGCTTGTCACCTGGAACGAGAACATCCCAACTCTTTTCGGAATTGGGCGCCAACTCACCGCCAAGCGCTCTCACAACGAGGTATTCGGCATAGTCGCCTGCCGGAGCATTCTCTGTGCGGACGATGCCGCGGCTTCGTAGTTCCGACAGCGTCGACCGATACAGGGCAAACAGCTGCGAGGTTGACATCAGGGAAAGGTCGCCGACTGGTGGGTGAACGTCGGACACGAAGTGATCCTGGCGGATTGGATCCAGGCGCGTCGAGATGCCATCCACCTGGCGTTCTACGGGGACAGGCGGAACCCGCATGGTGTCGGTACCACCAGAAGGATCGATGATTCGTCGTTGGCTAAACCAGACTCTGTCGGGCTCCACCATCGTCGGCGCTCTATTCGTTCTCGCCGGTGCGGATTCCGGACCACGCTCTCCGTGCGCCAGGGCGCGGGCCCATTCTCCCGAGGCGGCACGAAAAAGCCTCTCCGTTCGCCTCAGATCCTCCCGAAGCGGCTGGCAATTCCTTTCGGCATCGGACCACATTCGCCCGGGCGAGCTCGATTGGTATCGGTCCAAGAGATCCAGGCAGATTCCAGCTTGTTCGCGAATCTGTAGCGCCAATGGCCTCGCGCTCACGTCGTCGAGGTTCGGATCAAGCGACTGCTCCATACCGCGCAGCTTGGCAACCTCGTTGGTCAGTTCGTTTCGGAGCTTGCGACTACTCGCCACCTGGTCCTCCCTCCGTCCGCTTCAACTGACGAAGCAGCCGCCTATCCGCAGTAGCCGCCGGGCCGGCCATGTCCTCATCAATCAAGGCTGACGGACAGCGACCCCGCCGTCATGGGACGAAAGGCCCTTCGCGTTTGTCCTGGAATTGCGAAACGGCTGGTGGTCGATGTCCCCGCGAGACCTAGGAGGGAGCGCCAGCTCCAGCCTCCTTCACCACCTCCCACATACGGGCTTGCTCAGGAGCGGACATGTGGGGATCCAACACCTTCCATGCCACCACGTCATGCAGACGCTCCTTCACCACGCCGACATCGAGGGAGTCGACAAAGCTCTTCACCAAGGCCGCGCGGGCACGACCGAGGACCATGCCGATGAACCGACCGGTCGGCACTTCGCCTGCCGCCATGAGGACCCACGCGAGCGCCACATCGACGGCGGGATCACCTCGGCAAACACCGGTCCAGTCGATGACAATCGGACCTCGTGGACTCATCATCACGTTCAGTGGATGGAGGTCGAGATGCAGGATGCGATCTCCATGACCGACAGGGGCGTCGTGCAACCAGTCCGGAGCCGCGAGTTCATGAAGCCGACGATGGAGATCGGCCAGCACCCGCCCCACACGAGGGATTGCCCATGGGCGCTTGGACATCATCGCGACCATGTCGGCGCCCTCGATGCGCTCCATGACCATGCTGAGGCCGTCGTCGCTCACTTCCTCAACCTCAGGCACCGGGAATCCCTGGGAATGGAGGTACTCCATGACTCGAGCTTCTCCCAACATCGAACGTTCCTCCCGGGAGCGCCGAAGGACCAATCCAGGGCCGTATTCGAAGATGTCTGCGTCTCGACCGGCCGCCAACAAGTTCCCAGGGTCCTTCACCGGGGCCAAGGTAACCTCCGATTGCGGGTCAGCTGCTCTCCGGCCTCGTCAAGCGCTCGCGTGTGGTGACATCGACTCCTCACGTACCGCCTCGATCCGCACGTCCGGGAGAAGTCGTTGCAGGCGAGAGACAATCGAACCGTGCACGATCTCTCCCAGCCGGGATCGGTGCCGGCCGACGACGAGCCGGGAAGCGCCGTGGTCCCGCACCGCCCGGGCCAGACCCTCGGGCACCGACCCCGCGGTCAACTGGACGTAGAAGCCTCCGACCTCTGCGACCAGGTCCCGGTGCTCGGCGTGGGCCTGCGATCGCTGGTCGGTCATCCCGTCGTCGAGGCTGACGTGGACCACAAGCAGATCGGCGTCGTCCTCGAGCGCCCGTTCGCGGGCGCGGCGAATGACGTGCCGGCCCCAGCCGGTATCCGAGACCCCTGCGACCACGGTCGCGCGGGACGCAGCGACGAGCCCACGTGCTTCGAGCATCTCCCCGGCCACCGCCTCCAGGGTTCCGTCCATCCAGGCCCGCCCGAGGGCACTGAGCGCCTCGAGGTTGGACACCCGGAAGTAATCCGCCAGCGCGCCTCCGACCCGGTCCGCCGAGTACACCTTTCCGTCGGCGATGCGCCGACGGAGGACATCGGCGGGTAGATCGATCAGCACGGTTTCCCCGGAGCGCACGAACTCGTCCGGAATCGACTCGACAGTCCCCGCTCCGGTGAGCTGCGCCACGTAGTCCCGGGCCGACACCAGGTTGGCCAGATTGGCCGTCGTCATGACGTCAACCCCGGCAGCAAGGATGTCCGCCACCTCCTGCCACCTGGGCCTGGTCGTGCCGACCACGGTGTGCGCCAGCTCGTCGACCAAGGCGACGCCGGCCCCGCTGGCGATCACCCCCTCGACATCGAACTCGTCGAAGGTTCCGCTCCCGTAGGCGACCGGGCGAGGTGGCACAACCTCCAGGTCTCCTAACTGGGCCCGGGTCTCTGCCCGGCCATGGCGTTCGAGCCAGCCCACGACGACGCGCTCGCCGGCATCGGAACGAAGTCGGCCCGCCCGCAACATGGCGTAGGTCTTTCCGACGCCGGGAGCAGTGCCCAGGTACGTCGTCAGGGCGCCGGATCCTCCCACCGGGCAAGCCTGCCACCTCGATGGAGCCCTCGCCGCGACCCGATGTTTCCCGGATCAGACCGTCCCGGCCAGTTGTCGGATCCCCTCTGTGAACGGGGGCGCGACGTACACGATGAGTCGATCAACACCCAGCTCTTCCCACTGGCGAGTCTGCTCGGGTACCGATCCGAGCGTCGCGACAAGCAAGAACTCGCGGGGGTCGCGCCCTGCTTCCGAGCGGGCTTCCCGAGCAACTGCAGCGAGCTCAGGAAGTCGGGCGTTGGCCTGCATACAGATGCCGTCACCGATCCTGCCGGCCACTTCAGCCATCTTGGGACCGAAGGCCGCGATCAGGATCGGTGGTCGCGGCGTCGGACGCAAAAACCCGCCCTTCCCCGTCTTTCCGCCTGACCACACTTGTCGCAGCGTCTCCACTGTCCGCTCGACGGATTGCCGGCGCTCGGGGTCGCTACCGACGGAGCGTCCCAGCGCTTCCTGCTCGCGCCCGTAGGGAGTGCCGGACCGGCCTCCGGCGCCGATCCCCAGCATGAGACGCCCGCCGCTTACTTCCTGCAATGTGGCGGCCATCACCGCCAATGTGCCCGGATCACGATTCGCAACGTTGAGGACGAGAGGCCCGAGCACCACGCGAGAGACGGTGCTGGCCAGGGCCGACAGGACCGTCCAACACTCGAGCACGTGCGGTGCCCCTTGGACCAATCCGTTCAGATGGTCGTTCAACCACACACCGTCGAGACCGCCTGCTTCCGCGGCTTGGGCGGCGCCAAGCACGTCAGACCACCGTGTTCCGAAACCGTCCAGGAGTACGTCGACGTCCATGACCGACCCTAACCAGGCTCTGTGGTCCGGTTCGCACCACCGATGGCTACAATTGGGCCAGTGGTCAGAGTTGAGCTCGAACGAGTCGAGGCGCTTGAACTTCTCGGAATGACGTTGGCCCACCTCAATGTTGCCGAGGCAAGAGCCGAGATGTCACCCCGAGTGGCGCTGTTGATCGTTCTCAGGGACAAGCTCGCTCTCGGGCTCAGGGAGGAACGATGAGCTACAGCGACGCCGAGGTATTTGCGGCGACTTCCGCGATGGACAAGTACCGGAGTGGCGAAGAGGGCGAGGCCGGCTCCGCTCTGGTCGTCGTGGGTCTGAGCGCAGAGAGAGCAGCCAAGGAAGTGGGAATCCGCGACGACATGATCCGAGTTGCGCATCGTGCCGGCGCCTCCATCCGCCAGCTCGCCGAAGTTTCTGGTCTCGGTCGTAAGACCGTGACGGCAATCATCTCATCGGAAGCACGGTTGCAAGACTGATCGTGAATGGGGCACATCGGATATGCCTGATGGCCCTCTCGGTTCCAACCGCGGTCGCCAACGAGATCCGACTCGGTTGTCACATTCGAGTCGTGGCCGGTGTCTCATGGTGAAAGCACGTCACCAGAGGAGGCATCATGGCCAGCAGTACGCGGATCCCCCCGGCAGAACTGACCGGACCCTACGGCGCAGTGGTAAAGCGCATGTCCCGCAAAATGTTCGGAGAGGTGCCGGAACCGGTCGGGGTGACGTGGCACAACCGGAAGGTACTGAACTTCAGCTTCGCCGTCGGTCGCAAGGCCCAGAAGTGGGACCAGTGTGACGAGAACCTGAAGTCGTTCGCGCACATGGCCACGGCCAGCCTGATCGGCTGCAGCTTCTGCTTGGACCTCGGATACTTCTTCGCCCACAACGAGGGCCTCGACGTCAACAAGGCCCGTGAGGTGCCCCGTTGGCGTGTGTCGGACGTCTTCACGCCGCTCGAGCGAGATGTCATGGAGTACGCCGAGGCGATGACGCAGACGCCGCCGACGGTGACCGACGAGTTGTCGGCCCGGCTGCTCAAGGCACTGGGAGCGGCCGCTCTGGTTGAACTCACCGCGTTCATTGCGCTGGCCAACTTCATGGCCCGTTCCAACATCGCGATGGGCATCGAATCGCAGGAGTTCTCCGCCGCCTGCCACCTCGAGCCACTCGCCCTCACCTCGTCGGCGTGATGGAGGACCCGTTCGTCACCCACCGCGGGCTGCTCTTCACCGTCGCCTACGAAATGCTCGGCTCGGCGACCGACGCCGAGGATGTCGTTCAGGAGACCTGGCTGCGCTGGGCCGGCGTCGATCGGACCGAGGTGCGTGACTCGCGGGCATATCTGGTCCGGATCGTCACCCGGCAGGCGTTGAATCGGCTCCGAACGGTGTCCCGCCGCCGGGAGGACTACGTCGGCGAATGGTTGCCCGAGCCGCTGTTGACGGGTCCGGACATGGCCAACGACGCCGAGCTCGCCGAGAACGTCTCGATCGCCCTCCTCACGGTGCTCGAGACCCTTGGTCCGGTCGAGCGGGCTGTGTTCGTCCTACACGAAGTGTTCGAGACACCGTACGACGAGATCGCTGAGGTCGTTGGCAAGACCACGGCCGCAGTCCGGCAGATCGCCCACCGTGCCCGTGCGCACGTGGCGGCACGACGTCCGCGGATGCAGGTGGACCGGGCCCAACAAGAGGCAACCCTCGAAAAGTTCATGGGCGCCGTGACCTCCGGGGATGTGCGGGGATTGGTGGAAGTGCTCGCCCCAGAGGTGGTGTTGACCGCCGATGGCGGCGGTCTGGTGCGGGCTGCTCGGAAGCCGCTCGTCGGGGCCGAGACCGTGGTGGCGTTCCTCGCCCGCGTGGCGGATCTCTCGGGATTGGTGGCGAGCACCGCTCGGATCAACGGCATGCCCGGTGCCCGGTTCGACGTTGGTGGTGACGTCACTGTGGTGAGTCTGGTGATCGAGAACAACCTGATCACACGGATCTACGCCATCCGCAATCCGAACAAGCTGGGACGGCTGGCGGAGGTGGCAGAACTGCGGCGGTGACCGTCCTCGCCGCATATCACCAAGTCGGAAGGTCTCGGTTTGACACGCTGAGGTGCCGTTGCCATCGTCTCGCCTGGACCACCGCCCACTGCGGACGGTCCCGACGAGTGCGAGAGGACGGCCGGACCATGTTGCAGGACAGAGTGGCGATCATCACCGGGGCGGGACGGGGGATCGGCCGCGAGCACGCCCTCCTGTTCGCTTCGCTCGGCGCCAAGGTCGTCGTCAACGACCTGGGCGGGGCGGTCGACGGGTCGGGTGCCGACATCTCCGCCGCGCAGTCGGTGGTCGACGAGATCACCGCGGCCGGCGGCCAGGCCGTGGCCAACACGGACAGCGTGAGCTCCTTCGACGGGGCGAAGGCGATGGTCGAGCAGGCCGTCTCGTCGTTCGGCGACCTGCACGTCGTGGTCAACAACGCCGGCATTCTGCGCGATCGGATGCTCGTGTCCATGAGCGAGCAGGAGTTCGACGATGTCATCGCGGTGCACCTCAAGGGCACGTTCAACCTGACCCGCCACGCGGCCGACGTCTGGCGGAACGCGGCCAAGGCGGGAACGATCACCGACCGGGCGATCGTGAACACCAGCTCGGGTGCCGGCTTGCACGGCAACATCGGGCAGACCAACTACTCGGCGGCCAAGGCGGGGATCGCCGCCATGACCGTCGTCAACGCCATGGAGATGGAGCGTTATGGCGTGCGGGCCAACTGCATCGCCCCGGTGGCCCGGACGCGGCTCACCATGCAGACGCCGGGGATGGGCGAGTCGATGCAGCAGCACCTGTTCGACCCCGAGAACGTCTCGCCGCTCGTCGCGGTCCTGGCTGCGGAGGGCTGTCCGTTCAACGGCCAGGTCTTCAGCGTGTACGGGGGTTCGGTCGGGATCTACGCCGGATGGTCGATTGCCGACTCCGTGGAGACGGACGACCGCTGGACGGCCGATTCGCTGGCGACCGCCATGGACAAGCTGCCCCGCACCGTCGAGGTGAACAGCCAGATCGCGGAGCTCGGCAAGCACATGGGGCGTTGACCATCCGCGGCAACGAGCCTGCCTAGGCTCGTCCGCATGGGTGGGGACGAGCGAGGACGGGCGGCGCCCGGGGGAGAAGGCCCCGACGACGCGGCCCGCGTGCAGGCGGCCTGCGCGGCAGCGGACGTGCACCCGCTCCTGTGTGCGGTCGCGCACCGAACGGGCGACCTCTCGTTGCTGCGGGAGGAGTTCGAGCCCGACCAGCAACAGCTGCTCGTGCCCGGGCGCGGGCTCGGCCCCGAGCAGGAGTCGTCGGCGCGGGCGCTGGCCGCCGCAGCGCTGACGCGCCACCTGGCCTCGGGCCGGCCCGACCACGATCTGGCGCCGGAGGAGCGGCGGCGGATCTTCGGGTTCCTGGTCGGGGCCGGCGTCGCCGAGCACTGGGAAGGATTCTTGATCGAGGAGCTCGTGCTGGAGGGGAGCGATCCGCGGGAGCCGTCGTGGCGCATGACCGAGATCGACGGTGCCTTCCGGTGCGCCGTCATCGGGGCGGGCGCTTCGGGCCTGGCCGCGGCGCACCGGCTGCGTCAGGCCGGCGTGGCGGTCACGGTCTTCGAGAAGAACGGCGACGTCGGCGGCACCTGGCTGGAGAACGTCTACCCGGGCTGTCGCGTCGACGTGCCCAACCAGCTCTACAGCTTCTCCTTCGCGCAGACGAACGACTGGGTCTCCCGTTTCTCGGCGCAGCCCGACCTGCTGGCCTATCTGCAGGCGACGGCCAAGGACCTCGGGCTGGGGGACTGCATCCGCTTCCGGAGCGAGGTGACCGAGGCCCGCTTCGACGACACCGCCCGGGAGTGGTCGTTGACGGTGCGGGCCGCCGACGGCATCGAGATGATCGAAGTGGTCGACGGCATCGTGTGCGCCGTCGGGCAGCTCAACCGCCCGTCCTTTCCGGCCATCGAGGGCCAGGAGCGCTTCGCCGGCCCGTCCTTCCACTCGGCGGCCTGGGACGACACGGTGGAGCTCGCCGGACGGCGCGTGGGAGTCATCGGGACGGGCGCCAGTGCGGCCCAGTTCGTCCCCTGCCTGGTGGGGGAGGTGGGCCACCTGGACGTCTACCAGCGCACCCCGCCCTGGCTGCTGCCGACGGACAACTACGGCGACCCGTTCCCACCCGACTTCCACGAGTTGTTGCAGTTGCTGCCGAGCTACGGGCGCTGGGACAGGCTCTGGCAGTTCTGGCTCATGCACGAAGGGCTGCTCGTCGCCGCCCGGGTCGACCCCGGATGGGACGAGCACACCGAGGCAGTGAGCGCCGAGAACGACTTCGTGCGGTCGATGCTGCTCGACGTCCTGCGGGCCCAGGTCGAAGACGATGCGCTCTTCGAGCAGATGGTCCCGCACTTCCCGCCGTTCGCCAAGCGCGCCCTGCGCGACGACGGGCGCTGGGCGGCGGCGCTGGGCCGATCCGACGTGGACCTCGTGACGACGCCGATCGCCGCCATCACCCCCCACGGGGTGCGCACGGCGGACGGCGAGGAGCACCCGGCGGACGTGCTGATCTACGGCACGGGGTTCAGCGCGTCGGCCTTCGTGGCGCCCATGCGGGTGTTCGGAAGGGGCGGCGTGGAGTTGAACGAGGAGTGGGCCGGTGACGCCCGGGCCTACCTGGGCATGACGGTGCCGGGCTTCCCGAATTTCTTCCTGCTCTACGGGCCCAACACCAACCTCGTCATCAACGGCAGCATCCTGATCATGGTCGAGTGTCAGGTCCGCTACGCGGTCGAGGCGATCGGCCGACTCCTCAGCGGTGGGTACCGGACCATGTCGTGTCGACGCGACGTGCACGAGCGGTACGGCCGCGAGATGGAAGAGGGCAACGCGCGGATGGTCTGGGGGGTGGCCGACGTGCCGACCTGGTACCGCAACGCGCACGGGCGCGTCACCCAGAACTGGCCCTTCGACCTGCACACGTACTGGGACCGCACGCGGGAGCCCGATCTGGCCGACTACGAGTTGGGGTGAGGCCCGGGTGCCCAGCCAGGAGCTGACCCAGATCCTCGCCCTCGTGCCGCCCGACTTCGCCGACCCGGAGGCCGACTACCGGGCGGTGCGGGCGACGATGGCGCCGTTCCACGGGCACCCCGTGCCTGCCCACGTCACGGTGACCGAGGTCGAGCTGGGCGGCGTGCGCTGCGCCTGGTACGAGAGCGCCCGCCGGCCCCCGAGCGACCGGGTCGTCTTCCACTGCCACGGCGGCGGTCTCGTCTCGTGCCCGCTCGACGACTATCACTTCTACGGAGCCATGCTGGCCGAGCAGCTCGAGGCCCGCGTGGTGATGGCGGACTACCGCCTCGCCCCCGAACACCCCTTTCCCGCCGCGCACCGGGACTGCTTCGCCGCCTACCGCGCGCTGCTGGCCGGCGGTGCCGACCCGGCCCACGTGGTGGTCAGCGGGGACTCGTGCGGCGGCCTGCTCGGGCTCGGCGTGCTCCTCGCGGCGCGGGACGAGGGTCTGGCGCCGCCCGCCTGCTTCGTCTCGATCTCCGGCTGGTTCGACGTCTCCGTGCCCGCTCCGGTGGAGGGCGGAGCGGAGGACGGCCGCGATCCGTTCCTGACCGCCGAGTGGGTCCGCCGGCGCGGGCGGGACTACGCGGCGGGGCGCCTCTCCCTGGACGACCCGCGGCTCTCGCCGGTCTACGCGGACCTGACGGGCCTGCCCCCGCTCTATCTCCCGTCCGGGCAGTACGACACCCTCCGGTTGGGGACCGAGGCGTTGGCGCGGGCGGCCATGGACGCCGGGGTGGCCGTGACGGCCGAGTCCTGGCCGGGCATGGTGCACGGCTGGCAGGGGCTGGTCACCGCGGGCGTGCCCGAGGCGGCGGCGGCCTTCGCCCGGGCCCGCGCCTACCTCGACGACGTCGGGGCCTGACGCTCAGCTGCCGGACGGTCAGCTGACGACGTCGATCGGCGTGCCGGCGGGGATCACCGACAGCTGGGCCAGGTCGGCGTCGTGGAGCCGGATGCACCCGTGCGAGATGGCAGCTCCCGTCGTGCCGATCAGCGAGTCGTCGTAGGACGTGATCGGCCCGTGGATGCCGATGACGGCGTCCCCCGTGTTCTCCCAGTCCGTGATGGTGTCGGAGTGGTCCGACGTGACGAGGACGAAGGGTCCGTACCCGGGCCCCGGCGACGGGTACTGCATCGGCATGAAGTAGTGGCCGGTCGGCGTGGGGTCGTCGGGCGCGCCGACGCCGGCCGGGAAGTCGAACATGAGCGAGCCGTTGTCGAAGACCTGGAGGTGCATGGTGGTGAGGCTGACCACGATGTAGTACGGCGTGTTCGACAAGGTGACGTCGCTCTGGTGCACCCAGATCGTCGAGCCGTTGGGGCGCTGGGCCAGGCGGACGTAGAGCCATCCCGGCTGGGTCGTGATCACGGGCAGCACGGAGGGGTAGCCGTACCACGTGCCCTGCACGGTCATGTCGGGTGCGGCGGCCTCCGGCGACGCGTAGCCGGGGATGGAGCCGTTCGTCGTGGCGACCAGCGTGCTCGCCGCCGGGCCGGTCGGGACGGGCGGGGCCGGAATCGTGGTGGTCGTGGTGGTCGCCGCCATGGCGGCGTGGTGGGTGCCGGTCGGGGCCGCCGGGGTGCCGGAGAAGACGCCGAGGCCGGCGACCACGAGCGCGGCGACACCCGCCGCCATCACCCCTGCTCCGACCAGGACACCGATCCGCCGCCGACCCAGATCCATCCGACCTCCGATCCGGGCCAAGCGTACCGGCCGTCATGCAGGCCGGGCCGCCGGGAGTGGGAGGATGCCCGGCATGGCCCCGCGTCAGCACGTCTCTTCGGACTCGCCCTTCGAGCCCACCATCGGCTTCAGCCGGGCGGTGCGGGTGGGGGACCGCGTGCTCGTCTCGGGGACCGGCCCCGTCGTCACGGGCGGCAGGGTCGCCGACGACGCCGCGGCCCAAGCGCGACGGTGCTTCGAGATCATTGCGGCGGCGCTGGCCGAGGCGGGGGCCTCGCTCGACGATGTCGTGCGCACGCGGATCTACATCACGTCGGCCGCCCACGGCGACGCCGTCGGCGCGGTGCACGGCGAATTGTTCGGCGACGTGCGCCCGGCCGCGACGATGGTCGTCGTGGCCGGATTGCTGGAGCCCGCCTGGAAGGTGGAGATCGAAGCCGAGGCGATCCTGCCCTAAGAGGCCAGCCCGGCGACGGTGGCGGCGACGATGTTGGTGCCGCGCAGGTCGCCGACGAGTCCCGACTCCATGCGGTTCATGACGTAGCAGACGGAGAGCTCGGCGTCCTGGTCGTTAATAATGACCGAGCCGCCGTAACCGCCCCAGTAACAGGCGCGCGGGCCGAGCGGCATCTCGGGCGGGTTGCTCAGGCCGTAGCCCATGCCGATGCGCTCCTGCACGCCGAGCACCTTGTCGATGCCGTCGGCCTGTACCTCGAAGATCGGGTCGGTGCCCTCGGCCGAGAGCAGCCGCACGCCGCGGGCCTGGCCCCGTCCGGCGATGACCGATTGGATGGCCGCCACCGAGCGGGCATTGCCCTGGCCGTTGGCGGCGGGGATCTCGGCGCGCCGCCACCATTCGTGATGCGCCATGGTGGCGTCGAGGGGCGGGTTCATGAACGTCTTCAGCATCAGCTCGGAGACCTGGCCTTCCATGGCGGCGACGTCGATCGGCGGCGGCGGGATCACGTTGGACACGCGATGGTCTTCGCTGGCCGGCAGCCCGATGTGGAAGTCCGCATCGAGCGGCTTGGCCACCTCGCGGGCGAACCAGGCGCCGATGCTCTCGCCCGTGATGCGGCGGACGATCTCGCCGATGAGGAAGCCCTGGGTCACGGCGTGGTAGCCCGAACCCTTGCCGGGCTCCCACCACGGGGCCTGGGCGGCCAGGGCGGTGGTGCACTTCTCCCAGTTGGCCAGGTCCTCTGCAGTCAGCGGCTCGTCCCAGCCGCTCAGCCCGGCGGTGTGCCCCATGACGTGGCGCACCTCGATGCCCCCCTTGCCGTTGGCCGCGAACTCGGGCCAGTAGGTGGCGACGGGCGCGTGGAAGTCGAGCTCGCGGCGGTCGTGGAGCATCAGGGCGACGAGGAACGTCATGGTCTTGGTGGTCGACCACACGTTGGTGATGGTGTCGCGCTCCCAGGGCCGGGTTTTCTCGGCGTCGGCCCAGCCGCCCCAGATGTCGACCACGGGCTCGCCGTGCAGGAAGACGGCGACGGAGGCGCCGAGGTCGGCCCCCGTCTCGAGCTGGTCGGCCAGGGTGGCGCGGACCGGATCGAAGCGCCGTTCGCAGGTTCCGTGCACCTCTGCCATGGGGGACCCCCTTCTCGTGTCGGTGAGCCGGGCGGGACGCGTCCAGCCGCCAGCGCAAGCTATTGAACCGGCGGCCGACGCGCCAGCGGGGGCCGGTCAGGCACAGAGTCGGCGGCCGACGGGCCCTTCCGGGGGCCGCTCGGTAACGTCGGCTCATGCAGCTGGCAGACGCCGTCGTGGTCGGTTCGGGGCCCAACGGCCTGGCCGCTGCGCTGACGCTGGCCCGGGCCGGCCTCGGGGTGGAAGTCTTCGAGGGGGCGCCGACCCTCGGGGGTGGGACCCGAACCGAGGCCCTGACCCTCGAGGGCTTCCGCCACGACGTGTGTTCGGCGGTGCATCCGGCTCTGGTGGCCTCGCCCTTCTTCCGCTCGCTCGACCTGGCCGGCCTCGGGGTCGTGCTGCGCCAACCCGAGGTGGCCTTCGCCCACCCCCTCAACGGCGGGCGGGCCGCCGCGCTCTACCGGGACGTCGACGAGACGGCGTCGCACCTCGGCGGCGACGCCGCGGCCTATCGCGACCTGGTGGGGCCGCTGGTGGACTGGCTCGATCGAATCGTGCCGTACGTGTTCGGGCCGATGCGCAACATCCCGCGCGACCCGCTGGCCCTCGCCCGGTTCGCACTGGTGGGGACCCCGTCGGCGCAACGCACGGCTCGGCGTTTCAGCACCGACGCGGCGCGGGCACTGCTGGCCGGCGCGGCGGCGCACGCCGCCGAACCGCTGACCGCTCCGCTGACCTCGGCCTTCGGCCTTCTCCTCACCGCGCTGGGCCACGGCGTGGGCTGGCCCGTCGTGCAGGGTGGCAGCGCCGCCATCACCCAGGGGCTGGCGAACGAGTTGCGCCGACTGGGGGGCGTCGTCCACACCGACAGCCGGGTCACCGCACTGGCCGAACTGCCGCCGGCCCGCGCCGTGCTCCTCGACACCTCGCCCGGCGCGTTCGTCGCGCTGGCCGGGTCCCAGCTCTCCCGCCGGGCGGGCCGCCCGTGGGCGCGGTTCAAGCCCGGCGCCGGGGCCTGCAAGGTCGACTGGGCGCTCGACGGCCCGGTGCCCTGGGCGGCCGAGGCCTGCCGGCACACCGTGACCGTCCACGTCGGTGGCACGTTCGACGAGGTGGCGCGCGCGGAGGCCGCGGTCCGCGCCGGGCGGCACGCCGAGCAGCCCTTCGTCCTGGTCGCCCAGGCGAGCGTGGTCGATCCGACGCGTGCGCCGGAAGGGAAGCAGACGCTGTGGGGCTACTGCCACGTGCCCAACGGCTCGGCCGTCGACATGAGTGAGCGCATGGAGGCGCAGATCGAGCGCTTCGCCCCGGGCTTCCGCGACATCGTGCTCGCCCGCTCGGTGCGCACGGCGGCCGAGGCGGAATCGCACAACCCCAACCTGGTGGGCGGGGACGTCGACGGCGGCGCGGCCACGCTGCGCCAGACGGTGTTCCGGCCGGTGGCTCGGTGGAACCCCTACCGGACGCCCGTCGAGGGCGTGTACCTCTGCTCGGCCTCGACGCCGCCGGGCGGCGGCGTCCACGGCATGTGCGGCGCGTCCGCGGCCGAGGTGGCCCTGCGGGAGCGCTTCGCGTAGGCGGGGAGGCCCCGGAGAACGGAATCAGGCGACGGCGGGGACCTCGCCCGTGAGGTACTGCAGGAGGTACCAGGCTTCGATCTCGTCGGCGACGCAGGACTGGAACTCGCCCTGGCTGACCACGTAGCGCAGCCAGCAGGGGTGGATCCGCAGCGTGTGGGTCGCACGGGCCGAGGCCACCTCGATGTTGTCCACGTCGCTGGTGAGGACGTAGCTCCAGGCGGCTCCGTCGTGCGATCGGTTGACCGAGGCGATCAGGCTCTCGACCATCTCTTCGGCTGACTTCAGGCTGCTCGTCATGTGCGCTTCCCCGTGTGCTGCGTCCCGGTACGGAATCCGGGTCTCCTCCCCGCAGTCCTGGCGCCTCAGCGTTGGACTACGCCCGCACAACAGTGTGGCGTGGTAGGGGTGATGCTGAGGCGCATCGTGGTTGCGATCGCGGTGCGGTGCGCCGTGAGGGACTCCCCGCCGGCCTTCAGCCTCCGGTCGCGGCGCCGAGGGGCACCCGCCACTCGACGACGGTGCCCCGGGGGCTGCGGACCCCGACCTCGAACGAACCGCCCAGCGCGGCGGCACGTGAGGCCATGTTGCGGAGCCCGAATCCGGCGCCCGGGTCCCCTGCCGCGCCGACGCCGTCGTCGGACACCCGCAGGACGAGTTCGGGCCCGGCCGCCACCTCGACGTCGACGGACGAGGACCGCGCGTGGCGGATCACGTTGGAGAGCGACTCGCGCAGGACGGCCAGCAGCTGCTCCCCGGTATCCCGATCGACGCCGGCGTCGACCGGCCCCGCGAAGCGGACCCGCGGCGCGAACCCGAGGCGCTCGCCGGCGTCGAGGGTGAGCTGGCGCACACTGGAGCGCAGTCCGCCGCGGACGGTCTGCTCGGTCTGCAGGTCGAAGATGGTGGTGCGGATGTCGCTGATCACGCTGTCGAGCTCCGCCACGACCTCGCGCAAATGGTCGGCGGTCGCGCCGACCGCGGTCGGCAGCATGGAGCTCAGGCGCATGCCCGCGCCGAACACCCGCTGAATCACCAGGTCGTGGAGATCGCGGGCGATGCGGTTGCGGTCCTCCGCCATCTGGAGCGCCCGCAGGTGCAATTCGGCCTGTCGGACCTTGACCAGGTTGTCCACCCGGGCCCGGAGCTCGGGTTGGAAGAAGGGTTTGAGGAGATAGTCGTTGGCCCCCTCGCGCAGGACGTCGATCCGCGCCGTGGAGTCGTTCCTCGCCGTCAGGATCAGGATCGGCGTGGCATCGATGCGCGGCTCGGCCCGGACGGCGCGCACCAGCTCGTCGCCGCTCATCTCGGGCATCATGAAGTCGCAGATGATCAGGTCCGGTCGCAGCGACCGGGTCAGCGCGAGGCCCTCCTTGCCGTTGAACGCCGCATGCACGCGGAACGACCCCGCCAGCGCGTCGCAGACGAAGCGGTTCATGTCGGGATTGTCCTCGACGACCAAAATGATGGCTGCCTCGTCGCCGGGGACGGTCTCCGGATCGGCCGTGTGCGCCGGAATGTGCGGGACGACGCCGTGACCGTCGAGGAGCACGGCGGAGGGTTGTTCCACGGGGATCAAGGTGCCGAGCTGCACCGGGCGGCCCGGCGGCGCTGCGACCGGGAGCTCCATCACGAAGAGGGCCCCTCCTTCGGGTGCGTCGGCGACCCCCAGGCTGCCGCCGTGGAGGTCGACGAGCTCGCGGGCGATGTGGAGCCCCAGCCCGGTGCCTCCCATCTTCCGGGTCGAGCTGGTGTCGAGCTGATGGAAACGCTCGAAGACCTCCCCCCGCTGGTCCGGTGCGATCCCCGGCCCGCTGTCGGCGACCTCCACGTGCGCCATCCCGTCCTCACGGCCGTCACGCAGTTCGATCCGGATGGTGCCGTCGGCGGGGGTGAACTTGAACGCGTTCGAGAGGAGGTTGAGCAGGACCTGCTGGACCCGCGAGGGATCCACCTGCGCCGGCATGGCGGCGTCCGGCGCGCGCACGACGAAGGTGACCGAGCGGTCGACCGCGAGCGTCTCGAAGTTGTTGGCCACGAGGCGCACCAGGTGACTGAGGTCGAGCTCGGCATAGTCGAGCTCGAGTTTGGACGCCTCGATCTTCGAGGTGTCGAGCAGATCGTTGACGTGCCCGAGCAGCACGCGGGCGTTGCGCAGGATCACCTCGAGGTCGTGGCGGTGGGGATCGTCGCGAGGAAGGTCGACCAGAACCCTCTCGGCGGGGGCGAGGATGAGTGACAGCGGTGTCCGGAGCTCGTGGCTGACGTTGGCGAAGAAGCCCGTCTTCAGGCTGTCGAGCTCCTGCAGGCGGGAGTAGAGGATCCCGAGCTCCTCGTTGGCCTCTTTCAGGTCGCGACTGAGATCCGCCGCCTCACGGGCGCGCCGCATGACCTCGGCCCCCATCTGGTCGAACCGTTGCAGCTCGGAGGACGCGGGCTCCTGTCGCTGCAGCACGTACTCCGTGACGTCCTCGACGGCATGGACGATGAAGGCCACGGAGCCGTCAGGCGCCAGCACCGGCGAGTTGTTCGCGGTCCAGAACCGCTCCTCGAAACCCCCCCCGGGGCGCGGGATGTCGTACTTCTGCACAGACATGGCGTCGCGTGTGCGCTGGCGCACGACCCGGTTGAGCGACGCCTTCAGGTTGCGGGTGGCTTCGGTGGCCGGATCGTCGGGGTTGTCGGGAAAGACGTCCAAGACGCGCCGGCCCACCAGGTAACGCCGCCGGGTCAGGGTGGCCTCCAGGTAGGCGTCGCTGACGGCGACGATCACGAGGTCCGGGTCGAGGACGAGGTACTTCTTGGGCAGCGCCTCGAACAGCAGTTGAAAGTCCACCGTCGGGGTGTCCCTGGTCCCGCCGCCGACCCCGTTGTCCCGTCCGCGCCCATCGACCGGGCCATGACGTCGGGGACCGGGAACGGCCATTTCTGCAACCTCCAGCGTCGGCCCCGTCCGTCCCCAAGGATACTCCGGACGGCACGGGTGGGCCCGGGCCGAGCGACTACGGGCCCTCGTGCAGCCCCCGGAAGGCCTGGCCCGGCGCGGGGAGCCCCACCCGGCGCGTCGTCGGGACCGTCTCGAGAAGGCGCCGGTCGTGGGAGACGAGGAGCAACGTCCCCCGGTAGTCGCCGAGGGCCGCCTCCAGCTGCTCGATGGCCGGCAGGTCGAGGTGGTTGGTGGGCTCGTCCAGCACGAGGAAATTGACGCCCAGCGCGGCGAACGCGGCCAGCTCGGCCCGGGTCCGCTCACCCGGTGAGAGTGAGGCCGCCGGGCGGAGCACCGCTTCCGCGCCCAGTCCGAACTTGGCCAGCTGCGAGCGGGCCTCGTCGCGGGCGAGCCCCGTCGCCACCGTGAAGGCGTCCGCCAGGTTCGGGCGGTCGCCGAGGACGCGCCGGTCCTGGGAGAGCTCGCCCACCACCACGCTGGGACCGAGGCGCCGGGTCCCGCTGGCGAGAGGGAGGCGTCCGAGCAGGGCCTCGACGAGCGTCGTCTTGCCGGATCCGTTGGGCCCCACGAGCGCGATCCGCTCGGCCCAGGCGATGTCCAGCGTGAAGGGTCCGAGGGTGAAGTCACCCCGCTCGACGACCGCCTCCTCCAGCCGGACGACGACGTCGCCCGAGCGGGACGCCTCGCTGATGGTGAAGCGGAGGTCCCAGCCTTCCCACGGCTTCTCCACCGCTTGCAGCGAACCGAGCGCGCGCTCCGTGCGCCGGGCGCGCCCGGCCAGGGACTCCGTCCGCTCGATGCGGAACTTCCGCTGCGCCTTGTCGTTGTCGCGAGGATGCTTCTTCTCGCGGGCCACACCGGTGGTGGCCCACTGGCGCTCACGCTGGGCCCGCGCCCGCAGTCCGGCGCGCTGGGACTCGTAGACGGCGTAGGCCTCGGCGGCGTGCGCCTGATCGGCGGCGCGCTCGGCCTGGTAGGCCGACCACCCACCCCCGTAGACGGACCCCGTCCGGGAGTGCGGGTCGAGCTCGAGGACGTCCGTCACGGTGCGCTCGAGGAAGGCGCGGTCGTGCGAGACGATGACCATGCCCCCGCTGCGCCGCAGGACCAGGTCCTCCAGCCGGGCCAGGCCGTCGAAGTCGAGGTCGTTCGTCGGCTCGTCGAGCAGGGTGAGGTCGAAGTGGGCCAGGATGATGGCGGCCAGGGCGACACGGGCCTCCTGCCCACCCGACAGCGTCGTCACCGGCTGCTCCGCGACCTCCGGTGGGAGAGCCACCTGCGCGCACGCGCCGACCAGCCGTGCCTCGAAATCCCCGGCCGAGCTCGTCTCGTACAGCTCCAGCGCGGCCGCGTAGCGATCATCGGCCTGCGGACCGCCGGCGGCGAGCGAGGCGCCTGCCGCCACGAGCTCGGCCTCGACCGCGGCCACGCCGGCGCGGCGGCGGAGCGCGGCGTGCACCGTCTCGTCACCCGAGCGCGCGTGCTCCTGGCTGAGGTAGCCCACGGTGGCCGAGGGCGGATCGACGCGGACCTCACCGGCGGACGGGACCAGCAGGCCGGCCAGGATCTGCAGGAGGGTCGACTTGCCGACCCCGTTGGGGCCGACGACGCCGAGGCACGTGGCCGGCCCGACGGAGAGCGACACGTCCCCGAGCACGGTGTGACCGGCGCGCTCGTAGTGGAGGTGGCGGGCCACCAGTGTCGCGGGTGGTGCAGAGGCGGAGGAGGGCACGGAGAGGCTCCGGGACGGGGGCGGGTGTCGTTGGGTGGACCGGGCGCAGCAGGTGCGACCGCCGGACGCGTCGTGCTCTACCTCACGGCTGTCAGCGTACCGCTCGGACTTGGGGTGCCGGGGGTTCTGTAGTGTCGAGCGGCCGGGCGGCGCGGGCTCCGGGACCGGGCCCGACGAACGACCACAGACGAACAGGGAGCAGGCATGCCGATCGCCATCACGGACGAGCACCAGGAACTCGGGGCCTCGGTCCGCAGTGTCCTGGCGGACCACGGTGCGCTGGCGGCCAATCGGGCGTTGCTCGAGGCGGACTCCGAGCCGCGCCCGTCCTTCTGGAAGGACATGGCCCAGCTGGGCTGGTTGGGCATCCATCTGCCCGAGGAGCACGGTGGGGCCGGCGCGGGGCTCAGCGAGCTGGTCGTCGTGCTGGACGAGGTCGGTCGCCAGGTGGCACCGGGCCCCTTCCTCCCCACGGTGCTCGCCTCGGCCGTGATCGCACAGTGCGGCAGCGACGAGCAGCGGGCCGCGCTCCTGCCCGGGCTGGCCGATGGGAGCGTCGTGGCCGCTCTCGGCCTGGCGGGCGCGCTCCGTCTGCGCGACGCCGTGCTCGACGGCGACGGTGGTGTCGTCCTCGGGGGGGCGGCGGCCGATCTGGTGCTGCTGCGGGCCGGCGAGGACGTGGTCGTGGTGCGCAGGGACGCCAACGGAATGGCGTTCGGCGGCACCAAGAACCTGGACCCGTCGCGCCGCTCGGCGTCGGTGACGGCGTCATCCGTGGCGGTCGACGGCGCCGCCGTCCTGACCGGCGCGGCACGGCGCGCCCGCGCGCTGGCCCGGACGCTCGGGTCGGCGGAGGCGGTCGGCATCATGGCGGCCTGCACGGACGCCGCCGTCGCCTACGCGAAGGAACGGGTGCAGTTCGGCCGCACCATCGGAACGTTCCAAGCCGTGAAGCACCACTGCGCCGACATGCTGGTGGCGGCGGAGCTCGCCACGGCCGCGGTGTGGGAGGCCGCCCGGGCGTCGGACGACTCCGTCGACGAGTTCGACCTGACCGCCGCCATGGCGGCACAGCTCGCGTTCGGACCGGCCGTGCACAGCGCCCAGATGAACATCCAGGTGCACGGCGGCATCGGGTTCACCTGGGAGCACGATGCGCACCTGTTCCTGCGCCGGGCGCTCGTGCTCAACGCAGTCGTCGGCTCACCCGGCGACGCCGAGGACGTGACGGCGCAGTCGAGCGCGGGGCACGACGCGCCACGTCTCCCTGGACCTTCCTCCCGAAGCCGAGGCGATCCGTGCCGCGGTCCGGGTCGAGGCGCAGCGGATCGGTGCGCTGCAGGGAACCGAACAGCGCAAGGCGCTGGTGGAGTCGGGGCTGCTCGTCCCACACTGGCCCGCGCCCTGGGGCCGGGCCGCCGGCGCCGTCGAGCAGATCGTCATCGACGACGAGCTGCGGGGCGCCAGGGTCAAGGTTCCCGGCCTCGGGATCACGGGCTGGAACATCATGACGGTGAACCAGTACGCCACCGCGGACCAGGTCGAGCGGTGGGTCTTCAAGTCGCTCATGGGGGAGTACGTCTGGTGCCAGCTCTTCAGCGAGCCCGATGCGGGATCGGACGCGGCTGCGGTCACGACGCGGGGGACGCGGGTGGAGGGTGGCTGGACGGTCACGGGGCAGAAGGTGTGGACGAGCGGCGCCCAGTACTGCCACCTGGGGCTGGCCACCGTGCGGACCGACCCCGCCGCGCCGAAGCACGCCGGCATCACGACGATGGTGATCGACATGCACGCGCCGGGCGTGGAGGTGCGGCCGCTGCGCCAGATCACGGGCAACGCGGACTTCAACGAGGTCTTCTTCAACGACGTCTTCGTTCCGGACGACGACGTCGTGGGCACGCCGAACGACGGGTGGACCGTGGCGCGCTCGACGCTCGGCAACGAACGGGTCTCCATCGGGGGCGGCGTCGGCGGCATCTTCCCGCCCATGGATCTGCTGGCGCTGTACAAGAGCGGCGGGGACCGGGTGCCTGGGGCGGCGGCACGCATCGGCGCCATCATCACGAAGGAGCACGCGCTCAAGGTGCTGAACCTCCGCCGGGCGCAACGCGCCGTGATCGGGTCGGGCCCGGGTCCCGAGGGCAACGTCACCAAGCTGGTGCTGGCCGAGCACGGTCACGATCGCGCCCGGCTGCAGGCGGACCTCGTCGGCGCGCCGACCGCCTTCCTCGAGGGGGAGGACGGCTTGGCCGGGTACTCCCAGCTCGCAACCCGGGCCATGTCGATCGCGGGGGGAACCTCGGAGATCACCCGGAACCAGATCGCCGAGCGCATCCTCGGGCTGCCCCGGGACCCTCTCATCAAGTAGGTGGCCCTGAAGTCGACGCGGTCCCGCCTCATGGCTGCCGTCGCTCGTGGTGGTGCTGGGGGCGGTCGCGCTGACGCTGCGCCTGTTCGTCTTCCCGGATCTCAACGCGCCGGAACGGTCGGATGCCATCGTGGTCCTGGGCGGGAACGGCAACGGACCGGTCGACGCCGGCGTGGCTCTGGCCCGGGAGCACGAGGCGCCGACCATCGCGTTCTCCTCGCTCCCCTCCCGGTTCTGCAAGCCCTCCGTGCTCCACCTCCCCTCCGAGCGCGTCCTGTGCTTCCGCCCCGACCCCGTGACCACGCAGGGCGAGGGCCGCGAAATCGCCCGCCTCGCGGCGACGCACCACTGGCACCGGGTCATCGTGGTGATGCCCACCACGCAGGCCACGAGGGCGCGCCTGCGCATCGGGCGGTGCTACTCGGGACAGGTGCTCGAGGTCGGCGTGCCGCCCCCCGGTTTCTGGGCCTGGGTACGCGGCATGGTGTACGAGTGGCCGGCGCTGGTGAAGGCACTGGTGCTCCAGCCGACCTGCTGAGCGAAGCGACCGGATCGCAACTGTCCTGCGACCCCACCCCGCCGGTGCGCGTTGTACCGTGCACGCCAGGGATGCCGGTGGGGGACCGGTACGAGGGGGGAGCAGTGCAGGCGAGCGCCCGGGTCGTCGAGGCCTTCGATGTGCCAACGACCGGCGCCGCCCCTGCACGCGTGGGGCCACCCGACCAATCTGCCGAGGAATCTGCGCTGTCGCCGACGCGACGCCGGATGACACAGCGGTCGATCGAAATCATCGGGATCGTCATCGGGGTCGTGCTCATCGGGACCGTGGCGCGTGCCCACACGCTGTCGAACGACGAGTTCTGGTCGTTGGCGGCCGGCCGGTGGATGCTGGCCCACCACTCCTTCATGGGCCTGGACCCCTTCAGCTACACCGAGTCGCACCGTCGCTGGGTGACCGACGAATGGGGGTCCAAGATCGCCCTCGCCGGGCTGTTCCGGGCCTTCGGCAACGCGGCCTACAGCATGTACGCCGTGGTCCTGGGTGGCCTGTGCCTGGTGACCAGCGCGTCCTACACCCGTGCGCTCGGGGCCCGCGGCGGGCGCGTGGTTGCCATCGTCCTCCTGCTGGCGGCGGGCATCGCGGGCACCGTGGTAGGCGACCGGGGGCTCGACTTCTCGCTGGTCTGGCTGCCGCTCGAACTCCTCGTGCTGACCAAGGCCCGGGCCAACCCACGCTGGTTGGTCCTCCTTCCGCCGCTGTGCCTGGTCTGGGTCAACACACACGGCTCGATCCTGCTCGGTCTCCTCGTGCTCGGCGTGGAGCTCGGGTGGTCGCTGATCCCGGAGCAGTGGGTCCGCCGGATCGGTGGCGTGCGCCAGTCCTCCCACACCGGCCCGCTCGCGCTGGCGCTGCTGGGAAGCGTGGTCGCCTCGTGCATCACGCCCTACGGCCCGGGCCTGCTGGCCTACGACGTCGGCGTCTCTCGCAACGGGCAGATCGCGCGGTCCATCATCGAGTGGAACTCGCCCAACTTCCACTCGGAGATGAGCCTCCTCGTCTACGGCATCCCGCTGGTCGTGCTGGTGGCATGCCTGTGGACGCGACGGATCCCTCTGCTCGAGGGAACGCTGGGCGCCATCCTCTTCGTCGAAGCGCTGCAGGCAGAGCGATTCGCCGTGTACCTCATGGTGATCGCCGCCGGGCTCGCCGCGACGCTCCCGGCGCGGGCACCGTGGGGGACGACGGCGCGACGTTGGGCCGGCGGTGGGCTCGCGGCGGTGGCGATCGTCCTCCTGGCGGCCATTCCCGCGGTCCCGGCCGGGACCGTATCGTCGTCGCAACCGGTGGCCGCCTTCAACTACCTGAGCTCGCACCCGGGCCGCATCTTCACGGAGTACGCCTGGGGCGACTACTCGGTGGCCCGCCACCGGGCCACCTTCGTCGACGGGCGGACGGACCTGTTCGAAGGCCGCGTGCTCACCGAGTTCGTGGACATCACGAACCTGTCCATCAACCCCGACCCCGTGCTGTCCGCCGCTCACGTCTCCTACGTGGTCTGGGACCCCGGCTCGCCGTTGGCCACCTACCTGGCCCACGACGCCCGCTGGCACGTGGTGGACCGGACGTCGGTGGCCCTGGTCTTCGCCCGGCGCTAACGGCGCGGGCCGCTCACCGCCGGCCGAGCGTCGCGGCCAGCCCGCGCAGATCGCCGTCGTCGTCGGCCCAGGTGCGCACAGACTCGTAGCCCTCGTGCTCCAGCGCGGGACGGAGCGCGTCGGCCTGCGCACCACCGAGCTCGAACAGCAGCGCACCGCCCCGGCGCAGGAACCGGGGTGCCTCGTGCACCACGCGCCGCAGCACCAGGGTGCCGTCGGGGCCGCCGTCGTAGTGGGCGGCATCCTCGAAGCCGAGGGTGTCGCGGGGGAGCAGGTGCAACTCGGTGGAGGGGACATAGGGCACCACCGCAACCACGACGTCGGTCTCACCGCGCAGCTCGCCGGGCACGGCGCCGAACAGATCACCGCGGTAGGCCTCGACCCCGTTCGCCCGGGCGCAGGCCACGGCGCGCGGGTCGTTGTCGGTGGCGACGATGCGCGCCGCCGGCCGCCCCGCCGCCAGTGCCAGAGCGATCGCCCCCGATCCGGTGCACAGGTCGACGGCGGTGCCGGCCTCGGGGAGGAGCGCAGTGGCGCGTCGGGCCAGCTCCATGCTCTGCCAGCGGGGCACGTAGACACCCGGATCGACGCGCACCGTGAGGTCCCCGAACGCAGCGTGCCCGGTGACCCAGGCCAGCGGCTCACCCGACAGGCGCCGCGCGGCCAGGGCCTGCAGCACCGACGGGTCGGCGCCGGCGCACACGGCCAGCTCGTCCGCCTCCTCTTCCGCCGCGACGAAGCCGACCTGGGCCAACCGGGCCGCCAGCTCGGCAACGACGGGGTCGGGCTCTGTCGTCAGTCGAACACGGGCGTCAGTCGAGGATCGCCCCGGCGACGGGCGTCCCGGAGCCCTCGCCGGCCACGCCCTCCGCGGCCACGCCCTCCCTGGCTCCACCCT
Organism: uncultured Acidimicrobiaceae bacterium; assembly: GCA_963719485.1. Lineage (GTDB taxonomy): Bacteria > Actinomycetota > Acidimicrobiia > Acidimicrobiales > RAAP-2 > Bog-473. The sequence continues at coordinate 3,077,583 of OY970387.1, forward strand.
CCTCGGCGTGGGCCGGGACGGCGGCGGCCGCCCGGTTGGGCAGGAACAGGGTCGGGACGAAGGCGATCATGATGGCTGCCACGGACCACCAGAACGTGTGGGCGAAGGCCGCCGCCACCGGGTCGGCCACCTGGGGCGGCAGCGTGCCCGTGGTCGAGATGACGCCGGTGCTGCCGCCGGCCTTGGCCGCGGCCGGGCCGAGTTGGCTCACGATCTGGCGCTCGAGAACGACGGCGAAGAGCGCGGTCGCCACCGAGCCGCCCACCTGGCGCACGATGTTCATGGTCGTGCTCGCCTTCGGGATCTCCGCGTGGTTGAGGTCGAAGTAGGCGGCCGCCGTCACCGGCATCATCGTCAGGCCGAGCCCGAGACCACGCACGAAGAGCGTGGCGGCGAGGAGCACCTCGCTGGTCGAGGTGGTGACGAAGGCGAGCGGGACTGTCGCCGCGGCCATCAGGAGGATGCCGAACGGAACGATGCGCCGCGGCCCGACGCGGTCCGTCATGCTGCCGGCCCACCGCATGATGCAGGCCGCGCCGATGCCCTGCGGGGCCATGAGGAGCCCGGCCACCCAGGCCTCCTGCCCGCGGGCGATCTGGTAGTAGAGCGGCAGGAGGAACATGGAGCCGAACAGGGTGGCGCCCAGCACGAAGATGCAGATGTTGGCGATGGCGAAATTCCGGTCCTTGAACAGGTGCAGCTCGAGCAGCGGGTTCTTGATGTGCAGCGCGTGGAGGGTGAACCCGGTCATCAGCACGATGCCGAGGACGAAGCTGACGACGACCGACATGGAGGTGAAGCTGCCGGTGGTGCCCACCTCGGCCAGGGAGTAGACGAGAGCGGCCAGCCCGGGGGAGAGCAGGCAGAACCCGAGGGTGTCGAACGAGGAAGGGAAGCGCTCGTCGGTGTCCCACCTCGGGAGCCAGCGGCTGGAGAGGATCAGCGTGACGATGCCGATCGGCAGGTTGATGTAGAAGATCCAGCGCCAGCTGAAATTCGAGACGATGAGCCCGCCGATGACCGGCCCCATGATCGGTCCGAGCACCAAGGGCACGCCGATGATGCTCATGACGCGGCCCATACGTTGCGGGCCGGCGGCCCGGGCCAGGATCGACTGGCCGACGGGCAGCAGCATCCCGCCCCCGATGCCCTGGAGCACCCGGAAGGCGATCAACGAGTTGGCCGACCAGGCGAGACCGCACAGGCACGAGCCGACGATGAACAGGCTGAGCGAGGTCATCCAGACCAACTTGGCCCCGAAGCGGTCCACGGCCCACCCGGTGACCGGGATCACGATGGAGAGGGCGAGCAGGTACCCCGTGGCCACCCACTGGATGGTGGTGACCGACACGTGGAAGTCCCGGCCCAGAGTGGCCAGGGCGACCGCGACGATGGTGGTGTCGAGGATCGACATGATCGATCCCAGGACGACGACGGTGGACGTGCGCCGGACCTCGGGCGTCAGCGTGAAGGCGGTGGCTTGGGTGGAGGCCATGGCGATTACTTCATAGTACTAAAAGGTATGGAGTTGTCAAAGAGTTTCGCCGGTGGGACAATCAGGTGATGGGAGTGGCCGAGGACGCCTTCGAGCGCCTGCGCCGCATCGCCTTCGAGGGCGAGCACGCGGAGCGGATGGCCGCGCTCGGCGCACGCATGAAGCTGTCGCCCGGCGTGATCAAGACACTGGTGCGCCTGGCCAAGCACGACGGCATCTCCATGGGCGACATGGCCCGGGGCATCGGCGTCGACCCCTCCTACATCACCGCACTGGTCGACGACCTCGACGCACGCGGGCTCGCCCGCCGTGAGCCGGCACCCGACGACCGGCGGGTCAAGATCATCGTGCTCACCGACGCCGGCCGTGCGTTGGCCTCCGACATCGACCGCGTCCTCTCCGTGCCCCCCGTCGCCTTCTCGGCCCTGACGAAGTCGGAGCTCCGCCAGTTACGGGAACTCCTGGACAAGGTGCTGGCGGCGACCGACGAGGCCGAGGGGAGCCGCCGCGCGTCGCGCGCCCAGGAGGTGGCGGCGGCCTCCTGACGCCGTGGAAGCCAGGGTCCCGATTTCATAGTTGTCAGTAACGCTGACAACGTGGTATGGTTGCGGACATGGCAGACGCCTCGACACATGGCCCCGGACCCGAGGCGAACCTGGGCTACCTGTTTCGACTTGCCCACCAACGGTTCCGCGCCGCACTCGAGGATGCGCTCCGTGATGTGGGGCTGTCCGCGCAGGAATACGTCATCCTCAGCGTGTTCGAATCCCGACCTGAGCTCTCGACTTCTGAACTGGCGCGGATCACGCAGGTCACGAGGCAGACGATGCACTCCGCCGTCCTGTCGCTCGAGGCCGCTGGTCTGCTCGAGCGGAGACCGAAGAACCAGAGGATCGTCGTCATCCGTCCGACAGGCCGGGGCCGGAAGACCCTGAAAGCCGCAACAGACCGCGTGCGCGTGATTGAGCACGCGGCACTCGCCGGTCTCAGTCGCAATGACGAGCGGGTGGTGCGGAGCTGGCTCGCAAATGTGGCTGCCATGACAACGAACTCCCGACAGGTCGGCAATAAGGAAAGGGAAGGCGCCAACGGCTCATGACTCTCGAAGACCGGATCCATCGTGCTGAGGCCGGCCTCTTCCGCACCTCTGGAGCGGAGGTGGACGAATCCTTTCTCGACCTCGGCAACGCAGGCGAGCGCGTGCGGCTCCTTGCCAGCGGCACCGGCCCGCCCGTGATTCTGCTCCATGGCGTTTCGCTCAGCGCGGCGGCCTGGGCGCCGCTGTTCACTGCGCTCCCTGACCGAAGACTGCTCGCGCTCGACCTTCCCGGACATGGTCTTTCGGATCCCGCGTCCTATCGACGTGGCCACGTCCGCCAGACTGCCCACCAGCTCGTGGAGGACATCTTCGACGCGCTCGGACTTGCGCACGCACCCGTCATCGGCCACTCGCTCGGCGGAATGCTGGCGCTCTGGTATGCGGCGTCCGGCGCCGAGCGGATCTCGAGCCTGATCGCGATCGGAGAACCAGCGGTCGCGCTTCCAGGCGTCCGCGTGCGAATGCCGCTGTCGCTGCTGACCGTCCGCGGACTCGGGTCGGCGGTCTTGCGCGCACCCAGCCCGCGCCCCGTCTATCGACACCTGCTCGCCCGGGGCCTCGGGACGGCGGAGGTGGCCGGCGCCTCGGAATGGCTCGTCGATTCGCTGCGCCTCTCGGCCCGTCGAACGGGGAACGCGAGAAGCGTGTCCTCGTTGATGCACGCGATCGATCACTTCCGGCGACCGCGGGCCGAGAGTGTCCTCACGCCCGAACAGCTCGCCGCGATCTCCATTCCCGTGATGTTCCTCTGGGGGACGAACGCCCCCTATCTTTCGGCGAACGGTGCCCGAGCCTCGGTCGAGCAGCTCCCGCACGCGACGCTGCACGAAGTACCCGGAGGACATGGTCCCTGGCTCGTCGACACCGAGCTCTGCGCGGAGCTGATACGGAACCACCTCACCAGCACGTCGGCCCACCGTGGCCACGCCCGCTAGCGTCGAGACACATGCCGGCGGTCAGCGTGGAGCACCTCTCCAAGTCCTACGGGGACACGGTGGCGGTGCGCGACGTCAGCTTCGAAGTGCAGAAGGGCGAGGTCTTCGCGCTGCTCGGACCGAACGGCGCGGGGAAGACGACGACCGTCGAGATCCTCGAGGGCTTCCGCAGCCGGAGCAGCGGGCGGGTGCAGACGCTCGGCGTCGACCCGGCCGACCACAGCACGCAACGCTGGCTCCGCACGCGCATCGGCGTGGTGCTCCAGGAGCTGGCGGTGGAGCCGTACTACTCGGTGCGGCAGGTGCTCACCCGCAACGCCGGCTATTACCCCCACCCGCGGCCGGTCGACGAGGTCATCGAACTGATCGGGCTCACGGAGAAGCGGGACGACCGCATCAAGAAGTTGTCGGGAGGCCAGCAGCGCCGTCTCGACGTCGGCCTGGGCATCATCGGCAACCCCGAGCTCCTCTTCCTGGACGAGCCCACGACGGGCCTCGACCCTTCCGGGCGCCGCGAGACCTGGGATCTCATCCGCCGACTGGCTGCGACCGGGACCACCGTGTTGTTGACCACGCACTACATGGACGAAGTCGAGGTCCTGGCGGACCGGGTGGCCGTCCTGTCCGGCCACGAGATCGTGGCCAGCGGGACGCCCTCGTCCCTCGGTGGCCGCGACCTCGGAGCCGTGACCATCCGTTTTCGGCTGCCCGACGGCGTCACGGCGGCGGCGCTCCCGGTGCCGACGCGGCCCGCCGGCGACGGCCACGTCGAGATCCACACCGAAGACGAGCTCCAGGTCCTGCACGACCTGACGGGCTGGGCGCTGGCGGGCGGCCACGCGCTGCAGGGCCTCTCCGTGCTGCGCGTCTCGCTCGAGGACATCTACCTGGGACTGACCGACGGGGCCGGGCCGCGGCGCGGCAACGGCTCCGATGCGGCGACCGTCGAGCCGGACGCGCCGCGGTGAGCGCGACCGACGTGCCGGTCAAGGGGTCGTTCCGGGGTGTCGGCGACCTGGCGCTCGTGGCGCGCCAGGTGCGCTTCGAGCAGCTGTCCTTCTGGCTGAACCCGATCGGCGCGTTCCTGACCATCGGCTTCTCGCTGGTCTTCACCGTGATCTTCCTGTCCACGTCCCGGCACTCGACGGTGAGCTTCCTGTCGATCAATCTCGGCCAGTACTACGTCCCAGCCTTCGCGGCGTACGGCGTGATGGCGGCCTGCTTCAACATCCTGGCCATCAACATGGTCAACCGGCGCGAGATGGGACTGCTGAAACGGCTGCGCCTGAGCCCGCTCCCGACCTGGATGCTGCTGGCCGCGGTCTTCATCAATTGGATGATCATCGCCCTGATCCAGGTGGTGCTCCTGCTCCTGCTGGGGCGCTTCGGCTATGGCGTGCACGGGCCCCGTGACGTCGGGTTGTTCATCCTCGTCCTCGTCGTGGGCATGTTCAGCTTCACGGCCCTGGGCGTCGGCATCAGCACCCTGGTACCGAATGCCGACGCCGCCGGCCCGATCGTGAGTCTCGTGTTCTTCATCCTCGTCGCGCTCTCGGGCCTCTACTTCCCGGTCAAGCCGGGTACCGGGCTGGCCACCTTCACCGGCGTCTTCCCCATCCGGCACATGATCCTCGCGCTGGTCGACACGTTCAACGGCGTCCCGGGCACGTCGCCGTGGAACGACATCTTGGTGATCGCGATCTGGGGCGCGGTCGGGGTCTTCATAAGCGTCCGGCGCTGGGAGTGGTCGCCCAAGCGGGGGTGAGGCGGTCCGTCAACCGCTCGATCGTATGAGTGCGGCATCGCGGGGTTCGGCGGAGAACGGTCGTGAGAGCAGGCCGAGTCCCTGCCACCACCGGCTCGAGCGGATCACCATCACGGCGAGGGTGAGGATCCCGACGTACCAAACGAGGAGACCAAAGGGCAGCGCGCTCCAGGCCGTCATCGCGCACAGCACGAGGATCACCGCGCGTTGGACGCCACCGTCGCCGAGGGTGCACGCCACGAGGGGCAGCGCCCACAGCAGGTACCACGGCTGTGGATTGGCGGAACAGAGCGCCATCACCGCAAAGCCCGCGGCGAGCGCGCCGATCCAGCTCCGTCTGCGAGGCACGCAGAGAACCAGTCCGACGGCTGCGAGGATCCCCGCGAGTTGCAGCGCGTTCACCGGACGCGATGCGGTGATCCCGATGGGGAACAGAACCGAAAAGGTACTGGCAGCGGTGCCGACCGAGGCGGACCTGAGCCAGCCGAACCCGCCCCCGCTGGCTGCCCCCGTCACCACCAGCGCCCCGACGGTCAGGATGAGCGCGGCCACCAACGCCGTGGCGCGCCGATGCCATGCCTCTTTCCAACACCACCAGGCGATGGCCAAGACGGCGAGCGCCGCCGGCGCCTTGATTGTCACCGCGAGCGCGGCCACACCGAGCGCCCACCACGGCCGCTTCATCACTGCGAGAGCGATGCCAGCGACGACGAGTGCGATCATGATGGCGTCGTTGTGGATACCGGCGACGAAGACGATGAGGACGCCAGGATTGGCAACGCCAGCGATGACCGCCTCGACCGGGTTCGTGCCTCGGGCTGCAGCGACTCGGGCCACGCCCCAGGAGCACAACACGAGTGCGGCGACGATGGCGAGGCGCCAACAGGCAACGGCGATCCATGGGTGCCCGCCCGAGACCGTCGCGAACAATGCAGAGAGATCGTTGGCACCGGGCCCGTAGATCGACGGGCCGTGCAGATACTTCGGATCCACGCCGGAGAGCCAGACCGAATGGCCGAGGACATGGAGCGGGCTCGCCGAGCTCAACCCTGAGGCCACGACCTTGCCCTGGGCTGCGTAGGTCCAGACGTCCTGGCTGGCAAAGGGGGCAGCGAACAACAGTGGCGCCGTCCAGCATGCAACGACCCACCACAGATTGCGGAACCCCAGGCCCCGATCGGCACGGACGGCGCGCCAAAGACTGAGCCACGCAACAGACAGGAGCACGGCGCCGACGACGGCAGTAGCCAGGACGAGCAGGTGCGGAGGCACCCCACCGACGTTCACCGGCCATGCCCAGACCGGTGCCGCCGGCCCTTCCCAACGGGGGGCCGCACCCGAAGCTGCGAAGGGCCAGAGGCCGCCGGCGCGTGGCCCGAACGGCGAAGCGGGGAGGTCGCTGGCGAGCGCCAACAGGGCCGAGCCAACGGCTCCCAGCATTGCGGTTCCGAGCAATCCGCCGATCGGCCGGGCGATGCGGCCCGGCCGGGAGATTGCCACTGGTGCCCCGGGGTCTGGCGCCAGGGTGCTCACACGCATGTTGGGATTGTCGGTTCTTTGGGTTCCGTCCGAAATGGTCCATTAGGACTACGGGCGCTCTGGGCTGCCCCCGATCGGCGGCCATTTGGCGCTCAACCCCCATGTGCGTCGATCGCTCGTTTCATTGATCTGGGGACCCGATCGACTCGTTGCCGATCTCCTTTCTCAGCTGGCGGATCGTCAAGGCCTACTCGACCGGATCCGATACCAAGGTCGATGACGAAGGTGGATGTCCAGCCGAGCGCTCGAGTGCACGCAACCCTCGGGCCCACCAGGCCCACTGGGGCCAGCGGGCATCGGGGGGCCAGGGGGGCCATCGCCGAGAAAGGACGTCCGCTGCGACGGCGCGGGTTGCCTGCGTGCTCCCTTGCCATGGGTACCTACGCGGCCCTGGCGGTGCTCGCGAACTGGAACGCGTGGACGATGGGTGCCACGCGGGTGCTGCAGCAGCCGTACCAGGATCCGAAGTTGAATGCCTGGTACGTCGCATGGACGCCGTTCGCACTCAGCCACGGGATAAACCCGCTCTTCAGCCACTGGGTGAACGTTCCCTTCGGAGCGAATTACGCGGCGAACGTCGCTATGCCCTTCTTGGCCGTCATCGCGAGTCCCGTAACGGCGATCTGGGGGCCCGTCGCCAGCATCAACTTCCTCATCTCGCTTGGCTTCTTTGCCTGCTGCGTCGGTGGCTATTGCTTCGTCCGGCATTGGACGACCTGGCGACCAGCGGCGTTCTTCGGCGGTTTGCTGTACGGCTTCTCGCCGTATGTGGTCGCCGACGGTCGCGCCCACATCCACACAATGTTCGTCGCTCTCGTCCCGTTCATCTTCATCCTCCTCGACGAAATACTTGTCCGTCAGCGCTATTCCCCTCGCATCTTGGGGTTGTCGCTTGGTCTGGTTGTGATCGTGCAGTACTTCATATCCAGCGAAGTGCTAGCGACGACGGCAATCATGTCCTTCGTGACGGCCATCTTCGTCACGCTGCTCAACCTCGAGAACGTCCGCCCGCACCTCATTCGAGCTCTCCCAGCTCTCGGCATCGCCGTTGGACTGGCGGTCGTGGTCCTCGCCTATCCGGTGATCTATTCACAGCTGGGACCAATGCGCTACACCCTCACTGTGGCTCCCGGCCAATACCAGGCCGACCTCTTCAGCGCGATCCTCCCCACCTCGAACCAATTGATCGCGCCCTCGGCCGCCACAGCCATTTCCGACCAGTTCGCAAGCAACCTGTCCGAGAACGGGTCATACCTCGGTTTGCCACTTGTCCTTTTGCTCTTCGGCACGGCAATCGTTGGCCGGCGATCCAAGGTGGTGCTCGTTGCTTGCTTTGCTGCACTCAGTGCCTATGTTCTGTCGCTGGGATCACCATTGCTCGTGGGCAACCACCACCTGGGGCCCCTCCTGCCGGGAGCCGTCTTTCATGAGCTTCCAATCCTCCAAGGCGCGGTCATGGCCCGGTTCGCGCTCTTCGTCGCGTTGTTCGCAGCATTGGTGTTGGGGGTGGCGATGGACTGGCTGCGCGCCAGGCCTGGGTGGTCCAAACGATGGATCGGCCTCGTCGCCGCAGTCGGGGTGGGTATCGCAGTGACGCTTCCCCTCGTCCCCAACCTTCCTTATGCCGAGGCCGCCGTGAACACGCCCAGCTTCTTCACTTCCTCCGCTCTCGACTCTGTTCCAGCAAACTCGGTAGCGGTGGTCTACCCGCCGACGACGGCGGCGACGGCACCGCCACATCCTGACTCCACACTGTGGCAAGCCTCCGCGGGCATGCACTTCAAGATGCCGAGCGCGTACGCGCTCGTACCGGGGCCAGGGGGTCAGGCGCAATGGGGCACACCGACGCTCACCACGAGGACGCTCGCCACTCTCGCAGGCGGCAAAAGCGTGCGGAAGACGGCGTCGCTCCGCGACGCCTTGCGGGCACAATGGCGCAGCTGGGATGTCCAGACCTTCATCATGGGACCGGGTGGGAATGAAACAGCAGCCCGGCATTTCGTATCCTGGGTGCTCGGACGCGCGCCAGAGCACCGGCAGGGCGTCTACATCTGGTATCGCTTGTCGGGATCGCCGAGCAGGTCGTGACAACGGGCTGCGAGTCCCGGGCGGCACTCACCGCGGCCCGCCAACCGGGCGGCAATGCCCATGTAGACCACCAGTCAGATGTCACCACGGTTGCCGTTTCGCCTACTCCGTCCGCGGACGTGGGAGTGGTGGGCGACACGCCGTAGGACGCGGGCGCGGGCGGGGTTCCCCCACTGAGCGGTGTACCGGGAGAGCCCTTGGGGCCAGAGAAATCTGGACCCGGCCTCCCGTCACGGCGCTCGAATGCCGTTGACGTCTCGGCTCGACCGAACTCCCGGCGGAGGGATGATCATGCAGGCACACAGACGAGGGCCGGCGAAGAGGCCCTCGCGGCCTGCGTTCGCACTGGTTGCGGGGGTGGCTGCACTGGTCGCCGGGTTCGGGGCGCTCGCTCCGGCGGCAGGCACCGCCTCCGCCCCCACGTCGTCCTCCACGGCTTCAGCCCCGCCGAACCTCCTGACCGCCGGCCAGACCGCCTTCGACGGAACGACCGGAGGATGGGTCGGCAGCAACGCGACCCTTTCGTCGGTGCGTCCGCCCGGCGCGGCGTCTTGGGCGCTGAAGGTCACCGCAAGCGCGACGTCGTCGGTGTCGGCCTGGAGCGCGCTGCAGCACTCGGGCACCCCCACGCCGGTGACGCCGGGCCGCAAGTACGTCGGGGACACGACCGTCGACGTGACCAGCCCGTCGCCGTCGATCGGTGACGCCCTGGTCTTCTTCGATGCGGCCGGCACGGTGCTCAACGCCGTCTGGGGCCAGGCCGCCACGCCGACCCCGTCCAGCTGGACGACCCTTCCCGAGGTCGTCGCGATGGCGCCCTCGCGTGCCGCCTCCATGGCTCTCGGGGTGATCGCGTGGAGGGCGAAGGTGGGGCAGAACTTCCTCGCCACGTCGCCCGTGCTCACGCTCGTCACCACTCCCGCCACCGCCCCTGCGGTCGTCGGCCCGCTCCACACGTCCGGGAACCGCATCGTGCAGGCGAACGGCCAAGCCATCACCCTTCGAGGTCTCGTGATGCCCGGACTCGAACAGCGCGGCACGGCGGCGGGAACCGGCGTGAGCCAGCAGGCCGTGATCGAGGCAAAGGATTGGGGGTCGAACTTCGTCCGGGTCCCCCTCGGCGAGCAATTCTGGCTCTCGTCGAACTGCGACGACGTCTCGAGCTATCAGGCGACGGTCGACCAGGTCGTCCACTGGATCACGTCCCTCGGCATGGTGGCGCTGCTCGACCTCCATACCAACACCGTGGGTGGTTGTACCGCCGGTGCCCAGCACAACATGGCCGACGAAGCGCAGGCGCCCGCGTTCTGGAGCTCGGTGGCCGCACGATACGGGAACCCCGGCTCCCCCGAATACAACCCCCTCGTTGCGTTCGACCTGTACAACGAGCCGCACAACATCTCCGACGCGGTCTGGCTCAACGGGGGCAAGACGCTCGAGATCCCGGGGGGTGTGCTCTACCAGGCGGCCGGTATGCAGCAGCTCTACAACGTCGTCCGGGCCGCCGGGTCCGCCAACCTCGTGTTCATCAGCGGCAACAACTGGGCCAACACCCCTCCGTCGACGCTGGTCAAGGGCGCCAACATCGTCTACGCGGTCCACTACTACACCTGCCCGGCGAACACGCTCTCGGGATGCACGAACCCGAACCCGTACGACCCGGCCCCGGACCTGAACCTGTGGGTCTCGCTCGCCGCGACCCAGCCGGTCGTGGTGACGGAGTTCGGCTGGCCCACACAGCAGAACGGCACCTACAACGCCAACGTGATCAACTACGCGCTGGCGCACGGGTGGGGCTGGTCGGCCTTCGCCTGGGAGGATCGCCAGTACCCGACGGGGTGGGACCTGAACGCCTCCTGGCTCGCCGACGGCACGGCCGAGCCCTCACCGTCGGGGATGCCGGTGCTGCTCTCGCTCGCCGGAGGGACCTGACCTCCTCCGCCACCGGTCTCGTCACCGCCCCGCCACGTGGACTAGAAGATGGCGGTGAGCCCCGACGACGCCCGACCGACGCACTTCCGCCCCGCCACCTACGCTGCCTCTGACCCGGATCGGCCCGCCGTCATCACAGCGTCGGGCGATGTGGTCACGTTCGCCCAGCTCGAGGAGCGCTCGAGCCGCCTGGCCCAGGCCCTGTTCGCCCACGGGCTGCGGCCCGGGGACCACGTGGCCGTGGTGCTGCCCAACGACGACCGGACTCACGAGGTGGCGTTCGCGCTCCAGCGCTCCGGCCTGTACTACACCATGGTCAACACGCACCTGGCCGCGGAGGAGGCGGCCTACATCGTCGTCGACTGCGGCGCCCGCACCCTGATCACGTCCGCCGCCCTCGCCCCCCTGGCGGAGGAGCTGGTCGCCCGCACGCCGGACATCGACCTGCGTCTCATGATCGGCGACACGGTCGCACCCGGCCACGCGTCCTACGACGAGTTCGTGGCCGGGTTCCCCGGTGAGCCACTGGCCGACGAGGTCGAGGGATCGCCGATGCTGTACTCCTCGGGCACGACCGGCCACCCCAAGGGGATCCGCCGCCCGCTGACCAACCTGCCCTTCGGCTCGGACGTCGTGCTCTCGGGGATGCTCGGCGGGATCATGGGTTTCGCCCCCGGGGACGTGTACCTGAGCCCGGCGCCGCTGTACCACTCCGCCCCGTTGGTGTGGTCGATGACGGTGCAGCGGCTCGGCGGGACCGTGGTGGTGATGGAGCACTTCGACCCCGAGCGCTGCCTGGCGCTCATGGAGGAGCACAGGGTCACGCACGCCCAGTTCGTCCCGACCATGTTCGTGCGCATGCTCAAGCTGCCCGACGAGCAACGAACCCGCCACGACCTCTCCGCGCTGCGCTCGGTGGTGCACGCCGCCGCACCCTGCCCGCCCGAGGTCAAGCGCCGCATGATCGAGTGGTGGGGGCCCGTCATCCACGAGTACTACTCGGGCACGGAGGGCATGGGCATGACCTGGATCACGGCCGACGAGTCCCTGAACCATCCCGGCTCGGTGGGCAAGGCGATCTGGGGCGAGGTGCACGTCTGCGGCGACGACGGGGAGGACCTGCCCGTCGGAGAAGACGGCGTCGTGTACTTCGCGGGCCGCCCCGGCACCGCCACCTTCCAGTACAACCACGACCCCGAGAAGACGCGCCAGACGTTCAACGACAAGGGCTGGTCGACGCTGTGGGACGTCGGCCACCTGGACGGCGAGGGCTATCTCTACCTGACCGACCGCAAGCTCTTCATGATCGTGTCGGGGGGCGTCAACATCTACCCGCAGGAGATCGAGGACGTCCTGGTGCTGCACCCGGCGGTGACCGACGTGGCCGTCTTCGGCATTCCCGAGGCCGAGATGGGCGAGGAGGTCAAGGCCGTCGTCCAGCCTGCACCGGGCGCCGTTCCGGGGCCGGAGCTCGAGGCCGAGATCATCGCCTTCTGCCGGGCCAACCTGTCGCACTACAAGTGCCCGCGCACGGTCGACTTCACCGACGCGCTGCCGCGGGGCGAGAACGGCAAGCTCTACAAGAAGGCCCTGCGCGAGGCCTACTGGGCCAGCTCGGCCCCGAGCACGACCTGAACCTCGGGGGGTGGCCGCACGTCCGCGTACCAGGCCAGGCCGAGCGCGACCACGGCGCCGAAGAGCAGCACGCTCGTGATGCCGACTGCCTCCACCACCGGCCCGATGAGCAGGTTCCCGATGCCCACGGTGCCGCCGAAGCCCATCATCCACAGCGCCATGACCCGGCCCCGGACGTTCTCGTGGACCCGGGCCTGCAGCGTCGTGTTGAGGGCCGTGATGAACGCGAAGTAGAAGGCGCCGGTGATGGCCACGCACACGTCCGCCGGCACCGGGCTCCGTTGCAGCGCGAAGGCGCAGAGCGCCACCGAATAGCCGACGAGGCAGACGCGCACGAGGAGGGGCTTCGACGTCTGCGCGAAGACCGTCCCGATGGAGATGGCCCCGAGCAGGGCGCCCATGCCGAAGGAGGCGTAGAGGATGCCGTAGTCGGCCGACTTGGACAGGTTGATCCCGAGGTTGTGGGCGGCCACGACCGGCATCTGCCCGATGAAGGCCAGCGCCAGCAGCGAGAACACGAACACGGTGACCAGGCACCGGCCCACCACCCGGTCGTGGCGGGCCACCGTGATGCCGGCCGTTAGCTGGCGCCAGCGGCTGGCGTGCGTCGGTACCTGGCGCACGACGGGGAGCGTGACCATCATCAGGGCCGCCACGACGAACAGGTAGGTGGCGGCGTTGCCGGCGAAGATCCAGGCCGGACCGACCAGGGAATAGAGCAGTCCGCCGATCACGGGACCGATGACGCGGGAGGCGTTCATCTGGGCCGAGTTCAGCGAGATGGCGCCCGGCAGGTCCCGCTTGCCCACCAGCCCGGGCAGCACGGCCGAGTAGGCGGGCCCGAACATCGCGCTCCCGGCGCCCACCCCGAGCACCATGATCACGAGGAGGACCTTCGACGGGTGGGGTGAGGCGGCGACGAGGGCCACCCCGAGCGAGAACACCAGCTGCTCGATCGCCAGAATGATCAGGAAGCGCTTGCGGTCGACTTTGTCGGCGAGCAGGCCGCCCACCATGGGCAGGACCAGCGTGGGGCCCAGCTGGGCGAAGATGATGACGCCGACGAAGGTGGCCGAGTGCGTGAGGTCGTAGGCGTAGGCACCCAGGACGACGTTCTGCATCCAGGTGCCGATGTTCGAGGCGAAGGCCCCGAGGAAGACGATGCGGAAGGTCCGGTGCGACAGCGCCGCCCGAGCCGTGCCGGACCGGGCCGGGAAGGGGGAGTCCCCGTCGACGACGGCGTCCTCGATCTCCTCTATGGAGATGGCACCGTCTCTCGGGGTGGCACCGTCCTCGTGCTCCGTCGGGCTGTCGGACGCGGGCGGCACCCGGACATCGTACGGGAGGCCCCCTCGGGCCCGTCGGGGCTCAGGGTCCGGCGGGGGAGCAGAGGCTGCCGCAGGGGACGTCGAAGGCCGAGGCGGGGGCGAGGGGCACCGTCAGTCCGGAGGCGGCGCCGGCCTTGCGTTGTACCTGGTAGACGCCGCCGGCCATGTTCGGGAGCTGGGCGGTCGTGGGGAAGAGGTGCGGCGTCTCCGACGTCGTGATGGTCACCCGCAGCCGCCAGCCCGCCGGCAGCTCGGCCATGGTCGGGAAGATGGCGATGTCCTGCCGGGTGACCTGGCCGCGGACGAGCGGCTGCGCCGACGCCTGGGTGAGGGGGTGCACGGGCAGCAGCAGGGCGCCCCCGGGGGCGGTCCAGCTGCGGCCGGCGTCGACGGCCCGCTGCGAGCCGGCCAGCGCCCCCGACGACAGGGGCACGCTGTCGCCGGTGGGGGAGACGGCCTCGACCGTCGCCGCCAGCTCGCTGTCGGTGGTGGTCGAGGTCGTGTACAGCGTGGCGTCGATGGGGCCCGCCACGACCTCGGGCGACACGACGGGCGGCGTCGTGTACGTCAGCGCCCCCGGTCCCGTGCCGAGCGTCACGTCGTTGAGGTCGCAGGGGTCGTTGGTGTCGAGGGACTGGAACCCGAGCGCGAGCGCGCCGGCGCCCCACTGGTCTGTCTGGATGTCGCACGGGCTGGACACGCCGGTGTAGGTGATGGCGTCGGCGCCGCCGTCACCGTCGGTCCCCGACGTCGGCGGCAGCGTGGTCAGGTCGCCGTCGTTGTCCGACAGGGGAGCGGTGCCGCTGCGTCCGGCGGCGAAGTAGTACGAGGTCGGGGTCGCGGGAGGCAGCGGCCAGCTCGACGCGTCCACCCACGTCCCACCCGAGTTCTGGATGTCGAGATGCAGCGGCGTCGTCGTCGTGGCCATCGGCGTGTGCTCGCCCAGCAGCCAGGTGTCGAACCACTCGAGCTCCAACGCGGACATGTTCACGCCGGTCCCCGTGGTCACGTGCTGCCAGGGGCCCATCAGCAGCTGGTAGCGCGGCGTCACGGCCTGGTCCGCCGTCATGGCCGCGTACTGCGAACGGCCGTCGAAGAGGTTCTGCAGGCCGACGTAGTTCAGCGGCTCCCCCTGCTCGAAGAGGTCGTTCCACCCGCCGACCAGGAAGGCCGGGATCTTGTCCTTCACGACCGGGGCCAGGTCCTGCGCCGGGCTGCGCGCCGCCCAGTAGCTGTCGTCGAAGGCGCCGGCCCCCTGCCCGGTCTCGACGGCGAGGAGGAGCTTGAGGAACGAGACCAGCACCGGGCTGTGCGCCGCGGTGGTCGGGGCCAGGTTGGTCAGCCCGCTGGCCAGGACCGACGGGTTGCCGCTCTCGGCGGCCTCCACCAGCGGCTGCAGCGCGGGGTTGGTGAGGTTGAGGCCGGAGAGCAGCGCGATGTAGGTGGCGGAGAACTCGGCGTCGGGGATGCCGCCATGCGTCACCGTGTCGGCGTACAGGTCGTTGCCCGAGATGATCGGGAACATCGCCTTGATCGGCGAGCCCGGGCCGGCCGCCGCCACGGTCTGGAACTGGTTGACGCCCATGTACGACTCGCCGAAGAGGCCGACCTCGCCGTTGGACTCGGGCAGGTGGGCCGCCCAGTGGGCCAGGGTCACGCCGTCGCTCGACTGTGTCGGGTCGAACAGGTCGAAGCTGCCGCCCGAGTCACCCGTCCCGCGCACGTCGGCGATGACCACGATGTAGCCGCGGTCGACGAGGTAGTCGACGTTCGTGTTGGCGATCGCCGACGCGTTCACGATGAACGCCTTGCCGTACGGCGTCTGCTGGAGCAGCACGGGGAAGTGCCCGTTGGCCGCCGTGGTGCTGCCGGTCGCCGTCGTCGGGAAGTAGACGTCGGCGCGCAGGATGGTGCCGTCGGACATGGTGACCGGCAGGTCCCGGAGGGTTCCGGTGCCGTACACGGCCGGCTGCGGTGACCAGCTGGCTTTGTCCGCTTCGGTCGCCCCTTGCACGGTGTCCGCCGCGGCCGAGGCCGCCCCGAGGTCCTGCGCCGACTTCGCCGAGGGGGCCTGACCGCTTCCGCCCGCCAAGAGGGGCACCACCAGGAAGGCCGAGAGGGTGATGACCAGCGCCAACGTGCCCATGACCAGGCGCCAGGGGATGGTGTCCTTCCAGCGGGCGACCGGATGGTCGACCCATTCCTTGAGGTGACTGTGCTTGTGCTGAGGTGCCATCCCCCGACCTTCGTGCCCCGCTCGCCCCCCCTGGGGAGCGGGTCGTCTCCGAGGGAGAACGGCCTCAGGGCCTGCGACCTGCGGTCGGCGACAGACGGGGCAGGTCAGACCCACCGCGAACGAGCCGGAGCCCTGGGGCCGACGGGAATCAGAGCACGAGGCGGCGTTCCCGCCAGGAGGCCTGCGCCAGTGCGGCAGCCCCCACGGTGTCACCGAGCGCCAGCTGGCCCAGGCGGACCAGAGGGTGGCGACCGCCCCGGTCGGCCGCCTCCGGGAAGGCCAACCAGGCCCACGGCACGAGGCCCAGGAGCCACCGGCGACGACGGGTGGCCACTGCCAGGCAGAGCGAGGCCAGCGCCAGGTCGTACGCCGCGGTCCGCGGCGCCAGGAAGATCCGGTGCCACAGGGCTTGGCGGGCGACGTCGCTGCGGCGGACCAGGCCGGGAAACGCGCCGCGCCCGCGCTGGTCCCGCAGCCATTCCGGGTACGAGGCCGGAAAGTGGCGGTGGTGGACGAGTGCGCCGGGCTCGAAGCGGAGCTGCGCGCCGCGCTCCATGACACGCCATCCGAGGACGGCGTCCTCACCGACCAGCTTGCCGTCGGGCCCGTGCGGCACCTCGTCCCGCCCCGGGAACCCCCCGGCGAGCTCCACGTCGCGCCGGCGGTACGCGACGTTGCACGTCTCGAAGAGCCACGTGGGACGGAGGACCCAGACCGTCCGCGCCCAGGTTCCGATGCGGTCGTCTTCGGGCCAGCCTTCCGTCCTGCCCTGCACCACGACATGGGGCGCGTTCCCCCCGCCGTCGAGGGGCTCCGTGAGTGAGCTGAGCCACGATCGATCCGGGATGCAGTCGTCGTCGGTGAAGGCGACCGTCTCGCCCCGCGCCGCCCGGATCCCGAGATTGCGTGCCGGGCCCTGGCCGACGCTGTGGCCGAGGCGCAAGCCCTGCAGGCGGAGCGTCGTCGTGCCGGCCAACCCCTCCAGCGCGGACCAGGTTCCGTCCGTGGACCCGTCGTCCACGACGATGACCTCGAAGCGGTGCGTCTCCATCGTCTGCTCGGCCAAGGCCCCCAGGAGGTCGGGGAGGAAGGCGGCGCGGTCGCGCGTGGCCACGATCACCGAGACCGACGGATCGGACGGGTGGGTCCCGTGGGCACCTGCCCTCACGGAGTCGACGACCTCGGAGTCGACGACCTCCGTGTCGCCTTCCGGTGTCGACGCCTTGGTGCCGCCCTGGTCAGAGGTGGGGCACATGGCCCGGGAAGGTACCACGCTCCATCTTCTCCATATCGGGGCCGACCGCCAGTTCCGGGCGGGGTGGAGCGTTACCGTTCCATGTCCACGACGAGGCCCGGCGGCAGTCGTGGACCCGATTCCACCGGACCGTCAGGCGGCGACACCTCCTCCCTCGCGACGGCCCGCCTCCTCTGGGAAGCGTGCCGGCGAGACCCCGTCCCGGCGGCCATCCGCGGTGCGCTGGCCACCGGCGCCGACCTGCCCCGGGCTGCCGCGGCGGCGCACGAGCACCGGATCGCGGCCCTTCTGTGGCGGGCGCTCGGCCGGGCCGGGGTGGCCGATGCCCAGGCCGAAGCGCAGCAGGCGCTGGCCGGCTACGCCGAGGTCCTGCGGGCCGAAGCCCTGCTCCTCCATCCCCACGCCGTGTCGGTCGCCGTCCGACCCCTCACGGACGCGGGGCTCGAGCCGGTGGTGATGAAGGGTCCCGCCGTCGCGGTCCGGTACCCGGACCCGGGACTGCGGCCCATGGAGGACATCGACCTCCTCCTCCCGCGCCGCCAGCATCAGTCCGCCGTGGCGGCCCTGACGGCCGCCGGGTGGGACGTCGTCCGCGCCGCCGGACGGGACCGTTACGACACCGTGCTGCAGCACCCCGAGGTGCCCTGGCTCGCCCTGGAGCTGAACTACGGCTTCGAAGCCCGCTTCGAGCGGGTCACCGCGCTCGACCCCGACCGGATGTGGGCGCGGCGGATCCCGATCGACTGCCTGGGCACGCCGGCGTTCGGGCTGGCGCCGGCCGACGAAGTGGTCTTCCTGGCCGTCCACGCCGGCAAGCCCTTCCACGGGTTCGAACGGCTGCTGTGGATCGCGGACCTGGCCATGGTCGTCGGCGACGCCGAGGCGGAGGGACGGGCGCTCGATTGGGACCGCGTGCGCCGCGTGGCCGACGGCGGGAAGTGCCGGACGCGCGTCGGCGCCGCGCTTTCCCTGGCCCGCCACGCCGGCGTCGAGGCCCCGCCGGAGCTCTCCGGGTTGCCGGCCGCCGGATGGCGGGCCGAGGCTCTGGCCGCACTGGTGGACCCGGAGTGGCCGCTGCGGCTGGAGGAGATCTCCACGTTCCACCTGCGCTACGCGCTGACGGACTCACGCCGCCGCCGGGCCACCCTCGTCGCCGGAATCGGCCACGGGCTGTCGAACGCCGAGCGGGTGCAGTGGTGGTCCACCCTCCCGTGGCTCGCGGCCCGCCGCTGGGTGGGACTCCGCTCGAGGCAGCGTCAGGAGCGCGACCCCGAAGCGCTCGAGCCGCACGCAGGTGGCACCAGGGTCGTATCGGAATGTCCACGGTCCCGACGGGGGACTGCAGGAGCGTCTCCGCGCAGGGCGCGGGAAAGGATGATCGCGTGAGCACAGTCGAACTTCGTGAAGAGGTCGGACGGTACCCCTGGTACCACACGCTCGACCTCGGGGACGGCGTCGTGACCAAGGGCATGTTCGACCACCGCGCCCTCGAGGGTCACTTCATGCTGCCCGACGACCTGTCGGGCAAGCGCTGTCTCGACGTGGGGACGATGGACGGCTACTGGGCCTTCGCCCTGGAGCGCCGCGGGGCGGCGGAGGTGGTTGCCCTCGACATCGAGGATCCGGACGCCCTCGACTGGCCGGCCAGCATTCGCGACCGGACGGTGAAGACCATCGACGAGACGAAGGGGACCCGTTTCGAGCTCGCCCGCGCCGCGTTGGGGTCACAGGTGCAGCGGGTGCTCCGCTCCGCCTACGACCTGGACACCGACCTCGGGATGTTCGACTTCGTCTTCTGCGGGGACCTGCTCGTCCACGTGAAGGACCCCATGACCGTCATCGAGCGCATCCGGCGCGTCTGCCGCGGCACCGCGGTGATCTGCACTCCCGTCAAGGAGCATTTCCCGTACCGCCGCCGCCCCCTGGCCCAGCTCGACGGCATCGACGAGTTCCAGTGGTGGGTGCCGAACCTGGCCGGGCTCGAGCGCATGGTGCGTGGGGCGGGCTTCGACCGCACCGAAGCGGGGAAGCGCTTCGAGGTGCGGGCCACCGGCGGTGGGTCGTGGCGCGGGCTCCGCGGCGTCGTCCGTGGCTCCGTCTGAGACGCCCGGCCGCACGCCGAGCGGCCGCACCAGAGCGAGAACCGGGGTGCCCGCGTGAAGGTGGCGATCGTCATGCCGCACGGGAAGGTCGCGGGGGCCGAACGCGTGCTCTGCGAGCTCCTGGCGGAGACGGAGCCGGGAGCGGTCGTGGTCTGCCTGCCCGAGGGATCACCCCTGGCTGAGCGGGTCGTGGCACTCGGCCATCGGGTGCGGGACTTCCGCTTGCCGAAGCTCTCGGGCCCCGCCTCGGCCGTGTCGTTCCCGTGGCGGTACGTGCGGGCCTGCCGCGACCTGCGCGCCGTGGTGCGCGACGAGAACGTCACCGTCCTCCATTCGTTCGTCGCGTTCACCATCAAGGCGGTTGCCCCGGTCGCGCTGGTGACGAGGACGCCCGCGATCCTCAGCGTCCACGAAATCACGACGCGTGCGGCGATCGGCGGGTTACGGAGCCGGCTGCAGCGCTGGCTGGCCGTCGTGGCATTCCGCCGGATCACCGCCGTCAGCCGGTACGTGGCCGAGAGTCTGATCGCCGAGGGGTATCCCGCCGAGCGGATCGTCGTCGTGCACAACGGGATCGCCCGATCGTCCGCTCCGGTCGAGCGTGCCGACGCGCGCACCTCATTGGGGCTGCCGGTCGACGCGCTCATCGTGTTGGTCGTCGGCAGGCTCACGCGGTGGAAGGGGCAGGACGTGGCCGTCAGAGCCTTCGAGCGCTTCAGCGCCGGGTGGCGAGGCGCAGAGACGCGACTGGCTGTGGTGGGTGGTCCGTTCGAGCCCGACGACACGGCCTTCGAAACCGAGATCCACCGATCCGTGGCGGCCGGTCCCGTGGCCGATCGGGTGACGTTCTTCGGTCAACGCCCCGATGCCGAGATCTTCTACGACGCGGCGGACGTCGTGCTGGTCCCGAGCATGGAGCCGGACCCGTTCCCGACCGTGGTGCTCGAGGCCGGCCTGGCCGGTCGGTGCGTGGTGGCTTCGGACCTCGGAGGGGCCCGCGAAGCGGTGGTCGAAGGGGTCACGGGGTTGATCTGCCGTCCCACGCCGGAGGATCTTGCGGGCGCGCTGACCCGGGCGGCGGACCCGGAGTGGCGCAGCCACGTCGAGTCGAAAGCGCAGGGTCACATTGAGGAGGAGTTCTCGCGCGCCGGGTTCGCGCGGGCCATCCACGAGCAGTGGACGTTGACCGAGGCTGAGGGGATCAGGACCCGAACGCCGCGCTGAAGGCGTCGATGCGGGCCAGCGCGGCGGCCTTCCCCGAATGGTGCGTGAGCACCGAGTCGCGGCCGGCGGCGCCGAGAGCCACTCGTCGCTCCGGGTCGCGCAGGACCTCGACCAGTGCGGCGGGGAAGTCCGAGGGCTCCGCCGTGACGACACCCCCGCCCCCGTTCAGCACGATGCCCTCCACACCCCACCGGGTAGTGACCACCGGCAACCCGTGCGCCAGCGCCTCGAGGACCTTGACCTTGGGACCAGACGAGGGAGGGCAGGGGAAGGCCACCACGGCAGCCTGGGACAGGATGTCGGCGCTGTCCGAGAACTCCCCCAGGAGGTCGACCCCGGGAACCTCGTCGATCCGGACCGAGTCGAGGCATCTGCCGGCGAGGAGCAACCTGGCTCGGGGCAGCGCGTCGCGCACCGCCGGCCAGGCGGCGAGGAGGTTGCGCAGCGCGCGGACGTTGGGCGGCCACGACCAGTCGGCCAGCATGGCTGCCACCGGAGCCTCGACCGTCGGCAGTGGGCGTGGCGGCACGGGGTACGCGATCGGCACGAAGGTGGCCGGCCGCCCCAGGTGTCGGCCCACCCGATCGGAGTAAGCGAAAACCAGCTTGGCCCGACGTCCGGCGATCCGCTCCGCCCGGGCCATCTGCACCGTGGACATCTCGAATCGTCGCGCCGCCAACGCGTCGGCGAGGGTGCGGAAGTGGAACGTGGCCACGGAGCGATCCGCGTAGTCCGCACCGGCGAACGACCAGATGTGGTCGGCGACGACGATGGCATCGTCCGGCGCGCGCCACCCCGCACGCGCCAGGTCCCCCCGCGGCCAACGAAGGGCATGGAGGTGGGCCCGCCACATCGGCCCGACGTCGAAGGTCTCCACCGAGCACCAGGAGGGGACCGGCCCGCGGGGCGACACGGAGGAGATGCGCCACAGCCACGCGTCGAGCTCGTGCCCGAGCGCCCGGAGGCCTTCGCACCACGCATAGAGGTCCCGACCGGCCGCCGTGCCCTGCGGGTGCGGCAGCTCGCTCGCCACGACCGAGATCTTCATTGTGCGCCGATCAGGCCGGCGCCGTCAGGCGGGCGCACGCGTCGCCTCGGCCCAGAGGTCGGCGACGCCGAGTCCGGCGGTGAGGCGGTGGGCGGCCAGCCGCTGGTAGAGCCGCTTGGCCCGCTCTTCGGGGACGAAGCTGGTGTGGATCCACTCGCCCCGGTCGACGCGCACGTTCGAGAAACCGGCCTGCCTGATCGACCGGGTGAGCGACGACTTGGTCTGCTCGTTGACGTGCATCACGCGCTCGAGCTCGACCCGAGGGTCGCTGGGCCAGCGTCGGGGCCGTCCCGGGACGGCCAGGCGCTGGAGCCGGTAGGTGACGTCGTAGATGGTCCGGGTCGGCAGGGTGTGGGCGAAGAGCCGCCCGCCCGGGCGCAAGACCCGCAACGCCTCCATGAGCGTCAGGTGGAGCTCCTCCGTGTTCAGATGCTCCACGATGTCGAGCATCACGACCAGGTCGGCCATGGCGTCGGGTAACGGGAGACTGCGTGTGTCGGCGGCAACGGCGGCGGCCCTTCCGGACATGGAGTGGGCCCCGAGCGTGCGCTGGGCGAGCGTCAGGGCCTCGAGCGAGTATTCGACCCCGACGGCGAACGCCGCACCCATCTCGACCGCCACCGCCAGGAGCTCCCCGCGTCCGGTGCCGAGGTCGACGACCACCTCGCCGGGACGCAGGCGGGCCCGGCGCAGCGACCATTCGTAGAGAGCGGCGGGCCGGGCACCCTCGGAGCTGGTCCACTCGTCGAAGCCCGCGCACCAGTGCCGGTAGTAGTCGGTGTCGTAGACCGAGGCGGGAACGGTCGGGGGCGGCATGGAATCCGGGCCGGCCGACGGAGCGGCCTCATGCCTCAGAGCGTTGCGCATGCGGTCATCCCTTCTTGCGACTCCCCCTGCACCGTCACGGGCGGTCCAGCACCTGGCGGTAGAGCTCTTCGAACTCCGCCGCACACCTGTCCCACGAGTACCGCTCACTGACGGCGATGGCGGCACGGCCGGCGAGATCCTCACGACGGACGTCGTCCTGGAGCAACTGTCGACACGAGGTGGCGAGTTCGGCGACGTTGCCGGCGGGGACCAGCCCACCGTTGCTCCCGATCGTGTCCCGCAGCCCCACGACGTCGTACCCCACCACGGCGGCACCGGCGGCCATGGCCTCGAGCGCGACCAGGCCGAGGCCCTCGAACCGGGAGGGCATCAGCACGACCTGGGCCCTGCGGTATGCCGCCGCGAGCTCGTCGTCGGAAAGGTGGCTGCGCAGGCCGATCCGATCGTCACCGCTCGTGCGTCCGCGCACCGTTCCTTCGAGGGATCCGGCTCCGACCAGCAGCCCGCGGGCCGACGGCAGTTCGGTGATGACGCGTTGCATGGCGTCGATGGCGTCCAGCGGTCCCTTCTCCGGCTCGAGCCGGCCGACGAAGAGCATCAGGCCGGGCTCGCGCTCGACGGGCGCGGGGGCGCTCGTCAGGCCAACTCCGGGCGGAATC
Source organism: uncultured Acidimicrobiaceae bacterium (assembly GCA_963719485.1). Taxonomy (GTDB): domain Bacteria; phylum Actinomycetota; class Acidimicrobiia; order Acidimicrobiales; family RAAP-2; genus Bog-473. The sequence goes on from OY970387.1 coordinate 3,100,751, forward strand.
ACCTGCACCCGCTCCCGCGGCACCCCCAGGTCGAGCACCGCTTGCGCGGTGTCCTCGGAGACGGCCGCCACGGCCGCCGCCCGCCGGTAACCGGCGGCCTCGAGCGGGCTCAGGGCCCGTTGCAGGCGATGCCGGCCGTGGGCCTGGCGGTAGGTGTGGTGGGCGGTGAAGATGACGGGAACCGGGAGCCGTCTGACCAGCTGGAGCCCGCCCGGACCACCTGAGAGGTGCACGAGGTCGGGCTCGCCTCCGAGGAGGAATCGGGGATCGGCGTTGACCCTGAGGGACATGTCGAGGTGGCCCCGGCCCGTCACGCGAGGGAACCGGACCGCGTGCCGGCCGCGACCGGCGGACGTGCTGACCTGCACGCCGCGTCCGGCCAGCGCGGCGCGCAGCTCGCGCGCGTACCTCCCCTGGCCCCCGACGGGCGGGTCGTCGTCCCAGGTGCCCAGACGAACGTGCAGCCCGGGCGTCGTGCTGGGCCGGGCTTCCCGGACGGCCGTGGCCGGCGGTCGGTCAGGCACCGCGGCGGCCGCGCCGCGAACAAAGGCCCGCGAGCGCGCTCGCGGCGAGCAGGCGCAGGGCGAAGGGGAGGTCGTGAACGATGTAGCGGCGGAAGAGGCGTCGGGGCTCCAGCCGAAGACGGTGGAGCCACTCGAGTCCCGAACGCCGCATCCACCGCGGGGCTGCCGGGGTGTGCCCGGACGCGATGGTGAAGGACCCGCCCACGCCGATGAACCAGGTGGCTGGCAGCCACTGGCGGAGCTCGACGATCAACCGTTCCTGCTTCGGGCAGCCGAACGCGCACAGGACGATGTCGGGCGCGCTGCGGCGCAGCATCCTGATGATGCGCACCAGTTCCGCGTCGTCGTGGTCGAAGCCGACCGGTGGTGCGTACGTCCCCGCAATGCGCGCCGACGGCGCGTGATGGAGGAGCGCGGCTGCGGTCTCCTCGGCCGTGCCCGGAGCACCTCCGAGGAGGAAGAGGCTGTGCCCGAGCCGAGCGGCTTCCCTGGTGAGTGGGAAGACGAGCTCGGAGCCGGCGACGCGAGTGGGCAGCGAGGTCCCCTGTAGGCGGCTGGCCCAGACGAGCGGCATGCCGTCGGCGATCGACAGATCGGCCTGAGCGGCGAGGCGGGCGAAGGCAGGATCGGAGACGATGCGGCGCAGGATGTCGACGTTGGGGGTGATCACCCAACCACCGACGCCGACCTCCAGGGAGGACGTGATGCGGTCGATGGCGCCTGGGCCATCGACGTGATCGATCCGGACGCCCATGAGGTCCACGGCCGGTTCCGGACGCACAGCCAGCACTGCCTGTTCTCGCGCTGCCATGAAAGCTCCGTGCCTCTCGTGCGGGCGATCACCGGGCCGTACCCCAATTCGGGTGGCCGTCGCCCTGGAAACGGGGTGGTCCGGGCAACCTTTCGGCCGGGTGGACCGAAGACGCGCGATGCCGGGCGGTGAACGGTCGCTTGGTCAGGCCCCACAGGGACATGGCCGGGTCGGGCCACCTGGGCGATCGCCGGACCGCCCCGACCCGGGAGCAGAGAGCTTCAGCGGGCCAGGGTGCGGGCGAGCGTGCGCTCGGCCAGCCCGGGGTCCCGGCTGAGCCGGCCGAACTGGCGGGCACATTGCTCGAGGACCAGGAGGGCCGACGCACGCGCCGACGCGGTCGCCAGCGCCCGCAACACATGTGCACGCTTGGCCACACCCGCCCCGCTGTCCATGCGCTGGTGGGCGCGATTGAAGGCCAGGCACGGCGATGACATCGACGCGCCGTGCTTGTGTTCGAAGAGCTCGAGGCCGCCGCGTTTGAGGTCCGTCCTGCTGAGTCGGGGCCCGTCGTGCGACACGTAGGCGACCAGGGGCTCGTGCACGCGGCCGATCGGGGCCAAACGGGAGCAGCGGAGCCAGAGGTCCCAGTCCTCGGCACTGGCGAAGGTCTCGTCGATCGTCAGCTCAGGCTCGACCAGGTGCCGGCGGACCATCACGAAGGAGAAGCTCCCGACGAAATTCGCCCAGAGCATCTGGTCGGCGTCGACCCGGCCGGCGCCCCGGAACAGGAGCGGAGGGGATCCGCCCGTGTCAGTTTCGATCCGGTAGTCGCAGGTCACGATGCCCACATCGGGGTGCGCGTCGAGGAAGGCCACCTGACGGGCGACCTTGACCGGATCCCAGCGGTCGTCGTCGTCGATGAAGGCAACGAGTTCGCCCTGCGCCTCCCGCAGGCCCGTGTTGCGGGCGGCGGCGGCCCCGCCGTTGACGGATCGGCGAATGAGCCGGGCGCGTGGGTCGGCGACGGCATCGACGATGTCGTCGACCGGGGACGTGGACGCGTCGTCCACGACGATGACCTCCAGGTGGCCGTAGGTCTGCGCCAGCGCGGACGACAGCGCCGTGCCGAGCCGCTCCCGTCGGTTCGCCGTGGGCAGCACGATCGAGACGAGGGGACCGACCGGGGTCACTGCGGACCGCAGGCCTCGTCGAGGACCCGCAGGCGGGCGCGGCCGCCGGCGTCGGGAGAGGAGTGGCGTTCCATCGGAGGGGGTCGGTCCAAGACGGCCGCATCCTATGCGGTCACCTCCGGATCGCCCGAGCCAGGGACGTCGCCGTTTTTCCAGGTCAGCCGCAGCGCCGAGGGCGGGTCAGGGCACCAGGATTTCCTGCCACACCCGTGAGTACACGGCTCGCGCGGCGTTCCCAGGGTGGAGAGACCCGAAGGCCCGGGGCCGCGTCCGCCTTGTCCGCTGCCCACCGGCACGGCAGGCGGTTCGACGAGGGAGGAACGAAGTGCGGACGCTGATCCTGTGTGGGGGCAAGGGAACCAGGGCCTACCCCATGACGCTCGAGGTCCCCAAACCCCTCCTCGAGGTCGGGGGCAGGCCGGTCCTGGCCCACGTGATGGAGATCTACGCCCGGCAGGGGCTCACCGACTTCGTGTTGGCCGCCGGGTTCCGGGCCGAGCTCATTGAGGCCTTCGTCGGCACGCTGCCCGCCGAGTACGCGGTGGAGGTGCGGGACACGGGGGTCGACACCAACACCGGCGGTCGGGTCGCACGGTGCGCTCCCGTGATGGGTGACACCTACTTCGTCACCTATGCGGACGGGCTCGGTGACGTCGACCTGGCCGGGCTGCTCGAGTTCCATCGAGGCCACAGGGGAGCAGCCACCGTGACCACCGTGCCGCTCCCCTCGCAGTACGGCACCCTGGAGTCCGAACCCGACGGGCGCGTGTCCCGCTTTCGCGAGAAGCCGCAACTCCCCGATCACTGGATCAACGCCGGGTTCTTCGTGCTCGACCAGGCCGCCTCGGCGTGGCTGGTGGGGGACGACTTCGAACGCGACGTGCTTCCCGCTCTCGGTGACGCGGGCCAGCTCTACGCCCACCGCCACCGCGGCTTCTGGCGGTCCATGGACACGTACAAGGACTCGCTGGAGCTCAGTGCCCTGTGCGCAGAGGGACCACCCCCATGGGAGGCCGTCGGAGCCTTGTCCGCGGGAGCGCGGTCGTGACCGACGCCCTCCTCGGCCGGGAGGCCTCGGAATGGCCGACGGACGCCCGTGCCCTCGTGACCGGAGCCGGAGGATTCATCGGTTCGCACCTGGTGCGCCGCCTGCTCGACGACGGCGTCGACGTCCACGGCGTGACCAGCGCCGTCTCGAGCGTGTACCCGATCCGGCTCGTGGACCTGCGCGACCGCATCACGCTGCACGAGGCCAACCTGGCGGACCGCGGTGCCATGGACACGTTGGTCGAGAGCTCGCGCCCGACGCATGTCTTCCATCTCGGTGCCTACACCCATGTGGGGAAGTCCTGGCAACGAGTGGACGAGTGCGTCCAGGCCAACGTGCAGGGCACCGTCAACCTGCTGCAGGCACTCGCCGGCAGTGGCTACACCCGGTTCCTCAACATGGGGACCAGCGAGATCTACGGCGACATCGAGGCCCCGTTCCGTGAGGACAAGCCCGTCAATCCGATCTCGCCGTACGCCGCCAGCAAGTACGCGGCGGAACGCTTCTGCCGGGTGTTCTTCCAGGGCTACGGATGGCCGATCGTCCTGCTCCGACCCTTCAACGCCTACGGTCCGGCGCAGACGGCCGACCGGGTCATCCCGGAAATCATCATCCGGGCGTTACGGGGCCAGCACCTCCGCATGACGCAGGGACGCCAGACGAGGGAGTTCAACTTCGTCGAGGATGTCGCCGACGGCCTCGTGCGCGCCGCGCTGACGCCGGGGATCGAAGGCCAGCTCTTCAACCTCGGCTGTGCCGAGGACGTCTCCATCCGTGACCTGACGACCACGATTCTGGACCTGATGGGGAATCCGGTGCGGGCCGAGTTCGGCGCCCTGCCCGATCGCCCGACCGAAATCTGGACCATGCGCTCCGACAACACCCGCGCCCGCGAGATCCTCGGGTGGAAACCGCAGCACTCGCTCGCGGCGGGCCTGGAGAAGACCATCGCCTGGTACACGGCCCAACTGGCGGACCCCAGGTCCCCGTTCATCACCTGATGCACGCCGCCTACGACCGTCTCGCGGCCGCGTTCCTCCGGCTCCGGGTCCGGCTGGTCGTCCTCGCGCTGCAATGGCGCGCACGCTGGCATGGTGCCGAGCTCGTGTGTGACATCGATCCCGGCGTTCGCATCGGGCGCCGTCTTCGCATTTCCGTCCAGGCAGGCACGCGGAACGTGGTGCGGATCGAGCGCGGCAGCCGACTGTGGGACGACGTGCGGATCGAGCTGCGTGGCGGCTCGCTGCTCATCGCATCGGGGGCCGATATCAAGACGCGGTGCGTGCTCGGAGTCGGGGGAGTGCTCGAACTGCAGGGCGCCAACCTGCTGCAGCACGGCTGCATCATCCACTGCGATGAGGCGGTCACCATCGAGCAGCACGCGGGCCTCGGTGAGTACACCACGGTGATCGACTCGAGTCACGTGCTCGGCGGTCCTGAAGGTGAGTGGCTCCACCGGATCAGGACCGCGCCCGTCGTCATCGGGCACAACGCCTGGATCGGCGCCAAGGCCACCATTGCGCGCGGCGTGCACGTGGGCGAGGGTGCCGTGGTCGGGGCCAATTCGCTCGTCGTGAAGGACGTTCCCCCCGAACAGCTGGCCTCGGGGGTCCCAGCCCAGGTGGTGCGCCCCCGCGTGCTCGCCCGTCCGTCGTAGCCCGGCGTCGTGTCGACCCCCGCCTCGCGGCGCGCGTCCTCCACGTCATCAACGACTGGCTGCCGGCGTCCGAGGGATTCGTCTTCGACCTGGTCACCAATCTGCGACGTCCCGGAGCCGTGGTGGCCCTGGCCTCGCTGCTCAATACCGAGCGGTTCCCCTATGGCGACGTGCGATCGCTGCACCGGTTGCCGCGGTACGTGCATCCCAAGAAGTGGCAGCTGCCGGCGATGGATGCGGCGCTGGAGCTGGTGGCGCGCCGTCGTCGGGCGGCGATCGTCCACGTGCATCACGGCTACGCGCTGGACCGGGTGGCGGGGCCGGCGCGCCGACGCCGCTTGCCGGTGGTGCTGTCGCTCCATGGGCACGACGTGACGGGGTACCTGGAGAAACGACCGGACGCCTACCGCCGGTCCCACGATGTGGTGTCGGCCGTCGTGGTCCCCAGCGACTTTCTGGTCGGGTACGCCGAACGAGCCGGGTTCGACCGGGACCGAATCCGGGTCCAGCCGTCGGGCATCGATCTCTCGTCGTTCTCGCCCTCGCCGATTCCCGCCGGCCCCCCCACCGCCCTCTTCGTGGGCCGGTTCGTGCCCAAGAAGGGCGTCGACGTGCTGGCCCGGGCCTGGCCCGCGGTGCAGGCCAGGATTCCCGAGGCCGGGCTGGTGCTGTGCGGGTTCGGGGAGCAGGAAGACCTGGCCCGCTCCATCCCCGGAAACGTCACCGTCCTGATCTCGCCGGATCGCTCCGTCGTGCGCGCGCAAATGCGGGACTGCCGTCTGGTGGTGAGTCCCAGCCACGCCGCGCCCGACGACGCCATCGAGAGCCTGCTGGTGGTCAACGTCGAGGCCCAAGCCAGCGGGCGGCCGGTGGTGACGACACGCCATGGAGCGATCCCCGAGTTCGTGGCCGAGGGTCGCGAGCGCGCTGCTCGTCGACGAGCACGACGCCGAGGCGTTGGCCGAAGCGATGGTGTCGGTGTTGGAGGACGATGCGCTGGCGCGGTGCCTGGGAGCGCACGGACCGGGCGTGGTCGCCCACCTCGACGTGCGGGCAACGGCGGCGAGGGTGGACGCGCTGTACGACGAGATCCTGGCGAAGTGACCACCACGGCGCCTGTCTCCGCGTGTTGGTCAGGCGTTGCTGCGCACGGGGGTCCCGAATGATCGGCGACGGTTGGCCAGCGGACGTGGCCGCCGAGGTGGTGGCCGATCTGTCCCGAGTGGGAGAATCGCAGAATGCGGATGACCTACGACCGGGAAGCCAATGCCTTCTACCTGAGACTGACGGAGGAACCACTCCCTCCAGGGAGGGACAGTTTGCCTGTTAGTTCGCTCGAAGGGATACAGGCGTGGGTTGTACTTGACTGGCGAGACGGAAGGATCGTAGGGCTAAGAAGTCCTTGACGCGCGAAACGTCTGCACCAGGACCTGCTCGACCAGGCCGAGATTATCGCTTGATCAAGTCCCTCAACCGGCAGCGAGCATCGAACGGGGGCAGCCTCTAGCGCTCAAGAGCAAAGGGATTTAGCGTTCCCATGGAGCCAATCTCTGAGTGGAATCTGGGCTCCATGCTGAGGTTGGCGGTAATGCCGGTGGGGTATCCGAAACTTGTGCCGATGAGATCGACCATCGCTGGCGGACACCGTCCGCGAGCATCGTCACCGAATCGACGACACTCATGACATTGGTATCGAGCTCGATGTCGTAGCGGACGCCACGGTGTACAGATGCGGCCTGCTTGCGAGCTATGCCTGGTGGCCGATCGCCCCGCTCCTGCTCTCTCATTGCCACGGTGTCCGGAACACAGTGCACGGCCACCCAGCACACCGGGAGATCACCCAGAGCTTCGTCCCAGCGGCGCTGATCCTCGCTGCCATCGAGCAAGACCTCGTCAAGGATTACGTCGATTCCGCTGGAGACGAGGCTGGCGACGGCTCGCTGAAATCCCGTGTACAGCCTCATGAATTCAGCCCCGCGCTGAATCTCTCCGTCGATGATCCGGATTCCACGCTGGTCGCCGACCATCTCGGACGGCAGTGTCCACATCAGCAGGTCGATACCCAAGAGGAGCCATGGACCGTCGAGGCTGGACTGGAGCTTCCGGGCCAGCGTCGTCTTTCCAGCGCTCGATCCGCCGTTGAGAGCCAGCAGATGCCCAAAGGGCATATCTCCGCCCATGACGTTCTGACGCTAGTTCTCGGCAGAGAGCCGCCCGCGCCTCCGCCCCGGCGTCCTGGGAAGTCCGGGGCAGGTCCGGCGTAGCCTTTCCTTATGAGCAAAATGGCAGAGCGACTTCAAGCAGCTCAGATCAAAATCGATATCGCACGCGACGCCGTGCGAGAAGACGACGGAGCGTCGCCGGTGCTTGCGGCGGTGGTCAACGAGTTCGCCAACAAGGGGGAGAAGGCGGCTCAATTGCCGGACGAGCGCGTCGCCATCATTGAACTGGAGCAAGCAGGTGATAGTGCCAAGGTTGCGGTGGAGGCTGACCCGGGCACGTCACCCGCTACCCGCGACGCCATCTTAGAAGCGCATCTCGCGATCTGCATCGCCAAGAGCAAACTCGATCTCTAACCCTGATCGTTGGACCCCGGTCCCGGCGGTCTGGGGCGGTCATGTCGCGGTCATGTGGCGTTTTGACGGCTTCCGGGCATAGCTCGTCTTGCGGCTAGTGGGCTGACAAGTCCAAATCCCCGCAAAGGAGGACGGCTGTCATGCAAGCCATCATCGTTCGAGACCGCGATAAGGGCCTCGCTGGACTCTCTTTGGCTGAGATGCCCTATCCCATTGCGGGCGAAAACGACGTCATCGTGCGGGTCCATGGCGCGGGATTCATCTCCACCGAGCTGGAATGGACGGGAACCTGGGCCGACCGCGCCGGACGCGACCGGAGGCCAAGCATCCTGGGCCACGATCTGTCCGGTGTCGTCGCTGAGTTGGGGCCTGGAACCACGGGCCTCACCGTCGGCCAGCGGGTGTTCGGGCTGACCGACTGGTTCCGCAACGGCACCCTGGCCGAGTACACAGCGGTGGAGGCCCGTAACCTCGCTCCGCTTCCGGCCGACGTCGATCACGTCACGGCCGCCGCTCTGCCAATCTCGGGACTGACCTCATGGCAGGCGCTGTTCGACCACGCTCACCTCCGGACCGGGCAGAGCGTCTTAATACACGGCGCCGCCGGTGGTGTCGGTTCGATCGCCGTGCAGCTCGCCCGGGAGGTGGGAGCCGTCGTGATCGGCACCGGCCGGGCCGCGGACCGCGACACCGTCCTCGGCTTGGGAGCGCACGCCTTTTTGGACCTCGAGACCGACAAGCTCGAAGACGTCGGTGAGGTTAACGTGGTCTTCGATGTGATCGGCGGTGAGATTCTCGATCGCTCTGCCGCACTGGTGCGCGCCGGCGGCACTCTCGTCACCATCGTCAGGATGCCCACGGTGAAGCCAATGGACGGGCGTGCGGTCTTCTTCGTCGTCGAATCCGACCGCATCCGGCTCGCGGAGCTCGCCCAGCGGCTGAGCGACGGACGGCTCAAGCCGATCGTGGGGGCGGTGAGGTCGCTACCTGAAGCCCCCGCTGCCTTCGCGCCGGACCGCCGTACGCACGGCAAGACGATCATCCGCGTCTTCGAAGACGGATAGTTGGTATCGCGTTGATCTGGCGAACTGGGGCACCTCAGCGGTTCTAGGTCGAAGAGTCGGCACTCGCGAGAATGAAGGCGTGACTGACATCCGATCCGTCGTCGTGTGTGCGCAATGCGAGGTCCACTGGTACGCGGACGATGAACCTGCAAAGTGCACGGACCCCGACCACGATCATCAGCGGTTTGACCTGCATCTGCACCGATCCGTCGTCGTGTTGCCGGATGGGACCGAGGTTACCGCCGTTTCGTTTGACGCCCGCGATCCCTATGCCCGCGACTCTGCTCCCAATTTCGGTCTGTATTTCGACCCGCAGTGGGATCCGCCGTGGTCCCACCATCACCTCGCCTGGCCCGATTTCGGCGTGCCCAGTGATTCTGCTGAAGCGTTGGTCGCCCTGAGATCGCTGCTGGAACGCGCTCGCGGTGGAGACCGAGTTGAGTTGGGTTGTCTCGGAGGCCACGGACGAACCGGAACGGCCTTGGCCTACCTGGCAATCCTGTGCGGACTTCCTCCCAGCAAGGCGCTCACCTGGGTCCGTGAGAACTACTCCGCGAGCGCCGTGGAGTCAGCGCAACAGGAAGCGTTCGTTACCGACTTTGGAGGTTGAGGTCCCCGTTCATCGTATCGGACTGCCCGCCGATCCGGCGAGCTCCTATCACTTGTCAACCCTCTTTGGGGGCTCGGAGTGAAAACAGCGGACACGACATTGATGAGTCACTCGAGGTGAGGACAAGCTCCTAATTTGGGTCACGCGTTTTCGAGATCGTGGGCTCGAGCTGAGGGTCGGCGAGTCGCTGGAGAGCCAGCTTCGAAGAGCGGCAGTACGGGGAAAGCCAGACCCACAGCCCGAGGATTTAGCCGCGAGGCAGGTAGCGATAGACCTCGCGGGCGACGTAGCGCTTCAAGATGCGGATGATCTCGGGCTTGGTCTTTCCCTCCTTGACCCGGCGCTCGAAGTGGCCGTTGGTTTTGCCCGATCCCTTCGGGACGGGTGCGACGTCGCACAGGTGGGCCCACGCACCCTCTGAATGCAACCGCTCGGGGTTGTCGCCCGCCGCCATCACCAGTGCGAAGAGCAGGTCTGCGGTCTTGTCGGCTGCATCGCGGTCGAGCTCCTCGACGACGTGGGAGTAGACGTCGGCCGTGATGGCCACCGACCGGTCACCACGGTCCGATGTCGCCGCGCACCGGGCGCCGGGCGGCCAGATCCGCGTACACCTGCTCGTGTACCGGTCCGACGGCGCTCTCCCAGTCCCAGCGCGACGCCCGGTCGACGCAGCGTGTCGGCGTCTTGGGATCGGCCGCCAGGTTGACGGCCTCGCACAGCGCCTGGCCCAGTGCCGCGGGGGTCGAGGCGCCGGCGACGCACCCCACGGTGTCGTCGATCAGCTCGGGCATCCCTCCGGTCGGGGTGCACACCGCCGGGGTGCCGCTCGCCAGTGATTCGATCAGGGCCAGGCCGAAGGCCTCGTGCTCTGCCGGCAGCACGGTCACCGTGGCCGCTCGGTAGCGCCCCGGTACCTCTGCGGGGGATCCCGGTCCCAGCACGTCGACGGCCGCGGCGACATGGTCGCCGAGCGCGGCGGCCGCGGCCAGGGCCCTTCCCGGGTCGCCCTGGCCGGAGAGCGCCAGCCGTGCATCCGGTCGTCCCGTGAGGAGCCGGGCGAAGGCCGCGACCGCCAGCTCGACCCGCTTGCGGTCGTCGGTCAGGGTGGCGGAGAAGAGGATCCTCGGCGGTCCCGTGCGGGGCTCCAGGTCCGCCGGGAACTGGCCGAGGTGCACCCCCGGGGGAAGGACGACCGCGGCGCCCCCGACGGACGCCGCCAGGGCGGTGGCCGAGGCCCGGCTGAGGGTGGCGGTGGCGCCGGCGAGGCGCACGGCGAGCCGGAAGGCGCCTCGGGGAAGCGCATGAGGGGGCAGCTGGCTCCGGTCGGGGTGCCCGAGGACCGTGTAGAGGGTGGGACGGCGCACGAGGGCTCCGGCCAGGGCCGCCGTCGGGGTGAGTGCATGGACGACGTCGGGGCGCAGGCGAGTCAGGGGCTCGAGGGCCACGGCGCCGAAGGTCTCCACCTCGGTGACCCCGAAGCGCCCGGCCGGGCCGGCACCGAAACGATGCCGCCGCTCAACGGTCACTCCGTCGGGACGGCGCTCGGTACGCCACGCGCCGCCGCCGTGGGCGCTCTTCGGCGCTCCCGTGACGATGGTGACGTCGTGACCCTTTCCAGAGAGGTAGCGCGACAGGTCGTCGAGGTAACGCTCCGCTCCTCGCCGCACCTCGGGCCACGGGTACGGATGGACGATCGCGATCCTCACAGCAACAGCGTCCCGTGTCGGAGCGAGCCACGCGCCATGGTCGCCACCTCGCAGAGGTCGACGGCCAGGGCACCCGGAAGGCACGCCACCCGCTGCATCGGGTCTGCGCACGGTGGGTCGGTCCGCAGCCGATAGGCCAGCCAGGGCAGCGTGAGGAGGAGGGCGGGCCGCCAGCGCACGGCGAGGGCGATCCCGACTGCTGCCGCGATGGCGGGCGGGTGCGTGGGCTTCCAGAAGATGAGGCGGTGCACCAACGCCGGCCGCGCGTCCGGACGGCCCTTCAGGACCAAGGGGAGATCGGCCCAGCGCGTGGCCTCGTGCAGCGCGTCGCGGAGGCTGCCCGGACGCACGTCGTGATGGACGAGGGCGTCGCCGGCGAAGACGGGCTCAATACCGGCTGCCGTCATCGCCAGGCCCAAACGGGTGTCCTCGCCGCTGGGTCGCCGGAAGCGTTCGTCGAAGCCGCCCACGGCGACCAGGTCGTCGCGCCGGTAGAAGACGTTGCACGTCTCGAAGAAGCGCGCCGAGTCGACCTCCATGACGCGCGAGAAGGGCGCACCGGCGAGGTGGAGCTGGTCCGGGGACGGCGCCGTCCGGCCCACCGCGACCCGGGCCCGTCCGTCGAGGGCGGCCAGTCCGGCCCGGAGCCAACCGGGGTCGGGCACGCAGTCGTCGTCGGTGAAGGCGATCACGGGCGCGCCGGTCGAGCGCCAGGCCAGATTCCGCGCCGCCGCCGGGCCGCGGCGCACGGGCTGGGTGAGGACGCGCAAGGGGAGCGTGCCTGACGCCTCGGCTTTGGCCAGCACCGCTCCGGTCCCGTCCGGTGAGGCGTCGTCGACCACGACGACCTCGAAGTCGCCGGCGGGCAGGTCCTGCTTGGCCAGCGCCCGCAGGAGGCGTTCGAGGCGGTCGGCCCGACCGTGCGAGGGCACGACGACGGCCACCTTGGGACCGGGGAGGTCGACCGTGCCGGCGTCGGCGTCGGCGTCCGGAGAAGCCGGCCCGGGCCCCACCGGCGGTGCGGGGACCAGCCCGAGGTGGGTCTTCGCCCGGAGCCGCCACTGCGCGGCGTCGTCGGCGTCCCCGCGCCGGATCGCTCCCACGGCTTCGCGCAGGCACGCCGTCGCCTGCAGGCCCCGGTAGGCGACGGCCCGTTGCGGCCCGAGCGACTCTCGGAGGTGGACCCGGAGGTTCGCCGCCTCCAAGGCCAGTCGGCCGTCGCCGAACCGACGCACGCCGGAGACGTTGCCGACGTGGCGGACCACGGCGCCGGGTTCGAACCACACCTCCCATCCGTGGGCCCGGGCCCGTGCGCACCATTCGAGGTCCTCGACGTACATGAAGAAGCGCTCGTCGAGGCCGCCGAGCTCGTCGACGGCGGCCCGCCGGAGCAGCCATGCCGCACCCACCGCCCAGTCCACCGCCTCGGGGTGGTCGCCGCGCCAGGCGCCCTCGAGGTAACGACGGGCCAGGACGGAGCGGGGCAGCCAGCGCCGGCCGCCCAGGGCGTCGATGAAGGCGACCGCGAAGCTCGGGAACGGATGCACCGAGTGCTCCGTCGAGTCGTCGGGACGCAGCAGCCGGGGTACGACGAGGGCGGCGCGCGGGTGCATCGCCGCCGCAGCCACGAGGGTGGCGACGGCCTTCGGTTCGGGCCAGGCATCCGAGTTGAGGGCGAGGAACCACGGCGCGTCCGACCGGGCCAGGAGCAAGTTGACGGCCCGCGCAAAACCGAGGTTCTGGTCGCCGGCGACGACGTCGGCCTCGGGTACCGCACGGCGGATGGCGTCGACCGTGCCGTCCGACGAGGCGTTGTCGTGGACGAGGACCGTGAGGTCGACGCCCTGGTCGGTGTCGAGGAGGTGGCGCAGGGCGCGGACCGAGAGGTCTGCGGAGTTCCAGGTCACCACACCCACGTCGACCCGGGGCCGTCCGGCCGCACCGGACCGAGGTGCGTCCGGGCCCGTGGTCATGCTGCGGGGACGGGATGCCAGCCGGGTCGCCCCGGCAGCCGGGAGCCGAGGTGGCGCTGGGCCAGCGAACGGGTCTGGTCCCCGAGCCCGCCCCAGCCGGCGCGCCGGGCCCCACGCGGCGAGCGGTAGACGACGAAATGGGAGCGACCGTGGTACTTGCGGTAGTGCAGGAGGCCGCCCGCCGCCGCATGGTCGAGCAAGGCCGGAATGGGCAGCGGCCGGTGGAGGTCGGTGTCGTGCGGATCCTCTTCGAGGAAGTTGACCGCGATCACCTCGGCCCGCTGCTCCATCTCGGCCAGGAAGGCGAAGGGGTCCTCGACGTGTTCGATCACGTCGAACGAGTAGGCGGCGTCGAATCCGGAGGGGATGTCGTCGGCATCGAGATCGAAGACGTCGGCCTCCACGCCCCGGCGGGCCAGGCGCCACCGGAGGTACTCCGTGCTCGGGTTGGCGAAATCGGCGAACGAGACCTGGTACCCGGCGCCGGCCAGCCGCAGGCCGTCTGCGCCGATCCCGCAGCCGTAGTCGAGGAGCGACGCTCCGGGTGGGACCTCGGCCTGCAGGTCGGCGAGGTACGGCGCCTTGGTCCCCGACATGGCGAAGACGGTCAGGTCGTAGAGGTACATCCTGCTCGTCCGGTAGAAGGTCTCTTCGTCCGCCGCCCTCTCGCGTTCGGCGTCGACCTGGTGCTCGTGACCGGTGAGCAGGTCGAGGTCGAACTCGTCACCCAGGTACGCCTTCAGCTCGGCCAGGTCGGCGGCGCCGGCCCACCCGGCCAGGAAGGATGCGGCCAGCCGGGAATAGTACGACCGGTTGGCCTTTCGCTCGGCGGCGGCGCGCACCGCGCCCCACGACACGGGGACCCGGTCGACCACTGCGGGCCACATGCGGCTGGCGGGTGACTCGCTGACGGCCGCGCGTACCCGGGCCAGGAAGAAGGGGGAGAACCACGGGTGGAGCGCCGCCATGTGGTGCTCCCCGATCGCCACGCCCCGGAAGCGCCGTTCCAGTGCCTTCCAGTCGTAGCGGTGGAGATGGGCGGTGCACGCCGCGGGCTCGTAATGGAGCTGCATCCCCTTCTGGCCCAGCCGGTACCCGCAGTCGAGGTCCTCGTAGTAGTAGGTGAACGACTCGTCGAAACCGCCGGCGCTCAGGAAGAAGCGCCGCTTGAGCGAGACGTTGCAGGAGTAGAAGCGGCCGAAGCCCGCGTCGTCACCCGCGATCGACCGGTAGTCGAACTGGGTGCTCGACCAGTCGAGCCAGCGTGCGATCCGGTCGGCCTCGACCTCCTTGTGCCACTCGACGTGGCCGAGGACGGCCGCCGTCTCGTCCCGGTTCGCGTTGTGCCGCTGGACGTGGCGGGCCACCAGGTCGGGAGCCGGCACCATGTCGTCGCCCAGGAAGAGGACGATGGGCCGGTCGGTGGATCGGGCCCCGGCATTGCGGGCCGCGCCGGGACCCCCCTGCTCCTTGACGACCACGGTGGCGGCGCCGAGGTCCGGGACGGCTTGGTCGGAGCCGTCGACGACGACGACCGTCTCGAAGCCCGGCGCGCTCTGCCGGCGCAACCCGTCGAGCGTGCGGGCCAGTATCGGCCAGCGGTCCCGGGTCGGGATGACGACGGCGACGTCGGCGGCTCTGAAACGCTCAGCCACGGACGCTCACCCCTCGGCCGACAGGACGCGCTCCGCGAGGGCGGGCGACCGGAAGTCCTGCACGGGCTTGGCCGGCGTGCCGAAGGCCAGGCAGTGCGCAGGGATGGGCCGGGTGACGAGCGAGTGGGCGCCGATGACCGCGCCTTCGCCGATGTCCGCCACCACCGTGCACTTGGACATCACCACGACACTGTCGCCGATCCGGATGGGTCGATAGTCGTACCCCTGCTCGAGGACGTGCAGCTCCGGGTCGCCGTAGCGGTGTTTCCCGTCGATGAGCATCACGTCCTGACCGAAGACACACCGCCGACCGATGTCGATGGAGGTCGTGCACTGAATCAGGGCGTGCGAGGTGAAGATCGATCCGTCGCCGATGGTGACGATGCCATCGCCCGATATCTCGCACACGAACCCGCGACGGAAGTCGACCCCCGACCCGACCACCAGCGTCCCACCGTCGGGGATGTCGAGGGAGAAGCCCGGTCCCAGCCGGACGGGCCCGCGGAACTCCACGCGGCAGTGCCGGTGGGTCGCCTGCACGGCAAGTTGTCGGGCGGAGGAGGAGAGTCGATGACCGACCCGGTACCGGAGCAGCCAGGGAGCCCTGCGGAGCCGGTCAGTGCTGATCACCGGACGACGTCGGCGACGGGCCCGCGCTCCAGGCCGTTCGTCTCGGGGACGCTGGAGGTGTCCTCGCGGGTGAACGACGCCTCGAGGTCCGCGAGCCCGGCGACGGTGTTCCGTCCCGTCACGAAGAAGGAGACGGGGGGGTGGTGGGCGAGTGTGGTGCGCAGGTCGGGTCGGTCGATGCGCACGCCGATCTGGTAACTCCCCGTGGGGAGCTGCGAGCGGAACGCCATCGTCCAGCTGAATTCGCGCCCTGCGTCGATGGCCCCGAAGACGCTGCCGGCCGAGGAGTCGGCGTAGAGGGCGGTACCGTCCTGCGCGAAGAGCGTTGACGCAACGACGAGGTCGTCCACCGCTTGGAGCGCGCGAGCGCGGACCCGCACGGTCGTCGGTTGGCCGGCTTCGAGGTGGCCGGTCGGGGTCCCTTCGGGCCCGAGGAGGTCCACCGACTCGATCTTCACCACCTGGGGTTCGAACCGCAACCCCGACCCGTGGTCGATGTGCATCTCCGATTCCGCGCTCATGATGTCGTGGAAGGCGGCAATGGAGTCCTCGGGTGTGCCGAGGTGCCGCGGTGTCCCGTTGTGGATCAGGAGCACCCGTTCGCACATCCGGCGCACCAGCCCGAGGTGATGGCTCACCATGACGATGGTCGTCCCCCGGGCCCGGATCTCGTTCATCCGGTCGTAGCACTTGACCTGGAAGGCAAGGTCGCCGACGGCCAGGACCTCGTCGACGATCAGGACGTCGGGCTCGGCGTGGACCGCCACGGCGAAGCCGAGCCGGACGTACATGCCGGAGGAGTAGAACTTGACGGGCGTGTCGATGAAGTCATCGACCTCGGCGAAGTCGATGATCTGCTCGAGCCGCTCGTCGATCTGCCGCTTGGACAGTCCGAGGATGGCGCCGTTGACGTAGATGTTCTCCCGGCCGGTGAGCTCACGGTGGAAGCCCACGCCAACCTGGATCAGCGGCGCCACCCGCCCCCAGACCCGGACGGAACCTTCGGTCGGAGCCGTGATGCCCGCGATCAGCGACATGAGGGTCGACTTGCCGGACCCGTTTCTCCCGATGACGCCGATCGACTCGCCATCGGCCACCGTGAGGTCGACGCCGCGCAACGCCCAGAACTCGTCGCGTTCCGTCTTGGGACGGAACCGCAGCGCCGAGGTCAGGAGCATGGGTGTGTCCACGTACTTCGTGAACATCTTGCTGACGTCGCGGAGCTCAATGGCGGACGATCGGCTCATCTGGCGATACCCCGGTGCAGGCTCACGGTCAGAGTCGGTCCGCGAAGACCCGGTTGTAGCGGCAGTGCAGGCCGATGCCGCAGATGAGCAGGCCGAGCGTCCACAGGCACGTGACGAGCACGGGAAGTCCGAAGTCGCCGGGCGTGCCGAGGAGTGCCGAATGGAACAGGTCGACGACGCCGGTCATCGGGTTGAGGTTGATGAAGACCCTCAGAGGATGCGGCGCGTCCACCGTCGGGTAGATGATCGGCGTGATGTAGAACCACACGATGACGGCAGCCGAGACGACGTAGCGCACGTCGCGGAAGTAGACGTGCGCAGCCGAGTTCACCAGGCAGAAGCCCACCGTGAGCGCGATGAGCAGCAGCGTCGCCGGGACGAGCAGGAGCAGGGAGGCGCCCAGGCCCGCGCCCAGCAGCGGGCAGAGGGCGACGGTGATGGCGAGCGTGATCACGAATCCGTAGAGCCCGGTGCCCACCTGCGCGAGCGGAAGCAGGATCCGGGGGAAGTAGACGCGGCTGGACATCTCCGTCCCGTCGACGACCGCGGTCGAGCCTGGCGCCAGCATCGCCGTGAACGAGATCCACGCCACCATCCCGGACAAAATGAAGATGGGGTAGTGCGGGGCATGCCCGATTCTCGCCACCTTGGAGAAGATGACGGCCATCACCGCCGACTGCAGGAGGGGGAGACCGATCGCCCACAGCAGCCCGAACGAGGCGCGCCGGTAGCGGACGTGGAACTCCTTCCGGGCCAGGATGACCAGCAGCTGGCGCGCCTTCCACACCTCACGGGCCAGGACGGCCGGCGAGGTCGCCTCGCCCCGCAGATCGATACTGGGCGGGACGGCAGTGTCGATGGAGGTGGGGGTGGCGGTGGTGGTCACAGTGGTTTGAGCGGGTGACCAGGGCCTCCTGTGTTGTCGGCCTGGCTGCTGGGGGAAGAACGGTCCGGAATCCCGAACCTTGCACCCCCGGCCACATTTTCTCGGCCCTCATCCGGCCCGGGAACCAGGAACGACGGGCACCGGGGCGCCAGCGCCCATAATCGTCGGCACCATGCGGATCCTGGTGCTGACGAACATGTACCCGCCTCACGCCTACGGGGGCTACGAGCAGTTGTGCCAGGACGTGGTCACGCGCTGGCGGGCGGCAGGGCACCAGGTGCTCGTCCTCACCAGCACCGTCCGCGTCCCTGGGGTCGACGACGGGCCCGAGCCGCCCGACGACGTCCGCCGCCAGCTCGGGATCTATTGGGCCGACCACGAGATCGTGAACCCGCCCCTGCGGGTGCGCTACCGGATGGAGCGCGCGAACCGGAAGGCCCTCGACGCCGCGGTCGAGGACTTTGCCCCCGACGTCGTCTCGGCCTGGGCCATGGGCGCCATGTCCCTCGGCGCGTTGGGGACGGTGGCCCGTCGCGGCCTGCCCGTCGTGTCCGTCCTCTGCGACGAGTGGCCGTGCTACGCGCCCGAGGTCGACGCGTGGATGCGCCCACTCCGTACCCATCGTCGCCTCGCTCGGGTGGTCGGCCTGCTCACCGGCCTCGAGGTGGATCTCCCACCGCTCGACAGCGCGGGCACCGGGTGCTTCATCAGCCAGTTCCTGCTCGACACGGTGCGGGAGAGGTCGCCGTGGTCCTTCCCCGATGCCACGGTCGTCTACGCCGGGATCAAGACCGAGGAGTTCCCGTTCGTCGAAGCCGGCGACGACGCCTTCGGCTGGAGGCTTCTCTACGTCGGACGCATCGACCCTCGAAAGGGCATCGAGACGGTCGTCCACGCGTTGGCGGAGTGCCCCGAGTCGGCCACCCTCGCCGTCGTCGGAGGAGGCGACGACCGGCACCTGTCCGAGCTGCGCGCCGTGGCCGCGTCGTTGGGTCTCGAGGATCGGGTTCGCTTTTCGTCCTCGCCGCGCGCGGAGTTGGCCGACGTCATGCACGCGGCCGACGCACTGGTCTTCCCCTCGGTGTGGGACGAGCCGTTCGGCCTGGTCCCGCTGGAGGCCATGTCAGCCGGGCTTCCCGTCCTGGGCACACCCGTGGGCGGCGCCGCCGAGTTTCTCGTCGACGGTGTGAATTGCCTGCGGTTTCCTCCGGGGGACATCGGCGCCCTGGTGGACGCGTTGCACAGGCTGGCCGGCGATCCGCCGTTGCGGGCCCGGCTGGTCGCCGGCGGTCGAGCCACCGCCGCCGAGCTCGACGTGGACCGCTGGGCCGACGTGCTGGAGAGCTGGCATCGCCATTGTTCGGCCGGAGGAAGCTCCCCGCGCCCCGACGCACGGCGCCTGCCGTCGTCCGTCGTCGGCCCCGGGTAGATTCAGCCCGTGCCCGACCTGGCCGGCCGCGTCGCGGCCAACGTCCGCCTTGCGATGGACGAGCCGCTGTGGCGGGTGTCGATGTTGGCGCGCCTCGACGCGGTGCGCCGGCGCCGGCAGTTCGCGTCCTTCGGCCAGGGGTCGATCATCCACCGACCCGATTGGCTCTACGGGACCAAGGCCATGGTCATCGGCGACGGCGTCCTGGTGATGCCCGGGGCATGGCTCGCGGTCGAGCGGCAGGCGCTGGGCGGTGACCCGGTGCTGCACATCGGCGATCGGGTGGCGATGCGGACGAACTGCACCATCAGCGCGGCGGAGTCCATCGTGCTGGAAGACGACGTCGTCTTCGGTGGTGGCGTGACCGTCATCGACTCGGACCACACGTGGGACGCCGGAAACCCCAACGTCCTGTACAACCCGTTGGTGACCTCGCCGGTGCGGATCGGACGTGGCAGCTGGGTCGGGGATCGCGCCACGGTGCTCCGGGGTACGGACATCGGGGAGTTCTGCATGATCGGCGCCGGCAGCGTGGTCCGGGGCGTCATACCGGACCACTCGGTGGCGGTCGGGTCACCGGCCAAGGTGGTCGGTTCTACCCGTGCGCCGACCTGAGCGCGGACCGCAGGCCTACCGTTCGCCTCCGGCGACGTTGGTGCGGAGACCCACCTGCGGATCGGTCGATCGCGTCGGCCGCTGTGAAGCGGACCACGACCGGCGGAGCCGGAGGAAGGGTGCCTCGATCAGCCGGTAACTGACGAGCGCGACCACACAGCTGAGCGGGACACAGATCGCCAGCAGCTCGGGGTAGCCGAGAGACGGCGCTCGCTGCGCAATCTGGTTGACGATCGGAAAGTGCCAGAGGTAGAGGCTGTAGGAGGCGATCCCGAGGAGCGCGAGGGGACGCCACTCCAAGACGGTGCCCACGACGCCGCGCCGGAGGGGGAGCGCGACCGCCCCGACCGTGAGGAACGCCGCGGGCACGAGCAGGACGTCGAGGTCGTAGCGCCAGACGACGACGGCCCAGAAGGGCAACGAGGCCAGGACCCACGTGGAGCTCCGACCCGCCCAGCTGCGCAGGGCCTGCGGGCCCTCGTCCCGCCATGCAGTCCGCAGGACCGCCAGCAACATCCCCGGCACGAAGAAGACGAAGGTGGACGGCAACGAGTACATCCAACGCTCGCTGGGCGCGGTGACGCTCGACACGGTGATCCACCGGACTAGTTCGGCCACGATGCCCATGCCGACGAGGCACCAGCACGCGCGCTGCCACGAGCTCGACGCCACCTTCATGATGGCGAACGCGATGAAGGGCAGCAGAATGTAGAACTGCACTTCGACGACGAGGGACCACATCACGCCGTCCACGTGCGCCAGGGTGACCGGGAAGAAACTCTCCAGCAGGAGCAGCGATCTCCACCACGTGGTGAACGAGCCTCCGTGGTCGATGGCGAGGAGGTACACGACGAGCACGAAGTAGTACAGGGGGAGGATGCGCAACGCTCGGTTCGCCGCATAGCGTCCGAGGCGCACGTCGGATCCGGACGCGAGGTCGCGCCGGGCGAATGGCCGGTAGAGCAGGTATCCCGTCAGCGCGAAGAACAGGTAGACGCCGAACCCACCGCCGAGCAGGAGGCGGTCGAGGTAGGTGGCATAGGCACCGGGCCCGTAGTGTCGGCTGACGCCGAAGACGTGCCCTTCGAGGACGGCCAGAGCGGCCAGGGCGCGCAGCGATTCGACCGCCGCCTGGCGGTTTTCACCCGCCTGGTTGATCGTCGGTGCGTCTCGGGTCAGCCAGCGCCGTCCCAGAGGCATGCTTCCTCCCCTTCTCTCCACCAAGGAACGCCTCCCCCTGGGCATGCTTGCGGCGCGACGCAGCTCGCTCGTCCCGCGGGGAGGCCGGCCGCTCTCCCGCGGTTCTTGGATATGCTCCGCGCCGAATCTCCATGCCGACGACCGCTTCCAACGGCGGGGCGCCCGACCCCGCTGTCACCGTGGTCGTCGCCACCCGTGACAGACCGGTGCTGTTGGCGGAGGCACTGGCGGCGATCCGCCGGTCCTTGCGCAAGGATGATCGCCTCGTCGTCGTGGACTCCGCCTCGAGGGACCCGCGCGTCCGGGCCGTGGCGGAGTCGGCCGGGGCCACCGTCCTCCGTTGCGACCTGCCCGGTGCCTGCCGGGCCCGCAACATGGGGGTACGGGCGGCATCGACCGAGGTGGTGGCCTTCACCGACGACGACTGCCTGCCCGCGCCGGACTGGGTTCCCGCCGTTTCGGCTGCCTTCGCGGCCAATGCCGACGTGGCGTTCGTGACCGGGCGGGTGACGGTGGACGAGCCGATCTCGGGTCGGATGCAACTGGGCCTGTCGATCCACGACGTGGCGGTGCCGACGGACGTCAACGCCGGGTCGGACGTCTCGAAGATTGGCCACGGGGCGAACATGGCCTGGCGGCGCGGACAGCTCGAGGCGATCGGGGGCTTCGACGAGGGACTCGGGCCGGGCACGCCCCTGCGGGCGGCCGAGGATCACGACCTGTTCTGGCGGGCCCTGCGGGCGGGAATGACCGGGGCGTACGACCCCGGCGTGGTCGTGCGGCACCGGCAGTGGCGGGGGCGGAGCGACCAGCTGCGCACCGCGTACGGCTACGGCGTCGGTGCCGGCGCCTTGGCCGTGAAGCAGTGGCGCCTGGACCAGACCGAGGGACCCGAGGACCAGGTCGTCCCGATGCCGAGATGGGCCGGCCTCCGTGTGGCCGCCCATGAGCTGGGCTGGCGCCAAGGGCTGGTGCCGATGGCCCGGAGCGCCGCCGAGGGGTACGCGATGGGCGTCCTCTCCGATGCCGTCAAGCTGGCCGGTTCCCTGCGCGGCGCGTCGCTGGCGCGAGCGTTGCCGATGGAGGCCGGCCGCTACACGAGCACGCCGTAGCGCTCCCGCTCGTCCGGAGCGTCGGACCACTCCTCGTCCGGGGGGGATCGGTCCGGAGCCCAGGCCCGCCGCCGGAAGCGCAGCGGTGGGACCTGCAGCATAAGGAGCAGACCCGCGACCGCGCACCAGAACGGCGCCGTGGTGGCCCACGCCGGCCGGCCGGTCTGGACCGGCTGTGTCGCGTTACCGGTCATCTGCAGGTGCGGGACGATGGGAGCGAACGCGTGGCGGATCTCGGTGGTGACCGCGGCCGGTGTGGCTCCCCGCACCGTGACCAACACCTCCGCCGGGAACGCAAAGGGTTCGATCGTGGCGAGCTGCAGGCAGTCGACCCCCGTACCGGGAGCCACGACGTCTCGGCTCGTCAGCGCGCCGCAGAGGGTATTGGAGAGTGCGGCGCCGTCGAACGCGTTCACGGGTCCACCGTTCGTGAAGTCGAGCCACGGCGCCGTCAGGATGACGGAGTACGTCTGGGACGACGACAGCGGAGCGGAGACGAACAGGATGCAGCCGATTCCGATGCCGGCGAGCGGCAGCAGCGCGCGGGAACCCCAGCGCCGGCGGACGCGTTCGGGGCGGGGCACGGCCTCGGCCGCGGCGACGCCGAGCGCGGCGAGGACGGCCAGCACCCACTGGGACTGCAGGGTGCCCACCAGGTCGTAGGTGGCCATGGCGACCGCCACGGCGAACACCCCGATGAGGCAGGCCGCGCCGACGTTCCTCGTCTCTGTCCCGCGGGGCGAACGAAGCGCCCGGGCCGTCGTCGCCATGGCCGTCACCATCAGGGCGATCCAGGCGGCCACGCCGACGACCCCGATCGTCGCGTAGATGAGGGCATAGCCATTGTCCACGCCACCGAAGACGCTCGACACGCCGTTGAACCCGAGGCCGGTGAACGGCCGGTGCACGACGAGGGAGAACAGGAAGGGGAGGCGTTCGAGACGGACCGAGGCCGGGTCGGCCGCCGAACCGGCGGTGAACGGCGACGTCACGAGTGACGGGTCGAGCAGCGCCACCAACCCCGCGGCCACCGCCACCACGCCGAGCCATCGCAGGAGGCGGCGGTCCCCACCCGTGGCCAGGAGGAACAGCAGGGTCGCCACCGCCGCCGCGACCACGGCGCTGCGGGCCCCCGAGAAGATGACTGCCACGAACACGGCGATCGGCAGGAGCAGCGCCGCCTTCCGCCACGGGCTTCGTCCGTGGCTCCACCGGATGGTGGCCGCCACGGTCAGGGGAAGCAGCATCGCCAGCACCCAGCCGTACTCGAGGGCGAATTGGGCGGCGCCCTGGGAGCGCACGGCGGTGCCCCGCACGCTGAGGGTCCCCGGGGCGATCCCCGGAACGTAGCTCGCCGGCACGTGCTCGAAGAAGAACTGTCCCCACGAGAACTTGGTGACGCGCTCGACGAACCCGATGAGGACGGCAGCCACGACGCCCCAGGCGATCAGGTTCACGATCCTCCGCATGCCGATCGTGCGCACCGCGGCCAGGACCACCACGAAGAGGATCACGAGGTCGAGCACGTAGAGGAAGGCGTGCAGGTCGCCCGCCAGGGACACCGATCGCGGCGCCAGGAGCACACCTGCGGTGAACGCCGTGACCAGCAGGGCCGCCATGGCGCCGTGCACCGGGGTGAGGGCGAAGGCCCTTCCCTTCGGTTCGCCGGGTCTGCCGGAGCGCAGCACGAGGCGCAGCGCGAAGACGTACAGCACCAACCGATCGACCAGCAGGAGGTGGGGGCCGTAGGGGACGATGAGCAGTCCCGGCACCAACAGCCAGAAGGCGAGGAGGCAGCCGGTGGCGACCTCGATCGAGCCGAACAGGACGACGAGGACGCCGACGAGGGTGAGGAGCAGATCCCCGGCCGCGCCCATGGCCTATGACGTGCGGAAGAGGGAGCGGCGGTTGCGCCAGAACTGCGTCGCCAGGAACACCACCGCGAAGCCACCCACCGCGAGTCCGACGGCAAGCGTCAGAGCGTCGGCACGCGAAGGCTTGTGTGCGGTGGCCGCCGTGGCGGGATCGATGACCTTGAACGTGTACCGGTCAACCTTCGGGATGTTGTAGACCGCTACCTCGTACTTGACGAACTTGCTGACCTCTGCTGCCGTGGACTGCGCCAGGCGCTCGGCGACCTGCGGGTTCGACCAGGTTGCCGTCACGTCCATCAGCAATGACTCGCTCGGCACGACGGCTGTCACGGATCCCAACACGTCGCCGAGGGACAGGTGCAGTTGCGTCGCCACGGGCTGGGCGATCAGGAAGGTGCCGGCCAGCGCGGCGTACTTGAGACGCAGCTCGTCGAGCTTCAGCAGTTGGCCATCGTCGCCGGCGGTGGCGAGGGCGGGCGGGTCGTCGATGAGCATTACGGCGGTGCTGCTCCACGTGGTCGGGGTGGCCAGGACGGACCGGGCGCCCGTGACGCCCAGCAGAACGGCCACGATGAGGCCCAGCACGACGGCCAGGCGCGGCGTCGTCCCGAGGGCTCTGACCACGCGCCGTTGCCAGTGGTCGGGCGGCAGGTTCCCGTGGGCGGGCTCGTCGAAGTACCCCTCGCTGCCGTTGGGCGCGGTGACCGCTCCCCGGCGCGGAGTCAGCTCGATTTGGCTCACGTTGGGTCAGGCCCCCGTCTCGTTCGTCCCGGCCTCCTTGGCGGGACTCTCTCCACCTGGGGGAACGTCGGACCCGGGCGCGGATTACGGTCGGAAAGACTCGCACCCGGCAGCCGGCGGACGTCCGCATCGTGCCAGCTCAGGCACGAGGCAGCGCCGGTTCGGCCGCCGGCGCCCTGGTCACCGGCGGACCCTCGGATCGCCCCCTCGGATCGCCCCCTCGGATCGCAAGGTGACAACCGACCTGTCGTTTCCGTGGACGGACAGATCGATCAGGCCCCACGCAACACCGAGTGCTCGGAACAGCGAGCTCAGGGGGAGTAGTGCTTCCGACCTTCATTGTCATCGGTGCCCAGAAAGCCGGTACCTCGAGCCTCTGGGAGTACCTGAACGAGCATCCCGACGTCTTCGTCACCCTCGACAAAGAGCCGAAGTTCTTCGTGAAGGAACGGGGTTGGGAGCGTGGGCTGCTATGGTACGAGGGCCTGTTCGACACGGCCGGAGCAGCCAAGGCCCGGGGAGAGTTCTCGACGGACTACACCTGCTTCCCCATCTACTCCGGTGTGCCCGCCCGCATGGCGTCACTCGTCCCTGACGTCAAGTTGATCTACCTCATGCGCAACCCGCTCGAACGCATGCGGTCGGCGTATGCGTACGGATTGTGGCAGGGAACGGAAACCCGGACGATAGGGGAGGCGCTGCGAGTCGATGCTCGCTATCACATCCAATCCCAGTACGCCCTTCAGATCGAGCAGTACGCAGACCGCTTCTCGCCCTCCCAGATGCTCTTCGTCACCTCGGAAGACCTGCGGCAGCAGCGACGGGAGACGATGAGCCGGATCTTCTCGTTCATCGGCGTCGATCCGACCTTCGTGCCGGCCAATCTCGTCGAGGACTTCAATACCGCCCAGGGACGCACGCGGCCGCGCCCGTGGGCGAGACATCTGGGCGATGCGATCATCAAGACGCACCTCGACGAGCACATGCCGTCATCGCTGGAGTCCGTGATCGGGCGAATCGGCAATCATGCGCTGGCGAGGACGGATATTCATCCCAGTGACGTGGAAGTGCCGGATGACTTGGCCGATGCGCTCGTCCGGTATCTCCGTCACGACCTGGCATCGCTCCGGAACTTCATGGGACCCTCATTCGACTGTTGGGGACTGAGCGAACCCACCGCGCTGCGGAGCCCATCTCTGCAACAGGAATCACAACTGGGGACTTGATCCAGTCCGACGGACAGGGCGAAGGGCGTCGGTCTCAGTCCGGCTGGCAGATCTGGCACGGCTGCATGTCCGCCACGCCCCCCGCCGGCAGCACGCGCAGCTCCTCGCGGTGGTGCCCGATGACCGCGCACTCTGCCCGGTGGTACACCGTGCCCGACGACGTGGCGTAGTAGGCCGCACCTTCCACCCGGTCGCCCGTCATCGGCAACCCGGCCGCCGCACCCGTTCCGGGCAGCGCGCCACCCCACACGGAAAGCGCAATGGCCTCGAGGGCCCGCAACTGCTCCTCGTGGTGCAGCTCGGCCTGGTCGTACATGCGGTAGAGCCAGTGGCCGAAGAAGAGGAACCCGCCCAGCACCATGCAGCCCAGCCCGACGAACGAGCCGCTGACCAGGTAGGGGATCTGCTGTTGGACCACTCGGGCGTGCGCGGCCCCGTACCAGGCGATCAGGATGAAGACGACGCCGAGCGGTATCAGGATCGATCCGGCCACCACCTGCCAGCCGTTGCGCAGGTCGAGCTTCCCCTCGCGGCGGGCCTTCTCCAGGTGGCCGCTGCCCCCGGGACCACCCTCGTCACGGCGGCCCCCGTCGTCGCCCCGACCGCCTGCGGGCAGCGGGACCGCCTCGTCCACCGTGCCGTTCGACTGCGGATCGCCGCTCGTGGTCGAGTCCACCTCGTTGTCAACGCCCAACATCACGTCCTCCTTCCGCCCGAGAACTGCCATCGGGCCAGTAGCAGCAGCGGGTAGGCCGCCAAGATGCACGCCAGCAACGCCGTCACCGTCCAGCCGATCGGTGCGGGGATGCCGTGGATGGGAAAGCTGGTCGAGGTCAGGGGAAGCGGGATGGAACCCGTCGAGCCACCGCCGCCACCCGAACCGCTGTTGCCGGTCGCGCCGAGGCTCTCGACGGATCCGGTGCCGAACGCGCCCGTATTGCCGGTCACGCCGGTGTTGCCGAGCGTCCCGAGCGACGAGGCCGCCCCGGCCGAGCTGGTCGGCGTGGCGGCGGCCGCGCCGGAGTTGCCGCTGTTGCCGCTGGCCACGCCCGATGCGTTGACGCTGGCCTGGGCCAGGCCGAACGTGATCGACGTCGTGGCCGTGTAGATCCCGGCCGGGAGGCCCACGTTGCCGAGCTGGGGCACGGGGATCGTGGGCTCACCGGGGATGAAGGGCACGTCGAACTGGTGCGAGATCGCGATCTGGAGGCCGCCCGCGTTGGCCGACGCCTTCGCGGCCTGCGAGGTGTTCTGAGGGTTGAGCAGCTGGACGCTGATGCCGTCCTGGGCCAGCGTGGCGTTCACCGTCTCCTGCAACTGTGCCGGCGTGACGCCGGCCGCGGGCGTGTCGGTCGTCGTGACGTGCACGCCCGTGTTGTCGATGTACGCCGAATCGCCGTCGACGGTCACCTGGGCCAGGTGCACCGACGAGGTGGGCGTACCGGTCGTACCGTCCGAGGTGGCGCTCGCCGTCGACGTGAGGCCCGTGACGTCGACCAGCCCCGCGATGTCGATCGACTTGACCTGTGCGGTGGACGTCGAGGTGATGGAGGCGTTGGCGAGCGAGACGGTGTTGGTCGAGCTGATGTTGCCGATGTCGAGAAGGCTCTTCGAAGCGCCCGAACCCGAGCCGCTCCCACCGCCCGCGCCGGGCAGCGAGCCCAACGCAGAGGTCACCGGAGCCGCGGCCGCGACGTTGTCCAACGCGAGATCGCTCACGGTGCCCGCCGCGGCGCCGCCGCTCGACGAGGTGTCGGCCGTGCTCGAAAAGATGCTGGGCTCCGTCGGGGTGGCCTGGCTCGGCGCCACGCCGAAGGACGCGTGGCCCGTGTAGCCCGGCGACGTCGGGTACTTGCTCTCGGCGAGCAGCTGGTCGTTCAGCGGCAGGTTCGGCGCGCCGAACTCGGTCAGCAGGCTCCCGAGCGACGCCGCGATGTCGCCCGGGTAGTAGGGGGCGGCCACCGAGTCGACCACGGGCCCGGCGCCCACCGTGATGCGGGAGAACGGCACGTCCTCCTCAATCAGGTTCTCGTTGGGCAGCGGGACCACACCGGGGACGTTGAAGGTGAATTGGGAGCCGATGGCCAGTGCCGACGCGTTGTAACCCAAGAGCGACGTGTCGGCACCGGCGCCTCCTCCGGCACCGCCCAACGTGAAGCCCCCGGCCAGTGCCACCACGACCGGCACCGCCAGCAGCCATGGACGGATGCGCAGCACCCTCATGCCGCACCTCCCAGATAGGCCGCGGCCAGGTTCCCGGCCCGCATGTCAGCCGGCTCGCCCACGTCGACGATCAAGCCCTTCTCCATGAGGTACACGTAATCGGCCAGGTCGAGCGCCGTCTCGACGTACTGCTCCACCAGCAGCAGGCTGGTCCCCGCCGCCGCGATGTCGCGCAAGGCGTCGAAGAGCTGACCCACCACAATCGGCGCCAGGCCCATGCTGATCTCGTCGACCATGAGCAGCCGGGGCCGCGCCATGAGCGCCCGGGCCAGTGCCAGCATCTGCTGCTCGCCTCCCGACAGACTGCCGGCGGTCTGGCGCAGGCGGGTGCCCAGGACCGGGAAGAGCCCTGTGGCCTCGCCCACCGGATCGGCCACGTCGGCGAAGGTGGAGGCCATGTCGAGGTTCTCGCGCACCGAGAGGCTGGGGAAGATGCCCCGCCCCTCGGGCACGTGCACCACACCCATGCGGGCGATCTGGTACGCCGGCATCCGCTCGATCGGCGTGCCGAAGGCCGAGATCGTCCCGTGCTCGGCCCGGACCACGCCCGAGATGGCGCGCAGCGTCGTGCTCTTGCCGGCGCCGTTCGGTCCCAGCAGCGCCACCACCGACCCGTCGGGCACGGTGAGCGAGACGTTGCGCAGGGCGTGGACGCCCCCGTACGCGACGCGCAGGTCGCGGATGTCGAGCGCGGGCTCAGCCGACACTGGCGTCTCCCAGGTACGCGGCGCGGACCAGCTCGTCACGCCGGATCTCGTCGGGGGTGCCGTGCGCGATGACCTTGCCGAAGTCGAGCACGGTCAGCTCGCAGCAGACGTCCATCACCAGGGCCATGTCGTGCTCGACCAGAAGGATGGCCGGCGGCAGGGAGCGCTCGAGCAGGTGCGACGCCCCGCCTCCCCACGCCGTGCCCGACACCACGCTGCGCAGGACGCGGCTGAACGTGGCGGTCTCCTTGGCGTCGAGCCCCGAGCCCGGCTCGTCGAGCAGGAGCACGCGGGGGTCGGTGCACAGCGCCCGGCCCAGCTCGACCTTGCGGCCCTGCCCGGTCGAGAGCTCGCCGGCCATCCGGTCGGCGAGCGGCCACAGCTCTAAAAGGTCCATGACCTCCTCAACGCGGCGACGGCGCTCGGCGCGCCCCCGGCCGAGGACGCCCCCGGGGTGCGACGACTCCCACGACGCCACCAGGTTGTCGTGCACCGTCATGCGGGTGAAGAGGGCCAGGCGTTGGAAGGTGCGGGCGATGCCCGCCCGGCCCCGCCGGTGCGGCGCCCAGCGCGAGATGTCGTTGCCCTCGAAGTCGACGCGCCCGCTCCGCGTCGATTGCAGGCCGGTGAGGACGTTGAACATGGTCGTCTTCCCGGCTCCGTTCGGGCCGATGAGGCCCACGATCTGCCCCGGGGGCACGCGCAGTGAGACGTTGGTGAGCGCGCTGAGGCCCCCGAACTGCACCGAGACCCGCTCGGCGGCCAAAATCGGAGGCGCGCCGGAGCGGACGCCCTCCACCGCCGGCGTGCCCGAGGCGGGGGTCACGGCGGTCATGTCGCGCTCACCCGGGCATGGGCCTGGGCCTGGCCGGTCATCGGGGCGCGTACGGGAGCGGACGGGGGGAGGGGCAGCGACGGCGACGGCGCCCGCGGCGGGAGTGGGCGCAGCACGCTCAGCACGTGGCGGGTCTGGCGCTGGGCCAGGGCGATGGTGCCTTCGGGTTCCTGGGCCAGGCCGATGACGCCCAGCGCGATCGTCAGCGGCAGCCACTTGGTGACCTCGGTCGGGATGCCGGGGATTTGGGGGATGGCCCACACCGCGCCCGCGATGACGGCACCGGCGATGACGGAGCGCCCGCCGAGGATCACCAGCAGCAGCAGCTCGAGGGACGCGGACCACATGAAGTCCTGCGGCGTGATCGCTTGTTGCAGCGTCCCGTAGTAGGCACCACCCAGCGCGGCCACCATGGCGCACACCACGAAGACGACGATCTTGGTCACCGTGAGGTTGACCCCGAGCGTCGACGCCGCGAGGGGGGAGTCGCGCAGGATGTGCAGCCGCCGCCCCACCGGGCCCTGCCGCAGCGCGTAGGCCCCGAGAGCCACCAGGCCGAACGTGATGAGGGCGAGCTCGTAGAGCGAAGCGCTGGTGGAGAAGTGGATGCCGAGGATCTCGGGCCGCGGCACGGTGATGCCCGTCAACCCGCCGCTGACGTCGTTGCGGTTGAAGACGATGTCGTCCATCATCAGGGCGAAAGCCAGCGTGGCCAGTGCCAGGTACAGGCCGGACAGGCGGAGCGAGACCAGGCCCACGACGATGCCGAGCGGCACCGCCAGCAGCATCCCCACCACGACGGCGAAGAGGAAGTGCTGGCCGTGCGAACCCGCCAGGTGGCCGGCGGTGAACGCCCCCACGCCGACGAAGGAGAACTGGGCCAGTGAGATCTGGCCGGCCCAGCCGGTGAGCACGACCAGGGTCAGGGCGATCAGGGCGTAGATGAAGCCCTGGGTGAACGTGACGAGATGCTGGCCGGGCACGAAGGCGGGGACGAAGAGGGCCACCACTCCGAACCCCAGCCCGACGGCCAGGTTGCGGTCGAGGCGCACACCGTGAACGGCCACCCGGGCCACCTTGGACCCGGCGCCGCTGACCGACGACCGCACCGCGCCCAGGCGTTGGGCCACCGCTCCCGACCCGGCCGACTTCAGCCGGGTGCCGTACACGACCAGGAGCGCGAACAGCGCCAGGTAGGGGAGCGCGGCCTCCAGGTTGGCCACCGTCCCCGAGTTGGACCACTTCGACATCACGCTGACCGCGATCCCGAGACAGAGGCCCCCCAGGTACGCCGCCGGGAGACCGAACAGAATGCCCAGCACGGCCGGAGCGAAGGCGTAGATCACCACCAGCACCAGCTCGTTCACGTCGAGGCCCTGGCTCGGACTGATGAGGATGCCCACCAGGGCGGCGAAGACGCAGGAGAGGATCCAGGCCACCCGCCGCACGTTGTCGCCGTGGATGCCCATCATGTCCGACAGGTCGGGGTTGTCGACCACGGCCCGAGTGGAGGTGCCGAAGCGGGTGCGCCGGAGCAGCGCCCACAACAACGCGGCCACCGATAGCGACACCAACAGGGTGCCCAGCTGGTCGTGGCCGACGTGGAGGTGGGACCCCAGCTTGAACGTGGAGATGGGGAAGATGGGTTGCAGCTGATGGTCCTGCTTCCAGGTGAGCCCAGCCGCAGCCGTGAGCGCGGCCAGCACTCCCAGCGAGACGACGATGACCACCTCGGCCGAGGCGCCGCTCAGCGGGCGGAACAGCGCCTCGAGGATCACTCCCATCAGCGGCGCCACGACCAGGAACAGCACCGGCATGGCGATCCACGCCGTCAGCCCCCAGGCGTCGTGGAGCTGCCAGTAGGTGAAGGCGCAGAACATGGCGATGGCCCCGTAGGCGAAGTTGAAGACGCCGACGGTCTTGTAGGTCAGGACCATCCCGAGCGCGGCCAGCCCGTAGAGGCCACCGGTGAAGACGCCGATGACGATGAAGGGCCAGAACGCGTTCATGGCACTACGAGGCCTGCACGGCCTGGCCGCCGCAGAAGAGCCCGGACGCCGGCGCCTTGCGGACGAAGCTGCTCCCCTTGATCTGCACGTCGACGCCGCAGTTGTAGACACCGCGTGTGCTCGGCGTGTAACCCCCCAGGGCGCCGCCGCCCGTCCAGCCCTGCAGGGTGTCGAATTCCTTGACGAGGCTGGCCCGCGTCGGGTTGTGCCCGCTCTGCACCAGCGCGTAGATCAGCATCTGCGCCGCCTCCCAGGCCAGGAAGCCGAACCCCGACGGGGAGTCACCCGGCTCGTAGGTGGCCAGCTGCTGCTGGTACAGCTGCACCATCGGCTGCGGCTCGTTCAGGGGGATGAACGGGAGGCTGACGATCAGGCCCTGGGCGGCCGACTGGCCGGCCTGGCTGATCATGTCCGGCGTGTAGGCGTCGAAGGTGGCCGCCACGTAGCCCGGCGTGTACTGCTGCTGCTGCATGGCTTGGAGCAGCTTGGCGTTGCCCGTCACGTCCATCGTGTCGATGACGCCGTTGCACCCGTTCTGCTGCATCGACTCCACGTCGCTCTCGAGCGACGCCGACGCCGGCGAAATGGCGAAGTCGCTGTAGCAGACCGTCCCGCCCTGGGCCTGGTACACCTTCTCGAACTGCTGGGCCGCCTGCGCGCTGATGGCGATGGAGTAGGAGAGGAAAGCCATTTTGGTCGGGAAGTACCCGGCCTGCTTCGCCAGCACGTAGTTGCCGTCCGAAATGAAGTAAGGCCCGCCCGGCGGGTTCTGGTTGCAACTCCCGCCCGCCGGCGACCAGTACACGGGCTCCTCGGAGCGGTCGCAGTTGATGCCGAAGCCGATGTCGGGGATGCTGGCCGACGTCATGGCCGGGACGCCGCCGTTGTCGGCGTCGGAGGTCGAGCCGACGAAGGCCAGCACGTTGGGGATGAGGTTCTGCACGTCCGAGGCGTTGGTGGACGCGTTCTGCTGGTCGTCCTCCACGCTGAGGTTGAGCTTGCGCCCGCAGATGCCGCCCGCCGCGTTGACGGCCGAGAAGAGCGCCTGGACCGCCTGGGACCCCTGGGGGAACGACCCCGTCAACGGGCCGGTCAGGCCGCTGACGTTGCCGAACGTGATGGACGAGGGTGTGACCCCCTTGTCCGACGCCGTGTTGCCGGTCGTCCCGGTGCAGTCACCCGCCTCGGCCGCGGCGGAGAAGTTGAAGCCCGACGACGTCGCCGAGACGGTCGACGCCGGCGCCGACGTCGCGGCCCCGGCGGCCGCTGCCGCAGGTGCGGAC
Organism: uncultured Acidimicrobiaceae bacterium; assembly: GCA_963719485.1. Taxonomy (GTDB): domain Bacteria; phylum Actinomycetota; class Acidimicrobiia; order Acidimicrobiales; family RAAP-2; genus Bog-473. Next base: position 3,133,525 of record OY970387.1, read on the forward strand.
CCGCTCCGACCGGCGGCCGTCCTCACGGCCGGACCTCCCGACGACGCGCCCGTGCCGACGGACGCGCCCGCGGCTGCACCCGCCACCGTGGTCGTCGTCGCTCCGGCGGCCACGGCCGACCGCGCTGCATCCGTCCCGCCGTTCGAATTCGCGCCCAGGTAGGGGCCAACGCGCGCCCCGCATGAAGCCGCCACCAGGGACAACGCAACCGCCCCGAGCAGTCCCGCCGCTCTCTTCTTCAATCTTGCCCCCCGCGTTAAGGCATCCACCTCGGTAACTGGCCGGGAGCGGCCCGCCTTGCGGTCCTTTCCCTGACGCTCGTGTCAGGCCTCAGGTACCCTGGGACTGATGGCACTGCCCAGGATCATCAGCGTCGACGACCACGTGGTCGAGCCACCGCACGTCTGGCAGACGTGGCTCCCCAAGAAGTGGCGCGACCGTGGTCCCCGGGTCGAGCGCAAGCGCTGGGGCAGCTTCACGCACCTGTCCGGCGCCAAGTACGACATGGTCGAAGACCCCGAGGGTGAGTGGGGCGACGCCTGGTACTACGACGACGAGCTCATCTACGTCCAGAAGAAGTTCGTCGCCATCCCCGAGGCCGCGGTCTCGGTGGACGACCAGGGCAATCTCCAGCTCGACCGCACCCAGATGACGATGACCGCCATCACCTACGACGACATGCGAAAGGGCTGTTGGGACCGGGACGAGCGGGTCAAGGACCTCGCCCTCAACTACACCGACGGCTCGCTCCCGTTCCCGACGTTCCCCCGTTTCTGCGGCCAGACGTTCTACGAGGGCAACGACAAGGAGCTCGGCCTCGCCTGCGTGGAAGCGAACAACAACTGGATGATCGAGGAGTGGTGCGAGCCGACCAACGCCGACGGCGTCACGGTCAACATCCCGCTCTGCCTGATCCCCCTCTGGGACGCCCAGCTCGCCGCTGCCGAAGCGAAGCGAGTGGCCGAGAAGGGCTGCCGGGCCATCGCCTTCAGCGAGATCCCGACCCGCCTCAAGCTCCCCTCCATCAACACCGAATACTGGGACCCCTTCTTCGAGGTCTGCAACGACTACGGCGTGACCATCTGCATGCACGTCGGCAGCAGCTCGACGAACCCGGCGGCCTCGCCCGACAGCCACCCCGGCGTCGGCCTGACGCTCGGCTTCAACAACGCCATGGCCTCGCTGGCCGACTGGCTCTTCAGCGCCAAGCTGCTCCAGTTCCCCAAGCTGAAGCTGGCCTACTCGGAGGGCCAGATCGGCTGGATCCCCTACGTGCTCGAGCGGGCCGACACGACCTGGGAGATGCACAACGCCTGGACGCACGCCAAGGACCGCATCCCGGTCCCGCCCTCCACCCAGTACTACGGCCGCATCTACGGCTGCTTCACCGCCGACCGCCACGGCCTGCGCTCACTCGAGGAGGTCGGCGAGGACAACATCTGCTTCGAGACCGACTACCCCCACACCGACACGACGTGGCCGTACTCGGAGGCCTACATCGAGAAGCTGTGCGCCGGCCTCGACGAGCAGACGGCCTACAAGATCCTGCGCGGCAACGCCATCACGATGCTGGAGCTCGACCGGGTCTGACCGTGTCCGACCGACCACGTGTTGACGTGGAAAGCGACCACCGCCCGCTCCACTGCGTTGCGCGCGAGTGCAGCAGCAGTTCCTTGTCCAATAGCGAGTACTGGCCGTCGGATACACCTTCAGGATTGTTTGTTTGTTGATCACCCTCCTCTTCTTGCAGGCCAATCGCTGTCCCTCGCGTGACGGGAGTGTGAAGCGACGGAGAGCAACGGGAGAAAAGAAAGAATCGCCGTTGCGTGTTGTAATCGCCAGGTTTATATTCCGAAGAGATCATCCCGCGTGGGGCATTTTGAAGTGGGGGTCACACCGGCGTGGGTTTGCGAGAGGGGGCAGCCATGCGTCGGAGTCTCCAACGTGTGATGGCTGTGATACTCGGCATGACGTTGCTTGTCTTCGGTCTGCCGCTCATCCTGGCGACTCCAGCGTCGGCGACGACGCCCGACCAGCCGACACAAGATGTCGAGGCCGGCCTCAACGCACTGGTGCCCTTCATCGACGGGCTCGCCACTGTGGGCAAGTTCGCTCAGCCGCTGCCTGGGTTAGACGTGCGGCCAGGCTCCGCCGACGGGCTCGACCTGGCGACCGCGCTGTCCGACACCTTCACCGCTCCGAGTGGGCCGCTCGGTGGGAATTACGGTAACGCAGCCACGCTCGGCGGCCTGACCACGGCGCTCGCCGGCGTGAGCAGTGCCGGCATTCCGGGGGGCCGCACCGTCACCATCACCGCCGGACACACCAGTTCGGGGGGCGTCGACAGCTTTCCGCTGGCGATCACGATCGAGCGGCAGCACACGCCGACCGGCTTCGGCATTGCGACATCGGGTTTCGACTTCACTTCTGCCGGAGGCCTCGACACAGACCTCTTGATGCAGCTCGACGTCGTCGTCAATTACCAGGCGTCTAACCGCACCCTGTGGTTGAGCTTCGGTGGAGGCACGCCGAGCCTGTCGTTGTCAGCCACCACCACGCTGCCGAGCCCGAGCGCCGTCGATTCGGCGATCGGGATACTCAAGGTGACCCTGGGTGCTGGTTCGACGCTGAGCTCGATCGACCACTTCTCCGCCACGTTCAGCGACCCCAACAATGACGGTCGCCTCGACGTCCTCACCGCCGGCGCCAGTACGACCGGCGGTGAGGTCACGGCGCCGGGAGCGTCGGCCGGGCTCGTCAGTCTCGACTGGGCGTCGACGCCGGCCAGCAGTCTGTCGGCGACGCTGAACGTGACGGCCGACACCACCGGCATAACCGGGACGGGTCTTTCCGGTGCCAGTGCCACCGTCACGATCGGACCCCTCGATCCCTCCACCACCACTCTCAGCTCATCGGTCATCAGCGGGTCACTGCAGGCGTTCGACGCCTTCGAGAATCTTGCTCCCAACGACCTCGCCAACGCCTTGGGGCAACTGGCCCAGTTCCTGACGACTGTGCAGATGACCCAGATGCCCAGCGGGGCCGGCTTCGACGACATCGCGCTGCCGTTCATGAAGGGCAGCCTGGCGGACGTGGTGCAGGTCAATGAGACCATTCGAAAGTTCATCACCGACCACGTCGAGCAGATACCAGTCGATCCGACCAACGCATCGTCGACCGTCGGCAAGCCGGACTTCGCCTCCATCCAAGACCTCATCTCCGAGCTCAACGGCGAGACGGGCCTCCCAGGCGGCGCATCCTTGACCGTGAAGGACGTCAACTACGACAACACATCGAACAAGTTGTCGTTCACCGTGAACGCGACCCGAGCTTCCGGCAACGGTCAGCCGCTCGACAACCCTCCGGCCCCGACGACCAGTGACGGCACCGGAGCGACCTTCACCGCCACCAGCATCACCGATCCCAACCACATCTGGGACCCGTCGTACGTGGGGCGGACCGTCACCGCCGGCCCCCTGACGGCCGAGATCAAAGACATCAGCGGCCACACCGTCGACCTCGATCCCGCCCCCCTCACCCCGCAGGGAGGCTCGCCCGTTCCGACCGACTTGTGGAAGGGTGCCACCACCGCTGAGCCCTTCCCGCCAGCCGGCACCCCGTACTCCATCGCGGCACCCGACCCCCAGACCGGCGAAGCGCAGCTCGGCGACATCCTCAACGCCAAGACCGGTCTCATCAATGCCAACGCACAACAGCCGACGGCGACGGTCAACCCGAGCTACTCGGTGAGCCTGCCTATCGTGCTCGACCTCTCCCCGCCGACCTCGACGACGCCCACCACCGTGACGAACCCCGACGGGACCAAGACGGTGGTCGACTCGCTGCCCACCCCGGCCCAACGGATCAAGCTGCACACCGGGGGCTCGGACCCGCTGATCAGCCTCGACGTCCCGATTGCGTCCTCCGTCCACATCAGCGCCGACGTGGGGTTCCTGGGCGTGCAACTCGACGGCAGTCTGGCCGAGTGCACCACGGGCACGTACGACGCCTCGACCGTCCCGCCGAGCTGCGGCGCGATCGGCTCCACCCACCTGCTTCAGGTGAACCTCAAAACACCCACCACCGCTCCTCTGGCCGACAGCGGCGGCGACCTCTCGTTGCCCGACTTCGTCACCCACCTGATCGCGGGCGGCAGTGGGGACACCAACGGGCAGAACGGCACGACCCCGGCACCCCAGGACGTGCTGTCGGCGTCGGTCAACGGCGAGGCCCACGCCACCTTGACCGTGACGGTGCCCGGTGCGTCGTCGTTCTTCTCGAGTCCGCTCACCCTCAGCGCCGACATGGCCGACATCACCGACCCGAGCACGGTGACCGTCAACGCGCCGGACGTCTCGCAGCTGGCGGGGCTCAAGGACTTCGACATCTCCGGCGCCGACCCGAAGGCGCTCTTCGGGGCGATCCTGGCCGTGCTCAACCAGGTCGACGCCTTGTCCAGCCAGCTGGGCGGGGCGAGCGGCGCCCTCCATGACGCCCTGGCCACACCCATCCCGCTGCTCGGCACCTCGGTGAAGAGCCTCATCGGTGGCTCGGTGTCCGGCGGCGACGGGGTGACCTACGGCAACGGAACAGTCGGGACCCTCACCGATCCGAACCAGAATTTCTCCTCTGACGACAGCAAGGCACTGGCCGGCCGCACCCTCACCGCCGGGACGACCAGCGGGGTGATCGCCTCAGCCACCGGGAACGTGATCACCCTCACCGCGCCGTGGGCGGCGCAGCCGCCCGACGGCACCTCCTACACGGTCGAAGACGAGCTGAAGGGTGTCATCGACGCGCTCACGGCCAATCCGGCCGACTCGCTCCAGAGCATGGTCGACACGCTCAACCAGCACCTCGGCACCAACAGCCCGGTGAGCTTCAAGCTGGACACGTCCACCACCCCGGCGACACTGCACCTGAACATCGACTGGAAGCGCTCCTACTCGACGAACGCGCCCATCTCGTTGAATCTCGGCGCCGGCTTGCCCAGCCTGGCCGGCGTCCAGGCGCACGGGACCGCCACCTTGGGGGTGAGCGGCGAGGTCAAGGTCGGCCTCCTCCTGCCCCTTTCGGCCGACACCCTCAGCGACCCGCTGGGCCAGCTGCAGGTCGACCCCTCGAACTCGAGCGTGTCGGTCAAGGTGTCCGCCAGCCTCGGCGACCAGTCCTTCATCATGGCCAACGCCGGCCCGTTGGCCATCGCCCTGGGCGACCCGAGCCATCCGAACGCGACCAACCTCCAGGCCAACGCGGCGCTCGGTGCCGCCCTCTCCGACAGCACCGACTCGAGTCCCGTCAGCCTCTCGACCTTCGCCGGCGACCTGGGGGTGCAGCTCAACCAGGGCGTCGACCCGGTCACGTGTAGCAACGCCCCCAACGTGGCCTCGGACAGCTACGCCCTGTGCGCCGCGCTGCCCATCTACACCAGCAGCGACGGTCACACCTGGAACCTCATCACCGGCAGTGCGCCCGACGACACGAACTCGATCCTGTTGCGCGTGCCGCAGTCCACCGGGACGGACCTGGCCAGCCAGTTCGATCTGAGTGGCAACCTCGGGGACGGCACGACGCCGAAGCTCGAGACCCCTTCCGACCTGGCCACCTCGATCGCCAATTCGTTCCTCGACCTGTCCTCGCTCGACGACGGGCTTCTCGGGTACATCAAGTTCGCGCAGCAGGGCCTCCAACTGGCCTCTGCCGGGGGCAAACTGCCGCTCATCGGCAGCGACCTCCAGGAGGGAGCCGACTTCCTCGGCAACCTCCAGAACACCATCAACGGCGTGCTCGGCCCGTCAAATCTGCCGAACGGCAAGCTGGCCACCGCCGGCGACGTCCAGAACAAGCTCAACGACCTCGGTTCGGCGCTCAACACCGCCGGCCTCCTGCCCGGCGGCACGGCGAGCTTCACGCCGGCACTCATCTGCAGCGGGGCCACCCTCAGCCAGGTGACCGGTGTGTCGGCAACGGCCACCAACCCCACGAGTGGCACGACCGACTACCAGTACGAGGTCGTCGCCACCCGCAGCGACGGCACCGGTGACACGATCCCGAGCGCTGCGTCCACTTCGGTTCATAACGTGGCACCGGCCAGCCTCGGCACGAGCAGCTTCAACACCGTCACCTGGACGCCGGTGAAGTACGCCACCGACTACAAGATCCTGCGCAGCGATGACGACGGGTCGGACTCGCTCACCGACTTCCAGCTCATCGACACCGTCACCGGGCAGCCCACCAAGACCTACCAGGATCAGAAGACCTCGGGGTCGCCCTATTCCGCCGTCACTACCGCGCCATCGCTCGCCACCTGTGACATGGGAGAGCCGGCCTCGGACATCTCTGGGATCACGGTCACCGCCGACCTCGGCCAGGGCAGTCTCACCGACCCGACCGCCTCGGGCGGGCTCACGGCCAAGGTACCGCTGGACGTCGGCGTGCCCGGTCTCTCCATCTCCGCCATGAACGACGGGACCGACGCCAACGACCTGACGGCGTCGGTGGCCTGGGCCATCCACTTGAAGTTCGGTTTGTCACGTGACCGCGGCTTCTTCGTCGACACCCAGGACCACGACCCGAGCTCGCCGGTGGGCAAGTCCGGACCGGAGTTCCAGGTGGGTGTGGCCATCAACGTGCCCGCATCCATCCACGCCCAACTCGCCTTCCTGAACGTCGACATGGCCAACCAGAACCCCACGACGGCGGACCCGAACTTCGCCGGCAAGCCGCTGTTCAAGGGCGTCTTCTCCATCGACCTCAAGAACGGTGCCAGCGCGCCGGACTGCAGCGACGCCTCGTGCACCGCTGACGACTCGCAGTTCATCGACTTGTCCGGCCTGCAGAACACCACCAACATCACGGACGACATCGTGCCCAAACTCAGCGCCGAGGCGGCGCTCGACTGGGTGCTGCACGCCGACGTCTCGTCGGCCCTGCCCGGGATCGGCACCGAGTTCAAGCTCCACTGGGCCTGGACCAGCGCGAACCCCGGCGGGTCGGTGCTGCCCGACGTCCTCGAGTTCGACAACGTCACCATCGACCCCGGATCGTTCGTCAACGGGGTGCTCGGGAAGATCTTCGCCCAAGTGGCCAGCGCCATGAAACCGCTGCAGCCGGTCATCGACACCATCCAGGCGCCGATTCCCGTGCTCTCGGACCTGTCCAAGGCGGTCGGCGGCAGTGACGTCACCATCGCGTCCTTGGCCGAGGACTTCAGCACCCTGGCCGGGGGACCGGATATTGCGCCCTTCCTCGACGTGCTGAACAGTGTCAACAGCGTGGTGAAGAACCTCACCAGCGGCCACTGCGCCGTGGCGGGCGAGACGTTCTGCGTCAACGTCGGCTCGTTCAAGCTCAATGCCCAGGACGCCACCACCGAGGCGAACACGCCGGACCTGGCTACCCAGAGTGGCTTCATCACGCCGACGGACATGGGGAACCCCCTGGGTGACCTTGCCTCGGACTCGAGCGACCCCGGCTTCGCCAACACCAGTGGGACCGGGGCCGGTCAGTGCTCCAACCCCGACGACCAGACCACCTGTACTCACCCCGGACTCACATTCCCGGCCCTGGAACACCCCGCCCAGATCTTCCAGCTGATCCTCGGCCACGACGTCACGCTGGCGCAGTTCGACTCGGGCCCCTTGACGCTCGGCTTCTCGATGAGCGAGGAGTTCGGCCCGATCTACGCGCCGCCGCCGGTGGACATCGTCATCTCGGGCAGCGCCGGCGTCACGCTCCACGTAGTGGCCGGATTCGACACCTACGGCATCCGTACGGCCGTGCAGTCGGGCAAGGTCGGCGTCGGCGTCCTCGACAGCCTGTTCTTCGCCACCACTGACTCGTCGGGGAAGCCACTCGCCGTGGTCTCCCTCACCGGCACCATCGCCGCGGGCGCCGAGGTGACCGCGTTCGTTTTGAAGGCCGGCGTCGAAGGTGGGATCACGCTGACCGTGAACTTCTATTGGAACGATCCGGACAACGACGGGAAGTTCCGATTTAGCGAGTTCCTGGCCACCGCGCTCAACAACCCTGTCTGTCTGTTCAACGAGGGGGGGTCACTCAACGTCTTCTTAGAGGTGTTCATCACGATCGGGTTCTCGCCGTTCGATGTGTCGTTCAACTTCACGCTGGTCAACGTGAAATTGCTGGACTTCACGCTGCAACCGGACTGTAATCCCGCCCCGCCGAGGCTGGGCGGGGTCACCGGCAGCACGCTGTACCTCTATGCCGGGAATCTCGGGACGGCAGCCGCCCGCGGCGACAATGCGTGGGCAGCCAAGGGTGACGAGTCGTGGGTCGTGCGGGAGAACGCGGACAAGAGCGTGACGGTCAACGCCCTCGGTGTCACGCACACCTTCACCCAAACCATCAGTTCGGTGGTGCTCGATGCGAGGGGGTACTCCACCGGGAAGCTCTCGGTCCTGTTCCAGGGGGCGACCAAAGATCAACCCTTCGACCTGAAACAGGTCGTCTTCGGCGGGAACCAAGACGACACCATACGCACCGGGTCGGGCCCGAGCTTTGTCGACGGCGGCCCCGGCAACGACACCATCAGTACCGGAGATCGGCCGGATCCCGGGAGTGAACCGGCCGCCGGCGCACCGGCAGCCGTGGTCGCCGGTGGTCCGGGCAACGACGTCATCACCACCGGCAACGCGCAGGACTGGGTGGCCGGCGACGGCGCGCTCACGGTCTCGGACGTGAGCGGCGTCACCGCGCCCGCGTACGACACGTCCGCGACCGACACGACGGACAACACCTCCACCGGAACGGTCTCCCTGCCCACCGTGCTCGACCCGGCGACGGTCGGGCACCCGGCAGCACCCACCGAGCACCCACAATCCGATCCGAACCCCGACGGTGACGACCTCATGACCGTCGGCATCGGCGGCTCGACGATCTGGGGCGGCGGCGGCAACGACAAGATCGGTACGGCGCAGGCCAGCACCGTGGCCGACGCCAACCCGGGCAACCCCAACTACACGGCCGGAGCCAACACCATCATCGGCGGCGACGGCAGCGACCAGATCGCCAGCGGCTCGGCCGACGACGTCATCTATACCGGCAGCACCGAGACCGCCATCGGCCCCGACGACGAGGGTCCGCCCGACGTCAATCTCGACGGCAGCGCGGCGATCAACACGGTGGACACCGGGACGGGCAACGACACCGTCTACGGCAGCCAGGCCGAGGACGACGTGACGGTCCATTCCCTGCCCGGGCAGTCCGCCACCGTCTACGGCGGCGGGGGCAATGACATCCTCGATGGCGGCGACGGCACGGACAGCCTCTATGGCGGCCCCGGGAACGACTACCTGATCGCCCAGCCGGCCACCGTCGACAAGGTCCATACGCAGACCGACCAGCTCGGACCCGGTGCCTTCACCATCACCGACCTCGCCGACTCGAACCCGGCGGTCGGCAAGACCCTGGTGGGCGGCGGTGGCAGCGACCGCATCTACGGCGGTGACGGCTCCAGCTCCATCTGGGGCGACCACGAGACCTTCTTCGACGCCACCAACACCGGCACGGCGCAGAAAGACACCTGTGCCAGTCCCGGACCGGCGGCCTCCGACCCGCCGGCCGAGCACCCGAATCCCGGCTTGACTCCGGGAGCGGGGCTCGGGGCGACCGACCCGGCGCAGGCCGACGCGGCCGACCTCATCATCGGGGGCTCGGGTGCCGACACCATCTCCGCCGGCGGCGGCAACGACTTCGTCTTCGCCAACGGCGGCAACGACGTCGTCTGCGGGGGCGCCGGTAACGACTACATCGATGCCGGCGCGGGCGCCGACACCGTCTGGGGGGGGAGCGGGGACGACACCATCCTCGGCGGGGCCGGCAACGACTCGCTCTACGGAAACCTCGGCAACGACACCATCTACGGAGCCGACGGCAACGACACCCTCGAGGGTAACGAGGGAGCCGACTCCCTCTTCGGCGGGGACGGCAACGACCTGGTCATCGGCGGGACCTCCGCCCCGGGCCGGAGCGACGTCGGCGATCCCATTCTCGACGGCGGCGGCGGCAACGACGTGCTCATCGGCGACAACGGAGGCCAGGTCAACGCGCAGGGGAACCCGGACTCGAGCCTGGCCGGGGCCAATCCCGCCGACGTCGACGCCAACGGGAACCCGCTGGTCGACGTCTACGACCTCACGTCCACCACGCCCACCAACGTCGGGGGCAACGACGCCATCTACGGCGGCGACGACAACGACTTCCTCTTCGGGGGCGTGGGCGACGACGTCCTCGACGGTGGCACCGGGAACGACCACGTCGAGGGGAACCCGGGGTCGGACACGATCTATGGCGGAGTGGGCAACGACGACATCATCGGTGGGACCTCACCGGTGGCCGTCGACGGTGGCTCCGTCGATGCCATCCCCGACGGCAGCACCGGGGGCGGCGCCGACGCCTGTAGTCTCGGCGGCCTGACCAGCGACGTCACGACCGTCCCCGCGGCCACGAGCCCGGTGACGGGGAACTGCATCTACGGGGACTACCCGTCCACACCCGCGACGGTGCCCGATCCCCAGCACTACGCGGACACTGTTGTCGGTGGCAACGGCTCGATCACCGAGACCGGGCTGACCGACACCAACGACGGCACGCCCGTGCGTGACGTCCGTCAGCTGGCCCTGCTCACCGTCGGTGGTAACGACAAGATCAACGCCGGGCCTGGGGACGACCATGTCTTCGCCGGTCTCGGTGACGACAGCGTGCACGCCGGGGCCGACGACAACTCGGTCGAAGGCGGCCCGGGTTCCGACACCATCTACGGCGGTGCCGGCAACAACGACATCATCGGCGGGACGTCCCCGCTGGCTCTGCCCACATCGGGGCCTGACGCGTTGACGACGTCCCAGGTGTCCGACGGCAGCGACACCGTCTACGCAGACGGCCTCACCAGCGCGCCCGCTGCCGGCTACCCGCAGGACGGCGGCGACGTCGTGCTCGGCGACAACGGCTGCATCGACCGCGAGATCGGGAACAGCTCCGAGCCGCGCGACACCAACGGGTGTCCGACCGGGCCACCGACGACGATGTCGGCGTGGCAGCACAACAGTGCGGACCCCAACGCGGTGACCACGCAGAACCCGAAGGGGGTGGTCTCGAGGACGATCCGGCAGCTCGACGTGTTCGACTGCCCCAACCGCTCGTGTGGCGCCACGACGCCTCCGGTCCAGGGGGCCGGGGACACCCTGTGGGGCGGGACGGGGGACGACTTGCTCTTCGGCGAGACCGGGAAGGACATGGTCTCCGGAGGCCCTCCGACCACCGTCAAGACCGACGGCACGGCCGGGTCTCTCGTCGGTGACGACTACATGGAGGGCGGCGCCGGATCCGATCAGATGGCCGGCGGAGCCGGCGACGACGACATGCTCGGCGGCACCGCGCCGACCTACCTGGCGCCAGGAAGAACCACCAGCATGGTGAGCGACGGGACGGCGGGCGGCACCGCCCTGGCACCGGTCCCACCGGCGAATTCCCTGCTGTCGATCCCGGGCTCTGGCGTCCTCGGGAACACGATGGACGGCGGCGGCGGCAACGACGTGATGATCGGCGGCAACGGCCAGATCACCCACGTGCTGGCCGTCGGGCAGTGGAAGAAGAACACGAACGACAATGCGTTCATCCGCACCCTGTCCCAGTTCGACCTGGCCAACGGCGGGCCCACCGGGATCGGTGGCGACGACACCATGCGGGGAGGGCCCGGCGACGATCGGATGTTCGGCGGCGTCCGCAACGACTCCATGGACGGCGGGCCCGGTGACGACTACGTCGAGGGCGGGAGCGGGCGCGACCTCCTCCAAGGGGGCAACGGTGACGACGACATCGTCGGGGGCACCAGCCCCGTGTCCGTCCCCGTGCCCAACCCCTTGCCCGCTGGTTTCGCCAACGCCACCGCCTTCACCGATGCACAGGCCGGCGGGATGCCCGACGGCACGTCGGCCGGCGGCGGCACGACGCTGGGTAACGTCATCTGCGGCAACTACTGCGGCCAGAGCACCCCGACCTCCGACGACGACGCCATCGTGGCCAACAACGGTCGTGTCGACCGTTGCGCGGCCTCGAGCGGCGTGCCGCAAGGAACCGACAGTTGCACCTGGACCCGGACCAACTACGGCGACGAGAAGGCCACCAGCTCGCCCGGTGTCGCCCAGACGGGGAGCATCACGGCCACCTCGCTCGGTGACCCGCGCACGCGCTTTATCACGCTGCTCGGTCAGAGCTCGACCGAGACGACCCACAACGGCAACGACTACGTGGAGGGCAACAGCGGCAACGACGTCATCTACGGCGAGGACGGCACTGACGCCATCCACGGCGACACCCCGGCTCCCAACAGCCCCCGCCTCGACGAGTGCTTGCCGACGACCGACGCCACGGCGGGTCAGGACCTGGTCGTGGGCGGGTACGGCAACGACGTGCTCTGCGGGGACGGTGGCGACGAGCTCCTGCTTGCCAACCGCGGGCTGGTGACGGTCGTCCCCTTCTCGGGCAGCCCCACGACCATCGGGGGCACCAACGGGCCACCGTACGGCACGCTTAGCTTCCCGCACTCGGGCAACAGCATCTACCAGGTCGACCTGTCCCAGGAGTACAGCGACGGGTCGCTCGTTCCGGTGCCGAATTGGAACAACCCGGGCGCCACGGGCCAGACGGGCCAGCACGTCATCATCTTCGGCGGCCAGGGTGACGACACCATCCACGGGAGCCCGGGTGACGATTTCCTGCAGGGCGACGACGGGATGCACGTCACCGGGCAACCGGCCTCGACCGGGGGCGACGACATCATCTTCGGCGACGGCGGCAACGACTCGATGCAGGGTGGCCCGGGCAACGACGACGAGTTCGGCGGCGCCAACAACGACGACATCGACGTCGTCCGCTCCGACACGGCGATCCCGTTCAAGATCACCGACGCCGGTGCCTGCGTGCCGCCGATGTTCCCGACCATCAAGGCCGACCCGACGGCGCTGCTGACAGCCGAGGGGTGTCCCACCACGGGCTTCGGGATCCAGAGCTACGCCTCGCGCTTCCCGCTCCCGGCGGTGCAGTCCTACGACACCGACCCCGGCGCCAACGACAACGGTGGGACGACCAGTCACACGAACACCTTCGGCGATGTGCTCTATGGAGGGTTCAACCGGGACATGTTCCAGTCACAGAACACCGGTTCCGGCGATCGCATGCTTGACGACAACGGGGCTTACAACCTCGAGTTCGCCTGCCCGGCGGCCTACGGTGGCTTGCAGATCAACCGCGCGCTGAGCCCCAGCCTCATCGGTTTCGTGCAGCAGATCACCCAGGCCGACGGGGCGGTGAACACCTCCACGCCGACGAGTTCGGGCGGAACCGAGGCGTCGATCATCTATGCCGGCGATGCGAAGGGCAACTCCGGAAAGGACTACCCGACGACCCCGGGCCATTTCAACTGCTGACCGACCTCACGGCGGTCGGCAGCATGCCGGGCTTCAACAACGCCATGGACTCCCTGGCCGACTGGCTCTTCCGGGGCAACCTGCTGCGCTTCCCCAAGCTCAAGCTGGCCTACAAGATCCTGCGCAGCAACGCCATCACGATGCTGGAGCTCGACCGGGTCTGACCCTGGGAGCGCCGCCGCTCTCCGAGCGGCCCGCCACCCATTCGCCGCCGGACCCGTCACGGCGGTCTCGCGGCTGCGGCCGAACGGCACGATTGGGGGATCGCTCGTGGTCACGCGCCCGAATAGACACGGTCCCCGACGCCAACGGGAACCGTGTCTATTTTTGCTCTGTCACGAGCGCGGCGCGCCGGCTATCCGTTGTAGGTGATGTTCCCGGTCACGGTGCCAGAGAGGGTAAAGCCGCCGGGGCCAGTGGCGGAGATGGAGCAGGTCGAGGTGCCACTGTTGTTGTGCTTGACAGAGTTCTCCGGCTGGCTTTGACCCATGAAGCTGATCGTGAGCTCGAGTTCGGTCGGGTGGAAGATGCCACTGGCGCCGGAATCGAAGGTCAGATGGGCCCCGTTCCAGGTGGTGCCTTGGGCATTGCCGCTGTTGACGGTGAAGGTCCCTGTCTGTCCTCCACCACAGTCAAACATCCCTGTCAACGAGCTTGGTGCGTTATTGGGAGCGGCTGTCGCCTCTGATGCCGAGAGACCCAACACACCGAGCGAGAGTGCCGCCGAGCCGAGCAGCGCTCGTCCCAGAAGCCTGGACATGGTTCGTCGAGAGGTCATTTTTCAGCTCCTTTCGTGAGGGCACCGCGATGTACAACTGGAGTTTCGTTGCCCCACCGAGGTGGCCTGATGTCACGACAGAGGCGCCCCCATGCATGTTGATACTTCTCTGAGGGTCCACCGCTTGGCTGCTGGTCCCAAATTGCTTCGGGAGTGCTGGAGCTCGACGAGCGGACGGCCTACAAGATCCTGCGCGGCAATGCCATCACGATGCTGGAGCTCGTCCGGGTCTAACCCTGGGAGCGCCGCCGCTCTCCGAGCGGCCCGCCGCCCCATTCGACGCCGGACCCGACACGGCGGTCTGCCGCGGCGATCGCCGCGAGGTCATGACCCACCCCGTCAGGGCGACGAACGTCAGCTCCGCGTTGGCTTCCCTCCACATGCACCGATGGTGGTGATCGAAAAGCAGAGGCTGTGGCATGCATCAGTTTGGCGGCCTTGGGTGGCGTCGACGGTGTGGGTGGCGTACAAGTTGCAGTGAGCTGCTGCCGTCATCCGTACGGGTAGAGCGTGCCGTCCTGAGCGACGAGGGTATAGCCGGCGCCATGGGCGAACATGCCGGCTATCGGCGAAGCGAGTTTCTGGCTGCCGGCAGAACCGAGGAATGGGGCATCTCCGAACGCGAACACGCCGCCATCTGATGCCACCATCCAGTAACCACCACCATCGGGCGTATTGACGATCCCTTCAATTGGCTGATTCAGCTTAAGACCGCCCAGCGATCCGTAGAACTGCGAGTCGCCGTAGTTGAACACCCCCCCGTCGGTGGCGACGAGCGTGTAGCCCGCGCCGTCCCGAGTCACCGACATTCCAACAATTGGCGCGTTCAACTGAATGCTCCCGGCCGATCCGTAGAACTGTGCGTTCCCGTAGGTGAAGATTCCGCCGTCGGACGCCACCAGCCAGTAGCCATTGCCGTCAGCGGTGGGCGTCATCCCCACGATGGGGCGATTGAGCGGAAGCCCTGAGGCGTCCCCATGATTCACTGCCGCCGGACCTGAGAAGTCACTTTCTCCAAAGACATGGCCAGTCGAATCAGCCACCCATGCGTTGCGGGAGATGTCGCCGCTGCCTTCGCTCGAACTCCCAGCACAGTCAGTGCTATCGGCCCAAACCGACACCAAATGATCAGTGGTGTCGAACTCACTGGAGTTGCCTCTGACGACCAGAGGTGGGAAGTCAGGAGAGGTGTTGTTGGCGATGTATGCGTGGTAGGTCACGGGCGAGTAAGGAAAGCCTTCCGTGTCCGGCACAATCACGCCCGGCTGGACCGACGCGTCGTAGGCAGTGCGTTGGTCCCCACCGGAACTGGAGCAGTCGAGGGGCACCGTGTGGGGCGACGCCGTGCTGGCTGCTGCGCCACCGACGGGAGCGACGAGTCCAAAGACCGCCGCCAATCCGACTACCAACGGAACTGCCCGCTTCAGCATGATCGCCGCCCTTTATGTCCGTCTCCAAAATGCATTCATAGTCGATTGGGTTGCCGCCGTGACCGTGGAACGCCTTCAGTCCAGTGAGCCCCTCCAGATGCCTATTGCATTGCATGCTCACATTCCCCACCAAGACATATGTGTCACCCAGATGGGCGACGCGTGTCAGGTCTCTTCGGACAGGGCAAGCAGAGCCGGCATGCCCGAGGGTGCAGGCTCGGCCGTGCCATCGGGAAGATACGCCAGGTTCAAGTCCCATTCACTCGGGAACTGGAGATTCTCCCAGGCGAAGGCGCTCCAACCCCATCCCTGCTGGGTCGCGTAGTTGATCACGTTGTAGTCGAATGTGCCGCTGTACTGGGATGGCCAGCCGAATTCGGTCACCACGACGGGCTCCGTGGCCCCGAGACCGGTCCACTGGTTGAGGTCCTGGGTGGGGTCGTACGGGTTGGTATTCGCGCAGTTGGGCGGCGCCGCTGACGGGCACGTGTAGTAATGCACCGCATAGACGATGTTGAGGCCCGTGACCAGGGATGTGGACGTCGGGGGCGTGTTGGCCCAGTTGAGGCCGCTGATGAACGTGAGGTTGGTGGACCCGGCCGTGCGCACCGCGTTGTAGAGCTGCTGCATCCCGGCGGCGTTGTAGGTGGTCCCGGTGACGGTGTCGGTCGTGTTACCTCCGTTGAGCCAGACGGACTGGGAGATGTCGTGCGGCTCGTTGTAGAGGTCGAAGGCGACGAGCGGGCTGTACTCGGGGGAGGTCAGGTTCCCGTAGCGGCCGGCCACCTCGCTCCAGAAGGTCGGCGACTGTGCGGCGTCTGCCATGTTGTGCTGGCTCCCGGTCGCACAGCCACTGACGGTGTTGGTGTGCAAGTCGAGCAGCGCCACCATGCCGAGGGAGGTGATCCACTTGACCACCTGGTCGACGGTCGCCTCGTAGCTTGAGACGTAGTCACAGTTCGACGAGAGCCAGTACTGCTCGCCGAGGGGGACCCGGACGAAGTTGGCCCCCCACGCCTTGGCCTCGACCACGGCCTGCTGGCTCACACCCGTCCCGGCCAGCGTGCCGTTCACCTGGAGGCCCGGCATGACGACGCCGCGCAACGTGATCGCCTGGCCGTTGGCCTGAATGATCTTGTTTCCCACGGTGGTCAGCGGCCCGACGACCGAAGGGGCGACGGCGGGAGTCGTCAGGGTGTAGAGGCTGGGCGACTCGAGCAAGAAATCCTGACCTATCACCGGGGCCCATGAGACCACGCCGAAGATCACGGACGCCGTCGTCGCCGGCGCAATCGCCTCGACCTCAGGCAGGGTGTCCCACGTGCCCGAAGTGGGCGTGACCGCCTGGCCGAAGACCGCGGTGAGCTGCGTGCCGGCCGCGTTGTAGAAGGCAATACCGTCTCCGAGGGACTGCCCCGAACTGGACGCGTCGACCGAGGCGTCCCCGATGTACTTGTCTCCGGGCGTGGCGGCGGCGGGCGTGCCCGCCGGTGGCAGCGCGCTCCACGCCGACACCGATGACGTCGCGGTCGGCGTGACCTCCAGAGCGGAAGAGCCCGAGGGCGACAAGGTGGCGTTGAGGGGTTGCCATCCCCCGGTCGTTCCGTTGAAGTTTGCCTGGGCGGGAGTCAGGAGGTTCGAGTTGGACGGGACGGTGGTCGTCGTCGTGGTCGTCGGCGCACTCGTACTCGTTGTGGTCGTGGAGGTACTCGTCGTGGTCGTCGTAGTAGTCGTCGTCGTCGTCGTCGGTGACGTGGTGGTGGTCGTTGGCGCCGGCGGTGGCGGCGCAGCGAACATCGCCTCGGCGCCGTTTGCCTCGACGAGGCCGTATCCAGCGCCGTTCGCCTCCACGATCATCCCGAGCACTGTCAGTCCCTGACCTCCGGTTGACCCGTAGAACCCGGCGTTACCGAAGTTGAAGATCCCCCCGTCGGAGGCGACCAGCCAATAACCCGCACCCGTGGGTGTGCTGGCCATGGCCACGATGGGCTGATTGAGTCGGATGGAGCCCGTGGACCCGTAGAACCCGGCGTCGCCGTAGTTGAAGATCCCTCCGTCGGAGGCGACCAGCCAATAACCCGCACCCGTGGGTGTGCTGGCCATGCCGACGATCGGCTTGTTGAGTCGGATGGAGCCCGTGGACCCGTAGAACTGGGCGTCGCCGTAGCTGAAGATCCCCCCGTCGGAGGCGACCAGCCAATAACCCGCGCCCGTGGGTGTGCTGGCCATGCCGACGATCGGCTTGTTGAGTCGGATGGAGCCCGTGGACCCGTAGAACGCGGCGTCGCCGTAGCTGAAGATCCCCCCGTCGGAGGCGACCAGCCAATAACCCGCACCCGTTGGTGTGCCGGCCATGCCCACGATCGGCTTGTTGAGGTGGACACCCGAGCCGGCCGGAGACCCCAGGGAGGGGGCACCCTTGTACGCGGTGACGGAGCCGGACGATGTCGCAATCCAGTAACCACCGTTGGGATCGGCCGTCATCAGCTTCCCGGATCCGTAGAAGGCGGGCTGACCCGCACCGACGGCGGCGGTCGCCTGCCACGGCACGGCCTGATCCCGACCCGTCCGGACTCCGAAGCTCAGGACGCCGAGGATCAGACTTGCCACGCATAGGAGCGGGACGACGCTCCACCCCCGGTGTGCCTTGTGCGGCAAGGGACTGATCAGCGCCCTCGTCGCGCTCCAGAGCGGACGCAGCCATGCTGTTGCGGCGTCCGCGCGCCCCTCTCTCAGATCAATTTCTGAGAACATCGCTGTAGCCCCTGTCCGCCCAGGCCTCGATCCCGCTACTCCGATTGCACAAGTCCCGTCACGAAGACTGTACCCAAGACGGCTCTTGCCCGACCCAAAGCCACCACGAGCAGTTCCGCCATCACTGGTCTTTCCCACGAACGTCCGCTTGAAACGTGGGAGAGGAGCACACCGAACGCGGCCACGAGAGCGGCCGTCCCGGCAGTCAACGTGCACGCGAGCCGCGAGTGGAACCTCGACAGCCCTCGCTCCGCTCCTTCACCGGGGACAGGGCCGTTTGTCAGGTCTCGCATTGCCGCCTCCTCTGAGCCGAGACCCCTAAGGATCAAGTCGATCCCGTTCCCAATCGGCACGATAACTGCGGGCCGTGAACGCCACGAGGGACGTAAGGCCCGCACGAGGGCCGTGCACACGATTCGGGACTTGAGGCCCGCAATGAGAGCTGTGACTCGCCCCACGACCGCCGCATCTTCGGCTGCTTCACCGCCGACCGCCCCGGCCTGCGTGTACTCGAGGAGGTCGGCGAGGGCACCATCTGCTTCGAGACCGACTACCCGCACTCCGACACGACGTGTCCGTACTCGGAGGCTCGGGCAGGCCGCCGCCTCCACTCACCTTTCAACGGTGATGGCGGTCCACATCGGCGGCGTCATCACCTGCGCACTCTCATGATTGAGGCCCACGGCTTCCCAACCGACGCGCAGAAGGGGCCCGGAGGCCCCTTCGCACAACCGCCCTTCAATGACTCGACTCAGAATACCAAGCGATACCCGTATCAACCCCGACCATGCTCCGGTAGCGCCCTGGGTCTGGATGGCTGCCCTTCAATGACTACGTGGGTGCACCAGGTTCGATTCCCGGCCGGCGCCCCGGCTCGAGGGTCGGGCTGCTGATGGCTGGTCACCATCGAGAACGGCAGTCCGCACTGCGGGTCAGCCTGGTGCAGGCGGAGCCTGCCTTCCGATTCATCAGACGCCCTGGATTCTTCACCGATGGCCCGCAAGCGGGGGCGTTTTCGGACGTTCACCACGGTGGGAAACCCCACATTCACCCGCGGGAGGGCACAAATGTTACGTCGTCTGTTTCGTCCGGCCGTCCGGACCACGATCTCGGCCGCATTGCTCGGAGCCGTTGGATTCGGCCACCGCCGGCGCCGTGGCCACCACCCAGGCCGGGGTCAACCATCTGATCTCGGTCAGCGGTACGACCGACGACAGCCTGAACTGGGCCGGGTACGCGGTCACCCCCGGCTCGGGTATCACCGCGGTGTCGAGCACCTTCACGGTCCCCGCCGCTGGAGAGTTGCCCCCGGGCTTCGCCGCATCGTGGGCGGGCATCGGCGGCTTCAGCACTTCCGACCTCATTCAGGCGGGCGTTTCCGAGAGCGATGCCGTCGGCGGCGCACTCCTCGGCGGCCAGTACAACGCCTGGTACGAGATCCTGCCGGCCAGCGAGACGCCGATCACCAGCGGCTGCACGGGCAACGTTCCCAGCTGCGCCGTCAACCCCGGCGACAAGATCAGCGTCAACATCTCCAACGCCGGCGGCAACACCTGGGACGTCAGCCTCAGCGACGCCGGCAACTGGTCCTGGTCGACGACCCTCAACTACGCCTCCACCGAGTCCTCGGCCGAGTGGATCCAGGAGGCCCCGAGCCTCGCGGGCGTGCAGACCCTCCCAGCCGACGTCGGGACGGTCTCGTTCGGGAGCACCTCGACGTATACGCAGGGAGGCACCACCCACACCATCGCCGAAGGCAGCCCGACCCTCATCAACGAGTCGCCGGTGGGTGTGGTGAACGAGGCGACGACGTCACCCTTGGCGTCGGACGGGCAGTCGTTCAACGTATGCGTGTACGCCCAGAGCTGCGCCGCGCCGTAGTCCCTTTCATCAGGGCAGAACTGTTGTCGTGCGAAGGGGCCTTCGGGCCCCTTCGCGGCGCTACCAATGGATCATTCCATCGACGACAGTGTCCGGTTGGCGGTAACGCCGAGTCAACAGCCGCGTGGCCGCCACCCGGGCCGGCACGGCGAGGTCGTAACGCAATCACCCGGAGCGTCGGGCTGCCTTCTCGGTGGTGACTGGCCACCAGCAGCCCGACCCTCGGGCGGGCGCCACGGCCGGGAATCGAACCCTGTGCACTCGCTTAGTCAGGGCGAGGCAGACATCCAGTCCCATGGCGCTGCCGGAGAACGGTCGCGGAATGTGGCAGGCGGTTGGTATCCTTTGAGCAGTCAGGGTGAGGCAGTCATCGTGCGAAGGGGCCTTCGGGCCCCTTCTGCGCGGGAGTGACCGGATCGGATCAGATCATTCGGCCGAAGACAGCGTCGCGTCCGGCCGCGTCCCGTTGGCGCGGAACGCCGAGTCCACACCAGCGTGGCGTGGCCGCCACCCGGCCGCTACGGCGAGGTCGTCACGGAATCACCCCGCAGCGTCGGGCTGCCGTCTCGATGGTGACCGGCCATCAGCAGCCCGACACTCAGGCGGGGCGCCCCGGTCGGGAATCGAACCCGATGCACCTCCGTAGTCAGAGAAGGGCAGACATCCAGTCCCAGGGCGCTACTGAAGGATGGTCGTCGATAATGTGATCTCGACTGGTATGTTGGAACTCAGTCAGGGAAGGGCAGCATCGTGCGAAGGGGCCTTCGGGCCCCTTCTGCGCGCAGTCGCCGACCGCACCGCCCCTATTCGACGGCCGACAGCGTCGCGTCCGCCAGCGCCCCGTTGGCACGCAGCGCGGACACCACGCCGGCCGCCGCCGCGATCGCCGCCAACACGTAGGCCGTCACGGTGAAGGCGTGCTGGGCACCGGCCATCCCGTCACTCTCGCCCCCCGCCACCACGAAGACGCTGCCGGTAACCGCCAGACCGAGGGCCGTCCCCATGCCCCGTGACATGTTGAGGACGCCCGAGGCCATCCCGGCCTGCTGCCCCGGGGCGGCGCCCATGATGGAGGCGTTGTTGGGTGAGGTGAAGAGCCCCATCCCCACCCCGACCACGCCCAGCAGGACGAGCAACAAGCCGGTCGAGGGCCGGAGAGCACCCATGAGAACCAGGCCCAGGGCGACCAGGGCCATCCCGCTGACGGTGAGGGGTCGGGACCCGACACGGTCGGCCAGCCGTCCCGCGAAGGGAGCCACGATCCCGAAGGCCAGCGGCATGGCCATGAGCTCCAGCCCGGACCGGGCCGAGCCGAGGCCCTGCCCCCGCTCCAGGTAGAAGGGGATCAGCAGCAGCACGCCGAACATGACGAGGTACGACCCCATACCGCTGGCGATCCCCGTCGAGAAGTGCGCGTTCCGAAAGAGATTCAGGTCGAGCATGGGGTCGCGGTCCCGACGCTCGTGCCAGATGAAGAGCCCGCCGAGGACGACGGCGGCGACGAAGAGTCCGACGATCAGGCTCGAGCTCCAGCCGAGCTCCGCCCCGAACGAGATCGCCGAGAGCAGCGCCACGACCGCCGGGAAGAAGATCCCGAGGCCGGTCCAGTCGAAGCGCACCCGCGCCATCAGGTTCCGGCTCCGGGGCACCAGCAGGATGGCGGCGAGGGCGCCGAACACCCCGAACGGGATGTTCACGAAGAAGATCAGGCGCCACCCTCCTGCCGCGAGCAGCAGCCCGCCGATCGAAGGGCCCAAGGCGAGGCCCAGCGCCTGGGCCGCACCCTGGAGACCGATGGCCTTGCCGAGCGCGCGGCCCGGCACGACCAGCACGATGATGGCCAGGCTGTTCGCCTGCAGCATCGCCGCCCCGACCGCCTGCAGCGCCCGGAAGCCGCACAGCGCCCCGAGGCCCGGGGCCAGCCCACACAGGACCGACGCCAGCGTGAAGATCACGAAGCCGTAGACGTAGAGGAGCTTGCGGCCCCACATGTCGGCGAAACGCCCGACCGCGATGACCGTGGCCACGAGCACCAGCAGGTACGAGAGCCCAACCCACGTGACGGCGCCCACGGAGGCGTCGAAGGTGTGCTGCAGCGTGGGGAGGGCGACGGTGACGATGGACGCATCGAGCTGACCCATGAACGCGCCGACGCAGACGGCCGCCACGGCGAACCAGGGTGCGTTGGGTTGCTCCCGGATCACCCGCGGGCGCCGGGGCTCCACCAGCAGCCGGTCCCAGGTCAACGTCCACGGACGCGCGACGCCGACGCTCCCGCCCGCGTCCGGGCCCGGTTCCTCGCCGCCGCCGTCTCCCGTCACGTCGACGGCAGGTCGCCCCACATGACCTCGACACTGGACCTGATGTCCCGCGACGACGCCCCGACGAGCACCTCGTAGCGGCCGGGATCCGACCGCCAGGCATGCGTGTCGACGTCCCAGTAGCGGAAGGCGGCGGCGCCGAGCTCCACCCGGACCGTCTCCCGGCCGCCGGGGTCGACCGCTACCTTGGCGAACCCGACCAGCTCCCGGTCGGGGCGGCGGACCAGGGACTCGGGCGCCCGCACGTAGACCTGCACGACCTCGGTGCCCCGACGGGTCCCGTTGTTGGCCAGCGTCACGGTCACCCCGCTCCCGTCCTCGTCGACGAGCACCGAATCGAACACGATGTCACCGTAGGAGAGCCCGAAGCCGAAGGGGAACAAGGGCGCCAGGCGCGTGGTCTCGTAGAAGCGGTAGCCCACCAGGACGCCCTCCCCGTAGACGACCTTGCCCTCGATGCCCGGGTACCGGTCGCCCTCCAGGCCCAGCCCCGCCGGCCCGTCCTCGACCCGGGCGGGGAACGTCACCGGCAGCCGCCCCGACGGCTCGGCCAGCCCCACCACCATGTCGGCCAGCGCGTCCGCGCCCTCTTCGCCCGGATACCAGGTCATCAGCACGGCCGCGGCCCGGTCCGCCCACGGCATCTCGACGGGGGAGCCCGAGTTGACGACCACCACCGTGCGCGGGTTGACCTCCAGCACCGCCTCGACCAGCTCCCGCTGCCGGCCGGGCAGCGAGAGGTCGGGCCGGTCGTGGCCCTCGGACTCCCACTGCCCGTTGGATCCGACGACGACCACGGCGACGTCGGCGTCCGCCGCGGCGCGCACCGCGCGCTCGAACTCGTCGCCCGTGTCCGGCGGCGAGGCGCCGATGCGGGCGCCCAGAATGGGGGAGGAGGACGACCGCGGCCAGACCTCGACGACCAGCTCGTAGGAGCGGCCGGCCGTGAGGTCGATCGTCACGTCGACCGGCGCGCTCCCCGCGCCGTAGAAGCTCTGGCCACGTACCGGCTCGGAGTTGTCGATGACGATCTCGCCATCGAGGCGTAGGACCGCCCGCCCGGCACTCTCGAGCCCCAGCTGCCACGCACCCGGCACGTCGGGCGTGAACGTCGTCGAAATGCGGACCGAGAACCGTCCAACGGCGAGCCCCGGCTGCGGGGGGCCGATCCACAGGACCCGTGCGGTGTGCGCCGTCTCCGTCGCCACGGGATCTCCGGCGAGCTCCGGGTTCTCGAAGTAGTCGACGCGCAGGCTCTCGTCGGTCAGCAGGCGGAGGTCGATCGGCGCGGTCCCGCGGTCGATGCGGCATCCCACCTCGGAGAAGACCGAGGCGCCCGGGAGCCGCTCGGCCAGGGCGTCGGCCACCCGTCGTCGCCGGTACGGGGTCACTTCGGAGCTGCCGCCCCCCATGGCGAGCTGGCTCGCGTTGGAGCCGATGACGGCGACGCTGGACACACCAGCCGGATCCAAAGGCAACAGCCCGTCGTTGACCAGCAGGACGGTCCCCTCCACGGCAACCCGGTGCGCCACCGCCCGCCGACCCGGGTCGTCCTCCTCCCGTTCGCCGGCCACCGTCGCCGTCGTCCCACCCAGGATCCCCACCCGCCCCATCAGCCGCAACACGTTGCGTACCTGGCCGTCGACCACCGACTCATCGACGAAGTCGTCCCGCACGGCGGCGGCCAACGTCGGCCCGAGCCAGGCCGAGGGCCCGGGCATCTCGAGGTCGAGGCCGGCCTGCGCCGCCGCAGCCGTGGCGTGCGTCCCGAACCAGTCGGACACGACGAGCCCGTCGAAGCCCCACTCACTTCGGAGCACGCCGTCGATCAGCTCGGTCTGCTCACTGCAGTACACGCCGTTCACCTTGTTGTAGGCGGTCATCAGGGACCAGACACCGGCCTCGCGTACCGCCTGCTCGAAGGCGACGAGATGGATCTCCCGCAGCGGACGCTCCTCGACCTCGGCGCTGATCGTCATCCGGTCGTGCTCCTGGTCGTTGCAGGCGAAGTGCTTGATGCAGCACGCCACCCCACCCGCCTGCACGCCCCCCACGTAGGCGACCGCGATGCGGGCCGTCAGCAGAGGGTCCTCGGAGAAGGACTCGAAGGTGCGCCCGGCAAGGGGCGTGCGCACGATGCACACCGTCGGACCGAGCAGCACGTGCACGCCTTTGGAGCGGGCCTCGGCCGCCAGCACGTCGCCCAGGTCGTGCACGAGGTCCGGGTTCCACGTCGACCCGATGGCCATGCCGCAGGGGACCGACAGCGAGCGCCGCCCGAGCAGGCTGTCGCCCCGGACGCCCGACGGTCCGTCGGACATCTTGAGCGCCGGGATGCCCAAGCGCTCGATGGGCGGCAGGTACCACATGCTGGCGCCGGCCGTCAGTGAGGCCTTCTCCTCGAGGGTCATGGCGCCGATGAGGCGCTCGATTTCTTCGTCGTCCAGATCGTCCATGCCGGTGAGACTACGCGGCGGTCGATGACGGCGATGGGCCGGTAATCCCAGTGGATTGGTGTGGAGAGCCCCTACGGTTGCGCCAGCGTCCGCGGGTCGATCGTGGCTCCCAGCGGCGGCAGGGTGGCGGCGGCCGAAGCCCGAGCCGCCTCGACGAAGCTGCCATCCCGGTTCTCGAGCACGGAAATGGAAGGCTCGTCGAGATCGACGATCCAATACCACTCGGCGCCACCCGTGCCGTACGCCTCGAGCTTCTTGCCCCAGTCAGCGCCCCTCGTCGACGGCGACACGATCTCGATGGCGAGATGTGGCGGGCGCACGACCAGCGACTCGTTGAGAGAACCCACGTCGATGACCATCAGGTCCGGGATGAAGATTTCCCCGCCGACGCTCCAGCCCGATCCCGACACGACGAGACGCCCTTCGCAGTTCGGTATCAGTGCCCCACTGAGTCGCGCAACGACGACGGCGTGCCGGACCGTCGGAGGGTTCACGACGAGGCACCAGTCGTAGTACTCGTGGAACTTGGCCTCTCCGAGCTCGGCGTACTCCGCCGGTGACATCGGCGTCCGGAGGGAGCTGCCGGCTTGCACCTGCACCATTGCATTCAAGGTAGTCGCTCTTCTCCTTTATCGTCCCGCTCTGCATCGTCTGTTGGGCGTGACATCAGGTACGGAAGAACGGTCGGTCGCCCGCCGGTTGCGACCTGAGCACGGGCGATTTTCCAGGCGATGAACAGTGTCGTTTTGAGCCTGCAGAAATCCCTGGCCCCTAGCAACTCCGGTCCACGAGCGACGCCGGGGACCTTTACGTCACCAGGTGTCGACGAAGGGCCGCCGCTGCGCGCCTCCGTCAGCCGGCGCCCACCACTTGGAGCGGGGCCCCGACGCCTCCAACGCGTGCACGACCCGCCGCCTGGTCACGGCCGGGTCGATCACGTCGTCGATCTCGAAGTGCTCCGCCACGTGGATCGCCTTCCCATGTTGGTACGCCCGCGCCACCATCGAGTCGAACGCCGCCGCCCGCTCATCGGGGTCGTCGATGGCGTCGAGCTCGCGCCTGAAGCCCAGGCGCACCGCCCCTTCCAACCCCATCCCGCCCAACTCGCCGGTCGGCCAGGCCACGGTGAAGAGCGGCCGGCGGAAGCTGCCGCCGGCCATCGCCTGGGCGCCCAGCCCGTAGCCCTTGCGCAGAATGACGCAGGCGAACGGCACCGTGAGCGACGCGCCCACCACGAACATGCGGCTGACGTGGCGCACCAGCGCTGTCTCCTCCGCCTCGGGGCCCACCATGAACCCGGGGGTGTCGCACATGGACAGGACGGGCAGCCCGAAGGCCTCGCAGAGCTGCAGGAAGCGAGCCGCCTTGTCGGCGTTGGCGGCGTCGATGGCGCCGGCCAGGTGCATTGGGTTGTTGGCGATGACGCCGACCGCGCTGCCCTCCACCCGGGCCAGCGCCGTCACCATGCCCGGGGCGAACGACGGCCGGAGCTCGAGGACGGAGCCCTCGTCGGCCAGGATCTCGAGCGCGCGCCGCACGTCGTAGACCCGCCGCCGGTCGGGCGGCACGACGTCGCGCAGCTGGTCCTGGTCCGGCGCCGTCCAGTCGTGCACGTCCCCCTGGAAGTAGGCCACGTAGCGGCGGGCCACGTCGACGGCCTCCTTCTCGTCGGCACAGAGGACATCGACGACCCCGTTCGGTACCTGCACCGACACCGGGCCGACGTCCTCGGGGGCGTAGACACCCAGCCCGCCCCCCTCGATCATGGCCGGGCCCCCCATCCCGATGTTGGCGTCCGGCGTGGCGATGATGACGTGGCAGCACCCGAGCAGCGCGGCGTTCCCGGCGAAGCAGCGCCCCGACACCACGCCGACGAGCGGCACCTTCCCGCTCAGCGCGCCGAACAGCGCGAAGGCTTCCGTGTCGAGCCCGGTGACGACGGCCATGTCGGTGTCGCCGGGGCGCCCGCCGCCGCCCTCGGCGAACAGCACCACGGGGAGCCGCAGCCGCTCGACGAGCTCGAAGAGACGGTCCTTCTTGCGGTGGTTCATCTGGCCCTGGGTGCCGGCCAGGACGGAATAGTCGTAGGAGAGCACGGCACAACGCGAGCGTTCGTGGTCGAACAGGTCGCCGTTGACCGTGGCGAGGCCGGCGATCAGCCCGTCGGCGGGGGTGTTGGCGACGAGGTCCTCCACACTGCGACGGGCGCGCTGGGCGGCGATGACGAGCCCGCCGTACTCCTCGAAGCTGCCGGGGTCGCAGAGGTCCTCGATGTTCTCCCGCGCCGTCCGCCGTCCCCCCGCGTGGCGCCGCTCGGTCGCAGCAGGACGACCAGCGTCCAGAGTGGCCGCGACGCGCGAACGCAGCTCTTGGAGTTCGGGGCGCACGCCACCCTCCGGCTCGGATTGCTCGGCGACGCCCGGCGCCAGGCGGTCCGCCGACGCGTCCTCGTCGATCGACAACAGCACATCCCCGGACGCCACCGCGTCCCCGACCGCCACGGCGATGGCTTTGACTGTCCCGGGTACCGCCGCCTCGACGACGTGCTCCATCTTCATCGACTCGATGAGGAGCAGCACGGTACCCGTCGCCACCTGGTCGCCGGGGGCCACGGCTACGCGGAGCACGGTGCCGGCGAACGGCACCGTGAGCTCGGTTAGCTCTGCCACAGCGGCGCGGGCACCTCGAAGCCGACGTCGGTGCCCCAGGTGTTGCGGTAGGAGACCTCGGGGACCGGGCGGCGCGGGGCGACGCCCCAGGACCCGGTGGGGTAGCCGAAGCTGACGGTGCCCGAGAGGTGCCAGCCCTGGTCGTCGGGCACGCCGAGGATCTCGTACGTCTCTTTCGGGTGGAAGAACTGGAGTAGCGCGGTGAGGCAGCTGCCGACGCCCTCGGCCCGGGCAGCCAGCATGGCGCTCCAGACGGCGGGGTAAATGGAGCCCCCCGTGGGGTCGTGCTGGCTGAAGGGGAACAGGAAGAGCGGGACCGTCTCGAAGTGGTCGGCCAGCCACTGGGCCGAGCGTTGGACCTTCAGGATCTGGACCGACTCGGGCAGGTCGGGGTTGGCGTGGGCCGTGTCTATTTGGTCCTTGTAGATGGTCTTCCACAGCTCGCCCATGGCGTGCTGGTAGAGGGGGGCCAGGGCGGCCCTCTTCGCGGGATCGTCGAGCAGGAGGAAGCGCCAGTTCTGCGAGTTGCCGCCCGACGGGGCCCGGATTGCCGCATCGAGGATGCGAGCCTGGACGTCGTGGGGGATGGGGTCCGGCTTGACCCGGCGCATGGCGCGGGTCGTGTACAGCGCCTCGTGGAGTTCCATGGGGCCGACCTTACGCTGCCTGCGGGTCTATCGGTCGTTCGTGACCCAAGTCGATAGGAATGGGAGAACCGTCTGTGATGGAGGTATTACAGGATGCCCCCGCGTCGGCAGTCGCCACTATGCCGACCATGACGGCGCGCGAGAAGCGCTTGGCGCCCCGGCACCACGGCCGTCGCGTTCGACGGGTGTCCAGACCCCGCATCCCAGGAGCTTCGTCGCGGCTATGAGACCACTGGGACAGCAGCTAACCACCGGCCGCGTCGCACGCATTTGGGTTGGCGCTGAAATCCTCTCCGGGGTTATAGCCCGCGCTGTAACTCCCAGGAGGCGCGACCCATACATGACCGGATGAGTCGTACTCGACGACATACGAGCCTGTGGCCGGAGGACTGTGCATGTATTGCGGGATAAGTGGGCCGAAGTTGGCAGCGTAACTGGCCGCACTCCACGGTGACGGTGGCGTCGGGAAGGACCCCTTCTGGACCATATACGTCTGCAGCGCCACTTCAACAAGCTGGGCGTCTGCCTTACATGCAGCAAGCTGTGCGAATGACGCGTGTGGGACCGTTACCGGCGATGACGTTGAGCTCGTGGTCCGACCTGAGGTCGAGGTCGTATTTGAGGTTTGCGACGAGGGCGAGCTGCAAGCAGGAACGACGGCGAATAGTGCGAGCGCCCAAGTAACAACACCGGCGACTTTTCGCCCTTTCTTGGTCAGCGTCGTCAAGATCGGCCTCGATTTGGGGATCGGATCTAACCCGGGTTCCAACACTTCGGAGTTCACGTCATTGACGGCTGGACTTGCCTGCGTACCGTACCCTCGGCGTTGGCGTCTACCTCGCAGAGCAGCGGTCTTGCAGCCAGCACGATGCCGAGCGGGACCAAGGTGATCTGCCACAACCAGGTGGGCATATGACCGAAGGGGTTGGTCGCATTCCATGAGGCCAGAGCACCGACCAATAGTGCTACCCAAGGCACGACCTTCCAACTCATGCCGCGTCCATGGACTTCAAGAACGCCAGCCCAAACCGCTAGGAAGATGCCGAGAAGCGGAATCAGGTCTTGTGCATCTGTCGTCCCGTTCGAATGAAGAAATCCCACCGAGATGGATCCGGCGGCGTACACCATTGACACCATTGCTATCCAGGCGACGAGTGCGGCGCGTATGTGGCCGCCAATAACATCGAGCAGGACCAGGGAGACAGCTAGTGACATGAAGTAATAACCGAATAGTTGCTGCTCGAAGACGAGTCGGAGACTCGACGAAAGGGCAATTACGGCGATCATGGGGAGTGGTTGAAGTGCCCTCCCGCCGAGTCGTCGCAGTGTCCACCACGCGATCGCCATCGAGAGTCCTATTGGCGATAGCCGTGAAAGCACAATCAAGAGACCGCCATGGAGGTGCAACTCCCACAGAACGGTTCCACCTATTCCGCCGGTGGTCCCAGTGCCATACAGAATGGCCTTTGCGGAACTTCCTGAGGTCACGATCAGGAGCGGGATGACCGTCACCACTGCGGTGCCGGCCGCTGCTGCAAGATAAGCGAGCTTCCGGCTGGCTGGTGCTAGAACGAAGAGTGGCGCAGCAACCAATATGGCGAATTGTCGAGAAAGGATCGCCAAAGTTATGAGAATGCCGGCCGCAATCCAATGATTGCGTCGCGCGGATCCCAAAGCGGCAAGCGCCAGTCCTGTTGCAATGAGGTCCTGAGGATGGAACGTGGCGGCAATGCACATCCACACCGGCGGGATACATGCAATCAAGACCACAGTCGCGGGCTCCCACCCTCGACGCCCCCGGCCTACCGAGCGCAGGAAGTAAACGACGCCAGCCAGGAGAGCGAGCCAACCCACGTATGCAATCTTGATGGTGGAATCGATTGCTCCGGACCGAAGCGACCACGTGTTGATCACGAGAAATGACCTGTCACAGTGGGGACCGAGAGCGGCACGAGGCGGGAACGGTACATTGTTTCCCACGTGGTTTAGAGCTGATAGTCCCCCAGATAGGAGTGGATAGACGGGAGGAATATCGCGAAAGTCCGCTGGGAACGCACACGCCAACTGCCCGTGCGAGATCGCCCATGTGGAATAGACGGACTCAAAGGTATCGTTCAGGGCCGGTCCGCCCAACACGACAACGATGCCCACAAATATCGATGTGGCAACGCACCAACCCAGCGTGCACGACCACCCTGAGAGAGGGCGGTCGAGCCAGTCGCCAAGAGATGTGAGCAACACCTGGCTCTTGGGTGGCGTGCTGCAGTCGTTGGGCAGGCCGAAGCCGGGGGTACCGACATCACTCCGCCCAGACTGCGCCACAGTCATTCCCTACAAGATAACGCAGTAGACCCTAGATTTCTCTTCGAGTCGAGCCAGAAGCAAGACTCCCCGGGGCTAGGAACTTCCTTCGTTGACCATGTGAAGTGATTCCACCGCGTCGATGTACTCCTCGACGATCCCGAGCACGACATCCCGCGTCCGGCGCACCGACGTCGCCCGCCCGATGATCTGGCCGGCCGGGTTGAAGTTCACGTCTCTGGCCTCCTCGGGGTATGCATGGCCTCGGGAGACGCAGTCGATGGCCACCATCATCTGCAGTGGCATGCCAAGCGGCTTCGGGTTGCCCGGGGCCTCCCAGGCATCGGTCCAGTCGTTCTTGAGCAGCCGACAGGGCTTGCCGGTGAACGATCGTGAACGCACGGTGTCACGCGACGTGGCCTTCAGATAGGACTCCATCTGCTTCGGCGGCACGTCGGCCTCCTCGACCGTGAGCCACAGCGACCCCGTCCACACGCCCGCGGCGCCCATGACCATGGCCGCCGCCATCTGGCGGCCCGACCCGACACCCCCGGCGGCGAGCACCGGCAGGGGAGCGACGGCGTCAATGACCTCGGGCCAGAGCACGATCGACCCGACGTCACCGGTGTGACCGCCGCCCTCGGAGCCCTGGCAGATGACGATGTCGACGCCGGCGGCCTTGTGGTTCAGCGCGTGCTTGACCGAGCCGGCCAGCGCGGCGATCAGCATCCCGTGTTCGTGCACCTGCGCGATCACGTCGTCGGGCGGTGTGCCGAGCGCGTTGGCCACCAGCTTCACCTTGTCGTGGCGCAAGATGACCTCCACGAGGGGCGCCGCGGTGGCGGCGGTCCACCCCAGCAGCTCGCGACGGGGGCCGCCTTCGAGTTCGGGCACCCCGTGGTCGGCCAGGATCTTTTTGGCGAAGGTGCGGTGCTCCTCGGGGATCATGGCCCGCAGCTCCTCTTCGAGCTTGACCGGGTCGAGCTCGCCCATGCCCTCGTACTTGCCGGGGATGACGATGTCGACCCCGTACGGCCGATCGCCCACGTGCTCGTCCAGCCAGGTGAGCTCGACCTCGAGCTCGTCGGCGCTGAACCCGACTGCTCCGAGCACCCCAATGCCTCCGGCGTTGCTCACGGCGGCCGCCACATCGCGGCAGTGGGTGAAGGCGAAGATGGGGAATTCGATCCCGAGGCGTTCACAGAGTTCGTTGTGCATCGGGAGTCCTCCTAATTGGGGTCCTGTTGATTGTTGCCCTCCGGGAGCGAGCGGTTGCCCGGACCCTCGCCGGCAACTAGAACAGATTCTACTTTTTACGGGCCTCGCACGCAGGTCCGGCCGAGAGGGGAGGAATCGCCGAGATGCCGATCCGCACCGAGCCGGTGCTGCCCGAGGAGGACTGGCAGCTCCGCCTTGACCCGCCCACGGACGGTTCCGGCGTCGGTACCCTCACCCTCGACTACCCCGAGAAGCTCAACATGTGGTCCTGGGAGGCCACCCGGCAGCTCGGCGTCCTGGCCGATCGGGCCCGCTTCGACGACCGCATCCGGGTCCTGCTCGTGAAGGCGGAAGGCCGGGCCTTCTGCGCGGGGGTCGATCTCGGAATGCCCGAGGACCGGGTGACCGGCCGCTCGCCGGCAGAGAAGGTGCGCAACTACTACGAGGGCATCCGCTGGGTGCATGAGCGCTTCCGCGTGTTCCACGAGCTACCCCAGCCCATCGTGTGCGCGGTCCAGGGCTACTGCCTCGGCTTCGGCTTCGAGCTCGCCCTCATGTGCGACATCAGGGTGGCCGCCGACGATGCGCTCTTCGCTCTGCCCGAGGCCCAGGTCGGTGTCTCCATCGACGCCGGGGGAGACCTGCGGCTGGCCCACGAGATCGGTGCCGGCCACGCCAAGCTCCTCGCCCTGACCGGTCGGCGGATCGACGCGGCTACGGCCGAGCGCCTCGGGATCGTCCAGCAGGTGACCACCCGCGAAGACCTGGTCCCCACCGCCCGGGACATCGCGGCCGAGATCGCTGCCAACGCTCCGCTCGCCGTGCAGTCGATCAAGCGCACCATCGACGCTTACGCCTATCGGGGCCTCACCGAGGCCTTGAAGTTCGAGGCGCTGAGCGCGTCGGTCGAGTTCGTCAGTGACGACATGCCCGCGGGCTACGCCGCCAAGGCCAAGAAGCAGCAGGTCGAATTCGAGGGCAAGTAGTGGGCCTGCCCGAACCGCCGCCCGCGGGCTCATCATTCCTGCCGGCCGGCACCTTCGCCGGCACGACGGCCATCGTCACAGGGGCGGGCACCGGACTCGGCCGCGCCATCGCCGTGGAATTGGCCCGGTCGGGCGCCGCCATCGGTGTTGTCTCGCGGTCCGAGGACCATCGCCTCGCCGGCGTCGCCGCCGTGGAGGCGGTCGGTGGCCGCGCCGCCCACGCGGCGGCGGACATCAGGGAGCCCGAGCAGATCGCGGCGGCCTTCGACGCGGTCGAGGATGCGCTGGGGCCGGCGACGGTCCTCGTCAACAACGCGGCGGCCAACTTCCCGGTGCTTGCGGCCTCCATGCGGCCGAACGCTTTCCGCTCGGTGACCAACATCGTCCTCGACGGGACGTTCTTCTGCAGCCAGGAGCTGCACCGACGCATCACCGCTCGGGAGAATGATGCCGGCGGTGCCATCGTCAACATCCTGGCCACCCAGTCCTTCACGGGCGGTCCCGGCATGGCGCACAACGCGGCGGCGAAGGCAGGGGTCGGCAACCTGACCAAGTCGCTCGCGGTGGAATGGGCCCCCGACGGCATCCGAGTCAACGCGCTGGCGCCCGGCCTGTTCCCGCACGAGGACATGCGCGACGACCTCAAGGCTCTGCGACCCGAGGGCGAATCGGTCGATGCCCGGCGCTCGCCGGCCGGCCGGCTGGGCCAGTTGCACGAGCTCGGTTGGGCGGTGACCTGGCTCTGCTCCCCGTACGCGGCGTTCGTCACCGGCCACACGCTCGTCGTGGACGGCGCCAACTGGCTGCGCCGCGACTTCGTCATGCCGGAGTTCACCCCTGTCGGGGACCAGCTCTCCCAGGTCCTGCGCCCGCCTGAGTAGACAGCCTCAGGTCTCGATCGTTTCTTCTTCCTGGTCGGCGAACTGGGTCCGGTAGAGCTCGGCGTACAAGCCGTTCTCGGCCAACAGGCTGGCATGGGTGCCCCGCTCCACGATGCGCCCGTCGTCGACCACGAGCAGCTCGTCGGCCTCGCGGACGGTGGAGAGCCGGTGGGCGATGACCAGCGAGGTGCGACCCGCAAGCGTCTCGCGCAGAGCTCGCTGGACAGCCGCCTCCGACTCGGAGTCCAGATGTGCGGTCGCCTCATCGAGCACGACGATGTCCGGTGCCTTCAGCAGGAGCCGGGCCAGGGCGACCCGCTGCTTCTCGCCACCCGAGAGCCGGTAGCCGCGCTCGCCGATCACGGTGTCGAGCCCGTCGGGCAGGTCGCTCACGATGTGGCCGATCTGCGCCTGGGCGAGCGCTTCGAGCACCTCGGGCTCCGTGGCTTCCGGTCGGGCGTATATGAGATTGGCCCGCAGCGTGTCGTGGAACAGGTGCGGATCCTGGCTGACCACGCCGACGACGTCGCGCAGCGACGCCATGGAGGCCTTGCGCACGTCGATCCCGTCGATGCGCACCGTGCCGCCGGTCACGTCGTACAGGCGCGGCACGAGCATGGAGATCGTGGTCTTGCCCGCTCCCGACGGCCCCACCAGCGCCACCATCTGACCTGGCTCGACGCTGAACGAGACGTCGTGGAGGACCTCACTCCGCACGCCCGCCTCGAGCACCGCAACCGACTCGAGCGAGGCGAGGGACACCTCGTCGGCGCTCGGGTAGGTGAAGTCGACATGCTCGAACTCGAATTGACGCCTGCCCGCGCGGGACCTCCACCGGCTCGGGGTCTTCGGCGAGCATGGGCACGATGTCGAGCACCTCGAAGAGGCGCTCGAAGGAGACCAGGGCAGTCATGACGTCGAGGTTCAGGTTGGAGAGCTGGGTGAGCGGCCCGTACAGCCGTGTCAGGTACGCGGTCAGGGCGACGACGGTGCCGACCTGGAGCTCCCCGTGGATGGCAGCGACGCCACCGACCCCGTAGACGATGGCCGTCGCCAGCGACGCCGTCAACGTGAGCGCCACGAAGAAGAAGCGCGCGTAGGTGGCCTGGGCGATCCCGATGTCGCGCACCCGGCCGGCCTTGGCGTCGAATGCCTCGGCCTCAGCGTCGGGCCGCCCGAGCAGCTTCACCAGCATGGCGCCCCCCACCTGGAAGCGCTCCTGCATGACCATGTTCATCTCGGAGTTGAGGTTGTACCCCTCCTTGGTGAGCGAGCCGATGCGCTGGCCGACGAACCGAGCGGGGATCAGGAAGATGGGCAGGAGGATCAGCGCCGCCAAAGTGATCTGCCAGGACAGGAAGAACATGGTGGCGACCACGATCACGACCGTCACGAGGTTCCCGACCATGTTCGACAGGAGGTCCGTGAAGGCCTGCTGGGCGCCGATGACGTCGTTGTTGAGGCGGCTCACGAGCGCCCCGGTCTGGGTGCGGGTGAAGAAGGCCAGCGGCATCCGTTGGATGTGGCGGAACACCTTGGACCTCATGTCGTAGATGAGGTGCTCCCCGATGTACGCGGAGATCCTGCGATCGGTGAGGGACAGGCCGGCGTCGAAGATGGCCAGGACGGCCACCAGGATGGAGAGCCCGATGACGAGCTTCTCGTCGCTCTTGAGGATCCCGTTGTCGATGAGAGAGCGCAGGATGAGCGGATTGATGGCTCCAATGACGGCATCGAGGATGACTACCGGGAGGAAGATGGCCAGGATCTTCTTGTAGGGGACGGCGAAGGTCAGCATTCGGCGGGCCGTGCCCTTGCGGACCCGGTGCTGGAGGACGTCCCGGTCCTGGCGCAGGGAGCGCATGCCGCCCCACCCCCCGCCTCTCCCACCGCCCATGGCGTGACCTCGCATGCTCATGGCTGCAACCTAATGTCGGCGGTTCGCCCTCTAGCCGGGATCCCGGAGCACGCCAGGGCAACAATTCAGGCCCTCGAAATGGTCCATTAGTCCCATAGACCCTCTATTTCGCCACTCCTAGGCTTTCTTCATGGCATTTGAGGGGGCGACGGTGACACTGGGCGAGATGTTCTCGGGCGGGGACACCCGCACCTTCCAGCAGCGACGCGACGAGGTCGTTTCCATCCTTCTCCAGGCGACCGACCTGTCCGGAGATGACCAGTACCTGCGGCGCGCCGTGCACCGGTGCCGCCGTGCTCACAGCGAGCGGCAGTTCGACCGGGCCTACGCGTCCCTCGCCAACGCAATCGCGACCGCTCCGCTTCGCGACTGAGGCTCCGACGCCCCCGGGATCGGGGAGGCCGAAATCCCACCGACCCCAGTTGACGGGCATAAGAGGCCAGAGTGCCCTACTGGCACGCCAGCGTGAAACGTAGAATGGGCAGATGGCGGCCTGTTCGATTCCGATTGCGGTGGACGGCCCGTGAAGCTCGGCCGGAAGGAAAAAGGCACCGACGAGTTGGATATTGCCGTATCCGACGCTGACCAGAAGCCGTCGGGCAGCGGGGTGCCATCACACCAAAACGGTAGGTCCCGCCGCGGGCGCCACGCTGCGTCGACGGTTCCCGACGAGATCCTGCCTCCGCTAGTCCAGCAGAACGAGGCGACCGATTCCCGCCTCGTGGACCTCCTCCTCGAACGCGGCCTGGCGAACGATTCACAGCTGACCCAGGCCAGTATCCATCGTGAGGAATCGGGCGAGAGGCTGGGGGACATCCTGGTCGAGATGGGCGTCCTCGGTCAGCGCGACCTTGCAGACGTGCTCGGCGAGGTCTTCGGGATGCCCGTCGTCGACCTCAGACGGGACAATCCCGAGCCCGCAGCGGTTGCGCTGGTACCAGAGGACATCACCCGGCGCTTCATGGTCGTGCCACTGCGCCTAGACGATCAGGCGCTGCACGTCGCCGTCGCCGACCGACCGACCGACGAGCTCCGCACCCTCCTCGCGCAGGCCAGCGAGCATTCGGTCGACTTCGTGCTGGCGCCGGAGGCGGACATCCGGTGGGCCATCGACAGCAGCTATCGGGCCATCGGTGGGGTGGACCGGTTGGTTCAGGCATTCGAGGCCGTCGAAAGCGCGCGGAAGAAGGAGATCGACGCGCCGGCAGCGGAAGTGGTCGACGATGACGCACCGGTGGTCCAGGTGGTGGCCCGCATCCTGACCCAGGCCAAGCGGGACCGCGCCTCGGACGTGCACATTGAGCCGTCACAGGACGTCGTGCGGGTCCGCTTCCGGATCGACGGTGCCCTGAAGGAGGTCCTGCTGTTGCCCGCCACGATGGGTCTCGGCTTGGTCAGCCGCATCAAGATCATGGCGGGTATGAACATCGTGGAGCGCCGCCGGCCGCAAGACGGTCAGCTCACAACGGAGATCGATGGGTTCAGTACCGATGTGAGGGTGGCCACCGCGTCCACCATCTGGGGCGAGAAGTGCGTGCTGCGCATCTTGGACAAGAACCGCTCGGTCTTACGTCTCGGCGACCTGGGCATGCCCACCGACACGCACGGGACCTACTCGAGGTTGACGAGGGCGCCGTTCGGCATGGTGCTGTGCGCCGGCCCGACAGGCAGTGGGAAGACCACGACGCTGTATGCCACCCTCACCGAAGTCAGTGATCCCTCGCGGAACGTTATGACTATTGAGGACCCGGTCGAATTCATCTTCCCCTCCATTAACCAGATCCAGACCAACGAACAAGCGGGGCTCACCTTCGCCACCGGGCTCAAATCGATCCTGCGCCAGGACCCTGACGTGATCCTGGTGGGGGAGATCCGCGACGTCGAGACGGCCCGGATCGCCGTCCAGTCCGCTCTGACTGGGCACTTTGTCCTCTCTTCCCTGCACGCCACCGACTCGGTCTCGGCACTGCACCGTTTCTTGGACATGGGGATCGAGTCCTTCCTCATCGCCTCGTCGGTCATCGCCATCGTCGGCCAGCGCCTGGTGCGCCGCGTCTGTCCTTCCTGCAAGGCCCGTTACAGGCCCACCCAGGAGGAGCTGACCTTCTACGAGGAGAGCGGCGGGCCTCCCAAGCAGGACTTTTACCACGGAACCGGCTGTAATTTCTGCGGGAACACTGGCTACCAGGACCGCATCGGGGTCTATGAGCTGCTCCAGATGACCCCCGAGATCAAGCGATTGATCGTCGGCTGGGCCACCCAGGACGAGCTGCGCCGTTTGGCCCAGAAACAGGGGATGCGCACCCTCCGCGAGGAGGCAATCAACCTGGTGGCTCAAGATGTCACGACGGTTTCCGAAGTTATACGCAGCATCTATGCTCTGTAGGGCTCCAACGAAGCGGTGGCGATCCGCTCCACTAGGCGGTGAATGATGGAGAAGTTCCGCTACAAAGCAGTGAACGATGGCGGGGACAAGGTCTCTGGCACGGAAGAGGCTGCTTCGCGCGGTGCGGCGCACCTCGCCCTGCTCGATCGCGGGTACCAGTCCGTCGAGCTAAACGAGAAGAGGAGCCTTCTTCAACTCGAGGTTACGAAGAAGCGGGTGCCCCGCAAGGACATCATGCATTTCTCCCGGCAGTTGGCAGTCTTCGTCAAGGCCGGAATCCCAATTATGGAGGCCCTGGAGGTCATCTCAGAGGAGACGACCGACAAGCTTCTCAAGGCCGCCCTCCTCGACATGATCGAGCGTTTGCAGGCCGGTGACACCTTTGCCTCCGCCGCGGCCGCCCATCCTGAGGCGTTCCCGGACTACTACCTGGGCATCGTCGGGTCGGCCGAGCTCACCGGAGCTCTTGATGTGGTCCTCGATCAGTTGGCGAATTACATGGAGCGCGACATCGACGCGCGAGGAAAGATCACCTCAGCGTTGATCTATCCGGCGGTCGTCTTCGTCATGGCAGTTGTCACGGTCGTGATCTTGGCAACGTTTGTCTTGCCTCGCTTCCAAGTCTTCTTCAAGTCATTCAACGCGAAGCTCCCGCTTCCGACACGCATGATGCTCAGCGTTTCCAGCTTTGTCTCGAGTTGGTGGTTCGCTCTAGTGGGCGGAATGCTGCTGATCGTCGTTGGATTCATCGTGCTACGCAGGTCGGACAAGGGACGGGCATGGCTCGACTCGCTCATCTTGAAGCTTCCGGTGATGGGTGACCTGATGCAAGCCGTCATCCTGGAGCGGGTCTGTCGAATTCTCTCGTCCATGATCCACGCGGGCGTAGCCCTCCCTGAGGCCATGTCGGTAACGGCTGCAGCATCGAACAATGTGGTTTTCAAGCACGGGCTTGACGACGTCCGTGAGGAGATGATGGAAGGCCAGGGACTGTCCGAACCCATTGCCCGTACGGGGCTCTTTCCCGGGGCAGCCCGCCAAATGTTCCGTGTTGGCGAGGAGACGGGCACGCTTGACGAACAACTCGAGTTGGCGGCGTCTTACTACGACCGGGAAGTTGACATCAGGGTCAAGCGATTCACCAGCCTGTTCGAGCCGGCCGTCATCATCTTCATGGGCCTGATTGTCGGTTTCGTTGCGGTGGCGCTTGTGTCAGCGATGTATGGCATTTACCGACAGGTCAACGTCAAATGAACCGATATTGTTCAGCTCGGTTGAGCAGCAGAAGGCGGATGACGCTGAGCGCCTTCGATGAGGGAGGATTCACGCTCATCGAGTTGCTCCTCGTTGTTGCGATCCTGCCCCTCGTTGTTGGAGCGATCTCCGTGGCCCTTCTTGCGGTCTTTGCAAACGAGAACTCGACTGCGAACAGCCTGACGTCTTCGAGTGATGCCCAGGTGTCATCGGCCACGTTCGTTCAGGATGTTCAAAGCGCGAACTGGATCAGCCTGAACGGCTTGCAGCTTTGTGGAGGAGCGCCGTCTGGCAGCTCTCTTATTCTGAGCCTTAGCCCTGACAACTTGGCATCGGCGGGGATCAAAAACATCATTTCGTATGTGCAGACCCCGAACTCGGGAACGAACACCAATACCATCACCCGAGAGGCGTGCACTGGCGGCGCCAATTCCGCGTCGAAAAGAACCGTGATATCTCACAACGCCCTCCCGACCACAACGCTGACGATCAATCCGAGTTCGGTTCAATCGTCCGCGAATTCAGGCTGGGTCGCTGCGTCCGGATCGTCGAGTATCAAGTTGTTGCTTACGGAGCCTGTGACCAACCACACGGCGTCGCCTGCCACCACTTACTCCTACAGCCTGTCCGCTGTGCCTCGGACGACAGGTACGGCTGGAGCCTCACCGAGCGGGGTAACCCCGATTCTCCCGGTCGAATTCCTCGGTACCTCATGCCCGAATCTCAATCTCACCGGCGGCGGGGCGCTCGTAAATTCGGAGGGCGGCGATGGTGTGTCGGGGTCCGGTTTCGCCGGGGTCCTTTCATCCCAAGGGGCGTGTACGGCAGCCGGTGGCCCGATAGGACCGCACACCAGCGGAACCCTTAACTCGCAAAGTCCCCTACTGTTCGGCGTCACAAATCCGTTTGCGACGCTTTCACCGCCACCGATTCCCACCACAACCGGTCTTGGCGCCGGAAGTTGCTCGACGGTCACAAGTGTATGCACTTCTGGTTTGTACACGGCCACATCTCCGTGCGGCGCTACTCCGGCGTGCACTGCGCTCTATGGCAGCGGCAGTCTCGGAAACGCCACATTCGATCCGTCGCAGGGGCCGAAACCGGTCATCGTGTTCACCGTACCGGTCACTATCAAGAACACAAATGTGATCTTCGAAGGCAACACTGATCTGACCAAGGTGACCTATTGGTTTCAACAAGGTCTGACTATCTCTACGGGGGCCAACGTAACCTTCGGTTCGGCGACGTTCATATTCGGTTCCAGCCCGAGCAGTGGGAACGCGTTGAGTGTGGACAGCCAGTCGAATATCACGGCTCCCATCGGTGGTTCTGGACTCATCTTCTATATCCCACCCGGGACTGCGACAGTCAACTTGGGTTCTGGTATCACGGGAACGCTTTCTGGTGCTCCGACTCCATACGACGGGATAGCCGTTTGGGATGATTCGAGTGGTCTGTTCAGCCTCGGACAGGGCAATGGTGGAGGTCCGGGGCTTACGGCGACGTTCGGTGGCATCTACGATCCACTCGGCACTCTCAGCATCGCCGGTAACTACAAATTGAATGCCACGTTCATGGTGGTCAACAACGCGAGCGTGCAGACATCGCAAGTGACGATGACAGGTTAGAAATGTGGAACCGTTGCTGCGCAAGCGCCGATCAGCCTCGTAGAATCGTGGCCAAACTTGGGAAGGCAACGCCGTGGCGCAGCGCGGCCTCGGAGGCCGGGGACACTCTCATAGAAGTCTTGATAGCGCTCACGGTGATCGGCCTCACTGCCACGGCCCTGTTAGGTGCTTTCACCACCTCGATCTCTGCTTCGGCGCAGCACCGGAACCTCGCCAGTCTCGACACGGTCCTGAAATCTTTTGTCGAGACTGCGACGTATCAACTCGGGCAGCAGTCCTCGACAGACCCGAAGTTCACAGCGTGCGCGACCCCGACGACGTATGAGTCGTTGACGCTCACTCAGGGAACGAACCCCATCTATTCGGCGAGCATCACCGAAGTGCAGTATTGGCAGTCCGACAATACATGGGGGTCGTCGTGTTCTGCGGGCACGTTGCCACCCCAGCAGCAACTCCTCACGGCGACTGCCACAAACGAGAGCAACAATGTCAACGAGAGCATCCAGTTCGCGGTTTCCAACCCTGTCTACGCCCCGGCACCCGCATCCGCTCCGATGTTTTCCGGCACCTTCAGCGATACCGTGGTCGCCGGCACTGACAACACCTATCCAGTTTATGCCATGGGCACCCCGACGCCGTCACTGTCCGTTTCGGGCGAACCTTCGTGGGTGAGTTTGGTCGACGATGGCGCTGGGAACGGCACTCTCGTAATTGACCCCCCGTCAACTGGCGCCAGCGGAAATACCTATTCATTTGTGGTCTCAGCAATGAATGGGTACCAGGGCGGATCGACCGTCACTCAGACGTTCCAGGTTTCTGTGTCCGCGGCTCCCGTGTTCACGAGTGCCAACAACGACACTGTCCCGCCGGACACGGCGTTCTCCTTCCCCGTCGCCGCCAGCGGACTACCCACTCCTACGCTCTCGGCATCTGGACTGCCCGGATGGGCGAGCTTTACTGACAACGGCGACGGGTCAGGAACTCTGTCTGCAACGAATCCCGTCACGGGCTCGTACACCATAACGCTGGGCGCGTTGAACACTGCGGGAAGCGCTGCGCAGACGTTTACGTTGGTTGTCAGCGCGGCGACACCCCCTGCCTTCACCAGCGCCGCAAACTACACCGCTCCCTACGGCGGGTCGGCTGCTTTCTCGATTACGACAACCGGCGCGCCCACGGCTGCGATCACTGAGTCTGGGACACTCCCCGCAGGGGTGAATTTCACTCCCGGGAGCGGCTCGGCCACCTTGTCCGGCAGCAGCACCGCGAGTGGCACCTATCCCCTGACGTTTACCGCGACAAACCTCGGTGGGACTGTGACGCAGTCGTTCACCCTTACCGTCAACGCGCAATCGCAACCGACAATCAGCACTCCCACGAACGCTTCTCCGGCAACTGTGAAGAAGAATGGGACCCGTTCTTTCGATGTAACGGGCACGGGATTTGTGAGTGGCCTGACCGTGACTGTGAGTTCGAATGGTGGTGTGCCTGGAATGACGAATGTGAATGTCACATTCCTCAGCTCGGGATCTATCACGGTTACGGGCCTGACCCCGAATTCCACGGGTAGCTATTCCTTCACCATCACCAACCCCGATGGCGGCACCGTGGACAGTATGCCGAACGCCTTGAAGGTCATTCCCTGACATGCGCGTGAGCAATGGCAGACCATCGTTATCTTCGCGGCGAGGAGATAGCGGTGCGAACGGGGAACTGGGTGCTGTGCTCGTCTTGGCGCTGGTCTTCATGACAGCGACAAGCATGTTAGTGCTGGCATTGCTCAGTTGGTCGGGAAGTGACCTCCGGAGCGTCGCAGCATTCCAGCAGAGCCGAGCCGTCGACTATGCGGCCAACAGCGCGATGGAGACAGCGATTCAACAGGTCCGGTATAGCTCCACCGCCTGTCCCAGCTCCGGGCTGTCGTTCCCCGTCAACAGTGTGACCATTGAGATTTCCTGCAGTCCGAATCCGCAGACGGAAGGGGGGACTGCGGCGAGCCGCGTTGTCACCTTCACGGCGTGCCCTAGCACTGTCTTTTCGATTACGAACGGCGTCGGCGCTTGCACGACGCCGTATCTCCAGGCGGTGGTGACCTACGACGACTATGCGAACTCGAGTCAGATCGCCACCTCGGCGGCATGCAGTACCACCTGCGGCGCGACAGTAACAATCAACAGCTGGGTTTTCGAAGAAACAGCGATCTGATTTCATGGTCCTAGCCCGATGTCCTCGCACGGTCCTCCGAACGTCTGGGGGGCTCCACTTCGTGTCCGCGACCTGGCAATTGTTGCGCTCTCGTTGTCTGCATAGGGCCACTCGATTCCTTGCAATTTTGGCTGATCGCGGGCTATCCTGAGGAACCTTTCGTGTCAAGCCTGAAAAGGTATGAAGCCTGGCGAGGTAATTGACGAAAGGTGTATTGGCGAGCAGAGAACCCCATGGAGGGGATCCGACAAACGAGAAAGGCGGCCAAAGCCGTGACTGAGCATTACCGTGAAATGAAAGCGCGCAGAGAAGCGGGTGACCCAGACGCAGGATTCACATTGATTGAACTCCTGATCGTCATCGTGGTCCTCGGCATCCTTGCCGCGACCGTCATCTTTGCCCTTGGCGGTGTTACGGGTCAGAGCGCCCAAGCTGCATGCAATTCGGATGCAAAGTCCGTTGAAGTTGCTGCGCAGGCGTACATCTCAAACAAT
This sequence comes from uncultured Acidimicrobiaceae bacterium, assembly GCA_963719485.1. GTDB lineage: Bacteria > Actinomycetota > Acidimicrobiia > Acidimicrobiales > RAAP-2 > Bog-473. The sequence continues at coordinate 3,177,180 of OY970387.1, forward strand.
GGCATTCAGACGACCATGACGTCAGCTGACCTGACCACCGCCGCTAGCGGGATCAACGGCAACCCGTACCTACACTCCTGGCCCAGCAACGGGACCCATTACGCGGTCACGATTACTGGTGACGGCACGGTGCAGGTCGCCGCACCTTCAACGGGCACACCGGTGAATTACGACACCGGGAATGGGGCCATCTGCGGCACCGTTAAATAACTGCATCGAGAAGTTTGCAATGTGACCTGAGGTGCCCGGCCCCGATGGGCCGGGCACCTCAGACTTCACACCGAATCGCCACCCTAAGGACGGCCCGGATGAAGACAAACAAGACAGAATCCATCTCCCCATGGTTGCAATTGCTTTGGGACCAAGGGGGTTCTGACCTGCTGCTCACCGGTGGTTCGGCGCCGAGGCTCCGAGTGGACGGAAGGCTTCGTCCAATCGAGGGAGCGGGCAAGATGTCGGGTGAGGAAGTCGACCAAATCGTTCGGTCGATGCTCGACCCATCGCAGATCGCGATCTTCGAGGAGCAGCTGGATGTCGACTTCTCGTTCTCCTGGGAAGAGAAGGCCCGTCTCAGAGCGAGTGCCTTTACGCAGAAGGGTCACACTGCTCTCGCGCTGCGGATGATCCCGACGCGGATCCCAACGTACGACGAGCTCGGACTGCCACCTGTAGCGGAGTGGCTGGCGATCCTCCCCCGAGGTCTGATCCTGGTGACGGGTCCGACTGGCTCGGGAAAGTCAACAACGCTCGCATCCATCATCGATCGCATCAACGACACTCGTTCCCTTCACGTCCTCACCATCGAGGACCCCATCGAGTACCTGCACGAGCACAAGGTTTCGGCGGTGACCCAACGCGAAGTGGGGCTGGACAGCCCCTCATTCGAGCGGGCTCTGCGATCTGCGCTGCGCGAGGACCCGGACGTGCTCTTGCTGGGTGAGATGCGGGACACCGAATCGATTCAGCTCGCCTTGACAATGGCGGAGACCGGCCACCTGGTCTTTTCGACGCTCCACACCAACGATGCCGCGCAGGCAATCGACCGGATGATCGACGTGTTTCCAGACTGGCGACAGGATCAGATCCGGGTTCAGCTCTCGGCATCCCTGGGTGCCATCGTTGCTCAACGGCTTCTTCCCAAGATCGGCGGCGGCCGCGTCGCAGCCTTCGAGGTTCTGATTGCGAACCATCCCGTGCGCAACCTCATTCGGGAGGGAAAGTCCAATCAGCTCCTGAATATCATGGCCACGAATCAGGCCGAGGGAATGCAAACCCTGGAGGTCAGTTTGGCCGCACTCATCAGCTCGAACACCATCACTTACGACGATGCACTCGAAGTGTCGGTGCACCCGAAGGAGCTCGACCGAGCCCTGAACAGGAACAAGCAGATGGCAGGGGCGAATCTAGGCGCTGCTCGGTCGACCCCAAATTCGGAGGGCGACGCGATCTATTCGACTGCTGAGCAGCCGGTTGTAGCGGGCCGTTCCGATTGACGGCGACTCTTCCCTCTCGGAGGGGACCGGAACTTCCATACAGCCTCGTTGCGGGTGTCAAACCCTGCGCGACGGGCTGGCTGGTTGCCGCAGCCAAGCTGCACGGCACTACGTTCGCTCCGGAGGAGCCGCGCATCCTGGAGACTTTCATCGACGTGATCGATCAACGCCCTGCGTTCTCGATTGTCGCGGTGAATGCTCCAATCGGTTATTTGGAGGAGTTCGTGCCAGGGGGCCGGGACTGTGATCGAGAAGCTCGAGCGATGCTCGGTCGTCGCGGCTCCGCGGTTCAGAGCGCGCCGATCCGAGCCCAAATCGAAGAGGACGCCAAGGATTTCCTCGACGGGCTGAGCGCTGTATCCCGAAAGCTTCTTCCGCGATACCGGGAGGTCGCAACGGAGATGGCGCCCTACCGCCAGCGCTCGATCTATGAAGTCAGTTCGGACCTGAGCTTCTATCAGCTCAACGACGACACCCCCTTGCGGTGGTCGAAGCGCACTGAGCCAGGACAAGATGAGCGTCGCGCCTTGCTCCAGAAGAAGATCCCTGGCGTGGAGCGCATCATCGACACGAAGCTTGACCGAGTGCCCTACTCGCACATGCTCGACGCAGCAGCCTTCCTGTGGACAGCTCGTCGAATGTTCGCCCGGGCCGGTGTCCGAGTGCCTCAGGACCCCCAGTGGGATGAGTTTGGATTGCGTATGGAGATCGTCCGGTGACGACCGTCTTGATCAAAAGCGTCAATGGGGTCATAAACTACCCGCCCGTGACGCCGATCTGATCCTGGCAGTTGGCGTCAACCAGCGGCACGGAAGATCGCGACACGACGATGACGGATTCATTGAACGCGATCGAGGCCAATGGGTCCGAGACCTTGTGGTCAAGGCTCGATCATCCACTCTCGGGCGTGATGTGCATCATGGGCTGGTTGGTGGCCACCGCCGTTTTCGTGGGGATTATCGCGTTGCTTGGCGGACCGACTGAGAACGACGCGACTGAATCCGTCTACTCCACGTGGGCCATTGCGCACGGGGATGTGGCCTGTTCCTATCCGTCGCCGACCCCGCAAAGGGTGCTCCCTGACTATCAGCCGCTTCCAGAGATTCCCCCGATCTGGCCGTTGGTATCCGGCGGACTTGCGGCGATGACGAGAACTGGCCACTCAATACCATTCCCATCTTCACGGGCTTTTGGGACTCACTGTCAGCATGCCTACAGCGCGATGTATCAATGGGTTGGCCGGACGCGATCGTTCGTGCCGACCATCGGCTTGGGCTACGTGAGCTGGTTCGTGGTGCTCGCCGGAATCGTTGCGTTCCTTCGCGCGGTTGGTCGTGGTCGGCGGCTCTGGGAACCGGTGACCCTTGGGTTCGTGGCCCTGACGCCGGTGGTGTGGATGCCACTCTTGGATTACTTCCACCCCCAGGACTTGGTTGCGGTGGGCCTGATCGTGGGGGGCATGGCCTGCGTCGAACGGCGATCGTGGACCTGGGCTGGCATCGTCCTCGGATTGGCTACCGCCTCTCAGCAGTACGCGTTGCTCGCCCTCGCGCCGATCGTCGTGATTGCACCGCCAAGGGGCAGATGGCAATTGATTGTTTCGTGCGTATCCACCTGGTTGATCGTCGTGATCCCGATAGTCGTGATCACTTCCGGACAGGCCTGGCATGGAGCCTTGATCGGGTCGGGCAATTTTCCTTCGTACGGAGGCACCGTCGTCTGGGAGCTGCACCTGCACGGGGCACTACTCGTCTTCTTCTCGCGTGTGCTGCCAATCCTGATCGCCGCCGCACTCGGGTGGTGGGCGAGTCGGCACTTCGGCCCGAGTTCTCTCGACTCGGTCCGGCTGGCATCGCTCGTGGCAACGTGTGTGAGTTTGCGGCTTGTCTTCGAGCAAAACCTCTTCGGGTACTACTTCATGGCCCTCGCTGTCCTGCTCATAATTCTCGAGGCGAGCCGCGGTTTCATCCGTGGGACCCTCGTCGCGTGGCTGGCTATGGTGACGCTTGTATTCAATCCGATTCCCGCGGGCTTCGACTTCAACGCAAGATCTTGGGGGAACCAGGTCTACTTGGCGGTTCCCGCCTTCTGCTTGGGCGTCGTATTACTCTTCATAGTCAGCGACGCCTTCCAGCATCGGATCCGCTGGTATTTGGCGGGGTGGTTCGTTCTCGGTGTGATCGCGTTCGGTCATTGGCCACCCTGGGCGACTACGCCGTATCGTCACGCCCTTCCTCTGTTGTTCTGGCAGGTTCTATTGGTGGGCACTGGTCTGGCGCTGGCCGCTAAACCCCTTGCAGAGGGGGTTCGCGACAACGGGAGGGTCTAAGGCCAAAATAGGCCCATGAACTGGGAAATGCTTTGCTAGCTGACGAGCGTACGTTGCAACTGGTGCGCGGTCATTCGACACAAATGCCACGAGATCTGCTTCAGATCTTTCGCGCCCTGACCGATAAAGACGTTATCTCGTATTTGTCGTCATTTGACCTGCAGCGGCCCATGACGGGTTTTGCGCGTCCTCGTCCGAATCACTCTCTGACGTACGAGAGGCAGGCGGGCTTCACCATGCTCGAGCTCATGACCGTCATAGTTATTCTCGGCATTCTGGCTGCCACGGTGATGTTTAGCTTGGGAGGTCTGAGTGGCGGCGCGATCGAGGCATCGTGCAATTCTGACGCGAAATCTGTTCAGGTTGCGATCCAGGCGTTCCATGACAATCCGTACAACACCGCGGCAACCGACGGATTTCCTACGTCGCCGGCTCAACTGACTGATCCGGGCTCGGACCACTATGGCGGGCCCTACCTCCATTCTTGGCCGACAGACGATCACTATGTCATGACATTGGAAACGGTCGATCCTGGGCAGGTCTATGTAAACGGTCATGTCTACGACGGCCAAAACAATCCTTGCTCGAGTCTTTCGTAGTCGAACCCCCCTGTTGGGATCTCTACGGCATAGGAGTGATGTGATCCTGGTCAGTATTGCGCGAATGGCCTGAGCAGCTCGGGGCCTGCGAACACTGCTAGAGCGGTTCCGGCCGCCAGGAATACGCCGTATGGGATCCGCTGTTGTCGTTCGATTTGTTTGCTTACGATGAGCACGATCCCGACAACGGCCCCAATCACGTTCGCAGCGAAGAACCCCAGAATGACGTAGCGCACGCCCAGCCAACCCAAGCTGAGCCCGAGGATCGGCGCCAGCCGAACGTCGCCGAATCCGAGAATGCGCGGGCTTGCGAAATTCATCGCAAAGAAGACCATAAACCACCCGGCCGCGCATACGGCCGCCACCCATAAGTCGTGCCACCGCCCGGTCGCCGCTGAGGCCATCAGCAACAGTCCCGCGACGAGCACGAGCAATGGCCAGACGATCGCCTTCGGTAGCAGGAGCTTCTCCACGTCGATCCAGGACAGGGCCAACAGCCCGGCGAACAAGACGAGATACGCCGGGAGCTCCCACGCGTACCCGAAGCGCGCCGCGGTCCCGGCGAACAGCGCCGCGGTGGCCAGCTCCACCGCCGGGTACTGCCACGAGATCGGCGCCTGGCAGTGCCGGCAGCGGCCTCGCAGGAGGACCCACGAGATCACCGGGATGTTGTCTCGGGCTGCGATCGGCGTCTGGCAAGAAGGGCAAGCCGAGGGCGGCGACACCACCGACTCGTGCCGGGGCACCCGGTAGATCACCACGTTGAGGAACGATCCGACCGCCAGGCCGAAGAGGGCGCAGACCCCGATGAGGAGGCCGAGGGGATGCATGTACTCAGCCCGCCAACCCCAGGAGCATGGTGGCGAACCCTATCCGGCCTCTCTCTGAATTCGCGACATAGCGCATCTCCCGACGCCCCGGAGGGCCTGCCCTCGGTCTGCTCGTCGGGGCCACTGCCTGGCCCGCCAATGCTCTGAAGTCGACCGAGGGTCACTGTACAGCCGTCACCCATCCCGGCCGGCCGCGCCCCGCTCTCAACGTCAGAGGATCCTCTACAGCGGTGTGGTGAACTTGGGTCCACCAATCTTGGGCCCCTGCGAACGGAGGTTGGTCAAGGTCGGTAGGCAGACCTTGAAGATCTGGGCATCGGTCGTCGTGACGATGGGAAATGGTCCGGGGTCGCCGGACCGTGGGCGGCGCTTCCACCTATAGCTGTCCGATCATGACTTACCGTCGTAGCCGATTGTCTCGGACTAATGCAGTCCGGTTTAGGCAATTACTGCTTCGGGTTGGCTTAGCGTGCAACACTTCATCCTTCATGTCTCCGAGGCAGCGGACAAGAGACCAAGTTTCCGCGTTGTCCATGCTCGGCAATGCGCCATCGGCCTCGACGGACGCCGATTTTGAACAGCGAAAACACGGGGATCAAGCCATTAGCTCGTCGGTGATCGTCCTGATTGTGGTGGTGGGCATCGCAGTCTCCTTCTTTTTGGCTTGGCTAATCGTCGAGGAGCCGTTGCATCGGCCGTGGTTTTTCTCCGGTTACTACCCCTTTGGCTTCGGGGACCTCTCAGCGCGCATCGTCGAGGTCGACAGGGTTCGCCGTGGAGGCAATATCTACGTTCCGCTCGGGTCGGAGGGGTTCACGTATCCACCCTCCGCCATCTTCCTGTTCCTGCCCTTCACGGCACTGGGTCGCTCCACTCCGTACCTCCTGTGGACGTGGCTCAGCATCCTCTGCCTCGCTGGTACCTATCTCGTCGTGCTCCACGCGACTCGGTCGGGCAGTTGGCTCCAGCACGCAGCGATCGGGCTCTGGGCGGCCGTCGTCACGGTCGTGATATTTCCCCCCATCGCCCAAGACCTCGCTTGGGGCCAGACCGGCACGATCCTCCTCCTCATGGTGGCGGCGGATGTTTTAGCTGTACGAGGCCCTCTACGGGGAGTCCTCGTCGGGCTCGCCACAGCGGTAAAGCTGTATCCCGGTGTGGTCATCATCTTCTGGATCCTGCGCCGGCAATGGCATACGGCCGCCACCGCGATTGCGTCGTGCGTCGTCCTGATGACGGCAGCCTGGGTCCTGTGGCCTCAAAGCTCCTCTTGGTTCCTCACCCGATTGTTTTTGAACGGCGGAGATGTCTCACATTTGGAATGGTCCGACTATCAGCCCCTGTCCTCTTCGGTCGACAGCTTCTTTCTTCGTATCTCTTTCGCTCCGCATTGGCTCGCCCTTGCGTTGGGGGGACTGGGCAGCATCCTGGTCGCGGTCATTGGCATGTCCGCCGCGGTGCACCTCGACAGCCTCGGCTTCCGCGTCTCGGCATTGGTGACTTTGGTGTGCGTCAGTGTCCTGATCTCCCCGGTGGCCTGGGACCATTATTTCTCTTTCGCACCATTGCTCGTTTGCGTGATCCTCGAGGTTGGTCTCAGGTCGACATCTGGAAAGCTGTCCGCCGCCGCTCTGGTCATTTTCACCATTCCCTGGTTCGTCCTCAGGGGCATTCCCCGAGACACGATCGATATAGGCCCCCCATGGATCCAGTCGGCGCTAGCGCAGGTCAGTCGGAATGCGCTCTTCGTGGCTGCCCTCCTGGTGATCGCAGCGGGGATGCTCGCGGCACGTCGCAGGGATGAGAGGTCTACATGCCCGCTCGCGGCGACTTCCTGAGTGATTCGCCCGGAGGACGAGAGTAGAACGTCTTTGTAGAAGCTAGCTGGGTGCGATCCGTGTAGCACAGCACCCGCAAACTGAAGATGGTCAGGGAAAGCGGGTTCAAAGCCGATCTAATCTGAGCTTGTGTGGGCAGATCAGGGGTGGACGGTGAAAGGCCCGGCAGCCTCAGAGCGTCCCCTGACGGGTGCTCCTCGGGGTGCACCCGACCGACCACCTCCGCAAGGTCGACTGCCCACTGCCGGACGGACATGTGGCGGAACTGATCCAGTCAGAGTGTGTACTGCGCAAACGGCCTGAGTGCCTCCGGTCCGGCGAAAATTGCGAACGCCGTGCCCATCGCCAGAAACACGCCGTACGGAATCTGTTGGTGTCGCTCTACCTTCTTGGCAATGATCAATGCAATCCCAATTTGCAGCTCCGATCAAGTTCGCGGCGAAGAACCCTAGGATCACGTAGCGAACCCCGAGCATCCGAGCGCGAGCCCCAGCACGGGTGCGAGCCGACATCGCCGGATCCGAGAACTCTCGCACTTGCGAAGTTCAGTGCAAACAAGACCATGAACCAACCGGCAGCCAGAGATCATGCAACTGCCCCGGTTGCCGCAGATGCCACGAGAAACAGCTCTGCGACGAGCACGAGCAATGGCCGGACGATCGCCTTCGGTAGCAGGAGCTTCTCCACGTCGATCCAGGACAGGGCCAACAGCCCGGCGAACAAGACGAGATACGCCGGGAGCTCCCATGCGTACCCGAAGCGCGCCGCGGTGCCCGCGAACAGCGCCGCCGTGGCCAGCTCAACCGCTGGGTACTGCCACGAGATCGGCGCCTGGCAATGCCGGCAGCGGCCACGCAGGAGGACCCACGAGATCACTGGGATGTTGTCTCGGGCCGAGATCGGCGTCTGGCAAGAAGGGCACGCCGAGGGCGGCGACACCACCGACTCCTTCCGGGGTACCCGGTAGATCACGACATTGAGGAACGATCCGATCGCCAGGCCGAAGAGGGCGCAGACCCCGACGAGGAGGCCGAGGGGATGCATCTACTCAGCCCGCCAACCCCAGGAGCATGGTGGCGAACCCTATCCGGCCTCTCTCTGAATTCGGGACATAGCGCATCCCCGGACGCCCCGGAAGGCCTGCCCCCGGGCTGCTCGCCGGGCCGCTGCCTGGCCGGCCACCACGATGAGGTGCACCGTGCTCACCGGGTGGCCCCGCCCGGCCGCTTGCCTCCCATCCCCGCGACGCCGCCCGCGCTCGACGCCCCCGAGGATCCTCCACAGCGGCGTCGTGAGCTTCTCCTGGGGCGAGAGTGACGGGGGAGTGGGCCCCGTTCCATCGTGACCCCGTGAGCTTGTTCCGTTGCTTCGTTGGAGAGGCTCTCCCACCCTGTCCCGGCTCTGACGCGCTCGATCGTCTTCCCTCGGCCGTTGCCGATACCCCCACACCACGCCACCTCCTCGGACGCGCCCTTCATCCTCCACATCTTTCGAAGCATCGGGAAACCACCGCGTCCTGTCGCGCGGAATCGGCGCGGCGGGGCCGAGATTGCTGAACGTCCATCGGTGGCATGGCAACCGCAACCCGTCTTCCCGACGTCTCCTCCGACTCGTCTTCAAATTGCATTAGCGGTGAAGTGTTTTCTCTTGCCGATAGCGATCCGAGCAAGGACACGGCCAATGGCGTTGCAGCGATGTAGCCCCATGGCCATGGTCCACCCATCGTCTTGCTCGAGCTGCCGCTGTGGTGCAAGGTGCGAGAACAACGGGTGAACAACTCGGGTTGTACGTGTCGCGCCACTCCTCGGCACGGTCCCCGTTCAACGGAAGCTCGATGTCGAGTCGTCTGCGAATCGTGACCAATGGCTCTGTTTCCGGAATGAGAAAGGCGGTTAGCTTACTGACGGCGATCACTCATTGGCGATGTGATCGATTGGCGATTGGCGGTTTCACGAAGTGGTTCATTGGCGAACGCATTCTGCCCCCGCGGGCACTCATCGGCTCGGTCGGCTTGACCAGCGGTGCGCTGCGTCGCGTTCGTTGGTCTGCGACGAGCCAATCCCGACCGCCGATCGAAGCGGATCTCTTCGACCAGCCCGGGTCGCTGCGTGTGACGCACACGTGCGTACTCATTCACTGAGTGTCTCGGTTCATTCACTGGGGACCGTGCCATGACGACGTCGATGATCCTCCCGTCCGAGCCAGTCGACACGCAGGAGCGGCCTTGGACGCTGGGTGCGTCCTTCACGAGCCTGATCATCGCGCTCGCAGTCGCCGCTTTGACCCTGAGCATCATTGGGACTGCGCTGCATCTCTTTGATCCACGATTCACCTTCAGTCTCGTCCGCGCCGCGCATCAGTCGTGGGCGTGGATTTCGATCTTGATCCTGTCCGTCGTCTGGCTAGGAACGGGTGTATTTCACGTCATCCGTTCTGCTGTGGGCCAACGGCAGGAGAGAGAACCGGCAACCCCTGCCGGTGGGATGAAGAACCGGGCGGGCATCGCTCTGTTCGGAGCGAAACCAGGGCCGGGAATCATCCCGCCGGCCGCGCGTCACCCGGGCATTGGCGTAACTACTGACCGGATGGCGCAAATCCCATGCAGAAACAACCCCCAGCAACAAGAACCCAAAGGAGAAACACACTAATGAAGCGATTCATGAACAAAAAGGTGGCCACTATCGGCCTCGCCGCAGGGCTTGCCCTCGGTGCGGCTGGTGCGGCGTTCGCGTACTACACGGCCACTGGTCAGGGTAACGGGACCGCCACGGCGGGAGCGCAGAAGAACGTGTCGCTCAGCGTGACAGACGTCACTCTGAACGGTCCGGGCGCAGCTGCTGTATCGGTTCCCTACTCCTTCACTAACACGGCCGGTAACGGGGACGAGACCTTCGGGACCGTGTCGATTAGCAACATCACCGGCTACACGACGGGTTGCACGTCGACTCTTGCTGACCTGCAAGTGGTCACGTCGGCGAGCCCGATCGGCTTGGTGACCGACGGTTCCCCGTTTACCTCAAGTTCGGCCACCGAGCCGACGATCGCAATGGGGTCGAACGGGTCGGACCAGAGCGCATGCGAGGGTGTGCAATTCACTGTGACCCTTTCGGCGGCTCAGGGGTCGTAGTTCGGCCCACCAATGAATAACTCGGTCGGAAGGCCGGGTCACGGATCCTCTCCGTGCCCCGGCCAACCACCGGGCTAGGCCAGCGAGGGACAGCAGGGAGCGAAACCTGAGGTCCCTCGGTGGACTTACCCATCGAAGTGAGAACGAGGAGCAGATGAAGCCAGAGCGGTTCAAGAGGACGAAGTCGGTGTTGGCGTCAAGCGCCATCGCGCTCGTCGTCGCCGCGGGTACTTTCGGCGTGGCGTCGGTCGTCTTCGGTCCCAACATCGCTCCTCAGCACCTGGGCTTCGATCTGGCGTCGAACCCGAGCGGTCCCTGCCCTGCGAACCCATTGACCCCGCCGAACTTCAGCGTGTGCGGTCCTGGGACGGGACAGGGACCTGTTGTAGCCCCCGGTGCCGCGGCGTCGCAGCTTCCGCTGAAGTTCTACAACCCGCTCAGTTCCGCGCTCAGCGTCACGAGCTTGACAGTGACCTTCACGAACTCGTTTACGACTTCGTCTGGGACCTGCGCGGAGTCCGCGTTGCGGATCAACGGGACCCCCATTTCGGGTACGTCACCGACGGTCACATCGGGTACCCAGCCGAACGTCACCCTCACCTTCGCTTCAGGTCATCAGGTCGCTGTTCCTGCCGAATCTGGGTCCTCTCCGGGCACTTCGATGTATCCCCTGACCTTGGCGTTGACCAACTCAGGCAATCAGAATCCCTGCAAGAACCTCGCCTTGACCATGAACTACACGGCCACCGCGAACTACACCGACTCGACCACCACGAGCCTGGCGTCGTCACCGAGCACCTCTTACCCAGGGAACCCCGTGACCCTGACGGCCACGGTGATCCCGGCCAATCCCACGGCCGACTCCGCGACGCCCAACACACAGACGTTGGCCACCGAGACGGCTCCGAACAACAAGGTGAACTTCTACTCCTGCATCTCGACCGCACCGTCGAGCTGCTCGACCAGCCCCTTCGGTTCCGGGACCATCGCCTACAACAGTGTCACCGGGTACACGGCCAGCACCACGGTCGCGCCGTCTACGTCTGGGCTCTACTACTACGAGGCCATCTACCCGGGCTCTGGCACCAACGGCGACTTCAGCGCCAGCTCGTCGAACGTCGTCACCCAGACGGTGCAGTTCTCGTCGGCTTGTGTGAGCCCGCCGACGAGTGGCGCCAACATCATCCTTACCGGAACGACGAACGGGAACTACACCGTCCCAAGCGGCAAGTCCGTGTGGCTCAACGGCGGGACCATCACCGGCAACGTGACCGTCCCGGCTAACGGCTCCTTCGCCGCCACGAACGGGGCGCTGAAGGGCAACATCAGCTCCTCCGGCGGTCCCACCTCACTCCAGGGGACGAAGGTGAGCGGCGACGTCACCTCGACCGGCGGAGGCGTGGCCATCGGAGCCGGTTCGGTCTTGAGCGGCAACCTCACAGTCAGCGGGGCCGGTTCGGTCTGCGCCGTCGGGACGTCGTCGAGCCCGGTCCAGATTGCAAACGACGTCTCGGTGAAGAACTTGCCGACCTCGTCTGTGCCGATCAGCTTCTGTGCGCTGACACTCAAAGGCAACCTCACCTACGAGACCAACGGCGCACCGGTCGTTGTAGGCGGGTCCTCGGCCTGCCCCGGCGACCTCATCAGCGGCAACGTCCTGGTCGAGTCCAACACCGCCTCGGTGACCGTTGGAGGCAGCGGCTTCGGCAACACCGTGAAGACGAACCTGACCGTCGAATCGAACGCTGGCACCGTCACCGTCTACGGAAACACCGTGAGTGGCAACATCGCGGTGGAGTCCAACACCGTTGGCGGCGGGACGCTCACATCCAACAGTGCGAGTTCGAGCTGCACGCTCAGCAGCAACAACCCCAAGATCACCGTGCCCTCGGCCACGAGCAACACCGCCAAGGGGACGAACAACTGCAAGGTGAGCGGGTGATGAGGTCCCTCTTCTCTACATTGGCTTCGGTGCCCGCTCGGATCGCGCGGTCGTGGAAGCGTGCCCCTCTGGTCATCGCGGCCGTAGTCGCCCTGGTCATCGGGCTCGGCACGGGGACGGCCTACGCCTACTTCACCAGCCAAGGATCGGGGACGGGGTCCGCTACCGTGGGAACGCCAGCAAACGTCGTTCTCGGTCAGTCCACCATCGTCACAGTGTCGTCGTCTGGGTACTTGGTTCCCGGCGGCACCGGAGACCTGTTCGTAAGGGTCAACAACCCCAATAGCTTCGCGGTCACCGTCACTGGGATCTCCCAGACCGGCAATGTCGTGGTCGTGGGTTCAGCAGGCTGTACGAGCGACACAGCCTGGCCAACGACATTGGGCAACAGCGGCGTGTCGGTGCCGACGAACGCGGCGGTCAACATCACGGTCCCGGCCAACAGCGGACCGTCGTTCACACTCGACATCCCGAACGCGGCCTCCATGACCACCACCTCCGCTAGTGCCTGCCAGGGGGCAACGTTCCAGGTTCCGGTGACTATCACGGTGCAGCAGCAATGAGAATGGGACGCTACGCACAGGGAGTGGAGCGCCAGGGAGGCCGCCGTCTTGGGATCGGCGTGCGGGTCACGTTGTTCATCGTCGGCGCGCTCATCGCCGCGGCGGCACCTGCAGCGGCCTACTTCACTGTCGGCGTCACCACGACGGGCAGCTACTCGGCCGCTATTGCCGACTCCCTCAACGGCGGCAACACCCCGACGTTGCCGACGGGTGGCATCAACGGTGAGAACGTCACGATCAAATGGACGGCGAGCACCATCGTGCACGACGGTCAGGCGGCGACGGGCTACACCATCAACCGCTACAGCACGGCGACCGGCGGCACTGCCACTCCGGCAACTGGTGGTTGCGCCGGGACCGTAAGCGCACTGACCTGCACCGAGCAGAACGTGACGCCGGGGAACTGGTGGTACACCGTGACTCCGCTGTACCACGCCTGGACTGGGCCCGAGAGCGGACGCCTCGCGGTCACGGTGGGCGCGCCGACCTTCTCCATCACGAGCGGACAGAGTCTGCCAACGACCGGAGGGTCGATCAGCGGTGGCACCGTCAGCAACTTCGGCAACTCCGAGAACGTGACCTTCCACCTCGACAGTGCGGGGGGCACACTGCTTTCGACCACCCCCGTCACGGTCACCACGAGCGGCACGGGCTCGGCCACCGTGACTAGCATCGCCATTCCGACTGGCCAGACTGCGGGGACCCACACCATCGTGGCGGTGGGTGTCACCTCGGCTCTTAGGGCGACCAGCAACACGTTCAGCGTCTTCGGCGCTGCGGCGAAGTTGGTGCTGAGCGCCCAGAGCACCACGCCGACCGCAGGTGCGGGTGACAACCTGACCATCACCGCGGAAGACTCGGGGGGCAACACAGTCACCAGCTACGCGGGGTCGAAGAACCTGACCTTCACTGGCGCCAACGTGGCTCCGAACGGTACGACGCACCCGACCGTCACGAATAGCTCCGGCACGGCGATCAACTTCGGATCGACCACGGCGATCAGCTTCACTAACGGGGTCGCCCAGGTCAGCGGTTCGAACAACGGGGTCATGACGCTCTTCAAGGCCGAGACCGCCTTGATCAAGGTCAGCGATGGCACGATCAACAACGGGACCGGGTTGTCAATCACCGTCAGCGCAGCAACTGCGGCGGGTCTTGGTTTCACCAACGCCACTATCGATGGCGGTACAGTGACAACCGTGTCCTGCACGGGTACCGTGGGATCAACGTCCTTCTCCTGCACATTGTCGCCGACAAGTGGAAACGGCAGCGGTCACTCGATGACCGCAAACGTGACCCTCATCGACCAGTTCCAGAATCTGGCGACCAACACGTCGGGGTCGACCATTACTGTCTCTCTAGCTGCGACGGGTGGAACAGTTAGTCCCAGCTCGGTGACGCTTGCGAATGGCTCGACGACCTCCTCGGGGACCTTCACCGATAGTCTGAGTTCGGGTAATGGTCCGAAGTACTATCACGGCAACAGCGACTGTGAACTCCAACGCAGTCCAAGGTCAGGTCACCGACAGGTGAGCCATCTGTTCGAGCGTGCCCAGGGTTGCTCGCTAGATGGTCGGTGGAAGACACCTGATGGACGAATCCGTCTCACTTGGTAGCCCGACTTCGACCAAGACTCTGAGGCACTCGTCCGACTCCGACGTCGGCCAAGATGGATTCCGTGAGCGAGTTCCTCGTGACCTATCTCGACTCCATCGACGAGCGTCTCCTCGACTACCTCGACGAGAACGACGAACTCCGTCCTGAGGTGGTCAAGCGTCTCCGCTATTACGCCAGCGCCCACTTGGAAGGTTCCATCACCCGGGGCGGTGGCCGAGGATTGGGCCGACTGATTCGACCTCGTCGGGGCTTTCGTGGCGGCCTACGACCCCCGAAGGGACCGAGGAGCTGGGGGAGGCGGCGCCGCTCATGAGCGACGAGGTGGCGGCCGACACCGTCCTCACAGAGGCCGACCGCGCCTACCTGACTGCCGTTGAGCTGCTCCTTCACACCTATCCCGAGATGCGGATGGGGGAGTAGCTCATTCGGCCTGGAACGCCTTGTCCACGGCGTCGGCCAGGTCGGTGTCCGAAAGGTGTAAGTACCGGGTCGTCGTGGCAATGCTGGAGTGGCCGAGCAGCCGCTGGACGACGTGGATGTCCACCCCGCGCCGCAACAAGGTGGTGGCATAGGAATGGCGCCAACGGTGGGGAAAGTGGCGCCCCGAGACGCTCGCCCCGGTCCCCGCCGCCCTGACCAACATCGTCACCGAGGAGGGGCCGAAGCGGCCGGCATTCGTCCCGCCCCTCTGCGCGCTCGGGTTGACGAAGAAGAAGGCAGACTTGGGCGCCTTGGGACGAAGCGTGGCGAGGTAGTCCTCGAGGATGGGGAGGAGCAGGGGAGCGATGGGCACGACTCTGGGCTTGCCGCCCTTGCCGACGAGCGAGATTCGTCGGGCCTCGAGATCCACCTGGTCGAGGCGCAGCGTGGCGACCTCGTTCCGCCGCAGCCCCGTGTAGCGCAGCGTAGCGAGCACGACGCAGCCGATGCGCCAGCGCTTCTTGGTCTGCGCGGACGCCCAGGCGAGGATCAGGTCGGCCTCGGCGTCGGTGTAGACCTCGGTGCGCAGCTTGCGCGCACCAGGCACCTTCAGCCCAAGTGTCGGGTTTATCGGAATCAAGTCTTCCGAGCGCAGGAACTCGTAGAACGACCGCAGCCCGAAGAGTGCCGCGCACCGGGTGGCTGGGGCGATGCCTCGGGCGGCCTCGGCCAGCAGATAGGCCTTGACGTGGACGGCCTGCACGCCGGGCAGCGTGAGATCGGGGTAATGCTCGGCCAGGTAGGTGCGGAACATGCCGAGGTGGATCGTGTAGGTGACCTCGGTGGTGGCCGAGCGTTCCTGGTGCAGCCGTAGGTCAGTCCGGTATGCCGCCACGAGAGTTTCGTCGTCGAGGGGAAGCGGCTCACGACCCTGGACGTTGACAACGGACCTTGCTTCGACCTTGTTGTCGCCTGGGTTGCTCATGATCCTGCGCCTTCCACCGCGCGGGCCGAGCACTTCGCGCAGTTGACCAAACCAGTCCAGGGTGGCGGTCGGTCCCGTATTGGTGGCCGTTGTCGGACCAGCCTCGCTAGAGCTATTTGGGGGCGTCTGACGTATCGACGCGACACGAGCTCTTGGTGACGGGTGGCTTCACCGAACTGTCGATGCTGTCCATCGGGAGACTCCTCTCCGGGCGCGCGAGCGCCAAGGAAGAAAGGGTCTGTCCGAAAGTCTGTGTAACTGGGTCATCTGAAGGGGTCCGGGGCGACACCGCCGGAGCCGGCCGTCAGATTTCGTCTCGGCGCCAATCTTCGGTGGGCAGCGGGTGAGGGCGGCGCGGGAATTGACCCGATAAGCATCGGGCCCCGAGCGAGGGTGCTATGCGCGCAGCAATGCGACGGTGTGCTCGAGCCGGCGGAGTTTGCCGCCGTTCCATCCCGAGACGGTCATGGCGTACGAACGCCGCCGCTCACCGCCGCGCTCGATCAGGACGAAGCGGTTCCGCCGGTAGCGCTTTCCGGTGTGGGCCACCGACACCTTGTTCCGATCGATGGTGACGAGCGGTTCCGCGTTCGGAATGGGTCCCTCGAAGACGTAGATCCGCTCGCGCCCGACGGCGACAAGCACGTCGCGGGGGAGCGGCTGGGCGCCCTCGGCTCCCTTCCCGACGCACCAGCACTCGATGTGCTCCGGGACGAACTGCACCAGTGAGTCCTCGACCTCGGTGGGCGACGGCACGCCGACGGATCATACGGGGGGTTGCACCGAGGAGGCTCGATCGGTGCGGGACGGCTGGGCGCGCCATCTGGGCCAAACGATGGTTTGGCGCAGCCCCCTCAGAAGGCCCCCCTAGCCAGGGGGAATTCCGACAGTCGGGGGCGCTTGGGCTGTTGTCAGAGCATGGGTTCGGTCACTCGGCGGTGGGTGCCTTCGCCGGCCGGGGTCGGGGCGCAGCGGTGAGCATCTCGGATCCGAAGGTCGGGACAGCCGGCCGGACCGCGGCGAACGCCGTCGCCAGCAACTCGAACTTCTCCATCCCGCGCCGCCTGGACTCGCCGGGGCGCCGGTCCACGTCGGCGTCCCCCTACCGGACCATTACCGACCGCGAGCTCACGCTGGTCCTGATGTCCTGCGACTTCGTGTGCGCCTGCCTCGCACTCCCGTTCGCCCTCTTCCTGCTGGCGCAGGTGTCGTCCGTCCCGACCAACACGATCGGGCGGCTGATGACCAACCTCGAGCTGGACTCCCTCTTCCCCGTTGCGGTGGTCATCGCGCTGGCTATCGGGGGCGTCTACCGCGTGACCCACCGGAGCCTGCAGCCAAGCGCATTCCTCGAGATCCGCGAGCTGTCCTTCGGCGTCGGGGCCGGCTGCGTCCTCGCCCTCGCGATAGGGGCCGCACTCCGCGGGACCTTCGGTATCGCCGAGCCCTTCCCCAGCCAGCTCGTGATGGCCGTCATCGTGACCATCGCGGTGATCACCTTGGGGCGTATCGTCCTGCGCTACTTCCTGCACACGCTGACCACGACCCGCGTGATGGTGGTCGGCGGCGGCACCATGGCCGACCGCATCATGCTCAGCGTGCGCCAGGATCCCGGCATGACGCTGGTCGGGCGGGCCGTCGACGGCGAGATAGTCGATCCCGGGGCGATCGGGCGCGTGACCGACCTGCCCGAGCTCTGCCAGCAGCTGGACGTCCACCGGATTTTGGTGGCCGCCAGCGACCGTTTCTCGAGCGAGTCGATGGACATCTACCGCCAGCTCCAGGAGTTCGTGCACATCGCCATGGTGCCCAGCTACTACGAGCTCATCAGCTGGCGGTCGCGCCTGACGGACCTGTCCGGCATGCCCTTCCTCGAGATCGCCCGGCCGCATCTCAGTTGGTGGGACAGGTTCATGAAGCGAGCCTTCGACCTGTGCGTCAGTTCGGCCATTTTGGTGCTCACGTCACCCCTCCTGCTCGTCGTGGCTGGCGGCGTCAAGCTGAGCTCCCCGGGGCCGGTGTTCTTCCGCCAGGTCCGCCTCGGCCGGGGCGGGCAGCCCTTCACCGTGATCAAGTTCCGCTCCATGACGATCGGCACCGAGGTCGCCCCACCCGCGCAGCCTGTGCCTGACGCCGATGACTCGTTCGCCGACCGTCCCCTGCACGAGCTGCACAACAAGAAGGACGAGAGCGGGCGCATCACCCGCTTCGGTGCCTTCTTGCGCAGGACGGGGATCGACGAGATCCCTCAGTTCATCAACGTCTTCAAGGGCGACATGTCCGTGGTCGGGCCCCGGCCGTTCATCCCGAGCGAGGCGCACGTGGAGGGGTGGGCGACCCGGCGCTTCGAAGTGCGCCCCGGCATCACGGGCCTGTGGCAGGTCTCGGGCCGCAACGACCTGACCCGGAGCGACCTGGTGCAACTCGACTACCTCTACGTGGCGTCGTGGTCGCTGTGGTGGGACCTCAAGATCATGTTCGAGACGCCCAAGACGATGGCCCGCGGGGCCGGCGCATACTGACCTACCTACGCCGTGCTGCCCCTGGCGGCCATCAGGGTCCTCTCAAGGACCGTACCGCTCGGCACGGTACCGTCCAGGACCGTACCGTCCAGGACCGTACCGAAGCGGACGCCTCCGGCGACCAATGTATAGCTGTCTGGCTATACCTTGCTAAACGAGCTAGAAACGTCCCAGCGAGATGACCGACCGAATGTCTGGGATCCATCGCCGCATGAACGCATCGAACATCGGGACGGTGAAATCGATCTCTCCCCAGCGAGGGGAGTAGCAGAGCGTTTTCTTGATCAGTCCGTCGCGCGTCGGTCCGAGGGCTGTTGTCTTCTTCTCCAGCAGAGCGGCGACCTCGCCCGAACGGACGGATCCCGGACCGAGCTCGGCCATCGCACGAAGGTAGGCGCGCTCGGGATCGCTGGTCCGGCCTGTTCTCACCCGGAAGAAGCCGTCGTCAAGCTCGGCAGTTGCGACCGGGATACTCCGGTCAACGTCGTCCACCGTGATCAGGCCGGGCCCCGTCGCAACATTCCATGCTTGCTTTCCGAACTCCTGGAGGAAATAGGGATAGCCCTGGGTCACCTCGATGATGCGCTCGAGTGCCGCATCTTCCCACTGGACTCCCTCATCCTGGACGGGCAGCACCAGCGCTTCGCTCGCTTGCGGCATCGCCAACGAGCCGATCACCGGGAATGCGAACATCCGCTCGGCATATGACTTGGCCTCGCCCGTGAGCGTCGCGAGGGAGGGGAGCCCTGCGCCCGCAATGGTGATCGGAAGCCTCAGTTGAGCAGCACGATGCAAGCCCATCACGAGAGCTTCGAGCGTCAGAAGCGCGACGTAGTGAAGCTCATCGATTGTGATCAGGATGCCGATGTCATGGTCACGGGCGACCTCACCGAGCTCGACGAAGAGGCCAGACAGATCCGACGCCAGATCGCCGGAATCGGCTGGTCCATAAATGGCATTGATGTCGACGCCGAACTCCGGCCCATCAGGAAGACGCAGGCTGAAGGCCTTCAAGATTCCGAGGGCTCGTCGAATCCGCTCGCCGATTCGCTTTCTGGCGTCCATCGACAAGAGAACCCGACGAAAGGCCGACGTCAGTCTGGGAGTGAGGTCTCCGCCCTCCCCGACCTCGATGTGCTCATGGAAGTAACCCCGGCCGTCGGCCAGTTGCTCGAATTCGTTGAGCATCACGGTCTTGCCCACCCCCCGCAGACCCGTCAACATCAGACTCCGCCCATCACGCCCCCGCAGCAGACGTTGCAGGGCGACGTCCATGGACTCGATCTCGCCGTCGCGTCCGACCAGGGCTGGAGGTCGGGTCCCGGCACCAGGGCTGAAGGGGTTTCGGACGGGGTCCACGTCCTCATCCTATAGGGATATTAGCTAAGTATAGAAAAAGTCCTATTATTCAATCAGCGAGAAATCGACAGTAATCGCAGAGATGACTCCTGGTGAACGGTCGCGAAGAGCCAAGCGAAGAGCCAAGCGAACGTTCACGCGAATGTCACCTCTGAGCTGGGGTTTCCCGCAGAAGGAGATTTTGTGACTGTGAGCGCAAGAGTCTTCGGCAGCCTCCGTTTCTTGTACACGGAGACGGGTGGATCGTGCGGCCCTCCCGCACAACGATCTCCGTCAGAGAGGCGTGACCATGCGGCTTCGGAGTGGGGCAGCACTAGGAGGAGTGGCGGCGGCGAGTTGCCTCGTGTGGTTGGCAACGGCCGGGAGCACGGTCGCAGCGGCATCGACCAGGCTGCGCTCCGGTGCCGTCCGGGAGCAATTAGTCAACCACGTGAACGCCGTGGGATCCGCCGCGCAGCCGAGCATCGTGCCAAACGGTGCGAACGCCATGTTCGCGGTGGTGGCGCTGATGGCGCTCCTGGCGTTCGTGTTCCTCGTGGTCACCTTCATCCGGCGCAGGGTCAGCGCCTGATGAAGTACCTCTCAGGCTTAGCTGCCCACCGCGTGTACCCCGCCGTCTACGTGCACGATCTCGCCCGTGGTCATGGGAAAGAGGTCGCTGAAGAGGGCCAGGCACGCCTTGGCCACGACGGTGGAGTCGTGGACGTCCCAGCCGAGGGGAGCCCGGTCGGCCCAGGTGTCCTCGAAGGCTGAGAAGCCCGGGATGGACTTGGCCGCCATGGTGCGCACCGGCCCCGCCGCAATCAGGTTGACCCGGATGCCGCGAGGGCCCAGCTCCTTGGCCAGGTAGCGGGACAGGGACTCGAGCGCCGCCTTGGCGACGCCCATCCAGTCGTAGACGGGCCAGGCCACACTGGCGTCGAAGTCCAGGCCCACGACCGAGGCGCCGCCGTCCCGGCCTGCCGCCTCGAGCAGGGGGAGGAACGCGTCGACGAGGGCCTTGAGCGAGTAGGTGGAGATGTTGAGCGCCACTGAGACGTCGTCCCAGCCGGCGGCGAGCATCCCGCTGCCCAGGCAGTCCGGGGGAGCGAAGCCGATGGCGTGGAGCAGGCCGTCGAGCCGGTCCCAGCGCGCCGCCAACGTTTCGCCCGCCGCCGCCAGCTGCTCCGGCGAGGTGACGTCGATCTCGAGCACTTCGGGCTCGCGCGGCAGCTTGCGGGCCGTCCGCTTGGTGAGGTTGAGCGCCCGTCCCGCGCCCGACAGGACGACTTCGGCACCCTCCTCCTGCGCCAGGCGGGCCACCGCGAAGGCCAGCGAGGCGTCCGTGAGGACGCCCGTGATCAGGAGCCGTTTGCCGTCGAGGAGTCCCACTGCGCCAGCGAGGTTATGCGAAGGTAGGGGCGTGCACGTGGGAATCCTCGGTGGGACCGGTCCGGCCGGGCGCGGGGTGGCGGTCCGGCTGGCCGAGGCCGGCGTCCGGGTGACGCTCGGATCGCGCGACGCGGAGCGGGCAGCCCTGGTGGCTCACGAGGTGGTGGCCCGCTGGCCCGCGCTGCGCCTGCCGGTCGACGGGTCGGACAACTCCGGCGCGGCCGGGGCGGACCTGGTCGTGCTCGCCACCCCCTGGGACAGCGCCATCCCGACCGTGCGGGCCCTGCGGGAGCCCCTGGCGGGCAAGGTCCTGGTCTCCATGGCCAATGCCCTGGTGAAGGAGGGCCGCGAGATGCTCGCCCTGATCCCTCCGCGTGGCTCGGTGGCCGCGACGGTCCAGGCCACCGTGCCCGAGAGCCTGGTGTCGGCCGCGTTCCACCACCTTCCGGCCCCGGAAATGGAAGACCTCGAATCGGGGTTGGAAGCAGATGTGCTCGTGTGCTCGGACCATCCGGAGGCGATGTTGGCGACGGTCGGGATGATCGAGCTGATGCGCGGGCTGCGGCCGCTCGACGCCGGCACCCTGACCCAGGCCTCCGCCATCGAGGCCTTCACCGCCGTCTGTATCACCCTCAACATCCGGCACAAGGCGCACACCACGCTGAGGATCGCCGGTCTGTAGCGGTGCGGCTGTACGACACGGCGCGCGGCGAGGTGGTGGCGTTCGAGCCCGGACCCCTCGTGACGATGTACTCGTGCGGCATCACGCCCTACGACGCCGCGCATCTCGGTCATGCGGCCGTGTACCTCTACTTCGACATGTTGCAGCGCCGTCTGCAGGACGCCGGGCACGAGACCAAGTGCGTGCGCAACGTCACCGACGTCGACGACGACATCCTGCGCAAGGCCCGCGAGCTCGGCGTCCACTATCTCGATCTGGCGGCCGAGGAGATGGCTCGCTTCGACGCCGAGATGGGGCTTTTGAACTTGTTGCCGGTTTGGTCGGAACCCCGTGCGACCTCGGCGATCTCGGAGATCCTGTCGCTGATCGGCGATGCGCTGGGGGGCGGGTTCGCCTACGAGTCCGGCGGCTCGGTCTACTTCAGCGTGGTGACGTTCCCCGAGTTCGGCCGGATCAGCGGCTTCGGGCGGGAACGCATGCTCGAGCTGGCGGCGGAGCACGGCGGGCACCCCGAGGACCCCAACAAGCGGGACCCTTTGGATTTCGTGTTGTGGCAGCCGTCGCTGCCCGACGAGCCGGCGTGGGAGTCGCGTTGGGGCCCGGGACGGCCCGGGTGGCACATCGAGTGCTCGGCCCTGGTGCTGCGTGAGCTCGGCGAGACGATCGACATCCACGGGGGCGGGCGGGATCTGGTCTTTCCGCACCACGAGTGCGAGACGGCGCAGTCCGAAGCCGTGACGGGCCAGCCCTTCGTCCGGTTGTGGTTCCATGTCGGCCTGGTGGGGTTGGACGGGGTGAAGATGTCCAAGTCCCTGGGCAACCTCGTCTTCGTCGGAGACCTGTGCAAGGAGTGGGACCCGGCCGCGGTGCGGCTGGCGTTGTTGGGGCACCACTACCGGGAGGACTGGGACTGGTGTACCGGTGAGGACATGCCGGCGGCGGCGGCGCGGCTGGCGCTGTGGCGGAGCGCGCCGGTGGGGGAGGGGGACGGAGGGTCCGGTTCGGGGCTGGCGGGGCTGACGGCCGTGCGGGCGACGCTGGACGACGACCTCGACACGCCGGGCGCGTTGCGCGCCCTGGACGAGGAAGCTGCGGCCGGGCGGTCGGTGGCGGCGGGGGCACGGTTGCTCGGCGTCGCTCTTTAGGCGACAGCCAGGGCAGGGCGGGGAGTTTGAACCGGTCTGCCAAGAAGCCGGTCACCAAGCGCATTGCGTTCCGGTATGCTTTCTGCAATGCCCCAACTTGTGACGCGGCTCGATGCTGGGTTGTTGGCCGCGGTCGATCGCCTGGTCGCTGATGGGGTGGTGGCCAGCCGCTCGGATGCCGTACGTCTCGGGCTCGAGCAATTGATCGAAGGGGTCAGGCGAGCCGGTATCGCGGCAGCAATCGTCGAGGGCTATCGGCGCACCCCGCAGACGGCCGACGAGCTTCGGCGGGCCGACGAGGGTCTGCATGCGTTGCTGGCCGAGGAGTCCTGGTGAGCACCCCGGAACAGGGGGAAGTGTGGTGGGCAGAAGCGGAGGACAAGCGCCGACCGGTCCTCGTCTGCACGCGCAGTGAGGCCGTTCCGGTGCTGAACGCCGTGGTGGTGGCTCCGGTCACCCGGACGGTCAGGGGCATCCCGAGCGAGGTGCCCCTGGGTCGGGATGAAGGGCTCGATGTCGAGTGTGCCGCGAATTTCGACAGCCTGCAGACCGTTCCCAGAGCGGCACTCACCCAGCGACTCGGGGCCCTGGACGCGCTGCGACGGATCGAGCTGTGCGCAGCCCTCCGGGCGATGAGCGACTGTTGACGGCCCCGATCTGGTGTGTTCAACAAAAGTATGAGGACAGTTAGCATTTGAGTATGAGCATCCGCAAGGAACGCATGACGGTCACCGTCGACCCCCAACTGGTGGAAGCCGGAAATCAGGCGGTGGCGGAGGGCCGGGCCGACTCGCTGAGTGCCTGGGTGAACGCGGCCCTGCGCGATCGTGCGCTCCACGAGCAGCGCCTGCGTTCGCTCGGGGAGGCGATCGCCGAGTACGAAGCGGAGTACGGGGAGATCACCGACGAGGAGATGGCGGCCCAGGTGAGGAGCGACCGGGCAGGCGCTGTCGTGGTCCAAGGTCGGGGGCGGGGGACCGCATGAGCCAGGTCCTCGACGCCGGTGCGCTCATTGCTCTCGAACGGGCGGAGCGTTCCAGTTGGGTGAGGCTCACTGAGTCGTTGAACCGGGGGGACGTTCCCCGGACGAACGCTGCCGTGCTCGGACAGGTCTGGCGGAGTGGTCCGCGGCAGACGCGGCTGTCCCAGGCGTTGGCCGGCATCGATGTCACGCCGGTGGACGAGGCTCTCGGGCGAGCCGCCGGAGAGCTTCTCGGCGTCAGCGGGCTCTCGGATCTGATTGATGCATCCATCGTCCTCACCGCCCACGACGGAGACGAGATCGTCACGTCCGACATCGAGGACCTGCGGCCGCTGGCGGTGGCCGCAGGTCTGCACGTGGAGCTGGTCCGCCCTTAAGGTCGCAAGCCCGGCCCTGCCTCGGCTCTCCTCACTGGCCAGGCGGACGGTTGAAGACGTCGGGGCCGAAGGGAGCGAGTCCGGAGGCTGCGGCGAAGCCGATGTGGCCAAGGCTGTCCGCCCCTCCGCTCGTCAGTCCCAGCAAGTCCTCGTAGCTCCGGAGCGCCGAGTAGTGGTTGTAGGCCGTGGAGTCGACGCTCCCGGGCTCGATGTACTTGGCGTTGAGCAGGACGGCCCCGATCCTTCCGCCACCGGGGTCGGCGCCGGGGGTGGTCGGCGGGGCGCCGAGCAGAGGGCTGAAGCCGGGAAAGGCCCAATTCGGTCCGGGTTGTTCGTTGCAGCATGCCGTGGTGTCGAAGAGGCTGCCTTCGTCGAAGGTCACGACGACGAGCATCTGGCCGGTCTTGTAGGCCTGTGAGGCGAGGATGAGGGGCATGTAGTGCTTGAGCCAGAGGTCGGCCCCGACGAGCCCACCGGCCTTGCCGCCTTCCACATTTGTGCCGGCGCAGGTTCCGTCATGCCCATCGTCGCAGAGGTTGGGGGTGACGAAGCCGAACCGCGGCGTGGTCTCGATCTTCGAGAGGTCGCTGGCGAAATGCCCTGTGAACGTGTCCGGGAGCTGGGTGTGATTGAACGTGCTGGGTGTGCCCACGGTCAGCGATCCGAGGGGCACGACGTTGGCGTCGCACTCGGCGGTGTTGTCGGTGATGGAGTGGAAGAACATGAACGGGTTGTGCCGGGTGGTGTACTGGTCGGTCGCTTCGGCGCTCTCGGTGCTGTCGGTGCCACCCAAAGTCGGATGCGCACAGTCAGTCCCGCCGAGCGGGTCGGCCACCCCACCGTCCCGCGTCGGGTCGTTGCCCATGCTCTCGGCGTATGCGCGCCAGGAAGCCGCGTGCGTGACCGGGTTGGGCGGATAGACGGCGTCGAGCTGGTTGGCGATGGTCGGCGCCCCGGTGGTGGTCGCCGTGGGCGCAGGGTAGACGCAGCCGTTGCCGTCGACCTGACCCGGGTAGAGGGAATTGTTCGGGTCGTCGGTCCCCGGGGTCACGTTGACGTATTGGCCGGCAAGGCCACCGCTGGTCAGTGCGAGGCAGTCCGAATCGGTCATCTTCGTCGGAGCTTGGCCGGAGATCTCCGCGATGTAGTTGTCCAGGCTCACATGGCCGATGGCGTCGTAGTTCTGGAGGAGCTCGCCCTGGGGGAGGAGCGTCTTGTTGAGATATGTCGCGACTGAGTTCGGCCCGAACGTGCTGGCGAAGCTCTCGTTCTCCAGGTCGATCACCAGGACGTGGTTGATCGTTCCCGCCGGAAGGGCCGCCCGGACGACCGAGCTTTGGTGGGCTGCTCCCGCTGATGCCTGGCCGAGCGTGGCGGCCCCCACTGCCATCACGGCCAAGACGGCGCATGCCGCCACGTTTGATCTCAGTCGCTTCATCGAACCTCCTGGTGAACGGTTTGCTCTTTCGGAATGTGGTGCCCGAAAGAGCTTCCCGCGAGAAGACCATCAACCATGGGTCGCGACAAGCTCCTTTCTCGCTATGACCTCTATGCTCTGCGGGCATGAATGTCCAGCAGTTGCGCTACCTGGTCGCCGTCAGCGACTCCGGCTCGGTGAGCGCTGCGGCTCGGTCGCTTCACGTCACGCAGCCGGTGATCTCGCGTTCGATCCGCGCCTTCGAGATCGAACACGGCATCACCTTGTTCTGCCTTTCCGGTCGGCGGCTCGTCCCTACCGACGCGGGCACCGCGGTTGTGGATTCCGCCCGCGGGGCCCTCGCCGCCATCGACGACGTCGGGCAGACGGCTCGGTCGGCCGGGGACCACGTCCAACTCTCCATTGCCGCGACACCCACGAACGGCTTGCTCCTTGCTTCCGTGCTGAGCGACCTCGGCCGTTGCGAGCCCAGTCTCGAGATCAGAGTCATTCGGGCTGGTGACAGCGACGATGTTCTGCGCCGGGTCCAGAGCGGGTCGGTCGAAATCGGCTTTGGAGAGCTGACTTCTTCGGTGGACGATCGCCATCTGACCTCGAGAACTGTCGCCGAGGTGGAGGTCGTGCTGGTGTCCCCGCTCGATACGCATCTCCCGGCAGCGGTGTCGTGGGACGACGTGCTGAGGCAGCCGCTCATCCTGCCGCCGGCCGGCTCAGGGCGTCGTCAACACTTCGACGACATGGCCGCGAGGTCGGCAACGGCGCCTCCTCGTGCCTCACTCGTGATTGAGGAGCGAGGCTCTTGGATCGCCGCCGCCCAGGCGGGAATGGGATCCTTCCTCTCGTACCGATCCGTGGTGACCGGCTTGGAACGAGTCGAGATCAGGTCCTTCACGTCACCGCACTTCGCCACCGTCGGCTTCATTCATCGCGTCGGGCCGGTCTCCCCGGCGGCGACACGGCTCATGGACCTGGCGCGAGACGCGTATGCCAGCTCTTCGTCGGTTCCAGCTGCCTGACACTCGGTCGCGGCCGCCCGTCGCCGCCGGCTGCGGAGGTCCTGAACCCGAAGGGCCGTCCAGTACCCTTGGGTCAACGAACGGTGTCCGGACCAGGAGCGATCCGCCGGCTGAGCAGGAGAGGGTGCACGATGCCAGGCGTCATCTCGGTTGGACTTCCCGACGGCTCGACGCGGGAGCTGACTGAGGGCACGACGGGCATTCAGCTGGCCCAATCCATCGGGTCCCGCCTGGCCAAGGCGGCCGTCGCCGCCACCGTGGACGGCCGCGAAGTGGACCTGGAGTCGCCGCTGCACGACGGGTCGCAGGTCGCCATCGTCACCGGGGACTCCGAAGCCGGCCGCGAGGTGCTGCGGCACTCGACGGCGCACGTGCTGGCGCAGGCGGTGCGGCGGCTCTGGCCCGGCGCGAAGTACGCCATCGGGCCGGTGATAGAGAACGGCTTCTACTACGACTTCGAGCTGCCGGGCGGGGCCCACTTCAGCGATGACGACCTGGACCGGATCGACGCCGAGATGCGGGCCATCATCAAGGAGGACCAGCCCTTCGAGCGTCACGAGCACACGCTGGAGGAGGGGCTCGAGATCTTCGCCGACCAGCCCTTCAAGGAGGAGATCATCAAAGCCGTCGGGTCGGGCGCCGACGAGGTGGACGCCGGCGGTTCGGTGGTCAGCACCTACCGCAACTCCGACGCGTTCATCGACCTGTGCCGCGGGCCGCACGTGCCGTCGACGGGCCGGTTGGGCCACTTCAAGCTGATGCGGGTGGCGGGTGCGTACTGGCGGGGCGACGAGAAGCGCGAGCAGCTGCAGCGGATCTACGGGACGGCGTGGGAGTCGGAGAAGGCGCTCGCCGCCTACCTGCACCAGCTGGAGGAGGCCGAGCGGCGCGACCACCGCAAGCTCGGCGCGGAGCTCGACCTCTTCAGCTTCCCCGAAGAGATCGGCTCGGGGCTCGCCGTGTTCCACCCGAAAGGCGGGACCATCCGCCGGCTGATGGAGGACTACTCGCGGCAACGCCACGTGGAGGCGGGCTACGACTTCGTCAACTCGCCCCACATCACCAAGAGCGCACTCTTCGAGGAGTCCGGCCACCTGGAGTGGTTCGCCGAGGGCATCTTCCCGCCCATGGAGCTCGACGGCGGCCAGCAGTACTACCTCAAGCCGATGAACTGCCCGTTCCACATCCTCGTGTACCGGAGCCACCAACGCTCCTACCGCGAGCTGCCGATGCGCCTCTTCGAGTTCGGCTCGGTGTACCGGTACGAGAAGTCGGGCGTGCTGCTGGGCCTGACCCGGGTGCGGGGCATGACCCAGGACGACGCCCACATCTTCTGCACCCGCGAGCAGATGGACGCAGAGCTCGTGCGCACGATGCGGTTCGTCCTCGACCTGCTGCGCGACTACGGGCTCAACGACTTCTACCTGGAGCTGTCGACCAAGCCGCCCGGCAAGGCGGTCGGGTCCGACGAGGACTGGGACGTCGCGACCGAGGCGTTGCGCACGACGGCCCTCGAAATGGGCCTCGACCTCGTCATGGACGAGGGCGGCGGCGCCTTCTACGGCCCCAAGATCTCGGTGCAGGCCCAAGACGCCATCGGCCGGACCTGGCAGATGTCGACCGTGCAGCTCGACTTCCAGCTGCCGCAGCGCTTCGGGCTCGAGTACATCGGCGCGGACAACCAGCGCCACCAGCCGATCATGATCCACCGGGCTCTTTTCGGGTCGGTGGAGCGTTTCATGGCCGTGCTCATTGAGCACTACGCCGGTGCACTGCCGACGTGGCTGAGCCCCGAGCAGGTGCGTGTCATCCCGGTGACCGACGCGCACGCCGACTACGCGCAGTCCGTGGCCGACGCCTGCGCCGCCGCGGGCCTGCGCGCCACCGTTGACGGCAGCGGCGAGAAGATGGGCGCCCTGATCCGCCGGGCCAAGCTGGCCAAAGTCCCGTACGTGCTCGTCGTGGGCGACCAGGATGTGGCGGCGGGCACCGTCGGCGTGAACCGGCGGAGCTGGACGACCAAGCCCGAGCACGGCGTGCTCCTGGCCGACCTGGTTGCCGAGGTCGTCGACGAGGTGGACCGCAAGGGGCTGCCCGAGGACCGGGCGCCCGCCGCGGCGAGCGCGTGAGCGGGCGGCGGGCCGCGCCGTGAGCCTCGAGCACCTCTGGGCCGGGTGGCGCCGCCCGTACATCGTGGAGGCGACGGCCCGCGAGCGCGCCGGCACGCTGCACGACGAGGCCGAGTGCGTCTTCTGCCGCCTGGCGGAAAGTGGTCCGCCCTCCGAGGACAACCTCGTGGTGTGGCGCGGCGGGGCGACCTTCGTTGTCATGAACGCCTACCCGTATGCGAGCGGGCACGTGCTCGTCCTGCCCCTGCGCCACGTCGGGGCGCTCGCCGACCTGAACGCCGACGAATCCGCCGGGCTGTGGGCGGCGACGGAGGCGGCGGTCAGCGCGATCGAGGTCGCGTACGAGCCCGACGGCCTCAACATGGGGGCCAACCTCGGCCGGGCGGCCGGCGCTGGGTTGCCGGGCCATCTCCATCTCCACGTCCTGCCCCGCTGGTCGGGCGACACGAACTTCATGACCGCGGTGGCCGCGACCCGCGTCCTGCCCGAGACGCTGCAGCTGTCCTGGAAGAGGCTCACCGACGCCTGGCCCCAGTAGCGCACCACCGCCGCCCGAGGGGCCCGAGGAACGAGCGGGCGCGGTGGGCACGCGTCCCGACGAGGTTGCACCCGCCGGGGGCGAGCCGATCACGACGGCGGGCGTTGCCGCCCCGGCTACCTCGCCTTCGGCCCAGGATCGTCGGCGTGCGAGGCGCGTGCTGCGCAAGGTATGGCCGGCGACGCGCGTCGTCATCGGCTTCGGCCTTGTCGGGGTCGCGGTGTGGGTGCTCTCCTCGAAGAGCTCGGAGCTCAGTGGCTTCAGCACCATTTTCCGGAACTTCGACTGGTGGTGGGTCGCGCCGGCGGTGGTGGCCGAGATCGCCTCCTATTTCTGCTTCGCCGCCATGCAGTTCGAGCTCCTCAACGCGGGCCACCTGCGCGCGCCCTGGACGCCACTGGTCAAGCTGACGTTCGCGTCGCAGGCGATCACCAACTCGCTGCCCATCGGCAACGCGGTCGCCTCGGTCTACGGCTTCCGCTGGTTCCGGCGCTTCGGCGCCGACAACACGCTGGCCGTGTGGGCCCTCGCCGGCACGCTGGTCGCCGCGGTCGTGAGCCTGTCGCTGGTCGCCATCGTCGGGTTGGGCGTGGCGACGCAGGAAGGGGCCTCCCTCGATCTCGTGCCCGTCCTCATCGGCACGTTCGTCGTCACGCTCGGCATCGGGTCGCTCTTCGTCTACGAGCGCCCGCTCCACGCGGTGTTGTACTGGGCCCTCAAGGTTTCGGTGGCCGTCACCGGAAGGCCCCGGGGCGACACCGTGGCCCTCATCGGGCGCATCACCGCCTGGATGACGGCCGTGCGCCTCGACTGGGGCCAGATCGGGCGCATTGTCACGTGGGGCGCGATCAACTGGATCCTCGACTGCGCCTGCTTCGCCATGATGTTCCTTGCCCTCGACGTGCCCATCCCGTGGAAGGGCCTCCTGCTCGCGTACGGCGCCGGCCAGCTGGCCGCCTCGCTGCCCATCACGCCCGGGGGTCTCGGCGTCGTGGAGGGCTCCATCACGGTGGCACTGGTGGCCTTCGGTGGACCGGAGGCGAGCACGGCCTACGCGGTGTTGCTCTACCGGCTGATCAGCTTCTGGATGATCCTGGTGCTGGGGTGGCTCTTCATCGGCCAGCTCGCCCTGCAGGTCCGCCGCGGGCGCTGGAGCCGCCAGGCCCTCGCCAGCGAGGTCGAGGCCGGGCCCGACGCCTACGGCCCGGCGGTGGCCGAATGAACCGGTTCCGGACCCGGGCCGTGGGGTTGGTCGCAGGGCTGGTCCTGGGGGCGTCGCTGCTCGCATCGTGCTCGTCCGCCCGCAGCGACCTCGGCACGACCGACGAGTCCTGCTATCTGGCCCTGCCGACGGCGGCCAAGGCTGTCGGCGGCCACGGCCACCTGCAGGGCATCCGCAAGTACACCTTCGGCAGCCTCCGCGGGATGTCGCTCTACGGCGAGCTGGCCCATGACGTGAGCAAGAAGCAGGCGGTCTGCCTGGCCGGCTACACGGGCCACTTCACCGCGGCGACGGTCTCCAAGCCGCTCGGTCGGAGCTCCGGCGCGCTGGCGGTCGCCGTGGTGACGACGCCGGGCAACCGGCTGCTGGGGACCCTCATCATCGCCAAGCTCCCCGTGCGGTTCCAGCACCTCTTCTGACAACGCCGGCACGATGCCGGCACGATTGGAGGGGCCCGCGTTCCGCCCGGTCCGAGGTGTACCTGACCCTCGCGACGACCACGCTGCACCGTATATTGGGCCGCCGTGGCGGCTCACCGGGTGAAGGTAGCGGCCCGCGGAGGCAAGGCAGACGTGCTGTCGCCTGATTCTCTGGCGGTTTCGCTCGTGGTCGTGGCGGCCGCCATCGGTGGCGCGCTGGCCGGCGCCCACCCCTCGGGGACACCGGTGCTCGATGAGATCTACGCCGCGCTGTTCGCGGCCGCCGTGACATGGGCCGCTTCCCGCGCCCCCCGGGGGACGCTGCTGTGGCTGGGCGTGTTGGCCGTGGTCATGAGCCGGCGCTGGCTCTTCGTCCCTGCGCTCGCCACGCTGTTGCTCGCCTTCGCGGGCGTCTGGCCGCGCCGGCCCGAACGCGCTCCTCGGCGCGCTCACCGGCGCGCTCGGCGTGCAGGTCGTGCTTCGTTGGCCCTCGGTGGGCTTCCATGGAGCCACCGCGCTGGTCGCCCTGGCGGCGACCGGACCGTGCCTGGTGACGGCCGTGCGCACCCTGTCGGCGCCGGCCCGGCGCCGGGTGCGCTGGTGTGCGTTCGGTCTGATCGCGTTGGCCGTCGTCGTGTCCATCCCGGCCGCCCTGGCCGCCTACTCGGCGCACTCCGAGGTCAGCTCGGGGATCGCCCAGGCGGAGGGCGCCCTGGCGTCGATCGGCAACGGTGGGACCGAATCGGGCACGGCGCAGCTCAGGGTGGCGAACGCCGACTTCGCATCCGCCGCGAGCCGCACGGACAGCTGGTGGACGGCCGGAGCCCGGCTCGTGCCGGTGGTGGCCCAGCAGCGCCAGGCCGTCGCCACGGCCTCGACCGTGGCCCGGGACGTGACCGCCGTCGCTGCGAACCAGGCGGCCGGTATCCACTACTCGCAGCTCCGCTACTCCGACGGGCACTTCGACCTGGCCCGGGTCACCGCCCTCACCGGGCCGATCAACGTGGTCGACAGCCAGCTGACGGGCGCAACGGCACAGCTCCGGACTCTGCAGTCCGGGTGGCTCCTCCAGCCGGTGCAGTCTCGCTTGGGACAGCTGGACACCCAGGTCACCCGGGCCCAGGCAAGCGCCTCGCTGGCCGCGCAGCTGGTGAAGGTCGCGCCCTCCCTCCTCGGGGGCGACGGCGTCCACCACTACTTCGTCGCCTTCATGACGCCCGCCGAGAGCCGCGGCCTGGACGGCTTGATCGCTTCCTACGGCGAGCTCACGGCCGACCAGGGTCATCTCACATTGACCCGGTCGGGTGACATCTCGCAGTTGAACAGCCTGCTGCCCCCGGGCGGTGGCCACCTGACCGGGCCCCCCGACTACCTGGCCCGCTACGGCGCCTTCGTCCCCCAGGACCGATTCCAGGACTTGAGCTACGCCCCCGACCTGCCGACAGTGTCCGACGTCATTCAGCAGCTCTACCCACAGGCGGGCGGTGGGCCCATCGACGGCGTGCTGACGCTCGACCCCTACGGGCTGGCGAGCTTGATCGCCCTCACCGGGCCGATCGACGTGCCGGGACTGGGCCAGTTGACTTCGGCCAATGCGGCCAGCGAGCTGATCAAGGACCAGTACGCCACGTTCGCACCCAGCCAGCAGACCCAGGTGCACGACTACTTGCAAGATGCCCTCAGAATCGAGTTCGACCAGCTGACCAGTGGGTCGCTGCCCGGCCCCCGCGCGCTGTCCGAGGCACTGGACGCGGCGGTCCGTCAGGGGCGCATCGGCTTCTGGAGCTTCGACAAGTCGGATCAGCCCGTGCTCCGCCGCCTCGGCCTGGCCGGCGCCTTTCCGGCCGCGAACGGCCACGATGTGTTGGCAGTGACCACACAGAACGCGGCGAACAACAAGGTCGACGCGTACCTGCAACGTTCGATCTCCGATGCGGTCAACTACGACCCGGCGAACGGGGCGGTGACGTCCAAGGTCACGATCACGCTGCACAACGGGGCCTCCGCCCTCCTCCCGAGCGAGGTGATCGGCAGCTTCACCGGCAGCGGACTTCCACCTGGGACCAATCGGACGTGGCTCACGCTCTACAGCCCGCTCGGGCTGCACGAAGCCACCGTCGGGAGCCTGCAGCAAGGGGTGACCGACGTCGCCGAGTTGGGCGTCCACGCGTACAGCGAGTATGTCGACATCCCTCCGGGGGCCAGCGTCACGCTGACTTTCGACCTCGCCGGGGTCACGACGCCAGGCACGGGATACAGGCTCACCGTGCGCAACCAGCCCATGGTGCTGGCCGACCACGACACCGTGCGGGTCGAACCGGCTCCCGGGTGGGGGGTCACGGGTCCCGCGACATGGCTCCCCGGCGATGACGGCACGGTTGGGCACACATTCCGGTTGCACGGGAACGGCTGAGCGCCATGGCGTTCTCAGCTCGCTCAGAACAACGGAGTCACAACAGGATTGACCAGGCACGCCGGACCGATCATCAAGTGGACAGTGACTTAAGTACCTAGTGTCCCGGGACCAATACGTGTTACTTTTGTGACCTCAACCAATCAGGAGGGCACCTGATGATGCGGACGGCGGTAAAATTGTGGACCGGATTGTTGGTCCTTTGCGCGACGATGTTCATGGGCGTGGTCCTGCTCGTCGCGGGGCCGGCAGGAGCGGCGCCGACGACGGCGCCCTACGGACCCGTGACCTCACCTGCTTCCGTCACACCCGTGACGGCCGCTCCGGTGACGGCACCGGCAGCGGCCCCGGTCACCTCCCCAGCTCTGGCCTTCACCGGTGCTGATCTGGCGATCATGTTCACCTTTGGCGCTGTCGCCATCGGAGTCGGCGGCACGCTCGTTCTGGTGAGCCGCCGCCGGCGTTCCGACAACTTGGCGTAGTACCGGCGTTCTAACAACTTGGCGTAAGGAGAGGTTGGCGGTTGGATATGGACGACACGAACGTTGTAGAGACAGTGAAGGGGCACGTCAGTCGGCGAGCTGTGATCGCCGGTGGCGCTGTCGGGGCGGCGGCCTTCTGGACCGTCCCGTTCATCGACAGCTTGACGCAGCGCGCGGCCGCCGGTTCGGTACCGGGCGTCTGTACCGCGTCTCCCATATCTTGGGGATACATTTTCTGGGAGAAGGGCGGCCAGGTGTTCGTCACTGGATTCCAGAAGACGGGTGGCGGGTGCGGCAGTAACGGCGCCAACCCGCACGGAGCGTTCACCACGCCGGCATCGGGAGCGGGAAGCTGCTCGACCGGGGTTTTTTCCATTGACGGTTTCTCTGGTAGCCCGAGCACCAGTGACTTCGGCTTCACCGGGGTCTCCGGAGTAGCTGACGGTCATCCGACAGCAATTGACGACTCCACCACCGCTTGCAGCTACTTCAACGACAACGGAACCACGATCACCGTGACTTCGACAGGAGTGGCTGCGAACGTGACCCTGCTCGGTGGCATCGGCTTTGGCGCCGGCAAGCTGTTCTCCATGTGTCAGGTGGGGAGTTGCCCCGAAACGCCGTGAACTGACGCTTGTCAGCCTCGGCTCAGTCGATCTGCCTGAGCCGTTGGGGAGTCTGGGCGACACGCCAACACAACCCGAAGTGGGTAGCGCGCTGACACATGCCGGCTACGCCAGCGTCCTCATTCGCGCCGTTACCCGTCCCCACCTACAGCAACAGCGACGTCGCTTCGGCTTCGGTGTCGACATGTGGCGTACTTCTCCGTAGTCGGGGCATCTCATCTCATCCCGTTGGTACAAACGGGAACCGCTCTCTGCGCCCTGACGATCATCGGCCCTCTCACGCCACGCCCCGGGGCAACGCTTTGAGCGGCCGGGAGACGCTTATGAGGCAATCGGAGTAGCGGAAATCGACAATACAGGCGCAACAACGCAGTCAATCCGGTGACAACGGGGTGACAACAAGTAGGGCCGCAACTCGCGATTAGTGACGAACGGATCTATGGCGCCTGGCAGGGGTTTGTCACCATTGGTTGTGGAGTGGCTTTGTCCTGGGAGACGCCTGGGGCATCCCAAGGCAACGGACGTGACCGTTGGGTACCATAAGGGGCCCGAACTGCTGTTTGGGAAATTGGCGAAGAATTGGGTGGTGGGCGTGAGCGACGCCAGGCGGTATCAGACAAGTTCAGTCGCAGTTCCCTCATGGGTTGCAGGATGGTGAGCCGGCATCGGCAATCCGTCCTGGCCGCCGCCGACGCCGTGGCCTGGATCGGATGCCTTACCATCGCCACGCTCTTGCGCTACGGGTTCAACCTGACGCGGTCGATCACGTTCGGTCTGTTGCTGATCGTTGCTGCGGCCGTGGCGCTGCAGCTGGCCATCGGCAACGCCACGCAGCTGTACCGGGCGCGCTGGCGGGTGGGCAGTTTCGAGGAGACCCTGTGCCTGGCGACCACCATGCTGTCGGTGACGGTGATCATCACGGTGTTCAGTGTCGTGTCGCCGCGGCACGTGTTGCCGGTCAGCGCGACCGTGGGCGGGGGAGCCCTCGCCCTGTTGGTGGCATCGGGATTGCGGGTGGGGTGGCGGCTCAACGGCGAGCGTCTGCTCCGTCATCCCCATTCGACCGAGCGGGCGATCATCTTCGGCGCCGGCGAGGCGGGGGTGCAGCTCGTTCAGGCCCTGCTGGCCGACCCGTCGAACGGGTACCTGCCGGTGGCCGTGCTCGACGACGACCCGGCGAAGCGCAACCTCCGCCTGCGGCATCTCAAGGTGGCGGGCACCCGCGAGAACCTGGCCGCGGTGGCCGCTGAGCAGCGAGCCGATTCGGTGATCATTGCCATCCCGAGCGCCGATTCCCGGCTGGTGCGTCACATCACTGATCTGGCCACGTCGGCCGGGCTCGCCACCAGGGTCCTGCCGACGGTGTCGCAGATGCTGTCCTCATCGGTCCACACCGCGGATATCCGCCCGGTCACCCCCGAGGACCTGCTCGGGCGCCGGGTCATCCGGACGGAGGTCGACTTGGTGGGCGGCTACCTGACCGGTAAGCGGGTGCTCGTCACCGGCGCGGGCGGCTCCATCGGATCAGAATTGTGCCGCCAGATTCAGCGGTACGAGCCTTCCTCGTTGATCATGCTCGACCACGACGAGTGCGGGTTGCACAATGTCCAGCTCTCGATGCAGGGGCGGGCCATGCTCACCGACCGCGAGATCGCCCTGTGCGACATCAGAGACGAATCGGCCGTCGCCCGTATCTTCGCCGAGCACCATCCGCAGGTGGTGTTCCATGCAGCCGCGCTCAAGCATTTGCCGCTCCTCGAGATGTGGCCGGACGAGGCCGTCAAGACCAACGTCGTGGGCACGGAGCTCATCCTCGAAGCGTCGAACGCCTGGGACGTCGAGCGCTTCGTCAACATCTCGACCGACAAGGCGGTGAACCCGATCAGCGTGCTCGGCTACACGAAACGCCTCGGCGAGCAGCTGACGGCGGGGATGGCCGAAGAATCGGACGGCATCTACTTGAGTGTGCGCTTCGGCAACGTCCTGGGTAGCCGGGGGTCCGTCCTGACGACCTTCCGGGCCCAGATTGACGACGGGGGACCGGTGACCGTTACCCACCCCAACGTGACCCGCTATTTCATGACGGTCGAGGAAGCAGTGGAGTTGGTGATCCAGGCGGGGGCAGTGGGACGTGACGGCGAGGTCCTGGTGCTCGATATGGGCGAGCCGGTCGGCATCAGAGAGGTCGCCTCGCAGATGATCGCCGCCTCAGGTCGGCCGATCGAGATCATCTACACGGGGTTGCGGCCGGGCGAGAAGATCACCGAGGAACTTTTCGACGACAGCGACGTGGCCAGCGAGCGCCGGGCACACCCGCGGATCGCGGCCGTGACGGTCGCCTCCAGGCG
The DNA here is from genome assembly GCA_963719485.1 of uncultured Acidimicrobiaceae bacterium. Lineage (GTDB taxonomy): Bacteria > Actinomycetota > Acidimicrobiia > Acidimicrobiales > RAAP-2 > Bog-473. The sequence continues at coordinate 3,213,992 of OY970387.1, forward strand.
GCCCGACCAGCTGGGAGACCTTCTCCAGGTGCGTTCCGCCATCGCGATACGGACCCGCCTGGCCGAGCTGTGCCGGCGACAATCTCACCCGCCCGTCGAGGAGGCCGTACTGGTCGACGAGCGGAGAGATATCGTCGAACATGCCGTCGGCCTGTGACCTCGTCATCCTGGGCGCCGGTGGCATGGGTCAAGAGGTGGCCGACATCGTTCGGGCCTCGTCATCCGACGGCAGCCGCTGGAGTCTGATCGGGTTCATCGACGACGACAGCTCGCTGCACGGCCTCGAAGTGCTCGGGCTGCCGGTGCTCGGTGATCATCGTTGGTTGTCGGGCCGCCGGGCCGCCGTCGCCATCGGAGTGGGCGCGCCGGCGGCGCGCCGCCGGGCCTGGTCCGCGGCGCAATCGGTCGGGGCCATCGAAGCACCGGCTCTCGTCCACCCTGCGGCTTACCTGGGAATGGGTGTCGAGCTGGGCGAGGGAACGGTGGTGGGCGCCCACGCCACCATGACGGCCGACGTGGTGGTCGGTCGGTTCGGCATCGTCAACGTCGGCGCCACCGTGAGCCACAACGCGCGCCTGGGCGACTTCGCGACAGTCGCACCCGGTGCACATCTGGCGGGCAACGTCCGGCTGGGTGAGGGGGCCGACGTCGGCATCGGTGCCTCGGTGACGCAGGGGAACACCATTGGTGCCTGGGCCATCGTCGGCGCCGGCACCGTGGTGATCGGTGACGTTGCGGCGGACACCACCGTTGTCGGTTGCCCGGCTCGCGTCGTGGAGACACGCCAGGCGGGATGGCAGGGGTGAGCGCCGGGTACACCCAGTGGCGCATCGGCCTCGCCCGTCCCGACGTGGGCGAGGAAGAGATTGAGGCGGTGTCCCGAGTGCTGCGCACCCCGATCCTCACCAACGGGGCTGAGACGGCCGGTTTCGAGCGGGAGTTCGCCGACCTCCATCGGGCGGAACACGGGGTGGCCTTCGCCAACGGGACCGTCGCACTGGTCGCGCTCTTCGCCGCCTTGGACATCGGGCCGGGTGACGAGGTCATCGTGCCGTCCCTGACCTTCGTGTCGTCGGCCACCTCCATCGTCTACGCAGGCGCCACACCGGTCTTCGCCGACGTCGACCCCGACACGTTCAACCTGGACCCGGCCGATGTGGCCCGCCGACTGGGTCCGCGGGTCAAGGGCATCATGGCCGTGCACTACGGGGGCCAGCCCGCCGACCTGGCCGAGCTCTCGGCCTTGGCCGCCGATGCCGGCGTGGTGCTCCTGGAGGACGCGGCGGAGGCCCACGGCGCCCGCTACCGGGGCCGCCACGTGGGGACGTGGGGCGCCGCAGGCATGTTCAGCTTCACTCCCACCAAGAACATCACCACCGGCGAGGGGGGGATGGTCATCACCGGCGACGGGGACCTGGCCCGGCGACTGCGCCTGCTGCGCAACCACGGCCAGACCTCGCCCTACGAGCACGCGATCCTGGGCTGTAATTGGCGATTGTCCGAGATGCAGGCGGCCATGGGCCGGGCTCAGACGGCCAAGCTCGAGGTCATCCTCGCCCGCAAGCGCACCCTTGCTGCCGACCTCGATCGGCGCCTCGATCCGGTAGCCGGCGTGCAGGCGCCGGTCGTGCGAGGCGACCGGGACCACGTGCACATGCTCTACACGGTGACGCTGGCCACCGCCGACCCTGCCCGGCGGGATGCTGTGATCAATGACCTGGCGCAGCAGGGGATCGAATCCCGGGTGTACTTCCCCCCGGTCCACCGCCAGCCCGTCTTCGGGGGCCAACCAGCGGATGTGCCGGTGACCGACGACCTGGCGGGACGAATTCTCTCCCTGCCGATCCACTCCCGCCTGACCCACGAGGAGGTGGCTGACGTGGCAGCCGGTTTGGCGGCAGCAATCGAACACACCGCCGCCTCCCCCGCGCCGGCATGGTGAACCGTGCTGTCGCCGGCTGCTTGGTCATCCTGCTGGCGCCGGTTCTGGCCGTCGTCGCCGTCCTGGTGCGGCTCGCCGATGGCCGGCCCCTCCTGTTCGTCCATGAGCGCGCCGGACTGAGCGGTCGTCCGTTCGGGCTCCTGAAGTTCCGCACGATGCGCCCGCCGGGCACCCCCCGGGAACCCGACGACGACCGCATCACCCAGGTCGGTCGCCTGCTCCGTCGGTCCAGCCTCGATGAGCTGCCGGGCCTGTGGAACGTGGTCCGGGGCGAGATGAACATCGTTGGTCCCCGTCCCCTGCCCGTGGCGTACACGGCCAAGTATTCGCCGACGCAAGCAAGGCGCTTGGAGGTGAGGCCCGGGCTCACGGGCCTCGTTCAGGTGCGAGGTCGCAACGCCCTCACCTGGGACGAGAAGTTCGCCCTCGACACCTGGTACGTCGAGCACCGCACCGCGCGGCTCGACCTCCGCATTTTGTTCGAGACACCCTTGGTCGTCCTGCATGGGCGAGGCGTTTCCCACGAAGGGCACGCCACCATGCCCGAGTTCAAAGGGCAGAAGGGGTAAGCGGCCGCAGACGAGCAGTCAAGCCTGCTGCTCTACGTCTAAGTCCTGCCCCTGGGCACCTTGCGCTCGAGCAATGTCTCATACGCGGCGAGCGTCGTCGCAATCACCTGACGCTGGTCGAACTCCCGCTTCGCCTTGGACGCCGCGGCGCGGCCCATCGTGGCGCGTAGAGCGGGGTCGCCCGCCAGCTGGGCCAGGGCGTCGGTGAGGGCTGGCGCATCGCGCGGGGGCACCAGCAGACCGGTCGCCCCGTGCTCGACCACCTGCCGGCAGCCGCGGATGTCGGTGGCGACGATGGGCAGCCCCACGGCCGCCGCTTCCATGGCCGAACGAGGGAAGCCCTCCCGGTGCGAGGCCAGTACGTAGATGTCGCAGGCGGCATAGAGATCTTCCACGTCGCTTCGGTTGCCCAGGAATCGCACGCCGGAGGACTCCGCGGCGGCGATTGCCGCCGGCGCGATCCCGTCCGCCTTCCCCGGTTCGCTCGGCCCGGCGACGACGACGGTCACCTCGGGGCAGCGCCGCCGCAGCTGCGAGGCCGCCGCGAAGAGCTCGCCATAACCCTTCTCCCAGACCAGGCGGCCGACCGCGCCCACGACGACGGTTGTGTCAGTCGCGCCCAGTTCGGCCCGTACGCGCGCTCTGGCCGCCCGAGACTCCGGCCCGGGTGTGAAGCGGTCCAGGTCGATCCCGTTGCCGAGCAGGTGGAGCCGGTCCGCCGGCACGCGGAGTGCGGTGAGGGTCGCCAAATCCTCCTCGTTCTGCACCAGCTCGGCGTCCGAGCACGTGGCGGCCAGGCGTTCCAGTCCGTAGACGGCGGCCCGTCGGGCCCACGGGTCCTCGGTCGTGGCGTAGAGGCCGTGGACGGTGTTGACCACCACCGGCACCCGAGCCGCTCGGCCGCCGAGCCGCCCGTAGATGCCAGGTTTGGGAGTGTGGGTATGCACGATGTCGGGGCGCAGGCGCCGCAGCAGCCGGTACAGCTCAGCCGCCGCCCGGGCGTCGTCCAGGGGCGACACGCTCCTCGTGGCGTGGCGCAGGCCGATATGGCGGATGCCGGCGCGCTCCAGGTCGGCCACATAGGGGCCCGGTGCAGAGACTCCGATCACGTCGTAGCCCGCGGCGGCGAAGGCGGACAGCTGGGGCCCGAGCAGCAGGGCCAGGCTCATGTCGGTCGTGGTGACGTGGATGAGCAGGGGCTCCCTCAAGTGGTGGCGCCCGCGAAACGGCGACGGTTGACCAGGCGCCGCAGATCGTCCTCCATGCGCATCCCCCCGGTCACCTTGCGGGCGAAGAAGGCGAGTCCGTCGTCCACCTGCACCGGCGACCGGGCCAGGCGATACGGGTCGGTCCCTCCATACGGGTTGGCCCGGGTGCCCGCGAGGGCCGCAGAGGCGAAGCGCGCTCGCACGGCTCGGTCGGCCGCGGGCGAACCGGCCAGTGCCTTGGGATACGCGAAGTGTCGCGGCTCGACGCCCAGCCGGTCTGCGATGAGGGCGACGGAGCGGTCGAGCTCCCCGTCCACCGCGCCGGCGGGCAGGCGATCGAGCAGGGCGTGGCTGTGGGTGTGGGATGCGACTGTGACGAGCCCCGTCGAGACGGCGTCGGACAGGGCAGACCAGCTGAGCGGTGTGCCGTCACCGGGAAACGATCGCCCGCGTTCGACGAAGTCGGTGGCGACGTACAGCGTGGCGGGCACCTGATGCCGCACCAGTATCGGAAGCGCCTCCTCGACGAAGTCGGCCGTGCCATCGTCGAACGTGATGACGACCGCATCGGGCCCCGCTGGGGGCGGTCCGGCCAGTACGGCGAGCGCGCCGTCGAGGTCGACCACTCCCGGGCCCGCCGCCAGCCGGGCCACCTGCTCCTCGAAGAGCCAGCTGGGCAGGTCGACCCGTGATGTCGTGTGGCGTCCGACCCGGTGGTAACACAGAACGACGATGCCGCGCTCGGTCCGGCGCACCAGGTCGAAAGCGGCCGCCGCTCGCTTGAGGACGCCGAGCCCGGCTCGCTGCGTCGCCGACGATCTGCCCACGGCGGCCATCATGCCAGGCGGCGGCGCCGTGCCTGGGGCCTAGGCTCAGGGGCCCATGGGGGCGGCACGTCGGCGGAAAGAGACGAGTGGGCACGGCTCAACGGCGCGCCCGCCCGCGGGACGCGGCGCGGCGCCAGCGGGGCTGGTTCTGCGCCCCGGCGTTCCCGGGGACGTGCCTGCCATCCTCGATCTTCTCTGCCTGTCGCTCGGGTGGCAGCCCGACGAGCAGCATCGCGCGCTCTTCGCCTGGAAGCACCGGGACAACCCGTTCGGGCCCTCCCCGAACTGGGTGGCCGTCGACGGGGAGGGCTTGGTCGGGGTGCGCATGTTCATGCGCTGGGGCTTCCTCGCAGGGAACCGGGCCATCCGGGCCGTACGGGCGGTCGACACCGCCACTCACCCCAGAGCCCGCGGTCTCGGGGTCTTCCGGGCTCTGACCTTGCGGGGGGTGGGCGAGATGAAAGCAGAAGGGGTGGATTGGGTTTTCAACACACCCAACGACCAGAGCCTCGAGGGTTACCTCACCATGGGCTGGCGGCGTCTGGGGCGACTCCCGGTGGTGCTCCGCCCCGCCAGCATCAGCGTCGTGCCCCGTCTGAAGGCGGCCCGGGTGGCGGCGGATCTGTGGTCGGTGCCGACGTCGGCCGGCGACGATGCCGCCTCGGTGCTGGCCGAGGAAAAGGAGTTGGCCGAGCTGCTGGCCTCGCAGCCTCCGGGCGCCGCTGGTGTGCGGACCGCCCGCAGTGCCGCCTACCTACAATGGCGTTACGGGGCCGGCCCCGTAGGGTACCGGGCCCTGTTGGCTGGGTCCTCGCTGCGTGACGGCGTGGTGTTCTTCCGGCTGCGCCGACGGGGCCCGGCCACAGAGGTGGCCATCGCCGACGCTGTGGTTCCCGCGGGTGATGCCCGGCTGGCCGGCCGGCTGGCCCGCCGCGTGCTCGAATGCAGCGGAGGCGACTACGCCATCGCGCTCGGCGCAGCCCGGCCGCGGGGATGGTTCCGCCTGCCCCGCATCGGTCCCGTGCTGACATGGCGGGCCCTGGCCAACGAAAACGCGCCACCGATCGGACAGTGGGAGCTGAGCACTGGTGACGTCGAGTTGTTCTGAGGGTCATCACTCCGTCACCGCTGTCGCCGTGCTCGAGAGCCTCGACTTCGCCGACTGGCAACCGCGGTGCGGAGACGGCTGACAGCTGCCCGACCGAATGGGTCACTTGGAACAGGACGGGTCGTTGCCTGCACTGGACGGACACCCTCTATCGGTGGAATCAGGCTGAGACGGTCAACTACGGTCCGGGTAATGAAGACCGTGGTCACTGGAGCAGCAGGGTTCATCGGGAGCCATCTGTCCGAAGCCCTCGTCGCCCGCGGCGACAGTGTCGTGGGAATCGACTCCTTCACGACCAACTACGAACAACACCGCAAGCGTTCCAACCTGACATCGCTTCTGGCCGGACCGCGGTTCGAGCTCGTCGAGGCCGACATTCGCGACACCGACCTGGACGAAGTACTCGCGGGCACTGACGTCGTCTACCACCTTGCTGGCAAGCCAGGCGTCCGGACCTCGTTCGGTCCGGGATTCGCCGACTATTGCAGTGACAACATCCTTGGGACACAACGGATTCTCGAGGCCGCACGGGCCGTGGGGGTCGCCCGCGTCGTGTTCGCGTCGAGCTCGTCGATCTACGGGAATGCCCTCCGCTATCCCACACTCGAGGATGATGCGCCAATGCCGTACAGTCCCTATGGCGTCACCAAGTACGCGGCAGAGCAGCTCTGCCGGGTGTACGACGCCAACTGGACGCTGCCCACAGTGATCCTGCGCTACTTCACGGTCTACGGGCCCCGCCAACGCCCGGACATGGCGATCCAGCGGCTCGTGACGGCGGCGCTGGGTGGTCAGGCATTCCCGCTGCAAGGAACGGGAACTGCAGCGCGGGCCTTCACCTATGTCGGTGACGTCGTACGGGCCACGATGGCCGCGGGGGTAGCCGACGCCGCACCGGGCACGACCCTCAATGTCTCGGGTGGGTCAAGCGTGACAATGCTCGAGCTCATCGCCCTCGTCGAGCAACTCACGGGGTGTCATGTGGCGATCGATTCACTTCCTGATCAAGCCGGAGACGTCGCACGCACCGCAGGCGACATCGGCCGCGCCGAACGCCTGCTGGGTTGGGTTCCCGAGGTCTCCTTGAGGAGTGGGTTGGAGGCCCAGATCGGCGCCGTTCGTGGGGCTTGAGGGAACCGTGCGCTGAGTGAGCCGATGGCGGGCGGGAGCGCCGAGCCTCGACCCTTCGCCGGGCTAGGTTGACGGTCGCCCTATGCGCGTTGTCCATCTGATTGACAGCCTCGCTCCAGGCGGCGCTGAACGCTCGTTGGTTGACGTGACGCCGCACCTGATTCGGCATGGCGTGGACCTCGGAATCGTCGTTCTGCATGATCGGCAAGGCCTGACCGAGGAGGTGCGTTCAGCGGGCGCATCGGTTGATGCGCTCGCGGGCTCCAATCGGATTACCTGGGTACGTCAGGCGACCAACCTGATCAAGGCTCGCCAGCCGGATCTCGTTCACACCACACTCTTCGACGCTGACTTGGTGGGTCGCACGGCCGCCAGGCTCGCGGGTGTGCGAGTGGTATCGAGTCTGGTGAACACTCCCTATGGGACTGAACACCGGGCGGAAGCAACTCAGCGCGCCATGAAGGTCCGCGCGGCTCAACTGGCAGACATCACGACGTGTCGCGTGGTCTCTCGGTTCCGGGCGGTCTCACAAGCGGTGAAGGTTGCTTCGGTCGAACGGCTGCACCTCAACGCGGACCTCGTCGAGGTCATCCCAGGAGGCCGCGACCCGGCTCGTCTCGGTCGGGCCACGGCGGTCCGGAGATCGGCCGCCCGCGCAAGTCTGAGTCTGGGGACCGAGCCAGTTGTCCTCGCCGTGGGACGGCAGGAGCCGCAGAAGGGTTTTGACCTGCTGCTGCGGGCGGTTCCGGCTTTGCGGGAGGCCAATCCCAACGTGCAGGTGATTGTGGCGGGACAGCAAGGGCGCTCATCGGCCGAACTGACCTCGATCATCAATGAGCTCGACCTGGCCGGATCAGTGCGCCTGCTCGGGCACCGTGACGACATCGCCGAGCTCTTCTGTGGCGCGGACGTCTTCGTCCTCCCCTCCCTGCGGGAGGGGATGCCCGGCGCCGTGGTGGAGGCCATGGCGCTCGAGGTCCCGATCGTGGCCAGCGACATCGCGCCAGTCCGAGAAGCGCTCGGTGATCCGACTCTGGCGGATTTGTTCAAACCAGGGGACATGGCGGGCCTGACGACCGCGGTGACCAAGGCCATCAAGGATCCGACGGGCGGCCGGCAGCGTGCCACCCTGGCCCGGGAGCAGTTCATTGCACAGTACGACGTGGCTCGCGTGGCCGAGCGATTGGTGGCCTTCTACCAGACAGCGCTGGAGGTGCCTGTCGGCACGCACCGAAAATGAAATGAGGTCGAGTTGTTGAGTTCACCTGAGGCGGCCATTGCGCGCCGGGACCGGCGGAGTGCGTGAGTCCGCTGAGGGCACGGTGATGGACGTCTGCGTGGTCACCTATCGCAACGACGCCAGCCGGATCAGTGCTGCGCTTCGGCCCGGCGACGAGTTGTGGGTACGGGACAACACTTTCGACAACATTGGCTTTGGGCGCGCGGCCAACGAACTCGCAGCCCGGGGCAACCAGCCGGTCATCCTGTTCGTGAACCCCGACGGCGACCCAGCACCAGATTGCTTGGACCGACTGGAGCGGGCACTTGACGACCCGGGCGTGGTCGCCGCAGAAGCGGCACAGTTCGTTGGCTGCAGGTGGGATTGGGACCCGGACCGGCTGAGTTGGCTGTCGGGCGCCTGCTTCGCCGTGCGCCGAGCGGCCTTTGAGACAGTCGGTGGATTCGACACGAGGCTCTTCCTCTACGGCGAGGATATTGACCTGTCGTGGCGGCTGGCCCGAGTGGGGAGCCTGAAGCACTGCGCCGAGGCTCTGTTCCTCCACGACCGCCACGGCCCTAGCTGGCGGAGGCTGTTTCGGATAGAGCGATCTGCGTTAGCCGTGCATGCTTGGCACCAACGACCAATCGGGCGCCGGATGTTCCGCGACGGGCTGGCGAACCTCGTCCGTGGTGAGGCGCAGTCAGGCACAGCCCGGCTTGCGGCGTTGGTGATGCACTGGGTCAAACCGCTGTGACCGATGTTTCCTGCCACCAAGAGGTGGTCAATGGTGCTGGATTGAGGACCGGCAAACTCAGCCATCACAACCTGGCTACGCACTGGGCTCACTGAGCGTTCTCCCGAGGCACGCACCGCCTGGCATCTCGTATGAACCTTCGTCGAGCGCCGATGGACGAGAAAGGGTATGCCTCTCAAGCGACCAGAACCCCGCTCAGCTCATCGTCGGCGCGGTTCTCGACGGGCTGGTTTCTCCGTACAGCTGGGCCATCTGCGCAGCGACAGGGCCCGGCTCGTGCGCTTTGACCCGGAGCATGCCGGCGTGACCCATGCGCTCTCGTCGTTCGCTATCGAGGGCCAGGTCCCTGATCGCGGCCGCGGCAGCATGCACATCACCAGGCGGCACGAGAAGCCCGGCCTCATCGCCGAGGAGTCGACGCAACGGCGGAAGATCACTGGCGACCACGGGTATCCCGTTTGCCATCGCCTCGGCCACGACCGATCCGAAAGACTCATCGAGGGATGGGCAGATCACGATATTGCAATGGGCGTACGCCTCTCGCACATCGGTCACCTCCCCAGCCATCTCGATTTGATCGTCGGGGAGCGCGCGCAGCTCCCGCCACACGTCGGGCATGACGCCTTCGGGGCCGGCGTAAAGAACCCAGTGCAAGTCCTCCGCGGTGAGGCAGCGAATGAGGGACGGCAACAGGTGGAAGCCTTTGTCGTAGGTGGGCGCGCCCAAGTAGGCGACCGTGACACCTGGTCCCGATGGCCGGTGGGTTGCCCGCACGCCTGCGACGTCAATGGGATGAGGCACCACGGTCACCCCGTTGACCGTCGTCATGCCGGCGGCCACCAGCATCTCCTTGGCCTCGTCGGAGACGGCGACGAAGTGCGTGATGGGCGTGATCCGTTTGAGCAGAGGGGCCAGCCGGCGTGACCAGGGCGACACGTTCCGGTCGTGCACCCAGACCACAACCGGCTTCCGGCTCATCAGCGCCGCCAGGGCCACCAGATTGCGTTCCGCCAACCCATTGGCGTGAATGGCCGTGAGCTCCCTGCGATGTCGTTTGGCGTATGCCGCCAAGGTGACCGCCGCACCGCACCGGGCGAGCAAGCGCGGCCGTCCTTCTCCCGGCAGAATCAACCGTTCCTCGAACACGCCGCGCTCGTCCAAGGCGTCTGTGAAGGCGGTAGGAGAAGGGCAGGCTACGACCCGACGCGTGCCATTGAGGTGACCAAGCAGGGTGGCCAAGCTGCGGTTCGATCCGCCCAGACCAGAGGCCACGGCGACGAAGAGGACGCAGCGGGGCGCTGACGCCGTGGACGAATTGTCTCCTCGTGCTCGAGAACTGCGACCGAGCATCGGCCAGGCAGCTCGGGCCGTCGCCGGCAGAAGGCTCAGCGCCAGCCGCGCGGCGTGCTCCGGCCGCGGATTGGCCACCAGGGCGGCTGCGAAGTGCCGTCGGGCTGGTCCCAGCCGGCCGATGCGGGCCTGGTCGGAGCCGACGATGGCGTGGTACGAAGCCCACAACTGCGGGAACTTTCGCCGCCATGCCCGGTGGTGCTCGAGCACGTACGCGGCACTTGCGACGCGGGAGACGGTGTAGTCCTCATCGATGCCAGCAGGGCGCACCCGAACCAAGACATCGGGAACCGTGGCCGTCACGGGAGGGGGAGTGGACCCGAAGAGGAGACGCAGGGCCAATTCGGTGTTCTCGCCGAATCGCAGCTCGGGGATGAAACCTCCACTCGCCAGGAACAACTCACGGCGCAGCGCCACCTGACCAGCTCCGAAATGGTTGGGTAGCTCGCTTGGGTCAACCGGCCCACTGCCAGGCGACCAGCGCCAGCGGGTCACTCCATCAGTACCGACAGCCTCCATTCCGCACACGGCAACATCGGGATCCGTACTCGAGATGGCGTTCCAGAATTTCTCCAGCCACGATGGAAGGGCGACGTCATCGCTGTCAAGGAACACGAGATAGCGCCCTCGGGCCAATCGGGCGCCCTCGTTCCGCGTCGCCGACACCCCGCGGTGTTCGCACTTTATGTAGCGCACTCGTCCATCGGCCAGCGCGTCTACGACAGCTTCGGTGTCGTCGATCGAACCGTCGTCGGCAATAATGAGCTCGAGGTCCCGCCAGCCTTGCGCAAGGACGCTGTCGCAGGCTTGGCGCAGAAGTTGGGCGCGATTGTACGTCGGAATCACAACGCTGAACATCGGCGTGGTCGTAGCCATGGTCATGGCTGTCTCCAGATTTGGGGCGCTTCCGTGGAATTCCATGAAAATCCACAGCAGACGGATTCGGGTGCTTGCGCTTGCCCTGACCTGCTCCTCACTTGTGTGACGATACTGGGACCCTCACTGGATAACATGCCCGCGGTTGGTCACCACATGAAAGGAGTCACCCGTGCCGTTTGTGGTGGTCGTCGGCCAGGGCTACGTCGGACTGCCGCTCGCTCTTCGGGCTGTGGAGGTCGGGCACCGAGTGGTGGGCTTCGACACCGATGAGGCGCGTACGGACAGGCTGGCCGCGGGAGACTCCTACATCGACGACGCCCCCGCGGCGCAGCTCAAGGCTGCGCTGGCTACCGGTCGGTACGTGGCGACGCGGGATGAAATGGCGTGCGAGGGATTCGACGTGGCTCTCATCACGGTGCCGACCCCGTTGAAGGAAGGGGTGCCCGACCTGTCTTTCATCGAGGATGCCGGAGCCATGCTGGCCCGCCACCTTCACTCCGGGGCGACTGTCGTCCTCGAATCCACCACCTACCCGGGAACCACCGTTGAGCTGCTGGTCCCGATCCTCGAAGCAGGCTCCGGGTTAGTGGCTGGAGATGACTTTCACGTCGGCTACAGCCCCGAGCGCATCGATCCCGGTAACCCTACCTGGGGGCTGGTCAACACACCGAAAGTGGTGTCGGGCATCGATGCCATGTCGCTGGCATCGGTGCAGTCCTTTTATGACGGCCTCGTCCAGTCAACCGTGGCGGTTACCCGGACCCAGGAAGCCGAGCTCGTCAAACTGATCGAAAACACGTATCGCCACGTGAACGTCGCTCTGGTAAACGAGCTCGCCATGTTTGCGTCGGACCTCGGCATTGACATTTGGGAATCCCTGAACGCCGCCGGGACGAAACCGTTTGGATTCACCCGATTCAACCCCGGACCGGGCGTCGGCGGACACTGCCTTCCGGTGGACCCGAGCTATCTGTCGTGGCAAGTGAAGCGGCGCGCCGGTCAAGCCTTCCGCTTCGTTGAGCTTGCGAATGACATCAACGACCACATGCCTGACTACGTGGTTCGTCGCATCATGATGGCTCTGAACCGGAGAAGGCAGGTCATCAACGGGAGCCGCGTCGTCCTCCTCGGACTGGCGTACAAACCCAACACGGGAGACTTCCGGGAGTCGCCCGCCCTCGTCGTGGCTGACCATCTGATCGGCTTGGGGGCCGAAGTCGGCGCCGTCGATCCGCATATTGAGCCCAGCCGGATGGATCCACGTATCCGGTTGTGCGATCTCACGTCTGCGGAACTGAGCGCGGCGGACGTGGTCGTGGTGCTCACCGACCACGACATCTTCGATTGGGATCTCGTGTGCCAGCACTCCGGGTTCATATTCGACACCCGGCACCGACTCACAGGGGCCAACGTCGAGCAGCTCTGACCCGCCGAACGCCCTACAGAAAGACGACGTGCTCCGTGAGGCTGCCCAACACGCATCCCAGGCGCTGACCGGCAAGAAAGTAGGCTTCGCCGCGAGCACCGGCTTCTCGGCGAGTGGCGAGTCGCCACGCGATGGCACCCCACGATCGGAGCACCGCAGTGATGCTCCGCCTCTCCATACCCTGTGACCGCCAGCGCCGATAGAGCGTCGGACCACCCCGGCCGTAGAGCAGTCCCTGGCGGAAGAGGGCGGCGTACGACGTCCGCAAGCGATAGTGCAGGACAGCTTCGGGGACCATGTGGAGGTCCACTTCGGCGTACCGACTGACGCGCCAGCAGAGATCCACATCCTCACCAGCTGGCAAGCTCTCATCGAAGCCGCCAACACTCTCGAAGTATGTCCGTCTGATACCGAGAACGCAGCCGTACGCCCATGGGTGGATCCCCGAAAGCGGGCTCGAAGAAATGGCGGATGCTCGAGCCCTGATCGCCCAGTTCGCGTTGAGCTGGTAGTGGTCCAAGACGCCGGCAACGAAGGGGTGATCATTGAGCGCTTCTCTCATCGCTGCCAAGTAGCCCGCTGCCGGAACATCGTCGTGATCCAGGAAGATCAGCTTGTTGCCGCGGGCAGTCCGCGCCCCCACGTTGCGCGCGTGGGCCTGCCCCGGCCGGTCAGAGGCGTCGACTGTCACCGTAGGCAGCCGTCCGGAAAATGCCGCGCAGATCGCCAGACTGCCGTCGGTCGAACCGTTGTCGGCGATCACAACCTCCCATGGACAACCAAGGCCCTGCCCCGCGAGTGACTCCAACATCTCCGCGAGGTACATCGACCCGTTGAGGCACGGAATGATCACGGACAGTTCGACGGTTTCAACCACTGCAGGAGGCTTTCGACGGGCGTCGTTTATGTCGGACGTAGAGCGTCGCTAGCCGAAGCGTCACTACCGTTGGTCGAAGGGCCGCCTTCCCAGTGCGCCTCGACGTAGACCGGTGACAGGCGCATCACGCCGGGGAGTCCGGGATCGAGATCGGCACCGAGCACGTTGAAGTTGGTCACCGGGTGCCACGGCGTGAGATCGGCGCCGACTGTGTCCGTCACGGCGACCCAAACGGCGTACTGCCCGCGCGGTAGCGGGAGGTCGTCGATCGTGCAGGTGCTCGCGGTCACCCCCGCGTCGAGGAAGATCTCCCGGGAGAGCGAGAACACCGGCGCCGCCGAGCCCTCGCTCACCCCGATGAACGCCACCACTCGCTGTGGGCTGGCCGAGGTCAGCTTCAGGTCGATGCGAATCGGGCCCCGCGTGTGGGGTGCCTCGCCGTTAGGGCCGACCACGGCGCCCGAGATCCCGACCACGCCTTCGTCGGTGCTGCCCGTCTCTGCCGACGACTCGATGTGGCGGCGGTAGGCCGCCAGGGACTCCCGGACCGGGCCGTCGGCCTCCACTTCCCCATTGCGGAGCCAGAGGCCTCGGTTCGAGATCGACTCCACGCTGGCCAGATCGTGGGAGACGAAGACCAGGGTGGTGCCTTCGTTGAGCACGGCCCGCATGCGGTCCAGGCACCGCTGCTGGAAGGTGGCGTCGCCGACGGCGAGTACCTCGTCGACGAGCAGGATGTCAGGCTGGAGGAACGCCGCGACTGCGAACCCGAGGCGCATCGACATGCCGCTCGAGTAGAACTTGAGCTGGCGGTCGACTGCATCGGCGAGGTCGGCAAAGTCGACGATCGCGTCGAAGCGTCGGGCGATCTCAGCTCGACGCAAGCCCAAGATGGACCCGTAGAGGAAGATGTTCTCCCGGCCGGTGAGGTCGGGATGGACACCTGCCCTGACCTCAATGAGGGCGCCGACCCGGCCATCGATCCGCACGGAGCCAGCCGTGGGGTACATGACGCGGGTCAGGATCTTGAGCAGCGTGGATTTGCCGGAGCCGTTGGCGCCGAAGAGGCCGATCGCCTCGCCAGGTGCGATCTCCAGGGACAGGTCGCGCAAAGCCCAGCGCCAACGGCGGGAGTCCTGGCGCCGGTGCAGTCGGTCGGTGAGGCGGGCTACTTCGTCGCGCAATACTGGACGGGTCCGGTCGGCGTGGAAGCGCTTCCAGAGCTGATCGACCACGATCGACCCGGGTCGATTGGGCTGCGGGCTGGTCATGCGATGTCGGCGAACCCGGTCTCGAGCCGTTTGAAGACGGCGTAGCCACCGAGGAGCCACGCCAACGAAGCGAGCGCCGCCAGCCCCAGGAGGCCCCACTGAGGCGGGAGCCCGTACAGCACTGTGCGGCGGAAGTCCTGAATGACGGGGCCGAGGGGATTCAAGACCGAGTAGATCGGGAGCAGCCTGGCCGGGATCACACTCAACGAGTACGCGACCGGGGTCGCGAACAACCCGATCTGCACGACCAGCGGCACGACGTAGCGGACGTCTCTCAGGTAGACGAGCACGGCGGTGGCGAACAGGGTGACCCCGAACGTGAACGCCAGCAACACTGCGATCAACAGGGGCACCCAAAGCGTGGTCAGCGCCGGAGGGTAGCGATAGATCGCGAACAGCACGAAGAGAACCAGGGTGGACACCAGAGCGTCGAAGGCGGCGCTGACGATGTTGGCGATCGGGAAGACCTCGCGGGGGCAATAGACCTTGTTGAGGAGCGTCAGGTTGGTGATGAGGCTCATGCTGCCGAGCGTCAGCGCTTCGGAGAAGAACGTCCACGGCACCAGTGCGATGTATGAGAACAACGGGTACGGTGCGCCCCCGGTGTTGATGTGACCGGCCCGCGAGAAGAAGAGGGTGAAGACCAACATGAAAGTCACTGGTCCGATGATTGACCAGCCGAAACCGAGCACCGTTTGCTTGTAGCGGATGCGCAGGTCCCGCTCGACCAGTGTCCGGGTGAGCTCGCGTGATTGCCACAGCTCGCCCAGGGCCTGCCGATAGCTCAGGTGACGTCGGTACCGCGTACCGGGTGGCGGGCCGACGTCAGGCACGGTCACGTCGACTCCTGTTGCCATCATCGCCGTCCGCCCTCCCCGTCTTCCCAGCGTCGAGCCGTCATGGGCAATTCTACGCTGGCCGACCATGGTGACAGGAGACGGGAGCCCAGGCCCCATCCTGCACGTCGTGGCGTCCACGGACCGCCGCGGAGCCGAGACCGCCGCGGTCGATCTGGCCCTGGCTCTCGAGGGGCTCGGGCTGGGCGGCGTGGTGGTGGCGCTGGCCCCCGGGGACAGCGGGGGTCTCGATATCCCCGTGTTCGGCCCGACCCGGTTCTCCGCCCATGGCCTGGCCGGTCTGCGCCGGCAGAGCCGGGGCTCCTCTGTGGTGGTCGCCCACGGCTCCAGTACCCTGCCTGCCGTCGCCGCGGCCACGCTCGGCACTGGGGTGCCATTCGTCTACCGGAGTATCGGCGACCCGATGGCGTGGGTGACAACCGCCGCCCGCCGCGCCAGGGTGCGTCTCGCGGCAGCGCGAGCGGCCGCCGTCGTGGCGCTGTGGTCGGGGTCGGCCGTCGCCTGGCACGAGCTGCTCGGCGTGCCGGCGGCGCGTCTCTTCGTCATCCCCAACGCAGCCTTTCTCGCCGACTACTCGCCGGCCGATGACCCGGCGCGCCGAGCGGCGCGGGTGGCGCTCGGCCTGAATCCTGATGCCACCATCGCGTTGTGCCTGGGCGCTCTCAGCCCCGAGAAGCGGGTGGATGTGGCAATCAAGGCCACGACAGTGCTCCCCGACTTGGACCTCGTGGTTGTCGGCGACGGGCCCGAGCGGGCCCGGCTGGAGGCCATGGCCGGCGCGGCGCCGGGCCGCGTTCACTTCTTGGGTCAGACAACGCACCCACAACAATCCCTGACGGCTGCCGACATCGTGGTGCTGCCGAGCGACACGGAGGGTCAGCCCCGTGTGGCCGTCGAGGCGGGCCTTTCGGGTCTCCCGGTGGTGGCCACCAGGGTGGGAGGGGTGGGCGAGATCATCGAGGAGGGAAGCACGGGCCTCCTGGTCCCGCCGGGGGATGCGTTGCGATTGGCCGAAGCCATGCGGGCAGCCCTGGCAGCGCGGGAGCGGATGGGTTCGGCCGCCCGTCGGCATTGCGCCGCCCGGTTCGACCTGTCGACGGTGGCCGTGCAGTGGCGCACGCTGCTGCATCGGGTGATTTCCTCTGCACGAGGACCCAAGTTCCTTGACCCGTGAGCACCTCTGCGGACTACTAGCCTTGCGGGAATGGAGCGGACGATCGGGTGACGTTTGTCCAGGCGGTCCAGGCGTGCCGGCAGCGGTGGTATATCCCGCTGGTGCTGGTGGTTGTCGCGGTCGGCGCTGTGTACGCGCTCAGCCCGGTGAACACGAAACAGAAGCCCCAGTACACCGCTTCGACCATCCAGATCGTGAACCCAGCTGCCGGCCAGTCGAGCACGGTGAACCTGCCCGAGGCGAAGCTCGAGGTCACGGTGGGCGAAGTTCCCGTGGCGGCCGCCAAGATCCTGAAGTATCACGGCAGTCCGCTCCAGCTGGCCACCATCCCTCACGCGAGTATCAGTCCGAGCACCGGCACCCTGACCATCTCGGTCAGCGGCCCCGACGGCGCCCGCGATGCGAAAATCGCGAACGCATTCGCAAATGCGTTGAACCTTCACACCACTCAAGCCGCCGTCAACGCCTACCAGTCCCAGGTCGATACGATCCAGAGCCAGCTGAATTCGCTCCAGGACCAGATCAACCAGAACGAGACGAAGACCGATCCGGTCAGCCAGGCCAAGGTGGGTGGTCTCGAGGACCAGTACCGGGTTGCCTTCGACCAGTTCCAGCAGCTGGCTGCCCAAGGGGCGCCGCAATCGACCTTCACCTTCCTCCAGCATGCCGCGCCGGTCAGGGCCGGCGGGAGTGGCCTGCCGACGAGCCGGCTGGCCCAGGCGCTCATTGCGGGCTTCGTCGCTCTTCTCATCGGCCTGGCCATCGCCATCCTGCTCGAGCTCCTGCGTCCGCGGGTCCGGGACCGCATTGATGCCGAGCGGGAGTTCGGCAGCGCGGTATTGGCCGAGGTGCCCCACCTCTCGCGCAAAATGCGACGGCGCTATGCACTGGCCGGCCTCGACGACTATCGGCTCGGCGCCTTCCGGGAGTCGTACCGGATGTTGCGCACTGCAATACTGCTCCAGGGGGCCGCGGACCCGTACCGTTCGAACGGCCAGAGTGCCAGCGCCGGGACCCATTTGGTTTCGGGGCCACAGGTGATACTGGTCACGTCCGCCGTGGCGGGCGAGGGCAAGTCCACCACTGTGGCCAATCTGGCAGTGGCGATGGCCGAATCGGGGCGCCAGGTGCTCATCTGTGACTGCGACTTCCGGGCTCCGACGGTCCATCTCGCCTTCGGTCTCGAAACGGGCCCGGGGCTGACGGACCTGATCACCGATCCGCATCTCTCGGGGCATCTGATCGACCTCGTGCACCCCACCCCGGTGCCTGGCGTGTCCCTTGTCCACGGCGGAAGCAGTGTGGACAATGCCGCCGAGCTGGTGGCGACCAAGGGAGCTCGTGTGCTCGAACAGGCCCGGTCCCTGGCCGACGTCGTGATCATGGACACCGCGCCGTTGCTCGTGGTCAGTGACGCCAGCGAGCTGCTGCCCGAAGTCGACGCCGTGGTGATTGTGGCGCGCGTCCACCGCACGACCCGGGAGAACGCACGTCGGACTTCCGAGCTCCTCGACCGGGCGGAAATCCCCGTCCTCGGCGTCGTGCTCGTCGGCACCCAAAGCCCGGGGATGGCCTACTACGGGCGCCAGTATGGCTACGGCTCTCGGGGTGCGAAGAGCGATTGGCGACACCGGTGGTTCACCCGGCGGCGTGATGCCGACGTGGTCAGAGTCGACGCCGGGAGTCGGCGGCCCGGCCCCGAGGATCCGGAGCCCGAGGAGCTGGAGGCGCTGGAGGCTGCCCCGCACGTCGAATTCGACGAGGTGGTCGGGGCGAGAGAGAGTGGCCCCGGACATCGCCGGCGTTCCCGGCAGGAGCCGGGTCAGGGCTGACCGGGCCCCGCATCCGTGGAGCCGTCAGGAACATGGAGGCGGGCCAAGACTGTGCTGTTTCGGCAGGCGCTCGACGATGTCGTGATCCTGGTCCCCGGGCGCGAGGCCCAGCCCTTTGCGCTGACCGGAGGGTTAGCCTTGTGGCGCCTGTTGGAGCAACCGCGCACCACTCGCCAGTTGTTGTCGGACCTGACCCCGGGCTTGGCTGTCGGCACGAAGGCGGAATCGGAGCTGGACGGGCTTCTGGTCTGGTTGGCCGATGTGGGTGCGGTCGACCGGATGCCGGGTTGAGGGCGTCCGCAGCGGCGAGCAGTGGAGGAACCATCGCTGCGATCGCCGGGTTCGGGCTCCCCGGTGCGCCGGCTCCGCCAGTGGAACCGCTCGGGCCGGAGGCCTGGCGGGATCTGCGCTTCGGGGTCATCAGCCAGCGAATCGAAGGTCTCCTGGGTGCAGCGGTAGAGGCCGGGGCCTGGCCGGTGACCGGCGCGCAATACGATGACGTGCGGGAGGCCGCCCGGGCCCGGGCCAGCATCGATCTGTTCCTGGAGCATGAACTGCTGGCCACGGTCCGGACACTGGGGGATGCTGGCGTTGCGTGCCGGGTTCTCAAAGGCCCTGCTTTGGCGCACGCGGCTTACCCTGACCCGGCCTGGCGCGGCTTCGGCGACATCGACCTGCTGGTGCGGGGCGACGACTGGTACCGGGCCATCGACGTGCTCCAAGCCACGGGGGCCCGCCGGGCCCTGCCCGAGTTGCGGCCAGGCTTCGATCAGCGGTTCGGCAAGGACGCCACCCTCGTGACCAGGTCCGGCTGGGAGGTGGACCTGCACCGCAGGCTCGTGGTTGGTCCTTTTGGCCTGTGGGTCGACGAAGGCGACTTGTTCGCCCGCCCGACTCCCCTGTCCATCGGCGGGGTGACCATGGTAACCCTCAACCAGGAGGCCTCGTTCCTGCACGCCTGTTACAACGCCGCCCTGGCCGACGATCCCCCTCGGCTCATCGCCGTCCGTGACGTGTGCCAGGTGGCGTTGGCCGGCGCCCCCGAACCCAGCCTGGTGGAGGAGATGGCGCGGCGATGGCGGGCGTCGGCGGTGATCGACCGAGCCCTGGGGCTGGCGGGCGACCTGCTCGGGCCAGAGCTTTGGCGCCTGCCCATCGGAGCAGCCTTTGCCACCCATCGCGCCACGGCCCGGGAGCGGGCGCTCGTGGCCTCGTACCGAGGACCCGGCCGCGGCTACACCAGTCAGTTGGCGACGGTGGTGGCGGTGGCGGGTGCGGGAGAGCGGCTGGCCTACCTGCGGGCCCTGGCCCGCCCTCAGCCCGCCTACCTGGCCGCCCGAGAAATGTCGCCCCTGGGGTATCTCCGGAAGGCGGCGCGCCGGACGTGGGAGAGCCGTTGAGTCAGCTTCGTGTCCCTTCCGCCGGGCCGCGGCGCCCGGGCGCGGGAACCGTGCAGACAAGCAACGGCCCAGTGCCACGCGTTGCCCCCGACCGGGCCCGTTCGGGGGTGCTGGCCGTCGGTATTGGCGTCCTCCTCGCACTCGGCTTCGTGTGGACGTTGCTCGAGGGGAACTACAACCAGTTCGGGGCCGTGCTGATCGCCCTGATCCTCCTGGTCGCCACTTTGCCGCTGGCCCGTCATGCCGCCAGGATCGAGAACTGGCCAGGGCTCTCGTCGCTGCTCATGGGCGGCATGGTCCTGCGGCTGGGCGGTGCCATGGCCCGCTACCTGGTGGCCTACGGCCTCTACGGAGGGGTGGCCGATGCGAGCACGTACACCACGGTGGCGCAGCACAACTACCACGCCTTCCGGCATTTTCACGTGTTCACGCCCAACACCGGGGTGTTCCACGGCCTCGTGCCGTGGATCACCACCGTCATCTACGCCATCGCCGGTCCGACTGAACTCGGTTCCTTCTTCATCTTCGCCTGGTTCAATTTTCTCGGCTGTTACCTCTTCTACCGGGCGTTCCGAATCGCCTTTCCCGAAGGCGACGGCCGCCGCTACGCCTTTCTGGTCATCCTCCTGCCCTCTCTGCTGTACTGGCCCTCCAGCCTGGGCAAGGAGGGCTGGATGATGCTGGCACTGGGCCTGGCCTCGTACGGCCTGGCTCGAGCCCTGGTCGGCCGTTTCGGGGGCTATCTGGCGTTGCTGGCCGGGCTGGGGGGAATGCTGCTGGTGCGGCCCCATCTGGCGCTCATCTTCCTCCCGGCCGCCCTCCTCGCGTTCGTCCTGCGCCGGGGCACGCCGGGACGAAACCGACCGCTGGCGCGGGTGGCGGGGGTTGTGGTCGTGCTCGTGGCCTCCCTGGTGGTGGTGGGAAAGGTGCAGACCTACTTCGGCATCACCAACCTGGACGTCCAATCCGTGACGCACGAGCTCAAGACGGCCAGGACGCAGACGGCCGAGGGCAGTTCCGCCTTTACCCCGCCCAACGCGCAGACGCCGCTGGGCTACCCCGAGGGGGTGGTGACGGTCCTTTTTCGCCCGTTCCCCTGGGAGGCCCACAGCTCCGAGGTCCTGGTCTCCTCGGGAGAGGGCCTCCTCCTCCTGGCCCTGACGGCGGTGTCGTGGCGGCGGCTGCGCCGGCTGCCGCACTTCCTGGTCCGAAATCCCTACGTGATGTTCTGCTTCGTCTACTGCGCCCTGTTCATACTGGCCTTCTCCAACTTCTCGAACTTCGGAATTCTGGCCCGAGAGCGGGTCCAGATGCTGCCCATGGCCCTGGTCCTGTTGGCCCTCCCCTTGGCAGGGACCAGACCCGTCGCGGTCACAGCCGAGCGCAACGTCATCGACGCCAGGCCCTCACGCACCCTGCGCCGCTACGGGACACCCCGCCAGCCCGTTAGGGCGACGGTTCGCGCCAGCACCGTGGCGGGGCCCTTCCGAGCCCTGGGTTGCCGCTTCGACGTCCACGTGTCCACCGGCCCCTTCCGCTCCGTCGTGAACCGAACGCTGGCTGACCTGTCCGATGCGGGACCGGCTACGCGCCACTACCAAGTGGTCGCCGCGCCCGGTCCCGCGGGCCTCCTGGCCGTGGTCACCCGGGACGGCCAGCCCATCTGCAGCCCCTCGCCGATCTCCGACGCGCTCGTCCACCTGGTCGCTGACCTGAACCTCTTGGCCGTAGGGTCCCGTCCGGACCAGCTCGTGCTGCATGCCGGTGCGGTGTCCCTGGGGGGCTCCGGCCTCCTGCTACCCGGTCCCTCGGGGGCAGGCAAGTCCACGTTGACAGCTGCCCTGGTCTCGGGCGGGTTCGCCTACCTGAGCGACGAGGCGGCGGCCATCGACGCTGCCTCGCTCGAGATCGAGCCTTACCCCAAGCCGTTGTCCCTCCACAGAGTCCCCTTGGGCTTGCTGGGCCACCGGGTACGCCTGGGCGACGGCGCGAGCCACAAGCAGGCGGTGCCCTCGTCAGTGCTGCGTGCCGGTGCCGTGAGCCGACCGGTTCCGGCCCGCCTGCTCGTCTTCCCTGCCTACCGGGCCGGTGCGACCAGCACGCTCACCCCGATGAGCCGGGCTGAGGCGGTTGTGGAAGTGGCCAGTTCCTCGTTCAACTTCATCGAACACGGTGGTGCCTGGATGCCACTCCTGCATCGTCTGGTGGCCGAGTGCTGGTGCGGACGCCTTACCATTGGCGACCTGGACGAAGCAACAGAACTTCTGACCCAGCTGGCGCGAACCGAAGGAGGTGTCCGGTCAAGGTGAGCGAACAAGATCCGGTCGACGTCGTGACGGCAACGTTCGTTGCGACAGCGCGCTCCGACGTGGTGCAGGTCGAGATCGACGGCGAGATCGTGCTCTATGACGACAGAGCCAAGGTCATGCACCGGCTCAGCCCGACGGCGGGGCAGGTGTGGCGTTGCCTGGACGGTTCGGGCAGCCTGGCCGAAATCGCGGCGGACCTTGCCGACGTCTACCAGGCCGATCCCGGACAGGTCCTGACTGACGTGGTCGGCACGGCCCGACAATTCGGGTCGGCTGGGCTCTTGATCGGGGTGGGCGACCTGCCCGACAGCGAGGATGCCCACGATCCCCCCGAGCTCAACGAACAGAAGGACCCGGACAGCCCTTTTGTCCTTGAGCCGGCTTCCTCGTGCATGGACCGCTCCTTCCCGCTGGGTGACGCTGGCTCCCTGACCGTGAAGGCAGGGCCGTACCTGCTCGGCGTGCGCCTCAGCACGCCCGAACTGGTCGAGATGGTGAGGGAGGCCCTGGCCCCGTCGCTGGTCGAGGGGGTGGGGGCGCCCCCGAACGTGTCGGTGAAGGTCACGGATGCGCGGGCCGGCCGGCCCCTGCTGTACTGCTACCGCTCGACCACGCTGGTGGCGCGTGCCCGCAGCCCGCAAGGGGCATTGACGGCCGTGGCCAGGATGCTGTCGAGCTTCGTCCCAGCCGAGCCGGGCAACGTTCGACTGCCCGCCATGACCGCTGTGCGGTCCGGCGTGGCAGCGCTGCTCTGTCCCGAGAGCTGGTGGGCAATGGCCGGTCTGGTGCCCAAGCTGCGCTCCGCCGGGTGGGATGTTCTCGATGCGTGGGAGGCCGACCTTGACCCCGAGGGCAATGTTGTGATCGCCCCACTGGCCGTTGCGCTCGATGCCGCCGCTCTCGCTCGCATGCCCGCCGATCCGGCCGACGGGACCCGGCCCGCTCCCGGCCGCTACCCGGTGGCAGCCTGGGTGGCCGTGTCCGGCGATGATCCGGTGCCCCAGACCATGGCAGGTCGAGTTGCGCTTGCTGCGGCAGCCATGCCGGATCTCGAAGCCGAGTCGGCCCCGTGGGTGTTCGACACCACCGCCGCGATGCTGCGGGGAGCGGTCTGGGCGGTCAGTCCGACGCTGAGCCCCAAAGACCTGGCCGCAGCGCTGGCCCGCGCGTTGCCGTAGGCGGCCCTTGGTAGCCCGCCGGGCTCAGCGCCTCACCTCGTCGTAGACCGCCTGGAGGCGCATCGTTGCGCGGTGGATGTCGAAGAGAGCGGAGCGTTCACGCGCCGCGCGGCCGAATGCCGCCCGTCTCCCGGCGTCACCGGCGAGTTCCGCCAGGGCGTCGCCGAGCAGATCGGGTCGCCCCGCCGGCACCGTGAGCCCCTCCACCCCCGAGCGGACGGCGTCGGCGATACCTCCGACCGCGGTGGCCACCACGGGCAGGCCAAGGGCCAGCGCCTCCATCAACGCCACCGGGTAGCCCTCGGCCAGCGACGACAGCGTGAAGATGTCGCCGGCGGCCAGTACGTCGAGGGCGTCGGACCGGTAGCCGAGAAGCTGGAAGTCGTCTCCAAGCCCCATGCGGCCGGCTAACGCCCGCACCTCGCCCTCCAGCGGCCCCTGGCCCACCGCGACGACGCGGATCGCGGCGCCGACGTCGAGAGCTTGGCGGGCCGCTCCGAGGAGGGTGGGATAGTCCTTGTGGGCGCGCAGGTTGGCCAGCGTGACGACGACCACCGTGTCGTCACTGACCCCCAGCTCGGCGCGGATCCGCGCCCGACCGGCCCGGTGCTTAGCCACGTCGTCGAGATCGATCCCGTGGACCAGGACCTCGGTCCGCCGCCGGAACGGCGCGGGCATGGAGGCCAGGGCCGCCTGGGACACGGCCAGCCGTGCGTCGTCGAGGGGATAGGTCAGCGCGTTCGCCCAGCGGGTGGCCCGGCCATAGCCGTCCCAGCTGTTGTGCTCGGTGTAGACGATGGCCGGGCGGCGTCGGCCGAGGGCCCGCAGGACCGGGCGGGCCACCGCAGCCGGGTACGGGGCATGCACATGGACCACGTCGATAGCCCGGTCCACCACCAGCCGGCGTAGCCGTCCCGCCCACCGCAGGTCGTATTCGGCCGCGCCCTCGAGGCACACCGCGGCCACGCCGGCTTCGCCGAGCTCACCCACGAGGTGATCCTTTTCGGGGAGCAGGTAGGCCGCCGTGCAGGTGAAGCGGTCCGGGTCGATGGTCCGGGCGAAGGCGACCAGGAGTCGCTCGGCTCCTCCCGGGCCCAGGCCCTTGGTCAGCCACAGGACACGCTGCGCGTCTTGACCCACGGCCCGACAGTACGCTGCGCCCAGCAGCTCGCCTGGCGACACATCCCCTGGCGGGCATGGGATCGGCCACGGGGGCGGACAATGTGCGGCATCGCCGGATTGCTAGACCCGGGCTGGTCCGGGACGGCTGACGAGTTGGCCCGCCTCGCCCGCGCCATGGCCCTGCCCCTGGCCCATCGGGGGCCCGACGACGAGGGCACCTGGTGCGACGGCGAGGCGGGGATCGGCTTCGGCCATCGCCGACTGGCCGTCGTCGACCTCACGCCCGCCGGCCACCAGCCCATGGTCTCGGCCGACGGCCGCTGGGTCGCCACCTACAACGGCGAGTGCTACAACGCCGCCGAGTTGCGGGCCGCGCTGCCGGACCGTGGCCGAGGCCTCAAGGGCCACTGCGACACCGAGGTGGTGGTGGAGGCGGTGGCCGCCTGGGGCCTGCGCCCGACCCTCGACCGGCTCGATGCGATGTTCGCCCTGGCCCTGTGGGACCGGCGCGACCGCGTCCTGCACCTGACCCGGGACCGCCTGGGTGAGAAGCCGCTCTATTACTCGGTCACGGGCGGCGTCGTCCTCTTCGGCTCGGAACTGCGGGCTCTGCTCGCCCATCCCCGGTTCAGCCGGGAGATCGACCGGCGGGCGCTGGCCCTCCTGCTTCGCCTCAACTACATCCCGGCCCCCCTGACTATCTTCACCGGGGCGCGGAAGCTGGCCGCCGGCACGCTGGTCAGCCTGCGCCCCGGCCAGCGCAGTTGGCCCGAGCCCGAGGTCTGGTGGGACTTTCCCGCCGCGGCTCGGACCGCGATGGCGGTCCGACCGCCTGCGTGCGACGAGCGGGACGCCCTCGACCGCCTGGAGGCGGTGCTGGCCGAGGCCGTCTCCCGCCGCCTGGTCGCCGATGTCCCCATCGGCACCTTCCTGTCCGGCGGCATCGACTCCACCCTTGTCACCGCGCTGGCCCAGGCCGCGTCGCCAGGCCCGGTGCGCACCTTCACGGTGGGCTTCGGCGGCCAGGGGCTCGACGAGGCGGACCACGCGGAGGCGGTGGCCCGGCATCTCGGCACCGCCCACACCCGGCTCGACCTGACGGCGGACGATGCGCTGAACCTGGTGCCGGATCTCGGTCGCTACTACGACGAGCCCTTCGCCGACCCGTCGCAGTTGCCCACCCTCCTCATGTGCCGAGAGGCCAGGCGCCACGTCACCGTGGCCCTGTCTGGGGACGGCGGAGACGAGGCGTTCGGCGGTTACCGCCGCTACACGGCGGGGGCGGTCATCGGCGAGCGGGTCCTGCCGCTTCCCCACTCCATCCGACGGGCCGCCGCCGGCGCCCTCGACGCAGTGCCCGGGGTGGTCTGGGACGGCATCGGACGTGGCGCCCAGCGCATCCGGCGTGCTCCGGTCGGGTCGGACCTCGGCACCCGCGCCCACAAACTGGCCCGCCTGCTGACGGCCCGGTCCTCCCGCCAGGTCTACATGAGCCTGGTCTCGGCCTGGGACGACGCCGACACGGTGGTCCTCGGGGCGCCCTCACCCTGGAGCGGTCCGCCACCCCTCGATGGCCTGGTGGGAACGCCGGCCGAGGAGATGATGGCCTGGGACACGCTCTCCACCCTGCCCGACGAGATGTTGGTCAAGGTCGACCGGGCCAGCATGGCCTTCGGCCTGGAGGTGCGGCCTCCCTTGATCGACCACAAGGTGGTGGAGGCGGCCTGGAGCTTGCCGCCGGCCCTGCGGATCAGCGGGGGAGTGGGCAAACGGGCCCTTCGCCTCCTCGTGGAGCGGCACGTGCCCCGCCATCTGGTCGATCGGCCCAAGACCGGCTTCGATCCCCCTCTGGGCATGTGGCTCCGCGGGCCGCTCCGCGACTGGGCCGAGGACCTCCTCGCGGCTTCCCGCCTGCGGGACCAGGGTTTCTTCGACCCGGTGGCGGTGCGAGCCTGCTGGGACGCGCACCAGGCAGGGCGGCCCGGCCTGGAGTACCCGCTCTGGGCCGTCCTGTCCTTCGAAACGTGGGTCGAAGAAACGGGAGCATCGAGACAAGGGCCGCTCGGATAGCTGACCCTCCACCCGTGATCGGGTTGGTTCGGGTTTGATCCCGAGATCGCCATCGGGGATCACCACGTGGGTCAACGAGGAAACGATTTCAAATGATGGGGTCGTCGGGCACCGATCGACGGAAAATGATGGGGCTGGTGCCTGCCGGAGTCCGGACAAGATGCACAAGGGCTGCCAGGATGAACCGCGCTCTCTCCATCGAGGTCATGTACTGCCGCAACGGGTAGCTGAACTCCTTCAGACCGCTACGGGAGCCCAGAGCCCGAAGGGACTGACGCTTGAAACAGTTGATGTGTTCGAGCGGGGCGACGGGGTTCAGAGACCGAGGCGAGCCTTTCGGCGCTGTCCAATCGGCGTCGGCCAGCAGGGACTCGACACCCATACCGTTGGGCACGGCGACCCGAAGCAGACCGCCGGGCACGAGGGCCGCCGTGAGCCGATCCATAACCTGAGCCGGGTCGACGAGATGTTCGAAGACCTGTTCGGCGTTGATGAAATGGAACGAGTCCGCGGGCAACTCGTCGAGGCCGTACACGCGGATGCCGCGGGACTGCAGATGCTCGACTTCGACCGAGCCCAGCTCGGCGGCGTGAGGGACGCAACCGTAGGCCTCCGCCATTTGGAGCCAGATCCCGGTTCCGGTCCCAAAGTCAAGGACATTCAGAGCCGCTGGATCGCGGTTCCAGTACTTGATGACTTGCTCCATTTGATGGCCATAAACCTGGCGGATCAGCAGTCCACGGCTACGGCTCAACTCGTCCCGGTCCGCCAGCGCCACTTCTCCATAGAGATAGTTGAGCAGCTCCGATTCAGGCACGAACTTCTGGAACACCAACAGGCACCGCTCGCACCGATTGAGAACGTAGCGTTCGCCCTCCACCCTCGACAGGTCGAAGCGGCCGTCGTAGAACGTGTCGAGATACGCCCTGATCGGATCGTGGCCGTACGGATGGTCGAGGAGGACTCGCGTCTGATCGGAAGTGCAGACCGGGCAGCGGTCGCGTTGAGTCAAAGATCCCACCAACGCCAGCCTAGTGTCCCGGAAGGTTGAAGCGCCGTGAAAACGAAAGTCATGCGCTGACGTTGATGGCGGCGCAGTAGGCGGCCAGGCGTTCGAGGATCTGTTCGGCGCTCTTGGTCCACACGAACGGACGCGGGTTTTCGTTCCAGGTGGCAGCCCAGTCCAAGATGTCGGCGGCCAGCTCTTTGACGTTGCGATGCGCGGAGCGCTTCAACTTCTTGGTGGTGAGCGCAGAGAACCACCGCTCCACGAGGTTCATCCACGACCCGTACGTCGGGGTGAAGTGGAAGTGGAACCGGCGGTGACGCAACAACCAGCGGTGGACCTGGGGGGTCTTGTGGGTGGCGAGGTTGTCGAGGATCACGTGCACATCGAGCTCGGCGGGGACCTCGCGGTTGACCTTGTTCAAGAAGGCGATGAAGTCGGCGCTGGTGTGGGACTTGCGGATGTCGGTGATCACGGTCCCCGTCGCCACATCGAGGGCGGCGAAGAGGTCGCAGGTGCCGTTGCGCTCGTAGTCGTGGGTGGCCCGGGCCGGGGTAGTGGGCAACATGGGCAGGGTGGGCGCGGTGCGATTGAGCGCTTGGATCTGGGGTTTCTCGTCGATGGCGAACACGGCGGCGGCCACCGGCGGGCTCATGTAGAGCCCGACGAGATCACGGATCTTTTCCACCAGGTCCGGGTCGGGCGACACCTTGAAGGAGTCCTCGCGCCAGGGCTTGAGCCCGAAGGCCCGCCAGATCTCTCGCACCGTGGTGTGGCTGATCTTGTGCTTGGCCGCCAGGGTGCGCGTCGACCAGTGCGTGGCGTCGGGCGGTGCGCTCTCGAGCGTCTCGACCACGACCGCTTCGATCACCTCGTCACCGATGGTGCGCGCCGCTCCCGGACGTGGGGCGTCGACGAGGCCGTCGAGGCGACCCTCGGCGAAGCGGTTCCGCCACTTGCCTACCGTCACCGGATTACAACCCAGCTCAGCCGCGATCTCAGCGTGGGTGGCTCTCCCCGCCGCGCAGGCCAGCACGATCTTGGATCGCAACGCCAGCGCTTGGGACGACGAATGCCGGCGCGCCCAGCGCTCGAGGGTGGCGCGTTCGTCGGCGCTCAAATTGATCTCGACGGTGGGGCGTCCTCTTCGGGCCATGGCGTTCCTCCGATGTTGGCGTATAACACCGGACCAACGCGGCCCAACCGAGAAAATTCCCGTTCAGCCAATATTTCTTGGCGGTTCAACTTTCCAGGACACTAGGACGTGGTCAAACAATGGTTTTTGGCGACTTCAAATGCCCCGGTCCATACCTATCGAGGACACGACGTCGGGTCAGGCGCGCGCGAACCAGGCCACCGTTCGGGCCAAGCCATCTTCGAATGAGGTCTGGGCGCTCCAGCCCAGTTCGGCGCGGGCCAACGTGCAATCCGCCCGGCTCCGGCGCACGTCCCCGGCCCGCGTTTCGACGTGGTGCGGCGCCACGGAGACGCCGAGCAGTCGCTCGAGAATGGCCAGCAGCTCCATGAGCGAGTGTTCCCCCTCGGCGGCCACGTTGTAGGCGCGCCCTGCGCACACCTCGGCCGCCGCGCCCGCGGCGGCCACGAAGGCCGCAACGGTGTCGTCCACGTAGGTGAAGTCCCGGCTCTGGAGCCCGTCACCGTGGACCTCGGGGGAGCGGCCCGAACGGAGCGCGTCGATGAAGATCGGGATGACCGCGGCGTACTGGCTGTCGGGGCGCTGGCGCGGGCCGAACACGTTGAAGGGGCGGATCGACACGGTCTCCAGACCGTGCAGCTCCCAGTAGACCCGGGCGTAGTGCTCGCCGGCCAGCTTGGAGACGGCATAGGGCGAACGGGGGAGCAGGGGCGCCGATTCGGGCGTCGGGGTCACCGCGGCACCGCCGTAGACCGACGAGGACGACGTGGAGACCACCCGCCGCACGCCGGCCTGGCGCGAGGCCTCCAGCACCGTCAGCGTCCCGTGGGTGTTGGCCCGGTCCGACTCCAGGGGCTCCTGTACCGATCGCAGCACGGCGCGCGCCGCCGCCAGGTGGAACACCACCTCCACCCCTTCGACCGCGGCAGCCACGACGTCGGGGTCGGCCACGTCACCCTCGACCAGGCGCGCCTTGGCGTTGAGGTTCGCGCGGTGGCCCGTGCTCAAGTCGTCGAGCACCACCACCTCGTGGGCATCCTCACCGACGAGCGCGTCGACCAGGTTCGAACCGATGAAACCGGCACCGCCGGTGACGAGGACACGCATCGCTGCAGTCTGCCCGCTCTGACCAGGCAGGGCGGGGAACCCCCGGGCCGGCCGCCGGTGCGTCGTCGCCGCCGCCGGGGCAGCTCGGCCTCCTGATTGAGGTAATCAGCCCTCGCTCTTGGCGAGGGATCCCAGAAGATGCTCGGGGACCGCGTCGTAGTGGTCGTAGGTCGTCGTGAAGAAGCCCCGACCGCCGGTGATGGCGCGGAGGTCCACCGCGTAGCGGGTGATCTCGGCGGTCGGCACCGTGGCCACCACGGTCTGGAAGCCCTCCAGGTCAGCCGCGTCGGTGCCGACGATGCGGGCCCGTCGGGAGGTGAGGTCGCCCATCACGTCGCCCTGGCACTCGTCGGGGACGGTGACCTCGAGCCTCGAGATCGGCTCCAGCACGATCGGCCCCGCCTCGGCCATGGCGGTCCGGATCGCGAGCGCCGCGGCCATCTTGAAGCTCACCTCGTTGGAGTCGACGGAGTGCGCCTTGCCGTCGTCGACGGTGACGGCCACGTCCACGATCGGGTAGCCGTAGACACCGCCCTGCTCGAAGGTCTCGAGCACGCCCTTCTCGACCGCCGGGATGTACTGGCGGGGGATCGCCCCGCCGACGACCTCGTCGCGGAAGGCGAACCCCTCCCCACGGGCCAGCGGCTCGAGGCGCAGGTGGCACACGCCGAACTGGCCGTGCCCGCCCGACTGCTTCTTGTGCTTGCCCTCGGCCTCGGCTGTCTTGGTGATCGTCTCGCGGTAGGGGATGCGCAACTCCTCGCGCTCGACGTGCACGTTGCACTTGCGCTCCAGGCGCTCGACGGTGACCGCCAGGTGCACCTCGCCGCTGACCCCGAGGATCGTCTGGTGCGTCTCGTCGTCGCGGGCGACCGTCAGCGACGGGTCCTCGTCGCACATGCGCTGCAGCGCGGACATCAGCTTGTCGTCGTCGGCCCGGGTGGCCGGCTTGACCGCCACCTGCAGCGCCGGCGTCGGCAGCGTCGGCGGCTCCACCACAACGGGTTGGCCTTTGGGGGCGAGGGTGTCGCCGGTGCGGGTCCCGTTCAAGCGGGGGATGGCGACGAAGTCGCCCGCGGCGACGCTCGTGGCCGGTGCCGTGGCGTGGCCGGCGATGCTCTGCAGCGCGTGCAGGCGCTCCTCTTCCCGCGTGCGCGTGTTGACGAGGACGGCGTCGGGTTGGAGGGTGCCCGAGACCACCTTGCAGAGGGACATCTTGCCGGTGTGGCCGTCGTTGAAGGTCTTGGTCACCGTGAGGAGGGTCAGGCCGCTCGGGTCGCAGGGGATCTCGGTCGTCTCGGTGCCCGCGCTGGCCAGGATCGGCGGCCGTGACCCCGGGCTGGGGCAGAGCTCCTCAATCAGCCGAGCCAGCCGATCGACGCCCACTCCGCTGGCGGCCGAACAGCACAGGACCGGGAACACGCTGGCCGAGGCGACGCCGCCGGCCAGGCTCTTCTCGAGCTCGGCGTAGTCGAGCGTCTCGCCGTTGAGGTAGCGCTCCATGAGGTCGTCGTCACCGACCACGATGCCCTCGACCAACTGCTCGTGCACGACGTGCTCCTCGTCGACGAGGTCGTCGGGGATGGGCCCCTCGTGACCGATCGGGGGCACGGTGCCGTCGACCGGCGCGCCGGCGTGGGAAATGTCGTAGTGGGTGGCGGTGTCGTCGAGGAGGTCGATCACGCCGTGGAAGTCGGCCTCGTGCCCGATGGGCAGCTCCACCGGCGCCACGCCGGCGCCGAAGGAGGTCCGGATCTCGGCCAGGGTCCGGTCGAAGTCGGCCCGCTCCCGGTCCAGCTTGTTGATGACGATCACCCGCGGCACGCCGAGCCGGGCGGCGGCCCGCCAGGCATCCTCGGTCTGGGCCTGCACCCCGTCGGTCGCGCTCACCACGACGACGGCCAGGTCGACGTTCGCCAGCGCCGTGACCATCTCGCCGGCGAAGTCGGCGTAGCCCGGGGTGTCGAGGAGGTTGACCTTGACCCCGTTGACCGTGAAGGGGGCGAGGCTGGTCGAGAGGGACAGCTGGCGCGCCACCTCCTCGGCCTCGAAGTCCATGACGGTGCTGCCCTTCTCGACTGATCCCCGCCGCGCGATGGATCCGGTGGCGGCCAGGAGCGCCTCGGCGAGCGTGGTCTTGCCGGCTCCGTGATGGCCGACGAGGGCGACGTTGCGGATAGCGGTCGGGTCGTGTGGCACCTGGTCCTCCGTCCTCCGTCCGTTCAGGTGGGCCTGAACCGGCTCGTTGGATCCGAGTGTACGGCCCCCCGTGGAGCGCCGCTCGGGCGCCCTCTTCAGGGGTGCGACCGGTTCCGCTCAGCCCGGGTCCGACCCCGGTTCCTTGCCGGCGGCGTCATGCGGTTCCGACCGCGCCGCCAGCGCGGCGTCGTATTCGTGGCGGACCGCGAAACGGATGAAGAGGCCGATTGTGTCCACGAGGAGCAGCCACACGGCCCTGAGCGAGATCGTGCTCCCGAATCGATGCTCGATGCGGACCGGGGCCTCGACGATCCGGGTGTAGCCGAGCCGGCGCGCGAGCACGAGCAGCTCGAGATCGAGGGCGAACCGGCTCTCGCGCAGGAGCGGGAGGACGTCGGCGATGACCCGGCGGTCCACCAGCTTGATCCCGACCTGAGTGTCCTTGACGCGCAGTCGGAAGAGGAGCGCGATGAGGTGCTGGTACCCCCACGAGTACAGGTGGCGCAGGGGCGGGTAGTGCACGGAAGAGTCGGGGTGGCGCTTGCTCCCGATGATGATGTCGGGCTCCATCGACTGCATGATGGAGACGAAGGGCGCGAGCAGCTCGGGGGAGATGTCGCCGTCCGCGTCGATGAAGCCGAGATAGCGTCCCCGCCCCATGCCGAGCCCGGCTCGCAGCGCGTGTCCCTTGCCGACGTTCGTGGCGAACGTCACGCGGCGGACCACGTTCTCGGGGAAGCCCTCGAGCGTGAACGGGCTGCCGTCGGTGGAGCCGTCCGACACCGCGATGATCTCGAAGGTCATGCCCGACGCCGCCAGCACCCGGACCATGTCGTCGACCGTGGTGCGCAGGCGGTCCCCCGGGTTGTAGTACGGAACGACGATGGAGACGTCGAGAGTGGGATCGGGGAGCACGCTCCGCCGCGCTCCCGCACTCCTCGGCTCGGACACCGGCACCATCACCTCACGTGAGTCCCCGCGTCCCCGCGTGGGAATCTCGGTTGGCGAGGCTACCCGACGGTCCCGTCCGGCCAGTGTCAGAAGGCCGCCCCGCCGCCCGCGCTGCTGTTGCCGGTGGTGCCGCTGCCGCTGGTGCTCTTCGAGCCGCTGCTCGTCGTCACTGTCCGTGCCGCGCTGACGACGATGTTCATGTTCATGCCCAGCATCTTGTGTCCCGGCACGGGGCAGAAGACGTCGTAGGCACCTTTCTTGAAGGTCACCGTGAGCTTGGTGGTCTGCCCCGGACCGATGTTCTTCGAGGTCGCATTGGACAGGCCCGGTCCCGTGATGGCGAGCGCGTGGGTCGTCTGGCCCTTGTTCTCGACCACGAAGACGTACCGGCCCGCCGTGAACATCTTCTTGGATAGCGCGATGTGGAAGTCGGTCTCGACGGCCTTGACGGTGGTGGTGCTCGTGGCGGCCCCGGCTGGCCCTGTCGTCACGGCCTCGAGGGAGGCGACGGCGGCTCCGGAGGCGGCGACGAGCGCGGCCAGCACGGCGGTTCGGATGGAGTGCATGGGGTCCTTTGCGATCATTTGTTGCCCTGATGTCACCTGGCTGGTGTCACCGAGGTGGGTACGGTGCAGGGAGCGTCCGGGATTGACCCGGCGGGCCGGTCCCCGGCCGTGACCAGGAGTTCGAACGGGTTGGGGGCACGGCCGGCCGCCCGGACGGCTCGCCCAACGGCGGTGGCGCCCGGCGGAAGGGCCCCCAGGTTTTGGGGACCGGATGGTAAACTCATGGCGACAGCGCCGGAACCCTGTCCCGGGCCGCGCACGACGAGGAGCTTCATGTTCGACGGTCGTTGGCGAACCTCCGTCGACCGGACCACCGGTCCGGTCGCCGAGACGCTTCACCGCCATGGCATCACCGCTGATGTGCTCACCGCGACCGGCCTCGTGTCGGCCACGGCCACGGCCGTCCTGGTGGCGACGGGCCACCTGCACCTCGCCATCATCTTCCTGATCATCACGGGCCTGCACGATTTGCTCGACGGCCCCGTCGCCAAGGCGGCCGGCACGGCTTCGGTCCGCGGTGCCTTCTTCGACTCGGTCACCGACCGCATCGCCGATGCCGTGCTGATGTTCGGCTGCGCCTGGTACCTGCTGGGCCGGGGCGACGGACGTCTCGCGTTGCTGCCCATGGCCATCCTGGCCGTGACCGCGCTCGTCTCCTACGAGCGGGCCAAGGCGGAGTCGCTCGGCCTCTCGGCCAAGGGCGGACTCATGGAGCGCGGTGAGCGGATGTTCCTTCTGGGCGTGGGCTTCCTGAGCGCCGCGATCTTCGTGCCGGTGCTCTGGATCCTGCTCGTCCTCATCTCGTTCACCGCCATCTCCCGCTTCGTCAAGGTGTGGAACGCCGCGTCCGGGCGCGACGCCGTCATCCGGCGCCGGATCGAAGCCTGGCGTGAGGGGCGCGTCGATTCGCGCTGGCGGGCCTGGCGTGAGGCTCGCGAGTCCACCGGCGTGCCCCGCCGTGAGCTGGCCCGGACCACCGGCGCGCCGGTGGGGCGCTGGCGGGCCCGCCGCCAGGAGTCCTTGAGCAGCCGCTCGGGCCGGACCCTCCGGGAGCGCCGACGCGCCGCCCGCGGGCATCCGGAGAGCACCAGCGCCCGCCGCGCCACCCGCCGCAGCCCGCCTGCGTCCTGATCCTGTCCTGCGGGCTTTCAGCGTTCTGAGTCCCGAGTGAACGTCACGCGCTGGCGCGCCAAGGTGAGCTCCCTCACGTACCGGGGCCTCGGCGCCGCCATGGCGCATGTGCCGGAGCCGGTGGCGGAAGGCGCCGCACGCGCCGTGGCCCGGGCCATGACGCTGCGGGCCAGTCCCGCCCTTGCCATGGGCGAGCACCACATGCATCGCGTGCTGGCCAGCGAGTGCCCCGACGGTGTGGCACCTGATCCGGACCTCGTGCGGCGTTGGAGCAGACGCACCTTCGACTCCTATGCGCGCTACTGGTGCGACGGCGCCCGGCTGCCCTACGAGAACGAGGTCGGCGTGCGGGCCCGCTGGCAACTCCTGCAGGGCGAAGAGCACCTCCGCGCCGCCATCGACCGCGGGCGCGGCGTCGTGATGGCGCTGCCCCACGTCGGCAGTTGGGAGTGGGGCGGCTACTGGCTGGGTCTCGAGGGCATGCCCATGACGGCCATCGTGGAGCGACTCGAGCCCGAGGAGCTCTTCGAGTGGTTCGTGGCGAAACGCGCGGCCATGGGGCTGACCGCAGTGCCGCTGGGCGAGGGATCGAGCTCGGCGCTGCTGCGGGCGCTGAAGAACAACGGCATCGCCGGCCTGGTCAGTGACCGGGACATGGTCGGGAACGGGGTGGAGGTCGAGTTCTTCGGGGAGAAGACCACCTTGCCTGCGGGGGCCGCCACCTTGGCGCTGCGCACCGGGGCCCCCCTGCTCCCCGTCGTCGTCTACTCAGGCCCGGGGAATTGGCACACTGGCGTGGTGCACGCGCCGCTCGACACCACCCGCCGCGGCCGGATGCGCGACGACATCGCGCGGTTGACCCAGGATCTGGCCACGACGTTCGAGTACGACATCCGCGCCCGCCCCGAGCAGTGGCACCTCTTCCAGCCGAACTGGCCGAGCGATCCCCGATGAGTCCCCGATGAGGATCGCCATGCTCTCGCCGTACTCACTCTCGCGTCCGGGTGGGGTGCAGGGACAGGTGATCGGCCTGTCGCGCTCGTTGCGCGTCCTTGGTCACGACGTCACCGTGGTGGCGCCGGCGAGCGACCACGAAGCGGTGCCCGCCGCCGTCGGGCCGCACTTCGTCATCGGCAGCCCCACGGCGCTCCACTCGAACGGGTCGGTGGCCCCGGTGGCGCTCTGGCCGACGGCGGCGGCGCGCGCCGAACGCTTCGTGCGCACCGGTGGCTTCGACGTCGTGCACATCCACGAGCCCTTGGCGCCGATGGCGGCTTACGGCCTCGTCCTGACCGCGCCGCTCCCGATGGTCGGCACGTACCACCGGGCCGGGGTGAGCCGGTGGGTACCCGTCCTCAAGCCGCTGGCTGCACTGGTGGGGCGCCGCATGCAGATCCGGGTGGCGGTCTCCGAGGCGGCGCGCGAGACGGGCCTGCGCTCGGGCGGCGGTAGCTTCGAGGTGTTGTTCAACGGCGTGGAGACGGATCGCTTCGAGTCGGCGCCGGCGCTGCGCGACGACGAGGGCCGCCCGGCTGTCCTGTTCCTCGGTCGCCACGAGCAACGCAAGGGGCTCAACGTTCTCCTCGACGCGTTCGCGCAGCTCGAGAGGCCAGCCGTCCTGTGGGTCGCCGGCGACGGGCCCGAGACCGAGGTGCAGCGGCGGCGCTACCCCGAGTCGGACCGGGTGCGCTGGCTGGGCCTGCTGAGCGACGAGGAGGTGGCGGCCCGGCTGGCGCGGGCGGACGTGCTGTGCGCGCCGTCGCTGCAGGGCGAGTCCTTCGGGATGGTGCTCCTCGAAGGCATGGCGGCAGGGTGCGCGGTGGTGGCCTCCGACATCGAGGGCTACCGCACGGCTTCCGGCGGTCACGCCGCCCTGGTCCCGCCCGGTGACGCCGCCGCGTTGGCTCGTTCGCTCGGGATCGCGCTGGCCGATGTCGCCGAGGGCACCGGGCAGTCGTCCCCCGAGGCGCGCAAGGCGGCGAGGGAATACGCCCAGGCCTGGTCGATGGACACCCTGGCCGAGCGCTACCTCGACGTCTACGCGCGGGCGATCGCGGGCTTCGGCTCCAGGCGTGAGGGCCTCGCCTGACTGGGTGAGCACGGGTGGGCGGGAAACATCGGGCGACGTCTGCCCAGACTATAAACAGAGTGGTTTAGAGTCTGGGGTATTCTCGCCGGCGCGCTGCGGTCGCCCCTTACATCAGCGGGTGACCCGGCAGGCCGTAGGCTGCTGGGCCTGATGGCCGATCAAAACGAGGGTTCAGGGACGTCCGGCGGGAAGCCGGGCGGCACCGGCGGCGGTGGCGGCAGCGGCAGCGGCGGTGGCGGCGGGAACCGCAACCGGAACAGGAACCGCAACCGCAACCGCAACCGGAGCCGGTCCTCGGGCCGGAGCGGGACGTCGGGCGGGAGCAGCCGGTCCGGCGGCGGAGGCAACGGATCGGGTGGCCGGTCGAGTTCGAACGCACCGAGCAGGGGCCAGGGCGGGGGCCGTCAGCGTTCCTCGCCGCAGGGGACGGGGAAAGGTGGGGGGAACCGCTCGGGTTCGGGCTCACGGCAGCGCAGCGGACCCCCACGCGCCGCGGTCGCGCTGGCACCGCTCCCACCTCTCGAGCCGCTCGACGTGCTGCCGAGTCTCGGCGCCCCCCGGGTCTACCCGGGCGAGGTGGCGGCGAACCGCCGTCGCGCCATCCGGCTGTGCGCCTGGACGGCCGCCATCCCCGCCGTGCTCCTGGGACTGCTCCTGTGGGTGTCCGTCTCGCTGATCGTCGGGGCCGTCACCTTGGTCGTCGCGGGCGCCGCGGCGATGTACGCGGTGTGGCGGCTGGCCCCTGCGGTGGCCCTCCGCCGGATCGGCGCCGTCCCGATCGATGAGGAGGACGAGACGCGGCTCTCCAACGTGACCGAGGGCCTCTGCGCCACCTTCGGGCTCAGCATGCCGTCGCTCTACCTGCTGGACGACGATGTGCCCAACGCCTGCGCCCTCGGCCGTGACGCGCGTCGGTCCACCCTGGTGGTCACCTCGGGCCTGCTGCGCCGACTCGACCCCATTGAGCTCGAGGGCGTGATCGCGCACGAGCTGGCCCACGTGAAGCGGGGCGACAACGGGGTCTCGTGCGTCGGCATCACGCTGGGGACGCTCTTCGGGGGGGAGTCCACGCTGCGTCGCTGCGTGGGGGAGAGCCGTGAGTACCGTGCGGACGTCGTCGGCGCCTCGGCCGTGCTCTACCCCCGCGGGCTGCTCGGCGCGCTGCGCACCATGATGGGGTCTCCCGCCCCCGCCGAGGGCTCGTTCTTCGCCTCTCCCGCCCGGTTCGGGCCCACCCGCTGGGTCTGGATCGACCCCTCCGTCGGGCACCGTGACGACGCCCCGGAGCCGGGGGATCTCGATGCCACCTCGGTGCGGGCCGCCGCGTTGAGCGAGTGGTGAGAAGGGGCAGCCGGCCCTCGTAGACTGGGCAGATGGTGCGTCCTGAAAGTTGGACCAGACCAGTGGGTGCAAGTCCCACCCGGGTAAGTGCCGGAAAGCCCGGTAGCAGGCCCCGGTTCGTCGTCGAGAGGCGCCGGGCTGAGCGGGGCGTCAAGAGCCTCTTCGGAGGGAGCAAGTGCGCGGGCCGTAGTGCCACCAGGCACGAGTCCTGCAGCCTCGTCACAGTTACAACGGAGGAGCCGGCCGCTCATTTCACGGTGAAGGCGCCGGACTCAAGTTCGTCTCCTTGGACCGCTACGTTGCGTGGCGACTACGCCGCTTGCTCATCAAGAAGCGCGGTCGCAACCTGCGTCCTGGCCAAGCCGCCACTTGGACCCGCACCTGGTTCCATGACCAGGGCCTGCACAAGCTCATGGGCACTATCCGCTACCCGAAAGCTGCGTAACCATGTCTAGAAGTCCATCGGAAAGCCGTGTGCGGGAGAATCGCATGCACGGATTGAAAGGGGGATGGGGAACCGGGCCGTCACGGCACCGCGCCCCTGACTACCAATGACAACCGGGACCTTCACCGTCAAGCGGGGGTTGGCGGACATGCTGCGGGGCGGCGTCGTCATGGACGTCGTCAACGCCGAGCAGGCCAAAGTCGCCGAGGACGCTGGTGCCGTCTCGGTCATGGCGCTCGAGCGGGTGCCGTCCGACATCAGGCGGGACGGCGGCGTGGCGCGCATGAGCGACCCGATCCTGATCGAGGGGATCATCGAGGCCGTCACGATCCCGGTCATGGCCAAGGCCCGCATCGGGCACTTCGCCGAGGCTCAGGTGCTGCAGTCGCTCGGCGTCGACTTCATCGACGAGTCCGAGGTGCTGACACCGGCCGACGAGGCGTACCACATCGACAAGTGGCCCTTCACCGTCCCGTTCGTGTGCGGTGCGACGAACCTGGGCGAGGCGTTGCGGCGCGTGTCCGAGGGCGCGGCCATGATCCGCTCCAAGGGAGAGGCCGGCACGGGGAACATCGTGGAGGCGGTGCGCCACCTGCGCTCCATCCTGGGCACCATCCGAGCGCTGACCCAGGCGGATCCCGCGGAGCTCTACGGTTGGGCCAAGGAGCTCGGCGCACCGATCGGTTTGGTGCAGGAGATCGCGTCGTCGGGGAAGCTGCCGGTGCCGCTGTTCTGCGCGGGCGGGATCGCCACGCCGTCGGACGCCGCGCTCGTGATGCAGCTGGGCGCGGAGGCCGTCTTCGTCGGCTCGGGCATCTTCAAGTCTTCGGATCCGGCCCGGATGGCCTCGGCCATCGTCGAGGCCACGGCGCACTTCACCGACGCCGAGCACGTGGCGAAGGTGTCCCGCGGTCTCGGTGAGGCCATGCGCGGTCTCGAGGCGTCCCAGTACGGCGAGCATCTCGCCGACCGGGGGTGGTAAAGGGACCGCTCATCGGAGTCCTCGACCTCCAGGGGGACGTGCGTGAGCATCTCTCCGCACTGGCCGAGGTCGGTTGCTCCGCCCGCGGGGTGAAGCGGCCCGCGGATCTCGAGGGTCTGGCCGGTCTGGTTCTGCCGGGTGGCGAGTCGACGACGCTGTCCATGCTGCTCGAGTCGACCGGCCTCTTCGAGGCGATCGCGGAGCGCCTCGCCACTGCGGAACACCCCCTTCCTCTCCTCGGGACATGTGCCGGCCTCGTGCTCGTCGCCCGGGAGGTCCTCGACGGGCGTCCCGACCAGCGCACCTTCGGCGTGCTCGACGCGGTGGTGCGCCGCAACGGCTACGGGCGCCAGGACAGGTCATTCGAGGCCGACGTCGTGTTCGGGTCCGGCGAGGGCCCACCCCTGCCGACCGTCTTCATCCGGGCCCCGCTGGTCGTCAACGTCGGAGACAAGGTCGACGTCCTCGCGACGCTGGACGGCGTGCCCGTCCTCGTGCGCCAGGGGCCGGTGCTGGCGTCGTCGTTCCACCCCGAGCTCACGCCGGACCGCCGCATCCACCGCCTGTTCGCGGAGATGTGCGAATCCGACCGCCCAAACGGGCTCTTCGGGTAACCGACGACCTGCGCCGCCTCAGAAGCCGTGCTGGCCGCTGGCCCGAACCAGATCACCCGTGTTCTTGGAGGCCCTCATGAATCGTGGCCGATCGCAGGAGCTTCGAAGGTCGTCGCCAACTCCTGACCGCGTTGTCCGAGTGCCCAGCCCATGTTGGCGCGCCGCAGCCGACGGCTGAGTTCTTTGACCATCTGTTCAAGCACGGACGGAGTGAGGAAATGCGAGCTCATGAATTCGCGCCGTGACATCGCGATCAGGCGCATCCTCGTATCGGCGATCACGGTGGCGCTGCACATATCGTTGTCCAGAAGGGCGACCTCGCCGAAGAATGAACCCGCCTGCAGCACGTCCAGTCGGACATCCTCGCGCCAGACCGACGCGGTGCCGCTCACGATCACGCAGAACTGGGTACCCGGCCGGTCGACGAAGGTGAGCACTCGGCCGGCCTCGACCTCCACCTCGGTGCCGATACGTGCGATGCGGCGCAACTCCCGGTCAGAGCAAGGGGCAAAAAGCGCAAGATTTCGGAGGGACACTTCCGAACCTCGGTTTAGTCGACGTACGTGCATGTCACTACCTCCGATTCTCGACGAGATCAGGTGTTGCATCGATTGAACAAATATGCCGCTTGTTGGGTCCCCCACCAGAACCCTGGAGCCGATCGGTCGTCACTTGACAACCCAAGCGCAGACGACCGTCCGATCCGGTGAGACGGTTATGTCGACGAGCGCGCGTTGACTTACCGGGAAGAGGTTCAGCACCATGGGGACATCGCGATAGTGGATCTGCGTATCGCTCACCCACTCCGTGATTGTCCGGAGTTGGTCGTCCGGTGTCGAGGTGCAGATCGCAGTCACGCCGCCGGGCCGAGTGAGGCTCGACATATGCCGCAGGAGAAGGACAGCGGCGTCGTTGTCGAGGTCGTTGAGAATGCTCGTGGACAACACCACGTCGAAACCGGCTTCGGGCAGGGTTGGCGTGGGCACGAGAACCGGGAGGCGCTCCACCGACATGCTCAACAGGCCTACCCGGTCGAGCACGGTACCGGGGAGCCTTGCCCGAAGGAACGCAATGGCCCTCGGATCTTCGTCGGTGCCGGCTAGTCGGATGGAACCGGGGTGCAGCTGGAGAGCGTCCCGCGTGTACCGGCTACCTCCACAGGCGACGTCCATAATTCGGATCGGTCGCTCGAGACGCGACACCGTTGACGCGATCAGGTCGCGGCACCACGCCCGGCGGTACCAGACATCTCTGACACTGGCGAGCCTCGAGAAGACACCGTCAAGCAGGTTTGCCACCGCGCTCTGCGTCGGATCCGACGCGAGGCCGTCTTCGAGCTCGTAGATCCATTCGAGGAGCTGGAAGTCGCCGCCCGGTCCTGGGGCCTTGAGCAGCGAACGACACCAGAAACGGCTCTCGAGGAGCCACGGGATGATTAACGCGCGGACGCGCCGGCGGACCATCGGATTGGACCGGGCGGCTCCGACTTCAGTGCCCAAGACGTGTATGAGACGCGAGAACTCCGCCTCCACCCGCTGGGCTTCCTCGCTCGTCGGCTGGCTGCGGCCGTCTCGGCGCGTTTGGACGTCGACCATCCGCACGATCCCGCAGAAGCGAGCAGTGACATCGATTGCCGCCGCCTCGGGCACCCGTACCAGAGCGGACTCGTCGGTTCCGATCCCGTCTGGAGGTTCCCCATTCAGGTCTGTGGCAAAGGTCAACGAAGCCTCCTTCGTCTGCGTGGGCGCAGCGTCTCGATTTCGCATCCATCGATTCGGTGTGGCACTTGTCGCCTCACATCGTGCCGGGGGATGGTGCAGGGCGGCTGCAACATCGCTGCAAGCTCGTGCCAAGTGGTGACTTGCCTCTTGAGCAGGGGTTTATTGGCCGGTAGGGTTCATATACGAACGGCGTCGGGGGAGGAGCTGGATGCCGGATTTTGGAGTCCTGGGACCACTACTGATCCGTGACCATTCCGGCGTTCTGGAGCTGACGGGACGGCGCCGGCGGAGCATTCTGATTCGGTTGCTGGTCTCGGCAAACCACCCGTTGACGTCCGATCGGCTGATCGAAGACGCGTGGGACGGGCACCCACCGGAGGGTGCGAGTCAGACGCTGCAGAGCCACATCTCGGCGGTGAGGCGCGTGTTGGGCGGAGACCGGATACGCCACGGCGCGAGCGGTTACGTCATCGAAATCGCCGATGGAGAGCTTGACGTCGATGCCTTCGAACACGAGAGCACGCGCGGGTTCGAGGCGTTCGCAGCAGGCGAGCTCGAACGAGCCGCCAAATTACTGGGCGCCGCGCTTGACCAATGGCGTGGTCCTGCCCTGATCGACGTGACTGACTCCGTCTGGTCCATTCCTGTCCGTACGCGCCTCGACCAAATGCGTCTGTCGACACTCGAGACGCTGTACGACTCCCTGCTCGCGCTCGGTAGACCTCAACTAGTCGTGGTATCGGCTGAAACGGAGGTGCTCGCACAGCCCCTCCACGAAGGCCTCTGCAAGGGCCTCATGCTGGCGCTCTGCCGGTGCGGACGGCATGCAGAGGCACTTCGGGCGTATGACCGACTTCGGCAGGATCTATCGGAGATCGGGCTCGTCCCTTCGTCGAGTCTGGCGGCGCTCGAACAGGCGATCCTTGAGCAGAGCCCGGAGCTCGATTGGCAGGGC
The DNA here is from genome assembly GCA_963719485.1 of uncultured Acidimicrobiaceae bacterium. Classification (GTDB taxonomy): domain Bacteria; phylum Actinomycetota; class Acidimicrobiia; order Acidimicrobiales; family RAAP-2; genus Bog-473. The sequence goes on from OY970387.1 coordinate 3,256,761, forward strand.
CCAGAGCCGCGGACGGAATTGGGGGCGATGGCGCAGAGGGCGCCGGAACCTGGGCTTCCGACCGGCGTCGTCACGTTGCTGTTCACCGACATCGAGGGATCGTCCCACCTGTGGGAGGAGCATCCCGCCTCCATGAGTGGGGCACTCGCCCGTCACGACGAGATAGTAGACAAGACGGTTCGCGACCATTCCGGGCACGTCTTCAAGACAGTCGGTGACGCCTTCTGCGTGGCGTTCGCTTCCGCTTCGAATGCCGTAACGGCTGCCGCCGCGTTGCAACGCGCGATCTGGAGCGAGCAGTGGCCCGAGGACTGTGAGATCCGTGTGCGGATTGCTTTGCACACTGGCGAGTGCATCGAGCGATCCGCTGATTACTTCGGCCCCGCTGTGAATCGAGTTGCCCGATTGGTCTCCTCCGCCTGCGGTGGCCAGACCGTGATGTCGCGGGTCACAGCCGATCTGGTGCGAGGCGCCCTCCCGCAGGGAGCCACCCTGCGGAATCTGGGGACACTCAGGTTGAAGGACCTGGGGCAGCCGGAGCAGGTGTTCGGGTTGCATGTGGACGATCTTCCGAGCGACTTTCCAGCTATCGGCCTCGTCCAACGAGGGGATGCCGACATGCCCGCCGAGCTGACGAGCCTGATTGGGCGGGACAAGCTGGTGGACCAACTCATCGATGAGGTACGAACAAACCGCTTCGTCTCCCTCGTCGGTCCCGGGGGAGTTGGCAAGACACGTCTCGCCATGCGAATCGCGAGTTCGGTCGGGCAGCCGTTCGAGGACGGCGTCCGCTTCGTCGACTTGTCGGTGATCCCGAGCGATGGAAGCACGACCGAGCTCGTGCTTTCCGAGCTTCACGGCGTGTCCGCCAGCGACGAGTCTGCCCTCGACGCCGTGCTCCGGGTCCTGGGTCCCGCCCGCTTGCTCTTGGTACTCGACAACTGTGAGCATCAACTGGAGCAGGTCCGGTCCCTCACCGGGTCGCTACTGCGGCGCTGCAGTTGGATCCACGTCCTGACGACCTCGCGCGCCGCCCTCGGAGCGGATGGCGAGCGCTGTGTGGAGATACCCCCACTCGAGGTGCCTCGTTCGGCCATTTCCGACCTGTCCGAGCTCCAGATGAACCCCACCGTCCGGCTCTTCGAGATGCACGCGCGCATGGTCGACAACCACTTTGCGCTCTCTGCCGACAATGCCGGGAGGGTGACGGAGATCTGCCGGAGTATCGGTGGAATCCCACTGGCGATCGAGTTGGCAGCGCGGCAGCTCGACGTCATAACCATCGAGGAGTTGCAACAGGCAGTGGGCGACGAACGCGTCCTGGCTCGGCTCGCCGTCGAGAGCAGGTTGGAGCCGCGGCTAGGCAGCATTGTTGCTTCGTTGCAATGGTCTTTGAACCTGCTGTCTGATGCAGATCAGCAGCTCTTCGCGTCGCTGGGCGTCTTCGCGGGTTCGTTCAGCCGCGAGCAGGCGCTGGAGTTGGTCGACGGGCGTCCGAAGGCGGAAACGACGCGCGCGTTCGACCGGCTGGTGCGTCTGAGCTTGGTCACCCGGGACTCGCCGGGGGCCGCTCGCTTCCGCCTCTTCCAGCCGTCGAGGGAGTTCGCCAGCAGCCTCCTCGAGCCGGCGAGACGGCGGTCGCTCCAACGCCGTCACGCGAGGATCATGCGGGACTTGGCCGAGCGGTTCGGTTCGCTCCTCCGCACGGACCGCGAGCCGGCGGCGTGTGAAAATCTGTCGGCGGACTTCGCCGACCACAGACAGGCCGTTGCGTGGTGCTTTGAGCACTCAGTCGACGACGCCGCCCGGATGGTGATCGCGCTGTTCCAGTTCTGTCAATTCCAGATGCTCTCGGAGGCCAACGAATGGGCCGCGCGCCTGACGGAGGTTCTGGAACCGACGTCACCGATGACGGCGCAAGTTTTCGGGGCGGCCGCCCTGGGCGCGTGGTTCGTGGGCGATATGGACGCAGCGATAAACCTGGGGGAGCGGGCCGTCGCTGCTTCCCCGTCGCCCAGGGATCCGAGTGCACTCTGGGCCCACCTCGCGCTCATCGATGCCAACGGCTACCTGGGACGGCTCGGCGAGATTCATGAGCATCTCCAGGCGATCATCGCCTACAGCAGGCAGAGCGGGGACCGGTTCTGGCAGATCAACAGCCTCGGGTTCGTTGCCATCAGCCGGTTGATGACGGGCGACAGCGCCGGAGCGACGCGCGACGTCGAGCGGGCCATTGCCTTGGCCCGGGACTTTGAACAATCCCGACTGCACGCATTGGGCCATGCACTGTTTGGGTCGCGTCCTCTCGAACAGCGATCCCGACGCGGCCTGTGTCGCATTCGAGCAGGCCATGGACGCAGCAGGCAGCGTGGGGAGCAGGTGGAACCTGAGCCTCGATCTTCTCGAGTGGTCCAGTCTCAAGCGTCAGCTCGACGACCTGCCTGGTGCCGCGCAAGGCCTCCTCGAGCTCCTCGAGCTGCTGCTGGCGTCTGGCAATCGCTCCCAGCGATCGCAGTTTTACTACGAGACGGCTCGGATCCTCGCCGCCCGAGACCAAGTCGATCCTGCGTTCACGATCATGGTCTGGCGTACCGGCATGCCGGCGATGCCTGCGACGGCACCCGTGGACGAGTCGTTCGATGCCGAACTGGAACGGGCGGTCGGCCTCCGGGCCACGAAGTTGCGCGTGAGCGCTCGAACGATGACCGAGAACGACCTCGTTGTGCTGGGCCGCTCGCATTTGGAGGACGTCGCCCGAAGTGGGCTGAACGTATGGGCAAGTCGCCACACCGCGACGAGCACCTTCATGGCGGTTGGCGATCGGACGGGAGGGTAGATGCGGATCGTTCTATTCATGGGTAAGGGGGGCGTCGGGAAGACGACGTTCTCGGCGGCCACAGCCGTCCACGCGGCGACGCGACAGCCAGGGAGGGTGCTCGTTGCATCCACTGATGCCGCGCATTCACTGGCCGAGGCATTCGGCACCAAAGTGGGGTGCGAGCCTGGGGAGGTAGCGCCCAACCTGGACGCCGTGCAGCTCGACGGCCGCCACGAACTGCAGCGGTCGTGGTCGACGATCTCGGAGTACATGGCCGAGCTCCTCGACGTGCCCGATCTCGACCGCCTGCACGCGGCCGAACTCCTCGTGTTGCCCGGCCTGGACCAGCTTCTGGCACTGGCCCGGCTCCGGGATTTCGCCAGCGAAGGGATGTGGCGGGGGCTCGTCGTCGACTGTGCCCCGAGCGCCGACAGCCTCCGACTCCTGTCGTTGCCCGACGTCCTGGACTGGTATCTAGGCCGGATCTTCGGCCAGACCGGGATGATCCGCTCTCGTGTGCGACGCAACATCGAACGTACGTTATCGATCAACGCTCCGAGCGACCGTGTGCTCACCTCCGTGTCCGATCTGACCTCGCAGCTGTCGGGCTTCCGTTCGACCCTCGAGCAGGCGGTCACGACGGCTCGCATCGTGGTCACTCCCGAGCATTTGGTCGTGGCAGAGGGGCAGCGGACGATGTCCTACCTGGCCCTGTACGGGTACCCGGTGGACGCAGTGCTCGTGAACCGGGTGCTCGGTGCCGACCTCGGCTCGCCGCTGCTCGAGACGTGGCACTCCAATCAAGTCCTGCAGCTCAAGCGGATCGACGAGGCCTTCTCTCCGTTGCCGCAGGCTCACGCCCAGCTGCGACCAAGCGAGCCCACAGGTGTCGAAGACCTCGCCGAGGTGGGCCTCGAGCTCTACGGCGACGCCGATCCGCTGAAGCGGATGTCGACGCAGGGTGCCGTGACCATCAGCAGCGAGGGCAGCCATGCCGTCGTCCGTATCCCCGTGGGTGGCGTCGAGCGCGACGACATCTCAGTGGAGCGCCAGGGCGCCGAGCTCACGGTGAGCCTGGGGGCCCACCGGCGCGTGCTTGCGCTGCCGGATGCCTTCGATGAGCGGCAGGTCCTCCGAGCGGGCGTGAACCACGACATGCTCGAGGTCGTCTTCAGCGGGGCCGACTATGCGTGAGCGCGACTCCCTGTCCAGGCTGCTGACGCGCCACGGAGCCGGAGGCGGTGACCAGAGCGGCGGGGGAGGCAGCCACCAGAGCCCGCGGAGATCGGCCCACTTGTTCGACGACGAGGCGAAAGTCCGGTTGCTTGACGCGTCGCTGGGAGTGGTCGCTGCGCTACGGGACCTGGCCGACGTCACCGAGGACGTCCTTCGGGAGCGGCGCGACTCCCTGCTCGGTGGCGGGGGCTCCGGGCGTACCACCGCCGTTGGCTCGAACCCCGCCGATGTGGGCGGCGCCGATGCTCCCGGTGCTCAGGCCCGCGAGGAGATCCCGCTGACCTACTGACCCGCACCCGGCCCGCATGGCCGGGTACAAGACGAACCGAGGTGCCCACATGGTACGACCGGGCGAGGACCGCAAACCGGAGAAGGTCCCGGAAGCCACCGAGCCATGTTCGTTCGTAACCCAGGATTGGGTTGAACGCGTCTTCAAGACCATCGACACGCCGCTCCGGACCCATCGCATCACCCTGTCGTACAGCAAATTTGCCGTTTGTCTCGACAAAAAGTTATTCGGCGCCGGGAGCGTTGTCGCCCGAACCTCGGCAGGGAAGGCGATCGCCGTCGGTAACGCGAACTGGTTCAATTTCGCCACCTGGGGCACCTATACGCTCGGACCCAACATCCGCAACGACGGCGCCCCGCAGCGACTCGACACACTGCCCAACTCCGTCCGCCGTCGCTTGACACCGGCCATCGTCCAGAGCCGGTCAGCCGACGGCGAGGTGGTCGGACGGGCCCTGGCCTGGGGCCAGGAGCTGATCTTCCTGAGCGCGGGCCGGGCCTTGCTGCGCTTCGATGCCATGGACGACGCGAAGTTCGAAAAACCGTTCCGTATGCCCGACGCGGACCGCACCCAGGTCCTTAGGGAGCTCAACTGGAGCGGACAACAGTTCATCGACGAAGGCCACCTCGAACTCGTCGACGAGGCCTTCGACTGCTACCGGTTGGTGTACCGCCGGGCCGCCGAACTGAGCAAAGCGGGGAAGGGCCCGGACGACATCCAGTCGGACCTCGTCGTGGCCAAGCTCATGTTCTTCGCCACCTGCCTGCTGACGGCGGCCGAGCAAGACGTGGTCAACCGGGCCCTGGCCGTGGTCGTCAACTCGGTTCCCGCCCGGTTGATGCAGGAGCTCGACGGCAAGCTGTCGCAGTTGGCGCGCTGGCGCAGGGGCGTGCCCCAGCAGGTCGCCGCCTATGGTCTGCTGGCCCGACTCCAGCACGCGGAAGGTTTCCTGAGCGAGTCGTGGGCCCGGCTCATGACTCGGTACCTGCTCGTGATAGTCCTTCCCACCGAGATGCTGCGGTTGGGCCGGGACGTGCCACTGCGCAACCCGACGGAACCGATGTTCCCCCTCGCTCTCATGGATCTGCGACCGCCGCCTCCGGCGACCATGGACGATTACGAACCAAAGGACCATGGAAAGTCCGTGCAAAGCAAGCTTGTGGCGCTCCAACTGTTCGTCAGCGCGCTCGACCGGTCCCAGGCAGGCGTCGGCTCGGCGGCGCACGACTGGCGCCGTTTCGACGACCGCATGAACTGGGCGATCTGCCTGTTCCGCAGCCGGCAGCAGGACCGAACCCTCTACTGGTCGCCGTACTCGATCGAGGACACTCAGCGGATCGTGGCAGGGCAGATGCCACGGGCGAGCGGTCACCCCGGCCAAGCCGCCGTCATGCCGCCGCTGGACCCAGGAGCCGACGCCGCTGCAGTCCGCACCCTTCTCTCGGCCGTCGGCAAGGAGTGACCACGTAGATGGAACCCCTACTCACCAACGACATTCTCAACCTGATGCGCAGAATCGGCGATCCGCGGGTCGACGACTCCGCTGCGGCCCACGTGGGCGACGAAGCCCGCAAAAAGCTCATGAAAGAGGTCCGGGAGAAGGGCCTGCCCCGAATCCTCGACGACACCTGGTTGAGCGAGAACGCCGCCGACTACGGCCTCAAGAAACTCCTCGAGGAGCCCGGCACGCCCCCCGATCCCCGCCTCGTCAAAACGGCCTGCGACCTCTTCGCCCGGTATGGCTCCGAGATCGCCGCCGCGCTCTTGCTGGCTGCGCTCCCCGAGGCCTACGCGGCGAACGAAGGGTCAAAGGTGCTGGCTCAGCGCAGTCAGCTCATAAACGGCGGTGAGCTGTCGACCAGGCGGATCGGGGCCACTGCCCAGTTCGTCATTTGGGTCCTCACGCCCGGCCCGCTGCCGCCGCCGGTCAGCGCCGACATGCACCAGTACACCTACCAGAGCTTTGTCGCCACCAAGACGCTGTGGGGCGCGTCGGAGGGCCAGGCGCTTCGCGCCTCGCTGGCGTTGCGAATCATGCATGGCCTCATTCGAACGCTCGAACCGCCGGGGATCCAGACCCTGGGGACGGTTGACGCCGGCGATGTGGCGCTCAACCAGGAGGACCTGCTCGCGACGCTCCTCAGTTTTACGATCACGGTGTTCGAAGTGCTCGAGAAGTTCGGGATCAGTTGGACCGACGAAGACCAGGAGGCCTACTTCTACGTATGGGACCGCGTCGGCGAGACACTGGGGATCGGTGACGAGTCCGTCATCGAAGAGTTGACTGGGTGTGACTCGTTCGAGGAGCTGCGGGCGAAGCTCCGCAGTTACGACGAGGACGACCGCTTCGGTCACGCGGAAGAGGGTCTCCCGGACACAGAGCCGACCGTCGTCGTCGAGGGCAACGGCAACGGCAACGGCAACGGCGAGGAAAAGGGCGACAGCGTGGCCGAAACCGGAGGTGGCGAAACCGGAGGTGGCGAGGCCGGAGGTGGCGAGGGTGATCTCGCGGTGCCCCCTCGCGCTGGTCGGCTCACGCCAGATGACGTGGACAGGCTGTTCAAGGGCCGGCGCAACCGACAGGTGCTGCGTCGGATCGCGGACGTTGGCACCCTGCGGCCCGAGTCCGTACCGGAGGCGAGGGCTCTGCTCGCGCGGCTGAGGGAGCGGATGTGGACGCTCGCGAACGACCGCCCTCCTCTGACTGAGCCCTTCGAGTACGAGAACTTCAACAAGATCCTCGAGGATGTGAGCGCGGGGCGCGTCTTGCTGCGAGCCATGGTCGACGAGGTAGCAGCCCAGCTCCCGGCGAGCCAGAAGACCTGGCCGATCTCCGTGATCCGGCAGCTGGTCCCCTTGCGCGTGCAGAACCGCCTGGCCCTGGGTGGAACGAGCTCGATCGGCCTGCTCTCAGGCATCCTTGACGCGCCGCGGGACCTGCCGGGCTCGGTCGCGCTCCGGCGGATGTCGGCGGAGGTCCTGCGCCAACGCGCGACCCGGGTCGCAGACTCCCTCTTCCTCGACTACTACGACAAGGGCCAGATCGTGATCCCGGGCCTGCGCTCCACCGCTCTCGGCTACGGCGTGCGCCGGTAGCGGCGGCTCGGCATCGGACCGCTCAGCTGGCCGGCGACGCGCCTCCCTGGCGGAGCCGTGCCCGGCGGGCTCCGGCGAAGGCGAGCTCTTCCGCTGCGGTTCGTGGTACGTGTCATGGCCCCTCCGTTCCACGCGTCGCCGGGCACTCCGTGCTCGCGGCAGGTTAGGGCTGAGGCGACTGCGACGCACCCGGCAAGCTGTTCGGTGTGGGACCCGGGATTCAGGCGAGGTCAGCCGGCGGCCTTGCCGGCGGCCACGGCGGCGGCCACCGACGGATCCATCGTGCCGTTCCACCAATTGCCGTAGCCACCGTCGGTGTACACCCACGCCTCGTGCGCACCAGCGACGTTCGAGTACTGCACCGAGGAGGCCACGTCGGTCTGGATCTGAGCCGAGGAGTGGGGATCGAGGTAGGTGGCCTGTGCCACGTACTCGTTGTCGCGGAGGAGGGCCTTCTCGGCTGCCTGGTACTGGCTCGGTGAGGTGTAGCCGTAGGAGGCGAACTCGTTGCCGTCGATGGGAACGGTCCCACCCTGGATGAGGCCCTTCACGAACTGCTGCATGCCGGCGTCACCCTCGGAGTCGGCCTGGGTCATGAACAGCTGGAGGTGGGCGGCGGCGAGGAGCGCCCCGACCCGGGCGGCGGCGGGGGCGATGTTGGGGCTCGACTGGAGCATCGGGTCCTGTTGGCCGTAGGCCTCGGTGTCCAGGGCCAGCCCGGAGAAGCCGCCGGCTCCGGCCGTCTGGGCAAGGCTCTGAAAGGCGTTGACCATGTCGGTCACGCAGGACGGGTTCGCCCAGTTCCAACTCTTGCCGGTGTTGAACGACCACAGGTGCAAGAGGTTGTGCGTGTAGCGGCCCTCCTTCGGCTCGCCGGAAACCAGGGCGGCCTGGTCGTCGGCCTGGGAGCCGAGAACCGCGCAGGTGAAGGGGTCCTGGTCGTCGGAGCCCCGCACCACCACACCGTCGAAGGGCGTGCTCTGTGACAGCCCGCTGGCGAAGTCGGAGGCAGAGACCGTGGAGTAGTCGATCAGCACAACGCCGGGTGGCGGCGGTGGGGGTGGATGCTTGGCCCCCGCGGGCGAGGCGGCGACGGCCGAGGCCAGGGCCCACGCCAGGACAGCGACCGCCACTATGGAACGTCTCTTCAACGGGAACCAGTTCGCCATGACCACGTCCTTGAGAGCGAACCCAGTACTTCGGCGCCTTCACCGAGAAACTGAAACCAGGTTAGCCCGGCAGTGTCGTGGGGGGCCGGACGGACGGGCCTCGGATCAGGTACCGATTTCGAGTCGTTGAATCAGATCCTGGGCAAGGGTGAAGCGGAAACGAAGCTCGGCGCTACCGCCGGGAAAGTTCCCCTCAAGTCGGCACGCGGCCACAGAGGTCTCGCCACCCGCCGCCTCGATGCCAAGGAGGGTGACCGTGTACTCGTACTGCGAGGCCGGACCCAGTTGCCACGCTCGGATCTCAGCCGGTCCCCGCCAGGCGCGACCGTCATCGATGACAGTGGCATCGCTTGTGAACAACGCGAGGATTGCTTCGATGTCACGCCGAGAATCGCTCTCGAAGTATCGCTCGATGGCGGTCGGAGTACCCATTCTTCAGGCTCGCAATCTGGTCAGATCGTCGAGGCCACCGGGTCCTCTCTGTTGCTTCGCATGGCGGCGTGTGCGCACGGAGAACACCTCTCGAATCGTGCCATTCGGCTGTGACGCAGCTCGCAAATGGCCGCCTGACCTGCGGGTCCGAGACCTCAGGGGCCAGTGTTCCTCACGATGTGGTCAAGTCGACCGGGGCTTTTGTCGACACTGATCGACGGGCGTGTGGCGCCCGCGAACCGACGCTGGGCCGTATCTGGAGGATGACCTTGGAGAATCGCCGACGGGCACAACGCCAACCCGCCGTGTGGATGGGCTCTTGCCATATCGAGGGCGAGCCCTCCGACCTGTGGCAGGAGTGCGGGGTTTTCGACTTCTCAAAGCTCGGTGTGGGGATGGACTTTCGCCACGCTGCTTCGGCCGATCTCGTGGGTCGTCGCATCTCCGTGCGTCTTCCGATAGGTGCTTCCATCGACATGACGCTGACGGGTGAGGTGCGAAATGTTAAGGACGGCCCGGACGGAATCGTGCGAGCAGGAATCGAATTTGCCGGGCTCTCTGACACCGAACGCTCCATCGCCGATCTGCTCGAACTCGCCTCGGTGATCAGGTCGAGGTCCTGACCTTCTCGACGGGGGATCGCTGAGGTCGAGACAGTTACCGCTCCCGGACTGTGTAGATCAGGTGGGTCACCCGCTGCGTCGGCTCCGCGCGGACCGGCTCCAGGGCGACGCGGCCCGCGTCGACGCCCTCGAACAGGCGGATTCCGGAGCCGAACAGCACGGGTGAGAGCGCGATCGAGAACTCGTCGATCAGGCCGGCGTTCACGTACTCCAGGATCGTTGCGCCGCCGCCCGCGATGCGGACGTCCCGGTCGCGGGCGGCCTCGCGGGCTTGGTCGAGCGCGGACTCGGTGCCGTCGTTGACGAAGCGGAAGGTGGTCCCTCCGGGCCGCACCCAGGGGTCACGTTTCTCGTGCGTCACGACGAACACCGGAGTGTGGAACGGTGCCTCCTCCGGCCACATCTGCTCGCCGGCGTCGAACATGCGCTTGCCCATCAGGCTCGCGCCGGTCCGCTCGAACGTCTCCCGCGCGATGTCGTTGTCGCGCCCTTCCTCGCCGCCCTCGCCGAGCTTCAGGTTCTCCCGGAAGAACCGCTGCGGGAATAGCCACTGCTGCAGCTCCATCCACTGTTGCCCCATCAATTCCCCGACGGACCCGGGCGCGATGAACCCGTCCAGCGACATCGACACGCTGAAGAACACCTTCCCGGCCATCAGTCAACAGCTCCGTTCTGAACGATCTCGGTGACGTAGGCGTCCAGGTTGCTCAGGGTCTGCTGGCCGCCCTCGATCGCGTGGTACTTCTCGACCGCCTGGTCGCGCAGCTCCTTGGTGGGGAACACCGTGCGCATCTCGATCCGGGTGGCCGCGCCGTCGGACGCGAATGTCAAGACCGACTCGAAGGCGTTCGGGTCGCCGCGCGACTCACCGTGCACCAGCGCGATTCGTTCCGGCGGGGCGATCTCGGTCCAGGAGATCCACTCCTGGTAGTCCGTCCCGTCCGGTCCGTGCATCACGAAGTCCCACTCCCCGCCGACGCGGAACTCGAACGCCCGCGTGGTGGTGGTGAACCCCTCCGGTCCCCACCACCGCGACAGGTGCCGCACCTCGGTGAACGCCTCGAACACCAGCTCCCGTGGGGCACTGATGACCCGCGAGATCACGATCTCGCGGTCAGCCGTCGCGGTCTGCGCCGGCGCTCGTCGTCCCGTCGCGCTCATCAGCCACTCCTCCTACTGCCTTGCCTGCTTGAGGTCCTGCACGTACTCATCCAGTCGGTCGAAGCTCTCGTTCCAGAACCGCTCGAACCCGCCGGTCCACTCGTGAACCGTTCGCAGCCCGCGGGCGTCAAGGCCGTACAGGCGTTGCTTGCCTGCCCTGCGGTCTCGCACCAGTCCGACCTCGCGGAGCACCCTGAGGTGTTTGGACGCCCCCGGCTGGGTCATCCCCAGCTCCTGGGCCAACTCGGTCACCGGCCCCTCACCCGCTCGCAGCAGCACCAGGATCTCCCGGCGCTGCTGCTCGGCGATCGCGTTGAAGACATCCGACGTCGTCGCTGCTCGTGCCATGGCGTAATCATATTCCGATATCGGAATACGTCAAGTGGGTGGTAATCAGGCGGAATCGCGGTGAGAGCATGCGAAGATGGCGACGATGTACAAGCAGATCGTGGTGGGGACGGATGGGTCGGCCGGTGCGAATGTCGCGGTCGACGCGGCAATAGAGCTCGCACGCTTGACCGGAGCTCGCTTGCATGTCGTGCACGCACACAGGGTCGCCACCGCGACTGCGACGGGTGCCGAGCTCGGAGCGCCGCCGGTTGACATCGTCGAAGTGAACGAGGCTGTTCACAGCGAGGGCCAGCGCATCTGCGACCATGCGATCGCCCGCGCTGATCGTGCCGGGGTGCAGGCAGAAGGGCACTGCGTTGGCGGGCACGCGGGTGAGGAACTGCTCCGAGTTGCGACCGCCGCCTCCGCCGATTTGGTCGTGGTCGGTAACCGGGGGATGACGGGCATGCGCCGGTTCGTGTTGGGCAGCGTTCCAAACAAGGTTGCACACAGTGGTTCTGCGAGCGTGCTGATCGTGGACACGTCACAAACCCGCGCCTGAACCGATCCGTCGTAGGGGTCTCAGTGACCCGGTCTTCGAATATGGATTCGCACAGCTCTGCGGCAGCCACGGTCCGAGGCGTTCGCGGAGCATGCCGTGGCGGCGTCGGAGCGTGACCGGCCCCCAGCACGCTCGGCCGAGAATGCCCGGAGTAGACGCGAAACTGGCCCCCCGGGTCCGACGACCGGGGGGCCAGTTTCCTACGTGCTGTTCAGGTAGGCGTGCCGCTCACCTTGCACTCGCTTAGCCGGCCTGCCCCTTGCGTCGTCGGGACATGAGGATCAAGAGTCCACCGAGACCCAAGAGGGCGAGGGCAGTCGCGACCTCACGCGAGGCATCGTCGAGATATTCGCGGGCCGCACTGAATGGGACCGTGGAGACGGTCCTCTCGAGGAGGTGGCGGCACGGGCCGGTGTTCCCGGCGACAAACCGACGGAGCTCAGACGACCGGTGACTCCTCGACAGCCACCGGGGGGACGGTGCCGGTGGCGACCTTCCAGCCGAGAGCGGCGAGGCGGGCGGTCATCATCTTGGTGATCCCGAGACCGATGCCCGCTGCGGCCGCCCACAACAGGGCGTCGGGCCACGCGAATCCGGGCTTGGTGGGGTCGAACGGCGTCTTAGGGGCTGTGTCCTTGCTGATGGCCTGATACGCGGTCCGAATGAGCTTGCGGGCGAGGAGCCCGCCCAACATGCCGATGGAAGTGGAGACCAACTTCCACATCCGTTCACGGCCGATTGTCTCGGAGGCTCGTTGGGTGACCACGCTCGAATTCTACTTTGATCCGGTTCCAACGTCCCAAGAAATCGGATCGCCCGATTTCCCTGCAAGAAAACGACGTTTGGGCCGATCGGGATGGGCCCGAACGTGCCGGTGGTCCACTCTCGGCGCAATGACGCCCCCGCTCTCGCGTGGAAGCGGGGTGCGACACTCGCTGCTATCGAGCTCCGCTTTCTCCAATCGGAGCGCGCCCTGCACCCATGAAGGGTGCTCGAGTCAAAGCCGGCTCGAACACAGCGGCGCCGGTCGCGACGATGCCGACGGCGAGCAAGACGGACCCGACGGCGTCGAGTGGCGCGTGCCAGTGCGCGCCGACCACCGCCAGCGATATCAGCAGGGTCCAGGCGACGCCGAGCACGAGCGTTATGTTGCGCGCCCGCTTTCCGAGCAGCGGGTAGAGCGCCAACCACATGGCCAGCGCCGTGGCGCTGACCGCAGTGACGTGCCCGGAGGGGAAGGTGAGTTGGCCGTCAAGAGTCCGATGGACGAGCGGCTTGGCAATCTCCTCGCTTATCAGCAAGGCAGCCGCCGCGAACGCCGCGTAGACGACGACGCGAAGAAATGCCCGTCTGACCGCGCCGACGGCGATGGAGAGGACGACGGCAACGCCGATGGCCGGGGCGGCGAGGAGGTCGGCGATTTGCGTCCAGGTCTCCCTGGCAGAACGAGGCGCCAGCCAATCGAAAGCGGGTTCCTCGAACCCGAACGGGGCGCTGTTGTGTGCCACGGCCAAGGCCAGAAGTGCGGTTGTGAGGAGGCACAGAAGCCCGGCAATCCTCAGCTTGGCGCGCGACACGGAGAGCAACCTATGCCCCCCACGAGATGTCGTACTGCCGCCTTTCCGCCGCTACCTTCCGAGTTGCGTCACCAGCGCGGCGATGCGGTTGCTCACCACCGCGTCGACGCCCGCACCGAGCATCCGGCTGACGTCCGCTGGCTCGTCGACCGTCCACGTCGAGACCCGCAGGCCTGCATCGTGTACCGCCGCCACGCCGTCGGGGGTCACGAAGCCGAACATGGGGTTCCAGTACTCGGCCCCCAGCTCGCGGAGGAGCGGAAGCGGTGGCTCGGTGCCCTCGACCCAGGTGAGACCGATGCGGGCCGCCGCCGACAGGCCCCGCAGTTGGCGCAGGGCCTTGATGTTGCCGGTCACGAAGAGCGAGCGGTCGAGGGCCCCGGCCGCTCGCACCGCTGCCAGCCCGCCCCGCACCACATCGCGCCGCGTGAAGTCGACCATCAGCGGGAGCGGCACCGCGTCGAGCACCTCACGCAGGGTCGGGATGCGCACGTCGTCGTCCCCGAGCGCCGCGATCTCGGCCAGGTCCAGGTCGCCCACGGAGGCGTTGACCCCCCACAAGCGCTCCAGGGTCTTGTCGTGCAGGACGATGATCTCGCCGTCGCGGGTTCGGCGGAGGTCGATCTCCACCATGTCCGCCCCCAGGGCCACGGCCGCCGCGAAGGCCGGCAGCGTGTTCTCCCGGTGGCCGACGGATTCGCCGCGGTGGGCGATGGCGAGGGCCGGCACAGCGAGAGCCTACGAGGTGCCGCCGTAGACCGCCCCGGCGACGTTGGCGATGATCTGGTTCAGCGCCGGCTCAATGAGGTTGTCCACCGCCGCCTCGGTGATGTGCACACCGTCCGCGCTGCGGGCGGGGATGCCGTCGACGACGGCGGCGTAGGCCCCGCCCGGGTCCAGCACCGTGTAGAGGTCGTCGATCGACACGTACGGATACTGGGAGGCCACCGCGTTCACGATCCGGTTGTAGTCGTCCACGAGGCTCGTTGGCGTACCGTCGGCGAAGTAGGGCGAGGTCGAGAGGATCACCGCGCCACCGTCGGAGTGTGCGATCTGCACCGCCTGGGCCAGGTTGGACTGAATGAACGCCGCGTAGGCCGGGTTGGCCAACGTCGTGAAGGTCCCGCCGAACTCGCGGTCCTGCGTCTCCCAGTACCCGGTCTGGATCACCGTGACGTCGGGATGGAAGCGCGTCACGACCCACTGCAGCTGCGACGCCCACAGCGCGCAGGCCCCCGAGCTGAGGTAGAGCGAGCTCGGGTCACTCCAGGGCCTGGTCGGTTCACCGTCGGTGAACCCGCAGCCCGCGGCCGCACCGTCGTCGACGGCGTAGGGCGGGCTCGTCCGTTGCACGTAGTTCCCCTCGTACAGGGACAGCGAGTCCCCGCCGAAGGCCACCCGCTGCAGCCCCTGGTGGGTGGCCTGCGACCCCGGCCCCTCGTTGATGATCGTCACCACCGCCGGGATCGGATCCGACAAGGGCTGGGGGAAGAGCGGGGGGTGGAGGGGTGACTGCGCGCTGCCCGAGAACACGGCGTCCCCGTAGGTGAACACGCCCGCGTCCTGTGCGACGAGCCAGTAGCCGTTCCCGTCGGGGGTGGGCGTCATGGCCACGATGGGCTCGTTCAGGTGGATGCCGCCGGTCGAGCCCAGGAAGGGCGCGTCGCCGTAGGTGAAGATGCCGCCGTCGGAGGCCACGAGCCAGTAGCCGTTCCCGTCGGGTGTCGACGCCATGCCGACCACGGGCTGGTTCAGGTGGATGCCTCCCGTCGACCCCAGGAACGGCGCGTCGCCGAACGAGAAGATGCCGCCGTCGGAGGCGACCAGCCAGTAGCCATTGCCGTTCGCCGCCGCCGTCATCCCGACGATCGGCTTGTTGAGCGCAATGCCACCCGTCGAGCCCCAAAACTGCGCGTCGCCGAACGAGAAGATGCCGCCGTCGGACGCGACGAGCCAGTACCCGTTCCCGTCGGGCGTCGACGCCATGGCGACGATCGGCCGGTTGAGCGCCATGCCACCCGTCGAGCCCCAGAACGTCGCGTGGCCGAACGTGAACACCCCGCCGTCGGACGCCACGAGCCAATAGCCGCCCTGCGGGTCCGCCGCGCCGCCCACGATCGGCCGCGCCAGTGGCACCTCGATGGTGTCGCCGTCGTAGGCCGCGCCGCCGAAGGTCATGACTCCGCCCGCGGCGTCGACGATGGCGTAGGTCCCGTTCGTCGCGCCCGGCACGGCGGCGGAGGATTTGTCAGCCGCGCCCGCTCCCGAGGGCGCGAGCGTGACGAGGACGGAGGCGGCCAGGAGCGCCACCAGGCTCAGGGCAGCCCCGCGGCTCGTCCTCCACAACGACGATCCGGCGCCCCCCATGAGCCCACGATCTTACGGAACACCCGCGGCTGCGTTGGCGCGCCCCTCCTGGCGGGGAGTCAGAGCAGGCGCAGCTGCTGGCCCGCCGCCGGCGGCGGGTCCGGGGCCGGTGCCTGCGCCGGTGCCTGCGGTGTGCCGCGGTAGCGGTTGCGCCCGGTCACGCCACAGCGCCGCGCCGCACCCCGGACGATGCCTTCGATCCGCTGGCGCTCGTCGTCCGCCTGGTAGGCGCCGCGCCGGAACCGTTCACGGTGGAGGCGGACGAGGTCGGGCCGCTGGCCCGCGAGCCAGTCGAGGTAGTGGGCCCGCAGCGGGCCCCGCAGGTGCAGCGCCACGCCGGAGATCGACACGGCGCCGGCGTCGGCGCACGCCTCGACCACTTCGGTCAGCTGCGCCTCGGAGTCGGAGAGCCCCGGCAGCACCGGCGCCACGAGCACGCCGCAGGGGATGCCCATGGCGGTCAGGCGCCGCACTGCCTCGACCCGGCGGTCGGGCGGGGGAGTGCCAGGCTCGGTCAGCTTCCACACCGAACGATCGAGCGTGCCCACCGAGAAGCTGACGCCCACATCCGTGCGCCCGCACGCGGCGGCCAGCAGGGCGGCGTCGCGCAGGATCAACGTCGATTTGGTCAGGATGCTGAACGGATTGCGCGCGCCCGAGAGCGTCTCCACGATCCCTCTCGTGAGGTGGTACTTGCCCTCGGCGTGCTGGTAGGGATCGGTGTTGGTTCCCATGGCGATGTGGTCGCCGTCCCAGGCGGGCGCGCGTAGCTCGGCTCGGAGGCGCTCGACGGCGTTGACCTTCACGACGATTTTGCGCTCGAAGTCCGTCCCGATCCCGAGGCCGAGGTAGTCGTGCGTCGGCCGGGCGAAGCAGTACACGCAGGCGTGGCTGCACCCTCGATACGGGTTGATCGTGTGCCGGAAGGGCATCGGGCTCTCCGGCGGCACCGTGTTGATGATGGTCCGGGCGTTGACGTGGAGGAACTCCATGCCGGCGTAGGCCCCCTTGCCCACGTGCCGCTCCGCCACCCGCTCGTCGGCGAAGAGCGTGCCGCCCGCCTCGTTCTCGGCCAGGGCCCAGCGCAGTGCCATACGGGCTACGATAGCGAACATATGTTCGCTTTTCAACGGATGGGGTGTCCACAAAAAGGACCAGGTCAGGCACTAATCTCAGCCCCACTGTGGTGACCAAGACCCGCGGGGGCACCGCGACGCGCCCGGCCGCACGAACCACCAGGAAGCCGGCAACACGCGCCAAGCGGTCCCAGCCGTCGAGACCGCCGTTCTGGCGCGTCCAGGCCCGCGACCTCTGGGCCGTCGGCCTGATCACGCTCGGCGTCCTCCTGGCCCTGGCGCTGTGGGGCAAGCAGCTCGGCCCGATCGGCCACGCCGCCGACACCGGCCTGGCGTTCCTCGCGGGGTGGGCCCGGGTCCTCCTGCCCCTGGTGGCCTTCGGCGCCGGCATCACGCTGCTGCTCGATCGCGTCGGCGGGGACGGGGACGAGGAGCACGAGGGCGCCGACCCGTGGCGCCTGGCGGTCGGGACCCTCCTCGGCCTCCTCGGCGTCTGCGGCCTGGCCGACCTGGCCAAGGGAGCCCCGCCGTTCTCGGACTCGCACGCACTGCGCGACGCCGGCGGCTACCTGGGCGCGGCCGTCGGCCGCCCCCTCCATGCGGGCATCGGCACGGCGGGCGCCGCCGTCCTGCTCTCCGCCGTGGTCCTCGTGGCCGTCCTCGTGGCGACCGGTGTGTCACTGGCCTCGCTGGGCCGCGCCCTCGGCGCGGCCGCCACGACGACGGGACGCACCGCCGGGGCGCTGTGGCGCGGCAAGCCGTTGGTGATCACCTCCGACCTCGGGTCCGGCGGTCCGGTCGAGGCGGCCCCGCCCCCTCCGCCTCCCTTCGACGCCGACGAGGACCCGGTGGACGAGACGGAGTCCGACATCGACATCCCGCTCGACCCCGAACCGGCGCCGGTGCCGGTCGTGACGGCCCCGCAGCCCCTGATGGCCGCGACCCCGCGGGCCCCAGGCGAATGGGCGCTGCCGAGCCTCTCCCTGCTGCAGGCGTCCAAGAAGCTGCGCCAGGACCAGCGCCAGATCGACGCGCTCGGCGAGGATCTCGTGCGGGCGCTCGAAGCCCACGGGGTCGAGACGAGGCTGGTCGGCTGCCGGGTCGGGCCGACGGTCACCCGTTACGAGCTCGAGCTCGGTCCGGGGGTCAAGGTGGCCCGGGTCACCAGCCTCTCCAAGGACATCGCCTACGCCATGGCGTCGCCCGACGTGCGCATCCTGGCGCCCATCCCCGGCAAGTCGGCCATCGGCGTCGAGGTGCCCAACCGGACGCGCCAGCTGGTGTCGCTGCGCGACATCCTCGAGGCGAGCGAGGCCAAGCCGTCGCCCGCGACGCACCCGCTCGAGGTGGCCATGGGGCGCGACATCGCCGGGCGCGCCGTCCTGGCCAACCTGGCCGAGATGCCGCACATCCTCATCTCGGGCGCGACCGGCTCGGGAAAGTCGTCGTGCATGAACTCCATCATCACGTCGATCCTGATGCGCGACACCCCGGACCAGGTCAAGATGATTCTGGTCGACCCCAAGCGCGTCGAGCTGGGCCAGTACGACGGCCTGCCGCACCTGCTCAACCCGGTCGTCGTCGACCCCAAGAAGGCGGCCAATGCCCTCGCCTGGGCGGTGAAGGAGATGGAGCGCCGCTACGACATGCTGGCCGAGAACGGCGTGCGCGACATCACCGGCTACAACCAGCTGGTCGAGCAGGGGCTCATCGCCCCCGCGGCGCCGTCCGACCGCCGCCGGATGCGCGACGTGGCGGCCCGGGCCCTCGGTGAGGAGCACGCTGCTGTCGCCGACGAGGCCGAGCTCGACCCTGAACCCGAGCCGCCGCAGCCCCTCCCCTTCATTCTGGTGATCGTCGACGAGCTGAACGACCTCATGATGGTGGCGGCCCGCGACGTCGAGGACTCCATCGTGCGCATCGCCCAGATGGCCCGCGCCGTCGGTATCCACCTGGTCATCGCCACCCAGCGCCCCTCGGTCGACGTGATCACCGGGGTGATCAAGGCCAACATCCCGAGCCGCATGGCCTTCTCGGTGTCGTCCCTGGCCGACAGCCGGGTGATCCTGGACCAACCGGGGGCGGAGCGCCTGATAGGCAAGGGCGACATGCTGCTGCTGACGGCCTCCTCCAACATCCCGCGCCGGCTCCAGGCCCCCTGGGTCTCGGAGGAGGAGGTGCGCGACGTGGTGCGCCACTGGCAGGCCCAGGGCGGGCAGGCCGAGGCGATCGTGGGGATCGAGGGCGTCGACGACGGGCCGTGGGGCGGCGACACCGTCGACGACGAGGACGACGAGCTCCTCCGGCAGGCCCGGGACCTCGTGGTGCGCTCGCAGCTCGGGTCGACCTCCATGCTGCAGCGCAAGCTGCGCGTGGGCTTCGCCCGGGCCGGGCGCCTAATGGACCTGCTCGAGCAGGCCGGTGTGGTCGGGCCGAGCGAGGGCTCCAAGGCGCGGGCCGTGCTGATGACCCCCGAAGAGCTCGACGGACTGAGCAGGGGGTGACCCAGGAGGCTCCGGCGCCCCCCTTCATGGTGGCGCCGTTCACGCTCGATTCGTTGCGCGAGCCGTCACCGCCGGTGGTGCCGGCCGCGCCGGAGCACGGGCGGCACGCCGTGCACTCGCACCGCCGGCGGCGTCGCGGCCGCCGCTGGGCCCTGCTCCTCGCGCTCGTACTGCTCGTGGTGGCGGCCGGTGCGTTCGTGGGCGTGCGGCTGACCGCCGCCGATCCGGCGCCTGCCGTCACCCCGGTCGTGGCCCCGACGGTGCACGTGCCGACCAAGCCCGTCGCGCTCCCGTGGCCGACGACGGGGCAGGCGGCAGTGTCCGTCCCGTCCATCGGCGTCAGCATGGCGTCCGGGCCCGAGCAGCCGGCGCCGGTGGCGAGCCTCACCAAGCTCATAACGGCCTACGTCGTGCTGCACGACCACCCGCTGGCGCTCGACGAATCCGGTCCGATGATCACCGTCAGCCAGGCGGACATGGACGACTACAACAACGACACGGTCGACGACGACTCCAACGCCCAGGTGACGCTGAACGAGCAGATCAGCGAGCAGCAGGTGCTCGGCGGCCTGTTGGTGCACTCGGCCGACAACTACGCCGACCTCCTCGCCCGCTGGGATGCCGGGAGCATCCCCGCCTTCGTGGCCAAGATGAACGCCGACGCGACGCGCCTCGGCATGGTGCACTCGCACTTCGCCGACGCCAGCGGGGTCGATCCGGGCTCGCAGTCGACCGCCTCGGACCTGCTCAAGGTGGCCGCCCCCGACATGGCCAATTCCGCCTTCGCCTCCATGGTGAAGATGCCGTCCATCACGCTGCCCGTCGCCGGGACGATCTCGACGTACACGCCGCTGCTCGGCCTGCAGGGGATCATCGGCGTGAAGTCGGGCTTCACCAACGCGGCCGGCGGGTGCGACGTGCTCGGCGTGATCCGCATGGTGGACGGCAAGCCGGTGCTGCTCCTGGCCGCCGTCACCGGGCAGCAGGGGCCCGTGGTGCTGGCGCAGGCGGGACTGCACGGGCTCGCGCTCGTCGATGCAATGGCTCCGCTCATCGGTTCCACCTCCGTGGTGTCGGGCCACCAGGTCGCGGCGCACGTCACCGAGGCGGGCACCAGTGTCGACGCCCGGACGACGTCCTCGGCATCCCTCTTGACGTGGCCCGGGGTCAGTGCAAGGCCGGTCTTCCATCCGGCCGGCCACCTGACCGATCAGGCCCGCCGGGGCGCCCAGGTGGGGACCGTCGTCGTCACCCTCGGCACGCAGCGGGTCGCGGTGCCGGTCCGGCTCGAGCAGGACGTGCCGCGGCCCTCACTGCTTCAGCGCTTGTTCTGACCGCGTAGCCTGGCTTCGTGCGCGCCCGGGCCCCTGCGTCGTCCGCGAACCTGGGGCCGGGCTTCGACACGCTGGCGGTGGCGCTGGACTGCTACGTAAGCGTCGAGATCGAGGAAGCACCCTCCCTCCGCGTGCACAGCGAAGGCGAGGGGGCCGGCCTCTTCGACGACGCGTCGCACCTCGCAGCCCGGGTGGCCACCGACGTCCTGGGGCACGATCGCTTCGCCCTGACGGTGCGCTCGCAGATCCCCGTCGGCCGAGGGCTCGGCTCGTCGGCCGCGCTGGCCGCCGCCGCCGCCGGCGCCGCCGGTGCCGAGGATCCCTTTGCCGTGGCGGCCGCGTACGACGGCCATCCCGAGAACGCCGCCGCCAGCGTCTTTGGCGGCCTGGTCGCCGCCACCATGGTCGGCGGCCGCCCCGTGTCGGCACCGCTGCCGCTGGCTCGGGAGCTGGCTTTCGTCGTGGTCATTCCCGAGCGCGACCTGGCCACGCCCGAGGCGCGAGGCGTCCTCCCCGAGACGCTGACGCACGACGATGCCGTGTTCAACCTCGGCCGGTTGGGCCTCCTCGTCGCCGGGCTGGCCGACCCGGCTTGGCTCGTGCCGGAGGCCATGGAAGACCGCATCCATCAGCCGGCCCGCACCGCGTTGTTCCCCGAGGCCCCCGCGCTCCTGCGCGCGCTGGTCGACGCGGGTGCGCTTGCGGCCAGCTGGTCGGGAGCGGGACCGACGCTGATCGGCATCACTCGAGCGGCCTCGGCGGCCGCGGTGTGCTCCGGCGCCCAGGCCGCGCTCGAGGCAGCGGGCGTGCCCGGGCGCGCGTCGGTGCGGCAGGCCGACCGGCGAGGTCTGGTCTACGGCGACGAGGCCGTCGTCACGCTGTGACTCGGGCGGGCCGTCACGGGCGGAGCGAGCCGGCCAGCGTGGCGACGCGGCTCTGCAGCTGCGTGATGGCCGCGTTGACGTTGAACGTGTTGAGCACCTGGTTGTAGTTGGCCTGCGTCGGCTGCGCGTCGCCGAGGATCTCCAGACTGTTGGCCAGCGTCTGGGCCGCGTCCCGGGTCGAGCTGAGGTCGGCCTGCGGCGCGCTGAACCCGTGACCGACGGCGAGCACGTTGGCGTAGGTGTGGATCTCGTTCCCGAGTTTGCGGTCGGCAGCTTCCAAGCAGACGACGGGGTTCGACTGCTTGGCGCAGCCCTTGACGCCGTGCAGGTAACTCGCCAGGGCGGACTCGACCGTGCTGTCCGCGCTCGCGAGTGAGCTGTCGGCCGACGGGGCGGAGCCCTTGGTCCCGCCCCCGGAGCCGCACCCGGCCAGGACCACCACGAGCGGCGCCAGCACCAGTCCCCGTCGCGCCCACCGTCGGTCCACCGCCGAGAATCTACGCCCCCGCTCGGTGGGGTTTCCTGCGACGACGCGGCACGACGGGTGCTGGGTGCGGGGTGCTGGGCGCTGGGCGCTGGGCGCTGGGCGCGACCAGTAGACGGGGCGGACAGGGCGGGCAGACATCTTCTGGAACTATCAACGGACTCGTTGATAGTTCGGGAACCGCCCGGCGGCTCGGTACGTGACCCTCGGCCCGTCTGCGATCCTCCGGCCGGAGACTGGCCTCGGCGCTCCCTAGACTTCCGCCGATGCCCCGGACCTACTTCATCCGCACTTTCGGGTGCCAGATGAACGAGCACGACTCCGAGCGCCTTGCCGGGCTGCTGGTCGCCGACGGCCTGGCCCCCGCCGCCACCATGGAGGATGCGGACGTCGTGGTGCTCAACACGTGCTGCATCCGGGAGAACGCGGACCAGCGCCTCTACGGGACGCTGGGTCGCCTGAAGGAGCTGGTCGACGCCAAGCCCGGGCTGCAGATCGCCGTCGGCGGCTGCCTCGCCCAGAAGGACCGCGAGCGCATCCAGGAGAAGGTCGGCTGGGTCGACGTGGTGTTCGGCACCCACAACCTGACCAGTGCCCCTGGGCTCCTGCGCCGGGCCGAGACCGAGGGACCGCTGATGGAGGTCCTCGACGCGCCCGCACCCGAGTCGGGCACCAATCCGCTCCTCGGACCTGGCGCGGTCCGCGCCCTGCCGTACGCGGCGTGGGTCAACATCCAGACCGGATGTGACAACTCGTGCGCCTTCTGCATCGTGCCGTCGGTGCGCGGCCCGGAGGTGAGCCGGCCCGTCGACGACATCGTGGCCGAGGTGGGGCTCCTCGCCCGCAGCGGCGTGACCGAGGTGACGCTGCTCGGGCAGAACGTGAACTCCTACGGCCGCGACATCACGAAGAGGCGGCCCTTGTTCGCCGACCTGCTCCGCGCCGTCGGCGCGGTGGAGGGCATCGGGCGCGTGCGCTTCACCAGCCCGCACCCCAAGGACCTGCGGCCGGAGACGATCGCGGCCATGGCGGAGACACCCGAGGTCTGCGAGCAGTTGCACCTGCCACTCCAGTCGGGGAGCGACACGGTGCTGCGCGCCATGCGGCGCGGCTACACGACGAAGCGTTACCTGGAGCGGCTGGCCGCGGCGCGGGCCGCCATCGACGACCTGGCGGTGACGACCGACATCATCGTCGGCTTTCCGGGCGAGACGTCGGGGGACTTCGAGGACACGCTCGCCGTGTGCGCCGAGGCCGGCTACGACAGCGCGTTCACCTTCATCTTCTCGCCCCGCCCCGGGACGCGGGCGGCGGCCATGGAGTCCGACTTCGTGCCGGCGGAGGTCGTCGCCGAGCGCTTCGAGCGTCTCAAGACGGTCATCGACCGCTCCGCGCTGGCCCGCCACCAGGCCCGGGTCGGCCGCAGCGAGGAGGTGCTCGTGGAGGGCGTCAGCCGTCGTGACGAAACGATGCTGAACGGCCGGACGCGCCAGGGCAAGCTGGTCCATTTCGCGTCGGGGACGTCCGCCGGGACGCCGGCGCCGGGCTCCCTCGCCCGCGTCAGGGTCACCGCCGGCCACCCGCACCACCTCTCCGGCCACCTCGAGGAGGTGACGGCGCGGCCCCGGCATCGCGTGCGCATCCCGGTGGCCAGCGCTTGACTGCGGTCGCACTCGTCGGGGTCACGGCTTCAGGCAAGTCGGAGGCGGCCCTCGGTCTGGCCCGCCGGCGGGGCGATTGCGAGATCGTCTCGGTCGACTCCATGTGCGTCTACCGCGGCATGGACATCGGGACGTCGAAGCCCGGCCCGGAGGCGCGGGCGGCAGTGCCGCACCATCTCCTCGACCTCGTCGATCCCGACGAGGACTTCACGGTCACCCAGTTCCAGGCGGCCGCCCGGGACGCGCTCGACGGCATTGCGCGCCGCGGGCACCACGCGCTGCTCGTGGGCGGTACCGGGCTCTACCTGCGGGCCGTCGTCGACGACCTCGCCATCCCGGGCCGCTACCCCGACGTGGCCGCCGCCCTCGAGGCGGAGCTCGACCACGGCCGGGCCACCCCCGCCGATCTCCACGCCCGCCTCGCCGCCCTCGATCCCGCGGGCGCGGCGCGCATGGAGCCGACCAATCGCCGGCGGGTCGTCCGGGCGCTCGAGGTGACCATCGGCTCGGGCCGGCCCTTCTCCACCTTCGGCCCCGGGCTCGAGGCCTATCCGGCCACCGGGATCGCGCAGGTCGGCCTGGCCGTCCCGCCCGACGAAGTCGACTGCCGGATCGAAGCCCGCTTCGGCCGCATGGTCGAGGCCGGCCTGGTCGACGAGGTGCGGGCGCTGGCCGAGCGCCCTGCTGGCATCTCGCGTACGGCGCGCCAGGCTCTCGGCTACCGCGAGGTCCTGGCGCACGTGGAGGGCGGCGCCCCGCTGGCCGACTGCCTCGAGGAGGCGGTGCGGCGGACCCGGCAGTTCGCCCGGCGCCAGGCCTCGTGGTTCCGTCGGGACCCGCGGGTGAGCTGGGCGGGGACCAGCGCAGAGGCCGAGACCCTGCTGGAGGATGCCCTCGCCGTGCACGGCTGAACCAGGCCAGCTGCGAGAATGGTCTGATGCAGGCCACGAAGCACGAGGGCGCGGGCAACGACTTCCTGGTCGTCCTCGACCCCGATGACGCCATCCGGTTCTCGGTGGCCCAGGTGCGCCTGCTGGCCGATCGTCGGCGCGGCATCGGGGCTGACGGCATCATCCGGGTCGGGCCGGGTCGTGACGGCTGTGACCTCTCCATGGAGCTGCACAACGCGGACGGCGGGGTCGCCGAGATGAGCGGCAACGGCATCCGGTGCCTGGCGCAGGCGGCCGTCGACGCGGGCCTGGTGTCGCCGCCGAGCTTCACCGTGGCCACCGCCGGCGGCCGGCGCACGGTCGAGTACGCGCCCGGCGACGAGCCGGGGTGGGCGAGGGCCAGTGTCGACATGGGACCGGCGCGCCTCGGTCCGGACCAGCCCCAGGAGTTCGAGGACCGCCGGGTCCGCACGGTCGACGTCGGCAACCCGCACCTGGTGCTGCTGGGACCCGACACCGCCGCGGTCGACATCGCGGAGCTCGGCCCCAAGCTGCAGGCCGCCTTCAACGGCGGCATCAACGTCGAGTGGATCACCGTCGGGCATGACGACGAGGGCGAGCTCCTCGATTTTCGAGTGTGGGAGCGCGGGGTCGGCGAGACCCTCGCGTGCGGGACCGGCAGCGTGGCCGCCGCCGCGGCGGCGCGCAGCTGGGCCGCCGTCCACGGCCAGGGCGCGGTACGGGTGCACAACCCGGGCGGCATCCTCGAGGTCACCCTGGGGGCGGACGAGGGTGCGACCACGTACCTGTCCGGGCCCGTGCGCAAGGTGGCCGACGTCGACATCCACCCGGGGATGCTCTCTTGAGCAACCTGTTGCCCGGGACGCTCATCGAGCGCACGTTCCGGGAGCGGATCATCTTGGTGGGCGTCATCTTCCCCGGCCTGACCGACGAGATGGTCGCCGAGGAGTTGGACGAGCTCGCGCAGTTGGTGGACAGCGCCGGCGCGGACGTGGTGGGCCGCGTGGTGCAGCGGCGCAACGCGCCCGACGCGGCGACGTTCGTCGGCCGCGGCAAGGCGGAGGAGATCGCCGAGTTGAGCCGCAGCCTCGACGCCGACACCGTCGTCTTCGACGACGACCTGACACCGGCCCAGCACCGGAACCTCGAGAAGCTGTTCGGCCGCACCGCCATCGACCGCACGGCGGTGATCCTCGACATCTTCGCCCAGAACGCGCGCAGTCCCGAGGGCAAGGCGCAGGTCGAGTTGGCGCTCCTCCGGTACCGGCTCCCTCGCCTGCGGGGCCGCGGTGTCGCGCTGAGCCAGCAGGCGGGTGGCATCGGGACCAGGGGTCCGGGCGAGACGCAGCTCGAGGTCGACCGCCGGCGCCTGGTCCGGCGCATGCACAAGCTGGAGGCCGAGCTGCGCGAGGTGGAGCGCACCCGGACCCTGCAGCGCCAGAGCCGCGCCCGCGGCCGGCATCGTGAGGTGGCGCTGGTGGGCTACACCAACGCCGGGAAGTCGACGTTGCTCAACCGGCTCACCGACGCCGACGTCCCGGCGCAGAACCGCCTCTTCGTGACGCTCGATCCGCGCACCCGGCAGCTCTCCCTGCCCGGCGGCGAGACGGTCCTGGTCACCGACACGGTCGGGTTCGTGCGCAAGCTGCCGCACGAGCTCATCGAGGCGTTCCGTTCCACCCTCGACTCGGTGCGCCTGGCCGACCTGGTCGTGCACGTCGTCGACGCCACGGCGGCCAACGCGGCGTCGCAGATGGCCGCCGTGCGCGAGGTGCTCACCGAGATCGGCGCGGCCGACGTGCCCGAGCTCATCGTCATCAACAAGGCGGATGCCGCCCCGGAGGAGGCCAAGGCCCTCGTCCATGCGAGCGAGGGCGCGGTCCTCATCTCGGCCCGCACGGGCGAGGGCGTGGACGACCTCCTGCGCGTGCTCGGCGACCGCTTGCGCGGCTCGGACCGGGTGGTGCAGCTGGTGGTGCCGTGGGCGCGCGGCGACGTGCTGGCCGCCATCCATCGTGAGGGCGAGGTGATCGGCCAGAGCGACGGCGAGGAGTCGGCCACACTGCAGGTGGTGCTGGACGACGTGGGCCGGGCCCGTTTCGCCGAGTTCGTGGCCGCGCCGTGACGTTCCGGCTGCCGCCCTATCCCTACGACCGGCTGGCCGGCCTGGCCAAGGTGGCCGAGGCGCACGAGGGCGGCATGGTCGACTGCTCCATCGGCACCCCCTACGACCCGCCGCTGCCGGCCGTCATCGAGGCGCTGGCGTCGTCGGGCACCGAGCGGGGCTATCCCGCGTCGGCCGGCAGCGTGCAGTTGCGCGAGGCCGCGGCCGGGTGGTTGGCACGCCGCTTCGCGCTCGGGGATGTCCCGGCGTCGTCGGTCGCCGCCTGCGTCGGCACCAAGGAGTTCGTCGCCTCAGTGCCGCAGCTGCTGCGTCTGCGCGAGCCGGCGCGCGACACGGTGCTCTACCCCGCGGTCTCCTATCCCACCTACGCCATGGGGGCGGAGCTGGCCGGCTGCCGCGCCGTCCCGGTCCCGGCCGCCCGGGGGCGGCTCGGGGGGCTGCGGCTCGACGCCGTCGACCCCGCCGACGCCGCGCGTGCGCTGCTGCTGTGGTCGAACTCGCCGTCGAACCCCACCGGGGGTCTGGGGGACTTCGCGGCCGAGGCGGCCTGGGCCCGCGCCCACGGCGTTCCGCTGTTCTCCGACGAGTGCTACGCCGAGTTCACCTGGGACGGCCCGCCGCAATCGGTGCTCCAGCACGGATCCGACGGGGTGGTCGCCGTGCACTCGCTCTCCAAGCGCTCGAACCTGGCCGGCGTGCGGGTCGGCTTCTACGCCGGCGATGCCGAGCTGGTCGAGTTCCTCCGGGCCGTGCGCCAGCACGCCGGCCTCATGGTCCCCGGCCCGGCGCAGGCGGCCGGCGTTGCTGCCCTGGCCGACGACGAGCACGTGGAGGCCCAGCGGGCCCGGTACCGGGAGCGGCTGGCCTTCCTTGCCGGCGTGCTGGACGGGCACGGGTGCCCGGTTGCCCTCCCCGAGGGCGGGTTCTACCTGTGGGTGCCCCTGCCTTCCGGACGCTGGCCCGACGCCTGGGCCATGGCCGAAGCGCTGGCCACCGACGGAGGGCTCCTGGTCAGCCCCGGCGACCTCTACGGCGAGAACGGTGCGGGGCACGTGCGGATCGCCGTCGTGCAGCCGATGGAGCGGCTGGCGCTGGTGGGGGAGCGCCTCGCTAGGGTGCGGCATGGCTGATCTGCGGGCGAGCATCGAGGAGCTGTGGGACCGCCGGGCGGAGCTGTCGCCGGCGGACACCGACGCCGCTGCGCTGGTCACCGAGGCCATTGAGCTGCTCGACACGGGGCAGGCCCGCGTGGCCGAGGTCGACGCCGCCACCGACGAGGTCGTGGTGCACGAGTGGCTCAAGAAGTCGATCCTGCTCCTCTTCTCGCTGCGGGGCATGGAGACGATCGAGGCCGGGCCCTTCGAGTACGCCGACAAGCTCCCGCTCAAGCACGGCTTCGCCGAGGCCGGCGTGCGCGCGCTCCCGGGCGCCTCGGCCCGTTGGGGCTCCTTCCTCGGGCGCGGCGTCGTCCTCATGCCCTCCTACGTGAACATCGGCGCCTGGGTGGGAGCGGACTCCATGGTTGACACCTGGGCCACCGTCGCCTCCTGCGCCCAGATCGGGGAGCGGGTCCACCTGGCCGGCGGCGTGGGCATCGGCGGCGTGCTCGAGCCGCCGAACGCGGTGCCCGTGGTCGTGGAGGACGACGCCTTCGTCGGGAGCCGCTGCATGGTGACCGGCGGGGCGCGCATCGGCAAGGGGTCGGTGCTCGGCGCGGGGAGCTTCCTCGACCCCTCGATCCCCGTCATCGATGCCGAGACGGGCGAGGAGATTTCCCGCGGCGTGGTGCCGCCGTGGTGCGTGGCCATCCGGGCCAGCCGGCGGCGCGAGTACCCGGGCGGGGAGTTCTTCGTGCCGTGCGTCCTCGTGATCAAGCGCCTCGGCGAGGGGGAGCGCCACGACAAGGCGCAGCTGAACCAGGTCCTGCGGGACCACGGCGCCAGCACCTGATCCGATGGGCGATCTCCTCGCGGCCACGCGGGACCTCATGGCCGTCCCGTCGCCCAGCAAGGGCGAGGCCGCGCTGGCCGGCCTGGTGGAGGACGCGCTGCGCGCGTGCCCCTGGCTCGACGTCACACGCGTGGGGGACAACGTCGTCGGCCGCACCGCGCTGGGCCGCGACCAGCGCCTGGTCCTGGCCGGGCACCTCGACACGGTGCCGCCGGTCGGGAACGAGGCACCGGCCCTCGAGGGCGACACCGTGCGGGGGGTGGGCGCATCGGACATGAAGGGTGGCCTGGCCGTCATGCTGGACCTGGCCGCGAGCGTGCGCGAGCCGGCGGTGGACGTCACGTGGTGCTTCTACGCCCGGGAGGAGATCGGCCGCGCCGACAGCGGCCTGCTCGAGCTGTGGCAGGAGCGGCCCGATCTTCTGGCGGGCGACGCCGCCATTCTCGGGGAGCCGACCAGCGCGCTGGTGGAGGCCGGCTGCCAGGGGACGATGCGGGTGCGCATCACGCTGCGCGGTGTGCGGGCCCACACGGCCCGTCCCTTCACCGGGCGCAACGCCATCCACCGCCTGGCGGCGCTGCTCCAGCGGGTGGCCGACTGGCCCGGGCGCGAGGTCGTGCTGGACGGCTGCACCTATGCCGAGCAGCTCCAGGCGGTGGCCGTCGACGGGGGAGTGGCCGGCAATGTCGTCCCCGACGAGGCCACGGTCACCCTGAACCACCGCTACGCGCCGGACCGGGGGGCCGAGCAGGCCGAGGCGTTCCTGCACGACCTCCTCCAGGGCACGTGGGAGCCGGACACGGGTGACACGTGGGAGCTCCTCGACGCCGGGGACGGCGCGCCGCCCTCCCTCGGCCACCCGTTGCTGAAGTCGCTGGTGGAGAAGAGCGGGGCGCCGCCGAGGGCGAAGGTGGGCTGGACCGACGTGGCCTCGTTCTGGGAGCACGGGGTGCCGGCCGCCAACTTCGGGCCCGGCGATCCGCTGCTGGCCCATCACCCCGACGAGCGGGTGTCGGCCGCGCAGCTCGAGCGGGCACGCGACGTGCTGTCCTCGCTGATCACCCGCCGGACCTGACCACGTGCCGCGTCCCGGGGTCGCCGGGGCGTTACAGAAGTCGACGCGTCACAGAGGTCGACGTCACCCAAGTCGACGTCATAGCCCGATCCGTCGGGTCACCGCCTGTCTGATCGTCGCCCTCGCGCGGCCTCTGATCTCGCGATCACGACCGATGCGGAGAGCCCACATGGCATTGGCCGCGGCCAACCGCAGCTCACCCTGAGCCAACTTCTCCTCGCTGACGACCAGGACGTACTCGGACACCTTGCTGCGGGCGGCCTGCTGCACCTGCCCGCGGGTGGGGGGCTCGAAATGCGTGGCGATCACGTCGGTCGCGTGCAGGCAGTCGTTGATGTAGGCAGTGGAGCGTTGGAGCCGTTTCGTGTCGGAGGCGTCGTGGACCCGATACATTCCCAGAGGTTCGTCCACCCACCCGACCGGACCCCGGCTGGCGACACGTGTCCACATCTCCCAGTCGTTGGCGTGGGCGAGGTCGGGATGAAAGGCCCCGGCCTCTTCGTAACTGGCCCGGGCCACCACGACCGAGGGGCAGCGGAGAGGATGCTGGCTGCCGATCGTCCGCGCGGCGTCGAGCAGATAGCCCCCATCGGTGGACACCGCCGGGTTCGTCACGCCCACCGGGTGACCATCGGTGTCGATGTCCGTCGTCGGTGCGCCGATCATCACGACGTCGGGGCACGACTCGATCCGGGACCGGTACCGATCGTAGAAGCCGGGCTGGACCAGGTCGTCGCCGTGCAGGATGTGCACCCATTGGCCCACCGATCGCCGCACGCACGTCGTGAAGTTGGCGGAGGCCCCGACGTTGTGCGGTTGGCGGTAGAAGCCGACCCGGCCACCCCCCACCCGGCGCACGACATCACTCGGGTCGTCGTGCTCCGACCCGTCGTCGACCACTTCGATCTGCATGACATCCTCGCCGGGGTCCTGCCGCAGAACGCTCTCGAGGGTCGCGCCGAGGAGGTCGGCGCTGTTGTAGGTGGGGATCATGACCGACCAGAACGGCCGCGACCCGCCGGGGACCTTCGTGACCGTCGGCATCGTCTCGGAAACTGGTCGCCGGTCGAACACGAACCTCATGGTGCGACGGCGCGTCCGGCCGACACGCCGTCCCTGAGGGAGTCGGCGATTCCCTGGAAATGCCAGCGGGCGTACCGTCCCACCTGTTCGATCCCGGCGTCGGCCAGGGCTCGGAGGGCCTGTTCGCGCCAGTGGGAGCCGGGAGAGCGCCAGGTGTAGGCCACGTCGACCCAACTCGGGTGCACCGCCTCGACCCGACCGAGATACCCCCTCCCCTGGAGCTCGTCGATGACCGCGCCCGTGTAGTCCTCGATGTCGACCGGATCGTCGCGCCCTCCACCCGGGAAGGCCCGCTCCACGTAGAGGGAGACATGGGAGCCGTTGCGGCTGCCGGCGGGCAGGAAGTCGGGCTCCACGTTGCTGTAGAAGCCGATGCGGTGGAAGCCGGAAGACGAGTCGGGCTCGTACTGCCAGTGGACGTCCGGACACGTCGGTCCGCGCTCGCCACCGAGGTTCAGCACCAGGACGGAGGTGTGGGGGTCGGGGACGTCGTCGACGACCAGTCCTGCTGCGGCGATGGCCGTGTGGAGCGGCAGCGTCGACACCAGACGCTCGTAGCCGTGCTCGCTCCCGTCGGCGAAGCGCAGGGTCCTCTCCTTCGTTTCGATCCCCACCACCCGTCTGCCGTAGCGAATGTCGCATCGTTGCGCCAGGCGGTCCGCCAACCGGTCGAGTCCCCCCACCGGGTAACGGAACGTGGCGTTGTACCCCTGTCCCCCTGCCGGAGGAGTCTTGTATCCGTCCTGCGGCGCGATGGACCCCGTCAAGCCCGCCGTGTAGCGGTCGTGGAACGGAAGGAAGAACAAACGGCAGAGGCTGGGTCCGAACGAGCTCTCCAGCCAGTCGGCCAGGGTGGGCGAGGCCCCCGACACCGGTGGCGCGTCGGCGATCTCCTTCGCCACCCTCTCTGCGAAGTCGGAGCCGAGCGCGTCGACGTGGGCCTGCAGCGGGTACGGGACGCTGCGCCCCAAGGCGCCGATGCGCACCGCCGCCTTCCGGGTGTACACGCGGCAGGGGGCCAGGCTCTCCAACATCGCGAGGGCGTCCGGGTCGCCGCCGAAGATCCAATGGCCGCCGCCGACCTCGAACCGGTAGGCGGCGCCGTCGGCGATGGGGCCGGCAAGCGGCTCGTTGCTCCCGGGCCGCACGTAGTAGGAGCGACAGATCCCACCGGGACCGTCGCTCTGCTCGAAGACGGTCGCACCCGACATGGCCCCCGCGGTCAGGCCGGTGACGCCGGCTCCGATCACCGCCGTTCTGGTCGACCGACTCATGAGGATCGCCGGTCTGCGTTCAGAAACGGATCCGGCGAGGGAATGCTTCCTCTATGACGTCGCGGTAGGTGGCGAGGTTGACGGATGGAAGGTGGTAGGGCGACTTGGTGGCATGGTCGTAATGGGCGAACGGAAGCAGGAGCCGCTCCGTGCGCTCGAGGTCGCCCGCGTCCATCACATTTGAGACCGCTCCCACCTCGATGCTGTGGTAGCGGATGAGCCAGGCCAGATCGTCGGGCACATGGTCGCGGAGCCTCTCGTAGGCGAACTCGTCGTGGTTCCACTGGAGCATCGTGTTGTCGAGGCCGACCCCGTCGGCTCCCTCGCCGACCGCCCGGTTCATGCAGACCACATTCGCCGGGTCCTCTCCCAGGGTCAGGAGCACCTTGCCGAGGTCGTGGATGAGGGCGACGAGCACCATGTCCGGAGTGGCGGTGCCGTCGGCCTCCATCGCCTCGAGGATCTGCAGCACGTGCACCTGCTGACTGGCGCAGAACAGCCGCTGGTCAGTGGGATCCACGCACGAGCCGAGCCGTTCGATCAGGTCCCACACCCGGACCTTGCCGAGGATCGGCTTGGCGTACTTCCGGCGCAGGGACTCGACGAGCGCGGCGTCCTGGTTCGTGTGACGCTCGAGTATCGGGGTCGCCCGGGCTGCGAACCCGGCCTGGTCGTCGGCGGCGCTGCGCCTTATCTCCATCCCGCGGGCCCACGCGGTGGCGACTGCATCCGGACCTGTCCCCACGGTCATCGGGCGTCATCATTGCACGCCCCGGCCACCGGCTCGGCGGTCGTACCCAGCGGCTTCTCAGGGAGGGGCGAGCCGCGCCACGGCGCGCGTCAGGAGATGCAGGTCGCGTTGCCCTGGCAGCCGGTCGACGCGGCGGTCGATCCGTTCGAGGATGTCGGCGCCCTTGCTGCCTTCGAAGAGGTAGTTGACGAGGAACCCGACCTCGCGCGTGGGCATCACGCCCGAGCCGACCGGACGCCACCAGTGTGACAGCGCCAAGCGCGTCATCTTCTGTGCCTTGACGTTGTCGCCGAGGCGCCGCGTCGCCTCCGACGCGTAGAAGTCGATGTGTCCACCCTCCTGCTTCATGATGCGGCGCAGGAGCTCGCGTAGGGTCGGGTGGCCCGCCGTCTCCGAGAGCCGGGCGTACCCGGCCTGGGTCGTCCACTCGTTGATGGCACCCCACGTCATGTGCAGCGCGATGAACGCCCGTCCGGCGAAGGCTGCCGACGCGATGGTGCTGAGGGTGCTGGCCGCCTGGCGCCGCCGGCGCCCCTGGCGCAGGGCCGCGATGCGCGGCGCGCCCGCCTCCTCGCCGTGGGCCTCGAGCACCTGCCCGATGGCCTCGCCGTGCCACATCTCCTCGAACACCCAACAGGAGAGGAAGGAGGTAATGGTCGGGTCCTGGTGGGCAGGCGTCAGCAGCAGGTCGCGCAGGTAGCACACAGTGTGGTGTTCCACGTCGTGCATGTAGCGAAGCGAGCGCAGCGCGTCGCGTGACAGCGGCTGGTCCCTGAAGTCATCGAAGTCGATGCCCTCCAGGTCCAAGCGCCCCGCCCGGGACTTGTAGGAGTCGATCGTGGTTCGCATACGGCCTACTATTCGGAGCACAGGTTATGCCCGGATGGGCGAAATCCGGGGCATCCGGAGGAGGGATCGGGACCGAACAGGTCACACATGCGGCGTCTCGACGAAATGAGTGATGCCCAGTTGGTGACCTCTGTTGCCCGCTATAGCGAGGTGGCGCTGGCCGAGGCCTACCGACGCCACGGCGGTGCCGTGTTCGGCCTGGCCAAGCGCGTCCTGCACAACCCGACCGAGGCCGAGGACGTGACCCAGGAAGTCTTCCTGCGACTCTGGAACCAGCCTGACCGCTTCGACCCCACCCGGGGTTCGCTGCGCTCCTTCCTCCTCGCCCAGGCGCACGGCCGGGCCGTCGACGCCGTGCGCTCCTCGAGCTCACGGCGCGCGCGGGAGTCGCGCGACGCCCTGCGCACCGCCGAGGCCGCTTATGACATGCAGCGCGAGGTGTGGGACCTGGCGGTGGCGGATCAGGTCTCGCACGCCATGGGCGAGTTGCCCGAGGAGGAGCGCCGGGCGATTGAGCTGGCGTATTTCGACGGGTGCACCTACCGCGAGGTGGCGCAGCTGCTCGACCAGCCCGAGGGCACCGTCAAGAGCCGCATCCGCAACGGCATGCGGCGCATGCGCGCGGTCCTGGCCGACGCCGGCGTGCGGGGAGCCGACGCGTGATGACGCACGACCAAGCCAACGAGCTCCTCGGGGCGTACGCGCTCGACGCCGTCGACGGCGACGAGTTCACCGAGCTCGAAGGGCACCTCGAGACCTGCCCGCGCTGCCGCGCCGAGCTCGACAGCTTTCGCGAGGTGGCGGCGGCCATGGGCAATTCGGTGGAGCCCCTGCCCGAGCAGCTGTGGTCGCAGATCGCCATCCGCCTGCCCGAGCACCAGGAGGACGAGGAGCCGCCGCCGATGCCGCGGCTCACCCCGGAGTCCCGCTCGCCCTTCCGGGCGCCGGCCGACGGGCGGCGCCGGCGGCAGCGCAACACCGTCTCGGTCATCGGCGCCATCGCGGTGGCCGCCGCCGCCGTGGCCGTCGTGCTCGGCATCGGGCTGGTGCACGCCGACAGCAAGGTCTCGAACCTCCAATCGGCCCAGGCGCAGCCGTCTGCCGCGGTGACGGCCGCCTTGCACGCACCCGGGCACCGGCTCGTCACACTGGACACGGCCTCGAACACGCAGGTGGCGCAGGTGGTCGTCGTGCCCTCCGGCCAGGGTTACCTGGTCTCGTCGAAGCTGCCACCCCTCGGCGGCGGCCGCACGTACCAGCTCTGGGCCATCGAAGGGAAGCAACCGATCTCCCTCGGCCTGCTCGGGGGTTCGCCGCGGCAGGCCGCGTTCACGATGGCCGGTTCGACACGCCCCTCGCACCTGGCCATCACGGCCGAACCGGCGGGTGGAGCGGTCGCCCCCACCAGCCCGATCGTCGCCACGGGGACTGTCTGACGCCGCCGGGCAGCTGTTAGTTTCGCTCTTCATGCCTGAGGAAGACGCACCGAAGCCACGTCGGCCGATCGAGATTTTCGCGGAGGCGGAGCCGATCAAGCTCGGTTCCATGCTGTTGACGCTGGTGGAGCCCCACCGCGGCCACGAGGTGGCCTACAACCGGTGGTACGAACGGGACCACTTCTACGCCGGGTGCATGGTCGGGCCGTACAACTTCGCCGGGCGCCGCTTCGTCGCCACGGCCGACCTGAAGGCGTTGCGGGACCCGGACTCGTCAGCGATCACGGGGGAGCCGGCCCGGGGGTCCTACATCGCCGCCTACTGGGTGCTCGACGGGTACTTCGACGTGTGGAACAAATGGGCCCTGCGCCAGGTGAACGCGCTCCACGCGGCCGGCCGCATGTTCATGGAGCGCGACCACGTGCACACGCTCCTCTACAACTTCGTGTGGGAGCACCGGCGCGAGCCCGACGGCGTCCCGGTGGAGGTCGCCCTCGACCACCCCTACCGCGGATTCGTCCCCGTCTTCATCGATCGCGCCGACGCCATCTCCAACGAGGACCTCTGGACCTGGCTGCGCATCGTGCACCTGCCCGGATTGATGCCCGGCAGTGACGCCGACCTCGTCGCTGCGTTCACGCCGATCGCGCTCGAGGTGGACGCGCCCGGTGACGTGCCCCGCGAGAAGGCAAGGGACAACCGCACCGTCCTGCTGTGGTTCCTCAACACGCCGCCCGAGGTGGCCTGGGAACCCGTCATCGCCGAGCACCGTCGCCAGTTGGAGGCGGCGGGCATGGGCACCGTGGTGGCCGCGCTCCCGTTCATCCCGACCATCCCAGGCACGGACACTTACACCGACAAGCTCTGGGCGGATTGACCCCTCCGGGGCTGACGCCTGACGCAAGTCAGCCGCGGGCGAGGATCTCCACGTGGGTGATCACGAAGACCCCGTCGTCTGAGTCCGCCCAGCGCAGGAAGGCCTCGGCCAGGCGTTCGAGCTCCGCGCTGTCGCTCAGGCCGTACTCGACGGCCTGCTCGGCGAAGCGCGAGAAGCGCACCCGGTCGGCCCACAGCCCGCCCCACCACGCCCGCGCCTCGGGGTCGGCGTAGGTCCACGTCGAGCTCGAGACGGTCACGTCACTGAATCCCGCCCCGTGCGCGTGGCCGAGCAGGCGGGGACCGATGCGGGCATCGTGGCCGTTGCGCGCCGTCACCGCCAAGTACAGCTCGAGCCAGCGGTCCAGGACGGGATCGTGCGGGGCCCAGGTGAAGGCCCCGTAGTCCGAGTCGCGGGCGCCCAGCACGCCGTCGGGGGCCAGCACGCGGCGCAGCTCGACGAGGGCGGCGACCGGGTCGTCGACGTGCTGGAGCACCTGGTGCACGTGGATGACGTCGAACGAGGCGTCGGGGAAGCCGAGGGCGAACAGGTCCGCCACCTCGAAGTGCAGGTTCTCGATCCCGAGGGCGCGGGCGTGCTCGTGGGCCTGGGCCACCACGTCGGGGGCCGCGTCCACGCCGGTCACCTCGCCCGGCGCCACCAGGAGGGCGAGGTCGGCGGTGATGGTCCCGGGGCCCGAGCCCACGTCGAGGAGGCGCTGGCCGGGGCGCAGGTGGGGGACGAGATACGCGCTGGAGTTTTCGGCGGTGCGCCAGGTGTGGCTGCGCAGCACCGACTCATGGTGCCCGTGCGTGTAGGTCATGCGTACATTGTGGCGTGCCCGAATTGCCCGAGATGCAGGCGCTGTCCGAACGCCTCGACGCCCTCCTCGCCGGAGCCACGCTCGAGCGGGCCGATCTGCTCGGGTTCTCGTCGTTGAAGACCTACGCGCCGAAGCCCGAGGACCTCTACGGGCACACGCTGCGTTCGGTCGGCCGGCGGGCCAAATACCTGGTCTGGACGTTCGACGACGGGAGCCGGATGGTGCTCCATCTCTCCCAGGCCGGCCGGCTGGACATGGAGGAGCCGCCGAAGAAGACCAAGCCCCGCGGCGCGGTGGCCCGCTTCACCTTCACGACCGCCGGAGCCAGCCCGTCGACCGTGGCCGTGCTCGTGCGCGAGTACGGCACGCAGCGCAAGGCGTCGTGGTGGATGCTGGCGCCGGGGGACGAGGGGCCGCTGGCGGGGCTCGGGCCCGAGCCCGGGAGCGACGAGTTCGCCGCGTTCATCCGCACGAGTGACTCGCGGCGACACCTGACCACCGACCTGCGCGACCAGCACGTGGTGTCGGGCATCGGTCGGGGCTGGGGCGACGACATCCTGCACCGGGCCAAGCTGTCGCCGTTCGCCTCGCTGCACTCGCTCACGCCAGACCAGCGCGAGGCGTTGCTGACCGCGGCCACCGACGTCCTGGACGAGGCGCTCGAGCTCGAGCGCACCCGGGAGGGCGGCCTGTCGGAGGCCAAGCTGGGCGGCCGCTTCAAGGTGCACAACCGCGTCGGCGAGCCCTGCCCGACCCCGTGCGGCGACACCCTGCGCCGAGTGTCGTTCGAGTCCTACGAGATGGCGTACTGCCCGACGTGCCAGACGGGCGGCAAGGTGCTGGCGGACCGCCGGCTCTCCCGCCTCCTCAAATGAGCGAGCTGACGTCAGTCAGACGGGAGTCGGCTCTCTCGAAGCGAACGAACGAACCTGCTTTGGAGAACTCGACGCGCCGCGGGGACTTGCAGGATCCTCGTCAGGTGGGAGTACAGATAGCTTCCTCGGATGGCCTGCAGCTCTCGCTGGAGTTCACGGTTTGATCGCTCGTTGACAGCCAGTGCCCAATAGACCTCATTCAACATAGAAGGCTCGTAGTACTTTCCACCCCGCTCTGTCGCCCTCGCCTCTCTGGCGTCCTCGGCTTCCGCCCACGATGCCAACGCTTCATGGTCGGACAGAACGTCCCTGTTCGGTCGGGCAGAAAAGTATGCGAACAAGGTGGATTGTGGATTGTCGGTGAGGTATTCGGCATCCCGATCCAAAACGAATTGTCCCCAGTGTTCCCGTTCGCCGGGATCCACTGTGGCCGCAAACAAGTTCGCATTGTGCGTCAGGACCGGGTAAGCCAGAGCGCCTCCCAGTGGAACGATTTCGGCAACGTGGAAGTACCGACGGAGCGTCTCAACGATGAGTTCGGAATGTACGGCTTCGCTTGGATCAATCTCAATGAACAGATCGAGAAGTGGATAGGCCATGGACTGGCGTACGTGGTCCGGAAGGGCTTTGTTCAGTCGCCACGCCTCGTCCCATGCGTCGGCGGAATACTGATTCCTGTGCGGTCCGACGTAGTCGAAGGAGATGAACCATCCGTCATCGGGAAGCAGTGTGCAGATGTTCCTGAAGACCCGATCCAGGCGGGTCACGTGGTGAGCAGCCGCATGGTTGACGACGAGATCGAAGGGCCCGCAGTCAGCGGGGAGGGCCTCCGTGTTGATGTCCATTTTCGTATAGCGAACGGGCCGGTCTCCTGCTGCCTCTCGCGCTTCGTTGAGGAGTGAATCGGAGAGGTCGATACCGACGGCTTCTTTGATGAATCCGGCGTCGAGCATCTCCCTTTCGACCCAACCGTTGCCGCAGTTCAAGATCAACGCCCGATCGAAGACCTCCCCGGTCCGACGAGCAAAATGTCTCCACCAGCTGATCGTCTCATCGCCGGAGATTCGACGGTTGAACATCCGGTTCGTGCAATCGAGGGCGTTCCAGTAGTCAGCAACGTCGTAGTAGGCCTCGAAGCTCTGGTTGACGTCCCGCGGCTGCATTATTTCCGGAGAGCAGATCGCTCCGAGCGAGCAAGTGGTTTCATTCGACAGGAGTCTAGGCTCGTCAGTGCATCGATCTCGTGGTCTGTGACGCGTGCACCCAGTCCTCTGGCGTCGCCGGTCTGCGGACGGGAGTCAACCGATTCTGCGTATCCCTACATTGTCCGAATCCTGGGAGTACGACTGAATCCCGAGAGACGTACTAGTTCAGTTGCCGGACCACGGTGACGACCTTGCCGAAGATCGTCACCTCGTCGGGACCGTCGAACACCATCGGCTCGTAGGCCGTGTTGGCCGGCGTGAGCACGACGCGCCCGTTCTTGCGGCTGAAGGTCTTGACGGTGGCCTCGCCGTCGTTGATGCCGGCGACCACGACGTCGCCGTTGTCCGCCTCGGGCTGCTGGCGCACCACGACGTAGTCACCGTCGAAGATCCCCGCGTCGGTCATGGAGTCGCCGCGCACGCGCAGCATGAACGCGGGCCCGCTGCCGGTGAACTGTGCCGGCATGGGCAGGAGCTCCTCGATGTTCTCCTGGGCCAGCACGCCGGTCCCAGCCGCCACCTCGCCGACCAGCGGCACGTTGTGCACGGCCGACGCCGGCAACTTGGAGGAGGTGTCGGGGTCGAAGTGGACCTGGATGGCCCGGGGCTTGCTCGGGTCCTTGGACAGGTAGCCCTCGCGCTGGAGCACGGCCAGGTGGGTGTGCACGGTGGCCGAGGAGGCCAGCCCCACCGCCTCGCCGATCTCGCGCACCGAGGGCGGATAGCCCCGGTCGCGCTGGCAGTCGGCGATGAAGTTCAGGATCTGCAGCCGCTTCCCGCTCAGGACCTCGGCCATCGGCGTCTCCTTTGGTGCCCACCCCGGCCTGCGCCGGGCCCCTCCCGGGGGCCGAACATCCGTTCGTGACGCACCACGATACCCAAGTGGAGGGCCCAAAGCAAACACCTGTTCGATTTCGGTCTCCATGGAGATGGCGCCGACCGTGGCTCTGTCAGCTCCGCTCGGGTGACGACCATCGCGTCAGTGAGCGAGCCCCTCCCACGGGCGCGCGCGCAGTAGCTGATGGGTGGAGGGCAGCCAGACGACGCCTGACCTCCCGTCGGCCCTCAACTGCCCCTCGATTGTTTCTTGTGCAACCCCGTTTGCCGTCACAGCAAACAGGGCATCTTGGAGGGCAGTGCGAGTCGTACCGGCATGAGCTCCGCGCGCAGGTGCGCGCAGAGGGGGTTGCCACACGGTCGCGGGGTGAATTCCCTGCGGCGCAACCCGACCGATCCCGGGGCAGCCCGGGCGGCGGCTGAGGTCGTTGAGCTTCTTGCCGGGGCCCCGGACGTCGGTGACGGTTCCAAGGAGTGGTCAGTGGTCGCATGGGCCGAGGAGGACAACATCTGGCTGTTACGTGAGGCCGGCTGCCGGGTAGTCGGACATCAGAGCCTGACCGTATGAGTCACCCCGAGCGCTCCGCAGGTCAGACACAAGTTCCGTACAACCAGTGGGTCGATCCGAGCGCTTCGGCGT
Source organism: uncultured Acidimicrobiaceae bacterium (assembly GCA_963719485.1). GTDB lineage: Bacteria > Actinomycetota > Acidimicrobiia > Acidimicrobiales > RAAP-2 > Bog-473. Next base: position 3,297,075 of record OY970387.1, read on the forward strand.
TCGACGACCACGACAAAGAAGAAAGAAGGGTGAGATCCCGATGCGCACCAAGCAAGAGGGCTCCAGCGCCGTCACCGACGTGAGGAACCCGAGCGGCCAGCTGGACCTGCTCGCCCTCGCCAGCGACGCCGTGCTGAGCGGCAAGGCGGACGTCACGGATATCCGTGAGAAGCGCCGGACCCACAAGATCCGTCGCACCCTTCTGATCTTCGTCCTCATCGAGATCTACTTCGCCTGGCGCGTCTACGACGCGCACACTGGTGGGCACTTCTCGCTGTGGATCCCGGGGCTCTCGCTTGTGAGCCACCTGGGCAAGTTCGGCATCATCATCCTGGTGGTCGGCCTCATGGGCATCGTCGTGATGTCCCCGTTCATCTTCGGAGGTCGTTCGCCGCACAAGGTCTACCGGTCCAGTGACATCGATGTCCGGCTGTCCGACGTGCGGGGCGCGGACGGCGTCAAGTGCGAGGTGATCAACACGCTGAACCTCTTCTTGGGGTTCCGCACCTTCGCTCAGGTGATGGGCGGCACCGCGCGGCGTGGCGTCCTCTTCGAGGGCGGCCCCGGTACGGGCAAGACCTTCATGGCCAAGGCGATGGCAGGCGAAGCCGGCGTTCCGTTCCTCTTCGTGAGCTCGTCAGCCTTCCAGTCGATGTACTACGGGCAGACGAACCGCAAGATCCGGTCCTACTTCCGGGCGCTGCGCAAGGCCGCACGCCAGGAGGGTGGTGCCATCGGCTTCATCGAGGAGATCGACGCCATCGGTGGCGCACGCTCGTCCATGGGCTCGGGACGGTCCGAAGGCGTCTCCGGCGTGGTGAACGAGCTGCTGATCCAGATGCAGAGCTTCGACGAGCCCACCAAGGGCGAGGCCGTCAAGGGAGCGTTCGTCTCGGCCGTGAATCGTTGGCTGCCGCACAGCGTCCAGCTCTCGCGCAAGGCACCGAGCCAGTCGAACATCTTGGTCATCGGCGCCACCAACCGGAAGTCGGACCTCGACCCGGCCCTGATTCGCCCCGGCCGTTTCGACCGCTCGATCACCTTCAACCTGCCGACCCGCACCGAGCGGGCTGACATCTTGAGCTACTACCTCCAGAAGAAGGCGCACGGGCCTGAGCTCGACGACCCCACGGCCGTCGACCGCCTGGCTGCCATGACCAAGGGTTACTCCCCCGTCATGCTCGAGCACCTCTTGGACGAGGCGCTCGTCGTGGCCCTGCGTCGCAACGCTCGTCAGATGACCGGCAAGGACATCAACGACGCGAAGCTCGTCACCGAGCTGGGTATGCCGTCGGAGAGCGCCGTCTACACCGAGGCCGAGCGCCGCGCTGTAGCGACGCACGAGGCCGGGCACTGCACGGTCGCCTACTTCGAAGGCAAGGCCCGGACCCTCGAGGTCCTCTCGATCAAGAAGCGCGCCGTGTCGCTCGGGCTCCTGGCCCACGGCGACCTCGAGGAGCGCTTCACGATGACGAAGTCCAAGATCAAGGCCCTTCTGCAGATCGCCATGGGCGGCATGGCCGCCGAGGAGATCCACTTCGGCGAGGCCGGCACCGGTCCCGCTGGTGACCTCCAGTCGGCCACCGAGTACGCCGCAGCCATGGTCGGTGCGTACGGGATGGGCGACGAACTGATCTCCTACATGGGCTCGGCCACGCCCGGCTCGATCATCGACAAGGTGCTCGGTTCCGAGGACGCCCGCAAGGAAGTCTCGCGGCTCCTCAAGGGGGCCAAGGCTGACGCCGTCTCAGTGCTCACCGCGAATGCGCACGTGCTCGAAGCTCTGCGCGACGCGCTCTTGGAGCGTCACGAACTGATCGGAGCGGAGATCACCGCGGTGATCGAAGACGCCATCACGGCCAACGAGGCATCCAAGGTTCGTCTCTCGGCCTGAGCAGGTTCTGCACCCGCAACACCACGGCACCGCCGACTCCTTCGGGAGCCGGCGGTGTTACGTGGTGAACGAAGACGGACGAGGTCAGGGGGCGCTGGTCTCCCGGTGCACGCCCAGCTCGGCCAGGAGGCGATCCCGCAGCGCATCGAAGGACGGCCCGCCGATTCGGCGCGGCCGAGGCAGGTCGACGGCCACGTCGAAGCGGATCCGACCCTCGCGCAGTACCAGGACCCGATCGGCCAGGACGACCGCCTCCTCGACGTCGTGGGTCACCAGCAGGACGCCCGGCCGGTGGCGGGCGCACAGGTCGGCCACCAGGTCCTGCATCTTGAGGCGGGTCAGGGCATCGAGGGCGGCGAAGGGCTCGTCGAGGAGGAGCAGCTCGGGCTCGCGGGCGAGCGCGCGGGCCAGGGCGATCCGCTGGGCCTCGCCACCCGAGAGGGTGCCCGGCCAGGCGTCGGCCCCCCTCTCTGTTGACAGCTTCCGCCCCCGGGTGGGCTGTCACACCTCCTCCGTAGGGTGTGGACGTGTGCGAACAGTTGTTCGGAAAAGGTGTTGACGACGAACACGTGTTCGTGATCCAATATGCGTGAAGCGAACAGGTGTTCGGAAGAGGGAGACGCCATGACGGTCGCATATGAGCTCGATTTCGAGACGTACCGCCCCCGGCTGTACGTCTTGCCCGACCAGCCGGCGCGGCTCGCACCTTCCCCCCGGGTGCGCCGCCGCCGGGTGGTCGTGGCCGCGGCCCTCGTGACCCTGCTCGTCCTCTTGGCGTTGCCGATCCGCGCCCTCGGTGGCAGCACCCTGGCCCAGGCTCCGCCGACCCAAGGTCAGGAGTACATCGTGAAGGCCGGCGACACGCTCGCCTCCATCGCCACCCGGGCCGACCCTGCGCATGCCACCTCGCTCACCGGGCAGCTGACCCACGAGACGGGCACGAGCGTGGTCGTGCCGGGGGAGCACGTCTTCATTCCCTGACTATCGTCGGCGGTGTGCGGTGTCCCTGGTGCGGTGTCGATGACGACCGCGTCGTGGATTCGCGCCAGGCCGAAGAGGGCGGAGCGATCCGCCGCCGCCGTGAATGTCTCGGCTGCGAACGCCGCTTCACGACGTTCGAGCGGGTCGAGGAGGTCCCGCTGTGGGTGGTAAAGCGCAGCGGCCTGCGCGAGCCCTTCGACCGGGCCAAGGTCGTCGAGGGCATCCGCTCGGCCACCAAGAACCGTCCCGTCACCAACGAGCAGATGGAGGAGCTCGCCCAGGCCGTGGAGGACGCGCTCCGGGCCGAGACCACGGAGCCGACCAGCCAACAGGTCGGCGTGGCCGTCCTCGAGCGCCTCCAAGGCCTCGACGACGTGGCCTATCTCCGTTTCGCCAGCGTCTACAAGGGCTTCGAGGAGGCCGGCGACTTCCAGCGCGAGGTGGGGCTGCTGACCAAGACGACGGAGCCGAAGCGGAAGTGATGAAGGAGACGCCGGGCGTCGCCCTGGCCGTCTACGCCCATCCCGACGACGCCGACGTCGCCTGCGGCGGCACGCTGGCCCGCTGGGCAAAGGCGGGCGGGACCGTGCACCTGGTCGTCTGCACCGACGGCGGCAAGGGGACGGCCGACCCCGAGGTGGTGCCGGAGGATCTGGCGGCCCGGCGCGCCACCGAGCTCGAGGCGTCGTCGGCGCTGATCGGCCTCACCAGCGTCGACAACCTCGGCTTCCCCGACGGCGAGCTCACCGACTCCGAGGACTTCCGGCGCACACTGGTCGAGCGGGTGCGCGCGTTGCGACCCGACGTGGTCTGCGGCCACGACCCCACGGCGGTGTTCTTCGGCCAGGACTACTTCAACCACCGCGACCACCGGATCGCCGGGGCGGCGCTGCTCGATGCCGTGGCCCCGGCCGCGGCGCTCCCGCACTACTTTCCCGGCGCCGGCCCGCCCCACCAGGTGTCCACGGTGCTCCTGTCGGCCACCCTCGAGCCCGACGAATGGGTCGACATCAGCGACACCATCGAGACGAAGGCCTCGGCGGTGGAGTGCCACCGGACCCAGTTCGCCGACCAGGACGGGTGGGCCGGCGAGGCGGTGCGGCGCCGGGCAGCCGAGGAGGGCCGGAGGGCCGGCGTGGCCTACGCCGAGGGGTTCCGCCGGTTGACCCTCGGTGGCTGAGCGTCCCGCCGCCCCCACCATCCTGCACGTGGACATGGACGCGTTCTTCGCGTCGGTCGAGGTGCTCGACGATCCATCGCTCGCCGGCAAGCCCGTGATCGTGGGCGGCGCCGGGGCGCGTGGCGTCGTTGCGTCGTGCACGTACGAGGCACGCGTGTACGGCGTGCACTCGGCCATGCCGTCGGTGCGGGCCCGCCAGCTCTGTCCTGAGGCCATCTTCCTCTCCGGGCGACACAGCCGCTACGCGGAGGTCAGCGCGGAGTTGCACAAGGTCCTGGCCGACATCACCCCCATGGTCGAGCCGATCGGTCTCGACGAGGCGTTCGTCGACGTCGCCGGTGCGGTGCGCCTGCTGGGACCGCCGGCCGAGATCGCGCGCAGGTTGCGCGGCCGCGTGCACGACGAGCTCCGTCTGGAGTGCGCGGTCGGGATCGGCCGCTCCAAGATGATCGCCAAGCTGGCCTCGCGGGCCGCCAAGCCGCGGGCCAGCCGGGCCGGCCTCGAACCGGGCCCCGGGGTGTATCTCGTCGAGCCCGCCGACGAGCTCGCGTTCCTGCACGCCCACGACGTGGAAGCGCTGTGGGGCGTCGGCCCGGCCACGGCCAAGCGCCTGCACGACCTCGGCGTGCGGACGGTGGGCGACCTGGCCGCCCTGCCGATCGACAGCGTGGTGCGCCGGCTGGGCAAGGCGAGCGGCGCGCACCTCGCTGCGCTGGCCCGTGGCGAGGACCCCGATCCGGTGAATCCGAACCGGCCCAGCAAGTCGATCGGGCACGAGGAGACCTTCAGCCAGGACCTCGTCGACCCGTACGAGCTCGAGCGCCACGTGCTGCGCATGGCCGAGTCGGTGGCGACCATGCTGCGGGGCGCGTCGAGCTCGGCCCGCACCATCACCGTCAAGGTCAAGTTCAAGGATCTCTCGCTCGTGTCGCGTGCGCACACCATGGAGCGGCCGATCGCCACCGGCGGGGCGATCGGGCAGGTGGCGGCGGCCCTCCTGTCGGGCGTCGATCCCGGCGAGGGCATCCGGCTGCTCGGGGTGAGCGCGTCGGGGCTGACCGCCGGTGGGGTGGACCAGCTCTCGTTCGACCTCGGGGACGGGCTCGACGAGGACAACGAGAGCGCCACGGCGCGGGAGCAGTCCTGGTCCGACGTCACGGCGACCGTCGACGCCATCCGCAACCGCTTCGGCCGGGGCGCCGTGGGTGCGGCATCGATGGTCACCGAGGAGGGCGTGCAGGTGCCGGCCCGGCGCGATGCTCCCTGGGGGCCGGACGAGTAGCCGGAGTGCACGGGGGCCAGCTTGCCTTCGCTCAGAGAGCGGGAGACACGCTGCCCGGTGGAGGGATTGTCCCGGGACCTGACGTGGAGCACGCCAATGCCTCTGGAGTGTTGCCCGCGGGCGCCAAAGGGGGCAGCGCGGGGAAGATCGGCTGGCTTCGGCTCATGGCGTTGAGATCCATCAGGTCGGTGAGGTCGTTCGCGTTCGCGTCGCGATATGTCATCGCCGGCAGGTTCCACTTCCGTTCCACCAGTGCGAGGATCGAAGTGTGATCGAACACCGTGTGGCTGACGTGCTGTCGCCTCGAGTACGGAGACACTATGAGCCCCGGCACGCGGAACCCGTAGCGCTCAAAACCGTCATAGGTGCTCTCGCCAGGCAGCACGACGGGGGCAAGTGAGTCGGGCGCTAGGGCAACGGGCGGCGGCACGTGGTCGTAGTAACCGCCATGCTCGTCGTAGGTGACGACGAGAACTGATCGCGCCCAACCCGGCCCATTGCCCACTGCCTGGACCACGTTGGCCAGCATCGCCTCGCCCACCACGATGTTCTGAGGGTTCTCCTGGGACTGGGTGCCGAAGTCCTCGTCGAGGAAGGAGAAGCTCGGTAGCGTTCCCGCCGCCGCGTCGGTAAAGAACTGGTCGAAGGGCCGAAGGTGAGAGCCCGACTCCAGGGGCGTGTCAATGATCGGGTAGAGCTCCGGCGTCGCACCGAACGGGAAGGAGGTCGCGTAGTTGGCCCAGTCGATGCCGAACGTCGTGAGTCTCTGGAAGATCGTCCCATTCACCGTCTGCGACAGAAGGGCGGTCTGTGACGGAATGCCGACGTCGTCGACCATCCCACCTGAGGTCCCGGCGATCACGTAGCGGCGGTTGGGATCCGTCTGTCCGAGAACTGAGCAGAACCAGCGGTCGGCGAGGGGGAACGACGACGCCAGGCTGTAGGTGAACGGAATGTCGTCCTGGGTCCAGTAGCCCATCGCCACCGGGCCCGAGCCTCGGACGAAGCCGTCCATGGCGCCGTTGTTGTAGGCCACGTGGGACGTCGACCACTCCTGGCCCGGTGCGCCGTGTAGCTGGCACGTCGTCGGCATGTGGAACGCGTGTTGTATCCGGCCATCGGCGTATGGGTTGGTGGCTGTGGGCTGTGAGCCGGGCCCGAGCTTGAATCCGTCGCTCCGGCCGAGCATCCCGAGGAGGTTGTCGAACGAATGGTTCTCCATCATGATCACGACCACGTGGTCGATGGTCGGCATGGTGTCGGTGCCGGCGGGCAGATCCGGGAAGGGGAGCGAGTCCGGCAGCCGCAGGCCTTTGCGCCCGAGGACCTTGAGCGCCGGATACTGCGGCGACGAGGGGCTCACGGGAACGCCTCCCTGTACCGGCGGGTCCGCGGTCGCCCGGGAGAGCGCCCCGCCGGCGAGCACCGGCCCGAGGGCACCTGCAGCCGCGCCTGCGCCGGCATACCCGAGGAGGGTACGGCGGCTGAGCCTTCGCATATCGTCAGGCCGAGCGGGATCCCGCGTGTCGTCGTCGGAGTTCATGCCCAGGATGGTATCGGCCACGCTCCCTCCGGACACCGGTGCCCCTCGGCGGTGGCGAGCGCACGATTCCGAGCGCCTCGAATTCAAGTGCAATAAGAGGATCACCTCGGGCGCCACAGTGTGCGCACGTAAGCCGTCCAGCGGCATTCGTCACTCAACGGAGCGGAGTGCTGAAAGGCAGCGCTGCTGAGTCAGGAGCAAAGATCGGCAGCGTGTGAACGGCGCTCACCACGTCCAAACCAGCTCAAGGGGGTACGGCTTGGTTCAACGGGGAGCTGAGGCCCTCGACGAACTCGCGTGACTCCGGGTTCGGACCTCGAGGCCCTCGGGGTTCTCGTCCGCTCTCGTTGATCGAGCCCAGGATCCAAGGACGTCCGTCAGTCTGTGCTCACCCGTCCGATCGCGGCCAACAGGTGCTCCACCGTTGGCGCACCCGCGGACCTTCCGGTGTGGAGTACGCCCGACACACCAGCCCGTATTCACCGGCTGACGACGCGAACGGATCTCGCCCGTCAATGCGGATCGATGGGGATTCGGCGAAGCCATGCGCTTCTGCCGCTTGCTGGGTTTCGACCTGACAGAGTTCGATCGTTTCGACGTGGTTCGTCACGTTGAGAGCCTCCCGAACACGGCCCTCCATGAGGGTCCAGTACGGGCAGCCAGGGAAGTAGAGCAGTTTCCCTCTCCGCATCATCGTTCCGGAGCGACTCGTGTCGCTTCCCGTTGATGCCACCAACGGATCCAGTACCCGTGTGGGTGCGTGTCGGCCAGCCGCACGGCCGGGGCGCCGCCGGGGCCGATGTGGACCAGCACGGTGGCCAGGTCCGGCCCGTCGCGGCGCACCGGCGAGGGCGGGGTGGGCAGGCCGGGCGTCTCGAAGGGCGACTCGGAGTAGAGGTGGTGCACCGGCCGGTGCGCACCGAGCGCGCCGACCTGGTCCATGAGGGTGCGCTGCTGCTCCTCGTCGAGGTACGCGGCCACCCAGGAGTGGAACACGACCAGCGGGCCGTGACCGGGGATGGTGGCGGCCACCCGCGGCAGATCCGTCACCATGTCGCCACGCTCGAGTCGCGGGGGGATCGCCGCCGCGCGCACCTTGGCCAGCGCGGCGCGCAGGCGGCCGAAGCGCGCCGGGTTGTCGGGCCACTGGCAGGCCAGCAGCCAGCGAGCATCGTCGTCGGACGAAGGGTCGAGCGGCGAGAGATCGAGCCCGACCCGTTCCGCCATGACCGGCAGCCGCAGCTCGGGCAGGTGCGTGAGGTCGTCGCGCACCGAGCACTCGAGGGCGACGGCGGAGCCCGCCGCTCCGGCAATGCGGACGGCGCCACCCTGCGCCGCTCTATAGGTGTAGGCGTAGTCGTCGAACAGGAGGTTGAGGCCCGCCGAGGTGCCGAGGTCGAGCAGGGACAGGGGCTCCTCCCACCCGTAGCCCGACGCGATGTGACAGAGGCCGGGCAACAGGGCGGTGCAGCGCCCGACCTCGTTGGTCTGCGTCGACCGGGTGGAGATCAACTGCTCCACCTCGGCGCGGTGCATCTCGCAGAAGTCGGCGAATGCGGCGGCGGCGTCGCCCCGGGCCGGAGGCGCGCCCGCCGCAGCGCCGCGCACGTTCGCCACCGTGTCGTAGAACGCGGCCAGCGGATGCTCGATGCCGGAGAGGAGCAGGAAGTGCACCGCGGCCAGCAGCAGGAGCGGGCGCCGCTGGGGGAGTGGTGCGCCGTCCAGGAGGGACAGCACCCGCGCTTCGTCCGCCACGGCACGGCAGATGACGGGGTACGTCGTGCCGCCGTCGCGCTCGACGACGGCAGCGAAGCCCCTGAAGTGGTCGGGCAGGGATTGCTCGACCAGCACCGGCGCTAGAAGCTGGCCGGGAGTAGCGGGCTGAGGGCCCCGAAGAAGAACCAGAGCAGCACCAGCGTGCCCACCGCGCCTACGCCGTAGATGAACCAGCGCCGCCGCCGGAAGCGGTGGGCCGAGTAGAAGATGCCCCCCACGACCACGACCGTGACGAAGCCCCAGAAGAGCGTGTCGGTGAGCCCGACGCTGGAGTTTCCCGCCAGGTCCTGGCTCTTCGGGTCCGCGTGGAGCTTGGCCACGGGCAGGCCCGTGTTCGGGAACAGCTGGGAGTGGGCCAGGGTGGCCTTGACGATGAAGCGCGTCGAGGCGCTGAAGCGCGGATTGCAGGTCGTGAGGGTGAGCTGGTTGCCGAGCACGTCGTCGACAACGCTGGAGTCGCTGGGGGAGACGACGAAGCTTCTGGTGGTGTCGTAGACGAAGATGCCCTGGAGCGTCGTCAGGACGATCGGGTCACCGACCTTGACCGAGTCGAGGTTGTAGAAGGGGTGGCCGTAGGTGGTGCGGTGGCCGGCGATGGAGGCATTGCCGGGCTGGCCCGGCAGGGGCGTGCCGGTGTAGTGGCCGGGACCCTTGCGGAGGTCCGGCGTGTTGGTGCCCTCGACGACGACCTGGTTGATGCCGATGACGGGGATGCGGATGTCGCCGACCGGGTTGCCCTCGGCAGGGGCCGCCGTGCGGGGGGCCGTCTGGGGCGGTCCGGTCGGCAGCTTGTCGAGCGCGGACTCCTGGGCCAGGGCCCGGCGGACGGCGTCGCTGTTGGTCTCCTGTTGGAGCTGGGCGCGCAGGCCGGACTGGGTGTGGGACTCCTGCACCGCGGTGCCCCAGATCTGGTACGCGGTGAACAGGAGCAGCAGGACCCCCAGGCCGATGAGGATCCGCCCGAAGATGTCGACGGCCCGTCGCAGCGTAGACATCAGGGGGAGAGATTAGAGCGGCCGGAGGCCCACCCCCGTTCGCCCTCCTTTTAGGCCTGGACGGTGACCAGGGTCCCCAGCGGCGTGAGCGGGAACACGGTCTGGGCGTTGGTGATCGGCATCTCGACGCAGCCGTCGCTCTGGGGGGAGCCATAGGAGGACCGCACGAAGCCGTGCAGGGCGTCCCCGCCGTGGAAGTAGCTCACCCACGGGATCCCGGGGTCGGAGTAGTGCGACCCGTCCGGGTTGGTCCCCTTCATGGTCGTCACGGTGTAGCGGGCGAAGACGGGCCAGGTCCCGTTCTCGGTGGGCGCTCCGGCCACGCCGGTGTTGACCGGGGTGCTGTAGACGGCGGCGCCGTCCTTGTAGACGGTGGCGGTCTCGGGCAGGTTCTGGCTCACGAGGACGTAGTCCCACGGGAGAGCATTGCCTTTCCCGCTCTGCACGTCCGCCAGGAGGTCCGTCCACACCTGAGGGCCGGCGACGCCGTCCGTCTTCAGACCGTTCTGGGACTCGAAGTTCATGACGGCACCTTGGGTGATCACGTTGTTGGTGCCCGGGGTCCACAGGGTCAGCAACGTGAGCGGCTGGTTCGGCCAGCGCCAGGTGAACGACCCCACCTGGTCGTTGCCCTCCTGGGTGGGCGACGTCAGCGGCGAGGCCGGCGTGAAAGTGAGGGGGAGGTAGCCGAGTTCCGCCAACAACTGCTGCAGCCGCAAGGTGGAGCCGGGCGCAACGGAGAACTGCGTCGTGACCGTCTGTGCCAGGTGCTGGCCCTCCGACCCGACGATGCCGCTAGGCCCGCCGGGAACGGAGACCGTTTCGGTCGCGCCCGGTACGAGCGGTCCGCTCGGCTGGTACTCGAGGAGCGAAGGCGACAACACGGCCCACGAGCCGGCGACCGGCGGGGTGAGGGTCGGCATGGGGCTGCCCGGGGCGAGGTCGGTGGAGAACTGCACGGCGATGGTGGAGCCGGCAGCGACGTTGGCTCCGCTCGGTGAGACCGACGCGACGGTGAGTGCGGGAGGCGGGGCCGCCGGGGTCGCTGCGGCCTGATTGCTGTGCAGCCGGTCGAAGGCGACGAACCCGCCTGCGGCGAGCACGAGCGCGGCGACACACACGACGACCACCCACCACCGGGGGCCACTTCGGTTACGGACGTGTTCTCCGGACATCGCAGCCGGGATTCTACTTGGGAGTTTGAGGGATTAAAGACCCAGTTCCGCCCTTATTCCGGAGGTGATTTCTGAGAGCCGGCTGGCATCGGTGACCTTGGACCCGCCGGACTCCCGGACGTAGAAGGCGTCAACGACCATTTCGCCGAGCGTGGAGACCCTGGCAGAGACCACGTCGAGCCCGGCGTCGAAGAGGGCCCGGGTGATCCGATGGAGCAGCCCGATTTCGTCGGGGGCACGGACCTCGAGCACGGTGGCGGTCTCCGAGGCGTCGTTGTCGACGTTGACGTCGCTCCCCGGTAGGTGGGCGGCTGAGCCCCGCCGAAGCGGGTAGGTGCGCTCGCGCTCGGAGAGGCGCTCGCCGAGGGCCAAGCGGTCCGAGAGCACCGCCGCCAGGTCCTCGCGCAGCTTGGCGGTATCGGGCCAGGTCCCGCGGGCCACCTCCACGGTGAACATCTCGACGGCGACGCCCTCCTCTCCGCTGACGTTGGCGGCCCGCACGTCCATGCCGTTGAGCGCGAGCGCGCCGGCCACGGACGAGAAGAGGCCGGGCCGGTCCGGTGCGGCCACGATGACATGGGGCGGCTGGAGCGAGACCGACGGGAGACCCGTCGCACGGACCTCTGCCATGAGCTCGCGGTTGGCGGTGACGATACGGTCCGGCCCCGCCGGTTCGGTCTCTCCTTTGAGCACGCGGTCGGTGCGCGCGACGAGGTCCGAGACGAGGCCGGCTTTCCAGGCGCCCCACGCCGAAGGACCCGTCGCCCTGCTGTCCGCCTCGGTCAGGGCGGCCAGCAGGTGCAGCGTCAGGCGGTCTCCGACGGCCCGCGCGACGCGAGCGATCGTGGTGGGATCGTCGAGGTCGCGCCGGGTCGCGGTGTCGGGCAACAGGAGATGGTTCCGTACCAGGTCGACCAGGACGGCGACATCGGCGAGATCGAACCCCATGCGTGTGGCGATGGTTTCGACCACCTCGATGCCGACCGCGGTGTGATCGCCCGGGAAGCCCTTTCCGATGTCGTGCAGGAGGGTGCCGACGAGGAGGAGGTCGGGCCGCTCCACGGTGTCAGTCAGCTCGGCCGCGAGTGCGGCGGCCTCCAGGAGATGACGGTCCACGGTGAACGTGTGGTAGGCGTTGCGCTGGGGTTTGTTGCGGACGGCGGCCCACTCCGGGATGAGCCGCACCAGCAGGCCGTGCTGGTCGAGCGACTCGATCTTGTCGATGGCCGGACGGCCCAGCCCGAGAAGGGTGACGAATGCGGCGCGGGTCTCGTCCGTCCAGGGGTCCCCGGGTGAGGGCATGCGGTCGGCCAACCGGTGGAGCGATCCCCTGGCGATGGGCCGGTCCACCCTCGCCGCGGTGGCCGCGAGGCGCAACGGGAGCGACGCATCGTCGGACACGGGAGCGAGCGGAGTCAGGGCGACTTCGCCGTCGATCTCGACCATGTCGGGGCCGAGGTCCGCCGGCGCAGGGCGCGGGGCGCGGTCAGGCGAACCGCGGCGGAACCGACGTTTCGGCGGGGGGCTCGGATCCCACAGGCGCCGGCGGCGCCAGACTTCGTCGCTCACCCAGGCGATCTGCCGGCCGGCCGTCGAGACGGCCAGCATGAGGGCGTCGGCGTCGGCGAACCCGAGTGCGGACGCCACCTGGTCCTGGTCCTGCAGCAACAGCTTGTCGTGCTCGCGCCGGGCCAGACGGTGCAGTTCGACGCGGATGTCGGTGAGCAGCGCGGTCGCGTCTCCCAGCGAGGCGACGTCGGCATACTCGGCCAGCAGCGGTGCGTAGGCCGAGATGGCGCGCAGCACGCTGACGTCACGCAGGCCTCCGTGGCTCTCCTTGAGGTCGGGCTCGAGCAGGAACGCCACGTCTCCGGCGGTGGCGCGACGCGCGGCCATCTGCATCTCGAGCAGAGGGAGGTACCGGGTGCCCAGGCGGTCGCGCCACGCGGCGCGGGCCTTGTCCAGGAGCGGCTCGGCGACCCTGGACTCGCCCCAGACGAGCCGCCCGTCGAGGAGGCCCAGCGCCACCCGCACGTCCTCGGCGGCGGCGCTGAGCACCTCGGACGGGCGGCGGACCGAGTGGTCGAGGTGGACCCCCTCGTCCCACACCGGATACCAGATGGCGTCGGCGACCTTCCCGATCTCCCGGTGGCCGTTGTGGACCAGCACCACATCGAGGTCGCTGTAGGGGCACAGCGAGCTCCGGCCGTAGCCGCCGACGGCCACCAGGGCCAGGTGGCGCTTGTTGTCGCCGGCAGCCCGCTCGGCCAGGTCCGAGAGCCAGGCGTCGGCCTCAGCGGCGTAGCGCAGGCAGAATTCCTGCCCCTTCAGCCCGGGCTCGGCGAGCAGGTTGCTGCGCCGGTCACGGAGTGACGTCTCGGCGACCATGGCGGGAACGTAGCATTGGGTTCGTGAGCAAAGACGTTGAACGCAGAGAGAGCAAGACCCCCATGAGCTTCGGCCATGCCGTCGCCATGACGGCGGTCGGCGTGGTCGGGATCATCGTCGCCTTCTGGATCCTGGCCAGCCTGGCCGGAGTCTTCTTCTTCTTCCTGAAGGTCGCGGTGGTCATCGCCCTGATTGCCGGGGTGTTCTGGCTGGTCTCCCGCTTCCGGAACTAGGCGTCGGCCCGGCTGGGGCGCCGGGTCGGACGGGTGCCGGAGTTGGGGAACGGCGGCCGTTAGGCTGGCCGCCCGCTCGTGTCCGTACACGGCGGCGTGGCCGAGTGGTTTAGGCAGGGGCCTGCAAAGCCCCGTACGGCGGTTCGATTCCGCCCGCCGCCTCAACGTGTTGTCCCTGCTTGGGGGCAAGATTCTTCGATCCAGCATTTCGCACCTTGTCGTTCCATGCCACACCCACTCGTCGCACGTGGCCGCCCTCCAGTACCAGCACGCCACTGCCGAGCGCAGTAAGGAAATCGCCAACTATCTCGACGGTGTGATCACTGCTGCGACGGCTGCAAATCGTCCGTCGCCGTCCGCATCCGTGCCTGAGGGTTGTGGCATGACATAACCCAGCGCTTCACCAAGGTGGCCAGCCCCACCACCACGGGCGCAGTCCTCGAGGAACTCGCGCATGGTCTGATGGATCCGCTCGATCTTGATTTGTCACAAGTTTTCTCTACTTCTTTAAACCACCCTTCCCCTCGGACGGCGGCTGCGCCGCCGCCTCGGCCGGGCGGGGCCTGCGGCCCCGCATGAGCAGTTCATCCTGAAGCATCGAGTCGGGCACCCGAGTGGCCCTGGGAGGCGCTCGGGCTCAGACAGGCCGGCCGTGAGACGGCCGGCCAACTCCATTGTGCGAAGTCTCGGGTGGCATCCAACGCAGCCCTCAAGGGTGCGCTCCGCCGGCCTCCGGCCGCCCTTAACCGCTGCTTATTGCCGGCTCCTGACGGTGTCCCACTCCGAATCCACTTATGGGCTGGGCCATCGACCGCAGTTGACAGCCGATCCAGAGTGCCATAATTTCCATAATTGTTAATTAACAAGACTGGAAAGTACAATGCCGACGGCGATCGATGAAGAACGACTGAGTGAAACCTTCGCCGCGTTGGCGAACTCGACGCGCCGGGCAATCGTTGTCCGCCTTGCGGAGGGTGAAGCCACCGTCAATGAATTGGCCGAGCCCTTCGAGCTCACCCTCCCGGCCATCTCGAGGCACATCAAAGTGCTCGAACAGGCCGGGCTGATCCAAAGGACCCAACGGGCTCAATACCGACCATGCACCCTTGACGTTGCCACGTTGGAGGTCGTGTCGAGTTGGGCCGAACAATGTCGGTCCGTCTGGGAGAGCCGCTTTGACCAGATGGACCAGTACCTCACGAAACTCCGACCGCAGCGAAAGGTAGACACGCACAATGGCTGATGGCGCTTCTTCCAAGGATGCAGTAGTACTCGAACGCACCTTCGATGCGCCTGTCGACCTGATCTGGCAGATGTGGACAGACCCCGAGCACTTCAGAGCGTGGTACGGACCCGACGGCGCGACCATCTCGGTTGCGAAGATGGACCTACGTGCGGGAGGCACCCGTCTGGTGTGCATGGAGATGCAGTACCCGAATGGTCCGATGCAAATGTGGTTCACCGGTGAGTACCGCGAGGTGGTCGAGAATGAGCGACTCGTCTACACCGAATCCATGGCGGATGAACATGGCAACGTGGTACAGCCCTCAGCGATGGGAATGCCCGAAGGGCATCCGACGACCACTGAGATCACCGTGGAGCTCGAAGGTGTCGACGGGCGCACCAAAATGGTGATGACCCATGCGGGCATCCCGAGCGACTCCCCAGGGGCGACTGGGTGGATCATGGCGTTTGACAAGCTTTCGTCCTACCTGGCCACTCGCTGAGCCGCTCGGGGCACTACGTCACAGACGTGGAGGAGGCACTGCGCGGGTCAGCCGTGGCGACTTGGGTGGGAGCCCCTGCAGCGTCTCGTTGAGTCAGGCCGGAAAGTTGAGTCCGGTTACGGAGCCCCGGAGGGTCAGCCATCGACAAATGTGTGAGATTCGATGAGGAGCGCGGCCCATTCGTCTTGGTCGGGGACTGGGATCGCCACCCACTTGCGGAACACCTTGCCGTTGGGGGCGAATGGAATGCCGGCCCCAGAGGCAACGAGCTCATTGACGCGATCAGTAGGAAGCTTGACGATGAGATTGCCGGTGCTGCCCTCGACACAAGCGAAGAAGCTCCCGTTGATTCGAAGACAGGGGAAACCCATCATCGTGCTGCGGGTCACGGCTGGGTTGGTGCAGAGAGCCTGTGCGAGCGACCAAAAGAGCTCTTCGCGCTCTGACGCTTCGATGTTCATCGGTGAACCTCACGGATGCGGACGACTTGTCTCTTCACGCCTTGGACCGTGGGAACACCGACCAACATTCCGGCTACGGCCGTCAAGGCGTGCACCCGTTGGAACACCCCTCAGTTCGGATCAGGAGGCGTTCATGCATCGGTTCGCTCGGGTGCGTAGCTCAGCAGGTATCCGGTGGCGGCGAGCCACCGAGGCCAGGCATCGGAGGGACCCGAGAGTCCGACCTCGCCAGCAGCTATGCCTTCGTCCCAGCCCAGCTCACCTGCTGCCCACCGGGCCATGAACGAACTTGTCGTCGTGACCACTAATTCGGGCACGTTCGGCAGACCCGGGAGCTGTTCGAGAAAACCGTCGGCAAAGCGCAGCGTTGTCGGTTTGTCGTCGATGACCAAGCCATATTCGGCGTCCTCAAGTGCGTCGATGCCCTCGACGTAGTGGACGTCGAACGACTGGCAGGTCGCACCATCGGCGGCTGGGTCGGCCAAAAACCCGACACCCCAACGCCGCAGCGCTGCGAGCGCCTCGTCGAGCGCCAGGCCCCGCTCGGTGAGCGCGTAAACCACACCATCGCCGACGATGCCCGGTTGACGCTCGACAACGCCGGCTGCCTCGAGCTTGCGGAGACGCTCAGCCAGCACTGTTGTGCTGATGCCCGGTAGCCGCCTCACCAGTTCGCCGTATCGACTCGTCCGCTTCATGAGTTCCTGGACGATGACGAGGGTCCAGCGATCGCCGACGACGTCCAGCCCCCGGGCGAGCGGGCAGAAGCGGCCGTATCCCGTCCATGGCGCTTTGGGCATTTGCCTAGCCGGCCGGCATCAGTGCGGCCATGACAGCTGTGTCGAAGAGCAAGCGGGAAGACACCAGCTTGTCCCCACGCACAACCGACCACTCCGCCATGGGGATCGAACCAGCACCAGCTGGGGTCTCGACCTTGAAGTCATAGATCGAGCAGACCTCATCGCCATCGACCCACTGACGGTGGATGTCACAGCCACGCACGATCGGGCCAAGTGCGGCGGATCCGGCCAGGAACTCCGCCTTGTTAGTTGCCTGCAGTACCGGACCAATGAAGGTGAACTCGTCGGCCAGCAGTTCTGCCGCGCCATCGACGTCACCCGAGGTGAAGCGCTCAAGATATGACCGAAACACATCCGCACCTGACATCTCGATCTCCTTTTATAATAAGAGGAAGCTCTTATTCTAGGAGTAACCCGCGGAGGTGTCCAGTCGGCCAGGATCGGCGCATATGGGAGTGGTCCATGCCGTCAAGTGCCACAGCTCCAATTTGCCGTTTCAGAGCCACCCCATCTGTCGAGCGCTCGAAGTGTCGATGCCAAGCTCAACCGCTCGACCCGGTCGGCGACTGGGAGGGGATCGTCTTACGCGAGGAGGAGGGTCCGAAACTGGTCGGGGGAGTCCTATCCCGATTCGGCTGAGCGGGCACCTATTTCGCGGAGCCACGTGATGACATTTTCCTGACGAGTTCCCAGCCCGTTCGCCGCATCTAGGGGAGTCCCCTCTGCATAGTCCGGAATCCAGTTGAGGTCAGCCCCTCGGAGAAGAAGGTACTCAGCCGCCCGTCGTTGGCCCCCACCGCACACGTGCCAGAACGCCTTCGAGAGTTCTGCGCTGTGAGGCCCCTCCTCCTCTGTCAGCTCCGCCAAGCGGGACAACAACCCGAGGGCTGCTGCGTGCCAAAGCTTGTCGATCTTTACCCCACGGGCCACAAGTAGGCGAGCAACATTCCAGCACGCGTAACCGATGGCGTTGTCCAGAGGAGTCCCTATCGAGCCATCCGGAATCTCGATGTCGGCCCCGCCGTCGATCAGCGCGCTCGCGACATCGACGTCGTCGCTGCTCGCCGCCCAATGCAGTGGCGTCTCGGAACCTGGCTCGGGATCTCGGAAGTTCGGGTCCGCTCCCGCCGCCAGGAGCATCCGGGCGATCTCGGGACCGTTGGGAAAATAGCCGGGCCAGTCTGCGACGATGTGCAAAGCGCTGCGAGTCTTTAGCGGCCCGCCAAGTGGACTATTAACAAGCTGGGGGGAAGCGGCGATTAGACGGCGGACAGAACCGATATCGCCAGCATGAATGGCATGGACCAGCTCTGCCGCTGCGTCAGGGTCGGGCGGGGTCATGGTCTTTTGTCAGGGAGGTGGGTTTGACCGGGTTCGACGGACAGGTTGGTTGTGTTGATCATGCCGCCTGACGGTCGGCGTTGTGGTGGATGAGCGCTTCGTATTGGGCGGGACTGCGGTAGCCGAGCGAGCTGTGCAGTCGGCGCGTGTTGTACCAGCCTTCGATGTACTCGAAGACAGCGCGGCGAAGTCCGGCCCTCGTCGGCCATGCACCGGTGTCGATGAGCTCGCGCTTGATGGTGGCGAAGAAACTCTCGGCCACCGCGTTGTCCCAGCACTCGCCCTTGCGCCCGACCGAGAGCACCATGCCGTTGGCCCGGGCCAGCTGTGCGTAGTCACCGCTCGTGTACTGTCATCCCCGGTCCGAGTGGAAGATCGCCCCTTCGGCCGGCCGACGCTGGACGAAGGCCATCTCGAGGGCCTCTTCGACCAGCTCGGTACGCATGTGGTCGGCCAGCGCCCAGCCCACGACCTTGCGGCTGGCCAGATCGATGACCGTGGCCAGGTAGGCCCAACCCTCCCAGGTGGCGATGTACGTGATGTCGCCGACATAGCGGCGGTCGAGTTCGGTGCACGGCCCGAAGTGGCGCTGAATCAGGTCCTTGGCCGCCTCGGCCTCGGGATCGGAGACCGTCGTCGTGCGCCAGCGCTTCTTGGCCCGGCCCTCGAGGCCGGCCGCACGCATGAGCCGGCGCACCCGCCACTTGCCGACCAAGACGCCCTCGTCAGCGAGGGCCTTGCGCACCCGCAGGTACCCATAGGTGCCCTTGGACTCGTCGTGAATCTCTTTGATCTGCTCGGTGAGCTCGGCGTCGGTGACGTCGCGGGCAGAGGGGATGGCCTTCTTGCGCTCGTAGTAGGCGGACCGGGAGACCTCGAGCAGGCGGCAGGCGCGCGTCGCACCGTGACCTGCAACTTCCTCCGCCTCGATGAACGGGTCCACCGTCATCGGGTCTCCCGGGCGAAGAAACTTGTTGCTCTCCTGAGCGTCTCGTTGTCGAGGCGCAGCTGGCGGTTCTCGTGGCGCAGGCGGGCCAGCTCGGCACGCTCTTCTGTGCTGAGTCCGGGCCGCTCACCGGCGTCGATCTCGGCCTGCTTCACCCAGCTGCGCACGTTCGTCTCAGTCAGGTCGAAGTCCCGGGCTACCTGGCCGATCGAGCGGTCACCGCGTCTGCAGTGCTCGACGATCTCGGCCTTGAACTCCGGGGTGAACGACCGGCGGGGACGGGGCTTCTTCTTCCTCTCCATGGTCTCCATGATGGGCATCCTTTCCGGTGCTGTGCACCCGATAGTGGATGTCCGTCAAACCCGGAGAAGCCCAAGGTTGCTGCAACAGCAGTCGGGCTCGCCGCAACGTTCGACGACCTCTCCTCGGTCTACGAGGCACCCGCAGCCTGCACAACGCATTTCCATACGAGAGCCATCATCCCACGGCACTGGTTGCCCCGGCTTGTTTGCGAGCCACGGTGCCCGCATCGCGGGGATGAGGGAGCTCGGTGCTCAGGTTGCCTGTTCGAGAACCGCCTTCAGTTTTGCAACATTGTCGGGCATCTCTTTTCGGGCCTCTCGGACCACCACGAGCGGTACGAGCACCTTGCCAAAGCCGTGGCCTTCAAAGTCAACCGAGATCGTCAATCGGGACCGCTCTTCGGCAAGAGGAAGGACCGAGACATCGACCGCTGCTCTGATGGGGCCGTCAAGGCCGCGGACGCTCCATGTGTTTGGTGGATCGAACGCAGTGATTTCAGCGGCTGAGGAGCGATTGGCCATGCCGATTCGCCGCGTTGTGACGCATTTCGCGCCGAGCTTGCTGGTGCCGTCTCCCTCTTCCATGTGTCCTTCCACCACCCCCTTCTGCCACTCGGAGAAATGAGTTGGATCAGTTGTGTAAGCGAACACATCGCCGGCGGACTGGTTTACTTCTGTCGTGACCGTAATGGGTGCCATCAGGCGTCCTTTGTGATCAGCGCCGCGTAGCGCTGCAGGTACAGGGGCCATCCACCCTCGCTGCCGACGGCCCCACCCACGGCTTCCCAACCGGGACCATGGCGATCGAGCTTCCTGTGCTCGATCTCTACTCGTGTACGGTCCGGCGACTCGGCGACGAAGCGAACTTCGACCTCGCTGGCGTTCTCTGGATCAGCCACGATCTGCCATTGCGGGTCAATGTCCCAACTGAAGACGACACGTTCGGGCGGCTCGTAGGCCAACACCCTGGCCCAGCGGCATTCGCTGCCGTCGATTCCCCGGTCGTAGATGTGACCGCCGACCCGTGGCTCAAAAACAGATTCGGCGATCTCAACGCCAAGCATGTTGTGCTCGGGTGGCTTGAAGTCACCGAAACGACCCGTGAAAACGTCGAAGGCTCGTTGAAGAGGCGCATCAACGACGATCTGTGTGCTGACGACTGGTGGCGCCGATTCGGTCATGGATTCTCCTCTGTGGTTTCGACGATGTGCTTGTATGCGGTCAATGTCTTGTTCCAAAAGGTTTCGAGTTGGTCTTGCAGTGCAATGACGCCAACCGGATTGAGGCGATAGATCCGCTTGGTGCCAGCGGGATGGCCAACGACGAGCCCAGCATCCTTCAGCACTTTGAGGTGTTGAGAGACAGCTGGCTGGCTTATTGGGAGGACGCTCGCAAGCTCGCCCACAGCCATGGGTTGCTCGCTCAAGCGATCGAGGATGGATCGTCTGGTCCGATCCCCCATGGCATCCCAGAGCGCGTCGGCTTGCTGGGTGGCCATTCCATAAGTCTGTACTTATGGTCTTTCTATGTCAATGCACAAACGAGCTCGGCTCTCACGCGCCGTCCGGGTGCCCCCGTACGCGAGGAGGTGGGGCTTCGGCCCGACTCGGATACCTCAAGCGCCAGGTCGACGACGGCGTGAGAGCTCCTGAGGGCCGAGCGGTAACTTTGCGCTGTGCAGGCAAGCGGGTGGCACAACGGCAGTCCAAGACGGTCCGGTGCGGGGTACGGCATCAGGATCTCGAAAGCCGATCGGGACCACTACTTCGTGCCCGGCTGGGACAACGTCGAGCTCGAGTTTCCCGATGGCCAACGGGTTCGGGTCGATCTCACTCGGTCGTTCTGGAAGCCCGAGAAGGCGTGTGCCGAGCTGCGCGACGCAGAAATCGGCCGATGGCTGATCGCTGAAGGGGCAGCACCATGGCCCAAGGGCTCGCCGCCAAGGTTGATCCTCGGGCCTCTTGGTCCCAAGCGCTTCACAGTGACACCCTCGGGCTGAGAGTCTTCAGCCCCGACTTGCAACGGGCATCGCGACATCAACCCTCCATGGCGCCGGCATCACGGTGTGATGGCCACCACAAGTGACTGGCTTCGTCTCCAAATAGATCACCAGCTCGCCCGGGGACAGCCCAGTCCGTCGGGAGGTGTCGAACGTCGCTCGCCACTGAAGTCTCGTGCCACCGTGATGCCACAAGACCGGCGGATTGCCCTGGACGCCAGCGCACCCGCCTAGACGATGACCTGGGGTATGTACTGAGACGCACGGCTATAGAACCCAAAAGGGCTCCTGCAATGCCCAGTACGGCGGTTCGAGTCCGCCCGCCGCCTCAACGTGCTGTCCCTCCTTGGGGACACACTTCTTCGATCCGTCGCTTCGCTCCTCCTCGCTCCATGCCACACCCCTCAGGCACTAGTGCGGACGGGTTTGGTGCGGTCGCGGCAGTGATCACACCATCGAGCGACGCGGCGATCTCCTTGCTGCGCCCTGCCGTGCCGGTCATGGAGGGCGGCCACGTGGGACGAGTGGCCGATTGTTGCCATGAGCTGGCGCAGCGTGACGTTGGCATTGCGGGCGATCACGGTGGAGTGGAAGTCCCGTGGGTCGTGTGAAGAGGAAGGAATCGACGAGCGCTGCCGCCGAATACCCAGATGTGTACCCGAAGGCGCCGGCGCCCCACTGCCAAATCCGAAGTGCGAATCGGGGGTTGGCGTGCGCCGCCACCCCCGCTCGCTCTGTCGGCCCCCTTGGTTGTACGTAGAGTGCGTCGTTTTAAAGGTCGGGTTATTGCTGCCGGAGTCCGAGGAAGTTGCCTGGGCGACCACGACGCCTGGTGGTTGTCGGGACAAAGAGCGGGGGCGTGGCGTGACGAAGCGAGGGCTGCAGCGCACCGGACGCTCTGAGCGATGTCATCTCACATGGCGTTGACGCCGTTACCATGGCAATCCTTCCATGCACGTCATCGACTACGTCATCTACGGCTTGTGGGCTCTGTTCTGGGTGGCATGGCTGGTGGCTGGCCTGAGTACAAAGCGGACAGCTCAGTCCGGAGTGAGACAGTTTCTCGGCTTCAGAGTCGCCATATTTGTGATCCTGCTCTTGGTCGTTCGCTCGGGAGTCTTCAAGGGTCACCATGCCATCGTGGGCAACCCCGCTCTCCAAGGCGTTGGCATGGCCCTGTTCTTGATCGGCTTGGGGCTGGCTGTGTGGGCACGGGTCCATCTGGGACGGAACTGGGGCGCCCCGATGTCCGAGAAGGTGGATGCGGAATTGGTCACAACCGGTCCGTACCAGTACATCCGCAACCCCATCTACTCGGGAATCTTGCTCGCCGCCATCGGGACAGCGGTAGCCGTCAGCTGGTACTGGCTCGTAGCCGTCGCGTTGATGTGTGCCTATTTCGTCTATAGCGCAACCGTCGAGGAGCACACTATGGAGCGCCTCTTTCCCGACGCCTATCCGGCATACAAGCGCTCAACCAAGAAGCTGATTCCTTTCATATTCTGAGCGGCCCGCCGGTCGAGAGTGTCCCCGGATCCCGAACAAAGAATGGAGTCTGGGTTAGGGAGCTGAATTTAGAGTGCGCCATGAGGTTTGTCCCTGGCACCACTGGGGGCTTGGAGTCCCACAAAGGAACCGGAGTCGGGTCGCTCGTCATGCAGGACGCGCTGAGACACGCCGAAGACTTGGGCGAAGCCGTGGTAATTCTCGGCATCCCAACGACTACCCGCGCCTTGGCTTTGTGTCAGCGACCGGGATGCGGATCTCTCCACCCGAAGGGGCTGACATTCCTAATGATGCTCGGATGGCCAGGCCATCGACCCACTACAGACAGGACATGTGTGGAACGGTCTCGTATTCCTCGGACTTCATCGAGACGGGAGGCGTCCCGGCCTTTCGCAACCCTTGGCCATGCACCGCTCGGGGCGTAAGTTGGCACCTATTCGTCTTTACCGGCTCCCAGCGATCAAGGAGATGACATGACGTCTGCGGATGACGACTCTGACATTTCATCCCTTTCCCAAGCCGACCAAGACGCCATCGGTGAAACCCTCGTCTCGCTCATGACTGGTTTCCGGGAGCGTAACGCCGAAAGACTCGTCGGCATCTACGCCTCCGATGCCGATTGGGTGAATGCCTTTGGAACCGTGAAGAAGGGCGGCGATGAGATCGTGGAATATCTCCGTGGTCTCTTTTCGGACGAGAACTTCAACGCCGGGACGGTCAAGGCTCCTCCGCGGACCGCTTTCCGAGTGCTCACGCCCGACGTAGTCCTGGTGTCCGCGCACTTGCAGGTCGAGGGGAGAGGATCGTGGGAGGTGGCGAGATCGAGGTGAGGGACAACCATTCCCTTCGGGTCCTCCAGCGCCAAGACGATGGGTCGTGGCTGATCGTCTCCGAGATGTACAACGACGCGAATCGGGAGCAAACGTATGGACGCTATTCCTAAGACGCGTTGCCTCAGTCAGCCTCTGAGTCCACGCGCTTCTGACGAATGTCGGAGGCGAATAAGGAAACCAGAACCGCCAGCCATGCGCTGACGAAGAGCACGCTTGCGAGGACATCGGTGGTCCAATGCACACCCAGCTCGACCCGCGAGAACGCCACCGCCACGACTGCCAACGCCGCCAGCACGCACGCCAGCGTTCGATAGCCCGGTCTTGAGGTGAGGGCCAGCACCACGAGCGCCAAGGTGGTGAACACTAAGAGGGCGACGGCGGTATGACCCGACGGCCACGACCAGCCGTGCGCCGAGACCAGCCGGAGCTGCTCCGTTGGGCGGTCTCGCTGGACCACGTTCTTGGCCAGCGTTACACCTCCACTCTCCCCAGCCCAAGCGATGAGCGCCAGAACAACAGCGAGCATCGAAAGGCGCCGACGGAGACCAAGGACGACCAAGAGAATCCCGGTCGCCGCGAGGGCAACCCACGAACCGAGCCAGGTCACGGCTTTCATGGTGTCGTCGAGCGCCGGAGTCCGGTGAGCGGCAACCACGGAGGTTACGTGGCGGTCGAATCGATTGACTGAAGAAGAGTGCACGACCCCTAGGCCGACGACGATCAAGAGCCCGGTCAAGGCGGCCCAGGCCACCACCAGTAGAAGGGCTCGCCAGTACCATCGACGTGAACGGAATCGATCAGTATTACCCGATCTTCCCAGCGGAAGCGTCACACCGGAGTATCCCAGTTCGCCGGGGAGGGTGCGGTCCTTCGGCACCTTGGGGACCCGGGTCGCTAACCTCATCGTCGGATGACAAGAGCCGGTCATGCCATTACTTCAGTCATCAGGCCACGCTTCTAGGAGGGTAAAAGGTTGAGTCAGCTTGTCGCGTACTACGACGAGGACCCGGTTGAAGTCAAGGGCAAGGTGGAGATCCACCAGTCGCCGATGTCGTCGGCTACGGGATCGCGTTTCTTCGAGGGATTCATCCGAACATCGCTCGTCTACGTTCAGGTGCCTAGCGAGGCTGGACCGTTCCTGGTTCCGTTTGGGGAGTACGACGAGTGGTCGCTCCGTGACCGATACAACGAGGCGATCCGGATCATGAATACGCTCGGTGCATCCGAAATCAGTTGTGAGACATTCCAGGAGGTCGCCGTTCGCCGCGGACTCCGCGCCCGGGTTCTCGGTCGCGGTGGCGGGTTGGCTCAGCAGCGCCTGGAGAACAGCGGATTCGACTTCAGACACAATGGCGCTGGCAGCGCACCCCGCGACCCGAGGCCCCTACGTTGGCCGGACGAACCTGGATTCTCCGCTGCCGTCACGAGTGTTCTTGACAACAAAGCGACTGAGATGGTCATCAACATCAGAAGCAACCGCACCCACGCGATCAATGGCACGCTAGGAGTCCAGCTCAAGGGCTTCGGGTTCGACCTTGGCGGGGGGGTAGAGCATTCAGGCGCGACCAGTTTGCACATCAGCGCCAGCTTCCCACAGGGCAAGAAGGGGTTTCGGTAGCTCGCCGTCCTGCCGTCCAACCTCCTCGTCACTGCCGGACACGGTCATATGGCATATCGGAGAACGGCGGCGGGTTCCTTCCCGAGTTGGTCCATTCACAATGGCCTCGTTCATGACGGATGGACGCGCGAACTCGATGATCGACCCAAGGCTGCTGCGAAACCCGAACAATTCCCGGTGAGTCGCGGCGTGGCGCGCATGTCGCTCGGCTCGCGCACCGCTCACGGCCCAATCGGGTCGGCGTTCAGCGTGCACCGAGTGTTCCGTAACCCTACGCCACAGCAGGCGATCGGTAACTCCACTAAGCGCGAGCAGTCGCCCCAGCCCCTACCGTCGGGACCGCGGCATGGCTGCATGCCTCGCTTGAGCCTGAGACTCCCGCCAGAGCGCTATGGGATACTCACACGGTGCGGACGATCTTGAACATTCTTTGGCTGCTGCTATCCGGGTTGTGGCTGGCACTGGGTTACGCATTGGCTGCCCTCGTCATGTTCGTCTTGATCATCACCATTCCTTTTGGGATCGCGTCGCTTCGACTAGCTGCATATGTGCTGTGGCCCTTTGGAAGAACCGTGGTTCGCCGGCCGGACGCTGGGGCCGCATCCACAATCGGAAACATCATCTGGTTCATCCTCGTCGGGATATGGATGGCCCTCGCTCACCTGGTTCTCGGCCTTCTGCTCTGCTTGACCATCATCGGCATCCCGCTAGGGCTCGGAAACTTCAAGTTGGCAGCTGTGGCGATAGCCCCACTCGGCAAGGAAATCGTGCCGACGGATGATCCCAGGGCAGCCTTCGGAACCGTTTCGTTCTGAGTATTGGGTTGACCGCTCAGAGCGACCTAGGCCTGCGCCCGTACGATGCTGCCGGTAGGTGGGCACTTCCGGTGCATGATCGGATCTTCGCGGTCGCAAAGGGCTGGCGTAAGCGTCCTGGACGCGCTGCGCAGACCCACGCCCCCATCACAGCAACCCCGATCGGCGGGATTGGGCGCCACGACGCGACGAATCCCGGCGTTTTCTTGCGTGGTTTAGGGTTGTCGCATGAACGATGAACAGCTGCAGCAGGTTATAGACCTACTGGAAGCGGCCAGCCTGGAACTGGTGACGCTAGGCAACCAGATTCCCGATGACGATGAACTGAACACACGGCAGCACCTCAACAATGCAACGGGTGAGGTGCAGGAAGCGCTTGGAATCCTCAACTCGTAGGAGGTGCCCCGGGTACGCCGGGAGGGTGGGACAGTTCGGCACGTGTGGCACTTTCAGCAGGCGTTCAGACGGCCCCGGTCGTCGGGTGCCGCTGAGTACCCTGTCGTGAGTGACCAACCAGGACTCAGTGCGTACCGCCGCGGAATATGACGCGATGGCGGTTGAGTACGACCGCCACAATGCCAGCGGTGCCGCTAATGAATTCTACGAGCGCCCAGCGACGATAGCGCTGCTTGGCGATGTCAACGGCAAGCGAGTTCTAGAAGTCGGCTGCGGTTCCGGACCTTTGACCCAGTGGCTCGTTGATCACGGCGCTGAAGTGGTGGCGTGCGATCTGAGCGCAGGAATGCTTGAGATCGCCCGCTCGCGGATAGGCGATAGTGCGGAGTTGCATCACCACGATTTAGCTGAGCCGTTTACGTTCCTAGAAGACGCCAGCGTGGACCTGGTGGTTGCGTCGCTCGTGTTCCACTACCTGCGCGACTGGGTCGCGCCGCTCCGTGAGCTTCACAGAGTGCTCCGACCTACCGGCTCAGCGGTGATGTCAATACATCACCCGGCGTGGGACTGGAGAAACCACTGTCCTGAGGACTACTTCGCCTTCATTCAGGTCTCAGAGGTGTGGGTCAAGCCACATACGGTTACCTTCTGGCGTCGCCCACTTACTGCGGCCACCGACGCCATCAGTGAGGCGGGTTTCCTCATCGAGCGGCTGGTAGAAGCCAGGCCGAAGCCGGAGCTCGAGAAGCGAGATCCGGCTTCGTTCCAGGAATTGACGACCGCGCCCTTTTTCATTCACCTGCGCCTGAGACCCGCTCAACCGGACGGCAGTGTGGCTGGGCTTGGAGGCGCTTCTTCGCAATCCACGCCGCCCTCAGGCTGACCCCGATCGCCGGGACGGTAGGACGGTTGGGCCCAAGTCAGTGCGGCCTGCGAATCCGCAGTCGGTTGTCTGATAGCGCCACGCTGAAGCGACCTTCGGGAGACACATCGAGCAAGAGGCCACGAATGTCCTCGATGAATTCGTCCAGGTGATCTCCAAAGAGATGGGGTGCGGTTGACGAGGTAGAGAGAACCCAGGCCACGACGTCATCGACCGAGCGCTCCAGGACCCGGTCGTCGGGGACGATCACGAGTTCTTCGGGCGCGAAGCCGGCGGCCTGGAACACCGCGTCCTCGCCATCGGGCGACGTATTCCGGAAGCCCAGACCGGCGCGGCGGTTGGGACCAAGCCATCGGCGACGCAACTCATCGATGGCTGCCTCGGGGATTGGCGGGAATGGCCCGCTCGGCGTCACCTGGTCCGGCGGATCGGTGTGCCATAGGTCCACTTGGACGACGGCGCCATCGGCATTGAGCATCTGTCGGACGGCGGAGGCCACCCGGGGTCGGTTCATCCAGTGGAACGATTGGCCGAAGCTGATGGCCCGGAAGGTGCCGAGGGGTCCAGGGAGAGCCTCTGCTCGCATTTGGACCCACTCGGCATTCTGGATTGCTTTCTCGGTCGCAGAGCGCTTGGCTTCTGCCAGCATTCCCGGATCTGGGTCGAGTCCAGTGACGCCATCGAAGAGGTGGGCGAAGAGCAGAGCGACGGTGCCCGGCCCGCACCCGACATCGAGGAGGCGCCCGCGACCATCGAGGTGAAGGTGCTCGGCGAGAGCGTCGGCGAGGGCCGGGGCGTATGGTTTTCGACCTTGTCGATAGTAGGCGGCGGTGCCCTCGAAAACGGTTTCGTCCCAGACCCAGTCTTCCCAGGGGTGGCGCGTCTGTCCCTCCGCCATGTGTTCAGTGTGGCAGACCCTCATGGCGATGGACTGCCTCCGCTCGCCGGTCCCAGGATGTTTGGCAATCGCGGGCCAGTCAGAACTGCGGCGGATAGCCTCAACACGTTCATCGAGAGAGACCTGAGGGACCTGGCCCTTTGACGGTCCGGCTGCCGGCTTTTGCACTGTGCCAATGCCAGGATCGATGAGGAGACCAACATGGCGAAAGAACCCCTTGCTGTCCAGTATCTCGATGCGAGCGACAGGGATGCAGACTCCTTCGCTGCCCTCCACGCTGATAGCTGGCGGCGTCACTACCGGGGCGCTTACTTCGACTCCTACCTCGATGGGGATATCGTCACCAATCGCCAGGAGGTGTGGCGAAGTCGACTAGACCAACCGAGATGTCGGCATCATGGAGTTGTTCGAATCCGATGCACTGTTCGAGATGAGATGTGTCGCGGTGGCTCGAAATGAAGACCGCCAGATCGCTGAGCCTGCCCTCTAACGCCAATCGGGACAGTGGAGCGTTCGGCACCAAAGGAGACATGGCCCTATTCGGCCGATTGCTACTCTGCGTAAGTGGAACCCGCTGGAGAGTGGACGGTCGAACGTCAGCTGGCTGACAAACCCAAAGCCGTCGTTGACCTCTATAAGCGCTTCATCACGTTGGTCACAGCATGCGGGCCATACACGGTCAGTGTTACCAAGACGGCCATAGCCTTCAAGGGCACCCGCCGAAGTTTCGCCGGGGCAAAGCCCCGCAAGGCCTCCCTCGACGGGTTTCTTGATCTACAACGAGAAGTGCAGGATGAAAGGTTCTTACGAGTGTCGCCTTACACCAAGAGCCTCTACGTCCATCAGTTTCGGATAACCCGTGCGGCGCAGCTCGATAATTCTTTTACAGCCCTCATAGAGGAGGCATACCAAGTCGGATGTGGTGCTCACCGATCACCTCGGAAGACGCCCCTGACTTCCCCATCACGCCGGCTCGTGGCGTTATGAAGCGCTGGTTCCCAATCAGGCGTACAGCTCAGGCCACCCGCTGACGGTGGCGGCCCCATGCAGCCATCGTGATTGGGGACAAAAGGCTCAACCGAGGATCGTTGCAGAGGGTGATGGCGGTATCGATCTCCTCGGGAGTCATCTGTCCAGTCTCGATCATGCCCTGTCTCAACTGCGCGAGAGTGAGCTGCCACACGAGTCCGCCAGCTTGGCCGGCTTTCCACACCGAGACGCGACCAGCACAACCGACATCCAAAAGGTTCTCATTCGCCATGTCGTAAGCGACCCGGCGCCCGTAGAAGGGATCGAAAGCGTGCTGTTCGATCAATACCGCGTTGTGAACGTCGACGAGTCGAGCGACCAGAGTGCGCTCGTGCTCCTCTAGCCCGGGGCCCCCGGATAGGGATTCGAAGTCCATCTCCTCGACCACGAGCCATCCTCCCGGCTTCAACGATGCGACCAACCGTTGCATGGCATCCTGTGGCCTCTCGAGCCAAGCCAGTACGAGCCGACAGTGGACGAGATCAAACTGGCCCGTGGGAAGTTCGTCTTCAAGGAGATTGTGGACACGCACATCCAGATTTGGGTAAGCCAGTTGTTCGAGGGGCGTGGTGTTGATGTCTGTGGCTATAACGACCCCGCCGGCCCCGACTCGTTCGCAAAGCCATGCCGCAATCGAGCCCCCGCCAGCACCGACCTCCAAGCAATGCCAGCCGGCCTCCACGCCCCTCGCCTCGAGTACATCGATTGTTCCCTCGTCCAGCACCGCCTCAAGGGCCCGTAACCGCTGGGGCTGAATAGGGAGGGCGTTGTCAAACGCATACGTCCCTTCGTGCGCGGTCACGTCGAGCCTCCTCCTTTACGGCGCAGCGGCAGTTGGAGGCTACCGGGTCGCCTGCGCTCGAGTCCTTAAACGAGGTAGACACGCCACGATGAGGCCTCGGCTTTCCCCGGTCCCCGTTCGCTGCATTTGCGATCCTCATCGCTGCTTGTCGATAACCCCTGTCCATGTCCGTCACGCCATGCAGGCACCGCCCCCGTTCATTGATACTTCGCCGGGAGGCTGGGACATTTCGGCACGACTTGGGCAGGCAGATTTCCTCGTCACAGGCGCTGAACGCGTCGCGATCAGCACGACACCCCGGTGACCCGGTGAACGGGCTGGCGTACTCGGTCCACAACTACTGCACCGGCCGTGGCAGCGTGATCGCCCACTTGGAGGGATTGGAGCGTCGGGGCCAACGGGGACCCCAGCCAATCGGGACCTTTGGCTCTATACGCCGCTCCAGCGGAGAGCAAGTCTGCAATGCTCGAATCCAGATCAAAACCGCTATCGGCGTCCTCGCTGCATCCGGTTTGGCACTGGGGGCGAGCATCGCCCTACCAGGGTTGGCGGGAGCCGCACCAAGCCCGTGTGGAGCTACCCATGGTGCCTTTGCGAACGTCAACGGCAACTTTGGTGGCCTCGGTGCCGACAACGGGGCTGGGGCGCAATCCATCGGCGGCGGAGTGCCAGTCCCTGGATCAGCAGGGTACAACAACTCCACGGCGTCAGCCGCTGTCTGCGCCCCCTGACGAAATTCCTTGGAGAAGGAGCGCCCCTACGGGGGTGCTCCTTCTCCGTTGTTGAACGAGGTACTCATCACCACTCGCATCCCACTGACGGCCTTCACGGTGATGGGGTCAAACACGGTGCCCCCGTTCACCGCCGCCGCCGGGATTGCGTTACTCCCCTCGCGGATCTATGTGATAGCCGAACTCGACGAGACGGTCGACGGCGTCCTGCCGAGGTAGCGTTCGTCCGCTGGACCATGCCGTCGGAAGCCGGGGACTTGAAGTCAGCTCTACCTCGTCGCCCACCGATGTTGTGGTCAACTTGATCGACATTCTGAGGCCGCGTCAACGCGATGGGGAGCGCATTCCTCGTAAGATTGCAGACATGACTCAGGTCCGACGACGGGGACGTAAGTTCATCTCAACCCTTCTCGTGGCCGCGGCCTCGTTCGTGGTCGCCCTGCAAGCAGTCGTGGTACCGACTGCTGTGGCCTCGGGGTCTACGCCTGATGCAACCTCCCACCAAATTCTGGGCCCGTCGGGCGGGTTGACTGCATACGACGCAGCGACCCAACAGGTAGTTCTCTTCGAAGTCACGACGGATGGCCCTGAGACCTGGACCTGGAACGGGACGACATGGAACGAAGTCGTTCCTTCCAACAGCCCACAGGTCGGCGGCAATCCATCCATGGTCTACGACGCCGCGACAGCGACGGTGGTGCTCTTCGGTGGCGGCCTCGGACAATCGGGCGGCACCTGGACCTGGAACGGGTCGACCTGGTCCGAACAGTTCCCGCCAAAGAGCCCACCCTCCCGGCACGATGCAGCCATGGCCTATGACGCACTGACCGGCGAAGTCGTGCTTTTCGGCGGTCAGGCTTATAACGGGGCACTGTTGAATGACACCTGGACATGGAATGGTGCGACGTGGACCCAGCAAACCCCGGGAGGTAGCCCTACTGCACGTATGGGCGCAGGTATCGCCTACGACTCGACGACCTCAAACGTCGTGCTTTTCGGAGGGTTCACGATCAATGCCCTCGTCAATGACACCTGGATATGGAACGGGTCGACCTGGACCCAGCAGGATCCGGCCACGAGCCCCTCGCCTCGGTGGACACCCGCGATGTCCGACGACCCTGCCACTGGAACTGTCGTCTTGTTCGGCGGGCAGGCACCAGCCGTGCCGTTTGTCCCAAACTCGCTTGGGGACACGTGGACGTGGAACGGCTCGGATTGGGTGGCGCAGAGCCCTCCCACCAGCCCACTGCCCCTGTCGACAGCAGCGATGACTTATGACGCTGCGCAAAAGACCGTGTTCATGACGGCAGGGCCCAACTCATGGACGTGGTCGAGCTCCACGTGGAGGCTGGTCTATCCGCCCATGGGCTACTGGCTCGTGGCATCCGACGGCGGGATCTTCAGCTATGGCAACGCCCCCTTCTTCGGCTCCGCGGGAGGCACGCACCTCAACGTACCCATCGTGGGGATGGCGGCCACACCCGACGGCGGTGGCTACTGGCTCGTGGCATCCGACGGCGGGATCTTCAGCTACGGCGACGCCTCCTTTTACGGCTCCGCGGGAGGCACGCACCTCAACGCACCCATCGTGGGGATGGCGGCCACACCCGACGGCGGTGGCTACTGGCTGGTCGCATCCGACGGCGGGATCTTCAGCTACGGCGACGCCTCCTTTTACGGCTCCGCGGGAGGGATGCGCCTCAACGCACCGATCGTGGGGATGGCCGCCGCTGGAGATGGCGAAGGTTACTGGCTGGCGGCCTCGGACGGCGGTGTCTTCAGTTACGGCCCCGATTCCAACTTCGAGGGGTCCCGAGGGGGCCAACCTCTCAACGCTCCCATCGTTACCACCGCAATACCCACGGGCACATTCGACGGCTATTGGTTCGCCGCTGCCGATGGTGGCATCTTCAACTACGGCTCTGCGCCATTCGAAGGCTCCGCGGGCGGGCTTCCCCTCAATGCGCCCGTGGTCGGCATGGCGTCCGCGCCTGACGGTGCCGGGTACTGGCTCGTCGCCGCCGACGGGGGAGTCTTCAACTACGGTTCAGCCGCCTTCATGGGATCGACGGGCGCTACGCATCTGAATGAACCGATTGTTGGTATGGCGTCGTACTGACGGTGGGCATTGCGTGGACCGATATGGAGTGCCACCTAAGAGTGCCGACGAACCTCGCTATCCGTGGTCAGCGTGGACGTTCCACAAATGTTCAAACGGCGCCGCTTCGTGTGGATGTCCACGTGGAGATCGCTCGACCTACTCGCCATCAAGAGGAATGACGGCTTGGCTCACAACCCCCCGGGCGATGAGTTTTCCGCACTCGTCCCTACAGGTCACATCCACTTGGCCCATCCTTCGGCCACGGTGGATCACCGAACCTTCGATTCGAACGGATCCTCGGCTGACAGGACGGAAGTAGGAGACGTTGAGACTCGTCGTCGTGAACGATTCCGAATCCTCCAGGGTGGTCATGAAGGCAAGCGCCCCGAGGAAATCAATGAGTGTCGCCAGGTAGCCACCGAAGACCACCTCTCGCTCGTTGAGGGTCTCTGGGTCAACCTTCCAGTCCACCCATACCCGGCCCTGCTCCCAGCCCGCGATTGCCGGAAGTCGCAGCGTCGCCGCCATTGGCGGACGAGTCCAGGTTCCCTTCACGATGCCGTCCAGGACCTCATTCCAACGTGCAGGCATATCCCCTCTGCTCTCGGATCTGCTTCGTCAACCATGAGCGGGCATTCGCTGTCGTGATTAGACCCTGACAGTTCATCTCTCGTCCAATCATTCATGGCACGGCGCCAACTGGAGTTCTGGTCATGTGCTCGGCACGGCCAGGAATGGCTGCCATTCGGCTCGGCAAGGGGAGGGTGAGGATTTGGCGAGGACCTGTCGTTCCGAGAAGCAGTCGCGGCGCTGATCTCGTCATCGAGATGGGCGGCGATCTCCGATCATTCCGCAACGTCGTCCCCCAGATGCCCAGAGATGACCCTCCCGACGGCCGATATAGCGGAAGCATTGCCGGTTACCGCCTGAACGAAAAGCTCTCGGCCGAGCGTGTAGAGCGACGCGTCAGTGGAAGCGGTCACCGTTGCCTGTCGAGGAACGTCACGAATCAGTGCTATCTCACCGAAACCTTCACCTCGCGACACCATTTGGAGGAACTGGCTCTCGCGCGACACGGCGAGCTTGCCTTCGGCAATGGCGTAGTAGCAGTCGCCGCGTTCGCCCTCTTTGATCACGACAGTTCCTTGCGACACCTTGAGTGCCTCGAGGTCCCGCGCGATTCCCTCGAGCGACGGAGCGGGAAGAGCGGCAAAAATGGGAATTGAGCGTAACAATTGGATCTCGACCTGCGGCACGGTCGCAGAGACGTCGACCTTCTGGATCCGGCGCCACAACCCGGCCATGAGCAACAGGGCGACGACGGCGGGGGCAAAGAGTGCTGCCTTGAGACCCCCGATTGCGGTCGCGACGCGCACCAGAACAGCTCCCAGGGCCAGGCCGAAGTCCATGAGGGCTTCCAGGATCGAGAAGGATCCGGCGAGAGCGTCGGAAGGAGCGGACCGTTGCAGGAGAGTCCGACCGGTGACGTCGAAGACGGCACCAGCGAGGCCCACAGTGCCTATGAGAAGGATCACGGGAGCCACGCGGGGGATCGCACCGATCAAAGCGAGTGCCACCACTGCGATCGAGAGGGCAACGGTGAGCGTATTGGCCAGATGTTGTCGACCCACCAGAAAGGCAGTGACGAAGCCGGCGAGCAATGCTCCTCCGCCGAGTGCGGCGTTCAGGAATCCCGGGCCACCCGGGCCCATGTGCAGATAATCAACGGCAAGAATGACGCAGAGCAAGTCAAGGGCACCGATGAGCACGAAATAGAACGTGTGCAATGCAAGGAGGACCCTGATCTGGGGGTTGCGTACGGTCACCATCAGGTTTGACCCTGCGCCCGTTCTGATGGAAGCGAAGGCTTGGCCGATCCCTGTCTTCAGATCGTCAGCAGACTCGTCGGCCTCTCCATCGTTCTTGGCGTTCACCGGCACGACGTCGGACGAGATGGCAGCAGCGGGCCCCTGCACACGCACCACCAGGAATGTGGAGATGACCGTCATACCCGCCATGGCCGCTACCGCGAGCCCTGGCCCTCGCCACCCAAGGAGGATTCCGGCCACTGCTGGGCCGACCAGAGCGGCGGCCGCATCTGTCCAGCCGGTCATCACGTTGGCCGCCGTCAGCTCTTCGGGCGTCCGAACGATCGCGGGCAGGAGGGCGGCCTGTGGCGGTCGTGTCACCGTGAAGCTCAGCGAAGTGAGCGGTGCCAGGACAAACACCGCTACCGGCGCACCGAAACTGATGGCGATGGCCACCGCTCCCATCGAAAACGTCTGCAGTCCGTAGCCGACGGACAACACACGGCTCGGACGTCGGCGATCGGCAAGAGCGCCCAGGAACGGGGCGAGGGCGATGCAAGGAATGAGTTGGAGCAGGACCATCACCATGCTCGCGGTCGATCCGCCGTGACCGTAGGCGAAGACCAACAGCGTTATCCAGACTCCAAATTCAGCGGCACCGAACAGCGCGTAGGCGGACCCGACTCTGCGCAGCACAGGGTTTTCGAACGCCGCCCGAAACACCGACAAGACGGTACGAAACCGCAGGAACATCGAGCACTCCTGACTTCAGGATGCAGCGGGCCGAATGCGCCTCCCCGGGCGACACCGCGGTCTCCGTGCGAACAGTACTCAAGAAATGGCCGGTGAGCGCTCGCTGTTCACGCAGCGACCCCGCAACGAAGACAATCCTGGAAGCCCACCTCGGACCTGTCGGCCGACGTCGACGATGCTGGGAAGTCGCCTGCGATGATCCTCAGCCTCTGCGACCGATGAACGCGAGGAGTTGCGTCTGTGGTCCCGCACCGGCGGGCACGAGGATGTCCTCGCCGAACACCCCACTGGCTCGCACCATGTCGGCCTCATCCCGCAGGATGCTGTGGGCGGCGTCCACCAGTTCGGGATCGAGGGTGGCGTCCTGGCCCGTGGCGGTTGCCAGGTCCCATCCGTGAACCAGGACGTCAATGAAACGGTGGCCGGCGTACACCGAGCCGGGAACAGGTCCGTAGGAGACGGCACAGGGCGCGTCGAGCGCTCCGGGTGTCTCGAAGGTCGCAGCCGCCGCCTTGGCCGAAGCGTCATATGCGGCCAAGGCGTCTTTCCCGAGCACGTCTCCGTCGAGGCGGTCAGCGACCTCCTCGATCGTCTGACCCGAGCCCAGCGCGGCCGCCCACAGGTTGCCCGTCACCAGATGATTCAGGAGGGTTTGGACGTCCCAACCGTCACAGGGGGTCGCGTCGACCCATTGGCCACGATCAGTACGAGCCACGACGGAGCGGGTGTCGTCGAGGGCTCTTCGGTGCAGCTGGGCGATGTCCGCCATGGCGCACTCTCCATGTTCCTGGTCGAGAACTGACGTCGGCCGCTCGGCCGTTCATCGGTCATTCGAAGTCGGGATTGCCGAGGTCGTAGAAAGTCATATCACCGTCGATGAGCCGCACGAACTGCTCGTACACGGGGCTCCGCGCCATGGTCTGCTCGTTCTTTCGTGCCTCTTGTTCGGAAGTGAAATAAGCGGCCTGCGTGAAACCGCCGTCACCATGCCAGGCCACGGTCGCCCCGATGAGGTCTGGACGGACTTTGCGCAAGTCACCTTCCATCTCCGTCATCTGACCGCGCATCTGCTTCTGATCCTTGGCCCGGCCCTGCATGATCTGCACGAAGCCTGCCTTGTCGGACCCCCCGTCGAGGAGGCTGTCGACCTCAGAGCAGTCGTGGAACGTGACGTCGCCGTCGAAAGCCTTCGATGTCTCTTCCATCCACGCGCCTTGCTCCGGTAAGTCGTTGTCCACTTTCGCGGCCTCCTCCGACTTGAAGCGCGCCAACGTGATCATGTAACCCTCTGCCGTCACGCCTGAAGTGAACCCCAAGAATCCGGTTGTCTTCGGCCTGATCTCCCGGCGCCACGTCGCGACACCACGCGACCACCGGTCCGCGTCGCGAAGCTGTACCTGAAACACCTGGATGAACATGGTCATCCCTCCCCGGCCGCCCTCGTCGAAGCCACCCAAGAGAACGGTAACTCCGTGCCGTCACAGATACAACGGGATCATGAGGTGCCGAAGCTTGGAATGGGCTGAGCGGTTCTGTCGTTCCCAACGTGAGGCCAATCGGGAAGATCTCTGCCCGGCAGCACTCCGAAGCGTATGTTCTCGCTCCATGGTGCAGGCAGTCGCTGATCTGGTCGGTCCGGATCTGCGCGTGCTCTTCTGCGGGATCAATCCCGGGAAGCTCTCGGGTGATCTCGGCCTCCATTTTGCCCGAGCGGGTAACCGATTCTGGAAGTTGCTCTGTGCTGCTGGATTCACGGAGTCCGTTCTCCCGCCCGCCGAGCAGCACACGCTTCCCGCTCTCGGCATCGGCATCACGAATCTCGTGGCGCGGCCGACAACCACCGCCAGTGAACTCACTGTCGCCGAACTGCGTAAAGGGGCTAAGCAACTCGAGGCCAAAGTGGGGATTCTGCGGCCTCGCTGCGTCGCCGTGCTGGGGCTGCAGGCATACCGGACGGCGTTTCGACGACCGGAGGCCGTCATCGGCCGCCAGCCCGAGATCCTGGGCGGTGCCGTTCTTTGGCTTCTACCAAACCCGAGCGGTCTCCAGGCCCACTATCAGCTGCCCGAAATGAAGGAGATGTTTAGTTCGCTCTTCGACGCCACTCAGGCCGGCTGACGGAATCAACTCCTTCTCTTGGCCGAAGACGATGTTCATCGATCACAGCGGCCCAGGGTCGCCCCCGCATGTCGGATCAGCGATGCGTCTCTGGCCCGCTCCTTCAAGTTCACAGAGGATCGATCGGCATCGCTGGCTAGCCTGAAGAAGCCAGAGAGAAGGGTTGGACTATGCCTGGACCGAACTGGGCCGAGGAGGTCACAGCGATCGCCACCGCCGTCGGTGCCCTTGGGCTGCTTGGCGCACTCGGCGCAGCCGTGTTCGCCGGTCAACAGGTCAAGGAAGCGAGAAAGGCACGGGAATCCCAGATTGCGGCTGACTTCTTCCGCCGATGGAACGAGGATGCACTCGTGGAGACGCGCCAACTCGTAGCCACGTTCGCAACGAGAGAGGAGTTGAGCGAGGCGTTCCAGGGCTTCATTGCATCGAATGCGGATGAGGCTTACATCTTGTACCGGGAACTCGATTACTTCGAGCAGCTGGCGGCGCTCGAACACGTGGGCGCGTTTGACTTCGAACTGATCCGGCTGCTGCTCGGACGAACCTTGATCGACCGCTGGGAACTGTGGAAGCCGTCCATAAATGCCATGAGCGGATCGGGTGGTTACCCGATGTTCGAAGCACTTGTCGCCAAAATGGAGATCGCCCTCGGCTCCACCGGGGCCGGCACTCGAACGGACGCTTCGTTGTCGTCAAGACCCCGCTAGTCCATCGGTCGCGTCGATCTCAAGACGGGCCTGCCCCAATCCGCGGGAGCGGTGGCGTTCACGCGCTCGATCATCTGTGAGATTGCGGATTCACCCCGGTCAGCGCCTACTCCACATCACCGTAGAAACCCGTGTCAGCTCTGGACGTTTCAGGCCGCTTGGGGAACAGACTCTGTCTCATCCGCCACGAACTCACTCGCAACCCAACCGCGGCGGGGGATCGCTGCCTCCTTACGACGACGGTGGTCCGCGTGTGACATCAGGATGAGCGGCAAGACGGCGAGCGCGACAGCCAGGACCATGAGGGGAATGCTGAGCATGAAGAGTGCCATTGATTTCGTGGGAACCGTAGGGGGTGGTTCCTCCTCCTGATAGCCCATGGTGAGGGGTGGAGGTACAACCAACGTCAAAAGTTCTTGAGCGGTTCCTGAGCATCGCATGACAGCTTCGTGAACGATGCAGGCTCGTGCAGCTCGTTGCTGTGAAGTCTGTGAATTCTGGGACCGGGGTAAGAGCCGACGCCTTGGAGATGGAATCCTCGTCGTGACAGGGCCGGTTCGCGGGTAACTCGCTCTCTTCAAAGGGTAGATCTCTTCTGCGCCGGCTCACAGACTTGTGATCAACTGCACGTGTGCGCTGACCGCCGCCCACGTCGATCAGCGGAGCAACCGCCGAACCTCGTCCATCGTGCCCAAGTCGTCCATCGCGGCGCTGGCGCGCTGGAGTCCCGAGCCGGCGATCTCCTCCGCCTGCAGACCCCCGGCGGCCCGGGTGAAGGCGGCGGCCACAAAGGGGTAGGCCACCAGGAGGCGGTAGCGGCGCCAGCTCTCGGCGCGATCGAGCAAAGGTCCTCCGTGGGGGGGAGCTCGTCGAGGTAGAGGTCCAGGAGGTTGCGCTCCTCGGCCCGCCGCCGCTCGGTGGGCAGGCTCACCGTGAGGAAGTAAGCGAGATCGCGCAGTCCGAGGCCGCGTCGCAGCACCTGCCAGTCCACGAAGCCCGGCACGTCGCCGTCGAAGTAGACGTTGCCGAAGTGGGGGTCCCCGTGCAGAAGCGTGAAGCCGTCGTGGGGCAGCCGAGCCTCGAACTGGCGCTGACACTCGATGAGCAACCCCGAGTCGGGTGGGAGGAGATCGGGGTCAGTGCGCCGCAACCGCCCGACCACCAGACGCAGGAGCCGGGCCGTCAACGGTGCTGCCGGGTCTGTGGCGTTGGTCACCACCCACGACAACGCGCCGGACTCAGTGGGGGCCGCATAGGTGCCGTGGAGCGTTGCCAGCGCGCGCACCACCGCCTCCGACTGCGCCGGGGATGGAGCGCCACGGACGTCGGCGAACCGGCAGCCCCGGGCACCCAGGTCCTCGAGCACCAGGGCGAAGCGGCCGGTGCGCCCGTCGTAGCGCGCGGCGTGAGCATACGGAGCGGCGATGGGCAGCGTCGGCGCCAGGCGCTCGTAGAACGACACCTCGGTGGGCCCGAGGCGCGCCAGGCCGACAAAGAGCCGGACGGCAGCGGGCCGAGGGGCCAGTTTGACGAACACGGACGGTGGCGTGCCGTCGCCTTCGACCGCGAGACGCGCCCGTGCCGTGGTGCCGGCCGTCTCGGCGAGGCGTTCGACGCGCCGGACCCGGCGGCCCAGCAGCTCGCCGACGACAGGCGCGGTGAGGTCGTCGAGTGCGCCGGGGAGTCCGTCCCGGCGGTCGAGGCGGTCGTGGGCCAACCGGCCCAGTTCCTTGCCGATGCCCATCAGTCGGGCCTCCAGGGTCCCGAAAGCAGCCGCCCGTTCGTGATGCGCACGGACGGCATCTTGCCCCACGCCGGCCCGGCGGCACGGGCGCGCCTCAGGTCAGAGCGAGTGGTCCCTGGGGGAGCGGCTGAACTGGCCACCCGAGAGCGAGGCCTTGACGCCGCCGGAACCCTGGACCGGCGCCTCCCGGTGGACCGGAGAGGATCGCGGCCAACTCAGGAAGCCAGGATCTTCGCTTTCTGCGCGTCGAACTCGGCCTCGGTGATCACGCCTTGTGACTTGAGATCAGCCAGTTTCGCCAGATCGTCAGCGGTGCTCGTACCCGAAGTCCCCGCGGCCTCTCGCACTGCTTGGTCGAACGCGTCTTGTTGCTGGGCCGCTTCTTTCGCCGCCCTCTCTTGCATCTTGCCGCCGCGGGCGATGAGGTAGATGAACACCCCGAGGAATGGGAGGACGATGACGAAGATGACCCAGAGGGCCTTCACCCAGCCTCCAATGTCGTGGCTGCGGAAGATGTCGACGAACACCGTGATCAACAGCCAGATCCAGATGAAGAAGAGGAAGAAGTACAGCATCGTCAGGAAGATGTCGAGGATCGGATATTGGTAGCTGGCGGCAAGCATTGTCTCTCTTTTCTGTCAATAGGTGGTTGCAGCAGGCGTCGCTATACGCGGCGTCGTGTCCGCATCCAGTTGAAGTTCAGGATCGTCGTGATGATGCCGAACACTGCTCCGGTGCCTCCGAGAAGCAGGCCTCGGCCGGGGTCCCTCGAGCCGCTGGCGCGAGTTGCCGCCGTGAGACCGAACACCGTTCCGGTGATTGTGGTGAGGGAGGTCATGAAGAACAGGCCCAATCCGCGTGCCGGAGCCCGCTCCCTCCGATCGGCCAGTCGAAGCAGCGTGAGAAAGCCCATTCCGGACAATGCGATGGAGGCGACCCCGAGCAGGTGCACCGAGTCGTCCCGATCCTCAAGGATCGGGGCATCTCCGTCGATGACGTCCGAGACCTCTTCACTGCGCTCGGAGGTCATGTCGGCGTCGTCTCTTCTTGCGGACTCGGGGCCTTCTTCAAGACGCCAGGACCTTGGCCTTCTGAGCTTGAAACTCGGCCTCGGTGAGGATGCCCTGGGACTTGAGCTCGGCGAGATCCTTCAACTGCTTGATCGGGTCCGGCGCCGGCGCTGCGGGAGGCGGTGCCGGCGCGTACTGAGGCTGTTGCGCGTATTGAGGTTGTTGCGCGTACTGCTGGTCCTCCTGCTGGGCCCACCGATTCTGTTGACGACGTGAGACGCGGTTCGACACGGCGGTGGCCGTCCCGGCAATGGCTGCGGTACGAGCGATACCTCGCAAGAGCGGCATGTCAGTCCTTTCTTCGTAAAATCGGTGAACGGCAGGTCAACTCTCGGCGGCGTCGAGCGCAGCAACGAGGTCGTCCTGTGGGATGTAGCCGGCGGCGACGAGCTCTGCCTCGCCCCTTCGCAGGGCCTGGACGAAGGGCGCTGCCCACCGGTTCTCGAAGATCAAAATCCCAGCTGAAGACCCTGGTTGGAGCGCTCCTGCCGCCTCGGACAGATCGCCCTCGGAAAGCAGACCCGATGACGCGCCGGCGAAGACGGCAAGATCAAATTGCCCGTCCCGGTCGATGTCCTGAAGGTCGAGCGCTTTCATCGAGCCGTCGGAGTCCCGCCTCACGAACATCAGATCGAGGATGCGGATGACACCGCGGTCGACCAACTCGAGCAGAGTCGCGAATCCTTCGCCCGTCATCTTGTTGCCTGGAAACTCGACGATCAGGTAACTGATCGGACCCAAGGCGTCCACACTGTCTGACATCGTGACGCGACCCTCCCCGTCGTTGGTGCTCCGTGCGAAAACTACT
Organism: uncultured Acidimicrobiaceae bacterium; assembly: GCA_963719485.1. GTDB lineage: Bacteria > Actinomycetota > Acidimicrobiia > Acidimicrobiales > RAAP-2 > Bog-473. The sequence goes on from OY970387.1 coordinate 3,338,718, forward strand.
CCGATGCGACGTGGGACGCCATCGTGACCGTCCAGACCCTCAGGTCCGCCCCAGCTTCCGGGTGAGTCGGATGGGTGCTTCGTTCCTTGGCCGACAGTTCAAAGGTGACAGCGACGTCCGGCGGTCCGATTCCGACCGGCGCGATCCGGGTTCCCGCAATTCGGCTGCGGGCCCTCTGCCCAACCGGGCATGACGCGGCCTAAAGGATCCTGCGCGTGCGTTTGCGGGAGTTGCGACGCCGGCCGGGCATCTCGATCGTCAGTTGTTGTCGGAGGGTTGTGGGCCCAGGGTACGAAAGGCCCTATGGAAGGTCGGAGGCGCCCGGCAGAATCGCTGTAGGCGGGTTCCGGCACACCATCGTGGTGGCCTCCGATTGGGAGGGTGCATCGAACACCATGGATAAGACAGACACCACACAGCAGTGGCTCTTGGCGGCGGCAGGCGACCTGCGCCGGGTGACGAAAGCGGAGAGCAGGTTCTCCGCGGCGATGAGCGTGAACCACGTCACCATGCTGGCGGCCGCGGACGAACTCGAGGCGGCGACGAGGGAGGCGACGACCTGGATGGCAGGGAATCCCTGCCCCGACCTCGAGCTCGCCGGGCGAGTGGACCTGATGCTCAGTACGTGCGCCGAGGTCGCGGTCACGGCGGAGCGGGCGCTTTGCAATCCGACGGCGGACATCGAGGCGGTGTTCGGGCGGCTCGGCGACCTCCTGGCCATCATCGACTTCCACTCGGAGACGTTGGACGCCTGGTAGGAGCCGCTGGCGCAGCGTCAGTGCAGGGCCTGGACGTCGACGACGACGGGCGGCAGGGCCAGGCCAGTGGTGGTGCTCAGGTTGACGCGGAGCGAGTAGGACCCGGTCGCCGGAGCGGTGACACTGAGCGGTTGACTGATGGGCCGGGGCGGGCCGCATCCGGTGGCGCTGCCGTGCACCGGCGCCAGCGCCAAGGTTCCTGAGGAGGGCGCCACCATCACCCCGCCGGGAGCGACCACGGCCTGCCAGCGGACCGTGACCGCCTGGTCACCGGCCAACGCCACGCCGAGTTGGATGGTGGCCGGTTGCCCGGCCGTTGCACTCGTCGCCCCGCTCGGCACTGCGAACCCGACGGCCGGGAGCTGACCCGTCCCGAACGAAGGCGGTCGGACAGCGGGGGACGAGCCCCAGGTGGTGTCGGGCGTGCTGGACAAGGTGTAGTGCAGGTTCCCGCCCGACGTGAGCGCCGAGGCGGGGAGCCAGGGAAGGTCCCAGGTTCCGGCGGGGGAGCGGGGCTTGGTTTCGCCGGAGCAGAGTGCGTCGCCGGTGGCGGGCGGGGTGACTCCCGCGACCGTCAGCGCGCGGACGTACGGGCGGGAAGCGGCAGCCTCTGGGGCCCGCTCGACCAGGCGGCGGCCGTCGGCGAGTGTGATCGACACGGACGGGAAGAGCGGGCTGGCCAGCGCCAGGTCCGACACGCCGGGCGTCACCGGGAACATGCCGAGGGCGGCCCAGACGTACCAGGAGGAGAGGGCGCCCAGGTCGTCGTTGCCCGGCTCGTCGACCGGAGCGTCCGCGTATTCGGTGTCCGCAATGGCGCGCACGGTCCGCTGGGTCTGGTCCGGCGCTCCGAAGTAGTCGAATTCCCATGGCGCCCACTCGTCGGGCTCGTTGCCCGACCAGTCCTCGGGGACGTCCCTGGTCGCGTTGAGGGAGCGCATGAACGTCTGGAGCCTGGTGGCGGCGGTGGCGTCGCCACCCATCAGCGAGGAGAGGGCAGCCAGGTCCTGCGGAACGGACCACGTGTACTGCACGGCATTGCCCTCCTCGAAACCCGTCTGGCCGCCCGGTTCGAGCTGCGAGGCCTCGAACGCCGCGCCCGGAGGGAAGCTGCCGTCCGTGCCGCGCGCCTGAATAGAACCCGTCGCCGGATTGAACAGGTATTCCCAATTGGCCGCGCGCCGGCTCATGGTGGAGGCCAGCGAGACGTCGTGCTCGGCAGTCGCGATCCGCGCGATGGCGAAGTCGTCGATGGCGTATTCGAGCGTGACCGAGCCTCCGATCGAGTAGTCGATGGAGGTCAAGTCCAGCGAGCCCGCATTGACGTAGTGCTGAGCGAGGTACTGGCTGAGGTACTGGCGCTCGATCTCGAGGCCATGGGGGGTCTCGTTCTGCGTCGCTCCCTTGACCATGTAGGTGAGTGCCGAAGCGACGTCGAAGTTGCGGACGCCCATGGCATAAGCGTCGGCGATGATGGGATCGGCGGAGTCACCGTTCATCTGGGACTCGTCCCCGCCGACGATGGCCCACTTGGGGAGCCAGCCGGTCTGTTCTGCGTCGTCCACGAGCGACTGGACCATGTCCCCGACGGTGCGGGGAGCGAGCAGGGACTCGAGCTGGACTTCACTGCGGTAGATGTCCCACTCGGAGAAGTTCGCGTACTCCTCGCGGTGATCCGCCGCGTGGACCTTCCCGTCGGTCCCGGCGTACTTGCCGTTCACGTCGGAGACCACGTTGGGGAAGAGGAGGGAGTGGTACAGCGCCGTCTCGAACGTGTGCTCTTGCGCCATGGTGCCGCCCCGGACGGCGATGCGCCCGAGGAGGGCGTTCCAGTGACCCTGTGCCTGGGCGCTCACCCGCGGCACCGACCAGCCCGGATCCTCCGTACGCAGGTTCTGCAGCGCGTCCTGCGTGCTGACGAAGGAGATGCCGACCTTCATGAGCACCTGCCGCTCCCTGGTTGTATCGAACGTGACGAACGAGCCACACGCGGTCCCCGAGCATTCGGCGGAACCCGAGGTGGTCGCCGAGCTGCTCCACGTCCCCGCCGACGAGAACGGCCGGTCGAAGAGTGCGGCGAAGTGCAGGGTGTAGCTGGTACCGGTGCCACAGAACTGACCGCTCGACACTTGGCCCTCGACTTCGTTGCGACCGACGACCTGCACGCTGGCGGCGGTGACCGGGTTGGTGCTGTCCGCCACCTTGAACAGCACGTTGGACTGGGTTCCGGGCGGGAAGTCGAAGCTCGAGACGCCCGACCGGGTCGTGACGGCCAGAGAGACCGAGATGGGCGACTGCCCTCCGAGCTCCACGTGATAACGGCCGGGAGAGGCGTGCTCCTGCCGGTGCGAGAACTGGGCGACCGCGGCGGCGGGCGAGGTGATCGCTCCCACGGTGGGCAGTATCGGGACGTCCTGATAGGAGGGGCACCCGGTCCCACTCAAATGGGTCAGGCTGAAGCCGCTGATCTCCGAGTCGTCGTAGGCGTAGCCACCACCGGCCTGGACCGTGTTCGGGCTGGTGTCGGGGCTCCACTGGATCATGCCGAACGGGAGGTCAGCTCCGGGGAATTCGCCGATGGTCCCGGGGCTGACGGGCCCGGTCGCGGTGCCGTCGAGCGGATGGACGAGGACCGCCGGGTCGGCGACGCCGGTGGAGGGCGGTTGGTCACCCGAGGCAGGGAGCGGAGACTCGGCGACGGCCGCAGGCAACACGCCCAGTAGGGCCAGCACCGCCGCGGTGACGACCGGCGCGCGGCGCCTTCGCAGACGGGCTTCACCGGTCATCGGGATGACCGTAGCAACGGAGCCTGCGAGACGAACGGCCGGCACAAGGTGACACGGGCACGGGGATCGGCGCAGGCAGGATCCGCGGCCCGGACACACCCCGCTGCCATGCTCGGTGTCGTGAATGCATGGCCGGCCGGCGAAGTGCTGGGACTCGACTTCGAGACGACGGGGATCGACCGCTTCAACGACGTTCCGGTGTCCTATGCGCTCGTGTCGGTGACGGAGGGGGTGGTGACCAGGAGCTGGTCGGGTCTGATCGACCCTGGTCGTCCGATCCCGCCGGAGGCCACGGCGGTGCACGGCATCTCGACGGAGCGTGCGCGGGATGAGGGCATGCCGCTGCGCGAGGGGATTGCGCTGGTGTCCGACGCAGTGGTCGCGGCATCTCGGCGCGGCGTCCCCCTGGTCGGGATGAAGCTCGACTACGACCTCACCATCTTGGAGACGCAGGCTCGGGAGCTGTGCGGATGGGGCCCCGTCGAGAGGGGATGGTGTGGGCCCGTGCTCGACGCCGTCGTGATCGACCGCCACTTCGACCCCGAGCGCAAGGGCAGGCGCACGCTCGTCGACCTGTGCGCGCACTACGGGATCGAGATCGCCAATGCACACGATGCCACGGTGGATGCGACAGCCTCCATCGAGGTCGTGTTCGCTCTCGCCGTGCGCTACCACGCCCTGTGGAAGTGCGATCTCATGCGGCTCCACGACGACCAGATCGACTGGCACCGGGAGTGGACCGAGAGCTACGCCTCCTGGCGCCTCTCGGAGGGGAAGATCCCCGTCGACCCCCGCGACTACGTGTGGCCCGTCGCCCCGGCGGTGCTGCCGGCGGCCTGAAGCCCGATCAGGTCTTCAGCAGGTCCCACACCATCTGGATGCCCTCGTTCTCGGCGAGGACGACCTTGGCGGGGTGTTTCTTGTCGATGTGACCGACGAGCCCGTTGTAGACCGAATAGCCGATCAGCTCTTGGAGCCGGCGCGGGAAGGTCTTGACCAGCGCGGGCGGGATGCCCAATTGTTGATTCTCCTGCTGGCGGATGTAACCGGCGCAGTAGTTCATGGCGATGCCCACCCGGCGGACATCGGTGTGATTGGTGCCACCCCCGTGCCACAGGCTCCCGACCCAGACGAGGACGCTGCCCTTGGGCATCTCGGCCGGGATGGTCTCGTAGAGCTCGAGCGGATTCGGCGCTTCGTCGAGCAGATGGCTCCCCGGGACGAGTCTGGTCGCCCCGTTCTCCTCGGTGAAGTCGGTGATCGCCCACATGGTGTTGCAGATGATCGGCACGTGGGGACGGGTGAGCGGGATCAGCTGGTCGTCCGCGTGGATGGGCTGGGCCTGCTCGTCGGGCCCGATGGCGATGGACGAGAGCGACGAGATCAGGAGCCCGGGGTCGAGCACCGCTTCGACGACGGGCAGCACGTTGGGGTGCACCGGAATCTTCTCGAAGGTGGCGCCGTGGACGAGCAGGTTGTACACCCGCATGGTGTGCACCCCCTCGAAGAGGTTGTCGGCCGGGACGGTGCCGAGGTCGTGCTCCAGCTTGAGCAACGCCTCGTCGATCTCGTCCACCAGCTCCGGCTCGATGGCGTCGGGGAGGACGGTGTAGCCGTCCTCGGCGATCCGCCTGAGGTGGGCCGGGAGGTCGGGGAGCGGGCTGACCCCGCCGCCTCCGGGTTGGCTCTCGTTGGGTGCCACAGGCGCAATTGTAGGGAGGATCCACCCGTTCCCGCCGGGGGAGCGGCCGCCGGGGGAGCCCGGGGGTGAATTGGCCTGGTGGTAAGGTCTTCGTCGACGGGCCGTTGGCGCAGTTGGTAGCGCACTTGCATGACGCGCAAGGGGTCAGAGGTTCGAGTCCTCTACGGCCCACCACTCGAAGACCCTGATCAGAAAGTAGTTTCTCGACTCAGTCGTCGAGGGGAGTGCGGAGCACCCTGCATCCGATGCTCCCGTCTTACTATCAGGCGAGACATGTCAGTTCGGGTACGTCGTTTCCCTCCGTCCGTCGCGCAGCATTTGCAGCAGACCGAAGGCTCCGTTTCCTTCAGATACACGCCCGCATCGAATCTGGCCGGACGGCGACCTGCCCGACTCTCCTTGATGGAAACTCCCTATGAACACGTGCTCGTTGCCTTGACGCTTGGAGTTGACGACACTCTGAGTTATGTCCGCACCGGCGCTCGTGACGAAGGCGCTCGCGTTGCGCGAACCAATGTTCGCGAGTTGCTTGGCGCTCGCCACTGGGTTGTGACGCTCACCTGGAATGCCCAAGAGATAGCTATCGATGCACGCGATCAGGACGCCGATTCCTGACACGATCCTCGACGATTGTGTGTGCTCGTAGGACCGGTAGGGAAGGGTCAGCGGCGAGCGAAACTACCGTCCGGCAGACTCCGTCACGGTCACGCCGAGCTTGGTCAAGAAACTACGGTAGTCGGTCTGCACCCACTCCTCCGCCAGCCGGTCCTCGTGGTCGTACCTGAAGATACCGATCACTTCCCACTCGAGGTGTTGCCCAGAGGGCTCGACTGGTCCGATGGGCGAGTAGGTAAAGACCCCGGTGAAGTCACCGGAGAACGTGGTGCGTGCCGCCAGGAGGTTGCCGTCCACGATGATCTGCTCACGGACGAGGCGCAGCTCGCTGAACGCAGCGCGCAAGGACGCGAAGTAGGCCCGAAGTTCGTCGAATCCCAGGTCGCCGCCGGGTCCGTGGAAGACGTATTCGTCGGCGAAGTAGTCCCTCAGCTTCGCGTCGTCCTCACGGGCGATTGCCTCGTCGCCGATGCGAATCAGATGGTGGGCGAGCGGGCTGTGGGAAATGAAGCCTGGCACGGGTCCTCCCGCGTCACTCGGTCGTGCGATGGAGATCATGGCCTTTGGGGGAGCATTGCAAGTGCTTCTTGGTCGAGCACCAAGTCTGCAGCGGCAAGATTCTGCTCCAAATGCGACAGCGACGAAGTTCCGGGGATGAGCAACACGGTTGGGGCCTGCTCGAGTAGCCAGGCGAGAGCGACTTGAGCCGGCGTCGCTCCGAGTCGATGAGCCGTAGCCTCGACGGAGGGTGAACGGAGAACCGGGTTCTCGGAATTGAAGGCGGAGCCCAACGGAAAGAATGGGACAAAGGGAACTCCATCAGACCGGCAAGCGTCGAAGACATCCGCTCCTGAGGTATCAGCCAAGTTGTAAGAATTCTGGACGCACGCGACGTCGATGAGAGATTGAGCGCTCCGGTACTGCTCCAAGTCGACGTTGCTCAATCCAATGTGCCCGATCAGGCCCTCGTGACGCAGGGCCTCCATGGCGTCCAGCTGCTCGGTGAGCAAAACGTCGGATTCTGGATGGCGACGCAGATTGACGATGGGGACCTGCTCCAAACGAAGCGATTCGAGATTGGCTTCGACTCCGGCTCGGAGTTGCTCGGGCCGTTGCGCAGCATGCCACCGCCCCTTGTCGTCTCTTGCCGCCCCCACCTTCGACACAATCACCAAGTCCTCCGGATAGGGATACAGCGCCTCCCGCAGTAATTCGTTGGCCACATCGGGTCCGTAGAACTGCGCTGTGTCGATGTGGTTCACCCCGGCGTCTCTCGCGCGACGAAGAACTCTCAACGCAACATCTCGATCCTTTGGCGGGCCGAACACACCCGGACCGGGGAGCTGCATTGCACCAAAGCCCATGCGGCGGACGAACCGGCCACCAAGGAGGACAGAGTCTTTGGGTTCTTTCGGCATGCACTTCGGTATACCTGGAACGATCGTCTATCGAGACAACACAGGCCTTGAGGCGGCTCGTCCAACTTCTTCTGTGGAATTGCGTGTAAGGAGAGCCTGCTCTCTGCGTGCCCTCGGCCGCGTCGCCGGGAAAGACGGTCGTTATCGATGTGCGCTGGCGTCTGGGAATGTCTAGAGCCCTGCGCACTGCCCCGTTTCGTTTCCAGTGACGGAGTTCGGGAACGGGCCGGATCCGTCAAAGAAGTTGCTTGGCACCCCGTTGTTGGCGCCGGATTCCGGAGGTACGTCCGGGTTCAAGAAGTTACCGGAGCAGGCCATCCCGCCGTGGATGGTGTTGAGGCCGATCTCAATGGCATCGGGATCGCTCGTCTCGTTGTTGTTGACCGTGACGAGCCCGTTGTCCTGGTTCCCGATGAGCCCGATCCAACACGTGTTGACCCCGGTCACCGACACGGCGCCATTGACCTTGCTGCTCTCAATGTTCGTGTAGGAGCCGAATGGCGATGCGGCCGTCGGGTCGCAGTTGCCGGCTCCACCGCCGCCGTTGGAAGTAAATCCTCCGTTGATGGTCGTGCCGTGCACCACCACGGTGTCCCCGCCAGTCGAGGTGATCCCCCCGTTGACGACTCCGTTGCTGTTGCTCTCGCAGCCCGTGTCAGCTGCGTTTCCCCAATACAGGACGCCGCCGGCTCCCACGCTGATCCCTCCGGAGACGTTGGCGAAGACGTCGCAGGGTGTGCCGTAGGGATAGAACCCGAAGAAGACCGCACCATCGAGTTCAGCCCCCGGCGCGATGGTGAGGCCGCCCTTGATGTTGTAGGTCCCCTCCATGAAACAGAACCCGGTGACCGTGACCGGTCCGTAGTTGCCGGCCGGTATGAGCGTGGGGCTGGTCGGGCTCCCTCCCGTGCAGGTGTAGCTCGACGCCGCACCGGCGCTCGACGCGATCACCGTCGACGCACCGAAGACCAGCGCGCCGGTCATCAGGGCTGTTGCCACACCTAGCCGCACTACTCCGAAGAATCTCATGGTCAGGACCTCCATGCTCTCTCGCCTCGCCGGACCAGAGCTTTCCACATCCTTTCGATGGGTGCACCGGGGATGGCAGGCAATGAGCGGAGCCCATGCGCGAGTGACCTGAGTGCCTGTGCTCGAGGACCGAGACGTGCCACTGAGCAGCCCTATCAAGGTTCTTTGGGGTGGCGAGCTCGAGATCGGAGCAAGGGCAGCGAGGGGGGTGGTGTCGCTCGAACGGATCGCTCAGCGACCGAGTGGGATCCCGAGGTTCCACACGGCCTCACGCCGCCCACTCGGAGCATTCTGTGGAGGCAACCGGCTTTGGGCACGTGACCTGTCTAGGATTCCGCTCCCGGCAACCCAACTGACTGGCCCGTGCGCATCCTCCTCGTCTCCGACCTTCACTACTCACTGCCCCAGCTCGACTGGGTCGTTGGCGCCGCTCCGGCATTCGATCTCGTTGTGGTGGCCGGCGACAGTTTGAGCATCCGTTCGGCCGTCTCCCTCGACGCGCAGAGCGTCGTGGTGCTCCGCTACCTGTCGCTACTCCAGTCGGCGGGGCGGGTCGCGGTGAGCTCGGGCAACCATGACCTCACCGGCCCTGACGCGCACGGCGAGCAAGGGGCGCTCTGGCTTGCCGAGGCGAAGGCGGTGGGTATTGAGACCGACAGCGATTCGATGATCGTGGGTGACACCTTTGTCACCATCTGCCCATGGTGGGACGGTCCCGCAGGAAAGGCAGCCGTGGCGGCACAGCTCGCGGGTGATGCGACCCGTCGCGGCGGTCGCCGGTGGCTGTGGATCTATCACTGGCCACCACTCGGCTCGCCGACCTGCTGGACCGGTCGGCGCGACTATGGCGACGCAGATCTCGGCCGGTGGATCGACGAGTACCGACCCGATGCCGTGCTCACCGGTCATGTCCACGAATCGCCCTTCAAGCTGGACGGGTCGTGGATGGATCGCATCGGGGATACGTGGGTGTTCAATGCGGGACATCAGATCGGCCCCGTGCCCGCCCGCGTCGAACTCGACTTCACCGAGGGCCGGGCCACGTGGGTGTCGCTTCTCGGCATCGAGGAAGTGGACCTCACCGCCTCGCGGGCTCCGGAGCGATCCGTCTTCTGACCGCAACCGCTGCCACGTCCGGGCGGATGTGTTCTCGTCGGCGAATCTGGCGTCAGTATTCCGGGTCGGGGTCTCGAGCCGAACCGGGCTGAGCTGCTGGTCCCTGATGCTGCGCCAGCCGGGTCAGGACGTCGGACACCATCGACAGGCCGGGCGCATCGCCGTACTGGTACTTCAGGTCGGCCAGATATGAGGTGACGAAGTTCAGTCGCTCGGCCAAGCCGATGGCCACAAGCCTGATCACGGCCGGGTAGCCGAGCAGATCATGGCCATCAGCGGCATAGCGGAGGCGACTTTGCTCCGTGGCTTCGACCGTGGCGCCGTGATCGGTGCCCAAGAGCACCGAGATCTCACCCACCATTGCGCCTGGCTGGGTAATGGTGTTGACCGGTATGTCACCCTTTCGCACCTGGAGAGCACCCGAGACGAGTATCCAAATCGCTCCACCCGCGCCGCCTTCGCGCACGACAGCTTGACCGGCATCGAGTTCGACCTCAGGTAGGTGCGACGAGAGCACCAGCATGTCTGTCACGGGGTTGATCGTAGCGGTGAAACATCGAGGTGATTTCCCCGTTGCACGTCCCCATCCCGCTCCTGCGGCGGTCCCAAGGTTTCGCCGATCCGCTCGCAAGGTCTCGTCAATGAGCCGACTCAGGTGCACGCTGTCATTGATGGTTTCCTGAGGGTCTCCTCATGGGGGAACCCAACTGGAACTGAAAAGGGGCCATAACGTCCTTCTCGTGGCTGATCCAAGGATCGTCGATCTGATCGAGGCGCAGCAACAACGCTGGGGGGACTCGCACACCCTGGAGGCGATCTTTGGAGCGATCGGAGCAGCACGAATAGCGAGCTGGTACGAACGCGTCTGCGTCGCCGTCCTCAGATCTCCGGTGAGTCGCGGCTTGTTCTTCGGCGCTTCGGCTGGGTGCGTTGCGGGCCTGGAGCTGGCCGCCGGCGGTCAGGTGGCCATCAAGGCCTACCAACCTCGTTGGAGGCTCGACGCCCTTCGGGCGGTCTCGACCGCTCAGCAACGACTGTCTCTCGCTGGATTTGCCTGCCCCGCTCCCGTCGTTGCGCCATTGCTGTTCGAAGGGGTGGTGGCGAGTATCGACTCCCTCCTTCCGGACCCCGGCATGCGGCTGTTGGAGATGGACGAGATGTCGGACTCAGCGCGGAGCTTGGCGCAGTCGATCTCGCTCCTTCGCGACGAAGATGCCACCCCATGGTTGGGCGAGCACGCATTGGACCGACCGAGCGGATCCCTCTACCCAATCCCGCACAACCCTCTCTTCGATTTCACGTTGAAGGCCCAGGAGGCGGCGTGGATCGACGAGTTGGCAGTGGCAGCCCTCGACGCCCAGGACCGAGATGAGACGCCGCCACAGATGCTCCACGGCGATTGGTCCGCCCGCAACATCCGCATCGTCGATCATCGGCTTGTCGCCAGCTACGACTGGGACAGTCTCGGGGCATTCCGCGAGAGCAAGGGTGTGGGTATTGCCGCTGCCACCTGGCGCTCGACTGGCGAAATAGACGATCCCCCAGCCCCGGGTGCCGACGAGATCAGCGCCTACCTCGAGGCGTACGTCGAAGCGACCGGTCGATCTCGAAGTCGACAATGGAGGATCGCGGCGATGGGTTCAGCCTTGTACACCTTGGCCTACACGGCCCGCTGCGAGCACGCGGCGGAAGCTCGAGATCGCCGCTATCAGGCTCGTCGTGCTCGTGACACCCTGGCTTCTGAGAGGAGCCGGTTCATTGACGCAATCGCGAAGCCATAGCGCTCGGCGGGTCGTAAGGGTTGGGGGGCGTCGGTGCCCCTAGCCCTAGCGGCGCGCCAGGCTCGGTTACCACTTTTCGCGATGCACCACCTCGTCAAACGGGCGTCGATCTATCTTCGTCATCGGCCTGAGCGGTCGGTCGGCGGGATAGCCGAGAGCGATCATGTACGCACATTGCCGGTCCTTCGGTGTGTCGAGAATGCGCCGGCATGCGTCTTGGTCCCCGATCGCAGCATGCGCACTGCCGATACCCAGATCGGTGGCAGCCAACATCATCGACATTGTGGCCTGTCCCAAGTCATACTGATCAATCGTCCGATAGCGTTCAGATTCGGGCTCGGGCAGAACGAGGACGATTGCAGCCTTCGCGCTCGCAACGTGGCTGGCGCCCACCCAGACCGTCGAGAGCTCATTGAGCTCGTCCGGATCTGTGACGAGGACGAAATCCCACTTCTGGCGGTTTGACGCTGAAGGCGAGCGCCGTCCAGCCTCGAGTATTCGATCGAGGTGTTCCGGAGCTATCGATCGATCGTCGTAGGAACGTACGTTACGGCGGGCTCTGATCGCGTCCCATGTCTCCATGCATCGGAGACTACCCAAGTCCGTTATCCGGACGAGTCCCAGCTCCAGCTCGTCAGGCAGGCTGTCGAAGGGCTCCCTGTTGCCTGACGACGATCCTCGTTGCCGCTTCGGCAAGGGTGCGCTCGGTGCTGAGCAGCTGCTGGGCGATGTCGAAGCCCGCCTCTACCAGCGTCTCCAGATTGGTCACCGGAGCCACGGTGGGCAGCTTCGGTGTGAGGGGTGCGGTGATGTCGGCCAAGGCAGAGAGCACCGAAAGCCCGATCGACTCCACCGCTTTGATGGAGGCGATCGACTTATCCTTGAGCACCAGCCCTGCTTTTTCGCCTTGCTTGATCGAGTCCTCAGTTTGTGTCCGGGCGATCGTCGCCAGTCCTTCAAAGCTCTCGGCGATGCTCTCGGCAAAGCCCTCGGCGGCGCGGTCAGGCTTTCCGTTCTTGATTGTCCTCTCGGCTTCGGTCGTAGGCACGGTGGTCTCCTTCGCAGTCGGGATATTGGACGTCTCTGCATTGAGCACTTCGACGTTCGGGATGGAGACACGCTCATCGATTGTGTCAAGCACATCACTCAACTCCGAGTGCCCGCGCGAAATTCTAAGGACTCGCAGTGAGAAGTCAACGGGATGAGCGCGAATGACCCGCTCGTTCCCGTCGTCGTCACATGCGCGTCTCGCAGCCAACGCGTTGCCGCCACAAAGAGGCCACGTGCCGCCGAAGACACCACTACTCCCGTTTCACGCCGACAGGTTGCGCGACAAGCTATGAAGGTGCTGTCCGCGCCAATCCGATGCTGGTGAAGATCTGGCCCGCGTCTTCCTCTGGGCTGACGACGCCGACACAGGGGGGAATAGTGGTCTCAGAATGGGGGTAAATCCCCTCATGGCCAGTTCCACGATCCGAGCCGTTCGTTTCGACCGTTACGGGGAGGTTGACGTCCTCGACGTCGTCGAGGTTCCCCGTCCGCATCCCGGGCCCGGTCGGGTCGTCGTCGATGTGGCTGCCGCAGCCATCAATCCTGGTGAGGCGTCGATCCGAAGGGGCCTGCTGGACGACCTCTGGCCGGCCACCTTCCCGTCAGGGCAGGGTAGCGACCTTGCTGGCGTGATCGCAGATGTCGGTGCGGGCGTTGAGGGTGTCGCTGTCGGTGACGAGGTAATCGGCTGGAGCGATGAGAGGTCGAGCCAGGCGGAGGCGGTGAGCCTGCCCGCCGATCACGTCGTGCCAAAGCCGTCTGGGGTTCCGTGGGAGGCGGCCGGCTCCCTGTACGTGGCGGGCACCACCGCATGGGCGACTCTGAAGTCCGTGGGGCTGCAGTCGGGCGAGGTCGTTGCGGTCTCCGCAGCCGCTGGCGGGGTGGGATCGATCACCATCCAATTGGCCCGGCGGTTGGGGGCGACCGTGTTGGGCATCGCCGGAGCGGGGAACTCCGACTGGTTGGAGTCGATGGGCGTGACTGCCGTCCTCTACGGCGACGGCCTTGGGGAACGTCTGCGCGCTGCCGCGGGCGGCGGGATCGACGCCTTCATCGACTGCTTCGGTGGCGGCTATGTCGACCTTGCTGTTGACGAACTCAGTGTCAAGCCAGATCGAGTCGACACGATCATCGACCGGGAGTCGGGAGTACGACTCGGAACACATGTGGACGGAATGGCAACGGTCGACGACGTCGGTCGCGTCATCTCGGAGCTTGCGTCATTGATTGAGCAAGGACAACTGACGGTTCCGATTGCAGCCACCTTCGCCCTGCGGGACGTGCGCTCGGCGTACGAGCTCCTTGCTGAGCGGCACACCCGAGGGAAGATCGTTCTGGTCACCGGGACCTGAGTGGGACGGACGACGATACCCATCTGACTCAGGGCGTCCCACCGACGCCAGGCTGTGACTCTGGTCCGGCCGGTGCCCTGTCGCAGGGTTTGGTAGGGCACTTCAAGACCACTGGCGGTCGGCCTGCAACGGGGCGGGAGCCGGGACACAGTTGCCTGCTGTATCGCCCGGGCTTACGGTGGCAACGATGGATGCGCCGCCCATCGACGGACTGTCGCACTTCCAGCTGTACGTCTCCGATCTCGATGCCAGTGTCGCCTGGTACAAGCGCACCCTCGGGCTGACGGAGCTACGGGGCCAGCCCGGGCGTTACGTCACGCTGCAGTCCACGACCGGGCGGTTCCGGGTGGTGCTGTCGGCAGGAGCGGAAGGCCGTGCTGGCGCGACGGGCGCGCTCGATCACATTGCCTTCGCGGTCTCCGATGTTGGCGCGCTCACTGCGTGGTGCGAGCATCTCACCTCTCTCGGCATCCCGCATGGGGGCCTCAAGCCAACCATTGCCGGCCAATCGGTTGATCTGTTCGACCCTGACGGCAACAACATCGAACTGGTGAGCGAGTAGTTCGAATCGGGTGTTCCGAACGCTCCGGGAGGATCGGCTCTCGGGCTTTCCTTTGGATGGCACTGAAAGGAGATCAGGATGAGTGACGTTCAGATACCGAGGCCGGTGAAGGCACGCCGCCAAATTGGCAATGCAATAAGCATTCGTGGGTTGCGAGCCGACATCCAGCGGGCGGACGGCATCAACGCCAAGATTGCCGTTTTCCTCACCAACATCGTTGGATCGATGTGGTGCGCCTATGTGTTTGCGATCATTGCGTTGATTGGCCTACGGCCGGCATTGAGACCCGGCGGCGAGGGCATCATCGCGTGGATCGCACAAACCTTCCTTCAATTGGTGCTGTTGTCGGTCATCATGGTTGGCCAAAACGTGCAGAGCGTGGCGAGTGACATGCGATCAGAGCACACCTACCAAGACACCCTGCAAATCCTCGATCGGCTCGACATACACACCTCAGGGGGGCTCAAGGATCTCGCCGATCTCATCGACAAGCTGGAAATGACCGTGAAGAAGTCGGGCTCATGATCCCGGCCCTTACTCGAGCTCCTTCCAATGTTCCCTGCCGAAGAGCCGACCCCAGCGAGCGGTGAGTGATGGGCCCTCGTCGTGAGCGGTGTCGGGGTGGAGAACCAGCGTCCCACTCGGAGCGGGAAGGGTTTCAACTTCCTCGTCGGTCACAGAACAACGAACCCCGGTGGTCGTGATCTCTTCGATCTGGTCGCGATCAACAAAGCGAAGCCCGTGATGGTGCGACTTCACGGCAATGCCATCAAAGAGATCCAGTTCTGGGACCTGGAGCACGTGCTCCACTTCGCCGAACTCGGTTCCAGACGAACTGAGAACGGGCGTCCCCACTTCCAGCGCCATGTAGGAGATAGGCCGACCCTGGTCCACGTGAACCCCCCAATCTTTGATTGATCAGAATGTACCTCCCGGACCGGTGATCCTATTTGGGACTTTGCCGCTCGCTCACACACGGCTTTACCCCCGCCTTACAGCCCACCCTTACCGTCGTCCTCAACATCCGATCGACCTCTAAGGAGGTCTCGGGATGAAGGCGACGATGGACAGAGGGAGGCAGGAGGAGATGACGGAGAACAAGCCGGCTTCCAGGGAGGGCTGTAACCGAGCTTCTGCTCGACGCTTTGCGCACCCTCTGGCGAAGATGTCACTTGGACTGGCGATCGGTGGCATGACTGCCGGATTCGTCACCATCCCAACCGCCAGCGCAGGGGCAGCCAGCAGTATCACGTCGAACAAGCCCTACGCTCGGGCCCAGCTCCTGAAGATGTCGAATCTCCCGTCCGGCTGGTCGCAGTCGGATGGAACGTGGGTCGGGACCAGTGCGGGTGACAACGCATCCAGCATGCTGACAATGACGCAGTATCCAGAGTTGTCTACTTGTTTGGGCCATCCTCCCGCACTGAGTGTGGTGGCGGCGGAGGCCTCCAGTCCCTACTTCAATAGCAAAGACCAGAACACCAGTGTCCTTGACGTCGCGGACGTGTATACCAGCGCGAACGAGGCCAAGAGCGACTTTCCTCCATTGGACAGTCCGAAGTTCGCGAACTGCTTCGTCCAGGTACAAGGTCCATTCATTACGAGCATGGAGAAGTCCGCGTGGCCGTCTGGAGCCACCTTTGGAACTCTGGTCGCCTCCGTCTCCCATCTGCCGAAGTACGGAGATACGTCTGGATTGATTGACGTCCAAGTGCCGGTGAACCTTCCGGGAGGACAAGGCAGCACCACCGACTACTTCGTTGTTCTCGTCATTCGCCAAGGGCGATCGACCGCTGAGCTGTGGATCGACCAAGGAGCCACGACTCCCTCAGCCGCGCTGACGGAGTCATTGGCGAAGACGGTCACAGCCAAAATGAAGGCGCGGCCGTCGGGCAACACAATCGTGGACGCCTGACGTTCACAGGACGTTCGTGACCATGGCAGATCCTCCTTGCGAACGAGGCGACTTTCACCTCACGGGCGGTAGGGGGGTGCTTCGCCCCAACCCCACCGAGGCACGGGAGCATGCTCGACGATGTCGGCGCCCTCTTGTGAATTGCCCAAAGCCAGGCGGGTACCCCACTCGAGGTATGCAACAAGAGCTGATCGAAACTCTGGGTCCTGCGGCATGCCGGCGTCGTCGGCGGCCATGCTCATCAGCGAGGCGAACCTGAACCGCTGCTCACTCGTGATGCCGAGATGCATGTGCTTGTCCAACATTCGCTCGTATCCGCCCAGTTCACTCGTGTAGACCGCGGGACCGCCGAAGACCTCGCTCCACCACGTGGCCACATTCCGACGATGCTCCTCGTGCACGCCACCTGGAAAGAACGGCGAGAGCAGCTCGTCCTGCTCGACTCGGTCATAGAAAGCGTTGATCATCCGGTCGAAGGCATCACGGCCACCCGCCCATTCGAACAGTGTGGGTTCTTCGGCCATGAGTCAAATGTACCCATGCTCAACGCGAGGTCGGCCGGGCGGCGGAGTGTCGAGACCGGCCGCGGTGGCGACGTCGACCAGCTCTGTCCCACTACCGTGGACCCGTGAGCAGCTCGAAAGTGCCCGGTGGGGTGGTGCACAAGCTTCCAGGAGACCTACGTGAGGCGCTGATTGCCGACCCCAAGGCATTCGAAGCCTGGATGGACATCACACCTCTGGCGCGCAACGAATTCATCTGCTGGGTCGAGGATGCCAAGCAAGAGACGACCCGCCAACGCCGTATTCGCCGGACCCGGGAGGAACTGGAGGAGGGCCAGCGTCGGCCCTGCTGCTGGCCGGGGTGCACGCACCGCGAGCGCACGGGCAGGTAGCTGCCGGCGGGGAAGTTCGGCCAGAGTCCGTGTCCGACCGGAGGCGGACCCGCTCAACGGGTCAAACGCCACCACACCCCGGGGCCCGAGAGCGCACTCGCTGTCTGCAGGGCTACGTGGACTGACATGCGTCCCACTCCCGCCCGCAACACGCCGACCGTGGCCCCGCTCGGCAAGGGACCGCCCAAAGCGCCGTGTCGAACTTCCAGGGTGGCAACGAGACCGGGCCACCCGATCACATCGACCGGCTGTGACACGGACACCGGTGCAGTCGAACCCCAGGCCGCGTCGACCTCGGCGACCTTCTGGCCAGGAGTGAAGATGGTGAAGCTGTGCACGGCAGCGAAGACGCTCTTCACCAGCGCGTCACCCGCATCGACTGCGGCAGTGTTCGGGCCGAGCGCCCCGCCCGGCTGACCCAGCACGGCACCCACGACCGTCACGTTCTTTCCGCCGATGTTCTGCTGTGCCGCGAAGAGATAGCAGCCCTGGGCGCTCGAGTCGGACGCCGTCTTGATGCCGATGATCCCGTCCTTTCCGAGGTCGAAGTTGGGGTTGTAGACGACGGTCGTCATGGGCACGCTCGCCTGGCCCAGCGAGACGATCTGTCGGAGGACCGGGATGGACAGCGATGCCTCGCCCAGGCGGACGAGGTCCTCGGCCGTGCTCGTCGTGGCCGGGTCCACGCCGCTCGGATCGGTGATGTGTGTCGAGGCGAGGCCGAGCCTGCTCGCCGCGGCGGTCATCTTGGTGACGAACGCAGCGACGCTCCCCGCGTCCCAGTCGGCGAGGACGGTCGCCATGTCGGCTCCCGAGTCGACCAACAGGCCTTCGAGGGCTTGGAGTTCGGTGAGCGACTCTCCGGCTGTGACCGGGACTTCGGACTCCTGGCTCGCCTGCCCGGCCTGATACGCCGCGAGCGCGTCGGCGGTGACAGGGATCGCCGGGCCGTCGTCTCCCGGCGCCAACCGGTGATCTGACAGGACGACGTAGGCCGCGAGGAGTTCGGCCAGTCCGGCGACAGGTACGGACTGGGTCCCCCGTACCTGGCCCACCGTTCCAACACCGACGACCGTCGCCGCTGCCTCTCCGCTGCTCGGCCACGCGAAGGAGGCGGGCACCCCTGGGAGTCGGACTCCCTGGGTCGAGATGGTGTCGTGGGGGAGCGGTCGGACCCACTGTGCGATGGCACCCGCGCAGAGAGCCAGGGCGATGAGCGCAGCGGCCCACGACAGGACACGCCGACGCCGTCGGGAGGCGCGCAGCCCGGCAATGATCTCGAGCTCGTCTTCGCTGGGCGGGGGGAGCTGTCTCCCTATTTCGGCGAGGCGCTCCTCGTTCTCCCGAGGCAGGACCCGCCTTCGGGCGTGGGCAGGCCCTTTGGGTCTTGCGCCGGCGTTGCCGTCCATGACCTCAAGGCTAAGGCCGCGGCGCGCAGCGCGGTGAGCACGTCCTCCTGTGGGCATCGCCGGTACGGCCGTTTCACAGCGATTTCGGAGGCGGCTGCACGGGACCCGGCGGCGGGGAGCTCTCTCCGAGAGGGTGCCTTCCCCTTCACTTACAATGCGCCAGTGCCTCGACCCACCCTCGCCCAACTGGAGCGCAAGGCTCTCTGCGACCTTTTTGTGGAGCGTGGTCCCCACGCGCCCACGTTGTGCGAGGGTTGGCTCACCGCCGACCTGGTTGCACACCTCGTTGTGCGTGAACGGCGACCCGACAGTGGGCCCGGACTCGTCTGGCCCCGGCTGGCCGGTTACACGGACAAAGTACGGCGGGCAGCTCGGGATCGCATGTCTTGGGAGAAGCTCGTCGAGACCGTGCGGCGCGGACCGCCGCTGCTCCTCCGTCCTTTCGATGGGCCAATGAACACGGTCGAGTACTTCATCCACACCGAAGACGTGCGTCGCGCGCAAGCCGGCTGGGAACCCCGGTCGATCTCGCCTGAGTTGGCCGACGCCCTCTGGGCGCGCGTCGGCGCCAGCGGGATGGCGAACAAGGTCCCCGCCACCATCGTGATCACGTCGCCCGGACGGGCCGAAAAAGAGCACGGCGCCGGGCCGCGCGTCACCGTGGCCGGCGACCCGGGCGAACTCACGATGTTCGGCTCCGGCCGCCAAGGAGCAGCGAGGGTCGAGATCAGCGGGGACCCGGCGCTGGTCGCTCAGCTGCGCGCCGCATCGCTCGGCATCTGATTCCGGGGCAACCGCCGCTCAGCGCCGCCGCATGACATTGAACCGCGCGACGACGAGTTTGCCGATGAGGGTGTAGCCCTTGGTCGTGGCGTGGATGTTGCCCTGCGCGCAGAACCAGGTCAGGGCGCAGACGCTCGCCACCGCGGCTGGGACGGTCCCGTAGGGCCTGGAGCGGACCGTTCGGGTCAGCGGAACGTACGCGCCAGTCGCCTTGGTGACATCGACGAGGCTCCCGTTGGCTCCTGCGTACGCCTTCGTGAGTGCCGGGTTGATCAAGGATATGAATGCCACCACCGAGAGTTTGGCCAAGGACACGGCAGCGGCGGCCGCCGGTTGCTTGGGGTAGACGTAGAGCCCGAGGATGACGTCGGGATACGTGAGGCCGATGAGCGGGACGCTGGGCCCGGCCGCCGCCCGGAGGGCGGTCGCCAGGCTCGTGACATTCTTGGTGATGCCCGCCACCGCGGTCGACACGCAGCTGATCGGGTTGGGCTGGGTTGCGCACGCGGTCACGTCGTTGCCTGCGATCGACACAGTGATCAGTCCGATGTGCCCGGAGTGCGCCGTCAGGAACGCGACGGCCGCGGCTTCCTGCGTCGTCGTCGGGTACGGGACAGCACCGGCGGTATGGGGTAACACGTCTGGGCACCCGATCGACGAGTCCACGGACGTGGTTGTCGCACCGGCGCAGCCGAAGTTGGCGAGGGTGAGTCGAGTTTCCCTTGCCACGACGGCCGTGTAGCCCGGTGTGGCCCCGCGGCCCGGTTGGTAGCCGACCGAATACGAGTCGCCCAGGGCCACGTAGTAGGTCGGTGACTTCGTCGCCGCTTGCGCCGGGCTCGGCGCTGGGAGGATGGTCGTCGTGAGGCAGCCGATCGTCACCAGCGCGCCGACGGCCTTCATCCCGAATCGATCAGTCCGCATAGATCATTCCCTTGTAGCCACCCCGCCGAACCGGCGGAGCCCTTCCCGCACCTGAACTCCACGTCGGATTTCCGCGCCATGACGGGCTCGATGCCGGGGCCTAGCCTGCCGACCTTCCTTCTGAGGCGTGCAGTTCCAGGCCGGTGAAGTTCCCGCCGGCCCTCCAGTCGGCCAGGAGTTGGAAGAAGGGCATCGGACCGTTGCCGTACGAGCTCCCGAGGAACCCGCCGGCGGCAGGCTGACCTTCGTTGTTGTAATAGCCGGGGGTGCACTGCTCCTGGAAGGTGCGGATGTCGCGTGCGGACTCGGCCAGCGTCACCAGCCAGTCATCCTCTCCCGCCCTGGTGGCCTCGACCGTCGAGAGATCGTGGTCGATGGCGTGGCGCAGCAGGTGAACGAGGTGTGCACTCGCCTCTTCGAGCAGGTGGGGGTAGTTGACCGTAAAGCCGCCCTGTGTGTGACCCAGCACGAACATGTTCGGAAAGCCGTGCACGTGCATCCCGTGCACTGACCGCATGCCGTCCCGCCAGTATTCCGACAGGCTGGTCCCTCGCGAGCCCACGACGTCGTATCCGGCGCGCCGCGTGTAATCGGTGCCCACCTCGAAGCCGGTGGCGTAAATGAGGCAGTCGACCCGGTACTCCCGTTCGCCGACGATGACGCCGCGGGTCGTGATGGCGTCGATGCCCCGCCCGTCCGTGTTCACGAGGGAGACGTTGGGACGGTTGAACGCCAGGAGGTACTCGTCGTGGAAGCAGGGACGCTTGCAGAACTGCCTGTACCAGGGCTTGAGGGCCTCCGCAGTCGTCGGGTCCGTCACCACCGCGTCCACCCGACGTCGGATCTGCTCCATCTTCTCGAAATCGGCGAGCTCCAGCATGGTGGCCACGTCCTGGTTCGATCCCGCCGGCCGGTCGCGCAGCCGGGTGACCAGCTTCCCGATGATGTCGGTCCAGCCGTCCATCACAAGGTCCCGCTCTGCAAACCCACCCGAGGTGAGCAGCGTGAAGTTCTCCATCCTCTCTCGCTGCCATCCGGGCTCGAGCGAAGCGGCCCACGACGCATCCGTCGGCCGGTTGGCCCTGACGTCGATGGAGGACGGGGTGCGCTGGAAGACGAACAGCTCACGGGCGGACGCGGCCACGTGCGGAACGACCTGGACCGCAGTGGCTCCCGTGCCGATGATGCCGACGCGTCTGTCGGCCAGGCCGTCGAGGTTCCCCTTCGAGTCGCCTCCCGTGTACGTGTAGTCCCAACGGCTGGTGTGAAACGAATGACCGGCGAACTCCTCGATGCCGGGGATGCCCGGGAGCTTGGGTCGATGCAGAGGACCGTTCCCCATCACGAGGAACCGCGCCGAGATCCGGTCGTTCCGATCGGTCACGATGGTCCAGCGCAGGCGTGCGTCGTCCCAGGCAATCCCGGTCACCTCGGTCGACAGGCACGAGCGGTCGTAGAGGCCGAATTGCTCGGCGATTCGCCGGCAGTGCTCGAGGATCTCGGGGGCACGGGCGTACTTCTCGCTCGGGACGTAGGAGGTCTCCTCCAGCAATGGGAGATACACATAGGACTCCACGTCGCACTGGGCTCCGGGATACCTGTTCCAGTACCAGGTGCCGCCGAAGTCGCCGCCCTTCTCCATGATCCGGAAGTCGTCGATGCCCGCCTGCCGCAGTCGTGCACCCGTGATGAGGCCGGCGAACCCGCCGCCGATGATCGCAACGGTGACGTCGTCGATCTGCGGTTCTCGGTCAGCTGGCTCGGTGTAGGGGTCGCGCAGGTAGTCGGCGAACCGCCCGGTGACCTCGACGTACTGCGCGTTCCCGTTGCGCCGGATCCGCTTGTCGCGCTCGAGCAGGTACTTCTCGCGGAGCGCGTCAGGGTCGAAGCCGGGCGGAGAAATGTCGACGTTACTCACTTCTTGCAGTCCGTGCCCATCCCGCAACCGTCCCTCTTGGTCCCGGCGCCGCAGCGTAGTCCCGCGACCGCGAAGCGACAGCAATCCTCCGGCGCGCCACGTCGTCGCCTACCCGCCTCCGGAGTCTCCCTGGTCGTGACCGTGGCCGTGACCCTGAGGCGGGCCCGGGGCCGGTGTGGGCGTGACGGCCACCCCGGTCGGAGCAAGGACGTTCACGAGGTCTTGATACTGCCCCGCGGTGATGCCGCCGCCGTTCAGCAGCACCTGTCCGAGCGAGAGTGCCTCCTGCGCCGAGGCCTGGCGATCGGCCCCGGGCTGGAGCGTCGCCAGGGCCTGGAGCGCGCTGGCCAACGCCCCGTCCCCCGGGAGCGCGCCACCGGCGAGCGTGCCGGCGAGCGCCGACATGGCCGCGCTCACGGGGTCCGTCGTCGTGGTGGTCGTGGCTTGGGCCTGCGCCTGCGGGTGTGGCCGTGTCGCGTGGTGCTTCGACGCCGACGTAGCCGGCCCCGTCGGCCGGCTGCCGCCCTCGAGCAGGAGGACGAGCGCAGCAACGAGGGCCAGTGCGGCTACCGCTGCGAGCACGACGCGCCGGCGCCGGACCCGGACGCTCGCCGGCCGTGGTCGCTCCGGGCGGGGCGGGGTCATGATGGCGGTGCGGGGTGGCCGCACTGGTGGTGTCATGGGGTTCGTGGCGGTGATCGACGGTCGGGTCGGTGCCGGTCGCCTGGCCGGGGCCGTTGTAGCCGCGCTGGTCCGCAGGGCCCCGAGCATCTCGCCGGCGGACGCGAAGCGGTCCTGCGGGTCCGGGGCCAGGGCGCGACGCGCGACGTCGCGCAGCGGCGGGGGAAGCCCCTCGGTCGCGGCGGCTCCGGGAACGACGCGTCGCCCCGTGAGTGCCTCGACCATGACCGCGCCGACCGAGTACAGGTCGGACTGCACCGTGGCCGGATGGCCCGATCTCCGTTCGGGAGCGAGGTACCCGGGCGTGCCCAGGACGACTCCCGTCAGCGTCATGTCGTCGGTCGGGCGGTCGAGCTCCATGCGGAGATCGAAGCTCTTGGCGATGCCGAAGTCGGTGATCTTGGTGTGCCCGTCCTCTTGCAGGAGGATGTTGCTGGGTTTGATGTCGCGGTGCAGCACCCCGAACTTGTGGGCAGCCGCCAGGGCGCCGAGTGTCTCGGCCATGACGCCCAGCACCCGCTGGGTGGGGAGGGGACCGCGTCCGACGATCTCGTCGCGCAGCGTGCTCCCCGGCAGGCGCTCCATCACCAGGAACGACGATGCCTGCTCTTCGCCGAAGTCCAGGACCGCCACGATGTTCGGGTGGATGAGGCGGGCGGCAATGAGTGCCTCCTGTTGGAACCGCTGCCGCATCCCGGGAAGCGCCTGCGTCTCGGACCGCAGGATCTTCACCGCGACCGGGCGCTCGAGCCGCTCGTCGAAGGCGTCGAAGACGCGGGCCATCCCGCCCTCGCCCAGCAGGCCGTCGATGCGGTAGCGACCCCCGATCAGTGCCGGGACCGTACGCGTCTCCACCCCGGTTTGTGTACCCGGAGCGGGGGTTCCGTAGTCGTGGCGCAGGCCCGGGCGCCCGGCCCGTCGCCGTGCCCTGCACCGGGTATGCGACACGGGGGTGTCGCCCCCGGGGAGGTCAGCCCGCCAGTGCGGCCATCTCCCCCATGAGGGCGAGGGCGTCGGATGGTGCCTCACCGCCGAAGTCGCGGTAGAGGGCGTGGATGTTGGCGACCACCCGCTCGCCCTCGCTCCAACCCGCATAAGGGCCGAGATCGACGTCCCGGGCGGCGTCGAGCGGCGTCATCCCCTCGTCGAAGCGCCGCCTGGCCTCGCGGGTCAGGAGCTCGAAGTACCCCTTCAGGTCCTCGAGGGCGGCCGCGGTCGCCAGCGGGCCGTGTCCGGGGACCACCACCGTGGGCTGGAGCGCGAGGACGCGGTCACAGGCGGCGATCCAATTCGCCACCGGCCCCGACCACACGATGGGGTGGCCGCCGTGGAAGAGGATGTCCCCGGTGAAGACGACCCCCTCGTCGGGCAGGTGGACGACGGCGTCCCCGGCCGTATGGGCCGGGCCGACCTCGAGGAGCGACACGGTCCGGTCGCCGACCCGCAGATCGAGCCGTTGTTCGAACGTCCGGCTGGGGACGACGAGCGGCACGTCCTCGAAGGAGAACGGGGAGAAGATCCTCTGGACGAATTGGCCGGCGGCGCCGAGCGCGTCCGCCGAGCGCAGCATGGCCGCCATGGTCGCGGGCGGCAGCTGGAGCATCTCCTCCGCACAGCGCGCCGTCGAGATGATCTCCGCGTCCCCCAGCAGCGCGTTCCCGTAGCAGTGGTCGCCGTTGGCGTGCGTGTTCACCACCGTGGCGATGCGCTCGGCCGCACGCGTCGTCCTGCGCATCTGGTCCAGCATCTCCCCGGTGAGCCGGAGGTCGAAGAGCGTGTCCACCAACAACGAGGTGTCGTCACCGGTGATCAGTCCGGCGTTGGACCAGCCCCAACCCCCG
Organism: uncultured Acidimicrobiaceae bacterium; assembly: GCA_963719485.1. GTDB lineage: Bacteria > Actinomycetota > Acidimicrobiia > Acidimicrobiales > RAAP-2 > Bog-473. Next base: position 3,363,253 of record OY970387.1, read on the forward strand.
TCAGGCTGCAGGTAGGCCCAGATACCGTCGGCGACCTCGTGCAGTCCCTTCGTGTAGGCCACCACGGGCTGGTCAGTAGACCCAGACCGTCGTGCCGATCGGGTCGATGTTGGCGGCCCAGACCCAGTTGATCGCCTCGTTGCTGATGCGGGCGCACCCGTGGGACACCGGGTAGGGCGGCACCGACGAGTCGCCGTGGATGGCGTAGCCCTGGTAGAAGAACCGCGGCCGGAACAACGTCCCGAGCGAGTCGGTCACGGTGCCGTTCACGACGCGGAAGGTGCTGAACACCCCGCTCGGGGTGATGGCCACGTTGGTGGAGCCGTCCTGGGTGTAGGTGTAGCCGCCCCCGGTCGACGTGTTGAGCGTCCACACGACGTGGCCGTTGTTGACCACCATGAGGAGGTCATCCTCCAGGTCGATCTGGATCTCGTAGCCCGAGGCGCTGCGCGGCTGGGGGACGACCCCGGCCTGCAGTGCCGCCCAGGTCGCCGGGCCCACGACGCCGTCGCGGGGGAGGTTGGCCGCCTTCTGCAGCGCCCAGACGGCCTGCTCGGTGCTGTCGTCGAAGGAGCCGTTCGTGGTGTCGACCCAGTAGCCCAGAGCGAACAGTTGCTGCTGCAGGGAGGCCACGGCCGCCCCGCTCGCGCCCGGCCCGACCGTGGGCGGCACCGGCGGGGGACTGGTCGGCAGGAGCCAGTAGCCCTGTCCGGACGGCGTGGCCGCAATGGCGCGGATCGGGTTGGCGTTCGCCTGGCCGCCCATGGAGCCGAGGAACGGAGTGCCGAAGTTGAAGATGCCGCCGTCCCGGGCGGCCAGCCAGTAGCCGCTCGCCGTCCCCGCCATCCCCACGATCGGGGCGTTGAGCGGCGTGCCCCCCATGGAGCCGAGGAACGGCGCGGTCCCGTAGTTGAAGATGCCGCCGTCGGAGGCCACCAGCCAGTAGCCGGCGCCGCCCGGCGCCGACGCCATGCCGACGACGGGCTGGTTGAGGTGGATCGACCCCGTGGAGCCGTAGAACTGCGCGTCACCGTAGGAGAAGATGCCGCCGTCGGACGCGACGAGCCAGTAGCCGTGCCCACTGGGCGTGGGTGCCATGCCGACGATGGGCTGGTTCAGCGGCATGCCGCCGGTCGAGCCGAAGAACCCGGCGTCGCCGTAGTTGAAGATGCCGCCGTCGGAGGCCACGAGCCAGTAGCCGCCGCCGTCCGGCGTGGCGGCCATGCCGACGATGGGCTTGTTGAGCGGGACGGCCCCGGCCGACCCGAAGAACCCGGCGTCGCCGTAGTTGAAGATGCCACCGTCGGAGGCCACGATCCAGTAGCCCTGCCCGTCGTGGGTCGGCGCCATGCCTTCCGGGGGAGCGTTCAGCGTCAGCCCTCCGGCAGGCCCGAAGAAGCCCGCGTCGCCGAAGTTCACCGGCTGGGCAGGGTTGTCGGGGTAGGCGGCCGACGCCGTGCCGGGGTTCAGGACCAGCAGCACGGGAACCAGAGTCGTGCAGCCGAGGAGGGCCGCCAGGAGCGAACGCGCGCGCTGCTTCCTCCGGGGGCGCCGTCCGTCGCTTTCCATTCGTGGGGGTGCCGTGAGTTCGGCCGCCATCGTGGCTCCTTTGGCTCAGCTGCGGGCGTGCGTCGACGCGTCGGGGTTCACCACGTTGGGGGGGACGCCGTCCGCAGGGGCATTGGTCGGGCGAGAGTGTCGCTGAACTGTACATCCCCTCCTGGCTGCTCACACGGCCGATGTCGGGTGTGCGGGCCCGTCGCCGGGTGGCTCAGTCCGGTCGCTCCCAGCGCACGACGTCGTCGAGCTTCCCGCTCTCCACGTCGTAGACGAAGCCCCCGATCAGCCGCAGCCGGTCCAGGTAGGGCGTGCGGGCCAGCAGATCGACGTCCTCGCGCAGGGCCGCAGCGTGGTCGTCGATCGGCAAGAAGCCCAGGTCGGCCCCGGTCAGCGCGCGCAGCTGCGCGTCACTCACGCCGACCAGTCCGCACTGCGTGTGCTGCATCACCACGGCGGTGTCCACCCCGAGGACGCCGCTCGAGAGGGCCAGGCTGCGCAGCACGTCCTCGGTGACGCGCCCGCCGGCGTTCCGGATCACGTGCGCCTCGCCGAGGTGGAGGCCGAGCACCGCGAAGACGTCGATGCGGGCATCCATGCAGGTGACGACCGCCAGGTGGCGTCCGGGACGGGGATCGGCCACGTTGGAGCGGGCGGCGGAGTACGCCTGGTTGGCGGCCAGAAGTTCGGAGATGCGTGTCATGCGTCGCTGGACCGTAACCCGCCGAAGCCTTCGCCGTGGTGCTGGTCGAGCACCGGGACCTGCCCCGCGGCACCGGGGAGTGGGAGCCGGATGGGGAAGGACGGGAACGGCGCTCCCGCCAGCATCCCTGCGCGGTCGAGCACCGGGGACACGGGCACACCGGCCGCGACCAGGCGGCGCACCAGTTCGTCGCGGGGCCGGGTCGCGATTGCCCCGCTGACGGCGCGTTGCAGCTCGGCACCGCGTCGGCACCGCTCGTCGAAGCCGATCGCCGCCACGTCCTCGAGGTCGAGCTCGTGGCAGAGGTTCGACCAGAAGTGCTGCTCGTTGACCACGCCGAGCGCGACCTGCCCGCCGTCGGACGTGCCGAAGAGCCCGTACCCGGGCGTCGGCCCCTGCGCCCCTCCACCTGAGGTGCCGGGCCCTGCTGGTCCCGTCCAGGTGGCCAGCACGTCGGTCATGGAGACGTCGAGGTAGGTCCCCTCACCACTGGTCGCCCGGCCCAGCACGGCGGCGCAGATCCCGAAGGCGGCAGTGAGCCCGGCGGCCAGGTCGGCGGTCGGGAGGGGCGGGATGGTCGTGACCAGGCCACCCTCGGGCGTCAACGCTCCCGACCACGCCTGGTAGTTCACGTCGTGGCCGGGGAGCTCGGCGCGCGGGTCGTGTTGCCCGTAGCCGGAGATCGAGCAGTAGACGAGGCCTGGGTTGCGCCCCCGCACGGCCGCCTCGTCGAGCCCGAACCTGGCCAGCACCCCCGGGCGGAAGCCCTCGACGAGGACGTCGGCCTCCATCGCCAGTTCGAACGCTCGGGTGCGCCCGGCCTCCTCCTTGAGGTTGAGCTCCACGCTCCGCTTGCCCGCGTTCACGGCGTCGAAGAGGCCGGCGTAGTGCCGCATCGGGTCGCCGCCCGGCGGCTCGACCTTGAGCACGTCGGCGCCGAGGGGCACCAGCAGCGACGTCGCGTACGGCCCGGGACGCCAGATGCTCAGGTCGAGGACCCGGACGCCGGAGAGGAACTGCGTCGTGGCTGCCATCGGGCCAGAGTCTTGCATCGGCCCGCGGGTAGCCTCGCGGGGTGCTCGGTTTCTTCTCGTTCACCGAGGTGACCGATCCCTCCGCCCACGAGGCGTACAACGCCTGGCACCAACTCGACCATCTCCCCGAGCAGTTCACGATCGACGGCATCTCGTTCGGCCGCCGCTGGGTGCGTTCACCCCGCTGCCGGACGGCCGAATCGGCGAGGAGCACCCTCTTCGAGCCGTTCCACTACATGACCCTGTACCTCCTCCGCGACGAGCAGGTCATCCCCGAATTCTTCGCGCTGGCCGAGCGGCTGCGCGCCGCCGACCGCTTCTTCGCGGCGCGGCGGGTCGTCGTGTCGGGGCCCTTCGGAATTGTCGGCCGCTGGGCCGCGCCCCGCGTTGCCGTTTCGCCCGAGGCGGTTCCCTTCCGCCCCGCGCACGGGGTCCACGTGATCGTGGGCCCCGCGGTCGACGGCGCCGCGTTGGTGGACCACCCCGGAGTGGCCGGTGCCTGGCAGTTCTCGGACGCCGAGCACGGCCGATTCATCACCGTCGCCTTCGTCGACGGTGACCTGTGGCAGGCCTCGGCCGCCCTCGGGACCGCAGGCGGGGCGTCGTCCGAATGGGCCGGGCCGCTCGAGCGCGTTGATGCCTTTCGTTGGGACTGGTTCGCTACGCTGACGCCCCAATGACCAGTCAAAGCAAGTCAAAGGCCCAGCGGAGGGCCGACAACCAACAGCGCGCCGCCGAGAAGCGCGCCGCCGAGCGGAGGCAGAAGCGCGTGCGCATCGGCTTCCGCGTCGGGGGTGCCATCGTGCTGGTCGCCCTCGTGGTGGTGTTGGTCACCCAGCTCACCGGTGGTGGGTCCGGCAGCGTGCCACCCCAGTTCAAGAACCCCCACATCGCCACCGAGCCCATCCCCGCTTCCATGTCCTCCACCTGGGTGCAACCACCGGCCGGCACGCCCGGTCCCGAGACCGTTCCTGTCCCGAGCGGACCCAAACTGGCCACCCTCCTCAACTCGGCCACCGGCCAGGAGGTCAACGGTGTCCAGTGCCAGGCCGGTGAGCAGACGCTCGTCCACGTCCACACCCACCTGACGATCTTCGTCAACGGGAAGGCCCGGGTGATCCCCTACGGCATCGGCATCCCCGGCTTCCAGGCCGTCAACACCGCGGAGGGGCCCTTCGTCCAGACGGGGAGTTGCTTCTACTGGCTGCACGTGCACGCAGACGACGGGATCATCCACATCGAGTCGCCGAGCACGACGCAGAGCTTCACCCTGGGCGACTTCTTCGCCGAGTGGGGCATCCCGCTCAGCAAGACGCAGGTCGGGTCGGCCACGGGGCCGGTGACCGTCTTCTTCACCTCGCCGGGCAAGAAGGCCGCTCTGTACACCGGCGATCCCAACAACATCCCGTTGGGTGACCACTACGAGATCCAGCTGGTCGTCGGCACGCCGATCGTCGCTCCGGTCCAGGTGACCAACTGGGGCGGGTTGTAGGTCGGTGGAGGTCGACGCCGTCGTCGTCGGGCTGGGCCCGGGCGGTGAGCAGGTTGCCGAGGAGCTGGCCGAAGCAGGCCTCGAGGTGGTCGGCATCGAGGCCGAGCTCGTGGGCGGGGAGTGCCCGTACTGGGGGTGTGTCCCTTCGAAGATGATGGTCCGCGCCGCCGATCTCCTGGCGGAGGGTCGGCGCATCCCGGGTATGGCCGGCACGTCGGTCATCGAAGCCGACTGGGCGCCGGTGGCCCGCCGCATCCGCGACGAGGCCACCGACTGGTGGGACGACAAGGTCGCCGCCGACCGTTTGGAGGGCAAGGGCGGTCGCCTCGTCCGGGGCACGGCGCGGGTCACCGGTCCGGCGTCGGTCGAGGTCGGCGGCGAGCCGTTCACGGCGCGGCGCGCTCTGGTCCTGTCCACCGGCCAGCGCCCGTTCGTCCCGCCGATGTTCGCCGGCGTTCCGTACTGGACGAACCGGGGCGCCATCGCCGCCGAGACGGTACCGGCGTCGCTGCTCGTCATCGGGTGCGGGGCGACCGGCCTCGAGATCGGGCAGGTCATGAGCCGCTTCGGGGCCGCGGTGACGATCGTCGAAGCGGGTCCGCGGTTGGCCGGCCGCGAGGAACCCGAGGTCTCCGAGCTCATCACCGAGGTGCTGCGCCGCGAGGGAGTAAGGGTGTACACCGACGCCACCATCGAACGGGTCGAGGCGACCGGGGACACCGGGGCAACCGTGCACCTGTCCGACGGGACGGCCCTGAGCGGCGAGCGGATGCTGATCGCCACGGGGCGCCGGAGCGATCTGGCCGGACTCGGTGTCGGTGCGCTGGACCTCGACGAGGGGGCCGGGAGCATCCCGGTCGACGGTCGGATGCGGGTGGCGCCCGGGGTGTGGGCGGTCGGCGACGTCACGGGGAAGGGCGCCTACACCCATGTGGCCGCGTTCCAGGCCCGGCTCTGCGTGGCGGACATCCTGGGCCGGCCGCGCCCGGATGCCGACTACCGGGCGCTGCCCCGTGTGACCTTCACCGACCCCGAGATCGGCTCGGTCGGGTTGACCGAGGCCCAGGCCCGGGAGCAGGGCGGCGACGTGACGGTCTTCAACGAGTCGATCGCCGCGTCGGCCCGGGGCTGGATCCACCGCGGCGAGGGCTTCGTGAAGCTGATCGCCCGCGGGGGCGTGCTCGTCGGGGCGACGTCGATGGGCCCGACCGGCGGTGAGGTGCTGGGCCTGCTGGTGCTGGCTTTGCACGCCCGCGTCCCGCTGGAGACGATGCGCTCCATGATCTTCGCCTACCCGACGTTCCACCGCGCCGTGGACTCGGCGTTGTGGTCGCCGCCCAGCAGCGACGCGAAGATCGCCGGCGCCTGATGCGGCAGGAGCGAGAGGTGGCCCTCGCCTGGCACCACGCTGACCGAGGCCTGGGGGACGTGGCGCTTGAGGAAGGCGCGGTAACCCGGCGGCCCGGTCCGATCGTCGGCACCCTCCCAGATGTGGACCGGGATCCGGATCTCCTCGAGCGAGAAACCCCACGGGTCGCCGAAGATCCGGTAGTCCTGCACGCAGCCCTCGGTGCCCTGGCGCATGGCCTCGCGCACGAAGGCCAGCGCGTGGTCCGGCGGTCCCCATTCCGTGAGGACCGTCCGGTCCGCCGCGGGGAACGAACGCATGACGGCGCGGAAGAGTCGCGCGTTGCTCGCGTTCACGATGCTCACCTTCATGAGGGCCGACGCCAGCCGCGGCGTCCACCGGCTCAGGAACAGCAGGGTGCGGTCCTCCACGGTCAGCCCGCGTGTTGTGCCGTAGAGGTCGAGGGGCACGGCGCTCGAGAGGAGCGCCGCTGCCGTCACACGGTCGCCCATCTTGGCGGCACAGATCGCGGCGTAGGGGCCGCCGGCGGACCAGCCCATCACGGCGAACCGCTCCATCCCGAGGGCCTCGGTGAGCGCCGCCACGTCGGCCGGCCAGTCGGTGAGCCGGCGCGACGGCTGGTAGGTCGACAGCCCCATGCCGGGACGGTCAGGCGAGACCAGGCGGACACCCTTGGCCACCGCTGCCTTGTGAGCCGGCGCGGCATCGAGGCGCGAGCTGAGGCCGCCGTGGAAGCTCAGGACCGGGAAGCCCGTGGGAACGCCGTACTCCTCGTAGGCCAACACCCGTCCGTCGGGCAGCGTCACCCATCCCGTCACGTCCTCGTCGCTCCCTCCAGCGTGCGACACGGGCACGCTGGGCGCCGGTGCCCGATCGGTCCTGCGTGAGCAGGTGCCCGCACCAGAGCACGCTATAGGGTGCGGGCATGAGTCCGAACGTCGACGAGCTGGTTGACGACCTGTTGGCTGACTCTCCGCCGGGGTCCACGCCGGCGGAGGAATTCCTGGGGCAGCAGTTCGACCGTGGCCTGGCCTGGCTGCACTTCCCGGTCGGTTCCGGCGGGCTCGGACTGACGCCACGGGACCAGCAACGGGCGCAGTCCCGTCTCCATGCGGGCGGCGCGCCGGTGGCCGGCGTGCGCAACCCCATCGGGTACGGCATGTGCGCCCCCACCATCGCCACCCACGGGACACCCGAGCAGAAGGAGCGGTTCCTTCGACCCCTCTTCACCAACGAGGAGATCTGGTGCCAGCTGTTCAGCGAGCCCGGTGCCGGCTCCGACGTCGCCGGGCTCTCCACCCGCGCCGAGCGGGACGGTGACGAGTGGCAACTCAACGGGCAGAAGGTGTGGACCACCCTGGCGCACATCTCGGCCTTCGGGCTCCTCGTGGCGCGCTCGAATCCCGATGTGCCCAAGCACAAGGGGATGACAGCCTTCCTGGTCGACATGAAGGCGCCGGGCGTCGAGGTGCGGCCGCTCTTCCAGATCACCGGCGAGGCGGAGTTCAACGAGGTCTTCTTCACCGACGTCCGGATGCCCGACACGGCGCGCCTCGGCGGCGAGGGTGACGGATGGCGCGTCGCGGTCACCACCTTGATGAACGAGCGGGTCTCCATCGGTGGAGCGGTCACGAGACGCGGCGGCGGTCCCGTCGCGGAGGCCGTCAGAATCTGGAAGGAGCGGTGGCAGGGCGACACATCGCCGCACGCCCTCGCCCTGCGCGATCGGCTCGTGTCGAGCTACATCCGCATGGAAGCGCTCTCCATGACGAACGCCCGCGCCGCGCAGACACGCAAGGCCGGCACGCCCGGCCCGGAGGGCTCAGTGGCCAAGCTGGCCTACGCGGAGGAGAACAAGAGAGTCTACGACCTGTGCATGGACCTCCTGGGCAACGACGCCATGCTGTTCCCGGCCGGCTACCCCATGATCCGCCCCGACCTCGTCGGCATGGGGTCGACCGATGTGCACAAGATGTTCCTGCGAGTCCGTGCGAACTCCATCGAGGGAGGCACCTCCGAGGTGATGCGCAACATCCTCGGTGAGCGGGTGCTCGGCCTGCCGGGCGACGTCCGGACCGACAAAGAACTGCCCTGGAAGGACGTCCCGCGCAGCTGAGCGCGAGCCGGCTGTGACGGGAACTGACCACAGGGCGGAGAAGCGCGTCGCGGCGGAGGCCGCGGCGGCGCTGGCCGAGAACGGGATGTGGGTCGGCCTGGGGACGGGATCCACGGTCGCCGAGCTCGTCCCGGCTCTCGGGGCGCGCCGGCTGGATATCGCCTGTGTCGCGACCTCCCCGGCCACCGAAGCTCTCGCGGAGGCCGCCGGGCTCGACGTCAGACCCTTCACCGACGTCGGCCGGCTCGACCTGACCATCGACGGGGCGGACCAGGTAGACCCCGTCGGCTGGCTGATCAAGGGCGGCGGAGGGGCCCACACCCGCGAGAGGATCGTGGCCGCGGCGGCAGATTGCTTCGTGGTCATCGTCTCCTCCGACAAGCCGGTCGATCGCCTGCATCCCCCCGTCCCGTTGGAGCTCCTGGCCTTTGGGCTGGCGGCCACGCTGCGCGCGCTCCCCGGCGCAGTGCTGCGCGATGTGCCGCTGACGCCCGACGGCGGGGTGCTCGCCGACTATCACGGCGACATCGACGACCCCGCCCACCTGTCCTCCATCCTCGATGCGGTGCCGGGCGTCGTGGCCCACGGCCTGTTCCCGCCCTCCCTCGTCAGCAGCGTGTTGATCGCACGGGGCAACGAGGTCGAGGTTCGTCAGATCGGCTGACCCGCCGGGTTCGTCAGGGCGTCGGAGTGAACGTGACCGGCAGCGAGGTGGGGGAGCGGAAGACGTCGCCGCGGATGTGCGGATCGGTGTTGCCCGGGTTCAGGGCCAGGTCCGGCAGGCGGTCGAAGACGCGGTTGAGCAGCGCCCGCGTCTCGAGCCGGGCGAGGTGCATCCCGAGGCACATGTGCGGCCCGTGGGCGAACGCGATGTGCGGGATCGCGGGCCGGAAGATGTCGAAGGACTCGGGGTCCTCCCATCTGGTCTCGTCGTGGTTGGCCGAGCCGATGTGGGGCGAGATGCTCTCGTCGGGGCCGATCGTGACGCCCCCGATCTCGACCTCGCACGTCGTGGTCCGGTTGATGCTGAGCAGCGGGGGCTCGAAGCGCAGGCCCTCCTCAATGGCCTGGGGCAGCAGCGAGCGGTCGGCCTGCACCGCGTCGAGCTGCTCGGGGTGCGTGAGGAGCAGGTAGAGCAGGTTGCCCGACGAGCGGTAGGTCGTCTCGGCTCCGGCGGGCAGCAGGAGGCGCAGGAAGGAGTAGATCGCCTCGTCCGTCAGCTTCTCGCCGTCGATCTCGGCCGAGACCAGGTCGCTGATCACGTCCTCGGCGGGGTGGGCCCGCCGGTCGGCCACGACGCCGGCGAAGTACTCGCGCAGCGCCTCCGAGGCGGCGATGCCGCGGTCGATGTCCGCCACCAGGCTGATGAGCTCGACCGACCAGCGCTGGAACTGCGGGAAGTCCTCCTCGGGGAGGCCGAGCAGGCGCGCGATCACACGTACGGGGAACTCGAAGGTCAGCTGGCGCACCAAGTCGGCCTCGCCGTCGGCGGCGAAGCGGTCGATCTGGTCGTCGATGATCGGGCGGATGAACTCGGGCTCCCAGCGGGCCAGCGCCTTCTCGCGGAACGCGTGGGCCACCAGGTTGCGGTGGCCGCGGTGCTCGGGGTCGTCCATGCCCAGGATCATGTGGCCCATGACCATGCCGATCGTGACGTCGTAACCCGTGGAGGTGAACGTCTTGGCGTCGCGCAGAATCCGCGAGCAGTCGTCGTAGCGGTAGGCGATCCATCCCGGCTCGACCTCGATCCCCTCGGGCAGAGAGTCGGGGTTCATGGTCAGGCCCTTCTGGACCGGCGTGTCGCGGCGCTTGGCCACGAGGCCGGGGTAGGGGTCCCGCGTGGTGCCGGCCACCACGTCGTCGAAGGCCGTGAACGGGTCGTACTCCTGAGCGTCCGATAGTGCCATGGCGCGTGTCCCTCCCACGGGGTGTTCTGTGACGGTAGTGTCAGGCTACGGCGTGCGACGACCGCCGTGCACACCGTCGGACCCCAGGGCGACCCCGGGTCCCGACGGCGTAGGCTCCGGCCTGCATGAAGACCTTGCGCACCCCTGACGACCGTTTCGCCGACCTGCCCGGGTACGACTTCTCCCCGCACTACGCCGAGGTGGCCGACTCCGAGGGGGGCACGCTGCGGGTGCACTACCTGCGGGAGGGCGATCCTTCGGCGCCCGTGGTGCTCCTCATGCACGGCGAGCCGTCCTGGTCGTTCCTCTACCGCACCATGATCCCCGTCCTGACGGGCGCCGGCCTGCAGATCGTGGCGCCCGACCTCGTCGGCTTCGGGCGCTCGGACAAGCCGGCCGAGCGCGCCGACTACACGTTCGCCCGCCACGTCGAGTGGATGCGCGAGCTGCTGTTCGACCGGCTCGACCTGGGTGGCGTCACCCTGGTGTGCCAGGACTGGGGCGGGCTCATCGGCCTGCGCCTCGTCGGCGAGCACCCGGACCGCTTCGCGCGGGTCGTGGCGGCCAACACCTTCCTGCCCACCGGTGACACCAGTCCCGGCGACGCCTTCTTCGGCTGGCAGCGCTTCTCCCAGGAGGTCGAGACGTTCCCCACCGGCGGCATCGTCCGCGGCGGCTGCGCCAAGCCCGTCGCGCCCGAGGTCGAGGCGGCCTACGACGCGCCGTTCCCCGACGAGTCGTACAAGGCGGGGGCGCGGCAGTTCCCGCTGCTCGTGCCGTCCCGGCCCGACGACCCCGCCCACGACGCCAACGTGGCGGCCTGGGTGGGCCTGGCCGCGTTCGACCGGCCGTTCCTGTGCGCCTTCAGCGACAGCGACCCCATCACCAAGGGGGCGGACCGCGGCCTCCGGGAGCGCATCGCCGGGGCACAGGGGCAGCCCCACACCACGATCGTGGGCGGCGGCCACTTCCTCCAGGAGGACTGCGGGCCGGAGCTGGCCGAGGTCGTGGTCTCCTTCGTCGCCGCCACCCCGTGACCAGCGAGCACCGCGTCGTCATCGTCGGAGCCGGGTTCTCCGGTATCGGGATGGCGGCGCGCCTCCGCTCCATGGGCGTGGAGGACTTCGTCGTCCTCGACCGCGGCAACGACCTGGGCGGCACGTGGCGGGACAACTCCTACCCGGGCGCCTGCTGCGACGTCCCCTCCAACCTCTACTCCTTCTCGTTCGCGCTCAATCCCGACTGGTCGCACTCGTTCTCCGCGCAGAGCGAGATCTGGGACTACCTGCGCGACTGTGTCGACCGCTTCGAGGTGGGGGGACATCTGCGCTTCGGCCGGGCGGTGGAGGAGGCGCGCTGGGACGAGGCGAGGACGCGCTGGGTCGTGCGGACGACCGGGGGCGAGGAGTACGGCGCCCCGGTGCTCGTGTGGGCCACGGGGTCGCTGAGCGAGCCGTCGATCCCGGATTTCCCCGGACTGGCCGACTTCCGGGGCAAGGTCTTCCACTCCGCCCGCTGGGAGCACGGTTTCGACCTGACCGGGAAGCGGGTGTGCGTCGTCGGCACCGGCGCCTCGGCGATCCAGTTCGTGCCGCAGATCGCGCCCGTCGTCGAGCATCTGTACCTCCACCAGCGGACGCCGCCCTTCGTCGTCCCCCGGCGTGACCGGGCGGTATCGGCCCTGCGCAAGCTCGCCTACCGCAAGGTCCCGACGCTCCAGCACCTGTCCCGGCTCCGCATCTACGCCATGTTCGAGGCGCTGCTGTCGGTCTTCGTCGGCCATGGGGAGCGGCGGAAGGCCGCCGTGCGCAAGGCGGCGCTCGACCACCTCGCCAAGCAGGTACCCGACGAGGCCCTGCGCGAGGTGCTCACGCCACACTACGAACCGGGGTGCAAGCGGCTCCTGCTCTCGGACGACTTCTACCCCTCGCTGAACCGGCCCAACGTGGAGGTCGTGGCGTCACCGGTGGCCTCGTTCACGGCGCACGAGGTGGTCGGGCAGGACGGCATCGCCCGCCCGGTGGACGTCGTGATCATGGGCACCGGCTTCGAGGCGGCCGAGCCACCGTACGCCGAGCACATCGTCGGCACGGCGGGGGTCCGGCTGGCCGAGATCTGGAAGGCGGACGGGGTCGAGGCCTATGCCGGCTCGACGGTGGCGGGCTTCCCGAACCTGTTCCTCATGATCGGGCCGAACTCGACGCTGGCCCACAATTCGATGATCTACATGATCGAGTCGCACATCAACTACATCGCCAGCGCGTTGAGCTTCCTGCGCCGCCCCGGCGTGCGCGTGGTGGAGGTCAGGCCCTCGGTGCAGCGGCGCTACAACGAACGCCTGCAGGCCCGGCTCGAGCACTCGGTCTGGGTCGAGGGCGGGTGCGGCAGCTGGTACCTCGACCATCGGGGCCGCAACACCACGCTGTGGCCCGACCACACCTGGAAGTTCCGCCGGCTGACCCGGCGCTTTCACCCCGGCGAGTACACCGTCCACGCGTAGGCCCGCAGCGCCAGCGCGCACAGCACGACCGCAAAGAGGGCGAGGGCCCCGATCTCCGGCAGTACCGCGGTCAGCCCGTCGTGGTCGTAGATCAGCTTGACGAACGCGTCCATGGCCCAGGCCTGGGGCACCACGTGGCCGACGCCCCGGACCACCGGTCCCACCACGTCGAGCGGGTACACGCAGCCGCCCAGCATGCCCCCCACGATGCCGAGGACGACAGCGAGCGAGATCGCCTGCTCTTCCGTGCGCGAGCGCATGCTCACGAGCGCGGCCGCGCCCGCGTAGGCCAAGGACAGCATCGCCAGCACGAGGAAGACCCCCGCAGGGTTGCCCCAGTGCACGCCGAAGATGAACGTCCCGACGAGCAGGAGGCCGGCACACTGCGCGGCCGCCACGCACAGGCTCGTCGCGATGAGAGCCGCCACGACCGATCGCCGGCGCACGGGCGCCGCGGCCAGGCGGTTCATCAGGCCGAGCCGGCGCGACTCCACCACGCCCGAGGACAGGAGCAGCACCGTGATGCCGAGGAACAGGACGAGGTCGGCCGGCGCCACGTAGGAGAAGGGGCTGAGGGCCGCGGGCACGCCGGTGTGGGCGAGGGTGACGTCGGTCACGACGGTGTGCGTCCCCTCGGCGGCGATGAGGTCGAGCAGGGCCACCACGTCCGTGCGTGCCTGGACCGCGCTCGTCGACGCCGACTCGCTCACGAAGTCGACGCGCTGCGCACCCGGCGGCGCGGGGAGAGCGACGAGCCCGGCGACGACCCGACCCCGCAGGATGTCGTCGCCGAGCTGTGCCCGGTTGGGCTCGATCCGCACTTTGAGGTCGCCGGTGCGGGCGACCAGGTGGATGAGGCGCTGGGAGGGGTGGACGAGGCCGATCGGCTCCTTGGGGCTGCCGGCGAGCAGGCCCGTGACGAGGATGAAGAGGACGGGGAACACGGTGGCGACGAAGAGGTAGCGCCGGTCGCCCACGGCCCGACGAAGGTTGACGCGGATGATCGGGATCACGGCGTCACCATCCGGCGCACCCTGGCCATGGCCAACCCTCCGGTGACCAGCGCGATGAGGCAGAGGACGAGGAAGGGCCCGATCACCGACGACGCCGGTTCCCGCAACAGGGCCAGCCGCCCGAAACCGACGACGGCCCAGCCGTTGGGCGTCCCCAGGCTGAGCACCTGGAGCGCCTCGGGAAGGGCTCCGGGCGGCAACAGGTTGCCGCCCAACAGCGCCAGGACGAGCCCGACGATCAACGAGGCGGCGAACGCCTCCTGCGGCGTGCGGGCGAAGGACGTGAGGAAGGCGCCGAGGCCGCACATGGCCGCGGTGGCGCCGACGCACATCATGAGGACGCCGAGCGGGTCGCCCCAATCGGCACCGAAGGCGGCCGCCGTCACCCCCCAGACGATGAGGATGGAGGTGAGCCCCGTGAGTGCGATGGCGAGCAACTTGCCCCAGACGATGGCACTCGGCCTGACGGGCGCCGCGGCCAACCGGGCCAGCGTGCCCGTCGCCCGCTCCATCAGGAGCGAACGCATGCCGAGACCGCTGCCGATGAAGAGGAACACAATCGCGATGGACGGTGCGAAGTAGTCGAGCACGGCCTTGCCGCCGTTGCCGAGCGTGCTGGCCGACACGGAGATGGCGGCCGTATCGGTGGCCGTCCCGCGTTCGAGGCGGCCGGCGTAGAGGCGGCTCGCCAGGCCCGCCGCCAGCGACTCGGCGTATTCCTGACCGACGAGTGCGTTGGACCGGTCGACGACGTCGAACCCGGGAGAGGGCGTCGCTCCGGGAGCCACCATCGGGATCAGCAGGTGTGCCGAGCCTCTTGTGGTCCCCGGAGACCACGACGCCGGCCGCCAGCGTTCCTTCCGCCACATCGCGCTCGCACCGCCGCCTCTCCGGGGACGATGCGGACGACGACGTTGCGCGGGAGCTGGCTGGCGTGGACCGCGGCGCGCACGAGGGCCGGAGAGGCGCCCGACACGCCGATGGGGAGCACGGCGGTGGAGGCGTTGCCCGCAAAGGCGAAGCCGAGGATGGCGGCGATGGCGACGGGCGCCACCAGGCAGGTGATCACCGCCGAACGGTCGCGCACCCGCCGGCGCAGTTCGTTGAGGGTGATGACGGCCCCGGTCAGGCGCGGCGCTCCTGACCCTGGCGACGTGACCGCACCGGCAAAAACTAATGGGTCGGCCCTGCTGGGCGCGCCGGGAACCGAGGCGTTCGAGGCCGCCGGCCCCCGCGCCGGCTCCGTGAGGTACTTGTAGAATATTCACTGTTGTGGTCGTACAAGAGCTTGTTCCGACCGGACTGAGCCGCCGCCGGCGCGTCGGTGTCCTGCTCATCTGCTGGCTGAGCCTGTTCATCGTCGGGCTCGACGTCACCGTCGTGAACGTCGCGCTGCCGTCGATCGGCCGGGACTTGGACGCCGGCATCTCGGGGCTGCAGTGGACGGTCGACGCCTACACGGTCGTGCTGGCGAGCCTGCTGATGCTCTCGGGCTCGACGGCGGACCGGTTCGGCCGGAAGCGGATCTTCGTCGTCGGGCCTGGTGGTGTTCTCCGCCGGGTCGCTGCTGTGCAGCCTGGCCCCGAGCGTCGGCCTCCTGGTGGTGTTCCGCGTGCTCCAGGCGGTCGGCGGCTCGATGCTGAACCCGGTCGCGATGTCGATCATCACGAACACCTTCACGGACCCGCGCGAGCGGGCCCAGGCGGTCGGCGTCTGGGGCGCCGTGTTCGGCGTCTCGATGGCGCTCGGGCCGATCGTCGGCGGCGCGCTGGTCGTCGCTCGGTCGGCTGGCGGTCGATCTTCTGGATCAACCTCCCGGTCGGGCTGGTCGCGATCGTGCTGACGCTGCGCTTCATCCCCGAGTCGCGGGCGCCGACGGCCGCGCCGGTTCGATCCGGTCGGGTCAGGCGCTGGTGATCGTGCTGCTGGCCTCGCTGACCTACGGCATCATCGAGGCGCCGGGCACGCGGCTGGTCGCTCGCCGGTCATCGTGGCCGCGTTCGCGGCCGCGGCGGCCGCTCTCGTCGGGCTGCTGCTGCTACGAGCCGCGCCGGCGCGAGGAGCCCGCTCATCGACCTGCGCTTCTTCCGCTCGATCCCGTTCTCGGCGTCGATCTCATCTCGGTGGCGGCGTTCGCCGCGTTCGGCGGGTTCCTCTTCCTCAACACGCTCTACCTCCAGGACGTGCGCGGGCTCTCGCCGGTCCAGGCCGGGCCTGGCCACCGTGCCGATGGCGCGTCGATGACCGTGGTGGCGTCGCCGCTGTCGGGCCGGATCGTCGGCCGCCGCGGCGCCCGCCTGCCGCTGCGTGATCGCCGGCGTCTGCCCTGGTGGTCGCGTGCGCGCATGCTGAGCCGGCATCGAGCCCGACCACCGCCGTCTCGCTGGCTGTTCGCGGCCTACGTCGTGTTCGGGCTCGGCTTCGGCTTCGTCAACGCGCCGATCACGAACGCCGCCGTCTCCGGGATGCCGCGGGCCCAGGCGGGCGTGGCCGCGGCGATCGCCACGACCTCCCGGCAGTTCGGCCAGACGCTCGGCGTGGCCGTCGTCGGGGCGATCGCTGCTCGCGCTCGGCCGAGTCGGTCCGCCGGCGCGCGACCTGTCGTCGGCGAGCCGCCCGGCTGGTGGACGCTCGCGGGCTGCGGCGCCGTCGTGCTCGTCGCTCGGCCTCGCTGGCGACCACGGGGCGGGCCGCCGCAGTCGGCCCGAGCGGACGGCCGCGAGCTCAATCCGGAGGCCCTCGAGCGGCAGGATCAGTGACAACGGTAGGCAAGCGACGCGGGCCCGCGCAGGACGACACCGCACGCGAGGTCTGGCTGCTGATGTGCGACCTCGTGCTCGACAACGAGCGGCGGCGCGAGGTCGCCGAGGCGCTGGGCATGAGCTTCGGCCGCACCCGCGCGCTGCGCCGGCTGGCGCGGCCAGCCGATGTCGATGGGCGAGCTGGCCGCCGCGCTCGGCATCGACCCCCCCAACGCGACGCGTGTCGTCGACGAGCTGGAGCGCCAGGGCCTCGTGAGCCGCCGGCCGCATCCGACCGACCGGCGGGCCAAGGTCGTGGCCGCCACGAGCCGGGGTGCCGCCACCGCCCGGCGGGCCGACGAGATCCTGGGCCGGCCGCCTGCGGGACTGGCCGCGCTCGGCGGAACCGACCTGAAGGAGCTGGCCCGGATCCTCGGGGTGGTCGCCCCTTCGGCGGCAACCTGATCGTTCTCCCCAGTCCGCCGGGCTCAACCCTCCCCGCCGGGCGCGGCGCCCTGCAGGGCGGCCATCACGGCCGCCAGCTCGGCCGCCGGGCTGAATTGCACGAACTCGGTGCCCGCTTCCGCGGCGGGAATGTGTCCGGGCGGGAGGTAGAAGGCTTCCCCGGCCCGGATCGTCTCCTCGCCGTCCGTGTAGCGGACCGTCATCTGCCCCTTCAGCAGGAAGCCCCAGTGTGGACACGGGCAGTGCCCGCCCGGCAGGGACTGGAGCATCGGGGCCAGGTCGGCGTCCTGGCGTATGGAGACGAAGTTGACCGTGTAGTCGGCGAGCTCGCCGCTGGAGTCGACCGCAGGGCCGAAGTCCTCCACACGCGGTGCGGTGCTCTGGGACAGGCTGGGCATGACCTTCTCCTTGTCTGTGGTGGTTGTCCGTGACGAGTCGGCGCGAGTGGGTGTCGGGCGTTCCGCTCAGGAGCCCGCGTTGGCGGTCAGCGCCACCCGGGCGTGACCCACGACGGCGGGCCGCAAGAACCAGGGGGCTTTCTCCAGCGTGGCTGCCGTCGCCTCGACGTCGAAGCCGGCACCCCGGATGCTCTCGAGGGTGGGCCGGTTGCACTCGCACCCGGCGACGAACCGGTTGACGGCGTTCATCCGGTCCTGCTGCCGTGCGGTCTTCGGGTCGTCGGAGCGGACGTGCTCGAAGAAGACGAGCTGTCCACCCGGGCGCAGGACGCGATGGATCTCCCGCAGGGCACGCGGTTGGTCGTCGACGCCGCACAGGACGAGCGTCGAGACCACGGCGTCGAACGAGTCGTCCGCGAACGGCAGGTCCTCCGCCGGGGCCCGCAACACGCGAGCGGCCGGGAGCTGTCGCGCGCACGTGTGCCTGCAGCCGCCGCAGCATGTGCGGGTCCGGCTCGGTGATGGTGAGCGACTCCACCGCGGCGCCGTACGAGGAGAGGTTGGAACCGGTCCCGCCCCCGATCTCGAGCACACGGCCGGAGAGCGAAGAGAGGAGATCGTCGCGGTGGGCCCGCAGTCCCGCTTTCTCGACCTTGACCATCTGCCGGTCGTAGGTCAGTGCGAAGAATCGTTTGCGCAGGCTCACGTCGCCTCCCTCCAACGGATCAACTGGCTGCCACGTTAGGGATCCCCCCGGATGGCCGCATGGGGCGACTGCCCCATCTTTGGCGACGCTTCGGACTGCACGCGGCCTCATTCGGCGGATGAGGCCTGAGCGTGACGCGCCCCCAGTGTGAGTTTCACCTGAGAGGCGGGTCCCCACACGGAAACCCGGGTGGAACCAGGGGATAGCGTCGTCGGGGTGAGCACTGCACCGGTGCAGGAGCCGGCGCCCATCCGCCTCGCCGAGCTCGTGGCCGCCTTGTCGCTGGGGATCGACCTCGGCTTCGGCCAACCGATGGAGCACGTCCTTCGGCAGTGCCTCATCGCGCTGCGCATCGGGGAAGGCGTCGGGCTGGACGACGACGAGCGCCTCGTCGTCTACTACACCGCGCTGCTCGTCAACGTCGGCTGTCATTCCGACGCGCACGAGCAGGCCAAGTGGTTCGGCGACGACATCGCGCTCAAGGCGGGCAAGTACGACCACGAGCATGCGGCGTGGCCGGCGCCGCCGCGGCCATGCGCCTCATCGGATCGGGGAACCCGCCGCTGCACCGGTTCCGGGTCGGCCTCGAGTTCGCCGTGTCGGGCCACCGTGATCTCAACGGCATGATCGCCCGCCACTCGGCCCTGGCGCGCACGCTGGCTCGTCAGCTCGGCCTGCCCGACGCGGTCCAGGAGGCGGTGGGCGCCTCCTACGAGCGCTGGGACGGCCGCGGCTGGCCGGGCGACTTGAAGGGGAGCGACGTCCCGCTGGCCGCGCGGGTCGCCCAGATCGCCGAGTACGTGGAGGTGGCGCAGCGGGTGGGCGGGCCCGAGGCCGCCAGGGAGCTCGCCCGCAAGCGGTCTGGTTCGCAGTTCGACCCGGACCTCGCCGCCCTTCTGTGCGCCGAGTCGGACCTGATCTTCGCCGACTTCGAGTCGGCGCAGACCTGGGATGCGGTCATCGACGCCGAGCCCGCGCTGGGCGTCAGGCTCTCGGCCGACGGCTTCGACGTGGCGCTGCGCGCCGTGGCCAACTTCGTCGACCTCAAGTCGCCGTACATGCTCGGGCACGCGGCGGCCGTGTCGCAGCTGGCGGGTGACGCCGGTGCCCAACTCGGGTTCGGACAGGATTTGGTCACCACCATGCGCCGGGCCGGTCTGGTGCACGGTCTCGGCCGTCTCGGTGTGTCCAACTCCATCTGGGACAAGCCGGGCCCGCTGGGCGCAGGGGAGTGGGAACGGGTGCGCCTGTTCCCGTACCTGACCGGTCGGATGCTGCAGCAGTCCGCCGCGCTGGCCCCGCTCGGGGCCGTCGCCGTCCAGCTGCGCGAGCGCCTCGACGGTTCGGGCTATCCGCGTCAGCTGGGGGGCTCGGCCATCTCCGTGCCGGGCCGGCTGCTCGGCGCGGCGGACGCCTACCAGTCGATGTGCGAGCCCCGTCCGCATCGTCCTGCGCTGGACCCCGAGGAGGCCGCGGCGGAGCTTCGAGCGGACGTGAAGGCGGGCCGCCTCGATGCGGACGCCGTCGACGCCGTGCTCGGGGCCGCCGGCCACCGGACCGGCCGTCGGCGCGACGGCCCGGCGGGCCTCACCGTGCGCGAGATCGACGTCCTCCGGCTCCTGGCGCGAGGGCTCTCGAGCAAGCAGATCGCGCGCGAGTTGGTGATCTCGCCTAAGACGGCGCGCAACCACATCGAGCACATCTACGTGAAGATCGGCGCATCGAGCCGAGTGACCGCGAGCCTCTTCGCCATGGACCACGGCCTGTTGCCCGTGACGGACGGTGTCGAGGCGTGACGACGACCCCCGGTCGAAGGGTTCTCCGGGCCGGCTGAGCGACCCGCGTGCCATGCTCTCGCTGACGTCGAGATGCGGAGGGGTGCGCGTGTGGCACGAGTGGAGTTCCAGGGGAAGATCGGCAACGACTGGCGCGACTCGACGCCGTGGTGGCCGCCCGAGCCCGAGCCGCCCGACGGCGCGCCGAACGTGGTGCTGATCGTGCTCGACGACGTCGGCTACGCGCAGCTCGGCTGCTACGGCTCCGACATCGCGACGCCGAACATCGACCGCCTCGCCGCCGAGCGGCGTCCGGCTCGCCAACTTCCACACCACCGCGCTGTGCTCGCCGACCCGCGCCTGCCTGCTCACCGGGCGCAACCACCACTCGCAACGGCATGGGCCGCGTCGCCGACCTCGCCATCGGGCTTCCCCGGCTACTGGGGCGCGATCCCGCCGCGAGAACGGCTTCCTCTCCGAGATCCTGCGCGCGCACGGCTACGCGACCGTACGCGGTCGGCAAGTGGCACCTCACGCCCGAGGACGAGACGCACATGGCCGCCGACCGCGAGCAGCTGGCCGCTCGGCCGCGGCTTCGACCGCTGGTACGGCTTCCACGGCGGCGAGACGCACCAGTTCGTGCCCGACGCTGTACCACGACAACCACGCGGTGCAGCCGCCGCGCACGCTCGACGAGGGCTACCACCTCAGCGAGGACCTGGCCGACCGCGCCATCGAGTACCTCGGCGACCTGCGCGCCGTCGACGCCGAGCAGCCGTTCTTCCTCTACTTCGCCACCGGCGCGTGCCACTCGCCGCACCACGCGCCGCCGGAGTGGATCGAGCGCTACCGCGGGCCAGTTCGACGACGGGCTGGGACGCGCTGGCGCGACGCGACCTTCGCCCGCCAGCTCGAGCTCGGGCATCGCTGCCCGCCGGGCACCGAGCTGTCGCCCCGCCCGCCCTGGGTGCCGGCGTGGGACGAGCCTCGACGCCGAGGACCAGGAGGTCGCGGCGCGCTTCATGGAGTGCTTCGCCGCGCTTCCTCTCGCACACCGACGAGCAGATCGGCCGGGTGCTCGACTTCCTCGAGGAGATCGGCGACGCCGACAACACCATCGTGATCCTGGTGTCCGACAACGGCGCGAGCTCGGAGGGCGGCCGGACGGGCTCGATCAACGACGTCCGCGTTGTGAACGGCGACGCGGCGCGGGCGTCGACGAGCTGCGCGCGGCGCATCGACGAGATCGGCGGACCGACCGCGCCACAACAACTACCCGTGGGGCTGGACGATGGCGGCAACACGCCGTTCAGGCGCTGGAAGCGCGAGGTGCACGAGGGCGGCGTCGCCGACCCGTGCATCGTGCGACTGGCCCGCGCGGCTCGCCGCCGCGCGGTCGAGCTCCGGCACCAGTTCGCGCACGCGATCGACGTGCTGCCGACGGTGCTCGAGCTGGTCGGCATCGACGCGCCCGGACGAGCATCGACGGCGTCGAGCAGTCGCCCGATCGACGGCACGAGCTTCGCCTACCTGCTCGCGACGACGCCGACGCGCGCCGAGCGCCACACGCACGCAGTACTTCGAGATGCTCGGCAGCCGCGGCGATCTACCACGACGGCTGGAAGGCGGTGACGTTCAAGCCGCTCGGCCCGATGTACGACGACGGGCTCGATCCCGACGCGCCGTTCGACGACGACGTGTGGGAGCTGTACCACGTCGCCGAGGACGTCTCGGAGGCGCACGACCTCGCCGCCGAGACCCCGAGAAGCTGGCCGAACTGGTCGACGCTGTGGTGGGAGGAGGCCGCGCGCAACGACGTGCTGCCGCTCGACAACCGGGTCCTCGACACATGGTGCACAAGCACGACCGCCTCCGGGCCCAGGACACGTACCGCTACTTCCAGGTGGCGCGCCGGTGCCCGAGAGGGTCGCCGTCGACGTCCGCAACCGCTCGCACGCCATTGCGCTGGTCGTCGACGTGCCCGCCGGGGTGGCGCCCGACGGCATCCTGCTCGCCCTCGGCTGCGTGCTCGGGGGCTGGTCGCTGCAGGTCTACGAGGGACGGCTGCGCTACGTCCACAATCTGTACGGCCAGCGGCTCTACGAGGTGACCGCCGACCGCGGGCTCGATGCGGGACGCCACGAGCTCGAGTTCCGCTTCGAGTGGGACGCGCTGCTCGGCGGCACCGCCACGCTCCTCCAGGACGGTGAGGCCGTGGGGACGGGCACCATCGAGCGCTTCACGCCCGTCGCTTTCAACGACGTGATGATCGGGCTGACCTGTGGCTACGAGTGGGGTCCGTCGGTCGGCGGCGACTACGACGCACCCTTCGCGTTCAACGGCACGATCGTCCGGGCCGAGGTGTCGGCCACCGGGCCGGTAGTCCGTGATCCCGTCGCGGAGGTGGCGGCGATCCTGGCCACGCAGTGAGGGGAGCCGGGGACCCTCAGCTGATGGACGAACCGACGAAGTCGCAGCTCGACAGCGTCGCCCCGCATGTTCCCTGCCCGAACCCGTTGGCCTGAGGGTACACAGTGGCCGGAGCCGCGGTGCCGTTGGTGAACAGCGAGACCGCCCCAACAGGCTCGTTGTTGGTGCCGATTGCACTCGATCCGACCAGAATGCAAGAGCTCATCGAGGTGCACGCAACTCCGTACAGGTAGCTGGTGTTCGAGACCACCTGGGCCATGGGGCCGTTCGTGGAGTCCACATCGGTGAGCTGACCGTTGACGAGTGTGACGACGGCACCCTGCTGTGTGTTGGCCGTCTCTCCGACGGCGACGCAGTTCCCCACGCTCGGGCAGTCGATCCCATTGAGGTACCAGAGGTTGGCGAAGTTGTTGTCCGGACTGCTCGCATTCTGATCGGGGATCGGATTTTGCGGAACGCCGTTGACGATCGGCACGATCGCTGCTTGAAAGTTGTTGATGCCCGCCGCGTAGCACTGAGTGGCTGTCGGACACGAGATTGCATTCAACCATGGCGCCCCATGCTCTGGAGCCTCTAAAGGCTGTCCCGGCACGCCGTTGGTGATGGTGACGACTGCGTCGGCGGCGTCGCTCGTGTCGTAGCCCACCGCGTAGCACGTGCTCGTGGTTGGGCAGGCGACACCGTAGAAGGCGTACATGTCCGGGACCTGGGTGACATTGGTGGGAATCCCGTTGACCACGGTCACCACCACGGCGGCGTCGTCGTTCAGGGTTCCAAGGCCGACGGCATAACAGGTCGAGGTGCTGACACAGGAGATCGACATCAGGTTCGTAGTGCCCGGCACCGCGATTGCCCCCCGCGCGGGGTGGCGACGACCCCTTGCCCGAGGTCGTTCCCACCGGCCTCGATGGTCTGGCCGTTCGGGAAACGGTAGATGCCGTTGAAGGACTCGGACGATCCCGGAAGGGTGGTCACCTGGAGCTGCGCGTTCGAGCCGGACTGGAAAATCGCACCGTCGAACGTGGGCGAGGGCGGAGGAAATCCCTCCGGCCGACCGGAGACCAAGGTGTTGCCCAGGCTGCCGTTGGCGGGGTCGGCCGAGTCGCCGAGGAGCGGCAACCCGTAGGCCTGCTCGACCGAGCGGAGCAGTCCGGCGGTGTTGTGCGGCAGTGATACCACGCCCATCCCCCGAGTGTGAGCGGAGATCACGATGCTGGGGATCAGGCCCCCCGGACCATTGGGGTTGTTGACATCTTCGGGCGAGGTGAGACCCTGGCCGTCCTGGTAGCCGGTGTCGTAGCTGATAATCACCTGGCCACCCTGCTTGTACCAGGTGCTGTCGAGGATCTGGGGCACCACCGCGTTCAGCCAGGTATCACCCGAGTACATCGTGCCGTTGTCCCCACCGTCGTTGTCCAGGTCAGGGACGACCCAGTTGAAGTCGGACGCTTTCGGCGAGTTCAGGTCGGAAATCAGGGAGTCGAAGTTCGAGAGGTGCGGGCACTGCTGCTCGAAATCCGCCATGTACGCAAAGGCGTTGTGCTCGACGTCGTAGTTCCCGTTGAAGAAGTCGCTTGGATTGTTGTCGCATCCGGTGGGGTCATCCTGGAAGTACGCGTGCCACGAGATTCCCGCCTTCTCCATCTCGTCGGTGAGCGTATTGGGAGTGAGGTCGGTGCAACCGGCATCGCCGGGGTCACAGTCACTGCTGATGCCATTGGTGGAGCCGGTGAGGAACTCCATGTAGTTCGGCAGGCTCGGGTAGGTCCATCCGAAGGCCTGGGTGAAAACGGCGTACTCGTGCGCGAGTTCGTTCCAGTACGGCATGGACGAGGCACCGGCCGTCTGGGAATAGTCAGTGTTCTCCATATTGATGTACATGATGTGCGGGGTGCGCGCGCCATGCGCTGACGGAGCCGGAGCAACTGCGGGTGTGACGACGGCGGAAACCGGTAGGGCGAAGGCGACCGACGCCGCTGCAACGACGGCGCCGATCGTCGTCGATCCCAACAACCTCCGGACGTGGCGACCGCGCAAAGACCTCATCCCAACCTTTCCACTGCACGTGAACGGACAACGGTCACGATGCCGGGATCACATGACAGCAATGCGAACACGATGAGGACGATGCGTTACGGAAGATGATTTCTTCGGGCTCGCGGCTCGTGCGACTCAGTCGCCCGCGACACCTGCCTCACTTCGATCAACTGGCCCGGCGAACCTCACGGAGTTGTTTCACTCGCGCGGCAGCGCTGTCCTGAGACCCATCCCCGGGCGCCCCGAGTCCTTTTCTTCTCGGCCACGGTGAACCTCGTTCACCCGGCAACCACAATTGGCCGACTCAGCCGAAGCTGGGGCGCCGGTCCCGGGTCCGCTTCAGCTCGAAGAAGCCGTCCGTCCCCGTGACCAGCAGGACGCCGTCCCACAGCCGTCCCGCCGCCTCGCCCTTGGGCGCGGGCGTGACCACCGGGCCGAAGATGGCGCTCCCGTTGTAGTGGATCACCGGTGTGCCCACCTGGTCGCCCACGGGGTCCATGCCGGCGCGGTGCGAGGCCTCGAGCAGGTCGTCGAACTCCTCGGAGGTGGCCGCCCCGGCCAGCGAGGCCGGGAGGCCCAGCTCGGCGAGCGCCTCCTCGATCACGACCTCGGCCTCACCCTCGGCCCGCCCGCGTTGCTCGAGGTGGAAGCGGTTGCCGATGGCCGTGTAGAGCGGGAGGAGGATGTCGCGGCCCTTCATCTGCTCCGCCGCGATGCAGACGCGCACCGGGCCCTTGGCCCGGGCCATGCGCGCCTTGTACTCGTCGGAGAGCTCGGACCGCCCGGCGTTGAGGATGGCCAGCGACATCACGTGCCACTCGGTGTGGATGTCGCGCACCTGCTCGACCTCGAGCATCCAGCGCGAGGTGATCCAGGCCCAGGGGCACAGGGGGTCGAACCAGAAGTCAGCCGTGTCGGTCATGGGATGCCTCCGTCGACGCGCAGGATGGCGCCCGTCGTGTACGACGAGGCGTCGGTGGCGAAGTACAGCGCGGCACCGACGATCTCGTCGGGCTCGCCGGCCCGCCGCAGCGCGTGGTGCGGCATGCCGCCCTCGAGTGTTTTGGGGTCCCAGGCCTTCGAGATGTCGGTGAGGAACGGGCCCGCCATGATGCAGTTGACCCGCACCGTCGGCCCGAACGCCTTGGCGAAGCCCTCGGTCAGCGTGTTCAGCCCCGCCTTGGCCGCGTCGTAGGGCAGCATGCCCGGGGCCGGGCGGACGGAACCGGTGCTCGAGACGTTGATGATGGACCCACCATACGGGCCCTCCGCCATCCTCGTGCCGACGAGCGCGGTGAGCCGGAACGGCCCTTTCAGGTTCACCCCGAGCACCTTGTCCCACAGCTCCTCGCTCACGGCGGTGAGGTCGGGGTACAGCGGCGACATGCCGGCGTTGTTGACCAGCACGTCGACGCGGCCGAACGCGGCGTAGGCCTGCTCGACGAGGTCGTCCAGCTCGCCCCAGTGCCCGACGTGGCAGGCCACCGGGAGGGCCCGGCGACCCTTGGCCTCGACCTCGGCGGCCACAGCGCGGCACGACTCGATCTTGCGGCTGGCCACGATCACGTCGGCCCCGGCATCGGCGAAGGCCAGCACCATCGATCGCCCCAGGCCCCGGCTGCCGCCGGTGACCAGCGCGACCTTGCCGGCCAGCGGGCCGTCGGCCCCGTCAGCCGCTCCGTCGTTCGGCAGCTCGGTCACTTCACCAGCTCCGCCACGGCGTGGGTGACCGCCTTGGCCATCGGGATGTTGAGCGACTCGTTCGGGCCGTGGGCGTTGGAGTGCGGCCCGAGGACGCCGGTGGCCACGAACTGCGTGCCGGGGAACCCCTTCTGGAGGTCGGCCAGGAACGGGATGGAGCCGCCCTCACCCACCAGGCCGTGCTCGTGCCCGAAGCGCTCCTTGGAGACCGCGGCCAGCGTGGCGGCCACGCCCGGATCGAGCGGCGGGGCGATCCACCCCTGGGCGGCGCCTTCCAGATCGATGGTGATGTGCGCGCCCTCGTCGGTGCGGATGGCCGAGATCAGGGCATCGGTCGCCACCTGCGCGTCGACGTCCGGCGGCAGCCGCAGCGACAGCTTCAGCGTCGTAAACGGGCGCAGCACGTTGCCGCCGTCGCGCGGCTTGGGCAGCCCGTCGGCGCCGGTGACCTCGAGGGCGGCGCCCCACGTGCGCGCCACGAGGCGGTCCACCGGGTCCGGCGTGAGCAGGTGCAGGCCGTCCACGGTGGGCGCGGCGCTGTCGGGGAACTCGGCCGCCACCGACACGAGGTTGTCCCGGAGCGCCTCGGGGATCCCCGCCCCCAGGAGCTCGGGCAGGAGGATGCGGCCGGTCGTCTCGTCCTCGATCCCCGAGAGGATGCGGCGCAGGATGCGGAACGACGACGGCACGACGCCGCCGCCCTGCCCGCTGTGGATGCCCTCGGTGAGGACGTCCGCCCGCACGGTGGCGACGAGGTTGCCCCGCAGCGACGTCGTCAGCCAGAGGCGGTCGTAGCTCAGCCCGCCCGAGTCGAGGCAGATGACCAGACGGGGCGTCCCGATGCGCTCCTTGAGATTGTCGAGGTGCGCCGCCAGGTCGGGGCTGCCGCTCTCCTCGCTCGCCTCGATGAGGATGAGGACGCGGCCGCGGCCGCCGCCCGCCGCCAACAGACCCGTGACGGCGGCGAACGTCGCGTAGCCGTCGTCCGCCGTCCCCCGGCCGTAGAGGAGGTCGCCCTCGCGCACGGGCTCGTAGGGCCCGAGCCCGCTGCGCCATTCACCCAGGGGCGGCTGCTTGTCCATGTGGCCGTACATGACGACGGGATCGCCCGCGCCGCCGTTGTCGATCAACAGGACCGGGGTGCGCCCCGGGAGCTGAATGACCTCGACCCCCAGCGCGGCGTCCTGGTCGCGCACCCAGTCCGCCAGGAGCTCGACCGCCTCGCCGATGGCGCCCCGCTCCGCCCAGTCGGGGTCGAAGGCGGGGGAGAGGCAGGGGATGCGCGTGTACTCGCTGAGGGCGGGGAGGATCGTGTCCTCCCAGGCCGCATCGACGTCGGTCATGCGGTCGTCACGCCTCGGCGATCTCGGCCAGGCGGTCCAGGGTCTTGGACATGGCGGCGGCCGTACTCTGGCCGACTTTGTGGTGCTTCAGGAGGAACGCCTGCTTGTCCCCGGAGATGTCCCAGGTCTCGGTGACCTTCGTTCCACGGTCGACCGGCTCGAACTCGTAGCGCCAGATGCGCCCGCCGAGGAAGCGGCCGAGGGGCCCGCCCTGCACCGTCCGCCAGGCGATGCGGCGGTCCTGCTCGAACTCGACCACCGTGTTGGACATGGAGTACGGCACGCCCATCTTCATCGACATGCCGAAGGTCGAGCCCATCGTCAACTGGTGGGGCGCGCCGTCCTTGGCCTTGACCAGCTGGCCCGAGCCGTCGATCTCGGGATGTCGGGTGGCGTCGGCGACCACGGCGAAGAGGGAGGCCGCGGGCGCGTTGATGACGCGGTCCACGCTGACCACCGTGTTCGCCGCGCTCTCTGCCATGGTGTGACCTCCTCTTCGTCGAGCTCAGCTGTGGAGACTAGATGGCGTGCGTCACCAGATCGCCCAGCTGCACCCACTCGAGGCTGGCGGCATGGGTCGAGGCCAGGACGACCGGCGGCGCCATTCCCGCCTCGAAGGCCTCCTGCCAGCGGGCCGCGCACAGGCACCACTGGTCACCCGGCTGCAGCCCGTCGAAGCCGAACTCGGGGTGCGGCGTCGACAGGTCGTTGCCCACCGACGCCGAGAACGCCAGGAACTCGGCGGTGACCCGGGTGCAGACGGTGTGGACGCCGACGTCCTCGGCGCCCGTGTTGCAGCAGCCGTCCCGGTAGAAGCCGGTCAGCGGGTCGAAGTTGCAGGGCTCGAGGGTCTCGCCGAGGACGTTCTGCGCCATGGCCCATTTGAGCACGTGTCGCCCGCTTCTAGCTCAACGGGTCGCCCTCGTAGCGGTCGACCCAGGCGAAGGTGCTGACCGCGGCACGCTTCAGCCGGCGGGGGGCCGCCAGCGGACGTCCGAGGACCACCAGGGACGCCACGGCCACCGTGTCGGGAATCCCGAACAGCGCGCGCACGTCGTCCTCGCGCCGCACCGGCATGGTCGTCATCACCCCGCCGAGGCCTTCGGTGCGCGCCGCCAGCAGGAGGCTCCACACGAACGGGTAGATCGACGCGCCGCCGGCCAGGGTGTAGCGGGGCAGGTCGCGATCGACCGCGGCGAGCGCCGTCAGGTCGGCCAGGACGAGGAGGAGGGCGGGAGCGGTATCGAGGGTCTCGGCGAAGCCGGGTGCCGCCGCGGCGGCGTCGGCGGCGAACTGTGGGGCGTTGGCGATTGCCGCCGCCTCGGCGGCGCGGTCGGTGACCGGCGCCCAAGGCACCAGCCCGGCGGACCCCATGGCCAGGTACTCGTACCAACCGCTCAGGTAGAGATCGCGCAGCGCCGCGCGGACGGCTGGGTCCTTGACCACGATGACGCGCCAGCCCTGCCGGTTGCCGCCGCTCGGTGCGAAGCGGGCCGTGTCGAGGAGGCGGGTCAGCACGTCGTCGCCGACCGGCTCCGGGTGGAACTGGCGGGCCGCACCGGTGCTGCGCAGGGTGTCCACGAGGTCGAGGTCCACGGTTGTCCACGGTAGCGGCCGGTGGGTAAGGGTGGAGGTGTGCAGTCGCTCTCCCGTTGGCCGCTCGTCGTGGCACCCATGGCGGGTGGGCCCTCCACGGTCGAGCTCGTGATCGCCACGGCGGGAGCGGGCGCGCTGGGCTTCCTGGCCGGCGGCTACAAGACGGCGGCCGGCCTGGCGGACGACATCGCCGCGGTGGCGGCGGCCGGCGTCGACGCGTTCGGCGTCAACCTGTTCGTCCCGGGCGGACCGACGGCCGATCCCGCGGGGTTGGACGCATACGTGGCGCAGTTGGAGTCCGATGCCGCCTCGCTGGGGACCACGTTGGGCGCGGCCGCGTGGGACGACGACGACTACGCCGCCAAGGCCCACGTCGTCCTGGAGGCGGCGCCGGCCGCGGTGAGCTTCACCTTCGGCATCCCCGGCGCCGACGTCGTCCGGTCGCTGCAGGCGGCGGGGTCCGCCGTCCTCCTGACCGTGACCACACCGGAAGAGGCGGAGCGGGCGCTGCGGGTGGGGCCGGACGCACTGTGCCTCCAGGGCGCCGAGGCCGGGGCCCACCGGGGCAGCCTGCACAACGACGACCGCCCGGACGAGGACCGGCCCCTCCGGGCGCTCCTCGCCTCGGTGCGGCGTCGCACGCTGGTCCCGTTGGTGGCCGCGGGTGGGGTGGCAGGACCTGAGGACGTGGTCGATCTGCTGGCTCGAGGCGCCGCCCTGGTGCAGGCGGGGACGGCGTTCCTGCGCTGCCCGGAGAGCGGTGCGCCGGCGGCGCAGAAGGACGCCCTCGCCGACCCCGCGTTCGGCGTGACCGCCGTCACGCGGGCCTTCAGTGGCCGGCGCGCCCGCGCGGTGGTCAACGCCATGGTGCGAGAGCACCCCGGCGCGCCGGCCGCCTACCCCGAGATCAACAACGCCACCCGGCCGCTGCGCGCCGCCGCGGCCCGGGCCGGCGACCCCCAGCACATGAGCCTGTACGCGGGGACGGCGTTCCGCCGGGCCGAGGCCCGACCGGCGGCGGAGGTCGTCGAGCGACTGGTGTCAGGATTGCCCCGGTGAGCAGCGGACGCCAGACGAAGACGATCGAGTTCACGCCGCCCGACGAGACGGCCGTGGCGGACGCACTGCGCCTGCTGCGTGACGCGTCGGGTGGCTGGGTCAACCTGATGCCCGGGATCGACGAGGACGCGTCGGAGGTGCACCCGCGTGCCGGCCTGTTCGCGTTCTTCGGCAACAACGCGGCACCCGTCACCATGACGACGGTGATGCCGCCGAAGAAGGACCGGCGCGACACCGAGGGGCTCACGGTGGGCCTGATGCACCCGACCGGGGGGAAGGCGGTGGCGCGGCTGGCCGAGGCGGGCGTGGCCATCCCCGAGGGGTGGGTGTTGCGCCAGGACCACGCCCGGCGGGGCCTGCTCGTGCGGACCCCGGTGGCCGTTCTGGAGGCCGACGTCATCGATTGGTCCGTGCGCGCCGGCACCGCCCTGTGCCGGGCCGAGATGACGGGCCGCTGGCGGGCCGTGGTCTACCTTCCGTAGGGAGGGTCGTGCCAGTTCCGAGGCCGGACGAGGCAGGGGTGCGTTCGGTCTCCAACCCGGATTGGCCCTTACGTTGGTCCGTCCAACCCCATTGAATGGGGTGGTCACCCCCCTTAAGATCGGTCCGGGTTACGGATGATCCGTGAAGCACATCACGATTGACCTGACCGGCGAAGGAGTGAGGCCAGTGGCGCTCTTGATTTCACCTGACGACGACGCTGCCGAGCTCCGCGGAAAACTCCTCGAGACGGTTGTGCAGAACGCGGGCACCCACGCATTGGTGGCACTGGCCGGAGAACTCGACGTTTCGACCGTCGGCGCTCTCTACGAACAGCTGGCCGCACTTGCCGCCGAAGGTGTCTGTCATGTCTCACTCAACATGGCTGAGGTCACGTTCATCGATTCCACTGGTCTCTCGCTCCTGGTCACGGAGCACAAACGGGCGGAATCCATGAATGGAGAGCTGATCATCTTCTCCCCGTCATCCGACCTGCGAATGCTGTTCGAGATCTGCGGGCTGGATTCGTACTTCGACATCCGACCAAAGACGGCATGAAGACAGATCGATTGGCGGGCATCTCACCTCGACCATGAGGCTGACGAAGGGCGGAGCTTCACCCTCGCCCGCGGCTCCTTCCGGGGTGCCGACCCGGTATCCGTAGCAGTCGTGCCCGCCTCGGAGTTGCCGCCGGGCGAAGGGCTAGCTTTCGCCACTCGTCACGACGTTCGATCCTGGTACCTTCCGTCGGTGGCCACGGGGGCGAGGCGCGACGACGCGGCGCTCGTCGCGGGGCTCGGCCGCTGGGTCGGTGCCCACCCCGAGCTGGTCCGGGACCTGGCGGGCGGCGCCGGAGGAAGCGACGGGACGCCGAGCGTCACCGCGCTCTCGCATGCGCAGGGCGGCATGGCCAACGAGACGGTCCTCGTCGACCTCGGGCCTTCGCACCCGGGGATGGTGGTGCGGCTGCCGCCGCTGGAGCCCACGTTCCCGGACTACGACCTGGCCCCCCAGGCCCTGGTGCAGAACGCGGTCGCCGCGTCCGGTGTGCCGGCGCCCGCTCCCACCGTGATGGTGGACGACCCACAATGGATCGGCTCGCCCTTCCTGGTCATGCCCCGGGTGGTCGGTGACATCCCCGGCCCCGCGCCCTTCTTCGATCCCTACGTGCGTGACGCGGGGCCCGCGGCGCAGCGCGTCATGCACGACCAGCTCGTCGACACGGTCGCCGCGGTGCACGCGGTCGACTGGGAGGCCCACGGCCTGGGGACGGCGCTGCCGGGGGTGCAGCTCGCGGACGCGGTGGAGCGGTGGGTCGCCTACGTGGCGTGGTCCTCGGAGGGCGATCCGTTGCCGGCGCTGGTGCAGGCGCTCGACTGGTGTCGTCGCCATGTGCCGGGCCCGCGGGAGGCCGTGCTGCTCTGGGGTGACGTGCGCCTGGGCAACCTCGTATTCGACGGCGAGCGCCGGGTCGCCGCGGTGCTCGATTGGGACCTGGCCTGTCTCGGACCGCGGGAGATGGATCTCGGCTGGCACCTCGGCCTCGAGTTCATGATGGAGGCCCTCTTCGGTGGGCGTGTGCCCGGCTTCCCCGGCCCGGCGGACACGCTCGAGCGCTACGAGCGCCGGAGCGGGCACGAGGTCGAGGAGCTGGCCTGGCACGAGGTGTTCGCGCTGGCCCGCGCCCTGGCCATCAACGACCGGCACCAGCGCATCACCCGGGACCCCCGCCGGCGGGAGAACCCGATGGGGGACATCCTCCTGGCGCGACTCGAGGCCGCTTCGTCGGAGACCGGATGATGCGTCCCGCCGGTCCGGGTCCGGCGGCCGGGACGCGGCGGCCCACCCATGTCCGGGGCCCAAGGCCGCGCCGGGTCAGGGAGCGGGACCGAGAAGCGAGAAGCCCATGACACCGGCCTTGGCCACGTCGTAGCAGAGAGTGTCGTAGGGCTCCACGAGGCCGTAGGTGACCTCGCCGTCGCAGGTGACGCGGCAGTGGTGCTGATCCTGCCCCGCCAGTCGGGTGCGCACGCCGGGGTCGTTCACGTCGAAGGTCTCGCCGTGCACCACGACCTGATCGCCCGCAGCGACCGGCATGCCGTGCCACACGTCGCCGTCGGGTGTGCCTCCGTTCGGGCCGCCGTACATGCCGCAGCGGAGGAAGGCGATCTGATTGCCCAGCCGTTCGAACGACATGGTCTTCACGTTGCCGTCGGCGAACACGAGGTCGACCTCGCCGCTCTGCAGCAGGTTGGTGTCCGGTTCGAAGCGCATGCGGTGGACGCGTTTCGCCAGCGTCGCGCTGCGCTTGCGGGGGTCGCCGAGGTTGTACAGCACATGGTCGCCCCAAATGCCGAAGTCCGCGAACTCGACCCACTCGCCGCTGTGCGGGTGCTGCATCCCCATGTAGCGACCAGGTCCACCGACGCCGTCGCGCGTCCCCCAGTGGTGATCGCGCGTGCCGAGGTGGGTGGCCGGTGCGAGCTCGAAGCGCTCGCCGTGGGCCTCGACCCAGCCCTCCTGGCGCCCGAAACCGTCGTAGCCGGCCACGGGACTGACGGCGCGCCCGCCGACGATGATGCCGGCGCCCAGTTGCCGGAAGACGGGGCGCTTCGTATCGAGCCAGGTGATGTCGAAGGCGATGCCGTGCTCCGTGGGATCGAGCGTCAGCCGCCACTGCCGGAACGGTTCCACCACCTCGAAGTGGAAGGGGCCGAGCGTCATATCCATGCGGTCCGCGGGGCACTTCTTGTGGGCGCGCACCGTGGTGTGGCGGCCGCGCACGTTGACGATGGCGTAGGCCTCTGCCGTGCCGAGGTTGGGGTAGAAGGCGAGCCCGATCACCACGAGCAGGTCGCCCACCTTGTCCTGGCAGGTGAACCACACGCGCTCGTAGGCCTGCGCGTCAGGCGTCCACATGACGCGCACCGGATAGGGCGCGTTGTGGATGAGGAATTCGTCGATGCCGGCGAGGGGGGCGTGCTCCTCGGAGGCGGGATAGGGGGAGGAGCCGGTGCGCACCGTCGGTGACAGTACGCTCGGACGGTGCCCGGGGACCAGCGGGACCAGATAGACCCGCGGGACGCCACCTTTTTCCTCCGGGACGACTACTACGACGTGCTGGCCGGCCTGCGTGCCCACGATCCGGTGCACGAGTGCGCACCCGGCTTCTTGGCCATCAGCCGCTACGAGGACATCCGGGATCTCAGCCGGGACCCCGCGCACTTCTGCTCGGGGCGGGGCGCGCTGGTCAACGACCCCATGCGCTCGAGCGACGTGTCGATGCCCTCCCGCTCCATCCTCCACATGGATCCCCCGGAGCACGCCGCCTTCCGAGGCCTGGTCAACCGGCGGTTCACCCCCGCGCGCTGTCGGGTCTGGCCGGGTCGATTCGCCAGAGCGCCTCGAAGCTGCTGGACACCGTCGACGCCCACGGCGAGATCGACTTCGTCGCCGAGCTCGCGGCGCCGTTCCCGTTGATCGTGATCGCGGAGTTGCTGGGGATCGACGAGTCCGACCGGGAGGACTTCCGCGGCTGGTCCGACGCGGCCATCGAGTCGCCGGACCTCCCGCCCGACCAGACCATGGCGGCGCTCGGCGAGCTCTCCGCGTTCATCGTCGAGCACATCCGTTCCAAGCGCGACCGTCCGGGGCAGGACCTGGTCTCGTTGCTCGTGGGCAGCGAGGTCGGGGGCTGCCCGCTGAGCAGGGAGGAGCTGTTCATGTTCCTCCTCACGCTGCTGGTGGCCGGGAACGAGACCACCCGTACGCTGCTGTCCGGGGCGGCGCTCGTGCTGCACGAGCACCCGGACCAGCGCGCCGCGCTGGCTTCCGACCTGTCCTTGGTGCCGGGTGGCGTCGAGGAGTGCCTGCGCTGGGTCACGCCCGTCCATGCCTTCTGCCGCACCGCCACCGAGGAGACTCTCGTCGCGGGCACCCGCGTGCGGGAAGGCGACTACCTCTGCATGCTCTACGCGTCAGGCAACCGCGACGAGAGGATCTTCGGGGAGGACGCGGCGCGCTTCGACGTGCGACGTCCGGCCAATCCCGTGCACCTCGCCTTCGGCTTCGGCGAGCACGTGTGCCTCGGGGCGAGCCTCGCCCGCCTGGAGGCGAGGATCTTCGTGGAGGAGCTGCTGGGCCGGTTCCCCGTCTACGAGGTCAGCGGACCCGCCGAACGGGTGCTGTCGACCACGGTCGCCGGGATCAGGTCGCTGCCGCTGGTTCTGGCGCCAGCGGATTGAGCGCCGCCGCTCCCTGCAGCACGGCCTGACGGAGCTCTCCGAGGAGCAGCTCGACGGCCGCGGCGTCGGCACTCAGCCTCATCCGCCCACCCTGGCGCTCCGATCGCACCAGCCCGCTCTCCCGCAGCACCTTCACGTGCATGCTGACGGTGGGCTGGGCCAGCCGGAAGAGCACGGCGAGCTCGCCCACGGTGCTCGGTGCGGTGGCAAGCGAGTGCAGGAGGGCGAGGCGGGTGGGATCGGCCACGGCCTTGAGGCGCCTGGCCACCGATTCGGTCTGCGCCCGCGCCACGACGTCGCCTTGGCCCACCCCCGTTCCGATGACGACCACGTCGGTGAATTCGAGGTACATGCTCGAACCGAAGAACAGGCAGGGGACGAACACGAGGGGCTTCCCGCCCTCGAGGTCGCCGAGGATCACGGGCATCCGCTCGACGAAGATGTCACACCCGGGCGTTATCAATGTCTCCAGTGATTGCCCGCGTTCGTACTGCGCCACCACGAGGCGCCCCGCCTCTTCGATGATCGGCAGCGCCTGTTGCCACGTGTCGTCGACCGGCTCCCAGACCTCCCGGAGGAGTTCCACGTACGACTGCCGGAGTTCGGGGGAGGAACGGAGCTTGCGGAAGCGTTCGAGGTACACCGCGCGCTCCTCGGCGCTCTCCGAGGGCATCTCCAGCTCGAGCGGGATCGTGGTGACCGCGGAGTCGATCGCCGCCCAGAGGGAGGCGGGGTCCGTCTCGCCCAGCGCTCCGGCGTGGTGGGCCAGCACCTGCATCTCGGCGAAGCTGGCTCCGTCGGACCCGTCGTTCCAGAAGTTGCGCACCCGGGCGGCGAGGTCCTCCCGGCCTCTGAACATCTCGGCCAGCTTCGGGTACCGGGCCTGCATCGACGGCTGGGACGCAACGAAGAGGAGCCAGGACAGGTCACTCGCCAGCGATGGCGCGGCGGACACCGACTTCCTGACGGGGAGCACGGCTTCATCCAGAAACATAGGCATCTGGCTATATTAGGATATTCTTGTATTGATGTCAAACTTCGGGTAAGCTGTCCCCAGTTGGGTGGGAGTTGTGACGACGGGACGAACGAAGGAGACGAGGTGAGCTCATGATCCAGACGAAGGCAGTGCAGTCCCAGGCTGAAGCCCACCGGCGGGATCTGATGAGGTCGGCGGGACCGCGGCGCGCGGCTCGCGGCGATCTGGCGGCGACTGACGTCCGGGCGACGCAGCGTTCGGCCACCGGGCTCCCGGTGACCGGTGGCCGAGCCGTGCGCCGGGCAGTCGCGCCCCGCGTCGGAGCCTGGTTGATCGAGTTCGGGACGAAGCTCGGAGGAGCCACGATCCGTACTTCTTCTTGAGCCCTGCCGTGGTCGGTCGCCGCGCCATCCGGCCGGCCCGGCCGGGCTCGAGTGCCCGCGATGGGCAAGAGTTGACCATGCCGCCGGCGCGCAACGTCCTCTTCATCACGCTCGACCAGTGGCGCGGCGACTGCCTCTCGGCCCTCGGCCACCCGGTGCTCGAGACCCCCACCCTGGACGCCTTGGCCGGCCGGGGTGTCCTGTTCGCAAACCACTGGGCCAACGCGGCGCCGTGCGGGCCTTCCCGGGCGTGCCTCTACACCGGCACGTACCAGCACCGGAACCGCTCCATCCTCAACGGCACCCCGCTGGATGCCCGATTCACCAATGTGGCGCTGCTGGCGCGGGAGGCCGGTTACGACCCCGTGCTCTTCGGGTACACCGATTCCTCCATCGACCCACGCACCGTGCCGCCCGGCGACCCGAGGTTGTTCAGCTACGAGGGCGTGCTGCCCGGATTCCACGCGCTGATCGAAGACCCGTGGGAGCAGGGCAGCCCGGCGTGGGGCCGCTGGCTCGCCGCCCAGGGGTTCGACGTCCCGGCCGACCCGCACGAGCTGTACGAGCCGATCGAGGGCTTTCCGGGTGCCGACGCCCACGGGTCGACGTGGGCACCGGCCCGCTTTCCCGTCGAGCTGTCCCAGACGACCTTCGTGCGTCAGGCCGTGGTCGAATGGCTGGAGCAGAACGGCGACACGCCGTTCTTCGTGCACGCCTCCTTCATCCGGCCGCACCCGCCGCGCCGGAACCCGCTCGGCTACCACGATCTGTACGCGGCCGAGGCCGTTGGCCGGTTCGTCGGGTGCGCGACACGCGCCGAGGAGGCGGCGATCCACCCCTTGGGTGCGTTCGCGACGGCGATCCCCGGGGTGGGGGCGCCCCGGGACGAGCGTGAGCGCCGTCAGGTGCGGGCCACGTATTACGGGGCCCAGCGCGAGGTGGACGACGGGTTGGCCCCCCTCTTCGACTACCTCGTCGCGAGCGGGCTGGCCGAGTCCACCCTGGTCGTCGTCACCAGTGATCACGGGGAGATGGGCGGCGACCACTGGCTTCTCGAGAAGCTCGGCTTCTGGGACGAGAGCTACCACGCCCCCCTAATCGTGGTGGACCCGCGAGCCGAGGCCGACGGGGCGCGCGGGACCATCGTCGAGGCGGTGACCGAATCCGTCGACGTGCTGCCGACGATCTGTGACTTCGTGGGCATCGACGTGCCCCTGCAGGCCGACGGCTGGTCGCTGCACCCGTTCCTGCGCGGCGAGCCGGTCCCCGAGCACTGGCGCGAGACGGCCCACTTCGAGTGGAGCTTCTCGGACCCGACGAACCTGCGGGCCGAGCACGTGTTCGGCATCCCGATGAGTCATTGTGCGCTGGCGGTGTCCCGGGGGCCACGGCACAAGTACGTCCAGTTCGCCGCAGACGCCACCGTGTTCCCCCCCTTGCTGTTCGACCTCGCCGAGGACCCGGAGCAGACGCACGACCTGTTGCGGGAGGGCGGCGCGGGGGTCGGCGACGCGGCCTGGGCGGCGACCCAGGAGCTGCTCCAGTGGCAGATGCGCACGTCGGAACGGACGCTCAGCGGCAGCTTCCTCGACCCCCAGCGCGGACTGGTCGAGGCCCGGGACACCTGGCGCTAGCCGCTGGCTGGGCGGGGGTCGCCGGCCGGGGTTGTGGAATGCTGACGCCTGCTCGTCACGAGGAGGCTGTGCGCGGTGCCGGACATGAAAGGGAAGACCGTCGTCGTCACCGGCGGCAATTCGGGGATCGGCTTCGAGACGGCCGCCGCGTTGGCATCGATGGGAGCCCGGGTCCTGGTGACGGCCCGCAACGCCGACAAGGGCAGGGTCGCAGTTTCTGCGATCGCCCAACGGCTCGGTGGTGAGGGTCAGGTCCAGCTCGTCGTCTTCGACCTGGCCGACCTTGCTTCCGTCCGGCAGGGTGCGGCGGAGATCCTCGAACAGGCGCCCCGGCTCGACGTGCTCGTGAACAATGCCGGCCTGGTGCTCACCGAGCGGGCGGAGACGGTGGACGGCTACGAGGCGACGTTCGCCACGAACCATCTGGGTCCGTTCCTCCTGACCAACCTGCTGTTGGACCGGATCACCGCGTCGGCACCGGCACGCATCGTCAACGTGGCGTCGACGGCCCACAACGCCGCGCGCCGGGGCATGCCGTTCGACGATCTGCAGTCCAAGAAGCGCTACCGGGCCATGCAGGTGTACGGGGAATCGAAGCTGGCCAACATCTTGTTCACCCTGGAGCTGGCCCGGCGCCTGGAGGGCACGGGCGTCACGGCGAACTCCCTCCACCCCGGCACGGTGCGCACCGGCTACGGGGGCGACGGGGACGCCAGGGGGTTTCTCGGCTTCGGGATCAAGCTCGCGAGCCCCTTCTTCCTCTCTCCGGCCAAGGGTGCCCGAACCTCGGTGTACCTGGCTTCGTCCCCCGACGTCGAGGGGGTGAGCGGTCAGTACTTCGTGAAATGCAAGCCGAGGCAGCCCCGACGCTGGGCGCAGGATGCCGAAGCGGCGCGTCGGCTGTGGCAGGTTAGCGAAGAGCTGGTCGGGCTGGCTCCCGCCGAGGCCGTCTGAGCGGTGCGGGTGCTGGTGACGGGTGCGGCCCGTGCCATCGGGCGCGCCACGGTCGAGGTGCTGGCCGCACGAGGCCACCATGTGGTGGCCACGGCCCGCAACCCCGCTCTGCTCGACGGCCTGCCGGCGGCGCAGGTGCTGCCATTGGACGTCACTGACGAGGCCTCGGTGGATGCCGCCGTGGAGGCGGCCGGCGAGCTCGACGCGGTGGTCAACAACGCCGGCGTGCCCGGTTCCGGGCCACTGGAGACCTACCCGCTCGACTCCTTCAACCGCGTGCTCGCGGTGAA
Source organism: uncultured Acidimicrobiaceae bacterium (assembly GCA_963719485.1). GTDB lineage: Bacteria > Actinomycetota > Acidimicrobiia > Acidimicrobiales > RAAP-2 > Bog-473. Next base: position 3,402,156 of record OY970387.1, read on the forward strand.
CACTCTGGGCCCGTTGCGCATGGCTCAGGCGGTGGTGCCCCGATGGCGCGAGCGGGGCAGCGGCGTGCTCGTCAACGTCAGCTCGGTGCAGGGCAAGATCGGGACGCCCCTCGAAGGTCCGTATGCCGCGTCGAAGCACGCCCTCGAGGCTCTGTCGGAGACGCTCCACTTCGAGCTGGGGCACTTCGGGATCCGGGTCGTGATCATTGAGCCCGGGTACATCGCTCCGGGGATGAAGCACGACGACGACCACCCGGGACCGCCGATCTATGCCGACCTCCATGCCCAGTGGAGCGCGACGGTGGGCACCCTGACCGGGCCCGAAGGCCGGCCGGGACCCGAGCTGGTCGGCGCCGCCGTGGCCGACGCCCTCGAGGACCCGGCGACACCGCTGCGGGTCGAGGTCGGCGGGGACGCGGCCATGGTGTTGCGGTTGCGGCGGACGCTCGGCGACGTCGAGTTCGAGGCGACGATGCGTGAGGCTCTCGGGCTCAGGTGGTGAGGGGAGGAGCAGCGTGGAGAAGGTGATGTATCTGGCCTGGCTCGGTGAGGCGAGCACCCGGGCGGAGGTGGCCGAGGTCATGCTCGGTCGGGTGGGGGATGAGCTCCTCGCTCTCGACCCCCTGCGCCTCACCATCGACGTCTGGGACCCCGAGAGTGACATCCCCGCCCCCGTGCCGACGCCCGCCGGCGAGACGCCCCTCCACGGGCTGGTCTCGCTGTGGGTGGACACCATCGAGCGGCGGGAGGCGTTCGAGGCCGTACTCACGGCGGCCGTCCATCGCCTGGCCGGCTACTCGGTGGTCGAATCCCTCTACCGGGACTACGGAGGCAACCAGTGGTCGGCGCCACGAGCGTGGCCCGACGGGGAGCGTTCACCCGGCGTACTGACGGTGGCGCTCCTGCAGCAGCACCCGGAACAGAGCTTCGCCGAGTGGATCACGCGCTGGCACACGCGGATCTCGCCCATCACCGAGGCGATCCAGCCCCGCACCCGCTACGTGCGCAACGCGGTGTTCCGGCCGATCACCGAAGGAGCGCCCCCGGTGGCCGGAATCGTGGAGGAGGCATGGCCCTCCCTCGAGCACGTCACCGATCCGATGCTGTTCTACTGCGCGGACGGCGACCCGGAGCGCATGAATGCGCACATCACCCAGATGATCGAGGAGATCAACGGCTTCGTCGACCTGAGCACCCTGCGCAGTGTCACGATGAGTGAATGGATACTGAAGTCATGACCCAGAAGTGGAGCCGGGACGAGCTGGACCGGGCGCACCAGCACTACATGGAGACCGCAGGCCGGTGCGCGGCGAGCGGTGAGTGGCGTGACTGGGCCGACCTCTTCACGGAGGATGCGGTGTATCTCGAGCACGTCTTCGGCACCTTCCGCGGCCCGGACGAGATCTACGGGTGGATCGCCCCGCTCATGACGGAATGGCCGAATCGGGACATGAACTCGTTCCCGCATTCGTGGTGCGTGTGCGACGAGGAACGCGGCTGGTGGGTGTGCCGCATTGAGAACCGGATGAAGGATCCCGGCGACGGGTCGGTCCACCAGGCGCACAACATCACGGTGCTGCACTACGCCGGGGACATGAAGTTCTCCTACGAGGAGGACGCGTACAACCCGGCCGCCTTCGGACCGATGATCCGGGCCTGGACCGAGGCCTACACGGCCAACGGCGGCATCCCCGGGTGAGCGGGTGATGGCGGACCGCACGATGGCGGACGAGCAGGAACTGGCGTTCCTGACCGCGCTCCCGCCCCGCACTGCGAAGTTGGCCACGGTGCGCGCGGACGGGCGGCCGCACGTCGCGCCGGTCTGGTTCGACGTCGATGGCGACGGCGCACTGGTCTTCAACACGGGTGCCTCGACCGTCAAGGGTCGGAGCCTGCTCCGGGATCCGCGGGCCTCCGTCTGCGTGGACGACGATCGAACCTTCAGCTTCGTGGTGGTGGAGGGTGTGGCCGAGATCAGCGACGACCTCGACGAGGTTCGCCGTTGGGCCACGCGGCTCGGCGGGCGCTACATGGGAGCGGAGCGCGCCGAGGAGTACGGGGCCCGCAACGGGGTGGTGGGCGAGCTGGTGGTGCGCCTCCGGCCCCGGCACATCGTGTCGGCGTTCAACACGGCTGAGTGAGGTCGGCGGGCGACGGCCCCTTTCGGGCAGCTTCAGGTCGTGGCGCCAGCGCCCCGGCCGGCCAGCACACCCGGGGTGAGGCGGGGGAGGTGGGCGCGGCGCCCGGAGGTGAACTGGGCCAGCGGCGTGATGGCCACCGCCAGCAGCATCGCGACCAGCAGCAGGTCCGTCAGCACGAAGGTGTGGATGAGGCGCATGTAGATGCCATGGACCGCCGTCATGCCGGCGAAGGCCCAGAACGTGCTGATCACGATGAGCGCGGAGCGAAGACGTCCAACGGCCGCGGGGGCCACCACGATCACACCCCACGTCACATACCAGGCCCACACGATTGGCCCGAGCAAGGCCAGCACCAGCAAGGTCAGACCGAGGCAGCGGACGACACCGTCCTGTGGTGAGCGGAGCAGGAGTCGGTACCCGACATACACGGCGATGAGCAGCCCGAGGACGCTGAACACAGGTCGGACGGTCATGATCGAGATCGGAACTTGGAAGACGTGGCTGACGATGGAGACCGAGCGGGCGACGACGTTGACCGGAGTCACACCCGTGAACGACGCGTCGGCGGTCGCGGTGGTGCGAACCCAGCCCCAACCGGTGCCGGAGATCAGCGCGACCGTTTCCATGGTGGCCAGCGCAATCAGCCCCGCCACCGCGGTGTGTCCGATGCGCCGCCGGGTAGACGCGTCTTTTCCGGCCCAGACCCAACCGAGGAAGAGGACGCCGAGCAGCGCGGGGGATTTCACTCCGGCCGCGAGGGCACAGAGGATCACCCCGGGCACGGTGCCGAAACGTCTGGCCACGGCCAGACCGGCCATGAGCAGCCCGATCATCAACGCGTCGTTGTGGGCACCACCGACCAACGACAACAGCACGAGGGGTGAGCCCGCACCGATCAGGACGGCATGGGCCGGGTCGTGTTTGAGCGCCCGGGCGAGCGTCGGGGTCGCCGCCACGACCATCACGATGCCGGCGACCTCGAGCAGTCGGAGCAGAACGAGGTCGGGAAGGATCTGGTGGCCCGAGACCTGGTCGAGCAGGCCGTCCGCACTCAGGAAGGTCGGACCGTAGGGCGATTCGGTGCCCGACCACACGGTGTCGGCCATCTGGTTGAACGGCGTCGCGCCGAGCACCTCAGGCCCGTAGGAGTACGGATTGATGTGGTGGCTCACCATCTCGCCCTGCGCCGAGTACGTGTAGACGTCCCGACTGAAGAGCGGTGGCGCGAGGAGCAGCGGTATCGCCCAGATCGTCACCACGAGCACGACGCGCTTCACCGGGAAGCCGGGGTGCCCGTTCACGTGGCGCAGGAATCCGAACCAGATGCGGCTGAGGAGGATCAGCCCGCCGAACACGAGCGCGAGGGAGGCGATCGGCGGGAGGGAGCTGCTCGAGCTGAACGACCCGAAGGGTCCTCCCGGCATGCCGAAGAACCATGCCCCGGGCAGATGGGTCTCGAAGGACTGGCCGCCGAGTACCGCCCCAACCACGATTGCCGTGCTCCCGAGGAGCCCGAGCGCGGCGGTGCGCGCAACGCTGAGCCGAAACTCCGGCTGCTGCGGCGCGTCGTCGTCGGTGCCCTGGAGGGGCGTCACGGGGGTGGTGTTCGCGCTCGGGGACACGAGCTCCATCGGGGATTCCTTACTTGGGCCCCGCGACGATTCGTCGCGGGGGTGGAAACCTTCATCAAACTGCAGTGATTCTGTCACAGCCGGCGCCGATTCTGGGAACCAGAAACCTTCCTTAATCGGATTCTCAGGGTTCTCCCAGGCTACAGCGGGAGAATCAGGATGTCACGCATGTGAAATATGTCTGTCACGGAAATGGAAGGTGTCAGATGCGAGTACTGGTCCTCGGGGGCGACGGGTATCTGGGTTGGCCGACGGCGCTCCATCTGTCCCGGGCGGGCTACGAGGTCGGGGTGGCCGACAACTTCGCCCGACGCGGGTACGACCTGGAAATGGGGGTCGACTCCCTGGTGCCGATCGCCTCGCTGCACCGGCGTGTCGAGCGCTGGGAGGAGGTGTCGGGCAACCATCTCGACCTCTTCATCGGCGACCTGACCGAAGATGAATTCGTCCACGACATGGTCGGCCGTTTCCGCCCGGACGCCATCGTCCACTTCGCCGAGCAACGCAGTGCGCCCTACTCCATGGTGGACCGCAAGCACGCGGTGTACACCCAGGTGAACAACGTCGTCGGCACCTTGAACCTGCTCTACGCCATCGCGGACGTCGACCCGTCGATCCACCTCGTGAAGTTGGGCACCATGGGCGAGTACGGCACCCCCAACATCGACATCGAAGAGGGGTACATCGAGATCACCCATCGGGGTCGTACCGACGTCCTGCCCTTCCCCAAGCAGCCGGGCAGCTTCTACCATCTCTCGAAGGTCCACGACAGCCACAACATCGCGTTCTGTTGCCGGGCCTGGGGTCTGCGATCCACCGACCTCAACCAGGGCGTGGTGTACGGCCAGTCGACACCCGAGACGACTTTGCACCCGGAGCTGGCCACCCGGTTCGACTACGACGCCGTCTTCGGCACGGTGCTGAACCGGTTCGTGATCCAGGCCGCAGCGGGCGAGCCATTGACGGTCTACGGCAAGGGGGGCCAGACGAGGGGCTTCCTGGACATCCGGGACACGCTGGCCTGCGTCGAGCTGGCGATCCGGAATCCGGCGAGCGCGGGCGAGTTCCGCGTGTTCAACCAGTTCACCGAGTCCTTCTCCGTCGGCGAGCTCGCCCAGAAGGTCTCGGACGCCACCGGTGGCGCAGAGATCGTCCACCTGGACGACCCAAGGGTGGAGCTGGAGGAGCACTACTACCGGGCCGCGCACACCAAGCTGCTCGACCTCGGCCTTCTGCCGTTCCTGCTCGGCGACGAGCTGCTGGCCGATCTGCTGTCCATCGCCCGCGCACACATCGACCGTCTCGAGCGGTCCGCCCTCGAGCCGAGCGTGTCATGGCGCTCCACCTCGAGCAACATCAGCCGGACAGCGAAGCCGCAGGCAGAGGAATCATCCCCGGAGCGCCCGCGCGCCGACCTCTGAGGACATTCCCAGAGGGAGGGGCTAGCTTGCGCCGATCGCGCCGCTCCGGCCCGTAGGCAAACGGCGCACACTCCACGTACCCCGGAAGGCATTCCCTCGCCAGTGAGCCGATTACGAGCGCACCTCGGACCGCTGTGGCCCTACGCGGTGCTGATCGCCATCCCGACGGCCGCCTTCGTGCTCCCGGACCTGATCGGGGGCCGCCTGCTGATCACGGGCGACAACCTGCAGCAGAACTTCCCGCTCCACATCTTGGTCGGCTCCATGCTGCGCCACGGCCAACTGCCGTTCTGGAATCAGTACATCTTCAGCGGCACGCCGCTCATGGCCGACTTCAACGCCGGCGCCTTCTACCCCCTGATGGGGCTGTTCATCGTGCTGCCCGATCGCGCGGCCTGGTTGGCGACCGAGATCATCCTGTTCTCGGCGATCGCGGTGGGGATGTACGTCTTCCTGCGGGCGCTGAAGCTCTCGACGGTGGCCTGTCTCCTCGGTGCGGCCACCTTTGCGTTCGCCGGACCGGTGCTGAGCCAGGTCAACCACGTCGACATGACGGAGGGATTCGTCGCGATCCCGTGGATGCTCCTGGCCGTCCTGCACATCGTCCGAGACGGGCGGTGGCGCTGGAGCATCCTCCTCGGGATCGCCTACGCCACGGTGATCCTGGGCGGCGCGCCCGAGGCGATGCTCGACGAGGCCTTTCTCGTCATCGCCTTCGCCGTCTTCTCGGCCGGTCTCAGTCGAGAGCGATGGTGGCGGGTCCTCACCAGGTGCGGCGCAGGAGCCGCGCTGGCCCTCTCTTTGGCGGCGATTCAGTGGTTGCCCGGGCTCGAGGCGATCCGCAACTCGCAGCGAGGCTCCGGAGTGGTCGCCGCCGCGGGGAGCTACCCCAGGCCGTTCGGCATCCTGAGCCTCGTGCCCTACTTCGACGGTGGGTACGGGCACCTGGGTGAGGCGCAGTTCTTCAGCCAGTACAACCTGCCCGAGGTCGGCATCTATCTGGGCATCTTGCCGATCATCGCGTTGGTCACGTTGCTGCGTCCGCGTTGGCCCAGTCGGATTCCGCCCCGTGACCGTGTGACCTGGTACGGCGTGGGCCTGGTCGGCCTGCTCCTCGCGTTGGGCTCCAACACGCCCCTCGAGCATCTCTTCAACAGCCTGCCCCTGTACGGCCACCAACGACTGCAGAGCCGCAACATGATCACCGTGGCGACGGCGGTCTGCGTCCTCTTCGCCGGTTGGATCGACCGGGCCGAGGCGCCTCAGGTCGGGACGTCGATGACGCGCTACGACCGGGTCATGGCGTTGCTCCCGTTCGGAGCGGTGTTGGCGTTGGCCATCTGGGCGTTGGCTGCGCCGGGCTCGCTCGTGCACGTGTTCGCGGGCGTCTCCCCGCGGCCCCGCATCACCGACACCGTGCGCGAGGCCACTCTCATCGCGCTCGCGTTCTGCGCCGGCGGTGCCGTCCTCGTGTGGATCCGGCCCCGGCTCGCCACGGCGCCGTGGTCGGCGCTCGCCACCGTTTTCGTGGCGGTCGATATCGGCTTGATCGGGTTCACCAGTCAGTTGACGCAGACGCCGACCAACGACCTGTTGGCGGGGACCACTCCCATTGAGAAGCTGATGGCGGCGAAGTTGCCTCCCGGCGGGCGCATGGTCAACTACGACCCCCAGACCTACTCGAGCTACCCCGGCAGCCCCCAGGGCATACCCGATCTCAACATCATCCCCGGACTGCCGTCGGTGTCCGGTTACGCATCGATCGTCAACGGCAACTACGAAGCGACGACGCACACGCACGAACAAGACGACCTGGACATCGGCCAGCTGTCTTCCGGGACACTCGGCCGCCTCGATCTCCGCGAGGTCGTGACCGTGCCCGAGTACTTCCTCGTGCCGCTGCAGTCGCCGCCGCGTTCTTTCGACGACTTCACGCAGATCCCGGAGGGCTTCGGTGCCGACCCCGTGCTGGCCCGGGGGTACGGCGCCGACTTCAACGAGACGGCGTACCCCTTCTACGCGGGGCCGCGGCCCGCCCTCAGCGCGGGACGGACGGCCTCGTGGTTCTTCGGGGAGACCCTCGAGCCCGATGCCGTCTCACTCTTCCTCGGACACCCGGCAAGCTCGGGATTGCTGGTCCGCTTCGGTGCGCTGTCGGCCGGCGGGACCACGCGGTGGGGTGCGCCGGTGCCCGTCCCCGCCGGTGCCCGCGCCGTGACAGGTCCGCATCCGGCCGGTCCCGCCGTCGGCCTCTCGGTCCAGGTCCTGGCGGGCTCACTGCCGTCCCAGCGGGCGGTGATCACGGTGGCCGGACACCCCTACGAGCTGGCCGGTTCGTTGTCATCGGCGCTGGAGCCGGGGCCGTGGCAGCTCGCCGGATTCTCCCAGGGCTACGCGGTGTTCACCGCGCGCAAACCCCCGCAGCCCATCGTCGCCTCGACCGCACGCGGCCGGCGCCTCCCCGTGCAGGTCCTCTCGAGCACGACGAAATCAGAGGAGATCCGGCTCCAGGCTTCCGCCCCCGCAACGGTGACTCGCTCGGTGGCATGGGATTCGGGGTGGAGCGCCACCGTCTCGGTCAACGGGGGAGAGGCCCACACCATCCCGCTCAACGACTTTGACCTTGTCCAACAGGTCCGTGTCCCGGCCGGGAACGATGTGGTCGCGTTCCACTACCGGCCGCGACACCTCCTGCTGGCCAGCGTTCTCAGCCTGGGCGCGATCGCGTTGCTCCTGCTGCTCCTCGTTGTGTGGCTGGTCCGCCGCCACCGCCGCCCGGCGAAGCCGGGGCCCGACGCCCTACCTCTCCCCGAGGTGGCCGCGGTGGGCGTGCCGGAACGAGTGGGCTGAGGGTCGCCGTCGGGCGATCAGCAGAACGGGTGAGCGAGGGTCAGTAGGAATTCCCCTTCGTCCGCCCCCCACATCCCCTCGACGACGAAGCCGGCCTCCGAGAGCTCGCTCCCCACACGTTCTGGCGTGAACTTGGCACTGATCTCGGTCAGCATGTCCTCGCCCCGATCGAACGTCACGGTGATGCCGGCACCGGTCAGTGCGACCTCATTCGCTTCGTCAGCGCGGAGCCGCATCTCGATCCACTGCTCATCCTCGTTCCACAGCGCGACATGGCGGAAGAGGTCCGGATCGAAGTCACCTCCGAGCTGCTCGTTCAGCACATGGAGCACATTGCGGTTGAAGTCTGCCGTCACGCCCGCCGCGTCGTCGTACGCCGCGACGAGCCGACCCCTGTCCTTGACGAGGTCGGTTCCGATCAGCAGCGAGTCGTCACTCGACATGGTGCAGTTCAGGTCGAAGAGAAAGCGGGCACGCTGCGTGGGGTTCAGATTGCCGATGGTCCCACCGAGGAAGGCGATCATCCGCCGCCCCTCGGTCGGGATCTCGGCCAGATGCTGATGGAAGTCGCCGATGACCACGTGGATGTCCAGCGAGTCGAATTCCTCCGAGAGCGTTGTGGCGGCCCCGCGGAGGAATTCGTCGCTCACGTCGAACGGCACGTACCTCGCCAGGGTGCCGGCCTCCTGGAGGGCGCTCAGCAGCACCCGCGTCTTCTCGCACGCCCCGGCGCCGAGCTCGACGAGGGTGTCGGCCTTCGACAACTCGGCGATGGATGCGGCGTTGGCCTCCAGGAGCGCCCGCTCGGCCCGGGTGGGGTAGTACTCGGGGAGTTGGGTGATCTCCTCGAACAGGCGGCTGCCTCGCTCGTCGTAGAACCACACGGGTGGGATCGATTTCTCGTCACCCTGGAGACCTTTGCGCGCGTCGGCCAGCATCTGGCGGCGCACCTCCTCGGGCGAGAGATGGACATCGATGGTGTACGCCATAGATCAGGGGTCCCGGGCCAGCCGGAGCCCGCCGAACGGCCAACGCGCGCCCGGCGGGAAGAAGTTGCGATACGTGGGGCGGCCGTGCCCGGCCGGCGTGGCGCAACCCCCACCACGCAAGACGTACTGGCTCACCATGAACTTCCCGTTGTATTCGCCCACCGCACCCGGGGCTGCCCGGAATCCGGGATACGGCGAGTACGCGCTCGAGGTCCACTCCCAGACGTCCCCGAAGATGGCATTGGACGAGACGGCGGGTCGCGGGTGCGGTGGCCCGCTCGAGAGAACATCGTCCCGCAAGAAGTTGTCGCCTTCGCCGTGTGACAGAGCGATGGTCTCCCATTCCGACTCGGTCGGCAGTCGCATGCCGGTCCAGTGGGCGAACGCGTCCGCTTCGTAGTAGCTGATGTGGCAGACCGGCTCGTTGGGGTCGACGGGCCGGAGGCCCGAAAGGGTGAACTGGAGCCACCGCTCGGGGTTGTCGGGGTCCCGGGACCAATACAGGGGTGCGTCCCAATGGTCGGCGTTGACGACGGCCCACCCGTCGGAGAGCCAGAACTCGGGCCGGCTGTAACCGTCGTCTTCCATGAACGACAGCCATTCGCCGCACGTCACCGGCCGGTCTGCGAGCCCGAAGGGAACCAGGTGCACCGTATGGACGGGGAACTCGTTGTCGAAGCCGAAACCCCGTCCCCGGTGCCCGATCTCGACGGGACCGCCGTCGTGCTCGATCCATCCCGCCTTGGGGGGCGCGACGCCAGAAGGCTCCGATGGGTCGGGGAGGTACACGGGGTTGAGGGGGCTCCGGGACAGCACGTGCTTGATGTCCATGAGCAGCAGCTCCTGGTGTTGCTGCTCATGGTGCAGCCCCAAGGTGATCAGCTCCGTGAGGCCAGGCTGATCGGGATCGCGTAGCAGCGCTTCCATCGCGCCGTCGACGAAGGACCGGTAGCGGGCGATCTCGTCGATCCCGGGCCGGGAGAGAAGGCCGCGCTCGGGCCGGGGGTGCCGGGCCCCCACGGCCTCGTAGTACGAGTTGAAGATGTAGGCGTACGCCTCGTCGAACGCCTGGTAGCCGGTGGCGTATTCGCCGAGGATGAAGGTCTCGAAGAACCACGTGACGTGGGCCCGGTGCCACTTCGTCGGGCTCACGTCCGGCATCGTCTGGACCGTCTGATCCTCCGCGCTCAGGACAGAGGCCAACCGTTCCGTCGTTGCGCGCACCTGCTCATAGGCGCCCGGGAGATCGGACGGCGTTTCTCGACCGGTCATGTCCATGAGATCAGTCCCTTCGCCACCCCACCCGGAGCGGTTGCACTCGCCGGTGCACGGTTCCGATTCACCCTACCCAGATGTGTCTGCGATCAGGCGCGATTGACGCATTATTCACGCAAACGCCAGGTGGTCAGGCGGTGGAGGATCCGCCTCCGCCGGTTCGGCGCCTGGCCGGAGGCAGCTCCGGGCCCGGCCCGGGAGTGCGGCCGAAGCCCGCTCTGAACGAATCACCCACTCTCGGGGTGTGGTGGGACGCAGGCTCTCGCGCAACGAGGCGGATGCGTACCTGGCCGCCGTCGACTGGCTGCGCGGCGTTCTCGGCCGGACCGAGGTCGCTGCAGCCTGGGACGAACCCAGCGTTGTGGCGCGCTACTCGGTCGGTGGCATGGCGGCCCACGCCGTGCACGGAGTCGTGTGGCTCGAGCAACTGCTGACCGACGCTGAGCCGGTCGGTCTCCGTCCGGTCGGAGTGGAGGAGTACTTCGGACTCAACAGGGTCGAGCGCGAGGCGGACGAGGAGGTCTCGGAGGACACGTTCTCCGCTTCTCTGCGTGCGGCCGCCGCAGGATTCGCCCGGACGGGGATCGATACCGTCAGAGCGGCGCTCACGGCATCGCGCGACCAGCTCGTCGGCCTCCTGGACGACGCACCCGACTCGCGTGCCGTCGCGGTCATTCGGGTCCCCGGCGGGCAGGTCCCGCTGGGTGAGTATCTCCGGACCCGGGTGCTCGAGGTCGTGGTGCACGGCGACGACCTGGTCTGCAGCGTGCCCGGCCTGGTCGCGCCGGATCCTCCCCGAGCCTCGGTCGAGATCGCCCTGGAGGTCTGCCTCGAGCTGGCTCAGTCTCGGGTGGGGGGACTCGCCGCTCTGCGGGGCTTCACCAGGAGCGAACGGGCCTGCCGGGTGCGCTCCGGGTCCTCTGAGTCTCGCCCGACCTCGGACCCGGTCGAGCCTCAGGCGAGCACCTTGTGGCGGAAGTTCCGGAGGCCGAGCGTCAAGAAGATGACGCTGAAGGCGACGATGGCGGGATAGACGATGAAGAGGTGCATGTGCGCGGCGTTCGTGAAGGCGGCGCGCATCCCCTCGTTGATGTAGATGAGCGGGTTCACCAGCACGACGATCTGCAGCCAATGGATCGGGCCGGCCTGCACCGGCGCCAATCGTGTCCACTGGTAGTAGGTGCCACCGAGGAACGTGATCGGGAGCACGATGAACCCGAACATGAGCCCGAGGTTGCGCGGCTCGAACGAGGTCCCGAGGAGGAGGCCCAGCGATGCCATGCAGACGCATGACAACGGCACCAGCGTCACGATGAGCAGCCAGTGCAGATTGATCTGCGCCTCGACGCCCGCGGCGTGCACGACCGAGGCGATGGGCAGAACGATGGCGGCCGAGAGGAGACCCTGGGCTCCTCCCGAGATGACCTTGGAGATCGCCACCAACCAGATCGGGCACGGGGCCTGCACCCTGTCCTCGATTTCGCGGGTGAAACCGAACTCCTGGGCCAGAGGCATGGCCACAGCCTGAATGCCCTGGAACATGATCGACAGGCCGACGACTCCGGGGACCAGGACCGTCGCGAAGGCCGACTCGGCGGCGGGGCCGCCTCCACCGCCGATGCCCTGGCCGATCTTGGGGAAGACGTAGAGGAAGACGAAGCACAACAGGAACGGTTGTACCAGCGTGCGAATTGTGAACTCGATCTTGTGCTTCCAGAGCACGACCAGGTCGCGCTGGATGAGGGCTCGCAGCGAGGTCCGGCTCGCCGCGGTCGCCGAGCGGGTCGGCTTCAACTCGACCTGGTGCGTGCCGGGCGTGCCGAACGTGGCGGCCGGGAGGGCCTGGGAGGTGGTCGCCGCCATCAGTCGCGCAGGTCCTTTCCGGTCAACCCGATGAAGACGGTCTCGAGCGTGGGCTCCGCCACCGACAGGTCGGCCAGTGAGAACCCGCCGGCTTCGGCGGCTTCGACCACCCGTGGGACCAGCCGATCGGCCCCGCGAATCTGGAGCTCGACACCATCTGGGAGCGTGCGCGTGCGCGTCAGTCCTTCGAGACGCTCCATGAAGACTTTGGCCAACTGATCGGCGTCTCCAGCGGCCTTCACGGTCACGATGGTGTCCGCGCCGACGCTGCGCTTCAGCTCGGCCGGGGTGTCGAGGGCCAGGATCCGGCCGTGGTCCATGATCGCCACGCGAGCGCAGAGCTTGTCCGCCTCCTCCATGTAGTGCGTGGTGAGCATGATGGTCTGACCCTCGGCGTTGAGGCCCTCCAGCAATTCCCATAACGCGAGTCGGCCCTGCGGGTCGAGTCCGGCGGTGGGCTCGTCGAGGAAGAGGACTGCGGGCCGGTGGAAAATGGCCCGGGCCACCATGAGGCGCTGGGCCATCCCGCCGGAGAGGGCATAGACCGACGCCTTGGCGAAGCGCGAGAGCTGGAAGCGGTCGAGAAGGTCGTCCGCGGTCTGACGAGACTCCTTTGCTCCCATCCCGAACAGGCGCCCGTGCCAGTAGAGGTTCTCGAACGGAGTCAGCTGGCGGTCCAACGTGTTCTGCTGCGACACGACGCCGATCAGCTGCTTGATGAGGGTCGGGTGCTGCACGACGTCGATACCGGCGATGGTCGCCTGACCGCCTGTCGGGATCACCCTGGTGGTCAGGACGCCGATGGTCGTCGTCTTCCCGGCGCCGTTCGGACCGAGGAGACCGAACACCTCGCCCGTCCCGACCTGCAGGTTGAGCCCGTCGACGGCACGGAAGTCCGTTCCCGCGTACATCTTGGTGAGACCCACCGTCTCGATGATCGGCGCCCCGACTCCCGGGGCACCGCCAACGAGCGGCGTAGAGGTGGCTGTCGTGGTCATGGATCCGGTTGCACAGTATCGGGCGGTTCCCTCAGCGGTCTTTCCACCCCTTTGCGCATCAGTCCTCGGCCAGGATCTGGTACAGCTCCTTGCGGGCCTTCTGGATCACGCTGACCCCCCGCTCGATCTGCGCCTTCTCTCCGGCGCCGGCCAGCTGCTTGGCGGCGCTCATGAGCTGCCCCACGCTGGTGCGCAGCGTGCGCACGTCGTCGTCGGATTCGCCCGATTGCTGCCAGGGCAGCGTCGCCTTATCGGCTTCCGCCCGGCCCGTCTCGGTCAGGGTGAAGGTACGGCTGCCCTCGACCTCGGAGGACTGCACCATTCCCTCGTCCTCGAGCATCTGGAGGTGCGGGTAGACCGACCCCGGACTCGGGCGCCACAGGCCCCCGCTCAGCTCCTCGAGCCGGCGCATGACCTCGTACCCGTTGCCCGGCTCGTCGCGCAGGGCGACGAGAATGGCCGTACGGATGGCTCCGCGCGGCATGCGTCTGCCGCCGGCCCAGCCGCCCCGCCCGCCGCCCCAACGGCCTCGTTGGCCCCTCCCGCCACGCCCGCCGAAATGGCGATCGTGCTCGTGGTCGTGCTCGTGCTCGCGGTGCTGCCCGTGGTCGTGTTCAGGATTGTGATCGTGTGTCATTGATGACTCCTTGGTGCGTGGGCCCTTTCCGGGCCGGACCGCTCTCGCGGTCGATTCGTAACATAATGATATATCGCATAACAACAGAATGTCACGCGTTTTATTCCAAAAGGCCGCTGACCTGCACGAAGGGCTCTGGCCCGCACGAAGAGGTCTACCGGGTGCCCATACTGGGATGGAGGGATCCGGGCCGCTGCCGGTTTGATCCCGCCCGAGGAGGCATCGTGAGGCTGTTGGGGTGGCTCAGGCCGCAGATGGTCACGGCGGACCGGGCACTGCCTGGGAGGGAGGAGGCGGTGGTCGTCACGGCCCCACACCTCGTGCTCGGGAGGACGATGACCCCACCGTTCCCAGCCGGGCTCGAGCAGGCGATCTTCGCCATGGGGTGCTTCTGGGGCGCTGAGCGGGCGTTCTGGGTGCTGCCCGGGGTCTTCACCACCGCGGTGGGCTACGCCGGCGGGTTCACGCCCAATCCGACCTACCGCGAGGTGTGTCGTGGTCGCACCGGACACGCCGAGGCCGTGCTCGTGGTCTTCGACCCGGCGGTGGTCTCCTACGAACAGCTCGTGGGCGCCTTCTTCGAGGGTCACGACCCGACGCAAGGAATGCGGCAGGGGAACGACGTCGGCACCCAGTACCGCTCGGCCATCTTCACAACGTCGCCGGAACAGGCCGAAACGGCACGGCGCGTCGCCGAGCGTTTCGGCGAATCACTCCGTCAGGCCGGCCACGGCAGCCTCTCGACCGAGATCGCGCCGGCGGGGGAGTTCTATTACGCGGAGCCGTACCACCAGCAGTATCTCGGGGCCAACCCTGGCGGCTATTGCGGCCTGGGGGGCACCGGTGTGTCGTGCCCGGTCGATCTCGCCGGCAGCGGCTGAGCGGGAGGGCCCGCTCGGCGCAGCGCGTCAGCGGAGACGGATGACGTTGCCCGTGACGAGCGCCGCGGCCTCCGAAGCGAGATAGGCGATCACGTCGGCCACCTGGCGGGGCGTGGCGACGCGGTGGCCGGTCGATTGCGCCCACGCCGCCGTTCTCTCGTTGATCCACCCGGTATCGGTGATGGGCGGGTGCACGACGTTGGCGGTCACGCCGAAGCGCGCCAGCTCGGTGGACGCGCTGAGCGTGAAGTTGACCTGCGCCGCTTTGGCCGCGCCGTAGGAGACCTCTTCGGGGAAGCCATCCGCACCGCCCGAGGTCAATCCGATGATGCGCCCCCAGTCGCCGCCCCGTTCGACGTGACGCCGCGCGAACTCGGCGATCAGGAGCGCCGCCGCCCGTGCGTCGACCCCGAAGACCTGGTCGAGGGTGGTTGGACTCACCAGCGGCTGCGCCCGCCCGAAGCGGTTCGTCGCGGTGGGGAGGAAGGTGTCGGCGACCCACCCCGACGCGTTGTTGACGAGGATCTGCACCGGCCCCAGCTCGGCTTCGGCGGCGTCGAACAGAGAGGGCACGCTCGACGCGTCGGACAGGTCGACCTCCATCGCCACCGCTCTGCCGCCCGCCGCTCGGATCGACTCGGCAACGAAGTCCGCGCGTGCTGTCCGGGTGGCCCGGTACGCCGTCGGCAGCGATGCGTCGTCGAGCCCGCCGAGACGTTCGCTGCGGTAGTAGGCACACAGGACCGCAGTGCCGTGGGCGGCCAGGGCCTTGGCGGTCGCGGCGCCGATCCCGTGGTTCGCACCCGTGACGAGTGCGACCCTGGGCTCGCTTGTCAGCGCAACCCCGCCAGGCGTTCGAGGACCACCCCGGCCTCGGCCACGAAGCGCCGGACCAGCTCACCCGCCGGGACGAGCTCCGTGATGGCGCCCACGCCCTGGCCCGCCGGGTAACACTCCTTGTCGAGGTCCACGCCCTCACTGAAGGAATCGCCACCGAGGTGCATGGCACCGTTCCGGTAGGCGATGCCCAGCTGCTCGGGGAACTTCTTCAGCTCGTCGGGGTGGCTGTCGTAGTAGTCCGTGTACTCGTTCTGCACGACGCGCATGGTCTTGCCCGAGTAGGCGCGGCTGACGGTGGTCTGGTCCTCGCGGCTGCTCAGAAGCTTGTCCTTGTACCCGAGGACGCCTCGTGCCTCGGGTGTCGCGATGAAGCGGGTGCCCACCCAGACCCCGTCGGCGCCGAGCGCCAGTGCGGCGGCGAGGCCGCGACCGTCGAAGATGCCACCGGCGGCCACCACCGGCACGCGGTCGCCGACGGCGTCGACGATTTGGGGGACCAGAGGGAAGGAGGCGACCTTTCCGGTATGACCGCCCGCCTCGGTGCCCTGAGCGACCACCAGGTCACACCCGGCGTCGACGGCGCGCCGCGCGTGCTCGACCTTTCCGCACATGCTGACGACGATCACGTCGTGGCTGTGGCAGAGGTCCACGACCTCGGTCGGGACCCCGAGCCCCGCCACGAAGGCCGTCGCCCCGCCCTCGATGATCATCTTGACCTGGTCGGCCATCCCGCCGGGCATGGCGGTGAGGAGGTCGACACCGAAGGGCTTGTCCGTGGCCAGGCGCACCGCGGCGATTTCGGCCGCCATCTTCTCGTCACCCATGGTGGACGCGCCGAGACAGCCGAAGCCGCCCGCGTCCGAGACGGCGGCGGCCAACTCGGAGTAGGAGACGCCGCCCATTCCGGCCAACATGACGGGGTGCTCGATGCCGAGCAGCTCGGTCAGACGGGTTCGCATTGGTGCTCTGGCCCTCCTTGGTCGCGTTCCGGCGCGACGGTCTCGATCCTGCACGGGCGCCAAACAGACATCCGCCGCGGGGACCGTAGCGCGGGCGGCGCCGGCCGCCGGGAGGGGTCCGGCGGGAGCGGGCGGTCGGCTGCCCGTGGTTGCATTTTGAGCAGGACGTTCCTACTCTGAGCTGATCGTGGCAGACGTCGGGGAGGTGGGGGGGAGCGCCGTCGCAACAGCTCCCATGTCCGAGACGATCACCAAGCGACGGCTCTGGCTCATCCTCGGTGCACTGCTGCTGGGCATGCTGCTGGCGGCCCTCGACCAGACCATCGTCTCGACGGCGCTGCCCACCATCGTGGGCGACCTGCACGGCGGGTCGCACCTGGCTTGGGTGGTCACGGCCTACCTGCTGGCCTCGACGGTGTCGACACCGCTGTGGGGGAAGTTGGGCGACCAGTACGGGCGCAAGACCTTCTTCCAGGCCGCCATCGTCATCTTCGTGATCGGGTCGGCCCTGGCCGGCTTCAGCCACACCATGACCGAGCTGATCGCCTTCCGGGCCGTCCAGGGACTGGGCGGTGGGGGACTGATGGTCGGCGCGCAGACGATCATCGGCGACGTCGTGTCGCCCCGCGACCGGGGCCGCTACATGGGTCTCTTCGGCGCCATGTTCGCCGTGGCCACCGTGATCGGGCCGCTCATCGGCGGGCTCTGCGTGACCTACCTGACCTGGCGTTGGGTCTTCTACATCAACCTGCCGCTCGGGATCCTCGCGCTGTTCGTGACCGGCGCCGTGCTCCCCGGCCACCTGCGGCGGGTCCCGCACCGCATCGACTACCTGGGGTCGCTGTTGCTCGCCGGCTCGGCGACGTCGCTCATCATCTTCGCCAGCCTGGGTGGGATCTCCTGGGCCTGGGTGTCCGTCCCGAGCATCGCCACGGCCGTCCTCGGGGTCGTGTTGGCGGTGGCGTTCCTCCTGACCGAGCGCTGGGCGGCGGAGCCCGTGATCCCGCTGAAGCTCTTCCGGGTGCGTGTCTTCAACGCCGCCAGCTCCATCGGGTTCGTCATGGGGTTCGCCATGTTCGGGGCGCTCACCTTCCTCCCGTTGTACATGCAGATCGTCAAGGGCGTGAGCCCCACGGCCTCGGGGCTACGGATCCTGCCGCTGATGCTCGGCATGCTCGGTGCGTCGGTGATCTCGGGGAGGCTGGTGACCCGCTGGGGCCGCTACCGGATCTTCCCGATCGTCGGCACGGCGTTGATGACCGTCGGCGCGTATCTCCTGTCGATGATCGATGCGTCGACGAACGGGTGGGTCCTGGCCGGCTACATGTTCGTCTTCGGCGTCGGCATGGGCCTCGTCATGCAGGTTCTCGTGGTGGCGGTGCAGAACGCCGTGTCGTACCAGGACCTCGGCGTGGCCACCAGCAGTGCCACGTTCTTCCGCATGATCGGCGGGTCGTTCGGCACGGCCGTGTTCGGGGCGATCTACGCCATCGTCCTGAACCACACGATTGCGCCGACGTTGGCCAAGGTCCCGGCGTCCGTACTGAGGAGCTTCAACCCGCAGACGATCAATCCCGGTGTGCTGGCCAAGCTGAAGTCGACCGCCGCGGGGCTGTTCTTCTACACCAAGTACCTCGATGCGGTGACCCACTCGATCCAGACCGTCTTCCTCGTTGCGGTGCCGATCGCCTTCGTGGCGTTCCTCCTGAGCTTCCTGCTCCCCGAGGTGGCCTTGCGCAAGACGGTGGAGACGGTCGACGTCGGTGAGGTGAACGGGATGCCCGAGCATCGGTCGTCGCTGCAGGAGATCGAGCTGGCGCTGCACCGGCTCTCGGTGCGGGAGAACCGGGTCGAGCTCTACCAGACGCTGGCCCATCGGGCGGGCCTCGACCTGCCACCCCGTTCCGTCTGGTTGCTCTACCGGCTGGCCGATCAGCCCGACTGCACGGTCAACGACGTGGCGCAACGGTTGAAGGTGGACCCGGTGCTGATCCAGCCCGGGGTGGACGGATTGGTGGCCGCCGGCATGATCGAGGAGCGGAGTCGGGGCGCAGGCGCAGACTGCGATCTGTCTCTCACGCCGGCCGGGACGACGGCACTCGCGAACCTGACCGAGGCGCGGCGGGCGGGGCTCACCGAGCTGCTGGAGGGCTGGAACCCCGAGGAGCATCCGGAGCTGATTGAGATGGTGAAGGACCTCGCCCACTCGCTGCTGGCCGACGACGAGCGCCTGGTGGCCGACGCCATGCCGCACGTGCCTGTGGGCGTGTCGGGCGGCGGCGGCGGCGGCGGTGGCGCCTGAGGATCGGGAGGTCGGCGCTCAAGAAGCGTCGTCGGGCGGACTTTGTCGCGGGTCTGACTGGTGCTGCAGCGCGTCGCGGAGCGCGGACAGCGAGCTCGCCGGGGCATCCTCGGCATCGAGGCCGATGAGCGCGGCGCCCAGTACGGGTGGGGCGTCGAGGCGTTGCAGGACGGCGCGGGGCGCCGTGGCATGGATGCCGGCTGCGACTCGGGCGTGGAAGGCCACGTCGGTGGTGTCGAAGATGCCTCCGCCCAGGACGACCTCGACCGCCTCGTCCTGGAGGTCGAGCCGGACGACAGCAGCACGGACGAAGGCCGCGACCTCGTCGGCCAAGGTGTCCGCTGCCTGTCGGGCCGGCGCGTCGCCGTCGGCGGCCGCGTCGAGGAGGACGCGGGCCAGCTCGAAGAGCCGGGCGTAGGGGATCGCTCCCGTGTAGAGCCCGGTGAGCGCGGCCTCGGCGTCGGGCGTTCCGAGATGGGCGGGGACCCGTTCGCTGAGGACGGTGGCGTCACCCCGACCGTCGCCGGCGCGCAGCGCGAGGCCGAGGGCACGCACGCCGAGCCAGGAGCCGCCGGGTGCGAAGTCCCCGGACAGCTCGGCCAGGGCCGGGAAGCGCACGGTCCGCCCGTCCGGCCCGACCGCGGCACAGTTCATGCCCGTTCCGCAGACGACGCCGATGCCCCAGCGCGACGTCGTACCCGCGCGGGAGACCGCGAACGTGTCGTTGCGGAGGATGACCCGTTCGGTCCACCCCAGCGCGTCGATCGCCGGCGCGAGCCTCTCCTCGTCGACGGGCAGATCGATGCCGGCCAGGCAGTACACACCGGTCGGGCAGAGCGGGAACGGGGCACTCGCCATCCCGGCGTCTGCGGTGAGGGTGTCGACCGCTTCGGTCAGCGCCCCGACGGTCCCCTCGAGGCCGACGAGTTGGTGGTTGCTGGGACCGACCCGGGCCCGGCCGAGCACGGCGCCGTCGTGTGCGACCAGGACGACATCGGTCTTCGTGCTGCCCCCGTCGAACGCCAACACGGCCGGCGCGGAGTCAGAGGGCGGGGACACGGACGGATGTTACGTTGCGCTGCGTGGGCACCAAGGTGGCTGTCGTTGGTGGTGGGAGCACCTATACGCCCGAACTGGTCGACGGTCTGTGCGACGTGGAGGACAGGATGGTCGTCGACGATCTCGTCCTCCTCGATCCGAGCGACCTGCGACGAGAGGTGGTCGGGGGGCTCTCCGAGCGCATCCTGCGGGCGAGGGGATGGTCGGGGACGTTCTCGACGACGGCCGACCCCCATGCCGCGCTCGAGGGAGCCGACTTCGTCGTGGTCCAGCTGCGCATCGGGGGACAGGCGGCGCGCCACGTCGACGAGACGCTGCCGGTGGGCTACGGATGCCTCGGCCAGGAGACGGTGGGCGCCGGTGGCCTGGCCAAGGCGCTGCGCACCGTGCCGATCGTGCTCGAGCTCGCCGAGGAGATGGCCGCGCGCGCCAACCCGGGCGCCTGGTTGGTGGACTTCACCAATCCTGTCGGGATCGTCACCCAGGCGTTGCTCGACGAGGGACACCACGCCGTCGGGCTGTGCAACGTGGCCATTTGGGCCCAACGACGGCTCGGGCACTATCTCGGGGTCGACCCCGATGAGGTCGCCGTCGAGCACGTGGGTCTCAACCACCTGACCTGGATCCGGTCGGCCCGGGTCGGTGGCGACGGCGATCAGGGCGAGGACCGGCTCGATGACCTCTTCGGGCGGTTCGGCCCCGAGCTCGAACTCGAGAGCGGTGTCCCGATCGACGTGCTCCGCCTGCAGCACGCGCTGCCGTCGTACTACGTGCACTACTACTACCAACACGACGCCGAGGTGGCGCAGCAGTCTGCGGCGGGGTACCGGTCGAGAGCCGACGTCGTCGCCGAGTTGGAGACCAAGCTCCTGGAGGAGTACAGGGACCCTGCGCTGGTGTCGAAGCCGGCGGCGCTGTCGTACCGGGGCGGTGCCTACTACTCGCTGGCCGCGGTCAGGCTCATGGGATCGCTCCATGCCGGGACCGGTGACGTGCAGGTGGTCGACATGCGCAACGACGGCGCCGTGCCCGGGCTGCCCGACGACGCGGTGGTGGAGACGACGGCCGTGGTCGACGCCACCGGTGCGCACCCGCTCCCGCAGCGGGAGCTGTCGCCCGAGATGCTCGGGCTCGTCCAACACGCCAAGGCCTACGAACGCCTGGCGGTGAAGGCCGCCTGCTCGGGGAGCCGCGACGACGTGGTGCGCGCGTTGTTGGCCAATCCGCTGGTGGGGCAGTACCCGTTGGCCGCTGTGCTGGCCGACGAGCTCCTGGGGGCCAACCGGCACCACCTGCCCCGGTTCTTCCCGTCGTGAGCCTGGCCCGCCTGCGTGCCTGGGCGGGAGGGGTCGGGGTGGCGATTAGCCTTGTGTTCTCGCAGTTGCGTGGTGTGCCGGGAAGACTGGTCGGCGACGAGTGATCCCGTGTCCATGACTGCCGCCCTCCACACCCCATCTCTGTGCGCCGGTGTGCGCCTTTTGACGGTGACGTCGTGACCGACATCGAAGATGTCGTCGCGCCCCAGCCGGCGCGCGTCGGCAAGGACCGCCGGAAGCTGCCCAGCTGGCGCTGGGAGGAGCTCCGGACGACGCTCTGGGTCGTCCCGAGCATCTTCGTCGTGGTCGCGGCCCTGCTCTTCATCGTCACGTTCGGGGTCGACATCGCGGCGTACCACGGCCACCTCACCCTGCCGTACTGGATCCGGACGGGCAACGCCGACGCCGAACGACAGGTCCTGATCGCCATCGCCGCCGCGGTCATCACGGTGATCGGCGTCGTGTTCTCCATCACGATCCTTGCTCTGACGCTGGCATCGCAGCAGTTCGGCCCGCGCATGATGCGCAACTTCGTTCGGGACATCGGCAACCAGGTCACCCTGGGCATCTTCGTCGGCACGTTCGTCTACTCCGTGCTCGCCCTGGGATCCATCAATAGCCTGAGCGTCACTTTCGTCCCCCATCTCTCGACGTCGGTCGCCGAGGCCCTCCTGCTCCTCGACCTCGGGGTGTTGATCTACTTCATTCACCACATCGCCAAGTCCATTCAGCTGCCCGAGGTGATCGCGGGGATCGCCAAAGATCTGATCGACTCCATCGACGCCGAGTTCCCGGACGCGGTGGGTGCCGCGGTCGAGCCCGTCGTGCCCGCGGACGTCGGGAAGTCGGTTCCCGAATTGCTGAAGCTCATCGACGAGGGTGGGACTGCGGTGCCCTCACAGGTCAGCGGTTACATCCAGTACGTGGGGTACTCCCAGTTGATCGGCATCGCCACCCGTACCGACTCGGTGATCCGGCTGGAGCACCGCCCGGGCCACTATCTGGCCACCGGCCGCCCTCTGGCCATCGTGTGGCCCCGCGGAGCGGCCCCCGAGGTCGCACTCGCACTGTCCAAGGCCCACGTGACGGGGCCCCACCGCACGCTCGTGCAGGACCCGGTGTTCGCCATCGATCAACTCGTCGAGATCGCCATCCGGGCGCTCTCGACGGCCGTGAACGACACTTTCACGGCCCTCACCTGCATCGACTGGCTGTCGGCCGGGCTGGGTCGGGTCTCCGGCCGGGTGCTCGACGAGGGCGTCTACCGGGACGCGGCGGGCAATGTGCGCCTGATCGAATTCGATCCGTCGTACGCCCGCATGGTGAACCGCGCGTTCGACAAGATCCGCCAGTCGGCCCGGGGCATGCCGGCCGTCCTGATCCGTCTCGTCGATTCCCTCGGCTCCATCATGCTCGACACGACCTCAGTCGAGCAGCGAGACGTCCTCCGGCGCCAGGCCGACATGGTCCTGCGCTTGTCGGAGGACACGGTCACCGAGCCGAACGACCTCGAAGAGATCCGGTTCCGGTACCAGCGCCTCCCCGGTGAGGATGTCTTCGCGGAGCAGCCCCACACCTGGTCGAGGATCGATCTGTCCTAGTCGGCCGTGCGGTCGGGGTCAGCCTCCGGCGTTGTCGGTCGCGGACGTGGTGGTCGAGGGGGGCGCCGTCGTCGTGGTCGTGGTGGTCCCACCGGACCGGGACGGCGCGGTCGTCGTGGTGCTTTCCCCGCCGGTAGACGGGCGTGTCGTCGTGCTGCGCGTGGTGGTGGTGGTGGTGGTGCTGCTCCCGCCGGTCGACGAGCCCGCCGTCGTTGACGTCGTGGTGGTCGGCGCAGCCGGTGGTGCGACGAAGGCCACTGTCTCACCCCGCATCGTCGTGAGGCTCTTGGCGGGCGTGGGCGACAGGTTGGTGCACCCGCGCGCCGCGTTCCAGCTCTGGACGGCCGCCGTGGCGGGGGCGCCGGTCAGCGGCTCGGGGAGTCCGTTGAGGATGGTGGCCGGGCGCCACACGGCCCCCGTGATGTGGCGGCCCTGCGCGGTGATCACGAGCGCGCCGCTGTCGGTCTCGGGTGCCGTGTCGTCGTAGAAGGCGAAGTTGCCCAGGCCGTAGTCCACGTATGCCGCGCCGAGATAGCCGGCCCCGAGGAGAACGTGCGCGTTCGAGCCGATCACGATGTCCGCTCCGGCCTTGACGAGTTGCTCCGCCAGCGGCTCCTGCTGCGGGTTGGGGCAGGCCTGGGTCTCGGTGCCCCAGTGCACGTAGACGATCACGGTGTCGGAGGTGCGGCGCACCTGTTGGACCTCGCGGACGAGCTCCGTCGGGTCGATCGCCGAGGCGACGCCGGGCTGTGTCGCGGTGGCCGTCCACGTACCGACCAAGTTGTCGGCGATCACCTGCGTTGCCGCGATGATCGCGACGCGTTGGCCCCCGATCGTCACGCGGTAGGGGGTGAACGCCTGCGCGGCGGTGTTGCCGATGCCGATGATCGGGTAACGCGCCTGAGATGCGATGGTCAGGTTCTGGGACAGACCCTGCGCACCGCAGTCCATGCCGTGATCGTTGGCCTCGGTCGCCAGCGAGACAGTGGCGCTCTTGAGAGCCGTGACGGCAGAGGCCGGGGCGTCGAAGATGTACTGCTTGTTCTGTGGCTCCGGGCAGGTGCCGTTCGTCACGGCGGTCTCCAGGTTGACCATGCTCACCTGTGTTCCCGTGAGGAGCTGCGGGACGGTGGGGCCGAGCGCCGTCGCCGGGTTCTTGGCCAGATTCGTCCCGACGACACCGGCGAAGTGCACGTCGCCCCCGAAGCCGAAGGTGACCGTGTGGCCGTTGCCGGTCCATGCGGGGTTGAGCGGCGAGTGTTTCGGAAAGCGCTCAGCCGTGGTGACGGCGTGATTGGTCGTCGTGGTCGAGGACGTGGACGGGGGCGGCGCGCTGGATCCGCCGGAGAAGAACGCGAAATAGATCAGGAGCAGGAGGAGGAGTGCGCCCCCCGCGACGAACTGGCGGCGGCGGCGCATGACCCTGCGTGAGACCACGCCGGCACTATGTCACACACTCTGGCGAGAACCCCGGGCAGGAGGGTTCCTGACCAGCAGGTTCGCGCGCCTGGCGGGCGCCGGGTGGACGGCGGGCCGACCGGGGGAAGGACCTGGTGGCAGTCGGCCCGGAGCGGACTCCCTTGGTCGGGGTCTACGCCCCCCAGAGGGAGTCCCAATGGGCCGCCAGTGCGTCGACGAGTCCCCGACAGCCGCCGGCAATCATGTCCCGGCAGTCGCCGAAGACCTCGTCGTCGCCGTAATAGGGGTCCGGCACGTCGGCGGCGGCGCCCGAGGTGGCGTCGAACGCCCGGAGCAGGGCGAGGCGGTCGGGGTCGGCGCCCAGGCCGCGCAGGGTCTGCTGATGGCGGCGGTCCAATGCGACCATGAGCTCGTAGCCGCCCAGCTCAGAGGACATGATCTGATGGGCGACGTGCCTGTGGTGCGGGTACCCGGCCCGGGCGAGGGCCGTCTGGGCCAGCGGGTGCATCGGCTCGCCCTCGTGCCATGGGCCTGTGCCGGCGCTGCGCACCTCGAGGTGGTCGGCCAGGGTGGTCCCGTCGGCGAGCGTGGTCGACGCCGCCAGGGACCGGGTGATCACCTCGGCCATGGGGGAGCGGCAGATGTTGCCGGTGCAGACGAAGACGACGCGGTACGGCCCGTCGCCGATCGGCCCCGGGGGGACGACGAGCCCGCGCCGGCGGGGGGTGGGGCTCACGAGGCGGCGTACTCGTCGCGCAGCGATTTCTTGACGATCTTGCCGGTGCCCGCCCGCGGCCAGTCGGTGCGGAGCTCGAGCTGCTCGGGGATCTTCTGGGTCATAAGGCCGGCGTCCCGGCAGAAGGACACCACGTCGGAGAGCTCGAGCCCATCGGCGCCCTCGGCGAGCTGGACGACCGCGCAGACCCGCTCGCCCCGCTCGGGGTCGGGGATCCCGATCACGGCGACCTCGATCACCTTGGGGTGGGTGTAGAGCAGGTCCTCGATCTCCTTGGCACTGATGTTCTCGCCCTTGCGGACGATCACGTCCTTCAGACGGCCGGTCAGGTTCAGGTGGCCGTCGGCCCGCAGCCGGCCGAGGTCGCCCGTTCGGAAGTAGCCGTCCTCGTCGAAGGCGTCGGCGTCGAGGGCAGGCGTCGGTGTAGCCGTGGAAGACCATCGGCCCCTTCACCCGGACCTCGCCCTCTTCACCCGGGGCGGCGACGTGGCCGTCGAGGGTCACGATGCGGACGTCGGCGCCCTCCACCGGCTTGCCATCGGTGTTGGCGAGCTGCTCGTCGGTGTCGTGGGGTGAGCCGTTGGCGATCATCGGCACCTCGGTCATGCCGTAGCCGTGCACGACACCGCGCCCGCCGATCTCGTCGCGTACCTCGTAGTGGATCTCGGGGGGCTTGGCGGCGCCGCCTCCGGACATGAGGCGCAGGGTGGGAAGGATCGGGTCGCTTCGGGGTCTTGCGCTGCTCGGCGAGGTACGCCACGTAGAACGCGGTGCTCCCTCCGACCATGGTGGCGCCGTGCCGGCGGAAGATGGGCAGGACGGCCGGTGCCGAGAAGGCCTCGACGAGGATCGCCGGGAACCCCATGGACAGCATCGTCACCAGATAGTCGGGTCCCGCGATGTGCGCGAAGGGGAAGGCGATGGATCCGACGTCGTCGGGCCCCATGTCCAGTGCGCGGGCCAGGCCCCAGCCGCCGGCGATCAGCGTCTGGTCGGTGTGCTGCACGCCCTTGGGGTCGGCCGTGGAGCCGGACGTGTAGTAGATCCAGCGGACAGGGGCCTCCTCCGGGGTCGTCCCCGGTGGCGGCGGAGGCAGCAGGGAGGGGTCGCCCTCGGGCAGCCCCTCGTCGATGCTGAGGATGGTGGGCCGAGCGGGGGTGTCGGCCAATGCCCGCTCGGCGATGGCCGCGTAGTCGGTGTCGCGCCACGTGGCCGGGATGACGAACAGCTCGGCGCCGGTCTGGCGGAGGGCGAAGCCCACCTCACGCTCCCGGTAGAGGTGGATGATCGGGTTCTGGACCGCACCGAGGCGGGCCAGCGCGATCGACAGGACGATGGTGTCGATGCGGGTGGGGAGCTGCCACGACACGATGGAGCCGGCCGTGATGCCCATCCGGTGCAGACCAGCGGCGACCCGCTCGACCCGGTCACGGAACTGCCCGAACGTGACCGTCTCGCCGTCTGCCGCAATGAGCATCGGATGGTCGGGCGATGCCTGGGCTCGGCGGTCGACCAGCTCCCAGATGGTGCGGGCGCCGGTGAGTATCTCGCTCGGGGTCATGAACCTTCCTTTCGGGACCACTCTCATAGCAGCTGGTGGCGATGGCCCGGGCCGGGCGATGGCGCGCTCGGGGCGGCGCCGGCGGGGCAGAATGGCCCCGTGGCGAGACGCCCGGTGCACTCAGAGGAGCACCCCCAGGAGTCGGACGGCGGGGGCCGGGGCGTCAGCCGCAGGCAGCGGGTCAGGTTGGTGGGCGTCGCCGTAGTGGGCATCCTGCTGGGCTGGTTCGCGCTGGCCAACATCCGGAACGTGCAGATCGACTTTTGGTTCTTCCACCGCCAGGCCCCTCTGATCCTCGTGATCGTGATCTCGGGCCTGCTCGGGGCTCTGATCACGGCCCTCGTCATGCGGCGCAAGCCCAAGGCGGAGGAGTAGGGCCCGGCCCCCAGGGGCGGCCCGGCGGTTCGGCGGGGTGGCCCCCGCCCCCTGCGGAGGACCCGGGGGAGGGCATCTGCGGGTCGGTGACCGCGTTCGCATCGCCGCCGTCGGGTTCTAAGCTGATGCGTGGTGGAGACAGCCGCTCAGGTAGGCAGGTTGGGGGAGAAGCACGTTGTCCGCGCCCCCGGAGCGTGCCAACATGTGCCGCAGGTGGATGTGGAGATCCCAGGGGGCAGGTGGTAGTGCCGCTTTCCGATCACGAACAACGCATTCTCGCGGAGCTCGAGGAGTCACTGGTTCGCCAGGACCCTGAGTTCGCAGAGCGCGTGCGCTCCGAGACCGTGTACCGGCACGCCGGTCGCTACTGCAAGTGGGCCGCGGTCACCTTCGTCCTCGGCGTCGTCATCCTCGTGGCCTTCTACAGCAAGTCGGTCATCGCCGGCTTCGTCGGTGTCGTGATCATGTTCGCCTCCGCGGTGTGGTTCGAGCGCAACCTGCGCCGCATGGGGCGGGCGGGGTGGCACGACCTCACGCGGTCGAAGGACGGGGAACCGAAGTCTGGTGGGGCGTCCAACGGGATCGAGGGCGCCGTGAGCGACGCCCGCGACTGGTTCCGCTCCCGCTTTCACCGGCGCGAGGACTGAGCACCACCCGGGGCGTCAGCGGCCCCGTCGATCCGATGTGGCGCTTGCCGCGGTGCGGATCCGGGCCGGCGTAACAATCCTTCCGTGGCAGATCTCGCACTCGCCGTCGACATCGGCGGCACCAAGATGGCCGCGGGACTGGTTGACCTCGACGGCTCCCTGGTGGAACGGGCAATGCGGCCGACCCGGGCCACGTCGGGTCCCGACGAGGCCGAGGATCTCTGGAACGACCTGGCCGAACTGGTGTCCGGTGTGGCCGGCGGGGTCGAGCTCCAGGGACCGCCTGATCGCCTGCGGCGCCGGGTGCGGGGGACCGATGAGTCCCGGCGGGGAGGAGGTGTCGCCGCTGAACATCGCAGCGTGGAGGTCCTTCCCCCTGCGGGCCCGCCTGGCGGCGCTCACCGGGCTCCCGTCGTTCGTCGACAACGATGCCAAGGCGCTCGCGCTCGGCGAGGGCTGGGTCGGCGCGGCGGCCGGGCTGCGCGAACTACATCGCCATGGTGGTGTCGACCGGAGTGGGTGGCGGCATCGTGCTCGACGGGAGACTGCTCAACGGGCGACTGGGGAACGCCGGCCACATCGGTCACGTCGTCGTCGTGCCCGACGGTCGGACCTGCTTCGTGCGGCAGTCGGGGCTGCCTCGAGGCCGAGGCGTCGGGGACGGCGCTGGAGGCCATGACCGGCCGGCCGGCGCGGGAGGCTCCTCCCGAGTGGGTGGAGCGCACGGGCATGCTCGTCGGCCGCGCCATCGCGACGGCGGCTGTGCTGTTGGACCTGTCGTTGGCCGTGGTGAGCGGATCGGTGGCGCTGGGTTTCGGGGACCCCTTCTTCCGGGCGGCCCAGGCGGAGATGGACGCGCTGTGCCGCATCGAGTTCGCCCGGGGGGCGCGGGTCGTGCCGGGCGGTCTGGGTGACCGCGGACCGCTGGTCGGCGCCGCCCGAGTGGGGCTGCGCGGCGTGGGGGTCGCGGCGTGAGCGCGGGCCGGAGGCGGTTCGCAGCGCCGGAGCTGGGGCCCCGATGTGGTCGTGGTGGCCCGTGCGGTGGTGCCGCGTCCCGGGCTGTGGGGGGCGTCCGTGGGCGCCCTGTTCCGTATGGCCCGGCGTGGGTGGTGGCATCGCGCACCGTTCGTTCCGCTCCCGGGTGAGGCCTACTGGCGCTTCCGCCTCGTGACGGCATACGGCGGGGACGGCGGGGCTGCGGCGTTGACCCCGGACGACGTCGTGGCCTTCCTGCGCTGGTGTCAGAGGTCACGGCCCCGCCGCGGATAGCCTCTCGGGAGTATGGAGCGGGTGCTCCTCCTCAATGCGACCTACGAGCCGCTTGCCCTCGTCTCGGATCGACGTGCCGTCGTTCTGATGCTCGCGGGCCGCGCGGAAGCGGTCGCCATCCGTGAGGACTGCACGGTCTTCCACTCCGCGAGGCTCAACATCGACGTGCCGTCGATCGTGCGGCTCTCGCACATGGTCCGCATTCCGCGCTGGGCCCGTACACCGCCCGTGACCCGGCGATCCGTGCTGCGACGTGACGGCGGGCTCTGCGTGTACTGCTCGCAGCCCGCCGACACCATCGACCACGTGATCCCGCGCAGCAGGGGTGGCACCCACGACTGGTCCAACGTGGTCGCCGCCTGCAAGCGCGACAACCTGGTGAAGGCCGATCAGCTGCTGTCCGAACTGGGTTGGACGCTCAGCGTGAAGCCGGCGCCGCCGGACGGGCATCTCTGGCGGTTGCGGCACCTGGCGGACGTGGATCCGTTGTGGGAGCCGTATCTCGCCGCAGCGTCCTGAGGTTGCCCCCTTCCCCCTCCCTCTTCGACGTCGAGCAGTTCCGGGCCGAGCCTCGGCGGCTGGCCGTCGCCCCTGCGGTGACGGGGCCCACCCTGGTGCTCGGGAGCACGCAGCCCACGGAGCTCGTCGCCGGCGCGGCCATGCGGGAGCGGGGTGTGGCGCTGGCCCGGCGGCGGGGCGGGGGAGGAGCCGTCTATCTCGGCGTGGGCGAGCAGCTCTGGTTGGACGCCTGGATACCGCGGGACGACCCGCTCTGGGTGGTTGACGTGTCGGCCGCGGCCGAGTGGGTCGGGGCGTGGTGGTCGGAGGCGTTGGCGGGCATGGGGCAGCGCGGCTTCGACGTGCACACCGGGCGATCGGTACCGGGCGACCTCGGGGATCTCGTGTGCTTCGCCGGCCGCGGGCCGGGCGAGGTCTTCCACGGCGACAGGAAGGTGGTCGGACTCTCGCAGTGGCGGGCGCGCGAGGGGGCCCTGTTCTCTTCCTGCGCGTACCTGCGGTGGGATCCCGTGCGGCTGCTGGAGCTCGTGGAGGTCGACGAGGTGGCGCGTGCCGAGCTGGCGCGGGACCTTGCCCCGATGGCGGTCGGACTGGCCGAGCTCGACCCGCCGGTGGCGGACCTCGAACGCGTCCGTGCCGCGCTGGTGGACTCGTTCCCTGACTTCGGGATGACGCCGCCCCTGGGGTGACACCGCCTTCGGTGTGACCCGGCGGCGGTGTCGCCGGAGCCGGGTGCCCACCTCCTCTCCCTTTCTTCCTCTTTCTTTCTCGCTTTCTCCCTTCTCGTTTTCTTCCTTGACCCCCCGACACCGCGGAGAACGGTCCTGCGCGCGCCGCCCAGGGGCAGCGGGTCGCGGCGAGGGCGTGTCCCCGTCCGGCCGCCGGGAGCAGTCCGGTGGACCAGCGCGGCGGCCTTTCAAGGGGGGGCTTCGGCGCGCCGACGTGACGGCGCGGGACCCAAGGGGGTTGCAGTTGTGTTGCAAGGGGCCGAAGTGGTTGTGAAGTGGGGGGAAATGGCGTAAAGTGGCGCGCAGTGGTGTGAGGGGGCGTCAGAGGACGCAAGCCAGGGAGCGTCGTGGGAGATAAAGCTGGTGGCAGGCTTCGTAGGGAGATACGAGCATTCGCTCGACACGAAGGGCAGGGTGATCCTGCCCGCGAAGTTCCGCGGCCAGTTCGAGCGGGGCGGCTACCTGACGCAAAACTCAGAGGGCTGCCTTGCGTTGTGGACTCCCGGCGAGTTCGAGCGGCAGATGGAGTCCATGCAGGAGAAGGCCGACGCCGGTCGCGCCGATCGGAACCGGGCCCGTATCTGGGCGTCGAACTCGGCCGAGGTCGAAATCGACCGGCAGGGACGCATGCCGATTCCCGCGCATCTGCGGACGTTCGCCCGACTCGACGCCGAGGTGCTCGTGCACGGAGCGATCGACCGGGTCGAGCTGTGGAATCCGGCCGCGTGGGAGGAGCGGGTGTTGCCAGAGGAGAGCTGGCTGCTCGACGACGAGGACTAGGAACGACAGGACCAACAGAAAGGACACACGACAAGGCAGAGAACACAAAGACACGGACACGCGGAACGCACTGGACCATGTGCAGCTCCTCGACCGGCGCGCTGGTAGGCCACTCCACCCACCTCCACGTTGTTGGTCGTTCGGAACTCCACCTCCCTCTCGACCCACCGGCCGAGGGGCTGCAGATGGCCCACTCGTTCGAACACATTCCCGTGCTGCGCGACGAGGTGGTCTCGCTGTTCGCATCCGTGCCCCCCGGGGTGGTCGTCGACGCGACCGTCGGAGGGGGCGGGCATGCCGCCGCGTTGCTCGAGGCGTATCCAGCCCTGCGTGTCGTCGGGCTGGACCGCGATCCCGCCGCCCTCGATGCGGCCCGCGAGCGGTTGTCCGCCTTCGGGGACCGCGTCACCCTCCTCGCCGCTCCGTTCTCCTCACTGGAGTCGGTCGTCTCCCGTCCCGGATTCGGGTCCCTGTCGGGCGTGCTGCTCGACCTCGGCGTCAGCTCTCCCCAGCTCGACCGCTCGGAGCGGGGGTTCTCGTTCCGCGAGGACGGTCCGCTCGACATGCGGATGGACCCGACCACAGGCCCGACCGCCGCCGACCTGGTCAACACCCTCCCGGTTCAGACACTGGCGGCGTTGTTCCGTGAGAACGGAGAGGGGCGGCTGTCCGGGCGTATCGCCCGGGCGGTCGTGGGAGCCCGGCCGCTGACCTCCACGAGGCAGCTGGCCGAAGTCGTGGCGTCGGCCGTGCCGGCGCCGGCCCGCCGGAAGGGCCACCCGGCCCGCCGGGTGTTCCAGGCACTCCGCATTTTGGTGAACGACGAGGTGGGCCAGCTTGCCGCCGCCCTGCCCGCCGCCCTGTCGCACCTGGCGGTCGGGGGCGTCTGCGCGGTGATCAGTTACCACTCGGGGGAGGACCGCCTGACGAAACAGACCTTCGCGGACGCCGCCTCGGGCGGGTGCGTGTGCCCACCCGGCCTGCCGTGCGTCTGCGGCGCCGTCGTCCGTCACCAACTCGTCTTCCGCGGTTCCCGGAAGCCTTCGGCGGCCGAGATCGCGGCCAACCCCCGCTCCGAGAGCGCCCGCCTGCGGGCCATTGTGCGCATCGTCCCCGCCTCCGACGAGGCAGCGGACGGGGCTTCCTGATGACGCCTCCTCCCGCGGCCGGCGCCACGGCAACGGCCGCACGCCGGCACGCCGCTACGGCTTCGGCTTCGGCGAGCCCGTCTCGCCGCACCGGGCGCGGCACCGAGGCCCCTTCGACTCGGCGCGCCCCGCTCCGGGTCGTCCCGACTCGTACCCGACGCGGCATTCGAGGGGGCCGCGCCGGCGCCGGCCGAGGCAGGCTCCTCATCATCATCTCCGTCTCGATGGTGGTGGCCGCCCTCCTGGCCGTGGTCGTCGGGCAGGCGCTCCTGACCAACGGCCAGGTGCGGCTCTCCGGGCTGCAGCACCAGCTCACCCTGGAGCAGAGCGCGCACCGCCAGGCCGAGTTGGCGGTGTCGCAGCTCGAGACGCCCTCGCGGATTGTGGCGGCCGCCTCGGGCCAGCTCCACATGGTCCGGCCGGCCAGCGTCGTCGAACTGCCCTATGTCTCCCTGTCCGTGCCCCTCCCAACCCCGAAGGTGACGCCCGCACCCGCTTCAACCACACCCACGACCTCCTCGGTGGGTGCGGGCGCGCCGGCGGGGACGGGTGCCTCGAGTTCGACCTCGTCCTCCGCCGCGACAACGACGCCGACTTCGACGCCGTGAGCGTCACGACCCGACACGAGCCTCACCGCGCGCGCTGGTTCCGGTCGCGCGAGCTCCTCGAAAGCGGGCTCGACGAAGACACGGACAGCTGGACGGCCCACGCGTCCGGCCGCTCCGTCAGCGCGCGCCTCGTTGACCGTCACCCGGCCCGCCCGGCAGGCCCGACCGGCCCGTCCGGCTGCTCCTGGTCCACGCCAACACCCGCGTCGCCCGCCGGCGAAGGTGGCCCGTCTCCCCCTCGGGCGCCAGCGTCGCGGTTGGGAGAACGGCACGTTCACGCGTCGCGTGCGGCTCGTCCGCCTGGTCCTGGTTGTGGCAATGTTGCTCCTGGTGGCGCGGCTGGTCGACGTGCAGGTCCTGCATGCCGGCGCGTACCAGGCGGCCGCGCGCGGGGAATCCTCCATCTCCGTGCCACTGCCCTCGCTGCGCGGCGGGATCTACGACCGCGACGGAGCACCGCTGGCCCTCTCCGTCCCCACCGACGACGTCGTGGCCGACGACTACCAGATCGCGCACCCGGTGCAGACGGCCCTCGCGCTCTCGCCGATCCTGCATGTGCCGGCCACCACCCTGGCGACCCAGCTGCACCGGCCAACGGGCTACGTGGTCCTGGCCCGCCAGCTGCCTCAGGCCATGGGTCAGAAGATCTCGGCGGACGCGTTCCCCGGTATCTCCCTGATCGCCGACTCCAAGCGTGAGGTGCCCAATGGGGAGCTGGCGGCGCCCGTGGTCGGGTTCACCAACGGCGCCGGTCACGGCGCCGGGGGTCTCGAGTTCGGCGACAACCGCCAGCTGGCGGGCGTCGACGGCAAGGAGACGATCATGGAGTCGCCGGCTGGAGTGGCACTGCCCCAGACTCCGGTCACGAACCAGGTCTCCTCGACCCCGGGAACAGGCCTCGAACTGACCCTGGACTCCCAGCTCCAGTACGAGTCGGAGCAGGCGCTGGCCAAGGCGATCGAGACGTCGAACTCCGTCAGCGGCACTGCCGTGGTCATGGACGTCAAGACGGGCCAGATCCTCTCCATGGCCAATCTGGTCGCCAACCACCCCGCCGCCCTCGGCTCACCGAGCACCACCACCCCGGCCGATCCCGGTGGGGTGGTGCCGATCGGGCCACACGACGCCATCGACGAAGCGCAGAACAACCTGGCCGTCACACAGCTGTACGAGCCGGGCTCGGTGTTCAAGCTGGTCACCTTCTCGGCCGCCCTGCAGGACGGCCTGATCAACCCCAACTCGGAGTTCACCGTCCCCGACCACATCAGCTTGGACGGCTCGACCTTCCACGACGCCGAGCCCCACCCCACCGAGCAGTTGAGCGCCACCCAGATTTTGGCGCAGTCCTCCAACATCGGGACGTCGGAGATCGCGCAGGGCGTCGGCGAGCAGCGACTACTCAGCCAGGTGAAGAACCTGGGCTTCGGGCAGTCCACCGGACTCGACTTCCCGGGCGAGTCACCGGGGCTGTTGGCCTCCGCTGCACAATGGGAGCCGACGGACTACGTGTCCCTCCCCATCGGCCAGGTCGACGCCGTCAGCGCGTTGCAGGTGCTCGATGCGTACAACGCCGTGGCCAACGGGGGTGAGTACGTGGCACCCAAGTTGGTGCAGGCCACGGTCAGCCCCTCGGGCGCCCTGACCAAGACCGCGCCGTCGGCGACCCACCAGGTCTTCTCTCCCTCCGTCGACGCCGAGCTGTCCACCATGCTGCAGCAGGTCGTGAACCAGGGCACCGGGACGAGCGCCGCGGTGCCGGGCTACACCGTGGCGGGCAAGACCGGGACCGCCCAGATCCCGACCGCCGGTCACGACTCCTACGTCCCCGGGGCCTATATGGCGTCCTTCGTCGGGTACGCGCCCGCGATCAACCCCACCCTGTCGATGATCGTCGTCCTCGACCGACCGACCCCGATCTTCGGCGGCACGGTGGCGGCGCCGGTGTTCTCGCAGATCATGAGCTACGCGCTCCACCGCTACGACATCCCCACCACCCCGGGTGCGCAGACGCCCGCCGCCACGCCGGGCATCACGCCGGCGCCGACGCCGGACCAGGCCCAGGACATCACGTGACCCTGGCCTACACGCCCGTTGCGGCCGTCTCGCAGGGGTGTCCGAGGCATGCAACGCTGTCGGTTCGCCTATGCCACGCGTGCCAATGAACCTGCTCTTCGACGACATAGAGGTGATCGAGTCCGTCGGTGACCCATCCTCCGTCGAGGTGGGCGGCATCTCGCACGACAGTCGCAGGGTCGTACCCGGCGACCTCTTCTGCTGCGTGCCCGGCCGGGTGAGCGACGGGCACGTCCACGCCGCCGAGGCGGTGGACCGCGGCGCCATCGGGCTCCTGTGCGAGCACTTCATTCCCGAACTCATCGACCACGATGTCGTGCAGACGCGCATCGCGGAAGGCACCATGCGTCCGGTCATGGCCCGGCTGGCGGCCGCCTTCTACGGCTACCCCGCCCGCGACCTCTTGATGGTGGGCGTGACGGGGACGAACGGCAAGACGACCGTGACACAGCTGCTGGGCGACCTTCTGAGTGCGGCGGGCCGCCCCACCAACGTCATGGGGACGCTCTCGGGCACGCGGACGACGCCGGAGGCGACGGAGGTGCAGCGCGTCCTGGCGGGGGTGCGCGACCGCCAGAAGTCCGATGGCCAACGCCACGCGGTGGCGATGGAGGTGTCGAGCCACGCCCTCGTCCAGTCCCGCGTCGAGGGCATCCACTTCGACGTGGCCGTCTTCACCAATCTCAGCCACGACCATCTCGACTACCACGGGACCATGGAGGAGTACTTCGAGGCGAAGGCGACACTCTTCACGCCGAGCCATGCCCTGCGTGGCGTCGTCCACGCCGACGATCCGTGGGGACGCCGGCTCCTGGAACGTGCCCGCATCCCGACGGTCGCCGTCCACCATGCCGATGCCGTCGACGTCGTGCTGCGGCCGGGCCGCTCCGAGTTCACGTGGCGCGGGCAGCGCATCACGACGCCGTTGACCGGCGCCATCAACGTCGACAACGCCCTGTTGGCGGCCGAGGCCGCGCTCGCGCTCGCGGAGCTGGAACTCGGGCCGGAGGAGATCGCGCGGGCCATGGCCCACCTCTCACCTGTGCCCGGCCGGCTGCAGGTCATTGCCGCGCCGGGATCACAGCCTCCCTCGGATGCGGAGAGCCCTCAGTTCACGGTGCTCGTCGACTACGCGCATACACCGGCCGGGCTGGAGATCGTGCTTGGCGAGGCCCGGACACTGGCGCCCGGCGGCCGTGTCCTCAGCGTCTTCGGATGCGGCGGGAACCGCGACCGGGGCAAGCGCCCGCTGATGGGCGCGGCGGCGGTGCAGCTCGGTGACCTCGCGTTCGTGACGTCGGACAACCCCCGCAGCGAGGACCCGCTGTCCATCATCGAGGAGGTGCTGGTCGGCGTCCCCGGCGGTCGCGCCAATCCCCGGCTCGTGGTCGAGCCGGACCGCGGGGTGGCCATACGCCGGGCCCTCGAGGCCGCCCGCCCCGGCGACGCGGTCGTCATCGCCGGGAAGGGCCACGAGACGTATCAAGAGGTCGGCGGCCAGCGCCTCCCCTTCGAGGACGCGGTGGAGGCACGCCGGGCCCTCTCCACGCGGTTCGGGTCCGACCCCGGGACCTGGGCCACCCCGCAAGGAGCGACGGCACAGGTCGGCGCCGGCGCCGGCGCCCAAGCCGGCGCCTCGGCGCGGTCCGGGACCGCTCCTCGTGTGACGCGTCCGGAGGCCTGACGACGCGTGCTCGGACTGCTCGTTTCGGGAAGCGTCTCGCTCTGGGTCGCCATCCTCTTCACTCCGTTTCTGATCCGCTACTTCCGTCAGAGGCAGCTCGGCCAGCACATCCGGGAGGACGGACCGGCCACGCACAGCGCCAAGGCGGGCACGCCCACCATGGGCGGCATCGCCATCGTCGGCGCGGTGGTGCTCGGCTACGCCATCGGGCACATCGGCACCGAGATCCGGTTCTCCCGGACCGGTTATCTCGCCGTCGGGGCCGTGGTGGCCTTCGGGCTCATCGGCTACCTCGACGACTACATCAAGGTGACGCACCGGCGCAGCCTCGGGCTGAACAAACGGGGGAAGGCGGCGGCGCAGGTGATCTGCGCGCTCGTCTTCGCCGAGCTGGCCGTGAACTGGGCCCATACCTCGACGGCGCTCTCGTTCACCCGCGCCGACGCGATCGGGATCAACCTCGGGCAAGCCGGCTGGGTCATCTTCGCCGTGCTCGTCATGGTGGGCGCGTCGAACGCCGTCAACATCACCGACGGCGTGGACGGACTGGCCGCCGGGTCCGGGACCTTCTGTTTCGCCGTCCTGTCCATCATGGGTTACTGGATCTTCCGGCACTACTCGATCTACCACGTGCTCCCCGCGTCGGCCATCGACCTCGCACTGGTGGCGGTGGCGTTGGCCGGGGCCTGCATCGGGTTCCTCTGGTGGAACGCGGCGCCGGCCAAGATCATCATGGGCGACACGGGGTCGCTGGCGATCGGAGCCGGTCTGGCCGCGCTCTGCCTCCTCCTGGACCTCGACCTGTTACTCCTCGTGATCGGCGGCCTCTTCGTGATGGAGACCGTGTCGGTGATCCTTCAGGTGATCAGCTTCCGCGCCTTTGGGCGCCGGATCTTCCGGATGGCCCCCATCCACCACCATTTCGAGCTCGGCGGCTGGCCCGAGACCACCGTGATCGTCCGCTTCTGGATCCTCGGCGGGCTGTTCTGCGCGCTCGGACTCGGTATCTTCTACGGCGACTTCCTCACGGTGGCGAAGTTCACATGACCCCTGCGCGCGTCAGGGGTCGCGTCGAGCAATCCCCCCACCCCGCGGTCCGCCACTTGCGCCGCGCGGTGCGGGAGACTTTGTGCATGTATCGGGGGTCGGACCGGTCAGAGCGGCGCGTCCGCGTCCGGGGGGAGTGGGCGGCATGACGACGGCGCGCAGCACGGGCACGACGGACCGGCACGGGACGCCACGACCGCGACGGTCGTCGGCCTCCGCGACCGCACCCCGCTCGACAGCCCACCGCCAGGCGGCACGGGCCCCGCGCCGGGCCGCGACCGCCTCCGTCGCCGCGGGCACCGCGGGCGTCGGCATCCGTATCGGCAGCCGCCGGGTGTCGGTCTCGACGCTGCTGCTGCTCGACGTGGTGCTGCTCTGCCTCATCGGGCTCGTGATGGTGGGCTCCGCTTCCTCGGTCGTCTCCATCGCCACCTACGGCTCGCCCTGGGCCATCCTCATCCGGGAGGCCATGTGGATGGCGATCGGCGCCATCGCGCTGTGGCTGGCTGTCCGCTTCGATTACCGGAAGCTTCGGCGCTTCAGCCCGCTCATCCTGCTGGTGACGTTCGGGCTCCTCTTCGTCGTGCTGGTCCCCGGCCTCGGGGTGCACGCCATGGGGTCGAGCCGTTGGGTGGGCTTCGGGCAGTTCCGGCTGCAGCCGTCCGAGCTGATGAAGCTGGCCCTCACCCTGTTCGCCGCCGACTTCATCACCCGCCGCCTCGACGAGGACGCCGCCGACCGCCGCATCATCGGCCCGCTGCTCATCGTGACGGGCTTCGCCTGCGTCTTGATCCTGGCCCAGCCCGACATGGGCACCGCCATGGTCCTCGGCTTCATCGCGCTGGCCCTGGTGTTCGTGTCGGGCGTGCGGCTCGGGCCCGTCATGAAGGTGATGGCCGCACTCGCCGGCCTGGCCTTGCTCGTGGCCGTGGCCTCGCCCTACCGCCGGGCCCGGCTGCTGTCGTTCATGGACCCCTCCGCCCACAGCTCGGGCTCGGGGTACCAGGTCATGCAGTCGCTGATCGGCCTCGGCTCGGGGCACCTCGTCGGTGCGGGACTCGGCGGCGGCCAGGCGCAGTGGGGCTTCCTCCCGAACGCGCACACCGACTTCATCTTCTCCGTGATCGGCGAGGAGCTCGGCATCGTCGGCGCCCTCCTGGTGTTGTGCCTCCTCGGCGGGTTCGTCTGGCTCGGCATCCGGTCCGCCGTGCAGTCCACCGACCGCTTCGGTGCGCTGCTGTCCCTCGGGCTGGTGGCCTGGGTGGGGGCGGAGACCCTCATCAACGTCGGGGCCGTGGTGGGCGTGCTACCCGTGACCGGGATCCCGCTTCCCTTCATCTCCTTCGGCGGCTCGTCGCTGGTCATCACCATGGCGGCCGCCGGCGTGCTGATCAACGTGGCCCGGCAGGGCGAGGCCGCCGGTGTGCTCCGGGTGGCGGGTTCGACCCGCCGGCCGGCGAACGCGGCCCGAGGGCGGTGAGCCCACGGCGCGGCACAGTGATCGCGGGCGGCGGCACAGGCGGGCACATCGTCCCCTCGCTGCAGATCGCCCGCGCGCTCGTTGACCGTGGACATCCGGCGGAGTCGATCGAGCTCTACGGCTCGCGTCGGGGGCAGGAGGCCGTCACCTGGCCGACCCTCGAGTTCCCGTACACCCTGCTCCCGGGTCGCGGGGTGCGCCGCAGCCTGCGCCCGTCCGCCTGGTGGGCCAATGCAGGAGCGGTCCTCGGCTTGGCCGGGGCCTGCCTGCGCGCCCTCGGCTCTTTCCTTCGCCGTCGGCCGCGGGTCGTGGTCATCGTCGGCGGCTACGCCAGCTTCGCGGCGGGGCTGGCGGCGGTGCTGACCAGGGTGCCACTCGTCTCCATGAACACCGATGCCGTCCCGGGTGCGGTGAACGGCCTGCTGGGCCGGTTCGCCGTCGCGAACGCGGTGGCCTTCGCGGGAACCGACCTGCCGCGGACGCACGTCACCGGCACACCCGTGTCGCCCGGCCTCGCCACGCTGGAGCGCACTCCCGAGGGCCAGGCGGGCAGCCGGGCCGCCCTCGGCCTGCCGCCCGACCGCCGCACCGTGGCCTCTGCCGGGGGCTCCCTGGGAGCGCGACGGGTCAACCGAGCCGTGGCGGACCTGGCGCGACAGTGGGAAGGCTGCTCTGACCGTGCGATCTACCACGTGACCGGGCGGCGTGACTACGAGGCGTTCGTCCTCGACGACGCGGCCAACGACGCCGCCAACGCCGCCGCCGATGGCGCGGCGGGGGACGGCGGGCCCGGGCTGTCGTACCGGGTGGTGCCCTTCGAGGACCGGATGCCCGACCTCTACAACGCAGCCGACGTGTGCGTCGTCCGGGCGGGTGCGATGACCGTGGCCGAGCTGCTGATGGCCGGCGTCCCGGCCATCCTCGTCCCGCTGCCGGGCGCCCCGCGCGATCACCAGACCCGCAACGCAGACGCACTGGTCGGCATGGGGGCGGCGGTGCTCGTCCCCGATCAAGAGTGCGACGGCCGGCGCCTTGGCCTCGAGCTCGATGCCCTCCTGGCCGATCCCGAGCGCCTGCGGGCCATGGGCGAGGCCGCTCGCGCCAACGGGCACCCCGACGCGGCCGCCCGCGTCGCCGAGCTGGTGGACGCCCATGCCCGCTGACGCCCCTGACGCCCCCCTCGACCTCGGGCAGCCCCTCCACATCCACATCGTGGGCATCGGCGGGGCCGGCATGAGCGCCATCGCGCTCGTGCTTCGAGCCATGGGCCACCTGGTCTCGGGCTCGGACCTGAAGGACTCACCCGTGGCGGAGCGCCTGCGCTCCCACGGCATCACCGTGGCGGTGGGACATCGGCGCGAACACGTGCAGGGCGCCGACGCGGTGACGTCCTCGCCGGCGGTCCAGCCGGAGAACCCGGAGCTGACCGAGGCCCGTGCCCAGGGCATCCGCGTCGTGCCCCGCTCCGAGATGCTCGCCGCCATCTGCGCCACCCGCCGCTGCCTGGCCGTGTCCGGCACGCACGGGAAGACCACGACCGCCTCCATGCTGTCGCTGATCCTGGTCGAGGCCGGGTGGCGGCCCTCCTTCCTCATCGGGGCCGACGTCAACGAGATCGGCACCAACGCCGTGTGGGACTCGGGGGAGTGGCTCGTCGTCGAGGCGGACGAGAGCTACGGCACCTTCCAGGCGATTCGGCCCGACCTGGCCGTGCTGACCAGCGTCGAGCCCGACCACCTCGACTACTACGGCACATTCGAGGTCCTGCGAGCCGCCTTCGCCGACTTCCTCGCCGACGCACAGCTGGGCTCCGTGGTCTGCGCTGACGACCCCGAGGCGGCTGCCATCGGCCGCGAGCATGGCGCGATCACCGTGGGGTCCGACCCGGGGTCGACCTACACAATGGAGCATCTCGAGCTGCGGCGCAGCTCCGTCTCCTTCGTCCTGCGCGGGCTGGAGGGGGAGCTGGGGACCGTCGACATCGGCGTCCCCGGACTCCACAACGCGCGGAACGGGGCGACCGCCGTGGTGGCCGCGCTCCGTGTGGGCGTCCCCTTCGCCGCGGCACAGTCGGCGCTCGCCCGTTTCGCCGGGGTGACGCGCCGCTTCGAGTTCCGTGGTGAGGCGGGTGGGGTCACCTTCGTCGACGACTACGCCCACCTCCCCGCGGAGGTGCGCGCCGCCCTGGCCACGGCCAGGACCGGGGGCTGGTCCCGCGTCGTCGCCGTGTTCCAGCCCCACCGCTTCTCCCGCACTGCCGCGCTGGCCACGGAGTTCGGCACGGCCTTCGCCGACGCGGACGTGTTGGTGGTCACCGACATCTACAGCGCCGGCGAGCGGCCCGTCCCCGGCGTCTCGGGCCGCCTGGTGGCCGACGCCGTACGGGCCCAGGACCCACGGCTGCCCGTGACCTACGTGGCGAACTGGGAGGAGCTGCGCCAGACGGTGGCGGCCGAGCTCCGCCCCGGAGATCTCTGCCTGACCCTGGGCGCGGGGGATCTGACCACGCTGCCCGACGAGCTGCTCGAGTCACCGCAATGGTGATGCCGAGCGATGCGCTGCGCGCCCTG
This sequence comes from uncultured Acidimicrobiaceae bacterium, assembly GCA_963719485.1. Classification (GTDB taxonomy): domain Bacteria; phylum Actinomycetota; class Acidimicrobiia; order Acidimicrobiales; family RAAP-2; genus Bog-473. The sequence continues at coordinate 3,443,563 of OY970387.1, forward strand.
GCCGGCGCGCTCGGGAGCCGCGCCGAGCTCGGGAAGCCGCTCGGACCACTCACCACGTACGGCGTGGGCGGGCCGGCGGCACTCTTCGTCGAGCTCGGTGGACCCGAAGACCTCGCTGTGCTCCGCACCGCACTGCAGCGTTCCGCCGCGGAGCTCGGGACCACGCCGCCCGTGTTCGTCCTGGGACGAGGCTCCAACCTGTTGGTGGCGGACGAGGGGTTCGAGGGGATCGTGCTGCACCTCGGCGCGGGCTTTGCCGGACTGGCGTTGCCGCCGTCCGGCCCGCCGGCCGGCGGAGACGCCGTGGTGCGCGCCGGCGCGGCCGTGGCCCTGCCGGTGCTCGCCCGCCGCGTGGCCGACGGGGGATGGTCGGGCCTGTCGTGGGCCGTGGGCGTGCCGGGCTCGCTCGGCGGCGCGGTGCGCATGAACGCCGGTGGGCACGGCTCGGACATGGCATCGTGCCTCGTCCGCTACAGCTGGGTCGATCTCTGCACCGACGCCGGGGGCACCGACGACGTCAGCCGTCTCGACTACGGCTACCGCTCCTCGTCGGTGGCGGCGTCGCAGCTCGTGGTGGGAGCGGAGCTGCGAGTCACGCCGGGATCCGCGGAGGCGGAGCGGGCCGCGGTGGCCGACATCGTCCGCTGGCGACGCGCGCACCAGCCGGGAGGCTCCAACGCCGGCTCCGTGTTCACCAACCCGCCGGACGACTCGGCCGGGCGCCTGATCGAGGAGGCCGGGCTGAAGGGGTTCCGGCTGGGGTCGGCGCACGTGTCCGAGAAGCACGCCAACTTCATCCAGGCCGACAAGGACGGGCGGGCCGGCGACGTGCACGCGCTCATGGCGCATGTGCGGGACGTGGTGGCGGAGCGATGCGGAGACACGTTGCGCGCCGAGGTCCGCCTCCTCGGCTTCGGCGACGGTGAAAATGGTCCGGTGGACGGGAACGGTGATGGATCCGGCGTGGGACAGGCCGGGGTGGCGCGGTGACGCCCGACGGGACGGCGGGAGGGAAGGGCCCGCGGCGCCGCATGGACCCGCGCATCTCGGCCCGTCGCGCCGCGGTCATCAAGGCGCAGGGCCGGCGCCGCCTCGTTGTGGTCGGGGTCGCGCTCGCTCTCTCGGTGCTCGTCGTGGGGGGCTGGTTCCTCGTCCACACCTCGCTGTTCTCCGCCCGCTCGGTTTCGGTGACGGGCAACGTGCACGAGACGACGGCACAGGTGGTGGCCCAGGCCGGGTTGGCCGCCCGCCCGCCGTTGCTCGACGTGGACGCGGGAGCGGCCGCGGCGCGCCTCGAGCAGTTGCCCTGGGTGCGCTCCGCGACGGTGGACGTGTCCTGGCCCGACGGAGTCCACATCGCGGTGACCGAGGAGACGCCGCGCTTCACGGTCGCCACGGCCGCCGGCAAGTGGGAGTTGCTCAGCAACGACGGCCGGGTGCTCGGCGATTCGGCCACCCGGCCACCGGGACTGCTGCTCCTCACCGTCCCGCAGCCGCCCGGGGAGCCGGGCACCGTGCTCTCGGCGAAGGACGCACCCGGGCTCCGGGTCGCCTCGTCGCTCCCGGCCTCCTTCGTCGGGCAGGTCACAGGGGTCACGGTCGAGCCGGCGGGCTGGGTGCAGCTGGCCCTGACGACACCGATCGTGGTCGACATCGGCACCGCGGTGGAGCTCACCGCCAAGTACGAGGACGTCTCGTCGATTCTGGCGGGGGCGACCCTGCACAACGGGGATGTGATCGATGTCAGCGTCCCGGATGCGCCGACCGTGACCGCAGGGTGACGTAGGATGCTTGACCTGCCTGAACACCCCCCGTATGGTGGGGTCACGTTGCCGCACCGTGAACATCAACCTTCCCCAGAGGTTCAGGGATTGGTCGCTGCTCGCATCTCACGGGCGGCGTCCGGCGGAACCGACCAGCGAGTGACCGGTCGGCGATCGACCCGAGAACGAGGGAGTTCATGACGACCGTGCCTTCCCAGGGCAACTACCTGGCAGTGATCAAGGTGGTCGGGGTCGGGGGCGGGGGCGTGAACGCCGTCAACCGGATGATCGACTCGGGTCTTCGCAACGTCGAATTCATCGCGGCCAACACGGACGCCCAGGCGCTGCTGATGAGCGATGCCGACCTGAAGCTGGACATCGGGCGCCAGCTGACCCGTGGCCTCGGAGCGGGCAGCGACCCCGAGGTAGGGCGGCTGGCCGCCGAGGAGCACCGGGCTGAGATCGAGGAGGCGCTGCAGGGCGCCGACATGGTCTTCATCACGGCGGGCATGGGCGGGGGCACGGGAACCGGCGGTGCGCCGGTGGTGGCCGAGGTCGCCAAGGGCCTTGGCGCGCTGACGATCGGCGTGGTGACGCGTCCCTTCACGTTCGAGGGTCGGCGCCGCGCCATGCAGGCGGAGAAGGGGATCCAGATCGTCAAGGAGAAGGTCGACACGCTCATCGTGATCCCCAACGACCGGCTGCTCACGGTGTCGAACGACAAGACGAGCATGGTCAACGCGTTCAAGACGGTCGACGAGGTACTCCTCCAGGGCGTGCGCGGCATCACCGACCTCATCACGGTGCCCGGGCTCATCAACACCGACTTCGCCGACGTGAAGATGGTCATGACCAACGCCGGGACCGCGATCATGGGCATCGGCTCGTCCATCGGCGAGGGCCGGGCGGCCAACGCGGCGCGCGCCGCCATCACGTCGCCACTGCTCGAGGCCTCCATCGAGGGCGCCCGTGGCATGGTGCTCAACATCGCCGGCGGCTCCGACCTCGGGCTCTTCGAAGTGAACGAGGCGGCCGAGATCATCCACGGCGTGGCGCACCCCGACGCCAACATCATCTTCGGCGCCGTGATCGACGACAACATGGGCGACGAGGTGCGGGTGACCGTGATCGCCGCCGGGTTCGAGCGCTGGGAGGACGGCACCGGGTCCTCGAGGTCGGGCGACCTGGCGTCGTCGATCTTCTCCACACCGGAGCCGGTGGACATCTTCGCCGACGCCACAGGGTCGTCGGAAGAGGATCTGGACCTGGGAGACGACGATTTCGACGTCCCCTCCTTCCTCCGCTAGCGACGACGTCGCGCACAGGCTGACGGCGATCCGGCAGCGGATCGAGCGCGCCGGCGGGGATCCCTCTCGGGTGCGGGTGGTCGGCGTCACCAAGGGCTTCGGTCCCGACGCGGTGCGCGCGGCGCGGGAGGCGGGGTTGACGGATCTGGGTGAGAACTACGCAGCGGAGCTGGTGGCGAAGGCGGCGGCCGTCGATGCGGACGCGGGCGTGGTCTGGCACTTTCTGGGCGCGGTCCAGCGCAACAAGGTGGCGCAGCTGGCCCCGGTGGTGGGTGTCTGGCAGAGCGTCGCCCGGGAAAGCGAGGGCGCCCGGATCGCCCGCTTCGCACCCGGCGCGCGGGTCCTCGTGCAGGTCGACACGACGGGCCTGCCCGGACGGAACGGTTGTGCCCCGTCAGAGGTCGGCGCGCTCGTCCTGCGCCTGGCCGACCTCGGGCTCGACGTCCGGGGTCTCATGACGGTCGCCGCCCCGGGCGCCGCCGCGGCGAAGGAGGCCTTCGAGTCGTTGGCGCGCCTGGCTGACCGTCTGGGCCTCGACGAGCGCTCCATGGGGATGAGCGACGATCTGGAGGCCGCGGTGGCCGCGGGTTCCACCATGGTGCGCATCGGGCGGGCCCTTTTCGGGGCGCGCCCACCGGTGGCCGCAGCGTGAACTGGAGGCTGACGGGCAACCTCGGGTGGAGGCCGACGTGAGCCTGAGCAGGAGCGTGATGGCGCGGGGAGCGCCGCTACCGGGTCGCCAGGACCCGCCTGGGTTGCCGAGCAGGCACTACGCTGTCCGAGGACAGGAGAAGGAATGTCACCCTCGTTCATGAAGAAGACCATGGTGTATCTCGGCCTGCTCGACGACGAGTATGACGAGTACGACGACCTGGAAGACCGGGCCCCACGAGGGTTTTCGGCCGCGACCCGGGTCGAGCCCCGGTCCCAGGACTACGAGCAGGCCGAGGAATTCAGCGGCGGCATGAGCAGGGTCCGCACCATCCCGCGGGAGTCGGCCCAGCCGAGCCAACAGTCCAGGCCGGCGACGAGCAACGTGGCGCCCCGCCCCTCGGCGGTTCGGGCCGTGCCGGTCGACCCCACCATGAATCCGACAGGGCCGGCGCCGGCTCCCTCGGGCCGGGTGCACGTGGTCGCACCCTCCCGGTTCGGTGACGCCAAGGAGATCGCGGACCGCCTGAAGGACAACCGGCCGGTGATCGTCAACCTCCAGATGGCCGACCGGGACCTGCAACGTCGGATGATCGATTTCTGCAGCGGGGTGACCTACGCACTGAGCGGCGAGATGGAAAAGGTGGCGGACCAGGTCTTCCTCTTGGCGCCGACCAACGTGAAGGTTTCCGATGAGGAGCGACAACGACTCGTCGAGCGCGGCTTCGGCCGCGACTAGAACCACTACCCTCGCAGGCTGATGAGTATTTTTCGTCTCCTGGCGTGGCTGATCGAGGCCTACATCTGGCTGATCATGTTCCCCTACGCGATCCTGAGCTGGTTCCGGATCCAGCCCGGGACGACGCTGGCCCGGATCCAGTACTTCCTCTACCAGGCGACTGAGCCCGTCCTGCGCCCGGTGCGCCGGATCATCAAGCCCATGGGAGGCCTCGACTTCTCCTTCCTGGTTGTCATCCTCGTTGCTCAATTTGTGTTAATTCCGGTCCTCCTCCACTGAGCTCGCCATACATGGAATAGCAGGGGGGGAGGGTTAGACTCGCCCCCCATGGACAATTCCCAGGCTCCCGCATCTATTCTCGACACGCTTCGCACCGTGGAATTCCGCCTCGGGCTGAAGGGCTACAACGTCGACGAGGTCGATGAGTACCTGGACAAGGCGGCCCAGGAAGCAGAGGGGCTGCAGGACCACGTCCGGCAGCTGAACGAGCGGCTGCGGCAGGCGAGCGAGCGCATCGCGCAGCTCGAGCGTGACAAGCGCGCCGCGCCGACGGCCGCCGAGAGTGAGGAGGGCGCCGCCGTTGCTGCGGCTTCGGCCGAGGCTGCCGCGCTGTCCGACGAGACGCTGCAGCGCACCCTCCTCCTCGCGCAGAAGTTCGTCGACCAGACGAAGCGGGAGAGCGAGGCGGAAGCAGCCACCGTCATTGCCCAGGCGGAGGAGACGGCGCGGGCCGCGATCGCCGCCGCCGAGGCCACCTCGGCCCAGCTGCAGGCCGAGACGCATCAGAAGCTGCGCGAGGAGGTCACGCGCCTCGAGGCCACCCGGACGGAGCTGGCCACCGACGTGGAGAGCATGGCCCGTCACCTGGAGTCGGAGCGCAACCGGCTGCGCGGCGCACTCTCCGAGATCCTCAAGTGGGTCGACGAGAACGTGCAGCCCGCCAACTCGCTCATGGGCGTGAAGCCGAAGTCCGCCTCGGTCCAGGGTGGCGCGACCGCCGACGAACCGTCGGATGCGCTGCCCGACGCCGACGACGGCGCGCCGACGCTGAACCTCCAGAGCGCGTCTGTGTCGGGAGCGCCTCGCTCCCTCTGATCAATCCCACGGGTCGGCTGGGCCTGTTGCCCCCGTCCCTCGCGTTCCGGTATCGTCACCCGCTCCCCGGACGAGGACCTCGTCGGGGAAACCGGCCACCTGACGTGGTCCGAAGGAGGGAACGATGACCCCAGCGAACAAGGGTGCCCAGCTCAAGAGGGTGCCTGCGTCGCGATCGGCCGCCTCGGCAGCCTCTCGGTCCGGGAACAAAAAGTCCACGGCGAAGGTTGACGCGACGGCGACAAAGCGTTCCGCTCCTACCAAAAAGAAGGCAGCTCCTGTTGTGAACAAAGTAGCCACTGCGGCGAAGAAGCCCGCAACCTCAATGAAGAAGTCGACCACGGCGGCCAAGAAGGCGGCCCCGGCGAGCGCCAAGAAGTCGGTGACGACGAAGAAGGCGGCGCCGGCGAAGAGGGCCGGCTCCACACCTCCTGTCGCCAAGAAGGCGGCGCCGGCGAAGAAGGCCGGCTCGACGCCTGCTGCCGCCAAGAAGGCGGCCGACAAGCCCGTCGCCAAGAAGGCGGGCGCGGCACCCCGGGCGGCGGGGAACGGCGCCGGAGCGCTGGCCGCCCCGGCGCGCACGACGTTCACGCCCAAGCCGAAGGCTCCGGCACCGGTCCGGCCGAAGACCGGTCCCTACGCCAAGGACGTGAAGTTCCTCGACGAGGTGCGGGAGCTCCTGCAGGCGGATCGCGCCATCTATCAGGAGCAGGCCACCTCGCTGCGCGCGGAGGCGGACTCGCTGGCGCTCGAACGCGAACCCGGTGACGTGCAGTTCGACGAGGAGTCGGGCGAGGGCGGCACGGTGACCGTCGATCGTGAGCGGAACCTGGCACTGTCGGGGCAGGCGTTGCTGGCGGTCGAGGAGATCGACGACGCGTTGAAGCGGATCGACGACAAGACCTACGGGTACTGCGAGCGGTGCTTCCAGCCGATTCCCAAGCCGCGTCTGCGGGCGCTGCCCTACGCTCGTCTCTGCGTGGCCTGCAAGAGCGGGGGCCTGTCGCGGCGCTGACCCGCAGCGGGGTCCTGGCCTTTGCCATTGCCGCCGTCGTGGTGGTGGCGGACCGGGTGACCACCACCCTCATCGTGGATCACCTCCACGACGTGCGGCACGTCTGGGGGCCGTTCGGCCTCGCACTCACCTACAACTCCGGGTTTGCCTTCAGCCTCTTCAGCGGGCGGGCAATCCTCGTCACGGTGCTGCTGTGCATCGGGGTCGTGGTGCTCGCCGTCGTCGTGTCCCAGGTGCGCACGGTGACCCTCGCGGTGGGGTCGGGCCTCGTGCTCGGGGGCGCGGTGGGGAATCTGAGCGAGCGGATCGCGGGGGGGCACGGGGGACAGGTGCCCGACTTCATCACCCTGAACTACTGGCCCACGTTCAACCTGGCCGACGCGTGCGTGACCATCGGGGTCATCATCGTGATCGTGGCGCTGCTCTTCGGTGGACGTACTGCCGAGAGGCAGAAGGCCGGGGAGGCGGCGTGAGCGAAGGCGAGACCATTTCGACCGAGGTCCCGGCGCTCCTGGCGGGCGTCCGCGTGGATCGGGGCGTGGCCATGGTGGCCGACATCTCCCGGGGCGCGGCCACGCAGCTCATCGCCGACGGCCGGGTGCTGGTCGACGGCGTTCCCGTGTCGGTCGGGCGCGCCGCGCTCCGCGAGGGCGCCATTCTCACGATCGCGTTGCCCGCCACTCGCGACGGCGGCGTCGCGGCGGAGCCCGGGGTGCGCTTCGAGGTGGTCTTCGCCGACGACGCGGTGGCCGTGGTGGACAAGCCGGCCGGGCTCGTGGTGCACCCGGGCGCCGGCCACCATGAAGGGACCCTGGTCGGTGGGCTCCTGGACCGCTTTCCCGACCTGGCGCAACTGGTGGAGGCGGGGGTGTGCCCGCCCGATCGTCCCGGCATCGTGCACCGTCTCGACAAGGGGACGTCGGGACTCCTTGCCGTCGCCCGCACCGAGGAGGCGTTCCGCTCGCTGGTCGACCAGTTGGCGACCAGGACCATGGAGCGTCGCTACCTGGCCCTCGTCGTGGGTGACGTGGTCGACGACCGGGGAGAGGTGGAGGCACCCATCGGCCGCTCGACGCGTACGCCGACCAAGATGGCGGTGACGGCCTCGGGGAAGCCTGCCCGCACGGCCTACACGGTTGTCGAGCGTCGAGGCGGAGAGACCCTGCTCGAGCTGGCGCTCCAGAGCGGGCGGACCCACCAGATACGCGTCCACATGGCGGCCATCGGGCACCCCGTGGTCGGCGATGCGCGCTACGGGACGCCGGACAAGCGCCTCGGTTCGGGGCGGTTCTTCCTGCACGCCTTCAAGCTCGCCTTCGTCCACCCGACGACGGGCGCACGCGTCGAGTTCACCTCACCGTTGCCCGAGGACCTCAGGGCGTACTTGGACTAGCGATCCGCCGTGGCCCCGGCGACGCGGACCACCCGGGCCGGAGTGGGGAGGGTCAGGCCGCTTCGTGGACGCCGACCACGTCGGCATCGAACGACAGCGCAGCCAGCGCCTCCTCCTCCGCCCGGCGCACCCGGCGGACGCCCACGCCGAGGCGCTCCGCGGTCGACTGCAACGAGGCGGGGGAGTCGCCGTCGAAGCCGAAGCGGAGCCGGAGCACGTCACGCTGGAGGCCGGGCAGGCGCTCGACCGCATCGCGGACGCTCTCGTAGGTCATGGTCTGCTCGACATCCCCGACGAAGTCCGAATCATCGGGCGCCACCAACTCGCCCAACGTCGTGGACGACTCGAGGGCGGCGGGCTGGTCCAGCGATGCAGTCACGCGGGCCACATCTTCGAGAGCCTCCCGCTCGTCGGCCGTCAGTCCCGTCGCCTCGTCCAGCTCGGCCACCGTGGGCGCCCGGCCCAACGTGCTGGCCAGCTCGGACTTGGTCAGTTCGAGGCGCTGGATCTGCTCGCCGACCTCGAGGGGGATGCGGATGGTGCGACCGTGCTGCTGCACGGCGCGCTGCAGGGCCTGGCGGATCCACCATGTGGCGTACGTGGAGAAACGGAAGCCGCGCTCCCAGTCGAACTTGTCGACCGCACGCATCAGCCCGAACGTGCCCTCCTGGACCAGATCGGCCATGTCGACACCGCGGTCCTGGTAACGGCGGGCCCAGTGCACGACCAGCCGAAGGTTGGCCGCCACCATCTGCTTCCGCGCGGCATCGTCACCGGCCGCGACCCGCTTGGCCAGCTCGACCTGCTGCTCGTGGTCGGGCATGGGGAACTGGTCGAGGTCACGCAACATCAATCCCAACGTGTCCGACGTGCTCACCGCGCTCTTCATCTTGGCTCCAGACCTTCTTTGCTCACTCTCAGTCGTACGTACCCGGGGGGTTCCGGGATCAACCTGACGGGTATAACCGCGCCGGACTCCGGATCATTCCATGGGGCTGTTCGGACCCGAATTGCGCCGGTTTCCGGCCCGTGGTGGTCTACGGCGATGCCCGGACGCATGGTGCTGCTTCGACACGGGGCGACGGAGTGGTCCGAGACAGGAAAACACACCGGGCGGACCGATATTCCCCTGCTCGCGATAGGTGGTGAGCAGGCAAAAGCGGCCGGCGAGCTCGTCCGCCAGTTCGGCCCCACCACCTTCGGGCAGGTGCTGACGAGTCCGCTGGCCAGGGCCGCTGAGACCTGCGCCCTGGCCGGGTACGTCGGCGAGCCCGATCCCGACCTGATGGAGTGGGACTACGGGGCCTACGAGGGGCTGACGACGGCGGAGATCCGGGAGCTGCGGCCCGGCTGGACCCTGTGGGACGAGAGCGTGCCCGAGGGTGAACGGGCGGCGGACGTCGGCCGGCGGGCCGACCGGGTCATCGAGCGGGCACGGAGTCTCGAGACGGACACCCTGTGCGTGGCGCACGGGCACATCCTTCGGGTGCTGACGGCCCGATGGCTCGGACTGCCCCCCGTGGCCGGACGGCTCTTTCTGTTGCGGACGGGCGCCGTCTGCATGCTGGGCTGGGAACTCGACTGGCCGGCGATCGAGGCCTGGAACCTGAGGGGATGAGGCGCGTTCCCGGTCAGACGGTCGCGACGGCGGTCCCCTGGGCCCGGTCGACCATGTCGGCCAGGCTGTAGGACTGCAGGTGGGTGCGGATGGTCTCGCCGACGTCCGCCCAGACGGCCAGCAGGACGCACTGTCCCTCGTGGTCGCAGGCGCCGTTCTCATGGGGCTCCCCGAAGTCGCCGGCGGCGATGGGACCGTCGACCGCCGAGACGATCTGGGCCAGCGAGATCTCCTCGGGGGGGCGGGCGAGCACGTAGCCGCCGCCGACGCCGCGCTTGGAGCGGACCAACCCGGCTCCCTTCAGCGCCAGGAGGATCTGCTCGAGATACGGCTGGGGCAGGCCCGTTCGGACCGCGATGTCCCGGACCGAGGTCGGCAGTTCGGCCCCGTGCAGCGCCAGCGACAGCAAAGCCCGGCTGGCGTAGTCACCCCGTGTGGAGACCCTCACAATCTGCCATGCTACCGGCCCTTTCGTGAGTAGAGGGGGTGCGCGGGTCGTAGGGTGTCCCTCCGTGAGTGATGGCGTGGTGGCCCAGGCGACGGCGTCGACGGCCCGGCAAGGGACCGGGCAGGCGTTCCGGCAACCCTCGCCGCTCCTGCCCGACTGGGAGGGGGCCTGCCTGCACCGGGTGGTTCCGACCCTCCTCGGCGAGCTCGCCCACCCGGGCGCGGCCCCGCTGCCGTCGTGGTTCCCGGCCCCCGGGGCCGGAGCCGGACAGGTGGTGCTCCTCGTGATCGACGGCCTCGGCGAGGAGCAGCTGCGGGAGCGGCGCGCCCTGGCCCCGGTGCTCTCGAGTGGTGTCGGAGGACCCATCACGTCGGTCGCCCCGAGCACTACGGCCTGTGCTCTGACGACGCTCGTGACGGGGCGGGTGCCGGCCGAGCACGGCGTCGTGGGCTACCGCGTGGCGATGGACGGCGACGTCATGAACGTGCTGCAGTGGTCCATCCGGGGCGCCGACGCGCGCATGTCCGTGCCGGCGGCGACGTTCCAGCCGTTCCCGTCGTTCCCTGGCGCCCCCGGCCCTGTCCCGGTCGTGACACGGCAGGACTTCGGCCCGACGGGCTTCACGGCCGCGCATCTGGGACGCGTGGACCTGCACCGCTGGTACACGCCCGCCGGGCTCGTCACCGCGGTCCGTCAGTTGACCGCGGCCGGCGCGCCGTTCGTCTACGCCTATTACGAGGGGATCGACAAGGTCGCCCATGCCGAGGGGCTGGGTCCCTATTACGACGACGAGCTGCGGGCCGCAGATCGGCTCGTCGGTGACGTGCTCGAAGCACTCCCGTCCGGCGCCGTGCTCATCGTGACCGCTGACCACGGACAGGTCGAGGTCGGCGGCTCCGTCGAGTTGTTGGGTCCCGAGATCATGGAGGCGGTGACACTGATCAGCGGGGAGGGACGGTTCCGCTGGCTGCACACCCGCCCCGGTGCGAGCAAGGACGTCGCGGAGACGGCGTTGGCGCTCCACGGCGAGGTGGCGTGGGTGCGGACGAAGGAGCAGATCATTGAGGAGGATTGGCTCGGCGGCGTGCCCTCGGCGACGGTGTCGGATCGCCTGGGCGACGTCGCCCTCGTGCCGTTCGAGCCCACCGCCTTCCTGGACCCGGCCGACACCGGCGAGCTGCGTCTCAAAGCCCGCCACGGGTCCCTGACGTCGGCCGAGATGATGATCCCGCTCCTGGGTTGGCGGGCCCCGTGACCGACACGCTTCGGGTGGCAACATTGGGCCGTCGCCGTGCCGGAGGCAGTGAGCACAGGCGACCCCGACGATCGAACAGGGACGGAAGGCACCATGGCTGACGCGACCAACGAGGACGTGAAACCCGGCGAGGACGTGACCCCCGGCGAGGACGTGACCCCCAGCGTGGACGTGACACCCGGCGTGGATGCGACCGCCGGCGAGGCCGGCAGCGGCGCGGCCGGTACCGGCGTGTCCGCCGACGGGTCCGGGGTCATCGCGCCGGACGAGGTGCTGGCCAGTGGGGCCAGGGAGGAGTCGGGCGAGGAGCGCAAGACCGAATCCGTGAACGAGCCAGCCCGGGTGCTGCGGATCGGCTCCATGGTCAAGACGCTGCTCGACGAGGTGCGGGCCGCGCCGCTCGACGAGAAGAGCCGGGTGCGCCTGCGCGAGATCTACGAGCAGTCCATCCACGAGTTGTCCGAGGGGCTGTCGCCGGACCTGGTGGCCGAGCTCGACCGCATGGCGCTGCCCTTCGACTCGGACGCGCCGAGCGAGGCCGAGCTGCGCATCGCGCAGGCCCAATTGGTCGGGTGGCTGGAGGGCCTGTTCCAGGGGATCCAGGCGACCCTGATGTCACAGCAGATGGCGGCCCGGGCCCAGCTCGAGGAGATGCGCCAGCGCGGGTTGCCCTCGGCCGGCGAGACGGGGCGGACCGGCGCCTACCTCTGATCAGAGGGGGTGGCACCGGCGGCGCGAGGCTGCACCCGTGACGGACATCGAGGCGCCAGGACCTCGTCCCGGGCCTGATCTGGCTGGTCGACACGCTCTTCCCGCTGTGGGACGGCAAGCGCAGGACCCTGCATGACAAAGTGGCCGGATCGGTCGTCCTCCGGGTCCGCCCGGCGGGATAGATTGCTGAGTCCGGGGCGAATCACACAGGTGTAAGTTTCACAGGACGTGGCGAAAGGAGGGCCGGTGTCGGAGCGGTCGTTTACGCATCTGCACACCCACACCGAGTTCTCCATGCTGGACGGGGCGGCCCGGGTGGGGGACCTGGTCGCGGCCGCCGTGGCCGACGGGCAACCCGCGCTGGGCATCACCGACCACGGCAACATGTACGGGGTCCTCGACTTCTACAAGGCCTGTCGCGACCAGGGTGTCGTGCCCATCATCGGCACCGAGTCCTACATGGCCGGCGAGTCGCGGCTGGAGCGCCCGGTGCGCCGGGGCCGGGTGGACGACACGGGCGGCGACGTCGAGGGGGGCCAGAAGCTCTACTACCACCTGACCCTCCTCGCCGAGACGGTCGAGGGCTACCGCAACCTCATGCAGCTGTCCTCGGCGGCCTACCTCGAGGGCTACTACTACAAGCCCCGGGTCGACTGGGAGCTGCTGGAGCGGCACCACACGGGACTGATCGCCACCACAGGGTGTCTCGGCGGTGTCGTGCTCCAGGCCTTACTGGCGGGCGACGTCGAGGGGGCCGAGCGCAAGGCGGCCCGGCTGCAGGACATCTTCGGGCGCGACAACCTCTTCGTCGAGCTGCAGGACCACGGGATCGCCGACCAGCACCGGACGAATCCGCAGCTGATCGAGATCGCCCGTCGCCTGGACGCCCCGCTGCTCGCCACCAACGACAGCCACTACACCCACCGAGAGGACGCGGTCGCCCACGACGCCCTCCTGTGCGTGCAGACCGGCGCCCTCCTGTCCGACACCAACCGCTTCAAGTTCGAGGGCACCGAGCACTACCTCAAGACGGCCGCCGAGATGCGCCACCTCTTCCGCGACGTCCCCGACGCCTGCGACAACACGCTGCTGATCGCGGAACGGGCCGACGTGCAGATCGAGCTCGGGAAGCCGAGCCTGCCCGAGTTCCCGGTGCCGGACCAGTTCAGCGGCGAGACCTACGAAGAGCGGGCGTCGGCCTACCTCCGCGACCTCACCATGGTGGGCGCGCGGGAGCGCTACGGCGCAACGCTGCCCGCTGAGGTGGTGGAGCGGCTCGACTACGAGCTGGGTGTCATCGACAACATGGGGTTCGCCGCCTACTTCCTCGTCGTCTGGGACCTGATCCGCTACGCCCGCGAATCGGGCATCCGGGTGGGACCGGGCCGGGGCTCGGCGGCCGGCTGCTGCGTGGCCTACTGCCTCAAGATCGTGGACCTCGACCCCATCCGCTACGACCTGCTCTTCGAGCGCTTCCTCAACCCCGGCCGCAAGCAGATGCCCGACATCGACATGGACTTCGACGAGCGCTACCGCGCCGACGTCATGCGCTATGCGGCGGAGAAGTACGGCAGCGACAGGGTGGCCCAGGTCATCACGTTCTCGACGATCAAGGCGCGCGCCGCCGTGCGCGACGCCGCCCGCGTGCTCGGCAAGCCCTACATCGTGGGCGACCGCATCGCCAAGGCCATGCCGCCGCTCGTCATGGGCCGCGACACCCCACTGCACGCCTGCATCATCAAGACCGACGGGCACGAGGAGGGGTACGCGGCGGCGGCCGAGCTGCGCACCATGCGCGACACCGACCCCGACGCCAAGGAGGTGATTGAGGTCGCGCTGGGGCTGGAGGGGCTGCGGCGCCAGGACGGCATCCACGCCGCCGCGGTGGTGATCTCCCGCGATCCGCTGACCGACTACCTGCCGATCCAGCGCAAGCCCGGCGCCGGCGAGGCGCCCGAGGACGCGCCCATCGTCACCCAGTACGAGATGCACGGGGTCGAGGACCTCGGTCTGCTGAAGATGGACTTCCTCGGCTTGCGCAACCTGTCGGTGATGGAGCGCGCGCTCGACCTGATCGAGACGGAGACGGGGGAGCGGCCCGACATCGACGCCGTCGACCTCGACGACCAGCCGACGCTCGAGATGCTGCGGCGTGCCGAGTCGATCGGGGTGTTCCAGCTCGAGGGCACGGCGATGCGCCAGACCCTGCGCGCCCTCGCCCCGACGAGCTTCGACGACGTGGCCGCCCTGGTGGCCCTGTACCGCCCGGGCCCCATGGCGGCCAACATGCACCGCGACTACCCCGAGCTGAAGAACGGGCGCAAGGAGCTCACCTACCTGCACCCGGACATCGAGCCGATCCTCAAGGACACCTACGGGCTCATGCTGTACCAGGAGTCGGTGATGCGGGTCGCCCAGAAGTTCGCCGGGTACAGCCTCGAGGAGGCCGACAACCTGCGCAAGGCGTGCGGCAAGAAGATCCGCAAGCTCATCGCCGCCGAGCGCGAGAAGTTCGTCGCCGGCTGCGTGACCGAGGGCTACGGCGAGGAGTTGGGCACGCAGCTGTTCGACATCATCGAGCCGTTCGCCGACTACGCGTTCAACAAGTCCCACTCCTACGGCTACGGCCTCGTCGCCTACCAGACGGCCTGGCTCAAGGCGCACTACCCGGTCGAGTACATGTCGGCGCTGCTGACGTCGGTGAAGGACAACAAGGACAAGACTGCCGTGTACCTGGCCGAGTGCCGCTCCATGGGCATCGACGTGCTCGTGCCCGACGTCAACCGCTCGCTGGCCGAGTTCGCGCCGGACCGCAGCGTGGGGGAGGACCGGCACGGCACCAACCAGGCGATCGTCTTCGGGCTGGCCGCGGTGCGCAACGTCGGCGAGAGCCTGGTGGAGCGGATCGTGGCCGAGCGCACGGCCAACGGGCCCTTCGCGGACATCTTCGACTTCTGCGCCCGGGTCGACCCCGTGGTGCTGAACAAGCGCACCATGGAGTCGCTCGTCAAGGGCGGCGGCTTCGACTCGTTGGGCCACCCGCGCCAGGGCCTGTGCCTGGTCCTGGAGGCCATCGTCGACCGCTCGATCGAGCGCCGCAAGGAGCAGGATCTCGGCATCACCACTCTCTTCGCCGCGTTCGAGGAGGAGGAGGCGGCCGACCCGGGGTGGGGCGGGGCCAAGGTCGCCATCCCCGACACCGAGTTCGACAAGGCGCAGCGCCTGGCCTTCGAGAAAGAGATGCTCGGCCTCTACGTGAGCGACCATCCCCTCATGGGCTACGAGGCCGCGTTGGCCCGGCACACCGACTCCACCCTGGCGGACATGCGCGAGGACGACACGGCGGTGGGTGACCGCTCGCCGGTGCGGTCGGTGGGCGGGGTGGTGACCGACCTGCGCCGCTCGTACACGAAGAAGGGCGACCTGATGGCCCGGTTCGTGCTCGAGGACCTGCAGGCCGCCATGGAGGTCTTCGTGTTCCCGAAGACGATGGCCGAGTACGGCGCCCTCATCGAGAACGACGCCATCCTGGTCGTCCGGGGCCGCCTCGACACCCGCGAGGAGGAACCGAAGATCGTCTGCATGGAGGTGAGCCGGCCGCCCCTCGAGCGGGGCCAGGAGGACCTCCACATCACGCTGCCCCTGGGCGTGCTCACGGACGCCAAGGTCGATGGGTTGAAGGACGTCCTGAGCGGCCATCCGGGGCAGTCACCGGTGCTCCTGCACGTGGGCGCCAAGGTCCTGCGCCTCCCGCCGGAGTTCAATGTGGACTGCCGCAACGGCCTGGTGGGCGAGCTCAAGCGGCTGCTCGGTCAGAGCGCCGTCCTCTCCTGAGGAGGTGACGCTGCGTCAAAATGCCATCTGACCTGGTCAGGTGGGCCGATGCGGCCTCCCGCCGGGTCGGGCTGGTTGGGAACGCACGCGGCGCAACCAGTAGACTGGACCCATGCCGATCGTAGTGAGCACCAAGGATTGCACTGCGCTCAGTGATACTGAGCTGGTTGAAATGGCGGATCTTTGTGCGGACCGGCCACCGGGTTTCGACATCGGCTACCTCTCCAAAGAGCGTGAAGCCTGGGTGCTCATCACCCAGGCCCGGGAGGGGAACAAGCTCCGGGGCTACTCGTTCTGCACCCTCGAGCGCATCGGAGGGACTCCCTCCCTGCTGGTCGGGCTGGCGCTGGTCGATCGCACGTCGCGCGCCGAAGCAGCGCTCAAGAGCATCATGGCGGACCAGTACCGCCGGGCGCTGCTGGCCTTCCCCGACGAGGATGTCCTGCTGGGGACCCGTCTCCTGACACCTGAGGGTTTCCGTGCCTTCAACGGCCTGCAGGACGTCGTGCCCTTCCCGGGCCACAAGTCCTCGGGCGAGGAGCGGGCCTGGGCCCGGCGGCTGTCGAAGCGCTTCGGCTGCGAGAGCCGGCTGGACGACCGCACCTTCGTGCTGAAGGGCGACGGCTCGGTGGCCGGCGGCCTGGACTTCGTCGCCCCCAAGGTCAAGATCCCCGAAGGGGTCGAGACGCACTTCGACAACTTCAAGGCCGACCGGGGCGACCGCCTGGTCGCCTTCGGTTGGGCGATGGCCGAGGACCTGGCGGGGGGCAAGCTCGGCCGCTGAGCCGGGAGCCCGTCAGCCGCGGGGTAACACCGCCGCGCAGACCTTGTAGCAGTGGCCGTCCCGCGGGGGACTGACCGTCACCAGGAGGTACTGGGGCTCGAACCCCAGCGCGGTAGTCAGGCTCTTGCCACTGAGACGCTCACGGCGCGCCGCATCGAGGGCGCGGGCGGCGTTGCGGTCCTCCACGGGAAGCCAGACGTCGTCTCGGTCCCACCCGAAACGGACCCAGGTGGTCCCGTCGGCCTGACGCCTGATCAGCTGCGGCCGACGCGTCGGCTCGATCAGCGCCACCGAGGGCCGGAAGCCGCGGAACTCCCAGTAGGGCGCGGAAGGCCCGGGAAAACCGAGCAGCGGACCGTCCGGCGACGCCACCAGCCGGCGCAGGAGCTTGCGCAGATGGCGGCCCCGCAGCGTGCCGACGTGACGGGGGAGGTCGGCCACCGTGGTCGCCTCGGGCCGGGCCAGGTCGTCGCGTTCGGGATCGTCGGCCAGTGTCACCTCCACCACGTCGAAGGTGCTGATGTCGGGTTCTTGCCCCGCCGGCCACGGCACGCGGACCCGCATGACGGTGCGGGTGGCGAGGTCGACCACGGTGGTGTCCTCGAGCGTCGAGGACAGGACGAGGAGGTGGAGGGTGGAGCCGCCGGCGGTGGGCACGCGCTCCTTGCGGTGGGCCGAGCGCCGCACCAGGCGGGACGGGTTGGTCGGCGTGTCGGAAGCGCGGGGGGTGACGTCGTCGCCCGCCTCTTCGCGGACCGTGTGCTCCGCGTCCATCTCGGGTCCGCCGTCGCCGGCGCCACTCCCACCGGCGCCGCCGGTCCCACCGCCGCCGGTCCCGGGGTCCACGAAGGCGCCGCTCATGCGATCAGGGTCTCCAGTTGGCCGGCCAGCATGTCGACCTCCGCCGCCGGCATCCGGCAGGCGCGCCCCTCGCAGACGTAGGCCTGTCCCGGCACGGGCGGACGTCCCTCGAAGAGCGGCCCTACGTCGGGCTCACCCCACACGACGACGGCGGCGGGGAGCCAGTGCCGCCGCACCTCGGCGACGAGCTCCGGGCGCTCGCCCGTCACGACGATCTCGTCGCGCGCCTGCCACATCGGCAGCGCCGCGACCATGTCGGCCAGGGCGCCCGGGTGGCGCTGCAGCAACGGACCGGCCAGGGCCACGGTGCGCTCGACCGCCTCGTCGATCCCCGGGTCGTCGACGAAGGCGCCGGCGTGCAGCAACGCGGCGACGGCCACGGAGTTGGCGGCCGGGACCGCACCGTCGAGGAACTCCTTCGGACGGACCACGAGGGCCTCGGCGTCGCTGCCGGTCGTGAAGAACCCGCCCGCGGCATCGTCCCAGAAGAGGTCGATGAGCTCGTGCACGGCGCGGATCGCCCGCTCCCGCCAGACAGCCCGCCCGGTCCACTCCGAGAGTCGGACCGACGCTTCGGCCAGCCAGGCGTAGTCCGTCGCGACGGCAAGGTGGCGCGCTCTCCCACCTTGCCAGCTGCGCATCAGACGTCCGTCGACGAACATGGAGGCCCAGAGGAACTCGCCGATCTCCTCGGCCCGCCGGCCGTAGTCGGCGCGCCCCGCCGCCGACGCCGCCTCGGCCAGGGTGGCCGCGGTCATGGCGTTCCACTCCGCCAGCACCTTCTCGTCGCGGGCAGGCTGCACCCGCTCGGCCCGGGCGGCGGTGAGGAGAACGCGGGCCTCCTCCACCTCGGGCGGGCGCTCGAGCGGGGCCCCGACGGGACGGACCGGGATGGAACGCCCCTCCCAGTTGCCACCCGGGGTGATCCCGTACCACTCGGCCGCCGGCCCGACCAGGTGAGCGGGCAGGATCTGGTGCAGCTCGTCGACGGTGAAGGTGGCGTGCGCGCCCTCGACACCCCCGGCGTCCGCGTCGAAGGAGGAGTAGAGCGCGCCTTCGGGGGTCGAGAGGTCCCGCAGCACGAAGTCCAGTGTCTCGGTCACGACGCCGAGATACTCGGCCCGCCCGCCGTCCTGCCACGCGTGCAGGTAGGCCCGGGCCAGCTGCGCCTGGTCCGTGAGCATCTTCTCGAAGTGGGGGACGAGCCAATGGGCGTCGGTGGAGTACCGGCAGAAGCCGCCGACGAGGTGGTCGTAGATGCCGCCGGCCGCCATCGCATCGAGCGTGCGCAGAGCCATGTTGCGGGCCGGCCCCGCATCGGCACCGCCACGGCGGGCGCGGCGAAGGCAGAGCTCCACCAGGGTCGGCCGGGGGAACTTCGGCGCCGGACCGAAGCCGCCCCATTCGGGATCGAAGCCCGCACCGAGCCCGGACACGACCTGTTCGAGGAGCGCCTCGGCGTCGAGGGCCGGGCCGGCCAACCGGAGCAACGGTGCGCCGGCTTCGCCACCACGTCCACCGCCTGCCGCCTCCTCGTGCAAGGTCTCGGCCAACCGGAGCTCCCGCTGCACGGCGCCGACCAGCGCGTCGGCCTGCTCGAGCACCTGGGCTCGCTCACTGACCCACGCCTCGCCGAGCGACTGCACGACGCGACGGAAGGAGGGCATGCCGTGGCGCTCGACCGGGGGGAAGTAGGTCCCGGCGTAAAAGGGGCGCCCGTCGGGGGTGCAGAAGACCGACATCGGCCAGCCCCCCGAACCGGTCAGGGCCTGGGTGGCCGACATGTAGACGGCGTCGAGATCGGGACGCTCCTCGCGGTCGACCTTGACCGAGATGAACCATTTGGACAGGTCGGCCGCCGCCGCCGGGTCCTCGAAGCTCTCGTGGGCCATCACGTGGCACCAGTGGCACGAGGCGTACCCGATGGAGACGAAGAGCGGCTTGTCCTCCTCACGGGCCCGGCGCAGGGCCTCATCCCCCCAGGGGAACCACTCCACCGGATTCTCGGCGTGCTGGCGGAGATACGGGCTGGTCTCGTCGGCCAGGTGGTTCACAGCACGATGCTAGACACCCCCCACCGGACCGCCGCACATCTCCGGCGCCGTGCAAGGCTCGGGCGATGGAGCTCGAACTGAAGGGAAAGACGGCGCTGATCACCGGCGGGAGCCGGGGTATCGGGCTGGCCATGGCCGGCCGCTTCGCCGAGGCGGGGGCCAACGTCATGATCACGTCCCGCAAGGCGGGGGACCTGGCCGAAGCCGTCACCGGGCTGGTCGCCGGAGGCGCCGCCGAGGACCAGGTGGCCTGGGTCGCCGCGCACGTCGGGAAGCCCGAGGACGCACCGTCGTGCGTGGCCGCCACGCTGGCCCGCTTCGGGGGCCTCGACATCCTGGTCAACAACGCCGGGACCAACCCGTACTTCGGCCCCATGATCGACATTGACATCGCGCGGGCGCAGAAGACGTTCGAGGTCAACCAGCTGTCGGTGCTCGTCTGGACGGGCGCCGCCGTGAAAGCCGGGTTGCGCGGCTCCGTCATCAACGTGGCATCCATCGGCGGCCTCGGGGTCGAACCGGGCATCGGCTGGTACAACGTGACGAAGGCGGCGGTGCTCCATATCACCCGCCAGCTCTCGTACGAGCTGGCGCCCGACGTCCGGGTCAACGCACTGGCGCCGGGCTTGGTGAAGACGAAGCTGGCGGCCGCGCTCTGGGAGGGCCAGGGCGAGGACCGGATCGCTGCCCACATCCCGCTCCGCCGGCTGGGCCTGCCCGACGACATCGCGACGGCGGCGCTGTTCCTCGCGTCCGACGCGTCCTCGTGGGTCACGGGGCAGACGTTCGTCGTCGACGGCGGCACGACGGCCCAGCCCTCGGGCGGGGTGGGTTGACCGCCCTTCGCCCCTGCGTGTCACAGACCGGTGCCCTGTTCCGTCTGGAGTGGGTGACAGACAATGCACAGAGGGAAGGAAGGTGGAGCCATGGCTCACGTCCCGTTGCCGGATCACCCCGAAGGCCTCGTCCCCCGGCTGGCCACCCGCTACACCAAGCGCCGCTTCGGCCAGATGGTGGAGCCCTCGGCGGCGGCGTCGCACCACGCCGGGGTGCTCGTCGCGATGGGCAGCTTGGAGACGGCGGTCCAGTTCGGCTGGAAGAAGCTCGATCCGACCCTGCGCTGGCTGGCCGTGCAGGCCACCGGCACCATGATCGGTTGCTCCTGGTGCATCGACTACGGCTACTTCGAGGGGATGCACAAGGGCGTCGACCCGGCCAAGGTACGCGCCGTCAGCGACTGGCGCTCCAGCGATCTCTTCGACGAGCGCGAGCGCGTCGTCCTCGAGTACGCGGAGGTAGCGACGGGCAGCCCGGCCGAGGTCTCCGATGACCTGGCCGCCCGGATCCGCTCCCACCTGAGCGACGCGGAGTTCGTCGAGCTCGCCGCCTGGGTGGCGCTGGAGAACTTCCGGTCGCGCTTCAACGCCGGGCTCGGTCTGCACAGCCAGGGCTTTTCGGACAACTGCGAGATACCCATGCGAGCCGTCACCGCGGAGTCCCTTGCCTGACGCCGCCGACGCCACCGCGGCGTTCGAGGAGTGGCGCTCGCTGCTCTTCGGGATTGCCTATCGCATGCTGGGCAGCGCGGCGGACGCCGAGGACGTGCTCCAGGACGCCTCCATCCGCTGGCTGCGTCGGGGTGACGAAGAGGTCGAGTCGGTCCGCGCCTATCTCGTCACCATCGTCACCCGCCTCTGCCTCGACCAGCTCGACTCGGCGCGGTCCCAACGCGTGACCTACGTGGGGCCGTGGCTGCCCGAGCCGGTCGTGGTCGACGAGACGGCGGCGGTCGAGCAGGCGGACTCGCTGTCGCTCGCCTTCCTGGTGCTCCTCGAGGAACTGACCCCGCTCGAGCGTGCCGCCTACCTGCTCCACGACGTCTTCGGCTACACCTTCGACGAGGTGGCGGGGTCGCTGGGGCGGTCGGCGGCTGCCTGCCGGCAACTCGCGGCGCGGGCCCGCAAGCACATCGAGGAGCGTCGCCAGCGCTTCGATGCCGACCTGCGCCACGGTCGAGAGCTGACGGACCGGTTCCTCGTGGCCTGCGCCACCGGCGATCTGTCGGGACTGCTCTCGATGCTGTCCGCCGACGTGGTGGTCTGGACCGACGGCGGGGGCAAGGTGCGCGCCGCCATGCGGCCGGTCGTCGGGCCGTACCGCAGCTCGAGGTTCCTGGTGAACGTCGCCAAGAAGATTCGGGGCATCCCGCGGTCGACCGTCCTCAACGGCCAACCGGCCACCGTCTTCGTGGACGGGGGCGTGGTCGTGGCGGCCCTCGTGCTCGACATCATGGACGGCGCCATCGTGGGCGTGCGGGCCGTGACGAACCCGGACAAGCTCGGGCGTCTGACGGAGCGCCTCCCAGCGGGCACCGCCGAAGACCTCGGCTGAGCCGGCCCGGCCTCAGGACTCGAAGGAGTCGAGCTCCCGGCGGCGCACCTTGCCCGCCGCCGTGCGGGGGAGGTCGTCGACGAGGACCAGCTCCTTCGGAGCCGCCCACGGCGCGATGCCGTCCGCCACGATCTGTTGCAGCTCGTCGAGTGACGGCACATCGTCGGTCGGCACGACCCAGGCCACGACGCGTTCACCCCATTCGGGGTCGGACCGCTTCCAGACCGCCACCTCGGCCACTCCCGGGTGCGCCATCAGGGTGCGCTCGACCAGGTCGGGCCAGACCTTCTCCGCACCGGTGGTGATGACGTCCTCGATGCGCCCGGATACGACGAGCTTCCCGCCGGCGTCCAGGCGACCAGCATCGCCGGTCGCGAACCAGTCCTTCGCGCCGTCGGGGCCCACGACCCGTCCATCGTCCCCGTGACGGTAACGGCGGAACAACATCGGAGCCCGAAGAAGGATCTCCCGCGACGACGCAACGCCGTCGACCTCTGCTGCTCCTTCCGCCGGGCGGAACGCCACGTCCACCCCGTCGAGGGTCCACCCGTCGTAGATGACACCCGAGCCGGTCTCGGTCATGCCGTAGGTGGTGACGACGTTCGCCGGTAGGTCGTCGGGAGCCTTGCTGCCCCCGAGCAGGACGCAGGCGAAGACCGAGGGGTCGATCCGGCGCAGTGCGGTGGCGACCAGGGAGACGTGCGACACCTTCCCAGCGCGACCGGCCTCCTCGACGACCTCGGCGTCGAATCCCGGCAGGACGACGACGGGTGTGCCGGTGATGATCGAGCGGGTCACGACGGCAAGGCCTCCGATGTGCGCGAGCGGCAGGCACGCGAGCCACGTGTGGCGAGCGGGGTCGATACCGAGCCGGGCCGAAGTCGCCTCCGCCGAAGCGGCGATGGCATCGTGGGTGAGCACCACACCTTTCGGTTCGCCTGAGGTGCCCGACGTGGCCACCACGAGCGCGTCGCCCTCCTCGACGGGGATGCCGCCGGCGATCGCGTGCTGGTCCCCATCCGAGCCGACGATGCGCGTGGGGCGCAGCGCGTCGAGCATCACCTGGCGCGCCGCGGGGGGAAGCCGTGGGTCGAGCGGAGCAGCGGCGTCGCCGGTGTCCCAGATGGCGCGGAGTGCATCGACGAAGCCGATGCCACCGGGAAGGTCGAGTGCGACGAGCTCAGGCACCGGCCAGTAGCGTAGGTCGCCGTGCAGACCGTGGTCACCGGAGAACCCCATGATCCCCTCGACGATCTCCGCCCCCTCCCCCCTCCGGCCTGGGATGAGCGGGGCACGTTCAAGGACATCCGCTACGAGGTCGCCGAGGGCATCGCAAAGCTGACGATCTGCCGGCCGGAGCGGCGGAACGCCTTCCGACCCCAGACGCTCTTCGAGCTGACCGACGCCTTCACCATGGCCCGGGACGACGCCGACGTCGGTGCCATCATCCTCTGCGGCGAAGGCCCCGATGCCTTCTGCTCGGGCGGGGACCAGAAGATCCGGGGCGACGACGGCTACATCGGTGACGACGAGGTCGCCGAGCGCGGCATCGGCCGCCTCAACGTCCTCGACCTCCAGATCCTGATGCGCCGCCTCCCGAAGCCGATCATCGCCATGGTCGCGGGCTATGCCATTGGCGGTGGGCACATCTTGCACCTGGTCTGTGACATCTCCATCGCGGCCGACAACGCACGTTTCGGGCAGACGGGGCCGAAGGTCGGCAGCTTCGACGGGGGATACGGGTCGTCCATCCTGGCCCGGACGATCGGCCTCAAGCGCGCGAAGGAGGTGTGGTTCCTCTGCCGCCAGTACGGCGCGCAGCAGGCCCTCGACTGGGGGTTGGTGAACGCGGTCGTCCCGCTTGACGATCTCGAGCGCGAGACCGTGGCCTGGTGCCGGCAGATGCTCACGCTCTCACCGATCGCGTTGCGCATGATCAAGGCGGGCATGAACGCCGCCGACGACGGCCTGGCGGGCGTGCAGCAGCTCGCCGGCGACGCCACCATGCTCTTCTACATGACCGAGGAGGGGCAGGAGGGGCGCAACGCCTTCGTGGAGCACCGGGCGCCCGACTTCTCGCGCTTCCCGCGTCGCCCGTGAGCCCTCCGCTCAAGCTGTGGGTCGCGGGCGCGCGCCCGCGCACCCTTCCGGCGGCGGTCGTCCCCGTGGTGGTGGGGACGGCGGCGGGTTACCTGTCGAGCGGCCGCTTCGTCCTCACCACCCCTCAGATCTCGAGCGCCTGCCATGCCACGGTGTGCACCGAGTTCGACCGCCAGCTCTCTTGGCTGAACGCGGTGCTGGCCCTCGTGGTGGCGCTCGGCATCCAGATCGGGACGAACTACGTCAATGACTATGCGGACGGGGTGCGGGGCACCGACGAGCACCGGGTGGGTCCGGTCCGGCTCGTGGCAGGCAAGCTGGCCACCGTGCGCGAGGTCAAGATCGCCGCGCTCATCGCCTTCGGCGTGGCCGGCCTGGCCGGCCTCGTGCTGGCGGCCCGGGTCACCTGGTGGTTCATCCCACTGGGCATCGTGTGCGGTGTGGCCGGCTGGGCCTACACCGGCGGGCCGCGGCCGTACGGGTATCTCGGCTTCGGCGAGCTCTTCGTGTTCGTCTTCTTCGGTCTCGTGGCCACGGCGGGCTCGGCCTATGTGCAGCACGCTCCATTCGTCATCGCGGTGGGCGGGCACCTCTTCTCGTACAGCTATGACTGGTGGTTCGTGCTCTGGGCCGGCGTCCCGGTCGGCTTGCTGGCCGCCGCCCTCCTGCAGGCAAACAATCTGCGCGACATCGCAACCGACACCGAGTCCGGGAAGAAGACCCTCGCCGTGCGCCTCGGCCGACGCCGAGCCGGGCTGCTCTTCTGCTTCACCTTGATGGGCGTCGCACTCTCCATCGGGATCCTCTACAGCTACCGGCCGTGGTCACTGCTGGCCCTGCTGGCCACGCCTCTGGCCGTTGGCCCCCTTCGCCTCGCGCTCGAGCGACAGGGAGGGGCGGGCGTTGCTCCCCATGCTCGGCACGACCGCTCGCCTGCAGATCCTCACCGGCGCGCTCCTCACGATCGGGCTGGTCCTGTGAGGCTGCTCCTGTGAGGCCGTTGCGTGCAACACGTCAGGTGACGCCCGCCTCCTCATCGCCGAGCCAGTGACACACGATCCGGCCGGCCTGTTCGGGCTGGGCGAGGTGCACCGCATGCCCTCCACCCGGGACCAGGGACGCCACCGCATCCGGCGCCAGGTGGGCAATCCGCAGCGCGTGCGCAGCAAAACGGATGTCATCCGATCCGGCCAGGGCCAGCACGGGGCAGGCGAGCGTCTCGAGTTTGTCCCAGACGGGTTCCTGCCTTCCGGCCCCGCACAGCCGGAGGCTCGACGCCAGGCCGTGCGCGCTGTTGCGGAGACGTTCCGTGTGCCCTGCCTCATCGGGGGAGAGGCGCTCGAACATGGGCCCGTGCAGCCACACATCGATGAAGTGCTCCACGTCGCCAGAAGCCTCGAGCTCGTCGGCCAGGGAGTCGTCTGCCCGCCGCCGCTGCTCACGTGCCAACGGATCCTCAATGCCGGCGGTCACACCGATGAAGACGACACGACGCAGGGACAGGTCCGCACCGAGCGCCACCTGCAGCGCCACCCGGGCACCCAGCGAGTAGCCGAGCAGGGCGCAGGGCTCGTCGCCGACGAGAGTCCGTGTCGCCTCCGCGACGAGGCTCGCCGTCGTCGGGAGGTCCGCTCGCACCGACCCCGAACCGCCGTGTCCCGGCAGATCCACCGCGACCAGGGTGTGCGACTCGGCCAGGATGTCACCGAAGCGGCCCCACAGGCGCCCGGTCTGGGTGAACCCGTGCAGGACGACCAGCGGCGGCCCGGAACCGCGCACTTCGACATGGAGGGCCACGCCGCATGAGCGTACAGGCCACTTTCAGCGCCACTCTCGTTGACGAGTGGGTCAACCTCGGTGTCACCGATGCGGTGGTCTGTCCCGGCTCGCGCTCGACACCGCTGGCACTGACCCTGGCTGATCGACTCAGGGTCCACGTCCGTCTCGACGAGCGCAGTGCGGGGTTCTTCGCGTTGGGGTTGGCGATGGCGACGGGGAGGCCGACCGTCATCTGCGTGACGAGCGGCACGGCTGCGGCCGAGCTGCATCCGGCCGTCGTCGAGGCTCACCACGCCCGGGTGCCGGTCATCGTGTGCACGGCGGACCGGCCGCCGGAGCTCCACCACACGGGGGCGCCGCAGACCATCGAGCAGGACGGTCTGTACGGCGCAGCCACGCGCTGGTCCCACGCACTCGGAGTCCCGACCGAGGGCCAGGAAGGGACTTGGAGGCCCCTGGCGACCCGCGCCTTCTCCGAGGCGGCCCACGGTCCCGACGGACCGGGCCCGGTCCACCTCAATCTCGCGTTCCGGGAGCCGCTGATCGGCGCCGCGGCGCCGCTCCCGGCGCGCGCCGCCCCGAACGTCGTGGTGGCGGGCGGGGGGAGGGGCCAAGCTCCCAGCACCGACCTGGAGCCCCTTCAGGGCCGGGGGCTCCTCATCGTGGCCGGCGCACTGCCGCAGCGCGCGGCGGCCGCCGAGGTGCTGGCCCTGGCCGATCGGCTCGGGTGGCCGGTGCTGGCCGACCCGCTGTCGGGAGCGCGGGTCGAGGGATCGATCGCAGCGGCCGACGCCATCGTCCGCACCGAGCCTCCGCTGCCCGAGTGCATCGTCATGCTCGGCGTGCCGTGGCTCTCCCGGGCGCTGGGCACTTACGTCTCGGACGCCGCCGGTGCCGGGGCACGCGTGATCGTCGTCGATCCATGGCGGCAATGGGCCGACCCGTCCCGGGTGGCCACGGAGTTTCATCAGTGCGAGGTCGGCGCCTGGCTCGAGGCCGCCGGCGCAACGGCGAAGCCGTGCGATCCGGAGTGGCTCGCCGCCTGGCGATCGCGCGAGACGCTGGCGCAAGCGGCCATCGCCGAGGTCCTGGGGTCGGACCTGAGCGAACCGGTCGTGGCCCGCGCGGTCCATCGCTACGCCACGCAGACGGGAGCGACCCTCGTGGTGGCGGCGTCCATGCCCATCCGGGACCTCGAGTGGTACGCCGAGGCACCGGAAGTGCCTGCCTCGCGTTCTGGCGAACCGGGGTGCCAACGGGATCGATGGCGTCGTGTCGACAGCGCTGGGCGTTGCCGCGTCCGGCACGCGGACGGTGGCGCTTCTCGGCGACCTCGCCTTCCTGCACGATGTCTCCGGGCTCGTCAACCTACCGGAGCTCCCCTGCACATTCGTCGTGCCCGACAACGGCGGGGGAGGGATCTTCTCGTTCCTCCCGCAGGCGGAGTCGGTCGATCCGGCTGTGTTCGAGCAGCTCTTCGGCACGCCCCCGAGCAGTGACCTGGGCGCGGTCGCGCGCGGGTTCGGTCTTCGTGTCCACGATGTGACCGCGCTCTCCCAGCTTGAGCCGGCGCTGGCCGCGCCGACGCCTGCGCTCGTCCGGGTCATGGTGCCCGGCCGGGCGCAGAACGTCGCGCTGCACGATGCGATCAACCAGGCGGTCCGTCTCGCGCTGCAGTGAGGGTCGGGGAGGGGGTCGACGCGGAGCGCCGCCCGGTGGGGCTCCGGAAGATCAGTTCGACGTTGGCGTCGCCGGAGATCCTCCACCCCATCTCGTGCACACAGCGGTGGTGGTGATCACAGAGCTCGACGAGATTCTCGATGTCCGTGGGCCCGCCGTCGACCCAATGTCGAACGTGATGGACGTCGGTGAACTCGGTGTGGGTGCAGCCCGGGAAGCGGCATCCCTTGTCGCGGCGTCTGATCTCCATCCGCTGGGCGTCGCTGGGGTCCCGCCGCGTCCGTCCGAGGTTGAGGCTCCGGCCGTCCTGTCCATCGGCTGAAACGAGCACCTTGGCGTCGCAGGCCAGCCGGCGGGCGACCTCTCGTGAAACCGGTCCCAGGACGTCGAGCTCGGCGCCCCCGTCGCCGCCGGCGAGAAAGCTCATGTCGGCGTGGACCACCACCGTCGGGCGGTTGCGGCGCGGACCACCCGCCTGGTTCTCACCGCCTGCATCCTGCGGCGTCGCCCCCTTGCTCTCGGTGTTGCCTTTGCAGACCGAGACGAGGGCATCGGCCATGCGCTGGTCGAACGGTACGCGGTCGCGCTGTCGACGGCTGGCTCGCGCGATCAATGAGCTCTTGACGACGGCGTACTGGTCCTGGGGGAGCACACCCGTCAAGCTCCGGCGCCGATCATCGAAGCGGAGGAAGCGCCGGGCGTAGAAGCCGGTCGACTGCTCGTCGGACTGGTTCCGCGCGGCCGTTGCGAGCTCCCGGACCTGCTTGGCGGACCAGTGCGTCGCCTGCTCGGCCAGTTGCGCATCCGTCTCCGGTTTGGCCACGTCCACGAGAGGCTTGACCTGGTCGAAGGACAGCTTTCCCTGCGACAGGGCGTCGGCGATCCTGGGGAGCGAGGGGAGCTTGGCCGCCGCTGTCACCCACTCGCGGGCGGTGGCGGCGGAGACGCCGCAGCGCTGGACGAGCCAGGCCACCATGGAGGTGGCGCCGTCCCGCCGCCAGGCCCGGCGCCGGTCGAGCTCGACCACCGCGGCGAGGAGCTGGCTCTGGTGTGCCGAGATCGCCCGATGGTGCTGGGCGACGCTGGCCACGAGCGCTTCG
Source organism: uncultured Acidimicrobiaceae bacterium (assembly GCA_963719485.1). GTDB lineage: Bacteria > Actinomycetota > Acidimicrobiia > Acidimicrobiales > RAAP-2 > Bog-473. The sequence continues at coordinate 3,472,141 of OY970387.1, forward strand.
GTGCGCCGCGAGACACCGGGGGGTCGGGATCCGTCTCTGAGGAGGGCGGGTGGCATGCAGACGTTGAACGGTCGCGGCACCGCGCGGAATGCGACGCAAACGGCCGATCCGTCCATCCCTAAATCCGTCCATCCCTCAGACATGGCCATGCCCCAGAGCCCGGTCGGTCAGCGATAACGGTCCGCCGGCACCCACTCCCCGTGACTCCGGACGGGAAGCCGCGCCGGCAGATGGATGACCGCCTCCGGTCGTCCCCTGCCCAGTGACGAAGCGTCGAGGACGTAGAGGTCGCTGGCACCGCGGTTGGCATCGTCGACGATCGTGAGCAGCCAGCCCTCGTCGTCGCTGTGGCCGTCCTCCGCTCGGGCGAAGAGAGGTTCGCTCGGCGTCCGTCCCGGACCCGGGCTCCACGATGCGACCTCGTCTCGGGCGAGATCGAACTTCAGGAGGCCGACCGGGTTCACCTCTGGGTACGGGTTGGCGGCGGCGGCACGGCTCCCACTGCCCGCCGCTGGAGGCAGCTCGGACCAGGCGGTCTCGAGTGTGTAGCCGTACCGGAACGGTGCACCCTCACACTGTGCGTCCATCCGTGGATACTCGACGAAGCGTTCGTCGACCTGGGTCTGCTCGACCTCCTCGCCCACGATGCGCCACCGCTCGAGCACGCCGAGCGTCCCCCCGATCCCCGTGAGCCCGATGCCGGCCGGACCGACCACCGACGCCGACAGGTCGACGGGCTGACCGGCCTCGGGCACGCCGTACCGGCAGACGTAGAGCACGACAGCGCCGTCTTCCTCCGGGTCGTCGTACGCCCCGAGGACGTGCGTCACGAGGCAGGGATCGAGTCGGATCCAGCGCACGCCGGAGCCGTCACCGCCCCGCGGCACGACGCCCAACCAGCCTTCGGCCCCCGGCACCCACCCGAACGGCACAGCCTCGCCACCGCCGCCACCATCACCGCCACCACCCAGCCGCGTCGTCGGCGACTCGATGAACACGACATGCCCCGCGGTCACCCCGATGTCGTGCTGCCAGGTCGCCCGCTCCAACTCCACCGACTGCGCGGACCGCAACGACCCGAGAGCGTCCCACTCGCCGATGCGCAGGAAGATGCCCTCGCCCTCGCCCTCGCCGCCGCCATTCGCCCCGCCGCCGGCTCCGACCACGTCGTCACTCCCGTCGTCAACCCCGAACAGGACGCGCCCGCCGTCGGACGCCAGGCGGTGCACGTGCGAGGCGATCGGGACGGTCAGCCCGCCGGCGAACTCCTCAGGCTGGAGAAAGCGGGAGTACTGCGACGGCATCCCGGTCTCCGGGAGCGCCAGCACGGAGCCGGCGTGCCAGAACACCCCGGCGTCTGCGTCCGACGCCTGACGCTGGTACGAGACGGCTCTCCCGTCTCGCAGCTCCACCGCATGCAGGGCACCGGCCCTTTCCCCAGCGTCCCCCTCGTCGTCCCCACCTGGCGCGGGCGCATCCTCGGCCCCCCACGGCCTCGCCGGCCCCACCCGGAACAGAGTTCCCTGCAGGTCCGGCGGGAGGGAGCCCGACATCGGGAGGGGCAGCGCCCCATTGGACCCGATCACCCCACGACCTTCATCACCCGACGCCCCCGAGAACCGCCATCACGTCGAGGGACACCCATGCGGCCGATCAACCTACCTGCGTATGGCAGAGTCGGGGCATGCCCACGCTTTCGGAGGACCTCACCTTCCGCGGCCTGATCCACCAAGTGACCGACGCGGATCTCCCGAAGCGCTTCGACCAGCCCGGGCTCACCGTGTACGCCGGTTTCGACCCGTCGGCCGACAGCCTCCACGTCGGCAATCTCATGCAGCTCTGCACGCTCCGCCGGTTCCAGGAGGCGGGGCACCGGCCCATCTCCCTCGCCGGAGGCGGCACGGGCATGATCGGCGACCCCGGCGGCAAGCAGGACGAGCGCCAGCTGCTCGACCTCCAGACCATCGAGGGCTATCTCGAGGGGATCCGCCCCCAGCTGGGCCAGTTCCTCGACCTCGACGAGGGCCGCGGCCTGCTCCTCAACAATGCGGACTGGCTCAGCACGCTGTCCACCCTCGAGTACCTGCGCGACGTCGGCAAGCACTTCACCGTCAACCAGATGGTGGCCAAGGAGTCGGTCCGCTCCCGCTTCGAGCGCCCGGACCAGGGGATCTCCTACACCGAGTTCAGCTACATGCTGCTGCAGGCCTACGACTTCCTGCGCCTGCACGTCGACCACGGCTGCGACGTGCAGTTCGGCGGAAGCGACCAGTGGGGCAACATCACCATGGGCGTCGACTTCGTGCGCAAGGTCTGCGGCGACGAGGTGTGGGGCTTCACCACGCCGCTCATCGTGAAGGCCGACGGGACCAAGTACGGCAAGACCGAGTCGGGCACGGTGTGGCTCGACCCCAAGCGGACCAGCCCCTTCGCCATGTACCAGTTCTTCCTCAACACGCCCGACGAGCGGGTGGGCGAGCTCCTCCGGTTCCTGACCTTCCTCGGGCACGAGGAGATCACCGGGCTCGACCAACAGACGGCGGAGCAGCCCCAACGCCGCGAGGCCCAGCGGGCGCTGGCTCGCGCCGTCACGGCCCTCGTCCACGGCGACGCCGAGGTGGCCAAGTGCGAAGAGGCGTCCGCCGCCCTCTTCGGGGAGGAGATCGCGGGCCTCAGCGAAGAGATGTTGCTGGCCGTCACCGAGGACGCACCCACGACGACCCTCCCCAGGGACGAGATCCTGGGCGGCCTCAATCTCGTCGAGGTCCTCGAGCGCACCGGGCTGGCCAAGTCGAAGAAGGAGGCGCGCCGCACCGTCGAACAGGGGGGCGCCTACGTCAACAACGTCCGGCAGAGCGACGACGGCCGCACCTTCACCGCTCACGATCTCCTGCACGACCGCTACGTCGTGCTCCGCAAGGGCCGGAAAGAGGTCCACATCATCAACGCCATATGAGGCGGCGGGCCCTCGTCACGTCACTCGTGCTCATGACCGGATGCGCCCTCACCCTGACGTCCTGCGCCGGGGCCGACCAACAAGGCTCGGCCGCGCACCGCATGTCGGTCTGGGTCAGCGGGACGACGCTGGGGCAGGACATCGGCACGTTGCTGGCCGACAACGCGCGGGTTCCGAACGACGTGGTCAACGGGACGGGCGCCGTGCACGCGGCGTGCGGCACCCTCCTCAACGACGCCGAGATGGCCAACACCAACCTCCCCTCACCCGACCCCGATGTCACCGCCCTCCTGACGCAGGCCTACGGGCTCGAAGGCACCGCCGCCAACCAGTGCTACGACGCGGGGGCCACCAACAAGAAGCTCTTGGCGCAGTCCGAGCACAACGCCATCAAGGCCGAGGCGGTCTTCGACCAGGTGCTGCAGCGCATCCGCCAGATCGACGGCCGCAGCGTGTCCACAACGACGACCACCGACAACTCCTCAGGAGGCATCTTCGGATGAGCCCGACCGAGGGCCCAGCCGACGACGAGCTCGACCGCCACCGGCGTCGGGTCCTGTGGGCGATGCCCACCGGCCTCTACCTGATCGGGAGCCGCCACGGCGACGAGGTGAACCTCATGACGGCCAACCTCGTGGTCCAGGTCAGCATGGAGCCTAAGCTGGTCGGGGTGGCGCTCGAGCACGACTCGGTGACGGCCCGACTGGTGTCCGTCGGGGGCGGCTTCACCGTCTCGCTGCTCCGCCGCGCCGACCGCGACGTGGTGCGGCGCTTCGTGAAGCCCGTCAAGGACGTCGAACGCGGCCCTGACGGAGCCGTCCTCGCCCTGTCGGGCCAGCCCGTCACCGAGGTCGGACCCGGACCCGACCGGCGACCGGTGCTGGCGTCCGCCGCCGGCTGGCTCGACTGCCGCCTGACCAGTGCGGTGCCGCTCGGGAGCCACATCCTGTGCATCGGTGAGGTCACCGGGGTCGACGGTGAGCCGTCAGAGGTGTTGCGCATGAAGGACACCCGCATGCACTACGGCGGCTGAAGGCCGGCCTCGGACCGGCGGACCGTGCAACCGCTCAGGACGACGCGTCCGCCGCCTCCCCGGCGTCGGCCTCTTTCGCGTCCGGAGGCCGCAGGTCGATGCGCAGCGTCAAGATGCCGTCGACCAGCTCCGCCTCGGCGTCCCCGATCATGGCGTAGTCGGCGAAGTCCCGTTGGGCCTGCTCGCGAAAACGCTGGCGCTCGGGGCCCTCGATCGGCGGCATCCCGCGCGTGCGGACCGCCTCGGCCCGGGCCCGGAACCGGGCCACCATCTCCTGCGGATCGAACCCCGCCATGGCGGTCAGCGTAGGGGTGTTGAATGGGGTCGTGCCCGACAACGGTCCCGTCCCCGCCGGTCTTCCCTTCACCGCGGCGGCCATCGCCGAGCAGGTCAGGCTGGGCCTCGATATGGCCGACCTCGACGCCCTCGGCGCCCTGCTCAGCCCCGATGTGCACTGGGGCGCGCCCGGCAGCGCCAACCCGCCGTGCCGCAACCGCGAGCAGGTGCTGTCCTGGTACGCCAAGGGGCGGGAGCAGGGGCGCCGGGCCACCGTCGACGAGGTCGAGGTCCACGGCGACGCGCTGCTGGTGGGGCTCCGGCTCGACGACGGTCAGGAGCGCTGGCAGGTGATGCGGGTCGGGCCCGACGGCATCAACGACATCCGTGGTTTCGAGGACCGGCCCAGTGCGAGCCGAGAATTGAACCCCTGACCTGCGGCGGGGTCGGGAGGCGGCCCGAAACCACTACAATGGTCCGACGGTCCATCTGGCCCGTACGGTGCGACCGTAGGGGGCGGGACGCGAAGATGCGGACCGGTGTGACAAGGAGTTCTCGTGAAAAAAGGACGCCATCGGCGCTTCGAGGAAGCGCGCAGCCTGAAGCGGTCGTCGACCGAGTCGACAGGACGGTGCGCCGAATGCGGAGCCGAGCCTGACGATGTGCACGCGTCATGGTGCCTGGCTGAGGAAGACCAGTACGACCGCATTCTCGGTTCGATGCCGACCACCGCTGCCGCCGCGGAGGACGACCCGCTGAACGACTAGGCGGACTCGGTCGCCCCTTGGCGGCCGCGGTTCCGCACCGCAGGGTGGGGGAGCGCCACACCCTTCGTGCGCAGCCGGTCACGCTCCTGCACCAGTTCCACGAAGTGGTCGTAGGCCTTCGAGCCGACCATCTTGGTGAGCTCGGGTCGCATCTCCTTGTAGACCGGCTTCGTCCCGACGAACGCCTCGGGCGACTCGGTGCACCACCAGTGGAACTCGCGGCCACCCTTCCCCCAGTGGCGGCGGTCCCACTGGCGGATGACCGAGGTCACGTGCCCTTCGTCGTCGTCCACCTGGTCCTCCCGGCGTAGGGGGAGCTGCCAGCAGACCTCGGGCTTCAGCGTCATGTGGTCGACCCCGCGGTTCATGGCCGCGATGTGGAACGCACACCCGACGCCACCGGCGAACCCGGGCTTGTTGAGGAAGATGCAGGCGTCGTCGACCAGCCGTGTGATGATGTCGCCGTTCTTGTCCTGGCGGATCACGTCTTTCTTGGTCCCGTGGTTCTGCCACTCCTCGGGTGTCAGGGTGGCGGCCGCCTTCTCGACCCGGCGGGCATCCTTCTTGTCGACCAGGTGGGCGCCGTAGCTGCAGCAGCCCTGCACGAGTTCCGGGGCGGGACCGGTGAGCACTCCCTGGCAGCCGTTGCCGAAGATACAGGTCCAGTTGCTCGTCAAGAACGTGGCGTCGAAGACCCACGTCCGCTCCTCTTCGTCGTCCTCGAAGCTGATCCACTCGTGCGCGTCGGTCGGTGTCGTGGCCACGGTTTGGCACGTTACAACGCGCGCACCTGAGGTCGACGCATTTCGGCCCGGCCGCGAATCACGCAGACCGGGACGGCTCGCCCCGCTGCCTCCGCCCGACCCTGATGCGGGGGCCGGGCCTGGTCCCGCCGAACCAGACCCGTGCCCCGCCGACCGGTATCGATCAGCCCGGCGGCGCCGACCCGAGGTGCTGGATCCCGACGATCGGCCCGTTGAGCGGTGTGCCGTCGATGGCGGTGTAGATCGAGCCGAGGAATGGGGCGTCGCCGTAGTTGAACAGTCCGCCGTCGGAGCCCACCATCCAGTAACCGTTGCCCGAGTGGGTGACCGCGATGCCGACGATCGGGGCGACCAGGTGCTGGCCTGGGGCCAAGGAGCCCGGGACCGAGCCGAAGAAGCCGACGCCGAAGTTGAAGGTGCCCCCGTCGGAGGCGACCAGGACGTAGCCCTGCCCCGTGGCCGCGGCGGCGATCCCCACCACGGGGGCGTTGAGGTGGATGCCGCCCATGCCGCCGAGATAGAGGGCATCGCCCACCGCGTAGATGTCGCCCAGGTTGTCGGTCAGCCACAGGCCCTTGCCGTCGTTGGTCGAGGCAATGCCCACGATGCGGGCGCCTGCGGGCACCTGGACCGCCGGCAGGGCGGGCGTGTTGCCGAAGTTGGTGATCGTGCCGTTCTGCGCGGCCAGCCAGTAGCCGTCCTCGCTCGGCGTCGCCGCGATGGCGGCGATCGGCGAGGGCAAGGGGTTGCAGCACAGCGACCCGAAGAAGTTCGCGCCACCGAGGGCGAAGACCCCGCCGTCAGAGCCGACCATGAGATACCCGTTGGGCCCCGGCGAGTTGGCGATGCCGACGATGGGGGCGTTCAGGTGGTTGTTGGCCAGCGAGCCGTTGAAGTTGAGCCCGAAGTCGAAGATCCCGCCCTCGTCGGCCACCATGCGATAGCCGTTGGGGTTGAAACCCGGCGGCGTTGCCTGCGCCACCTCGACCGACCCAATGGTGCACGAGCCGTTGGCCCCCGCCCCCCGGGCGTTGCCGCGCTGGTCGGTCGACACGCCGGTGCCGCTGCACACCCCCGCCGGGATGGCGCCGATGGCCGGGCTGCCCGATCCCGGGACCTCGGTCTGGGTCGGGCCCCCGTTGTTCCCGAGCGAGCCGAGCTGGGCGCTCTTCCCGATGATGTCCGTTCCGGCCGGCGTCCCGCAGGTCGAGTCGTCGATCAGGTTGTAGCCCAGCGACGTGAACGTGCCGCTGCCGGTGAAGTCGCAGTTCATCGGAGAGGTGTCGGCCACGCCGGAGGCCACGATGCTGTCCGCCAAGGTCACGGTCGAATCGTCGGTCGTGAAGATGTTCGCGCCGCCGACGCTGTTCGCCTGCGTGTTGCTCGAGATGGTGTCGAACTGGAAGTGGGTCGATGGTGTCTCATCGATATGCGACTGCGCCTGGTGCCCATGGACCGTGCGGACGGATGGCGACTCTGGACCGGCCACGAGCCCGCACACGATGCCGAGGTACCCGCTTCCCTGGTTGGCGACGCGGTTGCCGGTGATGGTGTCGTTCGTGAGGTTGAGGGCGTTGCACCCCTCGGAGGTCACTCCACCGCCATCGCCCAGGAACGAGGAGTTGCCGACCAGAAGGACCGAATTGTTGTTGCTGATCGTGCTGGACAGAATGGTTGACACGCTGGTGCTGTCCGAAAAACTCGTGTCGTCGAAGACCCCTGCGAAGGACTCCGTGGAGGTGTTCCCGTCGATCGTTGTGTTGCTGATCGTGGTGATGCCCGCGTCGAGCACCACACCACCGCCTTCGTACGCGTGGTTGTCGGTGATGGCGTCGTTGGAGAACGTCTGGGTGAGGCCGGAGGTGAAGACATCGACTCCACCGCCCACGACCACCGGTTCTCCGCCGAGAGGCCCGTTGCCCGTGATCGTCGTGCCGGTCACGGATCCCGTGCCGTCCTCGAGGGCCACCCCGGCGCCGAAGACGTCGGTCGAGCCCGCGCCGTCGTTGATCTGGTTGTCGCTGATGGTCGAGTCGGTGATGGTCACGGTGAGGTTGGGGTCGAGGCTGGTGTCGCTGGTGTTGAAGGCCACGATCCCGCCGCCGTCACCGCCGGTGCCCTGGTTCTCGGTGATGGTCGAGTCGGTCACCGCCAGATCTTCGGTCGCGCTCGTGCTCGCGTTCTCGATGGCGATCCCGCCTCCGGTCTCGAGGTCGCCGTTGTTGTTGATCCCGGTGGTGACCGCGTTGTCGCTGACGGTGTCGTTGACCAACGTGGCCGACCCGTTCGCCGAGAGCTCGATGCCACCGCCCGTCTGGATCGCGCTGTTCATCGTGACCGTGGAGTCGGTGAGGGACAGGGTCCCGCAGTCGAGGATGCCGCCGCCGTTGTTGCCAAGCCCCCCTCAATGGTCACTCCGGAGACGTCCGCAATCGTCCCGCTCTCGACCTTGAGCACTCGGGTCGTGGCCGATTCGCCCGCTGCCGCGATGATCGTGGTGCTCTGGCCGGCCCCGACGATCGTCACGGTGTTCCCGTTGTCGTTCACGTCGAGCTGTCCGAACGTATTGTCCACGGCGTACTGCGCCGCCGCGTTGTTGGCCACGGAGTTCGGATCCGGAAGTGCGATCGTGGTGCTCGCCGCGAGGTTCCTCGAAGCTTCGAGAGCGGAGCGCAGCGTGCACGTGTTTGCCTCGTCGACGTCGACGTTGGTCGACGTGCACGTGGTCTCGGTGCCGGGGGCCAAGAGGCCGGCGTCGGACGCGTCGTTGACGGTAAAGGTGGGAGTCACCGCCCCGGCCGGTCCGGCGCTCAGTGCGCCTATCCCGATAGTGGCCCCTGAGCCGATGGTCGCTGCGATGAGGAACAGACCGCCAATGAAACGGACGAGCGACTTGGTCACGATGAATCTCCTTGCCCCGTTTTTTGCCTGACCGCCGTCACCCCCGCCGGGCAAGGTAGCCCGATTCCAATCCGACTTCCACGGAGAATTGTCCTGGTCACTCCGACCGGCTCCTTGGGTGGACCGACGGCTCAGACCTTGGATGAGCACGGGAAACCGGTCCGGGGGGCGGCCCCGCCGGGCCGGCCGGGAACGGCACGGGGCCGGGAACCGCTCCGCCGGCACCAGGTCGTACACTGGAGCCATGGCCACAACCACCGAAGACCTCAAGGCGACCACCCCCGTCGTCACCCTCACACCCGAGGCCCACAAGATCGTGACCGACGCCATCGGGCAGGAGCCGGATCCGGCGAGCCTGGCCCTCTGGCTCGAGGTGCGAGGGGTGCAGGCCGGGTCCTTCATCTACGACCTCTACTTCCAGGCCGTCTCCGACGCCGACGAGGGTGACGCCCGCCACACCCAGGACGAGCTCGAAGTCGTGATCCCGGCCGCCAGCATCGACCGCCTGCGGGGCGCCCGGCTCGAGTGGTCGGAGGCCGACGGTGGCGGCCTCGTGCTGGTCAACCCCAACTCGCCCACGCCAGAGGAGGCGTCGCCGGGTGTCCCACCCGAAGTGCTCGCCAAGGGGATCGCGGGGCCGCTGGCCCAGCGGGTGGTCGCCGTCCTCGAGCAGGCGGTCAACCCCTCCATTGCCAGCCACGGTGGCCGGGCCGACCTCGTCGCGCTCGACGAGGAGGACGGCAGCGCCTACCTCCGCCTCTCCGGCGGCTGCCAGGGTTGCGCCATGTCGCAGATGACGCTCCGCCAGGGAATCGAGACCACGTTGCTCGAAGAGGTGCCCGAGCTCACCCGCGTGCTCGACGTCACCGATCACGGGAGCGGCGAGAACCCCTTCTACGAATAGGGGAGTACGGGCCCTCGCGGCTCCGGGACGGCGTTGGCCGTCCGGTAGCGTTGCTGTGTGCTGCGCTTTCTGACCGCTGGAGAGTCCCACGGTCGCGCCCTGGTCGTCATCGTGGAGGGGTTGCCCGCCGGGCTCCCCGTCGAGGCCTCCGACATCGCCGACGAGCTGGCCCGCCGACGGCTCGGCTACGGGCGCGGTCCCCGCATGCGTTTCGAGGCGGACGAGATCTCCCTCGTCGGCGGTATCCGGCACGGCCGCACGCTGGGGTCACCGGTGGCCATCGAGATCGCCAACACCGAATGGCCGAAGTGGACCGAGGAGATGTCCCCCGAGCCGGGCAGACCGACCACGGTGCTGACGCAGCCCCGCCCCGGGCACGCCGACCTCCCCGGCATGCTCAAGTACGGGTTTGACGACGCCCGCGACGTGCTGGAGCGGGCGTCCGCCCGGGAGACCGCCGCCCGGGTTGCGGCCGGCACGCTGGCCAAGCTCCTGTTGACCCACCTCGGGGTCTCCATCGTGAGCCACATCGTCGCGTTGGGCGAGGCCGCCAGCGGTCCCGAGAGCCCCCGACCGGGCCCCGGTGACCTCCACCAGGTGGACGACAGCGCGGTGCGCTGCTTCGATCCGGCGGCGGAGAAGGCGATGATCGCCGCCGTGAAGGCCGCGGCCAAGGTGGGGGACTCGCTGGGCGGCGTCGCCGAGGTCCTCGCCTACGGCGTCCCCGTGGGCCTCGGCAGCCACGTGCACTGGGACCGCAAGCTCGACGCCAACCTCGCGCAGGCGCTCATGTCGATCCAGGCGGTCAAGGCCGTCGAGATCGGGGAGGGGTGGGACAACGCGGCGCGCCGCGGCTCGGACGCGCACGACGCCATCCGTTACGACGAGGCGGAGGGCTACGTGCGACCGACGGACCGGGCGGGCGGGATCGAGGGCGGTATCTCCAACGGGGCACTCCTCGTGGCGCGGGTGGCGATGAAACCGCTCGCCACGCTCAACCGGCCCGTGCTCGAGACCGTCGACGTCGTGACCAAGGAGTCGACGGTGAGCTTCCGCGAACGCACGGACGTCACCGCCGTGCCGGCCATGGGCGTCGTCGCCGAGTCGATGACGGCGCTCGTGCTGGCGACCGAGGCGTTGCGCAAGTTCGGCGGGGACTCGCTCGCGGAGGTCGTGCGCAACCGGGACGGCTTCGTCGCCTCGCTCGGCAGCACGCCGTCGGCCGCCGTCGGCGCCCCGGCGCCGGAGGCCACGGCCGGTGCCGCCTCGAGCGCGGATCCGGACAGCGCCGCGGGATGACCCCCCGCATCCTGCTCGTCGGGATGATGGGCGCCGGCAAGACCACCACGGGCCGCCTTCTCGCTGACCAACTGGGTTGGCGCTACCGGGACTCCGACGCGGACGTCGAGGCGACCACCGGGCTCACGGTGCCCGAGCTGTTCGCCCGCGACGGCGAGGCGGCATTCCGCCGGGCCGAAGCGGGCGTGCTCGCCGACAGCCTGCGCCGATCCGCTGCCTTCAGTTGTCTCCGTGGCCGGAGGGGCCGTGCTGAGCGCCGAGAACCGCCGGCTCATCGCCGCCAGCGGGATCGTCGTCTGGCTCCGCGCGCAGCCTGCGACCCTCGCTGGACGCGTGGGGGACGGTGCCGGTCGCCCCCTGTTGGACGACGACCCCGCCGTGGCCCTGGCCCGCCTCGAGGCCGTGCGCAACCCGTTCTACGCCGAAGTCGCCGACGTGATCATCGACGTCGACGAACTCACGCCGTCCGCCGTGGTCGACCGCATCATCGACGCCATGGACGCCACCACCGACTCGGAGGCGCCGAGCGCCCCGGGCAAACCCGAATAGCAGCGGAGGGACAGAACGGTGCGTGCCCTTTCCGTCGATCTGGCCGAGCGCTCCTACCCGATCCTCGTCGGCCCCGGCGCGCGGCACGAGGTCGCCCGCTTCCTGCCGCCGGGCGCCAAGTCGGCCGTGATCGTGACGCAACAGGCGATCAGAGACGCCGGCTGGGTGGACGGCCTTGACCCGGGGGTCCCGACCGAGATCTGCCTCATTCCCGACGGCGAGGAGGCCAAGACGCTCGCCACGGTCGAGCAGCTGGCCCGCTTCTTCGCCCGCGCCGGCCTCTCCCGGGCCGACGCCGTCGTCGCGGTCGGGGGCGGCATCGTCACGGACGTCGCCGGCTTCGCGGCGGCGACCTACCACCGGGGCACGGCCTACGTGAACGTGGCCACCTCGCTGCTCGCCCAGGTCGATGCGGCCATCGGGGGCAAGACCGGTGTCAACCTGCCCGAGGGCAAGAACCTGGTCGGCGCGTTCTGGCAACCGAACGCCGTGCTGTGTGACACCGAGACCCTGTCTTCCCTCCCGCCCCGCGAGTGGGCCTGCGGCCGCGGCGAGATCGCGAAATACGCCTTCCTGGGCGACGCGCCCAGGGCGGACCAGCCGATCGAGGAGCAGGTGGCGCGCTGCGCCGGGATCAAGGCAGCCGTCGTGGCCGAGGACGAGCGCGAGGGCGGTCGGCGCATGATCCTCAACTACGGCCACACCTTGGCGCACGCCCTCGAGGCGGCGGCGCTGGCCGATCACGACGAGTGGGACCTGCGCCACGGCGAGGCGGTGGCGATCGGGATCCTGTTCGCCGCCCTCCTGGCGCAGCGGTTGGGGCGGATCGATGAGAGCCGTGTCGCCGAGCACCGGAGCGTCATCGGGAGCTTCGACCTGCCGACCGACCTCCCCCCGGGCGCGCGGGCCGAGGAGCTGCTCGCGTTCATGAGGCGGGACAAGAAGGCGCAGCAGGACCTCACCCTCGTGCTCGACGGGCCCGAGGGGGTCGAGGCGGTACGCGGTGTCGCGGCCACGGACGTGGTCGCTACCCTGGCTGCCATGGGTGCCCGCACGTGAGCCTCGTCCTGCTCCTCTCGGGGCCCAATCTCAATCTGCTCGGGGAGCGGGAACCCGCCGTCTACGGGACCGACTCCCTGGCCGACCACGTGGCGCGGGCCGAGACCGCCGCGGCGCGCCTCGGGCTCGAGCTCGAGCACCTGCAGTCGAATCACGAGGGCGAGCTCATCGACGCCGTCCACGACGCCGCGGGGAGAGCCGACGCACTGGTGATCAACGCCGGCGCGCTGAGCCACACGTCGTGGTCCCTACACGACGCCGTCGCCGCTTTCGAGGGCCCGGTCGTCGAGCTGCACATCTCCAACCCCGCCGCCCGGGAGCCCTTCCGACACACGTCGGTGCTCGCCCCCGTGGCCTCGGGGGTCATCGCGGGCTTCGGCGGGCTCGGGTACGAGCTCGCCATCGACGCCGCTGCCGCACTCCTGAAGGGAGCCTGAATCGCATGACGACCACCGTCCGTGCCAACCCGTACTCGCCCGCCACCGCGCCACTCCCGGCGATCACGGTGACCGGGCGCCTCGACCGTCTGCGCGCCACCTTCGACGAGCACGAGATCGACGCGCTCGTGGTCACGACACTCGCCAACGTCCGCTACCTCACGGGTTTCACGGGCTCGGCGGCCATCCTCGTCGTCGCCGGGGACGTCGCCCTGCTCACCACCGACGGCCGCTACCGCACGCAGTCGGCTGAGCAGATACAGCAGGCCGGCGCCGCGGCGCAGGTCGAGATCGCCATCGGCCCCGGATCGGAGCAGCGTGTCGCCGCCCTCGCTGCACTCGAGGGCGCGGGACGGATCGGGCTCGAGGCCGGCAACGTCACCTGGAGCGGGCAGCGCAGTTGGGCCGACGTCGTCGGTGGCGACAAGCTCGTCCCCACCGCCAATGCCGTCGAGGCACTGCGGGAGCGCAAGGACGCGGCCGAGATCGCCCGCATGGAGCGGGCCGCCGCCATCGCCGACGCCGCTCTCTTCGAGGTGCTCCCGCTCATGAGCCAGGGTGTCACCGAGGAGCACTTCGCCCTCGAGCTCGACACAGCCATGCGGAGAGGCGGGGCGGAGAGCACCGCCTTCGAGACGATCGTCGCCGCGGGTGAGAACTCGGCCAAGCCGCACCACCACCCCGGCTCGCGGACCATCAACGGGGGAGACCCGGTGGTCGTGGACTTCGGCGCGACGTTCGAGGGGTACCGCTCCGACATGACCCGGACGTTCTGCGTCGACGCGAAGCCCGAGGGCGAGCTGGCCCGCATCTTCGACGTGGTGCAGGCGTCCCAGGCCGCCGGCGCCGCTGCCGTGCGGCCCGGTATCTCGGCCAAGGAGGTCGACGACGTCTGCCGTCAGATCATCGCCGAGGCAGGGTGGGCGGAGCGTTTCGAACACGGTACGGGGCACGGCGTCGGCCTCGATATCCACGAGGCCCCGACCGTCAGCCAATTGGGCACTGCTATCCTGGCTCCCGGCTTCGTTGTCACCGTTGAGCCCGGTGTCTATGTTCCCGGGCACGGCGGCGTCCGTGTGGAGGACACGTTGGTAGTGACCGAGGACGGCGCACGCCCCCTGACCCGATTCACAAAGGACATCAATGGCAGTCTCGACCAATGATCTGAAGAACGGCATGAGCCTCGACCTTCCCGAAGGCCTGTTCAGCGTCGTCGAGTTCCAGCACGTCAAGCCGGGCAAGGGTGGCGCGTTCGTGCGCACGAAGCTCAAGAACGTCCGCAGTGGCGCGGTCATCGAGCGCACCTACCGGGCCGACGAGAAGCTCGAGCAGGCCATCATCGACAAGCGGGACATGCAGTTCCTCTACCGCGACGGCACCGACTACGTGTTCATGGACACGACGAGCTACGAGCAGCTGCAGGTCCCGCCCGACGCGCTCGGTGAGGCGCCGGACTACCTGAAGGAAGGCGACGCCGCGAACGTGCAGATGTACAACAACGAGATCGTCGGCGTCGAGCTCCCGGCGGCGGTCGAGCTGGCGGTGACCGAGACGGAACCCGGCATGCAGGGCGACCGGGTCTCGGGCGCCCGCAAGCCGGCCACCCTGCAGACCGGCCACGTGGTCCAGGTCCCCCTCTTCGTGAACATCGGGGACGTGATCAAGGTCGACACCCGCTCCGGCGAGTACCTGACCCGGGCCTGACGGCCCGGCCGCCTCGCCGACCGACTGCAGGTTCCGGCCGAGGCCTGGGCGAGGACCGATGACCGACACCTCGCCGCGCCACCAGCAGCGGGAACGGGCGCTCTCCCTGCTCTACGAGGCCGAGCTCAAGGGCGAGGGCCCGCTCGAGGTCGTCGACGCTCTCCCCGTGCCACCCGACCCCTACGTCCGCACCCTGCTCCAGCACGCCGCGGACACCCGGGAAGAGGCCGACCGGCGCATCGCCGGCGCCTCCGTCGGCTGGCCGCTCGAACGCATGGCGGTCGTCGATCGCCTTGTGCTGCGCCTGGCCGTGGCCGAGCTGCTCGACCCCGCCGGCCCGCCGCCGGCCGTGGTGATCGACGAGGCCGTCGAGCTGGCAAAGGAGTACTCGACCGACGATTCGGGCCGGTTCGTCAACGGGGTCCTCGCGACCATCGCAGCCGACATCGGCGTGCGCGAGTAGCGCAGCGCCGGGCCACGCCGCGCACCGGCGCGCTAGAGTTGGCGTCTGACCGTGAAGTGAGTCCCGTGAGGCTCACACGGCAGGAGGAGCAGTGGCCGAACGCGAACGCAGTCAGACGCGACCCCTCGGGGGCGTGTTCGTGGCCCACTCCCAGGTCCTGACCTCCGCCGACGTCCTGCGCGCCCTGACCCGCATGGCGCACGAGGTGGTCGAGCGCAACGGGGGCGTCGAAGACATCGTCCTGGTGGGGCTCCAGACGGGTGGTGTCCCGCTGGCCACGAAGATGGCCGAGGTCCTCCGCCAGATCGAAGCGGTCGACCGGCTCGACGTCGGCAGCCTCGACGTGGCCTTCTACCGCGACGACATCGGGCTGCGCCCGGTCCTCCCGGAGGCCGTCACCGACATCCCGGTCGACCTGGCCGGCAAGGTGGTGGTGCTCGTCGACGACGTCCTCTTCACGGGTCGCACCATCCGTGCCGCCCTGAACGCGCTGAACGACTTCGGCCGGGCCCGGGCCATCCAGCTGGCGGTCATGGTCGACCGCGGGCATCGGGAGCTGCCCATACGGCCCGACTACGTGGGGAAGAACCTCCCGACGCGGCGCGAGGAGATGGTCGACGTCGGCGACGACGGGGTCTGGATCGGCAGTCTGGAGGACAAGTGACGGGGACCCAGCATCTGCTCTCGGTCGCCGACCTCGGGCCGGACGACATCGCCGAGGTCCTCCGGGTCGCCGAAGCCTTCGCCGAGGTGGAGCGCCGCTCGGTGCCCAAGGTCCCGACCCTGCGCGGCAAGGTGGTGGCCACGCTCTTCTTCGAGGAGTCGACCCGCACGCGGCTCTCGTTCGAGACTGCGGCCAAGCGGCTCTCGGCCGACGTCCTCTCGCTGGCCGTGGCCAACTCGTCGGTGAAGAAGGGCGAGAGCCTGCGCGACACGGTCGAGACCGTCGAAGCGATGGGCATCGACGCCGTCATCATCCGGCACTCCTCGGCCGGCGCTCCCCATCAGGTGGCGCGCTGGGTCGAGCGCGCCCACGTGATCAACGCCGGCGACGGCTGGCACGAGCACCCGACGCAAGCGCTGCTGGACTGCTTCACGGTGCGCCAGGTGCTGGCCGAGCGCAAGGGCGTCGCGCCCGAGGAGCTCGGCATCGGCTGCTTCGAGGGGCTGCGCGTCCTGATCGTCGGCGACATCCGCCACAGCCGCGTGGCCCGCTCCGAGGTGCTGGCCTACACCGCCCTGGGAGCCCACGTCACCCTCGCGGGACCGGGCAGCCTGCTGCCCCCCTCGCTGGAGGGCTGGCCGGTCGAGGTGGCGGC
The DNA here is from genome assembly GCA_963719485.1 of uncultured Acidimicrobiaceae bacterium. Classification (GTDB taxonomy): domain Bacteria; phylum Actinomycetota; class Acidimicrobiia; order Acidimicrobiales; family RAAP-2; genus Bog-473. The sequence goes on from OY970387.1 coordinate 3,488,572, forward strand.
CGACCTCGATGCGGCGCTCGGCGACACCGACGTGGTCTCGCTCCTGCGCCTCCAGGCGGAGCGGGGGAGCGGCTCGTTCGTCCCGAGCCTGCGCGAGTACACGGCGGGGTGGGGGCTCACCGCGCGCCGGGCCGCGCTCCTGTCCGAGCACGCCATCGTCACCCATCCCGGGCCGATGGTGCGCGGGGTCGAGATCGCCTCCGACGTGGCCGACCTGCCGTGCACCGTGGTCACCCAGCAGGTGGCCAACGGCGTCGCCGTTCGGATGGCCATCCTGTTCCTGCTGCTCGGCGGCGAGAGGACCGCGGAGGTGCCGGCCGTTGCCTGAGATCACCCTTGTCATCCGGGGCGGCACCGTTGTCGGCCCCGGCGGTCTGGTTCGACGCGACGTCGCGATCGGCGGGACCGACGTCGCCGGGTTGGCCGAGTCCATCGACGCGCCGCGAGGCGTGCGGGTGCTCGACGCGTCGGGCTGCCTCGTGGGCCCGGGCCTGGTCGATCTGCACACCCACCTGCGCCAGCCGGGGCGCGAGGAGGCCGAGACAGTCGAGACCGGAGCGCGGGCGGCCGCCCTGGGGGGGTACACGGCCATCGTCGCCATGCCCAATACGGAACCGGCCATCGACACGGCCGGCGTGGCGGCGGAGGTGCTCGCCCTCGGCGCCGGCTGTACGGCCGAGGTCGCGGTGGCGGGCGCCATCACGGTCGGGCGCGCCGGCCACGCGCTCGCTCCCCTCGGCGAGCTCGCCGCACTCGGCGTGACGCTCTTCACCGACGACGGCGCGGGCGTGCAGGACGGCGCCCTCATGCGGCGCGCGCTCGACTACGCCAAGGGCCTCGGCGTCACGCTGGCCCAACACTGCGAGGACAGCTGCCTCGCGGCCGGTGGCGCCATGCACGAGGGGTGCTGGTCGAGCCGGCTCGGCATCCCGGGCATGCCCGCCGCCGCCGAGGAAGCCATGGTGGCCCGCGACGTCGCGCTGGCCCGGCTGACCGGCGCACCGGTGCACTTCTTGCACCTGTCCACGGCGGGGTCCGTCGACCTGGTCCGCCGGGCCAAGGAGGAAGGCCTCCTGGTCACGGCCGAAGCGGCACCGCACCACATGCTCCTCACCCACGCCGCGGTGGAGGGGTACGACCCCGTCTTCAAAGTCAACCCGCCGCTGCGCACCGACGAGGACGTGGCCGCCGTCGTCGGCGGGTTGTGCGACGGCACCATCGATGCCGTGGCGACCGACCACGCGCCCCATGCGCCCGAGTCGAAGGACGTCCCCTTCGACCAGGCCCCGCCGGGCATGTTGGGGCTGCAGACGGCGCTGCCGATCGCCTGGGAGGTCCTCTCGCCGCACACGGGACCCGAGCGCCTCTTCGCGTTGATGAGCGCGCAGCCCGCGGTCATCGCCAAACTCACGGCGACGGATCCGCGTCGCGCCGGGCACAGCGCGCAGGGTGGACCTGTCGAGGAGGGTGCCACGGCCAACCTCTGCGTCTTCGATCCCGCCGGGACGACGGTGGTGGACCCGGCGGGCCTGGCCAGCCGCAGCCGGAACACGCCTTATGCCGGACGCACGTTTGCCGGAGCCGTGCGCCATACGGTGCTGCGGGGCGAGCCGGTCGTGATCGACGCAACGGCGCAACGGTGAGGGCGGGTTCGACGGGCAACGGTGTCAGGCCTGCCGCCTTCCTGGTGACGGCGGACGGAACGGTCTTCGCGGGCGAGGCGGCGGGCGCCGACGTGCCCGTGGCGACGGGCGAGCTCGTCTTCAACACCGCCATGAGCGGCTACCAGGAGGTGATCACCGACCCCTCCTACGCGGGCCAGATCATCGCCTTCACCAGCACGCACATCGGGAACTACGGGACCAACGCCACGGACGACGAGGCCATCGCCCCGCACTGCCGCGGCATCGTGGTGTGCGACCTGGCCGACGAGCCGTCCAACTGGCGGGCGACCGAGGGTCTCGAGCCCTTCCTGCGCCGTCACGGGGTGCCGGCCCTGACCGGTGTCGACACGCGCCGCCTCGCCCGGCACGTCCGCACCGCGGGGGCGGTCCCGTGTGCCTTCGGGACGGCGCCGGAGTCGGAGCTGCGGGCAGCGGCGGCGTCCGCCGTCGGCACCGACGGCATGGATCTCGTTGCGGGCGTCACTGCGGGAGCGCCCAGCACCCATCCCGGCACGGGGCCCGGTGCGGGCAGCGACCTGCGCATCGTGGCCTATGACTTCGGGGTCAAGACGACCATGGTGCAGCTCCTCACCACGCTGGGCACCGTCACGGTGGTGCCCGCCGGCACCGCGGCCGAGGACGTGCTCGCCCTGGAGCCCGACGGCGTCTTCCTCTCCAACGGCCCGGGCGACCCCGCTGCCCTCCCGGGCCCGACGGCCGCCGTGGCCGACCTCGTGGGGCGTGTGCCGGTCTTCGGCATCTGCCTCGGCCACCAGATCCTGGCCACCGCTCTGGGCGGCTCCACGTACAAGTTGCCCTTCGGGCACCATGGCGCCAACCATCCCGTGCAGCGCCTCGAGACCGGGGTCGTCGAGATCACGAGCCAGAACCACAACTACGCGGTCGCGGCGGGCTCCATTCCCGACGCCGAGACCACCCACGTCAACCTCAACGATGGCGTGATCGAGGGGTTCCGGTCCCTCGCGGCACCGGCGTTCTCGGTGCAGTACCACCCGGAGGCCGCCCCGGGCCCGCACGACGCCCGCTATCTCTTCGGCGCCTTCCGCGACCTCATGCTCGCCCATCCCACCCGCCCGCACGGCGCCGGCGCCGGGGCGCGCTCGAGCATGCCGCGCCGCGACGACCTCCAGTCGATCCTCGTCATCGGGTCGGGCCCGATCGTGATCGGCCAGGCCTGCGAGTTCGACTATTCGGGCACCCAGGCCTGCCGGGTCCTGGCCGAGGAGGGGTACCGGGTCATCCTGGCCAACTCCAACCCGGCGACGATCATGACCGACCCCGGGACAGCGGACCGGACCTACATCGAGCCGCTCGATCCGGAGGTGCTGACCGCCATCATCGCCAAGGAGCGGCCCGATGCGCTGCTGCCGACGCTCGGCGGGCAGACGGCGCTCAACCTGACCATGCAGCTGGTCGAGCTCGGTGTCCTGGAGCGGTATGGCGTGGAGGTCATCGGGGCGCGCCCCGAGGCCATCTCGACCGCGGAGGACAGGGACCGCTTCAAGGCCGCCATGGAGGACATCGGGCTCGAGGTGCCCCGCTCGGGCTTCGCCCACTCCCTGCAGGAGGCGGAGGAGATCGCGGCGGACATCGGGTTCCCGATCATGGTGCGACCGAGCTTCATCCTCGGTGGGAAGGGGACGGGCATCGCCGAGGACGCGGCGGACTTCTCCCAGCTCGCACTGGAGGGCCTCGCCGCCAGCCCGGTCGGGCAGATCCTGGTGGAGCAGTCCATCGCCGGGTGGAAGGAGTTCGAGCTCGAGGTGATGCGCGACGCCGCCGACAACTGCGTCATCGTCTGCTCCATCGAGAACTTCGACCCGATGGGCGTGCACACCGGCGACTCCATCACGGTGGCTCCCGCGCAGACGCTCACTGACGTGGAGTACCAGGCCATGCGCGACGACGCGTTCGCCTGTCTCCGCCGGGTGGGCGTCGAGACCGGCGGTTCCAACGTGCAGTTCGCGGTGGAGCCGTCGACGGGGCGGCGGGTCATCATCGAGATGAACCCACGCGTGTCCCGGTCGTCGGCGCTGGCGTCGAAGGCCACGGGATTCCCCATCGCCAAGATCGCCGCCCGCCTGGCCGTCGGCTACCTGCTCAACGAGATCCCGAACGACATCACGAAGGCGACGCCGGCCTCGTTCGAGCCGACGATCGACTACGTCGTCACCAAGATCCCGCGTTGGGCCTTCGAGAAGCTTCCCGGAGCCGATGGCCGGCTCGGCACCCGGATGCAGTCCGTCGGCGAGGTCGTGGCGATCGGGCGCACCTTCTGCGAGTCCCTGCAGAAGGCTCTGCGCTCGCTGGAGCAGGGCCGGGCGGGTCTGAACGCCGATCCCGCCGGGGCGGCGCTCGACGCGCTTTCACCCGCGGAGCTCCTCGAGCGCATGGCCATCGCCACCCCCGAGCGGGTCTTCGAGCTCGAGGCGGCGCTCCGCGGCGGCGCGGCCGTCGAAGAGGTGGTCGCCGCGACCGGCATCGACCCCTGGTTCGTCCGTCAGGTCGGACGCATCGCGGCCGAGCACCAGCGCATCGCCGGGGCGGTGTCGCTCGGGCCTGCCGACCTCCGGCGGGCGAAGCGGCTCGGGTTCTCCGACGCGCAACTGGCGCACCTGCAGGGAACGACCGAAGCGGACATGCGGACGACCCGGCTGGCACACGGTGTGCGGGCGACGTTCAAGACGGTCGACACCTGCGCCGCGGAGTTCGAGGCCTTCACGCCCTACCACTACGCCACCTACGAGGAGGAGGACGAGGTCCGCCCGTCCGACCGCACCCGGGTGATCATCTTGGGTTCAGGCCCCAACCGCATCGGCCAGGGCATCGAATTCGACTACTGCTGCGTCCATGCCTCCATGTCGTTGCGCGACGCCGGCTACGAGACGGTGATGATCAACTGCAATCCCGAGACCGTCTCGACCGACTACGACACGTCGGATCGTCTCTACTTCGAGCCGCTGACCGACGAAGACGTCGCCAACGTGCTCGACGCCGAGCTGGCGGCCGGGGGAAGGGTGGCCGGGGTCATCGTCTCCCTCGGTGGGCAGACGCCGCTCAAGCTGGCTGGCTCCCTCCCCCCGAATTGGTTCTCGGCACCAGCCCGGCGTCCATCGACCTGGCCGAGGACCGGGAGCGCTGGAACGCGCTGTGTCGCGAGCTCGAGATTCCGCAGCCGCCTGGCGGGACGGCGACCACCTCGACCGAGGCGCTCGCCATCGCCGGGCAGGTCGGCTACCCGGTGCTCTTGCGCCCGAGTTACGTCCTGGGCGGGCGCGCCATGGAGATCGTCTATGACGATGACGGGGTGCGCCGGGTCATGCAGTCGATGACCAGCGGCGCGCTCGCCCGCGAAGGCGGCGTCACCGCCGACCGCCCGGTGCTGGTGGACCGGTTCTTGGAGGACGCCGTCGAAGTCGATGTCGATGCCGTACGCGACGGCGAGGGCGAGATCCTGATTGCCGGTGTCATGGAGCACGTCGAGGAGGCGGGTGTGCATTCGGGTGACTCGGCGTGCGCCCTGCCACCGCAGACACTGCGGGACGAAGTGATCGAAGAGCTCGAGCGCCACACCCGCGCGCTGGCGGAGTCGCTCGGTGTCTGCGGTCTCATCAACGTGCAGTTCGCGGTGAAGGACGGACTGGTCTACGTGCTCGAGGCCAATCCCCGGGCGAGCCGCACCGTGCCCTTCGTGGCGAAGGCGACGGGCGTGCCGCTCGCGATGGTGGCCTCGCGTGTCATGGTGGGACAGACGCTGGCCGACCTGCGCGAGGAAGGCCTCATCGCGGCCGATGTCGTCGGCCGGGTGCCGGTGCTCGACCACGTGAGCGTCAAGGAGGCGGTGCTCCCGTTCGACCGCTTCCCCGGCGTGGACACCCTGCTCGGCCCCGAGATGCGCTCGACCGGCGAGGTCATGGGCGTCGACATCACGTTCGGCCTCGCCTTTGCCAAGAGCCAGATGGCGGCGGGAACCCGCCTGCCCGACTCGGGGACCGTCTTTCTGTCCCTGGCCGATCGGGACAAGCCGGCCGGACTGGAAGTGGCACGGGCCTTCAGTGCTCTGGGCTTCTCCATCGCGGCGACCCTGGGAACGGCCGGCTATCTACGCTCCGCCGGCCTCATCGTCGACACCCTGGTGGCCAAGGTGGGCGAGGAGGGCGTGGCCTCTGACGCCGTCGAGCTGATCGCGCAGGGCAAGGTGCAGTTGGTCGTGAACACCCCGCGCGGCCTGGGCCCACGGGCCGACGGTCAGCACATCCGCACGGCCTCGGTGGTCTACAAGGTGCCCTGCCTCACCACCCTTGCCGCGGCCCGGGCGGCGGCGGCGGGCATGGCCGACGCGCGGTCGCATCCCCTCGAGGTGCGCGCGCTGCAGGATCTGCATCCGATTCCGGGTCGGCCGGCGCGGTGAGCGCCGCTCCCGCCGCGCGCCGGGGCGCCGTGCTCGCCACACGCATCGGGAGCCTCCATCTGACCAACCCCGTCATGACGGCGTCGGGGACGTCGGGCCACGGCACGGAACTGTCCGACTACGGCGCACTGCGCGACCTCGGTGCAGTCGTCGTCAAGTCGCTCTCCGCCGAGCCCTGGCCGGGCAATCCCGCCCCCCGGGTGCACGAGGTCGGGGCCGGCATGCTCAACAGCGTCGGCCTGCAGGGACCCGGGCTGGCGGCATGGATCGCCGATGACCTCCCCGCGCTGCAGGCGGCCGGCGCGCGCGTCGTCGTGAGCATCTGGGGTCGCTCGGTGGCGGACTTCGCGCGGGCGGCTGCGCTCGTCGCCGCGGCAGCTTCTTCGGGCGCGGGGTCCTGCATCGACGCGCTCGAGATCAACGTCAGCTGTCCCAACGTGGAGGACAGGTCGCGGATGTTCGCCCACTCCGCCGAGGCGACGGCGCGCGTGCTCGAGGCGACGGCTTGCGGCCTGCCGCGCTGGGCCAAGCTCAGCCCGAACGTGCCCGACGTGGTGCAGATCGCCGCCGGCGCGGTCGAGGGCGGTGCCGATGGGTTGACGCTCGTGAACACCCTGCTCGGCCTGGCCCTCGATACCGAATCGGGTCGCCCCGTCCTCGGCGCAGGTGGCGGCGGGCTCTCCGGCGGCGCGGTGCATCCCGTTGCGGTACGGGCCGTGTGGGAGTGCCGGTCCGCGTTCCCCGAGCTGCCGATCGTGGGCGTCGGAGGGGTTTTCTCGGGCCGTGATGCGGTGGAGCTGCTGCTGGCCGGTGCCGACGCCGTCCAGGTGGGCACCGCCACGTTCCGCGACCCCAGGGCGCCCTGGAAGGTGCTGCGTCAGCTGGCCACGTGGTGCGAGGCCCACGACACCACAGTGGGCGAGATCCGCGAGCGGGTGCGCCGCCGCGTCGACGAGGAAGCGGTTCCGCTACTCGGGGAAGCCGTTCCATTGGTCGAGGAGGGAGGACGTGATGGCTGACAGCTTCGGTGACCGGGTCGCGGCCGCAGTCGCCGCGACGGGGCCGCTGTGCGCGGGGATCGATCCGTCGTCGGCGTTGCTTGCGGCATGGGGATTGAGCGATGACGCCGAGGGACTGCGCTCCTTCTGTGCCTCCTGCGCCGAAGGCTTCGCCGGAGCGGTGAGCGTGGTCAAGCCGCAGGTCGCCTTCTTCGAGCGCCATGGTTCAGCCGGGATGGCGGAGCTGGAGCGCTTCATTGCCGAGGCGAGGGCTGGCGGTTTGATCGTCATCGCCGACGCCAAGCGCGGCGACATCGATTCCACGGCGGACGCCTACGCCGACGCCTGGTTGGGAGAGGCCAGCCCGCTCGCCGCGGATGCCGTGACGGCGCACCCCTACCTGGGCCTCGGCGCTTTGGCGCCCCTGGTCCGAATGGGTGCGGCCAACGGGCGGGGCGTGCTGGTGGTGGCCCGGAGTTCCAACCCTGAGGGTCGGGGATTGCAGCAGGCGGTGACCTCGGAGGGAACGGCGGTCGAGGACATGCTCCTGGCTGGGATCGCCGAGCTCAATGGTTCGCCCAAGGTCCCGGCGGGAACGGTGGGGGCGGTGATCGGCGCGACCCTGGAGCCGTCACCTTTCGCGTTGTCCCAGTTGGGAGGCATAATCCTGGCTCCCGGCCTGGGTGCCCAGGGTGCCGGTCCCACCGACGTGGCCACGCGTTTCGCTGGCTGCCGACCCGGGACGGTGCTCCCGAGCAGCTCACGTGGGCTGTTGCAGGAGGGACCGGATCCTGCCGACTTGCGCCGCGCCGCACGGTCTTTGAATCGCGAGTTGGCGGCTGCGATGGGCTGAAGAGGGAGAATGGGCGTGAACGGCCCTGGCCGAGGCGCTATGGTCTCGCCATGCCGCAACCTCCCGCACTCACTCCAGAGCAGCGCGCAGCTGCACTCGAAAAGGCTGCCAAGGTTCGCCGTGAGCGGGCCGAGGTGAAGGACAAGCTCAAGATGGGCCACCTGTCGTTGGGGGACCTCCTCACCGAGGCGGATTCCAACGAGACCATCGGCAAGATGAAGGTGGTGTCCGTTCTCGAGTCCCTTCCCGGTCTCGGCAAGGTCAAGGCGCGTCGCCTGATGGAGACGGTCGGGATCAGCGACAGCCGGAGGCTGCAGGGCCTCGGTGCCAAGCAGCGCGAGTCGCTGCTCAAAGAGACTGCGCGCTGAACCGCACGTCGACGAGCCGCGCATCTTCGTGCTCATCGGCCCTGGTGGGGCCGGCAAGGGCACCGTCGCTGCGGCGCTGATCGAGCAGGACCCGACCCTCTGGCTCAGCCGCAGCTGGACGACGAGGGAGGCGCGCCCGGGCGAGCGTGAGCGCAACGCCTACCGTTTCGTCGACCGCCCCACCTTCGAGGAGGCTGTTGCCCAGGGTCGATTCTTCGAGTGGGCCGAGTTCCTCGACTACCTCATGGGCACGCCCGTCCCGGATCCTCCGCCCGGGGCCGACGTCCTCCTCGAGATCGACGTCCAGGGGGCCCAGCAGGTCCTGGCCAAACGCCCTGATGCGACGGTGATCCTGCTCCTGCCCCCGTCGCCGGAGGTCCAAGCGGAGCGGCTGGCGGCACGAGGCGACGACGAGGCGCACATCCGGCGCCGGGTCGAGCTGGGGCGTTCGGAAGTGGAGCGTGGAGCCGAAATTGCAGCTCACACGGTCGTCAACGACGACCTTGGTCAGGCTCTGGCCGAACTGACGGCTATAGTTGACCGGACTCGGACTGGTGCCCCCTGCGCCGCGAGCCCGGAGGAATCCTGATGGCCCAAGGCCGCCACACGCTCATGGACCCACCAATTGAAGAGCTCCTGGACAAGGTGGACTCGAAGTTCACCCTGGTGGCGCTGGGTTCTGCCCGCGCCCGCCAAGTGAACTCGTACTACAACAGCCTCGGCGAGGGCCTGGGCAAGGTGGTTCCGCCCCAGGTCGCGTCCGTGTCGGGCAAGCCCGTCTCCATCGCCTTCGAGGAGATCGCGGCCGGCAAGGCCACATTCACCCGTCCGGACCCCGAGGAAGAGGCGGCGCTGGCTGCCGCCATCGCGGATGCCGCCGAAGCGGGCCTGCTCGCCGACGGCGAAGCGGCCGCCGAGGTGCCCGAGACCGCCGAAGTGATCGAAGCACTCGACGTCGGGGGCGACGACCCGGCTGCGAGCTAGGCGCCCGAGGGACAGGCGCGGCGAGCGGCGCCGATGGCTGGAGATCCCCGGAGTGAGGACTCGCCCGTGAACGCTGGACTCGCACCATCCCCGCCACGCGTCGTCCTCGGCGTCTGCGGGGGTATCGCCGCGTACAAGGCGGTCGAGGTGTGCCGGCGACTCGTCGATGCCGGGGTGCACGTGACGCCGGTCCTGACCGACGATGCGACACGGTTCGTCGGCGCGGTGACGTTCTCGGCCTTGGCCTCGGAGCCGGTGCAACGGTCTCTGTGGGACGAAGGGTCACCCATTCCCCACACCAGACTCGGCCAGACCGCCGACCTCGTCGTGGTTGTGCCGGCGACGGCGCACACGATCGCCCGCTATGCGGCAGGGCTGTCGGACGACCTCCTGTGCGCCACCCTGCTCGCCACCCGGGCCCCGGTCATCGTCTGTCCTGCCATGCACACGGAGATGTGGGAGCACGCGTCGGTGCGCGAGAACCTGGCCACTCTGGAGCGACGCGGCGTCGAGATCATCCCTCCCGAGAGCGGCAGGCTGGCCGGGGGGACTCGGGGGAGGGCAGGCTGGCCGATCCGGGCGTCATTGTTGCGCACGTGCTCGAACGGCTCGGCCGGGGGACTCGGCGCGATCTGCACGGGGTCAGCATGGTGGTGAGCGCCGGTGGCACGCGCGAGCCCCTCGACCCGGTGCGCTTCATCACGAATCGCTCCTCGGGCAAGCAGGGTCACGCCATCGCCAGCGCGGCGGCTCGCCGCGGTGCGTCGGTCACGCTCGTCACGTCGTCACCCCTCGCGTTGCCCCCCGATGTTGCCTCGGCGGTGACACGGATCGACGTGGAGACGGCTGCCGACATGGAGCACGCGGTCGGCGCGGCAGCTGAAGGAGCCGATGTCGTCGTGATGGCAGCGGCCGTGGCGGACTTCCGCCCCAAGCGCTCGGCCGGTACGAAGCTGTCGAAGGAGGAGGGGATCCCAGAGTTGGTCCTCGAGCCGACGCCCGACATCCTGGCCGGCCTGGCGGCGCGCCGCCGCCCGGGGCAGGTGCTCGTCGGATTCGCCGCCGAGACCCATGACGCGTTGGAACGGGGTCGGCGCAAGCTCACCCGCAAGGGCGTCGACCTGCTCGTCGTGAACGACGTGAGCGCGCCCGGCGCAGGTTTCGACCACGACACCAACGCGGTCGTGATCTTGGAGGCGGACGGGAGCGTGCAGGAAATCCCACTGACCTCGAAGGATGCAGTGGCAGATGCCGTATTGGATAGGGTGAACGCCCACCACAACGAGAAGCGGAGCACGACGTGAGAACCACATTCACCTCGGAGTCGGTCACCGAGGGGCACCCGGACAAGATGGCGGACCAGATCTCTGACGCCGTCCTCGACGCCATGCTCGAGGGCGATCCCGCGAGCCGCGTTGCCTGCGAGACCCTGCTGACCACCGGGCTCGTGGTGGTGGCCGGAGAGGTGACGACGGCCACCTACGTCGACATCCCCTCCATCGTACGAGGGACGGTCTGCGACATCGGCTACGACAACGACGCCTACGGCTTCAACGGGAAGACCTGCGGTGTGCTGGTGTCCCTCGACGCGCAGTCGCCCGACATCGCACAGGGCGTCGATGCCGCGTTCGAGCTCCGCAGCGGCAAGGGCGGCGAGGACATCCTCAACGCACAAGGTGCCGGAGACCAGGGAATGATGTTCGGCTACGCCTGCGACGAGACTCCGGACCTCATGCCCCTCCCGATCTGGCTGGCGCACCGCCTCTCCGAGCGCCTGGCCCAGGTGCGCCGGGCCGCGACCGTGCCCTATCTGCGTCCGGACGGCAAGACGCAGGTCTCGGTCGTCTACGAGGATGGGCGCCCGGTGCGCATCGACACCGTGTTGATCTCGACCCAGCACGCCGGCGGCATCGACCTCGAGGAGCAGCTGCGACCCGATCTCACCGAGCACGTCATCAACCCGCTGCTCCCCACGGACCTGGACACCGACGGCCTGCGGATCTTCGTCAACCCCACGGGAATCTTCGAGCTGGGCGGTCCCCACGCCGACACCGGTCTGACCGGCCGCAAGATCATCGTGGACACCTACGGCGGGATGGCGCGTCACGGCGGCGGGGCGTTCTCGGGCAAGGACCCCTCGAAGGTCGACCGCTCCGCGGCCTATGCGGCGCGCTGGGTGGCCAAGCACGTCGTGGCCTCCGGCGCGGCCAAGCGCTGCGAGGTGCAGGTGGCCTACGCCATCGGCGTGGCGCACCCCGTGTCACTGCTCGTCGAGACCTTCGGCACGGAGTCGGTCGATCCCGAGAAGATCGCCGATGCAGTGCGCGAGCTCTTCGATCTGCGCCCGGCCGCGATCGCGCGCGACCTCGACCTGTACCGTCCCATCTACAAGAAGACGGCGGCCTACGGTCACTTCGGACGCTCGGAGAAGGAGTTCACGTGGGAGGCCACCCCACGGGTGGACGACCTGCGCACCGCCCTGGGACTCTGATCGCTCGATCGCTCCCCTGAGGGGAGCAGTCGTCCGTTGGCCGTGACCTCATGACGCAGGACGGTGTCACCCGGCGCGAACGACGTGCGGTGCGCGTGCGCACCGAAGTGGCCGCGGTGGCCAAGACGTTCGACTACGCCGTCCCCCCCGGCTGGAGCGAGGAGGTCCACGTCGGGACCCGGGTGCGGGCACCCCTCCACGGGCGGACGGTGCGCGGCTGGGTCGTCGAAGAGGACGTCGGGACGCCGGCCGGTGTCGCCGTCCTGCCGCTGAAGTCGTGGTTGGGTTGGGGTCCGCCTCCCGCGCTCGTCGGGCTGGCGGAGTGGGCAGCCTGGCGATGGGCGGGTCCGGCCTCCTTCTTCCTGCGGATCGCGTCCCCGGCGACCATCGTGCGCGCCCTACCCGCCGCGCCGCCCTGGCACGAGCTGCCGGCGCCACCGACGGCGTCGCAGCCCGCCGCCGCCCCGTCACTCGAACGCGTGCAGCTCGCACTGGCGCAGCCGGGGGTGACGGTCGTTCGCCAGCCCCCGCTCACCGATCCGATCGACCTCGTGTTGTCGATCGTCGGGGACCCCGCCGTGCGTGCTCACGGCGGCAGCGTCCTGGTGCTCGTCCCGTCGTCCGGCTGGGCGGAGCGGCTCACGGCGCGGTTGGTGCGCCGGGGGTGCCCGACGGCCGGCACCTGGGAGGAGGCGCGGGCGGGTTGGCCGGTCGTGGTGGGCAGCCGGGCCGGTGCCTGGGCCCCCGTGCCGCGGCTGGCGGCCGTCGTCATCCTCGATGCGCACGACGCCGCCTACCGGGAGGAGAGCACACCGACCTACAGCGCGGTGGACGTCCTGCTCGAGCGAGCCCGGCGCGAGGGCGTGCCCTGCGTTCTGGCGTCCCCGGTGCCGCCGGTGGCGCTGGCCGGGCGCACCGGGTTGCGGACGATCGCACCCTCGCAGACCGAGGAGCGGGCGGGTTGGCCCGTGCTCGAGCGGGTCGATCGCCGCGGCGCGGACCCGCGGAGCGGCATGTTCTCGGAGGAGTTCGTCCGGCTGGCCCGGTCCGTTCTCGACGATGCCGTCGCCGTCGAGCGCGGTCCCCTTGTCTGCGTCTACAACCGCACGGGCGGAGCGCGCCTGCTGGCCTGCCGCCACTGTGGGGAACTGGCCCGCTGCGCGCGCTGCGGCGCTGCCGCCGCGCAGCCGCGCGGCACCGAGATGCTGGAGTGCCCGCGGTGCGGTGATACCCGTCCGGTCGTCTGCGCCGCCTGCGGTCGCCTGCGGATGAAGACCCTGCGGGTCGGAGTGAGCCGCCTTCGCGAGGAACTGGCCGCGCTGCTGGGCGTCGAGGTCGGGGAGGTCGCCGGCAGGCCGGTCGCCGGATCGGAGCCGTCCGTCTCCGCGGCCCCCGTCCTCGTGGGCACCGAGGCCGTGTTGCACCGGGTGCGCCGTGCCGCGGCAGTCGTGTTTCTTGACATCGATCTGCACCTGCTGGCCTCCCGCCTCTCCGCGACCGAGGAGACCCTGGCCCTGTTCGTCCGTGCGGCCCGGCTTGTCGGTGCGCGCAGTGCCGGAACACCGTGGGCGCGGATGCAGGTGCAGACGCGGGTGCCCGACCATCCGCTGCTGGCCGCGATCGCTCGGGGCGATCCGGCGGAGGTGGTGGCCGAGGAGGTCGCCATCCGCCGCACGTCGGCGCTGCCCCCCTTCGCGGCGCTGGCCCTGGTGTCGGGTGTGCTCGCCCCTGCCTACGCCGAGTCCCTGCGCAACGAGGCCGACGTCCCGACGAGCCCGGGTGCCCCGGCGCCCACCACGACCTCGGTGTCGCCGCTCGGTGACGATCGCTTTCTCGTGCGGGCGGACACGCACGAGTCCCTGTGCGACCTCTTGGCTCGGACCCCCCGGCCGTCGGGCCGAGGGCTGCGCGTCGAGGTCGACCCGGTCTCGCTCTGAGCGCCTGGCCCGGAGCGAGCGGCAGCCCGTGAGCGGGGGCCGGATCGGGAATCGCAGCGCTCGCCGGTAGGATGGCACCATGGCCGGCCTCCCCATCCGACAGTACGGCGACCCCGTGCTGAAGGAGCGCACCCGCGAGGTGGACGACATCGACCGGGCGCTGGTCAGCCTGGTCGACTCCATGATCACAACCATGTACGCGGCCCCGGGTACCGGGCTGGCGGCCAACCAGGTGGGGGTGCAGCGTCGCGTCTTCGTCTACGACGTCGGCGACGGCGCCCGCACCGTCATCAACCCGCGGATCATCGAGAGCGACGGGGAGTGGGCCTACGACGAGGGGTGCCTGTCGGTGCCCGGCCTCAGCTGGGAGATCGTGCGGCCCAACACCGTGCACCTGGTCGGCCTCGACCTCGACGGGAACGAGATCTCCCTCGAAGCATCCGAGCTCGAGGGCCGCGTCTTCCAACACGAGCTGGACCACCTCGACGGCATCCTGCTGGTGGAGCGCCTCAATGAGGACCAGCGCAAGGAAGCGCTCAAGATCCTGCGCAGTCGCACGCTCGACCTGCCGGCGTCAGACCCGGACGGATTAACCAACCTCTTTTCGCGCTGAGCACGGCCATGGTGTGACGGGCTCGGAGGGTCTCACCCCGCGGGCAACGTCATCAGCGCGTGGTCCAGATCGTGCAGGAGGTCGTCAATCGTCTCGAGTCCCACACTGAGTCTCACCAGGTCACTGGGCACTTCATTGCTCGTGCCAGACGTGCTGGCATGGGTCATCCGGGCCGGATGTTCAATGAGGCTTTCCACGGCGCCGAGGCTCTCGGCCAAAGTGAAGATGCGAGTCCGAGAGCAGACCTCGACGGCAGCCTGTTCCCCGCCGTGGACGGTGAAACTGACCATGCCGCCGAAGGACCGCATCTGCGACTGGGCGACACGGTGACCTGGATGGTCGGCGAGCGACGGATGGTGCACCCGTTTGACTGCCGCATGGCCGCGGAGGAACTCGACGACGGCCAGAGCGTTCGCGCAGTGCCGTTCCATCCGTAGTGCCAACGTCTTGACCCCGCGCTGCACGAGGAAGCAATCAAAGGGTCCGGGAACGGCACCGGTCGCATTCTGAAGGAAACCAAGTCGTTCCGCGATGCCTTCATCGCAGGTCGCGGCAAAGCCCCCGACAACGTCGGAGTGCCCACCGAGGTACTTGGTGGTCGAGTGCACGACGATGTCCGCTCCTAGCTTGAGAGGTTGCTGTATCCAGGGCGTGGCAAAGGTGTTGTCGACCACGACGAGGGCTCCGCGACTGTGCGCGGCGGCGGATACCGCGGAGATGTCGATGACGTGGAGCAACGGATTTGTAGGTGATTCGAGCCACAACATGCGCGTCGACGGTCGCCACACTTCATCCATTTCGGAGAGGTCAACGGTGTCGATCACCAGCCCGGCGGGACGATGGATCGCGGTGGCCAATCGGAATGTTCCTCCGTAGCTGTCCGTCTCCATGACGAGATGGTCGCCTGGGCTCAGGAGGCGCATCACCGCGTCCTCGGCCGCCAGACCGCTGGCGAAGGCGAACCCGAAGTCCGCCCCTTCGAGCAGCGCCAGGTGGCGTTCGAGGCTGGCGCGGGACGGATTGTCCGACCTGGCGTACTCAAAGCCGCGGTTCTGGCCGACGGCGTCCTGTTCGAAGGTGGAGGAAAGGTAGACAGGGGTGTTGACCGCTCCGGTGGCGGCGTCAGGAGATTCGCCGCCGTGCACCGCGTTGGTCTCGAACCCGAGTCCTTCGGGGTCAGGCTGACGGGTCACTCTGACCTCACCGAGCTCCCGTCGCCAGAATCGCGAGCACGTCAGAGCGGGTGATGACTCCGACCGGGTGGCCGCGATCGAGGACGAGCAATGCCGGTGCCCCCTCCAACCTCCCCACGGCTACCTGAACCTGCTCTCCTGCCCCGATGGTGGGTAGCGGACTGCCCATGACGTCACTCACGGGTCGGTCCAGCATGGACGAGTCAGCGAACGCCGAATCCATGAGTTCGCGCTCGGTGACACCTCCCACAACCTCGGCCAGGACCACAGGGGGTTCATGCTTGATCACGGGCATCTGGCTCACGCCGTACTCTCGGAAAATTGCGATGGCCTCTCGGACGGTCTCGTCGGGATGTGCGTGGACAAGCGTCGGAAGTGACGCATCGCGGGCCGCCAATATGTCGTCCACCGTCGGCCCGGCGTCGTGTATGAACCCGTAGTCGGTCATCCACGCGTCGTTGTAGATCTTCGAGAGATAGCCGCGCCCGGAATCGGGGATGTGGACCACCATCACCGCATCCGCTGGCAGGTCATATCCGGCGATCAGCGCGGCCGCGATGGCCGTTCCGCCTGATCCGCCGAGCAGGAGCCCCTCCTCCCGTGTGACCCGGCGGGCGGTGGCGAAGCTATCGGCGTCCGAGACGGCGATCACCCGGTCCACCACCGAGGGGTCATATGTCGAGGGCCAGAAGTCCTCGCCGATCCCTTCGACGAGATATGGCCGCCCCGAACCCCCCGAATAGACGGAACCCTCCGGGTCGGCGGCGATGATCTGGACCGAAGGATTCTGTTCCTTCAGGAAGCGACCAATGCCGGTGATGGTGCCTCCCGTCCCGATTCCGGCCACGAAGTGGGTCACCCGTCCACGCGTCTGCTCCCAGATCTCCGGTCCTGCCGTCTCGTATTGGGCCTGTGGATTTCGGGGGTTGTGATATTGGTCGGGCTTCCATGCCATGGGTACGTCGCGGGCCAGGCGGTCCGCGACCGAATAGTAGGAGTCTGGGTGCTCAGGCGGCACCGAGGTCGGACACACGACGACCTCCGCGCCGTAGGCGCGGAGCAGAGCGATCTTGTCGGCAGCCACCTTGTCGGGACACACGAAGATGCACTTGTACCCACGACGGGCGGCAACGATGGCCAGTCCGACACCGGTATTGCCACTGGTCGGTTCCACGATCGTGCCACCGGGCAGGAGCTGGCCGCCTTGCTCGGCCGCTTCAATCATGGAGAGGGCAATGCGGTCCTTTGACGATCCACCCGGATTGAACATCTCGAGTTTGGCGATGAGGGTGCACTCCAAGCCAATGGCTGTTCGGTCCATTCGCACCATCGGGGTATGACCGATCAATCCGGTTAAAGACTCCGCGACGTCCATCTGGGGTCCGGGATCGGTGACACGACGGACGTCGACGCCGATCAGCGTGCGCGCGAGCTCAGGAGAGACCAGCTCGTCGGTGAAGAGTTCGGTCGGCAAGCCAGCTCGGCGCAGACCGGCCGCAATGGCGGCCGAATCGGCCAGGGGTCCCCAAACGCCGATTCGACGCGGGATCCTCGCCCGTAGCGAGCCGACCAGAGTCTCGAGCGATTCGTCCAGCCCGAGTCGGTGAACGTGGCGGGATCGGTCCTGAAGTCGGGCCGGAGGCGGTGCACCGCCCACCACGACGAGGAGATCCATGGCGTCTCTTTACCACTTCCAGGTGTCCCGCCGGCGTGGGGGCGGGTCGACCCAGACGTTATGGCCCCGCGCCAGTTGCCGAACCTCGCGTGGCTGGCCGAAGCGACCCCGGACTCGTGTTCGGACGTGACGGTCAGCCGCTGATCAGCGGAGGTACGACGGCCGAGCACGTCGGTTGTGGCAGCAAGAGAGGCCTGGAGCCCACTGGCGCATTATTGGTCAGAGCGTTCATGACGTCCTGGAGCGCGACCGGGTCGTAGATGATCCCTATGTGCTCCGTCATGTCGGTGGAGCACTGGTCCTGCAGACGTACGTTGAGCACCTGGTCAGCCGGACCGTGCAGGTAAGCCGAGGGCCACTCTCCGAGCGTGGCGGTCAGCGCGTTGGGTGCGGGGGTCACAACTTCGTCGTACTCCGACTCGATCACGTACGAGAGGACTCCCGAAGCGGTTTCCTTCGCGTTCAGCGCCATGAGGAACGGGTTCCCCGCCTCCTGCTCCCCGCACGCGCCACACCCCTCGGATTCAGGGAAGGTCCAGGTGTCGGGCCCAAAGAGGTTCTCGAAGATGGGCACGAGACCGCCTGCGTCTGCGCCGTGGTTCGACGGTGCGAGACCCACGAGCATGTGCACGTAGGAAGCATCTCCAAGTCCGGGGAACGTGGCGCTGCCCGTTCTCTCGATCATGTAGCGCGGCATCATCCCGCCCTGCGAGTGCCCCACGATGTCCACCTTGGTGGCATGGACCCCGTCTGGTTCGACGGTGTCGGGTAGGACGACCTTTTTCACGAACGCCGCGAGCTCCGCAGCCGAGTTCTGCACAGAGTCGACACCGAAGATGTGGTCTCCGGAGTCGGTGGTCCACTCGGTCGCCCCGTAGTTCAGCCCGAAGACGCAGTAACCGGCGTCGGAGAGCATCGGTGCGAGCGTCTGCCAAGAGAAGTTCTCGTTGGCAAACGTGCCGTGCACGAGCACCACAGGGAACGGATGGTCAGGCGCTGGAGTGCAGGGGCCGTTCACGATCCCGGGTGGCATCCCCGTCGGATCCGTGAGCTCGCTTCTCATGCCCATGAGCTCGCCGGTACCGGGCGACGGCACCGGAACGTGCGGTGGCGGCGGATTTGTATCGACACGGGCGGGCGGCGCGGTCGAGCCGGAGAGGGCCATCGCCGGAGGCGCCGGGCTCAGCAGGCCGACGCCGGCGGCGCCCACGACCAGCGCACCGAGCAGCGCTCCGAGAACGGGCATCCGCCGGGCTCTGTCCGCCCGGTGTGCACGGTCCCACCACCCACGCTGCATGGCCTGAGAACGTGGCCAGGGTACTGAACTGTCGAATCCTGCCCTACGGTGAGCGGGTGGCCCGGCTGGCGTACCTCGGCACCCCGGACATGGCGGTCCCGCCGCTGCGCGCGCTCGTCGAGGCGGGTCACGACATCGCCATCTGCGTGACGCGACCCGACCGGCGCCGGGGCCGCGGCGGGCAGACCACGCCGAGCCCGGTCAAGCTGGCGGCCACCGAGCTCGGGCTCGCCGTCACCCACGACATGGACGACCTCATCGCCGTCGGGGTGGAGCTGGCGGTGGTGGTGGCGTACGGCCGCATCATCCCGGTCCGGCTGCTCGAGCAGATCCCGATGGTCAACCTGCACTTCTCCCTCCTGCCCCGCTGGCGCGGCGCCGCCCCCGTCGAGCGGGCCATCCTCGCCGGGGACCGCGAGACGGGCGTCTGCCTCATGAAGGTCGAGGAGGGACTCGACGCCGGTCCGGTCTACGCCGTCCGACGGGTGCCGCTCGACGACGTCGTCACGCTCGACGCCCTCCGCCGGCAGCTGGTCACCGTGGCCAGCGCGCTGGTCGTGGACGCACTCGCCGGCGGGGTGTCGGGGCTGCCCGACCCGGTGCCCCAGCAGGGTGACGTCACCATCGCGGAGAAGATCACCAAGGAGGATCTCCACCTCCACTGGGCGGCACCGGCTGTCGATCTGACGCGGGTGGTGCGACTCGGCCGGGCCTGGACGACCTTCCGCGGCAAGCGGCTGACCGTGCTCGACGGCGCGCCGCTTCCGAGTGAGCCCGGGACCGAACAGCGCCCACCCGGTTCCCTCGACGGCCCGGTTGTCGCGACCGGTCGGGGCAGCCTCGTGCTGCGCCGGGTGCAGCCCGAGAGCCGTTCTCCCATGTCAGCCGACGAGTGGCTGCGCGGCGTGCGGCCCGCGGTCGGCGAGCTCCTCGGGACGGACTAGACATTTGAGCGGTGACCGTGACTCCGATCGACGGCTGGATCCCCGACCAGTACGAGCGGTTCCGTTCGGAACGCCAGCAACCCTTCGATGACCTCCTGGCCCTGTGCCACCCCGTCTCCGGTGGGCGCATCACCGACCTCGGCTGCGGCACGGGGGACCTGACCAAGATCCTGCACGAGGAGATGGCGGCCAAGGAGACCGTCGGCGTCGACTCCTCACCGGCCATGCTGGCTCGCGCCCAGTCGGCGCACGGCGACGTGGCCGGGCTCTCGTTCGCCCAGGGCGACATCGCGACCTGGCTCGACGAGGGTCTCGACCTGGTGTTCGCCAACGCGTCGCTCCAGTGGATCGACGATCATCTCAACCTCCTGGCGCGCATGCGCACCGCGCTCGGCCCGGACGGGCAGCTCGCGTTCCAGGTGCCGGCCAACTACCGCCACCCGTCGCACCTGCTGGCGCTGGCCGTCGCCAACGAGCCCCCGTTCATCGATGCGCTCTACGGGGATGTCCCCGAGGACCGCGGGCGCTTCGTGCTCTCGCCCGAGCTCTACGCCGACCTGCTCTACGAGTTGGGGGCGAAGGATCAGGTCGTGCGCATGGAGGTCTACGGTCACGAGCTCGAGTCGACCGGTGAGGTCGTCGAGTGGGTCATGGGCACGCTGCTGACGCCCTACCGGAAGCGGCTCAGCTCCGAGCTGTTCGACGCGTTCGTCGAGCGCTACCGGGAACGACTCATCGAGGAGCTCGGCGAGCGCGAGCCCTACTTCTACGGGTTCCGGCGCATTCTGTGCTGGGCGCGTTTCAGCTGAGCGCCGGCGGACACATGGAGGGACGGCCGTCGACGCCGCGCCGCGACCCCGGCAGTTTCGGTGATCTCCGCATCGCGCCGTCGGTGCTCTCGGCCGATTTCGGGATGCTGGCCGAGCAGGTGGGCGAGGTGGCGCCTGTGGCCGACTGGCTCCACGTCGACGTGATGGACGGGCACTTCGTCCCGAACGTCACGATCGGGCCTCCCGTGGTCGCCTCCCTGCGCCACCACACGCCGCTGTTCTTCGACTGCCACCTCATGATGACCGAGCCGGGGCGCTACCTGAAGGACTTCGCCGAGGCCGGCGCGGACGGCTGCACGGTGCACGTCGAGGTGGGGAACACCGACGAGCTGATCACCCAGATGCGCGGTCTCGGCCTGCGGGCGGGTCTGGCTCTCAACCCCGACACACCCTTCGAGGCGGTGCGCCCCTACCTGCACGACGTCGACCTCGTCCTCTGCATGACGGTGTTCCCCGGCTTCGGCGGTCAGAGCTTCATCGCCGAAGTCATGGCGAAGGTGGCGCAGGTGCGCGCCGAGGTGGTCGCCGGCTCGCTGGACCTCGACATCGAGGTGGACGGGGGGATCGACACCACCACGGCTCCGGTGGCCGCCGCGGCCGGCGCCAACGTATTGGTAGCCGGCAGTGCGATCTTCGGGCAACCCCGGCCGTGGGAGGCGGCCGACGCCATCCGGGCGTCGGTCCGCGTCGACGCCGGCAGCCAGTGACCGCCGCCCGGCACGCGGTGACGCCCCGCGCGCAATGAGCCGGAGCCGCAGTCGGGCGGTCGTCGCCGGAGGAGGCATCCTCGGCACGTGGCACGCGCTCGAGCTCGCCGCCGCCGGCTTCGCCGTGGAGCATCTCGAGGCCGAGGCGGGGCCGACCGGCGCGTCGGTGCGCAACTTCGGGCTGGTGTGGGTGAGCGGCCGGCGCGCCGGCGCGGAGCTCGATGTGGCCCGCCGGGCCCGCCGGCGCTGGGAGGAGCTCGGTGCGGTGGTGCCCGGGATCGGCTTCCGCCCCATGAGCTCGCTGACCGTCGCCTGCGACGCGGCCGCACGCGCGGTGATGCAGGCCTTCGCCGCGCACCCCGACGCCGCGGCGCGTTCCATCTCCTTCCTGGAACCCGACGAGGCCCGGGCCGCCAATCCGTCTGTCAGGGGCGACATCGCAGGGGCGCTGCACGGCGCCGAGGACGCGGCGGTCGAGCCGCGCCACACGCTGGGCGCGCTGCGCGCGCATCTGGCCGGGGTGCACGGCAAGCGCTACCGCTTCCACCCGGGCCGCCGGGTCGTCGCCGCCGAACCGCACGCAGTTGTCGACACCACCGGGACGCGCTGGGAGGGCGATGTCGTCGTGCTGGCGACCGGCGCCGCCTACGACCACCTCCCGGGCTCCGAACCGATCGCCGCCCGCCTGCGCCGGGTCCGGCTGCAGATGCTCGAGACGGCCCCCTTCGCCGCCACGCTCACGACGTCGCTCGCCGACGTGGACACCTTGCGCTACTACCCGGCGTACGAGTCGGCGCCCTTGGCCCAACTCGGGGAACAGACACCCGTCGCGGCGGATCACCACCTGCAGCTCCTGCTGGTCCAGCGCCGCGACGGCGGGCTGACGATCGGGGACACGCACGCCTACGGGGAGCCGTTCGACTTCGCGCTGAGCGAGGACCCCACCCACGAGCTCCTGGACCGGGCGCAGCGCATCCTCGGGAAGGCGCTCCCGCCCGTGCGGCGCCGCTGGGAGGGCGTCTACGCCCAGTGCGTCGACGGCGACGTCTGCCTGCGCGAGGAGATCCACCCGGGGGTATGGACGGTGACCGGACCCGGCGGCCGGGGGATGACGTGCGCCCCGGCGATCGCGGCGGACACGCTGCGCGTCGCCGGCGCGGTGGGAGCCGCCGCATGATCGGCCCCTTCGCCCTCGCCTGCCTCGATATGGCGGGGACGACCGTGCGCGATGACGGCGCCGTCGAGGCGGCGTTCGCCGACGCCCTCGCGGCGGTCGGGATCGCCCCGGGGAGCACCCGCTTCGAGGCGGCTCTGGCCGTGGTGCGCGAGACGATGGGCTGGTCCAAGGCGGACGTGTTCGCCCGCCTGCTCGAGCCGGGGGAGGCGGCCGACGCCACCGCGGCGTTCGCCACGGCCTACGAGGCGATCGTCGCCGGCGGCACGGTGACGGAGATCCCCGGCGCCCTCGAGGTGCTGCGTGGCCTCCGCACCGCCGGCGTCGCGGTCTGCCTCACGACGGGGTTCGCCCCGTCGACCCGTGACGCGGTGCTCGACGCCCTGGGCTGGCGCTCCGAGATCGACCTGGCCCTCTCGCCCGCCGACGTCGGCCGGGGACGCCCCGCGCCCGACCTCGTCCTCGGCGCCATGGCCCGCTTGGGCGTCGAGGACCCCGGCGCGGTCGTGGTGGTGGGGGACACCGTCAGCGACCTCGAGGCGGGGAACGCCGCCGGAGCGGGGGCGGTCGTCGGTGTCCTGAGCGGCGCCCACGACGAGGCCACGCTCTCCACCGCCGCGCCGACGGCGGTCATCGCCGACGTGACAGGGCTCCTCGCCGTGCTCGGCCGGGACTGACCGCCCAGAACCCGAGCGGCTGACCAGGCATTCTCGACAGAAACTGAAACGTGTTCTATAATTGCGCCCACAAGGCCGGGGATCCACCCCGGGCAAGGACCTGACCCCATGGACGATGTGGAGCACATGCGCCGTGCGATGGCGCAGGCCGCAACGGTCCGTTCGACCACGGCACCCAACCCCTGGGTGGGCTGCGTGGTCGTCCCGCCGGACTCCGACCCGGACGGCGGGCCTGTCTTCGTCGGCGCGACGGCTCCTCCGGGCGGTCCCCACGCCGAGGTGACCGCCCTCGCCGAGGCCGGCGAGGCGGCACGGGGAGCCACGCTCTACGTCACGCTCGAGCCCTGCGCCCACCACGGGCGCACCCCGCCCTGCACCGACTCCATCATCGCGGCGGGGGTGGCCCGGGTCGTGGTCGGCATCGAGGACCCCGACCAACAGGTGGCCGGGCGGGGCATCGCGGCGTTGCGCGCCGCCGGGCTGGACGTGACCGTGGGTGTGGCCGCCGACGAGGTCGCCGAACAGCTGGCCCCCTACCGGAAGCACCGGACGACGGGACAGCCCTGGGTGGTCCTCAAGATGGCGGCCAGCCTGGACGGCCGCACCGCCGCCCCCGACGGCACCAGCCGATGGATCACCGGGGAGGCGGCGCGCCGGGACGTGCACCGGCTGCGCTCCCGTTCCGACGCCGTCCTGGTCGGCGCGGGCACGGTTCGCGCCGACGACCCCGCACTGACGGTCCGCCTGGAGGACGGGGTGGAGCGCGAGCAGCCCCTGCGCGTCGTGCTCGGCCGGGCCCCGGCCGGAGCCAGGGTGCACCCGGCCCTCGAGCTGTCGGGTGACCTCCGGGAGGTGCTCACCGAGCTCGGCAGCCGTGGCGTGCTCCAGCTCCTGGTCGAGGGCGGGGCGACGGTGGCCCATGACTTCCACGCCGCCGGCCTGGTCGACCGCTACGTCTTGTACCTTGCGCCGGTGCTCTTCGGGGGCGACGACGGCCGCCCGCTTTTCGAGGGCCCCGGGGCTGGCACAATTGGGGACGTGTGGAAGGGCAAGCTGGTCTCGGTCGAGCAACTGGGTGAGGATCTTCGAGTGGAGGTGGCCGCCTGATGGGGTTCTCGACTGTGCAGGAGGCGATCGACTCCATCGGGCGACTGGGCATGGCCGTGGTGGTCGACGACGAGGACCGCGAGAACGAGGGCGACCTCGTCATGGCGGCCGAGGCGGCGACACCCGAGAACATCGCCTTCTTCCTGACCCACACCTCGGGTGTCATCTGCGTCCCGCTGCTGCCCGAGCGCGCCGACCTGCTCGACCTGCCCCTGATGGTCACGGCCAACACCGAGGCGCAGCGGACAGCCTTCACAGTGAGCGTCGACTACCGGCACGGCACGACCACCGGGATCTCCGCCACGGACCGGTCGTCGACCATCGCCGCCCTGATCGACCCCGCCACCCGCCCGAACGATCTGAACCGCCCCGGGCACATCTTCCCGCTGCGGTACCGGGCGGGCGGGGTGCTCAAGCGCGCCGGGCACACCGAGGCGACCGTGGACCTGGCCCGCGCCGCCGGCCTGTCGCCGGCCGGCGTGCTGTGCGAGATCGTGACCGAGGACAAGTCCGAGATGGCACGGCTCGTCGACCTGGAGCGCTTCGCCAAGAAGCACGACCTCCCGCTGATCTCCATCGCGGATCTCATCCGCTACCGCCGGCAGAACGAGAAGCTCGTGCGCCTCGTCTCCGAGGCGCGCATCCCGGCCGAGGGGCGCGAGTTCCGCGCCTTCGTCTACGAGTCCGTGCTCGACAACGAGCAGCACCTCGCGCTGGTGATGGGCGACGTGGCGGGGACCGAGGACGTGCTGGTGCGCGTCCACTCCGAGTGCCTGACCGGCGACGTGTTCGGCTCGCTCCGCTGCGACTGCGGCCCGCAGCTGCAGGCGTCCCTCGACCTCATCGAGCAGGAAGGGCGGGGGGTCCTCATCTACCTGCGCGGCCACGAGGGCCGCGGCATCGGCCTCGGCCACAAGATCCGGGCCTATCAACTGCAGGAGGAGGGCCACGACACGGTGGACGCCAACCTGCAGCAGGGGCTCCCGGTCGACAGCCGCGAGTACGGCATCGGCGCCCAGATGCTCGTCGACCTCGGCGTGACGACCATGCGCCTCATGACGAACAACCCGGTCAAGTACGGCGGGCTCGAGGGCTTCGGCCTCGACATCACCGAGCGGGTCCCGCTGCAGCTCGCGGCCAACCCCGAGAACATCGCCTACCTCCGCACCAAGCGCGAGCGGATGGGGCATCTCCTGCACGGCCTCGACGACGTCCTGTGACGGCGCGCGCCGCCGGCGGCTGATGGCCGAATCCGACCTGGTCGCCCTGCCGGCAGACGCGCTCGACGATGTCGCGTCCCGCGTCGGCGCCAGCCTGCACGGCACGGCCGACGGCACCGGGCTCCGTGTCGGCCTCGCCTGCGCCGAGTTCAACGGCGGCATCACACTCCGGTTGCTCAACGGAGCCCTCGACGCGTTGTCCGGAGCCGGGACCGACCGCCGGGACGTCACGGTGGCCTGGGCGCCGGGGGCCTTCGAGCTGCCGCTGGTCGCCCGGGCCTTCGCGCATGCCGGGAAGGTTGACGCCGTGCTGTGCCTGGGCGCCGTCATCCGGGGGGACACCGGGCACTACGACTTCGTGGCGGGGGAGTGCGCCTCGGGGATCCAGCAGGTGCAGCTGGCGACCGGTGTGCCGGTGGTCTTCGGCGTCCTGACGACCGAGACGCTCCAGCAGGCGCTCGAGCGTTCGTTGCCCGACGAGACGAACAAGGGCCGCGAGGCGGCGCTGACCGGGATCGAGATGGTGCGGCTGTTGCGGAGTGGGCCGCTCTCGTAGCGCCGGGGCCGGTGGCCCCCGGGCCGCCCCTCATTCATGGGCCGTTCACAGGATCGACACTGCCCGGACACGTCCGGCCTCTACGGTGGGCGCCGAGAGCGGAACCGGCAGACCACCACGGGAGATGGGCATGGGTGAGACGGCGCCCACGGCGGAGACGACGAACCTGACGGACCCCGTCGACCCGGCGGAGATCCGCTACCGGCCCGGCGTCCGCCGCGAGGGCGCCTTCTGCGCGCAGTACGTCACGATCCACGGCTACCGCCGGGCCTACGTGAAGGCCGGCTCGGGACCCGCGCTCCTCCTCATCCACGGGATCGGCGACAGCTCGGACACCTGGCGGCCCGTGGTCGAGCAGCTGGCCGAGCACTACACCGTCATCGCCCCCGATCTCCTCGGGCACGGCCGCTCGGAGAAGCCGCGAGCCGATTATTCGGTGGCCGGCTTCGCCAACGGGATGCGAGACCTGCTGACCGTGCTCGAGGTGGACCGCGTCACCGTCGTCGGCCATTCGCTGGGTGGTGGCGTGGCGGCACAGTTCGCCTATCAGTTCCCCCACCGCTGTGAGCGCCTGGTCCTGGTGGGCAGCGGGGGTGTGGGCCGGACAGTCAGCCCCCTGCTGCGCGTGGCCGCCGTCCCGGGCGTCGAGGCCCTCATGCCGCTTCTCGGCCTGCCGCCGATCCGCTTCGCCAGCCGCCTCGGCGCCGGGCTGCTGCGGGTGTTCGACACCGCGCTCGGACGCGACGCCGAGGAGATCCTGGCCGTGTTCGACTCGCTCCCCAACACCGAGGCTCGCCAGGTCATCCTGCGCACCCTGCGCTCGAGTATCGACTGGTCGGGCCAGGTCATCACCATGCTCGACCGGGCCTACCTGGCCGAGGGCGTTCCCACACTGATCGTGTGGGGACGGCGTGACGCCATCATCCCACTGGGCCACGGCCGTTTGATCCACACCGTGATGCCGGGCAGCGAGCTGGAGATCTTCGACGAAGCCGGGCACTTCCCCCACCACACCGACCCGGCCCGCTTCGTTCGGGTCCTGCGCGAGTTCGTGGAGCGCTCCATGCCCGCCAGCTTCGACCCCGAAGGGTGGCGGGCTCATCTGCTGCGAGGAGCGCGCACCTCGGTGTCAGCCTCGTCGCCGACTGGCCCCATCAAAACGTCAGCGAGCCTCCTGGAGGGTTTGGCACCGCCCGTCGGTAGCCTGCCCGCCGTGGAGCACTCTGGAGACGAGGAAGTGCTGCACGGCGGGGTAGCGAACCAGGGCCAGGTGGTGCGGGTGGGTCCCCACGTGCTGCGGCCCTCCAACCTTCACTCCCAATCCATCTTCGCGTTCCTACGCGAGGTGCGGACCGCCGGCTTTGGCGGTGTGCCACGGCCGGTGCGGGTCGACGCTGACGGACGCGAGCGCCTCGAGTTCATTGAGGGCGATGCGCCGGCGGCCCCGTACCCGAGCTGGGCGTTGACGGACGAGGCGTTGACGTCGGTGGCGAAGCTCATGGCCCGGTTCCACCGGGCGTCGGCCGCGTTCGACCCAGCCCGGCCGGGCTTGACATGGAATGACGAGCTCGCCGACCCCCGGGGCGGCCCCATCGTGTGCCACAACGACCTCTGTCTCGAGAACGTCGTGTTTCGCGACGGCCTGGCCGTCGGGCTGCTCGACTTCGACTACTGCGCGCCCGGCCGCCCGGTCTATGACCTGGCGCAGTTCGCCCGGATGTGCGTGCCGATCGACGACGACGAGAGCGCGGCCCTGCTCGGCTGGGAACGTCCGGACCGTCCGGACCGGCTGCGCCAGGCGTGCGACAGTTACGGCCTCGACCTCGCAGGACGGAACGAGCTGTTGGAGATCCTCGACGAGGCCATGGCGCGCAGCGGGGAGTTCGTCAAGCGCCATGCCGATGCCGGCGAGCCGGGCTTCGTCCTGATGTGGGAATGGATGGGCGGCCAGGAACGCTGGGACCGGCGCAAGCGTTGGTGGGCGTCGGAGCGTCCGAGGTTCGTCCGCTCTCTGGCCTAGAGCTTCCGGACCGAGAGTCGAGGTGACAGATGGACTCTGCGGTTGATGGTGGTCATGCTGCCTTGTTCTGCTTGTGGTTGTCGAGGATCTCTTGAGGGGTGCGGCCCCGCATGTAATCGCCGTGGTTGCGCCGGCGGCGGTTGTAGGTGATGAGCCAGGCGTCGGCTTCGGCCTGGAGCTGGCGGATCGAGGTGAAGTGACGGCGATGGAAGGCCGGGCGCCAGCACTCTTGGAGGATGGTGCCGTGGAAGCGCTCGCACACAGCGTTGTGGTTGGGCGAACGGGGCGGGATCCGATGGTGCCTGATCCCCTTGGCCGCCAGGGCCGAGATGAAGGCGCCGGCGATGTATTCGGGGCCGTTGTCGCTGAGCACGGCGCGGACCCGCACCCCGTGGCGCCGATAGGCGCGCAGCACCTGGTCGATGAAGCGGGCGGTCAGCCCTCCGTTGGGCGGGCCGAGCACGATGGCCACGAAAGCCCAGCGGGTGAAGACGTCGATGGCGGTGAGCTGGTACACCTTGCCCACGCCCTTGAGCTTGCCGATGTAGAACGAATCCACGCAGACGAGCTCGCCCGGGCCACCGGTGGCCAGGCAGAACCCGAAGGGCTCGTCCTTCCTGGCCGCCTCGGTCAAAAGCCCCGTCGTCGTTGCCGCAATGGCGGCCGCCCGGGCCAGGCGCTGGGCGCGCTTGCCCAGCCCGTGGGCGACCAGGTGCTTTTGCACCGTCGACTTGGCGATAGAGAAGCCCAGGTCCCCGAGGCGATCGGCGTATTGGCGACACCCGATGGTGGGCTGGGTCACGGCCAGGGTCAAG
This sequence comes from uncultured Acidimicrobiaceae bacterium, assembly GCA_963719485.1. Lineage (GTDB taxonomy): Bacteria > Actinomycetota > Acidimicrobiia > Acidimicrobiales > RAAP-2 > Bog-473. Next base: position 3,517,127 of record OY970387.1, read on the forward strand.
AGCGCCTCGAGGACATGGGTCGGGGTGGCCTCGGGCATCTGGGGCGCCCGGCGCTCCTTGGGCATGAGGGCGGCCAGGCCGTAGCGGTCGGCCACGCCCTTCCACTCGTAGTAGCGGGTCCTCGAGATGCCGAAGACCCGGCAGGCCTCGGCGACATTGCCCACTCGGACGCCGTAATCCAACACGGCGATGCGCCGCTGGTAGATGATCTCTGCTCGGGTCACGGTGATGGGCTCCTTGGCTCTTTGGAAGGAACCACAGAGTCCATCGCCGGACCCCTCAAAGGGGTGGATGTGCAACCTCATCTCGCGGACCGGAAGGCCTAGAGAAGATCCACTCCTCTACAGGGTCTCAGCCCGGGACCGGCGCAGCCTTCAGTAGAGGATGAGCTGCGTGCAGCGATACGACGCCATCAACCGCTCGGTGGTCTCGTTCGTCACCGTGGCATCCCAGACCTGTGTCGTCCGCCCCAGATGCAGCGGTGCCGCGGTGGCGGCCACCTTTTCACCCTCTCGTGCGCTCGAGATGAAGTTGGCCGAGCAGTCCACCGTGGTGAAGCTGCGCGCCCCCTCGGGCCAGTGGTGGCTGACCCCGAAGGCGCACAGCGCGTCGGCCATGGTGATGACGACCGGCGCCCAGAGGAAGCCGGTGCCGGCGATGAGGGCATGGGTGACAGTCAGCCGCGCCACCGGGTCACGCTCCTCGTCGGGCAGGGGCACGTCGATCCCGAGGAGCTGCAGGAAGTTGCGGGGGTCGTAGGGCAGCGGCATGGGTCCAGCTTGCCCGACCGGGCGCCGTCCCGGCCTGAGCACGCCGGCGCGTCTGCGAAGATCTACCCCCATGCTCCGCCTCGTCCTGCCCAAGGGCTCGCTCGAACGCGCCACCATGCAGCTGTTCGAGGACGCCGACCTCGCCGTCAACCGTGCGTCCGACGTGGCCTACCGGGCCACCATTGCGGACCCCCGCATCGCCGAGGTGCGGATCCTGCGGCCCCAGGAGATCCCCGTCTACGTGGGTGACGGCCTCTTCGACCTCGGCATCACCGGGCGCGACTGCATCGAGGAGCGGGGGAGTGCGGTCGTCTCCCTCGGCGAGCTGGCCTACTCCAAGGCCACCGCCAACCCCGCCCGGGTCGTGCTCGCCGTAGGCGCGGACTCGCCGGCGCACACCCTGGCCGAGCTGGCGTCCACCGTCGCCGAACGCCCGGGCCGCCTGCGCGTCAGCACCGAGTACCCCGAGCTGACGCGACGCGCCCTCGAGGCGCACGGGATCGAAGCCGACATCGCGCTGTCCTACGGCGCCACGGAGGCCAAGGTGCCCGACATCGCCGACGCGGTCGTCGACATGACCGAGACCGGGAGCGCGCTGCGCGCCGCCGGGCTGCGGGTGATCGAGACGCTGCTGGTGTCGCACACCGAGCTCATCGCCAACCCGGCGGCGGCGGCCGACCCCGACAAGCGCCACGCCATGGAGCAGATCCTCACCCTGCTGCAGGGCACGCTCGAGGCGCGGGGCAAGGTCCTCGTCAAGCTCAACGTCGCGGCCGAGAACCTCCATGCGGTGCTCGCGGTCCTCCCCTCCATGCGCGCCCCGACGATCTCGGAGCTCTCCGGCGGCGGCGCCTTCGCCCTCGAAGCGGTGGTGGCCAAGTCCGACATCAACATCCTCATCCCGGCGCTGCGCGATCAGGGTGCCAGCGACATTCTGGAGATCCCGCTGTCCAAGATCGTCCACTGAGGTGGCCGGCCCCGTCCCCGCCGCCGGACCGCACCACGGGCGCGTCGCCACCTTCGACGCCACCCGGGGCCTCGGTACGGTGGACGACGACGACGGGACGGCCTACGGGTTCCACGCCACCGCCATCGCGGACGGGAGCCGACGGATCGAGGTCGGCACCGCCGTGGTGTTCACGGTGTCCCCGGGCCACCGCGGCCGCTACGAGGCGCGGTCGTTGGTGCCCGTCTCGTCCTGAGCGTCCCACCATCGCCCGCTATAGCGCCGCGCAAAGACCTCGAGGGCGGCCTCGACGCCGGCGTGGTCGCCCGTGGCGAGCAGGTCGAGCAGGAGGCCCCGTATGACGGCCAGGCCGAGGCGGGCGTGCGTCCGGGCTACCTCTTCGGGCACGCCCAGCGCGGCGGACAGCGTGACGTTGACGTCGAGCCAGTGCTCGATGTCGTCCTTGAGGAGCGGCCGGATCGACTCGTCACCCTGCAGCGCCCGGCCGTAGAGCGCGAAGAACAGGCGCTCGAAGTCGCCCAGCGCGGGGTCGGAGAGATAGGCCCACATCCGGCGGATCAGCTGATCGGTCTCGCCGACTGCGTCACCGCCGAGGGCGACCAGTCGGACCCGGGTGCGCGCCTCCACCTCGCGGACGACTTCGAGCAGGAGACCGTCCTTGGACCCGAAGTGGTACAGCAGCATGCGGTGGCTGCTCCCCACGGCCTCGGCGATGCGCCGCAGGCTCTGGTCGGCCAGGCCTTGGGCCGTGAAATGCTCGATGACGGAGTCGAGCAGGCGCTGGCGGGCGCGGCGACCAGCCTCCTCTCGCTGCCCCCCGGACACCGCGGCTTCGGTCGCTCCACCCGCTTGTCCTCTCATGTACCAGATGGTACACTATGCGGAGACGGACCGAGAGGAGGGCAGCGATGGCCCTGCAGGTGATCGACCAGACGGCCACGACGGGCGCAGACCCGGCGTCGGTGTACCACCTCCTCGCCGACGGCTCCACCTGGCCGGACTGGTCGCCGATCGACACCTTCGAGCTGCTCGAACCGGGCGCAGGGACACCCGAGGGTCTGGGCGCGGTGCGGCTGTTCACCACCGGACGCCACCGGAGCCGCGAGCGGGTGGTGGAGTGCCGGCCCTACGCGGTCTTCTCCTACGCCCTGGAGCAGGGTCTGCCGCTGCAGGACTACAAGGCGGTCATCACGCTGACGCCCGCGGGCGGCAGCACCAGTATCAACTGGCACTCGACCTTCCGACCCAAGGTGCCCGGCACGGGCTGGCTCTATCGCCGCGAGCTGGGCAAGTTCATCCGCCAGACCGTGGAAGGACTGGCCGTCGCGGCAGAGATGGCGCGCCCTTCCTAGCTCAGGTGGTGGATCAGGTCGTGCCCGCCGTTGGCGTTCCGAACACGACGGTGCCGACGGTGTCCCCCAGGGCGTCGGGGTCTCCCCGAGCGAGCGCAGATCCCAGAAGGCACTGCTGATGCGTCAGCCTTTTCGTGAGCTGAGGTGAGCTGAGCGGGGCGAGCCATCACGGTGGTCCGCCACGCTGATGGCTGCCTCCGCGCCGGCGGCGGTAGTCTCCGCGCGGTGCAGCGGACGTCTACCACCAGCTCTTACGGGGAACGCTGATCCGCATGCCCGGCATGGGCGGTGCGCCACAGAGCGGCAACTCGGTCGTCGTCTCCGCGTTCCATTCCGAGCTGTTCCACCAGCTTTTGGTGGTGCTCCTGATCGGAGCGGTCTGCGCGATCGCCTTCAACGTCATTCGGACCGTGCAGTACCGGCAGCTCAGAGCTCAGGGCGTGGCCACCACCGTCGTGGCGGTCGACGCGACGCCCGAGCCGGTCGCTCGGAGGGTGCTGCGCATCGGCTTCGGCGGTCTCTGGATCCTCGACGGACTCCTGCAACTGCAGTCGGCGATGCCCCTGGGGCTCCCGTCGAACGTGATCCAACCCTCGGCGGCCGCGTCGCCGCAGTGGGTCCAGCACCTGGTCAATTCCGGCGTGAGCATCTGGACCAACCATCCGATCCAGGCTGCTTCGTCGGCGGTGTGGATCCAGCTCGGTCTCGGCCTCTGGCTGCTCGTGGCCCCGCGGGGGCGGTGGTCACGGTTGGGTGGGGTGGCCAGCGCCGGCTGGGGCCTGGTCGTGTGGATCTTCGGCGAGGCGTTCGGGGGCATCTTTGCCCCCGGGGCGACGTGGCTGTTCGGCACGCCGGGAGCGGTGCTGTTCTATTGCCTCGGCGGGCTCCTGGTGGCGCTGCCCGAGCGATCCTTCATGACGCCGCGCCTCGGGCGCCGCATCCTGACGGTGGGCGGAGTGTTCCTGGTCGGCATGGCGGTGCTGCAGGCGTGGCCGGGGCGGGGATTCTGGCAGGGCCGAGGCGGCACCCTGCCGTCCATGGTCGGCGAGATGTCGCGGACGTCGCAGCCCGGATTCCTCTCGTCGTGGGTGGCATCGTTCGCCTCCTTTGACGAAGCCCACGGGTGGGCCGTCAATCTGTTCGCGGTCGTCGCCCTGGTCGCCATCGGAGGCCTGCTGATCAGCGGCCGCCGCCGGGCCGTCCTCGGGGGGATCGGCGCGCTGGTCGTGCTCTGCCTGGCCGACTGGGTGCTGGTGGAAGACCTCGGGTTCTTCGGCGGGTTGGGCACCGACCCGAACTCCATGTTGCCGATGGCGCTGATCTTCGTCGCGGGGTACCTGGCCGCGTTCAGGGTGCCGGTCGAGGCCGACGCCCTACAGCGCGCCGGGGTCGGGGCCGGGGCCGGGGCGACGGCGGACGCCTTGGCGGCGACCCCTGATCCGCGGCCGGGCACGGTGTGGTTGCGGCGCGCGACCCCCTCGTACGTGCTGCGCTCGTTCGCTGCCCTGGCGGCTCTGGCTGTGGTGGTGATCGGCGCGGCTCCCATGGGTGCGGCTGCGGTCAGCCAAAGCACCGATCCGATCCTCAGCGAGGCACTGGACGGGACGCCCAACTCGCTGAACTCGCCAGCCCCGCCGTTCGCGCTGACCGACCAGTACGGCCGCCCGGTCAGCCTGGAGAGCCTGCACGGGCACACGGTCGCGCTGACCTTCCTCGATCCGGTCTGTACGACCGACTGTCCGCTCATTGCGCAGGAGTTCCGCCAGGCGGACCAGCAGCTCTCGGGCCAGGGGGCGGCCGTTGACTTCGTGGCCATCGTGGCGAACCCGATCTACCGCTCGGCCACCTTCACCAACGCCTTCGACCGCCAGGAGGGGCTGACCCACCTGGCCAACTGGTACTACCTCACGGGCTCGCTGTCGGCGCTCCGGCACGTCTGGGACTCCTACGGCGTGCTCGTGAACGCGGGGACGGCCGGGGCGATGGTGGCGCACAGCGACCTGGCCTTCGTGATCGACCCGCAAGGTCGAGAACGCGACGCTCTCATCGACGAACCCGGGCCCACGCAGTCCTACGCGTCGTCGTTCTCCTCCTTGCTCCTGAGCCGCATCGAAGACGTCGTCCATTCGTGAGGTCGGTCCTGGTCACGGTGGCCCGCCGGCTCCGTGTGGTCCAGTGGCCCATCATCGGCGTGGCGGGCTGTGTCCTCTGGGCCGTCGTGTCTGCGCTCCCGGCTGGCGGTGCAACCGTCCCGGCGCTCCCGGCGAGCAGCGTCTCGACACCCGACGGTTCCTGGTCGACGCTCCCGATGGGCCAGCTCTCGGAGCCGAGCAACACGTTCTGGGAGCTCTTCCACGCCGTGCCGGGATCCTCACGTTGGACGCTCGTGACGCCGGAGGGGACGGCCGACAACGGCGGACTGGTTGCGGGCGTTTCGGGTGATTCGATCGCCGCCGGCGTGCTCCCGAGCGCGTTCCTCCGTTTCTCGCCTCTGTCCGCGAGCAGTGATGGGGGCTCGTCCTGGAATCCTGTCTTCCTCCCGGGCGCCCTGGCGAGGTTGGCCGATGCACTGGCGATCGGGAGGTCCGGCACCCCCGTCGGGCTCGCCGTCCTCCGCGGCGGCACGGTCTTGGGCGCGGCCACGAGCTTCGGTTCCTGGGCGCCACTGGTCTCGGTCGCCGCGCTCCGCAGGGCTGCGCCCTCGTGTGCTGTCTCGGCGATCGCCGCAGTGGCGTTCTCGTCCACCGGCGCACCGCTCGTCGCCACCGGCTGCGAACGCGGTGCACGCGTGGGCCTGTTCAGCCAGACCGACGGGTCGTGGCACTTGGTGGGCCCCACCGTGGCCGCCGGTCCCGGGAGCGGAGCAACGGGCGTCTTGCGGCTGGAGACGTCCGGTGGCGTGACGACGCTGCTCGCCACGGTGGGCGGGGCGGGGCACGCGGTGCTTGAAGTCGCGTGGGCGCAGAATGATTCCGTCTGGACCCTGTCGGCCCCGCTTCCCGTACCGAGAGCCGGCTCGGTCCGCGCCAGCGCCGTCGGGGCCGACGGGCGGGTCGCGGTCCTGATCGGCACGCCGAAGTCCAAGCGGACCGTCTTCGAGGTGGGACCGGGTGGAGGAGCCTGGTCCTCGCTGCCGCCGCCGCCCTCCGGGGCGGCGGCACTCGCCCTCCCCGGCGACACGCCGACCGTGGATGCCCCACCGGTCGACGTCTTCAGTGTCAACGGGAGCGCACTGCGCGTCTTCGAACTCACCCCGTCTGGAGCCTCCTGGAGCCGGGTGCAGACAACCAAGGTGCCCATCTCCTACGGCTCGTCTTCGTAGCCGACGGGCGCTACCGTGACGCGCAGGCGCACAAGGGACGGATCCGCCCGGTGAACTACCTCGTCGACAACTGGAGCTTCGACCCCTTCGTGGTGGTCGTGGCGGTCATCGTGATCGTCAACGAGCTCGGCCTCGCCAATCTGCGCCGCCGCTCGATCCCGGAGCGGAGCCGGAGCCGGCGCCTCCGGTCACTCTTTTTCTACGGCGGGCTCGCCCTTCTCCTCATCGCGGTCACCTCACCCATCGACTACTGGGCGGACGACTACTTCTTCGTGCACATGATCGAGCACATCCTGATCGGCTTCTTCGCTCCGATCCTCATCGTCGCGGGGGCCCCGTGGCTGCCGCTCCTCCACGGTCTGCCGGTTGGACCGCGGCGACGGCTCATCCGCTCCGTTCTCCTCGGACGCTTTTCCCAGCCGCTGAGGGCGGTCGGGCGGTTCGCTCTCAACCCGTGGACGGCTCTGATCTCGTTCAACCTGGTGATGGTTCTCTGGCACCTCCCGGCGCTCTTCGACGCCGCGCAGGAGAACCTGACAGTTCACATCTGGCTGATGCACGCCAGCTTCTTCGTCACCGGGGTCCTGTTCTGGCTGCAGATCATCAAGTCGTACCCCTTCCGGCTGAAGGCATCTCCGCTCTGGCAGGTCGGCGCCATCCTCTCGACCAACGTCGCGATGTTCGTGATGGCCATGTCGCTCTCGCTCTTCACTGCGGGAAGCTGGTACGCGGTCTACGCCCATGTACCGAGCGTCACGCTGTCGCCCTTCGCCGACCAGCAGATCGGCGCCGCCATCCTGTGGATCTGCGGTGACTTCTGGGCGGTGCCCGCACTTGCGGTGACCATCCGGCGCGCCATCGAGAGCGAAGGGGGCTTCTCGCTGGGGGTGGATCGGTTGTTCCACCGTGACCCGGGACCTCCCCTCGAAGCTTTCCGGGCCTCGAGTGATCGGGCCGGCCAGGGCTGACTCCGCCGGATCCGGCCGGTTTTCAGGGGAAACACAGCCATTGCTCAGAAATGGTTGACTCGGAAGCAACGGAACCGTAACGTCCCCTCAACCCCCCTGATCGGGGTGCAGGGGGTCACACGGAGACGTCTACCGGGAGGGGCTGATGAGCCTGGCGTGGAAGGTGGCCGTGACGGCTGTCCTCTTTGCCGTTTGCGCGGTGGCGGCCGTCGTTCTCATCGTCAACCTCCTCGGTACGCCTCCCACGGTCGACTTCACCTCCCAGTCGTCGGGCCAGCCGGTGAACATCACATTGCAGGCGGTAGGAGCCTTTGGGTCGGGCAACCATCCGGACTGGGTTTCGTACCTCGTCCAGTCGCCGCAGGGTCAGTGGGTCCACACGACGGTGTTCCAGGTCCCCGAGCACACCCGCCTCAATGTCACGATCGTCAACTACGACTCCGGCAGCCCACTGCGCAACCAGCAGCTCGGCCAGGTGACCGGTACGGCAGGCAACGTGGCGACGCTCAACGGCAAGCTGTTCCGCGTGCTCAATTCCAATGCCGGGAACGGCGTCGGGCACACCTTCACCATCCCTTCCATCGGCGTCAACGTGCCGCTCTACGCCAATAACGGGAACGCCAACCTGTGTGCGGCGGCGCCGTGCACCCTGAGCTCACCGCACCAGGTCATCCGGTTCTCCTTCACCACCCCTGGACCCGGCGACTACCGCTGGCAGTGCTTCGTCCCGTGTGGGTCGGGATGGCTCTTCGGCAATGGGGGCCCCATGTCCACGCTGGGCTACATGGGCGGCTTCATGAAGGTGGTCGCATGACCGAGACGGCAGCGGCGGAGTCCGCCGCTACGCCCTCCGGACCCGAGTCGACGAGGCCGTTAGACGAGACCCATCACTGGTGGCGGCTGATCGCGATCTGGGTGGTCCTCTCGGCAATCTTGGACCCGCTGTTCTATTTCCTGGCCGGGCCGCACATCCCGCCCGGGACGATGACCGACACCGCCCAGGGTGCACAGTTCGACTTCAACGTGCTGTTCGTCATCGCCCTGCCCGTCCTCCTGGCCGTGTGGATCTACTTCATCTACGCCTTCGTGCTGTGGCGGGCGTCGCGAGGCGGGCCCGAACCGGTCGGCGGACCGGATGCCCAGGGGCACTACGGGATCCAGCTGGGCTGGATCCTGACCACGTCGGTCATCGTGTTGTTCCTCGCCGGCTTCGGGACCTACGAGCTCGTCCAGCCCGGTGGAGCGGGGGGCGGCCAGGGGTCCAGTCCGATCTGGACCCCGACCTCCAAGACCGTCCTGCCCATTCAGGTAATCGGCCAACAGTGGAAGTTCACGTACCGGTACCCGACGTTCGGAGGCTTCGAGACCAACGAGCTGGTCGTTCCGGACAACACCACGATTCAGTTCAACGTGACCTCGCTCGACGTCATTCACAGCTTCTGGGCCTATCAGCTCAACGTGAAGGCCGACGCCAACCCCGACTACAACAACGTCGCCTACACGACGACCCAGCAGCTCGGCTCCTTCGTCGTGCGCTGCTCCGAGCTCTGCGGCATCTGGCACGGCGCCATGTTCAACAACGGGGTGGTCGTCCGACCACAGCAGTTCTTGTCCTGGGCCAAGACGACGGAGGCGAGACTGCGCCGGAACACCAGCCTTCTCCCGCCGTACGCGCTCACCTATACCCCCGATGCCAACGGCGCGGACGGCGGGTACTACCCGGACAACGTCGATCCGTACTCCCACGTGGAGCAGTACGGCGCTCCCCAGCCGAAGGGTGGAGGCTGACATGGCCATTGACGCCACACAGGTGCCCGAGTTCGAGTACCCCGGCGAAGAGGACCTGGGCGTCCCGCCGCCGCCATCACTCCGCTCGGAGTGGCTGCGCCCCAACGTCCTGTGGGCGATGGCCGGTGGCGTCGTCGGCTACCTGATCGGCCACTGGCTGGGCAACGTCATCGCCGGCGGCTACCAGCAGACTCAGGGAGCAAACGACCTGAACGACGTCGCCATCGTCCTCGGGTTGACCCTGGGGGTGACCGGGTGGATGGCCGGAATCGGTGGGCTGACCTACCCGCTGGCGAAGATCCTCGGCTACGAGCCCGCTCCCCAGCCCCCGCAGCGGAGCTGGGTGCGCTACTTCCGCATGACCGACGACCACAAGGTCGTCGGGTGGCAGTACGCGGTCGGGGTTCTGACGTTCCTATTCACCGGCGGGCTCCTCGCCATGCTGATCCGCACCGAGCTCCTCAGCCCGACGAACCACGTCTTCGGCCCGGGCACCTACATCGCCATCGTCGGGGAGCACGGGACGATCATGATGATGATGGCCTCCTCGGCCGTCGTCGGCCCCCTCGGCAATTGGCTGATCCCCCTGATGATCGGGTCCAGGCGCATGGCCTACCCGCGCGTCGAGGCCTTCTCGTTCTGGATCTTCATGGCCGGTTACCTGGTCATTCTGAGCGCGCTCTTCTTCGGCGGCTTCCCGACCGGGTGGACGGGTTACGCGCCGCTCCAGACACAGGCGGCGGGAGGGATGGACGCCTATCTGGTCGGTTTCGCCGTCATCGGGATCGGCATGATCCTCGCCGGGTTCAATTTGGCCACGACCATCATCAACTACCGGGCGCCGGGTATGACGTGGAGCCGTCTGCCGATCTTCGCCTGGGGCATCCTGGCCACCACGGCTCTCCTCACGCTGGCCACCCCGACCCTCGTCGTCGCGGCGCTGCTCGGCGTCTTGGACCGCACCGCCCAGACAGCGTTCTTCGTGAACGAGCACGGCGGCAGCAACTTCCTGTGGCAGAACCTCTTCTGGTTCTTCGGCCATCCGGAGGTCTACATCATGGCCCTCCCCGGCTTCGGGATCGTCATGGAGATCATGCCGGTCTTCACCCGCAAGCCCTTGTTCGCCTACAGGGTGGCGGCCGCGGGCATGCTCGGCGTGGCACTGCTGTCCTTCTTCGTCTGGCAACACCACCTGTTCCAGAGCGGCATCAACCCGGACATGCGGCCGCTCTTCATGCTGACGACGGAGCTGATCTCGATTCCGACGGGGTTCCTCTTTCTCGTCACTCTCGGCACGCTGTGGAAAGCGAAAATCAGATTCGACACCCCGATGCTCTTCTGCCTGGGAATGCTGTTCAACTTCCTGATCGGTGGAGTGACGGGCGTGTTCCTCTCCGACGTCCCGGTCAACGTCACCGTCCACGGCAGCTTCTTCGTGCTCGCGCACTTCCACTACACGATCATGGGCGGGCTCATCTTCGCCCTCTTCGCGGGCTTCTACTTCTGGTTCCCGAAGATCACCGGCAAGACGCTGAACCGCAAGCTCAGCAAGTGGCACTTCTGGACGTTCTTCATCTTCTTCAATTGCACCTTCTTCCCGTTGTTCCTCGTGGGTTTGCTCGGCCAGCCCCGGCGCGTCTTCGAGTACGCCACGAACCTGCAGACGTTGAACGACATCTCGAGCATCAGCGCCTATTTCCTCGGCGCATCGTTCTTCTTCTTCATCATCAACTTCGTCTGGTCGATCTACCTGACTCCGCACGAGGCGCCACCGAACCCCTGGAACTCGCTCGGCCTGGAGTGGCAGACACCCACGCCCGTGCCCTGGTTCAACTTCGAGCACATCCCCGTCGTGCTGAACGACCCGTACCACTACGGCGAGCCCGACGCGGCGCCGGTGGCCGATCTGGGCATGGCCATGTCGGTAGCCGCTCCGGCCGGCTCGGTCGGCCGAGAGGAGCTCGGCACCGGGGCGGACGGCGACGGCGATCCACGACCCCCAATACTGTGAGCGCGGAGGCCATGGACCAGAACCCTGTCGACAACGAGCAGTTCGAGAGCTTCGTCCAGCTGCAGGAGACACCCGAGGAGATCGCGTTCGAACTCCGGGCTCAGGAAGGAGCCCTGTGGACCGGAGGCCGGCTCGTCATCGGCATCTGGGCCTTCGCCTTCGCCGCCCTCGCGTTCGCCTACTTCTACCTGCGCTCGGCGAACAACGAAAATCTCTGGCGGCCCAAAGGGATCACCTCGCCCACGGCGACCGGCGCAGCGATCTTCGCCATCACGGTGGCCAGCGCGCTCCTGGTCCAGTTCGGCGACCGGCGCTTCCGTGAGAAGCAGACCTTGGACTGGCAGGTCGCCGGCTGGACGGCCGTCCTCGGGGGACTGATCGTCGTCGGCCTCCAGATCTGGCAGTTGACGGTGCTGCCGTTCTTCCCCGGATCGAGTGGCTACGCGTCGTGCTTCATCGCCTGGGGCGCCATGAACATCGCGCTGGTCTTGAGCGGGACCTACTGGATCGAGACCATCCTGGCCAGGGAGATCCGGCTGCGCCGGGCCATCGCCCAAGACGGAGGCGCCCCCGATTCGACCCTGCCGGTGGCGCGCCTGTTCCGGGCCAACCTCAACGGGTGCACGTACTTCTGGGGCTTCATCGTCCTGGTTGCAACGCTCTTCTGGCTACTGTTCTATGTCATCTGAGTTCTCTGTCATCTGAACCTGGAGGGCTGAACCCGTGATCACAGCCGATGTCGCGAGCACCCAGGCGCTGACGTTCGCCATTCCCCTCGGTGTCCTGGCTGTCGTGTTGCTCTGGGGCTTCTTCCAGCGCCGACCAACGCAATGAACAGCGGGGCCGCCGACGTGCGGCCCCCTGCGCGCGGCGCACCGTGGCGGCCCTGGTGCCTCTCTGGCGCCGCCCTTGTGCTGGTGGTCGGGCTGGTCCCACCGCTCTCGGCTGCGGCTCGGCACAGCGAGTACGTCGCCACACTGCAGTTCTCGCTCTTCGCCATCGTCGTTCCAGCGTTGGTCGCGGCCGGCGCGCCGTGGCGCCTGCTGCGCCTGGCCGGCGGCGGAGGGGCGGCGAACCCACCGAGAATCGCCGACCGGGTCGCCGCCCGGCGACGGCGCCACCGCGAGCTCCCCTGGTCGCTGATCTTCATCGCGTGCGACATCGGGGTGGCCGTGGCCTGGCACGCTCCCGGAGCAGTCGGGGCGGTGTCCCGGCACGGCTGGCTCGCAGTCCCCGAGGCGGCAAGCCTCTTGATCTTCGGGCTGGGCCTGTGGTTCGAGCTCGTGGCATCGCCGCCCCTCGCCCCCCGCTCGGGACACCTCCGCCGCGCCGTGCTGGCGGCCTTCGCCATGTGGGCGTTCTGGATCCTCGCCTACGTGGTCGGCCTGTCCGACCACGACTTCTATCGCAACTTCCACCACACGGCGGGAGGCCTGAGCGCCCCGGCCGACCAACAGATCGCCTCCGCCGTCCTCTGGTTCGTGGCGGCTGCGGCGTTCGCCCCCGTCATCTTCTGGAACGCACTCACGTGGCTCCAGACCGAGGAGGATCCCGACGCCGAGCTCGTGGCGCTCACCAAGGCCGAGCGCCGCCGTGGCTTCCCCCCGGCGTCGGGACGAAGCGGCGGGGCGCCGGCGACCTGACCCTTAGCCCGTGCTCGCACCCGAAATTTGAGGCAGGCCGACGCGGGGCAGACGGGTGCCGAGGTTGCGGTCCGCTGCGTTCTCCTGCGCGATGGCCGTCCGGCGATCGGTGGCGAGTTGGGTTTCCTCCTTTGAAAGGTCGCGCCGCACCGCGGCGTTGCCCGGGTCGCCCATCAGCGTCTGCACGTCCTCGATCGCCCGCAGCGAGTCGGAGGTGGTCCACAACGTCACCGTCGCCACCAGCTGGCCCAGCTGCTTGCCGGCCGCCGTCCCGGGAACCTGGATATTGGCCAGGTCATAGATGTTCTCGTTCGTGAAGGAGCAGGCCGTCTGATCGTCACTCAGCAGTCCGGGCGTCGGCGCCCGGTCGGCCGGGGTGAGCGCGTGCGCGACCTGCAGGTTCCATATGCCGACCGCCTCATGGATGGCGAGGGCGCACGGTGCGAGGTCGGTGTTCACCTCGCTCATCACGCTCCGTCCCGCGCCGATATCGTCGGCCCGGGAGGTGCTGACCGGCAGATCACTGAGGACCGTGATCAGCAGTATGACGAACACTGCGGCTGCGATCAGCAGGCCACGATGCCGTTGCCACCACGGGGTCGGCGCGGCGGGCTCGGCCGGAGGACTCATTGACCTTGGAGCTGCTCGGCATAGGTGGCGATCCCCTGGGCCCAGCGGGCAATGCTCGCCGCGGGCAGGCTGAAGCTCCCGGTCGTGCTCTCGTCGGCGAACGGCGTCGCCCGGTACCGGAGGTCACCCCGGGGGTCGATGAATTCCATGACGTCGTTGTGCGCCTCGAGACCGGTCTTCTCGGAGACCGAGATCGACACGCCGTAGGACTTCCAGAGGGAGTTGAGGGTCGTGAGCGGGCCGGTGACCATGTGCCAATTCGGCAGCGAACCCAGGCCGGTCCCTTGGACGGACGGGGTTTCGTCGGACTGGGCCAGGGCCGAGGGGTCCGTGTTGACCGTGACGAACTCGACGTGGGAGGCCGCAGTGCCCAGGGCGGCGTCGGCTTGTTCCAATTCGGCTGCCAGGACGGGACAGATGTCGTTGCACGGCTCGTTGAAGAACGTCAGGACGATCACCCGCCCCGGCTGCGCCGGCACCGACGTGGGCAGGCCCCTCTGGTCGGTCAGGGCGAATGGAGGAGCTGGATGCGGCGCCGGGGAGCTCAGACCCATGAATGCCGCCAGGGGAGCGTCGAGGGCGCGATCGGCTGCGGGTGTCGGTGCGCTCGGGGTGGTGGCCGGCGTCGGGATCGCCGCGGCGCGGGGAACAGTGGTCGGCACCGGATTGAGCCCTACAGAGGAAAACACGTGCTCGGCGAGCAGGCCCCCCAGGCTGACGACGAGCGCGATGCCCAGCACCCAGAACACGAAATTGGCGGGGATGCCGGGCGCGCCCTCGGCGAGGGCCGCGGCCCGGTCCACCGGTGGGGTGGGGGAGGGCGTGGCTGATCCCGACCCGAAGGACGGCGGGGCCAGATTTCTCCCCTCCGCTTCGGGTGGCACGGTCATCGGCCGCCCTCGAGACGTACGATCCAGCGCTGCAAAGACGACGCTGTCTGAGGGCCGAGTGCCCCGCCCACGACCCGTCCCCCCGCGTTGACGAAATAGGTGACCGGGAGAGCGCTCACGAGGTACTCGGAGGCCACCATGGCCCGGGCATCGAGGGCGACGGGATAGGTGGCCCCGGCTGCAGCCAACAGCCTCGTGGCGGCGGCTTGCGAGCTCTCGTTTGAATCGACGCCGACCACGGCCACCCGTCCCTGCGCCGCTCGGGCGGCCGTGGCCATTGCCCCGAGCTCGGCCTGGCAGTCGCGGCACCATGAGGCGAAGAAGTTGACGATGACCGGCTTCCCCCGAAACGAGTCGAGCATGATCGGGCCCGTGCCGCCCAAGGGGGGAAGGGAGAAGGCGGGAGCCACCGTGCCCGCCTTCAGAATGGGAGGCGGCCCGGACTCGAGGGCGCTGGAGGACGGCACCGGCGCCGCCCGGGACGGACCGCGGACGATGACGAAGATCACGAATCCGACCAGGCATGCTGCGGCGACAGCTGCGATCCACTTGAAGATCCGATCTGGCCTGGTCGCGGGGCGTCCCCCGGCGCCGAGCACGGGCGCCGGGCTGCCAACCTGGCCAACGGGTGTCCCCCCTGGGTCCACGCTGGTCAGGCTAGCGAGCCACGGTTCTGATCCCAGGGTCGGCTACCACTCGGCCACGCGCTCGGCCGGATCCTTCTCGGCCCTCGTGCGTTTCCGGGCTGCACGCTCCTCCGGGTTCTCGTGAATGAGATGCCACCAGGCAGCGATCGCGATGCCGGCCAGGATCGGCCACTCGAAGGTGTAGAACCAGCTCAGGCCGTTCCCACCCAGGGCCCGACGGGCCTGCCACCAGGTCGCTCCGGCGCACCCGGCGACGATCAGGAAGAACTCCAGGTGGAGCAGCATGGCTCGGGCGGAGAACCAACGGTGCATCGCAAACCGCATCGTAGGGCGGGACTCGGCCCGCAGGCGGGTCCGGAGCACGTGCGGGCGCGACTCGGGCCGAGCGGCGACCCTTCCCGGCCGACCCTCGTCAAAAGCAATCGCCATTGCAGGAACCGGGCCCGTGGCCGGCGGGCGGCTCAATTCGGGGAGGCGCCGCCGTTCTCGCCGGCGGCCGTACTCTGGGCGCCGGCCTGTTCGGCACCCTCGAGGCTGACGAAGGCCAGGCGCAGCTGCGACAGGGACTCGAGGAGGGCCGGCTCGGCCTCCCCGAGGCGGCCGCGCAGCCCGTCGAGCAGGTAGCCGAGGCCGTCGATGGCCAGGCGGGCCTGGAAGAGCATGGGCGGGGTCTGCGAGAGGTAGATGGCGGCGAGCTCGAAGAGCCCGTAGCAGTGGTTGGCCACCACGACCTCGGCCGGCGTGTGGGCCAGCTGGGCCCGCATGGCGTCGACCTCGGCCTGGGCCGCCGCCTGCTCGTCGGTGAGGGGCGCCCCCCGCGACGTTTGCGTGACGTCGGTGTCGCCGTCCCCGTTGTTCGGCGGAGAGGCGGCGTCGTCTTCCTCCTTCTTGGGGAAATGCTCACCCGACGGTGTCCACAGGCTGCTCATGCTGGTACCCTATGCTCCTTGACTACATGGAAGCGGGGCCCCTACTGAGCGGCCTCCACCTGGCCACCACCCTGCACTGCGGGGAGCACCGTGCGCCAGGTCGAACGTGCTTCGGGTGCGGGCTCTGCCCGCCCGTCGGCCCCGCGTCCACCGATTGGCTTGCGGAAGGACCGCGGGCCCGAGTGAGAGGTGTGATGTCGCATCGTCGCTGAAACCACTACAGAGCACCGGATCAATGACCGAATCCGTGCCCGTGAAGTCCGGCTCGTGGACCCCGACGGTGTGCAACTTGGCATCAAGCCGCTCCCCGAGGCCCTGGCGATCGCCAAGGAGCTCGATCTCGACCTCGTCGAGGTAGCCCCCATGGCCAATCCGCCGGTGTGCCGGATCATGGACTTCGGCAAGTTCAAGTTCGACGAGGCCCAGCGGGCCAAGGAGAGCCGCCGCAAGACGGTCCACGTCGGGATCAAGGAGATGAAGTACCGGCCGAAGATCGGGCCGGGCGACTTCGACACCAAGACCCGCCAGGTGGCCAAGTTCCTCGGCGAAGGGCACAAGGTCAAGATCACGATCATGTTCCGAGGCCGCGAGGTGTACCACCCGGAGCACGGGAAGCGGATTCTGGACCGCATCGCCGAGCAGATGGAGGGCATCGCCAAGATCGAGGCCGAGCCCAAGCTCGACAACCGCAACATGATCATGGTGCTCGCCCCCGACAAGCGGGCCCGTCAGGCCGCCCAGTCGAGGGCCTCGAACCAGCAGCGGCCCGACAAGGCGGCCGCCAGTGCCACTCCCGAAGCGGGCGTCCAACCGGCGTCCGGGGACGGAGCGGTCGAGGCGGCGGCTCCACCGGCCGAGAGGAACGGAACGGCGCCCAGTGCGCCGAGTGCGCCGGCCGCTGGTGAGAGTAACGGGGTTGGCGAAGTCGCAGCATCAGCCGAAGAGGGATGACGTAATGCCGAAGATGAAGACGGACCGTGGCGCCGCCAAGCGCATCAAGGTGACGGCCTCCGGCCGGTTGCGCCGGCGCAAGGCCTTCCGGGGGCACAATTTCGAGACCAAGAACAACGTCCGCATGCGACGGCTCGGACGCGAAGACGACGTCTCCAAGGCAGACGAGCGAGCCACGCGCCGGATGCTCGGCATCTAGGCGCGGGCCACCGCCACCGCCACCGCGCTCCGGCGCACACCCACCCCACACACCGAAAGATTTTGATGAGAGGAGCACCCCCATGGCCAGAGTGAAGCGGTCCGTCCACGGCCGCAAGCACCATCGCGCTGTCCTCGAGCAGGCGAAGGGGTACTACGGAAACAAGAGCCGTTCCTACCGGGCGGCCAACGAGCAGCTCATGCACTCGATGCAGTACGCCTTCCGGGACCGCCGCGCCCGCAAGGGTGACTTCCGCAAGCTGTGGATCCAGCGCATCAACGCCGGAGCCCGGCAGCACGGCGTGAGCTACAGCAGGCTCATCAACGGGTTGCACCTGGCCGGTGTCGAGGTCGATCGCAAGGTGCTGGCCGATCTCGCCGTCAGCGACCCCGAGGCGTTCGGTGCGCTCGTCGCGACCGCGCAGGACGCGCTGTCCAAGGCGCCCGTGGCCGAGGTCGCTTCCTGACCCAACGGCTGGCCTTCTCGCACCGGCGGGTCCGCCGGCTGCGCGGGCTGCTGCAGAAGCGTTCGGCGCGCTGGAGCGAACGCGCCTTCGTGGCCGAGGGGGCGGAGCTCATCCGCTGCGCGTTCGATGCGGCCGTCCCGGTCGAGTCCCTCTACGTGTCGCCCGACGGCGCCGACGACGGCGCCGTCCAGGAGGTGTGCCGCCGGGCCGAGGCGGCTGGTGTGCGGGTGTTCCCGCTCGGCGCCGGCGTCCTGGAGCGGGTGGCCGACACCGTCACACCCCAGCCGGTGCTCGCCGTGCTGCCCATGCTCGAGGAACCGGCGGCCGGGACGGCGCCGTGGTCGGCCACGACCGGCGCGCTGATCGTGATCCTGGTCGACGTGCGCGACCCCGGCAATGCCGGCACGGTGCTGCGGGCGGCGGACGCCTCGGGCTCCGCGCTGGTGGTCTACGCCGGCGACTCCGTCGACCCCTACAACCCAAAGACGGTGCGATCGTCGGCCGGCTCGCTCTTCCACGTGCCCCTGGCCGTGCGGTCCGATGCGCAGGCGCTGGCCACGGAAGTGGCGACGGGGGGCTTCCGCACGCTCGCCACCGTCGTGCGGGACGGCGATGACTACGCCGGCCTCGACTGGTCCGTGCCCACGGCGGTGTTCTTCGGCAACGAGTCGTCCGGGCTCGATCCCGCGGTGACCGGCGCGCTCTCCGGCGCGCTGGGCATCCCCATGGCGGGCCGGGCGGAGTCGTTGAACGTGGGCGTGGCCTGCGCGGTGGTCTGCTTCGAGGCGTTCCGCCAACGCCGGGGCGGCGGTGCCGCACCACGTAGCATCACGAACGGCCGATCGGCCCGACCCGGTGACTGACGACAGGGACCTTGGCAACATGGCAACCGGCAACGTGGATCTCGACATCGACGGCATCACCGCCGATGGTGCGCGGGCCATTGAGGACGCGGCATCGACCGAGGCCCTCAACCAGGTCGACACCGAGCTCCTGGGCAAGCGCTCCCCGCTGAACCGGGCCCACCGCGCCCTGGGCGGCCTCGATCCCGAGGCCCGCAGGGAAGCCGGCCGGCGTATCGGCGAAGCCCAGTCGCAGCTCAGGGCGCTGCTGGCGGCACGCCGTGCCGAGCTGGCGGAGTCCGAGCGTGCGGAGGCGCTCCGCGCCGACCGCCTGGATCTGACCGAGGTCATCCCGGACCAGGTGCGCACGGCACCGGCGCGCGGGCACCTGCATCCCGCCACCCAGGCCCGGGCGGAGCTCGAGGACGTCTTCGTGGGCATGGGGTTCACCGTGGCCGAGGGCCCTGAGGCGGAGACGGACTGGTACAACTTCGAGGCGCTGAACATCCCGCCGGCGCATCCGGCGCGTGGCATGTACGACACCATGTACCTCGACATCGGGGAGCCCGAGACGGTGCTGCTGCGCACGCACACGTCGCCGGTGCAGATCCACCTGATGGAGGCGGCGGTGCGCGACGACTCCCTGCCGATCCATGCCGTCATGCCGGGCAAGTGCTTCCGGCTCGACACGCCCGACGCCCGCCATCTCCCCGTGTTCAATCAGATTGAGGGGCTCGTGATCGACCGGGACATCACGTTCGGCGACCTCGCCGGCACGATTCAGACCTTCACGGAGGCCTACTTCGGCCCGGGCATGCGCTCACGCCTGCGGCCGGCCTACTTTCCCTTCACCGAGCCGTCGGCCGAGTACGAGATCACCTGCACCGTCTGCCTAGGCGAAGGGTGCCGGACCTGCTCGCAGACCGGCTGGATCGAGCTCGGAGGCTGCGGCATGGTCGACCCGGCCGTCTTCGCCGCCGTCGGCATCGACGCCGACGTCTGGTCGGGCTTCGCATTCGGATTCGGCATCGACCGGCTGGCCCAGATGCGTCACGCCATTCCCGACATGCGCTCCTTCCTGGAGAACGACATCCGCTTCCTCTCGCAGTTCTGACCTCGCCCGACAACGAGAAAGTCCCCCGTGCGCGTTCCGCTCAGCTGGCTCCGTGATTTCGCCCCGTTCCCCGACGACGTCGGGGTGCTGCGCGACGCGCTCGACGACCTGGGCCTCGTCGTGGAGGCCATCGAGCACGTGGGCGAGGGACTGGGCGACGTGGTGGTCGGCCGGGTGCTCGAGATCCGCCCGATCAAGGGCGCCGACAAGATCCGACTGGTCATCGCCGATGCCGGCGCGGAGCCGCTCGAGATCGTCTGCGGCGCCACCAATTTCGCGGTGGGGGATCGGGTGCCGTTGGCACCCGTCGGCGCCATCCTGCCGGGAGGCTTCGAGATCGGCCAGCGCAAGCTGCGCGGCGTGACCTCCAACGGCATGCTCTGCTCGGGCAAGGAGCTCGGTCTCTCCGACGACGGCGCCGGCCTGCTGATCCTGGGGGACGAGTCGCCGGATGAGCCGGGGACGCCGATCATGGAGGCGCTCGGGCTGCGGGCCGACACCGTCTTCGAGATTGCGGTCGAGGGCAACCGCCCCGATGCCTGGTGCGTATCGGGGATCGCCCGCGACCTGGCGGGCCGCCTGGAGCTGCCGTTCACGCTCCCCGAACCGCCCGAACCGACGCCGAGCGGCTGGCCGGTGGAGAAGGCTGCGAGCGCCTCGGTGGAGTCCGCCGACCTCTGTCCCCGGCTCACGGTGTCCGTCCTGCGCGGCGTCGTCGTCGCCCCGTCGCCGGGCTGGATCGCCCAGCGGCTGCTGCTGGCAGGCATGCGACCGATCAACAACGTCGTCGACGCGTCGAACTACGTCATGCTCGAGCTCGGCCAGCCCACGCACCCCTACGACCTGTCGCTCCTGCCCGGACGCGGGCTGACCGTTCGGCGGGCTCGGCCCGGCGAGACGGTCGAGACGCTCGACGGCGTGCGGCGCACGGTGGGGCAGCAGGGACGGAGCCTCGGCGACACGGGCGAGGACTGCCTGATCTGTGACGCCGAGGGCACACCTGTCGGCATCGGAGGGATCATGGGCGGCGCCTCGTCCGAGATAGCGGAGTCGACGACCGAGGTCCTGCTGGAGGCGGCCTACTTCGCCCCCATGGCGATCGCGCGCACGTCCAAGCGACTCGGTCTCCGCTCGGAGGCCTCGGCCCGCTTCGAGCGCGGCGTCGACCCGTGGGTGATTGAGCCGTCGGTGCGCCGCTTCTGCCAGCTGCTCGCGGAGAGCGTTCCCGTACTCGAGGTCGCCGACGGCATCCTCGACGTGCGCGCCGACGTGCCCGAACCGTTCGTGGTCTCGGTGCCCATCGCCCGGGTGCACCGCCAGATCGGCGTGGCGCTCGGGCCGGAGAAGATCGCCCGCCTCATTGAGCCGATCGGCTTCACGGTGTTGGAGACGGAGCTCGACGGGGATGAGGGCGTGCTGGCCGTCCAGGTGCCGACGAATCGCCCCGACATCCGGACCGAGCCCTACGGCATCGATGACGTCATTGAGGAGATCGCCCGGACGTTCGGGTACTCGAACGTGCCGCGCCGGGTACCGACGTGGCCGCAGCCGGGTCGGCTGACGGCGTTGCAACGCTCCCGGCGTGAGGTCAAGGACGTCATGCGGGGCCTGGGACTTTCGGAAGGCTGGACCGACACCTTCGTGTCGGCGACCGCGCACGACGACGTGGACCTCACCGGACCGGCGGTCATGGTCGCCAACCCCCTCGACGCCGAGAAGCCCTTCCTGCGCCGCTCCCTGCTGCCCGGTCTCCTCGGCGCGCTGGCCTACAACGCCAGCCGGCGGCAACCCGATGTGCGGCTGTTCGAGGTCGGCGTCGTCTTCTCACACCCCGGTTCGGGCTTGGCGCGGGTCGTCGAACGGAGCGGAGCCGGCGGCACCGAGCTGGCGGAACTGCCTGGGGAGCGCGAGCTCCTCTCGGCCGTCTTCGCCAACCAGGAGGACGACGCTCGTTCGGCGGTGTCCGCCTGGCACGTCTTGGCGGACTCGCTCCGCCTGGACGGGGTGCGGCTGATTCCCCCCGGTGACGGCGCCCCCCCGCTGCCGGGCCTGCACCCGACCCGTTCGGCGCACCTCATGGCTCGTGCCGGCAGCTTGGACGAGGTGACCATCGGTGCCGTGGGGGAGATCGACCCCGCGGTTGCAGCACGATTCGACCTGACCCGCCCGTCCGGCAACGGCACGACCGCCCGCCGCATCGGCTGGCTCGAGGTCGATCTGGGCCTGCTCCTCGACGAGGAGCGGGTGCCCCGCCGCATCACGGTGGGTGGTGCCGTCAGCCGGTTCCCGTCGTCGGACATCGATCTGGCCTTCGTGGTGGAGGACCGCCATCCGGCCGACGCCGTCGCAGAAGCCTTGCGGGGCGCGGGGGGCGATCTCCTCGAATCCGTGCACCTCTTCGACGTGTACCGCGGCACGGGCATCGACGAGGGTGCCCGCAGCCTGGCCTACCGGCTGCGCTTCTGTGCGGACGACCGCACCCTCACGGACGAGGAAGTGGGCGGGTTGCGCACACGCTGCATTCAGGCCGTGACCCAGGAGTTCGGCGCTTCCCTGCGCTGAGCGGACACCACCGTGGCAAGGTGGCTCGATGGAGGTACGCCCGGTCGACCCGTCGGACGAGCACGAACTGGAGGAATGGGCCGCCGTCCTCCGCGCCAGCGACGAGGACCTCTGGCCCGACGTCACCGGGTTCACACTGTCGGACGTCCGCGCCTTTGCCCAGCACCGCAGCAGGTCGAAGCGGTTCGATCTTCTGGCGGCGCGGCAGTCCAGCGGTCCCATTCTCGGCGTGGGCATGATGGAGTTGCCGCTGCGCGACAACCTGGCCAGCGCCGAAGTCACCGTGGCGGTCCACCCGGACCGGCGGCGCCGCGGCGTCGGGACCGCCATCGTCGACGCCATGGCCGCACGCGGACGGGCGGACGGGCGCCAGGTCCTCAACTCGATTGTGGACGCGCCGCTCGGCCGCGCCGCGGACGACGCCTCGCTGCTCTTCGCGCCGAAGGTCGGTTTCGAGGTCATGCTCACGGGCAACATCCGTCATCTCGCGATCCCGCTGCAGGAAGGACGCCTGGAGGAGCTGCGGGCCGAGGTCGCGCGTGCGCGCGACGCCGCGGCGTACCGTGTCCTGACTTTCGAGGCACCCTGGCCGGCGGAGTACGTCGAGGACCAGTGCGCCCTCTTCCGGTGCATGTCCACGGACGAACCCCACGGTGACGAAGGCCACGAAGAGGAGGTGTGGGACGCCGATCGGATCTCCGAGAACGACTCCCTCCGCGCCGCGCGCGGTGCCCGATTCCTCATCGCGGTGGCGGAGCATCGTGCCTCGGGTCGGCTCGTCGCCTGCACCGAGCTCGTCGTCGCCGCCGACGTCCCGGGACAGGCCTGGCAGATGCTGACCGTCGTGCGCCCCGAACACCGGGGCCATCGCCTGGGACTGGCCATCAAGATCGCCAACGCGGAGGAATTGGTCCGACGGGCACCCGAGGTGCGGGTGATCATCACCGGCAACGCGGCAGTCAACGCACCGATGATCGCGGTGAACGACATGATGGGATTCGAGATCGCCAGCGAGGGGAACTTCTGGCAGAAGCGCCTGGACGCGGCGTGATGCAGGTGAGCGCGATCGATCCCTCCGACAGCCGATCGTTCGACGAGTAGTTCGCGGTGCTGCACCTCACAGACCTGGAGCGGCGACCCGAGGGACCGGGTTGGCTCCGCGCCGAGCGTCTGGGCCTGGCCCTCGACCGGGACGGGCCCGAGGAGCATCGCTGCCTGGTGGCCCGGCACCAGGGCAAGGTCGTCGGTATCGCCGACCTCGAGATGTTCCGCCGCGAGAACCGGCACGTCGCCCGGGTCGACGTGCGAGTCCTGCCCGAGCACCGCCGGCGTGGCGTGGGCCGTGCCATCGTCGAGGCGGCCGAAGGCTTGGCCCGGGAGTCGGGACGCACAGAGCTCGGTGGAATGGACGAGACCCCAACCCGGGCCGGCTACGTCGACAACGCCGGTCCGTTCGCGCGTCGCCTCGGGTTCTCTGTCGCGCTGCGCATGGTGCGGCGAGGACTGACCGTGCCGCTCGACGCGGACCACGCCGATGCACTCCGGCACCACCCCAAGGCATCGCCCGCCGGTTACTCGCTGCTCACGTTCACCGATGTGTGGCCCGACGAGTTCCTGGCCGATCGGTGTGAGCTCGGGCGCCGCATGTCGACCGACGTCCCCGTCGGGGACCAGGAGCTCGAAGAGGAGGTGTGGGACGGGGCTCGCGTGCGGGCGATCGAAGCGGGTTTCGCGGCACAGGATCGGGCGAAGGTGACGACGGCGGCTCGCCACGACGCGACGGGTCGACTCGTCGGCTACACGGAGGTCGTCGTGCCACTCGGCGCCCCCGAATCGTCGTGGCAGCACGACACCCTCGTGATGCGCGAGCACCGGGGGCACGGACTCGGGCTGGCCATGAAGGTGGCCAACCTGTGGGCGGTGATGGAGCGGCACTCCGGGGTGCGTACCATCAGCACCTGGAACGCGGACGAGAACGCGCCGATGATCGCCGTCAACGAGGAGATGGGCTTTACCGTCGAGGCCTTCTCCGCCTACTGGCTGCGGGACATCACGGACTGAAACCTGAGGCCTGGTGAGGTCCGGCGGTCCGGCCGGGGGAGCCCCGCTCGCATGAATATGCAGAGTTATGTATACTCATGCGATGAAGGCAGGGATCCTCGGGGCATCGGGCTACACCGGCGCCGAGCTGTTGCGCCTGCTCGCCGGGCACCCCGCCTTCGAGGT
Source organism: uncultured Acidimicrobiaceae bacterium (assembly GCA_963719485.1). Lineage (GTDB taxonomy): Bacteria > Actinomycetota > Acidimicrobiia > Acidimicrobiales > RAAP-2 > Bog-473. Next base: position 3,541,404 of record OY970387.1, read on the forward strand.
CGCGGTCGCCTCGGCGCACTCGCACGCCGGCGAAGCGATCGGCAGCCACACGCCCTCGCTGGCCGCCGCCTACCCGGGCCTGGTCTACGAGGAGAGCGATCCGGCCCGCTTCGACGGGCTCGATCTGGTCTTCTGCGGCTTGCCGCATGGTGAGTCCCAGCGCCTCGTCACCGAGTTGCGGGCGCGGGTGGGCGTCGTGGTGGACCTGGCCGCCGACTTCCGCCTGAAGGATGCCGCGCTCTACCCGCAGTGGTACGGGGCCGCGCACGCCGCGCCGGAGCTGCTGACCGAGGCCGCCTACGGGCTCCCCGAGCTGTTCCGGGAGGACCTGGCGGGGGCGACCCTGGTCGCCGCGGCGGGCTGCTATCCGACCGCGGCCGGATTGGCGCTGGCCCCCTTGGTGCGGCGCGGCCTGGTCGAGCCGACCGGCATCGTCGTCGATGCCGCGTCGGGCGTGTCGGGCGCCGGCCGCGGGCTGAAGGAGTCGTTGCACTTCGGGTCGGTCGACGAGGACTTCACGGCCTACGGGCTGCTGACGCACCGCCACACGCCCGAGATGGAGCAGATCCTCGGGTCCGAAGTCCTCTTCACACCGCATCTCGTGCCGATGGTGCGCGGCATCCTCGCCACGTGTTACTCCCGGCCGACGGGAGGCACCACCCTCACGACCGACGCCGTCCTCGCTGCGCTCCACGACGCGTACGACGCAGAGCCGTTCGTCGTCGTGACCGACGACCCGCCCTCGACCAAGGCCACGGCGGGTTCCAACGCGGCCCACGTGACGGCGCGGGTCGATCCCCGCACCGGCTGGGTCCTCTCGCTGTGCGCGCTCGACAACCTCGTGAAAGGCGCATCCGGTCAGGCCATCCAATGCGCCAACGCCGCCCTCGGGCTGCCCGAGACCACCGGGCTCCCGCTGGCCGGGGTGTACCCGTGAGCGTCAACGCGCCGGAGGGGTTCGTCGCCGTCGGGGGCTACGCCGGCATCAAGGCGGCAAAGGCCCACGACGTCGCCGTCGTGGCCACCGCCGACGGCCGGGCCGTGCCCGCCGCCGGTGTCTTCACGTCGAACCTGGCGGCTGCCGCACCGGTCCAGGTGAGCCGGGCCCACCTCGGCGCAACCGGCGGCAAGGCCGCGGGTGTGATCCTGACCTCGGGCAACGCCAACGCCGCCACCGGGGTGCCCGGGCGGGAAGCGGCCGAACGGCTGTGCACGGCGGTGGCCGGTGACATCGGTGCGATCGCCGAGGAGATCCTGATCTGCCAGACGGGCCTCATCGGCATCCCGTTCCCCATCGACAACGTCATGCCGGAGATCGAGTCGATCGTGATGGCGCGCACCGGTCGACCGGAGTCGGCCGCCGAGGCCGCCAAGGCCATCATGACGACCGACACCGTGCCCAAGGAGGTCGTCGTGGCCGGCGACGGGTTCACCGTGGGCGGCATGGCAAAGGGCGCCGCGATGCTGGCACCCAACATGGCCACCATGCTCGCTCTCTGTACGACCGACGCCGCCGTCGACGCAGCCACATTGCAGACCGCCCTCCGGGAGGCCGTCGCCGCCTCGTTCAACACGATCACAGTCGACGGCTCCACCTCGACCAACGACACCGTGCTGGTGCTGGCCAACGGGTTGGGCGCCCGCCCGTCTCCGGCTGCGCTCACCGCCGCACTGTTCGAGGCCTGCCGGTCCCTGGCCGAGCAGATGGTCGACGACGCAGAGGGGGCGACGAAGGTCGCACACGTCCACGTGCGGGGCGCGGTGACCGACGAGGCGGCGCACACGGCGGCTCGGAAGGTGGCCGACTCCATGCTCGTGCAGTGCTCCCTCTTCGGCGAGGACCCCTACTGGGGGCGCATCATCTCCGAGCTCGGCTCGGCCGGGACACCCTTCGACATCGATCGGGTGTTGCTCGCCTACGGCAGCACCGTGGTGTGTGCAGGCGGTGTGGGCGTGCCCCACGACGCCGCCGCGGTCGCCGCCCACATGGCGGGGCGGCACATCGTGCTCGAGTGCGACCTGGGGCTCGGCTCCGGCGAATCGGTGGTCCTCGGGACGGACCTCGGCTACGGATACATCGACGAGAACCGGACGACATCGTGACGGCGCGCGAGGCTCCGAGCGTGCCGCCCAAGGTCACCCGGGCCCAGAAGGCGGCGGCGGCCAAGACGGCGTCGGTGCTGGTGGAGGCGTTGCCCTACATCCGGCGGTTCTTCGGCAAGGTCGTGGTGGTCAAGTACGGCGGCAATGCCCTCAATGCGGCCGGAGGGAACGACGGCGGCGACACGGACGATGCCCTGGCCTCCTTCGCGCAGGACGTGGTCCTCATGCGGGCGGTGGGGATGCTCCCCGTGGTCGTGCACGGCGGCGGTCCCCAGATCGGCGAGCTCATGGCGCGGCTCGGCAAGGAGACGGAGTTCCGCAACGGGTTGCGGGTCACCGACGCCGACACCCTGGACATCGCGCGCATGGTGCTGGTCGGCAAGGTGAACCGGGACATCGTCTCGGCCATCAACGTCCACGGGCCACTCGCGGTCGGGCTGTCCGGCGAGGACGCCAACCTCATCACGGCGGCACCGCGGCATGCCGACCTCGGGTTCGTCGGCAACGTGTCGCTCGTCGACCCCACCATGCTCGAGCGCCTGGTGGCCGAGGGCCTGATCCCCGTGGTGGCGACCATCGGCGCCGACGAGTCCGGCCAGGCCTACAACATCAACGCGGACACGGTGGCCGGCGCCCTGGCCGAAGCGCTGCATGCCGAGAAGCTGATCTTCCTGACCGACATCGAGGGCTTGCGGGTCGTGGCCGACGACCCCACGACGGTGATCCACCAGGCGTCGCTCGAGGTGATCGGCGAGATCATCCGCAGCGGCGGGGCGCAGGGCGGCATGATGCCGAAGGTCGAGGCCTGCGCCAGCGCGGTGCGCGCCGGGGTCAGCCGGGCGCACATCCTGGACGGCCGCGTGCCGCACGCCCTGCTGCTCGAGCTCTTCACCGACTCGGGGGTCGGGACGATGGTGCTGCCGTGACCACGCGCGACGCGCTCATGCGCACCTACCCCGATCCGCCGGTCACCTTCGTGCGGGGGCAGGGCACCGTGCTCGTCGACGCGGACGGCAAGGAGTACCTCGACTTCATCACCGGGCTCGCCGTGGTGTCGCTCGGCCACGCCCACCCGGCGGTGGCCGATGCGGTGGCCGAGCAGGCGCGCACGCTCAGCCACGTGTCGAACCTCTACGGGAACACGCTGGCTCCCGAAGTCGCCCGCACCATCGACCGGCTGATCAACGGCGGCCTCGGACAGGCGGGCGGTCAGGTCTTCTTCGCCAACTCGGGGGCGGAGGCCAACGAGTGCGCCCTCAAGCTGGCCCGGCGCTGGGCCGGGGGCGGTCGCCACGTCGTGATCAGCGCGGACAACTCCTTCCACGGCCGTACGCTGGCCACGCTCACGGCCACGGGCCAGCCCGAGAAGCAGGCGCCGTTCCTCCCGCTCCCGGAGGGATTCGTGCACGTGCCCTACGACGACGTGGCCGCGCTCGACAAGGCGCTCGACGCGGACACGGTCGCCGCCGTGCTGCTGGAGCCGCTCCAGGGCGAGGGCGGGGTCATGGTGCCGAGCTCGGACTACGTCGGATCGGTGCGCGCGCTCTGCACCGAGCGCAACGCGCTGCTCATGCTCGACGAGGTGCAGACCGGGCTCGGCCGCACGGGACACTGGTTCGCCTTCCAGGCCCAGGGGCTCGAGCCCGACGTCGTCACGATGGCCAAGGCGCTCGGCAACGGCATGCCCGTCGGCGCCTGCTGGGCCCGGGCCGAGGTGGCGGCGGCGTTCGGGCCGGGCGACCACGGGTCGACCTTCGGAGGGCAACCGCTCGCCCTGGCCGCCGTCAAGGCCACACTCGCCGTCATGGAGTCCGAGAACGTCTGCCGCCGCGCCCGGGAGGGCGGCGCCCGCCTCGCCGCCGGGCTCGGGGCGCTCCCCGGAGTCGTCTCGGTGCGCGGCGCCGGCCTGCTCCTGGCCGCGCAGCTCGAGGCCCCGGTGGCCAAGGAGGCTGCGGCCCGGGCGCTCGAGCACGGCCTCCTGGTCAACCCCGTGCGGCCCGACGCCATCCGCGTCGCCCCGCCTCTGCTCGTGCGCGACGACGAGATCGACACGGCGCTGCGCGTCCTCGGCCGGGCGCTGGCGGCCGCGCTGGCCGACCCGGACGGGCCGCGGTAGGGGAGCGGGCGATGCGCAACTTCTTCGATGTCGACGATCTCGGGGCGGACGAATGGGATCGCGTGCTCGCCCTCGCTCTCGACCTGCCTGCTGATCGGCCGTTGGCGGGCCAGGGCGTGGCGCTCCTCTTCCAGAAGCCGTCGGCGCGCACCCGCAACTCCACCGAGATGGCCGTGGTGGACCTGGGGGGGCACCCCGTCTACATCCAGGGCACCGAGGTCGGCCTCGACGAGCGGGAGACCGCCGAGGATGTCGCCCGGACCCTCGCCTGTTACCACCGCGTCCTGTGCGCGCGGGTGTTCGAGCACGCCGTGCTGGTGCGGATGGCGGCGGCCCTGCAGCGGAGCGGCTTCGACGTCCCGATGGTGAACCTGCTGAGCGACACCGCCCACCCGTGCCAGGCGGTGACGGACGTGCTGACCATGCGCGAGGCACTGGGCCCGCTGGCCGGCCGGGTGCTGACGTACGTCGGCGATGCCAACAACATGGCGCGCTCGCTGGCCAAGGCGGGACTGCTCGAGGGCATGGAGGTGCGCTTCGCCACCCCGGCCGGGTACACGTTCTCCCGCGCCGAGCTGGCCGACCTGCAGGCCTTCGGCGACCGGATCGGGCGGGGCGGGACGGTGCAGGTGACCGACGACCCGGGCCAGGCGGCCAAGGGCGCAGCCGTGCTCTACACCGACGTCTGGACGAGCATGGGCCAAGAGGAGGAGCGAGGGGCCCGCCTGGCCGCCTTCGAGGGCTTCACCATCGACGAGGCGCTGGTCGACCGGGCCGCGTCGGACGCCATCGTCCTGCACTGCCTGCCGGCGCATCGCGGCGAGGAGATCACCGCCGGCGTCCTCGAGGGCCCGCGCTCGCTGGTCTGGCGCCAGGCGGCCCACCGGCGGACGGCCATGCGGGGGATCCTGGCCTGGGTCGTGGAAGGTTCCCGGTGAGCGGGCAGGCCGCGAGCCGGCTGACCAAGAACCAGCGCCAGCATCGCATCACCAAGCTGCTGGAAGCCCAGCCGGTCACCAACCAGGCCCAGCTGGTGGCGCTGCTCGGCGAGCAAGGGGTGGAGGCGACCCAGACCACGGTGTCGCGCGACCTCGACGACCTGGGCGCGGTGAAGGTACGCCTGCCTGGAGGCGAGACGGCGTACGCGCTGCCCGAGCTCCCGGCCCAGCAGCTCGCGCCGGAGGACCATCTGCGGAGGGTCCTCGGCGAGTGGGTGGTGGAGGTGGCCCACTCGGGGAACCTCGTGGTGCTGCGCACGCCGCCCGGCTCGGCCCACGTGGTCGGGTCGGCGCTCGATCGCAGCGGGTTGGAGGAGGTGGTGGGCACGGTGGCGGGCGACGACACCGTGCTGGTCATCGTCGAAGAGCAGTTCGGCGGCGGCCAGATGGCGGACCGCCTGCGTGACGTGGCCGGCATCGCGGCCACCGGCAAGATCGCATTGAACGGGAAGGAAGCGGACTGAACATGTCTGATCGGGTGGTACTGGCCTACAGCGGTGGCCTCGATACGTCCGTGGCCGTGCGCTGGCTCATTGAGCACGAGGGCGTCGAGGTCGTCGCGGTCGCCGTCGACGTCGGCCAGGCGGCCGACCGTGGCGGCGAGGACTGGGATGCCATCCGCACCCGGGCGCTGGCCGCCGGAGCGGTCGAGGCCGTCGTTGTCGACGCCCGGCACGAGATGGCCGAGCAGTTCTGCGTGCCGGCCCTGCAGGCCAACGCACGCTACGAGGGCAAGTACCCGCTGGTCTCCGCGCTGTCGCGGCCGGTGATCGTGCGGCACCTCGTCGCCCAGGCGCGGCGGCACGGGGCGGGTGCCGTGGCGCACGGCTGCACGGGCAAGGGGAACGATCAGGTGCGCTTCGAGGTCGGCGTCCGCGCGCTGGCGCCGGATCTCGGCATCCACGCGCCGGCCCGGGTCTGGGGTCTGACCCGGGAGGACTGTGTGGACCTGGCGGCCAAGTGGGAGATCCCCGTCACCGTGACCAAGGAGAAGCTGTACTCCATCGACGACAACCTCTGGGGCAAGGCCATCGAGTGCGGGGCGATCGAGGATCCCTGGGCGCCCGCTCCCGATGACGTCTACACGCTGACGCGGGTCACCGAGAGCGAGCCCGTCGAGGTCATCGTCGGGTTCGAGGCCGGCGTCCCGGTGAGCCTGGACGGCTCGGCCCTCGGCCCCTACGACCTCATCAGCAGACTCGGCACGCTGGCAGGCAGCCGCGGCTTCGGGCGTCTCGACATGGTGGAGAACCGCCGCGTCGGCATCAAGAGCCGGGAGATCTACGAGTGCCCGGCCGCGCTCGCGCTCATTGTCGCGCACGCCGATCTCGAGGACCTCACCTTGGAGAGGGACGTGCATCACGAGAAGGCGCGCCTCGAGCCGCGCTGGTCCGAGCTCGTCTACGACGGGCTGTGGTACTCGCCCCTGCGGGCCGCGCTCCAGGCATTCATCACCGAGAGCCAGCGGCACGTCACGGGGGAGGTGCGGTTGCGCTTCGCCGCGCCGGGCACCTGCGCCGTGGTGGGGCGGCGCAGCCCGGTCGCGCTCTACGATCACGGGCTGGCGACCTACGATGCGACGGACACCTTTCGGCACGCCGATGCCGAGGGGTTCGTCCGGCTGTGGGGCCTCGGGGTCGCCACGTGGTCGGCCCGCCAGGGGCCGGGCGCAGAGACGGGGAGGAGCGGGCATTGACGCTCTGGGAGGGTCGCATCTCGACCGGCATGGCGGACGCCGTGGCGGAATTCACGGTGAGCCTGCCCTTCGATCGCGCCCTGGCCGGCGACGACCTGGCGGGCTCACGCGCCCACGTCAAAGGCCTCGGGAAGGCCGGGATCCTCAGCGACAGCGAGGTGACCGCCCTGGTGGAGGCGCTCGACATCGTCGAGGAGGAATTCGCGGCGGGCGAGTTCGTGTTCGCCCCGGGGGACGAGGACATCCACACCGCCATCGAGCGCCGCGTCACCGAGCTGATCGGCGACGTCGGGGCCAAGCTGCACACCGGGCGCAGCCGCAACGACCAGGTGGCCACGGCGCTGCGGCTCTGGTGCCGCCGCTCGCTCATCGGCGTGGCCGAGGAGATCATGGCGCTCCAGGACGTCCTGGCGCAGCGCGCCCGGGAGGCCGCCGACGTCTACCTGCCCGGCTACACGCACATGCAGCGGGCGCAGCCGGTGCTGTTGGCCCACCACCTGCTGGCCCACGGGTGGGCCCTCGCCCGTGACGTCGATCGGCTCCTCACCACCGTCGATCGCCTCAACATCTCGCCCCTCGGCGCGGGAGCCCTGGCCGGGTCGTCGCTGCCGCTCGACCCCGACTACGTCGCCGCCGAGCTCGGGTTCCACGGGCGCTTCGAGAATTCCCTCGATGCGGTGTCCGATCGCGACTTCGTGGCGGAATCGTTGTTCGACCTCGCCCTGCTCGGTGTGCACCTGTCGCGGATGGGCGAGGAGATCGTGCTGTGGTCGACCGAGGAGTTCGGCTTCTGCACGCTCGACGACGCCTACGCCACCGGGAGCTCGATGCTGCCGCAGAAGAAGAACCCTGACGTGGCCGAACTGGCCCGGGGCAAGTCGGGCCGCCTCATCGGTCATCTCACCGCCGTGCTGGTGACCCTCAAGGGGCTTCCCCTCGCCTACAACCGCGACCTCCAAGAGGACAAGGAGCCGCTCTTCGACGCCGTGATCCAGGTGACCCGCGCCCTGATCGCGTTGCGCGGCGTGTACGAGACGGCGTCGTGGAACGAGGAACGGATGCAGAAGGCGGCGGACGGTCCGGCCGCGTCGGCCATCGACCTGGCCGAGATGCTCGTCGAACAGGGCATGCCGTTCCGCCAGGCCCACGCGCTGATCGGCGGACTGGTGCGCGAGTCGCTCGAGCGCCATGTGCCGCTGGTCGAGCTGGTGGCGGCGCACCCCGATCTGGGCGAGACCGCCGTGGAGCTCCTGGAGCCCGGTGTGGCGGTGACCCGCCGGCGGACCCCGGGCGGAGCCGGACCCGGCCCCGTCGGCGAACAGGCGGAGCGGTTCGTGCGCCGGCGCGAAGTCGATCGGACCCGGTTGGCCCAGTGGCGACCGCAGGGGGCCCCGTCCTGACGCGCCATCGGCGCCCCCTCATCGGGGTGCCCCTGGTGGGGGAGGTGCCACGCCCGTGATCGCGTTGCCAATTGCCAACGGGGTGTCGATTGCGCGGCAAACCCGCGTGTCGGGCAACACTCAGGTGAACGCAACATAAACATTCGTTCGAACGGTTGTGCCGACCGTGCGCCATGACGCAGGCTGGAGGGGAAGGCAAATCGACGAGGATCCCCGAATCGACGAGTTGCGCTGGAATCCGCCTCCGAGGGTTCGAGGAGGGAGGCGGGACCGATGGCGTATCGGGAGTCCGTGTCCAGTTCCACCGGAAACCCTCACCGAAGTGGAGAAGCGCCCATGCAGCGGATGACCGGCATCGACCCGATGTTCATCTACTCCGATACGCCCGAGACCCCGATGGAGATCGCGTACGCGTGCGTCTTCGACCCGACGGAGCTCGACGGGGGGTACAGCTTCGAGCGCGTGACCGGCGTCCTCCGGGCGCGGATCCCGACCCTGGAGCCGTTCCGACGCCGTCTGATGCCCGTCCCGTTGGGTCTCGACCATCCGCGCTGGGTGGACGATCCCCACTTCGACCTCGCCAACCACCTGCACCGCGTCGCCCTCCCGGCACCGGGAGGTGAGCCGGAGTTCCGCGCCATCGTCGCCGAGGTGATGGGGCGGCCGCTCACGCCCGAGCAGCCTCCCTGGGAGATGCACGTCATTGAGGGGATGGCCGATGGCATGGTCGGGCTGATCGCCAAGATGCACCATGCCGTGATCGACGGCGTGGCCGGCGCAGAGATTCTGGCCAAGCTGCTGGACCTGACCCCGGAGGGCAGCGCGGTCACCGAGCCGTGCCCGCCCTGGGTCCCGGCTCGCCTGCCGTCGCCGACGAGGCTCGTGACCGATGCGCTGCCGAGCTTCCTCCGCAGCCCCATCCGGGGCCTGCGCGCCGTCCGCGAGGTCGGCCGCACCGCCGTGCGGCTGGCCCGCTGCGCACTGGACGAGCGACTCGGCCCGGTGTCGTTCCCTCTCGGGGCGCCCGACACCTTCGAGTCACCCGTGCGTGCCCGGCGGGCGGTCGCCTTCGCCGAGCTGGACATGGCGGAGGTCCGTGCGCTGAAGAGCCGCTTCGGATCGACGATCAACGACGTCGTGCTCGCCATCTGTTCGGGCGCGCTGCGGACGCATCTGGCCGCTCACGGGGAGGATCTCGAGAGCCCGCTGGTCGCCGTGGTGCCCGTCTCGGTGCGCGCCGAGACGGACGCGGCGGCGCTCGGCAACCACCTGTCCGCCATGTTCGTGCCCCTGGCGAACGACCGGAAGACACCGCTCGAGCGGCTGCGGACGGTGACGGCGGCGAGCGCCTCGTGCAAGGGGCAGGAACGTGCCGTCGGGTACGGCCCCATGGCCACCCTGTTGGCCGACGCCGTGCCCCCGGTGGTGTCGTGGCCGATCATTCAGCTCGGGGTGCGCTCGGGCGTGCTGCGCAAGCTCCGACCGGGCAACCTCATGGTCTCGAACGTGCCCGGCCCCGACTTCCCGCTCTACTTCGCCGGCATGGAGCTGCGCTCCGTGCACCCGCTGGGGCCGGTGGTGGACGGCGTGGCGCTGAACGTGACGGTCCAGAGCTACCGTGACTCGCTCTTCGTCGGCATCAACGCGTGCGCTTCGGCGGTGCCCGACCTCCCGGACCTGACGAGGGCCATGGCGGACGAGCTCTCGCTGTTGAGTCGCATGGCCGCGGGCGCAGGAGAGCCACACATCAGCGTCCGTTCGCGCCGGGTCGCCGCCGGCCACGTCCCGGCGTCGACGCCGGGCACCCTCCGCCGGCTGGGCACGCCGACGCCGATCTGATCAGAAGGGCGCGCTCCCAGGGGGTGGCGCCGCCCGGTCCGGGTGCGCCAGGGTGGCGCCGTGGAGCGGTCGGACCTCGAAGGCAACCCGGTCACGCTCGCACCGTGGCTCCTGAACAAGGTCCTGGCGAACGGCCGGCGGGCCGGGCGCATCGTGGAGGTGGAGGCGTATCACGGCGCCAACGACGCGGCCTCGCACGCCTACCGGGGCCCGACGCCACGGACGGCGGTGATGTTCGGGCCACCGGGGCACCTCTACGTGTACTTCACCTACGGGATGCACTGGTGCGCCAACGTCGTCTGCGGGCCCGAGGGCGAGGCGGCCGCGGTCCTCATCCGCGCCCTGGAGCCGACGGCCGGGTTGGACCAGATGTGGGCGGCCCGGCCGACGGCCCGCCAGGAGCGGGACCTGTGCAACGGCCCGGCCAAGCTCTGCCAGGCCCTGGGCATCACCGGCGCCGACAACGGCCTGGACCTCCTGGACGGCCGGCCGCGCCCGGGGGCGGCTCGCGCCGCGGGCCGCATCCGGTTGCTGGACGACGGGACGCCGCCTCCCCGACGTCCGGGCCGCGGGACCCGGATCGGCATCAGGGAGGCGACGGAGAAGCGCTGGCGGTTCTGGGTGCCGGGCAGTGCCTCCGTCTCGCGGCGCTGAGGCCGGGACGCTCAGGGTCCTGAACAGGGCAAACGGGCACCCATGTGGTGTCATCGCCCTGTCACGACCGTGCAACAACGCCGAGTCATGATGTCGTTGTCGCATCGTGGTGACATGCGGTAGATCGAGGACATCAACAGGCGGCGCACGCCCCCATGGCGCCCTGCTTGGCGACAGGGAGGGGGCGGAAAGCCCGTTGAGCTTCGAGCACCGGGTGGCATGCGGAGGGGCGGTACCCCGCATGCCACCGCACGGTGTGGCCGTCCCACTAACATCGGTACCGGAGCCGGTCCCCGGGTCACCACCCGGGGATTTCGGCCGCCCGGGACGCGTTGACGCTCCGTCGCACGTCTGTTAGGGTGGCACTCCCGTCGGAACGGCCACCCCTGGCCCTCCGGCAGCCGAAGGAGACTCTCCGGCGAAGGAATTCGTCCGGAACAGTCCTTTGGAACACCCGGCACCAACACCGGCAGGACTGGTGTGTGCCCGGTCGCTCCTTGAAAACGGAATAGTGAGAGCCAAAAGCCAGTGCGGGCAATTCATCCGGACTCAAACGGATGGGTTGTACGTCAATTAAGCATGACGCAGGCCTCGGGAGCCCTTTTGGGTGAATGTGGCCTGTGGTTACTAATAGTTCGAGTCAAACTATGGTGACTCTCTGATTTTCGGGAGGTCCTGTCCCTTAGGGGGCCGGGCTGAACGTAAGTCTCGATGGAGAGTTTGATCCTGGCTCAGGACGAACGCTGGCGGCGTGCCTAACACATGCAAGTCGAACGCGCTCCATTCGGTAGCAATACTGATGAAGAGCGAGTGGCGAACGGGTGAGTAGCACGTGAGCAACCTGCCCCGAAGACTGGGACAACACCGGGAAACCGGTGCTAATACCGGATATCCCTATCGGACCGCATGATCTGATAAGGAAATGGATTCCGCTTCGGGAGGGGCTCGCGGCCTATCAGCTAGTTGGTGAGGTAACGGCCCACCAAGGCATCGACGGGTAGCTGGTCTGAGAGGACGATCAGCCACACTGGGACTGAGACACGGCCCAGACTCCTACGGGAGGCAGCAGTGGGGAATCTTGCGCAATGGGCGAAAGCCTGACGCAGCAACGCCGCGTGGAGGACGAAGGCTTTCTGAGTTGTAAACTCCTTTCAGCAGGGACGATAGTGACGGTACCTGCAGAAGAAGCACCGGCCAACTACGTGCCAGCAGCCGCGGTGATACGTAGGGTGCAAGCGTTGTCCGGATTTATTGGGCGTAAAGAGCTCGTAGGCGGTTTGATTAGTCGGGTGTGAAACCTCCAGGCTCAACCTGGAGCCGCCACTCGATACTGTCATGACTAGAATTCGGTAGGGGACCACGGAATTCCTGGTGTAGCGGTGAAATGCGCAGATATCAGGAGGAACACCAGCAGCGAAGGCGGTGGTCTGGGCCGACATTGACGCTGAGGAGCGAAAGCGTGGGGAGCGAACAGGATTAGATACCCTGGTAGTCCACGCCGTAAACGTTGGGCACTAGGTGTGGGGACTATTCAACGGTTTCCGTGCCGCAGCTAACGCATTAAGTGCCCCGCCTGGGGAGTACGGCCGCAAGGCTAAAACTCAAAGGAATTGACGGGGGCCCGCACAAGCGGCGGAGCATGTGGCTTAATTCGAGGCAACGCGAAGAACCTTACCTGGGTTTGACATGTAGGGAAAAGCCGTAGAGATACGGTGTCCTTCGGGGCCTTACACAGGTGGTGCATGGCTGTCGTCAGCTCGTGTCGTGAGATGTTGGGTTAAGTCCCGCAACGAGCGCAACCCTTGTCCTATGTTGCCAGCGGGTAATGCCGGGGACTCGTAGGAGACTGCCGGGGTCAACTCGGAGGAAGGTGGGGACGACGTCAAGTCATCATGCCCCTTACGTCCAGGGCTGCACACATGCTACAATGGCTGGTACAACGGGCTGCTATCCCGCGAGGGGGAGCCAATCCCAAAAGCCAGTCTCAGTTCGGATTGGAGTCTGCAACTCGACTCCATGAAGTCGGAGTCGCTAGTAATCCCGGATCAGCAACGCCGGGGTGAATACGTTCCCGGGCCTTGTACACACCGCCCGTCACACCACGAAAGTCGGTAACACCCGAAGCCGGTGGCCCAACCTTTTAGGAGGGAGCCGTCGAAGGTGGGATCGGTGATTGGGGTGAAGTCGTAACAAGGTAGCCGTACCGGAAGGTGCGGCTGGATCACCTCCTTTCTAAGGAGTGCTATCGGCCCCTTTGGAAATCTTTTCAAAGGAACAGTGTCGATCACTACCCAGTTGAACACTGGCTACTCGGGCGCTCTCGTATACCGGCAGATGGATGTCCGCCTTTGACACCTCGTGGGAACCGCTTTCGCGGTGAACACGGGAGTCGGAGCCCGACATTCACGGATCGGTCCCTGCGGGAACGACCGGAACTCTCACTATTCCGTTTTGAGGGAGCGGCCCTTCGGGTCGGTCCCGGTGACGTCCCTCTGGTGCTCGTCTGAGCCCGGGGCGGGGCAGTGCCTGCGCATTGAGTCGAGCCCTTCGGGAGCTCCTCGAGTCGCCGGCGTTTGTTGCTCAACCTCGTGTTCAGGTCATGCGCGTGCCGGCGGGGACCGCTCACCCCGTGCGTGCCCTGGTCGGGCAGTTTGTTCCGGCCGCTTTCCGTTTTGGCTTATTCGACGGAGAGCGGTGACGGAGTCCCGGCCCTGGCGTGCGCTGTGCAGCCCCTTGAGAATTCCAAAGCGAGCACGAGCATCTTTGTTCTCCAAGCTACAAAGAGCCAACGGTGAATGCCTTGGCGCCTAAAGCCGAAGAAGGACGTGGGCGACTGCGAAAAGCCACGGGAAGCTGTCTACCTAGCGTCGATCCGTGGATATCCGAATGGGGCAACCCAACACCTGTCATGAGGTGTTACACCCGCCTGAATGTATAGGGCGGGGCGAGGGAACCGGGTGAATTGAAACATCTAAGTAACCCGAGGAGAGGAAAACAACAGTGACTCCCTGAGTAGCGGCGAGCGAAACGGGAAGAGCCTAAACCGTGCCGGTGTTAAAGCCTGGTGGCGTTGCCGGTATGGGGTTGTGGGATTCGAGAGACGGGGCACCAGACCTGTCACGGAGTTACAAATCCAGTGTCTAGTGGAATCAGTCAGGAAAGCTGAACCAAAGAGGGTAATGGTCCCGTACACGAAACGCATTGGACTCCGCTCGAACACCCGAGTAGCGCCGGATCCGGGAAAGCCGGCGTGAATCTGCCAGGACCATCTGGTAAGGCTAAGTACTCTTAGGCGACCGATAGTGAACTAGTACCGTGAGGGAAAGGTGAAAAGTACCCCGGGAGGGGAGTGAAATAGTACCTGAAACCGTTGGCTTACAAACAGTCAAAGCGTCGTTGCTCCACCGTTGCCATGATCCCTTCGGGTGAGATTGGTGACACTAGGTGGATGTCAGCCGTGATGGCGTGCCTTTTGAAGAATGAGCCAGCGAGTTACGGTGTGTGGCGAGGTTAACCAGCGATGGGTAGCCGAAGCGAAAGCGAGTCTGAATAGGGCGTTGAGTCGCATGCTGTAGACCCGAAGCCGAGTGAGCTTGCCATGGGCAGGCTGAAGCGAAGGTAAGACTTCGTGGAGGGCCGAACCCACCTAGGTTGAAAACTGGGGGGATGACCTGTGGCAAGGGGTGAAAGGCCAATCAAACTCGGTGATAGCTGGTTCTCCCCGAAATGCATTTAGGTGCAGCGTCGGGTGTTCAGCATCGGAGGTAGAGCACTGGATGGGCTAGGGGGCCTACAAGCTTACTGACCCCAACTAAACTCCGAATGCCGATGCTCTAGAACCCGGCAGTGAGACCACGAGGGATGAGCTTCGTTGGTCGAAAGGGAAACAGCCCAGACCGCCGGCTAAGGCCCCAAATTCTTGACTAAGTGGAAAACGATGTGGGAACGCAAAGACAGCCAGGAGGTTGGCTTAGAAGCAGCCACCCTTAAAAGAGTGCGTAATAGCTCACTGGTCGAGTGGTCCTGCGCGGATAATGTAACGGGGCTCAAGTCAAGAGCCGAAGCCGCGGATTTCCGTCTTTGGACGGGAGTGGTAGGGGAGCGTCGATCTCGCAGAGAAGCGGTGGTGTGAACCGTCGTGGAGCGTGGTCGAGTGCGAATGCTGGTATGAGTAGCGAGAGAGGAGTGAGAAACTCCTCCGCCGTAAGCCCAAGGGTTCCTGGGGAAGGCTAATCCTCCCAGGGTAAGTCGGGAGCTAAGGCGAGGCCGAGAGGCGTAGTCGATGCACAACTGGTTGATATTCCAGTACTACCGTGTCCGCGCCCATTCCAAGCCAGGGGTACTAAGGGGATGACCTTCGGGTCGAACCGACAAACCCTGGGGCGGATAGCAAAGGAGCGACGCAGGAAGATAGGTGAGCCCAGGCGTTGGTTGTCCTGGGGTAAGCGTGTAGGGAGGGATCTAGGTAAATCCGGATCCTGTAAATCCTGAGACGCGATGCCGAGCCGTTCCAGGCGAAGTCACTGATTCTATGCTGCCTAGAAAAACTTCTAGCGAGCTGACACGGTACCCGTACCCCAAACCAACACAGGTGGGCGGGTAGAGAATACCAAGGCGATCGGGAGAACTGTGGTTAAGGAACTCGGCAAAATTCCTCCGTAACTTCGGGAGAAGGAGGGCCCCGCCAGGGTGAAGGACTTCGCGTCCTGATGCCCGAGGGGGCCGCAGAGAATTGGGGAAAGCGACTGTTTACTAAAAACACAGGAGCGTGCGAAGTCGTAAGACGATGTATACGCTCTGACGCCTGCCCGGTGCCGGAAGGTTACGGGGAAGGGTTAGTCTTCGGACGAAGCTCTGAACCTAAGCCCCGGTAAACGGCGGCCGTAAGCACAAGTTGCGGCTTCAGGGGAGTAATCCCTTGAAACAAACTCTGCTAAATGCTGGAAACTCCGAGTATCCGGCGGTACTCATCCGCGTGAGACACCCATTTGATTGGGTTGCAGCGTGGGAAGTGATAATCCGTCCGGTGCGGACAATCAGCAGGAAAGACCCTGTTCCTCTAACTGGCTGGATCGGATCCCAAGCGACCTGGGCAACTGGGTGGCTGGATTCGTCGATGGTGAGGGAAGCTTCAACGTCCCCATCCGTCGAGAGCGTGACCGTGGACTTCCATGATCACTGAACTTGTCCTGTCAGGCCGGCGACGAATGTCGGCGTAGTGATGATGAAGCAATCATTGCGACGTGGAGAAACTGGGAATCCTCAGAGGCCATATGCAGGGCTCCCTCTATGAAGCAGAGGGATGAAGATATGGTCCACACCTCATGGCGACATGGGGAATTCGGTGAACTATAACGGTCCTAAGGTAGAACCCCCATAGAGTGCAATGGGTGCTGCCCCCCGTATCGGTAACGGTACGGTGAGTAGTCGGCCATATGCTGGAAACTCCGAGTATCCGACGGTACTCATTCGTGTCACAAGCAGCTTTTAGGGTTGTGTCATGGGTAGTGACAATCCGTTCGGTGCGGACAATCAGCAGGAAAGACTCTTGTACTGCGGATGGATTACCGGTTTCGTGGATGGGGAAGGCTGTTTCAGCTGCCCTGTCTTCCGGAATCGGACGATGACGCTTGGCTGGCAGGTGCAACCCACCTTCGTGGTGGTCCAGTCAGCCTCGAGTCGGGAAGTATTGGAAGACCTTGCACGCTTCTTCGGATGCGGCAAGGTGTATGCGAATCGCAGACGCGATAATCACCGGCAGGATTTGTACCGGTATTACGTGGGGAGATTCGCAGACCTACGGGACATCATTGTTCCGTTCTTTCAAGAGCACCCACTGCAGACTTCGAAGAAGGTCAACTTCGCGAAGTTTGCCAAGGTGCTTCGTCTCATCGAGGAGCGCAAGCACCTCACGATCTCCGGTTTGATTGAAATAGCCGAGATCGCCGAGACGATGAATCATCGAAAGCCATCCGAAGTCCTGAGAATCCTCAGAGACCAAACGCCGACCACCTCACAGGTCATATAGGTAGTTCCTGTGAGATGAAGTTATGGTCCGGACCCTACGGCGACGTAGGGAGATCGGCGGAAACGACCGATCCGCTAATCGCTCATTTGTTTCTGAGTGATTGGTTGTAACAGTTTCAAGCGAAATTCCTTGTCGGGTAAGTTCCGACCTGCACGAATGGCGTAACGACTTTCCTACTGTCTCAACCACAGACCCGGCGAAATTGAAGTACGAGTAAAGATGCTCGTTAGCTGCATCAGGACGGAAAGACCCCGTGCACCTTTACTACAGCTTGATGTTGAGTTTTGGTACTATTTGTGTAGGATAGGTGGGAGACTTTGAAGCATTGGCGCTAGCCAGTGTGGAGTCAACCTTGAAATACCACCCTTTTAGTGCCGGGACTCTAACTTCGGTCCGTGATCCGGATCAGGAACAGCGTCAGGTGGGTAGTTTGACTGGGGCGGTCGCCTCCTAAAATGTAACGGAGGCGCCCAAAGGTTCCCTCAGGCTGGTTGGCAATCAGCTGTCGAGTGCAATGGCAAAAGGGAGCTTGACTGCGAGACCTACAAGTCGAGCAGGTGCGAAAGCAGGGCATAGTGATCCAGCGGTTGCTTATGGAAGCGCCGTTGCTCAACGGATAAAAGGTACGCCGGGGATAACAGGCTCATCTTCCCCAAGAGTCCATATCGACGGGAAGGTTTGGCACCTCGATGTCGGCTCGTCGCATCCTGGGGCTGAAGCCGGTCCCAAGGGTTGGGCTGTTCGCCCATTAAAGCGGTACGCGAGCTGGGTTTAGAACGTAGATCACACTGCGTCCCCAGGGAGTAATTCCTGGGTGTTTACTGGCTCATATCGGTGAAACCCTGAATGAAACAACCGAACGTTATGTTCGGGGCAATACCGAGGGAAGGCCAACACAATGGATGTGTCTACTGCGTAGATGCATTTGCAACCCTAAACTATTCGAAAACGAAGCGGAATTCCGCCGTAGATGTCGAGCAACATCTGCGTAGCAAGGGCGTGTTGTGCCCCTGTAACGACTTCTTCGCCAGCAACAGCGAAGAGATGGCTTCTTAAGATCGGAATCTCGGTCCGCAGACCCCTGTGGAAGCCATAACACGCCAGCCCCTCGAAAGAGGGTGGAGGTATAGTCTGTGCCCGTAGTAATACGGGATGAACACGCGTGAGACAGTTCGGTCCCTATCCGATGCAGCCGTAGGAGATTTGAGAAAGGCTGTCCCTAGTACGAGAGGACCGGGACGGACGTAGCTCTCGTGTGCCAGTTGTCCTGCCAAGGGCACGGCTGGTTTGCGACCTACGGGTGGGATAAGCGCTGAAAGCATCTAAGTGCGAAGCCCGTTTCGAGATGAAATCTCCCACAGGGTTAACCTGGTAAGGCCCGTGGCTAGACGACCACGTTGATAGGCCGGAGGTGTAAGTGCAGCAATGCATTCAGCCGACCGGTACTAATCGGCCGAGGGCTTGGAGACCTACTCGTGCTCGTGCTCGCTTTGGAACGCTCAGGGGCTGCGGAAACGCAGCCTCACGCGTGGCCCTATCCGTCGAAACGGGTGGTTGAGCCCCGCTGAGTGCAAGATTTCCGGTGGCCATGGCGGCGGGGAAACACCCGTTCCCATTCCGAACACGGCAGTTAAGCCCGCCCGCGCCGATGGTACTTGGGGGGAGGCCCCCTGGGAGAGTAGGACGTCGCCGGGATTTCTATGACGAGACCCCCTCTGGAGCTTCGGCTCGAGGGGGTCTCGTGCTGTCCGGACTCGGATCGCGGAGCCCGAGCCGGTGCGAGATAACCGAAGGTCCGGGTTCGGTGCGACACTGCATTTGCGACACCGCATTTTTTTTGCAGCACACGTCCTGGTCGACGTGTTCCGACGCGATGCCCCGACGCCGACCGCGCGCGTCTTCGTCTCGTAAGGCGGAGCCCGGTCCCCGCCAAGCGACCGAGGTCAACGTGACGCGAGCATCTAGAATCACCGGATGCCTCAGAACTCCTCCCGGCCGAATCGTCGCGCCCCTTCGGCGCGATCGGGCGGATCGGCGCGTCCGGCGCGGGCCGGGGGCGCCGGGAGTGGGCGCAGCGGCGGCGGCGGGAAGCCGTCCTCGCGCAGCGGTTCGGGCGGGGGAGCGGAACGCCGGGGCCAGTCCTCGGGTGCGGGCGGGGCGACCAGGCGGGCCCCCAAGACCGGCGGGACCCGCGGTGCAACCGCCCGGGGCGCGGGCGCCAGCCGGGGCGGGACGGGGAGTTCGCGCGGCAGTGGGAGCGCCAGCGGACGCACGGGCACCGGGCGCAGCGGGGCCGCAGCCTCGCCTCGGTCGCCAGGTAGAGGTGCTGGTCAGACTGGACGCGCGCGCCCGGCCGGCACGAGCTCGGATGGCCCGCGTTCAGCGTCGACGCGGTCAAGCGCCTCCAGGTCGGGTCCGCCGCGGTCAGGCACCTCGAGGTCCGGTCCTCCGCGCGCCCGCGCACCACGCGGCCGGCCCGGTGAGGAACGGAGTCGGGACGAACGGCCGGCGTTGCCGCGCCAGACGAAGTCGTGGGGAAACGTGGCCCGCCGGGGCGCCCAGGCCGTGCGCCGGCGTGGTGACGAGGACGAGCCGCCCGCCAGCGCGATCGACGAGAGGGAGCGCCGACGCGGAGCGTCGCGGCCCAAGGCCCCGGCGACCTGGACACGCGACGACGGGGCCCCCGAATGGCAGGACGACGAGGCCACCGCCACGTCACGCGGGCGGGGCCGAAGCCGCCGCGCCCCCGCGGCCGTCACGACAGCCCCCTCCACCGCCAGCGCCGCCGAGGCGATCGCCGTCCTGTCGGGCCGCAGCGCCCTGCCCCCGGAGATCGCCACCGAGATCCGCCACGCCGCCGACATCGCCACCGCCAGGCACAAGGAGCACCTGGTCGAGGGGGCGGAGTCGGCCTACGGCGCCTACGAGCGCGGGCGCTTCCAAGATGCGCTGCGGGCCATCAAGCCGGTCGCAGACGAGGCCCCCAGTGTGGCCGCCGTCCGTGAGCTGGCCGGGCTGGCCGCCTACCGGTGCGGCCGGTGGCGCACGGCGGCCGGGCACCTCGAGGCGTTCGGGCGGCTGAGCGACTCGGCCGAGCACCTCCCGGTGCTGATGGACTGCCAGCGGGCGCTGCACAAGCCGAAGAAGGTGGCCGCACTGTGGGCGGAGCTCCGGCAGAGCTCGCCCGATCCCGACGTCCTGGCCGAGGGTCGGATCGTCGCCGCGGCGTCGCTGGCCGACGCCGGCGACCTCAACGGGGCCATCGCCATGTTGTCGACGGCCGGCGCGTCCAAGGCCCTGCGGAACCCGTCGGAGCGGCACGTGCGCCAGTGGTACCTGCTGGCCGACCTGTACGAGCGGGCGGGGGACGTCCCCAAGGCACGGGAGTACTTCGAGCGGGTGTTCCGGTCCGATCCCGAGGCCTACGACGTGGCGGAACGTCTGCAGGGGCTCGGCCCGGAGCGCCGGCCCCGCAACCGGCCCCGGCGGACCAAGCCGTCGGTCTCGACGAAGACGGGCCCGCCCACCCCAAGGGCTGACGGTCCCCAACTCTGACGGCCCTCAGCCCGGCGCAGCCGTCGGGGGAGTGGTGGTTGCCGGCGGCGGCGGTGCGGTGGTGGTCGTGGCCGGTGGCGGCGGTGCGGTCGTGGTCGTCGTCGGGGGCGGGACGGTCGTCGTCGTCGGGGGTGGCGCCGTGCCGAAGTCCGGCCCCACCACGGTCACCAGGGTGCCGATCGGGGTGAGCGGCCAGACCAGCGCCGCGTCGGCGTAGCTCATCTCGACGCAACCGTTGCTCTGCGGGGACCCGTAGGAGGAGCGGATGAACCCGTGCAGCGCGTCGCCGCCGTTGAAGTAGCTGGCGTAGGGGACGTTGGGGTCGTCGTAGGTCGAGCCGTCGACGTTGGTGCCCTTCATCTCCGAGTAGCGGACGTGCTCGAACACGGCGAACGTGCCGTCCACCGTGTCCGCGCCGGGCGCCCCGCTGTTGATGGGGATCCCGACGTACTGCGCCACCCCGTTGTTCCACAGGGTCAGGTTCTGCGGGACGACCTTGTTCACGACGACATAGACGTAGGGCGTGGCGTCGGGCTTGTCGTTGATGACGTCGTTGATCAGCGCCGTCCACACGGTGGGCCCGGCGATCCCGTCCACCCCGATGCTGTTCTGGGTCTCGAAGGCTTCGACGGCGGCCCGGGTGATCTCGTTGGCGGCGCCCTGGGTCCATTGCGACGTGAGCTCCGTGGGCAGGCCGGGCCAGCGCCACGAGAACGACCCGGCTTGATCCTCGGCCAGGTCGGCCCGGGTCGCCGCTGGGCCGCTGGGGGTGAAGCCCACCGGCAGGTAGTTCAGCTGGGCCAGGAGCTGCTGCAGCCGGAGGGTGTCGCCGGCGGCGACACCGAAGGCGACCGAGTGCGAGGACGACAACGTGGCGCCGTCCGCCGACCGCAGGCCGTGCGCGCCGCCGGGGATGGTGACGGTGACGTGGGAGGAGGGGATCAGGGGGGAGTCGAGGGCGTAGGACAGCGTGGTGGCGTTGGTCTGCACCCACTTGCCGGCGATGTCGGGGGAGAGCTGCGGCGTCGCCTGGTGCAGCGAGACCGGCGCCGAGAACGTCAGCGAGATCGTCGTGTTCGCCGGGACGTTCTGCGCACCGGGGGCCGGATTCGTGGTCTTCAGGAAGAAGCTGGCGGCCGTCGAGCCGCCTGACCTGGTGTCGCTCGTGCTCGGAGCGCCGGCGGATCCCGAGTGTTTCGGTGACGACGAACCGAGGGTGAGCAGCAGCACGACGGCGATCACCGCCGCCGCGCCAACCAGGAGGACCCACGGCTGCAGCCGCAGAGGCCTGCCCGTCCTGGACTCGAGTACGTTCATGGCCTCCGCTCGCTCAAGACGTTGCGCCCAACTCGCAATCCAACTGCGCACAGCGTATGGGCCGGGATCGGGCCCGATGCGTCGCGGGAGGCGGAAATATGCCGAGATGCGGGGCCGTCATGGAGGGGGGATCGACGCCACGGCCGGGCGTCCGCCCCCGCCACGCCGGCCCCGGGGACCCTTCCGGACCCTCCGGTAACATGACCGCCATGAGCACGAGCACCGACCTCCACGCGCTCCTCGGCGACGACGCGGACGCCCTCCTCGGCTACACGGCCAAGGCCTTCCCGGCGGAGCACCTCACCATTCCGGGCCCCGACTACGTCGGCAGTGTCTTCACCGACAGCGACCGCAGCCCGACGGTGCTCCGGAACCTCGGCACCATGTTCAACCATGGGCGTCTCGGTGGCACGGGCTACCTCTCCATCCTGCCGGTCGACCAGGGGATCGAGCACTCCGCGGCGGCGAGCTTCTCGAAGAATCCCGCCTACTTCGATCCGCTGAACATCATCGAGCTCGCTCTCGCCGGCGAGTGCAACGCCGTCGCTACCACGCTGGGCACGCTCGGCCTGGCCTCGCGCAAGTACGTGCACCGCATCCCCTTCATCTGCAAGCTGAATCACAACGCGTTCATGCACGTTCCCAACACGTACGACCAGATCATGTTCGGCTCCGTGAGCCAGGCCTTCGACCTCGGGGCGGTCGGGGTCGGCGCCACCATCTACTTCGGCTCCGACGACATGGACCGCGAGCTGCAGCAGGTGTCCGAGGCCTTCGCCGAGGCCCACCAGCTCGGCATGTTCACCGTGCTGTGGTGTTACCTGCGCAACCCGGCCTTCACCAAGGACGGCGTCAACTACGAGGTCTCGGCCGACCTCACCGGCCAGGCCAACCACCTGGGCGTGACGATCGAGGCCGACATCATCAAGCAGAAGCAGCCGCAGAACAACGGCGGCTACACGGCGATCAGCTTCGGCCGGACCGACCCGCTCGTCTACGACGAGTTGACGACGGACAACCCGATCGACCTCACCCGCTGGCAGGTCGTGAACTGCTACGCCGGCCGCATCGGCCTCATCAACTCCGGCGGCGAGTCGGAGGGCGACAGCGACCTGGCCCAGGCCGTCCGCACCGCGGTCATCAACAAGCGGGCCGGCGGCATGGGCCTCATCGTCGGCCGCAAGTCCTTCCAGCGCCCCCTGGCCGAGGGCGCTGCGCTCATCCACACCGTCCAGGACGTCTACCTGAGCAAGGACGTCACGATCGCCTGATCCCTGGCGGGGGCCGCCTCCCGGGGCCGCCACCGACCCTTCCCGAGGCCAGGGCGGCGCCTCCCGCCGGCCCGGGCACGCAGATGAAGCCTGCATGAAGATGACCCTCTTGGCCCCGGGGTTAGGATTGGTTGCAACGAGCAATTCGGACGGAGAGTCCCGCGCGCCGTCGCGGCGGGGGTGCGCAGGCCCGCTGGAGTGAGCCAAGGCTCTCGACGTCCCGGACATGAGACGAGGCAGCCCGTGGCATCGGGAACGCAACGCGAGACAGAGGTATTGGACCAGGTCATCGTCCGCTTCGCCGGGGACTCGGGCGACGGGATGCAGCTCACCGGCGACCGCTTCACCACGAGCAGCGCCCTGCTGGGCAACGACCTGTCCACCTTCCCGGACTTCCCGGCCGAGATCCGCGCCCCCGCCGGCACGCTGAACGGCGTCTCGGCCTTCCAGGTCCACATCTCGGACCACGACATCCTCACGCCGGGCGACTCGCCGAACGTGCTGGTGGCGATGAACCCGGCCGCGCTGAAGGCCAACATCGACCTCATGGCCAAGGGGACCGTCCTCCTGGTCAACAGCGACGCTTTCGAGGAGCGCAACCTGGCCAAGGCGGGCTACGACGCCAACCCCCTCACCGACGGCTCGCTCAGCGCGTACACGGTCTACGAGGTCCCCATGACCTCCATCACCCAGGAGGTCTGCAAGGAGGCGGGGGTCAAGCCCCGCGACGCCGAGCGCTCCAAGAACTTCTTCGCGCTGGGTCTCGTGAGCTGGCTCTACACCCGGCCGGTCGAGGCCACCGTGGAGTGGATCACCGAGCGCTTCGCCGCCAAGCCGCAGGTGGCCGAGGCCAACACCCGTGCCTTCCGGGCCGGCTACGACTTCGGCGAGACGGCCGAGCTGTTCGAGTCCAACTACGAGATCAGGCCCGCCACCTTCGAGAAGGGGGAGTACGTCCAGGTCACGGGCAACCAGGCCCTGGCCTGGGGGCTCATCACCGCCACCCGCCTGGCCGGCGTGCCGCTCTTCCTCGGCAGCTACCCGATCACCCCGGCGTCCGACATCCTCCACGAGCTGAGCCGGCGCAAGGAGTTCGGGATCCGCACCTTCCAGGCGGAGGACGAGATCGCCGGCATCGGTGCGGCCCTCGGCGCCTCCTTCGGCGGTGCCCTCGGGGTCACGACGACGAGCGGTCCCGGCCTCGACCTCAAGTCCGAGACGATCGGCCTCGCCATCAACCTCGAGCTCCCGCTCGTCATCGTCGACGTCCAGCGGGGTGGGCCCTCCACGGGGCTCCCCACGAAGACGGAGCAGGCGGACCTCCTGCACGCCATGTACGGCCGGCACGGGGAGGCGCCGGTGCCCATTCTGGCGCCCCAGACGCCGAGCGACTGCTTCGCCGTGGCCATCGAGGCCGTCCGGTTGGCGGTGAAGTACCGCACCCCCGTGATCGTGCTCTCCGACGGGTACCTGGCCAACGGGGCCGAGCCCTGGCGCCTGCCCGACCTGGACTCCTTCGCGCCGATCGATCCGGGCTTCGCCACCGAGCCCAATCACGTCGACGACGACGGCACCGAATCCTTCTGGCCCTATGTCCGCGACCCCGAGACGCTGGCCCGCCCGTGGGCCCCCCCGGCCTGCCCGGCCTGGAGCACCGTATCGGGGGCCTCGAGAAGGCCGACGGCAGCGGCAACGTGTCCTACGAGGGCGTCAACCACGAGCGCATGGTCCACCTCCGCCGCGACAAGATCGCCGGGATCGCCGCCGACATCCCGCCGGTCGAGGTGAACGACGAGACCGGCGATGCGCAGCTGCTCCTCGTGAGCTGGGGGTCCACCTACGCCGCCGTGGCCGCCGGCGTGAAGCGGGTCCGCGCCCGTGGCATGAAGGCGGCGCACGTCCACCTGCGCCACCTGCATCCGTTGCCGGCGAACCTGGGCGAGGTGCTGCAGCGCTACACCCAGGTGCTGGTGCCCGAGGTCAACCTCGGGCAGCTGAGCCGGATCCTGCGGGCGGAGTACCTGGTCGACGCGCAGACCATGTCCAAGATGCAGGGTGTTCCGTTCCGCGTCGGAGAGATCGAGGCAGCCATCACAGCGCTGCTCGGAGGGAAGTCATGAGCGAGTCCAACGGCGCCACCGCCACCGCCACCGCCGTCCCCGTCACCGCCCGCAAGGACTGGACCAGTGACCAGGAGGTCCGCTGGTGCCCCGGCTGTGGCGACTACTCCATCCTGGCTGCCGTCCAGATGCTCATGCCCGAGCTCGGCGTACGCCGCGAGAACACGGTGTTCCTCTCGGGCATCGGCTGTGCCGCCCGCTTCCCGTACTACATGAACACCTACGGCATGCACTCGATCCACGGGCGGGCGCCCGCCATCGCCACCGGGCTGGCGACGACGAGGCCCGATCTGGACGTCTGGGTCATCTCCGGCGACGGCGACTCCCTGTCCATCGGCGGCAACCACCTCATTCACGCCCTCCGGCGCAACGTGCGCCTGAACATCTTGATGTTCAACAACCAGATCTACGGCTTGACCAAGGGCCAGTACTCGCCGACCTCGGAGGTGGCCAAGGTCACCAAGTCGACGCCGTTCGGCTCCGTCGACACGCCGTTCAACCCGGTGTCACTCGCCCTCGGCGCCGAGGCCACCTTCGTCGCCCGTACCCACGACATGGACCGGGCCCACATGCAGGAGACGTTCCGCCGGGCGCACCGGCACAACGGCGCGGCGTTCGTCGAGGTCCTGCAGAACTGCAACGTCTTCAACGACGGCGCGTTCGAGAAGATCACCAGCCGCGACGCCAGGGCCAGCATGCTCATCCCCCTCCAGCACGGCCAGCCGATCGTGTTCGGGGCCGAGGGCGAGGAGCGCGGCGTGATTCAGCGGGCCGACGGCAGCCTCGAGATCGTGGCGGTCGCCGACGTGGGGCTCGACGCGCTGCTCGTCCACGACGAGGCCCGTGACGACCCGGGCCTGGCCTTCGCCCTCTCCCGGCTCGCCAGCGGCCCGTACGAGCCGACGCCCATCGGCGTCTTCCGGGCCGTGGACCGACCCGAGTACGGGAGCCAGATGTCCGAGCAGATCACCGAGGCCCAGGGCAAGCGCGGGCTGGGCGACGTGGCAGCGCTGCTCCGCTCCGGCTCGAGCTGGACGGTCGACTAGCACCGCAACGGACGCGCTCGGCGCCCGGCCGCGCTCGGCGCCGGACGCGCCGCGGGTCACGCAGCCGGCTTCTCGACCTCGTCCCGGATGCGCTCGAGGGTGGTCTGCATCCCCTTGCGATTCACCTTGCCGCGGGACCAGCCCCAGAGCGCCCAGTAGATCCGGAGGCCGACGTTGGGGGTCAGTGTGAACGACTCGGTCACGTCGGCTCCGTCGCCGGCCGGCGCGATCTCGTAGCGCCACACGTTGAGGGGCGTCTTGCCCGGCGCCCCCACCCCGAAGGCAAAGGTCTTCCCCGGTTCGCACTCCGAGACCGTGCAGGTCGTCCAGTAGGTGGGACCGATCCCGTTGCGCTTCACGTGGCCCCGGAACCGGGCGCCCACGGCCGGGCCGGTGGCGCCCTCCACCCACTCGGCCTCGAAGGTCTCGGGGCTGTAGCTCCCGATCCGGGTGACGTCGCTCACCAGATCCCAGACACGCTCCGGGGGCGCAGCCATGTGGACGGTCACCGAATCGTGCACGTGCTCACCTCAGGGGAGATCGAGGGACCGGAACACCATGCCGGTCCGGGGCTTCGGGCTGAAGAAGGTCGTCTTCGGGGGCATGCGGCGGCCCTCGTTGGCCCACTCGTCGATCTGCTTGACCGTCACCGGCCGGAGCAGGAAGGCCGCCTGGCCCTCGCCCTGCTGCAGTGCTTCCATCGCCTCGGCGACGCTGTGGCGGTGCATCACCTCATGGGGCGGCAGCTCGGCGAGGACGGTGGCGATGAGGTTCGAATCGAGGTCGTTGCCCTCCTGCTCCTGGACCTCGGCGTGCGCCAGGAGCAGGTAGGCCTGCCCGCCGGTCACGAGGGTGAGCGAGCTGGAGTCGGCGAGCGCGCCGAGCGTACGGTCGTCGGCTGCGCCGGCCCGGATGACGTCGAACCACTGGGCCAGCGCGCCGACGAGGTCGAAACCCTCGGGAAGCCCGCTGACGGTCCGGTGGATGGCGCCGACGGTCAGCTGGTCCTCCGACAGCTCGACGACGAGGGCCATCACCAGGTCGTAGGGCCCGGCGGCGGCGCCGTTGGCCTGTCGGCGCTCCGCCTGGTAGGTCCGGGCGGTCTCGTAGCGGTGGTGCCCGTCGGCCAGGACAACGGGGGCGGAGGACAGGGCGGCGCCGACCGCGGCCACCGTGTCGGCGTCGTTGAGCACCCAGAGCTGGTGCCTGACCCCGTCGTCGTCGTAGACGTCGGCCACCGGATCGTCGTCCGTCGGGTCGAACGTGGCGGTGACCCCGGACGCCATGGAGAGGCCCCAGATGGGCGACAGGTTGGCGCGCGTGGCGCGCAGCAGGTCCAGGCGGTCGCTCCTGGGCTTGGGGAGGGTCTGCTCGTGGGGGAGGATGTCGCTCTCGGTGCCGGGCTCGGCGAGGCCGAGCGCGCCGATGACACCGGTGGTGGACCGCCCGGACGGGTCGGTCATCCGGTAGGGATAGAGGCTGGGCACCGGGTCGGGCACGATGATCCCCTTGGCCTGCCATCTGGTGAACAGCTCGGCCGCCACCGTGTAGCGGTCGCGGCTCCCGGAGAGATCGGCTTCGGGAAGCTCGACGAGCACCGCGTTGGCCCGGTGCCGCGAGGCGAGGTGCGCCCGTTCGGTGGCCGAGATCACGTCGTAGGGCGGTGCGATCACCTGGGCGACGGGTGCGACCTCGGGTCGGTAGCGCAGGCCCTGGAAGGGTTCGAAACGCGGCACTGCGCCACTCTGGCACACGTCGGACCGGGGCTGTCGCGAGGCACTCCCTAGACTCGGGGCGTGGACGACGACGGCTTGGACCGGATCCTCACCGCTCCCAACGTCATCACCCTGGCGCGGCTCGTGTGCATCCCGCTCTTCCTGTGGCTGCTCTTCGGCGCACACCGGCAAACGGCCGCCGCAATCCTCCTCGCGGTGCTCGGCGCCACCGACTGGGTGGACGGATACGTGGCGCGGCGCTACGGGCAGGTGTCGACGTTCGGCAAGGTGCTCGACCCGACCGCCGACCGCCTGTTGGTGGGCACGGCGGTGATCTCCATCATGGTGTACGGCGCGGTGCCGCTCTGGTTCGGCCTCGCCACCATTGCCCGGGAGGTTCTCGTGTCGGCGATGGTGATCCTGCTGGCCGCCCTCGGCGCTGCGCGGATCGATGTGTTGTGGGTGGGCAAGGCGGGCACATTCGGCTTGATGTTCGCGTACCCGACGTTCCTCCTCGGTGACGGGACGGCCGCCTGGCAGGAGCCGATCCGCGTCATTGCCTGGGTCACGGGCCTGATCGGGCTCGCGCTCGCGTGGTGGGCGGCCGGGAGCTACATCGCACCGGCTCGCCACGCGCTGCGCGAGGGCCGGGCTGCCCGCAGGAGCACGGCCCATGGGAGCACAGTGTGAAGGCGGTGATCATGGCCGGCGGTGAGGGCACCCGGCTGCGGCCGCAGACGTCGAACCTGCCCAAGCCGATGCTGCCCCTCGTGGGGCGACCGATGATGGAGCACATCGTCTCGCTGTTGCGGCGCCACGGCATCACCGACATCGTCGTCACGGTCGCCTTCCTGCCCAATGCCATTCGCAGTTACTTCGGTGACGGGAGCGAGCTCGGCGTCTCCATGGTCTACGCCACCGAGGAGTCGCCGCTCGGCACCGCGGGATCGGTGCGCAACGCGCGGGAGCAGCTGACCGAGCGCTTCCTGGTGATTTCGGGGGACGTCCTCACGGACATCGACCTGAGCTCGGTGATCGCGTTCCACGAGAAGAACGAGGCGCTGGCCACCATCGCGCTCTGTGCGGTGGAGAACCCCCTCGAGTTCGGCATCGTGATCACGCGGGAGGACGGGACGATCGAGCGCTTCCTCGAGAAGCCCGGCTGGGGCCAGGTGTTCAGCGACACCATCAACACGGGCATTTACGTGCTCGAGCCCGAGATCTTCGACTACATCCCCGGGGGCCGGTCGGTCGACTTCTCCGGTGAGGTCTTCCCCGCCGTCCTCGATGCCGACCAACCCCTCTACGGCTACGTGGCCGATGGCTACTGGGAGGACGTGGGCACGACCGCGGCCTACCTCAAGGCCCACGAGGACATCCTCGACGGAAGGGTCGAGGTGGACGTGGCGGGCTTCGAGCTCCGCCCGGGCATCTGGATCGGCAAGGGCTCCACCATCGATCCCTCGGTCCGCATCGACTCGCCGGCCTTCGTCGGCGAGAACTGCACCATCGACCAGGACGCGGTCCTGGGCGCCTATGCGACGGTCGGCGCCAACACCCAGGTGGCGCCGCGGGCAGAGCTCCAGCGCTCGGTCATCGGCGAGAATTCCTACCTGGGGCCGGCCACGCGGGTGGAGGGTGCGGTCCTGGGGCGTTCGTGCGACCTGCGGGTCGGGGCCCGCATCGAGCCCGGTGCGGTCGTCGGCGAAGGCTGCCTGGTCGGGGCGCATGCCGAGGTGCGCAGCGACGTCAAGGTCTATCCCTACAAGGTCGTCGAGGCCGGTGCACAGGTCAACGCGTCCATCGTGTGGGAGTCGGGCGGATCACGGACCCTGTTCGGACCGGACGGCGTCCAGGGCATCGCCAACGTGGACGTCAGCCCCGAGCTCGCGGTGCGCCTGGCCAAGGCGTGGGCGTCCGGCTTCGAGAAGGGCTCGTCCATCACCGCCTCGCGCGATACGAGCCGTATCGCCCGCGTGCTCAAGCGCGCACTCATGGTCGGGTGCAACTCGGTCGGGGTCAACGTCAACGACCTCGAGCTGGCCACGGTGCCGGTGACCCGTCACCACGTCCGCATGCGCGGCAACCGGGCGGGCCTCACCGTCCGCCTGAGCCCCGACGACCCGCAGTCGGTGGTGATCCGTTTCTTCGACGCGCGCGGCATCGACCTCTCCGAGAGCGACCAGCGCCGAGTCGAGCGCATGTACCACCGCGAGGAGTTCCGCCGGGTCACCGCGGGCGAGATCGGTGACATCGACTTCTCGCCCCGCACGATCGAGTTGTACACCGCCGACATCGTCGAGGCGTTCGGGCTGCGCCGCGGCGCCGGGCGCGAGGTGAAGCTCGTCCTCGACCTCTCCTACGGCGCAGCCAACTTCGTCATGCCGAACCTGCTCGCGAAGGTGGGGGCGGATGTGCTCAGCATCAATCCCTATGCCCAGACGCCGGGGATGATCTCGGTCGACCACGCGGTCAGCGAGGCCCGGGTCGCCGACGCGGTCCGCGGTTCGGGCGCGGATCTGGGCGCGGTGATCGATGCCGGGGGCGAGCGGCTGACCCTGATCGACGGGACAGGGCACGTGCTGTCCGAGGACGAGGCGATCATGGCGTTCATCGAGTTGTCGACCGAGGCGGGGGAGACCGGTCGGGTCGCGCTCCCCGTGACGGCGAGCGACCGCACCGTGGCCCGCTGTCGCGAGCAGGGGATCGAGCTGATGCTGACGCCGTTGTCGCCGTCGGGCCTGCTCGAGGCTGCGGCGTCCGGCGGCGTGTCCTTTGCCTCCGACCGCCGGGGAGGGTACGTCTTCCCGGACTTCCTCCCCGCCTTCGATGCCGCCGCCGCCCTGGCCCGGCTCGTGTCGCTCCTGCAGGAGAGCCCGACCTCCCTGGCCGAGATCGTCGCGGCCACCCCGCCCATGCCGATCCTGGAGGGGGAGGTGCCGACCCCCATGGAGCAGAAGGGTCTCATCATGCGGACCCTGATGGAGCAGCTGTCCGACGAGGGGGCCGAGCTGGTCCTGGTGGACGGCATCAAGGTGGTGTCCGACCAGGGCTGGGTCCTTGTCGTGCCCGACCCCACGGAGCCCGTCACCCACGTCTGGGCCGAGGGGTCCGACCTGGCGTCCTCCGAGGACTTGACGGCGACCTACGTCGAGCGGATCGCCCGGATGCTTGCCTGAGCCCGAGGGTCCGGTGGTCCGGTATGGTCGCCCCCCATGAACATTCCCGAAGATCTCCGTTATTCGCCGGAGCATGAGTGGGTGCGCTCCGAAGGGACGAAGGTGCGAGTGGGGATCACGGACTACGCCCAGGACGCGCTGGGGGACATCGTGTTCGTGGACCTGCCGGACGTCGGGAGTGTGGTGGAGGCCGGAGGACAGCTCGGTGAGGTCGAGTCCACGAAGTCGGTGTCGGAGATCTACGCACCGCTGGCCGGCACCGTTACCGCGGTGAACGACACGCTCACAGAGGGGCCGGAGCGGATCAACGAGGACCCCTACGGTGAAGGGTGGCTCTGCGAGCTGGAGCTCGCGCCGGGTGCAGACCCGGGCAGCCTTCTCGACGCGGTCGCCTACGGTGACCTCACCACCGACTGACCTGGCGTTCAGGCGTGAGATGAGAGCAGGAGAAGTCGCTCGTGGGGTGGGGTACCGTGGACGGCGTGTTCTGTCACAACTGCGGGCACCGGAATCCCGAGGGCGTCAACTTCTGTTCGTCGTGCGGTCACGCACTGCTCGCGGACGGCGATGACGCCACCATCACCCTCCACCCGACGGACGAGGGGGAGACAACGGAGGATCACCCGGATGTCACCCTGGTGGAGGTGCCCCACGGCGCCGGTGTCCTCGTGGTCACGCGGGGCCCGAACATCGGGGCGCGTTACCTGCTCGGCGAGAAGGTCGTCAGGGCGGGGCGGCATCCGGAGAGCGACATCTTCCTCGATGACATCACCGTGTCGCGCCGCCACGTGGAGATCACCCCGACGGACGGCGGCTACACGGTGCGGGATGTCGGTTCGTTGAACGGAACCTATGTGAACCGGGAGCGGATCGACGAGGTCCCCCTCTCCCCGGGCGACGAGGTGCAGATCGGCAAGTTCAAGCTCGTCTACCTGGTGGCTGGCAACGAGTGACCAGCAAGACCTACCTCTCCATCGGTGACGTCCTGACCCTCCTGCGGGAAGAGTTCCCGGACGTCACGATCTCGAAGATCCGGTTCCTCGAGAGCCAGGGCCTCGTCAATCCCGAGCGCTCGCCCTCGGGATACCGCAAGTTCTTCGAACACGATGTGGAGCGCCTGCGCTGGGTGTTGCGCCAGCAGCGGGAGCACTTCCTGCCCTTGAAGGTGATCCGGGACCGGCTGGCCGACGGAGACCTCGACGACGACGCGGGACCGGAATTGCCGAACGGCAAGGCGGCGGTGCGGCCGGCCCACGCCGCGGCAGTCGCCGGCGCGGCCTCCGCCCAGGGCCACGAGCAGCCGACCAAGGCCGACGAGGAGGCGATGGCCCGCATCCTCGCCGACGCGTCGCGTCGCGCCGCGTTGCTGCCCGAAGAGGCCCAGCCCCGTCGCGGGCTGCAGGTCGTCGCGGAGGAAGAGGGATCGCCGCGCATCGCCTCCGGAGCGGCCACGCCCCGTGAGGTGGCGAATGCCGAACCGGCACGTCGTGCTACCACGGAGAAGCGGGGCGACGTTGTCACACCAACGGGCGCGTCGCCGCAGGCAACGCCCGCCGCGGCAGGGCGTGCCAACGGGACGGGGGTGCCGCGACAGCCGGCCGCAACCGCGCCGCCGCGCCGCGAGCGGCCATCGAGCGACGTTGGGTCACGCAAGGGTCAGACCCCCGACGCGCCGGCCGGCGCGCCCGGTGCGGCGGGGGCGATGGTCACGGGCGCCAGCATGTCGGCGGACGAACTGTGCGCGGCGAGTGGCCTGTCGCTCGAGGAGTTGGCGGGACTGAAGAGCTTCGGCCTCGTGGAAGCCGTCACCGTGGCCGGGATAGAGACCTATGACGAGGGCGCTCTCACGGTGGCGAACCTCGCCGCGGCGTTCCGGTCCTTCGGGATCGAACCACGCCACCTGCGCCTCTATCGGAACGCCGCCGACCGGGAGCTGGGTCTGATTGAGCAGGTGATCATCCCCCTCCTGAGGCAACGGAACCCCGAATCCCGCCAGCGGGCGGTGGAAGGAGCCGATCAGCTGGCTGCGCTCGGGCAATCCATGCGGGTCGCGTTGCTCCACCAGGCCCTCCGGAAGCATCTGGGGGGGTGACGCAGCGCCGGAATCCGGCGCTACATTTCAGTCATGGTCCGTGTGCTCCTCCGTGCTGTCAGGGTGGACCTGCAGTCGAACACGCCGGTCCTCCTGCTGCAGGAGACCGAGGGTGAGGGACGCACCCTGCCGATCTTCATCGGGAGCCCGGAGGCAACGGCCATCGCTTACGCCCTGCAGGGGGTGACCATGCCCCGACCGCTGACCCACGACCTGATGAAGGACATGCTCGGCGCACTCGACATCAGCGTTGAGCGGGTCATCATCACGGAGTTGCGGGCGTCCACCTACTATGCCGAGATGCATCTTGTGCGGGGCGAGGAGCGCACCATCGTGTCGAGCCGACCGTCCGACGCGGTGGCGGTCGCCGTGCGCACCGAGTCGCCGCTCTTCGTGTCCGACGAGCTGATGGAATCCGAGGGAATCATCCTCGCCCTCGACACCGAAGACGAAGAGGACGACACGCCGGACGAACTCGTCGGGCAGTTCCGCCAGTTCCTCGACTCCGTACGCCCCGAGGACTTCGAGGGGTGACGTCGCCGCGCTGGGCGCTCGCCTTCGTGGCGTGCGCCGCCGCTGTCCTCGCGGCGTGCAGCAGCAGTCCGAGCACGCCCAAGCACAGCAGCACGACCAGCAGCCGCCCCACGACGTCGACCACGGCGTCGCCCCCGACGACGGCCTCCTCCTCCACGACGACCTCGACGAGCACGGCGTCGACCGCATGCACGCACATCACGGCTGCGCCCGGCCAGGGACAGGGGGCGGCGGGGACGATCACGGGCGTGATCACCGTCACCAACGCGGGCACCACGCCCTGCACGGTGAACGGCTACCCCAAGATGGCGCTCTTCTCGGGGAGCGGCGCGCCGCTCACGGTGACGCTGGTGAACGGGTTGTCGGTCACCGTCTCGGGCCCCGCCAATGCGCAGCCGTCGTCGTTCTCGGTGCCGCCGTCCTCCACCGCGCAGTTCGCCTACCAGTTCTCCGATGTCCCGGTCGGTTCGGAGACCAGCTGTCCGACCTCGGAGTCCGCCTCCGTCACCATGCCGGGGTCGACGACGGCGTCGCCGACGTTCCAGTTGGCCATCAACCCGTGCGGGAACGGGACGATCAGGGTCTCGCCCGTCTACGCGGGCTCCTGACGCTCGGCGCGGTTACGCGCGCACGGTCGGGTTGACCAGGATCCGCCCGCGCACGGCGGCGTCGAGCACGCGGTCGAGCGCCGCCGTCAGGCCATGGAGCCCGATCTCTTCGTTGACCATCTCCTCGCAGTGCTCCAGCGGGAACGCGTCGGCCATGTCCGTCCACAATGCCCGTCGTTCGTCGATCGGGGTCGCCACCGTGTCGATCCCCAGCAGGGCGACACCGCGCACGATGAACGGAAACACCGTCGTGGCCAGATCGTTGCCCCCGGTGAGCCCGCTGGCCGCCACCGCGCCGCCGTAGCGGACGGTGCGCAATGCCTCGGCCAGGGCCCGTCCGCCGACGCAGTCCACGACGCCGGCCCACAGCTGCGGACCCAAGGTCCGGCCGTCGTCCTCGGTGAAGTCGCGCCCCACCACCCGCGTCGCCCCCAGGCTCTTGAGGTACTCGTGCTCGGTGGTCTTGCCGGAGGAGGCCACCACCTCGAAGCCGGCCTTGGCCAGCAATGCCACCGCGGCGCTCCCGACGCCGCCCGATGCACCGGTGACCAGAATGGGGCCGTCGTCGCTCGTCGTGCCGTGTTGGACGAGACGCCGGAGCGACAGGAGAGCGGTGCAGCCGGCGAGGCCGATTATGGCGGCCGTGCGGCAGCTCAAGGCGTCGGGCAACGGGACGACCCAGTCGGCCGGGACCCGCGCGTACGCGGCGAACCCGCCGTGCCGGTCCACCCCGAGGTCGTATCCCTGCACCAGGACGCGCTGCCCCGGCGTGAAGTCGGGGCTCGTGCTCTCCTCGACGCTTCCGGCGAGCTCCACGCCGGGGACGAGAGGGAAGACCCGCGCCACGCGGTTGCCCGGGCGGGTCACCATGGCGTCCTTGAAGTTGATGGCGGACCACTCGACCCGGACGAGGACCTCACCCGCGGGAAGGTCGGTGTCGGCGAGCTCGACCACAGCGGGCCGGATGACCGCCCCCGCCTTGGAGAGCAGGTAGGCCGGGAAACGCACAGGCTCACTGTAGAGGGCCATGCCGGCGGCTCCTGGCGCGGACCGTTGCAACGGGTACGTTCGGAGCGTGACCACCATTGCAGGCTATGGGCGTTGGGACTCGCCGCTCGCTGCTGCTGACGTGGCCCGGGGCAAGGTCTCGCTCTCGGAGCTCTGCTCGGACGGCGACGCGCTCTACTGGCTCGAGTCCCGCCCGGCCGAGGCGGGTCGCGTGGTCATGGTGCGCGCGGATGCCGCTGGCCTGAGCGATCACTCACCGGAGAGCGCGAGCATCCGGACCCGTGTCAACGAGTACGGCGGGGGCGCCATGTGCCTGGTGCCCGCATGCGCACCCGGAGCCTTCGCCTACGTCGACCAGGCGGACCGGCGGGTGTGGTTCTGCGACGGCCCCGGGGCCCCCGGGCCCGGCGCCGCCACGCCGCGGCCCCTGACGGCGTCGCCCCCGGCGGGCGAGGTGCACAACCACGGTGGTCTCTGCTCCACGGCGGACGGCGCCTTCGTCCTCGCGGTCCGTGAGGTCCACGGCAGGGGACCGGCGGCCCCGGTGCGCAGCGTGGTCGCCCTGTCGACCCGCGGCGCCCAACCGTGCGAGACCACGCTCCTCGAGGGGCACGACTTCTTCGGCATGCCGTGCGCGCACCCGTCCGGCGATCGCCTGGCCGTGGTCGCCTGGGACCACCCGGACATGCCGTGGGATGCCTCGCTCGTGCTGGTCCTGCCGCTCGCCCGCGTCGCCCGTGCAACGCACGGGCACGACGCGCTCGAGCCGGGCGGCCCCGCCTTGACCATCGCCGGCGGTCCCGGCGAGTCGGTCGGCCAACCCGCCTGGGCTCGCGACGGTTCGTTGCGCTTCGTGTCGGACCGGAGCGGATGGTGGCAGCCCTACGTGCACCCGGGCCTCCCCGGCGCGGAGCAGGAGCCGATACCGCTGACCGACATCGAGGCAGAGTTCCACGGCCCTGACTGGGTGCTCGGCCAGCACACCATGGCCGAGACGGCCGACGGCACGGTCGTGGCGCGGATGACGTCGTCGGGCCGGGACTCGCTCATCCCTCTGGCCCCGCACGGTCACGGCAGGGACGCGGCGCCGACGACGGCGGTGGCGCAACCCTGCGTCTCCATCGCCGCGCTGTGCGCGCACGGAGACGGGCTGGCTCTGATCGGCGGCACCCCGGCCGAGCCGTCGAACGTCTGGGTCTGGACACCGGGCGAGGGCGCCCGACCCCTGCGCCCCCAGGCGGGCGTCACGCTCCACGAGAGGGACATCGCGGTGGGGGAGCCCTTCACCTTGACCGGGCGCACCGGACGTGCGGTGCACGGCACCCTCTTCCGTCCCGCGCGGGGCGGGACGGAGGGCCCGGCGGGGCGAGCGCCCCCCCTGGTGACGTGGTGCCACGGGGGCCCGACGTCGTCGTGCCAGGCCGGGTTCGACGCCACGCTCCAGTTCTTCACGAGCCGTGGCTTCGCCGTGGCCTGCGTCGACTACACCGGCAGTTCGGGGTACGGGCGCGCCTACCGCTGCGCCCTGTGGGGCCAGTGGGGCGTCGCCGATTCGGAGGACTGCCTCGATGCGGCCCTGCACCTCGCGGCCCGCCGCGACGTCGATCCCCGGCGGATGGCCGTCCGCGGCGGCAGCGCCGGCGGCATGACCGCGCTCAACGCCCTGGCCGCGGGGGAGGGCTTCGCGGCCTGTGTCTCGTGGTACGGGGTCACCGACCTGATGGGCCTGGTGGCGACGACGCACGACTTCGAGGCCCGTTACACCGACCGGCTGATCGGGCCACTGCCCGGGTCGCGGCCCCTGTACGAGGAGCGATCACCCGCGCACCGCGCCGGCTCCATGCAGGGTGCGGTCCTGCTCCTGCAGGGGACCGAGGACCCCGTTGTGCCCCCTGCCCAGGCGGAGGGCATGCGCGCCGCCCTCGATGCGGCGGGTACCCGCTGCGACCTGGAATTCTTCGAGGGGGAGGGGCACGGGTTCCGGCGGGCGGACACGTTGACCGCGTGCTTGGAGGCCGAATTGGCGTTCTACCTCCATGAACTCGACCTCTAGGATCACAAACGGGTTCCTTCACAGAGCCACCCCTGTGTGCGAGGCTTTTCCAACGCTATGTCGACCTCCTCCGCGACGACGATCCCAAGCTGGACCGCCCCCTTGGCCGACGTGTGGCAGCGGGGGTGGGAGCGCATCAAGGGGATCTCCCCGGAGGTGGGTGACGCGTTGTTGTACGGGGCCAGCGCGCTCTTCGCACTGCTCACCATCTACACGTCGACCAACGCGCTCTACCAGGTGTGGGGACGCATGGCTCTGCTGCCATTCGTCTTCGGAGCGTTCGCCTCCGGGATCCTGGCGTGGGTGCTCCGCCGCGCCCGGCGCCGACACCCTGACCGCGCGCTGACCAGGCGCCAGAACCGCCGGGCCTGGCTCACCCGGATCGTGGTCGCCCTCTGCGTGTTCGCCGGCTCCCTGGCCATCCCCATGGGCTTCGAGATCCTGTGGCGGTTCGACGGGGTCGCCGGATCCCACCAGCAGCCCGAGGTCACCGCGGTCGAGGTGGGAGGGCAGGACCTCGTGCGCGGCCAGGAGCCCTACCGCCCCATCAAGAAGTTGCCCCATGCGGTCCGGTACCACGCGCCGGGCGAGCCCGACTTCGCCGGGTTCCTGCCCTACCTGCCCCTGATGGCCGTGGCGGGCATCCCCAGCGAGATCTGGCCCAACGACGGGCTCAGTGACGCCCGGATCTTCTTCTGTCTGACCACGCTGGCGGTGGCGGCGGTCGCGCTCTATCTGTGCCGGGCGGACGGGCGGCGAAAGATCCGCGCCATCCAGGCGCTCGTCATCCTGCCGCTGGCGTCGCTCCCCTTGGCGACCGGAGGCGACGACATCCCGGTCGTGGCCTTCCTGCTGCTGGCCATGGTGCTGGCGCAACGACACCGACCCTTCGCGTCCGGCGTCGTGTTCGGGATCGCGTCGGCCATGAAGTTCACGGCCTGGCCGCTTGCGGCGCTGGCGCTCTTTGCCGCCTACGGCCGAAAAGGCGAGCGGCGTCCGCTCTCCATGCTGGCGGGGATGGTCGTGGTGGCCGTCCCCACGATCTTCCCCTTCGCGCTGCGCGGCCCGTTCGCCCTCATCGACGACGTCGTCCTCTTCCCGCTCGGACTGAGCGCGATCCCAACCACGGCGGCGAGCGCGCTGCCCGGTCACGTGCTGGTCAGCGAGTTCCCGTCACTCAGCCGGGCGCTTCCGGTCTCGGTCGGCCTCATCCTGGCCGTGCTCCTGGCGCGCCATCTCTACCGACACACGCCCCGCACCGCGGCCGAGGTCTGCATGATCGCCGGCGTGGTGATGTCCGCCCTGATCCTGTTGGCCCCGGACGCTCGGATCGGCTACCTGCTGTACCCGATCAACTTCTTCGTCTGGGCCTATCTGCTCTCCGAGCCGGCGCCGCGGCCCGACCTGCTCCCCGTCGACACCGCCGATGGTGTCGGTGCAATGGCTGACGCTGCGAACTGAATCCCCAACGCCGCACGCGGCGCCCGTGCCGCGTGCCTACTCGGGGTCAGGAACCTGGAACAGCCGGATCGTGAACACCGTGACCCCGTGCGGCGGGCCACCCCGGGGGAAGGTCGTCGGCGCGATGGTGGCGCCCATCTCCCAGTAGTAACCGTCCGAGCCGGCGAGCTTGCCGAGCACCTCGAAGGCGCCCGGGTTGTTGGCAGCAGCCCCCCGGTCGAAGACCTGCCAGCCCTGAAGCTTCATGTCCGCGGCGTAGAAGCCCAACAGCGCCTCCTGCGAGTCGTCGGAGCGGAACGACACCTGCGAGTCGAACTGGCCCGCCCCGGCACTGTTGTCGTGGTGCGAGATCCGGACCGAGCCCACCGGGACGGACACGGCGTTGAGGATGTTCACGGGTGGCTCCGCGGAGGCGACGATCGGCGACAGCAGCCCGGCCGCGGGAACCTGCCGCAAGGTGACACCTGGTACCGCGGCCGCCGTCGTGGAGTGCCGGATCGGCGCCGGGGACTGCGATGTCACGATGCCGATCGTGACGAACACGACGAGGATGAGCGCAGCGAGCCCGAAGACGATCATCGCCGGTCGCATGGAGACGCCCCCCGGCGACGGGGGGCGCCGCGGCCCGGGGTCTGGGGTCCCGCCGTCCAGTATCCCGGCGGGGGTGTCGTGCAGCGTCATGGCGCTCCAAGCCTACGGCGCATCGGACCACCCGAAATGGTCGAGCGGGCCGTGGCCGGCGCCCAGCCGCCAGCCGGCGCCACCGGCGAGGGCGTGCGCCACGAACGCCTTGGCCAGCGCAATGGACTCGGGCACGTCGGCCCCCCGGGCCAGGTGGGCGGCGACGGCGGCCGAGAGTGAGCAGCCGGTGCCGTGGTCGTTCCCGGTGTCCACCCGGACGCCGGGCAGGACGTGCACCCCTGCGGGGCCCGCCACGACGTCATCCGCCGACTCGGTGAGGTGGCCTCCCTTCACGACGACGTAACGGGCGCCTGACGTCCGGATCCTCTCCGCGACCGCGACCCGCGCCTCGAGGCTCCTGAGAGAACCGACGTCGGTGTCGCCCAGCACCGCGGCCTCGCGCAGGTTGGGGGTGACGACCAACGCGTGGGGGAGGAGCCGCTCCAGGTAGGCGGCCACGCCGTCCGGCTCGAGCAGCGACTGCCCGGTCGACGACACCAGCACCGGATCCACCACCAGTTGCGGGAGCCGTCCCTGTGCCGCCAGGTCGGCGACCGCCGTGACGATGGCTGCCGTCGCCAGCATCCCCGTCTTTACGCTGCGCACGGAGAAGTCGTCGAGCACCGTCTCGACCTGCTGGCGCACGAACGTGGGTTCGAGTGGCACGACGCCGCGCACCTCGGCCGTGTTCTGCGCCGTCACCGCGGTGAGGGCGCACGTGCCGTGCACGCGGAGCGCCGCGAAGGTCTTGAGGTCGGCCTGTGCACCGGCGCCGCCACCCGAGTCCGAGCCGGCGATGGTCAGCGCCGTCGGTGGTGTCGCGTCCGGCACCGAGCCACCATAGGCGGACACCGGGGTATCGTCGTCCGGTGACCCGCAACGACGCCGGCCCCACGTCCGGCCCACCGGAGAGCGGCCTCTGCATAGCCGGAGAGGTGCTGGGTTCGCGGCTCCTGCTCGGCACCGGCGGCATGACCAGCCTCCATGTGCTGGGCGCCGCGCTGCGTGCCTCGGGGACCGCCATGGCCACGGTCGCGGTCCGTCGGGTGGAGGCCGCGGGGAGGGGCTCCCTGTTGTCCCTCCTGGGTGATCTGGGCGTCCGGGTGCTGCCCAACACGGCGGGGTGCGCCACCGCGTCGGAGGCAGTGCTCACCGCGAAGTTGGCGCGGGAAGCCTTCGAGACCGACTGGGTCAAGTTGGAGGTGATCGGGGACGACCGCACGCTGCTCCCCGACGCGGTCGAGCTCCTGAGCGCGGCCGAACAACTGGCCGAGGACGGGTTCGTCGTGCTGCCGTACACGACGGACGATCCCGTGCTGGCCTTCCGGCTGCAACAGGTGGGCTGCGCCGCCGTCATGCCGCTCGGTTCGCCCATCGGCAGCGGGCTGGGCATCCGCAACCCGCACAACATCGCGCTGCTCCGCCAAGCGGTCGAGGTGCCGGTGATCCTCGACGCCGGCATCGGCACGGCGTCGGACGCAGCGCTCGCCATGGAGCTCGGTTGCGACGGCGTCCTCGTGGCCACCGCCGTCAACCGGGCCCACGACCCCGTGGCCATGGCCCGGGCCATGCGGCTGGCCGTGGAAGCGGGGACGGAGGCCCGAGGGGCGGGCCGGATCCCGGTCCGCTTCTACGCCGAGCCGTCGAGTCCGCTCGAGGGCCGGGCCGACCTGGCCCCCGGGGGAGGACCCGAGCCGCCCTGACGGCCCCGCCTTGACCCGTTGCTTAGGCGACCCTAAGTTAGGGCACCCTAAGATACGGGTCGAGTCGAGAGGCGTTCAGGGCAATGCGATGGAACCCGCGAGTGCGCCGGGTCGGTCCGGACGGCATGGGGCAGGGGCCCTGAGCCTGGCCGTGGCCGTCG
Source organism: uncultured Acidimicrobiaceae bacterium (assembly GCA_963719485.1). Lineage (GTDB taxonomy): Bacteria > Actinomycetota > Acidimicrobiia > Acidimicrobiales > RAAP-2 > Bog-473. Next base: position 3,582,742 of record OY970387.1, read on the forward strand.
CCGTGGGTGCCGTCCTGTTGGCGGGATGCGCGTCGGCGGGCTCGAGCGGTTCGGGGGGTGCGCTGACCGTCTACAGCGGGCAGCACGTGCAGACGACCCAGGCCTTGATCAGCGCCTTCGAGAAGCAGACCGGCATCGCGGTGAATCTCCGCAGCGACGACGAGGACGTGCTGGCCGACCAGATCGTGACGGAGGGCTCCCGGTCTCCGGCCGACGTCTATTTCACCGAGAACACGCCGCCGCTGCAGTACCTGGCCTCCAAGGGATTGCTCGCGTCGGTGGATCCGTCGACCCTTGCCAACACGCCGTCCCGCTTCAACTCCCCGGACGGCAAGTGGGTGGGGGTCACGGCCCGGGTGAGCGTTATGGTCTACAACACCTCGCTCCTGAGCCCGCGTGAGCTGCCCACGTCGATCATGGACCTGGCGGACCCGCAGTGGAAGGGCAAGATCGGGATCGCCGGATCCGAGACGGACTTCCAGCCCATCGTCACCTCCATCGCCCGCGCCCACGGTGAAGCGGCCGCGCTGCAGTGGCTCGAGGCCGTGAAGGCGAACGCCGGGAGCCACAGCTACTCCGACAACGAGACGCTCACCTCACAGGTCAACAACGGGCAGGTCGCGCTGGGCGTCATCAACCAGTACTACTGGTACCGTGAAAAAGCCCAGGTCGGGGAGTCGGGTCTCCATTCGGCCATCGGCTACTTCGCGCCGAAGGATCCCGGCTACGTGATCGACGTCTCGGGCGCCGGCATCTTGAAGTCGTCGATGCACCAAGCCGAGGCCCAGCGATTCCTGGCGTTCCTGACCTCCAAGGAGGGGCAGGAGATCATCGCGCACAGCGACAGCTTCGAGTACCCCGTGGCCTCCGGTGTGACGACTTCGGAGCCGGAGACGCCGTTCGACCAGCTGCAACCGAACAGCATCAGCATCGCCGAGCTCGGCACCGGGGCCGAGGCGATCAAGCTGCTGCAAGAGGCCCAACTGCTGTGACGGTGGGCTTCTCGGCCCACGGTCGTCGCGGCGGCCGGCGCCGGTTGCCGCCCCTGCTCACCGCCGGCGCGTTGTTGGTGTCGGTCGCCGTGCTCCTGCCGCTGGTGTTCCTCGTCGTCCAGGCCGTCCAGGTCGGGTGGGCGGAGCTGCACCAGCTCCTGTTCCGAACTCTCACCGCCACATTGATCTGGAACACGGTCAGGTTGGTCGTGGTGGTGACGGTGTTGTGTGCGATCGTGGGCACCCTGGCCGCCTGGTTCGTCGAGCGCACCGACATGCCCTGCCGGCGGCTCCTCGCCATCCTCGTCGTGATCCCGCTCGGGATCCCCGATTTCGTGGTGAGTTTTGGATGGCGGGCCGTCTTCCCGGCCATCGGTGGATTCTGGGCCGCCGTGTTGGTCATGACGCTGGCGGTGTACCCCCTGGTGTTCCTCCCCGTCGCCGCCAGCCTGCGGTCGGCCGACCCCGCGCAGGAGGAGGTGGCGCGCAGCCTCGGGTTGGGCCGGGTGCGCACGTTCTGGACGGTCACGGTGGGCCAGGCCCGCCTGGCCATCTTCGGCGGAGCCATCCTGGTCGGGTTGGTCGTGCTGGCCGAGTTCGGCGCCTTCGAGATCCTGGGCTACCAGACGCTGACGACCGAGATCTACAACGAGTTCCAGGTCGGGTTCAACGAACCGGCCGCCTGTGCCTTCTCCCTCATCCTGGTGCTGCTGGGTGCCTTGTTGCTGGCCAGCGAGGACACCGTGCGGGGCCACGGCCGGACGTCCCGGCTGGGATCCGGTGCCGCCCGGCAGTTGCGGCCGCAGACGTTGGGCCGGCTCTGGCCCGTCCCTCTGGCCGGCATCGGCCTCCTGGTGGTGCTGGCACTCGGCGTGCCGGTGGGGGCCATCGTCTACCTGATCGTGCACGGCGGGAACAGCACGTTGCCCGCAACGGCCTCGCTGCCCCTCGCCACGCTCAACACCTTCGGCTATGCGGCCGTTGCGGGCGTGGTGGCGACACTGGCCGCGGTCCCGATCGCCCTCCTGTCGGTGCGCTTCCCGCGTCGTGAGGTGCTGACCCTGCAGCGATCGAACCTCGTCGTCCTGGCGGTGCCCGGGCTGGTCATCGCATTGAGCCTCACCTACGTGACCGAGCACTTCCTGCAGGGTCGCCTCTACCAGACCAACCTGTTGCTGGTGATCGCTTACGCCATCATGTTCTTCCCCCTGGCGGTGGTCTCGGTCCGCGCCGCCGTCGCCCGTGCCCCGGTCGGATTGGAGGAAGTGGGGGGCTCGCTCGGCGTCAGTCGGCGCTCGGTGCTGTGGCGCGTGACGCTGCCCCTGGTGGGGCCGGGGCTCGCCGCCGCCTTCGCGCTGGTCTTCTTGGAGACGGCGACCGAGCTCACGGCCACGCTCGTCCTCCACCCGACCAACGTCGAGACGCTGGCCACCCAGTTCTGGGCCTACGAGTCGAACGGGTCCTACAGCCAGGCCGCCCCCTACGCCGGCGTCATGGTGCTCATCGCCGCCGTGCCGGGCTATGTGCTCGGTCGTTGGTTCGACCGTCAACCCACACGCATGGGAGCGGCGGGCCAGAGCGCGCTCGACGTGCCGACCACAATGGTGTCCGCATGAAGGACTTGTGCGTGACCGGCGTGGCCAAGGCATTCGGCCCCCAGCCGGTCCTGCGCGGCGTGGACCTGACCGTCCCGCACGGGTCGTTCACGGCGATCCTCGGCGCGTCGGGCAGCGGCAAGACCACCCTGTTGCGGATCGTGGCGGGCTTCGAGAGGCCAGACGACGGGCAAGTGCAGCTGGGGACCGACGTCGTCGACGATGCCCGGCAACGCTTCGTACCCAGCGAGCGGCGACGTATCGGCTACGTCCCCCAGGAGGGTGCGCTGTTCCCGCACCTGAGCGTGGGGCGCAACGTGGCCTTCGGTCTCCCGCGCGGTCCCGATCGTCGGCGGCGAGTGGACGAGCTGCTCGAGCTGGTCGGGCTGTCGGGGTACCGCCGGCGCTATCCGCATCAGCTTTCCGGCGGACAGCAGCAGCGGGTGGCCCTCGCTCGTGCGCTCGCCATCGAGCCGGAGATCGTCCTCCTCGACGAGCCCTTCTCCTCGCTGGACGCCGCCATGCGCTCATCCGTCCGGGCCGATGTCCTCGGTGTCCTGCGCCGGGCGGGCACGACCTCCATCCTGGTCACCCACGACCAGGACGAGGCGCTTTCCATGGCCGATCAGGTGGCGGTGCTCCGAGAGGGTGTCATTGCGCAATTGGACACGCCGACCGCTCTCTACGGCCGCCCCGGCGACGTCGAGCTGGCCCAGTTCCTCGGGGAGTCGAACGTGCTCGAGGGGGAGGTCCTCGACGGGATGGCCGCGACTGCCCTGGGCCCGCTCGAGGTCGATTTGTGGAGCGGGCCCGCCGGGGGCGGGCGGGCCCGGGTCATGGTCAGGCCCGAGCAGATCAGGCTCGAGCAGCCGGCCGACGGAGGGATCACTGCCACCGTGGAGAGCTACGAGTACTACGGCCACGATGCCGTGGTGCGGGTCCGGCCCGAAGCGGACGGCCTGCCCAACCTGGTCGTGCGGGTCACCGGTGGCGCACCCCTCGAGCCCGGCCGCCGGGTGGGTCTGTCCGTGCTCGGCGCCGTGGTGGTCTGGCCTCGGGAGCCCGAGGAAAACGCGAAAATCCCCCGAATCACGCCCTCGTAACTACTCCCGTGTCGTCCGGGCTGCACTAGAGTGGCACTCGGAGTGGCATAGCAGCGCAGGGGTAGCAGGGAGGTGTGATGGTCGACGACGCCGTTTCCCATGTCGGGGGGTTTCATGGGCCGCAGGTGTGTGGTCTCGTGGGGATCTCGTACCGGCAGCTCGACTACTGGGCCCGTACGGGCCTGCTTCAGCCGTCGGTGGCGACCGCGAAGGGCAGTGGGTCCCGACGGATCTATTCGTACTCCGATGTGCTCGAGCTCAAGGTCATCAAGCAGCTGCTGGATGCCGGGGTCTCTCTCCAGTCGGCCCGCCGGGCGGTGGAGTGCCTGCGCGAGGACCTCGGTGGCGACCTGGCTTCGGCCAACCTCGTTCTGACCGGCACCAGTTCGGTGTTGGCCCGCTCGAACGGTGAGGTCGTCGACCTGCTGGCCGGAGGTCAGGGCGTGTTCAACATCGTGCCGCTCGCCGGCGTGGTGGAGGCACTGGACGCCGACATCGTGAATCTGCATGCGGCAGTGCCCGCCACCACAGCGCGGCGCACCCGAGCACAGGCTGCACGGGCCTCGGGGGAGTGACCGCAGCGGACCTCGCGCGCGTCGGGCGCACACACCATCCGGCTTGTGTGCCCGCGGGTCAGGTCCGTTTCGCCCATCCTTCCGAGCGGCTCTTCGCCGCCCTGCTCGACCTGTCGGGCGAACGGTGGCAGTACGAGCCGGTTGAGTTCCCGTTGGCGTGGGACAGCAACGGCTCGCCGGTGGCGGGCTTCCGTCCGGACTTCTATCTGCCCCGCCGCGGCGTGTTCATCGAACTCACGACCGCCGACCAACGGCTCGTCACCCGCAAGAACCGCAAGGTGCGCCGGATGCGTGAGCTCTACCCCGAGGTGCCGATCAGCATCGTGTACCAACGCGAGTTCGCCTCGCTGATCGCGTCACACGGCATGTTGCCGGGAGCCGCATAGTCTGGCTGGGTGACCACCGACGACAGCGCCGCAGGCCCGCTCCGGGTCTCACCACTCCATGCGGAGCACCTCGCGCTCGGGGCCAAGATGGTCGCCTTCGGCGGCTGGGAGATGCCGTTGGCGTACCCGTCGGGCACCGTAGCGGAGCACCGGGCCTGCCGCACCGCGGCCGTCGCCTTCGACGTGAGCCATCTGGGCACCGTGCGCGTCCTCGGCCCCGATGCCTTCGAGCATCTCCAGCACTCCTTCAGCAACGACCTCTCCCGGGTGCACCCCGGACGGGCCCAGTACACGCATCTCCTCGACGACGACGGTTTCGTCGTCGACGACATCATCGTGTGGTGGGTCGACGAGGAGCGCTTCGACGTGATGCCCAATGCCTCCAACACCACCGATGTCGTCGAGGCCATCGGGGGCAGCGACGTCACCGACCAGAGAGCCGTGATCGCCGTGCAGGGTCCCGAGGCACGAGCCCGCTTGGCCCGGGTGTCGCCCGCGGCCGCCGGGGTGCACCGTTTCGCCGTGGAGCGGTTCGAATGGGGCGGCGCCACCTGCCTGGTGGCCGGCACCGGATACACCGGCGAGGAGGGCGTGGAGTGCGCCGTGCCACCCGAGGTGGCGGCCGGATTCTGGGAGGCCGTGCTGGGTGAGGGCGTCCTCCCGGCCGGGCTGGGCGCGCGGGACACCCTGAGGCTCGAGGCGGGGCTGCCCCTGCACGGCCATGAACTGGGCCCGGGCATCACGCCCCTCCAGGCCGGCCTCGGCTGGGTGGTCGGGTGGGACAAGGGCGACTTCACCGGTCGGGCCGCCCTCGAGGAGGAGCGGGCGAACGGCCCTGTCCGGCGCCTGCGGGGCTTCGTGTCCGATGGGCGCCAACCCCTGCGCGACGGCTCGCTGCTCTGCGAGGGCCCGGTGCAGGTCGGCATTCTCACCAGCGGCAACTTCTCGCCGATGCGCGAGAGGGGCATCGGGCTGGGCTTCGTCGACGCGGACGCCCGGTTGCTCGACGGCGATGCGATCACCATCGTCCAGCGAGGCCGCGATCTCCCCGCCCGCCTGGTCCGCCCGCCCTTGTGGCCGATCCGCGAAGAGGAAGAGAGCGAATAGGCGACGAGTATCAACCAGGTGGCCGGGGTGTCGGCCGGTATAGTGACTGGCACAACTGAATACGCCGTTTGAACCGGAGCGCCAGAGTCCCCGTTGCACGCAGTCGGGGGGACGCCGGAGGAGCAACTCTCCCCGAGAAACTCTCAGGCCGACATACCGCTCCGGCGAGGCAACTCTGGAAAGCGGGCGCCCGGCGTCTGCACCGAAGGTGGAAGCCGTGCAGCCCGCGGCGAGGCTCTCAGGTCCAGTGACAGAGCGGGGAGGACGTCCGACCAGTTCCGCGTGTTCACGTGGGGCACGTGAGGAGATCCCCGTGAGCGAACGGCATGAAGGAAACCGATCCGAAGTACTCGAGCCGTTCGAGGACTTCGTCCGACGCCATGTCGGGCCCACGGACGAGGAGCAGGAGGGGATGCTCAAGGTTCTCGGCTACGAGACCCTTGACGCGCTCGTCGACGCCGCCGTGCCGAGCAGCGTGCGCAGCCTCGACGCCCTCGACCTTCCGCCGGCTGTGTCCGAGCACCAGGTCCTCGACGAGCTCCGCCGCCTGGCCGGGCGCAACACCATCGCGGAGCCCATGATCGGCCTCGGCTACTACGGGACGATCACGCCGGGCGTGATCCGGCGCAACGTGCTCGAGAGCCCGGCCTGGTACACGGCTTACACCCCGTACCAGCCCGAGATCAGCCAAGGTCGCCTGGAGGCTCTCCTGAACTTCCAGACCATGGTGAGCGACCTGACGGGGCTCGACACGGCGAACGCCTCGCTCCTCGACGAGAGCACGGCGGTGGCCGAGGCCGTCACGCTCATGCGGCGCCGGACCACCAGTGCGTCGAACCGGGTGATCGTCGACGCCGACTGCCTGCCTCAGACCATCGCCGTCCTCCACACGCGTCTCGAACCGCTGGGGATCGCACTCGACGTGGTCGACCTCGACGCGGGCCCACCCGCGGGCGACTACTTCGGCCTGGTGCAGCAGTATCCGGGCTGCTCGGGCTCCCTGCGCGACTTCGAAGCCCTGACCGCCGACGCGCACGCCAAGAGTGCGCTGGTGACCGTTGCCACGGACTTGTTGGCCTTGACGCTGCTCAAGCCGCCGGGGGAGTGGGGCGCCGACGTCGCGGTCGGGTCCTCGCAACGATTCGGCGTGCCGCTCTGGTACGGCGGGCCGCATGCGGCCTTCATGGCGGTCAAGGCTGGCCTGGAGCGGGACCTGCCCGGTCGCCTGGTCGGGCTCTCGATCGACGCGGAGGACCGCCCCGCCTACCGGCTCGCGCTGCAGACCCGCGAGCAGCACATCCGGCGGGAGAAGGCGACGTCCAACATCTGCACCGCCCAGGTCCTGCTGGCCGTGGTCGCCTCCATGTACGCCGTCTACCACGGAGCCGAGGGGCTGCGCGGCATTGCCCGCCGCGTCCATCGGCGCACGGTCGACCTGGCGGCGGGGCTCCAACATGCGGGTCTGCCCCTCGTCCATCAGGCGTTCTTCGACACCGTGGTGGTCGAGGCACCCGGGCGCGCAGCGGCGATCGTGACTGCGGCGAGCGCCCGCGGCGTGCTGCTCCGCCTCGTCGACGACGATCACGTGGGGATCTCGTGCGGCGAGACGACGACCGCGGCGCACGTCGCCGCAGTGCTCGAGGCATTCGGAGCAGGCGACGGGGGATCGAGCCCCGACTCGGCGCTGCCCGAGGCGCTCCTGCGACGGGGCCCGATCCTCGGCCATCCGGTCTTCTCCGAGCACCATTCCGAGACGGCCATGCTCCGCTACCTGCGCCGGCTGTCGGACCAGGACTTCGCGCTCGATCGCGGCATGATCCCGCTCGGTTCGTGCACCATGAAGCTGAACGCGACGACGGAGATGGAACCGGTTGGCCTGCCCGGCTTCGCCGACATCCATCCGTTCGCACCGCCCGAGACCACGTCTGGGTACCTGTCGCTCATCGACGAACTGGAGGAATGGCTGGCGCAGGTCACCGGCTACGCCAAGGTCTCGGTCCAGCCGAACGCGGGAAGCCAGGGCGAGCTGGCCGGGCTACTCGCCATCGCGGCGTATCACCGCTCCCGCGGCGAGCACGAACGCAACGTGTGCCTCATCCCGTCGAGCGCGCACGGGACCAACGCGGCGTCCGCGGTCATGGCCGGCATGCGCGTCGTCGTGGTGGGCGCGCTCGGAGATGGCACGGTCGACCTCGATGATCTCCGCCGCAAGTGCGAGGAGCACAGCGAGCGATTGGCGGCCATCATGGTCACGTACCCCTCGACGCACGGGGTGTACGAGGAAGGCATCAGCGACATGTGCGCGCTGGTCCACCAGCACGGGGGCCAGGTCTACATCGACGGGGCAAACCTGAACGCGCTCCTCGGCCTGGCTGAGCCCGGGCAGTTCGGCGGTGACGTCTCGCACCTCAATCTGCACAAGACCTTCTGCATCCCCCACGGCGGGGGAGGACCCGGAGTCGGGCCGGTGGCGGTGGCCGAGCACCTGGTGCCGTTCCTCCCCTCCCATCCGATGCACCCCCGCGCCGCGCAGCGTGAGGGGATCGGACCGGTCAGTGCGGCTCCCTTCGGCAGCGCCGGGATCCTGGCCATCAGCTGGGCCTACATCCGCATGCTCTCCGGAGAGGGCCTGGCCCACGCCACCAAGTCAGCGGTGTTGGCCGCAAATTACGTGGCGGCGCGCCTGGCGCCCTCGTATCCCATCCTCTACACGGGAAAGAACGCACTGGTGGCGCACGAGTGCATCCTCGACCTGCGAGGCCTCACGAAGGAGACCGGCGTCACGGTCGACGACGTGGCCAAGCGCCTGATCGACTACGGCTTCCATGCGCCAACGGTGAGCTTTCCGGTCGCGGGAACGTTGATGGTGGAGCCGACCGAGAGCGAGGATCTCGACGAGCTCGACCGCTTCTGCGACGCCATGGTCGCCATCAGGGCGGAGATCGCGGAGGTCGCTGCCGGTCGCTGGTCTGTGGAAGAGAGCCCGCTTCGGGGGGCGCCGCACACTGCGGCCGCGCTGGTCTCGGCGTGGGAGCGACGCTACGACCGTGCGACGGCGGTGTTCCCGGCCGGACGGACAGCAGCCAAGTACTGGCCCCCGGTGGCCCGAATCAACCAGGCCTACGGAGACCGCAACCTGTTCTGCAGCTGCCCACCGCCGGAGGCCTTCGCCGACTGACCTGGCCTCGAAGGGGCGTACCCGTCCCTAGGTGGGTATATCTCCCCGCGGGGAGCACTGATTCCGAGCGTACCGAGGAGACCGACCGATGACCACACTCGAGAACCGGCCGAATGCGGCGCTCCTCGTCGTCGATGTGCAGAACGGTGTGGTCAGTGGGAACCACGAGCGCGACGCAGTGGTCGCGAACATCGAACGCATCGTCGAGAACGCCCGGCGGGAACAGATCCCCGTGATCTGGATCCAGGATTCATGCGACCCGCGTGCCAAAGGCAGCGATCCCTGGAAGATCGTCCCCGAGCTCACTCCTCTCGACTCTGAACCGCACATCGACAAGAAGTACGGCGACTCGTTCGAGGACACCACCCTCGAATCCGTCTTGTCGGGTTTCGGAGTCGGCCGTCTCTTCGTCGTCGGCGCACAAACCGATGCATGTATCCGCTCGACGCTCCACGGTGCATTCGTCAGGGGATACGACACGACCCTTGTCGGCGATGCTCACACGACCGAGGACCAGACTGCTTGGGGAGCACCACCCCCAGACCAGGTCATTGCGCACACCAACCTGTACTGGACCTATCAATCAGCACCCGGACGGACGGCCCGGGTCGTCGAGACCGAGGACATCGATTTCGGCGCGCAACCCTGAAACTGGAATGACGCCTGCCGGTCCCGTTCGCTTCACAGATGACATGTGGCCTGCTCCCGGCGAACTGGAGCGGCGCGGCCTGAGGCGAGATGACCGCTACGTTGTAGCCTCGGCGGAGTCGCCTCGGCGGTCGCTGAGGCTCCGCGGACAGGGCAGGAGAATTCCCTCCCCGCCAGCAGCCACAACGGATAAAGGAACCTCTCTCATGACGCCTCCGCCCAACGCCGTCCGTTTGATCGGGCACAAAGCCCGCTTCGCGGAGGCTCTCGCCCAGATCGATATGGAGTTGGACTACTCCTCCGGCGTTGCTGTCGCCGCTCGTCGAGATGAGGTGGTCGCTGCCGCACGGGCGGCCTACGGCTCCAGTGAGGATTTCCGTGGGGTGCGTGATGCCTGGGACGCCGTCTTTCCCGATGGCATCTACAGCGCCGCGGGGTTGGAGAGAGCCAAGCGGTTGGCGTAGGTACGACGATGGCAGTCCTCGCCAGTCGCCGACAGGGGAGACAGTTACCCCGTCAGGAATAGGGAGGACACATGCTGATCATCGCCGGCACTTTGATCGTGGATCCGATCGATCGACCAGCCTTTCTGGCCGCGAACGCGGACGTTGTCGGCCAAGCCCGTGAAGCGCCGGGATGCCTCGACTTTGTGCAGGCGGCTGATCCACTTGACCCCAGCCGGATCAACATCTTCGAGCGCTGGGAGAGCGAGGATCATCTTCTTGCTTTCCGTGGTGCAGGACAGCCAGAGTCCGATTCGCCCCCCATTGGCTCGGCGGACGTCAAGCGGTACGTGATCTCGGCGGTCGAAGAACCCTGACCGAGAGGCGATCACTGAGAATGGATGGCCGAACCCGGAGCTCCAACGTTTCGGGCATCACCCCAGGGCCGTGAGGCCGAGACCAGCTGCGGCAGCGCCCAGGCAGACCGCGAGGCCGCCGAACGTGTAGAGGACCGCCTCGGCGCGGTTGCCGGTGCGGAGCAGGTGGATCGATTCCCAGCTCGCGGTCGACCAGGTCGTGTACCCGCCGCACAGCCCGACCCCGATGACCGCGAGGAGGTGCGATCCCAGGCCGTGATAGAGCGAGAGGCCGGTCAGGATCCCGAGGAGCAGGGATCCCGATGCGTTGACGAGCATGGTGCCGAGAGGCAGCGGATCGAACCGCTTCACGCCGACGTGGTGGATCAGCAACGCGCGCAGGACGGCGCCGGCACCGCCGGCCAGGGCCACCACGAGGGCGAGGCCGAGGGTGGGGGAGGAGCCGCTCATAGGTGCGCCATTCGTCGGCCGAATGCATCCCCGACCACCACGAGGGCGAGGCCGCCGACCACGGTTGCGGCGAGGTAGGCCAAGCAGGTCGCGACATCGCCGTTCTTGGCCAGGAGCGTGGATTCCACGGCCAGCGTGGAATAGGTGGTCCAACCGCCGAGGAAGCCGATGACGAGGAACGGTCGCGCCAGGGGGATGCGATGGGCGACGTGCTCGGTGAGGGGAACGAGGAGGCCGATGGCAAGGGAGCCGGACAGGTTGATCACCAGGGTCGGCCAAGGAAACGCGCCCGGCGTCAGCAGGTGGTACGCGCCCAGGAGATAACGGACGACGGTGCCGATGCCGCCGCCCACGAAGATGGCCAGCAGCACGGCGGCCGAGAGGCCGAGGGTCGGGAGCACGGCCTCGTCGAGGAGATCGCCTTCTCTTCGTCCCGGCTCGTGCGTGTGCGGCTGCTCGTGCTCGTCCTGCAGGTCTTCGGTCATGGCCCGGCCCTCCTGCCGTTGCTCAGGAGCCATCAGCCATGTCCGTGTCGGCGGTTTGGGGTCGTGCCCCCCGGCGGGACCCATCGCCGGTCGTCGAGCGCCCATCGTAGCCACCGGCCGACACCGGGATCGGCAGAGGTTCAGCCGAGGCGCGGCCCCGGGGCGCGACGGAACTGGAACGGCTCGCTCTCCCGGCCGGCAACGACGTACCAACACTGGCCCGTGGAGTCTGAGTCGAGGATGCGTTGGAATGACGCCACGACGTCGGCCACGTCGATGATCGGGAAACCCATGTCGAGCAGCGTCTGCTCAGAACCCTTGATGATGTTCGTGTAGGCGAAGGAGGGACAGAGTGCATGCACGTGGATGCCATCGGGCTCGTAGACCTGTCCCAGCGAACGCGCCAGGCCGACGACCGCGTGCTTGTTGGCCGCGTAGATCGGGTCGAACGGCGTGGCCACGAGGCCGGCCATGGACGCCGTGGCGACAATGGTGCCTCCGCCGCTCGCCATGATCGCGGGACGGGCGGCGGCGATCCCGTACACGACGCCGTCGAGATTGATGGCCATCGAACGCCGGTAGGCCTCGGGATCGAAATCGTCACCCATGCCGCACCACGACGTGACGCCCGCGTTGAGGTGCGCGATGTGGAGGCCGCCGAAAGCCTCGACGGCCAGCGCGACAGCCGCCTTGCTCGCTGCGGCGTCGGTGACGTCCGTCTGGATGAACCGACCGTCGATATCGTCCGCCACCGCCTTTCCGCGGGCCACATCGATGTCTGCGATCACGACGTGGGCGCCGCGGCCCGCCAGGTGCCGAGCCACGCCCTCACCGATGCCGTTGCTCCCACCGGTGATGAGGGCGACCTTGCCGTCGACGTCCAGTGCCATGAGGTCGATGGTAGGGGCTCAGCCGAGGGGGGAGGGGAGCGGCTGGGCGTGGACCACGCTGAGGTGTTGGATCGGACGGGTCATGGCCACGTAGAGCAACCGGAGCCCACGGCGGTCATCGCCGGCGATCGCTGCCGGCTCGACGACGACGACGGCATCGAATTCCAGGCCCTTGGCCGCGGGGGCGGGAACGATGGTGACCGGCCGGGTCATGGCATCGCGCTCGAGCATGCCGACCTGGGTATTCCGTCGGGACAGACGGGTGAGGCCAGCCAGGAGAACCTCAGGGACGATCACCGCCACAAGGGCGTGGTCGCGGGCCAGCTCGAGGGCTTCCTCCAGGGCGGCAGCGGCGAGCTGACTCTCGTCGACGAGACGGACGGTGGGATCTGTGCGACCCGGGCGGATCGACGACGTGGGCTGGATCCCCGGGGCCGCCTCGGGAAGGAGGCGGGAGGCAAAGTCCAGGACACGGCCGGGCGCCCGGTAGCCGAGGGTCAACTCGTCGTGCTGCAACGGGGCGGAGTCGGGCAGATGGCTCCGGATCTCGTCCCAATCGGCGTAGGTCCAGGGTCCTGTGGCCTGCGCGAGGTCGCCGAGGACCGTCACCGACCCCGAAGGCGCCCGCCGGGCGATCATGCGGAACTGCATCGGAGTGAGGTCCTGCGCCTCGTCCACCACGATGTGGCCGTAGGAGCGCGTCCGACCCGCGCTGAGGAACGCCGCCTCGTCGAGCAGGGCCAGGTCGTCGACGCTCCATGCCGTCGACGACACCGTGGCGTCCCGGGTTCGGAGGAGCAGCTCCCACTCGGCAACGGAGAACAGGCCCGCGGCGTAGCGCTCCAGCTGTCCGCGGGACGACAGCAGCTCGCGCACGAGGGTCATGGGGGAGACTGTTGGCCAGAGCGAGTCGAGGAGGGCCCCGAACTCGTCCGAGGACGTCAGCTCGCCCTCGAACCACGCTTCGTCCGCTCCGAGACGGCCGGAGGCCCGAAAGGCGCTCCTCGCCTCGCTGACGAGGCGGGCCCGCAGCGCCAGCCGCCCGGATTTGTAGGGGCCAGGACGGGCGACGATGGAGGCCACGAGGTCGTTGACGCGCTCCCGGCTCAGCGTCGCCCGCGCGAAGCGCACGCGTAGGCGCACGTCCTCCTCCAGGCTTCGGCGGCGTCCCTCGAGAGCGCGGCGCAGCAGCTCGCCCATCCGGGCATCACCTTTGACCCGTCGCACCGCCATCGGCTCTTCGACGCGCACCTTCGCCTTCGGGGCGATGTCGGCGATGGTCGTTTGCACGACGGCCTCCTCGCCGAGCGAGGGCAGGACCTGCGCGATGTAGCGCAAAAAGGCCCGGCTGGGACCGAGCACCAGCACACCGTCACGACTCAGGGTCGGGTGGTTGTAGAGCAGGAAGGCCGCCCGGTGCAGCCCAACGGCGGTCTTGCCGGTACCCGGCCCGCCCTGCACGGTGAGGAGCTGGTCGAGGGGAGCCCGGATGATCTCGTCCTGCTCGGCCTGGATGGTGGCGACGATGTCGAGCATCTCGCCCGTGCGGGCTCGCTCGAGCTCGGCCAGCAGGGCGTCACCGCCACGGAGCCGAGTGGTCCCCGTCTCGTCCCCGCCGACCCCGAAGAGGTCATCGGCCACGGCCAGCACGGAGCCGCGGTCGACCATGATCTGGCGACGCCGGGTGAGACCGAGCGGGTCCTTGGTGCTGGCCCGGTAGAAGGGGACGGCCACCGGGGCACGCCAGTCCACGACGACCGGGTCCGATCGGGTGTCCTCGACATGGCGGCGGCCGATGTGCCAGGTGGCTCCGTCCTCCTCGTCGGTGCGCCCGAACAGCAGCGGTCGAGGACTGTCCGCCAGGAGCGACACCCGCCGTGAGAGGGCGGCGACGTAGTCCAGGTCGGGGTTCCCGGCGGCGATGAGGTCACGCAGGAGCGACTCGGCTCTCTGGCGCATGGCTCCCAACGATGCCAAGGCAAGCTCGAGATACGACTGCTCCGCTGCCACCTCCGGATCAGGCGGGGGAGCGGTCACGCCCATCGGGCACCTGATTCCGGCAAAACACGCTCAAAAAAAGCCGCGCAAAAGTCCCCGGACATTCCGGGGACGGTACTTCATTTTGGTTCCTCAAACAAGCCCTTCAGCTGGCATTTCGCCTTCTCGTCCGCCTGGACTTTGAACCTTTAACCAAGGGGCCTTACTGCCCGTCACTTTACTGAATTCCATGCTCGTGATCAAGCCTTTTCTTTGGGGCGAGCCGGCTTTTGGCCGGAATCCGCTTCAGGACGAGCTTGCAACGTTTTTCGGCCGCTCGCGTCCGTCACCGGGCATTACCTTGCCTTTACCGCTGTTTCGTACCCTTCGAGGGTCTGTCGACAGGGACAGTCTGCTCAGGTAGCGGAGAAACGGGACCAAGCGTGGCTGAAGCTCACGATGCATCGGGTCAGGACGCCACTGTCGTGAGCAAACCTGACGCTGTCCCCTTCACGTGGGGGAGCGAAGGGGGGGATTGGCCCGACCTCCCGGCGCAGGGTTCGAGCACCTTTGACGGACCTCCCCGCACCGATCGCCTGGCCGTTTGGTCGCTGGTGTGCTCCCTCGCCGGCTTCGTGACGGGGTTGACCGCCATCCTCGGGATCGTCTTCGGCTTGGTCGCCCGTCACAGAATCGCCCTCTCTGGTGGGTCCACCACGGGCCGCAGGCTGGCCATGAGCGGGATCCTGATCGGCATCGCCGGAATAGCCTGGACCATCGTGGTCGTCGAAGTGGCCATTCGAGCGGCGGACGATGCCTCCATCAATCTCGCCTGGAGCGAGGTTCTCCCGGCCTCGGCTTATCCGCACGGGTGGACGGGGCAGGGGCAAGAGCTGGCGAACGACTACGCCAACTACTTCACCGACGATTTCTCCCGGGCGGAGGTCCGACAGCTGGCAGCGTGCCTGCATATGGATGCAGCCCCCGTCCAAACGGACCCCGTGGAGGCGGCGACGCAACCGTATGGTCCGCCGAACGATGCGATCTCGGCACAAGACACGGTCGACGTGTTCTCGAGCACCGCAGCGGCTGCTGCCGACGCCATCGCCTCGGGCAAGGCAACCGCCGTCACCTGCCAAACCTCGACTCGGGATGAGCTGCGGTATGTGGGAGATCCCAGCACGGGCGTCACGTCCCGGGAACGCACGATCCCACCCCTCGGCGATCATGATTCCGACATCGAGGTTCGATACCCGTACCCTGTCGGCTCCGCCGACATCTTCTTCGACGACTACATCACCGTGCAGCAGGGATCCTCGGAATCAAATCTGCTCGTCTCCACCGAGACGGCTCCGCCGTCGGCCGCAATCCTCGACGGATTTGCCAGGGCGGCGGCGTGGCAGCTGAACCACCACTGAACCCCGGCATCCGCTCCATGAGGGGAGGGGCCCCTTCCGACCGGCTTCTGTCCAACTTAACATAATGAACATTATCGGCGGTACGTTCAGAAAATAGGCCAGGTCAGGGCGTCAGACGGTTTGCCCCGATCGGGCACCTGTGACCGCGAGGTAGACGGCAGAGACAGCGGGTCTGCGGCGTGATGCGACGGCAGTGCCGCAGAGACGCCAAACGTATTGCCGGCGGGGACTGCAGCACCGCACGAAGCGGCTTCAGACGGGGGCGGCCTCCTCCCCCACGGCGATCCGGACCTGTCGGAGCAACTCCCCTTGCGCAAGCGTCGAGTTGAGGGGGACCCGTTCGAACTCGTCACCACTGAGTCGGATATCGGCATACATCCCTGCCGAGTCCGCGTGGAAGTGCAGGAAGGCTCGGGAGCGCCGGTAGAAGGTGCCAGGGCGACGCTCCACGAGGCCGCTGATGGAGCGCAGCTCGCTGAGGAGGGACGTGATCTCCTCGAGGTCGTCCGGTGTGGCGTGGCGCATCGCAGGATCACGGTACCTCCGGGGGAGCCGCACGGCACCGGGAGGACCGGGAGTTGGCGGGGAGGGCGTACCTCCCGGCACCGAGCAGCTGTCGGTGACATCTTGCGTGGTTGGGATCGGTGCCGGGCGTGGGCCGGCTGGGCCGCTCCTGTGATGCCGGAGAGCACGTTGACCAGGATTCTCTCGTCGGCTTCCACAAAACCCCAAGCGGGCTCACAGCTGGGCTTCTGCTCATTGTGAAATCGCTGCTCTGAACTTGCAGCATGGTCAAAGCGGGAGCAGTCGACGCGCCGGAGAATCCAGTCGATCTGACCGAGGAACTGCCACTCGACGATGAGAATGTCCTTGCGACCGGGCCGCCCTCGGTATGGCGCCGGTACCGCTGGCCCATCGTTGGAGTGGTCGTCGTGGTGGTCGCTGCAGCCGTGGGCCTCAGCTTCTGGCTGACGTCGGGCTCCTCCGCGCCGACCGGGCTGTCCATTACGACGGTGACCGTTCCGGTGACGACCGGCACGATCCAGCAGACAGTGGCGAGCTCGGGCACCATCGAGCCGGCGAGTCAAGCCACCCTGAATTTCCCCGTCTCCGGCACGGTGACCGCCGTCGATGTCAAGGCCGGGCAGACCGTCACCGCGGGCCAGGTGCTCGCCACCGTCGGCACCACTGCACTCTCGGAGGACGTAAGTGCGGCGCAGGCGCAGTTGACGGCGGCGAACGACCGGCTGGCGAGCGATGAAGCCTCGGGTGCCTCGACGAGCCAGATCGACAGCGATGAGGCCTCGGTGACTTCGGCCGAATCCTCGCTCTCGACCGCGCAGACCAATCTGAACGACGCCTCGCTGACGTCCACCATCGGGGGCACCGTCGCCTCCGTCGATCTGGTGGTCGGCCAGCAGGTCACCGGCACCGGCTCGGGGGGCGGAGGCAACGGTGGAAACGGCTCCGCTGCAGCCGATAGTTCGTCGTCGTCCACGGGCACGGGTTCGACCTCCAGTCAGATCGTGGTGATCGGCACCAACTCGTACATCGTCAACACCACGGTCGATGACACCGAGATCGGCCAGATCGCCGACGGGGATCAGGTGAACATCACGCCCACCGGTGCGACGACCCCGGTGTTCGGCACGGTCGGCTCCGTCAGCCTGATCGGCAGCCAGACCTCGAACGTGACGACGTTCCCCGTCGTGATCGACGTCACCGGCACTCCGACCGGCCTCTACGCCGGGGCCAGCGCCGACGTCAGCATCATCGTCAAGCAGCTCAACAACGTGACCCAGGTGCCGACGAACGCCATCACCTACAGCTCGAGCGGCCAGGCCACCGTGACCCAGGTGGTCAACGGCACACACGTGGTGAAGGACGTGACGGTCGGCGCCGCGGAGAACGGCGAGACCCAGATCGTCAGCGGCGTGAGCGCCGGGGCCAAGGTCCTCGAACGCCAGATCACCTTCAAGGCGCCCGGCGGCGGGGCCGGCGGCCTCTTCGGGACGAGGGGCGGTGCGGGCGGCTTCCCCGGCGGCGGCTTCCGCGGGTTCGGAGGCGGTGGCGGTGGCGGCGGTGCGTTCCCGGCGGGTGGAGGCGCGACCGCGAACAGCGGGGGCGGCGGGTGACGACTCCCCCTCTCGGTACTCCCCCGGTGGAGGCACCCCGGGACAACGTGATCGAGCTCGAGCGGGTCACGAAGGTGTACCGCACCGGCTCCCTCTCCGTTGCGGCGCTGCGCGGCGTCACCCTGTCCATCGCCCAAGGCGAGTACGTCGCCGTCATCGGACCGTCGGGCTCGGGCAAGTCGACACTCATGCACATCCTCGGTTGCCTCGACATCCCGACGTCGGGTCGCTACCACCTCGCGGGCGACGACGTGAGCCACATGAGCGAGACCGCCTTGGCGGAAGTGCGCAACCGCCGCATCGGCTTCGTCTTCCAGCAGTTCAACCTCCTCCCGTCGATGACGGCGTGGCAGAACGTCGAGCTACCGCTCGTCTACGCCGGCGTGCCGCGCGGCGAGCGCAAGGAGCGGTCCATGGAGGCGTTGTCCCGGGTCGGCCTGGCCGGACGGGTCAACCACCGCCCCGGCGAGCTCTCCGGCGGCCAGCAACAGCGCGTCGCCGTGGCCCGGGCGCTCGTGACCGAACCGGACCTCATTCTCGCCGATGAGCCCACCGGCAACCTCGACTCGGTGTCCGCGGCCGACGTCCTCCGCCTGATGGGCGAGTTGCACGACGTGGGCCGCACGCTCTTGCTGATCACCCACGACGTCGATGTCGCCTCGGCGGCCGGGCGTGTGGTCGGCATTCGTGACGGCCTGCTCACTGAGAACGACGACCGCTACCTCGAGAGCATCCGGTGAGCTGGCTCGAGACGATCCGCACGGGGATCAACGGCGTGCGCAGCCACCGCCTGCGGTCGTTCCTGACCGTCCTCGGCATCCTGATCGGCATCGCGGGCGTCATCATCGCGGTGGGGTTGGGTGAGGGCGCTTCGAGCCAGGTCACCTCGGAAATCAACGCACTCGGTTCGAACGTGCTCACCATCACCCCGGGGAGCAGCACATCGAGCACCGGGATCCGCGAGGCACTGGGCTCTGCGTCGACGCTGACCCTGAACGACGTGGCCGCGCTCCAGTCCGCCGTCGATGCGCCCGATGTCAAAGCGGTCGCCCCGATCACGTCACAGAGCGAGGTGCTCACCGCCGGCACCGAGACCGCCACGACGTCGGTCCAGGGGACGACGCCCACCTGGCTGGGCGTGCGGGGCCGCATGCTGGCCCAGGGCCGCTTCATCGACAACCAGGACGTCACGGACCACGGCGCGGTGGCCGTCCTCGGCGCCACGACTGCGTCGGAGCTCTTCAACCGCCTCGACCCGGTGGGTCAGACGGTCGACGTCAACGGCGTCCCCGTGACCGTGGTCGGCGTGCTCACCTCCACCGGCGCGTCGTCGACGTCGTCCGGCACGACCGACCCCGACGACGTGATGATCATCCCGATCTCGACCGGAGCCGAGCGCATCTTCGGTGGGACGTCGCGCAACTCGGTCAGCTCCATCGCCGTGCAGGCCCGTTCCTCGGCGGACCTCACCGGGGCGTACCAGGAGGCGGACCACCTGTTGCTGCAGCTGCACGGCATCACCAACGCCACCGACGCCGACTTCACCATCACCTCGGAGCAGTCGCTCATCGCGGCCAATACCTCGGTGGACCACACGCTCACGATCCTCCTCGGGGGCATCGCCGCGATCTCCCTCATCGTCGGCGGGATCGGCGTCATGAACATCATGCTGGTCTCGGTCACCGAGCGCATCCGTGAGATCGGCCTGCGCAAGGCCCTGGGAGCCACACCGCGGGTGATCCGGCGCCAGTTCCTCGTCGAGGCGTCCGTGCTCGGGCTCGTGGGGGGCGTGCTCGGCGTCGTGGCCGGGCTCCTCGGCGTGCTCTATCTGCCCGGTCTCATCGGCGATCCCATCTCGACGAGCCCGACGGCCGCGGTCGGCGCTCTGGCCATCGCCCTGGCCATCGGGGTGCTGTTCGGCGTCTACCCGGCCAGCCGGGCAGCGACCCTCGCCCCCATCGACGCCCTCCGAAGCGAGTAGCGCCACCCGGCCGAAGCAATCACACCACTGAGACACAAACCGAAAGAAGGACACACCGACATGCAGACACCGACCAGCCGAAGCTTGACTCGTCGGCGCTGGACACGATTGCTCGGCGCCGGCGCCGGCGCACTCGTGGCCGCGACGGCCGTCGCCTCGACCGCCGGGGCCGCGACCACGTCGAACCCGCCCGGCGGCGCCACCGGCAGCGTGGCCGCGCTGAACGCATCGAGCATGGAGGTGCAGAACCCCAACAGCGGCCAGACGACGGTGAGCTGGACGCCAACCACGCAATTTTCGAAGACCGTGTCGGAGGCCGTGAGCTCTCTGTCGACGGGTGACTGCCTGTCGGTGACCGGGACGCAGTCGAAGAAGTCGAAGACCACCATCGCGGCGCGTTCGATCAGCGTGAGCATGCCGGCCGCGAGCGGCACCTGCACCGGACCCGGTGCCCGCGCGACGACCAGCGGCGGGGCCGGGGGTGCCGCGGGCGGCTTCCCGTTCCGGGGCGGCGGCTCGGGATTCGGCAAGGGTTCCGGGACTCGTCCCAGCTTCCCCACCGGGGGATCCGGTGCGAGCAACTTCCGCAAGCAGCTCGCCTCGCTCGCCTTCGCGTCGGGCAAGGTGACCGCGGTCGACGGCTCGACGGTGACGATCTCTGGCATCAACGTGTCGCCTGGCAGCTTCCCCCGCGGCACGTCCAAGTCGGGCTCGCAAAGCTCGAAGTCCACCAAGAAGCCCACGACGCCCAAGACGCTCAAGATCACGACGTCGAGTTCGACGACCCTCAACGCCACCCGGTCGGCGGCGGCCAGCGACCTCGCCGTCGGTGACTGCGTGAGCGCTTTCGGCCCGGCCGCCACCACCGGCGCCGTCACGGCCACCACCGTCCGCATCAGCATGCCTTCCGGCGGTAGCTGCACAGGCGGCTTGGGCCGCTTCGGCGGCGGTGGGGGCTTCTTCGGGGGCGGTCGGGGCGGTCCCGGAGGGCCGGGCGGAAGCGGCGGTAGCAGTGCCTAAGGCGGCCGCCGCCGGCTGGGGCCGTGCCGGCCACCGACGCGCCGTCCTCATCGGGGCTGTCGCCGTCGCCGTGATCGTGGGCGGCGGGGTCACCGCCTGGGCCGAGGTCAGCGCCGGCTCCACCGGGTACCGCATGGCCACGGTCACCCGGGCAACCATCGGGACGACCCTGCCCGTGGTGGGCAATGTCGAGCCTGTCAGCGACGCCGCCGCCTCCTTCCAGGTGAGCGGGCAGGTGGCCACACTGACAGCCGCGCCAGGAGAAGTGGTGACCGCAGGCCAGACACTGGGCACGCTGGACACGACCGCCCAGAGCGAGTCCGTGTCGTCGGCTCAGTCGACGCTGAACGCCGCCGAGGCGAAGCTGATCGAGGACGAGGAGAACCAGGCCAGCGCGGCGGCGGCTGCCGCAGCGGCTGCGAGCAAGAGCTCGGCTTCGACCACGACAACGACCATCACGCCGGCGAAGAGCGGCACGGACTCCACGGTCATGCAGGACCAGACCACGCTCACCCAGGACGAGTCGACGCTGTCGACCGACCAGCAGAAGGAAGGCGCGGACCTTGTGCAGGCCCAGTCCGCATGCAAGAGCGCCAACACGAGCACCCCGGCCGGACAGTCTGCCTGCGAGGCCGCGCTGCAGACCGTCTCGACCGACGAACAAATTGTCTCCAAGGACCAGACCGCCGTGTCGAAGGACGAGACCGCGCTCGGGCAGGCCCTCGGAGCGGAGTCGTCTGGCGGCACGGGTACGGGCGGCGGCGACACCGGAAATTCCGGCACCTCCCCCACCCAGAGCGGCCATGCGCTGACCGCCACCACCAACGCGGGCTCCGCCGGCACGGGGAACAGCGGCTCCGGCAACGGGAGCGCCGCCAACGGCAGTGGCGGGTCGACCAACACCGACACCCCCGAGCAGATCGCGTCCGACCAGGCGGCCATCGACACGGCGGAGGCCGATCTCACGAACGCGCAGCAGGCGCTGAACGAGGCAACGTTGACCAGTCCGATCGACGGCACGATCGTCTCGGTGGGGATCGCGGTGGGCGACACGGTGAGCGCCAACTCGAGCACGGAGATCATCACGATCATCGGGACCAATGCCTACGAGGTGCAGGCGACACTCGATAGCTCCCAGATCCCCTCGGTCAAGGTCGGTCAGCCGGCCACTGTCGAGGTTGACGGCGTGAACGGCTCGATTGCCGGAACCGTCGCCCAGGTAGGACCGGTGCAGTCGGGCGAATCGGGCTACACGTACCCCGTCGTCGTGGCGTTGCCCACCTCGACCTCCGGCCTCTTCGCCGGATCCACCGCAAACGTCACCATTGCCACCGGCACGGTCTCCAACGTCGTGGCGGTGCCCACCTCGGCCGTGCAGACCCTCGGCACACGCGCCTACGTGCTGGAGCTCTCGAAGGGTCAGGTCACCCGCAAGGTGGTCAAGGTCGGGATGGTCGGCGGGGTCTACACGCAGGTCCTGTCGGGGTTGACGCCCGGACAGAGTGTCGTCCTGGCCGACTATGCCGAACCCGTGCCCTCGTCGAACACGAACTCGTTGAGCGTCTTCGGCGGCGGGGGTGGCGGGTTCTTCGGGGGTGGTGGCGCCGGCACCTTCCGCATCCCGCGCGGCGCCGGCGGTGGCGGCGGGGCGACCAACTTCACCGTGGGCGGCTGACCTCGGGGACACCACGGCCCAGTCCATCCCCGCCGTGTCGCGTCGTCCAACGCGTCGTCCCGGCCTTGCGCACTACGGTGGCCCGGTGGCACCGATACGCCTCGATCAGGTGAATCTCGTCGTGCACGACGTCGAAGCCAGCCGCGCCTTCTACGCCCGCCTCGGCCTGGACTTCGGCGACGAGCGTGACCCCGTCTGGGCGGCGCACCACGTCTCCGCCCTCCACGGCGACATCACTCCCCTCGACGTGGACCTCGACAGCACAACGTTCGCGACGCAGTGGAACGAGGGTTGGCCCGGCGGGAGCGGGGTGGTCCTCGGCTTCAAAGTGGACACCCGCGCCGAGGTCGACGCGCTCGTCGCCGCCCTTGCCGCCGAGGGCGTCGCCGTCCAACAGGAGCCCTACGACGCCTTCTGGGGCGCCCGATACGCCGTCGTCAGCGATCCCGACGGGAACGGGGTCGGCATCATGAGCCCGGTCGACGCCGCCTCCCGTGGCCCCGCACCCTCGCCCTCGTGAACCCCGACGAGGCGATCGACGTGGTGGTCGAGATCCCCACCGGCAGTCGCAACAAGTACGAGTACGACCATGAGAAGCACGTGATCCGGTTGGACCGCCGCCTCTTCACCGCCACCACCTATCCGGCGGACTACGGCTTCGTCCCCGACACCCTGGCCGGTGACGGGGATCCGCTCGATGCCTTGGTGCTGGTCGCCGACCCTACCTTCCCGGGCTGCCTGTTGCGGGTGCGCGTCCTGGGTGTGTTCTCCATGCGTGACGAGAAGGGCGTGGACGCCAAGCTGATCTGCGTCCTCGAGCACGACCCCCAGTGGGACGGCGCCCACGACATCGGCGACGTGCCCGAGCACTTGCGGAACGAGATCGCCCATTTCTTCAGCATCTACAAGGACCTGGAGCCCGAGAAATCGACCGAGGTGCAGGGGTTCGAAGATCGCATGGCCGCGCTGGCTGAGCTCGAGGCGTGTCAGATCGCCTACCGTGCGACCACACGCAACTGAGAGGGAGGGACGACCATGCCGTTTCCACGTCACGAGGTCCAGTCGACGGTGGAGCGCTACCACGAGCTGCGCCGGCGGATCGACGAGGGGCTCGAGCCCGACGCCTTCGGCGTCCTGGCCGACTTCTACACCGAGGACGCCGTCTACATCGACGGGGCCTGGGGACGGATCGAGGGCCGCGACGCCATCGCCCACTGGTTGGTCGACTCGATGCTGGGCATGGAGGACTGGAAGTTCCCCATTGAGTTCACCGCTATCGAGGGCGACGACGTGGTGGTGAAGTGGACCCAGATCATGCCGAGGACGCGGCCAGACGGGACGCCGTACCGGCAGTCCGGCTACTCCCGTCTGATCTATGCCGGCGACGGCAAGTTCTCCTACGAGGAGGACACGTACAACATGGCGCACGTGCTCGAGGACATCGAGGCCAGCGGATGGACGCCGAACGGATCGATGAACGTCCCGCCACGCCACCCGGACCGCAACTTCGACATCCCGTCGGTCTAGGGCGTCCCTCCGGTACCGCCGGAGTTCCCGAATCCGGGGAACCCGCCACCGCCGAAGGGGTTCGTGGTCCCGCCGCTCGACTGCTGCTGCTGTTGCTGGGCTTGCGCCTGGTTGCCGAGGGTGGCCGTCGTGGTCCGCTTGCTGTCCCCCACGTAGTAGATGATGGACACGGACTGCCCCGCCTTGGCGTTCTGGACCACCTTCTGGAGGTCGTCCGATGACGTGATGTTCGTGCCGTTGATGTTGACGATCACGTCGCCCTGCACCAGGCCGGCCTTGTCCGCCGGTGACCCCGAGACCACGCTGAGGATCACCGCACCGCTGGTGGGCGTGAACCCGTACTGCTGGCGCAGCGCGGGCGTCAGTGTCGTGATGTCGACGCCCAGGTAGCCGCCGCCGTTGCCGGACTGGCCGCCCTTCGCGAGCTGGGAGATGAGCGATTCGACGGACGCAGCCGGGATGGCGAAGCCGATGTTCTGGGAGGACGTCCCGTCGCTCGATGTGCCCGCCACGGCTGTATTCATGCCGATGACCTGGCCCGATGTGTCGATCAGGGGTCCCCCGGAGTTGCCGGGGTTGATGGCGGCGTCGGTCTGGATCAGGTTCTGGAGCGTCTCGGTCTGGGTGCCCTCTCCCCCGGCGGTGACGGAGCGGCCCAGCGCCGAGATGATGCCCTGGGTGACCGTCGGCGTCCCGGCGGCGAGTCCCAGCGCGTTGCCGATGGCCACCACGGCGTCGCCGACGACCGCCTTGCCGGAATTGCCGAAGGTCACGGTGGGCAGGTTCGACGCGTTGTTGATCTTGAGCAGCGCCACATCCTTGGACTGGTCGTAGCCGACGAGGGTGGTGGGCAGGGCCTTGGTCTGGCCGTACTCGGTCACGGTGATGCTGCCGGTGTTGCCTCCCTGGCTGTAGAGCTCGATGACGTGGTTGTTCGTGAGGACCTCCCCGCTGGAGGTGATGATCATGCCGGTCCCCTCGTCCTCGTTTCCGTTCGACTTCACGTCGATGGAGACGACGGCCGGGATCACCTTGCTGACGAGCTCGGGAATGGTGACGTTCCCGCTGAGGACGGCCGCTCCGGGCGCCGCACTGCTCTCGTGGATGGTGATGTTCGAGGCGTTGGTGTCGTTGTTGTTGTTCGCCAGGGCGGTGACGCCCGCCCCGATGGCCCCTCCGACGAGGGCGGCCACGAGGGCAACCGGGAGCCAGGAGCGCAGCCGGCCGGGCGAACGGCGCCCCGATGGCGGCGCACCCCCCGGGTAGGTGGCGTCGGCGGGCGGCGGGTACGAGAACGGGATCGCCGTGGGGGTGGTCCCGTACCCGGCGGGCGGTGTCGAGGCACCAGGCGGCGGCGGATAGGCCGATGGTTCACTCGGCGGCGGTACCGGCGCCGCGGCGCCGAAAGGATCTGTCGGCGCCACCGGAGGAGGGGACGGCGCCGCGCCCGGCTCCGACTGCGCCGGGGTCACGCTCTCCTCGGACGTCGCCGCGCCTTCGACCGGCGGAACGGCGTCTGCTTCGGGTGTACCGGCAGCGGACTCCTGCCCTGGCTGCTCGGTGTCCTCGCTCATGTGGATCCTCCTGAAGGGGACAGCACCGCTCCGCGGTGGGTGTGGCCCGTCCCGGCATCTCCCGCAGTCC
Source organism: uncultured Acidimicrobiaceae bacterium (assembly GCA_963719485.1). Classification (GTDB taxonomy): domain Bacteria; phylum Actinomycetota; class Acidimicrobiia; order Acidimicrobiales; family RAAP-2; genus Bog-473. The sequence continues at coordinate 3,608,348 of OY970387.1, forward strand.
AGCGGACGTCCGGCGCCCATGTTATGGGATGGCCATCCCGGCCCGGCATCGGGCAGGGGCGCCAGGCGAGGTAGCGTGTCCGCCGCATGTCACGCCGGATCGACATCGAATTGACGAGCCAGACGGGCGACGGGTCATGGACCTGGCGCGCCGCCGGGGCGCGCCAGCCCAAGGGCACCGTCGAAGCCGCTCTCGTGCCGGCCGGCGAGACCGTGGGCGCCGTCTTGCGGGCCGACGTCGATGTCGGCCTCGAGGGCATCGAGATCCTCTCCCTCACCGCGGCCAAGCCGGCGCGCTCGCCGGAGAAGACGGCAGGTCGGATCGAGGTCAAGGGCACCCCGAAGCGAGCCCCCGACGTGTCCGTGATTTTGGCTCCGGGTTCGGACAAGCGGCGTCGAGATCGCGATGATGACGGTGAGCGTCGAGAACGGCGCGGCGGAAGCCGACGCGGCCCCGAGGGCGAGGGTCGGCGCGACGACCGCGGCGGCGAACGACCGGCACGTGGAGGCAGTGGGCCGCGGCGTCCCGGCGGTCGACGTCCCGGTGACGGTGACGGTCGTCCGACGCGTGGGGAGCGTCCGGTCGCACCGACGTCCACCGTCCATCGCAACGCCATGCTGGCGGCGCTGCGGCCCGAGCAGATTCCCGTGGCCGAGCAATTGCTCCGCGGCGGGATCCAGGCCGTCCGACAGGCCATCGAGGCCCAGAACGCCTCCAACAAGGCCGCCGGAAAGCCTCCGGTCGCCGCGGACGCGCTGCTGGGCATGGCCGACGAGCTGCTGCCGACGGTCCGCCTGGCGGACTGGAAGGACCGCGCCTCGGTGGCGCAGACGACGGGGAAGGACTACCGGCTGCGGGAGCTGCGGGCGGTCGTCGCGGCCTCGCGCACGGTGATCCTCGACGAGGAGGGGCGCGCCATGGCCAAGGCGCTCCAGGAGTCACTCGACCAGCGCACGGCGGCGCTCCGCGAGGAATGGTTGGCCCGGATCACGAACGCCCTCAACGACGGGCGGGTGCAGCAGGCCGTCGAGGCCTCCATCCGCCCCCCCGAGCCCGGTACCCGCTGCCCCGCCGAGTTGGCCGTCAGGCTGGCCGCAGCGGCCGGTGAGGCCATGACGGCGGATCTGGCACCGGAGGACTGGATGCGCCTCCTCGACGCCGTGGTGGCGTCCCCGGTTCGTCGGACCGTGAAGCCGGTGGGCATTCCCGACGACGAGGTGGCCAAGCAGGCAGCCCGCAACGCAGCCGGGTCGGTCCCCGCGCTGGCCAAGCTGCTCGGGCTCCGCATACCGCCGCCACCGCCGCGGCGGGCGAACACCGAGCGCCGGTTCAGCCCAACCGGCGGCTGAGGGTCAGCAGCCGGGCGGTGAAACCGGCGGCCTCCAGGCGCTGTTTGGTCGTGCGGTCTCCGGGAAGCGCCAGTGCGTCCACCGTGTCGCACCCCTGCTCTGAGCACCAGCTGACGGCGGCCTCCATGAGCGCGGTGCCCACGCCGACCCCGCGCCCCCCGGTCTCCACGTAGCAGCACTCGATCAGGCCGTTCGTGAGCCCCTTAGGGCCAGCAGCTGCCGTCACCGCGCCCAGACCCACGACCGCCCCGGCATACTCCCCCACCATCAGGTGGGCCGTCGCGTCGGCCCCGGTCCAACGTTCCAGCAGCGTCACGGCCGTCGCGTCTCCGACCAGGGCGGCACCCCCACGCATGGACTCGGCGGCCACCAGCGCCTGAGAGAGCAGGCGTGTGCAGGCCTGTCGGTCCTCGGTGCGGGCGGGTCGGGCCAGCTCCATCGCCCTAGGAGCCGGTCGGCCCGTGCAGCCGTTCGTCCAGCAGCTGGCCGGCACGGTTCAGGATCGTCCGCCGATTGCGCGTGGAAGCCTCGTAGCGCTGGACGGCCTGCAGCTCCTCGGGTCCCAGGCTCTCGAGCCGGCGGACGACCTGGGAGGCGCTGAGCGTGTCATAGTCCGCCAACGCTCGCCCGACGACGGCTGCCGCTGCCGGGTCGGGTGCCGGACGTCGGGGCGCGGGCGTCTCATGCGGACCGCTGTCTGCATCCGGCGCCTTGGGGGACGACCCGCTGCCCAACAGCCCGTCCAGGCGCGCCGAGAGTTCCCGCTGCTTCTGGTTGACGACGAAGCGCCCCACGAAGAGGGCGTTGCCCAGCTGGAGCTCCAGCCGGCGCCGGCCCTCGGCGATCAGTTCCGGGAGTTCCTCGACGACGGTGACCGCCACGCCGACCGGAGCAGCCACGCACACGTCGATGGTCCGCCGGAGCTGGCTCTTGGCCGCCTCCGACTCCGCGTCCTCGGACCCAGGTTCCTCAGACACAGTCCCGGCAGAGCATCTTCTTCTTGTCCGCCAGCTGGCTGGGGTGCTTGACCAGGAAGCACGACCGGCAGACGAACTCATCGGGTTGCTTCGGCAGGACCCGCTCGTTGCCCTCGGTCTTGTCCTCCTGGTCCGTCGCCTCCTCGTCCTCGGGCTCGTCCTCGACGACCAGGCGCTCCTTGAGGATCACGTCGAGGCTGGCCTCGACGTCCTCGTCGTCGGGCTCCTCCTCCTCTTCCTCGTCGTCGCCCTCGCCGGACTTCTCGACGACCGCCGCCGGCGACGGAGTCAGGATCTCGTCGACCTCGTCAGTCTCTGCGTCGTCTTCCTCGTCGATGACGACGATGTCGTCGTCGTCCTCCTCAAGCGGGTCGGCTTCGAGGTCCTCGACGTCGTCGATGTCAACGTCGAGGTCGTCCTCCTCGACGGCGTCTGCATCTTCTGCTTCGGGGGCCTCTGCCACCACTTCTTCGGCCTTGGCCTTCTTCTTAGTCGCCATTGTGCCGCGGGAGCATAGACGGTTCGAGAGACCGTTCAATCGCTGTGAACGGGGTCCCCGTCAGGCACGGGGGCCGGGAAATCGGTGGGAAGGGGCGGGCGGGCCCTGGGGTCTTTGGCGCCATCTCGCAGGCCTGGGTGGCCAGGCAAGCAACACGTTCTCTACTCGACCCCCAGGGCCAACCACCGCCTCTCACACATCCCCCCCTTTGCTGCGCCATCCGCAGCATCCTTTGGGGCGTCGGGGACTGCGCCGTACATTAGGCAAATCTGGGGTGGGGTCGTCAAGGAGTTCGAGGGTGCTCCCACCAGGGAGAACGAAGGTAATACCTGGTCAATGCGTTGCAGATTTTTCGGCCCGGCGGCGTTCGGCCCGGCGCTCGGACTCGAGGCGCTCGAGGTCGCTCGCCCCGTGGTCGACGAAGGTCATCGCCTCGGCCAGCGCCCGGTGCCCCGCGACCTCCGCAATCGCTCGGTGCATCTGTTGGGCCACCCTCCGGTACGCGGGATGGCCCTGTGGTCCTGACCGCAGTTCGATGAGGTGCATGGCCTCGCGCGCGTTGAACTGCATGACGTAGCGGATGCGGTGGGCCAGCGCGACGACGTAGGAAGCCTGCTCCGGGAAGTCGGGCACCAACGAGCGGTAGAGCTCCTCGGCGCGGTCGATCGCTTCGTCGTAGCGCTCCCCCAGCCCGGCGTCGGCCACGAGTTCGGGCATGTCGTACCCGAGCGAGATACCGAGACGCTGCCACTCCATGGAGAGCATCCGGTGGCGCTGCAGGTCGCGGAACGCGCCGTAGTCCGTGACGAGCTCGAATCGGTAGTCGGTCCGTTCGAAGGCGCGTCCGGGCCGATGCCGGCGATTGCGCCGGTCGCCCACGTAGGCGTCGAGCAACGCGACGCGGTCCTCGTGACCGAGGAGCCGGACCCGGCGGGCGGCCTCGCGCTCGCTGCAGCCGAGGTGGGCGAAACAGGCTGCGACCAGCACCTTTTCTTCCCCGTCCGGGTCGAAGTCGAGCAGGGTGACTTCCGGCTCACCGCCACCGACCGACGGCGCATCGAGCGGTCCAAGCTCCGGCCACAGGCGGGACACCAGGCCAGCCGTGCGGTCCCGGGTCGACGCGACGTACTCGGACCACTCGCCACCGCGCGCCGGGACGTCGACGCGCTGGAGGAAGGACGGGATCACCTTGCGCAACTCGTGCAGCATCATGTCGGCGTAATGGCGGGCTTCGGGAAGCGGGTGCGCGCGCATGCGCAGGAGCAGCTGCTCGTAGGACTGGCCGGTGCCGTAGATGCCGATGTTCGACAGCGACGCCGCCGGCAGAAGGCCACGCAGCGCGTCGAGGGACTTGGCGCGGGTCGCCTGGCGGTAGACGAAGTCGCTGTCGCCGGCCTGTTGGGGAAAGCGCTCGGCCACCCAGGCCTGCATCTGTGGCAGGAGGGCGCCGTAGGTGTCGAACACGCGATCCATCTCCCCGACGAAGCGTGCCCCGTGCGCAGAGTCGAGGATCTCGGGGGGGCGGAAGTATCGGTATTGCCCGTTCTCGAGCCGCTGGTTGTACGCGATGTACCGCGTCGACTGCTCGAGGTACGCCATGAGGCGCCCCCACTCGAGCACCTTCGACAGCACGTTCGAGGCCTGCTCGCAGGCGAGGTGGACACCCCCCAATTGCGCGACCGAGTCGTCGCCGTACTCGACGAAGACCTTCTCGTAGAGCTGCTCCGCACGGGCCAGTCCGACGGTCGCGTCGACGGTCGCATCCCCCGAGATGTCGAGCTCCCCGACGAACTCGTCGAGGAAGAGGCGCCGCAGGCTCTTGGGCGAGCGGGAGTAACGGGCGAACAGCGCTCCCTTCACGACTTCTGGCAGGTTGACCAGGGCAAATACCGGCCGATCCAGGTTCGTGACGTAGCGGCGCAGCACGGCTTCCTCGTCGGCCGTGAATCGCTCTTCTGAGTAGGGGAACATGCCCGGCCAACCATAGAACGAGGGTGACGCGACGGTGGCGGATGGGTTCAGACGCCCGGTAGACCCCCCGCCACGACGCCCCTGAGCACGAGGTTGACGGCTTCGCGGGCGGCAGTGGCCACCTCGGTGTCGACCGCGGTGTGCGAGACCTGTTGGGCCAGATCGGCGACCGACTTCATGGTGCGGACGAAGTCGCCCGGCGCCAGCTCGCCCACGTCGCGTGCGGCCACGCCGAGTGCAGTCGAGAAGGAGGCCCCCCTCGCCCAGGAGGCCACCGCGGTGGCCAGGCCGGGCGCAGGCTGGCGGGTGCGGGGAACGTGATGGACCTCCTCGACGCCCCGGATGCGTTCCGCCAGGGTGATGACGGCGTCGCCGCGCCATGCGAGCTCGGCCCGGCGCTTGTCGCCGAGTCGGTCCTGCAGGGGTCCCCGCTTCTTGTCCCGACGGGGTCCGTGTTGGCCCGGCAGGCGGCGCGCGCGGCGCGGCTCGAAGACCACGGCCGAGAGCACACCGGCGAGGACGGCCGGCTCTGCTCCGGCGAGGACGTCGGCACCGAGCGCTTCGGCGATCAGGAGATCGGCCTCGTGGTAGATCCGGGAGAGCCGGCGTCCCGCAGGCGTCAGGGCCCAGCCATCGAGGTAGCCCATCCCCTCGAGGACGTCGACGCGGTAGCTCAGTTGCTGCAAGAGCAGATCCGGCGTGCGGGCCTGCCATTGGGCGAAGGAGCGTTGCAGCACCGCACCGGCCGTCTCGCGGTCGAACCGGGCCACCAGGTTGACCGCGAGGTTGTAGGTGGGCCGGAAGGCCGAGCGCAGGTCCGGCGGCGGGGCCGAGGCCACCCGCGCCGCCTCGGCAAAGGTGATCTCGTTCGACCAGGCAACGACGGCGTGACCTTCCTCGTCCAGCCCCCGCCGTCCGGCGCGGCCCGTGAGCTGCAGGTACTCCCCCGACGTCAAGGTGGCACGCCCGGCCCCGCCGTACTTAGTGAAGCGCTCGATCACCACCGAGCGCGCCGGCATGTTGATGCCGAGCGAGAGCGTCTCCGTGGCGAAGACGACCTTGAGCAGCCCGGCGGCGAAGCATTCCTCCACGGTCTCGCGGAAGAGCGGGACCAAACCGGCATGGTGGGCCGCCACCCCGCGCTCGAGGCCCTCGAGCCAGTCGTCGAACCCGAGCACGGCGAGATCGTCGTCTCCGAGTGGTTCCACGCGCCGTTCCGCGACCTGGCGGATGGCGGAGCGCTCTGCGGCATCGGTCAAGCGGACACCGTCGCGTACGACCTGGTGCACCGCATCGTCGCACGCCGCGCGGCTGAAGATGAAGACGATGGCGGGCAGCATCTCGCGCCGGCCGAGCTCTTCGACCATCTCGGTGCGTCGGGGGGCGCGAAAGGGCAGGCGCGGACCTCTCCCCCGCCCCTGCCAGTGGGCCGACCGTCCCTGCAACGCGCGCCGCACCGCCTGGTCGATACGCAGGCCCTCGCCACCCGGCTTCCCGTTGTCGAGCAGGAGGGGGCACAGCAACGTCTCGTCGTCCTCCCGGCGGTGGACGGCGAAGTGGTGCCGGAGGACGATCGGGCGCTGGCGCTCGACGATCACCGCCGTGTGTCCGCGCACCGTCCGAAGCCAGCCACCGAGCTCGTCGGCGTTGTTCACCGTGGCAGAGAGGCACACGAAGCACACTTCGGATGGGCAGAGGACGAGGACCTCTTCCCAGACTCCGCCCCGATACGGGTCTTGGATGAAGTGGACCTCGTCGAGCACGACCGTGTGGAGCCCCTCGAGGAGATCGGATCCGGCGAGCAGCATGTTGCGCAGCACCTCGGTGGTCATGACGACCACCGGTGCCCTGGGGCGGAGCGTCGTGTCGCCGGTGAGCAGACCGACGTGCTCCTCTCCGTAGGACGCGACCAGCTCGGCGTACTTCTGGTTCGACAGGGCCTTGAGCGGCGTCGTGTAGAAGGCTTTTCCGTGCGCGGCCAGGGCCCGGTGCACTGCGTACGCCGCGACCAGCGTCTTGCCCGACCCGGTCGGAGCGGACACCAGGACCGAGTGTCCGGAGTCGAGCGCCTGAAAGGCCTCGTGCTGGAAGTCGTCCAGGGCGAACGGCAGGTCGGCCTCGAACTCCGCCGCCCCCGCCGTCGTCTCGACGGGCCACGGGGACGTCAACGCCCGAGCAGCTTCCCGATACCGATGGAGAGGAAGTAGAAGAAGATCAGCGGGACGGCCAGGGCGAACATGGAGAACGGATCAGAGCTCGGGGTGAAGACGGCGGCGATCACCACGATGATGATGACGGCCCAGCGCCACGACTTCAGCAGGCGGGCGGGTGTCACGACGCGTGCGAGCTCGAGGGAGATGAGGACGACCGGGAATTCGAAGGTCAATCCGAAGATCGTCATCATCAAGAGGATCAGGCCGAGATATGGGATGGGGTCGTAGATCGCCTGCAGGTTCGGGCCACCGACGGACTTCAGCCAGCCCAACGCGTGCGGCAGTGTGATGTACGCCGTGGCCGCCCCGAGGAGGAACAGCACGAAGGCGCTTGTGACGAAGGGGATGGCGTAGCGACGCTCGGACGCCTTCAGGCCCGGCGTCACGAAGCGCCAGATCTGGAAGAGGATGATCGGCGACGCCAGGACGAGTCCACCGAAGAGAGCGATCTTGATCCGCAGCGTGAGGCCGTCGAGCGGGGAGGTCACGAAGAGGTTGCAGGTGCCGTTGGACGCAATCAGGAGTGACGAGGCCCCCTTGCTCGTGTGGTGCCTGGTCGATGCCTCGACGCTGCAGAGCGGGTGCAGGAGGAAGTTCAGGATCGGCTCATAGGCGAAGACCGCGATAGTGGCGCCCACGACGAGCGCGAGCACGCAGATGATCACGCGGCGCCGGAGCTCGCCGAGGTGCTCCCCCAGCGTCATGTTGTCCGGGGACGGACGGTTCTTCCGCTTGGCCGTGAAGGGAAGCGTGACCACGGTCGTGTCGTTCAGTTCAGTTCAGTGTCGGGTCGCCGGGGAGGACGACGCCGGACGGCTGGGGGTTCCGAGCCGGGACGTCGGCCCGGATCGGTGTGGGCGTCGGCGTCGGTACCGGTTCGGCCGGTGCTTCCGCCCCGCCATCCGGCCCGGCAGACCCGGCCTCAGCGTTCTCGGGGGCGGCCCCAACGTCAGCCGTGCCGTTGAGGTCCTCGGGTGCCGGAGGTTGGAACGACCCGTCGGGCTCCTCGTCCGAAGCCATGTTCGAAAGGTGGTTGAGCAGCGCGGACGGCGAGCGGGCCAGCCGGGCGATCTCCGATGTCGCGGGCAGGTCGGGCATGGTGCTGCGCACCTCGGACTCCATCCGGTGCCTGAATTCGTTGAAGGAGCGCCAGGCGCCACCGACCTGCCGGGCGACCTGAGGAAGCCGATCAGGCCCCAGGAGGATGATGGCGACCACGGCGATCACGAGCAACTTGCCTGGGTCGAGGTTGAACATGTGCCTTGACTCTACGGTGCCGCTACAGGGACTGGATGAGCCGCTCGACCCGCTCGTCGTGGGACTTGAACGGGTCCTTCAACAGCACCGTGCGTTGGGCCTGGTCATTCAGCTTCAGGTGGACCCAGTCCACGGTGAAGTCGCGCCGGCGCTCCTTCGCCCGCTTCACGAACGCACCGCGGAGCCTCGCCCGGGTCGTCTCCGGCGGCTTGGTCATGGCCTCGGTGATGGCGTCGTCGGTACACGTCCGTTCCATTTCGTCACGCTGCTGCAACTTGTAGAAGAGGCCCCGGCTGCGGTCCACGTCGTGGTACATGAGGTCGATCATCGCCACCTTGGGGTGTGAGAGGGACACGTCATGGCGAGCCCGCATCTGCTCGACGAGACGGTGCTTGGCGACCCAGTCGCACTCGCGCCACAGTGAGGTCGGATCGGCCTCGAGACCCTTCAGGCAGTGCTCCCACATGTCGAGAGCCCGGTCCTCCTCGGGAGAGAGGCCGCGCCGGTCCCGGAATTTCAACGCGCGTTCCAGGTACTCGCCCTGGATGTCCAACGCGCGCATCTCGCGGCCGTTGGCCAGGCGCACCCGGCGTTGGCAGGTGATGTCGTGGCTGATCTCCCTGATGGCCCGGATGGGGTTCTCGAGGGTGAGGTCGCGCAGGACGGTCGAGGAGTCCTCGAGCATGGCCAGCAGGATGGACGTGGTCCCGACCTTGAGGAACGTGGCGTACTCGCTCATGTTTGAGTCGCCGACGATCACGTGGAGGCGCCGGAACCGCTCGGCGTCGGCATGTGGCTCGTCCCGCGTGTTGATGATGGGACGACTGCGCGTCGTGGCGGAGGAGACGCCTTCCCAGATGTGCTCCGCACGCTGGCTCAGGCAGAAGACGGCACCCCGGGCCGTCTGTAGGACCTTCCCGGCCCCGGCGTAGATCTGGCGCGAGACGAGGAACGGGATGAGCACCTCGGTGTAACGGTTGAACTCGTCGTTTCGTTCGGTCAGATAGTTCTCGTGGCAGCCATAGGAGTTGCCAACGGAGTCGGTGTTGTTCTTGAAGAGGTAGACCTCGCCGCGGATGCCTTCCTCGCGCAGTCGCGCCTGCGCTCCGATGACCAGTTGCGCCAGGATCCATTCCCCCGCCTTGTCGTGGACGACGACGTCACTGATGCGATCGCACTCGGGCGTCGCATATTCGGGGTGGCTGCCGACGTCGAGGTACAGACGCGCGCCGTTCTCGAGAAAGACGTTGGAAGACCGTCCCCACGAGACCACGCGACGGAAGAGGTAACGCGCCACTTCGTCGGGGCTGAGACGGCGCTGGCCGCGCAGGGTGAAGGTCACCCCGTATTCGTTCTCGATTCCGAAGATCCGACGCTCCACCAGGCCAACCGTACTGCTGCCTATGGCAGGAGTTGTGCCAGCTCCCCTTCGTCGATCCGCCGGAAGGTGCGCCGCCCATTTCCCCGGCTCAGAATGGCCACTTCCAGGTCGTCGGCCGCCAGGGTCCTGTCGGGGCCGGCCAGAGCGGCTGTGGCCGCCATGACGGCCGCGGCCAGGTCCCATTCGGCCTGCCAGGCGGCGGCGACGCGCTCGGTGATCGTCTCGGCGTCGCCGCCCAGCACGGCAAACCGGTCCTCGTCGGTGATCGTGCCCTCGTAGGCGATGTGGTACAGCTGATTCCCAGCCCTCGCCCAGCTCGGCCACCAGAATTTCGACCTCGAGCGGCTTCATCTCGTGGGTGAAGACATTGCCGAGGTACTGCGCGTAGAGGTTGGCCAGTGACCGGGCGTCGACGTCTTCGCGACTGTAGGCGTACCCCTTGGTGTCGGCGTGGCGAACTCCGGCCACCCGGAGCTGGTCGTACTCGTTGTACTTGCCGACCCCGCCGAAGGCGATCCGGTCGTAGATCTCGCTGATCTTGTGCAACGACCGCGACGGGTTCTCGGCCACCATCGCGATGCCGACGTCATACGTGGTCGCAACGAGGGAGCGGCCGCGGGCGATGCCCTTCTGGGCGTACTCGGCCCGGTCCTTCATGACCTGCTCGGGCGCGACGTAGTAGGGCATGCTCATGACGCACGCTCCGCCTGCCTGCGCTCCACCAGCGCACCGAAGCGCTCGGCCACCTCGTCCTCCGGGACTTCCCGGTAGCCCGCTGCGTCGACCACAGCGATGATCGGGTAGATCCCCCGCACCGGGTCGGGTCCGCCCGTCGCGGAGTCCTCGTCGGCGGCGTCGTAGAGCGACTGAATGGCGAGGTCGACGGCCTCGTCCCGGGCCATGCCCTCCCGCCAGCCGAGCTTGACCGTGCTGCGCGCATCGCGTCCGCCCGACCCCGTGGCCTGGAAGTCGGTGTCCTCGTAGTGGCCGCCGGTGACGTCGTAGTTGAAGATGCGACCCATGTCGCGGGCGGTGTCGAAGCCGGCGAAGAGCGGGACGACGGCGAGCCCCTGCATGGCCAGGGGCAGGTGCTGGCGGACCATCTGGGCCAGCTGGTTGGCCTTCCCCTCGAGCGAGAGCGTGGCGCCCTCGACCTTCTCGTAGTGCTCGAGCTGGACCTGGAAGAGCCGGACCATCTCGATGGCCATGCCCGCCGTTCCCGCGATGGCCACCGCAGAGAAGCGGTCGGCCGGGAAGACCTTCTGCATGGCGTGATGGGCGATGATGTTGCCGGCCGTGGCCCGCCGGTCTCCGGCCATCACCACGCCGTCCGCGTAGCGAAGCGCGACCACGGTGGTGCCGTGCGGCACCGGGACGCCGGCCCCCACCTCGAAGGTGGGTGACGGCGCGTCGGGGCGGCCCGAAGTCATCCGCAGCAGGCCAACGAAGTCCGGACCCGGATCACGCTCCGGGGGAAAAAGGGGAAGGGCCACGGAGTGTTACTGCCCACCCTTTTGCACATAGTTGCGGACGAACTCCTCGGCGTTGTCCTCGAGCACCTCGTCGATCTCGTCGAGGAGGTCGTCCAGTTCGGCCTTGATCTTCTCGCCCCGCTCCGAGGTGGCCGGCGCGGCCTCTTCGACCTCGGTCTCGGACTCGGTCGTCCGCGCACCCGAGCCCTTCCTCTTCTGTTCCTGTTCTGCCATCGTTGCGTGTCCCCGTCCTGTGTCCGTGCGTTCTTTCGCCTATGAGTTCAGCCGGTTGAGCAGGTCGGCCGGTCCTGTGCTCTGGGCCAGGAGGGCGCCGGTGTGCTCGGCTGTTCCCTTGAGGGGGTCCATCATAGGGACGCGCCGCAACGGGTCTGCGCCGATGTCGAACACGAGGGAGTCCCAGTTGGCGGTCACGACGGCGTCGGGCCAGCGGGCCAGGCACTTGCCCCGGAACCAGGCCCGGGTCCCCGTCGGCGGCTCGCCGACGGCGTGGGCGACCTCGGCCGGCGTCACCAGGGTCCGCATGTCGAGGCGCCGGAAGACCGACCGGTCCGGCCGCAGGTCGTGGTATTGCAACGCCAGTGCAGCGACGCGGGGGTCCTTCCACCCGCAGGAGTGACGGTCCTGGTAGGCCAGCAGGAGCTCACGCTTGGCCACCCAGTCCAGGGTGTCGGCCAGCGTGGCCGGGTCCGACTCGAGGCCGGTGAGGACCGCCTCCCAGTGCTCCATCACCTGCCCCCCGACCTCGCCGTCGTCGCCCAGGGCGGTCAGGCCGTACTCCTCGGCGTACTTGCGGGCGGCGCCGAAGATCTCCCACTGCATCTCGAGGGCGGTGGCCGTCGACCCGTCCGTCAGGGCGAGCGGGCGGGTCAGTGTGAGGTCGGCCGACACCTGGTGCAGCGCGCGGACCGGGTCCGAGAGCGAGAGGTCGCGCGTCGGGACGGCGTCGTCCTCGACCATGGCGAGCACGATCGCCGTGGTGCCCACCTTCAGGAAGGTGGCGATCTCGGAGAGATTCGCATCACCGACGATCACGTGCAGGCGGCGGAAGCGCTTCGGGTCGGCGTGCGGCTCGTCGCGCGTGTTGACGATCGGGCGCTTGAGCGTCGTCTCCAGCCCGACGATCTCCTCGAAGAATTCGGCCCGCTGCGAGAGCTGGTACTGCACGGTGTCCGCGTCGAGCGCCGGCGTCTCGGTGCCGACCTTGCCCGAACCCGTGAAGAGCGTCCGTGAGACGAAGTGCGGGACCACGCCGTCGATCACCTTGGCGAAGGGCACAGCCCGGTCCATCATGTAGTTCTCGTGGCAACCGTAGGAGTTGCCCTTGCCGTCGGAGTTGTTCTTGTAGACGATCGGCGCGGGTTGGTCCGGAATGCGGAGCGCGGCCGCCACCATGGAGCGACGCAGGACCTCCTCGCCGGCCTTGTCGTACACCAGGCACTCGAGCGGCGTCAGGCATTCGGGGCTCGAGTACTCCGGGTGGGCGTGATCCACGTAGAAGCGGGCACCGTTGGTGAGCACCGTGTTGGCCAGGTGGGTCTCCACCATCGGCGCCAGCGACCCCTCGCGGGCGAAGCCGCGGGCGTCGTTGCCCGGGGTCTCGTCCTCGAAGTCCCACCCGATCTGCTGCTCCACGTCGGCCGCATAGGCGTTGACCAGCACCGAGGATGCGGCGATGGGATTCTGCTCGGGACCGGGCGAAAGGATCCCGTACTCGGTCTCTATGCCGCAGACCTTCGTGGTGGCCACGGTGCGACCCTAACTTCTAGAGGTACTGGCCGGTACCGACCCGTTCGATCGAGCGGCCACCCTGCACTTCACGGTCCTCGGTCAAAAGCGTCCGCACGTAGACGATGCGCTCGCCCTTCTTGCCCGAGATCCTCGCCCAGTCGTCGGGATTGGTCGTGTTGGGGAGGTCCTCGTTCTCCTTGTACTCCTGGCGGATCGACTCGAGCATGTCCGAGGTCCGTATCCCGCCGGACTCCCCGGCGATGACCCGCTTGATGGCCAGCTTCTTGGCCCGCCGGACGATGTTCTCGATCATGGCTCCCGACGCGAAGTCGCGGTAGTAGAGGATCTCCTTGTCGCCGTTCTGGTAGGTCACCTCGAGGAACCGGTTGTCGTCGTCCTCGCGGTACATCTCGACCACGGTCCTCTCGATCATCGCCTGTACGGCCTTCGACGGGGTCGCCGCCGCCGAGGCGCTTCACCTCGTCGGCATCGAGCGGCAGGCTCGACGTGAGGTAGCGGCTGAAGATCTGGCCGGCGGCCTCCTCGTTGGGTCGCTCGATCTTGATCTTCACGTCGAGCCGGCCGGGCCGGAGGATGGCGGGATCGATCAGGTCCTCCCGGTTGGACGCGCCGATGACGATGACGTCGCGTAGCGACTCCACGCCGTCGATCTCGGCCAGCAGCTGGGGGACGATGGTCGACTCCATGTCGGAGCTGATGCCGGTGCCCCGCGTGCGGAAGAGCGACTCCATCTCGTCGAAGAAGACGATCACGGGCATGCCCTCGTCGGCCTTCTCCCGGGCCCGCTGGAAGACCTGGCGGATCTGGCGCTCCGTCTCCCCGACGTACTTGTTGAGGAGCTCGGGGCCCTTGATGTTGAGGAAGAAGCTCCGCACGTTGTCGTTGCCCGTCTTCAGCGCCACCTTCTTGGCCAGGGAGTTGGCCACCGCCTTGGCGATGAGGGTCTTGCCGCACCCCGGGGGGCCATAGAGGAGAATCCCTTTCGGGGCCGGCAGCGAGTACTCCACGAAGAGCTCGCGGTGCATGTAGGGCAGCTCGACGGCGTCGGTGATGGCCTCGATCTGGACGTCGAGACCGCCGACGTCCGCGTAGGTGATGTCGGGCACCTCCTCGAGGACGAGCTCCTCGCTCTCGAGCTTGGGCAGCTTCTCGATGAGCAGCTGGGTGCGCACGTCCATCAGCAGGGAATCGCCGGCACGCAGCTTCACGCCCAGCATGTCCTCGGAGAGCTCGGCCACCCGCTCCTCGTCGGCCCGGGCGAAGATCACGCAGCGACGCTTGTCCTCGAGCTGCTCCTTGAGGGTGACCACCTCGCCGGAGAACTCCCCGTCACGCACGAGGACCACGTTGAGGCTCTCGTTCAGGACGACCTCGTTCCCCTTGCGGATCGCCCCGGGGTCGATGTCGGGGTGCAGGCTGACCCGCATCTTGCGCCCGCTCGAGAACACGTCGACCGTCCCGTCCTCGTTGATCCCGAGGAAGGTCCCGTAGGCCGCCGGCGGCTGGGTGAGCTTCTCGACCTCCTCGCGCAGTGCGGCCAACTGCTCCTTGGCCTGCTGCAGGGTGAAGGTCAGCTTCTCGTTCTGCGAGGTGGCCTGGGCCAGTTGACCCTTGGACTCGAGGAGGCGCTCCTCGAGGGCCTGCACCCGCCCCGGACTCTCCTGGAGCCGGCGGCGGAGCGCGTGGATCTCATCCTCGGCATCGGCCAGCTCAGCGCGCAGCGCTTCTGCCTGGGCAGCGGCTTCGTCGGGTGTTTGGGTCACCGTTCGCCACCCTAGCCCTCGCCTCGACATATAGAGCCAGCAACGTGCGTGCACCGCCGATGCACCGGGTCAGCGGGCCTGGGCGAGTACGCTGGGGGAGCTGCGAAGCCGGATTGACGGCTCGCGGCACGCCTCAGTACGGTCCTCGTGGCCCGTGGGGCGGCAGCGAAAAGGGAGAGAGACAGGTACATGAAGGTCTGGATCGACCAGGATCTCTGCACGGGCGACGGGCTCTGCGAGGAGATCGCGCCTGCCGTGTTCACCCTCCTCGACGACGGCCTGGCCTATGTGAAGGAAGAAGGCGACGTCAAGAACGACCCGGGTGGCTCCGCCGGGATGGCGGCGGTCCCGGGGGACCTCGAGGACGCGGTGGTCGAGGCCTCCGAGGAATGCCCGGGCGAGTGCATCTTCATCGAGCGCGACTAGCGGCCTGATTCAGGCGTCGAGCGCGCCGCCCAGCAGCGTCCGCAGATCCTCGTCGGAGACCCCCTCGGCGTCGAGGGGCCGGATCCTGATCGTCGCCTTGCCACTCAAGAGCCCGGGGTGCCGCGCCGCGAAGCCACCGTCCCGATCGCGCCGCCAACCGTAGACGGACACGCCGTGCGCCCACACGCCGAGGTTGAGCCGGCGCCCGCCCACCCGGTACGCCGGCATGCCGTAGGCGAGCGTCACCTCCGCGTCGGGATGCTCAGTCAGGACGATGGCGTGGAGCCGGTCGAAGAGCGGGCGCTGCTCCGGTGCGATGGCGTCGATGTACGCCTCCACCGCCGCGTCCACCATCAGCCCCCGAGTCTCCGCGCCGTGGTCAGGAAGCCAGTATGGCCCACCATCCGATGGTCGGGGCGGACCGAGCGGGCCTCCACGTGCCACGTGCGCCGCATGATCTCCTGCGTCTCGGACAGGCCGAAGGGCGCCCCCGACTCGTCCAGCGCCTGGCGGAGCAGCGCGGTCTGGTTGATGGTCGGCAGGTAGGCGAGGAGGATGCCACCGGGCCGCAGCGCGGCCGCGGCGCCGGCAACGACCTTGTGGGGCTCGGGCATGTCGAGCAGGATCCGGTCGAGGTCGGTTTCGTCGATGCCCTCGGTCACGTCTCGTATCTCGATCCGATAGGGCGCACCGGGACCGAGGGCGGCTGCCACGTTCGCCTGGGCCCGCTCGGCGAAGTCCTCGCGGAGTTCGTAGCCGACGATCGACGCCCCGGCGCGCAGCACGGTCATGGAGAGGGCGCCCGAGCCGACGCCGGCCTCGAGGACGCGCTGACCCGGTGCGATATCGGCGGCGATCAGGATGGCGCCGAGGTCTTTCGGGTAGATGACCTGGGCGCCCCGGGGCATCTTGAGCACGACGTCGCTGAGAGTCGGGCGGAGCGCCAGGAAGCTGCGCCCCGTGGACCCCGTCACCGTGCACCCTTCGACCGACCCGATGATGTCGTCGTGGGCCAGGACGCCCGCGTGGGTGTGGAAGGTCGCGCCCGTCACGAGCGTCAACAGGTAGCGGCGGTCCTTGGGATCGATGAGGAGCACCCGCTCCCCCGCCGCGAGGGGGCCCGCCACGGGCGTCAGGCTTCGGTGGCGATGGGGGTGTTGCGGTCGCGCACCGTGATGAGCACCTGCTCCCCCGGCGACACGGTCACGCTCGACACCGGGCTGGACCGGTCGTTCAGGACCCGGCGGAGGAAGAAGGTGGCGCCGGCGAGCAGGAACCAGTACCAGTTCCCGGCTACGCCGCGTCGGACCCCGGCGCGCAGGAAGCGCCGTAGCAGCAGGTCCACGTCAGAGCCGCCGGATCTCGACGACGGCCGACTTCGCCCGGCCGCGCCGGCGGCCGGCCAGGAAGGCCAGGGTCAGGAGCAGGATGCCGACGGCGCCAGCGACGGCCAACCCCCGGGGGGCCGCGGCGCGCGCGGTGGCCTCGCCCTCACCCATCACCTGTGCGTACGCCGCCTGCAGGTCGTCCCGTGTGATGAGGCGCCCGTTGCTGCCCGCCCTCGTGGTCGTGCCTGCCATCAGCTCGCTCCCTCCTGTCCTTCGATCTCTCTCGATTCGCGCCGCGCAACGACCTCGGGCAGCTTGCGCTGTCCCGGCCCCGCCTGTATCCGCAGTGCGGCCACGCCGATGATGGCGATGCCGAGCACGACGACCACCGCGTACGGCACCCACGACCAGTCCCCGGTCAGGGCGGTCCCGGTCTCCGTCTGCAACAGCCGCAACACCCCGAGCAGAATGAGCAGGAGCCCGAAGGCCAAGAAGAACGAGCCGGCGATCCCCATGTAGAGGAAGCGGCCCAACCCACGCAAGGGATCGACGACCTCCTGCTTGAGGTAGTCGACCGTGAGCTGGAAGGCGTCATCGCCCGCGTTGCGCAGCCCGTGACTGCCGTTGTCTGACGGTGGTGCCATGAGGCGCACAATCCTGGTCGCTGGGCCGTTCGCACGCAAACACCGCCCACGCTGGGCACGTCAGTCGCGGTCCTTGTACAGGTAGGTCGACGAGGCGCGGGCCACCAGGCGCTCCCCCTCCTCGCCCTCGACGCGGGCGCTCACGCTCGCCTCCACGAAGGCCACGCGGCGCCCACCGGAGACCACTTCGGCGGTGCAGGTGAGGTCGGCCCCCGGCGGCACGGCGCCCAGGAAGCTGATCTTCATCTCGGCGTTGGAGGAGAAGACCCGGCGGCCCTCCACGAAGGTGACGGCGGCCGCGCCCATGGCCGAATCGGCGAAGGCGCCCAGGAAGCCACCCTGCATGATCCCGGCCGGATTGGCGAAGCGCTCGTCCGCCCGCATGCGCCAGACGCAGCGGCCGGGCGTGCTCTTGTCGACGCAGGTCATACCCAGCGTCAAGTCGCTGTTTGGCGGCACCTGCATGCGGGAAGCCATGAAGGTGAAGAGTAGGTGACGGCCCTCGCGGCCTGCGGAGAGGGACGGTTAGGGTTGACCATGGCGTTGCACACTTCGACACCGGTCGTACAGGACCCCAGGTTGGTGGAGCTCGGCATCAACGTCATCCGCGGCCTGGCCATGGATGCGCCGGAGCAGGCCAACTCCGGGCACTCGGGCACCGCGATGGCGCTGGCTCCCCTGGCGCACGTGCTCTGGACCAGGATCATGAACTACGACCCGCGGGACCCCGAGTGGCCCGATCGCGACCGCTTCGTCCTTTCCAACGGGCACTCCTGCATTTTGCAGTACTCCATGCTGCACCTGACCGGCTACGACCTCTCGCTCGAGGACCTGCGCCAGTTCCGCCAATGGGGCAGCCGGACGCCCGGGCACCCCGAGGCCGGCCACACGGCGGGCATCGACGTCACGACCGGGCCGCTGGGCCAGGGCGTGGGCAACGCGGTCGGCATGGCGATCGCCGAGCGCTGGCTGCGCACGACGTTCGGGCCCGAGGTCTGCGACCACCGCACCTTCGTCATCGCCGGTGACGGATGCTTCATGGAGGGGATCTCGCACGAGGCCGCATCGCTGGCCGGGCACCTCGGCCTGGGCCGGCTGCTCGCCTTCTACGACGACAACCACATCACCATCGACGGGCCCACCGAGCTCGCCTACAACGACAACCCGGTCGAGCGCTTCCTGGCCTACGGCTGGCACGTGCGCAACCTCGGCGAGATGGCGAACGACGTCGACGCACTCGAGGCCGCCATCCGCGAGGCGTTGGACGTGCCGGCGGACGGACCCGATGCCAAGCCGACCCTCCTCGTGCTGCGCAGCCACATCGGCTGGCCGTCGCCGAAGCTCACCGACACCGCCGCGGCCCACGGCTCGCCCTTCGGCGCCCAGGAGATCAAGGTGACCAAGGAGATCCTCGGCCTTCCGGCGGACCAGAGCTTCTGGGTTCCCGACGAGGTGCGCGACTTCTACGGCCAGCAGATCGCGCGGGGCGCCGAACGCCACGCCGAATGGACCGAGCGCTTCGCGGCCTGGAAGGGCGACCGCGCCGCCTGGGACGCCGCCCAGGCGGGGCACGGATTGCCGGGCTGGGCCGACGACCTGCCCGCCTTCGAGGCCGGCACCCAGCTGGCCACCCGTCACGCCATCAACCAGTGCATCGACGCCACCGCCGCCAAGCTGCCGGGCCTGCTGGCCGGCTCGGCCGACCTGACGGGCAACAACGGCGTGAAGGTCAGGGGCGCCGAGATCCAGTCCCGCCAGACGCCGGGCGGGACCCAGGTCCACTACGGGATCCGCGAGCACGGCATGGCGTCGTCCATGAACGGCATGGCGCAGCACGGGGGCATCCTGCCGCTCGGCGGGACCTTCTTCTGCTTCACCGACTACATGCGCCCCGCCGTCCGCCTCGCCTCGTTGACCGGGTCGCACGTGATCTTTTCGTGGACCCACGACTCCATCGGGCTCGGCGAGGACGGGCCGACGCACCAGCCGGTGGAGCAGCTGGCCTCCCTACGGGCCATGCCCGGCCTCAGCCTGATCCGCCCGGCCGACGCCAACGAGACGGCGCAGGCATGGCGCCTGGCCGTCGAGGCCAGCGGGCCGGTGGGCCTGGTCCTGACCCGCCAGAACGTCCCCGTCCTGGCCGCGGCCGGCGAGCGGGCGGCGGCGGGCGTGCCGCGAGGCGCCTACGTCCTCGTCGATAGCGACGGGCCGCCCCAGATCGTGCTGGTCGGCACCGGCAGCGAGGTCCAGCTGTGCGTCGCTGCGGCGGTGACGCTGGCCGGTTCGGGCATTCATGCGCAGGTGGTGTCGTTCCCGTCCTGGGACCATTTCGAGCGGCAGCCCGAGGACTACCGGGCCACGATCTTTCCGCCAGGCGTGCCGGTGCTGAGCATCGAGGCCGGCGCCACCTTCGGATGGGACCGCTACGCCGACGACGCCATCGGGATCGACCACTTCGGCGCGTCGGCCCCGGGCGCGGTCGCCATGGAGAAGTTCGGGTTCACCGCCGACCACGTGGTGGAGCGGGCCCGGGCCCTCCTCGGTGCCTGACCCGTACGAGAAGAAGAGAGGTGTCCAGATGACCCGACTCCAGGAGCTCTACGACATCGGGGGCCAGAGCCCCTGGCTCGACAACCTGCGCCGCGACTGGCTCGAGGGTGGTCAGCTGGCCGAGCTGTTGGAGCTCGGCGTGCGCGGCATCACGTCCAATCCGACCATCTTCGCCAACGCGATCAGCGGCCAGCACACGTACGACGACCAGTTCCGCGCCCTCATGAAGGACCACACGGTCGAGAGCGCGTATTGGGAGATGGCCGTCACCGACATCAACAATGCGCTCGCCATGCTGCGACCCCTCTATGACCAGAGCGACGGCGAGGACGGCTTCGTCTCGCTGGAGGTCTCCCCCGCGCAGGCGCACGAGACGGAGGCCACGCTCAAGACGGCACGCGACCTGCACCAGCGCATTGCCCAACCCAACCTGTTCGTGAAGGTGCCCGCCACCAAAGCAGGTGTCCCGGCGATCGAGACCCTGATCGGCGAGGGCCACAGCATCAACGTCACGCTGATCTTCGGGCTCGACCGCTACGACGAGGTGATGGAGGCGTACCTGAAGGGCCTCGAGGCACTGGTGGCCGCCGGCCGTGAGGACGAGCTGAAGAAGGTGGCCAGCGTCGCCTCCTTCTTCGTCAGCCGGGTCGACACCGAGGTCGACCGCCGCCTGGAGGCCCTGGCCGGCGGGGAGAAGGGTGACGCCGCCATTCTCGGCCTGCGGGGAACCGCCGCGGTGGCGCAAGCTCAGACTGCTTATCAGCACTTCCATCGCACCTTCGCCGGTGACCGCTGGGAGGCACTGCGGGCCAAGGGGGCCCGGGTGCAGCGGCCGCTGTGGGCATCCACTTCGACCAAGAACCCCGTCTATTCCGACCTTCTCTACGTCGACAGCCTGATCGGGCCCGCCACCGTGAACACCATGCCCGAGCCGACGCTGCGCGCCTTCGAGGGTCACGGGACGCTGAAGCGGACCGTCGACGCCGATCCCGACGAGGCGACGGCGGCACTGGCCCGGCTGGCCGAGGCCGGGATCGAGATGCTCGACGTGGAGCAGACGCTCGAGGACGAAGGCGTCCACTCCTTCGCCAAGTCGTTCGACGAACTACTGCAGTCGCTGACTGACAAAGCCGCTACCTTCTGAGCCGGCGGCACGACCGAGAGGAGCGCGCATGAGGATCGGCATGATCGGCCTCGGCAAGATGGGTGCCAACATGACCGAGCGCCTGCTCAAGGGCGGGCATGAGGTCGTCGCTTATGACCTCAGCGCGGACGCGCTGAAGGTGGCCGCGGGCAAGGGCGCGGAGACGGCGACGACGCTGGTCGAGCTGACCGGGAAGCTGACCGCCCCCAAGGCGGTCTGGGTGATGCTGCCCGCCGGCAAGGTGACCGACTCGACGGTCGAGGAGCTGGCCGGGATGTTGTCTGCGGGTGACGTCATCGTCGACGGCGGCAACTCGAACTACAAGGAGTGGATCGCGCTGTCCGAGAAGATCTCGAACACGGGGGTGGGGCTGGTCGACGCCGGGACGTCGGGCGGCGTCTGGGGGCTGACCGAGGGGTACTGCCTGATGGTGGGCGGCACCAAGGAATCGGTGGCGGTCGTCGAGCCGGCCTTCCTGACGCTTGCGCCCGAGGGCGGATATGCGCACGTGGGCCCGGTGGGGGCGGGGCACTTCGTCAAGATGGTGCACAACGGGATCGAGTACGGGCTCATGCAGGCGTACTCCGAGGGCTTCGAGGTGATGAGCAAGGCCGACGAGTTCGGGCTCGACCTGCACGAGATCGCATCCATCTGGCGCTACGGCTCGGTGGTACGCAGCTGGCTGCTCGACCTGGCCGAGCGGGCGCTGCGACCCGGGGCCGGCTTCGATGGGATCAAGGGGGTGGTAGCCGATTCGGGCGAGGGTCGTTGGACGGCGCAGGAGGCCATCGACCGCGGCGTGTCGGCGCCGGTGATCGCCACGTCGCTCTTCACCCGCTTCGCCTCCCAGGAGCCCGACGCCTTCCAGCTCAAGATGCTCTCCGCCCTGCGCAACCAGTTCGGCGGCCACGCCGTCACGCTCGAGTCGGGGCAGCAGGGCTTGGAGACCGGAACCCCGTCGCCCTGACGCTGATGCTGATGCTGATGCTGATGCTGACAACCTCATCGTGATCACCCCGGTCGATGACGTCCCCCGCGCCTTTTGCGAGGCGGTCCTCGAGGTGTATGCGGCGCGCCCCGGGCCGCGCTGCGCCCTCGTGCTCTCGGGAGGTCCGACGGCTCAGGCCTGCTACGAGATGCTGGCCACCGTCGGCGGGATCGACTGGAGCCTGGTGGACGTGTTCGTCGGCGACGAGCGCGTCGTCCCGCCCGACGACGCGGACGCCAACCAGCGCCTCATAAAAGAGACCTTGTTGGACCGGGTGGGACCGGTGGGGTCCTTCACGCCCATGCCGACGGTCGGGCCGGTCGACGAGTGCGTGGCCGCGTACCAGCGGACGATGTCGGACCTGGTGACCGGTCCGGGGATCGACCTCGTGCACTTGGGGATGGGCCCCGACGGGCACACCGCCTCGCTGTTCCCGGGCGCGACGACGTTGGACGCCGACCCCGGCGTGCTCGTGCTGGCGACCGAGGACCCCAACGGCGTCAACCCGCACCCCCGCCTCACCCTGACGCTGCCGGCCATCAATTCGGCCCGCACCGCCGTCTTCACGGTGGCCGGCGCCTCCAAGGCGGCCGCGGTGGCCGCACTGGTCGAGGGTAAGGACATCCCGGCCGCCCGCGTCCACGCCGGCCGGACGCTGTGGTTGGTCGACGGCGCCGCCCGTGCCGACGCCCCCTAGATTGGCCTCAATGCTCTCCGACGCCGATCTCCTGCGCACGCCTCTCGACGACCTCACCGCGCTGGCCCGCGTCGTGCGCGACGGCGCACACGGGCGCCGCGTGACCTACTCCCCCAAGGTCTTCATCCCGCTCACCATGCTGTGCCGGGACCGCTGCGGCTACTGCACCTTCGCCAAGGCGCCGGCCCGGGTGACCGCGCCCTACCTGCTCCCCGAAGAGGTGCTGGCCATCGCGGAGGCGGGGCGGGCCGCCGGGTGCCACGAGGCCCTCTTCACGCTGGGCGAGCGGCCCGAGCTGCGCTACCCGGTCGCCGCAGAGTGGCTGGCCGGTGCCGGTTACGCCTCGACGGTCGACTACCTCGCCGCCATGTGCCGACTCGTCCTCGAGGAGACCGGCCTCCTCCCCCACGCCAACGCCGGTGCGCTGGACGCCTCGGAGTTGGCGACGCTGCGCGCGGTGTCGGCCAGCCAGGGGATGATGCTCGAATCCCTGGCCGAGGGGCTGGCCGCCCACCGGGGCGCACCGGACAAGGCGCCCGCTCGGCGCCTGGCCACCCTGGAGGCGGCCGGCGAGCACTCCATCCCCTTCACCACCGGGATCCTGGTCGGCATCGGCGACGACCGGGCCGGGCAGCTGGCGGCGCTGCGGGCCGTGGCCACATCCCACGCCCGCCACGGCCACGTCCAGGAGGTGATCGTCCAGAACTTCCTGCCCAAGCCGGGCACGACCATGTTCCGGGCCGCACCCTGCCCGCCCGAGGACCTGCAGTGGGCCATCGCAGTGGCGCGCCTGGTGCTCCCGCCCGAGATCCACGTGCAGGCGCCGCCGAACCTCTCCGACGACCTGGCGCCTCTGCTGCACGCCGGCATCGACGACTGGGGCGGCGTATCCCCGGTGACGGCCGACCACGTGAACCCGGAACGGGCCTGGCCTGCGTTGGACATCCTCCGCGGGGCCACCGAGGCGGCCGGCCACACCCTGGCGCCCCGGATGACCGTCTACCCGACGTTCGCGTTGGACCCCGGGCGGTGGCTCGACCCGGCCGTGCGCTTCGCGGTGCTGGACGCGTCGGACGCCGAAGGGCTGGCCCGTGATGCGACGTGGTGCTCGGGGGGCGAGGAGCCGCCACCGCCGCTGCTCGACCTGACCCGCTCCTCCGCGGCGCCCCGTATCGGCGCCGGTGCGGTGGCCGAGGTGCTGGCCGGCGTGGCGCTGGGCCAGGAGGTGGGCGAGGCGGAGATCGTGACCCTCTTCAGCGCCCGCGGCCCCGAGGTGCGCATGGTCGCCGAGGTCGCCGACGACCTGCGCCGCCGCGTGGTCGGCGATGACGTGACGTTCGTGCGGAACCGCAACATCAACTACACGAACGTCTGCACCTTCAAGTGCCGCTTCTGCGCGTTCTCCAAGGGCCCGCTCTCGCTCAACCTGCGCGGCGCCCCCTACCTGCTGGAGCTCGACGAGATCACGCGGCGGGTGGTCGAGGCCGTCGACGAGGGCGCCACCGAGGTCTGCCTGCAGGGCGGCATCCACCCCAACTTCGACGGGGACTACTACCTGCACGTCCTCGAGGCGGTGCGGGCGGGTTCGACCGAGATCCACATCCACGGCTTCACCGCGCTGGAGGTGACCGAGGGGGCGCGCCGCTCCGAGGTGCCCCTGGCCGAGTACCTGACCCGCCTGAAGGACGCCGGCCTCAAGACACTGCCGGGCACGGCGGCCGAAATCTTGGATGACGACGTCCGCGCCGTGATCTGCCCCGACAAGATCAACACCGAGGAGTGGCTGGAGGCGCACCGCACCGCGCACGGCGTGGGCCTGCGCTCCAACATCACGATCATGTTCGGCTCGGTCGAGCAGCCGGTGAGCTGGGCCCGCCACATGGTGCGCACCCGGGCCCTCCAGCGCGAGACCGGCGGCTTCACCGAGTTCGTGCCGCTGCCCTTCGTGCACATGGCCACCCCGATCTACCTCCAGAAGAAGGCCCGGCGGGGACCGACGTTCCGGGAAACCGTCCTGATGCATGCCGTCGCACGCATCGCCTACGCCGGGGACATCGACAACATCCAGGTCAGCTGGGTGAAGATGGGCGGCGCGGGTGCGCGCCAATTGCTCCGGGCCGGGGCCAACGACCTCGGCGGCACCCTGATGGACGAGAACATCTCGCGGGCGGCCGGGGCGAAGCACGGGCAGCGGATGGGCGTCGAGGAGCTGGAGGCCATCGTGGCGCCGCTCGGGCGGCCCCTGGTACAGCGCTCCACCCTGTACGCGCTGGCCGGCGAGTGACCGACGACGCGGCCGCACGCCAGCGGGCGTTCGACGCACTCTTCGAGAACCACGATCTCTCCGCGGCCCAGTCCCGCGAGCTCCAGGACATGATCGGCTCCCTCGGTGACATGGCGCGCGAGGGCACATCGGTGGGAGACCTCAAGATCGCCAACGCCGCCCTGGGCGAAATGGCGGAGGCGTTCCGCGTCTTCCGCCCGTATCGCCACATCCGCAAGATCACCATGTTCGGCTCGGCGCGCACCAAACCCGACGACCCGATCTACATCCTCGCCCGCGACCTGGCCGCCAAGCTGGCCGCGGCCGACTGGATGGTGGTGACCGGTGCCGGTCCCGGCATCATGGCCGCGGGACTGGAAGGCGCAGGCCGCGACCACGCCTTCGGGGTCAACATCCGACTCCCGTTCGAGGGCGACGCCAACCCGTTCATCGCGCAGGATCCGAAGCTGGTCGAGATGCGCTACTTCTTCACCCGCAAGCTGATGTTGATCAAGGAATCCCACGCCTACGCCGTCCTGCCGGGCGGCTTCGGCACGCAGGACGAGGCGTTCGAGCTCCTCACGCTGCTGCAGACGGGCAAGGCGGAGCCGGCGCCCGTCGTGATGATCGAGACGCCCGGGGGGACCTACTGGCACTCCTGGCTGCGCTTCGTGCAGGAGGCGGCGATCGACGCCGGTTGGGTCTCCCCCGACGACCGCGCCCTCTTCAAGGTGACCAACACCCTGGAGGAGGCGGCCGAAGAGGTGCTGGGCTTCTACCGCAACTACCACTCCATCCGCTGGGTGGGCGACCTCCTGGTCCTCCGGCTGCAGGTGCAGCCCAGCAAGGCGGAGTTGGCCGACCTGAACCGCCGGTTCTCTGACATCGTGCTGCGGGGGAACATCCGCACGGCCGGGCCGTTTCCGCCGGAGCGCAACGACCACCCCGAACTGCCGCGCCTGGCCCTCCGTTTCGACCGCTTCCACTATTCCCGGCTCCGCCAGCTCATCGACGCCGTCAACGAGTGCACGGGGTGATCCGGCGTGGCGGGGTCGCGTCGGTCCCCCTCGTCGTGCTGGCCTGCCTGCTCCTCCCGACGGCCGCTTCCCCCGATTCCCCGGCTCCCCCGGCCAACTCTGCCGTGCCGTTCGGCGCCACCGCAGTCGGCGCCAACGCGGTGTCGGGCGCCAACGCTCCGATCGTCGCCATTGCGGCCAACCACGACGGCGCGGGCTACTGGCTCGCCGGGCGTGACGGCGGCGTGTTCAATTACGGCGACGCCGGGTTCTTCGGCTCGGCCGGCTCACTCGACCTCAACGCGCCGATCGTGGGGATGGCCACCACACCCGGCGGCCGGGGTTACTGGCTGGTGGCGGCCGACGGCGGCATCTTCAGCTACGGCGATGCGGCCTTCGCCGGCTCGGCCGGCGGTCTCCCCCTGAATGCCCCGGTCGTGGGCATGGCCGCCACACCCGATGGGCGGGGTTACTGGCTGGTGGCCCGGGACGGGGGCGTCTTCACCTACGGCGACGCGGCCTTCAACGGATCAGCCGGGGCCCTGGCGCTCGACGCTCCGGTGACGGGCATGGCGGCCACCGGGGACGGCGGCGGCTACTGGCTCGTGGCGCGGGACGGTGGCGTCTTCACCTACGGGGACGCGCGCTACTTCGGGTCCCTGGGCGGGACGGCCCTTCCGGGCCCAGCCGTCGGTCTGGCGCCATCGGCCCAGGGGGCGGGCTACTGGCTCGCCGTCGGGTCCGAGCCTCTGGCCGGGGAGGTCGTCGGGATCGACCCCGGCCACAACGGCCTGAACTACAGCGCTCCCGACGTCATCAACCAGCCGGTCTTCAACGGGACCGGGGAGGAGCCCTGCGACACGACGGGGACGGCGACCGACAGCGGCTTCACCGAGGCGCAGTTCAACTTCAACGTGGCCACCGACCTGGAGGCCGACCTGCAGGCGGAGGGGGCCACCGTCGTGCTGACACGCCCGGACAACGACGGGGTGGGCCCCTGCGTCACGACGCGGGCCGCCATCGTCAACGGCGCCCACGCTGACGTGGCCGTCGACATCCACGCCGACGGTGGGCCGGCGGACGGGCGTGGCTTCACCGTACTCGAGCCGACGGCGGACGGACCCAACGCCGGCGTCATCGGAACCTCGGCCGCCTTCGCCGCCACCCTGCGCGACGCGTTCGCCGCCGGCACTCCGATGCCAGTCAGCACCTATGACGGGGTCGACGGGCTGCAACCCCGTGACGACCTGGCCGGCTTGAACCTCACCACGGTGCCCAAGGTGCTGATCGAGTGCGGCAACATGCGCAACGCCACCGATGCCGCCCTGCTCGTCAGCCCTTCGTTCCAGCAGGCGGCGGCGGCCGCCATGGCTCAGGCCATCACGGCCTTCCTGGCCGGCCATCCGGGCTGACGCAGTACGCAGTCTCAGGCTCCCGCTCCGAGGGTCGCCCGCCTGAGCGTCGTATAGACGTGACCGTGCGGCGAGGGTTTCGACGACACCAGGTCGACGTGGGCCACGGCAAAGTCGGCCTCGAAAGGGATCGCGTCCAGCTCGGCCTGGGCCCGGGGCCCGAGATGTCCCTTCACCCGGGCCAGGGTCAGGTGGCCGTTGAAGGGTGGCTCGCCCCCGGCCCGCTCCGCCACCACCGGTGTGGTGGCGTCCCGCACGGCTTCGGCCAATCCGTCGAGCCCGTGCGCGGGGAGCTGGAGGACCCTGACCCCGATGAACCAGGCGGTGGTGGGGCCGAGCCGGCACTCGACCGGCCCCGCGAGCGCGGCGGCCCGCGCCACGAGCCCGTCGCCCAGCGGCGCCAGCTGGTCCTCGAGCACATCCCCCAGGAAGCGCAGTGTCACGTGCCAGCGGGCCGGTCCAACGAGCCGCAGGTTCTTCTCGTGCCCCAGCTCCAGCGCGGCCAGGCGGCGGCGCGTTGCCTCGTCGGGCCAGGCCGCCACGAAGGTGCGCACGGTGACGGCGGCGACGGGGGCTCAGCCGGCGCCGTCGTCGAGCGCTTCGCGGTCTGCACCCGAGCCCTCGCGCAGCGCGGCGACGCAGCGCTCGAGAGCCCGGCGGGCCTTCAGGATGCGCCGTTCACGAGCCAGCGCCTCCCCGGTCTCGGCCGAGTCGGGATCGCCCGCCGAGGCGAGCCGCAGCGCGTCGAGCGCCATGTCGGTGAGCTCCTCCAGGACGCCGTCGAGCCGTTCGGCCAGATCGGCCACCGCCTCGTTCGACCCGCTCACTTCGGCAGGGGCGTGCTCTGCACCTTGTAGTCACCATCGGCATAGGCGAGGCGCATGACCTTCTTGTCGAACTTCCCGACGCTCGTCTTGGGAATGTCGCCGATGAACGTCCACTGGTCGGGCAGCCACCAGCGCGGCACACGCTCGGCCAGGAAGGCCAACAGGTCGGCCGGGTCGATCGTGCGCCCGGGCTTGGGGACGACGGCGACCAGTGGCCGCTCGGACCACTTCGGGTCGGGGACGGCGATCACCGCCGCCTCGAAGACGTCGGGATGGCCCATGACCGCGTTCTCGAGCTCGACCGAGGAGATCCATTCGCCCCCGGACTTGATGACGTCCTTCGTGCGGTCCGAGATCGTCATATAACCCTGGGTGTCGAGCGTGCCCACGTCGCCCGTGCGGAGCCAGCCGTCGTCGAACTTCGCCGGGTCCTCGTCCTTGTAGTACGAGCCCGTGACCCAGGCTCCACGGATCTCGAACTCCCCCACCGACTTGCCGTCGTTTGGGAGCACGGTCCCGTCTTCGGCGACGACGCGGACCTCGACCCCGCCGACCACCCGTCCGGCCTTGATCTTGTAATACATGTCGTCGTGCCCATCGAGCCGGCGGGCCGGGGGCAACCCGAACGCAGCGAGCGGGCTCGTCTCGGTCATTCCCCACCCCTGGATGATGGTCACACCGAACCGCTCCTCGAACGCCTCGATCAGAGACTGCGGCACGGCCGCACCGCCGGCCGTGATGGCCCGCACGGAAGAGAAGTCGATCGGCGTGTCGAGGGCGAGCAGGCCGTTCCAGATGGTGGGGACCCCGCAGGCGAGCGTCGGGTGGTGCTCGTTGATGACGTCGGCCAGCTGCTGCCCCATGAGGTACATCTGCGGCATGATCATGTCGGTGCCCGCCATCCAGGCCCCGTAGGGCGTGCCCCACGCCATGGCGTGGAACATGGGCACGATGATCAGGATGCGGTCGGTCTCCATCATGCCGACCGAGCTCGCCGACTGCTCGGCCATGGTGTGCAGCCACGTCGAGCGGTGCGAGTACACGACGCCCTTGGGGCTGCCGGTGGTCCCGCTCGTGTAGCACATGGCCGCGGCGGAACGCTCGTCGAGCTCGGGCCAATCGAAGCCGGGCTCCTCGGCGGCCAGCAGCCGCTCGTACGACAAAGTCTCGCCGAGGGATGAGGTGTCGCCCTCGCCGGCCACGATGATGGTCTCCACCGTCTTGAGGTCGTCCTTGATCGCGGCCAGCAAAGGGATGAGCGAGACGTCCACGATGATGCAGCGGTCCTCGGCGTGGTTGATCACGTAGGCCAGCTGCTCGGCCGGGAGGCGGATGTTGAGCGTGTGCAGCACCGCCCCCATGCAGGGGATGGCGAGATACGCCTCGAGGTGCCCCTGGTTGTTCCAGCCGAAGGTCCCGACGCGGTCGCCCTGCTCGATGCCGAGCCGTGTCAGGGCGGCCGCCAGCTTCTCGGCCCGAACGGCGACCTCGGCGAACGTGGCGGTGCGGTGCCCGCCCTCTTCCACGGTGATGACCGTGCTGTCGCCGTGCACCTGCTGCCCGTGGCGCAGCAGGTCTCTGATCAGGAGCGGCGCGTCCTGCATGGTGCTCTTCATGCTCCAAGTATGACGGCCGCGCCTTTGCCGTGCCCAGACGACCGTTCCCTGCCATGGCTGCCGCCCCTGTTTCGCCGCCCGCGCTCCCGGCGGGCCACCGATGAGAGGCGGCGTCCTCGCCGCTGGGCTCTCGGTGGGCCTGGCCGCGGCGGTGGTGGGGACGGCGGTGCTGGCGTCGGCCATGTCGGTACTCGGTGTCGGGGCCGGTGGGCCCGCGCCCTCTTCGGCCGCCACGGCACAGATCCCTGCGGCCATGCTGACCCTGTACCAACAGGCGGCGGCTACCTGCCCGGGGTTGCCCTGGACGATCCTGGCCGCCATCGGCACCGTCGAGTCGGACAACGGCCAGTCGAACCTGCCGGGCGTGCACAGCGGCGCCAACGCGGCGGGTGCCGAAGGGCCGATGCAGTTCGAGCCGGCAACCTTTGCGGCCTACGACCAGCCTGTCGCTCCGGGCGGGGCGGTGCCGCCGAGCCCCTACGACCCGACGGACGCCGTGTACGCAGCGGCCCGCCTGCTGTGCGCCGACGGCGGGGCCGGCGGGGCCGACCTGTCCGGCGCCGTGTACGCCTACAACCACTCGGCCTCCTACGTGGCCCAGGTGCTGGCACTGGCGCAGTCGTACGACGCAGGAGGGGGCACGGCGACGGCGACGGCCGCGGGGACCCTGGTCTCCGACACCGATGCGGGCGCCGTCGCGGTGTCGTGGGCGCTGTCCCAGATCGGCACGCCATACGTGTGGGGCGGCGAGTCGCCGGGCGTCGGCTTCGACTGCTCCGGCCTCGTGCAGGCGGCCTACGCGGTCGCGGGCGTGGCTCTCCCCCGGGTGGCCCAAGACCAGTACGACCGCACGCCGAAGCTCGCGCCGGGCGCCGTCCTGGCGCCGGGCGACCTTGTCTTCTTCGGGGGCGGGCCGGGTTCGATCGACCACGTCGGACTCTTCGTGGGCGTCGTGAACGGCCGGGACGTCATGGTCGACGCGCCGCACACCGGGGCCGATGTCAGGGCTGAGGCCTTCCCCGCCACGCCGGGAGCCGCCTTCGGGAGCCTGCTCTTCGTCGGGGCGACGCGGCCGGCCTAACCGGCACGGGCTGGCTTCAGGAGTCCGCCCGAGGCATCACTTCGGTGCACCCGGGTCGGTGCCTGTCCAGCCCACCGCAGACGCGGCAGACCTGCTCCACCCAACAGGCCGGGTCGCCGGCTGACGGATCCTCGTCGCAGTTCCGGCACTCGAGTGGCGAGCCGATCCGTTCCGCTCGCCCTTCGGCGCTGAGCGCCCAGGTGCGGTCCTGCCACGGAGGGTTGTGCCGCACGTGCTGGCGGTGGCCGCACTCGAGCAGGGCGACCCAGTCGCCCACCTCGTCCCGTTCGAAGCCCACGATGGCGCGTTCCATGGTCAGCTTCTTACCCGGATGGCATCCACCATATCTATCGTATGACGATGTTATCGTAAGACGATGCGTCTGCGAGATGCTGATTATGAGGACCTGTTGGCCTTACGGACCGGATTGCGCCGGTTCCTCCGATGGAGCGAACAGCAGGCGGAAGAGGCGGGCCTGACCCCGGCGCAACACCAACTTCTGCTGGCCATTCGCGGGCATCCTGATCA
This sequence comes from uncultured Acidimicrobiaceae bacterium, assembly GCA_963719485.1. Taxonomy (GTDB): domain Bacteria; phylum Actinomycetota; class Acidimicrobiia; order Acidimicrobiales; family RAAP-2; genus Bog-473. The sequence goes on from OY970387.1 coordinate 3,639,520, forward strand.
CCGAGGCCCCACCGTGGGTGAGGTGGCCGATTACCTCCTCCTTCGTCACCACAGCGCGGTCGGGCTGGTGGACCGGGCCGACGCCGCCAAGTTGCTCAAGCGGGTCCGCGACCCTCAGGATCACCGGGTGGTCCGGTTGCAGCTGACCGCGGCCGGGAGCAAGCGGCTGGAGGCACTCTCGGAGGCCCACCTCGAAGAGCTCGGGCGGCTGGGGCGCACGCTTCCCAGCGCATGGCGGGGGCTCATGCCGCGCCAACCGCTGCACGGCATAGAAACCCGCGTCTGATCAGACCGCGCGACCCCGCATCCCGCGGTAGAGCCGCACCAGGGAGGCCGTCGACGAGTCCTCACCTGACAGGTCCGGTGCCGCGGCGTCGGTGAGGATCGGAGTGAGCTCCTTGGCCATGACCTTTCCGAGCTCCACACCCCACTGATCGAACGAGTCGATGGCCCAGATGGTGCCCTCGACGAACACGGTGTGCTCGTAGAGCGCCACGAGTTGGCCCAGGACCGATGGGGTGACCTTCGGTGCCACAATCGTCGAACTCGGACGGTTCCCCGGCATCACCTTGTGTGGCACGAGCGCCACTGGTGTCCCCTCCGCAGCGATCTGCTCGGTCGTCTTGCCGAAGGCGAGCGCCTTGGTCTGGGCCAGACAGTTGGCCATCAGCAGGTCCTGCTGGTCACCGGTGTCGTGGGTGGACTCGGCGAAGGCAATGAAGTCGGCCGGGATCAGCTTTGTGCCCTGGTGAATCAGTTGGTAGAAGGCGTGCTGGCCATTGGTGCCCGGCTCTCCCCAGAAGATCTCCCCCGTCTGCACATCCACCGGCGTGCCGTCGAGCTTGACCGACTTGCCGTTGGACTCCATGGTCAGCTGCTGCAGGTAGGCGGGGAAACGGGCCAGCCGGTGACTGTACGGCAACACGGCGTGTGTCTGCGCGCCGAAGAAGTTGTTGTACCAGACGTTGAGCATCCCCTGAATGGCCGGGAGGTTCTCGCCGAGCGGCGCCGTCCGGAAGTGCTCGTCCATGGCGTGGAAGCCGGCCAGCATCTCGCCGAAGGCCTGGCGCCCGATCGCCACCATGAGCGAGAAGCCGATCGCCGAGTCATATGAATAGCGCCCGCCCACCCAGTCCCAGAACACGAGCATGTTGTCGGTGTCGATGCCAAACTCCGCGACCGCCTTGGCGTTGGTAGACACGGCGACGAAGTGCTTCGCAACCGCGTCGTCCCCGGCCGCGCTGCCCAGACCCGCCAGCAGCCAGTCCCGAGCGGCGGCGGCGTTGGTCAGGGTTTCCAGCGTCGTGAAGGTCTTGGAGCTGATGACGAAGAGCGTCGTCTCGGGGTCCAGGTCGTGGGTGGAGGCATACAGGTCGACGGGGTCGACGTTCGAGACGAAGCGGCTCGTCAGTCCCGGCTGGGCGTAGTCGGCCAGGGCGAGGGTGGCCATCGCCGGGCCGAGGTCCGAACCGCCGATCCCGATGTTGACGATTGCAGCGATCCGCTTGCCCGTGGCGCCGGTCCACGATCCGTTGCGGATACGGTCGGACAGATCACCCATCTTGGTGAGCACCGCCTGCACATCGCCGACCACGTCCTGGCCGTCGACGTGCAGCACACTGCCGGGCGGCATGCGCAGTGCCACGTGCAGCACGGCGCGGTCCTCGGTCGTGTTGATGTGCTCGCCCGCGAACATCGCGTCGCGATGCGCTTCGACGTCGGCGGCGTCGGCCAGATCCATCAGGAGGCGCATGGTTTCGTCCGTCACCCGCTGCTTCGAGTAGTCGAGGACGAGATCGGCCGCCCCAGCCGTCATGCGTCCCGTCCGCTCAGGGTCCTCGGCGAAGAGGTCGCGCAGATGCCGCGCTCGAGATCGTGTCGTAGTGCGCCGTCAGGGCCTTCCACTCAGGGGTCCTCTTCACGTCCATGACCGGCAATCTACGGCGCTGGCCGCGTCGGCGCGCCCTCCGAGAGGAAGTCGACGATGGCCGGCAGAGCAGTGGCGTCTTGCATGAAGAAGGCGTGACCCCCGTCGAACATCTCGAGCCGCGCGCCGGGGATGGCCGACGCCAGGAACTCGCTGTTGGCCGGTGGCGCGATCCCATCGAACCTCCCGCCACACACCAGGGTTGGACACGCGATGGTGCCGAGACGCCCGGCGGTGTCGTGTTCGGCCCGGGCGGCCAACTGGTTGGTCAGTCCCGGGGCCGGCGGCTCCCCGGCTCGTCCGGGTATGCGTTGGGCGATGAGGGCCACCATCTCCGGGTGCTCGGCACGCCAGTCCTCGTTCCATCGGGTGTCGAGGAGTTCCATCCGCCGCGCCGACGCCTCTTCGGGGCTCAGCTCGACCAGCTCTTGGAGCGGGTAGGAGGCCCCGCCCGCACCCCCCGCGGAGGTGCAGCACAAGACCAACCGCCGCACCAGCTGCGGGTGTCGTAGGGCCACCTCCTGGGCGACCATCCCGCCGAAGGAGATACCCATGACGAGGCAGTCGTCCCAACCGACCGCGTCCAGGAGGGCGGCGGCGTCGTCGGCGAAGTCCGCCATGGCGTAGGGCCAGGGCGGCACGCTGCTCTGGCCGAGGCCGCGCTGATCGTAGGAGAGGACCTCGAATGCCTGGCCCTCGAGGCCGTCGGCCACTCCGGGCTTCAGACGCAGGTCTCCGCCGGTGCCCGAGATGCTGAGCAGACGTTCACCGGCGCCCGCAAGCTCGTAGTACAGCGAGTCGCCATTGACTTCGAGGAAGGGCATGGCCAGCACAGTACCGATCGGCCGCCGACCGAAGGGGTGGACCGACCCGAACTGCGAACGAACCCTTACGTCTTCGGAGGTTCGCTCGCCCGCCTCGACCGAGGACCGGCAGTGACGCGGGCCCAGAGTGGCGAGGGGCGCGACGTCGTGACCCGACCTTTCGGGGTGGTGAAGGTGAGCTCCTCGTTGGCGTTGCCCGACATGGTCCAGCCCTTGGAGTGCACCAGATGATGGTGGTGCAAACAGGCCAACATGAGATTGTCCAGGTCGGTCCGGCCTCCGGGCTTCCAGGGCACGATGTGGTGGATGTTGGTGAAGGTGACGTTGGTGCATCCGGGGAAGCGACAATGTCGGTCCCGGCGCATGACTTCGCGGCGCTGGGCATCGCTCGGTCTCCGCCGGGCCCGGCCCTCGTACATGGTGTGCCCGACGTCGTCGTCGACCCCGATGGCGATGGTGGCGTCACAGGCGATCTCTTGGACCGTCTCTGTGCTGATCAGGCCGTCACGCTCGAGCTCCCCGGCCAGGTCGCTCGCCTCGCCCGACTCATCGACCAGGCCTTCGAGAGGGACGTGGACGACCACGAAGTAGGGGCTCGCCTTGGCGGTGCCGCCTTGGCCCTGTGCGTCCTGGTCTCCAGACGACCGGATCAACTCCATGAAAGCGTCGCAGAGGCGCTGGTCCCAGGGCGTCTCGCCGTCGGAAGGGATCTGACGGGCCCGGGCTTCGAGGCAGGCCCTGGTCGCGGCGAAAGACTCGGAAGGGAGTTGCACCGTCATGGTGCGGAACGCCTCGTTGAAGCGCACGAACCGCCGCTCGTGCTCCGTGCGTGTCGATGGCGGGGTCAGGGCAGCCTTGGTGCGGGCAACCTCGGCCAGTTCGCGCACCGTGCACCCCTTGGCCTGGTCACAGAGCTCCTGGTCGGTCTCGGGGGTGGCCACGTCGGCCACCGCCCGAACCTTGTCGAAGGACAGATCCCCGTCGCACATCGACCCCACCAGGTGGGGCATGTCCCAGGCCTTCTCCCCCACGTGCGTCAGGGCCCGGGCCGTGGGCGTCGAGACACCGAAGCGTTTGGCGGCCCAGGTCTCGGTCGACGTCGCGCCGTCCTCCCGGTACATCTGGTTCCGGCTGACCTCGCCCAACAGCACGACGATCTCCCCATCGACGGCTGCCTTCTGGCGGAACAGCGCATCGAGACGATCGGTGATCTCCTCGTTCGACCGGGCGGCAGTCGCTGAGATCATGTCGGCGGCGTGACAGGGAGTGACATCCGGCGCCGGTTGACCTCGCCCAAGAGGACGAGGAGCTTCGCCTCGGCGGCCGCCAGCCGACCGAAGGACACATCGAGGAGCTTGATGATCTCCTCGTTCGTCAGCGCCGCAGCAACGGCAACGAGCAAGTCGGCCCTGGGGGTTGGAGTCTCGTCCATCGATAACGAGAACGGTCCTGCCCGGACGGACCATTGCGCGCGGAGAGCGATGGCGCGTTTAGCGGAGGGCCACCTGCCCGGGCGCGAGCGGCGCCGGCAGCGACGTCGTCCCCATGAGCCAGCGGTCGACAGCCGCCGCGCACGAGCGTCCCTCGGCGATGGCCCAGACGATCAGGCTCTGGCCCCGGGTCTGGTCCCCGCAGACGAACACGCCGACGACGCTGGTGCCCCAGTCCGTGTCCGCCGACACCGTGCCCCGTGGCCCGACCTCCACCCCGAGCTCGTCCACGACGTTGTGGCGCTCCGTACCCACGAAGCCCATCGCCAGCAGCACCAGGTCGCACGCCAGCTCGAACTCCGAGCCCGGCACTTCCTCGAAGACCGGGCGACCGTCCTCGGTCCGCATCTCCACCGTGTGCCCGCGTAGCCCACGCACGGCCCCCGAACCGTCGTCGACGAACTCCGTCGTCGTCACCGAGAACAAGCGAGCTCCGCCCTCTTCGTGGGCCGAGGACGTGCGCAGGATGAGCGGCCACAACGGCCACGGGTTGTCGGCGAGGCGGTCGCTGGGGGGCTCCGCCATGATCTCGAGCTGGTGCACCGAAGCCGCGCCCTGTCGGTGCGCGGTGCCGAGGCAGTCCGCCCCCGTGTCACCGCCGCCGATGATGATGACGTTCTTGCCCTTGGCGTTGATGGGCGAGGCGCGCAGCGCACCCTCCTGGACCAGGTTGGACGGCTTCAGGTATTCCAACGCGAGGTGGACACCAGAGAGATCGCGGCCGGGCACCGGCAGGTCTCGCGGCAGCGTGGCCCCGCCCGCCAGGACGACCGCGTCGAAGGCGGCCTGCACGTCGGCCGCCGAACGCACCGTCACGTCGGGCGCGCACGCCGTCCCGAGGCCGCGCTCCTCACCGGGCTCGACGCCGCCGGCATCATCGGGCGGCGACCCCCCGATGGAGGTCGAGCACACGAAGGTGACCCCCTCGGCCTCCATCTGGGCCAGGCGTCGGTCCAACACGGCCTTCTCCATCTTGAACTCGGGGATGCCGTAGCGCAGGAGCCCGCCGGGCTTCTCCGCCCGCTCGAAGACGGTCACGAGGTGCCCCGCCCGCACGAGCTGCTGCGCCGCCGCCAGGCCCGCCGGTCCCGAGCCCACCACGGCCACCGACTTGCCGGTGTGTACCGTCGGCAGCTGCGGCGTCACCCACCCCTCGTCCCAGGCGCGCTCGACGATCTCGTACTCGATCCGTTCGATCGTGACGGGGTCTTCGTTGATCCCTAGGACGCACGCCGCCTCACAGGGGGCGGGGCAGAGACGCCCGGTGAACTCCGGGAAGTTGTTCGTGGCGTGGAGGCGCTCCATGGCGTCGGGCCAGTCGTCGCGGTACACCAGGTCGTTCCACTCCGGGATGAGGTTGCCGAGCGGGCAGCCGTCGTGGCAGAAGGGGATGCCGCAGTCCATGCAGCGCGCCCCCTGCTCCTTGGTGGCGTCCTCGCCGAAGGGCTCGTAGACCTCGCGCCAGTCGCGGAGGCGGACCGACACCGGGCGACGGCGGGGCAACTTGCGCGGAAACTCCATGAAGCCCGTCGTCTTACCCATGCGCGGCCTCCATCACGGCCTCGTCGACCGAGCGGCCCTGCGCCTCGGCCAGCCGGGTCGCCTCCAAAATGCGCCGGTAGTCGCCCGGCATCACCTTCACGAACTCGAGGACCTCGGTGTCCCAATTCTCGAGCAGGCGGGCCGCCACCGGCGACTCCGTCTCCACGCCGTGGCGCTCGACCAGTGACCGGACGAGGGAGCTGTCCGACGGGTCCAGCGGCTCCACCTCCACCATCTCGAGGTTGACCCGCTGCCCGAAGGTGCGGCCCGGGTCGTAGACGTAGGCGATGCCGCCCGACATGCCGGCGGCGAAGTTCCGTCCCGTCGGCCCGAGCACCAGGACCAGACCCCCGGTCATGTACTCGCAGCCGTGGTCGCCCACGCCCTCGACCACTGCGGTCGCGCCCGAGTTGCGCACGCAGAAGCGCTCCCCCACCTGTCCCCGGATGAAGACCTCACCGGCCGTGGCGCCGTACAGAATGACGTTCCCGGCAATGATCTGGTCCTCCGCGACGAACGGCGAACCCTCCGGCGGGCGCACGACCAGCCGGCCGCCGGACAGGCCCTTGCCGAAGTAGTCGTTGGCGTCGCCGTACAGGCGCATCGTCACGCCGCGCGGCACGAACGCCCCGAAGCTCTGCCCCGCCGAGCCCGTGAAGGTCAGCGAGATGGTGTCCTCTGGCAGACCGGCCGCGCCGTAGCGCCGGCTGATCTCGGAGCCGAGCAGCGTCCCCACCGTCCGGTCGACGTTGGTGATCGCCAACTCGACCGACACCGGCGTGGCGTCGGCCAACGCCGGCGCGCACGCGTCCAGAAAGGCATGGTCCAGCGCCTTCTCCAGTCCGTGGTCCTGCAATTGGGTCTGGCGCCGCCCCACGGTCGGGGGGACGTCGGGCACGGCCAGGACCGCGGACAGGTCCACCCCCGCCGCCTTCCAGTGCGCCACTGCGCCCGAAGTCTCGAGCAGGTCGACCCGGCCGATGGCCTCATCGAGCGAGCGCAGGCCGAGCGAGGCCAGCGTCTCGCGCACCTCCTCGGCGATGTACTCGAAGAAGGTCTCCACGAACTCCGGCTTGCCGCTGTACTTGGCCCGCAGCGCAGGGTTCTGCGTCGCGATCCCGACGGGGCAGGTGTCGAGGTGGCAGACGCGCATCATGATGCAGCCCGACACCACCAGCGGGGCGGTGGCGAAGCCGTACTCCTCCGCACCCAGAAGAGCGCCGATGACCACGTCGCGGCCGGTCTTCAGCTGCCCGTCGACCTGGACCACGATGCGGTCCCGCAGCCCGTTGGCCAGCAGTGTCTGCTGCGTCTCGGCCAGCCCGATCTCCCAGGGGATGCCTGCGTGCTTCAGCGACGTCAGCGGCGCGGCGCCCGTCCCGCCGTCGTGGCCGGAGATCAGCACGACGTCGGAGTGGGCCTTGGCCACCCCGGCCGCCACCGTGCCGACCCCGACCTCGGCGACCAGCTTCACGTGCACCCGAGCCCGCGGGTTCGACGACTTGAGGTCGTGGATGAGCTGGGCGATGTCCTCAATGGAGTAGATGTCGTGGTGCGGCGGCGGGGAGATCAGGCCGACACCCGGCGTCGACGACCGGGTCCGTGCGATCCACGGGTAGATCTTGATGCCCGCCAGCTGGCCTCCCTCGCCCGGCTTGGCGCCCTGGGAGATCTTGATCTGCAGGTCGTCGGCGTTGACGAGGTACTCGCTCGTCACGCCGAAGCGGCCCGAGGCCACCTGCTTGATGGCGCTGCGCCGGAGGTCCCCGTTCTCGTCGGGCGTGAAGCGATCGGCGTCCTCGCCGCCCTCGCCGGTGTTGGAGCGACCGCCGATCCGGTTCATGGCGATGGCGAGCGTCTCGTGCGCCTCGGCGGAGATGGAGCCGTAGGACATGGCGCCCGTGGAGAAGCGGGCCACGATGGACGCAATCGGCTCCACCTCTTCGATGGGGATCGGGCCGCCGGCCGCGGGCGTGAGCCGCATCAGTCCGCGCAGCGTGCCGAGCTTCTCGGCCTGGTCGTCGACCGCTGCGGTGTACTCCTTGAAGATCTTGTACTGCTTCGACCGGGTGGCGTGCTGCAGTTTGAACACCGTCTTGGGGTTGAAGAGGTGGAACTCACCCTCACGGCGCCACTGGTATTCCCCGCCCACCTCGAGCTCGCGGTGGGCCCGCTCGGTCGGCCGCGCCTCGTGGGCCGCGCGGTGGCGCGTGGCCACCTCGGCCGCCAGCACCGAGAGCCCGACGCCGCCGATCCGCGAGGCGGTCCCGGAGAAGTACTCGTCGATGAGCGCCCCGTCCAAGCCGATCGCCTCGAAGACCTGGGCGCCGGTGTAGGAGGCGACCGTCGAGATCCCCATCTTGGACATCACCTTGAGGACGCCCTTGCAGGCTGCCTTCACGTAGTTGCGGCGCGCCTGGCGCGGGGAGACGCCCTCGAGCAAGCCCTCCGAGATCATGTCGTCGATGGAGTCGAGGGCGAGGTACGGGTTCACGGCGGCCGCCCCGAAGCCGATCAACAGCGCCATGTGGTGCACCTCGCGGGCGTCGCCCGTCTCGATCACGAGGCCAACCTGGGTCCGCGTCTTCTCCCGCACCAGGTGGTGGTGCACGGCCGCCGTCAGCAGGAGGGACGGAATGGGGGCCCAGTCGGCCGTGGAGTTGCGGTCCGACAACACGATCAGGTTGGCGCCCTCGGCGATGGCGGCCGAGACCCGGGACCGCACCTCCTCGATCGCACGCCGCAGCGCCTCGCCGCCCGCTGCCGTCGGCGCGCCGGCCTCCCCTGCGTTGCCCACTTCGAAGAGGCCGTCGATGGCGAAGGCCTTGAAGCCGGGCGTCTCGCCGCCCTCGTTGACGTACATGAGCTTGGCCAGGTCATCGCGGTCGATCACGGGCAGCGGCAGCAGGATCTGGCGGCACGAGCCCGCCTTGGCCTCGAGGAGGTTCGCCTCGGGGCCGATGGTGGCAGACAGCGAGGTCACCAGCTCCTCCCGGATGGCGTCGAGGGGCGGGTTGGTCACCTGGGCGAACAGCTGCGTGAAGTAGTCGTACAGCAACCGGGAACGGTCCGACAGGACGGCGATCGACGTGTCCGAGCCCATGGAGCCGATCGGCTCGGCGCCGCTGCGGGCCATCGGACCCAGAATCACCCGGAGCTCCTCGGTCGTGTAACCGAACAGCCGCTGTTGGGTCACGACGCGGCCGTGCTGGGGCGTCAGCATGGTTCGGGCCGGCAGCTCTTCGAGCCGGACCTGGTCCTGGGCCAGCCAGTCCGCGTAGGGGTGCTCGGCCGCCAGCTCGGCCTTGATCTCCTCGTCTTCCACGAGGCGGCCCTTGGCCGTGTCGACGAGGAACATGCGGCCCGGCTGCAAGCGGCCCTTGCGGACGATGCGCTCGGGCGCGATGTCCAACACGCCCACCTCACTGGCCAGCACGACGAGACCGTCGTCGGTGACCCAGTAGCGAGCAGGCCGGAGCCCGTTGCGGTCCAGGACGGCGCCCACGACGGTGCCGTCGGTGAAGCAGACCGCAGCCGGGCCGTCCCACGGCTCCATCAACGAGGCGTGGTAGCGGTAGAAGGAGCGCCGGGCCCGGTCCATCGTCGCGTGGTTCTCCCAGGCCTCGGGGATCATCATCAACACCGCGTGGGGCAGCGAGCGGCCACCCAAGTGCAAGAGCTCGAGCACCTCGTCGAAGCTGGCCGAGTCGCTCGCAGCCGGCGTGCAGATCGGGTAGATCCGCGACAGGTCCCCCTCAATGAGCGACGTCTCGAGCAGCGCCTCGCGGGCCCGCATCCAGTTGCGGTTGCCGGCCAGCGTGTTTATCTCGCCGTTGTGGCAGAGGTAGCGGTACGGGTGGGCCAGCGGCCAGCTGGGGAACGTGTTGGTGGAGAACCGGGAGTGCACGAGCGCCAGGCCCGACTCGAACAGGGGGTCACGCAGGTCGGGGAAGAACTGGCGCAGCTGCTCCGAGGTCAGCATGCCCTTGTAGACGATGGTGCGGGCCGACAGCGACGGGAAGTAGAGGCCGTCGACGGCGTGCTCGACCCGCTTGCGCAGCACGAAGGCCCGCCGCTCGAGCGCCATGGTGTCGACGCCGGGTCCCGCCGGCGCGAGGAACACCTGCTGAATGAGCGGCATCGCGCCGACGGCGATGTGGCCGAGGTCCTGGGTCTCGGTGGGCACCGTGCGCCACCCGAGCACCGTCAACCCCTCCTCGGTGGCCGTGTGCTCCACCACCGTCCGTGCCTTCAGGGCGTCGTCCTTGTCGGTGGGCAGGAAGACGAGGCCGACCGCGTAGCCGCCCGCGTCGGGCAGCGTGAAGCCCTCCGCCTCGGCCGCGGCGGCCAGGAACCGGTGCGGGATCTGCACCAGGATGCCGGCGCCGTCGCCGGTGTTCACCTCCGCCCCCGAGGCGCCGCGGTGCGCCAGGCGCTCGAGCACGGTGAGGCCGCGGTCGACGATGTCGTGGTCGGGACGGCCGTGCAGATCGGCGACCATGCCGACGCCACAGGCGTCGTGCTCGTATGCCGGGTCGTAGAGGCCAGTGGCCATCGGCGTCCTTCCGAATGAGGAGAAGTTGAACGGAGACCGGGACGACGTTGGCCCGAAGTGGAAAGAACAGGATACACGACCGCTCTCGTAGGCTGGTCATCTATGAGGTCGCGCGTCCAGGTCGTCGGGGGCGGGGTGATCGGGCTGGCCTGTGCGTGGGAATTGTCACGAAACGGTCATGATGTGACGCTGGTTGCACCCGGCCGCGTCCCCGGGCGGGACGGCGCGTCGTGGGTGGCGGCGGGGATGCTCGCGCCGGTCACCGAGGCGCAGTTCGGCGAGTCGGACCTGACGCGACTGCTCATGGAGGGCGCCATGCGCTGGCCCGCCTTCGCCGCCGCCTTGGAGGGCGCCACAGGACTGGAGATCGGTTACGACACGACCGGCACGGTGACGGTCGCCCTCGATGCGTCCGACCGGGCCAGCCTCGACGACCTCCTCGCCTACCAGCACTCGCTCGGCCTCGAGGCACACCGCCGCAGCGCCAGCGAGGTGCGTGCCCTGGTCCCCGCGCTCAGCCCCGCCCTGCGCGGTGGCATCGAGGTCCCCGGCGACCATCAGGTCGACAACCGCGCGCTGCTCGCCGCCCTCGTCGAGGCCTGTTGCGGCGCCGGCGTCACGTTCGTCGAGGGGACCGTGGCCGCCCTGGCCGCCGGACCGGGACCCGAGGTCGTCCTGGCGGACGGCGGCCGCCTCCGCCCGGACCACGTCGTCCTGGCGGCCGGAACCGGGCTGCCCGACATCGACGGGCTTGCCGGCGCAGGCCTCCCCTGCCTGCGCCCCGTCAAGGGGCACATCCTGCGCCTCGGGCCCGCCGACGGGGCGACCCCGCCCACACCGTTTCTGGAGCGCACCGTGCGCGGGCTCGTGCACGGCCGCTCGGTCTACCTGGTGCCCCGGCGCGACGGCTCGCTCGTCGTCGGCGCCACCGTCGAGGAACGCGGCACGGACACCGCGGTACGCGTCGGCGCGGTGCACGAGCTGCTGTGCGACGCACGCGCGATCGTGCCCGGCGTCGACGAGCTCGAGCTGGCCGAGGCGGCCACGGGGCTGCGGCCGGCGACTCCCGACAACACGCCGTACATCGGCCGGACGGCGCTCGACGGCGTGGTCGCGGCCGTCGGCCACTACCGCAACGGCGTGCTCCTGGCGCCGCTCACCGCCGCCGCCGTGGTGGACCTCCTGGCATGACGACCCTGGCCCTCCAGGTGAACGGTGAGCCAGTGGAGGTCCGCGACGGCACCACCATCGCCGACCTGGTGGCCGAGCTGACCGAGGGCGGCGAGCCCAGAGGGGTCGCCGTGGCCGTCGATCGCGCCGTCGTCCCGAGGTCCGAGTGGGCCACCACGCCCGCCCGCGCCGGATCCCTGGTCGAGGTGGTGAGCGCCGCCGCCGGCGGCTGACGGCCATTGTGGTCACCCGGCGGGCGGTGCCACAATCTCCCGATGCCTCCCGCACCTCACCCCGGCCCCACCGCGTTCGTGCTGGCCGGAGGGGGCACCAAGGGGTCCTTCGAGGTCGGGGTCCTCCAGTACCTGGTCGGCGTGGAGGGCATCGTCCCCGAGATCATCACGGCGACCTCCGCCGGCGCCATCGCCGCCACCGTGCTGGCGCAGGCCCGCACGCTGCCCGAGTTCCTCGAGCGGGTCAACGAGATTGAGGGCGACGTGCTGGCCTGGACGCAGACCGAGCACGTCTTCGGCAAGCAGGCGTGGCTCGGCGCGCTCGACGGCACGACGCTCGGCCGTGAGATCCACCAGGAGCTCACCGAGGGCACCCGACCTCCCTTCCCCCTCACCCCCTCCACCGTGCTGGCCGGTGACGACGTGGTGCCGTCCACCACGTCGGACCGCAAGGGCAGGCGTCAGGCCCGTCGGGCCCGGCGCCGCCGGCAGCGGCACATCGCCCGGCTGGTCGCCGGGGCGGGGCTGCGGCTGCCCCGGGTCCGCCGCCATCTCCGCACCAGTGGCAGCGCGGTCCTCAACCTCGACCCGCTCGCCGGTGCCCTCCGCCACGGGAGCGACGACGGCGTGCGGGCGGTCGACCCCGCGCTGATCGCCCGCCCGGGTCTGCAACTCCGTCTGGCCGTCACCGCGCTCCGGGCCGGGGTCCTGCGTTTCGTGTCCGAGGACGGCACCATCGTGGAGTCCGACGCCCGCACCCCCGCTCCGGGGGTGTCGGCGGGCCCGGTGGAGATCGTGGACGGCGCCATCGCGTCGGCCAGTGTCCCCATGGTCTTCCCGCCGCACCCGATGGCCGACGACGACTACGTCGACGGTGGCGTGATCGAGATCGTCCCGGTGGCCGCTGCGGCGGCGCTGGGGGCGACCCGCATCATCGCCGTCGTGGCCGTGCCGCTCACACTGCCCCGGGACGAACGCAACTACGCCGCGGCCCCCGCCGGCTACATCGGATTGCGGTCCATGGGCATGATCGGGGTGGCCGAGCGGCAGATCTTCGAACCTGAACGTCCCCCTCCCGGAGGGGGCGGCGTTGACGACGATCGACCCCGTCGTCGACGTGGTGGGGCTCTTCGAGGTCGAGCCGGGCCTCTTGCGGATCAACAAGGACTACGGCTGGTTGCGCGCCGCCGACGTCCTGGCGGATGGCGACGCCGACATCGCAGCCGGGATCGCCGAGGGCACCGATGCGATCGTTGAGGCCCGGCGCGAGGCCTGGCGCCTCGAGGAGTCGCTGTGGGCCGCCGGCCGGATCGGGGACGCGGACGCCGGGACGCTGGCCCTGGTCCGCGAGCAGAAGGAGACGGTGCGCGCCCTGGTCGACCGGCGCAAGCAGCTCGGCTTCCCCGTCCCCGACGGCTGCGAAGACTGGTGGACCGGCTACGAGGCCCACACGGCCGAGCGCCCGCAGGGGCTGCCGGCCTTCTCGTCCGGTCGCGGCTGATCAGACCGTCGGGCCGCCCAGCCAGCCCCTCCGGCGGAAGTAGACGATCAGGACCACCACGGTGACGATGTCCAGGCCGATCGCCAGCACGTAGAAGGTCCAGGTCGGTGCGATCACGCGCACCAGGTAGCTGAAGTTCTGCCCGAAGAAGCCGGTGAGGAAGCTGAGCGGCAGGAAGATGGTGGCGATGATCGTGAGCTGCTTCATCACGACGTTGAGGCGGTTCGACACCGTCGACAGGTGCGTGTCCATGACGCTCGAGAGGAGGTCCCGGTAGTTGTCGACCATGTCCGCCACGCGGATCAGGTGGTCGTAGAGGTCGCGGAAGTAGCGCGTGGCCTCCTCGTTCATCCCGGGCACGTCGGTGACGCCGGCGTTGATGCTGGCCACCATGTCGCGCTCGGGCGCCACGATCTTGCGCATCTCAATCAGGGTGCGCTTCATCTGGAAGAGCTCGCCGAGCTGCGCCTCGGTCGGCGCCTTGAGGATGTCGTCCTCCAGGTTGTCGATCTTGTCGTCGAATTCGGAGAGGACCGGGAAGAAGCTGTCCACCAGCGAGCCGATGACGAGGTACACGACGACGAGTTGGGGCGAGGCGACCTGGGCCACCGGGTGGCGCTCGAGCCGGTCGCGCGTGTGGGCCAGCGTCGGGCACTCACCCTTGTGCACCGTCACGACGTAGCGGTCCGTCCAGAAGCAGTGGACCTCGGCGTTGCCCGTGTGGCCCGGGTCGGCGCCCCGCGCCACCAGGTACACGAAATTGTCGTAGAGATCGACCCGCGGCCGCTGGTTGAAGCGCCCCGCCGACTCGACGGCGAGATGGTGGAACTTGAAGTGGGTGGCCAACAGCTCGCCGACCATGCCCTTCGACGCGTCGTCGTCGAGGTCCAGCCAGAAGAACTCGGTCCCCGCCAGGGCGGCGAGCACGTTCTCCGTCGTGGCCGGCGTGTCGTGCTCGCCTTGGCGCAGGATCCCTTCCAGCACCGGCCCAGTCTCCCCGCGCCCGGCGACGCCCGGGTGGATGACCTCGTTCAGGCGAAACGCCCGGGGTCGAACGAGGCCGGCAACGGCACCTCGTCCCCCGGTAGCCCCAACCCCGCCATGCCGTGCGCCAGCACCCGGGCCGAGAGCGGACCCTGCAGCAGCCCGTTGGCGCCGTGGCCGGTGGCGACCCAGGCGTTGCCCCATCCGGGAAGCCGGCCGACGACGGCGCGGTCGTCCGCCGACGTGGGCCGCAACCCCACCCGCGTCTCGAGGTAGCTCGCCGACTTGAGCCCGGGCGCCACGGTGAGGCATTCGCGGAGGAGCTCGTGGAGCCCCGCGGCCGTCACGCTGACCGAGAAACCGGCGCGCGCCTCGAGCGTGCCGCCGCACGCCACCCGGCCCCCGGGCCAGGGCACGAGATAGTGGGTGAGCAGCGGCTGCACGATCGGCCACCCGCCCGTGTCCGCACCGACGCCGAGATGCACGATCTGACCCTTCGTCGGACCGACAGGCAGCTTCGCACCCAGCCACTCGCCCATCGCCTTGGTCCAGGCGCCGCCGGCGACCGCGACCGCGCCGCAGGCCACGTCCCCGTGGTCCTCGACCGCCACGGCGACGACGTTCCCCTCCGCACCGACCACACCGTGCACGGCGCCGTGCACGAACTCGACACCGCGCACCGCAGCGGCATGGCGCAGCGCGGCCGCCATGCCCCGGCCGTCGACCCGCGCCGAGTCGGGCGCGTGCAGGACGCGGTGCACGGGGCCCAGAGGTGGGAAGAGCGCGCTGGCCTCCTCGGGGGTCATCTCGACGACCTCCCCCAGAGCCCGGCGCAGCACCAGGTCGGCGTAGGGGGCGAACCACGCGTCCTCGCTCTCGCGCAAGCCGACGGACAGGATGCCGCAGCGGCCATAGCCCGTCCCGGCGACATCGACGCCGTCGAGCTCCATCCGCTGCAGCAGGACCGGGTAGTGGTCACCCGCCTGGCGCAGGAACGGCCACAGCGCCGCATCGGTCTCGGTGCTGGTGAGCGGCGACAGGATGCCCGCCCCGGCGTCGGTCGCCTGCCCTGGACGCCCGGCGTCGATGACCGTGACACCCGCCCCCAGGCACGCCAGCTCGTAGGCCAGGGACAGCCCGACGAGGCCGGCACCGACCACGGCCACGTCGCAGGAATCCCCGTTCACCGCCCTGAGTCCACCAGGCCGGGCGCCCCGCGTGCCAGTGGTGCGCCACGATGAGCGTCGTGCAGGTCGTCCGGACACCCGAGGAGCGCTTCGCCGACCTTCCCGGATTCCCCTTCACCCCCCGCCATGCGACGCTGGCCGACGGGCTGCGCATGCACTACGTCGACGAGGGCCCAGCCGACGCCGAGTGCGTCCTCCTGCTGCACGGACAACCCACCTGGTCGTACCTCTACCGCTCGGTCATCGCCCGTCTGGTCGAGCTGGGCCTGCGCGCCGTGGCGCCGGACCTGATCGGCTTCGGTCGCTCCGACAAGCCGCTGGACCGCACGGTGTACTCGGTGCAGGCCCACATCGGCTGGCTCTCCCAGTTCGTGACGGCCGCCGGCCTGTCCGGCGTCACCCTCGTCGTCCAGGACTGGGGCGGCCCGATCGGCTTGGGTCTGCTCACGGCCACACCCGGTCTCGTCCAGCGCATCGTCGCCGCCAACACCGTGCTGCACACGGCCGACCCCTCCCTGGCGGGCCGCCTCGAATGGGCCTGCCACGCCGGGCCGGACGGGACCGTCACCGTGGAGCAGCAACTGCTCGACTATCAGCGCCTCACCCAGGAGCTCACGCCCTTCCATCCCAGCCTCTTCGTGCAGGGGGCCACCGAGTCGGATGTCCCCGAAGCCGTCCTGGCGGCCTACGACGCGCCGTTCCCCGACGAGACCTTCTGCGCGGGTCCCCGCCAGCTCCCCTTGCTCATGGGCCTGACCCCCATGAGCGCGTGCGCCCGCGTGAACGTGCGCACCATGCAGGCACTGGCCCGTTTCGACGGCCCGTTCCTCACCGCGTTCTCCGATGGCGATCCGGCGACGCGCGGCTGGGCCGAGGTGCTCCGAGCGCAGGTCCCGGGCGCGAGGGGACGGGACCACGTCACGATCGAAGGTGCGGGGCACTTCCTCCAGGAGGACTGCGGGACCGAACTGGCCGACGTCGTCGGTCGGTTCGTGGCGACCACCTGATTACGGCGCCGGCCTGGACTCCTCGGGAGCGGCGGCGGGGTCGGGAGCCGGAGCAGCGGCGAGTGCATCGGGCTCCGGTGGCGTCGCGCCGGTTCCCAGTTGAGCCTTGAGCGCAGCCAGCTCGTTGTCCACCTGTGCGTCCTTGCCGACCTGGTCGAGCTCCTTCTGGATGTCGTCCGTGCCGCCCCCGACGTCCTCGAGGACGCCCGACTCGAGCAGCTCGTCGAGGGCGCCGGAGCGGGCCTGCATGGTGGCGATCTTGTCCTGCGCCCGCTGCAGGGACTGCCCGGAGTCGTTGACGGACTTCGAGATCCCGGCGGTGCTCTCGTCGACTTCCGAGATCGCCTTGGCCGCGGTGTACTGGGCCTTGAGGGTCTCCTTCTGGGTACGGAAGTCGTTGACCCGCTTCTGCAGCACGTCGAGGGTCTTGGTGAGCTTCTGCTCCTCCTCGTCGAGCTGTTGGCGCTGCGGCTCCATCTCGTCGATCTGCTGCTGGGCGGCCGCCTTGCGCGACAGCGCCTCCTTGGCGAGATCCTCGCGGTTGGCCGAGAGGGCCTGCTTGGCCTGGTCCTGCAGATGGTCGACGGTGTGCTGGAACTGCTCCTGCTGGAGCTCCAGGCGCTTCTTCGAGGCGGCCAGGTCGACCAGGGCACGGCGGACCTGGGTGATCTGCTCGAGCATCTTCTCGTAGGAGAGGTCGAGCATCTCGTCGGGCTTCTCGGCGGCGTCGAGCGCCTTGTTCGTCTTGGCCTGCACGATGTCGTGAGCCCGCTGGAAGATGCCCATGTTTCCCTCCCTGGGGGGGTCGGTCCGTCACTCCACCATAGATTCCCATCGGCCCGTCTGCGGCCGCGACGACCCTTCTTCCGGGGCGGCAGCTGCCGTGCCTCCACGGGTCGGCGTCGGGCGTCGGCTCGATGCCGCATCGTTGTTCTGGCGTTCCCTCGCTCGGCCCACGGCGTGGTCTTGCAGCCGGCTCACGGGAGCGGTCGCCGCTTCGGAGCTCCCCTCGAACTCGATGCCGACTCGGAAGGTACCTGGGAGTGTGGAAGTGGCGTAGGCGATCTCGCCCTCGAGCCGAATGCTGACCGATTCGCCGACGGCGGGAACGTCCACGGAGATGTGGTGTCCCACCAAGGGGAACGGTGCGTGGTGATCGAAGGTGACGCCGAAGCCGAACATGGAGATGTCGACCACCCGGCACCTTCGCCAGCCCGAATCCCTCTCGCCGTCGATATGGCACGTGCCGTCCCAGCCCGCAGGTTGGCGGGGCACCCGACGGCGGTACGGCGTGACGGTCCCTTCTCCGGCACCACACTCTTCGGGCGGAGTGCGCGTCCTGGCCTCCTCCATTTCGTCGATCGCCTCGGCGTGCCGGTCGATCACATCACGCAGGTGTCGGAGGTGGGCCACCATGGCGTCGCCGTCGTCGTCGCTGATGGCGGACCGCACGGTGTCGGCGACGGCTCGGTACGCCATCATCTGGGCCTTGAACCGCCACCCGAGGCTCGTGTCGGGACACGGATTCTCCACGAGCCATTCGACTGCCTGGTCGGCGACGTCGTAGAGATCGTCATACGCGGCGAGCCCTGCAACCTCGTCTCTGTCTGACCTGATGGCGTCGAATTGGCGCTGCGCCACCATGATCGGGCTCCAGGTCCGGCGAGCCCGACTGAGCCATTCCTCGAATTCGGCGCGATGCATGACGTGCATCTCGCCTCCACGCACTGTGGACATGCTCCGCTCCCGCCACTCGTTGGTGCAACCCCGGGGCGAGACGGAGGACTCGGCCACGGAGGCATTCCCTGCCCTCTTATCGTCCGGACCGATTGCATCTTTAGCTGGGGCCAGCATCAGCGGACTCGCAATGGTCGTTGGAGGCGCACTGGCGCCTCGTCCTTCAGCTGCAATCGGAATTGCCGCGCTCGCTGCTTCGGCTGGTTGCGTCGCGGGCGATCTGAAGAGTCAGTTCGCAAACGCGACAGCGAGCACCGCCGTCAGTGGCCCCACGACCACTCGGGTTCGGGGTGACGTGTGCGTGTGGGCCACCGTCTCATCGAAGGAGAAGGACTGGTCCTGCGGACTGATGGTGAAGCTGGGGACATCGATGGTGTGCCAGCCGTCGGCGAGCTGAACCTCCGAGACATGGGCTTCGTCGATGCTCACAAGCCACTCGATGCTCATATATGGAGGCCTCCCAGCCAGGTCAGACGTCGTCCTGCATCTGTTTGGTCGGGCTGCCGGGATTTGAACCCGGGACCTCTTGACCCCCAGTCAAGCGCGCTAACCAAGCTGCGCCACAGCCCGCGTGTCGTCACCCTCTTCGATTTTGACAGGTGTCCCGGGTGTCCGCCGGGGCGGCACATCAGGACCTGGAACGACGAGTCGATGGTAGTCGACTCCCGCTGCGGCGCAGTTGCCGATTGGCGTTCGCCCTGGCCCCGGGCCCTGCAACACGGAATTGTGCTTAAGGGGCGCCAGTGCTCTTCCGAATTGCCCAACGTGGCGACTCTCACGCGTGATACCCAACTCGACCTGCTGCATTACGTGATTGAGACCCAGCGTCTGGTCAACGCAGTCCCGGCCACCGCCGCCGATCGGGCGATCGGTCTCCTCTTGGAGCGGGTGCAAACGGTGACGAATGCCGACGGTGCTGCCGTCGAGCTGGCCAAAGACGATGTGCTGGTTCCCCAGGCTGTCAGCGGCTTGACCACCGACGTCCAGGATTCACGTGTCGGGGTGGAGCGCAGCCTTTCCGGTCTCTGCGTGCGAATAGGAATGCCGCTGCTCTGCCGGGACACCGAGACGGATTCCCGGGTGGATGCCGAGGCGTGCCGCTTGGCCGGGGTCCGCTCCATGGCCGTGGCGCCCATGGTCCGAGCCGGAGAGACCCTGGGCGTGATCCGTGTGATGTCGCGCGAACCTGAGCACTTCGACGAGACGGATGGGGACGTTCTCGAATTGATGGCCAACCTCGTTGCTTCGGGGCTCCTCCAGAGTTCGAGGCTGGAGCACGAGGCCGAGCGCGCCTTGCGCGACCCGTTGACCGGGCTCGCAAATCGCTTGATCTTCATGGACCGCCTGGCCCACCACGGCGACGAGGCCCGCCGCTATGGGCGGCCCTACGGGCTGTTTCTCATCGGCCTGGACGGATTCTCGGTCGTGAACGAAACACTCGGTCAGGAGTGGGGCGATGCGGTTCTCCGGGCGGTGGCCCAGGGACTGAACGCCACCGTGCGAAGCGGAGACACTCTCGCCCGCCTGGAAGGTGATCAGTTCATCGTCCTCTGTGGAAACGCCGAGCGATCCATCGTCGAAGAACGGCTCAGGGGACGGATCGACCGTGTCCTCGCCGAGGTCAACAAGGAACTCAATCTCGACGGGTTCACCCTCGCTGCCAGTGTGGGCGTGGTGTGGAGCACGGGAAGCGATACCACCGCCGACGAACTTCTGACTGAGGCCCGTACTGCGCTCATCCGAGCCAAAGGGCAGCGGTACACACCCGACGGCCGCTGACAATCCGGCCATCGGGCTTCTCGGCCTGCTTCACGTCCGTATGGTCGAATGGGTGCATGAGCCCAGATATTGCCAACGACCAACGTCTCGATCCACGTCTCCGGCGCATTCTCGAGCTGTTTCCTCCCACCACCCTCAAGGACGTGGCCGACCGGGAAGAGCTCCTGGCCGAAGCGGACACGCCGCAAGCGAGGGAGGCCCGCGAGGCGTTCCGGCCCCTTCAGGACATGTGCGATTCGGAAGAGGCGGCACCGTCGGCCGGCCTGACGGTGAGCACGACCCAGTTCGTGTCGGACCCGGATGGCAACACGGTCAACCTGCAGGTCATCCGACCCGAGTCGGACAAGGCGTTGCCGGGTGTCTATTACATTCATGGCGGAGGCATGGCCACGATGTCCTGTTTCGACGGGATGTACCGCGGCTGGGGCAAGCACATCGCAGCCAACGGGGTAGTCGTCGTCATGGTCGACTTCCGCAACAGCGTCGTGGCGTCTTCGGCACCGGAGGTCGCACCCTTCCCCGCCGGCCTGAACGACTGTGTGTCCGGCTTGCGATGGGTGGCCGCCCACGCCGCTGACCTCGGCATCGACCCGGCGCGGATCGTCGTCGCGGGCGAGAGTGGTGGTGGGAACCTCACCCTCGCCACGGGGCTCAAGCTCAAGCAGGATGGTGACCTGGACCTCATCAAGGGTCTCTACGCCCTTTGCCCGTACATCGCCGGGCAATGGCCCGCGCCCGGTTCCCCCTCCTCTGTCGAGAACGAGGGAATTCTGCTGCACCTGCACAACAACCGCGGCGCCGTCGGTTACGGGATCGAGGCCTTCGAGGAAGGCAACCCGCTGGCCTGGCCGTCGTTTGCGACCCTCGACGACGTCGCCGGCTTTCCTCCGACCGTCATCAACGTCAACGAGTGCGACCCCCTGCGCGACGAAGGAATCAATTTCTACCGGCTGCTCCTCTCTGCCGGGGTTCCGGCGCGCTGCCGCCAGATGATGGGCACCATGCACGGGACCGAGATCTTCACCATCGCGTGCCCGGACATCAGCGCCGACACCGCCCGGGACATCGCCGGATTCGCTCGTGCCTAAAGGCCACGAGTATTCAGTCCAGACGTCGCAGCCCCGCCCTGTAGCGCTTGGCATTGCTGACGTACTCGGCGGCCGAGAACCGGATCATCGCCACGTCCGACCTGCCCTCGAGGATCTTTGCCGGCACGCCCAGCGCCAGTGCGCCTGGGGGCACGACCAAGTGATTCGGTATCACCGCGTTCGCACCGACCGTCGCACCCTGGCTGATCACGGCCCAGTGGAGTACCACGCTGCCGGAGCCGGCCAGTGACTCGTTCTCGAGCGTGCAGCCCTCCAGATGGGTCAGATGGCCCACGACGCAGCCGTCGCCGATGATGGTCGGGAATCCGGGGCCCGCGTGGACGACCGTGCCGTCCTGAATGGACGAACCCGCGCCGACGGTGATGGACCCATAGTCGCCGCGGAGGACGGCGCTCGGCCAGACACTGGAATCAGGGCCGATCACCACGTCGCCGATCACGACCGCGTCCGGGTGGATGAAGGCGTCGGCGTCAATCCGCGGTGCAACGCCTGCGAGTTCGTAGATGGGCATGGCGGGCGACGCTACACGTGGGCGGCGATCCAGGTCACGCCCTGGTAGCCGCGATAACCGAGGTAGATGATGCTGGCGACCAGCATCGCCTTGAAATACCAGGGAATCGGCTGGCGCTCCTGCTCGGCCAGGATCGTGCCGCACGTCGGGCACTCGCCCTCTTCACCCAGATCCTCGTCTTCGACGAGCGCATCGCACTCCTCGCACCAGGCCATCAGGGCCGGCTCCTCACTTCCCCCCGATCCTCACCCGCAACTTCATCGGCGTGGCGCCGAGGTCGAAGCGCTCCCGGATACCGCGCTCTATGTAGCGGAGGTATGTCTGGGGCAGACGGCCATTCGTGAAGAGCGTGAACGTCGGGGGGTCGATGGCGCCCTGGACGATGTAGCGGATCTTGGCCCGAGGAGCGGCCTGACGGTTCTGCAGCTCCTGCACCGTGCGGTTGAGAGTTCCGGTCGGCACCCTTTGGTGGTACGCCGTCACGCAGTCGCGCAATGCGGGGAGGATGCGGTGCACTCCCCTGCCCGACAGAGCGGACATCTTGAGCACCGGTGCCGCGCCCAGGAACGCAAGGCGGTCCCCGACGCCGGCCAGCACATCGTCACGATCATCGGTCGGCACCAGGTCCCATTTGTTCAGGGCCACGATGGCCGGACACCCCGAGACGCCGATTCGCTCGGCGAGGCGCTGGTCCTGATGCGACGCGCCGATGGTGGCGTCGATGACCAGCACGGCGACGTCGGCCCGCTCGAGCGCGCGCAGCGCCCGCATCGTCGAGTGCTGTTCCGTGCCGCGGTCCGTCTTGGAGGGTCGGCGCAGACCGGCGGTGTCGATGAAGCGCACGGGCCCGTCCGGCGTTTCGACCACGGTGTCGATGGCATCGCGGGTGGTGCCGGGCATGTCGTGCACGATGGCCCGCTCCTCCCCGAGAAGCTTGTTGAAGAGCGTCGACTTCCCGACGTTGGGCCGGCCGATGATGGCGACGCTCGGTGTCCCCGGGAGGCTGTCGCCCCGACCGCGGCCCTCTCCTCCGCGGAGCGCCGGGCTGCCCTCGTCCTCTTCGGGCACGGGCACCGGGAGCAACGCCACGACCTCATCGAGGAGGTCGCCGGTCCCTCGCCCGTGCAGCGAGCTGACGGGATACGGATCGCCCAAGCCGAGGGCGACGAAGTCCCAGGCCCCCGTCTCGCGGCTGGCGCCGTCGACCTTGTTGACGACGAGCCGCACGGGTGGTCCGGCCCGGCGGATGACCTTGGCCGCCGCGAGATCCTCTTCGGTCACTCCGGTCGTCACGTCGACCACCATGAGAATCACGTCGGCCTCGGCGAGGGCCCGCTCTGCCTGCTCGCTCACCTTGGCTTCGAGCGAGTCACCCGCGGCCAGCCATCCCCCGGTGTCCATGATGGAGAACGGGACGCCGGACCACTCGGCCGTGAGCTCTTTGCGATCGCGGGTCACCCCCTGCTCCTCCTCCACCACCGCAGCGCGCGAACCCACGATGCGATTGACGAGGGAGGATTTGCCCACGTTGGGGCGTCCCGCCACCACCACCATCGGGCTCATGATCCGCAGACCGGCCGGAAGGAGGTCCCGTCGAGGGCCAGCCGAAGCGCAGCGCCCTCGGTCGGGACCACCTCGACGGGCCTGGGCAGGTCGGCCAGGGTGAGCCCGTCGAGGAAGCGACCCTCGTTGAGGCACGCATCGGGTACCAGGCAGCGCGACGCTTCGGGCACGCTGGCCAGGGCACGGGCCAGGTCCTCGCCGGTGAGCAGGCCGGCCACTCCGATGTTGCCCCCGAAGAATTCGTTGGGAATGGCGCGCAGCTCGACGTCGTGGCGAGGATGCGACGCCACCAGAGGCCCCAACACGCGGGCACCGTAGGTGCCGGTGAGGATCGTGATGGGCCGACTGTCGATGCCCGCGGGTGCGGCTGGAGCGCGCGCGGCTCGGTAGCCTTCTGCGGGTGCAGCGTCGACCGAGGCGAAGAACCCGTGGCGCACGCCACCGGGGCCACCCGACGCGGGGCGGGAGAACGACTCCACGAAAGCCCGTGCCATGCCAATGCCATTCTCGTGCTGGGGATAGCCGTCGTAGTTGCCTGCCGGAGGAAGATCCCGCCCAGCCAACAGGTAGTACTCGTCCGCCGCGAAGACCATGCGATGACCCAAGGCCTTCTTGTAGAGGCGTTGCCACTCCTCAATGGTGTCGAGGACACTCTCAGCCTCTTCGAGGGTGTGCGGGCGCATCTCGGCTTCTTTGGAGTAGCGGCTCAGCCCGAGGGGCACCGCGCCCACACTGGACAACGCCGGGTACCTGTCCAAGATCCCGGCCAGCGTGTCCTCGAGTGCGGCACCGTCGTTCACGCCCGGGCAGACCACGATTTGGCCGTGCACCTCGATCCCTCCGTCGAGCAGCACCTGCAGCCAACGCAAGCTCGTGCCCCCCTTCGGATTGCGCAACATGTGTGCCCGCAGCTCGGGGTCGGTCGTGTGGATGGACACGAAGAGTGGCCCGAGGCGCTCGGTCAGGATGCGTTCAGCATCGAGTTCGGTGAAGCGGGTGAGTGTCGTGAAGTTGCCGTACAAGAAGGACAAGCGATAGTCGTCGTCCTTGAGATAGAGGCTCCGGCGCATGCCCTTGGGCAGCTGGTAGATGAAACAGAAGGCACAGTGGTTGTCGCACGTGCGGATCCGGTCGAAGACGGCGGAGGAGACCTCGACGCCGAGCGGCTCCCCGGCTTCCTTGCCAACCCGCACGACCCGGGGCAGCGGCGCACCGGCGCGGCGAACGAGGACGCTGAGGTCTCCCGCGTCGCTGAGGCGTTGGAAATCAATGACGTCGCGCGGCTCGTGCCCATCAATGCTGAGGAGCTCGTCCCCCACGGCCAGACCGGCCAGGGCTGCCGGCGACGCCTCGGTGACCGAAGTCACCGTGGGAGCTGACATGACCTACAGGTTACTGCCGATAACCTGGACTTTGTGCCCGCAGTCGACCGAGTGATGCTGGCCGAGCCCCGGGGGTTCTGCGCCGGCGTGGAGAAGGCGATCAAAGCCCTGGCCTGGATGGTCCGCGTCTTCGAGCCACCGGTCTACTGCTACCACGAGATCGTGCACAACCGTCATGTGGTCGAGCGCTTCCGTGACCAGGGCGTCGTCTTCGTCGACGACGTGGCCGACGTGCCCGCGGGTGCCCCCCTGATGCTGAGCGCGCACGGTTCGGCGCCGGCGGTCGTCGACTCGGCCAGGGAGCGGGGTGGCGTCGTCGTCGACGCCGTCTGTCCGCTCGTGACCAAGGTGCACCACGAACTCAAGGTGCGGAGTCGCAAGGGGTACACGGTCCTCTACGTCGGCCACGCAGGCCATGAAGAGGCGGTGGGCACCATGGCCGTCGCCCCCCAATCGGTGCGGCTCCTCGAACACGAAGCAGACCTCGCCGCCCTGGACGAGCTCGTCGACGAGGGTGTTCCCGTCGCCCTCCTGGCCCAGACCACACTCAGCCACGACGAGTGGCGTGGCCTGATGGAGGCGGCCCGCGAGCGTTTCCCGGATCTGTGGATGCCCAATCGGAGCGATCTGTGCTTCGCGACCACGAACCGCCAGGCGGCCCTGAAGGCGATCGCCTCGGAGTCCGATGCCGTCGTCGTGATCGGCTCTGCGAACTCATCCAACACCGTTGCGCTCGAGAAGGTGGCCCGGGCGGGTGGCTGCACCAGGGTGTTGCGCATCAACGAGGCGGATGAACTCCCCGACGATTTGAGCGGCACGGTGGGCGTCACCGCGGGCGCCTCGGCACCCGAGGCCTTGGTCGAGGAGGTCATTGCACGCCTCGCCCCCACCCAAGGGGTCACCGAGGTCACCGTCACCACCGAGGACGAGTACTTCCCGCCTCCACCCGAGCTCCGGGAGCTCCTGCGTGTGGTGGGCTCCTTGCTGGGCTTCTTCGCCGGCCGGGCCCGTACGCTCCGATCCGACCCCGCCGCGGAGGACCGGTCGGTCTCCGCGGCAGACGTGCTCGACTTGCTGGCCTCATGAGGCCCCAGGCGCGATGATTGGTCCATGACGTTCACCCGGATGGATGAGTCGACGGCGGAGCAGTGGCAGCACATCATCGTCGAGTCGATGGAACATCAGCCTCGAGTCGCCGACCGCGTGCTCGCCATGCTCGCTTCGCTCGAAGAGATCACTGACGGCTTCGAGGTCGATCAGCTGGTGCACTCGCTCCAGACGGCGACGCGCGCCGAGGAAGCTGGAGCCTCTGACGAGGTCGTGGTGGCGTCTCTGTGCCACGACATCGGCAAGGCCGTTTCGGTGACGAACCACCCCCGCATTGCGGCCGAGATCCTGCGCCCGTACGTCGGCGAGGACACGTACCGCATGATCGAGGCCCACCAGGACTTCCAGGGGAGGCACTACTACGAGTACCTGGGGCAGGACCCGGACGCGCGGAACAAGTACGAGGGCGCGTCCTGGTACGGGCTGGCCGAGCAGTTCGCCGACGAGTGGGACCAGATCAGCTTCGACCCTGACTATCCCACCAAGCCTCTCTCGCACTTCGAGCCTCTGGTGCGTCAGGTCTTCTCCACGCCGCGCACGTTTTGAGCCCGCGCCGAGGCGCCACCTCGGGTGCCAGCATCCACACCGACCCGGATCGCGCGCGCCGCGTCATCGAGGAGTCGCGTCGGGAATTCGACGGTCGTTACCCCGATCTCAAGCTCTCACCCGTCGTCGGACTCATCTGTGCCTACGAGGAGGAAGCGAACATCGGGGCGGTGCTGGCCGCCATGCCGGAGGAGGCCTGCGGCCTGGCGGTGACCACGGTCGTCGTGGTCGACGGGGGAAGCGATCAGACCGACCGGGTCGCCAAGGACTCGGGCGCGGTGACCTTCGTGCTGCAGGAGAACCTGGGGCACGGATACGCCCTGCGCGTGGGGTACGCGCTCTGCATCGAGCTCGGCGCCCAGTACGTGGTGACGCTGGATGCCGACGGCCAGAACGATCCATCTGAGATCCCTGTGATGTTGCAACCTCTGGTCGACGACACCTCGGATTTTGTCGTCGCCTCGCGTGTCCTCGGCCGCGACACCACCACCGACCGTTTCCGTAAGGCCGGTGTCCGAGTCTTCTCGTGGGCGATGAGCGCGATGGGCCACACGAAGCTCACGGACACCTCCAACGGGTATCGGGCGTTGCGGGTCAGCATGCTCGACGACATCGCCTACCGGCTGGTCCAGTCGCAGTACCAAACGGCCGAGCTGCTGATCATCGCCATGAAGCGAGGGTGGCGGGTCAGCGAGCAGCCCACCGTCTGGCTGCCGCGGGCGTCAGGCACGACCAAGAAGGGCAAGAACTGGCTGTTCGGCTTCCGCTATGGACGCGTCGTGACCGAGACCTGGTGGAAGGTCCGCAAGGAGCCCCACCACCGCTGAGTCCCGGCTCAATACCGGCCGGTCTTCTCCCGCGCTTCGTCGTAAACGGCCTGGAGCCGGGGGACGAGCGCCTCCGTGGCGGCTCTCACGGCTGAACGTGAGACCCGGCCACCTTCGGTTCGCGGCGGAGGTGGGATGGCCGGCCCGATCACCACCTGAATGGTGTAGGGCTTCGGGACGGCGCTGCCCTTGGGCATGGCCAGGTCAGACCCGCCGATGCCGATCGGCACGATGGGCGCACCGGTGCGAGCGGAGAGGAAGGCGGCGCCCTCCATCAAGTCCTCCACGACGGGGCCTTCACGTCGCGTCCCTTCGGGGAACAGGACGAGGAGCTCGCCGCGGCGCAGCACCTCCTCGGCGCGCTGGAGCGCCTCACGGTCGGCCGATTCACGGTGGACCGGGAACGCCCCGACGGTGAGGAGCAATTTCCCGAGCCACTTGTTCTCCCACATCTCGTCCTTGGTCATGAAGAAGAGTTTGCGCTCCGTGCAGAAGGCGGCGAACCCGAAGTCGGCGAAGGAGCGGTGCACGGGAGCCAGGATGGCGGCGCCGGTGGCGGGAATGTGCTCTCTCCCCGTGACCTTGGGCCGGAACCAGGTCCACAGCGTGGACACGAAGATCATGCGCTCGGTTCGGTACAGCACCGAACGCCGGGCGTCGATCTCAAAAGGTTGATGGCGACCTGGTGCCTCGATCGCACGGCCATTTCCTTCACGGCCCGGCGACGAGTCCGCTGAACTCACAGCCACGACAGCACCTCCTCGACGACATCCTGCACCGTGCGCCCGGTGGTATCGAGCCGGTGGGCATCCTCGGCCTCGCGCAGCGGCGATGCGTCACGGGTCGAGTCGATCCGATCACGGCGCGCCACTCCCTCGGGCGCCTCGTCGTGGCGCCGGCGCGCTCGCTCGTCGGCCGACGCAGTCAGATAGACCTTCACCTCGGCTCCGGGGAACACCACCGACCCGATGTCGCGGCCCTCGACGACGCCCCCACCGTGGGCGGCGGCCCAGGCACGCTGGCGCTCGACCAGGTGCCGCCGCACGTCCGGATTGGCGGCAACGACGGAAACCGCCTGGCCCACCTCAGGCGAACGGATGCGGTCCGTGACGTCGAGCCCGTCGATCGCGACCCGCTCCCCCACCTCTATGGTCGCCGTCGCGGCGAGTGCCGCCACGGCCTCAGCGTCCTCCGGCGCCGTTCCCCGTTCGAGGGCGAGCGCGGCGACGGCCCGGTACATGGCGCCGGTATCGAGCCGGTCGAGACCGAGCCGCTGGGCCACCGCGCTCGAGACCGTCGATTTGCCCGCTCCCGCCGGCCCGTCAATGGCCACCAGGAGTGGCCGGGGAGGCCGCGCGCCGTGGGCCAGCCCTTCCAGGTCCTCGGCGAACGTCGGGTAACTGGTTTCGACAGCACCGAAACCGGTGATCAGACTCCGCTCACCCCGACGGGCGGCGAGCGCGGCCACGGCCGCCGCCATCGCCATCCGGTGGTCACCTCTGCTGTCGAAGCGTCCGCCGCGCAGCGGGCCGCCGAGCCCCGAGATCTCCAGCGTGTCGCCGTTGATGGTGGCGCGCGCACCGAAGGCCTCGACCATGGCCGAGACGGCGATCAGGCGATCGACCTCTTTGACCCGGAGCTCGCCGACCTCGGAGAACACGGTGGTGCCGGTCGCGACGGCCGCGGCCACGGCCAGGGCCGGAATTTCGTCGAGGGACGGGATCTCGTTCGCGTGCACCTCGGTCGCCCGCAATGGACCGGATGTCGCCTTGATGGTGGTGGTACCCGGACCTCCCGCTCCCGGCACCAGGGTGATGCGCGCGCCCATCCGCTCCAGAACGGAGACGTAGCCGAGCCGGGCCGGTCCGCTGTACACGCCGGCCACCTCGACGGCGCTGTCAGGCACGACGCATCCCGCCACGACGAAGAACGCCGATGCGGAGGGGTCGCCGGGCACTGTGCGCTCGACGGGCTTGAGGGTCGACGCCCGCACACGCACGACGCGACCCTCACCCCAGGGCTCGACGGTGAGGTCGGCGCCGGCCTCGACCAGCATCTCCTCGGTGTGCGCACGGGTCGTGACGGCCTCGCGCACGACCGTCGTCCCTTCGGCCGACAGTCCGGCGAGGAGGATGGCCGACTTCACCTGGGCGCTGGCCACTGTGGACGTCCAGTCGATGCCGTGCAGGACCCCACCCCGGACGCGCAACGGCGGCTGACAGCGTGGCCCCCGGCCAGCGACCGTGGCCCCCATGAGACCCAGGGGTTCGGCCACCCGGTCCATTGGCCGCGAGGAGAGCGAGTCGTCACCCACCAGCTCCGTCTCCCAGTCGAACCCGGCGACGAGGCCCGTCAGCAAGCGCATGGACGTCCCGGAGTTCCCGCAGTCGAGTGGCGTGGCGGGGCGGTGGAGGCGAGCGCGACCACCGTGCAGCACGATCGTCCCGTCGTCGTGGCGCTCCACGCCGACCCCCATCGCTTCCACGGCCGCCAGGGAAGCGGTGACATCGGCGCCGTCCGAGAGCCCGTGGATCACTGAGGTGCCCTCCGCTAGTGCACCGAGCAGCACGGCGCGGTGCGAGATCGACTTCTCGCCAGGGGTGCGGACGGTCCCGCGGCACGCAGTGCCGCCGTCGACGACCAGGGCGCGCGGTGCCGTCATGACAAGTGCTCGGCCCGGCCGCGGTAGCCACGTGACTCGACGGCGGCAGTGAGGGTGTCGGCATCCGCTCCGTCGACCACGAGGATGAGGACACCGCGCGGGCCCTCGGCGGAGTGCGCGATCTCGATGTCGTAGATGCCGATCCCGGCGTCGGCCGCCAGGGACGTGATCTCCGCCAGGACGCCCGCCCGGTCCGGCACCGGAATGCGGAGCTCGGCGAGGTGCTCGGGCCGCACGGCGCGGGCTGGGAGGTTCCTCCGGGCTGCGCTGGCTTTCTGCAGCGAGCCGAGGAGCGCACTGCGGTCCCGTGCCGCGACGCGGTCCCGCATCACGCCGAGGTCGGTCAGCAGCGCATCGAGCGCGTCGACGATGGCGGCAGCGTTCTCGGCGCAGATGTCGGGCCAGATCCCAGGGTGGCCGGCGGCCACCCTGGTCATGTCGCGAAAGCCGCCGGCGGCCAAACGGAGCAGCGCGCCGTCCTGCTGGGCGCCATCCGTGGCGGCGTTCATCAGGGTGGCCGCGACGAGGTGCGGCACGTGCGACACCACGGCGACCAGTCGGTCGTGGTCCGCCGCCGACAGGACGAGCACGTCCGCACCCAGGCTCATCACCACGCCCTTCAGCCGGTTGAAGGCTTCAAGGTCGGTTGCCGCGGTCGGGGTCAGGACCCACACGGCTCCCTCGAAGAGGTCGGGATCGGCACCGTGCAGCCCACTTTGCTCCGACCCGGCCATCGGGTGCCCGCCGATGAAGCGCGGGTGATCGGCCTCTTCGACGATGGCCGACTTGACCCCACTCACGTCGGTCACCACCGCGTCGGTCAGCCGACCGTCCTGATCGAGGAGGCCGCGGGCCACCCCGGCGACCGCGGCCGCCGGGGTCGCGACGAAGATCACCTCCGCCAGAGGATCGTCTTCGGCGGCGTCGATCACGCCCGCCCGGAGGGCGGCGCGGACCTGCTCTTCGTCTGCATCGAGGCCGGACACGTGCCAGCCTCGCCGACGCAAACCCAGCGCGATCGACCCCCCGATCAGCCCGGTCCCGACGACGAGAGCCCGCCGGCGCTCACCGACCTCAGCCGGGGAGGTCATCGCGGAGCCCTTGGGCACCGTGCAGGTAGACGTGTTTGATCTCGTCGCGCGACTTGGTCGTGTGAACATGGAGCAGGACCCGGATGCAGAGGGGCATGGAGCCCGGCACGGCGATCTCTGCGGCACACAGGAGCGGGACGGCGCCGAACCCGATCTCGCGGATGGCGGTCGCCGGGAACGTGCTGTTCACGTCCGCCGTGGCCGTGAAGAGCACGCTGATGATGTCGTCCTCGACCAACCCGTTGCTGGCCATGAGCTCGTGCATGAGCTCTTGGGAGCGCTCGGTGACCTGGGACACCGTGTCCTCGTCGACCGTCGTCGCCCCGCGCAAACCCCTGACAGTGGGAGCGGGTGCCATGGCGGGTCACTCTACCGGCATCGATCGGGATGCCCGTCTGACCAGGCCCGACTACGCCTGGTGGCCCGGACCCGGGCGCCTGGGACTGGCCGACGCGGCGAGAGCGCGGATCTCATCGGGCTCGAGGGTGCGCCAGCGCCCGGGCGGCAGGTTCGCGTCGCGTACCGGCCCGATCCGGGTACGCACAAGGCGCCGCACGGGATGGCCGATGGCGCTGCACATGCGCCGCACCTGACGGTTACGACCCTCGTGGATGACCAGGCGGAGGACACCCGGCGCCAGCACGCCGACCTCGGCAGGTGCGGTGACTCCGTCCTCGAGCTCCACGCCCTGACGCAGTGACCGCAGCGCCCCCGGAGAGGGCGTGCCTCCGGCCACCTCGGCCACGTACTCCTTGGCCACCCCGTGCGACGGATGGGTGAGCAGCTGGGAGAGCGCCCCGTCGTTGGTCAGGATGAGGAGTCCCTCGGTGTGAAGGTCCAATCGTCCCACCGCGAAGACGCGTGGCTCGGGCGGCACCAACGTCATGACCGTGGCACGCCCCTGGGGGTCGTCAGCCGTGGTGATGACGCCATCCGGCTTGTTCAGCAGGTAGTAGACGAGGTCGGGGGCCACCGGTACCAGCACGCCGTCGACCTCGACCCTGGCCACCAGGGGATCGATGCGCCGGCCGAGCGAGGCGACCTCTCCATCGACACGGACCCGCCCCGCTGCGATCAGCTCCTCGCAGGCTCGCCGCGATCCGATGCCGACCCGGGCCAGGACCTTCTGCAGGCGTTCGCCCTCAGGCGTCGTCAGAGGCCGCCTCGACGCCGAGGCCCAGCGCCGACTGCAGGTCACGCTCGAGGTCGCCGGCCACCTCGGGCCCCGGCAGGAAGTCCTCCACCGCCGGGAGTTGCTCGAGTGAGTCGAGACCGAGTCGCTCCAGGAACAGATCGGTCGTGCCGAAGAGCGCCGGTTGGCCGGGTCCGTCCGCGTGGCCGACCACGTGGATGTACCCCCGCTGCTCCAGCAGGCGGCTCACGCCGTCCACGTTGACGCCACGCAGTGCCGAGATCTGACCGCGGGAGACTGGCTGGCGGTACGCCACGATGGCCAGCGTCTCGAGCGCGGCAGTCGAGAGCCGATGCGACACCTCTCGGTTCGCGAACCGCTCGACGTAGGGCGCGAGATCGGGATGGGTCTGGAGACGCGCTCCTCCGGCGATACGGGCGAGCACGAACCCCCGGTGTTCACGCTCGTAGGACTCCGCGAGCCCGTCGAGCGCCTCCTCGACCCGCTCGACCGGCTCCTCCACGAGCTCGGCCAGCAGTTGGGGCGGGATGGGTTCTACCGCCACCAGAAGGATGGCCTCGATCGTGCGTCCCAACTCTGCGCTTTCCACGGGATTCAAGCCCTCACCCTTCGTAGTCGTCGATCTCATAGCCGGCCAACTCCGACAGCCCCCGGCCGCTCGTCACCCCGGCCAGGTGGTCGGCCGCCAGCCACGAGATGCGCAGATCTCCGAACGTCGAACCTTGGCCCAGCGTCACACGACCCATCTTGCACAGCTCGAGGAGGGCCAGGAAGCGCACGATGACCTCAATCCGCGTGCGGCAGCCTTCCACCAGGGCCCGGAACGAGGTCGCCCGCTCGGACTCGTGCACCGCCATGAGGTCGGCCACGGCCTCGGAGACCGAAACGGTGTCGACCGTGACGTGGGACAGGTCGACCCGGGGCACCGGGCGTTCGGCCGACCCCCGCAGATAGGCCTGGGCCAAGTCCTCGGGCGTGATCCCGGCCAAGAGGTCCGGGGCGTGCACGACGAAGTCGTCGTCCAGCCCGACCTCGCGCGGGATCGAGCGTGACGCTTGTTCGGCCATGGCCACGAAGACGTCGGCCGCGGCGGCGTAGGCCCTGCACTCGAGCAGCCGGGCCAGGAGCAGATCCCGCTCTTCCCACCCCACCAGATCCTCGTCCTCGTCGCTGGTCTCGGGTCCGGGCAACAGCCTCTGTGACTTGAGCTCGATGAGGATGGCTGCCACGAGGAGGAACTCCGAGAGCTGGTTGAAGTCGATCTGCTCGCGCTGCTCCGACAGCACGCTCACGAAGGCGTCGATCACGGGCAGGAGGGGGATGTCGAGGATATCGACCTCGTGGGACGAAACGAGGTGCAGCAAGAGGTCGATGGGACCCTCGAAACTTGGCGTCGAGACCGAGTAGGCCACCCGCTGACGTTACCGAAACCGCCGACCACCCCCGCGCACCCCTGACCACCTGCCAATGCACCCTCCGAGGCGCCCTACCATGGCGGCCCATGGACAGGGTCCTCTCCGGTATCGCGCCGTCCGGCAACTTCACCTTGGGCAACTACTTGGGGGCGCTCCGGCACTGGGTCTCCTTCCAGGACGGGTACGACGCGTTCTACTGCGTGGTGGACCTCCATGCGCTTACCTCCGAGATCGATCCGGCCGACCTCCGGGCCAACACGCTCGATGCCGCCCTCAACCTCCTCTCCGTCGGCCTCGACCCGGAGCGTTGCACCCTCTTCGTTCAGAGCCAGGTGCCGGAGCACACCAGGCTGACCTGGCTGCTCGAATGCACCGCCACCATGGGGGAGCTCCGGCGCATGACGCAGTTCAAGGACAAAGGGAGGGGCCAGGAGGCGGTCCGGGTGGGCCTCTTCACGTACCCGGTCCTGATGGCCGCCGACATCCTCCTCTACGACGCCACGGCGGTCCCCGTCGGTGACGATCAGCGCCAGCACCTCGAGCTGACCCGGGAAGTCGCCATCCGGTTCAACAACCGCTATGGCGAGACGTTCACCGTCCCCGAGGCGGCGATCCCTGGGACGGGTGCCCGAGTGATGGATCTCCAGCACCCGGAGCGGAAGATGTCCAAGTCCGTCGATTCGCCGCTCGGCACGATCGGACTCCTCGATTCTGACGAGGAGATCACCCGGAAGGTGCGCAAGGCGGTGACCGACACCGACGGTGAGGTGCGCTACGACCGTGCGGCCAAGCCCGGTCTGGCCAACCTCCTCGACCTCCTGGCGGCGGCCTCCGGACGGACCGCGGTCGAGGTCGCGGAGGGCTACGAACGCTACGGCGACCTCAAGAACGACGTGGCGGAAGCGCTGTCCGACCTTCTCCGCCCGGTGCGGAAGCGTCGGTCCGAGCTCGAGAAGGACCTGCCTTACGTCCACAGCGTGTTGGCACGCGGGGCGGCCCATGCCCACGGCGTCGCGGCGGCCACCTACGCCCGGGCGGCCGACGCGATCGGGCTCCTGGCGCCTGCGGCCGATTAGATCCCGAGCACGCTGACCCACCAGTTGAACAGGCGGTCGAAAAGCCACGTGATGGGTCCGTGTGGGTACAGGAGAAAGTTGAGGAGCACGAGCCCGATCAGGAGCGGCATCGTGTACTGGCGGTACTTCAAATACGTCGGCCAATAGCGCGCCGGTAGCAGCCGCTCGAGGAGGGCCGAGCCGTCGAGAGGTGGGATCGGAATCAGGTTGAAGATGCAGAGCCACACGTTGACCAGACCGGCGTAGAAGACGATCTGCGCGACGGTCGAGAGCTGCCCGAAGGGCGATAGCCGGGGACGGATCACCTCGATGAACAACACAGCGAAGATCGCGGCCAGAACGGCGTTGGTCGCCGGGCCGGCCAGCGACACCAGCACGCCCTCGTTACGCGGCTTGCGTAACCGCCCGACGTTCACCGGCACCGGCTTGGCCCATCCAAAGACCCCGGCGCCGGCGAGGGACAGCAGCGCCGGAACGATCAGGGTGCCGACGGGGTCCACGTGCGCGATCGGATTGAGGGTCAGGCGACCCGCACGCTTGGCCGTGTCGTCCCCGAATGCGTTGGCGACCCAGCCGTGCGACACCTCGTGCAGGATGATGGAGGGCACGATGACGCAGAAGACGATGAGCTCCTGCTCGGTGATGTGGTGGGAGCGGTAAAGCGCGAAGAAGACCACCGCACCGGCCACTACCCAGAGCGTGCGCTTGGTCCGTTGATCCATCGGTCGGCGCCCCCGTGAAGAGGCTCCGGGCGGGGTCACCTAGTGCTTGGCGGCGTCGGCGATGCAGAGGCGGGCGGCGGGCATGGCCTCGAGCCGGGCTGCCCCGATCGGCTTCCCGCAGACCTCGCATTTGCCGTAGTTCCCGGCCTCCAGACGTTGGATGGCAGCCTCGACCTCGTCGAGTGCCTCGCGGAGCTCGGTGGCCAGGCGCTCGGCCTCGCCCCGCTCCGCCGTCACCTGGCTGGAGTCGGCGAAGTTGGA
This sequence comes from uncultured Acidimicrobiaceae bacterium, assembly GCA_963719485.1. GTDB lineage: Bacteria > Actinomycetota > Acidimicrobiia > Acidimicrobiales > RAAP-2 > Bog-473. The sequence continues at coordinate 3,674,881 of OY970387.1, forward strand.
GTCGTAGTTGAGGCCACTCCCCTGGTCTGCGAAGCCCAGCTCCTTCAGCTGGGCCTGCAACCCCGCCTGCTCTTCGCGCAGGAGGGCGGCAAAATCGACGTCGGCGGTCTCCGCCGTAGGGGCCTCATTCGGCATGCGCTCATGCTACGCGGTCCCTCCCCCCCTTGGTTCCCGCCCGGGGGTGGGCGCCCTCGTAGGCCCGGCGGAGGTGCTCGGGAGAGACCTTGGTGTAGCGCTGCGTCGTGGCGATGGAGGCGTGGCCGAGGAGCTCCTGGACGACTCGCACGTCGGCCCCCCGACCCAACATGTGTGTGGCGCAGGAGTGCCGGAGCACGTGGGGGCTGACCTTGTCCGCGAGGCCCACCCGGCCGGCGTACTTCTTCACCACGCCGAACACGCCCACCCGGGTGAGTCGCCCGCCGCGGGCGTTCAGGAAAACCGCCTCGGCGTCGCTCCGCCGGGCCCACTTCTTCGGCTCGAGAAGGGGGCGGCCCTGGCCGGAGAGCCAGTCGGCCAACGCCTCGCGGGCGAGGCCTCCGAGAGGAACCACCCGCTCCTTGTCGCCCTTGCCCAGCACGCGCAACAGCGGCAGGTCGGCACCCTCCACGGCACCGGTGACGTCACCGAGGTTGAGGCCGACGACTTCGCTGACGCGGGCCCCGGTTCCGTAGAGCACTTCGAGCAAGGCCCGGTCGCGCAGGACGACGGGGCCGGTGCCGACCACCGCGCCCAGCAGCCGCTCGGTCTCCTCCTCGCTCAGCGCCTTCGGCAGCAGGTCCGTCAGGGAGATGGAGGGCAGATGGAGGGTGGGATCGTCCCCGCGCACGCCCTCCTCGACCAGGAAGCGGTGGAAGCCTCGGATGCTCGAGAGTGCCCGGGCCACGGACGACGCACCATGGGTCCGTCGCAACGCTGCGAGATGCGCCGCCACGTCGGCGGACGTCGCGTGGTCGATGCCACGGCCTTCGACGGACTCCTGGTAGGTCCCCAGGTCCCGGCGGTACGCCGACAGGGTGCGGGGCGAGCGTCCGCGCTCGACCTCCAGCCACGAAAGGTACTCCTCGGCGTCCCGGGGCAGCGTCACCGTCATGGCACGGTCGCCGTCACGGCACGGGGCCGCCGACGGCGAGGCGCTGCCGCGCCAGGTACAGCCCCAAGACTGTCGTCTCGTCCATGAGCGATCCGTCCGCCACCAGTCGATCGACGTCGTCGAGATGGATGGACTCGATGGTCATGAAGCCCTCCTCGACACCGTCCGGCCGGGTCGGGGTGGCCGTCAGGCCCGTCGCCAGATAGACGAGGGTGTGCTGGTCGCTGATGCCCGGCGTGTTCCACGTCCCGATCAGCAGCTCCCAGCGGGCGGCCTCGAGCCCGACCTCCTCGGCCAGCTCGCGCCGGGCCGCCTCCTCCGGCTCCTCGCCCTCTTTGTCCAACGTCCCGGCGGGGATCTCGAGCACCAGGGCATCGACGGCGGCCCGGTACTGGCGGACCAGCGTCACCGTCCCGTCGTCGTGCACGGGCACGATGGTGACGGCACCGGGGTGCCGCACGATGAAGCGGTCGAAGGGCCGGCCGTCGGGATCGAGCACGTGGACGCGGTCCACCCGGAACAGCCAGGCCCGGAGGAGCTCCTCCTCCGAGACGCGGCGGAACCCCGACACGCCCTAGGTGACGGCGTCGAGGTCGAGCAGGTGGGGCTCGCGTCCGTCGGCCCGTTCCAGCGCGGCCGCAACCAGCTCGCGGAACAGGGGGTGGGCCCGGTCGGGTCGGCTCTTGAATTCGGGGTGGGCCTGCGTGGCCACCCAGTACGGATGCTCCTCGAGCTCGACGAATTCGACCAGCCGGCCGTCGGGCGAGATTCCCGAACAAACCAGGCCGACCGCCTCGAGCTTGGACTTGTAGCGGTTGTTGAACTCGAAGCGGTGCCGGTGGCGCTCGGTCACGCCCAGCGTGCCGTAGGCCAGGGCCACCTTGGAGTCCGGCAGCAGCGCCGCCTGGTACGAGCCGAGCCGCATTGTCCCGCCCTTGTCCGTGACCTCGGTCTGATCCGGCATGAGATCGATCACCATGTGCGGCGAGAGGCTGTCGAACTCACGCGAGTTGGCCCGTTCCAACCCGGCCCGGTCCCGGGCCATGGAGATCACCATCACGTGGAGACCCAGGCACAACCCGAGGCACGGGATGCCGTGGTCGCGGGTGTACCCGGCGGCCGCGACCATGCCTTCGATCCCGCGTTCGCCGAAGCCACCCGGGATGACGACGGCGTCGAGACCCCGCAACCGGTCGGTCCCGAGCAGCCCGGGGACGAGCTCGGCGTCGATCCAGTCCAACTCGACCTCCGTCCCGTGGTGGAAGCCGGCATGGCGCAACGCTTCGACCACGGACATGTAGGCATCGGGCATGTTCACGTACTTGCCGACGATCCCGACCTTCACGCGGCGTGACAGCGATTCGACCCGAGCGACCAACGTCTCCCACTCGGAGATGTCGATCGGGGACGCGGACTCGTCGATGCCGAGTGTCCGGCAGACGTAGGAATCCAGACCCTGCTCGTGCAGGACGAGCGGGATCTCGTAGATGCTCGGGGCGTCGACGGCCGAGACCACGGCGTCGATGGCGACGTCGCACTGCAGTGAGATCTTGCGCTTCAGGCCTTCGGAGATGGGCTTGTCGCTGCGGCACACGATGACGTCGGGCTGGATACCCCTGCTGCGCAGCTCCGTGACCGAGTGCTGGGTCGGCTTCGTCTTCTGCTCGCCCGACACCAGGTAGGGCACCAGGGTGAGGTGGACGTAACAAACGTTGTCGCGGCCGATGTCCCGTCGGAATTGCCGGATGGCCTCGATGAAGGGGACGATCTCGATGTCACCGACCGTCCCCCCGATCTCGACGATGACGATGTCGACGTCCTCGTCGGCGAGCCGGTGGATGCGGTCCTTGATCTCGTCGGTGACGTGGGGGATGACCTGCACCGTGCGACCCAGGAAGTCGCCTCGGCGCTCCTTCTCGATCACAGAGCGGTAGATACCACCCGTGGTGGTGTTGGAACGCCTCGACAGATTCTCGTCGATGAAACGCTCGTAGTGACCGAGATCGAGGTCGGTCTCGCCGCCGTCCTCGGTGACGAACACCTCGCCGTGCTCGCCGGGGTTCATGGTGCCCGGGTCGACGTTGATGTACGGGTCGAGTTTGCACATGGTCACCCGCAACCCGCGGCACTTGAGGAGCCGTCCGAGCGAAGAGGCGGTGAGACCCTTCCCGAGCGAGCTCGAGACACCGCCGGTGACGAAGATGAACTTGCTCACGCCGCCTTCGGCACGCCGAGGACCGTGTCGCGTGATCGGTGCACCCGGCCACGATAATCGAAGCGGGCAGAACTCGTGGTGGACTACCGCCCCTGTGATGCGCCGAGCAATTCCCGGGCGTGCGCACGAGCGGCGTCGCTGTCGGGGTGCCCCGAGAGCATGCGCGACAACTCGGTGACACGCTCCTCGCCCCGCACCGCGGTTGCCGTGGTCACCGTGCGGCCCCGGGACTCGTGCTTGACGACGCTGATCTGGGCGTCGGCCCGCGACGCGACCTGGGCCAGGTGCGTGACCACCAGGACCTGGCGATCGCCCCCCACTTCGTGGAGGGCCTCCCCCAGCGCCAGGGCGGCGGTCCCGCCCACCCCGGCGTCCACCTCGTCGAAGACCATCGTCTGGGGACCCCCCAGGCCGACGAGGCGGATCGCCAACATGGCCCGGGCCAGCTCCCCGCCCGAGGCGGCCCGGGCGAGCGGCTGTACCGTCTCGCCCACGTTGGCGCCGAGCGCCAGCTCCACCGGTTCGCCCGTCCCCTCGGCGGCCACCCGCACCTCGAGCCGGGCCCCGGCCATGGCGAGGGCCCCGAGTCGCTCACGGACCAAGCCGGCAAATCCGTCGGCCGCGTTGGCGCGGGTGGCGCGCACGTCGGCCTCCGCCTCCGCCAGCTCGCTGCTGCGCAGGTCGCGCTCGGCACCGAGGCGCGCCGCCTCCCCATCGGCATCCTCGAGGGCGGCCAGGCGGGTGGTGCCCTCCCGGCCGTAGGCGATCACCGCGGCCAGGTCCTCGCCGTACTTGCGCCGCAGCTCTGCCAGGAGCCGACGGCGTTCCTGCACGTCGATGAGGCGCTGCGGGTCGTCGTCCCAGCCTTCGACGTCGTCTCGCAGCGAGCGCGCCAGGTCCGACAGCTCGACGGAGGAGGCGGCCAGGCGGGCGTGGTAGTCCTCGAAGGCCTCGCGGCCGGCGAGCGCGCCGGCGGCGCGGCCGAGCAGGTCGAGGGCCCCGCCCTCGCCGCCGGGGTCGATGAGCTCGACGGCGCCGAGCGCGGCGTCGAGATAGTTGGCGGCATCCGCCAGGCGGTCCTCCTCCCGGCGGAGCGCGGCCTCCTCCTCGGGGTCCTCGAGATGGGCGGCGGCGATCTCCTCGACCTGGTACCGCAGGACGTCGGCCTCGCGGGCGCGCTGTTGCGCGTCGCCCCCCAATCCCGCCAGCGCCTCGTCGATCGCCTGCAGCTGGCTCCGGATGGCCCGAACCCGGCTGAGGTCCGTGCCGGCGAAGGCGTCGAGAACGTTCCGCTGCGCCGCGGCCGTGACGAGGGCGCGGTGCTCGTGCTGCCCGTGGATCTCGACGAGCTCGGCGGCCGCCTCGCCCAGCGCGGCCAGCGGGGCCATGCGGCCGTCGACCCAGGCGCGGGAACGACTGTCGGCGGGGACGGAGCGCGCCAAGATCACCTCGCGGGCGGCGCTGCCGTCCCCCACCACGAAACGCGCCTCGACGAGGGCCTCGGCTGCGCCTTCCCTCACCATCCCAGGGTTGGCCCGTCCGCCCAGCACCAGCTGCAGGGCCTCGACCACCAGTGTCTTGCCCGCCCCCGTCTCGCCCGTGAGGGCGGTCATCCCAGGCTCGAAGACCAGCGTCAGCTCTTCGATGACCCCCAGATCGCGGACGTGCAGGTCGGTCAGCACGGCTCGCTCACGCGTCCCGGTCGGCGAGCAGCCGGAAGCGCAGGATGCCACCGAAGGTCTGGGGCTCGTTGCGCACCACACGGACCGGCCGCTGCGCCACCGTGCAGGTGACGGAGTCGCCCGGCTGCAGCCGCCCGATCTCCTGCCCGTCGATGACGAGAACGCCAGAGCGGTCGGGCGCGATCTCCACCGTGACCTTCTGCTCGTCGGTGAGCACGAGGCTGCGGTCGAGAGCGAAGTGCGGGGCCACCGGCGTCACGACCATGGCGCGCAGGGTCGGTGCCAGGATCGGCCCGCCGGCGGAGAGGTTGTAGGCAGTCGAGCCGGTCGGGGTAGCCACGATGAGGCCGTCGGCGGAATAGGTCAGCGCCTCCTGCCCGTCGACGGTGGTCGCCAGGCGGACGGTGTGGCCGAAGTCGATCTTCTCGATCACCACCTCGTTCAGCGCCAGCAGCGTCGTGACGTCATCGCCGACTGAACGGTCCGTGATCGCCACGTCGAGTGCGCAGCGGGATTCGATGATCGCCTTGCCCTCGAGGAACTTGGTGAGGGCGCCGCGCACCTGGTCGGGCAGGAGGTCCGGGAGGTAGCCGAGGCGCCCGAAGTTCACGCCGAGGACCGGGACGTCCTCGGTCGCGGCCAGGCGCACGACGCGCAGGAAGGTCCCGTCACCGCCCATGCTGACCGCCACGGTCGTTCCGGCGAGGTCGACGGCGGACAGATCGCCATCGGTGCCGGCCTCCCGTACCCGGTCGGGACCGCTGAACTGGAGGATGCGCGCGACATCCCCGCGCCCCGTGAGCCAGGCCGCGGTGTCCTTGGCCAGCGCGAGCGCGTCGGGACGTTCGGGGTGGACCAGGAAGGTGACGGTCGCCATCGGCGAGCGGTGGCTCAGCCGGCCGGAGTGGCCGGTGGAAGGTGTCCGTCCGCCTCCGACACGGCGGCGCTGAACAGGGCGGCGACCTCCCCTGCCTCGTGCCCGGGCGCGCCCTTGCGGGCGTGCAGCAGGAACTCGACGTTGCCGGCGGAGCCGGTCAGAGGCGAAGCCATCACTCCCATGATGCCGGTTCCGGCGTCATGCAGCGCGGACGCCACCCACTCGAGGGCGCCCAGCCAGAGCGCGGGGTCCCGGATCACCCCCTTGCCCCGGGAGACGGCGGAGCGGCCCGCCTCGAACTGGGGCTTGACCAGAAGGACGAGGTCGGCATCCGGGGCCGCCACGGGCCCGGTGAGGGCGGGCACGACGCTGCGCAGCGAGATGAAGGAGAGATCGGCCACGACGAGCGGGCATGGCGTGTAGGCGGGGTCGGCGGCCCGGAGATCGGCCTCGGTCAGGGTCCGCACGTTCGTGCGCTCCAGGACGGTCACGCGGGGATTGCCCCGGAGGGCCGGATGGAGCTGCCCGTGCCCGACGTCGACGGCGTAGACGTGGGACGCGCCGTGCTGGAGCAGGCAGTCGGTGAAGCCTCCGGTGGAGGCTCCCGCATCGAGGGCGCGCCGGCCGGTGACGGCGACGGGAAACCGGTCGAGCGCGGCTTGGAGCTTGAGCCCACCCCGGCCCACAAACGGAGAGGGGGGGCCGAGCAGGACGACCGGCTCGTCTGCGGCCACCAGGCGCGCCGGCTTGTCGGCTGGCGCGCCGGAAACGAGGACGCTGCCGGCGGCGATGGCCGCCTGAGCCTCCTGCCGGGAATCGACGAGGCCTCGTCGCACGAGCTCGGCATCGAGCCGGCGGCGGGGCCCTGAAGTCAGCTGGCGGCCTTCTTGGGAGCCGAGCTCTTGGTCTCGGCGGTCTTCTTGGCGTGGGACTTGGTCGAAGTCGCCTTCGGCTTGGGGGTCGAGGTCTTGACGCCCGGGAGCCGGGACGGGGCCACCTTGGTGGCGGCGCTGCGGGCGCGTGTGGCGGTCTTGCTCGCCTGCGCGGTGACGCCCTTGGCGGTCTTGCCCGCCTGGGTCGTCACGCCCTTCGCGGTCTTGCCCGCCTTGCTGGTCGCATCCTTCGCCGCCTTGCCGGCCTGGGTCGTGACACCCTTGGTGGCGTTGCGCCCGGCTTCGGCCGACTTCTTCAGGACCTCGGCCACCTGGTTGGCGATGGACTCGAGGAACTTCGGGTCGATCCGGTCCAGCTGGCTGGCCACCTCGCGGCGCACCGCCTCGAGGATCTGTTCTCTGGACTTACGGCTTCGCTCGACCAAACTGTCGACCCATTCCTGTGCCTGGCTGCGCTGGATGTCTCCGGCGTTCACCAACTCTCGCACGATCTCCTCGGCCCGGCCACGGCTGACCTGTCCGAGGACCGTCCCCGCATCGAGGTACTTACGTATGCGCTCATTGCTTGCCATGCAACAAGAGTATCTGAATTGCTAGCTGTTAGCAAGCACTTCATCGGGGGGGTTCGAGGACGTCGCGCACCAGGCGGAGCAGGTCGGGGGCCACGACCGCAGCGTGGGCATCGGCCGGCACCTCCCCGGGGCGGGTGACCCCCGTGAGGACCAGGGCGAAGGGGATCTCCATCTGGGCGGCCAGCACACCGTCGGTGGCCGGGCGGTCACCCACCATGGCGCGCAGCTCCCCTGGCGCCACCATTCCCTTGATGGCGTCGGCGGTCGGAGGGTGCGGCTTCCCGGCCACCTCAGGCCTGGTCTCCGAGGCGGTGGCCACGGCGGCGAGGAGCGCCCCCGCTCCCGGCAGCAGCCCGTCGGGCGTGGGGTGGGTCGGGTCCTCGTTGGTGCCGATCAGGCGCGCACCCGATCGCACGGTGGCCGCGGCGCGGGCCACCGCATCGAAGGTGAACGACCGGGTCCAACCGACGACGACCGCATCGGCCGGACCTTCCGGCACCACCACGACGCCGCGGCGGTGCAGCGCCTCGACGACCCCGTCATCGCCCAGGACGAGCGCGGAGGTCCCGGGCACGAGCATGCCGGCGGCCACATCGGCCGAACTCAGGACGTCGGCGTCGTGGGCCGTGATCCCGCAGTGGGCCAGACGGCGGTGCAGCTCGGCCCGGGTCGGCGCGGAGTTGTTGGTGGCGAACAGGACGCGCACCCCGGCGCCGCGCAGCCGGCCCACGGCCTCGTCCACGCCGGCGATGGGCTGCCCCGTGAGCCACACCACACCATCGAGGTCGACGACCCATGTTCCCCCGGGCGGCGGTGGCCACATCGGGCCGAGGCTAACCGGGCTCCTCCCGCCGACCCGCCGGGGGCGCAGGCGGCCGCCGCAGGATCAGCTGTCGGCCCAGGGCGCCTGGAAGCTGATGGACCGGGCCACGTCTCGCCGGGTCACGACACCGACGACGCGTGCCGCCTCGGTCACAGGGAGCCGTGCGCGGTGGTGCCGGCACATGACGGCGACGGCGTCGTCGAGTGGGACATCGATGTCGAGCGCGACCACGCCGTCCGCCTCCGCGAATTCGGCCAGGCTGACGTCGTGGGGATCGCGGCCCTTGGCGACGACCTGGGCCACGATGTCGCGGTTGCTCACCATCCCGGCCAGGCTGTCGTCGCTCAGGCAGAGCGGGACGGCGTCATCGCCATGGGTGGCCAGGAAGCAGGCGGCATCAGCTGCGGTCTCCGTGGTCCGGAGCACCTCGATGTCCACAGACATGACGTCCCGAACCGTTCTCATGGCGACCTCCCACTGGTGCCCGGTCTCGATCACCGGACCCCTCCACCCTCGCGCCCTCGGCCCCCTCGGGCAATGGCGCCCGCGGCAACCCCTCGGGACCAGCGGGTTCGGGCCGGACGGCGTGCTGCGGCTTCAGCTCGCGGCGATGAGGTTCGTGGGATCGACCAGGATTTCGCCGACGTCGACGAGGAAGCGTGAAGCCGCCTGCCCGTCGACCAGGCGGTGATCGAAGGCCAGGCTCAGCGTCACGACGTCGCGCAGGGCGACCGCACCCTCGAACTCCCAGGGGCGCCGCTGCACGGCCCCGACGGCGAGGATGGCGGCCTCCCCGGGGTTCAGGATGGGGACGCCGGCGTCCACGCCGAAGACTCCGACATTGGTCACGGTGAAGGTCCCGCCGCGCAGCTCGTCCGGTGCGCTGTGTGCCTCCCGGGCGCGTAAGGCGACGTCGTTCATGGCCTGGGTCAGGTCGCGCAGGCTCATCGCCTGCGCCTCCTTGACGTTGGGCACGACGAGGCCGCGCGGTCCGGCGACAGCGATGCCCAGGTGCACGTAGCGCTTCGTCACGATCTCGGCCGAGGTCTCGTCCCAGGCCGAGTTGAGGACGGGATGGTCACGCAGGGCGAGCACCACGGCGCGCGCCACGATCGCCAGGGTTGTCACGTGGAGCCCTTCGAAGTGGCGGTTCTCGCGGAGGCGATCGACCAACTGAACCGTGGCCGTCGCATCGACCGTGAGAAACACGCAGGCCTGTGGCGCGGTGGCCACGCTGCGGACCATCGCTTCCGCCATGTGCTTCTGGACGCCGTGCACAGGAACCCGCGTCTCCCGGACCGGATCGCCGTGCGCGGGTGCTGCTACGGCGAGATGCGTGGCCAGGTCCTCGCGCGTGATGATCCCGCCGGGCCCGTGGCCGGTCACGTCGGCCAGGTCCACCCCGCTCTGGCGCGCCATGAAACGCACCGGTGGCGCCGCGAGCGGGCGGGCGCCAGCACCGGGTGCCTCGACCGGAGGGACGTGGGCGCGGTGCCGACCGCCGGAACGGCGCCGGCGGCTGGCCGGCGCGTCCGAGGGTCCATAGCCCACGAGCATGGGTACCTTCTCTTCCTCTTCTGCCGCGTCCCGTCCGGGATCCGCCGTGTCGATGGCGATCAGGGGGGACCCGACGGCGACGGACTCCCCCACCGCAGCCAGGAGCTCGACGACGGTGCCGGCGAATGGGCTCGGCAGCTCGACGACGGCCTTCTCGGTCTCCACCTCGACCAGGACCTGGTTGAGCGTCACCTGGTCGCCGGCGGCGACATGCCAGGCGACGATGTCGGCCTCCGTGAGCCCCTCGCCGAGGTCGGGCAGCGCGAAGTGCCGCACCTCGTTCACGGCTGCAGGCACCGGTCGATCTCGTGGAGGATGCGGTCGGCGTCGGGGAGGAAGTGCTGTTCCATCCGCGAGGGTGGGTAGGGCGTGGCGAAGCCACCGACACGTCGCACGGGTGACTCCAGGTGATAAAAGCAGCGTTCGGAGACCCGGGCCGCGATCTCGGCTCCCAGCCCGCAGAACACCGACGCCTCGTGGGCGACGACCAGGCGCCCCGTCTTGCGCACGGAAGCCTCGATGGTCTCGAAGTCCACCGGGGACAGCGAGCGCAGATCGATCACCTCAATGGAGGTCCCTTCCTGTTGGCCGATGCGAGCAGCCTCCAGCGCGGTCGCCACTATCGGGCCGTAGGCGGCGAGGGTGACGTCAGTCCCCTCGTTGACGATGGCGGCCCGATGGAGCGGAATGTCGGACAACGCGGCCGCGTCGTCCACTTCGCCCTTCTCCCAGTACCGGCGCTTCGGCTCGAAGAAGACGACCGGGTCCTCCGAGGCGATCGCCTGCTGGATCATGCGGTAGCCGTCCCCCGCGTTGCTCGGGGTCACCACACGCAGCCCGGGCGTGTGGGCGAAGTAGGCCTCGGGCGACTCGGAGTGGTGCTCGACCGCGCCGACGCCGCCACCGAAGGGGACGCGGATGGTCAACGGGACCGCCACCCGGCCCTCGTTGCGGTAGCGCAGCTTGGCCACCTGCGCGACGATCTGGTCGAAGGCCGGATAGATGAACCCGTCGAACTGGATCTCGCAGACCGGCCGGTACCCCCGGACGGCCAGTCCGATCGCCGTGCCGATGACGCCGGACTCGGCGAGCGGCGTGTCGATCACGCGACGGTCGCCGAAGTCCCGCTGCAGCCCCTCCGTGACGCGGAACACGCCGCCGAGCTTCCCGATGTCCTCGCCCATGAGCACGACCTTGGGGTCATGCTCCATGGCCTGGCGCAGCCCGTTGTTGAGTGCCTTGCCCAGGGACATGGTGGCCGTCACGCGTCCTCCTCGAAACCCGCCAGGTAGGCGGCATAGCCGTCGCGCTCCTCCTGCAGGAGCGGGTGCGGCTCCGCATAGACGTTGGCGAACAGATCGGCCGGCTCCGGATCGGGCATCGCCAGGCACCCGAGGCGCAGGGCCGCCGCCATGTCGTCTGCCGCCGCATCCACCTGCTCCTCGAAACCGTCGTCGGCGAGGCCCTCCGCGCGCAGGAGCGCATGCAGACGGGCCAGCGGGTCCTTCACGCGCCACTCCTCCTCGTCGGCCGACGAGCGGTACCGGGTGGGGTCGTCCGACGTCGTGTGGGGTCCCATGCGGTACGTCACGGCCTCGATCAGCGTCGGCCCCTGGCCGGCCGAGGCGCGGGCGAGGGCGAGCCGGGTGGCGGCGAGCACGGCGAGCACGTCGTTCCCGTCGACCTGGATGCCGGGGATGCCGTACCCCTGACCGCGTTGCGCGATGGACGCGTGGGGAGATTGGACGCGCACTGGTTCGGAGATGGCCCACTGGTTGTTCTGGCAGAAGAAGACGACCGGCACCCCGTAGCTCGCGGCGAAGCCGAAGGCCTCGGCCACGTCGCCCTCACTGGTGGCGCCGTCCCCGAAGTAGGTCACGACCGCCGAGGTCGCCCCGTCGAGCTGGATCCCCAACGCGTAGCCGGTGGCGTGGAGGGTCTGGGAGCCGACCACGATGGCCGGCGTGGCGATGCCGTGAGCGGTGGGGTCCCACCCGGAGAGGCCGGCACCCCGCCAGAGGCGCAGCATGCTCACCGGGTCGACGCCCCTGCAGTAGACGACGCCGTGTTCGCGGTAACTGGGGAAGACGAAGTCGTCGGGGCGCAGTGCCCGGGCCGATCCGACCTGGGCCGCCTCCTGTCCGAGGAGCGGGGCCCAGAGCGCCAGCTCGCCCTGCCGCTGCAGCGCCATCGCCTCGGCATCGAGGCGGCGCACCACCGCCATGTCGCGGTAGAGGCTGCGCAGCTGGGCAGCGTCGACGTCGGCGACGAGCTCCCAGTAGGGGCACCCCACCGTCCGCTGCCCGTCCACCGAGATCAGCTGGACCAGGCCGTCGAACGCCAACCACTCGGGGATCTTGGTCTCCGGAACCCGTACCTGCGCAGTGGCCATCTGGACTCCCTTCACGAGCAGGGCTCGACGGGAGCATCACACCATGATTCAGCCGATCTGAGCGGGAAAATGAATCAGATCATGGTGTGGACACGGATTGCATGCTTGATACCGAGGATCCACGCAATGATCCATTCTTCGGGGGCGGGCTCTTCAACCAGGTCCCACCCGGTCGGTCCGAAGGGCTCAGGAAGCCTTGCGACGGGCGGCCGGCTTGCTCCGGGCCGGTTGCTTGGTGGTCTTGGCCGCCTTCTTGGCTGCCGCGGGCTTGGACGGCGCCCGCTTGGCTGCTGCGGCCTTCCTGGTGCTCTTCTCCGAGCCCGGCCGGGCGGCCGCGGCGATGCTGGCGTTGAGCGCCTCCATCAGGTCGACCACCTTGGCGGCAGGCTCCGGTCCCTCCTGCAACACGATCTCGTGCCCGTTGCGCTTCTCCTCGATGATGGCCTCGACCTTCTCGCGGTGCGTGTCGTGGAAGCGCTCCGGGTCCCAGTCGCTCTCCATCGACTCGATGAGGAGCTGCGCCATGGAGAGCTCCCGATCGGTCACGTCGCCGGTCTCCGGCAGCTCGAGGTCGCGTCCCGGCGCGCGCACCTCGTCGGAGAAGTACATGGTGTGCAGGGCCAGCGCGTCGTCTTCGGGCCGGATGGCGACGAGATACTCCTTGTTGCGCATGACCAGGGTGGCGATGGCGACCCGCCCCGCTTCGGACATGGCCCGGCGCAGCAGCGCGTACGCCTTGTCGGCGCCGGCTCCCTCTGGGGCCAGGTAGTAACTCGACCGGAAGAAGACGGGGTCGATGTCGACCAGGCCGACGAAGTCGGAGATCTCGATCTGGCGCGACTTCTTCGGTTCGGCCGACTCGAGCTCCTCCTCGGTGAGGATGACGTACTCTCCCCCACCGAGGTCGAACCCGCGCACGATCCGGTCCTGGGGGACCTCCTCGCCGGTCCGCTCGTTGACCTTCTTGTAGCGGATGCGGTCGGACGTTCCCTCTTCGAACTGGTTGAAGTGGATGCTCTTGTCCGACGTGGCCGGATACAGGCCAACAGGGATGTTCACCAGTCCGAAACTGAGAGCCCCCTTCCAGATCGTGCGTGGCACGCCCACCAAAATACCAGCCCAGAGCAGGTCCACCACCTTGTTACAGCCTTTCGTCACACTGAGGCCATGGTGATGGACGCTCCGACCGGCTTCGGCCCCGCCCTGCTCAGCGGGTTGTCCGACCTCGGCCCGGTCGAGCCCTTCTCCGGTGACCTGTCCCTTGAACTGGGCATTTCCGTCTGGCTACGCACGAACGGGACGTCCCTCCCGCAGGCACGGTCCGAGCTCCTGGAAATCCGCCAGGTGATCCTGGAGGTCTGCTCGCTCGACCCGGCCACCGAACCGGTCCCCCTGGTCGGGCGGTCCCCGAGGTCCGACGTGATCAACCTGGTCGGGTACATCTCGGAACTCCTCCGCAGGGCGTCGGCCGGACTGGGCCGCGACGTGCGGGCGATCGCGCAGGCGGTCGTGGCGGAGCTGCCCGGCGCGAGAAGACGAGGCGCTCGGGGCCTGACCCTAGAAGCCGAAGCCGGCGATGATCTGGCCGTTCAGACCGGCGGCCGCCATGCTCCCCATGTAGGGCGCGTCGCCATAGGAGAAGACGTCGCCGCGGGCGGCGGCCACCCAGTACCCGTGCCCGTCGGCGGTGGGGAAGATGGCGCTGGCGGGATTGAACGAGTTCACGTACCCGAGCGGGAAGCCCATGGCGCCGGCGTCACCGAACGGGAAGACGACGCCGTTGGCATAGAGCACCCAGTACCCGCGCCCGTCGGGGGTGGCGACGGCGTCGACCGCCGGCACCGACTCGGCGGGTGGCTCCCCGTAGTTGCCGGCGTCGCCGAAGGCGTAGACGGCACCGAGGTTGGTCACGAGCCAGTAGCCGTTCCCCGTGCTGTCGGGCATCACCGCGACCGCGGCGCCGTAGCACCCACCGATCCCCGGGCACGACCCGGCGAAGCGGGCGTCACCGAAGGCGAAGACCCCGCCGTCGGAGGCAACCATGAAGTAGCCGTGGCCGCTGGTCGACGGCACCATGCCGACGATGGGTGCGTTCAAGCTGTTGGGCTGTCCCGACCCTGCCGGGTGCAGGCCGACCCCGGGGATGGAACCGTAGAAGGAGGAGTCGCCGAAGCTGAAGATCCCTCCGTCGGACGCGACGAGCCAGTACCCGTGCCGGCTGGCCGTCGGCGTGATCCCGACGACGGGACGCTGCAGGGGGATGCCCCCCATGGAGCCGTGGAAGCCCGCGGCACCGAAGGAGAAGATGCCGCCGTCGGAGCCGACCAACCAATAGCCGCGCGCGGCGGGGTTCACGTTGAAGGTCTGCGGGCTGCCGGAAGCGGCGAGGTAGTGCGCACCCTGGCCCACATTGGCCGTCAGTGTGCAGGCGCCGAACCCGACGAAGGTCACGGTGATGCCGTCCGGGGCGACGGTGCAGACGCCCGACGTGGCCGAGGCGAGCGACCCAGCGCCGTCACCGTTGGTGGCCACGGTGGCGACGAAGCTGGTGAATTCTGTGGCGCCTGCCGGGAAGTTGGCGACATTCGGGCTGGAGGGTGTGGCCCGGACGACTGTGAAGAACTGGGGCGAGCCGTCCCGATGGCCGAAGTTCACCGTGCCGGCGACGTGGGCCGTGAGGATGCAGGTCCCGACTCCGTTGAAGACCACGGTAGATCCGCTCAGCGTGCAGACACCTGGGGTCGACGAGGTGACCGACGTGGCCCCGTCGCCGTTAGTGGTCACCACGGGGAGGAAGGTGCCGCCGAAGATGGGCGATGTCGACGGAGGGGTGATCGTCGGCGCGGTCGGCGTGCCCTGGGCCACCGTGAACTGTTCGCAGGAGCTGGTCGACCCGCTGTAGTTGCCGTCACCGAGACTGTAGGCGGCCCCGAACGAATAGCTGCCGGGGGCGAGCGGGCCCTCGGTAATGGAGTGCGGGATAGACCCGTTCCCAGCAATCAACCCGGAGCCAGCGGCGGTGCCGGACCCGCTGCAGGTCCCGTTTTGGAAGTATGTATACGCGACCGTGCCGGTTGGCGCGAATCCAGTCACACCCACCACCGTCCCGGAGTCATAGGCGCTGGCGTTGGTCGTTTCTGTGCTGGTCCAGGCCGCGTTGGTGCTCGCGTCGAAGACCGTGGTGGCGATGGACGGGGTTGCCTTGCCCACCGTGAAGGGCTCGCAGCTGCTGGCCGCCGACGCGTTGTAGTTGGTGTCGCCCAAGTAAATGGCGTGGAAGGAGTAGCTGCCCGCGCCAAGCGGTCCCTGCGTGGTGGAGTTCGGCACCGATCCGTCGACCAGAGTGACTGACTGCGTCGTGGTGTTGGCATCACTCGTGCACGAACCATTATCGAAGAACGAGTACGTCACGGATCCGGTCGGCGTGAACCCGCCCACGCCCGTCACGGCCGAGGTGTCGTAGGCGCTCGCCCCTGTCGCTTCGGAGTTGCCCCACGCCGCGTTGGTCGTGGCGTCGAAGACCGTGGTGGCGGTGGACGGGGTTGCCTTGCCCACCGTGAAGGGCTCGCAGCTGCTCGCCGCCGACGCGTTGTAGTTGGTGTCGCCCAAGTAGATGGCGTGGAAGGAGTAGCTGCCTGCGCCCAGTGCCCCCGTCGCGCTCGAGTTGGGCACCGATCCGCCGACCAGAGTGACTGACTGCGTCGTGGTGTTGGCGTCACTCGTGCACGAACCATTGTCGAAGAACGAGTACGTCACGGATCCGGTCGGCGTGAACCCGCCCACGCCCGTCACGGCCGAGGTGTCGTAGGCGCTCGCCCCTGTGTGCCCGCCGGTCCAGGCCGCGTTGGTCGTGGCGTCGAAGACCGTGGTGGCGGTCGACGGGGTTGTCTTGGCCACCGTGAAGGGCTCGCAGGAACTGGCATCGGATGGGTCGTTGTTGGCGTCGCCGCTGTAGGTGGCCTTGAACGAGTAGTCCCCCGCGCCAAGCGGTCCCTGCGGCGCGGAGTTCGGCACCGATCCGCCGACCAGAGTGACTGACTGCGTCGTGGTGTTGGCGTCACTCGTGCACGAACCATTATCGAAGAAGGAGTACGACACGGATCCGGTCGGCGTGAACCCGCCCACACCCGTCACGGCCGAGGTGTCGTAGGCGCTTGCCCCTGTCGCTTCGGAGTTGCCCCACGCCGCGTTGGTCGTGGCGTCGAAGACCGTGGTGGCGATGGACGGGGTTGCCTTGCCCACCGTGAAGGGCTCGCAGCTGCTGGCCGCCGACGCGTTGTAGTTGGTGTCGCCCAAGTAGATGGCGTGGAAGGAGTAGCTGCCCGCGCCAAGCGGTCCCAGCGTGGTGGAGTTCGGCACCGATCCGTCGACCAGAGTGACTGACTGCGTCGTGGTGTTGGCATCACTCGTGCACGAACCATTATCGAAGAACGAGTACGTCACGGATCCGGTCGGCGTGAACCCGCCCACGCCCGTCACGGCCGAGGTGTCGTAGGCGCTCGCCCCTGTCGCTTCGGAGTTGCCCCACGCCGCGTTGGTCGTGGCGTCGAAGACCGTGGTGGCGGTCGACGGGGTTGTCTTGGCCACCGTGAAGGGCTCGCAGGAACTGGCATCTGATGGGTCGTTGTTGGCGTCGCCACTGTAGGTGGCGTTGAACGAGTAGTCCCCCGCGCCAAGCGGTCCCTGCGCGGCGGAGTTCGGAACTGATCCGTCGCCGGCCAGGGTCACCGTGTCAGTCGTGGTATTTGCATCACTCGTGCACGAGCCATTGTCAAAGAAGGAGTAAGTCACCGCGCCGGTTGGAGGCTGAGTTCCGTCCCCGGTGACGATCGTGGTGTCGTAGGCGCTGGCACCGGTTACCTCCGTACCTCCCCATGCCAGGTTGTTGGCCGCGTCGAAGACGACCGTGACGGCCGTCGAAGTGTCCGCAGCAGCCGGAAGCGAGAAGAGGCCAGACGAGATACCGAGCGTCGCGGCGATGGTCGCGATGGCAATGATCCGGCGGCTCTTCATTCCGTTCCCTCCTCCCTCGTCGCCAATCCGGCGCTCCAGCCCCCAACCAGGCCGCCGGCGGGAGGGTGCCAATCGAAGTCCAAGGCGCCCCTACGGTTCAGCACACTAGAGCCGCATCAGCACAGGACGACATCACTTCGGCGCGCTGGGGTCCTTTTATTAGGGAAAACCCAGTATCAGCGTCGTCCGACACGCCGGGTCCGGTTGGTGCCGGTGGCCCGTGATCGTGCCCGGCACGACCGTTCCGCAGCTCAGGGTTCCCTCCAGTGAGCGGTCGCATTCAACCTCAACCAGGGGGAACCGAAGTAGCATGTCTCGACGACGCAGCACGCCCAGCTCAGGATGGTCGCGCGTCGAATCCCCACGCGGATGGGGTATGGCCAGACAGGCCCCGGCCGAACAACTCCGAAAGAGGATCCGTGACCACCGTCAACCAGCCCCTCAATGGCGGCCGCCGGCGCCTGAACGTTCCGAGTCCGGCGTTGCGTCGGCTCAGCGGGTGGGGGCCGGCCGCAGTGTCGATCGTGGCTGCAATGGCGTATGGCGTCTACATCGCACTCCGGACGTATGAGGTCGATTTGGGTGTCTACCTCCGCCTGGGAGGAAAGTACATCTTCACCTCCCACCTGTACTCCTTCGTTCTGCCGAACACGAGTCTCCCGTTCACCTACCCGCCGTTTGCAGCTCTTCTCTTCGCCCCGTGGCAGCGAACCTTCTCGACTGTCGGCTCCGTGCAGATGGTCTGGACGATGTGCAACCTGGTGGCGCTGGTTGGCGTCCTCGTGCTGTCCGTCCGGTTGGTCAAGCCGTCGCTCAGCAGGGTGGTGAGCTGGAGGCTCGCCCTTGCCCTGAGCCTCCCGGCACTGCTCCTCAACCCGGTCCTCATCACGATCGGGTTTGGCCAGGTGAATCTCTTCGTCACTTTTCTCGTCATGTGGGACCTGCTGAGCGAGCGCCGCATCGGGACACGACAGCTCCCTCTCGGTGTGGCGACCGGGCTCGCCGCTGCGGTCAAGCTCACCCCGCTGCTCTTCGTCCCTTACCTGCTCCTCACGCGACGTTGGCGGGGGGCTCTCACCTGCGTGATCACGTTCAGCATCTGTGAGTTGGCGACGTTCGTGGTTTCGCCGGCCTCGTCGAAGGCCTACTGGACGAAGGCCATCTTCAAGCCGGGGCGCGCTGGTGACCTCTCGATCGTCGACAACCAGAACCTCTGGTCGGTCCTCGATCGCTTCACGCACGGCGTTCTCCCCGGTGCCCTCATGCTGCCGTTGCTCGTGGCCACCGCCGTAGGCGGACTCTGGCTGGCCGCCCAGGCGCACCGACGGTCGTCGCCGCTCCTGGGGGTTCTGGTCTGTGCGGCGATTTGCCTCATCGTGTCCCCCATCTCGTGGGTCCACCACATGGTGTGGGTCGTGCCGGCGATCCTCTGGCTCGCCCTGGCGGAGGACCGGCCGCGCTGGGGGCGCCCGCTCGCTGCGATAGCCGCCGTCCTCTTCTGGAGTGCACCCGTCTGGTGGGTCCCGTACAAGAACACGTCTGATCTCCACCTTGGTCCGTGGCAGCTGGTTGCCGGGAATTCGTTCTTCTTCGCGATGGTGCTCTTCGTGGTTGGTGCGGCCGTCCTGGTCCTCCGACGAAGGCCCGGACGGCCAGCGGCTGACATGCAGCTCCCGCTGGTCTCGGGGTGAGCGTTCCGCGGCCGAAGACGTCGATGCGACATGCCGGACCTGAAGCCGCCGACACCCCGAATGTTGGGCGGCCTCCCGAGTTGTCCCTGCGTTGTCTGGCTTCGGACCGAATGGCCCTACCCCGCATCGCCCCTAAACCTCACAATCATTCGCCGGGGCGGGGTGATCGGGGAGTATCCGGGGGGATTCGTCACCCCGCCCTCCTATCGACTGGCAACCACCGATCTGCATCGCACCCGAGACCAACCGGTCAGGTGCGAGTGCACCTCAATGCGCTGCGTCACTCCATCGATGGACGCTCGACTGCTCGAAGAGACTGGCGTCGACGGCCCGGGTACTCCTGCCTGCGGTTTTTCCGAACGAGAAGGGAGGAGGGGGCCGGGAGGAGGGGCTAGGGGAACCTCACGCCCGGCCCCCACCCCCATGGCTTCCGTTCCAAAACGTTAGCAGGGAGTCAGCTGAGAATGGAGCCTGGAGAACCTCAGAACGCCCCCGAATCGCTGGTGGGTTTGCGTCGCTGATCTTCGCCAACGTTGTGCAACCGTTGTCTCGTTCGGTCTGACCGGCTCTATCTGAGCGGAGAACCCGATGTCAGGATCCGAAACGAGGGGCGGTGGTCGGGGGATCCGATGCACGCACGTCGCGGATCGCCGCCCCTCTTTCACACTTCCGGGCTGGTGGCCCGAATCGATGGGATGGCCCGAGGGGCGGCGGCGTTGTGGGCGAGGGTTCGTCGTCGATTGGGCTGCATGTCGCTCTCGGCCGGCCGAACGGGATCATTTCGCGTAACCGTCACACACAATTGGCCTCCACAACGCGCTTTGGTTGCGCGCCAGAAATGCTTCCCGTTTAGGTTCTCCAGCGAGCGATCCGGCCGGTGTGCCCCTGTCCCCCACCCCCCTTGGACATTTGGCGAGCACCGGCCGGATCGTTCTCTCGAATCAGCCGATCATCGCGTCTGGTCATTCTCCGAACCACATGGTCAGAATCTCACCCAATTCGGCATCTGGGCCACCTCCCACCCAGGCCACATGCCCGTCGGGCCGGATCAGCACGGCACGGGGAGCGATGACTGCGCCAAGTACCGGAAGCTCCCACGGGCCGACGTATTCCGCATCGATCAGCTGGACCCGGTCAGCCCGTGGCGTGACGTCAAAGCCACCGGGCTCGCCGAGGTTGAGCAGCACCGGCTTGGCGTCGTGCAGCAGGGTGAAGACCCGCAGTGGGCCGTCGGCGGTCACGAGATCCAGATCGGGCATGCGGCGTCCGAGCAGGGGGTGGCCCTCGCCGAGCTCGTAATGAATGTCCAGTCCGGAGATCATGCCAGCGAACCGCTTGCGAGGCTCGTCCATCGTCAGCAGCTCTGTCATCGTGTCGCGCAACGCATCGGTGCGTTCGTCAGTGCGCCTCAGCGCGACCTGCGCCATGGTGTTGTGCAGCACACGGGCACCAACCGGGTGCCGCTCGGCGTGGTAGGTGTCCAAGAGGTCGTCCGGTGATGTCCCGTTGACCACCTGGGCCAGCTTCCAGCCGAGATTCACGGCGTCCTGCACACCGATATTGAGGCCTTGTCCACCTTGCGGAGAATGCAGGTGTGCGGCGTCGCCCGCGAGCAGGACACGACCCCTGCGGTAGGACGCTGCCTGCCGCGTGGTGTCGTTGAAACGAGAGATCCAAGTAGGGCTGTGCACCCCATAGTCCGTCCCATCGACGGCGACGAGTGCCCGGCTGACATCCTGCAGGGTCGGTTCGCTGGTGTTTCCGAGGCTTTCTTCCGTCAGCACGACTCGAAGCACTGACCCTCCGTCTTCCACTCGGCCAATGCCACCACCAACACGCAGGCCGATCTCCGGCTCCTCCTCCGTCTCGACCTCGGCGATCAGCCAGCTCGTGGTTGGATCCCACCCGGGGAAGTCGATGCCGGCCGCCTTTCGGATCACACTGCGCCCTCCGTCGCATCCGACCAGGTAGTCCGCCTGGAGCGACCGGCCGTCGGACAGGTCGACGTCGACGCCGGCGACGTCCTGCGCGAAGCCGGTCACCTCGCGTTGGCGGAGGATCGGCACCCCGAGCTCGCCGATCCAGGAGGCCAATATGCGCTCGAAGTGCCTCTGCCACAGCGCGAGCCCGTAGTTGTGGCGAGTGGGAAAGTCGCTGATGTCCAACGGAATTCCGGCGAAGGCCTGGACCTGCGTCGCCTGCCCTTCCGCCAAGAACCGATCAGCGACGCCACGCTGATCGAGCACCTCGATGGTGCGCGAGTGCAGACCGCCGGAGCGCGAGCTTTCGAGGTCTTCACTCGCGCGCCGTTCGACGATTGCGACATCGATCCCCGCAAGTGTCAGCTCAGCCGCCAGCATCATCCCCGTCGGACCACCTCCGGCGATCACAACTGCATGATCCGTCACACGCGTTCCCCTCTTCCTTCCGTCGTTTTGCTACGGATGTGGAGATTCTGCACACCGTCCGGGACGTTGCTGCAAGCGCCCGGTGCGCGCTATTCTTCTCATGGCGAGGAGCAACTGCTCTCGTTTTCCCTTGTTCGGTGCGGACGGACAGACCCCCATTTCGATGCGGCACTGCGCGCGTGCGGCACGCGTGGGCCTCCTCAGAAAGATCGCACCTTCTTCCCCGGACGAAGTCTCGTCGCACGAACGTCGCGCCGTCGGCGTCTTCGCTCGCCATCCGAACAGGAAAGCGGGACCGGCATCCCGGTTGTCGTCATCAGCAGACAACCGGTGACGTCTGAATCGTGGTCAGCGAACAGCCCTCGGTGATCCCGCCAACCGGCGCAACTGCGGTGAGGCGCACGCGTGCACAACGTTCGCCCAACTGGTTGCCGCGCTCCCTCAGGTGTCGCGCTCCTCAGTCCGAGAGGACTTGTAGTGGTCGCTTCATCGCGGCCCGAGAGGAGGAATCGTGGCAGAGCAGACGGCGCTGCAAGCTCGTCGGCCCGTTGGCGCCGGCACGCTTGGGTTCGCCGTCGGGTGCTTGGTGCTCTCTCTTTCCTTGGTTGTGTTGAACGGCATCGGGACCGGTGTCGGCGCGTCGGGAGTTCGTATGTCGCGGAGCCATGGCTCTGCCGTGCACGTTCACACCACGGTCGTCTCGATAAACCGTCATTTCAGCTCGCGTTACCCGGGGGACAACGACGTTCCGCTCCGCCCAAAGCCAAAACTCCCTGAGATCGCAACGCCGGCGGCCTCCCCCGCCCCGCCGACGGCCAGTCAGGTTGCGACGACGCCTGCGCCGGCACCGCCGCCGCCACCACCACCTCCGCCGGCGCCCGCCGCCCTGCCTGGCCGTGGAGCGGCCACCGCATACGGTTGCGCGGCTGCACTCGCTTACCTTGCCAGCTATTCCGCGCCCGGCTTCACGTTCCAATGCCCGGGGGGCGCGCTCGGCCACCAGGCCATGACGTGCATCAACGAGCCAGGCGTTTGCGCCAACGAGAACCTCATCGCTATCGCAGACCCCTGTCCAGCGGCGTATATGAACGAGGCGTCCAACTCGTGGGTCCTGACGGGGGCCTCCGATGCTCCCATCGATCCGTACGGAGCTTGCCACTGAGAGGACCGCACGAGCCGGGTGCGCCTGTCTCGAGTTCCTTCAGCCCGACGAATTGAACCTCGTCTCACGAAGAGTGAGGATCATGAGCTCTCGAGAAGCGAGTTGATCTTCGCATTGAGCTCGGTTTGATTCGCGACATGCACATAGACCTCTTGCGGATGGTCCACGCCTGGACCCCAGGACAATCCACCCTCGGTGTTGATGACCGCAGCGCCGCCCTGACCCAGCTCTGAGAAGATCCCCGACCCTCCCCCGACCGCATACAACATGGTGGGCCCGTCCCAGTCACCGTCTCCTGGTGGCCCGCAATTGAAGAGCTTGGTATAGACGATGCGCATCGGGTTCTTGGGGGGCATCGACGTGCAGAGAGTGGCCCCGACCTTCGTGTTGATGCCCGTGAACCCATCGACCCACGCGATCGGCGTCGGCCAGCCATGGCTCCCCACCAACGATGCCGTGGCGGCAAGGTCGAGTTTCTCGTTGGTGAACGGGGGACCGCCAGTCGGAAAGAGCCCGTCTTCGATCACCAGCTTCTTCACCTTGGCGGCCACCAGCGCTCGTCCCGGCAGCGTGCTGCCCTGTCCCGGACCCGAATGCAGCAGGCCGGCCAGGTTGGTATCGCCTCCGAGGGCGACGACCGTCACACTGTGGTCGGGCTGGGCCGCCAGCACGTGACGGTAGAGCGGGACCGCCGGGTGCGCTTGCGAGCTGTTCCGGATGGCGTGGGGGAGCTGCGCTGCCAGGACATCGCTGTACCCGTGAGGCGCCGTGTTCGCAGCGGTGTCGACGACGACCCCGATCGGGATCTTGCCGTGTCCATAGGCCGTGTCGATGGCATCGAGCGCGGCGGCGGCCACCGGGTTTCGCACATCAGACATCACGCCGAGCATCTGGACCTTGCCCCGTTGCTGCAGGACATTGGCCATGCCGACCGCAGTGGCGTCATCCCACCACAGGGAGAGGTCGGTGTCGATGATGATGCGCTGCGGACCGCTGCTGGTCGTGTCCGCTGAGGCCGCAGTGGTTGTTGTGACCGCGGAGGCGCCAGTGGCGACGATGAGCAGCAAGAGCAGCGAGGCAAGGATTCGTCGGCTCTCGCTCATTTTCTGAATCCGATCGGTCCGGCTGTGCGGCCTTCCTGGCACGCCTAGGGAACCTCTGCCGATTCGGCTTCGGCACGCGTCTCGGCGCCGTCCTCGGTAAGGAACCAGCCTTGGCCGACGAGCTCATCGAGCCGGCGATTGAACCGCTCGACGTAGTCAGTGTGGTTCTTGTAGAGACGCTCCAGCACGTCTTTGGGCAGAGGACTTTCGATCCCCACGACGCCGAAGGCGGGCGTCCCGTCCTCCGTCACGCCGGGGTTGGACATGTACTGCAGCCTGGGAACGTCGAGTTGGACGCAGCGCACGCCTCCCAGGGTGTTGCCCTGTTGGTCCTTGGCGAACAAACTATCCGGGCCGACCTCGATCCGGTCCGCCCGAGGAGGCGTGACGCCATTGGCCACCCACTGCACGAGGTGGTCCAGCGCCATGCTGAACAGCTCCCCGTGGGGCAGGCTGTTCATCCGCGCGTCCTCCGGGACGCGGCCCGCGATGCCCAGGGGATCGTTCTGCCACGTCGCGGCCTGGTTGTAGGGCGGGTATCTGGTGCCCATGTGGGCGACACCGGCGAGTTCGTAGAGCCGGTAGCGGTCATCCGGCTCGTCGGCATCGGGACGACGGTAGGTGCGCCCTTCGCGCCCAGGACGGTGCGGGTTGGAGATGTCACCATCGCTCAGCACCTGGACGATCGGCACGTCGCAAGGGCCGAGCGTCACTGAGGCCGATCCGGCCGGGGACAGTCCGGTCGATCCCGTCGGGAACAAACCTTGGTAGACGGGCGAGCCGTCCGCGAGGCGGAAGGCGTCGTGGCCGCTCAGGATGTAGTCGATGACGACTCCCCCGGTCTGTGAATGGCCGGCCAAGATGATGTCACGGACACCCGGGACGGGCCCCTTCTCCGCGCCGAGGGCCGCCCCGACCTGAGCGAGAATCGGCGTCGACAGCACGTTGAGCCGCCGCATCTGCTCCATCCTCGCCTGCAGGGCGGCGGGGTCACGGGGCAGGCCGAGACCGAAGCCGGATTCCTCCTGCGGCGGGGCGTCGGACCAGATGTCCAGCGAGCCGTACCGTTCGTTGTTGGAGGGCTTCACGAAGGCGTCGAGCGGGGCCTTCTGAGAACAGACGCAGGCCCAAGCGTGCCCTGAGCGCATGATGAAGGGAGCGGTATAGATGAAGATCGGTGCCGCGCTCGCCGCGTGCAGTGGCTCGATGACGAGCGTCCCGCTGAAGCGCGCCGTGTCTCGGGGCCGGCGCACGAAGACGGATGTCGTGTACGGATGGCCGTCGACTTCACCGGCGGCGAACCACTCCTCCTCGACATAGTCGAACTCATCGATGCTGCCCCGGTAGGCGCCGGTCGGAGCGAAGGGCTCCCCCTTCGATGGAGCCGGGCTAAGGCTCGCAGGATTGACCGTCATCGCGACTCCTCACCGTCGTGTCGTGGAAGGTTGAAGCGGTCTTGATCGGGACTCCGATCGGGACTCCTCGTCATCCGGCGACAGGGTTGTCCGCGTACGCGATGGCCTTGGTCGCCGGGTCGTAGTGCACCATGTAGACCGACCCGAGCGCGTAGGGGCGCCCAAGACCGAACGAGACGGGGGCGTTGGTCCCGGGCAGCACCAGGTTCTTGAGCCGGTACCCGGCGTGGACGAAGCTCGAGACGGTGAGGTGCTTGCCGGCCGCCTTGGCGATGTCGGTGAAGAGCGCCATGTCGGTGCAGGCGAACTCCGCGCTCAGCCAGGTGTCCTCGGACTCTGGCACGGTGGCGCTGTACGCCCGGATCTGATCCGAGGGATAGGCCTTCTTGATGATGTGGACGCACTTCTGGGTCCCGGCGTTGTCCCAGATGGCGGCGGGAGGGGTGAGCGGGCTCGAGGTCACCACGTTGGAGAGGTAGGCCGGGCTGTAGTCACCGCCCACGGCGCCGGTGAAGTCGGCCTCGCTGGTCGCAACCCATGGAGGGTTGTAGGTGCTCTGGTTGGCCGAGAGCCCCTCGGGCCAGATGGCCGAACCGTCGCCGACGGCCACGACTTCGTTGACCCCGGCTTCCCGGAACTTCTGGGAGATGATCTGCACCTGCCCGTTGGAAGCGGGGAGGTCGCCCTGCGGGGCCGAGTCGCTCGCGCTGATGACGACGGGGACGTGGAGCTTGGCGAGGGCCGACTGAACGAGTGTGATCTCGGAGGCGTCCGCCGCATCGCCGCCGAAGAGAGCCACCTTCTTGTGCTTGAAGACTCCCTGCTTGTCGTAGACGCTCAGCTGGAGGGGGTCATACGCCGAGTTCGGCGGTGTGGTGGTGAAGTCCTGGGCCACGCTCGAAGACAGGCCCGCGGCGTAGATCGAGGCGACGACGGGCGTCTCGTGCTCGAGGTAGCAGGTGGCCTCGAGCGGCCCGATGGCCGCAAAGACGGTGTCGTCCTCGGTCAACTGTGTGCAGGAGGTGGCCGCGGCCGCCGTGCCCGACGGGCTTACCGGAACGAGGAACGGCACGATCTTGCGACCGTTGATGCCTCCGTGTGCATTGATGTTGTGGATGATCGTGTCGAAGGCGTCAGGGATGCTGCCCCAACTCATGTTCACCCCGATGGCCCTGAGCGCCGCCAGGTCGACGTAGGGAATTCCGACGCGAATGGTCGTCGCCGTCACCCCCGGGGTGTCGCTCGGGGCTGCCGACGCAGGGCTGATCGCGCTGGCGCCCAACAGGGCGACAATCACCACCCCGGCGCCGACCAGGTTCCGCTTTGCCATGACGAACGACCCCCCGCTCGCCGGAGCACGACGAGCGCCTTTGCCGTGCGAACTCTGACACACGTGCCCCGGAAATGCTTGTCGGGCGGAGCGACAGACACGTGAAGGGAATCACGAGCCCTTTCCGCACAGCCAATGCCTAGGCGGAGCTTGGAGCGAGGACGTCCTCCATCTCGAAGCCGACCCGTTCGATGTGGGGTTGCAGGACTGCGAGGTCGAAGCCATAGAACTCGGCGGCATTCTGGAAGAGGATCTTGTCGGCATCCTCTCGCGTCACGCTCGGGTTCCCGACGAGCGAGGCGATCTTTTCAAAGGTGCGCGGCACGACCGACTCGAAGTGGGGATAATCCACCCCGAACATCGTGGCGTTGGCGCCGATGTGAAATCCGGGGAGCGGATTCTGCTCGGCGTCCTTGCCGACGAGCTGGTCGATCGGGAGTTGGCGCGCGTCGAAAGGGGACACGCCAACAAAGCAGTTGAGCCCGAAATAGTCGCTCGCCTGCTTGGCGACCGTACGCTCCCGCTGCATGAAGCGGGCGAACGCCATCCAGTCATCGCCCATACCCAAAGTCATGTCCAGATGGGCGATGGCCGGCACCAGGAACATGAGCTGGGTCTCGACGAATGCCACCTTGAGGCCGGGGAAGCGGTCGAACACCCCACCGGCGATCATCTGCCAGAGCGACCGGGCCGAGTAGAAGCCGTTCTCTACCGACACCGTGAGGATCATTGCGAACCCCGCGGCGCTGTAGCCGGGAAGGCCGGCACCACCGTGTTGGCTGATCGGCAGGCCGACGTCTTCGATGGCGGCCCAGATGGGATCGAGCACCGGGTCGAAGAAGTTCGTCCCGCCCGGCTGCAGCGCCGGCATCATGATGCCGCCCAGACCGTGCTCCCTGGCCGACCGAACGTCGGCGACCGCCTGGTCGATGTCGGCAAATGACACCACCGCCTGACCGGCGCGCCGACCCGGGGCCTCGGCGCAAAAGTCAGCCAGCCATCTGTTGTAGGCCCGTCGGCCCTCCGCCTCGAGCTCTGGGTTGGCGGCTCGGCCGATGTCCTCGAAGCGGTTGATCTGGAACGGCTGGCCGTTGGGGAACAACACCTCAGCGACGACACCCTGGCCCTCCAGGGTCTGCCAACGCGCTGTGGAGTCCCACTGTGCATCGAAGCCGTACTCGGGGTTCAGGTTGCCAGCGTCGGGGATCCCGGCGCCTTCGGCTTCCTTCACCGACTCGTCATAGTCCTCGAGGTATTTGCTCTGGATGTAATCCCGGTACCCGGCCCTGGAGGCCTTCACGTGACCGTCCACCGAGATGACTGCCGTCTTGGCCATGATGCCGTTCCTCCTCAGGCGCAACTGCCCCTCAGGGTTCTTCTTCCCCGTGAGGCAAATCCGCCCTCTGGGCAGACTATGGCGAACCTTGCTGGAACTGTCAACGCTGAGACGCCAATGAAGCGACTGCCCAGTCAAGATTCTTTGGCGAAATCGGGCATTCGCTTACGGCCGCCTCGACCGGGACGAGACGCGGCGGGAGCGCCGCCGCATGCAACGGGCCTACGCTTCCGACGCCATGATCGCAACCGACTGGTGGGCCACGGGAACACAGATAGGCGTGGCGGTCGCTACCCTCATACTGGCTGGGATCACCGCGTTCATGGCCAAGCGCACCCGCGAGGTAGCCCAGGAGACAAAGGGATCAACGGCTGCTGCTATTCGGACCGCCAAGGCCACCGAGGACGATGTCCAACGAGGTCTGGAACTCGTGAGGATCGGGCAGGCTCAGACTGCGGCGATCAGCGAACAGGCCGAAGTCGCCAGACGGAACCTGGCTGCCACCTATGAGCCTCTTTTGGTCCCGGTCGTCGAACGTGCGCTGAAGGATGGCGTCACTCTTCGGGGCAGCAATGGTGTGTCGGTCATCACGGAGGTAGGCGCAGAGCCAAGGTGCTGGATCGGGCCGGACACGGTTGGAATACAGCGTTTCTTCGTGGTGGTTCCGGTGAGGAATGTAGGGCCAGGTCCCGCGTCCTTCGGATGGAGCGTGACCGACGCGAGATTCACCACCACCGTCGACTCTGGTGCAGTCCACCTTGATGGTCGCCCGAGTTCACCGATCGTCGCGGCTGGTGATGTCGTGGACCTTGTCTTTTTCGGCGCCCTTGACGAAACCACCACGATCGTCGCCAACTCCGCTCCGGGAACCATCGACTTGGCAACGGTGACCATCACCTACTCCGATATCAGCCGCGCCAAAGGAACCGTGACCGAGCTGAAACTTGGAAAGGCAGAGGGACCCATCCTGGAGGTCGTCGAGGTGGCGATCGATCCCTAGTGACGGCACCGTCCCGAGCGGTGTCCCCCGGCGCTCCGTGTCCGTGGTCCCGCGCTCATCTTTGTCGAACGGGTGTCGGAGGCCAGATTACGCAAAACCCGAGTGGCGGATCCGGCCCCTAGACCTGCGACAATAGGCCGGCCTGCGGCCGGCAGGGTGCGGTCCCTGTAACACAGCACCCTCAAACAGCATCAACCAATGTGGCCCCACGCGCTTGCCGTAGTTGCATGCGCCTCAAGCGGCGCTTCGGGGGCACTTCCTAGGGTGCGTTGATCGACAACGCCTGTCCGCTCAGCTCTCCCTAAGGATTGGGCGTCCGAACTTCGGCCGCGTTTAGCAATGGCGGTTGACCGATCTCACCTTCTGCGGTAGGAAACGTTCAATCCTTGAGGAGGGGAGGTCATCTATGTCGTGGAACCTCAAGGGAAGCTACATCGAGACCTGTTCGTGCGAGCTGATGTGCCCGTGCAACCTGTCCTTCGACCATGGTGCGACGTACGACTTTTGCCGAGTGTGCCTGGTATTCAACATTCGAGAAGGTGAGATAGAAGGCACCGACATCGGGGGCCGCCGGGTCGCGATGATCGCGGACACACCGAAGGTCATGACAGAGGGAAACTGGCGTCTCGGTGTATTCGTTGACGACGAGGCTGACCGGGTCCCCATGAACTGATCCACCCGCTGTGCGAGTCCAATGCCTCAAGATGGGGCAAGGAGGACAGCACAGATGAAGCAGCGGCATCACACGCCCGAACAGGTGATCCGAAAGCTGGCCGAGGCTGACAAGCTCTTGGCCCAGGGCAAGACGATCGAGGAAGTGGCCCGGCACCTCGAGATCTCCGAGCAGACCTTCCATCGCTGGCGCAACCAGTACGGCGGGATGAAGGCCGAGGACGCCAAGCGCCTCAAGGAGCTCGAGAAGGAGAACCAACGCCTGAAGAAGATCGTGGCCGACCAGGCGCTCGACATCGACATGCTCAAGGAGTTGGCTGAGGGAAACTTCTGACCCCGGACCGGCGCCGCCGAGCTGTTCTCAAGCTCATGGCCCGGCCCGGGGTCTCAGAGAGAAGGGCGTGCCGCGTCGTCGGCCAGGCCCGTTCCACCCAGCGCCTCCCCGCACCCGTCCCTGGCGACGAAGAGCTCGCCCTGCGCGCCTTCCTGCGTGACTTCTCGCTGCAGCGCCCCCGCTGGGGTTGGCGACGCGTGGCGAGGGCGGCCCGAGACGCCGGCTGGAGGGTCAACGACAAGCGGATCCATCGCCTCTGGCGGGCCGAAGGCCTGCGTGTGCCCTACAGAAAGCGCAAGCGACCGCTCCGCGGCATCGGTGTGGCTATCGGTGCCCTCTGTCCCATCAGGCCGGGCGTGGTGTGGGCCCTCGACTTCCAATTCGACCAGACCGCAGATGGGAGGAACCTCAAGCTCTTGAACGTGATCGACGAGTACAGCCGCGAAGCCCTGGCCATTGACGTCGAGCGTGCCATCGATGCCGACGGCGTGGTCAACTGTCTTCGAACGTCTGGCCGCTGAACGCGGCGCTCCCGCCTACGTGCGCTTCGACCACGGGCCCGAGTTCATCGCCTACGCCGTGGCCGACTGGTGCCGCTTCAACGGCACCGACACCGTGTTCATCGATCCGGGCAGCCCGTGGCAGAACGCCTGGATCGAATCATTCAACGGCCGCCTGCGCGACGAACTCTTGAACGGCCAGCGCTTCGACTCCCTGCTCGAGGCCAAGGTGCTCATCGAGGACTGGCGCATCGACTACAACATCAACAGGCCCCACAGCGCCCACGGCTGGCTCACCCCAGTCGAGTTCGTCGAGGCCTGGCTCAGCAAGCAACAGGTCACACTCGCATAGCGAGTGGATCAACTATCGGGATCCCCTCAAGGCGACCGATCAGCAGTTCGAGAAAATGGTTCAGGTCTTCAGTGGGCAGCTCGGCGGTCCGATGGCGGCGCTCACTCCGCTCGTCGGCGAGATGCTCGGCGTCGAGCGAGCGGCGATCGAGATCGTCGATGACGGGCTGCGCCACAGTGTCCGCATAGGAGACGCGATCGACTTTGAGATCGAGGACATCGTGCCTTTCGGTATCGAGACAGGCGAACCGGTTCGCTTCTCTGGCATGTTCCACCCGGTTGGGTCGAACTTGACCATGGCCGAGGCGAAACGGTCGCGGATCAGCGCCTTCGGTATCGAATACGAGGGCAAGACCGGTCTTTCGACCTCCGAGTTCTCCTGGGCGACCTGATCGGGTAGTCATGTCGGCTGACGAGCGCCTGTCGCGAAACGAGGGCCTTGCCCCTGCGTTCGTTGCGATGCGGGCCCGGTTGGCCGTGGTGATTCTGCTCTTTGCGCTTGCGGGAATCGGCTGGTGGTGGACTGCCGGACAGATGCGGGGGATGGACAACGGACCGTGGACTGGTCTGGGAGCAGTCAGTTGGTTCCTCGGTGTCTGGGTTGTGATGATGGCCGCGATGATGTTCCCAGCCGTTGCGCCCACGGTCGCCCTGTATTCGAGCATGACGCGGAAGCGATCGCTGCTGTTGCCTATCGTCTTCACCAGCGGATATCTGGTGACGTGGGTAATCGCCGGTGCAGTGGCGTTCGCCCTGGTGACAGGAGTGAGCCGTATCTCAGATGATGCGCTGGCATGGGACCACGCGGGTCGACCGGTCGCGGGCGCCATCTTGATCCTTGCCGCCCTTTACCAACTGACACCGATGAAGGACGCATGCCTCGGCAAATGCCGTAGCCCGCTCGGGCTTCTCCTCGGCTCTTGGCGCGACGGGAGTTCGGGCGCCTTCCACATGGGAGCCAAGAATGGCGCCTGGTGCGTCGGCTGCTGCTGGGCACTCATGGCATCCCTCTTCGCCTTGGGCGTCATGAGCGTCGCCTGGATGATCTTCGTGGCCGGGCTTATAACCATCGAGAAGACGATCCCCTCGCGCCGGATCGCAACTTACGGAACGGCGCTGATACTGCTCGGCTTCGGCGTGCTGGTTCTTGCGGCACCTGACACGATCCCACTGCTCACCATTCCGCAAGATCACCAAATGGGAGGCATGCCATCCATGGGCTCGTAGATCGAATCTGTGAGCCTGCCAGTTCATCGGTGGGACACTTCGGCATGTCTGGGGGCTATTTTGTGGCCTCCAGGATTTTCCGGCAGTCCTGCTCGCAGCGCCGACAGGCCTCGGCACAGACGCGACAGTGCTCGTGCATCTGGGCATGCCGCTCACACTCGTCGCCGCAGCTCCTGCAGATGGCCACGCAGGCCTCCAGTAGCGGCTTGATGACGCTGCCGTCGTACTCCGTCTGGCGGCTTGTGACACCGACGGTGGCGACGCAGATATCGGTGCAGTCCAGGCACAGCCGTATGCACTTGACCATCTCGGTCACGTTTTGCTCGCTCAAGTCCGCTGCGGTGTCAGCGGTGCAGGCCTGGGCGCAGTCATTGAGGGCGTCGATGGTGGCGGCCAGCACCCCGGCGTCGGCGTCGAAAGCGCGTGGGTAGGTGTCCAGCAGCTGCTTGGCGTAGCTCATGGCCCGCCCTCCTTTGAACACGATGAAGGAACCTAAAGCTACGCCACCTCTAATGCGTGCGGAAGGCCGGCAGAGTGGATCGACCGACGCGATCGCCACCGACACCTACGCCGCCGCTGCACGTCTGCTCCCGGGAAGTCGGGATGAAGGACTCGGGTTCTGATCGTGTCGGAGGGGGGAAGCAAGCCATAAACCCACCGCCCGCGTGGGCCACCGAGGTGGCCGCGTGAGCAACCGGCCTACACGTCCTTCGGTCGGTTCTGCCACAACGCTGACCCGAGATCGATCCAACCCTCTCGCGCAGCCTCCAGTCTTCGCCGGACACGGCCGAGGCCGTCGATGGTCAGATCTGTGTGGACAGTCTCACCTGAGTGGTCCCGTGGGAAGTAGGTCAAGCGCCATGGCGGTTCCTCTGGACGGTCCTCGGGCTCCCCGGTCCAGATAAACGTCTCCGGGCTGCTGTGAAGCACGGCACTCCGCTCGAGAAGTGCCTCTCTCGCTTCCTCCAGCCACGCTTGGGCTCGTACTCGGAGAGCATCATGCGGTCGATCTGGGATGAGGTCTCTCAGGGCCTGGCTGATCCTGGTCCCGATTGCGGTGTCGTCGAACGGGCCACCACGCGGTCGGACCGTGCGGCACACGTAGTAGGCATCGCCTTCCAGATTGATCTCCACCCAGGCCAACCGACCCAATTCCAACAAGACCTCGTCGGAAGGTCCGTCGTCTGTCATGCGACGATGCGGCGCAGACCTCGTCGTTGCCGTCCCGTCGTCCCGCCCCACACACCCGTCGTCGACGCCCGCGCTGGCTCGAGAGGGGTGACCCCCTTGGTTCGCCCTCGTCGTGGTGGACCGGGACGAAGCACTCGTGCTGAGGAGGTTGGTCCCGACGCTGGAGCCGGGGCAAACCTCATTGGCTCAGTTACGGAGTCGGCGGGTTCTCCGGGTTGGTTCCGCCTGCGCAGCTCCCGTGGCCCGGGGAGCCAGGAGGCTCAACGCCAGTCCTGACATCCTGCCCCGGAGACTGCACGATGAAGTCGAGCGGTCCCTGACCGGGAATCAGGTCGTTCAGTCCCGAGTAAGAGCAGATTGAGTTCGAGTTCGCGGGCGCGGCGGTTCTGATCGCGTCCACTTGCAGCTGGGTTCTCGGTGTGAGCGACCGGTCAGGCGGCCCCTTCACTTCCCCAGCCGAAGCCACACCAGCACTCAGACCCACGAAGATGACTGCGCAGATCGCAGCCACGAATTTCTGCCACATGGTTTCACCCCATTCCTCCGCAGTTTGCAGCGCTACAGGAGGCTAACCAGCGCCTAGGTTCGGGTCAACGGACCCGTGCGTCTACCTCAGGTCACCTGGCCCGGGACGGGGCCGCCTCGAGCTCGGTCATCGTTGGCGCCTGGAGCGGCGTCGAGTCGTCGGCGAGCAGGTCTGGGCTTGATCCGGTTTGACGGACAGGTTGCTTGTGTTGATCATGCCGCCTGACGGTCGGCGTTGTGAAGTCGTGCTTCATATTGAGCGGGGCTGAGGTAGCCGAGCGTTGAGTGCAGGCGGCGGGTGTTGTACCAGCCCTCGATGTACTCGAAGACGCCGCGCCGTCGGCCACGAACGCGTGTCGATGAGCTCGCGCTTGATGGTGGCGAAGAAGCTCTCGGCCACCGCGTTATCCCAGCATTCGCCCTTGCGACCGACCGAGAGCACCACGCCGTTGGCTCTTGCCAGCTCGGCGAAGTCACCGCTCGTGTACTGACAGCCCCTGTCCGAATGAAAAATGACGCCCTTGTCGGGTGTCCGGTTGGCGAAGGCCATGGTGAGAGCGTCTTCGACCAGTTCGGTGCGCATGTGATCGGCCAGCGCCCAGCCAACGACGCGTCGAGACGCCAGGTCGATGACCGTCGCCAGGTAGGCCCACCCCTCCCAGGTCGAGATGTAGGTGATGTCGCCGACATAGCGCCGGTCCATCTCTTCGCACGGCCCGAAGTGGCGCCCGATCAGGTCCTTGGCCGCCTCGGCGTCGGGATCGGCCACGGTGGTCTTGCGCCAGCGCTTCTTGCAGCGGCCCTCGAGGCCGGCCTGGCGCATCAGCCTGGTCACTTTGCGCTTCCCGGCCGCCACGTGACGATGGAGCAGTTCCCTGTGCATCCGCGGAGCGCCATAGGTGCCGTTGGATTCGCTGTGGATGGTGCGGATCTGCTCGAGCAGCTCGGCGTCGGTGACGTCGCGGCGAGACGGGACGTCCTTCTTGCGCTCGTAATAGGCGGACTTGGAGACCTCGAACATGTCACAGCAGTGCTTGACGCTGTGACCTGCGACTTCCTCCGCCTCGATGAAGGGGTCCATCTTCACCGGGTCTCCTGAGCGAAAAAGCCGTTATGTGGAATTCCACATAACGGCTTTTATGTCGAACCAGCGGTTATGCGCAGTTGGACCTGATCGGTGAGCAACGTCGCTGGTGGGCAGGGTGGCGGCGCTCGGCGGATCGGCATAATCACAGGTCCTCCAAAAACGCGAGTAGGGGATCTTCCGGTCGATAACGTCCGCGGGGAGATGCCGTTGGCGCGGTTCGAGCCAGCGCCCTCTCTTTGAGGGTGAGGTCAGCGTGTTGGTAGATGTCGGTCGTCCGGATGGACTCATGGCCGAGCCACAGCGCGATGGTTGCGACATCGACTCCTGAGTGGAGAAGTTCCATGGCACAGCTGTGACGAAGGACGTGAGGCGCTACTCGCTTGGAAGCAAGCGATGGGCAGAATTCGTTGGCCGTGCGGACATGGCGGGCCACGAGACATGCGATTGCGCCTCGAGTGAGCGGTTTGCCGCTCGGTCCAGGAAACAATGGATCATCCAGCGCACCGCCACGCTCGTCCAGCCAGTCGCGCAAGACGATTGCCGTGTTGTCCAGCAGCGGAGTGGCACGCTCCTTGCGTCCCTTCCCAGTGCAGCGGACGTGGGCCCCGACGCCGAGCACCACATCCTGACGCTGCAGAGAAGCGAGTTCAGAGACTCGCAATCCCGTCTGGACGGCGACGAGCAGGATGGCGTGGTCGCGCCGACCTATAGGCGTCGAGCGATCAGGGGCACCGAGGAGAGCGTCGATCTCAGGTCGAGTCAGATAGGCAACGATCGCCCGTTCGGCACGTTTTGAAGGGATGGCCAATACGCGCTGGATAACGGCTGAGTGCTCGGGATGTCGGAGGGCCGCAAAGCGATAGAGGGAGCGGATCGCTGCCAGCCTGGTGTTGCGCGTTGAGATCGAGACTTTCCGTTCGTGTTCGAGATTGTCGAGAAATGACCCAATGAGCACAGCGTCAAGGTCTTCGATGCACAGGCGCGACGGCTGGATGCCAGCGACGCCTTGGACGTATTTGAAGAGGAGGCGGAAGGTGTCACGATATGACGCCACGGTGTGCTGGCTCGCTCGCCGCTGCGCCATCAAGCGCTCTGTGAAGAAGGCCTCAAGAGTCGGAGCTAACGCGGTCATGACAGATCTCCGAGCCGGGTGTCGAGGCGGAGTGCTGCTGTGGCGAGGAGCTCCGGGGACGCCGAGAGGTACCAATAAGTCGACGCCGGACTCACATGGCCCATGAACGTCGAGAGCAGGGGCAACTTCGCCATGACGTCATCGCCGTCGCGATACCAGCCGAGCAGGGTCTGCACGGCGAAGGTGTGGCGGAAGTCGCCCAATCGCGGACCGGCACCTCGGACTCTCGCAGGCAGGCCGGCCCTCTCGAGGGCCTGATTGAAGGCCTCGGCCAGATTCGCGGCGCCCAAGCGCGTTCCCCGCCTCGAGATGAAGAGTGCAGGCGAGACCGGTTTCGCCATGACTGCAGAGCGCCTCGATGCATAGACCCTGAGCGCCTCCACAGTGCTCTGATGCAAAGGGACCAGACGTGACCTGCCCTGTTTTGTATTGCGCACGATCAGGGTTCGACGTGTGAAGTCGACGTCACCGCTGTCGAGCCGAAGAACTTCGCCCACCCTGAGACCCGTTGTGGCCAACACCCCGATCACAGCCTGGAGGGCGGCCGAACGCAGTGGCTGTCCCACACCTTTGGCCGCCATCATCAGGGCTGCCACGTGGGCGTCTGAGTAGATGAATGGGGCTGGGCGACGCCTGCCGGAGGGAAGAAGGCCCACAGGTGGAACTTCGGTGCCAGCGTCAAACGCCGACAAATAACGGGAGAAACTTCGCACAACACCGAGCCGCTGGGCCCGCCACTGCGCTCCGGCGTCCGAAGACGAGGTGGCCCATTCGAGCGCCCGGCCACACACCACCGTGGTCTCGCCCACGCTGTCCATGTACGCAACAAAATCGTCGAGCAACTCACCAGCTCGTTCGAGTTTGTAGCCGAGGGAACGGCGAACTTTTAGGTACTCGTTCAGGTAACTTCGCAGTTCGCTCATGCCGCACCAGGCCAACGACGGGCGAGACCGACCAGGCGAGCCAGGTCGACTTTCGCATAGAACGATGTCGTCGTCGGACTGCGGTGACGCAGGACCTGTGCGATCTCGGACAAGGGCGCGCCAGCTCGCAGCATCTCGGTTGCCGCGGTGTGACGGAGACGGTGAGGAGAAACATATTCGATCCCGGCTCGCCTGCAGGCGCGATCGAGCACACCACGGAGGGCCCCAGTGTCCGCAAAGCCGACGAACGGAGCCTGCTGTCGCAGGAACACCCGACGGCACGAGCTTCGGGGCCGACCCCTCTTCAGATACGCGGCCAGTGCAGCTCCGACGTCTGCTGGTAAGGGGAGTCGGTCCTGTCGCCGACCCTTGCCGCGCACAAGGAGCTCGCCTCCGCGCCAGTCGATGTCTTCAAGCTCGAGCCGGATGACCTCACCTCCGCGCAGTCCGAGGCGCACCAGCAGGGTCAAGATGGCATAGTCCCGGCGGCCGATCGCCCGACGCCGGTCGCAACTCCCCAAAAGACGCTCTACCTGACCAGGATCGACTCCTCTCGGCAGATTTGGGCGCCAACCCGCGGCCGGGAGCACCGCCTGCTCGAGTCCTGCTGGGGTCACACCCTCCATTTCGAGCCAGCGCAGCAGAGAGCGCAGTGCCGAAACCACCTGACGAGCCGACGACAGGCCGCGTCCCTCACACGCGTGCCGAGTGAACTCAATGACATCGCCAGCTCCGAGGTCCACAAGGCCCTCGATCGCCGAACGCTCCGTGAAGAACAGTCCGGCCACATGCGCGTAGAAGGCGACGGTTCCGTCAACCAGGCCCCGCTCCTGGCTCAGATGACGTCGAAATCGATCGACCATCTGGTCCAAAGCATCAGTGGAAGCTGCCGTCGGCGGTTCGGGCACATCCGTCCGGCGCAAGAACCCGAGGAAAGGCTTCAAGGACTTCGTCGTCAACAGGTTCGACCGTCCCTCGTGGCGCCGGGTGACGAACAGCGGTTCGGCTAATTCCGCCGTCAGGTCCCGAGCCCCAAGACCCTCCATTTCGAGCCATCGGTCCAGATGGGCCAGCAGATGCATCTGCTTCTTCGCCGCCGACTTCGAGTACCCGAGGTCGATCAACTCCTGAGCAAATCCGGGTGCGTATTCCGCAAGCGGACCGCTCACTTTGGCCAACCACCGCTTCAACATGACATGCCTCCTCACTCCGAAGAATCGAAGGAGGAAGCATCGGTCCTCAGACCGTGATTATGCCGATCCGCCGAGCGCCGCCACCCTGCCCACCAGCGACGTTGCTCACCGATCAGGTCCAACTGCGCATAACCGCTGGTTCGACATAAAAGCCGTGGCTCGCTTGAGCAGGTCGACATCAGCCTGGAGCCGGCGGTTCTCCCGGCGCAGCCGACTGAGCTCTTCGCGCTCTTCGCTCGTCAGGCCCGGACGCTCGCCCGAATCGATCTCGGCTTGTTTGACCCAGGTGCGCACGTTGGTCTCGGTCAGATCGAAGTCCCTGGCCACCTGGCCGATGCTGCGATCACCGCGCCGGCACAGCTCGACGATCTCAGCCTTGAACTCCGGAGTGAACGAGCGGCGCGGACGCGGCTTCTTCTTCTCCATGGTCTCCATTTTGGACATCCTCTCTGGGGCTATGCCCCCGATGTTGGATGTCCGTCAAACCGGAGGAAGCCCAGTCCACCATCGCCGTCTGAGGGTACGGCCAGGCAGCGACAAGCGGGTGGATCCACCGGGGCCCGTTTGAGCGTTGTCAGTGCGTTGCGACGTTCCATCCGAACGGCTCTATTTCGGCCCGCGGCAAGATCGTCAGCATTCAGGGGGCGGGGGCGGGGGCTTGAGGTCTGTGTACGGCCGGTCTCCGCCCCCCACTACCGCCTGAACCTTGGTCATACCCTGGCGCTGGAGGGTTGCAATCCGCCCAATTAGGGGGACACAATCACACCGGGCAATCGACCGCCATTCCGCCAAAGGTGGTCGGGAGTGCCCGAATGTGGGGGTGAGGACGATGCCCCAACCTTGTGAACGCTCAGCCAAGGTTGGGGCTCCCCCCTCCTGGGTCGCCGCCGGATCTCGGAATGAACTTCGGTCTCCCTCGCCTCGTGAGCCCGATGCCTCAGCCGGGCGACCCTTGCGCAGGAAGCTCGCCGATTAGATAACGAGCCGCGGAGAGCGCCGGTTAGTTCAGAAAGTCGTCGGGGTCACGGTCGGTTTGCCTTCGACTTTGTTGATGGCCTCGGTTACGAAGGCGTGGAGCTGGGTCGGATCGGGTTGTCCGATGTCGGCATACTCGACGAGGCCTGCGACAGATCCGGCCTTGAAGAGAACGAAGTCGGCGCCGGCATTGGTTCCTTTCACCGAGACGCTTCGTCTCCCAGCCCAACCGGCAGGACCCGGTCGGAATGTCGGACCTGGCCGGTTGTGTCATACGCAGCCGGCCAAGCGTCGGAGGGACGGACCGTGAACCGCCCCGGGTTCCATGACTGCTCGGGTTATTGGGTAGCCGCCTCTGTGGCGGGTTGCATTTGACGGTAGTAGGTCGCTTCGAACTCTGCTGGGGTGACGTAGGAGTTGTCCTCGGTGATCTCACCGTGGAGCCGGCGGTGGCTGAACCAGTCGATGTAGCCGAGTGTGGCGAACTCGACGTCGTCGAGACCTCTCCACGGGCCCTGGGGGTAGATCAGCTCCCACTTGTAGAGGCTGTTGAAGGCCTCGGCCATGGCGTTCCCGTAGCTGTCACCGCGCGAGCCGACCGAGGCCACGATGTCGTTCTCGTCGAGGCGCTCGGAATAGCGGATGGAGAGATATTGCACGCCCCTGTCGCTGTGATGGACCAGGCCGTCGAGGACCTGGCCGTTGCGGGTGCGATTCCACACCGCCATCTCGAGGGCGTCGATGGCAAGGTCCGAGCGCAACGACTCAGAGATCTGCCAGCCGACCACCATGCGGGCGAACACGTCGATGATGAAGGCGGCGTAGACCCAGCCGGCATACGTCTTGACGTAGGTCAGGTCCGCCACCCAGAGCCGGTTGGGCTCGTCCGCGCTGAACTGGCGCTCGACGAGGTCGGCCGGGCGGTGCTGGCGTTCGTCGGAGCGGGTCGTGACCTTGTAGGCCCTGCCTCGCCGGGCCCCAGACAGCCCCAGCTCACGCATCAGGCGCTCGACGGTGCAGCGCGCCACGCGGATCCCTTCCCGGTTGAGCTGGGTCCAGATCTTGTCGGCGCCATAGACCTCGAGGTTGTCGCCCCAGACCCGGAGGATCTCGCCCTTGAGCTCCTCATCACGCACGGCCCGTGCTGACGGCGGACGCTTCTTGGCCACCCAATAGGTGTTCGGGGCGATCTTGCAGCCGTGCTCTGAGAGCACCCGGCAGATCGGCTCGACCCCGAACCTGTGGCGGTGTTCGTCGATGAAGGCGACTATTTGGGCGGTCGCGGGTCGAGCTCCCGCGCGAAGAAAGCCGTTATGTGGAATTCCACATAACGGCTTTTATGTCGAACCAGCGGTTATGCGCAGTTGGACCTGATCGGTGAGCAACGTCGCTGGTGGGCAGGGTGGCGGCGCTCGGCGGATCGGCATAATCACGGTCTGAGGACCGATGCTTCCTCCTTCGATTCTTCGGAGTGAGGAGGCATGTCATGTTGAAGCGGTGGTTGGCCAAAGTGAGCGGTCCGCTTGCGGAATACGCACCCGGATTTGCTCAGGAGTTGATCGACCTCGGGTACTCGAAGTCGGCGGCGAAGAAGCAGATGCATCTGCTGGCCCATCTGGACCGATGGCTCGAAATGGAGGGTCTTGGGGCTCGGGACCTGACGGCGGAATTAGCCGAACCGCTGTTCGTCACCCGGCGCCACGAGGGACGGTCGAACCTGTTGACGACGAAGTCCTTGAAGCCTTTCCTCGGGTTCTTGCGCCGGACGGATGTGCCCGAACCGCCGACGGCAGCTTCCACTGATGCTTTGGACCAGATGGTCGATCGATTTCGACGTCATCTGAGCCAGGAGCGGGGCCTGGT
Source organism: uncultured Acidimicrobiaceae bacterium (assembly GCA_963719485.1). Lineage (GTDB taxonomy): Bacteria > Actinomycetota > Acidimicrobiia > Acidimicrobiales > RAAP-2 > Bog-473. Next base: position 3,715,413 of record OY970387.1, read on the forward strand.
TGACGGAACCGTCGCCTTCTACGCGCATGTGGCCGGACTGTTCTTCACGGAGCGTTCGGCGATCGAGGGCCTTGTGGACCTCGGAGCTGGCGATGTCATTGAGTTCACTCGGCACGCGTGTGAGGGACGCGGCCTGTCGTCGGCTCGTCAGGTGGTTTCGGCACTGCGCTCTCTGCTGCGCTGGCTCGAAATGGAGGGTGTGACCCCAGCAGGACTCGAGCAGGCGGTGCTCCCGGCCGCGGGTTGGCGCCCAAATCTGCCGAGAGGAGTCGATCCTGGTCAGGTAGAGCGTCTTTTGGGGAGTTGCGACCGGCGTCGGGCGATCGGCCGCCGGGACTATGCCATCTTGACCCTGCTGGTGCGCCTCGGACTGCGCGGAGGTGAGGTCATCCGGCTCGAGCTTGAAGACATCGACTGGCGCGGAGGCGAGCTCCTTGTGCGCGGCAAGGGTCGGCGACAGGACCGACTCCCCTTACCAGCAGACGTCGGAGCTGCACTGGCCGCGTATCTGAAGAGGGGTCGGCCCCGAAGCTCGTGCCGTCGGGTGTTCCTGCGACAGCAGGCTCCGTTCGTCGGCTTTGCGGACACTGGGGCCCTCCGTGGTGTGCTCGATCGCGCCTGCAGGCGAGCCGGGATCGAATATGTTTCTCCTCACCGTCTCCGTCACACCGCGGCAACCGAGATGCTGCGAGCTGGCGCGCCCTTGTCCGAGATCGCACAGGTCCTGCGTCACCGCAGTCCGACGACGACATCGTTCTATGCGAAAGTCGACCTGGCTCGCCTGGTCGGTCTCGCCCGTCGTTGGCCTGGTGCGGCATGAGCGAACTGCGAAGTTACCTGAACGAGTACCTAAAAGTTCGCCGTTCCCTCGGCTACAAACTCGAACGAGCTGGTGAGTTGCTCGACGATTTTGTTGCGTACATGGACAGCGTGGGCGAGACCACGGTGGTGTGTGGCCGGGCGCTCGAATGGGCCACCTCGTCTTCGGACGCCGGAGCGCAGTGGCGGGCCCAGCGGCTCGGTGTTGTGCGAAGTTTCTCCCGTTATTTGTCGGCGTTTGACGCTGGCACCGAAGTTCCACCTGTGGGCCTTCTTCCCTCCGGCAGGCGTCGCCCAGCCCCATTCATCTACTCAGACGCCCACGTGGCAGCCCTGATGATGGCGGCCAAAGGTGTGGGACAGCCACTGCGTTCGGCCGCCCTCCAGGCTGTGATCGGGGTGTTGGCCACAACGGGTCTCAGGGTGGGCGAAGTTCTTCGGCTCGACAGCGGTGACGTCGACTTCACACGTCGAACCCTGATCGTGCGCAATACAAAACAGGGCAGGTCACGTCTGGTCCCTTTGCATCAGAGCACTGTGGAGGCGCTCAGGGTCTATGCATCGAGGCGCTCTGCAGTCATGGCGAAACCGGTCTCGCCTGCACTCTTCATCTCGAGGCGGGGAACGCGCTTGGGCGCCGCGAATCTGGCCGAGGCCTTCAATCAGGCCCTCGAGAGGGCCGGCCTGCCTGCGAGAGTCCGAGGTGCCGGTCCGCGATTGGGCGACTTCCGCCACACCTTCGCCGTGCAGACCCTGCTCGGCTGGTATCGCGACGGCGATGACGTCATGGCGAAGTTGCCCCTGCTCTCGACGTTCATGGGCCATGTGAGTCCGGCGTCGACTTATTGGTACCTCTCGGCGTCCCCGGAGCTCCTCGCCACAGCAGCACTCCGCCTCGACACCCGGCTCGGAGATCTGTCATGACCGCGTTAGCTCCGACTCTTGAGGCCTTCTTCACAGAGCGCTTGATGGCGCAGCGGCGAGCGAGCCAGCACACCGTGGCGTCATATCGTGACACCTTCCGCCTCCTCTTCAAATACGTCCAAGGCGTCGCTGGCATCCAGCCGTCGCGCCTGTGCATCGAAGACCTTGACGCTGTGCTCATTGGGTCATTTCTCGACAATCTCGAACACGAACGGAAAGTCTCGATCTCAACGCGCAACACCAGGCTGGCAGCGATCCGCTCCCTCTATCGCTTTGCGGCCCTCCGACATCCCGAGCACTCAGCCGTTATCCAGCGCGTATTGGCCATCCCTTCAAAACGTGCCGAACGGGCGATCGTTGCCTATCTGACTCGACCTGAGATCGACGCTCTCCTCGGTGCCCCTGATCGCTCGACGCCTATAGGTCGGCGCGACCACGCCATCCTGCTCGTCGCCGTCCAGACGGGATTGCGAGTCTCTGAACTCGCTTCTCTGCAGCGTCAGGATGTGGTGCTCGGCGTCGGGGCCCACGTCCGCTGCACTGGGAAGGGACGCAAGGAGCGTGCCACTCCGCTGCTGGACAACACGGCAATCGTCTTGCGCGACTGGCTGGACGAGCGTGGCGGTGCGCTGGATGATCCATTGTTTCCTGGACCGAGCGGCAAACCGCTCACTCGAGGCGCAATCGCATGTCTCGTGGCCCGCCATGTCCGCACGGCCAACGAATTCTGCCCATCGCTTGCTTCCAAGCGAGTAGCGCCTCACGTCCTTCGTCACAGCTGTGCCATGGAACTTCTCCACTCAGGAGTCGATGTCGCAACCATCGCGCTGTGGCTCGGCCATGAGTCCATCCGGACGACCGACATCTACCAACACGCTGACCTCACCCTCAAAGAGAGGGCGCTGGCTCGAACCGCGCCAACGGCATCTCCCCGCGGACGTTATCGACCGGAAGATCCCCTACTCGCGTTTTTGGAGGACCTGTGATTATGCCGATCCGCCGAGCGCCGCCACCCTGCCCACCAGCGACGTTGCTCACCGATCAGGTCCAACTGCGCATAACCGCTGGTTCGACATAAAAGCCGAGGCCGCCTTCAAGATCTCATTCGCCCGGCGCAGCTCGAAGTTCTCCCTTTCCAGCTCTTTCATCCGGGCTCGTTCGTCGGTGGTCAGCCCGGGCCGCGCTCCAGCATCTGTCTCGGCCCGCCTGACCCACTGTCGAAGCGTCTCGTGGTTGATCGCCAGCTTCGCCGCGATCGACTCGATGGCTTTCCACTGCGAGGGGTACTCGCCTTGGTGATCGAAGACCATCCGCACGGCCCGCTCCCGGACCTCAGGCGGATAGGGACCCCGTCCCGCCTTGCTCTTCTCTGGCATTGCTCCATCCTCTCAAGGGAAGGAGCAGTCACCAATCCCGGGGCGGTTCACCGCCGCAGACAGGGAACGGACGCGAGGAGCACTGACCTCAGTTCTATCGACGACCAGACACACCCGCCTAACACACTGACTCAGCCGAGCGAACCGGCCCCTGCCTTCGTTGGCGGCTGTTTCGCGTCTCGGGTCGGCGAGGTCCCTGCCCCCAGATTGAGCGCCGCCGTTTCGGTTGCATCCCCGTGGGTACTGGTGGAGTGGGGTCCGGCTCCTCTTCCCCCTAGAATGCTGGGCCTTTGGCGACGGCCCCCGAGTTCTTACTGGCCCACTCGGGGGCCGCTTCGCGTCAGGGCGCACTCCATTTGAGGAAACACCCGATCGGGTGATTTCAGGGCCTGGCCTTGCGGGCATAGTTCGGGTGCACCTACGTCAGTCACGTCGGGGGTGTGCGTGAGCGGCTTCCCGGGGGGTCACTGGGAAGCCTTGCTCCGCGTCTGAACTCACCCGCGTCACCTCGGCGTGGTCCTCCCTGAGCCGCCGGTCGACCGCGCGATGGTCGCCATCTGGGCGCGGATGGCTGGCATCATCGCCTGCACGAGCTGGTTTTGGAGCGTCGGGTTGCTCGCGAGCTTGGCCGCGAGCTTCGGGACCAGCGCGTCGACGAGTCCGGTGAAGTCGAAGGTGACCCCGCTGAGCTCGAGCGAGTCGTCGCCCATCAGTTCGAACTCGGCGGTGAGACCGACGCCGATCACGCCCGGATGGAGGCGGCCACGCGCAAGCTCGAGGACTGCGACCAGCGGCTCGCCAAGTACCGGGCCGCTTTGGATGCTGGGGCGGACCCGACAGTCGTCGCCGGATGGATGGCCGAGGTCCAGGCTGAGCGGCTCCGGGCTGATCCGCGCCGCCTCGAGCTCCGTCAGCGTCGGCGCCTGCAGCGGCGCTGAGTCATCGGCGAGCAGGTCGACCATCGGGCCCCGAGGGTACGGCCGGGCAGTGACCCGCGGGTGGACCCGGTGCCCCGCCCCGTATCAGCGCCGGACCTGCGGACCTCCAACGAATCGGGATGGCACCCGCCTGCCATCCCTGCCACCACACGCGGGATGGGGTGGCCCGGCTCCAACCCTCTGCCCGGTTTTTGGGGGGTTGGGCCGCGAGCAGAGTGCGTCTACCCTCGACGCGTGAGCCCGATGCCCGTCCCCGGAGACGGCCACCCCGGCTTCTTCGTCGAGGCGATGCGGTGCTGGGCCATGGTCTATGACGGGACGCTGCAGGCCGACCACTGTCACGAGACACCCTCCTGGACGGGCCGGTGGTTCAGCCCCAACGGTGACCGCTGGTGGCGAGTGTGGGCCTGCTCTGACCACCTGGACGGGCTGACGGGGCTGCGGGAGTTCGGCCGGCGCACTTAGGTGCATAGCCGCCAGCGGCTCGCCTAGGGGATCGTGACCGACCCGGTCACCGGATACGTAGCCGGCACACCAGGTACAAAAATGGACCACAAGATGCTCACATGGATCGTGCCCGTCGTCTCTGCAAACGCCCCGGTTCCCGAGACAACGGTGAGCGTCAGCTCAAAGTCGTCGGGAAGCGGGGGGTTGGTGATCACTGCGTTATAGAGGAGTCCAGCCGTGTCGCCCACAAGAGTGCCAACGTTCGTCGCTATGGTAAACGTGCCGGCGAAGGTCCATGGATTGGTCAATGGGAAGACGAGGTTGAGGCAGCCGCCCACGTGGAGCAGGACCGCTCCCGCCGGGGAGCTTCCTGGATAATTGGCGTCGAAAAGCTGGCTTACGAAACAATCGTTCCCGCTCCCGAACGTCCACGTCGTCGTACCGGTGAACGAACCAGCCAGGTCGGCGAGGCTGACTGGGTTATGGATGAAGTAGGTGATGCACTGGCCTTGGTTGCCAAACGGCTGCCCTTGCACGTTGGTCAGGCTCTGCCATCCGCCTTGTTGGCATAGACCGACACTCACAGGTACGTAGGTCGAACCCGTTTGCGCCGCTCCGATGGCACCGGCAGCAGTGGGGACCATCCAGACATACAGGCTGACGACGATCGCGAACCCGGCAACCGACAAGCGTGCGCGCATTTGTGCCTCCGATCAGCACCCCCTAACACACGATGCTCTTCTTGTCGTCCGCACCTGTCAATCATGTCGACGCGCGCAATTCCCCGCGCCCGGCCCGCCTCGAGAGCCGAGTCGAGACACTCCCGTCGAACGGAGCACCCGGCGCATTAGGCGATGGGCCGTCCCGACCACCTGGACGGGCTGAGGGGGCTGCGGGAGTTTGGGCGGCGCCGCTGAACCGGTTGCAATCCCCCAAATGAGGGGGCACAATCACGCCGGGCAATCGACCGCCATTCCGCCAAAGGTGGTCGGGAGTGCCCGAATGTGGGGGTGAGGACGATGCTCCAACCTTGGGAATCGCCGCCCGGGGTTGGGGCTCCCCCCTCGCGAGTGAGGGCATTCGTTGTCAGAGCGTTGGGGCAGCTTCAGTCCGGTCGGCTCTACTTGTGCGGCGCGGCTGGCGTCAGCATGGGTCGGCGAGGGGCAGTGGTCTTCTGAACTCCTAAGCGGCGGGTCACTGCCCCTCATGCCGCGCGCAGTCTTGAATCGGCCGCCCCGTCGCCTTCGCCCACTTCTCGACGTCGGGCCACGCCCATACGAGGCCCGAGCTGAGGCTGGCGATGGGCTGCGGAAAGTCTTCGTACCGCCGGCGCCAGCCGTGCACCGTCGTGGCCTGCTTGACGCCGAGCCGACTAGCGCCCGCCGGGGCCAAGATCGTCCACACGTTCCACGAGTGGGCCAGAGTCGTTCGCTCCCCTGGAAGCGCCGGCCTGAGTCCCTGGCTCTGTTGGGGGCACTGAAGCGGCCGGACAGGGGATTCGATGCCGTCGTGATCGGTGAGCCGGCGCGCGCATTCAGCGGCCAGCAGTTCGGCGACACCTTCCCGCTATTCACGCACTACGGCGTCGAGTTGTGGTGCTCCGAGGTGGGCGGGAAGGTTGACCCGGCGTCAGACGCGCACGACATGCTCATGATCATGTACGGCGGGATGTCCAAGGCCGAACGAGGTCGGATCAAGGTCAGGGTCCGCTCGGCCATGGCAGCCCAGGCCCAGCACGAGGGCCGATTCTTGGGCGGAGACCCCCATTCGGCTACCAGCTGGCTGACGCCGGCCAGCACCCCAACCCAAGCAAGACCGCTGACGGGAAGCGGATGCACCGCCTCGAGCCCGACCCGTCGTCCGCGCCCATGGTCGCTCGGATCTTCTGCGAGTACCTGAGCGGCAGTGGTCTCTACGCCATCGCCGAGGGACTCACACGCGACGGTGTCCCCTCCCCCAGTGCCCATGACCCAGCGCGGAACCGTCACCGGGACACTCGGGCGTGGTCGAAGTCCGCTGTGCGCGCCATTCTGAACAATCCTCGGTACACCGGCCATCAGGTGTGGAATCGACAACGTCGCGACGAGGTCCTCCTCGACGTCGAGGACGTCGCCGCCGGCCATAAGACGAAGCTCAAGTGGAACGACCGCTCGTCGTGGATCTGGTCCACCGAGCGCACTCACGAGGCCCTGGTGACTTCGGAGGAGTTCGCTGCGGTCCAAGAGCGGCTGAGCGCCGGGATGCACCGGCCCACACCGATGAAGGGCCGCGCTACGGGGCGCCGCTATTCCCTCTCAGGCCTCGTGCACTGTTCGATCTGTGGACACAGGATGCAAGGCACATTCGCCCACGACACGGCCCGCTACCGCTGCCGGTTCCCTTCCGAGTACGCCCTCGCCAATACGGTCGAGCACCCGTTGACGGTCTACGTCAAAGAGGACGCCATCGTCCCGAAGCTCGACGCCTGGATCGCCACTCTCTTCAACCCGGCGAACCTCGACGCCACATGCGAAGCTCTCGCCATGGCCGGAGGCGCCGACGACGAGGCTGAGGCACGGGCGGAGGCAGCACGACGCAAGATCGCCGACTGCGATCAGCGGCTTGCTCGCTACCGCCAGACGCTCGACCACGGCGCCGATGTGCCCACCGTCGCTGGTTGGATGGCCGAGGTCCAAGGGGAGCGGCTGCGGGCCGAGCAGGAGCTCGGGGCCACCGTGCCCGGAGGCCAGCCGAGCAAGGATCAGATTCGCCGGCTCGTCCTCGAGCTGCGCGACATCGCCTCAGTGCTGGCCACGGCCGACCCCAAGGGCAAAAACGAGGTGTACGCCGAACTGGGAGTTCGGGTGACCTATGACCACGGCCGGCGCGTCGTGGTGGCAAACGGCCACATCCGTGTACTAAAGCGCGTGTCGGAGGGGGGACTTGAACCCCCACGCCCTTGCGGGCACCAGCCCCTCAAGCTGGCGCGTCTGCCTATTCCGCCACTCCGACGGGCTTGCAACTGGAATGCAGCGTTCGGAGATCGTAGCGCGTGAGCATCGGGCCCCTTCCGGGGCCGCACGCGCTCCACGTGGCCCCGCCGGGACGGTTCCGGCTCTGCCCGCGCTCCCCTATTGCCCGGGCAGCGACGGTGTGGTGTTGCTGGTGGATTCCGGTGCGCGGACGGCCCACAGCTGCGCGAACCAGAGGAGGCTGGTGCTCCGGGGCATGGCATTGACGCCGCCGATGGAGCGGCTCCAGACCAGCGCCGTCGGCTCCGCGAACAGGGGCAGCGCGACCATCTCGTCCCACAGCTGCGCGTCCGCCTGGCTGTAGTAGCCCGCCGCCTTGTCCGGGTTGAGCTGCTTCGAGGCCGTCTGCACCAGTTGGTCGAACTGGCTGTTCGAGTAGCCGGTCCAGTCCTCTGACCCGTTCTTTCCCGCCGGCCCGAGCAGCTCCGTGTACCACGCCATGGTCTGGCTCAGGTACGGCGTGAAGGTCACCGGGAGCAGGGCCAGATCGGCGAAGCCGGCCGCCAGGACCTGGCCCGTCTTCGTGGCGCCGGCGACCGGGACCAGTGTGGTGTCCAGGCCGGCCGCTTGCAGCTGGGCGCGCAGGGTCGGGGCCGCTGCTGTCGCCCAGGGGTCGCTCGAGTCGTAAATCATGTGGAGCTGGAACGGGGCGCCGAAGGCCGAGTGGTAGTAGGGATCGCCCGCGGTGCGGACGAGGCCCGACGCCGCGATGAACGCGGCCGCCTGCGTCGGCACCGGGGTCACCGGGAAGTTGACGCTGCCACCCGCCCCGATGACCGTCGTCGACGTCGACGACGTCGGAGGCGGGATGGTCGTCGTCGAACCCGTGGTGGCGGCGGGCAGGTAGTTCTGCTGGCCTTGCACCGAGACGTGGCTGTCGCCCGGCGTGATCGCCGGCACCGCCCAGCGCACCTGCTGGTTCACCAGGTCCTGGCGATTGATGGTCAGGGCGATGGCCACCCGGAGGTCGGGCGGGAGGTCCGATTCGAGGGAGCTCGCCATGTCCAGCTGCAGGAGCGTGGCCGAGGTGTCGACTTCGCTCTGCGCTCCGGGCAGCCCCGTCATCTCGGTGAGGAAGGACTGCGTCACGGAGCCCGGCTCCGCCACCTGCACGTAGCCCGAGGCCATCCACTGCGCCAGCTGCGCCGTCGAGGACGCGATGTGGATGGTGATGGAGCGCGCGTTGGCCGGTGTCCCCCACCACTTCGGGTTCTGCACCAGCGTGATGAGCTGCGGAGCCACCGCGCTGATCTTGAACGGCCCCCCCGACAGGTCGATGTCCGGGCTCACCGTGAGGCATTTCGGGCTCCACCCCACCTTCTCCATGACGTGGGCCGGCACCAGGTTGGCGAAGAGCATCTCCCAGTCGGCGAAGGTGGTCTTGAACTTCACCGTGACCGTGCGGCCCATGTTCGAACCCACCACCGATGCGATGTCGCGGTACCCCTCGATGCTCGACACATCGGGCGACGACTCCACCGGGTCGCCCCGCTGCTCCTCCCACGCGTACTTGAAGTCCGCGGCCGTGATCGGTACCCCGTCGGACCACACCGCCTTCGGGTTCAGCGTGTAGACGATCGTCTCCGGACTCGTGTTCACGAGCTCGGAGGACTCGGTCAGGTCCGAGTTCTGCTTTTGCGTCCCGTCGGCGCCGATCACGTAGGGGCTGGGCAACACGCCGGCCAGGACCGTCTGCGTGCCCACGTTGTCACCCAACGGCGTGTTGGGGTTGCAGCCCGCGGGGCTCTCGGTCATGCCGAACGAGATCGCCCCACCGGCGACGCCGACGTAGGTGACGGTCGTCCCGCCACCGCCGCTGTTCCCGCAGGCCGAAGCCAGCACGGCCAGCACCGCGACTGTCCCGACCACCCACCGCCAGCGCCGGGGGCGTCGGCCCCGGCCCGTCACTGCAGCCGGAGGTCCAGGGTGATCGTCGTGAGGGCGAAGATGATGGCCACCGTGACCGTGATGCGGTCGAGGTTGCGTTCCACCACGGTCGAGCCCTGCGCCGCCGCCCCCACGCTGCCGCCGAACATGTCGGACAGGCCGCCGCCCTTGCCGCTGTGCATCAGGATCAGGAAGATGAGCCCGAGCGCGGCGAGCACCTCGATGGCAATGTAGATCCAGGTGACGGTGTCCAAGGTTGCCAACACGGCGGAGCCTCCAACTCGCGGCCGAACACGCCTGTTCGGCTTAGGAACGGTAGCAGGCGGCAGTAGCCCGAATGATGTCGGTAAAGGCTGCCGCATCCAGGCTGGCCCCGCCCACCAGGAGGCCGTCCACGTCCGGCTCGGCCATCAGGTCGGCCGCATTCTCGGCGTTCACCGACCCGCCATATTGGATCCGCACCGCTGCCGCCGCCTCGTCCCCGCCGAGCTTGGCCACCAGGGAGCGGATGAACACGCAGGCGTCCTCGGCGTCCACCGTGGTGGCCGCCTGGCCGGACCCGATCGCCCAGATCGGCTCGTACGCGATGACCAGTCCGCCCACGACGTCGGCGGTCAGGCCCGACAGCGCGGCGAGGACCTGCTCCTCCAGGACGTTCTCCGTCTGGCTGCGGGCGCGCTGCTCCTCGGACTCCCCCACGCAGAGTACGGGCGTCATGCCGTTGCGCAGGATTGCCCGCAGCGTCGCCGCCACGGTCGCGTCGTCCATGCCGAAGAGGGTTCGCCGCTCGGAGTGCCCGACGATGACGTACGCCGTGGCCAGGCGGGCCAAGAAACGCGGGCTGACCTCTCCTGTCCGCGCCCCGGCGTCCTCGTCCGAGCAGTGCTGCGCGCCGAGCGCGACGGGGATGTGCTCCTTCTCCACGAGAGTCTGCACCGTGCGCAGGTCGGTGAAGGGAGGGTGGACCGACACGTCGACGCGGGCAACGTCGTCGGGCTTCAGCCGCAGACCGAGGTCGCGCACGGTGTGCAGCGCCTCGATGTGGTCGTGGTGCATCTTCCAGTTCCCGCTGACCAGCGGGCGGCGCGTGCTCACCCCCGCGGCGCGTTGGGAGCCCGGCGCAGCGCGTCGATGCCCGGCAGGTGCCCGTCCCGCTCAATGAAGGACAGCGACGCGCCCCCACCGGTCGAGACGTAGCCCACCTGATCGCACAGGCGCAGCTCCTCCAGGGCGCTGGCGCTGTCGCCGCCACCCACCACCGAGAACCCGGGGCTCTTCGCCACCGCCTCGGCCACGATCCGCGTGCCCCCCGCGAAGCGGGGGTCCTCGAACGCGCCCATCGGCCCGTTCCACAGGACGGTGCCTGCACCCAGGACGACTTCGGCGAAGGTGGCCGCCGAGTCCGGGCCGATGTCCAGCCCGGTCCACCCGTCGGGCAGGTCGCCCTCAATCACCTTGACGCTCCCCGTCGGGCCGTGTCCCTCCGACGGTGGACCGAAGGTGCCGCCGGGCTCGAGGGCGCGGGTGTCGGTCGGGAGCAGGATCTCCACCCCGGAGTCGAGGAGCGCCCGGCAGTCCGCCAGGTGCGACTCGTCCAGAAGCGAGCTGCCGACGTGCTGTCCCCGGGCGGCCAGGAACGTGTACGCCATGCCGCCGCCGACGACCAGCGTGTCCACCTTGGCGGCCAGGGCCTTGAGCACCTCGAGCTTGTCCGCCACCTTGGCGCCCCCGACGACGGCCACGAACGGCCGGGCCGGCTGCTCGAGGATCCCGCCCAGGACCTCGATTTCCCGGGCGAACCGCAGCCCCGCTGCGCTCGGCAGGAACTGCGGCGGCCCCACAATGGAGGCGTGGGCGCGGTGGGCGGCGCCGAAGGCCTCGTCCACGTAGGCGTCGAAGCCCGCGATCAGGCGCTGGACGAAGGCGGGGTCGTTGGCCTTCTCGCCCGGGTCGAAGCGCAGGTTCTCGGTCAGCTCGACGCCCGGGCACAGCGCCTCGAGCCGCTCGCGCACGGGGTCCATCTCCCAGCGGGGGTCCGGGGCGCCGCCCGGCCGGCCGAGGTGCGATGCGGCCACGACGTCGGCCCCCTCGTCCTGGAGCCAGCGCAGCGTCGGCAGTGCGGCGGTGATCCGGAAGTCGTCGGCCACCGTGGCCCGGCCCCGTACCCCGATGTGGAGCGGGACGTTGAAGTCGACCCGCACCAGCACGCGCGTCCCGTCGAGCTTCGGGAGGTCCCCGAGGAGCGGGATGCCGTCCAACGGGTCGGGCATGCTCAGTCCCCCACCAGGACGGCCAGGTCGACCAGGCGGTTGGCGTAGCCCCACTCGTTGTCGTACCAGCCGAAGATCTTGACCAGCGACAGCTCGGTGTCGATCGGCATCACCATGGTCAGCTCGGAGTCGAAGGTGCACGAGGCCGGCGAGCCGATGATGTCGCTCGACACGATGGGGTCGACGGTGTACTCCAGCACGCGGTCCAGCGGCGGCTTGGCCGCCGCCTCGGCGAACGCGGCGTTGACGTCGGGCACGGACGGGTTGCCCCGCACCACCGCGGTGAAGTCCGTCACCGAGCCGGCCGGCAGCGGCACCCGCAGCGAGTACCCGTCGAGGCGCCCCTTCATGGCCGCCAGCACGAGGCCGGTGGACCGGGCCGCCCCGGTCGAGGTGGGCACGATGTTCGTCGCCGCCGCCCGCGCCCGGCGCAGGTCCTTGTGGGGCAGGTCGAGCAGGTTCTGGTCGTTGGTGTACGCGTGCACCGTCGTCATGAGCCCGCTCACGATGTCGAATTCGTCGTCGATGACCTTGACCATGGGGACGAAGCAGTTCGTCGTGCACGACGCGTTCGAGATGACGATGTCCTTCTCGGGGTCGTAGTCGTGGTCGTTGACGCCGATCACGAAGGTGGCGTCGGCGTCGCCGGACGGCGCCGAGATGATGACCCGCTTGACCGACCCGCCCAGATGTCCGGCCGCGGCGGCCCGGCTGGTGAAGATCCCCGTGGACTCGACCACGAGGTCGACGCCGAGCCGGTCCCAGGGCAGTTCGTCCGGCTCCCGCTCGGCCATGACGCGGATGTGCCGCTCGCCGACCAGCAGGCCGCTGCCCTCGACGTCGACGGGCACGGGCAGGCGACCGTGGGTCGAGTCGTAGTGCAGCAGGTGAGCCAGCGTCTCGGGCGACGTCAGGTCGTTGATCCCCACGACCTCCACGTCGGCGCCGGTGGCCAGGACGGCGCGCAGGAAGTTCCGCCCGATACGCCCGAAGCCATTGATCCCGACCCGCACCGTCATCTCGTCCCTTCCTCTCGGGCGGCTATGCCAGCAGACCCGACAGCGCCTGCGCCAGTTTGGCCGGGCTGTGCACCAGGGTGTTCTCTCCCGTCAGGGGAACGTCGTGCACCGCGACATCCGTCGTTCCGATGCCCATACCCCGGATGCTGTCACACAGGACGACGTCAACCGCGACATCGTGCCTGGCCAGGGCCGCAATGTGGTCCGAGACGTCGAATCCCTCGGTCTCCGGCACCTCGGGATGCAGGTTGCAGACGTAGACGATCTGGGCGTTGGAGGAGGCCACCGCCTCGGCGATGCCTCTCACCGCCACGGCGGCCAAGACGCTGGTGAACAGGGATCCCGGCCCGATCACGATCTGGTCCGCCTCGGCGATCCGCTCCAGGGCCAGCGGCGGCGGCTGGGCGTCCCCGGGTACCAGCGAGACCCGCTGGATGTCGGCGGTCCCCTTGACCGCCACCTGGCCTGCCACCGTGCCGTGGTCGGACTCGGCCTTCAGGACCACCCGCTCGGAGGTGGCGGGGAGCACGTCGCCGTGGGCACCGAGCAGCCGCGCCGCCTCGGCCACCCCCAGGACGAGGTCGCCCGTGGCGTCGATCAGGCCGGCCAGGATGAGGTTGCCCAGCGCGTGGCCCGCCAGCTCGCCCTCGTCGTAGCGCCGCTCGAAGGCGCCTGCCAGCGCGGAGTCGTCGTCGGCCAGGGCGATGAGGCACGTGCGGATGTCACCCAGGGCCACCACGTTGAGCAGCTCGCGCAACCGCCCGCTGCTGCCCCCGTCGTCGGCGACCGAGACCACGCCGGTGAGCAGGCCGGCGTAGCGGCGCGCCGCCTTCAGCGTGACCGCCGTCCCGTGTCCACCACCGATGGCCACGACGGACGGCCGGCCCCCGCGGCGCTTCACCGGTCGATGTCCCGGTGGAACACGGACACGGGCTCACCATGCTCACTCAGCCGCGTCGCCAATTCCCGGGCCAGCGTCACGGAGCGGTGCCGTCCGCCCGTGCAGCCCATGGCGATTGTCAGGTACGACTTCCCCTCACGGGCGAAGGCGGGGAGGATGCTCGTGAGGAGCTCGTCCACCTTCTCGAGGAACGCCTGCGACTCGGGTTGGCCCAGGACGTACTCCCGCACCGGCTCGTCCTCCCCGCTGTAGGGCCGGAGCTCCTCCACCCAGAACGGGTTGGGCAGGAAGCGGCAGTCGAACACCACGTCGACGTCGAGCGGGATGCCGTGCTTGTAGCCGAAGGAGACGACCGACGTCTGCATGTGCGGGGCCTCGTCGTCGCCGAACGCCTCGAGGATGCGCAGCCGGAGCTGGTTGGAGTTCAGCTCGCCCGTGTCGACCAGGAGGTCGGCGCGCTCGCGCACCGGCTCGAGCAGTTTGCGCTCGTCGGCGATCGACTCCTCCACCCCGCGCGCCGCCAGGGGATGGCGGCGCCGGGTGCCCTCGTAGCGGCGGACGAGGACGTCGTCGGGCGCGTCCAGGAAGACGACCCGCACGCGCTTGCGGGTGGCCCGCAGCTCGTCGAGCACGTCGGGCAGGTCGTCGAAGTACTCCGTGCCGGTGTTGGCGCCACCGCGTCCGATCACCAGGGCCACCCGCTCGATTCCGGACCCGGGCCGGTCGACCATCTCCACCATCTTCATGATGAGGCCGGCGGGCAGGTTGTCGATGACGAACCAGCCGACGTCCTCGAGGGCCGCCGCCGCGGTGGAGCGGCCGGCGCCGGACAACCCCGTGACCACCACGAACTCGCTCATCGCCCCCCAGCCTTGTGTATGGCGTCGTACACGGCGAGTCCGACGTTGTCGGGCAGCCACGACCTCGACAGCAACTCCTCCAGCGAGGCCGCCCGCACGGCGTTCACCCCGCCCATCTCCTTGACCAGGCGGGCCTTGCGGGCAGGCCCCAGACCAGGGATGTCGTCCAGAATGCTCTTCGTCATCCGCTTCCCCCGGCGTTCCCGGTGGAACGTGATGGCGAATCGGTGCGCCTCGTCACGCACCCGCTGCAGCAGGTAGAGCGCGTCCGAGCCCCGGCGCAGGCGCACCGGGAAGGGCGAACCGGGCCGGTAGACCTCCTCGAATTGCTTGGCCAGCGAGGCCAGCTCGACCTCGTCGCCGAGCCCGAGCTCGCGCACGACCCGCTCGGCCACCCCCAGCTGCCCCTTGCCGCCGTCGACGACGATCAGGTTCGGCCGGTAGGCGAAACGGCGCGGTCGCCCGTCCTCCTTCGCCTCGGGAGCCTGCTTCAGGGCGGTGAGCCGGCGTGTCAACACCTCCTCCATGGCGGCGTAGTCGTCGTTGCCCGGAACCGACTTCACCTTGAAGCGCCGGTAGTCGGAACGCTTGGCCAGGCCGTCCTCGAACACGACCATGGAGCCCACGTAGTCGGTGCCCTGCAGGTGGCTCATGTCGTAACACTCGATCCGCAACGGCGCCTCACGCAGGGACAGGGCGGACTGCAGCTCGGTCAGCGCCTTCGACCGGGCATTGTGGTCGGCGGCCCGCCGGAGCCGGTGGCGGGCCAGGTCCTCGCCGGCCGAGCGCGTCACCGTCTCCTGCAGGGCCCGCTTGGCCCCGCGCTGGGGGACGGCGATGTCGACCGGGCCGCCCCGCACGGTGCCCAGCCAGCTCTGCAACAGGCCGCGATCGGCGGGCTCCTCGGGCACCAGCAGGCGGCGCGGCACCTCGGCCCCGTCGGCCCCGTAGACCTGCGAGACGACCGTCGCCATGAACTCGGGCCCCGAGAGATCCTCCACCTTCTCGGCCACGAAGCCCCGGTGCCCGACGACCCGGCCCCGGCGCACCCGGAAGATCTGCACCGAGGCCTCGAGCGGATCCTCGGCCAGCCCGACCACGTCGAAGTCCTCGGCCCGGTCCGAGACCATCTGCTGCGACTCGGCCGCCTTGTGCACCGACACGATCCGATCACGGAGCCGGGCCGCCCGCTCGAACTGCAGGTCCTCGCTGGCCCCGAGCATCTCTGCCTCGAGGCGGGCCAGCACGGGCTCGGTGTCGCCCGAGAGGAAACCCATGAGGTCGTCGACGTAGCCGTCGTAGGCAGCATGGTCGACCGCACCGACGCACGGTCCGGAGCAGCGGTCGATGTCGTAGAGCAGGCAGGGCCGCTTCAGTCGCTCGTGGCGGATGAACTTCGTGTCCGAGCACGTGCGCACCGGAAAGCTCCGCACCAGGAGGTCGAGCGTGGACCGGATGGCGCCGGCGTTGCCGTATGGGCCGAAGTAGCGGACGCCCTTGCGCTTGCGGCCGCGCACCACCGCCGGGCGGGGCCACTCCTCGTTGACCGTGACCGCGAGCCAGGGGTAGCTCTTGTCGTCCTTGAGGCGGACGTTGTAGCGGGGCAGGTGGGCCTGAATCAGGGAGTGCTCCAGAATCAGCGCGTCGACCTCGCTGTCGACCACCACCCACTCGACGTGGTCGGCCTGGGCCATCATCTGGGCCGTCCTGGGCATGAGCTTTGCCGAGTCCTGCCAGTAATTGGGCAGGCGGTGGCGGAGCGACTTGGCTTTGCCGACGTAGAGGACCCGGCCCTCGGCGTCGTAGAACTGGTAGGACCCCGGGGCGTCGGGGATGGAGCCCGTGGGCGGCCGATACTGCATCGGGTCCACTCTCGCGCAGCTGCTGGTGGGCGGCGTTACACTGGCCGTGCCGGCCTGGATTCCGGCACACAACCTCGCATCGAGGCCGACATACCCGCGGATGGGCGACCAGGCTGTCCCCGCCGGCCATATCGATGCACTCCCGACAAGGGGGCAGACCAAGATGCTCAGGCTTCAGACGCCACTTCCGGAGCGCTACACGTCCGCAAACGAGGACGACCTGGCCGACATGATCGGTGCCGCCAAGGCCGCGCTCGGGTCCAGGCTGTTCGTCCTCGGCCATCACTACCAGCGCGACGAGGTCATGCGCTGGGCCGACGCCCGGGGGGACTCGTTCGGCCTCTCCCGGCTGGCCGCCGGCCAGGCCGACGCCGAGTTCATCGTCTTCTGCGGCGTCCACTTCATGGCCGAGTCGGCCGACGTCCTCACCGGCGACCACCAGCAGGTGCTCCTCCCCGATCTGAATGCCGGGTGCTCCATGGCCGACATGGCCGACATCGACCAGGTCGAGGAGGCGTGGGACGAGCTCGCCCGCGTCATCGACGTGGACAGGCTGATCCCGGTCACCTACATGAACTCGGCGGCCTCGCTGAAGGCCTTCGTCGGCCGCCACGGTGGGGCCGTCTGCACGTCGTCCAACGCACGGGCCGTGCTGACGTGGGCCCTCGAGCGGGGCGACCGTGTCCTCTTCTTCCCCGACCAGCACCTCGGGCGGAACACCGGCTTCGAGCTCGGCTACGGCGCCGACGACATGCGGGTATGGAACCCCCGCCTCCCCCTGGGGGGTTGCAGCGATCGCGAGGTCAAGGAGTCGACGCTCCTCCTCTGGAAGGGCCACTGCTCCGTGCACCAGCGCTTCCGCCCCGAGCACGTCGAAGCCTTCCGTGCCGAGTACCCGGAGGGGATCGTGATGGTCCACCCCGAATGCGCGCACGAGGTCGTCGAAGTCGGAGACGTCACGGGTTCGACCGACGCCATCATCCGGGCCGTCGCCGCCGCGCCGCCCGGCGCGGTCATCGGCGTCGCCACCGAGATCCACTTGGTGAACCGGCTCAACAACGAGTCTCCCGACAAGACCGTGGTCTGCCTCGACCCCCTCGTGTGTCCCTGCTCCACCATGTCGCGCATCGACCCGCAGCACCTGGCCTGGGTGCTGGAGGGTCTGGTCGGCGGTGAGGTGCGGAACCGCATCGTCGTCGACCCCGAGACCACGGAGTGGGCCAAGGTCGCGCTCCAGCGCATGCTGGCGATCACCTGACCCGCAGGTCCCGGCCTGACGCAACTGGCTTCGCTGACTCGCCTCCATTCGCCTGCAATCGCCTCCCTCCGACCGCGCTCGACTGCGCTCGACTGCGCCGAAACGCCGATAGGGTCCCGACGGTCCGGTGCCGCGCCGACAGGAGGCCATTGCCGTGAGCGATTTTCCCGCCCCACCCGTACCGGTCAACCACGTGCAGCCGGTCCCGCGCCGCGTCCGTGCCTACTTGGCGGGCCAGTCCGTGATCGACACGACCGATGCCCGCTACGTCTGGGAGAACACGTCGTACCCGCAGTACTACATCCCGCTGGCCGACGTGCGTGCCGGAGCGCTCATCGACGAGGAACAGACCATGGAGACGTCGCGGGGCGACGCCCGCCGCTACGGCGTGCGGGTCGGCAACGTGGACCGGCCCAACGCGGCCACCGTGCTCACGGCCGCCAAGGTGGAGGGCCTGGAGGACACCGTCCGCTTCTCGTGGTCGGCGTTCGATGCGTGGTTCGAGGAAGACGAGCAGGTCTTCGTCCACCCGCGCAACCCGTACACCCGCGTCGACGCCTTGCGCTCGAGCAGGCGGCTGCGCGTTGAGTCCAAGGGCGTCGTGCTGGCCGAGACCTCGTCGCCCGTTCTGTGCTTCGAGACAGGGCTCCCGACGCGCTATTACATCGACCGAACGGACATCGACTTCACCCATCTGGTGGCGTCCGACACGGAGACCGCGTGCCCGTACAAGGGGACCACGAGCGGCTACTGGTCGGCCAACGTCGAGCTGCGGATCCACCCCGACATCGCCTGGACCTACGACTTCCCCACACGAGAGCTGCTGCCCATCGCGGGATTGATCGCCTTCTACAACGAGAAGATCGATCTGTTCCTGGACGGAGAGCTGCTGGAGCGGCCGCACACGCACTTGGCGTGACGTAGCCGTGATCGCTGCCTCAGAGCGGAGCGGAGGCTCTGCCGAGCACCGTGAATCGCTTCACCAGGTGGTCGAGGAGCGCAGGTTCGGCGTTCCGTCCCAGGAGTGGTGCCCAGCGCTCCTCGATGTCGGCCCAGATGCGGGAACCGTTCGTGACACCCATGAAGTGGGCGTGGCGGTTGGCCACTCCCGCATACGGGCCCGTCCGGTACGTGGTGGCCGCAGCGACGGCGGTCCGACCCCGGTGCAGAACGTAGCCACCGTGGTTACTGGGAAAGTGCACGATCGACTGCCCCGCTTTCAGCAGGCTCGCCTGCATGTCGTACGCAGGAGAACCATGGTTCACCAGCGGCTGCAGGTCACGCCGCGCCAACGCATCGCGACGCACCGCGAAGAATGACGCCTGGACGTCGGGATGGCCGCTCGGTGGCCCGCCACGCGCCTCACCGGCGAAGGCGGCGTCGTTGCGGATCATCGCGGTCGAGAGGTCAAGCAGCGTCGATTCGTTGCGGAAGACCACATCGGGATCGCAGAACAGGATCAGGCCCGCACGCTGGTCCGGCTGCAGCCTGCGTTCGACACGCCCGAGCGACCGAAGACCGGCGCGCATCCCCGCCGCATGATTGAGGAAGTGGCGGCGCTCGACGACATGGACGCGGGGCGCACGCGCGGCGAGAGCACGCAGGAACGGCGCGCCGCCGTCCCGCGAATGGTTGTCGACGATCAGGACGCGCTGCAAGAACCACAGTTCCGACTGCTCGGCGAGCGTGCACAGCATCAGCTTCAGGTGGCGAGTGGTCGAGAAGTTCACAGTGATCAGGGCGAGCCGAGGATCGCCGTCGAATGGCGCCACGCGTCGCCTCGGTCCGAATCGGTGGAAGGCACGCGCACCCGCCTGGTCGACCCGTTCCTCGAGGTGCCTGCGCAGCGTCTGCATCGTCGAATCGCCGCGTGCCCTGGACGTCCGCAGCCGGCGGAACGCGTCTTCCAACATGTCCGAAAGGGTACCGAAGCCGTTGTGCGCGGGTGCGGGTGCGACGTCTCCCGCGCTACTTGGCTCGAGCCAGGACGGGCTTCAGGACCTCGCCGGTGTGGCTGCCGGCCGTCTTGGCCACCTGCTCGGGCGTGCCCTCCGCGATCACGGTGCCGCCCTTGTCGCCGCCCTCGGGGCCGAGGTCGATGATCCAGTCGGCGGTCTTCACCACGTCGAGGTTGTGCTCGATGACCACGACGGTGTTCCCCTGGTCCACCAGCCGGCCGAGCACATCGAGCAACTTGCGCGTGTCGTCGAAGTGGAGGCCGGTGGTCGGCTCGTCGAGGATGTAGAAGGTGTGGCCGGTCGGTCGGCGGCTCAGCTCGCTGGCCAGCTTCACCCGCTGGGCCTCCCCACCCGACAGCGTGGGCGCGGGCTGGCCGAGGCGCACGTAGCCCAGCCCGACGTCGACCAGGGTCCGCATGTGGCGGGCGATCGGAGGCTGGCGCTCGAAGAAGCTGAGGGCTTCCTCGCACGACATGTCGAGCACGTCGGCGATGGTCTTGCCCCGGAAGGTGATCTCGAGCGTGTCGCGGTTGTAGCGCGCCCCGTGGCAGATCTCGCACGGCACGTAGACGTCGGGGAGGAAGTGCATCTCGATCTTGATCGTCCCGTCGCCGGCGCAGGCCTCGCAGCGCCCGCCGCGCACGTTGAAGGAGAAGCGCCCGGGTTGGTAGCCCCGGACCTTGGCTTCGGCCGTCTGCGCGAAGAGCTTGCGGATGTGGTCGAACACGCCCGTGTAGGTGGCCGGGTTCGACCGCGGGGTGCGGCCGATCGGCGCCTGGTCGACGTCGACGACCTTGTCGAGGTGGTCCATGCCCTCCACCTTGCGGTGCCGTCCCGGGACGGCCTTGGCCCGGTGCAGGTGCTGGGCGAGCGAGCGCAGGAGGATGTCGTTCACCAGCGTCGACTTGCCCGACCCCGACACCCCGGTCACCGCGATGAGGCAGCCCAGCGGGAACGACACGTCGATGTCGTGCAGGTTGTGCTCCTTGGCGCCGCGGACGGTCACCACGTCTCCCGTTCCGGGTCGGCGGCGGGCCGGCACCGGGATCGACTTCTTCCCCGACAGGTACTGCCCGGTGATGGACGCCTTGTTGGTGAGCAGTCCGCCGCGGCCGCTGACCGGACCGGCGTGCACGACGTTGCCGCCGTGCTCCCCCGCCCCCGGACCGATATCGACGACGTAGTCCGCGGTGCGGATGGTCTCCTCGTCGTGCTCCACCACGATCACGGTGTTGCCCAGGTTGCGCAGCCGCTCCAGGGTCCCGATGAGGCGCTGGTTGTCGCGCTGGTGCAGGCCGATGGAGGGCTCGTCGAGCACGTAGAGCACGCCGACGAGGCCGCTGCCGATCTGGCTGGCCAACCGGATGCGCTGTGCCTCGCCGCCCGAGAGCGTCCCGGCCGAACGGGCCAACGAGAGGTAGTCGAGCCCGACGTCGAGCAGGAACTGCATGCGCTCACGGACTTCCTTGAAGACGCGGTCGGCGATCATGTGCTCGCGGTCGCTCAACTCCAGGGTCGCCATCGCATCGACCGCGTTCGATATCGACAGGCTGCAGAGCTCGTAGATGTTGCGACCCCCGACCGTGACGGCCAGGGACTCCGGCTTGAGGCGGGCCCCCTTGCACTCGGGGCACGCAACCTCCCGCATGAACTGCTCGATCTGTTCGCGTGACCAGTCCGACTCGGACTCGCCGTGGCGCCGCTGCAGCCACGGGATGATGCCCTCGAACAGCGCCTCGTAGGAGCGCTTCCGGTTGAAGCGGTTCTTGTAGGTGATGTGCACCGAGCGGCTGCCCGTCCCGTAGAGGATGAGCTTCTTGTCCTTGGCCTTCAGCGACTTCCACGGGGCGTCGAAGGAGAAGCCGCCGAACTCGGCCACGCCCTGCTGCAGCCCCGTGAAGTACTCGCTGCGCGCGCCGGCCCAGGGCGCCAGCGCGCCCTCGGCCAGGGAGAGCGAGTCGTCGGGCACGACCAGCTCGGGATCGACCTCGAACTTGGTGCCCAGGCCGAGGCACAACGGGCAGGCGCCGTAGGGCGAGTTGAACGAGAAGCTGCGGGGCGCGGGCTCCTCGAAGCTGATGCCGCAGTGCGTGCAGGCCAGGTGCTGGGAGAAGGTGATGGCCTCGTCTTCCTCTCCCCCCTCGCCGGCGCCGTTCATCACGAGCACCTCGGCGGTGCCGCCGGTCAAGGCCAGGGCCGTCTCGATGGACTCGGTCAGGCGCTGGCGGACGTTGCCGCGCCGGACCAGGCGGTCGACCACCACCTCGATGGTGTGCATCTCGTAACGGGCCAGGTTGACCTGGGCCCGCTCGGAGAGCTCGAGCGGCACGCCGTCGACCCGCACCCGGGCGAAGCCCTGCTTGGCGAAGTCGTCCAGCAGCGTGCTGTATTCCCCTTTGCGACCCCGGACCACGGGGGCCATGACCTGGAATCGGGTCCCCTCGGGCAGCTCCAGGACCCGGTCGACGATCTGCTGGGGGGTCTGGCGCGCCACGGGGCGCCCGCAGACGGGACAGTGCGGGTGGCCGATGCGGGCGTACAGGAGGCGGAGGTAGTCGTAGACCTCGGTGATCGTCCCCACGGTCGAGCGCGGGTTTCGCGAGGCCGACTTCTGGTCGATGGAGATGGCCGGCGACAGGCCCTCGATGAAGTCGACGTCCGGCTTGTCCATCTGGCCCAGGAACTGGCGGGCGTAGGCCGAGAGCGACTCGACGTAGCGGCGCTGGCCCTCGGCGTAGATCGTGTCGAAGGCCAGGGAGGACTTCCCCGAGCCGGACAGGCCGGTGAAGACGATCAGCCGGTCCCGGGGCAGATCGAGGGAGACATCTCGCAGATTGTGCTCGCGAGCTCCGCGAACGACGAGACGGTCGGCCATCTGTGGAGGATACCGGTGGGGTGTGTCACTTCATCCAGGGCCCTGGTCAGGGGGTCGGGGTGGGCCGCGCCCCCGGAGGCCGTCGGAATCGGATCGGCGGGGTCGCTTCGACGGGACCGCCGGCGGCTCCGGTGCGGCGCTGCAGCGGTGACCGGGTCCGGCGGTGCGGCGTCAGGCGAAGGTCACGTCCTCTTCGCCCCAGTAGGCCTCAACCGCGCTGATGAGCCCGTCGTCGGCGATGGTGAAGACCTCGACACCCCGGATGTACATGGTTGCGCCGCCCGCCAGGCCCAGCGTGATCTGGAAGCGGATGGCGGCCTTGTCGGCCACCGGGTGGACCTCCTCCACCTCGAAGGTCATCGTCTCGCAGCCGTCGAAGCCCGACTGGATGAAGGCCCTGATCTCGTCCCGGCCCGTGTGCAGGCCGCTCGGGTAGGGATCCATCTGGACGGCGTCGGGTGTGAAGAGGGCGGCGTATGCCTCGGCATCCTTGGAGGTGACGACGGCGGCGTAGCGCGCCATGGCTTCGCGGAGCTGGGCGGTGGTGGGCACGGGCGGAGACGCTAGCGCCGCCCGTTCATCTGGGTCGGTTCAGCCGGGTCGGTTCAGCCGGGTCGGAGCCGCCGGGGACTGGCTCAGCCGGGGACGGAGGCGCGCAGGTCGGCGATCTCGTCGCGCAGCAGTGCGGCCTCCTCGTAGCGCAGCTCGGCCGCGGCCGCCTTCATCTCCGCCTCCAGCTGTCCCATCAACTCGATGGCCTCGGCCGGCGTCGAGGCGTCGCCATCGGCGAGGAGGGAGGGGCGGCGGTTGCCGCGCACAGCCGCGTTCTTGCGCACCTCCGCCCGGCTGCGGCCCGCCTTGGCCACGCCGCCGCTCGTCCCCCGCAAACGCTCCAAGATGTCGGTGACCGACTTGCGGATGGTCTGGGGGTCGATGCCGTGCTCCCTGTTGTACGCGATCTGCACTTCGCGACGGCGTTGCGTCACCGAGACCGCCTCGCGCATGGAGTCGGTCACCGTGTCGGCGTAGAGGACGACGACGCCGTCGACGTTCCGGGCGGCGCGGCCCATCGTCTGGATGAGGGAGGAGGCCGAGCGCAGGAAGCCCTCCTTGTCGGCATCGAGAATGGCCACCAGGGCGACCTCGGGGAGGTCGAGCCCCTCGCGCAGGAGGTTGATGCCGACAAGCACGTCGATACTGCCCAGGCGGAGCTCGCGCAGGATCTCGATCCGGGTGATGGTGTCGATGTCGGAATGCAGGTACTGGACGCGGACGCCCGCGTCGGCCAGGTAGTCGGTCAGGTCCTCCGCCATCTTCTTGGTCAGGGTCGTCACCAGCACGCGGCCGCCGGCCGCGACGGTGCTCCCGATGCGGGCGAGCAGGTCGTCGACCTGACCCTTGGTCGGGACGATCGTGACCTCGGGGTCGACCAGCCCGGTGGGCCGGATGACCTGTTCGACCACCTGATCCGAGTGCTCCAGCTCGAACGCGCCGGGTGTCGCCGACACGAAGACGCACTGGGGGACCCGCTCGACGAACTCGTCGAACCTCAGCGGCCGGTTGTCCTTGGCCGAGGGTAGGCGGAAGCCGTGCTCCACGAGCACGTCCTTGCGGGAGCGGTCACCGGCGTACTGGCCGTGCAGCTGGGGGACGGCGACGTGGCTCTCGTCGATGACGCAGAGGTAGTCCTTCGGGAAGAAGTCCAGCAGCGTGTACGGGGTCTCCCCCGGGGCGCGGCCGTCGAGGTGCCGGCTGTAGTTCTCGACACCGGAGCACACGCCGGTCTCGGCCAGCATCTCGAGGTCGTGCTCGGTGCGGACCCGGAGGCGTTGCGCCTCGAGCAGCTTGCCGTCACGCTCGAAATCCTGGAGGCGCTCCCGCAGCTCCACCTCGATGGTGCCGACGGCGCGCTGGATGATGTCCTCGCCGGTGACGTAGTGCGTGGCGGCGTAGACCGCCACGTCCTCCATCTCCTCCCCCATCTCCCCGGTCAGCACGTCGAAGGGGACGATGCGCTCGACGGTGTCCCCGAACAACTCGACCCGGAGTGCCTGCTCCTCGTAGGCCGGGTGGATCTCGACCGTGTCGCCGCGCGCCCGGAACGTGCCGCGCACGAGGTTGACGTCGTTGCGGGCGTACTGCAGGTCGACCAGCCGGCGCAACATGTCCCGCTGGTCCATCTGCTCTCCCACCGAGAGGCCCAGTATGCGGTCACGGTATTCGTCGGGCGAGCCCAACCCGTAGATGCAGGAGACCGAGGCGACCACGATGACGTCGCGCCGCATGAGGAGGGACGAGGTGGTGGCGTGGCGGAGGCGGTCGATCTCGTCGTTGATGGACGAGTCCTTCTCTATGTAGGTGTCCGTCGTCGGAAGGTAGGCCTCGGGCTGGTAGTAGTCGTAATAGGAGACGAAGAACTCGACCCGGTTCTTCGGGAAGAGCTCCCGCAGCTCAGAGGAGAGCTGGGCGGCCAGCGACTTGTTGGGCTCGATGATCAGCGTCGGCCGCTGGACCTGCTCGACCATCCAGGCGATCGTCGCCGTCTTGCCCGAGCCCGTGATGCCCTGCAGGGTCTGGTACGGGTCTCCCCGCCGCACACCCGCGGCCAGCGCCGTGATGGCCGTCGGCTGGTCTCCCGAGGGTTGGAACGGGGAGACGACCTCGAATTCGGGCATGGCCCATGGAGGATACCTGGGGGGTGTGTCCGTTCAGGCGTGCGCCCGGCGCTCCGCGGCGGCCGCCTGAAGCCAGTCCCACAGCTTGGCGACCTCGCGGTCGAGGGCGGCCCGGTCACCCGAGTTGTCGAGGACGTAGTCGGCCTCCTTGACCCGGTCCTCCCGGGAGATCTGGGCCTTGATCCGCGCCTCGGCGTCGGCCCGGTCGAAGCCGCGCTGCGAGAGCAGGCGCTCCAGGGCCACGTCGGTCGGGGTGTCGACCACCACGACCTCGTGGAGCTTCACGGTGTCGCGGTGGACGGCGGTCAGGAGCGGGATGGCCAGGACCACGATGTCGTCGCCGTCGTCGAGGGCATCGCGCGCCTCGATCATGGCGATACCGATGGCCGGGTGCGTGATGCCGTTCAGCGCCAGCCGGTTCTCCTCGTTGGCGAACGCGACCGCGGCCAGCGCCTTGCGGTCGATGGTCCCGTCTTCGGCCAGGATCCCGGGCCCGAAGCGCTCGACCAACGGCTGGTAGGCCGGTCCACCGGGCGCCACCACGTCGCGGGCCACCTGGTCGGCGTCGATGAGCACGGCGCCCCGCTCGACCAGGAGGTCGGCCACGGCCGACTTGCCCGACCCGATGCCGCCCGTCAGCCCGACGGCCAGCATCAGCCCACGGCGGCCCGGCGCGGGCCGCGCACCACCGCGAAGAGCACGAGCGTCGTGTCGTCCAAGTCCTCGGTCACGAACCAGTCGTCGGCGGTGATGCCCGTCGCGCCGCCGGTGTCCTCCCGGGCCACGAGCTTGTAGGCCACGGGCAACAGCCTCGTGTAGGCCCAGACGTACCACGCGTGCGGGATGCGGTGGCGGACGTCGAACGCGTCCAGCCGGAGCAGCTTGTTCGCCTTGACGCGCCGCGCAGTGAAATCGGCCTTCACGTGCGGGGCAGCGTCGACCCCACCGAGCCACACGTCACTGAAGTGGCGCTCCAGCATCGACCGGAGTTCTTCCCGCTCGAACAGGTGGAGGTGAAAGGGGTTCTCGAAGTCGGCCGGCTTGTTGGGGGTCAGCACGCAGGCGACGCCGTCGTCCTTGAGCACACGGGCCAGCTCGGCGACGTGGGGCTCGGGGCCGGTGAAGTGCTCGATCAGGTGGGACGAGCACGCACCATCGAAGCCGGCGGCCACGAACCCCAGGTCCAGGGCGTCCATCTGCGCCACCCGGAGGCCCTCGGCGCCGTAGCGGGCGGTCGCCGTCGCGGCAGCCTCGGCGGAATAGTCGACCCCGACGACCTCGCGGTCCGGCCCCAAGAACCTCGCCGACTCGAATCCCTGCCCGCAGCCCACGTCGAGGATGCGGCCCTCGCCGATGCGATCCAGGACGGCGCGGTAGCCGGCCTCATGGAGGGCGAGAAGGGAGTCCGGGGTCACGCCCTGCTGGGGTCGCTCACCCGTCAGCCGGCCTTTCGTGCTGGTCACCACGGGCGCTCTCCCTTCGTGTGACACTCCGGGGTGCCGCTGGCTGCTTACACTACCCGGCGACCTTTCGGTCCTCCCTTCATGACAACGCCCACCACTGTCACCGCTCCCCGAGGGCGGCACGCGGCCACACGACCGGAGCGGGCGATCGGAAGCCGTTGGTGGTGGATCGGGGGGGCGGCGGTCCTGGCCGGCCTCGCCTACGCGCCCCTGCTGGCCGTGCGGCCCGGGGTGGTCACACCGGACACGAAGACCTATCTCTACCTCGACCCCCTGCGCTTCCTGAGCCAGGTCGCGTTCATGTGGGACCCCACCGTCGGCCTCGGCACGGTGACCCACGAGTACATCGGCTACCTGCTCCCGATGGGCCCGTTCTTCGCCGTCTTCCACCTGCTCGGCGTGCCGGTCTGGGTGGCCCAGCGCCTGTGGCTCGGCTCCATCCTCTTCGCGGCCGGGCTGGGTGTGCTGTACCTGTCGCGCATCCTCGGCCTGCGCGGGCCCGGACCGACCGCGGCGGCCCTGGCCTACATGCTCTCCCCGTACTTCCTGCAGTACGCCGGCCGGATCTCGGTGATCCTGCTGCCGTGGGCCGGCCTTCCGTTCATGCTCGGCCTGACCATCGTCGCCCTGCGCCGGGGCGGGTGGCGCGAGCCGGCGCTCTTCGCCGTCGTCGTGGCCCTGGTGAGCGGCATCAACGCCAGCTCCATCATCTATGTCGGCGTCGCGCCCGTCCTCTGGATCCTCTACGCCGTCGTCGTCCTGCGGGAATCGACGTGGCGACACGCAATCAGCACCGCGCTCCGCATCGGGGTGCTGACGGTGGGGGCGTGCCTCTGGTGGATGGCCGGGCTCGAAGTCGAGGCCGCCTACGGGGTCAACGTCCTGAAGTACACCGAGACCGTCCCTTCGACATCGGCCACCTCGAACGCGGCCGATATCTTCCGTGGCCTCGGCTACTGGTACTTCTACGGCACCGACCACACCGGTCCGTGGACGAAGGCGGCCATTCGCTACACCCAGGACATCTGGCTCCTGGCGACCTCGTACGCCGTGCCGGTGCTCGCTCTGGTGGCGTCGGCGTTCGTGCGCTGGCGCGAGCGCGCCTTCTTCCTGCTCCTGCTCTTCGTAGGGTTGATCCTCTCCGTCGGGCCCTTCCCGTTCTCGCACCCGACCGCCGTGGGCGGCTGGCTCAAGTCGTTCATGACGGACACGACGGCCGGTCTTGCCCTCCGCTCGACCGACCGGGCCACGCCGCTCGTCCTGCTGGCCCTCTTCATGCTGCTCGGCAGCGGGCTGACGGCGCTGTGGTCCCGCTTCCACATCGCGGGCCTCGTCACCGCCATCCTCGTCGCCGGCCTCGTGGTCGCCAACAACCCGTCCCTCTACCTCGGCGACACGATCGCCAACAACTTCACCCAGCCCGCGTCGCTTCCCTCCTACCAGCTGGCCGCCATCAAGCACCTGAATGCGACCCACCCCGGCACCCGGGTCTTCGCCATTCCCGGCAACGACTTCGCGGCCTACCGCTGGGGCGACACGGTGGACACGCCCCAACCCGCCTTCCTCGACCGTGACTTCATCACGCGCGAGCAGCAGATTCTGGGCTCCATCGCCACGGCCGACACGCTCTACGCGACGGACGGCCCGATCCAGGACGGCACCGCCGACATGAACGCGGTGGCACCGATGGCCCGCCTCATGGGCGCCGGCGACCTCATGGTCGAGTACGACCAGCAGTACGAGCGTTACGGCATCCCCCAGCCCCAGCTCCTCGCGCTCCAGTTCCTGGAGACGCCGCTCGGCCTGACCGACCCGCTCTCCTTCGGCACGCCGCGGCCCAATGTGTCGATCGATTCGACACTGAACGAGCAGGACCTCTCGGTCCAGGGCAACGTGGGCTGGACCGAACCCCTCGTCACCTACACCGTGCCGAACCCCCGCGCCATGGTGCGGGGCGAGTCCGACACCGGCGCGCTGGTCATGGCGGGCGACGCCACCGGGCTCAACAATCTCGCCGGCCTCGGGCTCCTCAACACGGACAGCGCCGTCTACTACGCCGGCACGCTGGCCAACCAGCCCGCCCGCCTGGACGACCTGGCGTCGCAGGGGGCCCAGCTGGTGCTGACCGACACCAACCGCAAGCAGGCCTTCCGCTGGGACACGCTCACCGCGAACTCCGGCTACACCGAGGCGCCCGCCGACAACCCGGCCAAGAGCGACCTCAGCGACAGCCCCGTCGAGCTGTTCCCCGGCACCACCATCAGCAGCAAGTCCTACGCCACCTACGTCGGCGCGGTGAACGTGACTGCCAGCAGCTACGGCAACTCGGTCTCCTACACGCCCGAAGACCAGGCCTTCAGCGCCATCGACAACAACTTCGACACGGCCTGGATCGCCGGCACCTTCGTGCCGGACCCCAAGGGCGAGTGGTGGCAGTCGCAGTTCGCCAAGCCGGTCACCACCGATCACATCACCCTGGTCCAGCCCCAACGGGGCGACCGCTCCCGCTGGGTGTCCGCCGTCACGCTGACCTTCGACGGCAAGGACCCGGTCACCTACCAACTGAACGCCTCCTCCCACGTGACCGCGGGGCAGACCCTGACGTTCCCGGCCCGCACGTTCCACACACTGCGCGTGACCATCGACGGCACGACGAACGACACGGCTCCGCCACCCTCGGCGTCAGCCGTGGGCTTCTCCGAGATCGAGATCCCCGGCGAGCAGGTGCACCAGGTCGTGCAGATGCCGACCCAGATGCTCACCAGCCTGGGCACGGCCTCGGCCGCCGACCGCCTCACGGTCGTGATGACCCGCCAGCGCACCTCGCAGTACCCGCCGCGGGACGATCCCGAGACGACCATCTCGCGCCAGTTCACGCTCCCGACCGCCCGCACCTTCACGCTGTCGGGCAGCGCCAGCCTGTCGGCCCTGATCCCCGACGACGAGGTCGACCGCCTCGCGGGCCGCACCACGAACCCGACGAATTCCGTCCGCGACGCATACTCCTCGGGGCGCCTGCCCGGCGACGTGCAGGCGACGGCCTCGGCCACCGTCGACGGCAACCCGGCGACGGCGTGGGAGCCGGGCCTCGGCTCGAAGGCCCAGGTCGGTTCCACGCTGACCTACGACCTGGCGAAGCCGCAGGCGCTCAGCGGGCTCGCCATGCAGGTGATCGCCGACGGCCGGCACTCGGTACCGACCGCCATGACGATCACCTCGGGCAGCCAGGTGCGCCAGGTGACCCTGCCACCGATCGCCGACGGCACCGTCCCGGGCGCCGTCACGACGGTGCCGGTCTCCTTCCCGGCAATGACGGGCTCGCACTTCACCGTCACCTTCACCGGCGTCCGGCCCGAGTACGCGGCGAACTACTACTCCGCCGGCCCGCTGGAGCTCCCGCTCGGCATCGCCGAGATCGGCATCCCGGGCGCGCGGGCGAACGCGACACCGGCGACCCTCCCGGGGAACTGCGTGTCCAACCTCATGACCATCGACGGTCAGCCGATCGACGTCGCGCTCGTCGGGTCGACGCAGCACGCCCTGGACGGCGGCGAGGCCCAGCTCGTCCCGTGCGGCCCGGACGCCAAGGGGATCGCGCTCGGAGCCGGACCCCACATCGTGCAGACCGTGGCCGGGCACAACCCGCCGTGCGCCAGCACCCCGACCACCTGCA
This sequence comes from uncultured Acidimicrobiaceae bacterium, assembly GCA_963719485.1. Taxonomy (GTDB): domain Bacteria; phylum Actinomycetota; class Acidimicrobiia; order Acidimicrobiales; family RAAP-2; genus Bog-473. The sequence continues at coordinate 3,745,629 of OY970387.1, forward strand.
CCGGATGGAACATCGACCAGCTCGCGCTCGACTCGGCGGCGGGCGGCGGACCCGGGTCCGGCGCCTTCCCGACGTCGGCCGGCACCCCGCAGCTCCCGGCGACCCAGCCCGGCCCCGCGCCCGGCGTCGCCACGACGTCCGTCCACATCGACAGCCACGGCGCGGACGTGACCGGGGCGACACAGCCCTTCGAGCTGGTGCTCGGGCAGAGCGTGAACAAGGGTTGGCAGGCGGTCGCCACGCCCGGGCCCGGGGCCCCCGCGGGCTCGCACCCCGTGAACCTCGGGCGCCCGCAGCTGGTCGACGGGTTCGCCAACGGGTGGGCGGTCAGCGCGGCGGACCTGCACACCCTCGGGGGCTCGAGCTTCACCGTCGAGCTCAGCTGGACCCCCCAGCGAGAGATCTGGGCCGCCCTGGCCGTCTCGGCCGCCACGCTCGCGCTCTGCCTCGTCCTCGGGCTCCTCCCCATGCGCGCCCGCCGGTGGGTGCGCGCCCACCTGCCGCGCCACCTGCGCGGTCCGGCCGGGCCGGAGGCGCCCGAGCGGCCGGCGGTGCCGTTCGACGCCGCCGTGCTGGCGTTCCCGGGAGCCCCGGCGCCCAAGGACCAACGGCAGCGCGGCTGGCTGCGCTTCCCCCGGGCGCTGCTGATCGGCGCGGTGAGCGGCGCCGCCGCCCTCCTCGTGACTCCCCCGCTGGCGGGACTCGTCGTCGCCGCCGCGGTCACCCTCGGCCTGCTGGTCCCCTGGGCCCGCGCCATCGCCAGCGTGGGCGGGATCGCCTGCATCGTGGCCGGCTCCGTCAACGTCGTGCAGGGGCAGAACGTCCACCACTACCTGGCCGGCTCCAATTGGGCGGCGTCGTTCGTCAACGCCGGCAAGCTGATCTGGCTCGGGGTGGTCCTGCTGGTGGCCGACGCGGTGATCTCCGGTCTCGGCCTCCGGGTCAGGAAACCGCTGCGGCGCCGGAAGCTGCGCGCCGTGGCGGAGAGCGAACTGATCCGGACCCCGCCGCCGCCGCCGACGATCATCGGCATCGACGGCTGAATCAGGGAGCCGGCGTCGCCTCCTCCGCCAGTGCCTCGAGGGCACGACGGGCCGTGGCGTCCCACGTGAACCAGCGCGCCCGGGCCACGGCACCCTTCGCCAGGCGGCTGCGGAGGACGTCGTCGTCGAGCAGACGCCCCAGGGCCGCCGGGAAGTCGGCCAGGTCCTCGACCAGGAGGCCGGACTCGCCGTCGAGCACCGCGTCGGCGTGCCCGGCGATGGCGGTCGCCACTGCCGGCGTCCCGCAGGCGGCGGCCTCCGTCAAGGTCATGCCCCACCCCTCCCGCTGTGACGTGCTCGCCACGACCCAGGCCCGTCGGTACCAGTCGACCAGTTGCTCGTCCTCCACCCGTCCGGGCAGGCTGACCCAGTCGGTCGCCTCCAGCTCGTGAAGGAGGGCCTCGAGGGCGGGTCGCTCGTAGCCCTCGCCGATGATGACCGCCTGCAGCCCGGGGTGGGCTGCCTTCACCTCGGCCAGGGAGCGCAGCAACGCGTCGAAGCGCTTCACCGGCACGAGGCGGCCCACGGCGACGACGAGGGGGAAGGAGGAGCGTTGGCCACCCGGCGAGTAGCGGTCGTCCACGCCGGGGGGGTCGACGGTCACCCGCTCCGCCCTGAGTCCGAGCAGGTCGACGATCTCACGGCGCGACGACTCGGACAGGGTCACGATCCGGCTCGAGCGGTAGAAGCGGGGGGCGATCCGCCGCTCGGCCAGGTTGCCCAGGCGGGCCAGTGCCGGCGGCAGGACCATGCCCCACATCTCGGCATGGACGTGGTGCAGGAAGACGATCCGCGGACCCCGGTACCAGAGCGGCGACAGGAACGGCATGCCGTTCCAGATCTCCACCAGGGCGTCGCCGGGGCGGTGCCCCATGCGGATGCCCTCCCAGGCCGCCCCGGGGAACACGGCGTAGCGGCCTGCCTGGCGCAGGACCCGGTACCCATCCCGGGTGAGGGCAGCCGGCGCGCCGGGCACGGCCGAGGTGCGGAAGGTCACGTCGAGGCCCGCAGCGGCCCAGCGGGATGCGATCTTGTCCGCGTGCAGCTCGGAGCCGCCGGCCTCGGGGTCGTCGAGATCGCGCCAGGCGACCATGTGGATCCGCCGGAGTCCCGCCTCGGCGGCGATGGAGGCGAGCACGTCGGAAGGCGCGCTCCCGGGCCCGGACCCGGCGCCCGCGCCGGGCGCGGCCGGCAGCGGCCCGAGGTCGTCACCCATCCGGTCAGGTTATCCCGACGACCTGCCTCCCGACCCGGACCCTGTGCACGATCACGAACCCGCACATGACGACGAAGAGCACCGCGGCCTGGACCGCCAGGTCCACCAACGCCGTCGCCCGCGGCGCCCCGTGCATACCCAGGACCGCAACCGTCAGCGCAGCGGCGCCCACCACGAGCACCAGCACCACCCACCGTTGCCCCACGGCGAGCAGGTACATGGTGAGGATCACCGTGACGCTCAGCATGATCATGGCCAGCACCAGCGGGGCCAGCGCATCGGCCGCGGACGTATAGGCGTGGTGGAACACCACCTGCAGGAGCTCTTCGGGCGCGATGAGGGCGACCCCGAGGAGCAGCACGGACGGGACGGCGAGCAGCACCAGCACCACGGCCAGCTGGCGCAGCGCGTGGCCGCCTTGGCGCCAGCGGATCGCCGCCTCGGGGAGCAGGTACCCGCCGAGCACGACGGCGCCGAAGACGATGGCCTTGCTGGTGACCGACACGGCGGCGTAGGCGCCGCTGTGCGACGGGTTGTCGCGGCCGACCACCAGCACGTCGACGTTCTGCAACACGGCCACCATGGAGAGCGAGACGGACGCCACCACGAGATCGAACACGACGGTGCGCCGCACCGAGGTGTGCCCGCCCAGCACGGCGTCGGGCCGGACCGCCGCCAGCCAGCTCGCGGTGTCGAGCAGGCGGGGGACGTGGCCACCGGACCAGGCCCGGACGGCCGCCCAGCGCGCGTGTGCGGCGGCGACGACCTCCCCGATGAGGATCCCCACGGCGGCGCCGGAGGGGCCGAAGCCGGCCAGCACCAGGACGACCACCGCCACCAGACGGACGCCGACCTCCACCAGCAGGTTGACCGCCAGCGGCCGGTAGGAGCGGTGGGCCTGCAGCAGGCCGCGGTCGAGCGACAGGAGGACGAAGAAGGCGGCGGCGGTCAGGATCGCCGCGATGCCGATGCCACTCTGCTGGTTGAGCAGGACGGCCACGCCGTGCCGGCTGCTGAACACGATCACCGCCCAGAGCAGGACGACCATGGTCCCCTGCCGGTGCACCCGGCCGGCCCAACGACGGACCAGATGGCCACTCCCGTCCTCGTGCCACACCGTCACGCGCCGCACGACGGCGACGACGACCGCGGAACCCGGCATGGAGAGGATGAGGTACAGACCCGTCAGCTGGTTGAGGACGCCGTAGCTGTGGGGTGACAGCAGCCGGGCGAGCGCGATGGTGAGGATGACACCGGCCAAGTTGGCCAGGACTCCCGCGGCGGCGAGGGGCCCCGCCTGCAGCAGGCCGGTCCGCATCGACTCGACGCCGGGTCGCGCCGCGTCGTCGAGCAGGAGCTCGGCGCCGAGGTTCGGGCCGACGGCATTCGGCGCCAGGGCCATGGCCGCCGGCACCCCCTCGACGACGACCTCGGCCGCGGGAGACTCCGCGACCTCGGGTTCGTTCACGGACGGACCTTTGCCGCCTCGTTCTCCATGCCGATCCAGTCGACTGCGGGCAGGATCTGGCGCTGCAGCAGCTCGCCGCCGTCCACGCTGACATGGATGCCGTCGGCCGACCGCACGCGGACCCCGGACAGCGAGGCGGTATAGACGCCGGCGGGGCTGAGCATCCGGTTGATGTCGATCACGCTGACCACCCCCGGATGGGTGCGCGCCACCTGCCGCACCAGCGCGTTGTAGGCCTTCACGCGGGTCGGCGTGTTCTCCGACCACGCGAAGCCGTCGGCCTGGCGGTCACTGGGGTCGACATAGGGCATGGTGAACAGCACCACTTTGGCACCAAATGAGTCGAGGATGGCGATGGCCGACTGGAGGTCGGCCGTCAGGTGCCCGTCCCAGGACGGTTCGCCGATGTGCACCCAGCGCCCGTCCAGCAGGTGATCGGCGATCTCCCAGCGTCCGAGCCCCAGGGCCACCACCTGCGGGCGTTGCCGGGCGATGAGGAAGGGCCACAGCCCCCGCCAGTTGTCACACCCCGGCGTGGCGGGCCCCGCCGTTCCCGAGGTGAAGACCTGGAGCTGCGGATCGAGGTCGCAGCCCACCGTGGCGTCGTCGGTCACGGTGACGCCGTAGCGCTCCCGGGCGTCGACCGAAAGCCCCATCCCCAGGGTCATGGCGATGGAGTCGCCCAGGACGAGGAGGCGCACCGGGTCGCGGCCGAAGGCCCCGGAACGCTCCAGCGCACTGTGCTCGGATGCGGTCAGCCCGGCCGGGAGCGGAAAGGCCACCCGCGACCCGCTCGACCCGTCGGCCCGGGCCACCGGTCGGGCGGCTCCCGTCGCCGACGCCGGCAGGCCGAGCGCGGCGATGACGAGGCAGGCGGCGCCCAGTACGCCTCGCACACCCACACGCGTCACGCCTGCACCGTCCTTCTCGGTGGCGCCCGCCCTCGCACGGCCGGGTGGCACCGCCTGATCGGTCGGGCCGTAGCCGGCCAACCGGCTCCCGCGTGCCCGACTCCTCCTCGTCGGCCATTCTGGCCCCGTGCTTGAGTCTCACGTCAAGGGCCCTTACGGCGTCGGCGCCGCGACCCGGCTGACGCAGGCCGCCACCTGCAGGTTTGCCGGGAACCCGTCGGTACGACCCTCGGCGGCCCGCGTGCAGGCGGCCAGGTTGCCGGGCGCGGTCACCAGCGGGCGGGCGTGCCCCAGGTCGACGTGGTTCCAGACCCAGGCTCCGGACTCGATCGTCGGAGGGCGCCCCAGTGCCGCCGTCATGAAGGCCGCCGCATAGGTGGGGTCCCGTCCGCGCAGCGCCGTGGACAGGGCCGGGTCGGCGGCGACGACGACGGTGGTGACCTCCCAGACCGTGAGGGCCCGGCGCACGGCCGCGTACTGCGCGGGTGTCCCCTCCGGCTCCGGCTTCCCCACGCCGAAATGCAACCGGCCCAAGACGCGGAAGCCGGCGGCGGCGGCGCCGGCCCGGCTCGCCACTCCCAGGGGTCCCCCACCCCCGGCCTGGCTGTAGTGCATGCGATTGACCGCCTGCCACGCCATGGCGGACTGCAACCCCGAGAAGGGAGCAGGAAACGACAGCAGGACCCGCCCGGGGGGCAGTCCCGGTGCGACCTCGCGGTACCACGGGGGCAGGGTCACCTGTTCCATGGCGAAGGGCAGGCGTTCCCCGAAGATGGTCGCCATCGGGACGAGCGCGACCGCGGCCACCGCAACCGCGCCGAGCGCGCCGCGCCAATCGGGTGCGGTCGCGTGCACCCGGTCGAGGATGATGGCCAGCATCACGGCCGCGGCCAGGAAGCCGATGGCCATGAAGCGTTGCTCAATCAGATTCTCGATCACGGGGATCTTGGCGAAGATCCAGGCGGGCTCCAACTGCCCGTGGCGCTCGCCCAGCGAGCAGGCGACGCACACCGCGAAGACGAACCCGAAGAACCACAACCGGCGGTCCCGCCAGAAGACGGCCAGCCCCGCCGCCATGACGGCCAGGAAGCTCCAGCCGATGTAGGCGGCGGAGGCCAGGGGCGCCCCCTCGTACCCGCCGAGGGACAGGAAGATGTTGTGGGCCGGTGGGTAGCCCGTGGTCACGAAGCTCGAGGGGATGAACCCGCCGATGACCCCGACGTTGGGCCAGACCAACCCCGACAGGTGGGCGGGGCCCTTGAGGGCGTACCACACGGGCCAGACGAGCAGCACCACGCCCAGCCCGAAGCCGATGCCCAGTGCCTTCGCCGCGTGGGCCGCGCACCGGCGCAGCCGGTCCGGGTCGGCCACCAGGGCGGCGACCACCAGCGCCACAAGGCTGATGACGACCACGACCGCGGTGATGGCCAGCAGCTCCGAGGACAGGAAGAATTGCGCGAACACGAGAAGGCCCAGGAGGACGCCCGCCCAGACCGGGCTGTGGCGCTGCCGGATCAGGATCTCGTCGAGGACGCCGAGGATGAGCGGCAGCAGCATGAGCGCAGCCGTCATGAGATGCGCGAACTCCAGATTCGACAGGACGAACGGGGAGAAGCCGTACAGCAGCCCACCGACGAAGGCGGCCGGCGTCCACGGGACCCAGCGCCGGATGACCACGAACGCGGTGAAGGCGGTGAGCGCCGGCGTCACCGTTGAGGCGACGTTGAGCGACGCGACCGGGCCCCAGATCCACGTGACCGGCACGAGCGGGATGGTCAGCCCGGTCACCGAGGTCTGGGCCAGCAGGTTGATGCCGCTCGGGTGGAAGAGCGCGGTGGAGAAGAACGGGTTCTGCCCGTGCGCCAGCGCCGTGGCGGGCCACTGGAAGAACCAGAGGAACAGCGCCGGGTCCCCGCAACCGCACAGGGTGTGGGTGGATGCGCCCTCGACCCAGGCGTGCACCCACAGCACGAACCCGAGCGCGAGATACACCCCCGCCGCCGTGGTCAGTGTCATCCAGGGGCGCCACCGCCGCGCCCGGCTCGGCGCGTGTCTAGCCAGCGTCGAGTGTGCCGGCGACGGCGCTCGCGGCGCCGCGGCAGCACCGGGGCGTCACGACCGGTGGACCCCGCCTCGTGGTACTCCTCTTCGACGTTGACCGACCAGATGTCGTGGGTCGCGCCGAACATGTTCTCCACCGTGAGCAAGGCGGTGTACATGGAGTGGTCCTGGTTGTTGTACTTGTGCATGCCGTTGCGCCCGACCGGGTGGATGTTCGGCGCCTCCGTCTCGATCCACTTGCGGATGGTGCCGACGTTCGCCTTGTAGCTGAAGTCGTAGTACGGGTACGCCTTGGGGACGCGTACGACGTAGCCGTGCTCGACGTCGCCCTCGGCGGCCAACCCCAGCGAGATCAGCTCCTTCGTCCCGAGCGCGATGAGCTCGTCGTCGGGCGTGTTCCACATGGCGTCACCCTCGAAGACGAAGTACTCGAGGCCGAGACATGTACGCCCGTCCTTGACCAGGTAGGGCGACCACGAGCCGTAATTCTGGATGCGCCCGACTTCGACGTCGGTGGCGTGGATGTAGATCCAGTTGTCGGGGAAGCTGCGCGACTCGGGCACGACGAGCGCCACCGTGAGGTAGTCGCGGTAGTGCAGGTCGTCCGCCGCCGCCAGCACCTCCGGCGGAGGGGGCGGGGTGATCGTGTGCACCAGCTCGCGCATGGGCATGGTCGACACCACGTGCGAGGCGGCGATCGTGTGCTCGGTCCCGCCCTGGACATACGTCGCGGCCACCGCCCGACCGGCTTCCACCGTGATGCCGGTCAGCCGCGCCTGCATCTCCAGGGTCCCCCCGGCGGCCTGCACCTTTTGGGCGCACACCTCCCACATCATGCCGGGGCCGTACTTGGGGTACTGGAACTCCTCGATGAGGGTCGTGATCTCGGTCTGGTTGCGCTTGGGCAGGATGGCGTTGAACACCGCCTTGCGCAGGTCGAGGTTCTTGACCCGCTGGGCCGCCCAGTCGGCCGGCATGTCGGCCACCGGGACGCCCCACACCTTCTCGGTGTAGGTCTTGAAGAAGGTGCGGTACAGGCGCCACCCGAAGCGGGCGACGAGCCAGTTCTCGTAGTTGGACTCGTCCTTGGGAGGGCGGATGCGGGCCCACAGGTAGGAGAACCCGCACAGGATGGCCTCCCACAGCCCGAGGTTGCGCAGGGCGTTCATGGCCTTGAGCGGGTAGTCGTAGAACTTGCCCCGGTAGTAGATCCGGCTCATCCGGGGCCGGAGCATGAAGTCGCCCTCGGGCAGGATCTCGTGCCAGAGGGCCTCCACCTCGGGGACCTTGGTGAAGAAGCGGTGCCCGCCCAGGTCGAAGCGCCAGCCGTCCCGCTCCACCGTCCGGCTGATGCCGCCGACGACGTCGTCCGCCTCGAGCACCACGGGGTGCTCACCCCGCTTGGTCAGGAGATAGGCGGCCGTCAGCCCCCCGGGACCCGCGCCGGCGATGACGACGGGTGCTTCCTCGGGGGCGGCCACGAGGTAGGCAGGTTAGTGGACCCCCGAAGAGCTCCCGTGGAGGGCCGAGGCCGTTCAGGACCCCGAGGTGGCGTACTCGGTGAGGTTCATCGGCTCGTAGAAGAGCAGGGGGTGGCTGGTCACCACGTTGCGCCCGCCGCCGCCGTTCTTCGTGGCCGAGTTGAGGAGCTCGGTGGCGATCGTCTCGCACTTGACCCCGTAGGTCTGGTACATCGACATCCAGACGAGCCAGACGTGGTGCGTGGCGTCCGCCCTCTGGGCGACGTTGTCGGCGAAGGCGACGGGGTCGGCCCGGTGCACCGCGTCGGCGTAGTCGACCCAGTCGACGATCTGGGGCCCCGTGCGGCGGGGAAACGTGACCATGTCGTACTGCGACGGGTTCTGGATCTGCCGGTAGACCGACGGGCCCAACTGGTCGGGACAGAAGGCGATCACGTCCCCCGGCTTGGCCTGCGCGTTGATGGCCGCCGCCACGGCGCTGGCCTGGGTCCGCTGCGTGGTCACGTTCTGGGCGGACGACACCAGACCGGCCGCCACCGCGAGCCCGACGATGATGACCCGGGCCCTCGGGTTCAGGAGGGTGATGGTCCCCAGCGCGACCAGGAGAAGGAAGGGCAGGAACACGACGGCCGCGTAGCGAGAGGAGAACGCGCTGGAGGTGAGGATGCCGCCGGCGATGGCGGCGAACAGGGTCCCCAGCACCACGAACCCGAGGCTGCGCGAGCGGGGGCGGGTGCGCAGGTCCAGCTCGATGATGCGACCGGTCCGCCCCATCCCGAACACCGCCAACGCCAGCATGGCGAAGTAGATGACGGCGAGCAGGCGGCCCTGGTTCGTGGCGGTCTGCAGCGTGGAACCCTGGTTGTCCGTGAAGCCGGTCAGGGCGTTGATCACGGCGGAGAAGTTGGGGGGCGCCGCCCACGGGGTGCCGGTGTGCGCGGTCTGGAAGAAGAAGGTCGGCAACCACGGCACGAAGAGCAGGCAGCCGGCGGCCAGGGCGATCAGCGCGGCCCACGGTGCCGCCTCCGGGTGCCCGTGCCGTCGGCTGCGCACGACGGACACCACCAGCCAGATGCCCACCATGCCGACGAGGTAGATGGACCAGTACTGCGTGTAGAGGAGCGCGGCCGCCACGACCGCGACCGCGATGAGGTTGCCGGGGCGGGGCGCGGTCACCGCCCGGCCCAGGGCGAGGAAGCCGCAGCCGGTCAGGAGGATGACCAGCGCGTACATGCGCGACTCGGTGGCGTAGTAGACCGCGAAGGGGGCGCTGGCGAGCAACACGAGCATCGTCCAGGCCACCGCCCGGCCGCCGAGGCGCCGCCCGCAGAGCCAGCCGACCGGGAGGGTGAGCACGGCGAACAGCCCCGAGAGGGCCCGCACCGCGTCGTTCGACTGCCCGAAGAGGACGATCCAGAAGTGGAGGAGGTAGTAGTAGAGGGGCGGGGCGCCGTCGTGTTTCAGCGCATTCGGGATCTCGTGCAGCGGCAGGCGGGCGATGTCGACGGTCAGGGCTTCGTCGAGCCAGAGGCCGGAACGGGTCCAGAAACGGAGCAACAGCCCGGCGGCGACAACGAACCCGACGGCAACGCCGGCCAGCAGGCGCGTCCGACCGGTGAGAGCGGGAACCTCCTCAGACATAGGGGCGCATGGTAGGACAATGGGCCAGAGGTCTAGGATCATCCGCCGCCGGGGGAGGCCGGCGCAGGACGAAGGGAATCGAGTCAGAGAAGGGGGGAAAGGGGCGCCGTGACCCGTTACATCATCAAGCGGTTGGTGCTACTCGTCATCATCATCATCTTCGTCTCGATCGCCACGTTCTTCCTCGTCCACCTCCTGCCCGGCAATCCGACCGACACCATCCTCGGGCCCAACGCCACGCCGCAGAACGTGGCCACCGTCAACCGCCAGCTGGGGCTCAACAAGCCCCTCTGGGAGCAGTACTTCATCTGGATCGGCCACGTGTTCCAGGGCAACCTGGGCCAGTCGTACACGACGCACCAGTCGACGACGACGATCATCGCCCAGTCGTTTCCCATCGACCTCGAGCTGATCATCCTCTCCCAGATCCTTGCCTTCGCCGTCGCCTTCCCCATGGCGATGCACTCGGCGCGCAGACCCAACAAGTGGTTCGACCAGGCGTCCAACGGCACGACGTTCGGGCTCTTGGCGCTCCCACCCTTCGTGATCGCGCCGGTCCTGGTGCTGATCTTCGCCGTGCACTGGCACGTGTTCCCGGGCCCGGCCTCCTATGTCCCGCTGACGCAGGCCTTCTGGTCGAACATCCACACCATGCTGTTGCCCTCCATCGTGCTGGCGCTGGGGGGGATCGTCGTGTATTTCCGGCTCCTGCGGAACGATCTGATATCCACGTTGCAGGAGGACTTCATCACGATGGCCCGCTCGAAGGGACTGTCCGACAGACGCATCATGTGGCGCCACGCCCTGCGGCCCTCCTCCATCTCGCTCCTGGCCTCGGCCGGCGTCACCATCGGCAGCCTGATCGCCGGCACGTTCATCGTCGAGCTCCTGTTGCAGATGCCGGGCTTGGGGTATCAGCTCATCTCGGCCGTCAACCAGGACGACTACACCGTCGTGCAGGGGATCACCCTGTTCGTGGCCGTGGCCATCGTGCTCATCAACTTCATCTTCGACTTCCTGTTCACCATCGTCGATCCGAGGATTGCCCGTGAGTAGCGTCAGCCTGACCCACCCCACCAACGAGGCCTTCGCCGACATCAAGGAGGAGATCCAGGCCGAAGAGGCTGCCGACTACACCAAGAAGAAGCTCGGCGTGTTCTTCTGGTTCTGCGCCGGCTGGATCGTCCTGATCGCGCTGGCGGCCACCTTCGCCAGCCTGCTGCCGCTGCCCAACCCCACCTTGGGCAACTACAACAGCGTGCAGAACGCGGGGCCCGGGTGGGGCCACATCCTCGGCACCGACGACCTCTACCGCGACATCTTCAGCCGTCTGGTCTACGGGGCGCGGGTCTCCCTGGTGGTCGGCTTCGGTGGCGCGTTGATCGGCCTGTTGGTCGGCGGCATCCCCGCCATGATCTCGGCCTACCGGAGGGGGCGGATCGACACGGCCCTCAACACCGGCTCGTACATCGTGCTCGCCTTCCCCGCCATCGTCGCCGTCATTGCGATCGTGTCCTTCTGGGGCAAGTCGCTGTTCAAGATCACGCTCGTCATCGGCCTGTTCGCTGCGCCGCTGATCTTCCGCGTGGTCCGGGCCTCGACGCTGTCCTACGCGACCCGGGACTTCGTGCTGGCGGCCAAGGCCCTGGGCGCCAGCGACACGCGCATCCTCTCCCGCGAGATCCTGCCCAACATCATGCCGACCATCGTGTCCTTCGGTCTCATCGCCGTGGCCACCATCGTGGTCCTGGAGGGCTCGTTGGCCTTCCTCGGGCTCTCGGTGGCACCGCCCACGCCCAGCTGGGGCAACATGCTCAACGAGGGATCGACCCTGCTGACCGGCGCCAAGGGCCAGACCAACCCCTGGCTGGTCATCTTCCCGGCCGCCGCCATGTTCTCGCTGCTCATCTGTCTCAACGTGGTGGCCGACAAGCTCAGGGCCTACTTCGACGTCTCCGAGATCAAGTTGTGAGCGGACGCACCCTGCTGGAGGTCGAGGACCTGCACGTCTCCTTCGCGACGAGCCGTGGTCCGCTCCGCGCCGTGCAGGGCGTCTCCCTCACCCTCGACCAGGGCAAGACCCTGGGGATCGTCGGCGAGTCGGGCTCGGGGAAGACGGTGCTCTCGCGGGCCATCATGGGACTCCTGCCACCTGCGTCGACCACCCAGACCGGGTCGGTGCGCTACGACGGCACCGAGATCCTCAACGCGCCGAACGACGACCTGCGCAAGCTCTGGAGCACGCACATCGCCATGGTGTTCCAGGACCCCATGACGTCGCTCAACCCGGTGCAGCGGATCGGCAACCAGATCACCGAACCCCTCAAGGTCCACCTGAAGCTCTCCAAGGGCGAGGCCAAGGAGACGGCGCTTTCCCTGCTCATGCAGGTCGGCATCCCCTCCCCGGTCGAGCGCTACGAGGCCTACCCGGCCCAGCTCTCGGGGGGCATGCGCCAACGCGTGATGATCGCCATCGCCCTCGCCTGCGCCCCACGCCTCCTCATGGCGGACGAGCCCACCACGGGGCTCGACGTCACGGTGCAGGCGCAGATCCTCGACCTGCTGAGCCAGCTGCAGCGCGACCGCGACATGGCCATGATCCTGGTGACGCACGACCTCGGTGTGGTCGCGACCCGCACCGACGAGATCATCGTGATGTACGCCGGCAACGTGGTCGAGCGGGCACCGACCAATGTGCTCTTCAAGAGCATGGCCATGCCCTACACCGAGGCGCTGCTCAAGTCGACGCCGCGCATCGCCGAGCCGAGCCACACTCGGTTGATCGCCATTGAGGGCAGGCCTCCGGACCTGCTCAGCCCGCCTCCCGGCTGTCCCTTCTCGCCGCGCTGCCCCTACGCGCAGGACAAGTGCCATCGGGAGAAGCCGCCGCTGGTGGAGGCGGCGCCGGGGCACAGCTACGCCTGCTGGTACCCCCTGACGGCGGTGGACCCCGCCCTTTCCCCGTCCCGGTCCGATCCGGTGACGGCATGACCGACACCGCGGTGGAGTCGGCGGCGGTGGCGACCGAGCCCCTCCTGTCCGTCGAGGACCTGCACGTCTCGTTCGGCCGGGGCAACGTGACGGTGCAGGCCGTCGCCGGCATCACCTTCTCGCTGCGCCGGGGCGAGACGCTGGGCCTGGTCGGCGAGTCGGGCTGCGGGAAGTCGACGACCGGCCGCGCCGTCGTCCAGGTCGAGAAGGCCACCTCGGGCAAGATCCGCTTCGGCGAGACCGAGCTGACGTCGCTCAGTCGCGGCGACTTGCGCACGCTGCGCACCCAGGTGCAGATGATCTTCCAGGACCCGATCTCCTCGCTCAACCCGCGCCGGCGGATCATCGACATCGTGTCGGAGCCGTTGACCATCTGGAAGATCGGGACCAAGCAGGAGCGTGTCGCCGCGGCCAACGCCATGCTCGACCAGGTCGGGATCGACCCTTACGTCAACGGCTCCCGGCGTCCCCGCGAGTTCTCCGGGGGCCAGTGCCAGCGCATCAGCATCGCCCGCGCACTGGTCATGAAGCCGAAGCTGCTCGTCTGCGACGAGATCGTGTCGGCCCTGGACGTCTCGGTCCAGGCGCAGATACTGAACCTGCTGCAGGATCTAAAGCAGGAGTACAACCTGACCATCCTCTTCATTGCGCACGACCTGGCCGTCGTCAAGAACGTGAGCGACCGGGTGGCCGTCATGTACCTCGGACGCCTCTGCGAGATCGCACCGTCCGACCTCCTCTACGAGGCACCGGCCCACCATTACACGGCGGCCTTGCTCGCCTCCGCGGTGGAGCCGGACCCCGAGGCGCCGCGGGCTCCGGCCGCGCTGACCGGGGAGCCTCCGAGCCCGATCAACCCACCGTCAGGGTGTCGCTTCCGTACCCGCTGCCCGCGGGCCGAGGCCCGTTGCGCCGAGGAGGTCCCCGAAATGCGGGAGCTCGCGCCCGGCCACCAGGTGGCCTGCCACTTCCCGATCGGCAGTTGAACCGCGCCGCCACCGGCGGGCCCGGCGGTCGCCCCCGGGTGGGCGTGGCCGCCTGCGCCCTGTTCCCCGACCTGCACGACGACTGGCCGCTCCTGCGGGCCGCCCTGACCGACGCCGGCGTCCATGCCGTGACGGCGGTGTGGAACGACCCGACCGTCGACTGGTCGGCCTTCGACCTCGTGCTGGCCAGCGGGGCCTGGGACAACATCCACCACGTCCAGCAGTTCCTCGACTGGGCGGACGGCGTCGCCGCCGCCGGCGTGCCCGTCTACAACTCCCCTGCCACGCTGCGCTGGAACATCGACAAGCACTACCTGCGGGACCTTGAGCGGTCCGGCGTCCCGACGGTGCCGACGGTGTGGGTGCGGCCGGAGGAGGGCGCGCCCGACCTCTCCTCGCTGACCATCCCCGAGGGCGAGGTGGTGGTCAAGCCTTCGGTGTCCGGCGGCGGCTACCGCACGGCGCGGTACGAGCCCCACGAGCACGAGGCGGCCCGGGCCCACGTGCACGAGTTGGTCGCCGCCGGGCGCACGGCGATGCTGCAGCCCTACGAGCCCCGCGTCGACGCCGAGGGCGAGACCGCGCTCGTCTATGTCGGCGGCGTCTTCAGCCACGCCGTGCACAAGGACCCGATGATCCGCCGCGGCGTCGGTCCCACCGACAGCCTGATTCAGAACCAGGTGGTGACGGCCGCCACGGCAACGGCGGCACAGCTCGCGGTCAGCGGTCGGGCCCTGGCGGTGGCAGAGGGGCTCCTCGGCCCCACCACCTATGCCCGGGTCGACATGGTGGAGACAGTGCACGGCGGGCCGGCGCTGCTCGAGCTCGAGCTGCTCGACCCGGTGCTCTTCTTCACGCACCACCCCGAGGGCGCGGTGGCGTTGGCCCGGGAGATCGCCCGCTCCCTGCCCCGCCGGTAGCCGGACGCGGGAGCGGCGGATCGGTGGACGGCTATGGGCGCTCAGCGTCCGCCGGCGATCTTTCCCCAGACTATAAACGGATCCGTTTATAGTCTGGGGTAACTCCCGGCGGGTTCAGCCTTTGGTCGGGGCCTCGTCGACCCCGGCGACCGCCGGCTCGGCGGCTGCCGGCTCGGCGGTTACCACAGGCGCTTCGGATGCCGAGGGGGCGGGGGCGACAGCAGCCTCGGGCGCGGCAGCCGGCTCACCCTCGACGGCAGCGTCACCCTCGGAAGCGGGGATGTCGTTCCCGTGCTCGTCCTTCGGCACGACGTGCGTGCCCGTCTGCTCGGCGAAATCGGCCCAGGCCGCCTGCGCCTCGGTCTCGGGGGTGAACTCGCCCTCGGCGTAGTCGAAGCCGATGTAGTTGCCCTCTTCGTCGTACGCGTGCTCCCCGAAAGCCTCGCGGTACTCCTCGGAGACCTCGCCACCCTCGGCCGCCTGCTTGATCGACAGCGAGATCCGACGGCGCTGCAGGTCGATGTCGATGATCTTGACCCACAGCTCCTCACCGGGCGTGACGACCTGCTCGGGCAGGTCGACGTGGTGGACGGCCATCTCCGAGATGTGCACCAGGCCCTCGATGCCGTCACCCACCTGCACGAAGGCGCCGAAGGGCACCAGCTTGGTGATGCGGCCGTAGACGAGCTGGCCGACGGCGTGGCTGTCGGCGAACTCCTGCCAGGGATCGGACTGCGTCGCCTTGAGCGACAACGAGATCCGCTCCTTGTCGAGGTCCACGTCGAGCACCTCGACCTCGATCTCGTCGCCCACCGACACGACCGACGACGGGTGGTCGACGTGCTTCCAGCTGAGCTCGGACACGTGGACGAGCCCGTCCATGCCGCCGAGGTCCACGAAGGCGCCGAAGTTGACCACCGACGACACGACGCCCTTGCGGCGCTCCCCCGGCTTGAGGTTCGCCAGGAAGTCGCCCCGCTGCTCCTTCTGGGCCTCTTCCAGCCAGGCCCGCCGGGACAGCACGACATTGTTGCGGTTGCGATCGAGCTCGATGATCTTCGCCTCGATCACCTTGCCCACGTACGGCTGCAGCTCGCGCACGCGGCGCAGCTCGACCAGGGAGGCCGGCAGGAAGCCGCGCAGGCCAATGTCGACGATGAGACCGCCCTTGACGACCTCGATCACCGGGCCCGACACCATCTCGCCGTTGTTCTTCTTCTCTTCGATCGTCGTCCAGGCCCGCTCGTACTGCGCCCGCTTCTTGGACAGGACGAGTCGCCCCTCCTTGTCCTCCTTCTGCAGCACGAGCGCCTCGACGTGCTCGCCGAGCGACACGATCTCGGCCGGGTCGACGTCGTTGCGGATGGAGAGCTCGCGGGCGGGGATGACCCCTTCGGACTTGAAGCCGATGTCGAGGAGGACTTCGTCGCGGTCGATCTTGACGACCGTCCCCTCGATGACGTCGCCGTCGTCGAACTCGATGATGGAGTCACCCATCGCCTTTTCGAGATCGGCGTCACCGAGGTCGTCATCGACGATGGTGCGAGGGGTGTAGTTCCCCTCGGCGTCGAAGCTGCCCATCGCTTCGGGGGACAGGAGGGAGGTGCGTGCTGTGTCAGCCATGGTGAAGCTCCTTGCGGCAGGTGCGACTTGCACCCGCAGGACCGCGCCGGGGTCAGTTCGAGAAATATGGTTTGCGCCGCCTCCGGAGCCGGCGGGCAAGGCCTGCCAGCGTATCAGCTGTTCAGGGAGGATCTTCCACGCCGCTCGGCCCGTCCGCCGCCGTCAGATCGTGACGGTCATCCCTTGGCGGCAGCCCAGCTCGGTCCGGTCGCCACGGAGATGGTGAGGGGGACTCTGAGATCCGCCGCGCCGGTGAGGGCGGACTCGGTGAGGCGGTGCACGTCGTGCTCTTCCCCCTTCGCCACCTCGACGATCACCTCGTCGTGGACCTGGAGCACGAGCCGGCTCTCGAGCTTCTGCTCCTCGAGGTCGCGGTCCAGGCGCACCAGAGCCAGCTTGAAGATGTCGGCGGCCAGGCCCTGGATCCCGGCGTTCATCGCTTGGCGTTCCGCCGCCTGGCGCACCCGGTAATTCGACGACTCCAGGTCGGGCAGGGGCCGGATGCGGCCGAACATGGTGCGGGTTGCCCCGCGGATCTTGGCGTCGGCCACCGCGTGGTCCATGTACTGCTTCACGAGAGGGAAGGCGCCGAAGTAACTCTCCATGATGGCGGCCGCCTCCTCGACGGGGACACCCAGGCGCTGGCTGAGCCCGTATGCCTCCATGCCGTAGGCGAGCCCGTAGGAGACCATTTTCGAGTACTCGCGCTGCGTGTGGGTGACCTCTTCGGGGGGGATGCCGTACACGGCCGCCGCCACCGTCCGGTGCACGTCCGAGCCCGTGGTCAGCGCGTCGATGAGCCCCGGGTCCTCCGAGAGGTGCGCGATGCAGCGCAGCTCCACCTGGTCATAGTCCGCCACGAGGAAGGTGGACCCCGCCGCGGGCACGAAGGCACGGCGGAACTGCTTGCCCAGCTCGGTGCGCACGGGGATGTTGTGCAGGTTGGGCCGGTCCGAGGAGATGCGCCCGGTCCGGGCCACCGTCTGGCCGAAGGAGGCGTGGATGCGGCCGTCGGCGGCCACCTCGGACAGCAGGCTCTCCCCGTAGGTCGAACGCAGCTTCTCCACCTCGCGGTACGAAGAGCAGGGCGTCGATGATCGGGTGATGGCCGCGCAGGCTCTCGAGCGTTTGCGCGTCCGTCGAGAAGCCGGTCTTTGTCTTCTTGCCCGGGGTGAGGCCGAGCTCGTCGTAGAGCACGGTGCGCAGCTGCGGCGTCGAGTTCACGTTGAACTCGTGACCGGCCTGCTCCTGCACCTCTGCCTGGAGCGTGGCCGCTGAGGCCTTGAGGGAGTCGGCGATCGCCTGAAGCTCGGCCCGATCGATGCCGATGCCGGCCACCTCCATCTTCGCCAGGACCCGCACCAGCGGTGTCTCGATGTCATCGTGCAGCATGGCCATGTCCTCGGAGGCGAGGCGCCGGCGGAAACCGGTGGCCATCGCAGCGACGTCGGCGGCTTCGCCCGCGCCCTCCTCGGCCAGGTCCCGCTCCGTCTCCCCCGGTTCCACGATGTCGAGACTGAGTTGGCCGGTCTGTTCGCGCAACTGCGACAGGTCGTACTCCCCCGTCGAGGCGTCCAGCAGGTAGGCGGCCACCGCCGTGTCCATCTCGAGCCCGGTGAGGTCGATGCCGAGCGGCAGCAGCGAGCGCATGGCCTCCTTCACCTCGTGGCCGAGGAAGGGGCGGGCCAGCACACTGTTGAGCTTCTTGACCACTGCGGTCGCTCCGAGCAGCGCCGCCGGCACGAGGACGCCAAGTCCGGCCTCTTCGCCCTCGGTGGCGACGAGGACCAGCGCGACCAGCTCGCTCCGCCCGGGCATGCCGTTCCAGCGGGCGGCCAGGGCGAGGCGGCCCGTGCCGAGCTCGGACAGCTGTTTGGTGACCTCGGCCGCGGTGGTCGGGAGTGCCACGTCACGCAGTTCGAAGAGCGGCGCGGCCGGCTCCGCCGGTGCGGGGTGGCCGCGGGTCGCGGCCGCGACCGCTGCCTCGGCACTCGTGGGGCCCGCACTCCCGGGGACCGGCTCACCGAGCGCCCCGGCGTCGAGGAGCTCCTCCAGGCGGTTCCACACCGTCTTCATCTCGAAGCGGTCGAAGGTGGCCTTCGCCGTGGCGCGGTCCCACGCGCCGAGCTCTAGGTGAGCCACGTCGACGTCGAGGGGCACGTCGCGCACGAGTGGGATGATGCGCGCGTTGGAACGGGCCAGCTCCTCGTTCTCCGCCAGGTTCTCGCGCAGCTTCGGCGTCGAGCGCGTCGAGACTCCCGAAGATCCCGTCGAGGTCGCCGTACGTCGTAAGGAGCTTCGCGGCGGTCTTCTCCCCGACGCCGGGCACGCCGGGCAGGTTGTCGGAGGGGTCGCCACGCAGGGATGCCAGCAGCACGTACTGCGACGGTGGCACCCCGGTGCGCTCGAAGATGCCCACCTCGTCGTACAGCGCGTAGTCGCTCACGCCCCGCTTGTTGTAGAGGACGCGCACGTAGGGGTCCTGCACGAGTTGGAAGCTGTCGCGGTCGCCCGTGACGATGACGACCTCCCTCTGGCGCTCCACCGCCTCCGTGGCCAGGGTGGCGATGACGTCGTCGGCCTCGAAGCCCGGCGCCTCCACCACCGGGATGGCCAACGAGGTCATGACCTCGCGGATCATGTCGAACTGAGGCGGGAGCAACCAGGGGGTCTCGGCCCGGCCGGCCTTGTAGTCCTCGAGGATCTCGTCCCGGAACGTGGCGCCGGGCGCGTCGAAGGCCACGGCCAGGGAAGACGGGTGCTGCTCGCGGATGAGGTACACCAGCATGGAGGTGAAGCCGTGGACGGCGTTGGTGACCACGCCGGCCGAGGTGGCGAGCGTGTCGGGGAGCGCAAAGTACGCCCGGAAGGCAAGCGACATGCCATCGAGCAGCAGCAGCGGTCCCGTTCGCTCCTGCGCTGACGCCATTACGTCGACACTAGGGGGTCAGCGTGCCGTCGACGACCTGCTGCGCCACGTCGCGCATGCGCGCTCGCGTCTGCATGGCGGTGCGCTGGATGAAGCCGAACGCTTCGTCCTCGGGCAGGTCGTCGCGGTCCATTAGGAGCCGCTTGGCTTCGTCGACGAGCCGGCGGGTGGCGATCTTGTCCTCGGCGCCGTCGGAGGAGTGCTGGGCCTCTTCCGCTTCGATCGCCCAGTCCTGGCGCGCCTTGGCCAGGACGTCGGCGATGGCGGGCAGCAGCTCACGTGGTTGGAAGGGCTTGATGAGGTAGGCCGACACTCCAGAGTCCCGGGCCTCCTCAATGAGGTCGCGCTGGCTGAATGCAGTGAGCAGGAGCACCGCCACCTGGTGCCGGGACGTGATCTCCCGGGCGGCGCGCAGGCCGTCCATGCCGGGCATCTTGACGTCGAGGATGGCCAGGTCCGGCCGGTGCTCCTCGACGAGCGTCACCGCCTCGTCCCCGCGACCCGTCTCCCCCACGACGTCGTATCCGGCCGTCATCAGGATCTCCTTGAGGTCGAGGCGCACGATGGCCTCGTCCTCGGCGATCACCACACGGGCCAGGGCGGTCCGCTTGTCGGCGGCGGTCACCATTCGAACCCGGGCGCCACCGCGCTGCCGGATGCCGTCACTGCTTGCCCGTGGCGACGGCGGCAAGGAGCTCGTCCTGGCGGCGCTCGAGATCAGCCACGACTTTGCACAGCGCATCGCGGGCGCGCACCATGGCATCGGCGTGGCGCGCCGCTTCGTTGTGCTCCTGGCTGGCCAGCGGGGTCTCCGAGACGAGGGCCCGTACGCGGGCCTCGTCCGCCGACTCCTGCACGACCGCCAACTGCTCATTCAGCACGGCCAACTCCTCCCGCGCCCGGACCAGCCGGGTGTGGACGTCTCTGATCCGCCGCTCCAAGAGGACGCGATGCATGGAGCGTCAAGTGTAGGTGGCGGGGAACCAGCGACGCTGCGCCCCGAGCTTCTCCAGGACCGAGCCCTCGGGCGCGTTCCCGACCCCGGGGCCGGAGGGCACCGTGACCCATCCGTCCAGCACGGGCGCGTACCCGCAGGGGTCGATCGCCAGGTAGTCGGCGGGGTCCCCGAGGTCGCTGACCAGGCCTGTCGCGTCCTGGCCCAGCCGGGCTGCCAGGACGAGGTTCGAGGCCCGCCCGAGCCCCGCCTCGAAGAAGCCACCGACGAAAGCCGGCACGCCGGCGGCGGCGCAGGCAGCATGCGCGGCCCGGGTGGCGCGCACGCCCCCGAGACGGGCCGGCTTCAGGCAGGCCATGGCGCAGGACCCGTTGCGCAGTGCGTCGGTCACGCGCCGCGGCGTCGAGAGCGACTCGTCGAGGCAGATCGGGACCGGAAGGAGACGCGCCAGTTGGGCGTGGGCCACGAGGTCGGCCGGCGGCAGCGGCTGCTCGATGCACAGCACGTCGAAGTCGGCCAGCCGGCTCAGCAAGGCGACGTCTTCAGCGCCCGCACTGAAGGATCCGTTCGCGTCGACTTGCAGAACGAGGTCCGGGTGGTCGGCTCGCACGGTCCGCACCGGCTCGAGCTCCCAACCGGGCTCGATCTTCAGCCTGACCCGGGCAGCGCCGGAACTGACCGCGACCGCGACCTCCTGGCGTAGCGCGGCCAGGTCGTGGCGGGCTGGGATGCCGACGACCGCACCCGTCGCCATGGTCCTGAAGCCTTCGCCGATCCCGAGATCGTCGGCCAGGGCCTGCCCGGCGGCCCGCAGTTCCGCGTCCAAGACCGCCATCTCGAAAGCGGCGGCCAGCATCCGGTCGACCGGCGAACTCGCAAAGAGCTGGGACACCTCGGCGCCGGTCGGGAGGCGACCTCCCCGGGCGCGGGTCGCTTCATCGAGTCGGGGCACACCCCGCTCCACGGCAGCCTGTTCAACCAGGGGGAGGGCAGGATCGACCGCGGTGCCGTCCGCCAGTGCGGCGCACTCGCCCCAGCCCTCGGCCTCCTCGGCGACGACCCGCACGAAGAGCAGCGGGCGCACCTGGTGGACACCGGCGGCGGTGCCGATGTGCTGGCGAAAGGGGATGTCGACGTGGACGAGCTCGACGCCGGTGAGCTTCATGGCCGCGACGCTCCCACCCCGCCACCGTAGATGGCAGCTTGTACGCTCGGGCGTTCTCGCCCGGATGGCGGAATGGCAGACGCGGCGGCCTCAAAAGCCGCTGTCCGAAAGGGCGTGCGGGTTCGAGTCCCGCTCCGGGCACGGTACGGGTCCAGGTAGAACCGGAAGCCCCGGCATGAACAGCCCCGGCCCACTGTGCGGGACCGTCCATGCCGGAATCGACCTGAGGCTTAGCTCACGGTGAACGAGGTGACTGTCAAGGTGCCTGAGCCGTCCGTGGTGCCCACACCGTTGGCGAAGAAGTACCCGCCGCCGAATGACAAGCCGACGTCCTGAACATTCTTTGCCGCTGCGTCGAACGCCGACGTGGTGGACTGGTCCTGGTCGCCCGCAGCCCCGAAGTAGTCACTCCAACCAGTCCCGTTCGCGCTCACGGTCATCGTCACGGTCCCTGTACCGTTGCCCGTCAATGTGACGCTCGCGGGATTCGACCACCAGTAGTCCGTTGCGACGAGATTCTTTGTCTTGGTGATGGATGCATCGTCCCAGTAGAGACGCGCGGTGGTCGGCGACCCCGACCCGTCAGGCTCGCCGCCGTAGTTGATCGTCGAACCCGCAGTAACTCCGCTGATCGTGAAGTTGGCCGTGATCGTCTTCCCGGTGAGATTCCCGGTCAATGGGCCCGTGTTGTTCAGGAGGAGAGCAGCGGCGACGCCAGTTCCCGGGTTCACCGGGGCCAGGGTGGGAAAGGCGAAGCTGTTCTGCGGTGCCGATTTGAAGCCGAATCCGCCGTCTGCGGTGTATGAGCCCAGCTTCCACTGATTCGAACTGCTGGCCGAGGCGCCGGGTGCCGTGAGCACGAGGGTTGCCAGGCCGATAGTCGCAGCGAATATCAATCGTCCGCCTGAAAGTTTCTTGATATGCATGATGTTGCTCCCTACGTAGTTGGTGGATTGGTTCTCCGCCCCTCTTCGATCGTTGCAGTCGAGGTTGGCCGGAGGCAGAGTCAAAGGTCTCTAATGCCCCCCAGCCCTCTAATGCCCCCCAGCCTTGCGTGTCCGGTAATGAGTAACCGCGTCGCGACGTTTTGCATCGACAGCAGTCATGGGGCAATCGCCCATGCTCTGCAAGAGGGGTTGACACATTGAGGAGCGTCGCCGGATCCGGGCGTCGTCTGACGCGTCGGAGCGGCGCGATGTCGCTGGTACCCGCGCCATACATCGATGGTTTCTCAGATGCCTGGAACGGTGCGATACAAGTCGGACACTTTGCTTCAGTACCTGCTCAGCGTTTCCCGTGCCTCACGAGCCGCGTAGAAGACCAGGACGTACCCGGCAAGAGGGGCCCAACACCAACCGGCCGCGGCATTCAGCACAAGGCGCGCTGTCTGTCGGCGAAACTGGCATCCGATGATTGACGCTGACTCTGGGGTGGACCCGATCAGGCAGCGATACGTCGCGAGGGCATTGATGCTTTCGTATTTCTCAGTCGCCTGGGGGCTGGTCGCGGGTGTGTGGGCCGTGACGACGGGACTCCTTGCTGGCAGCCTGGGAGTTCTCGGGTTAGGACTCAACGTTTTGGCCGATGTTGCCGGGTCGGTCGGTCTCGTCTGGCGCTTCGGCGTCGAACGACGAGACCCGGCCCGGGGTCTCCGTGCTGAAGCTCGGGCGTCGATCATCGTGGCCACCGCCTTGATCCTGGTGGCGCTCACCCTGACGATCACAGCCATCAACGACCTGGCCTCGCATTCGGAGCCGCAGCACTCCCTCCTGGCGATGACTGTGGCCGGGGTTTCAGCTGTTGTGCTCGCCCCCCTGGGTTGGGCCAAGCACCAAACTGGAAGGTTGCTGCACAGCCACGCCCTGATGGGCGACGGAACATTGAGCGCCATCGGAGCGGCACTCGGGATCCTTGCCCTTCTGGGGCTGTTGACGGACCAGGTATTCGGCTGGTGGTGGGCAGATCGCGTCGCCGCTCTCGCCGTTGCGGTTGTCGCTTCGGCTGAGGCGGTGCGGGTCATACGCACTCGCCCAGATTGAGGTCGTGCGAGGGTGCGTCCCGTTAGGGATGCCCGAGCGACTCGCGCCTCCCCGGACTCTGGTCACTGTGTTGTCACAGAAGGAACCGGGCTGTCACCGAAGCCAACGGGCGCAGCGAGACGGCCGCAGCGCCGCATTCGATCCCGTGAGCCTCACAGGTACGGACAAGGTGAACGTGATGCAGCTGGCCCGGCGGGAGTTCGATGCGCTGTTGGCATAGGCCGCCACCAGCGGCTTTGTCGCGGATCGACCCCTTTTGAACATTTCACACGGATAACCCGGAGAGCCGGGACCTTCTCCAATGCCCATGTTTCGCACAACCAGGATCACACGACTCCTCCGACCGACCGATAGTTGGGTCGAAGCGAGGGTGTAGAACGTGCCAATCTGGGGCAGGCCACTGGTGCCGGTTTGGCCCGGATCCTGGACCTAATCATTCTCTTTCTGGCGTAGCTACCGATCCTGATCCATCTCCCATGACACGTATCTTCCGAACCGCCGGACTCGCCCTGGCCCTTGTGATCGCAGGCCTTGGCGGCACCGCGCTCGTCGGGACATCCGGCGTCACCATGGCGGCGGCGTCGGGTGGTGACACACCGCTGCCGCCGGGCTGGGAGCTCTGCGTCCTCGAGGGGCTCAGCGCCCCGGCCACTGCGGCGAACGTCGGCGACCTCGACGAGTGGCAGGCCGCCGAGGGCGGATCCACCAACAACACTGCGGCGTTCAACCCGTTCAACACGGGCCGAACAACCGACACCACGGGAGCACCGATCCGCGGCGCGGTCCCATCGGCCAACGGGTTCCCCGCCTTCGCCGATTGGCCGGGCGGTTGTTCGGCGACGGTGGCCACGTTGTACCAGCCGAACATGTGGGTCATCACGGCGGCGCTCCGGTCCGGCACCGTAGCCCCTCCGGCTGCGTTCCTCGCCGTCGTCGACCAAAGTGCCTGGTGCGCGCCAGGGCCGGACGGGCTGCCTTGCTACGCCAGTTCTCTCCTCGGCGGCGCCGGCAGCATCCCCGTATCACTACCCGTCTCCTCTGCCCTTGACGTCTACGGGAACGTGACATCGGATTTGCATTCCTACCAGCAGGCCATCACGTCGGTGACGGCAGACCAGAGTTTGCTGACATCTCGGGAGCAGGCGCTCGCCGCAACGCAGTCGCAGGTCACGACTGCGCGGCAGCAGTCCGATGCCGCGTCGAAAGCCCTCCAGGGGTTTGCTGTCAGTGAGTACGTGAGCACGGGGTTGTACTCGAGCGCTCCGCTCGTCAACTCCGGCAGCCCCCAGCCGCTGACGCCACACACTCCGCAGGACGAGGACGGTGTGGTGGTGCAGCAGTACCTGGGTGTTGCGGCGTCCAATCTGGTGGACCGAAACCAGGCGGCCTTGAACGCCCTCAGGAGCTCCATCGAGCAACGTGACCAGGCGGCCAAAGCCGTGACGCAGGCCGCCGTGATACTGACATCGGACGAGGTGGCCGAGAACCGCTCCCTTGCCTTGCTCGTGAAGGATGTGGGGACACTCGAACACGCAGGGGTGTGTGCGACGGTGACCATCACGGCACCGGTGCCGATCGCGTCGGCACCGACAGGTGCGCCCGGCACGCCGGCGACTCTTGTCCCGACGACCACCACCACCTCCACAGTGCCTGCGACGACGTCCACCACGACGACGACAACGACCACCACGACGACCACGACCACCACGACCACGGTGCCCTCGACCCTTCCGTCCAACACGCTGACCACGGCGGTCCCCACGACGACCACGACCACCACCACGGTGCCGACGACCGCCCCCCCGACCACAACGACCACCACGGTCCCGACTCCGGGGCCGACAGCACAATCGGCAACGACTCCCCCTGGGGTTGCCCCCGGCGTCACGGCGCTGCAGGGCTGCATCGCCCCTCTGGCTCCTGCTGCGGCCTGAGGGTCTTCCCGACGGCAGGCGCCGCGTCGCTTCTCGAACTCCGAGAATGGGTACAGCCTGCTTGGAGGCAAGCTGCACCTCGGGCGTGACGGCGGTTCAGAACCCCGTCGCGGCAATGATCGAGCCGTTGAGGTTGTTTCCGGCCATGGAGCCGTCATTCGGGGCGTCGCCGTAGGGGAATACCGCACCCGCGGCCGATCCGACCCAATACCCGCCGCCAGTGGCGTCGGAGAAGATGGCGGAGGCGGGATCGAAGCCTCCGACCGAGCCGACCGGGCCACCGCGGGACACGGCATCCCCGTAGGCATACACGGCGCCATCCGCGAGCAGGACCAAATACCCGTGTCCGTCGGCGCTGCGTGCCGCGGAGGTGACCGGTGAACCCTGACTACCCGGCGCGCCGTAGGCGGGGGCGTCACCGAACGCGTAGACGTTGCCGGGCTGGGTGACCAGCCAGTACCCGTTGCCGGAGGCGTCGGGCACAACCGCTACGGCGGCGCCGGTGCAACCACCAATGCCGGGGCAGGAGCCCTCGAACCTGGCGTCGCCAAAGGCAAAGACACCCCCGTCGGACGCCACCATGAAGTACCCGCCTGCGTCGGACGACGGCACCATGCCAACAATCGGCGCATTGAGGCTGTGCGGGAGGCCCGACCCGGCGGGGCTGAGCCCGGTGCCCGGTATCGATCCGAAGAAACCGGCGTCGCCGAAAGCAAAGACGCCGCCGTCAGATGCGACCATCCAATACCCGGCCTTGTCCGCCGTGGGGCTGATACCGACCACGGGTCGCTGCAACCTGATGCTGCCGGTCGAACCGTAGAACTGGGCCGAGCCGAACGTGAAGATGCCCCCGTCAGAGCCCACGAGCCAATAGCCGTACGTCGGTGCGGGCGGTGGTGGTGGCGGCGGCGGTGGAGGTGGTGGAGGTGGTGGAGGTGGCACCGGCCCGCCGGTGACAGCGAAATCACCCGAGGCGCTGGTATAGGAGACGGCGTAGTTGCCGGCGTTGAGCCCACTCAGGACGGCTCCGTGGCAGGACCCGGGCACCAACGTGTAACTGCCGGACGACAAGGCGGCGGTGATGGCAGTCGAGGGGGCGACCTGGCCGCAGATCACGCCGGACGTGGCGACTGATACCCCGGAGGGGGACGTGGCACTGGCGGTGAAGGTCGGCGATCCTTCGTTGGCCTGGCTGCCGGTGACGGCAACCGCGATGGGCGCGGGCGTCACGCTGATTGAGCCGCCGACGTTCGCAATGGTGTAGTTGGGGTCGACGGCCCCGGTGCACGACGACGGGTAGGTTGGGGGCGAGACCGGGCTCGAGCTGGTGGCCGTGGTCGAGCAGGTCGGCGGTGTGGTCAGCGACCCAGTGCCTTCACCGTTCTTCCAGCCTGCGTACGCCGGAGTGATCGTCGGCACCGTCCCGCCGTAGATCATGGATCCGTTCGAGGCCGTGATCGTCAACGAGGCCGGAGTCACCGTCATGGTGCCTCCCGCGTAGCTGAACGCATAATTGGGATCCACGGCGCCGCCGCAAGACGACACATAGGGGCTTCCCGCCACAAAACTCGAGGTGGTGGCCGTGGTCGAACACGTCGGCTTGGTCGTCAACGACGCTGCGGTCTCGGAATTGACGAAGCCCGAGTAGGCCGGCGTGATCGTCGGCACCGTCCCGCCGTAGGTCATGGAGCCATTCGAAGCGGTGATGGTCAACGGCGCCTTCGTGACCCCGAAGTCCCCCGCCGCGCTCGTGTAGACGACGGCGTAGTCGGCCGCGGTGCTGCCTGACAGGGTGACTCCGCTGCACGAGGTCGTACTCACCGTGTAGCTGCCGACGGGCAAGGCGGGGACGATGAACGAGACGCCGGCCAGCGTGCAGTGCAACGCGGACGTGTCCACGATGATGCCGGTTGGCGGGCTATCCGTGCCCGTGAAGCTTGGCGTGCCCCCGTACGTCTGCGAGCCTGATACCGCGACATCGACGGGAATGGCATTGACCGTGAAGTCGTTTGGGGCGCTCGTGTAGAACAACGAATAGCCGTCGGCGTTGGCGCCCGACAGCGTCGCTCCGCTGCAGGACGTGGAGGCCAGCGTGTAGCTCCCCAACGTCAAAGTGGGGCTGATCGACGTGGAGGTGCCCACGGTGGAACAGGTGATCCCGTTGGTGTTGACGGTCACGCCGGAGGGAGGGCCCCCGGAACCGGCGTAGTTGGCCGAGCCGGTGAAGATCGGGGTTCCGCCGTACGTCTGCGAGCCCGACACCGCAACGGCGATCGGGATGCCGGCGAGCCCGCCGGCGAGCTGGGACGCAACCGGCGTCCCGAGCCCGCTTGCCATGTCGTACCCGCTCATGGCCGGGAACTGGCCGCCGTTTGTCGCGTTGTAGTCGTTGTTCCCTGACGTGATGTCGTTGAGATAGGTGCTGGGGGACTTCTGCGCGAGCGCGTACAGCGCCGGGTTGAGCGCTCCGTAACCGACCGTGTTGCCGTTGGCGGAGGCGACGACGGCGAGGACCGCGGCCCAGAGTGGCGTGGCGCCACTGGTGCCGCCCACCGCGGCCCAGTGATTGCCGATGAGATCGTGGCTGTCATAGACGATGTAACCGGTGCTCGGGTCAGCGTCGGCCGATACGTCCGGGACCTCGCGACAGTGGCCGCTCGAGTTGACACAGGGTAGGCCGCTGCTTCCGGTCACATTGCCGAGCGCCTGCTGGTATGCCGGCATCGGGAACGACTGCGAGATGCCGCCCCCGGCTGCCCCCTCGGAGAAGTTGTGTTGATCGTTCCACACGGTTTCCGTCGGCGCCGGACCGACTGCAGTGACCGAGGTCCCGCCGACCGCCGTCACGTACGGCTGACTTGCCGGGTCCGAGACGGCGAGATTCAAATTCTGGACGATGTCGCCGCCGGTGGTGTCGGTGACCCAGGCGTACCCCAGGGTGCCGTCACTCACCAACTGGCCCATCACATCGGTCCCGTTCTCCAGGCCAACAGTCGAAACGATTGACTGGGTCGTGGTGTTGATCGTCGCCATCACGTCTCCGGGAAAGCCCAGGTCAGCAAGCACAGCGAGCACTTCCTGGTTGTCCGGGGACAGAGCGATGGATTGCACCCGGCCCGTTCCGTTCTTGGGCTGACTGGTCGAGATCGTCGTCAACAGCGCTTGCGTCGACAAGCTGATGACAGAGACCCCACCGCCGATCCCGGCATTCGCCACGTAGAGGTATCCCGCCCCGCTCGCGACAGCCAGAGCGACCGGATCCTGGCCAACGGACACGGACTGCGGCACCGCAGAACATCCTGAACCGTTGCTCGCATTACAGGTCGTGGCGTTGAAGTATTCGACGCTGTTGTTGGTGCTGTCCGCAACGTAGACCGTGCCGCGCGTCGGATCGACGGCAATCGCTGTCGGGGTCGGGGTGAACAGCAACAGTGGGTTTGGAAGATTGACCGTTGCCACCCAGGTGGTGGCCGAAGGCGACACGCTGTACACCGCCACCGTCCCATTGCTGTTCCCGACATACAACGTCGACCCGTTCGCCGCCAGCGCTGCAGGAGCGCTGAGATGGCCGCCCGAAGAGATCAGCGTCGGTGAGCCGCACCCACTCGTCGTCGACCGGTTGCACGTACTGGTCGAGAGGACGGTGAGCGTGCTGTTGCTGTTGGCGACGAACACCCTTCCTATCGATGGATCGAGCGCCACGGCATCAGGACCGGACCCAGACCCGGTCGACACGGAGGAGGCCTTGCCGGCGCTTGATGCGTTGGTGCCGCCTTCGCTGTCGACACTGACCGAATTGCTCGTCTTGTTGGCGATGTACAGGGTGCCCGTCGAAGAGTCAACGGCTTGCGCCACCGGATCACTGCCCGTCTGGGCGGCGGTGACACCATTGACGTTGCAGCCCTGAGAGCCCTGGTCCCCCGTGGCGACGAAGATCGACTGCCCTTCGGTAGCCGCCGCCTGGAACAAGCCGTTCTCCGAGATCTGGAACGACTTCGGCACATAAGCTTCGCAGCCGTTCGTCCAACTGGCGCTCACGATCTTCGCCGTATCGTCGCTGACGATCCGACTGAAGACGTCGTACATGCTGCCTGCACCTTCGTAGACTTCGATGTTTGCCTTAGGCGCCAGGGAGAGCACGGTCTCGATATCCAGCTCGGTTTCAAGCGTGTCAGGGCCCTGGGTGTTCGTGGCGCCGTCAACGGACGTATTTGTGAGCTGCCCTGCACCGAGTGTGATTCCGTAGCAGTTGGCGAAATTGGTGATGTCGCCCCCGGCTCCAGCGGTGTATCCGGATTGACCCAACTCGACGAGCGCCACCGTGGTTCCCGACCCGAAATGGCTCGGGGTCGCCGAGTAGAGCGGATCCAAGGAGTACGCCTGCGCCAATTGGACAGCATCGAGGGCGCCACCACTCCGAACGTTGCCGATGTTGGTCGCGCACGAGCCCGGCTGCGGCGCGGGTTGCCCCAGGGCAAGCGCTGGCACAGGCGAGAACGACGGGGCTTGTGGGTTGGCCGGGTCAGCCTGCGGGATCGTCGTCGACGGCTTCGGCGGGTTGAGAGTGTTCAGTCCGAGGATTCCCTCGATCTGCGGCGCCACCGTCACCGGTACCTGCGGGGCCGACTTGTTGTCGTACCCCGTCTTCCCCGACGCCAAGTGGTAGCGCTCGATCGGTGTCGAGAAGGCAGACTCGATCTGCGACACCGTGCCCGAGACAGGCAACGACAGTCCGGTCGTCGATGGCGTGCCGACCGTCAGGCCCTCCTGGCGCAGTGTGGACGTGACCTGCGCGATGGTGGCTGGCGTCGGCCCAAATCGCTGGGCGAACTGCGGTGGCGTCAAGAAACGGCGGTACTCCTGCGAACCAGGGTCCGAGATGGCCTGCACCTCTGTCGCCAGCGCGCCGGGGTCTCGCGGCTTGAGTGTCACGTCGAGCGGCAGAGTTGTCGTCGCCGGAGCCGGCCCGATGAGCGTGGCTCCGGGAGGGACCAGACTCAGCTGGCCGGGCAACTTCTCGCGACCGGTCCCGGCACCAGACGTGGATGCCGCGACCGCCTTCGAGGCGGTGCCGGCGACGAGGAGCGCAGAGGAGGCCAGTGCCAGAGCGACGACGAGCATCACGGCGGGAGCCACGCGGCCCGGCCGACATCCCCCACGTCGATACCCCTCCATCTGCGCGTCCTCCACAGCTGCCCCCCGGCGGGTGACGCTAATGCCCCTCACGAGGTCCACAGCCGCACCGACCGACGCCGCCTCCAAGCATTCAAGGGGAATTTGAGGCTTGGTCTTCCTCTTTCTCTCGGCACGTGCAGCAGCCCACCGAAGCAGGAATTCCGCTGATCCTGACCCCGTCGGCGTGAAACCGCGTGCGGTCGCCGATCACGCCGACACGCTCTCACGTCCAGAATCCGGCTCCGGAGAGCTGCCCGGCCTCCCCCAGGCCCGTGGTCGCACCTCGCGTCGCACCGGGTTTCCAGCCGGTAACCAGCACTGCGCTGCCCGACCTCTTCGAACATCGCACCGACGGTGCGATCAGGGCCTCCGACCTGGTCCCCCAGCGGGCCGGCATGCCACACTGTGAGTTCCTCCGCCCGCCGTCGATGGGAGCCGTCGGACACGTGTTGGTATTCACCTTCCCCGGACAGGGATCACAGCGCGCCGGAATGGGTGAACCGTGGATCGACCACCCTTCGTGGGAAGTGGTCGAAGAGGCTTCGGCTGCCGCCGATCGCGACCTTTCCCACCTGCTGTTGCAGGCCCCCATTGAGGAGCTGACGCAGACCGAGAATGCGCAACTCGCCACGACCGTGCTCAGCCTCGTCGTGCTCGACGCGGTCGAGCGCATCGGGCTCACACCGGCCGCGTGTGCCGGCCACAGCCTCGGCGAGTACACCGCGCTGGTGGCCAGCGGTTCCCTGGGATTCGACCACGGGATCCAGCTCGTGGTCGCCCGGGGCGAAGCCATGGCCCGTGCCGGCGAGGAAGCGCCCGGCACCATGGCCGCCCTGCTGGGCATCTCCGACGACGACGCCGAGGCGGCCTGCATGCGCGCCGAAGGCGACGTCTGGGTGGCCAACTACAACGCACCGGGTCAGGTCGTCATCGCGGGAACCCCCGACGCGGTGGCCCTGGCCGGAGAGCTGGCCAAGGGCCTGGGCGCCAAGCGGGTCATGCCGATCGCGGTCTCGGGCGCCTTCCACACGCCGCTGATGCAGGGCGCCCGGGCTGACCTGCGCAAGGCGCTGGCCGAGGTCACTTTTCTCACCCCCGAGGTGCGCGTCGTGGCCAACGTGGACGCGCATGTCCACGATGATCCGGCCGACTGGCCGGGGCTTCTGTCGGCCCAACTCTGCAGCCCGGTGCGCTGGCGCCAGACCCTCGAGACATTCGCGGGACTGGGCCTGACGTCACTGGTGGAACTCGGCCCGGGCGGCGTGCTGAGCGGGCTGGCGAAGCGCAGCCTGCCCGAGATCCAGTCCTTGGCCGTCTCCAAGCCCGAGGATCTGGACACCCTGATGGACCAGATCGGCGCTGCGGGCACCTGGCGGGCCGAACCGGTCCTGCACCAGGGCGAGCACCTCTACATGTCCGAGCGGGTCGTCGTCAGCCCCTCCAGCGGCATCTTCAACCCCGAGTCGTCCCTGCAGGCGCCTGGGGCCGGACTCCTGCCCGGGACCGCCGACGGCTCCGCGCCATCCTCGGCCATCGACGTCGGGGAGCTCGTCGGCCGGGTCGGGGTCTCCGAGGTGCGCACGCCCTTCGCCGGACAGGTCATCGGTTGGCTCGCCGCCGACGGCGAGCGCGTCCAAGAGGGCCAGCCGCTCGTGTGGCTCAGGGTGCCTGACGCACGCTGATGGCCGTTGTCCTCGTCACCGGCGGGACCCGCGGCATCGGCGCGGCCTGTGTCGCCTGGTTCCTGGCCAACGGCGATCAGGTGGCCACCACGTACCGCTCCGCCGATCCACCTGGCCCGCCGGCGGGCGCCGACCCCGATCGGTTCCTGGCTGTTCCTTGCGACGTGCGCAACGCCGAAGAGGTGGAGTCGGCCTTCGCCACCATCGAAGAGCGGTGGGCTCCGGTCGAGGTTCTGGTGGCGAACGCCGGCATCGCGCTGGACTCGCTGTTGCTGCGCATGAGCGACCAGGCCTTCCACGACGTCATCGACGCGAACCTGACAGGTTCGTTCCGGGTGGCCAAGCGGGCCGTGGCGAAGATGCTGCGGCTGCACACGGGTCGCATCATCTTCGTCTCGTCGGTCGGCGCATTCGTGGGGCTCCCCGGACAGGCGAACTACGCCGCCTCCAAGGCCGGGCTGGTGGGGATGGCCCGAGCCATCGCCCGCGAGGTGGGCAGCCGCCAGATCACGGTCAACGTGGTGGCGCCGGGGTTGATCGATACGGACATGACCGCCGCCCTCGGCGAAGACCGGGTGGCCCTCATGACTGGTCAGGTGCCGCTCGGGCACGCCGGCAACCCGGCCGACGTGGCTGGCGTCGTGGGCTTCCTGGCCTCGGAGGCCGCTGCCTATGTGACCGGCGCCGTCGTGCCGGTCGACGGTGGCCTCGGCATGGGCCTGTAGCGTTCAGGGGACCGACAGACAAAGGAGCAGATTGTGGACAGCGACGCAGCGTTCGAGAAGTTTCGCGAGTGCGCCGTGGAAGTACTGCAGGTGCCGGCCGACAAGATCACCAAGGAAGCAAAATTCGCCGACGATCTCGACGCTGACAGCCTCGATCTCGTCGAGCTCGTGATGGCGCTGGAAGAGGCGTTCGACATCACGGTCGAAGAGACTGAGCTCGAGGACATCACCACCATTGGGCAGGCGTTCGACCTGATCTCCGCCAAGCTCTGATGCAGATCGGCATCGGCGCGGAAGGCCCCATCCGGGGGCGGCGGGTCGCCGTCACGGGTCTGGGTGCGGTCACGTGCTGCGGGGTCGGCGTGGAGGCCCTGTGGGAGGGACTGCTCCACCCGAAGGTCGTGGGCGGGGTTGTGCGGGACTACGAGCCCAGGGACTGGTTCGGGCCCAAGGAGGTCCGCCAGCTCGACCGGTTCGCGCAGCTGTCCATGGTGGCAGCCGACCAGGCTGTCAGCGCTGCGGGCGACCTCGCCGTCGACCCCGCCAAGGCAGGCGTCATCTTCGCCACGGGCGTCGGTGGTTTCGAGACGCTGGCGGACCAAGTCGGGGTCTACAACGAGAAGGGGCCCGACCGGGTCTCCCCGCGCCTCGTGCCGATGATGATGGCCAACGCCGGCGCGGCCGGCATCTCCATGCGCCTCGGGTGGCGCGGCCCGTCCGAAGTGATCTGCACCGCCTGTGCCGCTGGCACGCACGCCATCGCGGGCGCGGCGCGCCTGGTGGCGTCCGGCCGTTGCGACGTGGCGATCGGCGGGGGCTCCGAGGCCAGCATGCATCCCGTCGCGCTGGCCGCCTTCGCCAACATGACGGCACTCTCCACATCAGGGAACTCGCGCCCGTTCGACATCCGGCGCGACGGCTTCGTCATGACCGAGGGAGCCGGCGCGCTCGTGCTCGAGGACTGGGACCGGGCCGTGGCGCGCGGCGCGACGATCTATGCCGAGGTGGCGGGGGCCGCCAGTACCGCCGACGCGCACCACATCACCGCGCCGGCCCCGGACGGTTCCGGCGCGGTCGGCTGCATGGAGCTGGCGTTGACCGATGCCGGCATCGGTCCGTCCGACGTCGGGCACATCAACGCCCACGGCACCTCGACGCCCCTCAACGACCTGGCCGAAGCGCGGGCCATCGCCAAGGTCTTCGGCGATCCAGGCCCGCTCGTCACCTCGACCAAGGGGGTCACCGGTCACGGGCTGGCCGCTGCCGGCGCCATCGAAGCCGTTGCCGCCGTGCTGACGATCGATCGCGCCATCATTCCGCCGACGGCCGGGTACGCCGAGCCCGATCCTGAGATCACCATTCAGGTCGTGCACGGCGAGCCGCGTGCCTGGGAGCCCGCAGCGGTGCTCTCCAATTCCTTCGGCTTCGGCGGCCACAACGGCTGCCTGGTGCTGCTGCCCCCTGGCTGAACCCAGCCGGTAAGGTCGCACCTCCGCTGCCGCCGGCGCAGCGACTCGTGAGGTCCGTCCATGGGAAGGCTGCAAACCTGGGGTAACTCGGCGCGCCATTCGCGCCCGTTCCAGGTCGTGGCGGGCGTCGTGGTCGCGGCCCTGGTGGCCGGGAGCGTCGTGCTGGCCACTCGCGGCAGCCGTCCGGCCCCGACCCCTTCCCCGCCGCTCTCGACCCGCGCCGTCGCCCTCGGAGACTCGGTCCCGTACGGGCACGGGCTGGCCAACCCCTACCTGACGCCGCAGATCGGGCTCCCACCCCGTGACGTATCCCAGGGCCCTTCCACGGTGGCCTACCCGAGCCTCGTGGCGGCCCACCTCGGGCTCACCATGACCGTGCGGAGTACCAACTGCCACCTGTCGGGCGACCAACTCTCCATCAGCGGTGCGGTGGCAGACGGCGCGGACAACACCACCCGGGACGGCCAATGCCTCGTCCCGCCCCAACCCGCCCGGAACCTGGAGGACGAGATCGCCGCGACCGACCTCGTGCAGCACCCCGCCCGCCTCGTCCTCCTGCAGGACGGAGCGGACGACATCGACTTCAGCGCCTGTCTCGAGTTCCAACTGGCCCGCGTCCTCGGGGTCGGCATCGGGCTCGGGCACACCTGCGTCGCCAACGGCTCCGTCACGCCGCAGATCGCAGCGGACCTCGCGAACGTGCGGACCAGCCTGGCCCAGGCGATCGAGACCCTCGCTCCCCACGTGGCGACCATCGCGGTGCTCGACTACTACCAGCCGATCCCGGAACCGTCGCAGATCCCCACAGGCACGGCGACATCGGGGCTCCACACGAACCTGGTGTGCAGCGGGCTCAAGCCCAACGCCGGCAGCACCTTTGCCGCGGCCCAGGTCGTTCTGTCCGCGCTCAATCAGGCCGTGGCCGGCGCGGTGGGCGACGCGCGCACGCACCACGTGAAGAACGTGACGCTGATGGACGTTTCGGGTGCGCTCGACGGCCACGGGATCTGTACGGCACAACCCTGGGTGTTCTCCGGGGAGCCGGTGTCCGACGCCACGCTGGCCGCCGATGCGGAGCACATCCTGGCCGCCAAAGCCTGCTCAGAGACCGACGCCCTCCACGGGGCCATGACGTGCGCATCCCTGACCGCATCGGCGCAAGCGGCGGAGAGGAACCTGCAGGACTACGTGTGGCGCGCGGCGCACCCGACCGCCGCGGGTCAGCGCGCCATCGCCGCCGCGGTCGAGCGCCAGCTCGGCCGGCCGGCCTAGTCGATCGCGTCCCGCAGCGACCCGACGAAGGCTGCGGCGCCGTCCGGCCCCTCGCCCTCCAAGAGGCGGCGAACCAGGGCCGAGCCGACCACGACGCCGTCCGCCACCTCGCACACCTGCGCGGCCTGCGCCGGTGTCGACACTCCCACTCCCACACAGACGGGCATATCGGTACAGCGGCGGATCCGCTCGACCACCTTCGTCATGTCGGTCCCGACGTCGCCACGCTCACCCGTGACACCCATGCGGGCCACGGCGTAGACGAAACCGCGTGCCCGCGCGCAGATGCGCTCCACCCGATCCGGCGGCGAGGAAGGGGCCACCAGCAGGACGGTGTCGATGCCGGCCGCGTCCGCCTCGGCCGCCCACGGACTGATCTCCTCAATGGGAAGGTCGGCGATGATGGCACCGCTGATGCCCGCGGCTGCGAGTGACCGCGCCATCCGCTTGTGCCCGGCCCGGAAGACCAGGTTGTAGTACGTCATGACAGCCACGGGCACCGGGGCCTCGGCCCGCGCGATGCCGTCGAGGACCTCGTCGGGCACCGTTCCCCGCGTGAGCGCCCGCAGGCCTGCTTCCTGGATCACCGGGCCGTCGATCATCGGGTCCGAGAAAGGGATACCGACCTCGACCGCGTCGGCCCCCGCGGCGATCACCGCCGCCAGCGATTGCGTCCAATCGTCGCTCATGCCCCCCATCAGGTAGGGGATCAGCAGCTTGCGCCCGCGCTCACGGCGGGTCCGGAGCTCCTTCTCGAGGTCAGGCATCGCGCTCCCGGGCGAAGATCTCGCGTACCTGGGCCACGTCCTTGTCACCCCGACCCGACAAGGTGACCAGGACCGTGGAGCCCGCCGGCAGCGCCTTCGTCCCGGCGCTCCGGGCTACCCAGGCCACGGCGTGCGCCGATTCGAGCGCGGGGATGATGCCCTCGGTGTGGCTGAGGAGCCGGAAGGCCTCGAGCACCTCGTCGTCCGATGCCGTGGAGTATTCGGCCCGTCCGGTGGCCGCCAGGTGTGCGTGCTCGGGCCCCAGCCCGGGGTAGTCCAGCCCGGCCGAGATGGACTCGGCCTCTTGAATCTGCCCGGCCTCGTCCTGGAGGAGTCGCGAATGCATGCCGTGCAGGACGCCCGGAATGCCGTTGGTCACCGCGGCGCCACCTGCCGCCTCCACGCCGACCAGGCGGGCCGGCGTGTCCACGAAGCCGGCGAACGTCCCGGCGGCGTTGGAACCTCCGCCGATGCAGGCGACGACCACGTCCGGCGCGGCGCCACTGAGCAGGTCTCCGCACTGGGCCCGGGCCTCTTCGCCCACCACCCGCTGGAACTGGCGCACCATGTAGGGGAACGGGTGCGGACCCATGACCGAACCGAGGCAGTAGTGCGTGGTCTCCACCGTCGCCACCCATTCGCGCATCGCTTCGTTGACCGCGTCCTTCAAGGTCCGGCTGCCCGCCGTCACTGTCCGGACCTCGGCCCCCAGCAGCTCCATGCGGAACACATTGAGCTCCTGGCGCTTCGTGTCGACCTCGCCCATGAAGACCGTGCACTCGAGGCCGAACAACGCGGCTGCCGTGGCCGATGCCACCCCGTGCTGGCCCGCCCCCGTCTCGGCGATCATGCGGGACTTGCCCATACGCTTCGTCAGCAGGGCCTGCCCCACGACGTTGTTGAGCTTGTGCGAGCCCGTGTGGGCCAGGTCCTCCCGCTTGAGCAGCACCCGCACTCCGAGGCGCTCCGACAGGCGGGCACATTCGGTCACCGGTGTCGGGCGACCGCCGTAATGCCGCAGGAGACCATCGAGCTCGGAGCGAAACGCCGCGTCACCCCACGCCTCGTCGAACCATTTCTCGAGCTCGAGGCAGGCCGGCATCAAGGACTCCGGCACGAAGCGACCACCGAACTCGCCGAAACGCCCGTCGGGTCCCGGCTGGGCCATCAGGCCCTCGTCGCTCACGCGTCCCTCCAGTCGTACGGCTCTTCTGCCGCGGGATCCTCCAGCGGGTCACGCGCCGCCACGTCCACCTTGGCCTGCCGCGCGTTGCTGATGAAGTTCCGCAGGAGCAACGGGTCCTTGCGCCCTGGTGCCGCCTCGACTCCGGTCGACACGTCGACCCCGCGCGGACGCAGGTGGGCCACCGCCTGGGCCACGTTGTCCGGGCGCAGGCCGCCCGAGACGATCAAGCGATCGTGGTCGGCCACTCCCTCGGCGAGCCGCCAATCGAAGACCTGGCCCGACCCCGGGTTCTCCCCGTCGACGAGGAGATAGTCCGCGCCGAATTCGTCGAAGCGTGCAATGGTGCGGTCACCCGCCGGGAACGCCTTGATCACCATGGGCACGCGGGCCCGCACCCACGTGGTCTCCTCCGCCGTCTCGTGGCCGTGCATCTGCGCCGCACCGAGCCCGGCGATCCGGATCGCCTCCACAATGCGCTGGGGCGCCTCGTCGCGGAAGACGCCGACGGTCAGCACGTGCTCGGGCAGTCGCTTCGCGATGTCGCCCGCGAGTTGCACCGAGACCTGACGCGAAGAGGGTGCGAACATGAAACCCACTGCCGACGCGCCGAGGCTGACGGAGAGCAGCGCGTCCGCCTCGGACGTGATGCCGCAGATCTTGATGAAGAGCTCCTCTGTCATCGCGTCCCGACGTGATAGCCGGTCAGCTCGCGCAGCTGGGCCGGCCTGTCCCCGGCCCGCACGAGTGTCTCGCCGACCAGGATTGCGTCGTACCCGGCCTCGGCCAGCCGACGCGCGTCCGCGCCGTCGCGAATGCCCGACTCGGCGACCGCCAGCACCTCGGCCGGGATGTGTGCCGCCAACGTGCAGGCCCGCTCGTGGTCCACCTGGAACGTCCGCAGGTCACGCTGGTTGACCCCGATCAGTCCGGCGCCGGCGCCCAGGGCGCGCGCCAGCTCTTCCCCGTCGTGCACCTCCACGAGCGCCGCCAGCCCGAGCTCTGCGGCCCGCGCGGCGCACGCCTCCAGCTCGTCGTCGGACAACGCGGCCGCGATGAGGAGGACGGCGTCCGCGCCCATCAGGCGCGCGTCCGCGACGTCGGCCTCCTGCACCGTGAAGTCCTTGCGCAGGACGGGCAGCCCCGACGCCTGGCGGGCCGCGGCCAGGTCGGCGGCCGACCCGCCGAAGAAGTCGACGTCGGTCAGGACCGACAGGCAGGCGGCGCCCCCCGTGGCGTAGTCCTTCGCCACCAGGTCGGCCTGCAGCCCGGGGTCCAGGTCGCCCTTGGACGGGGACCGCCGTTTGATCTCCGCGATGCACGACATGCCGTCGCCGCGCAGCGCGCCGGCGAAGTCCCGGGGCGGGGGCGTGCTCGCCGCCTGTTCGACCAGGTCGGAGAGGGCGCGGCCGTCAACCTCGGCGCGGGCCCGGTGGGAGGCGAGGATGTCCGCCAAGTAGGTGGGCATGACGCCTCAGCGTAGCGGCGCGCCCTTTGCACCCCGGGACAGCCCGGCAGGCGGCGGTCAGTCGCGGAGGCGGCTCAGGACACGCTCACGGCGCTGACGCGCTTCCCGCGTGAGCTGGCAGTCCGGTCTCGCCGCGGGCTGGAGGGTCGCGGCGGCGTCGCGCAGCATCTCGGCCAGGCCCGAGTAGATGACCTCGATCGTGAAGTCGTCGACCTCGATGGCAGCCATCTCGGTGCCGTCGTCGGCCAGGTGGATGACCTTGACCATCAGTCCGCCAACACCCGGGAGCGGGTCTCCGAGCCCTGGCGCTCGATGGCGATGCAGCTGCCGTCGCGGAAGATCCAGCCCACTTCGCGCCACGGGTTGAGGTCGGGCAGCGCCTCGGCCGT
Organism: uncultured Acidimicrobiaceae bacterium; assembly: GCA_963719485.1. GTDB lineage: Bacteria > Actinomycetota > Acidimicrobiia > Acidimicrobiales > RAAP-2 > Bog-473. The sequence continues at coordinate 3,785,122 of OY970387.1, forward strand.
CCCCGTGGTCACCCCTTGCCTGTTGTCGTGGTGGCGTCCCATGCAACGAGGTTGCGCCTCCGTTGTCTCATGTGCGGTGACGTCCGGTTGCAGTTGTGGTGCCGGCGATCAGCGGGCGAACAGGTGCCAGCCGGCCCACCCCCAGGCCAGGACCAGCGCCACCCGCAGGATCGGGCCGGTCGCCAGACGGTCCAGCACCACGGCGGGGCGGGCCGGTGATGATCCCGCCGTGCGGGACCGGGCCCACAGGAGGAGCGTCGCCAGCCCGAGGACCGCCCACACGGCGTACGAGAGGGCCGAGCTCACGGCGGACCGCCCGGCTCGCTCGGCTGCGGCACCCGCACCGGCCTGCCCCTGCGGACGATGGCCGCGCCCAGGTAGAGCCAGAGGAAGAACATGACCACCTTCAGCGGGTAGTAGCGGTCCACGGCGTCGGCCATGGAGCTCAGGGTCGGGTGGTCCGCGCGGCTGCCGCGGGCGGCGTACGTGGCCAGTTCCCAGGCGACCACGGCGGCGAAGAGGACCACCCAGGCGCGGTACGGATGGGCCACGTCGCCCGGGGCCGCCGCCGGCCGCGGTCGCAGGGGCCACCGGACCACCACGAGGACCGCCAGAGCGACGATCGGCAGCGCGGTCAGGAGGTTGGCCGGTTGGGTGAACGCCCTCGTCGTGGCGGCACCGAAGGCATATCCCGCGGTGCCCACGACGAGCAACCAGAAATGACGCGGCTGCCGACCGCCCGGGCCTTCCGCTGCGGGCTTCGGCACCTCGGCGGACATTTGCTCAGCCCGGCTCGGGGTCTGGAGTGGCGACGAGGGGCAACCGTTCGGCCCGGGCCTGCCACGACCCACCGACGCCGTCACCGGAGCGCACCCGGATCGCCCCCGGGGCCTCCACGTTGCGGTGCAGGTAGCCCAGCGCCACCCACGCCCCGAGCTCCACGCTCCAGGCCGCCGACGTGATGGTCCCGGCCACCTTGTCCTCGGTGGCCCCGTCGCCGGCGGGCGCCTCCCCGCCGTGCAGCGTCATGCCCCGGGTCAGCGGGATGTCCCCGCCTGCGGGGGCCACCACGCCGACGAGACGGCGCGCCACGTTCGACCCGCGGGAGTCGATGCGCGCCACCAGTTCCTGTCCCGTGTAGCAACCCTTGGTGAAGCTCACCGTCCGCTCGACCAACCCCGCCTCCGCGGCGATGGTCTTGCCCGTGAGCTCCGTCCCCATGGCGGGGATGCCCGAGACGATCCGGCACGCCTCGACCGCCTCCGCACCGCAGGCCGTGACCCCGGCAGGCAGCGTGTCGGCGGACGGCGCCAGCACGACATCCTCCGGGCCGAGGAGGTCGATCCCGGTCCAGCCGTTCCACTCGAAGGGCAACGCCAGCACGCCCCGCTCGGCCAGGACCGTCAGGAGGCCCGCGGCGGCCTCGGCGACCCCGGCACCGCGCAGGGACAGGTCACGCCAGGCCAGCCGCTCCAGCTCGACCTTGGAGCGCAGCAGGAAGCGGCGCAGGCGCGCCTCGACGGCCTCGCCGTAGCCACGGTCGGCATCGAGCACGAACCCCTGTCCGTCGGTACGGGTCACCCGCAGGAGGGCCGACAGCTTCCCGTCCGGCTCGAGCAGGAGCGTGTCCGCCGCCTCGCCCACCGCGAGTGCCCCCACGTCCTGACTCAGCTGCCCCTGCAGGTACGCCTCGGCGTCCTGACCCCGCACGGCCAGCGCGTCTCGGCCGGCGCGGAAGGCTCCGGCTCCACGCCGCAGGGCGTCGGTCTCGGTCTCGAGCGCCGTCCGCGTCACGGTTCTGCCCGCACGGGAGGCGTCGCGGCCATGGCACGCGCCGCGGTGATGGCGACCAGCAACGCACCCGCCTTGTGCGCGCACTCCTCGTCCTCGCTCTGCGGATCGCTGTCCGCCACGATCCCGGCGCCCGCCTGGACGCTGGCCCGTCCGTCGGGCGTGACGACCATGGTCCGGATGGCGATCGCGGTGTCCACGTTGCCCGAGAAGTCGATGTAGCCCACGACGCCTCCGTAGACGCCTCGCTTGGTGGGCTCGAGTTCGTCGATGATCTCCATGGCGCGCACCTTCGGCGCCCCCGACAGGGTCCCGGCGGGGAGTGTCGCCCGCAGCACGTCGATCGGGCCCTTGCCCTCGGCCAGCTCGCCCGAGACCTGCGAGGTGATGTGCATGATGTGGCTGTAGCGCTCGATCGTCATGAGCTCGTCCACCTTCTCGGTGCCGAAGCGCACGACGCGTCCCACGTCGTTGCGGGCCAGGTCGACCAGCATGATGTGCTCGGCCAGCTCCTTGGGGTCCTCGGCCAGCTCCCCCTCGAGCAGCCGGTCGTGCTGCTCGTTCTCCCCGCGCGGCCGCGACCCTGCGATGGGCCGTGAGATGACGACGCCGTCGCGCAGCCGGACCATCGGCTCGGGCGACGCACCGACGACCGTGACCTCGGGGAAGCGCAGGAAGTACATGTACGGGCTCGGATTGAGCAGGCGCAGGGCGCGGTAGACGTCGTAGGGTTCGGCGCCGAGCGTGAGGTCGAAGCGCTGCGAGAGCACGACCTGAAAGATGTCCCCGGCCCGGATGTAGTCCTTGGCAACGGCGATGGCCGCCTTGTACGCCTCCGACGTGACGGTGCGCCTCGCCTCGGCCTTCTGGAGCCCCGGGCCCGGTGCGGCCACGAGCGGTGGTGGCCCCGCTCCGTCAATGGGCCGCGCGCAGTCCGCCGCCAGCTCGACGAGCCGGGCGCAGGCGGCCTCGTATGCCGTCGCCACGGCGTCCTCGTCCACTACGCCGCCGGGCACGTCGGGCACGACCACATTGTCCACCAGCACAATGCGCTGACGCCAGTGGTCGAAGGCGCAGAACTGGCCGATGACGACGAGGGCGGCGTCGGGGTGACCGAGGTCGTCGTACGGCGGATCGGGGAGGCGCTCGACCTCGCGCACCACGTCGTAGCCGAGATACCCGACCAGCCCACCGTGAAGCGGCGGGAGCCCGGCGAGCGTCGGCGACTGGAAGCGCGCCACCAGGCCCTCGACGGCGGCCAGGATGCCGTCGTCGGAGCTCTGCACGTCGAGGCGCCCCATGGCCTCGACGTGCCGACCCCGTGCCGTCAACGTGGCCAGCGGCCGGCGGCCCACGAAGGAGTAGCGGCCCCAGCGCTCGCCGCCCTCGACCGACTCGAAGAGGAAGCCGTCGCCCGCCCCCACGACGTTGGCGAAGCAGGTGACCGGGGTCAGGGTGTCGGCGACCACCTCGCACCAGACCGGGACGATCGTGTGCTCCTTGGCCAGTGCCGCGAACTCGGCGGGGTCGGGGCGGACGGCCAGTGCAGCCGGGCCCGGCCCGCCTCCGGGCGTCACGGCGCGGGCACTCCCGGCCCGGTGCCGATGGTCCGGTAAAAGCAGGTCCGCTCCCCCGTGTGGCAGGCCCCCCGCCCGTGCTGGTCGACGAGCACGACCAGGGCGTCCCCGTCGCAGTCCAGGCGCACCTCGCGCACGTACTGCCGGTCCCCCGACGTCTCGCCCTTCTGCCAGTACTCCCGGCGGCTGCGGCTGTAGAACCACGACCGGCCCGTCTCGAGCGTGCGGCGCAGCGCCTCGGCGTCCATGTACGCCATGGTCAGGACCGTCCCGTCGGCGGCGTCCTGCACGATGGCCGGCACCAGTCCATCGCCCTTGGCGAAGTCCACGGAGCGCGCCAGCTCCTCGTCGAAGGTGAGCGGCACCCCCTGCGGGGCGACGGGCGCCGTCCCGGGTGCGGCCGCGGTCACAGGTACAGCCCCGTGCCGCTGTCGTTGCGGGGCGACGCGATGGCGTGGATGTCCCGCTCGCGCAGGATCACGTACTCCTCGCCGTGCACCTCGACCTCGAAGCGGTCCTCGGGGTTGAACAGCACGGTGTCCCCCGCCTTGACCGTGCGGACGTGCGGACCGACCGCCACCGCTTCGGCCCAGGTCAGGCGGCGGCTGATCTGCGCCGTGGCCGGGATCAGGATGCCGGCCCGCGAGCGCCGCTCACCGTCGCTCGGCGAGATCTGCACCATGACCCGGTCGAAGAGCACCGAGATCGGCTGCTTGTCCTCACTGGTGTCCTGCTTCGAGGTCCTGGGCCGGCTGTTGCCGGCCTTCGTCGTCGGCGTAGCCACCTAGGCACGGTACCGCACGAATGCGCGCTTCCTGGTCAGGGCACGCATCAGGCGGGGCGAACGGTGACACCCCGCTCGGCCATGTAGGACTTGGCCTCGGCGATGGTGAACTCACGCCGGTGGAAGATCGACGCCGCCAGCACGGCGTCGGCGCCGCCGTCGAGTGCGCCGTCGACCAGGTGCTGCAGGACGCCCACGCCCCCGGACGCCACCACGGGGATGTCCACGGCGTCGACCACGGCCCGGGTCAGCGCCAGGTCGAACCCGTCCCGCGTGCCGTCGCGGTCCATGGACGTCAGCAGGATCTCGCCGGCGCCGTTGCCCGCGCACTCGACGGCCCACGCCACCACGTCACGGCCGACCGGTGTCCGCCCTCCGTGCGTGTGCACCTCCCACCCGCCGCCACCGGGTCGGGCGCGGGCGTCGATGGCGACCACGGCGCACTGTCCACCGAACTCGTCGGCGATGTCGCGCACGAGGTCGGGGCGCTCGACCGCGGCCGTGTTCACCGCCACCTTGTCCGCCCCGGCCCGGAGGAGGCGGCGTGCATCGTCCGCCGCACGGACCCCGCCGCCGACGGTGAGGGGGATGAAGACCTGTTCGGCCGTCCGCGCCACCACCGAGACCATGGTGTCGCGGCCGTCGGAGGATGCGGTGATGTCGAGGAACGTGACCTCGTCGGCGCCCTCGGCGTCGTAGCGGGCCGCCAGCTCGACGGGGTCGCCCTCGTCGGTCAGGTCGACGAAGCGCACGCCCTTGACGACGCGCCCTCCGGTGACGTCGAGGCACGGGATCAGGCGGACGGTGCGCACGCGGCGATCGCCTCCTCCACGCTCAGTCGGCCTTCCACGATCGCCTTGCCCACGATGGCGCCGGCCAGCGTCCGGCCCGACGCCTCCAGGCGTGCCAGCGCCGCCAGGTCCGCGGCGCCCGAGACACCACCCGAGGCCACGACCGGCAGTGACGTGGCCGCCAACAACGTTTCTAACCCCGCCAGGTCCGGACCCGACAGCATGCCGTCGCGCGCCACCGAGGTCGCCACCACCGCGCCGATCGGCTCCTTCTCCCAGAGCTCGAGGAGATCGTTCACGGCCCAGCCCGATCCGGCCAGCCAGCCCTGCGCCTGGGCTTCGGCGACGCCGTCGTCGCCGATCCGGTAGTCGAGCCCGACCGCCACCCGTCCCGGCCAACGCCGGGCGCAGCGACCGGCCAGCGCGGGCTCTTCGAGGGCCGCCGTGCCGAGCACGACCCTGGCGACACCGGAGTCGAGCACCCCCTCCGCGTCGTCCTCGGAGCGGATGCCACCGCCGAACTCCACCCTGACGCCGGCCCCGTTCGCCAGGCGCACGATCTGACCGAGCACGCCACGCTCGTGCGGCACACCGGTGCGTGCGCCGTCGAGATCGACGACGTGGATCCAGCGCGCGCCGCCGGCGACGTAGCTCGCCGCCAGGGCGGCCGGGTCGCCGTAGCCCTCCTCGCGCCCGAAGTCGCCCTGGGTGAGACGGACCGCCGTGCCGGCCCGCAGGTCGATGGCGGGCAACAGCTCCATCACGCCGCCGCCGTCGCCATGTCCACGAAGTTCGACAACAGTGCCAGCCCGGTCGCGCCCGATTTCTCCGGGTGGAACTGGGCCCCCCACAGCACGCCGCGCGTGGCCAGGGCCGCCACCGCGCCGCCGTAGTCGCACACGGCCACCGTCTCGTCCCCGACTGGCGGAGCGAACGAGTGCACGAAGTAGACCCACGGCCGCTCCCCCAGTCCCCGGAGCGGCCGCGGCTCCTCCGCGCCCCGCACCTCGAGCGTGTTCCACTGCATCTGCGGGTGCTTGACGCCCGCCGGCAACGGCGCCACCGTCCCCGCGAAGACGCCGAGGCCCGGGGCGCCCGGGCTCTCGAGTGAACCCTCGTAGAGCAGCTGGAACCCGACGCAGACGCCGAAGAAGGGCACGCCGGCCTCGAGCGCGGCGCGTGCGGGGTCTTCCAGGCCGCTCTCTCGGAGCGCCCGCGCGCAGGCACCGAAGGCGCCCACGCCCGGAAGCACCACGGCGTCGGCCGCCGCCACCGTTGCCGCGTCGTCGACCAGGCGGGCCGCCGCGCCCACGTGTTGGAGGGCCTTCTCCGCCGACCGCAGATTGCCGATGCCGTAGTCGAGGACGGCGATCCGCGGTCCTCCCGTCACAGGCTCCCCTTGGTGGAGGGGATGCCACCCCCCTCCACGCGTACGGCGTCGCGCAGGCAACGGGCCACCCCCTTGAAGCTGGCCTCCAGCATGTGGTGTGTGTTCTTCCCCTCGAGCCGGCGGATGTGCAGCGTCAGGCTGGCGGCGGTGGCGAAGGCGCGCCAGAACTCCTCGGCCAGTTGGGGGTTGAACGGCGGCGTGCCCAGGCCGGGCGTGTCGGGCGCGAACTCGAGCGAGTAGGCGAGGTACGGCCGTCCCGAGAGGTCCAGGGCCACCTCAATGAGCGCTTCGTCGAGCGGCAGCAGCATGGAGGCGAAGCGCCGCACGCCCGCCTTGTCGCCCAGGGCCTCGGCCAGGCAGGTGCCGAGGACGATGCCCACGTCCTCGACGGTGTGGTGCGCGTCCACGTGCAGATCCCCGGCGGCGTGCACCGTGAGGTCGAAGCCGGCGTGACGTCCCAGCTGCTCGACCATATGGTCGAAGAATGGCAGTCCGGTGGAGACGTCGGTCTGACCCGAGCCGTCCAGCGCCAGCATGGCGTCGATCGTCGTCTCCTTGGTGGCGCGCGCCTTGGTGGCGCGGCGGGCTTCGGTGGTCACAGGCTCTCCTTCAGGGCGTGGAGGAAGCGGTCGTTCTCGTCGGCCGTCCCGATGGTGACGCGCAGGCAGCCGCGCAGGCCGTCCCAGTTGGCGCAGTTGCGGATCAGGATCGAACGGGCGAGGAGCGCCTCCCAGACGTCGACCGCATCGCGGTCCCGGGGGCGGAACAGGATGAAATTGGCGTCGGAGGGCCAGCTGTCCACGGGGAGATCGTTGAGCGCCGCGGCCACCCTCCCCCGCTCCTCGGCGATGCGGGCCACCCTCGCCTCCATCTCGGGCACGTGGCGCAGCGCCACCAGTCCGGCCAGCTGGGTCTGCACCGACAGGTGGTACGGCAGGACGACCGATTCGCACGCCGCCACCACCGCCGGGTCGCCTACCAGGTAGCCCAGGCGGGCGCCTGCCATGGCCCACGTCTTGGAGAACGTGCGGGTCACGACGAGGCCCGGGACGGCGGGGCCCCGCAACTCGAGGGCCGACCACGGCGCGAACTGTCCGTAGGCCTCGTCGACGATGACGAGCCCTGGCGCCGCCTCGCAGACGGCGGCGACGGTCGCGGGTGGCTCTGCCCGGCCGGTCGGGTTGTTGGGCGAGCAGAGGAACGTGACGTCGGGCCGCTGCGTGGTCAAGAGGTCGAGCGCATGACGGGGGTCGATCAGGAAGTCGTCGTCGCGCGCGCCCACGACCACTTCGGTGCCGGTGATGCGGGCGATGTGCGCGTGGAGGGCGTAGGTCGGCTCGAAGACGACCGCGCGGCGGCCCGGTCCCCCGTAGGCCAGGAGCAGGGACTGCAGCACCTCGTTCGAGCCGTTGGCGCAGAACACCTCGTCCGGCGTGACCCCGTGCAGGTCGGCCACGGCCTGGCGCAGTTCCGTGGCCGGTCGGTCCGGATAACGGTGGAAGGACACCTCGGCCAAGGCCTCGAGCAGCTCCTCGCGCCAGGCGTCCGGTGGCGCGAGGGGAGACTCGTTCGTGTTCAGGCGCACCTCGACCTCGACCTGGGGCGAGTGGTAGCCCTCGGCCATCTGCAGGTCGGGCCGAAGGGGCGGGACGGCGCTCACGGCGCGCCTGGCTCGTCGAGGGCGTCGAGCCGGCGCCGCACCGAATCGGCGTGGGCCGGCAGACCCTCCGTCTCGGCCAGCGTCACCACGTAGGGGCCGAGGGCGCGCAGGGCTTCCGGAGTCACTCGCACCGCATGCACGTGCTTGCGGAAGTCGTCTGCCCGCAACGCCGAGGCGAAGCGTGCCGTCCGGTTCGTCGGCAGGACGTGGTTGGGGCCTGCGATGTAGTCCCCCATACTCGCGGGCGACCACGGCCCGACGAAGACGGCACCGGCGTTCTGGACCAGCGCGAGCAGCGCCAGACCCTCCTCCTCGGGCACCATCAGCTGGAGATGCTCGGGCGCGATCGCGTTGGCGACCGCCAGCGCCTGCTCGGGGCCGTCGACCAGGCAGACGATTCCCGCCGTGGCAAGGGTGGCCTCCAGGTCGGCCCGGCGACTCGACGCGGCCACCATCCGATCCACCTCGGCCGAGATCTCCCCGGCCCGCGCCGCGTCCCAGCTCACCAGCCAAGCCAACCCGTCGGGCCCGTGCTCGGCCTGCACGACGAGGTCGATCGCGGCGAACGACGCCGGTGCGTCCGGGCCGGCGACCACCACGATCTCCGACGGACCGGCAAAGGCCGAGGCCACGCCGACCACGCCCGACAGCTGCCGCTTGGCCTCGGCCACGTACGCGTTGCCCGGACCGGCGATCACGTCGACGGCGGGAATGCTGGGCGTCCCGTACGCCATGGCGGCGATGGCCTGCGCACCGCCGATCCGGTAGACCTCCTCCACCCCGGCGATGGAGGCGGCACAGAGCGTCGCCGTGTCGATGTTGCCGTCGGAGGCCGGGGGGACGCAGAGCGCGATGCTGCCGACCCCGGCCACGCGGGCGGGCGCGACGCACATGAGGACCGTGGACGGGTAGCGGGCGCGCCCACCGGGCGCGTAGATGCCCGCGCGTGCCACCGCCCGGGTCAGGTGCGCGACCGTGATGCCGTCCCCGGCCCGGTCTCCGGGGGGCGTCCCCTCGTGCGCGTGATACGCCACGATGCGCCCGTAGGCCACCTCGAGCGCGCGCCGGAGGTCGGGATGGGCGTCCGCGCGGGCCTTCTCGATCTCGACGGCCGGGACGCGCAACCCGTCGGACACGTCGACCTTGTCCAGTTGGGCGGTGTAGCGGACCAGGGCCTCGTCGCCCTCGGCGCGGACGTGTCGCAGGATGCCCGCCACCACGTCGTGGACGTCCGACCCGGGGGCGGACGGGCGCGGCAGGACCGCCTCGAACGGCGGCGCCGCGCCGCGCAGGTCCAGGGTGCGGAGGGACATGGGGCCACAAGGCTACCGGCGGCCCTGGCGGCCCCTTTCCCGGCTGCCGCCCCGGGCGCCCCCGGACCGCTCGCCATCGGCCATCATCGGGGGATGTCCTCCGCCTCCGAGATCTCCTCCCTCTCCTCCACGCTGACCGAGCTGCACGACCGGGTGACCGCACTGGCGGAGAGCTCGTTGGCCAGCGGCGACGAGGACATGGCGCACGAGCTCATCGCCGTCGAGCGCGCGCTCGGCGGGGCGCTCCGGCGCCTGCGTCGCTTCGCCGCGGGGCAGGGCCCCGGCCGCTGAGCCCTCAGGGTTGCGGTTTCCGGGCCTAGACCGCGTAGAGCACGAGTTCGTGGCCGAGCAGGGACGCCGCCGTCCGCAGCACGGTCTGGCGCTGGGCCACCACCGCGCAGTTGCGCCGCTCGGCCAGCTCGACCACCGCAACCACGCTCAGGTCCGACGTGTCACAACGCGCCGCGATCTCGCCCGATCGACGGGCGGCCTCGCCACTGAACGCCTCCACCTCGGTCCCCGCCAGCAGCTCACCGATCCGGTCGCTCCGCGCCTCGGTCCGGTAGCCCTCGGCCACCGTGACGGCGGGGATGACCGGCACGATCCCGTTGGACAGCGCGGCGCGGTGCAGCGCCCACATCATCCGGTCGCCCCGGGCCGCCGCGTGCAACGCACCCAACCCGTAGGCGAGCCCCTCGCGGCGGGACGTGCTCACCGGCGCCGGACGCGCGAAGCCACGCCGGAGACACCTGAGCGCAGGCGGGCCAGCAACGCCTCACCGGCGGCCAATTCCTCGGCGCTGAGGGATCCCGTCTCGCCCTCCCAGGCCGCCACGCCGCGCAGGCCCTGGCGCACCTGGAGCTGCTTCTCGGCGGCCGACGACAGCCACGCGCTGAACGAGACACCGTCTTGCCGGGCCGCCTCCTCGACCGACGACGCCACCCCATCGTCGAGCGAGACGGAGCGCTTCGTCACCATCCCACGATGGTAGCACCTGGAGTAATACCACGGGGCCTTCACGTGGCCGACCTGGGCCGGAAACACCAATGCCGGCCCGAAGGCCGGCATTGGGGCGAGTCGGCCAGGAGGCGGATCCCAGCATCGACTCTTTTGGAACCAGGTGGCGGGAACCGGTTCCGGCACTCATGGTAGCGCCTGGGTATGCCGATTTCACCACGACACATAGGAATTGCCTAAAAAGCACCCGAATGGCCAGAGCCGCGCCGATTACCGTACCGACGGGCAGTAATCGGCCAAAGGGCATGCACCGCAGTGCGGATTTCGGGCAACACATGTGTGCCGCCCGTGCAGGATCACACGGAGGCTGAATGCCCCTCGCTCCGCTGGTGCGATAAAGGCGTTCAACTCGTGTTCCACCTTGACCGCGTCGCGCTGCGCCGGGGCCGGGAGGGCCTCGGTCAGCCGGAGGCGCTGGCTCACCCGCAGGACATGGGTGTCGACGGGGAGCCCCGGGAGCCCGAAGGCCACGCTGCGCACGACGTTGCCCGTCTTGCGACCCACCCCCGGAAGGGTCACCAGGTCCTCGAGTGCGGTCGGCACCTCCCCCCCGAAGCGGTCCGCCACCGCGGCGGCCATGCCGATCAGGCTCTTCGTCTTGGAGCGGAAGAAGCCGGTGGAGCGCACCAACTCCTCGACATCCTCCGGGTTGGCGGCCGCCAGCGACGCGGGGTCCGGATAGGCCGCGAACAGCGCGGGCGTCACCATGTTGACCCGCGCGTCGGTGCTCTGGGCCGACAGGATGGTGGCCGCCACCAACTGGAACGGGTCCTCGAAATCGAGTGCGCACAGCTCCTTCGCGGTCCCCGGGTAGACCTCGGCCAGGCGCTCGACGGTGAGGCGGGCCCGCCCCTTCGCTGTCCTGGGCTTCGCCACCGGTTCACGGTACCGGGTTACGTTGGCCGCAGTGGACGTCGTGGACATGACGGTGGTGGAGCTGGCGGGGCTGGCCGCGCCCGACCGGGCGTCGCTCGTCGCGCTGCTGGAGCGGGCCGACGACGCGCACGACCACCCGCCCCTGCCCGAGCCCCAGCTGCTTGCGCTGACCGGCCCTGTCGAGACGTCGCACGACGGGCGCATCGTGCTGGCCCGTGAGGACGGAGCGCTCGCCGGTCTCGCCATGCTGTCCCCCGCTCGCGACGGTTCGACGGTGCTGCACGTGGTGGTCGACCCCGCGGCGGGGACACCCGGACTGCGGGTGGCCCTGATCCGGCACGCCGTGCAGGAGGCGCCGGCGGCGCGCCCGGTCCACCTCTGGCTCATGCAGGCCACGGCCGCCGACGACGAATGGGCCGGCGCCGAGGGGTTCGTACCCGAGCGCGACCTGCTCCAGATGCGCGTCGCCCTCCCGCTGCCCGACGACGTGCTCGCGGCGACCCGGCCCCTGGCCACCCGGGCCTTCGTCCCCGGTCGCGACGAGGAGCCGTGGGTCGAGACCAACAACCGCGCCTTCGCCGGCCACCCCGAGCAGGGCGCCTGGTCGGTCGCGGACCTCCGGGAGCGCATGGCCGCCGGCTGGGTGGAGCTCGACGGGTTCCTGGTCGCCGACGACCCCGACGGGCCCGGGTTGATCGGGGCCTGCTGGACCAAGATCCACCGGGACCGCACACCGCCCCTCGGGGAGATCTACGTGATCGACGTCGACCCCGGGCACCACGGGCAGGGTTGGGGCCGCTCGCTCACCGTCGCCGGTCTGGTGCACCTGGCCGGGGCCGGCATCACGGTCGGGATGCTCTACACCGACGACTCCAACGTGGCTGCAGTGGCCCTCTACCGCTCGCTCGGCTTCACGGTCGACCACATCGACCGCTCGTACCGCCGGGACCCGGGCCCGCCCGGCCCGGCGCTCAGCTGATGCCGGTCCCGATCGCCTTTCCGACCCCGAAGGTGACGGCGGCGGCCACCGCGGTCACCGCGAGCTGACGGAGCGCCGACACCACGACCGGCCGCTCGGTGTAGCGGGCCAGGACGACGCCCACGGCGATGGCGGCCACCGCGCTCAGGACGACCGACAGCACGATGGCCGTGGTCCCCGACGTGAACAGCCAGGGGGCCAGGGGGACGAAGGCCCCGATGGCGAACGTGACGAACGAGGCGGCCGCGGCCTGCCACGGCGAGCCCAGCCCCTGCGGCGTGATCCCGAGCTCCTCCCGGGCGTGGGTCTCGAGAGCCAGCTCGGGGTCCTGCATCACCTCGTTGACCATGTCGGTGGCCACGGTCGGGTCGATCCCCCGGCGCACGTACATGCCCTGCAGCTCCGCCGCCTCACCTTCGGGACTGTGACTGAGCGACCGCCGCTCCACCTCGAGCTCGCGCTCCATGAGCTCGCGCTGGGCGGTCATGGAGAGGTACTCGCCGGCCGCCATGGAGAAGGAGCCGGCGATCAGGCCGGCCACCCCCGCCAGGCGCACGATCGAGCCACCCGGGTTGGCACCGGCGATGCCCAGGACCAGGGAGACGTTGCTCACCAGGCCGTCGCTCACCCCGAAGACGGCCGCCCGGGCCCCACCCCCCCGGATGTCCCGGTGGTGGTGCACCGGGCCCGCGTCGTGCTCGTGCGCGAAGCTCACCGGCGCCAGCGTAGTGAGGTGCCCCCACGCGGGTAGCGTCCTGCAGCGGAATCTGACCCTGACCAGCGAGGAGCGCACCATGACCACCACCGTCGACGGCGTCGACGCCTTCCACGAGCTCGTCGGCAAGGAGCTCGGGCACTCGGAGTGGCAGCCGATCACCCAGGAGCGGGTGAACCTCTTCGCCGACGCGACCGACGACCACCAGTGGATCCACGTCGATCCCGAGCGCGCCAAGGACGGCCCGTTCGGCGTCGCCATCGCCCACGGCTATCTGACGCTCTCGCTCGCTCCCGTCCTGCTGAACAAGATCATCCGCGTCGACAAGATGAAGTTCGGCGTGAACTACGGCTGCAACAAGGTCCGCTTCCCCTCCCCCGTTCCGGTCGGCTCGGAGCTCCGCATGGGCGTCACCGTCGCCGCGGTCGACGAGACCGACGGCGGCGTGCAGGTCACCTACGACCTCGTGATGGAGGTCAAGGACGCGCCCAAGCCCGCCTGCGTGGCCCAAGTGGTCTACCGCTACTACCGCTGACACCGACGGACGTCATGGCGCGACGCCGGACCGGAACACCGCCGCCGCTGCCGACCGGGGACGAGAAGACCGCGCGCGTGCGCGCCATGTTCGACACCATCGCCCCCCGCTACGACCTCGTCAACCGCTTGATGACGTTCGGGCTCGACCAGGCCTGGCGCCGCCGCACCGTGGCCGCGCTGGCCCTGCCCGACGGCGCCCGCGTGCTCGACCTGGCGTGCGGCACCGGCGATCTCTCGCGCCTCGCGCTGCGGCGCGGCTACGACGTCGTCGGCGCCGACCTGAGTGCGGGCATGCTGGCGGCCAACGGCGTCTCGACCCCGCTCGTCGAGGCCGACGGCAGCCGGCTGCCCTTCGGCAACGGCGCCTTCGACGGCCTCGTCTGCGGCTACGCCCTGCGCAACTTCACGGATCTGGCCGCCACCCTGGCCGAGTCGGCACGGGTGCTCCGGGCGGGCGGGCGCCTCGCCGTGCTCGAGGTCGACACGCCGACAGGGCGGCTCTGGCGCGCCGGCTACGACCTGTGGTTCACCAGGGCCGTTCCCGCCCTCGGGGCCGCGCTCTCGGACAAGGAGGCCTACCGGTACCTCCCGCAGTCGGTGGCCTATCTGCCCCCCGCACCCGTGCTCCGCACCATGCTGCGCGAGGCGGGCTTCTCCGCCGTCGGGATCCGCCCCCTGGCCGGCGGCCTGAGCCAGCTGGTGGTGGCCACCCGCGCCGGGACACCGTGACCGCGGCGCTCCACGCCCGCACGGTGCCGCTCGAGTACGGGCCCGACGCGCTGGAGTTCGACGGCAGCCCCACCGTGCTCTTCGACCGCCCCGGTCTGACCCTGGTCGGCTGGGGCACGGCGCAGCTGGTGCCCGCGCACGAGGCGGCGGCCGCGCTGCGCGCCATCCCGTGCGACGACGCCGTGGGCACCCTGGGCTCCGGACCGGTCGCGCTCGGCGCGCTGCCGTTCACCGACGCCTTCGACGGCCACCTCGTGATCCCGCGTTTCACCATGGGGACCTCACGCGACGCCGACGGCGTCACTCGGCGCTGGGCCACCGCGGTCGGGCCGTCTGAGGTCTCGCTGCCCGACACCGACGAGCTCTTCGACGCCGTCATCTGGCAGTACGGCACCACGCCCCAGCCGGCCAGCGAGGCCGGCGTGGCCGAGCTGGCCGCCCCCATGACGTCCGCGGGCTACGCCGCCATGGTGGCCGAGGCCGTCGCGGTCATGGCCCGCCCCGGTGCCACGCTGCGCAAGGTGGTGCTGTCCCGGCCCGTGGAGGTCCAGTTGCGCGGGCCGCTCCCCCTGGCGGCCGTCCTCCGCCGGCTCCGGGCGGGCGAGCCGAACTGCACGATCTTCTCCATGCCCATCGCCGACGGCTCCTTCTTCGGGGCCAGCCCCGAGCTCCTGGTGGCCCGGCACGGGTCGCGGGTGTCGAGCCACCCCCTGGCCGGAACGGTGCCCCGGGGCGACACCGCGCGCAGCGACGCCGACGCCCAACGCGACCTGGCCCGCTCGGCCAAGAACCGCGAGGAGCACCGCTTCGTCGTCGACGAGATCGCCGCCACCCTGGGCCCGTTCTGCGCCGAGCTGTCGGTGCCGGCCGTTCCCTCCGTGGTCGCCTTCCGCTCGGTCGCCCACCTCGGCACGAGGATCGAGGGCCGGCTCGCCCGGCCCGTCGGGGTGCTCGAGCTCCTGCAGCACCTCCATCCCACGCCGGCCGTGGGCGGCACCCCGCGGGCCGACGCGCTCGCCTTCATCGCGCGGCACGAGACCGGTGCGCGCGGCCACTGGGCGGGCCCGGTGGGCTGGGTCGGTGCCGACGGCGACGGCGAGTGGATGATCGGCATCCGCAGCGCCGAACTCGACGCCGATGCGGCCGCGCTCACCCTCCGGGCCGGCGGGGGCATCGTGGCCGACTCGGACCCCGCGGCCGAGGCTGCCGAGGCCAACGTGAAGCTGGCCACCGTGCTCGAGGCGGTCGTCCCGGGTTCCTCAGTGCAGTTGCGGTGAGCGGACCGGCGCCGGCGGGCCCGCCGCGGCGGCGACGTGGGTGGCCGCCAGCGGGATCTTGACCACCAGCGTCGCCCCGCCCCGGGCCGAACGCGCCACCTCGGCCGAGCCGTGCAGGGCCTCGGCGATGGCCCGCACGATGGCCAGCCCCAGCCCCGTGCCCGCGGCCGACCGGGAGGGGTCGCTCTGGTAGAAGCGGTCGAAGACCCGACCGGCCTCACCCGGCGGGATCCCGGGACCCTCGTCGGTCACCCGGATGTACCCCATCTGCTGGCTCACACCGGTGGACACGGTGACCTCCGTGCCCGGCGGCGTGTGCGCCAGCGCGTTCCGCACGAGGTTGTGCGCCACCTGGGCCAGTCGCTCGGCGTCGCCGATCACCACGACCGGTCCCCCCGCCTCCAGCGTGAGGTGGTGGCCGTGCGGCACGGCGTTCGAGTCGCCCACGACGTCGAGGCAGATGCGGTGCAGGTCGACGGCCTCGGCCCGCAGCGGGCGCCCGCGGTCCAGCTCGGCCAGCAGCAGGAGGTCCTCGACCAGGCCGCCCATCCGGGTCGCCTCCTCCTCGATGCGCTTGAGCGCCTTGCCCCGCCCCGCCTCGTCGGAGAACCCGCCCCGCCCCAGCAGCTCGGCGTAGCCGCGGATGGAGGTCAGGGGGGTCCGCAGCTCGTGGGAGGCGTCGGCCACGAACTGGCGCAGGCGCTCCTCGGAGGCCGACTTCTCGGCGAAGGCCCCCTCGATCTGGGCCAGCATCTGGTTCAGGGCGGAGCCCAGGCGGCCCACCTCGGTGCCGGGGCGCCCTTCGGGCACCCGTCGGGCCAGGTCGCCCGAGGCGATGGCGTCCGCGGTGCCCGCCATCAGGCGCAGCGGCCGCAGCCCCCGGCGCACGACCACCAGGACCAGCGCGCCCATGGCCAGGAGGACGGCGAGGCTGGCGACCAGCTCCACCTTGCGCAACGAGGCGAGCGTGTCATTGGTCGGGTTCAGGGAGATGGAGGTGACGAGCGTCCCCTGCGGGACCGTCACGGCGACGGTGCGGTAGGCGCCGTCGGGATCGCCCTTGCTCCCGAGCACCACCGCGTCGGGGTCGGGGTGGAACGTGCCGGCGTAGCGCCCGACGCGCACGCGGCTGTCGATGTCGGGCACCTGCTGCACGGGGATGCCCTTGGTCAGGATCGGCGCCGGGTCGGGGTGCTCCGCCGGCCCCGACGGCCGGGTGAGGATCACCTTCCCGCTGCGGTCGAGCAGCACCACGTAGACGTCGGAGGACACCCGGCGCGAGAGGTCCGCCTGGTTGACCGCCACACCCTTCTCCGCGGCGAAGGTGACGTAGTTGAAGCCGAGCGACTCGTTCTGGGCCAGCGTGTTGTCGGCCTGGCCGTAGAGGAAGGAGCGGACCGACTCGTAGGTCACGATGTCGGCCACCAGGAGGCCGATCACGAGCAGCGCCGCCACGACCGCGACGAGCCGCTTCTGGAGGCTCATCCTTCCCGGGGCAGGCGGAGGGTGTAGCCGACGCGCCGGATCGTGTGGATGAGCGCAGGTTCGCGGTCATCGATCTTCTTGCGCAGGTAACTGATGTAGGTCTCGACGATGTTGGGGTCGCCGTGGAAGTCGAAGCCCCAGACGTTGTCGAGCAGCTCGGACTTGGAGATGACGCGCCGCGCGTTCTCGAGCAGATAGCGCAGGAGGTTGAACTCCGTCGCCGTCAGGTCGATGGCGAGCTCGTCGCGCCACACCTCGTGGGTGTCGACGTTCATGGTCAGGTCGGCGAACTGCAGAGTGGAGGTATCGGCCGCCGCCATCTCACCGGCGCGCCGCAGGATGGCCCCGACACGCGCCATCAGTTCCTCGACGCTGAACGGCTTCGTCACGTAGTCGTCGCCCATGCTCAGGCCTTCGACCTTGTCCTCGGTGGTGTCGCGCGCCGTCAGGAAGACGATCGGCATCTGCTCGCCTTGGTTGCGCAGGCGCCGGCACACCTCGTTGCCGTCGAAGTCGGGCAGCATCACGTCGAGCATCACGAGATGCGGGCGGAAGCTGCGCACCTGCTCGAGCGCCTCGGCTCCGGTGCCGGCCACCCCGACCTGGTAGCCCTCGAAGGTGAGCGCAGCCGACAGCAGCTCGGCGATGTTGGGCTCGTCGTCGACGACGAGGATGCGGGCCGCGGGTGTCTCGATCGTCACGCCGGCCGGTCCCCGCTCATGCCGATCGGACCGGACCCTCGGTGCCCGCGTAGGCCCGGTCCGCGCCGGCGGTCCCGGAGGCGCCGCCACCGGACGGGCCCTTGCCGCGCCGGCCAGTGAAGGGACGGCGCACGCCGCGCCCGAGCCGGCCCAGGCCCCACCAGGTCACCAGGCCGAGTGCTTCGATCACGATGACCGAGGACATCTTCGACTCGCCGGCGGCCCGGTCCACGAAGCTGATCGGCACCTCGGTGATGGCCGCCCCGTGCTGACAGGCCCGGTACGTCATCTCGATCTGGAAGCCGTAGCCCTCGGCGCGGATGCGGTCGAGGTCGAGCCGGCGCAGGATGTCGGCCGAGTAGGCGCGGTACCCGGCGGTCGAGTCGGCCACGCCGAGGCCGAGCACCGCGGAGGCGTAGCGGTTGCCGCCCCGCGACAGGAGGTGGCGGTGCCAGGCCCAGTTGGGGATGGAGCCCCCCTCGATGTAGCGGGAGCCGATCGACACGTCGAAGCCCTGACTGAGCGGCGCCACCAACGAGGGCAACGCCGCGGGATCGTGCGAGAAGTCGGCGTCGATCTCGACGAACACGTCGTAGCCGCGCTCGAGGCCCCAGGCGAAACCGGCCCGATAGGCGCTGCCGAGCCCGGACTTGGCGGACCGCGAGAGCAGGTGCACGTCGAGCAACTCGGCGGCCACCCCCTTCACGAGGTCGGCCGTGCCGTCGGGGCTGCCGTCGTCGACCACCAGCACGCCGGCACCGGGCAGGCACTCGTGGATCCGGTGCAGTATGCGCTCGATGTTCTCCGACTCGTTGTAGGTCGGGATGACCACCAGCGGTCGCATGGAGGCATTGTAGGGGAGGATGCCGGGCCGACTCCTTCGCCGGCCGGAGCGGCGGCCGGGCCTGGTTCTGCCCCTGGCCTGGTCCGACTCCGTGCAACCGAACTTTCGCACCGCCCGGCGCACGGGGAGAGCCGCTCAGATCTCGACGGGATCCCCGGGCGGCGATGGGCCCAGCTCCGAGGGGTCGACGACGGCATCGGGCCCCCGGCGCAGCTCCCGAATGATCACCTGGATCGCCCCACCGACCGGGATGCCGATGAGCGCCCCCACGAACGTGCCCAGCCCGCCGGCGACCCGCCCGCCGAGCGTGGCCCCGACCAGGACCGCGATCAGCACCCAGAAGGGGTTGAGCTGCACGGTCTTGCTCATGATGACCGGGTTGAGGACGTGGTTCTCCACCTGCTGGTACACGAGGAAGACGATCAACATGGTGATGCCCGCCGGGACCGAGTGGATGGCGGCGATGACCACGACGGGCACGCCGGCCAGCAGCCCGCCGACGAGAGGCAGGAGGTCCACGAGCGCCACGAAGACGCCGAGCAGGAGGGCGAACGGCACCCCGAGGATCTGGAGCGTGATGCCCACTACGATCCCGGCGATCACCGAGGTGGCTCCGTTCCCGAGCATGTAGCCGGTCACCGAGCGGATGGACTCGTCGACGACCCGGTGCAGCCGGTCCGCCGTCGTGGGCTGGAAGAGGCTGAGGAAGCCGCGCCACATGCGGGGGGCCTCGAGCATCGTGAAGAAGGTGAGGATGGCGATCGTCACGATGGTGACGAGCGTCGACACGGCCGCCGCCCCCACGGAGAACGCGGTCGCGGGCGTGAGGATCTTGGTGATCTGCGAGGTCAGCTTGGTCGAGCCCTCGGAGAGGTATTTCTGCAGATGCAGCCGGTAGAGGAGCCGACCCAGCGGCCCGTGGCCCCTCTTGGCCTCCCGCACCAGCGTGGGGACCTGCTGGCCGAAGTGCTGGGCGGACGTCACCAGGGGCTGGGTGAAGAGGTAGATGAGGCCGATCAGCACCAGGGCGCCGATGAGGAACACGAACAGGGTGGCGCCCCCGTGGCTCAACCCCCGCCGGCGCAGGAAGCGCGTGGCCGGGGTCAGGAGCAGCGTGAAGAAGAAGGCGATGATGATGTAGACGACGATGGTGCGCAGGACCCACAGCCCGAGGATGAGCGCCGCGTTGAGGTCGAGCAACAGGATCACCGTCGCGACCGACACCACGATGGTGCCCAGCGGGATCCCGCGGCGATCGGCGCTCCCGGAGAATTTTGACCGCCAGGTCTCCTGGGCCTCCCGGGGCATGGCGACCAGCTTGGCAGCTTCGGACCCTCAAGAGGCGGTTCCCCCGGTGGCCCACGTGCAAGCATGAAGTCCGATGGACGAGGAGGAGCAGGCGGGCGAGGTGGAGCCGCCCCAGGAGGAGGAACCGGCCCCGCAACCCCGGGTCCGCAGGAGGTTCCTGCCGCGCAACGTGAAGATCACGTTGATGGTGCTGTTCCTCTTCTTCGTCGGCGAGTACATCCTCCTCCCGGAGCTCGCCAGTGCCCGCCGGGAAGCGCACCAGCTCTCCCACCTGAACTTCCTCTGGCTGATCCTCGGCGCGCTGTTGGAGGTGGCGGCGCTCGTGGCCTACACCCAGCTGACGCACACGGTCCTCTCCCCCGGCGCGCCCGACCGGTGGCGTCTCTTCCGCATCAACATGTGGGCGCTGGCCATCAGCCACACGCTGCCCGGTGGCCAGGTGCCGGGAACCGCCGCCAGCTACCGGCTGCTGACCGACGCCAACGTGTCGGGCAGCACCGCCGCCTTCGGCCTGGCGACCCAGGGCATCGGCTCGGCCGTGGTGCTCAACGTGATCTTCTGGTTGTCCCTGCTCATTTCCATCCCCCTGCAGGGCTACAACCCGCTGTACGGCTTCGCGGCCATTCTGGGCGTGCTCTTCCTGGCGATCTTCGCCGCGGTGGTCTTCTTCCTCACTCGGGGCGAGAAGCAGGCCGGCGTCTTCGTCAAGAAGGTGGCCGACCGGCTGCCCTTCGTGCGGGCCGAGACCGTGACCTCGCTGGTCCAGAAGGTGGCGGACCGTATGAAGATCCTCTTCACCAGCCCGGACCACCTGCTCATGAAGGCCGGCATCTGGGCCGGGGCCAACTGGTTGTTGGACTGCTCGTCGCTGTACGTCTTCCTCTTCGCCTTCGGTGCTCGCGTCTCGCCCATCGACGTGCCGGTGGCATACGGGCTCGCCAACATCTTGGCCGTGATCCCCATCACGCCGAGCGGCCTGGGCGTGGTCGAGATCACGATCATCGCCGTGCTGAAGGGCTTTGGCGTCCCCGGCGGGGTCGCCGCCGCCGGTGTCCTGAGCTGGCGCCTGGTGAACTTCTGGCTGCCCATCCCCTTCGGTGGTGCGTCCTACCTGTCGTTGCGCTTCGGGCACCCGAGAACGGCGACGGCCAAGGCGATCACCCCCTGACTCCACGCCGCTGATGCGCGACGAAAATCCTTCACTCGCGGCGCGCTGGGTCGCGACACAGCGCCTCTGCCTGGAACGCACACGCCCGTCCACGCCCGACGGTGACGTCGACGCCGAGCGCCGCCTCTCCCGCGACGTTGCCGGCAGCGTGACCGTCCTGGGCGGGCGGTCGCCGTCGCTGGCCCTGCGGACCCGGGTGGTCGACGCGGAGGTGGCCCGCGCCCTCGGGCACGGAACCGGACAGGTCGTCCTGCTCGGCGCCGGTTACGACGGTCGGCCGCTCCGCTTCGGGGGCGGTGCCACACGCTGGTTCGAGGTCGACCGGCCGGCCGCGCTGGCCGACAAACGGCGCCGGCTCGCGTCGCTCGGCATCACGGCGACCGGGACGACGGACATCGGGCTCGACCTCCGGCGCGACGACCTCGATGCCGCGCTCGACGTGGCGGGGCACGATGCCTCCGCCGCCTCGCTGTTCGCCTGCGAGGGACTGCTCGACGACCTGACGTTGGAGGTGACCGCGTCGCTGTGCGGGACCCTGCGCACCCGCGCCGCCCCGGGCAGCGCGCTGGTGGTCACCGTCACGGTGAGGCCCGAAGGGGGTGTCCCGGTCCGGGCGCTCCGCGCCGTCACCGATCTGCTGCGCCCGGCCGTCGACGAGCCCCGGCGCAACGAGTTCCGTCCCGACGACGCCGAGAAGCTGATGGTCGTCACGGGCTGGCGGGTCACGCACGCCGAGTCGTCGCCCGCGCGCCGCCTCGACCCCGGGGCCTACCTGCTCGCACTCGTCTGCGAGCCCGATCCGGCCCGGGGCGGCTGAGCGGCGGAGCTGCAGTCGGACCGCGGGTGGGGGCGGAACGACGGGTGGAGCGTCAGGACCCGGCGCCGGTCGGCGCCATGGCGCGGCGTCCGAGCCGCAGCGGGCGCTCGAGGTCGGAGCGCACCACCCGGACCGCGGCCCCGACGAGGAGGGCGACGAAGACGAGCGCGTAGGCATCGCCCAGCGGGATGAGCCAACCGCGACCGGCGAACCGGATAGCGGGCCCGTGCGGGACCCACCAGTAGGGAGCCGCCCAGAGCACCACGGCGACGCCCAGCGCGTACCACTCCCCGTGGCGGGGGCGGTCCTCGGCCAGCGCCAGCCACGCCACCAGCAGGACCATCCAGATGAAGTGGTGCGACCACGAGACCGGGCTGGCCAGTGACTCGGTCGCCTCCACCACCAGGAGCCCCAGGACGGGCGATGACCGGCGGTAGGCCCCGGCCGCGATCAGGAGCCCCAGGATCCCGACCGTCACGACGATGACGAAGGTGGTCGGCGTCGCCACCGTCCGGCCCAGCATGCGCTCGGTCGCACCGAGGACGCCTTGGTTGCCGATCCACGAGAGCATCCCGGCGCGCTGCGGGTCGCGGATGTAGTGGGTCCAGTACGACCACGAGGTGGACGTGTTGACTGCGGCCGCCAGCGCGGCCGCCCCGGCGAACGCGGCGATGGCCCGCAGGCCGGCGCGGCCCTGCCGGGTGAGGAAGAGGTACGGGATCAGGATGATCGGCGTCACCTTGATGGCCGCGGCCAGACCGACCAGGATGCCGCGCGGCAACGGCAGGTCCATCGTCAGGTCCGCCACGATGATGAGCGCCAGAATGATGTTGACCTGACCGAGCAGGAACGTCTGGCGCACCGGGTCGAAGAGCACCACCGGCAACACGAGGGCGAGACCCCACCACAGGACCGTCCGCTTCTCGAGCGTCGCGCTCACGGCGCGCAGACTCACGACGATCAGGGCGAACAGTGCGCCGAGGTTCACCCACGAGAAGATCACCTCGCAGGCCCGGAGAGGGAAGTGGGCGAACGGGGCGAACAGCAGAGCCGAGAACGGCGGGTAGGTGAAGCCGAGATGGTCGGTCGGGTAGGTGACCGTGAAGAGGTTGTTCGACGACGCGTGCGCGCCGCCCAGCAGGTACGTGCTCAGGTCGAGCTGCTGGTGCACCAGGGCCAACGTGGTCGCCCCGACGAACGCCACGGCGGCGGACAGGGCCGGCCAGCCCCAGCCGCGGCTCGACGCGATTTTGCCCAGACGCAACGCCAACGAATCTCCTGGCATGGCGCGGGAGGGTACCGGCGACCGGTGGCGGTGGTCCAGCAATGCGCCCCGACCGTGACCCGAGCGAACCCGGGTCTCCCTAAGTGGAAGCCTTGGCCTCGTCACCCTCTCCGACGCGGAGGTCCGAGTCGAGACGCCGGCGGGCCCGCTCCCGTGCCAGCTCCTTCAACCGCTCCTGCGAGCTCAGCCCGTGACGGTTGGGCACGCGGCGCCAGCGACGGTCCGAGCCCAGCTCCCACGCGTTCGTCTCGTCGGCGAACACGAGGTCGAGCACCTCGAAGAGCCGGGACTGCAATTCGGGGTCGTGCACGGGCACCACGACCTCGATCCGGCGGTCGAGGTTGCGTCCCATCAGGTCGGCCGAACCGATGAAGATCTTCAGGGGCAGGCCGGGTCCGGCCGCCGGGTCGGCGGGGGCGCCACCGAAGCGGTAGATCCGCGAATGCTCGAGGAAGCTGCCGACGATCGAACGCACGCGGATGCGCTCCGACAGCTCGGGGATGCCCGGCCGCAGCCGGCACAGGCCACGGATGGCGAGATCGATCTGGACGCCGGCGCCCGAGGCCCGGTAGAGCGCGTCGATCATGCTGGCGTCGGTCAGGCCGTTGAGCTTGAGCACGATGCGCCCGGCCGGTCCGGCGTCCGCCTGCTCTTCGATCATGGCGTGGATCCGCTTCCGAACCGTCACCGGTGACACGAGGATCTGGCGGTAGTCGGAGTGCCGAGAGAACCCCGTGAGGTAGTTGAACAGCTCGCCCACGTCCGCACCGATCTCGGGGTCCGACGTCAGCAGCCCGAGGTCCTCGTAGATGCGCGCCGTCTTGGAGTTGTAGTTCCCCGTGCCCACGTGGCAGTAGGGCCGCACCCCGTCCTCCTCGCGGCGCAGCACGAGGGCTGTCTTCGAGTGTGTCTTGAGACCGACGATGCCGTAGACGACGTGGACGCCCACTTCTTCGAGCGCGCGGGCCCAGCCGATGTTGGCCTCCTCGTCGAAGCGCGCCTTGAGCTCGACGATGGCGGCCACCTGCTTGCCGTTCTCCGCGGCCTGGATCAGCGACTGCACGATCGGGCTGTCGCCCCCGGTGCGGTACAGGGTCTGCTTGATCCCCAGCACCGCCGGGTCCTCGGCCGCCTGCGCGACGAAGGCCTCGACCGAGGTGGCGAAGGAGTCATAGGGGTGGTGCACCAGCACGTCGCGCTCGCGTAGCAGGGCGAAGAACTCAGCCGGATCGTGCGCCACCGCGGCGAGCCGCGGCGGGGTCATCGGTGTCCACATCTCGCCGTGGAGGTCGGGACGGTCCAGGGCGTAGACGCCCCACAGGCCGCTGAGGTCGAGCGGGGCCGCGACGCGGAAGACGCCGTCGGCGCCCACCTCGAGCTCGGTCGCCAAAAGGTCGGCGAGATCCTGTCCCATGTCGGCCTCGACCTCGAGCCGGAGGGCCTTGCCGAAGCGGCGGCGGCGCAGCTCCATCTCGATGGCCACCAGCAGGTCGTCCGCCTCGTCCTCCTCGAGGGCGAGGTCGGCGTTGCGGGTGACCCGGAAGGCGTGGTGGTGACCGATGGTCATGCCCGGGAAGAGCGAGTCCAGGTGGGCGGAGATGACCTGCTCCAGCGGCACGAAGCGCTCGCCGTCGGGCATGACAACGAAGCGCGGCAGTGCCGGCGGCACCTTCACCCGGGCGATGCGCCCCTCCCCCGAGACGGGGTCCTCCACCTCGACGACCAGGTTGAGCGAGAGGTTCGAGATGTACGGGAAGGGGTGCCCGGGGTCGACGGCCAGCGGGGTGAGGACGGGGTAGATCTGGCGTTGGAACACCTCGACCAGGTGCCGGCGGTCCTCGTCGTCGAGGGAGCCCCAGCTGGCGAAGCGGACGCCCGCCTCGGCCAGGCCGGGCACGATCATGTCCAAGAAGATGTGGTCCTGGCGCCGGACGAGCTCCTCGACCCGGGCCCGGATCATGGTGAGCTGCTCGCCGGGCCGCAGGCCGTCGACCGAGCGGGTGCGCACGCCGGCGGCCACCTGGTCCTCGAGCGCGGCGACCCGTATTTGGTAGAACTCATCGAGGAGCTCGGAGAAGATGGCGAGGAACTTCACCCGCTCGAGCAGCGGGACACCGTCGTCCTCGGCCAGGTCGAGCAGGCGGGCCCCGAAATCGAGGCGCGACTGCTCGCGATTGGTGAAGCGCTGGTACCCGAACGCCTCGATCTGCTGGTAGGTGGGCGGGGTGGGGTGCTCGACCTCCGCGCCGATCTTCTCGTCGGGCGACGTCTCTTGGGGCGGGGACGATTCGCCCGTGACCTGGGATTCGGGCTGCGCCGGAGGTCGGCGCTGGGGCTGGGTCTGGGTCATGGGAGGTGGTACGGCGCCGTGCGCCCGAAGCGGGATGTCACCCTGGATCCTACCCCCCACCACTACGATTCGCCCGTGCCGTCCGCCGTCCGCCGCATGCCTTTTCCACGTTACGTCTTCGGCCCCAAGCCCAAGCGGCGGACCGAACTGGGCCTGCTCGTCTTCGGCTCGCTGCTCGTCGTCGCGCTGTACGTGATCGCTGTGCTCGGTCAGACATCCAAGATCCCGGACAACATCGGGGTCTTCCTCGGCGTGGTCCTCGGGCTGGCGCTCCTTGCACACCTGGCGAACCGCTGGTTGGCGCCCAACGCCAACGCGGTGATCCTCCCGCTGGCCGCGCTGCTGAACGGGATCGGCTACGTGGTCATCGCCCGCTGGGACCCGGGCCAGGCCAAGGGCCAGGCGGCGTGGGCGACACTGGGCGTGCTGCTCTACGTCCTCACCCTGCTCGTGGTCCGCTATTCACGCGACCTGGAGCGCTACCGCTACCTGCTGCTGCTCGCGGCCGGCATCTTCCTCGTCGCTCCCCTCTTCTTCTCCCCCATCGGGGGCGCGCGCCTGTGGGTGCACTTCGGCAGCCTGTCGTTCCAGCCGATCGAGTTCTCGAAGATTCTCCTGTGCATCTACTTCGCCTCCTACTTCGCCGAGAACAAGGAGATGCTCACGATCCCGACCGCCCAGGTCGGCAACCGCCTCTTCCTCGATCCGCGACCCCTGATCCCGATCCTGGTCGCGTGGGGCGCCGCCATGGCCATCATCGGGCTGGAGGACGACATCGGCTTCGCCGCCCTGCTCTTCGTCCTCTTCATCGGCCTGCTCTGGGTGGCCACGGGGCGGGTGGGCTACCTGGTGCTCGGGCTGGTGCTCTTCGGCGTGGGCGCCTATATCGCGGCACGATATTTCGGCCAGGTGCACCTGCGCGTGGAGCAATGGCAGAACCCCTGGCCGACAACGGCCAAACCGGGTCTTTCCCAGATCGCAGGGGCGCAATACAGCCTCGGTACGGGCGGGGTCGGCGGGACGGGCCTTGGCTTCGACCACTACGCAGGCTTCATCCCCGAGCTGACGAGCGACATGATCTTCGCCGCCATCGGGACCGAGATGGGACTCATCGGCTGTGCCGCCGTGGTCGTGGCATTCGTCCTCCTGGTGGGCGCCGGCTTCCGGGTGGCCCAGACGGCGCGCTCGGACTTCTCGCGCCTCATGGCGACCGGGCTGGTCCTCATTCTGGGCTTCCAGGCCTTCTTCATCATGGCGGGGGTGGTGCGCATCTTGCCCTTCACTGGCATCACGCTCCCCTTCGTCGCCTACGGGGGGTCATCCCTGCTCGCCAATTACGTCCTCATCGCGCTGCTGCTGCGCATCTCCGACGAGGGAGCGACGGCCCAGGCCGCCATGCAGGCCGCCGGCGCCGCGGCGGGACCGGGCGAGAGCCCGATGGTCCCGGCGCGCTGACTCAGGCCCCGTCCGAACCGCCCGCCACCTCGTAGGACCACAGCTCCGACGACACCGAAACCGGTCCGCCGTGCGGGGAAGGCCGGTCGGCGCCGGCGTGACCGTGGGCGAACGCGGGTGAGGAGACCCACTGCTGAAAGGACTCCTCGTCGCGCCACCGGGTGACGACGAGCCACTGCAGCCGGTCGTCGCTGGGGCGCAGGAGCTCGAAGCCCTCGAAGCCCTCCTGGTTGTCGACCGCACCGGCCCGTGCCGCGAAGCGGCGGGCAAGCTCGTCGCCGGAGTCCGGGGGAACGGTGATGGCGTTGATCTTGATCACGGTCGGTCCTTCACCAGCAGTCATGGCACCTCACCAGGAATCTCGTCCGGGAGCGATCTTGTCACGACCGGGCCGGAGAGGGTGGTGCGGGCGTCCAGTGTCCCGATCCGCCCTGAGGCCCATAGGTGGCCCATATGACCTGCTCCCCGCCCAGTGGGACAGAAATCATCCCTGTGGGGTGATGAGGTCTTCATGCATCAGTGCCACTCTGTACGGGAGTTGCCGACAGCCCTTTGGGGGGGCGGCGGATTTGAGTGGGATGGAACCATGGAAGAGCGCGGTGAGGGCTGGCTCATTCTTGCTGGGAAATTGGTTTGAGACCTAGTGCCTGAGTCCGCGGGGCCAATGCCGTCACCACGTGCGCTGACTTCTGATGCGACCGTTTCCGAAGTGTCGGCACGGGAGGTCGCGCCAGGACCGCAAGGACAGGCGTCTCCGTCGCATGCGGGTTCGCGGATCGTCGACCTGATCACAGGGACAGCCAAGGTGGGGGTCGGGGCGGCGACCCTCGTGGCTGTTGAGATCACGAGCAGATCCATAAGGATCGCCCGAGTCGTCGTGCCCGCGTCGATTGCCGAGGGTCCTCTCGACGCAGTTGAGCGACAGCTCGGACGGCGTCAGGGCGAGGCCCAGAGGACCGAAAAGGAGAATCGAGACAACGTGGCCGAAGCTGCGGAGTCCGTGCTCAATCGGGTCGTCGTCGGCGTGGTTGACATGCTGGACATGGAGCAGTTGATCGATCATGTGCCGATCAACAAGGTCGTGGCCAGAGTCGATCTCCCAGGAGTCATCGACGAGATCGACCTTGCTGGGGTCATCCGTGAGTCCACGACCGGGCTGGGTGCAGAGACACTCGACGCGAGCCGCGCCGGGCTCATGGCCACGGATTTGTGGAGTGCCCGACTGATCGACAGGATCCTCCGGCGCAAGGAACCGCGGGATTTGGCGGTGCGGTGGAATGGCAATGGTCGGTCGGAAAGTCCGAAACCCAAGGTCATCTCGTGAGTCGGCATCGCGAGATCCGCAGCGAGCGAGGGCAGGAGCTCCAGGGCCTTCGGGCCGGCTTCGTTTCTCGGGCAGTGGCGAGCGGGACTGATGTCCTTCTCGTTCTCTGCGTCTATGTCATCGGAGTGATCATGGTGAGCATCGCATGGGATCTCTTCTTTTCGAAGTCGATTTCGGTTGCGGCTCCCCCGCACTGGTTGAACGAACTCTTGGTGTGGATCCTGCTCGTCGTGTACCTGACAGCCGGTTGGTGGTCCAGCGGACGCACACTTGGGAAGCAGATGATGGGATTGCGCGTCGTCCGTTCGGATGGGAGTCCTCTTCGGTTCTGGCGAGCGCTTTTTCGTGCGCTCCTCTGCGCCTTGTTCTTCCCGGTACTTCTGCTGGCCTTGGTGAACCGCCGAAACCGCGGTCTCGAGGACGTAGCCCTTCAGACTGTGGTCATTTACGACTGGCTCCCAACAAGCTACGAACCGCTTGCTGAGCCGTCCATGGACGCCCAACTCGTGATTGAAACGCGCCTTTCATCAGTCCCGATTGTGCGCTCCTGAGGAGGTTCACATCGCACTTCGTCCTCTTGCCAGCCGGTTTGGCCGACGGCCGGATGAGCAACGGGCGAAAGTCCCGGAAGGTTGGGGCTCGGGAATGGTGACGGGGCGCTGCCCGGCTCGCCCATTGTCGCTGCGGCCGGGGGGCGCGACAATTGGGTCAGAGACCAAGGAGGAAACTCGATGCCGAAGTACCTTGTCCAAGCGTCTTATATCGGCGATGGGGTCCGGGGGCTCCGCCAGGAGGGCGGCTCGGCCCGTCGAGCCGCCGTCGAGAAGGAATGTGCGAGCGTGGGTGGAAAGCTCGAAGCGTTCTACTACTCGTTCGGCGAAACGGATGTCGTGACCATCATGGACCTGCCGGACAATGTGACCGCCGCCGGTGTCGCGCTGCTGGTCGCTGCCAGCGGCACGATAGACATCAAGACGACCGTCTTGCTGACTCCGGAAGAAATCGACGCGGCGGTGAAGGTGGGAGGCGACTACCGCCCACCCGGAGGTTGAACGCCGGGATCTTCACGCTCTCCGCAGCGCCGGAAGCCGGAGCAATGCCCCAGTTCTCCGGACAGTGACGATCGAACATCCGAATCACGCCCGGTTGTTCCGGCGCTCTGTATCGCCAGCCTTTGATGACCGTTATGGCCCGGTGGACCCCCCCGCGGGCGGCGTGCCCTCGTCCTCCCGGATCGGGTCGACGTCACCGGCCTCCTCGAGGAGGCGCTCGTCGACCAGGATCGGTGCGGGCACCGGCATGCGCAGCGCCAACACGAGGCCGTCGGAGGGCCGGCAGTCGACGCGCTGCCGGCCGGCCGGCGTCATGAGGTCCAACTCGGCGAGAAGGGTGCCCTCGTCACGTCCGGTCAAGCGCACGGCGATCACGTCGATGTGTGCCCGCTGCAGCACCTGCATGAACAGCTCGTGTGTCATGGGGCGCCGCGAATCCATACGCCGGAGGGCCTGGGCCATGGCGGTCCCCTCGGGGAGCCCCACCGGGAAGACGATCACGCGGATCGGGGACTCCGACTCCACCAGGGTGACGGTCGGGTACTGCGAGGGCAGATCGAGGGAGACCTCGTCGACGTCCATCACCCGGAATGCCGGGAAGATCGGAGCGGGGTCGGGCTCAGGGGTGGTTGGCTGCATGGCGTCCCCGTCGGGCGCGGCGTCCCCGTCGGACCCAACGGCCCCTACGGGTTCGATCGGCTCGACGGACTCGGCGGCCTCGGTCGGCGGGACCGATGCAGCGGCCGTGGGCTCGGACTCCTCCTGCACCTCGGGCTGCACGTCGGTCATCGGAACCGCCGTCTGGCGCCGACGCTCAGTGCAAGGCCGATCGCGCTGAAGAACACCAGCACGGCCGTGCCCCCATAGCTCACGAACGGGAGCGGGATCCCGGTGATGGGCATGATGCCCATCGTCATCCCGGCGTTCTGGAAGACGCTGAAGGCGATGAAAGCAAACAGGCCGCTGCAGATCAGGCGGCCGAAGATGTCCCGGGAGACGACAGCGGCATGCAGCACCCGCCAGGCAATGACGCCGAGGAGCGCGAGCAGCCCGACGGACCCGACGAAGCCGAGCTGCTCCGCGACGGCGGTGAAGATGAAGTCGGTCTGCTGCTCGGGCACGTAGCCGAGATTCGTCTCGACGCCGTGCCCGATTCCCGAGCCGAAGAGACCACCCGACCCGATGGCGTTCTTGGCCTGCTGCGTGTTGTAGATCGCCGACTGCACGTACGGATTGGTGCTGTGCGAATTCGGGTTCAAGAACGTCGTCAGGCGGGCGATCTGATAGTGGTGCAGCAGGCCGCCCTCCACGGCGACGATCGCCACGAGCACGGTGGCCACGAGCAGCATCACCAGGATCCGGATCGGCAGGCCGGCGACGGCCAGCATGACCAGCAGCACGATCACCATGATCATGGCTGTCCCGAGGTCCGGCTGGAGCAGGACCAGGACGATCGGGATCCCGGCCATGATCAGCAACCGGAAGACATCACGCCACGCCAGACCTTCCTCTTGTCGCCGCGCGCAGTACGACGCCACCGCCAGAATCAGCGCGAGCACGGCGAACTCAGACGGCTGCAGCTGCAAGGGGCCTACGCTGAACCAACGCGCAGCGCCCTGGGCGCTCGAGCCCGCGACGAACACTCCCAACAGGGCCAGCACGATGAGCCAGTAGAGGATGGTCGCCACCGATTCGAGCCGCCGGTAGTCGATCAGGGCCACGACCACCATGGTGATGACGCCGAGGATGACGAAGAGGCCCTGCTTCTTCAAGAAGGTCTTGGGGTCCTCGCCCTGGGCCAGGAGCGAGCCGCGCGTGGCCGTATAGACCATGACCACCCCGATGACCGACACCAGCATGGTGGCGATGAGCAGGATGAGGTCGAACGGAGGCACATTGCGGCGGGCGGCAACGTGTGTTCGGGCGAGAGTGGTCATAACGCGGATTCGGGGAGAGAATACCGGCCGTGACTCCACCCTCCTTGGCGCCGCTTCTTGCCCTGGTGGGCACGTTGCGGACGGCCGGCACTGCTCCCCAGGTCGACCAGGGCGGGGGCTGGCTGTACCACCTGCTGACCAAATTCGGGGTCAGTCCCGACGACGCGTCGACCGTGACCGATCTGATCGTCCGCCCGCTCAGCATCCTGCTCGTCGTCGTGGTGGCGCTGATCGTGGCCCGCCTGGGCACCCGGGTGATCCGCCGGGTGCTCGAACGCGTGGCCAACCAGGCAGCGAACCGTTCCGGCTCCACCCGAGCCGGAGCCCGCGTCGCCACCATGTCCGGCGTCCTCGCCAATGTCTGGCGGTTCTTCGTGTTCGTTGTCGCGGGAGCCATCGTGCTCGGCATGCTCGGCATCAATCTGACGCCCCTCTTGGCGAGCGCCACCATCATCGGCGCCACCCTGGGATTCGGGGCCCAGCAGATCGTGCGTGACTATTTCTCGGGAATCCTCATGACCATGGAGGACCAGTACAACGTCGGTGACGCCGTCACGGTCGGTGGCGTGACCGGTGTCGTCGAGGACGTGACGATGCGCCTCACCCGCTTCCGCGGCGTCGACGGCACCATCTTCGTCATCCCCAACGGTGACATCCGCCTCATCGGCAACCTCTCACGCGGCTGGGCTCGCGCCATCGTCGACATCACATTGCCCGGTACCAGTGCCGCCGATCTCGAGAGGGCCCGCGGTGTGATCGCTGCCGCCGCGCACGAGGTGGCCACGAGTCCCGCCTTCGCGGACCACAGCACCGAGCCGCCGACAGTGGTCGGGCTGCAGTCAGCCGATGCCACCACCCTCACCTTGCGGGTGATGTTGCTCACGATCCCGTCCCTGCGAGACCCCCTGACGCGGGCCCTGCGCGAGGCCACGCTGGAGGCGCTGGCCCGGGCTGCGCTCTGGCCGGCGCCGGTCGAGCCTCCGGTCGCGCCGACTGGCTGACGGCCTGGACCGGCTTCAGGCCGCAGGGGGATCGGCGGCCTCCGCCGCGCGCCACATTGCCTCGACCGGTGCTGCCTCGCCGGTCCACAGGACCAGCTGTGCTGCGGCCTGGTGCACCAGCATCCCGAGCCCGTCCACGGCGGTGGCTCCCGCCGCGGCCGCCTCGACCAGCCAGCTCGTCGGCCGCGGGGCGTAGACCAGGTCGGCCGCGACCTGGCCGGAGTGAAGCAACTGGGGCTCCACGAGCCAGGTCTCGGCATCACCGCCGGATCCCTTGGGCGAGGCGCCCGCCATCCCGATCGGGGTGGCATTGACCACCAGGTCAGCGGCCCCGATGCCCTCCGCCAGAGCGTCCCCGCCGGCGAGCACCACCGACCCGGCCGAACCCGCCAGCGTCGCGGCCGTGACCGCACGGGCCGGGGTCCGGTTGAGCACCGCCACCTCACTCGCCCCGGCGTCGGCCAGGGCCAGCACCACCGCGCGGGCCGCACCGCCGGCGCCGATCACCAAGCACCGCTTTCCTGCGGGTGAGAAATTCGCGCCGCGGGCGAGGGACGCCACGAATCCCTCTCCGTCGGTGTTGGTGCCGAGGAGCACGCCATCTCTGTTCACGATGCAGTTCACGGCCCCGAGGCGGCGTGCGACATCGCTGCACTCGTCGACGAGGGTCGCCACGTCGGCCTTGTGCGGCATGGTGACGGACAGCCCGCTGACGTCGGTCCGCCGCATTGCCGCGAGCGCGGTCGCCGCCTCACCGGGCGCCACCTCGAAGGCCAGCGACCGCCAAGCGCGCAGTCCGAGTGCGGCGAATGCGGCATTGTGCAGCAGCGGAGACAGCGAATGGGCGATCGGGCTCCCGATCACACCGACCAGCCGGGCCTCGGGACCGGCGTCGGCCCGCGCCGCGTCCATGGTCACGCCCGGGCCCGCAGCCGCTTCAGGGGAGTCCACGCGACTTGGCCAGTTGCTCGTTGGCGAGCTGCTCGGCGTAGGTGTCGGAGAAGGCCATGGTGCCGTCCTTCTTGACCAGCACGAAGTAGAGCCAGGAGCCGGGTGGCGGATGGACAGCGGCCTCGAGCGCATCCATGGAGGACATGCAGATGGGCGTCGGCGTCAGGCCGTTGTTGAGATAGGAGTTGTACGGGGACTGGATCTTGAGGTCCTGTGACGTCACCGGTCCCCCGTCCTGGCCCAGCGCGTAGAGCACCGTCGAGTCCATCTGGAGTGGGATGCCCTGGGCCAGCCGGTTGTAGATGACCCGTGACGTATCGGGCATGTTGGCCGGGATGTACCCCTCCTTCTCCACGATCGATGCCACTGTGATGACCTGGTAGGGCGTCATGCCCAGCGCAGCCGCTGACGCTGTGCTGAGGCCGGCGGCCTGTGCATCGTGGTCGAAGCGCTGCACCATGTCGGTCAGAATCGTCGTGTCGCTCTCGTTGGGGAGGATGAGGTAGCCCCCGGTGCCGAGCATTCCCTCGAGGTTGTTCGAGCCCGGAGGTGAGAAGACGGAGTGCACCGCACCGCTCGCTGCTGTCTTCTCGAAGCCGCCCCCCGTGTGGCCGGGCAGGCTGTCGACCTCTTGGGCCACCTCGGACAGCGTGTAGCCGGGGCGCACATTCACCGGATAGATGTTGGGGCCTGCGGCCAGGAGCACCCGAACCTCGGAGAACGCGAGGTTCTGGTGGAGCGCGTAGCTGCCCGGGAGCACGGTCGGCATGCCGTGGATGACCTCGGAGATCTGGAACGCCAAGGAGCTCCCGATCACGCCGTGCTGGTTCAACGCGTCGATGATGGCGTTCGTCGACTCCCCCTGATGGACCGTGACCACCACCTGCGGTCCTTCAGGGCCCAGTGCGTGGGATTCCAACTCGTACCAGAGCACGAAGGCCAGGACGAGCACGAGCAGGCCACCGCCGATGGCGGCCAGGATCCGGCGGCGGCGGCGCACGCGGGCGGAGCGAGCCGCCCGGCGGCCTGTTCGGCTCTCGGCGTCCTCGCCCTCCGGGGCCTCTGCATCGGCACCGGCAGCGGCACCGGCCTCATCCGGCGGCGGCTCCGCCGGCGGCTGCGGCCACGGGAGTTCTTCTTCGCCCCCGTCCCCCTCGAATGGTCCCGTCGGCCCGCTCATGCGTTGTCCAGCCACGCCTGGAGGAGCACCATGGCCGCAGCGCTGTCGACCACCTTGCGCGCCGCCTTCCCGGTGCGTCCCGCCGCCCGGAGCGAGCGCTCGGCCTCGACCGTGGTGAAGCGCTCGTCCGCGGTCTCGACGGTCACCCCGAGGGGCTCGAGCAACCCCCGCAGTGCGGCGGCCTCGTCCAGGGCCGAGCGGGCAGCCGGCCCGACCTGTCCCGAGAGGCTGAGGGGCAGCCCCACCACGACCGTCAGCGCCTCGACCTCGCGTACCGCATCCACCACGGCGCTCCGGTCCCGTACGGGGTCACCGGTGCGCTCGATGGTCCCCCAGGGGCTGGCCAAGGTCCGGCCACTGTCGCTGTAGGCCACGCCGATCCGCCGCGCTCCGAGATCGAGCGCGGCCACACGGCCCGGGCCGCGCCCGGTCCCACCGCCGCTCACGCTGACAGAAGCCGCTGCGCCTCGGCCAGCGCCGCCTCGATCTGCGACGGATCCTTCCCCCCTGCCAGCGCCACCTCGGCCGAGCCGCCGCCGCCGCCGCCGACCATGGCCCCGAGCGTGCGCACCAGCTGGGTGGCGTCGGGCGTCCCGCCCGTGGCGGCCACGATCGTCGCCTTGGTCCCGTCGGGGGAACCACCGAGCACGACTGCCCGCACCCCGTCGTGGCGCAGCACGGCCTGGGCCAGGTTCCGCAGTTCGTCGGGCTCGACGTTGTCACGGCGGGCCACGAGGATCCCGCTGTCGGCCACGGCAGCCTCGGCCAACGTCTTGGCCTCGGCCTCGCTCGACTGTTGGCGCAGGCGCGCCAGATCCCGCTCGGCGTCGCGCTCGGCGCTCGGCCAAGCGACCGATGGCGGCCAGCAGTTCGTCGGGCTCCGTGCGCAGCAGCTCGGCGGCCGACCGCACCAGGCGCTCCCGCTCAAGTGCCCGTTCCAACGACGCGTGGCCCGTCAGCGCGAAGATCCGCCGCGTGTTCGAGCCGATGGACCCTTCCGACACGAGCGTGATCGGGCCGATCTGCCCCAGCGAGTCCACATGGGTACCGCCGCAGAACTCCAGCGACGTCGGCCCCGCCCGGACGACGCGCACCGACGAGCCGTACTTGTCGCCGAAGAAGGCGATGGCGCCCATGTCCTCGGCCTCTTCGCGCGACGTCTCGGTGGTCACCACCCCCACGTCCGTGAGGACGGCGTTGTTCGCCCGCGCGAAGACCTCGTCGAGCTCCTCGGGCGTCGGCTGCGCGTGGTGCGAGAAGTCGAAGCGCAGGTACTCGGGGGAGACGAGGGAACCCTGCTGGCGCACGTGGTCGCCCAGCACCGCCCGCAGTGCGGCGTGCAGCAGGTGCGTCGCGGTGTGGTTGCGCCGGATGGCCTCCCGGCGCTCCCCGTCGATGGTGGCCAACGCGTCCTGGCCCGCCGTCATGTCGCCGGTCAGGCGCGCCTTGTGCGCCACCAGCCCCGGCACCGCGTACTGGGTGTCGTAGACGTCGGCGATGCCCGACTCGGTCACAATGGTGCCGGTGTCGCCGATTTGGCCGCCTTGCTCCGCGTAGAACGGCGTGCGGTCCAGAAAGATCTCGACGGTACGTCCGGCCGCGGGCGCGTCGCCGCCTCCCGTCCCCGCGCCATCGCGGTGGTCGCCCGTGCCCTCGAGCACGGCCACGACCCGGGCCGGCACCTCGTAGTTCTCCTGGCCGCGCCCGACGAACAACGTCGGCCCCTCCGCATCGAGCAGCGCGCGGTAGGCCGCCTCGTCACCGGCGCGCGAGGACTTGGCCGCGGCGCGCGCCCGATCACGCTGCGCCGTCATTGCGGCGTCGAAGCCGGCCCGGTCGACGTCCACCCCGGCGTCCCGCGCCAGTTCCTCCGTCAATTCCACCGGGAACCCGTGGGTGTCGTGCAGGGTGAACGCCACGTCGCCGCCGAGCACCTTCGTCCCGGTGGCGAACGCCTCTTCCAAGCGGCTCAACCCTGCCCGCAGCGTGCGGTCGAACCCCGCCTCCTCTCGCGCCACCACATTGACGATCAGGTCGCGCTGGGCCACCAACGCGGGATAGGCCTCGCCCAAGACCTCGACGGCCGCTTGCACCAACGTAGGGGTGATGGGCTTCTCCACCCCGGCCCGGCGCGCAGCCAGGACGGCGCGCCGCACCACCCGCCGCAACACGTAGCCGCGGCCTTCGTTGGCCGGCAGCACACCGTCGGCCACCAGCATGGAGAAGGCTCGGCCGTGATCGGCCAGGACCCGCAGCGCGACGTCGGTCGCCGGGTCGGTCCCGTAGGCGGTGCCCACGATGGACGCCGCCGCGTCGATGATCGGCACGAACAGGTCGGTGTCGAAAATCGAATTATGGCCCTGCAGGAGAGGCAAAATCCGCTCCAGCCCCGCGCCGGTGTCGATGTTCTTGCGGGGCAGATCGGTCAGCGCGCCGGCGGCGTCACGGTTGTACTGCATGAAAACGAGGTTCCAGAGCTCCACGAAGCGTGCGCTGCCGCCGTGCTTGGGGCCGCCGTCGTGGCCGTAGGCCTCGCCGAGGTCCATGAAGATCTCGGAATCGGGGCCGCAGGGCCCGGTGTCGCCCATGGCCCAGAAGTTGTCCTCGTCACCCATGCGCTGGACGCGTGCGGGCCGTATGCCGACCTCGTCGATCCACAGCTGCTCGGCCTCGTCGTCGCTCTCGTGCACCGTGATCCAGAGGCGGTCACCGTCGAAGCCGAAGACCTCGGTGAGCAGCTCCCAGGCCATGGGGATGGCCTCCGCCTTGAAGTAGTCCCCGAAGCTGAAGTTGCCCAGCATCTCGAAGAAGGTGCAGTGGTAGGTGTCGGTCCCGATGATCTCGATGTCGGGGGTGCGGAAGCACTTCTGGATCGAGGTGGCCCGGGCCCACGGCGCGGGTTCGTCGCCGACGAAGTACGGCTTGAACGGCACCATGCCGGCGATCGTGAAGAGGACCGAGGGGTCGTGCGGGATGAGGCTGGCGGAGGGGACGACGCTGTGGCCCCGCTCGGCGAAGAAGCGCGTGAAGGCCGCCCGAAGTCCGTTGGCGTCCATCACCCCAGCTTACCGGGGCGAAAAACGGCTTCGGGGCCGCTCGGGAGTCCGAAAAGGCCCAGGCCGTAGCGCGATCAGGCCGACGACATCCCCACGATGGGTTTGTTCAGGTGGATGCTGCCGGTCGAGCCGAAGAACGGGATCTTGCCGTAGGTGAAGATCCCCCCGTCGGAAGCCACCAGCCAGTACCCGTTGGCACCAGGCGCCGCAGCCATCCCGACGACGGGTTGATTCAGGCGGATGGAGCCCGCCGAACCGTAGAAGTTCGCACCGCCGTAGGTGAAGACGCCCCCGTCGGAAGCCACGAGCCAGTAGCCGTTGCCGCCCGGGCCGGCGGCCATCCCCACCACCGGCGAGTTCAGCGTGATGGAGCCGGTCGACCCGAAGAACTGCGCGTCGCCGTAGGAGAAGATGCCGCCGTCGGAGGCCACGAGCCAATAGCCACCGCCGTCCGGTGTCGCGGCCATCCCCACGATGGGTTTGTTGAGCTGCACGCCACCCGTCGAGCCGAAGAAGCGCGCGCTGCCGAAGCTGAAGACGCCGCCGTCGGAGGCCACCAGCCAGTAGCCGTTGCCGCCGGGCCCGGCGGCGATGCCCACGATCGGCCGGTTCAGGGGCTGCCCGCCCATGGAGCCGAAGAAGCGGGCGTCGCCGTAGCTGAAGATGCCCCCGTCGGAGGCCACCAGCCAGTAGCCGTTGGTGCTCGGCGTGTCGGCCATGCCCACCACCGGCGCGTTCAGGTGCATGCTGCCCGTGCTCCCCCAGAAGCCGGCGTCACCGAAGTCGAAGACACCGCCGTCAGAGGCCACGAACCGGTACCCCCCGCCGCAGTTGAGGTCCCCGTCGAAGCCGTAGTGGTCGGCCGAGGAGACGACCGAGATGCCCTGGGCGTTCCGGACCGTCACGTCCACGCAGAGAGCGCCGGGGGCGCTCGGCGGGAGCACCGTGAGCGAGGTGTCGGAACGGGAGAGGATCTGGCCGCCGCCCGCGGAGCCGAACATGACCGACGCCGCGTTCTGGAACCCGCCCCCGAAGATGGTGATGGCACCACCGCCGCTCGCAGGGCCCGTCTTGGGGCTCACCGCCGCCACCGACGGGCACCCCGTTCCGTCGCCACCCTGCAGCGCCTTGAACAGGCTCTGGTCGTTGGGTGTGCCGAGGCCGCTCGCGGCGTCGAAGCCGGGAGTGGCGGGAAAGTCCTGGTTGTTGGTGTCGGTGAGGTCGTTGTTGCCCGAGGTGACGTCGAAGTAGTTGCCCGGACTCGCGACGGCGGCGGCATAGAGCGCAGGACCCACCCCGCCGAGCGTCTGGAAGCAGCCTTGGTTGGTGTCGGCGAAGAACCCGGCGTTCGACGGGGCGACGATGCTCGTGCCGCCGAACGTGGTCCAGCCACCGTCCTGCCCGAAGTACAGCGCGACGCCGTGCGCAGGGTCGGCCGACCCGGAGATGTCGGGCACCGCCCTGGTGGAGCCGGTCGGCGAGGGAGCGGTCAGGGGGAACTGCCAGGTGGGCCTGGTCCAGTGGCCGGAGAGACCCCCGCCACCCGCCCCGGCATTGCTGTTGTCGAAGGAGCAGAGCGGCGTCTGGGGGGGACCCTGACAGTCGTTCCACACGACCTGTGACGAGACCGACGTGCTGGGCAGTGTCGTGCCGCCGCCGCTGATGACGTTGGGTTGGGAACCGGGGTCGTCGACGCCGAGCGCCGTGCTGCCGTTTATCAAGAGGCAGTCCTCGGAGCCGGAGTCGCCGGACGCGGCGATCATGGTCTGGCCCTGCAGGACCATCCGGGAGAAGATCGCGTTCTCCGACTCGAAGTCGCTCTGCGCGAGGTCCGCCTCGCAGTCGCCCCAGCTCGTGGTGACCACGCGGGCCGTGTCGTCGCTGGCGATGCGGTTGAAGAGATCGATGCCGGTCACGTCGCTGGCCGAGTTCGGGGCCTCGTAGACGGTGAGGGCCGCCGATGGTGCGGTGACCGCCGCCAGCTCGATGTCGATGGCCGGCTCGGGATCCGGGGCGGCCGGGGGCGGCGGGCCGCCGTCGACGAGGACGTTGTTGATGGGGTTGGACAGGCCGTAGCAGGACATGAACGCGTTCACGTCGCTCGGGGCGTAGCGATCGAACTCCACGATGCCGATGGTCTGTCCGAGGCCGGTACGCCCCTGCCCGAGCAGCGTGTCCAGCCCGTAGGTGCTCGCCATCTGCGTCGAGGTGTAGCCGCCGTCTCCGGTGGCGCGGTTCTGGGCCGCCCCGCAGGCCTGCGGCCCGGCATCGGCCACCAGGTCGTGGCTCTGGGCGCCGGCCCCGGCGGACGGGGACGAGGTAGTCGGGGTCGGGGTGGCACTCGGGGTGCCCGCCGCCCGGCGCGCCATGGAGTGCTGCTGGACCAGGCCGTCGAGACCCACGACGCCGGTGACGGCGCCGGCGAGGGCGGCCGGGACCTGGGGCGCGGCGGTGTTCACGACCGACTCGGCGGCGCCGTGCGGCACCTGCACCGACTCCAGTGGCGTCGAGAACGCCGCCGACACGGCCGCCGCCGTGCCGCTCACCGGCAGCAAGATGCTCCCCGGAGTCGGCTCGCCCACGGTCAGTCCCTCACTGCGCAGGACCGCGGAGACCTGCGCGACCTGGGCCGTGCTCGGGCCGAACGCCGCCGCGAACTGCGCCGACGTCAGGTAGTGGCGGTAGTCGGGCGAGCCGGGCGTCGACACCGCCGCCACCGCCTGCGCGAGGCCCGAAGGGTTCTGCCCGGCCAGCGCCACGGCGAGGGTCAGAACCTTGTCGGCGGGCGCCGGTCCCAAGTGGGCGACGCCGGCGGGGATGCGCGGCGGCGCCTGCGGCAGGACGATCTTCCCCGGCTGCGGCAGCGCAGAGGGGGACGTGGCCGCGCCGGCCGCGACCGCGGGGAGCAACGCGCCAGCGGTGAGGATCGCGGCGCCCAGCACGACCGGGAGAAGTCCGCGCGCTGCGTCTCGCCGGTTCACGAATCGCCCTCCCTGTCTCCGCGTGGGCCTGCCTCGCCACCCGAGCCGACGCCCTCTGAACCATGCGGCGTCGGCTCGTAGTACACCCGACCCTCGAGCGCCTCTGGACGATACTGCTGGACGACCACGCCCGAGGGGTCGTCATGGGGGTAGACGTAGCCCTCGCCGTGCCCCAGGCCGGCGGCACCCTTGTAGTGGGCGTCGCGCAGGTGGGCGGGGACCTCCTGGCTGACGCCGGAGCGGACGTCCGCCTGGGCCCGGCCGAGCGCCACC
The DNA here is from genome assembly GCA_963719485.1 of uncultured Acidimicrobiaceae bacterium. Classification (GTDB taxonomy): domain Bacteria; phylum Actinomycetota; class Acidimicrobiia; order Acidimicrobiales; family RAAP-2; genus Bog-473. The sequence continues at coordinate 3,825,726 of OY970387.1, forward strand.
ACCACGGCGTTGGACTTGGGTGCCCGGGCCAGGTAGATCACCGCCTCGGCCAGATTCAGCGCCGCCTCGGGCAGCCCCACGTACTCGACCGCCCGGGCCGCGGCCTCGGCCACCAGGAGCGCCTGGGGGTCGGCCAGTCCGATGTCCTCGCTGGCCAGAATGACCATGCGCCGGGCCAGGAACCGGGGGTCCTCCCCCGCTTCGATCATGCGGGCCATCCAGTAGAGGCCCGCGTCGGGGTCCGAGCCGCGCACGCTCTTGATCAACGCGCTGATCTGGTCGTAGTGCTCGTCGGCGCCCTGGTGGAACAGGCGGCCGTCCCGGGCCCGGGACATGTCGCCCATGGTGAGCACGACCCGGGCGTCCTCCGCGCCCACGGTGCCGGCCTCCTCCGCCGCGGCGCGGACCAACGCCACCGCCACCTCCACCGTCGTCAGCGCGGCCCGGGCATCCCCCTCGCTGGCCGCCACCACCGCGTCGATCGCGTCTTCTTCCGCGTCGGCCCCCTCCAGGTCCAGACCGCGCCGGATGAGCGTGCGCAGGTTGTCCGGCGACAAGGGGTGCAGCCGCCACAGTGAGGCCCGGCTCAACAGGGGCGGATTCACCTCGAAGAAAGGATTCTCCGTGGTGGCCCCGATGAGCACGATGAGGCCGTCCTCGACGGCGGGGAGCAGCACGTCCTGCTGGGACTTGGAGAAGCGGTGCACCTCGTCGATGAAGAGCATGGTCCCCTGGCCCTGCTCGCCCAGGCGGTGCTGCGCCTCGGCCAGGGCCTCGCGCACGTCCTTCACGCCGGCGGCCGTGGCCGAGAGCGTCGTGAGGTGCTTGGCCGTGGTGTCGGCGAGCAGGCGAGCGAGGGTGGTCTTGCCGGTGCCGGCGGGGCCCCACAGGATCGCCGAGCCGACCCGGTCCGACTCGGCCAGCCGGCGCAACGGGGCACCGGGGCCGACGAGGTGCTCCTGACCCACGACCTCATCGAGGGTGCGGGGGCGGAGACGGGCCGCAAGGGGCGCCTGGCGCTGGAGGCGGCGATCGGCGGCGTCGGCGAAGAGGCTCACCCCGGCCCGGAGCCGGTCGGCGGGCTCGGCGGCACCACCACCCGGATGCCCAGCTCGGCCAGCGTGGCCGCGGGCAGCGGCGTGGGCGCGCCGGTCAGCAGGTCGGACCCGGACTGGGTCTTGGGGTACGCGATCACCTCGCGGATGTTCTCCTCGCCCGACAGGATCGCGACCAGCCGGTCGATCCCGACCGCGAACCCGGCGTGGGGCGGGGCGCCGTAGCGGAACGCGCCGAGCAGGAACCCGAAGCGGGACTCGGCCTCCTCGACGCCGATGCCCAGCGCGGCGAACACCTGCTCCTGGGTCCCCCGGTTGTGGATACGGACGCTCCCCGAGCCGAGCTCCCACCCGTTGAGCACCAGGTCGTAGGCCTGGGAGCGCACGGCGAGCGGGTCCGACGCCAGGAGCGGCAGGTCCTCGGGGTACGGCATGGTGAACGGGTGGTGCGCCGGCTGGGGCTTGCCGTCGGCCCCGACCTCGAACATGGGGAAGTCGACGACCCAGACGTATCGATGCGGGCCCTGGGCCACGGGTGGGGCCCCGATCGCCACGCGCAGCGTGCCCTGCACCGCGCAGGCCGTGGCGTAGGTGTCCGAGACCGCCAGGATGAGGTCCCCCGGTTCCGCCTTCGTGCGTTCCAGGACGCCGACGACCTCCTGCTCCGAGAGGTGGCGGGCGAGGGGTCCGTCGAGCGACGGGCCGTTCTCGACCACGCGGAACCAGGCCAGGCCCGCCGCGCCGGCTCTCTTGGCCTGCTCGGTGAGCTCGTCGAGCCGCTTGCGGGGATAGGTGGCGCCGTCGGCGACGACGAGGGCCTTGACGGCCGGCGACGAGAAGGCCTTGACCTCCGTGCGCTCGAACACCTCCGTCAGGTCGACGAGCTCCATGCCGAAGCGCAGGTCCGGCTTGTCGGTGCCGAAGCGGTCCCTGCTCTCGGCCCACGTCATCCGCTCGATGGGCGGCGGCCGCTCCCCCGTCGCGGCCTCGGCGGCATCGAGGACGGCTTCGGAGGTGAAGGCCATCACGTCGTCCTGGCTGGCGAAGGAGCACTCCAGGTCGAGCTGCATGAACTCGAATTGGCGGTCGGCACGGAGGTCCTCGTCACGCAGGCAGCGGGCGATCTGGAAGTAGCGGTCGAAGCCCCCCACCATGAGGAGCTGCTTGGCCAGCTGCGGGCTCTGCGGCAGCGCGTAGAAGGAGCCGTGGTGCAGGCGGGACGGGACGGAGAACTCCCGGGAGCCCTCGGGGGTCGGCGCCCACAGGAGCGGCGTCTCGATCTCCGCGAAGCCCTGGCGGTCCATCGCCGCCCGCAGCGCCGCGTTGACCCGCGCCCGCAGTCTCAGGTTGCGCTGCATGCGCGGTCGTCGGAGGTCGACGTAGCGGTAGCGCAGGCGCACGGGCTCGTCGGACTCGTCGCGGTCGTCGACCGAGAACGGCGGGGGCTCGGCTTCGTTGAGGACCTCGACCGTGCAGTCGCCGATCTCCACCTCGCCCGTGCCGATGCCGGGGTTGACGGTGCCCTCGGGCCGGTGGCGCACGGTCCCCGTGACGGCGATGACCCACTCGGAGCGGACGTCGGTGGCGTGGTCGATCACGCACTGGATGATGCCGGTGTGGTCACGCAGGTCCACGAAGGCGAGGTGCTCGCCGTGCTCGCGCCGGCGGGCCACCCAGCCGCAGAGGCGGACGGTGGTGCCGACGTCGGACGGGCGCAGCACGCCACACAGGTGGGTGCGCATGGCGGTGGGCCGGTTCGGTTCGGGGGGCTCGTTGTCCTGGGTGGTGGTCATTGGAAGTCAGGGTCGGGGTCCGGCAGATGGGGGTGCGGGTGCAGGTGCCGGTCGACGTCGTCGTCCGACCCCTCGGCGAACGCCGCATTGGCGAGGAAGCTCTTGAGCTCGTCCACAATGGCAGCCCGGGGCACGGTCCGCTGCTCCTCGCTGCTGCGCAGCGGGCGCAGCACGACGGTTCCCTCGGCGACCTCCTGTTCCCCCACGATCAGCGCCACCAGCGCGCCGGAGCGGTCGGCCGACTTGATCTGGGACTTCATGGAGCGGCCGCCGAAGCCTCTGTCGGCCCGCAGGCCGTCCCGGCGCAGCTCGGCCGTGAGGGTCACGGCGGTCTCCCCGCCGGCGATGTCGATCACGTACGCGTGCAGAGGCCGCGCCGCCACCACGGACGCGGTCGTGAACACTCCCTCGGCGTCGCAGGCCAGCAGCACCCGTTCCACCCCGATCCCGAACCCGATGCCCGGGGTCGGGTCCCCGCCCAGCAGCTCGACCAGACCGTCGTAGCGGCCGCCGCCGCCGACGCCGTTCTGCGCCGCGTCGAGCGCGTCGGCGGCGAACTCGAACGTCGTGCGCGTGTAGTAGTCGAAGCCCCGCACCAGGCGGTGGTCGATGGCGTAGGCGACACCGAGCGAGTCGAGCCCGCCGCGCACCCGGGCGAAGTGCGCCGCGCAGGGGTCGCAGAGGTGGTCGAGGAAGTGCGGGGCGTCCTCGGTGGCCGCCCGGCACTCGGCCGTCTTGCAGTCCAGGACGCGCAACGGGTTCTCGAGGTGGCGGGTCCGGTGTGCCGGGCACAGCTGGTCGACCCGCTCGGCCAGGTAGGCGCCGAGGAGCGCGACGTACCCCGGCTTGCAGACGTCGTCGCCCATGGAGTTCAACCGCAGCGTCACCTGGCGCAGCCCGAGGCCGGCGAAGAAGTCGTGGGCCAGCGAGACCACCTCGACGTCGAGGTCCGCGTCCGCCGGGCCGATCGCCTCCACCCCGAGCTGGTGGTGCTGGCGGTAGCGGCCGTGCTGGGGGTTCTCGTGCCGGAACGACGGCGCCACGTACCAGGCCTTCCACGGCGGCACCGGGTGGTGCTGCACGAAAGCCCGGGCGATGGGGGCGGTCCCCTCGGGGCGCAGGGCCATCATCTGGCCGTCGCGGTCCTCGAAGATGTACATCTCCTTGCCGACGACCTCGCTGCCCTCGCCGATGCCCCGCAGGAACACGCCGGCGTGCTCGACGATCGGCGTGATCGTGAGCCCGTAGCCGGCGCGCTCGACCAACGAGGCGAAACGGGCGACCGTTCCCTCCCAGCGGGCCGACTCGGGCCAGAGGACGTCGTGCATGCCCTTCGGGGTGCGGGCCGCCGGGTCGGGGCGGTCGGGAACCGGCGCGGCGGCCTCACCCGGTTCTGCCTTGGGCTTGGGCGCGGGCGCGGACGACCCCGGGCTCACAGAACGCTCCTCATGGGTCGGGGGTCAGACTTTCTTGCCAGGGAGCTGACGATACGCGTCGAAGACCCCGTCGAGATGCTTGAGCGCGCTGATCAGTGAATGCAGGTGGGTCGGGTCGGCCAGCTCGACGTCGAAGGCCATCCGGCTGACCCGGTCCGGCGTCGTGGCGGTGCGGGCGGCCACGATGTTGAGGTGGTGCTCGGAGACGACCCGGGACACGTCGGCCAGCAGGCGCGCCCGGTCGAAGGCCTGGACCTCGATGGTCGCCACGAAGACCCCGTCGTTCCCCCGGTCCCACTCGACCTCCATGAGGCGCTCGCGGGAGCGGTCGGCCAGCGCCGCCGCGTTGGCGCAGTCGGCCCGGTGCACCGAGACGCCCCGGCCCTGGGTGACGAAGCCCACGATCTGGTCGCCCGGCACCGGGGTGCAGCAGCGCGGCGAGGTGGATCATGACGTCGTCGAGCCCCTCGACGTAGACGCCCGTCCCGGTGCGCCGCCCCTGGCGGGGCCGGCTCGTGCTCGGCAGCGCGATGGTCGGGAGCTGCTCGTCGGCCTCGCCGCCGCCCCGCAGCGCCTTGGTCAGGCGCTGGACGATCGACTGGGCCGAGACCTGGTTCTCGCCGATGGAGGCGTAGAGCGCATCGAGGTCGGCCAGGTTCATGGTGTCGGCCACCTGCTGCAGGGCGGTGGACCCAAGGAGCTTGTGCAGTGGCAGGCCGTCGCGGCGCAGGGCGCGGGCCAGCTCCTCCCGACCGTTCTCTATGGCATCCTCCCGACGCTCCCGGGAGAACCACTGGCGGATCTTGTTGCGGGCCCGGGTGGAGGCGACGATCTGGAGCCAGTCCCGCGACGGGCCGGCCGTCGGCGACTTCGAGGTGAAGATCTCGACGGTGTCCGCGCTGGACAGCTGGGTCTCGAGCGGCACCAGGCGGCCGTTGACCCGCGCCCCGATGCAGCGGTGCCCCACCTCGGTGTGGATGGCGTAGGCGAAGTCGACCGGCGTCGAGCGGGCCGGCAGCGCGATGACCTTGCCCTTGGGCGTGAAGACGTAGACCTCGTCCTGCTCGAGGTCCAGCTTGAGCGCCTCGAGGAACTCGATCGGGTCGTCGGTCTGGCGGTCGACGTCGGCGATGCGCTGGAGCCACGCCATCTCCGAGGAGTGGTCCTCCTTGGACTTGTAACCCCAGTGCGCCGCGATGCCGTACTCGGCCCGGTGGTGCATCTCCGAGGTCCGGATCTGCACCTCGACCGGCTTGCCGTCCAGCCCGATGACCGTCGTGTGGAGCGACTGGTACATGTTGAACTTGGGCGTGTTGATGTAGTCCTTGAAGCGCCCGTGCACCGGGGCCCAGATGGCGTGGATGGCGCCCAGGGCGGCCCAGCAGTCCTTCTCGGACTCCACCACGACCCGGATGGCGACCAGGTCGTTGATGTCGTCGAACTCCTTGCCCCGCACGACCATCTTCTCGTAGATGGACCACAGGTGCTTCGGCCGCCCCGTGACGTCGGCGGCCACGCCCATGTCGTCCAGCCGCTGGCGTACGTGGACGAGCACCCGCTCGAGATACTCCTCCCGCTGCGGCGCCCGGGCCACCACCATCTGCTCGATCTCGGCGTAGCGCTTCGGGTGCAGCGTGGCGAAGGCGAGGTCCTCCAGCTGCCAGCGGACCTGCTGGACCCCGAGCCGGTGCGCCAGCGGCGCATAGACGTCGAACGTCTCCTGGGCGGTGCGCCGCTGCTTCCACTCCGGCATGACGGCCAGGGTGCGCATGTTGTGCAGGCGGTCGGCCAGCTTGATCAGGAGGACGCGCCAGTCGTCGGCCATGGCGACGAGCATCTTGCGGATGGTGGCCGCCTGCTGGGCCTCCTTGGAGTTGAACTGGAGCCGGTCGAGCTTGGTGACCCCGTCGACGACCCGGGCCACCCCCTCGCCGAAGGTCTCCTGAATCGTCTCGAGCGTCAGCCCGGTGTCCTCCACCGCATCGTGCAGGAGCGCGGCGGCCACGGTCTGGTCGTCCAGGCCGAGCTCGGCCACGATCGTCGCCACGGCCACCGGGTGCGTGATGTAGGGCTCACCCGAGCGCCGGAACTGCCCCTCGTGCGCCCGGGCGGCGGTCCGGCCCGCCTCGACGATCATGGAGGTGTCGTCCTCGGGGCGGTGGCGGGCGAACTCGGCCAGCAGGGGGGCCAACAGGTCGCGGAGCATCGGCTCCTGAGCCTGTTCCCGCTCGAGGTCTCGAGCGTTCGTCTCGGTGTCTGTGCCGGGAGTCACCCGCGTCAGGGCCACCATCCATACAGGCTACCCGCCTGGGCAAATACAAGAACGCACCGAGGACTGCATATGCAGCGGGATACGCAGCGGTGCGGTGCAGGTCAGCGCCGGCGCTTGCCCTTGCTCTTGCGTGGCCGGGGGCCCGAGGCCGGGGCCGCGGCCGGTTGCCCGTTGGCCCGGCTCCCCGGGGACGCGGGGGCCGAACCGGCCGGCCGGTCCATCACGGCGGTCCCGGGTGCGCCTCCGCTGGGTCGGCTGCCCGAGCCCGGCCGGATCGGCCCGCTGCGCTTGTTGCCGCCGGACTTCCGCCCCGCAGCGGCGGCCGCAGTGCCCGCCGCGGCAGCACCGGCTGCGGCACCGCCCCCACCGCCCCGGGTCGCCTGACCGGAGGCGGCGACGCTCATCGCCGTGCTCATGTTGGCGGCGTCAACCGCGGAGTACCAGCTGTCCGCGTCGCCCCGCTTGGTCAGGCGGGCGGCGATCTGCACCCAGCGGTCCTCGCGCTCCTTCATCATGCAGAGCACCGGCGCCGCGATGAAGATCGACGAGTAGGCCCCCGAGAGCAGGCCGACGAAGAGGGCCAGGCCGTAGGACTGCAATGTCGTGGCGCCCAGGAGCTGCGCGCCGATCAGGAGCACGGCCAGGACCGGGAGGATGGCGACCATGGACGTGTTGATCGACCGGGCCAGCGTCTGGTTCATGGAGAGGTTGATGAGCTGGGGGTAGGTCAGGCGGCCGCTGCTGCCGATGCCCTTCGTGTTGTCTCGGACGCGGTCGAACACGACGACGGTGTCGTAGAGCGAGTACCCGAGGATGGTCAGGATGGCCACCACGGTGTCCGGCGTCACCTGGAAGTTGAAGATCGAGTAGATGCCGATGGCCACCAGGACGTCGTGGATCATGGCGATGAACGCGGCGAGCGCCATCTTCGGTTCGAAGCGGATGCTGATGTAGATCGCCACCACGATGAAGAAGATGATCAGCGCCTCGATCGCCTTGTTCGTGATGGAGGAGCCCCACGTCGGACCGACGGTGGTGACGCTGATCTTGTCCTCCTGGGTATGGGGCACGGTGTTGGCCGGCGACGTGGTCGTCGTCGTGGCGGCTGCGGCGGCACCCGCCTTGGCCGTCGTCGTGGTCGTGGGCGCGGCCGTTGTCGAGGTGGTCGTCGTCGGCGCCGAGGCGGGGGCGTGCGTGGCGGTCAGGGCGAGCAGCGACTTCTCGACGCTCTTGCTCACGGCGTCCTGCTGCTTCTGCGTCAGGTGGTTCAGGTCCGACTGCACGTTGAGCGTCTGCTTGTTCCCGCTGCCCAGTAGCTCCACGGTGGGGTCGACCAGCCCGGTGCCCTTCAGGGCGTCGGTCGCCTGGGTCTGGGTGACACCCGGGGCGGCGATCGTCCACTCGGTGCCGCCCTTGAACTCGATCCCCAGGTTCAGCCCGCCCCGCAGCACGATCGAGATGATCCCGAGCACGATGATGGCAGTCGAGATGCTGAACCAGATCCTGCGCTTGCCGACGAAGTCGAAGCGCGTCTCGCCCCGGTAGAGCCGGGCGATGGGGCCGTGACCCCGCCGCGGCTTGGCCAGGAGGGCGCGGGCGGCGTCATCGAGGCTGACGAGCTCCTCTTCGTCGAGGTCCTCGGTGTCGACACTGTCCTCCAGGCGCTCGACGTCCTCCTCGGGCACCTCGTCCAGGGAACTGCCGTCCTCGGGGCGCTCGTCGTCGCTCACGAGCCACCACCTCCCGCCCCGGCCACGCCCACGCCCACGCCGGCGGGGACGCCCTGCGTCTGCGGGCCGGCGCCGAGGCCGGTGGAGATGCTGAAGGCACCGGTGCCCTGGGTGCGTTGGCTCTGGCCGAGGAGGATGACGAGGGGACGCGTGTAGAACCACGTGATGGCCATGTCCATGATGGTGGAGAGCCCGAGGAAGAAGGCGAAGCCCTTCACGTTGCCGACCGCGACCAGATACAGGACGATCGCCGCCAGCAGCGACACGAAGTCAGCCGCCCACACCGTCCGCCAGGCGCTCTTGAAGCCGCGGTCCACCGATGTGCGCACCGATCGGCCGGATCTGGTCTCGTCTTTCAGGCGTTCGAAGTACACGATGTACGAGTCGACGGTGATGCCGATCGACACGATCAGGCCGGTGATGCCGGCGAGGTCGAAACTGGGCGCGACGGAGGTATGGCCGAGCGCCGAGATGATGGCCCACAGCAACATGGCGGTCAGCACCAGGCCGGAGATGATCACGAGCCCCAGGGCGCGGTAGTACGCGAGCACGTAGAGGAGCACGAGGATCAGTCCGGCGATGCCGGCGCCGAGGCCGGCCACCAGCGCGGAGTGCCCCAGCGTCGCCGAGACCGTCTCCGATGTGGCCGCCTTCAGCGTGATCGGCAGGGCACCGAAGTTCATGGCCTGCGCCAGGTTCTGCGCGTCCGACTGGGTCAGGTTCCCCGAGATCTCACCCTTGCCGTCGAAGGACGTGAACGCGGATTGCGTGGGCTGGATGATGGGCGCCGAGTACACCTGGCCGTCGAGCTCGATCCCGAGCAGCTGGTGGAAGTTCTCCTGGGCCACTTTGTCCCACAGCGCGGACCCGGCCGCGCCGGCCAGCGTGTAGTCGACCACCCACTGCCCGGTCTGGTTCTGCGTGGCCTGGGCACTGCCGATGGAATGACCGGTCATCTGGGCGGGCCCGAGCACGCAGCGCACCACGGCCTGCCCGTCGCAGGCGCCGTTGATGCCGGGCAGCAGCACGGTGCTGGTGGCGTAGCCGGGCTTGTCGACACTGGTTGAGGGGTAGGCCTGGTACTGCGGATCCGGTGGCACGTTGTTGGAGCTGTAGCCCTGCGGTCCGCTGTTGGGCGTGACGGCGAGGTTGGCCGCGGTCAACTGCGACGACGACGTACAGGCGGGGATCGTCCCGACGCCTCTCGGCAAGACCTTGGCCTTCGATCCCTTCGGGACGCCTTGCGGATAGGCGTAACACTCGACCGGGCGGAAGTACATGCGCGCCGTCTGCCCGATCTGGTCGAGGACCTGCTGCGCGTTCGTCACACCGGGAATGGAGACCGAAATCTGGTTCTTCCCGCTCGTCTGGACCTCGGCGCCGGACACCCCGAGGCTGTTGACGCGCAGGTTCAGGATGTTGACGGTCTCGTTGAGGTCGGATTGGGAGACGTGCTGCCCCTCGGCGGTGTAGACGACCGCCACCCCGCCGGCCAGGTCGAGCCCCAAGCGAGGCGACCACTTGGCGGCGAACACGGCTGCGAACGACCCGAGGGCGATCGCTACCACGACGATCACGCTGATCCACAAGTTGCGTCGCAGACGCCGCTGGGCCCGGCCACCCGACTTCGGGCTCACGCCTCTTCGGCCTCCCCACCGAGGTCGCCGCTGCTGGCGGCACCGTCCCCACCCACGTCGTCGATGTCTGCGTCCTTCGCGTCACTGGTTGCCCTGCCGGTGCCGTTGCCGCTTGCGCTCGCCCGGGGCTTGATGTCCTGGACCGGCTCGTCATCGACCGGAGCGTCGTCGACGCGCACGTCGTCGATGGGATCGATCTTCTTGGCGATGGCCTGGCGGACGAACACGATCCGGGTCGGCTGCGGCCCATCGAGGTTGCCGTCGTCGCCCAGTGCGCCCGTCAGAAGCGTGTAGCGGTCACCATGGACCTCGAGGACGGTGCCGATGACGCCGCCGACGGTCTGGACCTCGTCTCCAACCTCGAAGGCCGAACCCTGGGCCCCCTGGCGGGCGGCCTGCGCCTTGCGCTGTTGAGGACGGATGAAGAAGAAGTAGCCGAGCAGGCCGATCGCCACGAGCGGCAGAAGGGTCAGGAGGGAATTGGAACTGGACTTGGACGCGGCGGCCAGAACGAAGTGGGCCACCGCCGGGGTTGGTGTCATGAGGGATCCTTGGACCGGAATCGGTTGCGACGCGCCACCCTAGTGCCTTGATTCCGGGTCTCTCGGGCACCCGGGCGCCCGGGTGCCCGAGCAGCCTCCGGCAGCGGTCGCCGCTCCTCCTCGAGCCCGGCACTGGGTCCCCGGTCCGGGACGGCGCCATACCGACCAGGTGGCGCCCCGGGGTGCCCGTGTGCACGTGCGGCGTTGCACTCGCCTCCCGGCGGGTACAACGACCCGGCTGCTCCCGTATGGCGCAACCCGTCGCCAAGCAACCGAACCGCAACCCAATGTGGCCTCGGTTGCGACAGCCGTTGTTCAGAGTACGAATCATCAGTACAGCAACCTCACGGTGAAGGTCGTTCGGGGGGCGACCGGTGAGAGTCCGAAGGAGGGGAACGGACTCTCAGGAGGGGGAACACCGAGGGGGAACAAGGAGCAGCGAAGAGATGCGCCGGCCTTCTGAGGCCGTCGGACGGAGGTTTCCGGGGGGACCGACGGCCCGGGCCGGCGCATCTTTCGCTCCCTTGAGTCTCTGCTGAGTCGCCAGAGTTCGCTTGGTCTGATCGTTCCTGGTCCACGGGTGTGTCACCCCGCGATTGCGGGCATCACCCACCCCCAAGCGGCGGGTTCCAGGCGCCCCGAGCCCTACCCAGAGCCAATTCATGGCTTGAGCAGGAAGTTTCCGTTTGGCCGTGGGCGTGCCTAATTCACTCAGATCGGCCATTTGCCCAGTACAGTTGCAGTCTGATGCGAGATGGTCATGTCTCCGTACTGGTCATTGAGGATGAGGCGGACATCCGCCAACTCCTGCGGACCCTCCTCGAACGCGAGGGGTACAAGGTTGCCGAGGCCATCGAAGGACGCGACGGGGTCCGCCAGTTCCACCAGAGCCATCCCGACATCGTGATCCTCGACGTGGGCCTTCCGGACCTGGACGGTTGGCAGGTCCTGGAGCGCATCCGGGACATGAGCGACGTGCCGGTGCTCATGCTGACCGCCCTGGGCACCGAGCGGGACAAGGTCCGGGGGCTCAACTCGGGCGCCGACGACTACCTGACCAAGCCGTTTAGCCGGGTCGAGCTCCTGGCCCGGCTGCAGGCCGTCGGCCGGCGACAGGTCTCCCGGAACGAGCCGGTGACCACCTTCGACGACGGCACCCTCCACATCGACTATGCCCACCAGGAGGTCGCCGTCGACGGTACGACGATCATCTTGACCCCGACCGAATACCGCCTGCTCGCCACGCTGACCCGTCATCAGGGCCAGGTCCTCTCGTCGGACCAGCTCATCGAGCTGGCCTGGGACGACCCCAGCGGGTTGGCTCCGACCCGCGTCAAGTACGCCGTGCTCCGGCTCCGACGGAAGCTCGGATGGGGCGAGGGCGACGAAGGCCCGATCGAGACCGTGCGGGGCTTCGGCTACCGCTATCGCTCGCGGAACCGGTGAGCGACTCGTTCCAGTCCTCACCCGACGCCGATGGGCGTCGCGAACTGCAGATGCCCGGCTCCGCGCTGCCGATCGGGTTCTCCGGCTCCATGCGCGTGCGGCTGCCCCTCTTCGCCCTGGTCGCCGTCGGCACGGTCCTCATCGCCGTGATCCCCTTCCCCCATGACGCCCGCCGCGAGATCTCGGTCGCCGGCGTCCTGTTCTTCGCCCTGGTGGCCGCCGCCTTCCTCCTGCCCTGGGAGCGGCTGCCCGACTGGGCCTGGCTCATCATCCCGATCGGCTACATCGCGGTCATCGCCATCATCCGGGACGCGCAGGGCGGCTCCGACTCTGGGCTGGTGGTCGTGTACCTCCTCCCGATCGTGTGGCTCTCGCTCTACGGGCGACGCCTGCATCTGCTCGTCGGTCTGTTCTGCCTCGATCTGGCGCTGCTGGTGCCGCTCCTGATGATCGGGGGACCCAAGTATCCGACCATCGAGTGGCGCCAGGTTGTCGTCATGGCAACGGTCACGACGTTGGTGGCCTCGACCGCGTACACGATGGTCTCGCGGGACCGGGCCTTCCTGAGCAATCTGGCGCAGCAGTCCCGCATCGCACGGCGGAACGCCCGGGAGGCGGACTACGCCCGGGACCGGCTCGAGACCCTCCTCCGGGCGGCGACCGGAAGTGCCATCCTGGGCGTCGACCCGGCGGGCACCGTGACGTTCTTCTCGGCTGGAGCGGAGCAGATGCTCGGGTACCGGGCGGCCGAGGTGGTTGGCGTCCAATCCATCGCCGACTTCATCGACCCGGCCCAGATCGACGAGCGGCGCCAGACCATCGACGCCATGCGGACCGCCCTGGAGCCCGTCGACGCGGAGACGGCGGCCGAGGTTCCATGGACCGCGACGCGCAAGGACGGCCAGCAGCGTCGCTGCGTCGTCCGGGTGCGGGCCCTCCCCGTCCCGTCACCGGACATCGCGCTCGACGACGAGTGGCCCGAGGACGCCGATGCCGTCGAGGCCGAAGCCGTCACCACCTCGAACGGCTGGATGCCCCAGGACAACGCTCTTGCGCAGACCAACGGCGGCTACGTGGTGGTCGCCATCGACGTGACCGAGCGCGAGGAGCTCGCCGCCGACCGGGAGCGCCTGTTCGCCATCCAAAAAGAGGTCACGCAGTCACTCATTGAGCAGAACAACCGGCTGCGTGAGCTGACCCAGATGAAGGACGACGTCGTGGCGACGGTGTCCCACGAGCTGCGCACGCCGATCACGTCGATCCGGGGTTTCATTGAGCTCCTGCTCGACGCTTCGTCGGATCTGACCGAGAGTCAGATGCGCATGCTCCAGACCATCGAGCGCAACGCCGAGCAGCTCCAGCGCGTGGCGGAGGATCTCCTGGCGGACCCGGGCGCGGGTCGAGGGCTCCGGGTCGCGTTCACCGAGTTGGACCTCAGTCGTCTCGCTGAGGAAGCGGTCCATGCGATCCAGACGTCGGCCACTGTCGCCGGAATCGTGCTGACCATCGAGCCCGGCGACGAGGTCCCGATTTTCGGGGACCCCACCCGCCTGCACCAGCTGCTGGGCAACCTGCTGTCCAACGCCATCAAGTTCTCGCCCCGCGGTGGCCGCGTCCACGTCATCGTCGACAACTGGGACTCCTACGCCAGGGTCCAGGTCCTCGACGAAGGGCCCGGCATCCCCGAGGGTGAGCGCGACCAGCTCTTCGAGCGCTTCTACCGGCTCGCTTCGTCGACCGAGATGGGCGTGCCCGGGACCGGACTGGGCCTGGCCATCGCCAAGTCGGTGGCCGAGGCGCACGAGGGTTTCGTCGACATCGTCGACACCCCTGGCTGGTCGACGACCTTCAGGGTGTTCCTACCCCTGCGCGCCTCGGTGGCCTCGGTGACCCGGATCTCCGGCCCGGCTCAGCCGGCGCAGCCCGCGTAGCTCCGTTCGCCCGGCACCCTCGGCACTCTCCACTCGGCGCGGGCCGGGTTCGCCAGCTGACCGACAACGACCGCGAGCCCCGGCCAGTCGGGGATTGCGAAGCCGTTTGCTCGGAGTACAGAATTACTGGGTTCGAGCGGATCGACTCATGGCCGGGCAGTCGTACAGGTCGGCGCTCTGTGTCCTGGGTCGCCCAGCGCAAGCGAAGGGAATGACTTTATGGCCGATGAGTCTCCGTACATTGACTATGAGAATCTGCCGGTTCCCTCTGAGGGGATCATTGCGGCCCTGTTCATTACCGTGCGGAAGGTCGCCCGATCACGCGATTTCTATTCGCGCATCCTCGGCGGGAAGGTCGTTCTCGAGGAGAACCCGTGCATGGTGAAGCTGGCCAACAGCTGGATCATCATGAACCCCGGTGGTGGGCCCACACCCGACAAGCCCGGCATCTCGGTGGTCAATTATGAGCCCGACGACACGACGTCGATCTTCTTGAATCTGCGGGTCGCCGACATCAACGCCTGCTACAAGGAATGGAGCGAGCGCGGGCAGAATTCGTGACGCCTCCGATCGATCGAGGTCCCGAGATCCGCTGCTACATGCGCGATCCGGATGGCTACATGATCGAGGTCGGTCAATCCACAGGACTCCTGTCAGGCCACCTGGCCAAGAAGCGGCCGGAGGATCTGCCGGGCTAGGTGTGGGCTGCTGACCCCCTGACCCCCGCGGCGGGGAGTCGGAGGTCAGGCTTACGCAGCGAGGAAGCCACCTGACTGGTGCGCCCAGAGGCGCCCGTAGACGCCCTTGCGACCGGCGGAGAGCAACTCGGCGTGCGTGCCCTGCTCGACCACGCGCCCGCGGTCGAGCACCACGATCCGGTCCAGGCGGGCGATGGTCGCCAACCGGTGCGCCACCACCAACGCGGTCGTTCCCTCCATGAGACGCCACAGTGCCCCCTGCACGAGCGACTCCGACTCGGAGTCCAGCGCCGAGGTGGCCTCGTCCAGGACGAGCACCTTCGCACCCTTGGCCATCGCCTGCGCAATGGCCACCCGCTGGCGCTGACCGCCGGAGAGCTTCATGCCCCGCTCCCCCACCACCGTCTCATAACCGTCGGGCAGGCGCTCGACGAACTCGTCCACGTAGGCGGCGCGGCCCACCGCACGCACGAGATCCATGTCGACCTCTTGCCCGGATTCCATGCCGTAACAGATGTTCTCCGCGATGGTGCGGTGGAGCATCTGGGGGTCCTGTGGGACATACGCGATGTGGCCGCGCAGCGAGTGCTGCGTCACACACGCGATGTCCTGGCCGTCGATCTCGATCAGCCCGCCGTCGCGGTCGGCGAAGCGCAGCATCAGTTTGGTCAACGTCGTCTTGCCCGAGCCGGAGGGGCCGACCAGGCCCACGTGCTCACCGGGCTTGATGCGGAGGTCGAGGCCCTCGAACAGCGGCGTGCCGGCGCGGTACGCGAACTGCAAGCCCCTGAACTCCACCCTCCCGTGCGGCACGACCAGGTCCGGCGCGCCGGGGACGTCGACGATGTCGGGCTCCGTGGCGGCGATGCCGGCGAACTTCGCACAGCGACCGAGGGAGCGGGCGATCAAGCGGATGAACTCGAACGACTCTTCCAGGCTCGTCCCGACGAACGTCGCGTAGAAGAGGATCAGGTACACCGCTCCCGCCGCGGCGACGTGGTGCAGCGCAAGCACGACCCCGACCAAAATGGACGCCCAACTGAAGAAGGCCATCGCCGACTCCATCTGGATCCGCGTCGCGGTGAAGACCTTTCGTGCCCGCAGGTCGGCGCTCAGGGAATCGGCCACCAACGCGGCCACACGGTCCATCTCCCGCTGCTCGGCGGCCTGCGAGCGCACGGTGGTCAGGTTGGCGATGGTGTCGGCGATGACCCCGGTCGCCCGGGAGTGGGCGTCGGAGAACTCCTTCTCCGCGGCGACGACCCGACCCATGCGGCGGTGCAGCACGAAGGCGAACACCCCGACGAGGCCCGACATCACGAGCGCGACGGGCCAGGCCACGAATCCGAGGACCACGATGGCGCCGATCGTCGTGACGCCGATGCGCAGGATGCCCCAGACCATGGCTTCGATCATGTCGGCGAAGGCCCAGGTCGACGTCTCCAGTGTGGCAATGACCTCGCCCGAGGGCCTGTCGGTGTGCCACGCGTGACTGAGCCCGATCAGGTGTTCGTAGCCGCTGGTGATCGCGCGCCCGAACGAGCGCAGGGTGGCGCCCCACATCATCCAGCCGCCGATCCGTCCGAACAGCGTGGCGGCCGCCAGCACCAACGCGTAGGCGACCAGCAGGGGGCCGAAGGACTGCCACAGCCCCTCGTGCGGCTGGAGGTTCGCGATCCGACTCAGGAGCGCGGCAAAAATCAGCGGCGCCGCGACCGCGTTGGCCAGAGTCCCGAGGACGATGGAGCTACAGGCGCCCGTGAACGCGACGCGGTCGGGCTGCATCTGGCGCCGGCAATAGGCCAGGGTGTCCTTGGTCGATGCATTGGGAAAGAGGGTGCGTTCACCCATTGGTTTCTCCAGGTGGGAGGTGAAGCGGGCGGGTCGAGGACATGGGCGCACTCGAGGTGCGCAGGAGGCCTCGGATTACGTACGGGCGGTCAGCCCGTCGGTGTCCTGGTCGGCGTCAGTGACCAGCGGGGCAGAGGTCGGGCCCGGCCATCCGGGACCTCCCTCCGACGGCACCAAGCGAAACGGCGGGCGGCCGGGCCACGAAGGCGACAGCGGAGGCGCGCAGCGTCGAGCATGTCGAGCGCGTCGTCATTCCTGCCATGTGGTCACCTCGCTCCCGTCTTGTGGTGCAATCCCGAAACGGTAGTCCATCGACACGGCGAACGGCGCAAGAAATGTGAATTGACGCGCCGCCGTTGCACCGCGAGCGCCCCTTCAGAACAGCGGAGGCGTGTTCATTGCGTCGGCAGCCGATGCCGGCCGTTCTAAGCCCAGATGCGTCCAGGCGCGCTGCGTCGCCACCCGACCCCGGGACGTCCGTTGGATCAGCCCGCTCTGCAGCAGAAACGGTTCGTAGGCGTCCTCGATCGTGTCCGTCTCCTCGCCCACGCACTGCGCCAGCGTGGTCAGGCCCACCGGCTGACCCCCGAAACGGCCACACAGCGTCGCCAGGATGGCCCGGTCGACCTTGTCCAGCCCAAGCTCGTCGACCCCGAAGAGCTCGAGCCCGTCGCTGGCCGTGGCGCCGTCGATGAAGCCCTCGCCGCGCACCTCCGCGAAGTCCCGCACCCGGCGGAGCAGCCGGTTGGCCACCCGCGGCGTGCCGCGGGAGCGCTCCGATATCCGGATCGCACCGTCCGCGTCGATCTGCACCTTCAAGATCCGAGCCGACCGCTCCACGATGGCGCGCAGGTCCGCCGGGTCGTAGAGATCGAGCCGGCCCACGAAGCCGAAGCGGTCCCGCAGCGGCCCGGCGACCAGCCCGGTCCGGGTCGTGGCACCGACCAGCGTGAAGCTCGGCAGCTCCAGGCGGATGGAGCGCGCCGTGGGGCCCTTGCCGATCAGGATATCGAGGCGACCGTCCTCCATGGCCGAGTACAGCATCTCCTCGACGGACCGGTGCAGGCGGTGGATCTCGTCGATGAACAGGACGTCGCCGTCCTGCAGGTCCGTGAGCAGCGCGGCCAGATCACCGGCCCGGGTCAGGACGGGGCCGGCCGTAATGCGGAACCCGGCGCCCATCTCGGTGGCGACGATGCCGGCCAAGGACGTCTTGCCCAATCCGGGAGGGCCGGCGAAGAGGATGTGGTCGACCGGCTGGCGACGCTGGCGCGCGGCCTGCAGCACGATCCCCAGATGCTCGACCAACTGCGGCTGCCCGACGAACTCGGCGAGCGACCGGGGGCGGAGGCCGACCTCCTCGAGCTCCTCGACGTCGGCGGACGCAGCGGGATCGACGACGCGGTGCCCCGAATCGGCGGATTCAGGGTCGACCGCCAGGACCTCCCGGCGGGCGCGGGGACTCACCCGCTCACCGGCTGGCCAGCTCGCGCAGCGCGAGGCGGAGCATCTCTTCCACCCCGACATCGTCGCGTAGGCCATCGAGCGCACCGCGGATCTCGTCCGGCGCGTACCCGAGCTCACTGAGTGCCGCCCGCGCCTCGGCCCGGGAGGTCCGGGTGCTCCGCACCGCCGGGTCGCCTCCCGCGCCCACCCCCGCCATCACCGCGGCACCACCCCCGGGCAGCGAAAGGTCGGGCAGGTCCAGCCGGCTCTTCAACTCGATCAGCAAGCGGGCCGCCGTCTTGCGGCCGACGCCCGGCACCGTGCACAGGGTCTCGAGATCCTCCTCCAGCACAGCCGTGGACAGCGCCGCCGGTGACAGCGCCGCCATGATGGCCAGCGCCAGCGCGGGACCGACCCCGTGCGAGCCCAGCAGGACCTCGAAGCAACGCCGCTCGTCGTCGTGCAAGAAGCCGTACAGGACGATGGCGTCCTCGCGCACATGCGTGTGCACGTACAACGTCGCCTTGGCCCCGGTCCCCGCCGTCACCAGGGTCGCCGCGGTGGCCGGCGTGACGGCGACGCGGTACCCCACGCCCCCGACGTCGACGATCACCTCGCCCTCACCGGTCCGCACCACCACCGCTCCACGAAGCAGTCCGATCACGCTGTTCCCTCCTTCAGAAGTCCGGTTGCCTCCTTGACGAGTGCCGCACGCATCGCCCGGCGCAACGGCACGGTGGTGAGGTGACAGACCGCCAGTGCGAGGGCGTCGGCCACGTCGGGCGGACCGTCGACGGCGGGCAGACCGAGGACCTGCGCCACCATGCGTTGGACCTGGTCCTTGGTGGCGGCGCCGTAACCCACCAGGCAGAGCTTCACCTCGTTGGCCGTGTACTGGGCGATCTCGCAACCGCCCTCGGCGGCGACGAGGAGCGCCAGACCGCTCGCCTGGCCGACCGACATGGCCGTCTTGGCATTGACCTGGAAGAAGACCCGCTCGACCACGACCGCCTGCGGCCGCAGTTCCTGCACCAGCGCCCGCAACTCCGTGTGCAGGATCAAGAGCCGCTCGGCCAGGGGCGCCGCCGGATCGGTCTCGACCACCCCAGCCGCGTGGGCCCGTAGCGCGGCCGTGCCCTCGGCCCGGGCCACCAGCCCGTAGCCGCAGCGCGAGAGCCCGGGATCGATACCCAATACGAACATGCGTTCGTAGATTAGCCGGGGGTCCTCCGCAGGGGGCGGATCTGCGTGAGCCCGCCCGAAAGGCTTTCAGCCCTCGAAGGCGGCGAGCACCTCATCGGCAATGTCCGCGTTGGAGTGCACCGCCTGGACGTCGTCGTGGTCGTCGATCGCCTCGAGCAGGCGCAGGACCTTCTTGGCCTCGGCCTCGTCGGGGACCGGCACGAGTGTCGTGGGCTCGAGGCTGAGGTCGACGGACTCGGGGGTGATGCCGGCGTTGTCGAGGGCCTGCCGCACCGACTCGAGGTCGCTGGGCGCGCTGGTGACGACCCAGGCCGCGCCGTTGCTGCTCATGTCCTCGGCACCGCCCTCCATGGCGATCTCCATGACCTTGTCCTCGTCGTTGTCGAGGCCGACCGTCACGATGCCCTTGCGCTCGAACTGCCACGAGACGGCGCCGGGCTCGGCCATGTTGCCGCCGTTGCGGCTGAAGACGTTCCGCATCTCGGCGCCGGTGCGGTTGCGGTTGTCGCTCAGGACCTCCACGATGATCGCCACGCCGCCGGGGCCGTAGCCCTCGTAGTTGATGGCCTCGTAGCGCACCCCCTCGAGGTCGCCCGTCCCCCGCTTGATCGCCTTCTCGATGGTGTCGAGCGGGACGCTGGCCGCCCGGGCCTTCTGATAGGCGGTGCGGAGCGTGGCGTTGGCCTCGAGGTCCCCGCCGCCCTCGCGGGCCGCGACCTCGACGAGGCGGATGCACTTGGCGAAGATCTTGGCGCGGGCCTTGTCCTGGGCGCCCTTGCGGTATTTGGTGGTCGCCCACTTCGAGTGACCCGACATGTTCCCTCGTTCCTCTCTTCGCCCTGGGCCGGCGCCCGCTGTTGCTCGTTGCTGGTTGCCGGTTTGGCAGGTGGGGAAACGATTGTATCGAGCAGTTCAGAGGGGCGGTCGGGTGGCCGCCTGCAGGACGGACTCCACGTCGGATGCCACCAGCTCGTACCCGGTCGCATTGGCGCCGGTCTGCATGGTGGCCATGAGGAGGGAGATCACGATCACGACCATGCCGCTGGCCGTCGACCCCGGGTCGATGTCCCGGCGGACGCTGCCCGCCATCTGCTGGTCGCGGATGAGCTCGGTCACGGTCTTGCGCAGCTCCTGGAGGGCGGGGATCTGCAGGAGCCGCATGGTGAAGTCGGGCTCGAGCCCGCGCACGATTCGGCCCGCCAGCGGATAGCCGTCGAGGTGCGTGACGAGCGCGCGCATCAAGACGCGTCCCCACTGGTCGGGGTGCTCGTCGATGGCGACGAGGGAGACGGCAGCATCGAGGAGGCCGGCGACGTCCTCGTCGACCGCGGCGACGAAGAGCGCTTCCTTGTTGGCGAAGTAGGGGTACGAGGCCGTGGTCGAGAGGCCCGCATCGCGGCACACGTCGGCGACAGACGTGCCCCGGTACCCCTCGCGGGCGAAGCGGACGACGGCCGCATCGAGGAGGGCCTGGCGGGTGCGATCGCCTTTCGTCTCGGGCGGCACCGGGTCAGGCCGCCGCAGCCGGTTCGAGGGCGCGACCGGCGCGGTCGACGCCGCAGGCGATCTGCCAACCCTTGGGGACACGGCCGCCCCGGAAGACGCCGGCGTCGAGGAGCGGGGTGAGCAGCGGACGGAGCGCCCGGTGGCGCATGGCAGTGCGGCCGGCGGAGCGGTTCACGGCTCGCCAGGTCGGCCAGGTGGGGAGGCCGACGGTGGCGTAGACGCCCGGGTGGACGATGGTGTCGAACATGGCGACGGCGATGCGCGAGCCGAGGTAGCGCACCAGGAAGCGCTCGATCGGGCCCGCCGCCGCCCATGCCTCGGGGAAGAGCATGCGGCCGAACGCCAGGTGCCGGGCCTCCTCCTGGCGGTGGTACTTCGAGACCGCCTTGATCATCGGGTCGGTGTCGGGATGGTCGCCGGCCAGCTTCTGCAGGAGGTCCGGGACCTCTTCACCGCTGAGGACGAGCAGGCAGAAGAGTGACGGCATGGCGGTCAGGAACGGCATCAGCACGTGCTGTGCGATGCGGCCGATCGCGTTGTCGAGTGGGTTCTTGGCCTGAGGTCGGACCTGGGCGAGCAGGCGAACGAAGAGCCGGGAGTGGCGGGTCTCCTCCCCCATCTCGTGCAGCAGGTACGTCACCCGGGGGTCGGTGAGGTCGGGGCGGGAGAGGATGTCGAGGCTGAATCCAGCCATCAGGACCGACTCGAAGCGGACGCCGGTGTCCACGATGGATGCGAACTCCTCCCGGGCCAGGGTGCGCTTCTGCTCGTCGGTGAGCCGGTCGAACAGCTCGGGGACGTTGGCCAGGGTGATGAGCTCGTCGGGGAGCACCTGGCCGTCGCCGACGGAGCCCGGGACCTCCGTGTCGGGCTCCAGGATGCGCTTCAGGGAGGCGGTGGAGAGCCGCTCGATGCGCTGGTCGACGGAGCGGGCAGGGCCGGGCGTCGTGGTGGCGGCAGTCGTCGGGGTCGTCGGTGTCGTGATCGCAGTGTCCATGGTGGGGGCCATACCCATATTCTTCTGAATCTAAGCCTTTTCGTCAAGTCCTTATTTCCTTTTGTCTGGCGTGGTCTGACCTGTTCGGGTCGCCCGGGTGCATATGTGGCCAATACGCTCCGGGGTCATGACGTCACCGCTCCCCCAGCCCTCCCCTGATTCCCGCGTCGTCGGCCACCGGTCCCGCTCCCGCCGGCTCCTGTTCGTGGGTGCGACCGTCGTCGCCGGCGCAGCCGCCGGGGCGGTCTACAAGCGGTTCGCCGCACAGGGTGGAGGGGCGGGCGGTCCCGGAGCCGATGAAGGGAGCCGGTCGCTCGGCTGGGGCGAGGGCGTGACGGGCCCGGAACATCAGATCGTGCGGACACCTGACGCCGCCGAGTTGGCGGTCTGGGATCTGGCCGGCGAGGGCCCGGACGCCCCGGTGGTCGTGCTGCCGCACTGCTGGGGCTGCAGTCACGAGATCTGGGTGCCCGTCGCCCGCCGGCTGCGCGAGCAGGGATACCGGGTGGTGCTCTACGACCAGCGCGGCCATGGGGCGAGCACGAGGGGAACCGCCCCGCTGTCCATCGAGACGCTGGCGCACGACCTGGAGGCGGTGCTCGATGCGACCGATCCGCACGATGCGGTGCTGGCGGGGCACTCGATGGGTGGCATGACGATCATGTCGCTGGCGACGCACCGACCCGACGTCCTGAAGCAGCGGGCCAAAGCGACGGTGCTGGTATCAACTGCAGCGACGAACGCCGGTGACCGCGCGGTGCAGGGGACACGGGTGGCCAGCGCCATGATGGCATCGCCTCTGGTCACGCGGGCGATGCAGGCCAAGAACGGGCACGTCTTTGTACGCCAGGCCTTCGGCGAGAATCCGGTCCGGTCCCACATGGACCTGACCCGAGAGCTCTTCGGCAACTGTCACGGCAGGGTCCGGGGCGACTTCCTCGGATCGATGGCCACAATGAACCTCCTGGAAGGCGTCGCGACCATCGACGTGCCGACAACCGTGATGGTGGGCACTCGCGACGCGCTGACCCTGCCGAAGAAGGCAGATGAGATCGTGGCGACCGTTCCGGGGTCGCGACTGGTCACCCTGCAGAACAGGGGGCACATGCTTCCGCTCGAGGACCCCGACGCGGTGACCGACGAGATCTTGCGGGCCGTCAAGGGCTAGCTGAGTCTGGCTCGGTGTCACGCGCGGGCGCGGGGCCGGGCGCGCCGTGCGGGGGCGCGAGGCAGCAACCCCGAAAACCAGTGGCGTGTCGACGAAGGAACGAGAAGTGATGAACCAGCGACGCGAGAACCAATGTGAAGAAACGGGCCATGGAGGGTCGACCGCTTCTTTCGGCAGGTTTCGGGTGCCGGAGTCTCAGACCCTCATTTCCTCGGCCGGCGCCAGGTCGGAGAGGGCGGGGAGACGAACACCGTTCCCTGCGGACTGACGAAACGCACCTCGGCCTGGGCGTCACCATCGAGCTTCCAGCCCAGCTCGTGCACCCGGCTGTGGTGGGCGACGCAGAGCGTCAAGAGGTTCGACATGACCGTCGCGCCCTGCTTGGAGGCCCAGACAACGTGATGGACGTCGGTGACGTTCCGGCAACCGCAGCCCGGGAAGCGGCAGCCGTTGTCGCGCCGCCGGATCTCGATCCGCTGCGCATCGCTCGGATCGCGCTGAAACGGTTTCTGGTCCAGGGTGGTGCCGTCGGGAGCATCGATCGACAGGGTGATGTGAGCGTTGCAGGCGAGGCGGCGAGCCACCTCGGCGGAGATCGGGCCGACGCCCTGGATGGAGGCGTGGCCGTAGCCGTCGCCGTAGAGGAGCCGGTCCAGGTCGGTGTGCACGATCATGGTGGTCTGGCCGCTGCCGTGGACAGGCGCCGGGCCGGTGCCCGATCGATTCTGGCGCTTCCGACGACCCTGTTCGATGCAGATGTCGAGCAGCGCGTCGGCGCAGCGGCTCTCGAACCGCACGTAGTCGGGGTCACTGGCGCTCGGGTGGTCGTCTCGGCGGGCTCGTCCGAGGACGGCCGACTTCACCAGGGCGTACGCGTCACCCGTCAGCTGTGCCCACAGCAAGTGGCGCTCGTCGTCGAAGCGGACGTACCGCCGCTGGAACTGTGTCGCCGAGTCGGCGTCGCTGGCCCCCTTGACCTCCGCCACCAGCTGCCGGGCCTGTTTGGGCGTCCAATGCTCAGATGCCTGCGCCAGTTCGGCGTCGGTGGCCGGCGTGGCGACGGCGGCGAGGGGGGCGAACACATCGAGCGTCAGACGACCCTCGGACAGTGCGCCGGAGAGCGCCGGGAGGTCCCCCGCCCTGGCCGCCGATTCGACCAGCATCCGGGCGCGCCCTCGGCTGACGTGGCAGCGGGCGACCAGCCAGTCGCGCATGGACAGCGCGCCGTCCCCCCGCCAGGCCTCCTTCCGATCGAACTCGGCAATATCGCGGAGCATGGCGCCCTCGTGCTCGGAGATCACCCGTTGGTGCTGTCCGATGCTCTCCGCCAACTTCACCGAGCGCGCATCGCCGCCGTAGTCCCGGCTGAGCGGTCGGGTCCGGCGGGCGGATGCAGGGCCGCCGGAACGAGCCGGTGGCGGAGCCGGGGCGGCGGTTGCCATAAAGACGAACGGTCCCCCGAGAGGCCGGGATGCGGCGCGACTTCGAGGACGACGCCAACCGGCGGCGTTAGGACACGGCGACGGCGGGGGTGATGGCGGGGGCGGCGTGGCGCTGGCGGAGCATCGAGACGCTGGCGATCAGCATGACGATGAGGAAGCCGACGTAGGCGCCCCAGCCGATGATGAGCCAGGCCTTGCCGTGGTAGCTGCTGAAGGTGACGCCGATCCAGACCGCGATCGCGTTGAAGACGGCGACGACCAGGCAGACCCATCCGAGCCAGCGGGCGGCCAGGTCGCCGCGCACCATGGCCCAGCCGAGGGCGCCGAGGAACACGGCCGTCATGATGGAGGTGACCGAGAAGAAGATCGTGTTCAGGTCGCCGAGCATGCGCACGAGTGACAGATCGCTGAGGCCGCCCGCTTGCGCGTCCATGAACGCGAGCACGACGGTGGGAAGCGCCGCCAACGCGGTCGTGATGGCGATGCCGATACCCGCGCCGAGGACGATCGGCGACAGCGACTCGACGTCACCTTCGGCCCGCCGGATGACGCGGTGCAGGTAGCCCACGAACCAGAGCAGGATGCCGGCTGCGAAGAAGTCGAAGATCATGCCCGCCTGGAGCGCGGTGTGGTGGTCGTGGACCCAGGCCAGCGTCTTGACGGGACCCGCATCGACGCGCGGCTGCTGGGGATAGATGAAGCCGGAGAGAGCCGCGAGCACGACGAAGCCCACACCGCTCAACGCGCCCACACGCTCGAACGTACGATCACTCATTTCGTTCCCCTTCCGTCAAGCGGACAGGGGTCAATATAGGAGCGCGGGGTCAGTGGATGACGGAGGATCCGAAGCGCTCGAGCGTCTCGAGCGCATGGGCCATCGAGTCGCCGGGCACGCCGACCCCCGACCACGTGACCCCGAGCGCCGCCAGCTCCCCCACGGCGGTCAGATGGGCCTCCGGATTGAATTTGTCGCCGCCCGGATCCCCTCCGGCGCTGGTGCCGAACGACACGTCGATGCTTGCCGGGTCCCGGCCCGCTTCGTCCATGAACTGCCAGAGCTCATCGAGCATCGGACGGAGGTCATCGACGCCCTCGAGCGGCCGTGTCTTGGCCGTGGTGGCCAGGATCCTGGGAGCGGGGAAGGGGCTCCAGCCGTCGCCGTAGCGGGCCACCCGTCGGCGCGAGAGCGTGCTGTTGCCGCCGATCCAGATCGGCGGTTGCGTCCTCGGCTTCGGGTTCGCCGTCTGGCCCCTGGCGGTGAAGGTCATCCCCTGGTAGGCAAACTCGTCCTCGCTCCAGACGCCCCGGATGACCTCGATCGCTTCGTCGAAGAGCGCGTTGCGCTGCTCGAAGTCGACACCCAGCGCCTGATATTCGCCCCGCATGTACCCGGTGGCGACGGCGAGGGTGAAGCGGCCGTCCGACAGGGCGTCGATCGTCGCGGCCGCCTTGGCCACCACGAAGGGGTTGCGGTAGGGCAACACGACGATGTTGGGGATCAGGCGCAGCCGGTCCGACACGGCCGCGCAAAAAGAGAGTGCTCCAAAGGGGTCGAGTGCGTCGTGACCCCCGGCCTTCAGCCAGCGATGACTCGGGGCGGGGTGGTCGGTGAAGCCGATGCCTGCGAATCCAGCCGCTTCCGCCACCTGGCAGAAGCGGGTCAGTGCCGTCTTGGTGGTGAACTCGGGGTTGTAGGGATGCGTCGTCATCGGATAGGTGACCGAGTAGTTCATGGCGCTGACCCTACTGTCGGAGAGCTGCTGCTCACCTTGTGCGGTGCCCAACTTCTTGCTGTCGCCGTCGGCCTTCGCGCTGCTGTCGCCGCCTTCTCGATGTCGGGGGTCTGGCCGTAGGCTACGGCCGGACTCGTCTCTACCGGAAGGAAGGTGTCCGTGCAGCTCGGACTCGAGGGCAAGGTGGCGGTCGTCACCGGTGCCAGCAGGGGCATCGGTCTGGCGGCCACGCGGGCCCTCGCCGAGGAGGGTGTCCACGTCGTCGCCGGGGCCCGCACGAGCTCGGCCGAGCTCGACGCCCTCGTCGGGGCCGGATCGGTCGAATCGGTCGCGGTCGACCTGTCGACGCCCACGGGTCCTGCCGACCTCGCCGCCGCCGCACTCGAGCACGGCAGGATCGACATCCTCGTCAACAACGTCGGCGCGGCACATCCTCGACTCGAAGGTTTTCTGAGCATCACCGACGAGGACTGGGCCGCGTCGTTGAACCTCAACCTGATGGTGGCCGTGCGGATGACCCGAGCGGTCCTGCCGTCGATGATCGACGCAGGTGACGGCGCCATCGTGACGACGAGCTCGGTGAACGCCTTTCTCCCCGACCCGGCCGTCCTCGACTACAGCGCGGCCAAGGCCGCCGTGGCGAACTTCTCCAAGTCGCTCTCGAAGGAAGTGGCGCGGCACAACATCCGGGTCAACACGGTGAGCCCCGGGCCGGTCTCGACCGCGCTCTGGCTCGGAACCGACGGCGTCGCACAGACGATCGCCCGCGCCACCGGCGGGGACCCCGAAGCCGTGGCGCACCAGGCGGCAGCGGATGCCGCAACGGGGCGCTTCACCACGCCCGAAGAGGTGGCGGATCTCATCGTGTTCCTCGCCAGTCGACGCGCCGGCAATGTCACCGGAGCCGATTTCACCATCGACGGAGGGCTCATCAAGACGCTTTGAACCGGGCGGAGCACGGAACGGCACGGCGACCGGGCGACACAGCGACACGGCGACACGGCGACACGGCGACACGGCGACACAGCGACGAGGCGCCTCGAACACAACCTGAAACCCTGAAAGGAGAGTCCCGGACATGTCCACGTTCCTGACCGAGGTCCGCGAGACCTTGTCTCCCGCCCGGACCGACCGCTTCGGTCCGCTCCCGCCCCTCCTCGTTGCCATGACGGTGGTGACCGGGCTCGTCGATGCGTTCAGCTACCTGCTGCTGGGCCACGTGTTCGTCGCCAACATGACCGGCAATGTCGTGTTCCTGGGGTTCGCTGTCGCGGGAGCCCAGGGCTTCTCGATCGGCGCCTCGCTCGTGGCACTGGCGTCGTTCGGGATCGGATCGGTCCTCGGCGGGCGGATTGCGGTTCAATTCGGCCAGCACCGGGGCCATCACGTCGCGGTGGCGACGGCCGCCCAGTCGGTACTGCTGGCCGTCTCGGTGAT
Organism: uncultured Acidimicrobiaceae bacterium; assembly: GCA_963719485.1. Taxonomy (GTDB): domain Bacteria; phylum Actinomycetota; class Acidimicrobiia; order Acidimicrobiales; family RAAP-2; genus Bog-473. The sequence continues at coordinate 3,853,049 of OY970387.1, forward strand.
CCTGGCCGAGGTCGGCACGCACCCCTTCGGTTCGGGTGTCCGTTACGCGCTCATCGTCTTCCTGAGCCTCGCCATGGGCGTGCAGAACGCAAGCGTCCGCCGGTTGGCGGTACCCGATCTCACCACGACGGTGCTCACTCTGACGGTGACCGGGATCGCGGCAGACAGTGCACTGGGTGGCGGGAAGGGGTCCAAGTCGGGCCGGCGTCTGATCGCGGTCGTCGCCATGTTCCTCGGAGCGCTGCTCGGAGCGGTCTTCGTCCTCCACGTGCACGTCGCACTTCCGCTGATCGTCGCCCTGGCCATCGTCATTGTCGTTGCCGTAGTGAGTCATATGACGGGTCGATCCAATCCTCCCTGGACCCGCGTCGAAGACTGAGCCTGTGTCTTGCCTGGGTGCTGGCGACATTGCCCCTCGACAGGTGCGCCGAAGCCTGGTGAGCTTGGTCCTCCGCACCATCGTGCGGGACCACCACAAAGGGGAACACCATGGGCACGATCACAGCCGAAGAGCAGAGCCAGGTCGACCAGGCGAATGCGTCCGGCAAGCAACCGGTCGTTTTCATCCATGGCCTCTGGCTGCTTCCGAGCAGCTGGGATCGGTGGGCGGGCCTCTTCGCCAACGCCGGCTTCACGCCTCTGACCCCTGGGTGGCCCGACGACCCGGGAACGATCGAAGAGGCGAGAGCTCATCCCGAAGTGTTCGCGAAGAAGTCGATCGGCGATGTGGCCGATCACTACGCAGCGGTGATCGAGACACTGAACAAGAAGCCCGCGGTCGTCGGCCACTCCTTCGGCGGACTTCTGGCTCAGATGGTGGCGGGACGAGGGCTCTCGGCGGCGACGGTGGCGATCGACGCCGCGCCGTTCCGAGGCGTGCTGCCGTTGCCGATTTCGGCCCTGCGATCCTCTGCGCCGGTCCTCGAGAACCCTCGCAACAAGAACCGGGCCATTCCACTGACCTTCGACCAGTTCCACTACGCCTTCGCCAACGCGGTCAGCGAGGACGAGGCGAAGGAGCTCTTCGAGACCTTCGCGGTGGCCGCCCCCGGGGAGCCCCTCTTCCAGGCCGCTTTCGCGAACTTGAATCCTTGGACTGAAGCCAAGGTGGACAACGAGAATCCCGACCGCGGTCCGATGCTGATCGTCTCGGGGGAAAAGGACCATACCGTCCCGACGGCGATCTCCAAGGCCACGTACAAGCGGCAGCAGCACAACAAGGGGGTCACCGAGTTCGTCGAGATCCCGAACCGTGGCCACGCCCTGACCATCGACAGTGGCTGGCAGGAGGTCGCAGACACGGCGCTGGGCTTCATCAGGCGCTTCACCTCCTGACGACGCCGGCGGCACGCCGGACCCGGCCGGCGCCGCGTGGAACACATCCCCTTGCGGGCGGCGCCGGTTGGCCATGATGGACGAATGACGACCGAGTCTTTGCCTCCGGAGGCCGGCCCGCGCACCCGCCTCCAGGCGCTGCGGGACATCGCCCTCGGACCGGACTCCTACGGGATCCTGTTTCTGTTCCTCCTCGTCGACTACGTCTTCCTCACGATCGGATGGAGCGGGGGCGCCGCCCTGGTCGTCAGCTCCCTCTGGATCGGCCTCACCCTGCTTCTCGCCTTCCGCACGTCCCAAGTCCCTCACCGCCTGATGCTGGTCGTGCGTGTGGCCGTCGCCGTCACGGTGCTCGCCGCCATCGGGGTCGCTCTCGGTGGAGGCGACCGGGCCTACGGCACCATCGTGATCTTGACGTCGCTCCTCGTGCTGGCAAGCCCCATCGCCATCGCCTGGCGGATCCTCCATCACACGCGGGTCACGACACAGACCGTTCTTGGGGCTCTGTGCATCTACGTGCTGATCGGCCTGGTCTTCGCCAATGCCGACTACGGAGTCCAACTCGTCTCGGGGAACTCGTTCTTCGCCCAGTCCGGACACCATGGCCCGGCCGACTTCGTCTACTTCAGCTACATCACCATGACCACCGTCGGTTACGGCGACCTCACCCCGATGACCGGGCTCCCCCGCACCAATGCGGTGCTCGAAGCGCTCATCGGGCAGATCTTCCTGGTGGTGCTCATCGCCCGTCTCGTCGCGATGTACACGCCGTCATTTCGCTGGGGGCACGAGCGCGACCGCGAAGAGCCGGTGGCGGGAGCGAGGGCGGCCGATTCGGCTCCCACGCGCCAGGGCGGAGGCTGATGATTCAGACCATGAGGACGACGGGCACGATCATCGGGCGCCGCTTCGTCCGGTCGCCGACGAACTTGCCCAAGGCCTTGCGGGTGTGCCGGCTGAGCACCTCGATGTCGTGGGCCCCGTCTCGCAGCGCCTGCGTCACCGCCGCCGCGACCACCTCGCTGGCTTCCTCCAAGAGCTCCTCGGCCTCGGGGGCGTAGACCCAGCCCCTCGTCTCGATCACCGGCGCGGCAACTGAGCTTGCTCTGCTGGCGGTCGACGGTGACGACGGCCATGACCACGCCCTCCTCGGAAAGCTTCTTGCGGTCGCGCAGCACGCCGTGCTCGATGTCGCCCACCGTGCCGTCGACGTAGACGTACCCGCCCGGCACGTGTCCATCGCGGGAGATCCCCTTGGCGTCGAGCTGGATCACGTCGCCGTCCTCGCACAGGAGCACCTTGGCCGGGTCGAGACCCATGGAGAGCGCGAGCCGGGCATGGTGCACCATGTGACGGAACTCGCCGTGCACGGGCACGAAGCACTCCGGTTCGGTCACCGAGATCAGCGTGCGCAGCTCCCCCTGGCGGGCATGGCCGCTGACGTGGACCGCCTCGGAGCCCGAGTGCACGACCTCGGCACCCCGGCGGTGCAGGTCGTCGATGACCTGTCCCACAGACCATTCGTTGCCCGGGATCGGATGGGCGCTGATGATGACGACATCGTCCTCGCCGATGCGGAGCCACTTGTTCTCCCCCGTCGCCATCAGCGAAAGCGCCGACATCGGCTCGCCCTGCGAACCGGTCGAGATCACGCACATCTCGCCGGGCGGCACGCTGTCGACATGCTCGATGTCGATCTGCACACCGTCGGGGATGCTGATGATGCCGAGACGCGTGCCGAGCTCGACGTTCTTGCCCATGGAGCGTCCGAGCGTGGCCACCTTGCGGCCGTTGGCGACCGCGGCGTCGATGATCTGTTGCACGCGGTGCATGTGGCTGGCGAAGCAGGCCACCACGATGCGCTTCCCGGCCTGGGACGCGAAGACCCGGCGCAGCGTCACGCCCACCGTCGACTCCGACTCGGTAAAACCGGGCTCCTCCGCGTTGGTGGAGTCCGACAGGAGGAGGCGGATACCCTCGGTTCGGGCCAACTCCCCCATGCGTGACATGTCGGTACGGCGGCCGTCGACCGGTTGCAGATCGAGCTTGAAGTCACCCGAGTGGAGGATCACGCCCTGCGGCGTGTGGAACGCAATGGCCATCGCCTCGGGCACCGAGTGCGTCACCGGGATGAACTCGACGTCGCAGGCGCCGATCTTGACGCGCTCTCCGTCCGACACGGAGATGAATTTGGTGTGGCCCGCCAGTCCGGCCTCATCGATGCGGTGGCGGGCCAGGCCCACCGTCAGCTCGGAGCCGTAGATCGGCGCGTGGACCTCCCGGAGCAGGTAGGCCAGGCCGCCGGTGTGGTCTTCGTGGCCGTGGGTGAGGACGATCCCGTCGACCCGGTCCTTGCGGTCGTACAGGTAGGTGAACTCGGGCAGGACGAGGTCGATGCCCGGCATGTCGGGATCGGGGAACATGATCCCGCAGTCGAGGATGATGATGCGGCCCTCCACCTCGATGCAGGCGCAGTTCCGTCCGATCTCCCCGAGTCCGCCCAGGAAAACGACCCGGACCGGCTTCGGCTTCGGCTTGTTGGCGCGCTCAGCCAAGCGGGGCGCCCGAGGCCGCTGGTGGCCCGACGGCGGCCAGGATCTTTTGGGCCTGGGCATCGAGCTCCGGGGTGGACGACCCCATGGGCAAGCGGCACTGGCCCACTCGGAGACCCAACGCCCGCAACATGGCCTTGGCCGGCAGCGGGTTCGGGAACTCGGGCGAGGACTCGAAGTCGAAGGAGTCGAGCAGCTCGGCGTTGCCGGCGATGGCCGCGGCGAGATCGCCGGCCAGGAAGGCGTCGACGACCTTTCGGAGCTGTGGCCCGACCCAGTGGGCGGCCACGCTGATCACGCCGACCGCGCCGACCGACATGAGGGGCAGCGTCATGACGTCATCGCCGCTGTAGATCTCGAAGCCCGGGGGGACTTGTGCGGCGAGATGCGCCGTCGTCGGCGGGTCGCCCGCCGCGTCCTTGAGCCCCACGATGGCCGGCACTTCCCGGGCGAGGCGGAGCATCGTCGTCGTCTCGATCCGCCGTCCGGCCCGGATGGGGATGTCGTAGAGCATGACGGGGAGGTCACCCGCCGCCTCGGCCACCGCCCGGAAGTGTTCGAAGAGCCCCTGCTGCGAAGGCCGGTTGTAGTACGGCGTCACCACGAGCACGCCGTCGACTCCGCACTCCGCCGCGCGCCTCGTGATGGCGACCGAATGGGCCGTGTCGTTGGAACCCGTGCCGGCGATGACCGGGATCGTCACGGCCTCGGCCACGGCACGCCAGAGGTCGACCTTCTCCTCGTCGTTCAGCACCGAGCTCTCGCCGGTCGAGCCGCTGAGCACGAGCCCGTCGCTGCCGTGCGCGGCCAGCCAACGGGCCAGCTCGACCGCGGCGGACAGGTCAAGCGCCCCGTCGTCGTCGAATGGGGTCACCATGGCGGTGACCACCCGCCCGAAGCGGGGCGAGTCCAGCTCAACGGGGCTCATCGCCCCCTCACGCTACCAGCGATGCGTGGCGCCGAGGCGATCAGGCGACCTGGCGGTCCGCTGGCGAGCCGTCGGCGAAGGCGTCTTCCTCCTGCGTGGAATCGGTCAGGTTTTCGAACGCGATCGCGCCCATTTCCGTGAACTTGGTGCGGAGCCAGCCGTCGGCCGCATCGAGCAGGCCCAGCTTCTTGAGGTTCGGAACGATCTTGGAGAACAGGAGGATCTGGAAGTCGTCGCGCTCGGGCGCGGCCTGCATGATCTTCATCACGTCGGCGGTCGGCACCTCCATGCGCTCCCACACCTCCTGCATGACCATGCGGTCCTTCATGCGGATGGCCGCCTCGAACGCGAACTCCTGACGCTCCCTCAGCTCGGCCGCGCTGAGCTCCTTGTAGTACTCCTGCAGGCTGAGCACCCCGAAGGCCACGTGGCGCGCCTCGTCGGCCATGACGTAGCGCAGCAGCTTCTTGAGCAGAGGCTCGGTCGTCATCATGTGGATGAAACCGAAAGCGGCCAGAGCGAGGCCCTCGACCATGATCTGCATGCCCAGGTAGGTCATGTCCCACCGGGAGTCCGAGACGATGTCGTCGAGCAGCAGGCCCAGGTGGGCGTTCATCGGGTAGTGGCCCGAGAGCTTCTCGTCGAGGTACTTGGAGAAGACCTCGACGTGGCGGGCCTCGTCCATCACCTGGGTGGCGGCGTAGTACTTGGCGTCGATCCACGGGACGGTCTCGACGATCTTGGCCGTGCAGAGCAGGGCACCCTGCTCACCGTGCATGAACTGGGAGAGCAGCCAGTTCTGGTTCTGGATCCCGAACTGTATGTAGCGTTTCTCGTCCCACTTCTCCAGCACGGTGCCGGCGACGGCCGACTCGTCCCACTGCGCCTGGGCCGGGTTGGCCTCGGCGTTGGCGATGACGACCCGCTCCTGGTCGACTTCGATCGACCAGTCGAGGTCGGTCTGCCCGTTCCACTGCGCCTTCTTGGCCTTCTCGTAGAGCTTGTCGAGCTGGGGCTTGGCGCCCTTCTGGTAATCCCACGTGAACTCGGCCGGACAGTTGTCCGGGACACGATGGAACCCCTCCACGTCGTACTTGCCGACGAAGTTCAGGACAGCCTCGATGTCGTTGATGTTCTCCCGGCCGATGAGGTCGAGGTTCGACTTCAGCTGTTCGGTGTTCTCGTCGAGTGTGGTCATTGTGCCGCCCCCTTGATGGATGGTCTGGTGGAAATCGGTGTTGGTCTGGTCGTGGAACTGGAACTGGGCTTGAGAGTGACAGGGTCGCTTGCTGCGTCCAGGCGCAGGGCGAGGATGCCCGGCAGGACGAATGTGCGCACGAGGGCGCGGGTGTCGGCCGGGTCGGTGAGATCGGCGTGCGGCGACGGGTCCGAGCAGTAGGCCATGACGATGCGCACGGCCCACTCCGCGGCGCGGGAGGCCTGCTCGGGCTCGAGCCAGCGGGCGAAGAACGGTGCGGCGAGGTCGCTCGCCACCAGCATCACCTCGTCGAAGCCGCCGAAGGTGACGTAGGGCAGGACGACGCCGGGCTCGTGCTCCAGCAGGTAGGCAAGGGGCTCGTGCCCGCGGAGCCAGCGAGCCGACTGGACCATGCCGGCCACCAGCACGTCCTCGAGGTCGCCGGCCTCGCCCATGGCCACGGCGAGGGACGAGAAGAGCCGGGCCAGCTCCGTCTCGACGACCGCGGCCAGGATCCCGTCCTTGCCCCGGGGGAAGGTCCGGTAGGCGGTCGCCCGCGACAGCCCGGCGGCCCGGGCGATGTCGTCCACCGTCGTCTTGGCGATCCCCTGACGGGCCAGGCAGCGGAGCGCTCCGTCGACGAGACGGACCCGGGTCGAGGAACGGTCGTCCGCGCCGAGGTGCCGCACGACGTTGTCGCGCCCCGCGGTCGGGGAGCCGGAGGTGAAGTCGGCAGAGGCTTCAGGTCGTGTCGCGGTTGCGTCCACTTCTGGAACAGTATGGCGATTTTTGTCTCACTGTCAACCTCTTGAGCCTCAACTGAGGTTGAAATGGCCCGGGGCGATGGAGGTGATGAGCAGGGCCAGGACGGCGAACACGGCCACGCTCCCCCCGACCGTGAGGATCGTTGCGGTGTTCCGGTCCCGCAGTTCGCCGGCGTAGTCGTACACGAAGGCCAGGACGCTCCCGGTCACCAGGCCGCCGAGGTGGGCCCGCCAGTCGATGTTGCTCGTGAACCCGATGACGAAGTTGATGGCCAGCAGTATCACCACCGGCGCCACCGGCAGTCGGCGGCGCAACCCGACCACGACGTAGGCGCCCAGCACGCCCATGATGGCGCCCGAAGCTCCGATCCCGGCGACGTTGGGCTGGCTGAGGATGTAGGAGGCGACGCTCCCCCCGAGCCCGGCCAGCAGGTAGAGGACCAGGAAGCGGACCTTTCCCAGCAGCACCTCGAGGGCGGGACCGACGATGAGCAGGGCGATCATGTTAAAGAAGATGTGCGTGAAGCTCGCATGCAGCCACATGGCCGTGAAGGCCCGGTAGTACTCGTTCTGCAGGTGCACGGCTGCCGGCCACATGGCGTAGCCGTCGACGACGCGGGCATTGGTGCCGAACCCCTCGAGGAAGAACACCACCACGTTGATGGCGATGATGACGAGCACGATCGGCGTCGGGTTGGTCGAGCCCACAACGCCGGTGCGGCCCCGACTCGTGCGGGTGAACGCCGGCACCTGCCGGGACTTCTTCGCCCCCTCGGAGGTGCACTCGGGGCACTGCCACCCGACCGGCGCCTCGACCATGCAGTCGGTGCAGATGGGCCGGTCGCAGTGGGCGCAGAGGACCGATGCGGCCCGATCGGGATGTCGGTAGCAGGGTGGGGGTGGCGCCGGCTGCGGCTGCGGCTGTGGGTGGCTCACCTGATGCCGGCCAGGAGCTCGGACCGCACGAGCAGGGCGACCTGCTCCGGGTCGTTGAGGTCCCAGCGCCCCGGGGAGCTGATGTAGGAGAGCACCATGCGGGCCAGGAAATCGGCCGCGGCGTCGAGTTCGGACCCTTCCGCCATGCCGTGGCGCACGAGGTAGGGCGCTAGGAACGCGGCGACCAGCGTGTGGGTCTGGTCCGCCTCGGTGGTCAGCCGGGGCAGCAGGATGTCGGGCTCCGTGACGAGGATCCGCTGCAGCACCTCGTGCTCGACCAGGGCGCGGTGGGCGAACATCAGCCCGCGCTCCATGACCTCCTCCAACGTGTCGGCGTCGGAGACCTCCTCATAGAGCCGGCGGAAGAAGCGGGCGAACTCCCACCCGACGACGGCGGAGATCAGTTCGTCGCGCCCTCCGGGGAAGTAGCGGTAGACCGTCGCCCGGGAGACTCCCGCCTCGCGGGCCGCGTCCTCGACGGTCGTCTTGGCCAGGCCCCAGCGGGCGACGCAGTCGTAGGTCGCCTGCAGGAGGCGCTCCCGGACGTCGGGGTTCACAACCCGAGCAACGCCTCGAGGCCCACGGTGACTCCGGGGCGACCGGCCACGGCGCGCACCGCGAGGAGCACGCCGGGCATGAAGGAGCGCCGGTCATAGGAGTCGTGGCGGATGCTCAGGCTCTGCCCCGGCGCGCCGAAAATGACCTCCTCGTGCGCCACGAGGCCGGGCAGCCGCACCGAGTGGACGTGCACGCCGCCGGGGGCCTCGGCGCCACGGGCGCCAGGCAGCACGAGATCGGTCGTTGGGTCCTCGGGCAAGGCGCCACTGCCGGCGTCGCGCCGCGCCGACGCGATGGCCGCCGCCGTGTGCATGGCGGTCCCCGAGGGCGCGTCGCGCTTGGCGTCGTGGTGCAGCTCGATGATCTCGACGCCGTCCATGTGGGGCGCCGCGATGCGGCAGAGATGGAGGAGCAGCACTGCTCCGATGGCGAAGTTGGGCACCACGACGGCGTTGGCGCCGCTTTCCGAGAAGAGGGTTTCCATCCGCGCGATATCGCGTTCGGACAGCCCGCTCGTCCCGATCACGGCATGGATGCTCTGTTCCGCGTAGTGGGTCACGTTGTGGCGGACGGCCTCGGCGATGGTGAAGTCGACCACCACCTCGGCGCCGAGATCGCTGAGCGCGTTGACCTCGCCGACGATCGTCCGGCCGCAGGCGTCGCCGCCGGCGTGAGCGGGGTCGATGGCGGCCACCAGTTCGAGGTCCGCGGCCTCCGAAACGGCGCGGCACACCTCGAGGCCCATGCGGCCGCCGGCGCCGACCACACCGACCTTCTGCATGCCCAGCAGGCTACCGGGCGGCCATGGCGGGCAGGTGTGACTCGAAGTCGCGTCCGTCGAACGGTCCGACGGCGCTCATCGTGCGCGGCGCCCGGGCGAGCTCGGCCGCCACCTCGAGCACCTGCGCCGGCTCGATCCCGTCGATGCGCGCCAGCACCTCGTCCACCGAGAGCACTTCGCCGTGGAGAAGCAGCGACGCACCGAGTCGGCTCATGCGTGCCCCCGAGTCCTCTCCGGAGAGCAGCATCTCGGCGCGCAGATTGCCCTTGGCCACGGTCAACTCCCGGTCGGTCACCCCGTCGGCGGCCAGAAGCTCGAGCTCCGCGCTCACGATGCGCAACACCTCGTCGACGTGCTCGGGCGCCGTACCCACCACCACGGCGAGAGACCCGCTGTCCGCGTAGGCCGCCCGCTCCGACCACACCGAGTAGGCCAGCCCCCGCTGCTCACGCACCTTCTGGAAGAGCCGGCTCGAGAGACCGCCCCCCAGCACGTGGTTCAGCACGGCCAGCGCCCAACGACGCTCGTCGAAGCGTGACACCGAACGCATGCCGTAGACCACGTGCGCCTGCTCGGTGGAGCGACGGACCACGTCGAGAGCCACGGTCTCGGGGCCCGGCGCCGTGCGGATCGGCACCACGCCGCCGGAGGACCCGGCGAAACGGCGTTCCAGGTCTGCCGCCACCGCATCGTGCGTGCAGTCGCCCGCGACCGACACGACCATGTTGGCGGGGCGGTAGTGCAGCTCGAAGAAGGCCTGGATGTCGTCGCGGGTGATCCGCTGGACGGACGATGCCGTCCCGAGCGTGTCCCGCCCCGAGCGCGTGCTCCGGAAAGAGCGCGGCCTGCCACCGTTCCGCAGCCAGGTCGGCCGGCTCGTCGGCGTGCATCAGGATCTCGTCGAGGATGACGGTCCGTTCTGCCTCGATGTCGTCGGGGCGCAGCGCCGGTGCCCACATGATGTCGCTCAGGATGTCGAGCCCGAGCGACAGGTGCTCGGAGAGCAGTCGCACGTAGAAGGTCGTGTACTCCTTCGTCGTGAACGCATTGCAGTCGCCGCCCACCTCGTCGAGCTCCTCGGCGATGGCGGCGGCGGAGCGCTGCTCCGTGCCCTTGAAGAGGAGGTGCTCGAGAAAGTGGGAGGCCCCGGCGAGTTCGCCGGGCTCGTCACGTGAGCCGGTCCCGACCCAGTAGGCGACCGCTACCGAGCGGACATCCGCCATGGTCTCGGTGACCAGGCGGATGCCGCACGGCAGGACGGACGTCTCAATCAACGACGGCGCGAACGCCCGCGCGAGGGACGGCGGTCGCCGCCGCGATCGCCGCGGTCACCGCGGTCTCCACCCCGGTCGTTCCCGCCTTCGGCGGCACCCGGGCCGAGGTCACCGAGGTCGGCGACCAGCTCTGCTTCGAAGACATCCTCGAAGGACACCCCGTCGCCCTTGGCCGGCGCGGCCGAGGACGAGGTGGAGGAGGACGAGTGCGAAGGCGCCGCATCACCGTTGGCCGACCCGCGGCCGCGGTCGCCGCCGGACTGCGGGGCGCTCTCGGGCGCGGAGGCCAGCGACAGCGAGACCTTGCCCTGGGGGTCGATGTCGTCCACCCGGACCTCGACCGCCTGCCCCAGCGTCAGCACGTCCTCGACGTTGTTGATGCGCTTGCCCCCGGCGAGTGACGACAGCTTCGAGATGTGCAACAGGCCGTCCCGGCCCGGCAGCACGTTGACGAAGGCACCGAACTTGGTGATGTTCACCACCTTGCCGGCGTAGACCGCTCCCACGTCCGCGGTGGGCGGGTCGAGGATCAGCGAGATGCGCCGACGCGCCTCCTCGACGGCGTTGCCGTCCTTGGCCCCGATGGTGACCGTCCCGACCACCCCGTCGTCGTCGACGGCGATGTCCGCACCGGTCTCCTGCTGCAGGGTGTTGATGACCTTGCCCTTGGGGCCGATGACCTCACCGATCTTGTCGATCGGGATCTCCATGGAGACGATCTTCGGCGCGCTGTTGGCGACGTGGTCACGCGGCTCGGCGATGGCTCCGGCCATGACGCCGAGAATGGTGAGCCGGGCCTCCTTGGCCTGCAGGAGCGCCTTGGCCAGCACGTCGGCCGGGAGCCCGGCGATCTTCGTGTCGAGCTGGAGCGCCGTCACGGCGTCCGCCGTACCCGCCACCTTGAAGTCCATGTCGCCGAAGGCGTCCTCCGAACCCAGGATGTCGGTCAGCGTCACGTAGGTGCCCTCGTCGAAGACGAGTCCCATGGCGATCCCCGCCACGGGGGCCCGCAGCGGGACCCCGGCGGCCATCAGCGACAGCGTCGAGCCGCAGACCGAGGCCATGGAGGTCGACCCGTTGGAGGCCAGCACGTCGGAGACCACACGCAGGGTGTAGGGGAACTCCTCTTCGCCCGGCACGACGGGCAGCAGTGCCCGCTCGGCCAGCAGACCGTGCCCGATCTCCCGGCGCTTGGGACCGCGCATGAAGCCGGTCTCGCCGGTGGAGAAGGGCGGGAAGTTGTAGTGGTGCATGTAGCGCTTGTGGTCGACCGGGGTGATCGTGTCGAGCAGCTGGTTCATGCGGGGCATGCCCAGGGTCGTGACGTTCAGCACCTGGGTCTCGCCGCGCTGGAAGAGCGCCGAGCCGTGCGCGGTCGGGAGCAGATCGATCTCGGCCGAGAGCGGCCGGATGTCGGCCGTGCCCCGGCCGTCGACGCGCACGCCGTCCTCGACGATGCGCTTGCGGACGAGCTTCTTGGTCAGCGAGCGGATGGCCGCCTTGACCTCGCCCGGCCGGTCGGCGAACTCGTCGCCGAGGGCGGACCGGATCTCTTCACCGGCGGCATCGAGCGCGGCGTTGCGCTCGGCCTTGCTGGTCACGAGGTTGGCCTTGGCGATGGGGTCGGTGCCGACCGCCTCCACCCGGGCCCATACGTCGTCCTGGTAGTCGGTGAAGGTCGTGAACGGGATGGCCTGAATCGGGCCCCGTACCGCCGTGTACGCCTCGACCAAGCTGCGTTGCAGGTTGATGGACTCGCGGATCCACGTCTTGGCGGCCTCGAGGCCGGAGGCCAGCACCTCTTCGGTGACCTTCGGGGCGCCTGCGTCGTAGTAGGACCACGACTTCTCGGTCCCGCCCGCCTCCACCATCATGATGGCGATCTCGCTGTCGGCGTCCTCGGTGAGGGCCCGTCCGGCCACCACCAGCTCGAAGGTCGACTCCTCGCCCTCCTCGAACGTCGGGTGCGGGATCCACTCGCCCTCGGTCGTGTACGCCACGCGCACGGCGCCGATCGGGCCGTCGAACGGGATGCCGGAGAGCATCAAGGCGGCCGATGACGCGTTGATGGCCAGCACGTCGTGCGGGTTCACCTGGTCGGCACCGATGATGGTCCCGACCACGTGCACCTCGTTGCGGAACCCCTCAGGGAAGGAGGGGCGCAGCGGGCGGTCGATCAGGCGGTCCGTCAGAATGGCCTGGTCCGAGGCCTTGCCCTCCCGGCGGAAGAACGACCCGGGGATCTTTCCGGCCGCGTACGCGCGCTCCTCGATGTCGACGGTCAGGGGAAAGAAGTCGGTCCCCTCCCGCACGGATCGGGCTGCGGTGGCCGTGGCCAGCAGGACGGTGTCGCCGATGCGGGCCACGACGGCCCCGTCGGCGAGCTGGGCGAGTTTCCCCGCCTCGAATGACATGGTTCGGTCGGTCCCGCTGATCGGGCCCGACACGGAAATGGCGTCAGCCATGATGCTCCTCGTGTCTCGGGGGCATCTTCGTATCTGGTTCCCAGTGGTCGACCACCTCGCACCCGAAGTGACCGGCGACTGGCAGCCAGGTGGCTGAAGACGCCCGGTTCTGTGGTGCTGCCGCTACCTTCTGATGCCGAGTCGGCCGATGATGGTGCGGTAGCGCTCGACGTCGTTCTTGCGGACGTAATCGAGCAGCCGCCGACGCTGGCCGATGAGCTTCATCAGGCCGCGCCGGGTGTGGTGGTCCCCCTTGTGCTCCTTCAGGTGCTCGGTCAGATGGTTGATCCGGCCTGACAACAGGGCTATCTGCACCTCGGGAGAGCCGGTGTCACTTTCGTGCAACCGGTACTCGGAGATGGTGGCCTGCGTGTCGGGCATGTAGGAAGAACCTCGAAGAGCTTGTCGGAGTGTGGCGGGAACCTGCCCCAGCCGACAAATATCGTAGCAGCCGCCCGCTGATCAGCGGAGATCAGGGCAGATCAGCCGAGGCGAGCACCCGCTCGGTGGCCTCGACGTCGGCCCGCATCTGGGCCACCAGGGCCTCGATGGACTCGAAGCGCTGTTCCTCGCGCAGCCGGTGGGCGAAGGACACCCGGGCCGGCTCCCCGTAGAGATCACCGTCGAAGTGCAGGAGGTAGGCCTCCACCAGGACCGGCGCGGTCCCCGGCTCGTAGAAGGTTGGCCGGCGCCCCACCGAGATGGCCGCCTGGTGCAGCGAGCCGTCAGCCCGCCGGAAATGCCCGGCGTAGACAGCATCGGCGGGCAGGGCAATGTCGTCGGCCACGGCCAGGTTGGCGGTCGGGAACCCCAGTTCCGGGCCACCTCGCCCGTCGCCCCGCACCACCGGGCCGCGCACCTCGTGGGGCCGCCCGAGGAGTCGGGCCGCCCCTTCGACGTCACCCTCGGCGAGCAACCCCCGGATGCGGGTCGAGGACACCGCATCGCGGCCGTCGCCGGTGAGGCCGACACCGACCACCTCGAAGCCGAACTCGGCGCCGAGGCGGCGGAGGAGATCCACGTTGCCCCGGCGGCCATGCCCGAAGTGAAAGTCCTCCCCCACCACGACGAGGCGCGCCGAGAGCTCCTCGACGAGGACCTCTTTCACGAAGTCCTCGGCCGATTCCTGGGCCCGGACGGCGTCGAACGGAATGACGACCGTACGGTCGATGCCGCAGTCGGCCAGCAGCTCCAGCTTCTGTTCGAGCCCGGTCAGTTGCTTCGGGGCCGACTCCGGGCGCACCACTGCCGCCGGGTGGCGGTCGAAGGTGACCACGACGGTGGAGAGGCCGGCGGCCTCCGCGCGCGCCGACAGATCGCGCAGCAGGGCGCGGTGACCCAGGTGGACCCCGTCGTAGGCCCCGATCGTGACAGCGGTTCCCTCACCGGGCGGCATCGCGACCGAGGGTAGTCGGGTACCCGTCACGGCCCGGCCAGCACCACGGCCGGCCGGATCCGGTCGCTGCCGGTCGCCTCGTAGACGGCGAGCAGCTCCCCTGCCTCGTCGAGCATGGCCCAGGGACCCTCGCCCGCCGCGCCCAGGGGCACCCGGTCGAGCGGGAGCCCGGTGCGGATGGCGGCGCCGGCAGCGGAATCGACCGTCACCGAGTCGAGGTCACGCATGGCCTGGGCGGGCGTGAGCACCGTCTCGGGACCGATGGCGTCCAGCGGGCGCATCTCGGCCTCGCCGAACGAGCCGATCCGGGTCCGCCGCAGGTTGGCCACGTGTGCCCCGCCGCCCAGTGCCCGCCCCAGGTCGTGGGCCAGCACCCGGATGTAGGTGCCCGACGAGCACTCGATCTCGGCCCGGTAGACGCCCGGACGCGTCGGGTCGGGCTCGGTCTCGAAGCGCCACACGGTCACGGTCCGGGGGGCGCGCTCCACCTCGATGCCCTGGCGGGCCAACTCGTGCAGCCGCCGTCCCCCGACCTTGACGGCCGACACCATGGGGGGGACCTGCTCGATCTCCCCGGTCAGCTCCGCGGCCACGGCGGCCACCGCCTCGGGAGTGACGTGTGTCATGTCGTAGGTGGCCAGGACCTCACCCGAGGCGTCGAGGGTCGACGTCGCACTCCCGAGCACGATGTCCGTCGTGTACGTCTTGGGCATCGCGGTCAGGAACCGCATGAGCCGCGTGGCGCGGCCGAGCCCGACCAGCAGCACGCCCGTGGCGTCGGGGTCGAGGGTGCCCGCGTGGCCGACCCGGCGTTGGCCGAAGATGCGGCGGCATCGTGCCACCACGTCGTGCGAGGTCCAGCCGGCCTCCTTGTCGACGACCACCAGGCCGGTGGCGCTCATGGGCGGGCCGCCCCGACCGGTCTCACGACTCGTCGGCCGGGGACTCCCCCTCGTGCAGCCCGCGCAGCAGCTCCTCGACCCGGGATCCCGCGGCGATGGCCGGGTCGGCCCTGAAGGTGAGCCGGGGCGTGCGCTTCATGGTCATCTGCGTGCCCACGGTGCGCTGCAGACGCACCCGGCGCTCTTCGAGCACCACGGCGGTCGCGTCGTCGAGCGTGGCCACGTACACCACGGCCGTCCGCATGTCGGGTGCCACGTCGACGGCGGTCACCGTCACCATGGGGAGCTCGTCGGCGTCGGCCAGCCGCTCCAGCTCCTCGGCCAGCACCTGCCGTAGGACCTGGTTGACCCGCAACGCACGCGGGTATGTGGCCGTGCGCCGTCTCACCGCTTCAGCTCCTCGACTCGGCTCGTGTGGTTCGAGAGTTACTCAGGTCCGGGCGATCTCGCGCTCGTCGTACGTCTCAATGATGTCGCCTTCCTTGAGGTCCTGGAAGTCCGAAAGCCCGATGCCGCACTCGAAGCCCGAGGCGACCTCGCGGACGTCGTCCTTGAAGCGCCGCAGCGAGTTGATCGCACCCTTCCAGATCACCGTGCCGTCGCGCAGGAAACGGACCTTGGAGCCACGGGTGATCTTGCCGTCACGCACGTAGCAGCCGGCCACGGCGCCGATCCGGGGCACCCGGAACACCTCACGCACCTCGGCCTCGCCGGTGACGACCTCCTCGTAGAGCGGTGAGAGCAGGCCGAGCATGGCGGCCTCGAGGTCCTCGAGCAGCTTGTAGATGATCTCGTAGGTCCGGATCTCGACGTCGGACGACTCAGCCATCTCACGGGAGCGCTTGTCGGGGCGCACGTTGAAGCCGATGATCGTCGCGTTGGACGCCGCCGCCAGCTGCACGTCGTTCTCGGTGATCCCGCCGATGCCGCGCAGGACGAAGCTCAGCTTCACGTCGTCGCGCTCCAGGCGCTTCAGCGATTCGGTCACCGCCTCGAGCGAACCTTGCACGTCGGCCTTCAGGACGATGTTGAGCGTCGCCGTCTCACCACGTGAGATCTGCTCGAACAGGTCCTCGAGCTTGGCCCCTGCCGCCGCGGCCACCGGCCTGTGTCCCGACAGCCGGAAACGTTGGGCCCGGGCCTCACCGAGCGTGCGGGCCCGGGCCAGGTCCTTGGCCGCCCGCATCTCGTCCCCGGCGTGCGGCGGCTCCGAGAAGCCCAGCACCTGCACCGGCGTCGAGGGCAGCGCCTCCTTGATGTGGTCGCCTCGGTCATCCACCAGGGCCTTGACCTTGCCCCAGGCCGCCCCGGCCACGACCGGGTCACCGACGCGGAGCGTCCCCTGCTGCACGATCACGGTCGCTACCGGTCCCCGGCCCGCTTCGAGGTTCGCCTCGAGCACGACGCCACGGGCTTCGCCCTCGACCCGGGCCGTCAGCTCCTCGACCTCGGCGACGAGGACGATCTGCTCGAGCAGGCTCTCGATGTTCGTGCCCTGCAGCGCGGAGACTTCGACGACGATGGTGTCGCCGCCCCAGGTCTCGGGCACCAGCCCGCGCTCGGACAGCTGCTGGAGGACCCGGCGACGAGTCGGCGTCGGGTCGGTCCATCTTGTTGACGGCCACGATGATCGGCACGTCCGCCGCCTTGGCGTGGTCGATGGCCTCAATGGTCTGGGGCATGACCCCGTCGTCGGCCGCCACCACGAGGATGACGATGTCGGTGGCCTCGCGCGCCACGGGCCCGCATGGCGGTGAAAGCCGCGTGACCCGGCGTGTCGATGAACGTGATCCGGTGGCCCTGCCACTCCACCTGGTACGCACCGATGTGCTGGGTGATGCCGCCTGCCTCCCCCGCCACGACGTCGGTCGAGCGGATGCGGTCGAGCAGCAGCGTCTTGCCGTGGTCGACGTGGCCCATGACGGTCACGACCGGCGGGCGCGGCCGCTGGTCCTCGTCGTCCTCCTCGTCCTCCTCGTCGAAGTAGCGGGCCAGCAGCTCCGCCTCCTGCTCCTCGCCGGGATCGACCAGACGCACGTCGGCGCCGATCTCGGCCGCGAACAGCTCGATCATGTCGTCGGTGAGCGACTGCGTCGCCATGATCATCTCGCCCTGCAACAGCAGGAAGCGCACGATGTCGCCTGCGCTGCGGTTGAGCTTGGGCCCGAGGTCACGAGCGGTCGAACCGCGCTCGATGATGATCTCGCCGTCCGGGACGGGTGCGGTCGAGGGCTGGTACGTGGTGAGCTGCGTCGGCTCCAGCTCTTCGAGGTTGCGCCGGCGCCGGCGGGCCCTGCGCTGGGGCGGTCGCCGCCCGGGCATGCCGCCGCGTCCACCCGGGGGTGGTGCCCCCGTGGGCGCGCCGCCGCCGGGTCGGCCACCGAAGCCCCCACCACCTGCGGGTCTGCCGCCGTAGCCACCACCCGACGGGCCGCCCGTGCCGGCGGGCCGGCCGGCGCCCGCGGGGCGTCCACCGGTCCGGGGTGGGTAGGAGCCGCCGGGACGCGACGACGGGGTCGGGCTGGCCTTGCGCCCACCCATGCCGGGCGGGGGCGGGATCGGGCGTCCGCTCGGGCCGAGCGGCGGGCGCGACCCTGGTGGCGGTGGCACCGGCCGGCCCGACGGACTGAGGGGCGGCCGGGCCGCGCGCGAGCGATCGGGCGCGGTCGGTGCGCCGGCGTCGGGCGGCGCCGGCGCGGCGGGTGCCTCGGCCGCAGGGGCCTGAGCCGGGGCGGGGGGTGCCGCAGCGGCGGGGGCCTGGGCCGCCGGGGCTGCGGGGGCGTGTGCCGCCGGCGCATGTGCCGCCGGCGACGGAGCCGGGGCCTGGGCAGCCGGGGCTGAGGGGGCTGCCGGTGGCGGGGTGGGGCGGCTGCTGCTGATCAGGCGGGGCGACCGGGCGGCGGGCGCCTCCGAGGCGGCCGGGGCATCGGCCGTCCCGGTTCCGGCGGCGGCCGGGGCCGGGGCCGACACCGGACGCGCCGGAGCCTTCTTGACCGGGGCGCTGCTCGGGGCCGAGCTGCTCGATACCGAGGTGAGCGGCCTCTTCGCCGGAGCCTCTGCGCTGCCGTCGTCGTCCCTCCCGGTCGCGGGAGAAGCCGACTTCGCGACCTTGGTGGCCTTCGTGGCCTTGGCCACCTTCTTGGCGGGAGCGGGCTCCTCGGGCTGGACCGGGCGGCGCAATCCTTCCGCGTCGGCCTTGCGGCGGACGCGGTCGGCCTGGGCGTCCTCGATGGAGGACGAGTGGCTCTTGACCCCGATGCCCAGGGAAAGGGCCAGCTCGAGCCCTTCCTTGTTGGTCAGGCCTAGCTCTTTGGCCAGCTCATAGACGCGAATCTTCTTCGGCAAGTGGTTCTCTTTGTCCTTGATTTGTGGCGGGGCGCGGCATCACGCCAGCCCCCTATCCTCGCACATCGGGTACCGGGCGCTCCCACGCCTCACCCAGGTGTGCACGCAACTGCTGCAGGTCCTCGGCATCGACGGACGCCGCGAAGGCCCGTTCGAAGCCGTGCCTGCGCACCGCATCGTCCAGACACCCGGGCGAGTCCCCGCACAACCAGGCCCCCCGCCCCGCGCCGTGCCTGTCCACCGACAGGGCCCCGCCCGGCAGCCGGACGATTCGGATCAGCTGGTCGGCCGGCAGGGCTCTCCGGCAACCGACACAGGTCCGTGTCGGCGCTATGCCTCGGCCTCTTCCGACACCTCGACCACCACGACGGCCTCCTCGATGACCGGCTCGGCCGCCTCCGGGGACTCCTCGCCCGCGGATGCCTCGGGCGCTGCCGGTGCCGCCTCGGCTGGCGCCTCGGCCGCCCCGTCGGGTGTGCCGGACCCGGCGGCGGGGGCCTCACTGGAGTCCTCCGCCTGATGGGTCCACTCCTCGGCCGACATGGCCTCGCCGCCCTCGGCGGGCTTCCACACCAGTTCGCCGCTCTCGTCCTCGACCCACTCGCCCTCGGCCCAGTCCTGCTCGCCGTAGCCGCCGGCCTCTTCCTCGGCCAGCTGGGTCTCGCTCTTGATGTCGATGCGCCAGCCGGTGAGGCGGGCCGCGAGGCGGGCGTTCTGCCCTTCCTTGCCGATGGCCAGGGAGAGCTGGAAGTCGCTCACGATCACGGTCGCGGTGCCGGTCTCCTCGTCGAGCCGCACTTCGCGACCTGGCCGGGGCCAGTGCGTTCTGGATGAGCTCCACCGGGTCGTCCGAGAAGGGGACGACGTCGACTCGCTCGCCGCGCAGCTCGTTGGTCACCATGCGCACCCGCGAGCCGCGGGCACCGACGCAGGCCCCGACGGGGTCGACGTTGGGGTCGTTGGACCACACGGCGATCTTGGTGCGGTGGCCCGGCTCGCGGGCCGCCGCCTTGATCTCCACCACGCCGGAGCCGATCTCGGGCACCTCGAGCTCGAAGAGTCGCTTGATCAGGCCGGGGTGGGTGCGACTGACCACGATCTGCGGGCCCTTGGTGGTCTTGCGGACCTCGACGATGTAGGCCTTCAGCCGGGCGCCGTGCTCGTAGCGCTCGTAGGAGACCTGCTCGGCCTGGGGCAGCAGGGCCTCGACCTTGCCCAGGTCGAGCAGCGTGTAGCGGTTGTCGGTCTGCTGGACGATCCCGGTGACGATGTCGCCCTCGCGTCCGGCGTACTCCTCGTACTTCATGTCCCGCTCGACCTCGCGGATCCGCTGCAGGATCACCTGCTTGGCGGTCTGCGCGGCGATGCGCCCGAAGTCGTCCGGCGTGTCGTCCCACTCGCGGACGACCTCGCCCTCCTCGTTGAGCTCCTGCCCGTAGACGCGGATCTCACCCGAGTCGGGGTCGATGGTGACCACGGCCTCCTCGGCCGCGTCGGGGCGCCGCTTGTAGGCCGCCACCAGCGCGTTGGCCAGGGCGTCGAGCAGCGTCTCGACCGAGATCCCCTTGTCCCTCGCGATCTGGCCCAGCGCGTCGAGGAACTCGAAGTTGGTCTTGCTCATTGCCGCTTCACCCTCTCACTCTTCTCACTCTTCGCTCTCCGGGGCTCCGGCCCCCACTCGAAAACCGTCCGCGCCCGCTCGATCCGGTCGTAGGCGATCCGCATCTCGCCGTCGGGCACCTCGGGACCGGACAGGGTGCACCCTGCGTCGTCGGCGCTCGCCAGCGTCCCGGTGATCCGCCGGACGTCCGCCGTGCCGGCGTCGATCCGGATGGTCACGGTCTCCCCCACCGCCCGGGCGAAGTGCGCCGGGGTGCGGAGCCGCCGCTCGAGCCCGGGGCTCGAGACCGACAGGGTGTAGCGCCCCGGCAGGGGGTCGATGTCGTCGAGCGCGGCCGAGACGTCGCGGGTGGCGTCACCCAGCTCGTCGAGGCCGATGCCCCCTTCGCGGTCGACGAAGACGGTCAGCTGGGCCCCGTGCAGATCGACATCCACGAGGTCCAGACCCCGCGCCTGGAGGACGGGTGACAGCGCCTCCGTCAGGTCGTTCGTGTTCCTGCTCATCGCCGCCACCTCCTCTCTCGGTCCGTCGTGTGCCCCCGCAAAGCGAAAGCGTGGGCCGCAGCCCACGCTTCAACGAGGTACTGATCTTCAAAATGGACAGCAAGAGGGATTATAGCAATTCCGGGACTAATAGGACCGGGCGACGACGGCCACGAGGTCGTCCTCGGCATCCCCGGGTTCGGCCAGGGAGCCGTCGGGGCGCTGCAGGCAGCGGATGGTGAGGGAGTGCTGGGCCAGGCGGTCCTCGCCATCGGGCCCGAGCGCCCCGAGGCGGACCCGGGCGAAGCCCACCGACCCCGCCTCCGCGGCTTGCTCGAGTGACGCGGCATCCGCCGTCCGGGCGTCGCGGGCCGCCGTGGCCTCCGCCAGGAGCTCGGGCCCGGCGGTGTCGATGATGGCCCTCACCGTGGCGGCCACGGCTCCGAGCGCGACGTCCTGCTTCTCCCGCCGGTGGCGGGTGACCACGGTGACGTTCCCCTCGGCCAGGTCGCGCGGACCGACCTCCACCCGTACCGGGACGCCCTTGAGCTCCCAGGCCACGCTGCGGCGGCCGAAGCTGGTGTCGGTGCGGTCGTCGAGGCGGACCCGGTGCCCGGCGGCCGTGAGCTCGGCGACCAGCGCGGCGGCCGCGGCGCCCACCTCGGCGCTCGTCCTTGACGACGAGGACTACCACTTGCGTCGGGGCGAGGGCCGGGGGCAGGCGCAGACCGAAGTCGTCGCCGTGGCTCATGACGAGCGCCGCCGACCAGCCGGGTCGAGACCCCCCAGGAGGTCTGCCAGACGTACTCGAGCGTGCCCGACGCGTTGGCGAAGGTGATGTCGAACGGGCGCGGCGAAGTTCTGCCCCAGCTCGTGGCTGGTGCCCATCTGCAGCGCCTTGCCGTCGCCCATCATCCCTTCGCACGTCCAGGTGCGGTTGGCCCCGGCAAAACGCTCGCGCGCGGTCTTGTGGCCGGTGAGGACCGGCACGTTCAACACGTCGACCATGGTCGATCGGTAGACCTCGTCGAGGATGCTGCAGGGCGTAGGCCAGCGCATCGCTCTCGGTGGCGTGCGCCGTGTGCCCCTCCTGCCAGAGGAACTCGCTGGTGCGCAGGAAGAGACGCGGGCGCAGCTCCCAACGCACGACGTTGGCCCACTGGTTGATGAGCAGCGGCAGGTCCCGGTGGCTCTGGATCCACTTGGAGAAGAAGTGGTTGATCACCGTCTCGCTGGTGGGACGCACGACGAGGGGCTCCTCCAGCTCCTTGCCGCCACCGTGGGTGACCACCGCCAGCTCCGGCGCGAAGCCTTCGACGTGCTCGGCCTCGAGCCTCAGGAATGACTCGGGGATGAAGAGCGGGAAGTAGGCGTTCTCGGCGCCGGCCTCCTTGATGCGCCGGTCGAGCTCGGCCTGCATGAGCTCCCAGATCCCGTAGCCCCAGGGCCGGATGACCATGGTGCCGCGGGCGGGGCCGTTGTCGGCCATCTCCGCCCCGGCGATCACCTCTTGGTACCAGCGGGGGAAATCCTCGGCCCGCGTCACGATCGCACCTTTCGCCATGGGTGCGCAGGCTACTGGTCGGTTTGGCGCCTGATGATCTCGATCTTCTCCGAGGTGTGGTTGGGGTCGGCGCCGGTCGACTCGAGCAGCGCGCGCCGGTCGGCCTCCGCCTCGGCCTCCGCGTTCGAGTCCGCGGCGGCGATGCGCGCCTCGACCCCCTCGGCGACCAGACGCTCCGCCTCGTCGACGAGTGCCTGCACCATGTCCGCCTCGGGCACGACGCGGATGATCTTGCCGCGGATGAACAGGTGGCCCTTCTGCTTCCCGGCCGCGATGCCGATGTCGGCCTCGCGTGCCTCGCCCGGGCCGTTGACGACGCACCCCATCACGGCCACCTGGATCGGCAGGTTCAGCTTCTCGAGCGCCTCCTGGGCGTCCTTGGCGACGGCGATGACGTCGACCTGGGCCCGACCGCACGACGGGCAGGCGATGAGGTCCAGGCCCTTGCGCTCGCGCAGCCCGAGCGATTCGAGGAGCTGGCGCCCGGCGCGCGCCTCCTCGACGGGGTCCGCCGTCAGCGAGAAGCGGATGGTGTCGCCGATGCCCTCGGCCAGCAGGGCCCCGATCCCGGCCGTGCCCTTGACCAGGCCCGCCGGCGGGGGGCCCGCCTCGGTGACGCCGAGGTGCAGCGGGTGGTCGAAGGTCTCCGAGGCCAGCCGGTAGGCGGCGATCATCAACGCGACCGAGGAGGCCTTGACCGAGATCTTGACGTCGGTGAAGTCGACCTCCTCGAAGAAGGCGAGCTCGTTGCGGGCCGACTCGACGAGGGCCTCCGGGGTGGCGCCCCCGTACTTCTTGTAGAGGTCCGGGTGCAGCGACCCGGCGTTCACCCCGATGCGGATGGGCACGCCGCGATCGCGCGCCTCGGCGGCCACCTGCTTGATCTCGGCCTCCTTGCGGAGGTTGCCCGGGTTCAGGCGCAGGCCCTGCACCCCGGCCTCCAGCGCGGCCAGCGCCATCTCGTGGTGGAAGTGGATGTCGGCCACGATCGGCACCGGGGAGCGGGGGACGATGTGGGCCAGTCCCTCCGCGGCCGCCTCCTCGTTGCAGGTGCAGCGCACGATGTCCGCCCCGGCCGCCGCCAGCGCGTAGATCTGGGCCAGGGTCCCGTCGACGTCGGCCGTCTTCGTCGTGGTCATCGACTGCACCGTGACCGGCGCGCCGTCGCCGATGGGCACGCCGCCCAGCGTGATCCGACGGGTCGGCCGCCGCGGCGTCAGGAGGGAGGACGAGAGCTCCACGGCGATCAGTGCGGGATCTGGAGCGGGTGGGTGATATCGAGGAAGATGCCGGCGAAGACGAACACGAGCAGGAAGGCGATGAACAACGCGGCCACGGGGAACAGCTTGGTGATGTCGGCCCGGTAGTACGGCTGGCCGCGCTTGGTGCGGATCCACTCGTAGCCCGCGATGGCCACGTGCCCGCCGTCGAGGGGGATCATCGGCAGCATGTTCAAGATCCCGAACACGATGTTGACGGCGATGAGCAGGATCAGCACCGCGGCGAGGCCCGCCTGTTCCGACTGCGCGCCGAGATTGGCGATGCCGAGGATGGAGACCGGGCGCGGGGCCGAGCCGGGGTTGTTCACCGCGGACTGGGCCGCCTTGGAGTTGGTCACCTGATGGAAGATCGACTGCAGGCCGCTGGGCGAGAACGTCTGCCCGAGCCCGGTGACCTCCTGGTGCGTGATGTTCCACATGGTCGACAGCGCGGCGCCCGGGCTGCCGATGGCCGAGACGGGCGCGGTGGCGTACCCGCCGATGGTGAAGCCGAGGTAGCCGTGGTCGGCCAACGGCTTGTGGTCGACGGTGATCCCCCGGCCGCTCTCCGGCGTGGCCGTCAGGTCGATGAGCTTGCCGCCGCGCTCGACGCCGATGGTCACGGGCTTGCCGACGGACCGGCCGATGGTGTCGGTCAGCGAGGTGGCGCCGGCGAACGACTTGCCGTTGACGGAGACGATCGTGTCCCCGGCTCGCAGGCCGGCCAGGGCGGCCGGCGTCGTCTTGCCCGCCCAGTGGTCGAGGGCGGCGACCTTGATGTTGTTCGTGGACTGGCCGAAGGTCAGGACCAGGATCAGCGCCAGGACGAACGCGATGAGGAAGTGCATCGCCGAGCCGGCCGACGCCACGATGATCCGCTGGTGGAAGGGCTGCTGACGGTAGGCGCGGGCCTCGTCCTCCGCCGGCACCTCCTCGCTGGAGGTGAACCCGGTGATCCGCACGTAGCCGCCGGCGGGAATGGCCTTGACGCCGTACTCGGTCTCGCCCCGGCGCACCGACCACAGCCGCGGGCCGAAGCCGACGAAGTACTCCGTCACCTGCATGCCGGCACGCTTGGCGGTGATGAAGTGTCCGAACTCGTGCAGCATCACGATCGCAAAGAGGATGGCGATGAAAAGCAGCAGGTAGCCCCAGCCCAGAGCGACGAAGACGCCCGTGATCAGGACGAGGCCGACCACGAGCTGGATCACCCGCGTCCGGTTGCCCTCCTGCGCCGGCTCCGGTCCCGGCTCGAGGGGCGGCTCCGCCGCCCGCGCCTCTTTCTCGGTGAGCGTCATCGCAGTGACAACGCTACCGGTCGCCACCCAGGGCCAGGCGTCGGTCCAACGCCAGGCGGGCGCGGGCCCGGGCCTCGGCATCCGCCGCCAGCACGGCTTCGACCTGGTCGACCGGGTCGTCCGCCCACCCCTCCATGGTCTCGGCCACCACGTCGGCGATGCCGCCCCAGGGCAGGGCGTTGCCCAGGAAGGCCTCGACGGCCACCTCGTTGGCCGCGCTGAGCCAGGCCGGGGCCGAGCCGCCCCGCCGGCCGGCCTCGTAGGCCAGGTCGATGCAGGGGAACACGATGCGGTCGGGCGGCTCGAAGGTCAGGCTCTGAGGGGTCGTCCAGTCGAGCGCCCCGAACGGAGTGGCCCCCCGGTCGGGCCAGCCGAGGGCATAGGCGATCGGGAGCCGCATGTCGGGGTTCGACAGCTGGGCCAGCGTCGACCCGTCGCGCAGCTCCACCATGGAGTGCACGATCGACTGCGGATGGACGACGACGTCGATCCGCTCGTAGCCGATGCCGAAGAGCTCGTGGGCCTCGATCACCTCGAGACCCTTGTTCATGAGCGTGGACGAATCGATCGTGATCTTGGGCCCCATCGACCAGGTGGGGTGAGCCAGCGCGTCCGCCACGGTGACCGCGCCCAGACGCTCGGCCGGCCAACCGCGGAACGGGCCGCCCGACGCGGTGAGGAGCAGCCGGGCGACGTCGGTCGTGGCCTGCACCGCGGCCAGGCACTGGTGCAGGGCGCAGTGCTCGGAGTCCACCGGCACGATCTCCGCCCCGGGGGTGCGGCGAGCCTTCTGCACGATCGGTGCACCGGCGATCAGGGACTCCTTGTTGGCCAGCGCCAGCCGCTTCCCGGCCTCGAGGGCCGCCATCGTCACCGGCAGGCCGGCGAAGCCCACGACCCCGTTGAGCACGACGTCGGCGCGGCCGGCCGCCGCCACCATGCCTTCCTCCCCGACCATCACCTCGGTGCGGGCCGGGACGCCGTCGCGCACCTCGCCGTAGCGGGCCGGGTCGCCGATCACCACCAGGTCGGGCCCGAACTCGGCCACCTGGGCCAGGAGCTCCTCGACCGAGCGCTGCGCCGCCAGCGCATACACGCGGAAGCGTTCAGGCTCCCTCCGGATGACGTCGAGCGCCTGGGTACCGATCGATCCGGTGGAGCCCATCAGGCTGACCGTGCGCATCAGCGGTCAGCTCACCCGAGGTGCATCGCCTTGACCACGAAGTACGTGGCCGGGATCACGAAGAGCAAGCCGTCGACCCGGTCCAGGATGCCTCCGTGGCCCGGGAGCAGCCGACCCATGTCCTTGATGCCGAGGTGACGCTTGATCATGGACTGGCTCAGGTCGCCCAGCGGAGCCACCACCGCCACCACCACCCCGTAGAGCGCGGCCTTGCTGATCGTCCACGGGTGGATGAAGTGCACGACGATGACGGAGACGAGGATGGCCGCCACGGCACCGCCGATCAGCCCCTCCCAGCTCTTGTTGGGACTGATGGAGGGGGCCAGCTGGTGGCGCCCCATGGCCGCACCGACCAGCAGGGAGGCGACGTCGTCGGCGACCGTCACGATGACGGCGGCGAGGAGGAAGGCGATCCCGTGGCGGTCGGGGAACAGGTTGGGGTTGAGCAGCAGGGCTGCGAAGGACCCGAACGCCCCGACCCACACGAAGACGAACACGGTCGAGGAGATGCCGGACACCGGCTCGGCCGCCGGTTCGACGCGGGCGAGGTACCAGACGAACGAGCCGGCCACCAGCAGCACGAGCACCAGCGGCAACGCCGCCACGCCCTTGTTGTACGTCTCGATCAGCAACGACAGCACCGCGACGAGCCCGAGCAACGTGGCCGGGTGATACTGCGCACGCCGGAACGCCGCGTAGGCCTCCGCGGTCGCCAGCAGCACGACCACGCAGACGATCACCATGGTGGCCACCGTGCCGGCCGCGAAGCAGACGAGCGCGATCGCACCGAGGAGGATGCCGGAGCCGATGGCCACCCGCATGTCGCGGCCGCCGGTGCCCGCCGTGTTCACGTTGCCGGTGCGGACGGTGGCCCTGCTCCGGGTGGTGCGGGTCGTCCGCGGCTTGGGCTCGGGCGGTTCGGGCGGGGTGAGCCGCGAGGCGGCAACCGCGGACGCGGCGGCCGTCACCGACGACGCCACACGCGGCGAGACCTCGGCCGGCTCGAACTCCGCTTCGTAGGGAGCGTCCGCGAGCGAGACCGGCTCGGGCTCGCTGACCGGCTCGCCGACCGGTTCCGGGAGCGGCTCGAAGCCGGGTTCGGGCGGGATCACCAGGGTGTCGTCGGACTCGAAATGCCAGGGCTGGCGCTCCACGTCGACGCCCTCCGGCTGCTCGCTCAGCAGCGCGCCGACCGCCGGCAGGTCGTCGGAGAGCATCGACGGCTCGAAGACCTCTTCCTGGGCCTCCCAGTCCGTCTCCTCCTCGCGCCACATCGGCGGCGCCACTGCCTGCTCCTCGCCGGTGCTCCTGTCGAGGATCGCCGGGACCTGACCGGTGGGCGCGTCGTTCCAGTGCGGCAGTCCCGGGTGGTCGTCGACGACGGGGCCCGTCACCTCGCGCACCGTGTCACCGGCCGGCTCGGCGCCGATGATGCGCACGCGGCCCGAGTGGTAGCTCGGCGGATCCTCGTCGATCCCCTCCGTGCCGGGGTCGGCGGTACCGTCGACGCCGTTGTCAGAGTCTCCGTAGTCGTCGGTGTCGTCGGGCATGCGCGTCGCTCCTCAGACCTGCAGCAGTTCTTGCTCTTTGTGCGCGAGCAGCTGGTCGATCACGGCCACCTGGTCGTGGGTGATCTTCTCGAGATCCTTCTCGACGCGCTCGAGCTCGTCGGTCGAGAGATCGCCGTCTTTCTGCATCGCCTCCAGATCGTGCCGCCCCGCCCTCCGCAGGTTGCGCACAGCCACCTTCCCCTCCTCGGCCTTGTGCCGGACGACCTTGACCAGCTCCTTACGCCGCTCTTCTGTCAACGGTGGAAAGGCCAGTCGGATCACGGTCCCGTCATTGGTGGGATTGATTCCCAGGTCAGACGCCATGATTGCCTTCTCGATCGCCCCGAGCGAGCCCTTGTCGTAGGGAGAGATGACCAGGAGCATGGCGTCGGGGACGCTGAACCCGGCCAGTTGCCGGAGGGGGGTGGGCGTGCCGTAATAGTCCACCATCAGCGGCTCGAGGAGCGCCGAAGAGGCCCGGCCGGTGCGCACGTTGCTCATCTCGTGGCGGACGTGATCGATGGCTTTGGCCATCTTGTCCCTGGTGTCTTCCTTGACCAGGGCGGCGAGGTCGTCGTCCATCAGCGGACCAGCGTACCGATCTGCTCGCCACTGAGCGCACGAGGGATGTTGCCGGGGATCATCAGGTCGAAGACCCGGATCGGCAGGTTGTTGTCCTTGCAGAAGGTGATGGCGGTGAGATCCATCACCCGCAGGTCGCGGTTGATCACGTCCATGAAGGAGATCTCGTCGTAGCGCGTGGCCGTCGGATCGAGCTTGGGGTCGGCGCTGTAGACGCCGTCCACCCCCGAGTGGGTGCCCTTGCAGAGCAGCTCGGCCCCGATTTCGGCCGCCCGGAGCGCCGCCGGGGTGTCAGTGGTGAAGAAGGGGTTCCCCATGCCCGCGGCGAAGACGACGATGCGGCCCTTCTCGAGGTGCCGGATGGCCCGGCGCCGGATGTACGGCTCGGCCACCTCGGCCATGGAGAGGGCGCTCAGCACCCGGGTCGGCTGGTCCTGCTGCTCGAGCGCATCTTGGAGGGCCAGCGCGTTGATGACCGTCCCGAGCATGCCCATGGTGTCGGAGGTGGCGCGGTCCATGCCGCCGCTCGCCCCCGTCGTGCCCCGCCAGATGTTGCCCCCGCCGACCACGACCGCGAGCTCGAGCCCACCGCCGTCCATGGCGCGCGCCATCTCCTTGGCCATCCGCTCCACCGTGGCGGCGTCGATGGTCTCGTCGGACGCGGCGGAAGCCAGAGCCTCCCCCGACATCTTCAGCACGATCCGGCGCGGTTCTCCCACGATCCGCAGCGCTCAGGCGCCGATGACGACCTGTGCGAACGACACGATGCGGGCCGAACCGAGCATGCCCGCGATCGTCTGCTTCTCGTCGCGCACGTAGGCCTGGTCGAGCAGCACCCGCTCCTTGAACCAGCCCGTCATGCGCCCTTCGACGATCTTCTCCATGGCCGCCTCGGGCTTGCCCTCGTTGCGCGAGATCTCCGCCACGGTGGCGCGCTCGGCCGCGACGTCGGCCTCGGGGACCTCTTCGCGGTTGAGGTAGGTCGGCTTGGTGAACGCGATGTGCACGGCGATGTCGTGGGCCAGCTCGTCGGTGCCGCCCTCGATCACGACGGCCACACCGTTGACGCCGCGGCCCGCCTGCTGGTGCAGGTAGGTGTCGAGCACCTGGCCGGGTTCGGCGACGAGACGGCGCACGCGCCCGATGGAGATGTTCTCCTTGAGCGTGGCCCGCAACCCGTCGATGGTGTCGTCGAGCTCGGACGCGGCGTCCTCGCCCTTGGCGGCCACCAGCGCGGCGAGCTCGTCGGCGAGGGCCACGAACTCGTCGGCCTTGGCCACGAAATCGGTCTCGCAGCGCAGCTCGACGACGGCGGCGGCGTCACCCGACCGGGCCACGGCCACCGCGCCCTCGGAGGCCTCACGGTCGCTCCGCTTGGCCGCGCCCGCCAGTCCCTTCATGCGAAGGAGCTTGGCCGCTTCCTCGAGGTCCCCGCCGGTCTCCTCGAGCGCGTTGCGGCAGTCGAGGATGCCAGCACCGGTCATCTGGCGCAGGGTCGAGACGTCCTTGGCGGTGAAGCTGGCCACGGTCAGGCCACCTCCACCGGCTCGGGGGCGGGTGTCGGGGACGGAGCCGGGGCCGGCTGCGCCCGGCGGGGCCGCGGGGCCGAGGGCGGGCCGCTCTCCTCGGGCGCCGGGGGCGCCATCTTGCGCCGGTGTTCGGCGATGAAGCGCCCCTCCACGACGGCGTCGGCGATCACGCGGCACATGAGCGAGCCCGAGCGGATGGCGTCGTCGTTGCCGGGGATCACGTAGTCGATCACGTCGGGGTCGCAGTTGGTGTCGACGACGGCGACCACCGGCAGGCCGAGCTTGCGAGCCTCGGTGACCGCGATGTGCTCCTTCTTGGTGTCGATGACGAACACCGCGTTGGGCAGCCGGTCGAGGTCGGCGATACCACCGAGGTTGCGGCTGAGCTTCTCGAGCTCACGGGTGTGCTGCAGGGCCTCCCGCTTGGGCATGCCGTCGAAGTCGCCGGCCGCCTGCATGGTCCGCAGCTCCTGCATGCGCTTCACCCGGCCCGAGACCGTGGCGAAGTTGGTCAGCATGCCGCCGAGCCAGCGTTGGTTCACATACGGCATGCCGCAGGCCTCGGCGTACTCGGCCACGGGGCCCTGCGTCTGCTTCTTCGTCCCCACGAACAGGATCGTGCCGCCGCCGGCGACGAGATCACGCACGAAGGAGTACGAGGCCTCGACGCCGGTCAGGGTCTTGCGCAGGTCGATGAGATAGATCCCGTTGCGCTCACCCAGAATGAAGCGCTTCATCTTCGGGTTCCATCGCCGCGTCTGATGGCCGAAGTGGACTCCGGCTTCCAGAAGCTGTCGCATGGAAACGACGGCCATAGAGATGTTCCTCCAGTCGGTTGCTCCCCTGGCGCCGCGCCGCCTGAGGGCGGCGACCGTGGAATGCGCGCAGGTGATGTTGGTCGGTGCTGCTGCCCACCCCCTGGTGGGCCCGACCATCGTAGCCGCTCAGTGGGGCTTCAACCTCCGGGGAGGCTCAGGCCCGGGGGTGGGTCTCGCCGTAGACGGCGCGCAGGCGCTCCTTGCTCACGTGCGTGTACACCTGCGTGGTGGCCAAGCTGGCGTGGCCCAGGAGCTCCTGGACGACCCGCAGGTCGGCGCCCCCGTCGAGGAGATGCGTGGCGTAGGTGTGGCGCAGGGCGTGGGGGTGGGTGGGCGAGGCGGAACGCCGATCGAGGATGCGGCGGACGTCGCGGGGGCCGAGCCGGGCGGCCCGGCGGTTCACGAAGGCCGCCTCGGGGGGACCCTCCATGTCGTCGCGCCCGTGTTCGAGCCACGCCCGGAGCGCGGCGACGGCGGCGTCGTGCACCGGGACCCGTCGCTGCTTGCTCCCCTTGCCGAGCACGGTGACGGTCCGGCCCCGCAGGTCGATGTCGCCCCGGTCGAGACCGCAGAGCTCCGACACGCGCAGCCCGGCCGCGTAGAGCAGCTCCAGGACGGCCAGGTCCCGCCGGTCCAGCGCCGTCTCCGCCGGCTCGTCGAGGAGCGCCGAGACCTCCCCGCTGGAGAGCACGCGGGGGAGGCGCCCGCCACCGGACGGGGCGCGCAGGGACCGGGCCGGATCGGCACCGAGGCGACCCTGCCGGGCCTGCCAGGAGAAGTAGCAGCGCAGCGCAGCCGCCTTGCGGGCGATGGTCGCCCGGGCCAGCTTCCGTGTCCCGAGCGACGCCAGGTAGCGGCGCAGGTGCAGACGGTCGACGCCCTCGGGGCGCTCAACGTCGCTGCGCGCCATCCACTCGGCGAAGGCGCGGACGTCGCCGACGTAGGCCGTCCGGGTAGCGGCGGCGCGGCCGCTGAGCCAGGCGGAGAACCCCGGCAGATCCCAATCGGCCGACACGGAAGCAACGGTACCGCCCCCACGCAGGGGATCCTGGGCACTAACGTCGCCCGAGAACCTTCGGGGGGTCCGCTGGGTTCGGTGAAATGGAGGACCGAATGGTCTCGAGATTCGATCGTCGGTCGGTGCTGTTGGGCGGCGCCGCGGCGGCAGCGGGCGTGGCGGGGGCGGGCGCACTGGGGATGGGGCTCGACGGCATCGCCGGTGCCACCACCAACGGCCCCGGCCGCAACGGGGTGTCCACCAAGACCCCGAAGAAGGGCGGCTCGCTGACGTTCGGGGTGGACGCGGAGGAGTCGGGCTTCGACCCGACCCAGGCCCGCTTCGACGAGGTCGGCGTCATGTACGCCCGGACCGTCTTCGACCCGCTCACCATCATCACGGCCAACGGCGACTGGGCCCCGTACCTGGCCCAGTCCGTGGTCCCGAACGCCTCCTACACTTCGTGGACGATCACGCTCCGGCCCAACGTCGTCTTCCACGACGGCACGCCCTGCAACGGCGCCGCCCTGGTGACCAACCTGGTGGCCCAGTCCAAGTCGCTCCTGACCGGAGTCATCCTCGGTCCCACGCTGATCTCCATCACCCAGTCCGGGCCCCTCGCCGCCACCATCACCTTCAAGTCGGCCTGGGTGCCGTTCCCCTTCTACCTGGCCGGGGGCATCGGCGGCCAGATCGCCTACATCGCCGCGCCCTCCATGCTGTCCAACCCGAACGGGACCTCACACCCCGTCGGCACCGGGCCCTTCGTGTTCAAGGAGTGGGTCCCCAACTCCCACTTCACGGCCACCGCCAACCCCAACTACTGGCGCAAGGGCATGCCCTACCTGTCGTCGATCACCTACAAGCCGATCCCCGACGAGTCGGCTCGCGCCGAGGCGCTCAAGTCGGGCACCATCGACCTGATGATCACCGACACGCCGCAGATCATCACGCAGTTCCGGGGCAACAAGAGCTTCTCTTACATCGACGACAGCACCCACGTCGCCGGTGAGCCCGACATGAACTGCGTCCAGCTCAACTGCCTGGCCAAGCCGTTCAACAATGCCAACGTGCGGCTGGCGGCGGCGATGGCGATCAACCGGAACCAGTACACCAAGGTGATCGACCAGGGCGTGCTCCCGGTGAGCAACGGCCTCTTCGTGCCGGGCTCCCCCTACTACTCCACGACCCAGTACCCGAAGTACAACCCGACCCAGGCCGCCAAGTTGGTCAAGGCGGCGGCCAAGACCAACGGGGGGCCTATCACGTTCTCCTACGGCTCGACCAACTCGCCGGCGGCGATCCGGGCGTCCCAGTACCTGGAGCAGGCGTGGAAGCAGGTGGGCTTCCAGGTCACCACCAACATCGTGCAACAGAACGACACGATCAACAACGCGCTGGCCGGCAAGTACCAGGCCCTGGGCTGGCGGCAGTTCGGCGCGGTCGACCCCGACCTGAACTACATCTTCTGGAGCACGACCACCGTGAGCTCCGGAGCGCTGTCCATCAACATGGCCCGCAACGCCGATCCGAGCATCGAGCAATCGCTCCTGGCCGGTCGGCAGAGCACCGACAAGACTGCCCGCGAGGCCGCCTACAAGACAGTGAACAAGCGCCTGGCCCTCGACCTGCCCTACCTGTGGACCGACCGGGCGGTGTGGGCCGTCATCGGCAACCCCACGGTGCAGAACTTCAACAACCCCACCACGCCGCAGGGCACCCCGGCGTACGGCATGATCGGGGGCTCCATCTGGCCAACCCAGATCTGGATCAGCTGAGCTGGAGGCAGATGAGCGGGCGCATTCTGGTCGTCGAGGACGATGAGCGGATCCGATCCTCCATGCGCCTCGCCCTGGAGGGCGAGGGCTACGAGGTAAGGGACGCCGCCAGCGGCGAGGAAGGCCTCGACATGTTCGCCGAGGCGCCGCCCGACGTCGCGCTCATCGACCTCATGCTGCCGGGCATGGACGGCTTCGAGTGCTGCCGGGCGCTGCGGCGCAGCAGCGCGGTGCCGATCATCATCGTGACGGCGCGCTCGGACACCCACGACGTCGTGGCGGGGCTGGAGGCGGGTGCCGACGACTACGTCACCAAGCCGTTCGTCGCCAAGGAGCTGGCGGCGCGGATCCGGGCCCTGCTGCGGCGCGCCCGGCCGGCCGAGGAGGAGCCCGGCGCGCTCACCTTCGGCGACCTCCAGCTGCTCCCCGAGCAGGGCGTCCTCCGCCGCCTGAACGGCGACGAGGTGCACTGCACCCGCACCGAGTTCCGCCTGTTGTGCGAGCTGGCGGCCAGCCCCAACAAGGTGCTGAGCCGCGAGCAGTTGCTCGACCGGGTCTGGGGCTACGACTACTTCGGCGACGGCCGGCTCGTCGACGTCCACATCCGGCGCCTGCGCACCAAGGTCGAGGTGGATCCCGCGGTACCCCAGCACATACTCACCGTGAGGGGCATGGGCTACAAGCTGGTGCCCTGAGGTGAGGCTGGGCATCGGCGCCCGCATCACGGCCGTCTTCGGGCTCGGGGCGCTGATCCTCTCCATTCTGATGGGCGGGCTGTCGTAC
Organism: uncultured Acidimicrobiaceae bacterium; assembly: GCA_963719485.1. Classification (GTDB taxonomy): domain Bacteria; phylum Actinomycetota; class Acidimicrobiia; order Acidimicrobiales; family RAAP-2; genus Bog-473. Next base: position 3,886,927 of record OY970387.1, read on the forward strand.
TTCACGACGCGCCACTTCCTACTGGCCGGGCGCGAGACAGCGGCGCAACACCAGGCCTTCGCCAATGCGGTCGTGATCCGCACCTCGCTGGAAACCGACACAACCGGGTACGTTCCCGGGTTCCTCGCCAACATCGACGCGGGGACCGACGCACACTCCGTGCTCTTCCACCGGTCGAAGTCCTATGCGTCCTCGCTGTCCGTCAACGCCGCCTCCATCCCCCACGAGCTCCGCACGGTCGTGGTTGCCGGCCGGGCGGCCACGCAGACCTACCGCAACCCGGAGGGAACGGCCGAGATCGTGATCGGGGTCCCGATCCCCTCCGTCCACGCCGACTACTTCGAGGTGTTCGACCTCTCCGACCTCGACCACACCCTGCGGGTCCTCGGGCTGACCCTGGTGGTGGCCGGCATCATCACCACCCTGCTCGGCACCGCACTCGGCCGCTTCGCCAGCACGCGCTCGCTGCGGCCGCTCGCCGACGTGACCCGGGCGGCGGGCGCCATCGCCGGCGGGGAGCTCGACACCCGCCTCGACGCCGACGCGGCCGATCCCGACCTCGAGGGTCTCACCAACTCCTTCAACGCCATGGTCGACCAGCTGCAGGTGCGGATCGAGCGCGAGGCCCGCTTCAATTCCGACGTCAGCCACGAGCTGCGCTCCCCCCTCACCACGCTGGCCGCCTCGCTCGAGGTCCTGGAGGCCGACCGGGGCGGGCTCTCCGTCCGCTCGCAGCAGGCGCTCCAGAACCTGAGCGAGGACCTGCAGCGCTTCCAGCGCATGGTCGCCGACCTTCTCGAGATGTCGCGGGCCGACGCGGGCTCGGTCGACGTCTTCCTCGAAGAGGTCAACGTCTCAGAACTGGTGCAGCGCTCGGTGGAGACGGGGTTCGGGCACATGGAGCGCCAGGGAAGCTCCGCACCACCCGAGGTACGCGTCGAGCCTGCCGTGCAGTCATGGCGTGTGGGCGTCGACAAACGGCGCTTCGAGCGGGTCATGGTCAACCTCATGGAGAACGCCGACCACTACGGCGGGGGGGCGACCACCGTGGCCGTCGCGCCCGGCCCCGACGCGCAGGTGGAGGTGACGATCGACGACGCCGGGCCCGGCATCGACCTGCGCGAGCGCACCAAGATCTTCGAGCGCTTCTACCGCGGCTCGGCCTCGGGCAAACGTGGCACCGGGACCGGCACCGGGTTGGGCCTGGCCCTGGTGGCCGAACACATGCGGGCCATGCACGGCGAGGTCCGGGTCGAGTCCGCGCCGGAAGGCGGCGCACGCTTCGTGCTGACGCTCCCGGTGCTCTCCAACGGGCACGACCCCGACGACCCCGACGACGAGGACGCGGGAGGCACAGCGTGAAGCGCCGCCTGGCCGCACTCGTCCTGCCGCTGCTCGCCCTCGTCGCGACCGGCTGCGCCATCCCCACCCAGAGCGCGCCCAGCACGATGTCCAAGGTGCCATTCGGGCTCCTCAACCCCCACCCGCCCACGACGACGACCACGCTGCCGAAACCGACGTCTCTCGTCCCCGTGAAGGTGTTCTTCCTCAACACGGCCTCTCAGCTCACGTCGGCGCCGCGCGTCGTGGCCGCGCCGGCGCCGCTCACCTCCATCATCGCTTCGCTGCTCGCCGGACCTACCCAGGCCGAAGACCCCGGGCTCTCGACCGCCATCCCGAGCAACGTGGCCGTGCTGTCGGCCACGACGCAGGCCGGCATCGTGACGGTGAACATGAATGCGGCGTTCAGTGCGATTATCGGAACCAGCATCGAGCTCGCGGTGGCCCAGATCGTCGCCACCGTGGTCACTGAAGAGGGCCCGAACACCGGCGTCCTCTTCGAAATCGACGGCCAGCGCACCCCCGTGCCGATCGCCAACGGCTCACAGGTGAGCGGGCCGGTCTACCTCCTGGACTTCCTCGGAGGAGCGGCCTGAGCGGTTCGGTTCAGCCGGCGTGCTCGACGTCGCGGCGCCACGGCAGCCGGGGGGCCCCCGACCACAGGTGCTCGAGGTCGTAATACTCGCGGGTCTCCTGCAGGAAGACGTGCGCGATGAAGTCGCCGTAGTCCATCAGAACCCACGTCGCGTCTTGCAGCCCTTCGACACGAATCGGGGTGACGCCGTGTGATTCCTTGACGCCACGCTCGATCTCCTCCACCAGGGTGCGCACGTGACGCGTGTTCTGCGCGCTGGTGATGACGAAGGCGTCGACCACGCCGAAGAGCTCGGTCATCCCGAGAACTACCGTGTCGCGCCCGAGCTTGGCATCGGCCGACTCGGCGGCGGTGGCCGCTGCCGGCGGCAGCTGGACGTGCACGTCCAAACCTGGCGTCAATGGAGCAACTCCAAGATCCCCACGGTGAGCCCGAACGTGCCAACCAGGACGGAGCCCCCGGCGAGAGCCCAACGCTGACGCGAGCGGCGAGCCACCTTCTGCTCGGCGCGGCGGTCGGCCCGGCGCTGCACCTGGGTGGGGAGCGCGCCAACACGGGAAGTTTCCGACAGCTCCGTCCACCCGGCCGGCATGGCGCTCATTCAAGGCACAGCGTACAGACCGCGGCGGCGAATGCAACGGATCACCGCCTCGGGGACCATGCCGTCCACCGGTTGGCCCGCCGCCAGCAGGTCACGGACCTCCGAGCTCGACACCGGGACCTGCGGGCCGTCGACCCACTCGGCCCGCCAGCCGGGGGCGAGCACCGGGGCGGGGCCAACCGGGCGGGAGACGACGGCCAGCGTGACCAGACCCTGCAGGTCCTGGTAGCGGTGCCAGGAGCCGAGCTCGGGCACCAGGTCGGCGCCGACGACGAGGAAGAGCTCGACCGCATGGCCGCCCGCCCGGGCCAGGATCTCCTCCGCCGTGTCGACCGAGTAGCTCGGGCCACCCCGCTCGATCTCGAGCGGGCTCGCCTCGGCCCCCGGAATCTCTTCCGCCAGGGCCTCGGTCAGCGCGTAGCGGTCCGCCGCGGGTGAGACCGGGCGCTGCCCGGACTTCTGCCAAGGGTCGTTGGCCACGACGAGGAGCAGGCGGTCGAGCCCCAGCCGTTCCGTGACGGCCCGTGCGGCGGCAACGTGGCCTGCGTGCGGCGGGTCGAACGTGCCGCCGAAGATCCCGATCCGGGTGGGAGCGTCAGGTGCCGGCAAGTTCGGCGATCACCGGCGCCAGCGCGTCCATCTCCGCCTCGTGCACGACGATGTAGCTGAACCCGAGCTCCTCGCGGCGCTTGCGCAGCATCTCGGTGATCTCCCCGACCGTGCCGATGAGCGCGAGCGGCGCGGACCGCAGCTGGTCCGGCGTCAGATCGAACAGTGGGGCCAGCGACGCCAGCACCTCTTCCGCGTTCGGGACGACCTGCACTGCGGCTGTCCAACATTGGAACTCGAGGTTCCCCGCGCGCTCCCCCGCCGCCTCGCGGGCCCAACGCACCCGGTCGGTGTACTTCTCGACGACGGACTCGGCCGCGACCTCGGGACCCACGTAGCCGGCGGTGAGGCTCGGCACGATGCTCACGATGTCGGCGTAGCGGCCGGCCAGCGTCAGGATGCGCCTACCGCCGCCTCCGATCACCAGTGGCGGGCCGCCGGGGGTGATAGGCACGGGAGTGCCGGCGGCATCGGTGACGCGATAGTGGTCGCCGACGAAGGTGGCGCTGCCGTCGCGCCACATGGCGCGCATGATGGCGAGGCTCTCGCCGAGACGTGCCACGCGCACCGACGGCTTCTCCATGGTGATGCCCGACTGCTTGTAGTCCGTCGTCATCCAGCCGGCGCCGAGGCCGAACTCGAAGCGGCCACCCGTGACGACGTCCAGGGTCGCCGCCTCCTTGGCCAGGACGACCGGCTGGCGGAAGTCGTTGTCGAGGACGAGGGTGCCGACCCGCAGCGTCGTCGTGGCCTCCGCCGCGACGGTGACCGCCACCATGGGGGCCCACTGGTCATCGAGATGGTCCGGCACGTAGAGCGTGGAGTAGCCCAGGTCCTCGGCTTTCCGCGCCAGTTCGCGCCACGCAGCCGGGGATGCGGCTTTCGATGCCTGGAGGGCGAAGCGGAAGGCGGCCATGGACGGCGATCCTACGGCGTTAACCTGTTCAGGTGACGAGCCCGACGAACGCTTCCTCCTGGAGCCCCGCGTCCTGGCGGAAGTTCCCGGCGGCGCAGCAGCCCGACTGGCCCGACGCCGACGCGCTCAAGAAGGCCGAGGCCCGGCTGGCCACCGTGCCGCCACTCGTGTTCGCCGGTGAAGCGCGCTCGCTGACGGCGCAGCTGGCTCAGGTCGCCACCGGCGAGGCCTTCCTCCTGCAGGCCGGGGACTGCGCCGAGTCCTTCGCCGAGTTCAGCGCCGACTCCATCCGGGACAAGCTCAAGATCATCCTCCAGATGGCGATCGCGCTGACCTACGCGGCCGGCGTCCCGGTGGTGAAGGTGGGGCGGATCGCCGGGCAATTCGCCAAGCCGCGCACGACTGGCACCGAGCGGATCGGCGAGGTGGAGCTGCCGTCCTTCCGCGGCCACATGGTCAACGACGAGGCCTTCGAGGCCGAGGCCCGCACCCCGGACCCCGAGCGGCTGGTGGCTGCCTACCAGCAGTCGGCGTCCACCCTCAACCTGCTGCGGGCGTTCACCAAGGGTGGGTTCGCCGACCTGTCGCAGGTGCACCTCTGGAACCAGCAGTTCGTCGCGTCGTCCGGCGAGGGTCAGCGCTACGAGCACATCGCGTCGGAGATCGACCGTGCGCTGCGCTTCATGGCGGCGTGCGGCATCGATCTCGGCGCCGAGGAAGGGCTGCACCAGGTCGACTTCTGGACGAGCCACGAGGCGCTGATCCTGCCCTACGAGGAGTGCCTCACCCGCGTCGACTCCCTCACCGGCGAGTGGTACGACTGCTCGGCCCACATGGTCTGGGTCGGCGACCGCACCCGCCAGCTCGACGGCGCCCATCTCGAGTTCCTCTCGGGGATCAACAACCCGGTGGGGGCCAAGGTCGGGCCGGATTGCAGCCCGGGCGAGGTCGTGGCGATCTGCGAGCAGCTGAACCCCGACCGGCTCCCGGGCCGCCTCACCCTCATCACCCGACTCGGGGCGAGCAGGATCGCCGACCTCCTCCCGCCGTTGGTCCGGGCCGTCGAGGCCGAGGGCCACGCCGTGGTGTGGGCGTGCGACCCCATGCACGGAAACACCTTCACCAGCGATGGCGGACGCAAGACCAGGCGCTTCGACGAGATCCTCTCGGAGCTGCGCTCGTTCTTCGACGTCCACCGTGACGAGGGGACCTGGCCCGGGGGGCTCCACGTCGAGCTCACCGGCGACGACGTGACCGAGTGCCTCGGCGGAGCCGAGGAGATTCTCGAGGTCGACCTCGATGTCCGCTACACGACGACGTGCGACCCGAGGCTGAACGCCCGCCAGTCGCTCGACCTAGCGTTCCGCGTGGCGGAATTCCTCAGAAGTTGATCCGGCGCCTCGTTCTGGCGGTCCTCGTGACCGCGCTGCCGCTGCTCGCGTTGATCGCCGCGGCCGTCACCACCTCGGCGCTGCCTGCCGCGGCGGCCACCGCTCCGGTCCCGGCCTACTGGTTGGTGGCCTCGGACGGTGGCATATTCAGCTTCGGCGGTGCGCAGTTCTACGGATCGACGGGCGGCATCGTGCTCAACAGGCCGATCGTCGGCATGGCAGCGACGCCCGACGGCGGCGGGTACTGGCTGGTGGCCTCGGACGGCGGGATCTTCTCCTACGGCGATGCCAAGTTCTACGGCAGCACCGGCAGCATGGTGCTCAACAAGCCGGTGGTCGGGATGACGGCCACGCCCGACGGCGGCGGGTACTGGCTCGTGGCATCCGACGGCGGGATCTTCTCCTACGGCGATGCCAAGTTCTACGGCAGCACGGGCAGCATCGTGCTCAACAAGCCCGTCGTCGGGATGGCGGCGACCACCAGCGGCAACGGGTACTGGCTCGTGGCATCCGACGGTGGGATCTTCTCCTACGGAGACGCGCAATTCCACGGCAGCACCGGCAGCCTCGTGCTCAACAAACCGGTCGTGGGCATGATCAGCGGACAGAACGGGGGCGGCTATTTCCTCGTCGCATCTGACGGCGGCATCTTCAGCTTCGGCACGGCGTCCTTCTACGGCTCGCTGGGCGGCCTGCCGCTGAAGAACCCGATCATCGCCGCGGCCCCGGCCACTTCGAATGCTCTGCTCAGCGGCAGCAATGTCGGCTACTGGTTCACCGACACCGCAGGACTCGTCTCGAATTTCGGCGGGGCGAGATACTACGGATCGGCACCGTCGCCACTGAATCGCCCCATCGTCGGCATGACGGAAGCGCCGGGGAACGGAACCTTCACCGGCGGGACCTACCCGTCGGGCGCGTACGGCTACGACATCAGCAAGTTCCAGTGCTCGAGCTTCCCGTCGGGAGACCACCAGATCGGCATCGTGCAGGTGGACGGGAGCTCGTCGGGGAACACCAACCCGTGCCTCGCGCAGGAGGCGTCGTGGGCCGGCGGCGGGCTGAACCTCTACACCTACCTGACCTATACGACGTCGGGGACCAATGAGCCAGGGTGCAACGGGGACACGTCCTGCAATGCCGGCTACCAGGCCGGGCTCTTTGCCTTCAACGACGCGGCACAGGTCGGGGCCGGGTCCACCACCATCCCGTGGTGGCTCGACGTCGAAACGGCCAGCGCCAACTGGTCCGGCAACCTGGGTGAGAATGCGCAGTTCGTCCAGGGCGCGCTCAATGCGCTGCACGAGACCGAGGGGATCCCGGACGTCGGCATCTACGCCAGCCCCGCCGTGTGGAACGGAATCGTCGGCAACTACCAACCCGACGTGCCTTACTGGATGGCCGATTACCTCTCCTCCCCGAGCGGACCCGGCAGTTGCGCCGACATCACGAGATGGCAGAACAACGGGGCCCAGCTCCCCAGCGGGCCGCTCGAGATCGTCCAGTACAACAGCACGCAGTACGACGACGACTACGCCTGTTAGCGCCGACGTGCGCTACCAGTGGCGTGCACGCTTCACCAACGCGGACGTCAACGCCCTCCACGCGGAGGGGTTCGCGCACGCCGTGCTCGACATCGACTGGCGGGGTCAGGTCGAGCGTCACAGCCTCGGTTGGGTCTGTGCCACCATCGGCGGTGGGCACCTGGTCGGCTTCGTCAACGTGGCCTGGGACGGCGGTGTCCATGCCTTCGTCCTCGACACGCTGGTGGACCCCAGCCGACGGCACAGCGGGATCGGGCGAGGACTGCTCGAGGTGGCCGAACGGGAGAGCCGCTCAGCCGGCTGCGAATGGCTTCACGTCGATTTCGAAGAGGAGCTGCGCGATTTCTATCTCGGCTCGTGCGGCTTCACTCCCACGCCGGCCGGCGTCGTCGCGCTGCGCTAACGACCGTCGGGACCTGACTCGTGGCTCTGCCAGAAGATCTCGACGCGGGTGATCAGGCCACGCTGGTCGATCTGGAAGAAGTACGCCTCCTCCAGGTGGAGCTCCTGATCCGGATAACCCAGGTGCTCGGTGACCCGCGCGAAAGCGGACGCGGCACCGAGGGCGTAGGTGATCCGGTGGATGTCGTTGCCGTGGACCTCGGGGACGGACTCCCGCAAGAGCTCGAGGTAGTTCGCTTTGCCGTGGACCAGGTCGCCCAGGGGCCCGATCCGATCGATCTCCGGTGACAGGACCATGCCGAGGCCGGCCCAGTTCCGGGCACTGAGACAACCGAAGAAGCGCTCGATGGTCCCGCCGTACGCCGCGCCGTACGCCGCCGTGGCCGGACGGTCGCCCGGGCCGCCCCGATCACCGGCAGGCAGGATCTCCTCCATCCGACGGCAGAGGTCGTCGGCGTCCGTGTCGAAGGTGGCCAGTACGGCCACCACCACATCGCTCTCCACCGCGAGCAGACCGAACAGGAGGTGTTCAGTCTCCATGTTCGACCCGCCGCGGGCCAGGAGCGCGCGGAGCGACCTTTCCAGCACCTGCTTCGCCTCGGGCGTGAAGGGGGGAGCACTGTTCCCTGCACGCATCGAGCCCGCAATCCGGCCCACGGCCTCGCGGGCGGGGGCCAGCTCGATCCCCGCCGCGGCCAACGCCCGTGCGGCAGCGCCGCCGCCTTCCGCCACCAATCCCAGCAGGATGTGCTCGGGGCCGATGTAGGGATGGGCAAGCAGCCGGGCCTCCTCCTGCGCGAGGACGAGCACGCGGCGGGAGCGATCGGTGAAGCGCTCGAACACGCTCCCAGCGTGCCACCTCGTCCGGCTGCCCGCGCACCGGTCGCCGCGCACCGGTCGCCGGTGGGGACGTCAGCCCAAAGACGTGACCAGCGTCCGCAACCTGTCCGCGTTCTCTTCGACCGGGTCCGCCGCTTCGAGCGCGAGGTCGACATCGGCCGGCGGGACCCACGAGGCCCGGGCGCTTGCGACGTGGTCCCAGTCGAGCTCGTACCAGTCCGGGATCAGGCGCTGCCGCCCTTCGACGCGAGCGCGGTGCAGCTCGGCATCGCGGACGGACGTCAGGATCACGACACTCCCTGCGCCCTCCTCGAGCGCCACCAGGCGGGTTCCCTCGACCTGGGGGGCGCGGGGGGGGCCACGCCGTCGAGCACGACCGAAGAGCCCAGCCGAAGCTGGGAGCGCGCCAGAGCCCAGAGCAGCGACCACCCGACGCCGCGGTGACCACGGACTCCCATGGTGTCGAGCGCGTCCTGCAGTTCGGGATAGGGCCGCAGGCCGCTCATCGCCCAGTCGTGGCCCAGCACCGGCGCGCCGAGGGCACGCCCAGCCACCGCGGCCATGGTCGACTTCCCGGATCCCGGCAGGCCGGTGATCAGCACGAGGAGCATGTCGCGATCTCAGCGAGAGTTGGCCGATCAGGCGCGGCAACGGTGAGTGCGACTGCCGTGTCCCGGCAACAATTCCCCCGAGTATAAACTGACTTGTTGATAGTCGTCTGGAGAGACATCTGGCGTTCGAGGCGAGTCGGCCTGACCACCGGCCGCCGACTCCTAGTTCGTCTTGACCACCAGCACGGCACAGTGCGCACCGTGGGCCACCGAGTTCGGCACGCTGCCGAGGTAGCGGCGCTGCATGCCTTTGCTCCCCACGACGATCAGGTCCGCTCCCACGTCGACCGCCGTCGAGAGGATCACGTCGTCCGGGTTGCCCTGGGCACCGTGTGCCTCGGCCACGAGGCCCTCGCCGAACTTCTCGATCGCTTCCTGTCCCACCGCTTTGGCGGCCTCCTCGGCGAGGGCCTGCCCCACGCCCGTGTCGACCATGGCCACGCCCGCCATTGCACCCATGCCGGGATTCGGCGTGCGGAAGGCCGACACGATGTGCAGCGCCGCACCCAGCGAGCGCGCCAGGTCCGCCGCAGCCTGCACCGCCTTGTCCGCGGTGGGAGAACCGTCTGTGCCGACCACCAGTGTCTTGTACATCGTCGTCCCCTTTTCGCCGGAACGATCAGCGTACCCCGGCCGCACGGAGCCGCCCCGGGTCAGCCGTCCAGCGCTCCGTACGCCGCCTCCCAGAAGTCCACCACATGCGCCGGCGGCGCCGGCGAGGTCATCGCCCGTGTCGAGAGCACCATCCCCGTGAGCCCGTAGTCCGGATCGGTGGTCCAGACGGTGCCCGTGCCACCGTTCCAGCCGTAGCCCGACGGCTCGGGTGGTCCGGCGCGTGAAGGCCCCGGCGCCGCCATGCCGTACCCCCAGCCACCGTGCGTGCCGAGGAAGATCGGCGCAGAGGCGCGTTGGGCTTCGGTGAGATGGTTGTGGGTCATCGCTTCGACGGAGGCCGGCGACAGCAGAGGCTGCCCGTCGTGCGTTCCGTTCGCCACGAGCATGGAGACGAAGGCCCAGTAGTCGTCGAGCGTCGAGACGAGCATGCCTGCCGCGTTGGCCATGGCCTGCGGTGTGTTCCACCAGCCGCCCGACGGCGGGTCCAGGACGCCGAGCTGGCCGGAGTCGTCGGGCATCTAGGCCGTGGTGAACCGGCCCTGCTTCTCCACCGGCACGCTGAACGAGGTGTCCACCATGCCGATCGGGTCGAAGAGGCGTTCCCGCAGGAACACCTCGAGCGGTTGCCGGGTCGCCCGCTCCAGCAAAATGCCCAGCACCTGCGCGCCCGTGTTGTAGCGCCACACCTCCCCTGGCTGGTCGAGCAAGGGCAGAGTGGCGAAGCGGGCGATCCATTCGTCCGACCCGAAGCGTGGCGGCGGCCATGGCGGGCCCAGCGTCTTGAGGTCCAGCTCGGCCTCGGCCTCCTGAATGGGGTAGGTGCCCGGCGGGGCCATGATGCTGCCGAAGCCCAGGCGGAATGTCAGCAGGTCCTCCAGCGTGATGGCGCGCGTGGCGGGGACGGTGTCGCCGAGCGGGCTCTCCAGGCTGCGCAGCACCCGTCGCCCCGCCAGCTCCGGCAGCAGGACGTCCACGGGATCGGACAGCGTCAGCACGCCGTCGTCCACCAGGAGCATGGCACCCGCGGCCGCGATCGGCTTGGTGAGCGAGGCGATCCGGAAGATGGCGTCGCGGCGCAGCGGCGCCGGATCGCCCAGTGCCGCATGCCCGAGCACCTCGGTGTGCACGTCGTCGCCCCGGGCCAGGAGCGCCACCATTCCGGGGACCTGCCCGCTCTCGGTGTGCGCGGCCAGCCGGTCGTGCAGGCGCCGCAATCCGAAGGCGCTGAGGCCCGCGCTCATGCGGGGCGGTCCCGTCGGAGGGCCATGCGCCGCGACGCTAGCGGTAGCGTTCCTCCATGGCGGCTCTCGAAGACGTCGAGCGATTGGTCGCGACCCTGCCCGAGGTGACCGAGGGCGCACGGCACGGCAACCGGACGTGGTTCGTCGCCGGCAGGGCCTTCGCCTGGGAACGCCCGTTCTCCAAAGCCGACCTCAAACGCTTCGGCGACACGCCCCCACCGACCGGACCGATCCTCGCCCTGTGCACCGCCGACCTGGCCGACAAGGACGCCCTGCTGGCCACGCGGACCAAGGGGTTCTTCACCATCCCCCACTTCGACGGCTACGCGGCCGTCCTCGTGCAGCTACGGGCGGTCACCAAGAAGCCGCTGCGTGAGGCGATCGAGGATGCCTGGCTGGCCGCCGCGCCCGAGCGTCTCGCCCGCACCTTCCTCGGCGAGGCCTGACCCGGACCCGGACCCCACCTCGGGACCCCGGGGCACCCCGCACGAGTCGTTGAAGCGCAACAGGACGAAGCGGTCCTCGGAGGGCACCCACTCCCACTCGGTCATGGACGCATGCAAAATGCGCACCCAGCCCCGCCGGTAGACCTCGGGCGTCACCCCGAGGAAGGCGATCATCGTGGCCTCGATCACCCCGGCGTGGACGGCCGCCACCACCAGCTCACCGGGGTGCTGGCGCAGCACGTCGCGCACGGCGTCCGAGGCCCGCACCACGAACTCGGACCAGCTCTCGCCACCGGGTGCGAGGGGGACGGAGGGGTCGTTGTCCCACTCGGGCACGCCCAGGGTCTCGACCATCTCGGTCCACGCCAGGCCGTCGGCTTCACCGGGGTGCAGCTCGCAGAGGTCACAGCGCTCGCGCACCGGGCCCAGGGCCGTCGGTCCCGGACCCACGACGGGCCGGAGGCGCTCCGCCGTCTCGGTGGCCCGGGGCAGCACCGAGGAGTAGAGCGCCGTCGCCTCGCGCAGCTCGCCGCTCTCGAAGAGCCGGTCGGCCAGCGCCGCCACCTGCCGGCGCCCCAGGTGCGTGAGCCCCGTGCAGCCCTTGGGGCCGCCGATGACGTGGTTCACGTTGCACTCCGCCTCGCCGTGGCGCACCAGCACGATCCGCGACGCGCCCTCCTCCGGCGGGAAGATCCGCAGGACGCCGGCGTGGGTGCGCTCGTCGTCCTCACCAGCAGGGCTGACCTCGTCGCCTGCGCTCACGCCAGATTCCCGACGAAGTGCTCGAGCTGGCGCAGCGTGCGGCACTCCACCACTTCGTCGCAGTGGGCGGCGTACTCCCCCACAATCGAGTCGCCCGAGCCCCAGTAGTCACGCGGCTCGGGATTCAGCCAGTAGACGTGGCGCGCCCTGGCCTGCAGGTCCTCGAGCACCCACGAGGCCGACGCGTGGTAGTTGTTGCGGGCGTCGCCCAGCAGCAGGACGCTGGAGCGCGAGGTCACCTGGTCGCCCCAGCGCCGGTGGAACTCGGTCAGCGCGTGGCCGTAGTCGGAGTGGCCGTCGACCCAGATGACGTCGGCCTCCAGGTTGATGCGGGCCACCGCCTCGGCCGGGTCCACCACGCCCTCGAAGAACCGCGTCACCTCGTCGATCCCGTCGACGAAGACGAAGCTGCGCACCTTGGAGAACTGCGATGAGATGGCGTACACGAGGTGCAGGGTGAAGCGGGCGAAGCTCGCCACCGACCCCGAGATGTCCGCGATGACGAAGATCTCGGGCTTGGACGGCCGCGGGTGCCGGAAGCGCGGCTCAATGGGCACCCCGCCCGTCGAGAGCGAGCGCCGCATGGTGGCCCGGAAGTCGAGCGGGCCCTTGCGGCCGTGGCGGCGCTTGCGGGCCAGCCGCACGGCGAGCTTGCGCGACAGCGGCTGGAGCACCCGGTGCAGCATGGCCAGCTCCTCGCGGGTGGCGTGCATGACGTCGATGTCCTCGGGCAGCGGCTTGCGCACGGAGCGGGCCAGCGCCTCCGCGCCCCGGTCCTCGACCAGGCGCCGGCGGATCTCCGTCTCGACCGAGCGGCGGAACTTCTCGATGCGCGCCTTGAACTCGTCGGCGGCCAGGCGCTCCTCCAGGTCGGTGAGGGAGCCACCCGCCGCGCCCGCCTGCGCCTGGCCCATCAGGCGCTCCAGGACGGCGTCGAGGTCGAGGTTCCGCAGCGTGCGGTAGAGGTAATAGGTGCCGCCGACCGGGCGACCGGGCTCCATGCCGGCGTAGCGGTCGACCGCGTTGCGGGCCACCATGTTCATGAGCCCGGCGTCGGCCGAGAGCAGCGACTTGAAGAGCATCTCGGCCAGCTCCTCGGGTGTCATGCCCTCGCCGCCACCGCCGCTCTGCCACGAGCGCCGCTGCCCCTGCGCGCCGCCCTGCCCGGACTGCTCGCCGTCCGGCTCGTCGCCCTCCGCCCCCTCACCCTCCTCGCCCTCGGCTCCGCCGCCACCCCCGGTCCGCACGGCGAAGAACACCTCGAAGGCCGTCTCGAAGGCGCGCCAGTGCGAGGACGACTTCACCAGCGTGGCGGCCAGCGCGTACTTCAGCGCCTCGCGGTCCTCCAACGGGATGTGCTTGACCGCCTCGGCGGCGTCGAGGTGCTCGGTCAGCGAGACGGGCAGCCCGGCGCGGCGCAGCTCGGTGACGAAGCCGGAGAGGAGGTCGAGCACGCCGCGCTCAGCTCGACGGGGCCGACAGCAGCTCCTTGGAGGCCCGCTCGATGTCGGCTTGGTACTTCAACAGGATGTGCAGGGTCTCCTTGGCGCCGGCGGCATCGATCGTCTCGACGCCGAGCAGCACGAGCGTGCGGGCCCAGTCGATCGTCTCGGAGACCGACGGCGCCTTGCGCAGCTCGAGCGTGCGGAGCGAGCGCACGATGCGCGCCACCTGGTCGGCCAGCTCCTCGCTGATGCCCGGGACCTTGGTCCGCACGATCTCGCGCTCGCGCTCGAGGTCCGGGTAGTCGATGTGCAGGTAGAGGCAGCGGCGCTTGAGCGCCTCGGAGAGCTCGCGGGTGTTGTTGGACGTGAGGAACACCATGGGCAGCTGCGTGGCCCGAACGGTGCCGAGCTCGGGGATCGACACCTGGTACTCCGAGAGGATCTCGAGCAGCAGCGCCTCGGTCTCGAGCTCGACCCGGTCGACCTCGTCGACCAGCAGCACGACGGGTTCCGTGGCCCGGATCGCCTCGAGCAGGGGCCGGGTCAGCAGGAAGTCCTCAGAGAAGATGTCCTCCTCCAGCTCGGACCAGCTCGGGCCTTCCTCCTCGGCCTTGCCGTGCTCCCCCGCCTGGATCCGCAGCAGCTGCTTGCGGTAGTTCCACTCGTAGAGCGCCTTGGACTCGTCGAGCCCCTCGTAGCACTGGAGGCGGATGAGCCGCGCCCCGGTGAGCTCGGCCACCGACTTGGCCAGCTGCGTCTTGCCGGTCCCGGCCGGTCCCTCCACCAGCACCGGCTTGGCCAGCCGGTCGGACAGGTAGACGACGCCGCTGATGGACTCGTCGGCCAGGTAGCCGACCTGGGCGAGGCCACCCCGCACCGCGTCCAGGGACTCGAACCGGGGGGGACCGCTGTCCGGCAGGCCCAAAGCTGCGTTGCCCCCGCTCACCGGCGCACCTGCCCGTCACCACGCACGATCCACTTCAACGTCGTCAACTCCTTCACTCCCATCGGTCCTCGGGCATGCAGCTTCTGGGTGGAGATCCCCACCTCCGCGCCGAGCCCGAGCTCGTCGCCGTCGACGAAACGCGTCGAGGCGTTCACCAGGACAGCCGCCCCGTCAACCTCGTTCACGAAGCGGTCGGCCACCGCCACGTCCGAGGTGACGATCGCCTCGGAATGTCCCGAGCTGTAGCGCGCGATGTGTTCGATCGCCTCGCCCACGTCGTCGACCATCCCGATCGCCACCACGGGGCCGAGAAACTCGGTGGCGAAGTCGCTCTCCAGCGCCGGCACGGCGTCGGGCACGTGGGCCCGCACGCGCTCGTCGGCGCGGATCTCCACGCCCGCCGTCGCCAGCGAGGCCGCCAGCCGCGGCAGGAAGTCGGCCGCCACGTCCGCGTGCACCAGGATCGTCTCGACCGCGTTGCAGACCCCGAAGCGGTGCGTCTTGGCGTTGACGGCCAACTCGTGGGCCATGGCCAGGTCGGCCGCCCCGTCGATGTAGATGTGGCAGTTCCCGTCACCGTCGAGCACGTAGGGCACGGTGGCGTGCTCGATGAGGGATGCGATCAGCGCCTGGCCACCCCGCGGAATCAGGCAGTCGATGAACCCGCGCAGCTGCATGAACGCGGTCGCCGTCTCGTGCGACGTGTCCTCCACGAGGGCGACGGCGTCCTCGGGCAAGCCCGCCTTCACCGCAGCGCGGCGCAACACCGCCACGATGGCCCGGTTGGAATCGATGGCCGACGACGAGCCACGCAGGAAGGCGGCATTCCCGGCCTTGAGGCACAGTCCGGCGGCGTCGCTCGTGACGTTGGGCCGGTTCTCGTAGATCACCCCGACCACGCCCAACGGGACCCGCACCCGAGAGACCCGGAGGCCGTTGGGGCGGACCCACCCTTCGGTGATCTCCCCCACCGGGTCCGGCAGTCCCGCCACCTTGCGCAGGCCGTCCGCCATGCCCCGCACCCGATCCTCGGTCAGCCGCAGCCGGTCCCGGGCGGCCTCCACCATGCCGGCGGCTTCTGCCCGCTCGAGGTCCGATCGGTTCGCCTCCACCAGCGCCGCCCAATCCTCGAGGAGGAGATCGGCGGCCAGGCGCAGCGCGTCGTCGCGCACCGAGCTCGGCGCCCTCGCCACCACCCGGGCAGCCGACCGGACGCGGCCCGCGAGCTGCTCCAATACCGGCGAGGTCATCGGGTCAGGTTACAAGGACCAGGTCGTCCCGATGGACGACGACCTGGCTGCGACGCCCCATCCACTCGCTGGCCCGCTCCGCGTGCACCCGGACCAGGCCCTTGGCGAAGACGGCGCCGTCGGGACCGGCGATCTCGACGGCGTCGTCCGGTCGGAAGCCGCCGGTGACCCCGGAGACCCCGGCCGCCAACAGCGACCGCCCACGCCCGGTCAGTGCCGCCCGCGCGCCGTCGTCGACGGTGAGGCTGCCGGAAGAGCCCAGCGCGAAGGCGATCCACAGCTTGCGAGCCGACAGCCGACTCTCCCGGGCCCGGAACACGGTGCCGACGCCGGGTTCCCCGTGCAGGGCGGCGGCCAGGACGCCGGGCCGCCCGGCATCGGCGATCACCGTCTGCACGCCGGACCAGGTGGCGATCTTGGCCGCGGCCAACTTCGAAGCCATGCCGCCGCTGCCCACCGTGCTGCCGGGCCCGCCGGCCAGGCGCTCGAGCTGGTGATCGATCTCCACGACCTCTTCGATGAGCGACGCCTCGGCGTCCTGCCGCGGGTCAGCCGTGAGCAGGCCGGGCGCATCGGTGAGCAGGACCAGGAGCTGCGCGCCGACCAGATGGGCGACGAGGGCAGCGAGGCGGTCGTTGTCGCCGAAACGGATCTCCTCGTCGGCCACGGCGTCGTTCTCGTTCACCACCGGGACGACGCCCAGATCGGCCAGGTGCCGCAGCGTCCCGCGGGCGTGCAGGTACTGCGTGCGGTGCACGAAGTCGAGAGGGGCGAGCAGCACCTGACCGGCCAGGACGCCGTGTGGCTCGAAGCCGTCCTGCCACATCCGCATCAGGCGGTGCTGGCCCACGGCCGACACGGCCTGCAACACGGCGGGATCCGACGGCCGCTGCCGGCCCCGGTCGAGCGCGTCCCAGCCGGCGGCGATGGCCCCGGACGTGACGACCACCAGGGTGTGCCCGGCGGCCCGCGCCGCCGCCAGCTCCCCGCACAGCCGGCTCACCGTCTCCGCCGTCACCGAGGACGAGCCCACCTTGACGACGGCGATCACTGCTCGTCCCAGGTGAACGTCATGGAGCCGACCGTGACGTCGTCCCCGTCGCGGGCTCCGGCCCGCGCCAGGGCGCGGTCGACGCCGAGCCGGCGCAGCCGCCGCACCACCTCGGCCTGGGCTCCTTCGTCATTGAGGTCGGAGAGCGCCACGGCCCGCTCTGCCGCACGCCCGTGCACGACCCAGGCGCCAACCCCTGCCCGCTCGACGGCCACCCCCTCGGGGAGGGGCCGGTGCACCACGATCTCGCCCGACGAGGCCACGGCCGCCTCGGCCCGCGCCTCCTGGACGATCGGGGCGAGGCGTTCCACCAGTGCGCCGACACCGGCGCCCGACGCCGCCGAGAGGACCATCTCGCAGACACCTTCCTCGTCGGCCCCCATGTCGCCCTTGCTGCCCACCACGATCCGCGGCCGCTCGAGGAGCTCGGGCCGGTAGGAGCCGAGCTCGGACAAGAGCACGCGTCGTTGCTCGGAGGGCGCCACGCCGCCGACGTCGGGCGCGCCGAGGTCGAGGAGCACCACCAGCACCCGGGCGCGCTCGATGTGGCGCAGGAACTGGTGCCCGAGCCCCTTGCCCTCCGCGGCACCCTCCACCAGGCCGGGGATGTCGGCCATCACGAACTGGGTCCCGTCGCGCACTCCGCCGACCCGGACGACGCCGAGATGCGGCTCTAGTGTGGTGAAGGGGTAGTCGGCGATCTTGGGCTTGGCCGCGGACACCGTCGAGATCAAGGTCGACTTCCCCGCGTTGGGAAAGCCGACCAGGGCCACGTCGGCCATCAGCTTGAGCTCCATGTCGAGCCAGAACTCCTGCCCCTTCTCGCCTTGCTCGGCGAAGGCCGGCGCGCGGCGGCGGTTGGAGAGAAAGCGGGCGTTGCCCCGGCCGCCCTGGCCGCCCTCGGCCACCATGAACCGCGCGCCCTCCTCGTCGAGATCGCAGACCACGGCGTCACTGCGGTCCCGCACGACGGTGCCGACGGGCACCGGTACCACCAGGTCCTTGCCCCGGGCACCGTGCCGCTTGGAGCCCGAGCCGTGGACCCCGTCGGTGGCCCGGCGGAACGGGTGGTCCCGAAAACCGAGCAGCGAGGCTTCGTTCACGGAAGCCACCAGCCAGACGTCCCCGCCGTGCCCGCCGTCACCGCCGTCGGGGCCACCCCGGTCCACATGGGCTTCCCGGCGCCACGACACCGCGCCGGCTCCCCCGTCTCCGGCGCGCGCGTGCAGTTGGGCCTGGTCGACAAAGCCGGGCATGGCGCGAAAGCTTACGAGCCGAGCAATCGGCGGGCGCGCTGGCCCACCTCGGCGCGGGCGCGCGCACCGTCGACGGTGGTGCACCGACCCTCTTCGACGACGGGCGCGCCGCTCACCCAGACGTCGGTGACCAGATAGCCCGCTCCCGCCCACACGAGGTGGCCCAGCAGCTCCGCGTCGCTCAGCGCAGGGGTGAAACGGGCATCGTCGGTGCGCAGCCGGATGAGATCGGCGGGCCGGCCCACCTCGAGCGCGCCCACGGCGAGGCCGAGCGCCTCCGCGCCGCCGCGGGTGGCCAGTCGGAGCGCCGTCGCGGAGCTCACGACGTCGGGGTCGCCGGCGACGGCCCGGGCGAGCAGCGGGGCCAGCCGCAGCTCGTCCCACAGATGCAGGTCGTCGTTGGAGGCCGGGCCGTCGCTGCCCAGGCCGACCCGGACGCCGCGGTCGAGCAGTGCCCGCAGCGGGGCGATGCCCGAGCCGAGCTTCCCGTTGGAGCCGGGACAGTGCGCCACTGCCACGTCGTGGCCGGCGAGCAGGGCCAGGTCGTCGTCGTCCAACCACACTGCGTGCGCGGCCAGCACCCGGCCTTCGAAGACTCCCTCGGACGCCAGCAGCGCCGGTGCGCTCATGCCGTAGCGATCCTGCACCACCGCACACTCGGCCGCCGTCTCGGAGAGGTGGATCTGCAGCAGGGCGTCGCGCTCCCGCGCCTCGGCGGCGATGGCGCGCAACGCTTCCGGTGGGACCGTGTAGGCCGCATGCGGTCCGAAGCCCACCTGGAGCCGCTCGTCCTTTCCCGCCGTGGCGTCGGCCACCGCGCAGGCTCCCGCCAGCAACGCCTCCCAACTGCTCCCGGGACCGGCGTCGGGCACGTCGAAGATGGCCGGCGTGTACACCGTGCGGATCCCGGCGTCGAGCACGGCGTCCACCACGGCGCTCGGGTGGCGGTACTGCTCACACGTGGTGGTCACCCCGTTGCTCAACAGTTCGGACGCGCCGAGCAGCATGCCCCAGTACACGTCCTCGTCGGTGAGGAGCGCCTCGCGGGGCCAGACGGACTCCTGCAGCCAACGCTCCAGCGGCAGGCCGTCGCCCGCGCTGCGCAGCAGCGTCATGGGCGAGTGCCCGTGGCAGTTGACCAGGCCCGGCATGAGCAGGCCCCCCAAGCGGCGCACCTCGGTCCCCGACGCGGCCGGGACCTGCCACGGGTCCCCGACCCAGGAGATCCGGCCGTCGTCGATCTCGACCGCGCCCGGCGCCAGCACCTTGTCGTCGGCGTCGACGGTGAAGACCGCGTCGGCCTCCAGCCGCAGGGTCACGGCGCCCCGACGTACAGCCGGTCGGAGAGGTCGCGCGAGACCCTGATGGGCCCGGCGCCGCCTTCGACCGTCACCTCCACGTTGCCCTCGCGGATCGCGGCCGTCCACCTGGGCGACGACGCCCGGGATGAAGCCGCCCTCGTCGAGCAGGGTGAGCGAGCCCAGGTTCAGCTCCACTTCCTCGCTGATGCGGAAGAGCCGCACCCGCTCGCCGGCGTCGACCTCGGCCAGTGGTCGCACCGTGACCGCTGGCGCCGGCGAGTGCGACCCGGGGATCGGGTTGCCGTGCGGGCAGGTCGCGGGGTCGCCCAGCAATTCCACCAGGCGGGCCTCGACATCGTCGGAGATCACGTGCTCCCAGCGGCCCGCCTCGCGGTGCACCTTGTGCCATTCGAGCCCGATGACGTCGACCAGGAGGCGCTCGGCCAGGCGGTGTTTGCGCACGACCTTCTCGGCCAGGGCCTGCCCGCTCGGGGTCAGCGACAACAGGCGGCCCTCTCGCGTCACGTACCCGTCCTCCCGCAGGCGGTCGAGCATCTCGGAGACCGACGGGGCCGACCGGCCCAGCCGCTCCGCAATGCGGGCCTGGATCACGGGCACACCCTCTTCGGCCAGCGACAGCATGGTCTCGAGGTACTCCTCGACGGGCGGGTGGTACTCCTGCGGTTGGCGGGCCGCGGCGCGGCGCTCAGTCATGACAATGGTCGGCCGAGGGCGGCACGTCGAGCGCGGGGTTGCGATCGAAGAAGCCGAACGGGATCAGCGTGAACCCGGTGTACTCGACCGGCATGACCGGCCAATCCTCCGGCCGGGGGATGTGGGTGACGCCGAACGAGTGCCACAGCACGAGGTCGGTGTCCACGAGCGGACGGTCCTCCTCCGTCCAGGTCGGCAGGCCTGCCCCGCCACCGTGCTGGTTCGGGTAGTCGCCCGCGGCCCGGCGTTCGTCGGCGTCGAAGGGCGTGACCCACAGGTTGTGCGACGCGAAGGCGGCGCGGCGCCCGACACTGGAGGTGGGATCGGCCAACAGCGTCGGCGTGGAGCCGGGGAGCAGCTTGTAGGCCGTCGGCTCCCCGACGCCGTTGCGAGAGGAGCGGTTGGCGATGCGCCAGGTCCGGCTGCGCGCCGGATCGACATCGCGTCGGGCGGTCAGCTCGCTTTCCAACAGCGTCGCCGTCGTGCCGAAGGCGTTCCCCCAGGGATTCTCGGCGCTCCCCGGCGCGCCGGTGCGCACGGCGTCGACCTCGTAGACGGCGTTGTCGGGGCCGTCGACCTCCATGTCGAGCCGGACGTTGAAGAGATGCTGGTGGTACGGCGCGGCGAGGCCCGGGGCGATCATGCTGGCGTGGTCGCCGGCGTCGTCGTCGGCCACCGCCATGGTGGACATGATCCCCGACAGCTTCACCTCGAGCTGCATGGTGCCGTCGAGATAGAAGTACCAGTAGAACCCGTACTCGTAGTTCCCAACGGTGGCGATGGAGCTGACCACCAGCCGGCGCGACCGGCGGACCTCGGTCCGCCCCGACACCATGTCGACGTGCTTCCAGAGGATGCCGTAGTCCTCCTCGTGCATGCAGATGGCGTTGGCCCGTGTGCGCGGCTTGCCGCGCTCGTCGGCGAAGACGTCGTCGAAGTAGCGGATCTCACCGAGGCAGTCACAGCCGAGGGTGAGCGAGTTGGCCATGCGGCCCAGACCCCATTCGCCGGCGTCGAACGCGCTCTTCCAGGCGTGCATCGGTCCGGGGTGCCCGTAGGGGACGACCATCTCGCTGACCGAGGCCCGGTACACGATGGGCCGGACCCGGCCGCCGTCCTCGTACCCGACCGTCCACAGCACGAGGCCCTCCAGCGGATCCATGCCGATCCGCAGCGACCACTTCTGCCAGCGCACGAGGTTGCCCTCCACCTCGAAGCTCGGGCCCTCGGGCTGGGTGATCTCCAACGGCTTCAGGTCCGTGCGCAGGGGACCGTTGTGCTCGGGGTAGTAGCTCCCGTGCTTGGGCGGGATGGGCACGACCCCGGTGTCGAGCACCTCGAGCACCTCGCCCCGACCCATGTCGACGAAGGCCAGCAAACCCTCGAGGGGTCGGGCGTAGCCGTTGTCCTCCTTGGACTCACGCAGGTAGGCGAGGCACCGGGTGATGCGCCGACCCTCCTCGTGCCCCAGGCCGAACGTGCCGGCCGGCCAGGGGTCGATCTGCACCAGCGACCGGTCGACGACACCGCGCCGGTCCAGCGCGGCGTTCCATTCCGCGTTGTCGTGCAACGCCGCCAGCACCAGGATCGACTCCTCCATCTGGAGCGGCGGGCGGACGTCGCGCACCACCTCCCAGCGGTCCACCTCGCCCCGGGTGACCGAGACGACGGCCTCGACCACGTCCGCCTCGGGGCCCTCAAGGAGGACGAGGCGGAGCCGGCGGTCGACCGCCACCTCCTCCCCCGCGTCGACGGCGCGCACCAACTCCTTGGGGGGGTCGCAGAGGCCGACATAGGCGAAGCGCAGCACCTCGTTGGGCACCTCGGATCGGCCGCTGGCGAAGACGATCTCGCGGGCGGCGATGATCTCGGCGCCGCTGACGGGCGCCAAGGGGTGCAGGGCGGGAGAGGCGGGCGAAGAGGGCATGCCCGGTCGATGTTACGTGGCTGGGGGCGGATCACCCTCTACCATCGCCCCATGGAGGACGCCGCCGTCCGGGCGGCGCAGAGCGCCCGGGAACTGGCCCGCCGACTCGGGACCGAGCACCACGACGTGCTCCTGCTCCTCGGCAGCGGACTCTCGGGGACCGCCGAAGCTCTTGGCGGCGACGAGGACCCGGTCCCACTCGACACCCTCCCCTCCTTCCCGCCCTACACGGCCGGCGGCCACCGGGCCTACGCCTGGTCGGTCCCCCACGACGGGCTCCGGATCCTGGTCCTGGGCGGGCGTTGCCACCTCTACGAAGGACTGACACCCGCCGAGGTGGTCCACCCCCTGCGCACGGGCGTCGCACTCGGCTGCGCCACCGTGATCCTGACCGCCGCGGCCGGCGGCATCCGCGACGATCTCGCCACCGGATCCCTCATGGTCGTCGAGGACCATCTCAACCTGACCGGTCGCAGCCCCATTGTCGGCCCAGATTTCGTCGACATGACCGACGCCTACTCCCCGACGCTGCGCGCCGTGGCGCTCTCGGCGCCGGAGCCCGCCGCCTCGGTGCTGGCGGACGGACCCGGCGTCTACGCCCAGCTCCCGGGGCCCCAGTTCGAGACGCCTGCCGAGATCCGCATGCTGCGCACCGCCGGCGCCGACGTGGTGGGCATGTCCATGGCCCTCGAGACGATTGCCGCCCGCCAGGCGGGCGCAGCCGTCCTGGGGCTGGCCCTGGTCACCAATCCGGCCGCGGCACCCGACGGCACCATCGACGTGGCGGCCATCGCCGACGTGGGCGCGACCGCCGAGCCTGCCGTGGCCGCCGTCGTCCGCCACGTCGTAGGCTCGCTGGCATGACTGATCCCGTGCGGCCGACCGGCGTCGACCACGTCGCCATCAACGTCGCCGACGTTCCCGGCGGCATCGCGTTCTACACCGAGAAGATCGGCCTGGTGCAGAACTTCACCCGCCCCGACTTCGGATTTCCCGGAGCGTGGCTCGACACCGCCAACGGGCAGCAGATCCATCTGATCGAAGCCGCGGTGCCGAACAACGTCGGCCAGCACTTCGCGCTCGCCTTCGACGACCTGGGCGCGGCCGTCGACGAGCTCCGGGCACGTGGCCTGCAGGTCAGTGACCCGGTGAAGGTGGGCACGACCGGCCGCCAACAGGCGTTCACGGCCGACCCGTGGGGCAACGGGATCGAGCTGCACCAGCGCGCCTGAGCTCCGGCACGCCGGGGGAGTTCAGCCGGTCAGGACGCTGACCTGCTTGCGGCCGCGGCGCTCGCCGAACTTCACGACGCCGTCGGCGGTGGCGAAGAGCGTGTCGTCGCCGCCTCGCCCCACGTTGGCTCCCGGGTACACCTTCGTCCCCCGCTGGCGCATGATGATGGAGCCGGCGGTCACCGCGGCGCCGTCGAAGCACTTCACGCCGAGGCGCTGCGCGTTCGAGTCGCGTCCGTTGCGAGTGGACCCGCCGCCTTTGGTCTTTGACATCTCGGACTCCTAGCCTGCCGCCGTGATGGCGGTGATCTCCAGCGTGGCGTAGTGCTGGCGGTGGCCCCACCGGCGGCGCTGGTTCGACTTGTTCTTGTAGGTCATGGCGTTGATTTTGGGGCCCTTCTCTTCGCCCACGACCTTCGCCGTGACCGAAGCGCCGGACAGCTGCGCGGGCGTGGAGAGGACGGTCGAGCCGTCGACCACCAGGACGGGCTCGAGGGACACCTCCGCACCGACGGGCTGACCCAGCAGCTCGACGCGGACGCGCTGGCCCTCGGCCACGCGCTCCTGCTTCCCTCCGGACCTGATGACGGCGTACATAAGGGCGAGATCCTAGCGCAGGACCGAGTCGTCGAGGGTCACGCCCCGGCCGCCGCAGATGGCGCACTCGGTCGAGAGCGTCTCGAGCAGGCCCTCCGAGACCCGCTTGCGGGTCATCTCGACCAGCCCCAGCTCGGAGATGTCGAAGACCTGGGTCCTGGTCTTGTCCCGCGCCAGTGCGTTGCGCAGGGACGCGGCCACCTTGTCCCGGTTCTCCCGGATCTCCATGTCGATGAAGTCGATGACGATGATGCCGCCGATGTCACGCAGGCGGAGCTGGCGGGCCACCTCTTCGGCGGCTTCGAGGTTGTTCCGGAAGACGGTCTCCTCCAGGTTGGTCTTTCCCACGTTCTTGCCGGTGTTCACGTCGATCACCGTGAGCGCCTCGGTGCGCTCGATGATCAGCGAGCCTCCCGAGGGCAGCCACACCTTTCGGTCCAGTGCCTTGTGGAGCTGTTCGTGCACGTGGTACCGCTCGAAGATCGGCAGGCCTTCGACCTCGGGGTCGTAGTACTCGACCCGATCGGAGAGCTCGGGGCTGACGGCCCGCACGTAGTCGCGCACCTGCTCGAAGAGCGCCAGGTCGTCGATCACGACACCCCGGTACTCGGGGTTCAGCTCTTCGCGCAGGATCCGGACGGACAGCTCCGGCTCGCGGTACAGCAGACCCGGAGCGTCGGACTTCTTGGCCTCGGCCTCGATGATGTTCCACTGCTCGAGGAGCGACGTCACGTCGCGCTGGAGCTCTTCGGCCGAGACGCCCTCGGCCGCCGTCCGCACGATCATCCCGTGGCCGGACGGCTTCACCTCGTCGATGATGCGGCGCAGCCGGCGGCGCTCGGTGTCGCCCAGGCGCTTGGAGATGCCGAACGCACTCGAATTGGGCACGAGGACGGCGAAGCGCCCGGGGAGCGAGACCTCCTGGGTCAGGCGGGCGCCCTTGGCGCCGATGGGGTTCTTGGTGACCTGGCACAAAATGGTCTGGCCGGCCTTGAGCACGTCCTCGATCCGGGGCTGCTGGGACGCCCCGCCCTCGACGTCCTCCCGGTCGTAGCGCACGTCGCCCCGGTAGAGGACGGCGTTCTTCGGGATCCCGATGTCGATGAAAGCGGCCTCCATGCCCGGCAGGACGTTCTGGACCCGGCCCCGGTAGACGTTGCCGTCGATCTGATTGGAGTCGTCGGCCGACCGGGAGACGTAGTGCTCCACGAGCGAGCGGCCCTCGAGCATCGCGATCTGGGTCATGTCCGGCTGGACGTGGACGCAGACCAGGTACCGGCCCACCTGCTTGGAGCGGCGATCGCGCCCCGAGCGGCGCCGGCTGCGTGCCCGCTTGCCCGCGCCGTCGCCCGACGGCTCCGTGGACTCCACCACGCGGGTTCCGCCTTCCTTCGGCACCGTGGCCTCAGGCCGCGCCAGCGGCACGACAGGCGCCGAGGCCTTGGGGGCCGGCGGCACCGCAGGTGCAGGCCTGGTGTCCCCGATCTTCGGCTTTCGTGGGGGCGCGGCCCTCGGTCCCACAGGGGGGCTAGCGCTGCCGCTGCCCCCCGGTGGCTCCGGGGGGCGACCCTCCGGGCTCTGGCTGTATTCCGTCTCGGACATGAGGGAAAGCCCTCCTCGCGTGCTGTGTCGCGTCGGCATCGGTCCCGGGCCCGCTCGCCATGAGCGGCTCGAACCGTGCGCCGTCGCGTTCGATCCATTGATGCGTTCGACAGGCCCTTCCGGCCACCGCAGGGGTGCCCAGGGCCGTTACAAGGTCGCCCGGGCGGACGCCACGCGGATGCGTGGCCAGTTCCGCCCGGAGATGACCGTTCTGGCTGGTCACGGACAATGCCCGGATGGCCGGCCGGATGTCGTCTTCGGTCTGACGACCCTTCCGTTCCCGGCTGACGGTGAGCATGGGAGCAGCGAGCATCTTCTCAACCCGCTCCTGCAGCTCCACATCCCGCACTCCGAGCACCTCCAGCTCCCAATCACACGATGCTACCTCCTGCTGGAGCGAACCCTCCGCTTCTCCGATCAGGGCCGCCGCTTCGACGGCAATACCCTCCGGCAGCAACGTGCTCAGGACAATCGGCAGGTCGGCAATGGGGGTCTCCCCGGGTCCAGCCGGCTCCAGGCGCAGGTCGAGGTACTCGCCGCGGGACTCGCACCCGGTCGGGAGGGCCAGGCCGAAGCTGACCAACGGGTGCGGGCTGAACCCCTGTGAGTAGGCCAGCGGCAACCGGCTGCGCCGCAGCGCCCGCTCCCACATCCGGGCGACGTCGCGGTGGCTCGTGAAGCGGATCTTCCCCGCCTTCGTGAAGCGAAGGCGGAGACGCCGCTGGCCCTCAGGAAGCACGGCTGACCAGGCGCACAGGGATCCTGTCCCCGGCACTGAGGTCCTGGCCGGTGCCCTGACTGCCGCCCGCCGGCGGGACCGGCGAGGCCACGACGTGCTCCAGACCGGCCCCCGTGCAGGCTCCGCAGTCGTAACAGGGGGTCCAACGACAGTCCTCGACGGTCACCCGGGCCAGCGCGTCCTGCCAGTCACCCCAGAGGAAGTCCCGGTGCAGCCCGGCCGAGATGTGGTCCCAGGGCAGGGCCTCGTCGGCCTCGCGATCCCGATGGCACACCTCGTCAGAGCTCAACCCCTCGGTGGCCAGCGCGGCCTCCCACAGGGACAGGTCGAAGCGCTCGGACCACTCCTGGAACGTGCCGCCGGCCCGCCAGACCCGCTCGATCACCGCTCCCATCCGGCGGTCGCCGCGGCTCGCCAGACCCTCGGCCACCGAGGCGGCCGGCTCGTGCCAGCGGATGGTGAGGCCGCGGGTGCGCCGGGCCTCGCCCCGCAGCAGCGCGACCTTGCGCCCGAGCTCAGCGACGGTGTCCTGGCCGAACCACTGGAACGGCGTGTGCGGCTTGGGCACGAACCCGCCGACGGAGGCCACCACCGTCACTCCCTTGTGGTACTTCCGGCCGATCTCGACACACCGCGCACCGAGCTCGGCGATGCCGAGCACGTCCTCGTCGAGCTCGGTGGGCAGCCCGATCAGGAAGTAGAGCTTGACCCTCCGCCACCCCTGGCTGAAAGCGGCGTCGACGGCGCTGTAGAGGTCCTCCTCGGTGATCAGCTTGTTGATCACCGTGCGCATCCGCCAGGTGCCACCTTCCGGGGCGAAGGTCAGTCCCGTGCGGCGCACTTTCTGGATCTCGGCCGCCGTGCCGACCGTGAAGGCATCCACCCGCAGCGACGGCAGGCTGACCGAGACCCGCCCTCCGTGCTCGGGATCGTCGACGATGTCGCGTACGGTGCCCTCGATGCCGGAGAAGTCGGCAGAGGAGAGCGAGGTCAGCGCGACCTCGTCGTGCCCGCTCCACTCCAGGCCACGCTGGACCATCTCGCGAACCTGGGCGGCCGGGCGCTCGCGCACCGGACGGGTGATCATGCCGGCCTGGCAGAACCGGCATCCTCGGGTGCAGCCGCGGAACACCTCGACATTGAGGCGGTCGTGGACCACCTCGGTCAGCGGCACCAGCGGCCGGGCGGGATAGGGCCAGTCGGCCAGGTCGCTCACCGTGCGCTTCGTCACCTCCGCGGGGACCCCAGGAGTCGTCGGGAGCGTCGACACCAGCCGGCCGTCCTCGTACGCCGGGGTGTAGAGCGCCGGCACGTACACGCCTTCGAGCCCCGCCAGCGTGTGCAGCAGCACGACGCGATCGCGCGCCTCGGGTGGCGACGCAGCCAACCACGCCGCCAGCACCTCGTTGATCTCGCTCACCACCTCCTCGCCGTCGCCCAGGACGAACGCGTCGACGAAGTCCGCCAGGGGCTCAGGGTTGTAGACGCAATGGCCCCCGGCCACGACGAGCGCATCAGCGCCGCCACGGTCCGCCCCGTGCAGCGGGAGGCCGGCCAGGTCGAGCATGTTGACGAGGTTGGTGTAGACGAGCTCGGCCGAGAGGTTGAAGGCCAGCACGTCGAAGGCTTCGGCAGGAAGATGCTGCTCCACGCTGAAGAGCGGGATGCCCGCCGCGCGCATCGCCGCCTCCATGTCGACCCAGGGGGCGTAGGCGCGCTCGGCGAGCGCATCGGGGCGCTCGTTGAGGATCTCGTAGAGGATCTGCAGCCCCTGGTTGGGGAGTCCGATCTCGTAGGTGTCCGGGTAGAGCAACAGCCAGGCCACCCTGCCCGGCCCGTGCTCGGGAGAGACCGAACCCTGTTCCCCTCCGATGTAGCGCGCCGGCTTGGACACCGTGGGCAGGATGCGCTCGATCTGCGGCCAGAGGGTCTCCATCGCACCAACCCTACGGGACGTTCAGCCTCCGCCCGCTGTGCTCGACGTCGTCGTGCCGGCCCCGCCCGTCGTGCCCGACTTCGGTGCGGTGGTCGTCGTGGTGGTCGGCGTCCCCAGCGGCGCGTTGGTCGCCGGCGCCGTCTGGCTGGCCGGGTTGGAGGGCGTGGGTGTCTTGACCGCGCCGTTCATGCCTGGGTTGGCCACGATGTAGTCGAAGATGTTCCGCACGAGGGGGGCGGCGGCCTGGGCGCCATAGCCACCCTGGTCGATGACGGCCAGGACGAGATAGGTGGGGTTCGGGTTCGGACCGAAGGCCACGAACCAGCTGTTCGGCTCGAGTCCCTGCTGGTTCGAGGCGGTGCCCGTCTTGCCCGCCAGGTTCCACGAGGCCGGGAAGCCCTGGAAGGCCGCGTATCCCGTCCCGCTCCTGTTCGAGATGACGCCCTCGAAGCCCGCCAGCATGGCGCTGTAGTTGGCCGGCGAGATCGTCACCTTCCCGGTGACCTGCGGCTCGATCTTCTTGATGATCTTGCCGGTCACCGGGTCGACGACCTGGGAGGCGACCTGCGGCGCGTAGCGGGTGCCCCCGTTGGCGAAGGTGGAGTAGGCCACGGCCTGCTCGATCGGGGTCAGCACCGTCTCGCCCTGGCCGAAGGCCATCTCGATGTTGTCACCGGTGAACCACGACGGCGCATAGGGGAACCCCTTGGGTGCTTCGGCGTGCAGCTTGGCTCTGGTGAGGTAGCTGTCGACGCGTCCCTGCGCCTCGCCCGGCAGATCGATGCCGGTGATGGTCCCCTCCCCGTAGGCCGTGGCCTCGTTCTGGATCGGCGTGTCGCCGAACTGACCGCGCTGCGTCCAGAACATCTGCCCCAGGTTGTAGAAGAACGAGTCGCTCGACACTGTGAGAGCGCCCGTGACGTTGTAGGTGCCCCCGCTGTCGCCCGGGTCGTCGTGGAGCACGCAGCCGGTGTCCGCGACCACGCCAGGCGCCGGGCAGCCGGCGATCTTGAACGTCCCGGTGTCGGTGTACGGGGTGGTCGGCGCGATCAGGCCGTCCTGCAGCGCGGCCGTTGCCGTGACCAGCTTGAACGTCGATCCCGGCGTGTACTGGCCCTCGATGGCGTTGTCGTTCTCGGCGCCACTCGCTTGCAGTGCCGCGAAGTTGGCCGAAGAGATTCCGCCCGCCCACTCGTTGAGGTCGTAGTTCGGGAACGAGGCGAGTGCCAGCACCTGGCCGTTCTGGGGGTTCATCACGATGGCGGCACCGTTGGGCGCCGGCGGCAGCTTGCCGCCGTCGACCTGGTCCGGCGTCTTGCGGTCGCTCAGGATCTGTTGCTGCAGGGCGTTCTGCACGAACTGCTCGAGCCCGGTGTCGACGTTGAGCACCACGGTGTCGCCGATCTGGGGCGCGGTGGTACTGAGGGTGCCCACGACGTCGCCACTGGCGTCGACCGAGAGCGCCTGACGCCCGGCCACACCCTTCAGATAGGGCTCGTACTGCGCCTCGATTCCCGAGACACCGACCTGGCTTCCCTGGGTGTAGCCGTCGTTCGGATGGGCGGCGAGGT
This sequence comes from uncultured Acidimicrobiaceae bacterium, assembly GCA_963719485.1. Lineage (GTDB taxonomy): Bacteria > Actinomycetota > Acidimicrobiia > Acidimicrobiales > RAAP-2 > Bog-473. The sequence continues at coordinate 3,916,408 of OY970387.1, forward strand.
AGCTCGAAGAGATCGCTCCCACGTAGCCGAGGATGTGGGTCGCGGTGGTCCCTTGTTGGGGGTAGGTGCGCTGCGCGACGGTCTGCACGCTCACCCCGGGATACTCCGACTGGTGCGTCTGGAGGAACTGGACCGTGTCCTGCGACACCCCGACCGCGACGGGTACGGGCTCGTAGGGGCTGTACTGGTCGTTGTTGATGGAGGCTTGCACCTGTTTCGGCGTCTGGCCGACCAGCGCGGCGACCTGGCCGACGATGGCCGGGTTCTGCGTGGCCTCAGCCCGCGACAGAAGGATCTCCTCCTGGGGAATATTGGTCACGAGGACAGTGCCGCTGCGGTCGACGATCTCGCCGCGGGGCGGGGCCACGCTGACGACCCGCACCTGGTTGCGCGTGACGGCGGCCGCGTAGGTCTTCCCTTCGACCACCTGCAGCGTCCACAGCCGCAGGATGAGGACGCCGAAAAGGAGCAGGACGACGACCCCGACGATGCGGAGGCGGAGATTCGGACGTGCTTCCTCTTCTTCGGGCGAGCCGACGATGGAGGCGACGTTGACGCTCTTGCGCGGCCGCATGCGCGGCCCGCTGCTGTTCCCGCGCCAGGTGCTCCGGCGCGACGAGCGCGTTGCGGGCTTGGGGTGGAGCCGGTCGCCGCGGATCGGGTGGCGAAGTGTTCGCTTCACCAGACCCTGCTGTCGGCCGAGACGGGGACGAGCGAGCGGCGATTGCTCTCCCCGGCCAGAGCCCACCGCATCAGCCGGTTGACCGGGAGAACCAGGACCACGCTCGAGATCCCGACCACCAGGAACAGGGCCAGGAAGTTGACCTGCACCATCTGGCCTTGTCCGAGAATCGCTCCGAGCACGGCGAACAGCATGTCCGCTGCGACGCTCCCCGCGAGCGCGGCCACCGGCTTGAGCCAGGCCGCCCGGGGGTCCGCGGCCCTCGTGAGGGCCCCTGTGGCATAGCCCAACACGCAGCCGACCAGGGCAGACAGGCCGAACGGCGTCGGGAGAACCAGGTCGAAGGCCAAGCCGGCCCAGAACCCGACGATGGCGCCCGTTTCAGGTCCGTCGAGCAACGCGGCGGTGATGGGCAGCAGCCACAGAAGGTCGGGGTGGGCGCCGTCGATGCGGAGCGCCACCATCACCGTCTGCTGGACCATGAGCACGATGAAGATCACCAGCGCAACGCGGAGCATGGCGCGCCCGGTCATGTGGACGGAACCCACTGGACGACATCGACGTAGGCCAACTGGCTCAGGTCGGCGGCCGGGTCGACCTGAATTGTCTCCTGGCTCGCCCCGGCCGCCGTGTGAAAGTTCCGCACGGAGGCCACGGGTATGCCCGGGGGGAACGCGGCCGCGTCGAGACTGCTGGTGAACATGTGCTCACCCTTGGTCAGCGGAGTGTGGGGCGAGACCAGGTCCGCTGTCATGGAGTTCGATGGCCCCTGCCCGTCGACGATCCCCGTGTATTGACTGTTCGAACCGAACGTCACGCCGACCTTCGACTGTCCATCTGTGATCAGACGGACCACAGCCGTGTGGTGGAACGACTGGATCACCTGACCCACCAGGCCTCCCGCGCCGACGACCGGAAAGCCCACGTCGACGCCGTCGGCGCGACCCTTGTCCAGCGTGATCGTCGCCGTGAAGTTGGACGAGAACTCGTCCTGCGTCTGCGCCGTGACCGTCGGGAGCGACTGCAGGAACGGCAGGTTCTGCAGCGCGGTGATCTCGCGCAGCTGGTTCTTCTCGAAGCCCTGTTCGAGCTGGGCCGCCCGCAACTGGCCAATCGTTCGCTGCAACCGCTCGTTCTCGGACTGCACCGATCCGTAGTTGAACGCGCCGGCGAAGAAGTTCCCGATGGGGCTGATGATGTCGAGAACGCCCTGTCGCAGAGGCGCGTACACGTCGTTGGCCACCGACTTCACGCCGGACGTCAAGGAGTGGGTCCGCCCGTTGAGGTCGAGCGAGATGAGGGAAAGCGAGATGACGAGAAGGATGATGACCGTCAGGGTGCGGCGCGACCGCCGGGACCGAGGCACCCAGGAGAAACCGGTCGATCGATCAGCGCGTGGAAGTGGTGATCAGCACCCGCTTCAGCGCTTCGAACTCCTCCAGGCACTGGCCGCTGCCGATAGCGACGCAGTTCAGGGGGTCCCTGGCCACCACAATGGGCATGCCCGTCTCATGCTGCAGCCGCGCCTCCAACCCGTGGAGGAGAGCTCCCCCGCCGGTGAGCACGATCCCCTGCTCCATGATGTCCGCCGCCAATTCCGGCGGTGTCCTGTCCAGGGTGACCTTGACGGCGTCGATGATGGCGGACACCGGCTCCTCGATGGCCCGCCGGATCTCCTCGGTGGAGACGACGATCGTCTTGGGAAGCCCGCTGACGAGGTCGCGGCCACGGATCTCCGCGTGCAGCTCCTGCTCCAACGGATAGGCGGAACCGAGCGTGATCTTGATCTCCTCAGCAGTGCGCTCTCCGAGCGCGAGGCTGAACTCCTTCTTCACGAACGAGACGATCGCCTCGTCGAGTTCGTCGCCGCCAATGCGCACCGACTGGCTGGTCACGATGCCGCCCAGGGAGATGACGGCGACCTCGGTCGTCCCTCCGCCGATGTCGACCACCATGTTCCCGGTCGGCTCGTGCACGGGGAGGCCTGCACCGATGGCGGCCGCCATGGGCTCCTCAATGATGTAAGCGCGCCGTGCACCGGCGTACTCGGCCGCCTCCATCACGGCCCGACGCTCCACCCCGGTGATGCCCGACGGGACACAGATCACCATGCGCGGCTTGGCGAAGCGGCGCTGGTGCACCCGGTGGATGAAGTAGCGCAACATCTTCTCGCAGATCTCGAAGTCGGCGATGACGCCGTCCTTCAGCGGCCGGATGGCCTGGATGTTCGACGGCGTGCGCCCGATCATCCGCTTGGCCTCTGCCCCCACGGCCAAGGGCCGTCCGTCCTTGATGTCGACGGCGACCACGGACGGCTCGTTGAGCACGATGCCACGGCCGCGGACGTACACCAGCGTGTTGGCGGTTCCGAGGTCGACAGCCATGTCACGACCAAGGAGGGAAAGACGATTTTCGGCCATAGTTGGAGCTCTCCCAAGCAATTCCTGATGGGCGACGGCGGTGGCCGCCATCCGTGATGATGCGCCCACAGGCTATGGGACTCCGAGGGGGTCCACAAGGCGGACGCCGCCGAACGCCTACCTGGCCTGCAGATACACCGGCGTTGGCCGGCGCCGAGTCGAGCGCTACGAGGTCACCAAGTCGGGGAAGAACAGTGCGATCTCCCGTGCCGCGGACTCGTGCGAGTCGGATCCGTGCACCAGGTTCTCGGTCGTTTCGATCCCGTAGTCACCGCGGATGGTGCCCGGCGCCGCCTCGGCCGGGTTGGTGGCGCCGATCATCAGGCGCACGACGGCGAACGTGTCCTCGGGACCCTCGACCACCATGACCAGCGAGGGTGAGCGTGTGATGAAGGTGACCAGGTCGCCGAAGAACGGGCGCTCGGCATGCTCGGCGTAGTGCGTCTCGGCCACCACCTGGGTGATCGTCCGGAGCTCCGCCGCGACCAGGCGCAGCATCTTGCGCTCGAGACGGCCGAGCACCTCGCCGGCCAGGCCCCGTTCGACACCGTCGGGCTTCACAATGACAAGGGTGCGGTCCACGAGCGGTGGACACTACACAAACGCCGGGACACCGTCCGGACACAAACGCCGGGACACCGTCCGGACACAAACGCCGGGACACCGTCCCGGCTGCGGTCAGCGACCGGCCTCCTCCCACGGCACCGAGGCGGCCAGCGCGTCCGCCGCGGGCGCCGCCCACGACGTAGAGCGACCCCGCCACCACCACAAGCCCGTCGGCGTCGACCATGCCACGCGCCACGCGCAGCGCGCTGCTGACGTCGGGCTCCTCGTAGACGGACAAGCCGAGCGCGCGGCCGGCCTCGGACACCGCGGTCACCGGCATCGCGCGCGGCGACGATGGCTCGCAGGCGACGATCGCGTCAACGCCCACCGACGCGAGCGGCGCGAGCATCGCTGACGGGTCACGACCCGACAGCATGCCAACCACCGCCACGGTCGCGCCGTCGACCGCGAACTCCTCGGCCAGCGCTTCGGCCAATGCCGCCATGCCCGCTGCGTTGTGCGCGCCGTCGACGAGGAGCAGAGGGCGGCGGCCCAACACCTCGAGGCGACCCGGCACGCGCACCGAGGCCAAGCCTTCCTCCACCACTTCGGGCGCGAGGGGGTCTCCGAAGAAGGCTTCGACCGACGCCAGCGCCACCGAGGCGTTGAGGCCCTGATGGGCCCCGTGCAGGGGCACCAGGACATCCTCGTAGCGGCCGCCGGGCGTCCACAGGGTCACGACCCGGCCCCCGACAGCCACCCGGTTGGTCTCGCAGCCGAAGTCCCGCCCGGCCACCCACACCGACGCCGCCCCGACCTCCTCCGCCCGGGCCGTCACGATGTCGACCAGGTCAGGGGCCATTTCCCCCACCACCACCCGGCTGCCCGGCTCGATGATTCCCGCCTTGTCGAGCGCGATCCCCTCCAGGGTGGGCCCCAGGACGTCGGTGTGATCGAAGCTCACATTGGTGAGCACCGCCACGTCGCCCCGCACGACGTTGGTGCAGTCCCAGGTCCCACCGAGACCCACCTCGACGACCATGGCGTCCACCGCTTCGGTGGCGAACCACGACAGGGCGGCCGCCGTCAGCAGCTCAAAGCGGGTCGGTCGCTCGGGCAACAGCGACTCGAGCAACGCCAGCTCCGTCAGGACGTCCGTGAGCGACGCGTCGTCGATCGGTTCTCCGTTCTCGGCCAGCCGCTCGGCCACCGCGTGGAGGTTGGGGCTCGTATAGGTTCCGACGGTCAGGCCCTTCGTCATGAGCAGCGCGGTCGCCATCGCCGAGGTCGACCCCTTGCCGTTGGTCCCCGTGATGTGGATGGACGGGATCGACTCCTGGGGCTCGTTGAGCAGCGCCGTGAGCCCACGCATGCGGTCGAGCGTCGGCAACGCGCGCCGGCGCGGCATCTGCGACTCGAAGTCGATGTGGCTGTCGAGCCACGCCAACGCGTCCTCCACCCTTTCGAAGGGCGGGGTTGCCGGATCGTCCACGCGGACCGGCTCCGGTTCTGTCAGGAGGCGGCGCGACGCGAGCGGGTCGACTTGACCGGCGCGCCTCCGAGCGGCACCAGCGTCGGGGCCACCCGGTCGAGCACCACGGAGCGATCCACCACGCACTTGCCGACATCGGTGCGGCTGGGCAGGTCGTACATCACGTCGAGCAGCACCTCTTCGAGGATGGCCCGCAGGCCCCGGGCACCCGTTCCCCGCAACAGCGCCTGCTCGGCCACGGCCTCGAGAGCATCGGGCGTGAACTCGAGCTCCACGTTGTCGAGCGCGAACACCCGCTCGTACTGCCGGGTCAGCGCGTTCTTCGGCTCGACCAAGATCTGCACCAGCGCATCTTTGAACAGCGGCGACACAGCGCTCACCACGGGCAGGCGCCCGATGAACTCGGGGATGAGCCCGAATTTGATGAGGTCCTCGGGGAGCACGTGACGCAGGATCTCGCCGTCGTCGCGGTCCTTGCGGTGCACCTCGGCCCGGAAGCCGATGCCACGCTTGCCGATGCGCGACTCGATCAGCTTGTCCAACCCGGCGAACGCCCCACCGCAGATGAAGAGGATGTTCGTCGTGTCGATCTGAATGAACTCCTGGTGCGGGTGCTTGCGGCCGCCCTGGGGCGGCACCGAGGCCGTGGTGCCCTCGAGGATCTTCAGCAGGGCCTGCTGCACGCCCTCACCCGAGACGTCTCTGGTGATGGAAGGGTTCTCGCTCTTGCGGGCGATCTTGTCGATCTCGTCGATGTAGATGATGCCGGTCTCGGCTCGCTTCACGTCGTAGTCGGCGGCCTGGATCAGCTTCAGGAGGATGTTCTCCACGTCCTCACCCACGTACCCGGCCTCGGTGAGCGCCGTGGCGTCCGCGATGGCGAAGGGCACGTTGAGCATGCGGGCCAGCGTTTGGGCCAACAAGGTCTTGCCACACCCGGTCGGCCCGAGGAGGAGGATGTTCGACTTGGCGAGCTCGACGCCGTCCTCGGCGGACGGCGGGCCGGCCTGCACTCGCTTGTAGTGGTTGTAGACGGCCACGGAGAGGATCTTCTTGGCGTACTCCTGCCCGACGACGTAGTCGTTGAGGAAGTCGAAGATCTCACGCGGCTTGGGCAGATCCTCGAAGCTCAGCTCGGCGGACTCGTCGCGCTCCTCGGCGATGATGTCGTTGCAAAGGTCGATGCACTCGTCACAGATGTAGACACCGGGGCCGGCGATGAGCTTCTTGACCTGTTTCTGCGTCTTGCCGCAGAAACTGCACTTGACGAGATCCCCGCCCTCTCCGAACTTCGCCACCAGATCGCCTCTCCCGTCCGTGCTCGCTCGGCCTACGCGGCGCCGATGGCCTCGAGCGGAGCCACCGTCCGTGCGGTGATGACCTCGTCGATCACGCCGTACGTCACTGCTTCCTCCGCCGTCATGATGAAGTCGCGGTCGGTGTCCTGGGCCACCTTTTCCTGGGTCTGCCCGGTGTCCTCGGCCAACATCCCCGAGAGGAGGTCACGCATGCGGAGGATCTCCTTGGCCTGCAGTTCGATGTCGCTGGCCTGGCCCTCGACTCCACCCCAGGGCTGATGGAGCAGCACGCGGGCGTGGGGCAGTGCGAAGCGCTTGCCCTTGGCGCCGGCCGCCAGCAGCACCGCGGCCGCAGAGGCTGCCTGCCCGAAGCAGAAGGTGGACACGTCGGCCTTGATGAACTTCAGCGTGTCGTAGATGGCGAACAACGCCGTGATCTCGCCGCCGGGCGAGTTGATGTAGAGGTGGATGTCCTTGTCCGGCTCCTCGGACTCCAAGAAGAGCATCTGGGCGCAGACGAGGTTGGCCACCGCATCATCGACGGGCGTACCGAGAAAGATGATCCGCTCACGCAGCAACCGTGAGTACAGGTCATAGGCGCGCTCACCGCGGTTGGACGACTCGATGACGGTCGGAACCAGGTAGTTGTAGGTCTTCATCGGCTCCCCCGCACTCTGCATCTTCACTCGCTCTCCTCGCTCTGCTCGACTTCGCCCTCTCCCGAGGCATCCACCCTGAGGTCATCCCGTGACATCGGTTTGCCCTCTTCGTCGAAGAGTTCCACGTGGTCGAGCAGCCACTCCAGCGCTTTTCCTTTGCGCAACTCCGAGCGTACCGCGCCAGTCCGGCCGGCCGTGTCGAGTTGGCGGCGCAGCTCGGTCGGGGTGGTGCCCATCCGCTCCGCCATGGTGACTATCTCGGCACGGAGCTCGTCGTCACTGAGCGTCAACTCCTCGGCCTCCACCAGGGCTCTCAGCCCCAGGTCAGCTTTGACCGCCGCCTGGGCGTCGACGCGGACGGCCGCCAGCAGCTCATCGGGTGTGGTGCCGGTGGCCTGGAAGTACTCGGCCAAGCCCAGCTTCTGGGCCTCCAGCCGGTGCTGGAGGTCGTGGAGCCGCTCGTTGACCTCCGCATCGACCAGGACCTCGGGCACCACGTCGTCGGAGACGAGATCGGCCAGTGCCTCGATGGTCTTCTGGCGCAGCGCTATCTGGCTCTGCATGAGCTTGACCCGACCGATCCGCGTCTCGATGTCCGAACGCAGCTCGGCCACGGTGGAGAACTCGGAGCTCTCGGCCGCCCATTCGTCGGTCGCCTCGGGCAGCTTCTTGACCTTGACCTCCTTGACGAGCACCCGGAACGCGACGTTCTCGTCGGGCTCGTCGGGGCTCGGCGTGTCGAAGCCGAGGATGGCGCCGGCTTTGGCGCCGTGCAGCTCTCCATCGAGCTCGGGCACCACCGAGGCGGAGCCGACTTCGTACAGGTAGTCATCGACACCGACCACCTCGGCGCCCGAAGCATCGTTGGCGTGCAGGTCGATCGTCACCAGATCGCCGTCGATGGCGGGGCGATTCACCACTTCGAGTTCGGCATCGTTCTCACGCAGCCGGTCGATCTGACTCTGGATCTCGTCCTCGGTCACGTTCAGACCCGGGAGCGTGACCTGCAGGCCCTCGTATCCGGGAATGGCGACGATCGGCCGGACCTGCACGACCGCGTCGAAGGAAACCGCGCCTTCGTCCTCGCCACCGGTGATGTCGATCTCCGGTTGGGCGATCGGGTCGAGCTCGGTGTCGACCACGGCGCGCGCGTAGAAGTCGGGCAACGCCTCGCGGAGCGCTTCCGCGCGGAGCGCGCCGGCCCCGCCCATGCGGGCCTCGAGCACCTTGCGTGGGACCTTGCCCGGCCGGAAGCCCGGGACACGCACCTGCTGGGCCAGGGAGCGCACCACGTCGCCGAGCGCACGATCGAACTCGGGCTCGTCGATCTCCACACTCAGGCGGACGAGGTTTCCCTCCATTGGCTCGGCTGTGGCACGCATCACGAGCCGATCACTCTACCGGCCGCCCCACGACCTGGGCACACGGTCCCATGAGACGATGAAAATGAGGCCACGCACCTGAGACCGGGCAATGGAGACCGGGCAACGGAGACCGGACCACTGAGACCGGGCAACCGGTTCAGAACATGAAGTTCATCGCGTCGAGGACGGACTGGCCGGCCGAAGGGTCGCCCTCCACCCCGACGCTGCCGGCCATTTTGACCTGTGCGGTCGTGACCCGGCCGCAGCCGAGGCGCACGAAGTCGATGCCCGAGAGCGCCAGTGTCACCGTCGGCGCCATCTCGTCGCCCACCGGGCGGGCGCGCCCTCCCTCGACGGCGATGGTGAAGACGCGCGCGTCGCGGCCCGGACCGGCCACGTCGAAACGGACGGCGGTGCCCTCGGGGCAGCCGGCCTTCTTGCCGACGACGAAGGGCATGGCACCCTGCACGCGGTCCAGCGCGATCGCCGAGGCCGCGTTCCCGCTCCCGCCCGGACGGTCGAGGGCGAACCGGACGTCCTGCTCGTGGACCCAGCTGTCGAAGACCCGCACCACCATGAACTCTGCGCGGGGACCTCGCCCACCGGGCTCCATCCGACGGCGGCCCATTCCGCGGCGGAGAGTGCGTCCAACTGGGCCAAGCGGGTCGTGGTCACGTCGACGAATTCGGCTCGCACGTCCGGACCGGGGAGCGCCCGCCTTACGGCGACGAACCGTTCGTTGGTGGCCGCGAAGTCGTTCTTCACGTGGTCACCCAGGGGGCCGGACCACTCGGGAACCGGCTCCCCCATGATCGCCCGCTCGATCCCGATGAGGTGGGAGAGCTGGTCCTTGACGTCCCAGCCGGGGCACGGGGTGGGCAGGGCCCACTCCGTGTCCGAAAGCTCGAAGCAGACCTCCGCCAGCGCCCCCCAGGTCTCCGCCAGCGCATTTCGTGCCATCTGGCCCTGTTGGAGCCAGTCACCGTCCTGACCTGCACCGTTGTCGCCCACCGGACCGACCCTACCCCCGGATCGTGCCTGGAGTCGCCCGACCATCCCCCTTTCCCCGGAACCCCCCCGCTACGTTCGTCTCCCGTCCAAGGCCATCACCGACCGAAGGAGTTGCCATGGCGAACTACGAGGGGTACTGCGTGAAGTGCCGGGAGAAGCGCGAATTCGACGGCCAGGAAGTGGAGCTGGCCAACGGGCGTCGCGCGGCACAGGGCACCTGCCCGGTGTGCGGCACGAAGATGAACCGGATTTTGGGCAAAGCCAAGGTCTGAGGCAGGGCGCACCGGACCGGCCCACGTGCCGCCGGCTGGCGTGAGACGATGCGGGGCGTGCACGACCTGATCATCACGGGTGGAACGCTCGTCGACGGGACCGGCGCGGCGGCGCACTCTGCCGATGTCGCAGTCGATTCCGGCCGCATCACCGAGGTGGGCACCGTCCAGGGCGGCGCCACCCGGATCATCGAGGCCGACGGCCTGCTGGTGACCCCGGGGTGGGTCGACGTGCACACGCACTACGACGGCCAGGTCACCTGGGACACCGAGCTCGCCCCGTCGTCGTGGCACGGCGTCACCACGCTCGTGATGGGGAACTGCGGCGTGGGGTTCGCGCCGGCCCGGCCCGACCGCCACGACTGGCTCATCGGCCTCATGGAAGGGGTCGAGGACATCCCCGGCACGGCGCTGGCCGAGGGGATCGAGTGGGACTGGGAGACCTTCCCCGAGTATCTCGACGCGCTCGAGCAGCGGTGCTGGACCGTCGACGTGGGCACCCAGGTGCCGCACGCGGCCGTGCGGGCCTATGTCATGGGTGAACGGGGCGCCCGCAACGAGGCAGCCGACGCAGAGGAGATCGAGGCGATGCGCGGCATCGTGCTCGTGGCGCTGCGGGCGGGAGCGCTCGGGTTCTCCACCTCGCGCACCCTGGGGCACCGCGCCATCGACGGCGAGCTGGTGCCGGGCACGTTCGCGGCCGAGGACGAGCTGTTCGGCATCGGGTCCGCCCTGGGCGAGGCCCGCGCCGGCGTCTTCGAGCTGGCGCCGCTGGGCTCCGCGGGCGAGATGCTCGAGGACGTCATGCACGAGGTCGACTGGATGCGTCGGCTCTCGACCGCCATCGACCGGCCGGTGTCGTACGCGCTGCTCCAGGCCGACGGCGATCCCGAGCTGTGGCGCAAGCAGCTGGAGGTCTCCCTCGATGCGTGCGCCGAGGGGGCACAGCTCTTCCCCCAGATCGCGGGTCGGCCCACGGGCATCCTCACCGGCCACCACACGACCCTGTGCCTCTTCTCCGACTTCCCGGCGTACGCGGAGCTCCGGGCGCGCTGCGGGTCGAACGCGGAGCTCGGGGCCGCGCTGGCCGACCCTGACGTGCGGCGGTCGATCGTGTCGTGGACGCCGTCGTCCCCGGCCCAGGCCGCCGCCATGGAGAAGGCGTACGAGCGCACGTTCGTCCTCGGGAACCCGCCGGACTACGAACCCGGGCCCGAGCGCTCGCTGGCCGGACTGGCCGCCGCATCCGGCCTGTCGCCGCTGGAGGTCGCCTACGACGAGATGGCGCGCGACGGCGGGCAGGGCCTGCTGTACCTCCCGATCCTGAACTACGCCACGGGCGACCTCGACCACGTGCGCGAGATGCTGCTGCACCCGCAGAGCCTGAGCGGGCTGGCCGACGGTGGCGCCCACACCGGCACCATCTGCGACGCCTCCATGCCGACCTTCATGCTCACCCACTGGACGCGCGACCGCAGCCGGGGCGAGACGCTCCCGCTCGAGTACGTGATCAAGAAGCAGACGCACGACACGGCACGCCTGTACGGCATGTCCGACCGCGGCACGCTCGAGCCCGGCGCGCTGGCCGACCTCAACCTCATCGACTACGACGCGCTCTCGCTGGGCGCGCCGTACGTGTTGGCCGACCTGCCGGCCGGCGGCCGCCGGTTGCTCCAGAAGGCGTCGGGGTACGTGGCCACCATCAAGGGGGGAACCGTGACGTTCGAGCACGGCGAGCCCACCGGTGCACTGCCGGGCCGCCTGGTGCGCGGCGCCCGCTGACGCCACCGGACGCCAGCACCCGCGCTCTGCCCGCTCCGCCAGGCCGCCCGGCACGGCAGACTGCAGCCGTATGGAAGCGCCCCTGACCCAGTACGCGCTCCGGGACGGCGTCCACGTCGGGTACCAGGTATGGGGTACCTCCGAGGACGGGGACGACACGGTCGACGTACTCGAGTTCAACAGCGGGCTCATGATCTCCATCGACGAGACCGTCGACGAGCCGAACTGGCTCCGCTACACCGAGCGGGTGGCGGACTTCTCCCGCCTGATCCGCTTCGACGCCGGCGGGCTCGGACTGTCCGACCCCCTCCCGACGGGCACGCAACCCTCCATCGAGGGCTGGGGCCGCGACGCCCTGGCCGTGATGGACGCAGCACGGTGTGACCGCGTCGTCGTCCTTGCCTCGGCCGGCGGGGCCATGCCCGCGCTCTGGCTGGCAGCTACCCACCCCGAGCGCGTCATCTCCTTGGTCATCGTCAACGGGACGGCCCGGGTCGGTCACGCCGAGGACTACGGCTTTGGCGCCTCGGACGAAGAGGTGGCCGCCGGGTCAGGGATCGAGGGCTCCATCACCGAGGACGGCATTCCACGGGACATCGCCATCTTCGCCCCCAGCCTGGCCCACCGGGTGGGCTTCCAGGAGTGGTGGGGCCGGGCGGCACGGCGGGGCGCCAGCCCGGCGACGGCGATGGCCTTCAATCTCGTGACCTTCTCGGCCGACGTGCGCTGGTGCCTCCCGTCGATCGCTTGCCCCACGCTCGTGTTTGCGCGCCTGGACAGCTACGCCCAACTGAGTGAGCACGGCCGCTACCTGTCAGAGCACATCAGGGGTTCACGCCTCATCACGCACACCGGACCTGACATCCTCCCCTGGGCCGGCGAATTCGACTCCATCCTCGACGAGATGGAGGAATTCGTTACCGGGTCGCGCGGGGTGCACGCGGCCACGCGTCTGTTGGCCGCCGTGCTCTTCACCGACATCGTGGATTCGACCGTGCGCGCCGCCGCGGCCGGCGACCGCCAGTGGCGCGCCGTGCTCGACGAGTTCGACGTCAACGTCGGACGACTGCTCACCCGCCACGACGGCATCCTCGTCAAGTCCACCGGTGACGGAATTCTGGCCCGCTTCGCCGCGCCGGCGCAGGCCGTGCGGTGCGCGGAGGCCATGGTGGCGACCGCGCTCAGCTTCGGCCTGCAACTGCGGGCGGGCCTGCACGCCGGCGAGGTGGAGTTGCGCGGCGACGACATCGGCGGGCTGGCCGTCCACATCGCCTCACGGATCAGCTCCATGGCGGGACCGGGCGAGGTGCTGGTCACGGGCACGGTACGCGACCTGGTGGTCGGCTCGGGCATCGTCTTCGACGACCGCGGCCGCCACAACCTCAAGGGCCTGCCCGACGAGTGGCAGGTGCTGGCGGTGGAGCGGGCGTAGCCGACCCTCGGCCGGCTCCGAATGACGTTAGGGTCTCGGAGCCGTGTGCCGGTCGGTTCACGTCAGGCCCAACGGAGGGCGGGGCGCAGTGGACCCGGGTGGCGTCGCGGTCGAGATTCCGTGACCAGGTCCGATTCCCAATCCGCGCGCACCGGTCGGCGCCAGCGCCGGAGCCAGATCCGCCGTCGTCGCGCCGCCGTGCTGGGAGGCGCCCTGGCCCTGCTGGCCGCCCTCCTCGTGGTCGTCACCTCCGGCGGCGGCCAGCCCGCGCCGACCCGTCGTGTCGCCACCACGACAGCCGTGGCGGCGTCCGCGACAGGCGCGCACGCGGGGCGCGTCCACAAACACACCTCCGGACCAGCTTCACTCGAGGCCGGCATCGAGCCGTGGCAGCTGGCCGCGCCGATCTCGCGGGAGGCTCTCGTTGCGGTCGGCGGGCGGCTGCGGATTCTGGGCGGGCTCTCCCCCTCCGGGAACTCGCTGGGGACCGCGTCCTGGCTGGACCCGCGCAGCGGCACGGTGACCGCGGCCGGCTCGCTGGCGGAGGTCGTCCACGACGGCGCGGGGGCACAGGTCGGGTCGTCGTCGTTCGTCTTCGGTGGCGGCTCGCCCACCACGTTCGCCGCCGTGCAGTCGCTCGGCCCGGCCGCCGGGACCGGTGGTGTCGCCGGCCAGCTGCCCCAGCCCCGCTCGGACCTGGCGTCGGCCACGGTCGGGCGGACCGTCTACCTCGTGGGTGGCTACGACGGCGCCACCTACGAGCCCTCGGTCCTGGCCACCGCCGACGGCACGCACTTCAGCACCGCCGCCACCCTCAGGGTCCCGGTGCGCTACCCCGCCGTCGTCGCCCTCGGCCGCTCCATCTTCGCCTTCGGCGGGCAGACCGGGAGCGGTGCGGGGAGCGCGGTGACCGCCACCGCGGACATCCAGGAGATCGACCCCGCGACCCACGAGGTGCGCGTCGTCGGCACGCTGCCCCAGCCGTTGTACGGCGCGGCGGCCTTCGTGCTCGCCGGGCACGTCTACGTCGCGGGTGGGCAGACGGGTGACGGGCAGACGCTCACACAGATCTACGAGTTCGACGAGGGGAACCATCGCGTGGCCGACGCCGGTCTGCTCCCCCAGGGCGTCGCGTTCGCGGGATACGCCACCGTCGGAACGGGGTCCTCCTCGGTTGGGTACATCGTGGGCGGCGAGGTCGCCCACCAGTCGGGGAACGACCAGGCCGGCGTCGCCTCCGGGTCCCTGCAGAGCGTGATCTCGCTGCGACCGAGCTCGTACGGGGGGGGCGTCGGCACGGCGGACGCGGGCGCTCCCTACCAGGGTCACCTCTTGATCGCCGACCGCGGCAACGACCGCCTCCTGGTCATCGACCCGGCGCGGAACTTGCAGTGGCAGTACCCGTCGGCCACGATGCCGCCCCCGCCGGGCGGCTTCTACTTCCCCGACGACGCCTTCTTCTTCCGCAAGGGGACCGGGATCATCTCCAATCAGGAGGAGAACCACACCATCGTCGAGATCGGCTATCCCTCGGGAAAGCTCCTCTGGCAGTACGGTCATCCCGGTCATCCCGGGAGCGCCCCCGGCTACCTGAACCAGCCCGACGACGCCTACCTCCTCAAGAACGGCAACGTCACCGTGGCCGACGCCATGAACGACCGGATCCTCTTCATCTCCCCCACCGGTGTTCAGCTGAGCCAGATCGGCACCAACCACGTCGCGGTGCACAACCCGCCAACCGGCGTGGGGTACCCCAACGGCGACACCCCGCTCGCCAACGGCGACGTCCTGGTCTCCGAGATCAACGGCTCCTGGATCACCGAGTACACCCCGGCCGGCACGTTGGTGTGGACCGTGCACCTCCCGACCGTGAACTACCCCTCGGATCCCCAGCAGGTAGGTACGAACCTGTACCTGCTCGCCGACTACGACCCGCCCGCGGAGGGCCGGATCCTGACCGTGCACCGCTCCGGCGCCGTGGTCTGGACCTACGACGTCACGGCGGGTGACGGCATGTTGAAGAAGCCGTCTCTGGCCGAACAGCTGCCCAACGGATTGATCATGGCGAACGACGACTACCGCAACCGCGTGGTGGTGATCGACCCGCGGTACGACACCATCGTGTGGCAGTACGGCCTCACCGACACCGCCGGCACAGCACCGGGACTCCTCAGTATCCCCGACGGGTTCGACCTCCTGGCGCCCGACGGGACGACCCCGACCCACCCACAGACCGGTTGATCATGCCCGTATCTGGGAATCGCCCGGTGGTATCCATATGACCCATGAGCTCGGGGCGCGAGGTCGATCCTGAAAGGACTGCCATGTCACAACGGTCGCGCCCGGTCCGTAGGCCAGCTCAGTCATCCGCCGGCGGTGGCGGAAGAGCCCGTAGGCGACGCAGAACGAGATTCGACGGGCCACCACCACGGCCCTTTGCCCTCTCCGGCTGGGCGCTGCTCCCCCTGCGGGCCTTCCTGGGCTTCACGTTCTGCTTCGCGGGACTGCAAAAGCTCGCCAATCCGAACTTCTTCAACGCCAACAGCCCTTCGAGCATCCAGGCCCAGCTGATCGCCTCCATCCGGATCAGCCCGCTTCACCCGCTGCTGGGGCATCTGCTCCGTTTCGCCGTTCCGATCGGCATCCTGATCGCCCTGGCGGAGGTGGCGGTCGGCATGGGGGCGCTGCTGGGATTGTGGACCCGGCTGGCGGCAGCAGGCGGCATCCTGCTCTCCCTCACGCTCTTCTTGACGGTGAGCTTCCACTCGTCGCCGTACTACACCGGCGCGGACATCGTCTTCCTGTTCGCGTGGATACCGCTCCTCCTGGCCGGCTCCGGCGGTGTGCTCTCGCTCGACGCCGTGATCGCCGCCCGGGTCGCTTCCGAGAACGCCTCGGGACCGACCACCTTGGTTCCCATACGTTTCGATCGGGTGCAACAGGTCTGCGGCAACTACGTGGACGACACCTGCACCGCCCAGGGGGGCCGGCGTTGCGACGTCGTCGGCTGCCCGTTTCTCGCCGATGAGCGGATAGCCCTCGTGCGGCGTGGTCCCGACGCCATCGATCGCCGGACGGTCGTGCTCGGCGGCACGGCGGTGGCGGCGTCCGCCGTGATCGGCGGTGTCGCGGCGGCCACCGCGGCGGGACTGGGCCGGGCGGTCGGGGGGGCGAAGAACCCTGGGCAGGCCGGCACGGCGGCCCTCTCGGCCAACGCGCCGCCCGGCGGTGCTGCGACCACGACGACCACCGCGGGGGAAGGCACGACAACGAGCACCACGTCAGCGGGACGCCTGATCGGCCTCGCGAGCCAGGTCCCCGTGGGCGGCGCCGCCACCTTCACCGACCCGGCCTCGGGCGACCCCGGGCTCGTTTTACAGCTGAGCAAGGGCCAGTTCGTGGCCTACGACGCCGTCTGCCCGCACGCAGGGTGCACCGTGGGGTACTCACCGGGCGCCCGGCTCATCGTCTGCCCATGCCACGGGTCAGAGTTCGACCCGTCCACCGGAGCGGTGGTCAACCCGCCGGCGCAGCGGGGCCTCACCCCGATCCAACTCACGGTCAACCCGACCGGGCAACTCCTCGCCGACGGCTAAGCCTCCCCGTCCCTGCCAAAGCACGTGGCACGTCGTGACGACCCCGACGTCACATCGTGACTCCGAAACGTCACGCCTTCTGGATAGGCCGAACGAGCCAACCAGAAGGGAAGGTAGAGATGCCGCGAACCAGCAAGGCCGAAGCTCCGGTGGTGGTGGAGTCCGAGGTCCTCACCAGCCGACACGCCACCCTCGACGACGTCACCGTCGTGTTCGAGACGTACCACGTCGACGCGGATGGCGCCCCGATGTTCAAGGGCCTGCCCGACGACCGCTGTCAGTGCCCGCACTGGGGTGTGGTGTTCAGTGGTCAGCTCCGCTTGCGCTACGCCGACAGCGAGGAGACGTTCAGTGCAGGAGACGCATATCTCGCCCGTCCCGGACACGTACCGGTGGTTTCGACCGGCACCGAGGTGATCGAGTTCAGCCCCAGCGCAGAGCTGGCCAAGACCCTGTCCGTGCTCGGCGCCAACATGTCGACGGCTGCTGGAGGCCAGTCGTGACCACCATCGACGACGAGACGGTCGGCCGCGAACTCGCCGCCAAGTTCATCGTCTTCCTGGAGACGGGCCTGCCGCCCGACGGCCTGTTCACCGCCGACGCGTTCTGCGATTTCACGATGCCGCAGTGGCGACTGCAGTTCGAAGGCGTCGAGAACATCGTCCGAGGACGCAAGGCCGGCCATCCGAGTCCCGGTCGGGTGCCCCGCTCCCGTTTCGACGCGACCACCACCGGCTTCGTACTGGAGGTGGAGGAGGAGTGGGACCAAGACGGCGAGGCGTGGTACTGCCGAGAGCTCTTCCGGGCCGACGTGGGCGACGGGGCGATCTCGCAGGTTTCGGTGTACTGCACGGGAGACTGGGACCGGGCCCTGGTGGCCCGTCACCGCGAGACGGTGGACCTGCTGCGCCCGTGACCCGCTGGGCGCCGGTCATATCATGCAGACGATGGACGGCACAGCCACAACCGGCTCGTCCGCCGAGGCTGCCCGACACTTGACGGCGGCCTCGGCGGCCCGTGCCGAGGGCAATGTCGACGCCGTGCGGGCGGCACTCATCGCAGCTTTCACGACGGCCCGGGCGGCCGGTGACAGCGAGAGCATGGCCGCAGCGGCGTTGGCCATGCCGTCCGGTCAACGCTTCGGGGTGTATCCCGGCCAGATACCGGCGCTTCTGCACGAGGCCTACGAGGCGACCACCTCAGTCACGACCCGGTGCCGGCTGGCTGCCGCGCTCGCCCGGTCATGGGTCTACGGCGGCGACGCGCTGCGGGCCGCCCGCTTCGCCGAGGACGCGCAGGTCCTGGCCAGCGAGGTGGCCTCTCCGGAGGCGGCAGCCGACGCGTTGGACGCGGCGCTCCTCGCCCATTGGGGCCCGGACGACTTCAGCGAGAGGGTCAGTCTGGCGGCGCGACTCGACGACGTTGCCGCCCACCTGGCGGAGCCCGAGCTCCGCCTCTCGGCGCACCTGTGGCGGCTCACCACCGCGTGGGAATGCCTCGACATCGTTGCCGTGCAGCGCCAGCTACGCGCCCTCGATTCGGTGGCAGAGGAGTCGGGATCGGACCGGGCCGCGTTCTTCGCCGCCTCCCGTCGAGCGATGCACGCACTCGCAACCGACGACCTTCCTGCCGCCGAGCAGCTGGTGGAGCGGACCGCGACCATCGGCGCCAGCGTGGCCGAACCGGACGTCGAGGGTGTCCTCCACGAGCTCCGCGCCATGCGAGCGCTCGTCTCGGGCGACGGAGCAACCATTCGAGACGAGGCGCTCGCCCATGAGGCGTTCGGGATGGCCGAGGGCATCCCGTCCATTTCGGTCGTTGCTGCCGATCTGTGGCTCGCTGCCGGTCAGCACGACCGGGCAGGGTTGACCATCACGCAGCTGATGGGGAACGGCGTGGCCGGCATCGCCCGCGACGTCGACTTCCTGCTCGTCGTCGCCCTCGCGGTGGGCGTGGCCGCCTCCGTCGGCCTGCTCGACATCGCCCGCGAGGGGGCTGCGGCTCTCGAGCCCTATGCCGGTCGAGGCGTGATCAACGCGGGCGCGGTCACGTTTCACGGCGTGGTCGACGACTATCTCTATCGAGCCGTGCGCGCCCTCGGCGACGGCGACGGCGACCGATGGCGCAATGCGGCCGGGACCGCCTACCGGCGTCTTGGCGCACGATGGTGGGAGCGGGGTCTTGGCCGCTCACAGCCCGGGGTGTCGAGCGCGCCACCGCGATCTGTACACATGTGTCGGGAAGACACGGGGCGCTGGTGCGTGGGCACCGAAGGCGCGACGTTCACCTTGGCCGACCTGAGGGGGTTGCACTACCTCCGATTTCTGGTCCAACGGCCGGGTACCGATGTCGGGGCGCTCACGCTGTCCGATGCGGCCGCTGGCCACCCCGGTGCGACACTTGATCAGGCTGATCTGGGCAACGTTCTCGACGCATCAGCGCTGAACACCTACCGGCGCCGCCTCGATCAGATCGACGCCGAACTGGACGCAGCCGACGAACGGGGCGATCAGTCAGGCGCGGCGAGGCTCGCGGCCGAGCGCGACGCGCTCCTGGGCGAGCTGCGCCGCGCGACGGGTCTCGCTGGACGCGGTCGTCGAGCTGGTGCGTCCACCGAGCGGGCACGTGTCGCGGTACGCAAGGCCATCGCTGCCGCCCTGACCCAGATCGAAGGCCACGATCCGCATGTGGCTCGCCTCTTGCGCGACTCGGTCCGTACGGGGAGTTCGTGTCGCTACGACCCCAACCCTGACCAGCCGGTCAACTGGGTGACCGAGTAAGCCCGAGGGGCCGGGTCGCCGAAGTAGCATTCGTGCAGGCACACGGGATGTAGCGCAGCTTGGCAGCGCGCCTGCTTTGGGAGCAGGAGGTCCGGGGTTCAAATCCCCGCATCCCGACCACGACACCGCCCGGAGCTGGGACACGCCATCTCCACCAATCGGTCGGACGCCCGCGATGTGGGCCACAATGCGCCCGTGACCGACGCCGGGCCGTCCGAACAGAGCCCGGCTGCGGGTGGGCGGATCGTCCTGCTCACCCTGGCCTCGGCGCAGTTCCTCATGACCCTCGACAGCTCGGTCATGAACGTCTCCATCGCCACCGTCGCCAAGGACGTGGGCACCACGGTGACCGGGATCCAGTTGGCGATCACTCTCTACACGCTCGTCATGGCTGCGTTCATGATCACCGGTGGCAAGGTCGGTCAGATCCTCGGGCGCAAGCGCGCCTTCATGATCGGGTGCATCGTGTACGGCTCGGGCTCGCTGGTGACCTCGCTCTCTCATTCCCTGCCCGTCCTGATCGTCGGCTGGTCCATCCTGGAAGGACTCGGGGCGTGCCTCATCATGCCGTCGGTCGTCGCGCTCGTGGCAACCAACTTCGGGCGTTCCGAGCGGCCGCGCGCCTACGGCCTGGTGGCATCAGCCGGCGCGATCGCCGTGGCGGCCGGACCACTCATCGGCGGGCTGCTGACCACCTACGCGAGCTGGCGGTGGGTCTTCGCGGGCGAAGTCGTGATCGTGCTGGTGATCCTCGCTCTTACCCGACGCATGGCCGACTCCCCGGCCGTCGCGGGCACCCGCCTCGACCCCCTGGGCACGCTCCTGTCGGCCGCGGGCCTCGGCATGATCGTCTTCGGCGTGATCCGCTCGGGAACGTGGGGATTCGTCCTGCCCAAGCCCGAGGCGCCGCAGTGGCTCGGCCTGTCCCCGGTCATCTGGCTCGTCCTCGGCGGTGCGGGCGTTCTGGCGCTCTTCATGCTGTGGGAGAACAGGCAACGTAAGCGGGGCGGAGCAATCCTCGTCGACCCGCGCATGTTGCGAGTGCCGAAGCTGCAGGCCGGACTGACGTCCTTCTTCTTCCAGTTCCTCCTGCAGGCCGGCCTCTTCTTCGTGATACCGCTGTTCCTCTCGGTCGCGCTCGGGCTGTCGGCCGTGGCCACGGGTGTACGCCTGCTCCCCTTGTCGATCACCCTCCTCGTCGCCGCCGTCGGTGTGCCCAGGCTGTTCCCGCACGCATCCCCCCGGCGCGTCGTGCGCGTCGGATTCAGCCTCCTCCTGCTCGGCATCGTCGTGCTCTTCGTCGCGCTCGACGCGGGCGCTGGGCCCGAGATCGTCACCTGGCCGCTGCTGCTCATGGGGCTCGGCATCGGGAGCCTGGCCTCCCAGTTGGGCGCGGTCACGGTGTCGGCGGTGCCGGACGAACAGAGCGGCGAGGTGGGGGGCGTGCAGAACACCGTGACCAACCTCGGCGCGTCCATCGGCACGGCCCTGGCGGGGGCCATCCTGATCTCAGTGCTGACGACGACGTTCCTCGGATCGGTGGCCGACAACCCGGCGATCCCGAAGGAGATGTCCTCGCAAGCCCAGGTGGAGCTGTCGGCAGGCATCCCCTTCGTGAGTGACGCCGACCTCAACGCGACCCTCGAGAAGGCCGGCGTCCCGCCGGCGACCGCACAGGCCATCGTCGACGCCAACGCCTCGAGCCGCATCAACGGGCTGCGGGCTGCTTTGGCGGTCCTGGCACTCATTGCGCTGGCGGCCATCGCGCTCACCGGGCGCCTGCCCACGGTTCCCTCCTCCGGCGGGGGCGGCGAAGACGGGGGCGGCGGCGGCGCTGAGGCCGAGGCCGACCTCGAGGAGCCGAAGGATCCGCGTGACGGTGCTGGTGCGGGCAGCCGGTTCAGGTCCGGCGGAGCGTGACGCTGCACCAGGCCCGCTTGCGGCAGGACGGACAGGTCATGCGGTGGTCGAATCGCCCGCGGGGCAGCCAGATCCCGACCGGGAACTGGAAGATGAGCAGGTCGAGCACGCCGATGTGCGAGTTCTGCCCGCAGCGTGCGCACTCGACGGTGAAGGTGCCTCGCTCGTCGAGGGGGTTCCCCGACGTCATCGCCAGACTGTCCGGTTCGGGGCGGGCGCCCGAGTAGAGGGCGCGCTTGCCGACGGGCAGCGCCACGGCTGGAGCCCCCCCTTCGAAGGATCCCGACTGATCGGGTGACGGCACCCAGAACAGGGCGCGCTTGCCCAGGGGATCGGGCGCCCGGTCGCTCCGTGAGGCGGCCACGTCGCTCAGGCGGTCTGCATCGCGTCGTACACGCGCGTCGAGAGCGTTCTATAGGCCACCGCGCCGGGCGACGTCGGCGCGTGCTGCAGCACCGATTGCCCGAGCCCCGGAGCCTCCGCGAAGCGCACCGACTTCGGAACGGGCGGCCCGAACAACGGGAGACCGTACCGCTCCTCGACCTCAGAGAGGACCTGACGGGAATGTGTCGTGCGCGCGTCGAACATCGTGGGAATCACGCCGAGCACCCGCAGCTTCTCGTTGGCGAACTGCCGGACGTCCTCGATCGTCTCGAGCAGCTGTCCGACGCCACGGTGACTGAGCGCCTCGCACTGGAGCGGGACGATGACGGCCTCCGCTGCGGTGAGGCCGTTGATCGTGAGCACGCCCAGCGAGGGTGGGCAGTCGATCAGCACGACGTTGTAGTCGTCGAGAACCGGGAGCAATGCCTGGGCCAGGACGTGCTCCCGTCCGGTCCGGCTGAGCAGGTGCACCTCCGCACCGGCCAGGTCGATGGTCGCCGGGACGAGAAAGAGATTCGGGACGTCGGGCACGGCCTTCACGACCTCGGACAGCCGGGCCCGACGGACGAGCACGTCGTGCAGCGACGAGTCGAGCTCGTCAGGATCGAAGCCCAGGGAGTAGGTGAGACACGCCTGCGGATCGAGATCGACGACGAGCACCCGGCGCCCCTCCTGTGCCATGGCCACGCCGAGGGATTGCACGGTCGTCGTCTTGGCCACACCGCCCTTCTGATTCGCGACGGCAACGACCTTGACCATCGTTGGAGTCTAGGACCGGCTCGCGTGCATTTCCCAGGGATCGTGCCGGGCGAGGCGGGTCAGCGGTCGGCAGCCTCTTCGCGGCCGACGTCGGTCACCAGGTTGCCCAGGGCCAGGTTGACGTCGTCCAGGTGATATCCCCACAGGGGGCCGAGGGTGGCCGAGACGGTGGGACGTGGGTCACCGGGGGCACGGGTCGCCGTCACCTGCAACCAGGATGCGCCTCCGCTTTGTTGGCATTGCGCGGCGTACAGACCTGGGAAGGTCACCCAGGGCGTCACCACCCGGACCCCGGACGGCTGGGAGGTGGCGCTGCGGAAGAACGGCTGCAGCTGGCCGGTCTGGCTCGAGAACGTCACCGGATTGACGCATGCCACCTGTTGCTCCCCGGTACCGGCCTGGCCCGACAGCAGGCTCACCCCGCGACCGGCACGCCCGAAGAGGGCGCTGGCCGGCGGTGTCGAACCGAAGGTCGAATAGGCGATGACGCAGCCGGTCTGCCTGGCCGATCCGCAGGTCGGGATGGTGCGGAAGGTGCCACCGACGACCCGGCCCGGCGGGACCTGCACGTTGCCTCCCAAGAGGATGGCCGACACCATGCGCCTGCGGAGGATCGGCGAGCGGTCGACCTGGGTCTGCAGCAGCCGGATCAGCAGGGAGGCGCCCTGCGAATGCCCGATGAAGATGATCGGTCTGCCGTGGTTGTCATGGGCGAGGTAGTCGTGCCAGGCGGCCAGCAGGCTCTGGTACGCGATGGCCGCTGCGGGTCGGAGCCCCGCGACCTGTTGCAGTCCGGCCACGGTGACCTGGCGGTACATCGGGGCCCACACGGTGCAGAGCTGGGAGAAGCGGGACGCCTGCACGACGGCGGCCGCGACTTCGGCCGGTTGTACCGTGAGGTCGGCGTTCTCGCTCGGCTCGGGCGAGACGGTCGGGTACACATAGAAACAGTCGAAGCGACGCGCCCGTGACGACGCCGGGGCGCGGGAGCGGCTGGTCGTACCATTGCTGGAGACGGCGGTGGCGACGCGGCTGGAGGTACACGGATCCGGGGACTGGTTCGGGCGGCACAACCACACCGTGCTCGACGCGGCACGGAGCGGGCGGGTGGCCGCACCACCAGCCGGCACGAACGCGGTGAGAACTCCGGCTGATACGGCAGCAGCCAGCCACGCTGCCCTGAGCCTGCGTGCTCCGCGCTTCCCCATGGCGACCTCACCCTCCACCTCGGGTCCCACGTCGACGTTCGTCACGTGACACGATCAGCCTAGGAGACCCGGATCGGGCCCCGAGGGCATCGGGACGGGCGGGCCCGCGCCGTGCAGAAGAGCGCATAGGGTCGGGGGCGTTGCCGGACGGCGCGCCCCTCGCCGTGGTCAGCTCCGCCCGCAGACCAGAGAACCGAAAGAGAACGTGGCCGTCGTCCCCATGAACCAGAAGATCGCCGTCGGCATCGTGTTCGTGTCGGCGATGTTCATGAACATCATGGACATCACGATCGTGAACGTTGCGCTCCCCACCATCGGCCGCGACTTCAACATTCCGCCCACCGCCGTCGACGGAGTCGTGATCGCGTATCTGGTGAGCCTGGCCGTCTTCATCCCGGCCTCGGGCTGGTTGGGCGACCGCTTCGGCGGCAAGCGGGTGCTGCTCATCGCCATCGTCGTCTTCACGCTGGGCTCGGCGCTCTGCGGCCTGGCCCAGAACATGACCGAGCTGGTGCTGTTCCGGGTCGTCCAGGGTGCGGGCGGCGGCATGATGGCACCGGTCGGGATGGCCATGCTCTACCGGGTCTTCCCGCCGGCCGAGCGGATTCGGGCGGCCAGCATCATCACTCTCGGGACCACCTTGGCGCCCGCCGTCGGACCCGTGCTCGGCGGCTTCCTGGTCACCAACTTCTCCTGGCGCTGGGTGTTCTTCGTGAACCTGCCGATCGGCATTGCGGCGGTTGTCTTCGGCGCACTCTTCTTGGAGCGAACGGGGGCCATCGACGCCGGCCGCTTCGACGTGCCCGGCTTCGTGCTCGGCGGCGCTGGACTCGGACTCTTGATGTACGGCATCTCCGAGGGCCCGCTCCAATCGTGGTCGTCCACCGCCGTCGTCGCGTCCTGCGTCAGCGGGACCATGCTCCTCCTGGTGTTCGTCCTGGTGGAGCTGCGGACGAGCCGGCCGATGGTGGACCTCCACCTGCTGCGGGGCCGGCTCTTCCGATCGACCAATTTCGTGATGTTCCTGGCCGCGGCGGCCTTCCTGGGCATGCTCTACCTGGTCCCGCTGTACTTCCAGGACGCCCGCGGCCTCTCGGCTCTGCAGTCCGGGCTGTCCACGTTCCCCGAGGCCATCGGCGTGATGCTCGGCGCGCAATTCGCCAGCCGCTTCCTCTACCCCCGCATCGGCCCCCGGCGGCACATCACCGGCGGGCTGCTCGGTCTCGTGGTCTGCATGCTCGCGCTGACCCAGATCAGCGTGACGACAAACCTGTGGTACATCCGCGGCCTGATGTTCGTGCTGGGCTGGATGATGGCGCAGGTGATGGTCCCGAACCAGGCGGCGTCGTTCGCAATGATCACCCCCGAATCGATGGGCCGGGCCTCCACCTTCTTCAACACCATGCGACAGGTCGGCAGCGCGACCGGTGTGGCCATCCTCTCCACGGTGCTGATCGGCGTGGGCTCGACCCAGGCCAGCGGCAGCGGGTCGGCGCCCGACATCACGGCCTACCACTTCGCCTTCTTCACGGCGGCGGTCTTCGCCCTGGCCGCCGCGGCCTTCTCCCTCACCATCCACGACAGCGACGCCGCCGAGACCATCGTGCGGCGCGTCCGACGCCGACCGGCGCTGGTTGGCCGCGCGGAGATCCCGGTCCCCGAGGGCAGCCCGGCGTGACCGCCGTGGACGCGGTCTGCGTGTTCTGCGGTTCGAGCCCAGGGACCGATCCGGGCTTCACGGTCGCGGCGGAACGCTTCGGCACCGGAGTGGCCGAACGAGCCATTGAGCTCGTCTACGGCGGCGCCTCGGTCGGCCTGATGGGAGTGGTGGCGGATGCCGCCATGGCGGCCGGCGGACGCGTCACGGGCGTGATCACCGAGTCCCTGGCCGGCCACGAGATCGCCCACGGCACGCTGAGCGACCTGCACGTCGTGAGCACGATGCACGAACGCAAGGCGCTCATGTCCGAATTGTCGGATGCGTTCGTCATGCTGCCGGGCGGCTTCGGCACCTACGAGGAATTCATGGAGTCCGTCACCTGGGCGCAGCTCGGCATCCACGACAAGCCTTGCGCCATTCTCAATGTCGCCGGGTTCTTCGACGATTTCCTCGTCTTCGTGCGCCACGCAGTGGGGCAGGGTTTCATACGAGCCCGGCAGCTCGAGGCGCTGGTCATCTCCGACGACGTCGACCAGCTGCTCGACGCGCTCGTGGCCTCGAGCCAGGATCAGGTCTCCGCCCGCTGAGCCTCGCACCCCTTCGATCACGATCTACGGCGAGTCAGCCGGTGCCTGTGCAGTCAGCCGAGTACACCTAGGTCGGACCGGGGAGAAGGAGGACGTCGCGCAGCTCGTCCGTGTCACCCCAGTCGGCCAGGAGCGCGTCCACCGACGGATACGGCCTCTCCGCGCCGGTTGCCTTCTCCAGCAGCGACGGCGCGTACCCGATCTTCTCGAAGTACCCGAGATAGTCCGCCACGGTCGTGCCCGACACGCGGCGCAGCATCTCGTCCTTGAGCTCCGTCGTGACGATGGGGCGATCGCGCTCGATCATCTGCGTGGCGCCCCGTACGACCCGACCCTCCGCTCCCTCGACGTCCATCTTCAACAACCCGACCGGACCGTCCACGAGGTCGTCCAAGCGGAACGTCGGGACAACGTTGCCCGGGTGCGACAACAGATCCCCGTCCTCAATCAGGCCCCCGTTGGAGCCGACGTGCGTCGAGTAGTACGCCCATCCGGTGGCCGTGTCCGCCGCCACGGGCAACAGCTCGACGTTGGTGGTTCCGTTGAGGCGCAGCGAGGACAACAAGAGGCGGCAATTCTCGGAGTTCGGCTCGAGCGCGACGACGCGGCCCGACGGACCCACCAACCGGGAAGCCAGCAGCGAGTAGTAGCCGAGGTTGGCGCCGACGTCGATCACGGTCATCCCGGCGGTGCAGTAACGCTCGAAGACCGCGGTGAGGTGCGACTCGTACCGTCCCGAGAGCAGCCCGGGCGTGACCGCGGCGTCGGCGGCGTCGCAGAACAGCTCGACGCCGCCCACGCTGCAGCGCACGACGTCCCCCTCCGCCAGCTGCACCGAGAATGCGGTCGGCGCGACCTGGTGCTCAATGGTCCCGAGCATCCTGCGGATGGTCGAGACCCGCGCCAGGTCGCCGGCGGCGGCCTCGTCGACGTCAGGCCGGAGCTCGCGCGGCAGCGTCGGATACAGCAGGTCCACCAATTGGTCATAGGTGATGCCCCGCGGAGGCGGCTCCGGCATGGCGCCACCCAACCCGCGCACGAGACGGTCGCGCAGGGGCCTGAGCCTGCTCTTGACGGCATGCTGCCAGTTGTCCTGCGGCTCACCCATTTCGGCCAACGGTAATCCGTCGATCGTGACCGGAGAGACGATGGATGGACGGCGTCGCTAGTCTCTCGATGAGCCGAGTCAACGGAGGAATGACCGTGTCCAGCGCAGATCGGATCGCCGCCAGCCGCACCGTGGCGGCCAGCCCGGCCGAGGTCTTCCGGATCGTCACGGACCCCGCCATGCACGTCGAGATCGACGGGTCGGGCATGCTCCAGGCGGCGCCGGGTGCCACGCGCCTGGAGGCACCGGGCGACACGTTCGAGATGGACATGGACCGGGAGCCGCTGGGTGACGTCGCCATGGGCAAGTACAAGTCCCTCAACACCGTGACCCGGATCATTCCCGACGAGCTCCTCGAATGGAACGTGGGGTCTTCTGACCGGGGCCCGTACGGCCACGTCTACGGCTGGGAGATCACCCCCGTCGGCCCGGGCGAGACCGAGATCACCAACTACTGCGAATGGCCCAACGTCCCGGAGAAGGCCCGTGAGCACTTCCCGATCGTGCCCCTGGCGATGCTGGAGAAGTCAGTCGACAACCTGGCCGCGCTCGTGTCCCGCGAGCCGCCGACCACAGCGTGATGGCGGTGGGGACCGCCGGCCCGTGGCCCTGGCCGGACGACCTGGACGCCATGGTCGCCGCGCCGGGGTTCCACACCGTCCTCTACGAGGACGACCGGGTCCGGGTCCTCGACGGACGGGTCGCTCCGGGTGACATCGTGCCGGTGCACACCCACCGGTGGGGCGGCGTCCTCTACATTCTCGGGTCCAGCGACTTCGTTCGCCGCGATCCGGACGGCAACGTACTGGCCGACACCCGAACGTCGAAATCGGCACCCGTCATGGGCACGGCGGTGTGGGGTGCCCCGCTGACGCCGCACACGTTCGAGAACGTCGGCACGGAGGAATTCCGGACGCTCACCGTGGAGATGAAGGACGTCGACGCGGCCCATCCGGTCTGATTGCTCGCTCCGCCAATTGGCGCCCCTGTGGCGCGCGCCAATTGGCGCCCCCAATTGGCGCCCCCGGCAGGACTCGAACCTGCGACCCGCTGATTAGAAGTCAGCCGCTCTAATCCGTCTGAGCTACGAGGGCAGACAGCACAGAACAGCCTGACATAGCTGGTCGGACCCGCGCGAGCATCCTCCGTCCCAGCGCTACGAGCTCGAGCGAGCGTGCCGTCAGCCACCGGCCGGTGTGCCACACTTGTGCCCCTCGGTGGGCGTAGCTCAGTTGGTTAGAGCGCCAGGTTGTGGTCCTGGAGGTCGGGGGTTCGAGACCCCTCGCTCACCCCGAAGAAGCCGCCGTTCCCTCCAGCGGACGGGACGCGGCAGACAGAGGTCGATACGTCTGGGGAGGTCCGAAGGTGAGCGCTGCACAGACGGGCCGGACCGTCCTGGTCACCGGCGCGTCGTCGGGCATCGGCGCGGCCCTCGCCCGCGCCCTCGCCCGCCGTGGTGACGTCGTGGCGCTCGTGGCCCGGCGGGCCGACCGCCTCGATGCGGTGCTGGCCGACTGCCACACCACCTCACCCGCCTCGGCCCGCTGGGTGGCCGACCTCTCCGACCCGGAGGCCGCGGCGAACCTGGCCCTGGAAATCTGGGACCACTTCGGCGGGCTCGACGTGGTCGTCAACAACGCGGCGGTCCCCATGCGCCGGCACGTGACGCGTCTGACCATGGCTGAGGTCGAGCGCACCATGCGCATCAACTACTTCTCCCCCGTGGCCATCTCGCTCGCCGTGCTGCCGCACATGCTCGAGCGGGGTTCGGGGACGATCGTCAACGTGTCCAGCCTGGGCGGCCGTCTGGGTATCACCGCGGAGGCGGCGTATTCAGGGTCCAAGTTCGCTCTTGCCGGCTGGAGCGAGTCCTTGGCCGTCGACCTCGACCGTTCGGGCGTGTCGATCAAGCTCATCCTGCCGGGTGCCATCGACACCGAGATCTGGGACCAGCCCGACAACGACGCGCCTCTCTACAACGGGCCCAAGGAGCCACCGGAGGAGATCGCCGCGGCCATAATCGATGCCATGGAGAGCGAGAAGTTCGAGCACTACCTCCCGGACATGAAGGCCGTGATCGAGATGAAGACGGCCGACATCGACAGCTTCCTCATCGGCATGCGTGCGCTGAGCGACCAGCAGGCAGACCAGTGAAGGCACTGCTGTTCGGCGCGCCGCCGGACAAGCAGGAGATCCGGCCCACCCCCCAGGACGAGCTGGAGACGATGCTCGCGGGCATCCCGTTCGGGCTGCACGAGATCGACGATGCCCGCCTCGTCCGTCCGGACTGGGTGGTGACGCGGCCGATCCTCTCGGGCATCTGCGGGTCCGACGCCAAGCTGGTCCTCGGCGACTTCAACACCGGCGACATCGACAACCCCATGGCCGCCTTCGCATCCCTCCCCCATGTGCCCGGGCACGAGGTGGTGGCCGAGGTGGTCGCCCTGGGGCCGGCAGCCCGCGGCCTCGACGTCGGGCAACGCGTCGTGCTCAACCCGTGGCTGACCTGCGGTCCGCGCGGCATCGATCCACCCTGCCCGCCGTGCCAGGCCGGTGATCTGAGCCTGTGCTGGAGCTTCACCAAGGGCGACCTCGGCCCGGGCGTCCACGTCGGCGTCATCACGGCGGCCCCCGGTGCGTGGGCCGAGCAGTTGGCGGCGCACGACTCCATGCTGATCCCGGTGCCCGACGGCATCTCCGACGAGGCCGCCGTCCTCGCCGACCCCTTCTCGGTCTCCTTCCACGCCATCGTGCGCCACCCGCCTCCGGCTTCCGGCCGTGTCCTGGTCTACGGCGCCGGCGCCCTGGGCCTGACCAGCGTCGCCATCCTCCGGTCCCTCTACCCGGACGTCGAGGTCGGTGTGGTGGCCCGCTTCGACGCCCAACGTGAGATGGCCCTCGCTTTCGGGGCCTCCGCCGTCTTCGCCCACGAGCCCCGTCTGGCGTTGGTCGAGGCGCTGGCCGAGTGGTCCGGGGCCGTCCTGCACGCGCCCCTCGACGGGCTGCCCGTGACCCACCCGGGGCACATCGACGTCGTCTACGACTCCATCGCCAAGGCCGAGACGCTCGAAGTCGGCGTCCGTGTGCTCGCCGAGCGTGGGCGCCTCGTCTACACCGGCGTGGCCACGCCCGAACGGTGGGAGTCGACCCCCATCTACTTCAAGGAGATCACCGTCGCCGGGTCGAATGCGTTCGGGATCGAGGACTTCGAGGGCCGGCGCCAGCACGCCATCGCGCACTACCTCCAGCTGGTCGACGAGGGTCGGCTCGACATCACCCCCATGCTCACGCACCGCTTCGACCTCGAGGAGTGGTGGCCCGCTCTCAAGGCGCTGGCGCGGCAGGACCAGAGCGGCGCCCTGAAGGTGGCCTTCACCCCCAACGGGTAGGACCGCTACGTGTGGGCCCCCGTGCCGAGTTGACTGAACCGCTCGTAGCGTACGTCGGCGGCGCGCACCCAGGCCGGATCCGGTTCGATCGTCCGCCCCACGGCGGACCAGCGCTTCGAATCGTCGAGAGACGCCTCGAGCCCTGCGGCCAAGCGAGCGAAGTACGCCGCGCCGAGCGCCGCACCCTCGGGCACTGCGACGGTGTCCACCGGCAGGTTGGTGGCGTCTGAAACGGCCGCCATCCAGGCGGTCACCCGCGAGCCGCCACCGCTGGCCACGATGCGAGTCGGCTTGACGCCAGCGCGCTCGATCATCCGCCGCACCACGAATCCGCTCGCCTCGTAGGCGGCCCGCTCCATCGCTTCCGCTCCTGACCCGATGTCGAGCCCATAAATGTTGGAGCGCAGCGTGTGGTCCTCGAACGGCGTCCGCTCCCCGCGCACGTAGGGCAACCAGACCGGCACCCGACCAGGTGTCCCGAGCCGGGGCTCGAGTTGCTCACGCTTCGGACCGGGCCGCGGCGTGTCCCGCAACAGGTGGCGGGCCCAGTCCACGAAGAGGGCGCCGGCGTTGCTCGGACCGCCGACGAGATACCGATCCGGCGTCGTGCTGGGGTAGCTGATCAACCCGTCGACGGTCAACCACTCGTCGCAGATCACCCAGCAGATCAAGGTGGCGCCGAAGATCACCAGGACATCGCCGGGGTGGATGGCGCCCGACACGATCTGGTCGCAGAAGGCGTCGATGGTCCCGCCGGTGATGACGGCGTCGCTTTCGGGCAGTGTGCCGGCGGCCTCGCCCATGGGAACGACCATCGGCATCTGCTTCTCGGCAATGCCCATGGAACCCAACAGCTCAGTGTTCCAGCCCTTGTGCGTGTGCAGCATCCCCAACGATGCCGTGACACCCGTGTCGATGGCGGGCAGTCCCGAAATGGCATTGGTCGCCACGGCTTGGCAGGGCCAGTAGCCCCGGGCGTCGGGCGCCTCGGTGGAGGCCCAACGGAGGAAGCCCTCGGCATCGGGCATGGCGCCCAGCGGCACGACCGCATCGTCGGTCGCGTCCTCGGTCGGCCGGCCCTCGCGATCGCCGTAGAGCAGGCCGGGCAACAAGGGCATGCCCTGCCGCCCGACCGCGGTCATGGAAGGGACCATGGCCGCCACCGCCACGCCGGCGAGCGAGTTCCCTTCGGCCGCGAGCTGAGCGGTCACCTGCTCGAAGGCCTTGCGGGGCCCGGCTCGCCACGCCTTCTTGGCGTCGTGGCGCAACACGTCGGGTTCGGGCGCCACGATGCCGTGTGGCACCCTGCTGCGAGCGACCACCTGGCCCTTTTCGTCGACCGCCAGTGCCTTCACCGATGTCGTGCCGATATCGACGCCGACAGTGATCGGCCTTCCGGAGGACGTCATGAATCTGACACGCGTGTCATGATCACGCCATTATGGACGACGCCCGCCGCGCAAGGAGAGTTCCAACGACATGACCGGTCCACGCCCCAAGGCTCTGGTAACGGCCGCAGTGAGCGGCCCCGGCCTCGACCTGCTGCACCAGCTGGCGGACCTGGTGCTCGATTCGTGGCTGGACCAGCCCTCTCTCCGCATCTACAACGCCGCCCAGTTGGCTGAACGGACGGCCGCGGAGGGCGCCAACATCGTCATCGTGGAGAGCGATGCCTGCGGCCCCGACCTCTACGAGCAGCCGATCATGGCTGTGTGCAGCTGCCGCGGTGATCCCACCAACGTCGATGTGGCGGCGGCAACCGTTGCCGGGGTCCCCGTCCTGCGCGCGCCCGGGACGCAACGCCGACGCCGTGGCCGAGCTTGCCGTGGGCCTTCTGTTCGCGGCCACACGTGGCATCGTCCCTGCCGACCGCGACGTGCGCGAAGGCGAGATCTACCGGGACGGGAAGATCCCCTACCAGCGCTACCGGGCCTGGGAGCTGAACGGCCAGACCGTCGGCCTGGTCGGGCTCGGCGCCGTCGGGCGCGCCCTGCGCTGGCGCCTGCGCGGGCTCGGCATGGACGTGCTCGCCTACGACCCCTACGCGCCCGACGCCACGAGCTCCTTCGACGAGCTGCTGGCCAAGTCGGACGTGATCTCGGTCCACGCCCCCGTGACGGCGGAGACGACGGGGATGATCAACGCCGACGCCTTCGCCAAAATGAAGGACGGCGTCGTCTACCTGAACACGGCCCGGGCCAAGATCCACGACACCGACGCCCTGGTCGCCGCGCTCGGCCTCGGGCAAGGTCCGCGCAGCGGGCCTGGACCACTTCGAGGGCGAGCATCTGGCCACGGACCACCCGTTGACCACGTTCCCCCAGGTCGTGCTGACGCCCCACATCGGCGGCGCCACCTACGACACTGAGTCCAACCACACGCGGACGATCGCCGAGGACCTCTGCCGGCTCATGGCGGGGGCGCGACCACTCAACATCGTCAACCCCGAGGTCCTCCCCTCCTGACGTGGCGGCGCGCCAACCGACCATCATCGCTACCTCCATCGGGTTCCAGGCCGAGGGGCCCGATCCCGCCAACGTGCGGCCGGGCCCGTCGTACCAGCTGGCCGCCGAGTTGGCCCGGGCGGGCGAGCACCCCCGGATCTGCATCATCGCCACGGCCGTCGGCGACGATTCGACGCGGCTGGCTGCGGCACACAACGCGTTCTCCAAGCTCGGCTTCATCAGCTCGCACCTGACGCTGTTCCCCATGCCCAACGTGCCCGACGTGCGGGCCCACCTGTTGGCACAGGACGTCATCTGGGTGGGGGGCGGCTCGACCGCCAACCTGCTGGCGCTGTGGCGGCTGCACGGGCTCGACATCGTGCTCCGCGAGTGCTGGGAGAAACGCGTCGTCCTGAAGGGCGTGTCGGCCGGCTCTCTGTGCTGGCATGTCGGCGGGACCACGGACTCCTTCGGGCCCACCTTGCAGCCGGTCACCAACGGCCTCGCCTTCCTGCCCTACTCCAACAGCCCGCACCACGACGTGGAGGAGCAGCGCCGGCCGCTCATCCATCAGCTCATCGCCGAGGGCACTCTGCCCGACGGCTACGCCACCGAGAACGGGACCGGGCTCGTCTTCTTCGGCACCGAACTGCAGGACGTCTTCACCGAAGTCGAAGGGAAACTGGCCTACTCGCTCACGCGGCAGGGCGCGACGACACGTGAGACCGCACTGGACACCCGGCTTCTCTGACCAACCCGCTCAGGCCAGCGCGCCGGCCCAGTCCGAACCGGCGTGCACCGTGTCCGTGTCGGTCCCCGAGCGCAGCACGCGCCCGGGGACGGCGCCGGTGAAGTCGCCGTCGCGGACGATCTCGGTGCCGTTCACCAGGACGTGCCCGACGCCTACCGCGTCGGCGTAGAGGCGGCTGGCGCCGCCCGGCAGGTCGTCGCGGGTCCGCACGGGGTCGTGACCGATGGCGGTCGGGTCGAAGACGACGACGTCGGCGAAGCCGCCGGGGACCAGCCGGCCGCGGTCGCGCAGCCCGTAGAGGCGCGCCGGGACGTCGGTCAGCAGCCGCACCGCCTGCTCCCAGCTGAGCAGGCCCCGCGCCCGCACCCCGTCGCCCAGCACGGAGGTCGAGTAGATCGCCCCGCACATGGTGTCGAGGTGTGCCCCGGCGTCGGATCCCCCGACGATGGCGCGGGGGTCCTGCCAGGCCTGCGCCCGCAGCACCCAGTCCTCTTCGGATTCACCCATCGGAGGGCGCAGCCCCGTGCGCAGGCCGTCCGCCACCACGACGTCGAGAAGGGCGTCGAACGGCTCGAGCCCCCGCGCCCGCGCCACCTCCCCCACACTCCGACCCTCGGCGTCGGCGTTCTCGGGTGCGAAGGTCTCGTCGAAGATCAGGCGGTCCCACACCGCCAGTTGCCGCAAGATGCCGGCCTCGTCCGACTGCGCACCGGCGTCGAGGCGGCGACGCGTCGCCGGGTCGGACAGCGCCTTTATGCGCTCGGGCACGGGCAGCGCGAAGACCTCGCGCCACCCGGGCAGGCCGTCGAGGATGGCGCCGCCTTCGAAGCTCAGCCGGATCTGCATGGTGTGCGGCAATGTCAACGCGAGAACGGTGGCCCCGCGGGCGGCGGCCGCCGTCCCGGCGGCCAGCTGGCTCCAGGCGTTGTCGGCATTCATGGCCGAGACCCCGAGCACGTTCCAGTTCACCGGGCGATCCGCCAGCAGCGACATGGTCGAGAGGAAGTCGATGTCCTCGTCGGTGAAGCCGTTCAGGCAGCCCGCCACGATCAGCTCGACCGTGGTGCCCTCGTGCTGGCGCACCGCGGCCGCCAGGCGTTCCATCTCCGCCCGGCTGGCCGCCCGCGAGGGGACGGGCTGACCGTCGCCGTCGTTGTGGGTGTGGACCTGCGAGGTCGAGAAGCCGAGCGCGCCCTCTGCCAGCGCTGCGTGCAGCGCCGCCTCCATGGCGTCGAGGTCGCGCGGGTCTGCCGTGCCTCCGACGGCGCGGTCGCCCATGACCAGCCGGCGCAGCGTCGAATGCCCGACGAGGAAGCCGGCGTTGACGGCGATGCGGCCGTCCAGGCGGCCGATCCACTCGCCGAACGAAGCCCAGTCCCAGGGCAGACCGGCCCGCAGCGCGGCCAGGGGCATGCCCTCGACCCGCGCCATCATCCGGGCGATGTAGTCGACATGCTCCGGCGCCATCGGTGCGAGCGAGAAGCCGCAATTGCCACCGAGCACCGTGGTCACGCCGTGCAGCGGGGAGGGGCTGGCGTTGGGGTCCCAGAAGAGCTGGGCATCGTAGTGGGTGTGCAGGTCGACGAAGCCGGGGGTGACGAGCATCCCGGTGGCGTCGATCACGGTGTCCGCGCCCGTGCTGTCGGCGCCGGACCCGATGCCGACGACCCGCTCACCGTCGATCACGACGTCCGCCCGGACCGGGGGCGCACCGGTGCCGTCGACCACCGTGCCACCGCGGACTGCGACCGTCATGTCTGTCCCTCCTGTTCCGCCGGCCCCGGCCGGCGTACTCGCACGCGCTGGCGCGCGAAGGCCTGCATGCCCTCGGTCCCCAGCTCGACGCCGAAGCCGGACTGCTTCCAGCCGCCCATCGGCGCGTACATGTCGATGGCCGACAAGCCGTGGGCATTGACGAAGACCGTCCCGGCGGACAGGCGCGACGCCACGTCGGCCGCCAGTGCGTCGTCGTTGCTCCAGACCGAGGCGCAGAGGCCGAAGGGCGAGTCGTTCGCCGCCTCGACCGCCTCCGTGATGTCGTCGTACGGGATCACCGGGAGGGCGGGGGCGAACTGCTCCTGGCGCACGATGCCGGCGTCCCGGGACGGTGCGATCACCAGGGCCGGGGACACGAAGTAGCCCCCCGATCCCTCGTCCTCGTCGCGCACTCGGCCGGGCCGCAGCACGGAGGCCCCAGAGGCCGCTGCCTCCGACACCATTGTCTCGACCCGGTCGCGGGCCGCGGCCGTGTGCACCGGACCCATGGTCACGCCGTCGGCCAGTCCGTCGCCGACCAGCTCGGCGGCCAGGCGGTGGGTCAGCGCGTCCACCGTCTCGTCCAGTCGGTCCCGGTGCACGTAGAGGCGCTTGATGGCCATACAGACCTGCCCGCTGGTGACGAAGGCTGCCTCCACGATGTGCTCGGCGAGGCTGGCGTCGCCCGCCACGTCGGGAGCGAGAATGGCGGCGTCGTTCCCGCCGAGCTCGAGCACCACCGGACGGGTCGTGGCGGCCGCGGCGGCCATGACGGCCTGCCCCGTGCCCACGCCACCGGTGAACGAGACCATGTCGACATCGGGGTGGCCCACGAGCGCCGCACCGAGTGCAGCCTCGGGCCCGTTGACCACGTTGAGGACACCGGGCGGCAGCATCTCGGCCATGGCCGCCGCCACCAGGAGCACGGCGCCCGGACAGGTCGGTGGAGCCTTCACGACGACGGTGTCCCCGGCCAGCAGCGCGGGCAGCACCTTGTTGCCCATGACCGAGACAGGCCAATTGAACGGCAGCACCGCGGCCACGACGCCGTGTGGCACCCACTCGATGCGCGTGGCCCCGCCGGCGAGGTCACGCGGCGCGAGCGCCTCCGCCACGAGTGGTGCGAAGGCCGACGCCATGCCACCCATCGTCGCGGTGTCGAAGATAGCCTCGACGTGCGTCTTGCCGTGCTCGCGGGTGAGCAGCCGGGCCAGGTCCCGCGTCACGACGGCAGTCACGCCCGCCTCGGCGGCCGCCACGACGCGAGCAGCGCGGTCCTCGACGTCCAACGCGGCCCAGGCTGGTTGGGACCGGCGGGCCGCGGCCACGGCCAGGTCGAGCTGTGCCGGCGACGTGGAGGGGGCGTCGAACACGACCTCGGCAGGACGGGCCGGATTGGTCACCGGATAGGTGCCGGCACCCCCTGGCACGACAGCACCGTCGATGAGCAGGCCGACACCGGTGATCACGTCCTCGACATCTGTGGTCATGCGCACTCCCCCGGCCTGACGACTTTGCTGACGATAGTGTCACCTTCCCATGGGAGCCGTCGAGACAAGACCCGCAACGGGCCACGCCACCCTGCTGCCGGACCCTGAACCCAGGGCGGTGCGCGTCCCCGTGATCTCGGTCGACGACCACCTGATCGAGCCGCCCGACCTCTTCGAGCATCGCCTGCCCGCCGGGCTCGCGGACGGCGCGCCGCGCGTGGTCGAACAGGACGACGGGACGCAGAGCTGGGTCTTCGAAGGCAACCACTATCCCAACGTGGGGCTCAACGCCGTCGTGGGCCGGCCGCGTGAGGAGTGGAGCATGGAGCCAGCGCGCTTCGACGAGATGCGCCCGGGCTGCTTCGACATCGAGGCCCGGGTGCTCGACATGGACAGGGCCGGCATCTGGGCGTCCCTGTGCTTCCCGTCGCTCGTCTCGGGCTTCTGCGGCGCGGTCTACTCGCGGGCGCAGGACAGCGCTCTCGGCCTGGCCTGCCTGCGCGCCTTCAACGACTGGCACCTGGAGGTGTGGGCGGGGAGCCACCCTGACCGCATCATCCCGCTCCAGCTCCCCTGGCTGGCCGACGTGGAGATCGCCGCCGCCGAGGTGCGGGCCAACGCGGCCCGCGGCTTCAAGGCCGTCAGCTTCCCCGAGTTCCCGGCCCAGCTGCAGCTGCCCTCCATCTTCAGCGGACGCTGGGACCCCTTCTTCGCCGCCTGTGCGGAGACCGGCACGGTGGTGTGCCTGCACACCGGCGCGTCGGGCTGGGCGCCGCTCCCCTCCCCCGACCCCCCGTTCGAGCTGCTCCCGACCGTGTTCCCGGTCAACGCCCTGCTGGCGGCCGGCGAGTGGCTGTGGTCGGGCGTGCCGCTGCGCTTCCCCGAACTGCACGTCGCCATGTCCGAGGGCGGCATCGGGTGGGTGCCCATGCTGATGGACCGGGCCGACTACGTGCTGGGGCACTCGGCCTCGGGCACGGAGAGCACCGCCTGGCCCTCGGACCTGCTGCCGAGCGAGGTGCTCCGGCGCAACTTCTGGTTCTGCTCCATCGACGATCCGTCCGCCGTGTCGCAGCGCCACGTGATCGGCCTCGACCACATCATGGTGGAGAGCGACTACCCGCACGCCGACTCGTCGTGGCCGGACACCCAGCGCGTCCTGGTGGACAACTGGGGCGCGATCCCCGATGGTGAGCTGCGGGCGGTGGCCGGCGGCAACGCCAGCCGGCTGTTCCGCCACCCGCTCCCCCCCGTCGACGACTGGCGCACGCCGTCGCCATGACGGCGCCGGCGCGGCTGCCCCTCCCCCCGCGCGCCGGTCCCGTCGTCGACGCCGACGGCCACGTCGTCGAACCCGAGTCCGCCTGGGTCGGGCTGCCCGCCCCGTACCGGCCCCGCATCAGCGCCGACCAGGCCGGCTACGAGCACGTCGTCGTCGGTGACGCCGAGATCCTCGCCGTCCCGTTGGGGAATCTGGCCCGGCCTGGTTCCACCTTCGACGACCCCGCGACCTTCCGCCCCCTGGCCGAGGCGCTCCCCGGCGGATCGGACCCGGTGGCCCGCCTGCGCGACATGGATCGCGAGGGCATCGACCAGGCCGTCCTGTACCCGACCATCGGGCTCTATTTCTCCGTCGTGGAGGACCCGGCGGCGGCGATCGCCCTGGCCGCCGCGTACAACGACTGGCTGGCCGGGTACTGCGCCGCCGACCCGCGCCGGCTCTTCGGCGCGGCCATGGTCCCGCTACAGGATCCGGCGGCGGCGTCCCGCGAGCTCCGCCGTGCCGTGACCGAACTCGGCTTCGTCGCCGGCTTCGTCCGCCCCAACCCCTGCCTGGGGCGCTCGCTGCCCGACCGGGCCTACGACGTGGTCTGGGAGGCCGCCGAGGAGCTCGATGTGCCGATCGGGATCCACGAGGGCAGCTCGGTCATCGTGCCGACACTGGGCTCGGACCGCCCCTTCAACCCCCTCGTGCTGCACGCCGTGTCGCACTCGTTCGAGGCGATGCTCGCCTGCTCCCAGCTGATCGCGTTCGGGACACTGGAGCGGCACCCGGGTCTCCGCCTCCTCTTCCTGGAGTCCTCCGGCGGCTGGGCGCCCTTCTGGCTCGAGCGCCTGGACGAGCAGGCGGAGTCCTTCGGCGGATTCTGCCCCGACATGGTCCTGCGGCCGTCGGAGTACTTCGACCGCCAGTGCGCCATCAGCTTCGAGGTCGACGAGCGCACCCTGCCCGCGCTGGCGCCGTTCGTCGGAACGGAGCGCATCGTCTGGGGCAGCGACTATCCCCATCACGACGCCACCTTTCCCGGCGCGGTCGAAGCCATCCGCGCCACCGTCGCCCCCTGCCCCACCGCCACCCAGGCCAAGGTGTTGGGGGTCAATGCCCGGGGCATCTACCGCCTCCCCGCACGTCACACCGGTCCGGCGGCCCTCATCGGCGACTACTTCACGGCCGTCACCGCCCAGGATCCCGCGCTGCTGCGCCCGCTCTTCGCCGCCGACGCCGCCTTCGACGTGGACGGCGACGTGCGGCGGGGGCACGAGGACATCCTGCGCTACTACACCGAGCACACCTTTGTCTTCGAGGACTTCCGTCCCGACCCGGGCCCGTTGCGGGTGGACGGGACGACCGTCACCGTGGACATCGACGTCCACCTCGGCGGGGCCGAGCGATCGGTGCGCGATGTCTTCGAGACCGACGGGGAGCGCATCACCTCGCTCCGGGTGCGCGGGTTCGCGGATGTCCTCCGTGACGCGGAGGCGCGCTGACCAGGCGGCCTCTGGCGGGCCGGATCAGGCGGGTTGTGGCTGCGGGCCACGCAGCAGGCGGCCCGGCCGCTCCCCTGTCGCCACGTCGTGCTCACGCACCACGGTGCCCGACTTGACCGTCGCCACGTACCCCCGGGCGCGCTGCACGAGCCGCTTGCCCGACGCCGGGAGGTCATAGACCATCTCGGGGGGCTCGAGGGCGAGCGCGCCGTGGTCGATGATGTTGACGTCCGCCAGGTAGCCCGGTGCCAGCAGGCCCCGGTCGCGGAACCCGTAGAGCTCGGCCGTGCGGCGGGTCTGGAGGTGCACCACGGTCTCGACGGGGAGCCCGTCGCCGCGGCTTCGGTCGCGGGCCCAGTGGGCGAGCATGAACGTGGGCAGGCTGGCGTCGCAGAGCACCCCGCAGTGGGCGCCGCCGTCACCCAGACCGAGGACCGTCGCGGGGTGCACGAGCATCTCGCGCACGGCGTCGAGGTTGCACGCCGAGTAGTCGAGCAGCGGCAGGTAGAGGAGCTCCTTGCCGTCGCGCTGGAGCATGAGGTCGTAGAGGACCTCGTCGGTCGTCCTCCCCTGTGCAGCGGCGAGCGCGGTGACGCTGCGTTCGGGCGGCGGCTCGTAGTCGGGCGGGTCGCCGAGCGGAAACAACTTGTGGAGGTTGCCCCGCAGCAGCTGGACGAACCCACCCGGGCTCGGCTCCTCGGAGAGGATCGCGGCGCGCACCTCGGGTGTGCGCAGGCGGGCCACGCGCTCGGGGAGCGGCAGGTGCGCGATCTCGAGGTAGGCCCGGTGGTGGGCAAACGGATGGGTGACGGACTGGAAGCCGACCATCAGCGATGTCGGCTTGCCCGCCACCTGCGGCACCAGCCAGGCCCCGCGCCGGTTGGCGGCCACGCCGCGATCGATCCACTCGCGCCACAGGTCCGGCGCGAAGTCGGCCTGAAGCACCTGGTAGGTCACGGGCACGCCCGCCCGGGTGGAGATCTCCGACATCCACGCGAACTCGTGGTCGAGGTCCCACATGTCGCTGGCCAGCGAGAAGACCCGGTGCCCCGCCTTGCCGAGCGCCTCGCCGATGGCGATGAGCTCCTCTGCCGCGGCGTTGGTGCCGGCCGCCAGCTCACCGTCCTTGGCCCGGTGCAGGATCGTCCGCGTCGTCGACGCCCCGATGGCGCCGGCCTGGACGGCCTCGCGCACGAGCGCCGCCATCTCGGCGATCTCCCCGCCGTTGGCCGTGTCGTTCGCCCGGCCCTCGCCGAGCACGTACGCCCGGAGCGCGCCGTGCGGGACGAGGGCTGCCACGTCGAGCACGCGGGCGGTCCGCTCCACCTCGTCGAGGTACTCCCCGAACGTCTCCCAGTTCCAGTTCATCCCCTCCGCCAGCGCGGTGCCGGGGATGTCCTCCACGCCCTCCATCAACTGGATCAGCCAGGCGCGGTCGGACTCACGGGCCGGCGCAAACCCCACGCCGCAGTTGCCCATGACGACGGTGGTGACCCCGTGCCAGCCCGACGGCGAGACCTCCGGGTCCCAGGTGGCCTGGCCGTCGTAATGGGTATGGATGTCGACCCAGCCTGGGGTCACGAGCAGGCCGTCCGCATCCATGACGCGGCGGGCCGGGCCCTCGACGTCACCCACCGCGGTGACGATGCTGCCGTCGATCGCGACGTCACCCGTCCGGGTCGGCCGTCCCGTTCCGTCGGCGATCGTGCCGCCGCGGATGATCAGGTCGTGCACGGCTACACCCAGCTCCGCAGCTTCTCGATCATGGCGACCGGATCGGGGCCGACCGGCGTCACGTTGAGATGGGTGACACCGACCTCGGCCAGGGCGGCCACGCGCTCCTTGATGTAGGACTCGGGGCCGCAGAGCGACGTCGCCTCGAGCAGCTCGGCCGGCACGAGCGCCGCTGCCTCCTTCTTCTTGCCCGACAGGTAGAGGTCCTGGATCTCGGCGGCCTCCTTCTCGTAGCCGTAGCGGCAGGCCAACGCGTTGTAGAAGTTCCTGCCCCTCGCGCCCATGCCACCGATGTAGAGCGCGGCCCCACCGCGGCCCATGTCGCGGATGGACGAGACCTCCGCGTGCTCGCCGATGGCGAAGAGGCCGCCGGCCGCGATCTGCAGGGTGTCGAGCGAGGGGTCCCGCCTGGCCGCGCCGGCATCGAGCGAAGACCCGAAGACCTCCTTGACCTTCTCGGGCACGAAGAAGATGGGGAGCCAGCCGTCGGCCACCTCGGCCGTCATGGCAACGTTCTTCTCTCCCAGCGCGGCGACCCAGATCGGGATGCGCGCACGCACCGGGTGGTTGATGAGCTTGAGCGGCTTGCCCAGTCCAGTCCCCTCCCCGGGCGGCAACGGGATGTGGTACGCCGCGCCGTCGTGGGTCAGCGGGGCCTCGCGGGCCCACACGTCACGGCAGATCTCGATGATCTCGCGGGTCCGGGTGAGCGGGCGGTCGTAGGGGACGCCGTGGAAGCCCTCGATCACCTGGGGACCCGAGGCCCCGAGCCCGAGGATGCAACGGCCACCAGACATGGCGTCGACGCCGGCGGCTGTCATGGCGATCAACGTCGGCGTGCGGCTGTAGATGGGCAGGATGGCCGACCCGATCTCCACCCGCTCGGTCTTGGCGGCCAGGTACCCCATGAAGCTGGGGGCGTCGAAGCTGTAGGCCTCGGCCACCCAGACGGTGTCCAGCCCGACTTTCTCCAGCTCCGCCGCCTGGCGAGCCGATTCGGCGAATCCCCCGGCGTAGCTGAGCGTCATGGACAGCTTCACGCGGTCCTTCCTTTCCTCGACTCCGCCCATCCTGCTCCGGGAAAACGAATGGACTCAACTCGCGGGCGGATGAGCCATAGCATTGCAGCCGTGAGGGGAGCCCGGCCCGAGCTCGTCCTGTTCGACCTGGGCGGGGTGCTCATCCAACCCGGCGGGGTGGGACCGATGAGGGAATTGAGCGGCCTCGGTAGCGACGACGCCCTGTGGAACCGCTGGCTCGGCTGCCCGTGGGTGCGTCGTTTCGAGGCGGGGCGGTGCACGCCCGAAGAGTTCGCCGCGGGCGTGGTGGAGGACTGGGGGCTCGACCTGGAGCCGGCCGCCTTCCTCCGGGAATTCGGCGGCTGGCCCGAACCGCCCTACGAGCGAGCGCTCGAGCTCGTCACCGAGGTGCGGCGGACCGCGCCGGTGGGGTTCCTCTCGAACATGAACGCCTTCCAGTGGGCGGCCAACTACGAGGGGATCCCCTTGACCGAAGCCTTCGACTTCCGCTTTCTCTCCTTCGAACTCGGGCTGGTCAAGCCCGATCCGGCTCTTTTCGATGCCGTCGCAGCACGCCTGCCCGTCGCCGCGAGCGGGTGCTCTTTCTCGACGAC
This sequence comes from uncultured Acidimicrobiaceae bacterium, assembly GCA_963719485.1. Lineage (GTDB taxonomy): Bacteria > Actinomycetota > Acidimicrobiia > Acidimicrobiales > RAAP-2 > Bog-473. Next base: position 3,959,333 of record OY970387.1, read on the forward strand.
AACGCGGTCAACGTGGAGGGGGCGGAGGCGGCGGGCTTCGCCGCCCGGCAGGTGCGCGGGGTGGACGCCGCCCGGGACGCGCTCGTGTCGTTCGGCATGCTGCCCGGCTGAGGGCGCTCCGGGGCGCGTCACCTCCCGTGAGGCGGCGGTCGCCGCGCTTGTGCCAACATGCCGCCATGGTTGCCAACGGCCCGATGCTGCGTCTCCTGCCGCGCCTCAGCGACGACGTCACCTTCTTCTGGACCTCGGGCGCGGACGGCATGCTGCGCCTCTTGCGCTGTAACGCCTGCGGGTTCTACATCCACCCGCCGGGCCCGGTCTGCCCACGCTGCCTCTCCCGTGATCTCGCGCCCCAGCCGGTCAGCGGGCGGGGCCACGTGGAGACCTTCACCGTCAACTACCAGCAGTGGATCCCCGGGAGCGACCCCTACATCATCGCCTGGGTGTCGATCGACGAGCAGCCCGACGTCCGCCTGACGACGAACCTGGTCGATGTGGAGCCCGACGACGTGCGGGTCGGTATGCCGGTGCGCGTCCTGTTCGAGCACGTCGACGATGTCTGGCTGCCGCTCTTCACGCCGGCGGAGGACGCGTCGTGAGCCCGCGCCCGGCCGAGGAGCCGCTGGAGCGGCGGGCCATCATCTCGGGCATCGGGATGTCGGACGTGGGACGCCGGCTCGGCCGCTCGGACATCGACCTGACGGTGGAGGCCGCGCTGGCCGCGATCGCCGACGCCGGGCTGACCCGCGACGACATCGACGGGCTCTCGACCTATCCCGGCATGGGGGCGGGGACGCCGGGGTTCGCCGGCCCGACCACGCCGGAGGTCCAGGACGCCCTGGGCCTGTCCCTGAACTGGCACGACGGCGGGGGCGAGGGCGCCGGGCAGATGCGCGCCGTCATCGCGGCCTCGCTGGCCGTGGCGGCGGGCCTGGCCCGTCACGTGCTCGTGTACCGCACCGTGAGCGAGGGAAGTGCCCAGGGCACCGGAGGCCGCCAGCCCATGGGCGGCATGGGCGGGGGCGGGGGCTCGGTCCCTCGGTTCGGCAGCTTCATGCAGTGGTCTCTCCCCTACGGCGCCGTGTCGGCCGCCAACTGGATCGCCATGGTGGGCCAACGTCGTATGCACGAGTTCGGCCTGACGCGTGAGCAGCTGGGCCAGATCGCCCTCAACGCGCGGCGCAACGCCGCCCTCAACCCCAAGGCCGTCTACACGGACCCGATGTCGATGGAGGACTACCTGGCGGCGCGCATGATCACCACGCCCCTGTGCCTCTTCGACTGCGACGCGCCGTGCGACGGCTCGACGGCGGTGATCGTGTCGCACCGTGACGTGGCCGGCGACCTGGCCCACCCGGCCGTCCAGATCAATGCGGTGGGGACCGCCCTACGCGGCCGGCCGAGCTGGGACCAGTTCGACGACATGACGACGATGGCGGCGCGCGACGCGGCCGCCTCCATGTGGGAACGCACGGAGCTCACGCCGGCCGACGTCGACACTGCGCAGCTCTACGACGGCTTCAGCGTGCTCACCATCGTCTGGCTCGAGGCCCTCGGGTTCTGCGGCCGCGGCGAGAGCGGACCCTTCATTGAGGGTGGAGCCAACATCGCCCGCGACGGGCTGCTGCCGCTCAACACGGCGGGGGGCCAACTCTCGGGCGGGCGCCTGCACGGGTTCTCGCTCATCCACGAGGCCTGCGTCCAGCTGCGCGGCGAGGGTGGGGAGCGCCAGGTCGTGCGCCCGGGCGGGCGGAACCCCGAGGTGGCCGCGGTGGCCAACGGCGGCGGGCCCATCGCCGGCACCATGCTGCTCACCCGCGACGTGTCGTAGTCGCGGCCGGCGCTACACCCCTGGGGTCGTCCCCGCCAGGTGGTGCGCAGCCCGCGCCGCCAGGGCGACCAGCGTCAGCGTCGGCCCGTAGCCACTCGAGGTGACGAACACGGAAGAATCGGCGACGACGACGTTGTCGAGCGCGTGCACCCTTCCCCAGCGGTCCACCACCGAGGTGTCCGGGTTGTCGCCCATGCGCACCGTGCCCATGACATGGCGGCTCTCGGGTATGGGCGTGGCGCCGATCCCGTGGTACGAGACGCCCGGGGAGGAGGTGTGGATCACCCACTCGGCGCCCATCTCCTCCAGCACCGATTGGAGGATCTTGCCGTGGTACTTCGACGCGGCCAGCTCGTGGTGCCCTGGCTGGTACGTCACGCGGGCGACCGGAAAGCCGCGGGCGTCCCGGATGGAGGGGCTCAGGTCGACCGTGTTGGTCGGGTAGGGCAGGTCTTCCCCCTGCATGATGAAGGCCCACATGCGCTCACGCAGGTTCGATTCGCGCATCGCCTGGGCGTGGGCGCGCCCCCAGGGCGAGTGGCGCGCCGCCATGATGGGCAGGCCGCCCCCGCTGTGCTCGACCAGGCCGCCGCGGAACCACGGCAGGCCGGCGCCGACCGCCGCCTCCCGCGTCCGGTCGTCCTGCACCATGGCGTCGTCGTGCACGTGGGTGACCGAGCGACCCTTGTGGGGGTGCAGGCGCAGCGTCGGGAAGTGCCCGACGACGATGGTCTGGAAATGCACCATGAGGTACTTGCCGAGCGCCGGGTGGTCCAAGCCGGAGAGGAGCAGGAGGCGCGGCGTCTCGATGGCGCCCCCCGCCACCACCACCAGTTCGGCCTCCCGGGTGTGCGTGACCCCGTCCGGGCCGATGAACTCGACCCCGGTGGCCCGCCGTCCCTGCGTGACGATGCGGCTGACGTAGGTCTCGGGCATCAGCTCGGCCCGCCCGGTGGCCATGGCCCTCGTCAGGAGCGCCACCGGGTCGCCCTTGGCGTGGATGGGGCAGCCGAAGAAGGCGCAGAAGCCGCAGTTGTTGCAGGCCGGGCGGCCGTCGTAGGCGATGCTGTTGGCCGCCGTCGGCGCCTCGTAGGGGTGCAGGCCGACCTTCTCAGCGGCGGCCGAGGACAGCACGGCGCCGTACATCGGCGCACCGGGCGGCATCGGGTAGGGGCCGGACCGCCACGCGGCGAACGGGTTGGCGCCCTCGCGCCCGGAGACGCCGATGGCCCGCTCGACCTCCGCGTAGTACGGCTCGAGCTCGCCGTAGTCGAGCGGCCAGTCGTCGACCGCGGCGCCCTCCTGCGGACCGTAGGTGGAGAAGATCCCGAAGTCCTCCTCCCGGAAGCGCGGCACCTTGCCGTCGGCGTGGGTCCCGCCGCCGCCGACCGTCGTCGGGATGGAGTTGACCTCGCCCACGTGCGTGTGCTCACCGTCGTCCGCCGAGAGGCGGAAGGCCCGCGGCTCGACCAGCGGGTCCGGCCCGAGGAAGTAGCGCGAGACGAACTTGATCTCGTCGTTGGAATAATCGCCCGCCGGCTTGGTCAGGTCGTCGGGGTCCAGCAGATGGTTGCGGCCCTTCTCCATGATGACGACGGACCACCCGGCGCGGGTGAGCACCTCGGCCGCGGTGGCGCCCCCGGGGCCCGAACCGATGATGATGGCGCTGGGCGTCACGGCTGCGACACCTCGGCGTCGCTGTAGCCCCGTGGCTGCACATCGCCCTCGTAGTCGATGTACTTCCATCCCACGGCGTCCCGGTTGCCGCCGTACTCCGGCGCGCCGTACATGCCTTCGCAACAGTGCTCCCAGAGGAGCTCGCAGAAGTCCTCTCCCTCGCGCAGCCGGCGCCGTTGCTCGCGCCCGTCCACATCGCAGAAGTCGGCGCCCAGCGCGGCCAGCCCCACCCGGTAGCGCTCCTGGAGCCCCACGACCGGCCCGTTGAACTCGCGCTCCGGAAGCCCCTGGGAGCCCTCGATCCGCATGCGCCAGGCCAGCTCGTCCAGCGGGGACAGGCGGATGAAGGTGGCAAAGCCGGCCAAGCCGCCCGTACGCCCCGAGGTCGGGCCACCGGCCCAGATCCGGGGTGGGTCGAACGAGAAGGCCCCGAGAAAGCCGTCGATGTAGTCAGCCACGCCGGCCTCCTCCGCCCCCGGAGTGCCCTCGCCGGAGGGCAGCATCTGGGCGCAGGCGGCCAGCAGCGTGGCGTACTCCTGGGCACTCAGCCAGACGGGCATCGGGCAAACGTAGCGTGGCGCCGACCCCGTTTGCTGACGCTGCTGTCAGGTTAGGATCTGGCCTCGCCCCTCCCGCCGGGGCGGGTCCGGGAGGATGGGCATGGCGCAGGAGGGCTACCGGGTCGGCGTCGACGTGGGGGGCACGTTCACGGACCTCATCTGCATCACACCGGACGGCCGGGTCGTCCTGGACAAGACTCCGACGACTCCAGAGGACCAGTCGGTCGGGGTCCTGACTGGAATGGAGCAGCTGGCCGCCACCTTCGGGCTCGACCACACAGCCTTCTGCGGGGCCCTGGAGGCGTTCGTCCACGGGACGACCACGGCGGACAACACCATGATCGAGATGAGCGGCGCCCCCACCGGCCTGCTGGCCACCGAGGGGCACCGCGACGAGATCGAGCTGCGGCGGGACCACAAGGAGGAGATCTGGGACCCCACCGCTCCCCCGCCCGTGCCGATCGCCCGCCGCCGGGCCCGCATTGCCATCCCCGAGCGCTGTGACTTCGAGGGCAACGTGGTGCTGACACTCGACGAGGAGGCGGTGCGCCGAGGCGTGCGCCGGCTGCAGAAGCTGGGCGTGGAGTCCATCGCCGTGTGCTTCCTCTTCAGCTTCGTCAACCCCGACCACGAGCGGCGGGCCCGCCAGCTGATCCGCGAGGAGTATCCCGACGTCGGGCACATCTCGCTGTCGCACGAGGTGCTCCCCCGGGCACCCGAGTTCGAACGGACCTCGACGACGCTCGTCAACGCGTACGTGGCGCCGAAGATCAGCGCTTACGTCGACCGCCTGGTGGAGAAGCTTCGCCAGTCCGGCTTCGACGGCCAGGTCGTGCTGATGCAGTCGAGCGGGGGCGTCATGCCGCCCCAGTCCGTGCAGCGGCGCGCCGTCTCGCTCCTCGGATCAGGCCCGACCGGTGGCGTCATGGGGGCGGCGGTGGCAGCCGGCCGCAGCGGCGTCCACGACTTCGTGGCCGCGGACATGGGCGGCACGTCCTACGACGTGTGCCTGGTGGAGAAGGGCCAGCCCGCCGTGGCCACCGACTGGAACTGGCGCCACCGCTACTACGTGAACCTGCCCATGGTCGACATCCACAGCGTGGGCGCCGGCGGGGGCTCCATCGCCCGCGTGCGCCAGGGCGCGCTGCTGGTCGGCCCAGACTCTGCGGGCTCGGTGCCTGGACCGGTCTGCTACTCCCGCGGCGGGGTACGCCCCACCGTCACCGACAGTGATGCTGCGCTCGGGTACCTGCCCGCCAAGGGCTTCGCCGGGGGCCGGATGGAGCTCGACGTGGAGGCCGGTCGCGCCGCCATCGCCCGCGACCTCGCCGAGCCGCTCGGACTCGACGTCGACGATGCCGCGTGGGCGGTACAGCGCATCGTCAACGCCAACATGGCCAACGCCGTGCGCAAGGTGCTGTCCCAGCACGGCGCCGACCCGCGCACCCTGTCCATGGTGGCCTACGGCGGCGGTGGCCCGGTGCACGCCTGGGCCCAGGCGCGCGAGCTCGGCATCGGCCGCGTGCTGGTGCCCAAGGCCTCACCGGCCTTCTCCGCGCTCGGCCTGCTCGTCTCGGACTACGTGGTCGACCTCATGCGCGCGTACGTCGTCAAGCTGTCCGACATCGACCTGGGCCGGGTGCGCGCGCTGGCGGCTGAGCTGCGCCGGGACGCAGAGGCCGAGCTGGCACCGGCGCGGCTCGGCCCGGGTGCGGTGCAGGCCGATCTGTTCGCGCAGATGTGCTACCACGGACAGAACTTCGACATGTCGGTGCCCCTGCCCGAGGGCGAGTCGCTCTCCGAGGAACACCTGCTCGACCTGGCCGACCGCTTCCACCACCAGCACGAAACGGCGCGTGGCTTCGCCTTCCCGACCCAGCAGCCGCTGGTCCGCGGCATCCGCCTCGTGCAGCGAGGCGCCACCCCCAAGCCCCCGGTGCTGGCCCGCATGGGCGAGGTGACCCATGCCGCCGACGCGCGCAGCGGGTCGCGCCCGGTGCATCTCGGTACGGGGTTCGTGGACACGCCGACCTACGATGGCGCAGTGCTGGGGGCTGGCGCCGTGGTGGAGGGACCAGCGCTCATCGAAGAGCCCTTCACGGTCGTCGTGCTGGCGCCGTCCGACGTTGCCGTGCTCGACGAGCACGGCAACTACGACATCACCATCGGACCGGCCGGCTGACGAGGAGGGGCGCCCGGCGGCGTCATGTCGCGTCAGGCTGGGGCGGGGCGTGGTGGACTTCCGCCCCTGGCTCCGGGTGCGGCACCGCGCCGACGCGATGGGCAAACCAGAGCAGGGCACGCTCGCCCTCGTCGAGCACCTCGCAGACCAGGTTCCCCGTCTCGCTCGCGCCGAGGTCGACCAGGCGGCACCAGTTGTCGAGCACCCGGAAGCCGGGGCCGCGATAGTGCCGGCCGGCGGCGCAGAACGGCGCGGCCGTCAGGCGCAGGCCCCAGGCCACCAGACCGCCCGCGATCTCCGGGAAGGCCGGCCGGTGCCGCAGGACGTCGTCATACCGGCCGGTCACGACGTCGGCCATGTTCTCGAGCGCTTCGGAGCCTGGTTCGAAGTAGCGCGAGTGCGCCGTGACCGGTGGATGGTCGGGTGCGTTCGTGCTCATCCTCGTGCCGCCGAACTCCGGCGAGGCGGGATCGGCCCCGAAGACCCCGAGCTCTGCGATGGCGTCCCCCGGCGCCTGCTCGGAGAAGAAGTGTGCCTGCTGGAGGTGCAGGTCGCGCAGCTCGTCCACGGTCATGCCCGGGCTGCCCGCCACGACGACGTCGGTGACCTCCAGACCGGCGTCGGCCAGGGCCGCACCGGCGACGATCGACCCGAAGCTGTGGGCGACCAAGGTCAATGACTGCTCGGGCCCCAGGGAGAGAGAGGCGACGAACTCCGTCAGGTCGCGGGCGGCGGTCACCAGGTCCTCGTTGCACTCGATCGACCCCGCCGCCGCAGCGACGACGTCGGCCGGGTTGTCGTAGCCCTTCCACAGGACCACCGCGGTCGCGGTGCTCGCTTCGTAGAGGTTGATTGCATCGGGGATCCAGTCCTGACACAGGTTCGACCCGTCACCGACACCGGGAACGACCACGGCCACGTGCTCGGCCGTGTCGAGATCACCGAACAGCAGTGCGTAGTGCTGCAGCTGGGGCCGGTACACGAGAATGGCGCCCCCGGAGGACAGGAGGGTCTGCAGGAGGATGATCCGGTCTTCATCGCCTTCGTCCGTCGCGCCGGCGAGGTCCATCTTCGCCGCGGCGAGGTTGCTGGCCGCCCGACGGGACAGCAGATCCTTTCCGGGCATGGAACAGGTTACGTCGCGTCCACCGGCCCAACGAGGTACCTCGCTAATCTGGCCGCCATGGGTGAGGCACTGGCCATCCTGGCGGCCGTGCTGTTCGCGCTCGGTACCGTCCTCCAGCAGAAGGGCACGCTTTCGACCGCAGCGGCCGGCGACGACCCCCGCTTCTTGCTCCAGATCCTGCACCGCCCGGTCTGGCTCGCCGGCATGGTGCTCCAGTCCACGGGCTGGGTCGTGCAGGCGATGGCACTGGACCGCGGGTCGCTCGTGGTGGTCCAGTCCCTCACCGCGCTCAGCCTGGTCATTGCGCTCCCCCTCGGTGCGGTCTTGACCAACCAGCACATCGGGCGGCGTGAGCTCACCGGCGCCACGCTCACCCTCGTCGGCATCATCTTCTTCATCTCGGCCGGGCAGCCCCAGGGGGGCACGACGCACCCCTCCGCCTCAGCGTGGTGGGCGGCCTGCCTGATCACCGCCGGGCTGGTTTTCATGCTGTTCATGCTCGGCCGCAGCTTCACCGGCGCCTCCAAGGCGCTCGTCTTCGGCGCCGCGGCCGGCCTCGGCTACGGCCTGCAGGCGGCCGTGACGAAGACCTTCGTCACCGAGCTCGGTGGCGGTGTCCTCGCGCTGCTCAGCACGTGGTCGGTCTACGTGCTGATCATCTCCGCCGTGAGCGGGTTCGTGCTCCAGCAGTCCGCGCTCAAGACCGGCGTGCTGGCGCCCGCCATGGCGTCGAGCAACTCGGTGACGCTCTTCTCCAGCGTGATCCTCGGCATCACGGTCTACGGCGAGACGCTGGCGAAGACCGGCACCGGCCACGCAAGCTCCACCGTCATCGGACTGGTCGTCGCCGTGGTCGGCATTGCTTTCCTCGCCGGCTCCGAAGCGCCGACCGAGGTGGCAGGCGCCGCCAGCCCTTCAGCCGCGACGTGACGTCCTTGCGGCACCAATGGACGGCGCGCGCCACGCACAGCCCAGCGCGGTCGTAGGGCGCGACCGTGCAGCTCCTCGCGGCCGTGGACATCGCCGGCGGATGGTGGGTGTACCTGGGTCTGTTCGTCGCGGTGGCGGCCTCGTGGGCCGGCGTCCCCTTCATCGGTGCCACCGCGCTCACCGCGGCCGGCGTCGCCGCCAGCCAGGGCAATCTCAACCTGCCACTCGTCATCGCGGTGGCGACGTTGGGGGGCGAGGTGGGCGGCCTCATCGGCTACGCCATCGGGAACCGCTGGGGCCGCGCGCTCGTGGACCGGCCGGGCAAGCACCAGGCGGGGCGCCAGCGCATGGTCGAGCGGGGCGAGCGGGCCTATGCCCGCTGGGGCCGCCTCGCCGTCTTCTTCACACCGGCCATCGTCTCGGGCACGGCAAAAATGGAGCACGGTGAGTTCGTCCTCTGGAACCTGCTGGCGTCACTCGCCTTCGCGGTGTCGGTCGCGGCCAGTGCCTACGGGCTCGGCCGTATCTTCACGGGCCACGACTCCGCGCGTGACGTCGCGACGCTGCTGGTCGGGCTGGCCGTCGGCACCTTGGTCACAATGCTGTACCACCGCCACCGGCGTCGTCGCGCCGCCAGCGTGGCAACACCGGGCTGACCCGTCAGCGCGGCAAGCCGAGGATGCGCCCGGCAATGATGTCGCGCTGCACCTGTGAGGTCCCACCGGCGATGCCGGCTGCCTTGCTCCACAGCCACTGACGCGCCCACGGCCCGGCTTCGGCCGACGCCGGGTCGCGCCCCGTGACGAGCAGGGCCGCCTCGGACAGTTCCTGCGTCATGGCCGTCCAGGTGAGCTTGATCCAGCTCGACTCCGGCCCGGGCTCCTCGCCGCGGCCGAGCCGGGTGAGCGTGCGCAGGTTGTGCAGGCGCAGCACGTGCAGGTCGATGGAGGCCCGCGCCAGCGCGTCAGCGACCAGCGGGTCGTCCAACGCGCCGTTGCCCCGAGCTTCCTCGTAGAGCCGGGCCAGGTAGGCCTCGTGGACGACCTGCTCCTTAAAGGGGAAGTTCGTGCCGCGCTCGTGCGCGAGGGTGGAACCGGCCACCGTCCAGCCCTGGCCCTCGGTGCCCACCACGTGTTCAGTCGGCACGAACACGTCGGTCAGGAAGACCTCGTTGAATTCGGCGTCGCCCGTCATCTGCACGAGCGGGCGGACGTCCACACCCGGATCGGACATGTCGACGATCAGCGCCGTGATCCCCTGCTGCGGGCGCGGCGCATCGGCGTCCGTGCGGGCCAGGCACAACCCCCAGGAGGCGAACTGGGCGTAGGACGTCCAGACCTTCCGGCCCGTGACCTCGAAGCCCCCCGCGACCGGCTTGGCGCGCGTGGACAATGAGGCCAGGTCGCTCCCCGCGTCGGGCTCGCTGAACAGCTGGCACCAGATCTCCTCTGCCGAGAGGATGGCCGGCAGGTGACGCAGCCGCTGGTCCTCGGTGCCGTGAGCCAGCAGTGTCGGGCCGACCAGGTTGATGCCGACCCTGTTGATCGGCTGCGGGGCCTGGGCACGGGCGTACTCGCTCTGGTACAGCGCGACCTGGACCGGCGTGGCGCTGCGGCCGCCGTAGGCGCGGGGCCAGTGGACGCCCACCCAGCGGTCGGCGGCCAGGGTGGCCTGCCAGTCGCGGCCCCATGCCACCTCGTCGGCCAGGTCGACGAAAGCGGGTGGGTGGCGCAGGTGGCCGGCCAGCCACGCGCGCGAAGGAGGAGGCGAACTCCTCGTCCTCCTGCTTCAGCGCGAGATCCACGCGGCCCCTCTCACGTGGAACGCCATGGGCGTCACGCTATCGGGGCCCGGGTATGGTGCCCTGCCGTGACGCCCCGCCTCCGACCGACCTGGGTGCCGGACCTGGCCCGGCGCTACCGCCGACCGGGGGGCCCGTGGGACGGGCCGACGCTCGACACCCTGCTCTCCGCACACGGCGGCGAAGTGGTCGACGGCGACACCCGTCTCAGCGCGGCGCAGGCGAACGCGCTGGTGGCGACCGTGGCCGGCGGGCTGCGGGCCCGCGGCGTCAGGAGGGGTGACGCCGTGGCATGGCAGGTCCCCAACAGCTTGGCTGCGGCCGTCCTGACGCGAGCCTGCTGGCGCATCGGCGCCGTCGCCGCGCCCGTCCTGCATTCGTTCGGCGCGGCAGACGTCGAGGCGGCCCTGGGCCAGATCGACCCGGCACTCGTCGTCGAGGTCGCGCCCGACGCGTTCTCCGACCCCGCTGCGCTCGCCCAGGCCCTCGGCGGCGCCCCGGTACCCGCCGGAAGCTCGCCCAGCCGTCCCTCCGACGTGGCCCTCGTGCTGTTCACCTCCGGCTCCACCGGGATCGCCAAGGCGGTACTGCACACACAGCGCGGCTTGAGCTGGAAGGCGACGCTGATGGCGCGCGTGCACGGACTCGGATCGGCCGACGCCGTCCTCATGCCGGCGCCGATGGCCCACATCTCGGGACTGCTCAACGGGGTCCTCGTGCCCGGCGCGGCCGGCCTGCGCTCGGTCCTGGTCCGCCGCTTCGACCCCGAACAGGCGCTCGCGCTGGTCGCGCGCGAGCGCATCTCGTTCCTGGCGGGGCCGCCGACCTTCTTCATCGCGATGGCCCGCGCGCTGGCCGATGGACCCGGCGCTGACGTGTCGTCGGTGCGGCTGGTGTCCAGCGGCGGTGCCTCGGTCACGCCCGCGTTCGTGGAGGACACGGCCCGTACCTTCGACTGCCGCGTCAAGCGGACCTACGGCTCCACCGAGGCGCCCACGGTGACGACCAGCACCGACGACGATCCGTTCGACAAGGCCCGCGACACCGACGGGCGCGCCGTCGGCGCGGTCGAGCTCCGCATCTCGGACCCCGAGTCCGGAACGCGCTGTACCGCCGGGGCGCCGGGTGAGCTCTGGGTGCGCGGGCCGGAGATGTTCGCCGGCTACGCCAACGCGGCGCAGACCGGCGCGGTCATCGCTCGGGGTGGCTGGTTCCGCACGGGGGACGTGGCCACGCTCGACGGCGAGGGTTGGGTGCGCATCGTGGGCCGGCTCAAGGACGTCATCATCCGGGGCGGCGAGAACATCTCCGCCTCCGAAGTCGAGGCGGCCCTCGAGGCCCACCCCGCCGTCCGCCACGCCGTCGCGGTGGGGTATCCCGACCCGCTGATGGGCGAGCGGGTCGCCGCGTTCGTCGAGTCCACCGGCCCGTTCGACCTCCAAGAATGCCGCCGCTGGTTCGCCGGCCGGGGGATGGCCGTCTTCAAGACGCCCGAGAAGGTGGAACGACTGGAACACCTGCCGTTGCTCGGTTCGGGCAAGCCCGACCGAGCCGCGTTGCAGCGCCGCGCCAGCAGGTGAACCAGTCGCCGCATGCCGCGCCGCCGCGCAGGCTCCGCACTAGCTTTGGCGCGTGTCCCGCCGCAACCTGATCCCGCTGGCGCTGCTCGCCGTCCTGGCTCTGGGCACCCTTGCGTTCGCGGTGCTCGGTGCTTCGTCCGCGCCGAGCGGTGCGACACTCACGGTGCAGAACGGCTCCGCCCGGACCTTCGGCACCCCCACCGGATCGACATCCTTCGGCATGGACCTCGTGAACACGATCTCGGCCGGCGGACCGAACGGGACGATCAGCCAGGTGCGCCAGATCGTCTACACGCCGCCGAGCCGCATGACCGTCTCCCAGGTGTCCGGTTCCAGCTCGAAGCTCATCGCGGTCCTCAGCCCGTCGGCCATCTCGTGCAGCCTGAGCGCGTACACGGCCATCGTCGGCGGCTCCACCCCGTGGACGGCCAGCGGGAAGGCTTACGTGCGGACCGAGACCTTGGCGGCCTACGACGCCCGGGTGCCGCACGCGACGGCGACCTCGTGCGAGCCCCAGGCGACGTCCGTGCAGGGCCAGGTCAAAGAGCGGGCGGCTGTGCGCGGCGGGCTACATGGTCGGCGTGCGCCTCACCGTCGTCGTGCCGCCCCAGACGCTGTCGAACGGGCAGCGGGCGGCCAGCGGGATGGAGGACCAGACCCTGGTCGTGCTCGAGATCAACGGCACCCGCACGCGCGCCTTGGCCTTGTGACCGACGCGCCGCGGCGCGTCAGGAGAGGGGCTGACCCGCGTCGAGGCGGGCGCGCAGCAGGGTGGCGATGCGGTCACGGTGCGCCGCGGCATCGCCGTAGCTGACCTGATCGAGCTGCGCCCGCTTGAGGTAGAGGTGCATCTCGTGCTCCCAGGTGAAGCCGATGCCTCCGTGCACCTGCAGCCCGACTGCCATGACACGGCGCGACGCGTCCGAGCACCAGGCCTTCGCCATGCTGGCCGACAGGCCGCGCTCCGGATCGCCGGCGGCGGCACACCAGGCGGCGTAATAGGCCGTCGAGCGCATCCCCTCCACGTCGACCAGGGCGTCCGCCAGCATGTGCTTCACCGCCTGGAACGATCCGATGGGCTTGCCGAACTGGACGCGGTCCTTCGCGTACTGGACGGAGATGGCCAGCACGTGATCGGCTGCCCCGAGCATCTCGGCGCTGGCCAGGGTGGCGGCCCGGTCGACCACCAACGCCGCTGCCTCCTCGCCGCCGAGGAACAGGGCCGGCGTGCCGTCGAAGGCCAGGACGCCGAGCTCGCGCGCGTGCGGTCCATGGCGGGCAGGGCGGCGGGCCGCCCCGCAGCGCGCAGATCGACCCCGTAGACCCCACCGTCGCCCGCGAGGACCACGGCCACGTCGGCGGAGGGTGCGTAGGCGACCGGGGCGGTCCGGCCGCTCAGTCGGGCCTGGCCGCCCGAGACGGAGACGGTGAGCCCGCACCGACCCGGTGTGGCGGCCACGCAGCCCACCGCCTCGCCCCGGCCCAGCGCCTCCCGCCAGTCCAACGTCGCGGCCTCGGCGCGCGCCTCGTCGCCGCAGAAGGCGGCCAGAGCAACCATGGTGGGCAGGAAGGGTGCGGCCACCAGCCGGCGCCCGATCTCCTCGCACAGCACGGCGAGCTCGACCATGCCCAGCCCGAGCCCGCCCTCGTCCTCGGGCAACTCGATCGCCGGCCATCCCTGCTCGGCCATGGCCGACCACACCGCCTCGTCGTACCCCCTCGGCGCGTCCGCCGCGGCGTCGCGCGGAACGTCGCCCGCACCGGGGAGCGTCCCGACGATCGCTCCGGGCCCGACCCGCGCCCGGAGCGCGTCCGGACCGGCCATCCCGTCGAGGAGCGACGCCGCGGCGTCACGCAAGGCCTGCTGGTCGCCCGAGAGGTCGAAGTCCACGGCGGCGCAGTCTACGGTCACTGACACGGGCGTCACCTCCAGCGGCGGCTGTGCCATGCTGCGGCGGATGGATCTGCACGCGACGGCCGAGCAGGAGTCGCTGCGGGCGTCCTTCCGGTCCTGGCTGATGGAGCATCTGCCGTGGCCCTACGGCGTGGGGCTGCCACCCCGTTTCGACGACCTGGCCGAGACGGTCGCCTTCGGGCGGCGCTGGCAGGCCGAGCTGGCCGCCGCCGGCTGGGTCGGGCTCACCTGGCCCGAGGCCTACGGCGGCCGCGGCCTGGGAGCACTCGAGAACTACGTGGTGATCGAGGAGCTGGCGCGGGCCCGGGCACCCGAACTGGTGGGCCGCATCGGCATCAACCTCGTCGGCCCGACCCTGCTGGCGCACGGGACCCCTGAAGAGAAGGAGCGCTTCCTGCCCCGGATCCTCTCGGCCGACGAGCTGTGGTGCCAGCTCTTCAGCGAGCCGGACGCCGGGAGCGACCTGGCCTCGCTGACCACCCGGGCCGTCCCCGTCGAGGGCGGCTACCGGGTGACCGGGCGCAAGGTGTGGACCTCCTACGCGCAGTTCGCCGACTGGGGTCTCTGCCTGACCCGCAGCGACCCCACGGCACCGAAGCGCCAGCAGGGCATCACGGCGCTCATCGTCGACATGCACGCCGACGGCGTCGTCGTGCACCCGCTGGTGCAGTCGACCGGTGAGGCCGAGTTCAACGAGGTCGAGCTCGACGACGTCTTCGTGCCGGCCGAGGGGCGCGTCGGTGCCGAGGGCGAGGGGTGGGGTGTCGCCGGCTCCACGCTGGCCCACGAGCGCGGCATCAACCCGAGGCAGCTGGTGATCCACTCCCAGCTCATTGAGGAGCTGCTCCGCCTAGCCCAGGCCAACGGGAGCTTCGACGACTGGCGGCTGCGCCAATCGCTGGCCCAGGCCGCCACCGAGGTCCGGCTCTTCCAGCTCCACAACTGGCGCTCCCTCACCCGCCTGTCCAAGGGCGAAGCGCCCGGCCCCGAGGGCAGCGCCCTCAAGCTGTACTGGAGCGAGATGTCCAAGCGGCTGCACCAGACGGCGCTCGACGTCCTCGGTCCGGCCTCCCCGCTGTGGGAGGGCGCGGAGGGCAATCCCGCCGACGGCGCCTGGCAGCGCTCGTGGCTGTATTACTTGGCCTCGTCCATCTTCGCCGGCACCAACGAGATCCAGCGGACCCTGGTGGGCGAGCGCGTCCTGGGGCTTCCCCGGGGTTGAGCGATGCCGTTCGCGTCGCCGTGGCGCGGCAGGATGGCCGGCCCTGGGAGGATGGGAGAGATGGCACAGAACTTCGACACGATCCGCTACGAGACCGATGGTGCCGTGGCGACAATCACCATGAACCGGCCCGACATGGCCAACGCGCAGGACTCCACGCTCATAGACGAGCTCGATGCGGCCTTCGACCTGGCGGATGCCGACGACGCCGTTCGGGTCGTGATCCTCGCCGGCGCCGGCAAGCACTTCTCCTCGGGCCATGACCTCAAGGCCCTGGTGACCGGCGACGGGGACGACCCCTGGGTGGCCCTGCGCGAGACGCCGGAAGGCAAGTTCCGGCACGAGAAGACGATGTACTTCGACCGCTGCCTGCGCATCCACGACTTCCGCAAGCCGACCATCGCCGCCGTGCAGGGCAGCTGCATCGCTGCGGGACTGATGCTGGCCGCCATGTGCGACCTGATCGTCGCCGCCGACGACGCCGAGTTCTCCAACCCAGTCCTGCGGCTGACGGGGGCCGGGGTCGAGCTGCTCGTCGAGCCGTGGGAGCTCGGGATACGCAAGGCGAAGGAGTTCCTGCTCACGGGGGACACCATCGACGCCCAGGAGGCCTGGCGCCTGGGCCTGGTCAACCGGGTCGTGCCCCGGGCCGAGCTCGAGACCCGGACGCGGGAGTTGGCCGACCGGGTGGCCCTCGTCCCTCCCGTCACGGCCCAGACGGTCAAGGACACGATCAACCAGACCGGCACCCTCATGGGCAAGCGCGACGCGCTCAAGTACCACTTCATGGCGCACCACTGGGTGCACAACTCGGCTACCGCGCTCGATGCGCTGGCGGCCCGCAAGGCCAAGGGCTCCATGCGCGAGGTCATGGCCGAGCGGGACCAGGGTCACCCCGAGCCGAAGGCATGAGCGACCCCAGCGGTCCGCTCGCCGGCATCCGCGTCATCGACGTCGGTACGCGGATCTCCGCACCGTTCTGCGCGGGATTGCTGGGCGAGCTCGGCGCCGACGTGATCAAGGTGGAACTGCCGGGCGAGGGTGACTTCATGCGCACCATGGGCCCGTTCGTGCCCGTCGACGACGGGCCCGACTATTCGCTGTCCTGGGCCGTCGAGGGCCGCGGCCGGCGTGGTGTCACCTGCGACCTGCGCACGCCCGAAGGCAAGGAGCTGTTCAAGCGGCTGGTGGCGACGGCCGACGTCCTGTGCGAGAACTTCCGACCCGGCACCATGGAGCGCTGGGGTCTCGGCCCGGCCGACCTCCCCGATGCGCTCGTCTACGTGCGCATCAGCGTGTTCGGTCAGACCGGCCCGTACGCCCCCCGCCCCGGTCTCGACCGGCTCGGGATCGCCTTCGGCGGCCTCCTGCACCTCACCGGCGACCCCGACCGTCCGCCTGTGCGTCCGGGCGTCACTGTCTCGGACTACCTCACGGGTGCGTTCGCCGCGTTCGCCGCCGTCGCCGCGCTGTACGGGCGCGACAAGGAGGGCCACGGCGGTGACGTGATCGACGCGCCGCTCTACGGTTCCATCTTGCGCATCCTCGAGTGGACGCTGGCCGGCTACGACCGGTTGGGGATCGTGCGCCAGCGCGAGGGCAACCGGCTCTCGCACTCGGCCCCTCTCGACAACTACCCGACCGCTGACGGGTTCTTCGTGTGCATCGTGGCCGGCTCGGACGCCAACTTCGCCCGGCTGTGCAAGGCGATGGGGCGGCCCGACCTGGCCGAGGATGCCCGGTTCGCCACGCTGGCCGAGCGGGCGGCCCGGGGCGACGAGATCAACGGCATCGTGGCCGATTGGACCTCGAGCCTGCCCGCCGACGAGATCACGGCGCGCTGCGTCGAGCACGACGTCCCGATCGGCACCGCCTACAGCGCAGCTGACATCTTCGCCGACCCGCACATGGCGGCCCGCGGCGACCTCGTCGCGGTCGACGACCCCGTCATCGGCCCCGTGCGCCAGCAGGCGCCGTTTCCCCGCCTGGCCAAGAATCCGTCTCCCGTCCCCCGCGGCGCGCCCCGGCTGGGCGAGCACAACCGTGAGGTGTGGTGCGACCTCGTGGGCCTGAGCGCGGGCGAGCTGGCGGACCTCGGCGCCCGCGGCGTCGTGTGACGCCGGCTGTCGCTCAGCTCGAGCTGACGACCCGGCCGAGGTAGTTGGCGCCGCCGAAGGTGAAGATGCCGCCGTCGGAGGCGGCCATCCAGTAGCCGTCGGTGGCGTTGTCCGCCGCCATGCCGATCACCGGCGCCGCCAGGCTCATGCTCCCGGTCGAGCCCTCGAACGGAGCCTGCCCGTAGGTGAAGATGCCGCCGTCGGAGGCCACGAACCGATAGCCCTGGCCGTTCGGGGACGCCTCCATGCCCACGATCGGCTTGTTCAGGTGGATGCTGCCGGTGCTCCCGAAGAAGGGGGCGTTGTAGCTGAAGATGCCGCCGTCGGAGGCGACCTCCCAGTAGCCGCCGGTCGCCGGGTCGGCGGCGACGCCCACGATCGGCCGGTTCAGCGCTGAGCCGCCCATCGATCCGTAGAAGGCCGCGTTGCCGAAGCTGAAGATGCCGCCGTCGGAGGCGACCATCCAGTAGCCCTGACCGTTCTGCGTGGAGGCGATGCCGACGATGGGCTGGTTGAGCCGCAGCGAGCCCGTCGATCCGTAGAACGACGCGTCACCGAAGCTGAAGATGCCACCGTCGGAGCCCACGAGCCAGTAACCCTTGCCGTCCGGCGTGGAGGCCATGCCCACGATCGGTGAGTTGAGCTGACCGGTGACAGAGCCGTAGTTCTGGGCGGACCCGAAGGAAGCGACCGTGCCGTTCGCCTCGACCTCCCAGTAGCCGGTCCCGTTGGCGGTCGGCGTGATGGCCACCGTCCGGGAGCTGGACTGGACCGCGTCGGCCACCTGGCCCCAGCTCGTCGTCACGTCGGCCGGCGGCGCGCACGAGCTGACGAAGATGGCGGCGATGGAGCCTCCGGAGTAGCCGGACGGGGAGAACGCCGCACCCATGGAGAGGATCGGCGGACCGGTCGGGCAGTTGGCGAACTGGTGGAGCTCGATGTCGCGGTGACCCCAGCATCCCAACTGGGACACGAGGCTGCAGGCGGAGTTGGTCGTCGACGAGCCGCTGTAACCGTCGTCGTACATCCAGTAGTAGTCGGCCTCGAGCACGGAGGTCAGGCCGCCGGCCCAGATGGAACCCCCGAACGTGATGGGGGCGCCGCCCGTGACCGAGGACGGGAAGGTGGGATCGTTCCCGGCGTTGGCACCGCCCTGTGCGTAGGCGTCGAGCTGCGAAGTGATGTAGTCGACCGGCGGCAGTCCGCGGTCGATGCGCTCGTCGTTCACCACCGTCAGCACCTGCTGGTCGATCGGCAAGGTACCCAGAGCCGACTCGGAGACGTTCATGGCTCCGACGCCTTCTTGGCTGCGCGCATTGTTGATGGCGGTCACCCAGTCGCCGCTGGCCGGCGCGATGTTCGCCGGAGGATTCGCTGGCGGCAGGATGCCGGCGGCGGAGGCGGGCGCACTGGTCAAGCCAGCCGCGATCGAGCTCATGACCATGACCCCGATGGGCAGTAACAGTGTTGCGATGTGACGACGGGCACGACGCTGCACGTTGCCTTCCCCCCTCTTGACTGCGCTTCGCTAGTCAGTATCGGGAGGGAACTGCCCGAAGGGAATGGGACCTTAAGACCATTTGCGCTGCGCATCCGCTGGTCTGAAGCGTGCGCAGAGGGATTGGGAAAACGTTGTCGCAACCGTGTTGTGCTGTCGTTGCGTTACGCCGTTGTGCCCGTGTAGTGCGGCGCGCCAAGGCGTGCAACCCAACGGCTACGAACCGGCAATGTCGACCGACCCGAATTGGGTTGCGTTTTGCGCCGGATGCCGGCGCGCGTCAGCCCGACGCGATGAGGCGTTCGAAGCGCGCGCCGGTCGATCTTCTCGCCGGCGGTGAGGGGCAGCGCGCTCAGCACCACCATGTCCTCGGGAAGCTTGTAACGCGCCAGACGCTCGGCGGCATACTCGCGCAGCCGCGCCAGGTCGGGAGTCGGACCATCGGCGCGGGGGACGACGATCGCCACGCCGACCTCACCCATCACCGGATCGTTCCGGCATACCACGGCGACGGCCGCGACGTCGGGGTGATCGGCCAGCACGCCCTCCACCTCCATGGGGTACACGTTGTAGCCACCGCGCACGTAGCGTTCGCGGCTACGGCCCGCGAGATGCAGCCGCCCGCGTTCGTCGACCCATCCGAGGTCACCGGTCCGGACGCTGCCGTCCTCGGTGAACACCTCCGCGTTGGCGCCACTGTTGCGCCAATAGCCCTCCATCACGGCCGGTGACCCGAGGCACACCTCGCCGATCGCACCCGGTTCCACTGGCGCGCCGTCCGCGTCGAGGATGGCCAGGCGTACGCCGGGCTGGGGCCGGCCGACGCTCTCCTCGGCGTCGTCGTCGGGGTCGGTGAAGGCGGTACCGCACCCGATGCCCGCCTCGGTGCACGAGTACCGGACGGCGAGCGGCGCGCCGATGCGGCGCGCGCCTCCCGGATCAGCGCGGGCGTGGCGGGACCGCCGCCCATGACCACGGCGCGGACGGACGAGAGGTCGGTGGTGTCGAACGTGGGGTCGCGCAGCATCAGCGCGATCTGCGTCGGCACGCCGCCGAGAGCGGCGATCTTGAGCTCGGACACCATGCGCAGCGCGTCGGACGCTCTCCATGGTTGCTGCGACAGGTGCTGGACGCCGCCCTTCTTCAGGTTGCCCGCCAGCTTCGTCGTCGGGCCGAGGTGCGCCAGGGCGGATCCCGCCATGGCGTGACCGCCACCGCCCCACGCCTCGCCGACGTCACACTCGGTGATGAAGCCGATCTGGCGGCCGCAGAAGACCGCCCCTTTGGGCGTCCCGGTGGTGCCCGACGTGAACACGATGGCGATGGGTCGATCCTCGTCGCTCGCCAGCGGCGCCGGCCGGGTTCCGGCGCGCCGCAGCCCCTCGAGCACCGCCACCGCGGTGGTCGCGGTCTCGACGAGGACGTTCGGGACGGCCTCGGCGCCCTGCGCCGGGGCCAGCTCCTCCGTCGTCACGACAACGCGCGGGTTGGCCGCCCGCAGCACGGCCGCGCGCTCGGCCTGCACCAGTTTGGGGTTGACCGCGGCAGTGACCGCGCCGAGCTTGGCGGCGGCGAGGTAGGTGAGGAAGTGCTCCGGCGTGCTCGGCAGCAGCAATCCGACCACGTCGCCCTCCCCCACACCGAGCTCGGCCAGCCCCACCGCGGCCTCGTCGGCCATGGTGTCGAACTGCTCGTAGCTGAGCGTCAGTCCTTCGTCGGTGACGAACGCCGGGGACGTTCCGAAGCGTCGGGCCGCCTCGGCCGCGGTCTCTGCAAGCATGCGGACCGGCCCTTCACCCCCGGGGGAGGCCGAGCACCCGCTCGGCCACGATGTTGCGCTGGATCTCCGACGTGCCGCCTGCGATCGTGCCGGCGAAGGAACGCAGATACTGCAACGCCCAGGCGCCGTCGTAGAAGGAGCCGTTGGCGCTCTCCTCGACGCGGTCCGGCTCGAAATGCGCGAGGTCCCACTCGGTGAAGCGGTTGGGGCCCGGGCCGTCGAGGTCGAGCCCTGCCAGGCCGAGCGCCTCCTGCGCCAGGAGGCAGGCCCGCTGCTCGGCCTCACTCGTGAAGAGCTTGAGGACCATGTGCTCGGGTGGCATCTCGCCCCGGCTCGCCTTGGCAAATCCCCGGTAGCCGAGGCAGCGCATGGCGGCCGTGTCCGTGGCGAGCCGGCCGATGGCCTCGGCCAGGCGGGGGTCGTCGCCCAGGGTGCCGCCGTGCCCGTCCGGCCGCCGGGCGATGCGGACAAGCCCCCGCAGCGTGCGCTCCATCTTCGACACGTTCATGATCCAGAGCATCCCTCGCTCGTGGCGCAGCGATCCCTGGCTCACCGCCCACCCGTGGTTGAGCTCGCCCAGCAGGTTCTCCTCGGGCACCTCGACGTCGGTGAAGAAGACCTCGTTGAAGTCGGCGTGGTGCGGGTCGGTCAGCTCCGGCAGGGGCCGGCACGTGATGCCGGGGGTGCGCATGTCGATGATGAGCACGCTGATGCCGCGGTGCTTCGGCGCGTCGGGGTCGGTGCGCACGTAACACATGCAGAAGTCGGCGTCGTGGGCCCCCGACGTCCACACTTTCTGACCGTTCACCACGAAGTGGCCGTCACGACGGTCTGCCTTCGTGCTCAGCGAGGCCAGATCGCTCCCCGCGTTGGGCTCGCTCATGCCGACGCACCATGTGATCTCGCCCTTGAGCGTCGGGAGGACGAAACGCTCCTTCTGGTCCTCGGTCCCGTACTCGATGATGGAGGCGGCACAGATGGAGAGGCCCTGCGGGTTGAGCGAGCGAGGGGCCATGCGCTCGGTGATGACCTCGAAGTAGACCATCTGCTCCTCGGGCGTGGCGTTGCGGCCGCCGAGCTCGGGCGGCCACCCCGGCACGAGGTAGCCCGACTCGAACAGGGCGCGCTGAAAGGTGCGGGCCCAGTCGGGCAGGTGCGCCGAAGAGCGTCGGGATTCCCCCGCCATCGCCTCGGGCGAGGGCAGGTGCTCGTCCAGCCATGCCTCGAATTCCCGGCGGAACTCGCTCAGTGTCTCGTCGGGGGCGAGGCGCATGGACAACTATGACACGGGCGTCATTCGGCGAGCGAGTCGCCGTCGTCCTCTTCGCGCGGGCCCGCGGAGCCCTGCAGGTAGCCGCGTCGGGCCGCCGGGAGGGCCTGGATGGCAAGCACGATCCCGAAGGCCGGCTCGGTGAGGAGGATCGAGCCGGAGATCTCGTCCCAGGTGGCGCCGACCTCGGCAGCCAGCCGGGCGTGGCGCTGGACGCCACCGGGTTGTCGGGCGATGACGGTGCACACCATGCGGATCAGCTCGTGGGTCTTGCGGTCCGGCGCGCGCAGCGAGTCGATGGAGGCCATCCACGCGTTCTGCGCTTGCAGCACGCCCGGTGCCCATTCGTTGAGGAAGCGCTCGGAGGGGAACGGCCACACGTCCTCCTCGACGTTGATGTCGAGCGGCTCGTCGGGGCCTCCGGTGGCGCTCATCGCGTGGTCATCGTACCGGCGCGGCGCGGTCTCAGGTGCCGGGCTCGGGGTCCCGGGGCTGACCGAGGATGCGCTCCGCGATCACGTTGCGCTGCACTTCGCTGGTGCCGCCGGCGATGGTGAGGCACCGGGTGGACAGGAAGCCTTCCTCCCAGCGCTGGGCCTTGCCGTCGAGCACCGCGCCGTCCGCGCCGTAGAGCGCCATCCCCATTTCCTGCACGCGTTGCTCGTGCTCCACCCCGAGCAGCTTGCGCACGCTCGATCCGCTGCCCGGGTCGACCCCCGAGAGCGTCCGGAGCGTGGAGCGGTGGCCGAGCAGGGCCACCGACTGCGCCTCGGCGATGAGGTGCCCCAGCCGGCCCTCCAGGCTGGCCGGGCCGCCCTCACCACGTTCGCTGCGACGCGCGACGGTGCGGATCAGCGACTCCACCCCGTTGCCGAACGACGCGCCGGAGGACATGGAGACGCGCTCGTTGGCCAGGGTGGTGCGCCCGATGCGCCAGCCGTCCCCCGGACGACCCACGACCGCGTCGTCGGGGACGAAGACGTCGTTGAAGAAGACCTCGTTGAACATGGCGGCGCCGGTCAGCTCGCGCAGCGGCCGGATGTCGATGCCTTCGGCGTGCATGTCGACGATGAAGTAGGTGATGCCGGCGTGTTTGGCGGCGTCGGGGTCGGAGCGGGCCAGGCAGATGCCGAAGTCCGCCGTCTGGGCCAGGGAGGTCCACACCTTCTGCCCGTTGAGGACCCAGCCACCCTCGACCCGTTGGGCCTTCGTGCTCAGGGCGGCCAGGTCGGACCCCGCGCCCGGCTCACTGAAGAGCTGGCACCAGTTGAGACGGCCGTGCAGCGTCGGGCGGACCCAACGCTCCTGTTGCTTCTCGGTGCCGTGCGCGATGAGCGTGGGCAGCGCCCACGCCCCGACGGCGAGGTGGGGCCGCACCACTCCGGCGGCTGCCAGCTCCTCGTCGATGACGAGCTGCTCGAGCGGCGAGGCGCCCCGACCCCACGGCGCCGGCCAGTGCGGCATGATCAGGCCCGCCTCGGCCACGGCGACACGCTGGCCGGCCTGGTCCGCCGCCGCCACCTCCGCCACGACGGCACGGATCTCCTGGCGCAGCGACTCCGCCTCGAGCGGCAGGTCGGCCGCCAGGTTGC
Organism: uncultured Acidimicrobiaceae bacterium; assembly: GCA_963719485.1. Taxonomy (GTDB): domain Bacteria; phylum Actinomycetota; class Acidimicrobiia; order Acidimicrobiales; family RAAP-2; genus Bog-473. The sequence goes on from OY970387.1 coordinate 3,982,414, forward strand.
GGCGGGCCCCGGTGATGGCCAGCGCGGCCACCTCGTGCTCGAGTGCGCCGACGTCACCGCCGGCGACCAGCTGCAGGTTGGCCATGGCCCGTTTGAGGTAGAGGTGCGCGTCGTGCTCCCACGTGAAGCCGATGCCGCCGAGGATCTGGATGCACTGCTTGGCGGAGTGCGCCGCCGACCCCAGCGCCACGGCACCGGCGATGCGCGCGCTGAGGTGGCGATCGCGCAACTCGTCGGCCGCCGCGGTGTCCTCGTGCTCGCTCCACGCCGCCGCGGCGTCCCAGGCCACCGCGGCGCACTGCTCCACGGCGACCAGCATGTCGGCCAGCGCGTGCTTGACCGCCTGGAACTGCCCGATGGGCCGGCCGAACTGGACGCGCACCTTGGCGTACTCCGAGGCCGTCTGCAGGCACCAGCGGGCGATCCCCGCGCTCTCGGCCGCGGCGAGCGTCAAGGCCAGGCCGCGCACGTCGTCGTCGGACACCACGACCTGCTCGCGCCGCGGCACCGTGACCCGGCCGTCGCCGGCGATGCTGAGCTGCCCGACGGCGCGGGTGCCGTCCAGTGCCGGGAGCGCCTCCACGGTGACCGCGTCGCCGAGCGCTTCCCGATCGAGCAGGAGCCACCCCGTCTTGGTGGCGTCGTCGAGGGGGACCAGGACCAGGCGGGCGGTGGGCAGGCCGAGCACCGGGCGCACGGCGCCCCCGAGGAACAGCGCCCCGTCCTCCGCCAGTTGCCAGGGATGGGGCGCCGCGCCGAGCGCCACGGCCGCCGTGATGGTGCCGTCCGCCAGCCCGCGCAGCCACTCCGGCGGAACGGTCGCCGGCCCGTGGGGCGCACGGGCCAGGACAGCCGAGACCAGCACCGTGGACAGCACCGGCCCGGGGAACAGGGCGTGACCGAGCTCCTCGAGCACCACGGCCAGCTCGGCCAGCGTGAAGCCCTGCCCGCCCTGGTCCTCGGGAAGGTGGAGGCCGAGCCACCCCTGGGCGGCCATCTTCTCCCAGGCGGCGGGCAGCTCCTCCGACCCCGGCGGCGCTTCCGCCACCTGCCGCGGCACGGTCGCCGGGCAGTGGGTCTGGGCCCAGCGCAGCGCGGTGGTACGGAGCGACTCGTGGTCCTCGGTGACGGCGATCGGCATTACGGCCCTTCCTGGAGCGGGACCTCGGCGCCTCCGCGCCAGAGGGAGATGGCGCCGACCGGGCAACCCTGCGCGGCGATGTGGAGACGCTCCTCCTCGGTGGCCGCCGCATCGACCACGACGGCGTGGCCATCCTCGCTGAGGTCGAAGGTCTCGGGCGCCCAGAAGACGCAGTTCCCGGACCCCATGCAGCGGTCCCAGTCGATCCTGACCTCGAGCGGCTCGGGCACCGTCACGCCGCCCGCAGGACGATGGCGCTGGTGGGCACGCCCTCACCCGAGGTGACGAGGCACGTGCGCGCCCCCTCGACCTGGCTGGTGGAGGTCCCGCGGAGCTGGCGCACGCCTTCGGTGACGAGGTTGAACCCGTGCACGTAGGCCTCCGAGAGCCCGCCCCCCGACGTGTTCACCGGCAACGATCCCGTGTCCCAACGCAGGTTCCCGTCGGCCACGAAGCCCGGCGCCTCGCCCCGCGGGCAGAACCCGTACCCCTCGAGCGACAGCAGGATGAGTGGGGTGAAGGCGTCGTAGATCTGCGCCACGTCGATGTCGGCGGGACCGATGTCCGACTGTGACCACAACTTGGCGGCGCAGGCCCACGCCGGTCCGGTCAGCGGGTCGTCGCAGTAGTAATTGACCATCGACTCGTGTTGGCGGTGCAGCCCCTGCCCGAAGGCGTGCACGAGCGCGGGTGGGTGCGGGCAGTCGCGGGCCCGTTCCGCTGAGACGAGGACCGCCGCCAGCGCGCCGTCCGTCTCGAGGCAATTGTCGAAGAGGCAGAGCGGCTCGCTCACGAAGCGCGCCGCCATGTACTCGTCGAGCGACATGGGCTTGTCGTGCATGAGCGCGGCGGGATTGCGGTTGGCGTGGGCCCGCACCGCCATGGCGACCTCGGCCAGGTCCTTCCGTCCGCCGCCGTACTCGTACATGTAGCGGCGGGCGAGCATCGCCACCTCGTCGACGGGGCGCAGGAGGCCGAAGGGCCGGGTCCACTGGGCCTGGATCGGGAGGCGGGACGGTGCAGCTGCCCAGGGCCGGGCGGCACGGGCGCCCCGCTTGCGCGAGCGCCAGGCCACCACGACGTCGGCCTGGCCCGTGGCGATGGCCATGGCGGCGTGGCCGATGGTGGCGCACCCGGCGCCGCCGCCAAAACCGACCTGGGAGAAGTAGGTGATGTCCCCCGCGCCGATCGTCTTGGCCATGGTGACCTCGTCGGTCGTCTCCATGGTGAACGAGGACAGGCCGTCGACCTCGGAGGGGGCGATGCCGGCGTCTCGCAGCGCCGCCACGACGGCCTCGGCGGCCAGCTGACCCTCGGGCCGGTCGATCTGCTTCGCGAACTCGGTCTGCCCGATGCCCACGATGGCCGCTGCGTCCTGCAGCGGGTTGGCTCTGCCGCCCATGGGCCTGAAAACTACCCCCCCGCGGGGAAGACCACCGGCAGCGAGAGCGGCGAGCGGAACGCCATCCCCTCGATGTGCGGCGGCTCGGCGTCGGGGTCCAACCGGAACGGCCCGAGACGGTCGAGGAGCGTGTTGACGGCGATGCGGGACTCCATGCGGGCGAGGTGCATGCCCAGGCAGACGTGCACACCGAAGCCGAAGCCCACGTGCTGGCGCTGCTCGCGGAACATGTCGTAGCGGTCGGGGTCGGGGTACTTGCGCTCGTCGCGGTTGGCGGCGCCGATCAGCAGCGCGAGGTCGGCGCCCTCCTTGATGGTGACGCCGGCCAGCTCCGTGTCCCGGGTGGCCCGGCGCAGGATCACCGTCACCGGCGGCTCCCAGCGCACGACCTCCTCGAAGGCCGGGGCGAACAGCGACCGGTCGGCGTACAGCGCGTCGAACTGGGCCCGGTCCTCGAGGAGGGCGAACAGCAGGCTGCCCGAGGCGCGGTACGTGGTCTCCACCCCGGCCGGCAGCAGCAGGCGGAGGAAGGAGAAGATCTCCTCGTCGCTCAGATGCTCCCCGTCGACCTCGGTCCGGACCAGGTCGCTGATCAAGTCGTCGCCCGGTGCAGCCCGGCGTTCGGCCATGACGTCGGCGAAGTAGTCGCGCAGCGCCGCCGAGGCGGCGACGCCCCGCTCCCAGTTGGCGGCGACGCTCGTCAGCTCGAGCGCCCAGCGCTGGAACGTGGGGTAGTCCTCCCGGGGCAGCCCGAGGATGCGGGCGATCACCTGGACGGGGAAGTTGAACGTCACCGACCGCACCAGATCCGTGCGGCCCTCGTCGATGAAGGTGTCGATGAGCTCGTTGACGACGCGCGCCACCAGCTCCTCCTCCCAGCGCTCGAGCATCTTGGAGCGGAAGCTCGGGGCGACCAACGTGCGGATGGCGCGGTGCTCGGGCTCATCCATCTCGAGCATGGTGCGACCCATCACCATGCCGACGACCTCGCCGTACACGTTCGAGGAGTACGTCTCGTTGTCGCGCAGCACCTGGACGACCTCGTCGAAGCCGAGCACGGTGACGGGTGCCGGCCTGGTGGGGTCGGCGATCTCGGCGCCCTCGCCGAGGTCGATCGGTCCGACGTGGACCGGGCTCTCCCGGCACAGCGCGTGCAACGCCGGGTAGGGATTGCGGATGGTGCCCCCGACCACGTCCTTCAACTCGTAGGGGTCGAAAGGCACCACCGTCGAGTCGGTCATCGATCCTTTTCCTGGCATGTCGCTCATCCACCCCCTAAATTTCGGGTGTCGCACAGTGTCGTAGCTGACGTCCCTGTCATGTATAGCAAACGATCGTTCGGGAGTCCAACGACCGTTTGGGCCTCGACTTGCGTAGGCTCTCGGGACAGCACCCGGCCGGCATCTGGAAATCCCGAGGTCGGAGACCGAAAAATGGGAACCAAGATGACGATTGAGGTGCAGAAGGAGGGTGGCGCACCAGCTGGGCGCCCTGCGGTGCCCCAGGGAGAGGGGTCGGCCACCCGGCGACGGATTTTGCAGATCGCCCTGACGCTGATGGCCCAGCGGGGCGTGGACGGGACGAGCATGCGGGACCTGGCCTCCGCCGCCGGCCTCAACGTGGCCTCGCTTTACCACTACTTCCCGTCCAAGCGCGACCTTCTGGAGTCGGTCCTGATCGAACAGGGGTACTTCCCGGTCCGGCCGGCGCCCGGAGAGGTCGACGGCGCCAGTGCCAGAGCCGAGCCGCCGACCCTGGCCCAACTGCTGGCCGAGATCATGACGTCCATGTTCGAGGTCGAGGACTTCGTCCGCCTCATGGTCGGCGAAGCGATGCGGGGCGAGGCGACCGCCCGTGCGGTCGGCCGCGACCTGTTCGCCTCGTTCGAGACGAACATCGAGGACTGGCTCAAGAAGAACCGTCCCGATCTCGAAGAGGGAGCAGGCGCCGCCGCGGTGGCCCGACTGCTGAGCGCGATGGTCGTCGGGATCTTCATCCAGCACGCCGCCGATGTGCTCGGAGAAGAGGGGGATGATCTCACCGCCCTGTCGCTCGACCGGGCCCGCGAGGCGGCCTCCATCCTCCGGCCCCCGGGACCGAACAGCTAGCTCGACGAAGCGGGAATCGCCGCGGGCTTCCCGGCGCCCGGCATCGCCTCGAGGTCGGGGATCCGCACCACGTGGCTCAGCTTCATGGGGGGGCGAGGCTGGGCGAAGATCCGCCGGACGGGCCACCCGGCCAGGGTGTGGACCTCGATGCCCAGGTCGGGTTGCCCGGCCACCCAGTCATCGATCCCGCCCAGCCAGTCGAGGGCGGCGCCGTCCCAGGTGCCGTAGAGCTTGCCTTCGGTCAGGCAGAGGGGGACGAGTTCCCCGGACAGCACGAGCTCCCACACCGCCAGCGCGACGCCCGGGTTGTGCGCCGTCGAGATGTCGCCGAAGGCGACGAAGCCGGCGGGCCCGAGGAGCGCGCGAGCCGTGGCGCCGTCCTGGCGCACGATGTCATACCGGTGGCCGCCGTCCACGTGGACGATCCGGCAGGTGCCGGCCGACCCCCCGACGTCGATGCCCTCCGAAGGGCCCACCAGGATGTCGGGCGGGCGCTCGTGGAAGCGCTGGTACTGCTCCAGGAACGCCTTCTCGGTCAGCTGGGAGTACCAGTGGTTGTGGAGGAGGAAGCTCTCGGCGTCAACGGCCTCGACGTTCTCGAACACGTCGCACACCGTGAGGCGCTCGTCGGGCGGGCGCGCCAGGTGGCCCAACAGGATGGCGCTCTTGCCGAAGGCGGCGCCGATCTCGAAGAGGTCGCCGCTGACGCCGTGCGCGCGCTGTAGACCGTCGAGCTCGACCAGGACGCGGAAGTCGAGCGGGGAGAACCAGCCGGGCACGGTGTCGAGGCCGAGGAAGTAGGCGCCGACCGCGGGCCGCATGGCGTCGATGGCGTTCGTCGCCTGGGCCTCCGTCGTGCGTACCAGCGGCGCCACCGCCTCGACCGCCCGGCGGAGGCGGTCGTCGGGAACGAGCTCGTGGCGCGTGCCCCCGACGCTGATGGCGCCGTCCTCGTAGCTCAGCGCCTCCCATTCGCGGTCCAGCGTGCCGTCGCGCGCCATCTGCCACCAACGCTTGACGTGCCAGGACCCGTCGGACGGGCCTCCCTCCTCGAGCATCCGCCTCCCGTGGTCCATCTTCTGCGCCAGCACGGAACGCGCCCGGATCGGCGCATGCAGCCAGGCCAGGCGGTCCGTGGGCATGCCTCCCGCGATGCCGGTCAGGTGGTTGCCCTTGGTCACCTCCATTCCGGGAGCGGCACGGTGGACGCACTTCGGCGTGTACGTGATCTCCAAAATTCCGGCCTCGCCGTCGCGCACCAGCCGCGAGGCCTCCTCGGCGCTGCCGACGATGTGCGATGGCCGCATCGTCATGGACGACAGGACGCCGGGCCGGGCGACGAGCACGTCGCGGCGCTGGACGAAGTTCACCATGTCGACGAAGAGCGCCCGGACGTCCGCCGGCGCCTCCTCGAGCACCGTGCGGAACGGCCCGTCCTTCGCGACCCAGAACTCGTCGGCGTCAATCGGGAGGACCCAGTCGGCCCCCTGCTGGGTGGCGAAGCGGGCCATCCGCGTCACGCGGTCGCCCTGGTACATCGGCCCGATTTCGCTCGCCCACTGCAGCGGCATGTCCTCGGCCAGGTCGCTCAGGAGCTCCGCCGTCCCGTCGGTGGAGCCGTTGTCGACGACGATGGCCTCGTCGATCACTGTGGCGAAGTGGTGGCGGAGGTTGGTCTCGATCACGTCCACCTCGTTGCGCACGAGGTAGAGACCAACGACCTTCATCGTCGGCGAGTGTAGGACGCGCCGCTCGGCGTCACTTGCCTCCGCCTCCCGGAGCGGCCCACACTGGCCTGGTGCCTACCTCCACCCCGGCGGCCGCGCCGACCGCCGTCGCCTCCGCTGTCTTCACGGTCCCGCCGGAGGCTGTGTGGGCCTATCGGCTCGACTTCGCCAACCTTCCCGGCTACAACCCTGACGTCAGCGCGGTGCGACGCGTCGCCGACGGGCAGGCCGGCGGTGTGGGGGGCGTGCACGGCCCGGGTGCCCGCTACGCCTTCGGGCTGGCCGACTGCCGGCGGCCGGGCGTGCACCACCCCGTCGAGCTGTGGATCGTCGAGGCCGTCGCACCGACCCTCGTGGCCGCCGGCATGGCAGGAGCCACCGAGGCTTACGAGGAGTTCGTGGTGCGCCCGCTCGTCCATGGCGGGTGCGACGCAACGCTGACACTCTGGGTCACGCTGCCCGACGGCCTCTCCGAGGACGTGCGCGCCGCCGCGGCGGCGGGCAGCCTCGAACAGATCACGAAGGAGTTGCGCCTGATGAAAGACGTACTCGAGGGTCGCGCCTAGTAGCTGTAGTGCGCGTCGGCGTCGCCGAGTCGTTCGGCCAGCCGGGACAGCATCTTCACGCCGATGGCCGGCGTCGTCATCAACATCGACTTGAACTCGCGGGAGTCGAGGACCAAGAGCTCCATGTCCGTCTCCGCGACGACGTCGGCCGTGCGGATGCCGCCGTAGAGGAGCGCGAGCTCACCGAAGTAGCCGCCCGTCGTGAATTCCGCGATGAGCCGCTCGCCCAACCGGCAGGTGGCAACGCCGGAGAGGACCAGGAAGAATTCGCGACCGGCCGAGCCCTTGGTAGTGAGGAACTCCCCCTTCTCCACCTCCACCGGGGTGCCGAGCTGGGCCACGGAGCGGAGCTCGCCCTGCGAGCACGCGGAGAAGAGCGGCACCGCCTTCAACAGTTCGACCTGCTGCTTCGGAATCCGACTCCTCATGTGGTCACCTGAGATCGGCTTGAACTGCTTCGGAACGCCCGTTGGAGCGTACCTCCCCCACCCGCCGAGCGCAGGATTTTTGGGCTGCCGCAGCCGATGACTGCTCACCCGCCCTCCCGCAGACGCTGGCGCAGCACGAACTTCTGGACCTTCCCCGAGGGAGTGCGCGGCAGCTCGTCCACGACCCGGAGCTCTTCGGGCCACTTCTGGCGGGTCAGCCCCGCGGCGGCCAGGTGCGTCCGCAGGGCCTCGAGGTCGGGGGGCTCGCTCCCGGGCTGCATGCGGAAGAAGGCGCAGCCGTGCTCGCCGAGCCGCTCGTCGGGAGCCGCCACCACCGCCACCTCGGCCACGCCCTTCATGTGGGCCAGGAGCTGCTCGACCTCGGCCGCGCTCACGTTCTCCCCGCCGCGGATGATGATGTCCTTCACCCGGTCCGTGATCGTCAGGTAGCCGTCGGCGTCGATCACGCCCACGTCCCCGGTGCGGAACCAGCCGTCCTCGTCGATGGCCTCGGCCGACAGTGCCGGGTCCGTGTAGCCGGCGAAGCGGTCCGGTCCCCGGCTGAGGATCTCGCCCGGCTCGCCCGGCGCGACGTCGTGGCCCTCCTCGTCCACCGTCCTGATCTCGACCCAGTCGAGCGGCCGGCCGTCGGTGTGGATGCGCTTCTCCTTGGCCGCTTCGTGATCGGACCCTGTCACCGACGGGTGCTCCGTGGACCCGTACGAGCGCACCAGCGAGATCCCGAGCTCGTCCGCCCGCTCGGCCACCGCGTTGGGGATCGGCGAGCCGCCCAGCCCCACGAAGCGCATCAGCTCCACGTGCTCGGGGCCGAACCCGGGGCAGTCGAGCAGGCTGGTGAAGAAATAGGTCGAGCCGCTGCCGGCGGCGATCTGCTCCTCCACCATCGCCTCGAGGACCAGGGGCGGGTCCCAGCCGTCGATCATGTAGATGGGCCGCCCGCCGACCAGCGGGCAGAGCAGGCCGCCCAGCATCCCGATGGCGTGGCCGACCGGCGCGCCCACGAGGCTGGGCCGGTCGCGACCCGACTGGTGCCCGGACAGCTGCCGGACCTCGCAGCCCAGGGTGCGGTGCGAGTGCACGACCCCCTTGGGATCCGCCGTGGTGCCCGACGTGTAGCCGATGACCGCCGCGCCGTCCGGGTCCACGTGGGCCGGGCCGCTGATGGGCTCCGCGCCGCGGAGGTCGTCGAAGGGGACGTCGCCGGACGAAATGTCGTCGCTCCCGCCGACCACCACGACGTGCTCCAGGTTCGGCAACCCCTCGCGAATGGTTGCCAGCTCCGCCAGGTAATTACGCTGCCCGATGCGCGCCACGATCACCAGGGCACGGGCCCCGCTCTGGCGAAGGATGAAGCCGACCTCCTTGGGCCCGTAGAAGTGCACGATCGGCACCAATGTCACACCGAGCATGGTGCAGGCGTAGAAGGTGATGGCCGCCTCGACCCAGTTGGGCAGCTGGAAGGCCACGACGTCGCCCGGCCCGAGCCCGAGGGCGCGCAGCCCGCCGGCCACGCGCAACGACTCCTCGTAGACCTCGCCGACGGTGCCGAGGTGGGGGTGGGTCGGCGACCAGATGCGGAAGCGCCGTGTCGGGTCCTCGAGGAGGGCGTCGCGCAGGAACTCCCCCAGTGTGCGGTCGTCCCAGGCGCCTTCGGCGAGGTAGCGCTCGGCCAGTTCGGCCGGCATCGGGCGCAGCTCGAACGTGGTCATGCCGACTCGATGAAGAGGGTCGCCAGCCGCTGGCGCTGCACGCCGGCGCCGCCCGAGAGGAGCTCGTTCTGCTTCACACGCTTGAAGAGGAAGTGGGCGTCGTTGGCCCAGGTGAACCCGACCCCGCCGTGCAGCTGGATGTCGTCACCGGTCACGCGCACCCCGGCCTCGGCGGCGTAGCTGGCGGCCATGGCCGCGGATTGGGCCCGCTCGGGCGACTCGGTGTCCGACGCCCACGCGGCGAACTGGAAGCCGGCTCGGGCCATCTCGACCTGCTGGAACATCTCGACGAGCCGGTGCCGGACCGTCTGGTAGGTGGCAACCGGCTTGTCGAAGACGATCCGTTCCGACGTGTAGCCGATCGCCTCGGCGAGGGCCCGGTCGGCGGCCCCGACGGTCTCCGCGGCCAGCGCGACGGCGATGTCGTCCTGGACCCGCTGCCACAGTCCCGTCTGGTTGCCCGGCGGTCCCAGTGGGATGACCGGCGTGTCGTCGAGGACGATGCGGGCCAGCTTGCGGGTGGGGTCGAGCGAGGGGACGAGCTCGCCTCCGGGGGACTCGAGCAGGTAGGAGCGCGCCCCTTCCTCGCTGCGCGCCACGACGATGGCCCAGTCCGCGGTATGGCCGTCGGGGACGGCGGGCTTCTCGCCGTTGAGGACCCACTGGGCGCCCTTGCGGCGCGCCCTGGTCCGCACCGTGTGCACGGGCTCCCCGTGGCCCTGCTCCCCCAGTGCGACCGTTCCCCGCCGGGCACCCGTGGCGAGGTCGCCGAGGAGCTCCGTCGCGCCGAGCGCCCGCGCCGCCAGCGTCGCCGCGACGGCGGAGGAGAAGAAGGGGCCGGGCAGCGGAATGCGGCCCATCTGCTCCAGGACGACGCACGTCTCGAGCAGGCCGGTCCCGCTGCCACCGTGCTCCTCGGGGACGAGCAGGCCCGTCCACCCCAGCTCCACCAGCGTCGACCACAGTGCCGGCGTGATGCCGTCCGGGTCGTCGGCCAGATGGCGCACCACGGCAGGCCCGCACTCGCGCTCGAGCGCAGCGCGCGCCACGTCCTGCAGTGCGAGCTGCTCGTCGTCGTACGTGAAGTCCACGGCCTCCCCTACGCCTCGCTCCCTACGCCTTGCTCACGCGCGCCGTTCCCTGACACCGGCGTCACAGTACACGGTGGTCGGGTACCCTTCACCCGTGGATTTTGCCCTTGCACCGGAGGACGAGAAGTTCCGCGACGAGCTGCGCGCCTGGCTCGACGAGCACCTTCCGCCGTTCCTGGAGGCCGAGTCCCTCGGGGACGATGCAAGCCTGAGCGGCGAGGCCAGCCAACAGCGCCGGCAGAAGTGGCAGCGCAAACTGCACGACGGCGGATGGGCCGCCATCCACTGGGGCCCCGAGTACGCCCAGGGTCGCACCATCAACGCCATGCAGCGCCTCCTCTACTCAGAGGTGATGGCCGAGTACCGCACGCCGGGGACGTTCAACACGAACGGGATCTGGCAGATCGGCCCGATGATCATCCAGTGGGGCACCGAGGAGCAGAAGGCGCAGTGGCTGCCCTCCATCCTCGAGGCCGAGGAGCACTGGTGCCAGGGCTTTAGCGAGCCCATGGCGGGCAACGACCTGGCCAACCTGCGCACGACGGCGATCTATGACGCCGAGACCGACGAGTACGTGATCAACGGCTCGAAGATCTGGATCTCCTCCGCGCACCTGGCCACCTGGGGCCTGTTCCTCCTGCGCACCGACCCGACGGCAATAGAGCGGGGCAAGAAGCACGAGGGGATCACCGCCTTCGTCCTGAACCTGAAGACGCCCGGGATCGACGTGCGGCCGATCCGGGACATGGCGGGCGAGGAGCTCTTCAACGAGATCTTCTTCACCGACGTGCGCATCCCGGCCGCGTGGCGCCTGGGCGACGAGGGCGCCGGCTGGATGGTGGCCATGGGCACCCTCGGTTTCGAGCGCGTCGGGATCGCCTCGCAGATCGCCATCCTCTCGGCCGACCTGCGCGCCATGGTGGAGGCCGCCCGCAGCGTGAACCCGGGCGCGCTCGAGGATCCGTCGCTGCGCGACCGCATCGCCAAGGTGTGGACCGAGATCGAATTGGCGCGCCTGCTGTCGCTGCGGGCGTTGTCGAAAATCATGAAGGGCGAGAAGAACTGGCCCGAGGTGCCCTTCGCCAAGCTCTCGTGGTCCTCCATGGCGCAGACCCTCGCCGAACTCGCGGTCGACCTGCTCGGCCCGGCCGGTGCCCTCGCCCGCGGCGGCCCCGACGCGGTGGACCGGGGCAAGTGGACCCGCCTGTACGCCTTCCAGCGCTACTCGACCATCGGCGGCGGCTCCACGGAGATCCAGAAGAACATCATCGCCGACCGGGCCATCGCCATGCCCGGCAAGTCGCGCGGCTGACCCGACCCCCGGTCGTCCCGAATCGTGAGCGCCGCCACCGACCCCCGCGCCACCTGCATCATCGGTGTCGCACGCCACACCTGGCATCCCTTCGACGTCGGCATCGCCAGCGAGCCTGCGCCCGAGCCGCTGGACATGTGGGAGCGGGTCGCCCGGGACGCGGCGGACGACGCCGACACTGGTGACGGCCCGGCCATCCTTCACGCGCTCGAGAGCATCGACGTCGTGTACTCGCAGTCCTGGCAGTACGACGACGCCGTGGCGCGGCTGTCCGAACGGCTGGGTGCAGCGCCCCGGCGGCAGCGCTATTCGGGCATCGGGGGGTCGGTTCCTCACGTGCTCGCCACCGACGCGGCCAGGGAGATCAGGGCCGGTGACCTCGACCTCGCACTGATCACCGGCGCGGAGGCACTGGCCACTGTCCGCCGACTCAAGAAGGCGGGTGAGCGACCGCAGTGGTCGTTCAAGCCGGCGGAGAAGCGGCCCTTCCCGATGGACATGGACTTCGACCCGTCGGAGATCAGCCACTCGGTCTTCGAGGCCTACCTCACGTTCGCACTGTTCGACAACGCGCGCCGGGCCCACGTCGGCCGCGGCCTCGACGAGCACCGCGCCGCCCTCGGCCGCGTCATGGCGCCCATGACCGAGGTGGCCGCACAGAGCCCGCACGCGTGGTTCCCCGTGGCACGCGACGCGGACGAGATCGTGACGGCGGCCCCGGACAACCGCATGGTCGCCTACCCCTACACGAAGCTGATGACGGCGATCATGGATGTCGACATGGCGGCCGCGCTGGTGCTGTCCAGCGCGGCAAAGGCCGACGCGCTGGGCGTGCCAGAGCACCGGCGGGTCTACCTGCGCGGGTGGGGCTACGCCGAGGACCCGTCCCATGTGGCCGGCCATCCCGAGCTGTGGCGCTCCCCCGCCATGGCCGCCGCGGCCGGTGCGGCGCTGGAGGGAGCGGGCATCGGCGTGGGCGACGTGGCGCACCTGGACCTGTACTCGTGCTTCGCCAGCTCCCTGTGCTTCGCGCTCGACGCGCTCGGCATCGGCGAGGACGATGCCCGGGCGCGTGCCGTGACGCAGACGGGCGGCTTGCCCTACCACGGTGGTCCCGGCTCGAACTACATGACCCACTCCCTGGCCGCCATGACCGAGACACTGCGCGACGACCCCGGCTCCTACGGCGTGGTGAGCGGGGTCGGCATGCACATGCAGAAGCACGCCTACGGGGTGTGGTCGACCGATCCCGGCGCCGGTGCGGTCACCGACCCTGCGCCGTACGTCCCGGCCTCCGACCCGGTGAGCATCGTGGAGTCGCCCGCAGGGCCCGCGACCGTGGCCACGTACTCTGTGCTCCACGGCCGCGATGGTGGGCCCGAGCGGGCGCTGCTGATCTGCGACCTGCAGGGGGGCGGTCGCTGTTACGCACTCCTCGACGGCGGAGCCGCTGCACTGTCGCAGGCCGAGGCCGAGGAGCTCATCGGGCGAAGGGTGACGCTGACACCGCAGGATCAGGTCAACCTGGCGCGGCTGGCCTGAGCGGGCGGACGCGCCGACTGCGGTGGCGGAGTCCGACATGCTCGTCGCCGGCCTCGACGGCTGTCGCTCCGGCTGGGTCATGGCCACAGTGCCGTTCGCGGCGATCGGGCCGCTGCGACTTCGAACTCGTCGACGACCTGTGCGACCTCTTCGGCCGGCTCGAGGCGGGCACCCTGGCGGCGGCGGCCATCGACATCCCGATCGGATTGGCCACGGCCACACCGCGGCGCTGCGACGTCGAGGCGCGGCGCCTGCTCGGCGCCCGACGCAGCTCGGTCTTCCCGGCGCCGGCGCGGAGCGTGCTCGGCGCCGCCAGTTACGAGGAGGCCTGCGCGCGATCCGCACTCGCATGCGGCAAGAGGATCTCGAGACAGCTGTTCAACATCTTGCCCAAGATCCAACAGGTCGATGCGCTCGTCACGCCCCAACGCCAGGCCCGACTCTTCGAGATGTGCCCCGAGCTCAGCTTTGCCGTACTCGCCGGTGCGCCCATGCTCGCCAACAAGAAGACGGCGGCAGGCCGGGCCGAGCGCGCGACTGCACTCGAATCCCTCTTCGACGGCGTCGAGTCGCTCGTCCGGCGGCCGCCTCGGGGTGCCGCACCCGATGACGTGCTCGATGCGCTGGTCGGTGCATGGACGGCTCGCCGCTACGCGACGCAGGCCCACGTCCAGCTCGGAGGTGAGCTGGACGCGACGGGCCTGCGCATGGAGATGATCGCCTGATCAGCCTCCGCCGGTGGCGGTGGTGACCCGGCGGATCGGGCGACTACTTGGTTCCCGGGGTGAACGACACGCCCCGCACGACCTGTCCCCAGGTCGGGGAAATGACGGGCGTGAAGCTGTCACGAGCGGGAAGCGACGTGGCCGCGAGATCGTCGGTGACCGTCACCAGCGAGTTCGGGTCGGCGCCCTCGTCGCCGCTTCCGCTGACGGTCGACGTGGTCGCCCACAGGGTCACGGTGCCGTTGGCGCTCACTTTACCGGTGAGGTTACGCAGGCCATCGTTGGCAGGGGCCCAGTTGCCCAGGTCGACCGTTTGGTCCTTCGAGTTCACAAAGGTGTTCTCGCCCGTCGGGTACGCCTGTCCCTGCAGGCCGTTCGCCACCTGGTAGGGGACGCCGAGACCCAGGCCCGACTGGATGGTGTACGCGAGGTTCCACTTCGTTCCGTCGAACACCCACTTCTGCAGGCCGGCGGTGGTCGAGGCGGCTGCGGCCGTGTACATCCCGTTCGAGAAGGTCGCGTCGCCGGCACCCTCGTCGGCCACGTAGAGCGTGTCGGGGTTGGCGAACCATATGCCGAAGGGGTAGAGGCTGGAGTCGGTGGCCCCCTTGGCGAGGTCGGTCGGGAAGCCGTTGAGTATGCACGTGTTGGTCGGGGTCAGGCCGGGGTTCTTCACGGTCAGGCCGAGCGCGGCATCGTTCGTGCTGAAGGTCGGGGAAACCCACGTTGAAACCGAAGGCAGCGTGGCACCGCTGGACGGGACCCCGACGCCTCCTGAACAGGCCGTACCAGTGGTGTCCAGGAAGTAGACCGTGTCAACGCCGTTGCTGCCACTGCCTTTGCTCATGAAGATGACGCCGTTGTCGAGCGTCAGTCCGCGGAAGTTGTTGTCCTTGGCCGACTTGTCCGCCGTGTCGCCCAGCTGCGTCACGTTGAAGTTGTTCAGGGGGGTCGGATCCACCGTGGTCTGCTGCGATTCGGGCAGTGTGGAGCGGGCCAGGATCTGAGTTCCTGCACCCTCGACCACGCCTTTCGGCTCGGGGTTGGCGCCGTTGCCGGCGTTGCCCGCGGTGTAGATGCTGTCGTTGGCGTTGTTCAGGACGGCGGCCCGTCCGTTGTTGCCGCTGTAGGCGTTGGTCTCGGTGAACAGGAACTTCCCGGCCCGGTCGATGTCGGCCACCGCGCGGTAGTAGGGGGTCCTCGGGCCGCTGTTGGTCGGATCCGGGGCGCCCGGGGTATCGGAGTTGGATGCGTCGATGGCGGCGACCGGCGCCACGTAACCCATGAACGTCACGTCGTTGCCGTCGGTCGACTGGTTGAGAGCCAACTCGGACTTCGACGAGAAGCTCGTCACCAGCTGATCCCCGTTGGTCGTGGTGGAGTTGGGCACCACCAGGTCGAGCATCGTCTTGCCCGACGAGGGGTTGAGCTGCTCGAGGTCGATGGGCTGGGTGATCCCGAAGCTGCTGTCCACCTGGTCGTTGTTGAACGTGAAGGGATAGTTGCCCCCGGCAACCGCGGTCGCGCAAGGGTTGGGCGCTTTCGCTACCGTGCTGCAGCCCGGCGGGAGCTGCGTCGTGCCAGCGGTGATGGCGCCGTCCTGCTGCCAGTGGCTGAGAGAGACAAGAAGGTTGTTGGGCTGGAGGGTGGCCGCGAGGCCGGCGTTGCCGTTACCACCACCGTCGGCGAATGCAGTCGATGGAGCCACCAGAACCGCGAGCGCAGCCACGAGGGAGCCGCCCGCAAGGAGGTCGGCACGGCGGCGGGCGAAGCGGGCAGTTCCGTTACGTCTCAAGATCTCTGTTCCTCCTCATTCGTCTCGGCCTCTTATCGAGTGCCCGAGGGACCGGCTACCGGTGCTGTCGGAGGACGCTAAAGGTTGGAAATGAACTCAACGCGAAGCACCTGTGACGAATCGCTAGCCTCTTTGCGAACGTTGGCCCTACAGATCGGTTGCCCGCGATTTGATTTCGAACGATCGGTCAACGACGTTCGAGCGTGGTCGAACTCTCCGATGTTGCAGAGCCAACCTGATCAGCGGCTCCGACCGGTCGAGCGGAAATCGAGGAACTGCGACACGCGCATGAAGCGCATCATGGCGCGGGCGATCGCCGGCACGTGCTGGCGGTGCGGGTCCGTCACCACCTCGGCGTCGGTGAGCTCGTATTCCCTTCCCCGGGTGACGAGGCGCACGGCACCGTGGGCCAGCGCGTTGCGCACCCACTCGGCGTCGGGGCCGTAGGTCAGCGCGAAGCGGAAGCCGTCCTTCGTGCGGAACACATTGACCGGGGTGCGATAGACACTCCGGGTCCGCCGGCCCACGTGGATCACGATGCCCAGGCCGGGCAGCCAGCCGGCCAGGTGAATGGCGACCTTGTTCGTGACGGCCCGGTTGAATCGGGCCACCCGCCGGCCCAGACGGGGCGGGCGCGCCGTGACGTGGGATCCCGACCGCGGCTGCGCCGAGTGCGCGCTCATACGAGCGTGAGGCCCCCGTCGACGGCCAGGACCTGGCCGGTGATGTAGCTGGCCTCGTCCGAGAGCAGGAACACCGCCGCCGCCGCCACCTCCCAGGCCGTGCCCTGGCGGCCCAGCGGGACGGGGGTCCGGGTGCGCGAAGGCCGCCCCGCCGACGCGGCCCGGCCGAGAGGCGTGTCGATGAGCCCGGGGGCGAGCACGTTGGCCCGGATGCCGCGCCGGGCTCCCTCCACCGCCACGTGGCGGCTCAGACCGATGAGTCCCGCCTTGGAGGCGTCGTAGGCGGGGATGCGGCTCCCGGGGCGAAGTCCGGCCACCGAACTGACGAAGACGATCGACGCGTCGTCGGACAGGGTCACGAAGGCGCGGCGCACCAGCATGAAATGCGCACGCAGGTTGAGGGCGAACGTCTTGTCCCAGTCGTCGATGGACGTGCCGGCGACGCCCATGCCGTACCCGGTGCCGACGTTGAGCACGAGCCCGTCGGGGGCCAGGCCGGGCTCGTCGGACACCGCCAGGCGACAGCCCTCCTCGGTGGTGACGTCCGCCACCACGATCGCCGCCTTCCCGCCCTCCTCGGTGATCAGCCGCCACGTCGCCTCGACCGCCGCCTCGTCACGGTCGACGCAGACGACCGACGCGCCCTCCCGTGCCGCCCGCACCGCGATGGCGCGGCCGTTGCCGACCGGCGCGTCCGGATCGCGCGACGGCTGTGTGCCGGCGCCGATCACCGTGATACTCCGGCCCGTCAAGAGCGCCACGACGACCCCTACGCCGCCGGACCGCCCGGCACCCGCCGCGCCAGCGCCTCCGCCCGGGGCTCGAGCTCAACGCGCAGCGACCCGAGCACGGTCGTGAGCATCAGGTAGTGGCCGATCAGCATGAGCAGCTCGATGAGCTCGCTCTCCGACAGGAGCTCCGCCAAAACGGCCCAGGTGATATCGGAGACCGCGCCGTCGTCGGCGGTCTCGTCGACCGCCCGCAGCGCGGCCAGCTCCAGCGGTGGCCAGGCCATGGTGTCGAGCTCCCACTCCGCGTCGCCGAGCGCCGCGATCTCGTCGGCCGAGATCCCCTGGGCTTCCGCCAGTTCGATGTGGTGGGCCCATTCGTAACGGCCGCCAAAGCGTGCCGCGGTGCGCAGGATCACCAGCTCGCGCAGGCGGCCGGGGAGACTCCCGGCCAGCAGCGCGCCGCCGAAACCCAGCCAGCGCCGGAACAGCTCGGGGTCGGCCCGGCCCAGCGTCGTGAAGATGTGCATCGGCTCGACGGTCCCGCCCGGCGAGTTCTCCAGGACGCGGGTCAGCCGGTCGTCCCACTCGCCGGCGGGGAGCGGGGGCAGGCGGGGCCCGGTCGTGGACATGGCCGCATCGTAGGCAAGGACGACCGGTCGGGTCTCGTGGCTGGTCGCCGTCAGCGCAACGGACGAAATCCCATGGGGGGCGTCCCCGATCCGGGCAGGCGACCGACCGGGGCGTCCGGCCGGCACACCTCGTCGAGGATGCCGTACTCGACCGCCTCCGCCGCACCGAGGAAGCGGCCGTGCGCCAGATCCTCCTCGACGGCGGTGGACGGGCGGCCGGCGGCCGCGGCCACGCGCACGCAGAAACGCCGCCGCTCGGCGGCGCACAGCTCGGCCCACTGGGCCACGTTGCGCACGTGGGCCTGCAGCTCGGTCGCGGGCTCACACAGGGAGAAGCGGGTGCTGGGCATGGCGGCGCGGTGGGCGCACACGGCCACCACGCCGATGGCGCCCGCTCCCACCTGCCCCAGGCAGAGCGCACGGACCGGCACGCCCATCAGCTCGATCACGTCCATCAGCGTCAGCGCGGGGGCGAGGCCCGCCTCGGCGCAGTCGACCCGCAGGGTCACAGGATCGTCACCGTCGGCATCGAGGGTCATCAACTCGGCCGCGACACGCGTCACGGACAGCTCGTCGAGCGGGCCGTGCAGGAGCACGACCCGCTGGGCCAGCAGCCGGCGGGCCAGCACCTCGGACAACGGCACCTGCCCCATGTCCGCCGCTGCCGCCGCCGGACCCGGCGGCAGCCAGGGCCATCCCTCGTCACCGTCACGCATGCTCGATCCTCCATTCCAGCCGGGCGCCCAGCGCCGACGTGTACCGCTGCACCGTCGAGAGGCGGACATCGAGGTCGCCCGCCTCGAAACGGGCCACCGCCGACTGCGAGGTCCCCATACGCGCCGCCACCTCCGCCTGGGACAGCCCGAGCTCGCGGCGCAGCGACACGAGCTGACCCGAGACCGAGTGCCGGCGCTCGGCCATCTCGCGGAAGCCTGGGAAGACGGTGGGGTGACGGCGCTCGCTCACGGTGACCGATTATCTCACATTTGATATAACGTGCAAAGGACCCAGCGCAGACAACGACACGGAGGAGCACCGCCATGAGCCCGACCACGACCGCCCGCCCGGACCGCCTGCACCAGGTGCTCGTCCCGACCGTGATCGAGGAGGGCAACCGGGGCGACCGTGCCTTCGACATCTACAGCCAGCTGCTGCGGGAGCGGATCGTCTTCCTGGGCCAGGAAGTGGACGACCAGGTGGCCAACCTGATCATCTCGCAGATGCTGTTCCTCGAGGCCCAGAACCCCGAGCGGGACATCTTCCTCTACATCAACTCCCCCGGCGGGGTGGCGTACGCCGGCATGGCCATCTACGACGTCATGCAGCACGTGGAGCCGGACGTCTCGACCATCTGCGTCGGCATGGGCATGTCCGCCGCCGCCATGATCCTCTCTGGTGGCGCAGCCGGAAAGCGCTTCGCCCTGCCCAACGCGCGCATCATGATCCACCAGGGGTCCGCCGGCACCCGCGGGGCGCCCTCCGACATGGAGATCCAGCTCCGTGAGGTCCTGTCGCTGACCCGGCGTATGTCCGAGATCATCGCCCACCACAGCGGTCGATCCGTCGAGCAGGTCGCCGCCGACATCGACCGCGACCACTACCTGACGTCGGCCGAGGCCCGCGACTACGGGATCATCGACGACATCATCCTCCCCCGTCGCGGCCTGTGCGCCGCCGGTGCCCCGGGTGCGCCCGGACCGGCCCCGGACACGAGCGCATCTGGAGTTGCAGCAGACGCCTCCCCCGAACTCCAGGTGGCGAGCGTGTGAACAATGCCTGAACCCTCGTAAGCCCGCTCCCAAACGCTCGTTCCCCGCGTACACGACGGACGCCCGCGCCTGGCGCGAGCGCCGCGTCCACGGCGGACACCAGGAGGAGCCTGCGCGATGGGACACGACGGCAACAGGGCGGACGGAGAGGAGGCGACCGGGCCACGGACGAAGCGGGTCACCCGCCGGGACCTGTTCAAGGGCGGCCTCGCTCTCGGCGCGGGCGCCGCCGCGACAGCCGGTCTGTCCTCCGCCGCCGGCGCCAGCCTCGAACGGGCGCTGGCGATCGGGCCTGCCAGTACGAACCCCACGCTGAGCGACATCCGCCACGTCGTGATCCTCATGCAGGAGAACCGCTCCTTCGACCACTACTACGGCACGCTCTCGGGCGTGCGCGGTTTCTCCGATCCCACGGTCAGGCGCAACCGTTGGCTCAAGAACGACTACACGGTCTTCCAGCAGTTCGGCTACGAGCCCGGCGTCGGCGTCGACCCCACCGGGTACATGGTGCCCTTCGAGCTGCAACAGAGCCCGCCGAACGAGAACGGTGCGGCGACGAACGACATCAGCCACGAATGGGACACCCAGCACGACGCCTGGGACAACGGGAAGATGGACAACTGGGTGCGGGCCCACCTGGCGGCCGACGGCGTCACGAATTTCGCTGCCTCCATGGGCTACTTCACCCGCGCCGACCTGCCCTTCTATCACGCGCTGGCCGACGCGTTCACCATCTGCGACGGCTACTTCTGCTCGGTCCTCGGCCCGACCGACCCCAACCGGGTCATGGCGCTGTCGGGCTCCATTGACCCGAGCGGAGCCGGCGGCGGACCGGTCCTCGTCACGCAGACGAGCGGCCGTCCCCAGCAGTACGGGAAGTTCACCTGGACCACCATGCCCGAGCAGCTACTCGATGCCGGCGTGACCTGGAAGGTCTACAACGACCCCGCCGGCCTCGTTCTCTTCAGCCCGCTCCCCTACTTCAAGGCCTATGGCGACCCGAGCACCACCCGGGGCCAGCAGCTCATCACCAACTCTATCGACCCCACGTTCCCGGCCGACTTCGTGGCGGACGTGACGGCAGGCACGCTCCCCCAGGTCAGTTGGATCCACGGCCCGGTCACCCAGTGCGAGCACCCGGCCACGACACCCCAATTCGGCGAGAACCTCGTGCAGAACGTGCTCGACATCCTCACCTCCAACCCCGAGGTGTGGGCGCACACACTGTTCATCCTCAACTACGACGAGAACGGCGGCTTCTTCGACCACGTGGCCCCGCCCGTGCCGCCCCCGGGCACTCTGGGTGAGTTCCTGACCATGACCCCGCTGCCCGCCGACGCGAACGGCGTTGCCGGCCCGGTCGGCCTCGGCTTCCGGGTGCCCTGCCTCCTCATGTCTCCCCTCACCCGCGGCGGCTACGTCGCGGACGAGACCTTCGACCACACATCGACGCTGCGGCTCATGGAGACGCTCTTCGGGGCGCCGGTGCCCAACCTCACGCCGTGGCGGCGCAGCGTCACCGGCGACCTGACAAGCGCGCTCGCCCTCGGCCAGCCGGCCGACCCCACGGTGCCCGCGCTCCCCTCCACGATCACGCCCGTCCTCGATCCCACCTTCTTGGAGCAGACCGTCATCAATTCGTTGCTTGGGACGGGCGACGAAGGGACCCCGTACCCGCCGCCGACGCAGAACGTCATGCCGGTCCAGGAGACCTCGCCGCCGCGACCGACGCCGCCGCAGCCGGCTTCGCCGGGTCCGGGACAGGCCGGTCACGGCCACGGCGGGCATGGCTGACCGCCGCAGCTACAGCCGCCGCTCGGTGCTGCGGGCCGGGCTCGGCGCCTCGGCTGCGGGCCTGGCCGGTCTCGCCGGCGTCGGCGGGGCGGCGGCCGGCGCGCGCAAGGCCGGCGGAGGCGGGTCGCAGCTCCGCTGGCCCGGGTCCGTTCCCTACCCCTCCGTGCCGCGCGGGGCGTTCACCGGCGCCTTTCCGTTCGACCACATCGTGCTGGTCATGCAGGAGAACCACTCGTTCGACAATTACCTCGGCATGCTGCCCGTGAGCGGGCAGCCGCTGGCCGACGGGTTCGCGTTCAACAAGGCCGAGGAGCCGGTGAACTGGAACCCCATCGGCAGCGAGCGCATGTACGTGTACCACCAGACAGGTGCCATCGGCGCGCAGGACACGGGCAGCCAGTCGTGGGACGACTCCCACCTGCAGATCCACGGCGGCGCCATGGACGGCTTCGCGTGGACGGGTCCGGGGTCCATGGGCTACTACACCGAGGACGACCTCCCCTTCTACTACTCGCTGGCCAACACCTTCACGCTGGCCAACCGCTGGTTCTGCTCCGTCCCGGCGCAGACCTACCCGAATCGGCGCTTCCTCATGGCGGGCACCGCGTCGGGCATCGTCTCGACCGACATCTCCAACGTCATGACCTACCCGCCCAACGGCACGATCTGGGACCAGCTGAGCACCTACGGGATCGGCTGGCGCAATTACTTCAGCGATGCGCCGACCTCGGCCATCATCTTCGGCACCGTCACCCGCCACCCGGACCACTACGCGTGGATCGAGGAGTTCTACGCCGACGCGGCCGCGGGCGTGCTGCCGGCGGTCAGCCTGGTCGACTGCAACATGGGGGCCATCCAGGGCGAGATCCCGGGCACCATCGGCCAGCTGCCCCAGCCCGTGCCGACCTTCGCGGCGACGCCCGACCTGGCGATCGAGACGACGTGCGAGTCGGAGGAGAACCCCGAGGACGTGCAGCTCGGAGAGGCGTTCGTGTCCCGCATCGTCAACGCGGTGATGGCCGGACCCGCCTGGCGGCGCACGCTGCTCATCTGGTTCTACGACGAGCACGGCGGCTACTACGACCACGTGGCGCCGCCCGCGGCGCTGCTGCCCGACGAGACCCCGCCGGACATCGGCCCGGCGGACCAGCCCGGTGGCTACGACCTGTACGGCCCGCGCATCCCCGCCGTGGTGGTCAGCCCGTACGCCCGGCGCCACGCGGTGACGAACGCCGTGCACGACCACACGTCGGTGCTGGCGACCATCGAGCAGCAGTGGAACCTGCCGGCGCTGACCTTCCGCGACGCCAACGCCCGGAGCCTGCAGGACTTCCTGGACACCTCGGTGATGGCCTTCGCCGAGCCGCCGGAGCTGGCGGCCCCGGCCAACCCCCTGCCGGAGCTGGTGCAGGGCTACCAGGGCCAGCCCGTCCCGCCGTCGCCCGCCTCCACCGCGCCCTCCCGCTCCTGATCCCGCCTTTCACCTGACAGCCGGAGGCGCCACCGGTCTGCACCCCCGCTGCGGCGGCGCATAAGGTAGGTGACACGGGTGTCAGCGAACGGCTGATCCGAGAGGGCATACGGAGGACAGCGCATGCGCACGGAAGACCTGATCCTGGTCAGCGTGGACGACCACGTCATTGAGCCTCGGGGCATGTTCGACGGGCTCCTGCCCGCCAAGTACCAGGACAAGGCGCCCAAGATGATCCGCCGGGACGACGGGACCGACTACTGGTACTACGACGGCAACGAGATCCCGAACGTCGGCCTCAACGCGGTGGTCGGCCGACCGCCCGAGGAGTACGGGGTCGAGCCCATGTCCCTCGACGACATGCGGGTCGGCTGCTACGACGTGCACGAGCGGGTACGCGACATGTCGGTCAACGGCGTGCTCGGCTCCATGTGCTTCCCCTCCTTCCCGCAGTTCTGCGGCCAGCTCTTTGCCCGGCGCGAGGACAAGGACGAGGCGCTCGCCATGGTGCGCGCGTACAACGACTGGCACATCGACAAGTGGTGCGGCGCCGAGCCCGGCCGGTTCATCCCGCTGTCGATCCCGGTCATCTGGGACCCCGAGCTCGGAGCCGAAGAGGTTCGACGCGTGGCCAAGAAGGGCTGCCACGCCGTGACCTTCTCCGAGAACCCCGAGAAGCTCGGCTGGCCTTCGCTGCACAACGAGCACTGGGACCCCTTCTGGACGGCCTGCGCCGACGAGGGCACGGTCGTCTGCATGCACCTCGGCTCGTCCTCGCAGATCCTCATGACCTCGGTGGAGGCACCGATCGACGTGATGATCAGCCTCCAGCCCATCAACATGGTGCAGGCGGCGGCCGACCTGGTCTGGTCGCCCATCCTGCGCAAGTACAAGGACCTCCACTTCGCCCTCTCCGAGGGTGGCATCGGCTGGATCCCCTATGCCCTCGAGCGCATCGACTACGTCTACGAGCACCACCACAAGTGGACCGGGCAGGACTTCGGCGATCAGCTCCCGAGCCAGGTCTTCAAGGACCGCATCATCACCTGCTTCATTGACGATGCCTTCGGCGTGGACAGCCGCAGATACCTGAACATCGACAACATCACCTGGGAATGCGACTACCCGCACTCGGACTCGACGTGGCCCACCGCTCCAGAGGCCCTCATGAAGTACCTCGATGGCGTGTCGGACGAGGACATCAACAAGATCACGCACCTCAACGCCATGAAGCACTTCCAGTTCGACCCGTTCAGCGTCCGGCCGCGCGAGAATTGCACCGTGCAGGCGCTAAGGGCCGAGGCGGCCGACGTCGACACGTCGCTCGTCTCCCGGGCCCGGGGACAGACGACCAGGGACGAGAACGGCATCGTGAGCGTCACGAGCTTTACGTCGCGTCTCAGCCGCGACTGACCGACGTGCCGGCGACCCGACGCAAATCTGACCGCGCTCCGCCGGCGCGGCTCGAGCCCGACCGACGACCGAAGAAAGCGCTGAAGGCCCATGCCGATCGACTACGTCACGGGGGACGACCACGTCGTCACCATCACCATCAACCGGCCCGAGGCCCGCAACTCCATGGACATGGAGCACTTCTTCCAGCTCCGGTCGGCCTGGGACCGCTTCGGTGAGGACGACGACGCCTACGTGGCGATCGTCACGGGCGTGGGCAAGGACTTCTGCGTCGGCGCCGACCTCAAGACCTACATCCCCCAGATCACAGAGCTGCAGAAGAAGCTGAAGGGCGGCGCCCGCCCCGAGGAGATCGGTGGGTACCGGCTCGACGACGGGGTCAAGGCGGTGCTGCGCGGCACCAAGCTCTACAAGCCGATCATCGCCGCCGTCAACGGCACGTGCGTGGCCGGCGGCATGGAGATGCTGGGCGGCACCGATCTGCGCGTGGCGAGCGACACGGCGACCTTCGGGGTCATGGAGCCCAAGCGCGGCCTCTTCGCCGGCGGCGGCACGACGGTCCGGCTGCCCCGGCAGATCCCCTACCCCGCCGCCATGGAGCTCCTGTTGTGCGCGGATCAGGTACCGGCCCAGCGGGCCTACGAGATGGGACTGCTCAACGAGGTCTGCCGGCCCGCCGACCTGATGGAGCGGGCGCTCGACTACGCCCAGCGCATCACCGCCAACGGGCCCTTCGCGATCCGCAAGACGAAGGAGTCCGTGCTGCGCGGCCTGGCCACCGACATGAAAGAGGCCTACCGGATCGAGTCGGAGATCTCCGGCGAGGTCTTCAGCAGTGAGGACGCCACGGAAGGACCGCTCGCCTTCGCCGAGAAGCGGGCGCCCAAGTGGCAGAACCGCTGACCCCGAACTGACCTACGTGCGCCGCCGCCGGTGCAGGGGCATGACGAGCTCCGTGATGAGCGAGATCAGCGCGCCCCCCACCACACCGAAGAGGACGCCGGAGTAGAAGGCGCTGTTGTTCTCCTGCTGGAGGTCGCTCGCATTGGTCGCGGTCACCTGGATCACCTGTGGTGTGTCCTTAATCGCCCAGCCCCACGACGTCGGGATCGTCACCGTCGGCTGCGGGTCGCTCTGAATGGCGAAGTTGGCCGTGTTGCTGCCATCGAGGTAGAGGACGCGGCGGACCGATCCGACTCCCAGGTCTCCCACCTGTCGTTCCTGGGTGTACGGGACATCCTTCGAGATGCCGCGTACGGGAGGGAACCGTGCGCTGAGATACGGCCCGCTGATATTGAAGGGGGCATCGGAATCCCAGTGGAGGCAGAGCCCGGGCGGGAGCACGGTGTCCCCCACGGTCGTCTGATCCTTGCGTGGGAGCGGTGGGACCACCAGGGCGGGCCTCGGCCGTGAGTACGGATAGGCAACCGTTCCGGCCCGGTAGCCCGAGTGGGCGGTGCACGGTTGCGCGTCACCGGGGTTCAGCACGATGTAGGCCCACGCTGCGCTCGGCAGGGGCTTCTTGTCGAGCGTGATCGCTGGCCCCTTGCCGACCGAGACGGCGCCGCCGGCTTGCGGGCCGCCGTAATAGGAGAACACATCAGAGTCTCGTAGCGGGACGCCTCCGGACGCCGACACCTTCAAGGTTGCCCCGGTGTCACCCGTCTGAGTCAGGGTCTCGATGCCGCCGGCCCCCGAGCCAGCCACGAGGACCCGAACGTCCTGTGGGACGAGCTGGAACCCATTGGAGGCGGGATGCAACTTCCAGCCGACGATACCGAGGGCGACGCAGATGACCACGAGCGCGACCACGAGCGCGACGTGGAGCTCTTCGACGTAGGTACCCCGGTGGGCGGCGGTCGTCGCCGTCGCACTCCCTTGCACGCCACCCCCGTCCTTCTGGTCGGGGGGCGCCATGGGGGAACCGTAGTGCCCCTACCCGTCGCTGCGCTTCAGGCGGTGCGGGTGCTCCGCCGGAGGGAGAGGAGGGAGGGAAAGCCGACGATCAAGGTCTGCCATCTCCAGCCGGCCGGGGCGAGCCCGCGCTGCTTGGCCATCCGCCCGGCTGCCAACGCCTCGGCCGCATGCACCACCGCGGTCCCGAGCAGCAACGCCTGCAGGACCTCGCGCGGTGGGAGGGCGTCGCCGGTCATGTTGCCAACTTTGTCGTAGGCGGTCTTGCTCACCGCCAACTTGGTCAGGGCGACGATGCCGCCGTCGAGAAGGAGAAACCAGAACAACGACGGGCGCACGACGCCCGACCGCTTTGCTCGTGCCATGCGCTCTTTCTAGCGAGATGGGGCGGCACGGAGCAACCGGACGGGGTCCGGCGCCGGGGTGGACCGCGGTGCGGCGGCCAGCTGCCCGCAGGCGGCATCGATCTCTGCGCCCCTGGTGACCCGGATGGTGGCGTTCAACCCGCACGCCACCAACTGGTCGCGAAAGCTGCGCACCTGGTCCCGGGACGAACCCACCACCGGGTAGCCCGGCGTCGGGTTGAGCGGGATGAGGTTGACGTGTGCGCCCAGCGGCCGGGCGAACGCCGCCAGCTCGGCGGCGTCGCTGTTCCGGTCGTTGACGCCGTCGATCATGGCCCACTCGATGGAGAGACGGCGCCCGCTGGCCCGCACGTAGTCGGCGCACGCGTCGGCCAGCATCTCGAGCGGGTAGCGCCGGTTGACGGGCACGAGCTCGTCCCGCAGGGCGTCGTTGGCGGCATGCAGCGAGACGGCGAGGTTCACCGGCAGGCTTTCGCCAGCCAGGCGGCGGATGCCGGGCACGATGCCCACCGTGGAGAGGGTGAGGTGCCGGGCTGAGAGGCCCATGTCGCCGTGCAGCCGGACGATGGCGCCCCAGACCCGGTCGTAGTTGGCCAAGGGCTCCCCCATCCCCATGAAGACGACGTTGGAGACCCGCCGTGACCCGGACGCACGCATCGCGGAGGCCACCTGCTCGACGATCTCGCCCTGGGTCAGCTGGCGTTGGAACCCGGACTGCCCCGTCGCGCAGAACTGGCAAGCCATGGCGCAGCCGGCCTGGGTGGAGACGCAGACCGTCACCCGATCCGGGTAGTGCATCAGCACCGTCTCGACCTGGGCGCCGTCGCCGAGCGCCCACAGCCACTTCGTCGTCTCTCCCCGGTCAGCAGATTGACGCGAGACCTCGCGCAGCGCCGGCGGCAGGGCCTCGGCGAGCGCGCGGCGCAGTGTTGCCGGAAGCTCGGTCATCTCCTCGGGCCGCTGCACCCGGACGTGGAGGCCGTCCCAGACCTGGCGCGCCCGAAAGGCGGGTTCGCCCTCCACGATGACGGCCAGCTCTTCGCGTGTCAGGTCGTAGGGAGCCGGCACCGGCCCAGGCTACGGGGCGCCGGGGCTCGGCAAACTCCAGGGCTACTCGGTCCCGAGGATGACCGTGCCCGCCGCCGTGAACCAGCCGCTGGTGCCGTTCACGCAGGCCAGGCTGGCGTCGGGCACCTGGCGGGAGCCACACTCGCCCCGGAGCTGCTTGACGGCCTCGATGAGCAGGAAGATCCCGCGCATGCCGGGCTGGCACGCGGAGAGGCCACCCCCGTCGGTGTTGGTGGGGAGCGCGCCGCCGACGCGGAGCTTCCCGTCCTCGACGAAAGAGCCACCGTCGCCCTTCTTGCAGAAGCCGAGCCCCTCCAGCGTCAGGATCACCATCGGCGTGAAGGCGTCGTAGACCTGCAACGTGTCGATCTCCTCGGGCGTCACGCCCGCCCGCTCGAAGGCCAGCTGTCCCGAACGGACGCAAGGCGACTCGGTGAAGTCCTCCCACTCGCTCATCGTCGTGTGCGAGACGGCCTCGCCGGTTCCGAGGACCCAGACGGGCGCCTTGGCGCAGTCCCGCGCCCGCTCCTTATGGGTGAGCACAATGGCGCCGCCACCGTCGGAGCGGATGCAGCAGTGGAGCTTGGTCAAGGGATCCCACACCATCGGTGCGTCGACCACGTCGTCGATCGTGATGGGGTCCTGGTAGAAGGCATCGGGGTTGAAGCCGGCGTTGTAGCGGGTGGACACGGCCACCTCGGCCAGCTGCTCGATGGTGGTGCCGAACTCGTGCATGTGGCGCCGGGCCACCATGGCGTAGTGAGACCCGACCGGGTGGCCGAACGGTGCCGCGAATTGAATCGGACCCCGGGTCCCGAAGGAGAGGTTCGCCATGCGCAGCTTCTTCTTGAGGTCGGCCCGCTGCGTCGACCCGTAGGTGAGCACGACGACCTCGACCAGGCCCTGCGCGATGGCCGCTGCGGCATGTTCGACCATGAACTCCCAGATGCTCCCGCCGTGGCCCGTGGAGTCGACCCAATTCGGCCTGATGCCGAGATACTCGGCCAGCTCGACCGGCGGCAGCGCACCGGTGAGGGACATGAAGCCGTCGACCTCGGACTTCGCAATCCCCGCGTCGGCCAAGGCACGCGTCGTGCCCTGGAAATTCAGCTGGAAGGCGGTCTTGTCGTCGACACGCCCGCAGTCGGACGTCGACGCGCCCACGATCGCCACGCGGCGGTTGGCCATGGTTCTACGAGCCGCCCATCTTCAGGCCCGGGTGGCGTGAATGGAAGATCTGCGCGTTGACCTCGGCGGCGATGGCCGTCGGATCCCACTTGGCCTCGCCCTTGGGGTTGTCGACGGCCCCGCCGAGGCGCCAGGGCTCGTAGTGGGCGATGTTCCCCCCCACCGCACGGAACACCTGGCCGGTCACGTGGAGTGCTTGGTCGGAGGCGAGCCAGGCCACCATCGGTGCGGAGTTCTGCGGGTTGAGCCGGTTGAATTCGTCATCCCCGTACTCGTCGGCCTCCTTGAGCTCGACGTCCTTGAGGACGCCCCCGGTAAGGCGGGTCACACCCCCGGGTGCGACGGCGTTGGCGCGCACCCCGTAGCGGGACCCCTCGAGGGAGGTGATGATGGTCAGAGCGGCGATCCCCGCCTTGGCCGACCCGTAGTTGGCCTGGCCCACATTGCCCTGCAGCCCCGCCGACGACACCGTGTTGACGATGGACGCCCGCACGTCCTCGCCGCCCTTGGTGCGCTCCCGCCAACGGATGCAGGCGAATTTCGTGGCGGCGAACGTGCCCTTGAGGTGGACGCGGAGGACGGAATCGAAGTCGTCCTCGGTCATGGAGACGATCATCTTGTCCCTGATGATCCCGGCGTTGTTGACGAGGATGTCGAGCCCGCCGAAGGTGTCGTAGGCGGTGGCGATCAGGTTCTCCGCCCCGACGAAGTCGGCCACGTCGTCGTAGTTGGCAACGGCCTCACCGCCGCGGGAGGTGATGACCTGGACCGCCCCGTCAGCCGGGCGCTTGTCGGCGCCTTCGCCGCTCGCCGAGCCGCCGAGGTCGTTGACGACCACCTTGGCCCCCTGCGCCGCGAGCTCCAGTGCCTCCCCCCGTCCGATGCCGTGGCCCGACCCGGTCACGATGGCGATTTTCCCGTCCAAAATGCCCATGAAGCCTCCGATCAGGAGAGAGGACTGACACGTCTGTCACCTACCGTAACGGTGGCGGGAGAGGGTCGACAATTCGCCCGAATTCGCCCCCCTACCGGGGACGATCGGCGCGCGGTCGGGATCGACACTGACACCGGCGTCATATACGGTGAGTGCCCCCGCGGGCCCTTCGGCGGGCCCGCCGCGCCGTGCCGGAGCCCGACCGGTCGCCGTCGGGCGAAGATGCTTGAGGGCGCCACCGCAGGAGGGCGCCGCACGAGGGAGGGACATGGCACCGGGAACCACGGCGACGGGCGACGGAACGGACATCACGGGCCGGCCGACCGCCCTCCGCTCCATCGACCTCGAGACCTTCTTCCGCCCGAGGCGGGTGGCTGTCGTGGGGGCGTCGGACTCCAACGCACGACCCAACACCGCGCTGACCCAGAAGATCACCGTGTGGGCCGAGGAACGTGGTGCCACGGTGTACTTCGTCAACCCGAACCGCCCCGAGGTGGCGGGACGGCCCTGCGCCATGGCGTTGACCGACATAGAGGAGCAACTCGATCTGGTGGCGATCCTGGTCGGCGAACCGCTCCCGATCCTGCGCGACGCCATTGCCGCCCAGTCGAAGTTCGCCATCGTCTTCGCGGCGGGCTTCGCCGAGGTCGGGGCGAAGGGCGAACGCCTGCAGGACGAGATGGAGCGCATCATCGCCAGCGGCGGGGTGCACGTGCTGGGGCCGAACACCAACCTGAATGCGTTCGAGGTCTTCCGCGAGGATCTCCCCGGCAAGGCCATCGCCCTGATCACCCAGAGCGGCCACCAGGGCCGCCCGATCTTCCAGGGACAGGAGATCGGCATCAAGCTGTCGCACTGGGCGCCGGCCGGGAACGAAGCGGATCTGGAGTCGGCCGACTTCATCAACTATTTCTCGAGCCTCGAGGGCACGGGCGCGGTCGCCTGCTACATCGAGGGCTTCAAGAACGGACGCACCCTGCAACTGGCGGCCGACGCCGCCGCCCGGCGCAAGGTCCCGATCGTCGCGGTCAAGGTCGGAAGGACCGACGAGGGCAAATCCATGGCCAAGGCCCATACGGGCCACCTGACGGGGTCCGACGACGTCGTCTCCGCCGTCTTCCGCCAGTACGGGGTGCAGCGCGTCGACGGGCTCGACCAATTGCTCGAGGTCTCTGCGGCCCTCGCCCGCACCAAGGCGCCCTCGCCCGAAACGACCCGGCGCCTGATCCGTGGTGCGGGTGGGCGCGTCTGCGTCTATTCCATCTCGGGTGGAACCGGCGCCCACATGGCCGACATGGTCTCGGCCGCGGGCCTCGAGCTTCCCTCACTTACCAAGGACTCCCAGACGCAGCTGCACGAGTGGATCCCGCCGTACCTCCGCGTGTCGAACCCGGTGGACAACGGCGGCGCCCCGGTCCGGGACTGGCGGGGGCCCAAGATCATTCAGACGATGCTGGCCGACCCCAATGTCGACCTCCTGCTGTGCCCCATCACCGGCGCGCTCCCCTCCATGGCCAACAAGCTCTGCGAGGACCTGGTCGACGCGGCCGCCACGACGGACAAACCCCTCTTCGTGGTGTGGGGCTCCCCCGTCGGCACCGAGGACGCCTACACGAAGACGCTGCTCGAGAGCACGGTGCCGACCTTCCGCACGTTCACCAACGCGGTCATGGCGGCGAAGGCCTACTTCGACCATCACCGCTTCGTCGAGTCCTACCGGTCCGCCTTCGCCCACCCCGTCTTGCGCCCGAGCCCGGCCAAGAAGAAGGCGCTCCCGTTGCTCGCACGCGGCGGGCGCGCCCGACCCGGTGGCGAGACCCTCTCGGAGCAGGAGTCCAAGGCTCTGCTCGAGACCTACGGCATCGCCGTGCCCAAGGAGCGCATCGCCACGTCGCCCGGCGAGGCGGCCAAGGCGGCAAAGAAGATCGGCTACCCGGTGGTGATGAAGATCGTGTCGGCCGACATCCCGCACAAGTCCGACCTGGGGCTCGTCTCCGTGGGCGTCCGGGACGAGGACGACGCGAAGCGTACCTACAAGCGCCTGATGGCCACGGCGAAGAAGGCGGCACCCGAGGCGAAGATCGACGGGGTGCTCGTGGCCCAGATGGTGCGCGGCATAGAGACCGTGGTCGGCATCGCCCAGGACGAGCTCTTCGGGCCAGTCGTCATGTTCGGCCTCGGCGGCGTGCTGGTCGAGGTGCTGCACGACGTGACGTTCCGCGTCCCTCCGTTCACGACCCGCGACGCCTCTGCGATGCTCGACGAGCTGCGGGGGGCCGCCCTCCTGCGCGGCATGCGGGGACAGCCGGCGGCCGATCGCGCCGCCCTCGTCGACGTCCTCATGAAGATGCAGCGACTGGCCGTCGACCTCTCCGGCGAGGTGGCCGAGGTGGACATCAACCCGCTGCTCGCCGGGCCGGAGGGTGCAGTTGCGGCCGACGCCCTCGTCGTGCTGGCCTGATCCGGCCGCAGCCACGGACGAGACACGCAAGGAGACTGATGAGCGAGACGACTGAGAGCCCGGTCGGCGACGATGTGGTCCGCCGGATTCAGGACGGCATCTGCTGGATCGTCCTCAATCGGCCCGATGCAGGGAACGCCATGACCCAGTTCATGCGGGACCAGATCGCTGATTGGGTCCGCGACGCGTCAACCGACCTGTTCGTGCGGGTGGTGGTCATCACGGCGGCCGGCGACAAGGCGTTCTGCACCGGTGCCGACCTGCGTGGCGGCCGGCTTCCTCCCCGGGCGAAGCCCGACGATGCGCCGGAGAACGTCGTGGGCGAGGCGTCACGCATGATCCGGGACGGCTGGCAGCGGCTCGTCACCTCCATCCTGGACTGCGAGAAACCCGTCATCGCGGGCGTCAACGGCACCGCCGCGGGCGGCGGCATGCATCT
Organism: uncultured Acidimicrobiaceae bacterium; assembly: GCA_963719485.1. Classification (GTDB taxonomy): domain Bacteria; phylum Actinomycetota; class Acidimicrobiia; order Acidimicrobiales; family RAAP-2; genus Bog-473. The sequence goes on from OY970387.1 coordinate 4,014,840, forward strand.
GGCGCTGGCCTGCGACCTCGTCGTGATGGCGGAGGAGGCCAAGTTCGTCGAGGTCTTCGTCCGGCGCGGCATTGCGCCCGACGCCGGCGGCGCCTGGATCCTGACCCGGCTGGTCGGGATCCAGAAAGCCAAGGAGCTGTTCTTCTTCGGCGACGACGTCCCGGCGGCCGAGGCATACCGGATCGGCCTGGTCAACCGCCTCGTGCCTCGGTCGGAGCTCCAGTCCACGCTCGAAGACATGGCCGGCCGGCTGGCCAGCGGGCCGACCAAGGCGATCGGGGTGGCCAAGTGGCTGACCAACCGGGCCCTCGACGTCGACCGCGCCACGTCGCTCTACGACGAGGCCCTCGGACAGGAGTTGGTCACGAACACGCTCGACTCCAAGGAGGGCATCGCCAGCTTCGTCGAGCGGAGGCCGGCCGAGTTCAAAGGCTGGTAACGCCGGCACTCACGGCAGTGGCAGCGGCGTCGTCGTGGTCGATGTCGCACCCACTCCCGCCGTCGTGGTGGTCGAGGACGCGGGCGACGTCGTGGTCGTAGAGGTGCCTGTCGGAGCGGTGGTGCTCGTCGTGGTCGTGGCGGACGTCGTCGTGGTGGTGGACGAGCTCGACGTGGTCGACGTCGTCGAGGTGGGCGTGGTCGTCGTGGTGGTGGGCGCCGCCGGAGAATTGCCGAGGTTGCTCAGCGTGGTCCCAGTGTCCGCTCCACCGAAGATGGCAGACAGCGGTTTGCCCGAGATCAGTTCGACGGCCGTGATGAACAACAGGGCCAGCACGAACACGATGCCAGCCGTGGCCGCGATGGTTCTCCAGGAGAACCGGCGCCCGCCCTGCCGCCCGGCCGCGGGCCGCATCGGCGCGGTGGTGGCGCGCAGTCGCTCCGTCACCGGGGCGTCGGCCACCGCCGAGATCTCCAGGCGCTCCGTCTCCCCCACCGGCGACCCGACCGATTCCATCTCGTGGGTCTCGGCCGATCCACCGTCGTCCGGTACGGACCGTCCGACCACCTGTGTCGGCGCTGTCGACGCCGATGCTGCCGTGCTGCCGCTCGCTCCCGTGCCCCCGAGCTTGCGCAGCAACGTCGAGGTCTCGGGTGCCCGGACCACAACCTGCTTGACGGCCTCGTGGCCCCGCTCGATCGATTGGGTCACCAGCGCCGTCGCCGTGGTGGCGGCGGCCGAGCCGATGGCCACTCCGATGATGGTCCCCTTCACCCCGAAGCTGGACGCGATCACGGCGGCGATCACCGCACCGGCGGCGGAGGCCAGGATCTGGCGAATCGAGAACTTCACGCCAAGGCTGTCTCGTCGCCCACCAGCGGCTCGACCGTGTGCTCGATCACAACGGTGTGCTCACTCACCGACGGACCCGTCGATCTGCTCGCGCAGCAAGTCGGCGTGACCGTTGTGGCGTGCGTACTCCTCGATCATGTGGACCATGATCCACCGCAGCGAGATCGCCTCGTCAGCCGATGCGGCCTCGGTCTCCAGCCCCTCGGCCGCCGCCACGATGGCACGCGACTCGTCACATTGCCGCATGAACAGATCGATGTCAGCCATCGCCAACGCAGGATCGAGCTGGTTGAAGTCCGCATCGGGATCGTCGGCCACCGAGAGAGGCGGAGGCGACGGCGCCCCGGCAAAGACATGCACGAACCAGTGCCACTCCACGTACGCCATGTGCCGCACCAGACCGAGCAGGCTGAGGGAGGACGGCGTCACCGCGCGGCGCACCAGCGCGGCCCCCTCGAGCAGCTCACACTTCCAGAGGAGTGTCGCCCGCTGGTAATCGAGCCATGCGGTGAGCATCGGGCGCTCGGCACCGGTCATGGGCGGCTCAGGCCGGGTCACCGCGGGCAGCACCGGCCCAGGCTAACGGGTGTACCGCGGCGAAATCATCGGGCGAGAGGGGGCCGGTAACATGGACGGCGTGCATGAACGGTGGCTTTCCCGGAGAGCCGTGTTGCTCCACCTGGCCGTCCTCTTGCTGGTGGCCGGTTGCGCGGTGGCAGCATGGTGGCAGGTCACGCGCGCCCAGGACGGGAACCAGCTCAGCTACTTCTACTCGGTCATGTGGCCCGGCTTCGGGATCTTGAGCCTGTACTTCTGGTGGATGCTCATCCACACCGACTACGAGAAAGTCGGGTTGAAAGGCATGCGGCGCGACCAGGCAACGACCGACTCCGTGAGCCCCGATATGGCGGTTTTCACCTCGCCCACCGCTGACGCACTGCGACAGGAGGCGCCGGTCTCCGCCGGCGCCGGGGACCCCGAACTCGCGGCCTACAACGCCCGCCTCGCCGAACTGGCCGCGCAGGGGCCGAAGACCTGGCGCAAGCGCGAAGCGGTCGTGGTGCGGCGGGAGCAATGAGACGGATCACCCAGCGCGGCCTGAAGGGGGCGCTCTTCCGCTATCAGCTCATGGCCAACATCGTCGGAGTACTGATCATCCCCCTCTTCCTCTTCACGGGCCTGCACATCGCGATCGGAGGGTTCAAGCCCGAGTTGGCGATCTTCGGTGTCGGTCACGGCTACCTCTACATCGTCTACCTGATCGCGGCCGGATTCCTGGCCCTCAAGGCGCGGCTGCACATCCCCTGGATCATCTTGATGTTCGCCGCTGGCCTCGTCCCAGGGTTGACGTTCCTCGTCGAATGGATCGTCGTGACCCGCAAGATCCAGCCGCTCATCGCCGCACAGGACGCCGCCGTTGCGGCCCAGGCTCCCGGGGTCAGTCCAACCGCTCGATGACGGTGCCGTTGGCCTGGCCGCCGCCCTCGCACATCGTCTGGTAGCCGTAGCGGCCGCCCGTCGCCTCCAGGTGATTCAGCAACGTGCCCATGAGGCGCACGCCGCTGGCGCCGAGGGGGTGGCCGATCGCAATGGCGCCTCCACGCGGGTTGAAGCGGTCCATGTCGTAGGAGAACTCCTTCTGCCACATCAGCGCGATGGCGGCGAACGCCTCGTTGCACTCCACGGCGTCGAACTCGTCGACCTTCATCCCCGACCGGGTGAGGAGCTTGTGGGTCACCGGCACCGGCGCCGACAGCACGATGGCCGCGTCCTCGGCGGTCACGGCGAAGTGGGCGAAGCGGGCACGGATCGGGAGGCCCAACGACTCGGCGACCGTCCGGTCGGCAATGAGCATGGCGGCCGCGCCATCGGTCGTCTGGGATGAGTTGCCGGCCGTGATGTCGGGCGCCGTGTCCGGCTCCCAGTTCTGCGCGGGGGGCAGGGCGGCGAGCGCCTCGATCGTCGAGGAGCGCCGGATGCCCTCGTCGGAACGGAGGAACTCCCCGGTGAGACTGCCGTCCTCGCCCTTGATGGGCACCGACACCGCTTCCCGCGCGAAGTGCCCGCTGTCCCAGCTCTCGGCGGCCCGCCGATGGGACTCAAGCGCGTAGGCATCCATCTCCTGCCGGGTGATCCCGTACCGATCAGCCAGGACCTGGCTCACGCGGAACTGGGTCCAGAGCCGCCCGTCGACCGCCTCCATGAAGGAAGGTGGGAACGGCCCGGTGCCCCCACGTGCGTTGGACGCGAGGGGTACCCGGCTCATGACCTCTGCGCCGCAGGCGATGACCAGGTCGTAGTGGTCGGCCGCCACCCCCGCGGCGGCAAAGTGGATGGCCTGCTGGGACGACCCGCATTGGCGGTCGACGGTCGTGGCCGGCACGGACTGGGGAAGTCCGGCCGAGACCCACCCGTTGCGGGCGAGGTTCGTGCTCTGCTCACCGACCTGGCTCACACACCCGCCGATGACGTCGTCGATGCGCTCGGGCTCCACGCCCGTCCGCTCGAGCAGCGTGGTCAGAGCGAAGCCCAGCAGTTCCGCGGGGTGCCAGTTGGCGAGCGCGCCGCCGCGCTTGCCGAACGCCGTCCGTACGACGTCGACGATCACGGGCTCTCTCATGTCACTTCCTCCTCAGACCCCCTCAAGGGGTCGGTCGAGCTCCGGCTTCGGACTCCTCCGACTCGGCGACGCCGGACGCAGCGGCCTCCTCGCGACGAGCCATGAGGGTCTCGACCGCGTCCCCCGCCCCCGCCGGGTCGCCTTCATAGGCCACCGTGCCGTGGTTGAGGACGACGGCCCAGGTCGCGAGACGGAGCACCCGATGGACCTGCTGCTCGACGACGACCAGCGCCGTCCCGTTCCGATTGATCTCTTGGAGCCCCTCGTAGACCGTGTCGACCACGACCGGAGCCAAGCCGAGCGACAGCTCGTCCGCCACGAGCACCTTGGAGGGGACCACGAGCACCTTCGCCAGCGACAGCAGGCGCTGCTGTCCGCCCGAGAGCGTGCCGCCCGACTGGCGGCGTCGTTCGCCGAGGATCGGGAACGCGGTATAGGCCCGCTCCAGATTCTCCTTCAGCTTGCCATTGCCGTCCCGCTGGCGGAAGGCCAGTGTGAGGTTCTCCTCCACGGTCAGGCTCGAGAACACCCCGCGACCTTCGACGACGTGCGCCATGCCGAGCCGGGCGATCTTGTACGCGGGAAGGGCAGTGACGTCCTGCCCCGAGAAGATGACGTGCCCCTCCGACGCCGTCACCAGTCCGGTGACCGTCCTCGCAATGGTGGACTTGCCGGCACCGTTGGACCCGACCAGGGCGACAACGCCGCCGTCCGGCACTCGGAACGACACATTGAACAGTGCGCGATACGGACCGTAGCCCGCGCTGACGTTTCGGACCGACAGGACGTCGGTGCTCTCAGGTCGTGCGGTGACAGTGCTCATGCGATCCCCATCTGACCCAGATAGGCATCGCGCACGGCCGGATCGGCCATGCACTCGTCGAAGGTGCCCGCGAACAGCATGGCTCCGAGATCCATGACGACAGCCCGGTCGGCCACCTCGGCAACCATGGAAAGGTCGTGTTCAACCAGGAGCACCGCCGTGCCCCGCTCACGCTGGACGGTTCGAAGTACGGCTGCGACCTCGGCCGTTTCGTACAGGTCGAGTCCAGAGGAGGGCTCGTCGGCGAGCAGGATCTTCGGCTCGGTGGCCAGGGCTCTCGCCAGCTCGACCAGGCGGCAGTGACCCAGACCGAGCGCGTTGACCGACGTGTCCGCCAAGCGCGAGATGCCGACGAGCTCCAGCGTCGCCTCGACCCGGTCGATCTCATCCTTCTTCGGCTTGCTCAAATTGAGGAGGTCGCGCCAGAGCCGTCCTTCTCCCTGCCGTGACCGCTCCGCCACCATCAGGTGGTCGCGCACCGACATGTCGGTGAACACCTCCACCTTCTGATAGGTACGGCCGATTCCCAGCCGGGCCCGCCGGTAGGTCGCCATCCCGGCGAGCGACTTCCCGTCGAAGACGATGTCACCCGACTCCGGTCGAAGCTGCCCGCACACACAGTTGAACAAGGTCGTCTTGCCCGCACCGTTCGGCCCGACCAGCCCGACGCTCTCGCCAGGTCCCACGTCGAACGAGATGCTGTCGACGGCCTGGATCCCGCCGAAGGATTTGCAGACGCCGTGCAGGCGGAGGAGCGGGTCCATGTCAGCCAGCACCCGACGTCGATATTGCCCGCGCCTTGCGGTCTTCCGCTTCTGCTTCGCGGGCGAAGAACAGCCTCTCGAAACGCATCGTCCCCTTGCGCTTCTGGAACTCGAGCACCCCTTCCGGATGCTGCGCGTACGTGAGCGCGCCGAACGCGAAGAGAACGATGGTGAGGCTCGGTCCACCGAAGCGCGACGGAAGGTAGGTCAGCAGCTGCTCGATCACAAAGAGCCCGATGCCGGCTTGAATGGCGCCTTCGACGGTCGAGACACTGGTGGTGACGACCAGCACGACCAGCACGAGTGAGAAGCTGGTGTTCCAATCCACCGGCGACACGTGCTGCTGTTGAATGCTGTACAGCACGCCGCCGACGCCGGCTATCGCCCCCGACAGGGCAAAGACGACGATACGCTGCCACGTCGGGTTGACACCGAGCCCCGCGGTCGCGGTCTCGCTGCCCCGCATGGCGGCCAGGTTTCGACCGACCGTTCCCTTGCGGACCAGCAGCACGATGAAGACGGCCACGGCGAGGACGCTAATGGCGAGGACGAACATTGCGTGACCGTCGAAGTTGAAGAACGCACTGGTGCCGAGCCATTGCGAATTCAGACTGGTGCCCTGCGCGCCGCCCGTCACCCAGATGTCATTGAAGGCGGTGCTGTCAAAGAGGAGCGCCGCCGCGAGGGTCATCAGCGCCAAACCGAGCCCTCGCAAGCGCAACGACAGCAGCGCCAGCAACACCGCGACAATCGCCGCGACCACGGCTCCTATGAGGCCTCCGACAAAGAAGTTCAACCCCAGGTGAGCGGCGAACACGGCGGCGGTGAAGGCACCGATACCGGCGAACGTGGCCTGGCACAGCGACAGCTGTCCCGCCATGCCGGTGATCAGCGTGACCGAGAGGAGGATGATCGAAAGGGTCAGCCCGTTGTTGAAGACGGTCTCCCAGGTGACCGGGATCCAGGTCAACATGGAAATGCAGAACGCTGCCAGCAGCACCCACCACAGGGTCCGGATGATGCGGTCCATGCTGGGTGCACGGGAACTCGCCGCTATCGGAAGGGGTGGAGGATCGATGGTCGCGAGAGGGTCCCTGCTGGCGTCCAGGTTGCGCATTCCCGGGAGGATGAGCAGCGCCGCGGCGATGGCGAAGAACGGAAGTGAAGGGACGACGGCGGCATTCCAGAAGCTGTTCGGCGGGATGTAGCCCTGCAAGACAGTTGTAGCGACACCGATGAGCACCGCGACACCCGCCGCGATCGGCAGCGAGCGCAGCAAGGCCCACGCCGCCGCGGCGATGGCGGTGACCGTCAGGGTGACGAATTCATCCGAGTTGAACGCGCCGAACACCGGAGCCAGGAGCACACCAGCGAGGCTCGCCATGAAGCTCGAGATGATCCAGGCCACGGCAACGACGCCGTTCGCGTTGACGCCGTCGAGTTGCACCAGGCGTCGGCTCTCCACGGCGCCCCGCATCTGCAGGCCGAGGCTCGTGTAGCGCAGCAGGATGGTCAGCAGAATGAGGACGATCACCGTGACGGAAATTGTCGCCAGATAGATCCCGTTGACGGGAGTCCCGGCGATCGTGAAGTACACGACGTTCGGATTGAAGAACGGGAAGATCGTCGTCGTGGCGTCGAGGTTCTGAGGTCCGAAGATGACCGGCAACAAGGCGGGTATTCCGACCAGCAGCGCCAAGCTGCACACGAGCTTGGCGGTGCTGTTCGAATTGGGGATGTGGCGGAACAGGAACCGGTCCATGGCCCAACCCACGACCGGGCCCATCACCACGACGGTCAGGAGAAACGCCTCCCATCCGGTCCAGTTGTGGTACTGGGTCAGGTACGTGAAGATGAAGGCCGACGCGAACGCCTGGGCACCGAAGGCGAAGTTGAAGACTCCCGTGGCCTGGTAGGTCAGGACGAGGCAGACCGCCACGAGCGCGTACGTACACCCGTAAGGAACGCCCGGAAGCGCGAAGCCGAGAAGTTGCTCCATTCCTGTCTCTGGCTACCCGCGCCGACCCTCGACCTGACCCTGTCTCCCGCCGCCGCTCAGGAAGGGCCGGGCGTGCCGGCCGGCAACGGGAAGACCGGGCCCTGCTTGGGGTTGGTCGACTGGAAGCAGTTGAACACGTTCTTCCCCTTGTTCAGGGTCGCGATGTACTTGTCTCCGGACACCTTGATGTAGGCGAGGCAGTAGGGCGGCGCATGTCCCGTGTGCCCGGCGCTCTTCCAGTTGACCGGAGCCGTGAGGTCGCCGGCGGTGAAGGAGGTGATGGAGTTGTCCTGTTTGATCACGTTGGCCTGCGTGAGATTGCTGCCGGCCATTTTGACGCCCTGGACGAAGAGGGCCGCGGACTCCCAGCCCTGGAGGGCGATCTCGTCGTAGGTGTACTTGGGCTCGTACTTCTTCATCTGGGCGAAGTACAGCTTCAGACCCGGGTAGAGGGAGGTCGAAGCCGTGAACGGGACGTGCCCGATGTCGAAGTAGACGTTCTGCATGAGGCTCTGGTTCTGGTCGAGCGTCCCCTGGTCGTTCCCGCTGAACCACAGCTGGGTCATGTTCAGCCCGTACTGCTTGATCGCCCGGGCCATCGTGACGTTGCCCTGCACGTCCATGCAGCTCACGACCATGTTGGAACCGGCCTGCTTCATGCGCTGCACATCGGTCGCCACCGTCGAGCCGGGATAATTCACCTTCAGGTCGGAATAGCTGACCTTGTACCCGGCGGCCGTCAACGAGGTCTGCTCCGCCTGGCACGAGGCGGCCGACGCCGCCACCCCGTAGGCGATGAACGCGATGGAGGGCGACTTCTGTGTCTGCCGCGCCACGTAGGAGACCTGCGGTCCGGCAGCGGGGTAGTACTGCACCGAGCCGCCCGCCGCGAACAGGTTCGCGGGTCCGCCCCAGTTGCCGGTCACGTTGTAGCCGTAGGTCGGGATGCCCGACTCCACGAAGAGGTTGGGAGAGAAGAACGCCGTGGCGACGCCGGTCACGGCGAACGCGTGGTCCTGGTTGATGAGCGTGTTCGCCAACTGGTTGAACGTGGTGGGGTTGCCACCGTCGTCCAAGGCGTACTTGTAGTCGATCTTGCGACCGTTCACCCCGCCCTGCGCGTTGATGTAGTTGTAATAGGCCTTCTCGCCGTAGATCAGCGATGAGAAGTTCGACGCCAGCGTCCCCGTCTGGGTCGAGATCGTCCCGACGGTGATGGAGTTCGACGTCACTCCCGGTGCCGAACTCGTCGAGGCGGCGCCGGCGGCCGTGGTGGTCACGATGCCCACAAACAGCATCGCCCCCGTGAGCGTTGTCGCCGCCAACGCTCGCAATCCATGTCTCACTCGCATACCGTCCCCAATCCTCGGTCGTGCATCCCCCCCGGGATGCCGGTCACTGTAGTTGTAGGGCATCACACCCATTGCTCACCTTGTGCTCTTATCACGTCGCCAAACTGCTTTGTCTTCACCCGTCACTTCGAGTGTTGTCGCCAATGTCGTCTTGTGTCAGATCAGTTCAGAAACAGCCTCCGCCGGTCGTACTCCCGCAAGGCCTGCACCTCTTCGGAACGAATGGCCGGAAGCTCCTCGACCTGCCGGGCCACGTCGGGCTCGTACCCGCATGACGAGGCGAACGCTCGGACTCTCTCCTCGACCGTCCCGTCCCCATCAGGCACTGCTGCCAGACGGAGCACTCCGTCGTCGCGTCGAAGAATGCCCTTATCGGTAACGATGCTGACGACTCTCTGACCCGGAGAAGTGACATAGGCGACGGTCTCAGGAAGCCGCTCGGGCCGGGCGAGGGTCACGACCACGCACGCGGTGGCCCGGCTGGCCACGTCGTTGGCTCCGCCCGACCCCACGAGGAACCGGCCGCCCGCCAGCTGGGTCGAGTTCAACGACCCGGTGCGGTCGACCTCGGCGGCGCCGAGGCATCCGACCGTGGTCGTCCCGGGGCCGCCGATGACCATGCCCAGGACGGCCGACGCATCGGAGAGGTAGGGAGTCGCCGGGAAGACGCGCTGGTTGAAGATGTAGGGGTCGGCGGGAGTCGGCTCATATCCCCACAACCCGAGCTCAGCCGTCAGCATCACGTTCCGCCCGCCTGCCCGCGCTCTTCCGACGGCGACCCAGGCGGCGAGGTTGGCCACGCCGGCACCCGCCAGGACGGCGTCGGCGTCGATCTCGGACACCACCCGCTCGACCTCCCGCGCCCCGAGCGACGCCGCCTGCTCCCAACGGGTGATAGCAGGGTCGTCGACGACGGGGTTGGCGTCGGCGTCGGCCTTCCATGACATGGGGTCGGACCGGCCCTCGAGCCATTTCAGCTGCTCCGGTCCGACTCGGGCCAGATAGTCCTCGTGCGTCGCAGGACCGAGCACCCACTCGTCGACGTAGGAGTCGAACTCGTTCCTGGCCGCCGCGTCTGCGGCCGCGCTCCAGTGCGCGACGTCCTCGCCATAGCTGCGGACGGGCAGCCCGGGGGCGTAGCAACCCCCCGGATGAGCGCCATAGGGCGCCTCGACCACGGCGAGGACCCGATGGCCCGGCACCCGCACCCGGTGCCCGAGACCTTCGAGGTCGTCGACCACGCGCTCCACCGTTGCCACGACCCCGCGGCGGGCCGCCCAGGCCCCCCAGACTCCATCGAGCAGTGGCTCGGAAAAGACGAGGTTGCCGGCGGGGTCGGCCGCGGCCGCATGGACCAGCGCGACGTCCGGGACCAGCGGCCGGAGCAACCCGAGGGGTCCGAACGGCGAGTCGATGACGGCGAAGCCATCGTTTTGGGCCATGGACGACTCGACCAGTGATCCCGTGACCGCCGCGGGCAGGCCACGAGCGGCCGCCTCCAACCGCTGGGACAGGGTCAGGATGGACCAGTGCTCCACCTCGACATCGCCCGACTCGTAGGCCTGACGGAAGACGGGGTTGGGTGTGTAGGTCGGGAAGCTGTTGCCCGAATACGCGGTCACCACCTTGCGGACCAAGCCACCCCTGAAAAAGGCCGCCCCCAACGCTCCGAGACTGGTCATGACCAGAGTGAAGCCAGGGTCGGCACCCCAGAATTGGCGAGCCAGCTCCCGGGCGGCAGCGGTCCAGCGGCTGTGCCCCATCATCACCAGGACGGTGTCTCCGGGCCGCACGCCGCGCACGACTGCGTCCTCGAGCGTCGTGACGAGCGGGCCTCCGCCCGTCAGGGTCGTTGGGCTCACAAAATCCACTTCACGTTGGACGCGAAATCACGAAAACCCTGGTCCAACCTCATTTTTGACCCCGCAGAAACCTGACCACCGTGTCAGGTTAGCCATTTCAACCATGCCCGGCACTACCATGCACCGGGCATGGGATCGCCGAGAGTCCGACGTGACCCGGCGCCCGCCACGAAGAAGCCGGTTCAGCCGTCGGGGGCCAAGGGGGGGACGACCGCAAAGGGCCCGGCCCGGGTTCCTCCGACGTCGGCCAACGGCCCTGGCGGCGGCCCCAACGGGCTCCCCATGGCGGACGCCGACGCGGTCGGCGCTCCGGCCAGCAAGCGGGTCCTGCGGAGCCAGGGCAGGCGCACGATGCGCAAGCTCCTCGACGCGGCCATGGTCGCGTTCGACAACCGGGGTTACCACGCCACCAGGGTCAACGACGTGGTCGAGATCGCCAAGACCTCACACGGGACCTTCTACCTCTACTTCTCCAACAAGGAGGACTTGCTCCGCGCACTCGTGGCGGAGGCCGCGGGTGAGGCACAGAACCTCTACGACGCGCTCAGCACCCTGCCGGCGCAGGGGGACGCGCCACGGTGGGAGGACGTGCACGGATGGATCCGGGCCTACTCCGAGCTCTGGGCCCGCTACGCGCCGCTGTTCCGAGCCTGGACGGATCTGGCCACCATCGACCCCGAACTGGTCGACGTGATCCGCAGCACCTTCACGGCGATGTCGGGCGCACTGGCCAAGCAGATCGGACCCGACTCGTCGGGCCACATCATCGATCCCGACGCCGCGGGCCTCGCCACACTGGCCATGCTCGACCGCTTTCACTACCTGCGTGAGTTCGTCGGGCAACCGATCGACGACGTGGCCCTCGAGACGATCACGACCATGGTCTATCGAGCCCTCTTCGACCCGAACGCCTGAACGCCTGGACGCACCCAGCCGCGGCGCGTGATGTGCCTAGGTCCGGGGCTTTTCCGTCGGGAACACGACGTCGAAGATGCCGTCGACGCCCGAGCCGTGCAGCGTCAACCCGCCGTCGACGACGATGTTCTGCCCGGTCACGAAGCGGGCCAGATCCGAGCAGAGGAAGACGACCACGTCGGCGATGTCCTCGGGCTCACCGATGCGGGCCACCGGTGTTCCCTTCTCGAAACGCTCCACCTGATTCGGCATGAACTCGAACATCGGCGCGGTCATGGCAGTCCTGATCATCCCCGGCGACACCGCGTTGACCCGGATGGTGGGTGCGTATTCCAAGGCCGCCGATGCCGTCAGCGCGGCCACAGCGGCCTTGCTGGCCGCATAGGGGCTTTCGCCCGCCGCGGGCCTCGTTCCACTGATGGACGCCGTGCTGACGATGGAGCCACCACCGCCGGCCAGCAGGTGCGGCACCGCGGCCCGGATCCCTGCCCACACGCCGGTCAGGTTGACCCGAAGGACCCGATCCCAGTCGGAAACATCCATCTCGTGGAGCTTGTTGAAGGCGGAGGTACCGGCGTTGTTGTAGATGATGGAGAGCCCTCCGAGCTCGGCCGCCGCGGCATCGACTGCTTCTCGCAGCGCATCAGGATCACCGACGTCGACACCAAAGGCGATCCCTCCGATCTCGTCGGCGACGGTCTTCGCGGACTCGTCGTTGACGTCGAAGACGGCCACGCGGGCGCCTTCCTCGGCCATGCGGCGGCAGGTCGCCCGCCCGATGCCAGATCCTCCACCGGTCACGACCGCACGCCGGCCATCAAGCAGGCCCATCGTCGCCTCCCATCGTGTCGTCCCGTTCCGACCACACCGGCGTCGTGATCTGCAGCGGTTCGTCGAGCTCCCGGATCAACAGCTCCTGCGCCATGCTGAGATGCAACGTGCCGTCCTCACCGTGCATCGTCGCGCGGACGGTCGCCCGACCACCCGCGTTCACGAGCGCATGGAGATCGAAGATGCTCCACGTGTCGGCCCGCCAGGGTCGATGGAACCACAGGGCGTGATCAAGGCTGGCGTCGGTGTGCGTGCCCCATACGCCGAGACTGTGCGGACGAAAAGACGCGCCGGTCATGTCCGAGAAGTACGCGAGCAAGCACGCATGCACCGCCGGGTCGTCCGAAAGGGGCTCACGGGTGCGAAACCAGCAGCGACGTGTCGACCGGTAGGTTCCATCTTCCCGCTGCTCGGTCGCACCGAGCTCGCGGACGTCAAATGGAAAGGGCGCCTCGAACCCCTCGACCTCGCGGGGCGGTGGAATATCCGGGGCAACCGGCAGCTGGTAGCTGTCACCTTCTTCCGGAACGTGAAATGAACACGTCATCCGGAACGTTTCCCTCCCCTCCACCTCGCTGAACACCTCTCGGGTGCTGAACGACCGCCCATCGCGCACGCTGTCCACGGCGTGGGTCGTCTGCGACCCCGGACTCGTCGGGCGGAGGAAGTACCCGTGCAGCGAGTGGATCTCGAGGCCCACGGGGACCGTCCGCATGGCGGCGTTCAGGGCCTGGGCGACGATCATGCCGCCGAACACGCGGCCGTGAACCCACCATTTCGGGGTGGTGGTGATGAAGGTCGGCCTCCCCCGGGTGTCCGATCCCGTCTCGTGTGCCGTGAGGGAGTCGACCAGTTCGGCCACGGTGGCCGGCACCACCTCCGCCTCTTCGGCGTCGTCAAGTTCCACCGTTGGCTCCCACCTTCGGCGCGGTGATCACCGTAGATCCACCACAACAGCGATGCTCTTGGAGGCCAGATCCACGCAACGGTTGTCCTCTGCGTAGCGGAGCCCCTGGACATTGAACAGCCGCACCTCAGGACCCTCCATGGGGAAGGGACCCCAGTGCCAGGTTCCCCGATGCAGCACAAGGGATTCGAGCGGCTCGATCCGGAAGGCCCGGATGGAATTCGCCTCGCCATCGTCCTCGAATTCGACCGCTGCAGGTGCCACCACGATCACAGCAGGAACGTTGAGCGGCATCAAGGCCTGGGTGTGGGTGTCGTGGCGGAACAACATCTCGCAGCGCAGTCCTCCGGAGGCCTCGGGGACTTCGGTCCGAGCGTGCCCGATGAGGTTCACATGGGCATCGGCCCATTCGAACGTCAAAGTCTGCTGGCCGTCCCTCGAGTCGACATCGGCGACCGGAAGCCATCCGAACGGCGACCACTCCGCCTCGATCAGCGGCTCCGGGGCCAGCATCCGTTCTCTCATTGCTGCGTTTGGGGACATCGCTCGCTCTCGTCTGCTCGACTCGTGCCACCGGCGCTGCGCCTCCGGCACAACTCGGCCTAACCTGACACCGGAGTCAGTCTAGGAAATCTTGGGAGGCCAACAGGATGGATGTCCGCAGCATTGAAGCCAAGGCGCCGGTCGTCGAGCACAATGGCACCGTCCCGGTCTGGTGGATGATCGAGTCCCGCGAGTTCAAGGACATCACCGACGGGGGCTACCTGGAGCTCGTCAACGAGTTCGAGGTCCCCGGTGGCGGACTGGTCGACCCGCACTCCCACCCGACGCACGAGTTCTATTACGTCATGAACGGCAAGGGCATCATGACGATCGACGGAGAGGACCGCTCCATCTCCCAGGGTGACCTCGTCTACATCCCGCCCGACAAGGTGCACTCCCTGCGTCCGATCAGCGATCACGCTCCGATCCACTGCTTCTGCTTCGCCATCGGCGTCAAGGGTGCCGGCGCAATCAACTACACGACGCACTAGGTGGCGCGCGTCCTCGTCACCCGCCCCCTGACGGAGGGCGGGACCGATCCCCTGCTCGATGCCGGCCACGAAATCGTGATACGCGAGGACGGTTCCCGCCTCTCCCCGGACGAACTCGTGCGCCTGGCCGCCGAGTGTGACGGAATCGTCTGCCACCTCACGGATCGCATCGATGTGCCCGTGCTCGAGTCAGGGCGAAGCGGGAGACTCCGGGTCGTGGCAAACGCCGCAGTCGGGTACGACAACATCGATATCGCCTCGGCGTCTGCCATGGGTATCACCGTGTGCAACACACCCGGAGTCCTCGATGACACGACGGCAGACCTGGCCTTCCTGCTGATCCTCGCCGCCAGGCGTCAGACGACGGACGCGGAGCGGGATCTCCGCGAGGGCCGATGGACGGGCTGGGGCTTCGGCACCCACCTCGCCCGAGACGTGCACGGGGCAACCCTCGGGCTCATCGGCTTCGGGCGCATCGCACGTGCCGTCGCGAAGAGAGCGAACGGCTTCGACATGGAGGTCATCCACACCACCCGTCACGATACGGGCGTGGCAGGGTTCGTTCCGGCGCTTGACGATCTGCTGGAGCGGTCGGACATCGTGAGCCTGCATGTTCCCCTCAACGAGTCCACACGCCACCTGATCGGCGCTGCGCAGCTTGCCCGCATGAAGCCCACGGCGGTGCTGATCAACACCGCACGCGGTCCGGTCGTGGACGAGAACGCGCTGGCTGATGCGCTCGAGAACGGCACCATCTACGGCGCCGGGCTCGACGTCTTCGATGGAGAACCAAAAGTGAATCCCCGGCTGCTGTCCGCACCCCGGGCCACGCTGCTTCCTCACATCGGTAGTGCAACTATCGCGACGCGGACCCGTATGGCGCGTCTTGCGTGCCAGGGCGTCTGTGACGTCCTCGCGGGACGCACACCCCCGAACGCGGTCGTTCCCGCGCAGCAACCCTCCTAGCAGCGACCGTTCGTTTACTGGCTTCCACACCGCCGCGAAACAGACGGCGCTCGACGGATACGATCCGTCAGTCATTTGAACGGGCTCTCCTCGATGGAGGAAGATGGCGTTGCGTACAGTCCGGAGGATCATCGTCACCGCGCTGTCGACGGTGATGGCCCTGGCCCTCGTTGGCGTCGTCGGGACCCACCTGTCAGCACTCCCGGCGGCTGCCGTGAGCCCCTCATGGCACACGACGGCGAGCTACGAGCCGCTGGCGAACGTCGGCGCCGTTTCCTGCGCACCGAGTTCCACCGCCAGCTCGGCGACCTGCGTGGCGGTTGGCGACGACGGTGGTCACGTGGCCTCGATCATCGTGACCCAAAACGGTGGGTCATCGTGGTCCGACGCCACTCCCCCGTCCGGCGTGACCACACTCTCCACGGTCTCGTGCCCGTCCGCGGCTGTCTGCTACTCCGGCGGGGGCTCCGGGATCATGAAGTCGACCAACGGCGGGGCCAGCTGGGTCATTCAGGATGCCGGCTTTCCGGCTGAGTCGATTTCGTGCTTCAACATTGACGAGTGCACGGCGGTCGAAGGGATCAAGATCGTCGAATCAAATAATGGCGCTACGTGGGATGCCCAGGCCCCGCCGTCTGGAACCGATTCTCTATCAGCCGTCTCGTGTTCAAGCGCCCTTACGTGTGCCGCTATCGGTGTAGTCGACGGCATTCCAGCAATAATCGGCACCGACAACGGAAGCACGTGGACGACTTTGGATCAGCCGCCAGTCAATTTCTTGACATCGGTGTCTTGTCCCACTTCCACGACCTGCGTTGCGGTAGGCGTTGCGTCCGGCGGTGGAGCCACATCACTCTGGACAACCGACTTTTCGGATTGGCAAATGACCGCTTCGACTTCAATACCTTCAGGTTCACTACTCGGATCAATCGCCTGCCCCAACGAAACAAGCTGCATCGCAGTCGGCACCGATCTCAGCTCAACCCCGTATGCCGTCGGTACGTCTGACAACGGCTCGTCCTGGTCACTCCAAAGCCCGCCGGCAAATGCCGTGGATCTCACCGGGATCTCCTGTTCGGCGCCCGCTGACTGCATCGCGGTGGGCAACACGGGCAACACGGGGGCCGGTTCCACGATCATGGCCACGACGAGGGGCGGGCTGTCGTGGACCGCGCAAACCCCGCCACCTGGTACCAGTCGTTTGAGTTCGGTCTCGTGCCCGAGCACCATCGACTGCTTCGCGGTCGGCGTGAACTCCGTTCTGGATTCGGTAAACGAGGGATACGCCTGGAGCGCCCAGGCCATTCCCTCCAACGTCGACGGCCTCAACGCCATTTCGTGCGCAACGACGTCCGACTGCACGGCTGTCGGGTTCGGCATCTTCGGCAGCCCGGTCATCATCGGGACCGTCGACGCCGGCGCGATCTGGACTTCTGAGCCTGTTCCCTCAGGAGGAGTTGGCATCTTGACCGGGGTCTCGTGTGTCAGCGCGACCACGTGTCATGCCGTGAGCAACTTCGGTTCGTCCTCGCCGAGCATCATCGCGACGGACAATGGTGGCGGAACCTGGGGGAAGGAGTCCTACCCGGGCGTCGTGACCAATTTCAATGGAATTTCTTGCCCCGATGCCCTGCACTGCACGGCAGTCGGGCAGTCTTCCGGCGGACCGGGCGGGGTGGTCCTCGCCACGGGAGACGGAGGAAACACGTGGGCGCCGCAGACGGTCCCAACCGGTGCGACCACGCTGACTGGCGTCTCGTGCTCCAGCGATACAGCCTGCCTGGCGACCGGATCCCACCTCATCGGCACGACAGACGGCGGCACCCAATGGAGCGACCTGGGGACGCCCGCCGGGACAACGCCGTTGGGGTCCGTCACTTGCCTCAACGCAGCGGTGTGCACCGCCGTAGCCGGCTCCAGCATTCTCTCGACGACGGACGGGGGGTCCGCCTGGTCCAACACATCGGCCCCGAGTGGTGTCGGCTCGTTGTTCGGCGTGACGTGCGCCAGCCTGGTGAACTGCGAAGCCGTCGGGGTTGGTGCGAACCTCGGAGGCACCATCGCCACGCTGTCGGCCCCACCGGCTGTCACGACCACCAGCCTCCCTATCGGAACCATCGGCGTGGCCTACGCCGGTTCACTTTCCGGCAGCGGCGGATTGGCTCCGTACTCGTGGGCAGTGACCGGAGGCGCCTTGCCGCCCGGGGTCCATCTGGCGGCGAACGGCGCGCTCAGTGGGACGCCCACGATCTCGGGGCAGTACCGAGTCACCTTCACCGTCACGGACTCCAACTTCTTGTCGACCCCGGCAGACCTGGTCATCTCGATCAAGCCCCTGGGAGCGCCGGGGTACTGGGAGGTTGCCAGTGACGGCGGGATCTTCAGCTACGGCGGTGCACAGTTTTACGGTTCCACCGGAAGCCTTCAATTGAACGCCCCGATCGTCGGCATGGCCGCGACGCCAGACGCCGCGGGATACTGGCTCCTCGCCTCCGATGGGGGCATCTTCGCGTTTGGTGACGCCGTCTTCTACGGCTCGACCGGCGGGATGCATCTCAACGCACCCATTGTGGCGATGTCGCCAACGCCCGACGGTGGCGGGTACTGGCTGGTCGCATCAGACGGAGGGATCTTCGCTTTCGGGGACGCCAGCTTCTTCGGATCGACGGGCGGTATGCCGCTCGACAAACCGATCGTGGGAATGGCCTCGACATTCGACGGCAGTGGCTACTGGCTGGTCGCATCAGACGGAGGGATCTTCGCCTTCGGCGACGCGCCCTTCTTCGGCTCCGCCGGCGGCCTCCCCCTCGAGCAGCCGATCGTCGGGATGGCCGCGTCCCCCGACGGGAGCGGCTATTGGCTCGTTGCGTCAGACGGAGGCATCTTCAACTTCGGCGATGTGGCCTACTTCGGTTCGACGGGAGGAACGCCGTTACGCGCCCCCGTCGTGGGTATGGAGCACACCGCTGACGGCCAGGGTTATTGGCTGGTCGGAGGAGACGGGGGCATCTTCAACTTCGGTGACGCTGGCTTCTACGGCTCGGCCGGAGGCCTCGCGCTCAATCGACCAATCGTGGGGATGGCGACGATCGAGAGTTTGGGCTGAGCGTCGGCAGCGAGCCGTTGTCAGTGAGCCAGGCGCACCACTCGGCTACGCCTGCTCCTGTCCGAGCGCTGCCCATGATGACCTCGGCTGAGGGGTTGATCGCGTGCAGATTGGCCAAAAATACGTTCAGATCGAAGTCGAGGTGTGGAAGCAAATCAATCTTGTTCACCACGACGACATCCGCGGCGCGGAACATCACCGGGTACTTCAAAGGCTTCTCTTCTCCCTCCGTCACCGCGAAGACCATCGCTCTCGACTGTTCGCCAACCCGAAACTCCGCCGGGCACACCAAGTTTCCGACGTTCTCGATGATCAACAGGTCAAGGTCTGCCAACGGCAGCCGGGCCAGTCCGGATCTGACCATCACCGCATCGAGATGGCACTCCCCTCCAAATCCTGCGCTTGTGTTCACTACTGAGATGGCGGTTGCACCAGCACCCTCAAGCTTGTCCGCGTCCAGGCTGGTGGCAATGTCCCCCTCCAGCACACCGATGTGCACTGCGGCGCCAAGCGTCTCCAACGTCTTTCGGAGCAGCGTGGTCTTTCCCGCACCAGGGGACGACATCAGATTCACCGCGCGGACGCCCGATTCCGCGAGGCGCCTACCGTTGTCGTCAGCTATCAGGTCGTTCTCCGAGAGGAGATTCTCCAGGACCGTGACCCTCGTTTGCTCGGTTTCTGTATATCCGGAATGGTCCCCGACATCGAAGGCTCCGTCCACGTTGTGGTGATGATGCTCAAGATCGGGCTCGTGCACGTGGCTCATTCCGTCCGCATGGATGTGAAACCGCCCCACGGCTAAACGTCCACCAGATCGATCGATACAACCAGGAGCTCTTCGCCGCTGAGTAACTTGACGTCGAACCCCTCGCATTTACCGCAAGCCAGAATCGGCAGATCGAGAATCGTCCTTGCTCCGCAGTTCGTGCACTCGACGACTGCGGGCACCTGCTCGATCACAAGAGCCGCGTCCTTGAGGTCGGTGGTGCTCGAGACGACCTCCCAACTGAACTGGAGAGCATCGGGAACCACTTGGCGCAGATGGCCGATCTGCACGGTCACCTGGGACACAGATCGCCCGTCCGCGTGCTTCGCCGCCGTGTTCGCAATTGCGCTGCAGATGGACAGTTCGTGCATTGCCCGCACCTCGATTTTTGAGCATAACTGGCGGTTCCGACGAGCGGGACTTCGTTGTCGACGGAAACGGACCGCTCATCTTGTTCTCGTATCGCTGACCGGCATTAGGGCGACAGGAGTCGATTGACTGAGGTCGCCTCGCGGCAGCGGGGTCGCGGCACCGATGACAGACGGTCTGACGCAGCAGCGGGGCCGACGTCGTCGGGTCGGCGCTGCCTAAGATGGCCTCGGCGGCCGGTGCGGCGGGAGCCAGCTCCGATGGATGCGCGACGAGGCAGCGACGGACCCGCCCCGAACAAGACCGAGAACAGCCGGAGACTCCATGGGCCACACGGATGAAACGGGCGAGATTGGACGAGATGGGCTCGACCACGCAGCTCCGCGGGGCGCCCTCCTCCGCGCAATCATCGAGTTGACTGATGATGCGGTCATCACCTGCAATTCCGCGGCCGTGGTCACCTACTTCAGCGAGAACGCGGAGAGGCTGTTCGGTCGCCCGCCGCGCGACGTCGAGGGTCGTCCCATTGGCGCCCTCTTCGCCCCACACCTCCAGCTGGAGGTCGATGAGGTGATCGCCAGGGTGGGGGCCGGTGAACGCATCCGGCATTTCGAGACGGAGATCGTGCGCCCCGATGGGCTCCCCATTCCCGTTTCCCTCTCCCTCGCACCGCTCGTCGACCATGAGGGTCTGATCGCCGGGCGGGTGGTCGTGGCACGCGACGTGACAGAACAGCATCTCGCTCAGGCGACGCTGGCCGAAATCGACGCCCGGCTGGAGGAAGCGGAAGCGCTCTCTCACGTCGGCAGTTGGCTGTGGGACCTGAGGACGGGTGCCGTCCAATGGAGCACGGAGTTCCACCGCATCCACGGGATCGACCCGTTGGACTTCGCGGGCACGTTCGAGTCCTACATGGAGCGGATCAGTGGTTCCGACAGCGATCGGGTGCGGGAGGCCATGGTTGAGTCCGTGGCCTCGTCCCGCCCGCTTGACCTGGAATATCACGTCATCCACTCCGATCAGAAGGCGCACATCGTCTGGGTGCACGCCAACCCGACCCTTGGTTCGGACGGCAAGGCCGTCGGCCTGCGGGGTGTCGGCCAGGACGTCACAGATCAGACCGGACCCGGGACTTAGTCGTCGTCGGACCGCTCCGCCTCGGCGTAGAGGCGCACGCGGACGTCTGGAAAGATACGCAGCATCAGCATGGTCGGCGAGGGAAGTGCGAAGTCCCGGATGTCGAAGGCCTGCTCGCCGCTGATGACGATACGGTCTTCCGATGCGGACTCGATGCGCACGGTCCCTTCCGTCCGCCGCGTGATGCCGTGGAACGTCAACTCACCTCGCAGCCGGTACCGCCAGCCCGGCGCACTCGGCGTGCAATCCTTCAGCTCCACCTTGGCACTTGGAAAGCGGCGGGAGTTGATACGGCGGTGAAGCTCGGCGTCGTAGAGCTTGTTGCCCGAGCTCAATCTCGTCATATCGATGGTGAGCCAACCCGTTGGAGGGATCTCCGTACTCACGCCGGCATCCCCCATGGCGGCGTACAGCGAACCGTGTATCCCGGTGGTGCCGAAGCAGATGGGTCCGACTGTGGAGCGGGCATCAATGAGCACCGCCGATCTCTCGGGATCGAGGACGAACCGGCCCATCGTGGGGTTCTCCGGGAGATTCCCGGGCCGAAGGGGTCCCGCATCCGGCTGCGTCCCGACCTCGCCCGGCAATCCGCTTGACGGGTTCGACCGGACAGAGCCCAGCGATCCGCCCGCCAGGTCGGCGAAGTGAGATGTGGCATCGTCGCTGTCGTTGTCCGGCGGCATCAGCCGTCGACGCCACAGAGACGTCGTCGACACCGGTGACCAGGCCACGTCCAGTTCGGGCACCCACCCGCCCTCGACCTCCGAAAGGACCGAGTCGATCGTGGAGGTTGCCTGGTAGCGCCGGATGACCTCGCCCAGATGTGCGTGCTCCTCCCGTATCACGCCCATCCACACCCGTAGCACGCGCTCCCCCAGCGGCGTCACCGAGTAGACGCGGCGCGCCTGCCCGGGCTGGTGGTCGTGCGCCGAGACCTGCACCAGTCCATCGCGCTCGAGCTGAGACAGAGCGCGGTAGACGGCCGGACGATCGACATGGCCGAAACGGAACTCGACCAGCCGCGGCACCAGGCCGTATCCGTAGCCGGGCTGCTCAGACAGGAGGAGAAGGATCGCAGGCAGCATGAACCGGCGCGGCGGGGCCAGTTCGAAGCGCGCTACACCCTCGGTTGCCGTCGGCTCCACGACACGATGTTCCGTGGCCATGCACCACCGATCCTCGCCCCGCAAGCTCGAAGTGTCAATGGCCGGGTCGCGGACCTCTTCGTCGGGTAGACGGTGCAAAAGACACTCATTTACAGCAGACGGCACGAGGCTGACACTGCATGAGGCCGCACGACCCCGCGCGGCAACGACCGGGGAGGGCACATTGACGGCGACTGACACTGCGACCGAAGAAGCGGTGGTCCATGTCCTCTGGATCAACGCCGGACTCAGCTGTGACGGCGACTCTGTCGCTCTCACCGCTGCGACTCAGCCCAGCATCGAGGAGATCGCCCTGGGCGCTCTCCCGGGTTTGCCCAAGATTGCCGTGCACTGGCCGCTGATCGACTTCGAGAACGGTCCGGTCGGCGGCGCCGACGACTTCATCGAGTGGTTCTTCAAGGCCGATCGGGGAGAGCTCGATCCCTTCGTCCTCGTCATTGAGGGGTCCATTCCGAACGAGGCGATCAAGAAGGAGGGCTACTGGTGCGGTTTCGGGAACAACCCCGACACCGACCAGCCCATGACCACAAGTGAATGGCTCGACCGCTTGGCGCCAAAGGCCCTCGTCGTGCTCGCGGCTGGGACGTGTGCCTGCTACGGAGGTATCCATGCGATGGCCGGGAATCCCACCGGTGCCATGGGAGTGCCCGACTACCTCGGATGGGGTTGGACCTCCAAGGCCGGGATCCCGATCGTGTGCGTTCCTGGTTGCCCGACCCATCCGGACAACCTCTCCGAAACGATCCTCTACCTGCTGTATCAGGTCACCGGCCAGGCGCCGATGATCCCGCTCGATGACTCGCTGCGACCCCAATGGCTGTTCGGCTCCACCGTCCACGAGGGCTGCGACCGGGCCGGGTACTACGAGCAGGGCGAGTTCGCGACCGAGTACGGCTCTCCCAAGTGCATCGTCAAGCTCGGCTGCTGGGGACCGGTGGTCAAGTGCAACGTCCCCAAACGGGGGTGGATCAACGGAGTTGGGGGCTGCCCGAATGTCGGCGGCATCTGCATCGGCTGCACCATGCCCGGGTTCCCGGACAAGTTCATGCCGTTCATGGACGAACCGCCGGGGGCGACCGTGTCGACGATGGCGTCGGGACTCTACGGGAAGGCCATCCGCGGCCTGCGCAAGATCACGCTCCACACGCTCGACGACGAGCCCAAGTGGCGCACCCCGGGCAGCGAATTGACGACCGGCTACACGAAGATCTGGAGGTAAAGCGCATGGCCACCAAGAAGTTCAAAGAGGATGCCAGCGGGCTGGTGGAAATGGCATGGGACCCCATCACCCGCATCGTGGGGAGCCTGGGTATCTACACCAAGATCGACTTCGGGAAGGGGAAGGTGGCCGAATGTCACAGCACCTCCTCGATCTTCCGCGGCTACAGCGTTTTCATGAAAGGCAAGGACCCCAGGGACGCGCACTTCATCACGAGCCGGATCTGCGGGATCTGTGGCGACAACCACGCCACCTGCTCCTGTTACACCCAGAACATGGCCTACGGGGTGCAGCCTCCCGCCTTGGGCGAGCAGATCTTCAACCTCGGTGAGGCCGCCGAGTACATGTTCGACCACAACATCTTCCAGGAGAACCTCGTCGGCGTGGACTTCTGCGAGAAGATGGTGGCCGAAACCAACCCGGGCGTGCTCGAACAGGCCAACCAGACAGAAGCGCCGCATGCGGGGGCCCACGGCTACAAGACCATCGGCGACATCATGCGCTCGCTCAACCCCTTCTCGGGCGAGTTCTACCGCGAGGCGCTCCAGGTAAGCCGCTATACGCGCGAGATGTTCTGCCTGATGGAGGGACGCCACGTCCACCCGTCGACCCTCTATCCCGGCGGCGTCGGCACCACAGCGACCATCCAGCTCTTCACCGACTACTACACACGCCTGCAGCGCTACGTCGAGTTCATGAAGCGGGTCGTACCAATGCACGACGACCTCTTCGACTTCTTCTACGAGGCCATGCCGGGATACGAGGAGGTGGGCCGGAGGCGGGTCCTGCTCAACTGCTGGGGGGCATTCCAGGACCCCGAGGTCTGCAACTTCGACTACAAGGACATGACCAAGTGGGGCCGGGCCATGGGCGTCACCCCTGGCATCGTCGTCGACGGCAAGCTGGTCACGAACGACCTCGTCGAGATCAATCTCGGCATCCGGATCCTGCTCGGCCACTCCTTCTACGACGACTGGGAGGATCAGGAGATGTTCGTCACCCGGGATCCCCTCGGGAACCCGGTGGACCGGCGGCACCCCTGGAACCAGCACACCAACCCCCAGCCGCAGAAGCGCGACTTCGACGGGAACTACAGCTGGGTGATGGCGCCGCGTTGGTTCGACGGAACGGACCATTTGGCCCTCGACACCGGAGGCGGACCGTTGGCCCGGCTTTGGTCGACCGCCCTCTCCGGCCTGGTGCACACGGACCACCTCGATGCGACCGGCACGAGCGTAAAGATCCACTTGCCCAAGACCGCCCTCGAGGGGCCCGTCGACCTGGAGTGGAAGATCCCGCAGTGGTCAAACACGCTGGAGCGCGACAGGGCGCGGACCTACTTCCAGGCCTACGCTGCCGCGGCCGCGCTGGACTTCATCGAGCTTGCGCTTAAGGACGTACGGGCCGGCAAAACTAAAACCTGGGAGCCCTTCGAAGTTCCTGATGAAGCGATCGGGTGCGGATTCACCGAGGCGGTGCGGGGCGTCCTGTCGCACCACATGGTGATCAAGGGAGGCAAGATCGCCAACTACCACCCCTACCCTCCGACCCCGTGGAACGCCAACCCTCGTGACAGTTACGGCACTCCCGGGCCCTATGAGGATGCGGTCACAGACACGCCGATCTTCGAGGAGAACACCAAGGAGAATTTCAAAGGCATCGACATCATGCGATCGGTGCGAAGCTTCGACCCCTGCCTGCCCTGCGGCGTCCACATGTACCTCGGCGAGGGAAAGGTGCTGAAGAAAGTCCACTCCCCCACCCAGGTGGCCCACGCGGACGACCTGTTCTGATCGCACGGAGCGATGGCTGAACGCCCGAACCTACAAGCGAGTGGTGAGCGGATTGAGCAGGCACTGAGCGAGCTGCAGGCCACCGCGGAACCTCGTTCGCTCACATTGGCCGAAGAGCTGCTCCGCCTCGTATCGGACCTCTATGGCGCCGGGCTGGCCCGGATGGCCGAGATCGTCCAGGCGCGCGCGCCCGACCTCATGGCAGACTTCACCGCCGACGAGCTGGTCGCCAGCCTCTTGCTGGTCCAGGGCCTGCATCCCGACCCGCTCGACGTCCGGGTGGAGGGGGCGCTGGAGTCCGTCCGACCGTTCCTCGGGCGTCACGGCGGAGACGTGGAGCTGCTGGCGGTCGACGACGACCTCGGGGCCGTCAAGCTGCGGCTTCTGGGCAACTGCGACGGCTGTCCGTCCTCTGCCGCGACCTTGCGCGGCGCGGTCGAGGCCGCCATCCTGCAGGTGGCGCCCGAAGTAACCCGGATCGTCGTCGAGGAACCGAGCGCGAGCGCCGCGCCGGCCGTACCGATCCTCCTGGGAGTCAAACCGGCGTACGACGCGTGCCCGACGGAAGTGACGATTCGATGACCGACCCGATCGCCGTGTTGCAGCGCATCCGGGCCGCCCCACCCGTTCGTGAGGCTGGTCTTGTCGATGAGCTCTGCGAGTTGTGCTCGGAGCCCATCGCGAGCGAGCACCGACACCTGGTGGACCTGCGCTCCAGGACATTGCTCTGCGCCTGTCGCGGGTGCTTCCTCCTCTTCGAGTCGAAGGGGGCGGGCGGCGACCATTTCCGCAGCGTGCCCGAACGTTATCTAGCCTTTCGCGACTTAGAGCTTTCACCTGCCCAGTGGGATGGCCTGCAGATCCCCGTAAGTGTCGCCTTCTTCTTCCTGAATTCTGAGCTCCAACGCATCGCCGCCTTCTACCCCGGTCCGGCGGGTGCGACCGAGTCGGAACTCGCGCTCGACACGTGGAGCGATCTTGTCGCGGACAACCCGCAACTCTCCACCATGCAACCGGACGTCGAGGCGTTCCTGGTCCGCGCCACCAGCAACCGCGATGACCGCGGCGCCGAGTGCTACATCGTACCGATCGACTCTTGCTACGAGCTCGTCGGGCACCTGCGCTTGCTCTGGCGCGGCTTCGACGGAGGCAGCGAGGCCAACCGCAAGCTCGACGACTTTTTCGCCGACATCGAGTCGCGCGCACAATGACCGACCTGCAATTCGAGGTGCTCGATGCCAGGACCGAACCGCATGCCGCCGTGCCGACGTTGATGTTCCGGACGCGAGCAGAGGAGGTGGACAGGAAGCCCATCCATGCGGCGGCCCTGCGATGCCAGATCCGGATCGAGCCACAGCGCCGCCGGTACAGCGAGCAGGAGGAGGAGAAGCTCTACGAGCTGTTCGGTGAGACACCCCAGTGGGGGAACTCGCTCCGGCCATTCCTCTGGACCCACGTGTCGTCGATGCTGGGCCGTTTCGACGGGACCACTGAGTTCGACTTGCCGGTCGAGTGCACGTATGACTTCGAGGTTGCGGGTGCCAAGTACATGCACGCGTTGGGTGCTGACGACATTCCTCTGATCTTCCTCTTCTCCGGGACCGTTTTCAGCCAGGGAGCGTTGGGATTCACCGCCGAGCCGCTCTCGTGGTCGACGGAGTGCTCGTATCGCCTGCCCGTCGCCGTCTGGCGCAGCACAATGGACGCTTACTTTCCCGGGAGCGGCTACGTTCGGGTCCAACGCGACACGCTGGACGATCTTCAGCGTTTTCGGGCGACCCGGGGCCTCCCGACGTGGGACCAGGCCTTCGCGCAGCTCCTCAAGGAGGCCGGAGACGGCGGGCCATGAGCGCGACCGGCACGAGGTCCTCCCAACTCCCCACCGAGCTCGGAGACGACCGCTTCGAGACGGCGAAGACCGTAGCTGACGCCGTCCTCTACGAGGGCTACGTCTTGTACCCGTACCGGGCGTCCTCCCGCAAGAACCAGGTGCGTTTCCAGTGGGGCGTGCTGACTCCCCGGGCCTACAGCGAGCTCGATGGGTCCGAGCGGTGGTCAACCCGCACCGAGTGCCTCGTCAGCCCACGCTGGCGACCCGAACCCACGATCCTCCAGGTCCGCGTCCGGTGTCTGCAAACCCAGCGTCGCAGGGTTGAAGCCCGGTCGAGCGCGAAGACGCCCGCAGGTTGCGAACCTGCTTTCGGGCCTGTCGACACTCTCGAGGTGGACGGCACGTCCCACGTGGAGTGGGACGAGGCGGTCGATCACACGATCGACCTGCCTCCTCTCGTCATCTCCCCGAATGGCACCGCCGCCGACGAGATGGCGTTCCACCTCGAGGGCGGATCCGAGACCGAGCCCGTCCACACCGCTGACGGCAGACTGGCCGGTCGCTTCGTCCGTGAGCGCTTATCCGTTGACGGTGCCGTCTGGGTCGTCACGGCTCCAGCAGCGGACGGCTCGCCGTACGTCAAGGTGACAGTAGGTGTCGAGAACGCCACCGCATGGAACGACGAGCGAACGCGGAGAGCGGACGTCGTGGCGCAAAGCCTGGTGGCCGTGCACACGATGTTGGCCGTCGACGGCGCCACGTTCGTCTCGCTCCTCGATCCTCCCGACGATGCCGCCGACGCGGCCCGGACCTGTCAGAGCGACGGCACCTATCCGGTCCTCATCGGCCGCGACGACGTGGTGCTTTCTTCGCCCATCATTCTTTACGACCATCCTGAAGTGGCGAACCAAAGTCCGGGCGACCTGTACGACGCACTCGAGATTGACGAGATCCTGGCGCTGCGGGTCATGACGCTCACCGACACCGAGAAAGCCGAGGCCCGGGGGACGGACGCCCGCGCCGCCGCCATCATCGACCGATGCGACTCCCTCTCGCCCGAAGCCATGAGCCGCCTCCATGGGCAGATGCGCCCGATCGAACCGGAATGGTCCACGCTGACCACCCCAGGGTCGGACGCTCCTCCGTGGTGGGACCCGGCGTCCGACGGGTCCGTCGACCCGTGGACGGACTCCGTGTGCGTGGAGGGCATCGACCTGACGCGAGGATCGGCCGTTCGGCTCCACCCGTCTGGACAGGCTGATGCGCAGGACATGTTCCTGAATGGCCGGCGTGGATCCGTGGCCGGCGTGTTCGCAGACGTCGACGGCGGAGTCCATCTCGCGGTCACCCTCGACGACGACCCGGCGGCGAGCGAGCTGATGTGGCAGGGCCGCTACCTCTACTTCGGGCCTGACGAGGTCGAGCCGATGGCCACCGGGCGGCGCGACGAGGACCGGGCGTGAACGGCCCAGTCCTCGTCGCGGGCATCGGAAACGTCTTCCTCTCCGACGACGCCTTCGGCGTCGAGGTGTCCCACCAGCTCGCCCGCCGGGCGGTCCCAGATGGAGTCCGAGTCGAGGACTATGGGATCCGGGGCATCCACCTCGCGTACGACCTTCTCGCGGGCTACGACGCGTTGGTCCTCGTCGATGCCGTCCCCATGGGCGAGCCGCCGGGGACCCTCGCGGTGATCGAACCCAGGCTGCCCATCGGGCAGTCGCCGCTGCCCTCGTCGAGCTCCGACGGGGGCGGCTTCGTGACTGTCGACGCGCACACCATGAGCCCGGACATTGTTCTCGCCACCCTCGCCCGCCTCGGCGGCTCCGTCGACCGCATCGTCATCGTCGGATGCCAGCCAGGAGATCTCGACGAGGGCATGGGACTGTCCCCTGCCGTCCAGGCGGCGGTCACTGCAGCGGTCGAACTCTGCCTCGAAGTCGTTGCCGATCTTGCCCAACCTGCCGAAAGGGGAATCTACCGATGATCCGTCGATTTATCGCTTCGTTGCTCCTGGCCGCGGTCGCCGGACTGGTGATCAAGTCGCTGCCCGATATAGCCCGCTACCTCAAGATGCGGGAGATGTGAGGTGACCGTCTCCCCGACGCTTCCCGACATGGGTCGCTACCTGAGATTGCAGTGGATGTAGCCGCCGTGACCCGCTACTCCATCGTCCCGGACCGCTCGCAGGTGTGGATCGACGCCCGCTCCAACGTGCACCCGATCCACTCGAGCACCACCGGGCTCGAGGGCTACGTCGAGTTGGACTTGGAGCCCTCGGGGACCATCGATCCCGCCGGCACGCCGGCGGGACGGCTCTCGCTGGCCGTCGACCGCCTGAAGTCGGGCAACCGCATGGAGGACCGCGAGCTGCAGAAGCGGATCGACGCCAGGAAGTTCCCGAGGATCGAGGGGCAGCTCGAACAGATCGCCGCGGATGGATCCGAGGCCAGCTACCGCGTGAGCGGTGAAGTCACTTTTCGCGGGGTCTCACGCCAGCATCAGGACTTGATGGACATCAGCCCGGTGGACGATCGGACCATCCGCCTGGCGGGTGCGTCGAGTTTCGACATCAGGGATTTCGGGATGCAGCCACCCAAGGTGCTGCTCCTCAAGGTGGAGCCGGAGGTCGAGGTTCGGGTCGAGATCTACGCGGTGAAGGACGAGTAGGAGACGCCACGGCCATGTGTCTGGGAATACCGGGACAGTTGAAGGAGATTTCCGAGGTCAACAGCCATCTGGCGCGGGTGGACGTATCCGGGGTGACACGTATCGTCAACATCGGTCTGCTCGAAGACGAACCCCTGACGCCTGGCGACTGGGTGTTGATCCACGTCGGGTTCGCAATGTCGAAGATCGACGAAGCAGAGGCTGCACTGGCGCTGGCCTCCCTTCAGCTCATGGGCCAGGCCTACGACGACGAACTCGACGCATTCTGGCGTTCGAAGATCTCGACTGAAACAGGAGGTACGTGATGGGAGTGATCATCGGTGTCATGGTCGGCTACGCGCTCGGCTGCAGAGCTGGGCCGGAGGCATGGACCGAGTTCGAGGAGGCCTGGCACACCATCTCCACGTCGAAGGAGGTCAGGGACTTCGCCGACGGGGCGCTCGCCATTGCACGCGATCTCCTCGAGAAGAGGATCGAGGTGATCACCGGCATCCTCGGCGCACCGGACGACACCTCACGCTTGCGCCCGGTGGCATAGGGGCGGCGACGGCGAAAACGAGATAAGGAGCACGCTGAGCGATGAGGTTCGTCGACGAGTACCGGGACCCGACGACAGCCGGTGCACTGGTGGCGCAGATCACCGCGCTGGCAGGTGACGACGCGTTCAAATTCATGGAAGTGTGCGGCGGCCACACCCACACCATCTATCGGCACGGGATAGAGCACGTCCTTCCAGGCAACGTCGAGCTCGTGCACGGTCCCGGGTGCCCGGTCTGTGTCATCCCGATGGGACGGGTGGACGACGCCATCGCCGTCGCCAAGCAACCCGACGTCATCTTCACCTCGTTCGGCGACATGATGCGCGTGCCCGGCAGCAAGGGCAGCCTTCTCGACGCCAAGGCCGGTGGCGCAGACATCCGCTTCGTGTACTCCCCTCTCGATGCGCTCCGCATCGCCGTGGAGAACCCCGATCGCAATGTCGTCTTCTTCGCGGTCGGCTTCGAGACGACTGCTCCGTCGACCGCACTCACGCTCCTCGAAGCCCGGACTCAGGAGATCGCGAACTTCTCGGTCTTCTCCAACCACGTCACGATCGTCCCGCCCCTCCGGGCCATCCTCGAGTCCCCGGATCTCCGCCTCGACGGTTTCCTCGGGCCGGGGCATGTCTCCACTGTGGTCGGGCAGCGGCCCTATCGGTTCGTACCCGCTGAGTACGGGCTGCCCCTCGTGACGGCCGGCTTCGAGCCAATCGACATCCTGCACGCCATCGCCATGCTGCTGACCCAGATCCGCGAGGGCCGCTGTGAGGTCGAGAATCAGTACTCGAGGGTCGTGCGCGAGGCGGGCAACCCGCGCGCCCTGGCCGTGCTGGCTGAGGTCTTCGAGCTCCGACCTCACTTTGAATGGCGCGGCTTGGGATTCATTGCGCAGAGCGGCCTCAAGCTGCGGCCAGAGTTCGCCGCCTTCGACGCCGAACTGCTCTACTCCATTCCGAATGTCCGGGTGGCGGATCCCAAGGCATGCCAGTGCGGCGAGGTTCTCAAGGGCGTGATCAAGCCCTGGGAATGCAAGGTGTTCGGCACCGCGTGCACCCCTGAGACCCCCATCGGGACCTGCATGGTCTCCTCGGAGGGTGCGTGCGCGGCGTACTACAACTTCGGGCGGATGCATCGCGAGGCCGCTGTCACGCTGGGGCGTCGCAGCGGGTCGCCGACATGAGCGTGGCCACGCCGGAGGTGGCGGTGCGAATCCGCCTCCGAGTGGCCGGCCTCGTCCAAGGTGTCGGGTTCAGGCCCTACGTGCATCGGCTAGCCACCGAGCTGGAGCTCACCGGCCACGTCGGCAACGACACCAGGGGGGTCTTCATCGAGGTCGAGGGACCCAAGGAAGCGGCGGAGGAGTTCACGAGCCGGCTCGTCGCGGAGGCGCCCGGTCCGGCCCGTATCGACGACGTGCTCGTCCGGCCGATGGCGCCGAGTGGCGGGACCGGGTTCGCCATCGTCGAGAGCCAGGGCCAGGGCGCGGTCCGGACTTTCGTGTCACCCGACATCGCGACCTGTGGCGACTGCCTCGCCGAACTGTTCGATCCGACGGACAGGCGGGCACGCTATCCGTTCACCAACTGCACCAACTGTGGGCCTCGCTTCACCATCACCGTAAGCCTTCCCTACGACCGGCCCAACACGACCATGCGCGGGTTCGCCCTGTGCCAGGCCTGCGCAGGCGAATACCACGACCCCACCGACCGGCGCTTCCACGCGCAGCCGATCGCCTGCGCCGACTGCGGGCCGCGTCTGTGGCTGGAAAAGTCAGCCGGGTCAGATCCGGTCGTCGGCTCCGACGCAGCTCTCGCCGCCGCGCAGGCGGCGCTCGCTCGGGGGGAGATCGTCGCCATCAAGGGTCTCGGCGGGTACCACTTGGCGTGCGACGCGGGCTCAGACGCCGCCGTGCAGCGGCTGCGGGCCCGCAAGCACCGCTTCGAGAAGCCGTTCGCCGTCATGGCCCGTGACCTCGACCTGGCCTGCACGCTGGCCTGCATCGACCCGTTGGAAGCGGAACTCCTTACGTCGGCCCAGCGACCTATCGTCCTCCTTCGCCGGCGTTCACGCCCGGCCGAAACGGCCATCTCCCCGTTGGTGGCCCCGAGCAACCCGCGGCTGGGTGTGCTGCTCCCCTATACCCCGCTGCATCACCTGCTCTTCGCTGCGGTCCCGGGGTCAAGAGACGGGGCCGCGGTGCCCGACGTGCTGGTCATGACGAGTGGCAACCTCACCGACGAGCCGATCTGCTACGAAGATGACGACGCCCGCCGACGACTGGGAGCCATCGCCGACGCGTGGCTGCTGCACGATCGACCCATCCACGTCCCGTGCGACGACTCTGTGCTCGAGATCGACCGGCGCACCGGGAGCGAACTGCCGCTACGGCGTTCACGGGGGTATGCCCCCCTGCCCCTCCGGCTCCCGTTCCCCGCGGAGCCGACGCTGGCGGTCGGGGGTGAGTTGAAGAACACGTTCTGTCTCGCAGCGGGCAGAGACGCCTTCATAAGCCAACACATCGGCGACATGGGCAGCATCGAGACCTGGGCAGCCTTCGAACAGTCGACCCGTCAGCTCACTGGCCTGTACGGCATTCGGGCGCCGCGGCTGGCCGCCGATGCACACCCGGGCTACCAGACGAAACGCTGGGCCGAGGGCACTTCGTCGCAGCCTGTGGTCGAGGTGCAGCACCACCACGCCCACGTCGCGTCGGTAATGGCGGAGCACGGGGTGTCCGCGGGCCAGCGCGTCATCGGGATCGCGTTCGACGGGACGGGTTTCGGAACGGACGGCGCCATCTGGGGCGGGGAGGTCCTCGTGGCCGACTATGGGGAGTGCGAGCGGGTCGGGCACCTCAAGTCGGTCGCGTTGCCCGGTGGCGATGCCGCCATCCGTCATCCCTGCCGCACTGCGCTGGCACACCTTTGGGCGGCCGGGGTCGAATGGGCGGAGGACCTGCCGCCCGCGAGCGCCCTCTCCACCCAGGAGCGAACGGTACTGGCGCGCCAGCTCGAACGCGGGACCGGCTGTGTGGCGACGTCGAGCATGGGGCGCCTGTTCGACGCGGTCAGCTCGCTCCTCGGCCTGCGCCACCGGGCGACCTACGAGGCGGAGGCGGCCCTGTGCCTGCAATGGGCGGCCGAGGAGGCGCTCGACGCGGGCGCCTCCGCCTTCCCGTACCGCTTCGACCTGACCGACGCCGAGATGGATCCCTCTCCCGCCCTCCGAGCGATGGTTGCGGACCTGCGCCACGGTGCAGGCTCCGGCGCCATGGCCGCAGGCTTTCACGGTGCCGTGGCCCGCGTGATCGGCGATGCGGCGGAGCGCCAGCGGGTGCGCACGGGCATCGATGTGGTCGCCCTGAGCGGCGGAGTTTTCCAGAACGCGCTGCTGCTCGGCCTAGCCCGCGACGAGCTCGAGGCACGTCATTTCCAGGTCCTCACCCACCGGGTCGTGCCACCGAATGACGGCGGCCTCGCACTGGGACAGGCGGCGGTCGCCGGTTACCGTGCCGCCGCCGGGAAGGCACAAAGGTGACGGCCGTCGGCACCACCGAAGACGTGCCGCGCGGAGGCGGACCGGCCGAGGATCTGGCGCCTGCCGCACTGGCCCTGGCCCGTCGGTTCGCCGTTGGGGCCACCCTATGGTGTGTGGCGCCGCAGTGGCCCGCCCACGCCCGCCACGTCGCAGTGGAGTTCGTACACCCGGTCATCGTGGGCAAGCGCGCCCTGCCGGCTGTCAGCGTGGACGGACCTGGCGCAGCCGAATCCGTGCGTCTGCTCTCCCGGCCCGGAGACCTGCTGCTGTGCGTGAGCACCGCGGACGATCCGTTGGCCCGCGAGCTCGTGACCCGGGCCGACGCCTGGGGCCTCACCAGTCTCTGGCTGGGCGCCGGTCCGAGACCGGAGCAAGGGAGCGACGTCCGCGCCGACCATGTGGTGTGGCTGGACATCCCGGAACCGGTCCTCGCGGCGCGTTCGGGCGAGCTTGTGCTGCTCTACCACCTGCTGTGGGAGCTGACCCATGTCGTCTTCGAGCATCCCGGGCTGCTCACCCCGGACGCCGAGTGCAACGACGACGTCTGTGTGACCTGCTCGGACGAAGGTCGGGTGGCTGAGGTCCGAGCCGTGCTGGGAGAGGGACGGGTCGAGGTGCTGGCGAGGGGGCGGGCCGAGCAGATCGACGGCCGGTTGCTGGAGGGCGTCCGGCCCGGTGATCTCGTGCTGGTGCACGCCGGCGTCGCTGTGACCAGCCTCACGGTCGGAAACGTGCCGTGAGCGCGACCGAGCCGACGGGATTCCTCTACCCCTTCATCGAGGCTGAGGAGACGGACGCCGGCGCCCTGATGACGGACCTGGTCACGTCGGCCCGGGGAAAGATGGAGGAGTCGGCCTGCCTGCGCGCTGAGACGCTCGCACGGTGTCATGAACAGGTCGAACGCGCCGGGGCAGCCATGGCGGAGCGCTTCGCCCGGGGCGGGAGGCTGTTCAGCTTCGGCAACGGTGGCAGCGCGACCGATGCCCAGGGGACCGCGGAGCTGTTCCGCCGACCCCCCCACGGGAGCCCGCTGCCCGCGCTCTCCTTGGTCGACGACCAGGCCGTTCTCACCGCGCTCTCCAACGACGTGGGGTTCGAGCTCGTCTTCTCGCGTCAGCTCATCGCCCATGGTGGCGAGCTCGACATAGCCGTCGGCTTCTCCACGAGTGGCGACTCGGCGGACCTGCTGCGCGCATTCGAGGAGGCGGCGCGCCGGGGTCTCCTCACTGTCGGCCTCTGCGGCTACGAAGGATCCGGCATGGCGTTGAGCGACGCCGTCCATTACTGCCTGGTGGTGCGCTCCGAGAGCGTCCACCGGATTCAGGAGGTCCAGGACGCCCTGATGCTCGCTCTCTGGGAATCCGTCCAGCGCCATCTGCCGTTGCCCGCGACCGGCGGGCACTCGGGACGCCCGTCGTGACCGCTGTCGCGCCCGATCCTGCCGTGGGCAACAGCAACGCCGCCTCGGGCGAGAGGGAAGCCGCAGTCTTCGGACGCATCGAGGCCTTCCGGCGCCGGCGGCCACGTCTGCGCGACGAGGTCGTCGCCCTGGCCCACGGCGCGGGTGGCAAGGCGTCGGCTGCCCTGCTCGATGCCGTCTTCCTGCCCGCCTTCGCCCGCGAGGACGAGGACGGCCGGCGCCCGACACAGACCGACGCCGCCCTGCTCGACCTCCCCTCGGGTGAACGCCTGGCCTTCAGCACCGACTCCTACGTCGTGAAGCCCCTTCGCTTCCCCGGCGGCTCCGCCGGCCATCTGGCCGTACACGGGACGATCAACGACCTGTCCATGATGGGGGCGCACCCGATCGCCATCTCCGCCGCCTTTGTGCTCGAGGAGGGAATGGCGATCGACGTCCTGCGCGAGGTGGTGGCCGACATGGCCGAGGCGGCCGCCCTCGCCGGGGTCCCCGTGGTCACGGGTGACACCAAAGTGGTGGATCGTGGCGCAGCAGACGGCATGTACATCACGACTGCCGGCGTCGGGGTGGTCCCGGCGGGGCGTGACCTGGCGGCCGCCAGGGTGGCCGTCGGCGACGTTGTGCTCGTGTCGGGCACCATGGGTGACCACGGGACAGCGGTCATGTTGGCCCGCGGGGACCTGGCCCTTGAGGCGGACATCGCGTCGGACACGGCGCCGCTGCACGGCCTGGTCGAGGACCTCCTCGCAGCGGCCCCCGGCACCCGCTGGCTGCGCGACTCCACCCGCGGCGGCGTCGGCACGGTGTGCAACGAGTTGGCCCGCGATGCCGACCTCACGGTCGTCCTCGACGAGGACTCGCTGCCCATCCTCCCCGCCGTCGCCGCTGCCTGCGAGCTGCTGGGCATCGACCCCCTCTACGTGGCCAACGAGGGGAAGCTCGTCGCGGTGGTGCCCCCGGACCAGGCCGACGCGGCCCTGAACGCGCTGCGGGCCAACCCGCGGGGGTCGGGTGCGGCACGCGTGGGACAGATCCACGCCGAGCCGCCTGGAATCGTGGTTCTCCGGACCACCATGGGCGGGACCCGCATCGTCGACATGCTCGTCGGCGACCCCCTACCGCGCATCTGTTGACAGACTGCATCACCTTGGTGGAACGCGAAGCGGAACAGGCCGCAGCCCACTCGCCGGGACCCCCGGCCTCGGCACTCGAGCGCGGCTCGGTCACCACTCGGTCGAGTGCGCGAGTGTCCTTTCTAGAATGCCCAACGTGGCCCGCAGGGCCGACTCGGGGATGATCGGGAAGATGTCGGCCTCTTTCCACTCGGGGTCGATGGTCGACCAGTCGTAGTACGAGGTGACGAGCGTTCCGTTGTCGGCGGGTTCGAGCCTGTAGCCGTAGATGTGACCGATCTGTGGCTTGATCTGGCCCTTGATCGTCCACGCGATTTCGCGATCGGGTTCGAACGTCGTGATGTGGACGGTGACGTCGTAGCGGCCCATCGGGAAGTCGTTGAGTGACTCGCGGTCCATGTGGATGACGAACTCGTCCCCCATCTTCGTCGCCGGCACCCCGGTGGCATCCATCAACATGCCCGAGCTGTCGATAGCGACGTGACCCTTGGGGTCGCTGAGCAGAGCGAAGATACGTCCCGGCGCCGCCGGGATCGTCCTCCCCACCTCCATGCGTTCCACCTTCTCGTCTGCTGCCGACGCCGATTCGCTCATGGCCGCATTGTGCCACTCCGAGCCGAGGCGCTACCCGGCGACGTCACCTTGGCGGACGAGCGCGGCCTCGAGTCCGAGCAGCTCCACCGTCGTCGAACCGGACTTGAGGGCCTCGAAGAACCCTGCCTCCTTCGCCTCGCGGTCACGCCCGGCTGCCAGAACGTCGTCGACCGCCTCGCGCGGCACGAAACACACCCCGTCGACGTCGGCCACGACCCAGTCCCCTTCCGCCACCTCGACGCCGCCCACCCGCACCGGGATGCCCACGGTTCCCGGCTTGTCCTTGGTCGCACCGGTGAGGGCGATGGTCGCCGAGAACACGGGGAATCCGTGCGACTCGAGGGCGGCGACGTCGCGCACCCCGCCGTCGAGGATCAACCCGGCCAATCCGGCCGCCTCGGCTGCTGTCGTCAGCACCTCACCCCAGTAGCCCCGGTCGGCTACCTGGCCGACGTCGACGACGAGGACGCTCCCGGGCGGAGCCTTCGTCACCCCCACGTGCACCGCCAGGTTGTCTCCCGGCGTGCAGCTGACCGGGTAGGCCGGGGCGGCCACGGCCGCTCCGGACCAGGCGGGACGGAGCCGGCGGTGCGCGGCCAACCCACCCGACTCACCGACGGTGGCTGAACCGAGTCTGGCCAGCGCCGCCGCAATATCCCCCGGATCCTTGCTCGCATCGCTCACGTTTCGTTGTCCTCCTCGGTCGGAATGCGCCCGTGTATTCGAGCACCGGGCGGGGGCGCTGCACCGTGTCTACACTCCCCCGGCGTGCCGGACGACATGCTGATCGTCACCCAGGTGGCGCCGTACACCGACGGGCCAGCGGGCGTCCACGGGGTGCTGGGCCAGGCGGCGACGGGCCTGGGCGAGTTGGCCGGCCTGGGTGGCCTCACCTCAGCGGTCGTGACAGACGTTCGGGAGGTCTCTCCGGGCGACCTGGCGTCGGCTCGTGTCCTCGCCCTGTTCACCATCGGGGAGACCCCGTGGTCCGCCGCGCAGAAGGCCTCCGTGCACGAGGCCTGGCGGAACGGGGGCCTCGGTATCCTCGGCGTCCACTCCGCCACCGACGCCAACCACGGCTGGCCCGAGTACGGGGCCATGCTCGGAGCCCGCTTCGACGGCCACCCCTGGACCCAGGACTTCGCCATCGACGTGGCCGACCCCGACCACCCGGCGACGGCCCACCTCGGCACCCGCTGGCAGTGGCACGACGAGGTCTACCTCTTCGCAGACCTTCGGCCCGACGCCAGGGTCCTCCTCCGGCTGGCCGAGGACCAGGTCGACCTGACGGCACCCGGCGGACGCGTGCCCGAGTGCGGGTTCCCGCTCGCCTGGACCGTGCAGGCGGGCCCTGCCCGCACCTTCTACAGCGCGCTGGGCCACTTCCCGGGAGCATGGGAGACGCCCGCCTACCTGCGCCACCTGGCCGGGGGCCTCGCCTGGCTGTTGCAGAACGCCTAACCTGACGCCCATGTCAGGGTCATCGTCAGTGGATGCGCTTCCCGAGGTGATGGCGGCGGCCGTCTACCAGTCGCCCGGCGTGGTGACCGTGGAGGAACGGACGGTCCCG
This sequence comes from uncultured Acidimicrobiaceae bacterium, assembly GCA_963719485.1. GTDB lineage: Bacteria > Actinomycetota > Acidimicrobiia > Acidimicrobiales > RAAP-2 > Bog-473. Next base: position 4,053,051 of record OY970387.1, read on the forward strand.
CGTCCCGGACCCGACCAGGTGGTCGTGCGCGTGCACGCCTGCGGCATCTGCGGGTCCGACATCCACCAGCTGCGCGACGGGTGGGGCTTCACTCCGGGTGCGGTGGCCGGCCACGAATGGAGCGGGACGATCGCCGCCGTCGGGGACGAAGTGACGGAGTGGTCCGTCGGCGAGCTCGTCGTGGGTGGTGCCTCCCCGCGTTGCGGGACGTGCCGAGGGTGCCGTGCCGGCAAGCCGTCGCAGTGTGAGAACCGCAACAGCATGACGTCGGGCGGGTCCGACGGCGCGTTCGCCGAGTACATCCTGTGCCGGGCCGCCGGCGTCCTGCGCCTGCCGGATGGCCTGTCCCCCCGCCACGCCGCGCTGGCGGAGCCACTCTCGGTAGCCATGCACGGCATCACCCGGTCGGGCGTCGCTCCCGGCGACACGGTGATGGTCTTCGGCGCCGGCCCGATCGGCGCGCTGAGCGTCGCCGCGCTGCTCTCCATGGGTATCTCGGACATCACCGTGGTGGAGCCGCACGAAGGGCGGCGCCAACTGGCCGCCGACCTCGGCGTGACGTCCATCGTCGACCCGGCGGACCTCGAGATCTTCCCTCCCTGGGAGCCCGAGCGCATGGTCGCGCGGGCCGTGCGCGTCGTGTTGGAGTGCTCGGGACACCGCTCCGCCATTGAGGCCGGGTTCAGCCAGTTGGCCCGGGGCGGCATCCTGGTCATGGTGGGTGCGGGCATCGACCACCCCACCTTCGACATCAACCGGATGATCCTCAACGAGCTGACCGTGACCGGCTCGTTCGTCTACGACCTCGGGGGCTTCGAGCGGGCGCTCGAGATGCTCGCCTCCGACGGATTCCCGGCCGAACGTCTCATCGACCCCGGCGACATTCCGCTCAACGGCATCGGCGATGCACTCGAGGCACTGGCCGTGGGCCGCATCGCCGGCAAGGTTATGGTGATCCCGGAGGTGCGTACCTGATGCCACATCCCTTCTATCCCACCGGCAATCCACGGTTCAATCACGTGGCCATGTCCCTGCCGGCGGACCTTCTCAACGCCGAGAACCGCGCTGACGTCTGCCGCTTCTTTCACGAAGTGTTGGGCTTCGAGGAAATGGAAGTCATGACAGAGGACCGTCGGCGCCTCATCATGAGCTGCGTCCACTGGGACCAGTTCATCTTCCTCATCGCCGAGGACGATCCGATGCGCTGCCCCCGCATGGATCACTACGGCTTCTCCGTAGGGTCCCTCGACGAGCTGAAGGGCATTCAGGAGCGGGCCGAGAAGTTCCGCACGCTGGACGACCGCATGGAGCTGGTCGACCTGCACATGGACGACCAGAAGATGGTCAAGATCCACTCGGTGTACGTGCGCTACCTCCTGCCCATGACGATCGAGTTCCAGTACTGGGAATTTCCCGAGGTGGCTGCAGCGAGCTGAACCCCGGCGGATCTTGATCGGTCCAGCTGGGCGCACCGGTACGGTGCGGGAATGACCAATCCCACTCCTGCGGCCGAGCGGGCCGAGCGGTTCCGTGCGCTGCACGTCCCCGGCACGCCACTCCTCATGCCCAACGCCTGGGACATCGGATCGGCCGCCCTGTTCGCCTCGCTCGGATTCCAGGCGATCGCCACGACGAGCGGCGGCTTCGCCGCAACACGGGGCCGCCTCGACGGCGCCATGACAAAGGACGAAGTGCTCGCTCACGGCGCCGAGCTGGCGGGCGCCGTCGACATCCCGGTCTCGGCCGACCTGGAGAACTGCTTCGCAGACGACCCCAAGGGCGTGGCGGCCACCATCACGGCGGCGACCGCATCGGGCCTGGCCGGCGGGTCCGTGGAGGACTTCACCGGTGACCGGGACAACCCGATCTATGACTTGTCGCACGCGGCCGAGCGGGTGCGGGCGGCGGCAGAGGCCGCGCACAACGGCCCGGTGCCCTTCGTGCTGACAGCCCGGGCCGAGAACTACCTGCACGGCCGCGAGGACCTGGGCGACACCATCGCCCGCTTGCAGGCCTTCCAAGAGGCCGGCGCCGATGTCCTCTTCGCCCCCCGGGTCGTCGATCCGGTGGAGCTGCGCCAGCTGCTGTCCTCGGTCGACCTGCCGGTCAGTGTCCTGGTGCTCCCGGGCGCGCCCGATGTCGGCGAGCTGGCCGCGCTGGGAATCAGCAGGATCTCGGTCGGGGGAGCCATCGCGGTGGCGGCCTACGGCGCCGCCATCAACGCCGTGACGGAACTGCGTGACAGGGGAACCTCCGGCTACTGGGAGCTGGCGGCGGTGGCCCGACCGGTGATGGGGGAAGCCTTCAGTCGCTGACGGCGACCATGACCTCGATCTCGACCGCCCCGTTCCGCGGGAGGGCGGCGACCCCGATGGCCGAGCGCGTGTGGCGACCCGCGTCGCCGAAGACGTCGGCCAGGACCCTGCTGGCCCCGTCGACGACCGCCGGCTGCTGATGGAAGTCCGGCGCCGACGACACGAAGCCCGTCACGGTGAGGATCCGCTCGATGCGGTCGAGGGAGCCCAGTGCGTCCTCCAGCACGGCGAGGGCGTTCAACGCGCACACGGCAGCGGCCTCGGCACCCTCCTCCACCGTCACGCTGTCGCCCAGTCGCCCGAGGCAGGTCAGCTCCCCGGCGATGCGGGGCAGCTGCCCCGACGTGCGAGCCACGCCGTCGTGCACCACCACGGCGTCGAGCGGGTCGTGGGGCGGGTGCGGCCCGTGCAGCGTCAGGCCCAACTCGACGAGCCGCGCACGGATTTTGCCTTCGCTCACCGCGCCTACCGCATGTAGGGCCAGTAGCTGGCGAAGGTGGCGTTGACCTTCTCGGGCAACGGGAAGATGCCACCCAGCTGCTTGGCGCCCCAGATGATCTTGGCGGACCGCTCCACCAGCGCAGTGTTGTGCATCGCCTTCTCCATCGTCGTTCCGATCGCCACCATCCCGTGGTTGGCGATGAGCGCCGCGCTGCGGCTCTCCAGAGCCTTGACCACCTGCTCGGCCAGTTCGGGCGAGCCGCTCGCGGCGTATTCCGAGCAGCGGATATCGCCGCCCAGGTAGACGGTGAACTCGTCGATGCAGCTCGGGATGTCCTGGTGGGCGATGGCGAACATGGTGGCGTGGACCGCGTGCGAGTGGATGCACACCGCGTAGTCCTCGTAGGCCGCCTGGACCGCGATGTGGAGGTACTTCTCCGAGGTGGGGCCGCGCTCTCCCGAAACGACCTCGCCCGCGGCATCGACGATCACGATGTCGTCCACCGTCATCAGCCGGTAGTCGAGTGAACTCGGGGTCACGGCGATGTTGCCGTCCTCCATGCGAGCGGAGATATTGCCCGAGGTCCCCTCGACCAACCCCTTCTCGAGCAGCTCCTTGGCCGCGGCGACGATCTGCTCTGGTGCGTTCTCTATGAAGGCCATGGCCCGGGTCTCCTCGTGACTGGGTGGGCGAACGTCCTCGCCCGGCGGTCACCCAGATCGTACAACGCCAGAGGCAATGCCTGACACGGCTGTCAGGGAATGAGTGCCCGCGGTACTCTCTGGCCATGGGACTCCTCGACGGTCGAGCGGCGGTGGTGACGGGTGCGGGCCGGGGCATCGGGCGGGACATCGCCCTCTGTCTCGCCGCGGAGGGCGCCAAGGTGGTGGTCAACGACGTGGGGGTCACCCTCGGAGGTGCGGGCACGGAAGAAGACCCCGCGGCACAGGTCTGCAAGGAGATCGAGGCGGCCGGCGGCACGGCTGTGCCCAACCACGACTCGGTGAGCGATTTCGAGGGCGCGGGCAGGATCATCGGGACGGCCGTGGACAACTTCGGATCCATCGACATCGTCGTGAACAACGCGGGGATCGTGCGTGACCGGACCATCGTCAAGATGGACGAGGCCGACTACGACGCGGTCATCGCGGTGCACCAGAAGGGCACCTTCAACACTGTGCGGCACGCGGCGCCCATCATGAAGGACGCCGGCTACGGGCGCATCGTCAACATCACCTCGTCGGCAGGCCTGCGGGGCAACTTCGGGCAGACCAACTACGGCGCCGCCAAGGCCGCCATCATGGGCATGACCTTCGTGTGGGCACTCGAGCTCGGCAAGTACGGCATCACGGTCAATGCGGTGGCCCCGGCCGGCTTCACCCGCATGACCGAGGGCCTCTACGCCGGCGCCGAGCCGCCCGCCGACCAGGATCCCGCGCTCAATGCTCCGCTGATCGCGTTCCTGGCTTCGGAGGGAGCCTCCTACGTGAACGGCCAGGTGCTCGGGCGCACCGGCTTCGCCTACACCCTTTTCCAGACGCCGCGGCAGATCGCCACCATGTGGCGGGAGGGTGGCTGGACGCCTCAGGAGGTGGCCGACCACTTCCACGAGGTGCTGGGCCAGCACCTGCAGCCCGTCGGCATGGGCGAGCACCCCCTCCTGGGCAAGAAGTAGCAGCCCGGGGCGGCTCCCTACCACTCTGGATAGTGTGGGATCGCTGAAGTCAGACCAATCAGGGAGGGCACCCATGCTCGTGCGCGACAAGATCTACATCAACGGGGCCTGGGTCCCTTCGACCGGCAAGGGCAAGCTCGAGGTCATCGACTCGGCCACTGAGGAGGTCTTCGCGACCATCCCCGAGGGGACACCCGAGGACGTCGACAAGGCCGTCGAGGCCGCTGCGGCCGCCTTCCCCGGCTGGGCCGCCACCTCGCTGGAGGAGCGCGGCAAGCTGCTCACCCGCATCGGCGAGGCCCTGGCCGCCCGCACGGACGAAGTTGCCCAGGTGATCTCGCACGAGGTCGGCATGCCGATGACGTTGTCGGGCTCCGTCCAGGTCGGCCTGCCCGCGGGCGCCTTTGCTGACGCCGCCAATGCCGCCGAGAGCTTCGAGTGGGAAGAGGAGATCGGCAACTCGCTCGTCGTGCACGAGCCCATCGGCGTCGTGGGAGCCATCACGCCGTGGAACTTCCCCCTGTACCAGGTCGTGCTCAAGGTTGCCCCCGCGCTGGCCGCGGGCTGCACCGTCGTGCTGAAGCCGAGCGAGGTGGCGCCGATCAACGCCTTCATCCTGGCCGACATCATCGACGAGGTCGGCCTCCCGGCTGGCGTGTTCAATCTGGTCAGTGGCGTCGGGCCGGTCGTGGGCGAGGCCATCGCCGCACACCCCAAGGTCGACATGGTGTCCTTCACGGGCTCCACCCGGGCCGGACGGCGAGTCATGGAGCTGGCCGCCGAAGGCATCAAGCGGGTCTCGCTCGAGCTGGGCGGCAAGTCGGCCAACATCCTGCTCGACGACGCCGACCTGGCGGCGGCCGTGCCGGCCGGGGTGTTCGCCTGCTACATGAACTCAGGCCAGACCTGCTCGGCCCTCACGCGGATGCTCGTCCCCCGGGACAAGCTGGCCGAGGTGGAGGAGCTGGCAGCGGGCGCCGCAGCCGGCTTCGCCCCCGGTGACCCCTTCGAGGCCGGCAAGCTGCTCGGGCCGCTCGTGTCCTCGGTACAAAGGGAGCGGGTGCGGGGCTACATCAACAAGGGGATCGAGGAGGGGGCCAAGCTGGTCATCGGCGGGGCGGCCGCACCCGAGGGACTGGAGAAGGGCTTCTACGTCCAGCCCACGGTCTTCTCCGACGTCACCCCCGAAATGACCATCGCCCGCGAGGAGATCTTCGGTCCCGTCCTCTCCATCATCCCCTACGACACCGAGGAAGAGGCGATCGAGATCGCCAACGGCACCCCGTACGGCCTGTCGGGTGGAGTGTGGAGCGGCGACCCGGCCCGGGCCGAGAAGGTGGCGCGGAAGATGCGGACGGGTCAGGTCGACATCAACGGCGGGGCCTTCAACCCGGGCGCGCCCTTCGGCGGCTACAAGCAGTCGGGGAATGGCCGTGAGCGCGGCAAGTACGGGCTCGAGGAGTACATCGAAACCAAGGCCATGCAGCGCTAGGGGCGCACGCCTCCATCACGACGATCACCCGAACCCCGGGCTCACGTCGCCCGACGATCACCAGCATGGAGGGCCCATGAGTACGGCGCGCAACGGTGCCATCGACATCTACTACGAGGAGTTCGGCGATCCGACCGCGCCCACGCTCCTGCTGGTCAACGGCCTCGGCTCCCAGAGCCTGAACTACGCGGTGGAATGGTGTCAGCTCTTCTGCGACGAGGGCTTCCGTGTCGTGCGGTTCGACAACCGCGACGTCGGGCTCTCGACGAAACCCGAAGGCGCCGACTACACGCTCGCCGACATGGCCGATGACGCCGTTGCCGTGCTCGACGCCGTCGGCGTGGACAAGGCCCACGTGATGGGCTGCTCCATGGGCGGGATGATCGTCCAGCGGCTCGCCCTCGACCACCCAGAGCGGGTGCTCTCCATGACCTCGGTGATGTCCCGTACTGGTGAGGCCGGTTACGGAGACAGCTCGCCCGAGGCCCTGGAGTTCCTGCTCGCCCCGCCGGCCCCGTCGCGTGAGGCCTACATCGAGCGTCAGGTGGCCGCCCATCACGTGTACGGGTCGAAGCCCGAATGGCTGGATGATGACGCCATCCGCGCCCGGGCCGCCGCGGCCTACGACAGGTGCTTCTATCCGGAAGGGATCGGACGGCAGATGAAGGCCGTTGCGCACGACGGCTCGAGGTCCGAGCAGCTCGCCACGTTGGCCCTGCCCGTGCTCGTGATCCACGGCAGTCGGGACACCCTCATCGACCCCAGTGGTGGACGCCGGACGGCTGCGGTCATTCCGGGCGCCCGCTATGTCGAGATCGACGGGATGGGCCATGACTACCCACCTCCGGTCTGGAAGGAATGGGTCACGGTCTGGTCGGACTTCGCGCACGCCGCCCTCCCAACCTGAGGGAGCGGGCGACTCAGATCGGGAGCGGCTGGTCGGCACTCGCGTCGGCGTCGACCCTGCGGTGCTTCCAGAGTGAGGCATTGGCGGCGATCGCTGCCGTGAGGAGGCGACCCGCGAAGTACGTCCAGAGCAGCAGCGCCAGGGCGATGCCGATCGCACCGTAGAGATCCGATTTCCCGCGTGACGACGTGGACGACGTAGGTCAGGGTGAGCACGTGCAGCACCCCCACTCCGAGGCCGACGATGAGGGCCCCGGGCAGGAGCGCCGTCCATTCGCACTCCTCCCGCGGGAACCACCACGAGGCCAGGTACCAGGCGGCGCCAGAAATGACGATGGTCAACGACACGGCCAGCACGCGCAAGAAGAACGACTGCGAGCCCAGCCAGGAGGCAAGGTCAGCGACACCGAAGAGCAACGTGGCGAAGCCGACGAGGATCAGCGGTGCCCAGGGTGTGGGCTTCCGCGAGGCTTCCACCCTCCAGATCAGGCGGTGGACGATCCACAGGACCTTGACCAGCGTCCGCGCTGTCAGGGCCAGGGCGAACCCGCCCACCACCAACGCAACCAGGCGATTCCAGATGGACTGGGTGCTGGTGCTGGAGACCGCATTGGCGAGCAGCCCGCCGATGCCAGCCGAGCGGGCGGCATCCCCCGGATCCTGCCCGGCCGCGCTCGACGCCAGCCCGAAGCCGGTGACCATGACGAAGGCATAGGGCACCAGGAACATGAAGAGGCGGAACGCCACCGCCGCCGCCAACACGCCACCGCCCGTCTGGGCGTCGCGCTCGACCGCATCGAAGGCCGTGTCGATCGAAGCCGAGTCGGCGCGCCGGGCTTCGATCCCGGCCCGGGTGCGCTCGGCCCTTTCACGCACATGTCGCAGGCGATCCCTGACGGAGTCCGGGGCTGGCGGAGAGACGGCCGGTCCCACCGTTTCCGCCACCGCACGGACATCAGCCCGGCCTTTCCCTGGGTCGTCAACTGCGGCCATGCCGCATTCTCCACCCCAGCCCCCGGGGACACGGACATTTCGGTCCCCCTGGTCTCACTTAGGATCCCGCCGTGCGGATGACGCTTGGGCAACGTGCACGATGTTGCCTGGGGGTCGTCCTGTCGCTGGCCCTCGTTTCCGCGGCCGCTGGCCAAGCCGCGTCCAAGCCGGTCCAGGCCAGCGCCGTCCAGCCGCTCGTCGGGGCCTACTACTACCTGTGGAACCCGGCGAACATCGCCAGCGGATCGCTGCGGGCCCATCTCGTGCCGCCGCAGGTGCCGGGGAACTCCCTCGTGAACTCCCAGAGCCCGCAAACGGCGGCCAGGGACATCACCAACGCCCGCAAGGCCGGGATCAACTTCTTCGCCGTGGACTGGTGGCCCTACGACGCCGGATATTCGGGAGCCGACTACCGGCAGTCGGACGCCGCCATGAAGGACTTCCTGGCGGCGCCGAACATCGGCCAGATGCGCTTCGCCATGTTCTACGAGACATGGAACCTGGGCTTCGATCCCGGTGACGAGTCCACCCCCGTCACCTTTCAGATGGAGCTGCATTTCGACTCGGACATGATCTCGTTCGCCGAGCACTACTTCCACAACCGCTCCTACCTGCGCATCGACGGCCGGCCCGTCGTCTTCTTGTACCTGACCCGGACCCTGACGGGCGACGTCGCCGGCATGATCCAAGGGGCGCGCACGGTGCTCGAGGCCCACGGCTTCAACCCGTACTTCATCGGCGACGAGGTCTATTGGCGGGTCACACCCGAGAGTCCGAGCGCCACTGGCCAGCTCCTCACCACCACGCCACAGGTCGCCCGCATCGAGCAGTTCGACGCCGTCACGTCGTACATCCTCTACTACGGAGATCCCGATTGGCTGCTCGGTCCGACGGCCGACTTCACCGGGTATCCGGGCACGACGGACATCGTCGCCGACGAGCGGCACCTCCTCAGCGAGTACCGCGACGCGACCCATGGCACCGTGCCGGTCATCCCCGACATCTCGTCGAGCTTCAACGATCGTGGCTTCCGACTCCCGACGAACCATCCGGCCCAACCCCGCCAGTGGATGGCCGGCGAAGGCCCGGCGTCGACCCTCGATCACCTCTTCCGGTGCGTGGCCCTCCGGGAGGTCGACCCCAACCTCCCGATGGTCATGCTGACGTCATGGAACGATTGGAACGAGGACACCGGCATCGAACCGATCGGTGGCACGCCGACCCACGCCGACGACAGCCCGTCGGGCGACGCCTACACCCAGGGCTACACCTACGGCGGTGAAGGACGGAGCGCGCTACAGGCGCTGCGGGCCGACGTCACGCTTCTCCATCGCCGCTTCGCCCGAACGCAGCAGCCCGCAGGTCAGAAGAAAGGGTCCGCCACAGCCGGGTCGTGTTGATCGCCCGATCCGGCTGCGCCGCCTGGGCAGAGTCCCATGGTCCCGATGAGGGTCCACGCGCCGGGGCAGACGAGATGCGTGCCCTGGGCGTAGGGTGGAGGTGCACGCCCATCAGGAGCCCCGGCGATTGTCTTCCGGCTCCGGGTCGCACCGGGCGGGCATGAAGGAGGACCAATGACCTCATCCGAGTATTTGCATGTTGCTTCGCAGCTCGACGAGGACCACGCACCGGAGACGAACGGGCGTATCCCGGTCTGCCGGCGGTGCGGAGCGCGTACCGACGGTCCCACGGGCATGCACCATGTCATCCAAGAAGGCCGGGTCAGCCGTTCGAGTGAGTGGCTCGTCGCCCAATCACGATTGCGGGACATTGCCCATTCGCAGATGCTCAGGGGGAAGTGAACCAGACCTTGCTCATGTCCCCGTCTCGGGCATCAGGGTGATCGCGTCCTCCGGGCAGGCGGTGACGCACAGACCGCACTCGTGGCAGCGGTCGGCGTTGACGGGGTATGCCGTCATTCGCCGGTGCGCCGTCGTGCGGAGCTTGCCCAGCAACCCCAGCGCCGTGAAGTCGTCGGGCTCCATCCGCCGCACCTCGAACACGTCGTAGGGGCAGACCCGCACGCAGTCCCGCTTGGCCTCGCAGCGGCCGTGATCCACCACCGGTCTGGTTGCCACCGGCCCAGCCTACGGAAGATCCTTCGATCCTCCGAGCCCTACGACCCGGCCAGCGGGTCCCTCCAGCCCGGCGACCCGGTGCGCCCGCCGGCGGCCACCCGCAGGCCGATGTAGTTGCGCTGCGCCTCGACCGTCCCGGCCCCGATGCACAGTCCCCGGATGTCACGGTAGGCCCGTTCCAGCGGGTACTCCCGCGAGTAGCCGTAGCCGCCGTGGATCTGCATGGCCTCGTCGCACACGAACTTGGCCGCCAGGTTGGCCGCCGTCTTGGCGACGGCCGTCTCGAGCGCCGGGGGCGTCCCGTGCGGGCCGGCCAGCCGCACGGCCCGGGCCAGGAGCAGCCGTGCTCCCTCCAGCTGCACCGCCATGTCGGCCAGCTTCCACTGCAGGCCCTGCAGCTCGGCCAGCGGCCGGCCTCCGATGACCCGCTCGTTCATGTAGCGCACCGCGTGCTCGAGGGCTCCCTGCGCGGCGCCCACGCACATGGACGCGTTGCCGCAGCGCTCGTGGTTGAGGTGCGACAGCAGCACCTTGAACGCCTCGGTGTTCGAGGGGTCCCCGGCCAACAGGACGTCGTCGGCGGTGATCTCGACCCCGTCGAAGGCCAGCTCGGCCTCGGTGGCGGCGTGGATCCCCATGCCCTTGTGGCGACCCGTGACCGACACGCCCTCGCGGTCGGTCGGCACGATCACCGCGCCGATCCCCTTGGCCCCCTCCCCGCCGGGCCAGCGGCACCAGACCAGCACGCCCTGGGCCACGTCGCCCAGCGTGGAGTAGTTCTTGTAGGCGTTGAGCCGCCAGCGCCCCGGCCCGTCCTCGGTCAGTGCCGCCCGCATGTTCTGGACGGCCGAGCCGGCGTCGGGCTCGGTGATGCCGATGCTGATCAGCGCGTCTCCGTCGGCCACCATCGGGAGCCAGCGTTCCTGCATGGCCTCGGGGCCGAGATGCTCGATCCCCCGCGGTGGCCCGTTGAACGTCAGCTGGCAGCAGATGGCCGACGACACGTCGGCCCGGGCGATCTCCTCGAGCACGATGGAGGCCTCCACGTCACCCAGGCCCATGCCGCCCCAGCGCTCCCCCACCGTGATGCGGAGCAGGTCGGCCGCCGCCAGTGCCTTGCGCAGCTCGGCCGGGACCACGCCCTCCTCGTCGGCCTGGTGCGCCCGCGGCGCCACCTCCCGCTCGGCCACGTCACGGGCGAGCTGGCGCAGCGCCGACTGGTCCTCGCTCTCGGCCAGCAGGTCGTCGCCCGCGCCCCCCGGAGCGCTCATCAGCCGAGCTCGGTGCCGACGATGCCGACGAAGCTGACGCCCTCACCCGGGGCGCCCCCCAGATTGTGCGTGAGCCCGAGGCTCCGCCCGGGCCCGACGGTGTTGATCTGGCGCTCCGGCGGTGCCTCGCCGCGCAGCTGGAGCCAGCACTCGAAGAGCATGCGCAGTCCCGACGCGCCGATCGGGTGACCGAAGGATTTCAGGCCACCGTCGGGATTGACGGGCAGGTCGCCGTCGCGGTCGAAGGTGCCCTCGAGGACCTCCTTCCAGGCCGTACCCCGCTCGGCGAAGCCCAGGTCCTCCATGAGGACGAGCTCGGTCGGCGTGAAGCAGTCGTGCACCTCGGCCATGGCCAGCTGCGCACGGGGCTCGGTGATCCCGGCCTGCGCGTAGGCGTCGGCGGCCGAGCGCACCACCTCCTCGAAGGTCGTGTAGTCGTAGGCGGGGTCGATCGGGCCGGCCGCGGGGCCCGCCACGAAGGCCAGCGCCTTCACGTACAGCGGGTTGGCGCAGTACTTGTAGGCGTCCTCGACCCGGCAGATGATCGCCGCGGCCGAGCCGTCGCTCACGCCGCTGCAGTCGAAGACGCCGAGGTCGCCGGCCACCAACGGCGCGTTGGCGATGGTCTCCATCGACACTTCCTTCTGGAACTGGGCCCGGGGGTTGCGCGCCCCGTTCTGGTGGTTCTTGAAGGCGATCCGGCTCATGACCTCCTTCATCTGGTCGCGGTCGACGCCGTACTTGTGGGCGTAGGACGGGGCCAGGAAGGAGAACGCGGCCGGCGACGAGAGACCGGGGTCGGTGCCGTCCCCGACGGCGCGGATACCGGTCAGGCCCGAGTAGCCCGTGTCCTTGAGCTTCTCGACCCCGATGGCCATGGCAGTGTCGTAGGCGCCCGACGCCACCGCGTAGCAGGCGTTGCGGAAGGCCTCCGAGCCGGTGGCGCAGTAGTTCTCCACCCGGGTGACCGGCTTGTAGTCGAGTTTCAGGGGCCGGGACAGCGTGACGCCGCAGACGCCCGACGTCATGGTGCCCAGCCAGAAGGCGTCGATGTCGCCGAGCGCCAGGCCGGCCGAGGCCACCGCCTCGGTGGCGGCGTCGGTGAGCAGGTCGTCGACGCCCTTGTCCCACAGCTCGCCGAAGCGGGTACAGCCCATGCCGATGACGGCCACCTGGTCGCGGATGCCCCTGCTCCCCATCGCTTACGCTCCTCGCTCGCCGTCGCCGTCGCCGGCCCGCCCGACGGCCGGACGGGCCTTCCAGAAGTAATTGTGCACGCCCTGCGCCGTCCACACACGCCGAAAGGTCATGGAGACCCGGTCGCCGATGGACAGCTCCGAGGCCACCACGTCGGTCATCTCGCAGCGGTAACGCCCACCGCCGTCGAAGTCGACGATCACCCCCACCACCGGCGGGGACAGGCTGAAGGCCAGGTGGTCGATGGTGAAGGTGGCCACCGTCCCCCGCACGTCGGCCAGGCGCTCGGGCTGCATCTGGTCGATGGTGTGACACGACAGGCAGGCCCGGGTGGGGGGCATGTGGCGGAAGCCGCAGACGAGGCAGCGGCTGGCCGCGAAGGCGTACTTCCACTGCTCGGAGCGGTGGACGGTCGGCGCGCCGGGCCGCTCGGGGTCGGGCCGCCGCGGCGGCTCCCGGTGCATCTGCCCCCGCCAAGTCAGGAACGTCGCGTAGGGCAGGTCGTCCCGCCCGCTCGCCACCTGCTCCGCCACCGACGGCACGCCTGCCTCAGCCCGGGCGGCCTGTGCCGGGGCCAGCGCGTCGGTGGTGCGCAGCACCAGCGCGTCGGCACCGTCGGCCAGCGACAGCACGGCGATCACCTGGCCGGGTTGGGCGCGTTCGAGGACGTCGCACAGCGCGACGGCGGCGTGCGCCGCGCCCAGGTTGCCCAGCGACCCGGTGAGGTCGGGCGCCAGCACCCCCTCGCGTACCCCGAGCCCCTTTGACACCGCCTTGACCGCCCGCACGTGCAGCCCGGTCACGATGCCGTGGTCGACGTCGCCTTCGGCCAGCCCCGCGTCCTTGAGCGCTGCCGCGAAGGCCTCACGGGCCAGCGGCACGTAGAGCTCTTCGCCGAAGCGCTCCTCCCACACGTGCGAGTCCGTCTCGCCGGGCACCCGCCAGCGGTCGAGGAACTCGTCGCTGGCGGCGCCCCGCCCGATCAGCTCAGCCACCGCGCCCTCGGGCGCGCAGACGAATGCGGCGGCGGCGTCACCGCTGTCGCGCTCCTCGGCCGAACCGGCGAGGCCGGTGCGCAGGTCGGAGAGGACGGCCACTGTCGTGCGGCCGCGCCCGCTACCGCCGGCCGCCCCACCGAGAGCCATGAGCAACGTCCCCAGGGCCGAGCGCGACGAGCCGCCGAAGTCGTAGGCGCCGCAGGCCCGGCCGAGCCCGAGCGCCGCGTGCACGGTCGTGGCGCTCGTCTTGTCCAGATACGCCGGGTCCGGCGTGGACAGGAACAGGTCCTGGACCGCTGCGGATCCGGGGCCGACGGCCAGGGCCCGCCGGCCGGCCTCCACGCCCAGGGTGGTGGTGTCCTCGTCGTGGGAGGCCACGGCGCGGGTCCCCCGGCCGCCGCCACTGCCCAGGACGCCGGCAATCGCGCCGCGCTGGAGGCGCCAGTAGGGCAGGTAGGTGCCCCAGGCTGCGATGCCGCTGCTCATGGAACGATCATCCCAGACGGCACCCGGGCCTCACACATCCGGATCCGGCCACGGTGCGGGCGAACCGTCAGCGCCGTTCAGGCCGCGCGCCGCTCGGCGCGGATCTCGGCCCGCCGGGCCTCGGTCGCCGCCTCGTCGATCTCGAGTGTCAGCTCCTCGAGCGAGCCCGACAGCACGACGCCGTAGTCGCGGCGTGCTCCCTCGACGCTCACGTACTCGTCGAGCACGTCGTCCAACACGGCGGTGGCCGGTCGGTCGAGGGGGTCGCCCCAGCCGCCGCCGCCGCCGTAGTCGAAGTTGATCTTGTCGCCCGCCTCCATGGGCTCCCAGTCCGCCGTGTGCTTGACCACGAACACGTCCGGCGAGCCGTACCGGAGCGTCAGCCTGTTCGGCGCGCCGGGGCCTCCTCCGGCGATGCCCGGCATCGGGTACTTCATCCCGACCACGTAGGTGTAGACCGCGGAGGGGACCCGCACCTCCTTGACGTAGTGCGAGCCGCAGCCGCCGCGCCACTGCCCCGGGCCGCCCGAGTCGGTCCGGTAGTCGCGGCTCCACTGGATGTGGGGATAGAGCGATTCGTTGATCTCCGCCGTCGCCTTCCACAGGTTGCCGAAGGACGCCGAGACGGCGCCCCAGGCGTCCATCCCTTTGGCCGCGTTGCACCAGCCGGCGTACACCTCGGCCGAGCCGTCCACGAACACCTGGCCGCTGCGGGGGTCGATGCCGCGGATGGTCGTCGGGATGCCGGTCTTGTAGGTCTGCGGCACGGCCCGCTCGGGCAGGACGCCCGACAGCGCGACGGCGATGACCTCGCCGATGTCGGCGCCGGGGTGGTGCGTCCCGGCCGAGACCGGGCGGCCCGGGTGCGGGTTCAGCACGCAGCCCTGGGGAACGATCAGCTCGATGGAGTTGAAGAACCCCTCGTTCTTGGGGATCTCGGGGTCCATCATGGCGGCCACCTGGGCCACCGTGTAGCCCCGAGTGTTGCCGTAGGTGGACCAGGCCTGCAGCTCCTGGCGCTCGTCGGACCCGGTGTAGTCGATGGTCAACTTGGGGCCGGCGACGGTGATCTTGGCGTGCAGGTGGATGTCGGGGTTCCCGAGCGGGTCGTGGTCGACGTAGGCGTCGCCCTCGTACACCCCGTCGGGCCAGGCGGTGATCTCCTCGGCGAAGCGCGCCGCGGCGTAGTCGATCATGTGGTCGACGGCCGCCTCGATCATGTCGACCCCGTAGCGCTCCACCAGGCCCGCCAGCCCGTCGGCCGCCTGCTTGGCCGCGCCGATCTGCGCGCGCAGGTCCCCGAGATACCCGTCGAGCCGGTTGTTGACCTGCAGGGCGTAGAGCACGTCACGTCGCTCCACCCCGCGGTCGAGGACCTTGACGACCGGCCAGCGCACGCCCTCGCCCCAGATGTCGGCCGCGGTCACGTTGTAGCCGCCGGGCACGGCGCCACCGGTGTCGCCGTGGTGGCACTGGATGGAGGCGATCAGCACGAGGTGGTCGTCGACGACGACGGGGGCGAAGACGTTGTAGTCGGGCAGGTGCCCACCGCCGTGGTACGGATCGTTTGCCACGAAGACGTCGCCCTGGTGGAACTCGTCGACGCCGAGGAAGTCGAGGGCGAAGCGCACCGGGAGCGTCGAGGTCAGCATGAACTGCGGGATGCCGACGCTGAGCGCGGCCAGCCGGCCCTTGCCGTCGAGGATGGTGGCGTTGCGCTCGTTGGACTGGTTGAGGATCGGGGTGGTGGCGGTCCGGGAGACGTACATCGCCATCTCGAAGCAGACGGTCTCCATCGTCCCCCGGATGACCTCGGCGGTCACAGGGTCGACGGCCCCGCCCGCGAGGAGGCGGTCCCTCGGTCCGGCCAGTGCCTGCATGTCGACGTTCATGGCCCCTCCTTCGGGGTCCGCCCGAAGGCCGCCCCAGCGGTGCGCTCTGTGTCCGTCACGATCGCCCGCAGCAGGTTCTGCCAGGACTTTTCCGGCACCCGATTGCTGACAGCCGCGTCACCTTTCACTCTACACGCCGCCCCAGGGGCGCCCCCCCCAGGGGGGTCACCGCCTCGGACCGGGAGGACCCGGCGCGGCGGACCGACCCCTTTGCGCCCCCGCTCCGCCCTGCGTTCCACTCAGGCCGTGGCCAGCACCACCAGCTCCCAGCTGTCGAGCTCGAGCGGACCCCCACCCCCGGCGCGGAATGTCACATCGTGGAAGCCCGCGGCCTCGAGCCACACCACCCACTCCGGTGGCGTCGGCAACCGGACGAAATAGGGAGCGCGGCGAACGGCGCCGGCGCGGTGCACCGTGCGCTCGATGACCATCCGTCCGCGGAGCGGGTCGAAGCTCGTCACCTCGACCATCGTGTCGTCGCCACGCTGGACGACCACCGCGTCGGGTGCCGGCGTGAAGTGGCGCACCCCACCGTCGTGGTGCATCGTGTCGATCGCCACCTTCCCTCCCGGCCGGAGGACACGATGGAATTCCTCGAGCACCCGGTGACAGTCCGCGTCGTCGTAGTAGCCGAACGAGTTGAGCCAGCACACCACGGCATCGAACGGGCCGTCGACCGGAAGGTCCCGGATGTCGCCCTCGAGGTAGGTCACCGTGTCCGGGCGCAGCTGCGGGTCTGTCCGTGCCTGCGCCACGTAGGCCGCCGTCAGGTCGACACCCGTCACCAGCATGCCCGCCGCCGCCAGCCGCCGGGCGATGCGCCCGTGGCCACAGGGCGCATCGAGGATGCGCGAGCCCGGGGGCAGATCGAGCAGCCCGAGGATCTCGGCGGTATCGGAGTCCGAGTGCTCGTCGTCGATCGACTCCTCGTAGAAGTAGAGGTAGTCGTCGCCGAAGGTGGCCTCCATGTCGAACGTCATGCGACATCATCGCCGCCGCTAGGGTCGCCCGCATGCCGGAGCCCGAGGATCTCTCCTTCGACGCGGCGACCGCGGTGCGGCCAACCGGTGAGCCTTCCCTCTTCGAGACCGACGTTCACCACCTGTGGACGGTGGGTGACAAGCCCAACGGCGGCTACCTCCTCGCACTGCTCGGGCGCGCCGCGCGCATCAACGCTCGCGGCGCCGGCAGCCCGGACTGGGAGGTCCTGTCGTCCTCCATCACCTACCTCCGGCCACCCGAACTCGGGCCGGCGACCGTGCGGACGAGACTGCTCCGCAGCGGGCGCACCGCCGCCCAGGTGCGGGCCGTCCTCGCCCAGGGCGCCGACGACCTGGTGGACGCCGTGTTCGTGCTGGGCGACCTTCCCGAGGAGCCCGTCGCCCGCTACGACGGCACCGCGCCCTTCCGTGCGCCGGAGCCCGAGGACTGCGTGCGCCTCACGCCGAAGATCCCGACCGGCGTCTATGTCGGGATCATGGACGTGCTCGACCTCCGGCTCGACCCGGCCACGCTCCCCTTCGCGGCCTCCTCACCCCCGGCCGGATCGCCGGCCGAACTGCGCGGCTGGACACGCCTCGTCGACGGACGGGAGCCCGATGCCCTCTCGCTGCTCTTCTCGGCCGACGCCATCCCGCCCGCCACGCTCATGATCGGCTCCACCGGTTGGGTCCCGACGTTGCAGATGTCCGCCTTCGTGCGGGCACACCCGGCACCGGGCTGGCTCGCCATTCGCATGACGGCCGGTCTCGTGGCCGACGGCATGGTCGACGAGACCTGCGTCCTCTGGGACAGCAGGGGCCACCTGGTCGGTCAGTCCACCCAGCTGGCCCGGCTGCGCTTCCCCGAGGACGTCGGCCGTCCCGGCGTCACGCGATCGTGACTGGCCCCGAGCGCGACACCGCGACGCCGCCTCAGGCTGCCTGGTCGTCGTCCTCCTCCTCGGCCTCCTCGTCGTCGGCGTCGTAGCAGTCCCACGAGCAGTACCCCGCGATCCGCGGGGACGCCGGGTGGAACCGGCAGCGCGGGCACAGCTGCGTCGTCATGGTGGCTCTCTCTCTCTCTCGAACTTTGGATCGCGTGCATGGTCGTTTCCTTCCGACCCTCCCGGCGCTGGAACGCAAAAGAGCCGCTTCCTCGTAGGAAGCGGCTCCTCGACGTCGGGACTGGTGAGAGTCCTTCTACGGCGTCGGGGCCACCTCCCCCAGGCTCAGCTTGGGGATCCCGCAGATCTGTACTTCGGACATGGCAAGGCGCGACTGACCCAGGGAGTTGCCCTCCCGCGGACACCGCTCGAGCGAGCGTTCCATTGCGCTTTGCCCCGTCATGATCCGATCAGTATACGAGACACTGTGGCGGCTCCGGAACAACGCGGCGAAAGATCGGGCAGAGTTCATCGGCGCGTCACATGCAATGGAGAGTCGCAGCTCACGACCGGTCGCAAGCTTCGCCGGGCGATGCAGAGCACGCGGCAGCCGGATACGTTGCGGGCATGGCGCTCGCTCTCGGCATCGTGACGCCGGCCCTACACATGAACCCGCGCTTCGACCCGCCCGAATGGGAGGTGACGGCCAGTGTGGCCGACGTCGTCGACGTGGTGCAGCAGGCGGAGGACCTCGGGTACGACTGGGTCGCCTGCTCCGAGCACATCGCGATCCCGGCCGCGGCGTCGACCGTCCGCGGCGGCCGATACTTCGACCCCTTCTCGACGCTCGGCTACTTCGCGGCCAAGACGTCCCGGGTGAGTCTGCTGACCCACATGACGGTGCTCCCCTACCACCACCCCCTCGAACTGGTGAAGCGGCTCGGCACCCTGGACGTGCTGAGCGCCGGACGCGTCATCGCCGGCGTCGGGGTCGGGTCGCTCCAGCCGGAGTTCGAGGTGCTGGGACACAGGTTCGACGGCCGCGGCGAGCGCTCTGACGATGCCATCCGTGCCCTCCGGGCCGCCTGGGGCAACCGGGTGCCCGAGTACCACGGGACGCACTACGACTTCGAGGAATTCATTGTGGAGCCGTCAGGCTTGCCCAGGGAGATCGAGGTCTGGGTCGGGGGACGGACGCGCCGCTCGCTCCGGCGTGCCGTCGAGCTCGGTGACGCCTGGATGCCCTTCGGCTTCACGCTCGACGAGCTCACGGCCGTGCTCACCGACCCCGGAGTCCGTGACACCTTGCAGGCTCGGGTGCACGAGCGAGGGCGGCCGCTCAAGCTCGTCCTGGCGCCGGAACCGCCGATCGATCCGCTGGGTGCGCCAGAGCGGACGACGGAGTTCCTTGCGTCCTATGTCGCGCTGGGCGCGACCGGTTTCAGCGTGCGCTTCGACCATCACTCGCGCTCGCACTTCTGCGAGCAGATGGCTGCGCTCAAGTCCGTGGTGCGAGCGGCTGGATGGTCCGGCTGAGCAACGCGCGCAGGGTCCGGGAGGGCGAGATCAGGCTGGCGTCGTGCTGAGCCTGGACCGCAGCTCGGACTTGACGACCTTGCCGGTCGGATTGCGGGGCAGCTCGTCGACGAAGATGAACTGGCGCGGCACCTTGTAGTCGGCCAGGTGCTCGAGCCCAAAAGTCCGTAGCTCCTCGGTGTCGGCCCGGACACCCGGATGCAGGACGACGAAGGCCACGACGTCCTCGCCGAGGACGGGGTGGGCGGCACCGACAACCGCCACCTCCTTCACGCCCTCGTGCTGCACGAGCGCGTGCTCGACGTCGGTGGCGTGCACGTTGTTGCCCCCGCGGATGATGACGTCCTTGGAGCGGCCGACGATGTAGAGGTACCCGTCCTCGTCGAGCTTGCCGAGGTCGCCCGTGACGAGCCAGCCGTCCCGCCACATCTCGGCCGTCGCCTTCGGGTCCTCGAAGTACTCGCGCTGGCGGCCCGGCATCTGCAGACGGACCTCGCCCACCACGTCGGGCGGCAGCTGCTGTTCGTGCTCGTCGACGATGCGCACGACCGCCGGCGGCGCGATCTGCCCCACCGAGCCGGGGCGCTTGACCGCCTCGCCCTTGGGCATGACGCAGTATGCCGAGCCGGCCTCGGTCATCCCGTAGTTGTTCGACACCAGGGCGTCGGGCATCTTCTCCTGCAGGCGCTCGACCACATAGGGCGCAAGCGGCGCGCTCCCCACGGAGCACATCTGCACCGACGACAGATCGGCCTCGGCGAAGCGGGGGTGGTCGATGAGGAGGTGGGCCATGGTCGGGACGAGGAAGACGGCCATCGGGCGCTCGTCCTCGACCACGCGCAGCCAGCGGTCGGCGTCGAAGCGCGGCTGGTAGATCACCTGCAGGCCGAGCTTCATGGGCGTGTAGACGAGGGCGATGCCGGCGAAGGTGAACAGCGGGCTGGCGTGCAGCCACCCGGCACCGGTCCAGTTGGGATCGACGGCGCCGATCATCGAACCGTTGGAGTGGCGCACGGCGACGCCCTTGGGACGACCGGTCGTCCCCGAGGTGTAGAGGATGTCGGCGAGGTCCTCGGACCGGCGCGGCGCCTGGAACGGTGTGCGGTCGCCGGCCGTGGCCTCGCCCCACCCGAGGACACGGACCGGGTTGTCGGCCGGTCGCACCGCCCCGTCCTCAACACCGGCGTCGATCAAGGCGACGAGGCGGCCCGCCCCCATCTCCCCGTCGCTGCGCAGCAGGTCTCCGTCGGCCACCACGGCGGTGGCGCCCGAGTGCTCGAGCATGTGGCCCACCTCGGCCGGCGCCAGGCGTGGGTTCATCGGGACGGCCACCCCGCCCGCGCGGTGCACGGCCGAGTACGAGACGAGCCAGCGCAGCGCCAGCTCGGGACGGAGGTGGATGCCCACCCGGGCATCGGGCTGGAGGCCGGCGGCGAGGAGGTTGCGCGCCATGGCATTGGCCGCTCCGTCCCACTCGGCGAAGGTCATGGTCCCGACGTCGACGACGGCGAAGGCCGTGCGGTCACCGAACTCCTCGGCCATGCGGGCCAGGTGATCGTCCATCAACACGGTTGCGGGTCTCCCAAGAGGTCGGTCGGTGTGGAAAGTTGACGCCAGTGTCAGGTTCGTTGCAGCATGGCCGATGCGCCTCCAGGGGTCAATCCCGGGAGTGCGCACGAGCTTGCTTTGCCTGGGGGCGCGGCCGCCGGGCACGACCTAGGGAAGAGGCGCCATGAGCACGGTCCGTTTCGACCTCCCCACGCCGGAGGGCGACACCATCGAGTTCTGGGAGGCGGCCAAGGAGGAGCGCCTGCTCATCAAGCACTGCCTCGACTGCGGCGCCTACTCCTATTACCCGCGGCCCTTCTGCCCGAAGTGCTGGAGCGAGCAGGTCGAGTGGTACCAGGCCAGCGGCGAGGGGACGCTCTACACCTGGTCCGTCATCTACAGCAACGACATGCCGCCCTTCCGCGACCGCGTCCCCTACGTCGCCGCTATCGTCGACCTGGCCGAGGGGCCCCGCATGATGACCAACGTCGTCGACTGCCCCTTCGAGGAGCTGCAGGTCGGCATGCAACTGAAGGTCCGATTCCAGCCGATCTCCGACGAGTTCACGATCCCCGTCTTCGAGCGGGCCTGAGGAGGCACACCCATGACCACCCCTGCCAACGACGCCGCCAACGACGCCGTCATCGTCGCCGCCGTCCGCACTCCGATCGGCCGCTCCGGACGTTCCCTCGCCGGGCTCTCCCTGCAGGACATCGGTATGCAGACGGTGGCGGGGGTCATCGCAGCGGCCGGCCTCGACCCGGGCGACATCGACGACCTGATTCTCGGCGAGGTGCTCCAGGGGGGCGGCTGCACCGCCCGCTACGTGGCCAACGCCATGGGGCTCCCGCCCGACACGCCCGGCGGGACCGTGCAGCGCCAGTGCGCCACCGGGATGATGGCGGTGCAGGAGGCCGCGGCCAACATCCGCTCGGGCATGGCCGAGGCGGTCATCGCCGGCGGCGTGGAGTCGATGACCCGCAACCCGCTCCTCTTCGAGAAGTCGCCCTACCCCTTCGGGGGCGTCGAGCGCTTCATCCCGCCGAGCCACCCCAACACGCCCGACGCGCCCAACATGAACATGCTCATCACCGTCGGCGAGAACACCGCCCGCGAGTGCGGCATCACCCGTGAGGAGTCCGACCACTGGTCGTACCACTCCAACATCCGGGCCGTGGTCGCCACCGACGACGGCCGCTTCGCCGAGGAGATCGTGCCGGTGACCGTGCCTGCCGGCCGAGGCGAGACCGTGACGGTCAGCGTGGACGAGCACCCCCGCCGGGACACGACCCTCGAGAAGTTGGCCGCACTGCCCTCGCTCACCGGACCCGACGGGCAGATCACCGCAGGGAACTCGTCGGGGATAGCCGACGGGGGCGCCGCCCTCGTGGTGGTGGCCCGGTCCTACGCCGAGGCCCACGGCATGGAGCCGCTGGCGACGGTGCGGTCGTGGAACTCCTGCGGCGTGGAGCCGGCCCGTACCGGGTTGGCGCCCACGATCTGCGTCCCCCGGGCGCTGAACCGGGCCGGGCTGAGCGAGTCCAACGTGGACCTGGTCGAGATCAACGAGGCCTTCGCCACCATGTCGGTGGCCTGTGCCCGCAAGCTCGGCTTCCCGCACGACATCGTCAACGTCAACGGTGGGGCGGTCGGCATCGGGCACCCGGTGGGCGCCTCCGGCGCCCGCATCCTGGTGACACTGATCCACGAGCTGCGCCGGCGCGGGGGCGGCATCGGCGTGGGGACCCTGTGCGCCGGCGGCGGCATGGGCTCGGCGACGGTGCTCGAGGTGCACGCGCCCGGCTGATCGGGCGGCGAGCTCGCTTCAGCCTCCGTAGTGGCGGAGCTCGACCAGATGGCCGTTGGGGTCGAACAGGTACACCGTGGGGCCGAGGCCACGCGCCCCGGCTTCCTCCCCCGGCCCCTGCATGTTGCCCACATCGTGAAACGAGTCGCCGTAGGGCACTTCGGCCGCACGCACGCGTGCGAACGTGGCGTCGAACTCCTCGGGTGAGAGGGCGAACGCCAGGTGCTCGCCACCCTCGGTACCCCAGGGGGCCAGCTGAAGCGTGGTCTCCGGGCTGACCCGGATGACCGAGAACGGGCCGTCCTCACCTTCGTCGCCGAACCCCATGACCTCGGTATAGAAGCGGACGCTGGCGTCACGGTCGTTGACCGTCAGGATGAGATGGTCCAGCGTCACCACGGTGAGACGAAGGCTATTCCTTCTCGGGCGCGCCGTCCTCCATGTGCTCCTTGATGGCGTTGACGACGGTCGGGTCGAGCAGCGTGGTGACGTCGCCGAGAGGCCGGTCGTCCGCGACGTCGCGGAGGAGCCGGCGCATGATCTTGCCGCTGCGCGTCTTGGGCAGCTCGGGCGTCAGCATGATCTGGCGCGGCTTGGCGATCGGGCCGATCTCGCGCGCGACGTGGTCGCGCAGCTCGGCCACCAGCTTCTCCCCTTCCTCGCCGTCGACGTCGCTCGCCCCCTTGAGGGTGACGAAGGCGACGATGGCCTGGCCGGTGGTGGCGTCGTTGGCGCCCACCACCGCGGCCTCGGCCACGGCCGGATGGCCGACGAGGGCGTGCTCGACCTCGGTCGTCGAGATCCGGTGCCCCGAGATGTTCATGACGTCGTCGACCCGGCCGAGCAGCCAGAGGTCGCCGTCCTCGTCACGCTTGGCGCCGTCGCCGGCGAAGTAGCGGCCGGGGAAGCGCGTCCAGTAGGTCTCCATGAAACGTTCGTCGTCCCCGTAGATGCCCCGGGTCATGCCCGGCCACGGCTCGGTGATGACGAGGTACCCGCCCTCCCCGTTGCCCACCGAGTTGCCGTCGTCGTCGATGACGTCGGCGGAGATGCCGGGGAACGGCGTCATGGCGGCGCCGGGCTTGGTGGCCGTGATCCCCGGCAGCGGCGTGATCAAGATGCCGCCGGTCTCGGTCTGCCACCAGGTGTCGACGATGGGACAGCGGTCACCGCCGATGTGGGTGCGGTACCAGATCCAGGCCTCGGGATTGATCGGCTCGCCCACCGACCCCAGCAGGCGGAGGCTGGACAGGTCGTGGGCAGCCGGGAGCTGCTCGCCCCACTTCATGAAGGTCCGGATGGTGGTCGGCGCGGTGTAGAGGATGTTGACCTTGTACTTCTCGACGATCTGCCACCAGCGGTCACGGGCCGGCGTGTCGGGCGTGCCCTCGTACATGACCGACGTCGTGGCGTTGGCCAAGGGGCCGTAGACGATGTAGCTGTGCCCGGTCACCCAGCCGATGTCGGCCGCCGTCCAGAACACGTCGGACTCCGGCTTGATGTCGAAGATGAGGTTGTGTGTCGCCGACACGTGCGTGAGGTAGCCGCCGCTGGTGTGCAGGATGCCCTTCGGCTTGGCCGTCGTCCCGCTGGTGTACATGATGTAGAGCGGGTGCTCGGCGTCGAAGGCCTCGGCCTTGTGCGTTGCTGGCTGGCGCGGCACCAGGTCGTCCCACCAGACATCGCGCGACGCGTCCCAGCGCACCTCCTGGCCGGTCCGGCGCACGACCAGCACGTGACGGACGTCCGGGCAGCCCTGCACCGCCTCGTCGACCGCGGGCTTCAGCGCACTCGCCGCACCCCGGCGGTACCCGCCGTCGGCTGTGATGACGAAGTGGGCGTCGCAGTCGAGGATGCGGCCGCGCAACGCGTCGGACGAGAAACCGCCGAAGACCACCGTGTGCGGCGCACCCAGGCGGGCGCAGGCCAACATGGCGACCACCGTCTCGGGGATCATCGGCATGTAGATGGCGACCTTGTCCCCCGCCCGCACGCCCAGCTCGGCGAGGCCGTTGGCGGCCTGGCTGACCATCCTCAGGAGGTCGGCATAGGTGATGGTGCGGGTGTCTCCCGGCTCGCCCTCCCAGTGGAAGGCCACCCGCTCACCGAGGCCGGCGGCAACGTGGCGGTCGACACAGTTGACCGCGACGTTGAGCTTGCCGCCGACGAACCACTTGGCGAAGGGAAGATTCCACTCCAGCACGTCGGTCCAGGGCGTCTCCCAGGCGAGCCGTTTCGCCTGGGAGGCCCAGAAGGCCAGGGGGTCGGCCTGGGCCTCTGCGTAGATCCCCGGCTGCGCGTTGGCCGCCTTGGCCAGGCTCGCAGGCGGCGGGAAGCTCCTCGTCTCGTGCAGCAGGGCGGAGAGTCCCTGCTCCTGGCTCTCGCTCATGTCGTGGCCTCCTCTGACGTGTCGGGCGAGGTCACCTGCCTAGCAGAACGGGTCGGTGACCGGTCACGACGTCGTCCCTTCCCGCAGCTCGAAACCCTCGAACGTGAAGGCCGGTGTCACCGTGGCCCCGACGAGGGAGTAGCGCCCGAGTGGCCGCGCCGACTGCCACACGCCGGAGTCCACCACGACCTGGGGCAACTGACCCGCTGCCACGTCGGGCCCGACGACCTGGACGTCGTGGCGCCCGTCGGGCCACTCGCGGCTGAGCTCGAGCGGGTCACCGGCGTAGAAGTGCCATAGCTCGGTGGCGTCCAGGCGGTGCCCTGCGGACACCTCGCCCTCCAAGAGGAGGTAGTAGATGGCGCTGCCCGCGGGGCGGGCCCCTTCGTCAGTCGGAGCCTCCCAGGTGCGGCGGTACCAGCCGCCTTCGGGATGCGGCGCCAGATCGAGCGCGGCGATGAGCCATTCCCCGGGGCGCACCCCGTCAGTCTGCCGTGCGTCAGCCGTCAGTCGGAGCCGAGACCGAGGATCCCGGCCACGGCAAGGGAATGCTCGGCCGCACTCCCGAAGAGGGTGCCACCCGTGGAGGCCCTCTTGACGTACAGGTGAGCGTCATGCTCCCAGGTGAAGCCGATGCCGCCGAGGGACTGGATCGACTCGCGGCAGACGAGGCTCTGGCAGTCGTCGGCGGCGGCCTTGGCCATGGAGACGGCGGTGGCCCGGGCCGGCGTGTCCTCGTTGATGGAGGCGGCGGCGAAGTAGCAGAGGCCACGGGCTCGCTCGATGGAAAGGAACATGTTGCTCATCTTGTGCTTGACCGCCTGGAAGGAACCGATGGGGACGCCAAACTGCGTGCGCTCCTTGACGTAGGCCAGGACCATCTGGAAAAGGGCGTCGCAGGTGCCGACCGTCTCGAGCGCGAGCCCGACGGTGGACTCCTCGAGCGCGTGGGAGATCCCGAGCGTGGAGGCCGCACTGCCGGGCTCGCCCAGGGCGCGGTCATCGGGGACGAGGACGCGGTCGAGCGTGGCGTTGGCGAGGGGTCGGCTGGCATCGAGCGAGTGCACGGAGACCAGGCCCGCCTCGGCGGCCGGCACCACGAAGGCACCCATGCCGTCCCCGGCGCGGGCGACGACGGCGACCTCGGTCGTGCCCTCGCCGGCCAGGACGCCGACCTTCGTGCCGTCGAGGACCCAGCCGCCCTCGACCCGCTCGGCGGTCATGGTGACGTCGTCCAGCGACCAGGCCCGCGGGTGGTCGGCCAGCGCCACGGCCCCCGCGATGGCGCCGGCGGCGACCTGCGAGAGGAAGCGTTCCTGCTGTGCGGGCGTACCGACCTCCCGAACCATCGGGGCGAACTGGGTGACGGTGGCCAACAGGGGCCCGGGGGCGATGGCGCGGCCCAGCTCCTCAACAACGACGGCGGTCTCGAGGACGGTCAGGCCGATACCGCCGTACTCCTCAGGGATGGCCAGGGCGGGCCAGTCGAGGGCGACCATGGAACCCCAGAGCTTCTCGGGCGCCTCGCCGGTTTCCACGACGGCGCGCACGACGTCGATCGGACACTCCTTCTCGAGGAACGAACGGACCGAGGCGCGCAGCTCTTCCTGCTCATCGTCGAACTCGAGCTGCACCGCACTCCCTTCCCGGCGTCGCCGGATGCCCTTCCGATCCCTGTCCTGCGACCCCGCGGCTCCGACAGATCGGGGCGAGTGTACCTGACGCCCATGTCAGCATCCGGGGCCTCTGTGCTACCTTCACGCCGCCCCGTTTTCTGGGAAGGACGTGGTTGGGTGCGCCTCGGTGGGGTCGCCGGTCCGAGGCGCAAGCCCCGGCCGGCGACGCGGGGGCCGAAGGTGGGCGCGGGCAACAGGCCCACCCTCCCTAATGAAGGGGGCCGCTCGCCTACACTCTCCGGTGCGCCTCTAGCTCAACGGCAGAGCAACGGACTCTTAATCCGCAGGTTTCGGGTTCGAATCCCGAGGGGCGCACTCGAAGGCCCAGTTCAGAGCGTCGAGTGAATCCGATTAAGCGTATCGTATCGACGTGGGCGCGGTTTCCACCCAGATACGCCTTTCGATACACCGAATCGATACGCTTAATGCATGGGTCGGAAGGTCGAAGACCTGGCTACGCGTTTTGAACGGCTGGTTGATCGGACTGGCGAGCATCACCTCTGGCTCGGCAGTGTGAATCCCGATCGCGGGACCGGCCGGATCAAGGTCGACAAGGTCGAGATGACTGCGCCCCGCGTGGCGTGGGAGTTGGTGCATGGCGCGCTCCTTCCGAACCACCGAGTACTGACGTGTACGGCGAATCCGGCTTGCGTACGCGTCGACCACCTCCGTATTGAGGGCGACACCGAAGCCAAATCGGGTTCTTCGCCGAGGGCACGCAAAGGGGCCGGCTCAATGCGCCCGGTTCGACCCGGGATGTGGGAGCTCCGATTGACGAGTGGCCGGTGGAAAAACGGCCGGCCACGCTCACTTACCCGGACTGTCCCCGCCAAGAACAAGACGGCCGCGGCTGCTCTCTTGGAGGAATTCATAACCGAGATGACTGATTCCCACCTTCCTGAATCCCAGGATCTTCGTGACATCACAGTGGACGAGGCGGTGGATCGATTTCTCAACGAGTACCTCGCAGCCGAAAAGGGTCGGGCCGAGAAGACCATCAACGACTACCGATACCTCCATCAGCGGTGGTTCTCCCCCACCATTGGGGGCCAGCAGGTCAAACGGATCGACAGCGCCACCATGGACCGCTTGTTCGGCAGAATGCGACAGGCCGGCCTGAGCGGTTCTCGCCTCAATCAGGCCAAGAGCCTGTATGTCCCCTTCTTTCGGTGGACCAAGCGGCGCGGCATGACCACTCGCAATCCCATGGTCGAGTTCCAGTTGCCGACGAGCACCTATCGCTCCAAAGAGCGGACCCCACCGGAGGTGGAGGAGCTAACACTCTTGCTCTCCACGGCGGTCGAGGTGACCCCCGACATCGCCCCGGTCCTTGTCCTCGGTGCTGTGACAGGGGTACGACGAGGAGAGCTCGTCGGAGTCCCGATGTCGGCGGTTGCATGGAAAAAGAACCAGATCACCATCGCCTCGGCCGTCTCGTCGTCGGGCAAAATCAAAACAACGAAAACTCGACAGAGCAGGACCTTCCACATAGACGCCGAGACGACCGCCATGCTCAAGCGACACTGCGATCAGATGCACGAGCGAGCGGCCGAGGCTCGCGTCGCCCTTGCAGCCGATGGCTTCCTCTTCAGCTTGGCGCTCGACTGCTCCACACCCATGCCGCCCGACCACCTGACGAAGAGGGTTGCTGCCTTGAAGGGGTATCTCGGGATCGAGGACAAACACCCAGAAGTTGCCGCTCTCGAGGACGAGGCTCTCCGGCTGCGGCGGTCGGCACCCCTATCTCGGCCAGCGAGTAGGCCCGGCCCGCTCCCTGCCGGCGGGATGTCGTATCGAGATATCGGGGAGGCGTTGGGGCGCAGCTCACGATGGGCGAGCCTTGCCGTGGCTGCCGCCGAACGGCGCGAACACGCGCTCACGTCTGGCCACGCCGACCTCGACTTCGACGGCTCCATCGTGGCCCTCCGAAAATTCACGTCCTCGGAACTGCTGGATGCCGGATTCAACGTCAGCGTGGTTGCCCAACGACAAGGGCATGGACCCCAAGTGTTGACGCGGCACTATTCGAAGTCGAGAGTTTCCTCGGACAAGCGAGCCGCCGAACATCTTGGTCGGGTCGTACACGGGAAGAAGTAGCGGAGAAACCAAGAGGGGGCCTTAGCGAACCAATTCGTTGGTGCCGTCTTGCTGGCAGCTGGTTCAAGGAGTTCAAAGAAAATGCAGCCACAGACCTCCTGTAGCTCTACTCATCGCTTCGATCCGTCCGCAGGTCCCTCAAAGCGACGGACGCACTCTGCCGGACGAACTTCAAATCAATCGCTGGAGTTGGTCGAGACCTCTCCAGAGCCCATAGAGAACCAAGATGATCGCTGCCACGGCAACAGCGACGATGGCGAGCACCATGTGCGGAAACTTGGCCACGGCGGAAACCACCGAGCTGAGCCACTTGTCGATGAACGATCGACACCGCGTCACCTGACCAATGCGCTTAAGCGGCTCCTCGACTGCCCCAGGAATGCCTGGTACTGCCTGGATCACACGAGTCGAGTTGGCGTTCTGCCAATCCTCCTCCACATCGCGCTTCCCTAGGGCGACGGCCGCAATGCTCCCGATGAGGTGGTCGATCTGGTCCTGAAATTGACCTTGGTATTTCTGAAAGATGTTCTTGACCACGGTTTCGACTGGCTGTTGGAGCCGCGATGGCAAGATCCGGTGAGCTTCAGCGACAACCCAACTGACAATCCGGCCTGCTGCTCGTTTCGCCACAGCGAAAGCACCCTTTATCTTGCTGGTGGCTTGGAGCACCTGCGCGCCTCCCTTTCCACCAATGACGTGTGCGAACTGTCCGGGAATCTGCGGTACGGCAATGGTCATCGCGCTGTCGGTCGCTATGGCGCGCACCTCTCCCCCAGCCGCATCGGAAATGCGTCCGATCGCGTCGTTGAGTTGAGGCTGATACAAAGACGCGCCGGCTCCTCCACCTACTCCGTGGATGCCACTCACGATGGCAGTTGCCGATTCAATCTCGGAAAGCCACGACTCTTCCGGATATGCGTCCGTCGAGGTCACGCGAAGGCTCGCACTCACGTAGTCAGGAGAATCAGAAGCTGAGTTCAAGGCATCCGCTCCGACAAGGGATCCGTAAATCAATCCGAAGAGGCGATCCTGAGCGTCAGGGTCATCCTCGGCAAGCCAGCCAACCATGTGTTCCAGAACGCGATCATTCGCGACGAGAACGCGCGTGACTGCTGTCTCGATACCTCCTCTAGGTGCAGCCAACTCCGACTGAAGGAACACCGGACCCGTCAATCGAGCAATCTGGCCGCTTTGGGCAACGAGGGACTGCAGCGCGTTTTGCCACTCGCCGATCGCCACTCCCATCTCGGCCGTTTGCTCCACGGGCCTCCCACTGCAAAGAACTGGGCAGCAGGCTATTTCTCGTACACCCTCGTTGCAAGGGCCCGAGACAGCGCTTCCCGCCTGCAGACCTGAGACGGCTTGGGGCCAGTCTGCCGACTCGAGCGGAACTACGGGCAAGGATCGTCGCGATTTAGCTGGTCTGGTTGATCGTAAAACTGACCGCTCGATGTGGCGGTTATCTAACCCCAACCCGCCCTTCGCTCCGAGCCGCGACCCCGTCCTGATCAGTTTTTTGAATCGATCCGCGCTTTCCTCGGCCTTGAATGCCCCTCCCCCACGGACTGCAACCAATCCATTCGGACCAGCAGAAAGTCAGACAGCGGTAAAAACCGAACGCATGTTTGGTAAGCTGAGAGGAGTCTGGGGCGGAAAATTTTCAGATCTGCGCGCGATACCGGAATGCACCGGACATATGAGGGGGTGGCAGCTGCCCCGAAAGGGGGCAGGCGGTATCGCCGAATGAAGGGACGATCTCTAGTGCAGATCGCGACGGGTGGGCGCGGCGGCCATGGATGCGTTGATTCTGACAGCGCGGTTTGGTGGACCGAAGTAATGGTCTTGTCGGGTTATTGGCGTCGCCGAGTTCTCAATTGTTCCATGCGCGCAGGCTGTTGGCGGTGAGCTGACAAGCCCGTCGGCCCGGGAGTTGCTCGAGGACGCCGGCATCTTGCCGCCGTCGTAGAACAGAACTCACGGTGATCGCTGCGGTGCACCTTTTCAAACCGCTGTCTTCAGTTCAGGTCGAGGAATGGAAATGCGGCGACCTGGGTCACGTTGCCCATCCCCGACCGAAAAACGTGGTCTCTCTTCCGAGCGGTTGGCGCAGCCTCAGCGTTACTGCACCAACACGAGCACGCCGCGGGCGATGAGTGCGTCGAAGTGGTTTTGGACTTGGCGGGCCACGCCGCCTCCCCGGCAGAGGACCCCCAGCTCGATGTTCTTGTCGTAGGCGGCGGCGGTCATGTTCGCGCTGGTGAGGAGCACGTCGCGGCTGTCGATTATGACCCCCTTGGCGTGGAGCTTGGCGCCAGGAGGCTCGCGGCGCTCGGTGGGCCAGTGGTAGATGCGGTATTTGGAGTACACCTTTGCCCCGCCCCCACCCTCAAGGTTCTCGGGCGATTCGAGGATGAGGGCGACCGAGACGCCGCGAGCGAGGGCTCCGTCGAGCGCGGTGATGATGGAGGTCATCTGGTAGGCCGCGAAGCTGACGAGGGTGACCCGCGTGGTCGCCTCGCCGATGAGTTGGCAGACGACCTCTGACGTGAGCCTCACCGGGGCTGCCATCGAGTCCGGACCAGTAACGACGACCTCGATGATGGGCACGTCTGCACGACGGAGCGCAGACTGGGCCGCCTCGAGGGCGAGAGCAATCGCAACACCGTCGAGATGCGGTTGAAGTGACCATCCGTGGTTGAGTCGGTCGACCTCGGCGCAGTGCGGCGCGGGAACGGCTTGCCTGACCTTGGCCGCACGCCCTGGGCTGAATGCCCCGGCAGAGCGGTAGGCAGCGGCGAGTGCGCGGGCGTGAGCGTCTCCGAGGCCGCCAGCTACGTCAGCTATCGCGTCCGCCAGGTCATTCATGCGAAGAGTCCGAGGGCGGTGTGTCGGAAGGTGTCGACGAGGAGCGAGCGGTCGAGGTAGCGGTTGCCTCGTTCGCAGCTGGTCTCGGCAACGAGTAGGCATGCGTGGCAGGCGGCGCCGTGGAGGGCACTGGTGGCGGCATCGGGTTCGTGATCGGCGCAGAGAGGGTCTGAACTGCACAGTCCGGAGCGTTCGAGCGCTCGCCGCAAGATTGGTCCAAGCTCCGAGGCTTGGCCGAGGTTGACCAAGCCGCCGAGGGTGCCTTCGGCGTCGGGCGCCGACGTGTACAGGAGGATCCCGGCCATTGGTTCGGGGCCATCGGCGGGCCCCCGGCTGTAGATTCGCTCGCTGATGGAGGCTGACGAGTAGCCGCACTCGATGGCCAATTCGTTGATGAGAGCGTGGGACAGGGAGTGGAGCAATACGAACCGCTCACCGGGCCAGCCCTCGGTCGGATCAAGTCCCCTGGCCTGTCGCCAGTCGCGATGGGCTCGCCGCATCGACACGAACAGAGGGTTGTCGAATGCGTTAGCTTCCCAAGCCTGGACCGCGGTCTCGTCGAGACGGAGGAAGATGCCCTCTCCCCGGTTCTCCACGACCGGCACCCACGTCGGCGCGCCTTTGCTTTCAAGCGGCGCTGTGGCTCGGCCGTCATCGGGCTCGCCCGCGCTGATCCTGGTGAAACCGCACAGGGCAGTGACGACCCGAAGGCGGTGAGCGAGCGTGACTCCGGCGATGGTCGTGCTGAACTCGGTCGGAGCACCGATAGGTTCCGCCTCGAAGTGAGGAGATGTCTGTCCTTGCGACCCTGCCGTGAGCGCAGCCCACTCCGGCCCTCGGACGTCGGTCCCCGATACGGGCTTGCCTCCCGCACGTCTGGCTTCGATCGCGTCCCACACTTCGTCGAGGTCGTAGCCGGCGAAGGCGGCTGCGAGTACCCGCTCTGAGGACAGCGCGTAAGTCAGGACGACCTTGACTGGCATCTTGGCGAACGCATCCCAGTAGTCGTAGACGAGCTGGTTGAGCGAACCGCCCCCGACGGGGAGGGACAGCACCGAGACGCTGGAGTTGAACCACATGTTCGACGCGCCCAGGACCATCGTGCGGAGTTGCTGCGCGCATGGTTCCGAGGCCCGGCCGAGGTGCGGGTGCCGCCCCCTGCACTGCGGCATGATGCCCGTGGCTGCAGGTCCGAATGCCTTGGCCAACGTCGATTTAGCACCACACGACAGACAGGTGACGAGCAGGTCGGTGGCGCGACCACCGGTTCCGATGTCGTTGACCCGAAGGATCGGATTGGGGCAGGTGGGATCGCCGTCGTGAGCGAATCGTACCCAGGGGAAGTCATCGAGGTGCCCTTCGGGGCACCCGGCGACGAACCGGGCCGGCACGGCGGGCGGCGGCCTGCGAGCGCGGTCACAGTTGGGGTGGGTGTAGCGGGTCCAGTCGATGCGATGGGGGTTGTGGTCGAGTTTCAGGGCGCCGGATGCGACGGGGAACAGCCGGTTGCAGGCGGTGCAGCGCAGCCACCGTGGGAAAACGGTAACGGGAACGCCGACGCGCGCCCATTCGTCGTAGGGATTGGTGGTGGTCTGCGGTTCCGACGGAAGAGCACGAAGAGCCTCGACCTGCGGGCCGACCCGGGCTCGCACGGCGTCGAGAAGGCGTTCCTCGGTAACGACTTCCTGACGGGTCGTATCCCATCGGTCGAGGCCGCCGACCATGACGCTCAGGTTGGGAAGGTCGATAAGCGAGCCGACGCCGTAGGAGTGGATGGCCTGGCTCGGACGGATCGTGCCGACCCGAACCGGCCCGTCGTAAGCGCCCTTCGGACTCACTGTTCGCCCTCGGCTGGGATCACTCCGGCATCGTCGATCGGGTCGGCGTCCTCAGCCGCTTGGACCAGCTCCTCCTCGGCCGGTTCGCCGCCGGTGGGCGGGTCGAGGTATTCAGCCGTCGGGTCGTCGGACGGATCGTCCTCACGCAGCAGCAGGTTCGATCCCACCTCGACCTCACGTAGCGAGTTCGGGACGGTGAAGTCGGTCCATGGGCCCGACTCGGGCGACTGCAACAGGTCGATGGCACCGCCGCGGCCGCGGGCGTAGACGAGGGTCACTCCAGGCGCCTTCTGTTGCTTGGACCACTTGTCCCGTCGTGTGGCAAGGAGCTGGTCGACCTCCTTCGCGGCGGTCTGATTGGCGATGAGCTGGGCCCGTTGGTGCAGGGACGATGCGATCGGGTCGAAGTCCGGCTTGTTTACCGGGACGTCCTGGGCAGCGGGCTTTGGGTTCCAGTCGGAGCGAGTATGTCGAGCCTCGGACACCATCAGAGCGGTGAGGCCTCGATCCAGGGCCCTCCGAGCGAACGGGGTCACCGACAGCGCCTCGACCTGTCGGTAATAGGTCTGGTGGTAGTGCTCGAAGGTCTCATAGTGCGACAGGTCCCGTGGGCGCGCCCAGTTGTAGAGGGTGACGACCAAACCCGGTCCGGACGAATCGCGACCGACCCGGCTCGTGGCCTGGATGTACTCGGCCGTGGTCTTGGGCTGACCCGAGCAGATCATGAGCCCAAGGCGAGGTACGTCGACCCCGACGGAGATCATGTTGGTGGCTAACACCACGTCTACCGGCCACCGCTGCCCCTTAGCTGGCTTGGTGCCCGTGAACCGCACGCCGAGCAGGTCAAGCGTGGCCGGGATTTCGCTGGAACTGATCCGGGAGGTGAGCTCTCTGGTTTCGTTCACATACCGACTGGCGAGACCCCGGCGATCCGCTCGGCGGAGCCGGTTCGTCACCTCGTCGTCAAGCATGCGACGCATGCCGCCAAGTTCCCGCAGAGCGTTGAAGTATCCGACAGTTGTCATCCAAGGGTCAGCTGCAGCACCGTGCTTCTCGTAGAGGACCTGTGCTGCGGCGAGAACCGTCGTGTACACACGGGTGGCGACGGACTTGAAGCGCTGCCCCATCCCGCACACCCCCAGATAGAGCCGACCGGGGATCTCGTCGAGGGGGCGTTCGAGCGCGAAGAAGGAGTCCCCGGCGTCAACGACCTGGGGCGGGAACACCGCAAGACGCCGGCAGAAGAGGTTGTAGGTCTGGTACTCGGCCCGACGAATCGTCGCCGTGGACGCCACCACCTTGGGGCGGGAAGGCTTGCCCTCGACTTCCCAGGAAGCGATCTCGTCGATGGCCGTCTCGTACAGTCCGAACAGCGACCCGAGCGGTCCTGCGATCAGGTGCAGCTCGTCCTGGATGATCAGGTCCGGGGGTCGACGAGGCAGACACTGAGCGGTGGTTGCTGCGGGCAGGTCGCCGCTCTTGGGGTGGGTGTCGGCTTCGTTGTGGTTGCCCAGGACGTCGAGGTCTGGGGTGCGGAAGCCGTGGCGGGAGCATTTGCGAGTTACACGTCCGAAGAGTGCGGTGGTGGCGCCCTGCCACGGGAGCTGAGCGAACTTGTCAGCAGTGGCGATAACCAGGTCGGGCAGGAGCCGATAGATCTCCTCATCGACGCTGACCACGGGGATACCTTCCCCTTCCGATCGCTTGGCTGTGAATGGGCACCGGCCCTTGGAATCGCCGCAGGATATGAGCGTCCGCCACAGCTGTGGATGCGAGGTGGCATCCCGTTTGGGGTCAAGTTCCTGTCCGCACCAGGGGCAGGCCACGAGGGATGTGGCTCCGGCACCCTTTGCCCATCCGGTGTTGCGAAGGTCGTCAAGGTCGCGGGCGGCGTCCTCGGTCCGGTTCGCGCTCACGGATCCACCGACCCACATCCCGATCCGGAACGGGGTCTCCCCCCACCGGGTGTCACCGGAGGCCATCAACTCACGACGGCGCACTTCGCACGCACAGATCAAGGTGGCGGCGCGTTGAAACTGCTGAGAGGTCAACAGGCGGAGTGTGTAGCGCATCAACACCCCGACTCCGCCCTCGCCGGAGTGGCCACCGACCTCGCCCTGCAGACGGCGGACAGCCAGCGTGAAGGCAGTCAGCCCAAGGTAGGCCTCGGTTTTGCCGCCGCCTGTCGGGAAGAACAAGAGGTCGGCAGTGCCGGTGTCGAGCTGACGTTCGGCGTGCGTGGGATCCACCAGCGACGGCAGGTTCACCAGCACAAAGGCGATCTGGAACGGCCGCCACGACCAGTTCGGCGCCGAGGCGACCAGCGTCTCGGCGTCGGACAAGGTGAGGCTGGCGTCGTCGCGGCGAGCAAACCCGACGAGGGTATGGAGACGCTGTTGCCACATCGTGTGATTCGCGAACGCAAACGCCTCCGCAGCGATCTCATCCGATGCCAGCAAATCGATACCAATACGAAGCCGATCCGCGATGGATCGAGCCGATTCGAGCGCGGTGCGGGCCGCTTCGCCCTGGTCTTTGGAGAGATCTCCCACCCGATCTGCCTGACGGTCGAGCCACCGGTCATACGCGTCCGCAATAGGCCGGAGCACCGTCGCGGCACCCGGGCCGTCCAACAGGGAGAGCGCTTCCATGTCGAAAGTGACCGTGCCCATCAATTCCCGCTCGGTCTCGTCTAGCGCAGGATCATCGGGACCGGGAGCTTCGACCTTGGCCACCTCCGACCGCGGGATCACCGACGTGCGGATCGAGCTGGCCCGATATGGACCGTCACCTGACGGCTCGGCGTGTACGGCGATACCGTGCCCGACTGCGAACTCCACCTTCTCGCGGTAGAGCAAGTCCAGATGCCGCAACTCTCCGTCGGTGTCCGCGGTCTGATCGGGCAGCGCCACATCACGACCGACGAACACCGCCGACCCATCGGTGGCCTCAGCGGTGAGCTCAATCTGAAACAGCCACCGCTCGTCAATGTTCGACGGAGTGGGCAGCTGCTCGTTGACCAGGAACAGCGTTACGAGCCAACAGCTCGGAGTCCTCCGGCACCTTCCGCGGACCACGACCTCCGGCTGCAACGGGTCTGGCCTTAGCGGTCCGAGGTCGCCCTCCACGAGAGACAAGGGCACTGTCCCGCCACAGGGATGACGTTGCCACAACTTCTCCAACGCACCCGTTGCCGCTTGGTCGGGATTGTTGATCTTCTCGTATCGCCCCCACGACGCCGACACGCTCAGCGACCCACTCGACAGCTCAACTGCGGCAGTGAAACCCGCCGAGGACGGAAAAAGGACGGTCTTGGCCGGCCGGTCATCGGGTCCAGGCGCACCACCGTCGTCACCACCGCCCGGGAGATCGTCCCCATCGCCACGGCTCGGGTCAACAATCGTTCCCATCGGCGCCAACATCCCCACCAGGTACCACTCCCGCACCGGAGACCGAATCCCCGGCAACTGTTCGTGGGGGTCGGAGGGACCGAGCAGGTCCATGATTACGAGTTTCTCCAGCTCAGCTCTCAAATCGCGCGGCGGCAAAGTGCTCACAGCAAGAGTGACCCTTGTTGAGAGTTGCCCTCTGCAGACCTCTTTTTCGTAGCGCCTTTCCTGCCACCTGAGCGGAGGCCAGCCGAAGCTTCAGCCTCATTGCGCTCATGATTCAACACAAGCAACCGGGTCAAGATCCGGTCCCGAACCTCCCGGGCAATGGCGTAGCGGACCCCAAGATCGGTCTCGTGATGATGCCTCTCGACAGAGACATCATTCGACCACCCGTAGGCCTGGATCACGGCCTCGTCGAGTCTCATCTGCGCTTGACGAATCTCCACCACGTCCGAATCGGAACACGTCGGATCATCCTGACGGTTTAGCAAGTCCGTGAGTCCAATATTTCTGCCCTGCATTACTTGTCCCCGGGTTGTCAGAAGTGTGTCTGCCGCGCTGCGCACACCCTTCTTTGGTCCATGAGGAGGGGGAAACGTGTCAATCGAAGCTCTAGTCGAAAAGTTCACTCGGTCGTTGCCGCGCCTTCCTGAAGTTACGAAAGCCCATTCTATGAAGACGCCCGATTGAAGCAGTCCGTACTCCCATCCTTCTGCACCGGGAAAGAACTTCACTGCTTTCGAAAGCAACACACGAGAGTCGACAAACGCCATGGGTAGATGCTTCGAGACATTTGGGCAGGCAAGTACAACCTGGTTCGAACGCGCGACGGCGTACGACTCCAGCCGCTTATCCCAGTGAAGCCACGGCCTGTACTCATGGATCTGCTTCGTCTGGTTGGCCCTTTCGGTCGCCACTGTCTGCGCGATCTCGGCCACCGCCATCGCCACATCTTCCAGGTCGCCTAATTCGGACTCACCAAAATCCGCTACGAGCAGATCGGATTGGAATGTCGGAGACGTACAGAGAATCTGTGCATTCACATACGGACGCAAGAACACTTCAAACTTCGGCTCCCGTTCGATCAGAGGCAGCCACTCGGCTCGAGGACGAACAAATGAATCCCCATAGAGATCGGTACCTTGGGAGTACCGGATCCAAGAAGACTTGAGGCGAACCGCCTTTGAAGCATCAAATGCCGAATCAAGAGAAGCGGAAATTCTACCTACGACCTCTCCATCAAGTAAGCACCTCCCAGTTTCATTGCCTCGTGCGTAGGACAAGACGCAGACGTCGAGGTTGGCCGTGCCTGGCCATGTGAATCTGCGGCGTGCCCAATCAATACTCCACCCCTGCTCTAAAAGTACGTCGGTTCCCGCAGCTCGATTAGCAGTTGTAACGAGATTCTGCGGACCGAAGAGAGCGAATCGCCCAGGATCGGTGACCAGACTGCTCACGCGTCGATGGAAATAAACTGCAAGATCAACGAACCCACTAGATTCTGGGTACTGCAGCTTTAGAAACCTCTCATAAGCCGAGCCGAAAGTTTGTCCTAGAGCGACACCTCCGAGAAACGGAGGATTTCCGACAACTGCGTCGAACCCTGATTGCCTTTCACCGAGGAAGACCTCTGGGAAGGCGAGCGGCCAATGGAGACAGCGACGGTCCCACGGCATCGGTATCTCATCCGGTAAATCGGTTCGCAGCCAGCCCGCTGAGATTGCTCCAAGAACGTCGAGTGCGGCGGCACGCTCGATTGCCGGGCGATCATCGTCAATCGCCATTCGGATGCGGTCCATCTGGCTGTCGAGGCTCTGTCCGATCAGCGCTCCCGGATGGACCGCCGAGTTGATTCCTGCGCCGACAACGGCA
Organism: uncultured Acidimicrobiaceae bacterium; assembly: GCA_963719485.1. Classification (GTDB taxonomy): domain Bacteria; phylum Actinomycetota; class Acidimicrobiia; order Acidimicrobiales; family RAAP-2; genus Bog-473. The sequence goes on from OY970387.1 coordinate 4,091,680, forward strand.
TCTGCGACACAGGAGAGGTTGGCTAGCCTCCTACGGAGTTCGTTGTGGAGGCGCTGCTTCTCGGTGGCATCTCGCACGGTAACTACGGAAAGCTCTTGGAGGCGCTGGGCGAGCTCGTTGGCCTCTTTCAGGCGGAGGTCCAAAGAGACAGTCTCAAACCGCGCCGCACCCTTGCGCTCCGCTGGGTCGAGGTGGAGCCAGCGGAGTTGCTCGAGGTCGGTTATCCCCAAAAGGGAGTCGCCGACCTGAATGGCGTGGTCGAGGAAAGTGAAGGGTCGCTCGCGGGCCATGGTGGTGAGCCAGAGGGAAAGTTTGGCCATTTCGGCGGCGACGGGATTCTTGTCGACACCGTAAAGGCAGTGGTCGACGATCTCGCGGCGGGCGAGGACCACTTGTTCGTCCGCGGGCACTGCGGAGAGATCGGCGAGTCGTTCAGCAAACTTGCCCTCACCGGGGCCGTGAAGGCCGACAGCCTCGATGAGGCGGTCAGCGAGGTACCGGCCGGCCGCTGTGAGGATCGCCCCGGAGCCGACAGCCGGGTCGCAGATGCGAAGGCTGAGGATCGCAGCAGGTGGACGTAACTTCCAATTTTCAGGGTCGGCCTCGTTCTGGGGGCCGGGTTCGTAGACGAGCGGTTCGAGCGCATACTGGGCGATCTCTTCAGCAAGGGCCTTGGTCGTGTACTGCGCCCCCATGTTGCGACGGGTGGTGGTCTTCGTCACGAATTGCGAACCTGGCAGAAGAACGACTGGGAGTCCCCGCAGGTCGCTACGGATCAGGCCCCAGAACGGCTGCACTCGGGCGACGGTGTCGTCGTTGTGACCGCAGGCGACCCGGAGGCGAGCAAGATCGATTCCTACCGGTAGCTTCTCGATGTCCTTGGCCAGTGCAGATGCTGCTTTGTTACAACGCTCCTTGTCGGCCAGCCAGTCGCAGAGTCCGTCAATGCCGCCGGCCAGGTGGTGCTCAAGGTCGTCGATGGCAATTTCAGGCTCAGTGCCCTCGGGGCCAGTGAGGCCGACGGCCAGCGCGTCAATACGAACCGAGCTGTGGTCGAGCAGTCCTTCGTAGCAGTGGCCGATCTGTTCAACGTCCAGCGCCTTGTAGCTGACCCGTTGCGTAACCGTGCTCCGCCCGGAGCGCACCTTGATGTTCAAGAGAGCGTCGAGGATGGCAAGGACTGTCCGATCGTCGATGGCAACGGGCCGTCCTGGCCCGGTGGCTGCGTCTTCGGCAGGGCCGAGGTCGATTGCACGGGCCACGATGTGCTCAGGGGCGCGGCGTCCTTCGAGGAATGGGAAACGGTCGGGGTCGAAGAGGCTGCCGCCGTACGCGGGGAGGGTGAGTCGATCATGATTGGCGCCGCCGTGGACGGCGCGGCAGGTTGCGAGGACCCGGTACCAGGCGGTAGATCGCCGTTCCAGTGCGTCCTCGCCGTCACGGGTCGAGGCCGCACGCAGATCGTCCCGCAGCGTGAGCACGGAGTATGACTCAGCCCACAACGGATCCTCGGCGGGCAAGAGCCGACGTTCCTCAGCAAAGAGCAGGAACACCAGTCGCATCAGCACCGTCACTGCCGACTCGTAGACCTCCGTGGGGGCCACACCGGCGAGCACTCGATTGTCGTTGGCAACGTCGTCGCGGGAGATGGCCGCAACGAGCAGCTCGACGGAACGACGTACCGAGGAGCCGAGGCCCTTGGTGATCTCCGCTTCGGCGTCCGCTGCTCGCTCGAAGAGCTTTTCGAGCGTCTCGTCTTCCCCGACCGCGAAGAATCGACGGGCACCGAGCAGCGATACGAACCCGGCTTGGAGGATGCGTTCGTCGGCGAGATCCGCGAATCGCCATCGACACGATGCGGCTGGGGCGCCGCGAGGTGCCCACACGAGTGCCCACTGGTCGTCGTCGGTCACCAGGGCGAGTGGCACGCCGCTCTCTCTGCACCAGGCCTCTGCGCGCTGGATGGGGCTGGCCGGCCACGTGTCACCGGCCGTGTTGATGTCTGTCCGGCGCTCGAGTCGGGTACCGAGCGGCCACAAGAAGACGCCGACTCGGATCTTGTTGGGGTTGTCGACGTCGAGGAGGGCCTGACTGGGCCGGATGGTGACACCTTGCTCAGCGACTCGGACAAGAGAGGCGGCAGGAAGGCGTTGGTCTTCAGCGAGCAGGTCGTCCCAATCGAGAACTGTTGCCAGCAGCCAACGGCGAAGCTCGCTTCGCTCCGCGTGATCGTCGTCGAGGTCGGCGGCACGTGAACGCAGCTCGGTGCGTTGCTCTGCCGCCATGGGCTCGAAGCCGTGAGGAAACACCGCCGTCAGCTCGGTGACGGTGAGGAACGCACCGTCGGGGTCGACGAGGTTCAGCCAGTCGTCGATGGCGGCCTTGGGGTTGGCCAGCGGCCGCCGGGTCTGCTTGAAGGAGGGCGAAGCCATCAACCCTCGACCTCCGGAATCAGAATCGTTACCGCTGCGGTGAACAGGTGGCACTCGGGATCAGTGAACCGGCGGCGGACCGCCTCGACTTCGCGTTCGATCTCCTCGGGGATCTCGTCGAGTCGTCGGCGCAGCGCATCGAGGTCGCGCTGGGACTGCTCTCGCTCGGGTTCGGTGAAGAGGCTGAGTTGTTCGGTCCGCTTTGTCGCCAGCTTGTCGAGGTCAGTGGTGATCTGCTGTCGCAGGTCGCTGAGCACGCTGCGCACGGCGCCGGCCTCTGCTGCGGCGCGCTCGGTCAGCTCGCGGCGCTTCGAGTCCTGGACGGTCTCCGAGCGGCGGTCCAGTGCCCTGGTGAGCCCAGGCGCTACTACACTTTCCCACCAGCGAATGACCTCTTCGAGCCCCTCTGGCTCGAAGGGTGCATCTCCGGCCGAGCGGAGCAGGGCGTCGAGGTCGCGCAAGGTATCGATTCGAGAAAAGCGGCCGCCTCGCAACCGACCTCCGGCAACGACCAGCTCCTCGTGAAGGCGGTGGCCGTCCACGCCGGTGATGACGAGACGGGCGTGGCAAACCACGCCGACGTCGCCGACCTCGAGGACATCGGCAACCGGTGCGGCCCTTCGGGCCGTGACACGTGCCAGGTTTTGGTGTTGACCAGTTGCCCATACCTCGGCGCGCAACAGGCGCAGGGATTGGGCGACCAAGCGGTGACCGAGGTGGCAGAAGACGATATCGTCACGGGTGCCGGCGAGGCTCGTGTCGAAGGTGAACGGCAGTTCTTCACCCGAGAGTCGGTCGATCATCCCCTCCGAGGTCCGCTGCCAGGAACCGCTGAGAGGGGGGAGCCGGAACTCTCCATCGACGCCGGTCGCAAGGATGCCTGGTTGGTTGGCCGCATCGAGTGCGGTGGCGACGACCCGCTCGACTCGGTCGGGAGTGAGATTGAGCTCGTCCATCGACTCCTGAAGGCGCTCGTGGCAACGGGCCAGACCCTCGCGGAGTTTGCGCTCGACCTGGAGCACCTTGGTAGCGGGCTTGCTGCGTGCACGGTCAATGGCGTCTTCATCGATGGTCGTGCGGCGTCCCAACATGGCGTCGCCGACCTGGTCGGCGAGCACGGAACCGACCGAGCCGAGATCGTCGCGGATTTGTTCAACCTTGTACGCAACCCGTGAGAGGAATCCCAGCTCCGTGGCAAACCCGGACGTGTCGTCCTCCCAGCCTTGTGGGACGAAATGGCGAATATCCACGAAAGGATGGGGCTGGCCGTGGCGGTCCACCCGGCCATTGCGTTGTTCAAGGCGTGATGGGTTCCACGGAATCTCCCAGTGCAGCATCCGCCAGCAGTGACGCTGCAGGTCGATCCCCTCAGAGGCCGCGTCGGTGGCCACCAGGATCCGTACCGGCGACCGTGACGGATGTGCCTGGAACTCGGCTTTCGTGCGTTCACGATCATCGGTATCCATGCCGCCGTAAAGGGTGGCGATCCGGTCGCCACCGTCTCCGCCGAAGTCGTGGGCGAGCAGCAGGTCGACCAGCCATTTCTGGGTGTCGCGGTACTCCGTGAAGATGATGACTCGCTCGTCGGTCCAGTCACCGTCTGCGCTGCGGCAGATATCGGTGAGCCACCCGAGCAGTGCCTCGGCCCGGGCGTCGGGGCGGTTGCGCCGCTCCTCGACCCAGCCGCCGAGCCGATTCAACAACTCCTGCTCCTCGGGGGTCAGAGGTGCTTGGCCACGCGACGCAGTCGTGAGCACCTCGGCCACGACCTCGCCGGACTCGTCGTCAGCCACCTCGTCATCGCTGCGGTCCCAGGCGGCCTGCATCTGCGCTTCGCTGGCGGCAGACTGCGCGGTGTCTCTCCTGTCGAGCGTCACCCGGTGCTGGGCCAGAGTATTGGCGAACGCCGAGGGTGACGACAGCAGCCGCTTCTTGAGGAGCAACGTCACGAAATCAGCCGCCGACCGCTTCGACCCTCTCGCGTGGTGGGAGCGCCGCAGCTCGGCGTACCGCTCCAGCAGCTCGTGGGCCTCGCGCTCGTCTTCGGGGTAGTCGACGGGCATCGCCTCGACCCGTCGTTCGGCGAACCGGGGGGTGCCGTCTGGGTTGGGGGGCAGCTCCTCTCGCAGCTCACGCTTGAGTCGGCGCACCAGCACCCTCGCCAGCTGCTCTGGGTTGGGGTCGACGCCCCGAGCGAACCGCTGCGGGTCAAGAAGCTCCAACAGTGCAGTGAAGCTCTCCCGGTAGCCGTTGTGCGGCGTGGCCGAAAGGAACAGACGGTGCTCGCAATGAGGAGCGATCCGCTGGATGGCCTTCGTGCGAAGCGAGTCGATCGCGTACTTGCCACGACCTGACGGGGCCGCCGAATGCACCTCGTCCACGATCAACAGGTCGAACTTGCGGGGCGTCCGCCGGTGGTCGACACCCGACAGGACCTCATCGAGAAGCGACTGGGCCCGACGATCCTTCAACCAGTCGATCGACACGATCAGGCGAGGGAACGACGTGAAGACATTGGCGCCGACGCCACGGTCACGGCGAAGTTGGCGAACGGCGTCAGTGTTGACGATCCGGAACTCCAGCCCGAATCGATCGCGCATCTCCTCCTGCCACTTCACGCACAGTCCGGCCGGACACACGACGATCACGGTGCGCGCTCGGTGCCTCAACAAGAGTTCTTGGATGACGAGACCCGCTTCGATCGTCTTGCCAAGACCGACATCATCGGCGATCAGCAGGTTGGCCCGAGGCATGCTCAGCGCACGGACCACCGGATCGAGCTGGTAGTCCTCGATCGTGATGCCGGAACGAAACGGAGCTTGCAACGCCCGCGAATCCGCAGTGGCCACGGCACCCCAACGAACCGCATCCAGGAACGCCTCTAGTCGCTCCGGAGGATCCAACCGGCCCAGCTCCGGGCGCGGTAGCTCCTGGTGGGGGATGACGTGGGTGCCCGACTCAAGCTCCCAGATGACTGTCAACTCGTCGCCGAATCCGTCGTCTTCGAGCGACGACATCCGCACCAAATGCTGCGATCGGGTCCCCGAGATCGGATCCTCCGGCAGCGACGATGGTGTCACCTCATTGACGGCCCATACCCGGTCGCGGCAACGAACAACCTGCCCGAGCTCGGGCACCACCTCCATATAAGTAGCTGGGGTCCCGCCCATCGCTGGCGTCCTGTTCCCTTATGCCCGGTTCGGCCTGCTGGACAGTACGTCGCAGGTATGACATGGATCGTAGGTCAAGGGGTCTCAAATGACCGGCGTCAACGAGCGAACTGCGGACACTGATGGTGGCTCGGGCCCGGCGCACTCGTTGGATGGCTCGACTTCGTCCTATTGAATCGCAACGACGCCTTTGCGGATGATCCGAGCGCGGACCGTAATGGCCCTTCGGGACTGAGTAGGGCAGTCTGCATGGGGCATGCCCTGCGCAGCCTATGCACCGCAATCTCGACCGAAGACGCGACCGCGAAGGCGCAGCGTGCGGGACGCACGCGCTGCGCCACCCTGCATGGGGCTGCATGGGGCACAGCTGAGTAGGTCCCGATAAAAACCCCGAGAAACGGCGATTCGACACACTCCTCCGGACGCGAAAACGCTGGCCAGGCGCCTGTGCCCTATGAGACGCGCCGACCAGCGTTTCAATGGTGGCGGGGGGAGCTAGTGAAGCTCCGAGCGTCAAGTTAAGGGCTGGATGATTTCTCAGAGCCACCTGACTCATTCATACGTCGCACACGTTGGCCATTCGAGCCTAGAATTCAGGAGCGACGAACCTGGTGGCGGCAACATGAGCAAAATAGGCAAGCAACCACATCCCGAACGCGTAGAAGCATACGAGGTCACCTTAGATCTGCTCGTCCCCGGTCAGTCTCCTGTTCTTTTTCTTCATGACCGAGGAAAGGACGCCCGCCGTGCAGTAGTCACGATCCCAGACGTGGAGCATCACAAGCTGTATCTGGGCAGGTTGGTCGATGTCGAGGACCACAGCGGCGAGCGACGGAAGGCCTCGGTCGAAGCCGTCGATGGAGGCTTAGCCATGGTTCGCTATGTCGACTGGAACGATTGATCGGGAGAAACGTTGAGCACAGCGAGCAACGAGTACCCGGGTCCTCGCACGATCGACCGGCGGGGACGAGGAATGGGGGCATGGATCTGGGTGGCCCCCGGAGTTCCCCCGCCTCCCCTCGAACAACGCCCTGAGTCGGAGTCTTCGACGGACGTGGGCGTTGTTGGTCCAGCGCTCGGATTGGGCGATTCGGCGCTGGAAGACGAAGTGATCGATGCGGCGACCGAACCGCGAGATGAAGAACCGCCGACACCAGGTGTACGCGAAGTCGCCCCTCTGACGATCAAGGTCTTGGGCTCAGTGGAAGTCGAGCCGGAACTCCCGCCCTCCAAGCGCAATGTCGTGCTCGAGCTTGCCTGCTACCTCGCCCTCCACCGCCGGCGTGCGGTGACCACAGAGGAACTGCAGATCGCTCTGTCGGGTGACGACGACGGACCGGAGACGAGCCGCAAGAGCGTCCGTACCTACGTGTCCGAACTGCGCCGCTGGGTCGGTTCCGATTACGTCCCCTCGGCTCGAGGGTCTGGGTACCGCCTGGCCGACTCGGTGACCAGTGACTGGGCGGAGTTCTTGTCACTGGTTCAGAGGCGATTCGAGGATCCCGACGAAGAGATCTCGGCGCTGGCGAAAGCCATCAACCTGGTGAGAGGTCGTCCCTTCAGCGGAACGAAATACAAGTGGGTGGATTCTGAGCTGTTGGTGTCCGAGATGGAGGTGGCGATCGCCGATGCAGCTCGACGTCTCGGTGCGATCGTTGCGGGCAGGGGGGACGCCGCACCGTTCGCGTTTGTTGCCGGACGCCGAGCCGTCCTCGCCTGCCCCTACGACCTCGGCCTGTGGGAGATGGCGCTGGAAGGCGCCGCGGGGTGGGACTCCGATGAGCTGGCGAAAACATGGCATCTCGCACGCGTCACGCTCGGCGATGACGTCGCTGCGCTCGAGGACGTCGCGCGGCGGCTCGGCCTGCTCTAACAACTCTGCTTTAACTCGGTGCGAACCGCTCCAGCTCCTCGGTGGAGGAGTCGGTCGGATTGACGAGCTGGGCCCAGTAGGCCTGCCGCCACCACGGGAGCAGTCGGACCTGGCCGATTTCGGATCCGTTGATCAAGAGCGCATGGCCGGGACGCCCCCGGGCGATGGCGTCGATCGGGAGCCGGGGCCGAAATTCGGTACCCACGGACGTCGAGGGGCGGACTTGGCCCCACTCCCCCACCGAGCGCGTCACCGTCAGCTTCTTGACCTCGTGGTCTCCCGCGAGGGCGCTGATCAGCTCGAGCGTGCGGCGATCGGCCACACCAGGCAGGACCTCCTTGACGCCGAAAAGGGTGAAGAACCCCTCCGCCGCCTGACCCCAGCGCTCCCGGGCCTGGGAGAGATCCTGCAGACAGGCCAGCGTCACCAGTCCCTGCCCGCCGCCTTCGGCCGCGAGGGCGGGGAGGGCCGGCAACGGGGCGATGTTGGCCACCTCGTCGAGCGCGAAGACCACCGGCGCGGCATCGGACGGCCGGGCGAAGGTGGCCGCGCTGATCTCATCGAGGAGGGCAACCACCAGCGGAGCCAGCTGGTTCTGGCGCTGGGCCGGTGCGCAGATGTAGAGGGTGTCGCTCGACTGGGCGAAGGCCACGGGATCGAAGTTCGGTCGGACCGTCGAGGCCAGGACACGCTCGGAGCGGTAGGCGGCGAGCAGGCCCGCCGCAGCCGAGAAGATGCCCGACAGCTCACGCTCGTCGGTGGCGGCCAAGCCGGCCAGCGTGTCCCCTGCCATCCCGTGGCCCGAGGCGTCGACGATGGCGAGGGGCTCGCGCAGGTCGCGGGCCACCACCCAGCGGAACACGGCGCGCATGTCGAGATTTCTCGTCGCCGCGGCGAAGAGGAGCGGGGTCAGCAGTGCTTGCGCCCGTTCCACCCAGTGCCCCGCTTCGGAGAGAGCCGCGCCCGGACGGGCCGCCGACGCCAGGGCGTAGGCGATGGCCGAGGCCCGGTCGAACGACCCACACCCGACGACCGGGGACCAGCGCAGCTCGTGCATCCACCACCGAGGTTCCGTGGTCCCGAACGGGTCGAAGAGATAGCTCCGGCCGAGACGCCCGCGGTGGTAATCGGTGGCCTCCAAGACGTCGGGCTTGGTCGAGGTGGACACGACGGCGGCCGGCGCGTCGAGGACGGTCGGGATCACGAGGCTCGAGGTCTTGCCCGAGCGGGGAGGGCCGATGACGAGCACCGCGGTCTCGGGACCGCCGTAGAGGGGTGCGACGGGGAGCGCGCCGTCCGCGGTCGGCGGGAGGTCGGGGGTTTCTCCGAGGTAGCAGCCCCACCACGGGCGTCCGGGTGTTCCCGGCGGCATCAGGCCCGGAGGTGGAGGCGCAGCCGCCAGGGCTGCCGCCTTGACCTTCGACTTCCGCCTCATCGACCCATCCCCCGGTCGAGGCCGGGCGGCTCGAGCTCCCGCCAGCGGCCGCGCTCGTAGCCTCGGATTTCTGACGCCACGATGTCGTAGGCGAGGCGCGACCGCGCCGCGAAGGGCCGAGAGCCGAGCGGATCGTCCCCCTCGACCGAGTAGAGCGCGCGGTAGCGGTTGATCGACTGCGTCAGGCGATCGTAGCGAGCGCGCTCGGTGCCGAGGGCTGGTCGGGTCCCGAGCGCGGCGACGATGTGGGCCGCCGGCTGTAGGCCGGAGGAGTTAACTCCGCGCATGTTGCCGGACGCCGGGGCGAGCGAGTCGCCGATGGACGAGGCGACGGTCCGGCCCGCGCTCCGTACGCCCGCCTGTGGCTGGAGACTCGGCGTCAGGACGCCGGGTTCTCGAACTGCTGGCGCGACCTCGAGGTGACTGGAGGCGAGGACCTTCGCCCGCGAGACCGCCAATCGGGCCGCCGTCTTGGCCAAGGGCTCCACGTCGGGGACCTCGGGCCCGAGACCCTGCTCGAAGGTGCCGCCTGTCACGAACAGCTCTGTGCCGAGCCGCGCCCGGCTCATGGCCACGTACCCGGCCTCGCGGGTGAGCGACTCGGTCGCCAGCACGAACGCCTTGTCGTAGGTGGCGCCCTGCGCCTTGTGGACGGTGGTGGCGTAGCCGTAGTCGAGGTGACCGGCGTCGATGTACCGACTCGGCAGTGAGCGCAGTCCTGCCGCGGTGTCGATGAGCAGATGGCCGCCGGCGAGCTCGATCACCGTGCCGCGGGTGCCATTGAGAACACCGAAGCGACTGGCGTTGCGCAGGCAGACCACCTCGTCGCCCACGGCAAACGGTCTGCCGTTCGCACTCAGGAGATCTTGGCCGACCGAACCGCGTTGTTGCAGCACCGTTCGGGCCTCGAGGTTGAGGGCTTTGACGTCACGACGGTTGACCGCGAGCATCAGGGCCTCGGCGCCACCGTCTCGCGCGTTGAGCCAGCGGCCGATGAGATCGCGCCGTGTCTCGGCCATGGTGCCGGCGAGGCGAATGCGCCCGTGGTCGTGATAGGCCTCGAGGGCGGGGACCACGTCGCCCGAACGCAGCCGGTCGAGGGCCGCTCGCTCCCAGTGCTCGTGCTGGCGGCGGTTCTCGGTCAACTCGAGCGCGCCAAGGCGGGCGGCCAGCGTGCCGAAGGCTCCCCCGGCCTCGATCTCGGGGAGCTGGCGGGGGTCGCCCACCAACACCAGCTTGGCCCCCGACACGTCGGCCAACTCGACCAGGCGGGCCAGGGTCCTCGTCCCCACCATCCCGGCCTCGTCGACCACCACGACATCGTTGGCGCCGAAGCTCCGACGTCCCTGGTCGATCTCCCCCACCAGCCGGGTCAAGGTCACCGACGGAATGCCCGCACTCGATGCGAGCTCCTCGGCGGCGCGGGCCGACAGGGCGGTGCCCGAGACACTCCACCCTGCCTCCTCGAAGACCTCACGGGCGAGTGACAGCGCGGTGGTCTTCCCGGCGCCCGCCTTGCCGACGACGACCTCTATCTGCTGCCCTGAGGAGACGAGGGATCTGACCATGGCGCGCTGGTCAACCGAGAGCTGGGGGTGCCGGGCCACCAGATCGTCCGCCCGATCGGAGTCGACCGCGGCCACTCCCCTGTCGCGACGGGCAACCGCGGTCTCGACGAGGTGCGCCTCGACGGCCAGGAGCTCGCGGGTCGTGTGCAGCGCCTCGCCGCCGCGGCCCTGCCGCTCGAGGGCAATCGCTTCGGAGCGGCGCAGAGTGAAGTCGGCCGCCGCCTCGATGGCGTCGAGTGGGGCTCCGTCGACCAGCGACTCGGCGATGGCACGCACGACGTCGCGGCGCTCGAAGGTCGAGTCCTGGGCCGTGAGCCCTTCGGGACCGAGCAGCGTGGCAGCGATCTCCCGCGTGTCGCCGCGACCGAGGTTGACGCGGCGGGGCCGACGGTGGTCGGGGACCAGCCCGTCCGGCTCGACGCCGTACTCCGCAGCCAGTTCCCGCCACCGGGTACGCAGGCTCAGGGCGTCGGACTGGGGGTCCGATCCCCGGTCCTTGGGCGCCCGGGTCACCAGGGCGGCCAGCTCGGCGCTGCGGCCGGACCTCCCGCCGTAGCGGGCGAGGTACTCCTCGATCTCGGCCCGCCGGGAGGAGAAGCGCCGGAGCACGCTGGCGTCGACGCCAGCCAGCTCGGCTGCGCCATTCCGCACGGGTCCGAACGACACACCGAGGGACTCGACCAGGGCCGCCCGCAAGGACGCCTGGTAGACGAAGCCCGCGGTGCGGGCGTGGAAGTAGATCCCTCGGGCGTCGGGCGCCGACCACCGGCCGTCGGCCCCCTGGACCGCGTTCGCCGCCAGCACATGGGTGTGGAGCTGAGGATCGCCGTTGCGCGAGGTCCGGTGCACGAAGGCGGCGGCCACCAGGCCCGAGGTCTCTATCTGGCGCTGACCACCATCGCCCCGGCGGGCGAAGACGGCGTGCCGCTCGAGATAAGCGAGACCCTCGGTCACGGCGTGCTCGTGAGCGGCCCGGGCGGCGGCGGACTGCTCGGGCGAACCCAGGGCGTAGAGGAGCGAGACGGATTTAGGGGCCGAGAACGTCAGATCGAAGCCGGCCACCCGGGCCCCCGAGCGCTTCGGCAGGCCGAGCTCGGTCCCACTGCGCGGCGAGATGCCGGCGAGCAGTGCGTGTAGGTCCTCAGGGGTCACCTCTCCGGCGAGGCCCAGGGCGGCCGTCCCACTGCCGTGCCAGGTGCCCGGTGACTCGCCGGCTCCGGTGTAGTACTCCTCTTGGCCCCGGGCCACCATCGAGAGGTAGTACTCCTCGGCGCCAGCCACGAGCTTGCCGATGGAGAGCATCGGCGTGGGACTCCGGAAGATCAGGCGCTCGAGGCGGCGGAGGCGAGCAGCTCGAGGAGGGCGGCCTTGGGGACCACGATGCGGCGGCCGAAGCGCACGACGGGGAGCTCCCCCCGGGCGACGAGCTCGTAGGCGAAGGCTCGGGAAAGACCCAAGAGCTCACCGGCCTCGGCCACGCTCAGTACGAGCCGCTCGCCCAGGATGGCCGTTGGGAGGTTCTGACTCCCCGGCTCGAGGTGTGAGGGCCGGGAGTCTGCGCCGGTCAGTTGGAGGCCGTCTCGAACCTCGGGATCTCGGCGTGCCGTGGCGAAGGCGCCAGCCCGGTCCCCGGGCATCGAGTGTCGGGCGTCTGGTGTTTTGGTGGTGGTCATGCCGGAAGGATGCGCCCGCCATGTCCACAAAGATGTCCACAGCAATGTCCACACCCGAAAACTCGTCGGCCTCTGAATGCGAGCTCCTCACGGCCGCGACGGGGAGAGAACTTCCTGTTCAGGAGCTGACCTCAGCCAGCGCGGGCATGCGTGTGGACATTCGTGTGGACATCGCCGAGGAAAGAAAATCTCGCTCCGGGGGCACCAGGGGCGGTCAAGGTCGGCGGAGCCGAGGGGGCCACGTGTGGCCCCCGTGCCTTGAGGGCCCCGGTCCCTGGCGGGGACATAATGGATGAGGTCGGCCCGCCCGGGCCGGCCTGGATGCGCCTTGTCCTCTCCCCTGCTGGGAGGTCCGTCGCCCCGGACTGAGTCCGGCGGGTTGACGGGGTGGCCTCGCATGGAACCATGCAAGTGTGTGCATCGAATTTTGGGGCGTTGACCGTGATGGTGTGAGGTGTGCGACGAAGGCTTCGACGGCGGGTGCAACCACCCAGCGCGAGGCGGGATTGCTACCTGAGGATCTGACCGGTGAGCATGCTGTGGAGGGCGGTCAGGACCTCGGAGACGGCCCGCGCATCATTCTTGTACCGCGAGTGGGCCAGCAGGTCGGCCATACGAACTCGACGAGCCTCTCGAGCCGGCACTTCCGACGGGAGAGATTGAACCCCCAGAAGGCGGCCTCCGACGGCTCGGGCCCTGAGCGCTCGAAGGGCGCCGAGGCCGGCGGGCGTCCCGGGAACCCGATCGGGGTCGATCCGGCCAGGGGGATGGGGAATGCGATGCGCTCGGCGACCCCACCTGAGACGCCGGCGCTCCCTGTCCCGGAACCGCACCGGGCGGTCGTCGGCGCCGCTGGAGACGGCGGTAGCGGCCAGTACAGCGGCAGCACCACGTCGACCACCTCGAACAGCCGAGCGTCCTCGGAAGGAGGGCGGTGGACCACTAAAGAGAGCCGGCCGTCCGGTGAGGAGTGGAACGAGAGTCAGGGCCGGTGCACCCAGACGACGTCGGTCAGTAGGTCGTTGGTGAAGCCCCCGGTGCTCCGGGTGCTGTGGTGCTCCTGGAGGGCCACGGCCCCGGCCAGATGGGGTCAGACGGCGCCGCAAGGGACGTCGCTGACGATGCCCACACATGGCCGGAGCTCAGGGGTAGCCCTAGCCCGATCTGTCTAAGCATAATTCGCTGCCGGGATGGCCGAGGGGCTAGTGCTGATTGCCGGGTTTGATGATCACCGCCGTGACGTTTTGCACCATCTGGATAAAGGACTTGTCGGCAAATCCGAATACGAAGGCCACTGCGTAGAAGGTCACGTTCTGGACCTTCACTTGGTTGGTTGTTCCCAGTATCAACAGGACCAGGTACAGCATTGCGCCGATCGATCCCGTGACAGCTCCGAAGAGTGGTCGGCAGTAGTGCCAATAGTTGTAGCTGAGCTTCCACTGTTTGTTGTTGTTGAAGATCCCAAACAGGCTGCCGACAACGGCTCCCGTGGCTCCGAACCAGACGACGCCTACCGGAACCTGTCCGAATGAAGCGGGCGCCTGGGTGCGAAACGCGGACCAGCATGCGTACGTGGCAAAGAGTGCAATCAGAAGCGCTAGATACACCAGAGCGATAATGAAGATGTAGAACGGCATCTCCACCAGAGGTTCCACGTAGGGAGCCGGTGCAGGTGTAGGTGGTGCTACGTCCGCCATGCCATCGCCCTTTCGCCGTAGCCGTTGACTGCTCTCAACAATAATTCCCACAAGGTCAGATGGGGTTGGATCCCCACCGCCCAATGGTCGGCCCCGGGAGCCGCCCAGGGAGCTTCGTTGGGCAGCGTAGAAAGACCCGGGACCGTCACCACAGACTCGCAACCGAAGCTCGCCGAGCAACGAAGATACTGACGGCTCGAGCGACTGCCGCTACCGTATCGGTGTGCGCCTCGAGATATGCCAGCTCAGGATCGTGGAGCCGGGACTAAGACCTTCGCAGGGTAGATCACAGTCCGGCTTGCGGTCAGCCCCACCCAGTGATGGCATCGGGTAGCAGGGATGTCTTCGGTCTCCTCGCCCAAGAACGAGCGAGCGAATGCCACCAGCAGCCTCGTGTCCGCAACGCCATCGACCGATCGAGCAACCTCGAACGGACATAAGGCTAATGGGAAGGTCGGTGCTGGCCGGGCGTCGCGGCTCGTTCTGCCTAATTCATCGTTTGACCCCCTCACTCACTACCTCTTCCGTTATCCGGCGAAGTTTCATCCGCCTGTTGCATCGACCCTCATCGAACATTTCACCGAAGTGGGCGACCAGATCCTGGACCCGTTCTGCGGTAGTGGGACGCTCCTCGTTGAGGCGACCGTCATGGGTCGGTCCAGTCTTGGGATCGATGTAGACCCGCTGGCCATCGCTGTGTCCCGGGCAAAAACCCACCGTTATCGGATCGATCAGCTGGCCGGGTCCGGTCAAGTGATTCTTGACGCAATCCGGGAATATGAGCGACCACTCGACGAATATCGGCGTCGGATGTTCCATGACCTGACAAACCCCGAATATCTCAGAGAGTTTGAAACCGTCTCGGAATGGGTGCCGGCGCTGCCGAACCTCTTGCACTGGTTTCGTCGCTACGTCATTGTCGATCTCGCCTTCATACGCGCGTGTATCGACACGGCCGACATCCCGCGGGCACACCGAGATTTTTTCCGAGTGGTCTTCGGCTCAATGATCCGATCTGCGTCGAATGCAGACCCAGTTCCCGTGTCTGGTCTCGAAGTGACACATTGGATGATTAAACGGGATGAGGACGGGCGAGAAGTGAACCCGTTCGCGCTCTACAGGATCGCGCACGCCAAAGCGCTTATCGCTGCACGATCGTTCGCACAACACGCGAGGCCCGGGAGTCCTGCAAATGCGTTTATCGGCGATGCGACGGCCATAGGTCACTCGATCACTGGAAAGGTAGACGCCGTGATCACCTCTCCTCCATATCACGGCGCCGTTGACTATTACCGACGCCATATGCTCGAGATGTATTGGCTTGGTCTGACTGAGACTCCTGATGACCGGTTGGCCCTTTTGCACCGCTACGTAGGACGACCGAAGGTCCCTCAATCGCATCCCTTCACACAGGCAACCCTCCGCACCAGATCGGCGAAGCAGTGGGAAGGTCGGATTCGAAAGGTCTCGACCGAAAGAGCCGATGCGTTTCGTCATTACATCTCAGCAATGAGTCATTTCTTCGAAGGATTGGGAAGTCACCTTCGTAAGGGTGCACCCGCCATCTTGGTCGTTGGACACAGCGACTGGAACGGAACGAAGATCCCAACCACGACGCTTTTCCAGGAGCTATCCGGATCCGCGTTCGATCTGTCTGAAGTTATGTACTACCCAGTGAAAAACAGGTATATGTCGTATGAGCGCCACAACAAGGCGTCCATTAGCCGGGAGTACGTGCTCGTCCTCCGAAGGAAGTAGCCCTACTCGGCAGGAGGGTCCTCTGTTTTACGGAATGTACTTTGTCGTCGCGGCGTTCCGGCCTTACCAATGAGCTGGGAGACACGACGTTCCAGTTCGTCGTAGTCACCCCGGAGAATGACCTGATCGTTCTTCTTGCCAGCGATTCGCAGCGTCCCTTGACTAGCGCTGGCCACGATCCTCACCGCTCGCCGGATGTCGTCGTACTCGACCGACGAAAACTCGCCACGTGAGGTTATTTCTGCCGCGATTAGATCAAGAGTGCGAGGGCGGTCTGCAAGCCGACCCTCGAGCGCCCTCAGTGCGTCGATGACCGCTTGGTATAGCTCTCGGGGTGTACGACTCTCATCGTTGAGGAGTTCGTCTACGGCCGCCGTGACGGCTTCGGGCGTGAATTCGGTCAGTACAATGTCTAAGACATCTGCGGCTGAAATATGACGAGCCTCGGCGGACTCGATTACGCGAGCCAGTTGCTCTACGGTCCAGCAAGAAATCCTGGCCTCGACCGCTCGCTTGGCTGCTTGTGCATCGTCGCCCTTCGTTCCGCCCGGATACGACGGCGCCACCAGCAGACAGCCCGTTGCGCCGGCTTCGTCCTTCCAATGCTGCTCGAGGCCTGCGAAATCTATGGCGCCAAGCGACGGCACATCTGCCGATGATTTCGCTTCAAGAGTTATCTTTTTCTCACCGGCCGGATACTCGGAGTACTTAGCAACACCGTCCGGGTTTTCGGAACCACTGATGTGCTTCGCAACAAACCCCAGTGCCCGCGCAGCGATTACGAGATTCACCTCCAGGTCTCGCTCGTCGTCAAAACTGCTACGCAAGGACCCGGCGATTGCGTTCGCAGAGAAGAGCCGATCCGCTGCCAGACTGCGTAGCAAAGAGTCTCGTCGTTCGAGCACCTCTCCGACGAGGCTGCTCGCCATCCCCTGCTCCCGGAGATAGACCTCCAACAGTGCTTCGGCCGTAACGAGATCCTCCAAAAGAGGACGGGCGTCCGGTTCAGAATGCGCTTGCACGACCGGATGGTCGACATTGATATAGAACGTGGACGTTCCTGGATCGAAAGAGACGAGTCGGCCGGATCGCCCATCTTCAAAATCGGCGTATGTATACCTATCTCGTTCCGGTTCGTAGAGCCGCGCGGCCAGCTCCAGGAGGTCGATGTCATCGTCGAGGCGCAGGTAGAACCACGATTCGTCGGCGTCGCTCCCCTCGCTCTCGGTGCCCGCGAGAAGCGCATCGGCGATTGGGTGTTCAACCAACGTGGCCGATACGTATTCTCTCTTTTCTTCGGTGTGTGCCTTCTTCTCGGCGTCAGATTGCTTCTTGATCTCAGCCTCGTATCGTCCACGGGCCTCGTAAAACACCTCGCGAAGAACGTGGCGAAAGTCACGAATGAGATCCGACTCTTCAAAGTTCTCCCGGGGTGCTGTGACAACCTGGTCGAGGTCGTCAGCGGTGATGTCGGCCCGGAATCTGTTCCAAACAGAGTACGACAGCGGTTCGATCCCAAATAGAGCATCTGACTCTTCGACCAATCGTTCCCGTACCTTCACGAAAAACCCGTGGCTGCGGACGAGGTCGTTGCTTTTGCCTGTGTAAAGCGTGCCCTTGGTCACGACAATCTCACCGCGAATTCCATTCGGGAATGTGTCGCTGACGAGAGCGTCGCCCTCGATTCGCCAGTTATCCTCATGTTCCTTCTGGATGGCATCGATTCGAGCGACAGGAAGGTCAGCCATCGTAAACGACACAACGGTGGGCATGACTGCCTTGCGAGACTGAACCTCCGCGCCATTCAGAATTAGCTTAAAGTCACTCTTATACGGCATTGCTGTGGATAGAACCCAGTTGAGATCCCTTGTTCGGATGGTGCCCATCTTCGGCTTCAATTCCTCTAGGACTACCAATGTCCAAGAGTTGAAGCCGGTGACATCATCTCTCGACATCCCAATCTTCTCGAATACATCCGTTAGCAATCCGTTGTTGAGGATGTCATCAATCGAGAGTCGACTTATGACCAATGGGATCGGTTTTCCACCAGTAGGATCAGACTTAAAGTCATCGAAATGCATGGTGACCGCGTGCACGTCGGCTCCTGAAAGGGACATGTAAGTGACCGTGTTGGCAATGGCGTAGGTTGCAAGTTTGCCGATGCCAAACTTGCCGATGTGGCGACGCCTCAGGCGAATGGACATTTCGTCACCTTGACGCTTGCGGCTGTGTCCGATGTGCCACAGATCTTCGAGACCGTCAGAATCCATGCCCTCGCCGTCATCGAAGATGACAGCCATAGGCTCAGATGAAGGCGGAAGCGGAACAAAGAGCCGGCACTGCTCGGCGTCGGCGTCCCAGGCGTTGACGACTAACTCTTCGATGGCCTTGATCGGGGATTGATACATCTGCTCCGAGAGGAGGTGGACCAGCTCGTTCGACAGAGTGACCTCAATGTCACGGTCTTTAGTCCCCAGGGACTGGAGTACTTCCGCGAGCGGTGGGTCTGGCGCCATGGCGAGCAGTCTATGAGTGATTCTGAGCCCGTTCCCTATCTTGAGAATGCTGCAATTCCTCGTTGTAGCGTCGTCCATGCCGGGTTCTTTAGGGGCGTCGGTTCTTGTTCATGAGATTTGAAAGCCGACGGCCAGGACAACGCGAGCGCTACTGGATCTTCGGAGCCAAAGGGCACCAGAAGTCGACCAACGCTCTCGAACTCGAACTGACCGGTATGGAGTATCCATAACCCCCACGAACCGAGGGCGTGGAGCATCGGTTGCCCTACAGCCAGGCCATAGCGTCCAGCCGATGGAGCACCCGGGTTCGTGGGCAGGTGGACCCTTTCCGCTAACCCACCGAGCTCACTTCACAAGGTCCGCTCCAAGCGCCGGTCTGAGCAGAGGCTCGAACCGGCGCCTTCGGCGGTCCGCCGTCGGGTGACAGCGGCGTGGACGAGACGGGACGCATTGAGCCCTCAAGGACAGGCATGGCCCTCCGCGTTCAGCCGACGAGGGACTGGTTCGGGTGATGATCCTGGACGAAAGAGTTCCGGTGATCCTGGACCCGGTTCCAGATGACGCTTTACACGGTTCCGATTGATGCTTGACGCCTCGGCCCCACCGCCGCTTGCTCGTAGGAGCGAGGCGGTGGCCGAGTGCTTGTTGAGCTCACCACGATGGAAGAGCGTTATGACGCCGTCCTCGGGGTCATCCGGGACGGCTACACGGTCAGCGAAGTTGCTCAGGCTTATGGAGCCAGTCGCCAGAGCATCCATTCCTGGCTGGCCCGGTATGAGGCCGGGAGTCTCCCCGCTTTGGCGGAGCAATCGCACCGCCCGAGAACATCGCCCCCCCTCTCCAGATGGCGCCCAAGACTGAGGCTCGACTGTTCGAGGTGCGTCGCCACCATCCGTCGTGCGGCTAGGTTTTCCAATCAGGTTGTGACGCCTCTGGGCGCGATAGATCCCAGAGAGCGAAGGCACGTCCTTGGCGCCCTCTCGCTCGAGTTGGTGGCCGTGGGCGTTAGAACTGGTTTCACTCTCCGTTAACAGGAACGTGTTTCCCTTTGATTCGCGTTGGTAACGCGTCCTATATTGCGAACGCTGAAACGCTCCTCCGCACCCATATAGGTGCGTGTCGGGTGCGTTCGAACAGGCCCCGGAGTCCCTGTTTCCGGACCTGTTCGCGAGCGACCCCGCCGGGGCCCCCTACCCCAACCGGCGGGGCCGTTTCGCGTAAACGGGAGCGCCGTCGTGTCTACCCGGACCTGGCGGAGACGGCTTCTATCGAGAACCGGACGGGAGAAGAGGCGGACCAGGCGATCCGGGAAACTCGGGCTCGGTTCAATCAGGCCCCGCCCATATCGCCGTCTCGCTGCCGGCCGGCACCGTCGGCAGCAAACCACCGGGAACTGCTCTTTTCCGTGCTGCCGCACCACGTCGATGGGGTGATGGGAAGTCTAGGCAACTGGCATGTCTGCCCACTCGGATTGTCGGCGATCCTGACCACAGCCCGACCATATTGCCGGCAGCTAAAATGCTACCCTCATCCCGTGATACTTGATTGCGCGTAAATATAGAGAGGATCGTGGCAATGGGAGGAAATGAAGATCCATATGTAGTTGTCTCTTGCGACGGTCATGTGAATCCTGCTCTTGAGGACTATCGCCCGTACTGCCCCAAGAATCTCAGCGAGGAGTACAAGGATTTCGAGGAGTCGCAGCCAGGGGCCGAGGAGTTCTTCTTCAATTCGATGTTCGTGGGCTTTACTGATGGTGGCATCCCTGAGAACGTGCGAAACGACTACCTGGAGCGTGGATTCACCCCGGGGTATCGCGATCCGGTCGCTCGTCTTGAAGACCAGAACATGCAGGGAATCTCTGCCGAGGTGCTGTTCTTCGGAGGCGGAGCCTTTGGGCCGCTTCCCTTCGGGACGTCGAAATCATTGGAGCAGCGAACTGCTGGTGTCCGCATGTACAACAGGTGGCTCGCTGATTTCGCTTCTACGTCTCCGGATCGGTTTATCGGAGTGGCGCTCCTCCCGATTTGGGATGTTGGGGCCACCGTCGAGGAGGTTCGATGGGCAAGAGAAGCCGGACTTAAGTCGCTGAACTTCCCAGCACCCCGCCATGATCTGCCGGCTGACTACAACGACCTGCTGTGGGAGCCTTTCTGGGCCGCCTGCCAGGAATACGACATGCCCTTGAACTCGCACGTGGGCGGCGGGCCGAAAATTTCCGCCTCCGGCCGAGGCGCCACGGCCATCTTCTTCGCCCAAGTGCACAGACTGGCTGGAAATGGCTTGACTTACATGATTTTCGGTGGCGTCTTCGATCGCTATCCGGGCCTGAAAGTCGTATACACGGAGCAGCGATCCCGGTGGATACCTGAAACACTACGAAATCATGACTCGCTGTATTGGAGTTACAACACCGGCATGACGAGTTCCATCAACAAGCTGCCCAGCGAATACTGGGCCACAAATTGTTTCGTCGGTAATAGCTTCATGTCGAGAGCTGAAGTTGATATGCGTCATGAGCTGGGCCTGGATACCATCATGTGGGGCGCGGATTACCCACACCTGGAAGGCACCTTCCCCTGGACCCGGGCATCACTCCAAAACACATTCTCCGGAGTTCCGCACGATGACGTGAGGAAGATTCTCGGTATGAACGCCATTCGATGCTTTGGCCTCAACGAGGAAAGCCTGAGAGCTGTGGCCGCCAATATCGGTCCGACAGTCGAGGATATCGACCGCGGGCTTGAGCACGTGCCTGACGATTCGATTGGCGTGCCAACCCTCGGCTTCCGCACGGTTGGCGACTTCTTTTAGTGCACGTGGATAGGCGATCGGCCTGCCTGGCGCCGCACCACACGCCGAGCGTTGGCTGCTGACATGCAGGGCGAAAGGCGACTGGGCCGAAGCTCATCGCCAGACTTGAGGTTCTTATATTCATATTAGGGCTGGTGACCTTGACCAGCCGCTACACCGCTGTTACGGTTCCGTGAAAATCATATTTGGCGGTGCGGGGGCTCTGCTGCCAGGATTCGGGGAGGATTTAGCAAATATGGCAAAGGTTGGACGTCTGAGCACGAGTTTTCTGGGGAGCACCCGGCGTGGGTCGACATTGCTCGCCGCGGCTGCTGCTTCTGTGGGGTTCCTTGTCGCCGCGCCGCTCGGTGCCCCAGCCGGTGCCAGCGCACCGAGCGGCTCGCCAGTCCTCATCGGAGGGATGGCACCACTCAATAGCCCCCTTTACACCATTCCCAACTCGTTGCCCATGTTGACGGCAGCCGTCGACTCGATCAACGCTGCGGGGGGGATCAAGGGTCACCCCCTCAAGCTCGACTTTTGTGACACTAAGTTTCAAGCAGCCACTGAGTTGAGCTGTTCTCGACAATTGATTGCGGATCACGTCGTTGCCGTCGTGGACCCGACCGTCGTGGCTGATCAATCAGGTGCCGAGTACAAACTGTTCGCAACGGCCAAGATCCCTTACTTCGCTGGCTTGGGGACCTCACCCATTGAGACAACGGGTTCCGATTCGTACCCAGAAAGCGGTGCAGGTGCAGCGTGGGCCTACGGCGCAGTCAAGGCTTTGCAGCTGGCCGGTGCAACGAAAGTAGCGCTCATGCCTGATGTGGGTTCGATTGGGCAGGAGGTCGTGTCCGAACTGGGTCCTCCGATCAAGGCTCTGGGCTTGAAAAACGCGGGAATCGTCTACGTTGATTCAAACGCAGATCCGACACAGGCCTCTGCGGCAGCGAAGATAGTGGCGAGTGGGGCAAATGGCGTCCTTGTGGGATCGATCCACACGTCCACTTCGCTCCAGGCACTCTCGCAGGCCGGCTACAAAGGCAAGATCGCCACTCTCAGTTCGTTGGCCACCCACGGAACTCTCGTTGCGGCGGGCTCTTACGGCAACGGAGAGTTGGTCAGTAGCATCAGTGCCATTGTCTCGGGTAACACAAATCCGCAGGTCCAGCAGGCCGAAGCGGCGATGGCGCAGTACGCACCAGGTGCGACCATCGACTCTACTGGTATTGCTTTCTTTGCCGGCGTAGAGCTGTTCGCCAAGATCATGGACACTTCGCACGCTTCGACACTCAACACCGCTGCCTTCGTGACTGCAATGAAGAACCTCAGTACACCCATCAACATTGGCTTGGTCGGTCCTTGGGCAATCAAGGGTCGTACCCCAGGACTGAAATCGCAGCCTCGAGTTTTGAACCCAGATATCGCTATCGGCATCGTCAAGAATGGCGTGATCGTGCCGTGGAAGTCTGGATTCATCAATCCCTTCCCTAGTAAGTGAGAGTTCACGGATGGCGGTCGGTAACCGCGAACCGCCATCCGTGAACAGGGTCCCGTAGCGCTCGCGACCAACCACCTGGACATGCTGGCCCTGAGCGGTACCCCGAAATCGTGCCCCATTGACTACAGGGTGCGCCGGAGGGTTCATGGAGCTGGCGATCAGGCCTAGTTAAATGGAAGCTCGATGCAAATAGTCACTTTCGCAGCACTCGGGCTAGCAACGGGTTCGCTCTTCGGCCTTCTGGCGCTTGGCCTCGTAGTCATCTATCGAGGTTCCGGCATCGTCAATTTCGCTCAAGGCGCGATGGCCATGGTGGGCGCCTATGCCTACTACGAATTTTCGGAGAGGCTTGGGTGGCCTACGGGCGCGGGGGCGATCGCCTCTGTCGCAGTGTGCGGTGTCATGGGAGCACTCATTCAGTCGGTCGTGCTGCGATCGATGACGAGATCCTCTGCTCTGTCACGCGTGATTGCGACGCTCGGGTTCGTGCTCATCCTGCAGTCGGCTGCCTTCCTGGTCTTTGGACGTGACCCCCTGACGGTGCAGTCGGTGTTCCCGACAAGGACGGTCAGCCTGTTCTCGGGCCGACTGTTGATTGGCCAGAATCAGATCTACATGTTCGTGATTTGTACCGTACTGGGGATCCTGCTTTTCGCCCTCTACCGCTACACCTCATTTGGTCGGGTCACAGCGGCGGTAGCCGAGCATGATCTCGTTGCTTCGAGCTTGGGGTACTCACCCAATCTCGTGGCAATGACCAACTGGGCATTGGGGTCCATGCTGGCTGGATTGGCCGGTGTCTTGATTGCTCCCATCACGTCCCTGGATCCCACGACGCTTGTTCTCCTCGTCGTACCGGCGATGGCGGTGGCGCTGATAGGCGGATTTAGCTCCTTCATCCTCACGTTCTTAGCTGCCCTCGCTCTCGGTATCGCCGACTCGGAGTTAACCCGATACGTGACGCAACCTGGGTGGGGAACAGCCGCTCCTTTCATCGCAGTCATTTTGGTGCTGATTGTGCGAGGGCGCAGTCTGCCCCTTCGAAGTTTTGTGCTCGACCGCCTGCCGGCTGTGGGATCCGGTCGGGTGCGCTGGCTGTTCTTCGCGCTTTTCTCCGCCGTCCTCTGTTGGGTGTCTCTCATTTCGGATCCCAACTGGTCCGTTGCCATCGCCACAACTGGGTCCATGGCGATCATCTGCCTCTCCGTGGTGGTGCTCACTGGTTACGCCGGACAGCTGTCGCTTGCTCAGTTCGTCCTCGCTGGAATCGGGGCGTTGTTGGTTGGGCACCTCGCTCCGCATATGCCATTCGTAGTCGCCGTGGTTGTCGGCGCAGCGATAACCGGCGTCATCGGAGGCTTGGTCGGCCTGCCGGCTCTCCGATCTCGAGGGATCACGTTGGCGGTGGCAACCCTTTGCTTCGGCGGTGCGCTTGTAGCTGTCGTGCTCAGCAATGACAACTACAACGGCAGTACCACTGGAACGGGCGGTCTGAATGTTCCTACTCCAACCGTGTTCGGCTGGAGCGTGGATCCACTCACTCTGGGAAATCGCTATGCCCTCACCGTTGTATGCGCACTGCTCCTCTTGAGTGTCGCTGTTGCGAACCTCCGGCGCGGCGTCACGGGACGTCAGATGCTTGCGATCCGCTCCAATGAGCGGGCGGCAGCCGCGCTTGGCATCAATGTCGCCCTTGTTAAGACGTATGCCTTCATTGTTGCAGCGTCGATAGCTGCGGTTGGCGGTGCGCTGCTCGCGTTCATGGGCCCGGCTGTCGTCGTCACGAACTTCGACTCCTTCACCGGGATCGTCATTGTGGCGGTGGTTGTCGTCGGAGGGGTGGGCAACATTCCGGGTGCGTACATCGGCGCGCTGCTTATTGGGGGTGGCGTGCTCACACAACTCCTGTCAGGGGTCTCACCCAATATCGACGAGTACCTCCCTCTTGTTGGAGGCGTCCTGCTTATCGTCAATTTGATGTTCAGCCCTGACGGTCTGTTCGAAATGAACCGGCGCTCGACACTGAGGTTGTTGCGTCCCCTAGCTCAACGATTCGCTGTCGGTCGGAGCAGGCCAAGGAAGGCTCACGTCGTCTTGAGTGACTTTTCCGGTGCGATTCGGGTCGAGCGCCGCGGGTTGAGCGTGTCCGACGTGTCTGTATCATTCGGCGGCGTCCATGCGCTGAGGGACGTGTCGATCGAGATGCATCCGGGCGAGATTCATGGAGTCATCGGTCCGAATGGCGCCGGCAAGACGACCCTGATTGATGCCATAACCGGTTTCGTCAGAACCAGCAAGGGTGAGGTCAGGCTCGGCGATTCTGTAATATCTAGCTGGTCACCACAACGTCGTGCCGCGAGTGGGTTGTCTCGGTCCTTTCAGTCCCTTGAGCTGTTTACTGACCTCACTATCGCCGAGAACCTCGCTGTAGCTGGTAACACATCATCCTGGCACCGATATCTGACTGATTTCGTGCGCCCGGGCAAAATCGTCCTCGGTCCGGCGGCTTCCGAGGCACTTCGCCAGTTCGAACTCGATGGATTGATTGACCAGGTTCCCAGCGACATCTCATTCGGCCGTCGTAAGACAGTTGCGATTGCAAGGTCGATCGCCAACTCACCCTCCGTTTTGCTCTTGGATGAGCCGGCAGCCGGCCTCGACGATCGAGAAGCTGAAGAATTGGCGGCATTGATTCGCCGACTTGCAGACGACTGGGGAATAGCGGTTCTCCTGGTCGAGCACAATGTTGAGATGATCATGTCGATAAGTGACCGGGTTACCGTGATCGCAAGCGGCGAGATATTGGCTTCAGGATCACCAGACCACATAAGAAGCAATCAATCGGTCATCGACGCATACCTCGGAATTGCACACCAAGAAGCGGTGGTTTCCACATGACGGGTACGACACTGTGCTGGAGCAAGGTAGAAACCAAGGGCTGCGTCATCGTTGACGGCTCGAACGCTCGTGGAAGGCATTTTGAAATGGCTTGTGGCCTCACATCGGCGATCCACTTGGTCGGAAGCCCTTCAGATGGATGCTGACCCAACGACTCATGATCCTGGGGGGCCTGCTCCGTCATCGGCGATCCTTGAACTGCAAAACGTTACCGCCGGATACGGTGACCTTTCTGCCATTCGCGATATCTCACTTCATGTGTGTCCGGGCGAAGTGGTTGCCTTGTTTGGTCCGAATGGCGCAGGCAAGACAACGACCCTGATGGCTGCCGTGGGGCAGCTGCCCTTGACCGGTGGCCGGGTGCTCTGGCTGGGCGATCGGTGTTCGCTGCCACTGCACAAGCTTGCACGGTCCGGGCTTTCGTATGTTTCCGAAGAACGGCTGATCGTGTCCACCCTGACCGCTCGCGACAACCTGAGACTTGGGACCGGTGGCGTCGAGGGAGCCCTCCGTTACTTCCCAGAGCTTGACTCATTACTCACCCGACCTGCTGGGTTGCTGTCGGGAGGCGAACAGCAAATGCTCATTTTGGCGCGTGCACTCGCCACGAAGCCGAAAGCGCTTCTTGTCGACGAACTTTCGCTTGGCCTCGCCCCGATGATTGTTGACAGGCTGCTTTCTGCAATCCGCGCGGCAGTGGATGAGGAGAATCTGGCTGTTTTGCTGGTCGAACAGCAGGCGCGACGGGCACTGTCCGTGGCCGACAGATGGTGTTTGCTCAGTAATGGCACACTGCTCTCGAGCGGCAGTTCCGGCGATGTAGGGGACTTTGAGGCGGCCTACCTCGCAAACATGGTGTAACTGCCACCTCACTGAGCTCTACCACAGTCAGCTAATTTTCTTGTCGAGTATGCCGGACCCTGCTTCCACCATGACCCGCACGGCGTCGCTGCGGGTCATGGCCCCCAGGGTCTTCGCCCCTTCACGGAGGGATTCTCCAACGAACCACGTTGGGCCGGCCAGATTCTCGAGCGCTTCCGTTACGACCTGCTCAGCTGAAGCGGCTCCTGGAATGGGGGTGCCGTCGTCGGGGTCGGCGAGATTTCCCCTCTGAGCGAGGGCCCGGCGGAGCGCCGGAGTGTCCGTGACACCGAGCACCAACGAGAGCACATCGACCCCCTGCTCGGAGAGTTCGGTCCAGAGAGCTTCGCCCAGGACAATCTCGAAGGCCTTCGAAGCGCCGTACGCCGCCATCCGCGGGATTCCCACGAGCCCAGCGCCCGAGCACACCAAAATGATGCCTCCATGCCCACGCTTGACCATGGGCTGTGCGAAGTGATGACACATTTGCATCGGCACCAAGCAGTTACGCACCAGCAGCGACTCGGCCGCGTTGACCGGTGCTTCCAGGAATGGCCGGGGGTTCGGGTCGGCCCCGGCGCAATAGATAAACAGGCCGATGTCGAGATCGGCGGTGTGTTCAATGACCGTTGCGGCAGCTGTTGGTTCGGAGAGGTCAACCGCCAAAACACGCGTCTCAATCTCCCACTGCTCTTCGAGTTGACTAGCCACCTCTTCCAGGACGGACTGGCGGCGTGAGAGAAGGACGACGTTGAGCCCGATTTCAGCCAGTGCGTGCGCAAAGGCCAGACCTACCCCTTCGGAGGCACCCACGATGAGCGCCCAAGACCCATAACGATCCCAGAACCCGATCATCTACACCTCCTCCTTGGACAGGTCTCGAGGCTGGATCGTATTCCGTCGTCAACGAGAATTCAGAGCGGCCACGCCGGGGGCGGCGATCTGAATCAAATCGTTCAGAGCCCAACGCCCCGTTTCAGCCATCTGGCAGCGAATTGCACCCGGGTGTCGACGGAGGTTGGGCTGGTACCAGCGGAGCTCGAGGCCTTGGCCAGACTGGGACACATCCTCGCCCTCAAGATCCTGAAGGGGCTTGGATATATGGGGCGCCATTGGTTAAAGTTCCCGGTATATCCAATCTCCCATATTGGCGCCGACGGATGTCACGAATATTCTCCCGAATCCCAGCCGACCCGATGAATCCGAAGCGATGATTTGAATGAAATGGGCGTCGTGCTGGCCACTCTGAGCCAAGAGCAAGAGCTGCTCGTACTGACAGCCCGGGACCTCCTTGAACGGCGTGCCCCTCTTGATTCGCTTAGTGAACGCGAAGGACGTCCTGACGGGCACGACAGAGGGCTATGGGAGGAAATGGCGGGTTTAGGTTGGGCTGGACTCTTGGTGGCAGAGTCTCATAGCGGAGTTGACGGCGACCATGCCTCGCTCGCACTCCTCGCTGAAGAGATGGGCCGAGTTCTGCTCCCCTCTCCGTTCGTCGCCACCGCTGGTGCTGCTCGCGCCCTCGAGGCATTGGCAACAGGCCCGGCCTCGGAACGACTTGCCGAGCTTGCCACGGGAGAATCCATCCCGGTCCTCGCTATCGGAGAAGGAACCTGGTCGGGGGATCCGGAGACGATCTATTCGAATGGGCGCGTGTCAGGGCAGAAGCGATTCGTTGAGGCTGCCTGTGCCGCCGACTTCCTTCTCGTGACCGCACGAACTGAGAGTGGTGATGTGCGCCTGGTGGAAGTCGACGTTCGGCACGATGGAGTACACGTTCATCCGACGTCGGCAATGGCAGGCGGAATGTGGGGCGAGATCCAGTTCCACGATGCACCAGGTCGCGACCTCGGCGATGCATTCGCCGCCGTCGAGTCGGGAGTGACCACCGCCGCGGTGGCCGAGAGCGCATGGTGTGCCGGGGCTCTCGATCGGCTCCTTTGGGAGACGGTGAAGTATGTGAAGGAGCGCCGCCAATTTGGCGTTCCTATTGGCAGCTTTCAGGCGATCCAACACAGCTTGGCCGATTGCTCGATCGCCGCAGCAGAGAGCATTTCGCTGGCACGATGCGCGGCGAGTGCGGTGGACAACGAAGACATCGCCGGTCGGCGACTTGCATCGACTGCGTTCCTCCACGCGTCGCGTAGTTTCGTGATGGGAGCACGTCGGTGTCACCAAGCCTGGGGTGGCATCGGCTTCTCGCTTGATGCGCCTGTCCATCACTTCAGTCGGCGGGCAAAGGTTGCCCAACATTCGTGGGGCGGCCCTACTTATCACCTTGAGATCATCGCGGAAGCTCTGCGGACGAAACCCCTTTTGCGAGACCGCTACCTCCAACCGCTTTCGAGGACCACCTCGTGACTGATTCAGATCTCACAAAGGAACTCGACATATTCCGGGAAGAGGTTCGGCGGTTCATCGCCGATGAGTACGATCCTCATCTCGTCCAAGGGCCATTTCCGCAAAATGACACTCCACGATGGGGCGCGTTTCTTCGGAAGTTGGCCGCAAAGGGCTGGCTTGGCATCTCGTGGCCGAAAGAATACGGAGGATTGGGCCTCGACTTTGTCTATCAGCTGGTCCTTCGGGAGGAACTCGAGTACATGGGCCTCCCGACGCTGGCAAAGGAGCTGATCGTCGGTCGGACATTGATGCAACATGGGAGCGAAGAACTGAAGACGAACTTCCTACCCCGACTTGTGCGAGGCGACCTTACCGTCGCACTTGGCTACAGCGAACCTGAAGCCGGCTCCGACCTCGCTAGCTTGCAGCTGAAGGCCGAAAGTGACGGTGACGAGTTCGTCGTAAACGGGCAGAAAATGTGGACCAGCGGTGCCCATTTCGCTGACGTCATTTGGTTGGCGTGTCGGACCGACACCGCGGCGGCCAAACACAAGGGGATCTCCATCTTCATCGTGGACAGGACCTCTCCCGGGATTGAGATAGCACCGATCTGGACCATGAGTGGAGAGAGAACCAACATGGTGTTTTTCGACGACGTCCGCATTCCCGGATCACGACTCGTCGGAGAGTTGAATCAGGGTTGGACGTACATCACACAGGGATTAGAGGACGAGCGACTCGGAGGGTTTCCATTCGGCGCATTTCAGCGTGACCTCGATGAATTCATCGCATGGGCGCGCGAAAACGCATGGTCGAGTGGTGAAGCTCGCCGAACCGTCGCCGAGGCAGCCATCAGAGTTGAAGCAGCCAGAACCCACCGACTCCGAGCCCTCGAATTGCTATCTCGAGGCGCGCCATCGACGATTGATGCTCCGATGCTAAAGATTGCCTTGACCGAGGGACGCCAATGGATCGCTGATCAAGTCATCGACACGTTGGGGCCGATTGGCTTGCTGACCGGCCAAGAACCTGACGCTCCGATGGCCGGTCGGTTCGAGCTCAATTGGCGTTGTGAGATCGTTTCGACCATCGCAGGCGGGGCCAACCAGATCCAGCGGAACATTATTGCCCGACATCACCTCGGACTGCCCCAACACTGAATATAACGAGTGGTGCGGATACGTCCGTGGTTCTGGACAACAAAGGAGACCTCCTCCATGGACGCCGCAGTTCTTGTAATTGACATGCAAAATGGATTCCTGGATCCCCACGGTTCATCGCCGAAGATGGGGTTCGTGACACCGAACGCCGACAAGTTGGTCAGCCAGAGTGCAGCACTCTTGTCGGAAGCTCGCTCAGCAGGTCTGCAGGTGGTCTACACGCGTCACCAATACCGACCAGGTTCGTTCGATATGCCCGCCTCCATTCGTTCTCATCTTCCCGAGGGGACAGAGGCTCTCGTGGCTGGAAGCTGGGACGCTGCGATTGCTGGCGACCTGACGCCCTCTCCCCGAGACATCGTCATTGACAAGAACCGTTTCGACGCTTTTCTGTACACGGACGCTGAGCTCGTGTTGCGAACTCTCAAGGTGCGCCGCTTGCTTGTCACTGGGGTCGTGACATACATCTGCGTGGAGAGTACGGTTCGCTCGGCCCAGCAGCGAGATTTCGAAGTGACCGTCGCATCGGATTGTGTGGGCGGTCCCGAGCAATCATTGCACGAAGCCGCTTTGGCGACGATGGGCCACTTTTTCGCCAAAGTCACGCCGTGGCGAGAGGGACTTGCTCAACTCGTCTGATCGGAAGTGCCACCAGTTCATCCAGCGTCCACGCCATGAATGTCGGCACTTCGCCGTTAAGAAACTTCCACTCGGTAGCCTGCGCGGGTTTTGGGAGGGGGCTCAGGGGGGAGGGAGACGACCCGTTCCCGCGCAAGCTACCCAATGGAAGTCTGCGTGTAGCCAGCTTGGCGCTGGTGCTCAGGTTGGACCTCGCATGAGTCGACCAGAGACTCACAGGCGCCCACCCGACGCAATATTATATTAGCACAAGGTTCTCACAATTACTGGAGGGAGTTCCAAGAGCTCGAGGTCCAGGATGCCCCCCGGGCGAGCCATATTGGAGCCAGGCCACCGCTTCTGAGCCAGGATCGGTGGCCACTGACTGGCTGGTCAGACAGTTCCGACCGAATCGAAATCGCGGCCCCTGATGAGGCGGGCGGGCGTAAAGACAGCCACGGTCTCACCCCTTTGATTTCTTACGGTGTTTCGGGTCGTCACGACGCCGCGACCCGGTTTGCTCGACTGTCGCGACTCGGTGACTTCCACCAAGACATCGATCGTGTCACCAACAAAGACGGGAGCGCGTATATCAAACTCCATGTGCAAGAAACCGAGCGCAGTTCCATGGATTGTGTTGCTCTGAAGCACGAGACCCTCTGCATAGGAGTAGGTCAACGCTCCGGGCACAAGTCGGCCGGTGTAGTTGACCTCCGCTCCGTGGCGTGCGTCCCAAAACAACGGTTCCGTGAACCCACAGGCAGCGATGAAGTTGACCAGGTCAGTCTCTGTAATCGTGCGCGCTCCCGTGAGGAACTTCCAGCCCACGATCATCTGTTCCCAGGTCATGCCCCTGGGCAAGACGGGGATATCAACGAGCTCGCCCGTGAGTTCAGTCACTTTGAATCCTCTATTCCTTTCAGACGGTCAGTGGCCCGCCATCACCGGCAATCGAGGCCCATACTGCGGGCGATTGCGTTCCTCTGAATCTGACTGGTCCCTCCTGAAATAGGCGCAACAATTGATTCGCGCCAGCGGAAACTCATCACACTCTCGGTAGAGAACCCCTGGCCGGCCAGAACCTGCATGCCCAACCGCGCGGCCGCCACGTACGTTTCTGATCCCTTCAACTTGGCCATCGACGCCTCCCTGGCAGCAGGCTGCCCCTGGACAATTGGCACGCAGCCCTGTAGGAGAGCAGACGAGCCGAGTCGATCTCGACCTGCATGTCGGCCAACGCGTGGGCAATGGCCTGAAAATTCCCGATCGGCTTGCCGAACTGCTGTCGCTCCTTGGCATATGACAGCGCTTCGTCGAGAGTCGCCTGAGCCACGCCAACGTACCCACCACTGAGCAGAACCCGTTCGAGCTCGAGACTGGACAGTAAGATGTCCCAACCACGGTTGAGCGGTCCGACCAGATTTTCCTTCGAAACGACAACATCCTCAAGGAAGACTTCATTGGTCCCCAGAAGGTGCCGAGCCAAAGTGGGAATGCGCCGGATCTCGACACCAGGACTCCGGGGGTCGACGATGAACAGGCTCAGGCCCTTGTGTTTTCCGGCGGCGGGATCCGTACGAACGTACATAGCAATAAGGGCCGCATCGAGCCCTGCGCCCGTGCACCACATCTTCTGTCCGTTCAGAATAAAGCTGTCTCCACGCTCCACAGCCGAAGTACGCATGGCAGCAACATCCGAACCTGCGTCTGGCTCACTGATCGCAATAGCAATGCGGTACTCCCCCCGCAGAAAGCCCTCGCGGAAACGGTCCCGCTGTTGATCGTTACCCCACTCGTAAACGGTGAGCCCAGGAACAAAGGTGCCGACATACGCCATCGCTATGTCGAGGCTGGCGCGCCCGAGACTCTCAGCCATGAGGACAAGGTCGAGAGGCGTCCCTCCCCCACCGCCCCACTCCTCAGGGAAAGGGAGTCCGAACCAATCAAGTTCTGCCATCGACTTCCACAAGTCGGAGGGAAACGTGCTCTCCTCGTCCCATTGTTTCGCCAGTTCAGGCGGGCAGTGGCGATCTACGAACGCATCAGCCGATGCCTTCAGCATCTGCTGTTCGTCGGTCAATTCGAAATCCATTGTTTCCTTTCGTAGATGTCCCTCTACCTACGGGCCGGTTCAGGGAGACCCCGGGGAGCAACCTCGTACAGACGTCGCAAGCCTGAGCCAATCTCGTCCGCCTGTAGGCGTTGATCTGACTGGGCCCAATACGATTCACCGGACTCGACATTCCATGGCCTGACACGCTGCAGGGCATTGCCACTGACACGAAGCACGGCCCCGGTGAGCCACGCTGATTCCCTGGATGCCAACCAGGCCACCACGGGGGACGAATTCGCAGGGTCCAAGGGATCCCACCGCCCCTCCTCCGTCGACTCGCGACTTCGAGCGGACGCCAGCATGCGAGTGAACGCCAACGGAGAGATGGCGTTGGCGGTGACGCCGTAACGCTCCATTTCCATGGCGGTGATCATGGTGAGGTTCGCAATGCCGGCCTTGGCGGCGCCGTAGTTCGCCTGCCCGATATTGCCGAACAGACCAGTTCCTGACGTCGTATTGATGACCCGACCGGAGACCTCGCCGCCAGCCTTGGCCAGGGCGCGCCATCGGTCACAGGCGTGCTTGGTAAGGGCAAAGGTTCCCTTCAGATTGACGGCTACCACCGCGTCGAAGTCCTCCTCTGACATGGAGGTGATCATCCGATCCCGGACAATGCCTGCGTTGTTCACAACGATGTCCAGGCCATCAAAGTGGTCAGCAGCCTCGTCCACGAGTGCCTTGGCGGCTTCCCAATCGCTCACAGACGAATGGTTCGCGATAGCAGTGCCTCCCAGCGCCTCAATTTCCGAAACGACTGAGTCTGCAGGATTCTCTATCTCGGCAGTTCCATCGAGTGCCACTCCGTAGTCGTTGACGACCAGAGCGGCGCCTTGGCGCGCAAGTTCGAGACAGTGACTCCGTCCGATTCCACGACCACCTCCCGTCACGATCGCGACTCGTCCATCTAGCAAGCTCATGGGATTCTCCTTTGAAAACTGCTACTGAGAGTTCTGACCAGAAACGGACGGCACCACGACGACCGAGGAGGCGAACTCAGGCCGACCTGATGTCAGCAGCAAGGGTGCGCCAACGAGCGGCAATCTCAGGACTTCTCCGCCAATCGCCAGCCGGGCCGTAGATGAACAGGCGGTCTGCCCGACCCGTGTACTTCTCAAGGAGTGCACTCGCCAGGTGGTCCCACGTTGCGGTCACCGCGAACAGGTCCAGCAAGTCATCGGTAAAGGCAGAGATCATGCCGTCCACATCACCCGCGCGTTGCAGTGCATTCAGCTCGTCTGTCAGTTCGCCCAGCCCATGAACGTCGAAGACCGATCGGTAGGCGGGCGTTGAGCCGTAGAACGCAAGCTGCCGCCGAGCCGCCATACGTTGGGTTGCGACCAGTTCGTCATCGTCCTCCAACACGATGACGAAGCCACCGACGGTCAAGCTGACGTCCTTCCGGGAGCGACCCGCGCTTGTGGCGCCCTCGGCTACGGCCGGCACGATGACCTCATCGAGATATTTCTGGGTATGGAATGGGTGAATGTGAAATCCCTCACAGGTCTCGCCCGCGATCTGCGCCATGCGAGGATTTACACCGGCGATGTAGATGGGAATGTTCGGATGCTCGATAGCCCCAGGATTGAAGAAATCCGTGAGCAAAGAGAAAGAGTAGAAGTCCCCTTCGAACTTCAAGCGTTCTTCGCCTTGGAACGCTCGGAAGATGGCTCGGACGGCCTCTACGTATTCCCGCAGGCGACGAGCAGGCTGTGAGTACGGGACCGAAAACCGCCGTTGGATGTGGGCCTTCACCTGGGCCCCGAGCCCAAGGATGAACCTGCCGTCCGTCGCCTGGGCAAGATCCCACGAGGCCTGAGCAATGACCATCGGGCTGCGGGGAAAGGCAAGAGTAATCCCGGTACCCAGGTACAGGTTGTTCGTTGCCGTGGTCGCCACCGAGGCGCCCAGGAGGGGGTTGTGAGACGACTCGGTGAACCACATCCCCGAACAGCCCAGGTCTTCGACCTCACTGGCCAACGACGGCAGATCCTTCAGGGGTCTACTGAACGCACAGACATCGAATTCCATAGCCTCAATATATTAGAGTTGCGCTATATATGAAAATGGACGAGATTAGCGGTCCTATGCGTTTGTCGGCCGGATTGGGGCTTGATCGATTCCATCCTGGGAGGCGATTCGATACTCGGCATTTGCAGCCAGCAATCGGGGCCGGTGCTCCATCCACCGACCGAGGCCGCCATGTAGAGCATGGAGGCAAGACCCGCGGGATTCTGAAGGCATTTCTTTCTCGGCCGCCGTCATGAGGGACGTCGTCATCGCCGGGGCCGTCAGAACTCCAATAGGCCGACGCAACGGCGGGTTGGCTGGCATGCACCCGGCAGACTTGCTGGCACACGTCTTCGGTGAGCTCGTGAAACGAACGGGCATCGAGCCCGCTGAAGTTGGACAGGTCGTCGGCGGATGCGTGACGGCGGCGGGGGAACAGTCCTACAACATCACCCGGACCGCTTGGCTCGCCGCCGGCCTTCCCTACAGCGTTGCCGCAACCACCGTTGACTCCCAATGCGGATCGGGCCAGCAGGCCGTCGACCTTGCGATTGCTCTTGTGAGTAGCGGCGCCGTCGACATGGCAGTCGGATGCGGAGTTGAGTCCATGAGCAGGGTCCCGATGGGATCGAGCAGTGCTGCCGGTCCCAGAGCACCCCTGTCACCGAACTACCTGTCACAGTACGAATGGATCAGCCAGTTCGAGGCTGCCGAACGAATGGCTGTGGCGTGGGGGGTGTCCCGGCTTGAAGCAGACACCTTCGCCCTCTCGTCGCAGGATCGAGCGATCCAGGCACGATCCGAGGGACGTTTCACACGCGAGATCGTTCCGGTTTCCGTGGAGAGCAGAGACTCCGACGGACGCCCTCTTGGCAACGCTGTTCTCGTTCAAGAAGACGAAGGGCCGCGTGAATCATCTCTCGACACCCTCGCACTCCTGAAACCGATCCTCGGTGGAGAGGGCATTCATACGGCCGGAAACTCATCTCAGATATCCGACGCGGCGGCAGCACTACTCATCACAACAAAAGACCGGGCCACTGCATTGAACCTTCCTATCTTGGCCAGAGTCCTCGATCATGGGATGGTCGGGTCGGACCCTGTCTTGAAGCTGAGCGGGCCGATCCCGGCCACCCATCATGTTCTGAATCGCCGTCATATGCGGATTGCCGACTTGGACATTATTGAGATCAACGAAGCATTCGCGTCGGTTGTTCTGGCCTGGGAGCGCGAGTTCCACCCTGACATGCAACGAGTCAACCCGAATGGTGGCGCCATTGCCCTCGGACATCCGCTCGGCGGGAGCGGAGCACGGTTACTCGTAACTGCGCTCTTCGAACTCGAGCGCACAGATAGGTCGACCGCTTTCGTCACCATGTGCTGTGGCGGTGGCCTGGGAACAGCCACACTTCTCGAACGCATTTGATTGCGATACGAGCGAAGCAGAATGGAATCACGCATGCAGTCACCACGTCGCTTAGACCTGGAGCCCCACGCCGTGAGCGCTTCAGGCGTCGGATCTCCGCAGCCAAGGATGACTGCGGAGCAATTAGTCGAGACAGGAACTAGGAGGCCTTTGGTCAGATGGGCGATATCACCGGCGAACTCTCAGAGATCTTCACGCAGTTCGACGTCAGCGGGAAGCGTGCGCTCATCACCGGCGCCAGTTCGGGTCTTGGAAAGAGATTTGCCCAGGTACTAGACGCGGCCGGTGCGCGGGTCGCCATCGTCGCTCGCCGCCTGCCACTGCTCGAAGAGCTTGCTGGGCGCTTGGCCGACCCTGTGGTCATTGCCGCGGACCTCACCGATCCGCTTGCTCCGGCCCTCGTCGTCGAGTCGGCCAGCCAGCAATTGGGTCACATCGATATTCTCGTAAACAACGCAGGACGGTCGGTCGTTGGCCCGGCGGTGAACGACTCAACGTTCCGGTCAGTCGTTGACCTCAACCTCATCGTCCCATTTGAACTGTCGCGGCGAGCTGCGACACTCGCGATGGAAGACTCGAGTCCACTTTCGATCATCAACGTGACCTCCATTTTCGGGGTCGTTGGATCTCGCTTGCCGCAAGCCTCCTACGTCGCAAGCAAGGCAGGCCTCGCCCACTTGACCGGCCAATTGGCGAACGAGTGGGCACGCTCCGGAATCCGGGTCAATGCCATCGCCCCCGGCTGGTTCCCCTCCGAGATCACCCAAGAGACCATGTTCGATGACCCAAAGGGTGCGCAGTTTGTGGAACGGAACACACCCATGGGCCGAGGCGGTGCGCCTCACGAACTCGACGGACCGCTTCTCTTTCTGGCATCAGACGCCTCGTCGTACGTGACTGGACACGTTCTCGTCGTGGATGGCGGTTGGACGATCATCTGATGCCGTGGCACTCTCAAATCGACCAAGACGTGTGCTCACCTTCCATCCTCACGGGCGGGACTCCCCATGGCCGGGGATCACCACGTGTGGAACCGAAACCTTAGAAGCGTCCTTTACGAAAGGATCGGTGTGAGTTCATTTGTCCTGATTCACGGCGCCTGGCACGGTGGTTGGTGCTGGGAAACCGTCGCTAAGGACCTGTCACAAGCCGGACACGATGTCTACACCCCGACCCTGACGGGTTTGGCAGAACGGTTCGATCCAACCGACACGACGACAGGCCTCGATACGCACGTCTCTGACGTGGTGGAGCTCATAGAGCGCGAAGGTCTGTCACAAGTTGTCATCTGTGCTCATTCCTATGGCGGGATGGCCGCTACTGGAGCCGTTGACCAGCTGTCTGACCTCGTGCGTTCACTCGTCTACCTTGATGCCTTCGTGCCGAAGAACGGCGACAGCGTCGCAAGTCTTTCGGGCGCCCCGCACATCGACGCTGACCACATCCCCTCGCCTCCGGCCTCTTGGTTTGGGCTGTCCGGAGACGACGCCGCTTTGGTCGACGCCAAGCTCACCCCGCAGCCGGCGAGAACCTTTGTCCAGTCGATCAGCCTCAGAAGAGTTCCGACCTGCTCGCGGACATATATTCTCGCCACGAAGTGGGAGTCAATGCACCACTTCCAGTCCAGTTTCGCCGATGCATCGGCCAACCCCACTTGGAGCACGAGAAGCATCGACGGTTCGCACGATCTGATGATTGACCGACCGCACGAACTCAGCGCGATGCTCATCGACCTAGACAATGAGGCAGCCAGGGCGCAAGTCACACGTTGAGATCTCGTCACCCTCGTTGCACTTGGATCCCGCCAATCGGCACTGTCGGTACCAGCCACTCCGTGTGACTGGTGACCGATATCTCTAGGACCTCTCGAAGGGCACCGCCAGGACGTCTCCGGCGAGGACGCGGCCGTCAGGAACCAGGAACAGCGGGTTGACTTCGATGGTGGCCCAGTCCGACAAGGAGCCATCTGTGAACTCGCGAGCGATGGTCGTCACATAGTCCACGAAACCATGACGAGTTTGTGGCTTCGAAAACAGCCCACGTAGACCCGCCAGGTCGATCAGACGCTCGACATCGTCCGCCTCAGCTGGCAATGGGGCAGTTGCGTGATGCATGGTCGCTTCCGCAAGGGCCCCACCCAGACCAACTGTCACGGCCGGGCCGAGGTGGGGATCGCGAACCAAGCCGAGCAGCATCTCGACACCCTGTACCTGCTCCTCAACCAGGAAGCCGTCGAGCGTCAGCCCTCTCACCACCGATTGCTCCCGGATCCGCTGACACGCAAGCGCTAGATCGCTCAGGTTGCAGATGCCCAACTCCACGCCACCCACCTGGGCTTTGTGGGCGACCCCCGGCAGAATGCCCTTCACGACGACCGGAAAGCCAAGGTGCCATGACTCGAGCGTCGTATCGCTCTCCTGAGGAATCGTCACTCCAGGTACGACTGACAGGCCAGCCTCGACGAGAAGCTCGCGACCAGCCGCTTCAGAAAGGAACGTCGGATCGACGCTCGGTGCGGAATGACTCGATGCCGTGCCCTGATCAGTTGCCGCCTGCTCGCCCTCGGTCAGCGCGGCGAGCGCCTCCATCGTCGTTCGAATCCCTTGGAGGACCGCCAGGAGCGGATACCTGTCTTCCAGTTCATCTATCCATGCCGTGCGGGCCTGAGAGCCCAGAGAGACGAGCAGGACGGGCTTGCCGGCTGATTTCCCCGCGTTCGCGAGCAGTTCCAGGTAGTCACGGTGCCATACCCGGCCGGGAGAGTGGTCGGGAAACGAGGTCGTGAACGGCATCAGGAGCGCGTCGACCGTTGGGTCATTCGCGACCAGATCGAAGATGGCATCCGGCGGGACACCGACGACTCGACCGGACAGGTCGAGCGGATTGCCAACATGGCCCGTCTCGGAAATCAGCTCTCGAAGCTTCGATACCGTTTCGCCGTCCAACGGAGACAGTGGCACGCCATGGGACATGGCGAGGTCGCCAATCAGACTGGCAGCGCCCCCCGAGCCACTGATAACTGCCAAACCTTTCTTCCGGTTCAACGGCGGCAATTGAGCGGCCAACCGTGCCCCTCTTGCCAATTCGGTTGGATCTTCGAAACGGACCGCACCATGTCGTGTCAAGATGGACTCAACGACGGCGTCAACGCCGGCCACGCTCGCTGTGTGTGACCTCATGACCTCTTGGGCCAGCTCGCTGCGCCCTGGCTTTATATAGAGGAATCGACGCCCGGATGCCGCGAGACGATCAAGTACACCAGCAAGAGCCTGTGGACGCGGACCCATCGACTCGAGATACGCACAGACGACGGTCGTTGAGGACCGATCGACAAATGTCTCCAGAGCATCAACCAGATCGAACGAGCTTGCATTGCCCAACGCCAGAGCGAGATCGATACCCAAACCTTCTGCAAGAACTCCACCCATCATGCTCGAGAGCATTGCGCCGCTCTGACTCATGAGTGACACCGATCCGGCTCTCAACGTCGCAGGTAGTCCTCCGGTAGCAATGACCTTGGCCGTCGCGTCAGCAAAACCGCCGCCGTTGGGACCAATGAGCGCGACATCCTCGGATTTCGCCCACTCGACGAGCGCCGCCTCGCGTTCCCTACCTGCATCCGTACCACTTTCTGCGAAGCCATCAGAAAACACGAGGATCGTGCGACATCCATGGCTCGCAAGGTCCTTTGCAGCATCAAGACACGCTTCCGCCCGAAGCAGGACGACCCCTAGGTCGATTGGCTCCCGTACTCGGTCAAGAGATGGCAGGACGGCGACATCGGCGACCATCTTTTCCCGCGGATGTATCGGGTAGATGGTGCCTTCAAATCCATTGTCCCTGAGGGTCTGAATAAACCCCCGAGCAAAGAGCTGTTGCGAAGCCCCGATGATCGCGACCGACTGCGGGACAGACGTGAACGGCTTCGAACTCACGTTTTTCCTTCTTCGCAAATTAGCGGGAACACGTCGCTCCCGGCCGTATCGAAAAACTCATCGCCGCTGGGTCGACGACTCGGACCCGTGGCCTCTTGGGCCATCTGCGAGGTTCTCATTCGAAGGCACTGGATGAATCAACCAGTCCCCTCAGAAGTGATGGCATAACCCTCAGAGTCGCGCGATATCGTCGTCAAAGTCTCCGTCCCGGGATGGCAACGCAGCCTTGAGGCCACCTTCCACCGCTTCAGCCCACCAGGCCTGGTTCTCCGGGGTCGGAGGATGGCCGACGATCATATTCTGCACCGACTTCATGTTCACCAGGCCCTGGAGTTCGTACATTCGGTGGATGCTCATTTTGGCGGCCTGAAAGTGCTCTGTCGGGATCTTCCTGAGCTCCTCTGCCCAGCGTCGTGTCTCCGCCTCAACCTCTTCAACCGGCACCACTCTCTGCACGATATGTAGGTCGTGTGCTTGTTCAGCGTCAAACCAGCCGCCCATCATGATCATCTTTTTGAGCATGCGCATCGGAATTTGCATGTGGAAAGGCTCCCCACCGACGCCGCGCGCGGCCTCCCGCGAATGTTCAAAACTAAACCGTGTGCCTTCGGCTGCAATGAGAAAGTCGAAGTTACCCAGGATCAGCATTGCCCGCGGTCCGACGTAACCATGCACTCCGGCGATGAGCGGCTTCATGAAATACCACGCTCGGCGCAGATGGGGCGGGGCGTTTGGATCCTTCTCAACGAAGTTGCCCGTCTCGATGTAACTCTCCCCCGCCTCGATGAGGTCGGCCCCAGCGGAGAACACCTTTCCGGCGCCGCGGAGCATCACAACCTTCACCTCGTCCTCGAGCATGGCTTCCATCAAGATTTGATCGAAGTCGGTCTGCATCTGGCGGCTCAGCGCATTGCGCTTCTCCGGACGATTCAGCAAAACATCGGCGATGCCCCCGTCGATGCTCACCGTGAGGTGCTCATATTCTGTCTTCATCGAGACCTTTCGCTATCGGATCCCCTATATACGAGGCCCCATATAGCGTACACGGCTCTCTCGATCGTCGCCAGGTTCGACGCGCCAATATGGACTTCCACACCCCGCAGCTCCCGCCGGGCAGCGCAGATGATCCTGGCAGCAACTCCCTCAGTAAACGTCCACGTCAGACCGCCCATCTCGCGCTCCCTGAGCCGCCGCTCGGCCCTCGCCCGCCCCCTCCTTCAGTCCACGCGGGGCGCTGGCCGCGGATGCAGTGCCGCCCAATCTCTACTTGACACGCCCACTTGAAGAAGGAAATATCCAAATCGACACCACGCCTCTATCTTGGTCCCATCTAACCGCTGAAGGTGGTTTATTCCGTGGCCCTCACCAGTGAGACAAATCCGGCCGGCATTCGGACGGACATGGTACGTACCAACGGCATAAACCTGCACGCCGGCCAAGAAGGATCCGGCGAACTCGTGATTCTCCTCCACGGGTTTCCGCAATGCTGGTACGTCTGGCGCCACCAGATTCCATGCCTTGCCGATGCCGGGTTTCAGGTGTGCGCTCCGGACCAGCGAGGCTACGGGTTGAGCGATCGACCGCCAGGCGTCGAGGACTACAACATTTTGAAACTTACTGCCGACGTCGTTGGGTTGGCCGACGAACTCGGAGCGGAGAAGTTCACAGTGGTCGGTCAAGACTGGGGTTGCACCATCGCCTGGAACGTCGCGTTGCTGTATCCCAACCGCGTGCGAGGGGTTTTCGGCTTCTCGGTTCCATACGTTCCGAGGCTCCTCCGAAACTGGACCAACCCGTCGCAGTACGAGGACGCTTTCTGGTACGTGCGCTACTTCATGCAGCCTGGCATCGCGGAAGCCGAATTGGAAGCGGACATCACTCGGACCCTTATGTGGATATGGTACGCCGCCTGCGCTGGAACTGAGATTCACATGCTTGAACTGTTCCAAGGCGGTCCAAAGGATCGCAAGTTCCTTGATGGGCTTGGAGAGACTCCTTCTTCGATACCTGGCAATTCAAAAGGGGACATCGATTACTGCCTGTCGCTCTTCCACGAGAGCGGATTTCGAGGTCCTCTGAACTACTATCGGAATCTGCCGCGTCAACGGGAGCTGACTCCCTGGCTCGAGGACGCCCGCATCCTCGTACCTGCCATGTTTGCCTACGGTGACGACGACACAACCACCCGGCGGACGAAGGACTTTGACCGAAGCTTGCAGAGCGCACCCGTCCATGAGCAGGACCAATACTTCGAAAATCTGCTCGGCAAGGCGGTCGTCCCCGGTGCGGGGCACTGGCCAATGGTCGAACAACCAGACGTCGTCAATGATCTCCTGCTCACGTTCCTCAGGCAGGTGAACTAGAAGTCCGGACGGGACCTCAGCTTGGTCGTCAGGGCGCCCAATTCAGGCGCGATCTTCACCCGGAAGCGGGTCGGCAGTGAATCCCCATGGGATGCCGTCGCTTGTCTCTGGATCCGTAATGATCACCGAGCCCGTATCGGCGCGGAGAGAAACACCCTGTGCTTCGAGGTGGCACCGCGCCGCGTCGAGGTCGACGACCTTGAGCATGATGGAGTGGTAGCAGTCGTGAGGAGATGTCGCCACCAAATCGGCATGGGCCGCGGTGCCCTCGTCCGGCACCGCAACCTCGTATGCCCCGTCGGAAAGCCGCACGTATGTACTCGCACAACCCAGCGCTTCATTGCGGCCCTCGTGAATAACCCGGCCGCCAAGCACGTCGACGAGCAGCCGCAGCATGCGCTCGGGCTTTTTCGTCAGTGTCGTGTGGTGCGAAGTGAACTCTATTCCGAACGGATCGTCTTCTCGGCGAGGTCCGAGCTCCCATCCCTTCGCCGTGCGCGGATCGAGCTTTGTCTTGATAGGTGAGATGAACTGATACTGCAGGCCAATGTCGTCGGGAGATGTGAAAAACATCACTGACGTCGACTGGTGCGCTGTCGGCGGCCCTTCCCCGGGATCCCTCCTATCGATTCCGACCACCTTGATGCCGGCTCGCCGAAGGTCGCTGTACAGAGCATCGATGCCTTCGACGTACCATCCGAAGCCCTGCAAGTGAGGCTTCTGAACGTCGGGAAACCGCTGGGCGCCGCCGAACACCATCAATTTCGGATCGATGAAGTCCATCAGGATGTCTCGGACCATTGTGAACGTCGAGAAATCGGTGCGGTTGTCTGGATCCTGCGGACCCGAACCGAATACTGAGTTCCGGCGGACGCTGGGCAGCCCGAAGACCCTTTGATACCACTCTTCCGACGTGGCAAGGTCAGGCACCAGGGCGGTCGGGTGGAACATGTAGGTCAACTGGAAAGCGTGTCGTGATTCCGGGACGTCAGCCGCTCCGATCGTCACATCCTCATGCCTAGCGCTCACAGAATCCTCTCAGTTTCGCCTACCGCTCGTCGTCATACGGGCCGTGAGACGCCGCGCACCGGACCTCTGCACGAGCGAGACGCATTTATGGCCAATATTGAGAATAAGGCGCACTGGCGGCTCCCGCAAGTCCTCCCAGGTGGACCGTCCAAACTTTCGACGCGGTACTATCCCAATATAGAACTTTCGGGTATGGACGAGAAAGGCAGAATATGGGCCCCCTGCTTGTGACCGTCGGCGCCGGCGTGGCGACCGTGACGCTCAATCGTCCGGAGGTACGAAACGCGCTAGATGCCCAATTGAGACGCGAGATCCCGGAGACAATCACGCAGTTGGATCACGACCCTGATGTCGATGCAATCATCTTGACGGGGACCGATCCGGCCTTTTCGGCTGGTCTCGACTTGAAGGAACTCGGCTCATTGGAGACTCCACCTGAAGAGCTGATGGCACCCGTAATACCGGCCCATACGACTCCTCTCCTCGGCGCTGTCAATGGACCCAGTGTCACTGGCGGCTTGGAACTAGCGCTCGGATGCGACTTTCTTGTGGCATCTGAGCGAGCTCGATTCGCTGATACACATGCTCGCGTGGGGATCATGCCGGGCTGGGGTCTCACGGTGTTGCTCCCTCAGGCGATAGGTCTCCGCCGTGCGCGAGA
This sequence comes from uncultured Acidimicrobiaceae bacterium, assembly GCA_963719485.1. Taxonomy (GTDB): domain Bacteria; phylum Actinomycetota; class Acidimicrobiia; order Acidimicrobiales; family RAAP-2; genus Bog-473. The sequence goes on from OY970387.1 coordinate 4,135,513, forward strand.
AATGAGTTCTACCGGACGGTATGTCGACGCAGCGACGGCTTTGGCGTGGGGCCTCGTTAATCATGTGGTTCCCCACACTGACCTCCTGGTCTTTTGCACTGAACTGGCAGAAGAGATCGCATCAAGTGATGCCATTGCGGTGCGCCGGTTGCTTCGAACGTACGACGAGGGATGCCGAGTGCCGCTCGACGAGGCTTGGGCCATAGAGAGTCACGTGGCACGCGACTGGTTTCGAACGAGCTATGGCGGTTCTCAGGAGACCGAGCGGCGGCGCTCGACCATCGTCGAGCGAGGTAGAACGCAAATCGGCCACAGTTGAACGATTGCTCGGCGATGGATGCACAGAGCTTACGAGCACTCGCCGACGGTGGCATTTGCTGTCGCCCGGCGAGCCACACGATGCGGATCAGTGGTTCTCGTTCATCGCTCCAGTGGGGTGCTCACCAGACGGGTTCGACGGAACGATTCAAGAAGAATCGCCTGACGAAGTGCTGGCTATGCCTCGTGTGCGAACCGCTTGGGGTCCTTTTCGACGACCTCGGCCGTAATTTCTTCGATGGCGCCAACCCGGAACTCGACATACCGGCACCCTTCCGGGCCAGCGACGAACGTGTAGGGCTGGTCAGGCGGAGTGAAGTACCCAGCACCTGGACCCAAGACCCGGTTGCCTTGCTTCATTGAACCTTCCAGAATCAGCGCCACCTGAGAGAGGTTGTGCTTGTGACGGGGTACTCGCGTACCCGGCGCGACCTCGGACTCGAGCAATGAGAAGCCACCGGGACCCTGATTCAACAACACTCGAGTGATCAGGCGGCCAGCTAGAAGATCTTGCTCGGCTGCCACTTCATCCGGCACGCTGATGGCGGAGATCACCTGGCTCTCACCGTAGACGTAGGCTTCGGTCTCATCTCGATCGAAGAAGGTCAACTTCGTCGCAGATGTATGCTTTTGCTCGAGGAAGGGCGAACTGTCGTTTCTTGTTGTTCTCAGTAATTGGTCCCCTTCCAGGTCAAAGTGCAGGTCCAGCAGCCCTCATCTGGTATCGGCAAAAATAGGCGTCGTAGCCCAGGTTGTCAATATATGGCGTGACAATCTGATATATCGGATGTGCCGACGAATCCCCTTCCCAGGTCCGAATCCGACTTCGGGTCCTCTTTCTGTTCTGCGCCATAGGACCCTGATGGCCAGGGTCCACATCGACTCAGGGGTTGGTTCATCCGCCAAGGAGGGATTCGTCCGTAATGCAATACTGCTTCAGCGGCCTCGCAGGATATTGACCACTCCCATCCTTGAAGGGATCGAAAAGCATGTCATACACGGTTTTTGCCAAGTTCGTCGTTCTTGAGGGAAGGGAGGCCGAGTTCATCGCTGCGTTTGGGGAGATGTGGGAACAAACACGTAGTGAACCTGGAACGCTGCACTACGCCCTCAATAGGAGCACTCAGAATCCAGCGGTGTTCTGGGTGTCCGAAATCTATGATCAGCGGTCTTCGTTTAAGGCCCATGCCGCATCGGAGGCGATGTCCCGGCTGATGACGGCTATCGAACCGCTCGCCCGAAAGAGCGAGCAGGAGTTCTTGATGGGAGAACTCGTCGATCAGATGTAGTCGGTTCTCTTCACCGCCGCACATGACGCCCCGAGTGCAGGGCCGAAGGGCTCAAGCCGGCGTCAGGTGGATCGGCAAGTGCTTCAGCCCTCCGACAAAATTCGACCGGACGCGAACAGGATCTCCGGTGAGCTCTACGCTTGTAAAGCGCCGAAGGATTTCCTCGAACTCGATCTTAAGCGCCAAGCGTGCCAAGTGAGCACCGAGGCAGAAGTGCTCGCCAAAGGCGAAACTGAGGTGCTTGTTCGGCTGCCGCGTAATGTCATACAGAAATGGATCGGAAAACTGAGTTTCGTCACGATTCGCCGAGGGCGACCACACTGCCACCCGATCCCCTTCTTCGAGGTCAACGTCGCCTATTCTTACTGGTGAAACAACCGTGCGCGCTTCGTGGGTGATTGGACTCGCCCATCGGATGAACTCATCGACTGCGGTGGGAATGAGTGAGGGATCGGCCTGCAGGCGAAGGAAGTCGTCTGGCCGTTCGAGCAAAGGCAACATTCCACCCGACGACGCAGCCGCTCGCGTGGTATCGAGGCCGCCGGCCAGCAGAAGGCTCGCCGTCTGGACGACATCCTCAGGTCGAAGTCGTTCGCCTTCGACTGTACCTTCGAGGAGCTGACTCAAAAGGTCCTCGCCGAGATCCGTCCGGCGCTCACTGACTAAGTCGACAAAATACGACTTCAATTCCTTCTGCGTTTCCAGCAGCGCAGTACGCCGGTCTCTTCCCTGCGTAAATTCGGGATCGGACGCTGCGGTGACAGTGATGTGCTCTAGTTCGGCCAACCGGTCCCAGTCTTCCTCAGGAACACCCATAAGGGAGAGGGCAATCGCCGCGGGGATTCGATGAGCGACATCGGGCACAAAATCAACATCCTGCTTTTCAGCTGCTTCACTGAGGCAGGCCACAGCGAATCGGCGAAGTTGTTCCTCAAGGCGAGCGATCGCACGGGGCGTGAAGTTGTGCGAGATGACCTTCCGCAGAGGTGCATGCAGCGGCGGGTCCGTCGAAATCATGGACCGGCCGACGTAGCCATCGGGAAAGGCCTCTAGAGTCTCGCTGCTTCGCAGGACAATCCGGTCTTCGTTACTCAGCCGATGCGGGTCGAGGTAGACGGCCCGGATATCCTCGTAGCGCGTGACACACCAGAAGGACTCGCCGCCCGGGCGGTCGTGAAGCCAGACCGGCGCCTCGCGCCGAAGAAGTGACCATGCCTGGTGGGGATCTCCCTCCGTGAACATGTCAAGATCCCAAAAATCGATCTCATCTAGGGTCTCTGGAAAGCGTGCCATCGTGGTCCTCTTCGCTTGGGTGGCTGTTCCAAATATAGCAATTTTGTCGATTTAGCAGATCAGGACGAGCGTCCTGGTCCGAGCGCGGGCGGGATTGCCTGAAGCGGCCTTGCCCGACCGGGTCGTCCTTCAGTCCTTCAGTCCGAATATTCGGGCGGCGTTTTGGTGCAAGAACTTCGGCCAGACATGATCCCGAAAGGGCACACGCGGAAGCTCCTCGAATATGCGTTCGTAGGTAAGGGTCGGGTAATAACCCGCGTACAGCACCTTGTCACTGCCCCTGGTATTCGCGTAGTCGACGATCGCCGACGGATAGTGCTTTGGCGAAAAGGCGGAGGTCATGTAATGCAGGCCTGGCCACTGGAGCATGAGCTTGACTGCCAACGCTTCCCATGGCTCGGCGCCATGCCGAATGACGATTGTCAGATCGGGAAAGTCGTAACACACCTGCTCAATCCGCATCACTTCTTGGCATGCTGACGGCACTCGTGGACCCGCGATTCCTGCATTGATCAACATAGGAATACCCAGATCGACGCAGGTCTGATACACGGGGTAGAAGAGGCGGTCATCGATGGGAACTTGTGGCTTGCAGAGTGCTGGTACGGCAGCACCGGCAACAGCTCCAGAGTCCTCATATCCGGCCCTGAGTCGACGAACGGAAGCACCGATATCGTTCGGATCAATCAACTCAACGATGCCGCGGAATCGCTCGGGGTGGGTCTGAAGCGCTCGTTCAGAGACTGGATCCCCGATAGCGATCAGACACGTAGAAATATTGTGTTTATCCATCTCTTGCAGTACAGCCTCGACTGGATCAAACCCCTCCTCGAGCTCAACGGCGGGACTTTTGAACAGATGGCCATGTGCCCGCTCCCCCGCGGAAGCATCGGTGGCCCGCAACACGTCCCGAAAACGGGCCCAGCGGTCGAAGCCATGGGGACGAGCCCAGTTCAACATGGGCTCGATGACTCCTAGCGACGTCGCCGCCGTAAAGGCAGGGTTACTCGGGGATTCCGACGCTGTCACCGTCGACCTTTCGGGAGGAACACGATCACCCGCTGCCTTCGCTGAAGCGTCGAGAAGCGTCGGACTTGCGGACATCCTTGAACGGCACGTCGTAGTCCACCGATGGGTCACGGGGTAATCCCAGTACCCGCTCTGCGATCAGATTGCGCTGGATCTGATCGGAACCCGCCCCGATCGAAGTTACGAAGGCACGCATCCCATACCGGTTCGCTTCGTGACCCTGCGCCGACCCAGCTCCAGCCAGCATGGCTTCCGTTCCAAGCATCTGCGCATAGACCCGAGCCGACCCGTGCAGCACCTGCGACATTGACAGCTTTAGCACTGTGGCGGTGTTCATGTCTGTCATCCCGTGCGCGCGTTCAGCGTTCCACCCCACGATTCGACGTAAGGCGTGAACGCGTGCGATGTCTTGTCGGATGACAGGATCGATATTGCGCCCGAGCTGCTTCGCCACCGAGACCAGATCGGCCGTCTTCTTGGGGTCCTCAGGCCTGAACTCCCCCGCTTCCACGCGGGGGCGCTCGATGGCTCCTCCCAGCATCATGCGCTCAATGGCCAGGGCGTTGTTGAGCACCCTCCACCCATCGTTGACATCGCTGATCCGGTGCTGATCCGACACACGTACGTCCGTGAGCAATACCTCGTTGAAGATTGCATCACCAGTCATCTGCTTGATGGGATAAATCTCGATCCCTGCCTGATTCATGGGCAAGAGAAAGAATGTGATGCCTCGGTGTTTGGGGGCATCCCAGTTCGTACGGGCCGGCAGCAACCCGTGGGTCGCCTGGCGTGCGGCGCTGACCCAGACCTTTTGCCCATTGACCAGCCACTCCTCGCCGTCACGATCCGCTCGGGTTTGTAGCCCCGCCAAGTCCGAGCCCGCACCCGGCTCGCTGTAGAGAAGGCACGTACGGAATTCACCGGTCAACAGCTTGTGCTGAACGTACCTTCGCATCTCTTCGGATGTTGCATGATTCTTGATGACCTCAGCGGCAATTTGATTGACACCGACAAGGTTGCTGGACGGTGCACCTACCTTGTCGAACTCCTCTTGGACAACGAGAGCAAGCGACTCAGACAGCCCCTTCCCGAAGTAATTCGCATCCCACGTAGGGCAGGCCCATCCCGATTCGACCACCAGCTCCAAGAAATTGCGCCGGTCGGTCTCAGGCTCCCAATGAACCTTCAGCCAGTCCCGAACCTCTTCTCGAATTTCAGCTTCCCCGGTCACATCGGTGTCCATTTCGTTCATGCCACTCGCCTCACAGTCCGATTGCTCCTGCCAGCCGCTCCCGGTGGTACTGGACGTCACCGAACAAAAATTCAGATGTTTTGGCGCGCTTGTAATACAAGTGAGCCGGATGGACCCAAGTGAACCCGATGCCACCGTGGATTTGAATGTTCTCGTGCCCTGCGAGCAAAGAGGCTTCTGAGCAGAAGGCCGCCGCCAGCGGGGCGAGCTCTTTTAGATCAGCGGTCATTCCTGCCACCGCTTCTGCACCAACGTATGCCGCGGATCGCGCTCCTTCAACGGCGACGTAAAGGTCAGCGCACTTGTGTTTGATCGCCTGAAACGAACCGATGGGCCGACCGAACTGAATGCGGTCCTTGGCGTACTCAACGGCCATCTCCATTGCGACGGCCGCCACACCTGCTTGCTCGTTCGCCAATGCAACGGAAGCTACTCGCATTGCGTCGCCGATGATCTCCCCCGCACGGCCTTCGTCACCAATGAGGCGTCCTGGCGCACTCTGGAACTCCACCCGCGCCAGCTTCCTCGTCTCGTCAAGCGTCTGGAGTCGCATACTTTGAACTCCGGCTGCCTGAGCATCGACGGCAAAGAGGCTAAGGCCCGATGGGGAACTCGCTGGTACGAGAAAGAGGTTCGCGATGGCTCCGTCGAGCACGTAGGGCGCGAAGCCCGACAGCACCCACGAGGACCCAGTTGCCGCAGCTGTGAGTGTGGCGCCCTGGTCAGCCCATTGCGCCCGGAAATTGGTCAAGGCGAAAGTAGCAAGGGTCGCACCCGTAGCCATACCAGGCAGCAACTCCTCTTTTGCACCGCCATCCTCGGTCAACAGGAGTACCGAGGAGGCGATCGACGTCGAGAGAAGCGGTCCACATAGGAGCGCTCGCCCAGCCTCTTCGAGGGCGATCGCCACTTCCTCAAAGGTCCCGCCTGAGCCACCGTATTCGTCGGGAATCCCTAATCCCGTAACGCCTAGCTCCGTATTCAGTCGGGACCAGAGGTCGGGATCGATTCCATCGGGCGTCGCCATGATGCGACGGACCTCGCCCTCCGGCGATGCCTCACTCAGGAAGGCCCGAATATTCTGGCGAAACTCCTGCTGCTCGGGGCTATTAACAAGGCCCATCTTTCCTCCGTCAGCCGAGCTCGAAGCCGGCTAGAGATAAGCATCCATATTTAGACCTGCACAATATAGCCCGGGTGGGACATCCGAGCAGGCGCCCGCAAGACACCATTTTCGGACCGCGATGGACGATCTTGCCCAGCTGAAACCGACCAGAAGCAAGCGGCACGTTTCTCAGATCTGCCCGACACGCTGGACGGGTCAAAAGATGATCACGCTCCGGGCGGCGTCCCCTCGTTGAAGTTTGCGGAAGCCGTCATTCACATCGGCCAACGAGATACGTTCCGAAATCATCTCGTCGAGCCGAAGACGTCCCTGCCTGTACAGCTCTACGTAGCGTGGAATGTCGACCCGGAAGCAACTCGAGCCCATGTTGGACCCCTTGAGGGTTCTGCCCCCGAGAAGGGCTGGTCCTGACAGCTCCAACGTCTCTCCGATCGGAATCATGCCAACGACTGTTGCGGTGCCACCTCGTTCAAGCATTTTGAATGCTTGCTGGGCGGTCCGCGCCGAACCAATCGCCTCGAATGCGTACTCCACGCCCCCCTGCGTCAGTTCGAGCACCGAGGCCACTGGGTCAACGTTTGACCCGTTCACGACATCAGTGGCACCCAATTGCTTGGCCAAGTCCAGCTTTGAGTCATTGAGATCCACGGCAACGATGCGGCTTGCTCCGGCGAGGAATGCGCCTTGAATACAGGACAGGCCCACGCCTCCACAACCGATGATGGCCACGGTGGAACCTGGAGGAACGGACGCAGTCCGAAACACTGCCCCCAGGCCGGTCATGACTCCGCAACCGAGAAGCGCAGCCCGATCCAGCGGCATGTCATCGGCGATCTTCACGACGGCGTTCTCGTGGACCAGCATTTGCTCGGCGAATGATCCCATGCCGGCGAACTGATCGACGTACTGGCCGCCCTCCTGCAATCGCGATATGTCTCCTTCTGACCGCTGCAGTTCGGGCGACGTACAGAGGTAGGACCGCCCCGTAAGGCAGTACTTACAACTTCCGCAGAAACCCGTCAGCGAGGTCACAACGTGGTCGCCCGGGACTACGTACGTCACTTCACTACCCACTGCTTCCACCACGCCGGCAGACTCGTGGCCCATGACAGAGGGCGTCACTGCGAGTGGATATTTGCCGTCCATAAAATGGAAGTCGCTGTGACAGAGGCCGGCGGCGGCGTTGCGGATCAAGACCTCCCTGGCCTGGGGCTTGTCAATCTGAAGATCGGCAATTTCCAACCAGCCCGGACTTTCGCGTAAGACGGCACCTTGCATATAGGGAATAATCCCACAGCCAACAACGCCCGATGGAAAGCCGGTCTCACCAGGGCGATCCGTTGGTTATCACTCCTTGGGCAAGGCGGCAGACTACCTTTCCAGAGCCGCACTATATAGTGGACACGGATCGGGAGATCGATATACGGAACTGTCGCTGTCGGGTTTCGTGCGTCCACGGCGAGCGATACGGCAGCGCAGGTCAGCTTCCGACGAGAGGTCGCAGGACAGCGCCGCTCGTGGCGCAGGCAGCCATGAGCTGATTGAAGAAGCAAGGGGTCATCTCATGGACATTCGCGACTCGCTGTACATCGACGGCGACTGGATCAAGCCCACGACAGACCGGATGATCGAGGTCATTTCGCCGGTCAGTGAGGACACGGTCGCCCGGGTACCTGACGGTCAGTCGGCTGACATCGACGCTGCAGTCCAAGCGGCTCGGCGGTCCTTCGATACTGGTGTGTGGCGCCTACGCACCGCCACCGAACGATCGGACCTCCTCGACCGGGCCCATGCGCTTCTCCAGTCCCGATCAGAAGAACTGGCCCAGCTCATCACCAAGGAGATGGGTTCGACAATCACCTTCTCGACACTGGCCCAGGTACCAGCGCCGCTCGCATTCTTGCGCTACTACTCAGACTTGGCCCGCGATTTTCAGTTCGACGAGATTCGGACGGCCGGTGGCACCAGCATCGTGACCCACGAGCCCGTCGGCGTGGTCGGCGCCATCGTCCCGTGGAATACCCCCCTGTTGACCACAATGTTGAAAGTCGCTCCCGCTCTCGCCGCTGGATGTTCAGTCGTACTCAAACCCGCTCCGGCGTCACCTCTCGATGCTTTCGTCTTGGCTGAGGCGCTGCACGAAGCGGGCCTGCCGGCCGGCGTCTTCAATGTCGTCCCCGCTGATGGAGCAGGCGGGGAAGCCCTGGTACGGCACCCGGGGGTCGACAAAATTGCCTTCACGGGTAGCACCGCCGCGGGGAAGCACATTGCAAGTCTGTGTGGCGAAAGCGTCAAGCGGATCAGCCTTGAATTGGGCGGGAAATCTGCGGCCATCGTCCTCGAAGATGCTCCCCTCGAGCAGGTCGTCGCTGGTCTTCTCTCGATGTCGTTCACAAATAGCGGCCAGATGTGCGTTGCCAAGTCCCGGATCTTGGTTCCTCGATCTCGCTCGGCCGAGATATCGACCGCTCTGGCAGACGCCGTGGGGTCAATGCCGATCGGCGATCCTGCGGACCCTTCCGTCCGGATCGGGCCGCTCGTGTCTGAAGCTCAGCGAGCTCGGGTTGAAGGGTACATCGACGTCGGGCAGAAGGAGGGAGCCAAGGTTCTGCTGGGCGGTGGGCGCCCGCAAGGAATTCAACGAGGCTGGTATGTGGAGCCGACGATCTTCATTGGCGTCCACAACCAGATGCGGATTGCCCGCGAGGAGATTTTCGGCCCGGTGGTGTCAATTCTCGATTACGACACGCCGGAGGACGCCATTGCCATCGCCAACGATTCCAATTTCGGGCTCTCCGGCGCAGTATTCACTGCAGACGTCGAGAAGGGGATTGACGTGGCTCGGCAGGTCCGGGTGGGGATGTACTCCGTGAACGGCGCCAATCAGGCAGCGCATACCCCGGTCGGAGGTTTCAAGGAGTCCGGGATCGGCCGCGAAGTTGGACCAGAAGCCTTCCAGATGTACCTCGAGATCAAGTCGATCGCTATTCCGCCCCCGGAGCCCAGCAACCAGGATTAGCCGCTGCAGCCGGCTCTCACGCATCCGGCGACGGGGCCCGGGGTGTCGACCCGCAGCAAGATTTACATTGCTCCGAATAGCCGCTTGGCTTCGCTCCGCAAGTGATCTCGAAATTCGGGATGCGCGACCTCGATAAGTGCGTGAGCACGCTCCCGCTGTGTCTTGTTGAGAAGTTCTGCCACCCCGAACTCAGTCACGACGGTGTCAGCAATATCACGGGTCAGCGTCACGACCTGTCCTGCGGGCATCTCGGGAACAATCCTCGAGACGACGCCCTTCTGTGCCGTGGACGGTATGACCGTCACGGATCGCCCACCCTTCGACATGAAGGCCCCGAGAGCGTAGGCGAACTGTCCCCCGGTGCCGCTCCAAATGCGGCTGCCAAACTGGCCGGCCGCAACTTGACCCGTGAGGTCCACGACAAGGGCTTGATTGATCGCCACAAGGTTGTCATTTTTCGCGATGGCCACGGGGTTGTGGATGTAGCTGACGTCATAGAACTCGAACATCGGATTGTCTTGCAGCGCCGCGGTTTCGTGCGGCAGACCGACCGCCATCGTCGTGACAAATCGTCCCGGATGCTCCGCAAGATATTTGCTATTGATCACTCCTCGCAGAGCGAGATCGATGGCGCCCGGAATCGCGAGTTCTGCAAAGTAGCCCAGATCGTTCTTGCCATCGAACGTTCCGCTGATTGCCAGCGACGACGTCGTTGTACCTGTCCCGATCTGCAACGAATCCCCGTCGCGCACCAATGAAGCGATATGGCCTGCGATAGCCCTGTTTGTCGGGTCGTTCGCTTGTGCGACCAGGCGATTCTTCCACCGCCCCGAGCTCTCCACGTCAGGCGACATCGCCGGCTCTTCCTCCACAAACCAATCGATGTCGGTGACCGGAACCCACGTGTCGCCGAAGGTGCGCATGACGTCGTCACTCACGATGGCGATGGTCGTTCTTGCGTGCGAGAGGGTGGTACGTACATCCCACAGCGAGTTACCAAGGCAGCACCACCCAGCCTGATTCGGTGGTGTCACGCGAATCAGATTGACGTCAACCGTCTTGGCGCCTGGGCGGCCATCATCGAGTGCCTTATGAGCGCCCCAGACCCACCATGGCGTGTAATCGGCCAGAAACGAGTTGAGGGCTTCTCGCGAGCCTGGGGTCGCAAAGTAGGTATTGACATGAAGGCGCTCCGCGAGTTCCGGCGTGAGCCAATCCAGTTCCGGGCCAGTCGTCGTGGTGAAGTCGATCGGCGTTCCGCTGCCAATTAAGCCGGCAACAATGGAGTCGACGTTGTGACCCAAGGTGCCGTAAACGTGATCCCCGGGATTGATCTTGCTAATGGCGTCCTCGTGGGTCACGACCCTCTGCCGATAATGCTGGAGCCACCCCGGCAGCGTGGCTTCTTCTTCAGACACTCGTCCGCAGAATCACCATCGCCGCGCCCCTTTCTCGCTCTTTGGAAGGATTCGCACAATCACCGTGCCAGCGCCCCCCGGCTCCAATCCGGCAAATATGCAGGCCCGGCAGTGGATCCCTGGATTGGGGCTGCGCCCTAAAATGATTCTAATATGATCTTCTGGACATTAACAGATGCTCCATCGCATCACCCTCGACGAGTCGCTGAGGGGGCCAGATCCCTGCTGGTATATCCCTTCAACGCAGGTCCTTGACTGAGGTCGTGGGGTTCCCGCCTGAACGGGCCCTCAAAAGGAGAGTTGCGTGGAATTTGGAATCAGTTTCCCCTCCAGCCTCGATGCACCCGGCCAGGCCGCACTGGCAGAAGATCTCGGGTTCTCCCATGTCGGCTTTTACGACACGCCGGCACTGGAGCCGGACGTCTGGATAACCATCGCCAATGCCGTGCAGGCCACTCGGCGTATCCAGGTGGGGACCCAGGTGCTCATTCCAAGCCTCAGGCACCCCATCGCCCAGGCCGCCGCTATATCGACGGTGGAGCAACTCGCACCCGGCCGCCTTTTCCTCGGGGTGGGCACAGGCTTTACCGGACGAATGGCGATGGGACAGCGGCCGCTCACCTGGGCCTCCATGAGAAGGTTCCTCTCCGAGATGCGGGCCCTGCTCGCCGGTGAGCAGATCGAAATCGATGGGGCGACGACTCAGCTTCTGCATCACAAGCCAGACTTCGGTTCCGCGACACCGATTCGCGTGCCGTGGCTAGTGGCAGCGAACGGCCCCAAGGGCATCGCCGTCGCCAGAGAACTCGGCGACGGGCTCATCTATGGCGGACCACACGAGCACGTCCCCGCTGGCTTTCGCACACTCCAGATGAGTGCTGGCAACGCCATCATCCTCAAGAAGGGTGAAACGGCCTCCTCACCTCGAGTCCTCAAGGCGGCTCAGATCCCCTTCGCCACGCAATACCACGTGGTCTACGAAGGTACCTCAAGCTCGGCCGTCGAGCGGCTGCCCTACGGGAGCGAGTGGCTCGCAGCCCTGCAGCGTCACCCAGCGGAGATCCGTCACCTCATTGTGCACGATCTTCATTGCGTCGGAGTGACCTCGCACGATGAGGCCTTTATTGAACGGCACCCCGACACGCTCGCGGAGTTCGCTTCTCAGATCGCCATCACGCCTGCCATGCTCCGAGAGCGGGTCGATGCGATTGCAGCCCTTGGGGCGACGAGGATCTCATTTGCGTCATACATGGAGGCCGACTGGACCTCCGTTTTGCACGCCTACGCTGACGCCGTCGGCTTGCAGCAACCCTCCTAGCGAGGCCCAGCGGCCACTGGCGCTTCTGCGGAAACAAGCTGCCGGAACCATCCAACCTTCCGCTTGGAGGTTTTGTCGACGCGGGAAGTTCCCTCCCCTTGGGTAACCAGACCGTTTGCAGCCTCGTCGTCTTCCCAAGAGAAGGGAACTTCTTGCAACGTATGTCAATCCGACTCTAAGAGTCTTGTCGTTTGACGGAGAGCGTCAGCTCTTGAAGTTGCCTGTGGTTGCTTCTTTCATGACTTTGGTGAAGTCGATTGGGGTGTTCTGCACCAACACTGGGACTCCGTTCTGGAGCTTCTCGTAGTAGATGTCCCCATCAATCAAGTTCGTCAACCCAGTTGGGCCGTGACCCTGCATGCTCGGGTGAATGGTAACGAGTCCCTGCAGATTCATCGTCTTGATCGTCTTGAGCGTCGACATGACGTCCGTTGGTGTCACCGTACCCTTCACCTGGCTGATCGCTTGCTGGGCAGCGTACGTGCTCAACCAGGCAAAGAGTGCCGCACCGTCGTAGTAGGCCGGCCCAGCATTGGCGACCCCAGCCTTGCTGGCTTGAGCCATCTCCGACCTGAACAGCTTCACGCCAGGGAGATTGGTCGCCGTTTGCGGTGGAGGTGTGAGGTCGGTGAGCAGGAACCCATTCGGAAGCTGCTTCAGCTGGATGTTGTTGTATCCAACCGAGGTCTCCGCAAAAGCCATGTGCAGACCAAGCTGCTGCGCCGAAGTGGAGAATGCCTTGAGCGCCGGGCCTTGCTCAATGAGCACGACGCCATTCGCACCTTGACTATTCAATGACTCGACGAACGGGGTGTAGTCCGAAGCGGTCAGAGCAATGGGAACGCTGCCGGCGGCCGAACTCTTTTGGCCCGACGGGGTCTTCAGTCCAGAGTCTGCGTACTTGAGAAACACCTGGGCTTGCTGGGAAAGAATCGAGATGTCCGCAAAAGCGATACCCACCTTCGGGTGGCCCTCCTTGACTAGCAATGCCACGTCGGAGATCAGGACTCCTTCCGCGCCGGGGCCAATCGGAAACGTGTCTGACGCCGTGAAATCTCCCGGAAGCTGCGCCAATACGAAATATGGGATTTTCGCCGCTTCGAGGATGGGGTCAAGGTTCGAGCCATAGAAGCACTCCCCAACTACCGCGACGGCGCCGTCTGACACCGCTTGTCGGCCGCAACCTGCGGCCAGGTTCGGGTCGTTTTGAAAGTTGCAACCGACAACCTTGAGTTGCCGGCCGTTAATCCCACCCTTTGCGTTGATGGCTTTCGCCGCTGCCAACGCTCCGCTCAGGATCTCGGGAGTCGGGGTCGCGGCACCAGCAGCCGCAGAGGCCGGAGGATTCGAATAGACCGCCTCGATGACAACCGGCGCAGAAGATGCCGCACTCGCCGTGGTACCCGCCACAGCGCTGCATGCAATCAGCCCAGCCCCCATCGCCAAGACAGCGGTTGTTGCACGGAAAAGCTTGCCCATATTTGGTCGGACCCCCCGACTGCTCGGGCCGGCAGGCGTGATCCAGTATTGGCACCCGCATGGCTTGAATGTCGTTAAACGGTAACGTCCCATAAATGGGAATGTCAAGACAGCGACAACAAAAACTATATAACGTTGGCTGTAATCCGCGGGTGCATCCGGTTGGGCTTGGGACGTCAGGGGCGTTCGTTGGCCAAGACCAACGAACCGGCAGCCGTGAAGAACCCCCCGTTCCCCTGGACGAAACTTGTCGTGGCGTTCGGAACCTGGGCCGCAGCAGTGCCCCGCAACTGGCGAACTGACTCCTGAATGGCGAACATTCCGTACATTCCCGTATGGGTGTACGAGAGCCCGCCTCCGTTGGTGTTCATGGGCAGCCTCCCACCTGGTGATGTGTGACCCTCCGCGACGAATGTCCCGGCTTCACCAGTACCGACGAAGCCAAGGTCCTCAAGTCCATACAGTGGGACATGGGCAAACGCGTCATAGATCATGAGGTGGTCAATATCCTTCGGACCCAGGCCTGATTCCTGCCATGCGGCCTCGCTCGAACGAACAAACGCTGCGCTCGTCGAGAAGTCCGCCATCTGCGACACCAGAGGGGTTTCGATGGCTTCCCCACTACCGAGCAGGTACACCGGCCGAGTTGGAAACTCCCCGATTCGGTCGGCAGACGTGACGATAAGGGCTCCACCACCGTCCGTCACCAAACACACCTCCGGCGCGTGGAACGGATATGCGATCATGCGCGACCCCAAGACCTCATCGACCGTGAGAAGATCTCGCTTCATCGCCCGGGGGACCTGGCTTGACCACTTGCGCTGTGCCACTGCGACCTCAGCTAACTGCTCGTGGGTTACCCCTCGCTCCTTCATGAATCGCAACGCCGGCACCGTAAACATGGTGGCTGGCCCCAAGGTTCCGTAGGGCACTTCGTATTGAGAAATGAGTGACCTGGGACTCAGAGCAAAATTCGACATTCCATTCCGTGATCGACCCGATTCTCCGTGCGTGATCAGGATCGTGTGCGCCATACCAGCGGCGATGGCGGCCGCAGCATGCCTGACGTGCAGGAGAAAGGATGTGCCGCCCACCGAGGTTGTGTCGACCCAATTTGGTTTGATTCCCAGGTACAAAGCGAGCTCCACTGCAGAGCAAGGCTCTGCGATGCCACCAGACCCAGCGATACCGTCGATTTCGCCTACGTCCACCTGCGCATCTCGCATTGCGTTGCGAGCGGCTTCGACGTGCAGCTCCATCTGGGAGTGGTCAGGCAAGACCCCCACTTCGTCCGTTTCCGCCGCCCCGACGATCGCGATACTGCCTGGCTTCACTATGCATCCCCCCCGGTCGGAGCGAACACGGGAACCGACTCCGATCCACGCGGCTCAAACTCGACGCGTAGCGGCATATCGAGTTTCAGATTCTCGGGAGTGTTTTCGATCCCGACAATATTCGTCATCATGCGAGGCCCCTCCTCGAGCTCCACGACCGCGATTGCGTAAGGACCATCGTCCTCGAACCCCGGGGCGGGTCGGTGATTGATCACATACGAATAGAGAGTCGCCCTGCCGCTGGCCTGCACCCATTCGACATCGCCACCGATCGTGAACGGAGAAGAGATGCGGGGCGGGAAGAAGAACTGTCCCGTCGTCACGCAGCGCTGGATCCACAACTCTCCGTCTCGCGCCCCGTCCCAATATCGCTGAGCCTCTGGCGAGGGCACAGGAGTTGGTTTGTCAGTCACGTCGGTCAGGTTTCCTTCCTTTTCATGCGAGCCGCCACGTCTGCGGTCGGCATTCCACCAGCGGAACGCTCGAAATACTCCTCGGCCACGACAGCTCCACGGCTTTCGTCGCCTAAGCCAAGTATTCCCATATTGGGCCACGGCAGAGCGCTTGGGGATTAGCCGGTCTTATCTTGGCATCCCGAGACCTTGCCTCGCCAGCTCCATGGCCACTTCATGGCTGCTCGGGGCGAGCGTGTACGAAATCCCTGGTCGAGCAGACATTTTGCCGGTTCGGACCTTTTCTCTTGGCCGGAAGTTGGTTGAAGGGGGGTGACGCCTATCCTCGCCCGTTGTATATATTGCGTCCGTGGATGCGGAGCGAGGCACACTCGACGACGTTGTCGCCAAATTCCAAGACTTCCTCGACCGCCGACTGCCCCCATTCAAAGAGCGATGGGAGGATCCGAGCAGCTGGGACGCCAGGCGCAGCTGGCAACAAGTGCTCAATGAAGAAGGTTGGGCAGCCCCCCGCTGGCCAGTTGAGCACGGCGGAGGGGGTCTTGCTCCCCACCAGGCATTCCAGGTCGTGGAGATGCTCACTGCAGCAGGCTTTGGGCTCCTTCCGGGGATCGTGGGCTTGAATTACATAGGGCCCACGATCATTGGATGGGGAACTGAGCAGCAGAAGGCGGAACACCTCCCGAAGATATTGGATACCAGCGAGATCTGGTGCCAAGGATTCAGTGAGCCTGAAGCAGGGTCCGACCTGGCTTCGCTGCGTACAAGCGCAGTTCGTGATGGTGAGGCGTTCATCGTGAACGGGCAGAAGATCTGGACTTCCAACGCTATGGCCGCCACGCACATGGAATTGCTTGTCCGAACAGACCGGTCAGCCCCGAAGCACCGTGGAATCTCGGCGCTGATCGTGGACATGGCGACTCCAGGTATCGAGCGCCGGCCGATAAAGCAGATCGATGGCGGCGAGACCTTCGCCGAGGTGTTCTTCACGGACGTCCGTATTCCGGTCGCCAATCTCTTGGGACCGGAAAACCAGGGCTGGCAGGTCACAATGTCGACGCTCGGATACGAACGGGCGGGATCAGCGTCCATGACGCGACGTCTCGCGGTGGAAACAACCGCCCTGGTGGAACAGCAGCAGGGGCGCGATCTCACAGCAGAGACGCAGTCCGAGCTCATTCGGCGGTATATCGAGGTCAAGGTCATTGAGGCGTTGGGTGAACAAACGCTCGCCCAGGTATCCGAGGGTGAAGAGCCGGGCGCCGAGCTCTCAATCGTCAAGCTCATGTACACGGAGGCATGTCAGCGTCTCGGCGCATTGCGGCTCGCATTGGCGGGCGAAGAAGGCATCGCCGGAGGCGATCCTGGGGCCGTGGAGAGCTACCTGAATGCACGATCCTTGACTATTGCGGGGGGTACGACTCAGGTGATGAAAAACATCATGGCGGAGCGAGTGCTCGGACTTCCGAAGGGCTAATGGTGGCCGCGACATCTATTGCTGAACGCCGCGAATTGCGGGATTCAACCCGCTCCTTTCTTGCGCACACCTGTCCGGAATTGAGCACGGATTCCCGGATCTGGGATAGAGACAGGCTGGACCAGGCCTTTTGGGGACGAACGGCCTCTGAGGTTGCGCTGCAAGGGCTCCTTGTCCCGGAGCGTTTCGGTGGGCTCGGTCTCGGGGTCGCCGAGGCCGTCGTCGTCGCCGAAGAGGCGGGTCGTGTCCTCCTTTCTCAACCCCTTGTCTCGAGTGCATTGCTGGCGACTCTCGCCGTTTCGCATATCGACAACCCCCTCCTTCAGCGCCTCGCATCCGGTGACGCCATTGCAGTTCTGGTTCTTGACGCCGACGTCGAGGTCCGTACTGCGGGCGACAAGCACGCGATCACCGGCACAGCTCCCTCTGTCCTCGATGGGATGTTTGCAACAGAGTTCTTGGTGGCGACCCGCAATGGCATCTTTGCTGTTGGGAGCGAGGCCGTTCAGCGCCAGGCGGTAGAGGGGATCGACCTCACACGCGGGTTTGCGGCGGTGAGATTCTCCGACAGCTTGGCCGCATTCGTCGGAGAGGTTCCGCTCGATCGACTCTTCGATCTGGCTGCCGTACTCGCCTCAGCAGAACTCGTGGGTCTCGCCGACTGTGCGTTGGCACGCGCCGTTGACTACGCCGGCCAACGCGAGCAGTTCGGAAAGATGATCGGATCGTTTCAGTCGATTAAACACCTCTGCGCAGACATGTTCACGGCGGTTGAATCATCACGAGCAGTCGTGGCCGCAGCCGCCCTAGCGACTGGCGATGACGACCCCTCTCAATTTCAAGAACTGGCCTCGGTGGCCAAGGCATATTGCAGCGAGCAGTGCCCGCGCGCGATCGAATCTTTGATACAGATTCTCGGAGGCGTGGGGTTCACATGGGAGAACCCTGCCCATCTTCTCCTGAGGCGGGCCAAAGCCCTCGAGGTGCTTTTCGGGGATCCCGGCTGGCATCGGGCGCGTCTGACCTCGCTGCTGCATCTCGGTGCCCCCGTACCAGCGATTCGCTAGCCATCACGACTTGGTCAATGGTCGTCGGATGTGCTTCCGGAGCACCTACCGATAGACGGGAGGAAGAGACACCAGCCTGATTGGGTGACCCTCAACCGCAACACCTTGTTCGACGAGTCCGTCGATCTGCTCGTCGTCGAAGCCTGCGGTTCTGAGCACGCCACGGGTGTGTTCACCCACACCTGGTGTGAATTTGGAGCCCCGACGCGCCGAGCGGCCGAACGTTGCGCAATTGCCCGTCCCAGAAATGAACCCCCCGTCATCAGTTGGGTACAACTGAACCATCTCTCGCTCCAGGAGCCTGGGGTCGCGGATCACCTGAGAAATTTTGCGAGCCGGAACCGCCGGCAATCCAGCTTTGTTCAGCGCACCGACGACGTCATTTGCCGTACGCCGGACCAGGCGCTCTTCGATGCGCGGGATCGCTTTGGCGGGATCTTCCAATTCAGCAGAGCTGAGGCCCAGTACGACACTCATGGCGGCGGCAGAGTCGACTGCGCGCGTCTCACTGATTCGGATCCAGCCATCGGCGACCTGGTAGAGGCGGTCATACGGCCCATCGCCCAGGTAATCCTCTCCCCCCTCTCGTGCAGGCGGTCGTCCCTCAAATCGGACCAAGTCGCCAGCTTGGAGATAGGTCGCTGTCCCGGCGAGGGAGTCCCAGGCGCGTTGCCCCTGACCTGTCTCGTTCCGATGGTGCAAGGCGAGGCACACTCCAAGCGCAGACATGGCCGCCGTCGCGATGTCGCAAATGGCAATCGACGTCACGACGGGATCATCAGACCCGCCCTGCGCCTTCATCATTCCGGACTCTCCCTGAAGGACCATGTCGACGCCTGGTCGACCCTGGAGCTCACCAACCTCCCCATAGCCAGACAGCGACAGCGTCACCAGGCCTGGGTTGAGGGCAGAAAGCGTGTCGAAATCGATCTTCAACTGCTCCGTCACCCCTGGGCGCAGCCCGTCGATGAAAGCATCCGCTTTTTTAACCAGTCCGTGGAAGGCCTCTCGACCTTCTGGCCGCTTCAGGTCTATTGCGAAACTCTCCATGCCGCCGTTGTATCCGTACGCGAACTGGCGAAACGAGTCGGGTGCGACCGCCTCGACCTTTATCACTCGAGCCCCAAGTTCTGACAAGAGACTGCCCGCATATGGGGTCGCCACAAACGGGCCGCTATTGAGGACGGTCACGCCAGCCAAGGGTCCCGGCCGGATAGGCGGCAGCTCTCCGCCTGCATACGCAAGTTGGGCCCAAGGCTCAACGAGCTCATTGTGCTGGCCCAACGTCGGAGCCGGCCCACGAATCCGTCCGGGCGTGAGGGTCAAGTTGAGCGGTATGCCCGGCATGACCACCTGCCCGTGCTCGGGATCGTCAACCTCGACTCTCATCCCAATCGCTTCCACCTGGGGCTGGTCCAACCATTCGTCTCGATCATTGACCGGACCGCAGGGCACACCCAGATCGTCAAAAATCTTGAGCCACTCGGATTGGCTCTTGGCCATGAATGCTTCGGCAATCTTTGCCTGAACCCATTCAAAGTTCTGAGGCAACAACAGTCCCTGGGTGGAGCCCCCCATCCGCTCTTCGGAGAGCAGGTCGCCCAGGCCAAGAGCGTCGAGTACCGCCCGTTCAAACTTGCCGCCCAGACCGCCAACGGCGAGCCAGCCGCCATCGCCCGCCTGTACTCGGGTGTAGGTCGGATGGCGGCCACCCGCGCCAGTGGCTGTATTTGGATCATCGCTGTCCGGGTCAATGACCAGGAACGGCATAGCCAGCAACGTAAGCGCGTTGATGCCCGAGACCTCGACCAGTTGACCGGCACCCGATTTCTGCCGTTCTATCAGGGCCGCAACCGTGCAGACCGCTCCCCACAGTCCGTGGACATAGAGGATCGTCGGATTTACAAGATCGACCGGCCGGCCGCTCACTGACGCCTGCCGGCGGGATATGCCACCGATCGCCCCAAGAAGCTCGGCGCTCTCCGCTCCCCCGAACCACGGCGTGTGCCCACGCAGGTAGGGCGGGAGTTCAACGATGACGAGTCTGGGACACTCGGAGAGGAGCTCGTGAGTCTCCAGATGAAACTGGTCCAACTGCGGCTCTCCATTGGTCAGCAGGACATCAGCCCCTTGGATGTGCTCTCTGAGCCAAGCAAGGCGGCCGGGATCCGCTGGGTCGATGACCACTCCCCTCTTTCCTCGATTCCACATCGCAAAGCCCGGAGTGCTTCGAGAGGGATCGCCCTCGAGGGATTCAATCTTGACCACGTCGGCACCGAAATCCGCCAGGAACATACCGACGATCGGCCCGGCGACACCAGTGGTCAAGTCAATCACGCGTATATTTGTCAAGGCATCCATATATTGAAGATCTCCAATCAAATGCGGCAGGTGCCGGTAAGGAACGGGCTGGAGGGAGTAGTGCCCAGTCTATATTTCGACTCGTTGACATGCGAGGCGCCGAGCAATTTGCAGGCCGAGTTTGCGCTGGTAAAATAGGTGGAAAGCGCCGAACAACCGTTCACTCCTGGTAGCCCAGGCTGCGGCTGCGCTTGGAGATGATCTACTCACCCGCCCGCGGGTTCCATATTGTGGGGTGGCCGGAGTCGCATCTGGGGGGCTCTTGGCCGAACCGAGGAAGGCTAAATGGCGCTAGATAGGGACATTATCGGTAACAAGGGTGCGTCCGTAGAACGGACGTGGACATCATTGGATTCCCTGATCTATTCCCTCGCAGTAGGCGCTGGGCTGGACAATCCGCTGGGCGAACTCGAATTCACCACAGAGAACTCCAACGGCATCGCCCAAAAAGCGCTCCCGAGTTTCGTCGGCGTGCTGATCAGCGGCAAGCTCCCCGACACTGGAGGCGCGAATCTCAAGATGCTTCTCCATGCGGAACAAGCGTTCACGCTCCACAAACCGATGGCCGTCCAGGGCGCGTTGCGTTCCTCGAGCCAGATCGCCGAGGTCTGGGACAAGGGATCGGGCGGCCTGATCGTCCTTGAGACGGAGCTGACCGATCTGGCGGACAGTGCTCCGCTCGCTACGATGCGCAGCAGTCTGTTCATTCGCGGAGACGGCGGATTCGGCGGACCGAAGCAGCCCGCTACTGAGTGGGAGCTCCCTACAGGCAAGCCGGACTATGAGGTCGCGTTTGACACCTCCACGCAGCAGGCATTGCTGTACAGGTTGACGGGCGATCGCAATCCTCTCCATTCAGATCCGAGCGTCGCACGCAAGGCCGGATTCGACCGACCAATCCTCCATGGCATGTGCTCCTATGGGTTTACGTGTCGGGCCCTCCTACAGACGATGGCCCAAGGGAACCCTGACGCTTTTGAGTCCATGTCAGGCAGATTCGTCAAGTCCGTCTTCCCAGGCGACACGCTCACAGTTTCGATCTGGCGAGATGGAAAATCGGCTCGATTCCAAACTCGCTCGGACGAGTCCTCGATCGTCATCGACCGAGGAACGATGACGATCCGATGATTCGCCGCCGATACTGATTGTCGGCGGGAGTGGCAACTCAACAAGATACAGAAGGAGCTTGACATGGGAACGCTAGACGGCCGTGTGGCCATCGTGACAGGTGGTGGCCGTGGGATCGGACAGGCCGTAAGTAAGCGCCTGGCGGCCGAAGGGGCTGCTGTCGTCATCAACGACTTGGGCGTGGATTTGGATGGGACGGGCGGCACTAGCGGCCCAGCGACCGAGACAGCCGAGGAGATCAGGGCGTCCGGCGGTCAGGCGCTTGTCAATGGCGGGGACATCAGCGACACCTCAACGGGCGAAGAGCTCGTGCGCCAGGCCGTCGAGACCTACGGGAAGCTGGACATCGTGGTCAACGTTGCCGGCATTCTGCGCGACCGGATGATCTTCAACCTCCAACCAGAGGACTGGGATGCTGTCATCAAGGTCCATTTGCGAGGCACGTACTCCACCGTTCGGCCCGCGTCCGCCTATTGGCGGGAGCAGCGCAACCCGGACGGTCACTATCGAATCATCAACTTCACCTCGGCAAGCGGACTGCATGGTTCGGCAGGACAACCCAACTATGCCGCGGCCAAAATGGGTATCGTCGGATTGACCTACTCATTGGCAAACGCCCTGGCGAAATCTGGCGTCACCGCGAACGCCATCTCTCCCGGCGCGGTGACGAGGATGACAGCGAATGCCGCTGTCCCCGAACACATGCGGGATGTCACTTCGGACAACGTTGCTCCAATAGTGGCGTACCTCGCCAGCGTCCATTCCGATTGGCTCAGTGGTCGGACGCTTTCCGCGCTCGGACTCCGCGTGGGGCTCTACAACAACCCGGCGGAAATTGCCGAAGTGCATACCGAAGGCGAGTGGGATCTGGAAGATCTTCGCAAGCAGGTTGAATCGACCTTCCGCCCTCTCGCTGACGGCCTGCCGCCGAAGCCAGCCGTCTGACCCCTTCTGCAACGACTGCCGATCGGCCGCTTAATCTGCGGGACTCCCGGGATGATTAGGGTGTCGTCTGTAGCAAACCCAGAAACCGCAGGTCACCCAGGCACTTCGTGATGAAATCGTGGGTCAGCCGGGGAACGCTCGCATCGGTCACGGAGTTCTCAAGTGCCCGAAGGAACTCGCTACTGTCCGCCGGGCGCAGGTTCGGATCACGTGCTTCCCGAACCGAATCGATGACAGGGAGCAGCGAAAGCTGGCGCGCCTCATTAGGAAGCGCTCGAAGTTTGGCTTCGAATCGTCCGTACCACTCGGCATATTCAGCAATGCGCTCGATTGCATATCCCTCTTCTTCAATCCACTCGACAAAGGTGTCGAGCGAAATACCGTCATCATGCTGATTCACCAGGTGATACACCTGCACCCCGTCATGGAGGTCGTCTGCGAGATAGGCGACGGAGTGCGCCACGAAATCCACTGGCAATCCGTCATAGTGAGGTGACCGCCCCTTCACCGCCGTGTTCTGGTAGAAGGAACTTGGGGCAAGGCCAGTCTTGATAACGCTGTAGAGAAGCCGAGTGAAGATGTCCGGTACATTGATTTGGCCCGCGTACTGACGATGCGCAAGCAGCATGTCGCCACGGTAAATGCGCACAGGAAGCTTGAAACGACGTTGCGCGTCACGCAGCAGGAGCTCCGCCGCCCACTTGCTTGCGGCGTAGTTCATTCCATATTGGTCGTTCAAATCTACCTTGGACACCAGCGGCGACGACTCGGTGACCCTCCCTGACTGCTCCACGAGCTGCGTCACCGCCATCGACGAGATGAAGTCGACGCGTTTCGGCCTCGTTGCCAAGGCGAGTCTCACCACCTCTGCGGTACTGACCACATTAGGCCCGAACAGGTGTTGATAGTCGAGCATGTGATTGACCAAGGCAGCGGAGTGAACGATACGATCGACTCTCGTCGCAAGTTCCTCGTACATACCTCCTTCCAGCCCGAGAAACTCTTCGGCGACATCGCCGGAAACAACCTCCAGGTGCCGGTCGGCAAGCTGCTCAAACCGATCCGACAGGCGCCTCTCACCTTCGAACACGCGGAATAACCGTTCCCGAGCGGTTGTCCTCTCGTTTCCTCGGACGAGGCAGATCACTCGCCCGTCCTTCGCCGACATGCGTTCGAGCCACTCGAGGCAGAGAAACCGCCCCAGAAACCCCGTTGCGCCGGTGAGCAACACCGTCTGGGATTGATCGGCCGGCGATGGCATTCCTCGCGGAGAAAGATCCCCGACGTCGAAGAACCGTTCCAGCTTCATATCTTCAGCCTTGAGATGACGACCCGTCTCCCTTGCCTCCGTGTCGCTGACGACCCCATCCTTCTTGCCCTGCAAGGCCTCTTCGATCACCTGCGCCCACGCTGATGGGTTGCCAGTCGGACTCAGGAGGCTATGCACGGGGAATTCGATGCCGAACATATCGTCCAACACGACAGCAAACTCGGCCGCATCCAAAGAATCCCCGCCGAGCTCTCCAAAACTCATCTGCTCCATTCGATCGAGGTTGCGCCTCCCTAAGACTGCCTCTAGGGCCAACTTCACCTTCTCGATCGTCGTGAGGTCAGTTCTGCCTCCGAGCGCCATGAGATCTGCCTGCTGACCTCGCTCGAGGTCGGCGTACATGACCTCCAGTTGCTTCCCGTACCTCTGTATGAAGGTCGTCCGTAACCGCTTCCCCATCGGTGACACGAGTCCGTTGGCCGACGAAAACGCCTCTACCTCGATGAGGATGTCACGCGGGATCTCAAAGGATCTCAAGCCCGCAGACATGGCCACGCTGCTCAATTCGCTTTGAATGAGGGCTTTGACATCCTCAGCAGTCGGCGTCTCGCCGAGACTCTCGCGGATGGCGGCTGCATTAGGCACAATCACCGCGAGTAGATACGACCTGGCCGACGTCCCATACAGATAGACCTGGTCGATAAGCGCACTCTGGTCTTCATAGACCTTCGCCAGCACCGCCGGGGCGACGTACTCGCCTTGTGCCAACTTGAGTACATCATTGCGACGATCGATGAAGACGAGATGATCCGGAGCCTGTTCCTCCATGATGTCCCCGGTCAGGAGAAACCCGTCGGCATCAAAGAGGGTCGCCGTGACTTCCGGTCGCTTGAAGTATCCCGTGATCATGTCATCGCTTTTGATGCACAATTCACCTCGAGGAAAGGGCCGATCGGTCGTGAAGTAGCCCAATTCGGGAACGTCTCGAAGCTTGTACTCCCGTATCGGCGGTCGCAGCACTCGATCGTCCGCAGTGATGGCCCCACCCTCCGTGGATCCATAGCCCTGAGCGAGCGGCAGCTCAAAGCAACGTTCTATGAACTCTTTTAGCTCTGGACTCACCGGTGCGCTGCCCGCTCCGATCATGCGCAACCTGTCCCCTAGATATCCGAATCGAATCTCCTGGAGCACCTCTTGGGCCACGGCATCTCGATCGGCGCGATCCTCGGAACGACGAGACACTTCGTTTTGGTAGTACCGATGGATGGTCTCCAGGGCTCTGGGGAAGAAGAAGAGATCGGTCGGCCGCACAAGGCGAATGTCCTCGAACAGAGTCGACATATCGGAGCTCGAGGTGAAATAAACGGTTCCGCCGCCTGCGAGCGTCTTGTACACGTCACGACGACCGGCTTGGTGATTGAGCGGAAGAAACGCAAGTCGCACCACCGGTCTGCGTCCCTGGGAGGTTCCGAATGCATCCCTTGTGGGCTGAAACAATCGGACGGCCTTCCGTTCGAGGTGGATGGCACCCTTTGGCGTTCCCGTGCTTCCAGACGAGTGGATGAGCACGGCCATGCGGTCCCCGGGATTGTCGGCTGGCTTCAGTGGAACCCATGCCTCACTCCGTGCGAGACCCATCAGCGAATCCACCGTCGTCACCACAGTCGAAGGCCGGCTGCGCTGGAGCTGGGCCTGCGCCGCGGCGTACGACTCGCGCTCATCATCGACTGCTTCGTCGTAGTCCATTGCGACCACGCAACGAATCGATTCGTGTCGCTCCGCCAGCTGCGCAGCCAGCGCAAGGTCCCTTGCCGTTGCGAACAGGACCGTCGGCTCGATTGAGTCGAGGACCACATCAAGATCGCTCGGCGCCATGGTGCTTTGCAACGGAACGCTGACGGCCTGCCCATAGGCACAGGCAAGATCGATGGTGACGTAGTCGTTTCCGCTGAAGCCAAAAATGCAGACGAAGTCCCCGGGCCCTACCGGACAGGGATTCGGTCGTCGCCAAGAGAGAGCGATCAGCCGGACGCGCTCGTACAACTCGCCATAAGTGACGGTTGCGTACTCCGGCAGATATTCACGAACTCGCCGGCCCCGAGTATCGGGAACCACGCTATAGCGTCGCTCCCCGAGGGCTGGGCGGTCTCTGTACCCCTCGAGGATCGTCGTAATCGCACCCTCGAGCGAGATGGACGGAGAAGCCAGGACGGCATCAACGGCGGGATCGGGCATCAGGCTACTGAGCTGGCTGTCGGTTGTCATGGTTCGATCCTCAACGGCGATGCATCGGGTCTTTGGGAAGCTTCAGTACTGATTCGGCGAGAATATTCCGCTGTATTTCAGAGGAGCCCGCATAGATGGTCCCAGCCGTCGCGTTGTAGAAAGCCCCGACCCACGACGCCGATGAGTTCGGCGCAAAAGGATCATCGGCGCGCGTCGGACGAGCCGTCGGACGACCCTCTGGCGTTAAGCTGCTTGCTCCGAGGATATCGAGCGCCAACGAGGTGAGGCGCTTGTGATACTCGCTCCAGTAAAGCTTTGCGATCGACGATTCTGGACCGAGCGGGACTTCTCTGTCGCCCATCACGTTCGACAGGATGCGATTCCCGAGGAACCTCATGACCTCGACACGAACGTAGCAGTCGGCAAGGCGCTCTCGTATGACAGGGTCGCGATCGCAGCCACGCTCGCGGGCAAGTTCGAAGAGTCGATTCAGTTCGTGACGAAACAAAATTGGATGAACTGCGGCCTCCTCTCCCCGCTCGTGTCCAAAGAGGGTCATGGCCACCTTCCACCCGTCCCCGGGCTTCCCCACGATGTTGTCTCCTGCGGTCCGCGCATCCGTAATGAAGACTTCGCAGAACTCGGCTTCCCCACTCAGCATTTTGATCGGCCGAATATCGATACCGGGCTGGTTCAGGGGACATAACAGGAAGGAGAGGCCACGATTGAGGGGGGCAAGCGGATCCGTACGTACCAGAACGAACATCCAATTGGCCTTGACCGCCAGCGAGGTCCAGATCTTCTGACCGCTAATGATCCATGCGTCATCCTCAAGCCGAGCGGCTGTCTTCAGGGATGCAAGATCGGACCCGGCATCGGGCTCAGAGAACCCCTGGCACCACTTGTCCTCGCCAGACAGGATACGGGGCAAGAAAACCTGCTTCTGTTCCTCGGTCCCCGCCCTCAGCAGCGTGTTTCCCAACATCTTGATACCGAACAGATCGAGGTGTGCCCCCGCCGGTACGCCGAGCCGGGCACACTCCTCGGCGACAATGACCTGGTGCATTTTGCTGAGGCCGCACCCTCCAAACTCGACCGGCCACGCAACGGCCAAGAGCTTGTTCTGAGCAAGCATGTCGCGCCACGAGTCAGTGAACGCCTCTGCTTCGCGTTTCTGCAGTTGCCCGATGCCCTCCCACTCTGTAGGCAGCTGCTCGGCCAAAAACCTCCGAATATTCTGGCGAAACTCCTCAATCGATTGATGCACTGCATCGGCGACGAGCGTCACTGAACTACCACCCGGCCAGGATTTCCCATAGGCCGCAGAAGTTCCATCCTTCTTTCTCCTGTCGTACAGTTTGACACTACGTCTCGCCTCTCAGCTCGGTGGATCCGGGGGTGAAAAGAGACGTCAGAGGCTTCGCATTCACGCCGCAAAGACCTCATCCGCATGTTGCGCAGCACGATCGCCTGTCCTCCGGACATCACCCGAGAATCAACTATCCGTCGCTTGTCCCAAATATTGCGCTTCCATTTGCAGCAGGCTTTGGCGCAGCTCGCCGCTGGTACCGTGCATCTCCACTCGACCCTTGTTCATCACATACGCACGATCCGCATACTCCAGCACCTTGCTGACGTGTTGTTCTACGAGCAAGACACCTATGCCGCTCTGTGCCGCCATGCGGAGCGCCGCGAGAAGGCGCTCCACAATCAGAGGAGCGAGCCCCAGCGACAGCTCGTCCGCGAGAAGCAGCCGCGGCTTCCGAGCCAACACGCGTGCCAGCGTCAACATCTGTTGTTCGCCACCCGAGAGTTGCCCAGCCTTGACTTTGGCCCGACCCATGAGCTCTGGAAACAACGCAAACGCTTCGTCGGGATCGATGCGGCCAAGCTTCAGATTCTCCAACGTTGTGAGTCGCATGAACACCGACTTCTCCTCGGTGACCAGTCCCAGGCCCTGGCGGATCCTTTGATAAAGCGGACCCTGCGCCGGCGAACCATCCCAGAGCAGCTCTCCAGAGCGAAGCCTTAGTTCGCCGCTGAGACATCGAAGCGTTGTTGTCTTGCCGGCACCATTGGGTCCCAGCAGGGCGACAATTTCACCACTGTTGACATAGAGGTCAAGATCGAAGACCACCTGGGCGTCGCCATAACCACAGCAAAGGCCCTTCGCTTCCAGTACTGGGGTCACGGCTGCAGGACCGCTCCATGCTCCGCCGCCACGCTTCGTTCCGGCGGTTCGTCGACCCCTAGGTAGGCCGCGACGACCTTTGGATCCTCCCTGACCTGGGCAGGACTGCCCTCGCAGATCTTGACCCCGAAATCAATCACCACAATCCGGTCGCAGACACCCATCACCATGGCGACGTCGTGCTCGATCAACAGAATGCCGATGCCCCAATCACGCGAGAGCCGGCGAAGCACACCTGCGAGCTCTTCGGTCTCAAGATGATTCAACCCCGCAGCTGGCTCATCGAGCAACACGATCGACGGTTGCGCTGCGACGGCTCGAGCGATCCCGACAAGACGCCGCTGACCGTAAGATAGTTGCGAGGGCAAGAGATGAAGTGCATCGGACAGCGACAGCTCCCTGACGACGGCATCAACGAAAGGCGTGAGCGGAGTCCGATCCGGGCGAACCATATTGCGTAGATATGCCAAGCCGTCCCGCGCATCCGACGCAGCACGAAGGTTGTCCAGCACCGACAGGTCTTCGAACAGATCGACCGACTGAAACGACCGCACGATCCCTGCTCGAGCTCGCCGGTGGACCCCAGATCGATCAAGCCGTAGATCCCCAAGACTGACCGATCCAGAATATTTGACGTATCCCGTCGCGGCATCGACCACGGTACTCTTGCCGGCACCATTGGGACCCACGAGTCCCACGATCTCCCCCGGTTCAATCGAGAGATCGAAATCGCTGACGGCAACGACACCACCGAATCGCACGGTGATCCCGCTCATCCGGAGTCCATTCGCCTTGACCCGGGGTGGCGCTACTGATTCGACAGCCTCGGCGCCAGCTGTTGAGATCGTTTCGACCTGCGCTCGACCGCTCAGGCGACGCACTTGCCACTTTGCAATAGCCCGGGCGACCGGATCGGTGCCAGCTGCCCAGGCGCCCACGAGTCCATTGGGATTCTGCAACAGGATCAGAATCACCGCGCCTGCTCCGACAAGCGGCAGCCACTTGTCGATGGTGGCGAAGCTGCTCAACGAATAGGAGATGACTCCGCCTGGGTTCGCGACTGCTCCGACAATCGATCCGACGACGAAGCCGATTCCTCCTATCACGCTGTACATGACGACGTTGATCGACGTGAAGACGTCGAAATTCGAGTAGACGATGGAATGAACCTGGAAAGCAAGAAGGATCCCGCCCAGGCCGGCAATCGCCGACGAGATCACGAAGGCCGCGAGTTTTGCACCCCTGACGTTCACGCCGAGCGACGCTGCGGCGCGCTCATTTCCTCGGACCGCTATCAGCCGCCGGCCCGCACGGCCGCGGCGGAGATGTACGACTGCGACGCCACTGAGTACCAAACATATGAGACAAAACGTGGCATATCGATCGGGGGAGGTCGTCGGGTCGATTGAGAACCCGAACATCGTCAGCTGTCCGACATTGACCCCCAGAACTCCGCCCGTCCACGAACTGTTGTCAAAGACCATCTCCTGAGCGGCAAGAGCAAATCCCAAGGTCACGATGGCCAGGGTTACTCCTCGAGTCCTCAGTGCCGGAATCCCTACCACCAAACCGACGAGACCCGCACCAACGACTCCGGCCAACGCAGACAGGAGAAAGGTCCAGTGCAGCGAGGCGTCGATACGCCCAGCTATCAGGGCGCCGGCTCCGGCCATCGCCATCGGTGCAAGGGAGAGCTGGCCCGCGTATCCCGTCACCACCGCGACCGACAGAACGATCACGGTAAATGCGATCTCAGTCGTGAGCGCAGTGAGCATGCCCGGCGAGCAGACCGTGAAGATCAACGTTTCAACGATGACGAATATCGGAATGATTTTGCGCCATTGCACCGGACCCCGACCGATGGAAGGAAGGCGTTCAAGTACATGTCCTCGCAGGGGCAGCGTTTCCCCGCGAACAACCAAGACGGCGACAATGATGAAGAAGGGCAAAGCGTCCGCGACGCCTGGTGTGGTGACGTATCGGGCGCACTCGGATTGCAGGATGCCCACCAGCACGCCGACCCCGAGAGCCGTGTAGAAGGAGTTGAATCCGGCCGCGAGCGCGACGGCTAAGGACCCGACCAGAACGAGCGTCAGACCATCGACGGAGAGCCCTGCCATCGGCACGAGCAAAATCCCACCCGCCGCGGCGAGCGCGCCCCCTAGGCCCCACGTGATCGCAGCCACGATGTCGGGAGACCAGCCGAGGGCGGCTGTCGCTCTTTCGTTCTCCGCGACGGCTTGCGTGACAAGACCCGCCAACGTCTTGCGGCTTCCGAGGTCCAACGCGATCGTGAGGAGAACAGCAATCCCAAGAAGCCAAAGCTGATCTTGCGGAATGACCAGGCTGCCGAACGTAATCGGGGTCGTGGGCAGCGATGAGGGCACTTGAAAGCTGTTCGATCCATATATGACTTGGAAAAGTGACGTCAAAAGGCCCAGCACCGCCAGACTTGCGATCAACCGGACCAGGGGTGCTGCTGTTCGCAAGGGCCGCATGACCACGACGTGCGTCACCACCCCCATGACGGAAGTCACCAGTACAGAAGCAACGAACGAGAGACCGAATCCCAACTGGTGGTTGACATAGAGCTCGTAATATATGAAGGCGCCCACCATCGCAAAGGCACCCTGAGCAAAATTGAGGATGCCCGTTCCTCGGTAGACCAGGATCAGTCCGTTGGCGATGAGAACGTAACCGGCACCGACACCCAGACCCAGTAGTGCGAATAAAAGGAACGTCAGCGGTCTCAGACCTTTCTCATAAATGCTTTATGTCAGAGGGGACCGGCGGCTGAACGCGACCGCACCAATTTCACCGCACGGGCCTCAGGCGCGCACTTGCCCCACCCTGGCGCACTCTTTGCTGCTCACCCACCAAAAGGGGGCTCGGTGATGCTCCGAAGAACGAGGATCTGGAAGCTGCGTGGTCCTCCCTCTCCACACCTGATGACGGCCTTTTTTGGCTGCCAGACCTATATAGGCGAACGATAGTTAGCCCGTTCTCAGCCGTCAAGCGTTGGTCCGGCCTGACGGCGGTGTTGCTTCGGACCTGCTCGAGGCGTGGCGATGGCTGTCAGCGCCTCCTAGAGCCCTGTATTTGACCATTCAGCGTCGTCCCGACGTCGTGTACCGTAGAACGAGGCAGGGGCGGGGAAACGTCCGTTTCGCGTGTCTCCCTGGCTTTTGATCCGATGGATTCAGAAACATACCCAAATATTCTGAGCGTGCTGGCCCGTCATGGGCAATTTTTGACGCTCTAGGACGTGGAGGGACATATTGACAAGTAAATGGTGCAGCTACGAGCCGCCACATGGCGGGGATCACCAGCCGGGTGGCGAGGAATGAGCGCCGTGCTCGACTTTGACGGGCGTGTGGCCATCGTCACTGGGTCCGGTCGAGGAATCGGGCGCGAAACAGCACTTGGACTGGCACGACGTGGAGCTCGGGTGTTGGTCAACGACTATGGAGGTGCCGGCACCACTATGACGGCCGGCACCATTGACGTCGCCGAAGCAGTGGTTGACGAAATCCGTGCTGAAGGTGGCGTTGCAATTCCCGACGCGTCCAGTGTGGGCACGAGTGTCAGCGCGAACTCGATTGTCGATCACGCCCTGAAGGAGTTCGGCCGTCTTGATGTTCTCGTGAACAATGCTGGCGGCTCGGTCAACGCGAGCCTCGACGAGCACACCGACGAGCAGATTGACTCGCTCATGCAGACTCTCCTCTTTGGGCCATACTCCCTGATGCGGCGGGCATGGCCGATCATGCGGGAGCAGGGGTATGGGCGAATCGTCAACGTCCTGTCCGGCGCACTCCTTGGCCTTGGAGCTCAGACCCCGTACGCGACAGCGAAAGCCGGGCTCATCGGTCTCACCAATTCCGGAGCTTTCGAGGGCGCTGAACTCGGTATATCGGTCAACGGCATCTGGCCAAACGCCAACACTCGCCTGATAACAGCTCGGCCCGATTCGCCGTTTTTTAGTC
The DNA here is from genome assembly GCA_963719485.1 of uncultured Acidimicrobiaceae bacterium. Lineage (GTDB taxonomy): Bacteria > Actinomycetota > Acidimicrobiia > Acidimicrobiales > RAAP-2 > Bog-473. Next base: position 4,167,452 of record OY970387.1, read on the forward strand.
GCCTCAGCCGGTTCGATCCGAATCTCGTGGCGGAAGCCATCATTTACTTCTGCGCTTCTGAATGCTCAGTAAACGGTGAGATGTTCAGCACGGCAGGCGGGCGAGTAGCCCGAATCGGAATCGTCGATGCGCCTGGGTACTGCAGTGCCGATCTGACCGCCGAAGACCTTGCCCGGAACATTGAGCAAGCGCGAGACATGACCCAGGCAGTCTTGGTCACCAGCGCCCAAGAGCAGGTCGCACGTTTTCCCCTACCGGACGCTTGACCAAGAGCACCCCGCAGCCCCCGCCGTTCGCCTGCTGAAGGGCGGTGCGGGCCAGACGTGACCTTGCGCCGGACGAGAGTCAAACCCCCGCCGGCCGGCCCGGTTGCGATGACCAGGCTGGGCGCCAGGAACAGGGTCCTCGGTGAGCGCTAACCCGTTCTCACGGCTATCCCCACCGCTCCCCCGGACGGTCGCTCGGTGTACAATATGCGGGAAACGCTATCTATTTAGCAGCTTACATATTGCCTGGCGTAGCCCTGTGCCGGAAAGGTCCGTGGTCAAGATGAGCGACGTGTACATCCTTGGGGGTTACCAGACAGACTTCGCCCGCCACTTCACCCGCGAGGGTCTCGATATTTCTGACGTAGCCCGCGAAACGGTCGAGGGAACACTCGAGGCGGCTGCAGTCGATCCGGCCGATATCGACGCCATCCATATAAGCAATGCCTTCGGCCAGCTCTTCGTCCACCAAGGGCATCTGGGAGCGATGCCCGCCACGGTCGAGGAGTCGCTGTGGGGGAAGCCTTCGTCGTCTCACGAGGCCGCCTGTGCTTCCGGGGGCGTGGCAATCCTTGCCGCGATGGCAGAGATCGAGTCGGGACGCTACAACCGCATCCTGGTCGCAGGTGTCGAGGTTGAACGCAACGTCGGCGGTGCCGTCGCCTCCGAACACATGGAGGCCGTCGGCTGGTGGGGCCACGAAGCGGAAGGCCACGAATCGATGGTCTCGGCGTTCAACTGCCTAGCCGAGGAATACGACCGCCGCTATGGCCTTCAATACGAGCACCTCGGCCACATCGCCGAACTGAACGCATCAAATGCGACTCGCAACCCCCTTGCTCAGACGCGAGACTGGAATCTGGGGTCAGTGAGCTTTTCCGCCAATGATGCCGCCAATCCGTCGGTCGATTCATGGATTCGTCGAAATGACTGCAGCAAGATCACCGACGGGGGCACGGGGGTGGTCCTTGCGTCACAGGCGGAGGCCACTGACTGGGCGAAGCATCGTGGTCTGACCCTCGATGCCCTTCCAAGAATCTCCGGATGGGGTCACCATGCAGCTGGTCTCACCATCGACTCCAAGCTCCGCCGCGCCAACGACGAGCCCTATCTGCTTCCACACGTCCGCGAAGCCGCTACCGACGCTTTCCGACGCGCCGGAATCGCTGGTGTGGACGGGGTCGATGGAATCGAGACGCACGACTGCTTTTCGATCACCGAATACATCGCCATCGACCACTTTGGAATCAGCGAGCCTGGCGAGGCCTGGAAGGCCATCGAAAACGGAGATATCGCACCTGGTGGCCGCTGCCCGATAAATCCCAGTGGCGGCCTGATCGGCGTTGGGCACGCCGTCGGCGCCACAGGAGTGCGCATGGTGCTTGATGCAGCACACCAGGTGACCTCCGCAGCCGGCGACACTCAGGTCGAAGGAGCCCGCACCTTCGCCACACTCAACGTCGGCGGAAGCGCAACGACCGCAGTGAGTTTTGTGGTTACAAGCGCTTCCTAAGCGACTGGATCGGCTTCTCCCGGCACTGGAAAGCAGCCAAGTCTCCGTTCATCGATCCGTTTGAACTCCGAGAGTCCCACTACGGAGTCCTTTTGCCACCATTCACTGGGCCGCGGGAATCTGCCAAACTGAAGAACGGATCGAGTGCGTTGCGGTCCGCCAGCGAGCCAACGACCTCAGGCCCCACTTTGATTCCACTCAAGATCCGTTTCACTGGGACCTCAAGTCGCTTGCCGGTGATCGTACGTGGGATCACTGCAACCTCGATGATTTCATCGGGCACATAACGCGGCGACAGCTTCTGGCGCAGGGTTTTCCTGATGACGTCCCCCATCGCTTCGTCCACTCGGGCTCCTGCAGCAGGCGATACAAACAGCACCAGATCGCCGACTCCCCCGTCTGGAGCCTCGAGGTACACGACAAGGCTGTCGGACACCGAAGGTATTTCCTCGATCACGGAGTAGAACTCCTGAGTTCCCATCCGTACTCCGCCACGGTTCAGGGTGGCATCAGATCGCCCGCTGATCACGGCCGTCCCGTGTCTGCTGATCGTGATCCAGTCTCCATGGCACCACACGCCCGGAAATCGCTCAAAATACGCCGCGTGGAGGCGTGAGCCATCCTGGTCACCCCAGAATGCCACCGGCATGGAGGGGATCGGCTGCGTGATCACCAGCTCGCCCTGTTGCTCGATGACGGGGAGACCTGCGTCATCAAACGCCTCAACCTTTGTGCCCAGAAACCGACACGTGATCTCTCCCGCACGGACGGGCAAGAGCGGTGATCCGCCCACAAAGGCGGTACAACAATCCGTTCCCCCACTTACCGAGGCGAGCATTACGTCCGTACTGATGGCGTCGTACACCCAGTGGTAGAGCTCAGTCGAGAGCGGTGAACCCCCTGAGGACAGAACCCTGAGGTGCGACAGGTCGGTTACGGCCATTGGCCGGACTCCAGCGCGGCGAGCCTGGAGCAGAAGCGGCGGCGACACACCAAGATGGGTCGTCTTGGTTTCACCAACCAGTTTCCAGAATGCGGCCAGGTCAGGCTGAGTTGGATCGCCATCGAAGAGGATCGCCCGTGCTCCGCACAGCAGAGTGGACACGCCCACGTTCCAGGTCATCCATGCCGTGGTGGTGGGCCAGAAGACGATGTCGTTGGGTCGGATGTCGGAGTGCAGGACAAGCCATTTCAGGTGCTCGAGAGTGATACCACCGTGACCGTGCACAATGGGCTTTGGAGGACCTGTGCTTCCAGATGAGAACAGGACGCACAGCGGATGATCGAACGGCAGCTCAGCGAATTGAAGGTCCCCCTCTGCTTCCATCACCCATGACCAGGGCAACGCATCCGGAATGGCGGCCGCGCGTTCTGGATCCAGATAGGAGACGACCACCGTCGCCTCGAGGGAGCTCAACGCCTTTCGGATCGACGCGACCGCAGCAACCCTGTCGACGACCTTCGAGCCGAACCGGTAACCATCTACGACAAACAGGACCTTTGGTCCGACTTGTGCAAGTCGGTCCACCACGCTCTCGACACCGAATTCGGGAGCACAGGAGACAAACACAGCCCCGAGACTCGCGGCCGCAAGAAAGATCGCCACCGTCTCCGCGATATTCGGCATAAAGGCGGCCACTCGATCGCCGGGTTCTACGCCGAGCTCTACGAGCCGGCATCTGACCCGAGCCACCTGTTCAGCCAGTTCCCCTCGCGTCAGAGTGAACGATTCCCGCGTCTGCGAGTGCGACTCGAGAACCGGCTCGTGCGCGGGACCTGCCAACGCCTGTTGCGCATAGTTCAGGGTGCTGTCCGAAAACCACCGGGCCTGCGGCATGGCGTGAGTCGTCAAGACGTCAGTCCCTCGACGGAAAAAGCCCACGTCGAGAAAGGCTGCGAGCGAGGACCAGAAGGACTCGATGCTTCCCACCGACCAGGCCCAGAGGTCGTCGTATCCGCCCAAGTGGATCCCGAAGCGCTCCTCGATGAACGACATGTAGCGGCCCATTGAGGTGACGGACCGCGCATCTTCATGCGGCTCCCACACGATCATATTCGTCTCGATCGTGGTTCCTCAGAATGAGCGATAGCCACAGCGACCGCTCGAATGACGGCGAGATCGCGGGCATCCGCCGGATCGAGTTTCAAAACTGAACCAGCTTCGATCGCGAACAATGCGAGAGGCGGCGAAACGGCAACCGACTATGGCACTAGCTCGCAGTCGAGAGACGGACGTCTTCGGCTGAGAGGTTAAAGCATCGCATGGCGTTCTTCCACAAGACATTCTCCAGCTGAGCTGGCGACAGAATCGACAGGCGATTCTCTACGGCATCCTTGATTTCCGCTTCCATCAAGCACACTGGATGGGGGTAGTCCGTTTCGAACATCACATTGTCAAACGGGTAGTGCGCTCGGGCGTTCTCATACCAAATGTTCACGAACACCTGCCGCCGGAACAGATCGCTCGGCAATTCGTCTTCCCGCATTTCCGGGCGCGAGACCCATGGCTGGTACAGACGGTACGCCTCATCAAGGGCCTCTAGCGTGAACGGAACCCATCCCACGCCCGTCTCGACAATCGCGAAGTTGAGTTTCGGATGACGCTGAAGGATCCCGGACGTCAGGAGATCGCAGGCAACGCTCACGTTCTCGACACATTCCTGACCGAACATGTAGACCCGTATTGCTTCGGGACCCATCATGTCGCTGCGCTCGGGATTGCCCTTCGTTTCGCGCATTCCTCCACTTGCCACATGGAAACTCACCGATTGCCCGGCGGCCTCAGCCGCCGACCACATGTCGTTCCAATGAGGGTCAGGGAGAATCGGGCAGCCGTGATTCTGGGGCTTGCCCGTCATCACGATCCCCTTCATGCCAAGTTCCGCTGTCCGCTCGATCTCTCGAACGGCGGCCGGCACGTCCCAGTAGGGAACACAAGACAGAGGGATGAACCGGCCGGGCTCGGTCTGATCCCATGAAAGAATCCAGTCGTTGTACGCACGGACGACCTGAAGTTGATATTCGAGGTCTGCGTCGGGGATCATGCGGTAAATGTCAGGCCCCGTGAGCCCAAGGCTGGGATAGGTCGTCGCCGCTCCGATGCCGAACAAGTCCATCACCTTGGCCCGTTCGGTTGGGTCGTACGCGGAGGGGTGCATGTCAGCGAATCGCTGCACCATTTTGTAACCGCCCAGCCGCTCCACTGAGCCATCTTCCCGAATCGGGATGACAGATCCGGTCGCGTGCTGAATCGGCACATCTCCGACGAACCACCAGTCTTGATGCAGATCTTGGCGATATTTGATGTGCGGAATCATGTCACCGTGCTTGGCGGACAACCTGCTCGTCCACAGATCTGCGGGCTCAAGCACATGGGCGTCTGAGTCGATGATCATGAGTTCCTCCTGTCTGAGCTGGCACAGCACCCCGTCCATCACAGCCAGCTAGAAATGTTGCGCTGCCGTAAAGCCGGAGGAGATGAGCACCCTCTTGATTTCGCCATTGTATTATATAGTGGTGGTTGCTGGTCCAATTAGTCCGCTCGCTGCTGATATATGCACACCAGCCGACCATCCTGCGCTTGAAGTTGGAGCTTGCGCAGTAGCCGAGTGCCAAGGGGCGGCCCACAGGACATCGGCCAACTGGGGGCCGTCGCGCCAGGTGGCAATGAACCTTTACCCGGGTACACGACACCCCAGAGGGTTGCAAACGGTCGAGCCGAAGTTGAGAAGAGAGGCATTCTGTGATGGACCTTGACGGATACCCTGGGCTGCTCCTACGCGAAGAGCCCAACGGCGTGTTGCTCATTACGATCAACCGACCTGAGACGTACAACTCCATCGATGAAGGTCTCCACGACACCCTGGCGGATATTTGGTCCCAGATCGATGCTGAGCCGAGTATTCGAGCCACTGTCATAACGGGCGCGGGCAAGGCGTTCTCCGCGGGCGGCAACTTGAAGCGGGATCAGGAAAACCTCGGCAACTACAAAAACGTCGGTCGGGTCCATCAACAGGCTCGAGACCTTGTTCTCAACATCGTCAATTCGGAAAAGCCCATCATTTCCGCTATCAACGGGCCTGCAGTGGGTGCCGGCCTCGCGATCGCGCTTCTCTCGGATATCAGCCTTATTGGGGATCAGACTCGGTTCACTGATGGGCACTCTCGCGTTGGCTTAGCCGCTGGCGATCATTCGATGATCATCTGGCCGCTTCTGTGCGGCATGGCAAAAGCGAAGTATTACCTGATGACCGCTGATTTCATTGATGGGCCGGAGGCAGAGCGAATCGGTCTGGTCTCGAAGTGTGTTCCTCAGGATAATTTGCTTGAAGAAGCGCTCGCGGTCGCCCAGACTCTCGCAACGGGGCCTCAGCATGCGATCAAAGCGACAAAGCGGTCGCTCAATCACTGGCTTCGTAGCGCGCAGCCCATTTTCGAGTACTCCCTTGCCATGGAGATGCTTGATCTCTATGGGACCGATGCCCAAGAAGGGTTCGGAGCCATGCTGGAAAAGCGGCCTCCGACCTTCGGCTAGACAGCCGGCCTCACCAGCGATCAGCTCGGGGCGTGGCATCATTCGGTCCCTCCGCCCCCATGGAATGAGTCCGGTTAGGCGCGGTCGTCGCCTGGAAGCGTGTCGGCAGTGAATCCCCAAGGCACGCCGTCGCTCGTCTTGGGATCGGTGATAATCATGGAGCCTGTGTCGGCACGGAGTGCGACATTGTGCGCTTCGAGGCGACGGCGGACCTTGTCCAGATCTGCCACCTTGAGTGTGATCGAGTGATAGCAATCGTTGGGCAATCTCGGTTCCAGATCAGCATACGCCGCGGTGCCGACGTCTGGCACCGCAATCTCATAGACACCATCAGCTAGCCGCACGTAGACGCTCAGGGTCTCAAGCGCCTCATTTCGACCCTGGTGGATGATTGTGCCACCAAAGAGATCAACGAAAAGCTTCTGCATTCGCTCGGGCTGTGTCGTCAGAGTTGTGTGATGCGAAGTGAAGTCGATGCCGAGGGGGTCGTCCTCGCGGCGCGGTCCTAGCTCCCAGCCCTCGACCATTCGCGGATCGATCGAGTTTGGGAATTGTGGAGAGATGAACTGATACTCGAGGCCGATGTCGTCCGGCAGGGTCAAGAACATCACGGCCGATGACTGCCGGGCGGTGGGCGGCTCATCTCCGTTGTCTTCCCCGCTCATTCCCACTACCTTGACGCCCGAATTCCGGAGGCGGTGGTAGAGCTCTTCGATGCCATCGACATACCACCCGTAGCCTTCAAGGTGAGCCTCTTCCACTGAGGGAAACCGCTGGACTCCGCGTGAGATAAATAAATTGGGGTCGATGTAGTCCATCAAGATGTCGCGAATCATGGTGAAGGTCGAGAAGTCCGTACGGTTGTCCGGGTCCTGCTCCTTGGCGGCAAAACCTACGTCGCGGCGAGTGCTCGGCAATCCGAAGACCGTCTCGTACCACTCCTCGGAAGCCGTGAGATCCGGCACCAGAATGGTCGGATGGAACATGTAGGTCAGCCGGTAGGGCAGGTCGGTTTTGGCGCCGCCTTCAGGTCGGGTCGTACCACCTTCGGACCGTGCGCTCATGGCGTTCTCCCAGGTCTTTGCGTCTGCCCCGCCGCGATCCGGCTCGCAACGGCCCGCGAGATGGCGCGGCGCCCGAGGATCCCCCGATGAGGCGAGTTATTGGGTTGTCATATATAGCTGCAATATTGAGATTAGAACCGAACCTCGGACCCCGCAAGTCGCTGGCACGAGCGTTTGACCAGTAGTGGCAGCTTCAGCGTGATCGATCCTTCCACCGAGCGAGTCGCTCGGCCGTGTCGGTCGGGCGACCAAACGGGACACTTCGCTCATATGTCAGGGCATCGGACCTCGTGCGGTCCGCTGCTGCTCGAAGAAGTGCTTTGTCGATGCGGTTCGTCTCTGGCGAATTGGCGACGATTTCAGCAGCAAGCAGGTCGACCTCTTCGTCCAATTGATCTTCTTCCGTGCATCGCTCAACCAGGCCAATGGATGCGGCTTCCGATCCGCTGATCCGTCTGCTCGTAAACATGAGCTCCTTCGCCCTCGCCACACCTATCCTTTCGGGCAATCGGATCGACATCCCCCATATGGGAACCAAGCCCCACTGACCATGGGTGTCACCGAGCCGCGCGGACGTCGCAGCAACCAGTAGGTCACAGGCGAGAGCGACTTCGAGGCCACCGGTCAGGCAATGGCCTCGTATCTTTGCGATCGTCGGCTGTGGCAACCGCTCCAGGGCGTCGATCGTGTCTTGCTCAAAATACAGGACCCGTTCGCGCTCGTGATCTTCAAGCGCTTCGATTTCATGACCGGCACAGAATGAGCGGCCAGCACCCGTGAGGATCACGCAGCGTATCGAACGGTCCGTACGGATGGCGTCTATATGCCCTCTCAGTTCTGAGAACACCTCGGCATTTAGCGCGTTGAGCTTGTCGGGACGATTCAGCGTGATTGTGGCAACGCCGGCCGAATCGCTCCGAAGTACGGGGTTGGTACTTGTCATCAGCCCTCCGGGACATGTGATCTAAGGGAGTCAAGCTTGTGGTGAGACGACTACCTCAATCGAAGTCAGAAGTCTTCCAGTGGCTGTACGAGCCCCACAATCTGCAATGCCATGCTGCCGTAGTGACGCACGATTCGGTCCTCGTCGATGGGACCGTCTTCTCGAAACCAGACTGATACGCCGATTCCCATATCTAGAATTGCGTAAGAAGCGAGTCGGGACGAGTTGACCCTAAAGGTGCCCACCATACGGCCGCGCTCGATTATGTCTCGAAACCCTCGTTCGTATTTGTCCCGGCGGTCAAGCAACAAGGACCGCGAAGGCTCATCTAAACTCTGGATCTCGCGGTTGCTCACGCAAGCCTCTAAGCGATGTCTGGCTTGATACTGAACGTGAGCTTCAACCGCACGCTTCAACTGGTCAGCCGGGTCGGATCCCTCCGAGACGGCCGCAGCGTAATTACCGAGGATGCGATCCATCGTGGTGATCATGATCTCTGCGAGCATTTCCTGCTTAGAGGAGAAGTACTTGTAGATGCTCGGCCCACGGATGCCGGCACGCTGGCCCACGTCAGCCATGGTTGTCTCTCGGTACCCCTGGACCGCGAACAGCTCAAGAGCCCCTTGGAGGATGGCGGATCTCCTATCCGTCGGATCTACTGGGTCGACCCTGATCCCGGGAACATGAGAGCGACCGATGTACTCATGAACAGCTTCCTCAACCGAAACTCGCCGTTCCACCACGACTATCGTGCCCGCCGTTCCTTCTCTTCTCTTTTCCTTCGGCTCCTTCGGCCCATGACGAGATCCCCCCAGAGATCACCACGAAGGTCCTCCCGCAGCCGCCACATCCTATATAGCGAACGAACGGTACTGAGCGAGAACCTGCGCCCTCATCGGCTTTATCGATCGATCGCGCCAAAGTGCTCCCGGGGGCACAAGAATCCACGTTCTTGGGGCTGTGTATCGACAGAATCCACCTGCCGACTGCCGCCGAGTATGAAGCCCGAACGTCCCGTCGGTCGGAAGGAGCGCCAGACGAGACGCGGCACTCGATGAGGAGCGCTCGCCTCCATGTCGCAATATGCCATACAAGGCCTCGAACGATAGAGCTCGGAATTCGGCCTGTCCATCTCCTGGGGCGCGATTTGCGGCCCACCAGGAACTGATCGCGTCGCCCGTACGACCGCGCAGCTGAGAATTCAAGCAGCGTCTCGGGTCGGGGACCTTGAGGTCGAAGGGCGCCTCGGGACCCAGACGGCTGAATCCCTAGCTGGTGCGCTCGTTCGATTCGGGCGACAGAAGCTGGTTCAGTAACTCCCTGTCTTCCGCCTTGAGGGCAGCCATGGCGGCGTTTCGCTTCGGCTTTGGAGTGGAAAGTTGATCGGTGAGGAGCGCCAGATTGCTCTCGCAATTCTCGAGCTTCTCTCTCAAGTCCTCTCGATCAGCGATGGTCTTCTTGAGCTCAGATTTCGTTCGAGCGAGCTCCTTCGTCAATTGTCCGTTCTCTCGCTCGAGACGTTGCGCCTGGCGACGCGGCAGTGGTCCGTCTGCTCCGTTTTCAGTCGAGCTCGTCGATACGGACTGGATGACTCTCGTAAGGAGCGCAGCCGCGAGCTGGTCATAGTCGACCTCAGCTTCGACCGCGGGGGATGGTGAATCGACTCTCTTCCCCGTTTTCCGTGTCGTGCGATTCCCTTGTTCGGCCAGTGCGATGCGGTAGGTCCGCTTTCCTCGAACGGAGCGAGCCAACGTCCCCTGATTCTCCATGACTGCAATCATCTGAGTAAATGCAGCGGAGGAGCCCTTGAACTTCAACTCCTCGCGAAACTTCGCAGTCGCTCGGCCGGCAGGGTCTTCGACTGGGCCGTGTTCGTGAAGGTAATCGATAACCCCCTGACTATTCTTTGGGTCTGACAACTTCCCTCCTTTGAGCGAGTGCTACTGGTTCCGCCCGGTCCGTTCCCGAGACTCGTGCTCCCAGATTCTGAGTTCAATACTGCGGCAGTTTAGCGGATTCTTAGACGAATATCACTTTCCATCTTATACTGAATCTCCCTAATCACCGTTAGCCCCCACTCTCCCCAAACCAGGCTAACGGGTATTAGCGCTCCGCAGATGGGCTCCGACGCAGTTCAATGCGAGCCGACTGCTTTTTGCAGTATTCACGCTCATATTTTTGCAGTATTCACGCTCATAAACGACGTCGGGCAAAGACTTCGGACTCTTTAGCGTCAATCAAGGCACTCCCAACGAGACGCCGCCCTCTCTGCAACCGAGACCTACGGACCTATCGCTGTCAGCTTGACGTCCTCTGATCCTGGGTTTCGGGCCGAACTGTCGCCCACGTGGTCGATGAGCCCGAGTGCGCGTTCTGCCAGCCCCACGAGCTCTCGTCGCGCAAGACCTGTGCTGCCCATATATGGCGTCGAGTTCAAAAGACCAAATATCGCATGGGCACGCACCCGGGCTTTTGCAAGCGTCAGCGCAGGATCGAGTTCCTGGAGGGTCCCTGCCCAGAGTTCGAGATACTCGCGCTGCATTTTTCTCACGCTTCGGCTGTCTTCCAAATCGAGCGATCCCAAATCTCGATCCTGTACGCGAATGAGGGCAGGCTGGCTTACGGCAAAGGCGGCATGGAACCGAACAAGAGCTCCCATCGAGTCAGCTGGACTACTCCCCGGCACAGCTACCTGACGGCCTCCCTCGACCAGGTGCTTGCTGATATCGAGAAGCATCTGGGCCAAAATGGCCTTCTTGTTCGCGAAGTGCTTGTAGATCGCCGGGCCGCTGGTCCCACATGCCGCGCCGATATCCTCGATTGAGGTGCCGGCGAACCCGCGGTCGGCGAACAGTCGCGCCGCCTCGCGCAGAATGCGCTCGCTCGTATGTAGCGTCCTGGTTTCCTGCATCTTCTAGACAGGAAGGTTAACAAAGTCTAACCTGGCGCTCGGTCGACAATCCCACCCCTGGTGCTATATGGACGAGACTTTGCTCCGGACACAATATAACCCGGAGATTCAACATTCTAAGAACAACGCGGCCGCGCTCGATGCCGCCACCGGGGAGCTTCTGGCTCGACTTCGGCTGGTTCGCATGGGGGGATCCAAGGAGTCGCGTCAACGCCATACTGAACGCGGCAAGCTTCTATCTCGGTCTCGAGTGGACACGCTGCTCGATCCGGGAAGCCCATTTCTCGAGCTCTCCCCCCTTGCTGCCCTCAATATGTACGACAACGAGGCTCCTGGCGCCGGCCTTATCACCGGCATCGGCCGCGTGTCCGGCCGCGAGTGCATGGTCGTGGCGAACGACGCCACCGTCAAGGGCGGTACCTACTATCCGATCACTGTCAAAAAGCACTTACGCGCACAAGAAGTCGCGATGCAGAACCGGCTGCCTTGCATCTATCTCGTTGACAGCGGTGGGGCCTTTCTCCCTCGACAAGACGAGGTGTTTCCCGACAGAGACCATTTCGGCCGCATCTTCTACAACCAGGCCACCATGAGCGCCCGCGGGATCGCTCAGATCTCCGCCGTCATGGGCTCGTGTACTGCCGGAGGTGCCTATGTGCCGGCGATGAGCGACGAGTCGGTGATCGTGAGGAACCAGGGAACCATCTTTCTCGGCGGTCCCCCACTGGTCAAGGCGGCAACAGGCGAAGTCGTCAGTGCCGAAGATTTAGGGGGTGGAGAACTCCATGCTCGAACCAGCGGCGTCGTCGACCACTTGGCCGATGATGACGGCCACGCCCTTCGCATCATCAGGCGTATTGTCTCCGAACTGGCTCCACGGACTGAGGCGCCCTGGGTCACTCAACCTGCCCTGGCACCCGACGTTGATCCGGCTGATCTCTACGGAGTAGTGCCGTCCGATTCTCGAACGCCCTACGACGTCCGAGAGGTAATTGCCCGTCTTGTCGATGGGAGCCTCTTCAGTGAATTCAAGTCGGAGTATGGCGCCACTCTCGTGACCGGCTTCGCCCGATTGCAGGGCCATCCAGTCGGAATCGTCGCGAACAACGGCGTCCTCTTCTCTGAATCAGCCCTCAAGGGAGCCCACTTCATCCAACTCTGCGACCAGCGCCGGATTCCTCTCGTCTTCTTGCAAAACATCACCGGATTCATGGTCGGCCGCGAGTACGAGGCCGGAGGAATAGCCAAGCATGGAGCCAAAATGGTCACTGCGGTGGCCTGTGCGCGCGTGCCCAAGCTCACTGTGGTGATTGGGGGTTCCTTCGGGGCCGGCAATTATTCGATGTGCGGGAGGGCGTATTCGCCTCGATTCCTCTGGATGTGGCCCAACGCTCGCATCTCCGTCATGGGTGGTGAGCAGGCCGCCGCCGTGCTCGCCACGGTGCGTCGCGACCAGATGGAACAGCGGGGGGAATCGTGGAGCGCTGATGCCGAGGAGAGTTTCAGAGCTCCCATTCGTCAGCAGTACGAAGAGCAAGGGCACCCCTACTACGCCACTGCTCGACTCTGGGACGATGGCATCATCGATCCACTCGATACTCGAGATGTGCTCGGCCTGGCTTTGTCCGTTTGTGCAAACGCGCCGTTGGAACCTGTGTCCTACGGCGTGTTTCGGATGTAGCGCGATGTTTGACACGGTTCTTGTGGCGAATCGCGGCGAGATCGCCGTGCGGATTATGCGCACGCTCCGCCGTCTCGGTATCCGTTCTGTCGCCGTCTATAGCGACGAGGACCGCTCGGCGCGCCACGTCCGAGAATCGGACCATGCAGTGAGGCTGGGGGCAGCCCCGGCCGTTGAGAGCTACCTCTCGGTGGAACGCCTCATTGCAGCAGCCGCCGAAACTGGCGCACAGGCAATCCACCCCGGATACGGGTTTCTCGCCGAGAGCGCCCACTTCGCGAATTCCTGTCGCGAACAAGGGATTGTCTTCGTTGGCCCCCCGGTCCACGCAATCGCGTTGATGGGCGACAAGATTCGAGCGAAACGCACAGTGAAAGCTGCCGGCGTGGCCGTGGTTCCCGGGCGGAACGACCCGGAGATGTCCGACGACGACCTCGTTGCGGCGGCCAATGAGATTGGCTATCCGGTGCTCGTCAAACCTTCGGCGGGCGGAGGCGGCAAGGGAATGCGACTTGTCCAGGACCCGCAGCAACTACGTGCGGAGCTCCCCGGTGCCCGCCGGGAGGCATTGGCCTCTTTCGGCGACGGCACCATGTTCTTGGAGCGTTTCATTCAATCGCCACGTCACATCGAGATCCAGATCCTTGCTGACAACTACGGGTCTGTGGTCCACCTTGGTGAGCGCGAGTGCAGCCTCCAAAGGCGGCATCAAAAGATCATTGAGGAGACACCCTCGGTTCTCCTCACCGAGGATCAGCGAGTCACCATGGGCGAGGCCGCAAAAGCGATAGCACGTTCGGTCGACTACCAGGGTGTCGGCACCGTGGAGTTCATTGCGTCGACCAATGCTCCCGAGGACTTCTTCTTCATTGAGATGAACACTCGGCTCCAAGTGGAGCACCCGGTAACCGAGCTGGTGACGGGTATCGACCTTGTTGAACAGCAACTACGCGTTGCTGCAGGCGAACCGCTGTCCTTCGGCCAGGCCGATATTCGCTTCACCGGCCACGCCATCGAGGGCCGCGTCTACGCCGAAGACCCGTCACGCGGGTTCGTCCCGAGTGGCGGTGCCGTCCTCTCGCTTCGAGAGCCTGAGGAGGAGGGGGTCCGCGTCGATAGCTCCCTCTTGGCCGGCGGGCATGTGGGCACCACATACGATCCGATGCTCAGCAAGGTGGCAGCGTGGGGGCAAGACCGCAAGACGGCTCTGGCACGACTGGATCGGGCCCTCGCCAAGACGGTCATCTTGGGGTGCTCCACCAATCTCTCATTTCTCCAGCTGCTTCTGAACCATCCAGACGTGACGGCTGGCAACATCGATACCGAATTGGTCGATCGCGACCTTGTCAGTTTGGTGGCCCTGCCTTCACCAATCCCCGCCTATGTTGCGTTTGCCGCCGATCGGCTCCTTCGGGAAGAGGCGATCTCTGAGGACCTCGATCAGTGGAGCAGTCCAGACGGCTGGCGTCTGGGCGGACCCTCTGCTCCCCTCTCGTGGACCGTTGTCGGGCCGGAGATGGAGTCGGTGGATGTACAAATCTGCGGTCGATCATCACGCGCTCAAGTAACCATCGGTGAAGCGACTCCGCACTCCGTAAGCAGTGACCTAACGCCTGACGGATTCTTGCTCACGATCGACGGCCAGACGCGGCCCGCCATGGTGGCAACTCTGGGGCTTACGACCTGGGTCTGGATAGACGGAGAAACGTCCGCTCTGACCGAAGTGGCTGAAGAGCGCGGGGGTTCACGCTCGAGCGAGCTCGAGAACGAGGTGCGTAGTCCCATGCCAGGAACAGTCACTGCCCTCCACGTGAAAGTCGGGGACCCAGTCGAGAAGGGCCAGCCACTGCTCGTTGTCGAGGCTATGAAAATGGAATACACCCTGGCGGCGCCGCGGGGTGGCCGGGTTCAGGGGCTCTTCGCTTCGGTCGGCGGGCGTGTTCAGTCTGACGCTGTGCTCGTTTCCTTCGATCCGGTGCGCCCGTCGTGATCAACACACCCTCGATCAGACCTTTGCCGGGTTTGCCGGATCGGGTGACGATCTATGAAGTAGCGCCTCGCGATGGTCTGCAGAACGAGGCGATCGTGGTACCGGTTGAGACGAAGGCGGCATTCATCCGTCGTCTGATCGCTGCCGGGCTCTCTGCAGTTGAGCTGACCAGCTTTGTTCCACCGGGATGGATCCCGCAGCTGTCCGATGCCGAGCAGCTTGTCCGGACCTTGGGGGCCCTGCCGGGACGCCACCCAGTACTCGTTCCGAACGAGCGCGGGCTTGACCGTGCGCTGGAGGTGGGGGTGAAGGAGATCGCCGTCTTTGGCAGTGCCACCGAAAGTTTCGCGACTCGAAACCTCAATCGATCGGTGGCTGAGTCGTTGAACATGTTCGCTCCAGTTGTGAGACGAGCTCGCGCCGAAGGCCTAGCCGTACGGGGCTACGTGTCTATGTGCTTCGGAGATCCGTGGGAGGGCGAGGTCTCGCAGATTCAGGCGGCCGACGTCGTCATGGCGTTGGCAGCCTTGGGCTGCACTGAGCTCTCACTGGGCGACACAATCGGTGTCGCGACACCCGGCCTGGTCGCAGCCCTGCTCGAGGAGCTCTTCCATCGTGGATTGCCGGCTGACCATATTGCGGTCCACTTCCATGACACCTATGGGCAAGCGTTGGGCAACACCTTGACTGCGCTGCAGCACGGAGTCAGTACGGTTGACTCCTCGGCCGGAGGTTTGGGGGGATGCCCCTACGCCAAGAGCGCCACGGGGAACCTTTCAACGGAGGACCTCGTGTGGCAGCTCCACGGCTTGGGCATCGAGACGGGTGTCGACCTCGAGGCTCTGTGCTCCACGAGCTCCTGGATGGCGGGCGTGCTCGGCCGTCCCAGCCCCTCGAGGGTCCTGTCTGCCATTGGCCGCAGTCCCGAACACGTGGCGAGCTGAGGGGAGGTTGCTTTCTCATGGATAAGACCGTTCCAACCGCCGCTGTAGCAGTCGCAGACATCACCAGCGGCTCCTCCTTAGCTGTCGGAGGCTTTGGCTTGTGCGGCATCCCGAGTGTGCTGATTCAGGCCATTCTTTCCGCCGGGTGCACTGAACTCGAAACTGTCAGCAACAACTGTGGTGTCGACGGATGGGGATTGGGTTTGTTATTGGAAGCCGGCCGGATCCGCCGTACCGTCTCCTCGTATGTAGGCGAGAACAAGGAGTTCGAACGTCAATTCCTGAGCGGAGAATTGGAAGTCGAGCTGGTTCCCCAGGGGACCCTGGCCGAACGACTAAGGGCCGGAGGGGCCGGTATTCCAGCCTTCTTTACGCCTGCTGGCGTTGGCACTCAAGTGGCTGAAGGGGGCTTACCGTGGCTGTTCGACGGCCACGGAGGCGTCTTGATCTCTTCACCCGCGAAAGAGGTTCGCAGGTTCGACGATGTGCCGTACGTCATGGAGCACGGCATACGCACCGATTTTGCCTTAGTCCATGCCCGCTATGGGGATCGGCACGGAAATCTCATTTTCGAGAAGAGTGCGCAGAACTTCAACCCTCTTTGCGCCACAGCAGGTCGAATCACGATCGCTGAGGTCGAGACGCTCGTCGAACCGGGTGAATTGGACCCCATGCGTATTCACACCCCTGGAGTATTCGTGCAACGCGTCCTTGTCACCCCCGATGTTGAGAAGCGCATTGAAAGAAGGACCGTGACAACCGCCGAGACGCAAACGACATCGGGGGTGGATTGATGGCACTACGGCGCGAAGAACTCGCGGCCCGGGTCGCTCAAGAACTTTCCGACGGCGAGTATGTCAACCTGGGCATTGGCTTACCTACGATGATCCCAAACTACGTGCCTCGGGACATCCACGTGATCCTTCAGTCAGAGAACGGCATCCTTGGCGTGGGCCCGTACCCGAATATTGATGATGTTGATCCCGACCTCATCAACGCTGGCAAGGAGACCGTTACGTTGTTGCCAGGTGGATCGTTCTTCGATTCCGCCACGTCTTTCTCGATGATTCGAGGCGGTCACGTGGACACCGCCATTCTGGGAGCGCTGCAAGTATCGGCGCAGGGGGATCTTGCGAATTGGATGGTGCCCGGCAAGATGATCAAGGGCATGGGCGGCGCCATGGACCTGGTCCACGGGGCGAAGCGAGTGATCGTGATGATGGAGCACACTTCCAAGGATGGTGCCCCCAAGATCGTCGATCAGTGCTCCCTCCCGCTCACCGGACGGGGCTGCATCCACAGGATCATCACCGACCTGGCTGTCATCGACGTAGAGCCTGGTGGACTAGTCCTCGTCGAGCTGGCACCAGGTGTATCCACCAGCGAGGTGCGATCGGCGACGCAAGCGCCTCTGATCATCACATGAACGAGAGCGGCGTGGCCGGATCGCTATTTCGGAGCGCATTCGACGGTTCACAAGCCAAGGGAGGCCTAGCCCAATGAAATTAACCATGTCCCTGAACTACAGAGGAGACGTAGAGTCGGCCAGGCAAGCGGTCGATCTGGAAAATGCCGGGCTCGATGTCCTCTGGGTGGCCGAGGCATACAGCTTCGACGCGCCCAGCTTGATGGGGTTCCTCGCAGCAACAACGAACCACCTCGAGATCGGCTCCGCGATCCTTCCGATCTATTCGCGTACGCCGAGCCTGCTCGCGATGACTGCCGCAGGAATCGATGCAATCTCAGGAGGGCGGTGCATTCTTGGGCTTGGGGCCTCTGGACCTCAGGTCATCGAGGGCTTTCATGGCGTGCCATACGAGCGACCGATTACACGCACCAGGGAAATAATCGAAGTCTGTCGCCAGGTCTGGGCCCGCGAGGCTCCGCTCGAGCATCATGGCGTGGCGTACGACATCCCTCTGCCTGAGGGCAAGGGCACGGGCCTTGGCAGGCCACTCAAGATCATCAATCGCCCGGTACGACCGCGCATCCCCATCTGGGTGGCCGCTCTCGGCGACAAGAACGTCACCATGACGGCAGAGATAGCAGACGGCTGGCTTCCAATCTTCTTCGTACCCGAGAAAGCCAAGGAGGTGTTCGGCCCTTCCCTCGAGGCCGGTACGGCGAACCGCGATTCTTCCCTCGGCGCATTGCAGATAGCTGCGGGCGGACTGCTCGCCATCGGTGAGGAACCTGAGGTCGCCGAGGTTCGCGAGTTGGGGCGGCCAATGGCCGCGCTCTACATCGGTGGCATGGGTGCGAAAGGCAAGAACTTCTACAACGCTCTGGCGTGCCGCTACGGGTACGAGAAGGAGGCGGCCGAAATCCAGGACCTCTATTTGGCGGGAAAGAAGGATGAGGCCGCTGCCCTGGTTCCGGACGAACTACTCGAGGCCACATCGTTGTGTGGGTCAAAGGGCTACATCCAGGAACGTATCGCTGCGATGGCCGAAGTGGGCGTCACCCATTTGAACGTGATACCCATCGGACCGGATCCGGTCTGGCTCATTGAGACGCTGCGCGGCTGGCTCTGACGCAGCACGCGTTTGGACATTTCGAGCTACAGACTCGCTCGTCCTCGAGAACAACAACGACAAGGGAGTCGTCCGTCAGCTATGGATTTCCAGCCATCCGATCGAGCCCTTGAGGCAAAGGCCAGCATGTGGAGCTTTCTCAGCGAGGAGGTACTGCCTGCAGAGGAAGTGTGGAAGCGCTATCTCCAAGAGCACGGTGAACACACCTACCCTCCGGTAATGGAGGCGCTGAAAGATTCGGCACGCCGCAGGAGACTGTGGAACCTTTTCCTCCCGGGACACGGTGGCCTATCGAATGTCGAATACGCACCCGTTGCCGAGATCTCTGGATGGTCACCGGTGATTGCACCAGAGGCGATCAACTGCCAAGCTCCGGACTCCGGAAATATGGAAGTGCTCGAGCGCTTCGGCACGCCCGAGCAGAAACAGCACTGGCTGGCCCCGCTCATCGGAGGGACAATTCGATCTGCGTTCGCGATGACGGAGCCTGCTGTTGCCTCTTCCGATGCGACGAACCTCCAAACTACGATCGTTCGTCAAGGCGACAAGTACGTCATCAACGGGCACAAATGGTGGATCACTGGCGCCGCAGACGAGCGATGCAAGGTGCTCGTCGTGATGGGTAAATCAGATCCCGACGCCGGAGATCATCGACAGCAGTCGATGATCCTCGTGCCTCGCGACACTCCCGGCGTGACAGTGGCCAGGCACTTGCCTCTGTTGGGATACCAGGATCAACACGGCCATTCAGAGATCCTCTTTGATGATGTCAGCGTGCCAGCTTCCAACCTTCTCGGCAATCCTGGAGATGGATTCCGGATCGCACAGGCACGACTTGGTCCCGGACGTATTCATCACGCCATGCGCGCCATCGGTATGGCCGAACGCGCCCTGACTCTCATGATCGACCGAGCAAAATCACGCGTTGCGTTTGGCTCTCATCTCTCAGACCTTGGAGTGGTCCAAGATCTGATCGCCCGGTCTCGAATCGAAATAGATCAAGCTCGCCTCTACGTTCTTCATACAGCCTGGCTCATCGACGAATCGGGCGCGCAGGCCGCTAGAGGGCAGATTGCGGGCATCAAGGCCGCCGTTCCGACCATGGCAAGCACGGTGATAGACCGAGCGATCGAAATATTCGGGGCTGCGGGTCTCGGTGACGACACTCCTCTCGCCTACTTCTATGCCTGGGCACGAGCACTTCGCGTCGTTGATGGACCTGATGCGGTACACAGACGAACGATTGCGGGCTTGGAGCTGCAAAAGGATTGAATGCGTCTTCATTAAGAGTCGCCCGAGCGCGTCGGACTCACGGTCCCGGCCTTCACGCCAGGTGCAGCGGGGCACCCTGCTCCTTATCCCTCGATTGAGATAGCGCTCTTCGGGCAGCTGCGTTGCGCAACAAGCAATTTTTGGCGCAACTCCTCCGGCGGCTCTTCCTGAAGCACATAGAGAAAATCGTCATCACGCACTACGAATACTTCGGGACACTCGGCCATGCACAGAGCGTTGCTCTCGCACAGGTCGTAATCCACAACCACGCGCATCAGCTCATTCCTCCTCGTCTGTCAGCGGTGCGAATGATCGCACTAAGGCATCCGTCCTGGGTGCAGATTGATCACAATATATGAGTCATGGTCAGACGTTTGCCCTACGTCATGTCGGAATGAAAGACAAGGGCATCTCATCTCGTCTGAAGTTCTGGCCATCCTGACGGTACGATCGCATCAGTCATAGGCAGACGCAACGGCCGCCACTATCCGAGAGTCGCTCGCATCAACGGGCCGCTCTTGATCTCACGCCATGTCGCAGCATTCGCTTCAATCGCAGAGCGCGCGTCATCGATCCGACTTTGAGGATTGCTCACAACCATGGTCGTAAAACCGTCGGCGTTATGACGCACCTCCAATACTTCGACCCCTTCCGGGCCGGCCGTGTATCCGTAAGGTGCAAACGCAGGAACGAATACCGAGTCCCCCGCCTTCAAGGTCTGACTGCCCATGGTCGCTTCGCCTGATATCAGCACGTATAGGCAATCGTGCTCGTGTTTATGTCGAAGCAAAGGATAGTTGGGCTTGAAGTACGCATACATGAGCGAGAAGCCCCCATCTTCGGGTTCCTGACGAACGAGGAGCCGGAAAACAAAGTTGGCCACAGACTCCAAAGCCTCTGCGACCTCCTTGACCTGGTCATTGCCACCCCAGTCGACGCCCTTTGAGAAGTTCGACTCCCGCGGGCCCAGAGCGTCAGCCGCTCGATAGATCCGGATCCCCGATCGCCTTGATTCCTTCTGATCCGTGCTCAAGGCGGACTCCTCTCCAGCTGGGCGCTCCATATTGTACATATATTGGGACTCTACGACGAGGGCCACGCGGAGGGACGGTGCGCAGATAAAGCGCACCCGTTAGGCGTCCAACGGGCGCTGTGCCAGCTCGATACTGGCGCCAGGAGGCCCTCGGTCAATCTGGAATCCACATCTACTCGGATCGGGTCAGGGTACTGTCCACCGGCCGGGCGAGATAGTGGAGCTTGTCGGCTGACACACGGCCGAACAGGTTGTCAGATGCAGACAGCCAGCCCCGAGGCCGCGTCGCGTCGTCGATCAGAACCCGCCAGGTCGCGCCACGCACCGCACGACAAAACGCATAAGGTGTCGCTGCAAGCTAGGCGCCGCGGGCCAATTCGGTTCATGCTGGGCTAAATACTGCCTGCAGTTCGACGAACTCTTCGATCCCGAAATTGCCACCCTCACGACCGATGCCCGACTGCTTGAAACCACCGAACGGGCCGCCCCCAAAAGCACCGTTCACCATTACCATGCCTGACCTCAGCCGCCTCGCTACGCGGTTAGCTCGCTTCAAGTCGCCGGACCACACAGCCCCGAGAAGTCCATAGGGCGTATCGTTCGCAATTCGGATTGCGTCTTCGTCGTCGCCGTAGCTCATTATCGAAAGCACCGGCCCGAAAATCTCTTCTTGTGCAATCCTCATAGAGCTCTCCACATCAGCAAAGACTGTTGGAGAAACGTAATAACCCTTGTCCAGTCCAATAGGTGTGTCCACTCCTCCGGTCACGAGCCGGGCACCCTCTTGAATTCCGCTCTCGATATAACTGCGTACACGCGCACGCTGCGCCGCTGAAACCAGTGGGCCGAGGTCAACCTTTGTGTCCGGCGCGCCCACCGTGTAGCCCTCCGCTACCGCCTTTACTCGACTCACGACTTCGTCGCAGCGGCTTTGGGGCACCAGCAGGCGACTTAGAGCCACACATGCCTGACCTGAGTTGAGGTAACACCAATTCACCGTAGCCGGAATGGCCTCATCGAGGGCGGCGTCGTCGAGGAGAATGCTGGCGGATTTGCCACCGAGCTCCAGAGCGATTCTCGCCACCCGCTTTGAAGCCAACGCAGCGATCCGCTTGCCACTGTGGGTCGACCCAGTAAAGGAAATCATGTCGACGTCCGGATGCCGGACCAGCGCCTCACCGACCGTTGGACCAATTCCGTTCACCAAATTGAAGACGCCGGGAGGGATGCCCGCCTCATGGGCGGCCTCGGCGAACGCAAGCGTGCTGAGTGGGGTCACCTCGCTCGGCTTGAGGATCATGGTACAGCCGGCAACCAACGCCGACCCGATCTTGTTGACAGCCTGACTAAGCGGGAAGTTCCACGGGGTAATGGCCGCAACGACGCCGACAGGTGCCCGAATAAGGTCCAAATTGCCCCTCCGCTCCTCCCAGGGGAAGTCCTCGGCCAGTGCCCCATACGATCCGAGTCTCTCGATCGGGAGCCCGACCTGGGTTCCCAGGGCGATGTGCCGGGGCGTTCCGACCTCGGCCGAGATGGTGGCAGTCAACTCCTCGGCCCGGCGGTCCAGAACGCCACTCATCCGGGTGACGAACGCCGCTCGTTCCCTAGGCGAGATTGCGCTCCAAGACGGGAGTGCCTTGCGCGCCGCAACCACAGCAACATGCGCATCGTCGCTCGACCCCTCCGTAACGGTTGTTATCTCCTGCTCCGTGGCCGGGTTGATAACAGGTATCGAGGATGACGAAGTCGACTCGACCCACTCACCCCCGACGTAGATCCTTCCGAGTCGCTCTGGACTCATGATCCGCACCCCGGGACGCTGTGCTCGTCGCTGTTCATGGCGTCGGTGAGCGGCGGTACGTCAAACTGCCCATCAGGCTCAAAAACCACGACCGACCGCGCGATATCGCCTCCCGCCAAGGCTTCGTAGCCATCGTTGATGGAATCCAATGAAATGGTCTGGCTCACGAGGTCCTCAAGGTTGAATCGAGCCTGAAGTGAGTAGGCAACCAGCATCGGAATATCGACCTTGAAGTTCGAAGCGCCCATGATGACGCCACGGACGCAGCGTTGAGCAAGGAAGCTGTTGCCCGGCACCTGGAAAACAGAGTCTGGGGGCTGCAGGCCTATGAGGTAGGCGGTACCTCCAGGGGCGAGGATCTCGAACGCCTGCATGGCAGTGGTTTCCCGCCCGGACGCTTCAAAGGCGTGGTCAACTCCCCCGGTCAGCGTCAAGACGTCCTCCACGGGATCTCCGTCTCCCGGATTAATCGCGTCCGTTGCCCCCATGCGTTGAGCGAGTTCCAGCTTTTTGTGGTTGATGTCTACGGCGATGATGCGAAGAGCCCCAGCCAATCGAGCCGCTTGCACCGCGCTCAGACCGACGCCGCCGCAGCCGATGATCGCGACGGTATCCCCAACTCGAACTCCCGCCGAGTTGATCACCGCCCCTGCACCTGTCACCACTGCGCAACCGAGAAGGCATGCCTGTTCAAACGGCACGGCCTGGTCGACAGCTACCAGGTTGTTCTCATGCACGAGCGCCTGCTCCGCGAAGCCTCCCAGGTCGAAATACTGGACCACTGGGCGGCCCCCCGCAGTCAGTCGTGGCGGTTCTCCCGCCGCTCGTTGGGTCGCTGCTCGGTCGCGACAACGAAAGCTGAGGCCCGACAGACATTCTCGACACCTACCGCAATGGCTGAGTAGACAGCCGACCACTCGATCACCCACCGAGAACCCGGTCACGAGCGGGCCGGTCCCCACCACGACCCCAGCTACTTCATGTCCAAGGATGGCGGGCACCCCCACGCCCAGACCAGTCTTCATCACGTACAGATCGGTGTGACAGAGACCGCTCGCACGGACCTCCACCAACACTTCCCGTCCGATTGGCTCAGCAATTGCTACTTCCTGGACCACCAAGGGCGACCCAACGGCTTCAAGGACCGCTGCTCGTACCAACCCTGACTCCAATCCACTGGTTTGTACTGTTAGTCTAATCTCTAATATACAGATAGGAGAGACGGTATGCGCCCCCTACCAAGTTCGATAGCCGAAAAGTTGGCCGCGTCAGCTTCCTTGTTCGCAGAATCCGGGCTCGAGGGCACGACCATGCACGATGTTGCTCGGGCCACTGGCGTACCCAAGGCGACGCTCTACTACTACTTTTCAGGTAAAGAAGACCTCTTCGCCCACCTCTTGGCTAATGGCTTGGAGTTGGTGCAGCAGGAGGTCTCCAGAGCACTCGAGGTTGATGCACCGGCCAACCATCAAATCGAGGCCGTAATCGAGGCTCAGTTCAGGATCATGAACAAATACCCCGACGTGGCGCGCGCGATGTTCTCCGAACTCTCCAGAGCCGACCGGATTCCCGAGATCCGAGCTGCGGTGATCGCGGCTTACCAGGCACCTGTCGCCCAACTGCTCTCTGCGGGCGAGAGCGATCATTCCCTTCGCGAACTCGATGATCTCGAAGAGGCCACAATGGCGATCTTTGGCTCTGTTGCTATGACCGGCATGTATTACCTGGCCCGGAACGAGAAGGTGCCTGACGAGGCAGCCCATAGAATCGCCCGCTTATTTCTCCGCGGAATTGCGACAAGCAGATGACGACTTTTGACCCACAGAGCCAAGAGGTCCAACTCAACCCTTACCCATATTACGAAGCGCTGCGTGCTGACGGTCCTGTCTACAGAGATCAAGAGAATAACTTCTGGGCGGTCCATCGCTTCGCCGATGTCTGGGCAGCGATCCAGAATACCGGCGCGTTCTCATCGGCCCAAGGCGTTGCGCTGAGCGGAGACGAGGGAGAGGGCGAACAGGATCAAGATCTTCCTTCTGTTTTGCTTACAACGGACCCGCCGAAGCACACCAAACTCCGCAAGGTCGTCAACCGCGCCTTTACTCCGCGCCGAGTCGCTTCGATGCAGGCTGCCGTCGAGGATCTCACGATCTCCTTGCTCGAACCGGTAGTCGAGGAAGTCTCTTTCGATCTGGTGGAGCATCTCGCAGGTCCACTACCAACGTTCGTCATCGCCGACCTCCTCGGTCTTCCGCGAGATGACTACGAGCAGTTTCGCTACTGGTCTGAACAGATGATCAGTGCTGGGGTTGCGGACAACGAAAGGAGGTCGGTGCAGCTTCAGACCACCGCAGCTCTATTCGAGTATTTCGCAGGCATAATTAGCGAGCGTCGGCGACGGCCGCGGTCGGATCTGATATCGGCGCTGATCGAGGCTCAGGTCGACGGTGAGCACCTGAGCGAGCAGGAACTCCTCGGTTTCTGCCTTCTGCTTCTCGTTGCCGGCAACGAGACTACGGTGAACCTGATCGGCAACATGACTCTCGCTTTGGCTCATAATGTTGACCAGCAGGCCGCACTTCGTGAAATCCCAGCCTCCCAGGCAGTTGAGGAGTTTCTGCGATTCGACAGCCCGGTTCAAGCCCTCGCACGAACCGTAACCGGTGACATCGAGCTTCACGGGAATACGTTGCATGCAGGCGAAAAGCTCTTGCTGCTCTTTGGCGCGGCGAATCGAGACGCTCAGGAGTTCGGCGACGATGCGAACAGCCTCAACGTACGCCGGAGGATTCGCCGGCACCTCGCATTTGGCACGGGTGCGCACTACTGCCTGGGGGCAAGCCTCGCGCGGCTTGAGGGAGCCATCGCCTGCGAGCAGTTGATGAAAGCGCTTCCGTTAATTGCGTTAGCCGGTGAACCTGAGCGCCTGTGTTCGCCTGCCATGCGTGGGCTCCGCCATCTTCCGATCTTCGGCCGCGGTCGAGGGCTGTCAGCTTGAGCTCTTCCCTCAATCTCGGTTCTCATGTGTTATGCAAGACTCATTCTGGCTACGATCCAATCCTTGAATGTGTGCGCGTCAGGAATCATTGTTCCGGTGCATCCATGGCGTCGATGACCGGCCGCGCGAGGTAGCGGAGCTCGTCGGCCGACACACGGCCCGTGAGGTCGTCCGATGCGGCAAGCCAACCACGAGTACGAGCGGCGTCATCGATCAGGACCCTTTGCGTCGCTGCACGTACCGCCCGCTGAAGGGTGCTTGGAGCGGTGGCGAGTTCAGCACGGATGGCGCCGTCGGCATCAAGCTGGAGCAACAGGCGGTAAAGGTCGAGCGCATCGCTACTCCGTTTCTCCGGGCGGCTGGCGCTTCGATCCTGAATGGCGTGCAGTTTCATGGCAAAGAGAGCTGCAGGAGCGGCGAAGGGTCCCGTGGCGCGGACGGTCGGATCGGCTGCTGCCGTGAGGGTTACCTTCGTCGCCGTGGCGAGTGCCCAGACGTGCGAGGTCGCGAAGAGTGTCTGCTGCTCCGTCAGGCCGTCGAAGGCTGCCTCGCCCACGGGCTGGACGCCGATGAGTTCGAGCTTGGTCCCGGCCACGTCAACCCGGTGAGTGCCCGTTGGATTGTCCTCGGCGTTGGGGAGCGCCAGCAATGCTTCGACCGCATCAGGGTGGGCCGCCTCGTCGATGACTGCGTCGACGTCGCCTGTTGCTCGGTGCGCTTGGCCGAGTCGAGCGGCGACGGCAAGTCCGCCGACTATGACATACCGGTCCAATCCGGACTGACTCAGGCCGTCGACGGCCTTGATCAGCCCAATCATCGCTGGGCCCTGCAAGGTGACTTCAGTGCCAAATGCCATAGCCCTCCTTCCAATCCTCGAGGATCTCCCGACCACGCCCCGCGTCCTGGGCGACGTCGAGAGCGACCGCCACCAGTGGCGCTGCTGGCCACCCATCAACTTTGGGGGTGATGTCGCCCTTATGACGCTCGTTGACGAGGGACGTCGGGGGTACGGCGATGACAGCGGACCCGGCGCCGGGATGCGCTGCGCCGTAGCGGCGGGTAGCGATGGAGATCTCGACGGGGCCTGCCACGTAGAGATCGAGCGGTCCTTTTCCGGCCGCCGTGACGGGCGCCCCGTATGCAGCAGCGGCAGCGGTACCCGTGATCCGCCACGACGGCGACGAGGGGTCGCTCCGGACGTGCTGCTTGGGTGAGGGGCGGTCGAGCAGCCAGTTGCGCTCGGTGCGCCAGACGGTCGCCAACTCCCAGAAGAGATCTGGACCAATGGCGGCACCACCCTCATCGACCAGGTCCGCCTCGGCCAGTCGCCGGACCGTGGTCGAGATCGTCGAGGGGGCCAGGCGCAGCTCGCTTCTGTGCCCGTTCGGCGACAGCCGCTCCCCGGGGTGGGTGCAAAGCCAGTACGCGACGGTGATCCCGGACCGCCCGGCAATGGCGGGGACGGGCGCCGAGGCCGTCCCACGCTCGGCAGGCGGCACCGCCTGATCGATCCGGATTCCGAGAGCGCTGAGATGGAGCCGCCCGCGGCGGTCGAGCCAGGACCAACCGGCATCGGTCAACATCCCCTGCGCCTCGGCTGTGATCTTGTCGGCCACGAGCAGCCGGTGCGCGGCTGTCACAGGGCCGGACGATCCGATCAGTCGAGCCGCGGTCTGCCCGGTGCAATAGGACACCACCTCCACGGCCAGCTCGAACACTCGATCGTCGACCTTGAGGTCCAACACGCCATCGGGTTCCGGCAAAGCACGCCGCACGCGGCCCGTGCGTGTTCGGACGTCCGCCTCGATGCCGACCGCTTCGAGGGCCGTCAGGGCGCCGTCCATGGCCTCGGCGAAGAGGTCTTCTCGAGTCGTCCGGGTGCGTACCATTCGGTATTTGAGTATACCCGAATGACGAATTTAGAGAACCCCTTGGAGCAGGCAGAACCCAGGACCCCCGGATTATCCCCACTATCGGCGCCCCACTATTTCCCCCACTATCTCAGCGATATGGGGTCGCGATACGCTTAATCCAATAGACAGGCCAAAGATGGAACCCCAGGCCAGCGGACGTATACGGACGCCCTGGACTGCCCTGCCTCGGACTCTTAATCCGCAGGTTTCGGGTTCGAATCCCGAGGGGCGCACTCGAACACAGGCGCACTCGAACACAGGCGCACTCGAACACTCGAACACGTTTTGTCGCCAATCAACCGAACCTCCACAGGCGCACTCGAACAGCGGAAAAGTGGTCCTGTTCAGACGGCGTTTCCGGAAGTGCGTCCTCTTTGTCGGAAGACCGCCGTGAGCGCTGCGTGCGCGAGCGTAGGCGGTCTCTTTGGTCGTCAGCAATATCAAGTCCGCTTGCCATGAGGCGGGCCATGGACGTTCGGGCAATCCAACGGACCGGGCGTAATTTGATCCGATGACTCCTCAGTACCAACCTCGGGGTTGGAACCGGGGACGTCGACAAATGCCGCCCTGTGCGGATCCCCCAAGGACCTGAATCCCAATGTCCGCGGCGCCTCTGGATCATCTCGCGCTGCGGACACTGCTCTTTGCGGTCGTGGCGGCGAGTAGCCCTCTGGCCCTGGCTTCGATACTTGCTGTGGTCACCAGCACCCGGGGACGGATCAAAGGCGCGGCGTTCGCCATCGGATTCGTCACCGGACAGGCCTTGTTCTTCATTCTCGCCCTCAGCCTGGGAGCGGTCACAATTAGCAACAACGAGAACCATCCAACGCTGATCGCCGTCCTCGTCATCGCGTTCGGCGCCGCTCTGCTCCTGACGGCCATGTGGGTACGCCGGCATCGGACCATGTCCATTTCCGTCCGAAGACCGAGTCCTCGGACCGAGGCACTTCGTGCTCGCCTCGCGAGCTTGCGACCGCTATCCGCGCTGGCAGTGGGAGCGGGGTTGGGCGTCGGAGGCCCAAAGAGGCTCAGCATTACGATCGCCGTGACTGCGATGATCACCGAGTCCGGCGTGGGCGAGGCAGACACCATCGCCCTTGCGCTGCTCTATGTGGGGGTGTCCACCGTTCTCGTATGGGCCGCAGCTCTCTTCTACGTCCTGCGGGGACAGCAAGCGGCCGAGTGGCTGACTTCTGCCCAACTCTGGATCGTGCGGCACAAGGAGCCACTCACCTTCTACCCCTCAGCGGTGCTCGGTCTTGTCCTCGTCATCGACGGCGTCGTACAGCTCGTCGGTTGAGCGACCGCTCGGGGCGTCGTACTGCCTGCGATCACTCTGACAGCGCGTGGGCCGCCTGGCCGTGTTGGTGCGCCGTGTGGACGTCGAGCTCATCCTGGTCGGTGAGGTGCGGCGT
Source organism: uncultured Acidimicrobiaceae bacterium (assembly GCA_963719485.1). Classification (GTDB taxonomy): domain Bacteria; phylum Actinomycetota; class Acidimicrobiia; order Acidimicrobiales; family RAAP-2; genus Bog-473. The sequence goes on from OY970387.1 coordinate 4,196,267, forward strand.
AATGTCAAACACCACTCGTTTGATCGTTCCCGTGAAAGGGAAGGGTTTCTGGTCCTCGTAGGCGCGATCGACGACGCCGCCATTGTCACGGCCGATGTCCATGCCCGCATAGCCCGAGAAGCGAATCGGCACCGTAAAGTCCATTCGGCCCTTTCCGATCTGTCGGTCATTGACACGCAAGGTCACGTCGCCACCGGTCGCCGGTTTTGCCGCATCGGCCAAGAACTCCATCCGCACCGTGATCTCGCCGGCAGGCAAGTCCTCCTCGGCGACCTGTGTGTAGACGAACACGCCCATCATCGAGTAGGTGTGTGTCAGTTTGCCGTTCTTGACATAGAGCGTGAATCCCCCGAGGTGGTCCGCCTCGGCCACGATGACGCCTTCTGCACCCCCATCGGGAACGACCAGGTCCGCACTAATGGAGTAGGAACGGTTGTAGATCCTCGGGATCATGCCGGAAAGAACGTTCTGGACGTCACCGCGGAACTCGAAGGTCGTATCTTCCGCAATGGGAGGCACCAAGCCGAAGAAGGCCGACATCGCCGCCAGCAGCGGCAACACCTTGTAACGTTCGGCTTCCTGCCAGAACAGATCCTTCAGCTCCTGTACCTTCTCGGGATGATCGACGGCAAGGTCTTTTGCCTGGGAAAAATCGTCCGGTAGGTAGTAGAGCTCTGCTGGACCAGCATCCGGATCCCAAATTCCCGGCGCATACGGAGCAAGGGCATCGGGCGTCATCTCCCAGGGGATCCGATCGGTCTTCATGGCCAGCCACCAGCCGTCTTTGTACATGGCGCGGTTGCCCACCGTCTCGAAATACTGCTGCGTGCGGTGCTCGGGCGCACCTCCGTCGCTGAAGGACGCGCTAAAGGACGAGCCGTGCATCGGTTCTTGTTCGATGCCATCCACTGTTGCGGGCTCGGGTATGCCGGCAACGTCGAGAATGGTGGGAGCCACGTCGATGACGTGAGTGAACGGTGTGCGTAGGCCACCGCCGTCTTTGATCCCGCCCGGCCACTGCACGACCAGTGGATTGCGAGTCCCGCCAAGATGCGAACCCACCTGCTTGCCCCACTGAAAGGGTGTGGCCCCGGCCCATGCCCAGGCTGCCGAGTAGTGCGGATCCAAGATGGCACCGCCCCACTGGTCCAGCCCGCCGTAGCGCTCGGAAAGCTGGAGCTGCATTTCCTCCGTCAACGGGATGCCATTTTGCGTCGTGAGCTCGTTGAAGGAACCGGTGATCGTCCCTTCCATGCTGGCCCCGTTGTCGCCCCAAATCCACAGGATGAGGGTGTCGTCGAGCTCACCGAGATCCTCGATGGCGTCGATGACGCGCCCGACGTTGTAATCCGCGTTCTCCGAGTACCCGGAATAGACCTCCATCTGGCGGGCGTAGAAGGCCTTCAGATTCTCTGGGACGTCGTCCCAGGCCGGGAACACCTTGTCGCGCGGGGTGAGCTCGGTGCCGGCCGGGACCACCCCGAGCTCTTTCTGACGGGCGAACGTCTCCTCGCGCAGCCTGTCCCAGCCCTGATCGAACATGCCCTTGTATTTGTCGGCCCAGGAGTTGGCCACGTGATGAGGCGCATGGCTACAGCCCGTGGAGTAGTAGACGAAGAACGGCTTGTGGGCGTCCTGGGCACGGACGGCATGGAGCCATTCGATAGTCCGATCCGCCATCGCATCGGGGAAGTAGTACGGGTCATCCTTGTCGTAGTAGCTCTCAGGCGTGCCGATGATCTTCTGGTTCTCTGCCAGACAGGGATCCCACTGGCTCGAGCCTCCACCCAGGATTCCGTAGAAGTAGTCGAAGCCCCAGCCGTTCGGCCAACGGTCGAACGGACCGGCAGCACCCTGCTGGCCGTCGGGCGTGAGGTGCCATTTCCCGAAGATGGCGGTGCTGTACCCGTTGTCCCGCAGGATGCGCGGGAATGGCGCGCAGTCTCGGGGCAAGATGGCCGAGTACCCGGGGAAGCCGCCGGCGAACTCCCCTATCGAGCCGAAACCCACCGAATGATTGTTCCGTCCGGTCAACAAAGACGCCCGCGTTGGGGAGCACAGAGCCGTCACGTGGAAGCGGTTGTATCGAATGCCGCCCTCGGCAACGCGTGTCAAGTTGGGTGTCTGGATCGGACCACCGAAGGTGCTCGGATTCCCGAATCCGGCGTCGTCGATCAAGACAAGAAATACGTTGGGAGCACCGGCGGGTGGTACGGGGTGCCCGATCAGGTTCCAGTCCGCTTGCGACCCGTCCAGTGTCTTTCCTATCTTCCCCGCAAAAGCCGGTCGGCGAATCGGGAGCCGGGTGCGGTCGAGCTCGCTCATGGGTACTCTCCTCTCCTATGGGGCAATCGCCCCGAAATAGCGGTGATAACGACCAAGTCGGTGTCGGGCCAGGCTTCGTATGCCTATGGCGGGCCGTGATCGCCGACGCACAGGTATGGAGCGCCGACCGCTCATCCAGGACGACGTGCCTTGTCTCTTGGGGGGTTGCGGCTGAGTAATGGGTGACGTGAGCGGAATCATTGAGGTCCGCCTTGACTCGACACGGCAGCCTCTTCTGGTTCGACTTGCATCGTCAGTTCGTCGAGCGCGGTGTTGAGCTCTCGGACTCGATCCCGCCGCGCCTCGTCAGCCTCAGCTAGTTCGTCGGCCGTTGGTGACTTCTCACGTGAATGCAGGAGTCGATCAGCCTCGCTGGCAAACATCAAACCACGTAGGGCGGCCGCCGACGACGAGGCTGCATGTCGGGTGGCGTCATCGGGGGCGCTCGTTACAAGGCCGTCCAATATTTTCGCGGCATTCTCTACTTGAGTACTCACGGCCTCTCGTCGCTCCGGCTCAACATCTGTCCCATCCCGAATCAGGAGATCTCGGGCGACCATCGCTTGCTGTAGTGCCGGTCCGGCGTCCCGTCTCCATGTCACAAGAGCTGCTCGACGAGACCGTGCCTGAAGTAGCAACACCACGCCCACGATCAGGCCGGCAGCGAGGACGATTCCGACCACGATCCAGCCCCAGGGTGTCGATGACGTCAAGCCGCCCGACGGTGTTGCGGCCGCAATCGTGCTCGAGGTCGATTCTGCGCTCGAGGTCGTCGTGGGCGGGGCCGTCGTCGGTGCCTCGGTGGTGGGGGTGGTCGTGGGCGGGGCCGTCGTCGGTGCCTCGGTGGTGGGGGTGGTCGTGGGCGGGGCCGTCGTCGGTGCCTCGGTGGTGGGGGTGGTCGTGGGCGGCAGCGCCACAGAGGGTTTGCTGGTCGGGGTTGTTGACGGCGACCCAGTGGTCGTACTGGGTCTGGTCGCCGGTGGGTTTGTCGACCCCGAACCACATGCGCTCAGCGTCACCGCAACCAACCCGGCGAGGACGAAGACAAGCGCGTCGCGATGCTTGGATGACCACGGCGCGAGTGGTATGTGGGAAGCAGGCGCGAAGGGCACGACGTCCGCATCTTCCATGTCGTACTGTCACCTCATTCGGTCTGTCTCTCGTAGCCGACGAATCGATGACCGCCGACGACGTTCAACGGCACGACCATGACAGGATTCTTGCGCCATCATTCAAGGTTGGATCGCATCGTCACGGACCAGCGGAACAGCTATCTTCCAAAACGCACGGCAAGGCCGAGCGACAGGTTGATGATGCAGTCATTGACCATCAGCGGGACGGGCGATGATGTAGATCAGGGCTCCCAAGATGGGAAAGAACAGAATCAGAATGGTCCAACCGGCCTTCGCCCAACCGCTGTGATCGTGACGGCGGAAGTTGTCGATGAAGCACCAGATGATGAAGAAGACCATCAGGAATATGCCGGCGAAAATGAGCATCGTCCAGAAGAGGCTCAGGAGTGGGTAGGTGTAGGCAATCATGCTCTCCTCCGTTGAGACCAGACCGTCTGGGTCCCAGGTTTGAGTATCGCAATAGGAGGATCGACCGTCATCACCCTGGTTGGGGTGATCTTGTCGCAATCCAGGTACTGTTCGGCCTGTCATTCGGCGACATGGAGCGCCACGCCCGTACCACATCCAGCCGGAATCCGAGCGGCGATGTCACAGGTGAACCGGCCCTGGTCGTGACCGAGCGGAAACGCATCCAGCCTTTCCCAGCTCTACAAACCTGCCGATGTCACCGGCCAAGAGGTGCGGCGAATACTCGAGGATGTCCTCGGGGTATCTGCCCGGTTCCGTTCGTATCAACGAACCGTTGCGAAACGCTCACGGACGATTCTCGGTCGCTCCAGCTTCCTCGACGGGACCCAGTTGCCCCTCCGTTTTTCGGGCCGACGATCGTCGGAGCCAGCGGAATGCCCTGGCGAAGGATAGATCTCGTTCTCGCCAGACAAGTCCGACCACTGCTCCCAGAATGATGACGACACCGATAGCGATCAGCCATGACATGAGAGCGAACACCACGCCAATCGGGCCGTACTTCTTGTCATCCGAAATGACGGTATCCGAGAAGATAAACGAGAACACCACCTCCATTCCCAGCCAGAAGATCGCAGTTGCCACAGCGGACGGCAAGAGGGAACGCCACGAAACCCGCGCTGAGAGCAGGAACCACATTGTGCCCCACCAAAAGAGGGTGAGGCCGATGACTCCCAAGATGGCAACCAGCCATAGACCAACCGCATCGTGCAACCATGGCCCAGCTACTGCCGCAAGGGAGACCCAGCCAACTGTCACTGCCAGCCAGACGAAACGGCGGAAGACGTCTTTGAGACCTCCGGCGTCCAATTCGAAAGACCGCTCGTAGAGATCTTGCACCGCTGACGCAGCCGCGATCCCGCCGAGAAGAAAGAATAAGTAGGCGGTGCCAGTCACTGCATTCGAAGTCGCTGATGACGAGGTGAAGAGGGCGCTGACGTCGTTGGCTGCCTGTTGGTTCAAGCCAAGGTGTCGAACCAGACCCGTGACTGCCGATTGCCCGGCCAGTGCGTTCGCCACAATTATGAAGGGGAAGAAGCACAACAGGAGCACTGCAGCAAAGAGCATTCCCTTGTTGATGAAGTCCAGGGCGTTGAGTCGACTCCACAGGTGCTCCGCCGAGGACCCCGTGTAAGTGTCATCGAGCGACCTCAGGCCGCGCCGAACCCTTTTTGGAAGCCAGATGTGGTCAAACCACGCGTCGGATTTTTCGGTTGGCGTCATGCTCTTCGGACGGCAGCATCAAAGGGCCTAGCGAGACCGGCGGCAGACGTAGTTCGTCGATCGATGGACATCGGCGTCACGCGATCCTCACGAGTCACCATCACCAGGAAGCTCCTCGCGACCAACCGAGTCCGATCCCTCAGCACCCTGGAGGCGCCTCTTCGCCGGTCGGTACAGGTTGATGATCCCGGCCACAGCTGTGACCAAGAACAGCTGGCCGATGAGCATTTCTGCCAACGCGAAGCTCTGGCCCGGATTTTCTGCCGGGACGAGGTTTCCATAGCCAGTCGTCGTGAGCGTCGTGAAGGAGAAGAAGAGGTCCTGGGAAAAGGTCCCGTCGCCCTGAGCGCCGAAGAAGGCCGTTCCTTCATTGGCGCCGGCGGCGCGATAGAGGAACGCGAAGAACATCCCAATCAGGAGATAGGCCGCAACCGCACCCAAGATGGTCTCCAGATCGATAACCGTCCTCCGCACGAGGTGACGGATCACGGCGATGGGCGCTATCAGATAGAGCAGGCTGCTGATCGCGGGCAGGAATCGGGAGGCGGTGTCGTGGTGGAGGAACAGGGCGATGATGGCCGCCACAATGGCGACGAGGAGGCTGACGGCGGCCACGACTCGGATCGGGTGAGCCGCTCGGGAAATCCGGAGAATGATGGAGACGGTGGCGATCTGCACGACGATGACCAGCGATGGCCCCCAGGACGTCGTCAGATTGATTGTGAGTATGTACGTGATGAAGATGAGAACCAACACACCGCCATAGCTGTCGAATTCAAGGACAGACCTGAGCGTCGGGAGCCGGAATGAGCCGGTGGCGATCGAGGGAGTCAACGGTCGGCTTCTCGGGCATGGGTCGACCGATAGCGTCGAGAGCGAACGGCTGGTTGCGATGACCCGATCATGACTGGAGTTCGTCCGTTGAGACTCTGGGTGTGTCACGGTGACCGTCATCGCTCGGTGCATCAGCCAAGGGAGGTTTCGGCTGTTCCGAGACGCGCAACGCCGAAAGGGCTAGCACGACGAGATAGGCGACCACAACAGCCACGATGATGAGCGGAGTCGTGGAGCCTCCCGCCTGGGAGACAACCATGGCGATGATGATCGAAGCCAGGGGAAGTCGGAGGATCGAGACCGTTCCCGCGCCCATAAGAGCAGCCACCGCAGGCGTTTCGGAGAATCCCGGCAGATGGGCGCACAGCAGCCCGGCAACGATGCCGAGGAACATGGCAGGAAAAGTGGGCCCGCCGCGGGCACTTCCAAGTGAAACACCGTACGCGAGGCCTTTGAAAATCAGAAACAGTGCAAAGGCACTCTGGGAAAAGCTGGCGGCCTGGTTGACCACCGCACCCATCGTGTCCTGGCCCGAGAAGAGGACCAAGTCCTCCGGCTTGCCGCTGAAGTGCCCGAACGCAATCGCCAACACTCCGACAGTGAGGGCGGCGAGCGGGACAATCACAAAAGGTCGACGTGAGGTCGCAGCGTTGACCACCAACCCGATCCGCGCAATGACGAAGACTCCCACCGCAACAGCAGCAGCGAGCACGATCGTCCACCCAAATGCTGAGAGCGTCGGCGAATGGTATTTGGGCAGGGCAAGCGGGGCGACGGCGTAGGCACTGGAGCTCAGGCCGGTCAAAGAGCCCATACCGATGAAAACGAGAGAGCCGATCCCGGCCGCCAACAATCCCGGTAACAAGATGACGGGAAGGATCGCTCCTCCCAATCCGGCCGCCTCGATGATGATCACGGCCCCGACAATGGGGGAGCCGAAGAGGGACGACATTGCGGCAAAACTTGCTGCGGCAGCAATCAAGGCGAGGACCTGATCGGGAGCGTCTTTCCTTGCTGATCGCACGGCGAGGATCCCAAGCCCACCGGCAATCGCGATCAGGGGAGCCTCAGGACCGAGGACCATCCCGAAGCCAATGGAGGCGAGCGAGGCGAGCAGAACGCCCGGAAGTTCGACGGGCTGGGTGGGAGGCCCGGCCTTGAGCCCTTCAGCGGGTTTGTGGCCGCCGGCTCCGGGCATACGAGCCAGGGCGAAGGCGATCGGCACAGACGCAACGGCCAGCACGGGCAACGGCCACCACGTTGGCACGGGTGACAAACTGAGCCCGCTCGGAAGGTCTTTGTAGAGCCATTGCTGGAGGTAGTGGATCAACTCGAGATAGCCCCACGAGGCCAGTGACACCACAACGCCGATCACTGCTGCCAAAACGAGAAGCACCCGGTAGTCCTTGCTCCGCAACAAGGAGTCAGGATCGGGTGGTGAAGAGTTGTCTGCTGGTGAAGAGTTGTCTGCTGGTGAAGAGTTGTCTGCTGAGGGGTGATCTTCCATCAGTCGGGATCCGTGTTCCCCGAGGTGCCGTGCCAACTCTGTCTCGACCGCACTCGCTCCACAAGGGGACCGCGTGCACTCATTTAGATACCGCTTTCCGCTGTCGTAGTGCCCGATGCGATTGCTTCCACGAGGGCTTGATGGTCATGCTCGTTCTGCACGGCGTATGACCGGGCGAAATCGGCCAGAGCATGGTCGAAGACGTCACTCGCGCCGAGGTAGGCGCCGATAGCGGTGGCGCTCCCGGACCGCGCGTGGGCCCGAGCCAGTGTCCAGGCGCAGATGCTGGCGTAGACCTCCAAGATCTCGGGGTCCATCGATTCGACAGCGGCGGACGCCTTCCAGTCCCACAGCTGGCGAACGTAGAAGTCCCGGTGCCCGCCGTCCGGCAGGTCGACTCGCTGCCACCCTAAGAAGATGTCGCTCGAGGCCTGCATGAGTCGCTGGCCCTCGACGACCCTCTGCCCGTGGTTCGACACGATGCTCTTCGAAGTGAACCGCTCAAGCACCGATTCTTCAGCCTCTTTCACTTGGAGGAAGAAGACGTCGTCTGCGTCCTCCCCGACGAAGAGTGCCACCCAACACCGGGTGCCGACACTGCCGACACCGACCACCTTGCGGGCCAGTGCGACGTACCGGTACTGGCTCAACAGATGCCGTCGATCCGGAGACAGCGTTGCCCGGTAGGAGCCGAGAGCGCCTTCGATCGCTCGCTCGATCTCCACCGCCTGGTCCGGTTCGCTGTAGACGTCCTCCACCGGCACGAGCAGCGGAGGATCGCTCAAGAATCGGGGCACGCCCTTGCTGACGGTCGTCAGTTTGTCCCTTGCTTTCAAACGGTCCTTCGATTCGGCCTTGACCGCGGCGCGTTGAAAATTCTTGACGGCGTTCTTTCCCGCCTTCGAACCCCACATTTCCAAAATGGCAGGAATATCGAGGCGTGCGTACCAAGTGTCGAGCTTGGTGGTACGAGCGAACGACCTGATTGTCTGTCGATAGGTGCGAACACCATTAATGACAATGTCTCGCAAACGTCGGTCGGGATACCCCAGCTCTCGTCCCGCGACCTCCAAGCTGGTAGCGAGCCTCTTCACATCCCATTCGAATGGCCCGACAGCGGTTTCGTCGAAGTCGTTGATGTCGAAGACCAGATCACGCTCGGGCGACGCAAAGCCGCCGAAGTTCGCTAAATGAGCATCGCCACACAGTTGGACATTGAGGCCTGTGTCCGGACTCGTGGACAAGTCCGCGGCCATGGGCAGCGCTGCTCCTCGGTAAAAAGCGAAGGCCGAGGCGGCCATGCGGCCGTGACGGATCGGTACAAGCTCAGGTACGCGGTGTGGCCTCTTGGCCGACCAGAAGACTCAGTGGTTCGGACGTGCGCGAACTGGCGCTCCAGTCTCCTTGGCTTTCCCTGGGGGAGCGCCTGCGAGCCGCCTTCCCCTGATCGAGATGCTGTGTCCGGCTCAGCGGCCGGGACTTTCCACTTGAAGGCTTATTCATTCCTGTTGTTTGTCCTCGCGTTCGCCGTTGCGAGCCCTGGTTGGCGCGCAATCGATCAGTCGTTCGGTCTCAGTCCTCGGTACAGCGAAAGGCAACCGACACTGAGCTTCATACGACAGCTCGTTGGGAGCTCGCGCAGAGGTAAGGCCGTCAGGCCATTACTTTTGCCCTTTGGGACTGGAACTCCTGCTCCGTGATGACTCCCTCATCACGGAGTTGGGCCAACTTCGTCAGCTGGTCCGCCGGGTTGGCTTCCGATCCCGCCACCTCTTGGACATAAGTGTCAAATTCCTGCTGTTGTTGCCGCGCATCCTGGGTGGCCCTTTCCTGCATTTTCCCACCACGCGCAATCAGATAGATGAGAACGCCGAGTAGCGGCAAGAAGATCACGAGCAACACCCAGAGAGCCTTTGCGACGCCCCCCATGTCGTGACTCCGGAAGATGTCTCCGAAGACCACGACGAGAAGCCAAATCCAGACCACGAACCCGAAAAACAGGAGCATTGTCCAGAAGATGCCCAAGAGCGGATACGTATACGCCAGCATTCATCCTCCCATGTGACCGAACTGTCATCGGGCAAATGTCAGTATGTCGTCGGGGTGCTGGTGAGTCATCACCCCGTGAAGGGTGATTCATCAAGCAGCTCGGAAGCGGAATCGGGGATCGCACGCGTATCCCCCGCTCCGACCATGAAGCACCACCGAGCGCACGCTGCATTTCTCCGAAAGTAACGGAGCTTGAGAGTGGCTGCGGGTCTTCTGCGGGCGAGGTGGCGATGAGCCGGAGCAATCCGAGGTCAGAGAAGACCAGCCGCCCTGGCGCGGGCCACGGCATCGGATCGGGACGACGCATCCAGTTTGCGGTAGACGCTCTTGAGATGGGATTTGAGCGTGTTCATGGAGATGAAAAGCTCGCCCGCGATCTCCCGCGTGGTGAGACGTGTCTGTAAATATCCAAGCACGCCCTGCTCACGAGCGCTCAGTTCGCTCTCTCCCGACGGCGGACCCAGCGCGCTATGGGCCGCCATGCGATCCGCCATGGTCACGAGGGTATCTGCGTAGTCGTCGCGGGGCGAGTGCCTCAGGCGGGAAACCAAATCGTCGCGAAGGCCAGGTGACCCTTCCAACACCGAGAGGACGAAGCCATGCGGGCGCCCGAGCTCCACGAGTCGCCGAAGATCGTCGTCGTAACCGAGGCCCAGCTGGCGCCGAACGTCGGCCCGGAGAGCGGTCAGCTCGATCGTAAGCCCTACGCCGAGGGCCGCACTCTCAAGCCCGTTCATGGTGAAGTCTGCACGATCAGCATGCCCCAGCGCGAGCAGGGCACGCGCCTCGAGGAGACGCTGTGACGGCGAGCGCGGGAGCGTCCTGACCAATTCGACCGCTCGTGCCGATTCGCCGAGGTCGATGTCGATCCTGGCTTCAAGCATGTCCACGCGAAGGTTGAGAGGAGAATTGGATCCAGCCGGCAGCACCGTTCTCGCCCGTTCGAGAATGCCCAGACCCTCGACCAGCTCGCCCCGGATACGAAACAGACGTGCCCTTTCGATGAGCGCGAGCAGTTCGAACGGAGGCCGGATCCTCTCACTGCGCCGAAGCGCATCTTCGATCAATCGCTCTGCTTCGTTCAATTCACCCGCCTCTCGGCTGAGCGCACCCAGCGTCAGGACGGCGTCAAAAAGACCAACGTGGTGCTCGACGCCTCGTGCATGTGCGGTTTCGACCGCAGTGCTCGCGGCAATTCGCGCCTGTCGTAACTGACCGAGGTCGAAGAGGGCAGCAGACCTGATCCCCAGCAGCACCGTGCCGGTAACTGGGTCGGCATGTCCGAGAGCGAGATCGCAGGTGGCCATGCAAGAAACCGGGTCCCCATTGTAGAGATGGGCCCGCGACGAGAGGACGGGGAACTGGTCGAGTACGAAGTCTGTGCCCGGTGTCAGGCGCGAGAAGACGTCCCCCTCGAAAGCGAGGACCGGATCGGGTTCGCCACGCATGCCGTGCCACTGCGCGTCGACCCCAGCCAATCTGACGTCGAGGTCGGCGTCTCGGTCGCCCGTGGCGCTCGACGCCTGCGCCAGCCACCAACCCTGCTCATCGACCCGGCCCGCCAGCCCGAGCGCAAGGGCATAGTCGACCATACGAGCACGGTGAGCCCTGATGTCCTCGTCAGAAAGCCTCCCCAGCCATGTGCCAGCGTTTGAACCTGGGCCGGGAAACCATTCGTGCGCCAGGTGATCGTGCAGAATTCCGAAGGCTCGATCGAGTTCACGGGCTTGCACGAAGTGATCCACGGCCGACTCGTAGGAGCCCGTCTTCTCGTACCACGCACCCGCACGCAAGTGCAGTGCTTTGGCCCGAGCCGGATCTTCGGCCTCCAGTTGGGCGTGTAGAAGCTCTCGAAAGAGATGGTGGTAACGGTACCGAGGCGGGTCTCGTCCTACAGCCATGACAAACAGTCCCGAATTCATCGCTCGTCGTAGGAGGTAAGCGCCCTGCTCGTCGCCGAGAAGAGCATTCGCCAATTCCACGTCGAACTCATCAACGACTGAGGTTGCGTACAAGAATTGCGTCATTTCTGCGGACTGCCGGTCCAGCACCTCTTCGATGAGGAAATCCGCTACCACGTGCTCCGTTCCATCGAGGCGTCTGATGAACGAGGACGGGTCGTTGGACTCGTGCTGAAGTGAAAGCGCTGCCAACTGGACTCCAGCCATCCATCCCTCGGTCCTTGCGGCCAAGGTATGCACGTCGCCGCTGGAAAGGTCGAGGCCGTACTGGTGCATGAAGGAGTTGACGTGTTCTTCTTCTAGGCGGAAGTCAGCGTCCCTGATCTCGGCTAATTGCCCCCGGGCCCGCCACCGTTGGATCGGCAGAACTGGATCGACACGGGTCCCGAACACGACATGCGTCATCGGAGGAAGTCGTTCGACAAAAGTGAGAAGCCCTCCGAGATCGGAGGGAGCGACGTCGTGCAGGTCATCGAGGATGAGCCACGTGGAGCCAGACCAAAGAGCCATCTCGTTGACCAGGGCGGCCACGACATCTCCGATGTCGTCCGGACCCTCGGCCAGCAGGTCGAGCGCATCGGAGGCGCCACCTGGCTCGACAGCGGCGAGCGCAGACGCAATGGACGTCCAGAACCGGAACTCGTCATGATCCCACCGATCGCACGAGAGCCAGGCGCATCGAGCTTGGGCTCGCTCTTCGACCCAGGACGACAGCAGCACGGTTTTCCCCACGCCCGGGCTGCCCGCCACCAACGTGCAGGGGAACTGCATGGCCGAATCGAGCCGACTGAGTAGCTCGGGCCTGCGGATCAGGGCATGTGGCAGGGCGGGTCGCGTGAACTTCGTCACAGCCGGCCTGGTGCCGATCACCGAGTCGAGGCTACCAAACGATCACCGAAATCACCCGGGTGAGGGTGACGACGTGCGTGGCGGTGCAGATCACAATGACCAGGGCGAATGGAACCAACCACCTACGTGATCACCTTCAGGGGCGAAGCCGGCCGGGCCGTGTCGGCGGCGTTCAATGATCTCGAGGTCTCAACCAAGGAGGGGTTGACCACCCTGCGAGCTACCGTTCCGGACCAAGCTGCGCTGCATGGGGTAATTGAACGGATCCGGGCTCTCGGACTCGAACTGGTCTCCGTGCGCGAAGCGAAAACTGGCGAGGAATGACCCAAAATCTTTCCTCTCGGACCCGACCTCACTCTCGGGGCGGGTTGCTCCGCGATGTCGTCGATGCGAGCAGGGATCTCTTGGTTGACGCAGAAGGCCAGATGCGGCCGACAAAAGCCCGCGGCTAACTCTCCACGGTGCAATCGGTGACGCCGTCTCTCGAGATCGGACGTTCTGGGCGACTTCGCGTCCGGTGGAAGGGTCACAGACGGCAGAGGGGACCGCGGCCAGACCGGGACACGACGCGCATTGGTCTCCGCCCCATCCGTCTGGGCAAGAAGGCTTGGCGATGAGGTACAAACTGAACGCAGCGTTCCCGGTGATTGAGCAATTGCGCGGCGGCCCTCCTCGTCTCATGGTTCGAGATCTGGCCGCTGGGATCACTGTGGCTGCACTCTTGGTTCCCCAGGGTATGGCGTATGCCGAGCTCGCTGGTCTCCCGGCGGTCAACGGACTGTACGCGAGCTTCGTACCGATCCTGGCCTACGCGCTGTTCGGCACTTCCCGACAGCTGGCTCTCGGACCGACAGCGACCGTTGCCGTCTTGACGGCGACCGTGATCGAGCCCCTGAGTCACGGGAGCGCGACCCTCGCGCTCGCCCTGGGCGCGACGCTCGCTCTGCTCGTTGGCGGTATCTGCATCCTCGGGGGCCTTCTACGCGCGGGGTTCGTGGTGAATTTCCTGTCGCAACCAGTTCTTTCGGGCTACGTCACTGGGGCAGCACTGGTGATCGCGGCCAGCCAACTGGGGAAAATTCTGGGTTACAGCGTCAACGGGGAAACGTTCTTCCAGCTTGTTGGCAACGCGATCGCCAACCTCGGCAAGGTACAAGGTCTCACGGTGCTGGTTGCGGCATTGTCAATCGTGTCCATGGTGCTCTTGCGTCGGTTCGCTCCGCGCTCGCCTGCGGCGCTCATTGTCGTCGCACTGGCCATCACGGCCGCGAGCTTGTTCGACCTGTCCGCCCACGGCGTGGCCGTGACCGGTACGGTTCCGAACGGCCTGCCCACCTTGAAGGTCCCAAAAGTCGGGATCCACGACCTCGGCAGCCTGGCGTTCAGCTCGTTGGGGGTTGCGCTGGTGTGTTATGTCGAATCGATCGCCGTTGCCAAGGCCATGGCAGACCGAGTTGGTTATGCGGTCGACCCCAACCGAGAGCTTGTCGCGATCGGGGTGTCCAATGTGGGGGCCGGGCTCTTTCAGGGGTTTCCGGTCGATGGCAGCTTCTCCCGGACAGCTTCCGCGAGCGACGCCGGCGCTCGAACACAACTCAGTGGGGCCGTGGCCGCCGTCGCTGTCGGACTCACATTGCTCTTCCTGACACCGCTCTTCAAGAATCTGCCCGCGGCGACTCTCGGGGCAGTTGTGATCGTCGCCGTGAGCGGACTCTTCGATATTTCCGGATTGCGCCGCGCCTGGCAGATTCGACGCGAAGACTTCGTGATGGGGCTCGTTGCGCTCATCGGTGTCCTAGCCCTTGGTGTTCTCGAGGGCCTGCTCATCGCCGTGGGAGTCTCGCTGGTGGCTCTCGTCTACCACGCCACCTTGCCGCATCGGGCGGTGCTCGGGTACGTCCCCGACGACGACTCGTTTCGAGACGTCGAACGCGTTGACGGTGTCGTCACAACTCCAGGAGTCATCGTGTACCGTTTCGACGCTCCGCTGTTCTTCGCGAATTGCCGTCGGCTTCGCGACGACATCCTGGAACTCGTCACAGCGGCGCCGGACCCGGTCGACACCGTGGTGCTCGACGCCGGCGCCATCACCTTCCTCGATACCACGGGATCGTCGGTTATCCTGCAGCTCCTGGAACGGCTCGCCCAGCTCAACGTCAGGCTGGTCGTCGCCCGGGCCCACGGGCAAGTGCGTCATGTCATGGGTACATCTGGGGTTGCAGCCGTGTTGGGCCCCGCCGGAGTCGTCGCCACTGTACGAGCCGCCATGGAGTCTCGTCATGACCGAGCTGATCGCTCCGAGCGGCCCGATGAGCCCTATGAGATCGACTAGTTCGAGGCCGTTTGCTTCGGCACCACCCGCCTCATCATGCGACGTCCGACGCCACAAGCCGGCGGGCCCCGTTTTTCATGGCTCGCATCGCCCTCCGAATCACCCTTTGTGGGGTGATGACGCAACCACACCCCCATCGCATACTGAGAGAGTCATTCCGAGTCCTGATGCACAGCATGAAACTGGACAACGAGTGGACCGTACGCCACGGACAAGCGCGAGCCGGAGCACGATCCGAATGGACCTGGCCAACCACATCTAGCCCGTCCGTCCGAATCATCGAGTGAGAAACGGAGACACACCATGGCCGACAACGAGTTGGACGAACTGGGGCCAGTCGATTACCTGGTGGTCGAGTTCCCACCCGGCCAGTCCCACTTCACCGGAGACATGGCAACCGAACTGGCCAAGCTCGTCGACGCAGGAACTGTCCGCCTCTTGGACCTCTTGATCGTGGCCAAGGACGAGAACGGACAAATTGACGGCAAGGAGATTGAGGACCTCGACAAGCTCGACGAACTCCGCAGAGCCGAAACGCAGCTGGCCGACCTATTGGCTGCGGAGGACATCGTGAACCTGGCGGCGGCGATGAAACCGGGGACTGTGGCGGGAGTGCTCGTTTGGGAGAACTCCTGGGCCGCACCGTTTGCCTCTGCCGCTCGCCGCTCCGGCGGTCAGCTCATCGCCAACGGACGCATTCCGATCCAAGCCATCCTCGCCGCTCTCGAAGCGGACGAGGTAACCCAAGGAGGTTGAGATGCCGCTTCGACCTGCCCGCGCCGCCCGCAGAGGCGTCATCGGTGCTCCCGTTGCCCGCACCGCCGCCGTGGTGGGAACCGCGGCCGTCGTCGCCCACGGAGTAAACCGCCGGCACGACCGACGCGAAGATCGAAGAGATGACCGCCAGGACCGAAGGGAAGATCGTCGCGATCGCTGACGAACAACTGGAACGAGAAGTTAGGAGGTAATGCCATGGGAATGGTGCGTCGCAGGACTCGCCGCAGGACCATGATGGTCGCCGGAGGCATGGCCTACGCAGCAGGCCGGAACCGCGCCCCCCAAGAAGAGGCCTATCAGGACGAGGCGGCATATGCCGAGCCGCCGCCCCCCGCTCCTCCGTCACCGGCACCGAGCGCCGACGATGCAGCCGGCGAATTGGAGCGCCTCGCTTCCCTGCACGAGTCGGGTGCCCTCTCCGACGAGGAATTCGCCGCCGCCAAGCAGAAGGTCCTCGGCGCCTAGCGTCGCCCAAACCAAGAGGAGCATTCATGGTCGAGCACCCTCGCGCCGCCACCTTGCGGCGTGCCATCGAGATCTTCATCTCACCCACTGACGACAACATCGCGAGCCTGGATCAGTTGCTCACTGACCATGCGACCGTGTGGACGCCGAACATGCTGGCCGTAGACCTGTCGGATCTTCAGAAACACCTTGCCTTTCGCGAATCGGCCTTCTCCGATGTCGACATCCAGTTCGATACTTTGGACGTCTTCGGGAGCCGCGGACTCGCCGAATTCCGCGTGACCGGGATTTTCTCCGGGCCCTTCGTCATCGAAGAGGCGGTGGTGATCGAGCCCAATCAACACAACCTTCTCCTCGGTGCGGCGGCAGTTGCCGACTTCGAGCAGACGAAGATCAAGGCCGTGCGGGCGTACTTCGACGACTCAAGCCTTCTCGAACAGATGCTCGCGACCTGAGCGGCATGCCGGCCGGAGCGGTGGTCGACCCCTACCGCATCGAATTTGAGGACGAGCCGGACCCGAGGGATCTCGCTCTCCTGGAGGATCGCATGGCGCAGGCCGCCGTTGAGGCTGCCGGTGTCGGCGACGAGAGGGAGTTCGCGGTTCTTGTACGCAAAGACGGAGGGATCGTCGCCGGAGCGTCCGGCACCATGTGGGGCGGGGGCTGTCAGCTTCATGTCGTGTGGGTCGACAAGACACGGAGGAATGCTGGCCTCGGGCGAGCGTTGATGGCAGAGGTCGAGCACGAAGCACGACTCCGCGGCTGCCGGCTTGTCATGGGCTTGACCTATGACGTCTTGATCGCCGACTTCTACGACCGCTTGGGCTATCGAACGATTGGCGTGCTGGAGAATTGCCCGGCTGGCACGACAACGCGTTGGTATTGCAAGGACCTCTAGCGGGTCACTCTGTCCGGTCCGTCACGAGGTGCCTCGCCGCCACGGGAGTACGCCCTCTTCATAGATGTCGGTCCAGGAGGTCCCAAGTGAGCCCGTCGGGAACCCCGGGAGTCCGACGGTGATAACTGACCCGCAGAACGGAATCGGGATCGACTTCGACCGGATCGGAGAGGACCCACACCGAGGTCGCCCAGCTCGACGCCGGCCACCTCCACGGGTCGAGGGTATGGGAGATGCCCTCGTACAATTCGGCGCAAAACGTGAGGGCGATGCCGTTCACCTGGCCGGGTGGTTCCACGACGAGGTCGGCCGACGCATGCACTGATGGCTGGTCGAGGGTCGTGAGGTCCAACTTGACGAGCTCGACGGGCGGCCCGACCGGCGGCCACGTCGCGACAACCTCACCCTCGGTGATGGTGTGCGTCGGCCCGGGAATCGCGGCTTCGAGCAGCGGGGTGAAGTCGATGTCGTAGAGCGCTCGCCATCGCTCCACCGCTGACCTGCCGAAGGCGCGCTGCATGACCTCGGCTTCGGGCAGCAAAATCGGGCGCGCGAACAGCGTGAGCGCATGCGGGATCATGCGGGCGTCCGGTTTCAGCAACCGAAGGCGGGCATCGAGCGTGGTCTCGAGGATTTCCTCTTCGAGGGGCTCATTGCCGATGACTTCCGCCACGAGCAGGTCCGCCAGTTCGGGAAGCTCAGTAACGCGCGACCAGCCGGAGAGCAAGGTGACCTGGTCTCCTACCCCGTTGACCCTGAACACCTTCTCAGCGACTTCTGCGATGTCGCTGGCTTCGACCGTATAGACGTGGCGGGCACCGGCCCGGGCAGCCGCCAAGGCGAGGACTCCGCTCCCGGTACCGATGTCGAGCACCACATCATCCGGACGAACTGCTGCTGCCAGGGCGGCCAGGTAGTCACCGGTCCTGCGCTCGTCGTGGAGCATGCGAGCGTGTTCCACCGGGTCAGCCCATCCGCTCGTCGGCGCCCTCTCGGCGTCAGGTGAGACAAGCGCGCTCTCTTCAATGAGCATGTTGAGAACGCTCAGAATCGGCGCGAAGTCCGTCGAGTGGGCGTGCTCACGCTCCAGCCGGTCAATCGCCTCGCCTAGTCGCATCGGTTGCCAGAAGAGGGCTAAGACGCTGAAGCCCCGCGGGCCGATATCGATGATCGTTCCCACTGGCGAGTCGACAAGGACGTGCCCAGCATGATCGCGTCGTGTGCGAAGCCCCGGTGCGAGCTGAAGGACCGAATCGGGTGAAAGCTTCATCTGCCACCCTATCTTTGGCCATCTCCGACAGCGTTTGCCATCCTGACTGCGATTGTCGGTATTTGGAAGACGGACCCGCTACAAGGGCCGGGAATGACCGGTTATGTCAGCGCAATTACCTCGACCATCCGGATGTCGGGAGCACCGGCGAGCAGTTCCGAAGCGACCTGGCCAAGCGCACTTGGGATCTCACCGTCCAGGTGTGCTTGTCTTGCCTCTTCGGTCTCGAAGGTATCGAAGATGCCGAAACTGGTGTCGCTGATCTTGAACGCATACCAGGTCACCGTGCCGCTCTCGGAGGCCGCAATGGCGCGACCCTCTTCCAAGAAAGCGCGCAGGTCCTCACCCTTGCCGGATTGCGCTTCGAGTAGTGCGAGCAGTCCAAATCGAACCGTCATGGGAGCCTCTCTTTCGTTGAGTAGGGGGATGCCTGGTCTTCACAGGCCCAGGTCGTCGAATGCTGCGATGATGTCGCCCGCCTCCGAGCGGGTGGAGTAATCAGGATGAACGTCGATCCATCCCAGAGTCCGACCTGCATCGAGGATGGCGGTGGCGGGCCAAGGCAGCGCTGTCGTCCCGTCCGCGTTGACGACCGCGAGGTCCAATCCCAACTGGAGCTGCGCCGCGCGTGCCTCCGACGAGGGCGCCGTAACGATCCCCATCATCCGAGCAAGGACGTTTCCAGGGTCGGAGAGCACCGCGAAGGCCAGATCGTTCTTCTGTTGCATCGTCAGCGATCCATCGGGTCGTTGCGGGCTCACTGCTACGAGGGGTACCCCCCGATCGGTCAGCGCCGGCAGAAGAGAGTTCTGGTAGTTCTTCAGGGCGATATTGCAATAAGGACACCAGGCCCCGCGATAGAACACGACGACGGCGGGACGCCCACCAGTCGCCTCGCCCAGGGAAGTCTGCTCGCCGTCGGGGCCGATCAGTTCCACGTCAGGCAGTGTCGAGCCGACGGGGAGGATCCCAACTGGCTCTCCGAGGGTGGCGAGCGTCGATTGTTCACGCTCAAAGACGCCCATGTCTTCGTTCTGAGGTTGGGACGCCATATGCGATCTCATGTCGGCTACCTGCTGGGCAATGGTCGATGTACGCAAAGACATTCCTCGTGTTCGAGGTTCAACGCGAGGGCCGGGAGCGTGATGCTCCCGGCCCTCGCAGTGAGATAATGCTGCTAGGACCCTGTGGTGACGATCCCGGACGGTGCGGCGCCCGCGGGGAGCGCAACAGGCGAGCTCGGAAGCTCTGTGAGGTTTCCGCCGTTCACGGCGAAGGCACCCACGGCGCCGACTCGGCTCTCGTCCACGTACAGCGTCCGACCGTCGTTGCTCAGACGGGCGTCGACGGCGCCCACGCCGCCGGTGCTGCTCACCGGCGTACTGCCCAAGAGCGTCAGGGACCCGTCTGTCGCGATCGAGTACCGGGAAATCTCACCCGAACCGGTGTTGACGGTGAACAGGAACTGGCCGTCGTGAGTGATCTCGATCCAACACGGCGCCGTCTGGTTGTCCGCAAAGGGACTCGACCCGATCGACGTCAACGAGCCGTTGGACGCGACGTTGAACGCCGAGATGGTCCCGGTTCCGGCCCCGACGTTGTGGGCGTTGGAGACGAACAGCTGCTGGGGATTCGTGGGCCGGAACTCGCTGCCGAAGGGTCCAAGACCCTGTGCGGACGAAGGGGATCCGGGAGCAGCCGTCAGAAGGCCATCTGCCCCGACAACGAAGCTGTCGATCAACGATGAACCGATTTCGGCGCCCGCCAGGTTTGTGCCGGTCGAGTTGAAGAGCACGTCGCCCGGGTCGGAACCGTCGGGAAGCGACACGGTCGAGTTCGCCAGCGGGTCGAGATGTCCACCTGGGTTCAGGGTGAACCCGGTGTAGTTCGGTCCCGCTCCACCAAGATTGGAATTGGCGACATAGACAAGGTTGTCGTGCACCGCGATACTTACCGGGGCAGGACCACCGGACGAGACCACTCCAGTCGGGACCAGCTTCAGACTGCCGTTCGGCTTGATCTGCAGGACCGAAATCTGGTTGCTGCCGGCGTCAGCGGCGAGGAGATAGCGGCCGTCGCTGCTGACCTGGATCGCACCCTGCGAACCCAGCCCTCCTCCGGTACCCGCGCCGCCGGCGATGAAGGGTGAACCAGCGAGCGGTGTCAACGAGCCGTCCACGTGCCGATCGAAGCCGCTGACTGTGTTTGTTCCCGTGGTGTTGTCGTCGACGTAGACGTGGCCGACCACTGGAGAGGGAGGGGCTGCATTGGCCGTCCCGGCGCCCAGCGTGCCGAGAAGACCGACGCCACCGAGTGTTGCGACGCCGAGCGTAAGATTCACGGCCCTTTTGATGTGCTTTCGCATTCTGTTCTTGACCTCCATCGGGGTTTGAGGGGTACGAGCTACCCGACACATGTACTGTCTCCGTACTCACGAAAGCGTTACATCCCAGACGGACCGGTCTGTCTGTTTCCACACTCGTCCACAGGACAGAAGGACCCTATGAACAGGGCCTCTGACGAAGCCTGGGCAGAAATATTGGCCTCGAGAATATTTCTGCAGATCGTACAGACTGGTCTGTTAACCTCAGTCCATGGGAACTCAGGTGAGTGAGCGGACCGGCGCCCGAGATCGCATCTTGGAAACCGCTTCGGCGCTGTTTTACGCGGAGGGCATCCACGCAGTCGGAATCGATCGCGTGGTCGTGCAATCCGGCGTGGCCAAGGCGACCCTCTACCAGCACTTCCGGTCGAAGGAAGAACTGGTCGCGGAGTGTTTACGGCAACGGTCCGCTGACTGGCGTCTCCACTTTGCAGAACCCATACTCGCGAGGTCGGGTTCGCCAGCTCGGAGCGTGGCCAGAGTATTCGACACGTTGAACCGTTCGTTATCACAGCCGGACTTCCGCGGATGTCCCTTCATCAACGCCGCCGCCGAGTTCCCAGGACAAGACGGTCCCGTGGCTGAGGTCATTCAAAGCCACCGGGCCCACGTCCATCAGCTGTTCGTCGACCTGCTCAGCACTCTCCCGTCCACGTCACGACGAAGGGAACTCGTCGATCAGTTGGTCCTCCTCTACGACGGGACGATGATCAGCGCCCAGCTCGACCGGAAGTCCAAAGCCCACCGATCGGCAAAATTGGCTGCGGCGCGTCTGCTCGAAGACGCCACCAACCTCTGACGATCTTGGCGGCAAACAAAAGGACAGCGACCATGCTGAACACCCCGCCGACCGGAGGTCTCGATCTGGAGCAGCTCCGAGCAGGTGACGAACAAGCCTTCATCGCGCTGGTCGGACGTCATCATGACGCAATGGTGCGCGTCGCACGCTCGTTCGTATCCAGCCACGCCGTGGCCGAGGAAGTGGTGCAAGATACCTGGTTGGCGGTCTTGCGGGGCATGGGTAGGTTTGAGGGTCGGTCGTCTTTCCAGACCTGGTTGTATCGGATCCTCGTCAATCGTGCCCAGTCGACCGGAGTACGGGAACATCGGCACGTTCCGATTGGCGACCACGAGTGCAGTGTGGACCCCTCTCGATTTGACGCGGATGGTCAATGGTCATTGCCACCTGAGCACTGGGGCGACGATCTGGACGAGCGACTTCAGGCTGGAGAGTTGTCGGCGTCCATCTGGTCCGCGCTCGATGAGCTCCCCGTCCAGCAACGAAGCGTCCTGGCACTCCGTGACCTCGAGGGTATGCACAGCACCGAAGTCTGTGAACTACTGAATATCACCGAAGCCAATCAACGGGTTCTGTTGCATCGAGGTCGAAGCCGAATGCGCCAAGCCCTCGAGATCGAGTTCGGTAAGGTTTGAGTCCGTGTTTCGTCGCCGCCCCTCTCTCGCATGCCAAGAGGTCGTCGAGCTTGTCACGGACTACCTCGAAGATGCTCTGCCGGCGGGCGATCGCCGTCGGTTCGAAACACATCTGCGCCGGTGTCCGCATTGCAGCGAGTACCTCGAACAGATGCGAACGATCATCCGACAGACCGGGAGCCTGACCCCGCAGGACCTGAGTCCCAAGGTGCAGGACGAGTTTCTTGTTCTGTTTCGGCGGTGGAGCTCCGAAATCCCTTGATGTCCGACGCAGGTGGGGCCTCAGACGCATAGCTCACGTCGAAGTCGCCAGGGTGTTGTCCCGAGTGAGACGTTTCCTACTCGGTAGATTTGCGACACGTGTTCGGATGGTCCCGGCGCGTATTCGGTTCTTCTTGCTACGACCAGAGCGATTCGAGGTCGGCACCGACTCTGCCGAATCCATCTGCCACTCCGGAGTCCGGAGCCCATGAGGTGAGTTCGTGTGCAACATCTACTTCGTTACACTTCGACCGAACCTGAGCGGACAAGAACCGGGAAGGTTGCGCCCACCCATGGGAATCATCTCGACCACGGGGTCGGTGGTGATACCGCAACGGGACGTACACATGAAGTGCCTTACGCGCACGGGTCAAGGCCACATAGAAGACCCGTCGCTCTTCCTCGAGACCTTCTGACGATCCCAACGCCATGTCCGACGGCACCATGCCGTCGGTCGCGTTAAGGACGTGTACGGCCTTCCATTCGAGACCCTTGGCTGAGTGAATAGTGGAAATCGTCAGCCAGTCCTCGTCGATTGTCGGATTGCCGGCAAGATCAGACGTCGACCGCGGAGGCTCCAGGGCAAAGTCTGCCGCCACGTCGGAGAGCCGCGAGGTCTTTGCTACTCCAGCGACGAGGGAATCCAAATCGACGAGACGAACTCTCGAATCCGGATAGGTCGCTTCAATCAGCGGAACGACAACGACTCGAAGGCGCTCCGCATGTGCGACCAAGTCACCATCTCCATGAGCGAGGGCCGCGACAAGACGATCAGCTTGAGAGCGAGAGGAGGCTGGCAGCAATTCGGCTGCTCTGGGCCATCGATCGAGGACTCGTTCGTGATTCATTGGGTCGGCGTCGGGGTCGCCCAACCCGAGGGCTGCCAACGCGCGGCGCGCAATGGTCGGGCCGACTCCCTCGTGAAGTTGCAGGAGCCGGAACCACGCCAGCGAGTCAGAAGCGTTGTCCGCCAGTCTGAATGCTGCCAGTAGATCCTTTACGTGGGCGGCCTCGACGAACCGCAGGCCCCCATACTTGACATACGGAATTCGTCGACGCCCGAGCTCAAGTTCGAGCAAATTCGAGTGGTGTGCGGCGCGCACCAGAACCGCTTGTTCTTTGAGGGCGATGCCTTCTTCTCTTTGCACAAGTATCTGCTCGCAGACCGCCGAAACCTGGGCATCCTCGTCGGCACACCTGACCAGACGGGGGCGCATTCCAGCTTGCCCGTTCGCGGCGCGAAGCACTACGGAGAATCCCTCTGGAGCTTCGGCAGCCACAGCGTTTGCCACGTCAAGAATATGTTGGCCCGATCGGTAGTTGGTGCTGAGAATCACCGTCCGCGCTCCCGGAAAGAGTTGTTCGAAATCCAGGATGTGGCGGGGTTCCGCAGCACGGAACGAGTAGACCGCTTGTGCATCGTCTCCGACGATCGTGATCCGTTCGTCGGTTCGTCGCAGCGCCTTCAGAATATCTACTTGCAATCCGTTCACGTCCTGGTACTCATCGACCAATATGTGGTCGAAGGAACCAGCAAGCCGTAAGCCCAACCGATCATCAAGGGCGGCGGCCCTCCACAACAAGAGAAGGTCGTCGAAGTCAAGCATGCCCTCAGCCCGTTTGCGGGCGACGTAACCGCGGCAAATCTCAATAATCTGCTCGACAACATCGTTTGCCCACGGCGCGACTGTTGCGGTCACCGTAGAAATAGAACTCCCAGTGTTTACCGCTCGGGAATAGAGGTCGAGTAGAAGTGCCTTGCGTGGGAAGCGCTGGCCGGAGGATTGCGCGTAGCAGCCCTCTTCTCGGACGAGATCGATGACGTCGGAAGCATCAGAAGGGTCCAGAACCGAAAATCCATCGGGAAGGCCGAGCGCCTGCGAGTATCTCCGCAGAGTTCGGTGTGCGATGGCGTGAAACGTCCCACCCATCACACGGCTCGTCGTCGGTTGAGACCAACCCTCCCTTTGTGTTGCGGCCAACATCACGCCAGTCCGATCCAGCATCTGGCGCGCTGCCCTTCGCGTGAAAGTCAACAGGAGAATGCGTTCCGCAGGCGTTCCAGTCGCGAGCAACCACGCGACGCGAGCAGAGAGGGCGGTCGTTTTGCCTGTTCCGGCGCCTGCAAGGACCCGGAGTGGCCCACCTTCATGGGTCACGGCTGCTCGCTGGGCCTCGTTGAGCTGTTCCATCCAGGCGAACATATGTTCGATACTAACGGATCGGGGTCCTCCCGGTCTCGGGAAATCGGGGACTCTCACGCCCCTGGCGGGTGGGGGACGCAGGGCGGCCAAGTTGCGGGAGGGTGCCCCACCGGGGGAATGGGTGAGTTCAACGACCGCAGTCTCGGTCATTGCGCCGACGACGCGTCGAGAGTGATCTCGGGTGCGCGGGGAACCCGAATCGCTGACCCGTGACTCACCACGAGCAGGTCGAAACAGCCCTCCGGTAGCTTGACCCGGATGACCATGCCGGGGCCGCCCGAACTTGGCCGAGGCGTTGTCGTGCTGCCTGGAATGGCCCCTCCAGATCCCTGGGCCGGGTGCCCCAGGGTTCTGATCGGCCCGGAGACGATCGCCGACCCGGGCGCCGCGATCGCAAGCCTGCAGCGAACCTGGTTCGATCGTCAGCCAATTGTGGTCGAGCTGGCGATCGACTCCCAGGTGTTGTCCTCGCGCGAGATCTGTATGCGATCGGTCCATGACCTGAGCCCCGACTTCGAGTTCACCCGGGATCGCCTGCACTTCTTGGTCTGGGCGAACACCTACGACTTTCGGAGTGGAGAGGCGATTTGGTGGCATGGGCGCAAGGCCGCGAGGCGATTCGCCGGTCAGGGTGTCAAGGAGACTGGTCCCGCCGACATCGAGCTGGCTGACGGGACTCCGATGTTCGTCGACGGGGGCCCCTTCGTCCCCCCTCCCCTGCTGAGTGGCGTCAGTGTCGTCCAGCGCTGGAACACCGAGGCGGGGTCGATCTCGGCAGTGGGCTACCACCCAACGGGCGCTGACCTCGCGCCAGACCAGCTGGCAGCCGTCAGCCATGGGAAAGGGGGCGCCCGGGTCATTGCTCCCGCGGGTTCGGGCAAGACCAGGGTCTTGACCGAGCGCCTCCGGCACCTCATCGAGGACTACCGGGTGGAGCCCTCCACCGTGACGGCGCTGGCCTTCAACCGCAAGGCAGTGGACGAGCTGAGGGAACGATCCGGCCGCCCCGCGACAGCACGTGGGCCCCACGTGCAAACACTCAACAGCCTGGGCTTGTGGATCTGCAACGAGTATGGAGGACAAGGTCGAGTTCGCACCCTGGAGGGCCCGGGAGTTCGGGACCTCGTGCAGCACGTCTTCGACGTCCCACATCAGGCGAACACCGACACGGTCGTCCCCTACACCGATGGATTGTCGGCCGTCCGGTTGGGTCTGACCCCACCGGCCGAAGTCGAGAAGGAGATCCCGGACGCCCAGGGTTTGGCAGAGGGATTCGACAGCTACCGAAGGGCGCTGGCGGAAGCGGGCGCCGTCGACTTCGACGAGCAGATCTACCGGGCGATCGAGATCCTTCTCCAGGACCCCGATGCTCGCGCCGCCGCGCAAAGCCGCAGCCGGCATCTCCTGGTCGACGAGTTCCAGGACCTCAACCCCGCCCACATGCTCCTGATCCGGTTGCTGAGCGCCCCGGCCTACCACTGCTTCGGCGTCGGCGACGACGACCAGGTCATCTATGGCTACGCCGGAGCCACACCCGAGTACCTGATCAACTTCGACACTTACTTCCCCGGAGCCCACAACTACGCGCTCGAGGTGAACTACCGGTGCCCGTCAGCCGTCGTGCGCGCAGCCACATACGTCTTGTCCTACAACAGCAACCGGATCGCCAAGACCATCAGGACACCGCCCGATCGCCGCGACGACGACCCGCTCATCCAAGGGATGGGACCGGTGGCCGTGGTCAAAATGCCAGCCGACGCGCTCCCGACCAGCGCGGCCAGCGCGATCTCGAGCTGGATCAGCGATGGCGTTCCACTGGAAGAGATCGCTGTGCTGTCCCGGGTGAACTCGACGCTGCTCCCGATCCAGATCGCACTCACCGAAGCCGGTATCCCGTGCAGCGCTCCCCTCGATGCGAAGGCGCTGGATCGAACGGGTGTCCGGACTGCTCTGGCCTACCTGCGAATGGGTCTGGCCCCAGCAGCGTTGCGTCGTGAGGATGTCGTGCAGACCATCCGACGGCCCTCTCGGGGGATCGCCCGAAATGTCGCGGAGATGGTTACCAAGCGTCCGAAGACGTCGGTCGCGGACATCAGGCGCCTGGCGAATGCTCTCTCGGGTCGAGACGTCGCCAAGTTGGAGGCGTATGCCGATGTCGTCGACGCCGTCTCCGCGGCTTGCCGGATCTCGACTGCAGCCGGGTTACGAGCCATTCGGATCCACGTTGGACTGGGCGAGACGATGAACATCTTGGACTCGTCCCGGGGGGAGGCCGATCGGTCCACCCATGCCGATGACCTCGTCGCACTCGAGGCCGTGGCAGCGCTCCACCCCCATGCCGCCTCCTTCGAGTCGTGGCTTCTCGATGTGCTGGCGCGGCGACCGGCCGGCGGCCCTGCCGTCCTGCTCTCGACGATCCACAAGATCAAGGGCCGGGAGTGGGAACACGTGATCATCTACGGCGCTTCGCAAGGGCTGTTCCCCCATCGCTTGAGTGACGACGAGGAGGGAGAGCGGCGCGTCTTCCACGTTGCCCTGACCCGTGCCATCCGTCAGGTGGTTGTGTTGGCTGATGCCGACGAGTGCTCGCCTTTCGTGAGTGAGCTCGATGGCAGCCGAACCCATACTCCGATCGTCGGCATCGCCGGGGTGGGTGGCACACCCGAGCGGGCCCTCCTCGCCGGGCTCGCCTCCTCGACGGGCACTTCTCGTGACCATGGACGCCGTGGCACCGGTGCGAGGGCGGGGGGGCGTGGCCCCAGACGACCGGGCAGGCCGACGCTGGAGGTGCCGGCGGAAGTGGGCCTCGCGCTTGATTACGCCGGCCATTCCGGCACCGTGGTCGATCTTTCCGAGTCGGAGGCGGTATTCCAGGTGGGCGACGCACGACTGAGGGTGTCGTTCGGATCCGAGGTTCGCGTGCGGGGCGCCACCGTGGTCCTGACCGGACCGGGCGAGACCAAGGGGGCTGAGAGCGCCCTGCGGGAATGGCGCTCAGGGGCAGCAAAACGGGCGTCCGTACCGGCGTATGTCGTACTGAACGACAGCGAATTGGCGGGCATCGCGGCTCGTCAGCCCCGGACGCTGTCTGAGCTGGCTCAGTGCAAAGGCATTGGGCCCAACCGGTTGGACCGCTGGGGTGACGAAATGCTGGCTGCGCTGAACGCGGAGGTCGGGGACTAGCTCGACCAGCGAGCCCGCGGCCCGGTAGGCGGACAGCACCGACTGTTAGCCCAGTTCGCGGCGTGCCTCGCGCAAACGGACCCCGGACGCGACCCGTTCATCTCGAAACGCCTGGATCCGCGACAGCGTTTCCTCGAGCCGTTCCAGGAGCTGGTCGTTGGCCGCAATACCCTCGTCGAGAAGCTCACGATGACGTGACGGCGAGAGGTTCTCGGCCTTCAGTTCAGACCGCACCCGGTCGAGCACATCGACGTCACCGGCATTGAGCACGGTGCGGACCTCGGCCAAGGAGAATCCGAGGAGCTCTTGGAGGTTGCGGATCCTGGTGACTCTGGCCACATCGGCGGGTGAATAGAGCCGCTCACCGCTGGCGCGGTAGCTGCTTGGCTGCAGGAGCTGGAGTTCCTCCCAATACCGCAGTGTCCGGGTGGTGACCCCGGTGAGCTTGGCCACTTCACCGATGCGCCACTCAACTGGTGGCGCCGGCGTCTTGTCTACGTTGGTGGACATTTGCCTCTCCTCCACCGCTACACCCGAGCCGGCTCACTGACGGACTCGGGATTCGACTCGGCGCTCTTCCCCTTCTCGTTGATCGTAGCCACGGAGGCCCCAGAGGCCGAGGCACTGGGCACTCCCGAACCTCGGGTCCATGAGGCGGCGGCCCCCAGAAGACTGGCCACGATGGCGAAGTCGAAGGCAGCGTGGAGGCCCGACTTGAACGGGCCCGCAATGAGGGACGGAAAGAAGCTCCGGCCCGTCAGAGCCGTTTGCTGAGCCTGGGGTAACTGCGCCAAAACGTGGGGTCCAACGAGGTGTTGGATTGGGTTGAACCCGAGCAGCGCTGCGAAGAGTGTCGAGACCGGAGGGAGCTGCGACGCTTGGTGGGCGGCCCCACTGGGCACGCCGTGCGCCACCAGCCCGTGGTAGAGGCTTTGTGGCAGGGACACCGAGAGGCCGAGGATCACGAGCGAGAAGAAGATCCCAATGGAGAGGACCTGGGCCGAGTTCTGAAAGGTGGTGTTCATGCCCGAGCCGACTCCCCTGTACTCGGCTGGCAGGCTGCTCATGACCGCAGACCGGTTGGGCGAGCCGAATGACGCCATGCACAATCCCGTGCAGAACAACAGCACCGCAAAGAGCGGGTAGGGGAAGTCCACTGGCAAAAACTCCAGGAGCAAAAAACAGACCGCTGAGCCAATCATCCCTCCGCTCGCGAAGATCCGTGCGCCGTAGCGGTCGGAGAGAATCCCTGCCACCGGTCCGGCGATGAGGAGCCCGGCGGTGAGCGGCAGAATGGCGATGCCAGCCCACAATGGTGTGCGCTCGAAGGTATACCCGTGCAGGGGCAGCCAGATGCCCTGGAGCCAGATGATGAGCATGAACATCAGCCCACCGCGGCTCAGCGCAGCCAAAAAACTGGCGAACAAGCCCGCGCTGAACGCTCTGATCTTGAACAGCTGAAGGCGGAACATGGGCTGATCCACTCGCGTCTCGATGATGCCGAAGAGAACCAGAATGGCAACGCCGACAAACAGACACGTCAGCACCATTGGATTCGTCCACCCCATGGCTTGCCCTCCATAGGGCTCGATCCCATAGGTGATGCCGATCATGATCAGGATCAGACCCAGGGCGAAGGTGATGTTGCCCGGCCAGTCGATGCGGGCGGGTCGTCGGGGACTCAGCTCGCGTAACAACAGGTAGCCCATCAGCGTTCCGAGCAAGCCCACGGGTACAGAGACCAAGAAGATCAGACGCCAGTTGATAGGAGCAAGGACGCCGCCGAGCACCAATCCGATGAACGATCCGCTGAAAGCCGCGGCCTGGTTGATCCCCAATGCCATGCCTCGCTTCCCGGCTGGGAAGGCATCGGTCAAGATGGCGGCGGAGTTGGCCATCAACATCGCCGCCCCGACGCCCTGGAAGATCCGCATCACGATGAGCCAGATCCCCGCCGGATGGCCGTTCAGCCATGTCACGCTCAACGCCAACGAGAAGACCGTGAACACGGCGAAGCCGAGGTTGTAGATCCGGACCCGTCCGTAAATGTCGCCGAGTCTGCCGAATGACACGACCAAGACGCTGGTGACGACCAGGAACCCCAGGATCATCCACAGCAGGTAGAAACTGTTGCCCGGCAGCAAGGGATCGATCCCGATGCCGCGGAAGATGTCGGGCAAAGCGATGAGCGTGATCGAACCGTCGATGGTGGCCATGAGCATGCCGAGGGTCGACACAAAAAGCGCCACCCACTTGTAGTTCGCGGGTATTGGTTGGGTGACGTCGAGGCGGGCGGCACGCCGGGATCGATGGGTGCCCAGTTCCTTCGTCCCGGCCTGATCGAACATGACATCCCTCCTCGGGGATGGTTAGGGGATCAATTAGTTCACGTTCCCGTAAACTTCTACCTACACTAACGTGAACGTAAGCCATTGAGATCGCCCTCGGAAGGCCCCCCACCAGGGCGCCGATACCGCAAGGATGGGACCCGCCTGCTTCGAGGATCTCAGCCCGCTGGTCGAGGACGGAGCGCTATCGGGCCAACTGGTCCTTCCGGCAAGTGACGTTGCGGCGTCCCACTTCGCAGACGGCATCACGGTTCCCGTGTCGCAGAGATCTTCCTTTCGATCCACGCGATCTTTCTGTCGAAAGTGGTCGTGCTGCATAGCAGGCCGTGTACGGAAGAATCTGCCAGACCTCGGTGAATCCGCTCACTGTGTCGTACGCCGGACGTGATTCCGAGTGAGGCACTCTTGGCGTGCTGGTTCATGACTTCACGCTGAACCGGTACCACCCGAGCATCCAAAAGAACGTGGATGGGGCATTCCCACGTTTCATCGGTGAGGACGTCCTCCACTTGTTGGCCCATTGGCTGTGCTGGAGTTCAGCAAATCCCCAGGGTTGCACCGTCGACGCAAAATCGACTAAACGTTTTGGCAATCGTGACCGGAGCCGTGAAGTGCCCGACGACGAAGCCAGGTCCCCGAAACCGAGCGCAAAGGCTCGCCGGAGTTGGGGCGGGGATAGTGGGCCTGTCTCTCGTCACCGCGATCACCGTAACGGTGGTCGTGCCTGCCGGACCCGTCGCGGCCGATCAAGTATCCAATCTCAAGGCGCAGGCGGCCCAGATCGCTCATGATCTCGTGCTGGAGCAACTCCAGATCGGCACGTACCAGCAGCAGTACGACGTCGACACCGCCAAGGTTCAACATGACGTAACTGAGATCGAGTCGAGTCAGGCCCAAATCCAGAGCGACATCGGTCGGGTGGGGCGCGATCGAGCCCGCCTGCGATCTGAAGCGGTATCGGCCTATATCAACTTGAACCCGCTAGACGGGACCGCGACGCTGTTCGAAAACCCAAAAAACGCGTCGACGAAAGCACAGTACGAAGAAGTCGTGAGCGGTGATTTCAACCTTTCCATCGATGTCCTTCATACCGACGAAAGCGGGTTGCGTGCCGAACGCGCCACCCTCGAGCAACAAAAGGCACAGGACCAGGCCACCACCAACCAAGAGGGAACAGCGGCCATCGCCGCGCGGCGGACCGAGGACCAGCTCGCGTCCAAACAGTCGGAGATCACGGGCGAGCTCGCCGTTGCGGTGACCCAGCAGCAGGCGGCACAGGCCGCGGCTGCCGCAGCAGCAGTTCGGACAGCACAGGCCAAGGCCGCTGCCGCTGTTGCCACGACGCGCCCGTCTCAGCCGCCTACCACCACCTCGACAGCAATACCGGGAAGCGCAACCAGTACGTCGTCGGGCGACCCGGTGCTGCCCCCCTTCCTTCAATGCGTCCTGCAGGTCGAGTCAGGCGGCAACTACAACGCCGTCTCGCCGGGGGGCACGTACATGGGCGGTTTCCAGTTCAGCCAGGCGACGTGGAACGAAGCGGCCCAGTTGGCCGGGATGCCGCAGCTCATCAATGTCCCCCCGAACGAGGCGACTCCGGCTGAACAGGACGACGTTGCCATCGCTCTCTACGACGCCGACGGCCAGCAATCCTGGAACGACTCCTGCCGCACGAGTTGATACTGGACACGACCGTGCGGTCCCGCTGCTCCCACCGGACCATCTGCGCACAGGGCTCGCCAGCACATCATTGGGATCCCGAGAACACTCTCTGAGGAGGCGTATCCACTCCGGGCGCGCTCGGTGTTCCGGTCACCATCCCACGGACCCAAGGACGAGCTGACATAGTTTGACTGCGCCAACTCCCAGGTCAACTGCCACAAATGGGGGGGTCGTGGCCCCCGAACCGCGGTTTGCTCCGCTCAACCCGAGTGTTCGCAATCAGTCTGACGAACGTCTGACTCAGTTGAGCGAGTCAATACTGGGTACCGCATCTCGCCGGAAGGAGCCACCATGGCAGTGCAGCTCAACCACACGATCGTCCCGGCCCACGACAAGCAGGCCTCGGCCACCTTTCTGGCGGAGATCCTCGGTCTCGATCCGCCGAAGCCCTTCGGGCCGTTCGTCTGTCTCGAGACGGACAACGGTGTCAGCCTCGACTACGACGACCGATCCGGTCCCGAACACCACCACTACGCCTTCCTCGTCAGTGAGGAGGAGTTCGACGCCATCTTCGAGCGGGTCACGCAACGGGGCCTCACCTACTGGGCCGACCCCGGACACCGGCAGGAGAACAAGATCAACGCACACGGCCGCGGCTTCTACTTCGAAGATCCCTACGGCCACAACATGGAAGTGCTCACCCGTCCCTACGGCAGCTGAGTCAGGCAACCTCGCCCGAGCAGCTGGACGACGACAACCCTTTGGCCTCGCGCGCTTCTTTGGCTTCCTTGAACTTTCGGTGTTGCTCGAGGATCTGCTCATGGGTCGCACCCCCGTTGGGCACGCCCGGATGATGGCGCCGGCACAAGATGTACGGGGTGCCCTCGAGGACGTGATGACCGATCCTCCAACAGCCTTTCGCGTGGCAGTTGACCTTGCGGGCACCGGTGTACACCCCGATACCCACCGCGCTGATGAGTGTGGCCTCGCCCAAGTCTGATCCGAAGCCGGACCAGAAGTTGTAGTACTGGTCAGGGCCTCCGTGCAGGATGCCGGTATGCAGCGCGAACCAATGCCGCACGGCCGCAAAGAATGCGATCAGCAGAGCGAGCCCGACGATCAGCATCGCGATGAGCACGCCGAGCGCGATCCGTCTGGTCGCGCTGGTGCCCTCATCGTCCGCCGCTTCCATCCCCGGACGGCCGGGGACGGCGGGGGACTGTGGTGGCACGACCGCCTCGGTCGTCGTTGAGGAGTCAGTCATGCGCACGCAGTCTACGGGGACCATGACCGACACATGAGTTTTTGAACGGCCTGACCTCAGTCTTCGAGGGCGACGTGGAACCTGTCGTAGTAGAACGCGAACTGCTCCCGGATGTCCGCCGGGTCAAGACCGAACGTCTCAGCCTTGTACGTGTGGGGACCCGATCGCTCCTTCGAGCTCTCCGCCCACCAATCCTGCATGCGCCGGCGAGTTTCGTCCGTGAGCTCATCACCGAGTTCGGAATAGAGCTGAGCCACGGCGGTCATCGGATCGCGCTGCACCGCCCCGAAGGAAACGTCAAAAAAGCGGTCCTCATTGCCCCTATCCCGAAACGCAATCAGGCGCTCGAGCGAATACCGCCAGAGCTCTGAGTTGTGGGCGCCGATGGCCAGCGGATCGGGGTGCTGGGTCAACACGTTCGAGAGTGCCTCGAAGACGGCGCATACGGACGGCAGCACCTTGCCCACGTCACGGTGGGTCATGACGAAGCGAGCGTCCGGATAGACCCGGTCGAGTGCGTCGATCGAGTGCATGTGCGCCGGCGTCTTGAGCCACCACCGTTCCGGCGGGCAATGCCACTGCAGCAACTGCAACACGCGCCGGTGATACCGGTAGGCGGGTTCCATGTCACATTGGAGGAGCCACGCGCTGTAGCTGGGGATCCGTGCCATGCCCTCGAACACCTGCGATCTGAAGTCGAACGCCATGAGGAGGATGCATTCTTGTGGGCCGGTGGCGGAAGTCGGCAGCATCCCCACGAAGCCGGGGAACATCTCGTTCGTGATGTCGATGCCCACCTGCGTCTCCGCGATCCGCGGATCGGTGTGCTCGGTCGCGGTCTCCGGAGGCGGACACGGTTTGGCGGCCTCCCAGGTGCGCAGCGATCGCCGGGCCGCGTCGCTGGCGAGAAGGAAGCTCAGTGCGGTGGATCCGGTCCGTGGGAGCCCGAGACCGAACAGGGGGGCGCTGATCTCCTGCTGGGCTATCTCGGGGTGTCGGGCGTAGCACTGCTCCACCTCGAGCCGGTTGACCAGGAGACCGACGATCTGGTCGACCATCACGCCCTCTCCCAGCTCGTTGAGCGCCGACTCCGCAGTGAGCGACTCGACCAGCACATCGAGGCCCTCGCGCCACGTGTCTCCGCCGAAGTCGTCCGATCCGACGCGCACACAGGCGGTCTCGACCAGTTCATCGACGTTCATGCTCATGCCCCCGCTTCCTCACCCCAGGCTGGGCTAGGACGTGCTTCAGACCATACGGGACAGCCCTACTCGATTCCGAATCACCTCCAAGAGGGGGCCGCCGGGCGTGCCGCGCTATGGCGTCTCGTGCCGGCTCTTCGCCGCGGTTCCCTCGGGTTGGAAACCCGCGGCGACGTATTGCTCCGGCCGCCGCTTCCCCTCCAGCGCGATCGAGGACAGCACCGCCCTGTCCGCCGCGGTGAGCGGTGGCTGCACCAATCCCCTCGGCCAGAGGTGACGTGCTCGCACCACGTTGATTTCCGAGGCGTACAGGGTGACCCGCGCCGCCAGGTAGAGGAAGCCGATCAGGCCCAGTACGACCGCGAACGCGCCGTACTCCCTGCTCGTGTTCCGCAGGGAATGTTCGATGAGAATGCCCCCGAGGTACTGCAATACGGTCCATCCCGCTGCGCCGGCGATCGCCCCGGGGACCATGTCACGCCACGGAATCTGTTTCGGGGTGAGCAGCCTGAAGGCCACGATGAACAGAGCGATGTTCACTGCGAGGGACGAGACGACCGCACCGGCGACAGCCAGTCCGCCGTGGTGCCCGATCGTCACCAGACCGGCCAGCACCGTGCTCACGAGCAGGAAGAGACCCAGCACCAGGATCATGCAAGCCGTCCGGCCGAGACGAGCCCAGAAGCTCGGGCGGTTCACCTCCGGGATGTTCCAGATCTCCGCCTGCGCGTACTGGGCCGTCTGCAGCGCGCCCTGGGAACCCCACAGCACGACGACGATGCCCACCACCAGGCCGAAGGTGTTGCGGCCCTGCAGGCCATGGATGTTGGTGCTCAACTTCGTCCCGAAGACGGGAAACTGCGCGAAAGCCGAAATTCTCGACCCGGCGCACGAACGAATGCTCGCCACCGCCGAAGAACCCGAGAATCGTCACCAAAAGCAGCAGGAGCGGGAAGAGCGACAAGAACCCGTAGAAGGTCAACATTGCGGACAGCGAACCGCCCCGGTCGTCGCCGAACTTCTTGATGACGCCGACCGCGAAGGCAAACGGACGGGAACCCTCTTGCACCCGGTCCACCTTGCGGGCGAGTCGCTCAACGACGTTCACCGGAAGACCACCGAGATGAGCTGCGCAGTCCGGTGGCCTTCACGCGAGGTCAGTGGTATCGCCATCACTCCCTCCCTCGTCTGCTTCTCATACCCGTGGTTGCAGCGGCCAACCCGACACTATGGGTACGGTGGTACCCGGTGACGCCGAGGTCGACCGCGAAAGGTGCGCCAGGGAAGCCTGGGAAGCTCGACACCTACCGTACGAAGCGCGATTCCCGGAAGACGCCCGAACCGATGGGACGAGACTCGTCCGATGACGCGTCCGGGCAGAGGTTCGTGATCCAAGAACACCACGCGCGCAGCCTGCACTGGGACCTGCGGCTCGAGCGCGACGGCGTGCTCGCCTCCTGGGCGCTTCCGAAGGGCCTCCCCGAGACTCCGGAGAAGAATCACCTGGCGGTGCACACGGAGGACCATCCCCTGGAGTACGCGACGTTCGCGGGCGAGATCCCACAAGGTGAGTACGGCGGCGGCCGGATGACCATCTGGGACACCGGTCACTATGACGTCGAGAAATGGTCCGAGTCCGAGGTCAAATTCGTGCTCCACGGGGCGAAGGTCGACGCAGGCTTCGTGCTCTTCCAGACCAGGGACCGCGACTGGATGATCCACCGGCACGGTCCGTCCACCCGCACGGACCCGCTGCCCAGCACCATCAAGCCGATGCTCGCCGTCGCCGGGCCGCTCCCGGCTGACGACGAGAACTGGGCCTTCGAAGTCAAGTGGGACGGCATCCGGGCGATCCTCTTCGTCGAAGGGGGGCGCGTCCGGGCCCTGAGCCGGAACGACCTCGATGTGACCGTCTCGTTCCCGGAGCTGGCGGACATCGGGAAGTATCTGGGCTTGACCACGTGCATCATTGACGGCGAGATCGTCGCGCTGGGCGAGGACGGCCGCCCGAACTTCTCGAGGCTGCAGCGGCGCATGCACGTGTCGAACCAACGTGAGGCAAAGCGACGAGCTGCGCTGGACCCGGTCAGTTTCGTCGCGTTCGACCTTCTCTACATCGACGGGCACTCGCTCATGGACGCCCCGTACGACGAACGGCGGGAACGGCTCGAATCGCTCGAGCTCTCGGGCAACACGTTCACGACGACCGAATCCTTCCGCGGCGTATCGGGTCAGGACGTTCTGGCGGCGACCGTCGCGAACGGCCTGGAGGGTGTCATCGCCAAACGACGCGCGTCGCCGTATCGCCCCGGCCGGCGCCACGCCGACTGGACCAAGGTCAAGTCATTCCGCACCCAGGAGGTGGTCGTCGGGGCGTGGACGGCGGGGCGAGGCGAGAGGCAGGAGAGCCTCGGGGCACTGCTGCTCGGGATCCCGGACACCGGGGGGCTGCGATACATCGGCAAGGTCGGCACCGGGTTCAGTGCGCGAGCCCGCAGCGCTCTCCTCGACAACCTCCGCCCGCTGGCCACGACGGAGAGCCCCTTCATGTCCGCCCTCCCGGCGGGTGAAGCGGCCGCGGCGCATTTCGTGCGGCCCCAGCTGGTGGGCGAGGTGGAATACGGCGAATGGACGACGGCGGGCCGGCTGCGCCATCCGACGTGGCGCGGCCTGCGTTCCGACAAAGCACCCCAGGACGTCGTCGTCGAATGACGGCACCTGCCTCCGGGTCTTCGGCTCCCCAGTGGGACGTCCACACACCGCAGCGGCGCGTGTGATGGCGACATCCACGCGCACCACCATCGGGGGGCGTGAACTCACCGTCTCCAACCTCGACAAGGTCCTCTTCCCCGAGAGCGGGTTCACCAAGGGCCAGTTGATCGACTACTACGTGCGCGTCGCTCCGGTGATGCTGCCGCATGTTCGGGAGAGACCGCTGACCATGAAGCGGTTCCCCGACGGCGTCGAGGGCAAGGCCTTCTTCGAAAAGCACATCCCGTCCCATGCGCCGGATTGGGTGCAGTCGGTGAACGTCGGCTCCACGGACGGAAAAGACGTCATCCCGTACGCGATGGTCAACGACCTCCCGACTCTGGCTTGGGCGGCCAACCTCGGGACCATCGAGCTCCACGTGCCGCTGTGGCACGTCGGGCGCGCTCGCAAATTGCCCGCCAAACCCGACTTCATGGTGTTCGATCTGGATCCCGGCGAGGGAACCTCGATCGTCGAGTGCTGCGAGGTGGCCGGCTACGTGATGGAGGAGCTGGCGCAACAGGGAACGGAATCGTTCGCCAAGACGAGCGGGTCGAAGGGCCTGCAGCTCTACGCAGCGGTCGGGCCCAGGACGACCTGGGACAGCCTGCGCGACCGCGCCTATGAGATTGCCCGCAAGTTGGAGTCGGAGCACCGGGACCTCGTCGTCTCCAACATGCGCAAGTCACTGCGCCGGGGCCGGGTGCTCATCGACTGGAGCCAGAACCACTCGGCCAAGACGACGGTCGCCGTCTACTCGGTCCGGGCGATGCCGGCACCAACGGTCTCGACACCGGTCAGCGCGGCTGAGGTGCACCGGTGCGCCGCAGAGCACGACCCACTCCTGCTTCGCTTCGAGACCGGCGACGTGCTGCGTCGGCTCGACAAGGACGGGGACCTCTTCGCGCAACTCGGATTGCGCTGACACGCCGGTCGTCCACATGCACGGGGGATAGCCTGTGGAGGACGGCGGTCTCTTGCGTCGGACGGCGCTCGTTACACCACCAACGCAACGTTCCGAGACCTTTCTGCCCGAAACCCTGCACTTTCTCTCGCGTCGGAAACCCTGCCTGCATGTCCCCGTCCGGACGCGCGCACCGGTGGCCCTACGAACGTTTGCCAGGTGTAAAAACCCCCCACGTCTGGGCGCTTCATGCCCGTCAAAGGAGGCGCCCGCCTCATGTCAGGGAAGTCGGGTTGCAGAGGCGGTCCGCAGGCGGACAAGCACCTCGTCGACCACCTGGGAGGTGGACGCCTCTCCCCCCAGATCGAAGGTCCGTATGCCGTCAGCCGCGGCGCCGAGGGTGGCCAGGCGGATGGCGGAGGCCGCCCCGGCGACCACCGCATCGCCGCGCGCCGCGTAGTCGAGCACGGCGGCGCAGGCCAGAAGCATGGCCATCGGGTTGGCCACGTTCTTGCCCAGCAGCGACGGCGCCGTCCCGTGCGGCGCCTCCGCCATGGCGACGACCGGATGCACCTGGTCGTCGAGGGCCAGCAGCACCGACTCGGCGCCGGCGATGGAGCCGAACAGCGCCAGCACGAGGTCCGAGAGGCAGTCGCCGTCACGGTTGAGCGCCGGGATGACGAGCGGGCTGCCGCTCGACTCGGTGAGGAGGCCCGCGTAGGTGGCGTCGATGAGCGTGGGACGGTACGGCACCTCCGGGTAGCGCGCCGCGGCCGCGTCCATCTCTTCCTTCAACATCCCTTCGTAGACCGTGGAGACCGTCCATTTCGGACCTCCATAGACGCACGCATCGAGCTGGGAGGCCGTCCGGAACGAGTACTCCGACACGGAGCGGCACGTCGAACGGTCGATCCGCTCCGTCCGCCACGCCTGCTCCCCCACGCTTCCGGGGTCACCCGTCCGGTGCTCCTCCGCCCCGTAGGCGTCGCCCACGGCCATGCGGACGATCACGATGGGGTGCACGACCGACGCCGGCGGGGCCACGCCCGGGATGCGGCGTCCCGTCCGCACGATGACCGACCCGCCCATGCCCTCGCGCAGGATGCGGTTGGGGCTGCCGACGTCGCCCGTCGTCTCCGGAGTCACGGTGGCTGCCTTCAGCCCAAGCCCGGTGGTGCGCATGGCGGCGGCTGCGTCGCGAACGACCTCGTTGGCCGTCGCCCGGCGGTTCCCGAGGGACAGGTCGAATCGGAGCAACTCCAGTTCGAACCCGAGCACTCCGGGGTCCAGGACCCGCAGCGCCTCCTCGAGCAACTCCTGCCCGGTCTCGTCGCCGTCGCACACGACGATCTGGCGGCCGGGTGACACGGGTTCAGGGTCGCGCGAAATATCGGTGGGTGCCAGAAAGGCCGTCGGTCGCCTTCAGCCCCAGGAGCCCCGCGTCGCCGGCATGCCGCTCCGGCCGTCCGGGCCGGGCACGACGCCCAGTGCCTGGTGGATGGAGATCCCGCCGTCTTCGAACCCGTTGGCCGACGCCGCCATGTAGAGCAGCCACACGCGGGCCCGACGGATGCCCACCTCGGCGACCGCCGCATCCCAGTGCTGCTGGAGGTTCCCGACCCAGGCGCGGAGCGTCTTGGCGTAGTGCTCGCGGAGGGACTCCACGTCGCGCACCTCGAAACCCGCGGCCTCCATGCCCAGGACGACCCGACCCACGTCGATGAGCTCGCCGTCGGGGAAGACGTAGCGCCCGATGAACGTCCGGGACCCGATGCGTGATCCGCCCACACTCGAGATGGCGTGGTTGAGCAGTCGGCCCTCGGGCTCGAGCAACCTGCGCATGGTCGCGAAGTACTCGGCGCTCTTGGAGGATCCGACGTGCTCGAACATGCCGACGGAGGCGATCGCGTCGAACGCCCCGTCCCGCACGTCGCGGTAGTCCTGAACGCGGATGTCGATCTGTCGCTCCAATCCGGCGGCCGCGACCCGCTCGCGGGCCGAGTGCGCCTGCGCCGGGCTGAGCGTCACCCCGATCACCCGGGCGCCGTAGTGGCGCGCGGCGTGGAGGGCGAAGGAACCCCAGCCGCAGCCGACGTCGAGGACCCTCAGGCCCATCCGGTCGGGTAGCCCGAGCTTGCGGCAGATGAGATCGTGCTTGCATTCCTGGGCGGCCTCGAGGGTGTCGACGCCCGGGGCGAAACGTGCGCAGGAGTACGTCATGGCGGGGCCGAGGACCATGGCGTAGAAGTCGTTGCTGACGTCGTAGTGGTGCTGCACCACCTGCGCGTCCCGCGCCCGCGAGTGCAGCCGGCCGCGCGGTGCCGCCTCCTCGGGCGGTGGCGGCAGCGGGCCGCCGATGACCCCGAGGCGGCGCGCCGCCTGGAGCGCCTGCCAGGGCAGCCGTGACCCGACGTGGATGCGCTCCGGGGTCGCGGCGTGCAGCACCGCCAGTATCTCGAAGATGTCACCCTCGAAGGCCAGATCGCCCATCACGAAGGCGCGGGCCAGCCCGATCTCTCCCGGTGCCCACAGGAGCCGACGCACGGCGTCCGGTGAGCGCACCTGCAGGGCGTCGCTGCGGGCCGGCCCGAGGGCGGTCCCGTCCCAGAACTCGAATCGCACCGGCGGTGGGCCGCCGAAGAAGTGGTCCAGCAGCGGTGCCACCGCCGCCGCCACACCGCGCCCGGGGTCGGAATTCGCCGCTGGGGGCTGCACCCGCCCGGGCCCCAATGGGCGGGGCCTTGAAATGAGGTCCGATCGCATTGCGGTCTCCTGATGTGAGGGAAACGCAAGGAATTGTAGGGGGGAATGGAAGCCCTCGAACGGGGGAAAGGTACGCGTCGGAGGATCGGGTGCCAGACGACCGCGCGGCCGAGCCGCCCCCCGGTACCCCGGGCCGCCGTGCCCTGGGGGCGATGGAGATCGCGGTCCGGCGCGCCCGTGAGGCGGCCGGTGCCACCCCCCTGCCGCCTGCTCCCCCGACTTCTCGGCCCCCGGCATCTCGGCCCTGGACGCCGCCGGAGTCACGGAGCGATCTGCCTCTGACCGCCCCTCCGCTCGGGGACGTCCGCCCGCCCCGCCGAAACGACCGCTGGCTCGTCGGGGCGGTCGCCGTCGTGGCCACCCTGGTGGTGGCGGGCCTCATTGCACTGGTCGTCTCCGTGACCGGTGGTTCCTCTCCCCCGTCGCCGACGGCCACCGGTTCGCCGGCCACACGCCCGTCGCCGTCGCCCACCGCCCCGAATGGCGGCGCACACGGCACGACGACGACGACGACCACCACCGCCCCGGTGGCCGTCGCTGCGGGCGGCCCGCCCGTCATCTCCTCGCTCAGCCCCTCCGACGGCGCGGCCGGGCAAGCCATCGTCGTGGCGGGGGCGAACTTCCTCAGCTCGAGCGGTCAGATCGTGGCCACGTTCAACGGCCAGGTGGCGCCGACCAGCTGCCCGGCCCAGAACACGTGCAACGTCACGGTCCCGGCCTCGACCACTCCGTCCGCACAGGTGGCGATCACCACCGCGGGCGGCACGTCCAACGCGATGACCTTCACGTACGGCTGAACCGGCGGAGCACGGCGACGACCTCGTCGTCCAACGTCGGGGTGAAGTCGTGGTACCACCTTCCCACCGCTTCGAACGGCTCCGGGACCGCCACGCACAGCATCTCGTCACACACCGCGCCCAAGGCCAGCGCCGCCGTGCGCGGGGCGACGGGCACCGCGAGGATGACCCTCGTCGCGCCGTGCGCGCGGGCCACCCGGCACGCCGCGTGCGCCGTCGAGCCCGTGGCGACGCCGTCGTCCACGATCACGGCGCACCGGCCCTGCAGGTCCAGTCGGGGGCGGTCACGCCGGTAGCGCTCGGCGCGCCGGTCGAGCTCGGCGCGCTCCTCCCGCTCGATCGCGTCCACGTCGACGGTTGCGAGGGCGGTCGACCCGATGACATCGTCGTTCTCCACCCGCACCCCGTCCTCGCCGATGGCGCCCATGGCCAGCTCGGGCTGGAAGGGCACGCCGAGCTTGCGCACGACGATGACATCGAGCGGGAACCCCAGCGCACGCGCCACCTCGCCGGCCACGGGAACCCCACCCCGCGGCAACCCGAGCACGACGGCGTCGTCGCGTTCACCGAGTCCGGCGCGTTGCACCACCTCGGCCAGGCAACGACCCGCATCCACCCGATCGCGGAACATGGTCATCACCTCCCTGACGGACGTAGTCTCCCTCTCCGTCCCCCTGTCCACCAGGGGCCGGGCGGCCCCTTGGCGAGAAACCGGCCCGTCCCCGGTGGTCCTCCGCCCACAGCCTCAGGCGCGAGGATGCAATCAGCAGTCCGTTCGCCGGACGAGAGGAGTCCTTGTGGGAGAACCCGGGCACTTGAACAGCCATCAGCGGGACACGCTGGCACAGGTCTTCCGGCACCCCCTGGGTCACAACATCGAGTGGCATTCGGTGATGTCGCTGCTCAACGCGGTGGCGACGGTGCAGGAGACCAACAAGGGCCACGTGCTCGTCACCACGGGCAACGAGAGCGAGTCCTTCGACCCGCAACGCCACAAGGACATCGACGCGGAGCAGCTGACCAACCTGCGGCGCTTTCTCCGCAAGGCGGGATACGGGCCCGGAGAGGTGCCGGCATAGGCGCCGCGGTCTCGGGTGCGCGCCCGGCGCGCCGCGAGGAAGACTGGTGCCATGGTGGCTCCGCGGTGACGTCGCGCCCCGTCCTGGCGGCCGACGTCGGCGGGACGCAGATGCGCGCCGCCCTGGTGGACCCGGGGGGCGTGGTGCTGCTGCGCCGCTCCGTTCCCACGCCGAAGGAGGCTGACGTGCCGGCTTCCCTGATCGACCTCATCCGCTCGGTCGCGGCAGAACGTCGACACGGGGAGGCCTCGCATGCGGTGGTCGGCCTCCCGGGTGGGGTCGACTACGAGGCCGGGCGGCTCCTCTGGGCGCCGCACCTCCCTGCGCAGTGGCCCGAGCTCCTGTCGAGCGAGGGACTGACCGCCCACCTCGGCCTGCCCGTCAGCCTCGCCAACGACGCGGACCTGGCGGCCGTCGGTGAGGCTTCGTTCGGCGCCGGCGCCGCCAGCCGTGCGGTCGCCTACCTCACCATCTCGACGGGTATCGGGGCCGGCGTGGTCCACGGGGGACGGGTCCTGCACGGCACCCGCTCGCTCGCCGAGGTCGGCCACGCGGTCATTGACTGGCGCGCCTGGCGCGAAGGCGCGCCCTGCACCCTCGAGGAACTGGGTTCGGGCAGTGGCGTGACCCGCCTCGCCCGGGAGGCGGAGCTGGGAGCGCTCGGAGCCCGGGAGATCCAGGCTGCGGCAGCCGAGGGCGAACCGAAGGCGACGGCGATCTGGCAAGGGGCGATCGCGGCGTGTGCGGTCGGTGTGGCAAACCTGGTCATGTACTTCTCCCCCAGCACCGTGGTCATCGGGGGTGGGTTGGGCAGGCAGGAGGAGTTCTTCAGCCCGCTGCGCGAGCTGGTCCTGGGGCGGCCCGGCCGCCGTCCCGACGACCTGACGATCGTGCGCTCCGCCCTCGGGGACGATGCGGGCTTGTCCGGAGCAGCCGGCTGGAAGGCGGCCATCGGGCCTGCCTGATCCGGACCGTCGTCATATATCCCAGAGAAAATCCCAGCAAACACCTGGAGACCTCTGTATGGTTCTTGAACTTGCAACAAAACTGCAATAGAACGTTCCAATAGGGGTAGGCAGTAACAGGGGGCTTCGCTGAACCGGGCGAACCCGGACCAAAGGAGACAATGTGCGTTTCAGCAAGGCAGGCATGTACGGGGGGCTCTCTCTCGCGGTGTCGGCGATGCTGGTCGGCGCTGCTTACGGCGGGGCTTCAGCCTCCGTCCGTGCCAGCGGGCCGTCCAACATCACGGCGACCTCTTTCACCACCGACTTCAGCGTCATGAAGCAGTTCAAGTCGCTCGCCGCGGAGGGCCACGGCAAGGTGGCGACGATCCTGCCCGACACGGTGAGCTCGACGCGGTACGTCGCCTACGACGCGCCGGACATCACCAAGGC
The DNA here is from genome assembly GCA_963719485.1 of uncultured Acidimicrobiaceae bacterium. GTDB lineage: Bacteria > Actinomycetota > Acidimicrobiia > Acidimicrobiales > RAAP-2 > Bog-473. The sequence continues at coordinate 4,239,988 of OY970387.1, forward strand.
CCTCAAGACGGCAGGTATGAGCTCGTCGAACTACGTCGTGCAGAACGCACTCGGCAGTGACGCAACGCAGCTGACCGACGCCCAGACGGACATCTCCAACGGCGCCACCGTCCTCCTGGTCGACCCGCTCGACTCGGGCGTCGGCGCGCAGATCGAGAGCTACGCCAAGTCTCATGGCGTCAAGGTCATCGACTACGACCGCTTGACCCTGGGCGGCAGCCGCGCATACTACGTGAGCTTCAACAACGTTCTCGTCGGTAAGACGATGGGGGAAGGCCTCGTGAGCTGCATCTCGGCCTGGCACGTGTCCAAGCCGCAGGTCGTGGTCATGCACGGCGCGGCGACGGACAACAACGCCACGCTGTTCGCTCAAGGGTATGACGGTGTGCTGAACCCGCTCTTCAAGGACGGCAAATACACGGCGGTCGCACACACCGCGGGCACCTGGGACGCGCCCACCCAGGAAAACGAGTTCCAAGCGGTGTACACGGCACACACGAACACCAACGCGGCGCTTGTCCCCAACGACACAACCAACGCCCCGATCGTTACCTATCTGCAGTCACTGCACGTGAAGCCAAAGACCTTCCCGACCACGGGGCAGGACGCCTCCCTGGTGGGTCTGCAGAACGTGCTCGCGGGCTACCAGTGCGGCACGGTGTACAAGCCGAACGCTATCGAGGCGCAGACCTCCGTCGCCCTAGCCCTGTACCTGCGAGCAGGCGTGAAGCCGCCGAAGAAGCTGGTGAACACCACCACCAAGGACACGACGGGCGGTGTCAACGTCCCGACCGTGGCGCTGACGCCGACGTGGGTGACCGTGAAGAACATGAACTCCACAGTGATCAAGGACAACTACGTCCCGGCCTCGCAGCTCTGCGCCGGCTCGTTTGCTGCTGACTGCAGCGCGGCAGGCATCACTCCGTAGCCATCATTGGGATCGCGGTGCCCGGCTGGGTAGTGTCGATGCCATAGAAGTACTTCCGGACCGACCCCCCGTTCCCAGGACGGGGGGTCGGTCATGGGAGGTCAATGCTCGATGGTGGCGTGACTGGGGGTAGCGAAGGTGGCAGAGGAAACACCACTGCTCGAACTCCGGGGTGTGAGCAAGGTCTTCGGGGCGGTCCAAGCCCTCAACAAGGTCGACCTCTCGGTGCCGCCGGGGAAGGTGACGGCTCTCGTCGGCGACAACGGTGCCGGCAAATCGGTCACGATCAAGACGATCTCCGGGCTCTGGCAGCCTTCCGAAGGAGAGATCCTTTGGGAAGGTTCGCCCGCCCACATCCACAGCCCGAACGACGCTGAAGCGCGCGGGATCACGACGATTTATCAGGACCTCGCGCTGTGCGACAACCTCGACATCGTGCAGAACATGTTCCTCGGTCACGAGAAATCGCGGTTCGGACTCCTCGACGAGTCCGCCATGGAGATCGAGGCGCGCAAAACGCTGGCCGACCTCCACGTCACGACGGTCCGCTCCATCCGCCAGCCGGTGGCATCCCTGTCGGGCGGACAACGGCAATCCGTTGCGGTGGCCAAGGCGGTCATGTCGGCGGCCAAGCTGGTGATCATGGACGAGCCCACCGCCGCACTCGGAGTGGCCCAGACCGCCCAGGTGCTCGACCTCATCAAGCGGCTCTCGAGCCAGGGAACTGCGGTCATGGTGGTGTCACACAACTTGAATGACGTCTTCGCCGTCGCCGACCAGATCTCCGTCCTCTACCTCGGCCGGCTGGTCGCGCAGGGACCGGCGTCCGACTTCGACACGCAGGTCGTGGTCGAGTACATGACGACGGGCCAATCGTCCCAAACAGAAGCCGCGGGGTGACGCACTCATGACCGAGACGACCAGCACCCCCGAAAGCGCCATCGCACCCGACCAACTCGTCGTCCTGGCGCCGGACGTTCTCGCAGACTCCCTCGGCGACTACCTGCGGGCGTGGTGGAAGCGGATCCGCGGCGGCGAGAGCGGCGCGCTGCCCATCATCATCGGGCTCCTCGTCATCAGCATCTTTTTCTCGGCCAAGTCGAGCGCCTTCCTGACATCGACCAACATCGTCAACCTCTTCGTGCAGTCGACGTTCATCATCTTGCTGGGAATGGCCGAGCTGTACGCCCTGATCCTGAGTGAGATCGATCTCTCGGTCGGATTCGTAGGGGCTGTCGGGGCGGCCATTGCCATGGCTCTGATCAGCTCGCCCCAGAACTGGGTCTGGTGGGCCGGGCTCATCGTCGGCCTGGCCGCGTGCGCCCTTATCGGAGCTTTTCAGGGGACCATCATCACCCGGCTGAGAATCCCGTCGTTCGTGGTGACCCTTGCCGGCTTGCTCGGTTGGCAGGGGGTTCTGATCTACGTCTTCGACACCGACAAGGGCGCGGTCGGCGGCGTGATCACGATCTCCAACAACGAGATCCGCGACCTCGTGAGTGGCACGATGACCCCGGCGGCGGGGTGGATCCTCCTCGTCGTGCTCGTCGTCATGTACGCGATCATTACGGTCGTCCGCAGCTCGCGTCGCCGCGCCAAGGGCCTCACCACGCCGCCGCTCAGCATCACGCTCCTCACGCTCGGTGCGGTCGCGGTCGCCGGCGCCGTTCTGGTCTTCATCTGCAACCGCAACCGGGGCATCGCGGCCGCCCCGGTCAGCGGAGTCCCCTGGGTCATACCGTTCGTGCTGGTCGTGTTGGTCGCCCAGTCGTTCCTGCTTGCCCGCACGCGACTCGGGCGCTACATGTACGCCATCGGCGCCAGCCCCGAGGCGGCGCGCCGGGCCGGCATCCACGTCGCTCGGATCCGGACTATCGCGTTCGCGCTGTGCAGCCTCACCGCCGGCCTGGCGGCCGTGGTCTACGCATCCCGCCTCGGGTCCATCACGATCGGATTCGACGGCGGCACGTACGTGCTCTACGCCGTCGCCGCCGCGGTCATCGGCGGCGCCAGCCTCTTCGGGGGCTACGGCAAACCCATCCACCCGCTCCTCGGTGGACTCGTCATCGCGACCCTGAACAACGGGCTCGACCTGTTGAACATCACCACCGCCGGGACAGACGTCGCCACCGCCGCCGTCCTCCTCGTCGCGGTGGCGGTCGACGCCACCCTGCGGCGCCGTGGCCGCCCGGGCGCGGGAGGCTGACACACCGCTGCCGGACCAAGTTCGGCGTCGCCGGTTGGGCATTCGTGCTTCTGACGCTCGGCGGGGGCGGACCAGCGCTCGCCGCCACGCCGACGTCGACCACGGCGACGTCGGCGGCCTCCACGTCGTCGTGGACCGTCTACCACGGCAACCCGCAGGGGACCGGCGTCGCCCCGTCCGTCACCTCGGTCAACCTCTCCGCCCGCGCCTGGACGTCCCCCACCCTGGATGGTCAGCTCTACGGCGAGCCTCTGGTGTCTGGTGGGCGGGTCTTCGTCGCCACGGAGAACGACACGGTGTACGCCCTCTCGGCCACGACCGGCGCGGTCGAATGGTCCAGCCACCTTGGCTCGCCCGTGCCCTCGGGCTCACTCCCGTGCGGCAACATCTCGCCCACGGTCGGGATCACCGGCACACCCGTGCTCGACGAGGCGCGCGGCGAGCTGTTCGTCGTGGCCGACGAGTTGGTCAACGGCAAGCCGGCGCACCAGCTGGTCGGGCTGAGCACGGCTACCGGGCAAGTCGAGCTGAACCAGAACGTCGATCCGTCGGGCTCCACGCCGGCGGCGCTCCTCCAGCGCACGGGGCTGACGCTCGATGCCGGGCACGTCGTCTTCGCCTACGGCGGGAACTACGGGGATTGTTCGACCTACCACGGATGGGTGCTGTCGGTGCCGGAAGCCGGCGGCACGCCCGCTGCGTTCGCCGTGGACTCGGGCCCCGGCGAGAGCCAGGGCGCCATTTGGATGGGTGGCGCGGCCCCGGTGGTGGACGCCGCGGGCAACATCTGGGTCGTGGCCGGCAACGGTTCGGTGACCTCGTCGAGCCACGCCTACGACCACAGCGACTCGGTCCTCGAGCTGTCCCCCTCCCTCGCGCTGACCCAGTACTTCGCGCCGTCGACGTGGGCCTCCGAGAACGCCGACGACCTCGATCTGTCGACGGGAGCAGCGCTCCTGGCCGACGGGCAGGTGGTGGCGTCCGGGAAGGATCGGGTCGTCTACCTGTTGGACGGGTCGCGTCTTGGCGGGGTCGGCGGCCAGCAGGCGAGGCTCGCTGACGCCTGTGGCGGTCCCATCGACGGTGGGGGCGCGGTCGAGGGTACGACCGTCTATCTTCCCTGCCTGAGCGGCCCCATCGCTGTGCGGGCGTCGGCCTCCCCCTCCGGACTCCACCTGCTCTGGAGCGCTTCGGTCGGCGGCGGGCCGCCCATCGTGGCCGGCGGGTTGGTCTGGACGATCGGCCCGACCGGCGTCCTCTACGGCCTCAACCAATCCTCGGGAACGGTCAAGGAGCAGGCGACGATCGGCGCGCCGGCGAACCACTTCCCCACCCCTTCTGTTGGCGCCGGCCTCCTGCTGGCGCCCTCCGCCGATCACGTCGTGGCCTTTCCGGCATCCTCGGCTCCCGCATCGGCCACGACGACGACGGCTCCGCCGACGACCACGACGACGGGACGGACCACGACGACCACTCCCACGGCGTCGTCGGGTGGGACCAATCCCTGGGTCGTTGCCGCAGCCGTCGTCGGAGGCCTGGTCGTCCTCGGTGGTTTGACCTGGTTCCTGCGGCGCCGGCGCGCCACGCAAAATCAGTGAGCGGAGAGCAAGACCTCGAGCACCGTGCCCACGCCGGCCACGAGCAGCGAGACGGACACGATGACGGCCATCACCTTGATGAGCGGCCGGTGCATCGGCTCCCAGTCGCCCACGTCGGCGAACTGGTCGAGCAGGGTGCCGTCGGCATCCGCCCACCCCGGCTCCTCGGGAGGACGGTCGTCGAGCGGTCGCGGTTCGCGGATCGCCAGGTAGCCGATGAACGGGCCCAGGCCCTCCGGAAAGTGGGGCTGGGGCGGTACGGGAACGTGGCCCTGCATCGGCTGCCACATTAGCCCTGCGTGCGGGGCCGCGAGCAGCCGACGGTCTACCCTCTCGACCCATGGACGAACCCCAGCAGATCGGCTTCACCCCGGCGGAGTCGACGCCCCGCTTCCCCCACGACCCCAAGCCGCCACCGGGTGCGCCCAACGTCATCGCCATCGTGCTGGACGACACCGGCTTCGGCCACCTCGGCGCCTTCGGCTCGGACATCGGGACGCCCCACCTCGACGGCCTGGCGGCAGAGGGCGCACCGTTCAACCGGTTCCACGTCACCTCCCTGTGTTCGCCGACCAGGGCATCGTTCTTCACCGGCCGCAACCACCACGCGGTCGGGATGGGTTTCCTGGCCGACATCCCGCTGGCCTTCCCCGGCTACCACGCCCGCCTGCCCAAGACGGCCGCCCCGCTCCCCCGACTCCTGCGGGACGCCGGCTACTCGACGATGGCCGTGGGCAAGTGGCATCTCACCCCACGCTGGCAGCGCTCGGCGGCCGGGCCGTTCGACACCTGGCCGCTCGGCCTCGGCTTCGAGCGCTACTACGGCTTCCTGCAGGGCGACACCAACCAATGGACCCCGAACCTCATCTGTGACAACCACTCCATCGAGCCGCCCCGGCGACCCGAGGAGGGCTACCACCTGACCGAGGATCTGGCCGACCAGGCCGTCCGCATGGTGCAGGATCAGCAGCAGGCAGCACCGGGCAAGCCGTTCTTCCTCTACTTCGCCCCCGGCGCCATGCACGCCCCGCATCACGTGGCGCCCGAATGGGTCGACCCCTACCGCGGCCTGTTCGACAAGGGATGGGACACCTGGCGCGACGAGCTGTTCGCCCGCCAGTGCGCGTCGGGCATCGTGCCGGACGGCACCGTGCTGACGGAGCGACCCGAGTGGGTGCAGGCCTGGAACGACCTCTCGCCCAAGGAGCGACGCATGGTGGCCCGCCAGCAGGAGGTCTTCGCCGGCTTCCTGACCCACACCGACGCCCAGATCGGGCGCGTCCTCTCCTCGCTGGACACCCTCGGCGCAATGGTCAACACCATCGTCATCGTGTTCTCCGACAACGGCGCGAGCGCCGAAGGAGGGCAGGCCGGCAGCTTCAACGAGCACCGGTTCACCGCGCACGTCCGGGAGTCGGTGGCCGAGAATCTCGCCCACTACGACGACTGGGGCGGGTTCAGCACCTACAACCACTACGCGTGGGCCTGGGCCTGGGCGGGCAACACGCCGCACAAGCTGTGGAAGCGCTACACCTGGCTGGGCGGGACCCGGACGCCGCTGATCGTGCACTGGCCCGGCCGCATCGCCGAGCCGGGCGCGGTGCGTTCACAGTTCGCCCATGCCATCGATCTCATGCCGACGATCCTGCAGGCGGCCGGCCTCGAGGTCCCCGCCGCGGTCGACGGGGTGTCCCAGCAACAGGTGGACGGCGTCAGCCTCCTCGCCGCGCTCGAGGACCCGGCGGCCGCCGAGGTGCACCACACGCAGTACTTCGAGATGATGGGCTCGCGGTCCATCTACCACGAGGGGTGGAAGGCGACGACCAACCACATCAGCACGGGCGTCCTCGACGAGGAGGAGCTCGCCGTGGGCAGCCGCAACTTCGACGAGGACCGCTGGGAACTCTTCGACCTGACAGACTTCTCGGAATCGACCGACCGGGCCGACACCGAGCCGGACCGGTTGCAACAGCTGCGCGACCTGTGGGACGTGGAAGCGCACTTGAACAACGTCCTTCCCATCTCCGACGGCCTCGTGGACCGCTTCGGTGGCTTCATCCCCCCGGCCTGGCCCGCCGGGACGTCGCGGACGTTCCGCCCGGGCGGTGGGCCGGTCGCCGACGAGTCCGTCCCGATGCTCTGGGGTGGCTTCGACATCACGGCCGACATCGACGGGGTTGAGGGCGTCGTCTTCGCCCTCGGCGACTGGTTCGGTGGCTACGCCCTGTACCTGGTCGGCGGGCGGGCCCACTTCACCTTCGCCCGCGCCGCCGACGCGCTCGAGCTCGCCACGCCCGCCACCCTCGCGGCCGGCCGGCACGAGATCACGGTCAGATACGCGGTCGGTGAGGGCGACGAGGCGGGCCGCATGATCCTGTTCGTCGACGGGGCGGCGGTCGACGAGACGCCCGTGGTGGGGATGCTCCCCCTCGCCATCCAGCACGGGGGAGCCGGACTCCGGCTGGGCTGGGACAGCGGGTTCCCGGTGTCCGCGCGCTACGCGCCGCCGGCCCCCTTCGCGGGGACGGTGCACGGGGTCAGGGTCGACACCCCCGGCTCGCTGTCACGGAGCCAGGCCGACGAGGTGCGCGCCGCGCTCCACGCCGACTGACGGGCCGCCGCGCCGGCCTGCCTCAGGCTTCTCCGGCGGCCGCGGCGCGCGCGTGGGCCAGGTGCTCCCGCGTGTGCCGTGCCGGCACCGCCGCCAGGTCGATCGTCGGGAAGGCCCGGCCGCCCGCCGGCCCGAACGGAGCGCTGCGGTCGAGCTCCTCGTCGCTGAGCCCCCGCAGCAGTGCCTCGAGACGGGCACCGCCGTCCGTCAGGAGCGCGACCGTCTCGGCCGGCGTGGTGGACGCCGCCCGCAGGGCGTGCGCCGCATTGGCGCGGTCGATCTCGTCGGCGGTGTCCGGCACGCCCTCGCCACGGGCCATCCCCGCCAGCCAGCGCGCGCCGCTGTCGTGGCTCTCGGCGATGTGGTGGACGACCACGCCCACCGTCCACTCCTCGCCGGGCACGGGCAGCATCCAGGCCTCCTCGGGGCACGAGCGGGCGAACGTGACCGCCTCCGCGTTCGCCGTCGCAAAGTCGTCCGCCAGCGCGGCCGCCCGCTCACTCGCCATCGGGCAACCCCGCCAGCTTCGTCAACTCCTCCACGCTCATCGACCCGGGCGGAGCACCAACCGCTGCGGCCCGCGAGGCCAGGCGCTGCAGCAGCGCGTTCACAGGAGTCGGCACGCCATGGAGGGCACCCTGGAGCACGATCTCCCCGTTGAGGAAGTCGCTCTCGATCGACCCCGCCCCGCGGGCGAGGCTCTGCCAGCTGGAGCCCCCGTGCCACTCTCCCGAGGAGGTGGGCGACATCTGCAGGTAGTCGCCGCGCCGCTCCCGGTCCTCCTCGGAGCTCGCCACGTCGATGCCCGCCGCGGCCAGCGCCTCCTTGCCCTCGCGCTGCGCCTCTTTCGACAACGCGCTAAAGCGGCCTTCGGGCCCACACAGGGCCTCGACCGCATTGGCCAGATTCATGAGGAGCTTGCGGTACTTCCAGCGCATGATGTCGGGCCGGGCCACCGACTGGAACGTCGTGGTCGCGATGGCGTCGGCGATCGCCCGGCTCCGGTCGTCCAGGCCCGACGGGAAGCGGCCCAGGTCGAGCAGCCCCGACACCGGAGCCGAGTGCACCTGGACGACACCGGGCCGCAGCTGGGAAGCGGGGCACATGACGCACATGCCGTAGGTGTTCGGAAAGTGGCGCAGCACGCGGCGCTCGTTCTCCACGCCGTTCTGCATGCAGACCACCGCTGCGGCCGGGGGCGCCACGACGAGCTGCTCGAGCGCGTGGTCGGTGCCCTGGCCCTTCACGGCGAGCAGCACGACGGGGTCCCCGTCGGCGTCACCCTCCCAGGAAACCTGCGCGGGATCCTCCACGGAGGGGATGGGCAACGTGACGGTCTCGCCGGGCGCTTCGAGGACGAGGCCCGACTGCAGGGCCCGGCCGTGGTCACCCCGGGCAACCAGCGTGACGTCGAAGCCCTGTTGGAACAGGCGGGCGCCGACGGCGCCACCGATGGCACCGGCCCCCACGACGACGAAGCGCATGGACAGCACTCTGCCACGTGGCAAGCTTTTCGCGTGGCGTCGATGAACCCGATAGCGCTCGGTGGCACGATGGCCGGTGCCCCGTTGCGGCTGGTCGGCGGCCTGGCCGCCCCGGCCCGGGGGGACATGGCCCGCACCGTCCGGCGCGCCATCGGCATCAACGAGCGACCGCCCCCGATCGCCACCGACCCCGAGGAGGCGTACGTCCAGCCCGGTGGCATGGCGCGCCGGGTCCACGGCGACCTGCCCTCCATGTTGATCGGCGGCGTGGCCGCGTTGCTGCTCCAGGCGCTGCACCCGCTGGCCATGGCGGGCGTCGCCGAGCACTCGAGCTACCAGGAGGATCCGCTGGGCCGACTGCGCCGGACGGCATCCTTCGTGGGGACGACGACGTTCGGCACGGTGGCCGAGGCCGAGGCGGCCATCGCCCAGGTGCACCGGGTCCACCGGCGCGTCCACGGCATCGCCCCCGACGGACGGGCCTACTCGGCCGACGACCCGGAGTTGCTCACGTTCATCCACGTGGCCGAGGTCTCGAGCTTCCTGGCGTCGTCGCAGCGGTACGGGCCCAGCGCCTTGAGCCCCGAGGAGTGCGACCGCTACTACGAGGAGGTCGCGCCCGTGGCGCTGGCCCTCGGGGCGACGTGGGTGCCGCGCTCGACGGCGGAGGTGGAGAGCTACCTGTTGCGCGTACGCCCCGAGCTCTACGCCGGCCCGCAAGCCAGGGCGGCGCGGGACTGGCTCCTGCACGGTGTCGCCCGGCGACCGAGCGAGCGGGCCGTCTACGCGCTCGTGGTGGCCGCTGCCGTCGGCGTGTTGCCCGGCTGGGCCCGCCGCGAGCTCGCGCTCTCCATCGCCGGCCCGCTCGACCTGCTCGTCGACATCGCGGCGGTCACGCCGCTGACACGCGGGCTGTCCGCCGCCCTGCGCTGGATGGTGACGCCGCCCGGGTGATCAGGTCGCCAGGGAGAGCCCGCCGTCGACGACCACGACCTGACCGGTGACGTAGGCGGCCCGGGAGAGCGACACGATCACCTCGGCGACGTCTTCCGGCCGTCCCGAGCGCTTCAGGGGCGTCACCTGCGTGACCACCTCGCGCACGAAATCCCAGTCCGCCGTCCACGGCGTGTCGACCAGGCCGGGCGCCACGGCGTTGACCCTCACCTCGGGCCCGACCACCTTGGCCAGCAGCACGGTCATGTGGTTGAGAGCCGCCTTGCTCGCCGCGTACGGGATGGAGGAGCCGGTCGGCCGCACGCCGGCGACCGATGCGACGTTGACCACCGACCCGTGGGCGTCGCGCAGGGCCGGCATCGCCGCCACGGTCATGGCCCACGTCCCGAAGACGTTGACCTCGAAGATCCGGCGCCACACGTCGACGGACGCCGCATCGAGGTCGTGGTGCGGGATCAGGGCGGTGGTCCCGGCATTGTTCACGAGGGTGTCGAGCCGGCCCCAGCGCTCCAGTGCGGCCGCGACCAGGCGTTCGGGAACGCCCGCCGCCGTGATGTCGCCCTGCACGTAGAGGGCGTCGGGCAGGGACGCGGCGACCGCCTCGCCCTCCTCGGTCGAGCGCGACGAGTTGACGAGGACGGCGGCCCCCTCGGCGGCGAACGCTCGCGCGGTGGCTGCCCCGATCCCGCTAGAGGAGCCTGTCACCGCGACGACCTGCCCCTCGAGGGGTCCTGCGCTCACCGGGGCTCGATACCCCAGCGGGCCGTCCACTCCTGCCCGGGCTCGAGCGCGAGCATGTCCGTGCCGGTGCGCAGCGCGTTGGGCGGACAGGTCATGGGCTCAATGGCGACGGCGCGCCGGCGACGCTGCACTTCGCCGAGCGTGTCGCCCGTGTACACCATGAGGTAGGGGAAGCCGGCGTCCACCCAGAGGGACGCGCCGCCGACACCGCCGGGCGCATCGAGGGTCGCGCGGGCCAGGCCGTCGTCGTCGCGTTCCAACGTCGTGAATGCCGTGTCGAGCACCGCCGGGCCGACGAAACGCGCCGTGGTGAAGTCCCGGTCGGTGCTCTCGACCGGCGTGACCGCTCCCGTGGGGAGACCACGGTCGTCCACGTCGAGCGTGTGCAGTGCCGGGACGCGCAAGATCGCCCCGTCGACCGTCTCGGGCCCGGCCGTGAGGTAGGGGTGGAAGCCGATGCCGAAGGGGATCGAGCCCTCCTCCAGCGATTGGGCCCTGGTCGTGACGGTCAGGCCGTCGCGGCCGACGTGGTACTCGAGCTCGAGCAGGAGGGAGAACGGGTAACCGGGCGACGGATGGAGCTGGAGCCGGAGGGACAGCTGGTTCTGGTGCCGGGTCTGGAGCGTCCAGGGCATCCAGCGGACGAGGCCGTGGATGGCGTTGCGGCGCTCCGGCTCGTCCAGGGCGGCCTGGGCCCGCACCCCGTTGTACTCGTAGCGCCCGTCGGCCAGGCGGTTGGGCCACGGGGCCAGCACCTGGCCCCGGCCCGAGTGCGACCACTCGTCGGCGCCGAAGCCATCGAGGACGGCCGTGGTTCCCACGGAGTACGCCCGGAGGGTGGCCCCCACCTCACAGACGATGACCTCCTGGCGTCCGTGCCCGATGCGCCACTGCTGCCCGGTGGGCGAGGCGACGGAGATCCGGGGCGTATGGGCGGCGGGCATTGCGAGTGAATTGAAGCAGACCAGGGCCTCTGCGTGGGTGACGTGCTCGAGGGGCGCCGAGCCGACCTCGTCGCGTGATGCCCGGGTGACACGGGCCCGAACGGCGGGTGTCCGGCCCTGGGGGCCGGCAACGGCGGGTTGTAGGGTGAGCGGCACCGTGAGGATTCTCGTCACCAACGACGACGGGGTGGGCGCCCCAGGCCTGGCAGCGCTGACGAGAGCGCTGGTCGCCTGGGCCGACGGCACGGGTGACGGGGGCGACGCTGACCCCGCGCACGAGATCATCGTCGTGGCGCCCAGTTCCAACTACAGCGGGGCCGGCGCCGCGGTCGGCTCGGTCACCGACCACACGACCATCGGCTACCAGCGGGCCCACGTGGAAGGCGCCGAAGGTGTCGAGGCCTACGGCCTCGATGCGTCGCCCGCCCTCTCGGTGATCGCCGGCGCCCTCGGGGCGGTCGGCCCCAAACCCGACCTCGTGCTCTCGGGGATCAACCACGGCGTGAACGTGGGCCGCTCGGTGCTCCACTCCGGCACCGTCGGCGCCGCGCTGACCGCCAGCCAGCTCGGGATCAGCGCCGCTCGCGGTCTCGCTGCGGGCGGGCGCCGATCCCGACCCGTGGGAGTCGGCCGCAGTCCTCGCCGTCTCGCTCATCCCCTTGCTCGTGGCGGCCCCGCCCCGCACCGTGCTCAACCTGAACGTGCCCCACCTGCCGCTGGCCGAGATCCGCGGTCTGCGCTGGGCCCGGGTGAGCGGGGCCGGACTGATCAAGTCCGCCCGGGGCGCGGGGACCTGGGAGGCACCGAACGTCGAGGAGATCGAAGGGCCGGCGGCGGCCGAGGCCGCACGCTCGGTCATGGAGGGTGAGCCCGACGTGAAGGGGGAGATCGTGCTGACCGTGGGGTCGCCGTTCCCCCATTCGGGCGACCTCGGGCTGGCCGACGCCGGCGCCGAGGACGCCACCCTGGTGGCCCAGGGCTTCGCCGCGCTCACCGCGCTGCGCGGCCCCCGGGCCGACGAGGACCCGGAGCTGCTGGCGTCGCTCGACGGCGGGCTCGGTGCGGCGCTGTCGGGGTTTGTCTTCGCCGACTGACGGGTCGCCGCCCGATATCTGCGGAACTCCCTACCGGCGGGACGAGACCGTTCTCGTGACGATGGTCGAGGCTCCCACACCCAGCTCCGCAGCGGACGTGATCTCTGCCGCTGCCGGCCGGTCGGACGAGGAGATCACCGATGTGCTCGATCGGGCCTTCCGGCAGAAGGCCGCCGCCGAGGGGACGATTGCCGTGCACTTGGGCGAGGTCAGCCGGCGCCAGACCTATCGCGAAAATGGGGCGACGTCGCCCGAGACGTGGGCCGCCGAGCGCTTCGGGGTCTCGTCCCCGACGGCGCGGACGCTGGCGCACGTCGGCGAGAAGGCCTGGGACATGCCGCACCTCGTCGAGTCGCTGTGCGCCGGGGACGTGTCCTTCGACAAGGTGCGCGCCGTGGCCGACGTGGCCACCCCCGAGACCGACCAGGAGCTCTGCGATCAGGCCAAGGGGTGCACGGTGCGCGAGTTGGCCGACGTGGCCCGCACGAAGGCGTCAGCCAAGCCGCCATCGGCGCGCTCTGAGCACGACCGCCGCTTCTTGCGCTTCAACGAGGCGTTCCGCACTCTGAGCGTCCAGCTGCCCCCCGAGTCCTTCGCCGCGACCCGGGCGTGCCTCGAAGCCCGGGCCAAAGCGGTCCCCTCCGACGGCGAGACGCCCTGGGACCAGCGCCTCTGCGATGCCTTCATGGAGTTGATCCGCTCCTCAGGCGGGGAGAACGCCACGAAGGCCAGCCCGTACTTCGTCGTCGTCCACGTCCCGCTCGAAGCCCTGGTCGAGGACTCGGGCGAGACGAGCGATTTGGCCGGTGAGCTCGAGCGTGACGGCCTGATCAGCACCGAGACCGTCCAACAAATCGCCTGTGACGCCACCATCGCCCTCGGGGTCGACGACGATGTCGGTCACACCATGTACGAGGGCCGGGCCCGGCGGACACCGACCGACGCCCAACGCCGCGAGGTCATGCGCCGGGACCGACATTGCCGGTTCCCCGGATGTAACAACGTCACCTTCACCAACATCCACCACATCGTGCCCTGGAAGCCCGGGGGACGGACCGATCTGGGCAACCTCGCGCTCCAATGCCTTTACCACCATCATCTGGTGCACTCCAAGGGCTGGACCATGACAGGGAACGCGAACGAGGAGCTCACCTTCACCGCCCCCAAAGGCCGGGTCATGACCTCGCGCCCCTCCCCGCTCTGGACCAGGGGGACAGCCGGGCCGCGATCTGGACGGCCAGGCTAACTCCTCTCCGAGTCAGTCGTCCTCCCCCGGCGGCCGCCGGCGCTTCTTGATCTGGGAACGCCGGCGCTTGGCGTCCACCCGCCGCACCTGGGAACTCTTGGTGGGTCGGGTCGGCGCCCGATGCGGTTGCACCCGGAGGCCCACGTCGAGCTTGGTGGCCAGGCGCTGGAACGCCAGCTCGCGGTTGCGCGCTTGCGACCGTGATTCCGAGGCGCTCGCCCGCACGATCGGGCCCACCCGCTCCAGCAACCGGGAGCGCTGGCGCGGCCCGAGCGTCCGAGAGGCATTCACGTCGAACTGCACTTCCACCCGGCTGAGCGTGCGGTTGGCGTGTTGCCCTCCGGGGCCACCCGAGGTCGTGGCTCGCCACGAGATCTCCGAGAGCGGGAGGTCCAGTCCTCGGTGCACGTGCAGGGTCTCCTCACCGGCCACCCAACGAGCGTAGAAGGACCCGGGTACGCTCCGTGGCCATGGACTACCGACACCTTGGACGCTCGGGCATGCTCGTCTCCGCCCTCTCGTACGGCAACTGGATCACCCACGGCAGCCAGATCGAGGAGGACGTGGCGGCGGCGTGCGTGAAAGCGGCGCTCGACGTCGGCATCACGACCTTCGACACGGCCGACGTCTACGCCATCGGGGCCGCAGAGTCCGTGCTGGGCCGGGCGCTCAAGCACGTGCGCCGTGAATCGGTCGAGATCTTCACCAAGGTCTACTGGCCGACCGGTCCCAACCCCAACGACCGCGGACTCTCTCGCAAGCACATCATGGAGTCGCTCCACGCATCCCTCGGCCGGCTGCAGACCGACCACGTCGACCTCCTGCAGGCACACCGCTTCGACTACGAAGCCCCCCTGGAGGAGACATTGCGGGCCTTCGACGACCTGGTGCGCCAGGGCAAGGTGCACTACATCGGGGTCTCGGAGTGGACCGCGGAGCAGATTCAGGACGCGCTCCGTCTGGCCGACGAGATGGGATTCGACCGCATCGTCTCCAACCAGCCGCAGTACTCCATGATCTGGCGGGTGATCGAGGCGGAGATCGTCCCGCTCTGCCAGAAGGAGGGCGTGGGCCAGATCGTGTGGTCGCCGCTCGCCCAGGGCGTTCTCACCGGCAAGTACCTCCCGGGCTCGTCCGGGCCGCCGCAGGACTCGCGGGCCACCGGCCCTGAGGGCGCCGAGATGAGCTGGCTTCTGCGCGACGAGGTCCTCGAGCCGGTGCAGGCCTACGCGGCATTGTGCCGCGAGGCCGGCTACACGCCAGCCTCAGTTGCGCTGGCCTGGGTCCTCCAGAACGAGAACGTCAGCAGCGCGATCGTCGGGGCCAGCCGGCCCGAACAGATCGCCGAGAACGTCAAGGCGCTCGACGTCGTCCTCGAGCCCGACTTCGTCGAGGCGATCGAGAAGGCGCTGGAGCCCACGACGTTGTTCGATCCGGGCTTCACCCTCAGCCCGACGACGCGGCCCTGATCAGCCCGGCGGCGCGTCGAAACGAGAGGTGAACGAGCGCACGGCCAGCGTGGAGTGGGTCCGGTGCTCCTCGAAGACGCGGGTATAGCCCGTGTGTGCGATGCGCCAGCCGTCCTCCGTCAGCCGGTAGCGGTCGGCGTAGAAGGCCGTTCCCGAGATCTCGAGGTCGGCGGCCGGAATGATGACCCGGTCCTGTAGGTACCAGGTGCCCTCCGCCGCCGTCTCCGACGAGAAGGTGATCTCGGGGTGATGGCCGTGGTGCTCGGTCACCATGCCCGGGTCGCCCAGGACCTCTCGGAGCCACGTCACAATCGCCGTGCGCCCCTCGAGCACGGTCCTGCCGTCCTCGTAGGACGAGGTCACGTCTTCGGTCAGCAGCGAGCCCAGATCGTCGAACTGCTTGAGGTCGAGGTTCCGGAAGTAGGCGTACTTCAGGCGACGGATGGCCTCGAGCTCGGCCGCGGTATCCACGGGTGCACCCCTTTCGGTCTGGCCCGCGAGGGCCGCGGCCAGGGTAGTTTCCGCCGGACTTGGCGGGGGGACCGGTGCGCGACCACCATCTGCCCAGTGCCCGGGGACAACAAGCGCCAGCGCATCGCCGCCTACGGCCTGTGCCGGGACGAGGCTGGGCGGCTGCTCCTGGCCCGGGCCTCGCCCGCCATCACGCTGCGGGGGCGGTGGTTCCTGCCCGGGGGCGGCGTGCACCACGGCGAGAACCCGACCGACTCGCTGTCCCGGGAGATGGAGGAGGAATCGGGGCTGACCGTCTCGGTCGGACCGTTGCTCGACGTGCTCTCGGACGTCCGGACGATCCCCGACGGAACCAGCCTGCACACGGTCCGCCTCATCTACCGGGTGGACGCCTGGGAAGGGACACTGCGTCCCGAGACCGGCGGCACGACGGACGCCGTGGGGTGGTTCTCGCTCGAGGAGATGAAGGACATGCCACTGGCGCACTACGTCGAGAACGTGGTGGAGCGACTCCTGTGACTGCGACCGAGACCCAGACCCGTGACGAGCTCCACCACGTGGTCATCGTCGGGAGCGGCTTCGGCGGCCTCTTCGCGGCCCGTGCCCTCAAACGGGCGCCCGTCCGCATCACGGTGATCGACCGGACGAACCACCACCTCTTCCAGCCGCTGCTCTACCAGGTGGCCACCGGGATCCTCTCGGAGGGCCAGATCGCGCCCGCTATCCGCGACGTGCTGCGGAACTACCCGGACCTGCGCGTCGTCCTCGGTGAAGTCGAGGACGTCGACGTCGACACCCGCCAGGTCCACGTCGACGAGTTCGGCAAGCGGCTCACCATCGGCTACGACAGCCTCATCGTCGCCGGCGGGGCGACGAGCTCCTACTTCGGTCACGACGAGTTCCGCGCCTCCTCGTGCAGCATGAAGAGCCTCGACGACGCCCTGGCGCTCCGGGGCAACATCTTCGGCGCGTTCGAGCTGGCCGAAGCCGAGACGGACCCCGAGGCGCGCCGTCGCCTCATGACGTTCGTCGTCGTCGGCGGCGGCCCGACCGGCGTGGAGATGGCGGGCCAGCTGCGCGAACTCTCGCGGCGGGCGCTCCGCCGCAACTACCGCTTGATCAACCCGGTCGACACCCGCGTCGTCCTGGTAGAGGGCGTCGACCGGCTCGTCGGGTCGATGGGCTCCTACCTGTCGCACATGACCGCGCGCGACCTCACCCGTATGGGCGTGGAGATCCATCTGAACGCATTGGTGACCAACATGGACGAGTCCGGTGTCGAGATCACCAAGCACGACGGCAGCACCGAGTGGATACCGGCCGCCACCAAGGTGTGGGCCGCGGGAACCCGTGCCGCCGGATTGGGGATCGTCGTCGCCAAGGCCGCCGGCGCGGAGACGGACAAGGCCGGCCGGGTCGTGGTGAGCCCCGACTGCTCGCTCCCGACCCATCCCGAGGTGTTCGTCGTGGGCGACCTGATGGCGCATCGTGACAATCTGCCGGGTGTGGCCGAGGTCGCCATGCAGTCGGGTGCCCACGCCGCCCGCACCATCGTGCGGCGGCTGGACGGCAAGCCAACCAAGCCGTTCCACTACCACGACCTCGGGACGCTGGCCGTGATCTCGCGCTTCCGGGCGGTGGCCAAGATCGGCCCGATCCGGGTCGGGGGGTTCATCGGATGGCTGCTGTGGCTCGTCGTGCACATCACCTTCCTGACCGGATTCAAGAACCGCTTCGGCGCACTGGCCCGCTGGGTCGTCAGCTTCGTCGGGCGCGGGCGTTACGAGCGGGCCCTCACCGGCCGCTGGGTCGCCCGGGCGAAGCGCGCCACCAAAGCTGCCTAGAGTTCCGACCGGAACAACAAGCCGAAACGGGGAGTCGACCCATGCCCATCAACGTCACGCCCATTGAAGGGCTCAGCGACGACATAAACGACATCCGGATACGCACGGCCCGCATCGTCAACGAGAAGATCCTGCCCAACGAGTCCCTGCTCTGGCACGCCCGGGGCCGCGACGTCTCCGAGGCCGAGCGGGCCGAGGCCAAGGCGCTGCGCGCCGAGATCCAGGAAAAGGTGAAGGCCGAGGGCCTGTGGGCACCGCACCTCCCTACCGAGTACGGCGGCATGGGCATCGACTTCATGGCCCACGCCTACATGAACGAGATCCTGGCCTACGCCATCGGCGCCGCGTCGCTGTTCGGTGTCGTCGCCCCGAACTCGGGCAACCAGACCATCCTGGTCAAGTACGGGACGGAGGAGCAGAAGCAGAAGTGGCTGCTCCCTCTGATCGAGGGGACAATGCAGTCGGGCTTCTCCATGACCGAGCCGGAGAACGCCGGATCGGACCCGCGCTCGATTCAGACCACCGCCATCCGCGAGGGCGACGAGTGGGTGATCAACGGGCACAAGTGGTTCACCTCGAACGGCCTCGCCGCGGATTTCTTCATCGTGATGTGCCGGGCCAAGGAGTCCAAGGACGACGAGGGGCCGGGGCGGATGGTCCAGATCATCGTGCCGACCTCGACACCCCGGCGTCATCATCGAACGCGGCATCGGCATCTGGGGCAGCGCCAAGTCAGACCACTGCGAGGTTCGTTACGACAACGTCCGGGTGCCCCAGGCGAACCTGCTGGGCCAGGTGGGCGACGGGCACCGGGCGGCGCAGGACCGCCTCGGAGCCGGGCGCATCTTCCACTGCATGAACTCGGTGGGCCAGATGTGGCGAGCCTTCGACCTGATGATCGAGCGCTTGCTGACCCGCGAGGTGCACGGGGGGCTCCTCAAGGACAAGCAGTTTATGCAGGGCTTCGTGGCCGACAGCTACATGGACCTGCAGGCGGCCCGACTCATGACGATCCACGCCGCCGAGAAGGTGGACAAGGGCGACCCCCAGGCCCGCACCGAGATCAGCGCGATCAAGGTCTTCGTGCCGGCCGCCTACAGCCGGGTCGTCGACCGGGCCATCCAGGTCTGGGGCGCGGCCGGTGTGACGAGCGACCTCCCGCTGGCTCAGATGTACCTCGGAGCACGCACGCTGCGGCTGGCCGACGGCCCCGACGAGGTGCACCGCATCCTCATCGCCAAGAACGTCCTGCACCACTACGAGAAGGGCGAGAGCTGGGACTTCGCGGGGTGACGGCCGCGTCGTGACGTGGCAGCCCGGACCGGCGGTGTCAGTCTTCGCCGCCGGGCTCTTCGACGACCGGGTGGCCGTGGTGACCGGCGGAGGCACGGGGCTCGGGCGCGAGGTGGCCCACGCGTTCGCCCGACTGGGCGGGCAGGTCGTGATCGCCGGACGGACCGCCGCCCGGCTCGACGAGGTAGTGGACTCCATCGGCGGGAGCTGCCTCGCCGTGCCGACCAACATCCGCGACCCCGAGCAGGTGAACGCGCTGCGCGATGCCGTCTACGACCGCTTCGGCCGGGTCGACTTCCTTGTCAACAACGCCGGCGGCCAGTTCCCGGGCCTGCCGAGCACCATCTCGGACAACGGGTGGCGCGCCGTGGTCGACCTGAACCTCAACGGCACCTGGAACGTGACGAGCCGTTTCATTGGGCCCATGGCCGAAGCCGGGTCGGGCTCCATCGTCAACGTGGTCCACACGTTCTCCCTGGACCGCGGCGCGCCGATGTTCGTCCACTCGGGTGCCGCCCGGGCCGGCGTGGTCAACATGGTCAAGACTCTCGCGCCCTACCTGATGCGGCGCGGCGTGACGATCAACGCGTTCGCACCGGGCGTCTTCTCGACGGCGGGCATGGTCGAGTCCGAGCTGGCCACCGTCGGCCGCACCGAAGCCGGGTTCGCGGACGAGCTGGTGGCCGAGGGCACGACCATCCGACTGGGGACGGTCGACGAGATGGCGGCCATGATCCTCTACCTCTGCTCCCCCGCTGCCCGCTACGTCTGCGGCGCCACCATCGTCGCCGACGGGGCGTCGATGCAGACCAACTGGGTCACCTTCTTCCCGGAGGAGGCGATGTAGCCGCATCCATGGTGGCGGGGGTGGTCCGGGCCAGCACGGTTGCGGCCGCGCACATGAGGGCGAAGGAGATGACCCCGACCGTGAGCCGGAGGGCGTTCTCGGTGAAGACCTCGGCGAAGACCCAGACGCTGAGCACGATGCTCACGATCGGGTCGACGAGGACGACGAGCGGCTGCGAGATGCTGAGGGGGCCGACATGCAGGGTGACCTGGTTCAAGAGCTCGGCGAGGATGCTGAACACGATCAGCGCGTAGACCGGCCAGTGGGCGAACATCCCCACCGGGCCGAATTGGGTGAGCGTGTCGGTCATCGCCTTGATGAAGGTGGCCACCAGCGCCCACAGGATGGCGGTCGCCGCACCCAGTGCCGCCGCCCGTCGCACCGGTGAGCCGCTGCTGCCGATGAGGGCGAGGATCGCCGCCGCCCCACCGGTGGCCACGGTGGCGCCGATCCAGGCGGAGCTCGTCGGCAGGACATTGCCCCCGGTGGGCTCGGACACGGTCACGAAGAGAGCCAGCGATCCGCAGGTGACCGCGGCGGCCCACCAAGTGAGATTCCTGATCTGCTGGTGGATCCACAGCCGGCGCAGGACGAGGGCGAAGACCAATTCGGTCACGAGGATCGGCTGGACCACCGACATCTGCCCGTCGTGCAGAGCGAGTGCCTGGAAGACGAACGACCCCGCCAGAGCCACCCAGCCGAACAGCCACATCGGGTTGGACGCCAGGTAGCGGACGAAGCGCCAGCCCTTGGAGTGTCCCGGGTCGCTGATGCTCGCACGGTGCTGCGTGACCATGTTCAGCGCGTTGGTGAACGCCGCCGCCAGGGCGAAGATGATCGTCAGCACGGGCCCGCCGAAGCCGTCAGCCGAGTCGAGCCGTGCACACCCACCCGAGGTCGCACGTCCGCACGCGCAGGGAACAGAAACCGGCAGCGGCCAACCGGGGCTCCAGGTCTCCCGGATCGATCGGGTTGTAGGTGTCCTCCTGGTGGAACAGTGCGCTGCCGTCGCTGTAGATGCCGTCGGCGGCCACGAGGACACCCCCGGGGACGAGGACGCGGGCCAGCTCGGCGAACACCCAGTCCTGGGCTTCGGCCGGCTCGATGTGATGGAGCATGTGGAAGGACGCGGCACCGGTGAAGCGCCCCGCTGCGAGATCGAGCGCGGTGGCATCGCCCACCACGACCTCGACGTTGGTCCCCGCCATCCTCTGCGCGAGGGACGCCGCCAGCTCCTCGTCGAGCTCGACCGCAGTGAGATGCGCCGTCTTTGTGCGCAGGATGTCCGTGGTGAACCCGGGGCCCGGACCGATTTCGATCGCGGCGTCGCCCAGCTCGACGCCGTGCAGCGCGACGGGGAGGATCGTGTCGGAAACCAGCCGGCGCCAGTCCTCGCTCGCGCAGTACGCCATGTGGCCCTGATTCATTCAGCCCGGTGCTTGGACCTGGTACTCGTCCTTCCACCAGCGCGCCGCGCGCACCTCCTCGGGGTCGGTGCGCAAGGTCGGATCCTGGCCCAGGTCCGCCGGCGTTGGCCCGATCCGGTCGGCCACGGGACGCAGCGCGTCGAGGTCGAAGTCGTAGCAGCGGGCGGCCGTCTCGCCCAGCAACTTCCGGGCGTCCTCCACCGGGATGCCGCCGAAGTCACCGCGCAGGCGCTCCTGGGTGTGCGGCCAGGTGCCCTCCGGGTGCGGATAGTCGGTCCCCCACATGACGACGTCGCAACCCAATACGTGGCGGCGTCGGATCTCCTCCCGCGACATGGTTGATGCTCCAATGAAGATGTTCTCCCCGAAGTAGTCCGAGGGAAGCTTGGAGATCTTCCCCTTCAACAGCGCGGCCATCTTCTTGGTGGTGTGGCCCCCGCCCATGTACTGGTCCCACTTCCACATCATGTCGGCGGCCCAATAGGCAGCGGCCTCCGTCACCACGTACTTGAGACGCGGGAAGCGCTCGAAGGCGCCGGAGAAGAGCAGGTGCCACATCGGCCGGGCGGCCCACCAGACCACCTCGGCGAGGTAGATGCCGATGTTGTCGTTGTACTCGTCCTGGGGCGCCTCACCCGAGTGGGTGTGGACGGGGAAGCCGGTCTCCTGGCAGGCCGCCCACACCGGGTCGTAGTCCGGGTGGTTGTAGGGCAGGAGGTCGTGCCACATCGTCGGGACCATGATCCCGCGGATACCGGGCTGCTCGGCCAGCCATTCGATCTCGGCCACCGAGCGCTCGACGCCATGGGTGATGGGCACCAGCGCGATACCGCCATGGCGTTCCGGGCTGCGGCTGCACATCTCGGCCAGGAAGCGATTATGGGCGCGCGCACCGGCGAAGGCCAGCTCGGGGTCGGCGATAGCGCCCGCGGAGAGTCCGGCGCCGAAGGGAGGTGAGGCCATGCCCGTGATGGCGTCGGCGTCGGCGAACATCACTTCCGCCGTGACGCCATCGGCGTCGAGCTCCTTGTCGCGCTGCTCGATGTCCCAGGCGCCGCGCAAGCCCTCCTCGTTGTCGGTCTCCCACCCCATGATGTAGTCGTAATTCATCTGGAGCTGCTGGTCCCGGTTGGCCTGGCGCTCGGCGAGGTAGTCGTCGAACTGACGGTGGTAGGCGGCGTCGAGATAGGGCCGGTAGCCCTCGCACTGCAAGCCGGCATGGGCGTCGGCCGAGATGATCAGGTAGCGCTCGCTCATCGCGTCGCCCCGAGCACCGAGAGGTCGTCGTAGCGCTGATGGATGAATGGCTCGAGCCCCGCCCGCGGCACCGGTCCGATGATGCGCCCGACCTGCGTGGAGGCCCGCTCCGTCCAGTTGAGGTCCACCATGCGGCGCACCACCAGGTCCGCCACGGGGTCCAGGGGCGCCTCTTTGAGGATGAGCTCGCCCTCAATTGATTCGTGCAGCCTCGTCCGCTCTGTCTTCTCGCCGTAGACGAGCAGCGGGTCCTGGTCGAGCACGCCGGCCGCCTCGCACGAGGGCGACAGCTTGAACCAGAAGTCGGTCTTCTCCAGCTCGTAGTTCTCGCGGGTCCCGCTGATCCGGCCCGTGATCTCGCAGACCACCGAGCCCATGCGTGCGATGCGGGCCGACACGTTGGCGCCGTCGCGCGTCACCTCGACCTCGGCGAGCTTCTTGGGTTCGCCATTGACCTCGCGGCCACCGGTGAGCGCCTGCTCGGTCGTCATGGGCATGAAGATCGGGTATTCCCCCAGCCGGTCCTCGTGCCGGGCCTGGACACCGATCCATCCAGCGCCGAATACGGGCAGCCCGGGCATCTCCACCCTTGTGATGGTGATGCGGACAAGCGGATCGGGACCGGGTTCGAGCGGTGGCGGCAGAATTGCCGCCACGATCTCCGGATCGGTCTCGTAGACGGCCGTGACCGCCTCCGACCAGATGTCGGCCTTCTTGGCCTCGATCTCGTGGTTCACTTCCGTGGCGCGGGCGCCGTAGCGGACGGTCGTCATGTGTCCTCCTCCTTGCTCACCACGCACGCAGGATCTGCGTGGGATCGAACGCGTTGCAGGTTGTCGCGGTCGGCCAGCTCTCGGGCGGCAGCGGCCGGGCGACGTCGGCCACCTCGGGGCCGACCCGGTCGCCGACGGGCTGCAGCCGGCCGAGGTCGAACCCGTAGAAGGACGCCGCCGTCGACTCCACCATGGCGCGCACCTCGGGTTCGGGGTAGTCCGAAAAAGCCACCCGCAGCGCCTCGGTCGTGTACGGGTAGCTGCCTTCCGAGTGCGGATAGTCCGCGCCCCACATGACATGGTCGATCCCGAGGTCGCGGCACAACGGTGCCTCACTCGGGCGCAGGAAGCTGGCCCCGATCCAGAAGTTTCGGGCGAAGTACTCCGTGGGCGTCATCGTCATCTTTGCGGCGGCGGCGCCGAAGAAGTTCGCCTCGGCTGCGTTGGCCGTCGTCATGCGGCCGTAGAACCAGTCCAGTGTCTCGAGGCCGCGCGGAAGCCAGGCGACCCCCTGCTCGGTGACGGCGAAGCGCAGCGTCGGGTGGCGCTCCAGCACGCCGGAGAAGATGAGATGCCACACCGAGCGGTGGCTGAACCAGGGGATCTCGATGAGCATCATGGACCGCGCCGCCTCGTGTTCCCCGTAGTCGGGCAGCGCGCTGCCTCCGTGGATGTTGATGGGCACGTCGAGTTCGGCGCACACCTGCCACAGGGGCTCGTAGTGGTCCTCCCACAATGGCGGCAAGTGGGAGTTGGGCGGGATGGACGGCAGCAGGATGCCCCCGAAGGGGTGGAAGGTGGCAGCGGCCCAGCGCACCTCGGCAACGGCGTCCTCGATGTCGTTGGCGAAGACCTGGACGATGCCGGCCCGGCGGCCCGGCGTGGCCGCACAGAAGTCGGCCAGCCACCTGTTGTGGGCCTGCACGCCGGCCCAGCGCCGCTCGTAGTCCTCGGGCGACGGGGGCAGGGCGACGAGGTTCCCTTCGGCGAAGAACGGCGGGACCGTGTTGGGGAAGAGGACCTCGGCCGCAATGCCGTCGGACTCGGTCTCGGCCAGGCGCCGTTCGCTGTCCCAGCTGCGGTAGGCGATCGGCGCGATCAGGTCGGCATACGGGTTCACGTACTCGGCGGCCCAGGCATCGAACTCGTCGTGCCAACGACGGGGCAGGTAGGGCCGGTAGTCCTGGATGTCGCCGCCGGCGTGGCCGTCGGCAGAGACGATCGTGTAGCGCGCCCGTGCCGGGGCGGCGACCGGCATCAGGTCAGCGCCGCCGGGGGAAGCTGCCCGGCCCCGATGGCCTCGGCCCGGCGGTGCAGCATGGACGCAGCCTCCTCGAGTCCGTATCCGATGATGAAGTCGCCCCGCTTGACCCCTTGCACGCAGAAGCGGCCGAGCTCTCGCAGGTCCATGATCTCAACGGGGCGGCCCGCCGCCTCGAGCTGCGCCTTGAACTCTTCGAAGGTGGTGCCAGGCGCCGGCGGCCGCGGCCGCGTCCGCTGCAGAGCCTCGGGGCGGTTGCGCTGAGCGGTCCACAGGCCCGTATCGAGCAGACCCCCTGAGGGATAGAACACGGCGGCCCGCAGGTCGGTACCGGCGGCGATCAGCTGGTGGGCCAAGGCCTCGGTGAGGCACGAGATGGCCGCCTTGCTCGAGGCGTAGACCGACGCATACGGAACCGGTGCGATGCCGCCGTCCATGCTCGACGTGTTGATCACGACGCCGGGCTCCCCCGACTCGATCATGCGGGGCACGAACGACAGCATGCAATTGGCGACGCCGAACACGTTGACCGAGAAGCACCAGGCCCAGTCGTTGGGCTCCTGCTCCCACGGCCGGCCTCCCCCGCCCGAGGTCACCCCGGCGTTGTTGAAGAGGAGGTGGCAGGCGCCCTCACGAGCAAAGACGTCGGCGGCCAGGGCCTCCACCGAGGACGCCGACGAGACGTCGGTCACGACGCCGCGCACTGTGCCGGCCTCGCCCAGGTCTTTCACCGCCGCCTCGAGCACCGGCTCCTCGACGTCGGCGATGACGACCCGTGCGCCCTCTTCCAGAAGCGCCTCGGTGATGCCGCGGCCGATCCCGCCCGCTCCCCCGGTGACGACGGCTACCTTGCCGCTCAGATCATCCAACGCGTGCCCCCAATTTTCTGACGCCCCGTCAGGTGCCCACCATAACGCCCGCCCGGATCCGGTTCAGCCCGAAGGAGTGCTGTAGCGTCCACATCTCGTTCCAGACCGGGAGGTGTCGAGAACGTGAAGCGACTCTGCCTCGATCCGGACCACCCACTCCTCGTCCACCATTCCGTCCCGACCTCGCCCCCACTGGCGCCGTGCCCGAGAAACCACCCCAGCTGAAGGTGGCCCGGCCCGACGAAGCCGAGCCGCTCGATGAGATGGCGATGGCGAGGGCCTGGCTCCAACACCTGCGGGAGAGCGCCATCCTCAAGGTCGAGGGCCTGGACCGCACGCAGTTGCGCTGGCGGCCGTCCCCGACGGCCAACGCGCTCGGGGTGATCGTGGTGCATCTCGGCTACGCCGAACGCCTCTGGCTAAGGGCCATCTGCGCCGGTGAGCCGATGGACCTGGGATGGCGCGCCCACATGTTCGACCTGCCGGAGGCCTGGAATGGCGACGACGCCGTCGGGTTCTACCGGGAGGAGAGCGCGCAGGCGGACGCCGTCCTGGACGAGGGCTCCTTGGACCGCCCCTCCCAGGGGGACTTCCGCCCAACGACCCTGCGTTGGGCCCTGTTCCATCTCATCGAGGAGACGGCGCGCCACGTCGGGCACATGGACATCACCCGCGAGCTTCTCGACGGGAGCGTCGGCCGGTGAGCGTCCCCGATTGGGGCGAACGGGCGCCGGAGGCCAGGTTTCCGGGGCCAGGTCCAGGCCGCCCACCATTTGTGCCTTCCACGTGAGATCCTGGTACCTGTCGCAAGGCGGTGCCGTAAAAACTGGTAAGGGCGGTCCCAAAAGGCGTGCCGGGGCCGCATAATTGGCGTAGTTCAAGTACGGGGCGTGGGAGGTCGACAAACGGCCATGGACGTGCAAGCCGGCGAAGCGGGGCTACGACCCGATCCGTCCGCGACGGCCATCGTCCAACGGCCGGGCACGGAGGGGCAAGGACAGCTCTTTCGCGACAACTATCCGACCTACGCGGACACCGACAAGATCCCCGCAGTCCGCGGCGGCCCCTCCCCGCGGCCCAGGACAAACCGGTGGCTCCGGGTCTTAGTGGTCCTGGTCGCGCTGGCCGTGCTCGCCGCGGGCGCCGCGCTCGGGCTGGTGAAGGCTGGCGTGATCGACAAGAGCGGGACCAACGATCCGAGCTCGGCGCAGACGAACCAGCATCACGCCTCCACCGCCACTTCGAAGACGCCGCTGGTGACTCCGGTCTCGACTGGCTCCGGCACGGCAACCTATCGGGTGGCCATCGCCGCCTACGGCGTCACCGTGATCACGTCGACCGGCCGTTCCTGGGTCAGCATCGGCGCTGTGGGCCAGCGCCCGACCTTCGCCGGGATCGTGCCGCAGAACAGCTCCCAGAAGGCGGTCCTGCTCGGACCCTCCACCGTCGACGTCGGTGCGGGCGGGACGAAGGTCCTCGTGACATCGGGGCACCGCACCTTCACACTGACGCCCGTCTCCGCGCCGTTCAGCTACCAGTTCGTCATCAAGAGCTGACGCCCGGCCGACGCCGGCCGGCGAGATTCAACCGTCAAGCAGCTCACGCAATCTCTGCATCTGGCCTGGCACGATGCGCCACCACATCCAGCGGCCGCGCTTCTCGCCGACGATCAGCCCGGCCTCCGACAAGACCCGGGTGTGGTGCGAGATGGTGGGCTGGCTCTTGTCCAGCGGGCCTTCAAGATTGCAGCTGCAGACTTCGCCCTCACTGGCCACGATGGACAACAGCCGGAGGCGCACCGGGTCACCCAGCGCAGCAAATACAGGAGCCAGCTCGGCTGCGTCGTTCTTGCTCAGCGCAGACGCAGTCAGGGCCGGACAGCACGACGCGGCTTTCGTCGGCATCAAGTCCACCTCCTATTGACATCCATCAATGTATTGTGCAGACTCCACCTATCGATGTCAATCAATGTAATGGAGCTCAGCCCATGTCCCGTGTTCAGCTTGCTCTCAACGTCTCCGACCTCGACGAGGCGATCGGTTTCTACTCCTCGCTCTTCGGCACCGCACCGGCCAAAGTCCGGCCCGGCTACGCCAACTTCGCCATCGCGGATCCGCCCCTCAAGCTGGTCCTGATGGAGCTGCCGGACGCGAGGGGAAGCGGTGTCGCAGGTGCGTTGAACCACCTGGGCGTGGAGGTCACCAGCCCCGACGATGTCGCTTCCGCGGGCGACCGCCTCGCTCGCGAGGGTCTTGCCACGCGCGACCAGTCCCAGGTGACGTGCTGTTTCGCCGTCCAGGACAAGGTCTGGGTCGAGGACCCGGACGGGGCACCGTGGGAGGTCTACACCGTGCTGGCTGACGCACCGGAGGAATCGGGACGGGAGGGGGACAGCACCCGCTGCGCCGGCACCGCCACCGCCACCGCCACCGACGCTTGCTGCTGACGGCCGGGCGGACCGCACCAACAGTCCCAGACCAATGAGCGAAGTCGCGATCTGGCGCCGCCTCACCGCCGAGTTCATCGGCAGCGCATTCCTGGCCGCGCTGGTGATCGGCTCCGGCATCGCGGCGCAACAGCTGTCGCCCGGTAATACCGGGCTCCAGCTCTTCGAAAACGCTGCTGCGACTGCGGCCGGCCTCGCGGCCATCATCATGATGTTCGGACCCGTGTCCGGCGGCCACTTCAACCCCGTCGTTTCGTTCGTCGACGCGGTCTTTGGCGGTATCACGTGGCGGGACGCCGGGTTCTACCTCCCGGCTCAGGTGGCGGGCTGCGTCCTCGGGGCGGTCGTTGCCAACGTGATGTTCTCCCGGGCCGCCTTCGAGCTCTCGACCACCCACCGGGCCTCCCCAGCGCACTTCCTCTCGGAGGTCGTCGCCACCCTGGGCCTGCTGCTCGTCATCTTCGCGTTGGCCCGTTCGGGCCGGTCAGCCTCCGCGCCCGCGGCCGTTGGCGCCTACATCGGGGCCGCCTACTTCTTCACCAGCTCGACCAGCTTCGCCAACCCGGCCATCACCGTCGGCCGCATGTTCTCCAACACCTTCGCCGGCATCGCGCCCTCGTCGGCACCGAGTTTCATCGGCGCCCAGGTCGTCGGCGGGATCGTCGCGGTCCTGCTCATCAAGGTGCTCTACCCGACCATCACGTCACAGCAGGCCGGCGACATCCTCTTCCCCCATGAGCCCGAGACGGGCACCACGACCGCCGACGCCGAGACCGAGATCGTCGAGACTGCATGAGCGCTGACCGGCCGGCCGTGCTGTTCCTGTGCGTCCACAACGCCGGGCGTTCCCAAATGGCCGCCGCGCTGCTCAACCAGCGGGCCCGCGGCCGCGTCACGGTGCTCTCGGCAGGCTCGGAGCCGGGCGAGAACCTCAATCCGGCCGTCGTGGCGGCCATGGCCGAGCTCGGCATCGACATCTCGGCGGAACAGCCCAAGAGGCTGACCGACGACATGGCACGCGACGCCGACCTCGTGGTCACGATGGGGTGCGGTGACGCCTGCCCCGTCTACCCCGGCAAGCGCTATATCGACTGGGACCTGCCTGACCCGGCCGGCAAGGCCCTCGAGGAGGTACGACCGATCCGGGACGACATCGCGGCCCGGGTCGACACGCTCCTCAACGAGCTCCTGAAGGCGTGAATCGCGCCACACCCTGAACTGCTAACACCTTGTGTATGCACGCCGACGCCCAGGGCCTCGACATGAGCGGCACGAGCGATGGGGTCGCCGCCTACGACCGCGCTCTTGGACACCTCGTGCGTTTCCAGGCGGAGGTTGTTGAAGTGATCGCCGACGCCCGTGCAGCCGGCGCCGCCTGCCCGATGATCGAGTTGCTGAGCGCCTACCTCTCGCTGATGTCGACCGAGCAGTCTGGGGTCGCCGATGCCCGCGGCGCGCTAAGCAACCTCGGCGAAGAGGTCCACCACCTGACCCCGCGCGAGCACGAGCATCTGGCCGCAGCGAACGTGTGGCTCCTCGGTGACATGGCGGGCGCCGGTCGCCTCCTCGAAGATCTCACCCTCCGCCACCCGCGCGACCTGCTTGCCCTGGCGGTGGGCCACCAGATCGACTTCTTCACCGGCCACGCGACCGCGCTGCGGGACCGAATTGGCCGCGCCCAGTACGCATGGGAACCCAACGACGCCAATCTCGGCTTCGTGCAGGGTATGTACGCCTTCGGGCTCGAGGAGTGCAACCTCTACGCCCTGTCAGAGGAGATGGCCGAGCAAGCCGTCCAGGCCAACCCCGAGGACGTCTGGGGCATCCACGCAATGGTCCACACCTACGAGATGCAAGGGCGGACCGCCGAGGGACTGCGCTTCCTGCGGGCCAGAGAGTCCCATTGGCGGACCGGCAATTTCCTCAACGTTCACAACTCGTGGCACAACGCGCTCTTCCTGCTGGAGGGAGACGACGTCGAGGGCGCACTCGCCATCTACGACTCGGTGTTGCACCACGACGGCTCGGAGGACCTCGCGCTCGAACTGGTGGACGCCAGTTCGCTGCTGTGGCGGCTGCACCTCGAGGGTGCGTCGGTCGGCGACCGTTGGCAGCCTCTCGCCGAAGCCTGGGGCCGTATCATGTGTCCCGGCTATTACCCATTCAACGACATGCACGCCACCATGGCGTTCGTTGGCGCCGGCCGACTCGATCTGGCCCGCGAGCTCGTCACCAGCCTCGAGCGCGTCGCCGGGGAGACCGGGGACGAGGACACGGGCAGGTACATGACCCGGGCGGTCGGTCTCCCCGTGTGCCGCAGCCTGGTGGCCTTCGGGCAGGCCGACGACACGGGGTTCCTCAAGCACTTCCTCCCGGTGCGCGAGAGCCTCTATCGATTCGGGGGAAGTCATGCGCAGCGTGACGCCATGCAGCGCACTGCCGTCACAGCTGCCATCAGGGCCCGGCGATCAGACCTCGCCCGGGCGCTCTTGAGCGAACGCCTCGGCATGCGAGAGAGGTCCTCGTACACGTGGGGACGGCTGGCCCAGGTCCTCGCGGCTGACGGCGACGAGGCCGGATCGTCTGCCGCGACCAGCCGCGCCACTGCCATCGCCGACAAGGTCGCGACCGCCCGCAGCTCGTAGGCGCGCCGCCGTCACCGTCCCCCTGCAGCCGACGGTGACTCTTCACCTGCCGCGCTGCCCACGGACCGATTCGCTTTCAGCCCTCTCGTGTGCCGGTTGACGGATACCCCGAGCGAACGGTGGCTGTCATGCGCTGATTCCGGGGGGTCCCACCGGACTCCATTCGTTCCTAGGGTTGCAGGCTGAACGGCGGATACTCGTCGTTCAGCAGCAGGAAGTACGACGCCACCCGAAGATGCCACCGGTACACGCCCATGCAGAAGTTCTTCAGTGACGGGTTCCATTCCCCGGTGAAAAGGGCGATGAACCACGAGATGATGAGACAAATTCCGTTAGCGATGTTGAGAAAGTACAGCA
Organism: uncultured Acidimicrobiaceae bacterium; assembly: GCA_963719485.1. Classification (GTDB taxonomy): domain Bacteria; phylum Actinomycetota; class Acidimicrobiia; order Acidimicrobiales; family RAAP-2; genus Bog-473. The sequence goes on from OY970387.1 coordinate 4,270,753, forward strand.
CGATGAACTGCGGGATGCAGAGGATGATCCGCACCAGCACGGTGACCCGGTTGCGCTCACCGCTCTCCGACGTGAGGTTCAATACTGCCGGGTAGCCGCCCGGATCAGCGAAACCCTGCGGGATCGGGGCGAAGGGCGGATACGGCTCGGCCCACACGTAGAGACCCGTGATCACTCGCCACTGATAGCGAATGACACCGGCGATGAACACGCTCAGGCTCTCCGGTGCCGTGCCGGTGAACACGATGGAGAACCAGCACACGATGGCAGCGAGAAAGGCCACGATGCTGAGGATGTACACCCAGATGAACTGCGGGATGAAGATCAGCCAATTGGTCAGGACCTTGACTGGCGGAATCTTCTCGGGTCCCGGCGGCGTGTCGAGAGTCAGAGGATAGGCGCCCGGCATAAAGGACTCCCTTCATTTGCCCCCTCAGGCGGCACGATAGCCCGTCCAAGGTCGCCGGTCACGGATCATCTTCGCCACGACCTCACGTACCGATGCTTGTGTGACCGGTGAGTGACGTCCGCGCCACAGAACCGGCCGCTTGAGTCAACCAGGTTCGCAGAGGTTGTTCGAATTCGCGTCGCTGTGTCGCACAGTGACGGCGTTCGTCCTCGTGTTTCTCGGCGCCGCACTGAGTGCGCTGCTGCAAGCCACTCGCAAGAGGGTGCGCAGTTCCCACTCCGACCTAGGCTCGACACGAAGAGGAGGCCACCCATGCACGAGCTCGGGCCATCGCAGCGCTTCGACCCGTTCCCTCCGAACATCTTCGAGGGCGACGCCGAACATCGCCACGCCGCCAACCGTTCGCTCGTGTTCTCAGCGCTCGGCCTCACCCTGACCGGTGGGATCGAGTTCGCCATCGCCCTCATCAGTGGCTCGGTCGGCCTACTGGGTGACGCCATCCACAACTTGGCCGACGTGTCGACCTCTCTGGTGGCCTTCGTCGGCTTCCGCGTCTCGCGCCGAGGCGCAAACTCGTCACATCCCTATGGCTACGAACGCGCCGAAGACTTGGCCGGCCTCGGTGTCGCACTGGTGATCTGGGCCTCCGCGCTCTTCGCCGGCTACGTGAGCATCCACAAGCTCGTCCACCATGGCACCACGACGCACCTCTGGCTCGGCGCCGCCGCCGCCATCATCGGTATCGTGGGTAACCAGATCGTCGCCCGCTACAAGTTGCGTGTGGGCACCCGTATCCAATCGAACACGCTCGTGGCTGACGCGAAACACTCCTGGCTCGATGCGGTGGCTTCGGCTGGAGCACTCCTCGGTCTCGTCGGCGTCGCCTGCGGGCTGTGGTGGGCCGACGGGGTGGCGGGGCTCTTGGTGACCAGCTTCATTGTCCACGTCGGCTGGGAAGTGACCTCCGATGTGGTCAGCCACCTGATGGACAGCGTCGATCCCGAGGTCCTGGCTGGAGCGGAATCTGCTGCACTGTCCGTACCCGGAGTCGACCACGTCCACGTCCGTGCCCGATGGCTCGGACGCACCTTGCTGGTCGAAGTCGAGGGATTCATGGTCGGCTCGATTCCGCTCGAAGAAACCGAAACGACGGGGCGCTCAGTACGCGACTCGATCCTGGCCGCCCTGCCCGAGGCCCGCGCGGTCGTCTGGTCGCCCCACGCGCTGCCGACCTCCTAGTCCTGCGTGCCGGGCCGCAGGCAGGTTACTCCACCCTGAGCGAAGCGTGCATCTCCCAGATGAGCACCTCACTGGATTCCAGGGCGCGAAGCCGCCTCTCCCCTGCCGCCGTCAGCCGCGCCGCATCTCCCGCATCGAGTGCTCCGACAGACTCCAGCTCCACGCGTCCCCGGGGAATGTAGACGTGGACGAAGGGGGCATCGGGCACTTCGACGCTCTGGCTCTCATCAAGACGAGCGACGTGGAAGGCCGCGCTGGAATTGCGGATGGAGATCGCTGTCTCATTCCGGTGTTTGGCCATCCCGGATGCGACGACCGCCAACTTCCCTTGCAGGTCGGACGGGTCCAGGCTGAGCTGCTCGTACCCCGGCGTGACGCCGATCTGGTCGGGCACGAGCCACATCTGGACGAGATTGAGTCGCTCGTTACCCTCGGCCCGGTCATTGCGCTCCGAGTGCCAGATGCCCCGCCCGGCGGTCATCCGTTGGGCCAGGTTGGGGTGGATGACCCCGCTGTTGCCCTCTGAGTCCTGGTGGACGACCGAGCCACTCATGACCCAGGTCACGATCTCGAGGTTTCGGTGCGGATGGGTGTCGAACCCCGTCCCCGGCTCAATGGTGTCGTGATTGTTCACGACGAGGAGACCGTGGTGGGTGTCTCTCCCGTAGGGGTCGATGCCCGAGTCGAACGAGTGACGGCCGTGCAGCCATCCGATCTCCGTGTGATGGCGAGAGTCACCGGTGCGGATCTCCACTCGTGAGGTGTCGTGGTCAACTCCGCTCATTCGGAGTCCTCCCCGGATCGGGTCTACTTGCGGTAGCTGCCGGTGCGGAACTCCTCGACGAGCCCGGGGTGCGTGGGCTCCCACCCGAGCTCGGTGAGGGCTCTCGTCGCGTGCGCGGCCTGGTCGAGAAGGAGGACGTCGGCGAAGTACTCACCGAAGCGCGAGCGAGCCTCCTCCACCGAGCCGGCGACGGCCCCGGCTGCGGCGGCCGCGACGGCGGCCGCCTCGGTTATCTCGGCGACGGTCGGGTTCAGGCCATTGCCGATCACGTATGTTCCACGCGCCGAGTCACTCTCGAGCACTCGGCGGAAGAGGTTCGCCAGGTCGGCGACGTGGACCGTCGACCAGTGCTGGCTCCCCGTACCGATCATGATCAGGTTGCCGGCGGCGTCTCGAGGCGAGCCGAGAAGTGCCCCGGGAACGGCTCCTCCCGAGTCTCCGTAGGCGACGCTCGATGCGACCACGATCCCGCGCATGCCCGTCTCGCTCAGCAGTCGCTCCTGAATTGGCGGCTTCCAGGCCACCATGGGCGGTGCGTCGACCGGAGAGGTGTCGGTGATGTTCGTGTTGTCCCCATAGATCCACCCTCCGGTGATGTACGCAAAGGGCTTGCCGGAGCTGCCGAACGCGATCACGGCGGCGTCGACCACGGCGGCATCGAAGGCGGCGCTGGTCTCGTCGCCCGGGCTCGCGGTGTGGACGGCCGCATCGGCGTCCTCGAACACCTTGACCACGGCAGGCCCGTCGTGGAGATCGACCACCACGGGCTCGGCGCCGCGGGCACGAACCGCCTCGGCTTGATCGTCGCCTTGAACCAGAGCCGTCACGCTGTGACCGTTGGTGACGAGTTCGGTGAGGATGTGGGATCCGATGAACCCGGTACTGCCAGTGAGTGCAACCTTCATTTCGTTGACCTCCAGAGTCGTGTTCGTGGATTTGGTTGGTGAAGTCGATGAATGGATCACCCTTCGTGGCACGCGTGATCTGACTACCGAACCATTCTACGGAGCTAGCACTTTAACTGTCAAGTCATTTTTCCGTTTCGCTGTGAAGGAATGAGGAGAAATCCTGCCTAAACTGGGGGTTCTCACGGGGATCCGCTTTCCGATATGACTTGAACATGAGAGTGACATGCCATATGGTTCTCGTGTGAGCCAAGCCCACGCCGGCGATGGGCCGGACGAGGAAGTGCCGTGGTTGACCGACGAGGAGCTGGCTTCTTGGCTGGCCGTGGTGGACATGCTGGTCTGGCTGCCATGGTCGATCGATCAGCAGCTGCGGCGCGACTCGGACCTCTCCATGGTCGAATACCAAGTCCTCGCCATGCTCTCGACCAACCCGCAATGGACCATGCGGATGAGCTCCCTGGCCGACGTCACCAATGCCTCGCTCTCTCGGCTCTCCCACGTCGTCAAACGCCTCGAGGGTCGCGGCCTCGTCTACCGGGAGCCTGACCCCTCCGATGGGCGATTCACCAACGCCATCCTCACCGAGGAGGGCTTCCGTACGATCGCGGAGGCCGCACCCGCACACGTCGCCCAGGTACGATCCCTCGTTATCGACGTGTTGACCCCCGAGCAGTTGCGCTTGATGGGTCGGGCGGCCAAACGCATCGTGGCGAACATCGACACATCGGCCGTCAACTAGCCCACTGCGTTCTCGCTACGTGAGAGTTCGCGTGGAATGTCGACAACAATTCGCGTTTGACGACACGAACTCTTCTGAACAGGGCAGCAAGCACGCAGCAAGCACTTCGCCACTCAGCTACTACGGTCGCTCTTCGATGGAAGGCGGGCCGGAGCAGACCGAACCACAGCCTCAGAGGCGGCTCTACGGCTGCGCTACCGGGGCACCTGCACGAGCTGCGGTCAGGTGATCGAACGCGGAGCGAGCGCTTTGTGGGACTCCTCGACCAAGACGGTCGTCTGCTCCGGGTGCGGGCGGGCGGAACCGCCGACCGTCACAGACACTGAGGCGCCGGCACCCGACGTCGGGGTCGCCGGAGGGTCGGCCCAGCAGAAGTACGAGCGGCTACACCAGCGCCGCGAACACGAGCTCGATCGACGATGGGGGCGACTCGCCGGCGCGGCCAAGTTTCTCTCCGACGATCCCCGGTCGACCACTGCGTGGGCCTAGGGCTCCAAAGGTGAGCGGATTCTGGCTGTGCACATGAGCCAAGCTCTCGGGGACCGGGCTGTGCTCCTCCATGACCGCAAGGTGCCGGGCGACCGACGCAACATCGATCACCTTGTGGTCGCGGCCTCGGGCGTCTGGGTGATCGACACGAAGCGCTGGAGCGGTCTGGTCGAGCTGCGCGACGTGGGAGGCTGGTTCCGCGGTGATCGCCGGCTCTACGTGAAGGGGCGCGACCGGACCGACGCCGTTGACGGGATGATCTGGCAGGTCGAGGCGATCCGGAGGGCGCTCTGCGGCATCGCAATGGACGTTCCGCTCCACGCCGCCCTGTGCTTCGTCGAGGCCGAGTGGAAGTTGCTCGCCAAACCCTTCGAGCTCAGAGGTGTGCGGGTCTCAGGACCCAAGAGTCTCTCGGTAGCCATTTCCGAAGCCGGGCCGCTGGAGCTCGACCAGGTCATGGAGGTTGCGACAACACTGGCCGCCGCGCTGCCGAGCAAGACGAGCTGACGGCTCAACATCGCTTCGACAGCGCGGCTTAACCCCTGCGGGGAAGCGAAGGATCCCGACACGACTTGATGGAGCTGTGTCCAAATCCCGGCGAACTGTGTCACCCTACAGATGGGTCCTTCAGTTCCGTGCCGCCACCGCTGCGATCCACCGCAATGGACGACTATTCCCGGAGGGTCATCGGCGGGTCGGGCTCGGCGGACCGCAATTGCGGCACTCCTGGTGGCTTGGAATCTGCTGCTAACGGTGGTCGTGATCGCCGAGGTTTTGATTGGTGCGCGTGGCGCGACCTTTGCTGTCAGGGCCTTTTGTGCCGTCTGCTCCGGTCACGTCGCGACTCCAGCGGTGGACTTGGGGATGAGAGTCAGAGCAGGCGGTTGCCGACTCAGTTGCCGTGGGCGGGTTCGGCGCCAGCCAAGACGGCTGCGATCCGGTCAAGTTGACGCGCCCAGAGCTGCGGATAGAAAGTGGCATCCTCCGCACTCAGGCCGGAGAACTGCACCCTCACATTTGTGCCGTCACCCGTCGGAGTGAGCGTGATCTCAATAAATGTAGGTGTCGGCGTCGCTTCGTCGATTCCTTGACGGTCCCATCTGAGCAGTATGCGGTGCGGGGGATCTACTTCTATGTAGCGGCCGGCAAATGCCGTCCCGTCGAGGTCGAGCTCGAACGTCTCCCCCATGCGAGGAGCTGTCATCGATTTCCGTCCACCTTGACGAGGCCGGTCCACGTCCAAAAGGCACGAGCAGTCGGGGTCGGCTGAATGAGCTCGCCGAAGGCCAGACCTGAGCAGCCCACTGAGTGCGACGAGGTGTCCCGCATCACGACCGGCAGCGGGTCTGCAAGCGCATCGTGGGGATGCACGTGCATCATCCAAGAGCCGTGAGCCGACCTCGGCCATGGCTGTGAACGAACCCGGCTTGGAATCATTCGCCGATGGTAAGGGCGAGGAGGGTATTGACGGCAGTCTCGAACGGACGGGGACTCTGCTGTACCTGGGCGAGTAGAAGTCCCCCTTGGAGCGTGGCGAGCAGAGTAGTGGCGAGGTCGTCCGGGTCGATGTCGGCCGGGAGTTTCCCGTCGGCATGAAGGGATCTCAGCCCATCGCCGATGGCGGCTGCCCACTGATCGAACCCTGCCGCGATGAGCGCTCGGGCCTCGGGGTCACTCTCGGCGAGTTGACCAACGAGCGAGCCAAGTTGGCAGCCCCCCTTTGCTTTGGTGCGCCTCGCTGCCGTGATCACCATGTTCCGCCAGGCTTCGACTCCGTTCGCGCTGCTGAGCGCCTGCCGCTGGCGATTGACGATGGTCTCGGCCTGGTAGTCGATGACCGCCTGCACGAGCTCGTTCTTGTCGGGAAAGTAGTGGTACATCTGAGAGCCGCTGACTTCCGCCGCCACCTTGACGTCTTCCAAGGTGGTGCCCGCGACCCCGCGCTCATGGATCAGGGCGGCGGCCTCCTCCACGATTCGTGCCCGGACGCGTGCTCCCTTGGGGGTGAGCCTCGGCCGGTCACTCGTCTCGTTGACCATGCACCAACGTTAACAGGATTCTGAGTTTGACAGCCCAGTTCCGAGATGTCAGAGTGAGTCACATAACCCATTTTGGAGCGAGAGGACACACATCGCATGACTGATCTGAGCGGCAAGACAGCTCTGGTGACGGGCTCGACGAGCGGGATCGGCAAGGCAACGGCCATCGCCTTGGCCGCCCGCGGCGCTCACGTACTGATAGTCGGGCGCGACGAGCAACGAGCAAAAGACGTGGTCGCCGAGATCGAAGGCAGCGGCGGCAGTGCATCATTCCGGCTCACTACATTGAGCGATCTGAAATCGGCCCAGGACCTGGTCGAGTGGGCCACTGAGGAAGGCGACGGTCACGTCGACATCCTCATCAACAACGCTGGCGTCGCCTTGCTCGGGCCAAGCATGGCAGCCACCGAGGCAGAGTTCGACGAAACCTTTGCACTAAACGTCAAGGTTCCGTTCTTCCTCGTCGCGTCATTGGCGCCAGCCATGGCCGAGCGCGGATGGGGTTCGATCGTCAACATCTCCACGATGGTCGCCAGCTTTGGACAAGCCGGCATGGCGATGTATGGCGCCAGCCGAGCGGCTCTCGAACTGTTGACGAAGGCCTGGGCCGCCGAATACGGCTCGAGTGGTGTTCGGGTCAACGCCGTTGCCCCCGGCCCGACGCGCACCCGCATGATGGAAGCAGTCCCCGACGAGATGGTGAATCAGCTCGCAGCACTGGCACCAGCAGGTCGCGTAGCTCAGCCCGAGGAACTTGCTGCGGCGATCGTCTTCCTCGCCAGTGATGATGCCAGTTTCGTCCACGGCGTCACTCTTGCGGTCGACGGAGGCCGGGTCGCGACATAACCCCAGATCCCATCCCGTGCCCAGGTGCTCGTCGACCCGCTACGGGTCTCTAGCAACCCCGGAGAACCGGTAGACGCAACCCGCCACGAGCTGTCCTGCCTGACCAGGCCCACAGAAGCGAGAGGAAATACCAATGAGCACACTCCCAGGAAAGACCGTGATGATCACAGGCGCCAACGCCGGGATCGGCAAGGACGTGGCCCGGCAACTGGCGCTACGTCCCGAGGTCGCCCGTATCTACCTGGCGTGCCGGAACCAAGATCGTGCGACAAGTGCAAAGGCCGAGCTCGAAGCAGCGACCGGCCGGCGCATCTTCGACATCGTTCTCATGGACGTCGCCGATCTGGGTTCGGTGCGCGCCGGCCTTGCGGCCATCAACGGATCCGTCGACGCGCTGGTGCTGAACGCTGGTGTCATTGGCCCGCACTCGATGGACTTGACCGCTGACGGGGTCACCACCGTGTTCGCGACGAACGTCCTTGGCCACGTCGTCCTCCTCGAAGGGCTCCTGGCCGAGGATCGGCTTGGCGAGGTTGCGGTCTTGGCCGGAAGTGAAGCAGCCAGGGGGGTCCCGAAGTTGCGGATGAAGGGGCCATCGTTCGTCTCAACCTCCGCCGACGAGCTCGCCACTGTCATCGACGGCAGCTACTTCGCCAGCAGAAAACCTGACTTCAACCTCGCTTTCGGGCAGGCCAAGTACATCGGGGCCCTATGGATGGCCTACCTGGCCCGCCAACACCCCGACCGCCGCTTCATCACCGTGAGCCCCGGCAACACCACCGGCACCCAAGCAGCCAGTGACCTCCCATTGCCGATGCGTATCGCGGCCAAATACGTCATGCCCACCCTGGGTCTCGCCCACAAACTTGACGTGGGCGCGAAGCGACTGGTCGACGGCGTCACCGACCCGACCCTGTCGAGCGGCGTGTTCTACGCCAGCGCGGCCAACACGCTCAAGGGTCCTTTGGTCAACCAAGCAGACATCCTCCCCGACCTGGCCAACCCGTCGTTTCAGGACCACGCCAACGAGGCCATCCACCGCTTCGTCACCGAACATCGCTCTGAGCCTCGCCGATGAAGTCCGATCGCTAATTACCATCAGATGGTCCTCGCGTGGCGTTGCTACTGCTTGCGATCCGGGAGCATCGGGGCAGATCCGATTCGGTGTGCAATCTGTTCGAGGCGACTTCGTAGAGGACGCCCGACGAGAAGGGAGTCGAGGGCCCCGAGAGCCCAGATGAGGCAATGCGCGGCCAGTGCGACGACCGCCGTTTCGCCAGAGGGTGTCGTTCTGAATGCCGGGACCTCATCGTTGGCTGTGCCGACCAGGTACTCGGAAGCGGCGGACAGAGTGGGGTGGGCAACCTAACACTCCACCCTGTAGACGATGTAGAGGTCACGGTCGACGCCGAGGTTCTTGCAGATTTCGATGAAGTGCCGGAGGGTGTCCTGCTCATCGACCTTGGGCACCTCGACATCGAGGACCTCGCGGATGGCCTCGGTGGGGAATGGGAGATCAAATGCAGCCTGATCGGCCGCGACTCGAATCGCACGCTGATGCTCCGCCATGACAGCGCTGACCGCGTCATCTCCGACCTGCACCAGCCAGTGCAACGTGATCGCGTACTCGAGCAGCGAGCGCACGATGACGCGAGCCTCGTGTGCGAACCCACCGTCTGAGAGCACCAGGATGCACCGAGCGAAGCGGTTCGCCTGGGTGGCCCACCCGTGGGCGATCTGGAGCTGCCAGACGTTGTCCCGATCCACTTCCACGGACGGCAGCGCCTCGAATAGCGCCAGCGTCTCCTCCACGGCCCGGCGGTAGTCGTCGGCCGATGGCTCCGGCGGGCCCGGGGCGGCCGGGCCGCTCACTTCGGCAACTCGCGCCCCCGAGGGAACGGGAACTTCGGGAGCTTGAAGGGCTGATCCCACAACGCCTCGGGCGTAAACGACTGGCGCTTCACCCCGGCGAGCCAGGGCCAGCGGATCAGGTCATCTTCAGTGGCTGGGCTCTGCCCGTTGAGCTTCAGGCTCAGGTTTGGCCGCTTCTCCCCGATTGCCACGGCGAGGTCCTCGACGGAGTTCTTGTGCTGAGCCCGGAGGAGGTCGAGGCGGTAGGCCAGGGCGTGCTGCTGCCGTGCCCATTCCAGGAACACTGCGTCGTCCCAGTCTTCCACTCGACCTCGGCCTCCGAGAACTTCCACAGTTCGGGCTGCTCGAGGTAGCCGCGGGGCACGGAGCGCGGCTGAGAAGGCATCTATGACCACCGCCCGAACAGAGCGAGGCCCCCGCCCGGGCGGGGCGGGGGCCGTTGCTTGCTGAGTGCTAGCGCGCTCATGTCGCCAAACGCGAAATCGGATGTCGTCAGCCGCGAAAAACGGCGTCGTCAAACGCGAAACCCCAGCGACGCCAAACGCGAATTCTCATTACGAGCACCCGCTGGTCGACCCGCAACTCCCGCAGACGTAGCACGAGCCGGCCCGCTGCATGGTGTTTCCGCAGCTGTAGCAGAGGGGCGCATCGAGCTGCTCGGCCCGAGCCAGTGCTTGCGCCGCCGGCTCAGCACCGACACGACCGGTGCTGAGCCCGTCGTCGACGAGGCCGACCGACGGCGTCGACATCTCCTCCACGCCGGGCAGTGTCGGCTGCGTCCGCTCCTGCGTGGACAGGATGCCGAGCTCGGTGCGCTCCTCCACGGGGAGGAAGTCGAGCGCCAGCCGACGCGAGATGTAGTCGATGAGGCTCGTGGCGATACGCAGCTCCGGATCGTCGGTGATGCCCGCCGGCTCGAACTTCATGTTGGCGAACTTGCGCACGAAGGTTGCCAGCGGCACGCCGTGCTGCAGTCCCAGGCTGAGCGAGATCGAGAAAGCGTCCATGATCCCGGCCAGGGTCGAGCCCTGCTTGGAGACCTTGATGAACACCTCACCCGGACGCCCGTCCTCGTACTCACCGACGGTCACGTAGCCCTCGCAGTCGGCCACCCGGAACGAGAACGTCTTCGAGTTGCGCTTGCGGGGCAGGCGCTCGCGCACAGCGCCGACCACCAGAGGTGAGGCGGACCGCTGCTGCTCGTGCACCAGTGCCGCCTCGAGCTCGGCGATGCGGGCCGTCACCTCGCGGGCCCTGGCCTCGGCGTCCGAACCGGCCGGGGCGGCATCACCACCCTCAATGACCGCACTCTCCTTCTTGGTCGTGGACAGCGGCTGCGCCACCTTGCAGTTGTCCCGGTAGATGGCCACCGCCTTGATGCCCAGACGCCAGGCGTCGATGTGCAGCTGCTCCACGTCCTCCACGCTGACGTCCTCGGGCATGTTGACCGTCTTGGAGATGGCGCCGCTGATGAAGGGCTGCACCGCTCCCATCATGCGGATGTGGCCCGAGTAGTGGATGGTGTTGTCACCCATGGAGCAGGCGAAGACCGGCAGGTGCTCGGGGGCCAGGTGGGGGGCGCCGAGAATCGACATGTGCTCGTTGATGTACGCCACGATGTCCTCGGCCTGCTCGACCCCGTAGCCGAGCTTGGCCAGCGCCCGGGGTACCGTCTGGTTGACGATCGACATCGTGCCGCCGCCGACGAGCTTCTTGGTCTTGACGAGCCCGAGGTCAGGCTCGACCCCGGTGGTGTCGCAGTCCATCAGCAGGCCGATCGTCCCCGTCGGGGCCAGCACCGAAGCCTGCGAGTTGCGCACGCCGTAGGCCTCGGCGAGGTCCACCGCTCGGTCCCAGGACTCCTGGGCCGCCGAGAGCAGCTCAGGCGGCACGACGTCCTCGTCGATGCGGGCCGCCTCGGCCTGGTGCATGCGCAGGACGTTGAGCATCGGCTCGGCGTTCTCGTGGTAACCGGCGAAGGGACCCATGCGAGCCGCGGTCCGGGCCGACGTGGCGTAGGCGTGCCCCGTCAGCAGCGCCGTGATGGCGGCGGCCCAGGCCCGGCCGGCGTCGGAGTCGTACGGCAGGCCCTGCGCCATGAGCAGCGCGCCCAGGTTGGCGTAGCCGATGCCGAGCTGGCGGAAGGCGCGCGTCGTGTCCCCGATCTTCTCGGTGGGGTAGTCGGCGTTGCCGACGATGATCTCCTGCCCGGTGAACATGACGGCCACTCCTGCCTTGAAGCCATCGACGTCGAACTCGTCGTTCTCGTCGAGGAACGTCAGCAGATTCATGGAAGCCAGGTTGCAGGCTGAGTTGTCGAGGTGGACGTACTCCGAGCACGGGTTGCTCCCGTTGATCCGGCCCGTCATCGGCGCCGTGTGCCAGCGGTTGATGGTGGTGTCGTACTGCAGGCCCGGGTCGGCGCACTCCCAGGCGGAGTGGGCGATCTGGCGGAACAGGTCGCGGGCCGGCACCGTGCGGACGACCGAGCCGTCGGTGCGCGCCGTCAGGTCCCAGTCGCGCCCGTCGAGCACAGCCTCCATGAACTCGTCGGTCACCCGCACGGAGTTGTTGGCGTTCTGGTACTGGGTCGAGTGGCTGTCCGCCCCGTCGAGGTCCATGTCGAAGCCGGCGTCACGCAGCACGCGGGCCTTGCGCTCCTCGATCGCCTTGCACCAGATGAAGTCCTCGACGTCGGGGTGGTCCGCGTCGAGGATGACCATCTTGGCGGCGCGGCGCGTCTTGCCCCCGGACTTGATCGTGCCGGCCGACGCATCGGCGCCGCGCATGAAGCTGACCGGGCCCGATGCCGTGCCGCCGCCCTTGAGCAGCTCGTGCGACGAGCGGATGCGCGACAGGTTCACCCCGGCGCCCGAGCCGCCCTTGAAGATGATGCCCTCCTCGGTGTACCAGTTGAGGATCGAGTCCATCCGGTCCTCGACGGCGAGGATGAAGCATGCCGAGCCCTGCTGGGGCACGCCCTGCACGCCGATGTTGAACCAGACCGGCGAGTTGAACGCCGCCCGCTGGTGGATGATGAGGTACTTGAGCTCGTGGTTGAAGACCAGGGCCTCCTCGTCGTCGACGAAGTAGCCGTCCTTGATCCCCCACGCCGTCAGCGTGTCGGCGACCCGGTCCGCCACCTGGCGCAGCGACCACTCGCGCTCCTCGGTGCCGAGGGTCCCCCGGAAGTACTTCTGCGCCAAGATGTTGGTGGCGTTCACGCTCCAGGACTCGGGCACCTCGACCCCGAGTTGCTCGAAGGCCACGGTGCCGTCCCGGTAGTTGGTGATGCGGGCGTCGCGCCGCTCCCAGGAGACCTCGTCGTACGGGTGCACGCCTTCGGTGGTGAAGTGCCGGCGGATGCCGATCTCGGATCGCTGGGGGGCGATGGCCATGGCGCTGGGGTCCTCCTGTGCTCGTTCTTGGGGGGTTTTCGCTGCTGCCTGCGGTTGCTGGTCTGATCTGCCTGCTGGTCGGCGCCGTCACCCCACCCCCATTCCAGCTGGGCGGTGTCTCACGACGCGTCTCCCGATCCAGCGCCCGAGAGGGGGTCAAACCTGCCTCACCACAACATATAGTGGTTGGCCCCTCCCCGAGACACGAGATGCTGTGTCATTACAGCACTGTAGTTACACGTTGTCAATGACTTGGCCGCACCATTCATGCTGGTCACGGGCCGCTCGCGATTGTTTGCGCGAGAAAGCCAACCGAGGGGCCCGCCAGGACGACGGATACTCGCGAAGGGTTAGCGTCGGCATGCCATGGCCAGGGTCGTCGTCGCCATCGATGCGGGTACGACCGGGGTGCGCGCCCTGGCCGTCGACGAGCAGGCCAGGGTCGCCGATGTCGCCTACCGGGAGCTGACGCAGCACTTCCCCCGCCCCGGCTGGGTCGAGCACGATGCGGCCGAGATCTGGGCGGCGGTGCGAGCCACCCTGGCCGAGGTCGGCGGCCGCCTGGCCCAGGCAAACCACACCGTCGCCGCCATCGGCATCACCAACCAGCGCGAGACGCTCGTGGCCTTCGACCGCTCGACTGGACGACCGCTGCACCGCGCCATCGTCTGGCAGGACCGGCGTACGGCTCGACTCTGCGCAGAGCTCACCGAGGCCGGGCACCTGCCGCTCGTGCGTGCCACGACCGGCCTCGTGCTCGATCCCTACTTCAGCGCCACCAAGGCGGCGTGGCTGCTCGCCAGCGGCAACCTCCCCCTTCCCCCGGACAGCCCAGACCTCTCGTTCTGCACGGTCGACACCTGGGTCCTGTGGAACCTCACCGGCGGGGCCACCGGCGGAGGCACCTACGCCACGGACCCGTCCAACGCCAGCCGCACCCTGCTGCTCGACACGGCCACGCTCTCGTGGTCCCCCGAGCTCTGCGCGCTCTTCGGCGTGCCGCTGCACACACTGGCCGATGTGCGTCCGTCGGCCGGTCGCTTCGGCACCGCGGCGCTCGACGACCTCGGTCCGGCGTCCGCCGTCCTCCACGGCGTGCCTGTCTCGGGGGTGCTGGGCGACCAGCAGGCGGCGCTGTTCGGGCAGGCCTGCTTCGAGCCGGGGATGGTGAAGGTCACGTACGGCACCGGCAGCTTCGCGTTGGCCAATGCCGGCCCGGAACGCCCGCCCGCGCCCGAAGGGCTCACGGTCAGCTGCGCGTGGGACCTCGGCGACCATGCGGACGACGCGGGGCACCGCGTCGCCTACGCGCTCGAGGGCTCGACTTTCGTCTCCGGGGCGGCCATCCAGTGGCTGCGCGACGGCCTCGGCATCATCTCGACTGCCGCCGAGGTCGGCCCGCTGGCGGCGTCGGTTCCCGACAGCGGCGGCGTTACCTTCGTTCCCGCCCTCACCGGGCTCGGGAGCCCGTGGTGGGACCCCGGGGCGCGCGGCATCGTCACCGGCCTCACCCGCGGCGCCGGCCGCGCCCAGCTGGCGCGCGCCTGCGTCGAAGGGATGGCCTTCCAAGTGCGCGACATGACCGATGCCATGGCCGCCGCGTCGTCCTACCCTCTGTCCGCGCTGCGGACCGACGGGGGCGCTGCCGCCATGGACCTCCTCCTCGAATTGCAGGCCGAGCAGAGCCGCATGTCGGTGGCACGACCGGGGTCGCTCGAGACGACCGCGCTCGGTGCGGCCACCGTGGCCGGCCTGGCCGAGGGGATGTGGTCGTCGCTCGCCGAGTTGGCCGCGCTCTGGCGAGCCGAGCAAACGTTCGAACCACAGCTGCCGCCGGAGCTGGCCGACGCCACCTATGCGGTCTGGCGCCGCGTGGTCGAGAAGTCGATGGGCTGGGCCGACCTCGACCCAAACTCGTGAACCGCCGCTCCTCGCGCCGAATTCCCACGTCTCACGCATGAAATCTGCGGGCCCCGACCGCATTGGCCCTACCGCCACACCGGTGCAGCGGACAGAATGACAGAGGGCGCTCGGGAGACGCGTGCGAACGGGCGCTTGCCGCAACAAGGACGCGGGGAGTGCAACGTGGGACTTCGCAACGTCGGTCTTCGAGGCCAGAAGCGCCGTTCCCTGCGAGGATCTGTCGGACGATTCGGCGTCGTCGTCGCCGGCCTCCTGGTCGTCGCGGGAACGACGACGCTCTTCGACGCATCTTCCAAGGTGTCGGGCAGTGCGCCTCCGACGGAGAACTTGAGCTGTAACGACACCTGGACCGGCAGCGGAGCATCGGCCAATTGGGACTCGGCCGCCAACTGGACCACCGGGACACCGAACGGCACGAGCGTCGATGTCTGCATCCCCGCCGACGCGAACGTCTTCCTCTCCGAAGGATCCTTCTCTGTCGGCGAGCTCACCGTGTCGGCCGGCAGCAGCTTGACCATCGGCACCATCGGCACCATCGCCACCGGCAGCAGCGACAGCACCAGCACGACCGGGCCGAGCTTGACGGTGTCGTCTGGGCTGCAGAACGACGGATCACTCACGGTCGAGCCCTCGGGGACGTCCGGCCAGGCCGTGCTGACCCTTGACGGCCCGATCACGAACACCGGCACGCTCACGGTGAACGGCGCTGTTGGCGTTGGCGGCACGCCCTCCACCTCTGTGACCAACGAGGGCACGATCGGCGTCGCCCCCGGCGGCCTGATCAACGTGGCCAGATCGTCGACGATCACGAACGAACCGGACGGTCTCCTGGCCTTCGGAATCGACGGGCCGCCGACCTCGTTCGCCGCCTACGGGCGCATTACCAACGGCACGCTCGCACTCAGCGGGAGCGCGGACCCCGTGTTCGAGAACGGGTTTACGCCGTCACCGGGCGCCGAATACTTCGTCGACACCGGTTCGTCCACTGGCACCTTTACGACTGTCTTGCACGGCGCCACGGCCGACTACTCCCACACGGGCGAGGTCGGGCTGACGGGTGGGGCGCCCGCCACGGTCACCTCGACGAGCGTCACGAGTGCGGCGCCCTCGGGTTCGCCCTACGGAGGGGATGTCCGGTTCACGGCCACCGTGATCCCGGTGTCGGGCTCCGACCCGACGGGGTCCGTCTCCTTCGACGTGGGTGGTCTCCCCATCGGCAACTCCCCCGTGACGACCGATGCCGCCGGTGTCACCTCCGCCACGTTGGACATCTCGAGCCTGCCGGTCGGATCCGACTCGATCTCGGCGACCTACGTCGGTGACGCCGTCTTCGGCCCCAGCACGTCGCCGGTTCTGAAACAGGTGGTAAGTACGGACCCGACGAACGTCACGCTCACGCCCTCTTCGGCGAGCCCGGAGCCGGGCCAGCCAGTCATTGACACGGCCATCGTCTCGCTCGTCACCCCCCGCTCCGGGACGCTGACCGGCACGGTCTCGTTCACCGACGACGGGAGTCCGGTCACCGGCTGCCAGTCCTTGAGCTTGCCCTCAGTCGCTCCACTGCAGGTCGCCTGCACTGAGACGTACGGATCGAGCGCGACCCACTCCATCGTCGCCAGCTACAGCGGCGACGAGGACGACGCTGCCAGCAACGCGTCGTTGGTCCAGGCGGTCGGTCAGGTTCCGACGCAGACGACCGTGGCGTCATCCTCCCCCAATTCGACCTACGGCCAGGTCGTGACGTTGACGGCCACGGTGACCCCGATGGTGTCGGCGTCGGGCAGCCCGACGGGGACGGTCACCTTCTACGACTTCGAGACGAATCCAATAGCCACCGTGGCCGTCTCTGCGGTTGCCGGTACGGCCATCGCCAGCGTCGATGTCTCGAGCCTGACGGCGAGCTTCCACTCCATGACGGCGACGTACAACGGGGACGCGAACTTCGGGTCGAGCACGTCGGGAGCACCGGTCAACTTCAACGTGACCGAGGCGGCGACGCTGGTCACCGTCACCAGTTCGTCGGACACGACGGTCGTCGGGCAATCCCTCGTCTTCTCCGTCACGATCAGCTCGTGGGCAGCGGGCGAAACCGGCACCGTTCAGTTCGTCGACGACGGGTTCACCGTTGGCAGCGCCACCGTCTCGGGCGGGCAAGCCACCTTCGAGACCGGGTCCCTCACGCAGGGCACTCATCCGATCACGGCCATCTACGACGGGGACGACAACTTCATCGGCAGCTCCTCGGTAAACACTGTCATGCAGACGGTCAATGCGACGCCGACCTCGACCGACGTGACCAGCACCAACGACCCTGGCTCAGTCGGTCAGGTCCCGACGCAGACGACCGTCGCGTCCTCCACACCCCGCTCGACCTATGGCCAGGGCGTCTCGCTGACCGCCACAGTGAGCCCTTCATCGACGACATCGGTCATTCCCAGCGGGACGGTCACCTTCTACGACTACGAGACGAACCCGATCGGCACCGTCGATGTCTCCGCGGTTGACGGGACGACCACCGCCACCCTCGCCATCTCCAGCCTCATGGGTGGTTTCCACTCCATCACCGCGACCTACAACGGGGATCCGACCTTCGGTTCCAGTACGTCGGACACGCCGGCCAACGTCAACGTGGCCGAAGCGCCGACGATCGTCACGGTGGCCAGTTCGGCCGATCAAACCGTTCTCGGCCAAACCGTTGTCTTCTCCGTCACGATCAGCGCCCCGGCCTCGGGCGAGACGGGCACCGTGCAGTTCGTCGACAACGGATTCATGATCGGCAGCGGCGCTGTTTCCGGCGGGCAAGCCACGTTCCAGACCCGGTCACTGAGCCTCGGCACGCATCCGATCACGGCTGTCTACGAGGGCGACGACGACTTCATCGGCAGTTCATCGATGAACACGGTGGTGCAGACGATAAACCAAGCGTCGACGTCGACGGAACTGACCAGCAGTCACGACCCCGGCCTCGTCGGACAGGCCGTGGCCTACACCGCGACCGTCGCCGTGGACGCTCCCGGATCCGGTGCGCCGACCGGCTACGTGTCGTTCAGCGATGATGGCAGCCCGATCTCCGCCTGCCAGGGCGTCGCTCTGCCGCCTGCCCCACCGCTGGAGGCGACGTGCTCCCAGGTGTACGCCACGAGCGGCCCTCACAGCATCACGGCCACCTACAGCGGTGACGCTGGCTTCACCGGCTCTGCCGGAGCCATGGCCGAGAACATCGCACCGGTGCCAACCACAACGAGCGTCGCGCCGTCACCGTCAGCGTCGACATCCGGTCAAAGTGTGACGCTCACGGCCCTCGTGGCGCCGGCGACAGGGGCGGCCATCCCTGACGGAACCGTGACGTTCACCGTCGATGGGACCATCCTCGGCTCCTCGACGTTGTCGACCACTGACGGAGTCACGTCGGCCAGCATGCTCACCACGACGTTGCCGCTGGGTTCCGACGCCGTGACCGCGTCCTACGGTGGGAGCGCGGACTTCTTGGCCAGCTCGTCCGCCAGTGCCGCAACCGTCACGGTGAGCAGAGCAGAGACCAGTCTCGGGCTCGTTGCGTCAGTCGATTCCTCCACTGCCGGTCAGCCGGTGAGGCTCACCGCGACCGTCTTCCCGACCACGGGCTCGGGAGAAACCGGCGTGGTGACGTTCTCTGACGACGGCTCCCGGATCGGCACGAGCACGGTGTCGAACGGGCAGGCCACCCTGAACGTCTTCACGCTGCCGGCGGGCAACGACCTGATCACCGCCGACTACGCCGGGGACGACAACTTCATCGGCAGTTCCACCACGACCCCGCTGAGCCAGGTGATGGGTCAAAACTGACCGGTTTCGGCAGCGTTCACCCGCAGGCCCCCTGCCTAAATCGCACCACTCGGATACCTCCATGGCGATTTACCCAGCCGTTACCGGGCTGGCATACCGTCCCAGCCAGCAGGGAGCAATGCGCTCCCGGTACGGAGAGGGAGGGGCATGATGGGTCTGCGAGTTCGTCGAGGGGTGGTAATGGCTCTGGCTGGGGCGCTGCTTATCGCTCTATCAGTCGTCGCCAGTGGCACAGGAGCGGGTGCGCTGAACCCCCGAATGAACACGACGGTGGGCACTTCGGGATGTACCGGTCCAGGCGAATGCATCGCCAGCGTCAGCTTCGGGAACGTTCCGGTCGGAACCCATCCTGGCCCGGACAACTTCTGGTTGAACAATGACTATCCCGCCACCGCTACCGTCGACTTCTCGACTGGCTTGTACTTTTCGGGCCCAGGAAATGCGTCCGACTACTCGGTCGTCCCATCGGCCGGCTGCCCCGGAGCCAGCACCGGCACCATCACGATGACATCTGGTTATTCGTGTCTCATCAGCGTCTATTTCTCTCCCAGCGCGCTCGGGGATCGTTCGACCCAGCTGATAATCACTCCCTCGATCGGCGCCCCCGGGACCGTGAACCTCTCAGGGACTGGGACACCAAATGTCCTGAACTTTGGCGAGACGACGCTCGGCACCTACGCGGGCCCGGACACCTTCAGTCTCCAGAACGATGGCAGCTCCACGGACACCGTTGATCTCTCGAGCGGCGATCTGTCCATTTCTGGTCCAGGTGCGAATGACTACGTGGTCGCCCCGTCGAGCGACTGTCCCGGTGACGGCGTCAACACGATCGTCCTCGCAGCTGGTGCTTCTTGCACCATGAACGTCTATTTCTTCCCCGGCGCTCTGGGAGACCGCTCTGCCACCATGACGATCCGGGGCTCTGCAGGCACTGGATGGTCCGGAAGTCTCTCGGGCACCGGGACCATCGGCTACTACCAGGTCGACTCCTCTGGGAACGTGGCCACCGCCGGAGACGCGGGCTACTACGGCGACGCGGGGAGTATGCCGCTCAACAAGCCCATCGTCGGAATGGCGGCTACGGGTGACGATGGGGGTTACTGGCTGGTGGCGAGCGACGGCGGCATCTTCAACTACGGGGACGCCAACTTCTACGGCTCGACCGGGGCCATCCAACTGAACAAGCCGATCGTGGGCATGGCGGGGACGCCCGATGCTGCCGGGTACTGGCTCGTAGCCTCCGACGGGGGGATCTTCTCTTACGGCGACGCCCAGTTCTACGGATCCACCGGGGCCATGCAGCTGAACAAGCCGATCGTGGGCATGGCGGCTACGCCTGACGGCCAGGGCTATTGGCTCGTGGCCTCCGACGGGGGGATCTTCTCTTACGGCGACGCCCAGTTCTACGGATCCACCGGGGCCATGCAGCTGAACAAGCCGATCGTGGGCATGGCCTCCACGCCTGACGGCAACGGCTACTGGCTCGTGGCCACCGATGGAGGCGTCTTCTCCTACGGCGACGCCCAGTTCTACGGATCGACCGGGGCGATCCACCTGGCACAGCCCATCGTGGCCATGGCCGCAATGCCGACCGGTGGGGGCTACTGGTTCAGCGCGGCGGACGGCGGGCTGTTCAACTACGGCGACGCACCGTTCCTGGGTAGCGGGGTTGGGATCGGCCTCGGAACGGTGGTGGACATGGCCTCCGACGGCGCTCCCACTTTGCAGGCGTTCGCCGATATCCCCGCGGTCCGTCAGGCCCACGTCTCGGGCCCTGGCCCAATAGATCACCATGTTCCGCGCTTCGCGGGACCCTGACGGGGTGAATATCCCCTACCGCTTGGAGCGGGACGTAATCCCGTGCGCTCTTGTCCGGCGAAAGATCCGCAGGACAAGCAGAGTGCCGAATCGCGAGACTCATCGATTGGCGAGGCCGGGAACGGCGTCTCGCTGGGCTGAGGTTAGAACGTGAAACGAGTCAACCCGCCCGGCTCGGTGCCAAGCGTCACAGTTACCGAATGTGGCTTGATGCGATAGACGTTCCACGGGGGTGGTCCCTGCGACGGCGCGTTGAACGGGGCGGTGATACCTGTCCGGGTCTCATCGATTTCTGCGGGCCACCCCTGGTCCGCCCAAGCCCTGGCAAGGCGGGTGAGCGTGGCCGGGTCAGTCTACCGCTCTGCTTCACCTTCGGCGACGACGTCAGCGTCGAGGATCGAGACCGCGATCGAGCAGCGCGGGTCGCGGGCGACGTTGCGGCCCTTCCTAGTACCCGATCCGGTCTGGAACCAGAAGCTTCCGTCGAGCCAGAGCGCACCGACCGCAGTCACGTGGGGGCTCCCGTCCCTGTTCACCGTCGAAAGCCACGTCGTTCGAGCGTTGTGGGCGTCTGGAGCCGGCGACGATCCGGTATCGAGCTTTTCGAGGACGTTCCCCCAGTTCACCGGAGGCAGCCCGTCCGTCGCACCCAAGTTGATGATCTCCATTACGTCTCCCTTCTCGTAATCCGGCGATCCTGCTCGGGATCATGGCCTCCATCAGAGCTGCTTCGTAATCGGTGGAAGATCGCTTCTGGAAATCGGACGACCCGCTCCCGAAAGGGTGACCCAGTTCGGAACGGTGGGGCAGTTCGGAACGGTGGGGCAGTTCGGAACGGTGGGGCAGTTCGGCGGTTGGTGCAGAGTGGGTCAGATACCAGCGAATTCGCGCCCAATTCGGGAGGCTCTCCCTCCCCCACCCGGCCGGGAGAAATAAAGCAAGGAAATCCTTGTTATATTGACCCGGAGGAGCGGCGCACCGCTCCGAAGGGTGGGTGGCCATGAGCGTGGCGATCGTGACAGGAGCATCCCGGGGACTCGGGGAGGCGCTGGCAACCGGGCTGGCCCGCACCGGGTGGTCCCTCGTCGTAGACGGCCGCGACCGGACCACACTGGACGCCGCCGCTGATCGCATCCGCGCCCAGGCGGCGCCCGATGCCGTCGTCGTCGCCATCGTCGGCGACATCACGGACGCCGACCACCGCCATTTTCTGACCGCCGCGGCCTCAGAGCTGGGGGGCCTCGACCTCGTCGTCAACAACGCCGGGACCCTGGGCGCCTCACCGCTGCCATCCATGGCCGACTATCCCCTCGGCGACCTGCGCGTCGCATTCGAAGTCAACGTCGTCGCCCCCCTCGGCCTTCTGCAGGACGCGCTGCCGCTCCTGCTCGACGCCCCGCGGCCGCGTGTCATCAACGTCACCTCGGACGCGGCGGTTGAGGCCTACGAGGGCTGGGGCGGCTATGGCGCAGGTAAGGCGGCGCTCGAGCACCTCGGCGCTGTGCTGGCGGCCGAGTTCCCCGCCCTCACCGTCTGGTCGGTCGACCCCGGGGATCTGCGCACCGCGATGCACCAGGCCGCGTTCTCCGGAGAGGACATCTCTGACCGGCCCGAGCCGGCGACCGCCGTACCGGGTTTCCTCGAGCTGATCGACAGCGATCGACCGAGCGGCCGCTACCGGGCCACGGAGCTTCTCTCGACCGGAGCGGTGGCATGAGCGCACTGGCGGTGCCGACGCTGGAGCATGCGGCAACGGACCGCCTCCCCGAGCTGCACCCACTGTCGTTCTCCCTGCCCCCCGAGCTCGAGGCTCCCTCTCCACCGGAGTACCGCGGTATGACCCGCGACGCCGTGCGCATGTTGGTGGCGACACGGTCGGACGGCTCGCTCGTGCACTCCCATTTCTCCGAGCTTCCCCGCTTCCTCGACGAGGGCGATCTCGTGGTGATCAATACCTCGGGCACCCTGGCCGCCGAGCTCGACGGCACGGCGCCCGACGATGCGGCCGTCGAGTTGCATCTCTCGACGCAGCTTCCCGCCGGGCTCTGGACCGTGGAGGTCCGCCGCGACGGGGAGGCCGATCTCGGCGCAGCCCCGGGCGACATCATCCGCCTGCCCGACGGCGGACAGGCGGCCCTGCTGGCCCCCTACTCCCCCGGTCCCGGCGGCGTCGGCGTCCGACTGTGGGTCTCCAGCCTCGAGACACCCGAACGGCTGCACAGCTTCCTGGCCCGCCACGGCCGTCCGATCCGGTACGGCTACGTCCAGAGCAGCTACCCGATCGATGCCTACCAGAACGTCTATGCCACCGAGCCGGGCTCGGCCGAGATGCCGAGCGCTGGGCGCCCGTTCACCCCCGAGGTGCTCACCCGCCTGGTGGCCAAGGGGGTCGGCGTGGCGCCCCTCCTGCTCCATACCGGTGTCGCCTCGCTGGAGGCGAACGAACCGCCCTACGCCGAGTACTTCCGCGTCTCACTCGCCACCGCCCACCGCGTCAACGACACGCGACGCTCGGGTGGTCGCGTCATCGCCATCGGCACGACGGTGGTGCGTGCGCTCGAGTCCGTGGTCGATGAACATGGTCATGTGCACCCGAGTGAGGGATGGACCGAGACGGTCGTCTCGCCCGAACACCCGGTGCGCTCCATCGACGGGTTCCTGACCGGCTGGCACGAGCCCGAGGCCTCCCACCTCGCCATGCTCGAGGCCATCGTCGGGCGACCGCTGCTCGAGGCCTCCTACGCCGCCGCGCTGGCTGAGGGGTACCTGTGGCACGAGTTCGGCGACGTCCACCTGATCCTGCCGTGACCGATGCCGTCGTGCGGGAAACACCCGACGGAGTCCCGGAGTCCCCGCTGCAACAGCTGCCGACGACGCGCCGGGCCATCCTCAATCTCTTGAAGCGTCAGGGACCGCTGGACGCGTCCGCCGTGGCCGACGCGCTGGCCCTGACCCCCGCCGCCATCCGCCTGCAGCTGAGCCACCTCGAAGACGACGGGCTCCTCACCCACCGAGACGAGGTGGCGGAAGCGGCGGGGCGGGGCCGACCGCGCCACGTCTACGAGCTGACCTCGGCGGCCGAGGCCCTCTACCCCAAGCGCTACGGCGACCTCACGACCGAGCTCCTGGGCTACCTCGGCGGCCCGGGTGCGGCGCAAGTCGACGAGCTCTTCGAGCAGCGCCGCCAACGGCGCGTCGCCGACGCCCTTCCGCGCACCGCGCACCTCCCCTTTGACGAGCAGGTCGCTGCGCTGACCGCCATCCTCGACCAGGACGGCTACCTGGCCGAGGCGGAGCGCCTCCCCGACGGCAGCTGGAGGATCACCGAGCACAACTGCGCCATCCTCACGGTCGCACACGGATTCGGACAGGCCTGCACGAGTGAGCTTGCCTTCATCCGCGACGCGCTCCCCGGAGCGACCGTGCGGCGAGTGGCACATCTCATGGACGGGGCGCACGTGTGCGCCTACGTCGTCAGCCCGCCGACGTCGTCGAGTCCGCCGCCCTGATCTCCAGGACCGCGACGCCATCCACCTCGTGGATCTCACTCTGGAGGAGGTCGACGAGATGGTGTCCGCCGATTTCGACCACGAACTCGTCCACGGCCTGACCGCCGTCCCGCTCCAGGATATTGATGGCGACGATGTCGCCCCCGACGGCGCCGATCCTGCTGGCCACCAGCCCGAGCGCACCGGGCCGGTCCGGCAGCGCGATCCGCACGACGTAGCCAGCCATAGGCCCAACGTTAGGCCGTCAATGTGAACTGCCTGTTTCAGATTGCTTACGAATCGCCTATTGCGCGTTTGCTCAGGTCAATTATTGGTCAGGCAGCGGCGGCACTCGCCCGCGTGGGGACGTACTCGTCGACGTATTCGCGCTCCGAAAGCCGGGCGATCTCGTGCATGAGCCGGTCGGTGAAGGCCCGGCACTCGGTGTGGTCGTGGTTCGCCAGCGGGTCATCCGGGTTCTCCGGCGGGTCCATCTGCATCGGTACCCCGAAGCGGATGATCACGGTCTTGAAGGGCCGCATGAACTTGGCGTTCACCGGCTGCACGTCCACGGTGCCGATGACGCCGACCGGGACGATTGGCACCCCGCACTCGCGCGACAGCCTCGTGACTCCCGTTCGGCCCTTGTGCACGTAGGCATCCACCGTGCGGGTGCCCTCCGGGTACAGACCCAGAATCTGACCCCGACCCAGAACGTCGTTGCGCGCGGTATCGAGGGCCCGCTCGGACGCGCTTCCCCCGGTGCGCCGGATCGGGATCTGCCCGGCCGCCCGGAAGAACCATGCCGTCTTCCACGAGTCGAAGTACTCGGCCTTGGCCAGGAACGTGACCTTGCGCCGGACCACCAGCGGGATGAAGAACGAATCACAGAAAGATTGATGGTTGGCCGCCAGCACGGCTGGGCCGTGCGTGGGGATGTTCTCCCGGCCTTCCACCTTGACGCGAAAGAGTACGAAGAAGATCGGGGTCAGGACCGCCTTGAGCACCCAGTACATCACACGTCAAAGGTACCCCGGTCGGGCGGTCCCCGCACCGGGTGTCCCCTGTGCTGAACTGCGGTGCCGGCTTCCCGCCCTGGAGTGGAGGTGCGCATCGTGACAGGTGAACCGCTGACCGCCGAGCCGTTCGTGTCCGGCCTCTTCTTCGGCGAATGCCCACGGTGGCACGACGGCCGGCTGTGGTACTCGGACTTCTTCGACCATGCCGTCTTCTCGGTGTCGCCCGACGGCGAGCGCCGGGTCGAGGTGGACTTCGACGGCGAGCCGGCTGGTCTGGGCTGGCTCCCCGACGGCCGCCTCCTCATCAACTCACGCCTCGACCGCATGGTCCTGCGCCGCGAGGCGGACGGGATGCTCGTCGAGCACGGCGACCTGCGGCCGTGGGCGGCGTGGCACGCCAACGACATGGTCGTGGCGTCCAACGGCCAGGCCTACTCCGGCAACTTCGGTTTCGACCTCGACGGCCTCTACGACGGGTCGGTTCCGTCGAGCGCCATCTCCCCCGCGTCACTGGTGCGCGTCGATCCCGACGGCACCAGCCACGAGGCCGCCGACGACCTCCAGTTCCCCAACGGCGCGGTCATCACCGAGGACGGGGGCACGCTCATCATCGCGGAGAGCTTCGGTGGCCGGCTTACCGCGTTCGACCGCGAGGCGGACGGCACACTCACCAACCGACGAGTCTGGGCTGCCTTGGAGGGCATCGCCCCCGACGGCATCTGCCTGTGTGCCGACGGCTCCGTGTGGGTGGCCAACGCGCTGGCGCCAGAGTGCGTACGCGTGGCCAATGGCGGCGAGGTCCAAGAACGCGTCACCACATCCATGAACTGCTACGCCTGCATGCTGGGCGACGACGATCGGCTCACGCTCTACATGGTCACCGCGGTCGACAGCAACGCCGCGGTCGCGCGAGCGAACCGCAACGGTGCGCTCGAGAAGGTGCGGACGACCGTGGCCGGCGCCGGCCTGCCTTGATGCTGGTTGGACGCCGCGCAGGGGGTGCCGCCAGCGCGTGGCGGCGGTCCCGGCGGGAGCGCAGGAAGTGGGCGCTCGCCGGCGCCGTGGCGTGGACGGCTGCCACCGCCATTGTGGCCGCGGCCATGTTCGTCGGCGTCTGCTCCGGACTATCGGCGGGCGCAGCGGCTGCGCCCCCGTACCTCCTCGCACTGGGCGGCTCGGCCTCCGTCGGGTTCCAACCCACGGTCACCCACCCCGCGGGCAGCCCTCGAGCTCGGGCTACGCCGAGGACCTGGTGCCGCTCGAGCAGAGACGGTGGCCTGGGCTTACGGTCGTCCACCTGGGCTGTCCGGGCGCCACCACGGCCACGATGCTCGACGGCGGCGGGCATTGCCACTATCCGGAGGGAACCCAGTTGAGCGCGGCAGAGGCGTTCCTGCGGGAACACACCTCGACAGCGCTCGTCACCGTGGACCTGGGCTTCAACGACCTGCTGCCCTGCTTGCGACACGAGTTCATCGATGCGACCTGCGTGGACGGGGCGCTCACCACGGTCCATGACCAGCTCGGTCAGATCCTGGAGCGCATCAAGGCCGCGGCACCAACGGGCGTCGTCGTCGTCGGGGTGGGCCACTACGACCCTTACCTGGGCGACTACGTCCGCGGGACGGGCGCACAGGCCTTCTCGGCCGCGACCCTCGACGTGATGGAGCGGCTCGACGCGACGATGCGGGCGGATTACCGATCAGCCGGGGTGCCCATGGCCGACGTCGCGTCGGCCTTCGATCTCACCGACCGTGCACCCGTGACACGTTCAGGTTTCGGCACGGTGCCGGCGGATGTGGCGCGGACGTGCGCGCTGACCTGGATGTGTGATCCTCCGCCACTCGGCCACAATCCCCACCCCGACGACGCCGGCTACCGCACGATCGCGGGCGCCATCGCCGACACCGTCGCCGACTCCTCCGCCAAGGCGGGCGCCGGCTCCTGATCTCCGTCCGTCGCAGCGGGCCGATCGACGGTGTGTGAACCGGCTTCGGTCTCCGTCGCCTTCGCAGTGCGCCAGGGGAGACGCGTCCGGCCGGTCAGGGGCTTGGCCAACGGCGTGCGCGCCAGCAGCTCCGTCAACCCGATGCACGCCACGAAGACGAGGACAACCGTGATCGCGCTGACCAATGGCCACGGCAGGTACCCGTTGAGGTGCCGCCACCCCAGCCAGCCCAGTGCCGTGATGAAGAGGAGCTGAGCCAGGTAGACCCCGTAGGAGTTGTCCGAACCGGACTGCACGATGGACCGGGTTCTCCGCGAGCGCCGTCGGTGCACCAGCGCGACGCCGATCAGGTAGATGGAGGCGATGGCACCGATGTTGAAGGGGACGACGATCGGCTGGAAGGGATCGGAGCTCGAACCGAGCCACGACGCGACGTGATCGGCTGCCAGGTAGTACCACACCTCGGCGACGACGGCCGCGGCCAGCGTGCTCGCCACAATGAGCCGCACGTGGCCACAGAGCCAATCGTGGAACTCGTCGAGATGCATCGCGACCACCATGCCGGCCACCAGATAGAACTGGTACAAGGTGACCTCACGCGTGGCCCAGAAGCCGCGCATCCACGCCGGTGCCACGTTCCAGTGCATGGTGGACACGAGGACCAGTTGGAACACCCCGCTGACGAGGAGCACGATCCCGTGGTGCCCGGCGGTCCTCCGGAGCAGCACCAGGAGCAGCGGGAACAATGCGTAGAACTCCAGGAGGACGAGGAGGTAGTAGAGCTGGTAATACCCGGTGCCGAACAGGTACAACAGATGGACCACGTCGCTTCTCGGCGTCCCGGTCTCGCCGGGGAGGCCGACGAAGAAGTAGATGACGGTCCAGCAGAGGTAGGGCACGGCGACCAGGGCGAAGCGACGGCGCCAGAACGTGCTGTGGTCGATGCCCGGCAGATCCCGCACGCTGTAGGCCAGCATGCAGGCCGAGACGAAGAGAAACGCCTCCCGTGTGACGTGCAGCAGCTGGAGCGACGCTCCGACGGCCAGCCCGGCCGCGACCGGTGCGAAGACGAGGAGGGTATGCGTCGACACGACGCCGGCCTGCTTCACCGGTCGCATGGCGTCGATGTGATCGAGCCTCTTCCGGGTGCCCCGCACGGGCTGCGCGGGGGTGAGCGGCGACTCGACCGCGGTCACTGAAGATCGAACGTGTGCAGGACGGGCACCTCCGGGGCGCCCAGGGATCGGCGGCGCACCTTGCCCGTGGCCCCTGCCGGCAGCTCCCGCACGACGCAGAGCGCCACGGGCCGCTTGCTGCGCACGAGGCACCGCTCGAGGGCGATTTTGATGCGCGCGACCGAGACCTCGGCAATATGAGGGTCGCCCAGACCGTCCACGCCGCGCAACACCACGTAGGCGACCGGTACCTGCCCCAGCTCGGGATCGTCTCGCCCGACCACGGCCACCGACCTGACCATCGGATCGCCGCTGATGACCTCTTCGACCTCTCGGGGGAACACCTTCTCCCCGCCGCGGTTGATGACGTCGTCGGACCTGGCATCGAGGTACACGAACCCGTCGAGGTCGCGGTGCCCGAGGTCGCCGGTCCGCAGCCAGCCGTCGGCGTCGAAGAAGTCACTGTGCTCGTTGCCGACGTAGCTGCCGATCACCGACGGCCCGCGGATCTCCACGTGGCCGATGTGGAACTCGGGAACCTCGAGCGGGCTGCCGACCGGCTCCGTCTCGCGCACGATCCGCAGCTCCACCCCGACCGGCACCCCCACCGAGCCGGGGCGGCGAGGGATCGCCAGCGGGTGCGCCGTGATCTGGCTGGCCGCTTCGGTCATGCCGTACGTCTCAATCACCGGGATCCCCGTGCTCGCCTCGAACCGATCAGCGGTCGCCACCGGCAACGGCGCCGACGCCGACCGGATGAACCGGATTCCGCCGGGGACGGTCTCGTCGGGCCCGGGAGCACCCAGGCGCGAGATGATGGCCGGGACGGCGTTGATCCACGTGATCGACCGCCGGCTCATCAGGTCCCAGAAGGCGCTCCGATGAAAGCGGTCGTCGAGGACGAGGCAGGATCCGGCGACCAACGTCGACAACAACCCGACCACCTCGGCGTTGATGTGGAACAGCGGGAGTGAGTTGAAGCCGCGGTCATCGGAGCCGAGCTGCAGATGCGATGCCACGCAGTGCGCCGTGTGGAGCAACCTCTCCTGGCCCAGCCGGACGACTTTGGGGGCTCCGGTCGTACCCGAGGACGACAGGACGACGCCCCCGGCACCGGCACTGAACGGCGCCGTCGCCCCTCGCCCCGTCACAACGCCGGCGTCGAGACGGTCGAGCCGTTCGAGATCGATCCATTGCCCGTCCAGGCCGGGCGGGGCGGGGCGATCCGCCACCACGATGTCCGCCCCGGTGCGTGCGACCACCGCAGCGGCCCCGCCGCTCCCGCCCGAGGGCATGGACGGGTCGAGCGGCGCCACCCAGAACCCGGCGGCGATGGCCCCGAGGAAGGCGTCCGTGAACGCCATGGGGTCGCTGATGGCAAGCCCGATGGTCGTGAGGCCAGTCCCGCGGGCACCACCGAGGAGGGCGCGCCAGTGCTCCATGCTCCGCTCCAGCTGCCGGAAGGACACCGCCCTCCCGTCCCGCGCGTACTCGACGTAGGCCCGCTCGCCCAGGGTCACCGAGCGGGCGCGGATGACATCGCAGAGAGGGAGGTCGGACCCGGGCCGTGACGGGATTGCGATCACGGGTCCCGAGACGGCGGTCCCGGAGGACTTCGATGCGACGGCCTGCATCAGTACATCATCCGCGGGTCCGCGTAGTGCTTGAACTCGACGAGATTGTCAGAGGGGTCCCGGAGGACGAACGTCCGGTGCACCTCGACCAGTCCCTCGAACCGGGTGCGCACGTCGGCGAAGAGCTCGATCTTGCGCTGCACGCACAACCCGTACAGCAAGTCGAAGTCTCGGCCCTCGCGGAAGGTGACACCGAAGTGTCTCGGGTAGAGGCTCAACGCACCGTCGCGGTCGGCCGGCTCCTCCGTCAGGTGGCAGACCAGTTGGTCCCCGAAGAAGTCGAGCGTGATGCGGTCGGCGTACCGCCGAGCCAGCTTGCAGCCCAGCGCACCGACATAGAACGCTTCGGCCTCGTCCAGGTCGTAGACCGGGATCGCCAGATGGAAGACGTCGCGACTTTCCCTCACGACACCGCACCCTCAAAACACTCGAGGGTGTCGGCTCGGAGGCCGAGCCGTATGGTCTCCAGCCCGAGCAGGCCGGTGGACGCGATGTTGCCGAGGTTGACGTCCGGGCCGATCCGCCGCACGAAGTAACACTGGAGTTGATTCGAGGGTGCCTCGAAGAGCAACTGTG
The DNA here is from genome assembly GCA_963719485.1 of uncultured Acidimicrobiaceae bacterium. GTDB lineage: Bacteria > Actinomycetota > Acidimicrobiia > Acidimicrobiales > RAAP-2 > Bog-473. Next base: position 4,300,882 of record OY970387.1, read on the forward strand.
CCGGCGCCACGTCGCTGGCGAGGATCTCCTCAATGAGGCCGAAACGAAGCTCGCCGTTGGGGCGGCAGATGCCGGAACTGCCGCTCTCGCGGGACTCCAGCGTCACGAGGAACGCGCCAGCCTCGAGATCCTCGTGGATGCACTCGATCCACCGATTCGGCGCCAGACGCTCCGAGCGCTCCGAGTCCTTGAAGCCGACCTCGGACACCACCTTGAATTCGGCCGCCAGCTTCCTGACGTAACCGGCCTTCTCAATGTGGGAGAGGTCGATCGTGCCGTTCGAGACTTCCACATACTCGGCCCCGTAGCGCTCGCACATCTCGCGGAAGTCGTCGAAGCGATTCTGCAGCACGAACTTCTCGAACAGGGTGCCGCCGAAGTAGAAGTCGACGCCGGCGTCGGCCAGGACGTCGATCTTCCGTTGCAGGTCGCTGGTCACGATCGCCGTCCCCCAGCCGAATTTCACGAAGTCGAGGAATTCCGCCGCGCTCTCCACGACGTCCTGGAACTGGCGCGTCGGGAGCCCGCTGTCGACCATCATGGTCAGGCCGTTGGTTCTCGGCTTGCTGGTCCTCGGGGGTAGCTGCAACATCGTTGCTCGCATAACAGGCTCCTCGCTGTGATCTCTTCGTTTACTGCTCTACTGCACGACTGCGACGGATGGATTGGGTCGGTTGACGCCCCGGACACTTGCGTTGGGGACGGGAACCCAGGCCATGTCGTGGACGCTGATCCCGCTGCAGTACGCCTCGGCGACCCGGATCACGCCCCCGTGCGTGACGACGAGGACGTCGCCGTCCGCCTCAGCCACGTCCAACCCGGTGATGAATGCGCGCACCCGCTCGTAGAGTTCGCAGAGCGACTCTCCGGCCGGGGGGCGGGCGTGTGCATCGACGACCCGGTCGAGCTCAATGCCGGAAGCCGCCGGGTCGAGTGCGCTCAGCGGGTGACCCTCGGCGGCGCCGAAGCTCCGCTCGCGCAGCTCGGCGTCGACGTGCACCGGTAGACGCAACGCGCATCCGACGATGGATGCCGTCTCGCGTGCCCGATCGAGATCGCTCGTGTAGATCGCACCGATGCGGATGTCGCCGAGACGCTCGGTCAGAAGAGCGGCCTCCCTGCGGCCTTTGTCCGTCAGCACGGGTCCGGAAGCCTGCCCTTGCACCAGCCCGGACGCGTTCCACGTGCTCTCCCCATGGCGCACCAGCCACAGTGTGCTTTTCGCGGTTCGATGGTTCATCTGGCTCAACAATGCCCACGTCTGCTGAGCCTGTACTGGGAACGGGGGAAGAACTGCATGAGGAAATGTAAGGAAAGAGTCAGGGCTTCCTGGGACAGGGCTGAGCGTGGGACCGTTCAGTCGCGCGTCGTGCCGACGCGCACGCGCGTCGTCAGACGCTCGCTGGTTCGCGTGCGCGGGCGGGTTCGACGACGAGGTCGCTCGACTCGACGACCACGCTGGTCTCCGGCACTGCCCCACCGAGCCGGGCACGCTGCTCGGCGCGCACGGGACCACCGAGCACCCAGCGCAGAGGCGTACGCAACACGAGTGCCGTGAACAGCGCAGCGCTCCCGATGGTCAGCACGAAGGTGACCGCCACCATGCCGGCCCAGCCGAGGTGTGGCGTGAGTCCCGCCCCCCCGAGACCCGAGCGCACCAGGTTGATGAAGAGGACGTGGCAGAGGAAGATGCCACCGGTCAGACCGGCCAGATATTCGGCTGTGAAGAACCTGGGCGCGCGTTCCGGACGGCGCACCCGGCGCCGGAACCACATCCAGGCACCGCACTCGAGCGCCGCCACCGCCGCGGTGAACCAGAGGAAGGCGATCGGCTGATAGAGGTCCGAGGCGCGGCCGGGCGTCGAACCTGTCCAGACCGCGACGAGGTACCACAGCGTGGCCGCTCCTCCCATGACCACGGCGCCGGCGATGACCTGGCGATACCAGCGTTCGACGAAGCGACGTACCTCGTCCCAGTGCAGGGCAACCAGAATGCCGGCGACGAACTGCTCCTGGTACGTGATGGGGTTCCGGGCCCAGGGCCACGCCGAGGCGATGTGACGCGTCCAGTCGCCCACCACGCCGAAGGACGCGGTGTAGTGGAGGTCCGCCGCCAGCACGAGCGCGAACAGGAGGCTGCCCAGCATGATGGCGGCGTGGTGCGAGGTCGCCCGGAGCATCCGCAGCACCGGAGGGAAGACCAGGTACAGCAGCAGCAGGACAACCACGAAGTAGAGCTGGTAGTAGCCGTACACCACGTATCTCCAGAGGAGCGGCCACGCCTGGTCCCACGAGCCACCCCAGGCCATGGTGAAGACCCAGTAGATGCCGGTCCAGACCAGGAACGGCACCCCGATCTGGACGTACCGGCGCCGCCAGAACCCCAACGTCGAGCGCGGCCGGGTGATCTGCGCGTAGGTCAACAAGAAAGCGGCGAGGAAGAAGAAGGCCGTGCGGCTGAAGTGCAGGAGCATGACGAAGGCCCACGCGGACGTGTTGCCGGCTGCGATGGTCCACAGGAGCGAATGCTGGAGCACGACGGCGCAGCAGGCGATCACCCGGAACGAGTCGAATTGCCCGATGTACCCACCGCTGGGGTTCGGGAGCCCACTGTTGGTGCTCGTGAGATCGACGCCCTTTGGCGGCCGGTGCAGCCCGACGGCCGGCTGATCCGCGCGTGCCATGGCGCGGATCCTGCACCACCCGCCTCAATGCAACCTGTGAACGCGCCCTGACAGGCGCGTGCGGCTACCCCAGTTTCGTCAGGGCAGCGCGCAGGTGGCGCACGGCCTGGCCGATGCGCTGCTCGTTCTCGATGAGGGCGAAGCGGACGTGGCCGTCCCCGCCCGGACCGAACCCGACCCCGGGCGAGGTGGCGACGCCGGCCTCGCTGACCAGGTACTTGGAGAACTCCAGCGAGCCCATCTCGCGGTAGGGCTCGGGGATCGGTGCCCACACGAACATCGTCCCCTTGGGCGGCACCAGGCGCCAGCCGATCCGGTTGAGCCCGTCACACAGCGTGTCGCGCCGGGACCGGTAGATCTCGTTGATCTCCTTGGGGTAGTCCGGCGCCTCGTTCATGGCCACGATGGCGGCGATCTGAATGGGCTGGAACGTCCCGTAGTCGAGATACGTCTTGAGTTTGGTCAGCGCCTGCACGACCTCCTGGTTGCCGACAACGAAGCCGACACGCCACCCGGCCATGGAGAACGACTTGGTCATGGTGTAGATCTCCACCGCCACGTCTGTGGCGCCCGGCACCTGGAGGATGGACGGCGGCTCGTAACCGTCGAAGCCGAGGTCGGCGTAGGCGAAGTCGTGCACGAGCACCACCTCGTGCTCGCGGGCGAAGGCCACGAGGCGCTCCATGAAGGACAGGTCGACGCAGGCCGTCGTCGGGTTGTGCGGGAAGGAGAGCACGATCACCCGCGGCTTGGGCCACGACTCCTCCCAGGCGTGCATGAGGCCGTCGAAGAACGCCTCGCCCGGATCGGGCGCGTCGGCCGACTCCACGTCGGGCCCCTGCAGGGGGACCTGGCGCACGTCCGCTCCCGCGAAGAGCGGTCCCCAGATGTGGATCGGGTACGAGGGCGACGGCACCAACGCTGTGTCCCCCGGGCCGACCAGGACCCACATCAGGTGCGAGAAGCCCTCCTTGGCCCCGATGGTGTTGACGACCTGGGTCTCCGGGTCGAGCTCGACCGCGAACTTGCGCAGATAGAGGTCGGTGATGGCGCTGCGCAGCTTCGGGATGCCGCGTGAGGCGGAGTAGCGGTGATTGCGCGGGTTCTGCGCCGCCTCGGCCAGCTTGCTCACGGCCACGTCGGGCGAAGGCAGATCGGGATTCCCGAAGCCGAGGTCGATGACGTCGCGTCCGCTCCGCCGCGCGGCTGCCTTGAGGTCGTTGATGGTGGCGAACACATACGGCGGCAACCCGTTGATGCGGCGGAATTCCATCGGGGAAGTCTACGACCCGGGTACCGCCGCTCCGGACCCCGGCGCTCCACCGGACCCCGGGCCCCCACCGAGGGCGCGTGCCGCCGCGGCCAGCTCCTCGACGTCGACCGGCCAGCCGAACACGACCCAGGTGGCCCCGGCGTCGTGCAACGCCCGCAGCCGGTCGGCGAGCGGCGGCGAGGCCGAAGGCGGTGGCCCTGCCCACGTCACCTCGAGCCCGTCGGGGCCGGCGCACCTCTCCGCCACCAGCGCGGGCTCGACATCCCACAGGTTGAGGGCCGCGCCGGCCGCCCGGGCCTCCTCCGTCCGCCCCGCGGTCCCGCCGGCCATCCACACCGGGAGCCCCGCTCCGGCCAACTCCCGGCCGAGCTCGACCATCTCGGCCCTGCGCTCCGCGGCGGGTGCGAAGGGGATCCCGTAGGCGAGGTTCTCCTCCGCACTCAGGCGGTCGCCGGTGCCGAGCCCGGCGATGACCCGCCCCGGGGCCAGCCGCTCGAGGGCACGGAACTGCGCGGCCAGCACCGCGTTCGGGACGAGTCCGATCCGCGCCACCAAGGTGCCGAGAAATGGGCCCGCCTCCGGGCCCGCGGTCGGTCCGAGCACGGTCGCCAACGCGCCGAGAACCGGGAAGGGCGCCAGCGCCGGCCGGTCGGGCTGGCCGATCGGCCAGATGTGGTCGTAGCAGAAGACACCGTCCACGCCGGCCGCGACCGCTTCGGCGGCGGCGGCGAACGCGTCGTCGGGCGTGTCGCGGAAGGTCGGCAGCACGACCCCGGTCCGCATCACCACAACCCGCCCTGACGCGCCGCCAGCGCGCCGCCCACCGCACCGGCGCGCTCGCCGAACGCCGCCGGGCCGATCACGGCCTGAGGCCTGCGGTCGCCGCCCTCCACGAGGTCGGCGAACGTGGTCCGGGCGGACTCAATCAGGAGGTCGCCCGCCCGGACGACACCGCCCCCCAGCACGAAGCATTCCGGATCGAGCGCCGCGGCCAGGTTGGCCAGACCGAAGCCGATCCACCATCCGACCTCGGCGATGACCTGCCGGGCCGCGGGGTCGCCGGCGGCGGCGGCGGCGGAGACGTCCTCGCCCCGCACGCTCTCGGGATCGCCGCCGGCCAGCCGGACCACCTCGCCCAGCCGTCCCGCCAGCGCCGCCTCACGGGCCAGGACGCCGAGCCCGGCTCCCGAGGCGAAGCGCTCCCAGCAGCCGCGGCGGCCGCAGGGGCAGGCGGGGCCGGCCGGGTCGACCACCATGTGGCCGATCTCGCCGGCGAAACCCGCCGAGCCGACCTGCACGCGCCCGTCCACGACGATCCCCCCGCCGATGCCCGTCCCCAGGGTGACCATGACGGCGTGCCTGTAGCCGCGGGCGGCCCCGAGCCGGTGCTCGGCCAGGACCGCGAGGTTGGCGTCGTTCTCGATCAGGACGGTGCGTCCCGGCAACCGTTCGCCGATCAGCTCCGTCCAGTCGACGCCCTGGGCCTGCGGCAGGTTGGGGGCGAAGCAGAGCCGGCCCCGGCGGTCCACCATGCCGGGCGCGCCGACGCCGACGGGGACCGGGGCGGCAGCGCCCAGCCGGCGCTCGAGTTCGGCGACCACCTCGGCCACCGCTTCGGCGACGTGGCTGCCGACAATGGTGCGGGTGCCGGTGGGGGTGGCGACCCGGGCCTCGGCGACGATCTCGTCGGACGCCCGCAGGGCGACGCCGAGGACCTTGGTGCCGCCGATGTCGATGCCATAGGTGACGTCGGCGGCCGGCGGGCCCCCGTCAGGATTCACGAGGTGGACTCGACCCGCGCCTTCAGCTCTCGCATGGCGGTCGCCATGATGCGGCTCGTGGCCCGCATCTTGATGAAACCGGGGATGGGCACGCGCAGCTCTGCCTCCAGGTGGTAGGTCACGTCGGTGCCGCCACTTTCACCCGGGTCGAAGATGTAGCTCCCGTCGAGCTTGGTGGTGATGTCGCCCTGGGTGAGCTTCCAGGCCAGGACGTGGGGTGCCTCCGAGTAGTCGTAGGCCAGCGTGTAGCCGGTGCTGCGGCCGAAGGCGGCGGCCCGGAAGGTGACCAGCAGGGGACGGCCCTGGTCGTCGCGCTCTTTGACCTCGACCTCCTTGATGTCGGCGGCCCACTCCGGGTACCGCTCGAGATCGGCCGCGACGGCAAAGCAGCGCTCGGGCGGCGCCGCTACCGAGATGTTTTCTGTGGCTTGGTCGGCCACGTCGGTCTGTCCTTCCTGTCGATGCTGCCAGCGTGGCGGTTCGTGTGCGTCAGATTGCCACTCCGGCCAGCGCGTCGGCCAGCCTAGAAGCGAGAACGTCGTTGTCGAAGGATTCCTGCACCCTAGATCGGGCGGCCCGTCCCATCCGGCGGCGCCGGTTGGGGTCGGCCAGGAGGCTGCGCAGGGCTTCGGCCACGGCCCCGGCGTCGCCCGGATCGGCGACCACCAGGCCCGTCCGCCCGTCCAGAACGGCCTCGGACGCCCCGCCGCTGTCCCCGGCGACCTGGGGGACGCCCGCGGCGGCGGCCTCGAGGAAGACGATCCCGAAGCCCTCCTGCTCCAGGCCGAACCACCGGTTGCGGCAGGCCATCACGAACACGTCGGCGGCACCGAGGAGAGCGGCGCGGTCGTCGGTGCTCACCCGTCCCAGCACCTCCACCCTCACCGGGCTCCGCGCTGCCAGGCCGCGCAGGTGCTCCAGCTCCCGGCCGTCACCGGCGATCGCCACGACCAGGTCGGGGTACGAGGGGGCGAGGCGGTTGGCCGCTTCGATGAGGACGTCCATGCCCTTGCGCGGGACGAGCCGGCTGACGCTCGTCACCAGAGGGCCGTGGGCCGGCAGCCCGAGCCCGGTCCGCGCCGCCCGGCGCTCGGGCGCCTTGAGGGGGACGATGGCGCCGGCGTCGACGCCGGGCGGGATCTCGACCAGCGGGGCCGTCATGCCGGGAGCGGCGCGCCGGGCCTCCGCCGCCGGGTAGGAGCCGGCCGAGACGACGAGCCGCGCCCCGCGCAGCACCCGGCCGAGCGCGGCCCGCGACCCCGGGAGCCGTCCCGGCACGGTGACCTCGGCCCCGTGGAGGATGACGCCGTAGGGGACGTCGAGGTGCGGTCCGAGGAGCCCGAGCGGCAACGCGGGGTCGAGCAGGACCAGGTCGACCTCGTGCTCCTTCACGGCGGCCCGCACGGCGGCGAGCACGGCCGCGGTCGGGAAGAAGAGGATGCGTCCGGGGACCCGCTCGATGCGGATGCCCCGCTCGGCCTGCGCGGCGTCGAAGGCGGCGGCGCCGTCTGCGGAGGACGCGGTGAGCACGACGAAGGAAGCGGGATCGAGGCGGCTCCACAGGTCCCAGAGATAATTCTGGATGCCGCCGACCTTGGGTGGGAAGTCGTTGGTGACGAGGAGGTGGCGCTTCACACCACACCGCCGGCACGGCGGCGGCGCCAGGCGGCGAGCGTCCGGCGAGGGTCAGCCTGCGTGCGAGCTGAAGCGCAGCGTCGGGACCAGGCCGGCGCGCTCGAGCATGCGCATGGCCCGCGCCTCGTCGGCGTCGATGACCACGGCGTCGTCGGGCTCCCGTTCGAGGAGGAAGCTGACGACACAGTCGTCGCAGGCGTTGGTGTTGCGCAGTGCGCAGCAGTCGCAGTCGATGGTGAGCCCGCCCTCGGGCTCGATGAGGGGAGACACGAACGTCTCGGTGTCCCTGTCCCTGGAAGTCGGCATGGCGATGACCCTCTCTGTTGGGGCCAAGCTTGACCAAGGGGTGTGACACCGACCATGACGGGTTACCCGGTGGACAGGGCGTCGAGGGCGGTCTGCAGCGTCTGCTCGAGGCCCCAGGCCACGCTCTCGGTGCGCACCCTGTGGGCGTCGGCCACGGTCAGGAACGGTGGCCCGGACACGCGGTACGCGCGGAAGGCGGCGGAGCTCATCACGAGGTCGATCCCGAGGTCGGACGGGGCGGTACCGGCCAGGGCCGTGATGGCCTCGGTGCTCTCCTCGTCCGGGCTCCTCGTCACCACGACGAGGCGGGCGGCGCCGGCCAGGCCGGCGTGCAGGTCGGGCAGGCCCGCCCAGAGGTCCCGGCAGCCGAGGCAGTCCGCCGAGAGGAACAGGAGCAGAACCGGCGCGGCGGCCTCCACCAGATCGATGCGGCACGTCGTGCCGTCGGGCGCGACGCCGACGACGTCGTGGGGCGTCGTGGCGGGGTGGTCCGTGTAGGTGGGGATCGGCTTGAGCCGGCGCAGAATGTCAGCCGGCGGCTCGTTCACGACACCTTCGACGGCGCGCCGGGCTCCTCGAGCTCCTCACCGCTGATCTCGACGACGCTGTTGCCGTGGCCGCACCAACGGCACACCACCTCGTCGACGTTGCGGGTGATCACCTGCTCGTCCTCTATCACGAGGTCCCCGCCGACGGTGTAGTGGTGGAAGGCCTTGGTCTTCTGCGAGACGGTGACGTCGAAGCGGGTGAGGTTGCCGCAGCCGTCGCACCGGTATCGAGGGGCGCTCACCCGCCCCACGGTAGTCCGCGGCCCCGGGCGGCCTCTCCGGCCTCAGGCGCTGCCGAGCACCTCGCCGATCTGCACCTTCGTGATGGTGACGCCCCCCATGCCGCCGCCGACCGGCGGGGCCACGGCGCGGGCCTGGTCCTCGGTCTCGAAGACGGCGACCGAGGTCCCGTGGGTGTCGTCGAGGCGGATCCAGTAGCCGTGCACGAACCCCGGCGATGCCTTCACGGTGGGGACGAGCTCCTCGAGCGACTTGGTGGCGGCGTCCGAATCGGTGATGTCGACGGTGACGACGTGTGCATACATGCGACCAACTCCTTGGGTCAGGGTCCGCTCATCCTCGCACGATGGCCCCGCGGCTGCACCGGCGTTGCAGACGCCCGGGCCGTCACGTCCTCCCGGTCCTCAGATGCGGTTGAGGAGCTCGCTCTTCTTGGCGGCGAACTCCTCCTCGGAGAGGATGCCGCGGCGGCGCAGGTCGTCGAGCTCGATGAGGCGGTCCCGTATCTCGAAGGGAGGGGTGCCCTGCGGTGCGCCCGCGGCTGGCGCGGCATCTCCGCCGACGCCGAAGGGCGGAGTGTCGTGCGCGTCGGTGTCTTCCTGGTTGGCGTCGGGGGCGCCGTACCGATCGTGCGGCTGCATGTCCTGGGGGATGGCGGCGCGGCGGCCGCCACCGACGATCTCGTTGATCTGCGAGTTGATGACGCGCTGGACGATCGCCGGCTTGCGCATGTCCTCCAGGGTCAGCGAGTCGTCCTCGCCCTGCACGTCGATGATCAGCGAGCCGGTCCCGAGCACCCGCTCGATCAGCGTCTGCCGGATGTTGACCTCGGTGATGCGCTGCAGGCGCAGCTGGACGGTGTCTCGCCCGATGATGCCCTCGCGCACCAAAATCCGGGTCGAGGTCAGCGCGACCACGTAGGACCGCCAGCGGACGACCCGGCCGAGCAGCCACAGGCCCGGGATGAGCGCGATGACGATGACCGGGTAGTTGGTCCAGCTCGGTGCCTTCCACAGGACGAGCAGCACGATGAGGCCCACCCACACCCCGATGGACGTGAAGAGCGGGCCGAACAGGAAGATCCAGTGCGGCCGCAGCTCGGCCAGCAGCTCCTCGTCTTCATTGAGGAACTTCCGAGGCAATGCCATCGCGCAAGCGTACCGGCGGTCGCCGGCCGGCCCGGGGCACAGCCGGCGCCGCGTCCGAGGGGTCCTAGGGTGGAGCCATGCCCTATGCCGAGGTGGAGCCCGACGAGGTCAAGGCCCGCATCGCCCGCGGCGAGGACGTCTTCCTCCTCGACGTGCGCGAGCCGGACGAGGTCGAGGCCTGGGCCTACCCGATCGGCGTCAACATCCCCCTCGGGCAGCTCGGCGAGCGCCTCGACGAGTTGCCCCCGGACGTCACCATCGTGGTGGCGTGCCACGTCGGTGGACGCTCCGCCGCAGCGGCGCAGGCACTCAGCGACGCCGGGTGGACTGCCGAGAACCTCACCGGTGGCGCCGTCGCCTGGGCGGCCGGGGAGCCCGACTCGTAAGGGATCGCGACGTGGTGCGTGTTCGACGCGTCGATGCGTAGGGCTGGTGGGGATCGAACCCACGACCCAAGGATTATGAGTCCTCTGCTCTGACCACTGAGCTACAGCCCCAAGGTGGGGTTCTAGCCCACGAATGGGGCGGACGGCATCATGGTGCGCCGTGACCATGGTCGAGCAAGACACGCCCGGATCCCCCGCGGCCCAGCCCGGACCTGCGGTAGCCGAGCCCGCGGCACGGACCGCCGCCTGGTTCGGGCCCTGGATCCTGGTCGCCCTGGCAGTTGCGTGGGGCCTGTGGGAGCTCCGGCCCGAGCTCCGGGCCGTGCCCTACCTCGACGACAGTTCCCTGCACGAGCAGATGGTGCGCACGGCCGCGGCCCGCCTCAGCCAGGGTCACCTCCCGTTGACGAGTTGGTTCCCCTACCTCGGTCTGGGTTCACCGCAGTTCCTCCACTACCAGAGCCTGCTGTCGATGCTCTCGGGTGTCGTGGGCACCGCCGTGGATCCCGACACGGTGTTCCGCTGGTCCCTGTACCTGTTGCTCGCGCTGTGGCCGCTCGCCGTCTACTGGAGCGGCCGCCTGTTCGGGCTGAGCCGGTGGACCGCCGCCTCGGCGGCCGCGGTGGCGCCGTTCCTCGCCTCGGCCGCGGGCATCGGTTACGAAACCAAGGCCTACGTCTGGGTGGGCTACGGCGTGTGGACCCAGCTCTGGGCGTCGTGGACGCTGCCCCTCGCGTGGGGTTTCACCTTCCGCGCCCTCTCGTCGCTGCGGTCGGCCTTCTTCGCCGTCCTCTTCATCATGCTCACGGTCGCGTTGCACTACGAGACCGGGTACCTGGCCTTCGTGCCGCTCGTCGTGTGGCCCTTCATCGTCCCCTCCGACCTCTGGCGGCGACTCGGGCGCGCGGTTGCGCTCGGCGCGGCGGCGCTGCTGGCCTCGGCCTGGGTCATCGTGCCGCTGCTGCAGCAGTCCCACTGGGCGGCGCGCAACCAGGTCCTCGAGGGCACCGGGCTCGAGAACGGCTACGGCGCCGGGCAGATGTTGTCCTGGCTCTTCACCGGCCACCTCTACGACGACGGGCGATGGCCCGTCGTCACGGTGCTCGTGGCGGTCGGCATCGGCGTCTGCGTCGCGCGATGGCGCGCGTTCACTGCCGGCCGCGCCCTCGTGGTCATCTGGCTGGTCACGCTCGTGATGTCGTTCGGGCGGACGACCTTCGGGTCCCTGTACGACGTTCTGCCGGGCAGCAGCGACATCTTCATCCGCCGCTTCCAGATGGGCGTGCATCTCTCGGGCATCCTCCTCGCCGGTGTCGGCCTCGTCTACCTCGGAAGGCTCGTCCTGCGGGGCGCCCTGCTGCTGTTCCCGGAGGAACGCCGAGGGTGGGTCTCCCAACCGGCGGGGCGCGGCATCGTCGCGGGGCTGTGCATCGTGGCGCTGATCGTGGTGCTCGCGCCCGCCTGGAGCGATTTGGACACGTACGACGCCCACAATGCGACCAACATCGGCCTCCAGGCGCAGGCCGACGCGCAGCAGGAGCCGCAGATCGACCGGTTGTTGGCGTACGTGCGCGATCACCCCAAGGGACGCGTCTACGCCGGGGCGCCGACCAACTGGGGCCAGGACTTCCTGGTGGGGGCCGTCCCTGTGTTCAAGTACCTCGAGAGCAAGGACATCGACGAGGTCGGGTACACCCTGCGCACGGCGTCGCTCATGACGGATCCGGAGTACTTCTTCGACGAGACGAACCCGGGCGACTACCCGCTCTTCGGCATCGGGTACCTCATCCTGCCGGCCGAGATGACGTCACCGGTAGAGGCCGACAAGGTCGGCTGCTCGGGGGACTACTGCCTCTGGGCACTCCCCGACCCCGGCTACTTCCACGTCTACGACACGACCGGCGTGCTGACGGCGACGCGGGCCGACGTCGGATCACGGAGCACGACCCTGCTCGAATCCCCGCTCCTCAGCCAGCAGCGCGACCTGACCGTGGGCTTCAACGGATCGGCGGCGTCCACCCCCACCGCCCCCGACGCGTCGGCGTTGCAGGGTTCGCCGGGGCACGTCGTCGTCGAGCACGCCGACCTCCAGAACGGCACGGCCCGCGCGGTGGTGAGGACGACGCGCCGGGCCACCGTGGTTCTCAGCGCGTCGTACGACCCGGGCTGGCACGCCATGGTGAACGGGCGCCCTGCCCCGACGGTCATGGTGGCGCCGGCCCTGGTCGGTGTCGTCGTCGGCCCGGGTGTGCACACGGTGACGTTCAGCTACGCCGGGTACGGGTCCTACACCGCGCTGTTCATCCTGGCGCTCGTGGTCCTGGTCGCCCTGGCGCTGGCACCGCTGGTGTGGCGACGGGTGCGGGGCGAGGGCGATGCGCTCACCACCCGAACCCGGCGTACTTCGAAAAAAACTACCAACAGGACTGTTTAGAGTCCCAGAAATGCTCGCCGGGCCGCGGACCGGCTGGCTGGCTGGCTGGCTGGCTGGCTGGCCAACGGTCGTTGAGCTCCTGCTGAGCTACTGCGGCGCTACTGCAGGTAGCCCTCCACCGTGCCCGCGGAGCGCGGCTCGGCGGCGTCGGGGTCCTGGCCGGCGGCGCGCTTGGCCCGGCGCTGTCGCAGGACGTCCCACAGCTGGTCCAAGGTGACTTCGAGGTCGCGCTGGCGCGCCTGCTCGGCGTCGTCCAGCCCCTCGCCGACGTGCGCCTCCTCGAGCCGCTGCTCCTCGGCGGCCAGCTCGCCGATCCTCTCCACGATCTCGTTGTCGTCCACTGTCCGCTCCGCTCTGCTTCGCTCGACTGCGCTGCACCGAATCCCGAATATGACTGGTCCCGGGCCCTGTGGCCCGGGACCAGTCTGCCAAACTCAGGCCGCGGCGCCCATCTCGCTCTCGCTGTCGGTGGACGGCGCCTCCGTGTCCGCCCCGGTCAGGGCCGGGGTGAGCACGTCGGCGATGGTGGCCGCGAGGTGGAACGTCATGACGTCACGCACCTCCTCGGGGACATCCTCGAGGTCGTTGCCGTTGCGTTCCGGCAGGATGACCTCGGTCAGCCCCGCACGGTGGGCGGCCAGCACCTTCTGCTTGACGCCACCGATCGGCAGCACCCGGCCTTGCAGGGTGACCTCACCGGTCATCCCGACCACCGAGCGCACAGGCACGTTGCGCAGCAGGCTGACCAGCGCGGTCGTCATGGTGACGCCCGCCGAAGGTCCGTCCTTGGGGACGGCGCCGGCGGGGACGTGCACGTGGAACCGCTTGCCGGCGAAGACCGTCGGGTCGATCCCGAGCTCCTCGGCGTGCGAGCGCACGTAGGAGAGGGCGATCTCCGCCGACTCCTTCATGACGTCACCCAACTGGCCCGTGAGGGTCAGCCCCTCGGGGCCGTCGGACACGCTGGCCTCGACGAAAAGGACGTCGCCGCCCGCTCCGGTCACGGCCAATCCGGTCACGACGCCGGGCACGTTGGTGCGATCAGCCGCTTCGAAGAAGAAGTGCGGCCGTCCGAGCCAGCCCCGCACGTCGTCAGCTTCGACGACCACGGGCGCCTGGCGCTCGCCCGAAGCGAGCTTCGTCGCCACCTTGCGCAGCATCTTGCCGAGCTCACGCTCCAGGTTCCGCACACCCGCTTCCCGGGTGTAGTCGGCCACGATGGCACGCAATGCATCGTCGCTGATCTGCACCTCGTCCTCGCGGAGCGCCGCCCGAGTGAGCTGGCGGCCCACCAGATGGTGCTTGGCGATGGAGACCTTCTCGGACTCGGTGTACCCGTCGATCCGGATGATCTCCATGCGGTCGAGCAGCGGCCCCGGGATGGTGTCGACCACGTTGCCCGTGGCGATGAACAGCACCCGCGACAGGTCGAGGTCGACCTCGAGGTAGTGATCACGGAACGTGTGGTTCTGCGCCGGGTCGAGCACTTCGAGCAGCGCCGACGACGGGTCACCCCGGTAGTCGGCGCCGATCTTGTCGACCTCGTCGAGCACGATGACCGGGTTCATGGTCCCGGCTTCCCGCAGCGCGCGCACCAGGCGGCCCGGCTGGGCCCCCACGTAGGTGCGGCGGTGGCCACGGATCTCGGCCTCGTCCCGCACACCGCCCAATGAGACACGCACGAACTTGCGACCGAGGGCGTTCGCGACGGACTCACCGAGCGACGTCTTGCCGACGCCCGGAGGCCCGACGAGGGCCAGGATGGCCCCCGAGCCGCGCCCGTCCACCGGCGCTAGGCCGCGCTCGGCCTGCAACTTGCGCACGGCGAGGTGCTCGAGGATGCGCTCCTTCACGTCGGCCAGACCGTCGTGGTCCGCTTCCAGAATGCGCGACGCCTCTTCGATGTCGAGACGGTCCTCGGACTCGACGCCCCACGGGATTTCGAGCACGGTGTCGAGCCACGTGCGGATCCAGCCCGTCTCGGGGCTCTGGTCGCTCGTGCGCTCGAGCTTGTCGACCTCGCGCTCGACGGCCTTGCGGACATGCTCGGGGAGGTCACGCGCCTCGAGCTTGGCCCGGTAGTCGTCGGGATCGGCGTCGTCGCCGTCGCTCAGCTGCCCGAGCTCCTTGCGGATCGCATCGAGCTGGCGCCGCAGCAGGAACTCGCGCTGCGTCTTCTCCATGCCCTCTTCGACGTCCGTCTTGATCTTCTCGCGCAGGGTCACATCGGCCAGCGTGTCGCGGGCCCAACCCAGGACGAGGCGGAGCCGTGCCTCGACGTCGCGCGTCTCGAGCACCTCGCACCTTCTGCGTGAGGGAGAGGTCCGGCGAGTAGCCGGACATGTCGGCCAGGCGGCTCGGCTCGGTGATCTCTCGCAACTGTGCCGCGATGCGGCCGGCGCCGCGGCTGTGGAGGATGTTCTCCATCACGGCGCGGTACTCCCGGGCCAGCTCTATGGCGGCCGGGGTCGGCTCGGGCTCGTCGATGGGCTCGGCCTCCACCCAGAGGGCGTCGCCGGTCCCGGGGATGCCGGTGCCGATCACGGCACGGCGGTCACCGCGGATGGCCACGGCTGGCAGGCCACCGGGGAGGTCGCCCTCCTCCATGACCTCGGCGATCACGCCGACGGCGGCGAAACGACCTTCGATGTGGGGCACCAGGAGCAGACGGCCCCCGGCAGAGCGGGCGGAGTCGACCGCGGCCCGGGCCTCATCGGACTCCAGGGCCATGGTGAACACCATCCCGGGCAGCACCACCCCTGACGTGAGGGGGAGCAATGGGAGTGTCACATTCTCGTTTGTCATCGGGTTCCCTTCGGGTTCCAAATTCATCTGACTGGTCAACCATCTGGGTGGGGATGTCATTCCCGAGCGGCCCGTCCCTGGTCGGACTGCTGTAATCCTGTAATTGTTGGGGTTCCAGCATAGGAGGATGCGCCGTTCTTCCGGACGGTGTCCCACCCCTGGTCGGAGGCCCGGCGGGGCGGCGGGGCGGCCTGCCCGGGGCGTACGCTGAAACGGTGAGCGGCACGGAGACAGCGCCCGGCCCGGGAGCGGCCGGGGGTACGACCCTTGCGCCGGCGCGGCCGGTGCCCGACCTCGACGAGGGCGACCACGACCGCATGGCGCACATCGTCCTGGAGGGCTACACCCCCAAGGACGGCGACTTCGTCTCCATGGGCCCGAGCGTGGTGGAGGGCATCGTCAACCGGACGGCCGTGCGAGCGCTGTGCGGCAAGGAGTGGGTGCCGGGGCGGGACCCGGGACGCTACGGCCTGTGCCCGACCTGCAAGGAGATCGCCGAGTCCATGGGGTGGAAGATCCCCGCCAGCTGAGCGGTCGGACCGGGCTGCCTGACCGGGCCGTACGACTGGGGGTTGAGCTGTGCCCTTCGTGACGTCGCCCCGGCAGTTCGCTACCGTGCGGCAGACCGATGATCCGAGGCCTGGGCGGGCCGCGCGAAGGGAGCACGTTGGCGAGGGTCAACTTCGACGGGGTCACCAAGCACTTCGGCGACACCGCGGCGGTCGACGACCTGACGCTCCACGTCGCCGACGGTGAGCTCCTGGTGCTGCTCGGCTCGTCGGGGTGCGGCAAGACGACCGCGCTGCGGGTGGTCGCCGGCCTCGAGGAGGTGAGCACCGGCACCGTCACCATCGGCGACCGCGTGGTCAACGACATCGACCCCAAGGACCGCGACGTGGCCATGGTCTTCCAGAGCTACGCGCTCTACCCGCACCTGACGGTGGCCAAGAACATCGAGTTCCCGCTCCGCCAGCGCGGCGTCGCCAAGGAGGAGCGGGCGACCAAGGTCAAGCGGGCCGTCGAGACGCTGGGGCTGGTCACGCTGCTCGACCGCAAGCCCGGGCAGCTCTCGGGTGGCCAGCGCCAGCGGGTGGCGCTGGCCCGGGCCATCGTGCGCGAGCCCACCGTGTTCCTCATGGACGAGCCGTTGTCCAACCTCGATGCAGCGCTGCGCGTGCAGACCCGGGCCGACATCGTCGAGCTGCAGGCGCGGCTGTCGACCACCACGCTCTACGTGACCCACGATCAGGTCGAGGCGATGACGATGGGCGACCGCATCGCCGTCATGAGCGAGGGGAAGCTGCAGCAGGTGGCGGCGCCCGAGGACCTTTACGCGCGGCCGGCCAACGCGTTCGTGGCCCACTTCCTCGGCAGCCCCGGCATGAACCTGATGGAGGGGATGCTCGTCGAGAGCGGGACGAGCGAGGCCGACGGCGCGCCGTGGCCCCGCATGCTGAGCGTGGCCTTCGCCGGTGCGGCGGTGGCGCTGCCCGCCGCGGTGGCCGACACCGTGCGCGGGTCCGGACCCGACGTCGTGCTGGGCCTGCGCCCCGAGGCGCTGCACCTCAGCCCCGACGGGGCTATCGGCGCCACCGTGATCATCGTCGAGCTGCTGGGCGCCGAGACCCATGTGATCTGCCACACCGAGACGGGGGCCCGGATCATCGTGCGCCAGAGCGCCGCGGCTGCCAAGCCCAAGCTCGGCGAGGCCGTGCGCATCGCCGTCGACCCCGACCCGGCGACGTACCACCTCTTCGACGCCGCCACCGGCGCCCGCCTGGGCGGGGCACCGTGACGGCGGTCACCACGGTCGCCGCGCCCGACCCGACCCCGGCCGGCCCGCAGGGCGGGCCCCCGGTGGTCCGCGCGAAGCCGGGAGCGGCCGCGCGCGCCGCAGGCGCAAGCAGGCGCTGCTGGCCTACGTGCTGCTACTCCCAGCGCTCGTGCTCTTCGGGGTCTTCTCCTTCTATCCCTTCCTGCGCAACTTCAAGCTGATGCTCTACGAGACCCCGCCGGTACCGGGCCTGCCTGCGCACTACGTGGGGCTGCACCAGATCATCCCCACCATCACCTCGGCCCAGTTCACGCAGAGCCTCGTCACCACGCTCCTCTTCATCGTCTTGGTGGTGCCGATCAGCCTCATCGCGGGGCTGGCGCTGGCGGTGGCGGCGCACCGCAAGCTCAAGGGCATGGCCGGGTACCGGGTGATCTTCTCCTCCACGGTGGTGAGCTCGGTGGCGGTGGCCTCGGTCGTCTTCGGGACGCTGCTCAACCCGGTGGTCGGCCTGCTGCCTTGGCTCGGCATCAACCCGACCCCACCGGCCCTCGAAAACCCGACCTGGGCCCTCCCCGCCGTAGCGCTGATCACCATCTGGCAGTTCCTGGGGTTGACCTTCATCATCATGCTGGCCGGGCTGCAGTCGGTGCCCGACGAGCTACTGGAGGCCGCGCGCATCGACGGCGCCGGCCCGTGGACGCGCTTCTGGCGCATGACGGTGCCGCTCCTCTCCCCCACCATCTTCTTCGCCGGTGTCATCAGCACGATCTACGCCTTCCAGGCCTTCGGCGCGGTCGACATCCTCATCGGTCCGCAGAACTCGGTGCGCCTGCACACCAACGTGCTGATCTACAACATCGTCAACACCCTGCAGATCGAGAACAACGCCGGCGCCGCCGCCATCCTCGCCATCGTCCTCTTCCTGATTCTGCTCGTCCTCACCATTCTGCAGATGCGCTTCCTGGAACGCCGGGTGACCTATGCCCGCTGACGTGCTCCCGTCCCAGGCGTCGGAGGCGGCAGAGGCAGACGTGGCCGCCCGGCACCGGCACCGGCGCGGGTGGCGAACCGTCGGCAGCTACACCTTGCTGACCGCCGGCGCCGTCATCATCCTGTTCCCGATCTACGTCACGATCGTGAACTCCCTCCTTCCCCTGAACCAGCTGGTCCACCAACCGCCGCCTCTCTTCCCGACCAATCCGCAGTGGCACGACTACAGCGCGGCGTGGAACGGCGGGCAGATGTCCAAGTACATGACGACCTCGGCGATCATGACGGCGATCATCGTGGCCGGCCAGCTGGTCACGTCCGTCCTGGCCGCCTACGCCTTCGCGTTCTTGACCTTCCCGTTCAAGCGCACCCTCTTCGTCGTCTGCCTGGCCACCCTCATGATCCCGCTGGAGGTGACCTTCATCACCAACCTGGACACCATCACCTCGCTGCACTGGTTCAACACGTACGCGGGGCTGTCCATCCCGTTCCTGGCCACCGGGTTCGGCATCTTCCTGCTGCGCCAGGCCTTCCTGCAGATCCCGCGCGACCTGCAGGAGGCGGCCCAGCTCGACGGCTACGGCCATTTCCGTTTCATGACGCGGGTGGCGGTGCCGCTGGCTCGCCCGTCCCTCGCCGCGCTGGCCGTCTTCTCGTTCCTGGGCGCCTGGAACCAGTACCTGTGGCCACTGGTGTCGACCGGCGGGACGACGCCGCTGAACACGGTGCAGATCGGCTTGAAGCAGCTGCTCGGCACGCAGGTGTCCACAATCCCCGTGGCGCTCGCCGGCACCGTCATCGCCTTCGTGCCGCTGGTGATCCTCCTCCTGGTCTTCCAGAAGCAGCTCGTCCGCAGCCTCACGACGGGCGCCGTCAAGTAGCGCGGTGCAACCGAGAAACGTACCTCCGGGTGCTAGGCAATGACCATGCGGACCCCTCGTCTCTCCAAACTCGCGGCCGCCGCCCTCTTCGTCACGACGCTCAGCGGCACCGCGGCCTCCGCTGCCGTCGGCGGGAGCGCGCCGGCCGGTGCCGCCAGCCTCCCCGCCTGCAACCTCAAGGCGCTGGCCAACCACAAGGGTCTGGTCACCATCACCTTCTGGGAGTCGGCCTCCCAGGCCAACCTGACGGTGCTGCAGGGGATCACGAACGCCTTCAACTCGTCGCAATCCAAGGTGCACGTCACCCTCGTCACCCAGGCGGGCTACGACGACACCTGGCAGAAATATCTGGCCGGGCTCTCCAGCGGGCAGCTGCCCGACGCGGTGCAGCTGCAGGACCAACGCACCCAGGCCGCCATCGACACCGGGTCGTTCCTGCCCGTGCAGTCGTGCATGAACGCGGCCAAGTACTCGACGAGCGACTACCTGCCGCGACCCCTCGCCTACTGGAAGGTGAACGGCGTGCAATGGGCCCTTCCCTTCGCGGTGTCGGCGCCGATCCTGTACTACAACCAGAACGCCTTCACGAAGGCCGGCCTCAACCCGGCCGACCCCCCGACCACGCTCCCCCAGATGGTGGCCGACGCCAAGGCGCTGAAGGCCTCCGGCAGTGGCATGGGCCTCGTCCTCGACCCCTGGCACCTCGAGACGTGGCTGGCCTCGGCCAACCAGCTCTTCGTGAACAACAAGAACGGCCGCAGCACCCGCGCCACCAAGGGCTCGTTCGACAACAAGACCGCGGTGTCCATCTTCAGCCAGCTGAGCACGCTGGTGCGCTCGGGCGACGCCACCACTAACCCGTCGACCGGGCCCGACCAGTACGACAACCTCCTCGGCATCGGCAGCGGCAAGTACGGCATGACGATCGAGACGTCGGCCGCCCTCGGCACGGTGACCCAGCTCCTCGGCAGCGGGAAGTACGCCAGCGTCAAAATCGGGATCGGCCCCTTCCCCGTCTACAGCTCGTCGGCGCAGGGCGCCATCGAGCCGGGCGGTTCGGGCGTCTACATCTCGAACAAGGTCCCGGCCGTCGACCAGGCGGCGTCGTGGCAGTTCGTGTCCTACCTCATGAACACGCAGAGCCAGGCCACCTGGGCGGCGGGCACCGGCTACATCCCCGTCCGCAAGTCGTCGGCGCAGACGGCGACCGTCGAGCACCTCTGGGCCACCAGCCCCGGGTACAAGGTCGCCTACGACGAGGTCAACAACGGGGTCAACAGCCCGGCCACCTCCGGCTCGGTGATCGGCCCGTACGCCGACGTGCGCACCGACGTGCTCAACGCCGAGATCTCGATGTTCACCCAGGGCGTGCAGCCGGCCAAGGCGGTGAGCTCGGCGGAGCAGAACGTCAACAGCACGATCTCGAACTACAACAGCCGGCTCGGTGCCTCGTAGGAGCCTCCCGCCGGACCGCACCTCCCCGCCACATCGGCACGCGGGGACCATTCCTCAATAGGGCCGAAAGTCACAACGCCGATGAAGAACCGTAGTTCGGGCGGGGGCTTCGGTATTCTCCCATGGCGGAAAGTGCGCTCCGCGGCGTGTGTCGAGCACGACTTGGAGGAACGGCAATGGTGGTTCAGGACACGGACACGGTGGGGCTCGCCGCCTACCGGGCCCTGTTCGCGCACAGCTCCGAGGGCGTGTTCTTCTGCACCCACGACGGAGGGATCACCGCGGCCAACCCGGCCGCCTGCGCCATGCTCGACATGACCGCGGAGGAGATCTGCCGCCTCGGAAGCGACGGGCTGGTGGACCAGGAGGACCCCCGCTGGGGTATCGCGGTCGCCGAGCGGGAGCGCACCGGGTCGGCCGTGGGCGTGGCCCGGCTGCGCCGGGGTGACGGCCGCTACACGGAGATCGAAATGACGGCGCTGCAGTTCCGCGATGCGGAGGGCGCGCTGCAGATGTGCTGCATCCTGCACGACCTGACCGGGCGCCTCGCCATTGAGCGCGAGCTCGAGGAGCTGAGTGCCCGCCTGCTCCAGCTGTCACGCGGCGACGAGCTGACCGGCTTCCAGAACCGCCGCGGCCTACTGGCGTCGGGGACCCAGTTGCTGCAGCTGGCCGACCGCCAGGACGCGCCGGTGCAGGCGCTCTTCGTGGACGTCGACAACGTGCAGGAGCTGAACGAGCGCCTGGGCCACCAGGCAGGCGACGCGGCGCTCCAGGCGGTGGCCCGCACCCTGTCGGTGACGTTCCGCAAGAACGACGTGCTGGCCCGCATCGGCGGGACCCAGTTCCTGGTGCTGACCCTCCACCCCGCCGAGCCCGACTGCTCCGCCCTGACCGGACGCATCCAAGCCCACCTCTGCGCACCCGAGACGAGGGAGTTCGTCGGCGCCGCCGTCGACGTCTGCTGCGGCTGGACGACGCGCCAGGCCGGTGAGCGCACCTCGCTCGAAGACCTGGTGGCCCGCTCGGACTGGGCCATGATGGAGTCCCGCGAGGCGCGGCGGGGCGCACCGACCACCTCCTGACCAGGGACGTTGCTCCCACCGTTCTGTCGTCTCGCTATTCCTGACTAATCCGGTTGGATTTAGCAATCCACGTGTATTAAGTTGCAAGGATGCACAGAGACCCCTTGCACCCCGACGCGCCCACGGGCGCCCGCCACCGGCTCGGCCAGAGCTCCGCCATCGGCGCCCTGGCCCTCTGCGGCCTCGCCTTCACCGCTCTCCCGGCGGGCGCGCAGGGCGGCTCCGTGAACCTGGTGGCCTATTCGACCCCCAAGCCCGCCTACAGCGTGCTGGCCGCCGCCTTCGCCAAGACCAAGGCGGGAGCGGGCGTGACGGTGACCCCCTCCTTCGGGCCGTCGGGCACCCAGGCCACGTCAGTGGTCAACGGGCTCCCGGCCGACGTCGTGAACTTCTCGCTGTCGACGGACGTGGACAAGGTCGTCAAGGCCGGCCTGGTGTCGAGCACGTGGGACAACGGCCCCACCAAGGGCATGGTCACCAACTCCATCGTCTCCTTCGTCGTCCGCAAGGGGAACCCCAAGCACATCACGACCTGGGCCGACCTGGTGAAGTCCGGGGTGCAGGTCGTGACGCCGAACGTCTTCAGCTCGGGCAGCGCCAAGTGGAACCTCATGGCGGCCTACGGCGCGCAGATCTCGCTCGGCCAGTCGCCGGCGCAGGCGCAGGCCTATCTCTCGAAGCTGCTGCACAACACGGTGGCCCAGCCCTCCAGCGCGAGTGCGGCGCTGCAGACGTTCCTCTCGGGCCAGGGCGACGTGCTGCTCGACTACGAGGACGACGCGCTCTACGCCAAGAGCCAGGGCGAGGCGATCTCCATCGTGACCCCGCCGCAGACGATCCTGATTCAGAACCCGATCGCGGTCACCAAGACGGCGAGCCCGGCGGCCAAGGCGTTCGTGGCCTATCTGCTCTCCCCCGCCGGGCAGACGGTCTGGGGCAAGCAGGGCTATCGCCCCGTCCTTCCCGCGGTCGCGGCCAAGTTCAACTTCCCCGAGCCCAAGACGCTGTTCACCATCACGAAGTTCGGCGGGTGGACCGCGGTGAACACGAAGTTCTTCGACCCCACGTCGGGCATCGTGGCCAAGGTCGAGCAGTCGCTCGGCGTCTCCACCGCCAGCGGGTAGCGGCCGCGTCGCATGACTAGCACGGGCGCCGTCGCCGAACTGGGTCTCCCTGACGGAGCGGGCGCGCCCGCAGACCGCCGACCAGGGCGGGGACGCTGGCGCCGCGATCCCCCATCGGCACCTCCCCCGTCCCTGGTCGCGGTGGGACGGGTGGCCGGGCGCGTCGGCGGCCCGGCCCTGGCCGTCACCTACCTGTCGCTGCTTGTCCTGCTGCCCCTCGCCGCGCTCCTCTCCAAGGCCTTCAGCGGCGGCTGGTCCGCCTTCTGGCACTCCGTCACCCAACCCGAGGCGGTCGCCGCGCTCGAGCTGACGCTCGCCGTCTCCGCCATCGTGGCGGTCGTCAACTCCGTCGCCGGCCTGGCCATCGCCTTCGTGCTGGTGCGGGACGACTTCCGCGGCAAAGCACTGGTGAGCGCGGTGATCGACCTGCCCTTCGCGTTGCCCACCGTCGTGGCCGGCCTGACGCTGCTGACGCTCTACGGCGTCAACAGCCCGCTGCACGTCGACCTGGCCGGCACCCGTCTGGGCGTGGGCGCCGCTTTGCTCTTCGTGACCCTGCCTTTCTGCGTGCGCAGCGTCCAACCGGTGCTGGCCGAGCTCGACGCGGAGACCGAGGACGCCGCCGCCTCCCTCGGCGCGACGCGGCGCCAGGTGCTGGGCCGGGTCATCCTCCCCAGTGTGCTGCCCTCGGTGCTGGCCGGGGCCGGCCTCGCCTTCGCCCGGGCCGTGGGCGAGTACGGCTCGATCATCCTCATCTCGAGCAACCTCCCGTTCAAGACCGAGGTCGCATCGTCGTACATCTTCGGGCTGTCCCAGAGCGACGACCTGCAGGGCGCCAGCGCCGTGTCGATCGTGCTGGTGGCCATCGCGTTGCTCGTGCTCATCGGCATCGGCTGGGCCCGCCGGCGCTTCGACGTCCCGGAGACGGTGTGAAGGGCTCCCGCTGGCGCCTCCCCCTGCGCGTCATGGTGCTCGTCTACCTCGGGCTGCTCGTCGTGGTGCCGGTGGGCGCGGTCTTCTACCACGCCTTCGCGCCCGGACTCGGAGAGGCGTGGGACGCCTTCACGTCGCCGGGCGCCATCCACGCGTTGCTGCTCACGCTGCTCGTCGTGGCGATCGCCGTGCCGCTCAACACCATCTTCGGCGTCGGGGTGTCGCTCCTGTTGGCCCGCCACCGCTTCCCCGGCGCCTGGCTGCTCGATGCGCTCATCGACATCCCGCTCGCCCTCTCCCCCGTCGTCATCGGCCTCTCCCTCATCCTCGTGTACGGCAAGACGGGTTGGTTCGGCAATTGGCTGGCCGGGCACGGCATCACGGTGATCTTCTCGGTGCCCGGCATCGTCATGGCCTCGGCGGCCGTCTCGCTGCCGTACGTCGTGCGCGAAGTCCTGCCGGTTCTCCAGGAGATCGGCACCGAACAGGAGCAGGCGGCCCGCACCCTCGGGGCCGGACCGTTCACGGTCTTCCGCCGCATCACGCTGCCCAACATCCGCCGTGGCCTCGCCTACGGGGTGACGCTGACGACGGCCCGCGTGCTGGGCGAATTCGGCGCCGTGGCCATCGTCTCGGGCGCGATCGCCGGCAAGACCGAGACCTACACTCTCTTCATCTCCAACAGCATCGACAACCTCGAGCCCCAGGCCGCCTACATCGGCGCGGTCACCCTGTGCCTGGCCGCGCTCATCGTGCTCACGCTGCTGACGCTGACCGACCGCGATCGCGACGCCTGGCACGGCAAGAGCGCCGCATGAGCATCGAGGTGGAGTCCATCTCGAAGCGGTTCGGCGACGCCGTCGCGCTCGACGACGTGTCGCTCGAGGTGCCCACGGGCTCGCTGACCGCCCTGCTCGGCCCGAGCGGCGGCGGCAAGTCGACGCTGCTGCGCATCATCGCCGGTCTCGACACGGCCGACAGCGGCATCGTGCGCATCGAGGGGGAGGACCTCACCGCCACGCCGGCCCGCAGCCGCGGCGTCGGGTTCTGCTTCCAGCACTACGCGCCCTTCCGCCACCTCACGGTGCGACGCAACGTTGCCTTCGGGCTCGAGATCCGGCACCGCCCCAAGGCCGAGGTCAAGGCCCGGGTGGACGAGCTGCTCGAGCTGGTCGGCCTGGCCCACCTCGGCGAGCGCTACCCGTCACAGCTGTCGGGCGGCCAGCGCCAGCGCATGGCACTGGCCCGCGCCCTGGCCATCGAGCCCAAGGTCCTGCTGCTCGACGAGCCCTTCGGGGCGCTCGACGCGCAGGTGCGCACGCAGCTGCGCCTGTGGCTGCGTGACCTCCACGACACGCTCGCGGTGACGACGGTGCTGGTCACCCACGACCAGGAGGAGGCCATGGAGGTGGCCGACCGCCTCGCCATCATCAACCACGGGCGCCTGGAGCAGGTGGGCACGCCGGCCGACATGTACGACCACCCGGCGAACGAGTTCGTGCTGACCTTCCTCGGCCCCGCGACGCGCCTCCACGGCGAGTGGGTGCGCCCGCACGACCTCGTTGTGCACCCGGTCGAGGACGGCAAGCCGACCCGCACCGCGCTGGAGGGCACCGTGGCCCGGATCACCCACCTCGGTTTCGAAGTCAAGGTGGACGTGGAGCTCGCCGGCGGCGAGTCGTGCTGGGTCCAGCTCAGCCGCGGCACCGCGGCCGAGCTGGACCTGCAGACCGGGCAGCGGGTCTGGGTGGCGCGGGCCGA
This sequence comes from uncultured Acidimicrobiaceae bacterium, assembly GCA_963719485.1. Classification (GTDB taxonomy): domain Bacteria; phylum Actinomycetota; class Acidimicrobiia; order Acidimicrobiales; family RAAP-2; genus Bog-473. The sequence goes on from OY970387.1 coordinate 4,326,128, forward strand.
GGCGTCCGCCACGCCGGACCGCTTCCCGATCCTCAGCAGCTGACCCTGTGCCCTCTCGGGGGCCCGCCTCAGCCGACCGCCGGGCGGTGACCCGGCTGCTGCGACGGCACCGACTGCTGCTGGCCGGGGAAGGCCGGCAGGGGCAACTTCGACTGCTGCTGCTGGTAGGCCAGCTGCGCAGCGGTGGCCGACGGGGTGGCGGCCGCGATCGACGGGGCGGACTCGGGGGCCTGTTGGAAGGCGGCGGTGAAGTCGCCGAACATGCTGCGCCGCCAGTCGCTGATGTTGGGTTCGCCGACGCCCGTCACCCGCTCGATGAATCGGAGCCCCGACGTGTGGTCGAGCGCATCGGAGCAGACGAAGCCGCCGACGGTCCAGGGCGAGATGACGATGGCGGGCACCCGGAACCCCGAACCGAGGTTGAGCCCGCCGCCGGGGGTACCGCCCGGCGAGTTGAGCGACGTGAACTCTTCGGCCGTGCCCTTCGGGGGCACGAGCGGTGGCACGTGGTCGAAGAAGCCGTCGTTCTCGTCGTAGTTCAAGATGAACACCGTCGAGTTCCACAGCTCCTCGTTCGCGGCCAGCGCCTCGAGCTTCGACGCCACGAACTGGGCGCCCGCTGCCGGGAGGAACGAAGGATGCTCCGAGGCGACGCTGGTCGGGAAGAGCCAGCTCACCGTCGGGAGCGTGCCGTTGGCGCAGTCCTCCTCGAAGGCCATGGTGGGATCGCTGGCCGGCGAACCGTCGAAGTGCGTGCTGACGTCGAACGCGCTCCGATACAGGCTCGACGACTTGGGGGCGTTGATGAACTGGCTGAAGAACTCGAGCACGTTGGTGCCGTAGTTGTCCGCCTGCTGGTAGCACTTCCACGAGATGCCGGCGTCCTGGAGACGCTCGGCGGTGGTGGTCCAGTTGTACGTCCCGTTGGGTGCGTTGTTGTCGAGCGCCGGCCCCCCGTTGTGGCCGTCGGGATCGACCGTCCCCGTCATCCACATGTAGCGGTTGGGGTGGGTCGGCCCGAGGATGGAGCAGAAGTAGTTGTCGCAGATGGTGAACGCGTTGGCCAGCGCGAACTGGAACGGGATGTCGTCGCTCGTGTAGTAGCCCATGGTGAACGGGCCGGCGGTGTCGCTGTCCGCCGCGATGTGCGACCGCAGCCAGCCGTCCATATTTCCGTTGGCCCACGAGGCGTGCTGCACCTGCCAGGCGTGGCTCAGCGAGGGGATCGCCTGGGCCGCCGAGTTCGAGGAGTCGAGGTGGTACGGGAGCAGGTAGCTGTCGGGGTTGTCCGGATCGGGCTGGGCGAAGACGGAACGCCCGGTGGAGAGGCGCATCGCCCTCGGGTCACTGAAGCCCCGCACGCCCGAGAGCGTGCCGAAGTAGTGGTCGAAGCTTCGGTTCTCCTGCATCAGCAGGACGATGTGCTTGACCTGGCTCAGGTCGAAACTGGTCGGGTTGGCCCCGGCGATCGCCCTGCGGACGCTCGACGGCAGGTAGGCGGCGAGCGCCGCCCCGGCCGCGGCGCCGGCCCCTCCCTTCAGGAGCTGGCGCCGCGAGAAAGGGGTGGCGAGGAAGGTGGAGTCATTCGTCATGGGTATCGGTCCTTTTCGTGAGAGTGCGTACGAGGATTGGGTCGGAATCGGCGCTGCTCAGTGGTGGTGCCTGGTCGAGGCCGACAGGGTCGACGCCCCTGGCCCACCGCCCGTCGTGATCGGGGGCGTGAACCCGGTGACGACGCGGATCTTGTTGTTCGACGTGTCGGCGATGTAGAGGTTGCCCGTGCTGTTGTCCACCGCCACCGCGAAGGGCGTGTTGAGCTTGGCGGCGGAGGCTGCGCCCCCGTTGCCCGTGCTCCCCTTGGCCCCGGCGGTGTTCACGACGGTCGAGATGGTGCCGGTCGGCGTGACCTCCCGGATGGCGTTGTTGAAGGTGTCCGCAATGAAGAGGTCACCGGCCTGGTCGAGGGCGATGCCCTGGGGGCTGTCCAGCCGGGCCGAGGTGGCCGGCCCACCGTCGCCGCTGAACCCGCCGAGCCCTCCCGAGGCCTGGTCGGCCGCGACGTTCCCGGCCACCGTGGTGATGACCCCGTTGGTGGAGACCCGGCGGATGACGTTGTTGCCCGAGTCGGCGATGTAGAGGTTGCCCAGGGAGTCGACGGCCAGTCCGGTGGGCGACGAGAGCTCGGCCTTCCCGGCGGGCCCGTTGTCACCGCGGTAGCCGGGGTTCCCGTCTCCGGCGTAGGACGAGATGAAGCCCCGCGGGGTGACCTCGCGGACCACGTCGTTGTAGGTGTCGGCGATGAAGAGGTCGCCCTGGCCGTTGACCGCCACGCCCTGGGGGCTGTCGAGTTCGGCGTGCGTGGCCGGGCCCCCCTGGCCGCGGTCACCCTCGGTGCCGTTGCCGGCGATGAGGTGGATGACGCCGTCGGGCGTGATCTCCCGCACCACGTTGTCCTCGGTGTCGGCGATGAAGAGGTCCCCGGCCTTGTCGCGCGCCACCGCGGTCGGTTGGTCGAGCGTGGCTGCGGTGGCGGGGCCGCCGTCACCGCTCTCGCCGGTGGCCTCGTAGGAGCCGGCAATCGTGGAGGTGACGAGGCCGACGATGTTCGCCACGACGTTGTCCTCGGTGTTCGACACATCGATGATGCCGTTGGCGGCGGCGACACCTTGGGGGTTGTCCAGCGATGTCCCGTGCGGCGCGGTGAACGTCACGGCATTGATCGTCAGCGGCGTGGTGGCGGAGGCCGTCACGACACTGCTCGCGGCAGTCGTCACGACGGTTCCGCACACCGCAAGGGCAACGGCGGCACGTCGGGTTCGGCTGGTGGGCATTGGTCGGCACCTTTCGTTGGTCGGCGTTGAAGAAGCGACGACGCGGTGCTACCCAGGATCTGTGACGCCCTTTCGGACGATGGGTGAAGCAGAGATGAAATGAATTCGACCGTTGGGGGCTCCAACCGGGGGGAGGCCGCTCCAGATGGGACACCCGGACGTTGCAGCGGGTTCGTTACCGCCGGGGGGCCGCGTTGTCGGTACGTTGTCCGAGGCGGCGGACATCTTTCAACCGACAATTACTGCGCGGTCTGTATTCGCATTGCGCGCGCGACACGACGGCTCGCGACGCGCTGCGAGTCGACTGGACCATTGCGAGCGAACCGTGCGGCCGTGGCGTGGGGCGGCCAGAGCAAACTACACCTATGTGACTTGAGGGCCCCTCAGATGGGGGGACGAAGGCCCTCAGCCTGAAGTCGGGCCCGGCAGGACCGAAATTCGGGCCCCGGGAGAAAAATCTTCCTACCGCCCCGGAACCCCGAATCCGTTCCTGGATCAGGGCTCCCGTAGGGACCTTGGTCCCTAATTCCCTGGTTACGGCCCTGCGATGGTTGCAATCGAGTTGCAGATTGGGCGAAACTTGTGCGCGGGGAAGGAGAGCACCGGTAGCACGGTGTTTCGCTCTCCCACCCCCTTGCGGTACCGACGTGCGAAGGAGGTGGGCGATGAGATGTGAAGCTAAGTGGGGCTAGCGAGAGCCACACTCAATCCAAACAAGTAATCGCGCCGTCCCGACGCTGGTACGGGGTGATGCTTCGTGATTTTCGACACGGCGGGCCGCCGCCTTTAGCGAATTTGTCTTCACGCTGAGGCGGTGCTCGCCGTTGTCGCGCCAAACCTGAGGGGATCATCCGGCACCGATGCGGGAACGTGACAATCTGGGTGTCGGGTGACAGGACGGGTCGTCGAGTTCGATGAGGATTCGTAGCCAGGCGAAGCATCGAATCAGAAGGCGTCCGCTCGGGCGTCCGTTCACCCGTCTCTGGGTCGGCTTCACGTTGGCCAGTTCGGGCGACGGGCTGGCGGCCGGGGCGGTCCCCCTCATGGCCGTCGTCGTCAACCCGCACCCGCTGGCTGTCGCCAGTGTCGTCGCCGCGGACAGCCTGCCGTGGCTCCTGTTGGCGTTGCCAGCCGGCGCCTTCGCAGACCGGTTCGAACGCGGCCCGCTGATGGCCATCTCGAATGCCGTACGGGCCGTCGCCATCCTGGCCGGCGCGTTCCTGATTCTGAGCGACCGGATGACTCTGGCCCTCTTGATCCTCGTCGTGCTGATCAACGCCGGTGGGCGGGCGATGTATTACTCCTCGCTGCAGGCCATCGTGCCCGATCTCGTGCAGTCGGACGCGCTCGAGTACGCCAACGGCGTCCTCACCGGCACCGAGGCGGCCACCGAGCATCTTGCCGGTCCGGTGGTCGGCACCTGGCTCTTCGCCATGAGCAAGGCGGTGCCCTTCTTCGCCGACGCCATCGCAACGGTGTTGTCCTGCTTCCCCCTGGTCGGCTTCCGCTCGAAGGCACCCCGACCGGAAGGGTCCTCGACCTCGGCATGGGAGGGCGCCCGGCTCCTCTTCGCCGACCGGCGGCTGCGTGTCCTCCTCTTGATGGTGGGCTCCCTGGCCGGACTCCAGGGGATGGAGGCGGGGGTGCTGGTGCTGTTGGCCACCACCGAATGGGGGGTCCGCGAGGGCGCCTACGGGGTCTTCCTCGCCGCCGGCGCAGCGGGGAACCTCGTCGGAAGTCTGGGGGCGAACCGGCTCGTCCGACGCTTCGGGAGTGCACGCACCCTGATCGGTGCCGCGCTCATATCCGGCGTCGGCTACCTGATCATGGCGCTGGCCCAGGGCTGGGAAGTGGCCGGCCCGGCCTTCACTCTGGTCGGTTTGGCGGTGGGCGCCGGATCCGTCGTTGCCATCTCCCTTCGTCAGAGGCTCACCCCTGACGATCTCATGGGACGGGTCGGCGGCGCCTGGCGCGGCCTCGTCTGGGGTGCCGCGCCGGTAGGTGCGCTGGCAGCCGGGACCCTCGCCGCGATCGGCGGACTCCGGCTGCCATTGGTGCTGGCAGGGACCTTGCAGTGTGCGGTGGCTGTCCTCCTGGCCCGCCCGCTCCTCCACAGTCTCACGGAGGGAACCCGACCGTCGGCGTAGCCGGCTCGAGGGGACGATCCACACAACCACCCTGTCGACCCGAACCATCCCAGGAGACGCCCCCCAAGGTTCGATGGTCGCCGGGACGCCCCCTTTTGCGGACCTGTGCGACGAATTCCGTCGTCGACCACGGAAAACCCCCAGTTCCAGGCACCGAAGCCAGCCAGGCGCCCGGTAGGAGGCCGACGTGTTGGCAGGATCGGTCGCACAGGAACGACGCAATCTCAAGTCTTGAACAGATTCCGCCGATATTCAGACCGTGTTCGCGGATGGCGCCCAGGCCATCGACACGTGCGCAAAGTCGGTGGGCTCAATGGATGCGACGAAGGTTCTCGAAGACGGGTCCGTCAGGCCTGGAACGCTGCCTGTCGCCGTCGATGCGAGCGACGGTGCCGTCAGCCGTGAGCGATCCAACTGGCACGCCACGGCCGCCATCTACGCCTTTTCCGTCTCCCTGGCCGCTATCACGGCCGCCCTCTGCCTGAAGGGTCCGCTCCAGGGTCTGGGTCCCCTCCGTGAGCAGATCCCCGAAACCGCGATATTCGGCATCATCTGTGTGCTCTGGGCGGTCGCCGACTGGATGCCCGTGTCATTGCACTACCGCGGCAACACCTTCCTCGTTGTCCTCGAGGACGGGCCACTCCTTCTCGGCTTGGTCTTCCTCTCCCCCAACCTGCTCGTCCTGAGCGCGGGCGGCGCCGTTCTCTTCGTTTTCGCCGCAGTGCGCCGGCAGGCGGCGCTGAAGGTGACGTTCAACGTGGCCGCGACTGCACTGGCGACCGCGGTGGCCGCCGTCGTCTTCCGCGAGTTCCTGGGAACACACAGCCCGGTGAGCCTCGTGGGCTGGGCCGCGGCGGCAGCGGCGATGATCGCCTACCAGATCGTGTCGGCCGTCGCCCTACGCGTCGTCACGCTGTTGGCCGGACAGACCGCTCCGAAGCGCAGGGGAATCGTCCACCTGGCGCAACACGCGATGCTGATGGCGGCGAGCATGGGCCTCGCCTTCGCGTTCCTCGACGCGGCTTGGTTCGATCCGTGGACAACGCTGCCCCTGGTTCTCGTCGCCGCGCTGATTATCGTGGCCTACCGGGGATACTCCCGGCTCTCGCTTCGTTTCTCGTCGTTGCAGCATCTCTACGACTTCAGCCGTACCATGGGTACGGCGAGCCTTGAACCCTCGTCCATGAGCGTGGACGTCCTGAGAGAGGTCTGCACCGTCATGCGAGCCCGTCGCGCCGAGCTCGTCTTGGCCGAACCGTCTGGGATCCCGCGTCGAATCACCTTCGACGATCGCGGGGCGTCCGGCATCGAACCGATCACGCTTGCTGAGGCGTCCATCGTGACGAGCGTGATCCGCTCGGGCAAGGCCGCGCTGCACAACACGCCCCTCCAAGACCCCGTCACCGTCGACCCGATCGCCGGTGAATATCGCGACGCCATCGTCGCCCCACTGATGAACCGACACACGGCCATCGGCGCGATCATCGCGGTGGATCGCGACGAGGAGCTGGACAGCTTCGACGACGACGACCTCAAGTTGTTCGAGACCCTCGTCGCCCACGCCAGCGCCAGCCTCGAGCGCGCCCGGCTGGTCGAGGAGCTGCGCTACGAGGTCGACAGCAAGTCGCACCAGGCCACGCACGACATGCTGACCGGGCTCCCCAACCGGATGTTGTTCCTCACCCGTGCCGCCACCGCCCTGAGCGAGAGCGACGGCGTGGCGATCGTGCTCCTCGACATCGACCGCTTCAAGGACGTCAACGACACGCTGGGTCACGCCATCGGCGACCGGCTGCTGTGCGAGATTTCCGAGCGATTGTTGCGAGCCGTCTCCGGACGGGCCACCGTGGCCCGCCTCGGGGGCGACGAGTTCGCCCTGGTCATCGCCGACGTGACCGACCCCGAGCGGGCCGTCGCCATTTTCAACGACCTCAACAACGAGATGTCGCGCCCGATCAAAATGGACGGCCTCACGCTGGCCGTCACCGCCAGCGCCGGTATCGCGATGGCACCAGAGCACGGGGACGATGTGGCCCTTCTGCTACAAAGGGCCGACATCGCCATGTACCTGGCCAAGGAACGCCGCGGCACCGTGGAGGTGTACTCGGTCGAGCACGACCAGAGTATGCAGCGCTGGCTCATGCTCGGCGGCCTCCTGACGCACGCGCTCGAGACCGGGACGGAACTCAGCCTGATGTACCAGCCGATTGGGGACGTCCGGTCCCGGAAGATCGCGTACGTCGAGGCCCTGTGCCGCTGGAACCACCCGGTGCAGGGGTTCATCCCGCCGGAGGAGTTCATCGGGATCGCGGAGCAGATGGGTCTGATCCCGCAGATCACCGACTTTGTCCTGAACGAGGGCTGCGCCCAGCTCGCCCGTTGGCGCGAGGCGGGCATCACTATTGGTCTGGCGGTGAACGTATCCGGGCGGGAATTCGCAGACATCAACCTGGTCGAGCGCGTGCAGGCGTGCCTCCGTCGCTACGACGTTCCCGCCCACCTCCTCACGCTGGAAGTGACCGAGACCGAGATCATGGCGGACCTCGGCGCAGCGACCAAGGTGCTGTACAAGCTCTCAGAGTTGGGGATCAAGCTCGGCATCGACGACTACGGCACCGGCTACTCCTCACTGCAGTACCTGCACAAACTGCCGGTGAACGAGTTGAAGATCGACCGCTCGTTCGTCACCAACCTGCCCAACGAGGCGAGCAACCGCATCATTGTGCGCTCCTCCATCCAAATGGCGCACTCGCTCGGGCTCTACGTGATCGCCGAAGGCGCCGAGGACGAGCTCACCTGCGCCATGTTGGCGGAAGCCGAGTGCGACTTCATTCAGGGCTACTACCTGTCCAAGCCCAAGGAGGCGTCGGTGCTCCAGGAGTGGCTCCTGGAAGGTGCGACACTCGAGTTCTCCCCCGTCGTCGAGATCCCCGGCTCACAGGGTGCGGCGCTCATGCTCATGTCGAAGTCCGGCTGAACTGAACCACTGGGCCGCCGGCCCCCGGGCGGTCAGGAACCGCCCAATTTGCGTCACCGCGTGCGCAACCGAGCGATGCCGGTTGGGTGGTGCACCATCGAGGAGCTCGTTCCAGAACACCGCCCAGCCCCCGGCCAGAGTGTCGCCACGGCCCGCGGTGGTCAGAAGCCGGGCGACCGTCGAGGTTGCCCGGGGGCGTCCCACCAGTCCGGCGTGAACCGCGGCGGTGATCCGATGATAGGGGAGGTGCTCGACGGCGAGTCTGGACCGATAGGTGTCGGCGGCGTGGCTCGGGCGAGTGAGGATGGCCTCCGCGGCCGCGCGTCCACTGGTCATGGCTTGCGAGATCCCCTCCCCCTGCATCGGATTGACCAGACCGGCGGCGTCGCCGACCAGGAGGATCCGCCCCTTCGCCGGCGTCGTCCCGACCATCCCCATCTTGAGCCAGCCACCGAGCCGGCGTGGCGGGAGCGGTGGAGCTGTCTCGTCGAGGAGACCGAGCGCTCGCAGGTGCCCGAGGAACTCCGGCAGGGCCCGAACCGCATTGGCGCCGGCCTTGCGATCTGCCCGCGTCCCGATGCCCAGCCCGACGTTGGCGCAGCCATCCTCCCCGGGAAAGATCCAGCCGTACCCGGGGAACGCGCGCCAGGGCGTCGGGTCCCACAGGACGATGGCCGGAAGATCGACCGACTGCGGCAAGTAGGTGCGCACGGCGAATCCCCACAGAACCAGATTCGGATCCACGAGATCTGCCGCGGCGGCGACTTCGCTCGTCGCTCCGTCGGCCCCGATCACGAAGTCGGCGTCGATCGCCTCCCCGGTGCTCAGGCGGTAGCCAACGATCCGGCCCTCCTCTTCGAGAGGGTCCTGCGCCCGCCCGACGAAGGGAGTGGCCCCTGCGCTGACCGCAGCTGCGTGCAGCGTGGCGTCGAACGCCGTCCTGGCGACGGCCGTGCCGTAGCCGGGATACGTCAGACCATCGGCACACGGGAGTCGGACCCGCCGGCCGGTCGGGCCGACGACGAGCATGTCGCCGACGTCACGCCCGTTCGGCCGCGCCAACCCGAGGTCGCTCAGCAGCTGGAGGCCTCGGGGACCGACCACGTCGCCGCACGCCTTGTCCCGCGGAAAGGCCGCCTTGTCGACCAGGGCGACTCGCACGCCACCTCGAGCGAGCACCAGAGCGGCCACACTGCCCGCCGGTCCGCCCCCGACGACGAGCACGTCAAAACGGGACCGGCTCACGCTGCTCCTTCCACCTGCTCGGATCTACAGTGAGATCTTCTCACCCCAGGAGGAATGCATGGCGACGGACATTGCCGAGGATCGGAACCGCTTCGCGCAGGAATTGTTCGCGTCCCTCCCGAAGCGATACGACCAATTGGCCGAGATCCTCTCCATGGGCCAGAACGGCCGATGGCGGCGGGCCATGGTCGACCACATTGCGCCCACCTCCCCCGCCCGGACGTTGGATGTGGCATCGGGGACAGCTGGTGTTGCCCTGCAGCTGGCGGCGCGAACACCCTCTGACGTCGTTGGCGTGGATCTGACCAGGAACATGCTCGCTCGGGGAAAGGAGAACGTGGCCGAAGCCGGGATGAACGGACGGATCAGCCTCGTTGCCGGTCGAGCCGAGCAATTGCCCTTTCCCGACGAGACCTTCGACGCACTCACCTTCACGTACCTGCTCCGGTACGTCGACGATCCTCAGGCCACGCTGTGCGAACTCGCGAGGGTCGTGAAGCCCGGCGGCGCGGTCGCCAGCCTCGAGTTCCTCCTGCCACCGAGCCGATTCTGGCGCTTCTGGTGGTGGCTCTACACCCGCCTGGTCCTGCCCGCTGGCGGTTGGATCACTGGTGGCCGCGAGTGGTTCCGGGTGGGCCGGTTCCTCGGGCCCAACATCTCGCAGCATTACCGGGCGTACCCGGTGTCGTGGACGGAAGAGGCGTGGCGGAAGGCCGGGTTCGAGCATGTCGGCGTCCGCGTCATGAGTCTCGGGGGTGGTCTGGTCATGTGGGGGACACGCCGGCGTGACTGAGGATTCCACGGAAGCACGACCGGCCTTCTACGCGGCCCGTGCCGGAGGCTGGCGCGACTGGTGGACCCTGCTCCATCCCCCGTACACAGCATGGCACTTGGCCTATGTGGTGATCGGCGCCTGCCTGGCGCCAACCGTCAATGCGACGCGGCTGGTGGCGACGCTGCTCGCGTTCTTCTTCGCGGTCGGGCTTGCTGCGCATGCGCTCGACGAACTGAACGGCCGCCCACTGGGAACCCACATCCCGAGAGGAGCGCTCATTGCCGTCACCGCGGTGGGGCTGGCCGGTGCGGTCGCCCTCGGTATTGCCGGCGTTTCCCGTGTCGGTTGGGCCCTGGTGCCCTTCCTCGTGCTGGGGCCCCTGCTCGTCGTGGCCTACAACTTGGAGCTGTTCGGCGGTGTGATCCACAGCGATGCCGGCTTCGCCTTGGCGTGGGGCTCCTTCCCGGTTCTGGTCGCGTACGTGGCCCAGACCGGCCGTCTGGCGTTCAGTCCCGTGATCGCAGCGGCCGCGGCGTTCGCACTCTCGGCGGCGCAGCGCCAACTGAGCACGCCGGCACGGCTCATCCGCCGCCGCAGCACGGCTGTGAGCGGTGAGATCGCGCTGGCGAGCGGTGAGATGCTCCCGATCGATGAGCGGACGCTGTTGGGTCCCCTCGAGCGGGCGCTGCACGCCATGTCGTGGGCGATCGTGCTTCTGGCCGCCTCGCTGGCCGTGTCGCGCCTCACCTGAACGCAGGACTCGAGACGGCGCTGCGTTCATTGCCGCCGGTAGGTTCAGTCCCTCGGCTTCGCTACCGGTTGTCAACGGACAACAGGTGGGTGCACTGCAGCTGCAGCTGCGCGTCGTCAGTTCCAAAAGTCTCCGGGTTGGAAGAGCAGTTGTCCACAAACCGGGGCTCGGCCAGACCGTCGCAGGAGTCTCGGTCGGGCAGACCACCTGGCATCTGGTGACGCCGGTCGAGAGCACACTCGGGCTCAAACCGACTCGCTGCGAGGTGAATTACGGGGTTGTCGGCTGAAGAACCGCCTTCGGCAGGTCCTGCGAACCGGGTCCTCCCGTCGTGCCGAACCGTCCTACGGTCCCCGTAGGAGTACGGGCTCGCACTGCCTCTCACTCCCTCTCGAAATTGGGAACTAGTGCCTTTTCTCCCTAGAGAGGATTGAGGCGGATCGTTACCATGCGCTGGACGGGCTTCGTCGGCTTGGCGCCGAGGCTCAGGCCAAGGAGGTCCGGCGGTGCACAGGCGATCCCATGCTCACCTCGGCGCGCAGGCCACAAAGCGGCGCCGTCGTGGCCTCTTCACCCTCGCAGCGATGTCTGGGCTTCTCGGGTTGGTGGGCGGAAACGTAACCATGGCGGCGGCCGGGGGCTCGTCGGCGTCACAAGTCGTACGGGCCGGGGCGAAGGCGATCGGGCGGTCTTCCAAGCCGAACACTTCGGGCCTGGTGTCCCTGCACTCGAGCCAGGCGACCGGGGCGGTCATGCCGACGCCCGGCGTCTACCTCGTGTTCTGGGGATCGCAATGGTCCAACGACCCGGCTCAGGCGTCCAGCGCGCTCCAAAGCCTGTTCAGCAGCCTGTACGGCGGCCAGGACACTTGGGGCACGATCATGGACCAGTACTGCGAGGGGATGCCGACAGGCACCGTGACATGCAGTTCCACAGCGACGTTCGTACAGCACCCGACGACGGCGCCCCTCCGTGGCGTGTGGTTCGACAACACGTCGGCCGCCCCCTCGAAGGCGACAACGAACCAGATCGCAGGCGAGGCCGTCAACGCTGCGGCCCATTTCAAGAACACGACGCAGGCTCCCAACCTGAATGCTCAGTACGTCATCGCATCACCGTCGGGCACCCATCCCGACGGCTTTCCGAAGAGCTTCTGCGCTTGGCATAGTTCTACGGCCAGCTCTTACGGGACTATCGCGTACACCAACCTTCCGTATGTGCCCGATCTTCCGGCCACCGCGTGCACCACGATCGCGTCTCCCCGGACGATAGATGGTTACGAGTCCACGGAGACCCACGAATACGCTGAGAGCGTGACCGATCCGTTCCCTTCGAACGGCTGGTTGAAGGGTGGCGCCGAGATTGCCGATCTGTGCGAGACCCAAGATGCGTATCTGACAGTCAAAGGGGTCACGTTCGACGTACAGGGACTGTGGTCCAATGCGGCCCGCGGTTGCGTGACTACCGGCTAAGTAGTACCGACGGTTCGAACGCTCGGGGCGGCCCGGAGAGGGTCCAACGAGTCCGCGGGTCACTCGAGGTTCAGGAATTTGACCGTCGCGTCAATCGCTCCGAAGTCCGACGGTGTCGCGAAGTGATCGACGCCGGCGAGCATGACCAACGAGGCCGACGGCAGCGCCGCCATCAGTCGGTCGGCAGGTCCCACCCAGTCCCGCTCGCCCAGCACCACTAGGACCGGGCACCGCAGCCTCGACAACTCTTCCTCGGTGACCGTCTGGCGTGGCCGGCGGAGGAAGGCCGAGAGCGCTCTCGGGTTGTTGCCGGCGGACTGGGCCAGGCGGCGGAACAGCCGAGCCCGCACGTCCTCCGGCTCTTCGCTGCTCTCCAGCGCCGACACCAGAGCAGCGGGGTCGCCCGACTCGAAAACATTGTCTCCCAGCCCCAGGAGGGCGATCCGATCGAAACGCTCTGGCTCGGCGACAGCCACGCGCAGGAGCAGTTCTGCCCCGGCCGAGAAACCGACGCCCGCGATGAGCCCCTCTGCCGGTAGAGCGCGGCGGACCACCTCGTCCACATCGGCGTAATCCGCCGGATCGGTCAGCGGCGGAGACGACCCGTGACCCGGAAGGTCGAGAACTGGGACGGTGACACCGAAGTCAGCCAGGATGTCGACCCAGCCGGACTGCCGCCAGTTGTGATCGAAGGACGACCCGAATCCGTGCAGCAGGATCAGCGCGCTCATGATCCCGCCAAGCTAACGGGCCCATTGACCAGAGTCAGGAACCGGCGGCCTCGAGTCTCCTGCGAAAGCCGGCGACGGTGCTCTCGACGACCCGGTCATGACCCCACTGCAAGAGAGGGCGCCCGAAGCGAGCGGCCAGGCGCATCGGACGCTGCATCATTTCGACCGTCCACGAAACCTCGGCCATCGCCCCGAGCTCGCTGGGGCGGATCTCGATGCTCGCCAGCCCTTCGAGGTCGCCATGGATGACAGCGTCAATCCGCTTGGGCGGCTCGTAGCGGGTGAGTTCGACCCGGAGGCGCATCCTGTAGGGCAGGGGCGGGGCGACCACACCGTGCAGGACCGAACCCACGTGCAGGCTGCCCCCTTCGAGGCGGAACTCCTCCAGCCAGGGCCACCATGCTTCGAACCGATCGACCTCCTGCATGGCATCCCACAGCTCTTGCGGGGTGCGGGCGAACTCGAACGCATGCCGGTACACGATGTCTGCCCGTCCCGCCACGTGGAGACACGCTAGAAGCTGTCCCAGAACGAATGCGGGACTCTCCGGGCTCAGCCGTTACGCCGGTCCGGCCACGCTGATCCTCTCCAGCCTGGCCGAAAGGGCCCAAGCAGGGCTACGCCCTCACCAAGGACATCGAGCGTTTCGCCGACGTTCGACTGGCCCCGGGGACCCCGCACGAGGCGCTGAGCCGGCTGGAGGGACAGGGCCTGATCGAGTCGGTCGAGAGCGACGACCGCCGTCGCCCCTACGCTCACTGCGATCGGGGTGGAGGCTGCGCTCCTATCTGGCCACCCAGCGCCACCCGCCGATGTGGGGCTCCGCCGCCTCGCAGGCACGTGGGGACCGGTGTGAGGAGGACCGAATCGGCACGCCGCGACCGGGCGTTCCGTCAGCTCCGCTGATGCCCGAAGGAGCGGCGCTCCCGGTACGGCGAGGAGTTCGTCGAGCTCCTGGTCGCCGACACGGAACAGAGACCGCAGTCAGGCTGGCGCGCGCCGAGCGTGACCCTCGTCGGGCTCGGGTCGAGCCCGACGTACCTTGCCTTCCATGCGGCCCTCCTTTCAAGCACGGACAGTGCGAAGGACGCGTTCTGGGCACAGGAGCTGACCGGGCGATTGGCAACGGGATGAGGGGCAGCGTCTCAGCGACGTGTTCCGGTCACCGTAAGGAGCAGAGTTCGCGGTTTTGTCGCAGTTCTGGATATCCGAGCGACATCGAGCGCACATATCTAAATGATGGACGAGACAATACGTACGAAAAGAAGAAAGTGTTCCCATGAGCAGACTGATCGGTGTACCATTCTCAACCATGAAGCACGTCTACGCGGATAGCTGCCGGGCGCACCGGCACTCAGAAGGCCTTCAAGGCCTTCTGACGTCGCGTGGGCGCATCATGGCCCAGATATTGAAGGCCCAATCCTTCAATTGGGTCGCGACCGACCCCCGGGAGGTGCCCTCAACGGCATAACTAGGACTTACAGACGTCCAGTTCGTTGAGGAGCCGCTTCCGAAAAGGGGGCGGCTCTTTTGTATTCCTGGGCCGAAAGCACAACTGAATAGCCAAACACTCGAAGGGGTGTAGTCCAGCGGAACGGACAGCCGGCTCCAACCCGGCGGACGTGGGTTCGACCCCTGCCACCCCTGCTGGGCGAAGCCTTGCCCTTTTTGCCCAAATAGGCAAAGAAACCACCGCACATTGACAACTAAACAGTACGCCAGATTGGGGATCGGCGTCACGTCTATTGGCGCGACGACACCGACCGATCCCGCCCCGGTGACCTCTGTTGGCTAGAGGAGCGCGGCCGTAACCCGCGCGGCATTGTGCCTGCGGTCGTTCGATTCGACCCACCGGGACCTGGGCCCAGAGCACGAGTGGCAGTGCACCTCGTTTGCAACGAGACGCGTGCCGGTTCGAGCCCGGCTGGGTCCACCACGCGGGCGTGGCGGAATTGGAAGACGCGCCGGGCTCAGACCCCGGTGGGCTCACACCCTTGAGAGTTCGACTCTCTCCGCCCGTACCAGGCGTCTCTAGCTCAGTGGTAGAGCGATGGACTCTTAATCCATGTCGTCGGGGGTTCGAGCCCCTCGGGGCGCACTCGGCCGGGATCATCCGGTCGTACACACCTGGTTGTAGCTCAGTTTGGAGAGAGCACCCGGTTCGGGACCGGGGGGTCGGCGGTTCGAGTCCGTTCAACCAGACCGGCGGTGTTCGATCACCGCAGCATTCGGGAGTGGTCCAGCGGTATGGACGCTCGGCTCTGGACGGAGAGACGGTGGTTCGAATCCATCTTCCCGAGGCCCGGTCAATGCCTCATCGTGCCGCAGTAGCTCAATCGGGAGAGCGCCGCCCCGTCAAGGCGGAGGCAACGGGATCGAAACCCGTCTGTGGCGCCAAGCCCTGGTGGTGAAACGGATGATCACAGGAGATTACGAATCTCCAGTTCCGGGTTCGAATCCTGGCCGGGGTGCCAGCTCGTCGTAGCTCAGATGGAACAAGAGCGCTGCCCTCCGAAGGCAGGCCACTGGTTCGAGTCCAGTCGACGAGGCCACGCCGCCATAGCTCAGTGCGAAGAGCGCAGCCCTGGTACGGCTGAGGTCCCCGGGTCGGCTCCGGGTGGTGGCTCTGGACCGTTCGGTCCCACCTGCCCCCGTGGCGCGACTGGACGCGCAACGGTCTCCTCACCGCAGGATGCTCGTTCGAATCGAGCCGGTTCGCTGTCAGACGAGACATTCGTGCCGACTTGCAGTGGAGGGTTGACCGAGAGGAAAGGTGCTCGCTTGCTAAGCGATGGCCGAGCGCAACCTCGCCAGCGTTCGATCCGCTGCACTTCCGCCCTGGAAGGTATGCCTCGTTGGCTGGGGCACCCTGTTTCGAAAACAGGTACACGGCTCTGCCGTGGGGGTTCGACACCTCTACCTTCCGCTCAGTTCACGGCCCGTTCGTCCAGCGGTAGGACGGCTGCCCCTCACGCAGCGGACGCAGGTTCGAGTCCTGCACGGGTCACCATCGGCCGGAGAGGCGCACCCCGGTCCGTCCTGTGGGCGCAAGGCCTGCGGTGGACAACACAAAAGGAAAGCCGGCATGCACTCCCCCCGGGGCATGACGTGATCCAGTGCGCACATTTTGCGGAGTAGCTCAGCGGAAGAGCGGGTGGCCGTTAACCACCGTCGTCGGGGGTTCGATGCCCTCCTCCGCAGCCCTGGCACCGTGGCCGAGGATTCAGGTACCCGATTGCAACCCGGGACACGCTGGTGAGACTCCAGCCGGTGCCTCCATCGCAGTAGTAGCTCAGTGGCAGAGCGCCTCGTTGCCAACGAGGAGGCCGCGGGGTCAGGACCCGCCTACTGCTCGTCGGGGTCAAGGTCTTGACAGATACACGCGTGGCTTCCACCCACGAGTAATGGGGGCGGTACCCATTGACCCCTCCATCGACCGATCGGGAGTCGTCCAACGGCAAGACGCAAGGTTTTGGTCCTTGAGATGAGGGTTCGACACCTTCCTCCCGAACTATCTGAAAGGAGTGCTCATATGGAACGAAATCGGCTCACACTCGTCGCTCCCGAGGACGGGATAGAGGTCCCCATCGACGACGCGACGAACCCTCCCCCTGTGCTGACGACGCAGGACTCCGGAGCACCCACGCTGCGCCTCGTGCGGGTCGATGAAGGACCCTTTCCAGACGACGCAGCGTGACCTGCTCCCAGAGAGAATGCCGGCCGGGCCCAACGGGATGGGCGCTGGCTTTGTGATCCAGTTGATCCGGGTTCGAGTCCCGGGGCCGGCACCATGGTCGTGTAGCTCAGTTGGGAGAGCGCGCGCTTGAACGCGCGAGGCGGTGGATCGAAACCACTAATGACCACCACGGACACATAGCTCAGAGGCAGAGCGCTGGCACGACACGCCGGAGGTCGGGCTTCCGAAACGCCCTGTGTCGACCAGATCCTCACGGCCCGGAGTCAGCCGGTGACGACGCCGCTCTGATACAGCGGAAGGCCTCGTTCGACACGAGGCGGGCCGACCGAGCGCTGGTTGCGCCCGAGGGACGGGCCCCGGACCTTTACTCCCGACTGAGCCGGTTCGAGTCCGGCCGCCAGCACACACCAGCACACACCAGCACACACGACGCATCCGTATCTCAACGTGAGAGCGCCACGTTCACACCGTGGAAGTCGGAGGATCAGCTCCTCCCAAATGCACTTGGGCCATTGACCCACCGCCACTTGGTGGATGGAGCCGGGTGACTTCTCTGACGGCCGAAGCCGCCAGCTTCTTTTCAGGCCGCGATAGCGGTCGGAGGGGCCAGTCCAGCCCGGAGGATGTTGCGGGCCGCGTTGATGTCTGCGTGGTCGGCGTGGCCACAGGCGAGACATTTGAACGCGATGCCGGCGCGGTTGGCCGTCTCGACGTGCCCGCAGACGTGGCAGGTCGAGCTGGTGTAGGCGGGTGCGACGTCGTCGATCACTCTTCGGCCAGCTTCTTCCGCGTTGTCCTTGAGGATCGACACGAAGGCTCCCCACCCGCGTCGGCGATAGAACGGTTCAGGCCGCTCTTGGCGGCCACGTTGGTGCCTGGCCGCTCGGCGGTGCCTTTGGCGGAGCGGACCATATTGGTGATCTTCAGGTGGTCCTCGACCACGATCACGTCGTAGCGTTCGACCAGCTGGCGCGCGGTCTTGTGGTAGAAGTCGGCCCGCTGGTGGCGATCTTTCGGTGCCGCGCCGCGACCGTCTCGCGGTAGGCGCGGCGGTTCGCCGAGCCTCGCGCTTTGCGGGCCAGCGCCCGTTGGGCGCTGCCGAGACGCTTCGCTCCGGCTCGAGCCCACCGAGGGTTCTCGACCAGGCCGCCGGCACCGAAGCCGGGGTCGCTGAGCGCGGCGAACACGTTGATCCCCACATCGAGCCCGGCGGAGCAACCGCTCGGTTCGAGGGGCTTGGCCGCAACGTCATCGCAGGAGAGGACCAACATCCACTTGCGGCCCACTCGGCGCACCTGAATCGTCTTGAGCGTGCCCTCCACGGCCCGATGCGCGGTCACTTTCACCTCACCGACGCCTTGGAGGTAGACCCGGCCCGCCTCGGGCTTCCAGCGGCAGCCGTCGCCGTCTTTGGGGCACTCCACAGTGTCGAAGCGGTGCGCGGCCATGAAGCGGGGATAGCCGGGCTTGGCGCCGCTGCCCACCCGAGAGAAGAACGCCCCGAACGCTTTGTCCAGCCGGCGGAGCGTGGAATGTTCCGACGAGAACGACCACCGGGCCATCTCGGGTCGCTCTGCCGTAACGAACAGGAGCCTTCGGCCGGGCCGGCCCGAAGAACCCAGCAGAGCGCCGCACCGCCGCCTCGTAGGCGTCGCGGCGTTCCCCGAGGGCGGCGTTATAGATCTCCCGGTGGCCGTCGAGGCATGCCCCGAGGCGCAGGTGCTGACCTTTGGTCGGGCGCAGTCGGAATTTGTAGGCCCGTCTCACGCGGCGGTGTCCCACTGGTGCCGGGCAACCACCCGCCCGACCAAAAATCGCCGCCGGCACTTCGGGCACCACACGACGTGCAAGCCCAGCGAGCTGACACCACCGGCGGAGCGACGGAAACGAGCAGAAGACATGACCGATCAGCCTACGAATCGGCTGTCTCACTCATTGTGGACAGAGAGGGGGCTTCGCGCCCGCCCCCCCGGACGCTGATACACCCCTTTCCTACTCTTGCCAAGAGGAGGTAGCTATGGGTGGAACGTTCGGCTTGTGGATCGGTCTTGGGGAGCTCCTCGCCGCGGTCCTCATGCTGATTTTCGCTGTTGCCTTTGGCATCGAGCACCCCGTACCCGCCCTTCTGGGTTCGTTATTCATCTTCTTTGTTGTGGTAGTTCCAATCTGGGCCACATTGAAGAAGTCATGCCGCAAGCAAGCTCGGAGGCAGCAGGCACTCGGCGCCGCAGTACGAAAGGAGCAGATGCTTCACTCTCTTCGGGCGCACCAGGCTCCCCGGCGCACGATCTGATTCTCAGCATCTGCCCCACGAGTGCTTCCGGGCGTCAGTCGGGACTGGGCGGTGTCCCCCATGGATCACCCGCCGGCTCGGGATGCAGACCGTTAGTCTGAAGTGCTCGTGAGTCTCAAGAAGATGAGGACTTCAAGTGCATCGAGGGACCTCCGCGGACTCCGAGTTCTTGGGCTCATTGCGATCATGGCTCTGGTCGCGACCGGTTGCACTGGTCGGGCGAATGGAAGTACCCACGGCGCAGCTTCCACAACACAATCGACAAAGCCCATGTCACCGACCAATACGACCGAGTCTCCGCCAATATCTCCGACGAGCACGGTTACGTCACCCGGACTTTCGCTCATCGTCGAGCCACAAGCTGGCATGATGCCCCTCTACAACTTCATGTCGTCAGCAAGGCAGAGCCTCGAAATGACGATGTATGAGCTGACGGATAAGGCGGCCGAGCAGATCCTGATCGCCGACCATCACAAGGGGGTGAGAGTCCAGGTCCTGCTGGACCGCGACTACAACGGAGGATCGGTGAACCAGGCCGCGTACTCGACCCTGTCTGCGGCCGGCGTCCCCGTGGCCTGGGCCAACGCCTCCGAGATCTGCCACCAGAAGACCATCACAGTCGACGGTGCTCAGTCAGCCATCATGACCGGCAACCTGACGTCGCGGTACTACGCCACGGCGAGGGACTTCGTGATCATGGACAGCCAGCCCGACGACGTGGCGGCTATCGAATCTGTCTTCGCGTCCGACTGGTCCGGACGGATCCCGTCACCGGGTCCGATGGGGGCAGACCTCGTTTGGAGTCCGGGGTCCGAACCGCAGCTCGTCGCGCTCATCGGCTCGGCACAACGCACTGTCGAGGTGGAAAACGAGGAGATGCACTCATCCGCCATTGAAGGCGCCCTTGAGGCTGATGCCAGCCGAGGGGTCACGGTCACCGTGATCATGACCTCCGACTCGGAGTGGGATACTGCCTTCTCGCGGCTGGAATCCGCCGGGGTCCACGTCGTGCTGTATCCCACCACGAGTTCGACTCTCTATATCCACGCGAAAGTGATCGACGTCGATAGCGCGAAGGCTTTCGTCGGCTCAGAGAACTTCTCGACCGCCAGCCTCGACTACAACCGAGAGCTCGGTATCATCACCTCGTCGAGTGCCGTTCTCGGTGCGTTGAACAGCACGCTGTCCACGGACAGTGCCAAGGGTCAGGAGCAACACGGGACGAGCAACCCTCCTCCAGCCGCGTCCGCGACCCCACCATCTGCGCAGACCTCGACCACAGCGGCTGCTACTGCCTGCTCGCCAATCGACGACGAAGGTGGGTGCTACGAGCCCGGGGAATACTGTCGCGACGATCACGGGATGACAGGTCGGGCCGGGAACGGCCACACCATCACCTGTGAATACGACAACGGCGCCTGGTGCTGGGAGTCGCTAGGGCCGTGCCGGGCTACGAACGAAGAGCTCGAGCTCCTTATCGCATCAGCGCTTCAGGGGGTCGCGCGTGACGCTTGAGTTGACTCAAGCACCTGGGCCTGTTTGGCGACTCGACAGATCCATCGGCGATGCACGGCAGGCGGCGCTCAGCTAAGCCTCATGGGCGGTGGATCGCCCGACTCGGCGAACCTCAAGCAACTCGAGCCCAAGCGCTTCGAGCTGCGCGAGAACGCCGAACACGGCTGACCGATCCTCAAGCAAGCCCGTCAGCACCGTCTCCCCGTCCCGCACCTCCGACCCCATGCTCGGAAACGCGGACAGAGCAGTCGCTCCGAGCCGCCCCCGTATCCGGATCATGTACTGGCAGCCGGGCTGCGTGGTCACACCATCATGCTGGTGCCTGACCCTGTGAGCGGTCACCACCGGAATCCGGTGGTTGTTGGCGTCGGCGGACCCGGAGTTAGTTACCTCGGCGGTGATGGAACGCGCCCGACGGCGAGGAGTCGCAGCTCGCGTGCTTGTCGCACGGCTGAACTGCGGTCACTCGCGCCGAGCTTGGAGTAGATACTGCGGATATGCGTGTTGACCGTGTTGATGGAAACGTTGAGCGATTGGGCGATCTCGGGCCTCGTGAGGTTTGTCGGGAGAAATCGCAGCACCCGCAGCTCGCTTGGGCTGAGCTCTCCCGGCTGCGAGACGCGCTCCCGGTCAGCGGGGGGCGCCGGTGCGCCTTGTACCAGGTCAACGACATCGGCGAGCAAACCGCTGTGCGCCGTTTGGTGCCGTGGGAGGACAGCGAGGAGCTCGGCAGCGTTGTACATCGCGAACGGGAAGATCAGTCGATCTGGTTCAGCGGCAGCCAGGGCGGCCTCGGCTGCGGCAGCGGCGGCGTTCCGATCGCCCAGAGCGAGGTGCGCGAGGCCAGCGAGCACATGTCCTTCGACGAGTGCGTACGCCGGGAAGCCGACCGGCGGCATGAAGTCCAGAACGTCTCCGAGGAAAGCCAGCGCCGAGGCGGGGTCTCCTTCGGTGAGACTTATTGCTGCCCGCCCGAGGTCAATGGCGTCTATCCGCTCGTGTTCGGTGGAGAACCCGTCGAGCGTGGCACGCGCATCGTCTGGCATCCCGAGACGAGCTTGTGTAGCCGCGAGCCATTCGGCGACCACCCGTCCGAGAATGTGCACACCGGTAAGAAGCGACTGCGCCTGCACCGCTGCGGCTAACGCCCCGACCGCCAATTGATGTTCCCCGCGACCGGCATGCAGCATGCCTGTCACCAAGTGCAGCACAACCGCGGTAGCAGGGTCTATGTCCGGCTGAACGACCTCCCAACCGTGACGGAGGACGCGCTCTCCCTCTTCGAACTCGCCCATCCACACCGCGATGGAGGCAAGCGCCCCCAACGCTGGCGCAAGTACGGGGCTATCGCTCAAGCCGTAGCGCTCGGCGAGTGCGAGAGCGTGACGACCGCGCTCGCGCGCCGTCGCGAGCGAGACCGACGGAAACGCTTGGTAGGCGCGGCACATCACCTCTATGTAGGGTCGGCCGATCGCCTGGGCCAGCGTTGCTCCTTCGGTCATGTGCCGCTCGGCGTCGACAAACTGGCCGGACCACGTCTCGACGATCCCCAGGTTCATCAACGCAACTGCGCGCAACTCAGTGTCCATCGCGATCAGGTCGTTCGACCCATCGGCGGTCGAAGCACCCAGCAGGTGTACTTGCTCGACTACTTCCGCGAGCTGGCCGCTACGCCGTGCGAGCGTCAATCGCAGCGACGCATCTACTATCGCCAGGCGCCGGCGGTGGGCGGGCGGTGCGGTCTCCATGTGGGATTCAGCCATCACCAGCTGGGCGGACGCGTCCTCCAGCCGTCCCTGGGCTAGCTGGGTTGCTGCGTGAGCCAATGCCAGCTCAGGATGCTCACCCGATGCCCCGAGGGGGAACGACCGTAGCAGCGCAGCGATGCTGCTTTCCTGACCGTCGAGCATCAGGCTGAACAAGTGGTCCGCCAGTAGCCGGGCCGCATCGGGCCAGTCGCCGGCCGCGAGTGTGTGTTGAAGGGCCACGATGATCTCGTTGTGATCAGCGAACCACGCCGCGGCCCGGCGGTGCAGGTCAGGAACTTCCGCAGCCAACGTTCGGCGCAGTTCCAAGCGCAAGAAATCAGCCAGAAGCTGGTGGTAGCGGAACCACGTGCGCCGGGGGTCAAGCGAAACGACGAATGCGTTGGCATCCTCGAGTGCCAGCAGAATCTGCTCACAACCTGGCCGTCCAGCCAGCAGGTCGGCCAATTCGCCATTCACACGATCGGCCACCGAGGTCCGCAAGAGCATGCTCTGCACCTCGATCGGCTGCCGTTCGAGCATCTCGGCCATCAGGTATTCCCCGATCGCCCTGTCGGTCCCGGAGAACTCCTCCACGAAGCGGTCGGGTTCGGGGTGACCGCTCAGAGAGATCACTGCCAGGCGCAGGCCAGCCGCCCAACCCTCCGTGCGTTCGTACAACGCGGCCGCCCCCGCATCGGACAGACTGATCTGAGATGCGTCCAGCAGTTCGCGCGTCTCGTTCGCGGTGAACCGCAAATCGCCGGCCCGAAATTCGGCGACCTCGTCGGCAAGCCTGAGCTTATGCAATCTGATCGGCGGATCGCGGCGAGACGACAACACTACATGGGCAGATTTCGGAAGAACGTTGATGAGATGCTCAAGTTGGGAGAGGGCGTCGGCGGAGCTCAGCTCTTGGATGTCGTCAATGACCAAGACAACGACTCCGGCCGCTTTGGTCAGTTCCGACACGACCGTGTCGACCATCAGTTCGCCGTCAAAGTCGGGCGTCGCCGCCTGCCTTCGGGAATCAGCGATGGCGTCCGCTTGGCGGATCGCGTCCAAAACGGCGAGCCAGAATTGTTGAGCATCTTGCTGGTCGCGAGGCACCGACACGAAGGCGATCCGGCGATCCTTGCTTGATCGGTCAGACCACGCCCGAAGAAGCGAGGTCTTCCCGCTCCCCGGAGGCGCCGAGATGACGGTCACCTTTCTCAGGGTGGCGCGATCCAGCGCGGCCAAGAGGTCGTCACGACGAAGCAGACCCGCGGCACGCGAGGCGCCCGTCGAAGCCCGTTGAGGCGCTTGCGCCTGTCTCGTCACCACACTGGTCATGCTATGCACCGCCTCGGGCATGGGCACATCCACCAGAGTTTTGCTGCGCGAGAATCACCAGCATCCGGTGATGGCGGTTCACCTGGATCGGCGCGATCGTCAAGTCCCATACCGGCCACTTCAACTGCCGATTGTTGTCCCATCGAACCTGAGTGGCACCTGAAATCGGGAGGCATATCCCCGTGTCAAAGCTTCACATCATTATTGGGAGCACCCGTCCCGGTCGAGCTGCCGACTTGGTCGCTCCTTGGGTCATCGACCGTGCCCGGAACCACGGCGGCTTCGAGGTCGAGATTCTTGACCTTCGCGACTGGCCACTGCCGATGTTCGCCGAAACGTTTCAAACCGTCGGTGACTTCAACGATCCCACGTACTCCTCGCCTCTCGTCCGATCATGGAACAAGAAGCTTGCGGAAGCTGACGCCTACCTCGTCATCACTCCTGAGTACAACCACTCCGTGCCCGCGGTGCTGAAGAACGCCATCGACAGTGTCTTTGTCTCCTTCGCGTTTCGCAACAAGCCGATATCTGCTGTTGGGTACAGCGGCGGAATCGCGGGGGGTGTACGTGCCATTGAACATCTCGCGCAAATCGCCGTCGAAGCCGAAATGGTGCCTCTACGCACAGCAACGATTTTCCCGCAAGTGTTTGAAGCATTCGACGAAGGGCAACGCCCGATCAATCCCGTGGCAGAAATCACCCTGCGGACAGGACTGGATGATCTCAAGTGGTGGTCGGATGTACTGGCGGCAGGACGGGCCGAGGGTCAGCTTCCGCCGGCAGCGTTCCGGATCCAAGCTGCGGCCGCCTCACTCAACCAGATTGAAGAGGAGGCGGTGTAGGCCCTGTCGAGTGCATCAGCCTTGCACTGAGGCGGCGGCTCTGGAACTCGGGCTTTGCCTCACAGGACCAAGCGGTTTCCACGTCATCGAATGGGCATACGCCCATCACCGCAAGGAGTCACCAACATGAGCGTTGCGCCTACCGGCAGTACAGGTCCAGGCAGCGAGACCGACGAGGTCATGCCGGCCACTGAGGCTGAGTTCGTACCGGACCCGAAGCGCTGGTTCATCCTGGCCGTCGTCGTCGCCGCCACACTCATGGTGGTGCTCGATGCCTCCATCGTGACCATTGCGCTGCCGTCGGCTCAGCGATCACTCCATATCTCGGTTGCCAACCGGCAATGGGTCATCACCGCTTACACGCTCGCCTTTGGCGGGTTGCTGTTACTGGGTGGTCGTATCGCCGACTACGGCGGCCGCCGCCGGGTGTTTGTCGTGGGCCTGATCGGCTTCGCAACCGCCTCGGCGCTAGGCGGCGCGGCTGTCAATCAATGGATGCTTTTCGGTTCCCGAGCGGTGCAGGGCGCCTTTGCCGCGCTCATGGCTCCCGCGGCACTGTCGATCTTGACCATCACCTTCTCTCACGACGCCGGGGAACGAGCCAAGGCCTTTGGCGCCTACGGGGCGGTCTCCGGTGCCGGCGCCGCGATCGGGGTGCTGTTGGGCGGTGTCCTCACCCAGTACGCATCGTGGCGATGGTGCCTCTACATCAACGTTCCGATCGCCTTGCTCGCGGCAGTCGCCGCACTTCGATTCATCGGCGAATCTCGAGTCGATGGGACAACCCGCTACGACATCCCCGGCGCGCTGCTTTCAACGGCTGGACTGGTCAGTCTGGTCTACGGATTCACCAAAGCGGTCACTGACGGCTGGACGGCGACGGCAACGCTCACGCTGATCGCGGTGGGCGTTTTCCTCATCGCTGTGTTTGTCGTGGTCGAGATCCGCTCCTCGAATCCGCTGCTGCCGATGCGAATCATCTTGGAGCGAAACCGTGGCGGGTCATACCTAGCAGCAACGCTATTGGTGGTTGGAATCTTCGCGATGTTCATCTTCATCAGCTACTACTTCCAGACGATTCTTGGCTATTCCGCAGCCAAAGCTGGCGTCGCCTTCCTCCCGTTCGCACTGGGCGTGATCGTGGCCGCGGGAGCTGCGACGAACCTGCTCCCCAAATTGGGACCTCGCATCACGATGACCTTCGGCCTTGCCCTCGCTGCCGTAGGTCTGGGATGGCTCACAAAGATCGGGGTCCATACGTCGTATTGGACGCACGTGTGTCCGCAACTGATCATCATGAGCCTTGGAATGGGACTGGCCTTCACCGCTTTGAGCAGTACCGCCCTGACCAATGTGCAAGAGCGCGACTCCGGGGTTGCGAGCGCGGTGCTGAATTCGACTCAGCAAGTCGGCGCGTCCCTGGGAGCTGCGCTCCTCAACACCATCGCCGCCACCGCGACGGCTACCTACCTTGCATCTCATGGGCCGCGACTGGCGCAGCAGGCATTGGTTCACGGGTTCACGAGGGCCCTGGCAGTCGGCGCGGTCATCGTGGCGGCGGGCGCAGTCGTTGCGGCGGTCTTAGTGAACACGAAAGCGACCGATCTTTCTACGGCTCCAGACCCAGCATCGGGCAAGGCGTGGAGCGAACAGTGAGTGAACTTCTGGGTATCGGACGATTGAAGTTCGACGAGGGCAGACTCGAGGAATTCAAGAGCCTATCTGTGCAGGCCATGGAAGTCGTGCGGACCTTGGACACTGGCACGCTGCAGTTTGACATCTACCTCAGCGACGATGAGTCCGAGTGCATCATCGTCGAGCGGTACAAGGACTCCGCCGCGTTGATGGAACATGGCTCACACGTCGGTGAATTGATGGGGCCGATCTTTGCAACGGGATCCGCCTCCAGCGACATGCTTGGTCAGCCGAGCGCCGAGCTCAGAGCGAGGATGACCGACGGCCCAGTGCGTCTCTTCACGCCCTTCCTGTCACTTACCGGAGTCGAACGTGGTTGAACAACCCAACGCCCTCACTTCGCATCGGTCATTGCTGCGCCATGCGGCGTGGCCGCATTCCTGTATCGACCCGGCCGAATCAACGTTTGCGTCTTGGAGAAGAGAGATCGCCGGTATGCCGCTCGGCGCCAAGCACCGTGATGCCGGCAAATCCGTCCCGCGGACAAGAGGGTCGCATCGTCCGAACTTCCCGCACGTCGCAATCGGTCGTGACTAACAGATAGGAGCTTGCCATGGCAACACCCGTAGCCTCCGACGGACTCGATCTGCCGGACTATGTGCCGGTCCCCTCCTCCGCTATGGGACCAGCATTGAATGACCAGGGCTATTACGCCGGCAGGGTCGAACGAAACCTCTTTTGGGTTACAGACGGCACGTATCAATCAGCAATCCTCGCTACCGACGCGGGCATCGTCCTCTTCGACGCCCCGCCCACCATTGGTCACAATCTCCGCAGGGCGGTGGATGAGATTGCAGAGACGGAAGGAGTGGGCAACAAGGTCACGCACATCGTGTATTCCCACCACCACGCCGATCACGCTGGGGCCGCCAACCTCTTCGGCAACGACGTAAGCAGGATCGGCCACGAGGAGACCCGTCGCCTCCTCTTACGCGACAACGATCCGACGAGGCCGGCCCCGGACGTGACCTTCGAAGATTGCCACTCCCTGCAGGTGGGAGATGAGAGAGTCCAGTTGGAGTTTCGAGGGCCGAACCACTCCCCCGACAACATCTTCATTCACTTTCCCGACCACGATGCCTTGATGTTGATCGACATTGTCAATTCGGGGTGGGTGCCAATCTACAACTGCAACTTGAGCGAAGACATTCCGGGCTACATCGACGCACCACGCATCGCTCTCACGTATCCGTGGAAGACGTACATCGGTGGACACCTGGGACGATTGGGCACCAGGGAGGATATCGAGCTGCACCAGGCGTATGTCAATGACATCGTCGAAGCGACCAAGGCAGCGCTCTCAACCACAGACCCGACTCCCTACTTTATGAAGTACCGAGAGAACGTGTGGGCCGGTGTAAAAGGATACCTCGATGCAGTGGCTGACACGGCGACCGCTCCGGTGGTGGACAAGTACACCGGTGTGCTCGCGGCCGCGGACATCGTCGAGTTCACTCGGAGTTCCACATTCCAGATCATGCAGTCGATGCGTCTCGATCTTGGGGTGGGCTCACAAGTGCACCCGTGACCGTCCATCCCTCGACGACCACGGGGCCGAGGTGAAGGCTATGACCCGCCCTGGCCCTTTGTTGGCCTCGAGGACTGCCCGACTGTGCACCCATCTGGATGACGGAGAGACCCTCAACAACTTGTTCACTGGATGTGAGGAGTGCCTCGCTTTGGGCGTGGACTGGAAGCATCTGCGAGTTCGCCAGGAGTGCGGCCACGTAGGGTGCTGCGATGAATCTCCAGGCAGGCATGCCACCGAACAGTTTCACCGCACGGCACATCCCGTAGTTCGCTCATACGAGCCGGGCGAGGATTGGTACTGGTGCTACATCGATGAACTCAGATTCGAACTCGAAGGAGTGCCTTCCGCCCCCTCACATCCTTAAGGGGTTAGCTGGTGTGATTGTTCGACTACGACATCCTGGAGGACGCCGACCTCGACCTTGCGATCGGTGCGGCCGTCTTCGGGACTTTCCGAATTCAGGTCAGATTTGCGTGTCCACCGATCGGATCATCATCGACCAGAGCGTGATTGATGCGTTCAATGACACTGAGTATGGACTCGCTGGCAGAGTTATCTCCCACAACTTCGCTGCGGCTCAGGATGTCGTCTCACCTATCCGATCCGCAGCGATTCACATCAATGGTCAGGGCATCGCCGACGAGCCCATTGCTCCCTTGGGCGGCGTAAAGGGCTCGTGCCACGGAGTATTCGCTGGTACGGAATCGTTCACACCGAACAGTGACGGGTCACCCTCCAGCACACCGGGCGTCCCCCCTATCCCGTCTAGTGGCGACACAACCAGAGGAAGGACAACGAATGAAGAAAGTTGAGACAATAGTGGGATCCACCCGCCCGAACGAGGCTGCTGCATGCATCATCGGGTGGATCGACCGATGAAGGCGGTTCGATTCGACGATTACGGTGGCGTCGACGTCCTCCAATTGCGCGAAGTGCCGCGTCCAGTGCCCGGGCCTGGCCAGGTGCTCGTTGCGGTCCGTGCCGCCGGCATCAACATCAGCGAGGCGAAGATCCGCTCAGGCCTCGTTCGCCAGGTCTTCCCTGCGACCTTCCCCAGTGGTCAGGGATCGGACCTTGCTGGCGTGGTCGACGAACTTGGTGCCGGCGTGACGACCGTCGCGGCGGGTGCCGAGGTGATCGGGTACACCGACAACCGCGCCAGCCATGCCGAGTACGTGCTCGTCGAGGAGGCCAACCTCACGGCGAAGCCCCCGGAGGTTCCGTGGGCCGTCGCCGGAACCCTGTTCGTCGCAGGTTCGACCGGCGTCGGTACCGTGCGCGCCGTCGACCCAACTGCGGGTGAGGCCGTCGTGATCGCCGGGGCCGGCGGGGGGATCGGCGTGTTCGCCGTCCAACTCGCAGTCCGGACGGGTGCGCGCGTCATCGGCCTCGCCAGCGAGCGCCATCATCCGTGGTTGCGTAAGCGGGGTGCGGTTCCCGTTGCGTACGGTGACGGCGTCAGTGAGAGGATCATTGCGGCAGCCGGAGAGACACCGGTCGCCGCGTTCATCGACCTGGTAGGGGACGGCTACGTTGAGCTGGCGCTCAAGCTTGGTGTCAACACGGACAGGATCGACACGGTCGTCGACTTTCCTTCGGCCCAGAAGTACGGTGTCAAGACCGACGGCGGCGCGGCAGTAGCCGGGGCGGCGACGCTGGCGGAACTGGCTGAGGCAGTAGCCGCGGGAGAGATTGTCGTGCCGATCCAGCGCACCTACCCACTCGACGAGGTCCAAGCTGCATTCACCGAGTTAGAGGCCGGGCACATGGCGGGAAAGATCGTCTTGATTCCCTGATTGGCGGGGTCCGACGATGGGTCCGAGCCAGATACCCTCCTCTTGCCAGTTGGTGATGCGTCACCTAGGTTAGTGATGTATCACCAACCTACCGAAACGAAGGGAAGGCTCCATGAGCCAGACATTCTCCGTCGAAGAACGCATCGCGCTCGCTCGCGAATATTGCGACGTTGTTTTCAACCACCACCACCCCGAGCGGGCGGCGGAATATTGCACACCCGAAGTCATCTGGCACGGAAATACGCTCGGGACGGTCAGCGGAATTGAGGGCCTGACCGGACTCCTCAACGTTTTCCTTGGATCACTTCCCGATCTCGTAGCTGAAGAACAGGACATGATCGCAAGTGGCGATTTGGTTGTTTTGCGACTGCTCGTCACTGCGACCCACCAAGGCGATTTGCTGGGGATCCCGGCGACCGGGCGCCCCGTATCGTGGAACGCCATCGACATCTACCGGATCAACGATGACGGGAAGATCAGCGAGGAGTGGGCGGCTGACGACATGGCGGCCTTCGGCAGCCAACTCGGCGCCTTTTCGTTGCCTTGGGCGTCTTGACCGACGAGTCTCCCTGGCTCTGCGGGCGGTTCCGCTCGCTCTGTGACAGCCGCGGAGCAAGGGAAGAGCGCAGAATGGAGCCATGGCAAAGAGTCGCCCTCGCCAACGTCGGTTGAAGACTGAACTCGATCCGGAGCGGCTCCGGGTTTGGCTCGCGTATATGCGCGTCAACCTTCAGCTCACCTACGAGATGAATCATCAGTTGCTCGCCGAGAGCGAGCTCTCTTTATCCGATTACCACGTACTGAGCAAGCTTCACCAGGCGCCTGATCAACGGCTCCGGATCGCTCCCCTTGCGAGCGAGATCGGTTGGGAACGCAGCCGGGCCTCCCATCAGGTCCGCCGGATGACACAACGCGGCTTGACCGCCACCAGGCCGGTGACAAACGATGGGCGCGGCACTGAGGTAACGGCTACGACCCGGGGTAAGTTGGCGTTTCGGGATGCAAGGCAGGGCCACGTCGCACTTGTCCAAGAGCTCTTCTTTCATGGGCTCTCCGAAGACGCTCTGGGTCCACTCGCGGAAACGTTGGAGCACGTGTACGCAAACATTATCGAACGCGGTTCGGGTTATCGCGGTGCAGAGGACTGACCTCTAATTCGACGATTCTCGTTGGATTCCCGACGACCGTCAGCAGTCGTCTGCCAAGCGGGAACAGATCAGGTTTCCGTTTGGTTTCTCGGAACTTTCAGGCTGGCCCTGTGCGGCGTCCGCAGCCGAAGGGGGCAAACGGCTCGAATTCGTGCCGCCGTGTGCCCGACCCAGCCCCCGAGCTTCAATGGCCATGAGGGAAATCACCGCCGAGGGGCGCCGTTGCGGTAAGTCCGACCATCGAACTCACTGAGTTACCGTGATATGGCAGCCGCGAAGCCCGTCGACTACAGGAAAAGGGCACTAGCCTGGATCGGCCCCATCCTCCTGGGCGGTGCGGAGCCGCCTGGCCAACGTCTGGAGCAGGTTCCAAGCGATGGTCGCGTTTTGCTGCACGAGTGGCCGAAACTCCCAATAGGTAAGCCCGTAGCACACGAGTTCGGTATCGGCGGTGACGGTGGCCGATCGTGCACCCTCATCGATGAGCGCGATCTCCCCGAAATAGTCACCCGCCGCCAGCGTGGCCCGCTGCTGTCCACCGGCTGAGACGGTTGCCTGACCAGACTCAATCACGAAGAATGCCGCCCCGCCCGTGCCCTCCTTGGTAACCGTCTCGCCCGGGGCAAAGCGGCGTTCCTTGAACAGGGCGGCGATGCCTTCAGTGTCGCGTGGGCTCATATTGGCAAAGAGCGGCACCCGCTCAATCACGTCCACCGGGCGCTTGGCACCAGGAGACGTTGTCGATCGCACTGGTGACCCGGCTCGCGTGACCGCTCGGCATTGCAGCAGGTAGATCTGCCCCTCTGCGAGCGCCCACTCGATGTCGCGCGCCGGTCCAAAGATCAGTTCGCACTGGTCGGCAAGAACGTTGAGTTGTGTCAGGAGCTCGTCGTCAAGACAGAGGCTCTCAACCAGATCCGCTTCGACATCCTCCTCGAAGGTGCCGCCATCGGGGGCGGCCCGGATCGCGACCTTCTTGACGCCGGGTGTGCGCTCGAGCACCTTGCCGTCCCGATCCATGCGGAAGCTGTCGGGGATCACACGGCCGGCTACCACCACCTCGCCGAGCCCCCAGCTCGCCTCGATAAGCCTTTCGTCTGCACCGTTGATCGGGTTCTGCGTGAAGAGGACCCCCGCGACGTCGGGACTGAGAAGTGATTGGACCACGACACCGATACTCGGCCGCGTGAAGAGACCCACGCGCTGGCGATACGTGATTGCCGAGTCAGAGTTGGCCGACCACCAGATTTCCTGAACCGCCGCCCGCACGTCGTCCACGGTAGGCACGTTGAGAAGCGTCAAATGCTGGCCGGCGAAGCTCGCGTCTGCGCCGTCCTCGTCGACCGCAGAGGAGCGCACAGCGAGGGGTCCCGCCAGGGGACGGGCCGCCTTGGTCAACTGCGCGACCGCTGCCTCGTGACCAGCCGCCACAAGGTCGACGATCGATCCCGAGAGTGCGATTCCGGGTGGAATCCGCAACCCGGACCGCGCTGCGGCGCCCAGCCCAGTCGCCTTCGCCCCGAACAGCGATTCATCGTGCGCACCCTCAAGCGGGACGATCTCCGTCACGCGTACACCGTGACTTCACCGGCGTCGCCGTCTACTCGTACCCGCGTGCCATCGGGTATCCGGTCGGTTGCGTCACGCGTCCCAACCACACCGGGGATCCCGTACTCACGCGCCACGATGGCCGAGTGTGAAAGCAGACCACCCGAGTCGGTGACGATCGCTCCAAGGAGCGGCAGGAGGATGTTGAACGCCTCGGTGGTCGATTCCGTCACGAGCACGTCACCCTGCACGATCCGGTCGAACTCGGACGGACCCGAGATCAGCCGAACCAGCCCTTCGTACACACCGCCACTGGCAGCGAGGCCTCGCAGGACATTCTCCTCGTGCGGAGCCTCGGAACTCCCGAAGAGCTCGCCCATTGCGATACCCATAGCGCGCATGACCCTCGCGATACCCGGCGGCAAGCCGGACGGGTCAGGCGGGGGTGGTGCCGGCGGCCCAAGAGAAGCCGGAGCTTCCTTGGCCGATCTGGAGCTCCGGTCAACGAAACGGTGTTGCAGTTCGTCCGCGGACGGTCCGCCCTGGCCGACCACCAGCGAACACATCTCCTCGAAGTCGGCGTCGACGAAATGTTCGGGGTCGTGCACCCGGCCTTTGGTCTGAAGCCGGTGACCCGCCATGAGCACCGCGCGACGCATGATCCCCGAAGCCCAGATGTCACTGAAGACTCCGCGTTCGTCGCGCAGGCGGTACATGAGACGCGCTTCGCCGAGGAGTTCGTCGAATTGCGCACGGTGCTGGTCCGGTACCTGCCTTCGGATGTCGGCGATCCGTTCATCGACGTTGTTCGCATCACTACCTGCGCCTTCTACTGATGACCGGATGGAGCGCAGCAGGACATCGGGCAACTCGAGTGCATACCGACCGGAAATGTCGAAGCCATCAAGAAGTCGACACCCGACGAGGTCCAGATATCCCGACGTGGCCGCGCCAACGTCCCCGCCAAACGCAGACAACTCCGCGAGGACCTTGCTCGGTTCCCCGTCCGAATCGAGGAGGGCGCGGGCGGAAGCGTCCTCGGTGATCGCTACGATCAGCCGCTCGAGTTGGCCCGACGCACCGGCTGAGACCGGGGCTGCGCCGCGCATCATCGCGAGCACATCGGACGATGCAACGCTGGTCCAGGTCCCAACATGCGCCAGCAGGTCTCCCACCGGCAGCATTGCCGAACCCGTAAATCGCATGTGCTGATAGATCATGCGGCCATGGTGCTCGCGACAACGAGTCAGATATGCGACCAATTCTTCGTCGGAGAGACCACTTGCGTCGACTGACTGCAGTTCGCGGTGGACTTTGATCGCGGCGGGCTTGGCCGTTTCGTCCCACTCCTGAAGCTGTTCGCGCCAGACCTTCTGCTCCCACACCACCTCCGCACGGGCGAAGCGTTGCGGGACCTCCTCCTCCGATACCGGATGCATCGCGTTGTACGCGAAACCGTTGACGTACTGGGTCTCCATCGACTCGATGAGCGCTCCGTAATACCCCATGAACTCCCTCGTGCCACGGCGGAAAGGCTCAGGGTGCATCTCCGACCAGTAGCGCGTCACCGGACAGCGGGAAGTGCACGGGGTCCAAATTCCACGAACCAGGACCCGGGGGCTCGAATTGTTGCGCTGGCGTCGCCTGATCTGACATCTGTGGCCTCCCCTGAGTGGGCGTCGAGCGCAGTTCGCCCCTGCCGCGTCGTAATCCTCACGGGTTGCGAATGATTCGTCAAACGCCAAAGTCTCATTGGCTGCATCACATTCAACCCAGCGTGCACCCAGCTAACGCTGGCATCATGGGATACCAGCGTGGCCCCTGTGATGAGCGTTGCTCTACAGGAGGTCGTTGGAACTTACAAGAGGTCGTAGGAATTGTCTCGAGCAGGACATGCGCCCAGGGGCTCGCGCCAAGTTGTGCGGCACACAAGATCCCGAGCGGGAGCATCGACCGAGCATCTATCTCCCAAAAGTCTTCCGCCGAAAATAGTCGACGCACATGTCCTTCACCTCGAAATGGGCATCAATATCCGTCCAACCCACCGTCGGTCCGTCTACTTAGAAGCCGATCTCCTCACCGACCGGCCCAGCCGGGTTGTCGCAGTGCCAACGGGATGCCTCGCATATTGGACCTAGCGAACGGGCTTTGGAGTTGTCTTTCGCTTCAGCGACCCAGCGCTACTCCAAAATGGGTGGATGGCACGCCTGATCGGCCTGGGCAGCAATCCTCGCCGAAAGCTCATCGTGACTTCACTTCTCGCTCTTTACGACTCTAGGTGGGGTGAAGGTCGTGCTGCACGAGGCAGCTCCCACTGAAGCATCAACGACAACGGTAAATCCGGGGGTGGCACCAGAGATGTTGAAAGGAATCGTGGCACCACCTCCGGCGTTCGTCATTCCGGTGTCTGTGGATGTCACCGTCTTGTAGTGCTTCGTTAGAGTCACAGAAGCATTGGGCTAGTTCGAACTTATAGTTGCAGTCTCTTCGTAACCATCTGGCGGCGAGTCATTGGACAGACTGATCGAACACGAAGGCGAGGATCCACCGCCTCCACCAGATGACGGCGGTGCTGGTGCTGGTGGTGGCGGGGGCGGCGCAAAAACTGGAGTTCCGTAAAAGCCTGAGGTTCCGTAGTTGAATACGCCACCGTCGGCAGCGATGAAGCGGTAACCGCTGCCACTTGCTGTTGCCTCCATGCCAACAATGGGGGCGTTCAGGACAATGCTTCCGGTCGATCCGTAGAAGGGAGCGTTGTAAGCGAAGATCCCGCCATCTGATGCGACAAGCCAGTACCCGCTCGAAAAGGCATCTGCAGCCATCCCGGCGACAGGCTTATTGAGGCGGATCGAACCAGTGGATCCCCAAAACGGAACGCCGTAGGCAAAAATCCCACCGTCGGTGGCCACAAGCCAATATCCGCTTCCATTGCTGGCCGCCGCCATACCGACAACCGGCTTGTTGAGAGTCATGGATCCAGTCGATCCCAAGAAGGGAGCGTTGTAGGCAAAGATCCCGCCGTCTGTCGCCACCAGCCAGTAGCCACCTGTCGCCGGATCGACTGCCATGCCCACCACTGGTCTATTGAGTCTGATCGATCCCGTGGAGCCTTGGAAATGGGCATCACCGAACGTGAAGATGCCGCCGTCGAAGGCAACGAGGTAATAGCCGCCTCCATCGGGTGTTGCGGCGATACCGACGATTGGCGCATTCGGTGAGGACGTGAGGGGAGTCCAACCTCCAAGGACCGTGGTGTCGCATTCACGGCGTCGGAGTGACCAGGGAGAGATTCGAACTCTCAACCTAGCGGGGCCTCCGGAGGAAGATTCTGAACAGCACCAACTTGAATAATCCCAGCGAGATGGCCATATGGACTCACCGCCGACGACCGCTCATGACCCCTAATTTCCGATCGCTCGCGCAGGATCGCGCGCGACGCTTGACTCCTATCAAATGATTCAGGTCTATGCGGTGAACCATGCGGACGGAGTGAGACACCACTGGTTGGTCATCGCAAGTAGAAACGCAAGTGACTGAGCTCACTGCCTCCAGCCAGGCGCTCGCTCCCCGTGCCCTTCGTTTGAGGTCGTGCGCATCCGAGAGCGCAGTCGACGAGACACCAAGAAGACGCCCGTCGCGAGGCCGGCAGCGGCGACGACCGGAGCTGCCGCAACCACTGTGGCGCCAGCCACCATCCCGCCACCGGCGAGCGCTCCAATGGATGCGAGCCCGCTCGTGATCCCCGCTGCGCTCAATCCCGCCGTCGCTCCCATTGCACCAATGGCCGCCACTCCGCCAACCGTCGCACCGGCGGCGCCCGCCACTGAGGCGGCCCTTCCGTCCCTGCGAGCAGCGCGTTCGTGTTCGGGCAGAGTCTCGTCGTCTCGTAGAGCAATCCGTGTAACTCCGAGCGTCACCAGGGCAGGTGTCGCCCCGATGACCGCTGGGCCGATTGCTGCGCCGCCGCCGACCAAGCCGCCGGCCGATGCAAGCGCAGACATCACACCGGCACCGCTTATACCCTGAACAACCCCAGCCGTGGCTATCACCCCGCTTGTCGCAGCCACCGTAGTAGCGGTCACAGCTCCCTGCGCCGTCAACGAGCCGACACCACGTACTTGCCGACTTGCCGTCCGTCCCGTGCAGCACCAAGTTGCGAAATGCTCACAATTGTTCTGAACGAGGTGGTAGCCGGTCTCGCCGAGCTTCGACTCGGCTCGCTGGATTGTCGTCTCCGCATTGTCTCGTCTGCCGTACTCACGGACCTTGAGACCACCCGCCTGGAGAAAGTCGTGCATCGCGCTCCGCATGATGCAGGCGCCGAGCTTTGCCGAGCCCGGCTCACCAGAGAAGTGGATGACCGTGCCGTCGCCGCAGTCGATGCCGTGATGGGTGTATCCCCCTCGTCGCATCACGTAGACGTGGTCACCTCGGCCCATCCGCTACACCCCTTCTCGTCAGAACTCGTTGCTCAGACATTGGACTCTTCTGCGAACGCGTCGATCACGTGCACCATTTCGAGCAGCACAGGAACCCTCGATACGGACTCATCTTATGGGCCCGATTCCGAGACTACGTGTAACTGGGACCCCAGTAGTTTCTAGCCAAACCCGCTTCGAGTGCTCGGAAGCCGAATACGCCTGGGAGGATGTCCTGCCCAACAGCGACGTCATTCCAATGGGTCCTAACGTGAAGACAAAGCGTGGGACCTGTGTCGGCCCGACGTCGCCGCGCACATGCTCCGAGCTCCCTCGAGCATCAACAGTACGAGTACCCTCTCGAATTCCCAGTTAGATGGCCGGGTGGTCATACCGCCGATATCCGCTCGTGACCCTGAATTGCTGATCGTTCGCTCCGGATCTCGCGCGACGTTTGAGTCTTCTGAAGTAATCCGCATCAGCTCCGCTACTCCCAGATCGTCGAAAGGGAGCGAGGACACTAAGCGGAGCGAGGCCGCAGCGACGCCTGAGGTGTCGATAGTGGAACCATTCGAGACCAGTCCCTATCGAAGCCGTGCTTGTATTCAGCCTGCCATACACTTTGCATTCGTGCCTCGTATCGAATCCGGCGCGGACTTCAGCCAGGACGGCCTGTATCGTTACCGGCTGGTACGTCGGTGGGATCCCTCGTCACCCACGCTGACCTTCGTTCTCCTCAACCCATCGTCGGCAGACGAGGCCAAGGACGATGCAACCGTAAAAAAGCTGACCGCCCTGGCACGCAATGACGGCGCTGGAGGGTTTGAGCTCGTCAACCTTTTCGCGCTGGTTGACACAGCACAGGATCGCTTACACCTGGCAAATGCCATCGGTCCTGAGAATGAGATCTGGCTGACTGATGTGATCGGACGGTCTACAAAACTTTGCGTCGGATGGGGTGATGGAAATGGCTCAGGAGATTTGGGGGCGGCTCGCCAGAGGGCCGTACTTTCTCGAGTTCGAGAAGTGTGGCCACTTTTCCGACACCGAGATCTATGGTGCTTTCGCGTGATCAAGAGTGGAGCTCCAGGACATCCCGGTCGGATCGGCGGCGGTACCGTGATTAGTCGTTACCGTCCCTATCGGTATCCCGGCTGACAGTAAAGCGGTTACAGCTAACTGTGCGCGTCACGATGCGAATCGGGACTCAGACGGAAATTGCTCCGCGCTACCCGGAGAACCTGCCCGCTGTGGATTTGGCGCGGAGGACCTGCTGCCGCCTCACTTGCTTTCGGTATGACTTCTTCAACGTGCACCAGATAGGGCTTGCGACACCGAAGCATATGAACAACGAGATAACCGCGGCGAGTGGGTGTTCGATGCCAAAGGCAATCGTGAAGACCAGCATAAGGAGCGCGGTGACAAGCTCCACGATACCTATCAGCAGGCTAAACATTCCGTACATGGCAACCTCCTAGCCGGCACCGTAGGACAGGGGTGTATCAGCGGAGCCCGCAGCGGGCCATGGGAAGGACTGAGCTCGACGAGTGGCGCGATGCCCCGATCGAGCCTCGCTCCCCTGGTCTACCGTGATGCTCATGGCATCAATGCCCCAGCCCGGCGACCCCTGCCCAGGGTTCATCGCCGAGGCCGGCCGCTGCTGGCAGATGGTCTACGACCACAACTTCCAAGCGACACACTGCGCCGAGGAACCGACCCACACCGGCCGCTGGCGATCGCCGAGGGGTGACCGTTGGTGGCGGGTGTGGTCGTGCGGCCATCATCTCGAAGGACTGACCGGGATCCGCGACGCTGGCTGGCGCCGAGCTCGGTAACGCCTCGAGCCGGTACCTCAAAAGGTCGTCGGCGGCGTGGTCGGCTTGCCCTGGATCTTGGCCAAGGCCTCCTGGGCGAAGGCCTGCACGACGCTCGCATCGGGCGACGTGTCCTCGTAAACCGGGTTGACGAAGTACTGCCTGAACAGCACGACATCTATTTTGGCCGTCATAACGCCGGCGTTGACGTTGACCTCGTAAGCACTCGAATTCGGCCTCTCGGCGCTCACCTCTTGGGTGGCGGGTTGGTCAAGGGGAAGCCGCAGGCTTAGCGAGGACACGGAGCGCAGCGGAGTCCCGCAGCGACCCTTGACAAACCGGTCATCCTCTCGAGATCACAATGCGAAAGGCCGGCCCGTGGCCGGCCTACTTGCAGCTTTTCGGGATGCCTCGAGATCTCCTACGCCCCTGAGAGTTCCTGCTGCGAGAGGCATAGTCTGCACGGGCGTGGGCAAGCAAAGCCCGAGCACGCTGCTGCAGCGAACCCGCCGGCGACATCAGTCATTTGATCGATTCGCAAGACCTTCGTTTGCCGCTTCTCGAATCGCTTTATCAAAAGCCGTGCTCCGGCTACGTGTCGCGCGTATCGGCAGGGTCGAAGGTGTTGTGATGGGTCCGCCACACGGTCTCAACGGGAACGCTAAGTTCGTCACCAATTGCCTGCCACGGGATTCGCTCCGCCCGTGCTACATCCACGGCTTCATGCTCTTTCAGCCTCAACCATGCTCGGAGAGTGCGGATCGCCGGCAGCGACTCCCCCGGATTACCGCTCCGAATGGCAGCCAGCAAGTTCGTGAGCTCTGCGAGCTCGGCGACTCCGGAAAGGTGCGCCAGCGGATCACCGATACGTTCTCTCAATGTTTCGACCACACGCTCGTACCTTCGACGGGCTGCTGACTCCAACTCGTCCTCGTCAGACATCGCACCAGGATACGCTCGATCCGGACGATGGCTGTCGGGGCAAATCGAAGCGGCGGATGGTGATTGGACGGAACCGGTAACCGGGGGCACGGGCGGCGCCTAGCGAGCAGTTCCTCAGTCAGCATCACTTGAGTGGGTGATTTCTCCAGGGTCAGGAGGGGCCGACTGGTTCTGCGGACGCGAGTGGCTCGATGGTTGCTTCCAAGCCATGCGCAGAACGTTGCGTCCGACCGACGATGTCAGCGAGTTCCTCTCCAGAGATCGTCTCCTTCTCGAGAAGCTCGGCGATGACGGCGTCGAGGGTGACACGGTGGTCGCTGAGCAGCACGCGTGCTCGCGCCTCGGCCTCGTTGAGTAGCCGGCTCACTTCCTGGTCGATGATCTCTTGGGTACCCTCGGCGTAAGGGCGTTCGGCCCCGAATGGAGAAGCGCCCTGGGATAGTCCGTCCGACCCGTAGCCGATGGGCCCGAGTCGTGGCGAGAGTCCCCACTCGGTCACCATCTTGATGGCCAGCTCGGTCGCACCCGAGAGGTCGCTGGCCGCGCCGGTGGAGGCCTCACCGATGATCAGATTTTCCGAGGCCCGGCCACCGAGGCGGACGGCCAAAGAGTCGAGAAGGTAACCCTCCGAATAGAGGTGCCGTTCGTCGACGGGGAGCTGCTCAGTAACCCCAAGGGCGCGTCCGGCGGGCAGGATCGTGATCTTGGCCACCGGATCCGCGTGCTTTGAGAGAAAGGCGACCAGGGCGTGACCCGCTTCGTGAATGGCAACTGACCGTTTCTCTTCGGGGAGGAGCGCATTGGAGCCATCACGGCGCCCGAGCAGGACCCGGTCGCGGGCCTCGTCGATGTCGCCGGCCGATATGACGTCGCGGTCGGCTCGGATGGCCACGATGGCTGCCTCGTTGATCAGGTTGGCTAGATCTGCTCCTGAGAACCCAGGGGTCGCCCGTGCCACGGCATCGAGAGCGACATCGGGCCCGAGGTGCTTACCCTTGCTGTGGACGGCGAGGATGGCGGCCCGTTCAGCCTGGTTGGGGAGGGGGATCTCCACCTCACGATCGAAGCGGCCGGGACGGAGCAGGGCCGGATCGAGCACCTCGGGGCGGTTTGTGGCGGCCATCACGACCACTCCTGTCGTGGGGTCGAAACCGTCCATCTCGGCCAGGAGCTGGTTGAGGGTCTGTTCGCGTTCGTCGTTGGAACCGAAGGCCGAGCCACCTCGTCGCTGGCCGATGGCGTCGATCTCGTCAATGAAGATGATGGAGGGGCCCCGCTTGCGGGCATCGGCGAAGAGATCGCGGACCCGGGACGCTCCCACCCCGACGAACAGTTCGACAAAGGTCGACCCGGTCAGAGCCAGAAAGGGCACCTCTGCCTCACCGGCCACGGCTCGGGCCATGAGGGTCTTGCCGGTCCCAGGTGGGCCGACCAAGAGGACCCCACGAGGCCCGACGGCCCCCGCTCGGGCGTAGCGCTCGGGATGGCTCAAGAAGTCGACGACTTCTGCGACCTCGCGCTTGGATCCCTCGTACCCGGCGATGTCGGCGAAGCGCGTCGTGGGTTTGTCCTCGTCATAGAGCTTGGCCCTCGACCCCCCGAAGCCCATGATCCCTCCGGCCAATTGCTTGGCGTTCCGCCGCCCGATCCAGATGAAGAAGGCGACGAACAGCAACAGGGGCAGGAAGGAGAGCAGATCGGTGAGAAGAGCGGAACCTTGGCCGACGCCAGTGACGTCGACGTCATGGGCTTTCAGGGTCGGGGCAAGTTGGGGGTCGTCAATGGCAGTGGGGATCTGGCTGGTGTAATTGTCACCTCCCTTCAACGTGCCGGTGATGGCGCCGCTGGGATTGACCGATGCGGCGTGCACGTCCCCCGCTTTGACCTCGGACACGAACTTCGAGTAACTGAAGTTCTTCGTCGGCGTGCTCGACATGTGAGGCAGAGAAAAGAGAATCAGCGTGATCACCACGCCTGCCGGCAACAGCCACCTTCGCCAGGGCGGTGGAGGAGGGCCTGCCGGTGCAGGGGGTCGATCGTTGGGCCTGCCCGGTCTCGCTGTCCCGGTGAGATGACGACTCATTCGAACCACTTATAGGTGCCTCATGCTCACTCCCCCACCTTCGGAGTGACGTTGTTGGACCTGTAAGTCCGTCCTGCAAGGTTGGACCCGATTGCTTGGCCCCGGAGAGGCAGGGAATGGCACTCAATGTCCACGAATATGAGGGAGGACCCCTTCAGCCAATGTGTCCGGGACTCTCAGATGCAAGTGAGTCAACAAAGCAGCCAGTTTCGCGTCGAGTTCGTGTCCAACGGCGGTCACTCTGGGATCGGCGAAACTACCGAACTGATCGCTGGGCTTGTCGATCGTGAAAAATGCCTGCCCGTCCGAATGGCTCCAAATCGCAGGGTGAAGTGGTGCGTACATCACGACGGACGGCTCGAATCGGAACATCCGTTCCATGATGATGTGGTTTCCCATCAGATAGGCAACCGCCGAGCTTGAATCTCCTGCGAGGCGCACTACCGGGTCGACGTCATTGGTCCAATAGAGAAGGAATCCGCATGGCGTTGTTCGTCCGACGAGATCAACCATCTCGCCCCATGGTGCGCCTCGACTCACCAGTTCGCGCACTTGGTCGAGTGGAAGGGGAGTCACGGCATCCTCAAACCGCGCTCGGAACTCGGATTGAACCATCCCAGTCGGAATCGTCATGCGGTTCACGACATAGGTCATAGTGACGGGGTCGATCGACACGCCGTCCCCCTTCTCTGTGTGGAAACCCGAGAGTGGAGTCACTTCTGAGTCAGAGTCCTCATGCTCGAGATTGCTGCATGACTGGGTTGCCGGCACCTGTCGTCGTCGGTGGCTCGTCTGACCGTCGTTCTTCCATTGCTCCCCTTTCCCGGATTGACGAGCTGCGTCAGGCCACTTCGCTTCGCCGAGGCAACACCCAGCCCGGCCGGGGGAAGTGGCAGGTGTAGCCGTTCGGGTAGTGCTCCAGATAGTCCTGATGCTCGGGTTCGGCCTTCCAGAAGGGACCCGCGGGGCTGATCTCGGTGGCGACCTTGCCAGGCCAAAGCCCTGAGGCTTCTACGTCGGCGACGGTATCCTCGGCCACCCGGCGCTGCTCGTCGTCGAGGTAGAAGATGGCAGAGCGGTAGCTCGTGCCCACATCGTTGCCCTGGCGGTTGATCGTCGTGGGGTCGTGGATCTGAAAGAAGAACTCGAGCACCTCGCGGTACGAGGTCACGGACGAGTCGAAGGTGATCTCGATCGCCTCGGCGTGGGTGCCGTGGTTTCTATACGTGGCGTCGGCCACGTCACCCCCTGTGTAGCCCACCCGGGTGGAGAGCACGCCGGGGCGCTTGCGGATCAGATCCTGCAAACCCCAAAAGCACCCGCCGGCCAGGATCGCCTTTTCGGTGCGATCACTCATCGAACTACCTCCTTTGGTTCTTCGGTTCATCAAAAACCGTCTTGTACCGTCCGTAGCCTTCGGCCTCGAGGTCGTCGTAGGGAACGAAGCGGAGAGCCGCCGAGTTGATGCAGTACCGCAGGCCGCCCTCCTGCGGTGGACCGTCGTCGAAGACATGACCGAGATGGCTATCGCCGTGGTTCGAGCGGACCTCAGTACGGATCATGGCGTGCCTTGCATCCAGCTTCTCCACCACATTGGTGGGTTCGAGAGGCATGGTGAAGCTCGGCCACCCCGATCCACTGTCGAACTTGTTGGTAGAGGCGAACAGCGGCTCTCCGGACACGACATCCACGTAGATGCCCGCATCCTTCTTGTTCCAGAACTCGTTGTCGAAGGGAGCCTCAGTGGCACCCTCCTGGGTCACCGCGTACTGCAGGTCGTTCAGGTCGGCAATCCTCTTGAAGTTCTCGCCGCATTCGTCTTGTGTCATCTTCGCTTTAGTCCTCCAAGTTCGTTCGGACTCGAAGACCGGACACGGCTTTCACGCCGTATTCATCCCTTTAGCTACAAGAACGGACGCGCTATCCGATTGAGGGCGATCGGCTAACTCGAGCGAACCCGTTCGGGCCGACTGGTCACACCGATTGATGGTCCTACCAATCTCTCGGTGCAGGCCCTCCATGGCAGTCTCTGTGCTGATCACGCCTGCGTGCCAAGCGATGTCGATGTGAAGGGCGATCAATGCAAGATGAAGCCCCTCATAGGCGACATCTCCAGCTGGAAGGGCCTGCTGGCTCGTGGCCGTCCACCCCACGCGTTGCGTTATCAATGTGGACACGCCGTTCACCCAGCCTGAGTTGACGTTGGCAGCGGCATCCTCAGTGGGGTCGTGCTCGGTGAGTGGCCTTTCCATCACCCCCGCCTCTCAAGCGTGGCTGCCTCGATAACGCTCCCAACCTCTTTGTCGATATTTCGCCAATAGGCAAAGGCGCGCTTGAGGACCTCCTCGCGACGGAGTCCGGAGAGAATGCTCGACACGGTATCGATCAGGCGGTCGCGGCCGGCATCGTCCATCACCTCGATGAGCAGGGTCTTCGCCTGTCCGAAATCGTCGTCCTCGGAGTGCAGCGTGGAGGCGGCTCGCACCATCTCGCCGTCCGCCGCCCATACGGCCTGCTCCGCGTAGGTGGAAGTCTCAGCCGCCGGCGCCCTGTCGAACGAGTTGGGGTAGTACACAGGGTCGGTGACGTTGTCCACACGCATCGCACCGTCCTTGGAGTAGCTCCGGACGGCGGAGCGGGGTCGGTTGACCGGGATCTGCTGGTAGTTGACTCCGAGGCGGGCGCGATGGGCATCCGCGTAGGAGAAGCCGCGGGCGAGGAGCATCTTGTCCGGCGAGAGACCGGTCCCCGGCACAGTGTTGTTGGGTTGAAAGGCAACCTGCTCCATCTCGGTGTGATAATCGCTGACGTTTCGATTCAGCGTGAGACGTCCCACCTCGATCAGTGGATAGTCGCCGTGCGGCCAGACCTTGGTCAGATCGAAGGGGTTGAAGCGGTAGGTCTTCGCGGCATTGAACGGCATGATCTGCATGCGGAGCGTCCAATTCGGGAACTCCTCGTGCTCGATCGCCTCGTAGAGGTCGCGTTGGTGGTAGTCGCCATCCCAACCCGCGATGCGGTCCGCCTCGTCTTGGGTCAGACACTCGATGCCCTGGTCGCACTTGAAGTGGTATTTCACCCAGAACCGCTCGCCCTCGGCGTTGACCCACATGTATGTGTGCGACGAGTAGCCGTTCATGTGGCGCCACGATCTCGGGATGCCCCGGTCACCCATCAGCCAGGTCACCTGGTGGGCGGACTCGGGCGAGAGCGTCCAGAAGTCCCACTGCATGTCGGCGTCGCGCAGGTTGTTGGTTGCCAACCGCTTCTGCGACCGTATGAAGTTCTGGAACTTGATCGGATCGCGCATGAAGAAGACTGGCGTGTTGTTGCCGACGATGTCGAGATTTCCCTCACTCGTGTAGAAGCGGACCGCGAAGCCCCGCGGGTCGCGCCAGGTGTCAGGCGAGCCCCGTTCGCCGGCGACTGTCGAGAAGCGAACGACCACCTCGGTTTCGATTCCGGACGCGAAGACCGCTGCCTTGGTGTACCGGCTGACGTCCCGCGTCACGGTGAACGTGCCGAAGGCTCCACCGCCCTTGGCATGGGGTTGTCGCTCGGGGATGCGTTCGCGATTGAAGTTCGCCA
Organism: uncultured Acidimicrobiaceae bacterium; assembly: GCA_963719485.1. Classification (GTDB taxonomy): domain Bacteria; phylum Actinomycetota; class Acidimicrobiia; order Acidimicrobiales; family RAAP-2; genus Bog-473. The sequence goes on from OY970387.1 coordinate 4,371,047, forward strand.
TCTGCTCGATCAGGTAAAAGTCCTGCAACAACACGGGGCCGTCGGGCCCAATTGTCAGCGAGTGCTCTTGGCTGGCCACGGGGATGCCGGCGTCCGACGTCGTCGCTGGACGAGATTGTGACGAACTCATGCCTCTCCTTTTCGTCTACGAATCGAGCCTCCGAGGCCACCGGCGAGACCGGCGCCGATCAAGCAGATCGTGACGCCGGCCTCGCCGATCACGGCTCCGGATATCGTCGATGTCAGCCCGAACAGCGAGGGCTCACACGGACTTGGCAGCCTCCAGAATGACGTCAATGACCACATCCGGGTGGGACAGCATCGGAACGTGGCTGCTGGCCACTTCGGTGATCGTTCCATTCATGCGCTTGGCGGCGGCCCTTTCGAGATCGGGGTGAACGGCCAGGTCATCCGTTCCGACGATGTTCCAACAGGGCTTGTCTCTCCAAGCTGATCTTTGAACCTTCGCGCCGAACAGCGTTGCTGCTGGGGGGTTGGCGGTCGCGTAGACAACCTGCTTCTCCTCCTCGGTCAGGTCAGCGGCGAAGTACTCGATGCCTTCGGGGAGCATCCAGACGCGCCCGTCCTCAACCTTGATTGACTTGAACACGTCCGTCTTGGGGAACTTGTCCTGCTGTCCCTGCAACGTTTCGGTCTCATCGGGCCCAAGCGCGTTGATGTAGACGAGGGCGGCGACCCGATCGTCGTTTCCTGCCGCGGTGATGACAGCACCCCCGTACGAGTGTCCCACCAAGACAATGGGACTCGGAACTTGTCCAAACGTTCTGATGCAGCAGTCAACATCGGCCTGGAAGTCGTCAAGAGCGTGCTGGCTGGCGATTACCTCGTAGCCTTCCGCACGAAGGGGCGGCATGAGCTTGGCGAAACATGACCCGTCCGCCCAGATGCCGTGTGCGAAGGCGATGCTTTTGGCTGGTGACATAGTGAACTCCTTGCTAGATACGGATACCACTACGGGCATCGTGCGCCCCACTACTGCAAAGGCGCTGTAAAGGCTCTGCAAAGAACAGATTTGCCAGGGGCCTCGAGGGGCAGTGGGTACGCCAAGAACAGTCCGAGTGTTGATGGCAACATTGGAGAGCACGTACGTTCGCCACTTTCACGTGCGTCCATCGACGTAACGGCGACTGCGCCACATCAGTCCGCGGCAAGTGAGACCGTCACACGGCGACGCGATTGAAACGACGCGGCGAGCAGGCCCGCCGTACCGAATTGTCCCGCAATGCCTTCAAGCTGCTGAACGTGATGAGCGGCTCCTGCATCATCACCAATAGCGAGAAGAATTTGCACCGCTGCCGAGAGAAGCGGGACCCGTCGAAGATCATCTTGACCCGGCTCTTGAAGAGCGACGCGAATAGATGCCGCGGCTCCAGCGACATCGCCGCGGGCGAGCTCGAGAAGGGCAAGGCCAGGTTGGCTCCTTGCGCCGCAGGCCCGGGCGTGGCAGAACGACCGCTCGGCACACTCCAATTCGTCCTGGACGAGATAGACCATACCCAGTTCGTAGTGCGCAATCCCGGCGTGAAGCAGATCGATCGCCTGTATTTCCGCACGCCCGGCGAGCGCCTCCGGTCTCGCGTCGTCATGGCGACCAAGGGCCCTCAGGGCTTCGGCTCGGTGGACCTGACAGTCGCCGGGAATGCCCCCGATACCGGAGGATTCGATGGCCTCTATCCATTCAACGGCCCGCTCGAAATCCGCGACAGCCAGGAGCGCCTGGGTAGACCAGCAGAAGATCTGGCCAGTTGTGACCGGGCCGAGCTCACCGGACGACGCCCAGGCGAGGACCTCATCAAGCATGGCTTGTGCCTCCGCGAGCCGCCCCAGCCGCAGCAAGGAGCATGCGTGGAGGGTTTGGCCGACCGCCTCGATGTCGGGCTGATTGAACCGGCCTCCAATTCGTTGCGATTCCGAGGCGGCCTGCGCGGCGACGGCCGGCTCTCCTCGCGCCAGTGCGATCAGCGCCGCCGTGAAGGCCAGTACGCCATGCGCCGGTCCTTCGGGCTCCTCTTCCAGCATTCGGCGACCCTTGTGAAACCAGCCCGCCGCAATAGCAGGACGGTTTCGCACGTAGTGATTCCCGACAATCAGGAGCGCGGCGATTGCCGCTCGAGGTCGATCCCCGCTGCGGAGCCACAGCGCATGGGCCCGCTGCCGAGCTGCGATCGAAATGTCCTGCTCACCGGTCATGAATGCCGCGTCACCAAGGAGTTCAAGGTCGTTGGCGTCGAGCTCGACGACCCCAAGGAACTTGTCGGCAGCGGTGAGGAGCTCACACACCGTGTGCCATTCACGCGCTTCTGCCGCATGATGTGCCCTGGGCAGGATCGATTCTGCTTCATAAGGATTCAACGCTGCGCCGTTCCGTAGGTTGGCGATCGGTTGTTGAAGGGCTGGATCTTGACGGAGCATGGCCGCCTCCAGGGCGGTCAACGGTGGTGACGGCTCGATCCCCAGTTCCTCAACAAGGAGGGCTCGGAGCCGTTGGTAGGCGCGCAATGCGTCGGCCTGCCGTCCGCAACGATAGAGCGCCAACATCAGGGTCGCCCATCGCTGCTCCCGTAAGGGGTTCTCCTCGACCGCCACTTCGGCATGCGGGACGATCTGCTCGTGCTCGCCCAACCCCAACCGAGCCTCAAGAAGCTGTTCGACGGCGAATCTCTTCAGCTCTTCCAATCGTTGGGCCTCGGGCAGGGCCCACGGTTTGTCCGCGACGTCCTGCAAGGCTCGACCACGCCACAACCGAAGCGCTCCACGAAGTGACCGTGCAGCACCCTCAAAATCGCCTTCCGCCATCTGGGAGACGCCGTGAGCGGTCCTGCCCTCAAACTGTGCGGCATCGATGGTCACCGCGTCAAGGTGGAGGATATAGCCGGCCGTGTTTCGCTGAAGGCGGTCGCCGAGGACTTTCCGAAGCTGCGAGACATGGCTCTGCAGCGTCGCGGACGCCGCGGGAGGTGCCTCATCTCCCCAGACGTCCTCGAGCAAAGTCTCCGCAGAGACGGCACGACCGGCGTCTAGGAGTAAACGCGCGACCAATGCGCGACGGCGGGCACCGCTCAGTGGGATCGGCTCATCGGATTGCCGGGCCTCAGTTGGACCGAGCACCAGGAACTCGATGGGTTTGTTGCTCGTCGTCCGGCTGCCGTCAGAAGACTCCCCCTTGGACCTGTCCGCCTCCGAGGCGACCTCATGAATTGACTCACTGCCCACGAACTCAGCTTGAGCTGCTGACCACCATCTATCTATGGCCGTTATGGACAAAATCTCCTCCTTTACTTGTGCATTCAGTACAATGTTTGTCCTTGTCTAGGCATTCCACAGAGGAAAGGGACGAAATGGCAAGTGAGAAACCTGATCAGGAATCTTCTTCGCCGCCCCAGGCTGGTCCGAACACATCGGCGTTGCGCGACCAACTCACCAAACTCCAGGCATTGGTCGGGTTGTCGATGGTTATGACCGAGAGGGCGGACGGGAACCAAATCGCCAGGCTTGCATCGTCGGCGGTGTCATCGCTGGCGCCGGTGCGATGCGACGGAGTATTCGTAGGAAGCCGGGGATGGCTGGAAGCAGCCGGCCCGTGCTTGCGCCGGTCGGTCCGGACCAGTGTCGAGAAGCAGCTTCGAGACCTGGGGGGTCAGGGCGGGTCCCTCGAGGTGCCTGACGAGCCCTGGGCATGGGCACTTCCAATGCGCAGTTTCGATGGCGCCTTCGGCCACGTCGTTGTCGCCGGCGAAGGGCCCGTCCCAGAGAACGAGCAGTTCCTGCTCCGCGTGCTGGCGCAGCAACTGGGCATAGCCCTCGCGAATGCGGACAGTCACGCTCGGGAGCGCGCGACCGCCGAGGAGCTCGAGGTCGTCAACAAGCGACTTGAGCGCAGTCTTGCCATCCATAGCCGGTTAACCGAGGTGGCTGTGGATGGGCGGGGCATGAACAGCATTGCCGATACCGTCTACGAACTTACGGGCTATCCAGTTGTCATCGAGAATTCACGTGGCAACGTGTTGGCTTCAGCTGGTCCAGACCCTCACGGTTCCGAAGCGTTGGCCTCCGAACGGTGGGCGGAGCTTCTGAAGCTCGCCGGCAGCAATCCCACGCCAGTCCGACTTGGGGACCGCCTGATATCTGCCTCTTGTGTAGCGGGAGAGCCTCTCGCGGTGATCGCCCTGATTGATCCCAGCGGCACGGCTGGTGAGGAAGAGCGGATGGCGCTTGAACAGGGCGCCGTAGTGCTCGCGATCGAACTATCTCGCCTGCAGAGCATCCTCGAGACCGAGTCTCGCCTAGGAAGAGACCTCCTCGATGAACTGATCGCTGGAACCGATGACGAGCGGGCTCGGAATCGGACCCGAATCCTCGGCTACGACCTCGGCGTGCAACAGCGGGTCGCGGTCATCGAACACCCCAGCACCCTTGTCGAAGACCAGTTGTTCCACGCCGTCCGCCGTGCCACTCAGAGCCTTCAAGCACGGCCGCTCCTCGGATCCCGACGCGACACTGTGGTCGTTTTGGCGCAGGACTCCTATTCGTGGAATTCGTTCGGCGCGGCGATCGACGCCGAGTTGGGACACGCTGGGTGTCGTATCGGTGTCGGAGGAATCTGCGCTCATGCGCCCGAGGTGCCGCGCTCATATCGAGAAGCCCAGCTCGCTCTCCAAGTCATGGTATTTGGCGACGGCCGGGCGACGGTCGTCTCGTTTGACGATCTCGGAGTGTTCCAAATCCTGGCCGAAGCCCAGGATCCCACTACCATCCAGCGATTCGTGCGGAAGTGGCTTGGAGCTCTCCTTGACTACGACGACAGCCGGAGCGCGGAATTGGTCCCGACCCTCAGCAGTTACCTGGAAGCGGGCGGCAACTACGCGGACTCGGCCCAAAAGCTCAGCGTTCACCGCAACACGTTGCGCTACCGCCTTCGGCGTATCGGAGAGATCTCCGGGCATGATCTGAACGACCCTGATGTGCAGTTCAACCTCCAAGTCGCCACCCGCGCCTGGCACACCGTGGCCGCGATGCAGCTACTCGACGTTGGGTGGGTTGCGCAAGGGATCGACACATAGGCGGAACCTCCGATATCAGATCTGACTAGCGCGTGACCCGAAGCTCCTAGGTAGTTCGTTCAAGTTGGTCCCTCGGTTCAACCCGCTGAGACCTAAAGGTGCGCTCCTCGAGCACGTTGTCCCCCCGGTTCTCAACTGCGGCTTCAATCCACGTCGGTTTCCGTGAACACGTCGCGCAGCTGCCCGCGGGACGTGATTTCGAGCTTGGGGAAGATTCGATAGAGATGCGAGCCGACCGTCCTATGCGAAAGGAACATTCGGTCGCCAATCTCTCGGTTGGACAACCCCTGGGCAGCGAGGCGGGCGATCTGAAGTTCCTGTGCGGTCAGGCGGTCGCGGGCATCGAGCGAGCGCCGACCGATTATCTCGCCCGTCGCTCGAACCTCTTGTCGAGCGTTCGCACTCCAACGCGCAGCACCGAGCCTGTCGAACAGGGCAACTGCGTCGCGCAGCGGCGAGCGTGAGTCGGAGTTCCGCCGTTGCCTGCGCAGCCAGCGCCCGAACGAGTACAGCGTCCGCGCTCGCAGGAACGGGTACCCCCCAAGGTCGGCGTCGAGTGCGGCGACGAACAGGGCTTCTGCATCGCTGTCATCGGCCATTAGCGGTGCCGCGCAGGTCAGTCCGGCGTTCAGAACAGGTGGTCGACTTCGCTCGTTTACGGTCTTGAGTCCGGAGACGACATCGGCTACTCGCTCGGCATTCCCGCTCCATTTGCCCGCTTCGACCAGATCCAGCACGGCGGGCCACCGCATGAAGCGATGAAACGCTGTGGATTTCTCGTCGAAGACTGGCCACAGGTGGCGATAAGCATCATCGTGCCGGCCATCGCCGAGCGCCTCCGAGCACCGGGCCAGGTGTGCCGTAGCAAGCAACGGGCCGCCGTTCATGGCGACGAGGGTCTGCTCAGCTTGTTGGAGCATGACGTTGAGATCAGGTTCGGTACCTCGCTTGGCCGCAACCAGCGCTGCCACGAGCTCGCCCGTGAGTCCGTACTGCGGTTGGCCGGTGTCGCGCGCCAAGACGGCGGCCTCGGAAGCGGCCGCCGCGGCTCCTCTCCAATCGCCAGTGTGGGTTGCAACCCAAGCGTAGTGAGCGAGGGCTCGGGTCAAGGGTCCAAGCCTTCCCTGTTCGCGCAGACCTTCTAGAGCACGAGCCAAGAAGCGCGCCCCCGTGGGGAAGTCACCAGCCTTTTCTGCGGCAATTCCGATGTGCATGGCAGCGATCGGATCACTCACGTCGGGAAGCTTGATCAGCGCGATCCGGCGACGGACAGAGGATCCAGTGATCTCGGGATGCGCGAGGGCAAGAACCGCCAGCAAGAGGGGGTCGTCGTTCGGCACGGCGATACTCTCGGCCGTCTCGACGACGAATAGCCGCGTCGTCGTGCGAGTACGTGTCCACCAACAGCGGTGTGCGATCGGGACCAATGAGCGCACCGCCATGTCCGCGTCACCGCTGTCGCGTAACTGTCGGGCGATTCTCACGGACGTGTTCGCCGCCCCTGGCTCAACCCAGACGTCTCCGCTGATCATCTGCTGAAGCCACGCCAATCGAGCTGCGCCTAAGGAGTCGACCTCGAGCTGTGGAGCTTGTCGAAGCAGGCGAGTGACCGCATCGATGAATCCGAGCTCGTACGCTACCTCCGCTGCGCGGACCAACCGGTCTGCCCTTCTGTGCGGATCAGCCGTGAGGGCAGCGGCGCGTTCGAGTGCTGCCGCCGCTACTGTCAGCGCTCCGCGACGTCTGGCGGCAACAGAATGCTGCTCAAGCGCGTCGGCGAGCTGCTCATCGAAACCTACGGTGGACCTTGCCAGGTGCCACAGTCGGCGCTCGGGGTCGGCGACGACATCAGCCAGCGCTCCGTACATCGCGAGGACTCGGGCTGGAAGCGCAGCCTGTACTACCGCCGAACGAATCAACGGGTGACGAAAGCGCACTCCGGCGTTGACGACGTCGATGAGTTCCGCCTTGGCGGCCGGATCGAGGGCCGATACACCCACCGGCTCGCGGCGGACCAGTGCGGCGCATCTCACGACCTCCTCGAGGGAGGCACGGCTGTCAAGCGCAGACGCGAGTAAGCAGGCGCGGGTTTCCTCGGGGAGGTCCTCAAGCCGGGACGCGAACGCACGTTGGAGCCGTCCGGTGAGAGCAGGGGTCGCCTCGGACAGCTCAATTGCCCCCTCTCCTGCACGTGGCTGAGCCCACGAAAGCTCGACAAGTGCGAGGGGATTGCCGGCGGCCTCGACAAGCACTCGCGCTCGTCGTATCGGATGTAGGTCCGGCGCTGCTTTGTCCAGAAGTTCGGCAGACGCCTGGGGGCCGAGGCGGTCAAGTTCGAGGACCGGCAGACGCGCTTCCTCGAGTGGCGTCGCATACCCAGGTCGGAGTGCGGCGACGAGTGCGATGGGCTCTGTTTCGAGCCGCCGTGCGACGAAGCTGATCACGCCCAGGCTGGAGCGGTCGAGCCAGTGGGCGTCGTCAGCGATCAGGACGAGCGGACGTTGGTCGGCCGCTTCGCACAAGAGTTGGTACGCCGCAAGCGCGATGAGAAACGGATCAGACTCGAACCCTCTGGAGATCCCGAATGCCGCCTCCAAGGCTCCGCGCTGCGGGTCAGGTAGAAGCTCCGTTAGGTCTATTACCGGGGACAGAAGCTGATGCAACCCGGCGAAGGCGAGCTCAGCCTCCGATTCAACCCCGGCCGTCGCCAGCGTGCGCATCCCCAACTCCCGGGACCGCACGCCGGCACGATCGAGTAAAGCAGACTTCCCAATACCCGCTTCCCCGCTGATCAGTAGCGTGCCGCCGCCGTGTGGCAGATGATCGATTAGCGCAGCCAGCCGCTCGTCTTCCCCATCCCGCCCAATCAGGTCAAATGGCGCAGCGAGGCGGTGGCGCCCGGTCACCCCTCGAGCATATGTCGATACTCGCGGCAACGGCAGTTGGTCACCGACTCACGCTGCTGTGCCAGCGACCGAAGCCCAGTAGCCATGGAGCAAATGTTGCCTTGGGCTCGCGAAGCGACGAGCTATCGCCCATCACGAGTGCGCTTCCGCCGAATTCGCTCGAGCTACGTCACAGGCTGAGAAACGGCCCCGTCACGAGCGAAGCGATCTCCTCCGACACAGAAGTCTCCACTCGCTGCTGGAGCGCCTCGGCATCAAGCGGCGTAGGAGCCGTGCTCATGACGGCGGCGAGCGCTCCAATGGCCTGCGTCGCACGGGGGCGCCAGGCGTCGATCCAACCTGTGACAACTTCGACGTTCTCGGGCCTATCGTCAATTGCGAGTTGGAGCAGCCGCCTACTCCAGTCGCGATGCCAACGAGCGTCCTCGTCGAGTGAGAAGTGGATGTGCCGCAGAACGGGATCGTGGTTCATTACGGCAAGGGAACCTGCAAGCTCGATGTTCACAAGACGATCGAGATGAGGCTTGATTACTACGTTCACCACAACGAGCGCCTCACCCCAATCGTACGCGATCAAGGCTCGCTCGATGAGCTCTCGCAAGGGTTGATAGGCGTCTGCTTCCTCCCAACGTCTGCGGTGCGTACTGACATCGATCGTGGGGCAGTGATCGGCTAGTTGCGCTATCCGGTATGCAATGCGTTGGACGCGTCGCATCTCGTCGGCCGCCTGAAATGCAGCGCAGTTGGTCACCCGCGAGGCTGGGGCCATCTGTGCGACGTAGGCGGCGAGCATCTGCAGACCGTGGATCGGGAAGCGGAGCGGTGCGTACCACTGGTCGATGAATTCCACCCATTCGTGAGAGAGTTCCTCGTCATAGCCGTCGTCGTCCACCTCACGGAGGAGACCGTCGATCATGTCCTCCTTCCTGTCTTGGAGCTCGGTGTAGGCGCGGTAGGTGGTGCGACGAGGATCAGCGAAGGACTCCCAGTTCGTCGATTGCAGTTTGGAGCCCTCACGGTGATGGCGATACCAGTCGATGACCGGAGTATCCGTGAGTTCGAAATCGTCCGGAAAGTTGTAGTGCAAATCCGTGCTGACGAGTTCGTACTCGCTTGGTATCCGGCGAGTAGTCGCCAGTCGTGAGTATGTCTTCCGCACAGGGCGTCGATCAATGGTCAATTTCGATCCTCCTCGGACGGTCCGGGTGGAGCCTCACCAGGGATCCACCAGACTGCTGCGTGGTCCGTGATCTCGATGCGACCGGAAAAAGACGGCATGATGGCCTCGAGGTCGCCCGGAAAGTGGACATCCTCCCCGATCACGGATCGCAGAACCGAGCGGGAGAGGCGGCATTCTCCTGGCACCAACACACGCAGGTATGCGGCTTCGTGGCGGACGAGGACGTCGTGGTTCTCCTCACGGATGGCGGCTATGACGGCCTCGGCGAACGGTGTCGCTTGAAGGACCGGGCCGACCCGACCTCGGTCTCCGTCCTGGGTGTTCACGGCGACGCCTCGCGCAGGTCGACATAGATCTCATTCCCGATCACCCAGGTCGGGTACCTGCGAAGGCACGCTTGTGCCGGATTGACGCCCGTCCCGCCACATCCATCGAATACCCACTCGTGGGCCGCGCAAGTGATGAAGCGCCCATCGAAGCTGCCGTCTGACAGTCGGCTCGCAAGATGTGGGCAGCGGTCGGCATACGCGTATACCTCCCCTTGCACATTGCACACGAGGAGGTCAACGGCGCCGAGACTCACCGCTATCATCTCGCCTTCCCAGAGATCATCAAGGTTCCCCGCGAGGGCGCTGGCATCGTCTATCGCTTTAGCCACTACGGCGCACCGTGAAGATGTCGCCGTTGCTGAGCCCCGCGGCGTAGATGGGTGATTGAAGGTCAAGCTCGTCGCCGGCTTCGTTGGTCACGGCAACTGGCGTACCACGTTCGTCTGACCACGCGGCGAGCTGAGCGGCGAGCGACTCGATGGTGACGTCATCCGATGTCACCAGGACGCGCCCGAGATAATCGTCCTCGAGGTAGCCGAACAGGTAGATGCTTGCCACAGATTCGCTCACGCCCGTGGGACGGACTCGAGCCTCCACGGGTTGAGGCCCCGGCGCAGGTCCTTCCCCGTCTCGACCGGCACCTCGAGGCCCATCCAACGGTGCAGGTCCGTCAGCTTTCCCGGGGCCGTACCAGCGACGATGCGGTCCACGACGCTCTTATGCCCACGGAAGCGATCTACCTCTTGTACAAAGATCCAGCGACACGGTTCGGAGCAGAAAAGGAAACGCCGGCCGTTCGCCTCGGCGGTGCAGGCCGTGTTACGGCCCGGACGGACGAAGACGGTAGGGAGCTGGCAGAGGTTGCACATCGCCGGTAGGGCATAGGCGAGAGTTCCTGGCTCGCCCTTGGCTTGCCAATTGCCCTCGACGTCGTCCCAGTGGATGCCGAACGTCTCCTGCCAGTGTGGATAGGCGTTCGCGAGCCACTGGCGTTCCTCCTCGTCTGGAGCGACGACGTCAAACCATAGGGTCGTCCGATACGCGTACAGGCCGAGTTGAAAGCTGTGGTGCGCGTAGTCCAGTTCCTCGACGAAGAGTTCCCAGAACCATGGGCGCTCGAGGCCAAACTCTGCCAGGTTGGCCATGAACTGCTCGATGACCCATTCCTCCATGAACTGCCGGAACGACCTCGTGCGCGCACGGAGAGGAGTCAAGTACTCCATTGCCGTGCCGGTAAGCGCGATGAGCAAACGCCAACAGCGCCACCACATTTTGTCGACGAGGTATTGAACCCGTTCCTTTCCTCCGTTGTCGATGAGCGTACGAAGAACGGGGTTTCCGATTTGGGCGTGTCGAGCTTCGTCGGTTTGAATGCTCGTCAGCGCCTTTTCAAAGAGGTGGTCGTCGGCACCGTCGGCCATCGCGGCCATGGCCAGAAACTGGAGGTTCGAGAAGCCGGTCTCGAACACAAAATTAAGCTGCACGGCGACGTCGATGGCGTCGGCGGCCAGGAACATATCGTCGAAGAGGTGGCGCGCCGCGATAATGACCCATTGACGCGTGTGGTAGGCGCGATGTGTCCAGTCGAAGTTACCGTCAAGGCGCAGAAGATCGTGACCGAATAACAGTGGGATCTGCGTATGACGGATTTCGTCGAGAGCGCCCAACGTCGCCATCGTGCGCCACGCGCTGTCGCGTCCGAAGCGTGCCATCCGCAGCTCGGCCACCGCGCCGGCGTATTCGGCCAGGGCCAGCGCGCCATAGTGGAATTTCAGGAGTTGTACCCAGCTGGGATCGCGTTCTTCCCTTAGGTAAGCCTTATTCAGCACGGACCGAACGCCCATGACCGAGTCATCCTTGGATCGTTGATTTGCGACGTACTCGCGGTAGGTCGTGCGGTAGGCCTCATTCCACTCAGCCCACGCGGCATGGGAAAGCCATGGTCCGCCACTTATCTCGGTTGGGAAGACGTCCTGTTCCTTGACATAGCGATATTCCCAATCGACCTTGCGGGCGAGGTCCAGCCAGTCCTCACGATTCGGCACTAGGAGCCTCTTTCTCGATCGGTCCTGCGCCCCGCGCATTTGCTTGTGTCTCCGCCATGACCTCGTCGGGTGACTTGTAGTGGGGATTTTCCAGGAGAAGCCCGCCCAATAGCAGGATCGGGTGGGTCTTCAGCAAGTTGAAAATGACGGCGCTGCCGAACTGCTCGAGGTCGTAGAGGCACACCACGATTTGCTTGTAAAGGGGAATGATCCGGTTCATTTCGGACTCGAGGAGAAGGTGCTCATCGGGGTCGACAATGACGTCGTTCTGGGACCACGTGTCGATAGCTCGAACCATTTCGAACCGACTGTCATACATAGCTTCGGAGACCGCGACTTTCCAGAAGCCGATCGTCTCGCTCGCGGAGAACCTGCCGGATCGACAAAAGACATGCGAGGCCCGCATGATGACGAGTTGGTTTATGTCGGCTCGGTGTCGGGGGTCCAGGTCGGGGTCAAGTTTGGCGATGATCTCGGCTGGTTCGATCGAGTCGACGATGCACATGCATTTGTCCCCGTCTCGCAGCCCTGTCTCCAAGAACGGGAGCACGATTTCGTCGCGTTGCCGTTCGCCCGTGTAGATCCCACAGATGTGGGCCCCCGGCTCCGCCTTCAGGCCGTTGAAGCCCAGGTCTACCGAGTCAGGCATGCGGTTCCCCCGCGTTGGAGGCATCAACGGTACATGCCTGCGCCCTTCGGGGTGTCGTGTCGCTACTGGGGTTGCACAATGCGAGAGTCTGCCGGCTTCGGCGCAAATCATCGCCCTCCACGGACATTGGCCCCTTCCAGTACCCGCGGGATCATTGAGCGATCTTGACTCCCAGCGGGCTGATTCGCTTGAGTCGCCCGACTGATTCTGTCGACGGGCTCTGGCGGCGCAGGGCCTCGCACACGCGACTGGCCACCGCCATCGCGCAGATTGCCACCGCACTGGCGGAAACTGTCCGAGCGGCTCAGGCAACTGGCGAGGTGAGCACCGTTATCAGTGCGGAAAGCGCGGGCTACCTCCTATTGAGCGTGCTTCGCGGGATCGACAACATTGCGAGAGCGGAAGTGGCATCGTCGGTGCTAGAGGACATCGCACGATCGGCCATGGATCTCCTGTCGCCCTAAAGGACGAACATTAGGTTTCGCTGCTAGCGGCCTCTACGCCAGGTGCGCGCTGAGAAAGGTGAGAGTTCGATCCCATGCGATTCTCGCTTGCTCGGCGTCGTAGGTTCCAAGGAGGTCTTCCTCATTCAAGAAGGCATGGCCGGCGGGATAGTGGTCGATCTCCGGATTGAGGCCGGAGCCGGCCGAGATCTTCTCGATGAGGTCGTGGGCCAGGGTGGGCGGGTTGATCGCGTCGCTGTCGGGGATATGAATCAGCACGGGAGCGTGGAGCCCCGAATAGCCGTCTGGCAGGTATCCGGACGGATAGAAGGCCACGACCGCGGCGACCTTGACTCCCTCTTGGACCGCCAGTTGTAGGGCGAACGCGCCGCCCATGCAGAATCCGACGACGCCCACTGTCTCGCCGACCACCTCGTGCCGCGAAATCAGATAGTCGACTGCGCCTCGAAGATCTTTGGCTGCCCGGTCGACGGGTAGCCCCAGCAACAGCTGTAACGCTTCACTTTCGTCGTGCGTGGTGGCTCCGCCGTAAAGATCGGGGCCAACGCAACGTATCCTTCGTCAGCAAATCGGTCCGCCATGTGGGCCATGTGGGTAGTCAGCCCCCACCACTCCTGGATCACGATCAGCCCCGGTCCGCTGCCCGACGCCGGCAACGCGAGGTAGCCGAAAGCTTCATCTCCATTGCTGGCGAAGGTGACGTTCTGGACGGGGTTCGAGACATCAGACATGCTCAGTTCCTTTCTCTGTGTTCGACCGGTCATTCGTCTCGGCTATCCCTGATCCGATTCGGCACACTCGTTACCGGCTCGAACTGCCCTCTAGCGACGGGTAAAGAGCGGCGACTCCCGTTCCGGAAGCCGAATACCTCCACGTCAAGCACCCCAGTTCAACGAGAAGGTCCCCCTTTGGTCCGACCCAGCTAACACCCGATCGATGGTCATCCAGTGTCCCGCCGCCGACGAACGTTCAACCGCGCGAACGTCAACGCGCTGAATCCGATGAGGGCAACTAGGCAGCCATACCCGAACGACGTGTCGCGTAGCCCGACATGGGTGGCTGCTACGCCTGCCACCAGTGCCGGGATACTGAAGGCAAGGTAGCTCACCACGTACACGGCTGAGATCAGCCCAGCCCTCTCGCGAATCTCGGCCAGTTGGCTCACCGAGCGAATCGACCCAAGGTACCCAGTTCCGAAGCCCCCTCCTCCGACGATCGACGCGAGCACAAACAGAGCGATTGAGGTCCAACCAAGCGCGAAAACGAACAGTATTGCTCCCACCGCGATGGCGGCGCTTCCCAGTTCAGCCATGGTCCACGGCGACATGTCGCGTACCGAGGACCGAGGCCGCAGCGGCCGAGACTGTAAACAGGCCGATCACAAGACCGATTACCCCGTGGTTGCTCTGCCGGAACACGGTCGCGAGCAATGAGGCGCCGACCGAGAGGGTCAGGCCATTCAGCGCCCAGCCTGAAACCATCGTCGGTGCCGCGCCGGCAAACGCACGCCCTGCGCGGGCCGGAACGGCCACTCGTGGCCGTAATGCAGCCGCCGCGCCAGGTACACGCCGGATGGTCTCTGGCAGCAGCGCTGTCGCAAATGCGAGGAGCACGAAGAGCGCCATGAGAACCACGAATATCAACAGCGTTGGGTGAGGGCCATACTGGACGAGCACTCCGGCGATGATGGCTCCGAGCCCTATACCAAGAACCGGTAGAGCGGTGTTCACAAGTGAGCCCAAGCGCGACCCAGCTGGTTGCAAATCAAACAGGTACGCCCCAGCCACACCAAAGGCGGCGCCGGTGGCAAAGCCCTGCACGGCACGGGCCCACAGGAGCCATTCCACGCTTTTGGATCCGACAAACAACGCCATCGCTCCTGCGTCGACCGCGAGTGCACCAGCGAGCACGACACGCCGCCCGACATAATCCGACAATCGGCCTATGGTGAGCAGACTTATCAAAAGCGAAAAGGCGTATATTGCAAAGATCGCGGTCAGCGTGATCTCCGAAAACCTGAACTGGACCTGATAAACCGGATACAGCGGACTCGGAGCGCTCGATGCTGCTGTCACGGTCGTAATAGCGACACCGACGAGCCAAAAGGCGACAGGGCGAGGAACGGATCGCTTCTGGTTTAGATGGCGAGATGGAGTTGCCAACGTCGTCATGGAGTCTCCGCTCGATTGACGGCTCCGCACAGTCGCGGTGAGCGAGGACACGTTGACCTTGGTGGAAACCCCCACGCATCCCACTCACCGGCCACAGTCAGACCTCCCACAGGCTGACGAAGAAAAGATGTAGCGGGAGGGCCGGGAGAGTCCGGTGCCACTGGTTCTCCTCCAGCAATTGGGGGTGTTCCTGGAGCGCTGAGCACCGGCTAGCTAGCGCAGAGCTCGCCCCGACGGTGCCGGCCTGCTCTAGCCGTCCGGGCCCTATGAAGTGACTCGGAGCGATTAGATGTTCGGCCGTCGTCGTCAGCCCGGTCATCGCTTGAGCGCCCGCGCAGAGATCCACAGCACTCCGGGATTCACACGGTCCGGATAGATGGCGAGCATGTCGTCGTACAACTCGCGTGCCGTTGTTGCGGCGGCATCGATACGGTCGAAATCGCGGATGTACTGGCGGGTCTCTTCGAGTATTTGCGGATCGTCGGCGCGGCCGGCGCGTTTGTGGCCCGCAATTACTGCCCGAGGCTCCAGCGCATCGATCCTATCGATGGCTGATATCCACGCTTTCCGGAGCTCGGGATCGGACTCGGCGAGGTAGAGGTGCACGTCGTTGTACACCGCATCACCGGCTACTACGAGACCAATGTCCGGGACGTGCAAACAGGTAGTGTCGTCGGTATCGGTGTGGCCCAGTTCCATAACCACGAGGTCGTGGCCTTCGAGGTCGAACCCACCATCCTTCAGCGGTTCGGCGACAACGAGCCGTTCGGGGATTTGGCCGGGCAACAGGTTGGCCCAAAACGACGCCACCGCGCCC
Source organism: uncultured Acidimicrobiaceae bacterium (assembly GCA_963719485.1). GTDB lineage: Bacteria > Actinomycetota > Acidimicrobiia > Acidimicrobiales > RAAP-2 > Bog-473. The sequence continues at coordinate 4,386,689 of OY970387.1, forward strand.
GGGTCAACCGACTCTCGCATTCGCTCTACGACCGCTGGAGTGGCCACCGCCCGCGCCCCGGGGAAGCGGTCAAGAATCACGCTGAGTCCGAAGTGATGATCGCCGTGCCCGTGAGTCACGTAGATCGTGGTGAGGTTCTTTCCGGTGGCGGCTATCCAACCGGCGAGGACCCGACCCTGGGTCGTGGTCATAAGCGGGTCGACGAGCACCGCGTCGCGCTGACCAGTGATGAGCGTCGACGAGATCGGCGACCACGTCTCGTATTGGACGCCCGGCGGCAGGTCGGTGAACCCAGGGAGGGCCGGCCCGGCGTTGCGTTCCTCAACGACAGTTAGCTCGAGGGGCGATACGAAAACGTCCCACATGAGTTGTGCGGTAATCGTCATGAGGTTCTCCCTTTTGAGCTCACCGAGTTGTTCGATAGCGTGGCGCACGACTCAGTCATCATCGGTCGATTCGCTTGCTTTTCGTTGCGAACACGGATCTCGCGAAAGGCTTGGTCCAGTAGCTGCATGGCCCTTTCGGCTGTGTTCGCTCGTGCATGCCAGACCACCTGCAGTTGCGTTGCGACAAGGGCAAGATGCAGGACATCACAGATCATCTGCTCACTTGTCGGACGACAACTCTCAGCGGCTGTTCCTTCTCCGACTAACGTCGGCGACCTGCGGCGGCGCCGCTTTGCACCGCCGCCCAAGTCGCTGCTCGTGGCGTCCACAACCAGAATGTCGCTCACCGCTGATCAGCGAGTGGGCTGGCGGTCGTCGAGCGCCGACTCGGTGAGCTTTGCCACGTCCCCTGGGTGCGAGACCATCGCGAGGTGACCCGAGGGGACTTCGATGACAGTTGCACCCATGCGCGTGGCGAACTGCCGCTCGGCATCCGGTGGAAGGGCCTCATCGTCGGTGGCAACCAGGTACCACGAGGGCAGCGACCTCCACGCCGGGGCACCCATAACTTCATCGAATGCTGCGGCGGCCAACGGCTGCTGAACGGCGTAGAGGACTCTCGCCTCGATGGGATCAACGTCAGCCGCGAAATGGTGCACAAAGTCGTCCTCTGAGAGCCAGACGAAGTCCTTCTCGTCGAGGACCTGGTGGGCCAGCGCCGGCGTCGGAGGACCCTGCGCGAGAAGGGCGCCGAGTGACTCCCCCTCATCGAGCCCGAAGGCGGCGATGTAGACCAAGCCGACGACGTTCGGTGCATCTGCGCCGAGTGCCGTCATGATCTGACCACCGTACGAGTGCCCGACAAGGACGGTCGGGCCATCGTGGAGAGCCAACACTTGGCGGAGCCGGGCGACATCGTCGGCCAACGACGTCAGCGGGAACTGAGGAGCTGTGACCTTGTAGCCCTCGGCCTGCAGTTGCTCGATCACTGCGCTCCAGCTCGAGCCGTCGGCCCACGCTCCATGGATAAGGATGACAGCGGTTTCAGATTTGCTTGATTCCATCTTCGTATTCCTTTCTCTCTTGGGCCGCAGAGGACGGCCCGTCTATTTCGATCCTGGACTCACGTCGCCGACTGCAGCCGACAGCGGGCTGAGGCGGTGATGCTGGTGTCCGTCCGGAGCGGCGCCGAGTTTTCGTCCGCCGACACCGCTCCGGACACGATTGCTACGACGTGGACCACACAGCCTGGTTGATCACGTTGGCCACTGCGAAAGGCTGCGCGATCATCGACAGGTGTCCCGCCTTTACGTAGGTGATCTTCGAGTCCGCGCGCTGCGCCAAGAAGGTCAGCTCCGCCGGAGGCACGACTTGGTCGTCCGTACCGATCACGGCCCAGGACGGATCGCTCGTCCACGCAGGCGTTCCAGAAAAAGGCGCCGTGAAGGCGCCGAGTGCGATCGGCCGCTGGGTCGTTGCGAGCACGTTGGCCTCCTGCGTCAGAACGTCGGTCGCGAAGCACGCGTCGAAGCCGGCGTAGTCGGGTCCGGGAGCGACCTTCAAGTAGGCGTCGTAGTCACCAGCAGGCTGCGAGGGATTGTCCACGAGGTTGACGACGTTGTTCAGGTTCCCACCCCCGGTGAGGCATGACCCGGGCTTGGCAAAGGTGAGTTGCTCGAGCGACTCACCCACCGCCGGCTCAAGGGCGTCGACGTAGACGAGGCCCTTGACATTGGGATTCCCGGCCGCGGCACCCGAGATGACCATCCCGCCGTAGGAGTGACCGACCAGAATGATCGGACCGGAAATGGTCTTCAGATAACTGGCGAGATAGGCCGTATCGGATGCGAGGGCGAGCAGTGGCGTCGGCGGCGCGTCCACCGTGTAACCCTCGTGCTGCAGTATCGAGATCACCTGGTCCCAGCTGGACCCGTCAGCAAACCCTCCATGCTCTAAGACGACGGTCGGCTTCGGGCCGGCGAAACGCTCACCTGCAGCATGGCGTACTTGCGCGCCAGCGAAGACTGGCACTATCAGCAGCGATCCAACGACAACCGAGAGAGCCGCCGCACATAGCGTCGCAACTCCCGCTTTGAACGTTTTTCTCATCATTTCTCCTTCCGATTTACCGCACCATCACTGATACGGCGTGCCGAGCGCCGGGTCGCGCCAGGACTTGGGACTCACGGAGGTCGACATCACGGCACCGGCGACCGTCTCTGCAGGAGGGCCAGCGGCCGCTCATGTGGGCGCAAGTCGGAGAGTGCGTAGGGGGTCAGGGTCACCTTGCCGAAGGGTCGATCCTCGATCAGGTAGCGCAAAGCCTCGGGAGCGTCCTCGAGCGAAAAGAATCGATCGAAGGCAGGCGCTATCTCGCCGCCGGCGATCAACGGCAGCAACCCGGCATACGCTTCCGCCTGTTCCGCGGCTGAGGCGATCGACGGCCGGAAGTGAGCACGAAGGCTTCCACTGCGGCTGCAGACGATGAGCTCGGGCGACGTGTTGGTCACACGTTTAAAGTGCGCCTGTCCCGCGGCTTTTCATATCCCGCGCTTCGCGGGATTTGGCTGACGTCGGCGTGGCAGAGGTGACGCCCGGGGCCCCACACGCCGAGCCATCACGTGATCTCGATCGAGGGTCAGCTGTCGCCGCTCGAACTTCGGCTGTGCTCGGACGGATAGGCAATTACCTGGGGTTTTCGCCCTCTACCGGCCAGCCACGACTACCACGAAGGCGCCTTCAGTCCCCGACGAGCACGTCCGCTGTCTGTTCCAGAGAGATCCTCGACTGGGGCTCCGGCCTGCAGCTTGCGGTAACACCTTCGTGGGGGCTCGCCGACCGATCGACGAACGAACGCACGGTCTTACGAAGCTGTGGGTACATTGAGGGCATGGACCCCCATCGAGGCGGTCGCTAAAGTGGTCGACGGAGGGGCGCCGCCGTCGACGCGGCCACTCCTAGACCTCGTTGAGTCGCGCGGGTTGAATTCCCCTCCTCGCGAAGAGATCAATGTCTCATGGCGGCGGTCTAACAACGCTGGTTTGGATCCGCAACATCACCACGTTCCTTGGATCGACGAGGTTGACCCTGAAGCGCTCCTCCTTCGCGCCTCACGACCCGTGGTTGACGAACTCGTAAACGACCTCGGTGCGGTCAAGATGTGCGTTGTTGTCGCGGACAACCACGCCCAGGTACTCGATCGTCGTGAAACAGATCGGGTCTTGACCGCGCCTCTCGAGCGCCTCGAGTTTGCTCCCGGCTATGTCTTCGCCGAAGAGTCGGTCGGTACGAACGGTATCGGATCGGCAATCACTGAAGGCAAGTCGTTCCTCGTCGAAGGTTGCGAGCACTTCTCGGATGTCTTCACCGGTTTTGCCTGCGCGGGCGCGCCGATTCTTAATCCCAAAAGCGGTCGCATACTCGGCGTCATAGACCTGACGTGTCCGGCTCCGGACGCGCATCCGCTCATGTTGCCGACGGTTCTTCGTCTGGCGCGAATGATCGAGCAACGTCTTATCGACGAATCGAGCTTGCAAGAGAAGCTGATATTGCAGCAGTTTCTCCGGAAGCACCGAAGCGTCCGAGGACCCGTGGTCTTTCTGGGCCCGAGATCGATGCTATCGAACGCGGCCGCAAGCAGGTTCGTTGCTGCTGCGGACGAAATGCTCCTTCGAGACGTTGCGCGTCGGATCGTGTCCGAAGGCCGATTCGGGTTTCAGGAGATCACCCTAAGCGCTGGCCGGCGCTGGCTCATTCGTTGTGAGAAAGTGCTCGACGGAGCCGTTCCGATCGGGATCATGATAGAACTCCGAGCAGCTGCAACCCTCGAGCTTGACTTGGCTGACTCTGCGATCGAATCAAGACCGCAACGGACGGAGTTGACGAGGGCGGAGCAGGGCGTCGCCGAGTTGGTTGTAGAGGGATTGACGAACAAGCAAATGGCAGAGCAACTCTTTGTTTCGCACTACACGATCGACTCTCACCTACGATCGATCTTCAAAAAGCTGGGCGTGAGCTCCCGCGTCGAACTCAAGCGGATCTTGCCTCAAGAGTTCCCCCTGTCGAATTGATGGCCTCCTAGGATCGAGGAAGGTCTGCGACCCCTAGGACACTCGAATTCAGTTCGGCAGAGCTTGAACCTCCGACCTTTTGGGTTATAAGCCCGCCGGATCGACGTCGGCATTGCCAATGAATAGGGCCGCTAATCCCTACGATCATTAGCGAGGCAACCCATGCATTCAATCTTGGGGACCGGCCGATTCCTGGCGCCTATGGAGCAGGTGGTACGGCCTCACATACTCCGATGCCGGACTGAGATCCCAGACTTCGAGTACCGGAGGGGTGACCGTCCTACCCTGCCGCGCCGCGCGCCATCCTGCCCTGCGAAGGCTCATCTCGAGATACGCAATGACAACCTCATTGTTGGTAACGCTGTCATCGCCGACGGCGTCGCGGATCTCATCGCGAGAGATGGGTTGGTCTCTCCAACTCGTCTCCGCATGTCCCATCTCCCGGTTCCCGTCTCGATCGCGACGACCCAGTGATCGCCCTCTGTCTTCAGTTCCGCTCGAATCGCTGAAGGGTCGAACTCGAAAAGCATTGCTGACTCCAGATCGTCGTTCAATTGGCAGATTCGGCTCTGTTGCAGCCTCGCCGCGTACATCTCGCGTCATTGATCAGGACTTTGATGAGACCAACTGCATCAGCCCCTTGTCGACGATGTCGAAGGGCTCTCGACTTCGTTCGGCCCGGCAAAGCGCCACTGCTCCCTCGGTCGCTGCGATGATCATGACGGCAAACGGCCGGGCAGAGCTCTCGGCCACTCCGCCGGCAACTAGTAGTCCGGCCAGATGAGCCGTCCAATCTCGAAAGATCGCTCCGGCGTGGTCGAGCAGATCATCGTCGGACCCCGCCACAGTGACGGCGATCACGGCACAGCCTGCCGTCAGGTCTGAGCTGTCGAGGAGCTGACGCCACAGATCCAGGAACTGTTTGACGATCGCCTCGGCAGGGCTGCCCCGCCTCGACTCCATCACGGCCAGCGCCCGCGAACTGACCAGGTCGAGCGCAGCGTGGACAAGTTCGGACTTTCCGCCCGGAAAGTGGTGGTAGATCGACCCCCTGGGGGAATTGGTCGCGTCCAACACCTCAGCAAAGGAGGTGCCCTCGACCCCCTTGGTGGCCAGGAGGCCAGCGGCCCCTTTCACCATTTTCGTCCGAACGTCGCCCTGTGCCATGTCTTGGTCCTGATCATGCCCCTCCGTCGAATGTCCGCCGGGGCTATGCAAGTCATCATAGTCTCGGTTACTATGTCTGCTTGCATACATAGAAAGGCTCCTCGCATGCCCATGATCGACGTCTACGCCACCGACGGCACCTTCGAGCAGGGTGGCCAACTGGCCGCCGACCTCGCCCGAACGCTGATGGTCATTGAGGGCGTGCCGGACATCCCGATGTTCCGCCAGAACACTGCCGCCTTCATCCACGAGTTGCCGGCGGGCAGCATCTCGAACGTGGAGGGGCAGGACAATTACGTACGCGTGCAGGTGCTCACGAACGCCGGCGCGCTCGACCGCGACAAGCAGCTGGCCGTGGTGAGTCAGTTCACAGAGCTCGTAAGCCAGGCGGCCAAAGATCCTTCGCTGACTGAGCGGACGTGGGTCCTCCTGACAGAGGCGATCGAGGGTGGCTGGGGGCTCGCAGGCCACGCGAATACCAATGGCGAACTCGTCGATGCTGCGCGAGCGCAGATCGCACAGATCGCAGCTGCCAAGGACGGCGGACGGAATTAGCGGCGCCGTTGACACCGACCCAGATGCAGGTGTCAACGCCGGACGAGCGGATCTCGGCTGACCATCCACGTTCCGACCAAAGCTCTGCCGCAACGGAAAGAGGCTCCCCCATGGCAAGCGCACTGACCCAGTTCACCGTCACCGATGTGGCTCCGGGCTACTGGCGAGTGACCTTTCGCAATCCCCCGATCAACCTCGAAGACCCGGACACGATTCTTGAGCTCCAAGAGTTGGTGGGTCTGATGGAGACGGACGATGCGCTGCGTGTCGCAGTACTCGAGAGCGCTGATCCAGATTTCTTCATCAATCACTACGACATTGCTCGTGCTACCGAAACACCCGTCGCACCGGGTCCAACGGGCCTGCCCACGTGGATCGATACGGCCACCCGTCTGGCATCGACGTCCGTCGTGACCATTGCCAAGATCCGCGGTCGCAATAGAGGCGGTGGAAGCGAGGTGGCCCTCGCTTGTGATCTCCGATTCGCCAGCCGGGAGAAGGCGCTGTTTGGCCAACCTGAAGTCGGTGCGGGGATGTTTCCAGGAGGTGGCGCCCTGGAGCGACTCCCGCTGCTCGTGGGACGCGCCCGCGCCTTGGAGATCATCCTGGGCAGCGACGACTTCGACGCTGAGACCGCGGCCCATTACGGCTGGATCAACCGCGCCATTCCCGACGACGAACTGGACGACTTCGTCGACGCCTTCGCCCGCCGGATCGCCTCGTTCGACAGGCCGGCCCTCGCCGAAGCAAAGCGCCTTGTGAACCGACGGACGCTCCCACCCGCAGAAGACCTTGTCGAAACGCAGGACATGTTTCTCACGGCCTTCTCCTGGCCGACCCTGCATGAGCGGGGGGCAAGACTGCGACGTCGGGCGAGCGAGGTCGGACCTGAATTCGAACTCCGCTTCGGGCACTACCTGGTAGATCTTGGTGAGGACTGATCCAGTTCCCCGCAGAGCGGTCCCCCAATCGAACCCCATAACGAAGAGATGAGAGACCGACCATGACTCCCCCAACTCCCCCTAGCTCGCTCGAACTCCGCTCACTGGTCACCGAACAAGGAACGTTGGAACTCTCGTTGATCGACGTCCCCGTGCCGATCCCCAGGCCCGGTCAGGTCCTCGTTCGCGTCGAGGCAGCGCCGATCAATCCGTCCGACCTGGGACTGTTGTTCGCCGGTGCGGACATGAGTGCGGCGACAGTCAACGGACCCCGAGATCGCCCCGTTGTGACGATACCCCTCTCCGAGGGGGCACTCCGGGCTCTGGCAGCTCGGGTCGGACGGTCGCTGCCGGTCGGCAACGAGGGAGCGGGCACCGTGATGGCTGCTGGGGACACTCCTGAAGCTCAGGCGCTCATGGGGCGGACCGTCTCGGTGGCCGGGGGTGGGATGTACACCCAGTACCGGGCAAGCGAAGCAGCAGCGTGCCTCGTCCTGCCGGAAGGCACGCCGGCGAGGACGGGAGCGTCATCGTTTGTCAATCCGCTGACCGCGCTCGGAATGATCGAGACGATGCGTCGGGAGGATCACAGCGGTCTCGTCCATACGGCGGCGGCGTCGAATCTCGGGCAGATGCTGGTCAAACTCTGTCTCGGAGAGGACGTGCCCCTTGTCAACATCGTGCGCAGGCCAGAGCACGCGGAACTCCTGCGATCCATCGGCGCCGTGCATGTCTGCGACTCCAGTGCGTCGTCGTTCAAGCGTGATCTCAGAGACGCCGTGACCTCCACGTCGGCCACGCTCGCTTTCGACGCCACCGGTGGGGGGAATCTCGCCAGTCAGATCCTCAGCGCCATGGAGGCGGCGGCCTCCCAATCCGCCACGGAGTACTCGAGATACGGGTCGAGCGTTCGCAAGCAGGTGTACATCTACGGAGGCCTCGACCCGAGTCCGACCATCTTGACTCGGACGTTTGGCTTCGCCTGGAACGTGGGCGGGTGGCTGCTCACGCCATTCCTCCAGAACATTGGCCCCGAGCGGTTCGGTGAGCTCCGTCAAGCCGTGGCGGCTGGACTGACGACCACGTTCGCCAGCAGTTACTCGAGCGAGATCTCACTCGCCCAGGTCCTCGATCCCAGCGTGTTCTCTCAGTGCATCAAGCAGTCCACAGGAGCAAAGGTGCTTGTAAATCCTCAGCTCGACCGCCCTTGAGCCTGATCACTCGTACGCCGACAGACAAAAACGCATGTCATCGGCCAACCCACTCGTCTGTACTCGCGATTCAGGACTTGGCCTCCGTGGCCTTACCACCACTTCCGCTCGAGAGCTTGGCCCGGTTTGGAACCGGCATCGAGGGCATCGAGTTCGACCATGTCGGCATCGGAGAGGGTGAACTCGAGAGCGCCGAAGTTCTCGAGTATCCGTTCGCGATGTGTTGATTTCGGGAGCACCACGAAATCGTGCTGAAGACCCCATCGGATGAGGATTTGCGATGGCGTTCTGCCAGTGCGCGCAGCAATTGCGTCCACTCCAGGATTCGAGAGATGACGACCGGTTCCCAGCGGACTGTACGCCTCCATTACCAGATTGCGTCGGCGTCCCTCTTCGATCAGCTCCCTGCGATAGCTGAACGGATTGAGGTTGATCTGATTGACGACAGGAGCAGTGGTCGCCACGGCAGCAACCTCCTCCAGCTCCGAGAAGTCGAAATTCGACACGCCTATCGATCGGGCATAACCGAGACTGTGTGCCTGCTCCATCCCGGGCCAGGCCCAAGTCGGTCCGCCCTGGGGCCAGTGCACGAGGTAGAGGTCGACGTAGTCGAGCTTCAGGCGCTCCAGGCTCGCTTCGAGCTCGCGGACCGGATCCTTGGATCCTGGATAGAACTTCGTCGTGATGAAGACATCACTGCGGTCAAGCCCGCTCTGTCGGAATCCCTCTCCGACGCCTGCTTCGTTCCCGTACCCTTGGGCCGTGTCGATGTGGCGGTAGCCAACCTCGAGTGCCCAGCGCACCGCATCTTCGGTCTCGCGACCCTCTGGGGTCTGCCACACGCCAAGGGCGAGCGTCGGAATCACACGCCCATCGGCAAGCGTCTGCACTGGCACGGATTCTCCGAAGGGAGATGTCGTCGTCATGATCTACTCCTCATCGCTGAAGGACGCCCCGATGTTGCCACTTTGCTCCAGGTGGTCTTCCCGGAAATCGCATGATGTAGCGAGTTTGAATGGGGCAGGCGTTCTTGGCCGTTCAAATACCTTGAACCAGCCCCAAGAGCGTGTCCGCCAGTTCGTCCCGATGGCTGCGACGAGAAAAGCTCCGGGGGAGAGACTCGAACTCTCAACCTAGCGGTTAACAGCCGCTTGCTCTGCCATTGAGCTACCCCGGAAGGGTCGAGAAAAACAGACCCCGAACGATATCAGCGACCCGCGCCGGGATCGTTGAGGCCACGGCCCGAATTTCTGGCGCGATCAGGACTCTTCGAGGTAGTCCCTGAGGAGGTGGGCGGCATCCGGCCGGCGCAGCTTCGCCAGCGTCTTGGACTCGATCTGGCGTACCCGCTCTCTCGTCACTCCGAACTCTCTGCCGACCTCTTCGAGCGTCCGGATCTTGCCGTCGTCGAGGCCGAAGCGCAGGCGCACCACGTCCTGCTCACGCTCGGACAGATGCCCAAGGGCCTCTCTCACCGCGGCGTCCAGCAGCGAGCGCGTCGCTGCGTCGTCGGGGACCACCGCTCCCCTGTCTTCGATGAGGTCGGACAGGTTGAAGTCGTCCTCGTCACCCACCGGCTGCTCGAGTGAGACCGTGTCCTGGTTGATGCGCAGGATCTCGCGCACGCGCTCCATCGGAAGTTCGACGCGGAGCGCCACCTCTTCGATCGTCGGTTCGCGGCCGAGTTCCTGAAGGAGTTGGCGTTGCGCCCACACGACCTTGTTGATGGTCTCCACCATGTGCACGGGGATGCGGATGGTGCGAGCCTGGTCCGCGATTGCCCGGGTAATGGCTTGGCGGATCCACCACGTGGCATACGTCGAGAACTTGAAGCCCTTCGTGTGATCGAACTTGTCGACCGCCCGCATCAGCCCGAGATTGCCCTCCTGAATCAGGTCGAGGAAGGCCAGCCCGCGGTTGCGGTAGCGCTTGGCAATCGAGACGACGAGGCGCAGGTTGGCCTCAATGAGCTCGTCCTTTGCCTTGAGACCGTTGCGCTTGAGCCGCTTGCAGCGGGCGATCCCGCCAGCGTCCAGCAGATCCGTCTCGGGCCCCTCGCCGGCCAGGGCGAGCTCGTGGGCAACCAGTCTGGCCGCAGCCGCGTTGCCCTCTTCAATCGCCTTGGCGATCTCAACCTCGAGCTCGGCATTGAGCAGCGGAACCCGACCGATCTCCTTGAGATAGGTGTGCACTGGGTCTTCGGAGCTACCGCTGGTATCGCCGCTCGAGGCGGTCCGCTTCCCGTTGGCCTCGCGGCGGGCGTCTGCCCGAACCGCACCCTCGGACTTGGGGACAGCTCGCTCTGCCTTGGGCGGCGCCACTTCGAGAACGAGGTCTTCTTCTTCGTCTGGAACGAGCGCGACGCCTTCGGCCGTGACGCGATCGATGAGCGTCGTCAGCACCTCCGGCGTCAACTCCACCGTGTGCAGGGCCTCGATCAGCTCTGCTTGCGTGAGTTGACCCTTCTCGCGACCCGTCGCGAGCGCCGCTTCGAAATCGACCTGCGACACGCCGGGTGGGAGCGCGACATGAGAGATGGGCGCCAGCGAATCGGAGGGCGCGTCCGGCAAGTCGACGTGGCCTTCGTCGATCGCAACTGCGGACTCTTCGCTCACCCTCGCCCTGCCAACGTTGTCACTCCCCGGTATCCCTCTGAACCAACCACGCTACCAACCGATCGGCAGGGTCGCGGCCAGACGGCAATTCCTCCAGTTCGTCCAGCCAAAGCCGGGCCTGAACGGTCTCGGCCGCCCGCGCCTGCCAGGAGTCGTCGCCCACCCGCGATTCGATCTCGACATCTGCGAGTGCGCGCCGTGCCGCGCTGCGCAGGAGCACCGCGACCACTGAGTCGACCGGGTCACCCAACTCAGGGTCACCCGACATCGGCTCCTCGACTATGACGCGTCGCAACAGGATTGCCACCTCCGGTGACGCGGACTCCACCGCTTCGTGCACGCTGTCGTTCTCCAACAGAGCGACAAAGGCCTGACGCTGCAGGCGATCGGTGAAGAGCACAGCGTGAACTCGATCCCCTACATCTTCGGGTTTGTGGACAGCCAACTTGAGTGCCTCGAGGCCAGGCCCAGGTCGTAGCGCCGCCATAAGGGCCGAACCGCCTTCCCCATCCTCGGGCGCGACGCGATCGCCGTCGTCCTCGGGATAGTCGCGTGGCGGCTCTTCACTCGACCCGCGGGTACGCCGGGTCGGGCGCTCCGCCGGTGGATGCGCGCGGAAGTGGTCCAGGCGTTCGCGGAGCCTGGCCGAGTCGAGGCGACACCGGTCGGCGAGTTGCATCACGTACTGGTCGCGCACCAGGTCATCGGGGTGCTCCGCCACTGCTGTCAGCGCCGTATCGGCCGCCCTCGCCCTGCCCTCCGCCGTCGTGAGGTCGCCCGCTTTCAGCATGCGATCGACCCGGAACTGCAGGAATGGTCGGGCCTCCTTGATGGCGCGGGCGAGCCCTCCCGGGTCGGTGCGGGCGAGGTCTCCGGGGTCGCTGCCACCGGGGAGGTCGGCCACCACGACGTCCACCTCGTGCTTGCGCTCCCACTCGTAGACGCGCGACGTCGCGCTCTGCCCCGCAGCATCGGCGTCGTATGCCAGCACGATGCGCTTGGCAAAGTTGCGCAGCAGCGTGAAGTGCTCCTCGGCTAGCGCGGTGCCACAGGTGGCGACGGCCCACGGCACGCCGGCCTGGAAGCAGCCGATGACGTCGGTGTAGCCCTCGCACACCACGACCTCACCTTGGGCGATGATCCCCTTCTTGGCCCAGTTGAGCGCGTACAGGGTCCTGCGTTTCGAATAGATCGGTGACTCTTGCGAGTTCTTGTACTTGGGCTCTGGTCGTTCGGGCGGCGGCTGACCCAGTCGCGGCGGGAGGATGCGTCCGCCCAAGGCGACCGGGCGTCCGGAGGGGTCGCAGATCGGGAAGAGCACGCGGCCCCGGAAGAAGTCCTGCACCCGGTCACGGCGGTTGACGAAGCCGAGCCCCGAGTCGGAGAGGACATTCTCGGGAAGTCGCAACGACTTGGCCATGGCGTCCCAGTCGTCCGGAGCCCAGCCCAAACGGAACTGGCGCACGACGTCCCCGTCGTAGCCGCGTGAGCGCAGGTAATCGCGGGCCGGGCCCGCGTCCGGTGAGCGCAGGAGGCGCTCGTGGTACCAGTCGACGGCGCGGTCCATAGCGTCGAGCAGCTCGGACCGGCGCTTGTGATCGCGTCCCATCTCCTGGTCCTCGTGCAGCGTGATGCCGGCCCGGTCGGCCAGGAAGCGGACGGCGTCGACGAAGTCGAGGTGGTCCATGGCGCGCACGAAAGTGATGGCGTCGCCCGACTCCTGGCAGCCGAAGCAGTAGTAGAAGCCCTCCTCGGCATTGACGCTGAAGGAAGGGGTCTTCTCGGTGTGGAAGGGGCAGAGCCCGCTCCAGCGCCGGCCGACCTTCTTCAGCAGCGCGTGCTCACTGATGAGGGCCACGATGTCGGTGGCCGCCCGGACCTGGGCCACTTCCTCGTCCGGTATCCCCACCCGAGTGAGGGTACCGCGGGGTTGTCCCTCATCCGTTCCCGCTTAAGTTCGCACCAATGGCTGTCACGATCTACGGCGTCTGCGCCCTGACCTTCATGATGGGGATGTACGCCCTCGAAGCGCGGGGACGGGCCTTCATCCTGGCCTTCGCCCTGGGCTGTGCCCTGTCGAGCTCCTACGGCTTCTTGTCCGGGGCCTGGCCTTTCGGTGTGGTCGAGTCCATTTGGACCGTTATTGCACTTCGGCGCTACCTGCTTGCCGGTCGCTCCGGGGAGTCGGCCGCCTAGTCGAGCTCATCGAGGCCCCTCTCCGCGGGACCCCTCTTCGACCGGTCAGTGGTTCCCATGCCCCGCGCCCGCGCCTTGCCCCGGGGGGGCGGGGGCGCCGGTCGGGTGAGAGGGGACGAGCGGGTCCCCCGCGCCCGCGCCTTGCCCCGGGGGCGCGGGCGCGCCGGTCGGGTGAGAGGGGACGAGCGGATCCGGCTGCGGCGGCCCGGCCGCTTGGCTCCTGGGAGGCGGGCCGTTGGCGTGACCGTTGGCACCGTTACCGGCATTCCCGTTGCCGCCAGCGACGGCGACATTCGGGCTCGGGAGGGGACCGGTGCCTGCTGCCGCCACGCCGACCTTCGCATTCGCTGAGCTGTTGCCGGAGCGATTGCCTAAGCCGTTGCCGTGGCTCCCGGCCGCTGGGATCGCGACTGAGTGTTGCGCGGCCTTTGCGCTCGCGTGTGAGCGTTGCACGTCAGCGGGCACGGCCGTCGTCACGAACTCGGATGAGGTCGCCGCTGCCGGATGCGACAGCTTCGGGAGCGTCGAGCCCGGGTCGAGGCTGAAGGCCAATGCCACTGTCGACGTCGGCAAAGTCGGTGTCGTCGCGCCGTGCAAGACCTGGGGGCTGGGCTCCAGTACGGCCTCCGGCGCGGTCGTATCGAGAGGGAGAGTGGATGAGCCGGGACCACCCGTGCGAGCTCCGGAGGCGAAGACGGCCGGGGGCGCGCTCGAGGGTGCGGTGACCTCCAAGACGACGACGAGGGCCGACGCCACGAGTCCGATGCTGGCAAAATTGACGGTCCGGGCTCCGACCCGGTATTTCCGTCTCCCCCTCATCTTGGTCCCCCTCGTCCGGAACACACCCACTTGTGAGCCTCCACTGACCCTGTCGTCATGCTGCACCTCTGCACGGGGCGATGCAACCGGCAGTAATAGGTCTCGGGGTTACGCCAGACGCGCCAAATCCCGCCGGTCACACGGCACCCATCTGCCAAGTCAACCCTTGTTCGAATCGGCTCCGGCGAGGCCTGTGGATTTCGGGCCGCATCTGGCCTATGTCGAGGTTCCCTCGCCGGCCAGGACTGCCTGTGCGGCGGCCAGACGGGCCACCGGGACCCGGAAGGGTGAGCAGCTCACGTAGTCCAGCCCGGCGTCGTAGAAGAGGCCGATGGACTGGGGGTCTCCCCCGTGCTCGCCGCAGACGCCGACCTTGAGGCCCGGCCGGGTGGCCCGGCCCCGCTCGGTCCCGAGGCGCACCAGCTCCCCGACGCCGTCGAAGTCGACCACCTCGAAGGGGTTGCGCGGCAACAGGCCGAGCTCCAGGTAGGCGTCCATCATCCGCCCCTCGACGTCGTCACGGGAGAAGCCGAACGTCATCTGGGTCAGGTCGTTGGTCCCGAAGGAGAAAAAGTCGGCCACCTCGGCGATCTCGGCGGCCCTGAGCGCCGCCCGAGGCGTCTCGATCATGGTCCCGATGGTCACCTCGAGCTGGCCGCGCTTCGCGGTTCCGGTCTTGGCCACCCCCTTCGAGGGGCGCGGCGCCGGCTCTTTGTTGACGTCGGCCACGGCGTCCTCGACCCAGCTCCGGGCCAGCGCCAGCTCCTCGCGTGTCACCGTCAGGGGGATCATGATCTCGACGATCGGATGCCCGCCGTCGGCCACCCGCTGGCGGGCAGCCTCCATGAGGGCGCGCACCTGCATGGCGTAGAGGCCGGGCTTGATCACCCCGAGCCGTACACCGCGCGGTGCCGAGCATGGGGTTCGACTCGCGCCAGGACAGCGCGGCCTCGTAGAGACGTCGCTCCTCGGGGTTGAGCCCGACGGTGGCCTCCTTGTGGGCCAGCTCCTCGGTGGAGGGCAGGAACTCGTGCAGGGGAGGGTCGAGGAGGCGCACGGTCACCGGCAAGCCGTCCATGGCGGCGAGGATGGCGATGAAGTCCTCGCGCTGGACGAGGCGCAGCTCTTCGAGCGCTTCGGCCTCCTCGGCGGGCGTTTGGGCCAGGATCATCCGGCGCACGACGGGCAGGCGGTCCTCGCCCAAGAACATGTGCTCGGTGCGGCACAGGCCGATCCCCTCGGCACCGAGGTTGCGCGCGTTGGCCGCGTCGTCGCCGGTGTCGGCGTTGGCCCGGACGCCCAGGTGGCCCTGGCGGATGGCATCGGCCCACGAGAGCACGGTGTCGAAGGCGGCGGGTGGCTTGGCCGCGGTCAGCGGCACCTCTCCGGCCACGACGATGCCGGCGCCCCCGTCGAGGGAGACCCAGTCCCCCTCGTTGAGCGTGATGCCGTTCGCCGTCACCTGGCGATCGCCGAGGCGCAGGACCTCGGCGCCCACGACCGCCGGCTTGCCCCAGCCGCGGGCCACGACGGCGGCGTGGCTGACCAGCCCGCCCCGGGCGGTCAGGATCCCCTCGGAGGCGAGCATGCCGTGCACGTCCTCGGGAGAGGTCTCGTTGCGCACCAGGACGACGGGCTCGCCCCGCTCCGCCGCCGCGGCGGCGTCGTTCGCCGTGAAGTAGATGCGCCCCACCGCGGCACCCGGGCTGGCCCCGAGACCCTTGGCCCAGGTGGCATAGCCGGAGCTGGCGAACTGCGGGTGCAGGACGCTGTCGAGGTGGTCCTCGGTGATGCGCGACACCGCCTCGGCCTTGGAGATCCCGAGGTCGCTCGGGCGCACCATGTCGACGGCCATCTTCAGGGCGGCGGCCCCGGTTCGCTTGCCCACCCTGGTCTGGAGCATCCAGAGCTTGCCCTGGTCGATGGTGAACTCCGTGTCGCACATGTCGGCGTAGTGCCCCTCGAGCCGGGCGAAGATCTCGAGCAGCTCGGTGTGCACCTTGGGAAACTTCTTCTTCAGCTCAGAGATGGGCTCCGTGTTGCGGATGCCGGCCACGACGTCCTCACCCTGGGCGTTGACGAGGAAGTCGCCGTAGGCACCCTTGGCGCCGGTGGCGGGGTCGCGGGTGAAGCCGACGCCCGTTCCCGAGTTGTCGTCGCGGTTGCCGAAGACCATGGCCTGCACGTTGACGGCGGTGCCGAGGTCGTGCGCGATGCGCTCGCGGTCGCGGTAGGCGATGGCGCGAGGCCCGTTCCAGCTGCGGAACACGGCTTCGATGGCGCCGCGCAGCTGCTCCGTCGGCTTCTGGGGGAAGGGCTTGCCGGTGTGGCGCTCGACGATCTGCTGGTAGGAGTCGACGAGGTAGCGCAGGAGTTCCACGGGCACTTTGGCGTCCGAGGTCGTGCCGGCCAGTTCCTTGGCGGCGTCGAAGAGGGAGTCGAACTCCTCGCCGGGCAGCTCCAAGACGATGCGGGCGTACATGGCGATGAAGCGCCGGTAGGAGTCGAACGCGAAGCGCTCGTCACCGGTCTGCTTGGCCAGGCCCTCGACGGAGTCGTCGTTGAGGCCGAGGTTGAGGACCGTGTCCATCATGCCGGGCATGGAGAACTTGGCCCCCGAGCGGACCGACACCAGCAACGGGTCGGTGGCGTCGCCGATCGCCTTGCCCATCGCCTCCTCGAGCCGGGCCCGGGCGCCCGCCACCTCCGCGTCGAGGCCCTTGGGCCAGCCACCCGCCATGTAGGCGCGGCAGGCGTCGGTCGAAATGGTGAATCCCGGTGGCACCGGGAGCTCGAGTACCGACGTCATCTCGGCCAAGTTGGCGCCCTTGCCACCGAGGAGGTCCTTGAGCTCCATGGGCGGGCGGGCGTGCGTGTGGTCGAAATCGAAGACGAACGGCATCGGGCCTCCTTGCCCTGGACGGGCGAACCGCGTCGCGACGCGGTCACTCGAGTGGCGCCCTCCCAACCTGGGACGGGCCAACGCAGCCTACTTTCCCCCCGGCGGTGCTCCGCGGGCGGTTCAGGCCCCGCTGCCGCCGCGCGGATCGTCTTCCGTCGACCCGGTCTCCCCCTCGGCGCTGCCGGAGATCTGGCGCTGGAAGACCTCCTTGGCCTGGCGCATGAAGTCGCGCACGATGGCGAGCTCGTCGGCCTTGAAGCGCTGAGCCACCTGGCGCATCTCCTCGGCGACCGGCTGCTGCAGGCCCTGCAGCCGTTGGCGGGTCGCCGGGACGATCTCGACCCAGACCCGGCGGCGGTCCTCGGTGTCGCGCCGCCGTGTCACCATGCCCGCCGCCTCGAGGCGGTCCAGGATAAAGGTGACCGCCCCAGTGGTCAGGCCGCTCTCCTCGGCCAGGTGGCCCGCGGTCATGGGGCCGAGACGGCCAATAAGGTCGAGGCAGCGCATGTCGGTCCTGCTCAGCTTCAGCTTCTTGGCCAGGCCATCGTTGAAGTCGCTGGCCGCGCCGAGGTACCCGACGATCTCCGAGCGCAGCTGCTGGGCCAGCTCAGAGCGTGACCATTGTCTTGACACGTAAGTAACTTTATCACTAAGTTTCTTTGTTAATGGCTCATTCTTTCCAGACCTCGCTCGCCGTGGAGGCACACGACCTCGTCAAGGTGTTCCCCCGCGGCAACGTGCGGGCACTCGACGGTGTCTCGCTCGAGGTGGAGGCGGGCACGGTGCTCGGGCTGCTGGGCCCGAACGGGGCTGGCAAGACCACCGTCGTGCGCATCCTCTCCACCATCCTCGGACCCGACGAGGGGCGCGCCTCGGTCCTCGGGCACGATGTGGTCGCGCAACCCGATGCGGTGCGTCGCATCATCGGGCTCGCCGGTCAGTACGCCGCGGTGGACGAGAACCTCACGGGTCGGGAGAACCTCCACATGGTGGCGCGCCTCTCGCACCTGAGCCGCAAGGTCTCGGCGCGCCGGGCCGACGAGCTGCTCGAGCAATTCGGCCTCGCCGGGGCCGGTGATCGCGTGCTGAAGACCTACTCGGGCGGCATGCGCCGGCGCCTGGATTTGGCCGCCGCGCTGGTGGCGAACCCTCCGGTGCTCTTCCTCGACGAGCCGACAACCGGGCTGGACCCGCAGAGCCGCCAGGCCCTGTGGGTCGCCATCGAAGAGTTGGTCCGCGACGGCACGACGGTCCTGCTGACCACCCAGTACCTCGAGGAGGCCGACCGTCTGGCCCGCGACATCGTGGTGGTCGACCACGGGCGCGTCATCGCCGAGGGGACGCCGGCCCAGTTGAAGGCCGACCTGGGGACGTCGGTCGTCTCGGTGACCCTGGGCGAGCGCGCTGCCGTGGGCCGCGCGGTGCAGCTGCTCACGCCGTTCTCGGAGAAGGCGCCGCTCGTCGAGGACCTCGTGATCGAGCTGACGGTCACGGACGGACCAAGAGCAGGAGCTGACGTGCTCCGCTCGCTCGACGCGGAACAGATCGCCATCGCCGGCCTGGCTCTGCGCGAGCCCAGCCTCGACGACGTCTTCCTCAACCTCACCGGCCACAAGACCGTGATCGAAGAGGGCGCCGAGGACGCGGAGTCCAAACCGAAGCGGGGCTTCGGTCGTGGACGCAAGAACGACGTGACGGATGGAAAGGATGCCGCATGACGACCACCACCATCACCGCACCGATCCCTGTCCTGCAGCCGAGTCAGGGCAACCGGCTGACGTGGGTGGTGGCGGACATCGGCACCATGACGAAGCGCAACCTCCTCGCGCTCGTGCGGACACCCGAGGCGCTCTTCTTCACGACCTTGCAGCCCATCATGTTCACGCTGCTCTTCACCTACGTCTTCGGTGGGGCCATCCACGTCCCGGGCGGCCACTACATACAGTTCCTGATGCCGGGCATCTTCGTGCAGACGGTCATCTTCGGCGCGATGAGCGCGGCGTCGGGGCTCTCCGAGGACCTGCACAAGGGCCTCATCGAGCGCTTCCGCGCCCTCCCGATGAGCCGCTCCGCCGTGCTGGCCGGGCGCACGACCTCGGACGTCGTCCGCAACGTCTTCGTGGTCGCGTTGATCACGATCGTCGGCTACGCCGTCGGCTTCCGCATCGGGACCAACGTGGCGCTGTTCCTGTGCGGCGCGCTGCTGATTCTCTTCTTCGCCTACGCGTTGGCCTGGGGGTTCGCCATCATCGGCCTGTCGGCGCCCAACGCGGAGACGGCCCAGGTCATGGTCTTCCCCCTGATCTTCCCGCTGCTGTTCGCCTCGTCGGCCTTCGTCCCCGTGGCCACCATGCCGGGTTGGCTGCAGGGGTTCGCCGAGCACCAACCCGTGACGCAGGTGGTCGACGGCGCGCGGTCGCTGATGGTGGGTGGCGTGCTGCACAACTCGGGCGCCGTGTGGGCCTCCCTGCTGTGGACCGTCGGCCTGCTGTTGCTGCTGGTGCCGATCGCGGTGCGCAAGTACCGCAAGGTCGCCTGACCCCACGCGTGACCGTGGTGCCTCCCCGCGCCGGCTGATGGGACGCATCGACATCGCCCGCGTCTACGACGAGCTCGGGCAGGATCCAGCGGGAAGGTTCCTGGTCGATCGCTTGTGGGCGCGCGGCGTGGCCAAGGTGACCGCGCCGTTCGAGTACTGGGCCAAGGACGTGGCGCCGAGCAACGAGTTACGGAAGTGGTACGGCCACACTGAGTCCCGGCACGAGGAGTTCGTCGAGCGCTACCGCGCCGAGCTCGCGCTGCCCGCCGGCGGGGCCGCACTCAACGATCTGCGCGGCCGCATCGCGGGCCGCGACGTCATGCTCCTGACGGCGACCCAGGAGCTGGCATCCTCGCACCTCCCTGTCCTGGCCGAGCTGCTGGCCGGCCCCTGAGCCGGAACCCCTACTCCTCGCCGGTGCGCCGGCGCAGCTCGCCGAGGAGCTCGGCGATGGGGACCCGCACCTGCTCGGTGGTGTCGCGGTCGCGGATGGTGACGGCGTTGTCCTCGAGCGAGTCGAAGTCGACGGTCACGCACCAGGGTGTCCCCACCTCGTCCTGGCGCCGGTAGCGCCGCCCGATGCTCTGGGTGACGTCGTAGTCGCACATGAAGTGCGGCTGCAGGGTCGACAGCACCTGGCGGGCCAGCGGCTCGAGTGTGTCCTTCTTCGACAGCGGGAGCACGGCCACCTGATAGGGCGCCAGCCGCCAGTGCAGACGGAGCACCGTACGGGCCTCTCCCCCGACCTCGTCCTCGGTATAGGCGGCGAGGAGGAAGGCCATCATGGTCCGGGTGGCGCCGGCCGCGGGCTCGATCACGTACGGCGTGTAGCGCTCGTTGGTCTGTTGGTCGAAGTAGTCGAGGGACTCGCCGGACGCCTTCGCATGGGCGAGCAGGTCGAAGTCGCCCCGGTTGGCGATGCCCTCGAGCTCGTCCCAGCCCCACGGGAAGAGGAACTCCACGTCGGCCGTGCCACGTGAGTAGTGCGAGAGCTCGCTCTGCTCGTGGTGGCGCAGGCGGAGCTTCTCGGCCGGGATGCCGAGGTCGAGGTACCACCGCATCCGCTCGTCGAGCCAGTAGTCGAACCACTTCTGGCTCTCGTCGGGCGGGACGAAGTACTCCATCTCCATCTGCTCGAACTCGCGGGTGCGGAAGACGAAGTTCTGGGGCGTGATCTCGTTGCGGAAGGACTTGCCGACCTGGGCGATGCCGAAGGGCGGCTTCTTGCGCGTGGTGCCGAGCACGTTGGCGAAGTTGGTGAACATGCCCTGGGCCGTCTCGGGGCGCAGGTAGGCCACGTGGCCCTCGTCCTCCACGGGGCCCGCGTGGGTCTTGAACATCAGGTTGAACGCCCGGGCCTCGGTCAAGTCGTGGGAGCCGCAGTTGGGGCAGACGCCGTCGATCTTGTCGGCCCGCCAGCGCTCGTGGCAGTTCTTGCAGTCGACCAGGGGGTCGGTGAAGGTGGCCAGGTGGCCCGAGGCCTCCCACACTGCCGGGGGGCCGAGGATGGCGGCATCGAGACCCACCACGTCGTCGCGCAGCTGGACCATGGCGCGCCACCAGGCGTTCTTCACGTTGCGCAGCATGTTGACCCCGAGCGGGCCGTAGTCGTAGGTCGAGCGGAAGCCGCCGTAGATCTCGGCCGACTGGAAGATGAAGCCACGGGTACGGCAGAGCCGCACCACCTTCTCCATCAGGTCGTCGCTGGCAGCCGGAGGCGCCTCGGCGGTCTCTGTCATCGGTGCAGGATACCGGAGCGGATTCTGGCGCTGACCTCGTTGGCCAGCAGCCGACCACGCACCGTGAGCACGGCCCGACCGTCCACCTGCTCGACGAGACCCTCCAACTCCTCGGGTCGCTCGAGGCAGCCCCAGGGCACGCCACGCGGCGTGCGCAGCGACAGTGACAGTGCCTCGAACTCCCGCTGGTCCCGAGTCAGCTCCTCGCGTGCCGCCTCGGGCGAGCGTCCGGACTCGATGGCGTCGATGTAGCGGTCGGGCGTGCGCACGTTCCACCAGCGCGAGCCGTCGCGGTGCGAGTGCGCGGCCGAGCCGATGCCGACGTAGACGCCCTGCTCCCAGTAGAGGTGGTTGTGCCGGCACTCGTGCCCGGGCCGGGCCCAGTTGGAGATCTCCTCCCAGGCGTATCCCGCCGCGGTGAGGACGGCGTCGGCGTGCTCGTAGCGCCGGGCCTGGACGTCGTCGTCGGGGTGCCGCGCCGCGTCCGCCGCCAGCGGTGTGCCGGGCTCGACGGTGAGGCCGTAGGCGCTCAGGTGCGGCGGCGGGTGCGCCAGCGCGAGGACGTGCTCCAGCGTGTCTGCCCAGTCGCCGTCGCTCTCGGTGGCGGCGCCGAAGATGAGGTCGAGGTTCCAGGTGGCGAACCCGGCCGTATGCACCGCCGCGGCAATGGTCTCGGCAGCGTGGGCCACGTGGCGCCGGCCGAGACCGGCCAGCACGTGCTCGTGGGTGGATTGCAGGCCGAGGGAGACCCGGGTGACCCCGGCGCGGCGGTAGGTGTCGAGATGCGCGTCGTCGGCGTCCTCGGGATTGCACTCGACCGTGACCTCGGCGCCCGGCGACCGCGGGATGGCCTCGAGGATGCGGCACAGGGTCTCGGGGTGGAGGCGGGACGGGGTGCCCCCTCCGAAGAAGACGGTGGTGGCCGGAGCGAGGTGGCCCGCCCCGAAGGCCCGGCGCAGCTCGCGGACGCAGGCGTCGGCGTAGCGCTCCATGAGGTGGTCCCGGTCGGTGTAGGTGGCGAACGCGCAGTAGTCGCAACGCTCCCGGCAGAACGGGACGTGGACGTAGACGCCGAAGGGGTTCAAAGGCCGGCGGTCGAGCGCACCGAGCGGATGCGGCGGTCGAGGTGCGCCTCCATCGCCTCCGTGGCCAGCTCGGCCACCTCCTCGGCGGCCGGGGGCGGCGGCCCCGCCAGCACCGCGGCCAGGTCGCCGCCCAGAATGCGACGCAGCAGGACCAGCGCGCCCGTGCTCATGTGGCGGCCGCTGCGGTGGGACCGGCACAGGGTTCCCCCCGCCACCAGGTCGAAGGCCACCAGCTCCACGGTCCCGTCGGGCTCGCCGCAGGAGGCACACTCGTCGAGCACCGGGCCCGCGCCCTCGAGGACGAGCGCTTTCAAGAAGAACGCCGGCGCCACGAGTGTCGGGTCGGCCTGCTCGTCGGCCAGTGCGGCCAGGGCGCCCACCAGCATCGAGTACAACCGGGGGTCGGGATGGCGCTCCTGGGCCATCTGGTCGCTCACCTCGAGGAGCGCGATGCCCCGGGGCATGCGGTCGAGGTCCTCGCGGATGGGCCGGAACGCGTTGAGCACCTCGACCTGGTTCACGATGTCGAGGTCGCTCCTCCCCTGCCACAGCAGGAGGTCGACGTTGGTCAGCGGCTCGAGCCGGCCGCCGAACTTCGAGGTGGTCTTGCGGATGCCCTTGGCGACGGCCCTGACCTTGCCGTGGCGCTCGGTCAGGAAGACGACGATCTTGTCGGCCTCGCCGAGGCGGTAGGTGCGCAGCACGACGCCCTTGTCGCGGAAGAGGCTCACGTCTCGGCGTCTGCGTTGGTGGTGGTGCCGGCCGTGTCGCTGTCGGACTCGCGGCGGGCGGGGTCGAGCGGGCAGTAGCGCTCACCCCGGCGATCGGCCGCGGCCGTCGCCCGGCGGGCCTCAGCCGCCCGGTCGGCGGCCCGGTCGTGGGCCTCCTGGGCCGGTCGGACCCGGTCCATGGCGGCCGCGCCGTGCGAGTGGCGGCCGTAGAGGGCATTGCCGGCGGCCACCAGCGCCGCAATGGCGACGAAGGCGACGACGGCCGCGCCGGCGCCGGCGTGCCCGGCGAGGATCACCACCAGGGCGAAGACGGTGAGCAGGGCGATCCCGGCCGCCACGGCGATCCGGCTGAAGGTCATAGCAGCACCATTCTCGCAGCTACCGGGGGCGAGTCGGATCGCCCGGCCGCCCTGGAGGCCGGGCGGGGCGGGCCCCGGTTCAGGGGTTGACGGCCCCGAAGCGGCGCACCCGGCGCTGGTAGTCGATGACCGCCTCGTAGAGGTGGCGGCGCCGCATGTCGGGCCACAGGATCTCGGGGAAGACCAGCTCGCTGTAGGCGATCTCC
Source organism: uncultured Acidimicrobiaceae bacterium (assembly GCA_963719485.1). GTDB lineage: Bacteria > Actinomycetota > Acidimicrobiia > Acidimicrobiales > RAAP-2 > Bog-473. The sequence goes on from OY970387.1 coordinate 4,410,210, forward strand.
CACAGGAGGAAGTTCGAGATCCGCGTCTCGCCCGACGTGCGGATGACGAGGTCGGGGTCGGGCATGTCCGGGAAGTAGAGGTGGCGCGCGATGGCCTTCTCGTCCACCTTCGAGGCCGGGGTGCCCTCCTCGACGAGGGCGCGCACCGCGTCGACGATCTCGGCGCGGCCGCCGTAGTTGAAGGCCATGGTCATCACCATGCGCCGGTTGTGCTTGGTGAGCTCGATCGACTCGTCCATGCGCTTGAGCACCCGTCGGGGCACCCGCCAGTCCCGCCGACCGGCGAAGCGGATCTGGACACCCTTCTCGTTGAGCTCGTCCCGCCGGCGCATCAGGAGCGACTGGTTGAAGTTCATGAGGTAGCGCACCTCGTCGGGCGGCCGCCGCCAGTTCTCGGTGGAGAAGGCGTAGAGGGTGATCCACTTGACGCCGATGGCGAGGGCGCCGTTCACCACATCGAGGAGGGCGGTCTCGCCGGCGGCGTGACCCTCGGTGCGCGGCAGGCCCCGGGCACTGGCCCAGCGGCCGTTGCCGTCCATGACGCAGGCGACGTGGACGGGCACGCGGGAGAGGTCCAGCTCCGCCGGGACCGGGTCGGGTGTCTCGGATTCGGCGCCGTTGTGCCGGCCCTGGTCCAGGGCTTGGTTCAGGCCTTGGTCCTGATGCGGGCCCTGGTCCCGCCCCCGGACGCCTCCCGGGTCGCGGACGGTCGAGGTCACTCGATGAACCTACCGCGGCATGCTCATCCCGGATTCACAGCCGGGACCCATCAATCCGTGTTCCACTGTGAGGACCCCCGGCCAGGCGGTACGGGTGGAGCCCTCAGGAGGGACCATGTCCGAATCAACTGCCGCACCACGCCCCGACACCAACGACATGTTCGCGGTGCACGGCGTCTTCCGGGACAGCCTCGGCGCCGCACCCACGCTGGTCGGGGGCATCGCACCCGGCGACGCGGAACGGGTCGCGCTGGTCGCCAACTACTACGAGAACATCCTGTCCTTCCTCGAAGCACACCACGACGGGGAGGAGAAACTGGTCTTCCCGCTCCTGCGTGAGCGCTGTGCCGGGGCGGACGAACTGATCGACCACATGGCCGGGCAGCACGAGGAGGCACTGGCGTTGCTCGAAGAAGCCAAGAGCTCGCTGGCGGCGTGGCCCGGTGGTGACGCGGCGGCGCAGAAGGAGGCGCAGGAGCGGTTGGACGCGCTGTGCAGCCACCTGGGCGAGCACCTCAACGAAGAGGAGCAGAAGGTGTTGCCTCTCGCGGCCGCCAACCTCTCGATGGAGGAATGGGGGGCCCTCCCCGGTCACGGCATGGCCAATTTCCACGGCGACAAGATCTGGCTGATCCTCGGCCTGATACGCGAGCGCATGACGGAAGAGCAGCGCACCGAGATGACGGCGCACCTGCCGCCGCCCGCCCTCGACATGTGGACGGGGTTCGGCGAGCAGGCCTTCAAGGACTACTCGACGACGGTCGTGGTGGAGGTCGAGAACCACGCCTGAGGGCCGCAGAGCCGGCATGACCCGGATGGGGGCCGGCGTCACGACGTAGCCGGAGCGAGACCGCCCTGGGAACTACTGCATGTGTTATCCGGTGCAGCCGACGATTGTGCCCAGCGGTTCGCAGTTGTCCGGGCTGTTGCCGCTGACGCTGGTCGTCTTCAGTGCAACAGTCCCCAGGTCGTTGAAGATGCCTCCGCCGTGCGCTGCATGGTTGCCAGTGACCTGACTGTGATTCATGGTGAGGGCGCCTCCCGGCAATGTCATCATGCCGAGGGAGAACCCGTTGGCTATCCCCCCACCGTTGCCACCTGCGGTGTTGTTGCTCACCTGACTGTTGTTGATGGTGAGAACGCCGCTGACCGTTGCGCCGGTGAGGCCGTTCACGTTCACGTTCACAATTCCACCGCCGGAGGCGAAGACACCGGTTCCGGCCGCGGTGTTGCCCATTACCTGCGACTTGTTCAGCGTCATGGTTCCGTGGTTGACGATCCCGGCGCCGCTCGTCGCGCTGGCGACGTTGCCGTTCACCTCGGTGCTATTCAGCGTCGCGGTGCAGCCGTTGGCGATGCCACCTGCGGCGATAGGCGGCGCACCCTGTCCCGCCGGCGCGGTGGCCGTGTTGCCGTTCACCTGGCTTTGATTGAGATGAACGGTGGCGGAGCATGCCGGCGGACTCGCTCCGCCCGCGCCGTTGCCACTCGAAATACCCCCTCCGTTCAAGGATGTATTGCCGTTCACCATGCTGCTGTTGGCCGTGACGGTCCCCTGTACGTTCTGGATGCCGCCGCCGCCCGCGTTGGGGGCCGTGTTGTCGGTGACCGCGCTGTTGTTCAGGGTCAGAAAGCTGGTGCTCGCAGAGAAGTTGAAGTAGTCGCCGTTCGCGATCCCGCCGCCGACAAAGCCCTGCGCGCCGTTCCCGCTGACGACAGTGTTGTTCAGGACGGCCGTCCCGAGGATGTTCACGATCCCGCCGCCGCCCAACCCGTTGTCCGAGGGATCGAGGGTTTGTTGGTTGTCGGTGACCGAGCTGTTGTTCAAGGTCAGTCTCGCCACGCTGGAGGGGTCGAACGTGGCGCTCGCTATGCCTCCTCCGGCGACAACGGCCGCGTTGTTGGTCACCTGGGAGTGGTTCAGGACGACCGTGCCCCCGACATTGGCGATGGCTCCACCGAAGTCCGCCGCAGATCCACCCGTCAGCGTCAGATTCTGTGCCGAGAGGCTTCCGCCCGGGCCGTCTATTTCAAGGTCACGCACGACGGAGGTTCCGTCGATTGTGGCACCGTTGCCGTTCAACGCGATCTGAGTCGTGACGATGGGCAGGCCGTTCTCGCCATTGTCGACTGCGGTAAGGGCGTAGTCGCACCCTGGCGTCAAGTTCACGGTGCCGCCGCCTGCCAGGTTCGCCGCGTTGATGGCGGCCCTCAAAGCGGCCTGACCGGTGCACGGAACGTTGGAGCTCTTCGGTGCGGCTCCCGCGAGGGCCGGTTCGGCTACCACCAACCCGACAACGCCCGCGCTCGTACACAGCGCAATCTTTGCCAGTGTCGCAAGTTTCACCTTGCCCCCTTGCATATTCGCCAATCGCCAGTTTGGAACGTACGCCTGTTACCAGAGTCGGTCAAGGCAAGCGTTTCGGGTCGGCCCATGACACTGGATCGACACGGGACTGCGTGACACCAACGATGCCTGTGTCCCGAAAATCCAGAGGACAAGTCACAACGAAGCCGGGGCGGCCCATGACGCTTCCGGTTTGATTCACACAGACCTCGACACGCTGCCAATCGGGTCGACGTGTTTCGATTGCACCAGGCATCGTCGCCCGGAGCGCTCCTGAGTCTGCTCCGAAGGTAAGCGTGCTGGTTCTGGAGCTGACCCGTTCGACACTCTTACGGGGTCGTTACCTGCTGCTGACCTTGCTGCAGATCGACCGGTGAGGGTCACGGAGGCGGTCCAACCCAGGGAACCGGCATCAGGAGGCATCATTGGCGCATGGATGAGAGCTGGGACGGCGCGGACCCTTTCGAGGAGACCGACGTCATCGGCTCTGGGCACGCATCAGCGGCCGACGCCCGCCAGGCCGGCGACGACGGCGTGGACGGGCTGGACAAGATCACGGCGCAGATGTCCGGTGGCGAGCACCGGCCCGAGCAACAGGAGATGTGCCGCGCCGTCGCCGAGGCGATGGCCACCGGGACGCACCTCGTGGTCCAGGCCGGGACCGGGACCGGGAAGTCGCTCGCCTACCTCGTCCCGGCGGCGCTGAGCGGCAAGAAGGTGGTCGTCGCCACCGCGACAAAGGCGCTCCAGGACCAGCTCGCCGAGAAGGACCTGCCACTGGTCGATGCCGGCCTCGGGCTGCCGGGGCCACTGGACTTCGCGGTGCTCAAGGGGCGCAGCAATTACGTCTGCCGCCAGCGGGTGGCCGAGGTGGGATCGGGTGGGATCCAGGCCGAGCTCGGCGACCAGGGGCTCGGCCGGGCCGACGAGCCCGAGCAGGCCGAGGAGACCTCGACGCCGGCGAGTGGCGGGGCACCTCCCGAAGGCATCGTGGAGGAAGTTCGGCAACTGGTGGCGTGGTCGCAGAAGTCCGAGACCGGCGACCGGGCCGATCTGACCTTCGAGCCGTCCGACCGGGCCTGGAACATGGTCAGCGTCGGACCGCGGGAGTGCCCGGGGGCATACAACTGCCCTTCCGGCGGGCGCTGCTTCGCGGAGGCCGCCCGTGAGCGGGCGTCGGTCGCTGACATCGTGGTGGTCAACACGCATCTCTACGGCGCCCATCTGGCCAGCGGCGGTGTGGTGTTGCCCGAGCACGACGTGGTCATCTTCGACGAGGCCCACGAGCTCGAGGAGGTCATGACGTCGAGCCTCGGGGTCGAGGTGACGCCGGGCCGGTTCCGCTCGCTCGTAGCCTCCGCACGCTCTCTCGTCGAGCCACGCGATGCCGACCTGCTCGACTCCCTCGCGTCGGTGGGCGACCAGCTGGGAGCGCTCCTGGGCGATCGGGTGGGAACGCGCGTCCTGCACGACGACGCCCGGCCACCCGTGGACGATCGCGAACTGGGCGAGCTGCTCGCCCGTGCGGCCGAGACGAGCCGACGCGTCACGGACGCGCTCCGACGCGGCGGGGCACAGCGCTCCTTCCTCGCCGAGGACGGCGGATCCGACCCCGACCCCGACCGCGCCAGCCGCAAGACCCGCACCCTGCAGGCCGCCGTGCACCTGGCGGAGGACCTGTACCGGTTCGAGTCGCGCCGCGACGGCGAGGTCGCCTGGGTGGACGGGACGCGGCGCAACGTCAGGCTCCGCCTCTCCCCCATCGACGTCGGACCGGTGCTCGCGGCGATGCTGTGGGGCGAGGTGACGTCGGTACTCACGAGCGCGACCATCCCGCCACGGATCGTCGAGCGGGTGGGACTCGAGGGATTTCCCTCGGAGGAACTCAACGTGGGGAGCCCGTTCGACTACCGCTCCCACGCACTGCTCTATGTCGCGCGCCACCTGCCCGATCGCCGCGCCGTCGGGGCCGAGGAGGCCCTCCACGAGGAGCTCTCCCAGCTGCTCGAAGCGGCGGGAGGGCGCACCCTCGCGCTCTTCACGAGCAAGCGGGCCACCGAGGCGGCGGCGACGGCGCTGGCCCCCGAGCTCGGGTACACGCTGCTGTTGCAGGGCGATCTCCCGAAGAGCCGGCTCCTCGAGGAGTTCGCGTCGGACGAGACCTCCTGCTTGTTCGCCACCATGGGCTTCTGGCAGGGCGTGGACATCCCCGGCCGGGCTCTCTCACTCGTGACGATCGACAAGCTGCCCTTCCCACGCCCCGACGACCCGCTGCTCCAGGCGCGCCGGGACAGGGCCGGTGGGCGCGCCTTCTCCCTGGTCGACCTGCCACGGGCGGCCACACTGCTGGCGCAGGGCTCGGGCCGGCTGATCCGCACCGCGGACGACCGGGGCGTGGTCGCCGTGCTCGATCCGAGGCTGGCCACGGCGTCGTACCGCGGCGTCCTGCTGGCGACCCTGCCTCCGATGCGCCGGTCCGTGGACATCCACGAGGTCGAGTCGTTCCTGCGGCGGGCGCTCGAGGACGAGACGGCGTAGCCGCCGGATTCCGCGGCGCACGTCGGGTACCTATTCGTCGAAGTCGAAGACCAATCGGCCGTCCTTGTCACGGGTCCCCTCAGTGGCAACCCGCGTGATCCACCGTCCGGCCACACGGCGTAATTGGGTCCTGTTGAGGGCGTAGGCCCGTTCGTTCGTCCGCACGTCGCACTCGACCAGCCCGGCCTCGGTGAGGATGCGCAGGTGGCGCGAGACGCCTTGCCAGGGGATATCGAAGCGGCTGGCGATGTCGTGCGAGCTCAGATAGCCACCCCGGTCGTGGAGCGCGGCGAGGATGCCGCGACGGACTTCGTTGTCCAGAGCTTTGAAGACGCGGTCCAGCGTGTCCAGATCGGCGACATCGCGAAGGCTGGGCGGATCGGTTCGTCCCACGGTGAACCGCGTGGCAGAGGATCGTGCCAGGGCGGATCGGGCTGGGGCGGACCGTGCTGGCGCGGACCGGGCTGAGGAGGATCGGGCGGGGGACATTTTCCAGACTATAAACCATCCTGCTTATAGTCTGCGGAGCATCGCCCGCCTCGTGCTGGTCGGAGTCCGACCCCGGTGCGGGGCTCAGTACCCGAGGCGGTTGAGCATCTCGTCGCGGTTCTGCCAGTGACGCTCGACCTTGACGTGGAGGTCCAGGTACGTCCCCTCCGGCAACTCCTGGTTCACTGCGATGCCGACGGCTTTGAGGACTTCGCCGCCCTTGCCGATCACGATGGCCTTCTGGGAATCGCGCTCGACGATGATCTCGACGCGGATGTGCGGCCATTCCCACTCGGTGACCCGGCAGGTGATCGCGTGCGGGAGCTCGTCCCGGGTCTTGGCCAGCAGCTGCTCGCGCACCAGCTCGGCCACCCAGAGCGCCTCTGGTGTATCGGTGATGACGTCGGGAGGGAAGAAGGGCGGTCCTTCGGGCAGCCGGTCGATCAGGTGGGCCGTCAGCCCGTCGACCCCCTTCCCGCTCCGGGCCGAGACCGGGAAGTAGTCGACGTCGTCAAGCTCGACCGGGGCGGTGAGCGCATCGACGGCCGCCTTGGCCTGCGTGAGACGCTCCATCACCTGGGCGTTGTTGGCCTTGTCGACCTTGTTCACGACAACGATCAGGCCCGGTGGCACGTCGATCTCGTCGTCAGCGTCGTCGTCCGGGTCTTCGTTCTCGGCGTCGCGGGACTTGGCCGCGGCCGCGGCGACCCGCTGGACCTGACGCACCGAACGCTCCAGCACAGTCCGATCCCCCGGACCTATTGCCGCAGTGCCGTCGACGATCACCATGATCACGTCGACGTCGTTCAGCGCGTCGGTGGCCGTCTCGTTCAGCCGCGAGCCCAGCGTGCTGCGGGGCCGGTGGATGCCCGGCGTGTCGACGAAGACCACCTGCGCGTCGGCGTCGGGGTCGTGCAGGACACCGAGGATCCGGTGCCGTGTCGTGTTCGGCTTCGACGACGTGATCGCCACTTTCGTCCCGACCATCGCGTTCACCAGGGTGGACTTGCCGACATTGGGGCGACCGACGACCGCCACGAAGCCTGACCGCACCGGCCTCAGCCCCCGTTGTGCGCAGCGTTGCCCGCGCCATCGCCATCGCCCTCGTGGTGGCGGCCTCGGTCGGCTTCGGCGTTGGTCGGCGCACCGGTGGGCTCGATCCGGACGCGTCCGATGCGCCGCCCCCGCACGTCGACGGCGGTCAGGCGGAAGCCGTCCACTTCGACCGAGTCGCCTGGGTCGGGGACCCGGCCGGCCAGGTCCAACATGAGCCCGCCGACGGTGTCCCACGGCCCGTGCGGGAGCTCCGCCCCCAGAAGGTCGTCGGCATCGTCCACCGAATAGAGCGCGCTCACCAGGACCGAGCCGTCCGGGCGGAGCTCCACGGTCGGCTCTTCCACGTCGAACTCGTCGACGATGTCGCCCACGAGCTCCTCGAGGAGGTCCTCGAGTGTGATCAACCCCGCCGTCCCGCCGTACTCGTCGACGACGATCGCCATGTGGAACTTCTCCTCCTGCATCTCGCGCAGGAGCTCCGAGACCTCCTTGGACTCGGGGATGAATTTGGCGGGTCGCATGCTGTCGCGCACCGCCTGCCCGGCCTTCCCCACCCGTTCGGCCCGCACGAGGTCCTTGGCGTACGCGATGCCGATGATGTCGTCGATACCGTCCGCCTCGACCGGTATCCGGCTGTAGCCGGCGCCGAGCGCTGCCTCGAGCGCGTCGCGGACGGTGATGTCGGCCTCGACCGTGACCATGTCGGGCCGGGGCGTCATCACCTCCCGCGTCACCGTGTCGCCGAAGTCGATGATCGAATGGATGAACGTCCGCTCGTCGTGCTCGATCACCTTCTCCTCGTGGGCCACGTCGGCCATGGCCTTCAGCTCGGAGTCGGTGATGTACGAGCGCGGCAGGCCCTCCCCGTCATCGCCGCCGGCGCCGATGATCCTGTTGGCCAGGCCGATGAGGACGGCCGAGAGCCAGCGGACGGGCGGAAAGCGGATGAGGGTGCTGACGAACGGCGCGCTGAGCAGGGCGGCCCGGTCCGCATGCTGCACGGCCCAGTTCTTCGGCACGGCCTCGAAGAACACGAAGATCACCACGATCTCGAAGACGATGCCGAACAGCACGCCCAGTCCGCCGAAGAGGTGCTCGGCGACGATGCCGACGAGGGTGGCGGAGACCAGTTGGCAGATCAGCACCAGGAGCAGAATGGGGTTGAGGAAGTTGGCCGGGTTCTCGACGAGCCGGGCCAGCTGGCGGGCGCCGCGCTTCTTCTCGTCGACCAATGACTTGGCCTTGATCCGATTCATCCGCACGAGGCTGGTCTCGGCCATGGCCAGGACACCCGACGCGGCCAGCAAGACGGCAATGATGAGGATGAGGATGGCGTCCTCGGCGTGGAACCCCGATGCCGCCAGCAGTGTGAGCACGCTCAGGCCTCGCGGGTGACCCGGTGGAAGCGCCTCAACAGCTGCTGCTCCAGCGTCTCCATCCGCTCTGCTTCCGCCTCGTTCTCGTGGTCCATGCCGAGCAGGTGCAAGAGGCCGTGGACGACGAGGAGCGCAACCTCGTCCTCGAAGGACACCTCGTGCTCGACTGCGTTGCGGGCCGCCACCACGGGGCAGATGACCACATCGCCGAGGAGGGTCAGCGGACCCTGCTCGGACGAGGTGCCCGGGCCGGTGCCGCCGAAGTCCGGCGAGCGGCCCGTGGGTCCCGGCTCGTCCTCGATGGGGAAGGACAGCACGTCGGTCGGGCCCGTCTTGCCGAGGAACTGCTCGTTCAGCGCGGCCATGGACTCCTCGTCGACGAAGAGGAGAGAGACCTCGGTCTCGCCCTTCACGCCGCGCGCCTCGAGCACCTGTCGCGCCAGCCCCGCCCATCGAGTGACGTCCATCTGATGAACCTGCTGCTCGTCAGCGACAAAGACGTCGATCGTCACTGGGTGGAACCCGCCCGCCCTTCCGCTACCTCGTAGGCGTCGACGATGTCGGCCACGATCTTGTGGCGGACGACGTCCCGGCGGCTCAGGTGGACGAACGTGATGTCGTCGATCCCGCCCAGCACCGGCTCCAGTCCGACTAGTCCCGAGCGACCTCCGGGCACGTCGATCTGGGTGACGTCGCCGGTGACCACGCACTTGGAGCCGAACCCGATCCGGGTCAGGAACATCTTCATCTGCTCCGGGGTCGTGTTCTGCGCCTCGTCGAGGATGATGAACGAGCTGTTGAGCGTCCGACCCCGCATGAAGGCGAGCGGAGCGACCTCGATGGTCCCGCGGTCGAGCAGCCGCTGCGCGCCCTCGGGCTCGAGCAAGTCGTAGAGCGCGTCGTAGAGCGGGCGGAGGTACGGGTCGACCTTGGCCATGAGGTCGCCCGGGAGGAAGCCGAGGCGCTCGCCGGCCTCGACGGCGGGCCGGGTCAAGATGATCCGCGTGACCTGGCGGGACTGCAGGGCGTGCACCGCCTGGGCCACCGCCAGGTAGGACTTGCCCGTCCCCGCGGGCCCGATCCCGAACGTGATGATGCTCTGGGAGATGGCGTCGACGTAGCGCTTCTGCCCGGCGGTGTTGGGACGCACCGTCTTGCCGCCGGCAGCACGGACCACCTCGGAGCGCAGGACGTCGCTCGGTCGGATGTCGTCGCGCACCATGTCGATGGCGCGGGACACCGTCGAGAGGTCGAGGTTTCGGCCGGCCTGCACCATGAGGATCAGCTCCTCGAAGAGCCGTACCACCAATTCGGCGTCGGGTCCCTCCACCGAGATGCGGTCGCCCTGCACCACGATCTGGTTGTCCGGGAAGGCCTGCTCAATCTGGCGCAGGTGCTCGTCGCGGGTCCCGAGAAGCCCGGCCATCAGGTGGTTGCCGGGAACGAAGCACTCGGCTCGCAGGGTCGTGGTCATGGTGCGGTCATGTGATGGCAAGGTGCCCTTTCAGTGGTTCGCCCCCCAGAACGTGGAGGTGGAGATGCGGGACCGAGTTCATGGCATCGGGCCCGATGTTGAAAATGAGGCGGTAGCCCCTGTCCGGCGTGGCCAGGCCGGCGGCGTCGGCCACGGCCCGGGCGGCCATGAGCATGTCGGCCAGGATCGGCCCGTCTTCGGCGGTGACGGTCGAGGCGTCGTCGATGTGGCGACGTGGCACAACGAGCACGTGGAGCGGCGCGGCCGGGTGGATGTCCTTGAAGGCCAACGTCGTGGGTGTCTCGTGCACCGTCTCGGACGGCACCTCACCCGCCACGATTCTGCAGAAGAGGCAATCAGTGGCGTCCGTCATGCCCCGGGGTCGCCGTGCCTCTGCGCCAGCCTGATCACTGCTCCGAACTTACCGGTCCACGGGTCCTGCCGGTGACCATGGGGACCCCTCACCCGGGCGGCCGATCGGCCGCCGCCACGGTGCCCGTCCGCAGGGAGGCCAGCAGGGCTCCCGCGGTCACGGCGGCCGTCTCGGCCCGCAGCACGCTCAGCCCGAAACCCACGGTAGGCAGCCCCGACGCCAGCTCCTCCGTGCTCCACCCACCTTCAGGCCCAACAGCCACCACGCGCTGGGCCACCGTCGGCCGGTCCCCGCTCAGTTGGGCCAGGACGACCTCGCCCGGCCCGCCCAACGCCGCCAGGTCGGCGAAGGGCAGCGTGTCGCAGACCTCGGGCAGCCAGACGCGGCGGCACTGGGCCGCCGCCTCGCGCGCCACCCGGCGCAACTTCTCCACCGTGGCCTGCCCACGCGTGCCGGACCACCGGACGACGCTGCGCTCGCTGCGCAACGGCACGATGCGGTCGATGCCCAACTCGGTCAGCTTCTGGACCACCCAGTCGGGCCGCTCCCCCTTGACCGGGGCGAAGGCGACGGTGAGCGCCGGCTCCGCCGCGCGCCTCGGACTGCACGGCCCCGTCGCCGCCGACGCCGGTGCCAGACGTGAGGGTGTCGAGGGCGGCCCCGGTTCGCCACGTGGTGCGCGCCCAGTGGCCCTGCCCGTCGGAGACGACGACCTCCTCGCCGTCGCGGAGGCGCAACACCCGCCCGAGGTGGTGCGCGTCCTCGTCGGAGAGGACCGGGCGGCCCGGGTCGTCGACGAAGACCTGGGCGGCGGCGGCGGCCCGGGTTGTGACGGCGGCGTAGGTGGGGCCGGCGCTAGCCAAAGGCAGAGCGCAGGCGCGAGAACACGCCCTCACCGCCGCCGGCACCTGGGGCCGAGACCTCCTCGCCGCGCGACACCGCGAGCTGCCGCAGGAGCTCGTCCTGCTCCGGGGTGAGATCGGTCGGGGTCGCCACCAGGACGTGCACGTAGAAGTCACCCCGGCCGCGGCCGCGTAGGTGCGGCACACCGAGGTTACGGATGCGCTCGACGTGCCCGTGCTGGGTCCCGGGGCCGATGGTGAGGTGCTGCGGACCGTCGAGGGTGTCGACGTCCGTCTCGGTGCCAAGAGCGGCCTGCGCGATGCCGATGGTCAACGTGGTATGGAGGTTGTCGCCCTGGCGCTCGAAGCGCGGGTCAGGGTTGACCGCCAGATGCACGAAGAGCGAGCCGCTCGGCCCACCCCGCTGACCCGCCGCCCCGCGGTCGGCCAGGCGCAACGTGGACCCTTCCTCAACGCCGGCGGGAACCTCGACGGTGAACGTGTTCTCCTGCATGCGGCGCCCTTCGCCGCGGCAGTCGGCGCACGGGTTCGGGATCATCTCGCCGGTCCCGCTGCAGCGCGAACAGGCCACACTCGTCACGACCTGCCCGAGCAACGACTGTCGCACCCGGCGCAACTCGCCCGAGCCCTGGCAATCGATGCAGGTAACCGGCTCGGTGCCGGGGGCCGTGCCCCTGCCCTCGCAGGTGGTGCACATCGCCGGGAGGCGGACGGAGATCTCCTGACGGCTGCCGAACACAGCTTCAGCGAACTCGAGCCCGAGCCGCACCTCGGCGTCGGCGCCGACCTGGGGGCCGCGCCGCCGGGGACCGGCCCCTCCCATCTGGCCGAAGAACGCCTCGAAGATGTCGCCGAGTCCTCCCTCGAAGCCGAAGCCACCCGCGCCACCCGCCTGCGAGCCGAAGACCCCCTCGGGGCCGTAGCGGTCGTAGCGGGCCCGGCGCTCAGGATCGCGCAGGACCTCGTAGGCGACGGTGACCTCCTTGAAGCGCGCTTCGGCCGCGGGGTCGCCGTGGTTGGTGTCGGGGTGCAGCTCGCGGGCGCGGGCGCGGTACGCCGACTTGATTTCGTCGTCGCTGGCATCGGGGCCGACCCCGAGCAGCGCGTAGAGATCACCCAGCCCGTCAGTGACGGCCATCGTGTCCCCCGCTGATGCGCTGTCCCAGCCGCTCGCCCACCACGTGGGCCGCCGCCATGGCCTGCGCGTAGTCCATCCGCGTCGGACCGAGCAGCCCGACCGCGCCGAGGTCCTGCCCGTCGATGGAGACCGGCGCCACCACCACGGCACAGGAGGACAGCGGTTCGAAGCCGTGCTCGGTGCCGATGGCGACGGAGAGCCCGCGGTCGAGGACGTCGCGCAGGAGGGTGACGACGACCAGCTGCTGTTCGAGGATGGCGAGGACCGAGCGCACAGTCTCCACGGCGTCGAACGACTCGGCCAAGCGGGCTGGACCGCCGACGAAGACCTGGTCGGTCTCCATGCCACCCTCGAGGGAGTCGAAGGCCATGTGGGCCGCGGCGACGAGCTGGTCAACACCCACGGACCCGCTCGAGGGGACGGCCCAGGGCTGGGTGAGCGTGCGCCCGACCAAGAAGGAGGAGAGCAACGTGCCGGCTCGCGCCAGCATCTCGTCTGTCGTCTCGGCCCCGAGGTCGATGGTCCGCTTCTCGACGGCGCCGTCGGAGAGCACCACGACCAGCAGCGCGTGCAGTGGCGAGAGGCCGACGAGCTGGGTGGAACGGATGGTGGCCGTGTCGTGCGAGGGGCCCACCACCACGGCCGCGTAGGAGGTCAGCTCGGAGAGCAGGCCCGAGGCGCGCTCGAGCACGGTCTCCATCTCGCCGTGGACCTGCTCGAAGAACTGCCTCACCTGGCGGCGCTGGATGGGCCCGAGCACGCCGGGTCCGGTCAGGTGGTCGACGAAGAAGCGGTAACCCTTGTCGGTCGGGATGCGGCCGGCACTCGTGTGGGGCTGGATCAGATAGCCCTCGCGCTCGAGCGCCACCATCTCCGAGCGGACCGTGGCCGAGGACACCTGCACACCAGGGGCGTTGGCCACGTGGGAGGACCCCACCGGCTCGGCGGTCCCGATGTACTCGGTGACCACGGCCTCGAGGATGGCGGCCCGGCGGGCATTCAGGGCGCGCTCGTCGTCCGCAACGTCGGTGAGAGGGTTTGAGTCAGTGGGCGGTGTCATGGCGTGCCTGGCACTCAAGTCTACCGAGTGCCAGGGCGTCCGCCGTGGGCGGCATCCCGGGTTTCAGTCATCACCCAGGCGCAACGCCGAAATGAAGGCCTCCTGGGGCACTTCGACCCGCCCGATGTTCTTCATCTTCTTCTTGCCTTCCTTCTGTTTCTCGAGCAGCTTGCGCTTGCGGGTGATGTCACCGCCGTAGCACTTGGCCAGGACGTCCTTGCGCTTGGCCTTGACCGTCTCGCGGGCCACGATGCGACCGCCGATGGCCGCCTGGATCGGGACGTCGAAGAGCTGGCGCGGGATCAGCTCGCGGAGCTTCTCGGCCATCTTGCGCCCGTAGAGATCGGCCGTATTGCGGTGCACGATGGTCGAGAAGGCATCCACGGGGGCGTGGTTGATCAGGATGTCGACCCGCACCAGGTTCCCGGTGGCGTAGTCCTCCGGCTCGTAGTCCAAGCTGGCGTACCCCTTGGTCCGGCTCTTCAGCTGGTCGAAGAAATCGATCACCACCTCGGCCAGGGGCAGCGTGTAGACGAGCTCGACGCGCTCGGGCGAGAGGTACTCCATGCGGGTCATCTCGCCGCGCCGGGTCTGGCAGAGCTCCATGACCGTGCCGGTGTACTCGGTCGGCGTGATGATGGTGGCCGACAGCATCGGCTCGTCGATGTGGTCGATGCGGCTGGCGTCAGGGAGCTCCGTCGGGTTGTCGACGTCGAGCTCCGTCCCGTCGGTGAGGAAGGCCCGGTACTCGACACTTGGCGCGGTGGCGATGAGGGAGAGGTTGAACTCGCGTTCAAGCCGCTCCCGCACGATCTCCATGTGCAGCAGGCCGAGGAAGCCACAGCGAAAGCCGATCCCGAGCGCGTGGGAGGACTCGGGCTCGAACGTGAAGCTGGCGTCGTTGAGTTTGAGCCGGTCGAGGGCGTCGCGCAGGTCGGGCAGCTCGTCGCCGTCGACCGGGTAGAGGCCACAGAAGACCATCGGCTTGGGGTCCCGGTAGCCGGCCAGCGCCTGGGTGGCACCGTGCTGGGCGGTGGTGACGGTCTCACCCGAGCGGGCCTCGCCGACGTCCTTGATCCCGGCGATGAGGTAGCCCACCTCGCCCGGCCCGAGCCCCTGCACGGGGACGGCGACGGGGGTGCGCACGCCGACCTCCTCGATGTCGTGCACCGCGTTGGCCTGCATGAAGCGCAGGCGCGCCCCGGCGGGCAGCGCGCCGTCGACGATCCGGATGGAGCTGACGACGCCCCGGTACTGGTCGTAGGAGGAGTCGAAGATCAGGGCGCGCAACGGTGCGGCGACGTCTCCCCTGGGTTGGGGGACGCGCGCGATCACCGCGTCGAGCAGCTCGGGCACTCCCTCTCCCGTCTTGGCCGAGATGCGGAGAATGGTCTCGGCGGGCAACCCCAACACGTGCTCGATCTCGAGCGCGCACCGCTCCGGGTCGGCGGCCGGCAGGTCGATCTTGTTGAGGACCGGCACGATCTCGAGGTTGTTCTCGATGGCCTGGTAGCAGTTGGCCAGCGTCTGGGCCTGAATCCCCTGCGACGCGTCGACCAGCAGCACGGCCCCCTCGCAGGCCGCCAGGGAGCGGGAGACCTCGTAGCCGAAGTCGACATGGCCCGGCGTGTCGATCAGGTGGAGGATGTGGCCGGCGTACTCGACCCTGACGTTCTGGGCCTTGATGGTGATCCCTCGCTCACGCTCGATGTCCATGGAGTCGAGGTACTGCTCCCGCATGAGGCGAGGGTCGACGGCGCCCGTGATCTCGAGGATGCGGTCGGACAGGGTGGACTTGCCATGGTCGACGTGGCTGATGATGGAGAAGTTGCGGATGCGCTCGATCGCAACGGGTTCGGCAGCGGTTGCAGAGGGCGGCACGGTCCGACGATCGTACCGGCCCAGGTGGGCGGTCCCGGTCGCCTGGCCAGGGAACTTGGGAGTGGCCCCATCCCCCGGCGCCGGCCGAAATGGGCCCGCCACCTGCTACAGTTGTTCTCCGCACCGGTGAGGCCTCGGCCTGCCGCCGCCCCCTTTCGAAGAAGACTGAGGAACGACACGTGGCCAACATCAAGAGCCAGATCAAGCGCAACCGCCAGAACGAGAAGCGCCGGCTGCGCAACAAGTCGGTGCGGGCCGAGCTGCGCACGCGCACGAAGTCGGCCGTGACGGCCGCCGAGAGCGGCGCGGAGGACAGCGCCGAGGCGCTGCGCCTGGCCGTCAAGCGGATCGACAAGGCGGCGGCCCGTGGTGTCATCCACAAGAACACGGCGGCCAATCACAAGTCGCGGCTGGTGCGGCGGATTGCCGCGATCGAGGCGGCGGCCGCCGAGTAGCGGCGGTCTTCATCCTCAGTCGCCCGGCGCGCCTGCGCGCTCTGCGGCCGTGTGGAAGGTGAACATCTTCTCCGGCACGATGCGGACCCCGACCGCGTCGGCATTGTCGAGCCACTCTTCGAACGACGGCCCCTGCTTGGGCAGGTACTCGTCGAGCATGGCCTGACGGAGCTCGCCAAAGCCGGGGTCGTCGAGGCTGAGAACCTCGGCCCTTCCGTGCACGGTCACTGCGAACTCGTCACCCGGCAGGTGCGTGGCGCTGCAGGCCGGCCGCGCCGCCAGGTGGTGCACGCGGACGGCGTCACGCCCGGAGCTGAACCAGAACGTGCCGTGCAGGAAGTAGCCGTCCACCGGGCCGGCCAGAGGTCGCCCGTCCGCGGTGGCGGTGGCCAGCACGAGCAAGCGCATGCCCTGCAGCCGCGCCGTCAGCTCCGCCGCGCTGAGCCGGCGCTCGTCCGTGATGATGCCGCGCAAGTGGGGCCCGGCGGTCGCCATGGAGGCGTCGAGCAGGTCCTGCAGCTCGGCCAGTTCGCCTGGGGTCTCGAGCATGGGCCCAGTCCAGCACCCGGGTGCGCGCGGCGCCCGGCCGTGCGATGCTGGAACGGTGACGGACGGACTCGTCCTCTCACGCCGGGTGTCCGAGCGGGGCGCACACGAGATGGCGCAGCGCGCCGGAAGCGCCGGGAGCGCGCCGGTCGTCCTCCACTACGTCGGGTACGAAGAATGGCTGGAGCGGGGCTTTCTCCGGAGGGAGATGGCACGCCACGGGGTGGCCCTGATCCTCGGCTTCGGCGACACGATGGACGTCTTCGAGGGCGAGGTCGGGAGCCCGGCACGCAACCTCGGAGCGTTCGTGGTTGGCAACCAGTCGCGCTCGAGCGTGACGGGCGTCGGAGGGCACCAACTCGGCGTGCAAGTCGAGCTGACCCCGGCTGGTGCGATGGCGTTGTTCGGTGCGGTCGAGGATCTCAACGACGCCGTGCTGCCGCTCGACGAAGCCCTCGGCGCACGGGGTCCGCACCTGGTGGACCGGCTGGCCGAGACGCCGTCGTGGGCACAGCGGCTGCGCCTTCTCGACGAGATCCTGGGCCCGAGCGACGGTGTGCCCGTCCTCGCTCCCGAGGTGGCATGGCTCAGGCGGCACTTGCTGGCCACGAACGGACGGGAGCGCGTGGAGCCGCTCATGGACGAGACGGGTTGGAGCAGGCGCCACGTCACCGAGCGCTTCCGCCGCCAGCTGGGCGTCTCCCCCAAGGCGTACGCCCGGATTCTGCGCTTCGAGCACGCCAGCTCGCTCCTCTCGGCGCGGCCCGCCGGCCGGAGCCTCGCCGACGTGGCGATGATGGCCGGGTATTACGACCAGTCCCACCTGACGCGCGACTTCTTGGCGCTGGCCGGCATGACGCCGGGCGCCTTTGCCGCCGAGTCCGCCCTCGTTCCCGAGGTCAGGTTTGTACAAGACACCGAGACCCGACCGTCCGCATAGTGGAGGCATGACCATCACCAACGACACCACCACCAACGACACCACCACCAGGACAGCCGTCGTCCCCGTGCTCGTCTACGAGGATATTGAGGCGGCCCACAACTTCCTCGTAGAGACGTTCGGCCTCACCTCGGGCGGTCTGCACCGCCTCGACGACGGCACGATCGTCCATGCCGAGGTGCGCAACGGTGACGCGGCGATCTGGCTGCACCAGATGAGTGCCGAGCACCAGATGGCCTCCCCCCGCGAGGTGACGATGGCGCACGGGGGCCTCGAGGTCATCGTGCCCGACGTCGATGCGCACTTCGCCCGCGTCAAGGCGGCCGGGGCCCAGATCGACTACGACCCGACGGACCAGGACTACGGCCTGCGCGAGTACGGCGTCCGGGACCCCGAGAACCACCGGTGGTGGTTCTCGTCCCCGCTTTCCTAGCGCCGGGCGCCGGCCCGCGGGCGCGACGTCCGGGCCGGACGGGTCTGGCGGGCCAACCGGGCCACCAGGATCTCGACCACGACCTCGGCGTCCATGCCACTCGCCCCCCGCACGTCGAGGTCGGCCGCCGCGATGAGGTTGATGGCCTCGGCGATCCTCGAACTGCCGAGTCGCCGCGACTGCTCCAGCGCCTTCTTGGCCACGAACGGAGCGGTGCCCAGCACGGCCGCGGCGTCCCGGTCGTTGCTGACGTCGTCCCCGTCGAGCGCAAGCATGTTGGAGAAATGGCCGTGCAACGTGGCCAGCACCTGCACCGGGGCCAAGCCGCCCGCCTCGAGCATGCGCCGCAGGACCGTCAGGGCCCGCTCCGGGTCGCCCTTGCCGATGGCGTCGGTCAGCTCGTAGCGGGGGACGTTGCCCGCCTCGCCGAGATAGGGCGCCAGCTCGTCAGCGGTGATGCGGGCGCCTTCGCCATACGCGGCGCTCAGCGCGCTGAGGAGACCCTCGACGCGGCCGAGGTCCTCGCCGACGTGGCCCGCCAGCAGGTCGGCGGCCCGCGGCTCGAGCCGCACCGGCGCCGCCCGCAGGTGGTCGTGCAACCATGCCTTGCGCTCGCCCGCCTTGCCCGTCGAGACGTCGATAATCTGGCCGGCAGCGCCGATCGCCTTGACCAGTGGCGCCGGAACGACCCCGCCCCCGCCGACGAACACGAGCACCGTCGTCGGGAGAGGATCCTGGACCACCTCGACGAGCCGCGGCACGTCGGCGGTGAGCAGCCGCCCCGCCTCGCGCACCACCACCACCCGCCGGTCGACCAGGAAGGGCGGGGTCAGGCAGGCGTCCACCACGGAGCCGACATTGACCTCGTCGCCCGAACCGCCGCCGATCTCCTCGACGATGAGCGCGTGGTCGCCATCGCCCACCACCTGGTCGAGGAGCCCGCGCACCTCCTGGGCCACCAACGCGGCGTCGTCACCCTTGACGAGGTAGACGGAGGACGCTGCCGCCGCGCTCATTCGGCCTCGCTGATGGCGGCGAGGACGTCTCGGGCCCGGCAGGTGCCCTTGACGTCGTGCACGCGCACGATGCGGCAGCCCCAGGCAATGCCGAGGGCCGCCGCGCCGATGGAAGCCTCGCGCCGCTCGGTGAGCTCCAGATCAAGGATCTTGCCGAGGAACGTCTTGTTCGACGCCGAGAGCAAGAGCGGGTAGCCCAGCGCGGCCAGGGCCGGCGACGCCCGCAGGAGAGTCAATGACTGCTCGGCCGTCTTGCCGAGGTCGAGGCCGGCATCGAGCACGATCCGCTCGACGGGGAGGCCGGCCGACCGCGCGCCGTTGGCGCGCTCGGTGAGGAAGCGGGCCACATCGGCCACGATGTCGCCGTAGTGCGGTTCGGGATCGGCCACCCGGGGGGCCAGGCGGATGTGCGTGATGACCACGGCGGCATCGTGCGCCGCGGCGGCGGGCGCGTAGTCCGGATCGGCCAGGCCACTGATGTCGTTGCCCATCACCGCACCCTCGGCGTACGAGGCGCGCGCCACCGAAGCGCGCCACGTGTCGACCGAGACGGGCGTGTCGAAGCGGGCCACGAGGCCGGCGACGACCGGCACCACCCGGTCGAGCTCCTCCGGCTCGGTGACCTCGGGACCGGGTCCCGCCTTGACCCCGCCGATGTCGAGGATGTCGGCGCCGTCGGCGACCAGCGCCTCGGCCCGCCGGTAGAGCTTGTCGAGCTCGAACGTCGCGCCGTTGTCGTAGAAGGAGTCGGGGGTGCGGTTGAGGATCCCCATCACCAGCGCGCGGTGGGTCAGGTCGTAACGCCGGCCGCCCAGGTCGAGGAGGGGGGAAAGCTGAATCGTGGTGTCCGCTGTCGTGGGGTCGGTCGTCGGCGTCCCGGTGGCGGGCGCGGCCATCAGTACAGGCGCGCGGTCAACGCCCGCCGGTACTCCTTCGTGCGGGGGTCGTCGGCACCCATGGCCTCGAGGAGGTCCACGAACTCCTGCCGGGCCGTGTCGTCATCGTGCACCCGCTCGAGCAGCTCGTTCAGCTTGCCCTCGATCTCCTCCCGGCCCGCCTCCGAGACGTTGACCCCGGCTTCGAGGAGTCGGGCCTCGGCGGCCAGGACCCGGCCTGCCTCGGTCTCGGGCAGGCGCTGCAACAGGGCCAGCGCCTCGGCGCCCTCACGACGGTCGATCAGGATGCGGGCGAGACCCTCGGTGGCGGCGGCGTGGTCCGGTTCGAGCTCGAGGGCCCGGCGGAGAGAGGCCTCGTCCCCTTCGGCGGCCAGGGTGTCCGCCTCGCTCGGGGCGGGCGCCAGGCGCTGGACGAACGCGGTGACCTGCGCCTCGGGCAACGCGCCGATGAACTGGTCGACCACCTGGCCCCCGCTGAGGGCGAAGACAGCGGGGATGGACTGGACGTTGAACGCCCGCGCGACCGCCGGGTTGTCGTCGACGTTGACCTTGGCCAGCTCGACTGCTCCCCCGGTGTCGGCCACCGCCTTCTCGAGCATGGGCCCGAGCGTCTTGCAGGGCCCGCACCACGGGGCCCAGAGATCCACGATCACCGGCACCGTCGCACTACGGTCCACCACGTCGGCCTGGAAGGTCTCGTCTGTGACGTCCATCGGCCACGACGCTAATGGCTGTTCCCGGCCGGAACGACGTCCGACGTGGGCAGGGGTGGGTGGACCCCCCTGGAAGCTCCGGATCTGAGTGGCCGCTGGGTACGGAGCGTCCGACCGGGTCACACGGCACCGATTAGCGTCGTTCGCGTGTCGCAGGCACCCGAGGGCATTCACCAGGCAGAGGTCACCGCATGGATGGCGGCGCACCTTCCAGAGATCAGCACGCCACTCACCTTCACCCTGATCGCGGGCGGCCGCTCCAACCTCACCTACCGCGTCGAGGACGCCGCAGGACGCGCGTGGGCACTGCGTCGCCCCCCGCTGCACCACGTGCTCCCCACCGCACACGACATGTCCCGCGAGTACCGGTTGATGCACTCGCTGGGGCCGGTCGGCATCCCCGTCCCGGTCACCATCGGCCTCTGCACCGACGAGGCGGTCAACGAGCGGCCCTTCTACGTTATGGAATTCGTCGAAGGCCACATCCTGCGCACTGCGCCCGAGGCCGAGGCCGCGTTCGACGTGGCGACCCGACGCGCCGTGGGCGACCACATGGCCGACACGCTGGCGGCCCTGCACGACGTCGATCCTGACGCGGTGGGGCTGGGGGACCTCGGGCGGCACGACGGGTACATCGAGCGCCAGCTCAAGCGGTGGCGTGGGCAGTACGACCAGATGCAGGTCGAGGGCGTCGACCACGACGGGCTCGTCGAGCGGGTGAGCGACGACCTGGCCCGCCGCATCCCGAAGCAGCAGCGGACGTCCGTGGTGCACGGGGACTACCGGATGGACAACGTGGTGCTCGCCGACGACGGGACCGTCCGGGCCATCCTCGACTGGGAGATCTGCACCCTCGGGGACCCCTTGGCCGACCTCGGGTTGCTGATGGTCTACTGGGCCGACCCCACCGACTCCACAGCCGTCCTCGGACTGTCGCCGACCACGGCACCCGGGTTCTCCACCCGGGCCCAGATCATGGAGCGCTACGGCTCGGTCTCGGACCTCGACATCTCGGGGGTCGGCTACTACATGGCCTTCGGGTACTGGAAGCTCGGCTGCATCCTGCAGGGGGTCTACGCCCGCTACGTCGCCGGCGCGGGCGCGGGTGACCAGGGCAGCGTCGAGGGGTTCCCCATACAGATCGGCCGTCTCTTCGAGATGGCGGCCGACGCGTTGGAGACCGTCCCGTGAGCCCCGAGGGCAACGGGCTGACCGAGATCTTCGAAGTCCACCAGGAGCCGGCCCTGAGCGAGCCGATCCTGGTCGTCGCGCTCGAGGGCTGGGTCGACGCCGGCCTGGGCGCCACCACAGCCATCGCGACCCTGCTCGGCCAGGGGCACACCGAGGCCATCGTCACCTTCAACGGCGAACACTTCCTCGACCAGCGGGCGCGGCGCCCGGTGGCCCGGATCGTCAACGGCATCACGACGGACCTCACCTGGCCGCGCACCGTCGTGCGGCAAGGCACCGATGAGTCGGGGCGGGACATGCTCTTCCTCGTCGGCCCTGAGCCCGACTTCCACTGGCGCGCCTTCACCGACGCCGTGGTCGGGCTGGCCCGCTCGTGGCGCGTGCGCATGGTGGTGGGCCTCGGCGCCTTCCCGGCGCCGGCACCCCACACCCGTCCGGTGAAGCTGGCCGCCACGGCACCCTCCGGCTCGGCGGATCTCATCGAGCAGGTCGGGATCGTGCAGGGCGAGCTCGAGGTGCCCGCCGGCGTCCTGGCCGCACTCGAGATGGCATTCGGGGCCAACGGGACCCCCGCCGTCAGCCTCTGGGCCCGGGTCCCCCACTACGTGGCCGGCATGCCGTTCCCCGAAGCCAGTGCCGCGCTCATCGAGGGATTGGCGGCGGTGGGCTCCCTGTCATTGGACTCGTCCGCGCTGCGGCGGGCGGGCGACAGCTCACGGCGACAGGTAGACCAGCTGATAGCCGACAACGCCGAGCACCAGGCCATGGTGCGCAAGCTCGAGGAGAACATCGACGCCTCGGAGGGCAACGCCATGGGGGTCGACGCGGTGCCCTCGGGCGACGAGATCGCCGCCGAGCTCGAGCGCTTCCTCCGCGGCGAGGAACAGTAAGGGAGACGTTTCGTCCATGAAGATCGACGGCGGGATCGGGTTCGACCCGACGGGTATCGCGGCGCAGGCGGTCAGGGCCGAGGAGAGCGGCTACGACGGGGTGTGGTCGGCCGAGACGAACCACGACCCCTTCCTGCCGATCGCCATCGGGGCGGCAGCCACGGAGAGGCTCGAGTTCGGCACCGGGATCGCAGTCGCCTTCGCGCGCAACCCCATGACGCTCGCCGTCCTGGCCAATGACCTGCAGCTCCTGACCAAGGGACGCTTCATGCTCGGCATGGGCAGCCAGATCAAGCCGCACATCACCAAGCGGTTCTCCATGCCGTGGTCGCACCCGGCGCCGCGCATGCGGGAGCTGATTCTGGCCATCCGGGCCATCTGGAAGACGTGGGAGACCGGGGAGCCGCTCGCCTTCCGGGGCGAGTTCTACACCCACACCTTGATGACACCCTTCTTCAACCCGGGGCCGAACCCCCACGGCAACCCCAAGATCCTCCTGGCCGGCGTCGGCGAGCACATGACCGAGGTGGCCGGCGAGGTCGGCGACGGCTTCTTGGTCCACGGTTTCTCGACCGAGCGCTACCTGCGCGAGGTGAGCCTGCCCGCGCTGGAACGGGGTGCGGCGAAGGCGGGCAAGACTCGGCTCGATCTCACCGTGTCGTACCCGGGCTTCGTGGTCACGGGTCCCGACGAGAAGACCATGGCTGCGGCCGACCAGGCCGTGCGCCAACAGATCGCCTTCTACGGTTCGACTCCGGCCTACCGCCCTGTGTTGGAGCTGCACGGGTGGGGCGACCTGCAGCCGGAGCTCAACACCCTCTCCAAGCGCGGCGAGTGGGTGAAGATGGGCGAGCTCATCGACGACGACATGCTCAACGCCTTCGCCATCGTCTGCCCGCTCGACCAGGTGGCCACCGAGGTGCGCAACCGCTTCGAGGGCATGGTCGACCGGTTCAGCTTCTACGCGCCGTACAAGGTTGAGCCAGAGGTGTGGAAGGACGTGCTCGCCGGCTTCCACTAGCGACCGGGCTGGGTGCGCGAGCGCGCTAGGCCACGACGTTGACGAGGCGCGGCGGGCGGACCACGACCCGCTTGGGTGCGGCTCCGCCGAGTGCGTCAATCACCTTCGCCGAAGCCAGCGCGGCCGCCTCGGCGTCACCCTCCGAGATCCCGGCATCGACGTCGATGCGGTCGCGCACCTTCCCGTTGACCTGGACGACCATCGTCACGGTCTCCTGGCGAACGAGGTCGGGGTCGAAGGCGGGCCAGCGCTGCAGGTGGACCGAGGGCTCACCGGGGTGGCGGTGCTCCCAGAGCTCAGCCGTCACGTGCGGGGACATGACGGCGAGGAGGAGGAGCAGGGTATCGAGGGCCTCGTTCCACACATCGGCGTGGGGCGCGGCGCCGGCCGTGCTGCCGTTCGCGCCGGCTGCCGCGTTCCCGTCCGCGTTGGCATCGGGCCCGGCACCGCGCCCGTAGCGCTGGACCAGGTTGAGCAACTCCATGCAGTGCGCGACGGCAGTGTTGTAGGACCACCGCTCCACGTCGCGGGTCACGTCGGCGATGGTGCGGTGCACGGACTGGCGCAGCGCCAGGTCGGCGGCCGTCTGCTGCCCCGTGCGGAGAGGCGGGTCGGCGGTGCAGGTCCGCCAGAGTCGGTCGAAGAAACGCCCGCAACCGTCGATGACCTGATCGGTCTGGTCCGACCAGTCCATGTCGTCGAAGGGCGGGCCGACGAAGAGGTGGAAGAGGCGCAGGGCATCGGCACCGACCGTGTCGAAGTGGTGCTCGGGCGCGATGAGGTTGCCCTTGGACTTGGACATCTTGGTCCCGTCCATGCGGATCATCCCCTGCGCGAGGTAGTGCTTGAACGGCTCGGGGTCGAGTCCGGGCGCGAGGCCCACGTCGATCAACGCGCGCGTGTAGAAGCGGGCGTAGAGGAGGTGGAGGATGGCGTGCTCGATCCCGCCGATGTACTGGTCGACGGGCATGAAATGGCGCGCCGCGTCCGGAGCGAACGGCACCTCCGTGTTCCACGGATCACAGAAACGCAGGAAGTACCAGGAGGAGTCGACGAACGTGTCCATGGTGTCGGTCTCACGCCGCGCCGGACCGCCGCAGATCGGGCAGGTCGTGTGGAGGAATCCCTCGTGATAGGCGAG
Organism: uncultured Acidimicrobiaceae bacterium; assembly: GCA_963719485.1. Lineage (GTDB taxonomy): Bacteria > Actinomycetota > Acidimicrobiia > Acidimicrobiales > RAAP-2 > Bog-473. The sequence continues at coordinate 4,434,766 of OY970387.1, forward strand.
GGGCGACTGTCCCGTCGGGAGGAACTCCACGTCGTCGGGCGCCACGATAGGCAGCTGGTCCTCGGGCACCGGCACCACGCCGTGGTCGGGACAGTACACCGCCGGGATGGGGCAGCCCCAGAAGCGCTGGCGTGACACGAGCCAGTCGCGCAGGCGGTAGTTGACCTTGCGCTCGCCGATGCCCTTCTCCTCGAGCCAGTCGATGGCCCGGGCCTTGGCCGTCGCGATGTCGAGCCCGTCGAGGAACCCGCTGTTGATTTTGACGCCGTCACCGGTGTAGGCCTCGCCGCCGTCGGTCTCCCAATCAGCGGGGGGCTGCACGGTGCGCACGATGGGGAGCTGGTGCTGCGTGGCGAAGGCCCAGTCGCGCGCGTCCTCGGCGGGAACGGCCATGATCGCTCCCGTCCCGTAGCCCATGAGGACGTAGTCGGCCACGTAGACCGGAACGGGGCGGCCGGTGAACGGATTGACGACGTGGCTGCCCGTGAACGCGCCACGCTTACCCAGGCCGGCGGCGTCTCCTTCGGCCATGCGCTCGATATCGGTGGCGGCGGCGGCGCGGCTGCGCAGCGCGTCGACGGCAGGCCGCTGGTCGGCGGTGGTGAGCTCGTCGACGAGCGGATGTTCGGGGGCCATCACGGCATACGTCATGCCGAAGCTGGTATCCGGGCGCGTGGTGAACACCCGCATGGTCAGGTCGGGGCGCCCCTCCACCGGGAGGTCGAACTCGGCGCCTTCGGAGCGCCCGATCCAGTTGCGCTGCATGAGTTTGGCCCGTTCGGGCCACTCGAGGTCGTCGAGGCCGGCGAGGAGCTCATCGGCGTACTGGGTGATGCGGAAGAACCACTGCTCGAGGTCGCGCTTGACGACCACGTCGCCCGAGCGTTCACAGGTGCCGTCGGCCAACACCTGCTCGTTGGCCAGGACCGTCTGGCAGCCGGGACACCAGTTGACCGGGGCCAGGGCCCGATAGGCCAGTCCGGCCTCCCAAAAGCGTAGGAAGATGAGCTGGCTCCACTTGATGTAGGCGGGATCGTGGCTGTGGATCTCCCGCCGCCAGTCGTAGACCGCGCCGAGCCGGCGCAGCGAGGCCGTGAGCTCGGCGATCCGGGCGTCGGTGAAGAGCCGCGGATGGGTGCCGGTCTTGATGGCGGCGTTCTCGGCCGGCAGGCCGAAGGAGTCGAACCCGATCGGGCTCAGGACCCCCTTGCCCTGCATGGTCTGGTAGCGGACGGTCAGGTCACCGAACGTGTAATTCCGGACGTGGCCCTGGTGCGCCGGCCCAGACGGGTAGGGGTACATGCACAGCGCGTAGAACGTCTCCCGGGGATCTTCGTTGTCGATCTGGTAGGTGCCCTCGTCGTCCCAGTGGCGCTGCCACTTGCGCTCCACCGCATTGACGTCGTACGCGCGTGCCATGGCACCAGGGTAGGCGACACCCTGGTCGCTTCCGGGCAGCGTCGCCGGGGCCGGCGGCCCCGGCGGGCATCGGTTTCGGCCTCGGTTCGGGCCGCCGGGGCGAATGGGACGGGTATCCCCGACTGCTAGCGTTGTCCTCCACCACTGGGGGCGTAGCTCAGCTGGTAGAGCGCCTGACTGGCAGTCAGGAGGTTCGTGGGTTCAAGTCCCATCGCCTCCACCAACCGATTCCTGATCGAGGATGAACGCTCGTCGTCAACCCCTGACGAGGCAGGCCCCCTGCCCGTCCCGAAAAAGCCGTTGGCGTTACGCTCACCCGCCGTGTCCCCAACTGGTATTCGTTTCGCCACGCGTCTGCGCGCACTCACGACCATGGTGGCCTGTGACGCGCTCCTGATCCTGGTGGCCTCGTTCTCTCCGGCGGCAGCGGACACCTCCCCGGGAGTGGTCCGCGCTGCTCTTCCACCCGGGAAGATCAATCACATCCTGGTGATCGAATTCGAAAACGAAGGGTATGCGGCCGCCTTCGGTCCCGGCTCACCCGCCACGTATCTCAACGGCACGCTGCGTTCGAAGGGTGAGCTGCTGCAGAACTACTACGCGATGGGTCACGCCAGCCTTGACAACTACATTGCCCAGGTTTCCGGTCAGGCTCCCACCGTGGATACGCAGGACGACTGCTCGGACGGCGGCCACGCCTTCGTCAACGTGACCCCGGGCAGGCCCGATCCCGACCATGCCGCCAACCCTGGACAAGTGGACGGGTACGGCTGCGTCTACCCTGCCTCGGTCCGGACCATCGCGAGCCAGCTCGACGCGCGGTACCCGCCCAACAAGACCACACACGTTGCATCGTGGCGGGCCTACGAGCAGGACATGGGCAATACGCCTTCGCGTGACGGCGGAAAGCCGGACCCCACGGGCGGCACCGACTGCGGGCATCCCACCATCGGCGCAACCGACGCGGCCGAGACAGCTACGAAGACCGACCAGTACGCCAACCGACACAACCCGTTCGTGTGGTTCCATTCAGTGATCGACGATGCGGCGGAGTGCAACGCCAACGTCGTCCCGCTTGGGAGGCTGGGTGCCAACGGCACCCCGTCGCCCACAGGGCACCTGGCACGGGACCTCCACAGCGAGAAGACCACGCCGCGATTCGGCTTCATCACGCCCAACCTGTGCAACGACGGCCACGATGAGAAGTGCGCCGGGCCGAACAGCACGGGCGGCCACGTCGGAGGTCTGACTGGTGCCGACGAGTTCCTCCGGGCCTGGATGCCCCTCATCCTCGACTCGCCTTCCTATATGCACGGGGACATGCTGGTGGTCATTACCTTCGACGAGGCCGATTTCGGCGGTCCCGGCGCCTCTGCTGCGTGCTGCGGCGAGGTCCCCGGGCCGAACACCCACGCACCGGGCAACGCGGGCGCGGCAACGGACAGTGCACCAGGCGGGGGCCAGATCGGTGCGCTGCTCCTGAACGCCAACTACATCGACCCCGGTTCGACCGACACCACGGGCTCCTACAACCACTACTCGGCGTTGCGCAGCTACGAGGACCTCCTCGGGCTGCTTACCGGAGGCGCCGACGGTGAGGGTCACCTGGGCTATGCAGCGACCAAGGGGCTCGCCCCATTCGGCTCCGACGTGTTCCCGGCCACGCACGGCGAGAAGCAGCAAGGGTCAGTCCACCCGCTCAACATGGCTGCCCCGCTGGTTTCCTCAGTTGAGGCCCGGGTCGTGCCGATAGAAGGGGCCTCCAATTGGCGTGCCGGACCCCTGCGTAAATAGTTGGCGCGTCAACGGACTTGTCAACGCAACTCCACCGTGAGAGACCCAACTACGCCCGTCAGACCTCATCTGGAGGGTCCAGCCGACCAATACGACCCGCCTAAATGCGCCTACCAAGCGCAGCAATTGTGTCGGGGGTCAAAGCGGGCGCGATGCCCACGACAACGACATCGCCGTACACGCTGGAAGGTCGAAGCTTCGCCTGACCTTCCAGCGAGCGACGGATCAGACGATCTTGCGCCACGCCAACTGGATCGCTCCGGGCAGATAGACCTTGCTGAGCTCCTTGTCCACCATCTTCGTGAATTCGGCATCGGCGCCGATCGCCTCCTGCCCGCGCTGCAGCTGCTCGATGGAGCTGTAGACGCTGATCCACTCGACGGAGCCGTAGGCTCCCGTCAGAGAGGCGCAGAAGGAGGTCGGGCAGCCGCTGATCCTTCCGGCGCTCTGCGCGGTCTCCACCCCGAGCTCCATCCCTCGCGCCGAGCCACCGGGCGCCAAGGTTGCCTGGACTGTCGTTGCGTACGTCGCGTCGACCTCGGCGGTTGCGGGGTCGGCGAAGACGAACTGCAGCAGACCGTCGTCAACCGGGTCACCAGATCCATGTGCGGCGCCCTCTTCGACCAGGGACACGTAACCGGAATCGCTGATCAGCTTGCCCTCGACCGTCTCGAGCGTGAGAAGGTCATCGACGGTCGCCGTCCACACCAGCGTCTGGGCCTTCGGCGAGAACACGCTGCTCCACAGGTCGACAGGGGTCTCGGATATCTGGTTGACCTTCTCGGTCATCTTGAGGGCCCACGCCAGCTGCTTCTCGGGGTTTCCCACGCCGAGTCGGACGGTTCGGCTGAAGAGATACATACGTTCCTCCTGGCTCTACAGCGTGCCAGAACCTCACCGTCCCGCTCCTTCGGCCAACTCCCGACAAAGGAGGAACGGAATTCGCCCGCTTTGTCTCCTTCACGGTCACCCTAAGCCCGTCGCACTTCGCGAGCCAGGGTGAGCGGAAAAATGTGAATTCTCGCGAAACAGAGACATTGGTCATACTCCCCAACTGGCGGCGACGGCTTGGACCGCCAGCCGAAGGAATCTCGCGACACCACCTGATTGCTCGTTAACTGACTCGTCAACGCAACTCGACCTCGCGAGATCCAACCAAAGCTCACGAGACTTCAGATGGACGGTCCAGCCGACCAACACGACCAGCCAGAATCCCCTCGACCACACTGGACCACATCGTCTCGAGGGCCCGGCGGTCGGGAGATCCCGAGCCAGAACGAGATCCGTCAGCTCGTCAACCGTTCCTGTGCCGCTCCTCCCCCTCAGTCCGGGTTGCGCTCGTGCCGATAGACAAAGATGCAGGACTTGCGCACCCGAACGGCCGTCGCCGACAGCCCGGCCCCCGTCACGACGAGGTCGATCCTCGTCCCCGCGGTCTCATTGCGGCAGGAGCTCACGCTGCGCATCCTGGTCCTGGCCAGTTTGGCCGCCGGAGCCTGGTTCTGGCTGTGGTGGCTCGCCTCGGGGAAGGGCAGCTGGAGCCCGCTGAGCGGCCTCAGCACCTTCCTGCTGGCGTGGGTCTTTCTGGTGCCCACATACTTCTTCTTCTTCGCCTGCCGCATGACCCGGCCAGACCCGCGGGTCCCGATGCCCGATCTCCGGGTGGCCATGATCGTCACCAAAGCCCCGTCCGAACCCTGGGCCGTCGTGCGCGCCACCCTCGAGGCGATGTTGGCCCAGGATTACCCCTCCGCCTACGACGTCTGGCTGGCCGATGAAAGGCCCACGACGGAGACCCTTGCGTGGTGCGCCGCGTGGCACGTGGGCGTGTGCACCCGTTTGGGCGCCGAGGACTACCAGCGCGCTACCTGGCCGAGGCGGACCAAATCGAAGGAGGGCAATCTCGCCTACTTCTACGACACCGTCGGCTACCGCGACTACGACGTCGTGGTGCAGCTCGACTGTGACCACGTTCCAGAGTCCTCATACCTGGCCGCCATGGTGCGCCCGTTCGCCGCCCCGAAGGTCGGATACACCTGTGCGCCGAGCATCTGTGACTCCAACGCCGACATGGGATGGACGGTCCGGGGTCGCCTGTACCGGGAGGCGACGCTGCACGGCCCCGCGCAGGCCGGTGCCAACGACGGCTACGCGCCCGTCTGCATCGGCTCGCATTACGCCGTGAGGACAGCCGCGCTGCAGAGCGTCGGAGGCATCGGGCCCGAACTTGCCGAGGACTACAGCACGACCTTGTGGCTCCAGTCCGGCGGCTGGGACGGCGTGTTCGTGCTCGACGCCGAGGCGCACGGCGCAGGTCCGATCAGTGTCGATGAGATGCTGACGCAGGAGTCCCAATGGGGACGAAGCCTGGGGACGCTGTTCACCAAGTGGCTGCCGGGCCGGGTGCGTTCAGTGCCGTTACGGGCACGTATGCGGCTGGGATTCTCCCTCATCTTCAGTCTGATCATGGGCGTCACCCTCACCATGGCGGCGGTACTCCCGGTTATCGGGGTCCTCCTACGGCAGTCCTGGGGCAACGCCAGCTTGCTGGACTTCTACGCGCACATGTGGCCCTATTCGCTCCTCGTGCTCGGCACCGCGATCTACGTGCGACACCTCCACGTCTTCCGGCCTCGCGACGCCAAGCTCTGGTCCTGGGAAGCAGTCCTCTTCCAGCTGGTGCGGTGGCCCTGGACGTTCGGGTGCTTCGTCCAGGGGATGTACTTCGGGTGGCGCTCCCAGACGAAGGCTTTCAAAGTGACCCAAAAGGGCGCCAGCGAGGAGAGCATCCTGAGCGCGCGCTGGCTTGTGCCCATGTTCGTGCTCGGAGTCGTTCCGGCCTGGGTCGTGATCCTCACTCCCCCCAGCCGCGTCGCGCTCGGCCCGGCGCTCCTTTGCATCGTCGAGTGCGCCACCTACCTGCTGGCCATGGTGACGATCATCGCGCTGCATGTGGCGCGGAACTATCTATCCGGCAGCTTGGTGCTGCTTGCACCGAGTGGTGTGCCCACGCGCCATCGCGTCACCCTGGGCGTCACGATCCTGTTCGTCGTCGCCCTGCTGACCCTGACCGCGGTTGCCCTGCGCATCGCCCACGGTCTGGTTTAGCGATACCAGCGTTCGCCGGCGTCGATGGACGACGCACGACGATCGAGGCACGGCTCAGGTGTCGACGGAATCCTCAGAGACGGAGGCCGGCGCAAAAGCGGGCACTGTCTGTGTCCGGTGCCGCCTGGCCAGACCGGTGATGAGCAGTCCGCCCATGACCAACAGCGCACCCAAGAACCCTTCGAGGGCCAGATGCGGCGCTCCGGTGAAGGCCAGCGCGCTTGCCGCAGTCGAGATGCCGACCTTGGGATCCGCCACTCCGCTCGCGCCCACACCCACGACCGCTGCCGTCGTAGAACCTGCGGTGATCACCGAAACTGTCATTTGAATCTCTCCCTCGCGAAGTGCGCGTGGCCGAGTTGGACACGTCGTTCGGGCCGCGCACGTTCGCCACGTACGAATCGCCAAGACCCGCTTGCTTGTTCGCCAAACTCCAGAGTGTGAAGGCGGAAGTTCGTTGCTTCCGTCCGTCTCGCGCTGGTGTTCTGGCAATGTAACGAAGCGAACCAAACGCGACTACGGCCGAAAGTAACCATTGGGTCCGATAGGCATTGGGAAGTGACCTTCGGATCTAGTCGGAGTGTCCGTGTCGCCGGCGTCTCACGAGCGCGTCACAACAAACGATCAACCGCATCAACGCGTCACAACAGACTTGTTCGAGCGTGTCTCAACAAACTTGTTCGAGGGTGTCACAACACACGATCAACCGGGTCCGTCGGACGACCACGCCGAGTGTCCGACGTCGGGCATCGCCTGAGGTCCGACACACCACCGACCACAGCGTCAACGGAGCGTCAACGGAAAAGTCAGTTCTCGAGTCGCCTCTCGACGTGCTGGAGCTCGATCCACAGCGGGATCAAGAACCAGATGTAGGCGTTGGTGAGCGTGTACTCCTTGTCGTTGTAGCGCGTGACCATAGATCCGACATCGGTCAGACTGACACGGTCGTCCTTGCTCTGGTACGTCTTGACCCGTTCGAGGATGTCCACCAATTCCTCCTTGGACGACACCTCCATCCCGAAGTGGTCCATGTTCGGGGTCACCATGAATTCGTCCTGCGCGGGCAACAGGTAGAGGAACTGGCCCAATGACCCGGTATAGAGGATGAGGGGATTGCCCTTCTCGGTGCTGTTGTCTCCCTCGACCCATCCGAAGACCTCGGAGAAGAAGTCCAGGAGCGCCGCCCGGCCCTCATCGTTGAGAACGTCGGCATCCACACTGATCGCCACGTGGTTGATCCGGGGGGCGAACGGCGCCGGGCTCATGACGACAGGCCCGGTCGGACCATCACCTTGCTGGGGATCTCGCCCCGGGCGAGCCGTTCCATGGAGTGCATCACCTCGCTGAGCGGGATGTCATCGGGCTCGATGAGTGAGCCGAGGGGCAGCGTGCCGCTGTCGAGCAGGTCCACGGCCGGCCGGAAGCCTTCATCGTTGTAGTTGTAGGCCCCGATGACGGCCAACTCGAAGATGATCAGGCGGTTCTGGTTGAAGCGGGGTGGTTCGAACCCGGTACCGACGATCACCAGGGTGCCGGCATAGTCGAGCTGGCCGAGGGCGGCTTCGGCCGCACTGGCATGACCCGAACATTCGAAGGCAACTGCGTACGGCTCCGCCACCGGCAGAGCCATGGGTGGCTCCTCCAGCGCGGCGGGTGCCACGACACGGGTCGCTCCGACACCGAGCGCCTGCTGGCGACGGACCGATGACGGCTCGCTCACCGTGATGTCGGCGATCCCCTGGGCGCGCAGCGCGGCGACGATGAGCAACCCAACGGGTCCGGCCCCGGTGACGAGGACCCGATCGTCCGGGCTGACGTCGGCCAGCCGCAACGCGTGCAGGGTGATGGCCATCGGCTCGGTCAGAGCGGCCGCCCTGGTCGACAGAGAATCGGGGATGCTGATCAGGCCGTCGGCCGCGACCGTCTTGTACCGGCAGAACGCACCCCGGTACCCGACAAAGTCCGCCGAGGCACGTTGCAGGCATACCGAAGGCCGCCCCCGACGGCAGGGCCGGCAGACGCCGCAGCCCGGGCTCGGGTTCCCCACCACCCGATCCCCGGGAGACCAGCCCGAGGCGCTCGGGGCGGCGGCCACCACGCCCGACCACTCGTGCCCGAGAATGGCACCGGGTTTGGCATACCGCTCCAGGACCATGTGCAGGTCGGACCCGCAGATCCCGCATTCGGCGATCTCGACGAGCACCTCGCCGGGCCCCGGTTCCGGAACGGGCACCTCTTCGACGGCGATCCTGCCGTCACCCACGTACACGGCGGCCGGCATCAGTTCGGAAGGCACCGGGCAACACTAAGGGCCTTTTCCCGTCGGTGCCGTGGCCGGCTGCGATGCTCTCTGCATGGGTGGCGAGAGAGACCGCATGGGCGACGACGCTGAGCTGGTGTGGTACGTGAGCTATGGCTCGAACCTCAGCAGAGCCAGATTCATGGTGTACCTGGAAGGTGGCAGGGTCGCGGGGAACGATGTTCTCTACGACGGCTGCACGGACACCGCGCCCCCGGTCGGCGATGTTGCTCTCGTGTTGCCCCACTCGTTGTACTTCGCCGGATGGACACGTCGAGTCTGGGGAGGGACGTCGGCCGCGTTCATCACTCTCGACAGCCCAGGCCCGTCGGCGCTGGCCCGGGCCTACCTGATCACTCCAGGGCAGTTTGTCGAAGTCGTCCGGCAAGAGAACGCCAACCTCGCCCGTGTCGACGACTTCGGCGCCAAGGTGGAAGGCGCCCGGAAGCTCGGACACACTCGCCTGCTGGCCACCGGCTCCTACTGCGAGCTCGTCCACTGCGGCGAACGCGACGGCCACCCGATGCTCAGCTTCACGGCATCACGGAATCGGACGGACTTCGCGCCTCCCTCCGTGGGCTATCTGCAGGTGATCGGGCGCGGTCTGCAGGAATGCCACGGCTTGAGCAGCACCGAGGTCGTGGACTATCTCCACGACAAACCGGGCGTCCAGGGGAAGGTGACCCGCAGTCAGTTGAAGGACGTCCTCGGCACCTAGCCCATTTCGTGTCGCGGCGCTCTCGAGTCCTCCTCCGCCTTCCTGCGCGGTCGGGTCAGGATGATCTGGGTGGACGCCACCACCAGCACGACCACGGTGACGATCCGCTCGCTCCGGCCCACCTCCCTGAAGACGGCGTACAGCTGGATCCCGATGGCGAGCCCCTGGGCGAAGAGGGCCAGCGCCACCGCGCGCATGCCGATCACGGCCTCTCGATTGGCGTCCGCCTCGGGCGTCCGGGCCCATGCCGCGAGGGCCAGCAGGAGCGCCCCCGCCGTCCAGATGAAGTCGTAGTGGTTCGCAGACACCACCGCGCGGGCCTCGGCCTCCTGAATGGCAAAGGCGGCGTCAGCCACGGAAGTGCTGACCACGGCCAAGCCGATCAGGATCCACATGGTGTCGGGCCGCCAGCCGAGCAGTCCGTAGACGCCGAGCACGGCACCGACGAGCAAGACGTCGAGCACCGGATAGACGAAGGCCACGACCGTGGCGAGTGCCCCCACCGTTTTGTGTTCCGCCGCCGGCTGAATCACCAGGGCGAACCCCGCGGCCAGCACCAATAACGTGACCGCGATCCCGTCCATCCAACGGTGCAGTTCGAATTGGGGGACGCGGACCCGGATCAGGTAATAGATCCCGATCCCGATGAGCGGATACCACGCCAGCCACAACGCGTCGGCGAACGTGGGATACGGAACATCGGCTTGCCCGGCATACGCGATGGTCCAGGCGGCGCTGCCGACGAACCAGAACAGAAGGGCGAGGCCGAACGCCACCCAGGCCCGTCGGGCCAGGGGCTCGACGGCGGCACGACCGAGGACGAGTGCCGCGCAGACGGCGAGGATCCCATTGTGGATCCAGTTGTCGTACAGCCAGTGCGGCCCCGCGACGCCGAAGAGATCGTTGACCGCCTCCAGGACCGTGAGCAGCCCGAGCACGAGCCACAGAAAGCTCAATCCGCCGGGCGCCGTGACGAGCTCGCTCTGCGGCTCCACCAGTCGGCGAACATCGCCGGTCGAATCAGTCACACCGCTCCATCGCGCCCACCATCTTCGCCGAGTGCGCGGGACGGCGGGGCGGCGGCGACCGGTACCATCTGCCCCGATGAAGCAGCTCGACGGACGGACGGCCGTGGTCACGGGGGCGGCCAGCGGCATCGGGCTGGCCGTCGTCGAAGCCTTCGTCGGCGAAGGCATGCGTGTCGTCATGGCCGACATCGACCAGGAGAACCTCCGGGCACAGGCGGCGAGGCTCAGCGATGAGGGCGCAGACGTCCACGCCGTCACCGTCGACGTCCGGGACCCCGATGCCGTCGAGCGCGTCGGGGCGGCGGCCGTCGAGCGCTTCGGCCAGCTCCATGTGGCCGTGAACAACGCCGGCGTCGTGAATGGCGGCTACTCCTGGGAGATCGCGCTCGAGGACTGGCATCGGGTCATCGACATCGACCTGTGGGGCGTCATCCACGGCATCCGCGCCTTCGTCCCGCGCATCTTGGCGTCCGGCGAGGAGGGACACGTCGTCAACACCGCATCGATGGCGGCGGTCATTGCGCTGGGCCAACTCGGGCCCTATACCGTCGCCAAGCACGGCGTGCTCGGGCTCTCCGACGTGCTGCGCGCCGAGTTCGAATCGCTGGACGCGCCCGTCGGCGTGAGCGTCGTCATGCCCGGCATGGTCAAGACCGCCATGAACCCCATCGGCACCGTGCCGTCGGCCGTCGTGGCGGCCAACGTCGTCGACGCCATCCGCCACGGGCGCCCCTACGTCTTCACCGACGATCACAGCACGAACGACGTGCAGGAGCGGCTTCAGGCGATCCTCTCGGCGCGGGGCGACGTCATCGGCTGAGGGCGAGTCGTTTGCAGAGGCGCTGCAACAACCCTCGCGACCCCGGCAACGGGAGTGCGTCCGGGGTAGCCTCCCCCGATGCCCGGAGACGAACTCGCCGCCGAGCTGCTGACGTCGTTCCTCGACGGCGACCCTTTGGCCGGGTCGCTCTACGGCTTCCCCGGCTACGACGAGCTCCTCCCCGACTTCAGCGGCCACGCCGAGAGAGAGCACGCGCGGCGCCTCGCGTCGATCGCCGATCGGGCCGAACAGGCCGCCGACGACGGCTTGGGCGAGACCGAGCTGCAGACACTCGACTTCGTCCGCTGCCTGGCCCGGGGCATGGCCGACGCGGCGGCAGTGCCCGTGGTCGAGTTCACTGTCAGCGACACGTTCGCCTCGCCCGTGGGCGCCGTGCTCATGTCCCTCCCCAAGGTCCAGCTCGACACCGAGGAGCGGAAGGACGGCTACCTCTCTCGCTTGCGTGGCCTGCCCGGCATGCTCGCCACGGTGGCGCAGCGTCACGGGGACGGGGCCCGAGCGGGACGCACGCCGGTGGCCCGGCTCGTCGAATCCGCCATCGCCCAACTCGACCTGATGATCAAGGACCCCACGCTGGGCGCCTTGGCCCGGACCGAGCCTCATGGGGACTTCGCGACCCGCGGTCGCCGTCGCCATCGACCAGCAGGCGCGACCGGCGCTGGCCGCCTACCGCGACGAGCTGCGCACGTCGGTGCTCCCCGCGTCCCGCGACGACGATCATCCGGGCATCTGCTACCTGCCGGACGGCGAGGCGATGTACCGCGCCCTGGCCAGGCAGCACACCTCCATGGACTTCTCCCCCGATGAGCTCCACGCCATGGGCCACGAGATCGTCGCGGAGGTGCGAGAGGAGATCGTCGAGACCGGGTCCCGCCTCTTCGGCACGACCGACGTGCGGGAGATCTTCGACCGCCTGTCCAACGACCCCGCACTCCGCTACCAGAGCCGCGAGGAGATGCTCGAGCACGCCCGGCGCGTCGTCGCCACCGCCGAGGCGGAGGCGCCCAAATGGTTCGCCGTGGTCCCCGACGTGCCGTGCACGGTCGCGCCGGTCCCCCCGGCGGAAGAGGTCGGCATGACGACCGCCTATTACCTGCCCGGGGCGATCGACGGGTCGCGATCGGGAACGTACTACCTCAACACCTCGCAGCCCGAGAAGCGGCACCGCTACGTCGCCGAGGACATCGCGTTCCACGAGGCCGTCCCCGGCCACCACTTCCAGCTCACCATCGCGATGGAGTCCAAGGACCTCGTGCCGGCCCGCCAGGTGCTCTACGACACGGCCTGTGCCGAGGGGTGGGGCCTCTACAGCGAGCGGCTGGCCGACGAGATGGGCCTCTACAGCGACGACCTGGCCCGCATGGGGCTGTTCACCGCCGACTCGTGGAGGGCCAGCCGCCTGGTCGTCGACACGGGCCTGCACTCGTTGGGCTGGTCGCGCCAGGAGGCAGTGGACTGGATGGCCACGCACACACCGCTCCCCCGCCTGGAGATCGAAGCCGAGATCGACCGTTACATCTCCCTCCCCGGCCAGGCCCTCGCCTACATGGTGGGGCGGCGCGAGATCATGCGTCTGCGCGCGGCAGCGGCCGAGGACCTCGGGGAGCGGTTCGACCTCCGGGGATTTCACGATCTCCTGCTCCGGGTCGGGATCCTCCCCCTCCCGGCGCTGGCGCGCACGGTCGAGCGCTGGGTGCAGCGCCTCGCGTCGTAACGACCGCTGCTACGTCTCGAGCGCGGGGTACTGGTTGCGGATGGCGTCCTCCACCATGTCGACCCACTGCCGGGGCGACCAGTGGCAGGCCTCGGGCCGCGCCGCGATCTCGAGCTCGAGCGGGATCAGCACGCTCGACTGCAGCTCGCTCAGCGTGAACTCCAGGTCGGTGACGTCGAGCACCTCGTAGGCCAGGTAGGACCGGGCGATGCGCCAGCTGCGGCTCGAGCGCCGGGGCCGGTAGGGCCGGACGATGCATTCGCCGATCTGCCGCGCGCTGCCATGGGCCAGCAGGTTCATCCAGGCCCAGACCGGGACGTCCATGCCCTTGTCGTCCCAGTACTCCGCCAGGGTCCCGTCGAGGAACCTCTCGCACTCCAGGGCGATGGTGCCGCAGCCTCTGTGATGCTCCCGCATGTGCACGTGAACTCCCCTCAGCATCGGCCGCCCCCTCCGCCGGGGGCAGACGCCGATGTCCTCATTGTGGAGCCGTTGTCACGCGACCATTAGAGGCGAAGGTCCTCATGTGGCCGGCCGCGGGCGGGTCACCCCCCATTCCGTCCTCAGGCACGGGCCGGGACGGAAGCGGTCGAGACGGCCCGCCCGGCCAGGATCACCCCGAAGAGGCACACGGCCGTGACATGGATGGCGGTGCACCACAGGCAGATGGCGCCGATGCGGAAGAGCTCCACGTACACGAGGTAGAGCACCATGACGGCCCCGGCGCCCGAGACGGCCAGACGGGCGCCGTCGACCCAGCCGGCCCGGGGGCGCCAGGCCCAGGGCACGGTCAGTCCGGCCATCACGACGGCCCAGACCAGGCCGAGCACGGCCAGCGGGACGCCGAGCACCACGGACCACGAGCTCGTGGTCACCAGCGTGCAGTTGACGATGCCCGTATCGGGGCAGGCGAGCGCGGTGGGGTCGGTGTAGTGGGTCACCGTGAGGTACGACGCGATGCCCACGGCGACCAGTGCGAGCCCGAGCGACGTGAGCGGCACCCAGCCGTGGACCTGCCGGGTCGTGCGTGGCACCGGCATCGTCACGCCCCCAGCTTCTGGGCGATCGCCGCGATGGCCGCCGAGTCACCCACGCTGCTGGGTTGGTTGCCGGTGACGGTGGTGATGGCGGCCGTGATGTCGTTCGCCGCCCCGTCGATCGCCTTCGCCACCGCGCTGGTGGGGTTCTGCAGCTGGGCAGCGATCTGGCTGCGCGACAAGCCCTGCAGCACCTGGGGCGAGAAGCTCGCACCGATGACGACGTAGCGGTTGGCGATGTCGAGGAACGGGATGCTGCCCTGCGGGTCGTCCTTCGCGATCAGCGCGCTCTGCGCCGCCGTCGGCGTCTGGAGAGCCTGGTAGGTGCCTCCCACCGGCTGGTTCGTGGCTTCCTCGACGGCCTGGAAATGGACGTAGGGGCTCGAATAGGTCGACCCGTAGAACGAGAGGGTCTGCGTGTCGGGATAGACGTCGGAGTCCGACGAGTGCGTCCCTGACAGGTTCGAGAACGTCCCGAAGCGCGACAGCGCGACCGCCAGCGACCACCGTTCGGCGGCGCAGTACGGGCAGTACTCGGCGCCGATGTAGGTGATCAGCGGCTTGCCGTCCGCTGCCCGCCCGACGGCGCCGCTCCCCGTCTTGGTGGGCGGGAGGACCGATCCGGGACTGCCGACGGCGTCGAGCGTCGCGGCCGGGACCGACAGTGCGGCCACCACGGCCGGGGACAGCGCGGTGGTGCCGGGGTCGGCGGTCGCCGACGATCCACCCGTCGTCAGGTGCGACGACGCCGCGGCGGAAGGTCCGGAGTTGCCGGCCACCTTGATCACGACGAGGGTGGCGATGGCCGTCACGACCAGCAGCGCCGGCACCAGCGCAGCCAGGACCGGATGCCGGGTGCGGAACCGGTCGCGGTGCGGGCCGGGGGTGGACGTGGACTGCTTGGACGTGGACTGCTTCTTCGATGTGGGGGCGCGCCGATCGCGACGGCCGGTTTTGGGATTTCGACATGGTGTTCTCCTGTGATTGGACCGAGGCGGCGACAGGGCGCTCAACCTCGGGAGGCTCGATGCAGAGGCGCCGGATGGGCCTCCGGGAAGTGGTGCGGGCGCGCCCCGGGCCCACCTTCGGGCGTGCAGGGGGGCGCGTGAAGCGCAGTTCGAGCTAGGAGAACTTCGGTGGGTGGAACAGCGGGTCGCGGGCGCCGTCAGGGAGCAGGACGGCCTGCACCCTCCGGCGGCGGATGCCGGCGACGGCCGCCGCGGCCGCCGCGAGGCCCGCGACCACCACGGCCAGCGCGACGCCTGGCGAGGGTGCCGCCGGTGCCGGGCTGCCCTTCCCGCAGGTGGCGTCGCCGCAGTTCAGCGGGATGGAAAGGGGGGCTTCGGCGACCCGCATCGCCTGCGTGGTGGCCTCGCCGGCCGCGGACAGCGCGCCGTGGGGCATGAAGCCGCCGACGACCGCGGCGGCAATGATCGCCACCAGGCCGACCCGCCACCGCAGAGACATGGCTCCAGGTTACGGGGACCGGATAAAGGTCCGATAAGAGCCAGCTGTTACTTGGGGTCGCCGCCCAGCTCGACGTCCCGTCGCAGCACGTGGGCCGAGCGAGCCGCCCCCACGGGCACCCGCTCGAAGGCCGCCGTCACCCGTCGGTGCCACATGGTGTACCAGGTCACGAAGCCGGCGACGAACAACCCGACCGATCCCAGGACCACCGTGATCTCTGCCACTTCGCCCATCTCCTCCGTCTGCGCCCTTCCGGCGGCCACTCCTCCGCCCTCCGTCCCCCGGAGACCGCACACCTGTCGGAAACCCAGTGTGCGGGCGAGGGATCACCCGGGCCAGGGACGAAAGTCCCGTTCCCGGTCCCGTTCGCGGTATCGGCGCGCGCTAGGCCGTACCTGAGGGCACCGTCGGGCCCGGGTCGGACACGTTGCGCGCCCAGGCCACCACCAGTTGCAGGAGTCCGAGATACACCGCCAGCACGATCACGATGACCAGCAGGCTCCACCCGGTCAGGTTCCCGGCGAAGACGAGGATGAGCCCCGCCACGATCACGCCGAGGATGCGCATGCCGCCGACGTGCTCGACGATCCAGCCACCCGTTCGACGCACCCGCTCCGAACCGGCCGCGGCCCGCCCGGTGCCCGACGAGAGTGCGTGGGCCTGGGCGCCCACCCAGTGGCCACCCTTGGCACACGTGGAGCGGATCCACACCGCGTAGCGTGCCGGCCCGGCCAGCCAGGCCCCCAAGGCGATCAGCACGAACACGAGCAGCGTCCAGCGCAGGTCCGTCTTGAGGAACCGCAGCACGGTGTCCCAGACGGCGGCGGCCGCCTGGGTGTTGAAGCCACCCCCGGCGGCCTGGTTGAGGAAGGTGACGCGCCCCAGCGACAGCCCGGCCAAGAGGAGAAGGGTGACCAGGGACACCCCGATCGCCAGCCGCAGCAGCGTCTTGCGGTGCTCAATGGCGAGCACCACCGAGAGGATCGCCAGCACGAGGGCGATGATGGGGATGACCCACTTGAGCTTGACGATCAGGTTGAACACGCCGGAGAACTTCGAGACCTGCTGCTGGGTCACGACGGTGAACGTCAGACCATTCGCGACGGTCTTGACCGGGTTGAACAGCGTCACGCCGTGAGAGTTCGCCTTCGCGACCAGATTGTTGAGCGCGGGCGAAAGGTTGAGGACGATCGCGCCGTTCTTGGTGAATTTCGACTGCAGCGGTGTCTGCTTGCCGGTCAGGACGTTGATCACTGCGGCATGGCTGTGCCGGTTCAGCGTGTCCCACAGCTGGCCGAACTTCGGGCTCGAGAAGAACTTGACCGCCAGTCCTTCGACGTAGGTGTGGACCGCGTTGACGACCGGCGCCACGAGCGGCTTCGCCTTCGGCGGCAACTCTTGCGTGACCTTGTTCTGCACGGTGTGGGTCGAGAAGAGCGCGTCGGTCGCCCTCACCGCGAGACGATCGACGATCACCTGGTTGCGCGCCAACGGCGCCATGGTGGCGACGTACTGATCCGTATCGGTGACGGTCCGGATCGCCCACACCGAGATCACGGACACCGGGATCAAGATCGACGCCAGCACGACGAGCACCCACGCCGAGATGCGCCGGGGCAGGTGCCCGCGACGCGTCTTCGTCTTGGCCGGCGCCGCCGGTTCTGCCGCGCTTTCCGGCGTCGTGGGCGGTTCGGACTCGACCTCACCGGCCCCGTCAGGCTGCATCTGCGGTCCCGTCTCGCTCATCTGGGCCTTCTCACGCCCCAATGCCTAGTTCCATTTCGACTGGTGCGCACGCGTTTCACGGTGTACGACTGGTGTCGTGGAACGGAGGGAAAGCACGTCGAGAGGCCTGCGTCTGGTCGTACTCAGCGCAATCTCGGGATTCATGGCTCCGCTGGTGTTCGTGAGCGTGATCGTCCTGCGCAAAACCGAGCGCCGCGTCAACGCCCACTACAACCACTGGAACAAGCGCGTCCAGCGCGAGATCTCCCGCTGGACCTGAGGAGAGCCCCCAATCGAGGGCGCCCTGCGTTGTCTACGCTGACGCGATGCTGACCGGCATGGCCCACACGGCGGTCTGCGTCCCCGACGTCGAGGAAGCCACCCGGTGGTATGCCGAAGTCCTCGGCCTCCGGGTGCTCTCGCCCCCCTACCGCATGGAGGGGACGGAGATCGAGCGGGACATGGGCGAGCTCGTGCCGTCACCGGTGGTCGTGCACGCGGCCATCGTGGGCTTCGAGGGGGACGACCGCGTCATCGAGCTGATCGAGTATCCGGCGGCCGGCGTCGCTCCGCCGGAAACCGGACGCCCCTCCGTCACCCGGGTCGGCATCACCCACATCGGCATGCTGTGCGACGACGTCAGCGGGACGAGATCCGAGCTCGAGGGTCGCGGCGTGGATTTCCTGACCGCCGGGATCGCCGACGTGGCGGGGCTGAAGACGACCTGGTGCTGTGACCCCTGGGGGACGGTCATCATCCTCCTGGAGAAGAGTCAGGACACCCGGCCCTACTGGGGTCAATGGATGGCTTCGACGCGGGAGAAGTGACAATCCGCCACAAAAATTCACATTCGTGCCCACAAAGATGTGCATACATGGGTGCGCGTCGGCCACAATGGGCGCCATGAACAAGCGAGAACTAGCAAAAGCGGTCGCGGTCCAGTCCGACGTCGAGTTGAAGACGGTCATCACCGTCATCGATGGATTCACCGATGTCGTCACTGCCGTCGTCTCGAAGGGTGAGCCGGTCTCCATCCCCGGCTTCGCCAAATTCGTCAAGGTCAACCGCGCGGCGCGCATGGGTCGGAACCCGGCCACGGGCGAGGCCATCAAGATCAAGGCCTCCAAGAAGGCGCGCATCACGCCGGTGAAGGCGTTCAAGGACGCCGTCCTGGCTCCGGCCACTGCGCCCAAGCTGGTCAAGGGTGCGTACCCGACCAGCGACGCCGCCGTCGCCGCCGCCGGCAAGTCGGCCGCACCGGCCGCGGCCAAGGTTCCGGCTCGGGCCACGAAGAAGGCACCGGCCCGCAAGACCACCGCGCGCAAGGCTCCCGCCAAGCGGGCCCCGGCGCGGAAGGCCCCGGCCCGGCGGGCTCCCGCCAAGAGGACTGCAAAGAGGTAGTGAGGGGGGAGCTGCCGATCGGGCGGCCCCCACTCCCCGGCCCCTCGCCGATCGGCCCCTCGCGGCGCCACACCCCGACCGGTTGTCACCGGACGATGCCGCCTACCCGGAGATCTTCGAGGCCCACGCCGCGGCCCTGCGCGCCGGGGCCGACGTCTATGTCGACCCACGCTCGGGGTTGACCGTCCTCACCGCGGGCTACCTCGCCCGGCGGGGCTCCTGCTGCGACTCGGGCTGCCGGCACTGCCCGTACCTCTCGTGAGCACCGATGGTCCGCGGGCATGGCCGTATGCTCCAGATCTGCTGCACTCGGCACGCACGGAACGGTCACGGCATGAGCGACACCGCACAAGGTCCCGGTTGGTGGTTGGCCTCCGACGGACGCTGGTACCCGCCCGAGCTGTGGACCGGGCCACCCGACACCGGCCCGCCCACCACGCCGTCACACCCCACGCAAGCGCCCTTCTCCGGTGCGGCGGGGACGGTCCCGCAGGGACAGCCGGTCTACGGCCAGTACGAGGCGTCCGGCCGGTACGTGCCCTCCGGCCAGTACGTGCCCTCCGGCCAAGGCGCGCCTCCCTACGCCTACGGCCTGTCCGTGCAGCAGAAGACCAACGGGCTGGCCATCGCCTCGCTCATCTGCTCGTGCGCAGGACTGTTCCTGCTTCCCGCCATTCTCGGCGTCGTCTTCGGCTTCGTCGCCCGCACCCAGATCAAGCGGTCCAACGGTCTGCAGAAAGGCGACGGGCTCGCCATCGCCGGCATCATCGTCGGGTTCGGTTGGCTGGCGCTCCTCGTCCTGGGGATCGCGCTCAGCGCCAGCACCGACAACAGCTCCGGCGCCATCGGCCTCTTCACCTAGAAGTCCGTTCACCGAGAAGCCCCTTCACCGACAAGCAAGGAGCGTACGAATGCAAGGTCTGCTCTACGGAGTCCGCGGCGACCGCTGGACGCCACCTGACGAGTCCAACACCCTCATGGTCGGGCTCTCCCGCACCCCGATGCGCCTCGAGGAGCTCGAGCGCCCGACGCTCCTCCGGGACGATTGGTGCGTCGCCAAGACGCGGCTGACCGGCATCTGCGGCTCCGACGCCAAGATGGTCTTCATGGACTTCGGCGACGATTTCGGTGACGGCGCGCTGAACGGGTACTTCACCTTCCCGACGGTGTTCGGGCACGAGGTTGTGGCCGATGTCGTCGAGGTCGGTCCCGCGGTCACCACGGTCGAGGTGGGCCAGCGCGTCGTCCTGAACCCCTGGCTCTCCTGCGGTCCGCGCGGCATCGACCCGCCCTGCCCGTCCTGTCAGGCCGGGGACTTCAGCATGTGCTGGCACTTCACCCAGGGCCCGATCGCGGCGGGCATTCACACCGGGACATCGAAGGACGCCCCCGGTGGCTTTGCCGACTACCTGCCCGCGCACGAGTCCATGCTCATCCCCGTCCCCGAGGGCCTGCCCGACGAGGTGGCCGTCCTCGGAGATCCCTTCGCCGTCTCACTGCACTCCGTGACGCGCCACCCGCCACCTCCGGGCGGGAAGGTGCTCGTCTACGGCGGCGGGGCATTGGGCAGCACCGCCGTCGCCATCATCAAGGCGCTCTACCCCGACGTCGAGGTCATGGTGGTCGCCCGCTGGCCCGCCCAGGCGGCACTGGCCCGCAAGCTCGGGGCGACCGTGGTGGACCCCTTCCCGGTCGAGCAGCTGCTCGAGGAGGCAGCGGCGTGGTCGGGTGGGGTGCTCCAGAAGTTCCCGGGCACGGTCCTGCCGATGGCACACCCGGGCGGGTTCGACGTGGTCTACGACACGGTCGGCACCGCACAGACGGCCGAGGTCGGCGTCCGTCTGCTCAAGTCCCGCGGCACCATGGTCAAGAGCGGGGTGCACGCGCCCGAGCGCTGGGAGTGGTCGCCGCTGTACTTCAAGGAGATCTCGTGGGTGGGCTCCAACGCCTTCGGCGTCGAGGAGGTCGACGGCGTGCGCATGCACGGCATCGCCCACTACCTGCGCCTGGCGGCCGACGGCCGGATCGACATGACGGGCATGCTCACGCACACCTTCCGGCTCGAGCAGTGGCGCGAGGCCTTCACGGTGCTGGCCAACCAGCAGGAGAGCGGCGCCATCAAGGTCGCGTTCGACTTTCGCTGAGGGACGGCTGGGGGCGCCCGCCGCATGACTCGACGCACGCCGAGGGGGTAGCGTCGCAGTGTGGCGGAAACCGCCATGAGCAGCAGCTGGACGTGACCCAAGGGGGATCCATGACCACGAGCCCACCCGTCGCCAAGCCGGACTTCGACTTCGATCCGAAGTGGGGCATCGAGTCACCCTCGACGACAATGTTCGACTTCGACTACACGGGCGGGCGGGACCAGCTGCTGCGCCTCTACGACAAGGGCACGCGGCGCCAGTGGATCGGCAGCGACCGCCTCGACTGGAGCCAGGAGGTCGACCTCACCAACCCGGTCGGCATGCCCGACGAGATCCTCCCCATCTTCGGCACCAAGTGGTGGGACGACATGTCCGACGAGCGCAAGGGCGAGTTCCGGCGCCACGTCGAGGCCTGGCGCTTCAGCCAGTTCATGCACGGCGAGCAGGGCGCGCTGATCTGCACGGCCAAGATCGTGCAGACCGTCCCCGACATCGACTCCAAGTTCTACGCGGCCACCCAGGTGATCGACGAGGCGCGGCACGTCGAGGTCTACAGCCGCTACCTGCACGAGAAGGTGCAGCTCGTCTACCCGCTCAACGTGCACCTCAAGGCGTTGCTCGACGACGTGATCGCCGACAGCCGCTGGGACATGACGTACCTGGGCATGCAGGTGCTCATTGAAGGGCTGGCGCTCGCCGCCTTCGGCATCATCCGCAACAACGCCACCGATCCGCTGGCCAAGGCGTTGAACGCCTACGTCATGCAGGACGAGGCGCGCCACGTCATGTTCGGACGCCTGGCGCTGCGCGACTACTACCCGCAGCTGACCCAGGCCGAGCGCGACGAGCGCGAGGCCTTCTGTATCGAGGCCTGCTACCTCATGCGCGACCGCTTCCTGGGTGAGGAGGTCTTCGAGCGCCTGGAGCTGCCGACCGAGCTCACCACCTACGTCGACCAGAGCGAATCGCTGCGCGAGTTCCGCAACTTCTTGTTCATGCGGATCGTGCCGATCCTGCGCGACATCGGCCTGTGGGGTCCGAAATTGCGCTCGGCGTTCCAGGAGATGGGCGTGATCGGTTTCGCCGACGCCGACATCGACGCGGAGATGGCCGGCGACGAGAAGGCGGCTGAGGACCTCGACGAGGAGCGCGACGCCCGCATGGCCCACGTGAAAGCGGTGGCCGAGCAGGCCTGAGCCGGCTTGTCGGTCAGCCGTCAGCCGCCCTCGAGGGCGCGCTCGAGCCCGGTCTCAATCTGCTTGGTCGGCTCGTTGGTGTCGAGATAGTCGCGCCACGAGCTGACCTTGCCTTCGGCGTCGACGTCGATCACGGTGGCGCCGGTCATCTGAATGGGAATGCCGGCCTTGCCCTCCCCGGCGTGGAAGGTGCCGGTACCCGTCCACTCGAAGACGGCCCAATCCTCGCCGCCGCGTATGCGGTCCACCCGCTGGTTCCAGTCCGGGAAGATGGCGTCGGTGTCCCGGGCCACCTTGTGCAGGTCGGTCGTCCACGGGGTGACGGGGTCGCAGAAGCGACCACCCGGCGCGAAGAGGGCAGCGAACTCGTCCGGCCCGTCGATGGACTCGAACGTGCGGGCCCAGGCCTCCCAGTCCCGCTCGCCCGTCTTTCCCTGCTGCGTGCTCATCGTTTCCGTCCCTTTCCCTGGCCGGCGCTGCGCAGGCTCTCCGCCTCGAAGGTGACGACCGCGTCGTCGAGCGGGAGCACCAACTCGGGCTGGACGAACTGGTGCACCTCGGCCACGAGTTTGACCGCCGTGCCCCAGGCCGTGAACCCGACCGCGTGGCGGGCGAAGCTCATCGGGCCCTCGGTGATCTTGACGGCGACGACCCCGTCCCCCCCGACTTCGAGGGCGGAGGACTGCATCTTCTCCATGGCCGACTCACGGGCGGAGTACATGGCCTCGGTGTAATTCGTCAGCTCGACGTTCTGCCGCGTCTGCTTCATGGCGGTGCCGGCGCTGCGCCGCGGGGCGTAGACGAAGCTGGCCCCGAAGGCGAGCCCGACGGGCATCCAGCCGGCCCGCTGCAGCAGGGTGAAGTCGCGGGCGGACAGGTCGGACACGAAGGGCATGGCCAGGGCGGCGTCATGGCCCCGGCCGTCCTTCCCGTCCATCGGCCGCACGGCGGTGCCGACGAACTCGACGTCGATGTGGTGCGTCCGCACCGACACCTCGACCCGCACACCCACGACGCCATGCCCGTGCACCTTGCTGCATTCGCCGCGCAGCACCCGGGCGGCCTGGTCCACCGCGGCGTTGTGCGCATCGGAGGCGAGCGAGATGGAGCCTCTCCCCCAGTTCCACACCCCGACCGGGACCGACACCACGGCCACGCCGGCCACGAGGTCGAGCGGCTCCCACCCGGCGGCGTGCAGCAGAAGGGCCTCGTCGACCGAGAGGTCCGAGGTGATGCCGCGTTCCCTGGACGGGGGCGCCGGGCTGGCCAGGGCCTGCGCGCCCCGGAGCATCTCCGCCCGGAGGTCCTGGGTGGGGGCGGGGCTGGCGCTCATGGTCATGTGAGCCGCACCGTGGGCCGCGGGAGCACGACCGGGTCGAAGTCCTTGAACCGGCGCACCCGGTTGCCCCGCAGGGTGCAGTCGATCACCTCGTCGCCCTGGGACAGCTCACGCGTGACGACATCGATGGTGGCCCCGTGCAGCTCGTCCCCCGCCAGCTGCTCGCGCACGTGCTTGCGGGCCAACTGCCGTGACGCCATGTGCGCCTTGCTCACCTGCTCCACCAGTGCGGGGCCGGTCGTCCCCCAGCCACCCATGGAGCCCTCCATGTAGTACTCCGTCATGCAGTAGGCCCACACCCGGACCGAGGCCAGGGCCGCCACCACCGCCACCGGCATGAACCCCGCCTCTATCGACTTGGTGAGTCGTTGCCCCGCCAGGTAGGTGCTCCACGGAATCCCGCCGGCGGGCGGCGGGCCGCCCTCAACGGTCACCGCGGTGCCCAGGAAGTGGAACTCCGTCGTGCCGTTGTCGGCCACGTTGGAGACCCGGTCGACCACGCCGATCACGCCGTGGGCACCGAGCGTGCCGGCCTCCTCGAGCATGCGCGCGTACGCCGTCCCGTAGCCGTGGGACCACGCCTCCTCGACCCACGGCTGCTCGAGGTTCTGGCCCCAGGAGCGGTGCTCGTTGGAGACGAAGCCGTGGGGGCAGCGGTAGGTCTCCGAGTACGAGCCCGGCGTCTGCTGGCCGCCCATGTACGGCGACATGCCGCGCATGGTGCCCGAGCCCGAGCCCGGTCCGTACCAGCCCCACTGCATGACGCAGAACCCCTGCACCAGGGCGACCGGCTCGAGCCCGAGCTCCAGGCAGGCCGCGAAGTCGGGCACGCTCAAACCCGAGGAGAACCCGCTGGACTCCAGGCGGCGGACCGCCGCCTCGGGGAGGTCGCTCGGGGGCGCGTCGGGCGTGACCGAACCGTCGCTCATCAGTTGTCGAGCGAGATGATGGTGGTCGGCTTGGGCAGCGTGAACTCGCCGCTCCGCTTGGTGACCGCGGTGCCGAGCGCCAGGAACTCGATGGTGTGCGAGCCCCACTGGTGGGACTTCTCCTCGAGGCGCACGCCGACGATCCCGCTGGCGTTCAGCCGGCCGGCCTCGTCCTGCATGCGCGTCATGGCCAGTTCGCGCGCCTCGTAGAGCGCCTGGGTGAAGTTGGGCAGCTCGACGTTCTGGCCCATGGAACCGAGGGCCTGGGTCAGCTTGCGGTGCGCGATGTGGAAGACGCACGTCCCCATGACCAGTCCCTGGGGGACGTGCCCGGTCTGCATGAGGGTCCAGAAGTCCTGACCCGAGAGGTCCGAGGTGAAGGGCTTGCCCTCGACGTTGCGGTACGAATTCCCGTCCTCGGCCTTGACGGCCGTGCCGAAGGCGATGAACTCGGCCGAGTCGTTGCCCCACTCGTAGTAGTTGACGTCGAGGCGCACCCCGACGACGCCGTCGGCGCCGAGCTCCTGGGCTTCCTCGTCCATACGATTCATCGCCAGCTCACGCGCCGTGTACATCGCCTCGGTGAGCTTGGTCAGCTCCTGGCTCTGCCCCCACTTCCGGGTCTGGATGCCGATGTGGTAGATCGACGAGCCCATCACGAAGCCAAGCGGATGGAAACCGGCCTCCTTGACCAGCAGGAACTCGTTGACCGAGAGGTCCGAGGTGAACAGGCCGTGCTCCAGCTCCTCGAGCCGGTGCGCCGCATCCTTGGGCAGGTCGTGGGGCAGCGGCGGGGGCGGGGCCGCCTCCACCTCCGCCCCGGTGGGCTGCGTTGCTTCCTCGGTCACGACTGGCCTCCAATCACGATGTTCTCCAGAGCGAGCCGGGTCTGCTCGCTGTCCGCGGCCTCCGACTGCAGGGTGCTCAGCAGCCGGGTCAGCCAGGCGTCCATGGCGACCTGCTCGCTGCGGATACGGATGCCGCCCGAGGAGTGGCCGATGCTGCAGCGCACCGAGCCGCCGTCGACCTGGGCTTCGAGGGTGTCGTCACCGAGGGTGATCCGCACCGACTTGATCTCGTCGGCCTTGCGGAAGCGTCCGGCCCGTTCCACGGCGATGCGGCCACCGAGCACTTCCGAGAGCTGCGCCACGAGCACCTTCAGCATGATCCGCAGGTCCGTGCTGTTCGAGGCCAGCTGCGAGACGGCCATGCTCAGGTCGAAGGAGGCGTCCGACGACCCCGTCGCGGCATCTTCGAGTGGTCCACCTGGTGAGCCGGCAGGCTCCATTGACATTGGACCGATCGTACCGCCCCCTTTCCGCCGGCGGTCCTGCGGTCCGCGGCCGGTGGCCTGCGGTCGGCCGTCAAGCCGGGCGCGGCTCGCAGATCACGACCGGGATGTCCCGGGCAGCCTTCTTCTGGTAGCCGTCGTAGCCCTTGTAGGCGGCGACGATCTGCGGCCACAGGGCGGCCTTCTCGTCCGGCGACGCCGTCCGGGCCCGCATGGCGCGGCGTCTCACCGTTCATGGTGATCTGCACGTCCGGGTTGGCGCTCAGGTTGCGGTACCACTGGGGGTCACGGTCGTCGCCCCCCTTCGAGGCGATCAGCACGACCCGGCTCTCGTCGTGGATGGGCGAGGTGAGCATGGTGGTGCGGGGCTCACCCGACTTGCGCCCGATCGTCTGCAACTCGACGCCCGGCATCCCGAAGAGGGTGTTGGGCCAACGGCCGCCGGTCACGCGCAGCACCGCCTTGTGCGTCAGGTTCATGAGCTTGAATCCAGCATCGACGACGGGCCTGCGTTGTTGGGTCATTGTCATCCTTTTCTTTTCTTTTCCTTGTGACACGCGGTGCGCGTGTCTCCCGTCGCCCCATGTTTCTGCTGGTGCAACCTAGAGGAACGGGCGTAGGAGGGGAACGCCCGGCCAACCGTGAACTCCCGGTGACGCCCGTTGCCGATCGACGCAATGGTCCACCACTCGATACGATGGCGATTCGCATCTCGCGCGGACTCGGTTGGGAACTGGCGATCGCGGATCCAACAGGGAGAATGGTGACCTTCTCACCGCTGCACAGGCGAGCACCTCACGCTGGACGCATGACCCCCACCGACCCCACGGGGCGCGCGCGCGCTGCTGGCGGCCCTCATTGTGGTCATCGGCGCGCTCGCCTCGGTCGGTGTCGCCAGCGTCGCCCCTCCCCCTGCGGGTGCCGCCAACTGGGCGCCTGTGCACCCCGGCGACTTCCCGGACCCGAGCATCCTCCAGTGGAATGGCGTCTACTACGGCTTCGCCACCCAGAATTTCGCCGCACCGAGCCAGACGATCAACATCCAGGTTTCCACGTCTCTCAACGGGGTCACCTGGACCCCGTTGAACGGCGAGGATGCGCTGCCCACCGTCGGTTCGTGGGCCAGGCCCGGGGAAACGTGGGCCCCGAGCGTCGCGTACAACCCCCCGGACAACGACTTCGTCATGTACTACACGGCGACCGAGGCCTCCGCCCCCGGCGACCAGTGCATCGGCCTGGCGACCTCGCTCACGCCACTCGGGCCGTACCGCGACAACCGGTCCCAACCGGTCGTGTGCCAAGACGGCGTTGGCTGGCCCGGACCGACGGTCGACGGCTCCTACGGTGGCAGCATCGACCCGGACATCTTCACGGATTCGTCGTCCGGCGACTCCTGGCTGGTCTGGAAGAGCGACGGCAATCATCTGAACCCGCCCATGAGCACCATCCTCTGGTCCGTGTCACTCACCAAGGACCTGATGCCTTCGGGCGACAGTCCGACCCAACTCCTGGAAAACGACGAGCCCTGGCAGAGCGGCATCGTGGAGGGACCCGACATGGTCGCAACGCCCACCACCGCCAACGCGAACGCAACCACCCTCTTCTATTCCGGCAGTCACGAGGGCGCCTCTACGTACGCGATCGGCTGGGCCAGTTGTGCAGGGCCCGGCGGGCCCTGCACGGACCAGTCGGCATCCGGACCGCTGCTGGCCACCTCACCCGGGATGTCCGGGCCCGGCGGTCCCGAGGTGTACACCCTGCCGGGCACACCCGGGCAGACCGTCATGGCCTTCGCAGCGTGGCAGGGCTCGACCGTCGGCTACCTGGCCTGCGGCTTCCGACCCATGTACCTGGCCGACCTGAACTTCCAGGCCAACGGCGGCGACCCGCCGACCCCCACCCTGTCGCCGTCCAACCCCGGGGCCTCCCCCGCCTCCAGTCCGACTTGTCCGCAACCGGTGCGCCCGGCCCCCGGATACTGGCAGGTCGGCTCCGACGGCGGCATCTTCAGCTTCGGGGCCGCCCAGTTCTACGGCTCGACAGGGTCGATGCGGCTCAACAAGCCGGTCGTCGGCATGGCGGCCACTCCCAGCGGCGGGGGCTACTGGCTGGTGGCCAGCGACGGCGGCGTGTTCGCATACGGGGACG
This sequence comes from uncultured Acidimicrobiaceae bacterium, assembly GCA_963719485.1. Classification (GTDB taxonomy): domain Bacteria; phylum Actinomycetota; class Acidimicrobiia; order Acidimicrobiales; family RAAP-2; genus Bog-473. The sequence goes on from OY970387.1 coordinate 4,462,364, forward strand.
CGCAGTTCTACGGCTCGACCGGCAGCATCACCCTGAACAAACCGATCATCGGCCTGATCCCAACCCTCGACGGAGGGGGCTACTGGCTGATCGCCAGTGACGGCGGCGTGTTCGCGTACGGGAACGCCAAGTTCTACGGCTCCGCCGCGAACGATGGACTGGCCTACCCGGTGACCGCGGCCGCCGCGAGTTTCCTCGGCGGCGGCTATTGGATGGTCGACGCCAACGGTCAGGTGATGAGCTTCGGCGACGCCCCAAACGAGGGTCAGCCGCCGTATGCGCCGGGGGGCTACCGCATCACCGGGATGGCAGGCACGCAGGACTCGAAGGGGTACTGGTTGGCCAGCGCCAACGGCAACGTGGCCGACTTCGGCAATGCGGCGCCTTACGGGTCCATGATCGGCACCACCCTGAACGCACCCGTGGTCGGGATGGCGGCCAACGAGGACGCCAACGGATACTGGCTCCAGGGCGCCGACGGAGGCATCTTCACCTTCGGCCACGCCGAGTTCTACGGCTCCATGGGCGGCCGTCCGCTCAACGCGCCCATGGTCGGCATCGCGGCCACCTGAGGCCGGGCTAGAACCCGGCCCCCCCACCGGCGGGAGCGGTCGTTGTGGTGGTAGGCGGTGACGTGGGCGGCGTCGTAGTGGGCGGCGGAGACGTGGGCGGCGTCGTCGTGGGCGCTGCCGGCGCCTGCGTGACCGGGGTCTGCGTGGGTGTGGTCGCGTGCGGGGCCTGGGTCGTCGGCGTCGTCGTGGCCGCGGCGGGTGCCGTGGTCGACGTCGATGGCACGGCACCGGTTGCCGCGGTGGCCGGAATGCCGCTCTTCAGCACGACGAAGAACTTGTTTCCCACGCCCTGACCGTGAGCCTGACCCTTCTTCTTGTCACCGGCGAAGCGATAGAGCGCCACCTTGTGGAACGCGACCTGCCAGTGGCCGTTGCCGACGTTGATCAGCGACAGGCCCTTGAGACCCCGCGGTCCCGACACGTGTGCGCCTTTCGATGCCAGAAGCGGCGGCCAGATTTTGGCGCACGCGCCGGTGCACGTGGCCGTCCCGGTCGCGTCGTTCGTGAAGCGGTACAGCGTGAGGCCGGAGGCGGTGGTCAGGACGACCCCGATGTTGGGCACCTTCGCCGTCGAGACCTTGATGGTCTTGGCGTGCGGGCTCGTGGCCCCCGCCATCCCGGCCGGCGCCGCCAGGACCAGGGCAACCGAGAGCGCGGCGACCGCCAGCGCAGATGCGGAGAGAGCCCCGGCAACGGTCCGACCCCAGACACGCCGGGCCCCGCGTGCCGGGACTCCCGCCGCCATCGAACCACCTGGACCTTCTCGGCGACCGTCCCTCTGTCCGAATCCCGCTGCCGGCATGTGTGAGCCATCCCTTCGTCGTTTCGATTGCCGGAGGGTCATACGGTCTGGGGCGGTCACAGGATTGCGGCCTATCCTGGGATCGCGTTTCCTGGGGTCGCGTCGACCCCGGGCGGCGGCGTCGAGGAAGGCAGAGTCAATGACAGGCAACACGGGCGGATTCGAGTTGCGGGGCATCAACCATCTCGCCCTCGTCTGCCGCGACATGGAGCGGACGGTGGACTTCTACACGAACGTCCTGGGCATGCCGTTGGTCAAGACCATCGAACTGCCGGCGGGGATGGGCCAGCACTTCTTCTTCGACTGCGGCGGCGGCGACTGCCTGGCCTTCTTCTGGTTCCCGGACGCGCCGGACGGCGTTCCCGGCGTCAGCGCGCCGGCGGCACGGCCCGACCAGGGTGACCTCACCAGTGCCGTCGGCTCCATGAACCACGTCGCCTTCGACGTGCCACCCGAGAAGATGGAGGAGTACCGCGACCGGCTCGTCGCCGCCGGCATCGACTGCACCGAGATAGCCAACCACGACGACTCGGAGTGGGGCATCAGCGACGCCATGCACTCGGGCGTGTACATCCGCAGCATCTACTTCCAGGACCCCGACGGCATCCTGCTCGAGTTCGCCTGCTGGTTGCGCGAGTTCACCCCCACCGACGTCTCCCACATGCCTGCCAAGGCGATCGACGCCAACATGGCCGCCGAGCCCGAGCTCCCCGCCGAGCCCACCCGGGTCTGATCGCACCCACGCCCACACCGGCACATGCCCCGCCTCCGCCAGGTCCCCAAGGACGAAGCCACCGCGCCCATCGTCACCACCATGTACGAGTGGCTCTTCGAGGGCCGCGACCCCGTTGCCGAACCGGGCCGCTGGGACGGGACCACCGGCGACTGGTGGACCGTCTTCGCCCTCAGCCCCGACATCCTCGACCACTGCGTCAAGGGATTCGGTCTCTACCAGTCGCCCACCCGCAACCTCGACCCCAAGCTGCGCGAGCTCGGCCAGATACGCGCGGGTTGGGCCGCCGGCAGCCAGTTCGTCTTCAGCCAGCACGCCAAGTCGATGCGCGAGCTCGGCATGCCCGACGAGCAGATCAGGCACATCCCGGCGTGGAGCGTCGCCCCTGCGGGCACCTACGACGCCGCCGAGCGCGCCGTGCTCGCCTACACCGACTGCCTCGTCTATGACCACGGCCGCGTGCCGGACGAGCTCTTCGCCGAGCTGCAGCGCCACCTCGACGAGGTCGCCGTCCTCGAGCTGACCTACATCACCACCATGTACTTCCAACACGCCGTGATGTCGAAGGCCCTCCGCACCGAGTTCGACGACCGCGACGATCCGATCGTCGAGGTGCCCGGTCCTCCGGGCGCCTCCGCCATGCGTCCGGGCCCGGGCCGGTGACGGCGGCCCACGTCGTCCTGCCGGGCGACGAAGCCCGGCACACGCCCGACGGCGAGGACCTGTGGAACGAGTCCTACTACTGCGACTTCGTCCGGGCGGACGGCTCCATGGGTGGCTGGCTCCGGCTCGGGCTGTACCCCAACCGCCAGCTCGCCTGGTGGACCGCCTGGATCGTGTGGCCCGACCGCCCGGGCGTCTGCTCCGCCAATTACGACATGCCGGTCCCCCCGGCCAACGGTCTGGTCGAGCGCGAGCAAAGGCGGCGAGGGGGTCGAAATCGACCTGCGCCGCCCGCTCGAGGAGTTCCGCCTGGCCGCCCGCGGCCCGGCCCGGATCATCGACCCGCCCGACGACGTCTACGCCCACGGCGAGCAGACGGGCACGCCCGCCCAACTCGACCTGGACCTCACGTGGACGACGGACGGCGTCCCCTACCACTACGACCTGACGACCCGCTACGAGATCCCGTGCCTCGTCTCGGGCACGGTCACCGTCGACGGCGAGACGTTCGCCGTCGACGGGCAGGGTCAGCGCGACCACTCCTGGGGTGTGCGGGACTGGTGGGCCTTCGGATGGTGCTGGTGCTCCCTGCGCCTCGACGACGGCACCCGGGTCCACCTGGCCGACATCCGGATGAACATCGGCGTCCCCGTCTTCTTCGGTTACATCCAGAAGCGGGGTGCCGTCTACCCCGCCACGGCGCTGACGGTGTCGGAGAACCTCGGCGACCACGGATTCCCATTGCGCGCGCGCATCGACATCGCGGCCGACCCCGGCCCCGGCCCCGAGCTCGACCTGGGGATCGAGGTCACTCCGGTTGCCTTCGGGCCGGTGCTCCTGCGCAACGACGATGGCCGAACCAGCCGGTTCCCCCGGGCCCTGGTGCGGTGCCGCACCGACGACGGCCGCGCAGGAAGCGGCTGGATCGAATGGAACCAGCCGGAAACCATCTGAACAGCCATCTGAACAGGAGCGTGCACCGATGACTCCAGAGGACGTGGTTCGGGCGTTCTTCGCCGCCTACAGCGAGGGCAAGCCGGAGCGATTCGACGAGATCGTGTCGCCGGACTACCTCGACTACGGGCACACGCCGCCCGGTCACGGACCGCAGGGTGCCCGCGACGACTACCAGCATGCCGTCGAGCTCGCGGGCGGCGTGCTCGTGTACGACATCGACGCGTTGGTCGCCGGAGGTGACGCGGTCGCCGTCGTCTGGACCGGGCATCTGCCGAACGGATCCGACTATCGCGGCCTCAGCCTCTACCGGGTCAGCGACGAGCGGGTCACCGAGACCCGCCACGCTCTGATCGGTTCATTCCCGATCTGACCGCCTACCCCCATGTGGGCACGGCGGGCACTGCCCGAGAAGGCCGGTGAACAGGCCGACCACCGGGGCCCAACTACCCTTTTCCCCGTGGTGGCCGGACAAGACGAATCGCCCGTTGCCTCCGCACGCTCCGGATCGGGCCGTCGCCTCCGGCGCCGGGTCACCTCGGCCCTCCCCCTGGCCGCCCTCGCCGCCGCCACGCTCTCGCTGGGAGCCACGGCCGCCGCCGCCACATCCACCACGACCAGCACGACCGCCAAGCCCGCCACGACCACCACCACGAAACCGCCAGGGAGCTCCGCCGACCGCTGGGTCCTCAAGGCCATCACGGCCGAGCAGCACTTCGGCAGCGTCCACATCTCCGGCAAGATCACCCAGGGCAAGAGCACCATCGTGCTCGATCTCCTCGTGAACGGCGACGGCGAGGGCGGAGGCGAGTTCGAACAGCAGGGCGCCGTCATCAAGATCGAGCGGGTCGGTCCCCTCCTCTACTTCAATGCGCCCACCAAGTTCTGGGCCAGCCACGCGACGGCGGCGCAGACCAAGGAGTTCGGCGGGAAGTGGATCGAGTTCTCCGCCGTGGACGCCCGCTTCACCTCCTTCGACCAATTCCTCGATGCGGCCGACCTCGTCACCGCCGCCTTTCAGGGCCACACGGCACCGCTCACCGTCAGCCGCCCCACCACCTACGCCGGGCACAGGGTCGTGATCGTCAAGGACACCGTCGTGAGCAAGGGGAAGAAGAGCACGGGCCTCATGTACATCGCCGCCAAGGGCCCCGCCTACGTCTACAAGATCGTCAACCACACGCCGGGCGACGTCAGCACCGTCGTGTTCGACCACTACGGCAAAGGTGTCACCCTCACGGTCCCGCCCAACGCCATCAACCTCACGTAATCCTCTGCGCTCGTCTGCGCTCGGTCTCTGCGCGGCCGGATCACGGATTACTTGAACATGTCGCCGAGCACCTTGGCCGCCCCGACGCCGGCCGCCGCGCCCTCGACACCGTGGTGGTCGTCGCGGTCGGGCATGTACTCGCCGATCACGCCGGCGAGCACGGCGATGGGCATCGACTGCAGCCAGATGCGGCCCGGGCCCGTCAGCACCGCGAAGTGGTGGCCGTCGGCGCCCATGTAGCGGTTGGCCAGGCCGGGCACCTTCTGCACCGAGAAGGTGACGGAGGCCTGGAACAGGCCTGCGTGGCCGGGATGCACGCGCATCGTCTGCCCGGCGGCGAGGTCGTAGACGATGACCTCGCCCGAGAGGTCGACGAAGGCGCGGCCGGCGCCGCCGATCTTCTGGAGGACGAAGCCCTCGCCGCCGAAGACGCCGCCCCGGAACGACTGCTGGAATCCCATGGACAGCTCGATCCCCGTCGTGGCCGCCATGAAGCCGTGGCGGTGGACCATGAACTCGTTTCCCGGCGCCACGTCGATCGGCAGGATGTGGCCCGGGAACTTCGAGGCGAACGCGATCGAGCCGGCGCCGCCCTGGGCCGTGTAGGTGGTCATCATGAACGAGGCGCCGGACACGGCGCGCTTCACCGCCCCCATGATCCCCTTGCCGCCCATGCCCCCGCCGGTATTGGTCGCCATCTGGATGGCGTCGGACATCCAGCTGAACTCGCCGGCCTCCGACACGATGGATTCGCCGTCGGCGAGCGAGAGCTCGAGCACCGGCATCGTCGTTCCGTGGATGGTCTCTTCCATGAGGTCCTCCTCGCTACAGCTCGGGCAGCTCCACTCCCGCCGAGAGTAGGTCCTCGCCCGGCCCCTGCGCTCCTGTGACCAGCCGCTCGGCCAGGGTCACCTCCATGAGGCCCAGGGCCATCCCGAAGAGATCGCCCAGAACGAACGTGGTCAGGAAGACCGCCCAGATGTGCTCGTGCGGAATCAGCTCGGCCACGAAGACCACGACCTCGTGCTCGATCAGCAACGGCAGGGAGATGAAGCAGAACACCAGCACGAAGTGCGGCCGGACCAGCTTGAGCGAGCGCCCGAAGGCCTCGCGCACCGACGTGTCGAGCAGGTTGATGAGCGGACCCACGAGGGCGAACAGCGTCCCGAGGATCAAGCCGGGAACGATGAAGAGCAACGAGGCGGCGGCGCCGATGACGACGAGGATCGCTTCGGCCACCAGCAGGCGCAGCCACGGCAGGGTGCGCAGCACCACGAGGACGGGCTGGGCGGGCTCGTTGCGCTCCACCGAGCCGACCAGGCGCTCGAGCATGCCCGCGTAGAAGGTCAGTCCCAGGGTCGACGCGCCGAAGAGGAAGACGCCGACGATCGACTCCCAGCCGAGGTGGTCGACGGCGATCTCGGTGTAGAGGGTGCCCTGGACGGCATCGAGGCCGAAGATCACCAGGGCGGGCACAATGACGCGGGCGGGCTCCAGCTTGGCGGTGCGCCATGCCATGGAGATGAGCTCCAGAGGGTGGAGGCCGTTTCGGGGCGCCCTGGTGGCCGGTGCCGGCGACTCCGCCGGCGACTCCCGTTCGCCGGCGCTCATAGGGGGTTGAGCCCGTCCCCGACGAAGTCGAAGAGGACCTGGCCGGGGTCGAAGGTCGCCGTGGGCCCGTCGAGGCGGTGGTGGCCGACGGTCATGACGGAGTCCTCGGACGCTTCGAAGCAGAGCTCCGTGAACCCGGCGGCAGCGAACTGGGCCCGGATGGCCGGCGTGGCGTCGGGCGGGAGCCGGTGCCGGGTCCACACCACGTGGCCGCCCGGGGCACAGAACCCCCGCATCGCCTTGATGGTGGCGGTGATGTCGGCCGCAGAGATGTTCCCGAACACGCCGCACACCAAGACGATGTCGGCGGGCACGTCGTCCGTGTACCAGCGGCACTGCGACGCATCGCCCTCGACGATCCGGATGCGCTCGACCACCCCGGCGCCGGCGGCGGCGGCCCGGGCCCGGGCGAAGGCCACGAGGGCCGGGTCGAGCTCGACCAGCAGCGCAGAGACCTCCGGACCCAACGGATGGGACGCCACGACGTCGATGACGTCACGCCCCTGGCCGGCGCACAGGCTCACGATCCGGATTGGCTCTGCGCGGGGATCGGGCGGCAGATCGTCGAGCGCTGCACCCACCATGGATTGCACCGCCCGCAACCGCCGCGAGAGCTTGGAGGACGGATCCTCGTAGCGCTCGTGCCACCGCACCCAGTGCGAGGTTTCCGGATGGTCCCCAGACGCCATGACCGCCCATCGTAGGGTGGTCCGCGTGAGCCCCCGATGATCAAATACATCGGCTCGAAGCGCCGCCTCGTCCCCGTCCTGACACGAATCTGCGAGGCCTCCGGCGCCCGGACCGCGCTCGATCTGTTCACCGGCACCACCCGCGTCGCCCAGGCCTTCAAGGCCCAGGGCGTGCACGTCACGGCCGTCGACAGCGCCCGCTACGCGCACACCTTCGCCCGCGCCTACATCGAGACGGATGCCGCCGCCACCGATGCCGGCGCGCTGCGGGCGGCGGTCGCACACCTGAACGACCTCCCCGGCAAGGCGGGCTACGTCACCGAGACGTTCAGCCATCAGGCCCGTTTCTTCCAACCGCACAACGCGGCGCGGATCGATGCCGTGCGCGACGCCATTGACTCGGAGTATGCGGGTTCACCGTTGTTCCCCCTCCTGTTGACGTCCCTCATCGAGGCGGCCGACCGGGTGGACTCGACCACGGGTGTGCAGATGGCGTACGTGAAGCAGTGGTCGCCGCGCTCGTCCAACCCGCTCGCGCTGCGGGTGCCCGACCTCCTCGACGGGCCCGGCCGGGCCGTCCAGGGCGATGCGGTGGCGCTCGCCGCGGCATTGGGCCACTTCGATCTGGCGTACCTCGATCCGCCGTACAACCAGCACCGGTACTTCACCAACTACCACGTGTGGGAGACGCTGGTCGCCTGGGACGCGCCCGAGGCCTACGGCGTGGCCCGCAAGCGGGTGGATGCCCGTGACCCGTCCACACGCTCTGAGTTCAATTCGAAGCGGACGATGCCGGCGGCGCTGGCGTCGGTGGTGCAGTCCGTGGACTGCGACCTGCTGGTGCTGTCGTACAACAACGAGTCGTGGCTCGGGTTGGAGGAGCTCGAGGCGATGTGTTCCCTTCGGAGTGAGGCCACAGGCCGCGGCGCGTCCCGAGAGGTGGCGACGCTCGCATTCGACTCGACCCGCTACGTCGGGGCCCGCATTGGCATCTTCGACCCGTCGGGGCGGAAGGTCGGCCGGGTGAGCCACCTCTCCAACCAGGAGCTGCTGGTGATCGCCGGTGAGCCGGCCATGGTGCGGCGGGTGGTCGAGGCGGTCGGGAGCGCGGGCGGCGCCACCGGCGCTGCACCCCAGGTGGTCGCCGCGGGTCTGGAGGATCGGCTACAACAGGCGACGTGAGCAAGCACGATCACGGTGGTCACCACAGCGGCCCCCATGACGATCGCTCCCATGACGAGCGCTCCCCGGATCAACCCACAGCGGGCACTCAGAAGATCGACTTCGCCTATCCGAGGCTGGAGGACTGCGACCTTTCGCTGAAGCTGACCAAGGACGAGGAGGCCAAACGTCTCGGGAAGGCGCAGCGCCGCCTCCTCCACCTGCGGCTGATCAATGGGGGTCAGCTCAACGAGGGCAATCTCGGCCCTCCGGTCTGCATCATCTTCGAGGGCTGGGACGCTGCCGGCAAGGGCGGCGCGATCAAGCGGCTGGTCGAGCCGCTCGACCCCCGCCACGTGCACGTCGCCCCGTTCGCCGCGCCGACACCCGACGAGCTGCGCCATCACTTCCTGTGGCGCTTCTGGCCGCCGCTGCCCGGATGGGGCGGCATGACCATCTTCGACCGCAGTTGGTACGGGCGCGTGCTGGTCGAGCGGGTGGAGAAGTTCGCCACCGAGGTGCAGTGGCGGCGCGCCTACCAAGAGATCACCGACTTCGAGCACTCTCTCGCCGAAGAAGGAATGGTCGTGATCAAGCTCTGGCTCCACATGTCAGACGAGGAGCAATTGCGCCGGTTCGAACGGCGCCGGGACGATCCGCTCAAGGCGTGGAAGCTGACCGACGAGGACTGGCGCAACCGGGAGAAGCGGCCGCAGTACGACGAGGCGGTGGCGGACATGCTGCGGCTGACCAATGGCCAGTTGGCGCCCTGGGACGTGATCTCGTCGGAGAACAAGCGGAACGGACGGGTCGAGGTGATAGAGACCGTCATCCGCCACATGGAGGCGGGGATGGAACGCTGGGGCGTCCCCGTGCCGCACGGTGACGACGAAGAGAAGACCGAGCTGGCGTTGTCCTTCGACGACGCGGAGTTCCAGCAGGATCCCGCGGGGGCGACGAATGGGACCGGTTCGGATGGTTCCACTCGTTCCAGTGCCTCGGCGGGTTCGGATGATTCGACTGATGCAGAGGAGCGTCTCAACGCGTGAGCCCGACACCCGGAGTCCCGCCCGCCCGGCCGGGCATCACGATCCCCTTCGACGGGATCCCTCTGCACGCCCACCGCGAGTGGTTCACGCGGATCCGCGAGCTGGGCTACACCGACCTGTGGTCGGCCGAGGTCGACGGCGCCGACGGCTTCACGCCCCTGACCCTGGCCGCCGCCTGGGAGCCGCAGCTGAACCTCGGCGTGGCCATCACCCCCGCCTACACCCGGGGACCGGCGCTCCTCGCCCAGAGCCTCGCCTCCATGGCCGACGCCGCGCCGGGGCGCTTCTTCTGCGGGCTCGGCGCCTCGTCCCAGGTCATCGTGGCCAACTGGAACGGCCTGGCCTTCGAGAACCAGTACCGGCGCGTCCGCGACACGCTGCGCTTCCTGCGCATGGCCTTCAGCGGCGAGAAGGTGACCGAGGACTTCGAGACGTTCAAGGTGAAGGGGTTCCGGCTCGCCCGGATCCCCGAGCAGCTGCCCCCCGTCTACCTGGCGGCGTTGCGCCCGGGCATGCTGCACCTGGCGGGGAAGGAAGCGGACGGGGCCATCCTCAACTGGCTCAGTGCCGAGGACGTCGCCAAGTCGGTGGCGGAGGTCGAGAAGGCTGCCGGCGGGGCGCCCCGCGAGATCGTCGCCCGCATCTTCGTCATCGTCACCGAGGACGCCAAGGTCGCGCGCACGGTGGGTCGGCGCATGATCACGGCCTACCTCAACGTGGACGCGTACGCGGAGTTCCACCGCTGGCTGGGTCGGGGACCCGCCCTGCAGCCGATGTGGGACGCCTGGGCCGCGGGCGACCGCAAGGGGGCGCTCGCGGCCATCCCCGACGAGGTGGTCGACGATCTCGTCGTGCACGGGTCGGTCGCGGAGTGCCGGGCCCACATCCAGCGCTACGTCGACAACGGGATCACCGTCCCTGCTCCCGCCGTCATCCCCATCGGGATCGACCTGGCCGACGCCGTCGCCGGTCTGTCCCCATCGGCCGCATAGAGCAGCACGGGGCCGACGGAGGACCAGGGGGCGAGATGACACAGGCAGAGATCGACTTCCGCACCACCTCGCTCGCCGACCTCGCCCGCTCGGTGCGGACCAGGGAGATCAGCGCGCGGGAGCTGACCCAGGGCGCCCTGGATCGGATCGAGCGCCTCGACCCCACCTACAACGCCTTCGTCGCGGTGGATGGGGAGCAGGCGCTCGCCGAGGCCGACGGGGTCGACGCCCGCATCGCCGACGGTGCCGACCCCGGTCCCCTGGCCGGGATCCCGCTCGGGGTCAAGGACCTGCAGAACGCCGTCGGCTACCGCACGACCCACGGCTCGGCGCTGCACGCAGACGACCCGCCCGCCACCGCCGACGACCCCTTCGTGGCGCGGCTGCGGGCGGCCGGCTGCGTCGTCGTCGGCAAGACCAATACGCCCGAGTTCGGCTGGATGGGCAACACGACCAACGCCATCTTCGGACCCTCGCTGAATCCGTTCGACACCTCGAGGGGACCGGGCGGGTCGTCCGGCGGGGCGGCGGCGGCGCTGGCGGCCGGAATGGTGCCGCTCGCCACCGGCTCGGACGGCGGCGGATCCATCCGGATACCCTCCGCCTGCTGCGGCCTCTCGGGCATGAAGCCGAGTCTCGGGCGCGTCCCGGCCGGCGGCCCGAACCCCCCCGGCTGGATCGACCTCTCGACCAACGGCCCCATGGCCCGCCGCATCGCCGATGTCGCGCGGGCCCTCGACGTCGCGGTCGGTCCAGACCCCACCGACCTGCGCGCCCTCCCCCGCCCCGAGGCCAGCTGGATCGCCGCCCTCGACGATCCCCACGTCCCGGTGCGCGTCGCGTTCGCCCCCACCCTCGGTTTCGCCACCGTGGACGCCGAGGTGGCTGCCGCCTGCGCACGCGCCGTCAGGGTCCTGGAGTCCCTCGGTGCCGAGGTCGTCGTGCTGGATTCCGTCTTTGATGAAGACCCAGCCGGTGACTTCCTCGCCTTGACGGGGGCGGCCACCTTGCGCACCCTCCGGCCCTTCATGGGTCACCCGCGCTGGGACGAGGTCCATCCGGTGCTGCGGCACTTCGTGGACGCCGCGCAGTCGACGACGGCCGAGCAGCTGCTGCAGGTCTTCGATCGCTTCCATCTCATGAACCTCCGCCTCGTCGAGCTGTTCCACAGCTCTCGGATCCTGGTGACACCGACCTGCTCCGGGTTGGCGCCGTTCGCCGGCGACATGAACAGCTCGGTCAACGGGGTGAACACGCCCAACTGGATCCAGTTCACCTATCCCTTCAACATGACCCGCTCCCCCGCGGCCAGCGTGCCGATCGCCCTGAGCAGTGGCGGCCTCCCGATCGGGCTGCAACTCGTCGGGCCCCAGCATGGCGACCTCGTCGTGCTGCGCACCGCCGCCGCCCTCGAAGCGGCCATCGACCTCGACCCGCTCGCCGACCTGCCCGCCTGAGACCAGAGGAGTCCACCCATGTCGATCACCACCCCCGCCAACCCGGCCGATGCCGTCCGCCTCGTCACGACGGACGATGCGCCGTGGGCCGACACGGGCACGGGCGTGCTGTTGAAAGTGGTGCGCTTCGACTCGCAGCACGGGACGTGGGTGATCCTCAACCGGTTCCAGCCGGGCGTGCAGCTCCAGACCCACCGCCACACCGGCTCGGTCGACGCGTACACGTCGGCGGGGCGCTGGCACTACCTCGAGTACGACTTCTATGTCACCGCCGGCTCCTACCTGTACGAGCCGGCGAACTCCGTGCACACCCTGCACGTGCCCGCGGAGAACACGGAGGACACGGACGTGTGCTTCATCATCGAGGGCGCGCTGTTGAACCTGGCCGAAGACGGGTCCGTCGAATCGGTCTCCGACGGGCCCGGCACGCTCGAGGCCTACTACGCGCTGCTCGAGGCGCAGGGTGACCCGCGTCCCAACGGCCTGATCGTCTGAGTGCAGATGGCGACGACGGTGGACGCAAGTCGCCTCCTCGACCCGGCTCTGTACGAGAGCGGCGACCCCTTCGGACTGTATGCAGAGCTCCGACGGACGGCGCCGGTGTGCTGGGTCGACCGCGAGGGCGGAGGCTTCTGGGCCGTGACGACGCACCCTGAGGTATCGCACATCGGCGCTGACCCGGGTGCGTTCTGCTCGGCGCGGGGCATTCTGACCGACGAGATCGGCACGACCTATGACACGCCGCCGACCATGATGCATACGGACCCGCCGCAGCACACCCGCTACCGGCGCCTGGTCCAGCCCGGCTTCAAGCCCTCCATGGTGCGGCTCATGGAGGAGGGGGTGACGGCCAAGGCGAGGGCGCTGATCGAGCCCATCGAGGCGGGCGTGGCCCTCGACGTCGTGGACTCGCTCTCCGTGCCCTTCCCGCTGCAGGTGATCTGCGAGCTGCTCGGAGTGGATGGCGCGCAGTGGCCGCGCTTCTTGGAGTGGTCCGAGGCGGCGATCCCGGGGGCGAGCGATCACACCGAAGAGCAGCGGGCTCTCCTGCAGATGGAGATGTGGGAATACCTGATCGGTGTGGCCGAGGAGCGGCGGCGCGCGCCGGCGGACGACCTGGTGTCGGTGCTGGCCAATGTGGGGGCCGAGAGCGCACCCACGCAGGACGCGGATCAACTGAGCGAGGCGGAGCTCGCGATGTTCCTGATTCAGCTGTTGATCGCGGGGAACGAGACGACGCGGAACCTGATCTCGGCCGGGTTGGTCGCGCTGGCCGACCACCCTGACCAATGGGCGGCCCTCCAGGCGGACCGGGACCTCGTCCCGGGCGCCGTCGAGGAGCTGCTCCGCTGGACGACGCCCGTGATCTCCTTCATGCGCACGGCGACGTCCGACACGACCATCCGGGGGCAGGCGGTGGCGGAGGGCGATCCGGTGCTGCTCGTCTACGCCTCGGCCAACCGTGACGAGGAGGTGTTCGGCGCCGACGCTGGCGAGTTCCACGTCGACCGCCATCCCAATCCACAGGTGAGCTTCGGCTTCGGGCCCCACTTCTGCCTCGGCGCCGCGCTGGCCCGCCTGGAGGCCCGGGTTGTCCTGGGCGAGCTGCTGGACCGCTTCGAGACACTGGCGCCGGCTGGACCGGTGGAACGCTCGCCGAGTCCGGTGATCGCCGGCATCCGGCACGCGTCGCTGCTCTTTAGATAGAACGGATCGAGGATCGATCGCGTCGGTCGGTCGGTCGGGCGGCCGGCGGCCGACGTGCGGCGGCCGGCCTCGCCGCCACCAGCTCTGGCTCCCAGCCGGCTCAGGTCCCGACATCCGGCGATGTTTTGAAAAAATCCATATGGGCGGGCGGCCCACCCTTGAAAATGGAATGCTCGGGGTTGGGTCGGCGGTGACGGACACCGCTTTAGCTTGACGCCTTGAGCGCGTAAAAAAACCTGGTGCGGGAACCCTGGGGGACCCTTGAGTGCGCCTAGAGCGCGTATCCCAACTTCTTGTTCGAAGGGTCCCTGTCACCGCCGGTCTCCAAACCGAGAGGAGGTTGGCAGTGAGACAGCAAAGTGACCGCGTGGCCGGGCTCGACGTCCACCGCGACTCGGTGGTGGCCTGCATCCGGCTGGGCCGGGGCGACGAACCCCAGATCCACCGAAGGTCCTTCACCACCACGACGGCGGGGGTGTCAGAGCTTGCGGCGTGGATGGCCGACTACGAGGTGACCCGGGTCGTGATGGAGTCGACCGGGGTTTACTGGAAGCCGGTGTACTACCCGCTCGAGGGCCTCTTCGAGGAGCTGTGGCTCTGCAACGCCGGCCACGTGAAGAACGTCCCGGGACGAAAGACCGACGTGGCCGACGCCGAGTGGCTGGCCGATGTGGCTGCCCATGGCATGGTGCGCCCCTCCTTCGTGCCGCCACCGCCCGTGCGCGAGCTACGCGAGATCACCCGCTATCGCAAGACCCAGGTGAGCATCCGGGCCCAAGAGGTCCAGCGCCTCGAGAAGGTGCTCCAAGACGCCGGCATCAAGATCTCCTCGGTCGCCTCGAAGGTGCTCGGCAAGTCCCAGCGGGCCATGATCGAGGCCCTCATCGCGGGCGAGCGAGACGCTGCGGTCTTGGCCGGCATGGCGCTCGGGCGTATGCGCCCGAAGATCCCAGCTCTAGCAGAGGCCCTCGTCGGGCGCTTCGGCGCCCACCACGGTGTGGTGGCCCGGGCGATCTTGGACCACATCGACTTCCTCGGTGCCACCATCGCCCGCCTCGACGAGGAGGTGGCGGCGCGCCTCGAGCCCTTTCAAGCAGCCGTGACGCTTCTTCAGACCATCCCTGGGGTCGGACGCACCGTGGCCGAGGTGATCGTGGCCGAGACCGGCGCCGACATGTCGCGCTTTGCCTCCCCGGCTCATCTGGCCGCCTGGGCTGGCGTCGCCCCGGCCAACCACGAGTCCGCGGGCAAGCGCCGTCCCGCCGGCAGCCGTGAGGGAGCCCGCTGGCTGCGCCAGGCCCTCGTCGAGGCGGCCAACGCGGCTAGCCGCACCAAAGGCACCTACTTCGCCGCTCAGCACCGCCAAATTTCCGCCCGGCGCGGCTACAACAAGGCGACCGTCGCCGTCGCGCACTCCATCTTGGTGACCGCCTGGCACATGCTCTCGACCGGTGCCATCTACGAGGACCTCGGACCTGACTACTTCGTCAACCGCCGCGGCCGTGAAGCCCAGACCCGCCGACTCATAAAGCAACTCCAAGACCTCGGTCACGAGGTCACCCTCACTCCGGCGGCATAGCGGTCGGTCCGCCAACCCTTTCTCAGCGGGGCTTCGCCCCGCTCCGCTTCGCGCGCCCACGCTCTCAATGGCTGGGGGGCATTCCATCCCAACTATCCACGGATTCGTTTAGAGCTCCGGCAATCGCCTCCCGCCTACCCGACAGCCGCATCGGGTTCTACCCAAGCGTGGTTGAAGTCGTCGTGGACGTCGTCGTTGGTGTGCTCGTGGTGGTCGTGGTGCTCGTGGTGCTCGGTGTCGGACCAGTGGTGGTCGTGGTCGAAGACGGGACGACCGGTGCCTGCGACGTCGAACCAGCACCGTCGGAGTTCGCAGGCTGTCCGTCATCGCCAACCCCACCGGTTCCAGCCTGGATCGGCTTGCCGCAACGGGACTGACCCGCGTTGGGGTCCTGGGTGTGCGCCCGCACGTACTGACCGTGATTCTTGTAGGTGCCCCCACATTCGGGACCGTTGTAGCGCTGTGGTCCGCCCGCCACGTTTCCCTGCGGTGCACCCGAAGATTTGTCCGGCGTGTCGGGGGCGTCCGTCGAGTCGGAACCGGTTCCAGCCTGGATCGGCTTGCCGCAACGGGACTGACCGCCGTTCGGATCCTGGGTGTGCGTCCGCACGTACTGACCGTGGTTCTTGTAGGTGCCGCCACATTCGGGACCGTTGTAGCGCTGTGGTCCGCCTGGCACGTTCACGCTGACACTCGAGAGGACCGTGTGAGCGACGTCCTGGGCCGGGCCGGGCAGAGCGCCCGCGGTGGCCAGTCCGCTCCCGCCCACGAAGAGGCCGATCCCGAGGGCGGCACCGATCTTGACCTTGGTGGAGAACGAGGTTCGTGCACGCACGCCGGCCATCCGGCTCAGGTGGCGGCTCGCCGTGACTGGGTCCACGGGTTGTTCACCCAGCGACCGGAGGGACTCGACGATCGGGTCGTGCTCTTCCATACTTCCTACAGCGTCGGGCGGGTCTCGGAGGATACGGTCCCAGCCAATTGCGCCAAGGCTCGGTGTTGGAGAGCTTTGACGGCACCGGTCGTGCGTCCAGTGATGCGGGCAACCGCCTCGATGGGCAGGTCTGCGACGAACCGGAGGACAACCACTTCCCGCTGGTCGGGAGTAAGACGGCCGATGGCGGAGACCAGCGCGGGGTCGATTGGCTCCCAGGCATCCGGGCCAGGTCCGTCAGGGACGGCTCCCCCGGTGGTCATCGGTCGCCGAGAGCGTCGCCGGGCGTCGTCGACGACCCGATTCCGAGCCAGGGTGAAGACCCACTTCCGCACGGCGAGCTCGTCGCCTCTGACACTCCTCAGATCTCGGGCGACCTGGAGGAAGACCTCACCCAAGAGGTCTTCAGGATCCGAAACGGTCTGCGCTCGCAGGTAGCCGAGGACGGAGGGAGCGAGCTCCCTGTAGAGAGCCGCCGCATCCCGACGTGACCTACGTTCGTTCGCCACCCTGTTTTCATCGACCTCTCGGTGATGCACTTGACCGCCAGAGGGGCTTCTGACCGACGCCAGCTTGTCATGGCATGACGCCGGCGACCGGGGTCAAGTTCGGGATTTCTCCGAGTCCGGCGATGGCCGTGTCCACCTTGCAAGCCGGGAGCGCGCGGTCCGTCTCGCACATCCGGTCCGGCTCCCACCCTGCTCAGGTCTCGGCGTCGGCCATGCTCGAAAAAACTATCAACAAGCTCGTTTATAGTCCCAGAGAAACCTCGCCCTCCCCTCGCAGCCGAGCCACGCAACTGCATCCGGGCCGACCACCCCTCAGGCCGTGACGTACGGCACGTACTCGGGATAGCGCTCCGGGTCAGTCACACCGTCAGCCTGCAGCTGCACCTCGTGGGCACCCCGTCCCGGCAGGAGCCTGAACGCCGCCAGCGCGCCCAGCACGGCGACACCGGCACCCGCGAGGCACGCCTCGCGCAACCCGCTGTGGAAGGCTGCGAACGCGATCGACTGCAGCCCCGGCCGCGCAGCGACGGGCGCGTGAGCCACCACGGCCAACGCGGCCGCCATCGACTGGTGGGCCTCGGCCTTGGGACCGGCCGGGATGGGGAGCGGGCGGAACGCACTGATGATCCGCGGGGCGTACGACGAGGCGAAGATCGAGCCGAAGACCGCCACCCCGAGCGTGCCACCCAGTTCCCGCGTGGTGTTGTTGACGCCGGCGGCGGCGCCCCGCTGCTCGTCGGCCACCGAGCCCATCACGGCCTCCGCCGTCGGCGCGGTGATGGAGGACAGGCCGAGCGCGAGGAGCACCATGGCCACCACGATCGGTCCCCAATACGCGGTGTTGGCCTCCGAGTTGAAGGCCGCCGTCACCAACCCTCCCCCCATGAGGAGCAGCCCCAGCGTGACCACCACGCGTGTGCCCACCTTGAGCGCGACGACCGCGGCGATCGGCGTGAAGACCGCGGAGACGATCGCGAACGGCAGCGTGTGCAGGCCGGCGGAGAGCGTCGAGTACCCCTTGACGAACTGGAAGTACTGGGTGATGAGGAAGATGAAGCCGAAGAGGCAGAAGAACGCCACCGATATGGACACCGCGCCGCCGGTGAAGCGGGGGATCTTGAAGACCCGCACGTCGAGCAGCGGCCCTTCGGTGCGCAGCTCCAACACCCCGAAGACGGTCAGGAGGACCGCGGCGCCCGCGAAGCACGCCAGCGTGCGCACCGAGGCCCAGCCCCACAGCGGCCCCTCGATGATGGCCAGCACCAACAGGGTGATCCCCACGGTCGAGATCAGCACGCCCCTGAGGTCGAAGCGGTGCTGGGCCACCTTGGGCAGCTTGGGGATCAGGATCCCACCGGCGATGACCGTCACAACGACGATCGGTACGTTGACGAGGAAGATCGAGCCGTACCAGAAGTGCTCGAGCAGCGCCCCGCCGACGATCGGCCCGAAGGCCACCGCGATGCCCGACGTCGCCCCCCAGATCCCGAGCGCCTTCTGCCGCTCGGAAGGGTCCGGGAAGACGCTCGTCAGGATGGCCAAGCTGGCCGGGAAGACGAAGGCGGCCGCCACACCCATCAGGGCAC
This sequence comes from uncultured Acidimicrobiaceae bacterium, assembly GCA_963719485.1. Taxonomy (GTDB): domain Bacteria; phylum Actinomycetota; class Acidimicrobiia; order Acidimicrobiales; family RAAP-2; genus Bog-473. The sequence continues at coordinate 4,480,632 of OY970387.1, forward strand.
GGGTCGTGATCAGCCCGCCCGTCGTGTGCGACCACGCGGCGGCCGCGGAGAAGAGGCCGAAGAAGACCAGGCCGATCTGCATGGTGCCCTTGCGCCCGAGTCGGTCTCCGATGCCGCCACCGGCCAGGAGCAGCCCGGCAAACGCCAGGCTGTAGGCGTCGACGATCCACTGCAGCGACGTGATGGACGCCCCGAGGGTGCGGTTCAACGTCGGGAGGGCGACGTTGACGATGGTGTTGTCGACCACGACCAGGAAGACGGAGAGGCAGAGGACGGGCAGCACGATCCAGCGCCGATCCGCCGATCCTGCCGATCCCCCGGATAGGGCCGCCTCCCCGACGGGAGCCATGACCTTCGTTTCAACGGCTGATCCGGACATCGACGGCTCCTTCTGCACGAAGGGATGAGACATCACCCTTTGTAGAACGCTGTGCTAGAGTTATAGCACGATGTTCTTCACTAGGCTAGGTCCATGACAGAAATCCGCCGGACCAGGACTCCGAGCGCCGGGATGGAGGGGGCTCTCCTCACCTCGGCGTCCGACATACTCGAGTCCGAGGGCCCCGACGCCCTCTCGGTCCGTCGGATCGCGGCCGCCGCCGGCGTCGCCCCCATGGGCGTCTACAACCACTTCGAGTCCAAGTTCGGCATCGTCGAGGCCTTGTACGTTCAAGGTTTCCAACGCCTCGCCGACGCCATGGCCGCCATGACCCAGATCGACGATCCCGTCGAGGCGTTGCTCGCGGGTGCCCGCGCCTATCGGGCCCTCGCCCTCGCGCACCCGATGGCCTACCAGGTGATGTTCATGCGGGCCGTCCCCGGCTTCGAGCCGAGTGACCCCGCCCTTACCAATTGCACCCGCGGCTTCGACCTTCTCGTCGCCTCCGTTCAGCGCGCCATCAGGGCGGGCGTCATCGCCCCCGGGGCCCCCACCGAGACCGCCCAGATGATCTGGGCCAGCATCCACGGCTGGGTTTCCCTCGAGCTTCTCGGCTTCGGTTTCGTCGACGATCACGACGTCTGGTACGACCGCCTTTGCGAGGCCTTGCTGCGGGGTCTCCGCCCCTAACCGCCCGGGCCCCTACCGGCGGGGATCATGATTCCGCCGATCCCCAATCGCTCCCTAGCGCGGATCGGGCCGATCCAGGTTCCAGTGGCGTGGCACGTTCGGGAACCACCTGGTTTCGTCCCCCGTTTGCAAGGCGATCATCCCGAAGCGGGTGATGGTCCGCTGGCCGCCTTCGTGGTCGCCGTAGAGGACGTCGATCGTGAAGGGTTTCACATCCCGCACGTCCCGGCTCAGCGCGGCGTAATCCGGATCCGCCGGGTCCCGAATGGCGGCCTGCCAGAACCCGATGTCGCCGGGCGCGATGTAGAGATCGCGCGTCTGCATGCGGAAATCGTCGGGCGCCGCGTGCGGGACTTCGTTGGTCCGGACGAGCTCGGTCAGCACCGACCATCCGAAGATCACCCCGAGCCCCGGTCCCACGTTGCGCAGCGAGATGGCGAGATAAATGCTGCCGTCGATCATCTCGACACTGCCCTGACTCCCGTCCAGCCGGGCCCAGTGTTCGTCGACCCAGCGGATCTTCTGCATCGGGTCATCGCGGCGGGACGTGACCAGGACGGGCCGCAGGTTCACCTGGAACGCCTCCTCGGCGATCCGGGCCGAGCGGTTCGATGAGCGCACGGCGGAGAAGGTGGCGACCGCCAGCACCAGCGTCCCGACGGCGGTGGCGAACGACGCGATGGTCGCCCAATCCGTGGTCGCGATCATCGCTGCAGGTTAGAGCAGGAGATTCGATCGGTCCGCTCCTGCCAGACTCGGATGCATGCTCGCCCACGTCTCCATCCAGTGCGCCGACATGACAGCCAGCGCCCGGTTCTACGACGCCGTCCTGGCGCCCCTCGGCGGTGGGCGCTCCATGGAGGTCGACGACGCCATCGGCTACGGGGTCCCGCCCTCGGCGGAGTTCTGGATCGGGCGACAACAGCCGGGCGACGGCTTCCGCGAGACCCACATCGCCTTCCAGGCCCCCAACCGGGATGCGGTGCGGGCCTTCTTCGACGCCGCCCTCGCCGCCGGGGCCGAGCCTCTCCACGAACCGCAGCTCTGGCCCGAGTACCACCCCGATTACTACGGCGCGTTCGTGCGCGATCCCGACGGGAACAACATCGAGGCGGTCTGCCATACCCAAGGGCACACCCCCGGACACACCGCCGGCTGAACGCCGCCGGGCGCTAGGCGTCCACCGTCAGCGACTCCAACAGGTCCGCGAAGCGCAGCTGCGCATTGGCCCGCCGGGTCGGGATGTGCTCGGACGGCACCTCGTGCGGTTCGTACCCCTTGAGCACCCGCCGGGCCACCGTCTGGCGGTGCACCTCGTCGGGCCCGTCGTAAATCCTGGCCGCCCGGGCCGCCCGGTACATGTGCTCGAGAGGGAGATCGCTCGAGAACCCGAGTGACCCGTGCACCTGGATGGCGCGGTCGATCACGTCGTAGAGCACCTTTGCCCCGTAGTACTTGATCATGGCGATCTCCACCCTGGCGGCCGCCGCCCCCTCCTGATCCATCTTCCAGGCGGCCTGCAACGTCATGAGGCGGGCGGCCGCCATCTCGGCCATGGAGTCCGCCACCCAGTTCTGGATGGTCTGCTTCTCGGCCAGCATGGAGCCGTGCGCATAGCGGGACACGGCCCGCTCGCACAGCATGTCGAAGGCCCGCCGCGACTGGCCCAGCCAGCGCATGCAGTGGTGGATCCGGCCCGGCCCCAGCCGGTGCTGGGCGAGCACGAAGCCCGAGCCCTCGTTCCCGATGATGTTCCCCACCGGCACCCGCACATCGGTGTACACGATCTCGGCGTGGTTCCCGAAGCGCCCGTACGGCGTGTGCGGATCCTCCATGGTCGACACGTCCCGCACGATGTCCACCCCGGGCGTGCCGACGGGCACGATGATCATGGACGACCCCAGGTACGGGTGGACGTCGGGATTGGTCACCGCCATCACGATCAGGAAGTCCGCCACGGATCCGTTGGAGGTGAACCACTTGTGCCCGTTGATGACCCACTCGTCCCCGTCACGGATCGCCGACGTCTTCAACAGCGTCGGATCAGACCCGGCGGTGTCGGGCTCGGTCATGGAGAAGGCCGAGCGCAGATCCCCGTTCAGCAACGGTTGCAGCCAGCGCTCCCGCTGCTCCTGGTTCCCGCTCGCTTCAATGCCCACCGCCAGCAGCTCCGCGTTCCCCGAATCCGGCGCGTTGTTGCCGAACACCACGGGCGCCAGCGGCGACTGACCCAGGATCTCGTGCATCAGGCCCAACTTCACCTGCCCGAATCCCATGCCGCCCAGCGCCGGCGGCAGGTGCGCCGCCCAGAGCCCCTGTGCCTTGACCTGCTCCTGCAGCGGTCGGATGACGAACCGCATCTGGTCGTACGTCAGGTCTAAGGTCTCGAGCGGGAACACTTCCGCGCGCACGAAGCCACGCATCCACTCCAACTTCTCCTCGAACTCGGGTTCGGTCGAGAAATCCCAGGCCATGGTCACTCCTCCCGCTGCTCCGGCCAACTTCCGGAGGCCCACACCCTGCCACTACCGTGGGCGCCGTGACCACCACGAGCCCCGTCGCGTTCCGTGCTTCCTCCGCTGCCGCGGAGCCGCCGCCCCCTCCCCAGGTCGCCCTAGGTGCGGCGGACCGGACCGTGATTGCCACCGCGGAGCACGCCCTGCTCGACGAGCGTCGCCTCCTGACCGCCGAGGAGCTCATTGCCCTGGCCGCGCTGCCCGACGGTGCCGTGATGGCGCTCGCCTCGCTCGCGCACCAGGTGCGCCTGGCCTGGTGCGGGCCGGAGGTCGAGATCGAGGGCATCCTCTCGGCCAAGACCGGTGGGTGTCCCGAGGACTGCCACTTCTGCTCGCAGTCCTCGCGGTTCGACTCGCCCGTCAAGGCCACGCCGTTCCTCGATACCGACGAGGTCCTCACGGCCGCCCGCGAGACCGCCGCCTTCGGTGCCAGTGAGTTCTGCATCGTCCTGGCGGTGCGGGGTCCGGACGAGCGCACCATGCAGCGCATCCTCGACCTGGTTCCTCTGATCCGCGACGAGACGGGACTGCAACGTCGCCGTGAGCGCCGGCATCCTGACCGAGGAGCAGGCGCGCCGGCTGGCCGATGGCGGCGTGCACCGCTACAACCACAACGTCGAGACGGCGCGCTCCTACTTTCCGAGCATCGTGACCACGCACACCTGGGACGAGCGGGCCGACACCTGCCGCCTCGTCAAGGCGCACGGGATGGAGCTGTGCTGCGGCGCCCTTATCAACATGGGCGAGACCGACGCGCAGCGCGTCGAGCTGCTCACCCAGCTCCAGGAGCTCGACCCGACCGAGGTGCCGCTGAACTTCCTCAATCCCCGGCCCGGCACGCCCCTCGGCGACCGCCCGGTGCTCAGCCCCTGGGAAGCGGTCCGCTGGATCGCCCTCTTCCGCCTGGCGCTGCCCTCGGTGATCCTGCGCTACGCCGGCGGACGGGAGGTGACGCTGCGAGACCTCCAGGCCATCGGCATGACGGCGGGCATCAACGCCCTCATCGTCGGCAACTACCTCACGACGCTCGGCCGCTCGGCCGGCGAGGACCTCCAGATGCTCGAGGACCTGCGCATGCCCATCGGCGCCCTCACCGCCGCCATCTGACACGCGGACGCTCGAGCGCATGCCCGCTCCCCCCGCCGCTGAGTCAGCCTCAACGTCAGAGTCAGAGCCAGAGTCAGAGTCAGCCTCAGCTCATTGCACCGGTTGCGGCCGTGCCACCGCCGAGTGTTCTGGATGTGAACGCTCGTTTGACCCACCGCGCTTCTGCCCCTTGTGCGGTCGGCGCATGACGGTCACCGTCGTCCCGACCGGATGGGTGGCCCGCTGCCGGCATCACGCTGACCGCGAGCTCCGCTCGGCCTAGCCGGCACCCACCTGCCTCGCCGTCGCAGACAGCGTGCGGCCCCCCCTGTGGGGCACCATCGTCTGGTGGTAGCGCGACCATGAGCACCGAGACATCTGCTGGGAGCCCAGGTTCAGCTCAGCTCCGGGTTGAGAGCGCAGAAGGACGAATTGGCAAAAAGGACACAAGTCGTGTCGCAAAAACGCTTGATTCATGGCTTTGGTTGTTGACCCTGTTGCGCTGGGCGACTAACAAAGGGCCTGTCACTCAAAACGGGAGGCTTCCTTGATGTCGCATCACGCCGTTGAGCCGCGTTACTCCAGAGGTCACAAGAGTGCACCGCGGCACCGGAAGTTGGCCGCAATGGCTTCGGGAGCGTTGATCGCAGGCTTCATGGCGGTGCCGGCACTCGTGCCTCTCTCCGGATCTCCGGCCGGTGCGGCCGCGCCGAATGCGGTCCATCACACGTCGGCCCACTTACAGCCCCACGCGGCCGCGCCGACCCCGAAGGGCATCACGCACACGCAGCACTCCTTGCTCGGCGCCGCACCGCACCTGGCCGCGGCCGCCGCGACCTACAATGTCAACACGACGACGGACAGCAACGATGCCACTCCGGGCGACGGCATCTGCGCAGACTCAGGTGGCCTCTGCTCCCTGCGAGCAGCGATTGAGGAAGCGAACGCCAACGGCACCGCCAACCCCGCCATGGGCACGACCAACGTCGTGGTGCCTGCCGGTATCTACACGCTCAGCCTCGGGACGTCACTCAGCGTGACTGACCCGGCCGGGCTCGACATCATCGGTGCCGGGGCGGGATCGACGGTGATCTCTCAGATGGCCGGTCCCACTGATCGGGTGCTGAACGTGTCCGAAGCAACGTCGACACTGGGTGCCAACGTGATGCTGTCGGGGGTGACCATTCAGGGCGGCACGGCTGACGGTTCCGAGGGCGGCGGCATTGCGATCAACGACAACAACGACCTGGTCCAGCTGGTCAGCGTGACCGTCACCGACAATATCGCCGGCTTCGGCGGTGGCATCTGGAACGACGGCAGCCTCTGGACGACGAACTCGCTGATCGCCGGCAACGCGGCCGATGACAGCAACGACGAGCCCTTCGGCGGCGGCATCTGGAACGACGACGCAGCCAACCTGACCAACACCGTGGTCAACAACAACACCGCCAACTCGGCGGTTGACAACGGAGTCTTCGGCGGTGGCATCGGGAACGAAGGCTCTCTACTCATGGAGGGAGGGTCGATCGCGGGGAACACCGCCAGGACCGGCGATAGCGAGGCAGAAGGCGGCGGCCTGTGGTTGGACGACACGACCCAGCTGAGCGGCGTCACGGTAGGCAGCAACACGATTGATGGCGGGACAAGCGACGCCTTCGGCGGCGGCATCTTCGATGACTTCGGCTTGGGCTCCATCACCAACTCGTCGATCTCGAACAACGTGTCCACCGGCGACTTCGCCGATGGCGGCGGGATTTCGATCGGTGGAACGGGTCCGACGATCACCGGCAGCACGCTCAACGGCAACCAGGCCATCGGCCATGGGGGCGAAGCGTTCGGCGGTGCCATCTCGACCGACGAAAGCGACGGGCCGGTCTTCATCACGAATTCGACCCTCTCGGGCAACTCGGCCACTGACCCAACCGACGGCGGCTTCGGTGGGGCGATCTTCGGCGGCTCGGATGGCGGGCTCTCTGTCAACGGTTCGACGCTGAACAACAACACCGCCTCGGGTGTTGACTCTGAGGGCGGTGCCATCTTCAGCGAGTCTGAGGGAACCTCCGTCGGCTCGTCGACGCTGGCGGGCAACACGGTCATTGGCGTGAACGGCGAAGGCGGCGCCCTCTACGAGGACAGCGAAGGCGCCACCCTCACCAACGACCTGGTGACCCTGAACGAGGTCCAGGGGAGCGACGCCGGAGGCGGCGGCCTGTTCCTCGACGAGGGCGGGAATGTGGTCGGGACCACGGTCTCGAACAACTCCGTCGGCAATGTCGGGGGGAGCTTCGGCGGTGGGATCTACACCGACTCACCGATGGTGCTCACGACCTCGACCGTGGCCGGGAACGCCGCCAACGAGGGCGGAGGGCTCTACCTCGACGACAACCTCCAGGCGGAGAACTCGACCATCGCCAACAACAGCACGTCGGGGGCGACGGACCAGGGTGGGGGCATCTTCCTCGACGACGGATCGATGAACCTCAAGTTCGTGACCGTGAACGGGAACACCTCGACCGACGGCTCCGCCATCTTCAACAACGACGCCGGAGGAGGGGCCATCGGCGGCTCCATCGTCCAGGCGGGCTGTGACGCCTTCGCCGGATCCGAAGCCATCGCCTCGGCCGGCCACAACGTCTTGGGCGACACGAGCTGCGTCACGCCGACGTCGAGCGACCAGTCCGGAGTCTCGAACTTCAAGTTGAGCGCGCTGGGCGACCACGGAGGCCCGACGCCGACCATGGTGCCGGCTCCGAGTTCCCCGGCGATCGGGGCGGGCGGCACGGTGTGTCCCCCCACCGACCAGCGAGGCGTGAACCGGCCCCAGGGTGCCGCCTGTGACTCCGGTTCGGTCGAGATCAACCAGGCCTACTGGATGGTGGCGTCCGACGGCGGCATCTTCACCTTCGGTGGCGCCGGGTTCTTCGGCTCCATGGGTGGCAAGCCGCTCAACAAGCCGATGGTCGGCATGGCGGCGACGCCCGACGGCAACGGTTACTGGACCGTCGCTTCTGACGGCGGCATCTTCAGCTTCGGTGATGCCACCTTCTTCGGCTCCACCGGCAGCATCCACCTGAACGCCCCCGTGGTCGGCATGGCCGTGACACCGGACGGCGGTGGCTACTGGCTGGTGGCTTCTGACGGCGGCATCTTCAACTACGGCGATGCCGGCTTCTTCGGCTCCATGGGCGGCATGCACCTCAACAAGCCGATCGTGGGCATGGCATCGTCGGGCAGCGGTGGCTACTGGCTGGTGGCATCCGATGGTGGGATCTTCAGCTTCGGTCCCGGCGCGGTCTTCCACGGCTCAGCGGGCAGCCTCCACCTGAACGCCCCGGTCGTCGGCATGGCGGCGACGCCTGACGGCGGTGGCTACTGGACCGTGGCCTCCGACGGCGGCATCTTCAACTACGGCGACGCCGGGTTCTTCGGCTCCATGGGTGGCATACCGCTCAACAAGCCGGTGGTGGGGATGGCCGGATCGCCCGTCGGACAGGGCTACTGGCTGGCGGCGAGCGACGGTGGCATCTTCTCCTTCGGCGACGCCTTGTTCCAGGGCTCCATGGGTGGCATACCGCTCAACAAGCCGGTGGTCGGCATCACGTCGACCTGACGCCAGGTCCGATCAGTCATGCAAGCGGCCCGCCCTTACCGGGGCGGGCCGCTTGCATTTCCACCCTTCGTCGCGTGCTGCGGACAACATGTGGCAAACGAATCGCCCGACCGGGACACGCGCCGCTGCCTGACCCTTGAAGACGATGGGACCCCCCGTCTGGGGCACCATCGTCTGGTGGTATCGCGACCATAAGAAGAACATCGGGTGGGTGCCCCGGTTCATCTCAGCTCAGTTGAAAGCGCAAAACGGGCGAAACAGAAACACGTTGCAAGAAACAGAAGAAACAATTGTGCATCCCAAGAGGTCTGAACTTTGGCTTTGGTTGTTGACCTCGTTGCGCTGGGCGACTAACAAAGGGCCTGTCACTCAAAACGGGAGGCTTCCTTGATGTCGCATCACGCCGTTGAGCCGCGTTACTCCAGAGGTCACAAGAGTGCACCGCGGCACCGGAAGTTGGCCGCAATGGCTTCGGGAGCGTTGATCGCAGGCTTCATGGCGGTGCCGGCACTCGTGCCTCTCTCCGGATCTCCGGCCGGTGCGGCCGCGCCGAATGCGGTCCATCACACGTCGGCCCACTTACAGCCCCACGCGGCCGCGCCGACCCCGAAGGGCATCACGCACACGCAGCACTCCTTGCTCGGCGCCGCACCGCACCTGGCCGCGGCCGCCGCGACCTACAATGTCAACACGACGACGGACAGCAACGATGCCACTCCGGGCGACGGCATCTGCGCAGACTCAGGTGGCCTCTGCTCCCTGCGAGCAGCGATTGAGGAAGCGAACGCCAACGGCACCGCCAACCCCGCCATGGGCACGACCAACGTCGTGGTGCCTGCCGGTATCTACACGCTCAGCCTCGGGACGTCACTCAGCGTGACTGACCCGGCCGGGCTCGACATCATCGGTGCCGGGGCGGGATCGACGGTGATCTCTCAGATGGCCGGTCCCACTGATCGGGTGCTGAACGTGTCCGAAGCAACGTCGACACTGGGTGCCAACGTGATGCTGTCGGGGGTGACCATTCAGGGCGGCACGGCTGACGGTTCCGAGGGCGGCGGCATTGCGATCAACGACAACAACGACCTGGTCCAGCTGGTCAGCGTGACCGTCACCGACAATATCGCCGGCTTCGGCGGTGGCATCTGGAACGACGGCAGCCTCTGGACGACGAACTCGCTGATCGCCGGCAACGCGGCCGATGACAGCAACGACGAGCCCTTCGGCGGCGGCATCTACAACGAGGACACAGCCAACCTGACCAACACCGTGGTCAACAACAACACCGCCAACTCGGCGGTTGACAACGAGACCTTCGGCGGTGGCATCGGGAACGACGGCGCGCTGATCATGGAGGGAGGGTCGATCGCGGGGAACATCACCAGCACCGGCGACAGCTTTGCGCTGGGCGGCGGCATGTACGTGTCCGACGCAACAGATCTGACCGGAGTATCGGTGGGCAGCAACACCGCGGATGGCGGCACGGACGAGGCTTTCGGCGGCGGCATCTACGACAGCTTCGGTCTGGGCACCGTCACCAACTCGTCGATCTCGAACAACGTGTCGACCGCCGACTTCGCCGACGGCGGCGGGATCTCGGTCGCTGGAACCGGTCCGACGATCACCGGCAGCACGCTCGACAACAACCAGTCCATCGGCCATGGGGACGAGGCGATCGGCGGTGCCATCTCGACCGACGAAAGCGACGGGCCGGTCTTCATCACGAATTCGACCCTCTCGGGCAACTCGGCCACTGACCCAACCGACGGCGGCTTCGGTGGGGCGATCTTCGGCGGCTCGGATGGCGGGCTCTCTGTCAACGGTTCGACGCTGAACAACAACACCGCCTCGGGTGTTGACTCTGAGGGCGGTGCCATCTTCAGCGAGTCTGAGGGAACCTCCGTCGGCTCGTCGACGCTGGCGGGCAACACGGTCATTGGCGTGAACGGCGAAGGCGGCGCCCTCTACGAGGACAGCGAAGGCGCCACCCTCACCAACGACCTGGTGACCCTGAACGAGGTCCAGGGGAGCGACGCCGGAGGCGGCGGCCTGTTCCTCGACGAGGGCGGGAATGTGGTCGGGACCACGGTCTCGAACAACTCCGTCGGCAATGTCGGGGGGAGCTTCGGCGGTGGGATCTACACCGACTCACCGATGGTGCTCACGACCTCGACCGTGGCCGGGAACGCCGCCAACGAGGGCGGAGGGCTCTACCTCGACGACAACCTCCAGGCGGAGAACTCGACCATCGCCAACAACAGCACGTCGGGGGCGACGGACCAGGGTGGGGGCATCTTCCTCGACGACGGATCGATGAACCTCAAGTTCGTGACCGTGAACGGGAACACCTCGACCGACGGCTCCGCCATCTTCAACAACGACGCCGGAGGAGGGGCCATCGGCGGCTCCATCGTCCAGGCGGGCTGTGACGCCTTCGCCGGATCCGAAGCCATCGCCTCGGCCGGCCACAACGTCTTGGGCGACACGAGCTGCGTCACGCCGACGTCGAGCGACCAGTCCGGAGTCTCGAACTTCAAGTTGAGCGCGCTGGGCGACCACGGAGGCCCGACGCCGACCATGGTGCCGGCTCCGAGTTCCCCGGCGATCGGGGCGGGCGGCACGGTGTGTCCCCCCACCGACCAGCGAGGCGTGAACCGGCCCCAGGGTGCCGCCTGTGACTCCGGTTCGGTCGAGATCAACCAGGCCTACTGGATGGTGGCGTCCGACGGCGGCATCTTCACCTTCGGTGGCGCCGGGTTCTTCGGCTCCATGGGTGGCAAGCCGCTCAACAAGCCGATGGTCGGCATGGCGGCGACGCCCGACGGCAACGGTTACTGGACCGTCGCTTCTGACGGCGGCATCTTCAGCTTCGGTGATGCCACCTTCTTCGGCTCCACCGGCAGCATCCACCTGAACGCCCCCGTGGTCGGCATGGCCGTGACACCGGACGGCGGTGGCTACTGGCTGGTGGCTTCTGACGGCGGCATCTTCAACTACGGCGATGCCGGCTTCTTCGGCTCCATGGGCGGCATGCACCTCAACAAGCCGATCGTGGGCATGGCATCGTCGGGCAGCGGTGGCTACTGGCTGGTGGCATCCGATGGTGGGATCTTCAGCTTCGGTCCCGGCGCGGTCTTCCACGGCTCAGCGGGCAGCCTCCACCTGAACGCCCCGGTCGTCGGCATGGCGGCGACGCCTGACGGCGGTGGCTACTGGACCGTGGCCTCCGACGGCGGCATCTTCAACTACGGCGACGCCGGGTTCTTCGGCTCCATGGGTGGCATACCGCTCAACAAGCCGGTGGTGGGGATGGCCGGATCGCCCGTCGGACAGGGCTACTGGCTGGCGGCGAGCGACGGTGGCATCTTCTCCTTCGGCGACGCGTTGTTCCAGGGCTCCATGGGTGGCATACCGCTCAACAAGCCGGTGGTCGGCATCACGTCGACCTGACGCCAGGTCCGATCAGTCATGCAAGCGGCCCGCCCTTACCGGGGCGGGCCGCTTGCATTTTCCACCCCCTCGTCGGCGTCTGGTGCCCCCGTCGGCAGACGTCGATGTCTCCCCCTCGGGAGCAGTTGGCTTCAGCCGGAGACGCGGGCCGACAGCTCCTTTGCGCCACCCGGCATCTCGACCACGGTCAGCCCGTCACGGCTGTGCAGCCACTCGGCATTCTTCACGTGCACGTCATCGGTGGGATCGAAGCGGTTCAAGACGACGACGAGATCGGCAGCCAGGACACCCAGGGAATCGACGGAGAGGCGCACCGCATTGATCGTCCCGAGTCCGGCGTCGGCCACGAGCACGACCAGATCCGGGCCGAGCGCCTGACAGAGTCGGAGACAGTCGCCGTCGCTGGCGATGGGGGAACGGACGCCGCCGGCCGTCTCGACCAGGCCGACGTCGACTGGCTCGGACGGCCACGACAAAGCCAGCTCGTCAACCAGGTCGGCGATCGCGAAGGCTGAGCGTCCCAGTGCCGTGGCTGCCATCGGGGGCGCCATCGGCACCTCGTACCAGCGGTGCGGCGGGCACACCGACTCGGGCTGCTCCCCGCTGGCCGCTCCGAGGACGGCGGCATCACGACCCTGCGGATCGTCACCCTGCGCGAACGACTGCGCCGGTTTACGCGCCGCCACGCTCAGGCCTTCAGCACGGAGGTCGCTCAGGAGACGCGCGGTCACCCAGGTCTTGCCGACGTCGGTACCGGTGCCGAGGACGACGACGAACCGTCGGGGACGGTGAACGGGAGTGGAGGGACCGCTCAGAGCGCAGCTGTCTCCGGGCGCCGCACACGACGCAGCGCATCGATGAGCCGGCTCACGTCTTCGTCCGCATGCGCTGCCGACAACGTGACCCGCAACCGGCTCGTGCCGACCGGGACGGTCGGCGGGCGGATGGCCGGCACCCAGAGGCCCTGTTCCAACAAGGCCGCCGAAGCCTGGAGGGCCGCCTGCTCGGAGCCGAGGACGACCGGGACGATCGGGCTCGGATGCCCCGGCGGAACGAACCCGGCCTCCGACAGCCGGTCGACCAGCGAGGCGAGGCGGGCCGTCAGAGCTGCTCCCTCGGTGGAGCGCAGCACGCCCAGCGCCGCCAGTGCCGCGCCGGCGTCGGCCGGAGAGGGTGCTGTCGAGAAGATGTACGAGCGGGCGCGGTTCACCAGCAGGTCGACCACGTCGCGTGACGTCGCGACGAAGCCGCCCAGCGAGCCCAACGTCTTGGACAGCGTGCCCACGCGCACGACCGTTCCCCCGGTGACGCCATCGCCGTCTCCGCCCCCCGACCCGGCTCCGTCCCGGCGGCCGGGAGGGAGGTGGGGGCCCAGGACGGCGTGGGCCTCATCGAGGACGAGGAGGGCCCCGTACCGGTGGCACAGGTCCACGAGATCGGCGATCGGGGCCGCGTCGCCGTCCATTGAGAACACCGTGTCGGTGACCACCACAGTCGGTGCGCGTTCGTCACCGGGTCCCGAGCCGACCGAGAGCAGCTCCTCGAGGTGCCCGAGGTCGCCGTGCCGGTACACGCTGAGCGCCGAGCGGGAGAGGCGGCAGCCGTCGATGATGCTGGCGTGGTTCAGCTCGTCGGAGAGCACCCGGACGCCGGGACCGCCGAGGACGGTCAGCACGCCCAGGTTGGCAGCGAAACCGGTGGGGAAACAGATCGCGGCCTCGGTCCCCTTCCACTGCGCCAACGCCTCCTCGAGCTCGTGGTGGACGGGACGGGAGCCGGTGACGAGCCGGGACGCCCCCGAGCCGGCGCCCCACTCCTCGAGTGCCGCGCGTCCCGCCGCCACGACCGCGGGGTGCGCGCTCAATCCGAGATAGTCGTTCGAGGCGAACGACACGACGGGCCTGCCGTCGAGCATCCCGGCCGGGCCGCAGGCGTCGAACACCCGGGGCGAGCGCCACCGGCCTTCGTCGACCGCCTGGCTGAGCTGGCTCCGGATCCGAGCCGGCCAGGGGTCATTGGTCATTCTCCGGCCGATCCGGCCACGTCCTCGAGTAGGACCTCCTCGAGCGACGCGTCCAAAGCGTCGACCATGCGGACCACCTCGGCGGCGGTGATGGTGAGGGGCGGCATCAGCACTACCACGTCACCCAGCGGCCGCAACAACACCCCGCGCTCGACGGCTCCGGCGCAGACCCGCCTCCCCCAGCGCAGCCCCGGTCCGGGCGGATCCAGCTCGATCCCGACCATGAGGCCGCGCTGGCGCACGTCGCGGACGGCGGACCGACCACCGATCCGTTCGTCGAGGAGGACCGTTAGTTGCCCGGCGCGGGCGCGCACGTTGGCCAGCACATCCCACGACCCGAAGAGGTGCAGGTGCTCGAGCGCCACCGCCGCCGCCAGCGCATTCCCTCCGTAGGAGTGCCCGTGGTAGAAGGTGGCCGGCCCGAGGTCGGCCCCCAGGAACGCGTCGTACACCTCTCCCGCCGCGACCGTGGCCGACATGGCGAGATACCCGCCGGTGATCCCCTTGCCCAGGCAGAGCAGGTCCGGCCGCACCCCGCACTGCTCCGAGGCGAACAGCGTCCCCGTCCGGCCGAACCCGGTCGCCACCTCGTCGCAGACGAGGAGGACGCCGGCCTGCCGGCACGCCTCGCCGACCTGGCGCACGTCGGACGCGGCGGCACACAGCATCCCGGACGCACCTTGGACGAGTGGCTCGAGCACGACGGCGGCCAGCTCGCCGGCATGCGCGCCGATGGCCGCGCATGCCTTGGCCGCCCATCCGGGATCCGCGTAGCCGGGCGTGCGGACCACCGGGAAGCACAGCGGCTCGAACACCGCGCTGAACACCCCACCGTCGCCCAGCGAGAGCGAGCCGATGGTGTCGCCGTGATACGCATCGCCAAGCGCGAGGAACGTGGTGCGCCCTGACACCCCGCGGTTGACCCAGTACTGGAACGCGATCTTGAGGGCCTGCTCGACCGCCACCGCACCATCCGCGGCGAACAGGAAATGGGGATCGTCGACCGGAACCACGGCGGCGAGGGCCTCCGCGAGCTCGACGACCACTGTGTTCCCGTTGCCCAGCATGGTCGAGTGGGCGACCTTGCCCGCCTGGGCCAGGAGGGCGGCGTCGAGCTCGGGCACACGGTGGCCAAGGGTGTTGACCCACAGGGAGGAGATCGCATCGAGGTAGTGCTTCCCGTCGGCGTCGATCAGCTCGCGCCCTTCGGCCCGGTCGATCACCAGGGGCGCGCTCTCGGCGTAGGCCGCCATCTGGGTGAACCCGTGCCAGACCACGTCGGCGTCGCGCTCGACCCAAGACTTTGGATTGGCGCTGGTCCTCGGATTGGTGCTCACGCCCCGATTCTGGACCAGACCGCGCCGGCCGGACCAGGTGGCGCCGTGCGCGAGAATGGGTCATGGACCTGATCGGGGTGGTCGATACGATGTTCTCCCGCTACGACATGGGCGCCGAGGCACTCGCCGAGCTGTCCCAATGCCCAGGGTACGGCACCCGATTCACCACGCTCCGGCGCACCGTCCCGGGCTTCAAGGACCTGGCGGTGGCGGCCAAGGTGATGATCGAGCAGGACGGATGCCGCATTGTCGTGGCCCTCGGCATGCCCGGCCGGGAGCGGGTCGACAAGGTCTGCGCCCACGAGGCGTCGACCGGGATCATGACGGCGCAACTCATGACGAACACCCCGATCCTGGAGGTCTTCGTCCACGAGGACGAGTCCGACGACCCGGCCGAGCTGGCCATGGTGTTCAAGAACCGCTCGCGTGATCACGCCCGCAACGCCTATCTCATGCTCTACGAGCCCGAGCAGCTCGTCGCCCGGGCCGGTCAGGGCGTCCGCCAGGGTTTCGCCCACGCCGGGCCGCTCGACCTGTAGACCCGGCACCCGCGCCCGAACCTGGGCGTCGTCAGCAGTGCTCAACTGACGAGATGACCCGAGACATGCCTCTTCATTCCACGGGTTTGGCCTGGCGTCGGTGATCGCCCAGGATGCCTTGCCCCGCCAAGGACGCCGCTTGGGCGCGGTTGCGAACGTCAAGCTTGGCGTACAGGTGGCGGAGCTGGGTCTTGATCGTGTTCTCACTGACGTAGAGATGACTGGCGAGTTCACGGTTCGTCATACCGGTCGGAAGCAATGACAGGAGCTCGCTTTCACGCTCGGTCAGTCCTCTCTCGCGCCCTGGCCATCGGAGCGCTTCGTCGATCTGGGCGTGTTGAGACCTTTGGGTCAGAACGACGCGGTCGCCTCTTGCGGCAGCCTTGATGCCGTCAATGATTTGCTGCCGTGGTGCAGCCTTGGAGATGAATCCTTGCGCGCCGGCATGCATTGCACTCCGCACAGCCTGAGGTCGGTCGGAAAAGCTGAAGACGACGACTGCGCCATTGCTCGAGTCGGCGCCAAGAGAGCGGACTCTCTCGCCGAGGGATCCGAGCTCTCCGTAGGTATCGAGCAGCGTGAGATCGACCCCTCGCTTTGGCCCCTTCCGAACGTCGATCTCAGTGACCTGGATCTCCGGCTCACTGGACCTGAGGAGGGCACGGAGTCCCTCCAGGACGATCATGTAGTCGTTGACCAGCGCCACGCGGATCGGTTTGGGCATTGCTTCACTCTAAGGGGGCGTTCGCGCTCATAATCACTCGATCGGGTGATTGATTCAGCAGGCTCTTTCAACCAGGCTGATGGGACGGTAGATCGAAGAAGCAACGGATACATCCGAGTCTCACAAGGGGCCATTGGCGTGGCCTCGTCGAAAAGGAAAGGCAACAAAGCCAGACGCATCAAATAGAAGGCCCTCGATCTCTACGGAGGCCATGGGAGGGAGGTGTGATGGTGGACCTCTTTGGTGTTACTTCTTACGACTTCGACGGCGGTCGGGTCTTCGTCCTCACGGGAGAGCTTGACGCAAGCACCTGTCGGGGACTCGCCGAGTGCTTAGTAGGACCTTCCGGCTCCCTCGTCGTGATCGACCTCTCTCAGCTCACCTTCATCGACTCATCCGGGTTGGGGGCCCTTCACGCTGCAAAGCAACGGTCGATCAAGAACGGAGGGACCCTCGTCGTCAGTCGTCCCGGTCCGATGGTCCACCGAGTGTTAGAGATCACGGGCCTCGACATGTGGCTTACTGACTGGGACCCGGATTGGTCGACCGGTCCCGCAGTGGGATGTGCCCGATAGGACGCGCACCGACAGCTCACCAATGACGGTTGATTCCGCCGCCCTGTCTCTTACTCACCGAACGCATCCGGGAACGAGCCTCAATCTGTCTGCAAGCCATCCTGTTGGTCCGGAAGACGAATCGTTCACCTGCCGATGACTCGACAATCAAGGTGTTGCGCCAGAGACCATGTCGTTTGCAAAGGACCGCGGTGAGCTCGTCAAGATTGACCGCTGCCAATTCGGCCCCAGTGGGAACGACGAAAATCAGACGCTGGTTTGTGAGCATGAGTGTTCCAAGCGATTCCGGCGAGTCTGAGCCAATGGGTTCTGTCAGGGAGCGAGCCGGCCACGTCCCGCGCACCCACTCATCCCTATCCAGTTGAGACCAACCATCCATCTGAACCATGGATCCCTCTCCTCGAACCAAGATCTTGCAGACGGTTGTCTACAAGTCAAAGCGCCTCCGCAATTGGCAAGGGATATTCCACACCCACCTTGATCTAAACGGAAATAGTTCGAAAACGCTCATTTTCGGCAATATGCGGACCCCCCGTTTTGTCGATCTTCATACGGGTATTTCCATCGCAACCTAATAAGGAGGTTCTGCAATGGTTGGAGCTGGAGGACTTGTTGCGAGCATTATCGCCTTCGCCGTGGGCGCTGTTTTGGATTACGCCGTGACCGTGAGCCCTGATCAACACGGTTTCAACGTGAACAAGGTGGGCGTGATCTTGATGATCGTCGGCGTGGTCGGAGCCGTGCTGTCCCTGATCGCCATGCTGGTGGCGAACACCCGTCATCGTCGAACCATCGTGGACGATGGACAGGGAAATACCGTTCGTCGAGTTGATTCCACCTACTAGAAGACCTCGTCACGTGGCCGGGCTTTAGCCGGCCACGTGACGGGCCCAACACACGAAAGGGTTCCGATGTCGTCAGTCAACAAAGCCAAGAACAAAGCTCAAGAAGCAAAAGGGCGTCTCAAGGAAGCGGCGGGGAAGGCCGCGAACGACCGGAGTCTCCAAGCCAAAGGCAAAAGAGAGAAGGCCGCCGGCGACTTGAAACAAGCGGGTGACAAAGTGAAGGACGCCTTCAGTAAATAGATATATCTAGGCTTCGTGGCCTTGCTCGTCTCGGTCAAAGAGGCGATCCAGTTGGTTTCGGATATGCGTGTCCAACCCCGGGCACCTCAAAAAGGAGGACAATTATGCTGGTAGTCGTATTAGCTCTTCTGGTACTCATTCTTTTCGGTGCAGGATTTGCCGTTCACTTGTTGTGGATTGCGGCCGTCGTGTTCGCTGTGGTGTGGGTTGCCGCCTTCGCCCTTGGTCGCGGTGAAAGCACCGGTCGCAGGTCGCTCCGTCGTTAATCGCTCGAGCGGTGGCCGTCTCAGCCAGTTCGAATGTCGCCTCGAATGAGCCGGCCCTCGAGTCTCGATCTGAGACGCTGGCACAGCGTGACGACCGCAACCTGAATGATCTGCTGCAGGAGTTGCGGGTGGCCGGACTCGGCGTGCAGGTTCTTTTCGGATTCCTTCTCTCGCTTCCGTTTACGGTGCGGTTCACCCAGCTCGACGGAACCCAGCGGGATCTCTACGAGGTGACTCTCCTCTGCGCAGCGCTCTCAACGGCGCTGCTGATCAGCCCGGTCGCCTACCACCGCTGGGTCTTTCGCAAGCACGAGAAGGGCCGCCTGCTCGAGATGGCCAACGTGGTTGCAGTCGCTGGGCTGACCACTGTCGCCATCGCTGTGTCACTGGCGGTATGGCTCATCTTGAGCTTTGTGGGGACAAGCTGGGTTGTGTCCGTGCTGGCAGCAGCAACGAGTGCCACATTCGCGATCCTTTGGTTCGCGGTTCCGATATTCGAGCGGCTCAAATCAGACTCGAGGACGTAACGTACGAAAAGAACCTTGCTTTTGGAGCGAGTGTCCTATCCGTGGCGAACGACGGTCAAGATCTTGAGTGGCTGTGGAGACTTGACCGGGGAAGGCCGGCGCCGCCTCCTACGAGTTGTTCCACTTCACCGAGAACGACGATCCGTCCGAGCTGAGGCTGCTCGGCGTGGCCAGCGTCGTCCCGTTGTCCACCATGGTGATCTCGTTGGCGTTGAAGGCCGACAACGATCCCTTGGTGCCGGACGTGTTGATCACCGACGAGCCCGAGTAGTTCACCTGGCCGAAGTCGGCGAGCGGCACCTCGCTGCAGAACAGGACGGTGCACGACGACGGTGCCTCGGCTATGGCCTCGGCGGAGGACCGGGCGAAGCCGCTCCCTGTCTGCGTGGTCGAGAACAGCCAGCCGGCCGTTGCGTCCTTGATCTCCAGCGTGAACGACGTCCCCGCCGGGTTCGACGCCACCAGAGCCGTCATCTGGTCACCCGGCCGAACGGGATACTGGCCGGGCAGGGTGACGGAGGGGTTGGGGTACATCTCGTACCAGGCGTAGTAGCTCGGCGAGCCCGAGACACAGTCGGAGTCAGTCCCGAGTTGCTCCACGCTCGTGGAGTTGTAGCCATCGAGCCCGACCCAGAAGGCCGAGGCCGCGTCCGGGCCACCGAGCAGCCCGTTGAAGGTGCTCAGCCCGAGGACACCGTTCAACCCGGCGCCACTGTTGGCACAATTGACGGTCGGCTCGGTCCACGACGACGCCACGGAGCTGAACGTGTCGTTGGTCTCGGCGTAGCCCGACCAGTTGGCCGACTGCACGGCGGTCGCACGCCGCAGGCCGTGGCCGAGGAGCGACCCCAGGGCGCCCGGGACCTTGACCTTGCCGATGACCGGCATGTGATAGAGCCCTGGTACCGCAGGGCCGGCGGAAGCCGCCGCATGGTGTGCAGCCGCCGCCGCCGGCTGGGCGGCGGCGGGAGTCAGGACCATGGCGGCCGGGGCCGCCAGGCCGATCAAGGCCAGTGCACCGGACAGAAACACCTTCCGCATGGAACCTCCCCGATCAAGGGCTGATGTGAGCGATCTCCCACCAGACCAGCGACAGCCGGCACGGGATGCACGACGGCCGTTGCAGCCGTGCGGCGCAACGTTGCGGTCGCTCGGCGCGGCCGACGCACCCCCGTACCGTCTGAGTAACGGCGGAGGGTCAGGGATCTCGCGGAAGACCGAGAACCTTTTCGGCCACGATGTTGCGCTGCACCTCGGCCGTGCCGCCACCGACGGTCAGCGCCGGGGCGAACAGGAAGCCTCGGGACCAGGTGGGATCGGCCGGGACGGGCGGGGCCCCGGATGGGCCCCAGCCACCGACCGGGCCGGTGCCGGCCAGCATGGCGTGGGGACCGGCCAGGTCCCGGGCGATATCCATGATGTGCTGGCCGTGGGCATCGGCGATGGCCTTGCGGACCGAGGCCTCCGCCCCGGGCGCCCGACCCGCCAGGACGGCCGAAACCATCCGCAGCCGCAGCACCCGGAGGATCTGGGCCTCCACATAGACGTCGACGAGGCGGTCCCGGGTCGAGGGGTCCGGCGCACCACCGGCGCTGCGGATCAGATCCACGAGATCCTCGGCCGTCGGGCCCATCCCCCACAGCGCCCCCTCGCCCGAGAGCGACACTCGCTCGTTGCCGAGGGTGACCTTGGCCAGCTCCCAGCCGGCGTGCTCGGGCCCGACGAGGTGGTCGGCCGGGATGCGCACGTCGGTGAGGAAGACCTCGTTGAAGGCGTGCTCCCCCGTCATGTCGATCAGCGGCCGGATCTCGATCCCGGGCGCGTCCATCGGGCAGACGAAGTAGCTGATCCCCATGTGCTTGGTGGCGGTCGGATCGGTGCGGGCGAGCAGGATCCCCCACCGGGCGATGTGCGCATAGCTGGTCCACACCTTCTGCCCGTTGACGACCCAGTGGTCGCCGTCGCGCTCGGCCCGGGTGGTGAGCGAGGCCAGGTCGGAGCCCGCGCCCGGCTCGGAGAAGAGCTGGCACCAGAAGTCCTCCCCGCTGAGAAGAGGCCAGAGCCAGCGGTCCTTCTGCTCCTCGGAGCCGGCGTACATGAGGGTCGGCCCCGCCCAGCCGATGCCGATGGGGTTGATCGGGCGCCGGACCCCGGCCCGCCGCAGCTCCTCGTCGATCATGAGCTGGGTGAGTGGATCGGCATCGAGCCCGTAGGGGGTGGCCCAGTGCGGCGCCACGTAACCGGCCTCGGCCAGCTGGCGGCCCGTTGGGTGCGGGTGCTCGGCCAACCAGCCCCGCACCTGGAGTCGGCGGGGGTCGTCGTCACCGGGGAGGCCGAGGTCCACGCGCGGAGCGTAGGCTCAGCGCCTCGCTTCGCGCATCTCGGCGGGGCGTGGGGTCGACGGGGGTCGGCGGGGGTCGACGGTCGAATAAGTGGGGACGATGGAGCGTGGATGACTGACTGGAATTACGCAGACGTCTGGGAGACGGTCGCGGACGTGCAGCCCGAGGCGATCGCCGTCACCCAGGGCAGCCGCAACGTCGGGTGGAACGAGTTCGATCGCGGGGCCGATGGCATCGCGCAGTTCCTGCTCGACCTCGACGCCGTCAAGCAGGACAAGGTGGCGCTCTACCTCTACAACTCGCCCGAATACCTGCAGACCACTTTCGCCGCGGTCAAGGTCGGCCTGGTCCCTGTCAACACCAACTACCGCTACGGCGACGACGAGCTGAGCTACCTGTGGGAGAACGCCGACGCCATCGCGGTGGTGTTCCACGGCGCGTTCACGGACCGTATCGAGGGCATCCTCGACCGCGTGCCCGGCGTGAAGGGTTGGCTCTGGGTCGACGACGGCACCGGTCCCTGTCCCGACTGGGCCACCCCTTACGAGGACGCCGCCAAATCCGCCATCGGTCGCGTGCGCGCGCCGTGGGGCCGCAGCGGCGACGACCTCTTCATGCTCTACACCGGCGGCACGACCGGCATGCCCAAGGGTGTGATGTGGCGGCAGGACGATCTCTTCGCCCGCCTGATCGACAGCGCGGTCCGTCACTACCCCGTGGACGGCGGACTTGAGGCGGTGCGCGCCGCGCTCGAGGTGAGCCCCGGTGGCGTCACCCTCCTGCCGGCCTGCCCGCTCATGCACGGGACCGGCAACTTCCCCTCCAACACCGTCTTGGCCGAGGGCGGCCGCGTCTGCCTGCTCGAGTCGCGGCGTTACGACCCGGTGGAGCTGCTCGACACGATCGAGCGCGAGAAGGTGAACGGCCTCGTCTTCGTGGGCGACCCCTTCGCCCGCCCGCTCCTCGCCGCGCTCGGCGAGCATCCGGGCCGGTGGGACCTGAGCTCGCTCATGATGATCATCTCGTCGGGAGCGATGTGGAGCGAGCCCGTAAAGGAAGGGTTGCTGACTCACCATTCCGGCATGCTCCTCGTCGACGCTTTCAGTTCGTCGGAGGCACTCGGCATGGGCGTCTCGGTCTCGGCCAGCGGAGCGGCGGCCAAAACGGCATCGTTCACGCTAGGCCCCGACGTGAAGGTGCTCACCGAGGACGGTCGGCCGGTCGAACCCGGCTCCGACGAGGTGGGCGTGCTGGCGCTGGGCGGGCGCAACCCGCTCGGCTACTACAAGGACGAAGAGAAGTCGGACCGCACCTTCAAGGAGATCGACGGGGTGCGCTACTCCATCCCGGGCGACTACGCCCAGGTCGACGCCGACGGCACCATCCATCTGCTCGGCCGGGGCTCCGTCTGCATCAACTCGGGCGGCGAGAAGATCTTCCCCGAGGAGGTCGAGGAGGCGCTGAAGACCCACGAAGCCGTCCGGGACGCCGTCGTCGTGGGCATCCCGCACCCGACGTACGGCGAGCAGATCGTGGCCGTGGTCGAGCTGGTGGACGGCGTCCCCGAGCCAGCCGAGGCCGAGCTGATCGAACACGTGAAGGGACGCCTCGCCTCCTACAAGGCGCCGCGGCGCGTGCGCATCGTCAGCACCATCGGGCGGGCGCCCAACGGCAAGGTCGACTACAAGCGCCACCGGGCCGAGTCGATGGACGAGCTCGGGGTCGCCGCCGGCTGAACCACAGTGCCGGCTGAACCACAGTGCCGGCTGAACCGGTGGCCGGCATCTCGTGGGCCGGCGCTGAGCCAGACTGTGGCCCGTGTTCATCGCCCCGGTCGACGCCACATCGGGCGAGGAGGAATGGCGTTCCTTCGTGGCGTCCCATCCGTTCGGCCATCTGGTCGCGCCGGGTGGCGCCGAGCGCGACCTGCCTGTCGTCGTGCCCACGCAATTCGTGCTGGAGGGCGGCACGGTCTGGCTCCATCTCCTGCGGGCCAACCCGGTGTTCGGGGCGTTGGCCGAGAACCCGCGGGTCCTGTTGAGTGTGGCCGACGACTGGGCCTTCATCCCTTCGTCGTGGAAGGCGGTCGGTGACGAGGACCGCGCGCTCGGGATCCCGACCACGTACTACGCCGCGGTGCAGCTGGCCGGCACGGCGACGGTCCACGACGAGCGCACGGCGCCGGGCAGCGTGGCGGCGATCCTGCGCCGCCAGCTCTCGGTGTTCCAGCCGGACGTCGACGTCGCCGACCCGGGCGAGTCCCACGCCGCGAAGCTGCTCGGAATCCTCGGCATTGAGATCAGCGTGGAGAAGGTCACGGCGAAGTTCAAGTACGGCGGCAACGTCGACGAGACCCACCGGCGGGCTGTCGTGGAGCGGTTACGGGAGCGGGGTGGGCCGGGCGACGAGGCGGCGGCCGGGCACGTGGAACGGAGATTGCCCGAGAACGAGCTGGGATGCACCTGAGCCCACGGGTTGGATGAGCTGGGTTTTACCTGAGCACACAGGTTGGATATGGGGTACGTTCGGCTCGGCGCGCCTCCACGGGTGCGACAAGGAGGCAAGTCCGTGCGGCGATTTCTCCTCGGTGTGTTCGGTTGCTGGGCGCTTGTGGCGGCAGGGTCGGCAATCTCCGCCG
This sequence comes from uncultured Acidimicrobiaceae bacterium, assembly GCA_963719485.1. Classification (GTDB taxonomy): domain Bacteria; phylum Actinomycetota; class Acidimicrobiia; order Acidimicrobiales; family RAAP-2; genus Bog-473. The sequence continues at coordinate 4,504,419 of OY970387.1, forward strand.
GTGGTTCGGCGGCGGCGACCGTGCCGCCGACCGTCACTGCTTCAAACTGGACCTCAGGAAGTGCGCCGAGTGTGCCGACAACCCCGCAGTCGGTCGCCCTTTCTGTCAACGGCGTTGCGTGCGCGACGTCGAACTTCTGCGTCGCGGTCGGCCAACAGAACGAGTTCAACGCGATGACCCTGATTCAGCAATGGGACGGGTCGTCGTGGACGCTCGTCCCCGGGGCCACCCCGAGCCAGGCTGGGATCCTCGACGGCGTCTCGTGTGCCGGACCCTCGTTCTGTGTCGCGGTCGGATCAGGGAGCTCTGGAGCACTCATTGAGATGTGGAACGGGTCCACCTGGTCACTCGGCAATCCCGGCCCGTTGCCGACCGGTGCGACGACGGCTCAGCTCCTCGGTGTCTCGTGTCCGAGCAGCACTTGGTGCATGGCCGTCGGTTCCACCGGCACCGGCTCACCGGCACGGACGACCCTCAGTGAGGTGTGGAATGGTTCGACTTGGCAATCGGTCGCGGGTCCGAGCCTTGCCTCTGGATTCAATCAGCTGAACAGCGTGTCGTGCGTCAACTCGTCCTTCTGCCTCGCCGTCGGCGAACAGGGGGCGATTATTCCACCAATGCCGTTGACGGAGGTGTGGAACGGAAGCACTTGGTCGGTCGTTACCGACGGGGCCGGACCGGGCGCCGATAGCCGTGTCACCTCAGTGTCGTGCGCGGGCGCGTCGTTCTGCGTCCTGGTTGGAATTTCGTTTTCTGGGTCCGCGGCAACCCTCATCGAAACCTGGAATGGGCAGGCGCTCTCCATTACACCCAGCCCCAATGTCGCCGGCGGCAACACACTCCTGAGCGGTGTGACCTGCTTCAGCCAAACGGGTTGCAGCGCGGTTGGCCAGTCCAATGCGGGTAGCACAGCGAGCAATTTTGCTCTGTCGTGGAACGGCTCGTCCTGGACGATTGTCCCCACCCCGAGCGGGCCAGGGTCCGCTCCCACGGCGACGAACGCGGTGGCGTGTCTCACGAACTGGGAGTGCGTGGCCGTCGGGCAGTACGTGACAAACAGCTCGCAGAGCGAGAACCAGCCCTTCGTGATGTCTACCCCCATCGCCCGCAGCGGGTACCGCTTCGTCGCCACCGACGGCGGAGTGTTCAACTACGGCGCCGGCGCGCCCTTCTTGGGCTCCATGGGGGGCACGCCACTCAACAAGCCTGTCGTCGGAATGGCGGTCATGCCGGCCGGGGACGGCTACGACCTGGTGGCCTCCGATGGTGGGATCTTCAACTTCGGCTCGGCCCCGTTCTACGGCTCGACGGGGAGCATGCACCTCAACGCACCCGTCGTCGGCATGGCGCTGACCGCAGACGGGGCCGGCTATTGGCTGGTGGCGTCCGACGGAGGGATCTTCTCCTACGGCGACGCCCAGTTCTACGGTTCGACCGGAGCTCTCACGCTGAACAAGCCTGTGGTGGGGATGGCGGCGACGCCCGACGGCAAGGGCTACTACCTGGTCGCCTCCGACGGGGGCATCTTCAACTACGGCGACGCCGCCTTCTCGGGCTCAGCCGGCTCCCTCACGCTCAACAAGCCCGTGGTCGGCATGGCCGCCCCGACATCGGGGGGCTACTACCTTGTCGCCACCGACGGCGGCATCTTCACCTACCCGACCACCGGAGGTCCGCCCTTCTTCGGTTCGACGGGATCGATCACGCTCAACAAGCCCATCGTGGGCATGACGGCGGTCGCAGGCGGCTACTACCTGAGCGGTTCGGACGGCGGGGTCTTCACCTATCCGACGACCAACGGGCCACCGTTCTTGGGTTCCACCGGATCGATCGTGCTCAACAAACCGATTGTGGGGATCTCCGGCTGACCGGCGCGGACCGAACCGGCTCCCTACCCGACGGCAGCGGCCAGATTGGCCAGGGTGTCCGCCATCTCCTTCTCGGCGTGCTGCGCGCTGTGGTCGCCCATGACGCGCGCCACCGTGAGGAACCAGGGCTTGCGCCGGTCGGACCACGACTCGGTCACCCGGCAGCCGTCTTCGGTCTCTTCGAATTCGTAGCGCCAGTTGGCCACCTCGATCGGTCCGGACGTCACGGCGAACTCGAACACCTTGCCGGGCTCGCAGGCGACGACGGTGACCGTGGTGGACCAGCGCCGGAGCCCGTTCTTGTTGGTGCCTTTGAAGACGGCGCCGAGGGAGGGGCCGGTGGCGCCCTTCACCCACTTTCCGCCGGCATTCTCGGGTGACCACTCCCCCATGCGGGGCAGGTCGGCCACGAGGGCCCACACCTTCTCGGCGGGGGCGCTGATGTCCAGGGTTGCGGCAGTGGGGTAAGCCATGGGCAGACGATAGTTTGGGGACATGGAACAAGCCCGCACGCTGCGCATGCCCTCACCCCCGACGTTCGCCAACGTGGAAGAGGAGCGCCTGCACCGCAAGCAGAAGCTGGCCGGCGCGCTGCGCCTGTTCGGACGCTTCGGTTTCTCCGAGGGCGTCGCAGGCCACATCACGGCACGCGACCCGGAGCTGACCGACCACTTCTGGGTCAACCCGTTTGGCATGAGCTTCCGCCACGTCCGCGTCTCCGACCTCATCCTCGTGAGCCACACCGGCGAGGTGGTCGAGGGAAGCCGCCCGGTCAACCCGGCCGCCTTCGCCATCCACTCCGCCGTGCACGCGGCACGACCGGACGTCGTGGCCGCCGCGCACGCGCACTCGATCTACGGCAAGGCCTGGTCCGCGCTCGGGCGCCCGCTCGACCCCATCACCCAGGACGCATGCGTCTTCTACGAGGACCACACGGTGTGCGAGGAGGGCGGCGGCGCCATCGTGCTCGAGGAGGCCGCGGCGAAGGCCCTGGCGGCCGCGCTCGGGCCGCACAAGGCGACGATCCATCGCAACCACGGCCTGTTCACCGTCGGGCACAGCGTCGACGAGGCCGCGTGGTGGTTCATCACGATGGAGCGTTCCTGCCAGGCGCAGCTGTTGGCGGAAGCGGCGGGGACCCCGGTGCTCATCGACGACGAGGGAGCCCGCTACACGCGTGACCGCTCCGCCTCGCACGGTGCCGGGTGGTTCTCGTTCCAGCCGCTGTGGGACGAGATCTCGCGCAGCGAACCCGAACTGTTCGACTGACCGACCTCGGTGGTCAGCGAGGTGCCGAGTACGCCGACGACAGGGTCACGACCCTTGCCGCGCTGCGCATGCAGGTGATCCCCGGGTCTGCGGATGAGCTGAAGTAGGTTTTCCGGCAGGGCTCCTCAGGTGGCGTCCAGAACCATCTGAGGAGGAACGAATGCGTCGAATCGCGTCTTCTGTCGTGCTTGCCGCGGTGTTGGCCGTGGGAGGAACCATCGCCGGTCTCTCCATCGGTCAAGCCGGCGCCAGCATCCCGACGCCACCGGCTCTCGTGACCCCGAGTGTGTGGATACCGAGCGCCGTCGTGTCGCCCTCGGTATCCGACAACGCTGCGCTCTTCGGCACGACCTGCGCAACGAGCTCCTTCTGCGTGGCCGTTGGATTCGAGAACGCGCCCAACACCATCCCTCTCGTCGAGCAATGGAACGGAGTCGAATGGTCGGTCGTCAGCAACATCCCCGTGCCGACGGGCACCGATGACAACTCTCTCAACGCCGTCTCCTGCGCCGGGTCCAATTTCTGCGTCGCGGTCGGCGACAGCAATGGTGTCCCTCTGGCCGAGCATTGGAACGGCTCGACATGGTCGGTCGTTCCGACCATCAACCCGGCCGGCTCGACCGGCGGCTCATTGTTCAGCGTCTCGTGCCTGAGTGCGACGTCGTGCATGGCGGTGGGCGAGGATCGGCCCGGCGGGAACGACAGCCTGCTGAGCGAGTCATGGAACGGGACGAATTGGTCAGTCGTCCCGACCGTCAACCCGGCCGGCACATCCAGCTTCAGCGGTGTTTCCTGCGTCTCCCCGACCTGGTGCATGGCGGTCGGCTCCAATCAGAATGGCTCCACCCTCAACCTGGCCGAGACGTGGAACGGCACCACGTGGCAGGCCCAGGTCAGCCCCCCGACTCCCTCTCCGTCCACGGACGCCGGCTTCGCTGCCGTGTCCTGCACGGGCGCCTCGTCCTGTGTGGCGGTCGGCAGTTTCCAGAACAGTACGACCCTCGTCCGCACCATGATCGACGCGTGGAACGGCTCGACCTGGTCTGTGGCCAGCTCGCCCAATACGAGCGCGACCATCCCTGACGACCTCGCGGGAGTGGCCTGCGTGAGCGCGACGTCGTGCACGGCGGTCGGCCGTACGGGCAACGTCAACTTCACCCCGCTGGCGCTGAGCTGGAACGGCGTGACATGGTCACTCGCCACGACGCCGGGCCTCGGTTCGTCGACCGCATCCGAGCTGAACAACGTGTCGTGCCTGACCAACTGGGCCTGCATCGGCGTCGGCGATTCGACGCTCTCCGGCGTCAGCCAGCCCTACGCCCTTTCCGCCCCGGTCGCACGTTCCGGCTACCGCTTCGTGGCCAGCGACGGCGGGGTGTTCGCCTACGGGGCCGGGGCCCCGTTCCTCGGCTCCATGGGGGGCACGCCGCTCAACAAGCCCATCGTCGGCATGGCGGTCATGCCGGCCGGGGACGGCTACGACCTGGTGGCCTCCGACGGTGGGATCTTCAACTTCGGTTCGGCCCAGTTCTACGGCTCGACGGGGAGCATGCACCTCAACGCACCCGTCGTCGGCATGGCGCTGACCGCAGACGGGGCCGGCTATTGGCTGGTGGCGTCCGACGGAGGGATCTTCTCCTACGGCGACGCCCAGTTCTACGGATCGACCGGAGGTCTCACGCTGAACAAGCCGGTTGTCGGGATGGCGGCGACGCCCGACGGCAAGGGCTACTACCTGGTCGCCTCCGACGGGGGCATCTTCAACTACGGCGACGCCACCTTCTCGGGCTCGGCCGGCTCCCTCACGCTCAACAAGCCCGTGGTCGGCATGGCCGCCCCGACGGCGGGGGGCTACTACCTGGTCGCCTCCGACGGGGGCATCTTCACCTACCCGACCACGAACGGACCTCCGTTCTTCGGTTCGACGGGATCCATCACCCTCAACAAGCCCATTGTGGGGATGACGGCGGTCGCCGGCGGCTACTACCTGAGCGGTTCGGACGGCGGGGTCTTCGCCTACCCGACGACGAACGGGCCGACGTTCTTCGGTTCGACGGGCTCCATCGTGCTCAACAAGCCCATCGTGGGGATCTCCGGGTAGCTCCGGCGGAGGGGTGCAGGCCCGCCGGCAGGGTGCCGGCGGGCAGAGGCGGTGGGCTGCCCGGGAGGGCGACTGCTGATGTCCGTTGCCGATTGCCTACGGAATAAGAACGTGTTCTAATCTCCAGCCGATGGAGTTCAACCTCGCCGACCTGTTCGAGGCGGCCGTCGACGCCTACCCCGAGCGGGAGTACCTCGTCGCCGACGGCAAGCGGCGGACCTATGCCGAGATGGAAGCCCGGGCCAACCGGCTGGCCCACCATCTCGCGGCGCAGGGCATCGGCCCGGGAGACCACGTCGGGATCTACGCCTACAACTCGGTCGAGTGGGTCGAGACCGCTTGGGCCGTGTTCAAGCTGCGGGCCATCTGGATCAACATCAACTACCGCTACGTCAAGGACGAGCTCCGCTACCTCCTGACCAACGCCGACCTGCAGGCGCTCGTCCATCAGCGGGAGTTCTCCCCGCTGGTCGGTGCGCTCCTGCCCGAGCTGCCCCAGCTCCGTCACGTGATCGTGATCGAGGACGGCAGCGACGTCGACCCGGCGCCCGGATCGATCGGCTACGAGGACGCGCTGGTGGACCAGTCCGAGGAGCGTGACTTCGGGCCGCGTTCGGGCGACGACCTCTACATCCTCTACACCGGCGGGACGACCGGCATGCCCAAGGGCGTCGTGTGGCAACACCGGGACGTCTTCTACGCGCTCGGGGGCGGGACCGACCCGGTCACGAACGAGCGGATCACCGACCCCTCGGTCATGGTTGCCAAAGGCGCGGGCGGCGGCTTGGTGCACCTGCCCGTGGCGCCGCTCATGCACGGGGCAACGCAGTGGTGCGTCATGGGCCAGAGCTTCGTCGGGTCCAAGATCGTCCTGATGGCCAAGTTCGACCCCCACGACGTCTGGCGCCTGGTGGGCGAGGAGCGGGTGAACTCGGTGATGATCACGGGAGACGCGATGGGCAAACCCCTGATCGAGTCGCTCGACGACGAGGGCACGGACCATGACCTGTCGTCGCTCCTGGCTGTGGTGTCCTCGGCAGCGCTGTTCTCCGCCCCGGTCAAGGACCAGTTCTTCGAGCACCTCCCCAACCTCGTGATCACCGATGCCATCGGCTCGTCCGAGGGCGGCAACAACGGCATGACGGTGGTGACCGCGGGCAACACCGCCATGAAGAGCGGCCCGACGGTGCACCTTCTGGGTGCCACGGTCGTCTTCGACGAGAACCTGGACCCGGTGGAGCCCGGTTCGGGCGTCATCGGGAAGATCGCGCGTTCGGGCGACATCCCGCTCGGCTACTACAACGACCCGAAGAAGACAGCCGAGGTCTTCATTCAGGTGCGCGGGACCCGCTACGTCATGCCGGGTGACTACGCCACGGTGGAGGCGGACGGGTCGATCACGCTGCTCGGCCGTGGCTCGATCGTCATCAACTCCGGTGGCGAGAAGATCTTCCCCGAAGAGGTCGAGTCCGCGGTGCGCTCCCATCCCGATGTCATGGACGCCATCGTGTGCGGGGCGCCCGACGAGCGCTGGGGCCAGACCGTGGCCGCCATCGTGCAACCCCGGGTCGGCCACGATGCCCCGTCGCTGGAGTCCCTCCAGGAGCATTGCCGGTCCACCATCGCGGGCTACAAGCTGCCGCGCCGGCTCTACGTCGTCGACGCCGTCGAGCGCTCACCGTCGGGGAAGCCCGACTACACCTGGGCCGGTGCCATCGTCAACGCGGGCGCGGGAGTAGAGCAGCACCCCAAGCCCTGACGAAGACCACCGCGGACCACGACGGCGGGACTGGCGCCGGTCGACAGCCTTCGTCACCGCGCGTTACGTTGCGCTCATTACGTCGAGCCTGAACACATCGCGCCGGCGCGGACGAATGTTCGCCGTCGGGGACGCCGCCCGGAGGGTGCTCGGGGCAACGTTCGTCGCCATCAGCCTCCCCCTCTTCCTCATCGGCGCAACCGCTCTGTCAGCCGTCGGAGCCGGCTCGGCGGCCGAGGCGGACGCTGTGCCACACCTCGACGCGACGTCGTCGTGGACCGTCTACCACGGCAACCCCCAGGGGTCCGGCTTCGACACCTCCGGCGTCACCTTCTCTCCGCCCGCCCCGGCCTGGACCTCCCCTGTGCTCGACGGCCAGGTCTACGGCGAGCCGCTCGAGGCCACCGGGCGTGTCTTCGTGGCGACGGAGAACGACACCGTGTACGCGCTGGCCGCCAACACCGGGGCGGTCTTGTGGTCCACCCACGTCGGGACGCCGGTGCCGGCGGGCGACCTCCCCTGCGGGGACATCAGTCCGGACGTCGGCATCACCGGCACCCCGGTCGTGGACGCCGCTCGGGGAGAGATCTTCGCCGTCGCCGACGAGCTGGTGAGCGGTGCCCCCGCCCATTTCCTCGTGGGGTTCAACATGTACAGCGGCGCCCAGGAACTCAACCAGGCCGTCGACCCGCCCGGACAGGGCCCGGCCGCCATCCTGCAGCGCACCGGTCTGAACCTGAGCAACGGCAACGTCGTCTTCGGCTACGGCGGCAATTCCGATGACTGCTCGAGCTACAGCGGCTGGGTCGTCTCGGTGCCCGAGGGCGGCGGGACGCCGGGCTACTACCAGGCGGTGCCGATCGGCCACGACGGCGCCGTGTGGATGGGCGGCGCCGCGCCCGAGGTCGACGCGGCGGGCAACATCTGGGTGGCCACGGGGAACGGGTCGTCGTCGACTCCGTACGACTTCAGCGACTCGGTCCTGGAGCTGTCGCCGGGTCTGGTTCGCACGGGGTTCTTCGCCCCGAGCACCTGGCAGACCGACAACTCGAGCGACTTGGACCTCGGGTCGAGCCCGCCGGCGCTTGTCTCCAACGGCGTCATCCTGCAGGTGGGCAAGTCGTCGAACGCCTACCTGCTGAGCCAAGAATCCCTGGGGGGGATCGGCCATCAAATCGGAGCCCCCGTCAGCGTCTGCGGCAGCGACTCCGACGGCGGGGACGCCATCTCGGGGACCGTCGTCTACGTCCCCTGCGGCAACGGGGTGCAGGCGATTCAGGTGGACCCGAATCCGAGCCCACTGTGGCAGACGACGTCCGGCGCGCACGGCCCTCCAATCACGGCCGGCGGCCTCGTCTGGTCGATCGGTGGGTCGTCGCTCTACGGCCTCAACCCGTCGAACGGGGCCAAGGTGCAGCAGGTCTCGGTCGGCGGCGAGGCCAACCACTTCCCGACGCCCTCGGTCGGCGACGGGCTGCTCCTGGCACCGTCGACCGATCAGGTCTACGCCTTCTCGGGCTCGGCCGGACTTCCCGGACCGCCATCGCCGCCGCCAGCGTCGCCGTCCGACTCGTCGTACTGGATGGATGCGTCGGACGGCGGCATCTTCAGCTTCGGCAGCGCCGGATTCTACGGCTCGACCGGTGGCATGCCCTTGAACCGGCCGGTCGTCGGCATAGCACCCACGGCGTCGAAGAAGGGCTACTGGCTGGTCGCGTCCGACGGTGGCATTTTCAGCTACGGCGACGCCACCTTCTCCGGATCGATGGGCGGCAAACCCCTCGACGCGCCGATCGTGGGCATGGCCGCCACGCCGGACGGCGGCGGCTACTGGCTGGTGGCGTCCGACGGCGGCATCTTCGGCTTCGGGGACGCCGGATTCTTCGGATCGATGGGGGGCCAGCCGCTGAACAAGCCCATCGTGGGCATGGCCACCACCTCCGACGGGCTCGGCTACTGGCTCGTCGCCTCCGACGGCGGCATCTTCGGCTTCGGGGACGCCGGATTCCGCGGTTCCATGGGCGGCCAGCCGCTGAACAAGCCCATTGTCGGCATGGCCGCCACCTCAGACGGGTTCGGCTACTGGCTGGTCGCCTCCGACGGCGGCATCTTCAGCTTCGGCGATGCCCGCTTCTTCGGCTCCGCCGGCGGCACCCCGTTGAACAAGCCGGCCGTGGGCATCGCGGCGACGCCGGACAACGGCGGCTATTGGATCGCCGCTTCCGACGGCGGCATCTTCAACTACGGGGACGCGCCCTTCGGCGGTTCGATGGGCGGGCAGCCGTTGAATAAGCCGGTCGTCGGCATCGCTTCGGCCAGCTGACGCAGCGATCCCTTCCCGACGCACGGTCCGGGAGCAGCCCACACACGCGAAGATGCTCCCGTGTCACCGGCGCCCGTCCTCCTCCTGACCGGCTCCCCCGGGTGTGGCAAGACGACGGTGGCCCCGTTGGTGGCGGACCGCCACGACCTCTCGGCGTGCCTCGACCTCGACTGGTTCTTCGCCACGCTCCGGCGCGGAGCGATCGATCCGTGGCTGGAGGAGGCGCACGCCCAGAACCGGGTCGTGCTGCACGCCGCCGCCGAAGCCGTCGCCGCCTTGGCCGCCGGGAGCTACTTCACCGTCGCGGAGGGCATCCTCTACCCGTTCATGCTCGACCTGTTCGCCGCCGCCGGTGCGCCGTACGGCATCAGCACCCACTACGCCGTGCTGCGCGCCCCGATCCAACTGGTCCAGCAGCGGGTCCAGGACCGCACGGTCGAGCCGCAGCACTCGGGGGCCTTGACCGATGCGGAGGTGGTCGGCGATCTGTGGACGCAGTTCGAGCTCCACGGTGTCGAGGAGCGGCACCGGGTCGACGTGGGCACCCGCGGACCGGCCGAGGTCGCGGCAGAGATCGATCGTAGGCTGGAAGCTGGCGACCTCCGGCTGGAGGTTGTCTAGGAGCCGCCGGCGGCGAGGCGGTGCTTGGTGGTGAGGTGCACCGGGTCCTTGTCGAAGTCCTTCAGCACGTGCTTGCCGAACGTCTCGGTGGCTTCCTCGCAGAGTTCGATCGGCATGGAGGTCGACAGCATCCCGAAGGCCAGCTGGTCGGCGCCGGTGGCGGCGAAACTCTCCACGGCCTTGCCGACCTCGTCCGGGGTCCCGACGGCCGTGACGCCGGCGGCGATGGCGGCGTCGAGTGTGGCGGCGTCCATGGCGGGAATGATCGCGGGCCACTCGGGAATGCCGGGAGGCCGCGGGAAGGTGTCGAGGTAGCGGAACACGAGGCTCAGGTGGTAGTTCGAGTCGGCCTCGAGGAAGGTCTTGCGCGCCTTGGCACCGTCCTCCATGCAGATCATCTGGGTCGTGATCATTACGTTGTTGTTGATGAAGCCGCCCACCGGGTTCGTGCAGTCCTGGATCTTCTCCTTGTACCGGCTGACCAGCGGGGTGAGCTGGTCCGGCGTGGAGAAGCCGAAGCACAGGACGCCCACGCCCATCTCTGCAGCCAGGTCGAAGGTGGACGGGCTGCCGGCCGCCATCCAGATGGCCGGGTGAGGCTTCGAGTAGGGCTTGGGCAGCACGTTGCGGGACGGCATGGAGAAGAACTTGCCCTCGTAGCTGTAGTCCTCGTCCTTCCACATGCGCACGATCTGGGGCAGCGTCTCGGCCACCATCTCGCGGGTGAGGTCGGGGTCCTCGATCCCGAAGCCCCGCTGCTCCGTGGTGGAGGAGCCGCGGCCGGTGCCGAACTCGAATCGGCCCCCGGAGAGGTGGTCGAGCATGGCCACCCGCTCCGCGATCCGGGCCGGGTGGTTCACCGGCGGCGTGATGTTGAAGATGCCCGAGCCGACGTGGATGTTGTTGGTCTTGGCCGCGACGAAGGCCAGGAACGACTCGGAGGCGGACAGGTGCGAGTACTGGGTCAGGAAGTGGTGCTCCGAGGCCCAGGTGTACTTGAACCCTGCCTTGTCGGCCGCCACGATGAAGGCGACCTCGTCCATGATGCGGTCGTGCTCAGCGGATGCTCCGTGCTGCTCGACGTACCGGGGCAATACGCACGCGGCGTTGAAGATGCCGAATTCCATGGGGTCGCACGTCCTCGTCTACGGTGCCGCGGTCCGTTCCGCCGGCGCTCCTGCGACGGTAACACGGGTCTGATTAAAATGCAACGTGTTCCAATAATGGGACTTCCACCCCAGGTCAGAGACATTCGGAGATGCGGTGACCCCTACTGAGGCGCAAGCAACACCGGCCGGTGCCACGCCGGCGGCGGCACCGGAAACCATCACCGGTGCCGTCCTGGCCCTGGCCGACGTCGACAGGCTCGGCCTGGTGGCGAACGACCTCCGGCTCAGCCACGCCGAGGTGGTCGCGGCGGCCGCGGCGCGGGCGGCGTGGCTGCGGGCCAACCGCCACGACGGCTCCTTCCACGTCGCCGTCATGCTCGACAACGTGCCCGAGTTCGTCTTCTGGCTGGAGGCGGCGGCCCTGGCCGGCGCAGTGGTCGTCGGGGCCAACCCGACCCACCGCGGTGACGAGCTGGTGCGGGACCTCTCGCACACCGAGTGCCAGTTCCTGGTGACCGACTCGAGCTACCTCCCGCTGGTGGAGGGTGCTCGCATCGGCGAGGCGCTAGGTGAGGTCGAGCGGGCCAACGAGCGCGTGCTGGTGCTCGACACCGGGGAGGCCCGGGACGTGCTGGCGTCCCACGTGGGGGCGGATCCGGCGCAGGTCGCCGACCTGTCGGTGACCCCCGGGACGCTCGGCTACCTCCTGTTCACGTCGGGCACGTCCGGCGCGCCCAAGGCGTGCCTGTGCAGTCAGGGCCGCTTGGCGCGGATCGGCGCCATCGTCGCCGAGATGTACGCGCTCGAACCGGTGGACGTGTGCTACCTGTCCATGCCGCTGTTCCACTCCAACGCGCTCATGGCCGGCTGGGGCCCGGCACTGATGGCGGGCTCGGCCTTCGCCCTCCCCTCAACCGGCCGCTTCTCTGCCTCGGGCTTCCTGCCCGACGTGCGGGCCGCCGGTGCGACGTACTTCAACTATGTGGGCAAGCCCCTCTCCTACATCGTGGCCACGCCGGAGCAGCCCGACGACGCCGACAACCCCCTGGTGCGCGCCTTCGGCAACGAGGGGACGACCGAGGACGTCGCCCGGTTCGCCGAGCGCTTCGCCGTCGCCGTCACCGACTCGTACGGGTCCACCGAGGGCGGCGCCACGGTCGCCCGCACGCCCGACACGCCGCCGGGTGCGCTGGGGCGGGCGCCCGAGGGCACCGTCGTGCTCGACCCGGCCACCGGAACGGAGTGCCCGCCGGCCCGCTTCGACGACAGCGGCCGGCTGCTCAACGCCGAGGAGGCGATCGGCGAGCTGGTGTCCAAGGCCGGCGGCGCCGGCTTCGAGGGATACTGGCGCAACGGCGAAGCAGAGCGCGCCCGACTCCGTGAAGGGTGGTACTGGACGGGCGACCTGGCCTACCGCGACGAGGCAGGCTTCTTCTACTTCGCCGGCCGGGACCACGACTGGCTCCGCGTCGACGGGGAGAACTTCGCGTCGGCTCCGATCGAGCGCATTCTGCAGCGGCATCCCGCCGTCGTCCTGGCGGCGGTGTTCGCCGTGCCGGACCCGGTGGTGGGGGACCAGGTGATGGCGGCGGTGCAGCTCCGGCCCGGCGTGGACGGGCTCGACGCCGAGGGACTGGTCGGGTTCCTGGCCGGCCAGGGCGACCTCGGCACCAAATGGGCACCACGCTTCGTGCGCGTGAGCGCGGCTCTTCCCACCACGGCCACCAACAAGGTGCTCAAGCGATCCCTCCGAGCCGAGCGGTGGAACTGTGCCGAGCCGGTTCTGTGGCAAGAGGAGAAAGGCGGCCCGTACCGGCTGTTGGAGCCCGACGAGGCCGCGACGCTCGAGCGCGCGGTGGGCGATCGCCCGATCTGACGCGTCAGCACTTTCTGCGCGCGCACCACTACCATCGTCCCGCACCCGGCTCTTCGACGCCGGACCCACGGGGGGACGGAAGCCGATGCCAATCCATCCGAGACGAGGATCGCGGCGGGGAGTCCGGCGCGGAGTGGGTCTCGTCGCAGCTGGTGCGCTGACCGCGTTGACGTCGCTCGCGGCGCTCGTCGTCCTCCCCGATCAGACCGGCGAAGCCGACGCCGCCGGCGGGTCAGGGGCGGTCACCCCGACCTGGGTCCATTACTTCTTCCCGCTCAAGGTCGGTTGGACCTGCCACGAGTCACTCGAGGCCACCGGCGCGACCGGCGACGAGACACTGACCGTCGCGTCGGTCAGCCGGACCTCGCGGGGTCGCTCGGTGACCATCACCGAGGGAAGCTCGTCCACGGCCGGCGGTGTGTCCGTCCCGACCAATGCGGCGTTGCACTACGTGTTGACCACGGGGGGGCAATTGGTCTCGGTGCCCTCGGGGATCCAGGTTGCGGGGCAGCCGTTCAGCATCAACGGCACCACCACCTATCCGAACGTGCAGACACTGCTGTCGGGCGGCAGTGCGGTCTCCCGCCTGCACATCGCCGTGCCACTGAGCGCAGCGGACCGCGCCGAGCTCAAAGCCGTTCTTCCGGCGAACGCAACGGCATTGGACATTGCGGTCGCCGTGCAACAGAGCGGTCGTTCCGTCGCCGAGCTGCAGACGCCGCTGGGGACGTTCCATCACCTGCTCTCCGTGCGCTCCGTGCTGAAATCGATCGCGTTCACCAACGTCTCGAAGGCCGCGTCCAGGGAGCTGGCCGCCGCCGTCAAGCCCGCCATCGCCAAGGAACTGACGCTCGACGCCGTGTATGCGCCGGGCGTCGGTCCGATCAAGATCACTGCAGCCGGCTACACCGGTGTCCTCACGAGCTGTGGGCCGTCCTAGCGCGAAGGGCGTCGACCCCGATCATCAGCCCACGGCCGTTCAGCGATCGACGCCGAGCACCAGCCCGCTGGTCGGCACGCCGGTGCCCGCCGTCACCACCACGTGCTCGAGCCCGGGCACCTGGTTGACCGAGGTGCCGCGCACGAGGCGGGCGCCCTCGGCGATCCCGTTCATGCCGTGGAGGTAGGCCTCGCCGAGCTGGCCGCCGTGCGTGTTGATGGGGAGCGCCCCACCGAGCTCGAGGCGGCCGTCGCGCACGAAGTCCTTGGCCTCGCCCTTCGCGCAGAACCCGAGCTCCTCCAACTGGTAGAGGACGTACGGCGTGAAGTGGTCGTAGAGGATGGCGGCCTGCATGTCGTCGGGGCCGAGCCCTGAGGTCTCCCAGAGCTGGCGGGCCACCACCCCCATCTCGGGCAGGCCCAACAGGTCGTCTCGGTAGTAGCTCGTCATCATGTCCTGGCCCGCCCCCGAGCCCTGCGCCGCGGCCCGGATCACGACCGGGTCGGAACGGAGGTCGCGGGCGCGCTCGAGCGAGGTCACCACGAGGGCCTGTCCCCCGTCGGTCTCCTGGCAGCAGTCGAGGAGGTGCAGCGGCTCGATGATGAAGCGGCTCGCTTGGTGCTCTTCCAGCGTGATCGGCTGTTCGTAGAACCACGCCTTCGGGTTGGTCGCCGCGTGCTTGCGGTCCGCCACCGCCACCCGGCCGAGATCCTCGCTCGTCGCACCCGTCTCATGCAGGTAGCGCTGCGCCGCCATGGCCACCCACGAGGCCGGCGTGAGCAGCCCGACCGGCAGGTACGACGCCATGTGCGCGTTCTCCGCGGTCGGCAGGGGCGCCCTCCCCTGCACGCCGGCGCCGAAGCGGCTGCCGGAGCGCTCGTTGAAGGCGCGGTAGCAGACCACGACGTCGGCCACGCCCGAAGAGACGGCCAGCGCCGCCTGTTGGATGGTGGCGCAGGCCGCGCCGCCGCCGTAGTGGATGCGGCTGAAGAAGGTCAGGTCGCCGATGCCCAGGCTGCGGGAGATGTCGATGTCGGGATTGGTGTCCGAGCTGAACGTCACCATGCCCTGCACGTCGGACGGTGCGAGGCCGGCGTCGGCCAGTGCGGCGGCAACCGCCTCGACGGCCAGCCGCAATTCCGAACGACCGGAGTCCTTGGAGAACTCGGTCGCCCCGATGCCGGCGATGGCGGTCGCACCGGAGAACGAGTGGGCGCGTGCCATCACGGCTGGTCACCGACCGGCAGCAGCACGGTGACCGTGCCGGTGACGTGGTCGCCCAGGTCGTGGGCGCCGCGGACGGAGACGGTCACGCTGCCGTACCGGCCGTCCTCGGCCAACGACCCCTTCTCTGTGACCGATCCGGTCATCGTCATGGTGCAATCGGGATGGTTCGGGGCGCCGAGCCGGATGTTGACATCGGACAGGCGGCTCCGTGGTCCCGACCAGTCGGTGACGTAGCGCCCGACCAGTCCGTTGGTGGTCAGGATATTCATGAAGATGTCCTTGGAGCCCCGTTCCCGGGCCAGCACCGAATCGTGGTGGACGTCCTGGTAATCGCGGCTCGCAATGGCACCCGACACGATCAGCGTGCGCGTGATGGGGAGCACCAGGGTCGGAAGCTCGTCGCCCACGGCGACGGCGGAGAAGGTCGGCCCGGAGAGATCGACCTCGGCGGCCCTCACTGCGCCGCCTCCGCCCGGGCCAGGGCCTGCTCGGCGATGTCCGCCCCGAGCCGGGCCAACTGCGTGCTCGGGCCCCCCAACTGCAACTCGATCTGCTTGCCCCACAGGAAGTAGCGGTGGATGGGGTAGGAGATGTCCGCTCCCAGGCCGCCGTGCAGGTGCTGGGTGGCGTGCACCGTCCGCTGCCCGCGTTCGGATGCCTGCCACTTGGCCACCCGGGCCGCGTCGGCAGCGTCGCGGCCGGTGTCGAAGCGCCACGCCGCGTTCTGCCACGTGACGCGCATCGCCTCGATGTCGATGGCCGCGTCGGCCGCGCGCAACATGGTGCCCTGGAACGTGCTGAGGGGCCGGCCGAATTGCTGGCGCGAATTCAGGTAGGCCGCCGTCCTGGTGAGCGCCGCCTCGCAGACGCCCACCTGCAGCGCGCAGAGCGAAAGGGTGGCGGCAACGACCATGAAGTCGAGGACCGAACGACCGAGGTCGGGGCCGACCAGGACGTCGCCCGCCGCCACGGACGCGCCGGCGAGATGCAGGTGCGGGTGGATCTCGCGGTTGGTGGTCACGGCGCGCTCGAGCGTGACGCCTGCACCCTGCGGGTCGACGAGCGCCAGCAGGACGCCCCCGTCCTCGGTGCGCGCCGGCACGACGATGCAGTCCGCCAGTTGGGCCTGGGGCACGGCCAGCTCGGTGCCCTCCAGCACCCAGCCCTCGCCCGAAGCGGTGGCGTGCACGGGCGGCATGAACGTCGGGCTGCGCACGCTGCCGTTCAGGGCTGCCGTGAGGATGACGTCACCGGCGACCACGCCCGGGAGCCAGCGGGCGCGCTGGGCCTGCGAGCCGAAGTGGGCGATGGGCAGCGCGCCCAGCACGAGGGTGGCCCACAACGGCACCGGGGCCACCGCGTTCCCCTGCGCCTCCAGCAGAAGGCAGAGCTCCATCAGGCCGTAGCCGGCGCCGCCGTCGGCCTCGGGCACGGCGAGCCCGAGGAGGTCGGCGTCGGCCAACGCCTTCCACAGGTCGCGATCGATGCGGTCGGTGCTGACCTCCACGGCGGCGATCCGCTCGGCGTCGACCAGGCCGGAGAAGACGCCGGCGGCGGCTTCCGAGACCGCGAGCTGCTCCTCGTTCAAGGCGAAGTCCATCAGATCCCCTTCCCTGCGGGCACGAACACGGGCAGGGACAGCTCCTCGTCGAAGTCGACGAACTCGGCCTGCACCGGCATGCCGATCTCGATGGCGTCGAGCTCGACGCCATCGAGGTTGGCCACCACCCGCGTCCCCTCCTCCAGCTCGATCAGACCGATGGGCAGCGGGTACTCGAACGCGGCGACCTGGGGGTAGTGCACCACGACGTAGGAGTACACGCTGCCGCGTCCGCTCGACTCCACCGTGTCCCATTCGAGGCATCCGCAGACGGCGCATGCCGGCAGCGGCGGGTGCCGCAGGGTTCCGCACGAGGTGCAGCGCTGAATCAACAGACGGTGCGCACGGGCGCCCTCGAACCAGAACGCGTTGTCCTGGGTGATGGCCGGCCGCGGGCGCGGCGGGCGCGCTGCCTTGCGGGCGGGCGGCAGGTACTTGAGGATGCGGAAGCGCATGGTGGCGACCGGCTCCCCGGCGTCGTAGAGCGCCTGCACCTCGTCGTCCGCCGGCCACACGGACATCTCCGTGTCGGGGACCGCCACGTAGTCGAGCCGGGTGGTGATGAAGCGCCCGGTGCCCAGACCGGTGCGCTTGGGGTCCGAGATCGACTCGATGACCGAGCGCACCAGCAGGCGGTCCCCCACGACCAGGGGGCGCCCGTAGTGCTGCTCGCAGTTGGTGGCCACCACGGACGTCAGCCCCTCCTCGTCGAGCAGGCCCATCATCGTCTCGCTCGGCCCGCTCCCCTGCTGCGCCCCCTCGGCCCGGGCCTCCTCGAGGAGCAGCGACGTGCGCAGGCCGCGCATGATCCAGGCCTGCAGCATGGTGGGCGGGGCGATCAGCTGTTGATAGCCCGCGGCCCGCGCCGCGTCATCGGACACGTAGACCGGATTGTGGTCACCCATCGCCTCGACCCAGTGCCGGATCATCGGAACGTTGACCGCGTCCGGGGCCAGGCTCGGTGGCCCGGCCGCCTGCCCGACGAGCGGGGCCAGCTCCGCGCTGTGGTCCGGGTAGGCCACCAACTCCTCGAAACGCTCCGCCGTCACCGCGCCCCCGCGTCATGCCGAGCCCGGCCGTGGCCACGATCTCGCGCTGCACCTCGTTCACCCCGCCCCCGAACGTGTTGACTTGCGCCTGGCGCGCCGTGGCCTCGACCCGTCCCCGCAAGAGCGCACCGGGCGAGCCGGGCACGAGGTAGCCGGCCGTGCCCGCCACCCCCAGCAGCAGGCGCACCACCTCGAGAATCCGCTCGGTCCCGAAGACCTTGATCGACGAAGATTCCGCTCCGGTGAGCTCGCCGTCGCCAACGTGGACCGCCATGCGCCAGTTGAGCAGCCACATCGCCTCGAGCTCGGCGTGGCACTTGGCGAGATCCATCTGCACCCAGCCCTGGTCGATCAGCGTCTTCCCGTCGTCGGTCGTTTGCCTCGCCGCCCAGTCCACGATGTCCTCGTAGAGCGAGATGGCCAGTCCGCTCCACGCCGCCAGCCCCACCCGTTCGTGGTTGAGCTGGGTGGTGATCATGCGCCAGCCCTCGTTCTCGTCGCCGACCCGGTTGCCCACGGGCACGCGCACGTTGTCATAGAAGGTCTGCGTCGTCGTCAGCCCGCCGACGGTGTGGATGATCGACCACTTCGAACCCAGCCGACGTCGTCGGCACGCACAGGATGGAGATGCCCTTGTGCTTGGGGACGTCGGGGTCGGTGCGGGTGGCCAGCCAGATGTAGTCGGCCTGATCGGCGCCGCTGGTGAAGATCTTCGCCCCGTTCACGACGTACTCCTCGCCGTCGCGCACCGCCCGCGTGCGCAGCGACGCCAGGTCGGTGCCGGCCTCGGGCTCGGTGTAACCGATGGCGAAGTTCAGCTCGCCGGCGAGGATCTGCGGGAGGAAGAACGACTTCTGCTCGTCGGTGCCGAAGCGCATGATGGTCGGCCCGACGGTGTTGATGGTGACGAAGGGGAACGGCGCACCGGCACGCCGTGTCTCGTCGAAGAAGATGAACTGGTCCGTCGCCGGTCGGCCCTGCCCGCCGAACTCGCTCGGCCACCCGATCCCGAGCCACCCGTCCTTGCCGATCTGGCGCACCACCCGGCGCCAGGCCTCGCCGCCCTCGCCGCCCTCGGCCAGGCCCGCCCGCACCTCGTCGGTGAGGATCTCGCGGTAGTACTGGCGCAACTCGGCACGCAGCTGCTGCTGTTCGGGGCTCTCTTCGAGGAACATGGTGGGGCAGCCTCGCGTGCACTCTGCGGTCCCTGCCAGGTCAAGGCCGCGCTCCCCAAAACTGTAACACGTTCTCGTTTCGAGATCTGTTGGGAGGCCGCCGCCACGATCTGCCCCGAGCCGACGCGGCGGCCGGATCGGATCAGCCGGACGAGCCGGCGACGCCGGCCAGGACGCCGAGGAATTCGTCCCAGCCGCTCTGATGCGAACGACGGGTGCCGGCGGTCGGCAGGTCCCTGTGCGTCAAGGTGACGACGGTCTCGTCTCCCTCTGCGCGCAGGTCCACCTCGACGGTGGTGCTGCCCGGCGGGAAGTCACCCCGGCCCTCGATCCCCCATGTGAACACCACGCGGTGCGGCGGGTCCACCACGACGTACTCGCCGCGGGCGGGGTTGCCGCGCACGTCGAGGGAGAAGGTGCCGCCGGGACGGGCGTCGAGCAAGGCGGCGTCGGCGATCCACCTGACGGCCAGCGCGGGGTCGGTGAAGTACGGGAACACCACGTGGGGCGGTGCCGCGATGCGCACGCTGGCGGTCACCGTCTCCGAGGGCGATGGTTCCGTCGATGGCATCGATGGCGTCATGTCCCTTTCGCCCCCTTCTTCGGGTGATCGCGCTCCACCACGCGCTTGAGTCGGTCGAGCGCGTCCGGCCAGAACTCGTCGAGCATGGTGCGCACGGATTCCAGCGCTGCCGGTTGGAACCGGTACAGCCGGCGGGCGCCGTCGCGGCGCTCCTCCAACAGGCCGGCCCGCTTCAACACCGTGAGGTGCTGGCTGACCGCCTGCTGGGTGAGCGTGAAGTGCGCGGCGATCCGCCCGGCCGGCAGCTCGGTGTCCTGAATGAGCCGGATGATCTCGCGCCGGTTGGGGTCCGCCAGCGCCCGCAGCACGGCGTCGGTTCCGACGAGGGTCTCGGCGTCTTGAGCCGGCATCAGGCCGCCCTTCTTCCCGGACTTCGCGTGGCCATGCCGTTCAGCCGTGCCGGTGCGGCGAACCCTGCCCGGTCTCGAGATAGGAGACCAGGCTCGCGAGATAGTGGGTCCAGCCCTCGTGGCACATGTCGAAGCATTCGAGCTCGGGCGTCAGGCCCTCGTGGCGGAAGTACAGCATGGCGCCGTCGCCGGCCTCCGCCACATCGAAGTAGATGGTGGTGCCGACCCATTCGGGCGTCAGCGGCGTCTCGCGTACCGCCCAGATGACCCGGCCCGGCGGTGCGGGCTCGACCTCCATGACGATCCGCTGGCGCCCGTCGAGGAACGACACCTCCAGCACGCCGCCCACCTCCGCCGAACCCGCGGCCGGGCCCCACCAGGCGGCGACGGCCTCGGGCGAGCGAAGCGCATGGAGCACGGCTTCGGGCGGGGCGCTGACGCTGCTGGTCGATTGGAAGCTGTCCCTTCCGTACGCGACGTCGCCGGTCGCCACGAACGCCTCCAGGCGGTCCAGTGCGTTGGTCCATCCCTCGTGGCACGTGTCGAAGCAGTCGCACTGGGGCGTCAGGCCGTGGTGGCGGAAGTGGAGCGTCGCTCCCCCGTCGGCGTCGTCCTCCACCTCGAAGGCGATGGTCGTGCCGACCCATTCGGGCGTGAGGGTGGCCGCGCGCACGGACCACGAGACCCGGGCGCTTTCTGCCTGCGACACGAAGAGCTCGAGGAGCCGGCTGCCGGATCGCGACGCGATGTCGAGGGTGCCCCCCGGATCTGCCGAGCCCGTGGCGGGAGCCCACCAGGACGAGATGCCGTCGGGCGTGCGCAGCGCGGCCAGCACGTCCGCAGCCGGCGCAGCGAACATCCTCGTGCTCTCGAAGTCCGGACCGGGCGCCGAGTCCTGAGTGGCGGTGCGGTCGGTGGCGGTGCGGTCGGTGGCGGTGCGGTCGGTGGCGGTGCGGTCGGTGGCGGTGCGGTCGGTGGCGGTGGTCATGGGGCATCCCTTCGATATATCAATTGATTACTTGTACAAGCATTTCATTGTATTCAACGAAAGTCAAGCCCCGCCTTCGACCGGGCACGGCGGGAGGGTCGGCGTCGTCGTCCATTGGTCTGCCTCCCCTCCGCCTCGGTATCTCCGACGGCCGCCGAGCGAACATGCCCGCTGCGCCCCGGGCACCGCTGAAGCCGGGCCGGTCCCCGGGCGCGGGTCTGTGCCTATGATCACTGACACACGTTCTAGAAATTGCCTCGAAAGGGCAGGCACCGGGCGGCGTGGGGCTGGGGTCGCCGGGTGCGTCGAAAGGGGGGCCATGAGCCTCGACGAGATCGACCTCATCGACGGGAAGAACTTCGTCGCCGGAGTGCCCTACGAGTGGTTCGCCGAGCTCCGCCGGGAGGCGCCCGCCTTCTGGCACCCCGAGGCGGCCGCGCCCCGGGGCGGGTTCTGGGCCATCACCCGCTACGACGACTGCGTGCGGGTCAACCGGGACTGGGAGCTCTTCTCGTCGGCCCGCCGGGGCTCCCTCTTCCACGAGATGGACGACGACCAGCTCGCCCAGCAGCAATTGATGATGGTCAACATGGACCCGACGATGCACACGCGCTACCGGCGGCTCGTCAACAAGGGCTTCACCCCCAAGATGGTGCGCGACCTCGAGCAGCAGATCGTCGGGTACGCCGACGGGATCATCGACGCCGTGTGCGAGCGCGGCACGGCCGACTTCGTCGAGGAGATCGCCGCCGAGCTCCCTCTCCTCGTCATCGCCGAGCTGCTCGGTGTGCCCCAGGAGGACCGCCGCATGGTCTTCGACTGGTCGAACCGCATGATCGGCTCCGAGGACCCCGAGTACCAGCTGCCCGGCGTCGACCCGGGCGAGGCGGCCATGCAGGTGTACAGCTACGCCGAGGAGATGGCCTCCACCCGCCGCCTCCAGCCCAAGGAGGACCTGGTCTCGGTTCTGCTCAACGCCGAGGTGGAGGGTGAGAAGCTCGACCAGCTCGAGCTCGACCTCTTCTTCCTCCTCCTGATCGTGGCGGGGAACGAGACGACCCGGAACCTCATGTCGGGGGCGATGACCGCCTTCTTCGAGCACCCCGAGCAGTGGGAGCTGCTGCGCCGGGACCGCTCGCTGCTGCCCGGCGCCGTCGAGGAGATGCTGCGCTACGTGACGCCGGTCATGCACTTCCGCCGCACGGCGACCGCCGACATGGAGCTGCACGAGCAGGAGATCAAGGAGGGCGACAAGATCGTCTTCTGGCACACGTCGGCCAACCGCGACGAGTCGGCTTTCGAGAACCCCAACTCGTTCGACATCACCCGGTCCCCCAACAACCACATCGCGTTCGGCGGCGGCGGGCCGCACTTCTGCCTGGGGGCGAACCTGGCCCGAATGGAGATCATGGTCATGTTCGACCGCGTCCTCGACCGCCTGCCCGACATCCGCCTGGACGGCGAGGTGCAGCGCCTGCAGTCGAACTTCATCAACGGGACCAAGCACATCCCCGTCGCCTTCGCACCGTCCGCCCCCGTCGGGGGCACACCGCTCCCGGCCCAGGCCCGCTGAGTCCGGCGCCGTGAGCGACCACACGGTGCGCTTCCATCAGGCCATCTCGTTCCTGCCGACGCGCCATGCGATCCCACTGGCTCTGGCCTCCGACGAGCTCGGCTACGGCGGCATGTACGTCTCCGACCACCTGTTCAACCCACGCGAGCTCGAGTCGCGCTACACGTACTCGACGCGCGAGGACGGCGCGCCCAGCTGGGACACCGAGACGGCGTGGCCCGACCCGATGTGCGTGATCTCCGCCATGGCCGCGGCGACCGAGAACCTGCTCTTCACCACCGGCGTCTACATCGCGCCGCTGCGCGACCTCATGACGGTGGCCAAGACCGTCGGCACGACCGCGGTGCTGGCGGGCAACCGGCTGCGCCTCGGTGTCGGGGTCGGCTGGTGCAAGGAGGAGTTCGAGCAGACCGGCCAGGACTTCGCCACCCGGGGCAAGCGGCTCGACGAGATGATCGTCGCGCTGCGCGCCCTGTGGGCCGGCGGCTGGGTCGAGTTCCACGGTGACTACTACGACGTCCCGGAGTGCCAGATCGAGCCCGCCCCCACCGAGCCGGTCCCGATCATCGGCGGCGGCCACTCCCCCGTCGCGCTGCGTCGGACGGCGGCCCTGTGCGACGGCTGGATCGCCGCCGGGGCCTACACCGAGGACGAGGCGTGGGTCCACCTGGCTGAGCTGCACGACGCGCTGAAGGCGGCCGGGCGGGACAAGGAGGGCTTCACCGTCTACCTCTCACTCAAGGAGCGGCCCGATGTCGACCTCTACCGTCGCTTCGCCGACGCCGGGGTGACCGACTTCGTGTGCGCGCCGTGGATGTTCGCCGACATCGCGCCGGGCACGCCCGACGACGAGGCCCTCGAGACACGCCTCGGTTTGGTGCGGTGGTTCGCCGAGGAGATCATCGCCAAGGTCTGACACACTTCGGTCGGACACAGTGCCGAGCGCCGAGCGCGCCGGGACGCCGAGAAGCCGAGAGGAGTCGCACGTGAAGACGATGAAGATCGGCCTGCAGATGGGTTACTGGGGCGCGGGGCCGCCTCCCAACGCGGTCGAGCTCGTGACGGAGGCCGACCGCCTCGGCTACGACTCGGTCTGGACGGCGGAGTCCTACGGTTCCGACGCCCTGACTCCGCTGGCGTGGTGGGGCTCGCAGACGGAGCGGGTGCGCCTCGGCACGTCGCTCTGCCAACTCTCGGCGCGCACGCCGACCGCCATGGCCATGGCGGCACAGACCATGGACCACCTCTCGGGCGGGCGCTTCGTACTCGGCCTCGGGGTGTCGGGACCCCAGGTGGTCGAGGGCTGGTACGGCCAGCCCTTTCCGGCTCCGCTGGCGCGCACCCGCGAGTACGTCGACGTCGTGCGCCAGGTCCTCGCCCGCGAGAAGCCGGTGACCAACGACGGCCCGCACTACCCGCTCCCGTATCCGGGCGGAACCGGTCTGGGCAAACCGCTGAAGTCGATCGTGCACGCGCTGCGGGCCGACATCCCGATCATTCTGGGGGCGGAGGGCCCGAAGAACGTCGCCCTGGCGGCGGAGATCGCCGACGGCTGGTTCCCCATCTTCTTCTCCCCCCGCGCCATGTCCTCCTTCGAGGCGTCGCTCGACGAGGGGTTCGCCCGCCCGACCGCCCGGCGCAACGCGGCGGACTTCGAGGTGCTGGCCTTCGCGCCGACCGTAATCAGTGACGACACGGACGCGGCGGCGGACGGGTTCCGGCCGTATCTCGCCCTCTACATCGGCGGCATGGGGGCCAAGGAGATGAACTTCCACTTCGACGTCTTCGCGCGCATGGGCTACGAGGAAGCGGCCACCAAGATCCAGGATGCCTACCTCGACGGGCGCAAGGACGATGCCGCCGCCGCCGTCCCCACCGCCATGGTGGAGGACATCGCTCTGGTGGGCCCCGTGGCCAAGATCCGTGACGACCTCGATGCCTGGCGCGAGTCGCGTGCCACCACGATGCTGATCAACGGCGACGTCGCGACCTTGCGCACCATGGCCGAGCTCGTCCTCGGCTAGGACGGCCAGGTGGCCATCGGTCCCTGGCCTCTCCGTAGGCCCGCACGGTCCGAGCCGAACCCAGAGACGGCGTAGGGTGCCCGCGTGAGTTCCTCTTACTGGCGTGGCGCCGCCGAGGACGAGGCCATGCAGGACGAGCACGGCTTCATATGGAAGGCGATGCTCGAGACCATCGACATGGACCTGGCGGGAAAGCGGGTACTCGATGCTGGCTGCAATCGAGGGGGCTTCCTCCGCCTGCTCGTCGATTCAGCGTGCATCGCGGAGGGCCACGGGTACGACCCGGCCTCGGACGCCATTGCGGACGCCCGCCGCCTCGCCGGCGTCAGGCCGCTCACCTTCGAGGTTGCCGAGACGGTTCCGGACGGATGGGGCGAATTCGACGTGGCCTTCAGCCACGAGGTCCTCTACGTGCTCAAAGACCTCGTGGCCCACGCGGCTGGTCTCTTTGCCGCCTTGAAGCCCAGCGCGTCGTACTTCGCGGTCATGGGCGTTCACCAGGAGAGTCCGATGATGTCGACGTGGCACGCGGAAACTGCAGTCGAACTCGACCTTCCACGGCTCTACACACTCGACGAGGTCGCCGGCGTCTTCGAGCACGCCGGCTTCTCCGTGTCCATTTCCAACCTGAAAGTGGGGTTCGTCCCGGTGTCAGCGCATCGGCACGGGCACGACCACCGTACGGACCTCCTCGCGTGGTTGGACTACTACACCCGGGAAAAGGTCCTGCTGCGCTTCACGCGCCCGTCCGCATAGCCGTACGGTCGTGGTCGAGCGGGTGGCCTCTTGGCCATAGGGGGAACGTTCGAGAACTGGTACCGCGGGAAGCACTTCTCACCGAGCGTTGCCCTCGGTCACATCGCTCTGGGGACCCCCGCGGCCGGGCCGACGTACTGCGATTCCCCGAAGCCCAGGATCGGGACGAAGATGAAGTTCAAGAAGAACAGCCCGACCGCGAAGCCGGAGCTCTTGGCGAATGACTTGGCCAGATCGATGGCGATGATGATGCCGACAACGACCAGGAGGATCCAGCCCACGAACGGGACGATGACGCCCACGAAGAAGAGCGCCAGCCACCAGGCCGGCCTCCCGATGACCTTCAACAGGACGTAGAGGTTGTAGATCGGGATGATCGCCGCCCACCCCGGCTGGCCCGCCTTGACGAACACCTTCCACAAAGCCGCGATCTCGAGGACGATGATCGCGATGTAGATGATGACGAGGATGAAGACGAATCCCCCGTTGGTGGAGGCAAGCATCAGAGCGGACACGTGAGCCCTCCAGTTCTGCCCGATCCCTCGGACGGCCGCTCCGCGCATCGTAGGCACCCTGCACCGCCCGGTGCAGGGATGCTGACCAGGCATGCACGACCTGGTCACACGGTTCGGCCACAATGCCGTCCATGACCCTGTTCGACGTGGCCGACCTCTTCCGGTCCGAGCCGTCGCCGGACTGCACCGGTGGGCTGCCGAAGGCGCCGGAGAGCGTGTCCGAGACGGCACCACCCCGGGACGCCGTCAGCGCGGTCGAGGCGTCGCCCGAAGTCGAGGTCCGGATCAGCAAGCGCCGCAAGAAGACGTCCGAGGCCAAGTGGGTCGGTGGTCGCATCGTGGTGTCGCTGCCGGCGCATCTCGACGTCGAGAGCCGGCAGAAGACGATCGACTGGTTGGTGGACCGGCTCCTCACCCGCCACCGATTGCAGTCCGGGCTCACTGACGATGACCTACTGGCCCGCGCCGTCGAGCTGAGCAACCGCTACCTGGTCGGGGCCCGTCCCGCCTCCGTGCGTTGGGTCACCAACCAGACGGCGCGCTGGGGCTCGTGCTCGTACCACTCGGGCGACATCCGTGTCTCGCACCGCCTGCGCGTCGTGCCCGAATGGGTGCTCGACTCCGTGCTGGTGCACGAGGTGGCGCACCTCACGCACCCGGACCACTCCCCCGCCTTCCACAAGCTGGCCGGCGCGTATCCGCGTCACAAGGAGGCGGGCGTGTTCCTGGCCGGCTACGGCCTGGGGTTGTCGAATCCCTCGCCGCAGACCCCGCCGGACTGAGCCCCGGGCCTCGTCAGGCGGGCTCCACCACCCGCACTCGCCCCCGCCGGCGCTGGCTTTCGCGGGTCAGAAGCAAGAACCTGTGCAGCGGGTCGTCGCGGTCGACGCCCACGCGTGGTGGAGCTGGACGCCGCGTTCACCTCGGCCTGGAAGGTGGCGATGGTGCTTCTCGAGGTGGACCCGCGCAGAGTTCCCCCCAAGGAACGGTCGCGGCGATTCGGCGTTGTGCGCGCACGAAATGTCAGCGCAATTTCGCGCCGGTGAGGTGTGACAACCCCGTGCTTCCATCGAAGACATGGAGTTGGACGACATCGAAGAGGCGCTCGACGCACTGGTCGCGTCCGGCGCGGCGAACTACGGCGACGGTGCGTCGATCGAGCGGCTGCACCGGATCCAGTCGCGCTTGGACTCCTTCGTCACCGAGTCGACGGCGGCCTTCGAGGCGGGGGAGGAGTGGGCGGCCGACGGCGCTAAGACGGCGGCTTCGTGGATCGCCACGCGCTGTCGGGTCCCGCGGGCCGCCGCCAAGCGCCGGGTGCGCCTCGGACGGGCGCTGCGCCACCTGCCCGGGTGCGCCGAGGCGTGGCGGGAGGGGGCCATCGGGGTGGATGCGGCCCGGGCCATCGCCTCGGCGAGGCGGCACCGCACCGAGGCCGCCATGGCGCGCGACGAGTCGATGCTCGTGGCCCAGGCGGCCGAGATGGGCTTCGAGGACTTCGACCGGGCCCTCTCCTACTGGAAGCAGCTGGCCGACCCCGACGGGGCCGACGCGGCCGACGAGGAGCGCAAGGCGTCGCGCAACGTCTTCTTGGAGACCAGCTTCAGCGGCATGTGGCTGGGCCAGATGACGCTGGACCCGGTGTCGGGCTCCATTGTGGCGGGCGAGCTCAACCGCCTCGAGCACGACCTCTTCGAGGCCGACTGCGCCGAGGCCACCGAGCGCCTGGGGCGCCGGGCCCGCCTCGACGAGCTGGCCCGCACGTCGGCCCAGCGCCGGGCCGACGCCCTCGTCGAGATGGCGACGCGCAGTGCCAGCGCCCCGGCCGATGGCATCCGCCCCGCCCCGCTCTTCTCCGTCTTCGTCGGCTACGAGACGCTGCACGGGCGCATCTGTGAGCTCGAGAACGGGACCGTCCTCGCCCCCTCCGCCCTCGCCCCCTGGATGGACGCTGCCTACTTCGAGCGGGCCATCTTCAGCCTCGGCAACCGGGTCGACGTCAGCGTGCGGGCGAGGTTGTTCACCGGGGGGACGCGGCGGGCCATCGAGCTGCGCGACCGCATCTGCACCCACCCCTACTGCTACGAGCCGGCGGAGAACTGCCAGGGCGACCACATCGAGACCTGGGCCGAGGGGGGCGCCACCACCCAGGAGAACGGGCGACTGCTCTGCGGGTTCCACAACCGCCTGCGCAACCAAAACGAGCACCGCCCCCAGCGCCAGCGCCCTCCGCCGACTGCGGCTTGACGGGGCGCCCCGCCCGGCCAGCCCAACCCGTCCCGCCTGTCACGCCGGCCGATCAGGCCCGGTGCAGTTGAAAAGCACGGCGCTCGACGCTTCGGCGCGCCCGCGCACAGGAAGTGTCAGCATGTCCCGGGACGCTGACGACACTCTGAGCCGTCCAGTTCACGCGCAGATCGGCGCGCTCGTCGGATCAGACGGGCTCGTCGGCCAGCATCCGCCCCAGCCGGCGCAGACTCTCGGTCGCCCCACCGAGCGTGAGCTCGATCTGACGGGTCAGGAGGAAATACCGGTGCAGCGGGTAGTCGCGGTCGACGCCCACCCCGCCGTGGAGGTGGGATGCCGCGTGCACGACGCGCTGGCCGCCCTCGGCGGCCCAGTACTTGGCGATCGCCACCTCGGCGGCCGCCGGCAGACCGGCCGCCAGCCGTGCCGCGGCCTGCCACGCCGTCAGCCGGATGGCCTCCGTGTCGACGTAGGCGTCGGCGGCGCGCTGCCCCACGGCCTGGAAGGTGGCGATCGGCTTGTCGAACTGCACCCGCGTCTTGGTGTACTCGGCCGTGAGCTCGAGGGCCGAGGCGCAGACGCCGGCCTCCTGAATGCAGAGCGCCGTCGTGGCGAACTCGGTGATGCACTCGATCACCGCAGCACCGTCCGCGCCGTCGCCCAGGAGACGGTCCGCGCCGACGCGGACCCCGTCGAGCTCGACGATCGCCTCGGGCCGACCGGTGGTGGTGGTCTGGCGAATCAGGGTAAGTCCGTCCGCGCCGTCGCCCAGGAGACGGTCCGCGCCGACGCGGACCCCGTCGAGCTCGACGATCGCCTCGGGCCGACCGGTGGTGGTGGTCTGGCGAATCAGGGTAAGTCCGTCCGCACCCGCATCGACGATGAACACGCCGGGTCCAGTGGCGGACCCGTCTGCGGTCTGGCAGGTCGCCGGTACCAGGATGGCGTCGGCCACGAGGGCCGCCGGGACACAGGCCTTGGTTCCCGCCAGGACCCATGAGCCGTCGGACTGCGCGGTCGCCGAGGTGGCGGGCTCCGTCCCGCCGGGCAGGATCACCTCGCCGGCCAGCTCGGCCATGGCCGCTGTGAGGACCGTCTCGCCCGCGGCCACCCCGGTCAGCCAGGTCTTGCGCTGCGCGTCGGTGCCGAAGCGATCGATGGGCAGGGCACCGTAGACCATCGTCTCGACCACGGGGACGTAGGCCGCCGTCCGGCCCGCCGCCTCCACGACCAGGCAGGCCGCCACGAAGTCGAGCCCCGCCCCGCCGACGTCCTCGCTCAGGTGGATGCCGAGCAGTCCCGCAGCGGCCAGGTCCCTCCAGAGGTCGCGGTCGAACGGCCCGTCGTCGCCCGCCGCCGCCTCCACCTCCTTGAGCCGATCGTGCGTCGACCGCTCGCCGAAGATCTGCCCGGCGAGCTCGCGCACCGCTTCTTGCTCTTCGCTGTAGTTGAAGTCCATGTGATCTCCTGGCTCGTTCGGCGGGCTCAGCTCAGCGCAGCGACCGCGGCATGCCGAGGCCGAAGATCGCGATGAGGTCCCGCTGGATCTCGTTGGTGCCGCCGCCGAAGGTGAGGATGATCATGGAACGCGCGTACATCTCCAGACGGCCGGCAACGACCGACGCCGGCGAACCGCGCGTCAGGTAGCCGGCTTGTCCGAGGATCTCCATGAGCAGGCGGAAGGTCCGTAGGTAGAACTCAGTACCGAACACCTTGATCGACGAAGCATCGGCCACGTCGAGGTGCCCCTGCGTCGCCTGCCACGCCACCTTCCAGTTGATGAGGCGGAGGAACTCGAGCTCGGCGGTCACCCGGGCGAGATGCTCCTGCACCCACTCCTGGTCGATCACCCGCCGACCGTCGGGGAGCTTGGTGGCCTGCGCCCAGGCCCGCACATCGGTGAGGACGCGCTCAATGATCCCCGGGGAGCACAGCGTGACCCGCTCGTGGTTGAGCTGGTTGGTGATCAGGTTCCAGCCCTGGTTCTCGCCGCCGACGAGGCTCGTGGCCGGGACCCGCACGTCCTCGTAGAAGGTGTAGTTGATGTTGTGGTCGCCCAGGAGCTTCATCGGCACCACGCGGATGCCCGGGGTGTCCATGGGGATGACGAACATGGAGATCCCCTTGTGCTTCGCAGCGTTGGGGTCGGTCCGGGTGGCCAGCCAGATGTAGTCGGCGTCGCCGGCCAGGCTGGTGAAGATCTTGGCGCCGTTGATGACGTACTCGTCACCGTCGTCTACGGCCCGGGTGGTCAACGAGGCGAGGTCGGTGCCCGAGTTGGGCTCGGTGTAGCCGATGCAGAAGCTGATCTCGCCGGCCAGGATCTTGGGGAGGAAGAACTCCTTCTGTTCCTGCGTGCCGAAGTTCATGATGGTGGGGCCCACGGTGTTGATCGTGAGCATCGGGACGGGCGCGCCGCTGCGCATGGACTCGTCGAAGAAGATGAACTGCTCGACGGCCGAGCGCCCCTGTCCGCCCCACTCGGTCGGCCAGCCGATGCCGAGCCACCCGTCGGACCCCATCTGCTTGACGACCTTGCGCACCACGGGGCCGATCCCGCCCGCCTTCGCCAGCTCCTGCTCGACCTCGGGGGTCAGCAGGTTCTCGTAGTAGGCGCGCAGCTCGCTCTTCAGCGCCTGCTGCTCCTCGGTCAAGGCAATCTCCATCGTGTCCCTCCCGGGTGGCGGGGCCGCATCGGCCCACGTCAGCGCCATGTCGTCGTCGGCCCGGCCGTGTGGGCTCGGCGCGCTAGAACACGTTACAGTCCGCCCCGCTCGGGCGGCCAATGGGGCCGGAGAGCAACGCACTACCGCCAAGTAACCTGCAATCCGCCCCGGGGCCGCCCCCGGGCGCATGATCGATGATCGAAGACACCAAACCGAGGAGCCGTCGCCATGCCTGAAGCCGTCATCGTCGCCACCGGTCGCACCCCGATCGGTCGGGCCAACAAGGGCTCGCTCGTCGAGTGCCGGCCCGACGACCTGAGCGCGCTGGTGCTCCGCTCCGTGCTGGAACAGGTGCCCCAGCTCAACCCCGCCGAGGTCGAGGACGTCATGCTCGGCTGCGGGCAGCCGGCCGGCGAGGCGGGCTACAACGTCGCCCGCGTGGCCGCGCTCATGGCGGGGCTCGACAACGTGCCCGGCGTGACGGTGAACCGCTACTGCTCCTCGTCGCTGCAGACGATCCGCATGGCGGCGCACGCCATCCGGGCCGGCGAGGGAGACGTCTTCATCGCGGCCGGCGTCGAGACGGTGAGTCGCTACTCGCACGGCGCCTCCGACACCGGGCCCCACAACACCGAGTTCGCCGCGGCGGAAGAGCGCACCAAGGTGCGTGCCCCCGCCGTGACTGAGCCCTGGAGCCCGGGGGCCGGCCTGCCCGACGTCTACATCGCCATGGGCCAGACGGCGGAGAACGTGGCGGAGTTCGAGAAGGTGGGCCGGGCGGAGATGGACGAGTTCGCGCTGCTCTCCCAGACGCGAGCCGTCGAGTCCCAGCAGAACGGGTTCTTCGAGCGCGAGATCATCCCCGTCACCCTGTCGGACGGCACGATCGTGACCAAGGACGACGGACCGCGGCCCAACACAACGCTCGAAGGCCTGTCCGCCCTCCAGCCCGTCTTCCGCGAGGGCGGGACCGTCACGGCCGGCAACGCGTGCCCGCTCAACGACGGCGCCGCCGCCGTCATCGTCATGAGCGACACGAAGGCCAAGGCGCTCGGCATTACGCCCCTGGCGCGCATCGTGGCCAGCGGCGTGACGGGGCTCAACCCCGAGATCATGGGCCTCGGGCCCGTGGACGCCTGCCGTCAGGTCCTGGCCCGGGCGAACATGACGATCGACGACATCGACCTGGTCGAGATCAACGAGGCCTTCGCCGCCCAGGTGATCCCCTCGGCCAAGCACCTCGGCATCAGCTGGGACAAGCTCAACGTCAGGGGTGGTGCCATCGCACTCGGCCATCCCTTCGGCCAGACCGGCGCCCGCATCATGACGACGCTGCTCAACGCGCTGGAGGACACCGGCAAGACGTTCGGTCTCGAGTCCATGTGCGTCGGGGGCGGCCAGGGCATGGCCATGATCGTCGAGCGCCTGAGCTAAGCGGACCGTCGCTTAGACCCTCGCGGACCGTCTCTCCCGCAGGCGGCGGTCGTCAGGCGGACGGCGCGGCGGCCTGGGCCTCGTCGACGGCGGGCACCGGGCCCGGGTCGACACCTTCGCCGGCGGCCAGGTGCAACGACAGGAGCGCGCCCTGGAGCGTGAGGTCGAAGAACCGGCACAGGTCGTCTTCGCCCTCGCCCCGCACCTCGAAGATCTCGGCCATGACCTCGTCGGTCGCTGCCCGCACCGCGGCGAACAAGGCGGCGGCGCGCGGCCCTTCGCCGGTGTGGCGCAGCAATACGAGCGACATCGTCTGGCGCGTCACGTCGCCGCCCTGGCCCCAGCCGGCCAGCTCGTCGTGGGTCAGCTCCGGCAGGGCCGCCGTGAAGGCCGGCGCCTTGGCGTTGAGGTTCACCTGCGCTTTCCACCACTGCGCCGCGACGCCGGCGACGCCTGCGGCGCCGTAGACGAGCGGGATGGTGCGCCCCAGCCGGTGTGCCAGTTCTGCCGTGGCGCTGCCCGGTGCCAGCAGCGCGTCGCGTCGCCGGGCCAGCGCCTCGGCAGCCGACTGCACCGTGGCCGTGCAATCCGGCCGGAGCCCCGCTCGGGTCAGCGCCACCAGCAGGGGCACGGTCGTCGCGCCCAACGCAGCGCGGGCGGCGGATCGACTCTGACCGCTCGTGGCACTCGCGAAAACAGGGCACCACGGCAGACCGGCGTGGTCGGCCAGATTTGCGAGCGCTCCCCCGGCGTCACCCCCGACCGCCACCACGGTCGCCCCGCGTTCGGCCGCCTGGGTCGCCGCGCCCAGCGTCTCGGCGGTGCCGCCCGAGGACGAGACCGCGAGGACCAGCGTGTCAGGACCGACGAAGGCCGGGACGACGGATCCGTTGCCCACCCAGAGGGGCAACGCCAGGTCGGGCGCCGTCAGCGCAGCGGCCGCGGCGCACGCGGTCCCCCCGGTGCCCAGACCGAACGCGGCGACGGCCCGAAACGCGCTGCGCCCCAGCGGCGCGGTCCCGTCGAATGCCTCGGCGGCGGTCTGCAGCGCCTCGGACAGCTGCTCGGGCAGGGCGGCCGCGGCCTCCCACATCCCGAGCGTGTCAGGCGTGTCGAGAGAGGCCCACCCGCTCACCCAGGCGCCGGGCCCGTGGCGCGCACCGTGCCGCTCTCGGCCTTCGCCATCAGCCGCTCGTGCTCGGCGTCGCCGACGGCGACGGCCTCGTCCACCAGCAGCACCGGCACGCCGTCCACCACGGCATAGCTCCGGTGCAGGCGCGGGTTGTAGAGGACGTCCTCGTCCTCGAACCACAGCAATGGTCCCTTGTCGACCGGGCAGGCCAGGACGTCGAGCAGCAGCGGGTCGAGGCTCATCAGGAGCTCCTCAGTTCGGGCCGGCCGCGAGGCCGGCGTTGTCGGCGATGAGCTGCTGCACCTCGGCCACGTGGGCGGCGCAGCGCTCTGCTGTCCTCGCTTCCACGTTGAGGCGGAGCAGCGGCTCGGTGTTGGAGGGGCGCACGTTGTACCACCAGTCCGCGTGCTCCACGGTGAGCCCGTCGAGCCGGTCGATCGACGCGCCGGCCTCGCGCTCGTGCGCGGCGATGGCTTCGACCGTGGCGGCGGGGCTGGTCACCGTCGTGTTGATCTCCCCCGAGTCCGCGTAGCGCTCGTAGGGCAGGAGCATCTCGGAGAGCGGCTGACCGCTGCGGCTCAGCAGCTCGAGCACGATCAACGCGGTGATGATGCCCGAGTCGGCCCGGAAGTTGTCGCGGTAGTAGTAGTGGCCCGAGTGCTCCCCGCCGAACACGGCACCCGTCTCGGCCATCACCTGCTTGATGATGGAGTGGCCCACCTGCGTGCGCACGGGCTTGCCGCCGAGCTCGGTCACGACCTCGGGCACCACGTGGGAGCAGATGAGGTTGTAGAGGATGGTCTCGCCGGGGTGCTTGGCCAGCATGGAGGCGGCCACCAGCGCCGTCGTCAGCGAGCCCGACACGGGCTCGGCCCTCTCGTCGACCAGGAAGACGCGATCCGCGTCCCCGTCGAAGGCCAGCCCGATGTCGGCGCCCTGCTCGAGGACCGCCACCTTCAGCGCCACGAGGTTCTCGGGTTGGATCGGGTCGGCCGGATGGTTCGGGAAGTTGCCGTCGAGCTCGGGGAAGAGGATCTCCACCGAGAAGGGGAGCCGCTCGAACACGATGGGCACCACCAGCCCGCCCATGCCGTTCGCGGTGTCGGCCACGACCTTGATGGGGCGCAGGGATCCGACGTCGACGAAGGACACGACATGGTCCGCCCACGCGCCGAGCAGATCCTGCTCGCTCCAGCTCCCGGTGAGGGGCGGCAGCGGCTCGCCCAGCAGCTCCTCGGCTCCCGCCTCGATGTCGGCCAGGCCCGTGTCGCGGCCGATCGGCCGCGCCCCCGACAGGCAGAGCTTGAGCCCGTTGTACTGCGCCGGGTTGTGCGACGCCGTGAACATGGCGCCGGGTGCGTCGAGGTGACCCGACGCGAAGTACAAGAAGTCGGTGGACGCCATGCCCAGGTCGACGATGTCGACCCCCTCGGCCCGCACGCCGTCGGAGAAGGCGGCCGAGAGCTCCACGCCGGACTCGCGCATGTCCCGGGCGACCAGGATGCGGGGGGCCGCGGCGAACCGGGCCATGGCGCGCCCGATGGCCCGGCACATGTCCGCGTCGAGCTGGTCGGGCACCGTGCCACGCACGTCGTACGCCTTGAAGACCTGGTCCATGCGGCTCATCCGGCTGCTCACGGGTCCCCACCATAGGGGGCGCCCGCACAACGCCCCGTCCCGCGTCGTCAGTGGATGAAGGCGCTCCCGTTGGCCGCGATCGCGATGATGGCGACCAGGTTGAAGGTGGCGTGGGCGACCATGTTCATGCCCAGCCGCCCGGTGCGGTACGAGACCGCGGCCAGGATCATGCCGAACGTGGCCAGGCCGGCCAGTTGCACCAATTCGCCGTGGGCCAGCCCGAAGAGGAGCCCGTCGACGATCACCGCCAGGACGACTCCGGCGACCCGGGCGCGGCCGGCCCCCCGCAGCGGCGCGAACAGGCGGACGAGCGCCTTCAGGAGCAGGCCGCGGAAGAAGAGCTCCTCCATGGCCGGGGCGAAGATCACCGTGGCGATCGCGATCACGATGAACCCGGCGCCGTGCGAGCCCCCCGTCAGCTTCTGCGAGGGCCCGTTGAAGTCGTGGATGTCGTGCTGGAACGGCGCGTACATCACCGCCACGAGGATCTGGCCCCCGATGCCGATGGCGATCCCGACCAGGTCGATGACCCGGAAGCGCAGGCCGAGGTCGCGCGCGAAGTGGCGCGTGCCCTGCGTCCGGCTGGCCAGCCACGGGGCGCCGATGAAACCGATCCACAGGCCCAGCAGCGTGGCCACCACGTACCACTCGGGCGGGACCGCCTCGGTGGCGATGGCCGTCATCTGTGCGGCGGTCTTGCCGGCGACGGCGCCCGCGACGTAGCCGAAGAGCAGGGCGCCGAGCTGGCCGACGAGGAAGCCGACCACGGCGTAGACGAGCCACATCCAGCCCTGGCGCTTCGTCTGCGGTGGGACCCACGGGGTATCGAGGAAGGGGACGTCGCCGGCGGTCAGCGGCGGGGGCGGGCTCAGCGGCGGGGTCAGCGGCGGAGGCGGAGGCGGAGGCGCCGTCTGGAGCCATTCCCGGGGCACGAACCCGTCCGGGACGGGCCCGGGCGGGCGGGCCGGCGGGCCCGGGGAGCCGGGAGCAGCCCCGCCGGGCTCGGTGTCGGTCATCGACAAGACGTTACCGGCGCCGAAGTGCCCGCTGGCTGCAGGAAGAGCGCTCCGCGGCCGGCTGGCAAGGCGGTAACCGCCGAGCAGGGTCGGCGCCTAGCATGGCAGGGGTGAGCCCTCCGCGTACGGACAAGCCGGCCGGCAAGCCGAACGCGCCCACGGGCGGGGACGGCACCCCGCAACAGGGGGCACCCTCGGGGCAGAGCTGGCGCTGGCTGTGGGGTGTCCTGGCCATCGGCATCGTGGCCATCCTGCTCGCCGTGGGCACGATCAAGACCAGCAACGCCAAGTCGATCACGTACACCAAGTTCCTCCAGGACGTGACGTCCAAGCAGGTCTCGACGGCGCAGATCTCCAATTCCAACGGGGTGATCACCGGCAAGCTGAAGGACGGGGCGACCTACACCGTCCAGGGCCCCAGCCCGTCCCTGCCCAACGACGTCACCGAGATGCGCAACAACGGCGTCCAGGTCAGCTTCCCGACGCCGTCGTCGAACCTGCTGACCGACCTGCTCCCCTACATCTTCATCATCGGCATCGGCGCCGCCTTCATCTACTTCATCGGCCGCCAGACCCGCGGCCAGATGTCCGGGATCATGTCGATCGGCCGCTCCAAGGCCAAGACCTTCAGCAGCGACCGCCCCTCGACCACGTTCGAGGACGTGGCGGGCTACACCGGGGTGAAGCAGGAGATCAGCGAGGTCGTCGACTTCCTCAAGACCCCGGCCCGCTTCAAGGAGATCGGCGCCAAGATCCCCAAGGGCGTCCTGCTGGTGGGCCCCCCGGGGACGGGCAAGACCCTGATCGCCCGGGCCGTCGCCGGCGAGGCCGGCGTGCCCTTCATGTCGGTCAGCGGCTCGGACTTCATGGAGATGTTCGTGGGTGTCGGGGCCAGCCGGGTGCGCGACCTGTTCCAGACCGCGCGCAAGCAGGCGCCGGCCATCGTCTTCGTCGACGAGATCGACTCCATCGGGCGCAAGCGGGGTGCGGGCCTCGGCGGCGGCCACGACGAGCGCGAGCAGACGCTCAACCAGATGCTCTCCGAGATGGACGGCTTCGACACCGCCGAGGGCGTGGTCATGATCGCGGCCACCAACCGGCCCGACATCCTCGACCCGGCCCTGCTGCGCCCCGGCCGCTTCGACCGCCAGATCGTGGTGCCCCTGCCCGACCTCGAGGAGCGGCTCCCGATTTTGCAGGTGCACTGCAAGGGCAAGCGGATGGCGTCCGACGTCGACCTCACCGTGGTGGCCCGGGGCACCCCCGGCATGAGCGGGGCCGACCTGGCCAACCTGGTGAACGAGGCCGCGCTCCACGCGGTGCGCCGGGGCAGCCTCGAGATCGCCATGGCCGACTTCGAGACGGCGCGGGACCGGGTCCTGCTGGGCCAGCGGCGCGAATCCATGGTGCTCTCCGACGACGAGAAGGAGCGCATCGCCTATCACGAGGGCGGCCACGCCGTCCTGGCCTACGTGCTCGAGCACGCCGACCCGGTGCACAAGGTCACCATCCTGCCGACGGGCATGGCGCTCGGTGTGACCCACCAGCTCCCCATGGAGGAGCGCCACATCCACCCGAGGAACTACATCGAGGACTCGCTCTGCGTGCGCATGGGCGGCCGCGTCGCCGAGCTGCTCGTCTACGGCGACCTGTCGACGGGAGCGGCCAACGACCTGGTGGGCAACACGGAGCTGGCGCGCAAGATGGTGCGCGAGTGGGGCATGAGCGATGCCATCGGCCCGATGGCCTGGGGTTCGGCGGGCCAGGTCTTCCTCGGTGAGGACCTCATGCACACGCGTGACTACTCCGAGGACACCTCCAAGATCATCGACGACGAGGTCGAGCGCATCCTCCGCGTCGAGGAGCAGCGCGCCATGGACGTGCTGAGCAAGCACCGCGGTGGCCTCAACGCCATCGCCCGTGCGCTGCTCGACAACGAGATCATCGACGGGGCCGAAGTGGCCCGGCTGGTCGACGAGGCCCACGGGTCGCCCGTGCACGACGAGGGTGCCAAGGCGGTGCCGCACTTCCACGAGGCCGCCGTCAGCGCGTCGGCCAGCAACGGCGCCAACGGCAGTGCCAACGGGGACACGTCCCATGCCGGCGCCGACGCCGGCATGGTCGGCGATTCCGTCGCGGTCCCCGCCGCACCGGCGCCCCCCGCCCGCCAGGCCGACGCCGAGCCGTGGGCTCCCCCACCGTGGCCCCCACCGGCCAACCCCTCGTCGGGCGCACCGGAGGGACCCGCAGCCCGCTAGGCCCCGCGCACCCCGGATCGAACCGAACCGGGCGGCGCAGCGTCATGGAGGGGGATGGTGGACGAGGAACTCGCAGACTGGCTGGAGGACGGCTACGTCGGCTCGTTCCGGACCGCATGCCTGATTCTGGGCAACCCGGCCGACGCCGAAGAGGCGGTGCAGGATGCCTACCTGCGGGCGTGGCGCTTCCGCGACTCCCTGTCGTCGGTGCCGAGCATCCGCCCCTGGCTCTACCGCGTGGTCGTCAACTCCTGCTACTCCAAGCTGCGCCGCGAGATCCCCCACCGCGACCGCCGCGCCGGTGACGAGCCGCTCGCCCACGTGCCCGCTCCGGGGGCCGAGCCCGAGGACCGGGCCGAGCAGGGCGAGGTGGCCGAGACCGTGCTGGCCGCCCTGCAGCAGCTCCCGCTGTCCCTGCGGGTCCCGGTCGTCCTGCGCTACTACGCCGACCTGAGCGAGCGCGACATCGCTCTCGCCATCGGCCGGCGCCCGGGCACCGTGAAGTCCCGCCTGCACGAGGCCCGCCGCCGCCTGGCGGCCGACCCCGCCCTGTGCGCCCTCGCCGGCGCCGGGGACGCACCTCGTACCGAGGAGACCGGACCATGACCATGCTCGACGACGACCGCCTCTCCTCCCTGCTCGCCCGCGCCGGGGCGGCGTTCGACGTCCCCGCGTCGGGCCCCGACGACATCCTGGCCCGGGCGGCGGGCCACGCCCACCGTGACGGTGACGGTGACGGTGACGGTGACGGTGACGGCGCGGATGACGGCGGCGCCATGGACGGAGCGACGGCCCTCGACCCGGCCCGGGAACGCGGCATCCGCCGGATCGCCGCGGTGGGGCGGCGCCACCGGCTGGTCTCCGTGGCCGCCTGCGTCCTCGTCGTCCTGGTGCTCGCCGGGGGGTTCGGTGCCCTGGTGCGCGGACCATCGCAGCGGACCGTGAGCACCGGACTGGGCAAGACGCCCGTCGTGGCCCCGGCGCACGGGCCCGCCACCACGATCCCGGCCGGTGCCACCAACGGCGCGTCCGGATCATCGAAACAAAGCGCCGGAGCGCCCTTCGGGGTGAACACGCCGCATGCCGGTGCGGGCACGTC
Source organism: uncultured Acidimicrobiaceae bacterium (assembly GCA_963719485.1). GTDB lineage: Bacteria > Actinomycetota > Acidimicrobiia > Acidimicrobiales > RAAP-2 > Bog-473. Next base: position 4,543,615 of record OY970387.1, read on the forward strand.
TTCGGGTGCCGCCGCGCCCGGCAGCGCGCCGACTACCAGCACCCCCACGCTGCCCACCGGCGCCGTCGGCCAGTCCGCCAAGATCGAACAGACCGGCTCCCTGGGCCTGACCGTCGGGCGCGGCAACCTGAGCCGGACGGTCGCACAGCTGACCAACCTCGCGACCGGCTACGGCGGCTTCGTCGCCAACTCGCAGACGCAGTCGGGCGCCGCGACCGGGAGCGGCCCGTCGGGGAGCGTGACCCTCCAGGTGCCGGTGGACAACTTCGCGACGGTCCTGCACCGAGCCCAGGCCCTCGGGAAGACCTCGGACCTGACGACGAAGGCGACCGACGTCACTGGCCAGTACGTCGACCTGCAGTCGCGTATCTCCGCCCTGCAGGCCAGCCGCCAGCAGTACCTGACCATCCTGGCGAAGGCCACGACGGTGGGTGACGTCCTCTCCGTGCAAGAGCAGCTGGACACCATTCAGTCCCAGATCGAGCAGCTGCAGGGCCAGCTGCAACTCCTCACGAGTCAGACGTCGTTCTCGACGCTCACGGTGACGGTCAACGAGCGCACCCCGGCGCCGCGGCCGGCGCCGGTCCCCGAGTCAGGACTGGTGCGGGCGTGGCACACCAGCATCGGCGGCTTCGTCGCCGGTGTCGAAGGCGTGATCCGCGTGGCCGGACCTCTGCTCTTCGCCCTCCTGCTCCTCGGTGCCGTCCTGGCCGGCGGCCGCGTCCTGTGGCGGCGCTACCAGCGCCACAACCTGTAGCGCGTCCGGGTCAGAGGCCGATCGGGGCGGCCAGGGGGATGCCGGGCATCGACACGATGCCCACGCCACCCGACGGGCCGGCGTCCTCGCTCACCGCCATGGGCCCGGACGCGCGCACCAGCATCGGGTCGAGGCCCACCGCCGCGAGGGCCGATGCGTCCACGACGACCACCGTGCCGGCGGCCAGCGAGCCCGTGGCCACCACGTGCCGGCTCGAACCGGCCATGGCGAACGCCGTGTAGCTCTCGGTACCGCCCGACGTGTTGAGCAGCGCGAGCGACATGGGAGCAGCGCCGCTGACCGCGGGACTGCTGGTGGTGCCGGGCGGAGGCACGACCCATTCGCCGGAGGGAGACGTCGTGCTCAGGCCGTCCACGGCCGGCGTCATACCGGAGCGGGCGACCGACGACGTCGACGGCAGGTTGACCGTGCGCGCCACGACGACCCCGGACCCGCCGGAGGCATCGATCGACGTGGCGTAGGTTTCGTTGGCGGGGATCCGCGTCTCCCCGTTGGTGCCCAGCGCCCAGGTCGTCCCGGGCAGGACCTTCTGGGTCAATGGAGCAAGCGGCCCCGACGGCAGGCGGAAATGCACCGTGACCGTCTCGGTGGCCGCGCCCGGATTGAAGATGTCGACCTCGGACGTGCCGTTCGTGACTTCCTGCGCCTGGGGGATCGCCCAGTGCGCCCGGGCACCGGGGACGCCCGGGAGGAGTGAGAGCCCCCCGGGGGTCCCGCCCGGGCCCACGAACTCCTGCACCGCAGACGCCACGACGCGGCCCGTCCTCGTGGAGACGACGGTGCTGATGGTCGGGGTCTCCTGCACCTCCGACGTGATGTTCTCCACCGCCACCTGGCCCGCCTGCAACACGATGCCCTGGTAATTGATGGGGTGGACCATGCCGTTCGGGGTCAGGAAGCTGAGATCGACGACGACCGGCGTCGAGGTGGGGTTGAGGAGCGAGACGTACAGCTCGTTGGACGCCGCCGTCGAGCCTCCGGCGACATACCACCGGGCCGACGTCGTGCTCTGGCACGGCGCCTGGGACCAGCCCAGGGAATTGCTCACCGTCTGGGTCACCGCCACGCCGCCGCCCGACGTGATCACGGTCTCGGACTCCCAGGAACCCGAGGAGAGGGCGGGGATGGACGGGACCGCCACGCCGCTCGCCGGGACGACCACCGCGGCTTGCGCCGCGGCACCCGAGTCCGTGACGGCGGTGATGGCCGCGGTGACCGGTCGCGTGGTCGTGTTGGTCAGCACGAGGAAGCCCGGCGACACCCCGCCCGCCGTCGACTGGCCGGTGCAGTACCAGGCCGACGATTCCGCATCGGGCGCTCCCACCAGCGCACTGGGGGTCGGTGCGGCGCCGGCGGGCCCGGGCGTCCCCCGCACGCCGACGGCGACGGCGACACCGACCACGACGAGGACCACGACCGCGACGACGCGCCACCGGCGTTCGCGGCTGTGGTGGGCCGGGGTCACGAGGCCAACGTCTCGGTGACCGTGGGCGCGGCGTCAGCCGTGGGCCGTCCGGAGCGCGCCCTCTTCGGTGTCCGCGCCGGCCGCAGGCGACCGACCACGGCCCCCGCCAGCACCACCCAGGCGGCCAGCTCGAGCAGGACGGCCAGCGGGATGAAGGGGAACCGCGCCAGCGACAGCGTCGCGGTGCCCTTGGTCGCCACCGCGTATTGCGCCGCCCAGCCGAAGGCAGGCTGCCGCGGCACCGCGTGGCCGTCGAGGGTCAGGGCGAAGCTCCCGGCCGGCGCGTACCCCGCGAAGAGGGTGCCGGCCGGGACCGATCCGGTGGCCGGTGCGCCGCCCGCCAGCGAGCGGAGCACCGGCTGCCAGCCGGCGACGTCGGCCGCACCCGGGTAGGTCGACGCGTGCACCGGCAGCGCGGTGGCGCGTGCCGCCGTCACGGGAAGGTCCGCACCGTTCTGGTAGACCTGCACGCCCATCACACCTGGCACGACCTGCAGGTCGTTCTGCTCGAGGAGATCCGTGTCGAGGCCGGCCGGAGGCGGCGCACTGACCGATGCGGGTGTCGTGCCGACCAGGGAGGGGGCCAGCGCGTCCACCACCACGACGTAGCGCACGCCGGCCGGGGCCAGCAGGCGGCCCAGGTGCACCGTGCCGCCGGCGACGGCCAGCCGGACCGCGTTGGCCACCTGGTCGGCGGGGCCCGGACCGGCGGGCGTGAACACCTGGGCCGAGTCCGGCAGGTCCTCGGGGGTCAGCGCGTAGGCCAGGCCGGGCTGCACCGACCAGCCTCCCGCCGGCAGGGCCCGCGGATCGCCGAGCCACAGCACGCGGGCCAGACCCGTGCTCGGGCGGTCGAGGAAGGCCAGCGGTTGTTCGACCCCCTGCGACGGGAGATCCCAGCGACCGCCGACCGCGCCGCCCAGGACGGGAAGGAGGCCGACGGCGACGAAGACCAGAGCCGCCACGCCCGCCAGCTGGCGCCACCCGAATTCCCGACCGCTCAGGTCGCTCTCGAAGGCGGCGATGCCGAGGCCGACACAGGCCGCGACCGCGAGCGCGGCCGGCGCCAGCACGACCGTCTCGGAGGGGGTGAAGGAGCCGAGATCACCGCGCGACGCGGCGAAGGCCAGGCCCCACGACCCGAGCGCCATCACCCACAGGCGCGCCGCCCACGCCAGCCGAGTGCCGCGGGCGATGAGAAGCGGCAGCGCCGCGGCCGCCACCAGCAACCACGCGAGCGGTGAGCGGGCCGCCGGCCCGACGGCAAAGCGGATGACCTCGCCCCAGTTCGGCGCCGTGGCGCCCGAGACCGGGAGGCCGAAGATGGCGACCGACCCACCCCCGGCCAGCGCGGTGCCCACCACCCAGGGCAGCGCGAGGACGAGCGCGACGCCGACCGCCTCCAACGCGACCACCAGGATGCGCCACGTCGGCTCCCGCGCGCCGACGAGGACGGACCCCAGCATCCAGGCCACCGCGGCGACGAGGACCATGGGCACGACCGCGGGCGCGAAGGCCGCTGCGGCCGCGATGAGCGCACCGAGGATGGCGACCTCGCCGACCGGCCGACTCCGCCAGCGCGGACCGGGCGCCACGGCGTACGGCGCCACCCGGGCTGCCCGGGCCAGACGGAGCGCGATGAACGGGAACAGCGCGTAGGCGACGAGCCCGTCCCAGCGGCCCGTGCCGAGCGCGCCGTACGGCAGCGGCAGCCCGAGGAAGCAGATGACGGTGACGACGCGCGCCCGGGGCGACACGAGCGGGCGCATGAAGCGCGACACACCCCAGGCCCCGAGCGGGATGCACCCGAGGAGCAGGACCCGTTGCAACGTGCCCATGGCGCCGAAGAGCACGGTGCCGCTGATGCCCGCGAGCCCGAAGGCGGGAGAGGCCGGCGCAGTGGTGCCCACCCCGGTCGACTGCCAACCCGAGACGAAGTGGTGCCAGCTGGTCGACCATGACGTCAGCGGGGCCAGCTGGCCGACCAGGGGCAGAGTCCCGAAGAAGAGGTCACGGGTGCCGATGGCGATGACGAGGAGCGCGACGACCAGGGCGACTGCCCGCTGACGCCCGGTGCCCAGGGGCGCGGAGCGGACCCGGCGCCCGAAGCGGTCGCGCCCGGCGCGGCGGCCCAGGTCGTCCAGCTCGTCGAAGTCGGCGTCCTCGCTGAAGGCCGACCCGACACTCCCGGTCAGGACGGCGACCGTCGCCACCCGCTCGTTCTCGCGCTCCGGGCGTTCCCTCGTGACGGCCACGGCATTGGCCGCATCGAGGCCCTGGTGGGAGAGCCGGCTGACGTAGCTCGAGAGCCGAGCGCTGCCCCGGACCTGGAGCCGGCGCACCTCGGCATCGGGAAAGAGGCGATGTTCGGCCAGCTCGCCTCGCAGCAGCGAGATCTCGGTCAGCCGATGGGCGTTCCAGCGCCACGCGCCCGTGACGGCCCGCACCCGGACGCGGTCGCGGGCGAACACGGCGACGACCACCTCGCCGAAGGCGAGCAGTGCCGCCTGCGGCAGCACCCGCAGCAGGTGGATCCGGGTGTAGCACTTGAGCACGGCCCGGAGCTCGTGCCGGCGTTGCAACGCCTGCAGGGTGACGGGGCGCCGGACGTCGCGCTCGGGCGGCACCGCGAGCGGCTCGAGGCCGCTGGCGACCGCTTCGCGGTGGCGCACCCGCGCCTCGGGGGCCACCACGACGCGCGAGCCCGCGACCTGGCTCCGCCAAGACAGATCGAGGTCCTCCCCCATTGCCACGATCCCCGGATCGAAGCCCTTCAGCTCCGTGAAGAGATCGGCGCGCACCAAGGTGCACCCGCCCGGCGCGACGAACACATCGCGCACGGCATCGTGCTGACCGTGATCGACCTCGCCTTCGATGATGCGATCCACCACGGCGCCCGTCTTGTCGCAGCTCATCCCGACGTGCAGCAGGATGCGGGGGTCGTCCCAGTTCAGGAACTTCGGGGACACCACGCCCGCGTTGGACCGGTACGACTCCTCCACCAGCTTGTGGACCGCGTCGGGGAACAGGGCCACGTCGTCGTGGCAGAGCAGGAAGAACGCCGCCCCCTCGACCATGCCCAGGGCCTCGTTGGAGGCTGCGGCGTAACCGGGCCGCCCCGGCAGGTGCCGGACGAAGGCGTCCGGCAGCACGCGCGCCACCCGGTCGGTGACCTCGGGATCGTCCGCCGCCGTGGAGAGGACGAGGACCGAGAGCTCCTCGTAGTCCTGGGCCGCGAGGGACGAGAGCGCCTCCTCGAGCCAGGGTCCCGGCTCGGTCGTGACCACGACGGCGACCACGGCCGGCACTTGGGCGTCCATCAGGGGGCCGAGGCTATCCGGTCCGTCATCAGGCCCCTCAGGCACGGAATTCACCCCCAATGCTTGCTACTGTTTAACAATCGTGATACTCTTGCATCCGAACACAGAGGCCTGCCGGCGGTTCCTGTGTCCCGATCGTCGGACTCAAACCGACCAGACAGGAGGCTCCCATGCCCGAAGTACCCACCAACATCACCAACCTCTCCAAGGGTGTCACGGACCTCGCCCGCGACGCCGCATACGTCGCCGTCGGCCTCGGCGTGCTGGGCTACCAGCGGGTCCAGGTCCAGCGGGTCGAGCTGCAGAACCGGCTGTCCAAGGACCTCTCGTTCGACCAGTACATCGACGAGGTGCGCCAGGGCGTGGCCAAGGGGTTCAACCAGATCGACGACCTGGCCGAGACGGCAACGCAGTTCGTCGAGACGACCCTCCAGCCGCTGGAGGACATCCTGCCCTCCTCGGTCACGCAGGTGACGATCAAGGCCCGCGAGCAGGCTCGTGAGGTCCGGATCCAGATCCGCCAGCGCGTCAGCGCCTGAACACCGGCACGCTCCACGTACCGACGACGCTCGCCGTCAGTCCGCCTCCCACGAGGCCAGGACGTCGGCGAGCGTCGTCGCGAGTGGGATGTCCGGCCGCCAGCCCGTCTCCGCCTGCAACCGCCCCGCGTCGCCGCGCAGCACGGGCACGTCGACGGGCCGCACCAGCTCGGGATCGGTCTGGAGGGTGAGGTCGGCCTGCGCCAGCTCGAGGAGCTGCGCCGCCACGTCCGACATGGCGACGTCCCGACCTGAACACACGTTGTAGACCTCACCGGGGGTGCCCTGTTCGATCAGCAACCGGTAGGCCGTCACCACGTCGCGCACGTCGGTGAAGTCGCGCCTCGTGGTCAGGGTGCCCACCCGCAGCGTGCGGTTCCCGCTCCGACGGGCTTCCACGATCCGCTTGGCCAGCGCGGGCACGAAGAAGTTGGGCGACTGGCCCGGTCCGATGTGGTTGAAGGGCCGCACGACGAGCACCGGTTGCCCATAGCCGCGCCAGGCCTGGAGTGCCACCGCCTCCGCCGCCAGCTTGCTGGCGGCGTACGGACTCGCAGGCGCCGTGGGGGTGTCCTCGGCGAGCGGCAGTTGGCCCGGAGTGACGACCCCGTACACCTCGGCCGAGCTGACGACCAGGACGCGGGGACTCCCGCCGACCGAGCGGGCGGCCGCCAGGATCTCCGCTGTCCCGAGGACGTTGACCCGCAGCACCTGGCCGGGGTGCTCCCAACTCTCCCCCACGTGGGTCATCGCCGCCAGGTGATAGACGGCCTCCGGCTCGACGTCGGCCATCACCCGGCGGACGGCGGCGCCGTCGGCCACATCGGTCTCGATGTCGATGACCGCGACATCGTCACCCCGGTCCTTGAGGTGTGCGGCCAGCCACTGGCCCACGAAGCCCTTTCCGCCCGTGATCAGCGCGCGCATGCGCGGAACCCTACTGCGAGGCCGCCCGGGCGACCGCATACGCCTCCAGATGCCGCGCGACGCTCGCCTCCCAGGTCCGTTCCCCCGCCACGGTGATCCCAAGCGCCCGGCGGGGCGTGGCCGGGCCTTCCTCGAGCGCCGTGTCCAGCGCTGCGGCCAGCGCGGCGACGTCGCCGGGTGGCGCGAGCAGCGCGGCACCCGCCACCATCTCCGCCATCGCCGTGCCCTCCGTGGTCACGACGGGAGCGCCACAGGCGAGCGCCTCGAGTGCCGGCAGCCCGAATCCCTCCTCAAGCGCGGGATAGGCCACGACCGACGCCTGCCGCAGCAGCGCGGGCACGGCCTCGTCGGGCAGGTAGCCGGTGCGCACGATGCGTTCGGGGTGCCTGGCCGCGGCGAGCGCGCGCTCGGTCTCGGCCATCCCCCAGCCGGTCTGACCGCCGAGCACCAGGACGGCGTCCGGGTGGGCGCGGGCCACCAGGTCGAACGCGGCAATCAGCGGGACGAGCCCCTTGCGGGGTTCCAGCGTGCCCACGTACGCGACGAGCGGCCGGTCCACCGGCACGCCCAGCGGTCCGAGCACGGCCCGGTCCGCTCCTTCGACCGGCTGCCGCGGCGTGAACCGCTCGTGGTCGACACCGTGCGGCGCCACCACCACCGGGACCCGGACGTCGCAGCACGCACGCAGCCGTTCCTCCGTGGTCCGGCTGACACAGATCAGCACGCCGGCCTGACGCGCGGCGCGGCGGATGGCGCGGCGGAAGAAGGCCGCCTTCGAGCGCAGATGCCACTCCGGATGGTCGAAGAACGTGCAGTCGTGGATCGTCACCGCGCAAGGAGCCGGTGACCGGGCCGGCATCGTGTAGTGCGGACCATGGTGGACCTGCACCCCGACAGAGCGCAGCACGGAAGAGAGGCGGAGCTGCTCGAAGGTCAGCCGGGCCGGCCGCGACACGGGGACCTCGCCGCGCACCGACGCGCCGCCGGCGAGCTCGCGCCAGCGCTCCTCGTCGCCCCGCCGCGCCACCAGTGTCAGCCCGACGTCGTCGCGCCCGGCCAACCCGCGGGCTAGCGCCATCGTGTAATAACCGGCCCCACCCGGCCGCGCCGGGACGGCCGAGACATCGAGTGAGAGGTGCAGGCGATCGTCCGTCACTGCAACGACCGCCACAGGTCGATGTGCGCCTGGGCCGCGCCGCTCCATGTGCGCGCCGATGCGTGCGCGACGCCCCGGCGCGCCAGGTCCGCCCGCAGGGTGTCGTCGGTCAGGACGGCAGCCAGCCCGCCGGCGATGTCGTCGACGTCGAGCGGGTCGACGACCCGCGCCGCCGCGGGCTCCGCCTCACCGAGGTCGTGCACGCTCGGCACCTCGTCGGACACCACGGTCGGAAGCCCGGCGCGCATGGCCTCCAGGGGCGGCAGGCCGTAGCCCTCGGTGAGCGGAACGTAGGCAAAGGCACGGGCCCGGCGGTAGAGCTCGGCCAGCACCGGGTCCGGGACGGCGCCGGTGAAGACGACGTGGTCGGTCGGGAGCGGCTCCGCCGGCGACGGGCCCCATCCGTCGGGTCCGACGATCACGAGTGACCACGGTCCCGGCAGCGAGCCACGGACGCGGCCGAACGCCCGCACGAGCCGGTCCAGGTTCTTGCGCGGCTCGAGCGTGCCGACGGTGAGGAGGAATTCCCCCCGACCCCCACGCGGCGGAGGAGGTCCTCGGCCGCCACGGGATCGGGAGCAGGCAGGTGATCGGCGCCGCTCGGCACGACCGTGACTCGGCTCGCCGCGATACCCGTCGCCGTGAGGTCGGCGGCGACCAGTCGGGACGGGACCACCAGCGACGCCCCGGAGGCATCGGCGCGGGCCAGTGCGGCCTCGTGCCACCGCAGTCCCCGCCTCGTCGTCGCCTCGGGATGGCGGCGCCATGCCACGTCGTGGACGGTCACGACCGGCCGCGCCCCGCTCGAACGGCGGAGCCGGGGCGAGGCCAGGGACACCGAGTGCACGATGTCGAAACCCTCCGGAGCGTGGGACAGACCGTGGTCCCAGGCCAGGGTCAGGAGCCGCCCGGGGAGCCGCGACGTGATGGTCAGTCGCCCGAAGGCCGCGAGCGCGTCGTCGTCATCCCCCGGTGACCGGCTGGCCAGGAGCGTCACCTCGACGGGATCGTGCCGGACCGGATCATCCTGGGCCGAGCACTCGTCCAGCCCGTTGAGGAGGCCGCGCGCGTAGGCGCCGATGCCGCCGGGCACGCGCCGGCGGAGCTGCTCGACGGCCAGGAGCACGGTCGGCGTCGATCGTTCAGCCACGGCGGTCCGCCGCGTCGCGATAGAGCGCCTCGAGGCCTTCGCCGCAGCGCTCCCACGTGTAGCGCGCGCACCAGGCCGTGCCGGCGGCAACGAGGCGACCGCGCAAGGCCTCGTCGCCCAGGACCGCATCGAGCGCATCGACCAGCCCCTCGTCGTCGCCTGCATCGACCAGCAGGGCACCGTCACCGAGCACTTCGGGCAATGATCCCGCACGCGTCGCCACGACCGGCACGCCGGCCCGCATGGCCTGCAACGGCGGAAACCCGAATCCCTCGTAGAGGGAGGGGTAGACCAACACGCTGGCGTGCCCGAGCAGCGCGGCCAGTTCCGCGGGCTCGACCCAGCCCGTGCGGACGATCCTGTCCCGGGCCGCCGACGCTGCCACGGCCGACGCCACCGCCTGCTCGCCCCAGCCAGGCGGCCCGGCGAGGACGAGCGCGACATCCGCATGGCGGTCAGCGAGCGCGCTCGAACGCCCGAACGAGACCCGGCAGATCCTTGCGGGGCTCGGCTGTCCCGATCGCCAGGCAGTAGCGCCCCGTCCCGGGAGGGATCCGCGCCAGCGCCGCTGCCGTCTCCGTCGCCGTCGGGGCGGGCAGGTCGGGGACCCCGGGGTGGACGACCCGGACCCGACCGGGATCGGCCCCGAAGGCCTCGACCACCTCACCGGCCACGAAAGCCGAGTCAGTGTGGACCCACGCCCCGCGGCCGAGGGCACGCCCGATCAGCCCCGGGTAGGCGAGCGTCGCCTCGTTGCACAGCTCGGGATGGTGCAACGGAGTCAGATCGTGCACCGAGACCAACGCGGCGGCACGGTGGGTCGGCGGCACGAGGAAGTTGGTCCCGTGGACGACGTCGGTGGTGCCGATGAACCACTCGAGCGGTGGCCCGTCCCGGCGGCGCCACAGCGCGTGGAGGGGCCGGGCCGGCATCGGGCGCTGTCGGGCCGCGACGCCGGCGGGCACTCGCCCTTCGATCAGCCGGCGCCGGCGCCAACTCACGGCGTAGGCCCGCACGTCCAGGGCCGGGCGGTCCGCCAGCGCCGCCAGGGCGCCCTGGCAGAACGCACCGACCCCGGTGGGCAGGCCGAGCAGTGGGGTGGCGTCGAGCGCGACCCGCAGGCGTGCCGGCTCCGTGGCCCGGGACGTGTCGACGGTGCTCAGGCCGAGATCGCCCCGTCGATGGAGAGGATCGCCCCGGTCACGTAGTCCGCTTCGGACGAGCCGAGGTAGGCGAACGCGCCGGCGATCTCGTGCGGGAAGGCGAACCCGATCGGCGTCATCAATCGCTCGATCAGCTTGAAGTCCGCGTCGGCGGGCGGGCCGAAGTTGTGGATGATCGGCGTGTCGACGCCGCCGGGCGCCACGCCGTTCACGCGCACGCCCCGCGCCATGTACTCGACGGCCAGGGCCTTGGTGAGCATCTTCACGCCGCCCTTCGAGGCGCAGTAGGCCGCCGAGTAGGGCTGGCCGATGACGCCCGCCGTCGAGACGGTGTTGACGATGGCGCCACGGTGTTCGAGCATGCCGGGCAGCACGGCGCGGCACATGAGGAAGGTGCCGGTCAGGTTGACCGCGATGATCTTGTCCCAACCGCTGAGGGACTGGTCGGGTGTGTGGGCGAACCCGCCGATACCGGCGATGTTGCACAGGTTGGTGATGGGACCGAGTTCCTCCCCGGCCCGGGCCACGACCGTGGCGACGGCGTTCTCGTCGGTGACGTCGCAGCGCAGCGCGATGGCCCGCCCGCCCGCGCCGGCCGCCTCCCGGTTGATTTCGCCCGCCACCGTTTCGATGGCGTCGGTGGCCACGTCGAGGCAGGCCACGGCGCCGCCCTCCGCGGCCAGGCGACGCGCCGTGGCGCGCCCGATGCCCGAGCCGGCGCCGGTGACCAGCGCCACCCGTCCCGCGTAGCGACCAGGGGTGATCGCCTCCGGGGCGGTCCCCCGGTTGGGATCGGACTCCCCGACTCTGGTCGTGGGGCTCATGCGCGCTCCTTCTCGTCTTCTTCTCCGGTCGGGCCACTGCCTAGCACCCCGGCGCCGGGACGACGATTCTGCGCCCGGTCCGTGCGCCGCTCGTCCGCGCCGCGCTCGGCCAGCGCGGCCAGGCGGACCGGGTCGACCTTCATCATCGGGGTCAGCGGCAGCTCGTCCACCACCACCAGCGCGTCCGGGGCCTTGTAGTCGGACAGTTCCCGGGCGCAGTGCGCACGCAGATCGGCGAGCTCGGGCTGCGTGCCGGCGGCGGCGACGACGACGGCAACGCCGACTTCGCCCAGGACGTCGTCGGGCACCCCGACCACGGCGGCGCGCGCCACGGCGGGGTGCGACGAGAGGGCTTCCTCGACCTCGGCCGGATACACGTTGTAGCCACCCCGGATGTAGCGCTCGTGCGCCCGCCCCGCCAGCTGCAGGTTGCCCTCGGGGGTCAGGCGTCCGAAGTCTCCGGTGGTGAGCCACCCGTCCGGGGCGAGAACGGTGCTCGTGGCCGTAGCATCGACGAGCTCGCCGACCCCGCGCCCCCGCCCCGGGCCCCGGCCCCAGTACCCGCGCATGGCGGCCCCGGACCGCAGGAGGACCCGTCCCACCGAGCCGTCGGGCACCGGCGTCCCGCCGTCGTCGACGATTTTGAGCTCGACCCCGGCCACCGGTCGGCCCACCGTTGTCGCCACCTCCTCGTCCGATGACGTGAGCGTGGTGCCGGTCCCGAGCGACGACTCCGTCGACGTGTAGCGGACGACCACGGGCACCCCGAAGCGCCGGCGCACCTCGGCCACCATGGACGCCGTCATGCGCGCCGCGCCGGTCCCGGCGACGCGCAGGGCACCCAGGTCGGCGCGTGCGAGCTCCCCGCTGGCCAACATGAGCGCCCACTGCGTCGGCACGCCCTGGGCGACGGTCACCCGCTCATCCGCCATGACGCGGATGGCGTCGTCGGCCCGCCACGGCGTGGGAGTGATGATGGTCGTCACCGCATTGGCGATCTCGTCCCAGGCGCGTGTCATGTAGCCGACGTGGGCGAACGGCAGCGGCGAGAGCCTGCGATCCCCCGGCTGGCTGAGCACGTCGGTACCCCGGGCCACCGCGGCGAGGTTGGCGTGGTCGAACACGGCCCCCTTGGGATCGCCCGTGGTCCCGCTGGTCCACACCACAGCCACCGGATCGGAGGATGCCAGTGGGGTCCGGGTACCCCGCCCCTCCCCGGACCACCACGTCCGGGCCTCCCCACGGTCGACGACGATCCCCGTTTCCGCCGGAGGAACCTGGGCCACGTCAGGGTCGACCACGATCATCACCGGCTTGGCCCGGTCCACGATGGAGGCCATCTCGCCGGCTCCCATGCGGGGGTTGATCCCCGACGTGATGGCCCCCAGGCGGAGCAACGCGGCGTAGAGCACTGCGTACTCGATGCACGAGGGCAGGAGCAGTCCGACGACGTCCCCCTTGACCACGCCCCGGCGCGCCAGCTCCCCGGCCACACCGTCGGCGGCCCGGTCCCACTCGGCGAAGGTGAGGGTACGGCGGCCGCCTCGCCCGTCGGGCTCGACGTACGCCTCGACGTCGCCGTTGACCTGTGCCGCTTCCCGCAGGACCGACACCACGGTCTCGTGGCGATCCGAGGGGATGCGCACTGGCATGGCGGGCGGCGATGGTACCAGGGCTGGCCGGAAAGGCCGGGGGCCGGTCGCTCCTATGCTCGCGACGTGCTGGTGGCCCTCTGCGGCGGCGTCGGGGCCGCTCGAATGCTCTCCGGGCTCGTCCATGTCGTGCCGGCCGACGACATCACCGCCATCGTCAACGTCGGCGACGACATGGTGCTGCACGGGCTCCACATCAGCCCCGACCTCGACACCGTCACCTACACCCTCGCCGGCTTGGACAACCGCGAGACCGGGTGGGGCGTGGCCGGCGAGAGCTGGACGGTCATGGACGAGCTGGCCCGGCTGGGTGGCGAGGACTGGTTCCGTCTGGGCGACCGTGACCTGGCCACGCACCTGTTCCGGACGGGCCGGCTGCGGGCAGGTGCGCCACTGAGCACGGTCACGGCAGAGCTGGGCCGCCGGCGCGGTGTCGGCGTGCGGCTGCTGCCCGTGACCGACGACGCGCTGCGGACCCGGGTCACGCTGGCCGAGGCGAGCTCGTTGGGCCCGCCGGGGACAGAGGTGGGCTTCCAGGACTACTTCGTGCGGCTGCGCCACGACGTCACGGTCCGGACCGTACGTTTCGAAGGTGCCGAGGCGGCCCGCCCGGCGCCCGGCGTCATGGAGTCGCTCGGTGACGCGGACGCCATCGTGGTCTGCCCGTCGAACCCCGTGGTCTCGATCGGCCCCGTTCTCGCCGTCCCCGGCGTCCGCGACATCCTCGTGGCGCGCCGGTCACAGGTCGTCGCCGTCTCGCCCATCGTGGCCGGGGCCGCGCTCAAGGGCCCCGCCGACCGGCTCATGGCCGAGCTCGGCACCGAGGCGTCCGTGGTCGGCGTGGCCCGGCTGTACGCGCCCTGGGTCGGCACACTCGTGGTCGACGTCGCCGACGCCTCCCATGCCGCGGCCATTGAGGCCGAGGGTGTGCGCTGCGTCGTGGCGCCCTCGGTCATGAGCACGCCGGAGCGGGCTGTGGACCTGGCCCGGGTGGTGGTCGATGCCGCGGGCTGAGGGCGTCCACGTGTTCCCGCTCGGCGGTATCGGAGAGGTGACACCGGGGACGGACCTGGCTGCGCTGATTGCCGGCGCCGTCGCGCCGGCCGACCCCGAAGGGCTCGAACTCTTGAACGGCGACGTGATCGTGGTCACCCAGAAGATCGTCTCGAAGGCGGAGGGCCGTCTGGTCGCACTTGATCACGGCGACCCGGAGGCCAAGGTGGCGTTGGTGGAACGGGAGTCCGTGCGAGTGCTGCGTCGCCGGGGCGACCTGGTGATCAGTGAGACGCGCCATGGCTTCATTTGCGCAAACGCCGGCGTCGACCTGTCCAACGTGGCGGACGGGACCGCGGCGTTGCTCCCCGAGGACTCGGACCGCTCGGCGCGCGCAATCCGCGCCGGGCTCCAGCACGCCTTCGGGCTCGAGCTCGGCGTCATCGTGTCAGACACCTTCGGGCGACCGTGGCGCCGCGGTGTCACCGATGTCGCCATCGGGTGCGCCGGCGTGGCCGCCGTCGTCGATCTGAAGGGCACGACCGACGCCGGTGGTCGCGAGCTCGTGGCCACCGAGATCTGCGTCGCCGACGAGCTGGCATCGGCGGCGGAACTCGTGATGGGCAAGGACCGTGGCGTCCCCGTCGCCGTCGTGCGCGGCGCGCCGCCGGAGTGGCTGCGGCCGGCCTCGGTCCGCGCCGAGGTGATCCGGCCCCCTGACGAAGACCTCTTCCGCTGACCTCAGTCCGCTCTGGCGCGCACGAACTCGAGCACTGCACGAGTTCCGTCGTCCAGCTCGGTCCAGGCGCGCCAGCCGAGCTGGATCGCCGCGCGCTCCACGTCAAGGCTGGAGCGGAGCAGCTCGCCCGGGCGAAGGGGGGCCAAGACGGACGTCACGTCGGTGCCGGCCTGCGACGCCATGGCGCTCAGGAGCTCGTTGACCGACGTCTCGCGCCCCGTCCCGATGTTGCACACGAGACCTCCCCCGCGTGTCGCGGCCCGCACGAAAGCGTCGACGACGTCGTCGACGAACACGAAATCCCTCGTCTGCTCCCCGTCACCGAAGATCGTGACCGGCTGTCCCCGCAGGATGCGCTCGGCGAAGATGGCGACCACACCTGCCTCACCGTGGGGATCCTGCCGGGGCCCGTAGACGTTCCCGAGGGCCAGGGCGCAGAACTCGAGAGAGTGCAGCTCCCGGTAGGCCACCAAGTAGTCGATGACCGCCTTCTTGGCGACGCCGTAGGGCGACAACGGTTGCTGGGGGTGCGATTCACGGACCGGGAGGTCCTCGAAGGCGGGCTCGCCGTACAGCGTGCCGCCGCTGGCCGCGAAGACCACCCGCTCGGCCTCGGCCTGGCGGGCCCCCTCCAGGACGTTGAGCGAGCCGACGACGTTGACCGTGGCGTCGAAGGCCGGGCGGGCCACCGAGACCCGGACGTCGGCCTGGGCGGCGAGATGGAAGACCAGCTCGGGACGCCGACGCGCCATGAGCTCGATGACCGCAGGCGCGCTGATGTCGAGGTGGTGGATCGTGAGCGACCGCCCCGCGCTCCCGCGCGCTTCGGCCAGGTTCGACAGGGAGCCTGTCGAGAAGTCGTCGACGACGTCGACCTCGTGCCCTTCGACGAGCAGGCGGTCGACCAGGTTGGACCCGATGAACCCGGCGCCTCCGGTCACCAGCGTGCGCATGCCCTGGCCTTTCTAGCCTGACACGCGCTCGCCGTCGACCAGCGTCCCCGAAGAGACCACCGCGTCGGCGCCGAGGACGGAGACCGCCCGGACGTCGCCCCTCTGGCCGACGATCGACCGCGGGCCCATCACGGAACCCGCGACCTTGGCGTCCGCCGCGACGTGACATCCGTCCATGAGCACCGAGTCCACGATGGAGGCACCGGTGGAGACCACCGTCCCGCGTCCGAGGATGCTGCGCTCGACCCGCGCGCCCTCCTCGATCACGCAGCCGGACAGGACGACCGAGGGACCGACCACCACGCCCTCGACGTCGCTCTCGCTCTCCATCAGGACACCGTCGCCGCGGTCGACCACCTCCGGGTTCACGATCGGCCCGCGCTTCTGGTTCACGTAGTCGAAGTTGGCCTCGAGGTACGCGGCCGGTGTCCCCGTATCGAGCCAGTAGTGGTCGTCCGAGCGCGGCGAAGAGGCCGCGGTCCCGCACCATGGCGGGAAAGGTCTCCCTCTCGATCGACACTCGACCACCCTCGGGAATCCGTTCGAGCACGGAGGGCTCGAGCACGTACGTCCCCGCGTTGATTTCGTTCGTCGGCGCTTCGTCACGCGGCGGCTTCTCGACGAAGGCCGTCACCCGCCCGTTATCGTCGGTGGGCACGACGCCGAAGGCGGAGGGATCGGCCACGGGGTGCAGGGCGACCGTCCCCTCTGCGCCGTGGTCGCGATGGAAGGCCACCAGGGCCGTCAGGTCGAGATCGGTGAGCACGTCACCGTTGACCACCACGAACGTCTCGTCGACGCCGGCGAACGTGGCGGCGAAACGGACGGCACCGGCCGTGTCAAGGGGCTCGGGCTCGACGGCGTAGGTCACCCCCATGCCCGAGACCCGACTGTCGGGGTAGGCCTCCATGAAGGCATCGGGCAGGTAGCCCAGCGAAAGGACGGCGTCGTCGATGCCGTGGGAGGCCAGGTGCGCGAGCACCCGCTCGATCATGGGAACGCCGACGATGGGGAGCATCTGCTTCGGGACCGAGAGCGTCAGTGGGCGAAGCCTCGTCCCCTCGCCGCCGACGAGGACAACCGCCTTCATTACTTGGTCGTCGTCGTGGACGAAGGTTTCGTCGTCGTCGTCGGCGGAGCCGTCGTGGTGGTGGACGCGGGATTCGACGTCGTGGTGGCGGAGGTCGGGGCGCTGGTGGGAGTGGTCGTGGCCCCAGGGAGGGTCGTGGTCGTCTCGGTCGGTGCCTGGTTGCCGGCCAGCACTTGCACCAGCGCAGTGATGGTGGAGGCGGGCGGCTTCGGCAGGGCGGTGCCTTCCGGTGCGAACCCGACGGTGATGAGCTGGCGGTTAAGGAACTTGAGGTTGGCCGGCTTCAGCGTCGTGACGCCCCCGGTCTCTACCTCCTCGTTGTTCTTCCCGGTCTTGGTCGAGATCACCCAGGCGCGAGCCTGCACGACTCCGGCCTTGCCGGCGTCCGGCGTGCCGGCAGGGCACTTCTGGCCGTTCTTGTACTCAGGCGTGGTCGTGGTCGTGGTCGACGGGTACTTGAGGGTGGTGTTCGTGAGCGTCAGCCCGGTGTACCCCTGCGCGAACTTCCCCAGCGTGGCGTTGTTGCCCGCCTCGCCCGCCGTCTTCGGCGCAATGAGCAGGACGCCGCTCCCCGTCGTCGTCAGCCCGGTGGTCGCGGTCGTCGGGGAGGCGGCGAGCGCCGGCTCCATGGTCCCGCAGATGTCGGCTGCGAGGCCGGCGTGCCACGTCGTCCCCACCGTCGGCTCGACGACGGTGGGTGTCTTGTTGTAGTTGAACTTGGCTAGCGCGATCGACCCGATCCCGACGATGAGGATCACCACGAGCGCGGCGTACCAGTTCACCGGCATCTGCCCGCGGTAGGTGGTGCCACCGCCCGTTGCGGCGGCGCGTGCGACTGATTTACCCGAAGAGCTTCTCGCCATGGCGGGTGGCAACCCTACAGCCTGGAGGGGTGCCCTTCGGCGGCAGGCGACGAGTGGAGCAGGTCACGGTAGAGGGCCGTCGTCTGGGGATGGAGGCAGTCCGTCGGGACCGGTTCCGCTATCCGGGATGCCGGCCGAGCGGCCTCTCCGGCCAGGGTCAGGAGCTGTGTCATGGCCGAGTGCAGGCGGACCCGGTTGCCCTGGGCTGCCGTGGCCGTCAAGAGGGCGCGGTAAAGGCGCTCGTCGTACGGGCTCACGTGGAGCGCCTGCCGCACCATCCACTCCGCCTCGTCGGCACAACCGAGCGCGACGAACGCGTCGGAACCGCGTAAGGCAGTGCGCACGACCAGCGACTCGATCTCCGCCTCGGTACCGTCGAAGACGGCCCAATCCGTGCGCTGCAACCCTGTGAAGAGCGGGCCCCGGACGAGCCGCATGGCGTCGAGGAGACGGTGCGGGTCGTCCGATCCGGCCAGGGACGCGAACCGCTCGGCATCGGTCGTGACCGAGCTGCGGAGCCGGAGGTCGACGCCGCGGGGAAGGTGCAGCCCGCCGTCAGCCGCTCGACCCAGCGCCCGGCGGGCATCCGAAGCGGTCGAGTGCACGGTGGCGGGGGAAACCGGCCGCTCGGGCCAGATGGCCAGCGCCCACTCGGCGTGACGGACGCCCCGCCGGTGAAAGGCGAGATAGACGACGAGCTCGAGCGCGGCCGAGCGGTGAAACGGTCCGGCCGCGCCGCGCACGACCACCGGGCCGAGGAGAGCGACTTCGACGCCGTCGTGGGTCACGCGGGAGAACGGTCGGACCGCGGCCTCGGTGGGGGCGGAGGGATTCGAACCCTCACTGGGGACGGTTTAAGCGCCCTGCCTCTGCCTGTTGGGCTACGCCCCCGGTGCACCATTCTTGACCCGCCCGGGCATCCTCGGGAGGATGCCATCAGGGTGCCGGGCGCGGCCCGCTTACCCAGGCACGCCCGACACGAGCGGGCGGTGCCGTTCCAGGACGGCCAGCTCCTCGTTACGCGGCGCATCCTCGAGCCTGGTGTCCGCACCGAAGATCATGGTGGCGCGATCGGCCGGATCCCATTGCGGCCAGCTGCCGATGCCGTCGTGACCGGGCTCGCCGGCGGCGGCGAAGGCGAGCCACGCCCGCTGCATCTGCGACGAGAGCTTCTGGACCGCCGGGCCGCCTCCCGAGAAGACCTGCACGACCGGCAGGTGGACCGCGCCGAAGACGAACGGCAACTCCAGGGCATGACAGGAGCCCAGGATCCCGCCGAACGCGGGTGACTCCCAATCGAACAGGTACACGTAGGCGCGTGAGCCCCGCGCCACATGGGCCGCGGCGAGTTGGAGGCTGGGCCAACGAAACACGATGTCCGTCCCCGCGGCGACCCAGACGTCACTGGTTTCGACCGGCTCACCACGCGCCCGCCGGGCCGAACGGTAGGCATCGATCACCTCGACCCCGGACATGTCGGGAACCGCGTTGCCGATCCAGCGCTCCACTCCGTCATCGTCGAGCGCCATGAGCGCGGGGTTGCCGAGGCCGAAGAGCGTCAGCTCGTCCCGGTTCGTCCCTATCAAGAGATCGATTCCGGCTGCGGCGCCCTTGGCCACGGCGGCCAGTGGGTCATCCGGCAGCAGGACGCCGTCGACGATCGGGAGGAATGGGAGCGGGATCATGCCGGGGTCTGGACGTCGCTTGCCCATCTCCTCCGTCGCGGCCACGAGTTCGGCCGCCGGCACACGTTCCAAAG
Source organism: uncultured Acidimicrobiaceae bacterium (assembly GCA_963719485.1). Lineage (GTDB taxonomy): Bacteria > Actinomycetota > Acidimicrobiia > Acidimicrobiales > RAAP-2 > Bog-473. The sequence goes on from OY970387.1 coordinate 4,562,986, forward strand.
CTTCTCTGCGACACGAACCGATCCCCAGCGCCGCGGCCAGCCGCTGCGCCGATCGTTCACCCTCATCGACGGTGTGCACGTGCACCCCGCCGCTCTGCACCACCGCGCGGCGGAAGAGGCCCGCGGCGGCCGGCGTCCCGAGCAGCGTGGCCACGCTGAAGGCTCCGGCCGACTCGCCGAAGATGGTGACGGAGCCGGGGTCACCGCCGAAGGCGGCGATGTTGTCCCGCACCCAGCGCAGCGCGGCGACTTGGTCGTGGATGCCCCAGTTGCCGAGCAGTCCGTCGGGATCGGCGAGGTCCCGATGACCCAGGAACCCCAAGGCGCCGAGACGGTAATTGATGGTCACGACCACGGCGTCACCGTTCCGGACCAGGTTGCCGCCCCGGTAGAGGAAGACGGAGCCGCTTCCGGACGTGAACCCTCCCCCGTGGATGAAGACCATCACCGGGCGGCCCTGACCCGGCTCCAACGTGGGTGCATCCGGCAGCTCGGGGGTCCAGACGTTGAGTGACAGACAGTCCTCGCTGTGCGGTTCAGACGCTTCGGGGTCAGCCGGGCTCGTGATCCCAGGCACGGCGGCGGACTGCGGGGCGATCGGCCCGAAGGTCGACGCGTCGCGCACCTCTTCCCAACTCTCGGCATCCAACGGGGGGCGCCAGCGCAACGTGCCGACGGGTGCCCGGCCGTAGGGGATCCCGGAGAACGACCACAGGTCCTCCCGCCAAACGCCCCTGAGCCTTCCTTGGGTGACCGTCACGACGCCGTTCACGCACGAGCACCCTATGGAGGCAAAGCCGATTGGTCAATCGGGCGGATGGTGAACGTCACGCGAACTCTGACTGCAACCGGACAGAAACGCGGGCATGCCTCTTTCGCCACCATGTAGCCGTTACGCTGGTGCGCCGTGGATGCAGTGAATGGTCGGAGCACTGTCCGCAGGCGGGCTCCCTTTCTCAGGGTCACCATGGTGGTCGCGGTGCTCGGCACGTTGCTGTCGGTCGCCACTGTCGCGAGCGCGGGTGCGACGACGTCGACGACGTTGCCCGGCCCCGCCCCGAACCAGTCGCAGATCAACGCAACACAATCGCAGGTCAGCCAGATCGAGTCCACACTCGCGCAGGAGGAACAGCAGACCTCCATCCTCGACGACAAGTACAACACGGCACAGCAGAATCTGCAGGACGCGCAGACGGCATTGCAGACCATCGCTGCGAATTTGACGCGCGCGCGGTCGGAAGTCGACGTCGACCGGCGCCTCGTGGCGAGGGATGCGGTTGCTGCATACGTGCACGGCACTCCGCAAACCGGTTTTGCCTCCTACTTCTCCTCGTCAGCAAACCAGACGATGGCGCGCAACCAGTACACCAACCAGATCGTCGGCAATCTGACCAGGGACGAGACAGCACTGCTGCAGTCCGAGACGCAATTGCAGGCCCAGCAGACGGCGCAGCAATCGGAGGCGGCGCAGGCCCAATCGGAGGCGGCGCAGGCCAAAGCACTCGCGCAAGCCAACGAGCAGGAAGCGGCCGCGACCAAGGCGACCTTGAACCAGGTACAGGGCCAGCTGGCCCAGGAAGTCGCGCAGGCGGCCATCCAAGAGGCGCAGCAGGAAGCAGCGGCAGCGGCGGCGGCGCGCACCGCGGCGGCAAAACAAGCGGCCGCGGCCGCGGCCGCCACGGCGGCGACCGTTGCCGGAGCAGTCGGCGGATCTGCCAGCGGTGCGGCCGCAACGACCGCGGCCAACCAGGCCGGGGCCCCGGTGGGGCCGGTCGGCGGATCTTCCCAGGGCGGAAGCGGTGGCATGGCCGCCGTGCAGGCCGCGGTGTCCCAGTTGGGTGTGCCCTACGTCTTCGGCGGCGAGCAGCCAGGGGTGGGCTTCGACTGCTCGGGGCTCGTGCAGTGGGCGTGGGGCCAGGCCGGCGTGTCGATACCGAGGACGACCGAGACGCAGTGGCCGGCGCTGCCGCACGTGTCACTCGATGCGCTCCAGCCCGGGGACCTGCTCTTCTACCAGAATCTCGACAACGACGGCGGCTTGGTCGACCACGTGGTCATGTACACCGGCTCGGGTCCCTACGGGACCGACACGGTGATTCAGGCACCGTTCACGGGATCGACCGTGTCCTACTCGCCCATCTACACCCAGGACCTGATCGGGGCGGCCCGTCCGTAGATCCGCCGTGCAGGATCCTGCCGCCCAGGTGATCGGTACGATGGCCCGATGGCCAACGGGCGCCAGGTTGTCGGTGAGAAGAATCGATCGACGGCCGTCGTCCCGATCCGTATCGCAGCCGAGCACACCGAGGACCTCGACGATCCCCGGCTGTCCGACGTCGACGAGTGGGGTCGATCGGAACGGACGCGGGCGCTGGCGCGAGCGATCTACGAACCCGTCTATTCCAAGTGGTTCCGCACGCAATGGGAGGGGCTCGAGAAGATCCCGTCCGATGGCGGCGCGCTGCTCGTCGCCAACCACGCCGGAGCCATCCCCTCGGACGCGCCGGTCATCATGCATGGAATTGAGAAGGAGCTCGGACGCCCGGTCTACGGGTTGGCCGACTACTTCTTCCGGACCATTCCCGTCGTCGGGACCCTCTGGGCACGCTCGGGCGGCGTCTCGGCCCGTCCCGCCAATGCCTACCGGCTCCTGAAGGAGCAGCGCCAGCTCGCACTGGTCTTCCCCGAAGGAACGAAAGGGACATCCAAATCCTTCACGGACCGTTATCAATTGCGCCGGTTCGGGCGCGGCGGTTTCGTTGAGATTGCCATGCGGGCCGGTGTCCCCGTCATCCCCATCGCCGTCGTCGGCGCAGAAGAGGCGATGCCGGTCGTGATGCGCCTTCCCACCCTGGCCCGCGCGCTCGGGATTCCCTATTTCCCGATCACCGCCAACGTGCTGGCGATGGGCCCGCTCGGTGTCGTCACACCGTTCCCAGCCAAGATCAAGCTGCGTGTGCTGAATCCGGTGTATTTCGACGTCCCTGCGGACCAGGACCGGTACTCGAAGAGCCGGATCATGGAGGAGTCCGAGCGCATCCGTTCCCAGCTCCAGGAGTCGGTCTACGACATGCTGCGCGACCGGCGCAGCGTCTGGTTCGGGTGAGGACCCGATGAGCCGGCGGGTCCTCGTCACGGGAGCTGACACCTTCTGGGGCGGCCGCATGGTCCAGGCCCTCGAGGCCGATCCGGGCATGGACGTGATCCTGGGGATGGGCACCCGGGCGCCGTCGGTCCCCTTCGAGCGGGCCGAGTTCGTCCGGGCCGACCAGACCTACTCCATCATGAACCGGATCGTGAAGGCGACCCAGGTCGACACCATCCTCCACACGTTCATGATCACGAACTCCTCCTCGGTGCCGAGCCGGGCCATGCACGAGATCAATGTCATCGGCACAATGAATCTCCTGGCGGCAGCGGGAGCCGCCGGCTCCTCGGTGCGCCACATCGTGGTCAAGTCCTCAACCTTGGTCTACGGCTCCGCTGCCAGCGACCCGAACACATTCCTGGAGGACACCCCGAGGACCAGCCCGGTGAAGAACAGCGTGGAGCGGGCGCTCGTCGAAGCCGACGGGCTCATGCGCGACTTCGCTGAGGACAACCCCGGCACCCTGGTGACCGTGCTCCGTTTTGCCAACGTCCTCGGCGAGCACCTGAGCACTCCCATCAGCCGGAATCTCTCGCGGCCTGTCTGCCCGGCCATCTTCGGCTTCGACCCGCTTCTCCAGTTCATCGAAGAGAACGACGTGGTGCGCGCCCTTCTCCACGTGACCCAGGGCGGCATTCCTGGCCTCTACAACGTGGCCGCCGACGGGCGGCTCCCCTGGAGCGAGGTGGCGGCCATCTGCGGGACGCGGCTCGTCCCTCTCTCACCGTTCAGTCCGCTGAAGATCCGGCCGGTGGCCCGGTTGTTCGACCTCCCCCCGGAGCTGGAGGATCTCCTGCGCTACGGACGCGGGGTCGACACCAGACGGTTCACCGGCACCGGGTTCACCTACAACGCCACCAGCGCGGGGGCCGTGCAGACATTCATCCGGGCCTTACGGCTGCGCCGACAAGCCGGCAGGGAGCCGACCTCGTACACCTACGAGCACGATGTGGAGCAGTTCTTCCGGCACTCGCCCTCGGTCGTGGGCGGCGGCGACAACAGCTGACCCATCAACCCTCCAGCCACTCCTCCGCAAGCTCGCGTTCACGTCCGGCCCATTCCTCCGCCGTCATGGCGTAGCGCACGTGGTCCTCCCACACACCGTCGATCTCGAGGAAGCGCAGGGCGACGCCTTCTTCCCGGATGCCGAGCTTCTCGACCACCCGTCGGCTGGCCAGATTGCGGGGGATGATGGAGATCTCCACTCTGTGGAGGGAGATCGCTTCGAACGCGAAGCGCAGGGTCACCACAACCGCTTCGGGTACCAGGCCTCGTCCCGCCAGCGCCTCGTCGACCCAGTAGCCGATGAACGCACTCTGGAACGGGCCGCGCTGAATGGAGGAAAGCGTCACCTCACCGGCGAATCGCTCACCCACGAAGATCCCGAAGCCATAGCCGGTGCCGAGGTGCCGCTCGCGCTCTCTGATGCCACAGCGCGCCGCGAAGCTGGGCCGATCTTCGGAGGGGACGGGGGCGCCCTTGGGCCGGGGCTCCCACCGCAACAACCAGTCGGCACACCTCGTGCGGACCTCGTGCCAGGCGGGAAAGTCGTTCTCCGTCAGGGAACGCAACAGCACCCGTTTCCCCCGGAGCTCCAGGGGTGCGTGACGCACCGCCCTGGCCGCACTCATCTTCCGAGCACCTCCTTCAGCGCGCCCAGAAGGGCGATGACGTTCCGCTTACGCGCGGTGTGGCCCATGCAGCCGATGCGCCAGATCTGTCCGGCCAGCTGGCCGGCGCCGGCGCCGATCTCAATCCCGTACGAGGACAGGAGGATCCGGCGGACCGCCGCCTCGTCGACGCCGGCGGGGACCCGGACCGTCGTGAGCTGGGGGAGACGGTGGTCGGCGGCGACGAGGAGCTCCAGCCCGAGCTCGACCAGGCCGTCCTGCAACAAGCGGCCGCATTCGGCGTGGCGCTGCCAGGCCGCGTCCAGTCCCTCGTCGAGCAGCGCACCGAGCCCGGCGTGGAGCGCCGCCACCATCGTCACCGGTGCGGTGTGGTGGTACACGCGAGCGCCGCCGGCACTGTCGTTGACGTAGCGCGCCAGGAGGTTGAGGTCCAGGTACCAGCTCGACGGCCGCTCCACGATCCGCTCCGACGCCCGCCCGGAAACCGTGAGGGGTGCGAGGCCAGGCGGGACCCCCAGGCACTTCTGGGTGCCGCTGTAGGCGAGGTCGACCGCCCACTCGTCCAGGGCGACCTCGATCCCGCCCAGCGACGTCACCATGTCCACCAGCAGCAGTGCGTCGCCCTTGCCCCTCCCCAACGGTTCGATGTCGTTCCGCACGCCGGTCGAGGTCTCGGCGTGGACGACCGCGATCAGCGCCGGCGCCGGGTGGGCCGACAGGAGGCGGTCCGGGTCCACGGGCTCGCCCCATTCGGCGTCGACGCGGACGACGTCGGCGCCGTGACGGGACGCCACCTCGCACATTCGCTCCCCGAAGACGCCATTGACGCCGACCACGACGGGGTCGCCGGGCCGGACGAAGTTGACGAAGGACGCCTCCATGCCGGCCGAGCCTGTTCCGCTGACGGGAAGCGTCAGCGCGTTCGAGGTGGCGAAGACCCGGCGTAGCCGGTCATTGGTGCAGTCGAGCAGCGCCAGGAACTGCGGATCGAGGTGACCGAGCACCGGACCGGCCAACGCCATGATGACTTCCGGGTACGGATTCGAAGGCCCCGGTCCCATGAGGAGGCGGTCGGATATCGCCATGGGCGAATCGTGACAGGTCCACGCTCACCTGCGCCAACGGGCCGGGCGGCCCGGCGTGGGTCCGGTAGATTGCCAGGGTGGATCGGGTGCTCTACGCCCCCAGGGCGCTACCGCCCCTCCCTCCCAATGTCAGCCAGGATCCAGGCCCTTACGCGGCGTGGGTACGCGCCCGCGAGGGGCACCGGGCGCGTACGGCGCGCGGGACCAGAGGTTCGACGACGACCCTGAGCCTGGTCATGGTCGTTGCCGACGACGACCCTGCCGCGATCCGTCGCACGCTCGAGGCCCTGCGGGGGCAGACCACCACTCGGTGGTCCCTCACTGTCGTCTCCCGGGAAGGCCGCCTCGACGAGCTGCGCGCACTGGTGCTTGCCGCGACGTCCGTCCCCGGTCGCCGGCGCGTCACGATCCACGGGGTAGCCGGAGAGACCTCGGTGGGTGACCTGCTCTGGGAGGGGATCAGGGCCACCCTGGGGTCCCCGCGCGCGCTGATCTTCCCCGGCGACCTCTGGGCGCCCGACGCGATCGCCCTGCTGGGCGCCGCGCTGACGTCGCGAGGCGTCGTCTATGCGGACGAGGACGAGGTGCGCCCCGACGGGACGTACGCAGGACCGCGTCTCAAGCCCGACTTCTCGGCCGAGTTCCTCCTGACCACCGCCTACGTCGGCCGTCCACTGGCCATGGGGGCCTCGGTGGCCGACGGCCTCCCCCGACCGGTGGCCTCCGGAATTGCGCCGCTCGAACACGAATGCGCGCTGGCCGCCTGCGAGGTGGCGGACGTCGTCACCCACATCTCCGAGGTCCTGTGCCACCGGATGGTCGAACCGGACGTCGTGAGCGGGCCGAACTCGGTGCGCCACATTCGGGAGGCTCTTCGCCGCCGACGCGACGCCGGGGGTGTCGTGGCGGGACCTGCACCCGGCGACTACCGGATCCTGCGGCCTGCCGCGACCGGGGTTCCCGTGAGCATCCTGATCCCCTTCCGCGACGAGCCGCGGTTCCTCCGCACCTGCGTGGACTCCATCATGGCGACCACGGCCGGGCACGCCAGCGTGGAGCTCGTGCTCATCGACAACGGGTCTTCGGACCCCGAGACGCTCACCCTCGTCGAGCGTCTGGGTGCGCACCCCGACGTCTGCGTGCTGACCGATCCGAGCCCCTTCAATTGGGCTGCGCTCAACAACGCCGGGGCCCGGGCGGCCCGCGGCGAGGTGCTGCTGTTCCTCAACAACGACATCGAGGCGCACCAGGGGGGTTGGCTGTCGGCGCTGTGCGCCCAGGCACTCCGCCCCGACGTCGCCACCGTCGGGGCTCGGCTCCTCTATCCCGACCGTCGCCTGCAGCACTGTGGCCTGGTGGTCGGGCTCACCGGCGCCGCGGGGCACGTCCTCGGGGGGCTGGCCGGGGACGAACCTGGGTACCTGCATATGGCGACGGCGGCCCGCGAATGTTCGGCGGTGACCGGCGCCTGCCTGGCCACGCGGCACGAGGTCTTCGAGCTGTTGAATGGGTTCGACGAGACGCTCGGGGTCGACCTGAACGATGTCGACTACTGCCTCCGAGCTGCAACGTTGGGGCTCCGGACGATCTACGAGCCTGGCGCTGAGCTGATCCACCACGAGTCGCCGAGCCGCGGAACCGCCGGTGGCGTCGAGGATATCGTGCGGTTCGTGGACCGGTGGAAGGAGTACATCGCGCGCGGGGACCGCTACCTCAATCCTCATCTGAGTCGCGCTGACGGTTCCTGCAGACTGGCGGGGCCTGAGGAAGAGGACAGCTGGGACCGTTGGTATTCGACCCTCTCCACACCGTGACGGGCTCTCCCGAGCCTCCGCCGCGTCTGTTCCGACAGCCGACCGAACCACCTCCGTCACCGGGACATATCGGTGACGTCGAGTCAGTCCAGTTGCTCCGCGCCACCCGGGCGGCCCGAAGAGGGACGGAGAAACCGACCGACCTGCGATCGAAGCTTCGTGCGTGGGCGGGACGCGTCTCAGGACGGGCCGATCGGCGTCTGCTCTTCGCCGTGGTCGACGCGACGGACGCCCTCGTCACCTCTTGCAACCAACTGGCCGATCGCCTCGCTGCGCAGGAGGCAGTGAACGCCGACGTCACCGCAGCCTTCGGCGAGGAGATCACGCAATTGCGGGCCGAGGTCATCCATCTGCAGCGCGTGGTGGACTCACTGCACGATTCCGGCAATGAATGAGGGGTCGGTCATCGTCAGCACACACTGGCGTGTACGGCACGCCGAGCTGAGCTTTGTCACGCGCTCCATCGCCGAGGCAGCATCCCGGTACGGTCCGGTCTCAGTCCTCGTCCCTGGCCCGTTCGGGCAGCGCGAGCCCGATGGGGCGTTCGATCTCGACACCATGGGACCCGTCGGCGAACTCAGATGGCCCCGGGTGGTTCCGTCCGACCGCACCGTCGTCGTTGACGAATTGACACCGGAGCTCGCCGCCCTGCTCGTGGACGTCGACCCCGAGCAGGTGCTCTACCTCACGTCGTCTGTGGACAACCCCGATCCGGCTTGGCGGCGGCTGCACCCGGTGAGCGACTCACTCAACGTGTACGTCCCGGTGAACCGACAGGCAGAACGTCACCGACACCACGGCTTCGGCTTCACCGGCTACGTCCTCGTCTTGTCCGACCGCTCCGGATCGCAAGAGACACCGCCTTCCGCCGTCGCCTGGCTCAGCTCCGCCTTTCACGACGCCTACGTCGTGGTCATCGAGAACGCCGTTGCGTCGACCTGGAAGGGACGGGTGCTCCGAGGCGCGGTCTCCGTCGACACCAGGATGGACCTGTGGCGACTGGTTGCTCACGCCAATGTCTGTGTCGACCTCGGTCCTGGCTCCTCCATCGCCCGCGAATGCATCGAGGCACTCCGCTTCGGGACGCCGATCATCGTGCCCGAAAATTCGGGTCCGGCGGAGGTGCATGCGCAGGCGGGCGGAGGCTCGATCTTCGGCGACCCCGGCGAGTTGTTGGCCGCGGCCGGGAAGATGCGCAGCAGATCCGACCGATCGGAGGCGTCTGCCGCCGCACGGCGATATGCCGATGACCGATACGGCAATCCGCCCGCGCTCGTCACCCGGATGAGAGAACTCCTGCAGGGGACATGATTTTCGACTTCGCACGAACTGATCCTCGGCCGGAAGGGAATACCCTGTTGCGCATCCCGAGATCGAGAGGTCGGATTGCCCAGGCCAGCCGAGCCAAGAAGTGCGCCATGACATGTCCTGCTTCGCTACAGGCGTCGGAGCCTCTCGCGGCGAGGCGCACCTCCGGCCGCTCTCTCATTCGAAATCGACTGAACACGAGCGCCCACGCGTCCTTCGGCATGCTCTCGAACCCGGACCTGCACACATGATCCGGAACATTTGGCCGGTGAATCCTGAGGTACGCCTCTTGGACAAGTTGGCCCTCCGGAGCGGGCACCTCCCCGGCTATTGCAACATCTGCGGAAGGCCGACGGTCTTCAAAGTGCATGACCCGAACTTCAGGGACACCGTCAATTGCGGGAACTGCGCCAGCTCCAACCGGCAACGCCAGATTGCGGCCGTCCTCCTCTCGTCTCTCCCTCACGGGGCCTCGACGGACTCCAGGTTCGCCAAGGTCAGCGACATTCCCACCGAGACCGTCGTCTGGATCGCAGAGACCACGATGGCTCTGCACGACACGCTTTCCCGGCACCTCGGCAAGAACTGCATTTCGAGCGAATTCCTTGATCCGTCCCTCACGAGCGGCGAGTCAAGGGATGGGGTTCTGCACGTCGACATGCAACAGACACACTTCGAGGACAGCTCTTTGGATTTCATCTTGTCCAGCGACGTCATGGAGCACGTTCCTTGGACGATGAAGGCGCTGAAGGAGACGTTCAGGGTCCTGAAGCCGGGGGGATGCCACATCTTTACGGCCCCCTTCTACCAGCACAGGTTCAAGAACGAGCAACGAGCGGTCATGGCGGACAACGGGGAGCCCGAGCACCTCAGGCGGCCCTGGTACCACGAAGATCCCCTGCGCGCCGAGGGCGCTCTCGTCTTCACCGTGTTCGCCCCGGAGCTGTTGTGCCAGTTGGAAGAGATCGGATTCGGGGCGAGATTGTGTCAGCTGTACTCACCTCTCCACGGAATCCTGGGGAACAACGGCATCGTCGTCGTAGCCAGAAAGGTGACACAGTCGGACCACCTCGACGACGGCATCTTTCCGGGCGACACCTGGCCACCGCCCGACACCCTTGACGCTCGTTGATCGGTACCGGATCCCGATGCTCACCGCAGGCGGGCTTCGACCCGATGCTCACCGCAGGCGGGCTTCGACGAACAGCCGATCCGAGGGGAAGAGTTCTCCCAACAGGGAATCCATCGACTGTTTGAGGCTAGGATCACAGCGGAGATTAAGCCGCGAGGCGGTGCCCAGAAACCTGAACAACCAGGTCAGAGCGAGTTTCAACTTCCGAGTGATCCCATGAGCCCTCCAGCCCAAATGTCCGGCGGACCCGACTCCCCACCGGACCAACACGACCTCTCGGCGGCGGAGGCGGACAGACTGCGGGGAGTCTCGGATCTTGAGCAGATTCTCGAGTTCGAGCCCTCGGCGGTGAGAAGCCTGGTGGCCGTCTTGAGCGAGCCTGTGGCCACCATGGAACAGCTCGGCGACGAGTCCGTGTCGCCGCTGGCCGTGCGGGCCATCGTGACGGGTCTGGTTGAGCGACAGCGCACCGAGCGCGAGGCTTTTTTGACTGCCTTGGGGGTCTACAAAGAGCTGACGGAGCGGCTCTCACTCGACGTCGCCGACGCCCGCGAAAAGCTTGTCGCGGAGACCGAGTCGGCCCGGCTCGAGCGCCAACAGCTCGTGAAGGAGTTTCTGGATCGCGTCGACGTGCTTTCAGCCAAGATCTCGACATCCGCCGCGCGCTTCACGACGGAACTGGCGGTGAAAGACGACCTCCTCCAGTTGGAGGAGCAGCGGGTCTTGGCCTACGCAGGCCAGGCCGCCGTCGCGCAGAGCGTCATCGACGACATCTATGCCTCCAATTCGTGGCGCCTCACCGCCCCCATCAGGCTTCTCTCGAGGCTGTTCGGACAGCGTCGAGCGTCTGAGCCTGGTCGATAGTTCGGACGTCCACTTGGTTGCAGCGCCTGATCATTTTGACCACAACGTCTCGGTCATCGTCCTCAACTACAACCATTCCCAGACCACGCTCGAGTGCCTCGATGCCCTCGAGCGGGCACGGAGTTCCCTGATCCGAGAGATCATCGTCGTCGACAACGGCTCGACGCCTGACGAGGTCGCCATCCTGCGCACACGTCACCGCCGCAGGGACTTCACGCTGGTCGAAGTCGGGGTGAACCGGTTCTTCAGTGAAGGCAACAACATCGGTGCGGGATATGCACATGGTGACTACATCGTGTTCCTCAACAATGACGCGTTCGTCGAGCCGGGGTGGATAGAAGCTCTGGCAGACACCATGCGGAACGATCCGGCTGTGGCGGCCGTGGGACCCATGTTCCTCTATCCCGACGGACGGATACAGGAGGTCGGAAGCCTCGCCTTGCCGACAGGGGACGTCGTGCAGGTGGGAAAGGGCACAGTCTGGGGGCCGGACCATTTCGACACGCCTTGCACCGTCGACTTCTGCTCGGCCGCCTGCCTGATGATGCGGCGATCCGACTTCCTCAGGGTGGGTGGATTCGGATTCGAATGGGAGCCTGCGTACTACGAGGACGTCGACCTCTGCCTGAAGCTCTGGACACATTGCGGAAAGGTCATGGTGAACCCCGCCGCCCGTGTGGTCCACATCGAGAGCAAGACGACATCGGACAAGGCGCTTCAACTGCAGAACATCTCAGAGATCAATCGGGCCAGATTCGCCGAGAAATGGGGCGGTTGGCTCGAAGAGCGGCACACCCGCCATCTCGCTGACGTCGACCAGTCCCCGTACACCGAACTCGACGAAACGCGGGGCGCAGATCTCGATCTCCTGTTGGAGCCGCCGGCGACCTCGTCACCGCAATTCGTGCTCTACTCCCCCTACCAACTGGTGCCTGGCGGCGGCGAGCGTGTCATGTTCGAGATTGCGTCACACCTTTCATCGCTGGTGGGCGTGGAGAACGTCGTCTTCAGCACGCCGCACCGGTACAGCACCATACGGATGCGCCAGATGGCCGCCACGTTCGGGTTCGAGCACGTCGTGGGGACTCCGCTTCCCTTCGAGGAGGTAGATCCCGTCCGATGCCGATTTGCCGTCGTCTTGGGCAACTCCATCGTGCCTCCGATCAAGCCTTTTGGCCATCGAAACGTCTACCAACTGCAGTTCCCGTTCTGGATGCCCGACGTCGAGATCGAGAAACGGGCAACGTGGCTCCGTGACTACGACGAAGTCTGGGTGTACTCAGAATTCGTACGGCGCAACGTGAACGGACTCGCGCTGCACTACGGACTCGAATGTCCGCCAATTCGCGTGATCCCACCGCCTGCCACGTGGTCTGGCGCGACGAGAGGTCTGCCCTGGGGGGATCGAAAGATGATTCTCAGCGTCGGGCGTTTCTTCGCCGGGGGCCACAACAAGCGCCAGGACGTCGTGATCGACGCGTTTCGACACGTTGTGGAACGCGGTTCGGGTGACGTGGAACTTGCGTTGGCCGGCTCCATCCACCCGAGTTCCGAAGCCAGAGAGAGATTCCAGGAACTGCAGTGCATGGCGAAGGGACTGAATTGCCGTTTCTACCCCAACATCGGCCGCGCTGAGCTGGCTGCCCTCTATGAGCAGTCGGCCGTGCTGATCCACGCGGCGGGGTTCGGCGCGGACCCCGACGAGTTTCCCGAGACGCTCGAGCACTTCGGGATCACGCCTGTCGAGGCCGCAAGTTTCGGCTGCATCCCGGTGGTCTACGGGCAGGGTGGCCCCGCAGAGGTCGTTCGCACGCTCGGATGCAACACTGCCTTCTCCACCGTGGAGGAATGCGTGGCGATCGTCTCAGACCTCTTGGGCGACACCGGTGGATCGACCGCGTTGAGCGAACATCTGTTTCAGAGCGCCAATATCTTTTCCGCAGACGCATTCTGGGACCGCGTCAACGAGGCACTGGCCGGCCTCGGCATCCGTTAGGACTCCTTGCAGGAGTGCTTCAACGATGGGTCACGTGATGGTGCGCCCGCGGTAGGCCGAATGGATCCTCCGTAACGGAGCCGTCAGACGGAAGGACTTCGAGTTCATGAGCGCTCGGTTCTGCCGCGTGCTCTCCTCGAGCGCGGCCTGGAGCGTGCGGACGCTCACAGCAAGTTCGTCGGCCAGCGCAGCACTCTCCTCTGCGCTCGATGTCAGCTTCCCGAGCTCCCTGTGCAGTTGGTGCACCTGAAGCGTGAGATCTTCTATATGGTCGGCGAACCTCTGGGTCTGCTCCTGCTGGCGTGCGCACTCTTCTTGCACCGCGTCGTAGTCGGTGACTCGATCCTCCATGGCGCGGTTCCGGAGTTGAAGGTCGTTCACGAGATCTGACATGGCGCCGATCCGGACGGCCAGCTCCGCCACTGCCTGCGAGCCGTTGTCGATGACCGATTTCATGACGTACTGGTAGGTCTCGAACTCCGAATCGCCACGGATCTCGTCGAGGACGGCATCGGAGTAGTCGTCTTTCTTCAAACCGAGCTCGGTGCTGAAGAGGGGGACCGTGACCCGTTGCGTGTCGACGGTCACGAGGCCCGCCTCACGCAGCATCTCGCGGATCGACTCCAGGGTGAAGAAGCGGACGTGGGTCCGGTCCAAGAGCCCAGTCTCACGGTAGGGAAAGGCGCCGTGCAGAAGTGAGAGGCGGACGTCACCGTGGGCGACATTGGGAAGAGAGGTGACGACGAACCCCGTCTGCCGCAGCTTGTGTTTGGCCATCTGCAGCACCGCCAGCGGATCTTGCAGGTGTTCCAGGACGTCTCCGAATGTGATGACGTCGAATGACTCGTCGTCGACAAGGTCCCAGACACTCGCGTCGTTCGCGTTCCCGACCACAATGCGTTCGGCCCAGCTTTCGGCGACTTTCGCTGCTTCTGCGTTGAGCTCCATGCCGACGACCTTGCAGCCCTGCTCCGTCAGTGCCTTGGTGAAATAGCCGGTGGCGCAGCCCACCTCGAGAACGGACTTGTTGTGCCCGATCATTTCGAGCGCGTACGCGTGCGTGTTGTTCTCCGCGTCGGGGTCGACCGTCAGGTCATAGACGAAGTGCATGGTCAGTGCCGATTCTCGCGTGCGTCAAGAGCGCCGCGCCGTCGAATCATATGGGTGATTGGCCCGGTCGGAGAGAACACCCACTCATCATATCGGTGCTGGCAGGGAACATCAGCGTGACCGTGCCCGCATGGACATGATGAGTCCATCGAGGATGTCTGACTCCGACACGATGCATTCCGGCCACCCGAAACGGCGCATCGCCTCGCGGAGGACGAGCGCTCCCCCGAAGATCACGTCCTGACGGCCTTCGAGTAAGCCGGGGCGACGGGCCCGCTCGGCAACGGTTTCTGCTCCGAGAACGTCGCACCAGTACGCCACAACTTCGACGTTCAAGACCGCGTGGTGGATCCGATCCCGGTCGTACTCGGTGAGGCCGAGCTCGAGACTGGCCAGCGTCGAGACTGTGCCGGCCAGGCCGACCAAACGGGCCGGGCGCCCCGCGTCGAGCTCCGGGATGGCCCGCACCGCGCGGGAGAGCTCCGCCCGGATTGCCGCCACCGCGTCGGCGACGTCGCGCTCTTTCGGCGGATCCGCCCGAAGGAACCGCTCCGTGAGGCGCACGCAGCCGATGTCCAAGGAGACCGTCCGGACGTCGTCACCGACGGTGGTGGCGATCTCGGTGGAGCCACCGCCGATGTCGAGGACGACCACGGCCGCATCCGACGCCGGAAGGTCGCCCGCGGCGCCGGCGTACGACAGGCGTCCCTCGTCCTCTCCCGCGAGCAGCTCGGCCGGCGCGCCGACGATGTCGGACGCGGGCCGCAGAAAGACCTCGCCGTTTGTGGCGTCGCGGACGGCCGACGTGGCAACCAGTCGCGCCCGTCCCACCCGCTCGGCATCCATGATGGACCGGTACTCCCGCAGCACCGCGAGCGTGCGTGCCACGGCCTCGGGCTGCAGCGTGTGGGTGGCGTCGACGCCCTCGCCCAGACGGGTGATCCTCATCTCGCGGACGCGCACCTCGGCCCGCGGCCCCACCACGAGCAGCCGCGTGGAGTTCGTCCCGCAGTCGACCGCAGCGAGCACGCCGGCGTCGTTCACGGCGCCGAGTATCACAGAGGGCGACCGGTCAGGCTCCCCGCCGCGCCAGCCGGAGCCGCCCCGCCACCCACTCCCCCACCACGTCGTCACCGCCGGCCAGCCACCAGGCCACGTGTGCGTGGAGGCACTTGACGCCCTGGCGCGTGCCGCCCACCCCCCCGCTCGGGCGGGGTCCGGTTCGGCCGGGTGGTATCAGGGCGTCGCGCTCCTCGGCGTAGCGGCGATGAGCGTCGGCCAGGGCCGCGCCCTCCACATGGGCCTCCGCCTCCCGCACGCCTCCGGCCGCCTCGAGCCGGCCGACGGCGGCCCGCAGCTCAGGATCCACCAACCAGTAACGCGTCGGCATGGGCGTCCCGTCGCGCAGGAAGGGTTCGTTGGCGATGACCACCGGCCGGCCGTCCTCGCCCCGCACCACGACGGTGAACGCGCCACCCGGGTCACGGCCGAGCAGCAGGCCCACGACCTCCTCGTCGTCCGCCTGCGCCCGGCCGGCGTCCACCTCGGGGGTCAACGCCAGAATTCGAGGGCGTGCGCCATGCGCGACAGCAGGCCACCCGACGTCGGGTCCGTCCCACCCGACCGCCCGTTGTGAGGGGACGCCGGTGCGACGGCTGGTGTCGTGGTGGTCGTGACACCACCCGGTGGGAGCTCCGGCGTGGCGGAGGGTGTCACCGGGCCGTCAGACCCGGGGTCTCCGGCGTAGGGAGTGCCGACGGCCGCAGCTCCGGACGGCGGGAGGACCTGGTAGGCCTGCTGACCGGGGCTGACCAGCTGGTACTGCTCACGGGCGATGCGCCCGATCTCGCCGGCATCGCTGAGGTTCTTGCTCTCCTGTGCCAGCGCCGCGTCCTGCTTGTGCAGCGCCCCCAGCTCGGCGTCGGTGCCGGCCAGGTTGGAGCGTTGGCTGAGGAGGGAGCTGGCAGGGAACCACGCGAACAGGATGATGGCGGAGGACACGATCGCCCCCAGGAACGCCAGGCGCGCCCGACCGACCGACCCCGCAGTTCCCGCCTTGGCGGCGCGGGCCCGGCGCGTTGCCTTCTTCCGGCTAGGCCGCGCCACCCCGGGCCCCTCCATGGCCCGACAGTGCGGCCAGCCCGGGGAACGTCGCCGACTCGCCCAGGTCCTCCTCGATCCGCAGCAGCTGGTTGTACTTGGCCACGCGGTCCGAACGTGCGGGGGCGCCCGCCTTGATCTGCCCCGCGTTGACGGCCACCGCCAGGTCGGCGATCGTCGTGTCCTCGGTCTCCCCCGAACGGTGCGAGATCACCGTGGCGTACGAGGCCCCCTTGGCCAGGGCCACGGTGTCGAGCGTCTCGGTGAGCGTGCCGATCTGGTTGAGCTTGACCAGTATTGCGTTGGCCACCCCCTCGCGGATCCCCCGTTCCAGGATCTCGGCGTTGGTGACGAAGACGTCGTCGCCCACCAGCTGCACCCGCTCGCCCAACGCCTTCGTGCACGCGGCCCAGCCGTCCCAGTCCTCCTCGGCCATGCCGTCCTCGATCGACACGATCGGGTAGCGGTCGGCCAGTTCGACCCAGTAGTCGACCAGCTCCGCCGGGCTGAGCGTCCGCCCTTCCCCGGCCAGCACGTAGGACCCGTCGTCCCACAGCTCGCTGGTGGCGGGGTCGAGCGCCAGCGCGATCTCGTCACCGGGTACCCGGCCCGCCCGTTCGATCGCCTCCAGCAGCAACTTGACCGCATCCTCGTTCTGCGCCAGGTCGGGCGCGAATCCCCCCTCGTCGCCCACCGCGGTCGACATGCCCCGCTCGGCGAGGAGCGCGCGCAACGCCTGGTAGGTCTCGGTGCCCCAGCGCAGCGCCTCGCTGAAGGACGCCGCGCCCACCGGCATCAACATGAACTCCTGGAAGTCGATGGAGTTGTTGGCGTGGGCACCGCCGTTCAACACGTTGAGCATCGGCACGGGCAGCGCGTGGGCGTTGGCGCCGCCGATGGAGCGGTAGAGCGGGACCTCCAGGTCGTCCGCCACGGCTTTGGCGCTCGCCAGCGAAACGGCCAACATTGCGTTGGCGCCGAGTCGGCCCTTGTCCGGTGTGCCGTCGAGATCGATCATGGCGTGATCGACGGCCCGCTGGTCGAGAGCGTCGAGCCCGGCGACGGCATCCGCGATCTCGCCGTTGACGTGCGCCACGGCGCGCTGCACGCCCTTGCCCGAGAAGCGGTCGCCGCCATCGCGCAGTTCGACGGCTTCGCGGATGCCGGTGGAGGCGCCGGACGGTGCGATGGCCCGGCCGCGCGCACCTGAGTCGAGCAACACTTCCGCCTCCACGGTCGGGTTGCCACGGGAGTCGAGGACCTCGCGCCCGATCACGTGCTCAATGGTGCTCACGACTTCTCTCCTTGGGTGTCGCCCCTGGTGGGACACCGGGGCAAAAGGTTAGCCGTTGCCCACCTCGGGTTCGGGGACGCCTTCGGCCGCGCGGATGTCCACGCGCGCAACGACAGGGCTCGGTCGCGCAGCGCCTGTTCCGCGTCCACGCCGAGGCGCTGCGCCAGGTTGGCCACGGCGAAGAGAAGCTCGCCCAACGCCCGATGGAGATCAGCGGTGTCGGTCGACAACGGGTCGTCGGGCTGCGGGTCGGTGCCCTCGGCGCGACGGGTGAGCGCCGCCAGCGTGTCCGCGGTATCCCCCGCCGTCGCGTCGTCCGGCTGCAGCCCGACGGCGCGTGCCTTGCGCGCCAGTTTGGTGGCGAGCATCAGGGCCGGCAGCGCGGCGGGGATGCCCTCGGTGACGCTGCTGCGGCCCTTCTCACTCTTCTTGATTGACTCCCAGTTGGCGACGACCTGGTCCGCACTGTCGGCATCGACGTCGCCGAAGACATGAGGGTGGCGATGGACGAGTTTGTCGTGCACGCCACTCGCCACGTCGGCCAGGTCGAAGTTCCCGGCCTCGTCGGCCAGCCGGGCGTGGAAGACGATCTGGAACAGCAGGTCGCCCAGCTCCTCCCGGAGGTGGGCGTAGGCGCCGGCGCCGGCCTCCGCGCCGTCGACCTCCCCCAGCGCGTCGAGCACCTCGTAGGTCTCCTCGACGAGGTGGGGCATCAGCGATGCGTGCGTCTGGGCCCGGTCCCAGGGGCAACGCTCCCGCAGGGTGTCCATGAGAGCGACGAGGCGGGCCATCTCCCGGCCGGCGTTCCGCACGTCTCCCGGCACCGGCCCTGGCACGTAGAGCGATGTGAGGTGGTCGGGCTCGACGGTGTGGTCGAGGTCCCACCAGTCGACGGCAGCCACCAACTCGTCGTCGAGCCCGAGGTGGTGCAGGACCACGGGTCGCGGCAGGTCCAGACCGTCGACGTCGGAGACGGCGAGCTTGACCTCGGAGAGCAGGTGGCGCGACCAGCACTGCGCCACCAGGAACGGGCCGCCTTCGAGCGACGCCACGGACCCGAATGCGCAGGCGTCGACCAGCCGCACCCCCTCGGCCAGCGGGTCGATCCCCAGAGCGGCCCAGGCCAGGTCCAGGAAGGAGAGGGCAGGCTGGATCGTCACTTCGACCCGGCCGTCGGCGCGCAGCAGGCCGACGCTGCGCTCGGCCACGAGTGGCGATCCGGGCACGGCGTAGACGACCGGTTCGGGCCCGGCCTCGACCGCCGCCGCCACGAGTGCCTCGACGATCCCGGCGTAGACCTCGTCGAATGTCGCCGCGGCCTCGTAGAGGTGATCGAAGGAGGGCACCCCTTCGAAACGCTCCGCCGCCGGGTGGCGGGCGGTGCGCAGGTACGCCCGTCCGGGTGCGGAGGCCAACCGGTCGGCGACGCCCGGGCCCAGGAGGTCGGTGCCGGCCGGCCCGAGTCCCACCACCGTGACGTGGGGGCGGCGCTGCGGCACGGTCAGCCGCCGGATGGAATGGTCGACGCCGAGCCCGAGACCGAGGCCGGTGCGACGCGGCCCACGTTCGCCGTGGCGTTCAACACGTCCGTCGGCTCCGGCGTCAGCGGCGTCAGCACCGACGCGTTGGCGGGCACCCACACCCCGTACTGCGGGTTGACGCTCACGGAGGACCTGCGCTCGTCCGTCGTCAGCGCCTTCTGGGTCGCCGTCGATCCCGCCTGCTGTACCGCGATCGCCACGGCGGGCTGCGCCTTGCTGTACGGCGTCGGCGTGCGCGACGTGATCTCCAGGAGCAGGTACGTCCCGTTGTCGTTGACAGGTGCCGAGACGGCTCCCGTCGCCAGGCTCTTGAGATCGGCCTCCGGCGGCAACTTGCCCACGAGGTCGGCGAGCACGTCGCAGCCCTGTGCTCCGCCGCCGCTGCTGCTGGTGTTGGAAGCCACGGTCGCGAACGGAGTGCCGAAGGCGACCTGGGCCGCGGCGGCCTGAGCCGCAGCCTGACTGGAGTAGACCGCCGCGGTCAGGCAGGCCGTGTCGAACTGGGCGCTGTGGGCGTGGTAGTAGGCCTCGAGGTCCGCGGCGCTGGAGCCGACACCGGAGAGGTCCTCCTGCAGCGCGGTGGCGGTCGCGACGAACTGCACCTGCTCATCGACGAACGAAGGCGGCAAGGTGCTGAGCACCTGCTGTCCGGTCAGGGCCTGCCCGGTGACGGTGCAGCCGTAGCGCACGTTCTGGCCCTGCTGGGTCTGGAGGATCTCGGACATCACCTGCGAGATCTGCCCGGTGAGGTTGGCCCGGGCCGTCGTCAGCTCCGCCTGGGTCACGCTCACATGGCGCTCGTCCGCCAGCTGCAGGACGAGCTGGTGCCCGATCTTGGTCTCGAGATAGTTGGCCACGAAGGCCGTGGTGGCCGTCGGGTGGTCCCCGACATACTGCCCCGTCCCGGCCCCGACGACGGGCGGCAGTTGCTGGGTCCCGTTCGACGACAGGTATTCCTGGGAGTTGAGGTAGCACTGGTAGGAGGCGCTGCCCGCGATGGCATGCACATCCGAGTTGAGGTCCTGCTGGCTGATGCTCGTGCCGTTCACGGTTGCCGCGTTCGAGGGAACCGCGAGGGCAGCCGCGGCGACGCCGCCGGCCAGGACGATGAGGAGGACGATGAGCCGCTTCACGCGCCGCGCACCTTACAAGGTGTCCCCACCGGTTCCCACATCGGCCGCCGGGATCAGCTCCTCTATCACGGCGCGCACGACGTCGGGCGCGGAGGCCCCGTTGGTGAGCGGAACGAGGAGCTGGGCGCTGTCCTCGCGGTAGGTGGCGCCGGGGGCCAGGCGGCGGAGTCGCACCTGGGCGCTGGCCGCCAGCTTCACCGGGGCGACCCGCACCGTGGGTTGACGGGCGCCACCGGGCCGCACCGGGCTCATGATCACCTCGCCGATCCCGCGAGCCAGCGCGCTGGCCCGCAACCGGGCCAGCGCCAACAGCCCGTCGGCCGCGGCGGGGAGGGGACCGTAACGGTCGGCCCACTCGGCGCCGATGTCGTCCACGTCGGCCAGGGAGGTCGCCGAGGCCAGACGGCGGTACGCCTCGAGCCGGGCGTCCTCGGCCGCCACGTAGTCACCGGGAAGGTGCGCGTCCCCCGGGACGTCGATGGAGATCGTCGGCGGCGTCGGCCTCGGCTCGCCCCGGGCCTCCGCCACCGCCTCCGCCACCAGCTGCACGTAGAGGTCGTAGCCGACAGCGGCGATGTGGCCGGACTGGTCCGAGCCCAGGAGATTCCCCGCACCCCTGATCTCGAGGTCCCGCATGGCGATCTTGAAACCCGAGCCGAGCTCTGTGTGCTCCCCGATCGTCCGGAGGCGCTCGTAGGCCTGCTCCGAGAGGACGCGGTCCGCCGGGTGGAAGAGGTAGGCGTAGGCCCGCTGCCCGCTGCGGCCCACCCGGCCCCGGATCTGGTGCAGCTGGCCCAGCCCGAGCAGGTCCGCCCGGTCGACGATCAGCGTGTTCACCGACGGCATGTCGATGCCCGACTCGATGATGGTCGTGCAGACGAGCACGTCATAGCGGCGCTCCCAGAAGTCGAGGACGGCGGTCTCGAGGCTCCCCTCGTCCATTTGGCCGTGCGCCACCGCGACCCGGGCCTCGGGCACCAGGTTGCGCACCTCGCGGGCCACCCGGTCGATGTCCGAGACGCGGTTGTGGACGTAGAAGGCCTGGCCCTCGCGCAACAGCTCACGGCGCAGCGCTTCGCTGATCGCGGACGGATCGTGCTCCCCCACGTAGGTGAGAATGGGGCGCCGGTCGGCGGGCGGTGTGTTGACCATGGACAGGTCGCGGATCCCCGTCAGCGCCATCTCCAACGTCCGGGGAATGGGGCTCGCCGTCAGCGTCAGCACGTCGACGCCCTCGGACATGCGTTTCACCGCCTCCTTGTGCGTCACGCCGAAGCGCTGCTCCTCGTCGACGACCAGGAGGCCGAGCTCCTTGAACTGCACGTCCTGGGCCAGGAGGCGGTGGGTGCCGACGACCACGTCGACGCTGCCGTCGGCCAGTCCCTGCACCACCGCGCGCTGCTGGGCCAGCGACAGGAAGCGGCTGAGCAGCTCGACCCGCACCGGGTAGGGAGCGAAGCGGTCGGCGAACGTCTGCGCGTGCTGGCTTGCCAGGAGCGTCGTCGGCGCCAGGATCGCGGCCTGTGTCCCGTACTGCACCGCCTTGAAGGCGGCCCGCACCGCAACCTCGGTCTTGCCGAACCCGACGTCGCCGCACACGAGGCGGTCCATCGGCCGCGGCTCCTCCATGTCGGCCTTGACGTCGGCGATGGCCTTCAGCTGGTCTTCCGTCTCGACGAACTCGAAGGCAGACTCCATCTCGGTCTGCCACGGCGTGTCGGGGCCGAACGCCCTTCCCTGCACCTCCAGGCGTCGCCGGTACAGCTCCACCAACTCCGCCGCCACCTCGCTCGCCGCGGCACGGGCCTTGGCCCGGGTCCGCTGCCAGTCGGCCCCACCCATCTTCGAGAGCGTCGGGGACTCGCCTCCGCTGTAGGGGGTGATGGCCTCGATCTGCTCGACCGGCAGGTAGAGGCGGTCCGAGCCACGGTATTGGAGGATCAGGTAGTCCCGGGTGGTCCCGCCCATGGTCCTGGTCGTGACGCCCTCGAAGCGCGCCACGCCGTGCTGGCGGTGCACGACGAAGCTGCCCGCCTCGAGGTCGTCGAAGAAGCCGTCGGCGGCCCGGGCCCGCGGGCGCGCCCGGCGATGCGGCACCCGCCGCCCGGTGACGTCGGTCTCCGACAACACCGCGACCTTGGCGTCGGGCAGGATGAACCCGCTGGTGAGCGGCGCCGCCACCACGCAGGCGCCCGGAGTCCCCGGCGCCGTCTCGAGCACGGGCGCGTGCACACCCTCGGCCGCCAGTGCGTTCGAGAGCCGCGCCGCACCGGGCGCCGTGGCGGCGCACAGCGTGACCGAGTACCCCTGGCCGACCAGTCCCGTCACACCCGCGGCCAGCCGGGCGGGATCCCCCGCCACGGGATCGAACCGTCGCACGGTGAGCGCGGCGGTCGACGGCCCCTCGGGCACCGGCGGCAGCGCGGTGACACCGGCCGCGCTCTCGCGCAGCAGGCGGTCGAACGGGACGTGCAGCCGCGGGAAGGTCTCCTCCTCGCCCTCCTTGGCCCCCCAGGTCGCCGCCAGCGTCTCGGCCAGCGCCGCCTCCTCGTCGAGGAGCTGGACGCCGCGGTCCCTGATCCGGCGCGGCTCCACCAGCACCACCTGCGCACCGGCGGGCAGCAGGTCGGGCAGGACGCGCTCCGTGTCGTCGAGGAACGGGAGCCACGACTCCATGCCATCGAATTCCTCGCCTTCGGCGAGGTGGTCCCACACCGACGCCCCCCAGGGCCGGCGCGCCACGAGCGTCGCCGCCCGGGCACGCAGCGCCGGGGTCAGGACGAGCTCGCGGCACCCGTAGAGCGCGACGGCGCGCAGGTCGTGCAGCGAGCGCTGGTCGCTGACCGAGAACGCCGTGAGCCGATCGACCTCGTCACCCCACAGGTCGATGCGGACCGGCGCATCCGCCGTCGAGGGGAACACGTCGACGATGCCGCCGCGCACGGCGAATTCACCGCGGTGCTCCACCTGGTGCTCGCGGCGATAGCCCTTCGCCACCAGCTCGGGGAGGAGCTCCGCGACGTCGATCTGCTGCCCCGGTCGGATGACGATCGGCGCCGTCCCCTCGAGCGGGCCCAGGCGCTGCATGATGGCGCGCACCGGGGCCACGACCACCCGGGGCGGTGGCGGGAGGGTGGGATCCGGCGTCCCCGCGAGCGCGTCGAGCACGGCCAGGCGGCGCCCCATCGTTTCGGTCTCAGGGCTGACCCGCTCGAACGGGAGCGTCTCCCATGCCGGCAGCACGGTGACCGGTCCGGACAGCGCCCCGACAACCGGATCCCCGGTGTCCTCACCCTCGAGTGCGATCAGGCAGGACAGGTCGTCGCCCAGCCGCTCCGCGTCGAGCCCTGTCGCGGTGACCACGAGGAGCGGGGTGCGCTCCGTGAAGGCGGCCAGCGCCGCCGCGACCACCGCCTGGGCCACCTCGGGGACGGCCACGGTGGCGTCGGCCGCGCCGACCAGCACCGCGAGTGCGGGGTCGGCGCGCAGCAGGCGGGGAACGGCGGCCAGGCTGCCCGCGGTGCGTGCCGCGGGTGCCGCGGGAATGGGTGTCGGGGCGACGGACGTCATCGATCAGGTCGGGAGCGAATGGCACCACAGCATGGCGGCGTCCATGCCGTCGGCGGCGATGCGCTCGACGGCGTCTGCCGCCGTCTGCACCGATGTGGCCAGGAGCTCGCGCACCGCCTTGGGCGGCCGGCGCAGGACGTGCGACGCGCCCTGGGCCGCGCTCGGGGGCTTCCCCACCCCGATGCGCACGCGCAGGAAATCCGATGAGTGCAGATGCGACTCCACCGAGCGCAGCCCGTTGTGGCCGGCCAGGCCGCCCCCGGCCTTCAGGCGCACGGTGCCCGGCGGGAGGTCGAGCTCGTCGTGCACGATCACGATCGAGGCGGGCTCGGCGACCCCGTACCGGGTAGCGAGCGCGCGCACCGACGCCCCGGAGTCGTTCATGTACGTGGTCGGGACGGCCAGGGCCACGCGGTGCCCGCCGATCGTGGCGGTGGCGGCGCGGGCGCGGACGCCTTTCTCGGCCCGCAACGACGCGCCGTGCCGCTGCGCCAGCAGCTCGACCGTGTCGGAACCGGCATTGTGCAGGCTCCCGGCGAAGTCCGCTCCGGGGTTTCCCAGCCCGACGACGAGCAGGTCCGCCGGTGTCCCCCGGTACTCCGACCGGGCAAAGGGGCGGCGCAGGGCCTAGCTCTCTTCGCTGCCCGCCTCGGCCGACGCGTCTGCACCCGGCTCGGCACCGGCGGCGGCCTCGGCCCCCTCCTCGCCTTCGCCTTCGGCCGTCTCCTCGACGACGACCCGCGGCGGCTGCCCCAGGGCGACCGCAGTCTCGGGATCGATGTCGGTCGTGACGCCGGTCGGCAGCGTGAGCTCGGAGACCCGCACCTGCCCGCCGATGGTGAGGGCGCTGATGTCGGCCTCGATGGCGGAGGGGATGGCCGTGGGCAGCGCGTTGATGGGCAGGGTGAACATCTGCTGCTCCACCAGACCGTCGCCGTGCTGGACCTCGATCGCCTCACCCACGAGGACGATCGGCACGTCGGCGCTGATCACCTCGTCGCGGCGGACGATGACGAAGTCCACGTGGGTCACCGTCTGGGCCACCGGGTGGCGCTGCATCTCGCGGGCCAGCGCGAGGTACGTGCCCGAACCGGTGTCGAGGGACAGGAGTTGGTTGGCCCCGGCCTCGCTGTTCAGGGCGACGCGGAGCTCGCGGGCCACGATGGCCACGGGCAGGGGGTCGGTCCCGTGACCGTAGATGACGGCGGGGATCTTCCCCTCGCGCCGCAGGCGGCGCACGGCGCGCGAGCCCGTGGGGCGCCCGACTTCGGCGGCGAGTACGACTTCGGCCATTGCGGATCTCCTCAGGTGGCGAGAGCGGTGATCGCGGACGGCGCGGAGCCTCCGGCGAACGGCCTACCAGCGTAGTCGCACCGCAGGCCGGCGGACCACCGGGGACTAGACCAGGTTGTCCCCGCCGAAGAGCTCGGAGACCGAGGTGTCCTCGAAGACGGCATCGATGGCGTCGGCGATGATCTTGGCCACCGAGAGGACCTCGAGCTTGTCGAAGATGCGGTCCTCGGCCACGGGCAGGGTGTCGGTCACCACGACCCGGGAGATCGGCGCCGCCTTGAGGCGGTCGACGGCCGGGTCCGAGAGGACGGCGTGCGTGGCCATGGCACAGATTTCGGACGCCCCGGCCTCGGCCAGGAGCTCGGCGGCGGCGCAGATCGTCCCGGCGGTGTCGATCATGTCGTCGATGAGCACGCAGTGGCGGCCGTCGACGTCGCCGATCACGTGGCGGGCCTGGACCTCGTTGTAGGTCCCCCGCGGCCGCGTCTTGTAGACGAGGGCGAGGTCGCTGCCGAGATGCTGGCTGTAGCGCTCGGCCACCTTCACCCGACCGGCGTCGGGCGCCACCACGACCACGTCGTCGCCGAAGTGCTCCTTCATGTAGGCCTCGAGCACCGGCGCCGCCACCAGGTGGTCGAACGGCGTGTCGAAGAAGCCCTGGATCTGACCCGAGTGCAGGTCGACGCTCACGACGCGGTCGGCGCCCGCCGCCGAGAGCATGTCGGCCACCAGCTTGGCGGTGATGGGTTCGCGCCCGGTCGACTTGCGGTCCTGGCGCGAGTAGCCATAGTAGGGGCACACTGCAGTGATGCGCTTGGCCGACGCCCGCTTGGCCGCGTCGATCATGATCAGCTGCTCCATCAGCGAGTCGTTCACCGGGCTGGCGTGCGTCTGGATGATGAAGACGTCGCACCCGCGGATGGAGATGTCGTACTTGCAGTAGATCTCGCCGTTGGCGAACTCGCGCAGGTTCGCCTCGCCCAGCTCGACGCCGAGGTGGCCGGCGATGTCGCGGGCCAGAGTCGGGTGCGCCCGCCCGGAAATCAGCTCGAGGCGACGCCGGGGGATCAACTCCACGGCGCCAACGCTAGTGCGCCGCCGTGCGCCGCGTCTCCCGGCCGTTCGGCCCGATCACGCCGCGGGGCCGGCCACCACCGAATGGGGGGCAACGTCGGCCCCGGGGGCCACCTCGGCCCCGGGCTCGAGCACGCTGTAGGAGCCGATGCGCGCCCCGGCTCCGATGGTGGCCAGGGTGCAGACGCTCGCCGCCACCACGGCGCCCTCGCCGACGGTGGTGTCGGTCAGCACGCTGTTGGGCCCGATCTCGGCCCCCGCCCCCACGGCGCAGTTGCCGCGCAGGATGACCCCGGGCAGGAGGGAGACGTCGGATTCGAGATGGACCTCGGCGTCGACGTAGGTGCGCTCGGGGTCCCACATGGTGACCCCCCGGCGCATCCAGCGCTCGTTGATGCGGTCGCGCAGCTCGGCCTCGGCCACGGCCAGCTGCGCCCGGTCGTTGACCCCCGCCGCCTCCATGGAGTCGGGCAGCACCAGTGAGCGCACGGCGTAGCCCGCGCTGCTCAGGACGCCGACGGCGTCGGTCAGGTAGTACTCGCCCTGGGCGTTGGCCGGGCTGAGCCGCCGCAATGTCGGGGCCAGGATGCTGCGGCGGAAGCAGTAGATGGAGGTGTTGACCTCGTCGATGGCCTTCTCCTCCTCGGTGGCGTCGGCCTCCTCCACCACCCGCGTGACGTCCCCGTCCTTGCCGTGCACCACCCGGCCGTAGCCGGCGGGATTCTCGACCACTGCCGTGAGCAGGGTCGCCCCGGCGTCCTCCACCCGGTGGGCCCGCACCAGCGCGGCCAGGGTCTGCGGGCGGAGCAGCGGGGTGTCCCCGGGGAGGACGACCACGTCCTCCACCTCGTCGTCATCGTCGTCGGGCAAGCCCGTCAGGCCGACGGCCAGCGCGTCGCCGGTCCCGGTCCGGGTCAGCTGCTCCACGAACTCGATCTCCATGGTCGGCGGGGCGTGCTGGACCAGGGTCTTGGTGACCCACTCGGCCCGGTGGCCCACCACCACCACGACCCGCCGCACATCGACCTCTGCCATGGCGTCGAGCACGTGCAGGATCATCGGCCGCCCACACAGGAGGTGCAGCGGTTTGGGGCGCTCGGAGCGCATCCGCGTTCCCTCGCCGGCGGCCAGGACGACGGCGGAGAGGCGGCGCTCGGACATCGCCGCATTTTTAGCTCGCCGGGACGCCCGGCGTGCGTATGGGACACTCGTGGGCGTGCCGGAACTGGAGGCCTACGACGAGTTCGGCCTGTTCCACGAGAACGCCGCCGAGTACGGGCTGCCCTACGACGGGCCGCCGGAGGTGCGGCGCGTCGACGTCGGGGTTTCGCCGGGCCGCTTGGTCTCCAACCTGGTCTGGGGCAGCGGCCCCCCCGATCTCGTGCTGGTGCACGGCGGGGCGCAGAACGCCCACACCTGGGACACCGTGGCCATGGCCCTGGGCCGCCCGCTGTTGGCTGTGGACCTGCCGGGGCACGGTCACTCCGACGGGGGGCCCGAGGGTTCCATCTCGGTCGGCAGCAACGGCCGCGACCTGGCGACCGTCGTCGCGGAGCTCGCCCCGAATGCCCGCGGTGTCGTCGGCATGTCGCTGGGCGGGATGTCGTCCATCGCCTTGACGGCCGAGGCCCCCGAGCTCGTGCGGGCCCTCGTCCTCGTCGACATCACACCGGGGGTGAATGCAGAGAAGGCGGCGCCGGTGACCAACTTCGTCAACGGGCCCGCCAGCTTCGACAGCTTCGACGAGTTGTTGGCCCGGACCATTGAGCACAACCCCGGCCGCTCCGAGTCCTCGCTGCGGCGAGGCATCCTGCACAACGCCGTGCAGCGCGAAGACGGCAGCTGGGTGTGGCGCTACGCCCGCTTCCGCACCGACCCCGCCTCGGGCACGCCGGACTTCGGTGACTGGTGGGAGGCCATCTCCGCCATCACCGTCCCCATCCTGCTCGTACGGGGCCTGGCCTGGTCCGTGGTCGACGATGAGGACGTGGCCGAACTCCTCCGGCGCCAGCCCACGGCCCGCGTCGTCGGCGTCGAGGGGGCGGGCCACAGCATCCAGGGCGACCGGCCGCTCGAGCTGGCCGCCATTTTGGCCGACTTCCTCTTCCGCGACGGCTGATGGACAAGAAGGTCTGGCTCTCGCGCCGCGCTCTGAAGCTCCACGTGGTGATCCTCATCGTGGTACCCGCCTTCCTGGCGCTCTGCCTCTGGCAGCTCAGCCGCGCCCTCGGTGGCAACAGCCTCAGTTGGGCCTACGTGTTCGAGTGGCCCATCTTCGCCGCCTACGCCGTCTACATGTGGTGGCGCTTCGTGCACGAGGCGGCGGAGGACACGCCGCCGCCCCAACCCGCCGAGGCCGATCCCGGCGGCCGGACCGATTCCGCCACCGCGCCGGCGCCGACACCGGAGGAGGCGAAGGAGGAGGCGGAGCTCGCGGCCTACAACAAGTACCTCGCCGAGCTGGCCGAGCAGGACAAGGCCACGGGTCGCTGAGAGGTGCTCCGGGGGGAGGGCTCGAACCTCCAACATCCGGCTCCAAAGGCCGACGTTCTGCCGATTGAACTACCCCGGACCGCGGCGGTCGCCGGGTAGACCTTAGGCACGCCGCTGGGCCCTGCCCGGCCCAGGCACGGCGATAGGTTCTGTGGTCGTGCGCATCCTGGTGGTCGACGACGATCCTGCCGTCCGCCGCTCCATCGACCGGGCCCTCCGCCTCGAGGGCTACGACGTCGCCACCGTCCCCTCCGGCGGCGAGGCGCTCGAAGCCTTGGCGCAGGCCCCGCCGGACGCGCTGATCCTCGACCTCGGGCTGCCCGATCTCGACGGCCTCACGGTGTGCCGGCGCATGCGCAGCGCCGGCGACGACACTCCCGTGCTGATGCTGACCGCGCGCGACGCCATCGACGACCGCGTGCAGGGCCTCGATGCCGGTGCCGACGACTACCTGGTCAAGCCCTACGCGCTGGAGGAGCTGCTGGCCCGCCTGCGTGCGTTGCTGCGGCGGCGCTTCGAGGGCGAGGGTGGCCTCCTGCGCGTGGGCGACCTGACGCTGGACCTCTCCACGCGCGAAGGGCAGCGCGGCGAGCGCTCCTTCACACTGACCCGGATCGAGTTCGACCTGCTCGAGATGTTCCTGCGCCACCCCCGCCAGGTGCTCACCCGCGAGGTGCTGCTCAACCGGGTGTGGGGCTTCGACTTCGACTCGGGGACCAACTCGCTCGCCGTGTACGTCGGGTACCTTCGCCGCAAGCTCGAAGAGGGTGGGGAGCCTCGCTGCATCCAGACGGTGCGCGGCGTGGGTTATGTGCTGCGGGAAGCGTGACCTTCCGCGCCCGGCTCGTGCTGGCGACGACCGTTGCCGTCGTCGTCGCGGTGCTGGCCTCTTCCCTCGGCTCGTTTCTGGTGGCGCGGCACACGCTTTTGCAGGCGGCGGACAATTCGCTCACGACGGCAGCGCAGAAGGTCGTCGCCGGCCAGGAGATCGGCTCGACCACGGCCACGTTGGGGCAGGTGATCGATCCCACCGGCGCCGTCGTCTCCGGCGGCGGCCTCCCCGTCACCGGTCAGGTGCGGTTGGTGGCCGTGGACCTGGCCCCGGCCTTCTTCACGACCGTCACCGTCGACGGGAACCAGATGCGCGAGTACGTCGAGCACCTGCCGGCGGGCACGACGGTCCAGTCGGGCGTCCTCGTGGACGGGGGGGCGCTGCAGATCGCCACGCTGCTGAACGTCGACTCGGAGCTGAAGAAGCTCGCCCTCCTGCTCGGAGCGGTCGCCTTCGTCGGTGTCCTCCTCGCCGTCGCCTTCGGATGGCTGGTGGCCCGCACCGCGCTGGTCCCGCTGAACGCGCTCACTGACACCGTCGAGGACCTGGCCGAGACGACCGACGTCTCCCGCCGGCTCTCGCCGGGCCGTCCCGACGAGCTCGGGCGCCTCCGCCGCACCTTCAACCGCCTGCTCGAGGCGCTCGAGTCGTCGCGCCGGGCCCAGAGCCAGCTGGTCCTCGACGCCTCGCACGAGCTGCGTACCCCGTTGACCAGCCTGCGCACCAACCTCGAGGTCATCCGTCGGGTCGACGAGCTGAGCGTCGACGACCGCTCCGTGCTGGTCGACGACGTCCTCGTCCAGCTCCAGGAGCTCACCGACATCGTGGGCGACCTGGCCGAGCTGGCCCGGGGTGACCGGGGGCCGGCGCCCCGTGAGCCGTTGCGGCTGGACCTCCTCGTGCAGGACGAGGTGGCGGTGCAGAACACCCATGGGCGGTCGAAAGAGGTGCGCTTCGAGCTCGACGCGACACCATGCTGGGTGGTGGCCCACGATGGTGGGCTGCGCCGCGCGGTGGGCAACCTGCTCGACAACGCCCGCAAGTGGAGCCCACCGGGCCAGCCGGTCTCGGTGGAGTGCCGCGAGGGCACGGTCGTGGTGCGTGACCGGGGTCCCGGCATCGCCGAGGCGGATCTGCCCCACATCTTCGACCGCTTCTACCGGTCGCCGGCGGCCCGCGGGCTGCCGGGATCGGGCCTCGGCCTGGCCATCGTCGCCCAGGTCGTCAAAGCCGAAGGCGGGACCATCGTGGCCGAGAACGACCCGGGCGGCGGGGCCCGCATGTCCATGCGCCTGCCGACGGTCGCCGCTCCCGACGTGCCGCCCGAGACGGACGAGCCCGCCTGATCCGCGATTCTTCGCACATTCTTAGGGAGCGCCCACCTCTCACCAAGGTGGGAGGCACACACTGGACGTGCAGTACCCCCCGGCGGCAAGGAGTCCCCCTCCCGCCGCCGGCGACGCCGGTTGGGGACGGTCGCCTTCGTCCCTGCCGGCGCCTCCCTCCCCACTGCCACCGACAGCGCCTTCGGTGCATGGCGGGATCAGCTCTCCGCGATGAGCTCGATCCGATTGCCGAAGGGATCGTCGACGTACGCGCCGCCGCCCGGAGCGAGCTCGGAGTTCGGCCGAACCTCCACCCCGGCCGCCTCCAGCGCCGCCTCCAGAGCCGGCAGATCACGGACCACCAGCGCCGGGTGGGCCTTGCGCGCCGGTCGGAAGCCCTCCTCGACGCCGAGGTGCAGCGACACGGACCCCCCGCCGAACCAGCATCCCCCGCGTGCAACCAGGGACTCGGGTTTGGGGAGGCGCCGCAGCCCGAGGAGACCCGAATAGAAAGCCTCCGCCTCCGCTTCCCGGCCCGCGGGCATGGCCAGTTGCACGTGGTCGAGCCGGACGATCTCGAAGCTCATGCCTGCCTCCTGACCGCGGGACCGACCTGGCAGTCGACCCCAGGGACCGCTAGCCTGCCGCACGAGATGGGATCGCTGATCAAAAAACGCCGCAAGCGGATGCGCAAGAAGAAGCACAAGAAGATGCTGAAGGCCACCCGCTGGCAGCGTCGGGCTGGCAAGTAAGTCCCTCCCGCCCGGTCCCGCCCTTCCCTCAGTCCCCTTCCCAACCCGCCGGCACGCTGCGGGCGCGCACGAGCTGGGCCGTCTCGGCCCCGACGCGCAGTTCGCGCCGCGAGTCCGGTGGTCCCCCCTCGACGAACCAGGTCGACCCGCTCCCTGCCAGCGCCGGCTCGGCGCCCGCGTACTCGCCCAGCGCATCGCGCCACAGGGCCAGGCGGGGTTCGACCACCAGCGCCGCCGCCGTGAGCGCGTTGGGTGCGTCACCGCGGGGGTCGTCGTCCCAGGCCCGGTACACCCGGGCGGTGTCCATGCCGAAGGGCGGCAGGAGGAGCAGGTAGTCGCGGGGCTCGAACGGCAACGGGGTGACCTGTTCGCCCACCCCCTGCACGCGGGCCCGGCCCCCCACCAGGCAGAAGGGCACGTCGGACCCGAGCCCGAGCGCCACGTCGGGGTCGGCACACTCGGCCCAGCGCAGGACGGCGGCGGCGTCCGCCGATCCCCCGCCCAGTCCGCCCCCCAGGGGGATGCGCTTGGTGAGACGAACCGCGGCACGGCGGCCACAGGCCGCCAGCGCCCGCTCCACCAGGTTGTGCCCGGGGCCGGGAAGCCCGCCGGCGCGCACTCCCGCTGCTGCCTCGACGGCCAGGCCCGATCCCTCGCCGTCGATCTCGAGCTCGTCGGCCAGGTTGAGTGTGACCATTTCGGAGTCGAGCTCGTGGTAGCCGTCGGGCCGTACCCCGGTCACACGGAGCGACACGGTCAGCTTGGCCGGGGCGGCCACCACCCTCCCTGCCGTCACAGGGCCGCCAGCCTGCCCCAGGCCGCCACGTCGAGCTCTTCGGCCCGTGCGTCGGGACGCACCCCGGCCCGCTCGAAGGCGGCGGGGTCCACCACGCCGGACAGGGAGCGACGGAGCATCTTGCGCCGGTGGGCGAATCCCGCCCGGACGACCGCGTTGAGCCGGTCGTAGGAGACGAGGGAAGGGTCCACCGCGGGCACAGCCAGACGATCCAGACGGACCAGGACCGACTCCACCCGGGGCCGGGGGATGAACACCGAGGCCGGGACCCGGCCCACGACCTCGGCCCGGGCGAAATAGGCGATGCGGACCGAGACCGCCCCGTAGGGGTCCTCCCCCGCCGCCGCCGCCATGCGCTCACCAACCTCCCTCTGCACCATGACCAGGAGGTGGGTCACGGCCGGCACCTCCACCAGGGTCCTGAGGACCAGGGGCGTCGCCACGTTGTAGGGCAGGTTGGCCACCAGGCTCCACGCGCCGGGACCCCGCTCGGCCAGGAGTCCCGCCAGGTCGAGATCGAGGGCGTCCCCCTCGATCGTCTCCACGCCGGCACCGTGCACCACGGACCGCAGGACCGGAAGCAGATGACGGTCGGTCTCGACCGCCACCACCCGGGCCCCGGTCTCGGCCAGAGCCAGCGTCAGCGACCCCAGTCCCGCCCCGATCTCGAGTACCTGTGAGCCGGGTCCAGCGCCCGAGAGTCGGGCGATGCGGCGGACCGTATTGGGATCAGCAACGAAGTTCTGCCCGAGGGCCCGGCTGGGCCTCAGCCCGTGCGCCGACAGCAGCTGGGCGATGTCGGCGCCGGAAAGGGTCACCAGGAGATTGTGACGTCCACCACTCCCTGGCTGGTGTTCGCGATCTGCGAGAAGCCCTCGGGCGAGAGGTCGACCACCCGGGGGTAGCCCGCATCCTCGCGGTCGTCCACCCGGCAGACGGTCGACGCGCCGGTCGCGTTGTTGACCACGGTGAGCACGGTGCCGAACGGGAGCGTCGGGCTGGCGCACATCCCCGCCGGAGCCTCCGAGTACCACGTGGCCTGTCCGCTCTCGTGATTCGTCGCTGCGGGGGCTGCCGTGGTCGTCGTCGTGGGCGGAGGCGGGGGCGCCGTCGTTGTCGTCGTCGGACGCGGCGCTGGTGCCGTGGTCGTCGTCGTGGGTGGTGCTGTCGTCGTCGTCGGCGGAGGCGCGGTCGTCGACGTCGTCGTCGGCGCCTGGTAGGCGACGAGATGCGAAGGCAGCTTCACGCCGTCGAGATGCGACGACGGATACACCACGCTCTTGTGCGCGTCGTCCACACCGCGCGCCGCGGCCTCAGGCCGCGGCGCGTGCGCAGACGCGCTCTGCAACAACAGGAGAGGCGCGCCGAACAACGTGCCGCAAATGACTGCAGCAACGCCGAGGCGCCTCCCCCCAGTGCTCTGGTTCCGCAGGGCTCCACCCTTCTCCGGGGACACAGTGCACCCGCGCCGACATACGGGTGGCGAGGGGTTTCTGGAGAAGTTAGATAACCAATCACGAGCCACGCAAACCAAGAATCGAGCGAATCCATTTCGCGCGCTCTTTCCCCTGGTCACGGATGCTGTTGTTCGCGATATTTAGGTAAACACCCAGTTCAGAAGCATTTTGTCGGCGAATTCAAGCTCAAACACCCTGGTCACGAGGTTCTCGTATTACGCACAACAGCGCGTGATTTAGCTCCCTGTGGAAAACACCATGGCGGCCGCGGCCGCGCTGCGCTCCCTTACTTCGTCGACGGAGCAGCTCTTCACCGCGGCAATCGCGTCGCCCACGAGGGGAAGGTGGGACGGCTCGTTGGGACGGCCCCGATGCGGCACGGGTGCGAGGAACGGACTGTCCGTCTCGACCAGCAAACGGTCGAGCGGGCAACGCGCCGCGGCCTCCCGTACGTCGGTCGCGTTCTTGAACGTGACGATGCCGCTGAACGACACGTACATGCCGGCGCTGAGGCATCGATCGACCTCTTCGGGGCCGCCCGTGAAGCAATGCAGCACGGTGCGTGCGGGCACGCCTTCCGCTTGCAGCACGTCGAACAGATCGGGCCACGCGTCGCGCGCGTGGACCACGAGCGCGAGGTCGTACGCGTGGGCCAGCGCGATCTGTGCGGCGAAGGCGGCACGCTGCGCGTCACGCGGTGAGTGCTCGTAGTAGTAGTCGAGCCCGCACTCGCCGACCGCCACCACCGTGCCGTCCTTGACCTCGAGCTCGCGCGCCAGCAGCGCCGCCACGTCGTCGACGCCTTCGCTCGCCTCGTGCGGGTGCAGTCCGATGGACGCCCAGGCTCGGGGAACCGAGCCCCCGCCGCCCGTGGCCCGGGCCACCGCCACCGCCTGCCGCGACGTGACGGCTCCGGTTCCGATGCAGACGAGGCGATCGATGCCGGCCCGGCCGGCCCGGGCCAGGACACGCTCAAGGTCGTGCGACCCCTCCTCGTCCCCCGGGAGGTACTCCTCCTGGACGTGGCAGTGGGAGTCGAACCAGCCGGCCATGGCCCTCAGGCCTTGCGCCGCGGGAACAGGGGATCCCCCTTCACGACCGCCGCGCCGCCCCGGTAGCCGCCCCACGCCGCGTCACCCGGGATCCGTGCGACCGTGGGGTCGCCCGTCACGCCGATCCGGCGCCACACCTCGGCTGCGGTCGAGGGCATGGCCGGAGCGATGAGCACGGCCACGATCCGCAGGACCTCGAGGGCGTCGCCCAGGACCGCGTCGACGGCCGGGCCGGGCTCCATCTTCCAGGGCTCCGCCGCCTCGAGCTCGGCGTTGGCCGCCCCGATGAGCCGCCAGGTCTCTTCGAGTGCGTCGTGCGGCGCCCACCGGGACCAGGCCACCGTGGCCGCTTCGAGGACGGCGGCCGCCACCGCTGCGAGCTCG
This sequence comes from uncultured Acidimicrobiaceae bacterium, assembly GCA_963719485.1. Taxonomy (GTDB): domain Bacteria; phylum Actinomycetota; class Acidimicrobiia; order Acidimicrobiales; family RAAP-2; genus Bog-473. The sequence continues at coordinate 4,598,170 of OY970387.1, forward strand.
CTCTCGGCATTGCAGCCGGGGCCGACGCCGCCGCACTTGGAGTTGACCACCGTCGTGACCCGCGACACCAGGTTGCCCAGGTTGTTGGCCAGGTCGGCGTTGTAGCGGGCGACGATGCCCTCGTAGGAGAAGTCGCCGTCACCGCCGAGGGCCACGTCGCGCAGCAGGTGGTAGCGCAGTGGGTCGACGCCGAAGTCGTCGGCGAGCGCCAGGGGCGACACGTCGGTGATCTTCAGCGCTGGGGCGCCTTCGCCGCCCGCCAACCCCGAAGCGATCATCGTCTTGCCGAGCTTCTGCCCGCCCATCAGCAGGTAGCCGTGCACGAAGATCTCAACCGGAGGCTCGAGATCCGCCGCCATGCACATGGCGGGCCACCAGACGCAGTGGAACTTGAGGATGTCCTTGCCGATCAGGTGGTGGGCGGCGCCCCAGCGGGCGTCGAACGTGGAGCGATCCCCGCCGTATCCGGCGACCGTCAGGTAGTTGATGAGCGCGTCGTACCAGACGTAGAAGACGTGGCCGCTGTCCCACGGCACCGGCACGCCCCAGGTGAACGACGTGCGGGTGATGGACACGTCACGCAGGCCTCCCCGGATGAATCCGAGGGCCTCGTTGCGCTTCGAGGTCGGCCGGACGAAGTCCGGGTGGCCGTCGTAGTAGTCGAGCAGGCGCTGCTCGAACTGGCTGAGCTTGAAGAAGTAGTTGTCCTCCTGCATTTCGATGACGGGCCGGCCGTGCACGGGACACTTGCCGTCCACGAGCTGGTCCTCGGTGTAGTAGTCCTCGCACGAGACGCAGTAGAGCCCCGAGTAGGGCTTCAGCTCGATGAAGCCGTTGTCGTAAATGCGTTGCAGGAACTGCTGCACCACTTCGTAGTGCCGCGGCTCGGTGGTGCGGATGAAATCGTCGTTCGAGATGTCGAGCCGTTTCCAGGCCTCGACGAAGCGGGCCGAGGTGCGGTCCGTCCACTCCTTCGGGGTGGTCTCGTTCGCCTCAGCCGCCTCGACGATCTTGGCGCCGTGCTCGTCGGTGCCGGTCATGAACCAGACGTCGTCACCCAGCAGCCGGTGCCAGCGGGCCAGAGCGTCGGCGTTGACCGTGGTGTACGCAGTGCCCACGTGCGGTGCGTCGTTGACGTAGTAGATCGGCGTGGTCAGGTAGTAGGGGGGCACGGTCGGTAGCGTACCGGCGCCCTCAGGCGCGGCCCGACGTGCCCTCGTCGCTGCGGGCCGGCCCCCGCACGCGCAGGGCCGCTTCGTACGCGCGTCGGCGTGGCACATCGAGCGACGCCGCCACGCGCTCGGCGACCTGGCGCGGCCCTGCCGTCGGATCGTCGTCCAACGCCTCCCGCACCGCCGCCTCGACCGTCGCCTCGTCGGCCGGTGCGGGCGCCGGGGCCCCACCGACGACGAGGACGACCTCCCCCCGCACGTCCCGCGCCGCAAAGGTGGCCGCCGCTTCGCCGAGCGGCCCTCGCCACACCTCTTCGTGCAGCTTGGTCAGCTCGCGCACCACCGCGACCGGCCGCTCGGCGTCGGTGGCGGCCAGCTCGGCGAGCGTCGCCGCGACCCGGCTGGGTGCCTCGAGCACGACGGAGGTCCGGCTGTCGGCCATGAGCCCCGCGATGCGGTGGCGGCGTTCGGGTCCCTTGCGCGGCAGGAACCCCTCCACGCAGAAGCGGTCCGCCGGCAGGCCACTCACCACCAGCGCGCCCACCACCGAGGAGGGGCCCGGCACCGTGCTCACCGTTTCGCCCGCCGCGGCGAGCTGCGCCGCCAGCCAGGCCCCCGGGTCCGAGATACCAGGTGTGCCGGCATCACTGACGACGGCCACGGTCGCACCGCCGGCCACCGCGGCGGCCACGCGGTCGAGGCGCACCGCTTCGTTGTGTCCGTGCAGCGAGAGGAGGCGGTCGCCGTGGGGACCCTTGGCCGAGATGCCGCACGCCGACAGGAGGGCCCGGGTTCGACGCGTGTCCTCGCAGCAGAGCAGGTCCGACGTGGCCAGCACCTCGCGCGCCCGGGGCGAGAGATCACCGAGGTTCCCGATGGGCGTGGCCACCAGTACGAGCCGACCCCGCCGTTGCTCGGTCACGACATGCCGCTTGCCGCACCGTTCGGGACCACACGTACCTCGAGCTGGTCGCCCACCCGGACGCCCCAGCGCTCGAGCGATCCGGCCTCGGTCTCCACGGCGCTGCGGACTGCCCGTCCGCCCATGGCGATCCGCCATGGCTTGAGCCGGGCGACGCGCACCACGGTGAGGTCGGTCGAGAGAAACGCGACGTCGATGGGGAATTTCATGCCGACCGTGTGCACAGCTCGGAGCCCGTCCACGTGCAGAGCTCCCTCACAACCGGTGCGACCCCGCAGCGCGCCACGCTCGGCCGGAGAGTCGGCCAGCTCGAGTGCGCACACCACATCGCCGTCCCGGAGCAGCCATCCGGACCGCATCCGCCCGAGGCTACCGGACGGTCCAGCGGGGCCGGCACGGGTCAGGGCGGGCGCGCCGGGTGCTCAGACGCTGCTCCGGCGTTCCCCCTGGGCGGCCATCATGCGGACCAACGCAGCCCGCTTCACGTTCCCCAGCGACCGTCGGAGCGGGCTCCGCACAACGGGCTTCCGGGCGACGAGCACGGTGTCGGCCCACCGCTCCGATTCATCCGGATAGGTCGCCGTGCCGGGCCAGGCCGTGGTGGCGCTGAGCGGTTCCAGATCACCCCAGCGGGCCAGCGCGGAGACCCCGTCGGGAAAGTAGCGCCAGCAGTCGACAGGGTACCGATGCTCCTCTCCGCCCGAGGGAACGATCATGCAGAGCAGGCCGCCCGGAACCAGCGCACGGGTGATGTGGAGGACGGTGATCCACGGGAATTCCATGTGCTCGAACGCCTGGCCCGTGATCACGACGTCATACGCTTCAGAGCGCACATTGCGCCAGTCATGCGTCGATTCGAGCACGCAATCGACGCCCGGACCCGGCTCGAGGTCCAGCCCGGTGTAGGACCAATCGGGCTGATCGAACAGGGTGCGGTAGGTGCCGTGCACGTTCATGGAGCCCACATCGAGCACACGAAGGCGCGCACCCTTGCGGTCAGCCAGGTACTGTTCGACGAATCGCTCCATCGCTTCCATCGAGCTCTGGTGCATGGTGGCTCCCTCGAAACCCTTGGCCCCCCGGAAAGACGCTAACCTCTGCATCCCATGTCGAAGCGAACGGTGAAGCGCAAGCTCAGGACGAAGAAGAAGGCCAACCACGGCAAGAAGCCGAATTGCGGCCGCGGCTGACGCCCCACACTGAAGGCCTCGGCGCCACCGTCCGAGGACTCACAGCCTGACGACTCACACCGCCTGAGGACTCACAATCCGTCCCAGGCAATTCGCCGTGAGCCCAGCAGGCCGCACAGCGTGGTGGGCACGTCCGAGATGATCCCGTCCACCCCGAGGTCGAGCAGTCGCTCCATCGACTCGGTGTCATTGACCGTCCAGACATGGACCGCCTTGCCGGCGCGGTGGGCCGCTTCCACGAACCGCTCATCGACGACGACCAGGTCGCCCTGGCGTTCAGGCACCTGGTAGGCGACCGCCGGGATCTCGGGCATGACCTCGCCCGCCTGCACGGCCCGCCAGGCCTCGGCCGTCGCCATGGTCCCGGCCGAGGTCGGGACCGACGGGGCGAACCCGCGGAAGGCGTCGGTCGCCGGATCGAGGAACGAGGCCACGATCACGTCGTCAATGCGGCCGAACTCGGCGAGGAGCCGTGCCAGCGACTCCTCGTACGGGGCGACCACGGGCGCCGTCTGTTTGATGTCGAGGTTCAGGACCACGCCGGGGAACCGCTCCAGGACCTCGCGCAGCGTGGCGATCCCGAACGACGGATCGGCCGGGGCGCGACCGCGGAACGGGTAGTCGGCGGGGGGCCGGCCGGGCGTGACGTCGGCCCCGGCGATCCACCAGTACGAGAAGTCCATCTCGCGCAGCTGCGCCAGCGTGAACGACGCGATGGTGCCCTGCCCGGCGGTGGTGCGGTCGACCGTGGCGTCGTGGCAGACCACCAGCTCGCCGTCCGCCGTGGCATGGACGTCGAGCTCGACCCCCGTCGCACCCGCCTCGAGCGCATGGGTGATGGCATGGAGCGTCGACGAGGGTGCCTCCCAGGCGCCGCCCTGGTGCGCATAGGCGATCACCCTGCGCCCGAGCCACACCGACATGTCGGTCATCGGCCCGACGGTAACAGCCGTGCACCGGCCCGCCATCGCCACGGCCGGGCGAAGCCGGGGGCCGCCGTGGCCCGCCTATCCTCGTGCGGCGTGCTCGATCATCTCCTCGTCGACGTCATCGGCACCATCCGTGCCTCCTTCGACCGGGCCTTGCTGCAGCGCCAGGCCGTCGAGGAGCGCTTCCAGGTCGACGTCTTCCTCGGCGACGTGTCCTGGGAGACGTCCTACAGCCTGCCCGGCGAGGAGCAACCACCACGGGTGCGCGCGGACGTCTCGGTGGACTGGCCCACCTGGAGCCAGACCTCCTACCGCAGCTGGTCGATCGGCGAGCCGCCCGACGAGCTCCCCGAAGTGGTGATCGAGGTGGCGTTGCGCGTGCAGCGGATGGCCGAGGCTCCCGACACGGAGAAGGTCATGGCGGTCCTGCCCGCCTTCGGGCCGCTCGGTGGTGAGCCGGCCGACCTGGTCCGCACCGCCACGACGATCGAGCAGGTGCGCACCGAGACGGACGAGGCCCACGGCGGCATGCGCTGGGCCGCCGAGGCGACGTACGAGGGCTCCGTACGGTTCAGCGAGCACCAGCTGGAGGAACCCTCCGTCCTGGTACCCGTCTTCGACGACCTGACCCGCTGGATCGCCTCGACGCTGATCGCGCTGGCCGATCTCCCCTTCACCTTCCTGCCTCCCGGGGAGGACGACGCCTGATCCGCCTTGCTCGGCGTCGAGCCCCTTTCACCATCTTCACTGTCGTCCTCGCCCTCGGCATGCTCCTCGCTGCGTGCGGCTCGTCCGCGCCCGGCGCGCCACCTCCGAGCGAGGGCCTGGTGCTCGACCGGCCCACCCCTCAGGCCGTGCCACTCGTCGACCAGCAGGGCCACACCGTGTCGCTGGCCGGGCTGCGGGGCAAGGTGGTCGTGCTTGCGCCCTTCCTCTCCCTCTGCCAGGACGAGTGCCCGCTCGTCACCGGCGCCTTCATCGCCTTGAAGCGCGACCTGCGCGCCGCGGGAGCCGCGCATCGGGTCGTCTTCGTGGAGGCCACCGTGGACCCGAACCGCGACACGGTGGCCCGCCTGGCGGCGTACCAGAAGGAGTTCGGGGCGGACTGGGACCTCTGGACGGGCACGAAAGCCAACGTTGCCGCCTTCTGGAAGCCGTTCGGTGTCGAGTACCAGATCGTTCCCGAGGAGCAGCCCCCGAAGACGGACTGGTACACCGGCCAGCCGCTGACCTACGACGTCGACCACACCGACGGCTACATCCTCATCAGCCCCACCGGCCGCGAGCGCTTCGTCAACGCCTCGGCGCCCAACGAGAAGGGCGTCCTCGACCCGAAGCTGCGCTCTCTCCTCAACGAGGGCGGCCTGCACGGCCTGCAGAACCCCCAGGCACCCGACTGGACGACCGCCGACGCGCTGGCCTCCATCAGCTGGCTGCTCGGGACGGACATCCCGGCGTCAGCCCCGTGATGCGGCGGCGGCTGCGCCGTACCGCACTCGTGGTTCCGGCAGCCCTCGCCGGCCTCGCCCTGGCCCTGTCCGCCTGTGCCGGGGCCGGGGTGACGACGCTGTCGGCCCCGCCCACCACCGACACGTCACTCACGCTGACGCTGCAGCGCTCCCCGGTCGGCCCCATCCTGGCCACCGGCGGCGGCGACACCTTGTACGACTTCGTCCCCGACACCCCGACCCACAGCGCCTGCCTCGACGACGGCTGCGTGTTCCAGTGGCCACCGTTCGTCGAGAACGGGGCGCTTCGCCTCGGCAAGGGCGTGGACCGCTCCCTGGTGGGGACGCTCCGCCGGCCCGACGGCTCGACCCAGCTCTCCTACGGCGGCCACCCGCTCTACACCTACAACGGCGACGTGGCGCCGGGCGTGGTCATGGGGCAGGCCCTCGACCAGGACGGCGGCCTCTGGTACGTCCTCGACGCGGGCGGGAAGCAGGTCACGACCGGTTTCAGCGTCACTCCGGCGAACAGCAACGGCTGACCCCCCGGGGGCCTGTGTCCAGGGGGCGCGACCGATCCGCCACGTTCGGCGGGTATAACGGAGGTGCCAACGTCAGTCACGATGACGCCAGGTGCGACGGCCCCTCCTCCATCCATTCGAGGGGCCGCTCCGCGTGGCCGCTCCGCTCCCTCAGCCATCTCTCCGATGGCCCCCTCATTGGCAATGGCGTTCACCGCCCTCCAACTCCTCGAAGGCTTGCAGCGCGCGAGAGATGAGTATCCACTCGCCGCCGTTGGGTCCACTTTGTGAGACACCGCGTCGCCGATCTCCATCTCAACCAGAGGCAGGAGCATCGACAGACGCAACATGTCAGACACCGGGGAAACTCCAGTCGTCGAGCGCGAGAACTGTCGAAGGCGTCCTCCCGGTCTGGTTCACGAGATGTTCATGTTTGTCAGGGTCCCAGAGGTCACCGCGCTCGCGCGGCCCGGCTACCTTACGCATGTGTCTCAGAAGGTCCGGCGAATCGTTCTCGCAACGCTACAAGGAGAGACGACGCTCTGGCCCGCCGTAGCCGCCGGCGTCGTCGTTGCGATCGCGTCGTATTTGGTGGGTCCCACGCGGGGTGACCTCGAACTGGTCGTGGCCCTCGCCAGCATGGCCACCTTTCTTTTCGGAGTGCTCATTGCGTTCACGATCGCGCGGACGACTGAGCGACTGGCCGTTGTGCAGAACCTCGTCGCCAGGGGCAATGCGTCGCTCCTGTCCATCTACCATTTCATGGCCGTCTTCCCCGACGACAATGCGGCGCAGGTCCGTCGGCTCATCGATCTGCAGTTGACCGACCAGATCGACTATCGACTCATCGATAATCATCTCTCGACCCCGTCGCACCTCGCCTTGACCGCCCGAGTGGTTTCCGTCGAACCCCAGTCGCGCCAACAACAGGTCGCCTACCGGAGCCTCTTGGACACCTGTGCCGAGATGACGGCGAACCGGGCTCAGATTGAGGCCACCATCGGTCAGTCGTTGTCGGCGATCGAATGGACTGGCTTGTTGCTCCTGTTGTCGATTCTGTTGTCGCTGATCGTGATCCTGCCCGGCGGCAAGGTGTGGGGGGCGCTCGTGGCGGGTGCGCTGGCGGGCACGCTGGTCACCCTGGTGATCCTGCTCCGGAAGCTCGACCTCTTGCGCTGGCACGAGCGCAGCTCCATCTGGGAGCCGACGACCCGACTCTTCCGGAGCATGGGACTCGAGCCGTACGTGCCCCGGCTGGTCATCGCCAGCGGCCGATATCGGCCCTCCGGACTGGTCCGCGTTGTCGACTACCCGGATCCCTACCCAAACCGGTCCACGAAGATCGTCACGCTGGAGCACCTCTCCCGAGGCGCGCCGTCAACTGCCAATGTGAAACTGGAGGCCGGTCGCGCCGGCAATGGGTGGGGTGAGTCCGGTGGGATCCGCCTGCACGACCCTCAACACCTGCAGCCACCTCTGGCCGACGGCTGAGGACCGGGACACGCAACGCGGCCAAAGCCTTGTCACCTTGGCGCTCATTCCCGCGGGTTCGACGCGGACCTCACCACGGCGTCAGCCCTCTGACCAGCGGATCCGTGGTCCTCAGGTGTTGAAGCGGAACTCCACCACGTCGCCGTCGCGCATGACGTAGTCCTTCCCCTCCATGCGCGCCCGGCCTGCGGTGCGGGCCGCCGCGACCGAGCCCGCCGCCATCAGGTCCTCGAAGCTGATCACCTCGGCCTTGATGAACCCGCGCTCGAAGTCGGTGTGGATGACGCCCGCCGCCTTGGGAGCGGTGTCACCGATGTGGATGGTCCACGCCCGCGCTTCCTTCGGCCCCGCCGTGAGGAACGTCTGCAGCCCGAGCGTGGCGAAGCCCACGTGGACCAGCTGCTCGAGCCCTGACTCCTCCTGCCCGTAGCTGCGCAGCAGCTCGGCGGCATCGGCGGCGTCGAGGCCGGCGACTTCCGCCTCGATCTGCGCGCACAGGACGATCGACTGCGCCGGACGCACGCTCTCGGCGAGGCTGGCGGCCAGGGCCGCGTCGCCCAGCGCGCCCTCGTCGACGTTGAAGACGTAAATGAACGGCTTGGCCGTCAACAGGTGCAGGTCGCGCAGGAGCGCCGGGTCGACCTCGCCCTTCGATGCGGCCTCGGCGATGGTACGGCCGGCGCCGAGGATGCGCTCGGCTGCGGTGACCGCCTCGACGGTCGCCTTCAGCGCGGGGGCTCCCTTCGCCTCGCGGACCAGCCGCGGGAGGCGCTGCTCGACCGTCTGGAGGTCGGCCAGGATCAGCTCGGTGTTGACCGTCTCGATGTCACCCGCAGGATCCACCCGGGCGTCGACGTGGACGACATCGTCGTCGTGGAAGGCGCGCACCACCTGGCAGATGGCATCGGTCTCGCGGATGGCGGCCAGGAACTGGTTCCCCAAACCTTCCCCCTGTGACGCGCCGCGCACGAGGCCCGCGATGTCGACGAAGGTGACCGACGCGGGCACCACCGGTGCGCCGTCGTAGAGATCGGCCAACCGCTGGAGCCGCGGATCGGGCACGGCCACGACACCCACGTTGGGCTCAATGGTGGCAAACGGGTAGTTCGCCGCCAGCACCGCGTTGTTGGTGAGCGCGTTGAAGAGGGTCGACTTGCCCACATTGGGCAACCCGACGATGCCGATGGAGAGGCTCACGCGACCGGCCGGCTAACCCGCGAGGAGACCGGCGTCGATGGCCAGCTTCCTGAGGTCGGCCTCCGGCCGGGCGCCCGTGTGCGAGATGACTTCGGCGGCGCAGAGCGAGCCGAGCATGGTGCTCTCGACCGGACCCATCCCGTGGGTGAGGCCGTAGAGGAGCCCCGCCGCGAAGAGATCGCCCGCTCCGGTCGTGTCGACCACCCGCTCCACGGCGGCGGCCTGGACCTCCTCGGGCCCCCGGGCGGTGAGGACGGTGGCGCCCTGGGCCCCCCGGGTGATCACCACCAGCAACCCGGTCTCTTCGGCTGCCTCCAGCGCGCCCTTGTACGACGACACACCGAAGAGCATGGTGACTTCCTCCTCGTTGCCGAGCAGGATGTCGACATCGTCGAGCAAGAGGTCGAGGAACTCGCGCTGGTGCCGCCCCACGCAGAACGGGTCCGAGAGGGAGAGCGCGACCGACCCCTCGGCAGCGTGCGCCGTCGCGGCGGCATGGCGCATCGCCTCCTTGGCCGCGGGCACGTCCCACAGGTAGCCTTCGAGCAGCACGACCGAGGCTCGGGCCACGAATGAGGTCGGGACGCCCTCCGGAGAGAGTGTGGCGGCGGCGCCGAGGTAGGTCCCCATCGTGCGGTCGGCATCCTCGGTGATGAGCACGATGCAGCGCCCGGTGCCGAGGCCGTCCCCCGCGGCCGACTCGCTCAGATGTGGCTCGAATTCGACGCCGGCGGCCCGCAGATTCTCTGCATAGGTCCGACCGATCTCGTCGTCGGCGACGGCGCCCAAGAAACCGGCGGTGCCGCCCAGGACCGTGATCCCGGCCGTCGTGTTGGCCACCGATCCCCCCGAGACGTAGCGGGGCGCTCCCATCAAGTCCTGGACCGCCGTGGCGGTCGCCAGGTCGATCAAGGTCATCGACCCCTTTTCCAAGCCGACCCGGGCGAGTTGCTCGTCCGTCGTCAGCTCGATCACGTCGAGCAGCGGCGAACCGATGGCCACGACGTCGAGAGGGCTGCTGCCGTCGGTAGCGTTGGCGGGAATGGCATTCTCAGCGGGCACGGCCCGAGAACCTACCCGCGGCACCGCGGGTAGCCTTCACGGATGCCTTCAGCTCCCAGGTCTGCCGTCGCGTCCGGCTCGGAGCCGTTCCGCTTGCCGCGAACGATCGAGCCGGAGATCTACCACATCGAGATCGAGCCGGACGTGGCGTCCGCCACCTTCTCGGGCACCATCAGGATCGAAGCCCAGGTCCACGAGACGGCTGACGAGATCGTGCTCAACGCAGTCGAGCTGGCCATCAGCGACGTGGAGGTCCTGACCGCCGACGGCACGACGGTGTTGTGCAGCGTGAGCTTCAACGACGAGCTCGAACAGGTGACGTTCCAGCCTGCCGATCTGCTCCCCCCCGGACCCTGCACCATCAGCTGCCGGTTCAGTGGCACGCTCAACGACAAGCTGCGCGGCTTCTACCGGTCCACCTACACGGGCCCGGACGGCGAGATCCAGACCATGGCGACGACCCAGTTCGAGTCGGTGGACGCGCGGCGGTCCTTTCCCTGCTTCGACGAACCGGACCGCAAGGCTGTCTTCGAGATCGCCCTGATCGTGGAGCCCGACGTCGACGCCATCTCGAACTCACCCGTCGTCGGGGAAGACCAGGTGGGCCGCAAGCGGCGCATCCGGTTCTCCCCGACCATGAAGATGTCGACCTACCTGGTGGCCTTCGTCATCGGCAAGCTCGAGGCGACCGAGATGGTCGACGTGGACGGAGTCCCCCTCCGGGTCGTGTGCACGCCCGGGAAGCTCCCCCTGGCGGAATTCGCCCTCGAGGTCGGGGCATTCGCTCTGCGCTTCTTCACGGACTACTTCAACATCCCGTACCCGGGAGAGAAGGTCGACCTCGTCGCCATCCCGGACTTCGCAGCCGGAGCGATGGAGAACCTCGGCTGCATCACGTTCCGTGACACCGCCCTCCTGGTCGACAAGGCCGAGGCGGCCCGGGCCGAGCTCGAGCGCGTGGCGGACGTGATCTCTCACGAGCTGGCCCACATGTGGTTCGGCGATCTCGTGACGATGGGCTGGTGGGAGGGCATCTGGCTCAACGAGGCCTTCGCCACGTTCATGGCGACGCTGTGTGTGGACGCCTTCCGACCCTCGTGGGACCGCTGGATCGGGTTTGCCCCCTCCCGCGAGGCGGCGCTGACCATCGACGCACTGCATCTGACGCGCCCGATCGAGTACCCCGTGGGGCCGCCCAAGGAGGCGGAGGGCATGTTCGACGTGCTGACGTATGAGAAGGGCTGTGGTGTCCTGCGCATGCTCGAGCAGCACATCGGGGCCGACGTGTTCCGCGACGGCGTGCGCACCTACCTCAAGGCGCATGCGTACGGGAACACGGTGACCAGTGATCTCTGGGATGCCCTCGAGGACGCCAGCGGCGCGCCCGTTCGTGATGTCATGGACACGTTCATTCTGCAGGGCGGGTACCCGCTCGTGTCGCTCCAGGGCGATGCACTCGGCCAGCAACCCTTCGCGTTGGGCCCGGTCCCGCCGGGCGCCACGTCGTCCATCGGAGCGGAATGGCGCGTGCCGATCGCGGTCCGGGCGCTTGCCGTCGACGGTGAGTCCGGGGCGCCGGTGCGCCACCTCGTCCTCGGGACCGACCCCGAGGCGATCGCCGAGGCCGGACGCGGGCTCGCCGTGGTGAATGCGGGCGGATGGGGCATGTTCCGGGTCGGTTACGAGTCCGCGCACCGGACCGCCCTGGCCGAACACCTTCCCCAGCTCACCCCACTGGAGCGGGCCAACCTGATTGCCGATACGTGGGCAACGACCCTGGCGGGCCACTCGCATCTGCGCGACTTCTTGGTCCTGGCCTCGAGGCTCGGCTCGGAACCCGACCCAGCGGCGTGGTCTCCCGTCGGAAGTGCGCTCGTCCTCTCCAAGCGGATCGCCCAAGCCCACGACGCGGAGGCACTCCACGACGCGGTTGCCGCACTGCTCGGCCCCACACATCGCCGTTTGGGCTTCGACGCGACGCCTGGCGAGAGCGACCGCACACCGACGCTCCGCGCCCTGGCCATCAACCTGATGGGCACCGTGGGCGCCGACGCCGCGGTCCAGGCGGAGGCGGCGCTGCGCTTCGACGCCTCACCCATCGGGGGTGGCTCCGGTGGGCCGATCCCGCCCGACATCGAGTCGGCCACGTTGGCGGTCGTGGCGCAGCTCCTCCGGCCCGGTGACTTCGACGCGCTGCTCGAGCGCTACCGGAGCGCGTCGACCCCCCAGGAAGAGATGCGATCCCTCGGAGCGCTCGCCGCGTTCCCCGATGCCGACATCTGCCTCCGCGTGTTCGACCTGGCCATGTCTGAGGTGCGCACCCAGAACGGGTTTGCCGTCATCGGCGCGCTCCTGGCCAACCCCGTCGGCAACCAGGCCGTGTGGACGCGACTGACGGAGAGCTGGAACGCCGTACTCGACCGCTTCCCGAAGAACGCGCCGCCTCGCATCATCGAATCGATCCCCACCCTGTGCGGCGACGCCGAGTTCGCCGAGGGCGCCATCGCGTTCCTCGAGGAGCATCCACTTGCCTCGGGCCCCCGCCGGATCGCCCAGTCGATTGAGCGGCTGCGGATCAACGTCGCCTTCGGTGCCCGCGAGCGGGCCGGCCTGGCGGACTCGCTGCGGGCCGCCGGCTCACCGACCTCTTGATGGTCCGGGCAGAACCCGCGGCCCACGGCCGCCACTCGGCACGCGTGCACGCACTCTTCGAAGCGGCCCGTCGTACCAGGGGCTTCATGCCCGACGACGAGGGAGAGGCGTTGTTCCTCGCCGCGCTGCGGGCCGGCCAGGCCGAGATCGACGCGGCGTCGCCCGCCACCTTCGTGGAGATCGGGGCCTGGTGCGGGAAGTCCACGGTGTACCTGGGTGCCGCCGCAGAGGCCACCGGTGCGGCACTGCTCTCCATCGACCATCACCGCGGCTCGGAGGAGAACCAGCCCGGCTGGGAGTACCACGAGCCCGACCTGGTCGACCCCGCCGTGGGTCGCCTCGACACGCTGCCCCACTGGCGCCGCACCATCACCGATGCCGGCCTCGAGACTTCGGTGATGGGCATCGTCGGCGACTCCCCCACCCTCGCAGCGCGCTGGGACCGGCCCCTTGCGTTCTGCTTCATCGACGGTGGCCACGGTGAGGAACCGGCGTGGGCCGACTTCCGGGGCTGGGCTCCCCACGTGGCGCTCGGGAGTTGGCTCGCCATCCACGACGTGTTCCCCGACCCGGCCGACGGCGGGCGTCCGCCCTACGAGCTGTACTGCGCCGCACTCGACTCGGGCGAGTTCACCGACGACGGCGCCTGCGGCAGCCTGCGCGTGCTGCGGCGGGTGACGCCAGCGCGCTGACGGTCCCGGGCCGGCGCGCCAGCGGCGCCGGCGCCGCTGAACGCTCGTTCTCAGGACAGCGAGTCAGCGCCGTCGACCGCTGCCACCTCCGGACGCGCCCCCGCCGGTGCGCCGGCCGGCAACTCGGCACCAGGGCCCGAACGCAGGCCCACCGCGGCCACCGCGGCCGCCAGGAGCGTCGAACCCGCGGCGACGAGCAGGGCCAGGTGGTAGCCGGACACGAACGACGCCGCCGCGTCTGCGCGGTATTGCGGGCCCAACGCGCCGGACACGGCGCCGACCTGACCCGCCGCGACATTCTGGGCCTGGCCGGCCGCCCCCGCCACGCCGGCGCTGCGGCCGCTCCACGCGGTGGTGGCGGCGTGGACCCCGATGGTGCCGAGGACGGCCAAGCCCACCGAGGTGCCGACCTGACGGGCCGCGTTGAGGAGGCCCGCAGCACCACCTGAGACGCCACGGGGCACGTCGCGCATCCCGACGTTGACGATGCCGGGCACCAGGGCACCCCAGCCGACCCCGACGAGCACGTAGCCGAGGAAGGCCACGGTGAACGGGGTGGTGCTCGTGAGCAACCCCAGGACCGCCACGCCGGCCGCGCCGGTCAGGCAACCGCCGACCACGATCACCACGGGCTCGAAGCGGCGCCGGAGCCTTCCGGCGCACTGGGCCGTGACGATGAACGGGATGTTCATCGACAACCACGAGACGCCGGTGCGGAACGGCGACCAGCCCTCGACGTCCTGGAAGAGAAGGGTCACGTAGAACATGACGCCGGCGAGCGCCAGGTAGGTCAGGAGGTAGACACTGCAACCCGAGACGAAGCTACGTGCCCGCAGCAGGCTGGGTGGCAACATCGGAGACGACGTCCGGCCCTCCCACACAACGAAAACCACCACCAGGACCACGCCGACCGCCAGCGATCCGGCGACCTCGACGGACAGCCAGTCATGGTTGGACGATTCGATGAGGCCGAACGTGATGCCGAGGAGCCCGAGCGCGACGGCGACCATACCCACCACGTCGAGTTGGCGCGCCTCGGGGTTGCGAGACTCTGCCACGGCCACGGCGGCGATGATGAAACCGGCCACCGCCACCGGCACGTTGACCCAGAAGACCGACGACCAGCTGAAGTCCGAGAGGAGGGCGCCACCGACGACCGGACCGAGCCCGAAGCCGAGTCCGGAGATGGCGGCCCACACGCCGAAGGCTGCCGCCCTGCGCTCGAGGGGGTAGGTCTCGCTGAGAATGGCAAGGGTCAGGGCCGACATGAACGCTCCCCCCGCACCCTGCAGCGCCCGGGAGCCGATGAGCGCCACATCGGAGGTCGACAGAGCGCAGGCAATGGAGCCCACCGTGAACACGACCATGCCGACCAGGAAGAATCGCTTGCGGCCGTAGCGGTCGCCCAGGGCGCCGCCGAGGGGGATGAACACGGCCAGGCTGAGCGCGTAGGCGCTGATGACCCACTCGAGTTGGCCGGCCGTCATGTGCAGTTCCCGCTGGATCGACGGCAGCGCCGTGTTGACGATCGTGACATCGAGCAGGGTCATGCCCTGCGCGATGCACATGGCCACTAGCGTCAGGCGTCGTCGTCGCTCGGTTGCCGGATCTTCCAGGACGGCCCGGTGGTCAGACACGCGTCGCCACGGCGTCGTCCTTAGGCCGGAGCCGTCGACTCTCGCGGGATGCGGCCCGCGTTGCCCACTCGGCATGTATCGGTTTCGTGCGCAGAATTTACCTGCCTCCTCCGGCCCTCGCCGCGGGCCGAGGACGACACGCAGCGGCCGCCGCGTTGCGGCCGACGGGTCGGGTCAGCGGTGGGAGAAGTCCCGAGACGAGTCGGAAACGGTGCAGCCCTCAATGGCGTCTCCGCAGTGCGGCTCGGCCAAGTCGAGTGCGGCCGGCAGGCCCTCGCCCCGGAACAATCCTGCCGCGGGGCTGGTATTCGACAACGCGTCCGCTGCCAGCACCATGGCTCCGAAGGTGTACGTCGTCCGCTCGTGCTTGGGAAAGGTCTCCTCCTCGGGGTAGACCATGCCGGTCCAGTACGAGCCGTCCGGGAGGCGCAGGTTCTGCCCCGCAGAGAACAGGTCCAGCGCGGGACCGTCCATGCCCAGCGCGTCGAGCGTCAGCACGCACTCAGCCGTCTCGGCCGCCGTGACCCAGTCGCCGGTGGACACGCAGCGCACGCCGAGACCCTCCATGACGAACGTGGACCATCCCTCCGCAATGCGACGGCGACCGGCTTCACCCTCGAGCGCGCCCGAGAGCATCGGGTAGTACCAGTCCATGGCGAACTCGACCTTCGGGGCAAAGGCGCTCGGGTGGTGCGCCACGGCGTGCCCGAGCCGACCCGCCGCCAACTCCCAGTCCGGACGGTCCTTGGCCAGACATTCCGCAATGGCCACGGCGCACCGCATGGAGTGGTAGATGGACGACGACCCCGTGAGCAGCGCGTAGCGCTCCGGGCGACCGGCCGAGTCGAGCGACCACAACACCGAACCGTCCGGCTGCTGCCAGCGCAATATGAAGTCGATGCCCTTCTGAATCGTCGGCCAGAGCTCGCCGAGGAACTCCACGTCGCCGGTGATCAGGTGATGGTGCCAGGCGCCGGCCGCCAGGTAGGCGCACACATTCGTGTCGAGCCGGGGGTCCTTGACCGTGTCGCCCCGGTAGTAGTTGAACCAGCTGCCGTCGGGGAGCTGGCGGCGCGCCAGCCACCGGTAGGCGTCGACCGCCTCCTCGACGAGGCCGCACACAGTCAGCGCCATGGCCGCCTCGACGTGGTTCCACGGGTCGCAGTGACCGCCTTCGAACCACGGGATCTGCCCGTCGTGGCGCTGCACCGCCGCGATGGCCTCGCCCGTGGCCAGCACGTCGGAGCTCGAGAGGATGCCGGGCACCTCCGGGAGTGTCGCCGAACGGATCTCTTCTGTGGTCATGCTGCAGCTCCCTGGCTCGGTGTGGTCGGCCCGCGGCGTCCGGGTACCCCGCGGGGCACCGTGGGTCGCGAGTCGGACAGGTCCGCCATGCTGGCGAGCGGCTTGGTGAGGTACAGCACCAAGCTCTTGCCGATCACCGGGCTCAGCACCCGGTCGGCGGTGCGCGTGACGAACGGTGCCTTGACGATGTCCCAGACCAGCACCTTGTGGTACGCCTCGACCGCGGGATGCGAGTCGTTGGACGGGCCGACGAGGCAGCGCAGCCACCAGTACGGCGAGTGCAGGCCGTGGGCGTAGTGGTGCCCCGTCGGCTGCAATCCCGTCGAGCTGAGCCGACGCTCCAGCGTGGACCGCCGGTAGATGCGAACGTGACCTCCGGGCGTGTCGTGGTACTCGTCGGACAGCGCCCAGTTGATGGCCTCGGGAACGCAGCGCGGCACGGTCACGGCCATGGCACCACCCGGGCGCAGCACCCGTGCCAGCTCACGCATGGCGGCGGTGTCGTCCGGGATGTGCTCGAGCACCTCCGACGCGATCACCCGGTCGAAGGTCCCGTCGGCGAAGGGCAGCGTCAGCGCGTCACCCTGCACGGCCGTCGCCGGATGGCCCGGGGCGATCTCCCCCATCTCCACCATGGCGGCGATGGTGCCGCGAACCTGAGCCACTTCTTCAGGGCCGGCATCGAGGGCCACCACCGAAGCGCCACGGCGGGCGGCCTCGAACGCGTGGCGGCCGAACCCGCAGCCCAGGTCCAGCACGAGGTCCCCCGGTCCGACGCCAAGCCTGTCGTAGTCGACGGTCAGCATCAGGCCGCACCATGCGCCAGAGGCGCGTCGAGGTCATCGGCCGCGGCCAACGGCGCGCCCGGGAGCGGCTCTCCGGCGACGACCGCTTCGTAGCAGGCTGCCGTGCCCGCCGCGGTGACCTGCCAGGTGAAGCGGCTGACCACCCGCTGGCGGCCGGCGGCACCGAGCCGGGCCCGCAGCTCCGGATCGTCGAGCAGGCGGGCGATGGCACCCGCCAGCGCGCCCGGATCGTCCGGTGGCACCAGCAGCCCTGTCTCCCCGTCGGTGCCCACGACCTCGGGCAACGCGCCGCCGGTGGTCGCGACCACGGCCACGCCACAGGACATCGCTTCGATCGCCGGCAACGAGAAGCCCTCGTAGAGCGAGGGCACCACCGCCACCTCGGCTTCGCCATAGAGGTGGGCGAGCTCGTCGTCGCTGATCCCGCTCACGCAGTGCACGGCATCGGCGAGGCCGAGCCGGGCGATGGCCCGGTCGACCCGCCCGCCCTCATTGGGGCGGCCGATCACGGTCAGCTCGACGTCCCGTTCCGTCCGCAGCTTGGCCACCGCCTCGAGCAGTGGCACCAGACCCTTCATCGGGACGTCGCTGCTCGAGGTGACCATGATGCGCCCGGGCACCGGGGTCACGTCGTCGAAGGGACGAAAGACCGTGTGGTCGACTCCGACGGGGACGACCGTCATGCGCTCGGGCGCGACGTCCATCTGCGCGGCAATGTCCTGGCGCGAGTTCTGCGAGACGGTGAGCACGGCGGGCAGGGCGCGCGCGACGCGTACCTGCATGCCGAGGAAGCCGAACCAGCGACGAGTCGTGAAGCGCTGCCAGGGGTTCGTCGTGTGGGACAGAGCCAGCTGGCGGTCGACCGTGATCGGGTGGTGCAGCGTCGTCAGCAGGGGCCACCCGTCCTCCACCATGCCGAGCATCCCCGTGCCCAGGCACTGGTTGTCGTGGACGACGTCGAACTCGTCGCGACGCTGGGCGAGGAGCTGGCGGGCGCGCAACGAGTAGGCCAGGGGCTCGCCGAAGCCCGCCGTGCACATGATGGCGAATTCGGTCCAGTCCTCCCGGGAGGTGAACTCGCTCCGGTGCGGGACCCGGAAAGGATCAGGCTGGCGGTAGAGGTCGAGGCTCCGGACCGGGGTGAACCCGACGCCCTCGTCGAGGTCGGGCCAGGGCGGGCCGGCGAAGACCTCCACCGAGTGGCCGAGGGCCACCAGCTCACGGGTCAGGTGGCGGGTGTAGACACCCTGTCCGCCGCAACGGGGGTTCCCCCGGTAGATGAGGAAGGCGACGCGCAAACCCCCTGGTCGAGGCGGTGCGGCGGGGATCGGAGCGGGCAACTCGATGTGACGAGAGCGCTCCCAGGACTCCTTGGTCTCGATCCACTTCTGGCGAGGCGTTTTAGGCAACGGATGTCCCGCCTCGACTCACCATGACCCTCTAGCCTCCCCGAACCCCCTGGTCCTGCGCAAACGGCGCGGTCGAGCGACCCCCTCGACCTGCCTTTCATCCCAGGCCGAGCCAGCTGAGCACGGTCAGGATGACGTAGACGCCGGCCACGATGGCGACCGAGACGATGGCCAGTCCCCCCACCCAGCGGGCGACCGGGCCGTTGGCGGCCGAACCCAGCAGCGAGCGGCGGTTGGCCAACACCAGAATGAGGATGAGGGTCACCGGCGTGATGACCCCTTCGAGCACCTGGGTGTTGAGGATGAGGGTGATGAGGTTGCCCGGGATGAGCACGACGGCCGCGCCGATCAGGATCTGGAAGGTGAAGATCCCGAGGAAGACGGGGGCCTGCCGGAAGCTCGACGACACTGAGCGCTCGACCCCGATCGCCTCCGCCACGGCATAGGAGGTCGAGAGCGGGACGACCGCGGCGGCGAGAGCGGAGGCCCCCAACAGCCCGATCCCGAACAACGTCGTGGCGAAGGCGCCGGCGACCGGCTCGAGCCCCTTGGCCGCGGTGGTGGCCGAGGTGAGCGGGCCGGTGCCACCGATGGTGGCCCCCGTGGCCACGATGATCGACATGGCCACGAAGGCGGCGAGCACGGCGCCGGTGATCGCGTCGACCCGCTGGAAGTGGTACTGCTCGGGTTTGACGCCCTTGTCGACGACCGCACCCGCCTCGTACAGCTGGATGTACGGGGTGATGGTGGTGCCGATGAGGGCGACTGATAACAGAAGGAACGACTTCGAGGCGACGAAGTGGGGCCACACCGTGTTGGCCGCCACCTCGTGCCAGTTGGGGTGGGCGAGCACCGCGGCGATCGGGTAGGTGATGAACACGAGGGTGAGCAGGAGGAAGATGCGCTCGGCGTAGCGGTACGAGCCGAAGAGCACGAGCGACCAGATGGCCACCGCGGCGATGGGGACCGAGATGTAGCGCGACACGTTGAACAGCTCGAACGAGGTGGCGATGCCGCCGAACTCGGTCACCATCAGGCCGAGGTTGGCGATGGCGAAGGCCGTGATGGCGAACGCGGTGAGGCGGAGGTCGAACTCCTCCCTGATGAGAGCCGCCAGTCCCTTGCCGGTGTAGGTGGCCAGGCGGGCCACCATCTCCTGGACGATGACGTAGGCCACCGTGATCAGCACCATCAGGAAGAGGGTGCGGTAGACGAACTGCGCGCCCGCGGACGAGTAGGTGACGATGCCGCCGGCGTCGTTGCCGGCGGCCGCCGCGATCAGCCCTGGCCCGGCGGCGGCCAGGTAGATGAGCCACCGCCGCGGGGCCTGCACCCTCATGACAGAAGGCGTGGAAAGTGGAAGCGACCTTTCGTGGGCACCAGTGCATCGAGAACGTCGTCGGCCAGGATGCGCCCGATCGGGTACCCGTCCTCGTCGACGACCACCATGGAATGCCGCCGGGCCTCGATCAGCTGGCCCGCCACCTCCTTCGCCGACTCGTGCGGGCTCACCGTCACCTCGTCCTCGTCGCCGAGGAGCGCCGACATGCGGGTGTCGGTCGACGTCCGCAGGGCGAGCAGGATGTCGAGCACGGTCACGTCACCGAGGAGGCGGCCGTCGCTGTCGACGACGGCCACAGCATCGAGGTCGGCGCCGTGTTCACGCGACTCGGAGAGGCGATCGGCCACCTTCTTGACCTTGTCCCCCGACTTCGCCGTCACCAGCGTCGTGGTCATGATGCCGCCGGCCTCGTCCTCCTCGTAGCCGAGCAGCTCGCGCAACCCGAACGCGGTGTTCGCCGGAATGTGCCGGAGCACTTCACCCCGCACGGCCAGGGGGAGGTCACGCAGCGCGTCGGCCGCCTCGTCGGGCTCCATGGCAGCGAGCAGACGCGCCGCCTCGACCGGATCGGATTCACGCAGCAGTTGCTCGAGGTCCTCCGGCTGCATCTCCTCGAGGGCGTCGGCGGCCTCATCGGGGCCGAGGGCGGCCAGCAGCTCGCGGCGCTCGTCGCGGCGCAGGTCCTCGAGCAGGTCAGCCAGCTCGCCGGGCCGCAAACGGTGCAGACCTTCGTTTGTCGTCTTGAGGCGTACGTGCGTGGCGGCGCCGCTGACGTCTTTTGCCGACTCGGTGAAGGGCTGGATGGTCGCCCAGTCGATGACGCGGTCGGGTGTGGGACGTGGCCGCCAGCGGCGCGGGCCGAGACGGCGCAACAGGGTGGCGTTGGACACATCTGCCCCGACGAGCCGGATGCGGCCGATCACCTCGGCCAGGTAGAGATCCGCGGCGCGGATGACCTGCACCCCCTCGACGTCAACGAGCTGGTGGTCGAGGACGTCCTTGGCCAGCAGGACCTCGCCGGAGCGGCGGATGACGTCGCGCAGGTCGAGCCGGGAAGAGCGGAGGACGACCTCGGCGTGGCCGATCCGGTCGATGGCCGACGCCGGCACGAAGGCGAGACGCCGTCCGACCCGGATCACGAGACCGCTCACCGGCGGGTACATCTGCCCGTCGGCCCAGCGGGCGACGACGTCGTCCAACCGGCCGATCTCCTGGCCGGTCTGATTCCGCACCGGGCGACCGAGAAGGCCCGCCAACGACACGATGGAGTCGAAGACTCCTTCGGACGCGAGGATGCGCCGCGTTCGGCGGCGGCGCTGGTGCGGTGGCCGTTCGGCATCGCGAGAACGGCCTGGGATCAAGCGTGAGCGGCTCGGCGCGCTCGTCGACGGTGGCGTGGCCATGGAGCTCCCTCCTGTGGCGTCCCTCGAGGGACCGGTTCGGATCGGATGTCTGGTTGGCGCAGCGCGCCACACCAGGGATCAGCGACCGGCGTCTGCCTCCGTGCACTCCCCGCGTTCGGGGCTCAGGGCACGCGCGTCGCGCGAATCAGCTGCAGCACGGAGTTGGGCATGCGCCGGCTGCACTACTGGGGGGTTCGCCCCTCGACATGGCCGCACCTCCTTCTCCGTCGTCCCCGTGTGGAAGGGGATCATGGCAACAGTTCCGCCCGGGCATCTTACCGGGCGGCACAGCACGAGATCGGCCCGTGACCCGGTCGCAAGGGGTCGGCAAGACAGGTACCGTGCCTCTCATGGACCTGGCCTACCCACCCGAAGCCGAGGAATTCAGGACTGAGATCGCGGGATGGCTGAAAGAGAACCTGCCCGAAGGCTGGGGTGGACCGGGCTTCGGCATGACGCCCGAGGAGCGCAAGGCTTTCAACGAGGAGTGGACGGCCAAGCTCTACGGGGGTGGATGGATCTGCGCGAGTTGGCCCACCGAATACGGCGGCAAGGGCCTGAGCCTGCTGCAGCAGGTCGTGCTCAACGAGGAGTTCGCCCGGGTCGGCGCGCCCTTGCGTGCCGACTTCTTCGGCGACACGCTCGTCGGCCCGACGATCCTGCAGTGGGGCAGCGAGGAACAGAAGAAGCAGTTCATCCCGGGCATCTTGAAAGGCGAGATCGCATGGTGCCAGGGCTTCAGCGAGCCCGATGCCGGCTCCGACCTGGCCGGCCTCAAGACGAGAGCCGAGCTCGACGGCGACGAATGGGTGATCAACGGGCAGAAGGTGTGGACGACCCAGGCGCACGACGCCGACTACATCTTCCTGCTCGCCCGCACCGACCCCGACGCGCCGAAGCACGCCGGGATCTCCTACCTCCTCGTCCCGATGAAACAAACGGGGGTGGAGGTACGGCCCATTGAGCAGATCGATGGCTCGGCCGAATTCAACGAGGTCTTCTTCACCAACGTGCGCTGCCCCAAGGACAACGTCATCGGTGGCGTGAACAACGGGTGGAAGGTCGCCATGACGACACTCGGCTTCGAGCGCGGCACGTCCTCGACCACCGGCCATCGGCGCTTTCAGAAGGAGTTCGACGAGATTCTGGCAGAAGCACGCCGTCGGGGACGCGACAGCGACCCCCTGACCCGCCAGCGACTGGCGCGGTCGTGGTCGAAGATCAAGATCATGCAGATCAACGGCTTCCGCACGCTGACGGACGTGCTCAACGGCACGCACACGACAGCCGCACTCGGCGCGTGCAACAAGATGTTCTGGTCCGAGGCGCACCAGGAGACGCTGCTGCTCGGCATGGACATCCTGGGCATGGAGGGCCAGATCCTGCAGGGCGACCAGGGTGGGGACACGGTGCTGCCCGGTGCGCGCCGGGCCAAGGCGAGCTATCCGGTGAACAACCTCCAATCGCTCTTCTTCTTCTCGCGATCGGAGACGATCTGGGGTGGCACGGCCGAGATCCAGCGCAACATCGTGGGCGAGCGTGCGCTCGGCCTGCCCAAGGAGCCAAAGCCCCTCTAACGCCCCGCGGGCTCATGCTCCGGACTGGCCGCGTCAGGCAGCAGGACACGGAACGCCGCACCCCCACCGGGGGCGTCCTCCACCCAGGCCCGGCCACCTTGGATCTCCGCGAACTTGCGCACGACGAACAGACCGAGGCCGAGACCCCCTGCCGCGCTGCCCGTCCGGCGCTGGAAGGCCTCGAAGACCGACTCCTTCTCGGCGTCGGGGATACCGTTGCCCGCGTCCTCGACCGCGAGGAGGATCCCGTCGGCGCGACGGATCAGGGCGACTTCCACCGCTGTGCCCTCCGGCGTGTGGCGCAAGGCGTTGCTGACCAGATTGTCGACGATGCGTGCCGTCAACTCCGGGTCGAGCGTGACCGTCTCCGTCCCGGAGGGAAGGGCCAGATCCTGATCGGATCCGTTCCGGCTCCGGGCGCGCTCGACCACGAGTGCCACCATGTCGAACGACTCTCGCTGGGGTGCCACGTACCCACCGAGCACACGCTCGGAGTCGAGCAGATTGGTCAGGATGGATCGGAGCTCCGCACCGGTCGAAGCCAGACCCTGGGCCATTCTCGCGATGCCACCTTCTGGCAGGTCCGGGTGGCTGACGAGGAGGTCGGCCAGGCCGGCCACCGTCGCGATCGGCGTGTTGAGCTCGTGCGCCGCCGCCAGCAGCAGCGCGTACTTGGCTGCATCCGCGTCGCGCAGGACGGCGGCCGCCTCCTGCTCGCGAGTGAGTGCCTGCTGCAGGGCGGCCCGCGCCGCTTCGCGTTCTCGGACATCGCGCAACGCGTACTGCATGCCGATGCCGCGCCCCCCTGGTCGGCGGAACGGGGCAACGCGGGCCTCCATCGGAAGGTACCCGCCGTCGCCACGGCGAAAGCGGTAGACAGCGGCGGCGCTCCTCCCGACGAGTGCGTCCTCGCGCAACGACGAAAGGCCGGGCCCGTCCTCGGGGTGGACGAACGCGGCGATGGTGTGCCCTTCCATGGCCTCGGGCTCGAGTGAGAGCGTCGTTCTGATCGACGGGGATGCGAAGGTCACCTGGTCCGCGTCATCGGTGGCGATGACGACGTCCGCGGCGCTCTCGGCAATGAGCCGGTATCGGGTCTCACTGGCGACCAACGCGCGTTCGGCCACGACACGACGGCTGACGTCGCTGACCAGCCAGCGGACGTGCGACGCCGCGACATTCGCCCGGCCGCCGACGGTTAAATGCAGCGCGGCGTCGAACGGTGCACTGTCGGGCGGAGCAAACCGGGCCTCGAACTGCACCACCTTGCCCTCCGGACCCGTCACCGCATCGTGGAGCCGGTTCAGGACCTCCCGGCGGTCGGGCAGGTCGACGAAGACCACCACCGGTTTGTGGGCCAGGAAGCCGCCCGGGCTCCCGAGCAGGTCACTGGCCGCCCGATTCGACTCCAGGATCACGCCCGAGGTGTCCGTGACCAGATATCCGTCGGGTGCCAGGTCGAAGAGCTCCCGGTAGCGGGCGGACTCGAGGTCGAGCTGCCGCTTGGCTTCGACGAGGGCCTCGTTCTGGCTCTGGATCTCCTGAGCGCTGACCTCGAATTCCTCGACGGCCGCGGACAGTTCTTGGACCACCTCGGCGACAAGAGGAGCGGGCAAGCTCCCGGTGGCTTCGAGGACGCGATCAGTCAGGGCCGTCAACCGCCGGCTCAACGCGTCGACGTTGCGCTCCAGGTCCGGGTCTCCCTTGTAGCTGGCGGGCTGGGTCACGAGACCGGGCGTCCGACCCTGTCCATGACCAGCATGGCCGCCGTTTCGGGCTCGCGCCCCGAGATGGGCATCACCTGCACGCGGCAGGTGAACTCGCTGTCCCGAGCGGTCGGTGGCCTGGACCTCCACCGTCGACGCCACGGCTCCGGCGCTGCGGCAGGCCCGGACGGGCTCCTGCAGGGCTCCGAGCGGGAGCCCGAAGTCCAGCCCGAAGAAGGGCTCGCCCACGACGGCTGCCTCCTCGAAACCCCAGAGCTCGGTCGCCGCCGCGTTCCATTCCTCGACGAGCAGGTGCGAGTTGAGCACGACCACGGCCGAGGGGAAGTTGTCCATCACCTGGCTGTGCAGGCTCCCGAAGCGCCGGAGCTCCTGGTTGGAGTCGACGAGCGTCTCGTTCAGGCGCTCGACCGCGTCGCTCGCCGTCTTGAGCTCGAGGTTCGTGGTCTCGAGCTGCTCGTTGGACGACCGCAGCTCCTCGTTCGTGGTCTCGAGCTCCTCGTTGGACGATTGCAATTCCTCGTTGCTCGTCTCGAGCTCTTCGTAACTCGACTGGAGCTCTTCGTTGCTGGTGACCAGCTCCTCGTTGGTCGACTGGAGCTCCTCGTAGGCGGTCTCGAGCTCCTCGTGGACGTGGCGAAAGCTCTCACGCAGCTGCAGCGTGCTGCCGACATCGGCCAAGGTCACGGCGGCGCCGAGGACCTTGTCGTACTCGTCGAAGAGCGGCAGCACCCAGACCTCGAGGTCGAGGGACTCGCCACTCGGCGGCTCGTAGCGCGTCAGCCCCACGCGGTGAGACATGCGTTCGACGAGGGCGCGCGGTCACATGGGAGTCGAGATTCAGGGTCTGGAGCAACAAGCTGAGGCGCTCGCTCGGCCCCCCCGCCATGTCGCCTGCACGAATGTCGAAGAGCTGGCGGGCCAGGTCATTGGCCCCCGTCAGGAGGCCCTCCGGATCGACGAGAAGCTCGGCCACCAGGGATTCCGCCGGCTCCGCCGCCGGCTCTGGCACAGCGGCGCCGACCTCAGGCGCCTCGACGGCGCCGATTTGGAACGGATAACGCGCCGCCGCCTCACGTGCCGCTGACCCGGCCGATTGCTGGTGGGGCAACGCCACGAAGATGCGATGCCGCAGGCTGACCGGGGCGAACCGGCCGGCGCCGCCGCGAAGCACCATCTCGGCCCGCCCGAGGAAGAGGAAACCGTCCTCCCGCAGCGCATACTGCAGGCGCGGGATGACGAACGACTGCGTCTCCCCGTTGAGGTACATCAGTGTGTTGCGGCAGGTCACCAGGTCGACGCGGGAGATCGGGGGATCACGGGTCAGGTCGAGGCGCCCGAAGACCACGGTCCGCCGCAGCGCCGGCGTGACGACCCAGCCCCGCCCACGGAGGTCGGGCTCGAAGTAGGCCTCGCGCAGCTCCTCGGGGACGTCGTGCAGGGACTTCTCCGCGTAGAGGGCGGCCCTCGCCACTGTCAGCGCGTCGAGGTCGATGTCGGTGGCGTAGATCTTCACGCGCCGGGCCGTCTCCTCCGGACCCAGGTGGTTCGCCACGACCATGGCGAGGGTGTAAGCCTCCTCGCCCGTGGCGCACCCGGCGCTCCACAGCCGGATCAACTGATCGTTGTCGCGCCGGGACAGGATCTCGGGAACGACCTCGCGGTCCAGGAAGCGCCATGCCGCGGGGTCGCGGAAGAAGCCGGTGAGATTGATCAGAAGGGTGTTGAAAAGCGCCGTGAACTCGTCGACGTCCGCCTCGAGAAGGTCGCGATAGGCAGCGAGATTGTCGAACCCGAGCTCGCGGACGCGGCGGTGTACCCGCCGGCCGATGGAGGCCCGCTTGTAGCCGGTGAAGTCGAAGCCCCGGGCATCGCGGACGAACCGCAACAGCTCCTCGAGTTCCTGGTCGGGCTCGTCTCCGGCGACCTCCGTCATGGCAACCGCTCCCGCCCCACCAGGGCCACCAGCGCCGGACCGATCTCCTCCAGCGGCAGGACGCGCTCGACCCCACCGGTGGCGATGGCGGCCTGTGGCATGCCCGCGAACTCCGCCGAGGCAGGGTCCTGGGCGATGACCGTGCCCCCTGCCTGGTCGATGGCGCGCACACCCATGTTGGAGTCGCTACCCGTTCCCGTGAGGACTACTCCAATGACCCGCCCGGGGAAGGCCCCGGCCGCGGACTGGAAGAGCAGATCGGCGGAAGGCCGGACGAAGTGCACCGGGTCCGAGTGCGACAGGCTGAGCCTGCCACCAGGGTTGACGAGCAGGTGGTCGTCGGGCGGGGCGACGTAGACCGTTGCCGGCTCCGTGGCTGCACCGTCGATTGCCTCTTCGACCCGGAGGGGCGTTCTCCGGCGCAGGATCTCCGCCATGAGGCTCGTGTGGCGGGGGTCGAGGTGCTGGACGACGACCACGGGAACCGGGAAGTCCCCGGGGAGGGCGCCGAGCACCGCGCTCGATGGCCGCCAGCCCCCCGGCGGAGGCCGCCAGGAGGACGATGTCGTACACCCGGGCGGTGCTCCGCCCGTCGGCCTGCGCTCCGGGAACTGGCTTGGTCACCGCGATCCCCTCAGGGGCACGGGGGTCTCGAAAGCCTGGCCGGGCGGCAATCTGGGTATAGACACGTAGGCAACCCTGCAATGGTCGCATATCGTGCAGGAAAGAGGGCTCAGAAGCGAGATGGCCCAGGGAGCGTGATGCAGTGATGCCCGAGGAGCCGATCACAGTGATGGTGGTGGACGATCACCCAGTGTTCGCCGAAGCGCTGGCCTTCGCCATCGAGGCCACCGGCGACCTAGCCTGCGTGGGCACGGCACCCGACGTGGACCGGGCGGCCCGTCTGGCCGACGAGCTCGAGCCCGACGTCACGGTCATGGACCTCCAGCTCGGCGGCACCGACGGCGTGACCGGCACCCGGCAGCTGCTGGATCGTCACCCCGAGATGCAGGTGCTCGTCCTCACGGGACTGCCCCTCAGCCCGACCCTCATGCGGGACGTGGCCGACTCGGGCGCCTCGGGCCTCCTGCCCAAGTCGGCCAGTCTCGGCGTCGTCGTGGAGACCATCCCGTCGCTCGGGGGCCATACCTTCGCGGTCGACCGCAAGAGTCTCGTGGGCCTGTGCGACAGCGCCGGCGGCTCCGAGGTGCGCCGGAGCAGGGGCGCCTCACTGCTGACGGGGCGCGAGCAGGACATCCTCACCCTCCTCGTGAGCGGCGTCGACCTGCAAGCCGCCGCACTGCGGCTGGGCATCACGGTGAACACGGCTCGCGGGTACGTCAAGAACCTGTACCGCAAGCTTGGGGTGCACAACCAGCTGGAGCTCCTGGCGGTGACCCGGGAGCGCGGCCTGCTCGAACCGGTCGAGTAGCCACGGTCCATGCTGGTGAGAGAGTGCCTGCGGACGGCGCCGGTGACCGTCCCTCCTGGCTGCACCCTCGAGGAAGCAGGCCGGCTGTTGGGCAGCCACCGAGTCGGGTCTCTGCTCGTGGTCGACGGCGACCGCCTGGTGGGGATCGTGACGGACCGCGACATCGCCGTGCGCGGCGTCGGCGAGGGGAAGCCGTCCTCTGCCGCGGTGGAGACGGTCATGACCGCAGACCCGGTGACGATCCAGGGCTCGGCGGACGTCTTCGAGGCGTTCACGGTGTTCAAGTCGGCCGCGGCGCGGCGCCTGCCGGTGCTGGAGGAGAAGGACCTGGCCGGGATCATCTCGGTCGACGACCTCTTGATGTCGCTGGTGGTCGAATTCGGCGCCGTCATGTCGCCGGTGGTTCAGGAGCTCGTCCACCCGGCTTGAGCAGCACCCGTTAGCTGGTGCGGCGCTTCCGGCCTTCGAGCGCCGGGCCCGCGACCGGCAGGGGGACCACGTTCGCCGGAGCGGGGCCTGAAAGGCCCATGACCAATCCCTCTGTGCCGTTGCGGTGCTGGCGCGCACCGAGAGCGAAGAGCGGGATGCTGGCCAGCAGCGTGCCCACGCCGCCGATCGCCAGCGCCAGCCGGGGGCTGGTGACGTCGCTGAGGTAACCCAGGAGCGGGGCCCCGATGGGGGTGCTGCCCAGGAAGGCGATGGCGTTGAGCGACATGACGCGGCCCCGCATGGCCGGGTCGGCCCGCAGCTGCAAGGTGGCGTTGTTGGTGGCCACGAAGGCGATGCTGGCCGCCCCCATCGGGACGAGCAGGAGGATGGCCCACCCCTGCGTCGGCGCGAGCGCCACGGCCAGGATGGCCGCGCCGAAGACCACACCGATGCACGCGAGCAGACGGGTGGAGGGCCGGCTCCGGAAGGCCGTGGCCAGACCGCCGACGACGGCGCCTGCGCCCATGGCCGCCAGGAACCAGCTGTAGAGGCCGGCCCCGCCGTGGAAGGTGAACTTGGCCAGCAGGGGCAGGGTCACGGTGAAGTTGAAGGCGAAGACCCCGACGACCGCCATGGAGAGGAGCGGGATCTTGAGGTCCGCTGTGCCCCAGACGTAGCGCAGGCCCTCCCGGACCTGGCCCTTGGCCCGGACCACACCGGGGCGACGGATGAGCTCGGCGGCGCGCATCATGGCCAGTGCGACGATCACGGCGGCATAGGACGCTGCATTGATGAAGAAGCAGGTGGCCACGCCGAAGGTGAGGATGAGCACACCGCCGATGGCCGGCCCGATGACCCGGGCCGAATTCATGAGCACGCTATTGAGGCTCACCGCATTGGGCAGGAGGTCGAGCCCGACCATCTCGGAGACGAACGTCTGGCGTGCCGGGTTGTCGAACAGGTTCACGAACCCGAGGCCCGCCGCCAGCACGTAGACCTCCCACAGGTCGGCCGAGTGCGTCACCACGAGCACGCCCAAGATGAGGGCGAGGATCCCCGCGGTGGCCTGCGTGGCGTAGAGCACCTTGCGCTTGTCGACCCGGTCGGCGACCAGCCCACCGAAGGGGCCGAGCAAGAGCAGCGGCAGAAACTGCAGGCTGGTGGCGATGGCGACGTCCACGCCGGTGCCGTGGAGCGGGAACAGGATCAGATAGGCCTGCGCCACCGTCTGCATCCATGTCCCCGAGACGGAGATGACCTGGCCCGTGAAGAAGAGCCGGTAGTTGCGGACCGAGATGGCCCGGAAGGTGCGACGCCCGGCCGCGCGCACACGGCGCCTCACGGCTCGACCAGGAGGTGCTCGAGCAACTCGACCAGCTCTGCCGCATGCCGCTGCTCTTCGAACGTGAGGTCGTCCAGACGGCGCAGCAGGAAGGCGTTCTTACGCGTGCGTATCTGCTCCAACGCCTGCTTGCCCGCGGTCGTGATGCGCACGCGGGCGCTCCGTCGGTCGTCGGGATCGGCCGCCCGGGTCACCATCCCCGCCTCGGTCAGGCTGGCGACGATCCGGGTCATGGTCGGTGGCTGGACCTGCTCGATGGCGGCCAGCTCGCCCAGCGTGGGGCTGCCGTGACGACCCACCGAGGCCAGCGCCGAAGCCTGGGCGGGGGAAAGGCCGCCAAGGGACTCCTGACGGAGGCGCCGATGCAGCCGGTTCACGGCGATGCGCAGGCGTCCGGCCACCTCTTCCTGGGTCGATTGGACGGGCGGTGTGCGCACTCCTCCAGTATAGTTAGTTTAGCTAACTAATCAATCGGAGGGACCCGGTCCGATTCTGGGACTCGGGCGCGGCGAAAGCCCCTAGAAGCCGGGGACGTACCCGCCGGAGCCGAGCGCGGCGCTCTCGTCGTCCGTCAGCGAGTCGTCGATGCCGCCGACGACCTCGGTGACCCAGGGCAGGCGGTCCCGGAGGATCCGGTCAACGCCGCCGGACAGGGTGGCGGAGCTGATGGCGCAGGAGCTGCACGCGCCCTGGAGCTGCACCTCGACCACCCCGGCCTCGACGTCGGCCCGCACGAGTACGAGGTCACCCCCGTCGGCCTGGACGGCCGGGCGCATCAGGTCCATGATCCCCTGGAGCTTGTCCAGGCGATCGGCCCGCTCGGCGTCGCTCAACGAGGACTGGGTGTCGGTCACCCATCCATTCTGCCGCGTCCCGGGGCCGGCGTGACCCCGTGGGCACAGCAGCGCCCGTCACGAGGCGTCGTCTGTGACGGTACGACTGTGACCGCACGACATCCGGGCGGGACACGGGCGCCAGGGTTAGCATCCGAATCCGTGGAGGACCGGCGTCGAGCGGCGCCGCGAGGACGAAGGGACGATCCGTGAGCGGGAAAGTAATAGGCGTGTTCAGGGCGGCGACCGAGACCCGGGATGCAGCGGCCGGAACGGTGATTTTCGAGGCCGGCTCGACCGGCGACGAGATGTTCGGGGTGATTGAGGGCAAGGTCGAGCTCCGCCTCCCCGACGGGCAGATGTTCGAGATCGGGCCCGACGAAACCTTCGGTGAGATGGCTCTGGTCGATGCGTCTCCCCGCAGCGCCACCGCGGTGGCGGTCGACGACACCACGATGGCCGTCATCGACAAGCGGCGGTTCCTCTTCCTCGTGCACGAGACACCGACCTTCGCTCTGCAGGTGATGTCGAGCCTCGCCGATCGCCTGCGGGCCGCACAGGCCAGGCACTAGAGGTCACCTTCACGGGAGCCCGACGGGCTCGGGAGGTCCACCCTGGCCCACTGGGTTGGAGAGTTCGCCGATCCCCTCAATGGCAATGCGCACGGTGTCGCCGGCCGCGAGGAAGCGCGGCGGGTCGAAGCCGGCGCCCACGCCGGCGGGCGTTCCGGTGGCGATGATGGTTCCCGGCTCGAGGGGGAACGCCGTCGTGAGGTACTCGATCATCTCGGCGCAGCCGAAGATCAGGTCGGCCGTGGTCGAGTCCTGGCGCAGCTCGTCGTTCACCCAGGTCCGGAGGGCGAGCGACCCCGGATCGCCGAGCTCGTCGCCCGTCACCAACTCCGGACCACAGGGGGCGTGCGTGTCGAACGACTTGCCGAGGGTGAACGTCGGCGAGCGCCACTGCCAATCGCGCGCGCTCACGTCGTTGATGACGGTGAAACCCGCCACCACCTCCAACGCCCGGGCAGCGGGCACGTGCTGGCAGCGGGGGCCGATGACGAGCGCCAATTCCCCCTCGTAGTCGACCATGTCGGAGACCGTCGGCAGCACGATCGGATCGCCCGGCCCGGCGATTGCAGTCCGCTGCTTGTTGAACCAGTACTGCCACTCGGGAGGCTCGCGTCCCATCTCGGCCACGTGAGCCCGGTAGTTCATGCCGATGGCCAGAATGGCGGGCGGGTCGGGCACCGGCGCATGGCGCCGCACCGCGGCCAGGTCGTGGCGGGCCGCGGGACCGGCCGGCGTCGTGCGGACTCGCTCCAGGCCATCGGGGCCGAGGGCCAGCAGTCCGGTCATCGTCGACGGCAGTCCCGTCCCCGGGTCGCTCAGGTCGAGGATCTCCTCCCCGACGATCAGACCCGGCCGCGGCCGGCCGTCCGCGAGGGAGAAGCTGGCCAGCCGCACCGCTGCTCCCCCGCCGCGCTCAGTCCGGCGCGCTCAGCGCGCCTGCGCCTTGATGGCCTCCCAGTCCTTCGTGGCGTGCCGCGCCGAGAAGGCGCCGATGACCTCGACCGCGCCGAACACGATGGCCAGGATGCCGATGAGCACGACCAGCGCGGTCAGTGGCGCGCCGGGGTGGCGGATGCAGAGGAAGCCCAACCCCACCGCGATCACGCCGCGGACGAGGTATGCCCACCAGAAGGACAGGTAGCGGTAGCGGATTGCGTTGACGATGTCGAAGATGCCGAGCACCAGGAAGCCCCACCCGATGAGGATGGCCACGATGTAGATCGTGATGTGCGGCCATACGAAGCCGACGATGCCGGCGCCGACCCAGATCAGCCCGAAGACGAGGTGGAGCCAGCGTTGGCGCGCCATCCTGACCGCTCCGACGATCTCGAACACCCCGGCCGCGATGAAGAACCCGCTGGCCAGGTAGATGACGGCGTAGACGCTGGCGTGCCGGTAACTGATCACAAAGAAGCCGAAGATCATGGAAAAGATCCCTCCGGCGAGGTACCAGCCCCACATCTTCTCGAGCTGCGTGCTGACGGCATCGCCGACCGCGATGTCGTCGTCCGTGAGTGCGAAGGTCATGACATCCCCCTTGGCGAGTAGGAGCACACTGGCGTGTGTCAGCGCAGCGTACCGCCGCGACCACCCTGATTAGGGGATATTCAGGACGCAGGACCGCAGGGCGTCCAGGGCCCGGCTGCCCCACGACGCACCCACGTCGGCCCACCGGCCGGGATGTTCGACCAGGTCATCGGCCTCGGCCCACAGCTCGTCCTCCACGGGAGCGAGGATCTCGCGCAGAGCCGGCAGCGCGGCGGGGTCCGCCTCGACCTGACGGCGCAGGGCGTCGGCCGCGTGCCACAGTTCTTCGCCGGAGAGCTCGAGGGGGACGAACGGGGGCGGGCCGGCGCTGGTGCGTGGGAACGCCGGCACGTAGATGCTGGCGCACGGACTGCCCGCCGCCACGTAGGCGCGCAGCGGCTCGCCGTCCGCCAGGGCGGCCGGCAACTCGGCGATCATGGACGCGGCGGTGACGCTCAGCCCGCGGACGTGCATGCAGATGCTGACGCCGCGGCGGTCCGACCCCACCCCTCCGGGCGGCGGGTGGACCGGGCCTTCGGCGCCGGGGGCGCCCCAGGGTCCCGTGCCGTGATCGCGCAGGTGGGCGGTGGTGGAGGCCGGTGTCAGCCCGCCGGAAACGGTCGACGCGAGGAAACGGCGGCTCGCCGCCAGGCGCACGTCGGCGAAGGCCGTGTCCTCCCCGGGGTCGCGGAACTGGTCGAAGTCGTCACCGGGCGTGAGGCCGGCCGAGGCCCGCGTCCACTCGGTGCCGAGCGTGATCCGATTGGAGAGAGCCGCGCCGGCGGGGAACGGGGCGACCGCGTACGCCGCGCCCGCCGTCTCGAGCACGAACGCATGGGAGGCATCGGCGATCAGGAACGAGGAGTCGTAGGCCTCCTGATGGGCGGCGTCGGCGATGCCACCCTGCCCGCACGTCTCGAGGAGCCCGGTCATCACGTCGACCGCCTCCGCCGCGCTGCGGGCACGTTCGAGACCGAGGCGGACGAGGTCCATGCCGATCAGTGCCGGCGGGGCCGAGGCCGCGTCGTGGGTCGTGCTGACACGCTCGTTCCCGATGGCCACGCCGTGCTCGTTGACGCCGTGCTCGGCTCCCCACAACCAGGTCGGGCAGGACAAGAACGTGGCATGTGCGCCCGTGTCCCCGACGGAGAGGTACTGGGTGCGCAGGATGCAACCGGCGGAGGCGCGGCGGCCGAACGGCCACGCGATCTGGACCTCGCCCGGCGGACGGTCGGAATTCTTGGCGAACACCATGCCGCGCCCTCCCGGGGCGCACAGGGTGTCGCACATGGATCGCAGTGTAGGGAGGTGGTTAGGGTGGCGTTTCGTGGAACCCCGCGCCGTGCTGACCGTCGACGACATCGACCTCTCCGACATGGAGTTCTGGGCCAGGCCCTGGGACGAGCGCGAGGGGGCGTTCCAGACGCTCCGGCGTGAGCGCCCGATGCCCTTCTTCGAGGAGCCCGAGATCCCCGAAGCACTCACCTTCGTGATCCCAAAGGGTCCCGGCTACTACGCGCTGACGCGCCACGCCCACATCTCGGAGGCGAGCCGGCACCCCGAGATCTTCCAGTCGGGCCAGGGCGCGACATCCATGATGGACATGCCGGCCGAGATGCTCGACTTCTTCGGCTCCATGATCAACATGGACAACCCGCGCCACGCCCGGCTGCGCCGCATCGTGTCCGCCGCGTTCAACCCGCGCATGATCAAGTCGATCGAGGACCGCATCGATTTCGTCGCCAACGACGTCATCGATCGCGTCGCCCCGCTCGGTGGATGCGACTTCGTGACCGAGGTCGCGGCCCGGCTGCCACTCGAGATCATCTGCGACATGATGGGCGTCGCGGCTTCGGATTACGACACGGTCTTCAACGCCTCGAACATCATCCTCTCCAACGGCGACCCCGAATACGTCGAGGAGGGCGCGGACCCCATGGTCGCCTTCATGACCGCGGCCCAACAGCTCAACCTGCTGATGACCGACCTGGCCACCGTCCGGCGGGAGCACCCGACCGAGGACGTCACCTCCGCCCTGGTCAATACGAACGTCGACGGCGAGGCCCTCAGCGACACGGAGTTGGCCTCCTTCTTCATTCTGCTGGTCGTCGCCGGGAACGAGACCACGCGGAATGCCATCAGCCACGGCCTGCTGGCCATGACCCTGCACCCGGACCAGCGGGCCCTGTGGCAGGCCGACCCCGCGGGCATCGCGCCCACCGGCGTCGACGAGGTCGTGCGTTGGGCCTCGCCAGTGATCTGGATGCGCCGCACCGTGGCCCAGGACACGGTGCTCGGCGAGACCGAGTTGCACGAAGGCGACAAGGTCATCATGTTCTACAACTCGGCCAACCGGGACGAAGATGTCTTCGACGACCCGTTCACGTTCGACGTGCGGCGCGACCCCAACCCTCACATCGGGTTCGGGGCGGCGGGGCCGCACTTCTGCCTCGGGGCCCACCTGGCCCGCCAGGAGATCGACGTGATGTTCCGCCGCCTGTTCGAGCGGCTGCCCGACATTCAGGCGGTGGGCGAGCCGGACCGGCTCCTCTCCCCCTTCATCAACGGCATCAAGCACCTCGAGTGCCGCTTCACGCCCGTCGCACCGGGCTGAACCGCGCCCGCCGGCGCAGCGCCGATCAGGCACGCTGCTGCTCGGTGCCGCCGAACTCCTGGTAAGCCGCGAGCGCGCGGGGTCCCCACACGGTGCCCGGACCACCGTTCATGGAGATGGCGACGCCGATCATCTCGGTGACCTCCTCTGT
This sequence comes from uncultured Acidimicrobiaceae bacterium, assembly GCA_963719485.1. Classification (GTDB taxonomy): domain Bacteria; phylum Actinomycetota; class Acidimicrobiia; order Acidimicrobiales; family RAAP-2; genus Bog-473. The sequence goes on from OY970387.1 coordinate 4,633,485, forward strand.
GGTGGCGCCGACGCGGGCAAGGTTGCGGCCGTGGGATGCGACGCACCCGTCGCACTCCCGGGTGATGGAGATGGCGAGCGCGATGAGCTCCTTCGTCTTGACCGACAGCGCGCCCTCGGCGAAGGCCGCGTCGTGGAGCGCGTTGTAGCCGGCCATGACGTCGGGGATCGCCTTGCCCAGAGCCCTGTAGGGCTCGCGGAGCTCAGCCTGGACCTGGTGGAAGTGAGCCTGTGCCATGGCAAATGCTGGCACGCCGGCGCACCCGGCTCAGGCGTCGGTGGCGGAACTCCTCGGCCCCTTGTTCCGGACCTCCTCGACCGCGGACATGGCGTCACGCAGCTCGCTGATCCACTCGCTCTCGTGTTGGGCCACCAGGCGGACGCACCAGGCCAGCGCCTCGCTCCGGCTGCGCGCCACCCCGGCGTCGATCAACGTGTCCAGCGCCTGGCGGTCCGCCATCCGCAGGCGGGTCATGACGGGCACTCCGGCCGTGGTGAACAGGACCCGGGAGCCCCCGCACTCCGCGCCCCACGACACGGTGCGGCGGAAGGCGGGCTGGGCCTCGTCGGCGATGCGCATGCGGGCAACGCGGCTCTCCTCGCGGAAGCCGCTGATCCGGGCCTGTTCCGCGACCCGCACCTCGTCCTCACCCGCCCCATCGGGCAGCTGGGGCGGGGCGAGGGCGCCGACGACCTGGATCTCGTCGCTGTCGATGGCGATGGTCGGGCTGCCGTCGTACCAGGTGTCAGGCACCCGGCCGGCGAACCAAGCCCCGATCAACCGCTCCTGCTCGGGTCCCGAGGGGGGCGGGCTGGCGGAGCGCCTCCTCCCCCTGTGGGCACCCTTCCCTGTCTCTGTCGTCTCGCTCATATTACGAGATTACATGATTACGGTCACTGAGGCAAGGGCGGGCGGGGTTCATTCGAGGGGCATCTTGAAGCCGAGGTGGGTCGGCGAGAGCCCGAACCGCTCGTAGAAGCGGTGGGCATCGGGGCGCGCCGTGTTGGAGGTGAGCTGGATCCGGTAGCAGCCCAGCGCACGCGCCCGGCTGACGGCCTCGTCGAGGAGCGCACCGCCCACCCCCGATCCACGGTGATCCGGGTGCACGTGGACGGACTCGATCTCGCCGCACAGCCCGCCCATGGCCTGCAGGTGGCGGAACACGATCAGCTGGCAGACGCCCACGACCTCGCCCGCCAGCTCCGCCACCAGGACGGCGCCGCCGCTCCCGGTGCCGGCGATCTCGACCAGGGCCGCCCGGTACGGGCCGAGGTCGTCGGGATCCTCGATGCCCGGGGCCGCACCGGGCACGGCGCCCAGCTGCAACAACTCGACGATGCGCCCGAGGTCGGCCCCGTCGGCCACCCGTACCACCAGTCCCTCCGGGGTCACGACCGCTCCACTCCCACGCCGGCCATTGTGACGCGACGGGACCGTCAGACAGTCAGGCCGTCGGTAGGTCAGTACGTCAATGACCGCCCTTGCGCTCCCGGAGCGTGATGGCACGCCGCGGGCAGTCCCGGGCCGCCCGGCGGGCGGCATCGATCAGCTCGGGCGGCAGTGGTTTCCCGTCCACGATCGGATAGCCCCATTCGTCGAGCGAGATGGACTCGGGCAGCAGCTCGGCGCAATAGCCGTACGCGTCACAGGCAACGGGGTCGATGAGGATGCGGATCATGATCAGGCCACCCGGCGAGCGTCGGGGAACCGGAGCACAGAGGGACGGTTCCAGTGTTGGCACGGCGCGCCCTTGGCGTGCACCGTGACGTCAGCGGCGAAGACGCCGAGCGCGCTGCGCACCAAATTCACGGCCCCGTCGGGATGCCGGCAGGCGCCCCGGCCGGCGACCTCCCGCAGCCTGCGGTCGAGCCGCACCAGGAGTCCGGCATCGACCTGTCCCCGGGCCAGCCGCGTCATGTCGTCGGCGATGGCCGGAAGCCCGTAGACGCACGGCCCGCACTGGCCTGCACTCTGGCCCGCCAGGTAGTGGGCGATGCGCGCCGATTCCATCAGCCCGCAGGCAGCGGGGCCGAGCACCACGATGATGCCGACGCCCGCGGTGGCCCCGATGGCGCGGAGCGAGAGCGACGCGTAGGGCGTCGCGAAGGAGGCTGGCCCCACCCAGGTCCCACCGTAGCCACCGACGAGCAGGGCTTGCGGCGGGGCGGTCGGGACCGCGCGGTTGGCGACGTCGATCAGCGGTGCCCCGCGGTCGATCTCCACCACACCGGGGTGCTCGACCGCGCCGGAGATCGTGACGAGTGAGGTTCCGGGGTCCTCGACGAGGCCGTGCGCCCGAAATGCCTCCGGCCCCGTGCGGGCGATCATGGCCACGTGCGCCAGCGTCTCCGCGTTGTGCACGAGCGCGCCGCGACGGCCGATGCGCAGGGCCGTGCCCTTGTCCGGACGGAAGGACGGGAGGGAGAGGCCGGACTCGACCCAGCGCGCCAGGGCCGACTCCTCGCCGGCGATGAAGCGGTCGGGTGGCCGCACCATTTCTTCGGGAACCGGTGCGCAGCCGGCCGCGACCCGCTCGGCCATTGCGTGCGTCACCGCCGAGGCGACCTGGTGGCGACCCTCGGGCACGCACATCGTCACCCGTTGCGCCCCGCTGGCGGCCGCGAGGAGCTGGGCGCCGTCGAGCACCAGATGGGGGGACCTGATGAGGAGGAGCTTGTCCTTGTCGCTGGCCGGCTCGCCCTCCATGGCGTTCACGAGGACGGTGCCTCCGGCTCCCCCCGCGTGCGCCACGGCGAGCTTGATGGCGGCGGGGAAACCGGCTCCACCCCGGCCCGCCAGCCCGGAGGCCTCGAGCACCGAGACGAACGAGTCGCGCCAACCGCGGGTGCGCGCCGTGGGCAGCGGGACCGGACCGAGTGCGGCGACGTGACCGGCCAGGTCCGTCGGGTGGCCGAGCAGCCTGTAGCGGCCCGTGGTGGGGAGGGTCTCGCTCGCGTTAGGCACGACGCCCTCCGGCCCTGCGGTGCGCGGTCAGCGCGAGGTGCTTCGGCGGGACGCCCGACACCGATGCGTGTGCCGTCCTCGCCGAGGCCTGGCGCCCGGCCTGGCGGAGCCGCCAGGCCAGCGCGACCCCGACGGCGGCGACGCAGACGATGCCCAAGACGATCACCCATCTCTCGCCGGCGTCGGTGCCCATGCCGAAGGTGTGGGCGAGCGCGAGGGGCCAGCTGAGATAGGCCAACCAGTGGACGGCGCGCCAGGTACCGGGTCGCATCCTCGCCCGCAGCAGGCTGGTCACGAAGACCGCGATCATCAGGTCGAGCGAGACCGCGCCCACGCCCACCCAGAAGCGCCCGTAACTCGACGTGAACGGGATCACGATGGCCGCCCAGCTGATGGTGACGAACGTATCGAGCACGCTGGTCAGGACGTGGATGCCGAGGAACACGACGGCGATCATCGAGATCCGCCGGTGCATCTCCTGCTGCGCGAATCCGGGCCAGTTCCGGGCGCGGGCCCGGGTCGTGGTGGTCAGGCCGAGCACCATGGTCAGTGTCAGGAGTATCAGCGCCATGATGCCGCTGGCCCGGGTGGCGTACCAGAGCGAGGTCGAGCTCATGCGGCCTGCTCCGGAGGCCACCCGTTGACGGAGAAGACCTTCCCGTCGAAGCGCACGAGTCGGACCGACTGCTCGAAGCGCGCCAACTCGTCGAGGGCCCGCTCGCCCCACACGATGGAGGCGGTCGTCACGAGATTGGCCTCGACGCAGCTGGAGCCCGAGGCCGAGACGAGGGTCCAGTAGGTCTCGACACAATCCCCGGTCCGCGGATCCACGATGTGATGGACGTCACGGTCGCCCGCCCGCCAGGTCCGGACCGACGTGGCGGAGCTGGCCAGACCGCCCTGTGTGATCGCCACCACCTGGTCGACCCGCTCGGCCGGGGTGGACGATTCCCGGGCGATGCCTACGGCCCACCCACCCGTCGGGGGCGGGCCGGCCACGGCGACGTCGCCCCCGAGGCTCACGAGGGCGCCGGTGCCGATCCGGCCGGCGATGCGGGCGACCGCCCGGTCGGCGGCCAAGGCCTTCGCGGACGAGCCCAGGTCGAGACGGACGCCGCTCGGGATGCGGACGGTGTGGTCGCGCGGATTGAGCTGCACGTGCTGGTACCCCGCCACCGGTCCCAGCGCCTGCGGCGGGGCGGGCGGGCGGGACTGCACCTCGTCGAGGTCAGCGTCGTAACCCAGCGCCACGATGGCGTTGCCGATGGTGGGGTCGACGGCGCCTCCCGTGCGCTGGGCCGCGTCGCAGGCGACGGAGAGGGCCTCGAAGAGCAGCGCGCTCACCGCGACGGTGCGGCCGGCCTTGGCGTGCACCGACGCAAGCTCCGAGTCCGGGCGGAACCGGCTGCAAGCGAGGTCGAAGGCGGCGAGCTCGGCCGCGAGGATCTGCTCGGCCTCTTCTGCGTCGCCGGACTCCGGGACGACGACGGTGGCGGTCGTACCGATCGCCCGGAAGGAGCGCGTCGTCAGCACCGGCTCCATGACGTCGGTCCCCTGCATCACCGCGACGTTCCGCCCGACGTCACGGTGGGCGACTGGGAGCTCTGCGTCGGGGTCAGAGATGACGTGCCGGAGTTCCCGGTGTTCCCCGAGTTGGAGGTGTCGGAGGTGCCGCCCGACGAGGAGCTGCCGTTGCTCGACGTGGACGAGGTGGATCCGGACCCGGCAGTGGTGGGCGCGGAGCTGGCGCCCGGTCGGTCGTGGGCCACCACGACCCCGAGAGCCACCGTTGCGCCGGCCGCGGCGACGACCGCTCCTCGCGTCAGGGTGCGCAAGCGCGTCTTCGCCCTCTCCCTGTCTGCGGGTGTGTTCGTCTCGACTAGGCCTGACATGTGGTTGACGTTCCTCGGTCGGGGACGCCCCTATCCCAACATGCTCGAATCGACACCGGCGCAGGGCCGGCTGTGGTGCTGCTGTGACATTGTGCCCCAACTCCCCGGCGGATAATCACCGCGCCCCGCTACGATCGCCCGCGCCCGGCTCGCGGGACGCAGACAAGGGGAGGCGATGGCCCAGGTCAACACGGTGCGAGGACCGGTCGAGGGCGGTCGACTGGGACGCACCCTGATGCACGAGCACATTTTCGTGCTCAGCCCGGAGATCGAGAAGACAGCGGCGGAGTGGGACGAGGCGGCAGAGCAGGCTCGCGCCGTGACCAAGCTGCGCGAACTCAAGGCGCACGGGATCGACACGCTCGTCGACCTCACCGTGGTCGGACTCGGACGGTACATCCCGCGGGTGGCGGCGATCGCCGCGCAGGTCCCGGAGATCAACGTCGTCGTGGCGACCGGCGTGTACACCTACAACGAGGTTCCGATGTACTTCCACTTCCGTGGACCGGGCACCATTCTCGGCGGGCCCGAGCCCATGGTGGATGTCTTCCTGCGCGAGATCGGCCAGGGCATCGGGGAGACCGGCGTGCGGGCGGGAATCCTCAAGTGCGCCTCGGACCGTCCGGGCATCACTCCGGGGGTGGAACGCGTGCTGCGCGCCGTGGCCCAGGCTCATCGGGCGACCGGGGTGCCGATCACCACGCACACCCCCACACCACCCGAGCCTTGGGGGCTCGAGCAGCAGCGCATCTTCAAGGAGGAAGGGGTCGACCTGACGCGGGTGGTCATCGGCCACAGCGGGGGCACCGTGAACACCGACTACCACCTCAGCCTGATCGACAACGGCTCGTACCTCGGGTTCGATCACTTCGGACTGCCGGGCATCACCCTCGAGGAGCGTGTCGACGCCGTGGGTCGCCTCTGCGCCCGGGGCTACGCCGAACGGATCGTCCTCTCGCACGATGCCATGTGCTTCGTCGACTGGTTTCCCCGGGACGTGATGGACGCATCGAGCGACTGGCGGTGGACGTACATCTCCGACGAGGTGCTCCCCGTGATGCGTGAGCGGGGCATCAGCGAGGCCGACATCACGACGATGCTCGTGGACAACCCGCGGACGATCCTCGAGGGCGGCGCCTCCTACTGATGCGTCGACCGGGTGCGCAGGAATGACCCTGCTCCAGCCGCAGCTGATCGCCCAGCTTGCCGGAACGTTCCCCGAGGCGGTGGCGTGGCGGAACCTGGCCGACGGCTCGGAGCTCACGCTGGGTGCATGGCACCGGCGCTCCAACCGCTTCGCCCGCGGCCTGCAGGAGCGTGATGTTCGGCGTGGCGACCGTGTCGGGCTGCTCATCGGCAACGACGAGCCGCTGCAGTGGCTGGTGTCGTACGTCGCCATCCACAAGGTCGGCGCGGTCGCCGTCCCCCTGCTGGCCCGGCTGGGGCCGGGCGAACTGGCCCGGATTCTGCAGGACGCAGGGGCATCCGTCGCCCTCTGCAGCGACGTCACGGACCCGGTCCTGGCCGCCGTCGGGACGGTCGTGAGCACCGGAGCCGGCGGTGCCGCGCGCTGGTCCGACCTCCTCACACCGGACGACGGTGACCTGGAGCCCGCGTTCGGGCCGGACGACGTGGCCGACATCATGTACACCTCGGGGACCACGGGCCGCCCCAAGGGCGTCCTTGTCCGCCACGGCGGTCTCTCGACGACCGATCGCGTGCCGCCGGCCTGGCTGGGGCTCGGGTTCCTCTCCTCGTCGCCGTTCGCAACGACCAGCGGGTCGCTCCTCGTGTCGGGGCCTCTGCGCGGCGGACTGAGCGGGTGGTTCCTCCCCCGCTTCGACCCTGTGGCCTGGATCGCCGCCGTGGAGCGTGAGCGCCCGGTCGCGGCCTTTCTCGTCCCCGCCATGGTGGAGCTCATCGTCGGCGCGCCCAACTTCTCATTGGCCGACCTCTCCAGCCTGGCCGTCGTCAACGTGGGCAGCGCGCCGATTGCCGCGGCGACCCTGCGCCGTTTCGGGGCGGGTCTGCCAGCGGCCGAGGTCCTGTGCGGCTACGGGATGACCGAGTTCGGCGCGGTGACCGCGATGCCGATGGGCGACCGCGGGCGGCATCTGGGATCGGTAGGGCTCCCGCTGCCGGGAGTCGAGGTTCGCATCGTGGGACCGGATGGCGAATCCCGTTCAGCGGGCGATGTCGGGCAGGTCGCCGTCGGTGGGACGCGACACGCCCGGGCCTACTTCGGCGACGGGACGAGCACCGAGGAGACCTGGGTCGACGGCTGGCTCCAGACCGGGGACCTCGGCTACCTGGACGGCGACGGTCACCTCTGGATCGTGGGTCGCGAAAAGGAGATCATCATCCGGGGCGGCCACAACGTGGCGCCCGGCGAGGTGGAAGCGGCCCTCTTCGAGCACCCGGCTGTGGCCGAGGCAGCGGTGGCGGGCGTGGAGCACCCGGTCCTGGGCGAGGATGTGGCCGCCTGGGTCGTGCTCCGTCACCCCGTTTCCACCGCCGCACTCCGCGCCTTCCTGCTGGAACGATTGGCCGACTACAAGGTGCCGCGCCGGATTACCGTGATCGACGAGCTCCCGCGCAACGAGAGCGGCAAGGTCATCAAGTCCCGCCTCGAGTCTGGAGTCGAACCGGAGTGACGGCGAAGTTCACGACGTTGACAGTCGAGGAGTTGGGGCGCGTGCGGCGCCTGACGCTCAACCGGCCGGACCACCACAATCCACTGACGCCTCGCTGCATCCGGGAACTGCTGCAGGCGATCCAGGACGCGGAGGCCGATGCCGGCGCGAGCGTCATCATCATCCGGAGCACGGGGCGATCGTTCTCCTCGGGCTATGGCTTCATCGCGGAGGACACGGACCCCGGCGACTTCCCGCAGCACGCGGCGATAGAGGGTGACGTGTCGGCCATGCTGGCCCTGGGGGACGGTTGGGCGCGGATCTGGAATTGCCCGCTCCCCGTGATCGCGCAGGTGCAGGGGAACTGTCTGGCGGGGGGAACCGATCTCGCCCTGCACTGCGATCTGGTCGTGGCGGCCGACGACGCCAACATCGGCTTCCCTCCGGTGCGCTCCATGGGCGTGCCACCGACCAACATGTGGCTGTACCACCTCGGGCCGCAGTGGACGAAACGCCTCCTCCTGACCGGCGACACCATCTCGGGCACCGACGCACGGGACATCGGCCTCGTCGTCGCGACCGCTCCGCCCGAGGCCCTCGACCGCGTGGTCCTCGAGCTCGCCGAGCGGATGGCGCTGATAGGCCGCGATCTCCTCGTGGCGAACAAGCGGGTGGTGAACACGGGCGTCGAGCTGATGGGACGCTCGCAGCTGCAGCGTTTCGCCGCCCTCAACGACGCCATCGGCCACCGTGCCCCTGAAGCGAAGGCGTTCTCGAAGCAGATCGCCGACGTGGGCCTGCGCCAGGCGGTCCGGGACCGTGATGCCGCCTTCGACAGGCCGGGAACCGACCGGGGCAGCCCGGACTAGAAGTCGGCGAGCGACGTCTCGGTGATGCCCAGCGCCCGCAGCGTCCGCCCCAGCCCGAGGAAGGCCGAGAGGCAGATGGTCAGGTCGAGGATCTCGGGGTCGGTGAAGGACCCCCGCAGACGCGCCATGAACTCGTCGTCGATGCTGGTGTGATCGACCGCGAAGCGCTCGGCGTACTCCACCGCCAGGCGCTCCTGCTCGGTCAGCGAACCATCGTCGGGTGACCCCACCGCGCAGTAGAACTCCTCGTCGAGACCCTGTGCCCTGACGGTGTCCGCCCGGAAAGCGAGACAGACGGTGCAGTCGTTCAGTTGGGCGATCCGCATCCGTGCCGCCTCCCGCACGCGAGTGGGGAGAATGCTCTTGTTGTAGGCCGCGTGCACGAAGCGGGTCGCCGCCGCCCCCAGTTCGGGCTGCAGGGACCAGACCTGCACGGCGTCACCGCCTTCGCCAGCGGGGATATCCAAACGGGCCATGCGACGACTTTATGCCAGTATTCGGGATTCGCGTGCGGTGGATCCGGGTGGACGACACCCCCGGGGAACGGAATTCAGGATGGCGCTCATTCGTTACACGCTCGACTCGGTTCGCTCCTGCGTCTGGGTCAGCGGACGTTCGAGCCTCCACCCGATAAACACGGAGACGCGTGGCATCACCGGCTGGTTCGAGGCAGCCACCCGCGCCGACGGGTCAGTCGATCTGGAACAGCCGGCGTCCGGCGAGCTCGAGCTGGCCGTCGAGCGACTCACGTCGGGCAACCAGCTCTACGACCGCGAACTGCGACGGCGCATCGACGCACGGCGTTACCCCACCATCGCGGGTCGCGTGACCAAGATCGTCGCTGACGGCGCTCACCCCAACTACGTGGTCACCGGTGACATCGCCTTCCACGGCAAGACCCGGACGTTTGAGCACGGCATGCAGATCGAGGTGCACGATGAGGGTGTTGCGCTGACCGGCGAGGATGTGTTCGACATTCGCGAGTTCGGCATGAAGCCTCCCAGCATGCTGATGGTCCGGGTCTATCCCGAGATCAGCGTGCGCATCGAGCTGCACGGCGTGCGCGACACCTGAGGCCGTGACCGTCTCGGACCCGTACCCGAGCGGGCCGTGGACGACTGGCGCAGCGTCGACAGGGAGCTCGACGACTGCGTGGCCGCGGCGTCGGGCGCACCCCTGACTCCTCCCGAGCGAGTTCCTCAGGAGTCCTCTGGCTCGGTGGCCGGCGGGAGGATCCAGTGGAGATGGTGCTCGGCCTCGAAGTAGCGGACCCAGATGTCCTCGACGTCCTCGACATGCTTCGTGCCGAGGTACGCCTCGCGGGCCCATTTCTGCATCTCGGCAATCCGCACAGCCGCTCGCCGCACCTCGTTGGCTGAGAGCGCCCGAAACTCCTGGTGACCTGACATGTCGTCTCCTCCACGCGACCGACTCTGAGGATATCGAGACTCCCGAATGGGCAAGAGTTGTGACCGCCGGGTTCCGGTTCGCAACGAACATCGCATCTACGGGACATCGTTCGGTCCTCTCGGAGTCGCGTCGCGGTCTTGTTCCGAGAAGGGCGCGGCATCTGATTCCTCAGGGATTCCCCAGACGATCTTGGATTGCGAGCGGACTTATCGCCTTCGGAGGGACTACGAACATGCTCACGATCTTGAAGGCGGACCGGGTGGTTCGAACGCCCGCTCCGCGTCTGAGGTCGACATCGTGCGCAACAATTCACTTGCCCGCGTCGCAAGTTCGACGAGCGCAGCCACCACTTCCCTGACGACGCCGTCCTGCTGGGGAACCAGGGTCTCGCCGAACTCGCCGATTCCGCGCAGGCCAGGCGGAAGCTCGATCTGAACGCCGTGGGCCGACGGAAGGTTGACCGGGTTGTCGGGATGAAACCCGAGCCGCACCCGCTCGTCGGCAACGTGGTAGCCGTCGAAGCGACCATCAAAGAGCTCGCGCGCCGCGCGCAGTAGTTGCGCGTTGAGACCTCCCACGATGATCCCCCGCAAGGGACCTGTCTGTTTCCCCCGAATCGCAGGCCCATAAGGTTCGATGACAAGGCCGCATTCTGAATCGAGCCAGAGGGCGAAACTGTCGCGCCCGAACCCGTGTACGGAAAGCACGACGTCCACGTGTTCCAAGAATGCCTGTAGTTGGGTCGAATCGTCGGGATCGTGCAGCCGAGAGGTCAGATGGACCCGAAGCCCGGAGGGCTGGACTATGGCGTAGTAGGACGCGCCTGCTTGCTCGGCGGCCCGTCTGGCGATCTGATCGGTGCCTCGGTCCTGTGATCCGCCGTGGAGAGCCATGAAGCCGACGGAGGAACGCAGAATGCATTCCTCCTTTATTCGGGGCATGGTCAGGAGTTCGGCCAGGTCCATCTCCCCAGATTCGCACGCGCTCCGCCCGTCGTGCTGCCGACAGCATGCTTTCGACTCCGCCTCGTCTCAGATCCCCAGACCCGTAGGACCCGCGCTTTACGCTGATCCCGATGCGGGCGACGCGTGGTCCCGTCCGGAACTCCGCCGGGCTCGTCGTTCTGGCATTGTTTCTCACAGGTGGCCTCCTGGCGGGTTGCGGCTCGAATGGACCCAGTCACAAGCAAGTTGGGGTGGTGATCGAGCCGAAGTCCCGAGCTGGCCAGCTTCCCTTGCCGCCCGCAGGGCGCCTCCCGACCCTTGGACCTCAGGGTCTCGATCCTTCGAAGGCCAATGGGATCCAACTCGATGTCCTGAGCGGGCTACGCCAGGACACCCCGATCTTCAACGGTGACTTTGCCGATCCCTTCGTGTTGAGGACGCCCGACGCCTTGTTTGCGTACGCCTCCGACACGACGGCCACCCAGTTCGCCCCCGCGGCGCACATCCCCGTGATCGAACTAGGTCAAGCTTCGGACTTCCGGGGCCACTACCTCGGCGACGCCTTGCCCCAGTTGCCGAAGTGGACGGTGACCGGGTTCCAATGGGCTCCGTCCGTGTTTGCGCGACCGGACGGCACCTACGTGATGTACTACTCGACTCCGGCGACGATCCCTCTCATCTGCTTGGCCAAGCCAACATCCGGGGGCTGTGTCCAGACCTCGAGGGGACCGTCGAGCGCGATGTGCATCTCGAGGGCGACCAGCACCAGTCCCGCCGGTCCCTTCGTCGACGACTCAACGTCGGCATTCGTGTGCCCGGTCGCCCAAGGAGGAGCCATCGATCCAAGCGTCTTCATCGCAGCCGACGGATCGCCCTGGCTGTTGTGGAAGAGCGATGGAGACTGTTGCGACCTGCCGACCACCATCTACTCACAGCAGCTGGCACCAGACGGGCTCTCGGTTGTCGGTCCGGCGCACCGACTGATCGGCGCGTCTCAGCCGTGGGAGGGAGATCTGGTCGAGGGTCCGTCCATGCTGGAGTCGGGTCACACTGTCTGGCTCTTCTATTCCGCCAATCTCTGGGGCACCGATAACTACGGCATCGGCGTAGCCAGATGCGTATCAGTGACCGGACCGTGCACCAAGCCGCTCGACCACGCGTGGCTCTCGTCAGCCGAGAACGACGGCCAAAGCGATCCCGGTCCGGGTGGGCAAGAGTTCTTCCAAGTCGGTGGCCTCATCTGGATGGTCCACCACGGTCTGGCTCCCGGTCAATCAGGCAACCTGGCACAGCGACGCTTGTACGTCGACCTGTTGGCGTTTCCCAATGATGAACCGCCGCGTGTTGCGCAAGGAGATCCTGCAGCGGCTCTGGCTGAGGGGGTGCTCTATGCCGAGGATGCAGAACTCCCCGTGCAACCTCAATCGGCCTACCTCTTGCTGCTGCGCAAAAGCGGAGCCTTCTCCGACGACTGGGACACGAACCTCGTGACCGCCGGATTGCGAAGTTGTCGTGACCTCAATGAACACGAAAATGCTCAGCAGCTCCTGCGGTCGTTGCAGAATCGCAAGCTGACACTCTTTGAGGCGTACCTGGTGGCAGTGTTCGCCACGAAGTACTTCTGCTCTCAGGACATTCCGCAAGCCCTCCTGGACGTCCGCCAGAGCATGATCGGTTCACCGTGACCGACCGGCTGAACCTTCGTGAGCCTCGATTCGACGAGGCGACACACTCAGTTTCGTCCGATCGGCGCCAAGCTCCCGATGACCTCGTCCTCTTGTTCCGCCTCATCTGCCTGGCCGGCGCCGTCGCCGGTGGCTCGGGCACGCCGAATGCCCACGGCGGTCACCGCGCCGAGCGCGGAGGCGCCGGCCGACACGGCCAGTGCCGGGCGGTATCCGCTCGTGACTGCAGCGGAAGTGGCAAGGCTGCCGTGCGCGTTGAACACCGCCGTGACCACGGCGACCCCGAACACAGCACCGAACTGCTGCATCGTGTTGAGCGTTCCCGCCGCCTTTCCCAAGAGATCCTGTGGCACGGCATTGAGCCCGCCCGCAGTGACGCTGGGTAACGCCATCGATATGCCGACGCCGGCAATGACGAAGGGTATGACGAAGCTGGTGTAGGGCCCCGACGTCGCCGCGAGGTGGACCATCCACCCGAAGCCGAACGCCTGCATCAGCAGACCCGGCACGATGAGCGCGCGGGCACCAAGCCGATCCGAGAGCGCGCCAGCGATCGGAGCGATGACGAGCGGCGTTCCCGTCCACGGAAGGAAGCGCAGACCGGTTCCAAGCGGAGAGGTTCCTCGGGCGAACTGGAAGTACTGGCTTGTCAGGAAGGCGGCCGAGAAGATCGCGGCCGCCATGAAGAACTGCGTGGTCACAGCGGAGCTAAAAGAGATCCGCTTGAAGAGGCCGAGCGGGATCATCGGCTCGGGGGCGCGACTTTCCCACCACACGAAGCCCGCGAGCATCATCGCTCCCACGAACAACCCGATGAGGTTCTGCGACGTACCCCAGCCGTTCTGACCGCCCTGGACCAGCCCCCAAATGAGGATCGCGACGCCGCCTGAGACCAGAACGAGCGCGGGAACATCGAGCCGCGCCCGCGCGCCGTAGCTCTCGGGCAGCCGGAGGGCGGCACCCACCGTGGCGGCGACGCCGATCGGAACGTTGACCCAGAAGATCCAGTGCCAGTTGAGGCCCTGGGTGATGCCACCTCCGATGAGAGGCCCCGCCGCGACGGCCACACCGGCGATGCCACCCCAGATGCCCACAACGGCACCACGCTTTTCGATCGGGAATGCCGAGGTCAGGATGGTGAGGCTCAGTGGCATGACGATGGCGGCACCGATCCCCTGTATTGCACGGAAGGCGATGAGCATGTTGGCGTCGGGTGCGAGCGCGCACGCGGCGGATGCTGCCGTGAAGAGAGCCAGACCGACCACGTAGACCCGGCGCCGGCCCAGCCGGTCACCGAGCGCAGCCGCGGTCAGGATGCCCGCACCGAACGCAATTGTGTACACGCTCACCGTCCACTGCAGCGTCGCGATGCCGCCGCCGAAGCTTCGATGAATGGACGGGAGCGCCGTCACGACGACAAGGGTGTCAAGGGTCACCATGAAGTACGCGACGGCGGTGAGCAACACTGTCGTGGCGGGTTTCGTAGACGAGGCGTTCCTCGATGGTGATTGAGATGTGGTTGTGGTCATTGTTTCTCCCATTGGAGTTCGGTGTTCTCTCTGGCGCCCGAATGGACACCGGCCGGCCGACTTCGTTTGTCGCTGAGGTCGGCCGGTTGCCGGCGCTGAGGCCGCCCGGTCAGGCGGCCCGGACCACCTCGTACGTGAGCAGCGACAGGCCTTCACCGATGGTCTGGGCGCGGACGAAGCGCAGGGGTGTCTTGTCACTGCACTCGCCGAAGAGGCGCTTGCCCGCTCCGAGCACGACCGGGAAGATGACGATCCGAAACTCGTCGACAAGCCCATGCTCGATCAGGCTCTGCACGAGCTGGTAGCTGGCGTAGATGAGGATCTCGCCGCCGATCTCATCCTTCAGCTTGGAGACCTCCTTGACCACATCACCCTGGAGCAGCGTCGAGTTGGACCACTTGGGCTCACTCAAGGTGGAGGAGACGACGTACTTGGGGAGGCTGTTCAACCGGTCCGCCCATTCGCCAGTCCGATCCTGCCACCGAGTGGCAAACCACTCGTCGCTCTTGCGACCCAGCAGCATGGCCTCGGCCTGCAGAGCCTCGTCAGTCTCGACTTTGATCCAACCTTCGAGATCCTTGCCCCCAAACTGGCCGAACCAGCCACCCAACCTGAAGCCTTCCTGGCCATCGGGGTCCTGGACGACCCCATCGAGTGAGACGTTGGTGGTGACGACGAGTTTTCCCATTTCAGGTTCTCCTCTTGTTGGTTGTGAGTTACAAGTGGTGTAGACACCGCAGCTCGAAAAGTTGGGCGCCCACGGACCGCCCAGTTCGCCCCTCGGCCGGTGTCTATATGAGGATGGAACCGCGACCAGTCGACGGGAAGCAGGAGACGATGGCAGAGGTGACGGCCGAGTTGATCTCGAGGGCGCGAGCCGGCGACGGCGATGCGTTCCGCCAGCTCACCGAGCCGCACCGCCGCGAGCTCCAGGTGCATTGCTACCGGATGCTCGGCTCTTTCCAAGATGCCGAGGACGCTCTCCAAGAGACGCTGCTGGCCGCATGGCGGGGTTTCGGAGGTTTCGAGGGACGTGCCTCGCTGCGCACGTGGCTTTACCAGATCGCCACCAACCGGTGTCTCAACGCGCGTCGTTCGGCCAGCCGGCGCCCGGCCAAGGAGTGGGACGTGCCCAAGGTTGAACCGCCTGAGCCGACACGGCTCGGGGAAGTCCTCTGGCTCGAGCCGTATCCCGACACCCTGTACAAGGGTGCCATCGATATTCCGCTCAGCCCAGAAGCCCGCTACGAACAGACGGAGTCCATCTCTCTGGCTTTCGTCACCGCGCTTCAGGTCCTGCCGCCACGGCAGCTCGCAGTGCTCGTCTTGCGCGATGTCCTCGGATTCCCGTCGCACGAGGTGGCCGACATGCTGGGTTCGACGCTCGAATCGGTCAATAGTGCTCTCAAGCGGGCGCGCGCCAGCCTGGAGCAACGGAGGCCAGCGGCCGCGGACATCGAACCACCACCCGCTCCCGACTCACATTCGGAAAAAGAGGTCCTGGGAAGGTTCGTCAGCGCATGGGAGTCGGCCGATCTGGACGCGCTGGTCGCTCTCTTGACGGACGACGTCTTCACGTCCATGCCGCCGATGCCTTTCGAATACGAGGGCAGAGAGGCTGTGGCGGGCTTCTGTGCCAGCATTTTCGGCTCGGGCCGTCGGCACGACCTCGTGCCGACGCGAGCCAACGGTCAGCCGGCGTTCGGAGTATACGTACGCGCTCCTGACGGCGTCAGCCACGGGGTGGGCCTCTTCGTCCTCGCTCTTAGGGGCGAGCGCATCTGCGCCATGACCCGTTTTGAGAACAGCGTGCTCCGATGGTTCCGGCTACCGCGATCGCTCCCGAACCGATAGCGCAGCCCGCCTGAGGAGGTGGTCTTTCCTCGTCAATTCGCGAGGTTGATCTTCATGAAGATAGCGGCTGGACTTGCGTCGGCCGCTCTTCGATGGCCGGTTCCGATGCAAGCACCCCGGTCATACGAGTGCTGTCCATGCCGAAGAAGGCAATGAGGCAGCCGATCCCAGCAAAGAGCGCGCCAAACCAGAAGGCGATGGAGAAGCCGTGGTTGAGCGCGTTTGTCATGACGAAGGGCTCGTGGCCGTGCGCGCCGATGAATCTCGTCGTTGCCGACACAGCGAGGGTGGAGAGGACCGCGACGCCGAGTGCCCCGCCGATCTGTTGCGTCGTGGTTATCAGCCCTGATGCGACGCCCGCTTCTTCGTGGGCGACACCGCTCATGGCCCCGATGGTCACCGGCACGAAGGAGAGACCCAGGCCGACTCCGGCCAGAAGGAACCCAGGCAACAGTGTTCCGAGGTAGGTGCCATGAGGCGAGATCTGGGCGAAATAGATGAGTCCCCCAGCGGCCAGTGCCATGCCCAGGGTCATCACGAGTCGGACGCCGAACTTGGCGACCAGTGATTGAGCTGCCCCGGCCGCGACAATGATGGAGCCCGCGATCGCCAGGTAGCCGACTCCAGTCTTGAGGGCTGAATACCCCAGAACCTGCTGCATGTAGAGCGACAGGAAATAGAACATGGAGAAGATGGAGGCGCCCAACGCGAGCGAGACCATGTTGGACACGCTCAGGCTGCGGTTGCGAAAGATCGAAAGGGGGACGAGGGCGGATTTCGTTCGACGCTCGATGACGACGAAGAGGCCAATGAGGACGACAGCCACCGCCAGAATCCCCAGCGTCTTGGCGGAGGCCCAACCCCAACTCGTGCTCTTGACCAGCGCGAACACCATCAAAACCAGGCCGGCGGTCAGAGTGACGGCCCCCGGAATGTCGAAGCCCCGGTCCTCGTCCTCCGCCAGCGATGGCGTGAGGAAGAAGAAGCTCGCCAGTACAACCAGCGAGCCGATCGGCACATTCACGTAGAAGATCCATTGCCAGCCGAATTCCTGGGTGAGGATCCCGCCGAGCAGGACGCCGAACGCGCCGCCTGCACCGGCGATGGCCCCCCAAATACTCAGGGCCGTGTTTCGCTCCCGGCCCTCCGCGAAGGTGACCGTGAGGATGGAGAGCGCTGCGGGAGACAGGATCGCGGCCCCCAGTCCCTGCACGGCTCGGGCTGTGACCAGCCAGCCGCTCGACGTCGCCAACCCACAGAACAGGGAGGCCGTGGTGAAGACAACGACGCCTGTCACGAACACCCTGCGCCGTCCCAGCTTGTCCGCCACGCGGCCGCCCAGCATGAGAAAGCCACCGAACATCAGCGCGTAGGCGTTCAAGACCCACAACAGGTTCTGCTCGGAAAAGTGCAGCCCGCGCTGAATCGAGGGCAGTGCCACATTCACGATGGAGACATCGAGAATCACCATGAACTGGGCGACACAAATGACCCCCAGGGCAAACCACTTCCGCCTATCTGCTGTCATCGTTCCTCCGGTCAGTGATTGGTTCTGCGTCAGTGGTCTCGGTTCACCCGCCGGTCAGGTCACCGTAAAGGACAGGCTATGGAGAGTCGGCCACCTTCGAAACGGGCGCAGGGCCAGCTCCGTCGAGGACAATAGGTTCACCCTGTGACATACAGGATGAACCGTGTCGACCCACCTTCATGCCAGGGATCTCCTGGCGTTGGTCCATGACGCATCTTGTCTTTGCATCTACGACGAACAGATGACTCGCAATTCGACAACGGAGATCGAGATCATCGGGGCTGCAGAGCGCAGCCGTGTGGAGTGACGCTGATCTAGCCTCTGATCTGGCGTTTGATCTGGCGTTTGATCTGGCGTTCATTTCATCTGGCGTTTCTTTGGCGCCCCCGGAAGGATTCGAACCTTCGCACACGGTTTAGGAAACCGATGCTCTATCCCCTGAGCTACGGGGGCTCAGACGGACATTCCGTTGCACAGTACCGTCGCCACCGGCCCTGCCGGTTTCGCAGCGGCCCTCGGGACTCAGGCTGTTGCGTTGAGGGGGCTGACCGGCGGCATCTTCAGGGCCGCCTCGACCTCGTTCAGGGCGGGCGGGTCGGGAGTGAGCGGCCCACCGGTGATAGGGGTCATCCACACGTGCATCATTGGCTGGGTCACCTTGTTGACGCTGCCCGCCCCGCAGGACGAGTTGGCGTCCGTACCGACCACCGTGCCGCCGTTCGTGCTGAAGCAGAGGTCGGTGTGGATGTGCCACTGGGTCAGGCACCCACCCGGCTGCGGGGGCGTCTGCCCCTTCGGGACGAGATACATGGCCGCCGAAAGGATGGCGCCGTGGGCGGTGTTCACGTAGACCAGAGCGGGGATCGCGTCGGGGTTCAGCGCCTGGCCCGACCGGTAGATCGAAGGATTGATGTAGTGCACGATCCGCTTCCCGGTCTGTGTCACCGGCACGTACCCGGCTGCCTTGGCCGCCGCCAGGCTGGTGTACTTCTGCGGTGCCGCGACCGTCTGGTTGACCAGGTTGACCGCGGACTGCTGTTGCGTCGCCGTGGGCTGGGCGGTGCAGCTCGGCTCCGCCATCTTCATGCCGGCCATCATCGACGACATGTTGTCGGGCCAGCTGATCGCTCCGGCCGGTGAGTTGGTAGGGAGCGACAGCGGAGAGGTCGCGGCGGTCGTCGATCCCGGTCCCGCTGAACTCGGCATGCCCGCCATCGCAGAACCGGAACCGCCGCTTGACGGGATCGCAGGCGTGCCGGAGCGCGCCGACGCCTGCGGTGGCGCGGTGGCATGCGCCGGCCGCGCGGTCGCTGCCGGCGTCGTCGTCGTGGCGCCGGCGATCAGGTTCGTGCCCAACAGCGAGACCAACGCCACCGGCAGTGCGGCCAGCGCGACGCCATGCTGCCGGGCCGCCGTGGGCGAGCCGGCGGGCGACAGGACGACGAGGGCCGCCGCGGCCTCAATGGTCGTCGTGACCAGACCGACCAGGTCCATGGTCTCCCAACCCTTGAGGATGTAGAAGGCATAGAACAACGCTGTGCCCCCGAGCATGGCGACCGAGATGAGCCGCCAGGCGGCGCGGGACGTGAACGTCCACCAGAACGCAACGGCAAAGCCGATGGTGTCGACGATGAAGAGGACGGCGGTCACGCGCTCGTCCCCCCAGTGGGTCGACACGATCACTGCGTGCACCAGCGCGCCGACGAGCGTGCCGAGCAGCACCACCTTGGCGGCGAAGGGCAGTCCGTCGAGGCGGGCCTGTGTCCGTGCGGCCCACCCGACCCGGCGCGCCGAGAGCGCCCGCAGCCCGGCCAGCGCCATCCAGACAACGGGGCCGATCAGCACCAGGGCGACGAGTCCGGGCAGGTGCTCGTGGGGTACCGAGAGCACCCCGCCCGAACCGCTCATCTGCATCACCATGTCCCTCACCGTGGACCTCCCCTTCCTCCGACCGAGGGTACGAAGGGGATGCGATGATTCCGTGAGCAGGTCTTCAGGGGATTGTGCCCCTCACCCCCGCCCAGGGCCTATTCTTTGACAGGGTACGCGGCCTCCGACAGAGGTCGGAGCACGTGCGTTGCGCTTCCGCCGTCCGGCCCGCCCAAATTTGGCGCGCTCGCGCACGTCCATTCCACCCAAAGGAGCATGCAATGACTTCCCCCGACCCCTTCAAGGTCGCCGACCTCTCGCTGGCCGCATTCGGGCGCAAGGAGATCGAGCTGGCCGAGCACGAGATGCCCGGGCTGATGGCCATGCGGGCCGAGTTCGCCGCGTCGCAGCCTCTCGCCGGCGCCCGCGTGACCGGTTCCCTGCACATGACGGTCCAGACCGCCGTGCTCATCGAGACGCTCACCGCGCTCGGCGCCAGGGTGCGCTGGGCCAGCTGCAACATCTTCTCCACACAGGACCACGCGGCCGCCGCGGTGGCTGTGGGTCCGCACGGCACGGTCGACGATCCCCGGGGCGTGCCCGTCTTCGCCTGGAAGGGCGAGACGCTCGAGGAGTACTGGTGGTGCACGGTCCAGGCCCTGCTGTGGCCCGGCGAGGGCGGCCCCAACATGATCCTCGACGACGGTGGCGACGCCACCCTCCTCGTGCACAAGGGGGTCGAGTTCGAGAAGGCGGGCAGCGTGCCCGACCCCTCCACCGCCGAGTCCGAGGAGTTCGAGGTCGTTCTCACCGTGCTCGGTCAAAGCCTGGCGGAGGACTCTGGTCGCTGGACGTCCATCGCCAACGGGATCAAGGGGGTCACCGAGGAGACCACGACCGGCGTGCACCGCCTGGTCGACATGGCCAGAAAAGGTGAGCTCCTCTTCCCCGCCATCAACGTCAACGACTCGGTCACCAAGTCGAAGTTCGACAACAAGTACGGCTGTCGCCACTCCCTGGTGGATGGGATCAACCGGGCCACCGACGTGCTCATCGGAGGCAAGGTGGCGGTCGTCTGCGGCTACGGCGACGTCGGCAAGGGCTGCGCGCAGTCGCTCGCCGGCCAGGGTGCACGCGTCGTGGTGACCGAGGTCGACCCGATCTGCGCGCTCCAGGCAGCCATGGAGGGTTTCCAGGTCACGACCCTCGAGGACATCCTGCCCCAGGCCGACATCATCATCACGACCACCGGGAACAAGGACATCATCACCGCCGCGCACATGGCGGGCATGAAGCACCAGGCGATCGTGGGGAACATCGGTCACTTCGACAACGAGATCGATATGGCCGGCCTGACCAGGACGCCCGGGATCGAGCGGGTGAACATCAAGCCCCAGGTCGACAAGTGGGTCTTCCCCGACGGCCACGCCATCATCATCCTGTCCGAGGGCCGGCTGCTGAACCTGGGCAACGCGACGGGCCACCCCAGCTTCGTCATGTCCAACTCGTTCACCAACCAGACGATGGCGCAGATCGAGCTGTTCACCCAGACCGGCCAGTACGTGAACGACGTCTACGTCCTGCCGAAGCACCTCGACGAGAAGGTGGCGCGGCTTCACCTCGGCGCGCTGGGTGTGAAGCTCACGACGCTGACCGACGAGCAGGCCGACTACATCGGCGTTCCCGTCCAGGGCCCTTACAAGCCGGACACCTACCGATATTGAGGGGTCGTCAGCCCAGCGTGGCGGTGGCGAGCACCGTCCCGCTGGGCGACACGACCTCCGCTGTCCGCACGTTGGCGGGGTTCACGTGGAGAGGAGCGCTCCACTCGCCGTAGCCCTCGTGGGCGACGAAGGTCCCGACGCGGTGGGTCAGCCCGTCGGCGGTGACGACGACGCAGTTCACCGTGCCGTGCACCGTCGAATCGGCGAGCATCAACGACATCCACGGGGTGTGGCCGCCCACGGTCACCACGTGGCCGACCGTCGCGCCGTTCTCCATCAGGTCCGCCGTCATCACCTGCTGCCCGTGCGCCTGTGCGGTGGCGGTCGGCGTCGAGGACGACGTCAGGCTGAGACCCAGGCCGAGGGCCAGGGCCGCCGCAGCCACGCCGACCACGGCCGTCGTCCAACGCGAGGGCCGCAGCCGACGATGCCGGCGGCGGACATCGGTCACGCCCATCTGCTCGAAGAGGCGAACCTCGAAGCCCAACGGTGGCTCGATCTCCGGCGCCGCCTGCACCACGATGTCGGCGACCCGGGCCAGGTGCTCCAGCTCGTCGGCACACCGCGGACAGGACTCCACGTGGGCGAGAACCTGCGCCCGCTCACGTCCGGTGAGCACGCCGAGCGCCAGCTCCGCCAGCTCGTTCGAGTACTGCTCGCATCCTCGTTCCCTCAGGTCATCGCTCATCGCTCACCCCCTCGGCCCGCTCGACGGCCGCCCGCAGCCGTATCAGGCCGGTCCTGATCCGCGTCTTGGCCGTGCCCAGCGGGATCCCCTCGGACTCACTGATTTCGAGCGCGGTCCTGCCGTAGACGGCGGCCAGCACCACGGCGCGGCGCTGCTCTTCGGGCAGCACCTCGAGGGCGGCTCGGACCGTCTGGCTGACGTCACCCCGGCGCACGGCGTCCTCCGGGTTGTGCTCGAGGCTGGTCAGCGCGGTGGCGGCGAAATCGTCCGGGTCGGTCGGCACCGCTCGCCGGAGGCGCAGGGCGTCGATGGCCAGATTGCGGGTGATGGTGAGGACCCAGGAGGTCACCGAGCCCCGCCTGGGGTCGAAGACGGGCGCGTGGCGCCAGACCCGGATCATGGCCTCCTGGGCCACGTCCTCGGCCACCCCGGCGTCGTTCGTCATGGAATAGGCGAGACCGAACACCCGCCGCTGGTAGCGCCGGGTGAACGTGACGGCCGCGTCCTGGTCTCCCACGGCCATGCCGGCCAGCAGGGCCTCGTCGGACAGCTCGTGCTCGGCCACATGCGATTCTCTCATCCACAGGTGTACGCCCGGATGCCGGTCAGGGATTCACCCTGGTTGGACAATCCCGGGCCGCCACCGCCCCGTATCACTGCCATGGCCACCGCCGTCCCGGACGTCCACCACCAGGTGGGCCACCGGACGCCTCCTCTCCGAAAGCTCTCGAGCCTCCTGGTCCGCGGCCCGGGCCGCTCTCGCCGCCCGGCGGATCTGGCCGCGACGGCCACGTTCGCCGTGGGGGGCCTGCTCCTGATCTGGTCGGCCTACATCCACTTCCACCTGTGGAGCGAGCAGGACGGCTACCGCACCATCGCCACCATCGGCCCCCTCTTCCTGCTCCAGTCGATCTCCGGGCTGGTCATCGGCATCGGCGTGGTGGCCGTCCGGCGCCTGTGGGCGGCCATCATCGGGGTCGGGTTCGCCCTGGCCACCATCGCCGGCTTCCTGCTGTCGGTGGCCGGCGGCCTCTTCGGGTTCAAGGACTCGTGGTTGGCCTCCTTCGCCAAGCAGGCCTTCACAATCGAGCTACTCGCCGCGGCCGCGCTCGTCGCCGCCGCGGCGCTGTGCCTCGTCGGATCGGTCCCCCACGCTCGCGCCGGCACTACCCCGGCCGGCACCGCGACGTAGGGACCCTGCCGGACCGGGTCCTGCGTCCCTTCTCCCGGTGGGGCGCAGGCCCGGCTCGGACTCCTGCCTCAGCGGAGCCCGGCGAACAGGTCATTCTCGGGCACCGGCGTGTGCGTCGAGTCGAGCACCCGGACGAAGCTCTCCGATCCCATGAGGGAGGAGAACAACTCCTCGCCCATCTGCAGGAAGAAGATGTTGTCGCTCTGGCTCGCGTGCGCGGCAAGCGACGCGTACTTCTGGCCGGCGACGGCGCTGCAGTCGATCGTCGTCGTGATCAGCTCATCCGGCGTCCCGAAGTCGGGGTTCTCCTCCACTTCGGCCGGGCGCTCGATCCCGGCCTCCGCCAGGATTTCGCCGAAGCCGCGGATCAGCGAGCGGGCGACCGCCGTGTAGTACAGCTTGGCCGGGATCCCGCACTCTTCGATGGCCGCGCGGGTCACACGGTTGGCCTGAATGTGGTCGGGGTGACCGTAGAAGCCGTTCTCGTCGTACGTCACCACCACCTGGGGCTCGAACGCGCGCATCAGAGCGGCCAGCCTGCTCGCCGCGTCGGCGACCGGCGTGCGCCAGAAGCTGTCGGGTGCGTCGTTCTGCGGCCAGCCCTCCATGCCGGAGTCGTGGTACCCGAGCAGCTCCAGGTGGGAGACCCCCAGGATCTCGCAGCTGGCCTCGAGCTCTGTGCGGCGGAGCGGCACCACGACCGCCTCGTCGTGCCCGGGTTCGCCCGGCTTCACGCCGCCGGGGGCGTCGCCGAG
Organism: uncultured Acidimicrobiaceae bacterium; assembly: GCA_963719485.1. Taxonomy (GTDB): domain Bacteria; phylum Actinomycetota; class Acidimicrobiia; order Acidimicrobiales; family RAAP-2; genus Bog-473. The sequence goes on from OY970387.1 coordinate 4,657,021, forward strand.
CTCGCCGTTGGTACAGGTGACCAGCACGGTGCGCACACCCTCGGCGCTGTAACGGGCGAGGATGCCGCCGGTCCCGATCGCTTCGTCATCAGGGTGGGCGTGCACCGCCATGAGGGTGAGAGGGCGCTCGGGCATGCTGGCAGCGTAGGGGTCGGCACCGACACCGCGGTCAGGTCTGCAGGTCGCCCACCGCTTCGGCCAGCTGCTCGAGCTCGGTCCGCCACTCCCCCGGTGGAGCCATCGGGCGCACGATGAACTTGGAGAAACCGGCCTCGAGGAACCGCTCCAGCATGGACCGCAGACCTAAGCGGCCGACAGGGATGATCTCCTCGAGCGGTCGGCCGCGGGCCCGGCGGGCGAGGGGCGACGACGCCAACGCGGCCACGTCGGTCCCCTCTGGCGCATAGGCCAGGCTGACCCCGAAGTGCTCGGGGCTGATGGAGCGCCCGTGCTCGCCGGCCACGCGGTCGATCACCGCCTTGCCGGCCGCGGCATCAGTCGGCGTGCAGAAGGCCGGGATCCACCCGTCGGCCAAGCGGCCACAGCGGTCCAGCGCGGCAGGGACATTGCCACCCAACCAGACGTCGAACGGGTCCTGGGCCGGTTGGGGCGAGACGGAGATATCGGTGAAGGAGCCGGCCGGCCCCTCGTGGCTGACCACCTCGCCGGCCCAGAGGCGGCGCAGCACGGGCAGCGCGTCCTCCATCTGTTCGGCCCGCGCGGCGCTGGGGATGCCGATGGCGCTGCGCTCGCCCCCGACACCGAGCCCGGGGACGAACGTCAGGAGGAAACGGCCACCCGACAGCACGTCCAGGGTCGCCACCGCCTTGGCCAGCCACACCAGGTTGCGGCCCGGCAGGAGCATGGTCGTCCCGATCTTCAGACCCGGACAGGCGCCCGACACCCAGGCCAGCCCGACCAGCGGGTCGGGGCCGGGCCGCGTCAGCACCTCGGGCAGCCACAGGGAGTCGAAGCCGGTCCCGGCGATCCCCTGGGCCAACGCGACCATGGCATCGGGGCCGAGGCTCTCCCCGCCTGCGCTGATCCCGATGCGGACCTTCACGGCGCGTCGTCCAGCGCGGCGATGGCGCGCGCCACGCCGCCATCGTCCACGTCGCGGTGCGTGACGAAGCGGAGCGTCCCCGGAGCGATGGCATGTGCCAGCACGCCCTGACCCTCGAGGTGCGCCAGGAGCTTCTCCGGCTCGGCATGGGTGAACGTCACGATGTTCGTGCGGACCGAGGCCGGATCAAGACCACAGTCGGGCCAGCGCAGAGCGACGGCTTCCGCCAGCCGCGCCGCCCGCGCGTGGTCCTCGTGCAGGCGGCCGACCATGTCGCGCAGAGCGAGCAGGCCGGGTGCCGCCAGCACACCCGCCTGCCGCATCCCGCCTCCGAGGCGCTTGCGGGCCAGCCGGGCTTCGGCGATCACGTCTTCGTTTCCCGCGAGCAGCGAGCCCACGGGCGCGCAGAGCCCCTTGGATAGACAGCACATGACGGTGGCGGCAGCCGACGCCCACTCGGCCGCCGGCACCCCGGTCGCCACCTCGGCGTTGAAGAGCCGGGCCCCGTCCATGTGGATGGGGACCGGTCCGGCCGCGTCGACCACCTGCTGCAGGCGGTCCGCCGACCACGGGGCGCCCGACGCCGCCATGTGCGTGTTCTCGATGCTGACGAGGGACACCGAGGGCTGATGGTGCTCGGCGGCCTGGCGGGCCCAGCGCACCGCATCCGGGTCGACCATGCCGTCGCCGTCGTCGACCTCGACGAACTGGATGCCGGCGTTCATGGCGGCCGCGCCGTACTCGTAGGCCACGACGTGCTGGCGGCGTCCGGCCACGACCGCGGTCCCCGGCTCGGTGAGGACGCGCAGGGCGATCTGGTTCGCCATGACTCCCGAGGCCACGAACAATGCCGCCGGCTTGCCCAGCCGCCCGGCGAAGGCCTCCTCGAGCGCGCGCACCGTCGGATCCTCGCCGTAATCGTCGTCGCCGACCTCCGCCTCTGCCATGGCGCGCCGCATCGCCGGGGTGGGCTGCGTGACGGTATCGCTGCGCAGGTCCACCGCATCGGCCACGCGCTCAGGATATCGGTGCGCCGATAACATCCGGCGGTGACCACACCCCCCTCCACCGCAGGTGACGGCGCCGTGCTGCCCGACGGCCGCGCCAGCATCCACGAGCTGCTCGACGTCGAGGTCCTCGAGGCCGGCCCGGAGCGCGTCGTCATGCGCCTCCCGGTGGATTGGAAGGTCCATCAGCCCTACGGCATCCTCCACGGCGGCGTCTCGGCACTCCTGGCCGAGTCGGCCGCCAGCTTCGGGGCCGCCCTGGCCGCCGAGCCCGGCCGCAGCGTCGTCGGGATCGAACTGAACGCCAGCCACCTGCGCTCGGTGCGGGACGGCCATCTCACGGCCGAGGCGACGCCCGTCCGGGTCGGCCGCACCATCCAGGTCTGGCGCATCTCCCTCACCGACGATGGCGGCCGGGCCATCTGCGAAGCCCGCTGCACCCTGTCGGTGCTCGGTGCACCGGGGGGTGCGGCCGGCGCCGTCCACCCACCCCCGGCCCTCCCAAAGTCGGAATAGTCACGCCGTTCGCGGCGGGCGTACTATGTCGGTGTGACCCCGGTAGGAAGCGGTTCGCCACGACCCTCCCTCGGGTTCATCCTCCCCGCTACCACGCAGGGAGAACTCTCTCCCGCCACTGGTAGTACCCAAAGTAACACCGGTAGCGCCGCCGAGGTGAGCGAACTGTGCCGTGGGGCCGAAGCCACCGGGGCCGACTCGCTCTGGGCCGTGGACCACCTCTATTGGCCGCACCCCATCGGCGAGGCCTTCACCACGCTCGCCGTCGCGGCCGTCACGACCACGCGGCCGCTGCTGGGCACCTGCGTCCTGCAGCTGCCCCTGCGACCCTCCTCCGCCGTGGCCAAGCAGGCGACCGCCCTGCAGCTCCTCTCGGGCGGGCGCTTCGTCCTCGGTCTCGGCGTGGGCAGCCACGAACCCGAGTACGTGCGGGCCGGCGTCGACTACCGGCGGCGCGGCGAGCTCATGGACGAGGGAGTCGCCGGGCTGCATCGAGCGTGGGCCGGGCCCGAGGCGCGGTCCGCTGATTATGTGCAGGAGCCGGCGTCGGCGCCTGTTCCCCTGTGGTTCGGGGGGTCGAGCGCCGCCGCCCGGCGACGGGCCGCGGCCGTGGGTGACGGCTGGGTGCCCCTCTTCCTCGCCCCGGACGAGTACGGGGCCGCACTGGCCGCCCTACGGCGTGAGACGGACGAGGCCGGCCGGGATCCCGAGGCCGTGCAGGCCGGGGTCGTCGTCTTCGCCTGTGTCGGAGATGACGATCAGGCGCCCGTCTGGGGCGCCCGGTGGCTCTCCGAGCTCTACCGCCTGCCACCCAAGGCGTTCCAGCGCCATCTCGTGGCGGGTTCGCCCGAGAACTGCGCCGCCGCCCTGGGCCGTTACGAAGAAGCGGGAGCCCGGCACATCCTCGTGATGGTGGCCGGGTCGCCCGCCGTGGAGCACTTTGGCCTCCTGCGCGCCGCTTTCGTCGGCGAGCATCGCCCAGCGCTGGCGGGAGTGCCGGCATGAAGGGACTGCCGGTATGAACAACGCCACCGACGTCGCCATCCTCGGCACCGGCATGACGGACATGAGCCGGCGCGACCTTGGCCCCGAGACAATGGCCTATGAGGTGGTGCAGGAGGCCCTCGGCGACGCCGGCGTGTCGGCCCACGAGCTCGGGCTGGTGATCGTGGGGAACGCCATGGCCGGGCGCCTGAGCGATCAAGGGTGCATGCGCGGGCAGACCTGGCTGCGCAAGGCCGGCCTCAGCGAGGCGGCGATCATCAACGTCGACAACTCGTGTGCGGGGGGGAGCTCTGCCCTGCACCTGGCGACGATGGCCGCCACCGTCCAGGATCGCCCGGTGCTGGCGCTCGGCGTCGAGAAGATGTGGACCGGTGACCGGGCCGGCACGATCGCCGGGATCGAGGACGGCCTCCCCGCGGAGTACCGCCACGACCTCCACGACCGCAGCCATGCGGACGACAATCCCGCCGGCAGCATCCTCATGGGGCTCAACAACAGCTGGGCCCACCGGCTGATGGCCGAGGTGGGCGCCACCGTGCGCCAGATCGCCGCCGCCGCCGTCAAGGCGTTCGAGCACGCGGCCCGCAACCCGCTGGCGCAGTTCCAGCGGCGCGTGACGATCGACGAGGTCCTCGCCTCCCCCCAGGTCGCCGGCGTCCTCACCCGGCTCATGTGCAGCTCGTTCACCGACGGCGCGGCTGCCCTGGTGCTGGCCGGGCCCTCCGTCCGGACCCCTGCCTCGGCGCCCCGTATCATCGGGTCGGTGGCCCGATCGGGAAACGGCTTGCTCGACTACCACGACCGGTTGACCCAGGCCGCCGAGGCGGCGTGGGAGGTGTTCGGGTTCGGCCCCGAGGAAGCCGACCTCGTCGAGCTGCACGACGCCACTGCCGCCGAGGAGCTCTACGCCCTGGAGTCGCTGGGCTTCTTCTCTCCCGGCGAGGCCGGCCCCGCCACCGAGGCGGGCGCCACCGGCATCGACTCCCCGGGTCTCGTCGTGAACCCGAGCGGCGGACTCGTCGGCCGCGGCCATCCGCTGGGCGCCACCGGTCTGGCCCAGGTGGTCGAGCTGGCGACGCAGTTCCGTGGCCGCGCGGGCGCCCGCCGGGTGGACGGCGCGCGCACCGGGGTGGCGGTGAACACCGGGGGCATCATCTACGGGGACGCAGGGTTCGTGGGCATCCACGCCGTACGCTCCGGATCTGCCGCGTGACGGGCATCAAGATCACCGGCTGGGGGATCGCCGTACCCGACAAGGTCGTCACCAACGACGACATGGCGGTCAACCTCGACACCTCCGACGAGTGGATCGTCGAGCGCACCGGGATCCGCGAGCGCCACATCGGGGGGACCACCTCGGGCCTGGCCATCGAGGCCGCGGTGGCGGCGATGGCCCAGGCCGGGCGGACCGCCGACGAGATCGACCACCTGGTTCTGGCAACCACCACGCCCGACGGCATCGTTCCCGGAACCGCACCGAGCGTGCAGCACGGCATCGGCATGAAGGGCGGGGCGTTCGACCTCAATGCCGCCTGCTCCGGCTTCGTCTACGGCCTCGTCGCCGTGGCCGGCCTCATCGCAATCGGATCGGGACCCGTCCTGCTGGTCGGCTCCGAGACGCTGTCGCGCATCACCGACATGGATGACCGCAAGATCGCCATCATCGTGGGCGACGGGGCCGGCGCCGTCGTCGTCGAGCCGGTGGACGGTCCCGGCAGCCTCATCAGCTGGAACATGAATTCGGACGGGTCACTCCGTCACCTGCTCAAGTGCGAGCACGGCGGGACGCTCTTCATGGACGGCAAGGAGGTCTTCCGCCGCGCCGTCCGGGTCGTGGTCGAGTCGGCCGAGCGGGCCATGGCCGACGCCGGTCTCGGTCCCGACGACATCTCGCTCATGGTGCCGCACCAGGCCAACCTGCGCATCATCCAGGCTGCCTCCCAACGGCTCGCCATCCCCGAGGAACGCACCGCCGTCGTGATCGACCGCTACGGCAACACCTCGTCGGCCTCCATCCCGCTCGCCCTATACGACGCCATCGAGGCCGGACGCGTCCACGACGGCGATCATCTCCTGCTGACGGGTTTCGGTGGGGGCATGACCTGGGCCAGCGCGGTCTTCCGCTGGAGCGCATGACCGAGAAGGCGGGTGGCGAGGGCCCCCCGCTGGTGATCCTGGCGGCCGGAAGGGCCAGACGGTACGGCGGGTGCAAGCCGCTGGCGCCCGTGGGTCCGCACGGTGAGGCGGTGATCGACCTCGTCGCCGCGGACGCGCTGGCCGCGGGTTTCGGCACCATCGTTCTGGTGCTGGGCCCCAGCACCGGCCCGGCCATCCGTTACCACGTCGAGCACACGTGGCCCTACGCCGTCGACGTGCGCTTCGCCACCCAGGCGGCGCCACTGGGTACCGTCAACGCCGTCCTGAGCGCCTCCGAGCACGTCGGTGACGCGCCCTACGGCGTGGGCAATGCGGACGACATCTACGGCCGCGCCGCCTGCGCGCAGCTGGCCGCGCACCTGCGGGCCGACGGCAACGACGACGTCAACGCGCTGGTGGGGTTCCGTCTGGCCGACGCCGTGATCGGCTCGTCGCCGGTCACCCGCGGCATCTGCCGCGTGGGGCAGGACGGCACGCTCCTCGGCGTGGACGAGCGGCGGCAGGTGACCCCGACCCGGGAAGGCGGCTTCGCGGTCGGTGACGGGAAGGAGCCCGCCACGCTGTCGCCCGACGTCCGGGTCTCGATGAACCTGTGGGGGTTCACCCCCGCGTTCCACAAGACCCTGCAGGCCGCCATGGACGCCGCCATCGACGCCTCCGAGGAGGCCGAGGTCCTGCTCCCCGAGGTGGTGGCGGCGTCGCTCGCCTCCAGCACGTTCCTCGTGCTGCCGGCGCAGGGCCGGTGCATCGGGGTGACCCATCCCGATGACCTCGCCCTGGTCCAGGCCGAGCTGAACCGCCAGGTGGCGGCCGGTGAGCGGCCGGCCGGGCTCTGGGCCTTCCTGCACTAGTGGGATTTCGCGGGTACGACACCCCACGGTCGTTACCGGATCATGGGGAGTGGAACGGAAAAGAGGGGCCCGGACGCGACGCAGCCCCGAGTAACCGTTCGGCCGAAGCCTCCCGTGCTCCTCGGGGCCACGTCAACGACGGGCCGCTGGCACCGTGCCGGGGTCGTGTCGGACAACCCCCGCCCGAGCCGGTCCCGGCGACTCCAGGGAAGTCACCGTGACGCACCACGGACCATCTCAGGTCGGATTCGCCTGCCCACTCCGGTCACGCTCCCCTTGCGGGGCTCGCTCCCTTCCCTCGATCCCGCTTTGCAGCGTTCTCTCGGCTTCCCCCCGTTCCGCCTTGCGGCTTCCCTTCGGGCTTCCCTCGCTCCTACCTTGCGGTGCTCGCTTGAGGTTCGGCGGGCTCTTGTCTCCGAACTGGAGACAGGTTGCGCCTCCCGTGATCCGAGGTCAATGGCCGTTCGCGAAATCCAGATGTTCTCCCCATCTTTCTCCGCGTCATCCCCAAGTGACGCCACTTCCGTCCCCAGTTCTTCCCCATGGTGAGGAAGACCGGAGGCCGCCGCCGCCGCACCGCCGCCCTCGGCCTGGCCGCGCTCGCCACGCTCGGGCTGGCCGGCATCCTCGGTTTGGGCGTCCTGAGCGCCGGCGCGCGCACCGCCAACGAGTCGGAGGTCTCGGCCGCGCAGTACCTCTCCACCGGTGCACTGGGTGCCGCGGCCGGCGACAGCGCGCTGGGCTTGCGCACGCCGTACTTCGAGCCCCCGGCGCTCGCCGACCCGGCGGCGCCGGGCTTCACCATCAACTCCGGGGCCGATCAGCCCGACCCATTCATGTACCAGCAGGGCGGCCGCTATTTCCTCTTCACCTCTGATGACAAGGTGCCGCAGAACGTGCCGGTGCGCTCCGGGACCCAGGTGGGCCAGTGGGGCGACCCCAGTGACGCGCTACCCGACCCGCCCGCGTGGGCGGCGCCCGGCGTCACGTGGGCGCCCGACGTCGCGCAGTTCGGCAACCACTACCTGTTGTACTTCACCTCGCAGCTCCGGGGCGTCTCCCCCGCCACCATGTGTATCGGTGACGCCATCAGCACCGCGGTGGCCGGTCCCTACATCGCCTCGCCGGTCCCGTTCATCTGCCAGCAGTCGCTCGGCGGCTCCATCGACCCCCGCGTCTTCGACGACGCCGACGGGCAGCCCTACATGATCTGGAAGTCCGACCAGAACGCCCGCTCGAACACGGCCGACACCCAGATCTTCAGCCAGGCCCTGAGCGCCGACGGCCTGCACCTCTTGGGTCAGCCGACTGCGATCTTCGGCCCGGACGAATCCTGGCAGGGTCATATCGTGGAGGCGCCGCAGCTGGTCCTGGTCCGCGGCAATTACTTCTTGTTCTACTCCGGCGGGTGGTTCAACCAGCCCGGCTACTCCATCGGCGCGGCGCGCTGCGCCGGACCGCTCGGACCGTGCCGGGACGACTCCCCGGCGCCGCTCCTCGGCTCCAATGCCCAGGGCCAGGGTCCCGGTGAGGAGTCGGTGTTCGCCAACGCAGCAGGCTTCTGGCTCCTCTACACCCCGTTCAGCTCGACTCTCCCGCTCCCCGGACCGGCGCGTCCGGTGGCCGTGGCCCACCTCGGCTTCGGGCCGTCCGGCCCCTACCTCGCCGCGCCGCTGGCGGTGCCCGGGCCGGGCTGATCGTCGCGCTGGCCGAACCGGGGCCGTCCCAGCCACACCGCCAGCAGGCCGAGCACCACGGCGAAGGCAGCCAGGATCAGCGCGGCGATCGAGGCCGCGTCGGTACCCGACGACGTGGACGCAGTCGCGGTCACAGCCCCGGTGGACGCGGTCGACGCCGCCGCGGCACTGCCGTGTCCGTGCGCCGTCAGCGTGATGGTCGGCGCCGGATGCTCGGGGTCGGGCACCGTCTTGTTGGGGACTTCGATCCACGACACGACCGTGCCGTCGGCGTACGTCTGGATCGCCTTGAACACGAGCTCGGAAGTGCCCGTCGGGATGCCCTGGGCCAGCACGTTGAACTCGCCGAACTGGCCGACCGGGATGGTGCCCCCCGACCAGTCGATCTCGCTCGTCGTCGACGTGAAGGTGCCGTCGTCGGTGGTGATGGGCTTGGGCAGCGCGGTCTTGACCGCGCGTACCTGCCAGCCCGACCCGGCCTCGGGGTTGAGCAGGACGATGGGATGTGCGAGCGGGAACTGGATCCTCAGTCCCGTCACCGCCGCGGTGGCCGACTCGTTGGGGACGCGGAAGGTGAGGATGGCGTCGTCGGTGCCCTGCGGCAGAGACGACGGGCTGACGGTCACATGGGCGCCCGCCACCCCGGCGTCGAGAACGACGAAGACCAGCGCGCACATGACGATCATTCCGAACCTCCGCGTCACTGCACGGTGTCCACGAAGCTGACGTCTGGCTGGCTGAACTCCGAGACCTGCACCTGCAAGACGATCTGCCACTTCCCCACGATGGGCGGGTTCGGGCTGTTGGTCAGCACGAACCGACCGACGCCGGCTTGGTGCATGTCGGTCTCAATCGGGCCCACGTTCTGGGAGGGGAGGACGAGGTAGACCGAGACGCTCTCGGCCAGGTTCGCCGGCGCACCGCCGGGCCCGGTGAACTGGACCGTCCAGTCGTTCACCAGCGCCGCGTTGGGCGTGATGTGCAGCGTCACGTGGCCGCCGTCGAAGGCCTGCGTCTGGGTGAAGGGCACGGGGGGCGGGGCACTGGCGCCGTTGCTCGGCGTCCCGTTCGCCAGCACGGCCGTCACCCCCAGGACGGCCACCATGCCCAGCGCCTCGACGCGCACCGTCGAGACGAGCCGCTGCCAGCCCCGGGCGAGGACGTCGGGGCGGGCGGCCGCCGCCGCCGAGAACAGGCCCGGCAGGAGGAGATAGCGGTTGTATCCGGCCAGGAACAACAGCAGGCCGACAAGGGCGATCTTGACGAGCAGGAGCTGGCCGTAGCCCGTCTCGAAGAGGTTGGCCACGGACCCGACCTCGGCGACGGCCAGGAGGGTCCCGGCGACCAGGATGCCGGCGAAGGAGATCCCCGCCATGGTCGAGAAGCGCCCGACGACCGACGCCGTGTCGGCCAACAACGCGCCTTCTCCTCCCACGGTGTCCCCTGGCCCACCCGGCGGGGGCGGCGGCGCAGGCGGCGCAGGGGGCCGCTCCAGCAGCACGGTGGACGTCCCCGCCCCCATGGCCCGGGTCACAGCCGATCCGGCCGCTGCCGGTGCTCCCGCGGCGGCGCCCGCCTCCCGTCCCGGGAACTGCCCCGTCAGGCGCGCCGCCCGGGTCCGGCTGCGCAGCACGGTCACCAGTCCGACCAGGCCCCCCGCCCACATGGCGACGAAGACCACGTGGACGATGTCGGCCGGAATGCTGAGCCAGCGCTCGGGTGACACGAGCGCGTGGCCGAAGAGGACGAAGGCGCCCGCCGCCACGAGCAGGCCGTAGAAGGCGGCGAACTGCCGGCTCATGGACGTGCGCAGGTGCAGCGAGCCGAGGCAGGCCGCGAGCCCGACCAGCTGGGCGGCGCACTGCTCCCCGAACTTGCCGCCGAAGGACTGCGTGTCGGTGCTCCAGTGGGTCACCGACGACAGGCCGCCGCCCGTCAGCGCCGACTGGGCGCCGCCGGTGACCGCCATGCCCACGAGCGCCAGCGCTGCCGCGGCGTACGTCCACCGGCGCAGGCGCCGCCGCTCGTCGCCGCCCCGCATGATGAAAGCGAGGAAGAAGGCCAGGCCCGACCCCACCAGGACGCCGAGGTACATGAGGAACTGGCCGAAGTCGTCGACCCAGTTGGTGAACGAGGTCCGGGGACGGGCCAGCGCGCTGATGGCGCCGGCCCTGACGTGCCCGACCAGGAACACGATGCCCCCGCTCACCACGTGGCCGTCGACCGACGTCACCGTGTAGTCGGACACGTAGGCGCCCGACCCGAGCGAAGCCGGCAGGGTGGCCGACAGCGTGGCCGGAGACGGATGTCCCGAGGCGACCTGCACCTGCTGGCCGGACGAGTTCAGGACGACCAGGCCGCCGTCGTCGGGCCGGACGGGCTGGTCGAAGTTGATGGTGACCGTGTGGGGGATGCGAGCCAGGTGCTGCCCCTGGCTCGGCGACGAGGCCGTCACCGCGGCGTGCGCTGCGGCGGGCGCGGCCCAACCCACCACGGCGAGGCACCCGAGGATGCCTGCCGCCAGAGGTCCGCGCAGTCTCCTCACCTGGGGTCGTGCCCTCCCTGCCGACCGGTTCGGGACGCCGGCGTCAGGACTGGCGGTCGCAGAGCCCGATGGCGTCGGTCAGGTCGGTGTTGCCCGGGCAGTAGACGTGCAGGTTGTCGTGCGAGAAGACGCCCTGCGGGCTCTCCCACCCCGGCACCACCCAGGCGTGGACCATCCACACCGTCTTCTGCATGAATTGGCCGTGGACGTCTGCGCATTCCTGCGGGGTCACGTCCTGGTCCGCGGCGAAGGGCACGCCGATCTTCCCGTCGGTGAACTTGATGCAGACGTTGGAGTGGCGGTGCCAGTGGTCGTTGGGCCCGATGAAGCCCGCTGGGGCTGCGGCGTTGAGCGACTCGTACATCACGCCGACAACCGGCGCGTCGGGAGCAATGCTGGCGTAGATCCACGAGGCCGGATAGAGGGGGTTCACCGAGCCGTCCGGGTTGATGCCCTTGAAGGCGTTGCCGTTGATCTCCTGGTAGTGCGCGCCCACACCGGGCGCCATGCCACCGGCCAGAATCATCCCCGCCGCCTTGGCCGACGCCACCGTCGGGTAGCGATACGCGGCCTGGAGGGACTCGGCAAGCTGGGAGGTGAGGACTGCCTGGTCTTGCGCATTCAGCGGCACCCACTTCTTGAGCTCCGACTGCTCGGTCTCGTTGCCCGCCACGATGCTCTGGAACGTCTTGGAGCTCTCACCTGGCACCTTCACCGTCGTCGAGAGAGCGAGCGCGGCCGCGGCCCCACCCGGGTCAACCGCCGGCTTGGCCGCGGTCGGAGCATGCAATGCCGTCGTCGTGCCGAAGAGCCCCCCGATGGTCATCCCCGCGATGGCGACGGGGAGGAGCGATCCGAAGACCGACGTCGCCGAGGACCACGTGCTGCCGAGTGCCGGCCGGAAGGCCAAGGCGGCACCGACCAGCACCGCGATGCCCGAGAGGGCGACACCGATGGCGGCCGTCGTCGCCGAGACCGCGTGCGGCCCCTCGGCGGCGAGCCAGAAGACGGCGACCGCCGCGTTAGCGGCGACGGCGGCACCGAAGAGGGCCCGGGATGGTCGGGTCAGCAGCCCGACGGCCAAAGCCACCTGCACCAGCGCGGCCACAATGCCAAGGGTCGCCTGCATGCCCTTCAGGTGCCCCGAGGCCATGGCGAACAGCAGCACCGCCGAGCCACCCAGGGTGACGGCCAGCAGAATGGGCAGCGGGCGGCTGGTGCCCTGCTCTCTGGGCCGGCCCCCCTCCTGCGCTGCGGACTGCGGCGCTTCCTTTCCGTCCCCGGTGAAGACGGCGTCCACGCGTTCGATCAGGTCGGTCATGGCCCCTCCAACCTCCTACCCCCCGGCCCAGATGGGCCGATCACACTGCGCACCGTACCCCGGGTTGCGCCCGGAGCGGAGGGAGATGGGCCTGCCCCTCATGGCCCGGCGGGCCCGGCGAGCCCGGAGACCGGTTTTGGCGGGCCGTATGCTCGCTCCCATGCAGCTGAGCCCGGAATGCGCGCGGGTGCTGGGCTCGCTGATGGAGAAGGCCCTCACGACGCCACAGCAGTACCCGCTCACGATCAACGCCCTGGTCAGCGCCTGCAACCAGACCTCGAACCGGGAGCCCGTCGTCACCTACGACGAGACGACCGTGCTCAATGCTCTCGACGAACTCAAGGACCAGCGACTGGTCCGCTTCGTGTTGCCCTCGCACGGCCGCTCCGTCGTCCGCTACCGGCAAGTGCTCGATGAGACGCTCGGGCTCGACGCCCGGCAGTGCGCCATCCTGGCCGTGCTCCTGCTGCGGGGGCCCCAGACGGTCGGCGAATTGCGCATCCGCACCGAGCGCATGGCCCGGTTCGACGGGCTCGACGAGATCGAGCACGAGCTGGACCTCCTGGGTTCGCGCGACGAGCCGCTCGCCGAGAACGTCGGCCGGCGGCCCGGTCAGAAGGAGGAGCGCTGGGCCAGCCCGTTGCTCGACACACAGGTCGAAGACGCCACGGAGGCCACCGCTACCCGCCGGGGGCAAGCCTCGGCACTCGACCCCGAGGCCACGGGTGCGCGTGGCGCGGTGCCGGCGCTGGACGACCTGCGCGCCGAGCTACGCGCGCTCGGCTCCGAGGTTGCAGAGCTGCGGCAGGACCTCGACGCGTTGCGGGCCAGTCTCGGCGGCTGACGCACCGGACACCGAGCGCCCGACGCTCTACTGGGCGGTTTGCAAGAGATCTCGCGGCTTGGATCGAGTCGCCACCAGCGCGGGAGCCACGGCGATGAGGTTGGCGCCCAGCAATACCCCGACGACCAGGAGACCGATGAGCCCGATCGGTACCACCGAGACGGGAACAGCACCGAGATTGTTTGCGAACTGGCGCCAGACGGCCTGACCGACCACGATCCCCAACGGGACACCGACGACGATGCCCGCCACCGCCAGTGTCGTCGCCTGCCACGCCACGGTCGAGGCAACCTGGCCGTTGACGAAGCCCACCACCTTGAGCAGCCCGACCTCGCGCCGTCGTCGCGCCACGCTCACGACCAGCAGGTGGAGGAGCGTCGCCGCCCCGAACAGAGCCAAGATGGCGCCGAAGATGAGCGGGAAGTTGACCGCCTCGCCGAAGTTGATGAGCGAGGTCGGGGTGACCGCGAGCGTGGTGGACGACTGGTAGCTGTCGAAGTAGCGGTTGATCGCTGCCTGTCCCCGCGGGCCTGGCACGACACGGACCAGGACGCCGCCATTGGTCGACGCCGCCACCTCCGAGCGACAGGCCGCCCGCGTTGGGCCCGGAGCACACGCGGCGTCCTCGTATCCGGCCAGCGTGAACACCGCGCCGGTGCCCAGGCTCACGGCGTTGCCGAGCACGGGGAGCGACATCTGGCCGACCACCCGGAACGGCGCCGTTCGCGTGCCACCGGATGGCTGCGACACCGCGACGTGGACCACCGAACCGAGCCGGGCGCCCACGGCATGCATCGTCGTCTGGCCGAGCCCGATCTCCCCGAGGGCGTCGGGCGAGTGCCCGGCCGCCGGGGACAGGAGGAGCTGGCCCCGGATGGCCGTTCCGGCGATGGCCCCGACCACCACGTTGTCGATCCTTATGGCGGGAAGGGCGATCCCCGCCGTGATGGCGTTCACGGCGCGGTCGTGCTCCAGGGTGTGCAACAGCGCGGGACCCGGCGTCCCTCCGCTGTTGGGGTTGGAGATGTTGAGCTGGAATGGATCCCCATAGAGCTCGGGCGTCGTCGTGAGGTGGGAAAGGCTGGCTCCGAACACCGCCGTCCCACACAGCGCGATCACCGCCAGCACGGTTCCGAGCAGGGCACTGCCCACCGGCACACTCGCCCCGCCGCTTCTTCGCTCGATCGCGTTTCGCACGCCGAGCACCATGCTCGCCGGCGCCCCGATCGACCACAGATGACCCGCGACCCTGGAGGGCGTGGCAGCGGTCCGTTCGTCCGGCCGGGAGACACGCGCCGCCCGGACGGACGGCCAGGCGCCAAGCACGCTCACGATGACGACCGTGGCGAGCACCCCGAGCGTGAGAACCAACGCGTCGGCGGTGATCCCGGTCGAGCTCTCGGCGACGCGCGCCTCTCCGAGTGGGGCAATCGGGGAGAGGATGGTGGCAACCGCCACCGCGCCGACTGCACCGGCCAGCCCCACCACGAGGTTCCGCGCTGCGCCGAGCATGACCAGTTGCCGGCGTTCGAACCCCACGGCAACCAAGGTCGGGAAATCCGTGCTCTCGGTGATGCTCTGACGGCCCAGCGCCTGACCGACGACGACCAGGCCGACGAGTGCGGCCAGCCCGGCCAGGAGCCACCATCCGACGGCCTGGGGATGGATTGATGTCTCGACCGATGCGACCTGGGCATCCTCATTCGCCGTGAAGGCTGTCCTCCCAAGAGCGGCGACGGCAGCGTCGAAGCGGGGGAGGTCGGCGGCGCCATTGCGGAGGCGGACGAAGTACACGTACCCCGTCGCCGTCCGAGGAAGCACGGAGCGGGCGAAGGCCTGGGTCGCGTAGATGCTGTACGAGGGGGTGCCCCCGGAAGGAAAATCGAACTCGGTGGCTTCGAACCCCACCACCCGCAGGGGGACCGTCGGGCCGGTGGGTTTGGGTTGAGCTCCGGTCGCGGTGTTGTACGCCGACGACTGTGACGGGGCGTAGAAGGGGACATGGAAGACGGTCCCGAGGCGAACTCCCTCGTCTTGTTGCAGGGTGTACGAGGCCAAGACTTCGTACGGGTTCGATGGTTCGGGCAAGCGGCCCGATACGAGATTGAAGGCGGGCTTTCCCTTGGCTGGGAGAACGAGCAAGCCGAAGTACGAGGGGTTGAGCGGGTGCGTGCAGGCACAGATGGGCTCACCGTTGTCGGGACCGAACGCGGCGGTGACCGTACTGACTCCTGGGAGGCGGGCGATCTCGGGTGCGGGCTGAGTGGCGTAGATCTCGGCATCGAAGCCGTGAGCAGCGACGAAGGCCGGGAAGGCGGATTCCGCGCGCCGACCGGCGGCCGCCGCGGCCATGATCACCCCACCCACGATGCTGATGAGGAACGCGATGGCGAGCCAGGAGCGCCATCGGTGGCGCAATTGTGCGAGGAAGACCATCCCGACGGACCGCAAGTACTGCCCTCCTCGCCCTCAGCCTTGGGTCTCAGCGTCGCAGGTCGAAGGCGGGTCGCCAAGGTTGCTAGCCCGCGGCACCCTGTCGTGCTGGCACCACATCAGGGCAGGGAGGGGAACGGCTCCCAATGTCCCAGCTCACAGCGGCGTGACGTAGGCCCCCGAGATCCCACCGTCGACGAGGAAGGTCGACGCGGTCATGAAGGACGAGTCGTCGGAGGCCAGGAAGGCCGCAGCGGCGGCGATCTCCGTGGCCTCGCCGAAGCGCCCCATCGGGATGTGCACCAGGCGCCGGGCGGCCCGTTCGGGATCGGCGGCGAAGAGCTCCTGCAGCAGCGGCGTGTTCACCGGTCCCGGGCACAGCGCGTTGACCCGCACACCCTGGCGGGCAAACTGCACGCCGAGCTCGCGCGACATGGCCAGCACACCACCCTTGGAGGCCGTGTAGCTGACCTGGCTCGTCGCCGCGCCCATCACCGCCACGAACGAGGCGGTGTTGATGATCGACCCCTTGCCCCGGGCCAACAGGTGGGGCAGGGCGTGCTTGCAGCACAGGTAGACCGACGTGAGGTTGACCCGCTGCACGCGCTCCCAGGCGTCGATACCGGTCTCGAGGATGGAGTCGTCGTCGGGCGGGCTGATGCCGGCGTTGTTGCAGCAGACGTCGATCCCGCCGTAGTGGCCGGCCACCACGGCGTAGAGGGCTTCCACCTCGTCGGAGGACGTGACGTCGGTCCGCACGAACATGCCACCCACCGCGGCGGCCACCGCGCCCCCGGCGTCCTCGTCGAGATCCACCACCGCCACCGACGCGCCCTCGCTGGCGAAGCGCTCGCACATCGCCCTTCCGATGCCGCTGGCGCCGCCGGTCACCACCGCCACCCGCCCCGCGAGGCGGTGGGCGTACGGGATCGTGTCGCTCATGTCTCTCCTATTCCGAGCTGATGAAGACGTTCTTCACGTCGCTGAACGCATCGAGCGCGTCGGGACCGAGCTCGCGCCCGATGCCCGATTGCTTCACGCCGCCGAACGGCGTCCAGTAGCGCACCGACGAGTGCGAGTTCACCGACAGCGTCCCCGTGTCGACGGCGCGGGCCACCCGCAACGCCCGCCCGACGTCGCGCGTCCAGAACGAGCCCGAGAGCCCGTAGGGGGTGTCGTTGGCCAGCCGGACGGCGTCGGCCTCGTCCTCGAAGGGGATGACGACGACCACGGGACCGAAGATCTCCTCGGTGGCCGCCCGCGCGCCAGGCTCCACGGGCGCCAGCACGGTCGGGGCGAACCAGTTCCCGGGGCCGTCGGGGCTCGTTCCCCGCAGCGCCACCGGGGCGTCCTCGGGGACGAACGACGCCACGCTGGCCAGGTGGGCCTCCGAGATGAGCGGGCCCATCTCCGTCGACTCGAGCGTCGGGTCGCCCACCACGACGCCGGCGATCGCGGGCTCGAGCAGCGCCATGAAACGCTCGTACACGCTGCGCTCCACCAGAATGCGGGAGCGGGCGCAGCAGTCCTGGCCCGCGTTGTCGAACACGCCGTAGGGCGCCCGGCCCGCAGCCAGCTCGAGGTCGGCATCGGCGAAGACGATGTTGGCGCTCTTGCCGCCGAGCTCGAGCGTGACCCGCTTGATCTGCTGGGCGCAGCCCGCCATGACGGATCGCCCCACCTCGGTCGAGCCGGTGAAGCACACCTTGCGCACGGCGGGGTGGGTGACGAAGCGCTCCCCCACCACGCTGCCCTTGCCGGGCAGAATCTGCAGCACGTCCTCGGGCAGCCCCGCCTCGAGGGCGAGCTCGCCGATGCGCAGCGCGCTGAGCGGGGTCAGCTCGGCCGGCTTGAGGACGACGGTGTTGCCGGCGGCCAGGGCCGGGGCGAAGCCCCAGCCGGCAATGGCCATCGGGAAGTTCCAGGGGACGATGATGCCCACGACCCCCAGCGGCTCGTAGAACGTGACGTCGAGGCCCCCGGACACGGGGATCTGCCGGCCGCTCTGGCGCTCCGGCGCCCCGGCGTAGAACTCGAGCACGTCTCGCACGTTGCCCGCCTCCCAGCGCGCATTGCCGATGACGTGGCCGGCGTTGGCCACCTCGAGCGCCGCCAGCTCCTCGCGGTGCGCGTCCACGGCGGCGGCGAAGCGCCGCAGCAGGCGGGCCCGGTCACCCGGGGCCACGGTGCGCCAGGGTCCGAAGGCGGCGGCGGCGCGCTCGATGGCGGCGTCGGTCTCCGCCGCGGTCAACCCCTGGACTTTTCTGATGACCTCGCCGGTGGCGGGGTTGCGGACGTCCACGACGGCATCTTTGCCGATGGCGGGCCGACTCCCCCAACCCGCCTCAATGCCGAGAGCACGGGGCCTGCCGGTACAGTGCGGGACCGTGCCCCAGACCCCCGCCGCCGAATCGACCGTGCAGTTCAACCTGGCGAAGGCCTTCGACACGCTCGTCGAGACCCTGTCGGACCGGGAATGCGTCGTGTGGCGGGACCGCCGCCTGACGTACGGCGACCTCTCCGAGCGCTCGCGCCGCCTCGCCTCGTACCTGCACGGCCGGGGCCTCGGCCTGCAGCGCGAGCGCGCAGAGCTGCAGGGCTGGGAGTCGGGCCAGGACCACCTCGCCCTGGCGCTGTACAACGGCAACGAGTACCTCGAGGGGATGCTGGGCTCGTACCGGGCTCGCGTCGCGCCGTTCAACGTCAACTACCGCTACGTGGGCGAGGAGCTGCAGTACCTGCTCAACGACGCCCGGCCCCGCGGGATGATCCTGCACTCCTCCCTCGCCCCGACGCTGGCCGAGGTGCTGCCCACCTTGGACTCGCCCCCCGAGTTGCTGCTCCAGGTCGAGGACGAATCGGGCCACCCCCTCCTCCCCGGGGCCGAGTGGTACGAGGAGGCCCTGGCCAAGGCCTCCCCCGAGGGTGCGCCGGTCGAGCCGTCCCCAGACGACCTCTACATCCTCTACACGGGGGGCACCACGGGCATGCCCAAGGGCGTGCTGTGGCGCCAGCACGACATCTTCATGGCCGCCATGGGCGGGAGGCAGGTGGGCTCGTGGAAGATCGTCACCAGCTACGAGGGCCTGACCGAGCGGCTGGCCGAGAGCTACCCGGTGCGCCTGATGATCCTGCCGCCGCTGATGCACGGCGCGGCCCAGTGGGCCTGCTTCATGCTCATGGCCCAGGGGGCGACGCTCATCTTCCCCGACGAGACCCGCCGGGTGGATCCGGATGACGTGTGGAGTGTGGTCGAGCGTGAGAAGGCCAACTCCATGACCATCGTGGGTGACGCCGTGCTGCGCCCGCTCCTGGTGCAGCTGGACAAGAAGTCCTATGACCTCTCCTCGTTCTTCGCCGTCGGCAACGGTGGCGCGCCGCTGACGCCCGCCGTGCGGGCCATGGCGGTCGAGCGCATCCCCAACCTCGTCATCTCCGACTCCGCGGGGTCGTCCGAGACGGGGGCGCAGATGCACGTGACGTCCATGGACGACGTCGCCGTGGGGTCCTTCCTGCCCGGGCCGGGCACCCTGGTCGTCGACGAGACGTTGTCGCGGGTGTTGGAGCCGGGCCACGAGGGCAACGGCTGGCTGGCGCAGAAGGGGAACGTGCCGCTGGGCTACCTGGGCGATCCGGAGAAGACGGCACGCACCTTCCCCGTGATCGACGGGGTCCGCTACTCAATCCCCGGGGACCGGGCCCTGCATCGGGCCGACGGGCAGATCGAGCTGCTGGGCCGGGACTCGGTGACGGTCAACTCGGGCGGCGAGAAGATCTTCGTGGAAGAGGTGGAACGGGCCATCGCCGGGCACCCCTCGGTGGCCGACGTCGTGGTGGCGGGGCGACCCTCGGAGCGCTGGGGCCAGGAGGTGGTGGCCGTCGTGCAGCTGGCCGAGGGGCAGACGGCGGATGGCGCGTCCGTGGTGGAGCACGCCTCGGCCCACATTGCTCGCTACAAACTGCCCAAGGAAGTGGTGTTCGTGGACCAGATCCAGCGCTCGCCCTCGGGCAAGGCGGACTACCGCTGGGCGGCCGAGACGGCCGTGACGGCGTCGGGGGCCTAGCCACGGCCACGGCGCCATCGCCCGCCGGGCCGACGATCGCGACGCCACGGCTGGTGCTGCGACCGTTCACCGACGTGGACCGGGCACCGTTCTTCGCGCTGAACACCCATCCCCTCGTGGTCGAGTCGCTGGGCTCGTCGCCCACGAGAGCCGAGAGCGACCGCGTCGTCGACCACATCAACGAGGAGATGGAGCGCGAGGGCTGGGGGCTGTGGGCGGTCGAGCTGTCCGGCGGCGCGCCGTTCGTGGGCATGGTGGGGCTGCACCGGGTGGGCCCGGCGCTGCCGTGCGCGCCGGCGGTCGAGATCGGCTGGCGGGTGCATCCCGATCACTGGGGCCAGGGCTACGCCAGCGAGGCGGCCCGGGCCTCGCTGCGATTCGGCTTCGAGGAGGGCGGCTTGGACGGGATCGTCGCCTTCACCACGACGGTCAACACCCGCTCGCAGGCGGTCATGGAGAGGATCGGTATGGTGCGCGACACCGAAGGCGACTTCGACCACCCGAGCCTGCCCGAGGACAGTCCCCTGCGGCGCCACGTGCTCTACCGGGTCACGGCGTCACAGTTCGCCTCTAGCGTGACGCCATGAGCAAGAGCGACGCGCTGACGCGCTGCGAGTGGGCCGGGAGCGATCCCGAGATGGTGGCGTACCACGACACCGAGTGGGGCGTGCCCGTGCACGATGACCCCACCCACTTCGAGTTCATCGTGCTCGAGGGTGCGCAGGCGGGGCTGAGCTGGTCGACCATCCTCAAACGTCGCGCCGGCTACCGGAAGGCCTTCGTCGGCTTCGAACCCGCCAAGGTGGCGCGTTTCACGCCGGCCCGGGTGGAGAAGCTGCTGGGCGATCCCGGCATCATCCGCAACCGGGCCAAGGTCGAGTCTGCCGTGCGCAACGCCCGCGCCTTTCTGAAGGTGCAGGAGGAGTTCGGCTCCTTCGACGCCTACGTCTGGGGCTTCGTCGGTGGCCGGCCGCTGGTCAACAAGTGGCGCCGCATGGGGCAGCTCCCGGCCGCCACAGCGGAGTCGGAGGCGCTCAGCGCCGACCTGCGCCGGCGCGGTTTCGGTTTCGTCGGACCAACCATCTGCTACGCCCACCTGCAGGCGGCGGGGCTTGTCAACGACCACGTGGTCGGCTGCTTCCGCTACGCGGAGCTCACAGGCGGCGGCGCATCAGGACGCGGGCGCCGAAGCGGGACATGACGGGCTCCTCGGGCGGAAGTCCGCGGGCGGCCATGAACTCGTCGACGGGGCCCACCTCGACGAAGCCCTCCGAGGCGTAGAACGGCCCGTTCCACGGCACGTCGCGGTAGGTGGCGAGGGTGAGCTCGGCATAGCCGTGGGCGGCGGCCCAGTCGCACCCGGCACGGAGGAGCGCCCGACCCAGGCCACGGCCGGCGTGGTCGGGATGGACGGAAAGCTGCTCGAGATGGGCGCCGGTGGCGCCGCCCTCGACCCCGGGCAGTGCGTCGATGCGGCACAATCCGACCGGCGGATCGCCCGCCACCAGCACGACGAGCGCGCCGGCGAAGTCCTCCACGGCCCCTGGGCCGGGCAGGGGCCCGATTCCGAGAGGCTCGAACACGGTGTCGGCCGCCGCCTCGAGTTCAGGCAGCAGCGCCAGCTCGTCGGGGCGGACCGGTCGGGCGGGCGGGATGGCGTCCACCGGTCGACGGTAGCGTCTCGACCCGTGCGCGCCGCCGTCTGCAATGAGCTCGGCCCGCCCTCCGTGCTCCGGGTGGAGGAGCGGCCCGACCCCGAACCTGGCCCGGGTGAGGTCGCCGTCGCCGTCGAGGCGGCGGGTGTGAACTACGTGGACGGCCTCTTCGTGGCCGGGCAGTACCAGATGAAGCCCTCGCTCCCCTTCGTGCCCGGCAGCGAGGTGGCCGGGCACGTCGTGGCGGTCGGGTCGGGTGTGCGGGGAGTGGCCATCGGCGACCGCGTGCTGGCCTCGGTGGGCCTGGGCGGCTTCGCCAGCCGCGTCGTGGTGCCCGCCGCGTCGGCCGTCGCGCTGCCCGCGGGCATGGACGCGCCCCGGGCGGCCACGTTCACCCAGAGCTACAGCACGTGCCTGTTCGCCCTGCGCGACCGCGCGCATGCCGCGCCCGGCGAGACGGTGCTCGTCCTCGGCGCCGGCGGCGGTGTCGGTCTGGCCGCCATCGGCGTGGCCCGGGCGCTGAGCTGCCGGGTGCTGGGCGTCGCATCGAGCGCGGACAAGCGGGACGCTGCACTCGCAGCGGGCGCGGAAGCGGTGCTCGACCCCGGGGCCGAGCCACTCAAGGAGGCGGTGCGGGCCTGGGCGGGAGGCAGCGGCGT
The DNA here is from genome assembly GCA_963719485.1 of uncultured Acidimicrobiaceae bacterium. Taxonomy (GTDB): domain Bacteria; phylum Actinomycetota; class Acidimicrobiia; order Acidimicrobiales; family RAAP-2; genus Bog-473. The sequence goes on from OY970387.1 coordinate 4,678,838, forward strand.
CGACCTCGTCGTGGACCCCGTCGGCGGCGCACTGGCCGAGCCGTCACTACGCGCCCTGGGCGACCGCGGCCGCTACCTGGTCATCGGCTTCGCGTCGGGCGACATCCCGTCGGTGCCGCTCAACCAGGTCCTGTTGCGCAACCGCTCGGTCATCGGCATCGACTGGGGCATCTGGGCCATGACCCATCCGGCCGAGCAGCGCGCCCTGCTCGACGACCTGCTCGCCATGGTCGCGGCGGGGACGCTCGACCCGGTCCGGCCGGCCGAGTACGCGCTCGACGACGTGTCGGCAGCGCTCGAGGACCTGCTGGGCCGGCGCGCCGTCGGCAAGATCGCGCTGGTGCCCTAGACACGTGCTCGGCCACAGGCTCGATGACTTTTGTGAGCGCGCAAACGGGGCAGTCGGAGCGACTCAACGACTCGACACCACTCGACCAAAGGAGCCGTCCGACTTGAGCGATAACAGTGCTTTGCCCATCGTGGGCTTCGACCGGCTCGCGGCGAAGAGGTCGGCCGTGGACCAGAACGGGCAACTTCGTACCCAGTTGATCGAGGGGGTGATCTTCCGACCCACACGTCCGGTCCCGCACGAAGATGGCACGGTCGCGGAAGTGGCGCGCATGGCGTGGCCGGAACTCGAGCTCCCGATCGTGCAGGTCCATATCACGACGACGTACGCCGAGCGGATCCGGGCCTGGGGGCTCCATCGGTCCTCGACGGACCGCCTCTTCGTCGTTCGGGGATTGGTCTCCATTGTCGTCTACGACGGCAGGATCGGCTCCTCGACCCATGGACTGTGGAACGAGTTCCGGGTCAGTGAGCGCAATCCCGGTCTGGTCGTCATCCCGCCCAACCTGTACCACGGGTGGAAGAACATCGGGATCGACGAGGCCTTCATCATCAACATGCCGTCCTCTCAGTACGACCACGAAGAGCCCGATGCTCTCGATCTCCCCTACGACGCGCTCGACGCCGTGGAGGTAGTCCCGTTTCGGTGGTGACCACGACCACGGGTCGTGCCGCACCGCTGATCACGGTCATCCTCCCGACACACGACCACGCATCGACGCTCGACCTGGCGGTCACGAGCGTTCTGCATCAGAGCATCGACGCTTTCGAGGTGGTCATCATCGGTGACGGCGTGGGCGACGACACACGCGACGTCGTGTCGTCACTGGTATCCGATGGCCGCGTCAGGTTCCTCGACACGGCCAAGAGTCCCAGTCGGGCAGAGCTCGTCCGACACAGGGTCCTGTGCGAGGCACGCACGCCCTACGTGTGCTACATGGGCGACGACGATTTGATGTTGTCGGACCACCTCGAGTCGACGGTCGAGCGGCTGCAGAGCGTCGACTTCACGCACCCGTTGCCCGCGTTCATCAAGCGAGACGGAACGCTCGGGTTCCATCTCACCGACATCGCCGACCCGCGTTGCGCGGCATGGCATCTGCGGCCGGGCCGCAACGCGATCTCGTTGACCGGCGCGGGTCACCGCCTCGACGCGTACCTGTCCCTGCCGGAGGGCTGGCGTGAGCCGCCGCCCGGGACGTGGTCCGACCACTACATGTGGCAGCAGTGGTTCCGGGTACCGTCACTGCGCTTCAGCACGGGCGACCGGGTGACCGTGCTGAAGTTCACCGCAGAGGCGCGCCAGGACATGGACGGCGCGGCGCGCCGAACGGAGCTCATGGACTGGCTCGACAAGAGCACACAGCCCGGCTTCGCGAGCACCCTCGCCACCGAGGCGGGAGCCGTTGTGCGCCGGGAGGCGATCCGGTTGTCCTTCGAACTGGAGGCAGTCGTCGACGAAGTGGCCGACGCCCGGAAATCCCTCGAGCTGAGACAGGCAGAGCTCGAGGCCGTACAGACAGAGCTCACGGCCGTACAGACAGAGCTCACGGCTGTCCACACAGAGCTCACGGCCGTCAGGGATGCGGCCGAGGCTCATGCAGCCGAGGCCGAAGACGCTCGGAAGACCGCTCGAGACCTGCAGATCGCACTGGATACGGTCCGTGCGACCCGCACGTGGCGACTCCACGACCGGCTGGCCCGGTGGTCGGTCTTCCGTTGGCTCGCCCGCCGTTGAGCACGGCCCAACGAGGTGTCACCTGAGCCCGGAAGGCATCCCTCGCCCGACTTCAGGCGTCGCGCCGCAACACCCACCAGACCGTGAAGCCCACGAGGGCCGCGGCCAGGAAGACGAAGATGCCGGCCTCCATGCCCTGGAAGGCCCAGAAGCGGCTGTCGGGCTGGTAGGTGACGATCTGGCGGAAACCGTGCGAGACCAGGCATTGACCAAGAAGACCCTTGCCGCCCGGCGTGACTGTCCGGCAGGCCGCGGGGAGCTGGCTGAAGTCGATCCCGGCCCCGAGGGACCGGCCTGATGGGCTCACCAAACCCTGCGAGATGATCCAGGCGCCCGGTGGGGCACCTGTCGTGCGGAGAAGTTGTGCGTGCGCGGTCACCGGCGTCATGAAGTGCGGGCGCAGCCACACGCCGATCGCCACCCTGATGGCGACGAACACCGCCAAGGTCACGGCCAGGCTCGGCAGGACACGGCGGATGACCGAGCCCACGGCGATGCCCAAGGCCACGGCGAACAGCGCGTAGGCCACCGGCACGATGCCCTGCACGTCAAAGGCGTCGAAGCGGGAGTTCAGCGCGTTTTCGGGATAGCGCCACCAGCTCACGAGTGCGGCCAGAGCGGCGCCCCACACGGCGGCGGCCAGCAGCGACCACGCGAGGTTCACGCGCAGCCAGTGGCGCCGGCTCACCCCCTGGGTCCAGGCCAGGTTGTGGGTGCCATCCTCGAACTCCTTGGCCAGGAGGGGTGCGCCCCAGAAGAGCCCGAACAGGAGCGGCACGACCAGGGTGAGGTCGACCAGGTCCATGATCGCCCCGTCGCCGCGGAACAACTCGTTCCCGAGGTCCGAGCAGCTCTGGGTGGCGGCGCAGCTCGCCAGCGCGGCGTGGTAGTCGTTCGCCATGGTGATGCCTGTGACGACGAGGATGAGCGCCAGCGCGGCCAACGCGGCGACAGCGAAGTAAACCTGGTTGCGGTGCAGGCGCCAGACGAGATGGTTCACTGCGCCACCCCCAGATGCACACGCGCCGTGTCGACGCCGGCCCCTTCGCTGCCCATATAGGCGAGGATCACGTCCTCGAGGCCGACCTCGTTCTCCTCCCATGATGGGTCGAGCACGGGCCCGTCGGTCTTGACGAGCAGCCGGGTCTGGCGCTGTGTCTGCGTGGCGCTGACGACGGTCAGGCCGGGCTCCACGTCGGAGAGGGGACGGCGTGGACCGAGCAGCATGCGATGCGTGGCCAGGACCGAGTCGATGTCGGCGCACAGCTGAACCCGCGACGCGCTCAGCAGGATCACGTGGTCACAGACCCGCTCGAGGTCGTGGACGAGATGCGACGAGAGGATCACCGAAGGCCCGCCGTCGGCCACCGCCTCGCTGAGTGTGGAGAGGAACTCGCGGCGGGCGAGCGGGTCGAGCGCCGCCACCGGCTCGTCGAGGAGCAGAAGTCCCGGCTGCTTGGCCAGGGCGAGGCCCAACGCGACCTGGGCCCGCTGGCCACCCGAGAGCGTGGCGACCCGCCGGTCGGCCGGCACGTGCAACCGGGCCAGGCGGTCCCGCGCGCCGTCCGCATCCCACCGTGCGTTCAGGTGTGCCCCGAGAGCGATGTGGTCGTCGGCGGTGAGGCGCCGGTAGAGCGGCACGTCCTGGGCCAGGTAGCCGATGGCGGCCAGGAACTCGGCGGAGCCGTCGGGGGTCCGCCCGAGGACCTCCGCCGAGCCGGCGCTGGGCGCGGCCAGCCCGACCAGCAACCGGAGCAGCGTCGTCTTGCCCGCCCCGTTCGGGCCGAGAAGGGCGGTGACCCGGCCGGGCGGCACCTGCAGCGAGCAATCCTGGAGCGCCCAGACCTGCCCGAAGCGCTTGCCCAGCCCTGCGGTCTCGACGACCGTCATGCGACCTCGACCCCCCTCGTGCCTCGCAGGGTCTCGCGCAGGAGCGCTTCCATCGCCTCGTCGTCCATGCCCTCGGCCCGGGCCGACTCCACCCACTTGTGCAGGCCCCGGGCGAGCCGGGCCTGCGTCCCCGGCGGCGGGCCCTCGGGGCGGCGGGCGACGAACGTGCCGACGCCCTGGCGTCCCACGACCAACCCCTCGTGCTCGAGCTCGCGGTAGGCCTTCTGCACCGTGTTCGGGTTGATGGCGAGCTCGGCCACGACCTCCTTGACCGTCGGCAGCCGGTCACCGACGTCGAGCACCCCCATGCGCACCGCCTGGCGGACCTGCTGGATGAGCTGGAGGTAGGCCGGCACGCCCGAGTCGGGGCGGAGGTGGAAGCTGACCGACTGCGGCAGCAGTTCACTAGTCATCTAGGTAACTATAGAGGACGCCCGCCCGGAGTCAAGAGTCACGAGTCTGGAGTCTGGAGTCTGGAGTCTTCTTCCGTCAGGACTTCATGACGCGCAGAGGGAAGCTGAAGTGCTTGTTCTCGACCACCAGCGTGTAGTTCCCCGGCGGCACCCGGTGCGTGCTGTTGGGCTTGGTCTGGTTCCACGAGCCGGTCCCCGACACGGTGGCGCCGGCCGCCAGCTGCGCGAAGCCCAGCGCCGGGCAGTTGACGACCTGTACCCCGGGCCACACGTTGTGGTGGTGCGCGCCCTCGATCTCGTAGCCCACCGATCCGCACGGTCCGGCCGTGAGCGCGGTGGATGTCGGCCCGGTCGCCGCGCCGGCGTAGGGGGCGGTGTAGTTGCACGACGCCGTCGCGCCGTTGCGCACGGTGAAGGAGATGTCGAGCGACGCGCCCGGGTGCAATGTCAGCGTGTTCACGGCGACCAGCAGCACGGTCGTCTTGGCGGAGCAGTTCCAGAAGGTTGTGTGGCCGGCCTGGGCCAGCTTGGGAGCGCTCTTGCTCGCCGCGGCGCCGGCCGGTCCGGCGCCCGCCGCCAACGGGGCGAACACCATCACGGCCGCCAGCGCGACCCACCACCGACGCCCTGCGCGCATCGCCATCGCCATCGCCATCGCCATCGCCATCGCCATCGCCATCGCCATCGCCATCGCCCTAAGCCTGCCCGATGACGTGGCCTCGGGGGACGCGGGCTCACGCGGCGAAATGCGGGATCACCTCGGTGCCCATGAGCTCGATCGTCTGCATGACCGACTCGTGCGAGATCTTGTAGGGGTTGACCAGGCACAGCAGCAGGTCGACCCCGGCGGCCTCATATTGACGACACGCCTCCAGTCACTCCTCGGGCGTCCCGAGGACGCAGGCGTTGGCGTCGACGAGATACTCCAGGCTCAACAGATCCAGTGTCCCCTCGTCGTCGGTCTTCTTCATGTCCGCCGCGTAGGAGTAGCTGCCGAGATCCTGCTTGCGCTCCGCCATCCAGTCCGTCAGCGTGGCGATCTGGCGGGCACCCGTCTTGGGGTACCACTCGAAGGACTCGCGGGCCTCGGCCACGGCGGCGGCCCGGTCACGAGAGCAGATGGCCATGGTGAACGTCGCCGCCTGGTCGTTGACGAACGAGCCGATCGGCCTGTCGCACGCCCCGACGGCCTCCCGGTAGATGTCGATCTTGCGCTTCACCTCCGAGGGCGGCAGGCCAACGGCGAAGGAGCAGAGGCCGAGGCCGAGATCGCCCACCTGGGCGTGGCCCTCGTCCGACGTCGTCGCACCCCACAGGGGCGGGTGCGGCTTCTGCCACGGCTTGGGCTGGACGCGGCGCCGCGGCATCTGCCAGTACTCCCCGTCGAACGAATACTCGTCATTGGTCCAGCACCCCACGATGTGCCCGATCGCCTCCTGCCACATCTGGCGGCTCTCGGCGGGGTCGATGCCGAAGCCCTCGAGCTCCGCCCGCGTGGCGGAGCGGCCGGCGCCCATGTCGACCCGCCCCTTCGACAGCAGGTCGAGCACGGCCACCGACTCCGCCGTGCGCACCGGATGGTTGTAGGGCTTGGGCATGAGGCGCACGCCGTAACCCAGCCGTATGCGCTCGGTGCGGGCCGCGATGGCGCCGTAGAGGACCTCGGGGTTCGAGCAGTGCGAGTACTCCTGCAGGAAGTGGTGCTCGACCGTCCAGAACGCGTGCCAGCCGTGCCGATCGCCGGCGATGGCCTGCTCGAGCGTGTTCTGGTAGGCCACGAGCTCGCTGTCCTCCTCCCACGGGCGGGGGACGGGAATCTCGTAGAACAGCGCGAACTTCATGGCGTGGGCTCCCCCCGGACGGCGGCCCGGGCGACGGCCCGGGTAGAACAGTGCACTGCTCCTATCAGCCCGGGTCGCCCGGGCGCAACCAAACGGAGGCGCAATGCGTGGATTGGACGGACGGACCTACATCGTGACGGGCGCCGCCTCGGGCATCGGCCAAGCGACGGCCCGGCGCCTCCTCGAAGAAGGTGCACGCGTCGTGGGAGCCGACCTCGTGGAGCCCGACGGACCGATTCCGGAGGCACCAGATCGGTGGCTCTTCCAACGCGTCGACGTCGCGAACGAGGACTCGGTCGAAGCGCTCGTGGCGGCGGCGGTCGACTTCGCCGGGGGCGTCGACGGTCTGGTGAACGCCGCGGGCGTGGCGGGCGGCGGGCCCGTGCACATGCTGCCGGCCGAGGAGTGGTCCCGGGTCATCTCTGTCAACCTGACCGGGACGTTCCTGACCGCGAAGCACGTGATCGGCCAGATGCTCGGGCAACCGCGGCACGCCGACGGCCAGCGCGGCTCGGTGGTGACGCTGGCCAGCATCGAGGGGCTCGAGGGCACGGCCGGCGGGAGCGTCTACAGCGCCTCCAAGGGCGGCGTCGTCCTCCTCACCAAGAACATGGCCATCGACTACGGCGGTCGTGGCATCAGGGTCAACGCCATCTGCCCGGGGTTCATCGAGACCCCCATGACCGCCTCCGTCTTCGGCCCGGGCATGGAGGCGGCGCTGGCCGACATCGTGCACGAGCACAAGCTGGGCCGGCGCATGGGCCGGCCGGAGGAGATCGCCGCCGCCGCCGCGTTCCTGTTGTCCGACGACGCCTCGTTCGTGACCGGTCATGCGCTCCCCGTGGACGGGGGCTACACCGCAGGCCGGGACCATGGCGTGACCGACATGTTGGGGCTGTCCGGCCCCGACTGATCGCGGCTGCTTGACAGGCGGCCCGCCGGACTGGATACTTAAGTCAATGCTTAAGTATCAACGGGTCGACGAGGTGTTCAGGGCGCTGGGCGATCCCACCCGGCGCGACCTGGTCGAACGCCTCAGCGGCGGTGCCGCCACGGTGAGCCAGCTGGCCCAGCCGCTCGACATGACCCTGTCGGCCGTGATGCAGCACATCACCGTCCTGGAGTCGTGCGGGCTCGTCAGCTCCGAGAAAGTGGGCCGGACCCGGACCTGCCGACTCGAGCCGGTGGGGCTCCGCCTGGCCGCGGACTGGTTCGCCGGCCAGCGGGCCACCTGGGACCGCCGGCTCGACCGGTTGGGCGAGGTTCTCGCCGAGGACCTGGCCGCCGAGCAGACGACGACACCACCATCATCCTCGAGAGGAGCTTGAGATGACCACCAACCGAAGCGCCGAGCACGGAACCTTCACCCTCAGCCGCACCTATCCGGTCCCGCCCGATCGCGTCTTCGCCGCGTGGTCGAGCCAGGAGTCCAAGGCGCGCTGGTTCGGTGCTCCCGGAGCCCCCGGTTACGACCTCGACTTCCGGGTGGGCGGCACCGAGACACTCCGCGGCGGTCCCCCCGGCGGGCCCGTCCATGCCTATGAGGCCACCTACCGGGACATCGTGCCCGACGAGCGCATCGTCTACGGCTACACCATGGAGGCCGACGGGACCCTGATCTCGGTGTCGGTGACCACGGTGGAGTTCACGCCGGCTCCGGTGGGCACGACGCTGACCTTCACGGAGCAGGGCGTCTTCCTCGACGGCGGCGACACGCCCGCCATCCGCGAGAAGGGCACGGGTGAGCTCCTCGACGCCCTCGGGGCCGCGCTCCAATAGGCGCTATCCCAACACCATCTGGCCGCCGGCGTAGTCGAGGACGACCCAGCCGTAACGCCGGAGCTGGTCCGAGCCCAACAGGCCCACAGTGCCGGACAGGCTGATGGTGCCGAAGTTGGTCGAACCGATGAGCTGGGGATGGAGTGCCACGTCCGGCAGCGACCACGTCCCGCTGTGCACGAGCGGGACCGTGATCACCGAGCACACGGTCGACTGGCGCTGCGCCAGGTCGGTGCCCTGCAGTGATTGCGCCCGGGAGACCGAGGAGGACACGACGCTCTGCGACGAGCCGGTGTCCACCACGAAGTCGCGCCGCGGACCACCGGCGAAACGGACGGCCACGCTGAGCGAAACATCACCTGGTGCGGGGGTCACCGTAAGCGGCACGGTCGTGCCGCGCTCCCTCTGTGTCAGCGCCGCTGGCGGCGGTCCCTTCGGGCCGGTGTAGGGCGAGGACCGGGCGAGAGGCGCTCCTTCCGGGCCGGGCAGGACGAGCGCGCCGGCGTCGAAGTCGATACGGACCGCGCCGAAGCGGGACAGGACGTCGGAGCCGAGCAGGCCGACGGGCTCGCCCTTCCCACCCATCTGGGGCAGCGAGGCCGCGGTCATCTGCTGCGGCGCCAAGTCCACGCCGTCGAGCGACCAGGCGCCCACCGAGACAGGCTGCGCGGCACCGGTGCACCCGACGCCCGCGAACGCGCTCGCGGGACCAGCGGCCGCCAGGTGCAGCCGGTGGGCCAGCCCGGCGTCAATCGTCGACTGCCCCGCCCCCGAGTCGAGGACGAAGGGGTAGGGACCCAGGCCACCGATGCACACGTCCGCCGTCTCCGCGACCTGTCCGGCCACGACGCTCACGGTGAGCGGCACGTTCACTCCCCCGCCGGGTGCGGCGGTCGCTCCGCTGCACCCGGTGGTCGCCGGCGGCAGCGCGAACGTCACCTGCGGCTCGACGTGCACCGTGGCGTGCCGGGGCCCGCTGACGGACGCCGCCAGGGCGAGTGCCAGGACGGTGACCCCGAGGGCCGCCAGTGCGGCAATGAGCAGACCCCGGTGCCCGCGCAATGCCCTGCCTAGTGGCTGAAGGCCAGCCGCAGGGTGGCGATGACCATGCGCGCCCCGAGCACCAGAGCCGCCAGCGGGAGCGCGGCACGGCGCCAGCCCTTGGTGGTCCGGAACGTGAAGCGGAGCGCCGAGCGATGGTGCGCCACCATCATGCGGTAGGGGTGCCGCGCCGTGCTGGCGCCCTGCACGTGGGTGACCTCCGCCGTCCCGGCGAATCCGACCCCCCAGCCGGCATCGTGGGCTCGCCAGCAGAGATCCATGTCCTCGTTGTACATGAAGTACGCCTCGTCGAAGCCACCGAGCTCCTCCAGCGCGCTGCGCCGGGCCAGGAAGCACGAGCCGGACACCCACCCCGCAGCTGTCACCACGGGCCCTTCCGGCGTGCCGGGGTTGTAGCGGGCGGTGAAGGGATTCTCCGGGTTGAACAACGCCAGCAGGGCGTGCCCGGCGGCATCGCTGAAGGAGGGGAAGTTGCGTACCGACGGATAGACCTCCCCGGTCTCGCCGAAGACGCGGGGCCCGACCAAGGCCCAGGCATGCTCGGACTCGAGCGCCTGGCGCAGCGCTTCCAGTGTGCCGGGGTGGACGACGAGGTCAGCGTTGCAGACCAGGATCCACTCCGGCGGGGACGCCTCCCCCGCGAGCGCGGCCAGCCCCCGGTTGACCCCGGCGCCGTAGCCGACGTTTCGACCGGGCCGCACGATCCGGAGAGGCCGGGCAGGCTCCGGCACGAGGGCGGCGGCGGCGCTCCCGGCGGCACCGTTCTCCACCACCACGACGGGGAACGCGCCGTCGTCGAGGAGGGAGCGGACGCAGCCCTCGAGCAGCGCACCGCCGTCGTGGTCGACCACGACGGCGGCAATCGGGCCGGACACCCGGAGCTCAGTACTCCCGGCTGAAGCGGAATTTGACCAGAGCCTTCAGGGCGCCGAACCCGTCGCGCCACGTGATCTTCTTCCCTTCGCCCGGCTCGCGGCCCGCGTAGGAGATGGGGACCTCGTAAATCCGGTGTCCGCGCCGCAGCACCTTGGCCGTGATCTCGGGTTCGAAGTCGAACTTGTCCGAGACGATCGTGAGTCCCTCGAGCACCCGGGCGTCGAAGAGCTTGTAGCAGGTCTCCATGTCCGAGAGCGTGGATCTGTAGAGGACGTTGGTCACGAGCGAGAGCAGGCGGTTGCCCATCCAGTGCAGCGGCAGCATGTTCTTGCGCTCACCGGTGAAGCGGCTGCCGTAGACGACGCTGGCCTTCCCGCGCAGGATCGGGTCCAACAGACGCGGCCAATCGTTGGGGTCGTACTCGAGGTCAGCGTCTTGAATGAGCACCAGGTCGCCGTGGACCTCCGCCAGACCGGTGCGGATGGCGGCGCCCTTGCCCTGGTTCGTCTTGTGGTGGATGACGCGCACCGTGGAGTCCTCGAGCGCACCGAGCACCTTGTCCGAGCCGTCGCTGCTCCCGTCGTTGACAACGATGATCTGGAGCACCAGGGGAAGCTCCACGGCCCGCATGCGGCGGATCACCTCGGCCACGGTCGCCCGCTCGTTGAACACGGGCGTGATGACGCTGAGCGACCGGTAGGTCCGTGGTGCCGGCACGGGATCCGGTTCTACCTCCGTCATGGGGCCTTCTCCTCCTGTGCGAAGTAGTCAATGGTGCGCGCGATTCCCTCCGCCAGTCCGGTGGTGGGTTCCCACCCGAGCTCGTTGCGGGCCAGCGTGATATCGGGGCATCGTCGCGTCGGGTCGTCGGTCGGGAGCGGTTCGAAGACGATCTCGGACCCCGACCCCGTCGCCCCCAGGACGAACTGCGCCAGGTCGATCACTGTCCGCTCGTCGGGGTTGCCGATGTTGACCGGTCCGGTGAGCGTGGAGTCGAGGAGGGCCAGGAGCCCGCCGATCTCGTCGTCGACGAAGCACAGGCTCCGGGTCTGGGTGCCGTCCCCGTAGACGGTCAGGGGCTCGCCCCGCAACGCCTGCACGATGAAATTCGACACCACCCTGCCATCCCCCGGGGAGAGCCGCGGGCCGTAGGTGTTGAAGATGCGGGCGATCCCGACGTTGACGCCGTACGTGCGGTGCATGGCCATGGTCAGGCTCTCGGCAAAGCGCTTGGCCTCGTCGTAGACGCTGCGCGGCCCCGTAGGGTCGACGTTGCCCCGGTACGACTCGACCTGAGGGTGCACGGCGGGATCCCCGTAGATCTCGCTGGTGCTCGCCATGAGGAAGCGGGCGTCGTGCTCCCGTGCAAGCTCCGCCAGCCGCCGGGTGCCCTCGCTCCCGACCGCCAGGGTCTCGAAGGGTCGGGCGAGATACGCCGGCGGCGACGCGGGCGAGGCCAGGTTGCAGACCGCATCGACCTTGAGGGCATCGCCGAGCTCCACCTTCTCGCTGACGTCGGTTACGACGAGGTCGAAGCGGTCGTGACCCAGCAGGTGGGCCACGTTCTCCCGCGACCCGGTGGAGAGGTCGTCCAGGCAGATGACGGTGTCGCCCCGCTCGACCAGGCGGTCGCACAGGTGCGAACCGAGGAAGCCGGCACCACCGGCCACCACGACCCGGCTCACTGGCGCCCTATCCCCGCGTAGGAGAAGCCCATGCGCCGCACGGCGGCGGGATCGAGCAGGTTGCGGGCGTCGACGATGTTGGGCTCCGCCATGGCGGCGAGCACCCGGGCGAAGTCGAGCCAGCGGAATTCGTCCCACTCGGTCAGCACGACCAGGGCCCGGGCTCCCGCCGCCGCCGCGTAGGGGTCGGCCCGCAAGTGCAGGTCTTGGAGGTCGGGGACGTCGGTCTCGGCGTCGACGGTGGGGTCGAACGCCTGCACGGTCGCACCAAGGCCGGCCAGACGGTGGGCGATCTCCAGGCTCGGCGAGTCGCGCCGGTCGTCGGTGTCGGCCTTGAACGTGAGCCCCAGAACGGCCAGGGTGACACCGTCGACCGAGCCGCCGCAGGCCGTCTCGACCTTGGTCACCACCCGGGACAGCTGCTCGTCGTTGGAGGCGATGGCGCCGGCCAGCAGCGAGAAGTCGTAGCCCGCCTCGCCCGCGATGTGGAGCAGCGCCCGGGTGTCCTTCGGCAGGCAGGAACCGCCCCAGCCCGGACCGGGGCGGAGGAACTCGAAACCGATGCGCTTGTCGTAACCGAGGCCGAGCAGCACGTCGCGGGCATCGGCCCCCACCTCCTCGCAAAGGCCGGCGAGGGCGTTGACGAAGCTCAGCTTGGTGGCGAGGAACGCGTTGGACGCGTACTTGATCGTCTCCGAGGTCGTGGCGTCGGTCACGATGAGGGGCGCCCGCGTCGACGAGAACAGCTCGCCCACCCTGGTCGCCGCCCGGGCATCGTCCGCGCCGACGACGATCCGGTCCGGGTTGAGGCTGTCCGTCACGGCCGTGCCCTCCCGGAGGAACTCGGGGTTGGAGACGACGCCGATGTCGGCGCGACCGATCACCTGCTCGACCATGTTGGCCGAGCCGACCGGCACGGTCGACTTGTTGACCACTATCGCACCCGGCTCCAGCTTCGAGGCGATCTCCTTGGCCGCCGCCTCGACGTACGACAGGTCGGCCGAGCCGTCCGCACTCTGGGGCGTGGGCACGCAGAGGAAGACGAACTCCGCACCCGTCACGGCATCGACCGCCGAGTCGGTGAAGGAGAGGTTGCCGGCCGACACCCCGCCCGCCACCAGTTCGTCGAGGCCGGCCTCCACGATCGGCATGCGCCCGGAGCGCAGTGCCGCCAGCCTGGAAGGCTCGCGTTCGGCCAGCACGACGTGGTGGCCGAAGTGCGCCAGCGTGGCGGCGGTCGGGAGCCCCACGTAGCCGGCCCCGATGACCGCCACCATGCGCCGGTCCGTACGGCCCGTGGCAGGCGAGCTCATGTCGCCACCGCCTGCGCCCGGAGGGCGGGGACCAGGCGGGCCAGGCCGTCCTGCCACGCGGGCAGGGAGGGCAGGCCGCTCAGGCGCAGCGCCATGTTGTCGAGGACCGAATAGGCCGGGCGGGTGGCCAGGAGGGGCGGGTCCAGCGCGGCGGTGCTGATCGGCCGCACTCGCTCGGGGTCGGCGCCGGCCTCGGCCAGCACCGCCCGCACGAAGCCCCACCACGTCGTGACGCCGCCGTTCGTCACATGGAAGATCCCCGGCCGGCGATCGAGACCCAGCGTCACGATGGCGGGCGCCAGGTCGGCGGTGAAGGTCGGCGACCCGTGTTGGTCGTCGACGAAGCGCAGCTCGCGGTCGCCGTCCGCCGCCAGGCGCAGGGCGGTGACGACCATGTTGGCGCCATGGGCGCCGCAGACCCAGCTCGTCCGCACGACGGTGGACCCGGGCCGGCACTCCCGCTCACCCGCCAGCTTGGACGCGCCGTAGACCGAGGTCGGCCCGGTGGTGTCCCACTCGCGGTAGGGGCGATCGGCGGTCCCATCGAAGACATAGTCGGTCGACACGTAGACCGTGTGTGCCCCCACCAGGGCGGCGGCCTCGGCGACGTTGCGGGTGCCGACGGCGTTCACGGCATAGGCGGCGTCGGCGTCGGCCTCGCACCGCTCGACCGCGGTGAGCGCGCCGCCGTGGAGGACGAGATCGGGACGGAAGGCGCTGAACGTCGTCAGGACGGCGTCCCGGTCGTCGACCCTCATGGTGTCGATGTCGGTGGCCAGGACCTCATGGTCGAGGCCGGGCCGCGGGCCTTCGGGGCCGAGAAGGGCGCAGCGGCGCCCCCCCACGGGCAGCCGCCCGGCCAGGCAGTCGAGCAGGTCGCGGCCCAGCTGCCCGTCGGCCCCGGTGATCAGGATGCGCACCGTTCAGACGTCTCCGGTTCCCCAGGCCCCTTCGGCAATGGGCGCCCGGGCCCGCAGGGGCTCCCACCAATCCCGGTTCGCCGCATACCACGACACGGTCTCCGCCAGACCCTGCTCCCACTCCACCGACGGCGCCCACCCCAGCTCCTTGCGCAGCTTGGAGGAGTCGAGGACGTAGCGCCGGTCGTGACCGGGCCGGTCGGGCACGATCGTCTTGAACGACTCCGGCTTGCCGAGGGCGGCGAGGATACGGTCGGCCACCTCCATGATGGA